>JBOEGY010000017.1:0-457 GCA_050633665.1 Burkholderiaceae bacterium | reverse complement strand
GAGCGCCTGATGTCAGAGCTCAGGCGGGAGGCTCTCGAGGGAAAGTTGTGAAGCCATCTTCACGCAAGGAGATGGCTTGCAAATCAGTCCGCAAGCACGGCATCAGTGTCCGGCAAGCCTGCCGGGCGTATAGCGTCAGCGAAACTTGCTATCGCTACCAGCCACGGCGCTCAGGCGAAAATTCTGAGATTGCCGATTGGCTTTTGCGCCTGACGACAACGAACAAGCGCTGGGGGTTCGGTTTGTGTTTCTTGTATCTGCGCAACGTCAAACACTACCGTTTCAATCACAAGCGCGTTTACCGAATCTATCGGGAGCTGGAATTGAATCTTCGGATAAAGCCGCGGCGAAGAATCAAACGCGACAGGCCGTTGGCACTGGGCACAGCCACCGCGATCAATCAGATATGGTCGATGGACTTTATGAGCGACGCGCTCTCAGATGGACGTTCGTTAAG
>JBOEGY010000016.1:0-1196 GCA_050633665.1 Burkholderiaceae bacterium | reverse complement strand
AAATGGCAAAAGGAAAGTTCGAGCGCACGAAGCCGCACGTGAACGTGGGCACGATTGGTCACGTTGACCATGGCAAGACGACGTTAACGGCGGCAATCACGACGGTGTTGGCCCGCCAGTTTGGCGGAGAAGCGCGCGGTTATGACCAGATTGACGCGGCGCCGGAGGAGAAGGCGCGCGGTATTACGATTTCAACGGCGCACGTAGAGTACGAGACGGAGAACCGTCACTATGCTCACGTTGACTGTCCGGGTCACGCTGACTACGTGAAGAACATGATTACCGGAGCGGCGCAGATGGATGGCGCGATTCTGGTGGTGAGCTCGGCAGACGGCCCGATGCCGCAGACGCGCGAGCACATTTTGCTTGCCCGTCAGGTTGGCGTGCCGTACATCGTGGTGTTCATGAACAAGTGCGACATGGTTGATGATGAGGAGTTGCTGGAGCTGGTGGAGATGGAAGTGCGAGAGCTTCTGTCGAAGTACGAGTTCCCGGGCGATGACATTCCGATCGTGAAGGGCAGTGCGTTGAAGGCGCTGGAGGGCGATTCGAGCCCGATAGGCGAGCCGGCGATTGTAGAGCTGGCAGCGGCGCTGGACAGCTACATTCCGGAGCCTGAGCGTGCGATCGACGGTGCGTTCCTGATGCCGATCGAGGATGTGTTCTCGATCTCGGGTCGCGGTACGGTTGTGACCGGTCGGATTGAGCGTGGCATTGTTAAGGTAGGCGAGGAGTTGGAGATTGTAGGCATCAAGGACACGGTGAAGACGACGTGTACGGGTGTTGAGATGTTCCGCAAGTTGCTGGACGAAGGCCGGGCGGGTGACAACGTTGGTGTGTTGTTGCGCGGAACCAAGCGTGAAGACGTTGAGCGCGGTCAGGTGTTGAGTAAGCCGGGTTCGATCACGCCGCACACGAAGTTCGAGTGTGAGATATACGTGCTGAGTAAGGATGAGGGAGGCCGTCACACGCCGTTCTTCAATAACTACCGGCCGCAGTTTTACTTCCGAACGACGGATGTGACGGGTGCGGTGCAGTTGCCCGAAGGCACAGAGATGGTGATGCCGGGTGATAACGTGAAGATGGAAGTCACGTTGATTGCTCCGATCGCGATGGAGCAGGGTTTGCGCTTTGCGATTCGTGAAGGGGGCCGTACGGTTGGTGCTGGCGTTGTTGCCAAAGTCATCGACTAAAGG
>JBOEGY010000015.1:0-53536 GCA_050633665.1 Burkholderiaceae bacterium | reverse complement strand
TATCAGCCGCCACTCCGACGACATCCGCATCGCCGGTATAGGTCAGTGTCGCCAGCGTCGCATTGATATCAGTTTGATTGCCCTGCAAAGTTAAGTCGGCTGATCCGTTTGCACCAGTCACTATAGAAGCCAAACCGGACAGGCTGACCGCCAGAACGCCATTACTCACTTGCAGCCGCGTCGTCAGATCGGCGCCGCCATCATCCACGTCAGCAATACTGATCCCGCTGATTGAGGCGATTGTTTCTTCGGCAATAGTCTGTGTTCCGGGAACCGTATTGACCGGGGCATCATTGACAGCGGTAATGTCAATTTGCACGCTGTCAGTATCTTGCAACGCACCGCCGCTACCGGTATTACCCTGATCGTTAGTTGTGACCACCAGCGTATCAGCAACAACACCCACAATATCAGCATCGCCGGTATAGGTCAGCGTCGCCAGCGTCGCATTGATATCAGTTTCATTGCCCTGCAAAGTTAAGTCGGCTGACCCGTTTGCGCCGGTCACTATAGAGGCCAAACCCGACAGACTGACCGCCAGCACACCATTACTCACTTGCAGCCGCGTCGTCAGGTCGGCGCCGGCATCATCCGCATCGGCAATACTGATTCCGCTGATGGCTGTAGTGGTTTCCTCGGCAACCGTCTGTGTTCCCGGCACGGTGTTGACCGGGGCATCATTGACCGCTGTTATGGTGATGTCGCGAGTCTGCGTATTAGAGTTAGCGTCTCCGTCGCTGACTGTGAACGAAACCGTTCGGTTCGCGACGGATGGCGCCTCCGAGGAATTGGCGTAGGTGATCGAGCGCAACGCGGTCTGGTAGTCAGCGACACTGGCAGATCCGGTCAGCGTCAACCGACCCGTCCCTGCATTCCAAGCGCCCACGATGCCGCCTTGATCTACAAAACCCAGCACATCCTCGGTGGTGTCGAAATTACCCGTCACTTCAATGACCGCTGACTCGATGTTGGTATCGTCCACATCAGCGATTTGAAGCGTTGAATCTATGACTACTGCACCATCGTTCTCTGTATATGGCAACGCGGCCGCTGGCTGAGCGTTTGTCGCCACCGAGATATTGTCCAGATAGCCCCGAACGCCACTATGACTACTAGAGGTATCGGTCATTGTCATGACGGTAGCCGTTGAGTCCGCCACAAACGTGTACTGATAAGTCGGGGTCGTCACGTCTGCGACGCCCGAAACGATACTGACGTCCAGGACCGATGCTGCGCCGGTCAGGTTCACATCTAATGACTGTGATCTCGTCGCGCTCTGATCACCATAGTCAAAAGAAACCACATATGTCTGACCAATCTCGGTGACCAGCGTCTGCGAGAGCGTTCCATTGCCGCCCCCGATCTGGCCAAACCTTACCCGTCCGCCACTCCAGTCCACGTTACCGGTCGGCGCCCATCCGCTCAGATCAGCGTCGAATTGTCCGTTGACAGCGATCGAGGCACCCAGCAACTGAGGCGGGTCGTTCACAGCGTTTACCGTAATATCGGCGCTTTCGTTGGCCGCGGAAAACGCGCTTACGCCGCCCGAAGTGGTCGCATCCTGAAGCGAGCCGCTTGATCCGAGACTACGGTCCCAGGCCTTGAACGTGATCGCATCGGACAGGGTCCCGGCAAACCCTGAATCTGACTGTAGATAGATTCGGGTGTTGCTGTTGGCATTCAGCACACGCGCCGATGACTCGCTAACATTGCCCAGTGCGTTCCAGTTAGCGCCACCGTCAAGCGTGAACCACCAATCCCCGTAGCTCGTATCCGCCGCAGTAATGGCAATCCCGGCCTGAGAGCTTGCATCCACATCGCTGACGTTCCCGCCTGTCTGCACCAGGTCTGTTATGAGGGTGCCAACCGCCCCGGTCGGCTCGCCAGCATCTTCAGCTTGCGCTGAGAGGCTCAACGCGGGCGCATTATCCAGAACCGGCGCATCGTTGATATCAGTCGTAGTGATGATCGCAGTCTCGATCGCCGTACCGAATGCCGAGGAGCCTCCGTTAGTGCTGGTATCCACTTTGGTCCCGGCCACGCCGCTAGTCTGGTCCCAGGCTCTGAAATCGAACGAACGGTCACTTGAGGTGCCATTTTGACCATCTGGCGCAAAGCGAACAAGATCAGTCGCTCGCAGCAGTAATGCCGAGCTCTCGGTGACGGTCCCGACTGCACTCCAGCCTGCTCCGCCGTCAGTCGAATACTCCCAGATACCGCGTCCGTTATTGCGCGCGGTAATTGCGATCCCTTCAACGGCGCCAGCGTCAGGATCGGTTATCGGGTCGCCGCCATCACTTGCCAAGACCTGGGCGACAGTCTGACCGGCATTGTTAACCTCATCTTCGGTCAGGGTTGGCAATCTTAAGTCGCCAGTATTGTCCAACTGCGGCGCGTCATTCACTGCAGAGATGTCGATCTGAATATTGTCGGTATCTTGCTGTGCGCCACCACTTCCCGTGTTGCCCAGATCATTCGTGGTCAACGTCAGCGTATCGGCAGCAGTGCCCACAACATCCGTATCACCGGTAAAAGTCAGCGATGCCAGCGTGGCATTAACGTCTGCCTCAGTTCCCAGGATCGTCAGATCCGCTGATCCATTACTGCCGGCGCTAATCGTTGCAGACCCGGAAAGCACAACCGCCAAGACCCCATTGCTAACCTGCAAGCGGGCAGTTAAAGAGGCCCCGGCGTCGTCCGCGTCGGAAATACTGATCCCGCTGATAACCGTGGTTGTTTCCTCAGCCACTGTCTGTGTGCCGGGCACGGTGTTTGCCGGCGCATCATTAACCGGGGCAATGTCAATCTGAATGCTGTCAACGTCTTGCTGCGCGCCGCCACTGCCAGTATTGCCCAGATCGCTAGTGGTGACGACCAGAGTATCGGCAGCCGTACCGGACACATTAAGGTCCCCGGTATAAGTCAGTGACGCGAGCGTGGCATTCACATCCACCACAGTCCCTTGTATCGTCAATCCGGCTGAGCCATTTGCACCGGCCGATACGACTGCAGCCCCCGACAACACCACGTTCAAGCTTCCGCGCCAGACCTCAAGCCGGGTACTGATTGATCCGCCCGACGCATCGACATCCGCCACACTAATCCCCGCAATTGACGCACTAGTCTCTTCGGTCACCGATTGGATGCCGGGAACCGTGTGTACCGGCGCATCATTGATGGCGGCGATGTCGATCTGCACATTCTCAACATCTTGCTCGGCAGCCCCACCGGCGTTACCCAGATCATTCGCCGTAACCACCAAGAGATCGGCCGCCGTTCCGGTCAGATTGGAGTTGCCGGTATACGTCAGCGTAGCCAGGCTCGCATTAATTTCAGTCGCCGACCCCTGAAGCGTCAAGTCTGTAGAGCCAAGCGCCCCGGCTATCACCGAAGTCGACCCGGCCAGACTGACATCAAGAGCCCCGTTAGAAACCGTCAGACGGAGGGTCATGTCAGCATCAGCGGCGTCCGGATCGCTAATTGCAAGACCCGTAATACTCGATTCGAGCTCCTCGGACGCCGTAATCGTGCCGGATGAGGCAATCACCGGCGCATCGTTACTCGCGGTCACGGTGACCGAGGCAACTGCAGCCTCGCCGGTTAGACCGCTGGTATCGGTAACGCTGACTTCAATCGTTCGAACCCCTTCTACCGGGGACTCACCACTGGCTGCAAAGCGCAGCTGTGTCAGCGCCGACTCGTAATTGGCGATGGACGCGGTTCCGGACAAGGTCAGCGTCGCGCCATCGGCCGACAGAGCCGAGCTAAGCCCGCCAGGCAGACCACCCAGCACTGACAACACATCGCCTTGCTCGGGATTGGTCAGACGAATGACCGCTTCGGTCAGTTGGGTGCTGTCAGTATCCGTAATGTTGACTGCCGCGCCGCCGACTTCGACAATCGCAACTGCTGCGCCGTTTTCGCTGTAACTCGTCGCGTAGTCAGTTGCCGGGTTGGACACCTCGATCTGAATGTTGTCAAAGCGCACATAGTCGGCAAAACTCGTTGTACTGTCTGTCCAGAACGCAATCGAAGTATTGGCTGACAGATAGCTAGAAATATCAACTGAATAGGCCAGATACCCAGCGTCATCGGCAAACCCCTGAAAGCGCGTCACCTCGTAGTAGGTTACGCCGTCTGACGAGGCAGCAAGCCCAACGAAGTCGCCTGAATTCTCCAGGTCTACGCGCCGATAATCGAAGCTAAGCGTCGCCTGACTATAAGCACTAAGGTCAGCGCTTCGGCTTAATGAAACGTTGTCGTTGCTCACCTCAACCACAACCCGTCCGCCATCGCTACGAATATAAATATCGCCGCTATTCGGGCTGGAGTTATCTCCGCCTTCGACCCAGGCCCCCGACCACGGAAGCGATCCAGAGCTTGTCGAATAATCTGCCGAGGTTATCGAATCGGCCACCGTTTCGGTCGGACCGGTGTCTGTACCATCAAGGTCTAGCACCGGCGCACTGGCATTGATCACAACCATGGTCACGGTCGCCGTTTCCTGCGCGCTGGCACCATCTTCAACCGTATATGTGAAGGTCGTCGAGCCAGTGTAACCATTGTTTGGCGTAAAAGTCAGGCGCCCGTCAGCCTCCAGCAAGACCGAGCCATTGGACACACCAACAGAGCCAAGCGGACTAATCGAATTGCCATCGATGGCGACAATATCGAGAGGTTCTCCGTCCGCATCGCTGTCGTTGATCGTCGGATCAAACGTCAGCGCCTGATTGAGCGGCGTTGACACCGAAATATCGTTGGCAACCGGCTCATCGTTTACGTTGGTGATGTTGATCGGTAAAGTGTCGGCATCCACCAGTGTGCCCCCGGCACCGGAATTGCCCTGGTCGCTGGTGGTAATGACCAGGGTATCGGCCGCTGTTCCCGTCACATCGGCATTGCCGGTATAAGTCAGGCTTGCCAGGGTCGCATTGAGATCGGTCTGGTTGCCAGTTAAGGTTAGACCATCAGTACTGTTGGCGCCAGCCGTAATACTGGCCGCGCCCGACAAGCTGACACTCAACACACCGCGACTTACTTGCAGCCCTACGCTCAGGTTTGCGCCCTGAGCGTCTGCATCGGCAATATTGATTCCGCCAATCGTGGTGGTCGTCTCTTCGGTCACGGTTGGTGAAGCAGGCAGCGTGTTTACGGGCGCGTCGTTATAAGCCACCACATGAATAATCCGATCAACCACATTGCTATCGACCGCGGCCTGCGAGACAACAAAACTTATGGTGCGATCGGCAACGTCAGGCGCATCGCTGGTATTGACATAACTGATCGAGCGCAACGCAGTCTGATAGTCAGCCACAGACGCTGAGCCACTCAGGGTCAGCACACCGGCGCCGCCATTCCACGAGCCAGTGATGCCCAGCTGATTGGAAAACGCCAGAACATCCTGACCACTGACGAAACCGTCGGAGACACTGACTACTGCCTCGGACAAGCTTGCCGAGCCGGACTCCCGAACAGTCAGGCCGGCGTCAACCACACCGGCCGCTGCGTTCTCGTAAAACGTGAATGATCCGGCGCTCACGCGCAGCCCGGCGGGAATCGACTGTGATACGGCGGCCTGGTTCGCGGCCAGTTCTGACGTGGACCCGAACTGCCCCGCGCCGACATCTACTGTAGCGGTGGCAGTAATCAGGTCACCGACTGAAGGCGATACATCAAACAGAACATGATCGAACCCGGCGTTGCCACTGGCATCGGTGGTAAGGTCTACAAATCCGAGATAGGTTTGTGCCTCGCCATGACCGCTGACATCGCCTGACCCGGCCGGGTTTGCAAAGAACTCGAGCCGGTAATTCGTGTCTGGCGTTGAATTCAGCGTACCAGTAAGCCGTAGATCCTGGGCGCTGATTTCAGCGGCACTGATAACCGGAAAATTCTGATAGTCATTGGCTCCGGAATCACCATCGCCAAGATCGTTAGCGGTGACATCATCAAAATCAAGATCGATCGCGGCTTGCGAATGAGCGTAAATTACATTGCCAAGAATCGTGTTACCGGTGGCCGCAGAACCGTTAACCACTATCCCCTGTGCATTGCCGGCAATTATGTTGCCCGTGGAAGAAAGTCCAACTGTATTGTTGCTGGCATTCCCGTCGATAAGAATGCCAACCGCACCGTTGCCAATCAATTGCTCGCCCGCGGCATTGGTGCCAATCCGGTTCCCAGCGATCCAGGTCGAGGCGGTACTGCCGGAAATCTCGACACCATTGCCGTCGTTCCCGGAAATAACGTTTCTATCGGCTACCTCAGCGCCTCCGATCCGGTTACCCGCGCCGGAACTCACCGAGATGCCCGCGCCTGCATTCCCCAGGTCTGAGACACCGTCGGTGCCAATAAAGTTGCCACTAATCGTATTGCCACCCGAGCTGATCAGAATGCCGTTGGTCTGCATGCCGGTCAGGATCAGCCCCTTGATCTCACTACCGTCCGAGCCAACACTGAGATTTAGCGCATCTCCACTGACCGTCCCGCCGCCATCGATCTGAATCATGAGCGCCGCATCACTGGATTGCGCCAGCGTATTGGCTGATGCGCCAGACTGCGTGTAGCCATCAATGGAGAGTTGCCCGGTGATCGACGGCAGTGCGCTGGCCAGCGAAATCGTCTGCACCCCCGAACCGGCGATGCTGAACACAATGGAGTCTGCCCCACCGCTGGCATTGGCCTGACTGATCGCATCGCGCAGCGAGCCGCCACCGCTGTCATTCGTATTGGTAACGGTAAACGTGGCCAGCACGGCCTGAAAGTCAGCCTGGATACTGGCCGACAAACCAATGGCGGTCTCGATCTGACCGCTGTGAAATTCCAGCTCCCAATCACCGCCCAGTTCGCTCGCGCCTGTTGGGTCGATGCTGGCGGCAACGTCAGCGCCGGTCAAGGATGCCAGGCTGTTGACCAGACTCTGACCATTCACGGTGCCCGCCAGGTCGCACCCGTAGATCAGCAGATCGCCGTCTGAAGCAAACGCTTCACCCCATTGCCGAACCGCACCAAGATTCCCGGTCAGGGTTTCGAAGTTAAGCGCAGAATTACCAACGGCTATCTCACCGTCGCTACCATGCGAAATCAGATGTACCGCATCCAGCCCCTGGTACTGAGCAAGCAATCGACTTATCTGGTCAATTCCATCATCATCTGACGACAGAACAACCACCTCAAGATCCCGGTTCTCATGGGCTTGGGCCTGTAAGCCAGCCACCAGTTGTTGATACTCAGGAGTGGCTGCATCAACAATGATCAACTCATGGCGAATTTGCTCCCGGGCAACTTCACCCGCTGACGATTCATCCGTAGATTCAGTCTGTGTCGTCGAGGATAGCCGGCTCTGGAAATCATCCGAAAACGTGGACGTTTCGACTCCAACTGGTAACAATTCGGCGGAATACAAAATTCTCGGCTCGCAAGTCTCCAGCAACGGCGACTGTCGTCGCCGCTGAGCTGATTTCTTACGTCGCGCTAAGAATCGCATCAGGTATCCGGCCATGCCCGCGCAGCAAGAGCCTCGTACCGAAATGCGCGCCGTCAAGACGCGCACTGGGCCGAATCACGCTGATAAAGCAGGCTAAATACCCGCTATTAAGCCAGATCAGCGGGTCTCTTAAGCGCCGAAAAACGCCGTGATTCCTGCGTGTTTAGCCGCTCAACAACCGTTGATTGACTACTGATCACCGATTCTCACATTGACCAGAAACTAAAATTTCGGGTCTACCGGCGTCAGAGCCGGGCTTCGAGCTTCAATCGCCGCAGCGGCCTCAAACAACATGTCTTCACGGAAACGATTCGCGATCAGATGAACCCCCACCGGAACGCCATCGCTCAAGCCGACCGGAGCTGACAAAGCCGGCAGCCCCAGCAGCGGCACGAAAAACATCGGCGCCTGCGCGGCCAGAATTTGCTGCATGTCCTCGCGAGAGGCAGTATCCCGGCCTTGCAGGAATGGCGTTTCGGCGCAGACCGGTCCGAGAACCAGCGGATAGCGTTCCAGAAAAGCCAGCCAGTGACGTAACAAAGTAGATCGGCGGGCGGCAGCGATCGAATAACCCTTGGCGTCGAGTGACGGCGTGGCTTCCATCATCCAGGCCAGCGCCTGCTTGATGCCGGCGTCGCCATACTCATTTATCGCATCAGCCACAAAGTAGCGAACATCGTTTTGCGCCAGCGTATCCCATAGTTGTGCCGCTTCCTGCATATCTGGTGGATCTACCTCCTCCACCTGGTAGCCGGCATCGGCCAGCCAGTCAGCCGCTGTGCGAATCGCCTGTGCAACAGCGGGTTGCACTGGCGCACCTCCCGAAGACAGAGTCATCGCCACCTTGACAGGTTGGTCCGGCACCGGCCATTCCAGTGGCGCCGGCACCCACCAGACATCACGATAGTCACCGGCCGACATAGCATGCAGCGCTACCTTGAGATCAGCCACAGTGCGCGTCAATGGGCCTTGCACCGACATCCACTGGGCTGAAATCGGCCGCTCCGCCGGGGCACTGGGCAGGAACGCAGGGACCCGGCCGAAAGACGGGCGCAATCCGTACAAACCGGTGCAATAAGCCGGATAACGAACCGAGCCGCCAAAGTCATTGCCATGGCCAATCGGACCGATCCCGGCAGCAACCGCGGCTGACGCCCCGCCGCTTGAGCCTCCCGGCGTATGACGCCTGGACCACGGATTCAGCGTTCGCCCGTAAAGATCGTTCTCGGTAAACCAGCGCATTGAGAACGCCGGCGTGTTGGTTCGTCCGATAATGATGGCGCCTGCGTTTCGCAGGTTGGCCACCACCGGACTGTCTTCAGCCGCGATGTTGTCCTTGAATGCAACCACGCCATTTGAATTGGCCCGTCCTTTGGTATCGACGTTCACTTTGACTGTGACCGGCACACCATGCAACGGACCCACCGCATCGCCCTTGGCAACGGCGGCATCGGCGGCGTCCGCCGCCTGCAAGGCCTCGTCGGGCATCAGATCGACGACCGCATTCAGCTTTGGATTGACCTCTGCCGCGCGATCCAGGCAACTGCTCACAACCTCACGCGCCGACACCTGCCGGGCCTGAATCGCCTGAGCCACCTCAATCGCACTCTTACGCCACCACTCAATCATCTTTGCTCTCCGTATTGACACGCTTGCTTTACGTACAGTGTAAGCGCAGCCGGTTTTGCACACTAGGCTACGATACCGGTCAAACAACCCGGTCCGCGCACAATAGTGCTGCAACTCGGAGGAGGAGCAACATGGCTTTGAGTGGCAATGCGTTTCTGGCGATCTGGCACGACATTGACCCGGCATCGCAAAACGACTACATGGAATGGCACACGCGTGAGCACATGCCCGAGCGGCTTTCAGTGCCAGGATTCACTGTGGGCAAGAGACTGATTAACCATTCGGTTGAGCGCTACCGCTACGGCACAATCTATGCGGGCGATACGGTTGAGGTGTTTCGCTCACCCGCCTATCTTGAAAGGCTGAACAACCCGACGCCCTGGAGTGACCAGGTGCAGCCGTCGTTCCGGAACTTCCTGCGGGTTGCCTGTGAGCACGTTGCCAGCGCAGGCGTCGGTGACGGCGGTGCAATAGCCACCATTCGACTGAATCTTGCCAACCGCGACCAGACAGCCGACTGGCAAAAGGCCGCCCAGGCACTGGCCGACAAACTGCTGCAGATCACCGCCGCCTGCAGTGTCAGTATCGGTCTCGCCCGCCCCGAAGTCTCCGGCGTCAAAACCCGCGAAACAGAGCTTCGCCCCGGCATGAACGAGCCAGAATTTGATGCTGTGGTTTTGATTGAAGGCAGCGGTGAGCCCGAACTTCAAGCCTCGTTGACGGCGTTTGAAGCGGCCATCGCGGATAGTCGCTGTGGCCTGGTGCACCCGGCCAGTATTGTTTACCACCTTGCCTACCAACTGACTGCCGACAACTTGCGCGGCACAAGGAGCAACCCATGACAGTCCTTATAACCGGTGGCGGCGGATTCCTCGGCGCCTGGCTGATCAAACGACTCACTGCCCGTGGGCTGGAGGTACGCGTCTTTGATCGTCATCAGAACCGCGACACGGTCAGAACCATCGCCGGCGATATCGCTGAGCAGATCGACTGGCGAGTCGGCGATGTTGCTGATACCGAATCGGTCAGCCAGGCGGCAGCCGGCTGTGATTTCGCGGTACATCTGGCGGCCTTGCTGACCACTGAATGCACTGAAGCGCCAGTGCTTGGCGCACAAGTCAACCTGATTGGCACTCTTAATGTCTTTGAAGCGGCCAAGACCCATGGATTGCGCGGCGTGACCTATGCCAGTAGCGCCGCAGTCTACGGTCCGGAAAGCAGCACCGACCCCTGGCCGGTGACTCACTATGGCGCCTATAAACTCGCCAGCGAAGGATGCGCGCGCGCTTACTGGGCAAACGACGGCCTGCCCAGCGTGGCCTTGCGACCGCTGATCATCTACGGTCCCGGCCGGCTTACTGGTCTGACCGCCGGCCCGACAATCGCCTGCCGCGAGGCGGCGGCCGGCCGCCCTTATACGATCGGCTACTCCGGCGCTGCCGACATGATCTTTGTTGATGATGTCGCCGCGGCATTTGAAGCGGCCGTGATCAGACCATTCGACGGCGCGCATGCCTTTTCCCTGGCTGGCGAACTCACTGACATGCCAGACCTGATCGCCGCCATCCGCAAGCACATCCCTGATGCAGCAATTGACTGTACCGGCCCGCGCATTCCGATGACCTCGGAAATGATCGCCAGCGACACCGATGCGGTGCTGGGAAAACTCCCACACACCTCTCTCGATGAAGGCCTGGCTCGCACGATCGCGCATTACCGCTAACCCAATGCCTGCCACCACGAACCAAGCTCGTATCAGGCAAGTCCTGCAAAACCACGACCGCCTGGGCGAGACACCACTGTGGTGCGAGCGCACTCAAAAGCTGTGGTGGATAGACATCGAGCAACCACGATTACAGTCTTACGACCCGGCCAGTGCCGAGCATGTTGTCTACCCGTTTGAATGCGACTGGCTCGGCTCGCTGGCCCTGACAAAGACCGCTGACTTGATCGTTGCAACCGACCTGTCCTTGCGGCGCTTTAATCCGGCAACCAACACATCAACACCCTTGATTGAGGTTGAAATCAACCTGGACAACCGGCTCAATGACGGCCGCGTCGATACCCGGGGCCGGCTCTGGGTCGGCACCATGGATAACGGCCTGTCAGAACCAAACGGCAGCCTGTACCGCGTTGACGCCGACGCCCGGCTCACTACCCACCTGACAGACATTGTGGTCAGCAACGGAATCGCCCATTCCCCGGATGGCCGCACGATGTATATGACCGACACGCGGCGCTTCACGACCTGGGCTTTTGATGTCGATTCAGAGGCAGGAACCCTACACAACCAGCGCATCTTCGCTGACTACACTCAGACTGGCGATCGCCCTGACGGGGCCACGGTCGATGTTGACGGCTGCCTCTGGCAGGCATTTTTCTCCGGAGGCAAAGTCGTGCGCTATACACCGAACGGCGACATCGACCGGGTTATTGAATTGCCGGTCAGCAATCCGACCTGCGTGTGTTTTGGTGGCCAGGATTTCCGCACGCTGTATATCACCACTGCCCGCAAGTTCCTGTCTGACAAACAACTGGCGCAAGAGCCCCAGGCGGGCAGCCTGCTCGCCATTGAAGGCGTGGGACAAGGGCTGCCCGAACATCGTTTTGGATAACGACCGCTATTGAACGGCCGGACGCTTACGCCCGTACATATCGGCATCAGCCCGCCTGAGCAAAGACTCGGTATCAACGCCATCATCAGGACAAATCGCCAGCCCAACGGAAGCGCCAACCTCCGCCAGGCTCGTCGCCCCAGGTGCACTCCGCAGTGCCTCGAGCGGGGCCCGGCAAGACGCTTCGATCTTGACCCTGATGCGATCGGCGCTTTCGCGATTGTCAACATCGTGCAAGAACACTACAAATTCATCACCGCCCAGACGCGCGACCAGATCATCGTCGCGTAGTTCTTGAGTAAGCCGTTGGCCCATCTCAATCAACACCGCATCACCGACGTCGTGACCGAGACGATCATTGATCTGTTTGAAGTTGTTAAGGTCAAGAAACAACACCGCAAAAGGATGACCGTCGCCACGACGACGCTGGCGAATAATGCGATCTTCAATCCGGCGCACGATCGCCTCCCGGTTCGCCAATCCCGTCAACGGATCTGTCATCAGACGGTTGCGCATATCCTTGAATGCTTTGGCGAGATCGCCGATCTCGTCTGCGCGGTCATCCTCAATCGGCGCCTCGGCTTCGCCGTCACCGATTTTGGTTGCGGCAACGGCCAATTGACGTAAACGACCGGCAATTGTATTGAGAACCGCGATTCCGGTCAGGCCGATAAACAAGGCAGCGGCAAGCGCCATCCAGACCGTGCGAGCGATGTTGTCGGTAATGTCTTGCATGAAATCACTGCGCGGCACCGCAACCGCGACCACCCAGTCAAGCCCCGCTTTGTCAATCAGCCGCTCGTAGCTCAACTGAATCGTCTGTCCGTCGCTGGCCTCGAATGAAGTCGTCCTGACGCCACCGGCACTATCCAGGTCTATCAACGTGCGTACCGCCTGGTACGTGCCAGCGACCAATGGGTCATCGCTGGCACCGGCATTCAAGCGGGCATTGGCTCCTTTTGCGCCGGCGCGCAGATGTGGGCCACGCGAGGTGGCGATCAAATTGCCATCGGTTTCAACAATAAACGCGAAACCATTCGGACTGAGCCGGAGCTTCTTCAGGAAGCCGTTCAAGTGCTCAAGCGACAAATCCGTGGCAACCACTCCTTCAAACTCCTGATTGCTGCCATTGACCCGCCGCGCCCTGGTCGCCACCAGTTCAAGCGTCTTGAAGTCGATGTAAATCGACGTCCAGGTTTGTGTGCGGGTATCCTGGCCGGCCTTGTACCAGGGCCTTTGGCGAGGATCAAAAACCCGCTCCTCGACCAGCGGTTCAGTCAGTTCGCCGTTGATTCCGGAATATCGATAAATAGAACGCGGACCAGTGGATTCTGTGCGAAGCCGCAATTCCGCATCTGTCAGGGAATGGCGCCACAAGCCTAAAAACTGCCCGTTTACGTTGCCGTAGTAGACATAGTTGTTCGGGTCCAGATGAATCGTCGTCGCCAGCCAGAAGCGCGTGCGCAACTGCTGTAACTCATCTTCCATGGACTGCGGGGGCGGTAAACCGTCAGGGAACGCTGTCTCAAGAACCGCTTCAGAGCCGGCAATGTGCTTATCCACTGCCTGAGCGATACGACCGACGGTTTCGTTGAGCAGAGACCCGGACAACTTGTCAATCGCATCCCGGCCCGCATAGTAGGAAAGTGAACCAATAACGGCGGCAGCAAGCAACACCAGTACCAGATAAGGCACGGTGAGCATTTGACGCAGACTGGTCCGCGACAGGATTGCCATAGCGGTCTCAACTCCAGAATTCTGAATGGTGAAAAACCAGGCACCGTGTACCTAATTTTTGCATAGAACCATGAATCGTAACCGCTTTCATCCTGTCAGGGCCAACAGCTTAGCCAGACGGGCGCCTCACCCGCACCGATGCCGAGCGTTGGCCAGGGGGCATTGAGCATCGTCAAGAATCGGTGCAGACACTCAAATGAACCCAAAGCGCCTGCCAGGCCACTCACCGGAGACACCCCCCTGTGTTTGCAATGCCCTGATTTTGAAAGGAGTCATCATGAAGCATTCATGCTCTCGAGCCATATATGTAGTTTGCCTCGGTTTGAGCGTCGTCTACCTCGGCGCTTGTTCAGACGGATTCGAACTGACGATTGACACCAACGACTCCCGGGCCACAAAGTCCGAAGCGGTAAACCGGGTGGTTGAGGCAAACCAGAAAAAAGCGCTTGATAATCATCATGACCACATGGCCACCAGCACAAACCTGCGCGCGCCCGGTTCAAGCAGAATTCAAACCCCGGCAGCGCCCGACTATGCATCAAAGTTTGACGGCACCTACCGACCGATTCGGATGCAACAGGGCCGAGTGACCCGCAACAGCAGCCGTAACATCACGGCCAGGCCGCCGACGCTGCATAGCAATAGCTGCGTGCTCGATTTTTCTGACCCGAATCTACTTCATTATGAAAACAGCGGTACCACTTACTGGGCGGACCGGACTTATGTACCCTGGTTGCGAGACTGTGGCGGCAACTCGAGGCTCGATCTACGCTGGTCCAAATACGGTCACATGCATGTCGGTTTTACCGACGCGACTATCAGCTTCTGTTTTTCAGAACCTGATGCCAGCCCGGCCCATGTGGATGACCAGGGTAATTGCGACCTGCTCGATATTAACGAACTGGAACGCTCTTACGCCACCAGCCACGGTTGGGATGAGGTGCTGGTATTGCGCGCAAATTACCAGTACTCCAGCGCCTGGACACCATTCGACCTGAAGCGAATTCGCGTGGTCAGAGAAACCGGCGCACGGGTTTGCTATCGCAAAGCTGGCGAGCCCGACAGCGAAGGCCCCTGGATCATCTCGGACAGCCAGGGAACCGGCACCTCGGCTTCGATGCCTGGCGGCTGGTATTGCTGGAAGCACCTCGGACAAGGGCACTGGGATCTCTCAGCCTGGGCGAATGATGTCATTTCGGTGAAGATCACCAGTTCGACCCGAACGCCCAGTACCTTTGCTATCGACGACATTCATGCAACTGTGCATTAACAGGGGATCAACTGGGCGCGCTGACAACATGCCATCGCGCTCTGCAACGAGTAGGATCGCTTAGCGAAAATCGGCTTCACACAGGCTGTAGAGCACATGCTCTTGCAGACCGGTCCGGGCTGCCACCATCGGATGCGCAAAGTTGCGACCGGTATTTTTCATGCCCAGCCGTCTCATGACCGCGCGCGACCTCTCATTGCGAACCGCAGTGAAGGACACCACCTCAGGTAAGCGCAAAACCTCAAAGGCAAACCGTAAGGCGCGATGAGCCGCTTCAGTTGCATAACCCCGCCCCCAGTACTGACGGGCCACTCGCCATCCGACCTCTGTACATGGCTCAAAGGGCAATCCGGCATCCGGTTCATTCAAGCCCACAAACCCAATGAATTCTCCGGACTCTAAGAGCTCGACCGCCCACAAGCCCCAGCCCTTGTCATCGAATTTCGACTGGATCCTCCCGGCGAGCTGATCCGACTCTGATGCGCTTAAAACGCTGGGGAAATAAGCCATTACGTCCGGGTCCGCATTGAGTGCCGCGAACGCCGCAAAATCGCCGGATTCAAACCGGCGCATGATGATGCGGCTGGTACTCAACATGGTCATCTTTCAGGGCACCCGGTTACCGGTCAGCCGGCACCCAGGGCGCCAATGGGGTCCCGCCTGTGTAATGATTTTCGGCCGGGTTCTCTCTAAATAAGACATACAGATCGACCATCTCGATCGCCAGTTCGGCTTTCAGGATTATCGCAATCGCATCCACAAGCGCCTTCTTGCGCTCAGCCTCGCGCCCCGGACGCAGGTCAACTGTCACCAGAGGCAGGCCGTCGCCAATTTCACCATAGGCCTCGCTAACCGCAACATAGTCATATTTGGTTTCCTTGGGCGCGAGTGTTTCGAGTACCGCCTGTTTTACCCCCAGACGAATGCGCCGCTTCAGTTCAGTGCTCGTCCCTTCCGGAACTTCAACTCGAATGACTGGCATGAATACCTCCTTGCTGTTTGACAGGATGATGCGCGCAACCGCCGCGGCACTCAAGTCAACGCTTGCTCGCTGCCCCGACGGCAGCAATCTCTTGATTAAACCGCCGCTGGTTCACCAACTTAACTGGTTTTAATACCGCCTTAACCGGTATAAAAGTTGCGAGTTTCAGCCAGATCGAACCATCGGCTTGCAGTCTCAGATCCGCGTTCACCTGGTTGGGCAAATCAAAGCCTATGTAGTGGCCGGCCCCATGCTGCAGAAGATCCCGGGTAACAACGGTATCCGGCAACACAGTCTTGGTAAACAGGTACTTCCACGTGTCAACAGTAATGATTCTGCCCCGGTCAATACGAAAGCGCTTTTGAAGAAGCTCGTTGTGCCAGATGCCATCTATCGCTGTTGCACTTCCCGGCGGGATGTCCTCCTCCCAGGGCAAAAAACTGGCAGGCCGGCCTGCGCGGATTGAGTCGCTCTCGCGTTTCGCGCTCGCAACAACTGTGGGCTTTAGCAATGAGAGCTTCAGCCGAGCGAGCCCGGCATATTGACTATCCGGAAATTCCTTCAAAAAACCGTTGTAGGCCCGCGCTGAATTCTCACTCTCGACGAATTGCCACGCCACCGCATCGGGCGAACGGGCCGGAGCTACAAGGCTTTGACTGGAGCCGCCTCCCGCGGTTGTGGCAACGCTTTGGTTGAACACGAAATCACCAACAAGACTGCCTTCTATCCAGGGTTCCTGCTCGCCTGCCGAGGCCTGCCTGGCTGAGACGGCAACCCGCTTGAGCATTTGTTCGACAGGAATACCAGGCGTTGAGACATGGCGGAGCAATTGCTCAGTATAGAGTCCGTGCGCACCATCGCCGTCGGCAGCCACGCCTCCCGGCCGAGTGGCAAAACTGATCAAAGTGCCAGAGGGCGCCGTCCCCATGCGAGCCAGACCCCGCGAGCCGCCGCCTCTAAACGCTTTCTCAAACGGATTATTTCGACAGGCATCCAGAAATATGATCTTGACCGCCGCCCGACTGTCTTCAAGCCGGTTAAGAAATCGCCCGACATCGATGCTGCTTAATGGCACGTCATAACGGGAGCGAAGATTGGCGTCTACCGCCAACAAATAGTTTTTGCCGTCAAACTGCACGCCATGACCGGCGTAGAAGAACACCACGTTGTCTCCAGGCGCAACCCTTTTCAGGAAATTCTCAAGCGTCAAGCCGATCTCATCGCGCTTCAGGTCATACGCAGACACGACCTCAAAACCCAGCTCACCGAGCTTCGAGCCAAAAGCCCGCGCATCATTGACCGGATTGCGGAGCTTGTCCTTCAGATAGTCCTGATTACCAATCACCAATGCCAGACGCTTCGGAGCAGCCTCAGCCGTGATGTTCGCCAGAAAAAGCGACAGGCCAAGCAAAGCGAGTCCCAGGACTCGTGAAAGACTTCGGCTGTCCACAGACATGTTTGACCCCTGAATACTATTGTTCTTGGCTTGTGACCCATCGCTTTTGCCATACGGGCACTCTGGCGGTCAAGACAGATCGCGGTTAACACCACGGTCCTGAGCGTCGAAAATATTGGCTGTCCACCCAGGAGGCTGCCGGCAGCACCGATCAATCCGTTGGTTTGTTACGAACTGCCAGTGGCCGCCACTGCCAGTTCACGGGTATCGAGCGCATGCTCTGCAACTGACAAAATCTCAATCGGCGAAACAGGGGCGTTTTTGACCGTGGTCAAATGGCGCCGACCAGCAAGCAGTAAATTGCCCGCAAGAAGACTTTCGCACTCTGAGACACAACCCAAATGGTCGAATCTCTAAGCCGGCGGGCCTTGCTACGAGGCCGCGTCAAGGCAACTGTTGTCGTCCGGCCCCCGTTTGCCATTCGCGAAAGCGAATTCAGGCAAGCCTGCGACGCTTGTGGAGAGTGTCTTCCGGCCTGCCCGGAACAAATCATTCAAACAGACGAATGGGGGCGCCCCAGCCTGTCGTTCACCGACAGCGGATGTACCTTCTGCGACGCCTGCACCCAGGCCTGTGACTCACACGCCTTAAGCAAGAACAACCCCAGGCCGTGGCCCTGGACGGCCACCCTGAATAAGAACTGTCTGAATGCCCGCGGCGTGAGTTGTCGGCTATGCGAAGAATTCTGCGAGGCAAGAGCACTTGTCTTTAAACCGGCACTCGGCGGCCGCTATGACTTGACGCTGAACGCCAACGATTGCACAGGTTGCGGCGCCTGCATCGCGCCCTGCCCGACCAATGCAATTTCAATACTCGATGAGCAAAGCAATCTTGTGGAGGTGAGCGAATGAGCAATATTTGTGGATGTCTTGTACACGCGGTACCGGAATCAGTCAGTTCAGCCCGCCTTGCACTCGATCAGATGCCAGGCGTGGAAACTCACGCTCAGACCACGGACGGTCGATTTGTTGTAGTCGTTGAGGACACCGAACAAAGCACTGCAGCCGAGACGATCATGGCGATGCACCAGATACCGGGCATCGTTTCTGTCACGCTTAGCTATCACCACTTTGATGACATTGAGACGCCGGCTAACGATTTGCCAGCGTCATCGCAGGATCACGCCACGGGAGCACAAGTATGAGCACCAGTCAATCACGCCGAGTCATGTTGAAGTCTTCAGCCGCTGCGGCGACCGCCTCGGCCGCCGGTATCAGCCTGCCAGCGCAGGCGGTTACTGCCGGCAAACCCGATATACGCTGGGACAAGGCGGCCTGCCGCTTCTGTGGAACCGGCTGCTCGGTTCTGGTCGGCGTCAAAGAGGGTCGCGTTGTCGCGACCCAGGGTGATCCGGACGCTCCAGTCAATCGCGGGCTTAACTGTATCAAAGGGTACTTCCTGTCCAAGATCATGTATGGCAAAGACCGGCTGACTACGCCGCTGCTACGCAAACGTAATGGTCAATACCACAAGGAAGGGGACTTTGAGCCGGTGTCATGGGACGAAGCCTTCGATGTGATGGCCAGCAAATTCAAAAAAGCGCTTCGGGAGAAAGGCCCGACCGCAGTAGGCATGTTTGGCTCTGGCCAATGGACTGTCTGGGAAGGCTACGCCGCAGCCAAATTCATGAAAGCCGGACTGCGAACAAATAATATTGACCCCAATGCGCGCCACTGTATGGCGTCGGCAGTTGCCGCGTTTATCAGAACCTTCGGCATTGATGAACCGATGGGCTGCTATGACGACCTGGAACATGCAGACACGTTTGTGCTGTGGGGGTCGAACATGGCCGAGATGCACCCGATCTTATGGTCTCGTCTGACCGATACCCGGCTGACCAAACCAGGATGCGAAGTCCATGTCTTGTCCACTTTTGAACACCGATCGTTCGAACTGGCCGACAACGGGATGGTGTTTACGCCTCAAACGGACCTGGCCATTCTGAACTACATCGCGAACTACATCATTCAGAACGGCGCCGTGAATGAAGATTTCGTGAACCAGCATGTCAACATCACCAAAACTGCCACCGACATTGGCTATGGACTTCGCCCGGCCCATGAACTTGAAAAAGCTGCGGCAAACCCTTCTCATCATGGCAAACACGGCAAACTAACCAAAATCACCTTCGATGAATATGCGAAAGCGGTTTCGGAATACACGCTTGAGAAAGTCGTTGAATTATCGGGCGTCCCCGCGGATAAACTGGAGCGACTGGCCAAACAGTATGCGGATCCGAACCGAAAAATCATGTCCCTCTGGACGATGGGATTCAACCAGCATACTCGCGGATCATGGGTGAACAGCCTGATGTATAACGTGCACTTGCTGACCGGAAAAATCTCTGAACCTGGCAATTCGCCCTTCTCTCTGACCGGCCAGCCTTCGGCCTGTGGCACCGCACGTGAGGTCGGCACATTCGCCCACCGCCTGCCCGCCGATATGGTCGTCATGAAAGAAAAACATCGCGATATCTGCGAACAGGCCTGGGGAGTTCCCAAAGGGACGATTCCTGCGAAGCCCGGTTTTCATGCGGTCTTGCAGAACCGTAAACTGAAAGACGGTGACTTAAACGCGTATTGGGTTCAGTGCAATAACAATATGCAGGCAGCACCGAATACCAACGAAGAAGGCTATCCAGGCTACCGCAATCCAAAGAACTTTATTGTTGTCTCTGACCCCTACCCAACCGTGACAGCAATGGCGGCAGACCTGATTTTACCTACCGCCATGTGGGTCGAAAAAGAAGGCGCCTACGGAAACGCTGAGCGGCGCACCCAGTTCTGGCGTCAACAGGTTGATGCACCGGGCGAAGCCAGATCCGATGTCTGGCAAATCGTTGAGTTCTCAAAACGCTTCAAGACCGAAGAAGTATGGGATGAAGCACTGCTTGCCCAGAAACCGGAACTGCGCGGCAAAACACTATATGAAGTGTTGTTCCGTAACGGCGTGGTCGACAAATACCCGCTCGAAGAAACGGCCGACGGTTTTGCCAATCAAGAAAGTCGCGACTTTGGCTTTTACCTGCAAAAAGGCCTGTTCGAAGAGTACGCCTCGTTCGGTCGAGGCAAAGCCCATGATCTCGCGCCCTTTGAGACTTACCATCAGGCACGCGGGCTGCGCTGGCCTGTCGTTGATGGCAAGGAAACCTTATATCGCTTCCGGGAAGGCTATGACTCATATGTCCCCAAAGGCGAAGGTGTTCGTTTTTATGGCAAACCAGACGGCAAGGCGAATATTATCTTCGCACCGTTTGAACCAGCAGCCGAGGTGCCCGATGACGAGTTCAACCTCTGGTTGGTCACCGGACGAGTGCTGGAGCATTGGCATTCAGGGTCAATGACCCGCCGTGTCCCGGAACTGCATCGCGCCTTCCCGAGTGCAGTCGTTTATATGCACCCCGAGGACGCCAAGTCGCGAGGACTGCGCAGAGGCCAGGAGATCAACATTGCCACCCGACGCGGCGAGGTGCTCAGCCGGCTCGAAACCCGCGGGCGCAACAAGATGCCCAAAGGCGTTGTCTTCATGCCCTGGTTCGACGAGGGTCAGTTGACCAACAAGCTGACGCTGGATGCGACCTGCCCGATTTCAAAGGAAGCAGATTTCAAGAAGTGCGCGTGCAAGGTGTTGCGAGCCTGAACAATGGAGTCGCCCCGCGCCAAACGCAAACCACCCAAAAACGCCGCCGCGAGGCGCCGTTTTATCGCCGACACCGCCCGGGTAGCGGGCGGGTGCGCGTTTGCCGGTTTGCTACTGTCGCTGCATGCTCAACAAGCCCGGGCGTTGGCCCCTGATGCCCTCCGACCACCAGGCAGCCTGGATGAGGAGTCGTTTCTCGGGGCTTGTATTCGTTGTGGTTTGTGCGTACGAGCCTGCCCGTATGACACCTTGTCGCTCGCCGAACTGGGGGCCGCGGCAGCGGTCACCGGCACCCCGTTTTTTACGGCGCGCAAAGTGCCCTGCGAGATGTGCGACGATATCCCTTGTGTCGCGGCCTGCCCCACCAGCGCTCTGGACCATCAATTAACCAATATCGACGACGCCCGGATGGGAACAGCCGTCCTGGTGGATATCGAAAACTGCTTGAACGCGCTTGGACTGCGCTGCGACGTGTGCTATCGGGTCTGCCCGGTCATTGACAAGGCCATCACGCTTGAGCTGCAACACAACCCCAGAAGCGGCCATCATGCGATCTTCATGCCAACCGTGCACGCAGATGCCTGCACCGGTTGCGGTAAATGTGAACAGAGCTGCGTCCTTCCTGAAGCGGCCATAAAAGTATTACCCATACCACTGGCCCGCGCCAAGGCGGCAGAACACTATCAATTAGGCTGGGAAGAGAAAGAAAAAGCCGGTGGCGCACTGGTTGACGGACTGGTTGACCTGCCTGACCGGTTACCCGGCCCCGGTACCGATAACCTGAAATCTCCCGGCGGGTTCGAACCAGCATTCAAAACGCCCGGACAGAACCGATGAGAGTAGAGACTTCATCGCCTGTGGGGGCTGACGCGGTCCAGACCAAAGGCTGGCTCGGCGCCCATCGCTACCTACTACTCAGACGGGTGTCTCAGGGTTTGATCCTGGCGCTGTTTCTGGCCGGCCCGTGGTTGGGAATCTGGATTGTCCAGGGCAATTTGACGTCAAGCCTCACATTCGGCGTTTTGCCGCTGACCGATCCGTTTGTGCTGCTTCAGTCGTTGCTGTCCGGTCATTGGCCCGCCACGGCCGCGTTGCTCGGCGTGGCGATTGTCATTGCCGGCTACGCTTTGCTGAGCGGTCGCGTGTTTTGCTCGTGGGTCTGTCCAGTCAACCCGCTCACCGACGCCGCCTCATGGTTGCACCGACGCTTCGAGTTACCGGCGGGCTGGCAGCCCAAAAAATCGACCCGTCTCTGGATGCTGGCGATGGTTGCGGTGGTCAGCCTGATTACCGGTGAGCTCGCCTGGGAGCGAATCAATCCGGTTTCGGTATTGCATCGCGGACTGATTTTTGGCCTGGGCGCCACCTGGATGCTGATACTGGCACTGGTTTTATTCGATGTGCTGATTTCGCGACGTGGGTGGTGTGGTCGCCTGTGCCCGATGGGAGCTTTTTACGGCCTCCTTGGCAGTGCCAGTCTGTTACGCGTAAGTACCCATCGGCGGGACGCCTGCAATGACTGCATGGACTGTTTCGCGGTCTGCCCCGAAAACCATGTCATTACCCCTGCGCTTCGCGCGAAAGGCCAGGAGTCACCGGTTATTACCTCCAGTGACTGCACTGCCTGTGGCCGCTGCGTTGACGTCTGCGGCAAAAACGTCTTTAGATTTACTCACCGTTTTGATCATGCCCTCATCCCGATCGAAACCGTCAATCAACAACCAGAGCAGGGGCAATTCCCTGCCGAAAAACCATAACCCCGGAGAGCTGCCATGAAACGAACACTGATTCTAGGATCCATCGTCGCCCTGCTGGCGACAGTGGGGATTGGCGGGCAATTGGCCGCCCAGCAACAGTCAGAGGTGACAAGCCTGCGCGGTGAACGAATTGACCAATCCAAGCCCGTTGATCAGATTTACAAGCAGAAAGAAGGCCGTCAGGTTCGAAACTACCGCCAGCAACCGCCGCTGATTCCCCATTCGATCAGCCAGTATCAGATCGATCTGCGCGCCAACCAGTGCCTGGGGTGCCACGACTGGACCAATGCCAGTGACCGCGCCGCACCTACTCTGTCCATGACCCACTACCAGGATCGCGACGGCAACCAACTTGACAAAGTTGCCGGCACCCGCTGGTTCTGCAATCAATGCCATGTCCCTCAGGCCAACGCGCCAGAGCTGGTAGAGAACCTCTTTAAACCTGGCCGATAGCCCGAGAAACCAACGGAGAAATCAAAATGCGTGACGATCAGCAACCTGCTAGCGCAGGCAATGGGGAAAGACCCGGCCTGCTGCGAAGGGTCTGGAGATTCATCACCAGCCCAAGCGCAATGCTGTCAGTCGGTGTCCTGAGCATAGGGGGCTTCGTGGCAGGCATCGTGTTCTGGGGCGGGTTCAACTGGAGCATGGAGATGACAAACAATGAGCAGTTCTGCATTGGGTGCCATGAAATGGCTGACAACGTCTATGCCGAATACCAGGGTACGGTGCATCAAACCAACCATTCCGGTGTGCGGGCGACCTGCCCCGATTGCCATGTCCCGAAAGAATGGTTGCACAAAGTGGTCAGAAAGATTCAGGCGACCAAAGAGCTCTACGGTCACTTTATTACTCACTCCATTGATACACCTGAAAAATTCGAATCCGAGCGCCTGCGGCTGGCATCCAACGTCTGGACCGCCATGAAAACAACAGATAGCCGCGAGTGCCGAAACTGTCACAACTTTGAGTTCATGGATTTCACCAAGCAGGAGAACCGGGCGGCAAAATCTCACCAGACGGCGCTCGACTCCGGAGCAACCTGTATTGACTGCCACCAGGGGATTGCCCACAAGCTCCCGGACGGACACGAACAGCGATACAAAACCATCGTCGATGAGATAATGGCCGGCACTGAGACTGATACGAATAGCGACGCGCTCTCCTCGCCACTGGCCTCACGACAGTCCACGCAATAGAACCGGCGCATGAACACAGGCTCGAGTTTTCCTCTGGCTGCGATTGAAGTCACCGCAGACCAGTCAAACGACTCGCTACTGACCCGGATCGCCGATCGATTAGTTGAGGCCGGCATTCGGGTCACCGGCGCGGTGCAGTCAAACCGCCCGCAGGGGCCTGACTGCCGTTGCGCCATGGATTTGAAAATTCTGCCCGCCGGGCCGATGATCCCGATTTCGCAAGCGCTCGGAAAACATGCCAGGGGCTGCAGACTCGATACCGGCCAGCTCGAGAATGCAGTGGCCTTTGTTGAGCGCTCGCTCGCAAGTCAGCCGCAGATGCTTATCCTGAACAAGTTTGGCAACCGCGAGGCTGAAGGCAAAGGCTTTGCGCCCGTGATTGGCGAAGCTCTTCACGCCGGCATTCCGGTGCTAATCGGTCTGTCGAGGCTGAACGTCGATGCAATGAAGACCTTCTGCGACGGACAGTTCGTCTCACTTGAGGCGAACGAGACCGTCATACTCAATTGGTGCGACAAGCTCATTACCCAGTGACGCTCCGGCACGATAGAAACGCATAGTTTCGATACAAGCCCCGGTTTGCGCGGCGGGAATCTTAACAAAATCTCGTCTTGTCGGTAAGCGTCGTGCCAGTACCACCCTTGCCATGAGTCACTGAGATCGAGAAGATGCGTCCACCATGCAAGGTGGACACCATGACTCAGATCGAAGATTCTCAATCGCTCAACGACCCGCCCCTGCCTGAAGGAGTAATCGGATACCGCCGCGACGGCTGCAAACGGTACGACCCGGCGTTCCGGCGCCGAGTGGCTACCGAATGCCACGAATCCGGGGCGTCGGTTGCCAGCATTGCGCTGCACTACGGTATCAATGCCAATCTGGTGCGCAAATGGATGGATAAACATCCGGTGCCAGGCGCCGAGACGATATTGCCGGTCTCGCTATCAACGTTACCACCGCCCAGGATTCACCACGAGCCGCCGCATCGTGGCGGCGCTGTCGTGGTTGAGTTTGCCGCCGGTACCGTTACCGTGCAAGGCACTGTCGATCGCGAGATGCTGACCGCGGTGCTACATGCGATGCAATCGCGGTGATTGGCGGCTTACCGGCTGGCACGCGAATCTGGTTGGCCGCAGGCGTGACGGACATGCGCTACGGTATGCCCGGCTTGGCCGCCCTGGCGCAAACCCGGCTGGCCGAACAGCCGTACTCGGGCAACGTGTTCGTCTTCCGTGGCCGCCGCGGTGATCAAATCAAGATTCTCTGGTTCAGTGGCGACGGGATGAATCTGTACGCCAAACGTTTAGAGAATGGGCGATTCGTCTGGCCGCAGGCGGTGAACGGTAAAGTGCATCTCACGGGCGCCCAGCTATCGATGCTGTTGGAAGGTATTGACTGGCGCATGCCGCGCCGTACGTGGCAACCGACGATGGCTGTTTGAGTGTTGGAACTTTCTGCGGTGTCGGTTTACACTGCGACGCATGCGCGTCGCATCCGAACACACTCCTGACGATCCCGTTGTCCTGAGACGGTTGCTCGATGAGCAGCGCGCTCTGACCGAGAAGGCCAACCGCGAACGCGATGTCTTGCGCGAACAGCTCGAAACGCGCGACGCGGAAGCGCTGCACCTGCGCACCTGGATCGAGAAGCTCAAGCTGCAGATTGCACACCTGAAGCGCCTGAAGTTTGGCCAGTCCAGTGAGAAGTATGACGCGCAAATCGATCAGCTCGAACTGATCCTGGAAGATCTGGAGACTGCGCAGGCGCACCGCACCAAACCTGCTCCGGCGAAGGCCGAGCCACGCCAACCGGCCAAACGCAAACCGTTTCCAGAACACCTGGAACGCGAAGTCCACGAGCACCGCCCGGACACGGATTGCCCGTGTTGCGGCAAACCGATGCGTCAGATCGGTTGCGACGCGAGCGAAATGATCGAATACGTGCCGGCACACTTCAAGGTAATCCGCCACGAGCGGCCACGATTTGCCTGCAAAGGCTGCCAGCAGGTGGTCCAGGCTCCTGCGCCCAGCCGCCCGATTGAGCGTGGCCTGGCTGGTCCGGCTCTATTGGCCCACATCCTGGTGAGCAAGTATTGCGATCATGCGCCGCTGTACCGGCAAAGTGGTATTTATGCCCGCCAGGGGGTCGAGCTGGATCGCTCGTTCCTGGCCGACTGTGTCGGGCAGTGTCATCGACTCCTGGATCCGCTCACCGCCGCCCTGGAACGCTACGTACTGGCCAGCCCGGTCAAACTGCACGCCGACGATACGCCGGTGCCGGTCCTGCAACCGGGCCGGGGCAAGACCAAACGAGGTCGGTTCTGGGTATACGTGAGAGACGATCGTGACTTCGGCAGTACCGATCCACCGGCAGTCTTGTTCTACTACAGCCCGTCCCGCAAAGGCGAGTATCCGCAGCGGCACCTGGCCGGCTACGCCGATCGAGCCCTGCAGGCCGATGCCTACGCCGGGTACAACGCGATCTATGAAACCAATCGGGTCACCGAGGTGGCCTGCTGGATGCATGCGCGGCGCAAATTCTTCGAGCTACACAAAAGCACAAACTCGCCAGCGTGCGAGCACGCGCTCAATGAGATTGCCAAGCTGTACGTCATTGAGAAACAGATCAAGGGCAAACCACCGCAAGAGCGAGAACGAGCGCGCCAGCGCCAGGCCAAACCGATCCTGGACGAATTGCATCAATGGATGATCGACACATTGGCGCAGACCGGCAAGAAATCCGCGTTGGCCAGCGCCATCAAATACTCACTGACCCTATGGACCGCATTGACGCGTTATCTGGACGATGGCAGGCTTGAGATCGACAACGGTCCGGCTGAGCGCGCCCTACGCGGGGTGGCTCTGGGCAGGAAAAATTACTTATTTGCCGGTTCGGATGCCGGCGGTGAACGGGCTGGCGCGATTTACAGTCTGATCGAAACTGCCAAGCTGCTGGGTATTGATCCCGAGGCTTACCTGCGTCAGGTGCTCACTCGGATTGCTGACCATCCCGTCAACAAGATCGATGAATTGCTACCCTGGAACATCAACATCGCTACCAACAGCACATCGTCTGCTAACTGACAAGAGTGGTATCTGGCCGGCGCTTACTCTTGTCGCTGCATTGACGGGAAATATCGCCACCGTTGGCGCCTGGTGCAAAGGGAATGTCTTCAAAGGGGATCACGCCCACGGCGGCAGAGATCGGGTCAAAAATCCAGACTTGCTCTCCACCGCACAGACTCACCGCGCCAGGTATTCATCCATTGATCTCATTGCCCGGCCTGTACGAAACGGTACGCATTCGCGAGGAAATTGCTGCTCGAAGCGCCCGCCCCCATCCCGCACCAGACCAATAAACCGCTCAAGCTGAGAAATCTGCAATCCGGCGATGTCGTGCAACACCACCAGTGACTCGGCCTGATCGAGCATCAACGCCATTGCCCGCTCCGGCCACGTCTCGCCGTCCTCCCAGTCGCGGGGAATGACATTCCAGAGCACGCAGGTATATTGCTCCGCCTGTAAGTGTTGGAGGACATCGCTACTGAGCAGGTGCTGACCAATCGCGCCGCCCCCGCCAAACGGCCTGAAGAATTTGTCAGGATGAGCCAGCGAACCGATCAGCCGTTCCGTCCGGGCGATCTCGCGCTCCGCGACATCAGCCCCTTTCTGGCGGCCCAGCGGCGTCTCATGTGTATACGTATGATTTCCAATCCAGTGCCCTTCGCCAACAGCCCGCTCACACAACGCGCGGCACGACGAATTCTCCAGGTGTTTACCGAGCACAAAGAACGAGGCTTTGATTTGATGTTTCGCCAGCGTATCAAGGACACGCGGGGTGACGTCAAGGTCTGGTCCGTTATCAAAGGTCAGGCAGACATTGTGCATCAAGCGGTCCCTCGGCTGGTTAGCACGAAATCCCATTGAATTTCACAGTGGGATGCTGGCAGCTCGCGGATTCGACCGAGTTCCGCGTCGTCAACCTCCCTGACCTGAGCAATCAGACTCTCTTTCACTCCGAATACGGCGTCGGAGTTCAGCCATTCACAGCTCGAGTCAAACAAGTGGGTGGTAACAGTCTCGTAACTGTCGGCCGAAACGATGAAATGAATATGCGCCGGGCGCATCGGATGACGGCCGCACGCCCGCAACAGCTGACCGACCGGACCGTCATCGGGGATCGGGTAGTAACGCGGGCGAACCGTTCTGAAATAAAAGACACCATCGGCACCGGTCATCAGGACTCCGCGCAAATTCATATCGGGTTGAATGCCTTTTTGCTGCACATCATAATACCCCTCTGGATTCGCCTGCCAGATATCGAGTTTGGCGTTGGCGACCGGCTTGCCGGCGCTATCGAGCACCCGGCCGTGAACAAACATGGGTTCGCCTTTGCCGTCCAGACTGAGATTCGCGCCCATTTCATAGCGTGGCGCATCGGCGAGATGAAACGGTCCAAGAACTGTGTTTTCGGTAGCACCGTCAGATTTGCGGTGGTTGATCGCATCAACCAGCATCGAGACGCCCAGCGTGTCCGACAGCAAAATGAACTCCTGACGCCAGTCATCTGTCTTGTGGCCAACATCGGTCAGGAACTGAATGGCCCTCATCCACTCATCCATTGTGGGTTCGGTCTCTTTCACCGCCGCATGCAGGTGTTTGACCAGACTGCTCATCACCTCTTTCATGCGCTTGTCGGGCGCATCGCTCATCCGCTCAATAACGACTTGCTCTGACGATTCTTCGGAAAAGAGAGGGTAGTGACGGCTAAACGCGGCATCGGTCATAACATGCTCCAGATAGATTGGTTCTACGGGGGTTGCTGACTGCCCGGATTTCAGGCTGACTGATATAACCGTAAACGACAAAACGGCCTTGCCGATTCGGCAAGCTCATCAGGCGATCAGCAAATCCGACTCTATCGGCACAAACAGACTTGCCGCCTGGATCAGAGATTCTGCGGTCAGAGCCGCCACACCATAGACCTCTACCGCAGCCTTGTACCGGGTTTGAATTCTGTGGGCGAGCAGATCAAAATCACCATCGCCAGACACCAGGACGATCGTATCGCTTTGCTCGGCAAACTCTATAGCATCCATCGCAATGCCGACATCCCAATCCCCTTTTGCCGAGCCGTCTGATCGCTGGATAAACGGTTTTAACTTCACCTCAAAGCCGATTGACTTGAGGATATTCTGAAACTGCCGTTGCTTTGGATCGCCCCGATCAATCGCGTACGCGACCGCTTTGACGATTTTTCGGTCTTTGCTCGCCCGGGCCCAGAATCGCTTGTAGTCAAAGTGCCGACCGAAGCCTTGTTTGGTGGTGTAGTAGACGTTCTGGACGTCCACCAGAATAGAGACTGATTGCATTAAGACCCGACAAAAATTCGCATAGACCCAGATTATATAAAACACGGGCGCGCATCCCGTCTCATGAGTATGACAACCAACACGCGCCTCAATAGCCTGCTCCTGTAGTCGAATGCCACTGCGCCTATTGCAGCGACATGACGCGCAGCGGGGTCCAGGAAGAAACAACATTTCAAATCCCATCCAGGAGAAATCGATGACTTTACCCATCAGCATGATGGCAGCGGCGGCAGCGCTACTGATTTCAGGTTCGGCGCTCGCAGGCATGCAGACCATTCAATGCAAACTGGTCTTTCATACGGTTGACATGACCGAGACAACCACCGCGTTTAACGACATGGCATTGCAGGCGATTCGCGCCGCCGGCGCCTGTACAACAGCCGACGGAGATACTTTTGAGAAAGAGTTCGTCTACATCGTCAACGCCGGCAAGAACGGCGTGAACTACAAGGGCTACAGCGTCTACACCGACATCAGGGGCGACGCATTGTTCTTGAGCTTTGACGGCGGCCTGGGCCCCAAAGGCCATAAGGGCATCTACAACATCATTGGCGGCACCGGCGCTTATTCGGGTGCGACCGGCGACGGGACCTTAACCGGGATAAAAACCCCCTGGAAAGACGCAACATTCATTGATGTGGTGATGAATGTCAAAACGCCGTAACCGGAACCTGCCTTTGGCGTAATCTGCCGGTCATTAGATGCCTTTTGTTTTACCAATGAAGATAACCGGCCCGGTAGGCTTGCCGATCGGCGAGCCTTCCGGTGGCTCCACGGTAATTTCAAAGAGCTGGTTGGTGCCCAGCGCCGGCAAGCGATCAGAGGAGAATTCGATAGGCTGACCGGCGGTTACGCTACCCAGCGAGGTCGGGCCGGCCGCGCCGTCAGCTTTGGTCCAGAGTTCCCATGATTTGCCTTCAGGCACCGTGGAAGCCGTGTCCAGTGGGATCATTCGAAACGAGCCGTTTGATCTTGCCTGAACGAGCCAACCCGGTTGATCATCCGGCGAATTCAACACCGCGTAATACACGCGAATCTCGGGCTCGCGCAGCGCCAGCGTCGCGCTACTGGCAATAGCCACTGCCACCGCTACGGCGCTAATTGCGCGCCACACGGCGAGCCGCCCCCAAAACCCCGCCCACCAGCCCGGTCCGGACGGATCAGGTGCGCGCCCGTTGGCTGGCGCCGACTCAGGTGGAAGCGCCGCACTGATTCGCGGCCACAGCGTTGATGACGGATCGAGAGGCGTCACCACCGATACCAGAACGAGCAGTTTGTCTTGCCAGAATCCAACATGCCGGGCCAGGACTGGATCTGTCTCCAGGGCGAACTCTACCTGTTGGCGCTCCGCTTCGGTAAGCAGGCCCAGCACATATTCGGCGGCGACCGCGTTACGGTCCGGGTCTTCTGGCAGACTCATTGCAGGCACTCTCTTAGCGCGGTCAGCGCACGCCGTATCCATGACTTGATCGTGCCCAGCGGCTTGCCCGTAATTTGAGCCAGTTCGGCATGGGTGTAACCCTCAACGAACGCCGCCTCGATACACTCGCGTTTGCCCGGTTCGAGGCCGTCCAGGCATTGCTCAAGAAGCTGACGATCAGGGAAATCAGTCTCGCTGGCGGTTCCCGCGCCCTTCTCAAGCAGAACATCGAGATTATCGACATCAATAAACCGGGCATGGCCTGATTTCCGGACTTCTTGCAAAGCCCGGTGCCGCACAATGGTGTACATCCACCCTCGGGCTGAACCGAGTTTTGCATCAAAGGTGGCGGCTTTGGTCCAGATACTGACAAAAGCTTCCTGAACCACGTCTTCGGCGACCTGCCTGTCCTTGACAATACGATTGGAAACACCCAGAAACCAACTGGCTTCGCGCTCATAAATCTGGCGCAAGGCGTCGCGATTGCCTTGTGAACATTGCAACAATGCGTTTTCGTAGTCGAAGGGTGTCGGGCTCATCTTCAAGGCTTTGCAATTTGCCGGTAAACCTAAGATACCACGCTACCAGCACCGAATAACGGTTTGATCCATCATCAGAGACTTAACTGCCGCGCTTGGCGAAATACTCGTCATAGCGGAACACCCAGTCCGTGTCCGGCTGCTTCAGATGGCAACTACGACAGGCCGCGGTCGGCGGGCCGCCCGGCGTGACGCCATCGGCTTCGTAGCCCGCATAGACCCAGTCCCCGGTTCGCAGCGTTGCATTGACCAACTCGCCCGCTCCCGGGCTCTTGGCCATCACGAACACCTTGGAAAGCGCATCCTTGACCAGTTTACCGTCAGCCGAACGCATCAACACCCCATCGGCAGCGGTCTTGGCCGTCCAGATCTCCATCACCGAAACTGTACCGTCAGGGAACGACTCGCCTTTGCTGGTCTGATGTCCCTTCGGGCTGATGTAGATATCCCGGATCTGCTTAGCCGCCGCTTTATCTATACCAATCAGATACTTAGGCCATTGACGATAACCAGCCGGCACGGCAATCTCACCATCGGCCATCTTACTGCTGACAAGCGTCATCGATTTGGCGCCCTTGTCTGATGCGGTCCGGTCAACAAGCCCCGGCGAGCACGCCGCGACAAGCGTTAGAGAACAAACCCCGATTGCGCCCAAGAGTCGTATACCCATCTTTATATCCCCCAATGGAATAGTCAGTGTTCAAGCGGAACCGGCGGCTCCACTCAGCAAGTTGCCCTGACTACTACGACTAGACCGAACTTTTGGATGCACCTCTTCGATAAATCGGCAAATATAAATAGCAAGCCGCCTGCCAATTTTTGAGCAAAGCCAATCTTGGTAAGGACTGGTAACACTCAGCGACTTGTCAAAACGGGGTTCTTTGCGCAGCCTATGATGAACCCACTTTCAACCCTAACGCTTGTTGGAGAATCAAATGATCAAGTCTCTCGCTCTCGCCGCCGCCATAGTCACTGTGACGGTAGGCGCTTCGGTCTCCGTCGCCGCAGACGGACCGTTCACTAAAGCAATCAAGGCGCGCCAGGGCCTGATGCAGGTCGCCGGCTTCAATCTGGGGATGCTCGCCGCGATGGCCAAAGGCAAGCAGGACTATGACGCCACACTCGCGAGCGAGGCTGCGGCCAATGTCCTACGGGCCGCACAGATGAATCATTCGACACTCTGGCCCGAGGGCTCAGACCTCACCAACAAGGAACTAACCCAGGAAACAGTCGCCAAACCCGAAGCCTGGTCAACCTACCCGGAAATCAGCAACAAACACAAAGCCTGGCTGGAGGCCTCTGAAAAACTTGCTGCGGTAGCCGGCGATGGACTGGACGCACTAAAACCGGCGGTTGGCGGCGTGGGCAAGTCATGCAAAGGATGCCATGACGATTTCCGTCAGAAGAAGTAAGCATGCTGGAATGAGTCGCGAACTGCCAACAGATCACTCACGGGTTGCAGTCTGGGACCTGCCTTTGCGGCTGTTTCACTGGTCGCTGGCGGTAGCCGTGATTGTCTCTATTGTTGCGGTAGAAATACTCGACGATATTGACCTGCATCTCCGCAGCGGCCAGATCGTACTGGGCTTGCTGATTTTCAGGATCGTCTGGGGCGTCGTCGGCTCGTCCACCGCGCAGTTTCACCGGTTTATCAAAGGCCCGTCTGCTGTCATCGCCACGCTCAAAGGCCAGGAACCGACTGACCACGGGCACAACCCGCTCGGCGCGCTATCCGTGGTGGCAATGCTGGTCTGTCTGATCGTGCAGGTACTGACCGGACTGGCCTCTGACGACGAAATATTCACGACCGGGCCGTTAGTTCAGTATCTGAGCGCCTCGCAGGTAAGCTGGGCCAATCAGATTCATGACTGGAACAGCAAAATCCTGTTCTTTTTAATCGGCCTGCATCTGGCCGCCATCGCTTATTACGGCCTGGCAAAGAAGCGCAATCTGATCTGGCCGATGGTGGTCGGTTCGACCAATGGCAATGCTGACAAAACGCCAGACACCGCAGACCTGCGCTTCAGCCCGACCTGGCTCGCGATATTGGTCGCGATCATCGCGAGCGTCATTGCCTGGTGGGTGTTTACTTTATAGACACAGCCTCACCGGCATCACCCGACCCGTTTCTAATCTAAATTAGGTAGAAACCTCATCACTTCTTAGCAACCGAACGAACTCGTTCAAGCATTGAATTGCCATTGACGAGAGTTCGATGCGACACTGTCGCGCCTTCTCTTCTGATCTTCAACAATGCTCCTCATCGAAGCGATTTCAGGAGTGACACTTTTCTTTGCCTCCGCCCCACGAGTTGCCATGACGCAAGACCGCCTGAAGCATTTCCCGCCTCCGCTGTCCGGAATCCTGTAATGACACCGGCCATGCAAAGAGATTATTTGCAGAATCAACGCACCCACGGCATCCTGCTGGCGATCGGGGCAGCATTCTGCCTGCCGCTGGGAGACGCTTTCGCCAAGTCACTCACGCTGTTGTACCCGATCGTTGTTATTGGCTGGATGCGTTTTTTGGTGACGACACTAGTCGTTGGCACGGCCGGCCGCTGGCGAGCATCCAGCCTGTTTGCCACTCAGTTGCCTGGATGGCAGTTACTCCGGGCAGTTCTGACCATTACAACAACCGTTTTTTACTATCAGGGACTAAGCCTTCTGCCGCTTGCCGACTGTACGGCGATAATTTTTCTGGCGCCGCTCTGGGCGGTCGGGCTGGCCCGTCTGTGGTTGCGCGAACCGGTAACACCAGCCCAATGGGCGGCTGTCGTGGTGAGCCTGATTGGCACCGCGCTAATCATGCAACCAGACTCGGCTGTCTTCAGATGGGCCGTGCTCTGGCCGTTGGCCGGTTCATTGACCCTGAGTGGCTATCTCGTGGTTACCCGACGCATTGCCAGAACCGACTCCGCGCTGACCACCACTTTTCTGACGGCCTTGTCGACCCTGATTTGTTTTTCAGTGCTGTTGCCGCACTTCTGGGTACCGATTGAGCGGACAGCCGATCTCGCACTCATGGTGGTCATTGGCCTACTTGGCGCAGTGGGACAACAGTGGACGGTTATGGCGTATCGACGTGCGCCTACGGTCACGATCGCGCCGCTGGGTTACTTAAGCCTTGTTGTCGCGATTGGAATCGGCTATTTCTTTTATAGCCAGGTTCCGGAAATTCCGGCCGCATTGGGAATGGCATGCATTGTTACCAGTGGGCTGACATTGATTCTGTATTGCCCTTCGGCAACCGGCGCAAAAGGCTAAGTCCTACCCAACCGAATAGCAACGCGCAACATCGCGAACCGCTACGCGACTGAAACGAAATCAAGCGAGAGTTTTGCGCGCAATGGCTTGCCATCCGGGCGAAACGGCAGATTAGAAATATTCCAGCGCGTAAGCCTGCCTCGAAACTTGGCCGCTCCCCAGCTTAATTCAAGCAGATTGGGGCGATGAATTTCACCGTTGTACGAATAGATCACCGATTCGATGTGTTTTACGGCGCGCGGTAGATCCGAAGGCCCGCCAACCACTGCTCCCGTAGCATCCATCCCACTCTTGCGGGTGAAAGCCTCGTCATCAAAGGCAACGATCTTCAGTTTTGATAGCGCTGCCAACGAGTACTACAAAAGTTCACTGGGTTACCTCAGCCAGAAAGCTTGCCGGCTAGTTGCCATGCCCGCAGAATAGTCAATACCAGACAAGGTCACAGCAGTACAATGAGGCTTTTCGATCATGCCGACAACATGAAGACCAAAGGAAACCCACCATGCCAGTCTTTACCCGCTTAAAGCAGGCGCTCACTGTACTCATTTTACTTGGCCTGGCGGCTTGCGAATCAACCCCGACTACTCAGACGGTAGATGGCAGCGGCCCGCCTTATCGCACCATGTCTGACGGCGACGACAAGGCGCTGATGATTCAGGGCTACGACCCGGTCGCCTATTTCACGGAAGATGCTGCGGTCGCCGGCAATCCGTCTATTAAAGCCGAGCACGACGGCGTCACCTATCGCTTCGCGAGCGAACAACACAAGTCCATGTTTACAGAGAACCCGTCAAAATACGCCGTGCAATATGGCGGATATTGCTCTAATGGCATCAACTACGCGATACCGGGTGGTGGTGGCGGCGGCCCAAACACCTGGCGCATCTACCGCGGCAAACTTTACGTTTTTGGTGGCCAGCAGGCACGCGACCATTTTGAAATGGATACCGAACACAACCTGGCCCTCACCCGCCGCTACTGGCGAGACGAGGTACATGGGCGCAACCCGACGTTGACCCGCCTGCGCAAAATGATCAACAAGGTGCCGCACTACAAAACAGACGCCGCTTTACAAACGGAATGGGAAGCAAAACGCGATGCCGGAACGCTGCCAGTAATGCCCGGGGGTGAGCAAGTCATCCCTCAATAATGACTCAAGCGGCGAATCGCTTGGCCGAACGCGCCTTTGCCTTCAACGCTTCTGCCTCTCTGTCCCTGGCGGGAGCCGTGGTAAGCAGTGAGTCCATCAGGCGCTGGACCGAGGCGGACACTTCTTCAACGGCGGTCAGAAATGCGGCTTCATTCGCCTGAGAGGGTTTGTTGAAACCACTCACTTTGCGCACAAACTGAAGTGCGGCGGCTTGAACTTCATCAGCCGTCGCTGGTGGCTCAAAGTTGTAGAGGGTACGAATATTTCGGCACATTAGAATCTCACTCCGGCGGCGCGGCGCCATGAATTATCCCGCGATTCCAGCTATCAACATACTCCTGGATCGAAACCGTCCAGCCGTTGTTCATATCATCATCAAAATACTCAAACAACACCCCATCTGGCGCTGTCATCGAGAGCATGACGGTGCCGCCGGCATCGCCGCCCCATTCGTCGTGAGGTAAGGCGTCAGCCGGACTCAGCGCGTAGTCACCTCTCTTGCGATGAATCTGTTTCGTCGTACCGTCGGGCCGCCTTTCACTTAAGAACTGCTCACCCTCCAGAACGAGTGTTACGGTTGAGGCCACATGGCGGTGGGGCCGACAGTGCCCTCCGTTGGCATAACGCAGCAACATATCCAGCCGGCCGCTATCAAGGTCATACCCCAACAGGCTGTATTCGAAGTCTACATTGGTCGCGTCAGTCACCCGCCGCCATTGAACCGACTGCAGATCAAAACTTGCGGAAACTACTGGCACGCGACCTCCTCTCTCTGTGGACTTCAGCGACTATTCATACCTGTCACTAGACAAACTAAGGTCCATCGACCAGCTCTGCCAACATCTCATCCAGGTAAGCATCTGCCAGCGCGCCAAGTTCGTCATTGGTTCGGTCTTGTATCGGGTGCGGCACAAAGACGTAGGCAGGATCAGTGCCTAATGACCTGGCCTGGGCCTCAGCCGCCTCGATGAACTCAGTGGTAGCAATACCAACCGTCGGAATACCGCGACTTTCAAGCTCTGCAATGTCATGCGTACAGCACGACGTACAAGAACCTCAGTCGCTCAATGCTTCAATAACGAGGTCAACTTCGGTGGCAATCTGCTGTGCCAGCGCAGTTGGTGCCGGGCGAGTGTTGGTTGGCTTGGCGTAGCGCCTGACCTCGAAACCGCGTTCAGTCAGTTGGTGCTCAACGCGATCCAGGAAAATGTCGCCTTTGGTTTTGGCAATATCGAGCAAACCAATCCGCATGCCGTCGAGTTTGTCCGGGCGGGCCAGGCGCGGGCGGGACGCCACCGAACGCTCTGCTGTTGGGTCCAGAATAATAGTCATGATTTGATCTCCTTGGTTACAGGTGACGAGCCGCGCTCGCCGCTGGCAAGCCATCCGCCGATAATGCCACTGAACATGCCGGCACCGCCGCCGGCCCGCACAATCATCAGCCCGCCGTCGCGAAACTTACGAGCCATCGTACCGGAAGCAAAAGCACTGGTTCCCTCGGCGATACCCCCTGCCCCGGGCATGATCTCGTCGGCCGGTCGCTGGGTACGAGTATAGAGCTCTTCATAGAGCCGGGACTTGCTCCAGCCGGCCTCGCGAAAAGTTCGCTCGTGTTCCGGCGCGACCACCACAAGCGCATCCGCACCGGCGTAGAGCTTGGGATGCTGCGCCGCTTTCAGACACTCGGCAAACGACTGGGCCAGGCTTTCCGGGTCACGGGACTTCTGATCAACAATGCCTTGCAGTCCAAAGCCGGCAAAAACCGTGACACCACTGGCGCCCGCGGGCAGCCCCCGCTCAGCAGCAAGCGACTCCCAGCTCGACGCTTCTTCGTCCTCTGCAAAGCAATAAGTGAGTTTGCCGGGATTGCCGAGCGTGGCCCGATCCACCTCTTGCGGCCGACCGCCCCCAACATTACGAATCACTAACTGCACCGCACGGCCAATCGTATTGTTCGCCCGGTTGCCCTGGCCCAGCGCATTGCCTTTTGCATTCATGCCGATTGAGCGGCGAATCGGCCCGTTAACGACCAGCACCGGACCAACATACATGGTTGTCGCCAGCACACCGTGTAAGGCAAACGGCGGGGCCAGCACCGCTTCTACCGCCGCTATCACCACCGGCAGGTACTCCGGCTTGCAGCCAGCCATGACCGCATTGATAGCAATTTTCTCAACCGTGCAGTCCACCAGGTCACTGGGCACTTTGCCGATGACTTCCTGTGGATCGCGGGTCGTGCCGCCAAGCATGCGCAACACGCGCGCCTCGGTGGGCGGCACAACCGGCAAGCCGTCAGACCAACCTCGATCGAACAACGCCTCGATCTCATCTTCCGCTGCGCCAAGCTCGACCCGGCGGCTTTGCAGGCCGGTTTCGCCGTGGCGCACGAGCAGTGCTTCTATCGTGCCCGGCTCAATATTCTTGGCTCCACAGCCAGGACGCAATTCGGGTAAGCCTTCGCCTAGCGTGGCCAGGCCGGTAAGTCTGCGCCACTCAGCTTTATCCCAGCCATAGGTACGGCCGGTCTCGCGGCCCCCCTCACGGCGCAACAAAGTTGGCACGACTTCAACTTTTAGCTGGTGGGAAACATCCAGTGACTCATCGTACTCATGCGGCACGCTCGCCGGAAACGAGGGGTCATCCTGGGTATAAACCGTCAGCGTGCCTGCCGCCGCCAGTGCTGCCAACACCGGTTCGGTCAGCTCGCAGGTTGGACAGTCGCGTTTGACGATTGCGACGAATCCGGTTTCCGGCATATTCATGGTCTGAATCCTTGTGAAAGCTGATAGCGGTAGCCCCTAAGGTTCAAGGGACAGTCTGGTGAGGATATCTATCCTACGCCGCCCTGAAAACAGCGCTTTATCTGTGCGGCGGAATCTTTTGATCGGCCCAGGCGGTGACGGCTAGCTCAACGCAAGCAAAACGCTCCAAAATAAGAGATTGAAAACGACAATCAACGCGATGGTCATTTTCCACGCCTTCTCCCCATACAACTCAGCCAGGCCAAAACCAGATAGCAGGAAAATGAGCGCGCCGGTTTTCGGGACTCTCAACCCGGTCAACGCTTCGAAGTCCACCCAGAACAAAAAAGCCCCAACCGCGATGGCAACCGGATAGAGCACCGCAAAAGAGACGCCAAAATAGCGGATAGGTACTGAGATCCCGATCAACCTGGATGGCTCGTTCCGGCGCTTGCGGCGCTGCCACAGATGAATCGGAGCGGTAATTAAGGCTGCACCTGTGAAGACTGCCGCGAGCAAAACCAGCTGATCGATGATCGGGATCCCAAACACCGGGTAAATTGAGTAGCCGGACACTTTGCCGAGCAGCGCTGCGATCAGCGAAGAGGCGCTGATAATGATGACGATATCTCTCAGTCTTACCTGCCCGTCTCTAACAAGACCGGCAAGCATCTGAGGCTGAAAGGCAAATAGCATCGCGCGAGAGAAGTTTTCCAGGCCGGAAAATAGCGGCGCTAACGCGAAACGCCTGGTATCACCAGCAGGGTCTGTTTGGGTTTGCGAGTATTGATTCAACGCATCCGCAATGCTCTTTCCTGCCTCAAAAGCCGGCAAGCGGCTTGTTGACTTGAGCCGGACACGAATGTCCCGCACGGTAAACCAGCCAAGCGTCTTGAACTTCCAGCGCCGTAACAGACTTTTGGCAGACGATTTTTCAACCGAAGATTCATCAAAATGTATATGTTCAATCATGACATCAATCGGTCTCTCCTTAACCGGCAGATTGCCAGCCAGGGTATCGATCTGCTCTTTCGCCGCCTCACGGATGCGGTCCGAAGCCGGTTCCGACCCCGCCTTGTGCACGACTGCGTATAGAACTCTTGTCGTCGAAAAAACCGGGCGGATGTTCCGAACAACCGAGACGGAATCCACCAGACTCAATGGCACTACCTGGCGATGCTCGGCCCGGGGAACAACTTCGTAGCGGTTTCGAAGCAGATGTCTGACTGCCAGCTCTGGCAGCCGCGACGCTTCAATGCCGAGCGGATCGCCGCACCGATTGCAATACGCCCCGGCGGCATCTGCGCCACACGAGGGGCAAATAAACGGGGGCGATTGATCGAACAGGCTCTGGTGTCTCACGCGGGAAAGATAGCATCTGAACCCAATGTCGCCGAATTCAGCGCGCGGACGCTCCGCACGGCCGACTCCTTACTCTGGGAGCGCCCCGTAAAAGGCCACCACGTTGGTATAAACTCAGCCCCTGATAAGTGGCTACGACAAGGATCAAAAAGTGTCTAATGCAAGTACCGAGGTTATTTTTCATGCCTATCCGCAATCGCCTGTCGCTGAAAAAGTAAGAGTCGCTTTTGGCATCAAAAACCTCGCATGGCGCAGTGTCGAAATACCCCGCCTGCCACCCAAACCCATGCTGACGGCACTCACCGGCGGTTATCGACGAACACCGGTCATGCAGATCGGCGCAGACATCTATTGCGACAGCCAATGCATCATTCGCGAGCTTGAACGGCGCTATCCGACACCAACCCTCATGCCCACCGCCGAGCATGGTTTGATGTGGTGCCTCAGCCGCTGGACTGATGGCGCTTTGTTCGATCAAACAGTAAGACATATTCTTGGCTCAGCAGGCGACAGTCTGGACAAGGATTTTGCCGCCGACCGGGGACGGCTCTATATGGGCGAAGACTGGGCTGATGGATTAAAGAAGGCCAACGCCCAGCTTCCACACCTCGTTGCGCAGATGCGCGCGCCGTTGTCGTGGCTTGACGCGCAATTGGCTGACGGGCGCTCGTTTCTGCTGGGTGAGGCACCGGCCTCAATCGACGCCCAGTTTTACCATGTAGTCTGGTTCCTGCGCGGTCGGTGGAGCGACGGACCATCGTTCCTGTCTGAATTTTCCAATCTGTTGCGCTGGGAAGAAAACGTCCGCGCCATTGGCCATGGCAGCTCAAGCGAGATGAGCCCCGAAGAGGCCATCACACGCGCCAAAGGACTGGAGTCGACTGCAGAATCCGGAGTAGCTGCCAATGAACCGCAAGGCCTCAAGGTCGGCCTTCCGGTCACAATCATGCCTGACGTCAATGGCGGGGAACAACCCGTCTCCGGCAAGATTCGTTTTGCCAATGCTGAGAGCGTGGCTATCGACCGTACTGCCGAAGACGTCGGCACCATTTGCGTCCATTTCCCGCGAGCGGGTTACCGCATTGATGTCGGCTGAGAGCAATACCGGCACGTTCCAGGCAAGCCCAGGCTGTTGATCGGTCAATTTATGTTGCTATCCGGATGGCCGGCAAGCTAGCGAACGGCTATACCTCTTCGCCGATCGCTCTGCGGATCCAGCGGCTCAAGCCGGGGAAACTGCAATAGCAGCATGGTGGCGCCCTCGGCACCCGCTGTCACTGAAATCGCGTCTTCGTCCGGATAACGGTAGACGCAGGAATGTGCCGCCAACATCGCACCCTGATGCTCAACCATCCCCTGGAGAACCAACCCGTACTGGCCACCACCGGCCACTGGCAGATCCAGCGTGGCCTGTTCGTGCGGCCGCAGACTGAAAACCGAGGTCCCCAGACCGTCCGGTTCAGCCGGGATCACCTCAGCACAGGCTGTTACGCACGACTCAAGTTCAATGTCTCTGGCGAGGCGATAGACTCGCCGAACGGCTTGCAGATTCGGCCTGTTCTCCGGCATCGGTTTACCGCCGCCATCCCAGTGGGCGCGCAGCGTAAAAAAGTGGGTCGCCTCATCCTGTGTCAGGATTGGCCCGTAAGGTGTGTGACCGCCGGCAAAATGTACGGTTAACGGGCCAATCGGTTTCTTGCCAAAGACCGCGTTTCCGTTGATGAAGACCTGGTATTGATCCGTGTCGTGATAGTGGGCCGGAATCGTCGCCTTCGGCGGTTGCTCGACCAGGTAAGCCTGCGGCAGTGACTTATCGTCGTTACGGTATTGCAAGGTATCACGCGCTGAGTCGGGTGGCGCCCCCATATACATGGTGATGAAATAATTGTCTTCGTCGCCAGAGGTACGGGTGTATCCCGGCACGGCAAGCACTTCACGGCCACGGCTGGCCCGAGCAACATCAACGATGATTGGCATGGCTGTCTCCTTGCCAACAGACGTTACCTGATCTGCAGCCACATGCCAATACCCGCCTGGTCAGGCAGCCTGACCAGTCTGCTTTCCCGGGTTGCCCGGCAGTGCGCCAAAGAAACCCACAACGCCTAGTACGGCAGGCCCACGTAGTTTTCGGCCAGTGAGCGCATCGCCGACTCGGATGAAAACAAATAATCGAGGTCTGTTTCCTGAAGCTTGCGGTCATAGTCAAGACTGTCCGGGAACCGGTGCAATAGCGTAGTCATCCACCAACTGAAGCGCTGCGCCTTCCAGACGCGCGCCAAGGCCTTGGCGCTGTAGTTTTGAAGCCCGGTGTCATCACCGTTCTTGTAGTGATCGAGCATGGCGTGATACAGGTAGTAGATATCGCTGGCAGCCGAGTTCAGCCCGCGAGCGCCAGTAGGTGGCACGATATGTGCCGCGTCGCCGGCCAGAAACAGCTTGCCGAATCGCATTGGCTCGGCAACAAACGAGCGCAGCGGTGCGATTGATTTCTCAATCGACGGGCCGGTTTCCAGATTGGCGACTACCTCCGCAGGCAATCGCTTTTTCAGTTCTGCCCAGAACTGATCGTCCGACCAGTCATCAACGGAATCGGTCAGCGGCACCTGAATGTAATACCGGCTCAGGGTCTGGCTACGCAGCGAACACAGTGCAAAACCGCGTTCACTATTAGAGTAGACCAGCTCGGGGGAAGCGGGCCGGGTTTCGCTAAGCACGCCCAGCCAACCGAACGGATAGACTTTTTCATACTCGCGCAGCACGCTTTTCGGGATGGCCTGACGACTGGGCCCATGGAAACCATCCGCACCAATGATGTAATCGCAGTCAATACGGTTATCGCCGTCACCGTCCCGAAAAGTCACATACGAAGCTGGCCCTTCAAGGTTATGAAGCGCGACATCTTCAACGTTATGAATCACCTTGCCGTTCATCTTTTCGCGCGCCTCGTACAGGTCGCGGGTCAGTTCGGTCTGGCCATAGACAATTACCGAGCTTCCCCCGGTATGGCCGGCCAGATCAACCCGGCGCTGTTGCTCGCCCGCGGCGATATAAAAGCCTTCGTGAATCTCACCCTCGGCATCCATACGCTCACCACACTGCGCCTCGCGCATCAACTGCGCAAAACCGTGCTCAAGTACGCCGGCACGGATTCGGCCGAGCACGTATTCGCGGCTATGCTTTTCCAGCACGATATTGTCGATACCGTTGATATCCAGCAACTGGCTCAGCATCAGGCCGGACGGCCCGCCGCCAATAATGGCTACCTGTGTTTTCATCTTGCGCTCCTCCATGAGTCTGCAGTCAGCTTAGCGAGTGCGAGCCTTGGTAGGAATGGACGCAACCATCAAGTTCTGGTACTTTTCGAACATGCCAGGTATTGAAAGCTACAACCTTTTTGGCGAACACAACGAGTTACCTGATGTGGTCCATTGCGAGACCATAGAAGCCCGATCGGTGCTGAACGATTGGGAGTTTTCGCCGCATCGCCACGCCCGTCTCCATCAGTTCCTGCTGATGGAATCTGGCAGCGGCAAAGCACAAATCGAATCTCACGAGTTCGACCTGAAGTCCGGCGATCTGGTTAATTTGCCCGTTGGCGTGGTGCATGCGTTTCGCTTCAGGCGAGGCAGCCAGGGCTGGGTGGTTACGCTTCGCGATGAAGCGCTGCATGAAACACTGCACGACAGCGAAGGTCTGCGCTCGCTGCTCCAACAGCCCGGCGTAACCTGCGCGGACGAGACCATCACGCACGCGGTCAAAGCAATCTTTGCCGAGTACCCGACCCGACACTTCGCGCGCGCCCAGGTGTTACGAAGCCTGTCCGCCCTGCTTGCCGGCCTGGTGGCTCGGGTTCTGGTCAAGAAGGCGCCAGAGAGATTGCAACCGGCCAGCCGTCTGCAGCGACAGTTCGAAGCCCTGCTCGAAGCGCACTTTCAGCAACACCTGACCGTTAGCGACTACGCCAGAATGCTGGCCGTCACCAGCACCCATTTGTCCCGGGTGATGCGCGAGGCCACCGGCAGGCCGGCATCGGCAGCGATTGAAGAGCGGGTGATTCGCGAGGCCTGCCGGCTGCTCGCGTTTTCCAACCTGTCAGTCTCCAGTGTTGCCTACGACATCGGCTATACCGACCCGTCTTATTTCAGCCGCGTCTTTGCCCGGGCTACCGGCATGCGGCCGCGGACTTATCGGCAACGACTCAACGACAATTCGGCACCGCCGGACTTCCCTGCATCCGCCGCTTAGTCAGCCGGTACCAGCAACATGGTGCCAGCACCCGTGTTGGAAATGGGTATGTGGTAATTTGAATGCAGCGGCGTGACCTTGTCACCCAGAGCGCCGCGCATCATCAGCCACATCAGGAATTCGGTGCCCTGCGCGCCGGCTTTTTCAACAAGCTCATGTCGCGAGATTTTGGTTAACTCGTCCGGGTCAGTGACGATCCGGCTCATGCAGTATTGATCGAATTCCTTGTTGATGAACCCGGCGCGCTCACCGTCAAGCTGATGCGACAACCCCCCGGTACCCAGAATGACCACCTTGATATCTTCAGGATAAGAAAGGATCGCATTGCGCAGCGCGCGGCCGAATGCCAGCGCGCGGGCCAGCGTCGGAATCGGATGCTGCACCGTATTGGCACTAATCGCAATCGTGCGCGGCATATCCGGATGATGCGGTGCGCCGGGCCAGAACAACTGCATCGGCACGACAAATCCGTGATCGACCGCCAGTTCCTGACACGACGTAATGTCAAAATGCGCTTCAACCATCGATTCAATCAGGTGCCATGACATCTTCGCATCCCCCTGGAACGGATCCAGTTGCGGAATACCCCAGCCCTCATCTTCGTTAATGTATTCATGCGCCGCGCCAATCGCAAACGTCGGCATCTTGTCCAGGAAAAAGCCAAGGCCGTGGTCGTTATAAATGTTGATGGCCACATCGGGCTTGTGTTCAGCGAGCCAGCGCTGAATCGGTGGGTAGCCGTCAAAAAACGGCTTCCAGTACGGATCGTCAAACAACTTGTTGTGGACTGCGGCGCCCACCGCCGGAATGTGCGAGGAGCTTAATCCGCCAATAATCCTTGCCATCGTTTAGTCTCCCGCCCTAACCAGTTTTTCCTTGAACGCCTGTTTCGTCATGCCGGTTTGCTGCGCGCCAATATCCTGAACATCCAGCTTGAAAATGCCGGCAAACTTCGCCAGGTAGTAAATGTTGCCTCCCGCGGCAATCATGGCCAGCACGTTCTTGTCGCGACACGCCTGCTTTTGTGCCTCGTTTAACCCGAAGCTTTCGTAATACGCCTCCGGGTCTGCCAGGTATTGCTCGCGAGCCTGCGCACGATTGAACGAGTAACACATCTTGTTCAGCGCATATCCCTTCATCGCCTGCTCACCATCAAAAAGAGTTGTCCCCTCAATATGGCCGTGGTCGTCTCGATTATGAGTACTCATTGGGTTTCTCCCGGCGCGTCGGGCGGCAGCCCGGTCGGCAAAGTCAATTCAGGCCGGCGGCCGGATCAGCTAGGCTGCGCAGCCCAATGACCATAACAGCGCCAGTGACCCGGAACGATGCGCTGGATCAAATGGCCGGATGATAGGCAGGCGGGTTGCGACCTGGCGAAGGCTTCGGTAGTTCCCTGCGGCCCATCCGGACCGGCAAGGCAACCAAACCCCGTACCTGCCCGTACCCTCGATGTCCGGTTGCTTGACTCAGGTAGTAGGCAAACATATTATCAGTATACTTACTATTATCGACCGACCTGCAGGGTTACGGAGACAACATGCAATATCACCTCAACGGCTTCAGACCCGGCGACCCTGATGTGCAGGCACCCGCCCCCGGTTACCGCGCCGCTGGTGATCCGCTGCCCGCCACTGTTGACGTGTTGATTGCTGGCAGCGGTCCGGCCGGCCTGTGCCTGGCCGCGCAACTGGCTCGGGTCCCGCAGATTCGCACACTAGTGATCGAGCCCAAGCTCGTGCCAATGGAGAAAGGCCAGGCCGACGGGATCAGCGTTCGCACCATGGAAATGTTTCAGGCGTTCGGTTTTGCCGAAAAGGTGATGCGCGAATCGGTATGGATTAACGAGACGACTTTCTGGGCACCCGGCCCTGCCACCACGCCCGAACTCAACCGGGTGGCCCGGGTGCAGGATGTGCCGGAAGGCAGCTCCGAGATGCCGCATGTGCTGATCAACCAGGCGCGCGTGCATGACATGTTTCTTGATGTGATGCGCCATTCACCTACCCGGCTTGAACCTGACTATGGCCTGAAAGTTCTCGATCTGAGTATCGATCCAGACCGGCGGGAATACCCGGTTACCGTCACGCTGGAGCGCACCGCGCCCGAACAAGCCGGTCAACGGGAAACCGTCCGGGCCAACTATGTGATCGGCTGCGACGGCGCTCGCTCCAATGTGCGCAACGCCATCGGCGGCAAACTACACGGCGACGCCGCCCACCAGGCCTGGGGCGTGATCGATCTGCTCGCCGTCACCGACTTTCCTGACTGGCGCAAGAAATCATTCGTGCGCTCGCGGGACGACGGCATCCTGATGATTTTGCCGCGCGAAGGCGGACACCTGGTACGCCTGTATGTCGAACTCGACAACCTGGGCGCGGACGAGCGCGCTGCCGACCGGGGTATGAGTGCTGATGACATCATCGCCAGGGCGCAACGCATTTTCAATCCGTTCTCGCTCGATGTGAAGGAAATCGTCTGGTGGTCAATCTACGAGATTGGCCATCGCCTGACCGACAAATTTGATGACGTGCCAGTCGCGCAGGCTGCGACCCGCACGCCTCGGGTAATGCTGGCCGGGGATGCCTGCCACACGCACAGTCCCAAGGCTGGTCAGGGCATGAATGTGTCGATGGGCGACACCTTCAACCTCGGCTGGAAACTGATTTCAGTCCTGACCGGGCGCGCCACGGCGACGTTGTTGCACAGCTATTCGGGCGAGCGCCGCGCCGCAGCCAAAGGGCTGGTCGAATTCGATCATCAATGGGCGCGGGTGGTTGGCGGCCGCGATGGCGACATGACAACGGACGGTGAACTGCCCAGGGTGGCGCGTGAGTTCGTGAACAACCTGCCCTTCACCTGCGGGCTGACCATTCAATACGAAGCCAGTCCCTTGACGGGCATCGCTAACCATCAGCAACTGGCGACCGGCTTCGACATCGGCAAGCGGTTTCACTCGGCGCCGGTCGTGCGCCTGGCTGATGCCAGACCAATACACCTGGGTCACTGTGTCGAGGCGGACAACCGGTTCCGATTGTTCCTGTTTGCACCCGAGGACGATGCCGGCGAAGCTGGCGGTGCCATCGCCACCTTGTGCGACTGGCTCGAATCGGATGACGCCTCACCCCGGCGGCGTCACACCGCCTCCGGTGAAGACGTGGACGCGTTAATCGACACCCGGGCGGTATTCCAGCAGGGCTTTCAGGCATTGGAGTTCACTGCGATGCCCAGCCTGCTGCGCCCGCATGTCGGCCGGTACGGATTGTGCGATTACGAAAAAGTGTATTGCGCTGGAAAAAACGACGAGCCGGACATCTTCGAAACGCGCGGGATCAACCGGGCCGCAGGCTGCATTGTCATCGTGCGCCCTGACCAGTATGTCGGACATGTGTTGCCGCTGTCGGCGCGTGACGCACTGACCGATTATTTCGCCGGCATCTTCCGCAGCCGCGGCGCATGATCAGACTAACCCTATTTCGACCCGCTTGTTGCGCTTACCCTCGCTACGGATCTTCAAGACCTTGACCGGCCCGATTTCGCGGGTGTTGCGCACATGCGTGCCGCCACACGGTTGCAAGTCGATTCCGTCGATTTTCAGCAACCGGACGCGGCCGGCGCCACGCGGTGGTTGCACGCTCATGGTCTTGACCAGCTCGGGCTGGGCGTCGAGTTCCTCGTCAGTAATCCAGACGGTCTCAGTGTCGACGGCTTTCGATATCAATTCATTCACGCCGGCTTCAATCCGCGCCGCATCGAGTTGACTCATCTCAATATCAAAATCCAGCCGCCCTTTCTCGGCTGAAATATTACCCCCGGTGACCGGTGCGACGACCACGCACGACAACACATGCAAACAGGTGTGAATACGCATGTGCCGATAACGGCGCTCCCAGTCCAGCCTCACGCTAACGGCTTCGCCAACAGCGGGCAATGCTGCATCCCCCGCAGGCACATGAAGAATGGACTGCGGCTCACCCTTCTGGCGAATGGTATTGTCAATGATGATTTCGCTGCCATCGGCCCGCATAAGCACGCCGCTGTCACCCGCCTGCCCGCCACCGCGCGGATAGAACACTGAGCGGTCGAGTTCAATACCGGCCTCACTCACCGCGGTGACGACTGCCGGAGTCTCCTGAAGATAGGCGTCTTGCTGGTATAGCGCTTCGGTTGCCATGCGTTAACCCGGCACTCTGACCCAGCCTTCCATCAGTATCCGGGCACTGCGGCTCATGGTTGCCTTGATCACTTTCCACTCGCCTTCAACCATGCGCGCTTCCGCGCCCACGCGCAAAGTCCCCGAGGGATGGCCGAAGCGCACTGCTTCACGCTCGCCGCCACCGGCGGCGAGATTGACCAGCGTGCCGGGAATTGAGCCGGCCACACCAATGGCGACCGCAGCGGTGCCCATCATCGCATGGTGCAGTTTGCCCATCGACAATGCGCGCACCAGCAGATCCACGTCGCCAGAGCCAATTTCCTTGCCACTGGAAGCGGTATATGCCTTGGGCGGTGATACAAAGGCGACCTTCGGGGTGTGTTGACGGGTCTCTGCCTGCGCCAACTCGGTAATCAGTCCCATCCGCAGCGCACCGTGCGCACGGATGGTTTCAAACATCGCAAGCGCTTTGGCATCGCCGTTGATGTCATCCTGCAACTCGGTACCCTGGTAGCCAATGTCGGCGGCGTTCAGGAAGATGGTCGGGATGCCGGCGTTGATCATCGTGGCATCAAACGTGCCAATCCCCGGCACTTCGAGCTTGTCTGCCAGCTTGCCAGTGGGGAACAGCGCACCGCCGCCGTCGTCATCGTCATCGGCTGCGGGATCCATGAATTCGAGCATCACCTCGGCCGCCGGGAAGGTCACGCCGTCCAGTTCGAAGTCACCGGTTTCCTGCACCTGGCCATTGGTAATCGGCACATGCGAAATGATGGTCTTGCCAATATTGGCTTGCCAGATTCGCACGATCACTATGCCATTGTCTGGAATACGGCCGGCATCAATGAAACCATTGGCTACTGCATAAGGCCCGACCGCTGCCGACAGATTGCCGCAGTTGCCACTCCAGTCAACAAACGGTTTATCGATGGACACTTGCCCAAACAGATAATCCACATCATGGTCAGGCTTGCTGCTCTTATCGATCAACACCGTCTTGCTGGTGCTAGAGGTCGCCCCACCCATGCCGTCAATCTGTTTGGCGTATGGGTCCGGGCTGCCGATCACGCGCATCAGCAGCGCATCGCGCGCCGCGCCCGGCTGGCGGCAGGCCTCGGGCAGATCCTGCACCCTGAAAAACACGCCCTTGCTGGTGCCGCCTCGTAAGTAGGTTGCGGCCACCTTGATCTGCGGTGCCTGTGCCATATTTTTCTCCGGAAATTAAGCCGCCTTGTTCTGCTCAAGAAAGTCTTGCGCAAAGCGCTGCAAGACACCGCCGGCCGCATACACCGACACCTCTTCGCCGGTGTCCAGCCGGCAGGTCACCGGTACCTCAACTGTTTCTCCGCTCTTGCGATGGATGATCAGAGTCAGCTCGCCACGCGGCGTCTTTTCGCCGGTCACATCAAAAGTCTCTGTGCCATCGAGGCTCAAGGTCTTACGGGTCGTCCCCGGCTTGAACTCGAGCGGCAGTACACCCATACCGATCAGATTAGTACGGTGGATCCGCTCAAAGCCCTCGGCGACAATCGCCTCGACCCCGGCCAGCCGCACACCCTTGGCTGCCCAGTCACGCGAAGAACCCTGGCCGTAGTCGGCACCGGCCACGATGATCAGCGGCTGAGCTCGCTCCATATAGGTTTCTATTGCCTCCCACATCCGGACCACCTTGCCTTCCGGCTCAACCCGCGCCAGCGAACCGCGCTTGACTGCGCCGTCGACCACCGCCATCTCGTTGGCGAGCGTCGGATTGGCGAAAGTGGCGCGTTGTGCGGTCAGGTGATCGCCGCGGTGGGTTGCATAGGAATTAAAATCTTCTTCGGGCAAGCCCATTTTTGCGAGGTACTCGCCGGCCGCACTGCTTGCAAGAATCGCGTTCGACGGGGACAGATGATCCGTGGTGATGTTGTCACCCAGCACCGCGAGTGGACGCATGCCAGTAAGCGTACGCTCTTTGGCCAGCGCGCCTTCCCAGTACGGCGGGCGACGGATGTAAGTGCTCTGCGCGCGCCAGTCGTACAGTGGCTTCTCTTTCTGGCCGGCTGCTGCCTTCTCCTCGAACATCGGGATGTACACCTTGCGAAACTGCTCGGGCTTGACCGACGCCTTCACAATGGCATCGATCTCCTCGTCTGAGGGCCACAAATCTTTGAGCAGAATCGGCTGGCCATCCGGCCCGGTTCCGAAACTGTCGCGCTCGATATCAAAGCGCACCGTGCCGGCAATCGCGTAGGCTGCCACCAGGGGCGGGCTGGCCAGGAAAGCCTGCTTCGCATACGGATGAATGCGTCCGTCAAAATTGCGGTTGCCCGACAACACCGCAGTCGAGTAGAGGTCGCGGTCGATTATCTCCTGCTGGATTTTCGGGTCGAGTGCGCCGGACATACCGTTGCAGGTCGTACAGGCGAACGCAACAATGCCAAAACCGAGCTGCTCGAGTTCGGACAACAAGCCAGACTCTTCCAGATACAGTTGTACCGCCTTCGAGCCCGGCGCAAGCGAGGTTTTCACCCACGGCTTGCGCTTGAGGCCAAGCCGGTTGGCATTACGCGCCACCAGCCCGGCCGCAACGACGTTGCGCGGATTACTGGTATTGGTACAACTGGTAATGGCGGCAATGATCACCGCACCGTCGGGCATCTGGCCCGGAGTCTCTTCCCAGGTACCCGCAATGCCTTTGGCAGCCAGCTCGGCGGTTGACAGGCGCGCATGCGGATTGGACGGACCGGCCATATTACGCACCACGCTCGACAGATCGAACTTGAGCGTGCGGTCATAAGTGGCATGCTCCAGCGAGCCCGCCCAGAGACCAGCCTGCTTCGCGTAGGTTTCTACCAGCTTGACGTTCTCGTCGGTGCGGCCGGTGAGTCTGAGATATTCGAGCGTCTGGTCGTCGATGAAGAACATCGCAGCCGTGGCGCCATACTCGGGCGCCATGTTTGAGATCGTGGCGCGATCGCCCAACGTGAGCGAGGCCGCGCCCTCGCCGCGGAACTCCAGGTAAGCGCCCACCACCTTCTGCTGGCGCAGGAACTCGGTGAGCGCGAGCACGATATCAGTGGCTGTAATACCGGGCTGACGCCGGCCAAGCAGCTCCACCCCGACCATCTCGGGCAGGCGCATATAAGACGCGCGACCGAGCATTACGTTTTCGGCCTCCAGGCCACCCACGCCGACCGCAATCACACCCAGCGCATCCACATGCGGCGTGTGGCTGTCAGTACCGACCAGCGTATCGGGGAAAGCCACCCCGTCGCGGGCATGAACCACCGGCGACATCTTTTCCAGATTGATCTGGTGCATGATGCCGTTGCCTGCCGGGATCACATCGACATTATCGAAAGCGCGACTGGTCCAGTCGATAAAATGAAAGCGATCTTCGTTGCGCCGGTCCTCGATTGCCCGGTTTTTCTCAAAGGCGTCCGGGTCAAAGCCACCGCATTCGACCGCCAGCGAGTGATCGACAATCAACTGCACCGGCACCACCGGATTAACCGCCGCCGGGTCACCGCCCTGTTCGGCGATTGCATCGCGCAGGCCGGCAAGATCCACCAGCGCCGTCTGGCCGAGAATGTCATGGCAGACCACCCGGGCCGGAAACCACGGAAAGTCGCGCTCGCGCTTGCGCTCAACGATCTGGGTCAGACATTCGGTCAACACCGCCGGATCACAACGGCGCACCAGATTCTCGGCATGCACACGGGCAATATAAGGCAAGGTCGCCCAGACGCCGGGACGGATCGCTTCGACAGCGGCTTCGGTATCGAAATAGTCGAGATCGGTACCGGGAAGAGGTTTGCGGTGGGCGGTGTTTGTGGACATGCGCGGAGTGTCTCGGAGATTTGGGAGATTTCGGTATGCGGGACTATGTTTAGCCATATCATTCTAGCAGGGGCCATCGACTTGGGGCATCCAGGATGGTGATCGACTTTGCAGGGTCGATCATTAACGGGCCCCTGTGTTCGTTTTCTCTGAGCTGCGAGCGCGGCAGTGAACCTCACTAATGCCGGTTGGTTCTCGTCTATTCTTTTCTGAGCTGCCTGCGCGGCAGTGAACCCTGAGCCCAACCGGGGGATTCCGTTCCTGCATTTCTGAGCTGCCTGCGCGGCAGTGAACGACCGATGCCCTGCTGTCTGAGGCCCAGTTGCTTTCTGAGCTGCCTGCGCGGCAGTGAACAATGACGCCGACAGCCGAGTTCATCGCGACCTTTTCTGAGCTGCCTGCGCGGCAGTGAACGCAGACACACCGGAGGTGCACGTTTATCTATCTTTCTGAGCTGCCTGCGCGGCAGTGAACGACGCAAAGTCGTACGTTCCTTGACTCGGGGATTTCTGAGCTGCCTGCGCGACAGTGAACTTGCAGGATCTTTGCCCCGCCAGTCAGTGTCGTTTCTGAGCTGCCTGCGCGGCAGTGAACTTTAATCAGGCTGCGGTCGATTATCAGGATATTTTCTGAGCTGCCTGCGCGGCAGTGAACCTTTAACTCACCGAAGTGAGGGAGACTATGGATTTCTGAGCTGCCTGCGCGGCAGTGAACGTCTGCATCACGCCCGAACCAGCGCTATCGTTTTTCTGAGCTGCCTGCGCGGCAGTGAACGTGCAACGACCGCCCTGGCTATTGCTGTGTTCTTTCTGAGCTGCCTGCGCGGCAGTGAACGGTCTTAGCGGGCGACTTCAAAGCGGGCGAGCTTTCTGAGCTGCCTGCGCGGCAGTGAACCCAAACCTATCGGCGAGATCTTGAGTGTGGCTTTTCTGAGCTGCCTGCGCGGCAGTGAACGATCAGCGATCAAAGGTTGGCTGACTATTGCGTTTCTGAGCTGCCTGCGCGGCAGTGAACCGATAGCTCCCGGGCAGACCGTCGGTAATCTCCCCATTTTTAGCGGCCGCCAGAGATGGAGAGCTAAGCGGCCTGGGCTAGTTTCTGCATTGGTGTGATGCCTCCCAGGCCCATGTTTGGCCTTTCGTGGTTGTAGGTCCAGAGCCAGCGGGTCGCGAACTGCTGGACCTGTGCAATGGATTCGAACAGGTGATGGCTAAGCCAGTCATATCTGACGGTTCTGTTGTATCGTTCGATGTAAGCATTTTGTTGTGGCTTACCAGGCTGAATGAATTCGAGCTTGATCTGATTTTGATCGGCCCAAGCATGCAAGTCAGCACTGCAATTCTCCGGGCCATTGTCACAGCGTATAGCGCGCGGCTTGCCGCGCCATTCAATCAACTGATCTAGCGCCCTGATGACGCGCTGAGCTGGCAATGAGAAGTCAACTTCAATGCCTAGGCCTTCCCGGTTGTAGTCATCGATCACGTTGAACAATCGATAGGCACGGCCGTCCTCCAAGCAATCATGCATGAAGTCCATTGACCAAGTCTGATTGATCGAATCGGGAACAGACAGTGCCTCCGGCTTCTCACGCACTATTCGTTTCCTGGGTTTTATCCGAAGATTCAACTCGAGCTCTCGATAGATCCGATAGACCCTCTTGTGATTCCAACTAAACCCTTTGACGTTTCGAAGATGCA
>JBOEGY010000014.1:0-37025 GCA_050633665.1 Burkholderiaceae bacterium | reverse complement strand
TTGACGTTTCGAAGATGCAAGAAGCACAAACCGAAGCCCCAGTTGCGCTGGTTGTGAGTCAATCGAATGAGCCAGTCAGCAATCCGAGAATTCTCTAAGCACAGCTTCGGACGGTAGCGGTAACAGGTTTCGCTGATGCCAAACACCTGGCAGGCAGCTCGAATACTCATGGCTTTCTCAGACACGGCCCGTTTGGGCATCTCGCGGCGGCGAGATGGCCTCACCACTTTTTTCGCAGAGCCTCAGACACGACCTCTGCCTTCAAGCGCTCCTCGGCATACATCTTCTTCAACTTGGCGTTCTCCGCCTCAAGTTCCTTGAGCCTGGCGACCATCGAGGCGTCCATCCCGCCGAATTTGCTGCGCCATTTGTAGAATGTCGCGCTGCTCATACCGTGCTCGCTACACAGCTCGGGCACTGGCTTACCGGCCTCGGCCTGCTTGAGGATCTGAATGATCTGGTGGTCTGAGAATCGTGATTTCTTCATGGGAATCTCCGTCGTTTACTTTACGAGAAAATTCCACCACCGACTACCGCGCTTTATTGGGGGGATTACCCTCCCACACGAGCCGGTAATGAGGGTCGGAACTCACTGGCTGCCAAGTTCTCTGCCACCGTGGTCCGAAATCAGTGAGAAAGGACAGCCGGCACCATGCATTGGCATTCACCGAATTAGCGTAAGAGCTTGAATGCATGCGTCCACGAGTTCTCGCGGAGCCCAGGGATACACCACAGCATGCAGAGCGGCTCAATTGCGCGCGCTGCGCGGTGTGTCCCCATGTCTGCAACTTCCCAGCCCACGTCCTTCAGCAGGGTTGAAACCTGGTCCTTGGCCACGGAATCATCGCCGGCGATAAACATGGTTGGGGTGCCAGTCTCGTATTGCGGCGCGATCATTTGTCCTGCGCCCACCGAGTTGAATGCCTTGACCATAGACACATCAGGGGCGGCCGCCTGCAATGTTTCAAACAGGGATTCGTTCGGCCCGGTGAAGAACTCCAAAACGCCGTCCTGCGCCGCCGCATCTGCTATCGGGTTTGTCGTGTCGATCAGGGTCTTTCCCGACAGTGCGTATTTCACTTCTTGCAACACCGACAATGCTGCAGTGCCTTTGACCGCGAGGATCGCGAGATCTGCAAACTGGGCCGTCTCGTCCGGGGTTGCCACGCGAATGCCGGTTCCGGCGGGCAAGCGCCCGGAAAGCGCCGCGGGATCGCGAGTCCCCATCATGATTGAATAATCTCGTTCGGAAAGGCCTAACGCGAGCGTCTGGGCAACGGTGCCCGAGCCAACAATGCCAACTTTCATGCTTCGATCTCCTGGTAACGGGTTTGGACCGGCAAGCAGCCGGATGTGCAAACTGTGCATCCAGATCAGCTTTTCTGAAAGTACCTTTGCGTTACTATTCCATTTACTTTAGGTTAACAATGAACTGATGAAACAACTTCAGGGATTGATAAGCTTTATCGAGATCGCCGACGCGGGCAGCTTTGCCGCTGCCGCGCGGCGTCTGGACGTTACGCCGGCTGCTGTGAGCAAGAATTTGCAAAGGCTTGAAGCGCAGCTCGGCGTGCGGCTGCTGCACAGAAACACCCGCGGCGTGCGCCTGACGAACGAGGGGGGCAGGTTTCTTGACCAGGCTCGTGATGCGCTGCGCGCTCTTGACCACGCCGTCGAGGAGATTAGCGAGCGATCCAGCAAAGCCGTCGGTCGCGTCCGGATTTCGTGTAGCGCGCTGTTTGGCCGTCGCTGGATTCTGCCTGCGTTGCCGGCGCTAAGCCTGCGACACGCCGCACTGCAAATCGAACTCGATCTCGATAATCGCGCCGTTGAATTAATTGGCGAAGGTTTTGACATCGGAATCCGCGGTGGCGCGCCAGCTCATGCGAGTCTGGTGTCCCGTTCCTTGTGCCGTATGCCGGTCGTACTGGTCGCGAGCCCAGGTTATCTGCGCGCGCATGGTATACCGCGAACGACTGACGCTTTGTTGGAGCACAGATGCATTCAACAACGATTCTCAGACGGTTCGACTGGGCAATGGTTGTTTCGCCGCGGCAGGCGGCGCGCAATGGCTTCACCTGTCCCCGATGCGGCGCTTGTTGCGTCAGAGTCTGAGGCGGTGGTCGATCTTGCGGTTCTCGGCGCGGGTATCGCTCAGGTCGGGATTTACGGCGCAATCGACCATCTGCGTGCAGGGCGCCTGAAGCGAATTCTTCCCGACGTTCATGATCCGGGCTCGCGCGAGTTCAATCTGCACTATCCGCACCGACAGTTCTTGGCGCCCAGGACACGCGTTGTTGTCGATGCACTCTTGGCGCATGTTCGAATGCAGACCGACTTGCAGCTCGGCGCGAGCGACCTTCCGGCAAAGTTCAACGCATGAACTTTTCCCGGTACTGACAAGTTAACGGTGTCTAGGCGATAACAAGCTATGAGCGCGCCCAAAAACCAGTATAAACGCCATCGGTTTCCGTCCGAGATTATTCAGCATGCCGTTTGGCTCTACTATCGCTTCAACCTCAGTCATCGGGATATCGAAGACCTGCTTTCTGAGCGTGGCATTGCTGTCAGTTACGAGGCGATCCGACTTTGGTGCAATAAGTTTGGCCCGAAAGATGCCAGGCGCTTGAAACGCCGTTACCGTGGATTCGGGGGTACGTTCTTCCTCGATGAAGTATTTGTCAATATCCACGGGTAGCAGTACTACCTGTGGCGTGCGGTGGATCAAGACGGCGAAATCGTCGATGTATTCGTCCAAAAGAAGCGTGATGGAAAGGCGGCCAAACGTTTCTTCGCCAGACTGCTGAGTTTGCACGGCCGTCACCCGAGAACTATCGTTACGGACAGGTTGAAAAGTTATGGCGCTGCGCATCGAGACTTAGGAGAGTCAGCCTACCAAGGTTGAGACAGTGCGAAGCTTGCGCGGTTGCGACGACGATTGAATGATCCGGCCCGGTGCAGCCGGGATAGGCGATTTTTGTCTAAAGTGGATATGTATAGGTTTTGCATAGTTTGTGTCAGATTCGATGGTATCGAGAAGTGCCTTCTGGGTGGTCAGATCCCTGGTGCTTCTGGGGATTGCCCTTGGCATTGCAGGGTTGATCAAAGGTTTGTGTATAAGTTTTGTATACTTGCGGCATTGCATAATTTTTCTGGTAGTCGTAATGCCCGAAAACTCATCAGCAGAGTCCGGTACGTCGGAATCGCTGGTTTATCCGATTCGCACAGTTGCCTCCATCACTCGGGTAAGTGTGCTCAGGTTGCGCGCCTGGGAGCGTCGGTATGGCCTGATACGGCCCATGCGTACCGGCGGTGGGCACCGGGTTTATTCACGCCAGGACATCGACAGGATTTTCCGAATTCTGGAGCTAATGGAAAGCGGCGTTGCGATAGGTCAGGTAAAACAGGCGTTAGCGGCTGAATCCGCGTCGGGCCGGGGTCGCACTCAGGAAATGTGTCCGTGGGCGGATTACCGCGCCAGGATGGCAACTGCCGTGAGTCAGTTCGATGAAGATCTGCTCGAAGATGTGTACACCGAGATGGCGTCGCTGTATCCGATCGAGCGGATCACCAATGATGCATTTTTGCCGCTGCTGGCCGAATTTGGTCAGCGATGGCGAAATGTGAAAGGAGTCGTTGCCCAGGAGCATTTTCTGGCCGTCTATTTGCGCAACAAATTTGGGGCCAGATTTCACCACCGTCGCCGGGGTGGTTCCGGCCCTAAACTGATTGTCGCCTGTCTGCCCGGTGAGCTGCACGATACGGGCGCGTTGCTGTTTTCACTCGCCGCTCATGACAAAGGGTTTCGGCTCGTTTTATTGGGCGCGAACATGCCGGTTGACGAGTTGGCTCATACGGCGACGGCATCCCAGGCTGCGGGTATCGTTCTCTCCGGCTCAGTCGAGCCGGAGCCAGAATGGTTTGCTCAGGCGTTTACCGGGTTCGTCGTTGAATCCGCTATCCCGGTATTTGTTGGTGGACCGGTTTCTTTGCTCCGGCATGACGACATTGCGCGTGCAGGGGCGGTTCCCGTTGGGTGCAACATTAGCGCCAGTCTCGATGTTGTCGGCGCTAACCTGGTCGCGTTGTCAGGTCAGTCGCTGAGTGCATTGCAGGGTTGAATGTCTTTGAACGTCTCTGACCTGGCCCTAAAATATGCGGAGCAGAACCTGTTGCCCGACCGTGTGATGCGATTCGGCATTCGAAGGTTGCTGCGCGACAGGCTTTGTGAAATACGAGCCGATCAGACGGAGGTCGCCGCCGAGTTGAGCCATTCCTTCGTCGAGGCGATGCAAAGCGCACCGATCGCGCTGTTGCCGGAGTTGGCCAATGAACAGCATTACGAACTCCCGCCCGAGTTCTTTGCCAACGTACTGGGCTGCAATCGAAAATACAGTTCCTGCTGGTGGCCTAGCGGTGTCGAGACCCTGGATCAGGCAGAAGAGGCTTCTTTGTCGGTGACCTGCGAACGGGCCGGGCTCGCCGATGGGCAGACGATACTGGAGCTAGGGTGTGGTTGGGGCTCCCTGACTTTATGGATGGCAAAACACTATCCCTCCAGCCATATACAGGCAGTCTCAAACTCGAACTCGCAACGTGCGTATATTGAATCGGAGGCGACTCGGCTGGGCTATTCAAATGTTCATGTCACCACCTGCGACATGAACACCTTCCACGCGTCTATGCCGTTCGACCGAATAGTATCGGTGGAGATGTTCGAACACCTGCGCAACTGGCCCGAAGCGTTTCGCCGCGTGAGGCAATGGCTGAACCCGGATGGTCGGTTTTTTATGCACGTCTTTGTGCATCGGTTGACACCGTATGAGTTTATTGCCCGCGATGCCACCGATTGGATGAGCCGGTACTTTTTTTCCGGAGGGATGATGCCTTCCGATGATCTGGTGGCGATCTGCCAGGATGACCTGAAGCTCGTGAGGCAATGGCGATGGGATGGCACGCATTATGAACGCACGGCGAATGCCTGGCTCGACAACATGGATTCGAGCCGGGAGGTCTTATGGCCAATTCTTGAGGCCGTCTATGGCAAAACCGAGGCGCCGATCTGGTGGGTGCGCTGGCGTCTATTCTTCATGTCTTGTGCTGAGCTGTTCGGCTATGAGAAAGGTCAGCAATGGTGGGTGGGCCACTATCTGTTGGCGCCAAGACCATGACAGGCATCGCACAGTACCGTCTGGAACCGGTGCGCTCATCTGCAACCTTTTTAGTCACTAATGTTGTGTTGTTTCAGATTGGATGGTTTAGTTGCGTTGTTGGTGCCGCACATGGATGGATATGGCCAGGCAGCGTGCTCGCTCTGTTAATTGCGGGCTGGCATCTCAGTCGAGCGATATCGCTGCTGCCTGAAGTCAAGCTGATCGCGCTGACACTGTCGATCGGACTGTTGTGGGATAGCCTTCTGGTGTCATTGGGATGGTTGCGCTATCCCCATGGCGCCCTGATACCTAGCGTCGCTCCCGTGTGGATAGTGGCATTGTGGTTGTTGTTTGCCACCACCTTGAATGTGTCATTGCGCTGGTTAAAACCGCGTTTGAGTACAGCGCTGATATTGGGTGCGATCTTTGGACCTTTGTCATACTGGGGGGCGTCTCGGCTTGGAGCGGTTGACGTGATTCATCCCGTCGCCCTGACTATTGCACTAGCGGCGGGATGGGGGGCCATTATGCCCAGCCTGATGTTCGCTTCCCGAGTCTTTGATGGCTTTAAGGAGCCGGCGTCGAAGGAGGGCGAATGAACCCTTTGGATCACTACCCGATTTTGGCGGCGCTTGGCGGCGCCTTTGCCCTGGCTTTTCTTGTCTGGATCCTCAGTGTCGTCAGGCGCGATGTCAGTATTGTGGATGCTGCCTGGTCACTGCTAATTGTGCTTTGTGCTGCCATTTACTGGTTTCTGATTCCGTCGCATGGACAGCGCGCCGGATTAGTGATGGCGCTGGCTGGTCTCTGGGCCGTTCGCCTTGCGCTTCATATAGGCATTCGCAGCTGGGGCGAACCCGAAGATCGGCGCTATCGGGAGATTCGCGCTCGCAATGAACCGAACTTCCAGTGGAAGAGCCTGTACCTTGTGTTTTTTCTGCAAGCCGTGCTTGCCTGGATTGTATCGTTCTCGCTGATAGGCGCTCTTGCGGGAGACAGATCGCTGAACTGGCTTGACTATGTCGGCGCGCTGATTGTCTTGATCGGTGTGGGGACTGAGTCTATCGCCGATTGGCAGTTATCGAGATTTCAGGCGCGAGGGGACAGTGCCGGGCATGTCATGGACGAGGGCCTTTGGCGATACACGCGGCATCCGAATTATTTTGGGGAGTTTATTGCCTGGTGGGGCTTTTATCTGATTAGCCTGGCGGCCGGGTCGTTCTGGTGGTCAATCCTGTCGCCGTTGCTGATGTCTGTCTTGTTGCTGCGTGTGTCAGGTGTTACCTTGCTGGAAAAAGACATATCGTCACGTCGTCCTGGATATGCGGACTATGTTCAGCGGACCAACGCATTTTTTCCCGGCTTGCCAAGGTCATGAATCGACGGAGTTTGATCTGGTTTGCCGTCAGCATGACGGGAGGGCTCTTGACGGGCTGCAACAGCAACCCGCCTAGTCTGCCGCCTTTGAAAACAGTCACTCAGGTGGATCTGCCCCGGTTTGTCGGGGACTGGTATGTAATCGCCAGTATTCCAACCTTCATAGAAACCGATGCCTACAACGCGATCGAGTCCTACCGGCTGGATAGTGATGGTTCGATTGACGTGACATTCACATTCAGGGATGGTGGATACGATGGCAAATTGAAACGGTACCAACCGCGCGCGTATATCGCCGATGACCCTTCCGGTGCTGTCTGGAGGATGCAGTTCATCTGGCCGTTTACGGCAGACTACCGAATCACCTATCTCTCAACGGACTATACGCAAACGATCATTAGTCGAGTAAAGCGAGATTACGTCTGGATTATGTCCCGCACGCCAACACTTCCCATTCAAGAATACGAGGCACTCCTGTCAAGAGTCGCGGCCCAGGGATACGACCGAAACAAAGTCCGCAAGGTGCCGCAACGATGGTGAAATTGGAATCTGATTCGTCCGGCCAGCCTGGCCGAAGAATCAGCCTGTTGCGCTGGATCGACAATGAAGCCGCAGTTGACCTGACGGATGATCTCCACGCTGATCGTCTGGACTGGTGGCGCCTGATCCCGTTTGTACTGCTGCATCTGGGTTGTTTGGGCGTTATATGGGTTGGCGTGAGTCAAACATCTGTATTAGTGGCAGCGATCCTTTACGCGCTGCGAATGTTTGCGGTTACCGGGTTCTATCACCGCTATTTTTCCCATGCCGCCTTTCGAACCAGCCGGAAAGTGCAATTCATATTCGCGGTGATTGGTGCCAGTAGTGTGCAACGTGGTGCACTCTGGTGGGCGTCACAGCATCGACATCATCATCTTCATTCGGATCAACCGGCTGATGCCCATTCTCCCGGCCAACACGGATTTTTCTGGAGTCACATGGGATGGTTCATGGCGCGCGGAAACTTCGCCACCCGGCGCGAATTGTTGGGGCGACTGGGTCAGTTTCCAGAACTGAGGTTTCTCGATCGTTTTGATTCGCTGGTACCGGTACTTCTGGCGCTGGCGCTCTATCTATTGGGCGAAACGCTCGCCTGGGTCGCTCCGCATCTGGCGACTAGCGGGCCGCAATTACTTGTCTGGGGTTTTTTTATTTCTACAGTCGCGCTTTATCACGCCACTTTTTCAATTAATTCTCTGGCTCACTGTTTTGGTCGGCGCCGGTACCGAACACACGACAATTCGCGCAATAGTGCCATTTTGGCGATCCTGACTTTTGGCGAAGGCTGGCACAACAATCACCACCACTATCCCGGGGCTGTGCGCCAGGGCGTGGCCTGGTGGGAATTCGATCTGACTTATTACGGTTTACGCCTGCTCGCGGCGTTTGGGCTGATCTGGGACCTTAAGGAGATGCCCGAAAGTCTGCGTTCCGCGAGTCTTGAAAGGAGTCAAAGGTCTTGAAGATCGCGATCATTGGCAGTGGCATCTCAGGCAACGTTGTCGCTCATCACCTCTACCGCGAACACGATATTACGTTATTTGAGCGTACAGATTATGTCGGCGGGCACACGCATACTCACGATATCGAATTCTCAGGAGAGCGACATCAGATTGACACCGGTTTTATCGTGTTCAACGACTGGACGTATCCGAATTTTGTTGAGTTGCTGAATGAACTGGGGGTTGAATCTCAGGCGACAGAAATGAGTTTCAGCGTCCGCAACCATAGCAGCGGGTTGGAATACAACGGTAGCAATCTGGACACGCTTTTTGCACAGAGAAAAAATCTGCTTCGACCAGCATTCTACAAAATGATTGCCGAAATTGTTCGATTTAACAGGGAAGCACCGAAGCTTTTGGAGACGTCGTCAGAGATCAGTCTTGGGGACTACCTTTTCGATCAGGGTTATGGCGCTCAGTTTATTGGCGACTATCTGGTGCCGATGGGGGCGGCGATCTGGTCAACTGATCCCTCGCGAATGCTATCTTTCCCCGCTCAATTCTTTGTCCGGTTTTTTCATAATCATGGCATGCTATCAATCGATGAAAGGCCAGTCTGGAGAGTCGTTACGGGTGGATCCAGGCAGTATGTTGATCGCCTTGTCTCGCCGTTTCGCGACCGGATCAAGTTGGGTTCAGCCGTGGAATGGGTGCAACGTTGGTCGGAACGCGTGCTGGTCAAGTGTCGTGGTGAAGAGGCTGAGCGTTTCGATCATGTATTTATTGCCTGCCATGCTGATCAGGCGCTCAAAATTCTTGCTGATCCCTCCGAACAGGAGCGCAAGGTGCTAGGCGCCTTCTCGTATCAGAGCAATGAAGCTGTGTTACATACGGATATTTCTCTTTTGCCTGTTGCACGCAAGGCGTGGGCTGCCTGGAACTATCAGGTCGGCCCAAAGTCTTCAAGTGCGGGTACGTCGGGCGCAACCCTGACCTACAACATGAATATTTTGCAGAACCTGAAGTCGGATCATACGTTTTGCGTTTCGCTCAACCGAAGTGAAGATATTGATCCGGCAAAGATTCTGAAGCGGGTCAACTACGAACACCCGTTATATACACGTGCCTCAATCGCAGCACAGAGGGCTCATTCGAGTATCAGTGGGGTCAATCAGTCTCATTTCTGTGGCGCTTACTGGGGTTACGGATTTCATGAAGATGGCGTCAAGAGTTCACTAGACGCTCTGCGCGGGTTTGAGCGCCAGATCAATGCATAGCTCAATCTATCGGGGTCGGATCAGGCATCGGCGTTTCTCGAAATGCCGCCACGAGTTTACCTATCCGCTGTTCCTTATGTATCTGGATCTGGAAGAACTGCCGGAGCTCTTTCAGGGACGCTGGTGCTGGTCGATTGAGCGGCGTACGTTGGCGCGTTTCTGTCGCGCTGATCACCTGGGAGACCCTGTGATCCCATTGGCCGATTGCGTTCGTCAACTGGTTTGGGAGAGGACGGGGCGGCGTTTGCAGGGTCCTATTCGTCTGCTTACCCATCTGCGCTACTTTGGCTATTGTTTTAATCCGGTCAGTTTTTACTATTGTTTTGATGCCCAGGGAAAATCAGTGGAGTGCGTGGTGGCAGAAGTCAACAATACGCCATGGGGTGATCGCCACTGCTATGTGCTTGATCAACCAACGACATCACCGGCGGGTGAGACAACTCGATATCACAGCCGGAAATCAATGCACGTTTCGCCATTTATGCCAATGGATCTCGACTATGAATGGCGGCTTTCCGCGCCCCATAAGCGACTTGCTGTTTTCATGTCGCTTGTGCGCGACCAGACCGGTACGGGCGAGATGGGTGCGAAAGTCTTTGATGCTTCCTTGTTGCTGGAGAGCGTACCAATTTCCACCCGTTCTCTGGCGATAACTTTGTTGCGGTATCCCCTGATGACGGTACAAGTGATCGCCGCGATTCACTGGCAGGCTTTCCGACTATGGCTCAAAGGCGTGTCAGTCTATCCTCACCCGGCTAATCTGAAGTGAAAAATACGGTACTCGGAAATCTACGCGAGAAATCACCTTCCTCAGGCGTCTGGTCTATCGACATTCTGGCCAAACGTCTGTTGAATAGCGCACTCAATGGCTTGAGCGAAGGGCGATTAACCATTAATGATGGTGACCATTCTGCTAGTTACGGCGACTTGTCGAAGGCATCCACGCTGGCTGCCACGGTTACGGTGACGAATCCCCGGTTCTACGGAGAAGTTGCATTTGGTGGCTCTATCGGAGCAGGCGAAGCTTACATGCGCGGCTACTGGCAGGTGGATGACCTGACTGTGCTCATGCGAATACTACTGCGCAACCGTGAGGTTCTCGATGGTATGGAGAAGGGGTTTGCCCGGGGATCGGTGGCATCCAAGAAGCTATTACACTGGATGGCCCGCAATACAAGAGGCGGAAGCCGGCGCAACATACAAGCGCATTACGACCTAGGCAACGACTTCTTTGAGTTGTTCCTGGATAGCGGCATGATGTATTCAAGCGCGATCTTTGACCGGCCGGACATGACACTTGAACAAGCCTCTGAGGCCAAGCTTGATCGGATTTGTCGTCGCCTTGAATTGAAACCGGGTGACCGGCTTCTTGAAATTGGAACGGGTTGGGGTGGCCTGGCGATTTACGCGGCGAAACACTATGGCTGTCATGTGACAACGACCACTATTTCAGCCCGTCAGTTTGAGCACGCACTCAATCGGATTGCTGAAGAAGGCCTTGATGAGCAGATTGACTTGCTTCTCTGCGACTACAGAGATCTCAGCGGACAGTTTGACAAACTGGTTTCGATAGAAATGATTGAGGCGGTCGGCCATGCGTATTACGATGTGTACTTTCGAAAATGTAGTGAGTTGCTTCATCCAGAGGGCATGATGCTACTTCAGGCAATCACGATTGCTGATTATCGGTACGAAGCGGCCAAGGCTTCAGTAGACTTCATTCAACGCTATATTTTTCCCGGCAGTTGTATCCCGTCAGTGGGGGCGATATCAGCTTCGATTGCCGGGGTAACGGATATGCGTATCTTTCACCTTGATGATATTGGTATCGACTACGCGCTGACGTTGCGGTGCTGGCGCACCAGGTTTTTCAATAATATTGAGCAGGTTCGGGCTCTCGGTTATTCGGACCAGTTTATACGCATGTGGGAGTTTTACTTCTGCTATTGCGAAGGCGGGTTTCTTGAGCGTGCAATCAGCGATGTTCATTTGTTGATGGTAAAGCCGCGGGCGAACCCATTGGCTGTATGTCCCTAGTTCACAAATCCTGAAAGTATTTGTCAATATCCACGGGGAGCAGTACTACCTGTGGCGTGCGGTGGATCAAGACGGCGAAATCGTCGATGTATTCGTCCAAAAGAAGCGTGATGGAAAGGCGGCCAAACGTTTTTTTGCCAGACTGCTGAGTTTGCATGGCCGTCACCCGAGGACTATCGTTAGGGACAGGTTGAAAAGTTATGGCGTTGCGCATCGAGACTTGACTCCCGGCGCGATCCACGACACTTCGAAGTATGCGAATAGTCGGTCGGAACGATCACATCAGTCGACGCGTGTTCGTGAACCGGGAATGCGCCGCTCTAAATCGCCAGGTCAAGCCCAGAGGTTCTTGACCGTTCATGCGGCGCTTCACAATTTATTCAATCTGGGTCGTCAAGCCGTTCCGGCATCGAACTACCGAGAAATGCGTGCGCGTGCCTTCGAGACATGGGCATTCGCAGCAGCATGATCAGCAACGCTCAGTCGGGTACTATTTGTTCGGCAAAACGCTCGCCGGCACCACCGCTACAGACCCAACTCTGCGCCACAACTGCTCCTGGCAAAAGACCAACACACAACCCGTCACCCGTAGTCGCGTTTTGTCCAGCAACTTGAGAGACGCGCGGTATGTGTTGCCATCTGCCGGGTTATACGCCTGGCCGCCGGTCCAGTGTCCGTCGGCCTCTTTGCTAAAGCCCGACAAAACCACTTGCCCGCTATTGGCGCTGCGGGTATCCCATAGCCAGACAATCCGTCCACAGAGTCCTTTTGGGCAAGTGGCCAGTTCAACCCTGCTGCTAAAACCAGGTGTCCACCACTGGCCAACGGCTGGGTCGTCGGCGCGTACGGGTGAGGTCAGCGTCAATAAGCTGCCCGTGACAAGCGCAACCAGGGCGGTGCGTACTTGCGGCCATTGTGTGCGTTGCATGGTTGTCATTGGCTCTCTCCCATGTGTCCGGTGTTGCCGGGATGGCTGAACCGTATGATGCGCTCCGCGTAATCGGCACGCTCCGTGTTAAACAGGCGATCAGAAAACCGGAAGTACAACCCGTAGTTCCCCCGGCTGAACTGATGATGCTGGTGGTGATGGCTGGTGGTGGTCATCACGGCAGCATAAAGTCGGCCCAGTGGCCCGTTAGTGGTCAGCTCAACGCCGCAGTGCCCGGTTACATTACGCATGATCATTGCCAGCAGGAACGTGGCAATCACGCCGCCGTGCAGCGGCATGAGCAACAGCGCAAGCGGCAGGAAGACCGCCATCAGCATGGCCTCCACCGGGTGAAACGCATAGGCGGCCCAGGGGGTTGGATGCACGGACCGGTGATGCCAGCGGTGTACGTGCCGGAACAACCAGGGCCAGTGCAACAGTCGGTGCACGCCGTAGAAGTACAACTCGTGCAGAACGAGTAACGCAACCAGGCTGAATACCAGGTACCCCGGTCCAAAGTCACTGACATCCCGGTAGATGGTGATTACACCTATGTCCAGCAGCCAGTGAATTCCCATGCCGTTCACGGCAAAGATCAGCACGGTTAGGGCCGATAAGAATATCTCGCGCCGAATCTGCCGATTTGTGGGCTTCGGGCCTAGCCGCCTTGGTGCTGCCCAGCGGGTGAAGACCACGGTCAGTAGTAACCAGGTCAGGCCTGCTGGCACCAGGTAGCGCAGCGTGTCGGCCAGAAGGATAGAAAGATAAAGACTCATGTGTATTCTCCGATGTTGGGGTGAACGCACAGGATTGGTGATTTCGCCGATTGAATCTTGCCGAATCCTGAGATTCGCTTGCCGATTTCTGTAAACTCTGGCCGAATGGGCGGCAATCCATGATTTGGCAAGCGCACCGTGAGAACAATCGGCGGCAGTTGCTACCCGTTTGGATTAAGCGCCGCGGGGCGAGATCGGCTTCTTGCTACGGGTTAGTGCGGTCCATTGGCGGGTGCCAGGTACTGCTGTCGATACGTCGTTGGGGTACAGCCGAAGCGCTGCTTGAAGGCCCGGTTGAATGGGCCAATGGATGCGTATCCGACCTCCAGCGCAATGGTCAGCACCGGGGTGGCGGCCTGCGCCGGGTCGCTGAGCCGGCTGGCGGCTTCCGTCAGCCGGTACCGGTGCAGGAAGTCATTAAAGTTCCGAAAGCCCATGCGCTGGTTGATCACGGCACGCAAGTGATACTCACTGGCGCCGAGCCTGCTGGCCAGCGTGCTAATTGACAGCTTTTCCTGCCGGTACAGGTGCTCGTGCTGCATGGCTTGTTGCAGGCGCGTTTCAATCGCGTTGTGCGCAGCGTTGTTTGTTGTGGGTGCTGCCGGTGCTGCGGGTTGTTGGGAATAGCTGCCCGGCCCTGGCAGGTTATCCGGTCCGCTGGGTTCGTTTTGCGCAATTTCAAGCGCAGACGACTCATCTTTAGTTGGAGGCAGCAAATCCCAACGGGACATCAGCACCCCGAGCGTGACCAGGATTGCGGCCACAGCAAACAAGTTGACCACCAGCATTGAGCGCAGAGCGCCTGAATTGTGCAGGGTCAATTCAACGATGAGCACCGCAATCATGTAGACACCGGCTGCGCCGAGCAATACAAATCGGGTACCGAGCCGAGTATTGACGAGGTCAGTTTCCCGGCCACGCCAAAGCCGCCATAGCGACCACGCGGCCAGCGCAACTGCCAGCATCCGGCGCAACCCGGCGAGCAGGTCAGCCGCGATACTGTAGCCGTCGCCGGTGGCCAAGGTGCTGGCGATCAACCCAAGCAGTCCAAGACCCATCACTACGGCAACCCGCAACCAGTCGTTGTCATCCGCGTCATCAAACAGCACCGCGACAAACGCCCAGAAGACTGCGGGCAGAGCGGCACACAGAAAGACAACCGGGGCGCGAAGCAGGGCGATCCAGTGATCAATACCACCGGCCACGCCGGCCGATGTGCATTGTGCATACGCGGCCACGGCCAACACGCAAACTGCTCCCCACACCCTTGCCCGGGGTGGCAGGCGCCAGGCGAACCCGGCCAGCGCCGCGGTATACAGTGCAACCACGGTCAGGACCGCACGGCTGACGGTTTCGGGGGTCGTCAAGTCCATGGCGTTGCCGTCAGGTTAGCGGCTGGCGGGCCAGGCGTGCGCCGTTCATGCCGGCACGCTTGTCGCTGCGGTTTTCGAAGTCATGCATGGTGCCGCCGGGCACCAGCACAAAAGAGCCAGCCGGCGCATCCACCCAATGGTCGTCAAGCAGGAAGCTCATCGTGCCTTCAATCACAAAGAACGTGTCGTCCTCGGGGTGGCTGTGCGCGAAAGGGCCCTGTGAGTGGGCGTCCAGCCACCACTCCGAAATGTTGTATTGCCCTGCGGTCTCATCCCGCCACCATAAGCCAGAATCGGGCCGCAATTCGACGCCGTCGCCGCTGCTTGACCTGGCACGCCACTCACCGTGAATCGCCATCAGCATTCCGTCGGGCGCGGCCTGGAGTTGGCTGCTTTTTCGCAGGATCATGACATTGGCCCGGCACCGATTGCGCCGCGTCATGACATTAAGGGTGTGGCAGTCCCCGGCGAGTAAGCTGGCCTGAACAGCCGCCTCGCCAGCAAAAGGAAACGGCGCGAGCGGATGATCGAGACGATGATCGATGCATCCGTCGGTGCTTTGCAAGCAGACGCCACCCCCCTCCAGTAACGTGATGACTCTGTCTACTCCGTCAAACGATGAGAACGGGCTGTCGCTGGCAATATGGGCGATGCTGATCCGCCAGTCGAACAGGTTGCTGGCGTGGGCATCGCCCTTGTGGCCTGCGCCGTCGCCCGATGTGGTTTCACGAGACGCTTTTCCGGGCGGCGGAAACCGGCAGGCGATTTCACGAGTCACGCCACCACCGTTTTTCCACGGGGTGGCGATGAGATTGCTTCGATCGAACAGGTGCATAGGCATGTCAGGATTTAAGCGTCGCCAGGCGAGCGGCGTTGAGCATATGCCAGAATAAGATCAAAGGTACCGACAAAAGTTTGATCACGATGAATACCAGCCGGCTGTCTAGATCATAAACGTTTGCTGAAGCCCATTGGATATCTTTCTCCTGCGCAGACTGAAGCCGTTTACTATCAATAAATCCACAGTCAGACCACGACGAGCTGTCTGAAGCAAAAACGCCTCCTCTAAACCCGGGGCGGTACAGTCCGAAAACCAGAGACGAAAAGGAGACACCCATGAAGCGCGATTCACTCTCTGTCAAACCCGCGGAATTTTCCGACGTTGAATGGCAGGCCCGCGTCGATCTGGCAGCGGCCCACCGGCTTGCCGTAATGCACAACATGCACGAAGGCATTTTCAATCACCTGACGTTGATCGTGCCTGGTAAGAGCGACCGCTACTATCAGATACCGTTTGGTCTGCACTGGTCCGAGGTGACAGCCTCGTGTTTCATGGAGGTCAGTTACGAGGGAGAGGTATTGCGCGGAGAGGGCGAGGTGGAGCAGTCATGCCTTTGTATTCACGCGCCTATCCATCGCCGGTTGCCGGAGCATGCGACAGCGGTGTTCCATACCCACATGCCTTTTGCCAGTGCTTTGTCCCGGCTGGAAGACCCGACCATCAAACCCATCGGGCAAACCGAAGTCTTGCTGATGCCGATGATTGCTTATGACATGGATTACACCGGCCCGGCATTCGATCCGGCTGAGGGTGAGCGTCTTGCCGGTTTGTTTGGTGACAAGAAGATTCTGTTTATGGCCAACCATGGGGTGGCCACCGTGGGCGGCTCTGTTGCTGAGGCTTTTGAATGGCTCTACTACATTGAGCGTGCGGCCCAGGTGCAGCTTTATGCGATGTGGACCGGCAAGAATTTGCTGCCAATGAAGCCCGAGGTCGAGACAATCACCCGCAACATGAAGGGCCAGAACTTCCAGAATGGCAAGCCTTATGTCTACCACTTTGAAGCCTTGAAGCGGATGCTCGGTCGCAAGGAACCCGATTACAAAGAGTGACTCTATGCTATTCCTGCGAGACGGTTCGTCGGTTGGTCTTGAAGTTCGATTAGGGCTGCCACTGCGTGTTGAGGCGGCGCGAGGCCATAGCGTCGGCCACCCATCCCAAGGTGTCCGTATCGACCAGCAGCAAGCGACGACTCACCACTCACTCTCATGAGGCCTGATTAAACACAGCCTCCAGATCAACCTCAACACCATTGGTGCTCAGGTCCAGGTTGTCTTCAATTTGGGTCAGATGTTTGATCATCAGCTTGGTGGCCGTGGCGGCGTCTGCCTTGCCAATAGCATCGATCAGCGCTTCGTGTTCGTCGGCCCGGCAGGTTTGGGCGGTCGGGGCGTCGTAGAGAAAGATCGCCAGGCAGGTCAGCGTGGTCAGTTCGCGCATTGTTCGGTAAAAAACATGGTTGCCCGAAAGCTCGGCCAGTAACAGGTGGAATTCGCCCGAGAGGCGGATCACGGCGCGCGTGTCTTTGCGGCTGCGGGCATCGATCTCGCGCCTATGGTGCTCGCGCAGACGGGCGAGCCGTTCGGGGGTCAGGGTTGAGATCAGCCGGCGCACGACTCCTGGCTCTATGAGCCGACGAAGCTCGAGGACGTCGCGCGCCTGCTCGGGGCTGGGACGAGCGACGTGCGCGCCGCGTTGCGGGACGAGTTCGACGATTCCTTCGACGGCGAGCGAATTGAACACTTCCCGGATTCGGGCCCGGCTGACGCCGAAAATGCCTGCCATCCGGTCTTCGCCGAGCTTGGTTCCTGGGGGCAGGCGGTGCTCGCGGATAGCCTGCAACACCCGGTCGGAGATGTCTTCGATGGAGCCGCCCATGCCGGTGCGTGCCGAGCCGTGGTCGTTGGCAACGGCGGCGCGGCGTTTCCGGGCTGCTTTTTTCGGCTTGGGAGAATTAGACATAGTCAGCAGCGGAACATCCGTCCCCAAGGGAGCAAGTCGTCTGTCGGTTGGTCGATCATCTTCATCATTTTCCACAGCACGGTGCTGACGGTGTCGAGCAGCATCGCAGCATGTCTGGATTCCAGCTCGGTGGCCAGTTGGGCCGCGCGCAGGTTGGTGCACAAGGTGATGACGGCCTGGGCTTGCGAAGCGGCGAGCATGTCGTCGCAGGCTTGCAGGATATCCGCAGGCTCGACCAACGCGAAATCAAAGTTGCGGGCAATCCCCAGGTGGTGCTCGGCAACGCATTCAATGCCGGCTTGCGCCAGGTGTTCAATGATGCGAAGTTGAACATCTTCCGTGTATGGCGTGTAAAGCGCTACTTTGTTTATGCCTGCGAGTTGAATCAACTCGAGCAGGGCCAGGACTGAGGTCGTGGCGCGAATGCCTGTCTCGGACTCAATCAAACGACAGAGCTCGCGATCCCGGTCAAAGCCAAGCCAGCCGGCAGATGTTCCGCTCCAACCGATTACGGACACTTCGGCATCGGCCAGGAGATGGGCGGCCTGCAACACGGGCGCGGTATCGAACTGGCTTAATGCTTGTTCGGACATCGAGATCTCGGTGACCCGAAACCGGCTGAAATGCGCTGAGACGCCTGGAGCCTGCGCGACGATTTCGCTGGTCAGGGGTTCGAGCGCCGAGTTCGACGAGGGGGTGAGGATACCGAGGCGTCGCTGGGTGATCATGGTTGAACCTGTTTCGGGCGTAGGAGGATGAAATAGATTGTTGACATTAGTGTTGACGTTACTGCTGACGTTACTGCTGACAATAGGTGCGACAATGCATCGGGTTCAGATAATGTTTCTTGCTCACACGGCCCAGTATCCACCAAACTACAACTTTCTGGCAAGCATATTGCTTTGGACAAAGGGTCAACAACATTGTCGACAAGGAAGCGATTAGAAGCGCATTGATTCGGTGCGCGATGCACCAACTGATGTCCTTCAATGCATCTTCGCAGGGTGGCGGGAAATAATCCGTTGTCGTCGGCATTAACCGCTCGGAGTCCTCACGCATGCTTGATCTGGTTGTCCGCGACTGTCGCATTGCCACGGCCAGCGATGTCTACCTGGCCGATATCGGCGTGCGCGACGGGCGCATCGTGATGATCGGTGAAAGCCTCGGGCCGGCTCAAGCGACACTGGAGGCGGGCGGCCGGGTCGTGACGCCGGGTGGCGTGGACAGCCACTGTCACCTTGATCAGCCGATGCCGCCGCCGACCCGGATGGCCGACGACTTCGAATCCGGCACCCGCTCGGCGGCTTGCGGCGGAACGACGACGGTGATTCCGTTTGCCGCGCAGGCCAAAGGGCAAAGCCTGCAGGCGGCGGTCGATGATTATCATCGCCGCGCCGACGGCAAGGCCTGTATCGATTACGCATTTCACCTGATTGTCAGCGACCCCACGCCGGATGTGTTGCAGCGTGAGTTGCCAAGTCTGATCGCCGACGGCTATCGCTCGTTCAAGATCTACATGACATACGACGATCTGCGCCTGAATGATCGCGAGATCCTGTCGGTACTCGCAGTGGCGCGCGACCATGGCGCGATGACCATGGTCCACGCCGAGAATGCGGACTGCATCGCCTGGCTGACTGAGCACCTCGTAACCGTCGGGCACACGGCACCGCGTTTTCATGCTCACTCGCGGCCGATGATGGTCGAGCGCGAGGCGACCCATCGCGCTATTGCATTGTCCGAGGTGATCGACACACCGATCCTGATCGTGCATGTTTCAGGGCGGGAGGCGGTGGAGCAGATTCGCTGGGCCAGGGCGCGCGGGATGCCGATCTTCGCCGAAACCTGCCCTCAGTATTTATTCCTGACGGCCGCTGACCTGGGTATCGATGATTCCTATGCCGGCGCGCGGTGTGTCTGTAGCCCGCCCCCGCGCGACCCGGAGAACCAGCAGGTGATCTGGGACGGGCTGGCCGACGGCATGTTCACGGTGTTCTCTTCCGACCATGCGCCGTTTCGCCTGGATGATCCGGCCGGTAAGAAGCCAGGCGGTGAAGAGGTGAGTTTCCCGTACATCCCCAACGGCATACCGGGGCTGGAGACGCGTCTGGCGCTGCTGTATTCCGAGGGTGTCCTGGGCGGGCGGATCACGCTCAACCGTTTTGTCGAACTGACATCAACCAACCCGGCCAAGGCTTACGGCTTGCATCCCCGCAAAGGCACGATCGCGGTGGGCAGCGATGCCGACCTGGTGATCTGGGACGAAGGCGACTTCACGGTGCGTAACGAGCAGTTGCATCACGCGGTCGATTACACCCCTTACGAAGGCCGCGTGCTCAAGGCCTGGCCGGCTGTCACGTTGGCAGGCGGCCAGGTTGTGTGGGACGGGCGCCAATTCAAGGGCACGAAGGGCGCGGGCCGCTTTCTGCGTTGCGACCAGCCAAGCCTGATGCCCCTGGAGTGCGCCCCTGTTTCCAACCGGCCGGACCTGGCCGCCAGTTAAACCCCCTTAATCCACGCACTATCCACGCACTAACCCCCGTTTGCCATTTAGTTTCAAAACAGGAGAAACCCCATGAAATTCATTCGATCAGCTGGTGCCTTGCTAGCCACCGGCGCCGTCGGGCTGACCTTGCTGGGCAGTCCCGCCATCGCTCAGGAACGATCATTCAAGGTCATCGGTCAGCCGGCGGCAACCGGCATCATCCAGAAGGAACTCGAGCGCCCGTTTTTCGAGGATTTCGCGAAAATCTCAGGCCTGCCGATTACGATGGACTACAAGCCGCTCGATCAGTTGGGTATCAAGGACACCGAGCAGCTTCGCCTGATGAAGTCCGGGCTGTTCGACGTGGTTTCGCTGCGGGTGTCACAGAACTCGCGTGACGAACCCACTTTGCTGGGCATGGACCTGGTCGGCCTCAATCCTGACTATGCCACCGGTCGCAAAACGATGGAGGCCTTTTACGACGTGGTCGACAAGCGGTTGCAGCAGCAATTCAAGGTCAAGCTGCTGGGCATCTGGGCGTTCGGGCCGCAGATGTTGTTCTGCAAAGAGCCCATCACCGAACTGGCCGACGTCAAAGGCCTGAAGGTGCGGGTCTACGACCAGAACCTGGCCAAGTTCATCGAGTCGATCGGCGGCATTCCGGTGCCCTTGTCATTCACCGAGGTTCACCAGTCGCTGTCGCTGGGCGTGGTCGATTGCGCGATCACCGGGCCGAGTTCGGCCAATTCCTCTTCGTGGCCCGAAGTAACGACCCATCAGTTGCCGCTTGGCTTTCAGCTGGCACTGAATGGCTACGCGATGACGATGAAGGCCTGGACCAGTCTCAAGCCCGATGAGCAAACCAAGTTGCAGGCGGCCTTCACGGACCTGACCGATCGGATCTGGAAGCGCTCCGAGGAGCTCTGGCTCGATGCGGTGAACTGCAATGTCGACAAAGATCCTTGCACAACCGGAAAGCGCTACAAGCTGGTCAATGTCGAGGTCAAGCCGGCGGACATTGAACTGGTCCGTGGCGCACTGGCCAAGATCTCGGTGCCAATCTGGTCCGAACTGTGCGACAGAGCGCACAAAGGCTGTTCAGAGAAGTGGATGGCCACGGTCGGTCCGGTTGTCGGCCTCAAGTAACCAGCCAGCGTCTTTGGCATTTGCCCGGGCTGTGTGTTGCAGCGGCCGCCCGGGCGTCAGTAAGGACAACTCGTGAAAAAGCTACTTGAAGAATCGCTCAGCATCGTGTTCGGGCTGATTCTGATTGCGTTATCGTTGATCGTCACGGTCGAGACGGTGCTGAGGAAAACGCTGAACATGTCGATTCAGGGCGCCGATGAGCTGGGCGGTTATTCGCTGGCGGTCGGTTCGACCCTGGCGTTCGCGATCGCGATGATGGGGCGCAACCACATCCGGGTGGACGTGATCCACGACCGGCTGCCACCGAAAGTGCAGGCGGTGATGAACTGGGTTTCGGTGGTTTTCATGGCTGCGTTCTCCACGTTGCTGGCGGTGCTGGCCTACCAGGTGATCCTGGACACACTGGACTATCGCAGTGTGTCCCAGACACCCTGGGCGACACCATTGATCTATCCGCAAAGTGTCTGGCTCGTCGGGCTTGCGTTGTTTGCTGTGGTCTCACTTGGCGCGGCCGGGCGTGCTTCCTGGCTGCTGCTGCGTGGTCGCTTACCCGAGTTGAATCATGACTTTCAGCCGCGCAGCGCCAAAGAGGAACTCGACGACGAACTCGAGAGCATCGCGCAACGTATTCCGAGTGCACGCGGGCAGGGCAAATCATGAATGTCTCGGCGATATTCCTGGCCTTTGTGCTGATGCTGTTGATGATGCTCTTCGGCTTGCCAATTGCGGTGACGATGGCGGCAGTGGGCATCGTGGGTGGCATGCTGGCTTATGGCATTCCGTTCATGGATTCAATCGCGCCCGTGGTCTGGGGGGTGCAGAATGACAACCTGCTGACGGCTATCCCGCTGTTCGTGCTGATGGGGGAGATCCTGTTGCGTTCGGGGGTGGCCGACAAAACTTACTCCGCGTTGGCAGCGTGGTTGGGATGGCTGCCAGGCGGGCTGCTGCACACGAACATCGGGTGTTGCGCGATGTTCGCTGCCACATCGGGATCTTCAGTGGCCACAGCGGCAACCGTGGGCACCGTCGCGCTGCCGTCACTGCAGGGGCGCGGATACCCGATGCACTTGTCGCTCGGCTCGCTGGCCGCCGGTGGCACGCTGGGCATCCTGATTCCGCCGTCGGTCAACATGATCGTCTACGGATCCATCACTGACACTTCAATCGGCCAGTTGTTCATTGCCGGCTTCATTCCGGGCCTGCTGTTGACCGGTCTTTTCATGGGCTACATCCTGGTGGTCAGCCTGAAAGAGGAGGGGGCTGCGCCGCGTGAAGCGCGGGTGCCTCTGGCCACGCGGCTGCGCCTGCTCGTGGACCTGGTGCCGCCGCTGGTGATTTTCCTGGTAGTGATGGGCAGCTTGTATATGGGCATAGCCACGACCACTGAATCCGCCGCGCTGGGTGTGACCGCCTCGTTGTTCTTTGCCTGGCGCAACGACAAACTGCGCTGGTCGGTCATGCGCATTTGCTTTCGGCAGACTGCCCGCACGACGGGCATGATCTTGCTGATCATCACCGCAGCCTTCATTCTCAATCTGGCGATGAGTCTGACTGGCGTCGCCGACTCCATGACCCGGTGGGTCGCGTCGCTCGGGCTGTCGGCAACCCAGATGTTGCTGATCCTGATGCTCTTTTACCTGTTGCTGGGCATGTTCATGGACGTCATGTCGATGCTGGTGGCGACTGTGCCGATTACTTTCCCGATCGTGATGGCGCTGGGGGTCGACCCGGTCTGGTATGGGGTGTTCATCGTGCTGATGTGCGAGTTGGGCATGATCACCCCGCCTGTCGGCATGAACCTGTTCGTCGTACACGGCATTCGCAAAGACCACGGCAGTATCCGCGACGCGATCCGTGGCGGCTTTCCGTACGCGATCATCATGCTGGTTTTTGCCATCTTGCTGATCGTTCTGCCCGAGATCGTGACCTGGTTACCGCAACAGACCCGGGGCTTCTGACAATGAGCGGTGCCGGGCAAGAAGCAGGCGCGTTGTGGCAGTTGGCAGCGCTCGAGATGAGCGCGCTGTTTCGCGATGGCCGGCTTGATCCCACTGAGGTGTTGCAGGCCTGTGTGGCGAGGCTCGATTTGCTGGACCCCAGCCTGCATATCATGATCAGCCGCCATCCCGATGCGATGGCGCAGGCGCAGGCCAGTGCAAGCCGCTGGCGTGAAGGGCGCCCGCTATCGGTTCTCGACGGGGTGCCGGTGGCCGTGAAGGACAACATCCTGACGAATGACCTGCCCACCAGTTGGGGCAATCCGCTGCTGGCCACACGGCCCGGGCAAATTGATGAGATCGCCGTGGCCCGCCTGCGTGAAGCCGGCCTGGTGATTCTGGGCAAGACCAGCGTGCCCGAGTTCACCCTGGAAGGCTTTACCGCCAATCCCCTGGTGGGCGTGACTGGCAATCCCTGGCAGCCAGCGCTGACACCTGGCGGCTCGAGCGGTGGTTCGGTCGCAGGAGTTGCCGCCGGTTGCTTTCCGCTGGCGATCTGTACCGACGGCGGCGGATCGATCCGCCGCCCCGCTGCTTACACCGGCCTGGCTGGCTTCAAACCATCGATTGGCCGGGTGCCACGGGCTGCGACATTGCCGCCGCTGTTGCTCGACTTCGAGGTGATCGGACCGGTCGCCCGTGACGTCGCCGATCTTCAGGCCGTGTTCGAGGTGATCGCCGGGCCGGATCCGCGCGACCGATCGTCGATCGCATTGCCGGCTGCCAGTGCTACCGAGATGATTGCGCCACGGGTTTTGTTCGTGCCGCGGCTGGGCGCTCATCCGATCGATCCGTTGATCAGCGTAGCCGTGCGGCGCGCCGTCGAAGGCCTCGAGCAGGCCGGATGCGTCGTGACCGAGGCGCCGCTTCCGCTGGCGCTAGCGCCAATCGATTCAGTCTGGGCGGACATTGGTCGCATGGGCCTGGCGCGAATACTGGCGGATGAACCCGAGGTTCTCGAAGCGGCGAGTGCACCTTATCAGGCAATGGCGCAGGAAGGACGGCAACTGTCAGCCGCTGATGCGCTGGCCGTGTGTGAGGCTGCGCAGGCGTTGCGGCGCGAGTGCGATGGGTTGTTCGAGCAATTCGATTTTGTGGTGACGCCATCATGCGCGGCGATGCCCTGGCCGGCGGCCAGCCGTTACCCCGCGCAGATCGATGGCCAGGTAGTCGGGCCGCGCGGCCACGCAGTCTTTACCGGCTGGGTGAATGCAGCCGGTCTGCCGGCAATTAACCTGCCGGCACCAGTCGGTGATACGGACTTGCCGATAGGTTTTCAGCTGATAGGGCGTTGGGGTGGCGACCAAACCGTGCTTGATTGGGCCAGGCGATATGAGACGGTCTGCCCCTGGTCTCATCGTTGGCCCACACTGTAAAGGCGGATCAGCGCAACTGAAGCACCGCTTTGCCGATGTCGGCGAATTCGACCTCGGCCAGGCTCCCGGGCGCCAGTTTGACCAGGCCAATCCAGCTTCCGGTTGTCACGATGTCGCCAGCCCGCAATGGCATCTGCATCGCGGCTGCATGCCGTGCCAGCCAAGACAACGAAAAGGTGGGATCGGTACACGGATGGGTGCCGGTTGCCTGTGTCATCGGCTGGCCATCAATCGTCAGCCGGCAACTCACTGCCGACCAGTCGTCCGGCCAGTGTGAGTTCCATTGTCCGAGGACAAGCCCCTGGTGCAAGCCCTGGTCGGCCAGCTTGAGCAACGGGTGCAACGCCTCGCTATGCGCGAAGCGGCTGCAGACCAGTTCAATCGACACGCAACAGGCATCAATCTCCACCTTTGGCAGTCCGTTGCCGGTTGGCGTGACGTTCGCAATCCGCACGGCAATCTCGCCCTCTATGCCCAGCAGCGGCAGTGTGCCGGCATCGACCTGGGCCGGGGAATTGTGCAGCCCATGAGACCAGAGGAATGCAGCATTAGGTTGCGCGGTTCGGTTCGCGGCACCGACTTTCCAGGCTCGTACCGGGGTGTCGAGCGGCCAATGCATCTCCCGGGCTACCCGCAGCTGGACCTGGTAGGCCTGGTCTGCGTAGTCCGGCGGCGCCACGGCGGATTCGTCGAGCAACTGCCCGGTGCGCCAGGCGGTTACCAGTTGACGGGTCAGTGTGTCCACGGGAAGGGAGTCGTTTGTCATCTTCGCATTGTCCAGCAATTGCCGTCCGCCGGCAAAGACGCGCCGCGCGCTGCCAACACTGCCGGCTTGCACCGCCACGGCGATCTTCGCGCTGGTATCGTCGTTCAACCTGCCGGCCGACGCCCTGCGCGACGCGACACATTGATTGGGCACCATCTCAAGCGCGCCCACCGGCTCGTTCAGTCTGGGTCAATCAGAAGCGTCCGAGCAGATGGTTGGCGTTCCGACTCCGGTTCGATGGGTATAGTCGAAATGACGATCACTCGAAACCGGCCTGACTGCATCGCGCGTCAAGCCGATATCGTCCGGCAAGGCGTCATCAAGCGATTTGAGGTGGTGCTTCAGTCGCAAATTTTCGCAACGCGCACGTCGCTCATCTAACCATCCGGTGATGCGCCGACTCAATACACGAAAGATGACTGTTCGCGGTTGTGCTGCCTGACTCCCACAACCCATCACTCGATTCAGGGGTGCCCCGATGACGGGTTCGCTCCGCTCGTGCTGTCAATGCAATCAGAATATTTCCCGGACACGACCTTGCTCCTGAAGACCCTCGTTTAAAGAAACCACTTGCGGCTGACTCACGCCAATATGGCGACGTCCCGGATGTTCTGGTGCAACGACATTGAAATCGAAAAGCGGCCGAACGGTTCTTTCGAAAAGTACTGGAACGCCAGGGCATAGCGCCCAGAGTTGTTGTCACTGATCGGCTCAAAAGTTATCTTTCTGCCGTGACAAATGTGCTTGTGGGCGCAATACACGATACGCAACGTTACGCGAACAGCCGGGCAGAGAACTCGCACCAGGCAACACGGCGACGAGAGTGGCAAATGCAACGAGTCAAGTCCGCAGAACGGGCACAACGGTTTCTGTCGCTGCATGCCCGAGTGAACAATCTGTTTTGCTATGGGCGTCATTTACTCCAAGCGAAAAATCACCGGGTGCTGCGGAATCGAGCCTTTTCTGCCTGGTCGGAGGTTACTTGCGTCTAGCGCTCTTACCACCGCCGATTTATAACGGCTTTGGCAAATACCTTGACAACGCCCCCTTAAGAGATATGCAGAAGGGGTTAGCTTCGTCCACCACCTGAACGCATTCTGTTGCCTGGGCGAGAACCGGGCCCCATCCTTTTCCCTTGGTTCGGTTGGGCCAGGGTAAGTCCACGTTCTTTGGCTCGCGCTTGCATGCGCTCGTGGTGCTCAGCACGAATCTGTTCACGCTCTTGCTCAGTCTTCGCATTCTGCATGCGCTGTCGCTGTTCCACACGCTCCTGCTTAGTCATTAATTGGCTGCCGTAAATGGTTGCATTGTTTTGTGCCGATGCGGCGGTAGAAAACACACCAACTCCAGCAAAAAACAGAGCGGCTACTGTAGCTTGCAGCGTGCTTCGATTTTTCATTTCGTAATCTCCATTGAATTAATCCATCAAGCTTCTGTTCAGAACACACCAGAATCCAGAACAACTATACGAGAACGGTGAACTAACGAATATTGACTGGCATCAACAATCAAGCTCTTGACTCCAAAGTCGATGTGGATCAGTCAAATTAGCGTGATTCACGAATAGGCGGGTGGCGAGTCGATTGATTGGTTGATTGGTTGATTGACCTCAAGCGGGTCGGATGCTGGTTAGTGGATTCACCTCTGCACTTTTTTTGTGTCGTTTGAGTTTGATCTACTAAGCGTTGGATTGTTGACAGTCTCATTGCGAATGCCAGGTGCTGATCCGCCGGATTGATTTGGCTTCGGTTGATATAAGTCAATGCAGGAAACCGTCCGATTAATACGCTTGCTTGCAAAGGGCACTAGCGACGATATCAACAATCATCTAAAGAGGCGGGAGGTCAGCTCATGAGCAATACAAGGAAAGACACGTGGGACGCGATTGTCATTGGCTCGGGGATGGGAGGTATGGCGGCCGCGGCTGCCTTATCGAAAACCGGGCACAGGGTACTCATGCTCGAACAGTACAAGACGCTTGGCGGACAGACGCACAGTTTTTCGCGCGAGGGTTTTAGCTGGGATGTTGGGATTCACTATTTGAGCGGTATTGCGCCCGGAGAACTCGACCGGGAGATCATTGACTGGCTATCAGAGACACCGATAGATTTCGAACCGATGGGTGCTGTCTACGACAATCTGCACATAGGAGAGACAGAACCACTGGCGGTTTCAAGACCGTACGAAGCGCAGGAGATGGACTTAAAGGATCGTTTTCCTGAGCAGGCGCAAGCGATTGAAGCCTGGACTGCAGCTTTGCGACAAGGGCGGGAGGCGATGTATACCGTCATTTCCACAAGAGCGATGCCGGCCTTGATGGGGAGTGCGGTGAAATGGTGGAACCGCCATGCCATCGAACGTTGGTGTAATCGAACAACCCAGGAGGTGATCGACGAGATTACGCCCGATCTGGCGCTGAGGGCCGCGTTCGCCGCGCAATGGGGCGACCATGGCGGGCGCCCAAGCAGGGCGAGCTTCGCGATGCATGCGTTGATTTCAGGATCTTATCTGGAATGTGGCGCGTGGTACCCGGTTGGTGGCGCTGGCGTGATCGCAAAGCAGATTCTGCCAACGATCTCTGCCAACGGGGGAGAGGCGCGTGCCGGGACTTGTGTTGACAAACTGCTACTGGAAGATCAGAAAGTCGTTGGTGTGCGGACTACGGAGGGCGAGGAAATTCGGGCCGAGGTCGTGCTTTCAAGTATCGGCGCCCGCGAAACCGTAACCAGATTGCTGCCAGAAGGCAGTGGCCATGACGACTGGATCAACGAGGTTCTGTCGCTGTCATCCAGCATCGCGCACTTTAGTCTGTTTCTCGGCTTTGAGGGAGACGTGCAGGCCGCCGGTGCAACGAAATCCAATCACTGGCTGTACCCAACAGGCGAGGTCGATGCTCTTTGGGGTCAGGCTCCCGATGGCGCGCCACCGGGGATGTTCGTTTCTTTCGCTTCTCTGAAGGATCCGGATCATAATCCGGGCCCGGCGAAGAAACACCATGGTGAAGTGATTGCCTGGACCGACTGGTCAACGGTTGCTCAGTGGGCGGATACCGAGCCTGACAGGAGAGGTGAGGATTATCAGGATTTCAAGCGACGCGTTGAAGACGCGCTTTTTGAGCAGTTTAGGTCGTATTTTCCCGCTCTGGCTGAACTGGTCGTGTTTCGGGAGCTCTCTACACCGTTAGCCACAGCCGCCATCACCGGACATCACCAAGGCGCATTTTATGGGCTGGAGGTGACCCCGGAGCGCGTAATCAGCGATGCCTTGCGCGCTTCAACTCCAATTGACGGTCTTTATCTTTCCGGTCAGGACGTGGCCAGCCCGGGGGTTCCAGGGGCTTTATGGGGCGGTCTGCTGGCTGCTGCCAGCGTCGACCCAAACGTTTTCCCGCATTTGAGAAAATGACTCGATCGCTATTGGGCGCATTAACAGGGGCATTGTCACACTTAAGTGTGAGCGAAAATTTCGACCCCACTTAGGGTTCGAATTCGGCGTGAAACATCGCTTAAAAGCTGAATAAGGCACGTGATAAGACGCGGGTTGGGGGGGTAAATCCCCTTTGTCGCAGTGCAATGGCGGACCATTTGCGTTAAGTTGACAAAGCCCTTCGGGCGACTATATAAGCTGGTGTAAATACGTTATGCCATAACAAATGACAAGCAGTCATTGGTGACCGCGATTGGCTAACGATCATTAGTCCTCGCCGCTATCGTCCGCAAACTGCGCCGCCTCGAGAATTTCTCGGGCAAGCGTTTTGCTGTGCGCTGCCCGGGCGAGAATCAGGGCCCCGACCATCAGCGACAGCTGGCGCAGCGCCTCATGCCGTTCGAGCCCTGCGTCGTGAAATAGCGCAATACTTTTTTCCAGGGCTGCACTGAATACCTGCTGCATTGGCTTGCCTTGCCGCGGTGCTTCAGCGGCAAGCGCGGCAAACGCGCATCCGTGCGCGCGGTGGCGGGCATGGGTCGGCGCGAGATACCACTGGGTCAGGGTTTCCACCGGCGCACTGGGTGCGCTATTTAGGACATCGGACCAGTTCGCCCGGTTCTCGGCGAGAGCGGCCTCGGTCGCTTCCACTGCCAGCGCTGCCTTGTCGCTGAATTGTTTGTAAAAACCGCCGTGGGTCATGCCGGCGGCCTGCATCAGCGCGGCGACACCGATGCCGTCAAAACCGTGTTCACGGAACAAGCTTCCGGCTGTTTCGACGACCTTGCTGCGGTTCTTCTCGGCAACTTCTCGGGGTACTCGCATCACAACCTCCAATTCAATTAGATGATACCTGTAATCTTAACTTGACTTTTAAAGATGATGTACATAATCTAAAAAGACTCAACGGGTGCGGCATACAAGCCGGCCTGATTCAAAAACAGGTTCAGGAGATCCAAATGCTGACCAAAACAACAGATACCGGATACAACAATGAGTTCAATTTCGCCACCGTGAATGGCGTAGACATCGCCTGGCGCAGTCATGGCTCAGGCCGGCCATTACTGATGCTGAACCGCTTTCGCGGCGCTATGGGCGACTGGGATCCGGCACTGATCGAGGCTCTGGCACGTGAACACCGCGTGATTACATTCGACAACGCTGGGGTAGCGGCGAGTAGCGGTAGCGTGCCTTCCTCCCTGTCAGGTGCCGCTGAATTCGCGATCGGGCTTGCAGATGCCCTCGAACTTGAGCGGCCCCATGTCCTGGGATGGTCGATGGGAGGCATGACTGCGCAGGTTCTCGCGGCAATGCATGGCGAGCGGATTGGCGGTGTCGTGCTGGCCGGCACGACACCCAGTTTCGCGGTTCCCGGCACGATACCGTTGCCGGAGGACTGGCTGGCCGACGCGACACGTGATCACTATGACGCCAGCCTGATCCGCGAAATCTTCTATACCGACACGCCCGTCGGACGTGCCGCATGCCAGGCGTCGCTTGAGCGGACTGGCGATGGGGATGTTACAGCCGGTGCGAAGCTGAAAACGACTGTCGAGACGATGGCTGGGCAAGGTGTTGCAACCCGTGCTTTCTTCTCAGGCGAAGACGGTGCATTCAGGCACCTGGGTGCTATCAAGGTACCCGTACTGGTTGCGAATGGTGATCGGGACCGTGCGTTTGCCATCGAGAATTCAATTGCGCTGTTTCGTGCGATTCCGAAGAGCGAACTCGCCGTGTATCCGGATGCCGGGCATGCTTTTCTGTTTCAGCATGCTAATCGGTTTGCCACAGATGTCACGCATTTTCTGGCTGGCGCATAACCTCGATAATCTGAAGGAGGAGTCTGAAATCATGGACCAAATCAATACAACCACGGCAGCAGAGGATACCTTTGCGCCGCGGCCATTTCCCAATGTTGCATTCGGTGTCGTCGCACCGGAGCAGGTCGCGGGCATGTCGGGTATTGAAGCATTACAGGCAATTACTGCTGGTGCGATTCCGGCGCCACCGATTGCCCGGGTGATGCGCCAATGGATCGAACGAATAGCGCCGGGCGAAGTCGAATTCCGTGGCGATCCGGGGCCAGAGTACCTCAATCCGATGGGTATTGTGCATGGCGGCTGGACCATGACGCTGCTCGACAGCGTGCTGGGGTGTGCCGTTCAGTCGCTGCTCGATGCATCGGAGACTTACGTGAGCCTGGGTACCGAAGTGAAGTTCAATCGCCCGTTACTGCACACGTCGGGGCAGGTGCAGGCTATTGGCAACGTGATCACACGTGGCAAACGCACTGCGACTGCGCAGGCGCGCGTCCTTGATGCCCGGGGTAGGGTGATTGCAACCGGAACGACCACTTGCTTTATCGACCGGCTGGGTGGAAAGCTCTGAGACCTCAATCAGGTTCAGTTCAGCAAGTGCAGTGCAATGGCGGAACATTCCCGTTACGGTGACCTTGCGGATCTGAATGCTCCTTTAAGAATAGTTTGCGTTGAGTACTTGATTTGACAGTACCTTCTGAGCAGCAGAATTGGTTGTAGCGATCGGTCGGACAGAAGGTGGGTTCTTTGGGTCGTAGGCGCTATCAGCGAGTTCACGGTCAAAGCTCTTTGATCGATTGACCAAAAACTCAAGTAAGTGGTTACGCATTGGCGAGTAGTTCGGATGTTTGTGCATATCGCCTCGTTTTCGATCCCGTGGCAGTGTGTTTTCAACAATCTCGCATACCCGCGCTTCAGGGCCGTTTGTCATCAATACAATTCGATCTGCTAACAGAATGGCCTCGTCGATATCGTGCGTAATCATGAAACTGGTCTGCTGCGTTTGACTGATAATGGATAACAATTCATCCTGCAAAGATCCGCGAGTCAGCGCATCCAGTGCTGAAAACGGTTCGTCCATGAGGAGAATACGTGGCTCTATTGCCAGTGCTCTGGCGATTCCGACTCGCTGCTTCATCCCGCCAGACAATTGGGCCGGCTTTTTGTTCTCTGACCCAGTCAGATGGACCAAATCGATGTAGCGCTGGCAGTGGCTCAGCAACTCGGCCTTTGACTTTTCCGGCCAGCGCGATTTCACGGCAAATTCAATGTTTCGCGTTGCAGTTAGCCAGGGCAGCAGGGCGTGCCCCTGGAAGATGACCGCCCGGTCCAGGCTGGGTCCGTCGACCTCACGATCTTCGACAATGACGGTTCCACTACTCGCGGTGTCCAGGCCAGCCAAAATATTGAGCAGCGTGGTTTTACCGCAGCCTGAGTGTCCAATGAGACATACAAACTCTCCCTGCCTGAGGTTGAACCAAACATCACCAAAGACTTGTGTGACGCCTTTTTCATCCGTTGTGGGGAAGGTTTTCTCAAGTGCTTCAACACTGATTGCAGTCTTTGCGCTCGCAGCTGAAGGCTTTTGGGAATCACTCTGCATAGGTCACCGCCCGTGCAAAGCCAGCCAATACCAAGTCGAGCAACATGCCGACAATGCCAATAAAGAATATCGCGGAAATCACGCCGGTGATTGACAGGTTATTCCATTCATTCCAGACGAAGTAACCAATGCCAGTCCCACCTACCAGCATCTCTGCCGCCACGATGACTAACCAAGCAATGCCTATCGAGATACGCATACCGGTCAGGATTGTGGGAGCCGCCGCCGGCAGGATGACCTTAAACGCGGTTCGTAGGTTTGAGACTTCCAGGCTGCGAGCTACATTCACCCATTCCTTGCGTACTGCAGACACACCAAAGGCGGTGTTAATGAGCATCGGCCAGACAGAGCAAATGAAAATGACGAAAATAGCCGAGCGCCCTGAATCTTCAATTGTATAAAGCGCTAAAGGCATCCATGCCAACGGCGACACCGGCTTGAGCATCTGAATAAACGGACTGAGCGATTGCTGAAAGAGTGGGAACATTCCAATCACGAACCCCAGGGGGATGGCAACAATTGCTGCCAACAAAAAGCCACTAAGTACTCTGAACACCGACCAGGCCAATTGAATGCCGACGCCTTTGTCATTTGGCCCGTTGTCATAAAACGGGTCAGTGATGTGTCCCCAGATTTCTAAGCCCACATCAGCGGGCGTCGGCAGCGCCGACCCGCCTTTGGCTGATTCGCCCATCAGCGCTGCGTACTCCGGATCCATTGCTGGTGCGGCAGAGGTATCTGACATGACGTACAGGTGCCAAACAGTCAGAAACACACTCAGGATGAAGACCGAGAGCAGGGCCGCTCGGAGGTGGCCGATGCTCATCGTTTGATCGCAAAGCTGTTGACGTAGTCCTCGGGCGCTTCTGGATCAAAGGTTTTACCCATGATCTCGTAGGACTTTGATAGCGTCTCCGGCGGGGTCATGCCCATGTCACTCATAACGGCCTGGGCGTCAGTTGCCAGATAGACCTGCTTCGCGATGCCAGCGTAGTCAACATCGCCCTTTATGTAGCCCCAGCGCTTCATCTGGGTCAGGATCCAGATCGCGAACGAGTGATACGGGAACGGATCGAAGCCGATGCGCTCTGGGTCGTTTTTCACGTTGCCCAAGCCATCGGCGTATCGCCCTGTCAGCACCTGCTGCACGACAGTGGTTGGCTGATTCAGATAGTTTTTCGGTGAGATCGCCTCAGCAATCTGCTTGCGGTTGTCATGGACCGACGAAAACGCCGTGGCTTCGAGCAATGATTTGAACAGTGCGAGGAAAGTGTTCGGGTTGGTATCAATGAACTGACGGCTAGCGGCGAACGCGCAGCAGGGATGACCTTCCCAGATCTCTTTGGTGAGTTTGTAGATAAATCCCACGCCATCGAAAACGGCCCGTTGGTTGAACGGATCTGGGGAGAGGTAGCCGTCTAGATTGCCCGCGCGCAGATTCGCGACCATCTCTGGCGGCGGTACGACTCGAATCTGAATGTCTTTGTCGGGATCAAGGCCGGCTTCGGCAACGTAATAGCGCAAGAGGAAGTTGTGCATTGAGTATTCGAATGGCACGCCGAATTTGAAACCCTTCCACATCTTGGGATCTTGTTTGTCCTTGTGCTTCATCGCCAACGTAATCGCCTGCCCGTTGATGTTCTCTACCGCGGGCATTGTCCAGGGCGTCGCACTAGACCCCGCTCCTGCGGTTATGGCCAGTGGCATTGGGGTCAGCATGTGCGCAGCGTCGTACTCCCCAGACAGAGATTTGTCGCGTGACACTGCCCACCCAGCAGTCTTGATAACGCTCACGTCGAGACCGTATTTCTCATAGAAACCAAGCGGTTTGGCCATGATGATCGGAGTGGCGCAAGTAATCGGCACAAAACCGATATTCAGTTTGGTCTTTTCAAGCGGACCCTTGGCTTCGACAATGGCAGCTTTGACTTTGTCCATTGGAATGATGCTGGCAATTGCAGCGCTGGCAGTGCCTGCCCCTACTGCGCGCATGAATTGCCGTCGCTTTGCATCCGTTCTAAACAATCCCTTGAGAATCGCAGATTCGACGCAGCGAGCTAGCACTGATTCCTGATCTGACCACCCGGCGCTGTTACCCACTGCTTGCGGCTGACTATCGCTCAAACTGCGCTCATGCGCATCAAGGCTTTCGTGCAGGCCACAGGGACAAGCCGACCAAAGCTTGCCATCGGGGTTGTACGGATCGGTAAAGATGCCCATTCAAAACTCCTCTCTTCAATAGTTGCGTCGCTCGAATTCGGGGCGACGTTGTTGCTTAAGCGGTATCAAGATTTATGCCGGGTACAACGAAAGAAATAAAGTTGAATAAATCCAATTGCTTATCGAAGGGGTGCCCAAGAACGGTGCAAGTAGCCATGTCGCGATTACGAAATCACATGACGCAGATTACGAATAGTGGTTGATAAAATTACGAGATTTAGTATGTTGCTTGATGCGATACGCGCTTGGCCCGAAGTTCCCAGAGCTAATGGGGTGCTCCTCAAGCGGTAGGCCAAAATGGCCCAATGAACGGGGGCATTCCAGCTCGGGAAGGTGTCGAAGTCCACACAAGATGGGAGAACTTACTATTGTCAGCGGTTGTCAACAGAGGTTCCCCATACCCACCTACGGCGGCTTTCATCGGGCCAGTCGTTGACCCGGTCAGCGAGCCAGTCAGTACGCCAATCATCGGATTGCGCCTGAGATCATCAGCACGGCCGTCTGGCTTTACCACCGATTTGCGCTAAGCATTCGAGATGTCGAGGATGTGATGGCGCAACATGGCGTGATCGTATCGTACGAATCTATGCGTCGATGGAATCTAAAGTTCGGACCGAACCACCTGAACTGATTGAAGCGCGGCAAAGGTAAGGGAGCCGATAGGCTAAGTCGCTATCCTGCGGTAATTCAGAATGTACTGCCGGGAGCTTTTCACGAGCGGGCGTGTTATGCGAATAGCCGGGCAGAGCACTCGGATCAAGCGACGCAATGCAAGGAGAGGCAGAAGCTGGATTCTTGTCGCCAGACCGCTTTAGCGCGCAGGCCTGATGATTGACTGGAGCGTATAAACGACGATCGAAATGCCAATCGCGCCAACGGCTGCGATGCCGAGGAGCACGATAAAATCAATTGGCCCGCCAAGGTCGGCAAGGCGCGAACTCGTCACCTTGAGGACAAGCCAGACTGCGGCGGTAGCCCCAAATGGCATCGATATCTGTGCCCAGAGAAATTTTCGCAATGACAATGACCGGTCTCGGATCAGGACATATAGGTAAAGAATCATGCCGACGATGGCCCCGGCAACTAAGCACCAAAATAGCCAGCTGCCGAAAACCTCCTCGAAAACCGCAATCATTGTCGGTAAGGTCAGATCTTTCATATGGATTCCTCAGGCCTCGCCGCGAAGCATTGCGTTGTAGGTGGGTTTAAGCGCGAGCGTTTTCATCAGCCACGTGATCCACAGTTCTTCAAGCGGTGCGATCATGCCAGGAAACGACGGAACCAGATTGTTTTGGTAGTCGAATTCGATCAGCATCGCTCGTCCAAGCCGCGTGATCATTGGGCATGAGGTATAGCCGTTGTAGCTGGTCGTTCCTTCTCGGTCATCGATTGCTGCCACCAGATGATCTTCGACGACGGGTACTTGCCACTTCACACTCGCAGCGGTCTTTCCTTTGGGGATACCGGCAACATCGCCCGCTGCAAATACATTGGGATAGCGACGATGGCGAAGTGAGTGCGGATCCACTTCTACCCAGCCCTGATCGACCCACTTGTCGGCCCAGCTTAGCCCCGACTGGCGAACGAAGTCCGGGGCCCTCTGCGGCGGGATCACATGCAGATAGTCATAGTCAATCTCCTGGGTGCCGCTTGATGTCGTGAAGCGAGCGATCTTACGGCCGGGATCGATTCCCTCTAATACGTGAGACAGCACCGGGCTTATGCCACGTTCTTCAAATAGCATGCGCACTTTTTCAGCAACAATTGGCACACCGAAGAGTGACTTTGAATGGTTTGCATAGATGATCTCGTGCTTGCCGCTGCTGCCTCCGCGCCTGGCGATGTCGTCAATCAAGAATGTGTGCTTGAGGGGCGCACCGGCGCACTTCATTTCGGTTGCCGGACGCGTGAACAGTCCGACACCGCCTTGTTCGACGAATGTCGAGGCGGCGTGCCAGGTGCGTTCAGCATAGGCAGGCCCTGCATAAAGAGCGCCGATACCGTTTGAGCCGACCAAATCGAGCGAAAATCCTTCGATCGCGTTATGGTCCAGCACCAAGCCCGGCGCCACTACCAGATAGTCATAGCGCAGCTTGCGCCCGGTATCGGTGGTTACGGCATTGGCTTCAGGGTCTATCTCGACAGCGCGCTCTGAGATCAGCGACGCTTGCGCGGGCAGCCATTGCGATGTCTCAGACACGACATAATTGGCGGGCTTGAGACCTGCAGCCACCAAGGACAGACCGGGCTGATACCAGTGCTCGGCGCTTGGATCGATGATGCTGATTTGCGCGCCTTTCAGACGATTGACCAGTCGGTTGGCAAGACTGGTGCCCGCAGCTCCGGCTCCGATGATCACAATCGAGGCTTTCGTTTTCAGTAATTCAGGACGAGCTGCAGGGGCCGAAAGGGGTATCGCAGCCCCGATCACTCCGGAGGCGCCGAACCCCAGAAATTGACGTCTATTCGGGCCCATTCGCTTCTCCAGTAAGCGTGCATTGATTCATGTCGGCAACACCTCGTCTTCAAACGTTCATATTGATTCTATGAGCCGGGCAGGGAAGTTGGATTGATGGAAATCAAATCCGGCGCCAGGGCGTAGCTGGTCGGGTCCTGGAGAAATCACCAGTCATGAGCGCAGTGGGCAGCGTTTCCTAGCGCAACAGGCGCGGGACCACAACGAGCAGCCAGGGTTGCTGGGGGCATGCCTGACTGCCGACGGCATCACTACCATCAGTCCTATACGTGATGCTCACTTTCAGGCGTTGTGTAAAGTGCTGCAGCGGCCGGATCTTACAGCTGATCCGCGCTATAGAAGCGCGCCGGCCAGGCTTGGACCCGTGGTCAGTTCGGCCTGGGCAATAGAAATCCGAAGTCTATATCGCTGCCCGAGAGAGCCACTCCAGTTTGAATCAAAGGCGTATAGAACCATTTCTCCTGCATGACGACGTCGACCAATTCACCGTTAAAGTCGTGTACTG
>JBOEGY010000013.1:0-78186 GCA_050633665.1 Burkholderiaceae bacterium | reverse complement strand
TTGCCGAAGCAGCAACGACCGCAATGAGCGGCATCGCAATTGCTGACGCTGATGATGCCGGCGCCGATCTGACGACGCGTTTGCAGGTGACAACCGGGGTGCTGGCCGTGACGCTGTCCGGGGCGGCCACCATCAGTGCCGGCAGCATCGGTTCGGGCGACCTGACGATTCTTGGTACTGAGTCGGAGATCAACGCGACGCTGGCGACGCTGACCTATACCGGCAATACCGATGTGGTCGGGATCGCGGCTGATACCTTGACCGTCACGACCGACGATCAAGGTAATACCGGTAGCGGCGGGGCGTTGCAGGACGTTGATACCGTGCAAATTGACATTACGGCGGTCAATGATGCCCCGGTCAATACGGTGCCCGGAACACAGACTATCGCCGAAGAAACAACCGCCTCAATCAGCGGGATCAGTATTGCCGATGTAGATGACGGCGGCGCCAATCTGACCACGCGTTTGCAGGTCACCAACGGGGCGCTGGCCGTGACGCTTTCGGGGGCTGCCACCATCAGTGCCGGCAGCATTGGTTCTGGCGACCTGACGATTCTTGGTACTGAATCGGAGATCAACGCGACGCTGGCGACGCTGACCTATACCGGCAATACCGATGTGGTCGGGATCGCGGCAGATACCTTGACCGTCACGACGAACGACCAGGGTAATACTGGCAGTGGTGGGGCGTTGCAAGATGCTGATACCGTGCAGATTGATATTACGGCGGTTAATGATCCGCCAATAAATACCGTGCCCGGAACACAGACGGTTGCCGAGGAAACGACTACAGCCATCAGCGGCATCAGTATTGCCGATGCGGACGATGCCGGCGCTAATCTGACGACGCGTTTGCAGGTCACCAATGGGGTGCTGGTCGTGACGCTCTCCGGGGCGGCCGCCATCAGTGCCGGCAGCATCGGTTCGGGTGACCTGACGATTCTTGGTACTGAATCTGACATCAACGCGACGCTGGCAACGCTGACTTTTACCGGCGATGCGGATATTGTCGGAGTGGCGGCAGATACCTTGACCGTCACGACGAATGACCAGGGTAATACCGGCAGTGGCGGGGCACAGCAGGACGCTGACAGCGTGCAGATTGATATTACCGCCGTTAATGATGCGCCAGTGAACACCGTGCCAGGAACGCAGACGGTTGCCGAGGAAACCACTAGAGCCATCAGCGGCATCAGTATTGCCGATGCGGACGATGCCGGCGCCAATCTGACGACGCGTTTGCAAGTCACCAACGGAGTCTTAGCCGTGACGCTCTCCGGGGCGGCCACCATCAGTGCCGGCAGCATTGGTTCGAGCGACCTGACAATACTTGGTACTGAATCGGAGATCAACGCGACGCTGGCGACGCTGACCTATACCGGCGATGCGGATGTCGTCGGAGTGGCGGCAGATACCTTGACTGTCACGACGAACGATCAAGGTAATACCGGCAGTGGCGGTGCGCAGCAGGACGCTGACAGCGTGCAGATTGACATTACCGCCGTTAATGATTCGCCAGTCAATACCGTGCCGGGAACGCAAACCGTTGCCGAGGAAACCACCAAAGCCATCAGCGGGATCAGTATTGCCGATGTGGACGATGCTGGCGCCAATCTGACGACGCGTTTGCAAGTCACCAACGGAATCTTAGCCGTGACGCTCTCCGGGGCGGCCACCGTCAGTGCCGGCAGCATCGGTTCGGGCGACCTGACGATTCTTGGTACTGAATCTGACATCAACGCGACGCTGGCAACGCTGACTTATACCGGGGATGCCGAAGTCGTCGGAGTGGCAGCAGATACCTTGACCGTCACGACGAACGATCAGGGCAATACCGGCAGTGGCGGGGCGCAACAAGACACGGATACTATTCAGATCGATATCACTGCGGTCAATGATGCCCCGGTCAACACCGTGCCGGGAACACAGACTATTGCCGAGGAAACCACTACAGCCATCAGCGGAATAAGTATTGCCGATACGGATGATGGCGGCGCCGATTTGACGACCAGGCTGCAAGTGAGTGATGGCGTCTTGGCGGTCAGCCTGTCCGGTTTGGCTTCTATAGTGACCGGTGCGAACGGGTCAGCCGACTTAACTTTGCAAGGCAATGAAACTGATATCAATGCGACGCTGGCCACGCTGACCTATACCGGCGATACCGATATTGTGGGTGTTGCTGCTGATACGCTGGTGGTCACAACCAATGATCAGGGTAATACCGGTAGTGGTGGGTCGCAGCAAGACGTCGATACCATCCAGATCGATATTACCGCGGTCAATGATGCACCGGTCAACACCGTGCCGGGAACGCAAACCGTTTCTGAGGAGGCCACTACAAGCATCAGCGGCATTTCAATTACTGACGCTGATGATGCCGGCGCTAATCTAACGACGCGTTTGCAGGTTACAAACGGAGTGCTGGCCGTGACGCTGTCTGGGGCCGCTACTATCAGTGCTGGCAGCATTGGTTCTGACGATCTGACGATTCTTGGTACTGAATCTGACATCAACGCGACGCTGGCAACGTTGACTTATACCGGGGATGCTGAAGTCGTCGGAGTGGCGGCTGATACCTTGACCGTCACAACCAACGATCAGGGTAATACCGGCAGCGGCGGTGCGTTGCAAGATGCTGATAGCGTGCAGATCGATATTACGGCGGTTAATGATCCGCCAGTCAATACCGTGCCCGGAACACAGACGGTTGCTGAGGAAGCCACTACAAGCATCAGCGGCATCGCAATTGCTGACACCGACGATGCTGGCGCCAATCTGACGACGCGTCTACAAGTGAGCAACGGGGTGCTGGCCGTGACGCTGTCCGGGGCAGCTAGTATCAGTGCCGGCAGCATTGGTTCGAGCGACCTGACGATTCTTGGTACTGAATCTGACATCAACGCGACGCTGGCAACGCTGACTTATACCGGGGATACGGATGTTGTCGGAGTGGCGGCTGATACCTTGACCGTCACGACGAACGATCAGGGTAATACCGGCACTGGTGGTGCACAGCAGGACGCTGACAGTGTGCAGATTGACATTACGGCGGTCAATGATGCCCCGGTCAATACGGTTCCGGGAACGCTGACAATCGCAGAAGAAGCGACAACAAGTATTGCCGGCGTCAGTATTGCTGACACCGACGATGCCGGCGCCAGTCTGACGACGCGTCTACAAGTAAGTAGTGGAGTGCTGGCCGTGACACTTTCGGGGGCTGCCACCATCAGTGCCGGCAGCATTGGTTCGGGCGACCTGACGATTCTTGGTACTGAATCTGACATTAACGCGACGCTGGCGACGCTGACTTATACCGGCGATGCGGATGTTGTCGGAGTGGCGGCTGATTCCTTGACCGTTACGACGAACGATCAGGGTAATACCGGCACTGGTGGTGCACAGCAGGACGCTGACAGTGTGCAGATTGATATTACCGCCGTTAATGATGCACCAGTCAACACCGTGCCGGGAACGCAGACGGTTGCCGAGGAAGCCACCACAGCCATCAGCGGGATCAGTATTGCCGATGTGGATGACGCCGGCGCAATTCTTTCCACTCGATTGCAGGTAGGCAACGGGGTGTTGTCGGTGACGCTGTCTGGCGCGGCGGTGGTCAGCGCTGGCAGTCTTGGCTCGGCGGATCTGACTGTTCAAGGCACCAAGGCCGAGATTAATGCCACCTTGGCAACGCTGACGTATACCGGCGGCGCCGATGTCGTTGGGATTGCCGCAGACTCGCTGCTGGTGACGACCAATGATCTGGGCAACACGGGTAGCGGCGGGGCGTTGCAAGATGCTGACAGCGTACAGATTGACATTACTGCCGTGAATGATGCGCCAGTCAATACCGTTCCGGGCACCCAGACAATTGCTGAGGAAACCACTACAAGCATCAGCGGCATCAGTATTGCTGATGTCGACGATCTAGGCGCCGATCTCGCCACCCGTTTGCAGGTTGGCAATGGCGTGTTGCTGGTCTCATTGTCCGGGTCGGCGGTGATAAGTGCCGGTGGCAACGGCTCGGCTGATCTGACCATTCAGGGCAGTGAAGCCGAGGTTAATGCGACGCTGGCCACGTTGAGCTATACCGGCGACGCTGATGTGGTCGGGATCGCGGCTGATACGCTCACAGTGACAACAAGTGATCTTGGTAATACCGGTAGTGGCGGGGCGCAGCAGGACGCTGACAACGTGCAGATTGATATTGCGGCGGTCAATGATGCCCCGGTCAACACGGTGCCGGGAACGCAAACCGTTGCTGAGGAAACCTCCTCAGTCATCAGCGGAATCAGTATTGCCGATGCAGATGACGCCGGCGCTGATCTGACCACAAGGCTGCAAGTCACTAGTGGTGTCATATCGGTGGTCTTATCCGGGTCGACCAGTATCAGCGCGGGCAGTAATGACTCGGCCGATCTGACGATTCAGGGGAGCAAGGCAGAGATCAACGCTACGCTGGCCACGCTTGCTTACATTGGCAATGCCGAGGTCAATGGTGTCGCAGCCGATACGCTGACAATTACCACCAATGATCTGGGCAATACTGGCAGTGGGGGCGCGCAGCAAGATATCGACACCGTTCAAATCAATATCACCGCTGTTAACGATGCGCCGGTCAATTCGGTCCCCGGCACGCTGACAGTTGCTGAAGAAACCACGACCGTGGTCAGCGGCATTAGTGTTGCCGACGCCGATGATGCGGGCGCTGCCTTGACTACCCGCCTGCAGGTTAGCAATGGGGTGGTGTTGGTTTCTCTATCTGGTTCGGCCACTATTAGCGCTGGCAGCAACGGCTCGGCAGACCTGACTATTCAGGGCAGCAAGGCAGAGATCAATGCCACGCTGGCCACGCTGACCTACCGGGGGGATGTAGATGTGGTCGGAACGGGTGCCGACACGTTGATCGTGACAAGCAACGACTTGGGCAATACTGGTAGCGGCGGGCCGCAGCTCGATACCGACAATGTGCAAATCAACATTACGGCGGTCAATGATGCGCCGGTCAACACCGTGCCCGGTACGCAAACTGCTTCAGAGGAAACGGTTACCACGATTAGCGGCATTAGTATTGCCGATGTAGACGACGCCGGCGCGGGCCTGACAACCCGGCTACAGGTGAGTAACGGAACACTCGCGGTGACACTCTCAGGAGCGGCGTCGGTGGTCGCGGGTAGCAATGGCTCCGCCGACTTAACCTTGCTGGGAACAGAGGCAGAACTGAACGCGACGCTGGCCAGTCTCAGTTACACCGGCAATCTTGATGTGACCGGTACAGCGGCCGACTCCCTGGTGGTGACAACAAATGATCAGGGCAACACTGGTGCGGGCGGTGCCCAGCAGGATAGCGACAGTATTCAGATCAATATTGCGGCGGTGAATGATGCCCCGGTCAATACCGTGCCAGGGACCCAGACAGTTGCCGAAGAAGCAACGACCGCAATGAGCGGCATCGCAATTGCTGACGCTGATGATGCCGGCGCCGATCTGACGACGCGTTTGCAGGTGACAAACGGGGTGCTGGCCGTGACGCTGTCCGGGGCGGCCACCATCAGTGCCGGCAGCATCGGTTCGGGCGACCTGACGATTCTTGGTACTGAGTCGGAGATCAACGCGACGCTGGCGACGCTGACCTATACCGGCAATACCGATGTGGTCGGGATCGCGGCTGATACCTTGACCGTCACGACCGACGATCAAGGTAATACCGGTAGCGGCGGGGCGTTGCAGGACGTTAATACCGTGCAAATTGACATTACGGCGGTCAACGATGCCCCGGTCAATACGGTGCCCGGAACACAGACTATCGCCGAAGAAACAACCGCCTCAATCAGCGGGATCTCGATTGCTGACGCCGACGATGGCGGAGCTGATGTGACCACGCGCTTACAGGTTAGCAACGGCGTGTTGTTTGTGTCGCTCTCGGGATCGGCCTTCATCAGTGCTGGCAGCATCGGTACTGCCGATCTGACAATTCGAGGCAGCAAGGCCGAGGTCAATGCGACTCTGGCCACATTGACTTATACCGGCGATACCGATGTGGTCGGGATCGCGGCTGATACCTTGACCGTCACGACCGACGATCAGGGCAATACGGGAAGTGGTGGGGCGCAGCAGGACGCTGACAGCGTGCAGATTGATATTACCGCCGTTAATGATTCGCCAGTCAACACCGTGCCAGGAACGCAGACGATTGCTGAGGAAACCACCACAGCCATCAGCGGCATCAGTATTGCCGATGCGGACGATGCTGGCGCCAATCTGACGACGCGTTTGCAAGTCACCAACGGAGCCTTAGCCGTGACGCTCTCCGGGGCGGCCACCATCAGTGCCGGCAGCATCGCTTCGGGCGACCTGACGATTCTTGGTACTGAGTCGGAGATCAACGCGACGCTGGCAACGCTGACTTATACCGGGGATACGGATATTGTCGGAGTGGCGGCAGATACCTTAACCGTCACGACGAATGATCAGGGCAATACGGGAAGTGGCGGGGCGTTGCAAGACGCTGACAGCGTGCAGATTGACATTACCGCCGTCAATGATGCGCCTGTTAATACGGTTCCCGGAACACAGACTATTGCCGAAGAAACAACCGCCTCAATCAGCGGCATCAGTGTTGCCGATGTGGATGGTGGCGGAGGTAATCTGACGACCAGGCTGCAAGTGAGTAATGGCGTTCTGGCGGTCAGCCTGTCCGGTTTGGCCTCTATAGTGACCGGCGCAAACGGGTCAGCCGACTTAACTTTGCAGGGCAATGAAACTGATATCAATGCGACGCTGGCGACGCTGACCTATACCGGCAATACCGATGTGGTCGGGATCGCGGCTGATACCTTAACCGTCACGACGAATGATCAGGGCAATACGGGAAGTGGCGGGGCGTTGCAGGACGCTGACAGCGTGCAGATTGACATTACCGCCGTCAATGATGCGCCTGTTAATACGGTTCCCGGAACGCAGACTATTGCCGAAGAAACAACCGCCTCAATCAGTGGGATCAGTATTGCCGATGTGGATGATGGCGGAGGTAATCTGACGACCAGGCTGCAAGTGAGTAATGGCGCTCTGGCGGTCAGCCTGTCCGGTTTGGCCTCTATAGTGACTGGTGCAAACGGATCAGCCGACTTAACTTTGCAAGGCAATGAAACTGATATCAATGCGACGCTGGCGACGCTGACCTATACCGGCGATGCTGATATTGTGGGTGTTTCTGCTGACACGCTGGTGATCACAACCAACGATCAGGGTAATACCGGCACTGGTGGTGCACAGCAGGACGCTGACAGCGTGCAGATTGATATTACGGCGGTTAATGATGCACCGGTCAATACGGTTCCGGGAACTCAGATTGTTGCTGAAGAAGCCACCGCAAGCATCAGCGGTATCAGTATCGCCGACGTGGATGATGCCGGCGCTAACCTGACTACTCGCCTGCAGGTGAACAATGGCGTGCTGACGGTTGGCCTGTCTGGCGCAACGTCTGTTGTTGCCGGCGCGAACGGATCAGCCGACATGACAGTACAGGGCAGCGAGGCCGATATCAATGCCACGCTTTCGACCCTGACCTACACGGGCGATGTGGATGTTGTAGGAACGGCAGCTGACACCTTAACCGTGACTACAGATGATCAGGGAAATTCCGGTAGCGGTGGGGCGCTACAAGATGTCGATACCGTGCAGATTGACCTGACGGCGGTCAATGATGCGCCGGTTAATACGGTCCCCGGAACTCAAACGGTTGCCGAAGAAGCCACCACGGCAATCGGTGGGATCAGCATTGCGGATGCGGATGCGGCTGGCGCCAGTCTGACGACTCGTCTGCAAGTCAGTAATGGACGTCTGGGCATCACCTTGTCCGGAGCGGCGTCGATTATCGGGGGCAGCAACAATACCGCCGACCTGACCGTGCAGGGAAGCAGGGCGGAGCTCAACGCAGTGCTTGCCTCGCTGACTTATACCGGCGATATGGACTTCGTCGGCGTCGCCGCGGATACCCTGATTGTGACGACGAATGATCAGGGAAACACCGGCGCGGGTGGTGCTCAGCAGGACGTTGATGCGGTCCAGATCAACGTCACGGCAGTCAATGATGCGCCGGTCATAAGCTTGCCGGGGTCGCAAACGGTTGCCGAGGAAACGACTGCAACGATTAGCGGGATCAGCATTGCCGATATCGATGATGCCGGCGCCGATCTGACGACCAGGCTGCAAGTCAGCAACGGAAACCTGGTGGTAACGCTGTCCGGATCAGCAAGCCTTGTCGCTGGTTCGAACGGATCCGCTGATATGACAATTCGCGGCACCGAAGCAGACATCAATGCGACGCTGGCTGGTCTGACTTACACGGGAAATGCAAACGTCGTTGGCGTCGCGGCCGATACGTTGCTGATCACCGCCAATGATCTGGGCAATACAGGTTCCGGCGGCGCGTTGCAGGCGGTTGGCAGTCTGCCGATCGATATTACGGCGGTGAACGATCCGCCTGTCATTACGATGCCGGGAACGCAGAATTTTGTTGAAGAAGTGGCCGCCGGTATCAACGGCATCAGTATCGCTGATGCTGATCATCTCGGGGCAGTGCTGAGCGCCCGGACGCAGGTATCAAATGGCATTCTCAATCTGACGTTGGCCGGCTCTGTCGTCATTATCGGTGGCGCCAATGACTCTGCCGATATCACGGTACAGGGAACCCTGACCGATCTGAACACTACGCTGTCCTCGCTTATCTACACCGGCAACAGCGAAGTCAACGGTGTTGCGGCAGATACGCTGACGGTGACGAGCAACGATTTGGGCAATACCGGCAGTGGCGGCGCTTTGCAAGATACCGAGAGTCTGCAGATCAACCTCGCGGCAGTTGATGACCCGCCGTCTTTGCAGGTCAATACCGGTGCTCTTCTGGATGAAGGCGGGATCGTTGCAATGACGAGTGCGATGCTTCAGATCGCCGATGTTGATACCACGCCTGGCGCCCGGGTGATCACAATCGCGAGTGCCCCTGTCACCGGCCAGTTGCTTCTGAACGGAGTACCGATTGGGGCTGGGCAGGGTTTCACTCAGGATGATCTGGACAACAACCGGGTGAGTTATCAACATGATGGTGCGGAGGTGTTCGCCGATAGCTTTGCGTTTACCTTCCGGGATGCCACCAGTGGCGAGCTCGGCGGGCCAGAGGTGTTCAGCTTTTCGGTTAACCCGTTAAACGACAACGATCCGCTGATCAATGCCCCGTTTGCCCATGTCATTGCCGAGAATACGACTGCCGTGACAAACCTGACCGCGAGCGATAGCGACTTGCCCGCCCAGGCGCTGACGTTCTCGCTGACCGGTGGCCCGGATGCGGCATTGTTTAGTGTCACCTCAACCGGGGCCATATCATTCCGGGCGCCGGCCGATTTCGAATCGCCCGCCGATACTGACGGTGATAATAGTTATGAACTCATCGTTCAGGTGGATGACAATGCCGGACGGGTGAGCACCCAGGCGTTGACAGTGTCGGTGGTGAATGTCAACGAAGCACCTGCCGGTCTTGATCAGACGGTAACGTTTAACGAAGATTCCTCTCATGTGGTTTCGCTCGCCGATTTTGGGTTCAGCGATCCGGATGCCGGTGACAATTTTTCAGCCGTGCGGATCGACGCGGCGCCGGGCCTGGGCACTCTGACATTGTCCGGTTCGCCAGTCAGCGCTGGGCAGGTGATTGCGGCGGCAGATATCCTCGCCGGCAATCTGGTTTACACGCCGCAAGCCGATGCAAACGGTAACGGGTATGCATCGCTGCAGTTTTCGGTCCAGGATGGCGGTGGCCTGTTTGCCGATGCTCCTGATCGGTTGACATTTACCGTCTTACCGGTAAACGATGCACCCGCAATCGACGCGCCGGTTCGTTCCGCAGCGACCGAAGAGACACCGTCGTCAATTGTCGGCGTCAGTGTCAGTGACCCCGATGGCAGCGGCATTCAGTTGCAGACCCGGTTGCAAGTGAGCAATGGCGTGCTCGACATTACGTTGGCCGGAAGCGCCGTCATTGTCAGTGGCGCTAACGGGTCGGCAGATCTCAGTATTCAAGGCACGCAATCGGATCTCAATGCCAGTTTTGCCGGTCTGGCCTATACCCCCGGGCTGAACGTCAGTGGCGCAGGCGTTGATACTTTGTTTATCACTACCGGTGATCTGGGCAATGCTGGCGCCGGTGGCGCCTTGCTCGATACCCGCAGCGTCCTGATCGACGTCAGCAATGTCAATGATCCGCCGAGTCTGGCCGTCAATACCGGAGGTGTGGTTGCCGAAGGCGGCACGATGGTCGTGACCACGGCGATGCTCTCGATTGCCGACTCTGATACGCCAAGCCAGTTCCGTCTTCTAACTCTGAGTGCTGTGCCGCAGAGCGGGTCACTTGTCTTGAATGGGGTGGCCCTGGACACTGGCAACACTTTCAGCCAGGCTGATCTTGAAGCGGGGAGGCTTGAGTACCGTCATAATGGCGCTGAGGTGTTTGAGGACCAATTCAGGTTCACGTATGCCGATCCGGCGACCGGACCAATCGGGCCGGAACTATTTTCCATTACGGTGACGCCGGTCAACGAGGCGCCTCATTCGCTATCGCCGGGCGAGGCTTTTGTTTCTGAAGCGATCGACTCCGGATCGGCAATTGTTGTCCTGTCGGCGCTGGATCCGGACGATGGCGATGTTCTCAGGTTTTTACTGGTAAGCAATCCCGAGAATCGCTTCCACCTGAATGCTGACACTGGTCAGCTCTCACTGGCTACAGGTGCGGCGCTTGATTACGAACAGCGCGTGCAGCATGAGTTGCGCATACAGGTGACGGATGCGAGTGGCCTCACCGATGAGCGAGTGTTTATCGTTTACGTTTTAGATGAGGTGGAAAGCGACGGTTTAGGCTCGGACAATCAGCAGGCCGCGCCGCCGGTAGTCGAGACGCCGTTGGTGGCTGTGAACCCGGTGTTCAATCGCCCAGAGGCAAGCGTGGAGAGCGGTTCGCGGGCGACTATTAGTCTGCCTGCGGATACGGCAGTCGCGCTGGTGGCGGCGGTAGAGCCAGTGGAGCCGACTGCCGCGGTATTCAGTTTCGATATCACCCAACTGACGGGGCCGGATGGTTACGTTGGTCCGGTGGAGAATCTGCCCGGGTTCAAGGTATCAGTCTCATTCGATTGGGTGCCGCCCGGCACAATAGGGGTTGAGCTGAGCAGCCTTGACACATTGTCGGCGCGCCGGGTCACTGTAGATTTCACTGAACTGGAGTATCTACTGACTGACCGAAATAGCGAGGAATCGTTCGTAGAGATTTTGCTTGATCCGATTCGACTGGCTGGCACGGTGATGAGCATTGGCGCTGTCTGGTGGCTGACTCGAAGCGGCGGCCTGATCGCCACAATTCTGATGGGTATTCCGACCTGGCGTCATCTGGACCTGCTGCCGATTGTCTCGCGGCAGATCGATGACGACGATCAGCTCAAACCGTCACGATTTGAATCGGATCTGGATGATGTGTTCGGCGATACGCTTGGTGCGCTGTTGCAGGAGTCTCAGCGCCGGGATCAGCCCTCCCATCGCGGCAGGCATCCGTGATGGGAGGCGCCTGCTTAGAGCCGCGTGATTGCGCTTATTGTGAAGACTCCGTTATTCCACGAGCCGGTTAGCCGGACTGAGTGACCGGATCGCAGATTGCTCAATGTGGCAGTGCCAAGCAATTGCTGGTTGACCTGCATGGCAAGGCCATTGAGCCGGAAGCGTCCCCGGTTGATATCAACCTGATAGACGACGCCTTCAATCGTCTTGACTTCTGCCGACGTCTGGTTGCGCAGGCGAATCTCCTGAGCAACAAGCTGCCCGTTTTGGACGTCACCGCGAGCAACCGCCCAGATGCCGTTCTGCAAAGCATCGGTTCCCGCCGCGCTACCGTCTGAGTGAAAGATTCGAGTGCTGGCATCGATTGTCACGGGGGCGCGAAAAATCTGCAGGCTGTTGGTAGCCGGGTCAGCGTTGCGAATGAATCCGGCGACAGTGCGCACTGTGTCGCCGTCCGGGTCGAAGAACTCAACCGACTCCGCGATGATTTTGTCTCCCTGAGCGACGCCTTTGACCCGCAGCAAAACGCCGTTGGCGATGTTTTCAGTCGAGCCGTTAACGAAGCGAACCGTACTGGCCGACGCGTCGATTGTGACCCCGCGGATAGTAAAACTGGCTGCGTCGACATAATTGCGGACGACACCTGAAACCGCGACCGGGTCATCTTCGTCGCCAAGCGTCCAGACTTTGGCGGCCTCGATGGCGCGCGCGCCGTTGGCATCAATCCGGACAGTTCCCAGCACACGGGCCCGGCGCCCGTTAGCCAGATCGGCAGCACTACCGTTAACAAATTCCGCGCGGGAGGCGTCGATGGTAGTCAGGTGTAGCCTGAAGGTCAGGGCGCTTGGGTCGAGGTCACGAATCAGGCCGGCGATCCGAATTCTGCGGCCATCAAGGAAATTGTGGTGGAACAGCCGTAGTCCGTTTGCCTGCAAACGACCGGCGACTGGCAGGGAGCTACTGAAGACCACTACCGCCCGGCCATCTGCCAGCGTAGCCTGCGCCGGTACGATTCGCGGATCGTTTGAGTAATCAACTGTCAGGCGGCCCAGCCTGAATGTCTGCTCGTTTTGATCCAGGTCACGGATGCGGCCGACGATTCGAATCAGGCGGTCCGCATCAGGGGCTCGCAGGCGAATCCGGTCAGCTTGAATAACATCATTGTCGCCGCGAACACCATGGACGCTAACCCTGTCACCGACACCGATGTCGTCGAGCCCGCTCGCACCGCTATAGATCGTATCGCCAGTGACGCTGACGCTTTGGCCGGCGGCAACAAAACCGTCTGTGCTGAGGCTTTCAACCGGACCAATGAGCGTCGTGTGTATGGTGATTGACTCGGCCTTCCCGGCAGTGGCCGAGACTTCCACCTGCATCCCCAGTTCAATCGACGCCAACGGCACTTCCGTGATCACGCCGGCGGCTGATTCCTGTGTGATGACGGCCCGCTCGTCGTCGTAACGGGTGCCATCGACAATGATGCTGCCGAAGCCGTTCACGCTTCCCATGGCGGTTTCTTTGCTGGAGGTGGCACTGTTTTCAGTGTCGTTCGCGCCACCACAGGCGGCCAGGCCGGCAACGCTAACCATGATCAATCCGATCAGTTTGTGCTTGAGCATGTGAGTCCTCGTAAAGTTAGTCGAACGAGGGAAAAATTCCCTTGGATGCATAGTCGGTCGCTGCGGTTGTGTTGTCAAGGGAAATATTCCCTTGATTTCGAGATTATTTGTCTTCACAATGCGGGATACTGACACCTGCTTGCACACGGACGTCTGACTTGGCTGCTCCCAAACCTTCTGATTCCAGGGCTATTGACCCGGCCCCCGCTGACAGGGCCGGCGACACCGGCGATCTCGCGTTGCGGCAAGCGCTCGCGATGTTGCAACCGCTTGTGCGGGGACTGGTTGGGCAGGGCGTTGGTTTCACGGCGTTTTCCAGGGCATTGAAGGGGGAGTTCGTCCGGGCAGCGCAGGCTGAACTGACTGATGAGGGGGCAAAGTTGACCGACGCGGCAATCAGCGTTCGGTCGGGCGTGCATCGCAAAGATGTCCGGGTGCTGAGTAAGCCGGCTGCTGACAACCCGTCTGAATCGGCGGCGGACAAGCCGCGTGCCTTGTCGCTTGCCGGACAGGTCTATACCGTCTGGACGACTGACGCCCGTTACCGGAACGCGACCGGAGAGCCGGTTGCTTTGCCGTTGACCGGGCCAGCGCCTTCTTTCGATACGCTGGTGCGTAGCGTGAGCACCGATTTTTCGCGACGAACCGTGCTTGACGAGTTGGTTCGTCTGGGTCTGGTCGAGGAAACTGAGGGAATGGTGGCGCCACAGGCTGCAGCAATGGTGCCGAGCCAGGCCTACGCCGAGTCGCTTCAGTTCCTGACTGAAAACGTGCGTGACCATCTGGATGCGGGGATGAACAATCTGCGCGCAGTCGTTGATGGCGAGCCAGCGCCGTTTCTGGAACACAGCATGTATGCCGAAGGCATCTCGGATGCCTCGATCGAACAGTTGGCAAATCTGGCGCGCCAGTTGTGGAAGCCGGCGTTCAATCAGGTCGTCGATGCTGCCCGTCAGCGCTTTGAGCTTGATCGTCAAAACGGTCACACGGGACGTGTGCGCTACGGGGTCTATGTCTACTCGGAACCCGATCAGCCGGTTGCGCCTGCCCGGCGTTCGGCAAGGAAGAAAAAATGACGTCATGCCGAATTGAGGTTGCCGGCTTGCTGCGCTGGCTTTTCCTGGCGGCTTCGCTTTTCCTGGCGGGTTGCGGTGAGTCCGGCGTGGGCTCGGGTGGTAGCGGCTATCCCAGCGGAGTTCAAGAGGGCACTGTCAATGGTTTTGGGAGTGTGATTGTTGATTCGACTGTCTATGACGATGAGCCTGCCCAGGTATCAATCGACCTGGACGGCGAGGCAAGCGGCGAACTGACCCGGGAGGACTTGCGCCTGGGTATGCAGGTAAGCCTGGCGTTTGAGCAAGATGGCGTTGCCCAGTCTATTCAAATCAACCCGCAAGTCGTTGGTGAGATTGAGTCGTTCGGCGCTTCGGAGTTGACGGTATCCGGTCAGCCGGTGACAGTGCTGGCGCGCGGTGCGCGTGCCACAGTCTTTGCCGGATTCTCGCAACTGTCCGATCTTGGCATTGGCGAGCGTATTACCGTGTTCGGCCTGTTTGATGAATTCGGTCGGCTCTATGCAACGCGGATCGAACGCAATCCTCAGGGGCCGGCGACTCTGGTCAAAGTCAGTGGCGTGATCAAACTGATCGGCGTACTCAGACGAAGTTTTCGGATTGGTCAGCAGACGTTTACGGTTGACAACGATACGCGCGGCGATACTTCGCCGGCCAGTCTGCGGGTGGGGGACCAGGTTGCCGTCTGGGCCAATCAGGTCGGCGCAAACCGATTCCTGGTCAGGCGTCTTGATCTAACCGAAAAGCGAGCCCCGGTTGGCTCGGTCCGACGATTGATCGGCTATGTTCGACAAGCGCCTGTTGAGGGCCGGGCGGAGATTGGGCGGGCCGTTGTGGATGTCTCTGGCGCCAGTTTCGTCAATGGCGCTCTGAGCGATCTGGTAGTCGGTCGTCTGGTCGTGGTTTCCGGGCTCGTGCAAGATCGGGAGTTGGTCGCTGAACAGTTAAGGTTTCTTGATCTGGCCAGTGACGGGGAAATCCGGATTACCGGGCAGGTAGCCCGGTTTGTCTCAAACGCCAGTTTTGAAGTTCGAAATACCGAGATAGATGCCTCTGATCCATCGGTCGAATATCTGGACGGAGATCAGGCGGCTCTTGCTGATGGCGTCCTGGTGACGGTTCGCGGCAGTATTATTGACGGTAGGCTGCGCGCCAGTAGTATCCGGTTTGGTCGCTAGCGCTGGGGTATCTCAAGAAAAACGCGGAGGTTGTTGAATTGAACTATTCTCGTCGGGCAGCGCTCAAAACCACCGTTGTGACAGCGGGAGCGGGCTTCTTAGCAACCGGATGTGAGGCTGATGCCATGATAGATCGCAAGTTGATGTTCGCCTCGCTGGATGAAGGGTTGGCTGAAGGACGGCGGTTGGCTGCTATTAAGGGACTGGACTCCGGCACCGTATGGACTTTGCCGCAGACATTGGTTCATCTGGCGCAGAGCATTGAATTTTCGATTGCCGGGTATCCCAAGCATCGCTCGGAGTTTTTTCAGCGCACCGTCGGATCTGCGGCTTTCAGCGTGTTTTCCTGGCGTGGGCGCATGAGCCACAATCTTGGCGAGCCCATTCCGGGTGCGCCGTCGCTGAATGGTGAGACTGATGCCACGCTGGCAATTGCCCGGTTGCAAACCGCCGTGCAGGCGTTCAACACGCATTCAGCGCCATTGGCGAAACATTTCGCTTATGGCACCCTGGACAAAACCCAGTACGAACAAGCGCATGCGATGCATCTGGCTGAGCACTTCTCGGTAATTGACGCCTGATACCCCGGCAACTGCCGGCGTATCAGGTCGCGGGTGTCAGGGATCAGCTCTCAGGCTTCAGCTTTTGGCCTGGGGTTGTAACCCATCATGGCTTTGACTTCCAGAAAGTCTTCCAGTCCGAAGCGTCCCCATTCACGACCATTGCCAGATTGCTTGTAACCACCAAACGGGGCGGTCGGGTCAACCGGGGCACCATTCAGGTGAACATTGCCGGTACGCAACTGGCGGGCGACAGCCTGCGCCCGAGCCGGATCTGCCGAAGAGACGTAGCCTGACAAACCGTATGGTGTGTCGTTTGCGATCCTCACCGCGTCGGCGTCGTCGTCATAGCCAATCAGGCAAATGACTGGTCCGAAAATTTCTTCGCGGGCAATCGTCATGTCGTTCGTGACCTGGGAAAAGACGGTTGGTTTAACGAAGTACCCGTCGGTGATTCCGTCGGGCAGGCCGGGGCCACCAGTCTCCAGTTTTGCGCCTTCGGCGATCCCGGTTTCGATCAAGGCCTGAATTTTCTCGAATTGCACTTTTGAGACAACCGGTCCCATGGTGGTTTCATCACTTGCCGGGTCACCGGTTTTGACTTTTTCAGCCGAGGCTTTGGCTATCGCCGCCGCCTCTTCCATGCGGGCGTGCGGTACCAGCATGCGGCTACCGGCATTGCAGGACTGACCTGAATTCATGCACATGCCGAACACGTCCCGACCGATAGTCTTGGGAAAGTCAGCATCGTCGAGAATGATGTTGGCAGACTTTCCGCCCAACTCCTGAGCAACTCGTTTGACCGTTGGAGCGGCGCTTCGGGCCACTTCAACACCGGCGCGCGTGGAGCCGGTAAAGGAAACCATATCAACCTCGGGATGCGCTGTCAGGTGCGCACCCACGTTCGGTCCGTCTCCATTGACCAGGTTGAAGACACCCGCCGGCACGCCGGCATCATGGAGAATATTGGCTAACAGGATTGCATTAAGCGGCGCGACCTCTGAAGGCTTCAAGACCATCGTGCAACCAGCGGCCAACGCCGGAGCAACCTTGCAGGCGATCTGATTCAGCGGCCAGTTCCATGGCGTGATCAGTGCGCAAACGCCAACCGGCTCGTGTGAGATCCGGGTTGTGCCCTGGTCTTGCTCAAATTCATACTGCTTCAGCACTTTAAGCGTTGTCATGAAATGACCGAGGCCAGACGGCGCCTGTGCCGCTTTGGCCAGCTTGATCGGGGCGCCCATTTCACTCGAGATCGTGCTTGCCATCTCCGGAATGCGTTCCTTGTAGAGTGCGATTATTTTCTCGAAAATTGCCACCCGCTCTTCGCGGGTTGAGGCAGACCACTTCGGAAACGCCTGGCGGGCAGCGGCCACCGCTGCGTTAACGTCAGCTTCGTTGCCCATGGCTATCTTGCCCAGGGATTTTTCTGTGGCCGGGTTGATCACGTCCAGGGTGTCCTGGCTTTGTGGGGCAACCCACTTGCCGTCAATGTAAAACTGCAACTGGTCCATCTGGTTTTTCCTTCAGTTGGGGAGGGGAGGTGCGCCATCAGACGTCGCCGGGCTGCTTGTCGATTGTTTGCAACGGTAAGCAGTGATTGTCCAGCGAGCAGTCTGTTGGCTCAGGGTAATAAGGCCGACAATGCCGGATAGGCTTGCCGATAGGTTTGATAAGACTCGCGATACGCCTGTTCGACTGTTGCCTCGGGTTCGTAGCGTTGTTGGATCGCTGGCGGCAGACAGATGCTTGCCGGGTCGGCGCCGGACGCGGCAATATGACCAAGCCGGGCAGCCCCTAGTGCCGCGCCGAAGTCGCCTTCAGTGGGAACGTCCACCGGGAGTTGCAAGGCGTTCGAGAGTATCTGCAGCCAGGCGCCGGATTGACTGCCGCCGCCAACGGCGGTCACGCTGCTTAGTCGGGTACCGGTACTGGCCAGTGCTTCAAGGCAGTCACGAATCGCAAAAGCGACCCCGGTCAACACTGCCCGGGTCATCGCCTGGCGGTCGTGTTGATGGGACAGCCCCAGAAAACTGCCGAGCGGGCGTGGCTCGTTGTGCGGGGTACGCTCGCCAGACAGGTAAGGCGTGAAAGTGATTTCCGACGGTGGTTGTGACGGGCTGTTGTCAAGCTCTGCGGCCAGGGTCGCTGCGGGCTGTCCGACGATGCCGGCATACCAGTTCAGGGCATCAGTGGCTGACAGGACAACACCCATCTGGTGCCAGGTTTGAGGCAAGGCATGACAAAAGGTATGAACCGCTGATGCGGGGTTGGGCCGGTAGGCATCATTGGCCGCAAACAGAACGCCGGAGGTTCCCAGTGATGCGAACGCTGTGCCGGCTGCAATCACGCCCAGACCGCAGGCGGATGCGGCATTGTCGCCAGCGCCTCCGGCGACCGTCACCGCAGCGGTTATTCCCCAACGGTTAGCCAGTTCGGTGCGTAGCTGGCCGGACGGCTGAGACCCTTCGACGATTGAAGGCATTGCCGATAGCTCCAGGCCAGATGCCTGAAGTAAATTCTCTGACCAGGTACGTTTACCGACATCCAGCCAGCTGGTGCCGGCCGCATCGGACGGGTCAGTCACTTTTTCACCGGTGAGCCAGAGACGCAGAAAATCTTTTGGCAGCAATACCGTACGAATTTGACCAAACAGGTCGGGTTCGTGCTGCTGACACCAGAGCAACTTGGGCGCGGTGAAACCGGGAAACACAATATTGCCGGTTTCGCGGCGGAACACGGGGTTGGCATCCAGCGTGGCTGCTTCCTGATGGCTGCGGGTGTCATTCCAGAGGATGGCGGGCCGCAAAGGCTGGTCGGCATCATTAAGCAAGGTCGCGCCGTGCATCTGGCCAGACAGTCCGATGCCGGTTAGTTTTTGCAGTTGCTGTGGATGCGTCTGGTGAATGGCATCAATTGCCTTGCAGGCAGCGGATTGCCAGCTGAGCGGGTCTTGCTCGGACCAGCCCGGTTGCGGACGTTGCATTGTGAGCGATGAACTGGCGCTGGCGATGACTTGCTGGTCCGGGCCGATAAGTAACGCCTTAACGGCGGATGTGCCCAGATCCAGGCCCAAGGTGTTTCCCATATCTGGCACTCTGTCTGTTGGTGTGGTGTGTTCCGGTTCAGGGGGATTGTGCCATCAGTGTCAGGGTTTAGCCGAAGCGCCCGTGTACAAACCAGCCGCGGCGGCGTTCGCGAAAAATCCAGTACAAGGTGTTGGTGTCGTCTTCGGCAACAAAGTAGTCGCGTTGAATGAGTCGGGTATCCCACCAACCGGTTTCGATGCGTTCCGGCCCTGCCAGAACACTCAGGGTGCTGTTCAGCCAGGGGCGGTTGTTGCGTTCTGACAGCGGGCTGGGGTTGCGCAGCAACCAGAGGGGGCGCGGTAATGAGCCGGTGCTGGTGCAAAATAATTCATCTGGCGAGGAGGGCGCAGCGTTTGCGGTATCTATCCGGCCCAGGTCTTCGAGCTTGTCGATAACCTTGATCTGATAGGCGGCTTCAGGGCGATGGTCCTGGGCAAGATACAGGCGCTGCACTTGCTCGCGACCCAGCCGGTTCTGCAGGTGTTCAAGCAGGCGCCCCAGACTTTCATGGGTGCTGGCTTTTGAATCGAACAGACTCTGGCTGGCGGGCACCAGAGACTGGATGCGGGCGCATTGCAGATGCAGCGTATGTACGGAGGTACGAAGCTGCAAGACGTTAAGGCGCTCGCGCAATAAACCGGTGAGTCGTTCCGGGTCCCTGCTGGCATTGGTTAACCTGACAGACAAACTGGTTTGTGGGGGCGTGTTGTGCTGCAACAGCAGGTCAAAACTGCGTACGCCGGATTGTCGTGCGGTCAGCCAGCCGGTGAGCTCGAGAATGAGTTTGCGGGCGGCATAAAGCAGAGGCTCCGTGCGATCAACATCGGCCATCAGTTCAAGTTTGGCGGCAAACTGTTCGGGTGCCTGGTAGTAGGCAACGGGTTGTGGCTGGCCACCCAGCGCGGCATCGACTTCCAGCAGGAGTTTTTTACCAAAGCGGTGAGCGATGCCGGCGCGAGGTAATTCAATCAGGTCGCCGAGCGTGTGAGCGCCAATGGCACGTAAGGCATTCTGATGTTTTATTGCATGGGTCAGTAAGGTTACTGGCAGCGGTGCCAGTCGTTGCGCCAACAAGTCCGGGTTCTCGGCAAGTTCAACCGCTTCGCAGGTTGTCTGGTTTCGCCCGGCCTGGTTTTGCGCCAGTAACCAGGCGCCGTGGCAGGTGCTGGCAATGCCCAGATGAGCGTAATAACCCAGGTCTTGCAAGCCCTGGTTTAATTCGGTGAGCAGGTTTTTAAGCCCACCAAATAACTTCAGGCTGGCGGCTACTTCCAGTAAGAGGCCGGCCTGGCCGGGTTCGGGTAAAGGCGGTGTTGCGCCAGCCGGGTTGGCACGTGGCAGGGTTTTTTTTTCAGGCAGTGGTGCTGGTGCAAAACCCACTGACGGGGTGAACTGCAATACCCAGCAAGCCAGTGTGGCCAGAGCCTGTTGCTCGCGAGTGGGGTCGTAAGCAATGAGTTCGATCTCCGGGACCAGCGCCTGGGCTGAAGCCCGTCGGCTGCCTGGGCTCACCCCGGCATTGAGTGCCTGCTGGTTGACACTTAAAACCTGCAGGTGATTGCAAATGGCCAGTGGCTTGTCAGTGAGGCCGGGCGGTTGAGTATGGCTCGGCGTATGGTTGTGCGCTCGCTCGATAATGTCCAGAGACAGTCGTGGCAGGTGTAGCGCAATCCAGAGCATGCCGATGGCTCACCGTGTTCAGCCCAGCAGCGAAAGCTGTTCGTCTTCGCGGTGGGTTGTACTGGGTTGGCGGGAATGCACGGTGCTGAGTGTGATTCCTTTTTCAGCTTGCAGCAGGCTGGACTTAAGGCCAATAGAGGCTGTTGGTCGCGGTAGCGGCAACATGATGGGGGTTGCCATGACAGGCCCACGCCGCTTGAGTATCTGGACTGAGAGTTGTTCGTCGGGGCGCGGTAGCAACAACAGGCGCAGCGGGGCGGGTGAAGTGTTGAACTGGGCATTGAGTTCGCGGAACAAAAACACCGGCCCGGTTGCGGTTTGTGCGGCCAGCTGCATACGACGTAAGTGCTCGGGCCGCGTACGCTTTTCAGGTAGCCAGGCGAGTAGTGCGCCGAAGCTGGCACTTTTAAGGGTTTGTTCGACAGCCCAGAGCCGGTCTGCTGCATTGTTGGCCTGAATGATGATCAGGTAGTCGAGGTCAATACCAAAACTGGCCAGCGCGGGCGCGTACGGAATGAGCGGCGGAGCCAGCAGGATGACCACTTTGCGCGCTTGTGTCAGTTGCCGCAGCGCGGGAACCAATAAACGTAACTCGCCAACGCCGGCATGCCGTGTGATGAGTTCGGTCAGCATACCGGTAGGCCAGCCGGCACCAGGTAACTGGGCGTTGAGTGACTCAAAGCCGCTGTCCTGGGCCTGTGGCTGGTTGGCGCTCATTTGTGAGGCGCGCCAGACGTGTTTCAGGGCCGGGTTATGAGCAGACCGATGGGCCGGAGGCTGTAATGCGGTTAGCGGGGCGGGAGAGGTCATGGTGTCAGTGGGTTTGCAGCAAGGCTTTTGCTAAAGGGCCCGGCCGCTGCGCATCAGACCAACAGCGAGCCCTTCGAGGGCGAATTCATCGCGGCGGGTGTCGAGTACGATTGGTTGGTAATCGGGGTTTTCAGGCAGTAGTTCAATCTGGTGGCCTTGTCGGCGCCAGCGTTTGACGGTGACATCGTCGCCGACCCGGGCAACGACGATTTGTCCGTTGCGGGCTTCCCGGGTGCGTTTGATTGCGAGCAGGTCGCCATCCAGAATGCCGGCATCACGCATACTCATGCCGCGCACTTTGAGCAGGTAGTCCGGGGTGTCTGAGAACAGGTTGGGGTCCAGGGCGTAGTGGGCCTCAATGTGTTCTTGCGCAAGGATGGGGCTACCGGCTGCGACACGTCCCACCAGCGGCAGGCTCATGGCGATTTGTACTGCGGAGGCGCCGTTCTCGGTGGTTTCGTCGGTCATCATGTTCAGACGAATGCCGCGGGAGGCGCCCGAGGTGAGCTCAATGACGCCTTTGCGGGCCAGCGCCTTGAGGTGTTCTTCTGCTGCGTTTGGGGAGCGAAAACCCAGTGCCCGGGCGATTTCAACCCGGGTTGGCGGGAAACCGGTATCAGCAATGTGCTGCTTGATCAGAGAGAGAATTTCCTGCTGGCGGGCAGTCAGTGGGCGCATGGTTTGTCCAATCGAGATCGATAACTGTATTTTTATACAGTTTTACTGGATAGACAAGCGATAATTTCGCCCTGTGGTTTAAGTTGTGCACTCCAAAAATGCAGACAGCGCCTGAGTTTGATCCTCATCAATATGGGCGCTATTCAGTCTGAAACAAATGTGGCACATTATTAAATCACCAAAAAAGTCAGCTGAAATTCCGAGGAAAAAATCCTTGTCGAGACAACGGATCCGGTGATCGGACGGCGTTGCCACCCCTTTGGTATTCCTGGATCACAGCGCACTGACCCAGCGGTCTGACTGGGCAGCGATTACCTCTCGATGCTTTACTAGGATCTGATCATCAATGGCTACCAAAATATATGTCGGCAATTTGCCCTGGCGAACAACCGATGAGCAACTCGAAGCGCTGTTCGCCACGCACGGCGAAGTCTCCGAGGCAAAAATAGTGACTGACCGCGAAACCAGCCGGTCACGCGGATTTGGCTTTGTTACGATGGCACAGGCCGGCGCTGCGCAGGCCGCAATTGAAGCCATGAACGGTCAGGCCGTGGAGGGAAGGAATCTTGTTGTCAACGAAGCGCATGAGCAGGGCTCACGTGGCAGTGGAAGCCGCGGGCCGTATGGTCCCCGCGGCGGGCGCTGACCAACCGGCTATTTCATTTCGGGTGCCTCAATGAAGGCCGGCATCATTGGCACCGGTGCAATGGGCGCCGGCATTGCTGCCAACCTGCTCAATCGCCACCGCGATGTTCATGTCCGGGACATCATTTCCAGTCGTGAAGACCCGCTTGTCGACCGTGGCGGTGTCCGTCAGGCAACACCAGCATCAATGGTTGGCGCCGTTGACGCCGTGCTGATCGTTGTCGAGACGGCTGCGCAGATCCGTGAGGTCGTCAACGGACCAGACGGACTGTTGGCGGGGCTTGCACACGCCGACAAACAAACCGCTGCTCCGGGTATTTTTCTTTGCAGCACGATCGCGCCTGAAGATACTGTTGAGATTGCTGCCGCTCTTACTCAAGCCGGCGCTGCGGTCATAGATGCGCCAATTTCCGGGGGGCCCGAACGGGCCGGGGACGGCACCATGAGCATCATGCTGGCCGGTGCTGCGGAGCACCGGCAGCGCTTTGCCGACTTACTGAATGATTTGTCAGACAAGCAGTTCGTGGTCTCCGATCGGCCCGGCGACGGCGCGCGCGCCAAGCTCGCCAATAACCTGGCTGGCGGTGCTTATCTGGCCGCAGCCAGCGAAGCACTTGCCATGGCCGTCAGCATGGGCCTGGATGCCGACATCATGATGCGTCTGATGGCAGCCAGTTCCGGGCAAAGCTGGGTAGGTGACGACCGCCTGCCACGTGGCGCGGCGGGCCTGATGCCAACCGTGGGTGCGGCTGCCCGAGTACTGACCAAAGATCTGACCCTGGCCGTCGCGGCGGCGGGCAGTGCGGGATCACCGTCGCCGATGGCGCAGGCGGCGCTGGCGCGATTTGAAGCGGCCTGCGAACAAGGCATGGGCGAGATGGACGATTCCTGCCTGTTTACGCTGTACCGGCAGGAGGCCAAACGCTAACGAGTCATGTAATCGACTTATTGCGGTCGTGTGTTTGTCATAAAGTCTGCCTAATCTCTGCTGAAAATTACCCCAGCTGAGGAGCAGGACATTGAGTCAAGCGACATTTGATCCCCGAATTCACAACCAGAGTCACAACGAATCGTTTGAGTCGATTCTGGAAAAAACCATCTCTCGCCGGACGGTCGTCCATGGTGGCTTCAAGGTCGCGGCAGCGACCATGCTGGGAGGACTCAGTCTGGCCAGTTGCGGCGGCGATCACAACACCTCAACTGCCAGCGACAGCACCGGTAGCAGCGGCGGAACCGGCGGTTCGGCCACTTCGGGCACCAGGCTCGGATTTGAATCGATCGCCGGGTCCAGGACTGATGCGGTAGTCGTGCCGACTGGCTATCGCGCCCAGGTGCTCGCGCCGTGGGGAACCCCTCTCAATGCGAATGCAGCCGAGTGGAAGGACGACGGGACGAATACATCGCTTGACCAGGCCAATTCGGTCGGCATGCATCACGATGGCATGCAGTATTTCGCGATTGAGGGCAGCAGTACTGATGGCTTGCTGGTGATCAATCATGAGTACATCGACCAGAATGCGCTGCACCCGAATGGCGCCACCCGTGATCCGGGGTCGAACCTGCGCACCGAGGTTGAAGAGATCCGTAAGGAAATCAATGCTCACGGTGTTTCGGTTATTCGTATTCAGCGCGGGGCAGACGACCAATGGCGCGTTGTTACCGGCGACCCGCTCAACCGCCGCTATACCGGTGCAACCGAAATGGACGTTTCAGGCCCGGCTGCCGGCGCCAATCTACTGGTGACCAGGTACTCGCCCGATGGATCGGTCGCGCGCGGCACGCTTAACAACTGCGGTAATGGTTATACGCCGTGGGGTACTTACCTGACCTGCGAAGAAAACTGGCCGGGGTATTTCGTGAACAAGGGTGAGCTGACAGCCGATCAGAAACGCATCGGGGTCGATGCCGAAGACACGCGCTACGGCTGGGATGATCTGGCCGGCGCGGCGAGCGAACTCGCTGACGAATTCGCGCGTTTTGATATCACGCCGACCGCAGGGTCCGCAGCGCAAGACTACCGCAATGAAGCGAATGGTCATGGGTATATCGTTGAGATTGACCCCTATACTGCGGATTCTCGTGCGGTCAAGCGTTCAGCCTTGGGTCGCTTTCGCCACGAAGGCTGCGTGCCGGGCAAACTCAAAGCGGGCAAGCCCGTGGTGTTTTATTCGGGCCATGATGCACGCGGCGAGTACATCTACAAGTTTGTCTCTGCCACAAACTGGGACCCGGCCGATGCCACACCGGCTGACCGGCTCGCAACCGGTGCCAAATACATGGATCAGGGCACGCTTTATGTTGCCCGCTTCAACGAAGACGGCTCGGGTCAATGGCTGCCACTCGAAACCGCCAACCCGGCATTGCTCAAGTTTAAGACTCAGGCTGAGGTCATCCTCAATACCGTCGAGGCGGCTGACCTGGTCGGCGCGACACCGATGGACCGCCCAGAGTGGGGCGCGGTTGATCCGGTAACAGGTTCGGTTTACTTCACCCTGACCAATAACTCGCGTCGTGGCGTGGATGGGTCGGCTTCCGAGAGCACGCCGAATGCTCGCAACGCGCCCGACGCGGCGAACCCGCGCAGCCCGAACAATACCGGTCACATCATCCGCTGGGATGAAACCGATGACCATCGCAACTTCACCTGGGATATTTTCGTTTTTGGCTCCGACGCCGCCGGCGATGCAGAGAAAAACAAGTCAGGTCTGGTGGAGCTTAACCAGTTCGCCAGTCCGGACGGTCTGGTTTTTGATGATCGCGGCATCATGTGGATTCAAACCGACAACGGTGCGCCGGAACTGACCGAATACACCAATGATCAAATGCTGGCGGTGGTGCCTTCGCAACTGACTGATGCTGATGGCAATCAGGTTCCGGTCAGCGCGGATAATCAGGTTGAGCTGCGCCGGTTTTTTGTCGGTCCTAACGGATGCGAGGTGACCGGACTTGCGTTCTCGCCGGACCTGAGTGGCTTTTTTGTGAATATTCAACACCCGCGTAACTGGCCACAAGGCGACGATGCAGCGGTAGCAACAACAGATGGCGTTACGGTGCGCCCGCGCGCTGCAACTGTGGTGATCAGCAAAATTGACGGCGGCGCGGTAGGCGTTTGAGATAACTTGATCGGTACGAGTAAAAGCCCGGCTGCGTGCCGGGCTTTTACATTTTATTGAGTATGGTCCGCGAAGCCACTCGCCTGGGAAAAGTCGCTCTTCTTGTCTGAGCATTTGACTTTCAGAAAGACCGCGTTGCTCGGCCAACCGCTCAAACTGATCTGAGACCCGGTATGCTCGAACAGGCATCCCGGGACGAGACAGAAACAGCTTCATCGCTTTACGGGTTGATCTCAGCCGAAGCCAAGGCTGGATCGCGAATTCATCGTTTTGAGTGTGGGCAGTTGCAAAAGAACACGTTGTTGGCCAGGCCCGGGCGGAAAATGAAGTCCGATATGCCGGCGGTAACTCGACCGGTCAGATGCCAAAGGGAACGGGCAGACGTTCTGGGCCGTCTCAACGGCTTTTCGATTCGCCAGCGCCTGAGTCGGTTGCCGCGTCATGCAGCGCTTCAATGGCGGGGTGGGCTAAACACGGTACGACTGAATCGTTTCGGTGGGGCCGGCAATCGTGACACCCATGGGTAAGCAAGAGCATAACCTTGCCAGTAGCAGGTGAGGCAATTTCACGGAAGTAACCTCGGTTAGTCGGTCCTGCTTACGGCTAGACAATATGGCATTATGAGCACCGTAAAAACTTCGACCCCGACCGCTCTCAATTCTATTGGCTGCTCAGGTGCTGCCTTCGCTGCCTGGCGGATTAATGTGACGGCTTGCATTCTATGAAATTATTCGGCTCACCTTTACTAGTAAGACCCGCAGGAAAACCCTTGTTACCAGGGAAGGTCCGTGGCATGGGAGTGGCCGGTATTATTCTGGCCGGGCTTGGCCTGAATGGCTTTGCCCTTGCGGCGGAGCAGGATGTCCACCAACACGGTCATGGTGAACTCAATGTAGTCGTTGACGGGCACGATCTCGCGTTGGAGCTCAGACTGCCGGCGGCCAATGTTGTGGGTTTCGAGCACAAGCCGGTTGATGATCAACAGACCTCCCAGGTGCAACAGGTGCTGGCCGGGTTTTCCAGCGGCGCAGACTGGTTTGAACCGTCCGTGGCCGCCGCTTGCCAGCTCGAAAGCGCCCAGGCAAGCCTGGTCGGGCTTGAATCGGCCGAAAGCGGCGCTGCCGATGATGATCACGACCACAAGCACGCTGAGCATGACCACGAAGACGGCCACAGCGACTTCGAAGGGGTTTTGCAATATCACTGTGATAACGCCTCTGCTCTGGCCAGTGTTAAGGTTCTTTTCTTTCCGTTTGTTGATGGCGTGACCGAGCTTAAGGTGCAGCTAGTCACACCGGACAGCCAGACCCGTACCCGCCTGAGCCCGCAGAACCCGGTGCTGCCGCTCGGCCGATAGACCCCGGAGATACTATGTTTTCCCCTCAGTTTTTTCGATTTGCCGCTTGCTTTCTTGTTTCGGCCGGATTGCTCGTTGGTCAGAGTCAGGCCAAGACGCCCGAAAGCATCGACTGGGAAAAACTGATCCCGCCAAAAAGCGAAACGCTGGCTAAAGACATCAAAGAATTACAGGCAACCCTGGATGGCCTGGATGAAGAGCGCCGCGAGTTTTACTACCAGATCGATGAACAGGCGGCGCTGAAGCGTCGGGTCGAAGCCGGTTTTGTTGATAAGAACCGTCTGAAGCCCAGCAGCCTCGCAAGACTGGAAAAAGACTATCAGGCTGAATTTCCTGAGTTGTACAAGTTGTGGGAACGTGTCGTCGCAGCGCGCAAACTCTATGCGCTCGAATCAGAACGCGTTGATCAATCGCTCGATGGCTTGTCGGTCCGTATGCCGGGTTATGTCCTGCCCCTGGAAACCGAAGGGACCGCGCTGCGTGAATTTCTGCTGGTGCCGTTTGTTGGCGCCTGTATTCATGTGCCACCACCACCGGCCAATCAAATGGTTCATATCACGGTTGACCAGCCGTATCACAGCGACGAGCTCTATGAACCGGTCTGGGTAGAAGGGGTTCTGTCGATAGATAAAAGTACTCACGCCTTGTCGCTGGTAGACGGGAAGTCCGACGTCAGTACCGGGTACTCGATGCGTGCTACCAAAATAACGCCGCACGATCAGTAGTTTGTCGTCGACTGTCAAAGCAACGCCAGACGCCGCCCCGGCGTTGGTTCGCCTGAGCAACATCAGTTTTGCCTGGCAAACCGAAGAGCCGGCATTGATCCAACTGAGTCATTTGAGTGTTGGTACCGGTGAGCGTGTCTTCATCAGCGGGGCCAGCGGCAGTGGCAAAAGCACGCTGCTCAGCCTGATCGGCGGCGTTATCCTGCCCCAGGCCGGGACCGTTGAGATTCTGGGCCAGAGTCTGAGTCAGATGGGAACCGCTGAACGCGACCGCTTTCGCGCGGACCATCTTGGTATTGTGTTTCAGCAGTTTAATCTGGTTTCTTACCTGACCATTCTCGAGAACGTCTTGCTGCCTTGCCGGTTCTCTGGCCAGCGTCGCCAGCGCATCAAGGCGGCGGGTAGTACACCGCGACAAGAGGCGCTCCGGCTCCTGGAGCATCTGGAACTGGATGTGTCGGCATTGGGCGGGCGGCAGGTTGCTGCGCTCAGCATTGGTCAGCAACAACGGGTTGCGGTGGCGCGTGCCCTGATCGGTTCGCCCGAACTCATCATCGCTGATGAACCAACCTCCGCCCTGGATGAACATGCCTCGCAACGCTTTATTGAGCTGCTGCTGGCCGAAAGCCTTGCACATCAAACCGGTGTTGTCTTTGTCAGTCATGACTTGCGCCTGGCCGGTCAGTTTGACCGGCACATCCGGTTTGAGACGACGGCCGGGTCTGGCGTGACGGAGGCCGCATGATCTCCATCCTGCAACTGGCCTGGGCCAGTTTGTTGAATCGTCGGGGGGCGGCGCTGCTGACTATCTTGTCGGTCGCACTGAGTGTTGCGATGTTGCTGGGCGTCGAGAAGCTTCGCCGCGATGCGCGGGCGGGTTTTGCCGACACCTTGTCCGGAACCGACTTGATCGTCGGCGCGCGCAGTGGTTCAGTGCAGTTGCTGCTTTATTCCGTTTTTCGAATTGGCGATGCGACCAACAACATATCCTGGCGCAGCTATCAGCGACTTGCCCGCGAGCCAGAGGTTTCCTGGACCGTGCCGGTGTCGTTGGGCGACTCGCACCGAAGCTATCGGGTCATGGGGACGACGACGGCGTATTTCGAGCATTATAAATACGCCGGAAAACAGTCGTTGCGTTTTACTCAGGGAGGCCCGTTCGCCCAGCCGTTCGATATCGTGATTGGCGCGGAGGTCGCGCGCAAGCTCAACTACACGATTGGTCAGTCCATTGTGCTTGCCCACGGCACTGGCGAGCTGGAACTGACGCAACACCAGGACAAGCCATTTACGGTCGTCGGAGTTCTTGCGCCAACCGGGACGCCGGTTGATAGAACACTTCATGTCAGCCTGGCCGGTATTGAGGCGATTCACCAGGGTTGGGAGGGCGGCCGCCCTCAACAAGACAGCTCGCTGGGTACAAGACCGGTGTCACCCGAAGCGATCACACCCAAGAACATTACGGCGTTTCTGGTCGGGGTTGAACGCAAGACGCAGTTGTTCCGGTTACAGCGAAAGATCAATACTTATTCCCGGGAGCCGTTACTGGCAATCATTCCGGGGGTTGCGCTGCAGGAGTTATGGGATTTGATGCGGGTGGCAGAGCAGACATTGCAGGTAATCTCTGTTTTTGTTGTTGTCACCAGTCTGCTTGGCATGCTGACGGCCATTCTGGCGACGCTGGAAGCGAGGCGCAGAGAAATGGCGGTTCTCAGAGCGGTGGGTGCAAGACTGTCCCATCTGGCTGGCTTGTTTATTGCCGAGGCGGGTGTGCTGGCACTCATTGGCGCGGCACTGGGCCTGCTCGCCCTGAACGCGTTTTCACTGCTGGCGCGCCCATTTGTGCTGGATCAGTTTGGGGTGATGCTCACGGTGGTCTGGCCAAGTGCGCGCGACTGGTGGCTGCTGGCGGCCGTGATAGGCAGCGCGTTGTTGATTAGCCTGTGGCCGGCCTGGCGGGCGTTCAGGTTGTCATTGGCCGATGGTCTGACCGTTAGGGTCTGAACGCCAGGCAAGCCCCGACTACATATTCGGGTAGTTCGGGCCGCCGCCACCTTCCGGAACAACCCAGACGATGTTCTGCATGGGGTCTTTGATGTCGCAGGTTTTGCAGTGCACGCAGTTTTGCGCGTTTATCTGAAAGCGATCATCGCCGGTGGATTCGTCCTTAACATACTCATAAACCCCGGCCGGACAATAACGAGCCTCCGGGCCGGCGAATGTTGCCAGGTTGTGTTGTAGTGGCACTGACGGATCTTTGAGTGTCAGATGAGCAGGCTGGTTTTCTTCGTGATTAGTGTTTGAGATAAACACCGAAGATAGTTTGTCAAAACTGATCTTGCCATCCGGTTTCGGATAGTTGATCGGTTCGCATTCTGCAGCGGGTTTCAGATAGGCATGATCGGGCTTGGTGGTGTGCATCGTAAACGGCGCTTTGCCTTTGAAGACCACCTGGTCAATACCGACCATCAAGGTGCCGGCCCACAAGCCTTTGCCCATCATGGGTTTGAAATTGCGCGACCGATGCAGTTCATCATGCAACCATGAGTTTTCGAAACGGGTTGTGTAGTCGGTCAGCTCATCGCGTTCGCGAGAGGCGCCCAGCGCGTCAAATGCGGCTTCGGCCGCAAGCATCCCGCTCTTGATCGCGGAGTGACTGCCCTTGATGCGTGAGGCGTTCAACATGCCGGCATCGCAGCCCAGCAGGACACCACCGGGGAAAGTCAGCTTTGGCAGGCAATTCAGGCCGCCGGCCACGAGAGCGCGAGCCCCGTAGGAAACCCGCTTACCCCCTTCGAAGAAGCCGCGAATAGACGGATGCGTTTTGTAGCGCTGGAATTCCTCAAACGGCGCCATGTAGGGGTTGGTGTAGTTGAGTCCTACTACATAGCCAACCGCAACCTGATTGTCTTCCAGGTGATAGAGGAAGGAGCCGCCGTAGGTATCGCTTGGCAGTGGCCAGCCTGCCGTATGAATCACCAGGCCCGGCTTGTGTTTGGCCGGGTCAATATCCCACAGCTCTTTGATTCCGATGCCGTAACTTTGCGGATCTTTGCCATCGGCCAGATTGAACTTCTCGATGAGTTGTTTGCCAAGATGGCCGCGAGCGCCTTCCGCGAACATGGTGTACTTGGCGTGCAGTTCCATGCCGGGCTGGAAGGCGTCCGTGGGTTCGCCGTCTTTGCCGACTCCCATGTTGCCGGTTGCCACGCCTTTGACCGCCCCTTTTTCGTCGTACAACACTTCGGCGCCGGCGAATCCCGGGTAGACATCAATTTCCAGCGCTTCGGCCTGCTCGCCGAGCCAGCGAACCACATTCGCCAGGCTGATCACGTAGTTGCCATGGTTCTGAAAGCAGCCGGGCAACATGAAGTTGGGCACCGTACGCGAACCGGTTTCGGACAGGAACATAAACCGGTCTTCGGTGACCGCGGTATTGAGTGGAGCGCCTTGCTCTTTCCAGTCAGGTATCAGTTCTGTGATGGCGCGCGGGTCCATCACGGCACCGGACAGAATATGGGCACCCACCTCAGAACCTTTCTCTATGACGCAAACGCTGATTTCCTGCTCTTTCGCCGCGGCGAGCTGTTTGAGTTTGATCGCCGCAGACAGGCCGGCAGGGCCGCCGCCCACAATGACCACGTCAAATTCCATGGCTTCGCGTTCTATTTCTGTCATGTTCAGATTCCGTCGGTTTAGCTTGTTCCAGCCCCTATTGTCGCGGATTCGTAAGAGTCGGCGCAAACCGGGGGGCAACACCGGCCAGCTACGCTAACATCTAGCCTGAAATTTTAAGGAAGCCCTGACTAAATTCATCCGATGGCATCGCCGGCACCGAGCTGAGCAGCCCAGGCGGGATCCGGGTTTTCGCCACCCGAATATGAATCAAGGAGACCCCGTGAGCACAATTTTCGACCTGTCTGGAAAAACGGCGTTTGTTACTGGTGCGTCCAGCGGGCTGGGGACGCGATTCGCCAGAGTACTGGCTGAAAACGGCGCCCATGTGGTGCTTGCCTCGCGTCGCGAGGAGCGTCTCAAAGAGCTGCGGGCCGAGATAGAGGCCGCTGGTGGCGCAGCCAGCGTGGTGCAGCTCGATGTTACCGATACGGCCTCAATTGGCTCCGCCGTCCAGGAGGCTGATGAGCGAACCGGCGGAATTGACATACTGGTCAACAACAGCGGCGTCAGCACGACCACACGCCTGGTGGATGTCACCGAGCAAGACTACGATTTCATCTTCGACACCAATACCAAGGGAGCGTTTTTTGTCGCGCAGGCGGTCGCTCTCAACATGATCAAGCGGGCCAAAGACCGGCCCGAGCAGCAGTCGCGCATCGTGAATATCGCCTCAATGGCCGGGTTGAAAGTATTGTCCCAGATTGGTACTTACTGCATGAGCAAGGCGGCGGTGGTGCAGATGACCAAAGCCATGGCCCTGGAGTGGGGGCGATACGGGATTAACGTCAACGCAATATGCCCGGGTTATATCCGTACCGAGATCAACGACCATCATTGGGAAACCGAGCCGGGTCAGCGCCTGATTCAGATGTTGCCGCGTAAGCGGCTTGGCAAGCCTGAAGACCTGGACGGCTTGTTATTGTTGCTGTGTTCCGATCAGAGCAGCTTCATTAATGGCGGCATTATTGCGGCCGATGACGGGTTTGGTGTGTAAGAACCCGCGGTTTGGGAGGCGCTTCAGCGCCGAGATCTCCCGGTCGACGGATCCACTTGCAGTGGCGGACCGGTTGGTCGGGGCGACCAACCGGTGTTCAGGGCAATTTGACTTGCCGCTCAGGCAACCGCGCTGACGTCCACCGGGCAGCCGGTTTTTTCCTGGAGTTCGGCGGCGGTGACGCCGTCAGCCAGTTCCGTCAGTTTGAGGCCGGATTCGGTCACCTCCATGACGCCCAGGTCAGTCACTATCATGTTGACAACCCCCACGCCGGTCAGGGGGAGGTCACATGACTCAAGAATTTTCAGGCTTTCTGTGCCGTCTTTTTTCTTGGCGGTGTGCTCCATCAGCACGATGACCCGTCCCACGCCGGCAACCAGGTCCATTGCGCCGCCCATGCCTTTGACCATCTTGCCCGGAATCATCCAGTTGGCCAGATCACCAGACTGACTCACCTGCATAGCACCCAGGATGGCCAGATTGATCTTGCCGCCCCGGATCATCCCGAATGAGTCCGCGCTGGAGAAAATGGACGAGCCGGGCAGGGTTGTCACGGTTTGTTTGCCGGCGTTGATCAGATCCGGGTCGACATTTTCTTCGGTGGGAAACGGGCCAATTCCCAGCAGGCCGTTCTCACTTTGCAGCCAGACCTCAGCGCCGGCGGGCACATGGTTGGCCACCAGTGTCGGCAGGCCGATGCCCAGATTGACGTAAAACCCATCTTCCAGTTCTTTGGCAGCGCGGGCTGCCATTTGATCTCTGTTCCATGCCATGTCGGATCTCCCTAGGCTTGCCGAACGGTGCGCTGTTCGATGCGCTTTTCGGGATTAGCGTTAACTACAATGCGATGCACGAAAATGCCCGGTAAATGAACGTCATCCGGGTCAATAGCGCCTGTTTCGAGCACTTCCTCGACCTCAACCACGCAGATTTTGCCGGCCATGGCGACATTCGGATTGAAGTTGCGGGCGGTTCGGCGAAACACCAGATTGCCTGATTTATCGGCTTTCCAGGCTTTGACCAGGGAGACATCCGGCACCAGCGCGTGTTCCATCACGTACTGGCGGCCGTCAAATTCGCGTGTCTCTTTGCCTTCGGCCACGATCGTGCCGTAACCCGTTTGGGTAAAGAAGGCCGGAATGCCGGCTCCTCCGGCGCGCAGCTTCTCAGCGAGCGTGCCCTGGGGGGTGAATTCAAGATCCAGTTCCTTGGCCAGATACTGGCGTTCGAATTCTTTGTTCTCGCCGACGTAGCTGGCAATCATCTTGCTGATTTGACGGGTCTCGAGCAGCAGTCCCAGACCGAAACCGTCAACACCGGCGTTGTTCGAGACGCAGGTAAAGTTCTTCTTGCCGGTATCCCGCAGCGCCTCAATCAGCGCCTCCGGTATGCCGCAAAGTCCAAAGCCACCCACGGCAATCATCTGGCCATCGTTGATGATGTCGGCCAGTGCCTTGGGGGCTGATTCATACAGTTTGCTCATCGTTTCATATTCCGCAGTTCGCGCATCGCGCCTTGGCCCGGTGAATTATATCCATCCCCTGAAACAACGATTGAACAAATGGGACGATCTTCGCTTTATCGGGGCTTCGGTCTGAGGCTTTGTGACGCTATACTCCCCATTTCCTGACCGTGTTTCACATGACCAAGTATGTATTTGTCACCGGCGGCGTTGTCTCTTCCCTGGGCAAAGGGATAGCGGCTGCGTCAATTGGCGCGCTCCTTGAATCTCGCAAGTTGAGCGTGACAATGCTCAAACTCGACCCCTACATCAATGTTGACCCCGGCACGATGAGCCCGTTTCAGCATGGAGAGGTCTTCGTGACCGAAGATGGTGCGGAAACCGATCTGGATCTGGGGCACTACGAGCGTTTTGTTTCGGCCAGAATGCGCCGGGTCAACAACTTCACGACCGGCCAGATCTACGATACCGTGCTCAAGAAGGAGCGCCGCGGCGAGTATCTTGGCCGCACGGTCCAGGTGATTCCTCACATTACCAATGAAATCCAGGCCTGGATCGAACGGGCAACCAACATGGCCATGCCCGGCGAGCCAGCCCAGCCCGCAGATGTTGCCATTTGCGAAATCGGTGGCACGGTGGGTGATATCGAGTCTCTGCCGTTCCTGGAGGCGGCCCGCCAGATGGCTTTGCGGGTGGGACGGGGTAATGCCTGTTTTGTCCATCTGACGCTGGTGCCGTTCATTCCATCGGCCGGTGAACTCAAGACCAAGCCCACTCAGCATTCGGTCCAGAAGCTGCGCGAGATCGGCATTCAGGCCGATTTACTGCTGTGCCGCGCCGATCGGGTCATCCCTGATGACGAGCGGGCCAAGATTTCACTGTTTTCCAATGTCGTCTTGCCAGGTGTGGTGTCGGTTGAAGACGCCGATAGCATTTACAAGATTCCGCGCCGTCTGCATGAGCAAAAAGTTGATGAGTTGTTATGCGAGATTCTCCGCATCGAGGATACCGAGGCTGATCTGACCGCCTGGGATGCGCTGGTCGAATCGCTGCAGAGCCCGACCCATGAAGTCTGTATCGCGATGGTTGGCAAATATGTTGACCTGACCGAGTCTTACAAAAGCTTGTCCGAAGCGTTGGTCCATGCCGGCATTCACGCCAGAACCACTGTGCGTATCGAGTATATTGACTCTGAAGACCTTGAATTGCCGGCCGAGCAGGTCGCTGAAAAACTCAGCGGTTTCCATGCCATTCTGGTGCCGGGCGGATTTGGCGAGCGCGGCGTCGAAGGCAAGATTCAGGCGATTCGCTTTGCCCGTGAGCAAGGCGTGCCATACCTGGGGATCTGTCTTGGTATGCAGTTGGCGGTGGTCGAATTTGCCCGCAATGTAATGGGTTTGCTGGATGCCAACAGCACTGAGTTCAATCCCGACACCGCAACCCCTATCGTTGGCCTGATTACCGAATGGCAGGATGCCGACGGTCGGGTGGAGCAACGTAACGCCAGTTCTGACCTCGGCGGCACGATGCGCCTGGGCGCTCAAAAGTGCGCGATCAGGCCCGAGACGCTGGCCGCCGAAATTTATGGTGAGTTTGTCAATGAACGTCACCGCCATCGTTATGAAGTCAACAATACTTTCGTTGACCGGATTGATTCGGCCGGTTTACGGGTTGCCGCGCGCACCCCGAGCGAAGGCTTAACGGAAATGATTGAGTTGCCCCGGGTGGGGGATCAAGCCCATCCGTGGTTTTTGGGTGTGCAGTTTCATCCGGAGTTCACCTCAACGCCGTTACGCGGGCATCCGCTTTTTAGTAGTTTTATGCAAGCAGCGCTGACAGCGGCAACAGACCGATCAAGCGCAAAGGCTGCCTGACGAATCAACAACTGCCTCTTATAAAAAAACTCCTCTCAAAGGCATCTTATGAAATTATGTGGATTTGAAGTCGGGCTGGACCAACCGTTTTTCCTGATCGCCGGCCCCTGCGTCATCGAATCGCGTGACATGGCATTTGAAACGGCCGGTCAACTGAAAGAAATTACGAACAAACTCGGTTTGCCGTTCATATATAAAAGCTCGTTCGACAAAGCGAATCGTAGCTCCGGTAAGAGTTACCGCGGGCCTGGCATGGAACAAGGCCTGCAGATTCTGGCCGATGTCGGTAAAGAGTTGCAGGTGCCGGTACTGACCGATGTGCACGATATTGGTCAGATTCAGGATGCGGCTGCCGCGGTAGACGTATTGCAGACACCGGCGTTTCTCGTGCGCCAGACCGATTTCATTGTTGCGGTGGCCTCTTGCGGTAAACCGGTCAATATCAAGAAGGGGCAGTTTCAGGCTCCGACTGATATGAAACAAGTCATCATGAAGGCACGCGAAGCCGCAATTGAATCAACGGGCGGTGATGAAGCGGCAGCCGATCGCCTGATGGTCTGCGAGCGCGGCGCCAGTTTTGGCTATAACAACCTGGTGTCAGACATGCGATCGCTGGCGATTATGCGCGAGACAGGTTGTCCGGTTGTCTTTGACGCCACTCATTCCGTGCAGCTTCCGGGCGGGCAGGGCGCCTCATCAGGTGGTACCCGCGAACATGTTCCGGTGCTGGCCCGCGCGGCAATTGCCGCCGGCGTGTCGGGCGTGTTCATGGAAACCCACCCCAATCCGGCTGAAGCCTTGTCAGACGGCCCGAATGCCTGGCCGCTGGGGATGATGGAGTCTTTGCTCACGACGATGATGGCGCTGGATGGCGTGGTCAAGAGCCAGGGCTTTGCCGAGAACCAGTTGTAGCATTAGGTCACCAGATAAACCACCCCACCGAGAGAGCGCCATGGCTGCCTACATAATCGCCGATGTCAAAGTGACGGATCCAGAGCAATATAAACAGTACGGGGCTTTGACGCCGGCGGCGGTCGCCGCGGCGGGCGGGGAATTCCTGGTCCGCGGCGGGCAGGTTGGCGTACTCGAGGGCGGGTGGGACCCGACTCGTGTTGTTGTGATCCGATTTGAGGACATGCCGGCCGCCAAGGCGTTCTATGATTCAGCGTTGTACACCGCTGCCCGCGCCAAGCGCGAAGGCGCAACCGAATACTTCAACATGATTGTGGTTGACGGCATCTGAACGGGCCGGATCCCCTCTGAAATACCCATTTTTTTAACAGAATCACCTACTCAAGGTTTGCGGAATGAGCACGATTGTTGACATTATTGGCCGAGAAATCATTGATTCACGGGGTAATCCCACCGTTGAATGTGATGTCTTGCTGGAATCCGGCGCCATGGGCCGGGCGGCAGTGCCCTCTGGCGCTTCTACCGGCGCTCGCGAAGCGATAGAGCTGCGCGACGGGGATGCCGAGCGTTACCTCGGCAAAGGCGTCCTGAAAGCGGTAGAGCATGTCAACACCGAGGTCTCAGAAGCCTTGTTGGGGCTGGATGCAGCCGAACAGGCCTATATTGACCGGGTCCTGATTGAACTGGATGGCACGGACAACAAGGGGCGGCTGGGCGCCAATGCAATGCTCGCCGTCTCAATGGCGGTAGCCAAGGCGTCCGCCGAAGAAGCCGGCCTGCCGCTGTACCGGTATTTTGGCGGCTCAGGCCCGATGGCTTTGCCGGTCCCGATGATGAATGTCATCAATGGTGGCGCCCATGCCAATAACAACCTGGATCTGCAGGAATTCATGATTCTGCCGGTTGGCGCACCGAGCTTCCGCGAAGCTTTGCGATACGGCGCCGAAGTATTTCATGCGCTGAAGAAACTCTTGCATGACCAGGGCCTGTCAACTGCAGTGGGTGACGAGGGCGGATTTGCTCCCACAGTTGAAAATCACGAGGCCGCGATCCAATTGATTTTGCAGGCCATCGAGAACGCCGGCTATGAGGCCGGCACCCAGATTGCACTGGGCCTCGATTGTGCGAGTTCCGAGTTCTTTCGGGACGGCAAATATCATATGACCGGCGAGGGCCTGACCCTGAGCGCTGGTGATTTCGTGAATCTGCTGTCAACCTGGTGCGACAAGTACCCGATTATCTCGATCGAAGACGGCATGGCCGAAGACGACTGGCAGGGCTGGAAGCTGCTGACCGACGCTCTGGGCGACAAAGTCCAGTTGGTCGGCGACGATTTGTTCGTAACCAACACTGAGATACTGCAGCGCGGTATCAACGAGGGCGTCGGCAATTCCATTCTGATCAAGATCAATCAGATCGGTACGCTGACCGAAACATTTGCCGCAATTGAACTGGCCAAGCGGCACAACTACACCGCAGTTGTTTCTCATCGATCGGGCGAAACCGAAGACACAACGATCGCCGATATCGCGGTGGGAACCAATGCTTTGCAAATCAAAACCGGTTCGATGAGCCGCACCGACCGCATTGCGAAGTACAATCAGTTATTGCGCATTGAAGAAGACCTCGGGGATGTTGCGACATACCCTGGAGCCAGTGCGTTTTACAACCTGCGCTAGGGTAGGTTGTCAGGGGTTGGTCTAACTGATTGGGGAATTAATTGCGGCCATTGTGCGCAGCATTGATGTTGTTGCTTGTACTGATCCAGTTTCCGCTCTGGTTCGGTACGGGTGGCTGGATCCACGTCTGGGAGCTAGACCGAAAGCTGGACAAGCAAAAACTGGCCAACCTCAATCTGACCGCCCGCAATGACGGCCTGGAGGCCGAAGTCAAAGATCTGACCGAAGGCCGGGCCGCCGTTGAAGAGCGGGCCCGCTACGAGTTGGGCATGATCGGCAAGGACGAGGTCTTTGTGCAGATCAACACCCCGGCGGCCAAAGCCGGCCCCAAGCCGACCCGTACCGCGCTGGTTCAGTAAGCGGTTCGGAACTTACTGCCGGGTATCGGTACCGGGCAGGGCGCCTGGCTTGAACAAGCCGGCTACATCCACCGGATCAAAGAGATACGGCGTATTGCAGTACTCGCAATTCACCGCCACCTGACCTTGCTCAGCCAGAATGGACTGTACTTCGGCGGCGCCCAGCATCTGCAACATGGCGTTGACCTTCTGGCGCGAACACGGGCACTCAAAGCGCAATGGTCTGGACTCAAGCGGGCCGGTTTGTTCCTGCCAGAAAAGCCGGTGCAGAATGGTTTCGCCATTCTCGGCCAGCATTTCGTCCGCGCCTAGTGTTTCGGCCAGTTTTTGCAGCCGGGCCCAGGCATCGGTATCGTGTTCCTGACCGGCGTCCCGCTTCGGGTCCGGCAGGCGTTGCAGCAACAGGCCGGTCGCCCGCTCGCGATTGGCCGCCAGCCACAGTCGCGTCGGAATCTGCTCAGAGCGGAACATATAACGTTCGAGCATCCGGGCGATGCTGTTGCCCTCCAGCGGGACAATTCCCTGGTAAGCAGTTTTACCTTCTTCGCGCGGGTCGATTGTAATGGCGAACCGGGCTTTGCCGCCGGGGTTGATCAGGCGACTGACGTCGGGCTCCGCCTCTGCCGGCATGGGGTGTTTCTCAGACAACTTGATGGTTGAACGGAACGTGCCGTTCGCCTGGCACTGAGCCACGATCAGCGTGACGGGACCATCACCGACAATTTGTGCAGTCAGGCTGCCCTGGTGTTTGATTGTTGCGGATAATAGTAACGATGCTGCGGTTAGCTGGCCCAGCATAGACAGGCTGGTCTGATCAACCGCATGCCGGCTCACCACTTGCTGCCAGGCGTCCGAGAGCTCTATCCACTCGCCACGCACCGGCGTGTTCTGAATGTGAAACCTAAGCAGGCTGTTGCTCATTGCGCTCAGACCCGTTTGAGATCTTTGGCAAACACGGCTGCTCGCTCAACATAATTGCTGGCGCTGCGTTTAAGTCGCTGTATTTCTTCGGGCGTCAGTTCGCGAACCACCTTGGCCGGTGAGCCGACGATCAGGGAGCCGTCCGGGAATTGTTTGCCTTCGGTGACCAGGGCGCCGGCGCCGATCAGGCAGTTTTTGCCGATTGTTGCGCCATTCATTACAACGGCCTGGATGCCGACCAGTGTATGCTCGCCGATTGTGCAGCCGTGCAACATGGCCTGGTGACCGACGGTTACATCGTTGCCTATTGTCAGTTTGAAGCCCGGGTCAACATGGAGCACGCTGTTTTCCTGGATGTTCGAGCGTGCGCCGATCTCGATTGCCGCATTGTCGGCACGGACGGTGGTGCCAAACCATATGCTGGCCTGCTCGCCGAGCGAGACCTCGCCAATAACTGTGGCGGTTTCCGCAATCCAGGCTGACTCGTGGATATCCGGGGTTTTTTCATTCAACGAGTAAACTGGCATGTTGGGTCGCTTTGATAGAGAAAGAGCCCACAGTTTACGAGATTGATTGTCCTTGATGGTTTCTGACCCTGCATGAATTCAAGTCCTGATCCCGGCCAGGCCGGGGTACGTGCCAGGCTGGCTGTTGTTCAGGCCGCTGCCAGGCAGGCCTGGCAAGAGGCTGACCCGTTCACCAAATGCCAGTTAGTCGCAGATTTGGCCGGGTGTCTGGATCAGCTTGGCGACGACCCGCCGGCCGGCGACGGCCCGCCCGAACTGAATGTCGAGCCGGTCGATCTTGGCGCACTGGAGCCCGGCCGCCCCAGTCGCCCCTTGATGGTGTTGGCCAGCCAGGTGCCCAAGCGCGCCCCGGGCAGTGCTGAAGGACTCGGTGCGTTGTTGCATGCGATTGCTCATATTGAATTCAACGCCATCAATCTTGCGCTGGATGCCGTCTGGCGTTACCCGTATATGCCGGTGGGTTTTGCCCGTGACTGGCTGTCAGTCGCCGTTGATGAGGCGCGGCACTTTCGGCTGCTGACCGATCAGATGGCGGCGGTCGAGGTGGCCTACGGTGATCATGATGCCCATGACGGACTCTGGACGATGGCCCGGCGCACGGCGGATGACTTGCTCGCTCGCATGGCACTGGTGCCGCGCGTGCTTGAAGCCCGTGGCCTCGATGCAACCCCCGCCATTCAGCAAAAACTGCGTTCGGCAGGACATCGCGATGCGGTAGATGTTCTTCAGATCATCCTCGACGAGGAAGTTCGTCATGTCTCGCTTGGCAATGACTGGTTCCAACGCCTGTGCCAGCAGGCCGGGGTTGAGCCGGAGGAAAAATTCCAACAACTACTCTGCGCTTTTGATGCGCCCAGACCACGGGGAAAAATGAATCGAACTGCAAGATTAAAAGCCGGGTTTACCAACCGCGAACTCGACTGGCTGCAAGGGGGTGGACGTGGGTAAGTCCGATCTTTACCAACCGCGTCGCGCGGTAAGCTCCCGTGTCCTGAAATGTCGCGGACTGGATTTACATGCCTGGTGCTGGGAGCCAGAGGGCGCACCGGCGCACACGCTGGTGGCGGCTCATGGCTGGATGGATCTGGGCGCGAGTTTTCAGTTTCTGGTGGATCATCTGCCGTCCGACTGGCGGGTGATTGCGCCGGATTGGCGCGGTTTCGGGCGTTCGTCCCGTTCGCCGGGCGACAGTTACTGGTTTTATGATTATCTCGGTGACCTGGACGCCTTGCTTGCCCAGTTATTGCCAGACGAACCGATCAACCTGCTCGGGCACAGCATGGGCGGCAATCTCGTGATGTTATATGCCGGCGCACGGCCGCACAGCATTCGCCGGCTGATCAACCTGGAGGGTGCCGGGATGCCACCGGCCGACGCGTCACGCGCGCCCGGAAGGCTGGCCAAATGGCTGGACCAGTTAAGGGTTGAACGCCGGCTGCGCGACTATCCCAGCGTTGCTGCGGTTGCCGAACGTCTGCAGAAAAACAATGCACGCCTACGCCCTGACCGGGCTGCCTGGCTTGCACAGCACTGGTCCGAGCAAACCGCGCAGGGCGAGTACCGTCTGCTGGCGGATCCGGCTCACAAGCTGATCAATCCGTATCTGTACCGGGCGGATGAAGTCGACGCCTGTTGGGCCGCGATCGAAGCACCGGTCTTGTGGGTGGATTCATCACATCCGAACGACTGGCACGCGTTTACCCAGAAACCCGAATACCGCGAGCGGGTCGCCAAAATCAACCAACTGACTCACCATGTGCTGGCCGACTGCGGCCACATGCTGCATCACGATCAGCCGGAAGCGTTGGCTGCACTGGTCGAGCAGTTCATCGTCAGCGATGGCTGATCCGGCCTCAGATACGGGGTCGGCAGATCCGTGGCGGCTGAATGTCGATCTGCACAGTCACTCCCGGTTCTCGGACGGCACGTTGGAGCCGGCTGATTTGGTTGCGCGGGCTCATCAGAATGGGGTTCAGGTACTGGCCTTGACCGATCACGATGAAACCGGCGGGCTGGCAAGTGCCGCTCAGGTTGCCAGCGAGCTGGGTGTGACGTTTATTCCGGGGGTCGAGATCTCCGTGACCTGGGGGCACACCACGATTCATATTGTGGGCTTGCGGATCGACCCGGGCACTGCGCTGCTGCGCGACGGCCTGGCCGCGATTCGGGCCGGGCGTGATGCCCGCGCCCGGGCCATGTCGGACTCTCTGGCCCAGGCCGGCATTCCCGATGCCTATGAAGGCGCGCTGCAATATGTGGGCAATCCGCAATTGGTTTCCAGAACCCATTTCGCGCGGTTTCTGGTTGAGACCGGCCGGTGCGAGAGTATCGGCGCGGTTTTTCAGCGCTATCTGGTTGAAGGCAAACCCGGTTTTGTGGCCCATCGGTGGGCGTCCTTGTCTGAGGCGGTTGGCTGGATCCGCGCCGCCGGCGGCATAGCCGTCATTGCGCATCCGGGCCGCTACCGGCTTGGCGATATCGGATTGTGGGCATTGTTGGAGGAGTTTCGTGAAGCGGGCGGGCTGGCGATTGAGGTGATCACAGGCAGCCACACCCGCGATCAGTACAGCCGGTTCGCACGTCTCGCGCTTGAGTTCGGTTTTCGGGCGTCCCGGGGGTCGGATTTTCACGGCCCTGGGGAGAGCCGGGTCGACCTGGGTGAGTTGCCGCTTTTGCCTGACAGCGTCGAACCGCTCTGGCATGACTGGGCCGAAGTCATGGCTTAGCCGCCTGAATCACCGGAAATGGCGCACAATTCACTTCATGACAATCCGTTTCGATTTACATCCGGTTAACCCACAGGCAAGGCTACTCTGGCAGGCGGCGCAAATTCTGCGCGACGGCGGCCTGATCGCGCTGCCGACTGACGCCTGCTACGTGCTGGCTGCCAGCGTGACCGAAAAGGCCGCGGTAGAGCGGTTGCGGCAGATACGGGCAATCAGCAACAAGCACTTGCTGTCGTTGATGTGTCAGGATCTGACTCAGTTGTCCGTCTATGCCCAGGTAGACAACAGGCAATACCGCTTTCTCAAGGAATGGACGCCGGGGCCTTATACGTTTGTCTTGTCAGCTACCAAGGAGACACCCCGGCGCCTGTGGCATCCGTCACGCAAAACGATAGGCCTGCGGGTCCCGCAGTCGGTGGTGGCCCAGGGCGTCCTCGCCGAACTGGGCCAGCCGGTGCTGGTCAGCAGCCTGATCATGCCCGACGAACAAGACCCGTTACTTGATGCCGATGAGATCATGGAACGGCTGGGCAAGCGCCTGGATGCGGTAATCGATGCGGGCGGCCAGGGATTCCAGCCGACCACGGTTATTGACGTGACAGGAAGCACCCCGATTGTCGAAAGAATTGGCTGCGGACCGATCGAAGGAATGCTGGGCTGACAGCTTGGTACAATTGTCTCGATGGAACTATCCGTCATGCAGACGATTGCCGTCTACGCACTGCCCCTGATTTTCGCGATTACATTACATGAGGCTGCTCACGGCTATGTGGCTTACCGTCTCGGTGACCCGACAGCCAAAATGCTGGGCCGGGTAACGGCCAACCCGGTGAAACACATCGACCCGATAGGCACGCTTTTGGTGCCGGGACTGATTCTGCTGGCCAGCAAGGCAGCGGGCATGCCTGCGCTGTTCGGCTGGGCCAAGCCGGTTCCGGTCAATACCGTCAAGCTGGGCAAACCCAGGCGCGATATGGGCCTGGTGGCGGCGGCCGGCCCGATTGCCAATGTGCTGATGGCGCTGGCTTGGGCCATACTGCTGAAAGCGATGATTCTCGCCGGCTTTCGCAATGAATTTCTCGGTCTGATGGCCGGCGCGGGCATTACCGTCAACCTCACGCTGGCGGTGCTCAACATGTTGCCTGTGCCGCCGCTGGACGGCGGGCGCATCATCGCGAGTCTGCTGCCACCGGCTCTGGCCTATCAGTTTGGCCGGCTTGAACCCTATGGTCTGGCAATTTTGCTGTTGCTGCTGGCAACCGGGGTTTTAAGCGGGATTCTTTTTCCGGCCGTCAGTCTTGGTACCCATCTAATTCTTTCCCTACTTGGCTTCTAAAGGTAAACCTATCTATGTTCCCTGAACGGGTTGTTTCAGGTATGCGCCCAACCGGCGCACTGCATCTTGGTCACTATCATGGCGCACTCAAAAACTGGGTACGGCTGCAAAGAGAGCACCCGTGCCTGTTCTTTGTGGCCGACTGGCACGCGCTGACCACCCATTACGAGTCAAGCGAGACCATCGAAAAGAATATCTGGGAAATGGTGATCGACTGGCTGGCTGGTGGCATTGATCCCGAGGAGTCAACACTGTTCATTCAGTCGCGGGTTCCCGAGCATGCTGAGCTGATGGTTCTGCTTTCAATGGTTACCCCAATGGGCTGGCTTGAACGTGTACCGACCTACAAGGATCAGCAGGAAAAACTGGCCGACAAGGATTTGTCCACTTACGGTTTTCTGGGCTATCCGCTCTTGCAGGCCGCTGACATCCTGATGTACCGAGCGTCACATGTGCCGGTCGGCGAAGATCAGGTGCCGCACATCGAACTGACTCGCGAAGTGGCGCGACGTTTCAACCACTTGTTTGGGCGTGAAGCCGGCTTTGAAGACAAAGCGCGTGATGCGATTCGCAAACTGGGTTCCAAGCGCGCCAAGCTATATCAGGAAATGCGAACCTCGTTTCAGGAGCAGGGCGATGACCAGGCACTTGAGCGCGGCCGCGAAATTGTCGAGCAGGCTCAGAATCTCAGCCAGGGTGACCGCGAGCGCTTGTTTGGCTTTCTTGAGGGCTCGCGTCGAATCATTCTCAGCGAGCCGCAGTCCTTGCTGACCGAAGCCTCGCGGATGCCGGGCATTGATGGTCAGAAGATGTCCAAGAGTTACAACAACTTCATCGCGATGCGCGAAGAGCCCGAATCCGTCGAAAAGAAAGTTCGCACGATGCCGACCGACCCGGCTCGCGTGCGGCGGACCGATCCCGGCGATCCGGCCAAATGTCCGGTCTGGCAGTTGCATCAGGTTTACTCAAGCGATGAGACGCGGAACTGGGTTCAGGAAGGTTGCACCACGGCCGGAATCGGCTGCATTGAATGCAAACAGCCGGTAATCAAAGAAATCATTAAAGAGCAGGCCGTGTTTCACGAGCGGGCACAGCCTTATATCGATGACCCTTCACTGGTTCGTAATATTGTTGCGGACGGTTGTGAGCGGGCTCGCAAAATGGCTACTGAAACAATGCGTGAGGTCCGCGAAGCTGTCGGGCTTGATTACGACTGACTTTTCTTGCTGCCCACAAGGTGCATTTGTCTGACGCTGGGCAGCGATTCAAGAAACCCTTCCAGTTCCCGGAACGGGACAGGCGCCGAGATCAACTCACCCTGCATGACCTCGCAGTTGAGTTCTCGTAGTCCGCGCATCTCGGACGGCGTCTCAACCCCTTCAGCCATCGCCTGCATGCCGAGTTTGCCTGCCAGTGTGGTGATCGCCTGAACGATCGCCGCATTGCCGCGATCATCGGGTAATCCACGGATAAACGCACTGTCGATTTTCAGGCCGTCAATTGGCAGGTCTTTGATGTGTGACAGGCTTGAATAGCCCGTCCCAAAGTTGTCGATGACCACCCGCACGCCGAGTTGGCGTAGTTGGGTAATCATTTCAATGGTTTTTTCCGGGTTCTCGATAAAGGAATTTTCGGTCAGCTCCAGGCGCAGCAGCCGGGCCGGGAAGTCCAGGTCACGGAGCTGACCGTACAGGCTTTCCAGGAAGTCCGGTTCGGCCAGTTGGCGGATCGAGACGTTAACACTCACGCCCATTGACTCGTAGCGATCGAGCCCGATCTTGATGCGGTCGTTAATGGCGCGTCTTACCACCCAGAAATCTATCTCGCGCATCAGATTGCTTTGTTCCGCGGCCGCCATAAACCGCTCTGGTAGCAACAAACCGAGTCGGGGGTGGCGCCAGCGTAACAGGGCTTCGACGCATTCGACCTGGCGGGTTTTGGCGTCCAGCACCGGCTGGTAAAACAGTTCAACCTCGCCTCGTTGCATGGCGATTGGCAGCTCGGCGGCTAATTGCAGTTGCTGTAAATGTGCCGGACTTTTCAGGTTGCCTGAGAAAAAACGCAAATCATTGCGACCTTCTGACTTGACCTCATACATGGCAGCGTCGGCTGCTTTGATCAGGCTGGAGACTTCGTCGCTATCTTGTGGGCTCAGTGCAATGCCAACTGAGGCAGACAGGAAGTAAGCCCGGTTGGCCAGCACCAGGGGTTGCTCGATCGCCTGCAGGATGCGGCGTCCGATGGTGGCGATGCCTTCTTTGTCGGGCGGGTCAGACAAGATCGCAATAAACTCGTCCCCGCCCATCCGGCCGGCGACATCGTCTTGCGGAATGGCTTGTTTAAGTCTTCTGGCAACTTCAACCAATGCCCGGTCGCCGGCGCTGTGGCCAAGCGTATCGTTAACGATCTTGTAGCGGTCCAGGTCAATGTAGAGCAGGGCGACCGGTGTTTTCTGGCTGAGCAAACGCTCCAGTGTCTGGTTGACCTGGACCCGGTTGGGCAGGCCGGTCAGCGCGTCGTGCAGTGAGGCATGACGCAGCTCGATTTCTGCCTGGGCGCGCTGCATGTAAAGAGACAGGGTGCGCGACAGCAGCGCGGCAACCTGGCCCAGAAATTCATCGCCTTGAAATGCGACCGGGCCAAGAAAAAGCAACAGGCTGACCACTTCGCCGTTTTTGTCCTGGATAGGCGCAATGAGCGCGGCCTGAGCACTGAGTTCTTCCACCCGGTAGCGCCGCGAGAAGTCAATCTCGCCGGCAAGCCGGGTATGCCATCTGGGCTCGCCCGATGCCCAGATCTGGCCTTCAACCGTTAAATCTTCAATTGGCATGGTTACCGGCAGGTCGATAACCATGCGCGAGAAGGCCGCCGTGCCGGAGCGTTCTTTCGCGCTGGCCGTCTGGTGTTGTCGCTCAAGACGAACGCCGCCGAGAAAGCCCATATGTTTGCAGGCCGATTCCAGCACCGCTGTGATCACCGTGGCCGAGTCGGTCTGCTCGCGCAGGATTGCCGCGATATCGCTGTCGATTTCCAGCAGCGATCGTTGCTGGCGTTCCCGCGTAATGTTCTGGCCCGTGCCACGGTAACCGGTGAACTGGTTCTTGTCGTCAAACACCGGGCGCCCGCTAATGCACAGATGATACGCATTGTTGTCGGGGTCGAGAATGCTGTATTCAAAATTCTCGAATGGCTGGCGCCCATTTAACCTGGCTTTCAGGTCTGACCAATTGGTGGGCAGTGGGTCGGCGGTGGTTCGCTCCCAGCGGTGGTTGCCAATCATGTGCCGGGCCCAGGGGCCGAGCATCGAGTCGGCACTGTCCGACAAGTAGCTCAGTTTGTGATCGAGATCGGTCTCCCAGACCCAGTCCGAACTCATGTGGGTCAGGTCGCGGAATTTCGCCTCGCTCGCCGCGATCTGGCGTTGCATGGCGCGAATGCCGGAGACGTCCTGAATCGTGCCCTCGATTCTCAGCGGCTGGCCCTCATCGTTGCGGACAAGCTGCGCGATACTGCGCAGCCAGATTTCCTTGTCTGGGCCCGGGCGGTATCGGTATTCTATTTTTGCCGGCTTATCGCGCCGGATGCTTCGCTGATGGACTTGAGTCCAGCGACGTTTGTCGTCGGGATGAATCGACGCCATGAAATCGGCGAGCGTCGGTTCTTGCTTCTGCCCTCGGCGGCCGAGAATTCGAAACGCGCCGCTACTCCACTGCAACTCACTCGACTTGAGTTCCAGCGCCCACAAGCCCAGCGCCGCCATTTGCTCGGCTGACTCATGTTTGGTCTGCTGTTGCTCAAGCACTTCCAGGCGATGCTGTTTTTCCCGCAGCCGTGCGGTCCGGTCAATTAACACCAGCGCCAGGCCAAACATCAGCAACAACGCCGCCATGGCGCCGAACTGTGGCCAGGTCCAGTGGTCGAAGCCCAGCGCCGCAATCAGCAAAATACCCAGGACCAGGATAAAAGACCCGATCAACAGGCGTTGCCGTGCTTGGCTGGCATCTTTGGCGGATTCGTCGATGGTGTTGTCCTGCGGGCTGAAGAGGTCTCTGGTTCGCCGGTTATTATCGGTCGAATCCAGATTCCGGACTGATTATGGCGAGCAAATCACAACATATTGACAATCAACCTGGCCTCGTGGCCGAGCCGATGCCGTGGGTGGCGCGGTGGCTGGCGGGCCTGGCGCCGGGCAGCACGGTATTGGACTTTGCCTGCGGGCAGGGGCGCCATGCCCGTTTAGCGCATGAATCCGGCCATCAGGTGCTGGCGGTTGATCGAAATGCTCAGGCTCTGGCGAGTCTGCCAGCGCAGCTTGAGTCTCTCTGTTGCGACCTTGAGGCTGATCCGTGGCCGTTTGCCGGGCGGCGTTTTGATGCCATTGTGGTCACCAATTATCTCTTTCGCCCCCGGCTGGCGCATCTGATTCACTTGCTGGCCCCGGGCGGGCGGCTGATCTATGCCACTTTTGGCCTTGGCAACGAACGCTTCGGGCGCCCGGCAAACCCGGCTTTTCTGTTGGCCCCGGGTGAGTTGTCGCAGGCGGCCAGAACCGGCGGGTTGACCGTCGTGGGGTTCGAGTCCGGGCTGACCCACACCCCTAAGCCAGCAGTCGTTGAAAGAATTTGTGCCTGGCGTTCGCCGGGGCCGGAAGTCTCGTTTGCGCTCGATTGAAACGCCCGGCTCTTAATTGCCGGCAGGTCGGCTAAAATAATCACTTTCAATGACACAGCGGACAGACAGCCCATGATTCAGGGAAGCCTGGTGGCGATTGCCACCCCCATGCATGAAGACGGCTCGCTCGACTTTGACAGCTATCGTAAGCTGATCGACTGGCACATCGAGGAGGGCACCGCGGCAATTGTCGCCGTTGGCACGACTGGCGAATCGCCGACTGTCAATCCGGCCGAGCATATCGAACTGATCAGGATTGCCGTTGAACATGCCAATGGCCGGGTTCCGGTCATTGCCGGCGCGGGCGGTAACTCAACCGCTGAGGCGGTAGAACTGACCCGGGCCTCCCGTGACAACGGAGCCTGGGGGACGCTGCAAGTCGTTCCCTACTACAACAAGCCATCGCAAGATGGGCTTTACAAGCATTTTCGGGCGGTGGCTGAGGCGACTGACCTGCCGGTCATTTTGTACAACGTGCCGGGACGCACGGTGGCTGATCTGTCCAGTGACACCACGCTCCGGCTCGCTGAGGTACCGAATATCGTCGGGCTGAAAGACGCAACCGGCGACATCCCGCGCGGCATGGACTTGATCTCCCGTCTGCCGGAAGGGTTTGCGATTTACAGTGGTAATGATGACTCAGCGCTGGCGCTGATGGCGATGGGCTCAAACGGCGTGATTTCAGTCACCGCCAACGTCGCTCCCGGCCCGATGAGCAAAATGTGTGCGGCGGCACTGGCCGGCGACTGGCCAACCGCACAACAGATCAATCGACAGCTGCTGCCCTTGCATATGAGCCTGTTCGTGGAAGCCAACCCGATTCCAGTCAAATGGGCGCTGGCCCAGATGGGGCGCATAGGGCCGGCAATTCGCCTGCCGATGACGCCGCTCGCTGCGGTCCATCAAGAGCCGGTTAGAGCCGCACTTAAATCGGCCGGTGTACTCGCCTGATGCCTAACCTCAAGGACCGAATGACAATTCCTTCTGTATTCGCCCGGGCATTGCCCTGGCTGCTGGTGCCGGCATTTCTGTTGGTTCAGGGCTGTAGCTCGACGGTCAATGATTCCGCCCCGGACTACCAGTCGGCAAAGAGCGCCCAGCCGCTGGACGTACCGCCCGACCTGACCGCACCACAGGCAAATGGTCGTTTTGATGTCCCCGGCATCAGCGGAAAGACTTATTCCGAATATCAGCGAGGCCAGCAATCAGCGGCCCCCCGTGGCGGTAGTGCGGTGCTGGTCGAGGTTCCGGACGTTACGGTCGGGCGCGATGGCGGCCAGATATGGCTGAGTGTGGCGTTGCCCGCTGAAGAGGTCTGGCTGGTGGTGCGCGAGTTCTGGCAGGAAAACGGTTTTGTGATTGCCCGCGAAGAACCGGAAATCGGCATTCTCGATACTGACTGGGCGGAAAACCGGGCGAAGGTGCCAACTGATTTCATCCGTAACAAGCTGGCTGCGGTGTTTGATTCCTTTTATTCCTCCGGTGAGCGAGACAAGTTCCGGACCCGCCTGGAAAAGACATCGACAGGAACCGATATTTTTGTAACGCATCGCGGACTGGTTGAAGTCTTCGCTGATGAACAGGAAGAGCAAACGCGCTGGCAGCCACGGCCGAGCGACCCGTCGCTGGAAGCGGAGCTGCTGAAGCGCCTGATGGTTCAGTTTGGAGGTGCTGATCTCATCGCAGCCGTAGCCGCCGGACAAGACCCGGTAACGCGGGCGCAGGCTCAGGAGCAAGAGCCGCGGGTTAAAACCGTTGGCACCGGCCAGGACAGAAAACTCGAACTACGCGAAGGCTTTGATCGCGCCTGGCGCAGTGTCGGCCTGGCGCTGGACCGAACCGGGTTTACCGTCGAAGACCGTGATCGCTCCAAGGGCACTTATTTTGTTCGCTACATCGACCCGCTGAATCCGGAGCAAAAACGTCCGGGCGCGATCGCCCGGTTGTTCGGCGCCAAGGAGCCTGAGCCGGAATTGCAGTCTTACCGGATCGTTGTTGGCGAGGCTGGAAGCGCTTCGCAAGTCACTGTTGAGCCACCGATTGGTGTTAGCACATTAACGCCGGAAAGCGCGGCGACAGCCGGACGCATGATTGGCTTGTTGGAGCAGCAGCTAAAGCGGTAGAACGTTAAGGGTTCGGTGCTTGTCCGTGTTCCGGGCGGGCACGACATGTTCAGCACAAAAAATAATTCAGCAGGTACTGATGCAGTTTGCCAGTCTTGGTAGTGGAAGCAAGGGCAACGGGTTGTTGGTTCGCAGCAGCGACGGAGCCAGGACCTCGACGGTCTTGATCGATTGCGGTTTCGGGCCGAAAGAGGCGCTGGCGCGAATGCAGGCGCTGGACTTTGAGCCGTCCTCGCTTGACGCGATCCTCGTGACTCATGAACACGGCGACCATTTCAAAGGCGTTTACAGCCTGGGTGCCGCGCATCAGATCCCCGTCTACATGACTCACGGCACTCACCGTGGCACCAAACTGCCAGTTAGCAAACCGGTGCAAATTGAGTTTCTTACCGCTGACTGCGCGGTGACAATCGGCGCTTTCAGTGTCACGCCGGTTCCTGTGCCACATGATTCACGAGAACCGGTTCAGTTTGTTCTCGATGACGGGCGATGCAAGCTGGGGGCGCTGACTGATCTCGGGCACGGGACTTCACATGTGGTTAAGTCATATTCCGGGTTGGAGGCCTTGATTCTGGAGTGCAACCACGACCCGCAGTTACTTGCCAACAACGACCGTTATCCGCCGTCACTTAAGCGGCGCGTGGGCGGCCCCTACGGACACTTGTCCAATGGAGCAGCCGCGCAAATTCTCGCTCAGCTCGATACCAGCCGGCTCAGACATCTGGTTGCGGCGCATTTGTCAGCCGACAACAATACGCCGGCGCTTGCCGTCAGTGCGCTTGCAGGGGTTGACGGTATTGCCGCAGACGATGTCCGCATTGCCGACCAGGAAAAAGGCCTGCACTGGTCGACCGTTGCCAGTTGAAGCTGTCGGTTCGCTTGGGGTTGATTACTCGGCGGCCTGGGACTTCACCTTGTTCCTGATTTCTTTCAAGCGTGCGTCGGCCGCCTTGATCCTGGCATCGGCCTGACGGACGATTTCGTCTGTTTTGTCTGTTTTGTCTCGTTTGGCCGCTTGCCGTGCTCGTTCGACCGCTTCGCCCGCCGTTTGGGTTTGTCGCGGTTGCGCCGCGTCGCTGGCGACTGCTGTTGCCGGATTGATCCTGGTGGAGTCTCCCGCCTTCGGTTCACAGGCGGCCAGTGAAACAGCGGTAGCGACAGCGGTAATCACTAAGAGGTTGTGCGTGTTCATGGTTTCCTCCGGGTATTGACCTGAGGTGGATGGGAAACCGTATTGTTCGCCCGTGACGGGCCGGGCGTTGTAACCATTTGCGGGAGATTGTGGCTTAGCCGGGCTCTTGCGGTCGCAGCCAGCCTGCTTCAAACCACTGGGTCAACCAGTCGATTGATTCGTCCGACGCGGCCCACAGGGCCGCGCAGGCGGCGGCATTCAGGCTGCGCCCGTTGGCTAAGGTTTTGAGTTCGGCCGGCAGTGGGGCGGTTGTGGCGAACGCTTCGCCATTAATAAAGACTGACCGTTCGCGAAAGCTGATACGTGTTCTGCGATCAAGTTTCACGCCGTTGCGTTTCGCATCGGTTTCGAATTGATCGAGTTGTGAATCAGGTGGCCGATCGAACCAGACACTGGCGTGAGGCTCGGTCAGGTAGCAGCCAATGAACGTCTTGATCTCGGTCTTGCCGGGCTTCCAGTCGTTTATCCATGACTGCAATACCTCGTCCATAGCGGGGGGGATCTGTCCGGGCAGCCGTCGCCAGGTCCGGGCGGCGTTGCCATCATTCGCGGGCTGGGCGTCCCCATACTGAACGCTTACGTCGTCCGATGATTCCACCACCCGATCGGCAGAACTCTGTAGCCAGGCAGACAGGACTTCTGTTCGGGCCGGAGCCCGAAACCCGACCGAAGCGGTCGTGCAGCAACCTTGCGCAATGCCATCGTGAATCCAGCCGGGCGGGACATAAAGCATGTCGCCCGGCGCGAGTGTCAGGGTCGTCAGCGGTTCGAACGACTCAATCAGTTTGAGGGGTTGGTTTGCTTGCAGCGGGTAATCGCCGGGGGCTCCCAGCGTCCACTGGCGTACCCCCTCGAGTTGCACCAGAAAAACATCGTAGGAGTCGGTGTGAGGCCCAACGCCACCTTGATCGCCCGCAATGCTGATCATCAGGTCGTCCAGACGTACCTGCGGCAGAAAGTTGAACCGGTGCAGTAAATCGCTGGCCTGGTCCAGGTGTTGATCGACCCCTTGCACCAGCAAGGTCCAGCGACGGTCGGTTGCCTCGGGCAGCTCTGTCGGCTCGAATGGGCCGTGGTCAAGTCGCCATTTTCTGCCGCGGCGCCGAATCAGGCGACTTTCGGTCTCGTCCTGGCCGGCCAGCGTGCGCATCATCGACTCATTCAGCGACTCGCTCAGCATTGCCTGAGGCTCGATTGCCGCCCTGATGACGGCCGGTTGTTGCTGCCAGTAACGCCAGACAAACTCGGCGGCCTGCTTGCGGCCGGCAAGCGGGTTCGGCGCGTCCAGGTAGGGCGCGGTGGAGCGGGGTCGGGAGGCTGTCTTTTTGCGCCGATGAGGGGTTACCATGTTGAAATACCGTAAGCAGATCATGAACAACCCAGACTATAACGACGACTCGATGCCACCTCCCGAAGAAGATAATGATTTTGACGACAGTGGGCCGTTTCCGCCTACCGTCATGGCTGATACCTGGGTGACCGTCCACTACCAGATATTTGACTCAACCAATCAACCTATCGAAGAAGTGCCGCGCGAGATGCGCTATCTGCACGGCGGTTATGGCGCGATTTTCCCCAAGCTTGAGCAAGCGCTGGAGGACAAACAAGTCGGTGACAAATGCGTCAAAGTCCTGCAGCCGGATGACGCTTTCGGTGACTACGAAGCCGACCGCCTGCATATTGTCAATGCGGACTTGCTACCGGAAGGCAGCGAACCGGGAATGACGTTCGAGGGCTTGCCAGGGCAGGCACCCGACGGCGTTGTCTACACGCTTACCGATGTTGCACAGGGCAAGGCGGTGCTGGACGGCAATCATCCGCTGGCCGGTATTTCATTGCGCTACGACATGTCGGTTGAGAAAATCACGTTTGCGACCGATGAAGAGATCGAACTTGAACGGCGGGAGTCAGGTCGGAGCCTGCACTAGTCAGTTATGGGCCGCTTACAGAAATCGCGGTTCCACTGAAATTGTCGGCGTCTGGCCGTCAACCGATTCAATACTGATCAGAACATAAGCGGTGGTCGCCGGCGTGCCAAACGATCGGATTCGCGTGAAGCGTGCCATTCGCTGACGGCGCCACTCGAGTGGTACGCCATAGTCAGGCAGTCGCGCAGGCAGATCGCTTCCTGCCAGTTTTTGCCACGGCTGATCATGTTTGAAGCGGTGGGTATCGCCGTGTAACACAATCACGGTGCCTGGGAACAGGCAGACTGCCCGGTACAAGGCGCTGCGCAGCCACCCGTATACATTCTTGCGGTCGGTCGGGCTGGCGCCAAAGTCACGCCGGTTCAGTTTCCCAGCTTTGAATTCAGCGTGCAAAATGATCACCAGTACCGAGCGCCGGGCTTCGGTGGCACGCACCACCGCCTGGTTCAGCCAGCGCCGGTTCGCGGTGGCATGAGCGGCCATCATGGCCGGTGCAATCGTGCCTTTCAGACCACCGCCGCTGCCCGCGACATTCAGGCTGACGAAGTCAACAGCGCCGGCCGTCCAGTGCAGGTTTTCAGGCAGGCCGGTAGTTTCTATCTGCGCTGGTCTGACAGGTGATTCAAGCAAGCGGTTATTGGTCTGGTTGGTAATGCGCAGTGATCCGCGTCCGAGGGTATAGCCGTGGTCGCGGGTATAGATTGTCTTGCGCAGCCATTGCAGGCGTTCAATCGGATCGAAGCTGCCGGCAAGGACCCGGTCGCAGTCTGTCCATTCATTGTCACCGAGCGCCAGAATCAATGGCGCGGGCGCTTTGCCAAGTGCGTGCAGCCGGCGCATCAATAATTCATTTGAGCAAGTTTCAAGGCCGCTTTTAATGTCGCCGACATGCACAATGAACTGTGCTTCATTGCCTGCGTTGGGCAGGGTTTGTTCCAGAATTTTTCGTTCGGCCGGAGAGTAAGGGGTATCGCCGATCAGGTAAAACCGAGTCCGGCTTTGCGGCTGCTTTCCGGGCGGACTATCGCCGTGGGCGGGTCGGCTGCCGGCGCCAAGCACGTAGGCGCCGAGCAGTCCTGTTGTCAGGAAATGCCGTCGCAGGCTGTTGAGCGACTTGATCAGTTTTCCCGGGGCGAGTCGATAATCTGCTTGAGCTGGTACAGCGCATCAAGTGCTTCGCGCGGTGTGAGTCGGTCGGGGTCGAGGGTCTGCAACTGCTCGAGCAACGCTTCGCTGGTCGGGTCTGGTTCGGCCTGTTCAAGCCAGTCGGGGTGATCAGGTTCGCCGCCGGTATCGAACAGATCAATCTGGTCCGGGTTGGCGGCATCGCGGGCCTCGAGTTTGCTGAGCAGGCTTCCCGCAGCCCGGATTACCGGAGCGGGCAGACCGGCCAGCCGCGCCACTTGTAGTCCATAGCTGCGACTGGCCGGGCCGTCTTTGACTTCGTGCATAAACACCACGCCTTGCCGACCTTCTACCGCCGATAGATGGCGGTTGGTGACTTGCGGATGACGTTCGGCCATGCGCGTGATTTCAAAGTAGTGGGTGGCGAACAAGGTCAGCGAGCGATTGTTCGTCACCAGTCGCTCCCCGATGGCATGGGCGAGCGACAAGCCATCAAAGGTGGAGGTGCCGCGTCCGATCTCGTCCATCAAGACGAGCGAAGCGTCGGTAGCGCCGCTCAGAATGGCGGCCGCTTCGGTCATCTCAACCATAAAGGTCGAGCGCCCGCCCGCCAGGTCATCGGAGGCGCCAATCCGGGTGTAGATGCGATCGATCGGGCCGAGCGTGCAGCGGGCGGCCGGCACGAAACTCCCGACATAGGCGAGCAGCGTGATCAGCGCGACCGAGCGCATATACGTGGACTTACCGCCCATGTTTGGTCCGGTCAGAATAATAAAAGCCTTGCCGGGGCTGAGCACGCAGTCATTCGGGACATATTGTTCAATCGTGGTTTCAACCACCGGGTGGCGCGCACCGCGCAATTCAATACCCGGTTGCCGGACGAAGTCCGGGCGGCACCAGTGACGTTGCTCGGCCAGCACAGCAAAACCGGTCAGAACGTCTATCTGGGCGATGGCGCTGCCAATCCGCTGCCAGGCGGGCACGGCGTCCGCCAACTGCGTGAGCAATTCATCAAACAAGTGTTTTTCGCGCGCCAGGGCACGTTCTTTGGCCGACAAAGCACGGTCTTCGAATGTTTTCAGCTCAGGGGTAATGAAGCGCTCGGCATTCTTGAGTGTCTGGCGGCGCCGGTATTCAGGCGGCACCGAACCGCTCTGACTGCGCGAGACTTCAATGAAAAAACCGTGCACCTGATTGAAACCGACTTTAAGGGTGGCAATTCCGGTGCGCTCTCTTTCTGCCGCTTCCATCCGGGCCAGAAATTCGCCGCAATCCTCGTCGATTGCGCGCAACTCGTCCAGGGTTTGGTCGTAGCCCGTCAGAATCACACCGCCTTCGCGTACAACGGCTGCCGGTTCTGGTTTGATTGCCCGGTTCAGTAAGTCGTGCGCCTGCGCTGGCAGCGTCAGTTCCCCGATCAGGGCCGCAAACGGTTCGGCCAGTGCGGGCTGGCCAAGCCGGGACTGAATGTCTCGAAGCGGCTGTGCTGCATCGCGTAGCGCGGCCAGGTCGCGCGGTCGGGCGCTGGTCATGGCAACCCGGGCCGCAATACGCTCCAGATCAGGCAGGTGTTTCAGCGATGAAGTCAGCTCCGTCACGCCCTCGCGCAGCAACGCGGCAATACATTCGTGGCGGCCCGACGCTACAGAGGGATCGCGTGGCGGGGCGACCAGCCAGCGGCGCAGCAAGCGCCCGCCAGCGCCCGTCGCGCACTGATCGACAACCGATAACAGGCAGGGGCCGTCGGCATCGCGCAGCGGCGACAGGATTTCCAGGTTTTGTCGGGCCGCCGGATCAAGGCCGATCGATTGCGCATCGTCGTAGGCCTGGATTCGGGTGAGATGCGAGAGATCGCGTTGTTGTGTCTGGCTGGCGTAGTCAATCAGGGCGCTGGCACTTGCCAGTGCAGCAGGCCAGTCGCCAATGCCAAACGCCTGCAGATTACGGGTGTCGGTCAGGGATACCAGGGTGCGTTGACCGCGATCTGCATCAAAGTGCCAGCGGTCCATCTCGGTTTTTTTGTATCGGCTGTCAAGCACAACGCCGCTGTCAGCTGGTACCAGCACCTCGGCTGGTTGCAGGCGATCAAGTTCTTCTGTCAGGCGGTTGTCGGCCACCTGGGTCAGCCAGCATTCGCCGCTGGCCAGCGCCAGCCAGGCCAGCCCCGTGACTTTGCCCGGCATGATGGCCAGCAACAGACTGTCTTGTCGTTCCGGCAGCCATTGATCTTCAATCAGAGTGCCTGGTGTGACGACTCGCACAACTTTCCGTTCAACCGGGCCTTTGCTGGTTGCCGGATCGCCGATCTGTTCGCATATCGCCACTGATTCGCCGGCTCTGATCAATCGGGCAAGGTATTGGTCCACAGAGTGAAACGGCACACCGGCCATTGGAATCGGCTCGCCGTTAGTGGCGCCCCGTTTGGTCAGCGTGATGCCAAGCAGGCGCGATGCCCGTTTTGCGTCTTCAAAAAACAACTCGTAAAAATCGCCCATGCGATAGAACAGCAACATCTCTTCGTGGCCTTTTTTCAGGCCGAGGTATTGCTGCATCATGGGTGTGTGACCGGCGAGTGCAGCCGCATCCGAGTTTGGCGATGACGACTTGGACGGCTTGACTGGCGCGGTATTACGCGACTTCTGGCTGGGATCCTGGTGTTTCACAATGGGTCTGTTTTCCGGAGTTGCGCAAAGTGTAGCCGCAGTTATCGCGTCGACTGTATGTCACCGTAAGCAATTGCTTTGGTCTAAGTGCCTATTTGCGAATTCAAAGTGGATAAGCACTTGCCATAACAATCGCAGCCCCTGTATTGTTACGCCGTACTCAGGGGGAGGAGATACTCAATGGAGCAGCGTTGTCCCGCGCACGGGTTCAGTTCGTGTGCGGTTGCATTATGAATGCAGCAAGTCATATTCTCGAAGTCAAAGACGTGATGGTGAAGTTCGGCGGCATTGTTGCCCTGGATTCAGTTAGCTTTGATGTTCCTCGCGGCGCGATTGTCGGACTGATTGGTCCCAATGGCGCAGGCAAAACGACTCTCTTTAATTGTCTGAGCCGTCTGTATGTTCCCAACTCGGGCGACATCAGAATCGACGGCACGTCAATCCTGTCGTCACCAGCCCATCAGATGGCCAGTTTGCGAATCGGCCGCACTTTTCAGAACCTGGCGCTGTTCAGCCGCCTGACTGTTCTGGATAACGTCAAAGTGGGCGCGCACAGTCAGAGTTCCGGCGGCTTCCTCTCCAATGCGTTGCGCATGCCATGGATCACCCGTGAAGAACGCGAGATCGAAGAGCGGGCCTGGAGTTTGCTCGAATACCTGAATCTCACCGAAGTGGCTCATCTGCCTTCTGCTTCGCTGCCGTTTGGCACGCAGAAGCGTGTCGAGCTGGCGCGGGCGCTGGCCAGTGAGCCAAAACTGTTATTGCTTGATGAGCCGGCCGGCGGTCTGAACCACGAAGAAGTCGAAGAGCTCGGCAAGTTGTTTCAGAAGATTCGTGACGATCACAAGCTGACTGTCCTGGTTGTTGAGCACCACATGAGTCTCGTGATGTCTATTTCAGAGCAGGTTGTCGTTTTGAATTTCGGCCGCAAAATCGCCGAAGGAACGCCTGATCACGTGCGCAACGACGCCGAAGTCATTCGGGCCTATCTGGGCAAGGGGCACTGATGGCGCTATTAGAAGTAAAAGACCTGGAGGCGTTTTACGGGCAGACACAAGTGCTGCGCGGCGTTTCTTTTGAACTCGATGAGGGCGGCATCATCACCATCCTCGGTGCCAATGGCGCGGGCAAGACCACAACGCTGCGGGCGATCTGCGGCATGATCCGCACCCGCGGTGAGGTGAGCTTCGCCGGTTCGCGCATTTCTGGCAAATCGACCGAATCAATCGCCGGTGTCGGCATTGCTCATGTGCCTGAAGGCCGGGGCACTTTTGTGCGTCTAAGCGCCGAGGAAAACCTGCGGCTCGGGGCATACACCCGGAAAGACAGAGCCGGTATTGCCGAAGACATGGAGCAGGTGTTCAAGTACTTTCCAAGGCTCCAGGAGCGGCGCACTCAACAAGCCGGTACCTTGTCTGGCGGCGAGCAACAAATGCTTGCGGTCGGGCGGGCACTGATGATGCGACCCAAACTGATGCTGCTTGATGAGCCGTCTTTTGGCCTGGCCCCGAACCTGACAGAAGAACTGTTCGACATTCTGGGTGCCATCAATAAAGACCGGCAGGTCAGTATGCTGATTGTTGAGCAAAACGCTTCACTGGCGCTCGGTATCGCCAGTCATGCCTATTTGATCGAGACCGGCAAAATCATCATGAGTGGCAGCGCCGAAGAAATTGGTCAGGACGAAAGTGTCCGCAAAGCTTATCTAGGGTACTGAGGATGGATCTCTTTCTACAACAATTTTTCTCAGGCCTGTCATTCGGCGGAGTCTATGCCTGTACGGCGCTTGCCGTTGTCATGATTTACCAGGCCACTGATCACCTGAACTTTGCTCAGGGTGAGATGGCCATGTTCTCAACCTATCTTGCCTACACTTTGTTGCAGGCCGGATTTGGTTATTGGGCTGCGTTTTTCATGACCCTGGCGATTTCATTTGCCGGTGGTGCGTTAATCGAGCGGATTATCGTGCGTCCGGTGGAGGGCACCTCGGTGTTGAACGAGGTGATTGTCTTCATTGGCCTGCTAACGATTTTCAATGCGCTGGCCGGCTGGATCTGGGATTTCACGATCAAGCCGTTTCCGAGCCCGTTTCCGGAGGCTCCGGTGTTTGGCAATCGTTTCGTCAGTACCCATGACCTGGGGGTCATCGGCGTCACGATGCTCGTGCTGGGGGCGGTCTTCCTGTTCTTTCGGTTTACGCCGGTCGGACTGGCCATGCGCGCTTCCGCGCAAGACCCGGCTTCGGCAAGACTGGTGGGAATTCCGGTTGGCTGGATGCTGGCGCTTGGCTGGGGTCTGGCGGCCGCCATCGGCGCGGTTGGCGGCATGATGGTCGCCCACACGGTGTTCCTTGAGCCCAACATGATGGCCGGCATTCTGCTTTACGGTTTTGCCGGAGCGCTGCTGGGCGGGATCAGCAACCCGGCCGGAGCGGTAGCCGGTGGCTTCTTTGTCGGGGTGCTTGAAAATCTGGTCGGCACTTATGTGCCGGGCGTTGGCCACGAACTGAAACTGACTTTTGCATTGGTCTTGATTGTGACGGTGTTGGTGTTTAAACCGAGCGGCTTGTTTGGCCAGCTAGTTGTTAAGCGAGTCTGACTATGACAATGCCACTAAATACACGCGAACTTGCCGCCCTCGCTTCGGGCGCGAAACTGTCCGGTGCCCAGAAAACCGGCGCCCTGGTGGTGTTGGTTGCCGCGATGCTGCTGCCGTTTTTCATCACGGATTACCGGACCTTCCAGTTCACCCTGGTGATTGTCTACGGGATTGCGGTGCTTGGCCTGAACATCCTGACCGGATTTAACGGGCAGTTCTCACTCGGACACAGTGCGTTTTATGCGGTCGGGGCTTATACCGCGGCCATCATGATGGATCACTTCGAGATTGCCTACTACTGGACGCTGCCGGTTGCTGGTGTGGTCTGTCTGGTCGTGGGGTTCCTGTTTGGTCTGCCGGCATTGCGCCTGGAGGGGCTCTATCTGGCACTGGCCACTTTTGCGCTGTCGGTGGCCACGCCGCAGCTTCTTAAGTACGACGCCATTGAAGAATGGACGGGTGGGGTGCAAGGAGTGGTTATCCTCAAGCCGGATCCGCCGGCCTGGATACCGATATCGCAAGACCGCTGGCTGTACTACTTTTCGCTGGCCGTGATGCTGATCTTGTTCTGGGCGGCCTGGAACCTGCTTCGGGGGCGTACCGGCCGTGCATTAATGGCTATTCGTGACAATCCAATCGCCGCCAGTGCAATGGGTGTCAACACTTCTTTGTACAAATCGTTAACCTTTGGTGTGAGTGCTCTTTATACCGGCGTCGCTGGCGCCCTGGGCGCTATTGCGATTCAGTTTGTTGCCCCGGACAGTTTCACGTTTTTTCTTTCGGTGGCATTGCTGGTCGGAATGGTCATTGGCGGTCTGGGGTCGCTTCCGGGATCCATCATCGGGGGCTTCGTGATTGTCTTTATACCCAACGTCGCGGAGTCAGTATCGAAGGCGGCGCCGTGGGCTGTTTATGGTGTGTTTCTCATACTGTTTATGTACTTTATGCCGCTCGGTATCTGGGGTTTCGTCCGGATTATGACAGCGCGGCTAAAGCGTTCAAAGTAACTGGCCGGCCGCAGGCTGCGGCCCGGGCAGGTTAAGACTTCAGGTTTTACCGATCCAAGGAGACAAAAAATGCAACGACGCACAAAAACACAATTAACCCGTGGGGCTCTGGTTGCCGCTACGGCGCTGTTGTCGACCGCTGCTTTTGCGGCGGGCAACTACGGCCCAGGCGCGAGCGACACCGAAATCAAGATCGGCAACACAATGCCCTACAGCGGCCCGGCTTCGGCATACGGCACGATTGGTAAGGGCGTTGCTGCTTACTTTGATATGGTCAATGCCAACGGCGGTATCAACGGACGCAAGATTAACTTTGTCTCCCGCGATGATGGCTACAGTCCGCCAAAAACCGTAGAGCAGGTTCGCAAGCTGGTCGAGCAGGATCAGGTGCTGTTTCTGTTCAACAACCTGGGCACGCCAACCAATACTTCAATTCACAAATACATCAACGCCAAGAAAGTACCGCATCTGTTCCTGGCTACCGGCGCTGGTAAATGGGGTAACCCCAAGAAGTACCCCTGGACAATGGGTTGGCAGCCAACTTACCCAGGCGAAGCCAAGGTTTATGCCACCTATATTCGCAAGAATATGCCCAACGCAAAAATTGCGATCCTCTATCAGAATGACGACTACGGCAAAGATTATCTGAACGGCTTCGTTGAAGGCCTGGGCGATATGAACTCAGCAATCGTTTCCAAGCTGCCGTATGAAGCTACCGATCCGACAGTTGACTCGCAGATCATCAAGCTGAAGGACACCGGTGCCGACGTTTTCTTCAACATCACGACACCGAAATTCGCTGCCCAGGCTATCCGCAAAGCGTACGACATTGGCTGGAAGCCCACGCACTTCCTGAACAACGTGTCCTCATCAGTTGGCTCGGTTCTCAAGCCGGCCGGTCTTGAGAAATCGAAAGGCGTAATCACTGCCTTGTACACCAAAGACCCGACCGATCCGCAGTGGGCTGACGACGAAGACTACAAAGCCTGGACCGCCTGGATGGACAAGTATTATGCGGGTGGCGACAAGACCAGCTCGTTTAATGTCTTTGCTTATGCTGCCGCTTACACCATGGCTGAGGTGATCAAGAATGCTGGTGACGAACTCACCCGCGAAAACATCATGAAGCAAGCGGCCAGCCTGACGGACCTTAAGGTGCCGATGTTGCTGCCCGGTGTGACCGTAGACACGAGCGCGGATGACTTCTATCCAATCGAGTGCGAGCAACTGGGTCAGTTTGACGGCAAGAAGTGGACGCTGATTGGCGAGACCATTTGCCCTGAGAACTAATTCAGCAGGTCAATAAAAGCCGGTCGCCGGGGGATAACTCTGGCGACCGGCTTTTTTCGTTCTGTCGCTCGATTCTGTCGCTGGAATCAGGCGGTAATGGTCGCAAACGGGCCCGTGCGCCGGTGTTTTCGGCCGGCGTTCTGTGCCGTACCTGCCAAAGGTACTGCGTGATACGATCCGGGCTTGAAAGTCCCACCCGGAGTGAACAATGCCTGGCCTGCTACCCGATGTAGACCCTGACGGAAAACTTGAGTACTCGGTTGTCTTTACTGATCGTGCGGTAAACCACATGTCAGGGCAGTTCCAGGGTGTGATGACCGATATCAGCAAGACGCTGAAGTCGGTGTATAACGCCGCCAGCGTTGCGATTGTGCCCGGCAGCGGCACGTTTGGCATGGAGGCAGTAGCCCGTCAGTTTGCCACTGGCAAGAAATGTCTTGTGATCCGCAATGGCTGGTTCAGCTTCCGCTGGAGTCAGATCTTTGAAATGGGCGGGATACCGGGCGAAGAGATCGTTATGAAGGCTCGCAAGACCAGTGAGGACAAACTGGCACCGTATGCGCCGGCCCCAATCGATCAGGTTGTCCAAACCATTCGCGACCAGAAGCCTGACATGGTCTTTGCCCCGCATGTTGAAACCGCGGCCGGCATGATTTTGCCAGACGACTATCTGCGTCAAGTGTCAGACGCCGTCCATGAAGTGGGCGGTTTGTTTGTCTTGGACTGTATTGCTTCCGGTACCGTCTGGGTCGATATGGTCGATATCGGCATTGATCTGTTGATCAGCGCGCCGCAAAAAGGCTGGAGTGGTTCGCCTTGCTGCGCTTTCGTCATGATGAGCCCCGCCGCCCGTGAGCGAATTGAACAGACGCAAAGTTCCAGCTTTGCCTGTGACCTCAAGAAGTGGCTGCAAATCATGGAAGCCTATGAAGCTGGCGGGCATGCCTATCATTCCACCATGCCTACTGATGCGCTGACATCGGTGCGCAAGGTCATGCAGGAAACTGTTGACTACGGCACCGAAAAAGTTCGCCAAGAGCAAATCGAGCTGGGCCGCCAGGTGCGTGCGATGCTGGCTGAACGGGGTTTTGTCAGTATTGCTGCGCCAGGTTTTGAAGCGCCCGGGGTGGTGGTTTGTTATACCGATGACAGCATGCTCCAAAACGGCAGCAAGCTGGCGGCGCAAGGTGTGCAGATTGCCGCCGGCGTGCCGTTGCAGGTCGATGAACCGGCAGATTTCAAGACTTTTCGCGTCGGTTTGTTCGGGCTGGATAAACTCCACAATGTTGAGCGCTCAGTCGCCAGTCTGCGCGATGCCTTCGATGCTGCCTTGCCCGAGGCGTTATCGACTCGCGCTGCCTGAGCCGGTGGCATAGGCTAAACCGAGCCCGCCGGTGAGTGAAGCAATCGTATTTCTCGATGCCTCGACGGTTGGTCCCGGCGTAATAGTCAAGCGACCGTCAATTGAGCATAGCTGGCAGGTTTTTGAGTCAACCGCCCCCGAGCTGGTTGCTGACCGGCTGGTCGGGGCGAGCATTGCATTAACCAACAAGGTGCCGGTTACTGCCGAGACGCTCGCCGCCTGTCCGACGTTGAAAATGATCTCCGTAGCGGCAACCGGTTACGACATTATCGACATTGGTGCCTGCCGCAAGCATGGAGTGGCGGTGTCGAATGTGCGCGGTTATGCCGTTAACACAGTACCCGAGCATACGTTCGCGCTGATCCTGGCGTTGCGGCGAAATCTGGTCCAGTACCGGGCCCAGGTGTTGGACGGGGAGTGGGTTCGCAGCCAGAATTTCTGTTTCTTCAATGAGCCGATCCGCGATCTCGCCGGCTCGACGCTGGGCATCATCGGCGCGGGCAGTATTGGCCGTTCGGTCGGGGCAATCGGCGCGGCTTTTGGCATGACGGTTCGGTATTTTGATGCCTTTGCCCGTGACGTACCCGAGCACGGTCGGCTCGTCGGGCTGCAAGAGCTGGCTCGCAGCGCAGATGTCCTGACTTGCCATTGCCCGCTGACGCCCGAAACCACCGCAATGGTGGACGCCGGTTTTCTGGCGCAAATGAAGCCAACCGCTATCGTGATCAACACGGCGCGCGGCGGCATCATTGACGAACCGGCCCTGGCGCAGGCGCTTCGACAGGGGCAGATTGCCGGCGCCGGGATTGATGTAGTCGGGGTTGAACCCGCCCCGCATGACAGCGCCATCATGCAGGTGGCAGCCATGCCAAATGTGATTTTGACACCGCATGTTGCCTGGGCGGGGGTTGGTGCGATGCAGGCGCTATGGGATCAGGCAACCGGCAATATCGATGCCTTTGTGCATGGCCGGCCCAACCATCTGGTGACCTGATCTCAGGCGCGGGCCTGCTGCAGCAGTTTGAGCATGGCGCCAAATACCTTCGGGTTACCGGCAACGACCTGGCTGTTGTAGAGGTGTTCGCTCTCGCCGTCGAAGTCGGCAATCAGGCCGCCGGCTTCGAGAATCATCAGGCCACCTGCGGCCATATCCCAGGGCGCGAGTCCGTATTCAAAAAAGCCGTCAAAGCGTCCGCTGGCAACATAGGCCAGGTCCAACGCGGCGGCACCCGGTCGGCGCACGGCGGAAGCGGTCTGGGTGACGGCTTTGAACATCTTCATGTAGGTATCCAGCGAGTCGATTTCCTTGAACGGGAAACCGGTGCCGATCAGCGAATCTTCGACCCGGGTGCGCTTGGAGACCCGGATGCGGCGGTCATTGAGGAACGCGCCACGCCCGCGAGTGGCGGTAAAGAGTTCGTCACGGTTCGGATCGTAGATTACGGCCTGCTGGCCAACCCCTTTGGATAACAAAGCGATTGACACGCAGTACTGCGGCATCCCGTGGATGAAATTGGTGGTGCCATCCAGCGGGTCGATCACCCAGATGTTCTCTGCGGTGCGTAGCGTGTCGCCTTCTTTGCGGGGATCGAGGCCGGTTTCCTCACCAAGGATAGAATGGCCCGGATACGCCTTGAGCAGCGTTTCAATAATGACCCGCTCAGCCTCTTTATCCACCTCGGTCACAAAGTCGTTGCGTTGCTTGCGAGAGACCTGCACTTTGTCGAGGTCGAGACTGGCGCGGTTAATGACGCTACCGGCGCGCCTGGCGGCCGAGATAGCAGTGTTGAGCATCGGGTGCATGGCCCGTCCTTCGATCGAGAGTTGAATTGGAAGAGCGCAAGTGTAAGGGATACACATGAACACAGCCGTTGTTACACCGAATTCTTTACCCAATGGGGAGCATATCGGTCGGCATCTGGTCAATTTTGTCCTGATTGAACCCAGTCATCCGGGCAATGTTGGTTCGGCGGCACGGGCATTGCAGGTGATGGGCTTTGAGCGCCTGACTGTGGTGAACCCGCGTTATCCGGAGGTTCACCGCCACCGGGCGGCGATTTCTTTCGCCAGCGGTGCGACGCGTGTGCTGAATGATTGCCGGATCGTCGAATCACTGGACGAGGCCGTGGCGGGGGCCCGTATGGTCATTGCAATCAGTGCGGCGGGCCGGGAGTTCGCGCCTGCCGCTCAGTCGCCACGGGAACTTGCCCGGGCAGCGGGCGAGATGCTGGCAAGCCATGGAGCGCCGGCGGACCGGGGTGACGAACCGGTTGCGCTGGTCTTTGGCACCGAGCGGGTCGGTCTGAGCATCGAGCAGGCGCAGCGCTGCAATTTTCTCTGCTCGATTGATGCTGACCCCTCGTATTCATCGCTGAATCTGGCTCAGGCCTTGCAGATCATTGCCTATGAAATGCGGCTGGCCTTGTGTCGTGAGCCTGCGCCGGTTGTGCCGGTGCCGTCCAAAATACTGTCAGACGACCTGCCGGCGCAACACCGTCAGGTTGAGGGCATGATCAGTCATCTGGAGTCATCGCTGGAGCATATCGGCTACCTCGATCCGGACCGCCCCAAACGGCTGATGGCGAGGCTGCGTCAGTTGTTCGCACGTGCGGTGCTGACCACCAAAGAGGTGGATATCCTGCGCGGTATTTGCCAGAAGATGTCGCGCATGCAAGCCGCGCCGCCACCCGGCACCCGTGATGCCGACCCGGGTTGAATGAATCAGGAGTCTGTCGTGAAGGATATTCCAGCGGTTTATATGCGAGGCGGCACCAGCAAAGCGGTGTTTTTTCTGGAGTCGGATCTGCCGCGTCGCGCGGCCGATCGGGACGCGCTGTTGTTGCGCGTAATGGGTAGTCCGGACCCGTATCAATGTCAAACCGATGGCATGGGCGGGGCGAGTTCATCAACCAGTAACGTGGTTCTGATCGGATCGTCTTTTCGGGACGATTGCGATGTGGACTACTTGTTCGGGCGTGTCTCTGTCGCCGATTCATTGATCGACTACAGCGGCAATTGCGGCCATTTGACCGCAGCGGTAGCGCCCTTTGCGATTCATGCCGGTCTGGTCGAACCGATTGAACCCGTCACGCCTGTCCGTTTGTGGCAGCGAAATCTCGGCCAGCGAATCGACGCTTTCGTCCCGGTGCGTGATGGCCGGGTGCTCGAATCCGGCGCGTTCACCGAAAACGGCGTGCCGTTTGGTACGGCGGAAATCCGGCTCGAATATTTCGGGGCAGGGCCGGGTAGCGCGGCAGCGCCAATGCTGCCCACCGGGCATGTCACCGACGTGTTGAAAGTGCCTGGATTCGATCCGCTGACCGTGACCCTGGTGACTAGCGGTAATCCGACCGTATTCGTCCGCGCTGAAGAAATCGGCCTGACGGGTCGCGAGTTACCTGATGCCTTTAATGCCCGTCTGGCCAAGATCGGCACCGGGCTGGAACGGGTGCGCGCGCATGCAGCGGTTGCTATGGGCCTGGCTGAAACACCTGAGATTGCCACCCACGAACGACCGGCTACGCCGCTGCTGTCATGGGTTGCCGCACCCAAGACTTACCGCACCAGTAGCGGCCGGGAGGTGCCGGCCACGAGCATTGATCTATTGGCCAGAATCATGTCGATGGGCCGCCTGCAAGATGACTTCACGGGTACCGGATCGGTTGCACTGGCAGTCGCTGCCGCGTTGCCAGGTTCGGTCGTCAATCAAGTGGCCAGGGCGCTACCAGGTGTACCAACCCGTATCGGCTATGTTTCCGGTACTCTTACCGCTGGAGCCGAGTTGACGCAACACCATGGTCGCTGGGTTCTGGACAAGGCATTGATGTCGCGCAGCGCGCGCCGCTTGATGTCAGGTATCGTCCATTTGCCGGACTAATTTCCCTTTTTTGAGCAGGACCTGATTATGTTTGAACGCCTTCGCGAAGATATAGCGACCGTTATGGCTAAAGACCCGGCGGCCCGTTCCTCACTCGAAGTTGCGTTGTGTTGCCCCGGCGTACATGCGCTGTTGATTCATCGCCTGGGGAACAAAGCCTGGCAGGCGGGTTTTCTGACATTGGGCCGGCTGTTGTCAAACATCGGCCGATTTCTGACCGGCATCGAGATTCATCCGGCGGTCAGTGTGGGGCGGCGGGTTTTCATCGATCACGGCATGGGAGTTGTGGTCGGCGAAACCGCAGAAATTGGCGACGATTGCACCATCTATCAGGGCGTCACGCTTGGCGGTACTTCACTGAACGGCGGCAAGCGCCACCCGACGCTGGAGGCAGGCGTGGTGGTTGGCGCCGGAGCCAAAATACTCGGCCCGTTTACCGTGGGCAGCAAGGCGAAAATCGGCTCGAATTCAGTCGTGGTCAAGCCTGTGCCGGCCGGAGCAACCGCAGTGGGTATTCCAGCTCGCATGATCAAGCCGGGCGACGACGCCCAGACGGATCGTGAGGCAGTCCGGGAGAAATTCTCAGCGTATGCGGTGACCGCTGGTGACGATCCGCTCAGTGTTGCCTTGCATAAGCTGATCGATCATGTGTCCGAGCAGGATGTCACGATCAATGAACTCAAATGCAAACTCAAGGAAATGGGCGCTGATATCGAGGCTGAGTGTCCGCCAATCAATGCGTCCGATCTGAACCGTATGGTCGATTAAGCTGCGGCGTCTCTGAGTCCGGCCGCATCCAGCCGGAAAAAACCGCCGCGCTGGTCTGCGCCGTCCCAGTCTGACAAGACATGCCGGGAATAGTCCACGCCGGCAACTGCCCAGTGGTGGTGTGCCGGGCGGTGCGTATGGCCATGAATGAGATCGGTCAGGCCGTGTTTGTCCAGCGTTTCCTGAACAGACTGCGGGTTGACGTCGGTAAGGTTTTCCGGCTTGTTTGAGGTGGCCGTCTGGGACTCCAGACGCATCTGCCGGGCGATTATCGAACGCTGCTCCAGGGATTGCGCCAGGAAGGTCGCCGCCCATGACGCCTGACGGCTTTCCTGTCGAAACGCCTGATAAGCCAGATCGTCCGTGCACAAGGCGTCGCCGTGGGCAAGCAACCATTGCCGGGACCCCAGCGTCAGCCGGCAGGGGTCGGCAAGCAGTTGGGCGCCAGTCTGGCGGCTGAAACTCGCGGCGCCTGCCGAGTCGGGCAACGGCAGGTTCAGCAGGAAGTCCCGGTTACCGCGCATCACGTAAACCGGTCGCTTGGCGGATATCTGTGCCAGGGTCTCGAGAAAAGACAAGGCGACCGGGTCGGTCTGGTCGTCGCCAATCCAGGCTTCGAATAAATCACCGAGCAAGATCAGATGGCTATAGCTGCCGTCCAGTTGCTGAAGAGCGGTCGTGAACCATTGTGCGCTTGCCGGATCATGCTCGCCCAGATGCATATCTGAGGCGAGCAATACGCTGGCTTCGCCGGGTAGCGACAGGGAATCCAGGTCGCTGTCCGGCTTGGCCGGTTGCCCAGTCTGATTACTGACCAACCTTTGTGGCTCCCTCAATCTTGACGATCTCGGTTGGGACATCATCCAGCGGGCCAACCCGGTTGGTTTCGACCGCCGCAATCTTGCCAACAACGTCGAGACCTTCGATAACTTTGCCAAACACGGCATAGCCATGACCGTCGAAAGACGGGTAGTTCAGGTTGTCATTGTCAGCCGTATTAATGAAGAACTGCGAGGTGGCTGAGTTTGGGTCTGAGGTGCGCGCCATCGCCATCCAGCCTTTGTCGTTTTTGAGGCCGTTCTGAGACTCGATCTCGACGGGAGGGTTGCCTGATTTGGTCTTCAGGTTGCCCTGGTACAAGTCTTCGGTGAATCCACCGCCCTGAATCATGAACGTGCCAATCACGCGGTGAAAGATCGTGCCGGCATAGAAGCCATCTTCAACGTATTTGAGGAAATTCGCGACAGTCTTGGGGGCTTTGTCCGGGTAGAGTTCCACCACGATTTTGCCCATAGAGGTTTCGATCGCCACTTGCGGGTTGCCAGCGGCGGCAGCGTCGTTTGCGGACATGGCAATGCCAACCGCCAGGGCGCCGATCAGGGGAAGTTTGAGATACATGGTTGTTGACTCCAGAAGTAACAGGATTGAAATTTAACGCTTGTTGGTCGGGGTGATTTCCTGCAGTAGTGCTCGTGCCAGCGTCAACTTGCGTCGGGTGCGCTGGATGGCGTTATCTTTTTGCAGGCTTTCCGAATAGGATTTGACGGCCAGCCGGACATAAACATCGCCCAGGTTTTCAAACGCAAGCGGGTAGTCCGGCACAGCGACGACGGCTTTTTCAAGCGCGTCACGCGCGCCGATCAGGTTGCCGGCCGACGCGTACAGCACGGCCAGGTTGTTATAGGGCTCGGCCAGCTCGGGATGCTCTTGCGACAATGCCGTGAACAAGTCGATCGCTTTATCGGTGTTGCCGGCGTCGGTCAGGGCAACCCCATACAGGAAGCGCATTTGAACATTGGCCGGAAACTGCCGCAATGCTTTCTCAGCGACTTGCAGCGCCTCGGTAGTGCGCTTGCCGGCCAGCAGGGTCTTGATTGATGCTATGGCATCGTTTTGCAGTCGGGCGGCAGATCGATTGGTGCGCTGTGTCGGTCGGGTCGGTTTTTCTGCGGCCGTCCGTTCTGCGGGAGTCGACTGCGCGTTGGCGGGTAAGGTTGGCACCAGGGCGCAGCCGCAGACCGCCAGGAGCAAGACTGCCATGCGCAAACGGGTCTGGCCACAGATGAATACAGGCCACCCGGGCGTTACGGAAGCGCTTGATATGAGGCTGATCGGCCCGCCCTGCGGTGCTATACTGGATTTCATCGCCCGTAGTTTACCGCGTCGGATTAACCATCCCCAATCCCCAATAACCAAAAACAGTCAGCCAGCCTGGTTGCCGGGCGTCGTTTGCTGGCTTGATCAGCAAGATGACGGCGCATCCGGGATCGGCGGCGCAGTGTTTACCCAGGCCTTTTCATGCTTCAAATTACCAATTCCCTGACTCGTCGCAAAGAGCCGTTTGTCCCTCGTGAACCTGGCCGGGTCCATATGTATGTTTGCGGCATTACCGTCTACGACTATTGCCACATTGGTCACGCCCGGATGCTGGTGGTGTTCGATATGATCGCCCGGTGGCTGCGCGCCAGTGGTTACGAGCTGACCTACGTGCGCAACATCACCGACATCGAAGACAAAATCATCCGGCGGGCCGTCGAGGCCGGTGAGTCAATCAGCGAGCTGACCGAGCGGTTCATTGCTGCCATGCATGAAGACGAAGACGCGATGGGGGTGTTGCGCCCCGATCACGAGCCGCGCGCGACCGACTATGTCCCCCAGATGCTCGACCTGATCGGTTTGCTGGAAAAAAACGGCTATGCCTATCGGTCAACAGATGGCGACGTGAATTATTCGGTTCGCAAGTTCGACGGCTATGGCAAGTTGTCCGGGCGTAACCTTGATGACTTGCGTGCCGGCGAACGGGTTGCCGTCTCCCGCGACAAGCAGGATCCCCTTGATTTCGTGCTCTGGAAGGCCTCCAAGTCTGATGAACCGGCCGAAGCGCAATGGGCGTCAGTGCACGGCAATGGTCGTCCGGGCTGGCATATCGAATGCTCGGCAATGGCCCGCGCACTATTGGGCGACCAGATCGATATTCATGGTGGCGGCGAAGACCTGCAGTTCCCGCACCACGAGAATGAAATTGCTCAGTCTGAAGCGGCGTTGTTTCCCAACGGCGACGGCATGCTGGCCAAATACTGGCTGCATAATGCGTTCGTTCGGGTTGATGACGAGAAGATGTCCAAGTCGCTGGGCAATTTCTTCACGATTCGCGATGTCCTGAAGCGGTTCGATGCCGAAGTCATCCGCTTTTTCATCCTGCGCGCCCACTACCGCAGCCCGCTGAACTATTCAGACGCCCACCTCGAAGAAGCCCGTCAGTCGCTTATCCGGCTCTACACGGCACGCGGCGACACGCCGCCGGCGGTGGTCGATGCCCAGGCCGTCGATTGGGAACATCCGCTGGCCGCCCGGTTCAAGGCGGCAATGGACGACGACTTCAATACCCCGATGGCGCTGGCCGCCGTATTTGACATGGCCGCCGAACTAAACCGTAACCGCACCCCGGAAGCAGAGTCGGTGTTCAATGCGGTGGTCGGCATTCTGGGCCTACTCGAAAAACCGCTCGACGAGGTTCGCCGGACCGGTCTGCTTGGGTCTGAAGCAAGCCAGACCGAGGCGGCGGACGGCGCTGACGACGCCTGGATCGAGTCGCAGATAGCAGCACGCCAGAGCGCCAAGGCGGCCCGGGATTTCGCGGCTGCCGACGCGATCCGCCAGGACTTGCTGGCGCGCGGTATCGTGCTGGAGGACACTCGCGCCGGCACCAGTTGGCGGCGCGGCTGAGATGCGTCAGTTCTGGGTTAATTCCGGACTGGCCTTGCTCGACATTGACGAGCACGGCGGCTTGCATCTCACACCTGAATTTTTACGGGCTTATCTGCTGCGGCCCGAGCTTGCTCCGGTAGCGGAATCCTGTGCGCCGGAGTGCCGGCTGCATGAATCATTGCTCGACCAGCCCTCACGGGCAGTGGCAGCGGATGAGTTGGCCATGCTGGCCGATGCCGATGCAGCGGAAAACTATCGCCTGTTCCTGCGCTACCGCGACCGTCTCGTCAGCGCGCCGACATTGCAGGCTGCTTACCTGCGGATTCATACTGATGCGCAACATCAAGGGCAGGTGGACATACCACCAATGTTCATCGATCAACTGGCCCAGATCATTATCCATCAAGCGCTTATCGACCAGACTGACGCAACGCTGTTGCGTGCGGCCGAACTCTGGTTCCGAGCGCAACGGGTGACGACCCAGGACGGCCGTGTGGTCGTCGCTGACGCGCAGGGTCTGGAGCAAAAAGCCGACCCTGGCATGGGCGAGCTGGGGCGGATGCTGGCCTCTGGCGGGCTGGCCGCCGGCGGGCATGAACTGGAGGTATTAAACGCCGACAATGCCGAGAGTTACTTCGGGCGAGACGAGTCATTCGATTTCGCGCTCGAAATCACCCACGGCAAACCGGGTGCCCAGGCGCTAGCCAGCCTGATTGAACGCTGGGTGCTGAACATGCTGGGCGTGGTCGTCAAAGTGCGCACCGTGGCGCAGATCGATGACGCCCACTGGCGCTGGCATCTCGGTCTGGACAGCGTCGCGACCCAATTGTTAAACAAGCTTTACAAGGGGGAGGCGCTCGACCCGTCCGAATCGAGCCGGCTATTGTTGCTGGCGCGTCTGGATTTCGACCAAATGGCCGATCAACGCCAGGATGTCGCCGGTAAGCCCGTCTACCTGGCGCTGGCGATGGACGAGTCGGGCCTGACCCGGTTCAAGCCCCAGAATTTATTGCTCAATTTGCCGCTCGCCGCCCGCCAGTAGGGGTTTCAGGCCAAGAGTGTTGCAAATCTGAGCCAGTTGACGAGGTTTCAGCCGGACCCTTTTGCGCCGGTTGGGAGCCGGCCTGGCTCAAGCCATTACAATCATGGCTCACTAGCGAGCGACACGGCCGCCTGCCTGCCATGGTCGCCCCGGGTTCTGGATGCTTAATGAAACAAAAATTTCTCGATTTCGAACAACCGATTGCGGATCTTGAACAGAAGATCGAGGCGCTGCGTTTTGTCAGCGACGATTCGGCGGTTGATATTGCCGACGAGATCAAAACCTTGCGCGGTAAGAGCGACGCTCTGGTTCAGCAGACCTACGGCAAGCTGACCCCCTGGCAGGTCGGGCAGGTTGCGCGGCATCCGCAGCGGCCTTACACCCTGGATTACCTGCAGAGCATTTTCAGCGACTTTCATGAATTACACGGGGATCGTCACTATGCCGATGATCCGTCAATCGTCGGCGGGCTGGCCCGCCTGAACGGCCAGTCGGTCATGGTCATCGGCCATCAGAAAGGCCGGGATACCAAAGAGCGCGGTTATCGCAATTTCGGCATGCCGCGGCCCGAGGGATATCGCAAAGCCTTACGCCTGATGAAGCTGGCTGAAAAATTCAATATCCCGGTGCTGACCCTGGTTGATACCCCCGGTGCTTATCCAGGCGTTGGCGCCGAAGAGCGTGGCCAGTCAGAAGCCATTGGCCGGAACCTGTATGAAATGACCGAGCTGAAAGTGCCGATCATTACCGCGATCATCGGTGAGGGCGGTTCAGGCGGTGCATTGGCCCTGGCCGTTGGCGATGGCGTCCTGATGCTGCAATACGCGGTTTATTCCGTTATATCCCCGGAGGGCTGTGCGGCCATCTTGTGGAAAGACTCAGACAAGGCGCCGCTGGCTGCTGAGGCGATGGCGATTACCGCAGAACGTTTGCTGGAACTCAAACTGATCGATTCCATCGTGCCGGAGCCACTGGGTGGCGCTCATCGGCATGCCGATGAAATGGCCCGCCTGCTCAAGAAAGCGCTGGTTTCAGCGCTGCGGCCTTTGCAGAACATGCCGGTCGCCGGATTGTTGACCCGGCGCCGCGAGCGACTATCCGCTTACGGTCAGTTCCGGCTGGCCGACGGATAAGCACCTGAGCTGATGCCGGCAGCCGCCGGACCCGTTCCAACCAGCATTGCCAATGCCTGGCCGCAGACGCCGGGCGACCACCCGGTGGTTGTCGGGTTCAGCGGCGGGCTGGATTCAACGGTGTTGTTGCATAGCCTGGTCGCCCATCTTGGCGCCACCCGTGTCATTGCCGCACATGTTCATCACGGATTGCACGCCGCCGCCGACCAGTGGCTGGCCGATGCCCGGCGGATGGCCGACCGACTGCAATGTCGGTTCGACGCGGCTCACCTGAGTCGTCCCACAGGCAATCCGTCTGGCGGAGTTGAGCAATGGGCGCGCGACGGGCGTCGCCGGGCCCTGATGGCCGTCTGTCAAAAGCATCAGGCCGGTCAACTCGCGCTGGCCCATCATGCCGATGACCAGATCGAAACCTTGTTGCTGAACTGGGGGCGGGGCGCCGGTCCGGCAGGCATGCGCGGTATGTCGGCGCGGGCCACGCTGGGCCAGATCGAACTGCTGCGCCCGCTGCTGGCACTGGAGCGAACCGAACTACTGGCTTATGCGCAGGCAAAGAAACTGACCTGGGTGGAAGACTCGAGTAACACCGAACTGGTTTACCGACGCAATCGCCTGCGTCATCAAGTGCTGCCCTTACTGATCGATATTTTTCCTGGATTCAAACAGAATGTCTTGCGCCATGCTGAGATTGTGCGGGAGCAAACCGGGGCCGATTCCGGCGCAGACCCGCAAGCACCGCGCCCGCATCAGATACCGCAGGGAACCGGATTTGATCGGCGCGCGTATCTGTCATTGACTGACCCCCAGCTGGACCAATTGCTGCATGACTGGCTGCGCCACTTGAAACGTCAGGCGCCCAGCCGGGCAAGGACAACCCATATCCGGGAACATCTGCTCAGGTCGCCCGCGACCTATGCTGAAATTCAGCATGATGGCCATGTGTTGAGACGCTATCGGGACCGGGTCGTACTGACCGAAGAGCTGCCAGCGCCGCCCGTAAACGAACCACTGGGCTGGGCCGGGCAGGGCAGTCTTTGGCAACCGGGGTATGGCGGCGAGCTGACCTTCACCGCCGCTGATGCGGATCAAGCCGGTCTTCCAGCCCGGTTGGTCAAAGCGGCGTCCGTTCGGATTGGTCCGCTGCGCATGAGTGCGCGTATCAGGCTACGTGCCGCCGGACCCCGCCGCACGCTCAAGCAGATCTGTCAGGAACGCGGCATCCCAAACTGGGTTCGCCCTTATGTGCCGATGCTCAGTTCGGGCGATCAGGTGTTGTATGTTGCCGGCGTCGGGATGAATGCAGATCTGACCGAGCCCGGTGACGACGCGGGCAGAGAAGAGCGGGTGGTCGTCGCCTTTAACCGGTCCGATGCCACGGCAGGCTTTGACTGGCCTCTATAATGGGGGCGATTACACGCCGGAGCATCACTCCGGGCAGTTTCTGACTCCTGAATAAATCCATGTCACTCATTGTTCACAAGTACGGCGGAACCTCCATGGGCTCCGTCGAACGCATCCAGCAGGTTGCGTTACGCGTTGCCAAATGGCATCGCGCCGGCAACCAGATGGTGGTTGTGCCGTCGGCCATGTCTGGCGAAACCAATCGTTTGCTGGCGCTTGCCGGTGAAATCAACCCGGCCCAAAACGACGGCACTGCCCGCGAGCTCGACTTTATTGCCGCCACCGGAGAGCAAGTCTCCTCTGGCATGCTGGCGCTGGCCCTGCAGAACCTGGGGGTGCCCGCCGTCGCGCTGGCGGGCTGGCAGGTGGCGGTCCGTACCGACAGCGCCCATACCAAAGCCCGTATCGCCGAAATCGACGACAAACGAGTCCGGGCCGAACTGGCTGCTGGCAAAGTCGTCGTGGTCACCGGATTTCAGGGCATTAACGAACAAGGCGACATCACCACCCTGGGCCGGGGCGGCTCTGATACCTCCGCAGTCGCCATGGCCGCGGCGCTGACTGCTGACGAATGCATGATCTTCACCGATGTTGACGGGGTCTACACCACCGACCCGCGCGTCGTCTCTGATGCGCGGCGTCTGCCCCGGATCACCTTCGAGGAAATGCTCGAAATGGCGAGCCTCGGGTCAAAAGTGCTGCAGATCCGATCGGTTGAATTCGCCGGTAAATACAAAGTCAAAACGCGGGTGTTATCGAGTATGACCCCTGCCGATATCCCGTTGGCCGAGGAGGCCGTATCGGGTACCTTGATCACCTTTGAAGAAGACGAAGTCATGGAAAAAGCCGTTATCTCCGGCATTGCGTTCAACCGCGACGAAGCGAAAATCACGCTCACCCGGGTACCGGACACGCCCGGTATCGCCAGCCGGATACTCGGGCCGGTTGCACAGGCCAACATAGAAGTCGACATGATCATCCAGAACCAGTCGCTGGATGGCACCACCGATTTCTCGTTCACCGTGCACCGCAACGACTACCAGCGCACGATGGACTTGCTCGAAAAAACCGTCCTCAAAGACATTGGCGCCGAAAAAGCCATTGGCGATGCCAAGATCTGCAAAGTATCAGCAGTGGGTATCGGCATGCGCTCCCATGCCGGCGTGGCGAGCCGGATGTTCCAGGTGTTGTCGACCGAGGGCATCAATATCCAGATGATCAGCACCTCCGAGATCAAAATCTCGGTCGTGATCGCCGACAAGTATCTCGAGCTGGCGGTGCGGGCGCTTCACAACGAGTTCGGGCTCGAGCAGGAAGTCAGCTGAAACAGCATTGATCGTTGCCGATCTGCCACCGGCAACACCAGAGTCCAAAACCCGCGTTACAATGGCGGGCTGGACCTGGATTGAAACTGAAATCCCGGAGACGTGGCCGAGTGGTCGAAGGCACTCCCCTGCTAAGGGAGCATGTGGTCAAAAGCCGCATCGAGGGTTCGAATCCCTCCGTCTCCGCCAGGGCATTGTCGGTACTAACCGGAGACATGGTTTACGGTTTGTACCGAGCACATGGTTTACAGTTTCTGTGCTGATGTCATGGTAAACGGATTGCTGGTCGGTTCAAGCCGGGCCGTATCCTGATCGAAGAATCCCAGGTCGTAGTGCATAAACGAGACCAGCCACAGGTGCTCGTCTTCCTCCCGAATGCCCAC
>JBOEGY010000012.1:0-16387 GCA_050633665.1 Burkholderiaceae bacterium | reverse complement strand
TCGAACTTTCCTTTTGCCATTTTCGAACCTTTTTTGTCTGTAGCTAACTGACTGGGTTAATTGTTGATGCGTGAACTGTTTTACTTGGTCCGCGCAGTGATAATTGCTTCGGCCACGTTTTTCGGGGCTTCTGCGTACTGCTTGAATTCCATTGAGTAGGTTGCCCGACCCTGCGTCAATGAACGCAGTGTGGTGGAGTAACCAAACATCTCGGCGAGCGGCACTTCGGCACGAATTGCCTTGCCACCACCTGCCATGTCTTCCATACCCTGAACCATCCCGCGACGACCAGACAGGTCACCCATGACGGTACCGGCATAGTCTTCCGGCGTCTCAACTTCAACCGACATCATTGGCTCAAGCAAGACCGGCTTGGCACGACGCATCCCTTCTTTCAGGGCCATCGAACCGGCCTGGCGGAACGCGTTCTCGTTTGAGTCAACGTCGTGATACGAACCGAAGTGCAAGGTCACTTTCACGTCAACAACCGGGTAACCCGCCAAAATGCCAGATGGCAAGGTGTCCCGAATGCCTTTTTCAACGGCCGGGATGTACTCGCGGGGCACTACGCCACCTTTGATGGCGTCAACGAATTCAAAGCCTTCGCCGCCGGGCTCCATTGGTTCTACCTTCAGCACAACGTGACCATACTGACCACGACCACCGGACTGTTTTACAAACTTGCCTTCGACGCTGTCGACAACCGAACGGATGGTTTCGCGGTAAGCAACCTGAGGCTTGCCAACTGACGCCTCGACGTTAAATTCGCGGCGCATCCGATCAACCAGAATCTCCAGGTGCAACTCACCCATACCCGAGATGATGGTCTGACCTGACTCTTCGTCGGTACGCACCCGGAACGACGGATCTTCCTGAGCCAGTCGGCCCAATGCAATACCCATCTTCTCCTGGTCAGCCTTGGTCTTGGGCTCAACCGCCTGAGAAATCACTGGCTCAGGGAACTCCATGCGCTCAAGAATGACCGGAGCGGCCGGATCGCAAAGGGTTTCACCCGTGGTGATTTCCTTGAGTCCCACACAAGCAGCAATATCGCCAGCACGAATCTCTTTGACTTCTTCGCGGTTGTTCGCGTGCATCAGCAAGATCCGACCCAGGCGCTCTTTCTTGCCTTTGACCGAGTTGTAGACGGTGTCGCCGGAATTAACCAGACCCGAATAGACCCGAATGAAGGTGAGCTGGCCCACAAAGGGATCGGTCATCAGCTTAAAAGCCAGCGCCGAGAATTTCTCACCGTCGTCAGCTTTGCGCTCAATGATCTCTTCGCTCTCTTCCGGATGACCCTGAACCGGCGGAATATCTACCGGAGACGGCAGATAGTCGATCACACCGTCAAGCATCGCCTGCACGCCCTTGTTCTTAAACGCTGAGCCACAGAACATCGGCACGATTTCGCTGGCAATCGTGCGCTGGCGCAGACCTGCCTTAATGTCTTCTTCTGAAAGATCACCTTCGTCAAGGTAGCGGTTCATCAGCTCTTCGGTGGCTTCGGCAGCAGCCTCAACCATCTGCTCGCGCCAGGTCGCGCATTCGTCAGCCAGATCGGCCGGAATGTCTTTGTACTCGGCCTTGGCACCGCGATCGGCTTCACTCCAGACCACCGCTTTCATTTTGACCAGATCAACGATGCCCTGGAAGTTCTCTTCGGCACCAATCGGGACCTGAACCGGGATGGGGTTGGCCTTGAGGCGCAACTTCATCTGCTCAACAACCTTGAAGAAGTTGGCACCGGTACGGTCCATCTTGTTAACAAAAGCCATACGCGGGACGGCGTACTTGTTAGCCTGGCGCCAGACGGTTTCAGACTGCGGCTGGACACCACCAACGGCACAATAAACCATGCAGGCACCATCAAGCACCCGCATGGAACGCTCGACTTCAATCGTGAAGTCAACGTGTCCGGGCGTGTCGATGATGTTGATCCGGTGCTCTGGATAGTTCAGGTCCATACCCTGCCAGAAACAAGTGGTGGCAGCCGAGGTAATCGTGATACCCCGCTCCTGCTCCTGCTCCATCCAGTCCATTGTGGCGGCGCCATCATGGACCTCACCAATCTTGTGATTGATGCCGGTATAGAAAAGAATTCGCTCAGTTGTCGTCGTTTTACCGGCGTCAATGTGAGCTGAGATACCAATATTGCGATAGCGATTGATCGGTGTTTTGCGAGCCATGATCAGCCTTTCGGATTTCGGGTGTCAATCTGCCGTTACAGCCAAGCAGATATTCGAGGGGATTGTTGAGCGCGTTCTGCGCAACGATCAGGAGTGCCTATATGGCGGCACCCTGACCGATTCTCAATGGAGGCCGACGGCCCCCCAACTTAGAAACGGAAGTGAGAGAAAGCCTTGTTGGCTTCAGCCATCCGGTGGATTTCGTCACGCTTTTTCACGGCGCCGCCACGATTCTCGGAAGCTTCCATGATTTCATTGGCCAGACGCTGACCCATGGATTTTTCACTGCGCTTCTTGGCGGCTTCACGCAACCACCGCATCGCGAGTGCGCCGCGGCGAATCGGGCGCACTTCGACCGGAACCTGATAGTTAGCACCACCGACCCGGCGGCTCTTCACCTCGACCAGCGGCTTGCAGTTGCTCAGAGCCAGAACGAACACTTCGATCGGGTCTTTGCCGGAACGCTGCTTGATCTGCTCGAACGCGCCGTAGAGCATCCGCTCGGCAACGGCTTTCTTGCCATCGAGCATCATGACGTTTACGAATTTGGAGACATCAACACTGTGGTACAGCGGATCAGGCAGGATGTCTCGTTTGGGGACTTCGCGACGGCGGGGCATAGTTACTCTCCAATTCAGCTGGCCGGGTGTGCCGGATAGTTCAGCAGCGACCATGGTTGCACCCTGATCGGAGGGCCTCATGCCCACCCAACCGTTGCAACCGCTTACTGAACAACTTAGTGGCGGTGGGCTAACCCCGGTCCTGCCATTCGGTTGCTCTAGTTAAAAACACAATGACGCGAACCACTGTCCGCGTCATTGACGTTGTCAGCCCGGCCATCTGGCCGACAACTACATCTTGATTCCGCCCCCGGGCGCACGAGCGCTCAAGGGCAGGCCGATCGGTGATCAGCCCTTCTTGGCCCGCTTCGCACCGTACTTGGAGCGAGCTTGCTTACGATCTTTGACGCCTTGCAGGTCCAGTGAGCCGCGCACGATGTGATAACGCACACCAGGCAAGTCTTTGACCCGGCCGCCGCGAATCAGCACAACCGAGTGTTCCTGCAGGTTATGGCCCTCACCGCCGATGTAGCTGATGACCTCAAAACCGTTGGTAAGACGCACTTTGGCAACTTTACGCAACGCCGAGTTCGGCTTTTTAGGCGTGGTGGTATAGACACGGGTGCAAACACCGCGACGCTGCGGGCAATCCTGCAGTGCCGGGCTCTTGCTTTTGACGTTGGCGGTCTCGCGACCTTTACGGACCAACTGGTTAACGGTAGGCATTAAGTTGTTTCCTGCTGGCTCTACCGGTCTGTTAACCATGCAGAGCGTTAAAAATAGGGAACTTCCAGCACTTTGTTCTTACGAGACCGGCTTCTGGACGGGTTTCAGACCAGATACCCGGCCTGAATGACCGCTGTGATTACACCAACCACACCAATCACACCAACCACTGAACAAAGCGGGCGCCATAACGTGATCATGACGCTCAGCCGGAAAAGCCCGCCATTATAAGCTGGCTTTTCCGGCACCCGCAAGCATTACTCGTCCTCTTTGGGCTCGGTTGGCTCCGCAGGGGCCTCACCACCGACCAGAATATCTGGTTCAACGGCGGTAATTGCCTCGGAACCCTCGGCTGTTGAAGGCAAGTCACTGGGATCACCAAACACCGACTCCGGGGTCAGCTCCGGCTCGGAACTCTCTGCAGAGCGAGTGGCCAGGGCCTCTTGCTCGGCCAGCGCCATCGCGGCCTGCTCTTCAGCATCGAAGATCTCTTTGGTACGGCGGGCTTTGTGGAAAGCCATCCCTGTACCGGCAGGGATCAATCGACCAACAATGACGTTCTCCTTCAAACCACGGAGATCGTCGCGTTTGCCCATAATGGCCGCCTCGGTCAGCACCCGGGTGGTTTCCTGGAAGGAAGCCGCCGAGATGAACGAGTCGGTAGACAACGAAGCCTTGGTAATACCAAGCAACACATTTGCATACTGAGCCGGTACTTTGTCGGCCGCAATTGCCTTGTCGTTCTGGTCAAGCATTTCTGAACGCTCGACCTGCTCCCCGGTGATGAACGGGGTATCGCCAGGCGCGGTGATCTGAACCCGACGCAACATCTGCCGAACAATGACCTCGATGTGCTTGTCATTGATCTTCACGCCTTGCAGTCGGTACACGTCCTGAACCTCATCGACGATGTATCGGGCAAGCTGCTCGATTCCCAACAGCCGCAGGATGTCATGCGGATCGGCCGGGCCGTCCACAATCATCTCACCCTTGTTGACCACGTGACCGTCGTGAACCAATACGTTCTTGTCCTTCGGGATCAGGAATTCATGGGCATTGCCTTCCAGGTCAGTGATGACCAGGCGCTGCTTACCCTTGGTGTCCTTACCGAATGAAACCGTACCAGTCACTTCAGCCAGCATGCCGGCGTCTTTCGGGGAACGCGCTTCGAACAACTCGGCCACCCGCGGCAGACCACCGGTAATGTCTCGCGTCTTCTGGGACTCTTGCGGAATCCGCGCCAGCACCTCACCGACGGCAACATCTTGTCCGTCACGCACGGTAATCAGTGCCCCAACCGGGAAGCTGATGGTGACCGCGTGATCGAGACCGGCGATCTTGACTTCCTCGCCTTCCTCGTTGAGCAGCTTGATCAACGGCCGCATGTTACGGGCCGCGGTTGATCCGCGAGTCTTGCTGTCGATCACGACCAGAGTGGACAAACCAGTCACATCGTCAATTTGCCGAGCAACGGTAGAGCCTTCTTCGACGTTTTCAAAACGAACCTTACCTGCGTACTCGGTGATGATCGGACGCATCATCGGATCCCAGGTGGCGATTGTGGCGCCCGCTTTCACGGCCGTGCCATCCAGCGCCCCAAGAGTTGCACCGTAAGGCACTTTGTGACGCTCGCGCTCTCGACCGTTGTCGTCGGCAATGATCAACTCGCCTGAGCGGGAGATCACGACCTGCTCGCCTTTGCCGCTGGTCACATAACGCATCGTCGCGGTAAAGCGCACGGTACCGTTGGACTTGGCTTCAATGGAACTGACCACCGCAGCACGGGAGGCCGCACCACCAATGTGGAAGGTTCTCATGGTGAGCTGGGTGCCCGGCTCGCCAATGGACTGGGCAGCGATTACGCCGACTGCCTCGCCGACGTTAATCAGTGAACCGCGTCCAAGGTCGCGGCCATAACAAGCGGCACACAGACCATAACGGGTTGCGCAAGTCAGCGGAGTCCGCACTCGTACTTCATCAATGCCGAGCTGCTCAATGATTTCGACTGCATTCTCGTCGAGCAAGGTGCCGGCTTCGAACAGGGTTTCCTGAGTCTCGGGGTGAATAACATCAGTAATAGCCACCCGGCCGAGAATCCGGTCGCGCAAGGCCTCAATGACTTCACCGCCTTCGATCAGGGCTTTCATTGAAGCCCCATTTGAGGTGCCGCAATCGTCGGTGGTCACCACCAGATCCTGCGTCACATCAACCAGACGGCGGGTCAGGTAACCGGAGTTGGCGGTCTTAAGCGCCGTGTCAGCCAGACCTTTCCGAGCACCGTGCGTCGAGATGAAGTACTGCAACACATTCAGGCCTTCCCGGAAGTTGGCCGTGATCGGTGTTTCGATAATTGAGCCGTCCGGCTTGGCCATCAACCCCCGCATGCCGGCAAGCTGACGGATCTGCGCGGCAGAACCACGAGCCCCGGAATCGGCCATCATGTAGATTGAATTGAAAGACTCCTGCTTAACGCTATCGCCCTTGCGGTCAGTAACGTCTTCAGTGGCCAAGTGCTCCATCATGGCCTTGCCAACCTGGTCGCCGGCACGGCCCCAGATATCAACGACCTTGTTGTAGCGCTCGCCCTGAGTCACCAGACCCGAGGTGTATTGCTGCTCGATCTCTTTGACTTCTTTCTCTGAGACGGCAAGGATGTTTTCTTTCTCGGTCGGCACCAGCATGTCGTCGATGCAGATAGAGATACCCGCACGAGTGGCCAGACGGAAGCCAGACTGCATCAGCTTGTCAGCAAAGATCACCGTGGCCCGCAGACCGCAACGGCGGAACGAGGCATTGATCAAGCGGCTGATCTCTTTCTTCTTGAGTGCCTTGTTGATGAACTCAAACGGCAGACCGGCTGGCAGGATCTCTGACAACAAGGCACGACCGACCGTGGTGTCATAACGCTTGGTCTGCTCTTCGAACTCGCCAGTCTCGTGGTTGGGTACCTGTTCGGTCAGCCGAACCTTAATCTTGGTGCCCAACTCGACTTCGGCATTGTCATAAGCACGCTGAACCTCAAGCACATTGGCCAGGTACATCCCCTCGCCTTTGGCGTTGATCTTGTCGCGCGTCGTGTAATACAGGCCGAGCACGATATCTTGTGACGGCACGATTGATGGCTCGCCGTTTGAGGGGAACAAGATATTGTTGGAAGCCAGCATCAGCGACCGCGCCTCTAGCTGGGCTTCCAGCGAAAGCGGGACGTGAACAGCCATCTGGTCTCCGTCGAAGTCAGCGTTAAACGCGGCGCAGACCAGCGGGTGCAACTGGATTGCCTTGCCTTCGATCAGGACTGGTTCGAACGCCTGAATACCAAGCCGGTGCAAAGTCGGTGCTCGGTTCAGCATGACCGGGTGCTCGCGAATCACTTCTTCCAGGATGTCCCAGACAATCGGCTCTTGATTCTCAACAAACTTCTTGGCCTGTTTGATGGTGGTCGCAACCCCCATCGTCTCAAGCTTATTGAAGATGAACGGCTTGAACAGTTCCAGCGCCATCAGCTTGGGCAGGCCACACTGATGCAACTTGAGCTGCGGACCCACCACAATCACCGAGCGACCGGAATAATCGACCCGTTTACCCAGCAGGTTCTGACGGAAGCGACCGCCTTTACCCTTGATCATGTCAGCCAGGGACTTGAGCGCGCGCTTGTTGGCGCCCGTCATAGCCTTGCCGCGACGACCGTTGTCGAGCAGGGAATCGACCGCTTCCTGCAACATCCGCTTTTCGTTCCGAACGATGATTTCCGGAGCCTTCAGCTCAAGCAGGCGCTTGAGTCGGTTATTTCGATTGATTACCCGGCGATAGAGATCGTTCAGGTCGGATGTGGCAAAACGCCCACCGTCCAGCGGCACCAACGGGCGCAGCTCAGGCGGCAACACCGGTAACACTTCCAACACCATCCAGTCGGGTTTGATGCCAGAGCGCTGGAAACCCTCGAGCACTTTCAGGCGCTTGGCGAGTTTCTTGATCTTGGCTTCCGAACCGGTTGCAGCGAGTTCGTCGCGCAAGGTTTCAATCACGCGGTTGATGTCGATCGTACGCAGCAGCGAGCGCACGGCCTCGGCGCCCATCATGGCATCGAAGTCGTCGCCATACTCGTCGAACTTGGCGAGGTAATCGTCTTCGGTCATCAACTGACCGCGCTTGAGCGGAGTCATGCCGGGATCAATCACGACAAAGGCTTCGAAGTACAAGACGCGTTCAATGTCGCGCAGCGTCATGTCAAGGACCATGCCCAAACGTGATGGCAAGGACTTTAAAAACCAGATATGCGCGGTCGGGCTGGCCAGCTCAATGTGGCCCATCCGCTCACGACGGACTTTGGCCAACGTGACTTCAACGCCGCATTTTTCGCAGACAACACCACGGTGCTTCAGACGCTTATATTTGCCGCAAAGACACTCATAGTCTTTGACCGGACCGAAAATCTTGGCACAGAACAGACCGTCGCGTTCCGGTTTAAAGGTTCGATAGTTAATGGTCTCCGGCTTTTTTACTTCTCCGAAAGACCAGGAGCGGATTTTTTCAGGCGAGGCCAGGCCGATGCGAATCGCATCGAAGTGCTCTTCTTCCTGTACCTGCTTGAACAGATCGAGTAAGGCTTTCATAGTGGGGCTCCTGTCGTTCTGCGATTAACCACGCTCGAGATCGATATCGATCCCGAGTGAGCGGATTTCTTTAACCAACACATTGAAGGACTCAGGCATGCCTGCGTCAATCGTGTGCTCGCCCTTGACCAGATTTTCGTAAACCTTGGTCCGGCCGTTTACGTCATCTGACTTGACCGTCAACATCTCTTGCAAGGTATAGGCGGCACCGTAAGCTTCCAGCGCCCAGACCTCCATCTCACCGAAGCGCTGCCCACCAAACTGGGCCTTACCGCCCAGCGGCTGCTGGGTAACCAGTGAATAAGGACCGGTTGATCGAGCATGCATTTTGTCATCAACCAGGTGATGCAGTTTCAGGACGTGCATATAGCCAACCGTCGTGTGACGGTCGAAGGCATCACCGGTGCGGCCGTCATACAACTGCACCTGCGTCTTGGTCGTCGTGAAGCCGCAACGTGCGGTCATGGGATCTTCGTCCGGGTAGGCCAGATCGAGCATCTCCCCGATCTCGCGTTCGGCCGCACCGTCAAACACCGGCGTGGCAAACGGCACACCGGTCGTCAGGTTACGGGCCATCTCCATGACTTCATCGTCAGACAAACTGGCAATGTCTTCTGCCTGACCGTTGATGTTGTAGATACGATCAACGAAACCACGAACCTCTGTGACTTTGGCCTGCATTTTGAGCATGTCGCCGATTCGGTGACCAATACCTTTGGCCGCCCAGCCCAGGTGGGTTTCAAGAATCTGACCAACGTTCATTCGTGACGGAACACCCAGCGGATTCAAGACGACATCTACCGGCTCACCGTTTGCCATGAACGGCATGTCTTCAACCGGCACAATGCGCGAGACAACACCTTTGTTACCGTGACGGCCGGCCATTTTGTCGCCCGGCTGCAAGCGACGCTTCACGGCCAGATACACCTTGACCATCTTCAGAACGCCCGGAGGCAGCTCATCGCCCTGCGTGAGCTTCTTGCGCTTTTCTTCGAACGCGAGATCAAAATTATGGCGCTGCTGATCGACTGAGTCTTTCAGCGACTCAAGCTGGGAAGCGGTTGCTTCATCGGCCAGGCGCACATCAAACCAGCTATGGCGTTCAACACTGGCCAGATACTCGGCAGTTATCTTGTCGCCTTTAGCCAACTTGTTGGGGCCGCCATTGGCCTCTTTGCCTTCAAGCAGTCGCTCGATCCGGGAAAAAGCATCGTTCTCGACAATTCGCAACTGATCGTTCAGGTCCAGGCGGAAACGCTTGAGTTCGTCATCAATGATTGACTGGGCGCGCTTATCCCGGACGATGCCTTCGCGGGTAAATACCTGCACGTCAATGACGGTGCCGGTCATGCCTGACGGCACCCGCAATGACGTGTCTTTTACATCGCTGGCTTTCTCGCCAAAGATGGCGCGCAGGAGTTTTTCTTCCGGGGTCAGCTGGGTTTCACCTTTAGGTGTCACCTTACCAACCAGCGTATCGCCCGCTTGCACTTCAGCACCGATGTAGACAATGCCCGACTCGTCGAGACGCGAAAGCTGCGACTCCGACAGGTTGGAAATATCGCGAGAGATCTCTTCCGGGCCCAACTTGGTATCGCGGGCCAGCACCGACAACTCTTCGATGTGGATTGACGTGTAACGATCTTCGGAGACGACTTTCTCGGAGATCAGAATTGAATCTTCGAAGTTGTAGCCGTTCCAGGGCATGAAAGCGACCTTCATGTTCTGGCCTAGTGCCAACTCACCAAGATCAGTCGACGCCCCGTCAGCGATCACATCACCACGCGCCAGAATGTCGCCTTTCTTGACGATGGGGCGCTGGTTAATGTTGGTGTTCTGGTTAGACCGGGTGTATTTCATCACGTTGTAGATGTCGACACCGACTTCACCGGCAGTGGTCTCGTCATCGTTGACGCGAATCACAATTCGGTTGGCATCCACATAGTCGACCAGTCCGCCACGGTTGGCAGTGACAACAGTACCCGAGTCAACCGCGCAAGTCCGTTCAATACCGGTACCCACCAGCGGCTTTTCAGGACGCAGGCACGGAACAGCCTGGCGCTGCATGTTTGAGCCCATCAACGCGCGGTTGGCGTCATCATGCTCAAGGAAGGGAATCAAAGAGGCGGCAACAGAAACAATCTGACTTGGCGCAACGTCCATGTACTCAACGTTTTCCGGGGAGGTCAACTCAGATTCACCCCCTTTCCGCACAGAAACCAGGTCGCCGGTCAACACGCCTTTGTCATCGACAGCAGCGTTAGCCTGGGCAATCACATAGCGACCTTCTTCGATTGCCGACAAATAGTTGATCTCGTCGGTCAGCTTGCCATCGGCTACCTTCCGGTACGGTGTTTCCAGAAAACCGTATTCATTCAGGCGGGCGTACAGCGCGAGAGAATTGATCAGACCGATGTTCGGGCCCTCTGGGGTTTCAATCGGACAGACCCGGCCGTAGTGAGTTGGATGCACGTCGCGGACTTCGAATCCTGCACGTTCGCGCGTCAGACCACCCGGCCCGAGCGCTGACACACGGCGCTTGTGGGTAATTTCGGACAGCGGATTGGTCTGGTCCATAAACTGAGACAACTGACTGGATCCGAAGAACTCGCGAATTGCGGCCGAGATCGGCTTGGAGTTGATCAGGTCATGCGGCATCAGGTTTTCTGTTTCGGCTTGCCCCAAACGCTCGCGAACAGCCCGCTCAACCCGCGCCAGACCGGCACGGAACTGATTCTCGGCCAACTCGCCCACGCAACGCACACGGCGATTACCCAGGTGATCAATATCATCAATTTCGCCGCGGCCATTGCGCAACTCTACAAGGATATTGATCACCGCCAGGATGTCGTCGTTATCGAGCGTCATCTTGCCAACCAGCTCATCCCGGCTGACCCGGCGATTGAACTTCATCCGACCGACTTTGGACAAGTCGTAGGAATCTTCGCTGTAGAACAATCGGTTAAAGAGTGACTCAACCGCATCTTCGGTCGGCGGCTCACCAGGACGCATCATCCGGTAAATGGCAATCCGGGCCGTCGTCTGATCAGCGGTGTCGTCCATGCGCAGGGTTTGCGAAATGTACGGGCCGTGATCGAGGTCGTTGCTGAACAAGGTTTCCAGATCGACCACTTCGTTTTCGCGCAGAACAGCCAACGACTCTTCGGTCAGCTCGTCATTGGCGCGAGCGACCACCTCACCGGTTTCTGAATCGATGATGTCTTTGGCCAGGGCACGACCGTGCAGGAAATCTTCCGGCACAGAGATAGAAGTCATGCCAGCCTCTTCCATCTGGCGGATATGGCGGGCGTTGATTCGTTTATCTTTGGCGACGATGACTTTGCCGCTGGCATCGTTGATGTCAAAGCGGGCAATTTCACCCTTCAGCCGCTCGGGAACCAGGCCGAGCTGTGCGCCCTCAGGCATCAGCTTGAAGGTATCGAAATCAAAGAAGCGCTCAAGAATCTGCTCGTTGGTCAGACCAATCGCCTTAAGCAGAATGGTAACCGGCATCTTGCGACGGCGATCCACCCGGAAGTAAAGAATGTCTTTCGGGTCAAATTCAAAATCAAGCCAGGAGCCACGGTACGGAATGATCCGGGCTGAGAACAACAACTTGCCGGAGCTGTGGGTCTTGCCGCGGTCATGCTCAAAGAACACACCAGGCGAGCGATGCAACTGAGAAACGATCACACGCTCGGTACCGTTCACCACGAAAGAACCGTTGCTGGTCATGAGCGGCAACTCGCCCATATAGACCTCTTGCTCCTTCACTTCTTTGACGGTCGGTTTGGCCGCCTCGCGGTCCATGATGACCAGACGCACCCGGGCACGCAAAGGCGCGCAAAAGGTCAGACCACGCTGCTGGCACTCTTTGACGTCAAAAGCGGGCGTACCCAGCACATAGTCGACAAACTCGAGCCGCGCCATTTCATTGTGCGAGGTAATCGGGAAGATTGAGGAGAACGCAGCCTGCAGCCCGTCGTCTTTGCGCTTATCTTTGGACAAGCCGAGCTGCAGAAAGCTCTCATAAGACTCGATCTGGGTGGTCAACATAAACGGCACGTCCAACACCACGGCTCGCTTGGCAAAACTCTTGCGAATACGCTTTTTCTCGGTGTAGGAATACGCGCCGGTCTTAACCGTCTGGCGTGAATGCGTGAGGGCGGTAGATTGGATCATGAACACTCCATGCGTCATGCAGAAACTGGGGGTGAGACACTCGACCGGCCTATCGGTCAAATGTCGCAACCGCAGATCCCGCGGTTTATCTGATCAGCAAAGCGGCCGCGCCATGCTGTTTACTACAAGGGCTTGCGCCCGACCCGAATTGCCGGCCCGCTAAATGCGGCCCAACAGAAACGGGCGGCCACAGCACCCAAAACGGGCAACTGTGGCCGGAAAATGCTCGCCTGGTGCAAGACCGAACGAGTCGGCTGCATCAAAAGCGATCAACAGCTTTACTTCATCTCTACTTTGGCACCAGCATCTTCGAGCTGCTTGACCAGGGCCTCAGCATCAGCCTTGGAAACACCTTCCTTGATGGTCTTGGGAGCGCCGTCAACCATGTCTTTGGCTTCCTTCAGACCCAGGCCGGTAGCCGAGCGCACAACCTTAATTACTTCAACTTTCTTGTCGCCGCAGGCATTCAGGACAACGTCAAATTCGGTCTGCTCAGCAGCACCGCCGCCAGCATCGCCGCCAGCGCCCGGGGCTGCTACAGCGACTGCAGCAGCAGCAGCTGAAACACCGAACTTCTCTTCCATCATCGTGATGAGTTCTGACAGCTCAAGTACTGACATACCGGCAACTGCGTCAAGGATTTCGTCTTTGTTCAAAGCCATTTCTGTTAACTCCAGATTCTTAAATGTTTAATATCAATTGACTAACCAGGCTGGAAGCCAGGTGATCAGGCAGCCTCGGAGGCTTTCTGGTCACGGACTGCTGCGAGCACTCGGGCAAACGAGGTCGGTACCTCATTAAGCGTGCGCACAAACTTTGCCGCTGGTGCCTGCATGGTGCCGAGCAACTTCGCCAACAACTCATCACGACTTGGCAAGGACGCAAGCGCCTTGATGCCAGCCATGTCCAGTTCTGCAGACGACATAGCGCCGCCCTTAAGAACCAGTTTGTCGTTGTCCTTGGCGAATTCGCTAAGGACTTTGGCGCAAGCAACCGGATCTTCGGAAATGCCATAAACCAGTGGGCCGGCAAGCTTGTCGGCAATCACTTCATATGGCGTACCCGAAATGGCACGCTTGGCCAGCGAGTTTTTCAACACACGCAGGTAAACACCCGACTCACGACACTGCTTGCGCAGCACCGTCATATCGGCAACTTCCAGACCACGGTATTCAGCGAAAACAATTGACTCAGCACTCGCAACTTGTGCGGCTACTTCGGCAATAACGTTTTCTTTTTCAGCTCTTGTGAGCGCCACGGTCTTACTCCCTTACGGGTCTAACGACCCGGATTCGAGGTATCACCTCAACAATGGAACCGCAAAACAACACGGCTCCCCCATCGGCGACCGAGAGGGGTCAGTCAACTGGCAACAGCTAAGCTGGGGCCAACAAATCCAACTCCGTTTCGGGTACGCCATCTACGCCGGGTTCAATCTGCCAGACAGGCCAGAAATCCATTAAGAGCCACCCAATACAACCGGGCTGGCTCCCCCGCGGTCTTTGACAACCCGCCGCCCGAAGGCGACGGCCCAAAGTTCTATGTTTAGCTTGATGCTGCGAAAGAGGACACGTCGACTCGCACTCCCACGCCCATCGTGCTGGAAACCGCTACTTTTCGCAGGTATAGCCCTTTTGAAGTCGTCGGCTTGGCTCGGTTGAGCGCCTCGACCAGGGTGCGAAGATTGTTTTCCAGTGCCGGCGTCGCAAATGATGCGCGGCCAATGGTGGCGTGGACAATGCCAGCCTTGTCAATTCGGTACTGCACCTGACCCGCTTTGGCATTCTTGATAGCCTGAACGACATCAGGCGTCACCGTACCCACCTTCGGGTTAGGCATCAGGCCACGGGGGCCGAGTATCTGACCGAGCGTACCGACCACACGCATGGCGTCGGGCGAAGCAATCACGATGTCGAAGTCCAGCTGGCCGGCTTTGACCTGCTCTGCCAGGTCTTCCATGCCGACGATGTCAGCCCCGGCCGCCTTGGCTTCTTCTGCCTTGGGGCCCTGGGTAAATACGGCCACGCGCACTGACTTGCCCAGACCTTCCGGCATCACGACCGAGCCTCGAACGACTTGATCTGATTTCTTGGCATCAACGCCAAGCTGAACCGCCACGTCGACGGACTCATCGAACTTAGCCTTGGCGCAGGACTTGACCAGATCAAGCGCTGCAGCCAACTCGTGAGTCTGGTTTCGGTCGATCTTGCCCTTGAGTTCTTTCATGCGTTTGGAAATGCGAGCCATGATTACAGACCCTCCACGGTAATGCCCATGCTGCGAGCAGAGCCGGCAATGGTTCTGACAGCCGCTTCGAGATCGGCCGCAGTCAGATCGGGTTCTTTGGTTTTGGCGATTTCTTCAGCCTGTGCGCGGGTGATACTGCCAACCTTGTCGGTGTGCGGCGTTGAAGAGCCCTTGGTGATCTTGGCTGCCTTCTTGATCAGAATCGACGCGGGAGGCGTCTTCATTACGAAGGTGAAGCTCTTGTCCGCAAACGCGGTGATCACGGTCGGAATCGGCAGACCCGGCTCCACACCCTGGGTCTTGGCATTAAACGCCTTGCAAAACTCCATGATGTTCAAACCACGCTGACCCAGTGCCGGTCCGATTGGCGGCGAGGGGTTGGCTTTACCTGCAGGGACCTGCAGCTTGATGTAACCGACGATTTTTTTAGCCATGATGGCTCTCCTAAAGTGAGTTCAAACGCGGGTTCGGTGCCGCCCTACTGATATCTAGCCAACAGGGGGAAACACGTTACTGACGCTCCTCTTGGGCCTGGCCAACACGGCCGGGCCCGCCAAATTGCTACTACAGCTTTTCGACCTGGCCGAAGTCCAGTTCGACGGGCGTCGCGCGCCCGAAAATAGTGACCGAGACCCGCAACTTGCTTTTCTCGTAGTTGACTTCTTCGACATTGCCGTTGAAGTCGTTGAACGGGCCGTCCTTGACCCGAACCATTTCGCCAACCTCGAACAGCACTTTCGGCTTGGGCTTCTCAACACCCTCCTGCATCTGAGCGAAGATCTTCTCGACTTCAGCCTCAGAAACGGGCGCCGGACGGTTACCTGAGCCACCAACAAAACCTGTGACCTTGTTGGTTCGCTTGATCAGGTGCCAGCTGTCGTCGTCCATGTCCATCTTGACCAGGACATAACCCGGATAGAAACGGCGCTCGGTAATCGTGCGCTTGCCGTTCTTCATTTCAACGACTTCTTCGGTCGGCACCAGGATTTGCTCGAACTTTTCCTGCATGCCGGCGCGATCGACACGCTCCTGGATTGCCCGGGCGACACTTTTCTCCATACCGGAGTAGGCGTGCACAACGTACCAGCGTTTTGTCATGAAATTATTTCCAACCCAGCAGCAAGTCATAGAGGATCCACTGCAGACCCTGATCGACTAACCACAGAAAAATTGCCATCACAGCCACGAATGCAAACACGATCAACGTCATCTGCGTCGTTTCCTTGCGGGTAGGCCAGACAACCCGGCCAGCCTCAGCCCAGGAGTCTTTGGCAAATGCGAAGAACCGGCGTCCCGGCCCAGACGTCCAGGCAACCAATGCCGCCACGATCATGCCGAGCAAGACGGAACCGACCCGAACCACGGTCGGCTGCTGATCCAGCACATAAAAGCCAACCACACCCAGAATCACAATGGCTGCCGCCAATGCAACTTTGGCCCGGTCGGCAAAGCTGGTTACTGTTTCAACGTTTTGGTTGGCCATGGATCAGGTTACGCGCAGCAAGGAGTGCCACAAAATTTCGATTATCCGGACAGTGGAGACGACACCTGAAAGAGCGAGACGCCGCACATCTTATATAACTGTGATTTCAAGCTGTCGCAGATCAGGTCTGGCAGGGGCAGAGGGAATCGAACCCCCAACCTTCGGTTTTGGAGACCGACGCTCTGCCAATTGAGCTATGCCCCTATCCCGCCTTACGACTACAACAAACTAGTACTACTTTTTTACAGCCTAAAACCTACAGAGCCCGGCACCAGCCTGGAAGGCAAGCACCGGGCCGCCCCAGGCCTCGTTTCAGTCTGACCACCCCTTCAGGGAGCAGCAACCAAAGGAAGCGCGGGGATTAACCTTTAGTCGATGACTTTGGCA
>JBOEGY010000011.1:0-104784 GCA_050633665.1 Burkholderiaceae bacterium | reverse complement strand
ATCAACGAGAATTCGTAATCAAGTAGACCATTCGGTTGCGTTTGCTGAACAGGTATAGCTCACCCTGCGAACCCCGACCAAAACGGATATCGGCCCGAATACCTTCCGCGTTGGAAAAATCAGGGGACGAGATCACGACATCAACCATCGAAGCCATTGCCAGGGGCGGTGTCGACGGGTTCCCATCTTCATCGAACGCGATCTTTGCTTCCAAAATCGGTGCCTGTGTCAGGCGATTCGGATCGCCCGTAGTGGTAGCGGCCCGCAGCGCATCGAGATCTGAATAATAGACCTTGCCGGTCGCGGCGAACTCGCAGTACAGGTACTTATTCTCAAACACGGTGTCTGCCTTTCCAGGGTACCCCCCGCCAATAGCCTGGCGGACGAAGACGGCCCCCTCCGGACCCTCATGCCCTATTTGTACAACCGGGTAAACGTATCCGTAACTTGCGTCATCCGCGGGCAATTGATCAATGCCGACAACCAGCCCACTACGTTGCAGATGAACATAGGTTCCCTCTCGCGCCGGCCAGCCAAAACTCTGCCCACCAGTGACTAGATTTAGTTCTTCGATGTTGTCACGTCCTGGCTCTGCGACCAGTAACTGCCCGTCGCCGACAAACGCGATGTGATGCGGGTTCCGATGGCCAACTGAATAAATTTCATCAATCCATTTTTCATTGCCAACAAAGGGATTGCTGTCGGGAATTAAATAAGGCTGATCGTCCGAGGCCAGCGGGTCGATACGCAGAATTTTGCCGAGCGCGTCATTATTTAGCCCGCCACCTGCGGTCGCCGACGCCTCGCTACCATCGCCATGAGCGATATACAACAACCCATAGTCGGCACCACCAGGCCTGGCGTCGGGATTGAACCCTATCTGCTTGATTGGGTGGTCATAGACCGGCATGCCAACCCGGAAAAGACTGCGGTAACTTGCTGGATCAACCACATAGGTTTGCGGATTAACGGTGAACTCAATCAAAACGCTATCCGCAACAATTGTGGTTGAAGACGTCGAAAGATAACGATAGTTTTGCGGATCCGGCGGCCGGGTTTCCATCACGGCAACATAGAGCTTGCCGTTGTTGGCGAAGTCCGGATGAAATGCAAAGGAACGCAAGCCAGCGTGCCAGCTGGAACTACGGTCAAGTTGTCGCCCGGTGGTCGTGCGAATGGCTTCAGCCACATCAAAAAACAAACTCGGACTCCCTGACGTAATCTCCAGGATGCGGCCATCCAGTTCGTCCGAGATGAATAAGCGATTGCCGGCATACGCCATGGCGTTAAGCCTTGGCGGGCGACCGTCACTGCCCAGCGGCATTCGCGCGAAGGGCTGCACAATCAACGTCAGGCTGCCCTGCTCCGGGCCGAATGACCATCGGGCATTGCCGTCGTCATCGACCGTTGGCAGTGGCGCTATACCTGGAGCCGGGCTTGGGCTTGGGCTGGGAACGGGCGTCGGGCTGGAACTTTGCGAATTCTCGTCGCTACTGACGGCGCCATCACTACCGCCGCCGCAACTAGCAAGTACAACAACACCGAGTAGCAGAGCAGCGACTTTCGTCAGCGACATCACTGAGGTCACGGATAATAATCTCATCAATGGCTTACCGATACACCGCAACAAATCAAGCCTCCTTCGTTGATACCATTCAGCCGCATCCAATAAGCCCTCCATCACTGGCAGCCCCTGTCAAAAGCCATCAACTGAGACAGTTATGCAGAAAAGCGGTGTAAATAGAGATACCCGAGTAAGTCTATTCACGCCCAGTAACCGCTGCCATGATGGTCACAAAATCGGGCTGGCTTGTCCGATTGAACAACTGACTGCACCAACGGGGTTCTAACCACAATATAGCGCACTTACCGACAGGTTAGCCTGATCGGAACCAGGCAGTTCAGTCGTCGGAATGCTCATGGGTCGATTCATCAGATTAATGGCGCATACCAGAGTGAGCAACTATTGCCCCGATAGCGATCTCGGCACCTGGGGCATGACGCTTGGGTAATGTGCGGAAAAAGCTGCAGATTATTGGAGTCGCGCTAACTCCCTCGTTATGCGAGTTATGCTGCGCGTACTTAGGCGCTAGTTTTTAGCAGAAGCCGGGTGTGGCATTTTCATGTAAACACCGCCTTGTTTAAGTTCATTCAACATCTGGTTTAGCCGCTTCCGTTTTGTTGAATCCTGCTTCGCTTGGTTGATCCCGCCAATGTAATCGTTCTGTTGATAAGCTGGCCGCTCAAGATAATCTTGCATTAGCGCTTGACCTTCTAATGCCGCCTTTACAAAAGAAGGCATCGGATGCCGTTCCCGTCGTAGTTTAGAGATGTCTGTAGGCATTGATCTAATTTCGGCAAATTTGCATGTTGATTGGTTCAACGGCAATTGAATGCGCGCGCGGTCTTGATCCGCACACAATTGTCCATTGCAATACCGAGTTAGCCGGCAACAGCACTGCTTTGTTGTAGAAACTCACGCGCTTCTCGCGGCTGTTTGAACTCGACCCACTGAACATGCGGATACTCACCTCCGTCACGGAGATTTTCATAATTGCGTCGATTCTTAGAATACGTAGAAACTGACCAGACAAGAATACTCTCCCTGGAAAGGAACGCCAGACGAAATGACTCCCGGTTTCCGGCCCACAATTCCTGACCAAACAACGTTCGTTTCGACATACTCGGCACTTATCGACTTCGCAAGACTCTGCGCGAAGCTCGATTTTCCTGAACCGCTGGTACCTATGACAACGTATCTCATGGTTCGAGTGAGGTCTTTGCAGGACAACGGCTGGCTAAGCTGCAGGCGACACCGACGCAAGTCCTGGCGCAGCCAGGCTCTGGAGCGATGTCAAACGCCCGCTTAAGTTTGTTGTTACGCACACCTTGCTCCCTAAGCGTTAATGCCAAATGGGCCATCTAGTTCGCCTTGCCTATCTGCACCCCATTACCCCGAAGAATATTGTAGGTAATCACCAGATGAAAGTAGAAGTTTGGGATGAGAAAATCCGCTACATACTCAGCGGCTGATAGTTCTGCGTACCGGCTCGGGCCGAAATCTAGTCGCTTGCCTTCTGGCACCGTCACGCATTCGAGATCAATCGAAGTGATAGCCTCGCGTGTTGCTGCCACACGACCGGCAGCCGCCGTAATTCATCTCAGTTGGCGAAGGAACAGGTGGCATGGGCCGTAGCCAGGTGGCGAGTACAACAGCGTCATCCGAAAACCAGCCTTCTCGAAAGCTGAATGGGCATGAATATTGTCCGCCGCACTCGTCAAACCAGCAACAGAGAGTTCGGGATCCGCACTGAGGCGTAAGACCAAAGCATCGAGCGCCGCCGGGCCCACACCTTGACCCACATGCTGGTATTCGCCCAAAAGAATATCAATATCAACCGCGCCGGATGGGATTTCGGTCAGCCCAACAGAATCCAGGGTCTTCCGATCTACCACCTGCCAGCGCAGGTAACCAACAATGATCTCGTTGGCGGCGATAAGAGCGTGGTCGCCGCCTGAAGGAGGAGAAGCTGCCCATTGGAGGTTCTCATCAGGTTCGGGGTACCAACGGGAAACGTGCCCACGTGCCAGCCAGGACTTAAGCAATACCAGGTTCGATGAAGCGAAGGGCAGCAGCGCAACTTTCAACTCCACAAGATTTCTCCATACGTCAATCTAGGAATATCTACAGTTTGGTATTGCTCATCCGTGCTTCGCGGCAGTCGATCGGGCATCAAACCTACCCAACGTTTGAGAACAGCGATTTGTTCGCTGTCAGGCGCTCAGAACTTACCATTCTCATTTTTCCACTCGTTCGGCGATGCCACCGTTTCGGTGGTATCCCAATGCTCGACGATCATGCCATTTTCGATTCGATGCAGATCATAGAACGAAGTGTGTGTGCCACACCGGAACCCTTCACATACCGAAAGCACGAAATTTCCCTCCGCCAGGACTCGGTGCCGCTTTTCGTAATGAATTGTTGGGCTTCCATCACCATCCTGAGCGGCCAAAGTATCTCGAAGCGAACGCAGTCCATCTGCAAGGCCCGGATTGTGTTCCACGTACTGTTCTGATACGAAATCTGGCAGATTCTCGAGCTGGCGAGCAATCAGAACGGTGTCCACAAACCCAACGACCAAAGCCCGATTTTCTTCCGTCCTGGACAAATCAGAAACTTCGCTAACCCCGTCCACCATAGAATGGCCTGACAGATTTGGACCCTTTCTTGTTTGGATATTGTCCCAATGCTCGACGGTCTGGCCGCCTTCGAAGCGAAACACTTCGAAGCCGACTCTGGAAGTGCTGAAGTCGTATTCAGTGTGTCCAAATACGAAATCACCATCAGAAAAAATGCGAACAATGTTAACGCTTGGCGATGTTTCGGATAGACGCTTGAAGAGTGCAGCCAATCCATCACGGCCTTCGTGGGTTTGCGGATTGTGCTGGATGTACTTTTCTGGATTTACAACCAATACCGAGTCAGGATCACCTGACTCGATGCCTTTCAGCAACGTAATGATTCCAGCCTTTCGCTCTGCACTCACTGGTGGCTCCAATGTTTTACTGACAGCTAACGCCATTATCAAATGTTCGTTGCATTGCTTTGTTACGCGGTACCAAATGTGTATACCTGCCCATCGTAACTGTCAATTCTATTCACCTGATATTTGTCGCCACTATAGCTAGAAATTACCCTGCGCCAGAAACTATTACCAGCTACGTTTTTTTCGGTTACACATACTTCCCAAATCCCTGAGTGCCTATCAAATATTGAAGTCGCCAGCAGCTTGCCAAGCCCCGCTTTTTGAAGATCGGGCTTTATGTAGAACTCAGCAATCGACTGCCCTTGCGAGATCACACGAAAATTTTTGTTGATCAACGCGAACCCCGCAGCAGCACCACATTCAGTAGTTAGAACATACATTCGTCTATCCGGCTCACACCGATACAAGTCAAGGAATTCCATTCCTCTCTTTATCCATTCGCCTTCATCACTCACTGCGAAGTATTTCTTCATAACCCACACATACTCCTCAAACAGGGGTTTGATAACTTCGATATCTTTTACTACTGAGACTTGGGTCTTGGTGTCCATTCCGCGTGCAGTCCAAATACCGTCCCAAATAATAGATTAATGCTGCACTCTGCGCGTAACTATGTTTTAAATACCAATGACGAGAACCAACTGCCGTATAACAATCCGTTCCGCCGCATAAGCCCGCGCCCCGCATAGCTGCCATCAAGCCGCACGCAGACCGTTCATTACCAAGACGCGCGAACTTTCCACGCCGCTGGCTCGATGTGCATGGGCCTCCGCAAACTCGTCATCAAGCCAGAAGTTCGCGAGTGCGGCGGGGCTTGGGTAGCGCGTCAAAATCGCCGCATGCCAGTCCGTGCCTTCAACGGTGCCAAAAATATGATTAACCTTGCCGAAATACAACGACTTCCCGCCCGCCCGCAAGAATGCCGGGCCGACGCCCGCTGAGTAGTTTGCATAGGCTTCCATGCCAGTCAGCAAGCCCGTGCCCGTTTGAACTTCCGGCCAGAACCGAAGCAGGTTCAAGATGTTCAGCGGTTCGTCTTCCGGACAAGCGAGAATTTCGGCCCAATCACTGCGTGTCGGGCACAGCCCCTTCTCCCCGTGCAATTCGACCAGGCGTTCTATCAGTTCGCTCTGAGCCTTCGACATCGATTTCAAATCTCTGTTCCCCTCAAACTATCGGCGAAACGCTCTCGCGCAAGTACTGTGCGCGATCGACTCACCCGTTACTCGAACCCCGGAGGCGCTTGACTGATTCACAATGCCTAAGTTGTGCTGCATTTGCAATGAGCGCTGGCTCTCGGCGGAGCCGAAGCGCAGAGCTGCTTCCAAATATCGATACGACTAGAGCGGTGTCCGACAGCTCAACGCAAACCTTCCATCCGGGGTTGACAACGTTTTCGTTCAGGCCTGCGCAATTGCGATAAACAATGCGACGCCTGGAATACAGGCTATCGCTCCGCCAACGAAAAATCCGAACGCCCACCCAATGTGGCCTCTCCAAATCGCCACTAACGATAAGGCGGCTAGCCCTACGCCAACTACGCCCGCAATACCCATCGGAAGAAAAACAACCCAATCGCCAGGTCCTTCCGATTCGTCTCGCAGAACGGCGCCAAGATACACCCAAGCCACACGGAACGAAATATATCCAAGAACGGTGATTAGAAAACTACCGAGGACTTTTCCAGCTAACTGCATTCGCACGAGTTGATGCCTAATGAATAAGTTGTGCCGCATTTGCGGATGACGTTGATTCTGCGTAGAGCGCAGGTTCGACGCCACACGCAAATGTTGGTGCCAACGCCCCGTTATAGGGAAGCGCATTCAAACACTTCTTCCATTTGTTCAAAATTCCTCAACTGTTTCTCGTGCTCAAACTTTGTGCCGATTGCGACAAATTCATAGCCGATACGTTCACAGGCCTCGCGATCCCATTCCCCGTCACCAAAATAGACCTTCCGGGTAAACCTATATTCTCCAATTGCGCGAGATTCGGCGATGAGCATTATTTCGGTTCTAATTGGGGAATCGTCGCCAGACGCTAAGGCTACACCTTCAAACGGGATTCCAGAATGTCTTAGTTTCAACTCCGCAGATTCTCTCCATCCTCCCGTCGCAATAGCTACGCGCAAATCATCGCGTAACTTCAGTCGTTGCAATAGCGCACCAGCACCTGGTACCTGACTCAACACTCTCTCGTCTCGCTCGAGAGAATCTCGAAGAAGAGACAAGTATTCCTGCTTCACCTCGGTCGTAAGGCGCGAGGCCTCGTGTGCATCACCGAAATCTTGTATCAACTCTTGCAGAATGCCCGAATCAGTGACGTTTCTGTACTGACTCCAGTCGTCGTGAACAGAAACTCCTAAAACGCTTTTTACAGCGTAAGAATAGAGTTCACCGTCATGCTTAACCGACTCTACCAAGGTGCCGTCAACATCGAACATCACCAAAGTCTCAGCCCGCATTGGGGGCCCTATAACGTTCTAGTTCAATTGCTGTTGACGCGCTGTACGGCTCCGCGCAAAGAGCGGGTTCGCACAGCGCGTCTAAAGTCTCCTGCAACGATATGTTATGCGGATAAATGCTTCGCATGACTCACCTTGTATTGCGTCTGGCGCAAGTACCCTAAACTCTCATAGAACGCACCAGCCAATTCTGAAGTCGTGAATAGCTGAAGCACCGAAAATTGACGGGCCGCTTCGCCCTCGATACGTCTCATCATCTCAGCGCCAATACCTTCGCGGCGCCACCGATGGTGAATGTATAAACGTCGAACCCGACCAATTTTCGCGTTTGCGTAATAGGGATCGATATTCAAACCGCCTACGCCGACCAACATTTCGTTTACGTAAGCACCAAACATTGCCTCGCCCGGCAAAGCAAACCGGTTTACGCTCGAACGGAACTCACTGACCAGAACCATGACGTTTCCGTGCCCCTCAGCCTGGGCGGTGCTTGCCAATTCCTCCAGATCTTTGGCAACTTCTGAAATCCGCTTCAGCTCCATTGGGTACGATACGTAGAACGTTTGAATTCACTGGCATTTGCCAGCGAGGTGGATCCTTCGCGAAGCACAGGTTCAAGCGCGCTAGCAGGTGTGCATTGCAACGCTGAGTTAGACACCTCTGATTTACTCAGCCGATACTCCGTATGAATAGACGCCATCTCTTCCCTTCTTAGTATGCACTTTGACTCGTGTCGTGGCCCTGTTTCCAATTAACACATACACCTCTAGAGAATTGAGGTAATTCTCGGCACCTCTAAAACCCCCAAGATGTTGCTCCCACACCCGCAAATTCCATGGATTCGGTCCAACCCGGCTGACAATTCGTTCGTTCAAAATAACTAGGCTCTTCGCTGCCTCGCAGTGGATATCGCACCTTAGCGAAAAGTAACCCGCACCTCCGAGGAAGCAGGTCAATAAGGCGACAGTTCCCAATCTGGTCTTTGGAGTTATGTTTAACCCCCACGAAGTTCCCTTTCTATCCTGCGACGCTCTCCGCCGTTCTGTACGAAGTGACATCGGTTATTGTCTAACGTCGAAGTTCAGGGGCACTTGAGGTGGCCGCGCGAGCGCGGTAGCGGGCGCGCGGACGGTTCAAGTGTCCTTTGGAACGACCTGTTTTCAGGCCCCCGCCGAGAACTTGAGCTTGGCAATTCGACGAAGATCGACCTGCTTCCTCGCCTGCCAAAGATCATAGGCGTCTTGCATCGCAAGCCAGCTTTCAGCGGACCGCCCCAATGCCTTCGACAGACGAAGTGCCATCTCAGGTGTCACCCTGCCGCTGCCGTTAAGAACGCGACTCAGCGTCGATGCAGCAACACCAAGATTCTCGGCAAGTTCTCGCCCACTCAGACCGTTGGGTTCAAGATAGATTCCGGATATGAATTCACCAGGATGCGGAGGATTGTGCATTGCCATCAGTGGTAGTCCTCGTAGTCGAGGACGTAAACGTTGCCCTCATCAAACTCAAAGGTTAGTCGCCAGTTCCCGTTGACGAAGATGGACCATCGCCCCTTCAATCGATCTTTCAACGGGTGCAAACGAAAGCCCGGGATATCCATGCCATCAATAGTCTGAGCCGACTCCAGGCCAGCGAGCTGTAACCGGAGTCTGCGCACATGGTTTGTCTGCACGCCAGAAGCACTGCCGGTCTCATGGAATTTGCGTAATCCCTTGTGGCGTATCGATTTGATCACTCTTCTAGTGTAGCATGTTGCGCACCGTGCAACAACTTGGCATAACGCCTACTTAACTCGCATTTGCTAGCGGGGTAGGTTCTGGCGTAGCCAGGTTCTGCCCCGCTAGCAAATGTCGGGTTCAACGCGATATCAAGCATCTCGCAACACAAACTTTCGCCCGCGGTCAGATTCTTTGAAGCCGGCATCTCCGTAGGAAAAACATTCAAGACAAAGCTCCCCTTTCTCGAGAAACGCGACAAAACCTACCATCAATTCGCCACTAGTACCAACAAGATTGGGCGTGTGGCAAACCCGGCGTTCCTGAGGGAGGTCCTTATGGATAAGGGTCAGAAAGTAGCCAACACCAGTGAATCGGATGGACTTTGGCGACGAATCCCGAATGATTCGCTTTGCTTCGTCCTCTCCGAACACTGGCGCAATTAGAAGCCGAATTACTTCTTGCTCAATTCCCGCAAACTTGTTCACGATGCTTAACGACTCAGCTGAGCCGCGCTTGCCAAGACGATCGGTTCTCGGCAAGGCAGAGGTTCGGTCGGCTTGGCAAGCGTCGGCTCCAGCGAATTGTTGGGCCTCACTCGGCCAATGAGAGCAGAACTTCAGGGTGACTGACAGCTACGCGCAGCAAAGTACGAGCCGCCCCGGTCGGTTCGCGGCGTCCCTGCTCCCAGTCCTGCAGCGTTCGCGCAGAAACGCCAAGCAAACGAGCAAAGTCTTCTTGCGACAACCCCATTCGAGAGCGCGCCTCAGCCGCCGCCGGTACCGGAACCTTAGTGACACGCGCAGCCTTGCCTCGCTTCATCTGGCGAATAGACTCAAGCAGATCATTCTGGAACTTTTCAATTTCAGAGGGCATCTTCAACCGCCTTTCTCATTTGCACCAGGAACGACGTCGGCAGATTGTCGAACTTGGCTTTGGTGTAAACAATCAGAAGCCAGATTGTCTGTTCGGTTGGATTGAAATAGACAACCCTGGCTCCACCGCGCTTACCTTGCCCTGGGCGGGACCACCGTACTTTGCGGCACCCTCCTGAGCCTGGAATCACATCACCGGCGTTCGGGTTCAGCGCAAGCCACGAAATAAATTCCAGGCGCTCTTCGTCACTCCAAATATCGTCAGCGTACCGCTGGAAGATGGCAGTTTCGGAGACGGTACGAATTCAAGAGATATTACGGCATTGCCGTAGTTCAGTCAATCGGCTGCTTGTGATGCCCAACGCCTAGTTAAACATCACCATCCTCAATTTCAGCATTTCGTATTCGAACTCGTCGTACCACTCGTCATTCTTCCAAAAAGGTGAATCCAATAAAGAGAGGCAATTTGACGCAGAAGTAGCTAATTTCATTGCTCATAGATTCAAGACTGATTTGACAGATCCAGCGGCACTGAAAGACCAATCGATTGGATTGTTTTCTACTAGGTAGATTATCGAATTGTCGGGATTCAAATCAATGTTCGACAATCGGTGGCGAACATCTGAGAAAAGCGCTTCTTTCTGTTCATCACTCCGCCCATCTAACAAAGCTATCTCTATGACAATAGTGGAATTGGGATCTCGTTTTCCCATGTACGTTGGATGAAATATCATATCGTTTGCTTGGTACCGACAAATAAGACAAAAGAAGTCATCAGGGTTGACTGCACACGTTTCCACCAAACTACCGTGCAATGCGTCATTAATCGCATGACACACTTCCACAGAGAGTTGATCAGGCACGTGTATCTTGTTGAAAGGCATTGACTATTCCTTGGTTGTTGATCCGGGACTCCTGCTGCAGGGAGTCTCTACTTTGATGTTTAACGCCTAGTTAACTCGCATTTTCTAGCGGCGCATGGTTCTGGGAGAAGCCCAGGTTCTGCGCCGCTAGAAAATGTCGAGTTCATCGTAGTGTTATGCAATACCTGCCTCATTAGTCTAACTGGATGGCCTAAGGACAATTGAAACTTGTTCCGTAATGACATGGCAAACATCTCTCCCCACCGTAACCGCGACTGTTTCAGATCTATAGCCTTCAAGCGAGGCCGTCACAGTAAACTCGCCAGTTACTTCAATCGGGTGAGGGCCGCAGTAATATCCCAGACAAAACTCAGTCTTCGCTTCGCCATTAAGGGTGTAGGCTAGAGCGAAGTCGGTAAGTTTCACTCCATTCATATCGGCGACACTGACTACCATCGAAGCTCGCCCCTCAGCCGTGCAGTTGATTTGACCGCTCGACTCGGTGTCGGCGCACGAACTAACGACTAGCATGCTCGCGGACAGGGCTGCTCCAGCGATGGACGTGAGCAAAATCCTATGACTTTTCATTGATTGCATAACGCCTAGTTCAGCTGCATTTGCCAACGCGTTCGGTTCTGGCGTAGCCGGGTTCGGACGGGTAGGCAGATGTCAGGCTGCAACGCAATGTTAGATGCCATATGCTTTTCGCATTTCTGAATACAAAGTTTCCAGCGCTGTACCACTTCCACTACAAATCTTCTTATAGACTTCCTTGTCAGGCCCCATGGATTCGTCTTCATCCAGATCGTCTTTTGGCGAAAGTACTGTGAGACGTTCCATAGTCCGACACATATGGAGTTCACTGTCTAGCTCGTTAAGCTTAGTCCGTTCAGAATTGGTCAGAAATAGATCTTCATGATCTCTTACCGTCCAAAGGGGAAAGCAATAGTGATTGATGTTCTTTCCCTCCTCCGGATGGGGGGCATATTCATTTCCCTCCAACTCGTTGATTCGGCTGTCCGCGTAAGTTTGCAAATGTACCAAGGCTAAATGAATTTTTTCCAGCGCGACCAGCCGGCGTTCAAGAAACGCGTCAGATTTGGCCCGCTTCGACCCCGCGCGATATGCGATCCAACCGGCGATACCCGCCGAGACGAAAGGAGACAGTAACGCTGCAATTTTTAGAATATCTTCTGGCATCTAACTATGTTTTAGACAGCAAGCAACGACGAATAAAACCGCCTGGCGCCGCATAAAAAACTGGCCTAGTCCATCAAGCCTATAGGCAATCGCGGTGCGATTTGTATACTGATTATTCATACAGTATCTGTCCAGGCAAACTCATGGCTACTCAAAGTCTTCCCCCTCTCTCGTCCAAGACACTATTCGGTTGTGTGCGCGAGCGCGTTCGATATCTGCACTACAGCTATCGCACCGAGCAGGCATATGTGTATTGGGCTCGCGAATTTGTGCGCTTTCATCGGATGAAGCATCCTAAAAACATGGGTAAGGCGGAGGTTGAATCTTTTTTGTCGTTTCTGGCGACTGAACGGCGGGTATCTATTTCTACTCATCGTCAGGCATTGTCGGCTGTTTTGTTTTTGTTTGGCAAGGTGCTTGGCAGGGATCTGCCCTGGTTGGGTGAGATCGGTAGGCCACAATCGGTACGGCGTTTGCCTGTTGTCTTAAACCGAGAGGAAATTCAGCAACTGTTGCTTCATCTGGGTGGCGAGCATGAGTTGCTTACCCGGTTGCTTTACGGCACGGGCATGCGGATCAACGAGGCTTTGCAACTACGCGTCAAGGACCTGGACTTTGATCACCGCACGATTATTGTTCGGCAAGGCAAGGGGCGTAAGGACCGCGCGCTGATACTGCCCTCCCGACTGATGGAGCCTTTGCTGAATCAATTGGCTGCGGCCCGCAAGCTGTGGGCGAATGACCGGGTTCAGCAGGTGGCCGGCGTCTGTTTGCCAGACGCGCTGGAGCGCAAGTACCCACGCGCGGGCTGCTCATGGCCCTGGTTTTGGCTGTTCCCACAGCGGCGGCTGTCGCATGACCCTCGCACTGGCGTATTGCGGCGTCACCATCTTTACGATCAGACGTTTCAGCGGGCGTTTAAGCGGGCTGTTCTATCTGCTGAGTTACTGAAGCACGCTACGCCGCATACCTTGCGGCATTCGTTTGCGACGGACTTGCTTCGCTCTGGGTATGACATCAGAACAGTCCAAAGCCTGCTCGGACATAAAGACGTTGCCACCACAATGATTTATACCCATGTGCTTAATGTTGGCGGTGGCGGTGTTGTCAGCCCGGTGGATACTTTGCCAGGGGCGGCTCTGGCGGCGGCACCGGGACTGTGCAAACCGGTTTACACCTCGGATGTTGGGCCCAGGCCGCAGGCCAGCAGGGTTGGCCCCGCCGAGCACTGAGCTACGGCCGCTGACCGGGCCTACTTCCTTTTACGGGGCGGAGGCACGTCAGTACAGACGCCTTCAAAGACCTCGGCAGCCATGCCGATGGATTCACCCAGGGTTGGGTGGGCGTGGATGGTGCGGGCAATGTCGGCCGGGTCTGCGCCCATTTCGATGGCCAGACACAGCTCACCGATCATGTCGCCGGCATGGGTGCCGACGATGGCACCGCCGACGATGCGGTGGGTTTCTTCATCAAAGATGAGTTTGGTGAAGCCTTCATCGCGACCATTGGCGATGGCCCGGCCTGATGCCGCCCACGGAAAGACTGATTTACCAACCTTGTGGCCGTTGGCCTTGGCTTGTTCTTCGGTCATGCCGACCCAGGCGATTTCGGGGTCGGTATAGGCTACTGAGGGAATGACTTTGGCGTCGAAGAAGCGCTTCATGCCGTGGGCGGCTTCGGCGGCAACATGGGCCTCGTGCACTGCTTTGTGGGCAAGCATGGGTTGGCCAACGATGTCGCCAATGGCGAAGATGTGCGGCTGGTTGGTGCGCATCTGGTTGTCTACCGGGATGAAGCCGCGTTCGCCAACGGCTACGCCGGCTTTGTCTGCGGCGATTTTGTTGCCATTGGGCGCTCGGCCGACGGCTGACAGCACCAGGTCGTAGACCTGCGGCTCGGCCGGGGCGTTCTCGCCTTCAAACCAGACTTTAATGCCATCTGTCTGGGCTTCTGCTTTGACGGTTTTGGTTTTGAGCATCAGCTTGTCAAAGCGTGGGGCATTGTGCTTTTGCCAGACTTTAACGAGGTCTCGGTCGGCGCCGGGCATCAAGACATCAAGCATTTCAACCACATCCAGGCGCGCGCCCAGGGTTGAGTACACGGTGCCCATTTCAAGCCCGATGATGCCGCCGCCGATCACCAGCATGCGTTTGGGTTTGCTCTTGAGCTGTAACGCGCCGGTGGAATCAACGATGCGTTCGTCGTCGGGCAGGAATGGCAGTTTGACGGGCTGCGAGCCTGCGGCAATGATGGCTTGCTTGAACCGGATGATTTTCTTATTACCGGTGGTGTCCTGCCCTGCTCCGTCGGTGAGTTCGACCTCTACATGGTGGGGGTCCAGGAAAGTGCCAACGCCGCGCACGGTCGTGACTTTGCGTGCTTTGGCCATGCCCGCCAGGCCGCCGGTGAGTTTGCCAACAACTTTGTCTTTGTGCTCGCGCACTTTGTCGAGGTCGATTTTGGGTTCGCCAAACTCAACGCCGTGCTCGGCAAAGGTACGGGCTTCGTCGATCACAGCCGCCAGGTGCAAGAGTGCTTTTGACGGGATGCAGCCAACGTTCAGGCAAACACCGCCCAGGGTGGCGTAACGCTCTATTAAGACGGTGTTCATGCCAAGGTCGGCACTGCGAAACGCAGCTGAGTATCCACCGGGGCCGGCGCCTAACACCAGCATGTCGCATTCGATATCGGCTTTAACAGAGGAATCCAGTTTTGCGGCTTGAGGCGCCGGCGTGGCCTGTGCCGCCGGCGTGGCGGCGGCTGGCGCTTGACCGGGTGAGGACGCTACGGACGCGGGCGACGCGGCGACTGGCCCAGCCGCCGAGGGTGCCGGTGCACCGGCACCCTCGGCGGCCTCAACCGTCAAGATCGGCGAGCCTTCAGCAACCTTGTCGCCAACGGCGACCAGTATGGCGCTGACTTTACCTGCACTGGGCGCGGGGATTTCCATCGAGGCCTTGTCGCTCTCGACGGTGATCAGGCTTTGTTCTGCCTGAATGTCATCGCCGACGTTGACGAGTATTTCGATGACTTCGACTTCGTCAAAGTCGCCGATGTCCGGCACTTTGATTTCAACGGGGTTACTCATTGATTATCCTGTTCGGTTTTAGTCGCCAGCGGGTTCAGAGCATGGTTCGTCTAAAGTCGGCAAGTATCTGGCCGAGGTAGGCGTTAAAGCGGGCGGCAGCAGCCCCGTCGATCACGCGGTGATCCCATGACAGGGACAGTGGCAGCGTCAGGCGCGGCTCAAACTCTTTGCCATTCCAGACGGGTTTGGTGTCAGCCCGGCAAACGCCCAGGATGGCCACTTCAGGCGCGTTGATGATTGGCGTGAAGTAGACGCCGCCAATCCCACCCAGGCTGGAGATAGAGAATGTGCCGCCTTGCATGTCAGCGGGTGAGATCTTGCCGTCGCGGGCTTTCCTGGCCAGCTCGCCCATTTCCTGGGCGATTTCAATCACGCCTTTTTGATCGGCGTTTTTGATGACGGGCACGACCAGGCCATTCGGGGTGTCCGCGGCAACCCCGATGTTGAAGTACTGCTTGTAAACGACTTCTTCGCCATCCAGGGAGGCGTTGAATTCAGGGAATTTCTTGAGCGCGGCAACACAGGCTTTGACGAGAAACGCCAGCATGGTGACTTTAATGCCGGCTTTTTCGTTCTCTTTGTTGAGCAGTTTGCGGAAGGCCTCCAGCTCGGTGATGTCGGCATCGTCGTGGTTGGTGACGTGCGGGATCATGACCCAGTTGCGATGCAGGTTCGCGGCGGAGAGCTTCTTGATGCGGGCAAGTTTCTTGCGCTCTACCGCGCCAAATTTCTCGAAGTCTACTTTGGGCCAGGGGATCAGGCCGAGCCCGGCACCATCGGTGCTGGCACTGGCCGCAGATGGCTGTCCGCCAGTTTTCATCACGCCTTTGACGAACGCGGTGATGTCATCGCGCAAGATGCGTTGCTTGGGACCAGAGCCCTGCACCACATGCAGGTCAACCCCCAGCTCGCGGGCGAATCCGCGTACCGAAGGCGACGCATGGGGTTTAACGATGCGCGCCACATCGGTGGGATCATGCGGCACCGGATGAGAACGACCGACCGGGTCAGAGGCTGGCAATGCTGCTGCGGGCGCGGTGGGTGCGGCGGGCGCCGAAGCGGCCGGCACTGGTGCGGGCGGGGTTTGCGCAGCCGGCGCCACGCTTGCCGGCGCGGCTGCCTGCCCTGCTCCGCCGGCAAGCCGGACAACAGGTGAGTCTTTGGCGACGGTATCGCCAACCTTGACCAGCAGCTCTTCCACAACCCCGGCAGCGGACGACGGAATTTCCATGGAGGCTTTATCGCTCTCGACGGTGATCAGGCTTTGTTCGACAGCCACCGTGTCACCAACCGACACCATGACTTCGATGACTTCGACCCCGTCGAAGTCGCCTATGTCTGGCACCGCAACGGTGACCGAACCGCCCGCTGGCGCAGCCGGTGCCGGCCCGGGCGCCGCGGCGGGTTCCGGTGCAGCCGCTGCCGCAGCCGGTGCCGGTGCCGGCGCTGACTCTGCTGCATTAGCTGCAGTCAGTTTCACGACGACCGAGCCTTCAGCTACTTTGTCGCCCACCTGCACGGTGACCGATTCAACCACGCCGGCCTGACTGGAGGGAATTTCCATTGAGGCTTTGTCGCTCTCAACGGTGATCAGGCTTTGCTCGACGCTGACGGTATCGCCCACATTGACCAGCACTTCAATGACTTCGACTTCGTCGAAATCGCCAATATCAGGCACCTTGACTTCAATGACGCTCATGGAGTTTTCCTTGCCGGAGCCGTGCGGCCTTGATCATCCCTCAAGACCGCACGACTCAGTTTGGTTTCAGACAATTTGAATCAGGCGTAAGCCGGATTAGCTTTGTCCGTGTCTATGTTGTACTTTTTGATGGCCTGCGCCACTTTGTCTGCCGGCACTTCGCCTTGATCGGCCAGCGCCCGCAGAGTCGCCAGGACCACAAAATGCCGGTCCACTTCAAAATGCTCTCGCAACTTGGCGCGAAAGTCCGAGCGGCCAAAGCCGTCGGTGCCCAACACCTTGTATTGCCGCCCCAAGGGAACAAACGGGCGGATCTGATCAGCAAACAGCTTCATGTAGTCGGTAGCGGCAACGATCGGGCCGGTGGTGTCTTCCAGCGCCTTGGTCACATAAGCCTTGGCCGGGTTGTCTGACGGGTTGAGCAGGTTTTCCCGCTCAACGTCCAGGCCGTCACGGCGCAACTCGGTAAAGCTGGTCACGCTCCATACATCTGCGGCGACGCCCCAGTCCTGCTCCAGCAATTCGGCCGCCGCCTGGACTTCGCGCAAGATGGTGCCCGAACCCAGCAATTGGGCACGCGGCTTGCTCGTGTCTTTCTCGGACGCCTGGCGCAACTGATACATGCCGCGAATAATGCCTTCTTCCTGCCCTTCGACCAGACCCGGCTGCGGGTAGTTTTCGTTCATTAACGTCAGGTAGAAGTAGACGTTTTCCTGGTCTTCGACCATGCGCTTCAGGCCGTGGCGAATAATTACCGCCACTTCATGGCCGAAAGTGGGGTCGTAGGACACGCAATTCGGAATGGTCGAGGACAAGATATGGCTGTGCCCGTCTTCGTGTTGCAAGCCCTCGCCGTTCAGCGTGGTACGCCCGGCTGTGCCGCCCAGCAGAAAGCCACGGGCCTGCATGTCGCCAGCCGCCCAGGCGAGATCGCCAATGCGCTGAAAACCAAACATCGAGTAGTAGATATAGAACGGGATCATGATTCGATTATTGGTCGAATAGGAGGTCGCCGCCGCAATCCATGAGCTGAACGCGCCAGCTTCGTTGATGCCTTCTTCGAGAATCTGCCCCTTGGCATCTTCGCGGTAATACATGACTTGATCGCGATCGACCGGCTCGTACTTCTGCCCTTCCGGCGAGTAAATCCCCAACTGGCGGAACATGCCTTCCATGCCAAACGTACGGGCTTCATCTGGCACAATCGGCACGACTCTCGGACCGAGTTCCTTGTCGCGTGTGAGCGCGGTCAGCACCCGGACAAACGCCTGGGTAGTGGAGATTTCCCGGCCTTCAGCCGTTGGCTCTAACACCGCTTTAAACGCGGTGAGTGGTGGCGCTTTGAACGACTCGTCTGCCTGGGTGCGCCGTTGCGGCAGATAACCGCCCAGGGCTTTGCGCCGCTCATGCATGTATTGCATCTCTGGCGTGTCTTCAGCCGGTTTGAACAACGGCACTTTCTCAAGCTGGTCGTCGGGTACCGGAATATTGAAGCGGTCGCGGAACTCCCGAATGGACTCGGCGTCGAGCTTCTTGAGCTGATGGGTCGGGTTCTTGGCCTGACCGGCTGCGCCCATGCCATAGCCTTTGACTGTCTTGGCCAGCACGACGGTTGGCTGACCTTCGTGTTTGGTGGCGGCATCAAACGCGGCAAAGACTTTATGCGGGTCGTGACCGCCACGGTTAAGCCGCCAGATGTCTTCGTCGGTCATGCGCGAGACCATCTCGAGCAGCTCGGGGTATTTGCCAAAGAATTTGCGGCGGACATACCCGCCATCGTTTGCCTTGAATGCCTGGTATTCACCGTCAACGGTTTCTTCCATCAGGCGACGCAGCAAGCCGTCTTTGTCGCGGGCCAGGAGCGGGTCCCAGTATGAGCCCCAGATCAGTTTGATCACGTTCCAGCCGGAGCCGCGGAAATCACCCTCAAGCTCCTGAATGATTTTGCCGTTGCCGCGCACCGGCCCGTCAAGGCGCTGCAAGTTGCAGTTGACCACGAAGATCAGGTTGTCGAGTTTTTCGCGTGAGGCCAGACTGATGGCGCCGAGTGACTCGGGTTCGTCCATTTCGCCGTCGCCACAGAACACCCAGACTTTACGGTTACTGGTGTCGGCAATCCCGCGGGCATGCAAGTACTTCAGAAAGCGCGCCTGATAGATACCCATCAACGGGCCGAGACCCATTGAGACAGTCGGAAACTGCCAGAACTCCGGCATCAACTTGGGATGCGGGTAGGAAGACAGTCCTTTGCCATCCACCTCCTGACGGAAGTTGTTGAGTTGCTCCTCCGACAACCGGCCCTCCAGGAAGGCGCGGCCATAAATGCCCGGCGCGGTATGCCCCTGAAAATAAACCAGATCGCCGCCATGCCCTTCGTGCGGTGCATGCCAGAAGTGATTCATGCCGGCGCCAATCATGGAAGCCAGCGACGCGAACGAGGCAATATGCCCGCCAAGATCACCGCCATCGGGCGGGTTGTGTTTGTTGGCCCGCGTAACCATTGCCATCGCGTTCCAGCGCACATAAGAGCGAATCCGCTCTTCGAACTCGGCGTTGCCGGGGCTGCGCGCCTCAAGATGCGTGGGGATGGTGTTGACGTACGCGGTGTTTGCCGAGAACGGGATGTATGCGCCAGAGCGACGAGCCTGGTCGATCATTTCGGTCAGCAGGTAATGGGCCCGCTCGGGGCCCTCCCGATCAATGACCGCTTCGAGGGCATCAAGCCACTCATTGGTCTCTGCCGGGTCTACATCTCCCGGATCGTTTGCAGCGGGCAGTGAATTGGGTACGGCAGACATCGACTATCTCCTCGTTTTATCTTGACGACAATTGTAAGAACAGCTGACGGCTTAATGCAAGAAATATTTCAAATTAAAAAACAATATTTCGTATTATGAACATTCTTCGTTTCGAGATCCGACCGGAAATTCCCGGCTGTGCACTTGATGAGACAGCATTTCGACGGAGCCAAAACCAGCCCTCCAGAGTGCGCTATACTCTGCTCCCTCGGGCGGCTGTAGCTCAGTTGGATAGAGTACCTGGCTACGAACCAGGGGGTCGTGAGTTCGAATCTTGCCAGCCGCGCCAGTAATACCTAAAAAGGGTCTGAAACTTGTTTCAGACCCTTTTTTTCGTCTATTAATCACAGGCTTACGCCCTCGCCTAAGCCTGCCGCGCCGGTGGCTCCAGCAACTCAACTTCGACAAACGCGCACTCAAAGTCATTGCCGTTGATCACATCGTGCTCCACGCCCAACTCCCGGTAGTAAGGCACACCGTTGGACAGCTCGGCCACCACCGTCTCACCGTTGCCAAGGTCTATCTCCAGAACCCCATCAAACAAGGGCACGACGACATAGTCGTATTCATGCCGGTGCCAGCCGGTCCTGACCCCCTTGCCGGCAAACCGCCATTCGGTCACCCGGGTGCGATCATTGTCGATCAGGACTGTTGGCCGGGCAGCCATGGCCGGCTCGGGTGCAGGTCTGTTCTGGTTGGATTGGCACATGAAAAGCTCCGGGTAAAAACGATCTCGGCAGTGTACAAGCGTGGCGACGCCAGGCGTTTTAGAATCAGGCGATGCATGCGCCCGCCAAAATCCTGCCTTACGTGGAAAGGTTCGCCCGAGAAATCATCTCTAACCAGCACCTGATGTCGCTGCAATATCTTCACCCCGCAGCGCACGATAGTCCACCAGAACAATCTTCAATTGACGCGGCCACCCGGCTACGCGAACAATACGGTGGCCAGGTCATCGGTGGCTGGGCAATCTGGGAGCGCCCCAAGGTCTATTTTGAGGCGGAGTTCATCGCGGCCTGGCAAGACCCGGACGGTGAGCGTTTTTATATTCGCCGCCCCGGCACAAGCGGACAGCAACTTTTGTTTTTGCCCGATCAACGCCAGCCACTGGACGGGCGCTTTATCGATAACCACCGCCGGGCGCTCACCAACGACAAGCAGGTCGCGCAATACCTGAAACTCAGCGCAGATCGCGTGACCTTGCTAAAAAAAGCAGGCCTGAAAACCGCCAATCAGGTGATCGCCAAGACCGATCCCATGCGCCGGATCGAACTCGATATTCGCCGGCTTCTGGCCACGATCAATGAGCGCTACGGCGGCTGGAACGCCTGATTAGCCAAGCGGGCTGAAGATAATCAGCCGTCCATCGGCAAGCTCGAACCGCCTACCCGAAAAAAGGCAGACCGGAGCTCGAAAGCCTTAACAATTGGCCAGTAGATCGATGCTCTGGCAACAAGGCGTCGCAGCTTAACGCTTGAACAGGAACTTCGCCTGGTGAATGAAAGCCTTACAACATTTGTTAGCGCCGGTGCGATTGGCATTGTGATTCTGTTGCTCGCGGTTGTCTTGTTCAGCCGCATTATGAATCGACGCAATCAGCAGAGCCAGGCCCGCGCCGACTTTGCCTCCTACATGAACCGCGTTTTTGAATGGTCTCAGAACCGCAGCGACCTGGCATTGACTGCCAACGCGATGGAAGCCATTGATGATCACCGAGCTCACCTGGCTGACTGGCAGATGGCTCGCAAGCACAAGTTCCGGCTGGCTCGCGCGCGGCGCGATTACCTGAGCGAGTATATCCGCCTGCAACGACGCCACAATGAGATGCTGAAGGCGCACAACAAGAACAAGAGTGATGAAACGCTTTCGCTGGCGGCGACCTGCCAGGAAGCAGTTGTATCGTTAACCGGCGGCGCAAGAATGCGCCCCACCGACTCGTGAACTAGCGCGACGCCGGCTGTTTCGATTCAAACATTTTCCAGCTAAACCCGAGCCCGGCAGTCCAACCGGTCTGTCGTTCAACCAAAGGACTGCTTCGGTTAGTCGCGCCGCCAACATGGTCAAGGCGCGCAAACCCAACCAGGCGCCAATTGCGACTGATTCGACGGCCCAGAAATATCCCCAGGCGCGCCGCAATCAAACCACTGTTAGCCTCGTAGGCTGCGCGACTTTCCGTAGCAAACTGTGGCGCTACACCGTAGAAGTAGTTATTGATTTTACGGGTTCCGAACAACAGACCCGTACTGATCCGCAGATCAAACCGCGCCGGCAGTTTACGGCGCCATTGCAGCTTGGGCTCGAAGGTCCAGCCTCGAAACCCGAACGAGTCGCTGGCATCGAACACGCCACGCAACGGTAACTCAAGCGTGAGCGGATGCTCTTTGTTGGATCGTCCGGGCAAAATCAAACCGAAACGGTAGCTAAGCCGGGGGCCAATCTCAAGCAAGGTACCCAGACTCGGCATGCCTTCTCGCACCGGCACTTCAGAACTCTTGCTGCCAAACGCCGCCGCCAGTCCGAGATCCAGCTCAACGCGCTCCGAGCGTATGGCGCGCAACGCCAGATCGCCGTCATCGACCCGGATGATGGGCCCGCGATAGATGAAATACGGCACGGCCAGGAAGCGTTCGACTCTGACGCCCGAGCCCGGATAGGCGAGCTGCGACAGTCCGACGCCACCAATGCCAAACTCCCACAGGGGTTTGACCCGCACCCCATAAGCCCGACCCAGTCTAGTCGGTTGGCTGGGTGCCTCGCCCTGCACTGCAGGTTCGGCTACCGGCGTGGTGCCTGACTGCGCGGCCAGGACTGCACCGGCATTCAGTGCCAGGCACAGGCACAGACTACGGTGCAGCAATTCAGGCCAGCGCCACAGTTGACAGCAGCTCATTGGTGCCTGCAACCGGCCTGCCAAACAAAAAGCCTTGAAACGCGTCGCAACCGTTGCGCTCAAGGAAGTCATACTGTGCGCCAGTCTCGACTCCTTCGGCAAAAACCATCAGGTCCAGACTGCGGCCCATACCGATGATCGCTTTCACGATGGCGGCATCATCGGGGTCATTGGCAATATCGCGCACGAAACTCTTGTCAATCTTGAGTTGATCGACTGGTAGACGCTTCAGGTAAGACAGCGATGAATAACCCGTACCGAAGTCATCAATGGAAAAACCGACACCCATGTCTTTTAGTGCCCGCATACGTTTGATGGCGTCTTCGATGTTGTCGATCAAAACGCTTTCGGTCAGCTCCAGGTTCAGCAGGTTGGGATCAGCGCGAGTCTCGGCGAGAATCATGCGGATCTGTTCAACAAAGTTCTCCTGGCGGAACTGGCGCGGACTGATATTGACCGAGAGTTTTAAATGCCGGGTCGATTCAAACCTTGCCCACGAGGCCAGTTGCTGACAGGCGGTTTCCAGCACCCAGCGGCCAATCGGCAGGATGAGTCCGGTGTCTTCAGCATGGGCAATAAACGTCCCGGGCAGAACAAGCCCGCGTTCCGGGTGCCGCCAGCGCAACAAGGCTTCAGCGCCCATTAAGTGACCGCCCCGGCTGAGCTGCGGCTGATAGAACAGTAATAACTCGCCGCGGCCAATGGCATGGCGCAGCAGAAAGTCCAGTTCGGCGCGGGCATCAATCTGCGCTTGCAACACCGGGTTGTAAAAGCGTATGGAATTACGGCCGGCTTCCTTGGCTTGATACAACGCCATGTCGGCCTGCTTGAGCAAGGTATCGACCGAGGTTTCATCGCCAAAGAACATACAGATACCGATGCTCACACCGAACTCGTGTTCGCTCCCGATAAAGTCATACGGACGGCCCAGTTCGGTTCGAATTTTATCGGCGACGCTTTCCGCCTGGGCCGCCGCCTGACGGCTGTCCTGGCTCAGGTCGTCAACGATCACCAGAAATTCATCGCCGCCAAATCGGGCAATCGTATCGACGCCGCGCGAACAACGCCGTAACCGCTGGGCCACCTCAACCAGCAGTTTGTCCCCGACATCGTGGCCGAAATTATCGTTCAGCCGCTTGAAGTGATCGAGGTCAAGGAAGAGCAGCGCCCCGTAAGACTCATGCCGCTTGCTGGCGGCCAGGCGATGGCCAAGGCGGTCCAGCAGCAGCCGCCGGTTGGGTAGATTGGTCAGCGGGTCAAAGAACGCCAGCTTGCGAATGCGTTCTTCGCTCTCTTTGCGGTCGCTGATATCGGCATAGGCGCCGACAAAATGCGTCACCTGACCCCGGTCATCTGACACCGAGGTAATCCGGTGCCAACAGGGGAACTCGTCTCCGGACTGGCGAACACAAGACACCTCGCCACTCCAGTGCCCGGTAAGGCGTAACGCCTGACGCATCTCTTGCTGCCAGGTTTCATCATGAACATTGGCATAGAGGAAATCAAGATCACTGCCAACGATTGCGTCAGGCTCAAACCCAAACAACTGGGTGAACGCACGATTTGCGCGCAGGATATGGCCACGCGAATCCATCACGATCATGGCATCCTGGGATTCAAACGTGGTGGCCGCAATGCGTTGTTGCTCGGCGGCCAGGCGCATTGCGGAGTCATCACGCATAAGCTCCAGCCGGCAGACGCTGCCATCGACATCCCGGTACGGTACTGCCACAACGTCATAGGAGCGTCCGTCCAGCGAATCGACCCGCCCCCGCACGGCGCGCCCTTCCAGTGCAACCCGGCGCAAGTCGTCCGAGTCGCCAATGTCGATGACGTCACTGGCCGGCATTACCGGTTCGGCCGTCCCGTTCTTGCCAATGATGCGCCGGTTGGTATAGCGAACTTCGCCGTTGTTATCGACAACGCGCAGATCAAGCCCGCTATCGGTAATGGCTTCAATCAGGGTGCGCTGGCGCAACTCGCTTGCCTTGAGCTTGTCTTCGACCTGTTTGCGCTCATCGATGTCGATCAACGAGACCAGCGCAAGGCCTTGGTCGGACGGCTGCATCGGAAACCGGAAGGTCAGCAGACAATGCACGGAACTACCGCCGAGTTTGCTCAAGGCAATCTCGGTTCTGTAACTTGAATCGCCCGCCGCATAAGAGGCTATCGCACAGCTCAGGACATCATCGAGTGCGCTGCCCTGCTGCGGTGACACGAGGTTTTCGATCACTTGCTGTTTGGACTGAAAACCAAACATGGCAACCGCCCATTCGTTGCAGTCGGTCAGCTCGACCGCGCTTCGCAACTGCCGGGCTGCTGCGGGATGGCGGGCCAGATGGGTGGCCAGGTCTTTAACCCCTTGCTGCTCGAGCCGCCTCAATTGAACCGGAAGCTGACGCCAGTCAACCACTAGCAACGACACCGGCGCCGAATCATAGAGCGCTTCAATCCGTTCGCGCCGGGAAGAGACTGTTTGTTCAGACACCTTCAGAGAGTGCACATCGGTGAATGAGCCAATCCAGCCCGCCGGTTGATCTGCGGCGTCGGCCGTATGCTGAGCCTTAATCCGGTACCAGCGGTATCCGTGATCAGCATTGATCAGACGGCAGTCGGTCTCGAATCCGTCGCCGGACTCGAACGCCTGTCGCCAGCCGCACAAGAACCCTCCGCGCTCATCGGGATGAACAAAGGCCAACAGTTTTGCGGTATTGGCCCGCCCTGACACCTGGCCAAGTTGCGCCCACTGAGCACTGAGAAAGTTAACCTCGCCTTGCTCGTCCGTAGTAAAAATGAGTTGCGGCAGGCTACCAGCCAGTTCGCGCCAGTGGTCTTCGCGGTCGGTCAGGTTTTGCAGCCGACCCGCCAACCGGTTTATGGGCACCCAGGTCAGCAGATAACCAGAGACCCGCCCGTCTTGATCAAAGTCCGGGTTTATCCGGCGCAAAAAGCAGCGCCCGTTTGGCTGCGTGATTTGACGTTCCTGCGGGTGGCGGGATGTCTGCGCCAGCGCGAGATCTTCAAACACAGAAACATCAGGCGCACGGATATGAAAATCGCGTAAGTCCTGTCCGAGGTCGCTGTCGATTAAATGCAGGAACTCGCGAATCCCGGCGGTGTATAAGCCGATGCGCAGTTGCCCATCCAGATAAAGGCCCGGTATTCCGGACGCGTTAATTGCGCGCAAAAGCACCCGCATTGACGGACGAGCCTTTTGGCTCATCGAACTCGTCGCGGAAGCTGCCACACTGGCACCCTCCGGAAGATTCGTGCCGCTGGACTGATTCCATTGCCCGCTAGGTACCGCAGTCATTCTGTACTGTTCCCCGTGCACAACCGCCTGGACGGCGATCCAACGCTAAGACAAGGAATACTACTGACCCGGGAAGGTCTTTGCAGAGTCTTTGTGTAAAGCCTGTCAGCCGCGCAACAGATCGTTGTTAATACACCGCAACCCGCCAACAAGACGACCCGAAACCAGCCTGACGGTTGACAAACGCAACAACAGGCGGTCTCGGGCTCCGAACCAGGGAGGATTGTTAGACTTGGCGGCTCGAACTATCAGGCTCCAAGAGTACCGCTCAGCGCGGCACTTTGCCACTAACCCCGTTGACGAACCAGTTCATTTGTCCGATCTGCGCGTCTGAGAGCTGTTCGCCTGCCGGCAACCGTGCCTGGCCGTCATTGTCCTGAAGTGGTCCGGTGAACGGGTGTCGCTGACCCGCTTTGAGTGCTTGCTCGGCGGCGACCAGCCGGGCCCTGAGCCCGGCTGGCACCTGCTCCGACAAGCCTTGCAAGCGAACAAACCCCTGGTTCATTCCGCCCCAGACGGATTCACTTTTCCAGCGCCCGGCCAGCACAGCGTTGATCCGCTCAATGTAGTAATGCCCCCAGTGATGCGTGACCGAAACGAGATGCGTACTCGGAGCAGCAGCCCGCATGTCCGAGTGATAGCCAACAACCCACGTCTTACGCGCTTCAGCGGTGCGCGGCACCGCCGATGAACCGGTGTGATGTGTCAAGACATCAGCACCGGCATCAATCAGTGTATTGGCCGCCTCCGCTTCTCGGCCCGGGTCGAACCAGGCGTTGATCCAGATGATTTTCAGGATACTGTCCGGATTGGTCTGGCGCGCACCGAGCATGAACGCGTTAATACCCTGAATGACTTCCGGAATCGGCAACGTGGCCACATAGCCCAGGGTATTGGTTTTACTGACAGCACCGGCGGCCATCCCGGAGAGGTAGCGACCTTCATAAAAACGGGCGTTGTAGTTGCCAACATTGGCGCTGGATTTATAACCACTGGCATGCTCGAACCGGACTGCCGGAAACTCCCGGGCGACTTTGATGGTCGGATCCATGAAACCAAACGAGGTGGTAAAAATCAGTTCGTACCCCTGGCTGGCCAGATCCCGAATAACCCGTTCCGAGTCCGGGCCTTCGGCGACTTTATCCACGGTGCGAACATTGATCCGGTCGCCGAATTCAGCCTCGACCGCCTGCCGGCCAAGGTCATGTTGATGTGTCCAGCCTGCGTCGGAGACTGGACCGACATACACAAAAGCAACTTTCAATGGGTCTTGCGCCTTGGCAAGCCCGCCGAAAGCAAGAGCAGACAACAGCATTGGTGCGGTTAATAACAAGCGTCTTCGCGAGCCGAAACGGCTCGCGGATTTGACGAGGTTTTTCACGATGGTTAGTCCTCAAACACGACTGCGGAATAACCGCCGCAGTAGTCGGCTCGTGGCGGCTGCCACGGATTTCTATCGGGTTGCCTGGTGGCTATGCGCTAAACGATTCAGGGCTTGAATGGCTTACCCAGACTGGCCGGCATGTTGAGCCGGATAAAACTCGCATTGCTTGATATGAGCACCAGCACAATAATCGTGGCCAGGTAAGGCAACATGGACAGCAACTGCGACGCAATTGCCACGCCCTGCCCTTGCAGATAAAACTGAATCATCGTGACACTGCCAAACAGGTACGCCCCCAGCATCACGCGGGCCGGCCGCCAGGTGGCAAAAGTTGTCAGCGCCAGAGCAATCCAGCCTCGACCGGCAACCATGCCCTCAACCCACAAGGGTGTGTAAACAAGCGACAGGAACGCGCCGGCGAGCCCGCAGCATGCGCCGCCGAACAAGACCGCCATGATCCGAATGGACCGAACTGAATAGCCAAGCGCGTGCGCGGCGTCGGGTGATTCACCGACTGCACGAATCACCAGACCGGTTTTTGTCCGGAGCAAGACCCAGGCCACGAATGCGGTTAGCAGCCAGGCCAGATACACCATGATGTGCTGGCTGAACAGCGCCGTACCCAGCCACGGGATGTCGGACAGAAAAGGCAGTTTGACCGCAGCATCAAAGGCGGTTGCCCGCCCCACATAGGGCAAACCAATGAAAGCCGACAAGCCGGTCCCGAACAGAGTCAGTGCGAGCCCGGTTGCATACTGGTTGGTCGACAAGCCCACCGCCAGCAGCGCGAAAATTCCGGCAAAGCCGACGCCGGCCAGCATACCGGCGAGAAAACCGACGGCAAGGCTGCCGCTTTCCACGCCGGCCGCAAACCCGGCCACAGCGGCCATCAACATCATGCCCTCGGCGCCCAGGTTAAGCACGCCGGCGCGTTCATTGACGAGCAGACCTGTTGCCGCGAGCAGCAACGGAGTACCGGCAGCGAGGGTTGCGGCAATCAGGGCGGCGAAGGCTTCCGGTGTCATGAGGCTGCCCGTTCGGATTGCGCCGCGACACTCACCGGCGGGCGCTTGAGCCGATAACTCATCAACGCATCGGCAACCAGCAGGCTTAACAACAACACACCTTGCAAGACGCCGCTAATCGCATTGGGCAAACCCAGGCGCGATTGCGCCAGCTCCCCGCCGATATAAACCACTGACATCACGAACGCCGCCCAGATGCAACCCAATGGCGACAACCGTCCCAACCAGGCTACGATGATCGCGGCAAAACCGTAACCCGGCGAAATACTCGGCGTCAGTTGTTCGATGGGTCCGGCCACCTCTATTGCGCCGGCAAGACCGGACAATCCGCCACAGGCAAGCAGGGAAATCCATAAAGACTGCCGCGCCGAGAAGCCAGCGTAACGAGCCGCACGCGGTGCCGCGCCGGCCACCATCAGGCGGTAGCCCGCATAGGTTCGACTCAGGAAAATCGCGGCAACGAACGCCGCCACTATCGCCAGCACAAAACCCAGATTAAGCCGGGTTGGTGGCAGGATACGGGGAATGAGCGCGGCCAGCTCAAAGTTTGCGCTGTACGGAAAATTGTAGCCGTTAGGGTCTTTTAAGGGGCCATGAACCAAATACATCAACAAGAACTGGGCGACATAAACCAGCATCAGACTAACCAGAATTTCATTGGCATTGAAGCGATCGCGCAGCAAGGCGATCAGGGCGCCCCAGACCATGCCGCCGAACGCCCCGGCAAGCATCACCCAGACAAAAAACGCCGGGTTTGAATCAGGCCCGGCGAGCAACGCCACCGCGCCACCGGTGATGCCGCCAACAACAAGCTGCCCTTCGGCGCCGATGTTCCAGACGTTAGCGCGATAACAAAGGACCAGACCGATGGCGGCCAGCAGGAGCGGCGTCATCTTGAGGCCGATTTCGCCCCAGCCACGCAAACCCTGCATGGGCGCGATGAAAAACGTGTGCAGGCCGGCCAGCGCATCTTTGCCGATCCAGAGCATCAACAGGCCAGCGAACATGGCGGTCGAGGCCAAGGCCAGAACCGGCGAGAGAATCAGGCCGCTGGCCGACGGCTCCGGTCTGGCCTCAAGCGTCCGGCCGAGAATCCTCATGCCGCCTCGCTCAGGGCGACGCCGCCCATTAACTGGCCGATCAGGCCGACATCAGCCTGGTCAACCGGAATCGCCGGCGACAGCTCGCCGCGTGACACCACATGGATCCGGTCGCACAGCTCAAACAACTCATCGAGGTCTTCCGAGACGACCAGAATTGCCGCGCCCCGGCTCCGCAGATCCAGCAACGCCTGGCGGATCATCGCGGCGGCGCCAACATCAACCCCCCAGGTCGGCTGGGCAACCAGCAAGACCGCCGGGTTCTTGACGATCTCGCGGCCCATTATGAATTTTTGCAGATTGCCCCCAGACAAACTGGCGGCCATCGTGCTGGCGCCGGGTGTCTTGACGCCGAACCTGTCGATGATCTTGTTGGCCAGTTCACGCAGCCGCCGGGATCGAACAAACCCGGCCCGCAGCAGCAGATGATCGCGATGCGTCAGCAGCGTGTTCCAGAGCAACGCCATGGTCGGGACAGCGCCGCGCCCGTTGCGTTCTTCAGGGACAAAAGCCAGTCCGCCACGCTGGCGGGCGGCAACACCGAGCCGGCGCACATCTTTGCCCATAAGCGCGAGCGTGGCCGCTTCTTGCGCCGCTGGCGCCAGCAGGCGCTCACCGGCAAGCAAGTCCATGATCTCGTTCTGCCCGTTGCCCGAAACGCCGGCAATCCCGACAATTTCACCGGCATGCAACATCAAAGACCTGATCGAAACCGGCGAGCCGAACGGTTCTGCCGGTTCCGCCACCAGATTGCGCGCCTCCAGACAGAGCGGCCCGCCGACAGGAGCCGGCTCGCGGCCCAGGCCAGGTGGTGGCGCGCCCAGCATCATCTGCGACAAGACCTCGGTGCTTGTCTGTTGAGGGTCGCACTCGCCGACCATCCTGCCACCGCGCAATACCGTGGCGCGCGTGCACAGCGCCTGAATCTCGTGCAGCTTGTGACTGATATAGAGCACCGAGGTGCCCTCTGCTGATAACTGACGCAAGGTGGCGAACAAGGCCTCGCTTGCCTGCGGCGTCAATACCGAGGTTGGCTCGTCCAGAATCAGCAAACGGGGTGTCAGCAACAGGCAGCGGATAATCTCGACCCGCTGGCGTTCCCCGACCGACAAGTCGTGCACATAACGATGCGGCTCGACTGGCAAGCCGTAACGCTCGCCGCAGGCCTCGATGCGCTCAACCAGCGCAGGCCCGCTACTGGCCCCCGGCAACATCAAAGCAGTGTTCTCGACAACTGTCAGGGACTCAAACAGCGAGAAATGCTGAAACACCATGCCGATGCCCAATGCACGGGCATCGGCCGGCGAACCAAGCGTTACCCGACGCCCCTCCCAGGCAATTTCGCCGGCATCCGGTCGCACCAGCCCATAGGCGATTTTCATCAGCGTGGACTTGCCGGCCCCGTTCTCGCCAATCAGGCCGTGCACCTCTCCGGGCGCCACCGTTAACGAAACGGAGTCGTTCGCGAGCACCCCGGGATAGGCTTTGGTGATATTGCGCAAGACCAGGCGTTCGGGCGCTGGGTCTTGCCGGGATTCTGAGGTCTGAGCGGGCACTAAGGTCTTCGTCCAAATCGACTGAGCATCGTAAACTCAATCTGTCAGCGCAGATTCTAAGGGGTAAAACCATGGACGCCTCCGATCCGCAGGCCATCGTCCGGGCATTTCTCGACGCGATGGGCGCACGGGAGCTTGAGCAGGCCAAATCGATGCTCGCGCCGCACTTCTGGATGGAATTTCCGGGCCCGGTCAGGTTTACCGAGCTGGAGGCACTGATCGAGTGGTCAAAGCCCCGCTATCGGAGCATTGGCAAGACCTACGACCGCTTCGAGTCTGTCCCGCAGAATGGGCAGACAGAGAACGGGCCTACGGTAGTCTGGTGCGTTGGCCGCTTGCATGGCCAGTGGCCAGACGGGCACCCGTTCAGTGGCATTCGATTTGTGGATCGGTTCACCGTAGAACACGGCAAACTGGTCGACCAGACCGTCTGGAACGATCTGGCCGAGACGCTGAGGTCAGACTGACTACAGCATCATTTCTTCAAAAGCGGCATTGATTGCCGGCCGGCGATAGTTTGCCAGCTCAATCACTTGCGCCGATTCCTGTTGCGGGGTGACGACTTGATCAGCAGCGCCAGCGGCCGGTCGGTGCAACAACACTGAATTGGCCACCCTGCCATGCTGAATTTCCAGCGTGACGTCCGGGTAACGGGCTGTTTCGGGTGAGCTTAAATCCGGCAAAGAACGATCTCGGCGGTATGCGCGGATCGGGCCGTTATACCAGGCGGCAAACACTTTGTTACCGGCAAACGGAAACAAGTCTTTGACCTGGAGTTCATCGTCGCTATTCCAGCGGGCAACCATCGTGACCAGATACAACCAGCCATCCTCGATTGTCCAGCGCGCGGTATATTCGCGCGAATCCGCTTCAGCGGTTTCAAGTGCCGGTCGCGAGCCAATTAATTCGAAGTATTGCTCAAGTGGCTGATCAACCAGTTCAAAAGTGCGTTCCCTGTGGAGCAAGGTGTCGCCGTAAAAGCCCATTTTCATGAATTCTGCGTCCGTGTCGGTATCATCTGGGGGTGACCTATTCCGTGACTTTCTGCTCATCCAAGCCAACACACTATCGGCTACGGACCAATCGCCCCCTTCAATCGACAGCCGGTCAACCCGTTGTCCCTACACCGACAGGCGGTCCCATAAGCCCGCTCGCAAGCAATGAACGAAGCTGATCTTCGCGCCACCATTTTGTTGAAGGTCGCTGAAAGTCAGGCGCCCGACGATTTCTGGCCTGACCGTGACCGCAACCGGATTACCCGCCTGGCGCTGGAACAGGCGCGCCAGCAACCGGGCAACGAACAGGCTTTTATCGCTAACCGGGCACAACTGGCCAAACCCGACCTGCTCGCCCGCGATCCACAAGCGGCTCGCGCCTTCCGACATTTGTCCTGGCACCCCTGGATTGCCCCGCTTGTCGTCGGCGCGGCGGCCTTGCTGGGCGGACTGACCGATATGCTGACCAACAGCCGGCAGATCAACCTGCTCGCGCCTCCCCTGATCGGGCTGCTGATCTGGAATCTGGCCGTGTTTGCCGGGCTGCTGATCGGCACCTTGTTCTCAAAGCGTCCGTCACCGGAGCAATCCGGGCTCGGTCCGATTGGCTCTGCGGTCGCCTGGCTGAGCCGGGCCCGTCTGCCAAAGCTCCCGGGACGACTGACTGCATTTGCCGAGCAATGGTCAAACGCTTCGCGACCGATACTGGTGGCGCGTGTTACCAATGTGATGCACTGGGCGGCATTCGCACTTGCTGCCGGCGCGGTTGCCGCGATGTATGCAAGAGGCCTGGCGTTCGAGTTCAATGCCGGCTGGGAAAGCACTTTCCTGGACCCCGCCCAGGTCAGTCGCCTGCTTCATCTCGTACTGGGCCCAGCCAGCGCCCTAACCGGTATTGCGCTACCCGACCCGGCCGGGTTTGCCAGCCTGGCGTTTTCGGCCGGGCCAGGCGAAAACGCCGCCCGCTGGATTCACCTTTGGGCGACCACGATCGGTCTTTTTGTGCTTTTGCCGCGCGCCGTGCTTGGTCTGTTCAGTGCGCTTCGCGCTCGTCATCTGGGCAGGCACCTGCCGTATGATTTCTCGCAGCCGTATTTTGAAGGCCTGTCCCGGCTACTGCGTGGCGACCCGGCCCGGTTGCTGGTCGTGCCATATGGCAGCCGGCTCAGTCCGGAAGCCGAACTGAGCCTGCAGACCACCTTCAAACGCCTGCTCGGTGCCAGCTCTGAGCTGGGCAACAGAGCCATGGTGCCGTTTGGTGAGGAGGATCAGTTTCAGGTGGCCGCCAGTGATCGGCAGGCGCCGTTGGTGGGCTTGTTGTTTTCGCTAAGCGCGACCCCTGAACGTGAAAATCAGGGGCAGTTCGTCCTGCAGGCCTCAGCCCAATGGCCCCAGCAAACCCGGTTGCTCATCCTGATCGACGAAGTGGCTTTCATCAAGCGCTTCCCGAACAACCCTGAGCGACTGGAGCAACGCCGTGCAAGCTGGCAGAAAGTCATGAATGCGATCGGCCAGGAACCGATTTTCCTGCGCCTGAAACCAGACCAGATTGAATTCAATCTGGATGCAATGCGTCGCGCGCACCCGAGTGGCCCCGAAGGCACCGACGGCGTGCGCGAAGCCCCGTTACCCGAATTAGTTTCGCGATAGAGTTTTCAGCTTACCCACCATGCAGATTTCACTGAGCTTAGTCTCCCATACCAACGCCGGCAAAACGACGCTCGCGCGTACCCTGCTCGGTAAAGATGTTGGAGTCATTCGCGACGAATCGCATGTGACCGAGCAAGCCGAAGCGCACGAAATGATCCGCACCGAAAACGGTGATGTCCTGACGCTATGGGATACCCCCGGCTTTGGCGACAGCATTCGGCTGGCTCGCAGACTGAGCAAATCCGATTCACCGCTGAACTGGATGGTCGAGCAGGTCTGGGACCGTCTGGCCGACCGGCCTTTGTTTTCCAGCCAGCAGGCACTCAAAAACGTCCGCGAACAGGCTGATGTTGTCTTGTATCTTGTAAACGCGGCGGAGGACCCCGACAGCGCCGGTTACGTCGCGCCCGAGATGAGTATCCTGGCCTGGGTAGGCAAACCGGTGATTGCACTGCTGAACCAGATGGGCCCGCCGCGGACCCGCGAACAGGAACAAGCCGAAATTGATTTGTGGCGCGACCGACTTGCCCAGTACCCGGCGGTCCGACAAGTCATGGCGCTGGACGCGTTTGCCCGATGCTGGGTTCAGGAGCGCGTGCTGCTGGGCGCAATCGGCCCGCTGGTTACCCTGGAAAAACAGTCTGTTTACGATCAGTTGTTTCAGGCCTGGCTGGGTAAGCGCGAAGACATTTTCGAGCAAGCCTCGCAAGTGCTGGCCGAGAATCTGGCTCGCACGGCTCTGGATGTTGAAACCTTGCCTGATACCGGGTTGACTGGCCGGCTGCGCGAATTCGGCTCCAGTCTTGGAGTCGGCAGCAAAGAGGCCAACGCTGGACGCAATCAGGCCATGGTTGACCTGGCCCAGCGCTGGGGGGTTCGCGATCGCGCGGCGACCGACCAGCTTATTTCGCTGCACCAGCTCGAAGGCTCAGCGACCGCTGAAGTCATGACCCGGGTCGATGCCAACTACGCCATCTCCGAAAAACTCAGTGAAGGCAAAGCCGCTCTGGTCGGCGGGGTAACCACCGGAGCCCTGGCCGGCCTGAAAGCTGATCTGGCTACCGGCGGTCTGACTTTGGGCGGGGGCATGCTGGCCGGCAGTGTGCTTGGTGCGCTCGGCGCTGCTGGCCTGGCCCGGGGCTACAACATGATTCGCGGCCAGGATCAGATCATCATCCAGTGGTCCGATGCCGTCATGATCAACAAAGTCGTGAACGCAATGCTGGTCTATCTTGCGGTGACTCATTTTGGCCGTGGCCGCGGCGACTGGGCGCGAGCGGAATACCCTGAGCACTGGCTGGAGACGGTGAATCAGGCGGTACAAAAACGCCGCCCTGAAATTCTCAAGTGCTGGAAACCGAGAACCTCGCAGTCCGACGCCGGCGCACGCCAGGCTTTGATCCAAACGGTCAGCGATGATTTATCGCCGATCATTCGCAGCGCCCTGCTGGAAGTCCTGATGGACCTCTACCCTCAGGCCTTCGGACTGAGCAAGCGGCCGATATCAGCCGCCGAGAAAACGGCCACCGACTGAGCTGACGGCTCCGCCATTGCCAGAATCGCCGCCCGCGCCACCTGATCACTGGTCAGGACCGGAACCGAGCGCGGCACCATCAACATCTGAATGCTCAGGTAAAAATTAACAAAACGCTGCATCACGCCTACGCCGCTGGATCGCGCCTCGCGCAGCGGCCGCAAAATTGCAAACCGGGTGATCGCCAGTTCGCTGATGCCGCGCTCAAGCGAAGAAGCCAGCCCCTGATTCAGTGCGCCAATCTGCTGCCAGGACGGCGCAGCCGCAACCAAGACGATGCGTTTGACGCCGGCCTCGACCGCCAGGCCGGCCAGCGCAACCCCGTTGCTCTCATCGACGCCCACAAACGGCGCATCACGCCCGTGAAAGGATCGGCGCGTGGCGAACTCATCACCGCCAAGCACCATATATAAGTCACGCGCGGCCGGCATCTCTTCTTTCTGGCAGACGGCCAGGCGGGCAATACCCAGGTTAACCGGCTGATCAGCCAGAACTGCCACCTCGGTGTAGTCGGTACGGGCCATCAGCGCGTTGATCAGGGCTTCACCAACACGGCCGACAGCCCCAATCACCAGAGCGCGGGCGGCAGGGTCAACAGGACGGGACAAAAGACAACTCCGGTTATAGTCTGAATGGTTGCGCGATAATACGCTGGCGCAGCAAACCATGAGTACCGCCCCACTATGCCAAGCCCTGTTTCATGCCCCGTGCCAAGCCAGCCCTGGTCACATCTGACCACCACTGACTTTGCCCGACTCGACCCCGACCGAACCATAGCTGTGTTGCCTGTCTCGGCCTGTGAGCAACACGGCGCGCATCTGCCCCTTAGTACCGACGCGGTTATTAATGCAGGCGTAATCAAACAAGCCTTGAACAGTCTTGACTCTTCGGTCACCGTGTTAATCCTGCCGGCCCAGGAAATCGGCGACAGCATCGAACACACCGATTTTCCGGGCACACTCACGGCCGAATTCGACGATCTCGTCCGAAGCTGGCTGGCGATTGGCGAGAGCGTCAGTCGCGCGGGCGTCAGCAAGATGCTGATTTTCAATACGCACGGCGGCCAGCGCGGCCATGTCGACCAGGCGGCGATCCGGCTGCGCGCCCGCCACAACATGCTGGTCGCGCGAGTCAACGGCTCGGCGTTAGGGTTGCCACCGGCCCTGATTAACGACACCGAACAGCGGTTCGGCTTTCACGGCGGCGAGATTGAAACCTCAATGATGTTGCATCTGGCCCCGGAGTTGGTTCGCCGTGAACACCTGGCTCACTATCGCTCTGCCGGTGAAAAACTGGCTGCGGCAAATCAGGTGTTGGGCGCCGAAAAACCGGCCGGATTCGGCTGGATGGCCCAAGACCTGAACCCTCACGGTGTGACGGGTAATGCCGCAAACGCATCGGCCGCCAATGGCCGGCTCATCGTGCAACACATGGCCGAACGCCTGGCCTTGTTATGCCTGGAACTGGCCAATGCCAAATCCGACTTGCTCACGAACAAAGCGATAACGGACTAGCCGCAGCGTCAATGGCCGACCTTGAAATCGTTTTTGCCAGTTTGATCTTTGCCGCGTAACAACCATAACGGGCGCTGCGCAAACTGCACGGGCACGCCCGACTGTCCGGCTACCGGGTTAAGCGTGCGAGAGAATTCGCTGCTACCGGGCATGTAGCGCAAAGCCACACCGGTACGGCGGCGGGTAGAGGTATTCGGAGCGGCACCATGAACGAGATACACATCGTGCATGGACATCTGGCCGGGCTGAAGCTCAATATCCACGGCGGTGCCGATATCAACCACCGGGTCATTCACCTGCTGATTAAGCGTTAGTTCTTCGTCGGGGCGGCCTTCGTGGGCGAACGTCTTGCGTTCTCGATGACTGCCGGGAACCACTTGCAGACAGCCATTCTCGCGCGAAGACTCTTCAAGCGCCACCCAGACGGTACAGGTTGCCAACGGCCTGATGGGCCAGTAATGGCCATCCTGGTGGAAAGGCGTTTCCAGCCCGTTGCCGGCAGGTTTGCAGAAAACATGACAGCCCCACAAGATGATATCGGGCCCGATAATCTGCTCGACCAGATTGAGTATCGCCGGATCGTGCGCCAGATCCAGAAAGTCGCGGCTTCCCACCACTCCCTCGGCATTCCTGCCCTCTATATGAGCGCTGACCAGTTTTTCCGGGCGAACGCCAGGATTGGCTGCAATGAGCCTGTCCAGGGTTTCGCGCAATGCCTCAGTCCGTTCAGCCGACAGCGCAAACGGGGGAATCAGGTAGCCTTCGCGATTGTATTGAGCAACCTGCTGCTCAGTTAATCGGCTCAGCTCATTCAAGTGGCTCATGACGGTCTCCGCGTACGCTCGCTCTTTCCGGCGATTTTACACCCGCGCCACAGATTCACTCCGGTTCGGTTATGCTTTGGTCCGGACCCGGAGCCCCAATCGACCCACAGGGACATCCGGGTAATCACATTCAAATTATTCTTCGCGGGACAAACCATGTACGACTTGTATTTCTGGACTACGCCTAACGGCTACAAACCCTTGCTGATGCTCGAGGAAATCGGCGCCGACTATGAACTCAAGTCAATCAACATTGGTAAGGACGAACAATTCGCGCCAGCGTTCTTGAAAATCGCACCGAACAATCGCATCCCTGCGCTGGTCGACCCTGACCCGCAAGAAGGCAACCAGCCATTGTCAGTCTTTGAATCCGGTGCAATCATGTTGTATCTGGCCGAAAAAACCGGCCAGTTCATGCCCAAGTCTCTTGCCGGCAGAACCCAGGCCTATGAGTGGCTCATGTGGCAAATGGGTGGCCTGGGACCGATGGCCGGACAAGCCCATCACTTCCTGCTGGCCGCCAAAGAACCCGTGCCGTACGGCATTGAACGCTACACCAAGGAGTGTCAGCGTCTTTACGGCGTCATGGACCGCCATCTTGCCAACCAGGAATTTCTTGCACCTGAGTACTCGGTTGCGGATATGGCATGCTATCCCTGGGTCTGGCGGCACCAACGGCACAAAGTCTCGCTCGACGACTTTCCGAATGTCGCCCGGTGGTACAAACAAATCAGCGAGCGTCCGGCTGTGGCCAGAGCGTCTGAACGCGGTGCGGTCATCAACCCCGGGGCCGAAACCCTGCTAGCGGGCTGAGATTAACGGTCAGGAAATGCCCATCTGGTGCAACGGGTCTGGCCAGGGTATCTGCGATATAGTCTGACTGGTGAATACCCTGAGGGACTCGCTTGAAAAGACGACCGATTTACAGTAGCTCCCGGGGCCGGACCGCCAAATCGCCCGCCAGGGTGCTGACTGCACCATCGCAAACCCCCAAAACGCCTCCGGTGCCGGACTCACCGCCGGCGCTGGCCCCGTCATCTCAAGCATCTGTCAGGCGTTTTGTCCCGGGCCGACAAATGCTGGGAACCGTGCTGGCCGGGTTGCTGGGTGCGTTGATTGCGCTGCCGCTCTACGATCACTTCAAACCGGCTGCATCTGTCGTCAATCCGGCTTCGTTCAGCGAGCAGGTGCACCGCAGCCTGACCGAAAAACCATTACCTTCTACGGCTCGCACGGCCTACGAGAAAGTACAAGGCTCGGTCGTGCTGGTTAAGGGTCTCGAAGCACGCTCGCTCGGCGATGATGCAGCCGAAGAAGTCCCCGGTATTGGCTCGGGCGTTGTCGTCGTTGACAAAGGCGTGATTCTCACCAACCTGCATGTCGTTATTGGCTCGGGTCGAATCAAGGTCACTTTTGCCAATGGCGAGGAATCCTCTGCAAAGATTATCGGCATGCGCCCCGAATATGATCTGGCCGTGCTGCAGGCCGACCGCGTGCCCAAAGGGCTGCCGGCGGCCACCTTGCGTTCAACCAACGACTTACGCGCCGGCGACGAGGTGATCGCAGTCGGCTTTCCGTTTGGCATCGGCCCGTCAGTGTCAGCCGGCATTGTCTCGGGCCTGAAACGCGAATTCAGTGGCGGCAAAAGCAGTCGCAAACTCACCAATCTGATTCAATTCGACGCTGCGGCCAATCCAGGCAACTCAGGCGGCCCGCTGGTCACCGCCGACGGCCAGGTCGTTGGCATCGTGACTGCCATTCTTAACCCTTCAACACACCGGACTTTTGCTGGCATCGGGTTTGCTGTTCCGATCGAAAACGCCGCTTCAGCGGTCGGCCCGTCCCCCTTCTGAGCAAGGCTTTGTCATGAACTCTTTTTCGCAAACCCCTGATCGCAGCGACCAGGCCGAGATTTCTGCCCTGATGGAAAGAATCCTCTACGAAGTCAAGAAAGTGGTCGTCGGCCAGGACCGGTTTCTTGAACGCGTGATGGTCGCGATCATCGCCCAAGGCCATTTGCTGGTTGAAGGTGTTCCCGGGCTGGCCAAGACGCTTACCGTCAAGACCCTGGCCCGCGCCGTGACCGGCGAGTTCGGCCGCATTCAGTTCACGCCCGACCTGGTGCCCGCCGATCTGGTCGGCACGCGGATCTTCAATCAGAACGACGGCCAGTTCTCCACCACACTGGGCCCGGTTTTTACCAATCTGTTGCTGGCCGATGAAATCAACCGCGCGCCCGCCAAAGTGCAGAGTGCCCTGCTCGAAGTAATGCAGGAGCGGCAAGTCACGATTGCCGGCACCAGCCATCCGGTTCCGGACCCTTTTCTGGTGATGGCCACGCAAAACCCGATTGAAACCGAAGGGACGTACCCATTGCCCGAAGCCCAGGTTGATCGCTTCATGATGAAAGTCCTGGTGGGTTACCCAACGCCCGAGGAAGAGTTCGTCATTGTTGAACGAGTCACCGGGCCGCAGCCGGAGTTGCAGGCGGTTGCCACGACCGGTCAGCTACTGGAGTTACAAAAAATCAGTCAACAGGTATTTGTCGAACCGGCGCTGATTCAATACGCGGTCAAGCTGGTCAATGCCACCCGAGATCCAGCCCGGGCCGGGATGGAAAAACTGGCTGCATATCTGACATTTGGCGCCAGTCCGCGCGCCAGCATTCATCTGGTTGAAGCTGCCCGCGCAATGGCATTGCTGCGCGGACGGAACTATGTCCGGCCGGAAGACATGACCGACCTGGCGGCTGACGTTTTGCGACACCGGCTCGTCCTGAGTTATGAAGCGATTGCAGACGGACTCGACGCCGATCAGATTATTTCGCAATTAATGAGTGTGGTTGTTGCTCCGGACAAGCCCATGGAAAGCCACGAGGCCGTCAGTGCGAGCACCTGAGAAACTTCTCAAACGGATGGAGTGGTCGGTTCTGCGACGCCTTGATGGCGTTTTGCTGGGCGACTACCGAAGCCTGTTTCGCGGCACCGGTCTGGACCTTGCTGATATTCGCGAATACCAGCCCCATGATGATGTACGCCACATCGACTGGAACGTGACGGCCAGGCAGCAGACCCCGTACGTCCGTCAATACCATGAAGACCGCGAAATCTGCGCCTGGTTTCTGTTGGACTTGAGCCCTTCGATGGACTTCGGCTCAAATGAACGGACCAAACGGGAGCTGCTTGCCGAGGTGGTCGCCCTGCTCGGGCAGTTGTTCAGCCGGCAAGGCAATCGAATCGGGGCGATTATTTACAGTGCCGGTATCGATCATGTGATCAGACCTGGCACCGGTACGCGCCATCTTCTGCACGTTCTGGACCGGATCACCCGTCAACCGGCGCCTGAGTCAGCGCCCGAGACCAATCTGTCAGACCTGCTCAAAAGCGCGCTGTCTTTGTGCAAGCGGCGCAGCGTCGTGTTTGTGATTTCTGATTTCATTTCAACGCCGGGCTGGAGCAAACCGATGGCGATGCTTGCTGAGCGACATGAGTCGATTGCCATCCGGCTGCTCGACCCGCTCGAATCCAGTCTGCCTGATCTTGGCTTGCTCACCGTACAAGATGCAGAGACCGGCGAACAACTCCAGGTCGATACCCACGATTTCGGTTTTCGCCAACGTTACGAGAAAATCTGCGAGCAAGCGGAAGCCGAGCTCGTCGAGCAGCTCACCCGCGCCGGCACCGATGTTCTGGAACTTGCCACCGACGACGACTTATTCGATGCCATGATGCGATTCATCCGAATGCGCCGCCCTGTTCCGCAGGCTGGCCGGCCCGGTCCGGTCCATGAGCTGGAGGCGACACCATGAAATTCCTCTGGCCCGAGTTGCTGTGGTTACTGCTACTGGTACCTGCCCTGATAGCGCTTTACGTCTGGCTACTTAGAAGACGTCAGAAAGCCGTTATCCGTTACGCCGGACTTAGCAAAATCAAAGCGGCGATGCAGCCTGGCAGTCGCTGGCGGCGGCACATTCCGGCCGCACTCCTGTTGGCGGCCACCGCGCTGATGTTGCTGGCCGTTGCGCGGCCGACAGCGGTCCTGACTCTGCCGAGTTCGCACCGCACGATTGTTCTCGCCATGGATGTATCAGGCAGTATGCGCGCCCGCGATGTCGAGCCCTCTCGACTGGAGGCGGCACAAGCGGCGGCCAGAGCGTTTGTGGATCAGGTGCCAGCATCAACCCGGATTGCGGTCGTTGAGTTCGCCGCAACAGCTTCGGTGGTTCAGCCACCCACCCGCAGCCGCGAAGATGTGCTTGATTCAATCGACCGGTTTGAGCTGCAACGCGGCACAGCGGTCGGCAGTGGCATTCTGATCTCGCTGAAAGCCCTGTTCCCGGACGTTACCTTCAATCTGCGACGGTCAAACCCGCGGGCCGGGCTGCCCCGCAAGGAAACCCCGGACCAGGCGGCAGACCCACAGGCCAAACCGGCAGATCTTGATAACGCCGAAGGCTCGGCAGCCATTATTTTGCTGACCGATGGCCAGAGCACCACCGGCCCGGATCCGGTGGTTTCTGCCGAGATGGCGGCAGAGCGCGGCATTCGGGTCTACACCGTTGGCGTGGGCACCCCGGACGGCTTTATCATCGGCTCCGAGGGCTGGTCTATGCGGGTCAAGCTTGACGAAGAAGCGTTGGTGGCCATCGCAAAAGTGACCAACGGTGAATACTTTTTCGCCGGCACTGCCGACGAACTCAAGCAAGTCTATGAAGCCCTTAACTCCAAGCTCGTCTTTGAGAAGCGCGAGACTGAAATTACGGCGTTTTTTGCCGCTCTGGGCGCGATTCTGACGGTGCTCGCCGCGCTGCTCTCAATGCTCTGGTTTCACCGGGTTCTGTAAGCGCCTAGAAACGGTAACTGATGCCGATGGTCAGCTGTGGGATTGCGCGAATCTTGCCAACGCCTTCCTCCAGCTCAGCCTGCTCGCGGGCAACGTCATCAGCAATTCCCGGTTGTGTGGCCAGCGCGCCGTAGGTCTGAGTAGACACTGTTGCCCGGCCAATTGACACGCCAAGGTCAGCATTGAATCCCCACCCTTTCTCAGCGGCATGGTGGCCCCAGCCGATGCCCAGGTAAGGCGTGACGCGTGGAAATTCGATCCGGGCAACGAACCGGTCGTTGGCCGCGACCGGATAGGTGTTGTTGCCGATCATGATCGTATTGCCTTCAGGGCGGGCCTCAAGATCAAGCGCCATTTGATTGAAAGTCAGGCCGCCAGTGATCCGGAAGCCATTGCCCAGCGCATACCAGTCCCCAAACAGTCCCAGGCGATTGAAGTCGCCCGTGCCGTCGTAGCGAATACCGTCTTCGGTGCGTGTCCCGCTCAACGAACCAATGCCGCCGTAATCACCCCGCACGGTGAACGACTGATTGACTGGGTGAGCGACACCGACCAGAACGCCGGGCAAACCCAATGATCCGTAAGCTTCCACCGCATGCGAGGCAGGCGAAAATGCGCCGAAGAAGATTGTGGCGACGGCAGTGAGCGCGTGAGGGAGACGAGTCATGGGCATTGTTTTTTACTCCGTGGGGGACGAACCATTGTGACCATGATTACGATCAGTTTCGGGCGCTCTTGACCGCGATCTGACCAGCGGTCAGCCTGAACAGCCGCACGATCGCCGCCGGCCGGTGCAGCGCTCAGAACTGTCTGATTCGCCTCAAGTCACGGCGCCCGATGCCGATACCCCTGGTACCCAATTTCCGCTCAACGACTTACCGGCCCGCTCTTAATGACCACGCTTAGCTCTGCCAACCCTGCTCGGGGGACTCTCGCCAATACCAATGACGACAATGCGAACCCGCAAGCCAGGGCGTTGTCGACTGTGTTCAACAATCTGCCCTTTTGGGCATTGTCCTATTGCCTGTTGTCGGCCGGCTTTGTGGTGGCATTGAATCTTGACGGCAATGCGATCCTGGTCTGGTTGATTTGCGGTTGCCTGATCTGCGCAGCGCAGTGCCGGGTGTCAGCATCCTATGCCAAACAGGAGCGCATCGGGTCAGCCGCCCCCTGGTGGCAGATTCACTATTCGCTGTCGCTACTGGGTGGCCTGCACGGCGCCTATTTGTGCCTGGCATTTTTTCCGGCCGATAACCCGTCGGCGCAGATACTGCTCGTGGTACTGGTCATGGCCACTTTTATCGGCAGCGTCTGCCTGAATGCTGTCAGCCCGTCGGGGTTCACCGCTTTTTCTTTTCCAACGGGAATAGCGCTGGCCTCGCAATTGATGCTGACCGGCACGACGATAAACCTGATTTCCGGGCTGACCGTCTTGTTGGCGCTGGCTGCCGCGCAACGCGGCTCGATGGTTCTGAACGAGATTATCCGCAGCCACCTGATGCTGATACGGGCTACCCAGCAAGGGGCTTCGCATACCGCGAGCCTGGTCAACTATGCCGAATTAAACCGGCGCGTGCAGACTCTGGCCTCACACCCGGGTCTGACCGGTGACGGGGTGGCATTGATCATGATCGAAATCGATCAGATCGCCGATATCCGCAGTCAGCGCGGGCCGGCTGAAGCCGATCGTCTGCTCAACCTGGTCAGCATGTCATTACGCAGCTCATTGCGGGCGGCTGATACGCTCGCCCGCTCGCAACATGAAGGCTTTGTCGTGTTGCTTAGCCCGTGCACCGCGACAGTAGCCAAGATTGTCGGGGACAAAATGGTCGATACGGTGCGACGGATGGATTTGCGACGCCCGGACAACGCCGGGCTTATTTCTGCCCGAGCCGGCGTTGCGCACAGCAGCACCGGTAAGTTCGACCCGCAGGAAATGATTCAACAGGCGGTTGAACAATCCGAGCGGGCCCGGACCGAAGGCCTGAACGCCCGATCGTTTGTATCACTGTAGCCGGCAGACACCGCCGGCTGGCTGCTCTGCTCAGAGCAAGCCCAGTTCAGCCGCATTAAAGACGTGCGAGGCACGCAAGCTGCCGTTGAAATGGTCGACAATATTCTGAGCGGCCTCGATTCCCATGCGACGTGCGCCTTCCCGGGTGACGGCGGCTGAATGCGGCGACAGAACCGAGTTCGGCAGACTCAGCAGCGGATTGTCCATCGGCGGCGGCTCGACTGAAAAGACATCGGCTCCGGTGCCGGCAATCCCCCCCTCCAGCACGGCACGGGCAACCGCGCTCTCATTAACAATACCGCCGCGCGCGCAGTTGATCACGATGGCATGGGAGGGCATCTGGGCCAGCTCAGCCGAATCAATCAAGTCAGCCGTCTCGTCGTTCAACGGGACATGAACGCTGACAAAATCAGCCTCGCTTAGAAATGGTCGAAAGTCTTCGGTGGTTTCGCACTGCTGCTGCTCGGCAAGCGCATGATCAAGCGCAATATCGGCAACGATCACCCGCATGCCGAAGGCTTTGCATATGGGGGCCAGCTTGCGCCCGATACGCCCATAACCGATGATCAGGATGGTTTTGTCGGCGAGCTCGGTCGTGTGGAACTTGCCACGGTCGTGATAGCGCCCTTCCCGCGCTGCCTGGTCATAGGCAACCGCTTGTTTGGTCAGCATCATGATCATCATAATCACGTGTTCGGCAACCGAAGTGCTGTTGGCACTGGCGGCGATCGCCATCGGTATCTTGCGCCGGCTCAGCACGGGCACTGCAATATTGTCGCAACCGACGCCATGGCGCGAGACCACCTGGACATTGCCGGCTTCAGCCAACACGGTTTCATTGATCTGGGCGCTGCGCACGAGTATGGCATCAACATCCGGCACGGCTTTGAGCAGGCTGGCCTCATCCCATTGGGATAGTTCTTTGACCTCGAAGTCGGGGTGATTGTTGAGGATCGCCATGCCATCGGGATGGATAGGCTCTGTAACCAGTACTTTTTTCATGGGGCGTCAGCGCGTCAGTGAGAAGCGGCTAATCATACGGTGACTGGACTTTTCGGTTAAAACAGGCGCGCCCTACCCGGCGTAAAGAGCGCGCGGCGACGGCGGCGCTGCACTACTGCGCGGCAGGCGCGGCCGAACCGGCGGGGACGGAAACCTGCGCAAGGTTAAGCGGCGCGACCGGATTCAGGTCGAACATCAGGGCCGCAGCGAGAAACAAATAGGCGAGGAAAAGTTTCAAGATCAGATTCCGGCAGTTCGTAACAAAACGATATTGGAATGTAACTAATTGTACACCCCTGGCATTGGAATGCAATCCCGGCGGATTCAGACCGGAAACCTGAACCGAAGATAAACGCCCAACGTGACCGCCCGAAGACAAAAGAACAGCGCCAGTGACAACCACAGGCCGTGATTGCCCAATAGATCCACCGCGAAAAACACCCCCACCCAGTAAATCGCGGTGGAAACCAGCATTGCGTTTCTCATTTCGGCGGTTTGCAGCGAACCGATAAAAACGCCGTCAAGCTGATAACTCCAGACAGCCAGAACCGGCATCGCGACCAGCCACGGCAGGTATTCGGCCGCCGCGGTTCGCACTTCTTCCTGGGTCGTCAGCCAGTCGATAATGGCCCCCCCGAACAGCGCGTACGCCGCCACGTACAGCAAAGCCGTCAGTACCGCGAGCACTGTGGTCAGGCGGATCGCATTAACCAGCGCTGCGCGTGAGCGCGCGCCCACCGCCTGTCCCACCAAGGCCTCGGCCGCATGGGCGAAACCATCAAGCCCATAAGAAAGCAGATGGATAAACTGCAACAAGACCGCGTTGGCGGCAAGCACTGTCGCGCCCAGTGCGGTTCCCTGCCGGGCAAACCAGGCGAACGCAAACAGCAGACACAATGTACGCACAAAGATATCGGCATTCACCGACAGCAGACGCCGGTACGCCGGCCAGTCGATCAGTGTGCCAATCTGCCAGTGACCGGACAATCCGCCCAGCGTACTGGCCAGCAAGACGGCTCCGACCAGCAGCGCGAAATACTCGGCGATCACGCTGGCCAGGGCCACCCCTTCCACGCCCCAGCCCCAGGACAAGACAAACAAGACACTCAGGCCGGCATTGGTCAGGTTTAGCGACAGTTGTGAGATCAGCGCGTAACCCGTCTTTTGCAATCCGATGAAAAAACCGATCAACAGGTAATTAAACAGAACCGCCGGCGCACTCCATAGCCGCACGTCAATGTACTGACCGAGCAGGTCGCTCACCTGCCCCTGCGCCCCCAGAAAAGCATTGGCCGACCAGGCGATCAACGGCCCGGCCAACAACACCAGACCCGCAAAAACCACCGCCAGCATGGCCGAATTGAGAAACAGTTTTTTTAGCGCGCCGCCATCTTTGCGGCCCCAGGCCTGGGCGGCCAGCCCGGTTGTCCCCATGCGCAGAAACCCGAACGCCCAGAACAGCGAACTGAAGGTCACCGCGCCCAGCGCCACCGCGCCAATATAGACAGACTGATCAAGCCGCCCCATCACCGCCGTATCAACCAGACCAACCAGGGGCACCGACAGGTTGGAAGCGATAATCGGCAGCGCCAGCATAAACACCTGCCGGAAGCCGACTCTGGCTTCGCTCTCAGGCATCACGACGTCATTTCCCCGGCTTTTTGGCCTTGAGCAATTCAGGCACGACTGTGACCGCGCCGTCGGCGGAGCTAAGCAGATATTCACCGTCCTGAATCGTCACCGACAAACGCACGGAACGCCTGAGTAGATCCGCCAGGGCTTCAGTCGCCTCTGAGGCCAGCCCATAGACGGTCAGATGATCCAGTTGGCGCAGCGCCGTCCGGGACCGGCGCCACCAGACATCCCGCTTGGCCTGCCCGAAAGCAAGAATCACCACTTCGTCCGCCCGCCCGCAGAACTGACGCACCAGTTTTTCATCGGGCAACCCGACCAATACGGCAGTCTGCATGGCGCCGGTCAGGTCTATGACCTGCAAATCAGGATCTTCGTCAGTGGACAAGCCGCGCCCGAACCCCAGTCCTTCCTGCGCGAGCATCGCAAACCCAAGGACCCGCACCATGACTCGTTCGGCGGTTTCTGAGGGGTGCTGGGCCACCGTAAGCGGATAGTCGCCGTAACGATGCCTATCCATATCGGCCAGCGATAATTCAACCTTGTGAATCGTCGAGTTAAGTGCCATTTCGTACCGCCTGTGCCAACGAGTGCAACGCGGCTTCCGTGTCCTGCCAGCCAATGCAGGCATCGGTAATTGAGACACCGTATTCCAGCGCGTCGCGGGCGGCCAGATCCTGGCGCCCCGGATTGAGATGACTTTCAATCATGACGCCACCCAGCCGACGCTCACCTTCAGCCAGTTGGGCACCCAGGTCGGCCAGCACCTCAAGCTGTTTTTGATGTTGCTTGGCCGAGTTGGCGTGCGAGCAATCGACCATCAGCCGGTTGGACAAGCCGCTGCGGACCATCTCAGTCCAGGCAGACTCAATGCTGGCCCGGTCGTAGTTTGGTTGCCTGCCGCCGCGCAGGATTAAATGGCAATCCTGATTGCCGCGGGTCTCGAAAACCGCCGCCTGACCCATCTTTGTCATGCCGATAAACGCGTGGCTTGCGCCAGCGGCAACAATTGCGTCGGTCGCCACCCGCACACTGCCCTCAGTCCCATTCTTGAAACCGATCGGGCAACTGAGGCCGGAAGCCAGTTGACGATGGCTCTGGCTTTCTGTGGTCCGTGCGCCGATGGCCCCCCAGGCAACCAGATCGGCAATATATTGTGGGCTCAACATGTCGAGAAACTCAGTCCCGGCCGGCACACCCAGGGCAGCCAGATCAAGCAGTAACCTGCGGGCCTGTCGCAAACCCTGGTTGATCCGAAAACTACCGTCAAGTTGCGGGTCGTTAATGAAACCCTTCCAGCCGACTGTGGTGCGGGGTTTTTCAAAGTAAACCCGCATCACGATTAGCAAGGCATCTTCTACCTGTGGCATCAGCCCGGCCAGTCGCTGACCATAGTCGATGGCCTGGTCATAGTCGTGAACAGAGCATGGCCCGACAACCACGACCAGCCGCTCGCTCTGGCCATGCAGAATCGAGGCAATGTCGCGGCGGGCAGACTCGATGAGGGCCTGACTGGCCGGCGGGACCGGGTGTTCTTCGTGCAAAATAGCCGGAGAAATCAGCGGCCGCACCGCTTTGATTCGCAGATCGTCTATTCTGGTTGTATCAAGTGTTGTATTCACTGGTGCCAGAACGCCGCCTGAACGGGTGTTGGAATCTTGTGTCGAGTGAGCTGCCATGGAAGACTTGTCCGGTCGGTATCAGGCAGGGAGTGTAGCTGAGGCGACTCGCCGCTCCTGCGCACCGCTCAAGCCGTCTTTTAATCCGTCAAATTCAAGCTGTCATGACCGAGACCCGTAAAAGTTCAGAAAAATCTGTTTTTCACTCCCGCTCACTGGTCTCGCGACGACTGATCGACTCGTCCAAAAACTCCCTGGCCGGCCTGCGGATTCTCTGGGATGAAGAAGCTTTTCGGGTCGAGGCGATTCTGATTGCCCCGTTGCTGCCGCTGGCGATATGGCTGGGCGATACGGCGGTGGAACAGGCTCTGATGATCGCCAGTCTGGTGGCAATTCTGATCGTCGAGGCGATCAATACCGCCGTCGAGAAAACCATCGATCGCATTTCAATGGAAATCCATCCGCTATCGGGTCATGCCAAGGATCTGGGCAGCTCAGCCGTGCTGATGGCGATTGTGCTGGCGGTTCTGGTCTGGGGCCTGATCCTGCTGAACTGACGTGGCCGGCATCACGAGCGAGCCGCCAGACCGGGGCTGACCGAGGCGCTCCCAGGACAGATCACGACCGATCAGGACAATCTGACCGTTACTCTCGCCAGGCGAGGTCACCGGGGAAGCCGGTGGCATCACGATATGCTGAACCGACTGCAGTATCTGGGCGCGATGCGTCGCATCAACAAAGACCAGGCCTTTTAGCCGGAACAAGTCATCGCCCAGACGCTCGATCAGGGCAGCCTGCCAGTCCGCCCAGACGGCCAACGACTGACCGGCGACTGGCGTCAGACATAGCGCGGAAATATCCGAACCATGACCAACAGCCGGTGCCTCAACGACAACATCGGGGCGGGTCTGGGCCGCAGCCGCGAACCATGCCGGATCGGCCTGCCCGTGTCGGATACGGTACCGCAACGCCTGCGGATTCAGTTGCGTCAGTCGGGTTGCCAGTGGTTTGCCGGCTGCGAGCGCCGCGAACTGATCGGTTTTGGTGATGATCAGGCAATCGGCCAGGGCAACCTGCTTAACCGCTTGCGGATGATCGTCGAGAGTCTCGAGGCCCGACACGGCGTCAACCGCGGTCACAACCGATTGCAATCGATATTTGCCCGTCAATGCGGAACCATTGACCAGTGTGTTGATGATGGGTGCGGGATCGGCCAGGCCAGTGGTTTCAATCAACACCCGGCTGAATTGACGTTGGCCGTTGCGGGAGAAACGCCACGGCAGATCGTTCAGCGTGCGAAGCAGATCGGATCGGATCGTGCAGCAGATGCATCCATTATCCAGTCGGACAGTGGCGGAGTCTTCGCTTTGCGCAACCAGCATATGGTCAAGACCAATCTGGCCAAACTCATTGATAATAACCAGCGCATCGGACATCTCGGTCTGGCCGACCAGATGATTGAGAATCGTGGTCTTGCCACTGCCCAGAAAACCAGTGAGGAGCGTGACCGGAATTCTCGGGTCTGGGGACGGCCCGGGTGCGCGCGTTTCAGTCATACCCGAAGAGTCATCAAAGTCCAGCGGTGGGTGCACGACGTGCTGCGGTCGCCGTTTCATCGACCAGCAGGGATTGCGCGTCGAACACAACACCGAACAATACGTCAGCCTGGGCAACCGTGTAGCGGCCCAGTCTGACGTCTTCGCTGACTAACTCAACGGGTCGCTCAAACGGATTGCCAAACCCGCCGCCGCCAGGCGTGCGCACCACAACCCGGTCGCCCGCCTGCATCGCGATGTCCTGGTCTTTGGATAAATGGGCTGGTGTATAAGCCTCGCCACCGCGAACAACCTCAACTTCATTGCAAGCGCCGTCTTGCCCGCCGAGTGCGCCAAGCGGCCCATAACGGCCATGGTCCATTACAAAACTCGCGCTGGCCCGACCGCGACGTAATTCGACCTCATAAGCGAGCCCAAGCCCGCCCCGCTGCCGACCCGCTCCACCAGATCCCTCGCGCAGCGCATATTGGTGATAGAGCACTGGAAAAGCCTGTTCCATGATTTCGATCGGAGGGGCCTTGCTGATGCCAATGGTCGAGCAGCCATTGGACAAGCCGTCATGCGTCGCATTGCCCCCATAACCGCCGCCGGATATCTGATACATGACGAAATCCCGAGCACGCGCCGGATCATGTCCGCCCAGCGCAAAATTGCCGCTGGTGCCGGCCGGTGCCGCGGTGACCCGCTCCGGCAAAGCCCCGACCAGTGCCGCAAAAACGGCTTCAGCAATACGCTGCGAAACCTCCGCAGCGCAACCGGACACCGGACGCGGATAGTGGGCATCCAGAAAAGTACCGACTGGCGTGACCACCTCGAGCGGTTCGAACGCGCCGGCGCTCATCGGCACCTCCGGGAAGATATGGCGCATCGCCAGATAAACCGAGCTGAGCGTGGTGGCCAGGACGGAATTCATCGGCCCGATACATGGCGGGCTGGACCCGGCGAAATCAAAGGTCAGCGTCCGGTTGGCCTTGGTAATCGACAGCACGATTTCAAGCGGCTGATCGACAACGCCGTCACTATCAACATATGCCTTGCTCTGATAGCGGCCGTCCGGGATCTCATCGATACAAGCACGCATATGCCGGGCGGCACGTATGCGCAATTCGGCAATCGCCTGGCGAACGGTTTGATCTCCGTAGCGATCAAGTAAGGTATTGAGCCTTTGTTCGCCAACAATCAAGGCGGCGGCTTGCGCCTGAACATCACCGATTCTTTGATCAGCCACCCGAATATTGGACGATATAATCGCGAAAATTTCTTCATCCAGGCGGCCTTGCTTGAACAGGCGCACCGGCGGTAATCGCAACCCTTCCTGCTCGACCGCTGTGGCTGAAGCGGAAAACCCGCCTGGCACGGCGCCACCGGTATCTGGCCAATGCCCGGTGTTGGAAAGCCAGCAAAATATCTTGCCATCGCGATAAAACGGTCGGGCAAATCGCACATCCATCAAATGCGTGCCGCCCAGATAAGGGTCGTTAACGATGTAAACATCGTCGGGCTGTTGCGCGGCCGTCTTGCCGGCATTGATCCGCTCGATCAGCATGCGGGTGGAATACTGCATCGTTCCGACAAAAACCGGCAGACCACCAGCGCCCTGAGCAATCAGCGAGCCATCATCGGCAGCATAAATGCCGTCGGAGCGATCGTTAGCCTCGGCAATAACCGGTGAAAACGCGGCGCGCGAAAAGCTGAGATCCATTTCATCGCAAACCTGCTGCAAGCCGGCCTGAATCACGCTCAAGGTGATGGGATCAATGCCCGCTGAGTCAGACACTGGCGCCACCCAGGTGAATAATCAGGTTACCGTCATCGTCGGTTTGCACCCGGTCGCCGGGTTCAATCAGTATTGTCGTATCCATTTGCTCAATGATTGCCGGACCGCAAAAGCCGGCATCAGCCGGCAGATGGTCACGCCAGTAGATTGGGGTGTCAATCCATAGGCCATCAAAATATACTGCCCGCTGGCCGGTCTGCGCGGCTTGCACACTGGCCAGCCGGCCGGCCGGATCAATCAGCGTTGACAAATCCAGGGGAGCGCGCTCGCCGATCACCGAAGTATTGACATTGACCAGGTTGGCAAACAGTTTGTCCAGCTTGACATGAAAGCGCCGGTGATAAGCTCGCTCAAACAGGGTTTGCAAGGCCTCGCGGTCAGGAGTTGGCGAATCCAGCGGCACACGCAGCAAATGCGTTTGCCCGACGAACTGCATATCTACGCTCAGCACGGATCGCACCGACAACACCTCGACTGCCTCTTGCTCAATGAGCTTTGTTCCTTCGCTGATCTGGGCGGCAAAAACAGCGTGCAGCTCATCCAGATCCAGCGTGGGCACCGGCTGGTTGATCGTGGTGACATAGTCATGGCGCAAATCGGCAACGACACACCCCAGGGCATTTGTGATGCCCGGGCGCCCCGGTACCAACACGGTTGGCACGCCTAACTCACGCGCGAGCGAACACGCGTGCAGTGGCCCGGCGCCCCCGAAAGCGAACAAACTGAAATCACGCGGGTCGGCGCCAAGTGACAGCGAAACCATACGAATCGCGCCGGCCATCCGGGTATTACCAAGCCGGACGACAGCCGCGGCTGCCGCAATCGCATCAACGCCCAGGGGCTGCGCAATCAGCCGCTCAAAAATATCCGCTACCGTCGCCAGTGCATCACCGCCGTCAACCGATTTGAGTCGGTCAGGGTTAAACCGGCCCAGCAACAGATTGGCGTCAGTCAGGGTAGGCTCGGTGCCGCCCCGCCCGTAGCAAACCGGGCCGGGGTCGGCGCCAGCGCTTTGCGGGCCGACCTCAAGCAGGCCAGCCGCATTAACCCGGGCGATGGAACCGCCGCCGGCGCCAACGGTTCGCACGTCAACCATTGGCACGTGCACGGGCATCGCGTATTCGACCTCGATCTCGTTGGAAACTGAAGGCTCAGCATTGCGAATCAGGGCAACATCTGTTGAGGTGCCGCCCATGTCGTAGGTGATCAGGTTGCGACGACCTGCCCGGCGACCCGTATAAGCGGCGGCCATAACGCCCGAGGCCGGACCAGACATAACGGTCTTGGCGGCCTCTCGGGCGACTGTGCGGCTTGACACCATGCCGCCGTTGCCGTTGACCACCAGTACTTCACCGGCATACCCCTGAGAGCCCAGCTCCGCCACTAATCTGTCTATGTAGCGTTCCAGCAAAGGCTGCACCGACGCATTGATCGCGGCAGTGACTCCGCGCTCAAACTCGCGGCTTTCTGACAGCAACTGGTGAGCGAGCGTGACGTAATTGTTCGGCCACAGTTCGCGCACGATTTCGCCCGCGCGTCGCTCATGGGCCGGGTTGGCATAAGCATGCAGAAAGTGAATCACGACAGACTCACAACCCGCCGCCAGCAACTGACGGGCGGCGGCGCGCACCTGCGCTTCGTCTAATGGGGCGACCTCTTCGCCTTGCGCGTCGTGTCGTTGGCTGACCTCCAGCCTCAGGTCGCGCGGAATGACCGGCGTAAACTGCCCGGTCATGCCATAGGCCTGCGGACGGGTGCGACGCCCGAGTTCGAGAACATCCCGAAACCCGCGGGTTGTGATGAGTCCGCAGCGGCTCAGTTTGCGCTCAAGCACCGCATTGGTCGTGGTGGTTGTGCCGTGAACGATCAGGTCGATTGAGGGCAACTGCGCCTTGGCATCGGCCAGTGCCGACAAGACACCAAAAGCCTGGTTATCCAGTGTGCTCGGCACTTTGGCCAGCCGGACCTGCCTGGTGGTTTGATCCAGTAAGACCAGATCGGTAAACGTGCCGCCGACATCAACACCAACCGCCTGCCCGGACGATATCCTGCCAGTCAATGGTGGGCTACGCTTTTGCGCGCACATACCGTCCTGGCGCGGGCTCTATAACGGCATACCCGTGTCCGCCAGGCGCTTTCGGCGCCGGGATATCGCCACCTTTCCTGGGCTCAAGCCAGTTGGCCCAGTGCGGCCACCAGCTCCCCGGAATCTCGATCGCCTCATCGAACCAGTCGTCGGCTGACGCCGACTTGCTGGGACTTACCCAGTAGTTGCGTTTGTTTTTTGCCGGTGCGTTGATAACGCCGGCAATATGCCCGCTGGCCCCAAGAACAAACTCCGTTTCTCCACCCAGCAGCCGGCGGCTCGCGTAAGCGGCCTGCCACGGCACAATATGATCTTCGCGGGAGCCGTAGATAAAGACCGGCATATCCAGACGGCTCAGATCTATCGGCTCGCCGGCGCAGATCAGTTTGCCCGGTTCACGCAACTCATTCTGGAGATACAGGTGACGCAGATACCAGGCGAAAGCAGGTCCTGGCAGATTGGTGGAGTCAGCATTCCAGTAGAGCAGGTCAAACGCCGGGGGCTTCTTACCCTGCAGATAATTGCGGGCGACGTAATTCCAGATGAGATCATTCGGCCGCAACGATGAAAACGTCTGAGCCAGCTCAGAACCTTTCAGCAGACCGCCCTCGCCCAGTGTTGCCTCACGCAATTGGACATGCGCCTCATCAATCATGACGTTCAGGATGCCCGGCTCTTCGAAGTCCAGCAAGGTTGTCAGCAGCGTCAGCGACTGCACGGGTTTTTCACCGCGTGCGGCCAGCGCAGCCAATGCCGTGGTAATCAAGGTCCCGCCAACACAAAAACCAAAAGCATTGACCTGATCGACCTGGGCGATTTCGCGTGTCACTTCGATCGCGCGGATGACCCCGGTGCTCAGATAATCATCCCAGGTCAACTTGCCCTGGTCGGCCTGCGGATTGCGCCAGGAGACCAGAAAAACCGTATGCCCCTGATCAAGCAGCCAGGCAATGACGGAGTTTTCCGGTTGTAAGTCGAGGATGTAGAACTTGTTGATACAGGGAGGAATCATCACCATGGGCACCGCGCCAACCTTGGCAGTGGTTGGTGCGTATTGAATGAGTTGGATCAACTCGTTCTCGTAGACCACGCTGCCAGGGGTGACAGCCAGGTTCTCACCCACTTCAAATGCATTCTCATCAGTTTGCGAGATGCTGCCTTTGACAATGTCTTCCATCAGGTTCTGGAAACCGGCTTGCAAACTGGCACCATCGGAGCTGAGAAACTCCTGTTGGGCTTGCGGGTTGGTTGCCAGAAAATTGGCTGGCGACATTGCATCGACAAGCTGACTGATTGAAAACTGGGCTCGCTCGACTTGTTTTGGGTCGCCCTGAAACCCGCTCGCCATCCGACCCATGAACTCAGCATTGAGTTCATAAAGCGAGGCAGTCCAGGCAAACGGGCCCTGTTGCCATTCGTTAGCGCTGAAGCGTCGATCTTTCGGGGCCACCTGCGTGCTACCGGAGAACATCTCGGCCAGCCGTTGGGTGTATTCCATCTGCAGGTTGGCCAGCGATTGCGGGTCAAGTGTTGGCAAAGAAGGGGTACTGACAGACGCCGACGACGAGTCGACCGCGTCTGTCATGATCTTCATTGCCGATTCGGCCAGATCAGCAAAGGTTATCGCCTGGTTTTGCGCGGACTCACTCCCCGCTTTCACTGTCTTTTTTTTGGTCGCCATTACGATTCCTCCCTGGTTAATCTCTGGCCAATAACTGACCGACCGGTTGGTCAGTCAGTCTGACATTACAGTCCGACCGCCCGATCAACCCATATGCAAACCACCATTCAGTGAGAAGTCAGCACCGGTTGAAAAGCCGGCATCCTCCGATGCCAGCCAGCCAACCATGGAACCAATTTCCTGAGGCGTTCCCAGCCGTTTGACCGGAATGGTTGCGACGATTTTCTCGAGGACGTCTTCGCGGATTGCACGGACCATATCGGTGCCGATATAACCGGGCGAGACGGTATTGACCGTCACACCTTTCGCCGCGGTTTCCAACGCCAGTGCCATAGTGAATCCGTGGATACCCGCTTTGGCCGTTGAATAATTCGACTGGCCGAACTGGCCTTTCTGCCCGTTGACCGAAGAGATATTAATGACCCGCCCCCAACCGTCAGCCATCATCCCGTCGATCACCTGCTTGGTGACACAGAACAATGAGTTCAGATTGGTATCCATGACGGCTGTCCAGTCTTCGATGGTCATTTTCCGGAACATGCCATCGCGGGTAATCCCGGCATTATTGACGAGGATTGAGGGATTCCCGTGCTCTTCCTTGACGAGATCAAACGCCTTCTTGGTGGAGTCCCAGTCGGCAACATTACCGGACGAGGCGTAAAACGTATAACCATCCGCCTTTTGCTCGCCCAGCCATTTTTCATAGTCGCGGGTTGGCCCGCAACCGGCAATTACCTTATGACCCAGATCATGAAGCTTGCGGCAAATCGAAGTACCGATCCCGCCCATACCGCCCGTCACATACGCTAGTTTCTGACTCATTAGATTTGTCTCCTTGTCTTGTTATGTTCTGACACACCTGAACCGCTATGCCACTGTCTGTAGCTTATCTGATTTGCCGTCACTGTGAAGCGGACTTTTCCGTCGCGCATGTTTTTCGGAAAAGACTGATTAATACGCATAACTATTTCTGCTTGATATCCTTAAGCGCTTCGTCAACCCGACTCCGAATGATCTTGAACGCTTCTTCATTAGCCTGACGGGTTGTCGCCGCCAGTTCAGTCATGATGGCGAGTGATTTCTGGACCGCCTCCTCGTAGATTTCTTTCTGCTTTTCCTGTAGTTCCGGAACCGATTGCGCTTGCAAAGCCTGGGCGTGCTTGGACGCCTCCCCCATGACTTCCTTGTAGACTTCCATCTGTTTTTCGTAGAAGCCTTTATACGCGTCGGCTGCGGCCTGATTGGCCGCCATCATGGCCTCAACATTACGCTGGTTGCTTTGCATCATTGACTGCAAATCGAGCGATTGCATTTTTTTCGGATCGAACATTTCGCCCATCTGCTGTGGATCAAACAGCTTGGCTAGCTTGTCCGGACTAAACATATTCATCAGGTCCGACACGTCAAAAGCAGGTTTATTGCTCATGCACTTCTCCTCGTTTACCGCCAGTTGGTTATGGTGCATAACGCACCAGGACAGTGCTCCGCCGGCGCAGTTTCTACCCGACCAGAACATTGCTTCCGGCCTCAGTATAGGTGACAGAATCGCACTAACCGGCCCGGTCACAAAAAAGCCGGGAAATCCCCGGCTATCGGTGTCTGATCAGGCGATCGATACGGATTCAGGGAAGACGGTCCGAACGGTTCAGCAGCATCTGCTGATCACTGCGGTCTTTCAGCGAAACACCGGTCGTGCGCGCTGCTCTGGCGGCTTGCAACAACCAGGTCAGTCGAGCGGCAGCAGCGTCAATTGACAAACCGGCCGGGCGAACATTTGAGATGCAGTTCCGACGCGAATCGGCAATTCCGCTAAACGGGCCGTAAGTCAGGTACAAACCCATACTGTCGGGCGAACTGAGCCCGGGACGCTCGCCGATCATGACCAGAACCATTGACGCGTTCACCCGGACAGCTACTTCATCACCAAGCGCAACCCGCGCCTGACAGGCAACGACCACCGGCCCGCAAGACCAGGAATTGTCCAGCAAGGCTCGAAGCGCCTGCAGCAAAGAGACGGCCTGCTCCTGAACTGCGCGTGCACTCAGTCCATCAGCTACAACAACCGTCAACCGCTCCGGTTGATGCTCGATTGCGTGATTGCACTGCAACAAAGCCGCACTCTCATCGCTGAGCAAGCGTCCAAGATCCGGCCGGGACAAATACATTGCCCGGTCCGCAGCCTGACTTGACACCGTCAATGAATCAAAACCGGCAGCGGCAAGGTCACGGCATAGTGTTACTGGGTTGAGCGCCTCGTGAACCGCATCCTGCGCCCGCGCATGCGCCAGTGAAAGCTGCAAGACATCCGCAGTCGTGTGGCTCACCCCGGCCCGACCGAGGCCGATCCGGGCTGTCGTCAGGTGTCGCAACCGGCGCCAGGGGTCGGCCGCGACCGGTGATTTGTCGTCATCGTTCATTTCAAGGCGAGGTCCTGCAACAGAGCGGGCGACGGCGCCTGCTCAATCAGTGCGCCGTCCGCACCGGTGATTCCCATGTGCGACAACCAACGATCAAATTCGGGCGCGCGGCCAAGTCCGAGCACTTTGCGTAAATACAGCGTGTCATGAAATGACGTGCTCTGGTAGTTCAACATTATGTCGTCTGCCCCTGGAACCCCCATCACAAAATTGACGCCGGCAGCCCCGAGCAAGGTGAGCAGATTATCCATGTCGTCCTGGTCGGCGTCCGCATGATTGGTATAACAAACATCGCAACCCATCGGCAGGCCCAGCAGTTTGCCGCAGAAATGATCTTCAAGCCCCGCCCGGGTGATCTGCCGACCATCCTGCAGATACTCCGGTCCGATAAACCCGACAACCGTATTCACCAGCAGTGGGTCAAAGTGCCGGGCGACCGCATAAGCTCTGGCCTCACAAGTCTGTTGATCCACCCCATGGTGGGCGTTGGCCGACAACGCGCTACCCTGGCCGGTTTCAAAATACATTGCGTTGTTGCCGACGGTGCCGCGCTGTAAAGATTGAACAGCATCATTGGCTTGCTTCAACAGCTCCAGCGTCACGCCAAAACCCGCATTCGCCTGCTCGGTTCCGGCAATCGACTGAAAGACGAGATCAATCGGCGCCCCGGCATCAATGGCTTCAATCTGGTTGGTGACGTGTGTCAGGACGCAATGCTGCATCGGAATTTCGAGCCGCTCGCGAATCTCATCGAGTTGGTACAACAGGCGGTTCAGCCCGGACGGATTGTCATTGGCAGGATTGATACCGACTACCGCATCGCCGCAACCCAGCAACAAGCCATCCAGAATAGAAGCAGCGATACCTTGCGGATCGTCGGTCGGGTGATTCGGTTGCAGGCGTACTGATAACCGGCCAGGCAAGCCAATCGTGTTTCTGAACCGGGTGACCACCTGGCATTGACGGGCGACCAGAATCAAATCCTGGTTACGCATCAGTTTGCTGACCGCAGCAACCATCTCGGGCGTCAGCCCTGGCGCAAGCGCAGCAAGCGTCGTCGAATCGGCCCGTTCTTGCAACAAGTAGTCGCGGAATTCACCGACCGTCAGCGAGGCGACCGGTTGAAATGCGTCTGAGTCGTGGGTGTCGATGATGAGCCGCGTGACTTCATCGGACTCGTAGGGGATCAACGCTTCAGTCAGAAAAGTCTTCAGCGGCAAATCGGCCAAGGTCAGTCTTGCAGCAAGCCGTTCTGTGCGGGTTCGCGCCGCCACACCCGCCAGTACATCTCCGGATCGGTGCGGCCCGGCTTTGGCCAGAAGATCGGCAAGACTCGAGAACTGATAAACCGTACCGGCGACTGTCTGCTGAAAACGCATCGCCGGGCTCCGGTATCAGCCGCCCGGGCGAATCAGGGTATTGCCACCGAGCAAGGTGTCTGACGCTTCTTCGATCTCGTCAGGCTGCTCGACCTCCTGGCCGAGGAAGAGTCGCTCATGGGCTTCGGTGACCGAATCCCAACTAAACTGTGTGCGGGCGCGCTCGGTGCCGCGGCGTCCGCGTTCGGCCAGAGCTTCCGGATTTTCAATCGACCATTTCAAGACTTCAGCGAAATCATCAATATTGCCCTGACGGAACAATGTTCCGGTATCAGCGACGACATATTTGTTTTCCTGGATATCGCTGCAGATGATCGGCGCACCCAGCCCCATCGCTTCCAGGATGACGGGTGACAATCCTTCAATATCGGAAGGCTGGATATAAGCGTAAGCATTTTTCATCAACGCGTGAGTCTTGCTGCCGTACAGGAAACCAGGCATCAGAATTCGCGGATCAGTGGTTGCCGACAGACTTTTTTCATAGTCGGATGGATTAGGTGGGCCACCAACCAACACCAGTTTTTTGGTTGTCTCGGTGCGCTCAAACGCGGGAATCAGATAGTGCAGCCCTTTGTCCGGAATAAAACGACCGACAAACAAGTAGTACTCACCAGGCTTGAGCCCCAGTTCCTCAAGGACGGATTCGTCCAGGTCTTGATCGGAGACTTCGCTGCCAAACGGAATGAAATCGTAGCGGCGCTTGAAGCGTTGCTCAAACTCGCGCTTGCAGAAGATGTTGTCAAAGATGACTGCATTCGGTGCAAACGCCGTCAGATAAGCCGTAAAACGCAAATACAAACGCGCATACCAGGGCCACTTGGCACGCTTCCAGTCAACGCCGTCCTGACTCAGATAGGTTCGTTTACCAAACAACCGCAAAATTGCCGCAAACACACTGTTGCCGCCGTTTTGAAGATGAACCACATCGGCTGTGTTGTTCCAGATAATGTCCCAGGTAACCTTGGCCGAATGAATCAGCGTGTCAAACCCCTTCTTGCGCGTTGGCGTATAGAAGTTTTTGGTCTGCACCCCGAGGTATTCGTCCCCGATGGGCAATTCGCCCTTAAACAGCCGGTTGTACGCCACCACGGAATGGCCACGGGCAACCAGCCGCGGGAAAAGCTCACTGGCAAATTTGTCTGCGCCAGCGCAGCCGTCTCGCATCGGTATTGACCGAAAAGCGAAGGCTGCAATCCGCAATCCCTTCTCGGGGCTTGCGGATCGATTTTCGGCACGGCTAGTCGCGGGGTTCATATCAGAGGTAATCCCTGTAGGAAGCATCGATATAAGCGGTTAGCGCCTCTCGCCAATCTCGCATTTTGTTCATGTTACGCAGGTTCAGCTTGCGGTTGATCAGCCGTTCAGAATCAGGCCGTGGCGCAAAAAACTCCTTGCTGAAAAACTCAGAGCCGACTTCGTTGATCTTGACTTTGTCACTCAGGCCAAGCACGCGGATCAATTCCTGGGCAACTTCCAAACGCCCTGTCACGCCCTCACAGACCATGTTGTACAGGCCCCAGTACTCGGCTTCGAGCAAGGCCTTGACATTCCCTGCAAAATCAACGGTGTATGTCGGAGTGCCTAGTTTATCGTTGACGACATTCAGCTCGGTAGCGCCGGCCTTCAATTGTTTCATTAGCTTACTAATGAACTTCTTGTCCTTGGCCGGTCCACCGCCCATCATCCAACCGGCGCGGCAGATCAGGTGACGACGGGCGTTTTGCTGCACATAGACTTCTCCGGCGTACTTGGAACGGGCGTAGTGGCCCAGCGGATTAGGTTTATCCCAGTCGTCAAAAGTATCCTGCGAGCCATCATAGATGCCGGCGGTACTGATGTAGAGCAGCGGAATATCCAGTTCGTTGGCAATCCAGACGGCATTTTCGGCCGATGTCGTGTTGGTCAGATACGCGTCTTCTATATCGTTTTCGCAGTATTCGAGGTCGGTGTGCGCACCAATATGGAAGAGATAGTCAGGTTTAAACGCACCAACATCTTTTCGGTAGGCTTCCAGATCGCGGAAATCCAGGAACTCAAGCCATGACTCGTTGACGTCTTTGTCAGTACAACGCAAGTCATAGGAGTCACTAAAAACCTCGTGAAAAGCGTGGCCCAGCATGCCCCCACTACCCGCCATATAAATCCGTTTCATCAAATCCCCAAAGTTGAAATCGCGGCGCCACCGTCCAACCTAAGCAGGATGCGGACCAACGCGCAAGACAAAGCCGCGACCAACCTGTCTGTCACAGCAAAGCTGAGGCAGGTTCAGTGTCAGGCGGCGTTTCGCAGAATTTAATTTTAGCCCAAGCGTTTCTGATTGCCTGCCACGACTTTTATCGCTCCGTGCCAAAAGTCTCAGCGCGGCCCAAACGCCAACTATCTCTCAAAAACGACCGCCGGATCATCTGAACGTTCTTTCTGTGCCATTAACTCCATACAGTTCGTGAATTAGTTCACACAAAAACCGCCCGGCCTATCCTGGCCAAAAGCGGTTAAATCTGACGGGTGCTCAATGATTTATTCATTACAACACCCAGCCAGGGAAGGCACATCCCCCAAGTGGGGCCGTCCAAAGAATGCAAAAAGCATCAGGACAACACTCGCTCTTGTGGCAATCGCCGCGGCGCTCACCGCCTGTGGCGACGATTGGAGCGGCGATTCAGCCGACTCGGCCGCGAACGAATCAACCGGTCAGACGACCGACGACGTCGTCACCACGGCAGGTTCGACGACTCGAACCGTCGGTACTGGCGGCTCCTCGGCCGACGCCGAGAATCAGGACTTTGTCGTGAGCGAGACCGATTCCGGCAACCAGGACACGGCAGCGACTGGCAACAACGAGTCGGTAACGACCGCTCAGGCCGCCAAGACAGTCAACAGCGTTCAGACGATTATCGACGACATGGGTCTGTCCAACGACGCCCCCTTGCTCGGGATTCCTGATTTCGCCTGGGCCACCCACCAAAACCCCGGCCAGCTCTCAATGGGCGCCGACCCTCGCGGCTGTATTGCCCATTCCTGGTGGCAGAATGCCAGCGCGGTTCGGCCTGAGTACAAGGACTGCGACTACTGGACCGGCTACGTGCAATGGTTTGTCGTCTTTGAAGGGGTCGGTAACAACGCGAACAATGTTCGCGTGGAATCCAGAAACCCGCAATCCTGGTACCTGAGCAAATCGACCGGTCAGTGGAAACTGATGGGCGAAGCGGCGGGCACCGGCTGGTTTTATGCCACCAAGAGCAATGTCATGTGGGTGCCGGGCCAACTGGATATTTATCAGGGCAGCGGCGGCTCTACCGTGATGAAAGTCGAACGCAACCATCCCTACACCTATCACGGCGTGTGGCCGCAGGACAAAATCGATATCTCGGCCTACGCGCACGATATCGCAGCGGTCTATACGACTGTCCAGGCCCGACTCGTGGTTGATAACCCCAATCAGCCCGATGACCGTGACCAGGCCGTCTGGCTGTTTCAAAGCGGGGCTGATTATTATCCGGACCCGGCGGCCCATGCCTCAGACACCTTGCCACCCGGTGTTGGCTTAAGCCGCTCGAAACGAATCAGCAATGAATGGCAGTCGTTTAATTTCGCCACGCTGGACAATGCCCGGCGCGACTATTCCGGACCGGTAAACCCGCTGTCATCAGCGCAACTTTTTCAGAACCCTCCGCCGATGCAATAAGATCGCACTGACCGGCTCATACGCTAGACTACAGCCGGATACGGGCGCCAGGTGACAAGCCTGGCGCCCGTTTGCTTTTTTCTGGGCGATCATCACACATGCGTCTTCACACGAGCAGAATCACATGATTCAAACCAGGACGGTAAGCCGTTCAAGCGCATGGGCGCTCTTCGCACTGCTTCTTCTGATTGCCCTGCCTGGACATCCGAGCGCCGCGCATGCGGCAGACGGCTGGTTCGATTCCCTGACAGCACGACTGGATGCTGTCTTACGCTCCACCGGCATAAAAGATCCTTATCACTGGGAAGTAACGCCCGGGTCCGAGCCGGACCAGAAGGCTCAGATAATTGTCGATGACATGGGCCGGCCCAATGATGCCGAGTTGCTTGGCGTTAAATCGCATGCCTGGGCGGTCGAAACCGTTCCAGCCCAGGTCGCCATGGGTACCGATACCCGTGGCTGTAAGAATCCGGCCTGGTGGCTCAAAAGTCACGCAAAACCGGAGCACAAGTCCTGCGAGCCCTGGCGGGCGTTTGTCCAGTGGTTCGTCGTATTCGAAGGCCGCGGAAATCGGGCCGACAACGTACGGGTTCAGGTTCGGTATCCGCAGTCCTGGTATCTGAGTCGCGCCGCCAACCGTTGGCTGGCATTGGTCAGAGAGCGCGAGACAACCTGGTTTCTGGCCACTAAGGATGATGTCACCTGGGTCGATCGCAAGCTGGACATCCAGTTCGCCCAGGACCAGTCGGTCGCCTTCAAGGTCGAGACCTCATCGCCCTACTCGTATCACGGCATCGTGGGTCGCGGCCCGGTCGATATCAGCGCTGCGGTCGACGATATCGAGGCAGTCTTTACCACCGCCCAGGCCCGGCTGGTGCTGGATGATCCCGAAAAACCCGATCAACTCGAACAAGCCGTCTGGTTGTTTCAGAGTGGCGCTGACTACTACCCGGCGCCCGATACCCATGCCAAAGAGGCGGTGCCACCAGGAGTCGGCTTGTCACGCAGCAAACGTATTACCCGTGAATGGCAGACTTTTAATTTCGCAACGCTAGAGAATGCGCGCCAGGACTACCCCGGTGAATCACGGGCGCTGTCAATCGAACAGTTTCTGAAAAACCCGCCACCACTGGAGTAGCTACGACTGCGGGCTGCCAATCCGGTAGCGCCAGGCAATCATCCCCAGCGTGAGCATCGTCAGCGTCTGGTGACTGGGCACGACGGTGATGCCATCCCAATAAAAGAGCATCGGAATCACGCAGGTCACTGAAGCCAGCAGAATCCGGCAGAAAGCGCGATCCTGACCAGGCTGCGCGGCATTAGCCATTCGGAAGGCAACCATCCAGGCGGAAACAATCATGCCGATAAACAAGGCAAATCCCAGCGCGCCGAAATCCCAGAGGATCGACGTGGCCGAGGTCTGGCCAATAAGCTTATAGGGATACATGTTGTGAACATGTCCGGTGTTTGGCACATTGCCATCGCCGCCGTAGGAGCTGCCCAGGCCGTGGCCAAACAAGGTTCCCAGTGGATCATTGAAACCATGCTCGGATACCCAGAACACCACCGCCGTAAACCGGTTCAGACCGCGCCCACCGAAGTAACCGACCTTACCGAAGTTATAGTCGATTGTTTCGCGTATTCGCTCACTGAAACTCAGGTCCTGAGCATCCGGCACCTGAATGACGGTATACACATAGACGAAACCGGCCGTCACTACCGTCGCAAAAATCGCCCCGAACAAAAACAGTATCGGCCGCGCGACGATCAGATCCATATAGATAATCAACAACACGATCGGCAGCAGAACCACCACAATTTTGGTTTCCCCGAGGCCCAGCGGTAAGAACATCAAGGCCAGCAACCACCAGAAACGCCGCCCGGTTATCGTGCCCTCCCGGTACGAGGCCATCAGATAGCCCAGCGCCAACACCAGGAAAAGCGCCAGAATCGAACTACTACCACCGCCGCGTAGTGTCCCCTCAAAGGTGCCAACCACAGAGTCAATCGCGACGAAGCCTTCGATTTCGGCATTCATCGCCGCCAGGTAAGGGACCAGAAAAACCCGCTGGGCAATCACGAAAGGCAGTTGAATACAGGCCAGCACGCCGAAGAAGGTCAACCAGCGCGATACAGTGGTCCGGGCGAATGGCACCGCAGCCAGCGCAAAGAAAACGCCCCAGAACTGAAAATACTTTTTGACACCACCGATAATCTCTTTGAGCGGGCCGTCTGAAAAGAATGCCAGCGCAACCGCCCAAACCACAAAGCCCAGACCCCAGTAAACGAAAGCGGGCGTATCGAAGGCGAAACGTTTGCGCCCGAGCGCCGGGTACAGAATTGCGGCGCCCACCAGAAAGAAACCCAGTATTGAGAATAACCAGCCGGTTTTGACCAGGCCTGGGTTAAACATGAAGAACGGACCGCTAAAAACAAACACACCAATCAGCAATGCCCAGATCGCCACGGGAAGTGCGTTCAGCAGCAAAATGCCGAAAATTGCCCCAATCGAGACCGCGATCAGAATCGGACTGCCAGTCGCCACAATATAACCAAGCGCGATACCGGCGAGCGCGAAACCGAGCCCGATGATCCACGGCAGCATCTGCTCCGGAGAAGGCAATAAGAGACTGAGCGGGCGTGTGGCCACGTAAAACCCTGACGAACTAGTAGTTGTTTAGCGTAGCACCCAGAATCTGGATTCCTGAGCCTCTCATGACCTGGGTCAGTTGCCCAATCTCATTGGTCTGGGTTTTGTCTTTGCGTCCGACGATCATTGCTGCACGGGTTTTCTGCGCCACGATCTGAGCGTCGGTCGCCTGCTGAGCCGACGGCGTATCGACCAGAATCACATCAAACGACTCTGACAGACCAAACAGCAACTTGCCGAACTCTTCGCGCCCGAGCAACTCCTGAGGGTTTGGTGGCAGCGGCCCGGCGGGCAACACGGCCAGATTTTCAACGCCAGGAACCGGCAAGATCTCTTCGATGCCAGCGCGTCCGCTCAGTATTCCCGACAAACCCATCCGGTTGGGCAAGCCGAATTTCTTGTGCTGGGTCGAATTTCGCAAATCGGCATCGATAATCAGCGTCCGCTCACCCAACTGGGAAAAGACCACCCCAAGGTTTGCGCAAATAAAACTTTTGCCGTCGCCCCGGTCCACACTGGTGATCGACAAGGCACATTGTTGCGGCGAACCGTCGAACCAGCGCATCACCAGTTGGCTGCGCAAGGCCCGAATCACTTCTGCAAACGGGCTGTAAGGCGTGTGCGCGACCGCAATTTCGGCAGGCAAAGCGGTATCGGGGGCCGCCGGCGCGGTGTAGCCGAACTGACTGGCCAACGCGGAATCCACCTGAGCCTGAGTCGCGAGCCGTCGATGCACAGCAATTTCGCCAAAGCGTTTTTCGGGCTCCCTGGCTTGTTCGCTCAGGACCTTTTCGATCTGGTCGGATTTCATCGCCTCGGTGGAGACAAGAATCTCACCGATGCGCGGCGTTACCTTGGTCGGGCCGGCCGGCAGATGCGTTGCCCGCGGCACTTTTGGCTCAGGCGGGCCACCGGCACCCGGATTGGGCACCAGGTCGCCGCGCGATTCGCCCGATGCCGGCTGGCTCACCTCTTCCTGATTGGCCGAGGGAGCACGACGCTGACGACGGGTCTCACCTTCGCGGATCGAAACCACTTCAGCATCGACAGGCTGATCCTGAGCGGCGCCCGGCTCGGGACCATCAAACAACGAACCAAGACTGGGTTCAGCCCGGCCGGCTCCAGCGTCGCCGCTGTTGGGCACTTTGGGAGAGCGGCGGTCAGACATCTGGGCACCTTGATTCAATAACAGTAGGGATAAACGTATTAGTCATAAGCTTAGGTTCGGTTCTCTAGTTGCATGCCCACTGGCGCAGCCGAGGGACCGGTTGCCCCCACGAGGCGTTGCGCCCGCTTGGTCGAGGCCGGTGGCACAACCGCCAGAACCGGCACGCCAATAGCCTGCAACATGTCTTCGGCACTGCGCAATGGTCGTTGCGTCGCCTCGATAGTCAACGCAGCAATTGTGCCAATCAGCAGGCCAAGAAAGGCCCCAATCGCAATATTCAGTTTAGGCAGCGGCCGGGATGGCTCAGTCGGCACAGTCGCCGGCGTGATAACCGAGACATTTGATTGCCGCGCCTTGCTCTCTAGATCAGTCTGCGTGAAACGTTGCCGCACCAGATCGTAGGCTTTCTGCTCGCTATCGACTTCACGTTGCAAGGCCGCGATCTGGTTACGGTCACCTTTGAGCGCGAGGACTTTCTTGCGCTGTGCACTCAGTTGCTTCTTGAGCTGGGTCAGGCGGCGCTGATTGACAGAGTTACTCGAACTCAGGCTGTTTGAAATCCGGCTGATTTCGCTACTAAGTCGCTCGTTGAGTGTCTCGTATGTCTGCTGGGCAGAGATGTATTGCGGGTGATTGGTGCCAAGCCGCGAGCCCAGATCGCGGACCCGGGCAGCGGCCCGACCAACATCGGCCTGCAAGGTCTGGATTAACGGGTTCTGGACGACTTCAGGCATTGACGCGCGCCCTCTGCCTCGAGATGTGGCCACGCGGGACTGACTATCGGCAGCGTCGGCCTCGAGTTGGACCAGTTGAGCGGTCATTGCGGACAGGCGCTGATTCTCAACATCGAGTTTTTCGTCGGAGGCAACGATACCGCTCTTTTGCTGAAACGCGGACAGTTTTTGCTGCGCGGCTTCCAGCGCAAGCCGGTACTTCTCGGTTTGCTTCTCAAACTCTTTGGCGTACTCACGAGCCGGGTCAGTCGCCAGGCTCAACGCACCCTTGATATAGGCATCAGCGAAAGCATTGACCACTTGCGCTGCATAGACAGGGTTGTTGCTGTCGTAGGCGATTTCAATTGTGGTGCCATCTCGCGACGCTTCGACTTCGATGTTCTCGAGCAGATCGTCAACAATATCGGCTCTGAGGTTTTCAACCCCGCCAATGCCGCCATTGGCCTTCCACTCGGCCATGACGGCCGGATCGTCCAGCAAGCCAAGACGGTCGACCGCATTGTAGGCAACCGACTTACTAGTGATCACCGACACCTGAGTGGTCAAGTAGTTTTGGGTGGTCTGGGTTGTATAGACATTTTCGCCGGTCACCGGATCGGTCGATTTCACATCGACAAACAGAGTGGACGAGGCGCTGTAGATCTTTTCCATCGTGTAACTCGCCACCGCCGCGCTACCGACGGTAAGTGCCAGAATGGTGAAGATCAGCCAGAAACGCTGGCGGATGATTCGGAACAAGAGACCGAACTGCATTGCTTACCCTATGGTGAATCTGAATCGTTGAATAAAAGCCAGCGCCGGTCGCCTCAAGCGACTGAATTGCGAACCGGCTGCTTGGTAATCATGTTAATGACCGCCTGGCGAATCTCTGCCTGAGGATCATCGGGAAACTTACGGGCAAAGAAAGACTCTGACTGTTGCAACATGCCCAGATCATCGGGCTCCAGCCAGTTCGGATTGCCTTCGGTAAAACGGTTAACCAGATGGTTAGTGGGTCCAATCGAATAATCTGAGTTTGCAAGCAGTGTTGCGATCATCATCTCGTCAGCCATATACAAACGCGAAAAACAAGCTTGTATTTCAGGGTTGTCGTACTGACTGACCAGATACTCACAAACATCGCGCTTTGCACCAAACCAGGTCCCACCGACATGAGGTGGCAACTCACCAGTCAGCAGACTGCTGCCAAGGTAACCTTGTTGACCTGCCCTGACGAGGTATTCACACACACTTTCGGTGATTGGGCGACGCTCGCCGGCCCGCACCCGAAGTTGCAAGTTTGCCCGCTGAACCGGTCGCCAGTCTCGCCCATAGTAATACTTGAAACACTTTTTCAGTATTCGAAATCTAAATGAGCCGTCTGGCGCGAATGCTCGCATCCCGTAATTCATGAGCGCGTCTTGGTCCCGGCGAAGATCAATGACATCCATATTGGCGTCAAAAGCCGACTCAGAGAGCGATCCGACGAACAGATCCACCGGCTTAATCGGCAGGCAGGTCGGGCTAAGCAGTTGAAAATACTCAAAGTCTGAATTTTGCAGACAATCGCGCAGCAGATGGAAGATCCCTTCGGTGAACCCCCAGACCGCCCAGCCTGTCTCGCGCGGGTCGGCAACAAAGCGGGCATTCGGTGCCGTGATCGAAAAATCGGCTTGCTGGCCAAAATCATGATGAATGGCGACATCAAATGGGCGCAACGAATGGACCAGCTGATCCACAGTAGACGCCGCATGCACTGCAGACATAATGCCGAAAATGGTCTTCATTGACAGTTCGGTTCGGTTAGGCTTGATCAGTCAGGCGAAACAATCAATCGGGAGTCGCGTCGCCGGTTTGGCCGCTTTGCGGTGTTGACCGCCACTGGCGGCTTACGCTACGGACTAACTTTAAGTTACAAGTTTATCGGATTGGAGGAACAAGTACGCAGCGATAAGTATTTGTCAGCGCTATTCTCCGGTCAGTTCAAATCTGACCCCGGCTCTCAACACAATAGGTACCGCTGTTGTAGCGATACCCCTGCGACAGGACACTGATTCTTGCTGTTTCCTCTAAAAAACAATAAAACCCCGTTTACGGTGACGGACTGACCTTGGAATCGACTGACCGTTACGGCGGTGCCCAGGTCAGAAAAGGGCTGCTGCACTTTCTCGTTGGCAAAGCGCTTACCTCGGTGGCTGGCATTGGGACGTTCGTGCTGCTCGTCCGCGCACTGCCCATTGATCAATTCGCCGCCTATTCGATCCTGTTTGGCCTGGTTGAATTGATCGCTGCCATTACCGGCGTTGGCATCACCCATGTCATGGCCCGGTATATCCCTGAGGTCTATGCCATTCACCTCAATGCCACTTTTCGCTCACTGGTTCTGCGACTTCTGGCCCTACGGTTTGTGGTACTGGCTATCGTCATTGTGGCGATGTGGGTTTTTGCCCCGGAAATCAGCGGATCGATCGGCCTTACCGGCTGGGATCAGGCCCTGACTTTTTATCTGTGGGTTATCGCGATCCGCACCGTGTTGCTGACCTTGTTCACCTTGCTCGAACAAATGCTGTTACAGGGGATCGCCCAGCTCAGCCTGAGCCTGGTAACCGTCAGCCGCTTTGTTATCCTGGCCGCGCTCTGGTGGGCCGGCATGCTCGATCTGACCTCATTGATTCTGGTGGAAATCCTCACCGATATCCTTGGCGTGGTCATCATGGTTGGCGGTCTGCGGCAATCACTTCCGGCCCGACCGGACACGCCCTCTGAGCAGGATCGGGGCTGGATCCATCGAAATCGATCCCGCATGATTGATTTTGGCTGGAAGGGTTACCTGCAACACATGCTGGTATTGCCGTTCAGTGGCTCAACCGACCGGTTGATCGTTGGCTCCCAGCTTGCCTCATCTCAGGTTGCGCTATTTGGCTTTGGGCAATGGGTGCTGGATCTGATGAACCGCTACCTGCCGGCCCATCTCCTGCAAGGTCTGATCCGCCCGGTGCTGACGGCCCGTTACGCCCGCGACAATCGCTTTGCCGATGTTGTGGTGGTAACCAACCTGATTCTCAAAGTGAATCTGGCGCTGCTGGCCGGCTTCGCCGTGCTGGTTTTTGCCGGAGGCTCACCCGCTCTGCTAATGCTGACCGGCGATAAATTCGGCGGTGAATCACTGAATCTGTTGTTGTTGATGACTTTTCTGATGGCGCTTTACAGTTGGCGTCAGGTGCTGGATATCGCCGCGCATACGGTCGAAAAGAACGGCCCGCTGATCTGGGCCCATACGGTCTTGATTCTGTCGGTGATTCCCGGCGTGATTGCCCTGCCGTGGTTTGGCGTTTACGCCCTGCCGATTTCGCATGTGATCGGCGTGATTGTGGCGAGTTTCCTCTTGATCTATCGGCTTGCGCTTGCCGGGTTTTCCTACCGGATGGACTGGATCGGTATTTTCCGACTGGCCTTGGTCACCGGCGTATCGATGGGACTGATATCGCTGTTCAGAACCAGCATCGCCTGGCCGTGGTTGATAATAGCCGGCGGGATGGTCTTTTGCGTCCTGCTTGCCCTGTCCCGCCCGATCAATTCCGATGAACGTGCCTCACTGGCAGAAATAATTAAGAGCCGTTCGGCTAAATAAATCGCTATGGCCCGTCACAACAGACCTTTTCGACTGTATTGCACCACCAACGAAGCCTTCCCGATCAAACTGGTCGATGTTGTGGATTTGTTCCTGCGTGAACTCAAAGATCGCGGCGTTGAGCAGGAATGGTTTTGCGGTAGTCAGACGCCCGGCCCCCTGAGGCGTGAAACAGTTGCCGGCGTGCCGGTTATCGTGCCGCCCTATTCCACCCGTTTTGGCGCCCCCGGCAAGGCCGTGTCGAAGTTGTTGTACTGGTTACTCGACACGGTGTATCTGCTCCGGTTTCTTTTCAAGCCGGTTGACGTCATCCAGGTGCGCGACAAGTATTTCGCGGCGGTTGTCGGCCTGATTGTGGCGCGGCTGACCGGCCGGGTCTTTACCGTCTGGTTGTCCTACCCTTACCCGGAAGACTCGCTGGACAATGCCGCCGAAACCGGCGGCTTGCGCAGTCTGTATCAAAAGCTCAGCGGCGCCCTGGGCATTGCCATGCTCTACAAGCTGGCCATGCCGCTGGCCGACCATTGTTTTGTTCAGTCTGAGCAGATGCGCGAAGACCTGCACCAACTGCGCGGCATTGCGCTTGAAAAAATGACGCCGGTGCCCATGGGGATCTCCAACCGGATCCGAGACCTGCCCGCCCCCCGGACTGACACCCATGACGGGCATCAGACTGTGATGTATCTGGGCACCCTGTACCGGGTGCGCCGGCTGGAAACCATGATTGACGCGTTTATCGAGGTCGCCCGCGCCCGGCCCGCAGTGCGCTTTCTGATCGTGGGCGACGGCCTGGTGCCCAGCGAACGGGGCGACCTGGAAGCCAGGGTAGAACACGCTGGCGTGGCCGACCGATTCGACTTTACCGGCTTTATTCCGATTGAGCAGGCCTGGCAGAAAATCGGTGAAGCCGATATCTGCGTTTCACCGTTTCTGGCCAACCGGGTCTTGCGAGTCGCCTCGCCGACCAAGCTGGTCGAATACATGGCGTTTGGCAAACCAGTGGTTGCGAACGACCACCCTGAACACACCCGCGTCCTGAACCAGAGCGGCGGTGGCGTCTGCGTGCCATGGTCAGTAGAGGGGTTTGCCAACGGGGTGCTGACCTGCCTGGATGATCCGGAATCTGCCCGTGAGATGGGTCGCAAAGGACGCGAATGGGTCCTCGAGCACCGCACCTACGACCGCCTTGCCGAACAGGTTCAGAGCCTCTACGAGCAGTTGCTGGACAAAAAACACGGCGGCCGCTGATGCCTAAACTACTGAATATCAACAGCTATCACTACCGGCGCGGCGGCGCCGATGCCGTCTATTTTGATCATGCCAGCCTGATGGGCGACCTCGGCTGGGAAAACGCCTACTGGGCAATGCACCATCCAAACAACCAGCCCTCGGCATGGTCTGACTATTTTGTGGATGAGATTGAGTTCGGCAACGCCTACTCGCTGCCCGACAAAATGCTCAAGGCCAGCAAGGTGGTCTGGTCATTTGAAGCCCAGCGCAAGCTGGAGCGCCTGCTCAATGACTTCAAGCCCGACATAGCCCATCTGCACAATATTTACCACCACTTGTCGCCGTCTATTCTGAGCACACTCAAGAAGGCCGGCATTCCGGTGGTCTTGACCGCGCACGATCTGAAACTCGCCTGCCCCAGCTACAGTATGTATACCGACGGCAAAGTCTGCGAACGATGCAAGTCCGGCAACTACCTGAACACGATTCGCCAGCGCTGCGTCCAGGGCTCTCTGGCCGCCAGCGCTGTCGTCTCGGTAGAGGCTTTTACCCACCGCTGGCTTGGAAGCTACCGCCGTCATGTCGACCGAATCGTGGTGCCGAGTCATTTCTTTCAGGAAAAATTCGTTGAATGGGGATGGTCTAACGAAAAATTCGCGCATATTGCCAACTGGGTAAACGCTGAGAATTTCGAACCGAACTTCCAACCCGGCCAGCACTTCTTGTACTTTGGCCGGGTTGATGCCACGAAAGGCATTGAGACCCTGATCAAGGCAAGCGCGCAAGCCGGGGTCCCGCTGAAGATTGCCGGCCGCGGCCCACTCGAGCCACAGGCCAAGGCATTGGCGCAATCCCTGAATCACCCGGTTGAGTTCCTGGGGTTCCGAAGCGGCCAGGACTTATACGATCAGATTCGCGCCGCGCGAGCCGTTGTCTTGCCGGCAGAATGGTATGAAAACGCCCCGATCAGTGTGCTTGAAGCCTTTGCACTGGGCAAACCGGTCATCGGTAGCGAGATTGGTGGCATTCCCGAGATGGTTCAGCATGAGCTCAACGGCTGGACCTTCCCTGCCTATGACGTTAACGCGCTAGCCGAGCGACTAAGCATGGCCGCCCAGATGCCCGATCAGGCTATCGAGACTGTCGGACGCGCCGCCCGTGAGTTTGTGCTTAGCCGGTTCAGCCAGGATCGCTACGCCCAGCAAATGACGACCCTCTACAACAGCTTGCTGTCGTAAGCACCGAATTCGTCTCCGGCCTGGCGGTTCACAACAAGGGAAAGCCGCTCAGGGCGGAAACCGGTCGAACCGCTGGCTCGCCCAACGCTACATGTCGCTCGGTGAGCTGCGACGCATCGGTGACACCGGTCAGCGCGAGCGCAATCTGGTATTCCAACTCAAGAATTTCGAGCATCCGCACGATGCCTTCGGCACCTGCCGCAGCCAGCGCAAAACACATCAGGCGGCCACAACCCACGGCATCCGCACCCAGCGCCAGTGCTTTGACAATGTCGGTCCCCCGGCAAAACCCGCCATCAATGATGATCGTTGCACGTCCGTCAACCGCCGCCACGACCTCCGGCAACACCGACATACTGCCCTGACTGTAGTCGAGCTGGCGCCCGCCGTGATTGGACACATAAATAACTTCCACGCCGTGTTCGACCGCAATAAGCGCGTCCTCAGCAGTGGCGATCCCTTTTAACACCAACGGAATCTGATATTTTGCACGGATACGGGCCAGATCAGACCAACTGAACGCAGCCTGGTAATGACGAGCATCCCCCTGACTCCCCGCCCGCCAGGGCTTAACAAACCGGCTGACAATGTCGCGCTCACGGCGGCTGTAGACCGCCGAATCCACAGTGATGCAAAACGCCGGTGAGCCCACCTCAATGGCCTGCTCGATTAGTTGATCGGTATCTTCCGGCCCGCCACGCACATATAGTTGATAGATCAGCGCGAGGTCTTCAGTGCCAGGCGCAGCCTTTACGTCATGCAATGACCACTTAGAAACCGAACTGAGCATCATCGGCACGTTGAACTGCGCTGCGGCCTGGGCCACTGCGGCCGCGCCGTCCGGATGGAATGACTCCAGCCCGCCAATCGGCGGCAATAACAGCGGCAGGCGGAATGCTTTGCCAAACAGGCTGGCGCCGCTAGCAACCTGACTGACATCATTCAAGACCCGGGGGCGCAGGGCTATCTGATCAAGAGCCAGCCGGTTCCGCAACTGACTGGTTTCGGTTTCAGTGGCGCCAACCAGGTAGTCCCAGGTCTTGGCAGGCAATTTGTCGCGGGCAGCGCTGACAAATTCCTGTAACGCCACAAATCTGTCCGCGATCGGGGTAGTAGACGACACCAACACAAGACTCCGGATGAGCACAATGAAGCTCAGATATTCTCATGTTTGCCCCAGAGACGAATAAAGCCAGCTACCGCTACCGGTAACTGGCTTTAAATAACGCTCTGTAAGCCTAAAAAGCTTACATGGCTGCGTCTTTCAGCTTCTTCATGGCGCGAGCCTTGATCCGGACTGAAGCAGGCTTGGCTGCGAACCAGCGCTCTTCGCCTGAAAACGGATCCTTACCGAAACGCTTCTTCTTGGCAGGGACTTTCTGGACTGACAACTTCAGCAGGCCCGGCAAGGTGAACTCACCAACGCCACGCTTGTGAACTGACCCCATGATGGTGGACTCAAGTGAACCCAGCACAGCCTTGACTGCCTTGAGCTCAACGCCTGATGACTCAGCGATGGAGGCGGCCAACCCGGATTTGGTCAGTGTTTCCTTAACCGGTTTTACAACTGCGGGGGCTGCTGCAGCCTTCTTGGCGGCAGGCTTGCGAGCTGCAGTTTTTTTGGCTGCGGTCTTTTTGGCTGCAGGCTTCTTTGCCGCTTTTTTGGTGGTTGCCACGGTGATGAATTCCTTAATAAGTTCAAAGGTTGGTCTGGCTAACTGGCAGATGCGTGAAGTCGTTGTGCATCTAGGAGTGAACTGTATCTAAAAAACGCTTAAAAAAGGGAAGTTTATGAGCCCAAGCAACGTTTTTTCGCATAATTTGTCGCTTGAAGATCAACAAACCGCCTTATTTGAAGGTGTTTTAGCCTTCAGATCTGGAAACAGCGCCTCAAAACACCTGCTAAAAAGCACTTCACGGTTAGCAAAATGGATATGGTCCGGGAAATTCACCGATCGAACTGAGGTGACTCACCAGTCCGTCCTGGGCCGACCACCAGTGAAGCAAAACACCCGGCGGCCCGAGAAATGTCTGCGGTAAAGCCTGCGGGTTCAACTGCAAGGCAATCTCGGTTGCGGTGCTCGGGCAGGTGCACACGACCGTACCAGCCCAGCGACGCATCATGAACCGATGAACATGCCCGCAGACAACCGCCTCAACATTCGAGAACTCGGTCAGAACAGCAGCCAGCGGGTCAGACTGTTGATACCGGTACTGATCCATATAAGGAATCCCGCAAACAAACGGGGGGTGGTGGAGCGCGATGATGGTCGGTTTGTCCGGCGCTGATTCGAGTTGATACCGGAGATAGTCCAGTGTCTCTGGCGTCAGATTCCCGTGGTGAGCGCCGGCAATACAGGAATCCAGCGCGACAATTCTGACGGGAAGATGGTCAATACAGTAGTTGACCGGCCCGCTCGACGGCAGATAATCGTGACCGCTGAACGCAGCCCTGAAATGATCTGGATCATCGTGATTGCCAGGCATCAGATAGAGCGGGATCTCCAGCCCGGACAGGATCTCGCGAGCCGCTTCGTATTCATCCGGCTGGCCATAGTCGGTCAGGTCGCCGGTCAGCAGCACCAGATCCGGGCGTGTATCCAACTGGTGCAGGTGATCAATCGCGCGAACCAGGCTGCGGTTTGAGTTCGCAACGTCTTTATAGAGCTGCCCGGCCGGGCGGCAATGAATATCAGAAAGTTGAGCAATCAGCATTGGGGAGGGGGGAAGTTAATTCGCGTTGGTAGACGGTCGCAGACGGTCGCGACAGTGCCCTGCTGCCTTAAAGTACCGATCGACGCAGCGTTGCACGTGTTGTTCGATTAAGGCCGCCGGCGTGTCTGGCATTTCGCCAAATTCCAGCCCCATGAAAGCCTGCGACAGAACGGTTTCCGGCACAGGTCTGGTGTCAAACGACTTCAGAAGCGTGCTGACTGCGGCAGAGACCTCGGGGTCGGCCCAGTAGTACCGAATCCGGTCACTGTAACTATAGACTTTCAGGGTCTCCAGCTCGTCGGCCGTGCCGCTGTAATAGTTCTTCCAGTTGTCTGGATTGGCATTCATCTGATCGACGATAACTTCGCGGATGCGCGACGGCTTGTCGACACCCATCTTCTGTTCAATAGAGGCCAGTGCCCAAACCGCCTCGCGGAATCTGAAGGTCAGCTCAGGACCGACTTTGATAAAGAAGAAGTGATTTTTTACCAGATCGGCCAAGGCGCCGGTAGCCTGATAGTCGGTCGAATGGGCTTCAAAGGTCAAGCCCTCCTCTGCCAGGATCGCGCCGCTCAATGGCCCGGCTTTTTCCGGAACAAACGGATAGATAGACGTGTGCCCGAAGTCCACACCAGGCTGAGTTACGACCGAGACGATACGTGACCAGGCGTCGTTCAGCCCGCGCGCCGACCAGGCGTCACGGTGGGTTTGAACGGTATCGCGAAACCGGCCGACCGAGGTCACATCAAGCGCGTCCGGCTCCTCGATTTCACCGCCCGGCACGGGCACTTCGGTGCCAATCACGTAAATCAGTTTTTCGGGATCAGGGGCATGGGTCTCGGCCACGGCGCACAGATCGGCAGCACGCTCAGCAATTTGCGCAAAACTTGGATTGGGCTCTCGGCCGCACGCCATACTGGCATCGAGATGGATTTTGGTGAATCCCGCCTCTACATAGAGCCTGACCATCTCACGTGCCTTGGCCATGGCTTGATCCACAGGCTCTGATTTCCAAGGATTGGGGCCCAGGTGATCGCCGCCCAGGATAAGCTGATCCGTTGCAACACCGGCTTCTTGAGCCATGCGTCGCAGCCAGGCCATAAAATCGGCTGGTGTCATGCCGGTGTATCCGCCGTTCTGATTGACCTGATTGCAGGTAGCCTCAATAACGGTTGGAAAGCCGGTCCTGGCCGCATAAGCCAGGATCGCACGAAGCACATGCTCATTCGCCGTGCAAAAGCAAGGCAGGCCGATTGGCTGTCCGGCACGGTTCCCGGCGATCAGTTGGTGAACAAGACTCATTCGACAGGCTCCTTTGATTTTGCATTGCCAAGAAAACGAGCAACCTCAGACGCACTGGAATTGCCTTCCATCGGACCGCGACGGGTGACCGAGATAGCCCCGGCGGCGTTGGCCTGCCGACCAGCCTCTAATAAAGAGACCTCTTGTGCAATGAGCGACACAAAAGTGCCACAAAAGCAGTCTCCCGCGCCCGTCGGGTCTAGTTCCGCGACTTCATGACCGTCAAACTCATACCGCTCACCGTTGCCGAAAACGGTTGCCCCGGCGGCACCCCGTTTCACCGCGACAATTTCGGCATTGGTGTCCAGCAGACGTTCAATAGCAGCGTCCTCGGTCAAGCCCGGATACAGGAACTGTAAGTCGCTGGTACTGGGCAACAAACAATAACTGCGCGCCATCACCTCGGTGATAGCGTCCATGGTCGCGCGCTCACTCATCAGTTCCGGGCGCGCGTTTGGGTCAAGCGTGATCCAGCCGCCTGCGTCAGAAACGCGGCGCACGGCCGCGATGATCTTGTCACGCATAGAGGCCGCCCCCAGCGACGAAGCCGAGACGTGAAGAATCGTTTGGGCCGGCTCAAGCAGTGTCGGCGGCAGATCGAAATGATCAGCGGCCGTACCGGCCAGATGAAAAATAAAGTCGCGCTCGCCGGTGTCGTAATAGGACACGAACGCGACGCCGGTACTACGCGCCGATGAGACATGGACGCCTTCAATCCCCACGCCATCTTCCTTTAGACGCTGAACAACGCAGCGACCAAAACCATCAGCACCCACGCCGCCGATCAGTTGGGTATCTGCCCCCATGCGCGCAGCCTGGTCCAGAAAAATGGCCGGCGCGCCGCTCGGGTAAGGCCCGGAATACTCAGAGATTTGTTCCAGGGCACAGTTGCGGCGATGCGAGACGAACTCGACCAGAATTTCTCCGACCGTCGCAACGGTTTTATTCTCAGCCATCGCCTCTCCTGTCCGTTCGGCGAATGTAGACAATATATTTACATGTGTCAAAAAGCGCCCTACTCTACTCGCTGAGGCTTAGCGCGATCTCAGGTCGGCGCAAATCAGATCAACCTTGGAAGAGGTCAGGCCGATGGCCAGGGTGAAACAAAAAATTGGCACGATGAAAGAGCTGTCCGCAGCCATAGGCGTCTCCCGTCCGACTCTGTCGCGGTATTTTCAGAACCCATCGACGGTGCGCCCTTCCACCTCAAGGAAAATCGAAGCGCGACTCCGGGAGGTTGACTACGTCTACAACTTCATTGCCACCCGGCAAAACAGAAAAACATCCGGCGTGCTCGGCGTCATCATCCCGCACTACAACGACTTGTTCTTTACCAGCCTGCTCGAGGCGATTGAATCAGCAGCAAGAGCGGCCGGTTACACGGTGATCACCCAAAGCTCCGATGGCGATGGCGAAGCTGAGATTCAAGCGGTGACCCGACTGCGATCCATGAGTGCCGACGGAGCGATCATTGCCCCCCTGGGCCTGGAAACATCCACCGAGACCTTTCGACTAGCGCAATTGGATTTCCCGATCGTTTTTGCTGATTCTCGCCCAGCCCTGGAGATTCCGGGATCGGACTTCATCGGAACGGACAATGCCAAAAGCATTGCTTCAGTCGTGGAATATCTCCACCGAACCGGCGATTCACCGGTTTTTCTGGGTATGCCAAACCTCAATTCGAATGCTCTTGAACGCGAGGCTGCTTATGTCAACAAGATGCGTGAACTTGGCCTGAAACCGCGATTTGTCGCCACTAACGGGATCGTTCAATCGTGGGAGTTTGAAGCTTACGGCCTGGCCGTCATGGATAGCCACTTCAGCCGGCAGGAACACACTGCTGATGCCATCCTGTGCGCCAATGACCGCATTGCGATTGGCGCGGTGCGCGCCGCCAACAAGCACGGTCTATTTAGCCGCACCTCCTCAGGCAAGCACTCGCTCCGAATCGCCGGGCATGATGACCACCCGCTTAGTGAATATATGTTTCCGGCCATCACCACAATTGGCCAGGACATCTTAGGAATCGGCAAAGATGCCGTCAGCCTGCTGCAAGCCCGAATTCGCGGTGATCTTGAGAGCAAACCTGTCTCGATTTATAAAGACGCCTATCTCCGGATTCGCGAATCAACCTGAGATCCGCCCCCCTATAAGGCCAGCATTCAGTGTTATGAAACCCAACGCTTACACGTGTCAAAATTCTAATTGACGCAATCGTTTTAATAGGTTTAGTCTTCGGGCATTCTAAGAATCTAGAGGAGCAAACAGCATGAAACTAAAATCCGCACTACTTTCAGCTTCTGTGCTTGCCGCGGTCACCTCGACCGCAGCGCTGGCCGAAGAAATTACCGTGGTCACGGTGAACAACGCCGACATGATCACCATGCAGGCACTTGCCCCTCAATGGGAAAAAGCCACCGGCAACAAAATCAACTGGGTTGTGCTGGAAGAGAACGTCCTTCGCCAGCGGACAACTACAGATATCGCCACTGGCGGTGGTTCGTTCGATGTCATGTTCATCGGCGCGTATGAAACTCCAATCTGGGGAGCCAATGGCTGGTTAACGCCTCTGAATGATCTTGGCGCTGACTACGACTATGAAGACGTCTTCCCGCTGGTTAGAAACGGTCTGTCGGCCAAGAAAGTGCAATATGCCGTGCCGCTTTATGCCGAAACCTCTTTCACCTACTACCGTACCGACCTGTTCAAGAAGGCCGGCATCGAGAAGCCGACCGAGCAGATCACCTATACCGCGTTTGCCGAAATGGCCGCAAAGCTGCACGACCCGGACAACGGCGTTTACGGTACCTGCCAGCGTGGCAAAGCCGGCTGGGGCGAAAACATGGCGTTTGTGGGCACCGTGGCTAACGCATTCGGCGCACGCTGGTTCGACACAGATTGGAAACCGCAACTGGATAGCCCGGAGTGGAAGGCCGCTGTTACCTATTATGTTGACCTGATGACCAAATACGGCCCGCCAGGAGCCTCTTCAAACGGTCACAATGAAAACCGTGCCCTGTTCAAAGACGGCAAATGCGCCACCTGGGTCGATGCGACCTCGGCGGCTGGCGACGTGTACAACCCGGATGGCTCTAAAGTTGCCGGCGTCACTGACTTCTTCCAAGCACCCAAGGAAGTCACCGACAAAGGCACCGGCTGGTTCTGGTCCTGGGCACTTGCAATTCCCAAGAGCTCCAAGAAGGTAGAAACCGCGAAAGCCTTCTTGAAATGGGGTACTTCCAAAGAGTATCTGACGCTCGTTGGCGAGACCAAAGGCTGGGTCTCTGTACCGGGTGGCACGCGTGCTTCTCTGTACGACAATCCCAAGTATATTGAGGCCGCACCTTTTGCCCAGGTCACCAAGGAAGCGCTGCTGTCGGTCGATCCTGCTGACCCAACCCGCGACGAAGTGCCCTACACCGGCATTCAGTTCGTCGCGATCCCTGAGTTTCAGGGTATTGGAAACTATGTTGGCCAGCAGGTTGCTGCCGCTTTGGCTGGTCAGCAAACCGTTGAAGTCGCGTTGTCAAACAGCCAGAAGTTCGCGACCCGCGAAATGACAAAAGCCGGCTATATCAAGTAATCAACCCTATTAAGTGAGCCGGGCCTCAGGCTCTGGCTCACTTTCGGTTTGTTTTCCAGTCTTTTCAGCGTTTTGGCAAAGATCTGCTCAAGGTCTTTTCCTAAGCGTTGCCCCATAACTCGCAGGGAGGGTAAACAGAATGGCTACCAAAGCTTCCAGATCTGCTGCCCGGTTGATGATCTCCCCCGCCGTGCTGCTGTTACTGGGTTGGATGATCGTCCCGCTCGTGATGACGATTTATTTCTCGTTTCTGCGCTACAACCTGTTGCAGCCGGGTGCCACGCCGTTTACGGGATTTCAGAACTACGTCTGGTTCTTTACCGACCCCAGCTTTAACGCGGCAATGATCAACACTTTCGTGCTGGTCGGCGGTGTGCTGGCCATCACGACCATCGGTGGCATCTGTTTTGCGCTGTTGCTCGATCGCCCGATGTTCGGTCAGGGCATTATCCGAATCATGATGATCGCGCCGTTCTTTGTGATGCCGACTGTTTCCGGCCTGGTCTGGAAAAACATGTTTATGAACCCGGTGAACGGTATTTTTGGTCATATTGCCATCGCGCTGGGCATGCAACCGATCGATTTTTTCGGTCAGATACCGTTGGCGTCAATCATCTTCATCGTTTCCTGGATGTGGTTGCCTTTCGCCACACTCATCCTGCTGACCGCTCTGCAGTCACTGGACCAGGAGCAAATGGAAGCGGCTGAAATGGATGGCGCGAGCTGGATGAATCGCTTCTGGTACATGACGCTGCCCCACATGGCCCGCCCGATCACCGTGGTCATTCTGATCCAGACGATCTTCCTGTTGTCTATTTTCGCCGAAATTCTGGTCACGACTAATGGCGGTCCGGGGACAGCCACCACCAACCTCACCTACCTGATCTATGTCTCTTCGTTGCTTCAATATGATGTGGGCATTGGCAGTGCCGGCGGAGTAGTCGCCATTATCCTGGCCAATATAGTCGCCTTCTTCCTGATGCGAATGATTGGCAAGAACCTCGATGCTTAAGCTCACAAGCTAAGGAACTGACATGGCACGAGCCGTCTCAACGCAAACCATGGCCGTCAACACACTGATCGGTGGAACATTGGGTTTTCTGATGTTCTTTCCAATCGCGTGGATTCTCATTCTTGCTTTCAAGACGGAAGTCGATGCAATCAAGGCGCCGCTGGAGGTCTTGTTTGGGACTAGCTGGACGACGGAGAGTTTCAGTGCCGTGCAGGCGCGCTCGGACTATTTCAAGCACTTCCTGAACTCGGTGATCATCTCGGTTGGCTCAACCTTTCTGGGGCTACTCATCGCGGTGCCTGCCGCCTGGTCTATGGCATTTGTGCCAGCCAAGAACACCAAGAATGTCTTGATGTGGATGCTGTCAACCAAAATGCTGCCACCTGTCGGCGTCTTGATTCCGATCTATCTGATCTTCCGCGATTTCGGGTTACTCGACAGCCGTATTGGCCTGGTCTTCGTGCTGACCCTGATCAACCTACCGATCATCGTCTGGATGCTCTATACCTACTTCAGGGAAATCCCCAACGAGATTCTCGAAGCCGCCCGGATGGACGGTGCCTCGCTACGTGAAGAAGTCATTTATGTCCTGACCCCTATCGCCATTCCGGGGATGGCCTCCACGGTTCTGCTGAACATTATTCTGGCCTGGAACGAAGCGTTCTGGACGCTGAACCTGACGGCATCAACCGCCGCACCGCTGACGGCGTTTATCGCCAGCTATTCGAGCCCTGAAGGCTTGTTCTATGCCAAGCTTAGTGCGGCCTCAATCATGGCGATCGCTCCGATCCTGATCATGGGTTGGTTTAGTCAGAAACAACTTGTCCGGGGTTTGACCTTCGGCGCCGTCAAGTAAGGAAAAATACAATGGGTCAGATTACGCTCAACAAGGTCACCAAGAAATTTGGCGAAACACTGGTCATACCGCCGCTGGACCTGGAAATAAAAGACGGCGAGTTTGTTGTTTTCGTCGGGCCGTCAGGCTGCGGCAAATCGACCCTGTTACGGCTGATTGCAGGCCTCGAAGACACCTCGGAGGGCGCAATTGAAATTGATGGCCAGGACGCCACCGACCTGCCACCGGCCAAGCGTGGCCTGGCAATGGTGTTCCAGTCTTATGCGCTGTATCCGCACATGACCGTGCGCAAGAACATCGACTTCCCCATGAAGATGGCAAAGATGCCTGCCGATGAACGGGAAAGACGGATTGAAGCGGCCGCAAAAGCCCTTAACCTGACCGACTATCTCGACCGCAAGCCCGGACAACTGTCCGGTGGTCAGCGCCAGCGTGTTGCGATTGGTCGCGCCATTGTGCGCGAACCCAAAGCGTTTCTTTTCGATGAGCCGCTTTCCAATCTCGATGCGGCTTTGCGCGTGGGAATGCGGCTGGAAATCAGCGAAATGCACAAGCGTTTGCAGACCACCATGATCTATGTCACCCATGATCAGGTAGAAGCCATGACAATGGCCGATAAGATCGTCGTGCTGCATGCGGGTGTTATCGAGCAAGTGGGCAGTCCACTGGAGCTTTACCGTGAGCCACGCAACGTCTTTGTTGCCGGTTTCATCGGCTCTCCCAAAATAAACCTGATCGAAGGCACTGAAGCCCGCAAACTCGATGCCAAGACGATTGGCATTCGTCCGGAACACATTGACGTCTCAACCGAATCCGCCAGCGGCGCCTGGCAGGGAACGGTTGGGGTTGCCGAACATCTGGGCTCGGATACGTTCATCCACATTCACGGGATTGAGGGTTGCGACCCAATGACCGTCAGAGCCAGTGGCGATGTTGCCGTGAAGCACGGTGACACGGTCTATCTCACGCCACAAGCCGATCAAATCCATCGGTTCGACGATGCCGGACTACGTATCAAATGAGACCGTCAGACCTGAAGACGACTCCCCATGCAAAACCCGTTGAAAAAACTCTCGAATGCCAATCTCAAGGAACTGACTGCCAACGTTACCGTTCCGACCTATGATCGCACCGCCCTGACGCCCGGCATCGTCCATATTGGCCTTGGCAATTTTCATCGTGCTCACCAGGCATGGTATCTGCACCGGCTGATGCAACAAGGAGAGGCGCACGACTGGGCCATCATCGGCGCTGGCGTTCGTGCCAATGATGAAGCCCAACGGCAACGCCTGGCCGCGCAGGATTACCTGACCACCCTGATAGAACTCGACCCTGCCGGACGGTCTGCCGAAGTGACCGGATCGATGATCGGCTTCGTTCCTGTTGGACAAGACAACGCCGCTCTTATCGCCCAGATGGCGGACCCACTCATTCGCATTGTCTCTCTGACCGTCACTGAAGGCGGGTATTACCTGAACCCTGTCGACAAGTCGTTTGACGCCGGCCATCCCGACATGCAGCATGATGCCAGCCAGCCTGAGCGCCCTCGCACGGCATTCGGCGCCATGATTGCCGCGCTTGCCATCAGGCGCTCAAAAGGTGCCGGGCCGTTTACCTGTCAGAGCTGCGACAATTTGCAGGGCAATGGCAAGATCCTGCGCCAGACTCTTGTTTCCTTGGCGCGCCTGTCTGATCCGACCCTTGCTGACTGGATTGATCAACACTGTACTTTCCCGAATGCGATGGTCGATTGCATCGTACCGGCCACCGGCCCGAAAGAGCTGCAACTGGTCAAGAGCTTCGCCATAGAAGACGCCGCCCCGGTGACCCATGAAAACTTTCGCCAATGGGTCATTGAAGACAAATTTTGCGCGGGCCGTCCTGACTGGGACAAAGTAGGCGCCACGTTTACAGACGATGTTCATGGCTATGAAGCCATGAAGATTCGTATCCTGAACGGGGGCCATCAACTGATCGCGGTTGCCGGCGAGATCTTAGCGATCAATCTGATTTCCGACTGTATGAGCCACCCCTTGATTGGCGACTATTTTCGCAAAGTGGCCGCGACCGAAATAGCCCCTCAAACCGAGGCAGTCCCCGGCATGACCCCGGACGCATATGTCGATCTGATCGACCGTCGCTTCTCAAACCCCGAAATAATCGACACCGTGCGGCGGGTTGCCTTTGATGGCTCTTCCCGGCAAACCGGATTCATCCTCCCGACCATGCGGGATGCCCTAAACAAGAACCAGCCAATGGACGGACTTGTTCTGTCGCAGGCCCTCTGGGCGCGGATGTGCAGCGGAATCCGTGAAGACGGCTCAATCATTGAAGCCAACGACCCAATCTGGAACCAACTGACCGGCGCCGCAAAAGCTGCCAGATCAACCCCGCAGGCCTGGCTGGAACAAAGAGACCTCTACGGCGAACTGGCAGACGATCAAACTTTTCAGGATCGTTTCCGGCACTGGTATTCAGTCGTCTGCTCAGACGGCGTCGAGGGCGCACTCAAATCCTATCTGCAAGGCTAGATCCGTATGAAAGCAGTCGTTTTCACCGGCAAGAACGAAGTTCGATTCACTGATCTGCCCGATCCGAAACCGGCCTCTGGTCAGGTCGTCATTTCCGTCAAAGCAAACGGGATTTGCCATACCGACTACGAAGTCTTGAAAGACAACTACGGGACCGGCGCTTTTCCGGTGGTGCCCGGCCATGAATATGCCGGCGTGGTGGTTGACGTCGGACCCGAAGTGAGCAACCTCAAAACCGGCGACCGGGTCGTGGTTGACCCCAATTTCGAATGCGGGACTTGCCGTGCCTGCCAACGAGGCTGGGCGCATCTCTGTGAAAACCTGGGGGCTTACGGCGTGACAACCCATGGCGGCGTCGCCGAGTTCAGTCTCGTCAACGCCAGCAACGTCCACCCGGTTGGCGACATGAGCTTCCAACAAGCGGCACTGGCCGAGCCCATGGGCTGCGTCCTGAACGGGGTCGATGCAGTGCACGCCCCCTGGATGGAAGAAGCCCTGGTCTTCGGTGCCGGACCAATGGGCCTGATGATGGGGCTGGCGCTGAAATCAGCCGGCTTGAAAAACGTGGCGTTCTGCGAGCTCTCAGAAGAGCGGCTTGAACTCGCCGCCAGCTTTGGATTCGAGCCGGTGGCCAGCCAGTCTGACGACCTGCAAAAATGGCACCACAGAGCCGACCTGGTCGTGGATGCAACCGGCGTCCCATCTGTGGCCGCCGGCATTACAGACTACATCGCCAACGGCGGCAAAGGACTGTACTTCGGCGTGTGCCCGTCCGACGCAAAAATTGAGCTCTCCCCGTTTGAGCTTTTTCGCCGTCAGTTGACCCTGGCCGGTACGCATTCGCTAAACCACAACATTCCAAAGTCGCTGAAAGTTATTGCCGGCCTTGGTTCCGAGGTGGGCCGGGTTGTTTCGCATCGCCTGCCCCTGGATGAAATATCGAAAATCCTCGAGACTTCCCCGCCAAGAGACAGTCTGAAAGTGCAGTGGGCGAATGAATAGAGAGAAACGGCGCCGGTGTTGGTGATGACATTGCTCATCGTTGATGATTTCGGCTTGAAGCGGCTGCTTCCACCAGCGGGCAAAGATTTGCACGATCTGATCGCAGAGCGGTACGAAACGGCTGCCACCATCGTTACCAGCAATTTTGACTTGCTTGAATGGATCATGCCGAGCCCGCTCATGTTATTCCCCCTCAGCTCCATTCGATGTGTGTTTAATGAAGGTCAACTCGAATGCTTTGCATGGGCGGTATTGCTGCAGTCGATTGGCGAAGGTGAAGGCATCATTCATTTCGTAGTGCTGGAAGATGTCGAGGCCACGATCCAACAAGATTTTCCAGCCGTGGTCGGTCACAATATGGCGTGCGTGGATCGTGCCGGTGCCGTCAAATTCCCAGGTGAAGTTTACGCCAACTCTGCTTGCGGACACCTTCATCTTCTCGAAGTTGTCGTTCTGCTGTTCGCCTTTGAACTCGTCTTCTGTCGTCACCAGATGAACGGATATCTCCCCATCCGGAGCCTTCTGTTTGACCACGGTCTCCAAAAATTCCATGAAGTTGCGCATCTGGTAGAAGAGGCGGATGTACGGATCGGTGACGGTGATTGCGGTCGCGCCCTTGAGATAAGGGCCGAGCAGCATATCGAAGGAAAGGCCCTTCTGGTTCTCCTGAAATGTGAGGTGCTTTTCCTTGAGGACAGGCCCGGTCGGAGCCAGAGGTTCGGGTGGCACCTGGGGTGAGTCCGGTTGCGCAGCTTCCAAGATTTCCCCGTCTTCACCCTCGGCGATGGTCTTTTGGTAGTGACCGGGGTATTCCTCCTCTTCGAGCGTGGTGACAGGCTTGGCTCGGCCATCCGTGCCAAGATAGGCAAAGCGGACGTTGCCGTAGGTGGAGTCGATGCGCATCAACTGATCTTTGACGCGCTTCCGCCCCTCAATCGCAAACCGCAGCAGTTCCTCGACCTCTTCCTTGGTTGCCCCGCCCTGGGGGAAAAGGATCTTCATCAAGCCGGAGAACGTCTTGTTGATGCCATCGCGATCCCGCGTCGAGATATCGGAGGAGAGGGAGAAATGCTCCTTGTAGCGGTCCGAGAAATCGTGATTGCGCAGCGAGCGAAGGATCTCGGCCAGGTAGTCCACCACAAAACCGTAACCGCTGGAGAACATCTCGCCCCGGATAATGTCGACCTCCCAGCCTGGGATGTAGAAATGGATGCGGTCCAAAAACGCGGAGTCGTAGAACTTGTCGGGCAGCTCGCAAAACAGGTCAGAGTGCTTGAGCATGTAAGGCACGGTGTGCTGGGTGTTGCCCACGAACACCACGGAGGCCTCCGCGCCCAGGGTCTCGACGCCTCGCGAGAAGGACTTGTTGGCCATATAGTTCTTCATGATGTCGACCAGGGCCTTGTCCACGCGCTTTTGCTTTCCAGCAAACTCGTCGAAGGCAACGCAATCCCAATAACCGACCAGGCCGATCTTTCCGGACGAGTTGTTCACGAATAGCTTGGGAACCGTAACCTCGCCGCCGGAGATCAGAATCCCGTGGGGCGAGAACTCTGAGTAGATATGCGATTTGCCGGTCCCCTTGGGACCAAGTTCGATCAGGTTGTAGTTGCGTTCGCAAAATGGGATCAGTCGGACCAACTGGGTCAGCTTGCTGCGTTTGCCGAACATCTCCGGGTTAAAGCCGATGCTTTGCACCAGCAGGTCGATCCACTCGTCGGTGGTAAATTGTTTACGGGCCTCAACATAGCCGTCGAAATCGAAATGAGAGAGCTGGATCGGCTTGAGAGTCGACAAGATCCAGGGGCTCGCGCTTTTGTCTTCGATAAACTCATATTCCAGATCAGCAATGCACCACACCCCGCCGACCAGGAGTTTCGGGTGCTTTTTTACCGTTCCGGAATCAACCAGAATCTCTTTTAGCCCTAAGTTGGAAAACTGCGCCTGATAGACATCCTTCTTGTCATTCAAGTCAACGCTGATCTTGTCGATGACCTTGTAGCGACCCTTTTCCTTGATGTTCGAACGGACCAGTCCGGCTTCATTCCGATGCACATAGTGCCTGGCAAGGATCTCCTTGACTGTCTGGATACCGGTCTGAATGGTCGGCTCATCGCTGGTGGCACAATACTGGCCCAGCAGGTATTCCAATACGTAGGAGGGAACGATGGCGTTTCCCTTGACCGTCTTGACGAGATCCTTGCGGACAACGAGTCCCGAGAAGTGGGTGTTGATTTTCTGGTCAAGTTCGTTCATCGGTCACCCTTCCACTAAAAGTCAAAGTCACTCGTAAACGAGCGCCGCATCTGATAGCGGATCGACTTGTATTCCTTGTAATGTGACGTCCCGGCGTGTTTTTCCGCCAGCCGTAGAATAACCTCTTGGCCATTGGCTTCGTCAGCCTTTCGGATGAGCACAAAGCGCACCTGCAGCTCCCGCTCCCGGGGATTGTCTGAGTTCAGATCAAAGGTCAGGTCATGGCTATCGGAGATCAGGTCGCCTGCCTCGGTGTAAATTCCAGCCCGCAGGACACGCGGCTGAATCTTGTCCGTTACCGGCCCGGCCTGGTACATGGTCACCGCCAGTTGCCCGGAGGTAATTACTGAGCTGGCTCCACGCAGGATGTCCACCTCGACGGCGGTAACATCGCTCTGGCGCTTCTTGTTGATCTTGAGCACCGGGATCACCACCTCCTGCAGCGACGCGCCTCCATGCACAAAGCGGCTGCCGGAGCCCTTCTGACGCAGACGGTTAATCGACTTCGGAATCTGCACCTCCACCTCACCGGCCAGGCCGAGTTGCTCAGGAGTGAACTTGCGCAGGCTTGATGTCTCGGCAAGCCCCTTGCCGAGCACGAAGCGACGGTCCCGGTACAGAACAACATCGCCTGTTGCTTCCACACTGGAGAAGTCGCTCTCATCCAATGGTCGGTGCTGATAGATAAAGCCGTGATCGGCTGTCACCAGAATATTGCTGGCATTTGCAGCGGTCAGTTTCTTGATCAGGCGGACGATATCGCCCAGCGTCTGCTCGGCAGCCTCGAAGGCCTGACCCTCAGAGTGCATCTTGTCTCCCGTATGATCGATCCGGTTGTGGTAGATGTAGAGCACGTCATTGCTTTTCAGTAATTCACGGCTGCCGTCGCGGTCCAGCTGCATAAAGCCTTCAGCAGTAATCGCCTCACCACAGCCTTCCAGCGCAGCCTGAAGAATCTTGGTGCGATTCGCAGTGCCCTGAGAGCTTTGCCCGTTCACCAGCACGGCGCCGGTTTCGTTGTCGGCAATCGCCAGCGCCTTGTTGGGCAGAAGCGCCGCCATGCCGAGCTGGGTGTAGCTGGGCAGCATCGAAAGCACCGGTTCTAGTTCAGCGCTGTAGCGATCCTCTTGGCGGATGAGACTCAGCAACTCATCGCCGATCTCGTAGCGCATGGCATCGGAGATGATCACGCAGACCTTCTTGTCCTTGTGCAGGAACGGGCGGACCCAGTGCTCAAAAAACTCATTCTGCTTACGCACGGGGACGGCTTCCCACTTCGATGCCGTATCCACGAAGGCCTGGAAACAGTCACCCAGCTTCAATAGGTAGTTGTTGGAGTAGAGGTTTTCGACCTGGTCGGTCAGGCTGACCATCAGTGACGCCTGTCCCGACATGCGTACGTGGTAGGTGAACTTGCGGTAGAGCTGATCGAGCTGATACCAGAAGCGACTGTAGCGCTGCACACCTTCTGCGAGGCTGTCCATGGCGAGCTTGGCCTCGCCCAGGACATGGGTAAACTGGGCGGCGTAATCGACCGCCTCGTACAGATGCCGGTATTCGCGATACCAATGGCCTTTTCGCCGTTGGCGAACCCAGATCGCCACATCACCGCTGGAGGCCGTGCGGGCTGCCACCGCTCGCACCAGGTCACTGATGATCTTCTGATCGATCAGGCGGAAGTAATCCAACTCGATCAACTCGCGGAAATCCAGGTTGGCCAGATCCTGCTCAATGCCAAGGACCTCAGCGCATTCTCCCGAGAGGGTCTCAAAGCCGCCTTCGAATTGACGGCTGTCTTTCCAGCGCTTGAGAAACACCATGGCGTCGCCGGTCAGTTTCACCTGGCCGTTGGTGCCCATGGCGTAGCAGGACTTGAACAGCTCGATGGCGAAGTCACGGATGCCCGGCTCGTCGAACTTGTAGCCATAGCAGCGGGTCATCTGTTCCCAGAGGAAACCGTCTAGGCTGCATCGGTCTATCAGCTTGATTTTCGCGTCCCGACCGTCGGCCAGTTCCTGCAGCAGGTTTTCCACCACCGCGTCCATGCGCGGCTCGCTGCCGGAGCATACTGCCAGCATTTTCAAACGAATCTGTCCCTGGGTGTCGTCGGCTTTGAGCACCTTCTTGAGGGCGTCCTTGCGCTTGATCGCCTGGAAGAACTCCGCATGGGCCCGCACCATATCCGTGAACTCCGGGCCGAGCTCCAGTTCGGACAACCAGATAGCTACCTGATCGGTGCGGAACTCACCGTGGGCCAGTTGTACATCCAGCAGCCAGTTACCCAGATCCTCCGGTTGCGGCCCCGCCTTGTAGAGCAGGAACTTCCGTTCCCTAAACTCCCGAAGAATCCGATATTTCAGGACGTATTCGTTGTTAGCGATTTCCAGCTTTTCCACCTCCGGAATAGCGACCACCTCAAAATCACTGCGCAGCTCCTGTTTGCTGTCGTACCAGAACACAATCCGATGCCGTTCAAACAGTTTGGTCAGGGCCTGATTAATTCGATCACTCACTGGCTCAATCCTGTGATCTTCTCCAGTGCTGCACCGAATTTTGGGTAATTCGCCTTCACGCCATCGTCGAGATCGATCTCCACCTGCTCGGTGGCCAGCGGGTAAAGCACCTCGCGTTCATACTCCTCCATCTCGGCGATCATCTTAGTGATCTTCTCGATTTCCCTCAGGGCCTTGCTCTTCTCGCCCTGGCTGCTGCTGGCGCTGATGCTGACTGCCTCCAGATGGCTCTTGTGCGAGGTGAGCTTGGTGCGGAACTCGCGCAGGTAATCGTTGAGCACCACGCTGACGGTATCCGGGCGGTAGCGGTGCATGTAGATCAGCGCATTGAAACTCCCTTTAGGACTACTGAACAGCCAGTAGATGGGACGCTTCTTGTAACGCTTCAAATGGTCGGAGTAGAACTCGCCGAGGAAATAGTCGCGGATCGTCCAGTTACGCTTACCCTTGATGTTCAGCGCCTGTTCGACAAACCAGAGGTTTTCCTCGTAATGCTCCTCGTTAAAGGCCACGCGCAGGAACTTGCGGAAGCGCTCGGCTATGTCGTCGCTGAACCAGTCGCCGTCGAGCATGGGGATGACGTTGTCCTCATCAGCCGGGAAGCTGGACTCCGGAACCCGCTGCAGGTAGTCCTCGATGGTCTCCCCCTGATTGGCCAGGATCAACCCCGGCTTGGCCAGCGCATAGCGGCCAAAAATACAGCCAACGGCATAGGAGACCAGCTCCCGCATAGTGTCGGCCAGCAGCAGCGCCTCCAGCTCGTCCTCGCTCTTGTCGTTACCGTAGCGGTAGTGCGGGTTGCAGGTCAGAGTGATCTCGTTGAGCGGCACCTCGGCCGTCAGCTCATCCCGCAGGCCGTAGGCGTCAATGAAGATGCGGTTGTTCTCTTCCTCCAGCCGTTGCATCTCCAGTGCCACTTCCCGCCAGTGGGCCCGGAGCTTCTGGTAGGTAGCCTTAAGCGTTGGCTGGCGGTAGTCGGAATTTAGTAGCGGAAGGCCAGTGAAGTCCCAGGATGTTTCGAAGGAATCCCAGTCTGATTTCGCCTCCACTACGAGATGTCTTGCGGTTGAACTAATCTCATTGACATGCGCTGTCGCGCTTTCTGGCACTTTTAGCATATCGAAATAGCCCGAAAGCAGGTTAGTAGTTGGGTTTACAAGGTCGAGCTGTGGTATCGCAATACAGCTATTTGCGGCAGCTATGGCAAATCGCAAATTAGATTGGTCTTGAGAGTATGCGCATAAACTTGCACTTTCAAAAATGCATCCATGCGGCGTATACCGAAATGAACCTGAAGGAGAGGAAATTCGTGTCCAATTTAGATTTTCTCGAAAATAGTATCCACGCGAAGGAAGCTTATTTCCCGACTCTGCAAGAACCTCATAAGCTTCCTCATCATAGGTGATTACGCTAAGCAGATTCCCGTACCATTTCCTATATGAACCGCCCTTAATCAGTGGAGCGAAACGTTTCGTTGTTTGCCAGAATTTCGCAGGCGTTTCAGCACCGAATTCAATCCTTTCACAAGCAACTTCCCAGTGATATCGAATGAATGTCTCATTGTTTCCGGTTGTTAGCCCATCGCGTGAATTGACAAATTCAGTAATGCTCTTTCCTTCTGAGAAAAGACGCAACATTGCCTTTGAGGCCCAATAAGCGATTGGGTACCCGGGTATCGTCATAATATCTGTTGCAGATACCAAATACCTCCAAGTACAAGTTGGAGTCCTAACAGCTTCTATGAGTGCCTTTTCTTTTTCGAACTCAGATGATCCGTTGACTAGGCGAAGATAAGCGCCTTTGAATTCTTGATTGCAAATGTTCTTGAGCACAAATGCGGTGGTGGCTACCACTTCGCCGCCAATACTATCAAATGCTCTCGCCCCCAAATGAGCCATTGATAATATGGTGCTTTGATGGAGTAACGCATCTCGTAGCTTCTCATAGGTTGAAAGGAACATCCAACCTTGCATGGTGATCATTGCCACTGAACCACCCTTTTGGGAAAGGCCAAGATTTCGCTCAATGAACATCGAAAACAAGTCGGCTCTGCTATTTTCATAATTTGATTTAGCCCAAATAGTCAGCCGCCCATTCATCCCCTTGCCGCCCATATAAGGCGGATTGGCAATCACCACATGGTATTTCGGGCTCAGGTAATCGGCCTGCTGCAGGGCTTGCAGCACCTTCCGATGGGTCATGCTGATAAATAACTGCCCAGAGACATTCTTTGACTCCAGAATCCTGAGCATGCCTTCCACATCTGTGATATCCGGACGGATCAGGGAGCCGAAATTGTCGGCCTCTTCGAACTGGCTCAGGGTGGTGTGCAGTGGCGCGGTGAACAGGTCACGCCCGACGAAGTCCATGTAGTCCTTCAGCTCAGCCTCGTCGAAGTGGACGTTCTCCAGCACGCAGATATTCGGTTTGACGCCCTTGTTGAAGAATCGGCGCTGCTTTGAGCGGGCCTTCATGATTAGAGCAAAGGCCGCCAGTTCCCCGGCGCGTTCATCGATCTCGATGCCGTAGAGGTTATAGGCGAGAATCTTCTCCGGAATCTCAGCTGGTTCGTAGCCTTCCTCTTCGTAAATAGCGTAGAGCAGATCGAAGGCATAGGTCAGCATGTGGCCAGAGCCGCAGGCCGGATCGCAGATCTTGATTTCCTCCGGCTTGGTGATGCGCAGGAAGTCCGTCTCGGCCTGTTCGGATTTGATGTAGTAGTCCATCTGCTCGACCAGCTTCGAGCCGGGACGGTTGAGCAGCCACAGGCGACCGAGGGAGTTTTCCACAAGGTAGCGCACGATCCAGTGAGGAGTGAAGAGCTGGGTGGCGGCTGGGATGTTCTCAGGCGTGATCTTATTGTTCTTCTTCAGGCCGTCGAACACCTCGTCCTTCTTCTCAGAGATATAGAACTGGTAGAGCCAGCCGATTACCTCGACATCCTCGCAGGCATCCGGTGTCATCGCCTCACGGGTATAGGCGAGGATGGAATTGCCCGAGAGCAGGTCGTCGGGCATCAGCAATTCGGTGTAGTCATCAATGCGCTGGAACAGGAACGGCATGGCCTTGTTCCAGAAATTGCAGGCCGCCACCACCAGCAGACGGTAGGCTTCACCTTGCGGGTCGCGGCTGGGCGCTTTGCCGTCGAGCAGTGCGAAGATTTGCTTCCGGATCTTGTCGTGGACCATCTCTTGATCGATGTGGCCCATCTTGGCTTCGGCCAGAATCTCGGGCTGGAACTGCCCCTCGGCGGGCGACACCACGCCGACACGAGTGTAACGATTCACGTCCATGAAGCGCAGGGCGCAGAAGCGGTTGAACCAGATGTAGGCCACCCGTTCGATGACCTGCTTCTCATCGTGCCCCTTGATCGCCTCTTCCAGATTCTCGATGGCCTCGGCACGTTCGCGCCGGGCGGCGCTGTTTTTTGACAGCGCAAGTTTTAGCTTGGCGGAGACCTGATCTATCAAGCTGCGGCGGGCGAACTGAGCGAATTTTTTGAGTTTTGCCGTTTCCATCTATTCAGGCTCCTCCGGCTGCAGCACCGCCCAGACGGGTGACCGGCCACTTGGGGAAGTTTTCATTCCAAGTTTCCACTGATAACACTGCGCAATCGGCTATGTGCTTACGCTTCCAAGCCTCGTATGCTTCGCAACGGATATCGGCCATTAAGCGATCTTTGAAACCTGCAAGAACGGCCTTCTGCTGTGATGGATCAAATGCATCCAGCCCGACTAAAACAATATATTTAAACGGTTTCCCGTCTCTCTCCATTAGATGCAAAAAGGAATATGAGTCACGTGCCTTTGGTGTCAGTTCTTGTGTCAAAACGGAGTTGTCTAATAAGCGCTTGAGATAACTGTTCCGTTCCTTATCGGGACTCTTTGAATGAGAAGGATCTTTTATCTCAACAAGCAAAACGTCAGAATCCCTTTCAATGATAAGGTCTACAAATTTCATGTTCACAGGTAGCTTTACGCCCTGCTTGTCGAGCTCATCCCACTCCATTTCATCCGGGAACTCGAAAAGCAACTCTGCGCTTTTTTCTGCTCTATATGATGTCATCGTTACTTACCCCAGAGCCCTCTTGACATCCTCATCGTACAACTCAGCAAATGTATTAGAGATGGCTGACCTACTCACCAAGCTGTAATCATTGGCCGTTTCAACTCTGACCTCACTCGAATCCTCATCACGATGCAGAGAGTGGTAACGAACGTGATCACCTTGTCCTTTGTCTGCCAACAAATCCAACCATTTAAGTAGGACGTAATCATGGGTCCCAAGAATAACTTGCTGACCATTTCGTGATAGCTCCAGTAGTATCTGTACGAGAAGCTTCATCAATTTCGGGTTCATGTTTGATTCAGGCTCATCCCAAAACAGGGGGCCACTAGATCCGGGAAATATGGTCCCATTACTTAGGAGTCGATGCAGCATGCCAACTTTCCTAAAGCCCTCAGCCGTCATGCCACTCGAACATAGATGGCCGCTCGTTGGCAAAAACTCAGTGACAGTGGAGTCTTGGTACATCTGCGCGGACTTAGCCTTGGTTCTTTTAGGAGATGCTTTCTCTACGTATTTTCCTGCCTGGAAGCAAAACCCACCATTTTTCCACTGGTAGCGCCCTCCGATGAGACTTACCAACTGCGGAATGATCGTATTCAAACGCGGATCAAGGCTGACTTGGGTTTCGGTATCCACATGACAACCCTTCATCATCGCGGTGGCCAAGTCAACATAGCCATCATCGAAAATCAATTCGACCGTTTTGTGATCGTGTGTATCGTCAGCCATCCCCTTAACAAGAGAGAGTACTTCCTTGGTTGGGATGAAAACGGCCTCAGCTTGGTACTTCTCGTAGTTGGTGCGATCCTGTACTGCAAGCGCCTTCGAGTTTCTAAAGAAAGTCGCAGCAATCTTCTGTCCCTCGGCGAAGCGGGCCGACAGGCACGCTCGGCCCGTCGCGCCTTGCCGATGCATCTGACCGAGCTTGTCGTCCAGCGGCATAAACAGGCGCAGCAGCTTCGCCGTCAGCACCGCTTTGAGTTCATCGTCGTTGGTATCGGGCTTATTCTTAAACAGGGTCGCACCGGCGCAAAGCCCATAGGCCGCCTTGAGCAGATGGGTTTTGCCGGTCCCGTTCTCGCCGATAACCACGTTAATCTTGGGCGATAGCTCCAGTGTGAGATCGGTGAATACCGTGAAGTTCTTTAGTTCAAGGCGCTCGATCATATTTGAATCCTTTTCCCCTTGCGGATTTCATCCAGCAGCGCCTCGCGCATAGATTCCAGGTAGCGTTCCACGTCGTTCTCATCGGCCAGCCAGGCTTTATCGAAAGAGACCCTCACCGAGCGGCTAGGCACATACTCGATGTGCGGTTCCGGTTTCGCCGGTAGCGTCGACTTCTTACCTTCATCCGCGGTAGCGGGCTGACCGGGTTCCGGAGCTGGTCCAGCTGTTGGTGCCGGTTGCGCCCAGGATGTCATCTGAGAAAGCAGCCGCTGGTAGTCGCTTTCCTCAAACCGGCGCAAGGTATCGCGGATGACGGCAATCAGTTTCTGGCGCTCAATCGCGGCGTTGAATTCAGTAAACGGTCGGGTGACCTGCTCCTGCTGCTCGCCGCTCAGTGCGCTGAATTCGGCCATGCCGCAGAGGCGACCTTTAAGGGTGGCGACCGCCTCCTTGGCCTTGGCAACCTCGGCCTCGACCTGGGCCGTGACCTTCTCCTGCAGGGTTTCGATTTGCGTCTTTACCTGCTGCATGCGGTTGCCCTTGAAGCACTCCGGATCGGTCAAGCTAGCGACCACCTGAGCGGTTTCGTCGCCTTCGATATAGGCAAAGTTGGGCTCCTGGCTTTGAACGAACTTGCGGGCGTCATCGAAAATGCCTTTCTGCGGGCCGCTCATAAACTTTCGGATAGGATCTATGACGCTCTCCTTCATATTGAGCAGTGCGTCTTCCTGGCGGGTTAGTTCGGTCAGATACCAGGTATAGGGCTTGCCGGTTAGCTCCTTGAGCTTCTCAAGAACCGGTGTCAGCGGCTTCAGGAACGGATATTGGGATGCCTGTGCCGCCAGCGGGGTGAGCTGATGCACGAGCTCCTCGAGCGCTGCGCCGGTTTCTTTGCCGAGCGCTTTAGCCTCACCTGCTCCGGGCGGTGCATCGAAGAAGTCCTCAAAGAACTCCTTGAGGATGCGGACCTGTGAAGCGCCAAATTCAACCTGAGGCTCTAGCACCACATTGCCGTGATCATGGGAGTTTCGCAACGTCCGTTCCAGTTCTTCCACTTCCAGCAGGTTGCCGTCGGTGCGGACTTCAACCTTGCCGCGAGCGCTCAGGTTGGCCAGGGTGCAAAGCACGGCGGCGTAGTACCAGCCATAGGGTTTGCGCTCGAATTTCTCCAGCAGATTCTTCAGTGTCGTACGCACGCCACCACGGTTGTTGCTCTGAATGAACGCCAACAGCTCCTGCTCAGATTCGGCCAGCGAGGTGGCGCCACTCCCAAACAGAGTGCCATCATTGTTACTCAGGATGGTTTTGATCATCTCCTCCGTGTAGCTGATGCCGCGCAGCATGCGAAGGTTAGGATAGGCGCGGGAAATAAGCTCGTGGAATCCGCGCAGTACCCGGGTCTGCGCATCGCCGGAAACGATTTCGACATCGATGCCAGCCACGAACAGCTTGGACTTGCTCAGCAGAGTCTGGACGCGCTTCTGCAGCCCGGTATATCGTTCCCTGTTCTGGAAACCCTTGTCTGTCAGGATGCGTTTGACCGCCTCTTGTTGCGTGATTGAAATGTTCTGGCGGATGTATTTCTCCGTCCGCTTGTACGTCAGAATGTCGCGCGTCAAGCGTTCGTCCGCTGGCAAGATCAAAAACAACTCATCAGACTTGTAAGTTGAGATTGTGCGCAGCATTTGCTCATTCTCTGCGTGCTCATGAAAGGGGCTGATGACATGAATGGCTAGTTCGTACTCGCGGCCATGCAGCCGATCATCGAGCTTTCTGGAGAACGGGAAGTCTTGGCTCTGATCTTTTGATGAAGAAGGGTTGTAACGAATCTTCCGATGCTTGATGACATGATCGAAAACGATTTTCTCAAGCTCGGTGGCAACGTCTGGCGACTCCACCTCGGTGTTCTTGATCTCCTGCTCGACGTCTTTCTCCTCGTCGGTCAGATATTCGTAGAGCTCGCCATTACGCTGTATGTAGATCTGCTGTTCCAGGAGGCTGAGGGCCTCCTCGGCCCGCTTCCTCAGCGCGGGCATGTCCTGATTGAAGCCGTCCAGCATCAGGACGCACACGTTGCGAAGAGTCGGCTTGAACTCCTTTACGTATTTGACCAGAAAGAGCGCTTTTAGCAGCCGAATAGCGAAAGGATCATCAAGATGGTTTTCTGACTGGATGATGGCTCGCTGGATATTGGACTTAAGCGCGGCACGAATGCCTTCGAACATCAGGTCGAAGGTAGCCAGCTGACCAATTTCATGATCGCCGATCTGGATCGCCACCTGCTGGAACACTCCCAGCATGGATCGTTCGCCCACCGAGCTGTGCTTGCCTTCAAAGGCATTGTGCTGCGAGAGATTTTGAATCGCCGACTGGAACAGTGCGAACTGATACGGAATGAACGGATAGCTGTGGATGAAGTGATCCCGATCCTGATAGTTCCGGTAGGTTTGCGAGCCCTCGGCAAAGTCGAATAAGGTTTTAAAGTTGCTTGACTGCGCGTAATAAATGTCCGAGAGCAGGCGAACGCCTTCCTCGGTTTTCATTAGCAGACGCTTCTGGATAACCTCCGCCACGTCGGCGCTGGTCAGCTTCATGCGGTTGGCGAACCGCGCCTGGATCTTCGAGAAGTCGTTGCCTTGCTGTTTGCTCATCTCGCCCACAACCGTTCCCATGTCTTCCTGGGCGGTCACGATGACCCATGCGCGGCCTCGGCATTTGGTGGCCATGCTCTCGGCGATGGTCTGGAGGTTGGTCATCAGCTTGACGTTTTCAGCGATGTACTGACCGACCTCATCAACAAAGAAATTCAGCCGGAAATCGGGCGATTGTCGCTCGATATACGCGTTCACCTGTTCAGCAAAGTCTTCGATGGAGACACGGTACTGGCTGCGGTACTTATCGAGTATCCCAAGAGCCGATGCCTCGTCACTACCGGTTGCCTCGGCATAGGCTTTCGCAATGTTTTTTGCTTCCAGCAGAGCCTGCTCGCGGCCCTTCTGCCATGTTCTGCCCGCATTGAACTCATAGGCCGATTTAAACTGATCATAGAGGTCACGGCTGTCGAGATCGCGCTCAAACTGGGCAATGTGCCCCTGCTTGCCGTAGTAACCGCACATCTCGTCAAAGACCTTGACGAAGACCGCGAGTAGCGCATCGATCTGAGTCTTGCTGATGACGTCCGCTTTTTGGTCGATGTTAAAGAGGATGCTTTTCGACGGAATAGCAGCCGCTCGCTTGAGATCGCTGCGCAGGATTTCGTTATTGCCGCACTTGGGCAGGAACAGGTCAAGAGCCGAGCCTCCGTCCATATGCCGGTTTTCGAGCAGAAGCGCTAGCATCTTCAACAGGTGGGATTTACCGGACCCGAAGAAACCGGAAACCCAAACGCCATTGGCACTTTCATAGTTGTTGTAAGCATCCAGAAAGGACTCAAGCCGCTTCTCGACTTCGTTGGTCAGAACGTATTCTTCAATTTCGAGACGAAGGCTGGCGTCATCGTCTGCTTTGATGACCCCTTCAATCGGACGGTCAACTGACTTGCTAAAAATCGTCTTAAGAGTCATCACGCTTCCCTCGTCTCTTTGTATCTAAGTCAGACTTCGCAGTGAAAGATGTTGAAAGCCCGGTAGTACTTGTCATCATGCAGCCTTCCGAAGAGATCGAGCGATGCCCCTGACTCCAGGGAGTGGGTGAAGACTCCCGGAAAAAACATGATGGTCGGCTTTTCTTTCGCCACGCTCTGCAAATTGTTCAAAACATTGTGCGAACGGATGTAGGGGAACACCTCGCCAACGCCGGATAGAAAAAGAACCTCGAAATCGGTGTTTGCCAACTTGGATGCAATGGCCGGAACGAGATGCGCTTCTGGGTCCAGCACTCCTTGCAACAGCTCTTTGAGCTGCTCTTTTGAGACAGTCCCCTCCATCTCAAAAATCTGGTCCCAGATATCACGTTGTTTGAGGATTTCTACCGACAGGTCATACAGATTGATCTCCAGAATACGAACACCGGCCTGCTCAAGGCGATTGATCAGCTGGCGCTGCAGCCGCTCCAGCTCAACGGACTCTTCCGGCTTGTAGGGGCAGATAAAGAATGGGACCTCGTTGCCGAGTCCTTGCTTGTCGAGAAAACCTTGGTCCGAAATCACAGCAAACAGGTGCTGATATCTGTCCTGCATCGGCATTCTGGCTATATTTGTTGTCACCGCTTCATTCCCTTCACATCGGACTCAAATGCAGGGAAATGCAAAATTTCCCTGCGACTGCCTTGATGGATAAGATCCAGTAGCCTCGGACTGAGCATGGCAGCGTGGATCGCATTATTGGCCGTTAAAAGATCAGCCTCGCGAAGCATCTTGAATAGGACCTGCCGCAATTTGCCTCGCGTCGATGGGGCGATCTTACTCAGCTCCAAGCGGCACTCAGATATTCGATTGAAGTAAGAATCAAAATCCTCGTGCGTCAGATCACTTTTCAGTGTGATGTAGCGCTCTCGAAGCACCTCAACGGAAAAATCAGCAATGAATTTGTATCGACGGCAAACGGCAAGCCAAAGGAGATAGGCTTGCTCTTGGTGGCTGCCTTCGATAAGGAACTCAAGTTCGTCTGGGCTCAACGTCCTAAGTCGAGAGATGATTTCGCGACAGACTCGTTTGAGCGTGTTCAGAGTTCTGGTTTGCAGCAAATTCTCTGCGATGACCTTGTCTCGCACGGAGTTCCAATCGCCGAGATTAAGATACAGCGCAGCCAGCTCCACCGATTCACGGTGAAATAGACTGCCGGTTGTAAATGACACGCTGTATCTATCGCCACTCATTCTTTGTCAGGATTCCTTCTTGTAATATTCTGCAGCGCCACCAGCCTTCACCCAATCGTCCACCTCATCCTTCTTGAACTTCCAGAGGCGGCCCATGCGATGCGCAGGCATTTGATGTTTATCAATCCACTTGTACACGGTGTCATTGCTGACCCCGAGGTATTTGCAGATCTCAGTTATCGATAACCAACGGTCTTCCATCTCAGCCATTTCTCAAGCTCCTCATGGGCGATTGGGAATAAGCCATGCGCTCGCCAGAGGCAAAATAAGGGGCAGCAGACGAAGCTCTCCCAATCGAGTCACCGGTAAATGTACGAACTGGGGGCCAGATGTCAACCGATCTTTATCGATTAAAGCCGGTTATTTGCTAACAGGGTCGATTTTACGCTCCGAAGCCGAGCCGGATCCCTGTGACATTGCAATGCACTCAATAGTGGTTCGTCCTGGAAGCGGGGGATTTCGAGGAGGCTCCAAACTCTAAGAAGATTGAACTATGAGCAAATCAAACCGATTTTCCCCTGAAGTGCGTAAACGCCCAGGCCGGATAGTGCCGGAACATGGCGGTGAGCACCCCCATTGAGGGCAGCGAGCGGGTCGATCGCGCCCAAATTTGGTTGTTTATCTTATCGCAAACCTTGAACGACTGAATTCTCAAGAGCGAGATTGATTCTGGCACCCGGGATAGGCTTACCAGCTAAGAGAGGGAGCACATCAAGGCGCTTGAGCACGAGGTAAAGGAGTTGCACCGCACCGATGAGTTCTTGAGGACGGCCGGCGCCTTTTTCTCGCTCAGGCAGAACTCGACCGCCGGCTCAGGTAATGGTGATGGCCTACTTCGACGCCCACCATGGCGAGTTTGGGGCCGAACCGATCAGTAAAGCGCTGCGATTGCCCCGTCAAACTATTGGCGCTAAACAGCCCAGCGTCAAACCGTCGGTAGGCGCTCGCAATGACTGCTGCGACAATGCGCTAGCCGAAACCAGCAACGGGCTTTAGTAGGCAGAACAGGTTTACCCGGCGTTGATTTCACAGGCGAGCTCCTTGACGGACGTTCGAATTAGACGAACTGGCAACCCTGGAATGCGCTCCCTGGTTCAAGCACCATCGTCTGCTTGAGCCAATCGGCTACATGCCACCGGCAGAGGCCGAAGCAGACGACTTGCAACAATGCCTCGCTCAATGAAGCTTTCAACGCGCGGTGCGCCCTTGTCTGCTCGAGCCATCCAGGTCGAAGACACGGTCGTTTCTTCAGTGCTTGTTTTCATCGCGTCGATTTTGCATCCGTCGAATGGATGCTATACATGGCGGCGTTCTTGCGGTAGCCGGCCAATATCGTTAAAAAATGTCTCGCGAAAATTGGATAATGGGACGCCGAATCTCGCGCGAGTACGCACGAGTTGTGTCAGTCATTCAAAGGAAAAGGACGTCCAACTGGATTTTCGCAAATTTGCCGGAAAGAATCTTGCATATCAAATGCGCGGCTCTCCGCGAGCAAATTGAAGCTACGACCAGTCTGAACATTAAGGGCTTACCGACCGTTGCAGCGAAAGCTACTCAGCTTGGGCAAATCACCATTTGGCGCTGCAACTATCGCCGCGCGACGTCCACACCAAAATCCAACTGGAGCCATTATATCGGGCAGAGCCCCTTTGCAATTGAAGGCCTAGAGAAAGACTCCAACCGGCGCTATAGGCAACCCCAACGGACCCCGAAACCGATCTAAATCTCTCACACTTCCATTGTCCTATCACCTAGTTGGCGAAATTCACGGCTGTGCAGCAACTCTGTCAGCACTACTACACAAACTCGGGTACTCAAAGACTGGCGGCAAGTATTGCCATGCCGACTACACAGCGGTCTTTTTGGGGGACTTTATTGACCGTGGACCGCTTCAGCGAGAGGTCATCAGTATTGTTCGCCCAATGATTGACGGCGGCTCTGCATTGCGGTACGCATTCGCTAAACCACAACATTCCAAAGTCGCTGAAAGTTATTGCCGGCCTTGGTTCCGAGGTGGGCCGGGTTGTTTCGCATCGCCTGCCCCTGGATGAAATATCGAAAATCCTCGAGACGTCCCCGCCAAGAGACAGTCTGAAAGTGCAGTGGGCGAATGAATAGAGAGAAACGGCGCCGGTGTTGGTGATGACATGACGGGCTCGTTGGATGGGATATAGGATTTGAGGCGCAGGTTAATGTAATGGGGAGAGGGAGCCCGTCATTATTTTAAAATTGGGCGGATCTTGGCTCCTGAAAAACACTCCCAATGATGGTACCGCGCCATGTTCCGTATGTATTTCGTGGGTGGAGACGAGGCCCTGCGAGGTGAATTTTGCCTCGCGCGCACGCGCGCGCGAGGAGCAGTCAAACCCTCAACAATACGGGAGTGACTGTTGGACATCCCGGATGGCAAAGATGCAACGGGCAGATCGGCAAATCGGCAGCGAGGATGCTGCGAAAATAAGTACCGAGAGGGAACATGCGGGATGGCTGAAGACTGTCGTCTCGACGCTAATCACCTGCAGTAGTAATTGGTACTGTGCCAGCCTAAGGTAGGGCTGTCGACGGGTTGGGCGAGCCTAGCCACGCCATTTTCAGACCGGCCCCCGAAACAGCAAGATAGCGGATACTTCTAAAATGGTATCATTTCTGATACCATGACCTCATGTTGATCGTAGTCGACACCAATGTCTTTATCGGAGCCTGCCTCGGGCGAGGTGCTAGCGCTGCGTTGATCGAGGCATGCCTTAATAATCAGCACCAAGCTTTGTTTGGCACGGCCCTTCTGGCTGAGTACGAAGCAGTCCTTTCCCGCCAGGCTTTATTTGCCAAGAGCCGGTTGAGCGCCGAAGAGCGCGAAGAGTTGTTAGACATTTTTCTGTCGACTTGCCAATGGACCAGAATTTACTATGGCTGGCGCCCCAACCTGCGGGACGAAGGCGACAACCACCTGGTAGAGCTTGCCGTTGCAGGTGGAGCCAGTTACGTCGTTACGCAAAACCTGCGTGACCTTCAATCGGCCGAGCTGAGGTTCCCCGATATCGGGATACTCACACCAAGCCAATTCCTGAAACTTGAGGCGTCCTGATGAGTGCACTGACCATTCGATTACCTGATGACAAATACGAACGACTGAAAGCCCTATCTCGCCGGAGAGGCACTAGTGTCAATCGCCTAATAGACGAGATGGCAACTGTCATGCTCGCCGAGTTCGACGCAGAAGCACGGTTTGCCCTGCGAGCCGAGCGCGGCAAAGGCAAAGCGAATCGCGGCGTTGAGCTGCTACAAAAAGCCCAAGGGAAAAAGACTCCAAAGTAGCGCAGCTGTTGAGCAAATAGGAGAAGCCTCGCGAGCGCACTACCAGCCTTGATGACTATGCGAAAGTCACGATATAGCGACAGTCAGATCCTGGCGATCCTGAAGCAAAACGAGCAAGGCGTATCTGTCCCGGGCTTGTGCCGGGAGCACGGCATGAGTTCGGCTCAGTTCTACAAATGGCGGGCCAAGTTCGGCGGCATGGACGCCTCGATGATGAAACGCCTGAAGGAACTTGAAGACGAGAACCGTCGCCTGAAGAAAATGTATGCCGAAGAGCGCCTGATGTCAGAGCTCA
>JBOEGY010000010.1:0-118127 GCA_050633665.1 Burkholderiaceae bacterium | reverse complement strand
TGAGCTCTGACATCAGGCGCTCCTCGGCATACATCTTCTTCAGGCGACGGTTCTCGTCTTCAAGTTCCTTCAGGCGTTTCATCATCGAGGCGTCCATGCCGCCGAATTTGGCCCGCCATTTGTAGAACTGAGCCGAACTCATGCCGTGTTCCCGGCACAAGTCCGGGAAAGAGACGCCTTGCTCGTTTTGCTTCAGGATCGCCAGGATCTGACTGTCGCTATATCGTGACTTTCGCATAGAAAACTCCTTGATTCAGTTTAGTGGAATTTTCTACTTACGACCTCAGCGCATTTTCGGGCGGATTACACCTGAATTCGAATTGACTCTACTAAACTATCTCGATCGATTTTAGTAGCTCACCTTAAAAGTAGGCGAATCCTCCGGCCGCAATTTCCGACGATCATAAATCCGAGTCGTCGCGATATTCACATGCCCCAGCCATTCCTGGACCTTGGCAATGTCGGCCTCATGGTCCAGCGCATTAGTCGCCGCCGTCGCCCGCAAAGCATGCGGCGCAATTCGCTCCGCACTAATCCCAACCGACTTCGCCCACGTCCTCACCATTAGGTATAAGCCCTCCGCCGAAAGCCCCTCCCTGACCCTTCCGTTTCGAGTCCATTCCCGAATCGACCGAAACAATCCCCCCCCAGCATCGCCGCCATGCCCGGCAAGCTCCAGGTAGTCATTAATCAGCTCAGCCGTCGCGGGATGCAACGGCACATTGCGCAGCTTGCCGCCTTTGCCATGCACCCGCAGATGTTTGACGCCGCGCAGCTCGCGAATGTCTTTGACTTTCAACGCTGCCAGTTCCTCCCGCCGCAATCCATGGAAGAGAAACACTGACAGAATCGCCCGATCCCGTTTGCCTTTTAACGTGGTTGGATCAGGCGCTAGTAACAGCGCCTTGGCCTGGTGATCGCCCAGGGCAGGGGTCTTGCCCTCATAACTCTCGACCCTGGGCCGCTTTACCCCCTTGACGGGGTTGGTCGGCACCGCATTGGCGTCACACAAGAACTCAAACAATGACGACAAGGCTGCCAACTTGCGACGCACCGTCGACCCGGCGAGCTCACGCGCCTCCAGATCCTTGCGCCAGGCAATGATGTGCGAGCGGGTCACCTCGGCAAATTCTCCCGCGCTAGCGATCCCTACAAACGCCATGAATTCGGCCAGATCGTTGTTGTACGCCCGGCGGGTCTGCAGACTGTCGATGTTGGCGAACCATTCGGCCTCGGACGGCACGTCGGCCAGGCCCTGGAACTCGACGGCCGTCAGCCGTCGCGAACCCAGCTCACTGGATAGCTCAAACTGGCCGGCGGTTGAATCGGTGACCGGAACCAGCGCGCCATCCGACCCGGCTCCGGCCTTACTCATCCTCGAACGCCGCCAGACCTTCGGTCTCCAGCGTCCGGGTGAATTCATCGAACGCGGCGCGATCGGTGTCGAATTGATCGTCCCAGACGATAGACGTGCCGGTTTCGTTGACGACCTCCAGCAGCCAACGGCTGTCATCGGTTTTGTAGATCTGCAGATCCAGGGTCACGCCGTCGAGGACGGCAGTCTGGCAAAGCGGTGAATGATGGATTACGGGGTCAGCGTCAGCCATGGGAGTCTCCGGCGATGTGTTATGAGATAAAGAGCTAGGTACCTAGCAGCCCACTATATACCGATAAAATATGTTATCGGCATAGATAACGCGTCAAGAATCTATGCTGATTTGTAATGACGCAGCGATTCCTGCTCACCCCGCGCCGTTCAGGCACATGCCTCAAGGAGCCAGCATTTCACCGAGCGGTTCAGTCTCCTAAACCCGGTTCAGCACAACAGTCAACATCTTGTTAATGGTTCCGCAGTCACCGAACTCTACTGTCGTGCCGGTTTCGACAGTTTGGTATCCGGTTTTGCTGACGGTAATCAAATACTCCCCAGCAGCTGAGCCGGTGTTGCAAGAAAAGGGCGAGTTCGGAAAGCATGTCGCTGCAGTTGGATCTCCTCCGTTCGCGCGGTAAATGACCTGGACATCCGCAAGCGGGTTTCCTTCCTCGTCAACCGGTAGGACTGTCACCGCATTGACCCCTTGAGCGGTACAGTTCAGCGTTGGAGCGTCAGTGTCGGATCCACAGGCCGAAAGCAGACCGGCTGCAATCAACACGCAGGATTGAATGAACCTTGCTGACAGCAATACAGGCAATTTTTGAGTCATATCAATCTCTTTCTAATGGCTGAGGTCATTCCTGATCCGATTTGTCCAAGCCATCCACGAATCGAGGGAAACGGTCGTTCTTAGTATTAGATTTCAAAAGTGGCTAACAACCGATTGAATATCGTCAATGAACCGGAAGGAGAAAATGACAGGGGCACCCTGGGCATGCATCTTGGCAATATTGTTGGCCTCTCAGAAGGGCTTGAACCGACACGTGGAAGCTAAGAATCTAATAGCCTCCTCCACCATAACAGTTCGTGAATTGCTGCGATGACGCGCAAAATATTTTCTTCAACCCGCCGTTGCGGTCATAAACTCTCAGTTCCGCATTCTCTCCAAGTCGTGCTTCAGATCCTGGCGTGCTTGTTCCCATTTCCCACACTGCCTGGCCGGAAGCGGTACGAGCCACCAGATTACCGTCTTTTTGCATCCACAAATAGCCACCCGCCCCGACATTGGCAAAAGGGTACGTCGGCGACCCGTAGTGATACATCGTCACCCATCCGTTAGATGGGTTGATTGCCACCTTATAGGGTGAACCACATCCATCAATAGAACCTCGTACATTCGGGCCGGTACCGCCAACTCGATAACCTGAATTCAGGCGCATGCAACTAACCACGGCCCGAAGCACCACATTGGGGTTCCCATCTAACGCTTGTTGCAGCGGAACGTAGTACGACACTGGATTAGGTTGCCCACAGTTTGGTTGAAGGTTTGGATACTCCCCGGGGAAATTGCTACCACCCGAATTTATTCCTTGCGCCTCGCCAGTCGATGAAATTACTGAACCTCCAGAATCCCCTGGACCAGTGCATGCGCTCGACTTGCGCAGCCCATATACCCATTGCCCTGGAGCCGGATTGGTGTAAAAAGCATTCACGTAAGTCGACGTAATTTGGCCGCACTGATATTCGGTACGTTTGCCAGACCGACACACTACAGACCCTAACGGCAGTTCGCGGTTTCCATATACTGGCTGAGGCTGGCCTCCGGAAGTTCCGTATCGATTGACATATGGGTCAGCTGGAAACTGATTCGTAGTGATATGGACCCAACCATAGTCAGATCCAGAAAAATTACTTTGCTGGAAATAACCCACCACCTGATTCGAAAGATTCAGGACCTGAGTTCCGACATCGCCGCAATGTCCGGCTGTCAAAAACCCCCACTGATTCTCGGTGTATGCTCCGAACCCGACAGAACAGGAACCGGTTGGCGACATGTTGTAAGCATCTCCACCGTATGCTGTGGGGGCCGGCCGACCCTTCTTGGGCACAATCCGGACCGATGTCCTATCCACGCCGCTGGCATCTACAAACGATTGCCCCTCTTTGACCGTGTCCACATCGACTGACAGTTCAACAATGTTATCCGGTATAACGACCTCCAATGACTGAACAATCTTTCGAGAATCAAGACTTTTTACCGCCTCGAATACTCGCTTTTCAATATCCCGAAGTTCGTTCAACGAAAATCGCACTTGTTTCACGTGATCCACACGCTCTAACGCCTGTGGATTACGTTTCGATCCGGCCTTAACAGCGACAACAACAGCAAAGGTCTTGTCGTTTCTTCGTTCGAGATAATAGCCGGCAAAGTCTTCTCCGAGAGCCTCTTGAATCACAGGGCCCGTTTCAAGGGCCAAACGCTCCTTCTCACGATAGGCTAGAAGCTGGTCTCTAGATAAATCGAGGTCTCTCATGATGCTCTCGGCAACATCATCACGCAGTGTTTCGCTATCGACGGCCTCCTGTGGATCTAACTCTTTCCGAATATCGTTCGCTGCCAGGACCGTTTGACCGGCTATCAGCGTAAACGCCAACAATACTGTCATGCCAGCGGCATTAAACACACGCCTCACTATGATCTCCCCATTCATAGATTACTCAATAATCGGCTTAATCCGATCGAACCTAAAATTTTCTTGTTCATGCACAGCGCAACCAGAAGGTGTGCCAGAAGTGTAGATAGCAACTAACCCTATCTCTTCATCCGAACGGGCTAGAAAAAAAGTTAACTATTATTAATCCCTGGCCGCCTTGTTCCCATTGACTGGCGTCCTTGGGTTGGTCTCGATTCTGGTTCTGAGCATGGCGGTTGCCGACGAAGACGCCTGGGCACCACCGCATTTATTAGCGCCCCGACCAGTTGTTCAAGCCGACGATGCTGGGGTATCTGTTTTTCAGATGTCTGGACTGGACAGGGCATCGTGATTGTTCTGATTAGCGGTATCGGCCGGGTGCTGCATAGCACCCGGCCGAGGCGATAAATCAAAGCCGGATCGCCTTCCCCAAAGAGGTAATAAACCAATCAAATTCGCGGCTTAGCTCCCGACATAAACCGCCACGATCTCCAGTCGCTCGTGCCCCAGCTCACGGCTCAGAACCAGCCTTGCCTCGGCGTCTTTTTCTCGCTCTTCGTCGCTCAGATTCGAGCGCTTCGGCCCACCCAGCGCCGACGGTTTTCGGCCTGTAAGCTCTTCATAACGACGCATCGCATAAGCGTGCCGCAACCCATGCAGCTTGCTAAATCCGGCCTGCGTCGTGCGCCGCTCATAGACCTTGAGCTGCTCGATGAACATCTTGTTCGGCGGAATCAGCGAACCCCGCCCCGCCAACGCATAAGCGGCTTTTAGCGCCTGGCGTTGATCGTCGGTCCGAATCGGGATTTCCCGGGCCTTGCCGCCCTTGGTCCAGCTGGGTTTGAGCACCAGTCGATCGCCCTTGTCCGCGTAGCTAGGCTGGAACTTGATCGCCTCTTCCCGGCGTAGCCCAAAGGCCGCCTGTAGCTGCAGCGACACCCGCGTGTAATCGTCGCGGATCTCGTTCAATCTTTCGTCCAGCCGCGCACTGCGATCAACGTTGGTCACGTATTGCCGATGGGCGATTCCGTAGGAATCATTGTCTTTTCTGACGACGCCCGGCCGCCCGACCTTGCCGGCCCACCAGCGCAGGTGAGCCATCCGGTTCTTGATCGTGCCGGCGGACAACCCTCGGCGATGCCAGTGGGCCACCAGTCCCTCGACGTGTTTGACCTTCAACCCGGTTGAGGCGAGTTTTCGGAAGCCGAGCTCGTGCAGCTCATCGGCACACTGGGAAAGAATCCGGGACCGCGCCGCCTGAGTCGAAAACGAGCCCTCCCGGTGCGTTCGCACCAGGCGACTCAGCTCATAATTCAGTTGTCGCATCGTCTTTTTTCCCTCCCCCTGTGATCCTCTCCAGAGGCCAATCAGAGGCTAGGTGCCACGACGATTTTTCAGGCCAAACGATTTGAACCCGTCCATTGCCACATCGCACCCCACCCGCTTTACTGCTCTTGTACCGCCCTGCCCTACTGCCCAGTTGGGACTGCCTGGGGTACCGCTTTAAGCCGTCGAGTGTCTAAGTCGAAACCGGTTGGTTAGTGTATTTAGCCAATCCAGAAGCTTGGCTTCGTGGATTCGTGCAAGCACGCAAGGACTACAGCGTTTTAGGGGCTCAACATTGAGCAGAATGACGTCGCCGGTTGGCCATGGGTCATTCATTTTTCGGCTTACGTTTCTCGGCTGACGGGGCAACAAAGTCACCATCGTCTGAAATGCCTACTGTTATTTGGGCACCGAACTCCCGCCGGAGCTGACCAGTCATACCACCTGATCGTTATGCCACTTCTCTCCTTTGCACTTGAGGTCACAGTGTCATCGGTCCCCCTCCCAGGGCCGACACTTGAACCCGTGAAAGGGAATTAAAGAAACAGCGGTTATGCCGCTCGAAGGCGGCGCAATAATCCTCCTGTTGTCCGCGAATATCCGAATCGCTTCAGACACACCTCGGTGAAAAAAATGCAGACAACGGCTCCCCACTGAAGCTGTTGCCCCGGTGGAAAGCGGTGGACACCGCTACGATCCTCTTAAAGGATCTTCAAATAATCGCTCCAACAAAAGGGCGCTGGGGACGCTACCCCGTGCAAGTTTTGCTTGCGACGCCTATTCATTTTCGTGATGTATGTGAGCGCTCAGATTAGCACCGAATATTTGCCCGTCACTCGTTTGGCATCCGAATATCTTGTGACCAGATGCAGTATCGTCGGACCCTAGGGCGCGTTTTTGCGCCTGTCACTACCGCGATTGCATCGCTGCAGTGACAGGCTCGGTTCGAGTTCGCCTGCCTAATCGCCGGCCCCTGGCCGCCAGCCTCACGGCTGCCATCCCTGGAACCGACGCTTGAGCAAACTCATTTTGATCGTCACCGTTATTCGCTAAGATCACGCAGCAAACAGCTCGTGCGTCCTGTTCGCCCCGATCGATTTTTGTGCGCATCGAATCAAACCGCCCTTTTTAGGTGACTCGCACTGGCGGGCGTTTTGGCACAGCGCAGGCAGTTAAGCGCGCTTAACTTTCGAGTTTTTAGACCAAAATAAATTCGTCTTCCAACGCGTCTTTCCAGAGAGAAATATAAGCACGCTTATGTTTAAGTCGCCTCTACTTTGTCATTCTGCCTATTCAATCGCCGCACTGATTATTGGGCTCAATTTCTTAGCCAGTTGCGCCGACGATTCACCCGCTGGCGTCAAACCGAGTCCCGAATTAGCTCAAACGACCTGGGTCATGACTGACGCCAAGGATGCGTCAGGCACGCCCTTGGAACCCACCACTCAGTTCATCACTCAGGATCAGGCTCCGCGAATCGCCTTTTACGAATCACCTCACGGCAGCGGCGCTTACTCCATTGCATTTGCCCCTGGTGCGCAGGCCGCTGTTTCGTTTCTGGAGGACAAAATTATTCATCGAAACTACCCGCTGCCCACTGTTGCCATTGGTCGCTCTGACGAATCGTTGGCGGCCATGCGCCAATTTCATCAGCTTTTCTTCGAACCCGGCGCAACCTGGTCTGTCAGTGACACCGATCCAAAGGTGTTGACGATTATCGGATCCAATCTCGCTATTTTTAGTTTGCAGCCGATATCGCCCGAATAGTCTCAACTGAGATGGCGTCCCGTAGGGAATTCGAACCCCTGTACCCACCGTGAAAGGGTGGTGTCCCAGACCTCTAAATGATTGGCACCATGCTAAGGTCTTTAAAGGCTACAGCATTTGAGTCAGTTGGATAGAGTACCTGGCTACGAACCAGGGGGTCGCGAGTTCGATCAAGACACGAAACGAATTTTAAGTCCGTTGCGTCATGCGTGCTCTTCAAAGCTAACCCGCCCTCACCTCTTCCAGCAGTTCCGGATGCTTCTCAAGCACTTTGAGCAATTTCATCAACGCCACCGGTGGGCGAGTCTTACCAGTCTCGTAGCGAGAAAAAGCATTCACACCACCGCCGAAAATCTCGGCGGCCTCACGCTGATCCAGCGCCAGCTTTTTTCGAACGCCTGCGATGAAAAGCGGGTCCACTTCGGTCGCGTTGACCTGCCGGTTAAAGGCAAGCATCTCATCACTTAAACGCTGCGACTCCGCCGGCTCGAAAACGCCCTCCTCGCACGCCGGACAAAAATCTCCCGTGGCCTGCAACAAGGTCACCTCACCTTTGTAGGTGTACGGCATATCACGCGTCTCGTGCACTAATTCGGCGCCACCACAGTTTGGGCATTGCATCTTCATAACTCCTTGAACGACACGATCAAAACATCCTCGATCACGGTCAGTTTCAGGTAGACCGGGCCAGCAGCAGTCACGGGCCGGTAGACATCCTGCCAAACCCGGTGATCAGCGTAGGTGGTCATGCTCTTGTGGAAATCAGCCCTCTCCAGAGCCAAGACCACTTCGAGCATGTCCGCAAAACTTAGGTCGAGTTGGGCCGCTCCGCGCAAAGCACTGGATGTGGTTCTGACCTTGCCCTGCTCGACAAGCGCTTTGACCACGGACAGTTTGCAGTGAGGCGTCCCTTTATCCATCACCAATATTAACCTACTAGGTTAATATTTAGCAAGTAGGTTAATTGAAGCCTCTCCGTTGGAGGTCATGTGCCGCCAATGGCGGCTCGGCGTCACTCGGTTGAGTCAGTAATCCAGGCTCAGTCTTTGGGACTCTTCCGCCAGGCGATCAAGCGCTTCGCTTTGCTGCGCGCGCATCTTTTTCTCATAGACAAGCAAATCTTCAAACGCAATGCACTGGGTGTCGCCTGCCATCCGATGGGGTAGCCGACCAGCAGAGATCTCCTTGATCACAAAGGCCAGCGAAACATTCAAAAAATAGGCCGCCTCAGCAGAGCTGACCCCCTGCTTTGATGGCATGGCCTGCCCGCCCTCCAAACTCGAGACCAGCGCACCGACCAGATCCAGCAACCCCGCCAGGGGATGCGTCTCGTCATCCCCTACCCGGTCGATGAGCCCGTTCATCAGCAGCACCATCCGGTCATACTCGGCTTCAGCATCACTGCCCGGTGTCGGTAAACGTTTTTTGATCATGTTTGTTCTCTTGCCGATGCAGATAACAGACGAATCCATAACCCACAAACCCTCAATTGTGGGGTTTAGAGCCCCGGGTTGTGATTCCGGTGGTCGTGGCGTCCCGTAGGGAATCCGAACCCCTGTGCTCTTGGTATTAGCTGTTTGAACGAATTACCAATGAGATGGTTTTCGCAAATAGCGCTTTTTCGTTTTAACGATATCGGGCAGTTGACTATCCCTAAGTTCTTCATCGCGAAAACTATTGCGCGACCAGTCTGACAAATGGACTAGCTCTGCGCTTGGCCGACGTTCTTTTTCTCCGTCTGGCAAGGGCGCGATAACCCCTAGTCGAATCGATGGATACTTTTCTCTGATTGCTTTTAGGATCGGCACGCAGTCCGTGTCATTCGTCACCAGCACTTGTTGATCACACAATTCTTCGGCGGCATCACACAGCATATGGACGGCAATGTTGACGTCAGTTTGCTTTTCTTCCGGACGAATAACCGCCACTTTCTGATCAAAATTGATCGGACTCTGATCAAGCAACAGCGTATTGCGCACGATTTGATAGTGACCCAATACGACCGTTAGTCTCTGGCAATGTTTCTCCAGCGCCCGAAGATAGATGCTTTGAGCTTCAGACGAGACCGCTCCTCGCGGAGAAAGCTTGGACTTGATGGGTGCTGTGAAGTACTTGATCTCCACAACGTCAGAAAGCGGGTCGTTTTCGTGGCAGAGCCTGTTAAAAAGCTTCTGAATGTCTAACCAGCGACGAGCTTTATTGGATTTGAGGCATCCGAAATAAAGATTGAAGCCATCTACGTAGACAATTGTTCTTATCTTGTCGGCCACATCAATGCTTTTTGCGCTAGAAATGAAAAAACCGCCGTGGGGCGGTTTTTTCTTCCTTAGATCCATTGTCAGACAACTTCACTAAGGAACGGTATAGCCCAGGTTATATTGATTCGTACAAAAAAGTCAAGACGAACTAGACAAACTCCAAATCGCTAAGGTTGTTCGAAACTTCATAATGTGTGAGAAGGAGCACGGAATTCGCCCCCTGCTCCCACCAGGAAAACTTAGTGCCAAAAAAGGACTCGAACGCCTGCCCTGCTCTCGGCCGCCAACGGATTATGAGTCCGCTGGCGTGACATCAGGGCCAGATCCGGCCCACGACGCCTGACTGGTCTTCGGACACCGTGAACAAGTGTTGATCCAGCCATGTCGGCTGACCCGCCCACTGCGCTTCAAACGAAGAAACAGCCTGCCCTTTCGGCCTCTCGGGACCGCTACGGGTTGGAACCATCCTTGCTCTTCTGAGCTTCCATATAGCTGCGAAGCACGGCATTCATGCGCGTCTGGTAATCCTTGCCCTGGCGGCGGAAAAATTCCAGGATGTCCGCATCAAAGCGCGCGCTGATCCGCTCCTTTTCCTGGCGGTCAACGACAACCGCGTTTTCCCAAAACGCCGCGCCGAGCTCGGCGATATCACCGCAGTCGATATCCTCGTCGCGCATCTCGCGCAGCCGCTTCCAATCGGTTCGGCTTTCGCTCAGACCCTCATTCGGTTGCTTGCTCGTAGTTTTCTCTTTCATAGCGTCTTGCCTTTCATCGATCAGGATCGCGCGGCGGCGAGTTTCTGCCCTTGAGACTTTCTCGGTGCTGGCGAATGCGCTCGTTTAGTTCGGGATCATCGCGCTCCGTTATCCTGAGCGCGCGGTCGCGGGCATGTTCTCGGATGCCATCAAGCGCAGCTTTGGTTAAACCGGGGGGGCAAATGCCCGTAGGTAGACGCCCCTTGGGGCGTTGGTCGAACATCCGGGCCGCGCCAGGTAAAGCGATTCAGGTCGTTGGTGATGATCCATGACCGTTCTTCGTCCAGGCCGAGACGCCGCTTGGTGAGCGGCGGGATCAACAGCGCCCGATCGGCAGGATCGGGCGCTGTGTGGGTGATCGATACACCTGCGTATCACCCGCACTGTTCTAGCTGACATCAACAATCACGCAAGGCTGAGCCTTGGCCCCTCTTCCTGACCGGCTCATGGCTGGCCCGCCAGTGGCAGGCCAGCGCCGCTTAAGGCTCGTGCTGCGAGCCGCGATCCCGCAGATCCCTCACTAGGCGGTTGATATCGCCCTCTTTGAGCACCTCAGCCGCGGGATTGACGGGCAGCTTTTTCAGGAACGCTGCCAGTCTCTGGCCAGTCTGCCGCCTTGCCACTTCGGTCGAGGCATTCAATTCTCGGTCTTGGAATGGTTTGCTCATTAGCGGTAAACCTCACGCCAGTGCCCGTGTTCGACCACCAGGATTCTCAGCACCTGATCGCCCAGATCGCCGATCACCCGGTAGTCCCCGACCCGGTAACGCCAGTAGGTCCGCAGCGATCCTTGCAATGGCTGGCCCAGGGCGCGCGGCGAATCCTGCTCGGCAACGCGGGTAGTCATGAAGTCCAGGATGCGCCGGGCCTGCTGCCGATCTATTCGGCACAGTTGCTTTAACGCCGTATCGGAATACTCAACCGTCCAGGCCAAGCTGCTCTCTCACGGCCTGCTCGGTATGGACCGCCTCGCGCCCCTGGCGCACCCGCTCCAATACCGTCACCACATCAGCACCGGTCATGTTGCGAGCCACTTCAACAGTCATTCCTTGGCGCGTAAATTCGTCGACGACGGTCAAACACTTCAGTTGCGTTGCATCGTCAGTCTGATCAAATACAAAATCGTAGCTCCAAACATGATTGGGGTGCTGTGCTCTATTTACCCATTGCGTTGTCTTTCCAAGCATGCGGCGTTTACGCCGCTTTTGAAGCACCTAAAGGCCCTCGTGTCTAGGACTACTTCGAACCCAACTAACTTAACTCGATCTCGGAAGAAACTTCGGAATATTCATAATCTTATTGGTCAGTTCCGCTTGGCTATGTATTCCAATCTTGGCGTAGATGCTACGGACTTGACTGCGGATTGTCTGTACCGAAACGCCTCTTTCGCTAGCAATGGTATCGGCGCTACTGCCATTTGCTAAAGTTGTCGCTACGAACGACTCAGCCGGTGTCAGGTTAAATATCTTACCCACGATAAAGGGATCGATCGACGATTGCTTCGAGATCTCGTGCACGATCACCAGTACCAGAGTCTCAATACCAAACGACTGCATCGACTCATCAGGGTCTACAACAACCCCGATGACTACCGCGGGGGTTAGTGCATCACCAATAGGGACAATAAAATTTCCAGCAGCCGGTTTCCCATCAGATCGATGCGTTCGCTCGATTTCTTGGAGCTTTTGTGCAAACGAGGTATTTGCAGATCGGTCTGACAATTCAAACCGTCGTGAATTAGTGTGGATAAAATCACTGAAGCCAGCGGTTTCAGCGGCCAGGCGATTTTGATGGGTTATTTGACCTGTGAGGTTAACTACAAAGATCGGATACGGTAGAGCGTTCAGTAGATCATGGCCCACCGAAAGGCTTTTGAAAGCCTCACGAAGCCTAAGATGAATCGCCATCGCTTTAACCAAATGAAGCCGAAAACGACACATAGTTTTCATCTCGTCCTCATTTAGCGGCACCTGAGTGGTCGATCTGATTGCGCCGAACATCACAACATGATCTTCATCATCAACCAATTTCGTCCCCGACAGGAATCGAGCACCATACGGAATAGCAAACTCCTGAAAAAACGGACTTTCCTGAACAAACTTGTCATCAAAAAGAAAATGATCATGCACCCACTCCTCTCCTTGCAGCGAAAGAGCATAAGTCAGTCGTGGGTTTTCCGGGTGGTAGTGCGTAACGTAATCGAAGAACGCCTCTTTTGATAGAGCCCCTCCCTCCCAGGAGAACAGGAGCTGACCTGACTTCTTGCTAAGTCCAATAATGTGTATTCCGCAAAGGTCCATCGCTGACGAAATCGAATCACAAACCTCTTCCCATCTAGTCTCTCCAGATGCCGCCGAATAGATATCTGCAACACATTGATCAAAGGTAGCATCGCTTAGCCGCCGTCCAGCATTAGATCCTCGCACCTGATTTCCCCCATGAAATCCGAGCTAGCGTTCATCGAAGGCATGAACGAAACCGCATTTTCTCCTACGAAACAGTAGCAGCTCAACAAGATCAGAGACATGGCGCCGCTCTTTTTATACCGTCTTTAAGGTTTATACTCATCGCCGACTACCCGTTTTTAGGGAAAACCCTACTGACGGAGTCCTCTAGTGGTTGACGACCTGCGCTAAGAACGAGAACGAGACTATTCCGGTAAGCATACGCAATCGGCACCGCAAGGAAATCGAGATGAGCAGCATGTTGTCGGCTATTCGTCAGACGGCAGAAGCTGGTCCAGTTGCGCCTCCAGAAGAAGGCCAGATCAAATTAGTAACCTCGGAAGAAGCCCTTGAATAGCATGACGATAATGATTCGACTGGTTACGCTGGCGCTCGTCGTCGGATACAGTCAAAGCACATCGGCGCAGAGCGTGTCCGTCACAGACTACGATCAAGCGACCAGCGCATTTGATGAGCTTTCGATCAACGGTACGATTGATACAGGGAAATCCCGAGGCGATGATCAAAACGCCTACTACCTAGACTTGGGTTTTGACTACGATCAGGTGTTCTTTTCCCCTGATCGTGATCTGCGATTGCGGGCTAGTGGAAACGGCTCGATTGAGCGAGCTGGCGGGGCCGGGTCCGAGCGCCAAAGTCGCTACGACTATGGCATCAGCACAACCATTGACGACTACATCGACCCCGGCGAATCAAAGGCGTTCCGTTATGGCAGCGTAGGTATTCAAGGCATTGATGAGTTCAATGGTCGCCAATTTACAGGCTTTGTGGGTGTTGGGTATGGGCGTGTAAAAAATGTCACACCTATGGCCACGGCGATTCGCGTGATCGAAGAACTGATGAGCCGGGGAGAATTGACAAGAGCGCCGGCGTTAAGGGTCTATCAGGAGGTCGCAAATATCATCGACCTTGAACCGACTTATTTCAGCAAGTATGGCGCGGCTGAATATATCGAACTCTGGATCGCCGACGTCGCAAACGCACTGCAGACCTCTGGACAAGCCACTGACAAATTCGAAGCAGCAGAAATCATCCGCATCTACGAAATTCTCACGCGCGAGAGAATCTCTACACGCAAGGTGGGCTGGAAGTTACGCGGCGGTTTGGGCTATATGTTCCGTAGTTCGAACGACAACAGTGACTTTGATCCGGCATTGGAACTGGGCGCTGAGTACCACTACCCACTGAGCAACCAAACCCAATTCTCCAATGATGCAGTCTTAACCACTATCCTGGTTAGCGGTGACCAATGGTACAACTTTCGCAATGTGATGAGCTTGACTCATGAGATTGACGATCGCGTTGATTGGGAAAACTCGTGGACACTGACGCACGGCATGATTGGCCCAACTGACGCTACCAATACAGTCAATGCCTTGAGCACTGCGCTTATCTATGAGCTACGAAACCAGCTCGATTTCACCATAACAATGACCGTGTCGAACTACTCTGGCAGTGGTGCGGCTGGCACCCCTAACGGCACCGACACCTCATTCTTTGTTGGTCTCCGCCATCGTTTGAAATAAATTGAGACAACGCAATGAATGAGATTGCCGGTGAGTGGGTCGGTAGCTTCCGTTTCTTCAACTGGATATCGTACGGTGCATGCGAATATAGTCGCGCCCATCATGAATCGATTGACGGTGTTGTCAACAAAATCTCAGTCAGTCAAATTCAGCTCCTGGAAAGCAACGGATTGTGAGGCGGCGTGCCCTGTATCCTATCGGGTTGAGCAATAGTCGATCCACCTCTTTTACTAAACGCAGGCCTGTCTATCAGTAACAAGCCCCTACTGAGTAACAAGCCCCTTCTGGCGGCAGCATTCGCACTCGGTTCGGCCATTGTCCTGCCGTTTGTTGACTCCATGGTCAAAGTACTGCTGGTGACCTACCCCATCGCAATGGTGGCCTGCGCCAGGTTCGGTATCAGCACGGTCTTCCTGGGCCTTATGGTGATTCGCCAAAAAGGTCTTGCCGCCCTGGTTCCCAATGCCTGGCGCTTACAAACGCTTCGAGCCTTGTCAGCGGTGTTTGGAACCCTTTTCGTCTTTGAGGGGTTTCGGACGATGCCGCTGGCCGAGTGCCAGGCCATCGTGTTTATTGCGCCCGTCATTGCCAACTTACTTGCCTGGTGGTGGCTCAACGAGAAAGCCGATGCTGTGAGCTGGATCATCGCGTTCGTAAGCTTCGCTGGAGTGATGCTCATCATTAAACCGGGCACAGAACTATTCACCCCGGCCGCATTTTTCCCGTTGACTGGCGCCTTCGGATTGGCCTCATTTCTGGTCTTAAGCCGAGCAGTCTCTGATAAGGACGATCCGGGCACAACAGCGTTCGTTGGCGCTGGTATAGGCGCCGTTGCATTTCTCGCCATGCTGCCGTGGTACTGGGTAACACCGAGTTTTGATCTGAATCTACTCTTCTTTCTGCTGGTTGGCATTGGGGCCACAGCCGCCAACCTGCTGATTGCCTGGTCCTACCGCTACGGTAAGACCTATTTCGTGACGCCTATCAGCTATTCCAGCCTGATCATCGTGACCATTCTGGCTTACCTATTCTTCGGAGAGCTACCCGATGCCTGGGCGGCGCTAGGCATGGTAATTGTGCTTGTCAGCGGAATAGTCTTGGTCTTGTACAGCGCTTACGCCAATCAGCACGTGAGGACTTCGTCGTCTGGGTCGGATCTGATCAACGCTACATCAAGAACCAGCACCACCAGTACTGAAGCTAACCGGAACTCGGTGCAGCGCTAATATTGCCTCACTCACGACGAAGGCTGTTCGCACTGACAAATTCTACAATCGCCTCAGTTAATACCGCTGGTTGATCCAAGCTCGGCAGATGCGCAGACCCAGTCAAGCTAAGATGGACGCCGCTTGGGACCGTATTTGCAAGATGGCGACAGCGACTTTGGATGTGAGGGAAGTCCAGATCACCGCAGATGACAAGCGTCGGGACGCTGATTTCGGCAAGGCGATCAAAGACCGGGGCAGTATCAATGTCCGCCCCCACTACTGGTGAGCGAAGCGCAATACCGTTCATCTCCAGGAAGAGCTGCCGGGCTGGTCCCGTTACCCTGCCTGCTCGCTCAAGCGGTCCGTCTAGCCAAAGGTGAGCCTTAATCGAGTTGACCAGGTCCAGATCACCGGCCTTCTGCGCGTCTGCTTGTTGGGCCATCAACTCGGATGCCTCAGACGGATAGACAGCCTCCGGCGAGCCCGTGATGGTCGGAGAAATTAGTATCAAGCCCCCGAATTTTGCCGGGTGCATGAGAGCGGCATCGAGGGCGATCCTTCCACCCTGAGAACATCCAACGAGAATGACAGGGGCGCCGTTACCCAAAGCGTCTATAACCGCCATTAAATCAGCGACAGCCGAATAGTCTTCTGGCTCGGCATGCGTTCGACCTACGCCACGACGGTCGTAGGCTATCGCTCTGCTAATAGCACTGACACCCTCTAGTTGGTCATGCCACATGCGCTTATCTGCGACGCCAGCATGTAGAAACACAACCGGATCGCCACTGCCCATAGACTGCGCACTCAGCGTGGCAAGGCCAGAAGAAATCTGACGACTAGTGTTCACAAACCACCCCCAGGTCTTGGCATTCAAGTTTCATTCTAGCTTTTCGAGATACGATGAATTTGGCAAAGATTAGCCCAATCAGGCTGCTGTACTGGATGGGTTACTTGATCTGCTGGTTATTGCAGTGCTCAATGCATGGTTCGCACAACAGGATTCAAGCACACCGGAGTGGCGGCGATTATTCGACCGGAAGCCGATGGCGGGCAAGTGAAATTGCCTTAGCAGAAAAAGACTCACAGAAACCCCGGGTAGCGTTATGCTCACGCAAACAGCCAAACATGAATAGGAGAGCCATATGGATCAGCAAGCAATAGACCAACGTGTTTTTGACCTCTATGACGAGTACTGTCATGGCTATATTGACCGTCGGGAATTCCTGGGTCGTGCTGGCGCAATAACAGTTGCCGGTGTCAGTGGGCTTGTCATGGCGCAGGCCTTGTTGCCCCGCTATGCTCTGGCGCAGACCATCTCTTTTACCGACGACCGAATCAAGCCTACCTATGTCGATTATTCCTCGCCAGGGGGCAACTCAGGGCAAATGCGCGGCTACCTGGTGACACCCGCAGGCAAAGGGCCGTTTCCTGGCGTATTGGTCATTCATGAGAATCGCGGCCTGAATCCCTACATTGAAGATGTTGCGCGCAGAGCTGCAGTTGAGGGTTTCATCGCATTAGCGCCTGACGGTCTGTCTCCAGTTGGCGGGTATCCGGGTAATGACGACGACGGGCGGGTCTTGCAACGCGGTCTGGACCAGGCAAAGTTAAAGATTGACATGCTCAACAGTGCAAGTTTCTTGCGTACTCACTCCGCATGCACCGGAAAGCTCGGCGCTACCGGCTTTTGTTGGGGGGGAGGCGCCGTGAATTATCTTGCTGTGGAAATGGGCTCGGACCTGTTGGCCGGTGCGCCTTTTTACGGCGCTGCGCCAGATTCAGCGTCAGTGCCGGCTATCCAGGCGCCGCTCGTTATCCAGGCGGCTGAAAACGACGGTCGTATTAACGCGATGTGGCCGGCGTTTGAAGAGGCCCTCAAGGCGAATCAAAAGTCCTACACTCGTCACGAATATCCCGGAACCAATCATGGTTTCCATAACAATTCAACGCCGCGATACGATGAAGGCGCCGCCAAACTTGCCTGGGAACGAACGATTTCTCTCTTTCAGAAGCAACTCACTTGACTCTTTCAGAAGCAACTCACTTGAAATTGCGTCAGCCTGTTGGTTTCAACAAGGCCCTGGTATGAAAAACTATAACTACAACGGACTCTCGCTGAACGACTACGGCTTTAAGAATCACGATTCAGGCCGGCCCTGACTTTCTATTGCCTGCCGTCGAAAGCGAACCACGGCACTTGTTGAGCTCCCCGGGTGACTTTCTGGTTCTGGAGATGGGCATTATCACCTGCCCCTTGTTCGGGGCCGGCGAAACGCTACAACGTCTCTCGGGACCAGAAACGGGGTTTGCAACGCGGCTCCTTACGTGCGCGCCGATACAATGCCAAAAATCCCTGTCAGACAAGAAGGCCAGCGCGTCCCGTCACGGCAAGGTCTTTTTTCCGGCCGCCACCCTTAAGCACCACTATCTAAGCTCTGCAAGATTCGGGCAAAGACTCACCGCGGACTTCCCGAAAGGCTTTCCGGTTCTGATCTGGACGAATATCTTCAAGCGCAATCTAAGACTGTCGTTCAATCGCTCTAAGGCCGGGTCGCGACAGACGACTTGCCACAAAACCCAAACTCGGCGCGCCGCTACCACTTCATGGCGCCGGTGTTGTGTTTGGGCGATTACTGGCAATATCGTTTGTTACCCAGAGAGTGCGCGAGAAATACGCCAGCGAACCATTGACTGCACCTGTTTGTCCGAAAATCCGAAGGTCGTTCAGGTCACGAAAGACATCGACAAACGGCAATCCGATGTCGGCGCGGTGATTCGGTTACCCGGCACCGGCCAAAGCCCAGACGATCACCCGGAAATACACACTGACGGACCGAATAGGAACAAAATACGAACACGGTATTGCCAAGAGCGGCAACCATTCAACAGACGAGGTTTCAATGCAGCAACTTACGCCGGCTGGTGAGCAGATCATCAGCGACATTGCACAACGCCACGGGTACGGCACTGATGCGGTGCGCGCCATGCTTTATTCAGTCATTCATGGCAATGGCAGCATGGCACAGTTCAATCATCCGGAGTTTTCTGGATCCGGGCAATGGATGCGCGGCGGGATGACTATGGTTTCAGACATGTTCAACAACCAGTTGAAGAACCGCATCGATAGCCTGTGCAACGAATTATCAGCCTTGATTGCGAATCAGCCTGACCTCGTGCGCAGAGGTAATTTTCAATCACAAAGTCAGGGCACGCGGGAACAAACCCATACCACCGGTGGCGAAGTCAGCGCGCAGCAACAAAGCGGCCCGGATCCAAGCGGTCCGGTCAGCCTGTTTGTAGCACCAGCCCACGGAACGTCCGGTAGCTGGTGGCCCGGCGAGCTGAAATCACCAAACAGTGTCGGCTCTCAGAATGGCGCCCGCTATGCCTATTTTGCGGCGGCAAACCGTCTGGCAATTGACACCAACGGCCATGTGACTGTCTACAACACGCTTGACCATCAGATAGGGGGTTTCTCTCAACAACAGTCGGCTGGTGGCTCAATGAGCTTTAACAGTCAACACGGTCTGGTTGACGTATCGAGCCTGCCGGTCGTATCGATTGACGGCGTCGAACCCAACGCACCGCAGCACGAAAAGCAATCATTTGAGTCAGCACCAGCAGAATCTGAACAAGCGCCAGTCAATACCCGGGCAAGCGGTCAGGATCCGGTGACCAGCAACGAGGTCTTTGAGATCATCGAGAAACTGGCGGCTCTTTTCAACAAAGGAATTCTGAGTAAGGAAGAGTTTGATAATAAGAAAGCGGAATTATTAAGCCGACTCTGAGTATTGAGGCTACACGCGGCGGTCCGTCGCCAGCAACTGATTCGGAACTCGGTCGATTGCTGCGCAAGCCCGATGGTAATTCTCAATTGGCGGTAAAGTCGGAGCTTCGCGCCCGCCACTCAGGGGATCATCGGCCAATAAGGTCACAATGCCAGCCAGATCCGCCGCTAGCGCCCGCCGAATCAACGCGGTCATTCCCTCCCCTCCACCTGGATACCGGAAAATAAACCGGGAGCGCAAGCCGAAGGCCGCACTCCCAGTGCTACTTCGACGAACCAGTTAGTCAAGCTGATTAATCTTACCGCCTCGAATCTCCGAAACATAGACTTGGTTCAGCGCTTGATGGTTATCTGCGGCGAACGAAATCATCACGCCTTCAACACTGACTTTCTTCATCTCGTGCAAGGCATCTATCAAGCTGTCTCGAGTCAGATCCCGTCCGGCTTTTTCGAGCGCCAACACCATGACCTTGGCCGACAGGCAGCCCTCTAAGGTCACATAGTCCAGTGCCACCTTGCTATGCTTTTTGACGAGCTCACGACAGTTGTTAACCAGAGCCAGGTCATTCTGATACGGAAACGGGACAACCTGGGTAATGATCACACCGTCACCGGCCTCACCCACCGCATTGACCAGACTGTTCGTACCAACGAAAGAGACTGTGGACATCATCGAGTTCAGGCCATTCGCGCGAGCCTGTTTGACGAATTCGGCCAGCGGCGCGTACGTACCCACCATAATGATTGCATCGGGGTTGGACTCAACCATCTTGGCCAGGCCGCCTTTAACCGCCATCGTGTTTCGCTCGAAAGTGCCGACCGAATGAACAGCCATTCCGCGCTTGGTCAGTGCTTTCTTGGCTCCGCTAAGCACAGCCTTACCGAAACCGTCATTTTGATAGAACACGGACACGGTTTTGGCGCCGTTGGCAACAAAGTGCTCAACCATTGCTTCAGCTTCATCGTTATAGCTGGCCCGTATATTAAATATCTGACGGGTCACCGGGCTACGCAAGGTACCGGCGCCGGTAAACAAACCAACCAACGGAACCTCCATTTCCTTGACAATCGGAATGACTGCATTGGAAGTGGGCGTGCCGACATAGCCAAACAGTGAGAACACTTCTTCGTCCTCGATCATCACCAGGGTTTCGTCGATGGCACGCTCAGGCTCGTAACCATCATCGCCGACAAGCAATTCAATCTTCCGACCGTGAACACCGCCTTTAAGATTAATCTCCTTGAAGACGGCCGCCGAACCCGCAAGCATGCCTTTGCCAAGCGCGGAGGCAGGGCCCGTCTGTACATTAACCATGCCCAGGCGAATCTGATCATCAGATACGCCGGTCTCCGCCTGACTGGTAACGGCAAAACTAAGAGTTGCCGGCAAGACGACAGATGCAAGCAGGTGATTCAGCTTCATTGGTGTTCTCCTTCGATTGAGGGGTCAGACATTGGAACTTCAGGGGGTTGAACTTCGACAACGAAAACACCGACAGACTCGTCGAGTGACCGCGCCTGTTCAAGCATTCGGATCGCCTCAGCACTACTCTGTTCGGTGAGTGCCGCGTTCTGTTGCGTCATGTTTTCCAGATCACTGATGGCCATGTTGATCTGGGAAATCGATTCAACCTGTCGGTGACTGGACTCAGAAACCTCTTCGACCAGAGAAGAGACTTTCTCCACCTGGCCAAGGATGTCTTCCATCTTCTGGCCGGCATCATTCACCAGCGCAGCACCGGCGCCAACCTGGCGTACATTGCCAGCAATAATTTCGCCGATCTGGGCAGCGGACTCTTTGCTCTGACGAGCCAGCAATCGAACCTCAGACGCCACGACCGCAAATCCACGCCCCTGATCTCCCGCGCGAGCCGCTTCGACGGCCGCGTTTAGCGCGAGAATATTGGTTTGAAACGCTATGCTGTCTATAGCGGTGATGATCTTGTTGATCAACTCGGCTCCTTGCTCAATTTCGCGCATGGTCGTCACCGCTTCCTGAACGACTTTGCTGCCAACAGAAGCCGAGTCAAACGCGGTTCTAGCCAGATCATTGGCTTTTCGTGCGGCCTCTGCACCGCTATGAACATCGTCTTTTATTTGCTGCATCTGGGAGGATGTCTCGATCAGATGGCTCGCCTGCTGTTCAGTCCTGGCGCTCAAGTCATTATTGCCCTTGGAAATACTCTCCGACCCAAGGTTCACTTCGCTACTCGCGCTCCGAATCGCATACACCTGATTCGACAGCATCTGCACCATTCGATCCAGTGCCCGGAGCAAAGTTGCCACCTCGTCATTGACGGTGGACTCTGGCACCGGTGAGAGACGGCCCGCCGACACGGCCTCGGCCACCTCCACCGCCTGATTCAGGCGCAACATGATGCCGCGGATGGTAACGAAACTGAAAATGGCCGAGGCCGCGATCGCCCCAAACGCCAGGATCGAGATCCACCAGCTGGATGAAGCAACCCGTTCGTCGACCATGCTACCTACCGCATCCAGCCGCTCGGTAGTGATGCGGTCATGTTCAGCGACCTGCAATTTTTCTTCTGCGGCAATGCTCTCAACCATCCGAACCCTTTCGGCAAGGTCAGCACTATTGCCTAGTAAACGCTTTTTTCCTTTTGCTACTGTCGAGATGAAACTCTGGGTGCGAGTCAACTCATCAACCACCTGCTCCGCGTAAGCGGTTAGCTCGGGCTTTTCGAACAACGCCAGTCCTGCGCGAAGTTGCTCGGCGATCTCCGACAAAACTTTCAGGTCTTCAGTGGTTTCGGCTATCCCCTGGCGTATGCCCTGCTGATCCTCGGAGTTCATCAGCGAATCCAGGTGTATCTGCAGCTCTTTTGACTTCAGCGACAGCGTCTGGGCTGAACTGGTAATACTGGAAGGCCCACTACTCAGAGACAAGGCAGCTTGCACGGCTCGTTGCTCAAGCACAATTTTCAACTTAAGGTCATCGGCAGCGTTGGTCAGCGGCTGACGCGCTCCGGCCAGTCCCTTCAGGAGCTTTTTCTGAGCTTTTCGGTAGGCTGACTTTGATTTCGGTACGTCTGCGAACAAGTCGGTTCGCACTTTTAACAAACCGTTCTCGGCATCCAGAAATCCCGCCTGAATCGTCTTCAGACTCGGCATTACCTTGGCAATATCGGCGTTTAAGCTCGCCTGCGAAACCGCTGCTTTCAGCCCGTCAAGCGACGCATTAAGCCGCTCTCGGATCGGCCCAAGCCGGAATTTGCTTGATGCGGCTGTGGTCTCCAGAACCAACCCGCGCAACGACTGTAACTGGCTGGAGATCAACGCCAGTTCGCGCTCGGTAGCGACCAGTTGCATTGTTTTCGCTTGCGCAGCCTGAGCCCGGTCACCGGCTCCGTCGACGAGTTCACTGACGCCGCTACTGGCCATCTCCACCGCTTGATCAACTCGGCGCAGCGCGACTCTGGCCGAATCCGCGGCCGCTTCAAACGCACTGATCGTTGCCAGCCGCTCCGACATGATTGATTCGACGTCCTTACTGTTCTTTACCAGCGGATCAATCTTGATTGCTCTTTCCGGGTCGAGTTCGCTAATCAGCGCAAGATTCGTCTGGTGCTCGGCCAACACATCATCGACGGCCTTGATGCGACGCGACACCTGAACATCAGTTCTGGCACCGCTCAGCGACAGAATCGACGCGACGGTTTCTTCCGCGCTTTTGTTGAATCGAAGAATCGCAATCTTGAGGGGAACCGCCTCAGTCGTCAGTTCATTCAGATTTTCCTGGACTGACTTCAGGCTATATAAGCCGACCCCTCCAACCCCTGCCAGTGCGATTGCACTGGTAAAAGACAGAATCGCCAGTCGATGAGAAATCTTCATCTAAATCGTTCTCCGGGTTTCAACTCACACAGCGCGGGCAATGCTGCGTTGGGCGCCACATTCGAATCGGCCGCAGGATTGCAAGCCGATCCGACAAAAAAATTATCGGCGGCGCAGGTTGAATCTGAAGAAACAAAAGCGGCACTATCCGCCGTACGTCGTAAGATCGACCGGACGAACGGAACCGCGACCGTTAATCCACCGGGCTCTGCCGGGGAGAACGACTGATTTGTATTGTTATGTCAGCTGGGTATCAACGCTTAATGACGGTTCTGTCCAGCACCCATCTAGCCAGGCGACGATTTCAGCTGCTGCGAGGTGTTCAAAACTCCGATAGGTTTCTCTTAATATGTTCTTATCGGCAAGTTCTTCATCAAGTTTAGGGAGACCTCTTGTTTCCAAGTCATTCAGGTCGCGAAGCAGCTGCCGGGCGAGCACATCATCCATGACCTCACACGCGGCACCCATGAACTGAACGGCAGGGTCTGTTGTGACCGGGCCACGATATTGCTGTGCGAGTGCAATCGCGGGAATGCGTGTCAGCACCGGTTGCAGGGCAGGATTAACAAAATGAGCAGCAATACGGGAATTCAACACTGCCGGATGACGCGCTCTGGCTGGCGACAAATGGAGATACGGAGACATCAGCGGCCCGTCGTTTACCGGATAGTTGTCCCATAAGGTTGGCAGTCGGTGCATCTGCGCGGCTACCCGGTCCAGTTCGTCAGGACCATATCCATCGGCACATATTTTGCTGCCGGCCCAGAAAACACCGATTGAAGGATCTAGCGATTGACACAGGCGCGACAGGTAATTGTGCGGACGCGCGCCATAGATCTGATCAAGCAGGCCATCATCTGCGTACCAGGTAGGACAAACCCACAGGCGTGCAGCCGATGATGCCGCCGCGATCTCCATCACCAGCGCGGACTGCTCCTCGGGTGACGTGGCACTCCGATCAATCGGGTCATCGAATAACACCGCTATTGATTCAATCCGGAGTTCATCGAGTTGCCGCAATCGGGCGTGCAAGTGAGAACGATCCGCCGGGCTGTTGCGATCGAAAGCCTGCAGGGAAAGCCCCACACCAAAGCTCACCCCGTGCTGTTGGCAGGCAGACTGGTGGGCGGAGACATTCGCCAGCCAGTCTGCAGTTAAGGAATTACGCCAGCCGCTACGCAGCGCATGATCGGCTTTCGGCGCATACAAATGCCAGCGATACCCCTGCCGCGAAAGCGCAACAATCGTTTCTGTGCGGGCCGGCCATGACCAGGGCCGGCCATAGAACCCTTCAATAATGCCGAGTTCCACTATCAGCCCCGGGTGGATCAGACCCGCTCGAAAATACCGGCGGCGCCCATCCCGGTGCCGACACACATAGTGACCATGCCGTATTGCTGCTGGCGCCGGCGCAAGCCATGTACAACGGTTGCGGCACGAACCGCGCCGGTAGCCCCCAGCGGATGACCCAGCGCAATCGCGCCACCCAGGGGGTTAATGACATCCGGGTTCATGTTTAGGTCTTTCATCACGGCCAGCGACTGGGCTGCAAACGCCTCGTTCAGTTCTATCCACTGCATTTGATCGAGCGTCAACCCGGCTGTCTTCAATGCCGCCGGGATCGCTTCTTTCGGACCGATGCCCATAACGGCCGGCGGAACACCGCGTACAGAAAAACTGACGAAGCGCGCCAGCGGCGTCAGATTGAACCGCTTCAACGCCGCTTCAGAACAGACTAGCAGCGCGCCGGCACCATCAGAAGTCTGCGAGCTATTGCCCGCGGTTACCGAACCCATGCCGGTTGCCTGACCGGTTGCGCTGCGCGGCGCGGCGAACGCCCCACGCAATCCGGCCAGTCGCTCAAGCGATGTATCAGCACGCGGACCTTCATCCTGAGAGACCGTCTGTTCGGTTACCAGGACTTCACCACTGCTCAGGTCCGCCTGCCGATTGCTGATCTGCATTGGCGCGATTTCATCATCAAACTCGCCTGCTTTTTGGGCCGCCAGTGCTTTTTGATGAGAGGCCAGCGCGAAAGCATCCTGGTCCTCGCGGGAGATCTCCCATTGTTTGGCCACGTTCTCTGCGGTCATGCCCATACCGTAGGCTATGCCCACATTCTGGTCACCGGCAAAAACCTCCGGACTGATGGAAGGAGAATTGCCCATCATCGGCACCATGCTCATTGACTCGGCACCACCGGCCAGCATGACATCGGCCTGGCCTACCCGGATTCGATCGGCAGCCATGGCAAGCGCGGTCAGGCCGGAGGCACAAAACCGGTTAACCGTAACTCCGCCGACCGTATCCGGCAGCCCGGCCAGCAATACACCCATCCGGGCAACATTCAGCCCTTGCTCAGCTTCAGGAATTGCACACCCGATAATCGCATCTTCAATAGCAGCCGGGTCCAGCGACGGAACGTCGGCCATCGCGGCCTGAATCGCGTGAACGAGCAAAGCGTCCGGACGCTGATGGCGAAACACGCCCTTGGGTGCTTTGCCGATCGGAGTGCGTCGCGCGGCCACGATATAGGCGTCTTGTAGTGATTGACTCATATTCGCTTACTCCTTAGTTGCGCACTGGCTTGTTGGTTTGCATCATGCCCATGATGCGCTCCTGAGTTTTCGGATGCCCGAGCAGACTGACGAAACCGTCACGCTCCAGACCTAACAGCCACGACTCGTCAACCAATGTGCCGGCGTCTACATCACCCCCGGTCATGACAAAAGCAATCGTGGAGCCAAGATGAAAATCATGCTCGGAAATAAAACCGCCGTCACGCATATTGACCAACTGGGCCTTAATGGTTGCCGCCCCACTTCGGCCCGCCACTCGAATGAGTTTGCGGCGTGGCGGCCGGTATCCGGCATCTCTCATTGCCTTGGCTTCCCGCACAGCGTCATAGAGCAGTTCATAACGATTGAAGTTGATCTTGTCGGATTCCAACACATACCCGATTGCCCGGGCCTCCAATGCTGATGTCGCCACCTGTGCGGTTCCGGCCGCCATGAAGTATTTCTTCAGAAAGTGCAGCAACGGCGCCTCAGGTGCGCATGCTTGTTCTTCGGATGCCCGACGCGCGCCATAGGTCAGGCCACCAGCACCCGGGATGAGACCGACGCCAACCTCGACCAGGCCGATATAACTCTCAATGTTGACGATTCTTCTGGCGCAGTGCACCAGCAACTCACAGCCCCCGCCCAGTGCCATCCCGGATACGGCGGCTACCGTTGGCACCTGAGCGTAGCGCAGAGTCATCATCGCATCTTGAAGCTTTTTCTCTTCAGGGCGAATCGCTTCGGCGCCACCAGACATAAACACCGGCAACATCGCCTGCAGGTCAGCCCCTACCGAGAAGGGTTCATCGGGCGACCAGATGACCAGGCCGTGGTAATCCCGTTCGGCCAGCTCTACCCCTTTGACCAGTCCGGCTGTGACACCCGGGCCGATGGCATGCATTTTGGATTTAATACTGGCAATCAAGACATCGCTAACCCCGCGGTCTGACAGCGTCCACAGGCGGATATCGTCGTCTTCGAAAACAGTTTCGCCACCGTCATATCCGGTAGCGGCCTGCTCACCGGCGAGCGGAGCCCGAAAGATCTGGCGTTGATAGACCGGCAGGTCCGAGCGCGCAACAAAACTCTGATTTGATGGAGACCACGACCCTTCAGGCTGATGGACTCCTTTCTTGTCGGCGACCGGTCCACTGGTGACCCACTGCGGCAATGCCACCGCAACAAGTGCTTTGCCTTCGGCAATATCTTGTGCGATCCATTGCGCCACCTCAGTCCAGCCGGCCTGCTGCCAAATCTCGAACGGGCCTTCCTTCCAGCCAAAACCAAACCGCAGCGCCATATCGAGGTCACGAGCGTTATCGGCGATTTCCTCGAGTTTGATAGCCGCATATTGCATGCCATCGCGCATGATTGACCAGAGAAACTGCGCCTGCGGATTTTCTGACTCACGCAATAATCTGAGGCGTTCTGCCCAGGTTTTTTTCTTGAGGATTCGGGCGACTGTCTCGGCGGCTTTCTCGCCTGAGGGGACGTACTCGCCAGTGGCCGGATCGAGCCGCGAAATTTTCTTGCCTTCTTTCTTATAAAAGCCGGCACCGGTCTTCTGACCAAGCGCACCTTTTTGAACCAGAGCGGTCAACACTGCAGGGGTTTGATAGAGCGGCGCAAACGGGTCATCAGACAAATTGTCCTGCATGGTCTTGATGACATGACCCATGGTGTCCAGTCCGACCACGTCCGCCGTTCGGAAAGTCCCCGAACTGGCTCGGCCGAGTTTCGAACCGGTCAGGTCATCGACCACGTCATAACCCAGGCCAAACTTCTCGGCTTCGGAGATTGTCGCCAGCATGCCGTAAATGCCGACCCGGTTAGCAATGAAATTCGGTGTGTCCTTGGCGTGAACAACGCCTTTGCCCATTGTGCTGACCAGAAAAGACTCAAGCTCAACCAGAATACCTGTCTCGGTACTAGGCGTGGGGATTAGTTCAACCAGATGCATGTAGCGCGGCGGGTTGAAGAAATGCACCCCACAGAATCTCTTTTTCAGATCCGCCTCAAATCCCTCTGACAAGGCTGTAATCGACAATCCCGAAGTGTTCGAAGCCAGGATAGCGTGGTCGGCAACATGCGGCGCAATCTTGGCATAGAGATCATGCTTCCAGTCCATCCGCTCTGCAATCGCTTCGATGATCAGATCACACCCGGCCAGTTGATCCAAGTGTTCATCATAATTCGCCGGAACGATATAGTCGGCCAATTCAGGCGAACCAAGCGGTGCGGGCTTGAGTTTGCGCAAACTTGCAATGGCTTTGGCCGCGATGCCGTTTTTCGGCCCTTCCTTGGCGGCCAGGTCATACAACATGACTTCAACACCGGCGTTAACCAGATGCGCCGCAATTTGGGCACCCATCACACCGGCACCAAGTACCGCAACTTTCCTGACAATAAAATTTGACACGGAGTCCTCCTTAAGCGCCTCGGTCGGCGCCGTAATAATTCGAGCGGTTATTCGGCACGCAACCAGACCTGCGAACGGCCCAGTAATGGCAGCCCGATGTAGCCGCGTACGTTGAGCTGACCGCGGTCGTCAAGCCACACAATACATTTATAAGACTTGCCATTATTCGGGTCGAGAATAGTCCCGCCTTCGTATTGGTCGTCCGCTTTTTTCAAGCCATCAATGATGGTGAGACCAACGATAGGTTGATTCTTGAGATCGCCTTCGCAAGCCTCACACAGGGCATCTTCACGGCCAACCGTCAGAATTTTCTCGACTTTTCCGGTCAGAACGCCATCGGTCTGCTTGATTCGGACCAGGGACTTGGCCTTGCCGGTTTCATCGTCGATAGTTTTCCACAGGCCAACCGGAGACGGCTCAGCAGCCTGCGCCGCTGGCGCAGCGACCCAGACAAGACAAGCCAGTAAGCCTGAGCGAGCGGTATGAAGTAATAGTTTTGACACGGATGGCATCAGAACAACTCCGTTTCCAGATCCATCAGGTTCGCAGCGCCAGTGCGTGCAGCCCGCATTCGGAACGCGGTTTCAGGCATCAGCCTGGCAAAGTAAAAACGGGCAACAGCCAGCTTGGCCTTGTAAAAATCATCACCGCTATCTACGTTATCAAGTGCAACTCGGGCCATTTTCGCCCAGAAGTAACCCATCACCATATGACCAATCACGCGCAGAAAATCAACTGAGGCAGCCCCCGCCTCGTCTTGATTCTGCATTGCCTTCATGCCAATTTCCATCGAGAATTTTTCGATCTTACCGGCCAGATCAGCCAGCGGGTTGATGAACTCGGCCATGGCTTCATTAGTACCCTCTTCTTCGACCAGGTTACGCACCAGTTTGCCGAAAGCCTTCAGATTCTTGCCACCGTCCTGCAAGACCTTTCGGCCGATCAAGTCCAGTGCCTGAATGCCGTTGGTTCCCTCGTAGATGAGGTTTATCCGCGCGTCGCGCACATATTGCTCCATACCCCACTCGCGGATATAACCATGCCCGCCGTAGATCTGCATGGCCAGATTGGTGCTTTCATAACCGTTGTCAGTCAGGAAAGCCTTGACGATCGGTGTCAGCAAAGCCAGATGGCCGGCCGCCTCTTCCCTGACGTCTTCATCCGGATGCGCTTCGGCAATATCAGACTGCAACGCCAGCCACATTGCGAAAGCGCGCGATCCTTCGATCCAGGCACGTTGGGTCAGCAGCATTCTGCGGACATCCGGGTGCACGATGATCGGGTCTGCCGCCTTTTCCGGCGCTTTGACTCCTGACAGTGAGCGCATCTGTAAGCGCTCTTTCGCATAGACGGCGGCGTTCTGATACGCCACCTCCATCAATCCGAGCGACTGCAAGCCAACCCCGATTCGAGCGGCATTCATCATGACGAACATCGCGTTCAAACCACGATTTTCCGTCCCGACCAGCCAACCGCTGGCACCGTCAAGATCCATCACGCAAGTGGAGTTGGCGTGAATTCCCATCTTTTCTTCAATGCGAGCGCACTTGATACCGTTGCGTGCGCCTGGCGTGCCATCTTCCTGAGGCAGGAACTTGGGCACGATGAACAGTGAAATCCCTTTGGTGCCGGCCGGAGCGTCAGGCAGACGCGCCAGAACCAGATGAATAATGTTCTCGGCCATATCGTGTTCGCCCGACGAGATGAAAATCTTGGTGCCGCTGATTTTGTAACTCCCATCGCCAGCCGGTTCGGCCTTGCTGCGCAGCAGACCCAGGTCGGTGCCGCAGTGCGGCTCTGTCAGACACATCGTGCCAGTCCATTGCCCTGACACGAGCTTCGGCAGGTAAGTCGCCTTTTGTTCGTCGCTGCCGTGAGCATTCAGGCACTCATAGGCGCCATGCGACAGGCCGGGGTACATCGCCCAGGCCTGACTGGCGGAATTCAGATTCTCCAGCATTGACATACCGACCACCTGCGGCAAGCCCTGCCCGCCAAAGTCCGGGTTACAGGTGAGGGTTGGCCAACCCGCTTCCACATACTGCTGGTACGCTTCCTTGAACCCGTCGGGTGTTGTCACCACGCCGTCTCCGGCATAGGTACAACCTTGTTCGTCAGAATCTCGGTTAAGAGGGAAAACGACTTCGCTGGCGAACTTGCCGCCTTCTTCCAACACCTGGTCGATCAGGTCGCGACCGACTTCGGCATGAGTCGGCATTTCCTTTAGCGCTTCTTCTACTTTGAGTAACTCGTGCAGAACAAACTGCTGATCGCGCAGCGGGGGTGTGAATTGAGGCATGGTTGCGACTCCTGAGAAAGTGCCCAGTTATTACTGAGTTTTGGGATTTGAATCCGAAGCCAGCGACACTGTCGGTCGCTGGCTGTCGGTGGGATTCGATGATTTTGGATTTGCAGATGCAGACGGGGCCAGGCCCGGCTGGGTTGAATAGCTGTTGATCAAACGTTCGATTGCGCGCTCGGCCTGGCCCAGGGATCCGGGGTTGCGGAGCAGGCGGGCGTCATGGTGAACCGCAAAAACCAGGCCGAACAATTCGAAACACAAGTCAGCCTCATCCAACTCGGCAATCAGTTCGCCAGACGCTTTGCACTGGCTGATGGCTTTGCCGACCTCCGCCTGCCAGGACCGCACCATCCGAACCAGTTCGTCACGAACCGGACCGGGCCGGTCATCATATTCAGCAGCGCCGGAAATCATGATGCAACCGTGGAGCGCCTCGGCAGCCGCCCTGGCGAGCCAGCGTTTGAGGATGGCTCGGAGGCGGTTGAGGCCGCGACTCTCAAGCACGGAAGGCTTGAGTATGTCGTCGATAAAGCGAGACTCATACTCGCGCAAAACCGCTATCTGAAGCTCCTCGCGAGACCCACAATGCGCAAATACGCCGCTTTTCGACATATTCATCCGCTCGGCCAGGTCGCCGATTGTCAGGCCCTCAAGGCCGCGACTGGAGGCCAGCTCGATGGCGGCATCCAGGATGGCTCGCTTGGTCTGCTCGCCTTTACGCAATGTTTGCTCTCATGAGAATCCGCAATCGCCCTAGAAAAGAACGGTCGTACTATTACGGAGTGCAAACAAATTGTCAACTGGTTTGACATGATTGGCCTGATAGCGCCGATAGATGTGACTGGGAACCCTTCTTGAACGGGCTGAATCAGCCAGCCGGAGCGATCAGCATCCGGAAATACTCCTCGCGGGAGTTGTCGTGAAGCGAGTGCCGCATCTGGATCCAGGTGATCACATCTGTACCGGCCAGCGGCTTGGACAGGTAATAGCCTTGCACCTCGTCGCAGCCCATCTTGGCCAGGGCGCGCAACTCTTCAACCGTTTCCACCCCTTCGGCAACCACCCGCAGGCCGAGTTGGCGGCCCATATCGATAGTGGAGCGCACGATCGTGGCGTTGTCCTGGTTCTGGTGCATCCCTGAAATGAACGCCCGATCAATCTTCAATTCGTTGACAGGCAGATTCTGCAACTGCTTCAGGGATGAATAACCCGTACCGAAGTCATCCACCGACAGGCGTACCCCAAGCCTGGCGATTGCGTTCAGATTGTTGAGTGCATTTTCGGTCTCGCTCAGCACGCCGCTTTCGGTAATTTCAAGGCAGAGCCTGACCGGGTCCAGGCGTTCGTGCTTCAGAATCTTGTCGATGGAAACCGCAAATTCTGGATTTTCAATGTCTTGTGCCGAAACGTTGACCGAAACCTGGGTTTCCAGTTGCTCGCGGGCCAGCCGGGCCGCGAATCTCGTGCCCTCGGCAACGACCCAGAACGTCAGTTCGCGCATGAACCCGGTTTGCTCAGCCAGCGGTATGAAATCATTTGGCGGAATACGGCCCCGCTTGGGATGGTTCCAGCGAACCAGACCCTCAAGGCTCTTGATCAGCCCGGTGTTCAAATCGAGCTTGGGTTGATAGTCCAGCACAAATTGCTTGTTTTCCAGCGCGGAACGCATTTCGCCAAGCATCGACAATGCATCGGCACTGGGCCGTTCGCTGCGGCTCTCGCCTTCGTAGACTGACCGGCCGGCCTGTTTGCGTTTGGCGCTATACATCGCCGCGTCAGCGTGCCGCATCAGCGCCAGCGTATTGGTGCCGTGCTCCGGGTAAACGGCGATACCGATACTCATGCCTATATCAACCATCTGGTCGCCCAGTCGTGCCGGAGTCTTCATGGCGTCCAGCACATGTTTGGCAACAGCATTCGCTGAATCCTGACCGCCTCCCATTAACAAGACAAACTCATCGCCGCCAAGACGCGCAACCGTATCGCTGGTGCGTACGGTCGCTTTCAGACGACGCGAGACCTCGATAAGCAAGACATCTCCCGCATCATGTCCAAGCGTATCGTTAACCCATTTGAATCGATCCAGATCGATCAGGGCAACCGAGAAGTTCCGGCGCTCCCGTTCCGCAACCCTGATGGACTGCTCAAGCCGGTTTGTGAGCAGCGCCCGATTCGGGAGGCCGGTCAAGGCATCGGTCAAAGCGGACTCTGTAATTCGTTTCTCACGCACCTCGGCGGAAGAACTGAGCAGATTGGTACGTCTACTGAGAATACCGAGTTCATCGCTGGGACCGGGCTTGAGCCGCAACCGATAGTCACCAGACTGCGTGCGTTCAAGTGCTTCTGAAATCATCTTGGTACGCGAGGCTAGCTGACGGCCGAAAAAATAAGCCGAAACCACGACCAGAACAGCATTCAGTACGCATAGCCAGAATACCCAGCGATGAAACTGTTCCGGCCCTGCAATGTCCACCGGGTTTTTGCCAAGCCAGTATAAGAGCGCCCCGTTTACCAGGCAGACCAGCAGGCCCAATTTGATCGATAACCGCGATCCGAGCCCGAACAGTGATGGCTTGATTCCCGCCACACCGGAGTCACCGGCGTCATCCGCGTTTACCGCCGGCCCACCCAGCCGGGTTGCCTCGTTTACCTGTTCCATTACAGACAATGGCGCGACTTCCTGAACGCCAGGATCGCTGCTTTCATTATCAGTTTTTTTGCGCTGGAATAAGGCCATTACAACTAACCATCAGAAGACTGGTCAATGTAACGGTAATCGCTTGAATTAAGTCGTAAACGCTGGCCAAGTGGCCGGTACAGGCCGACAGAAGCTCGAAATGAACCTACTGGACGTGGCTGTTCAGAAACGGATTTCGTAGCGCAGTGTCATGTTGCGGCGTGATGCCCTGAAGCGCCAGCGGGTCGAGATTCGATAGCCACTGCTGACCTGGCGACGATACACCAACGAATCACTATGACGCGACTCGACCGCATTCATGACGATTTCGATTGCTACCGCTCGTGATGAATAATTCTCACGCCCAAAGAACTGGCCCTGAGGTAGTGAATTCGGATCAAACGGCGTAGCGGAAACCGGAATCACGCCAGCACTACTGGCGCGATCAGCAACCAGGGAAAACCGAAGACCGTCTGAGGCTTGCGCAGTTCCACCGGACAACGCCGCAACCGCCAGCAATGGCGTGGCGATTCGGGAAATAAAGGATGCGCTTGATTTCATACCTGCCTCTCTGCGCCATTCAACTCAATGGCCGAAAAAATCAACACCTGATTGCCGTCCTGATAGCGTAGTCGATTGCCATATGTTTACTGTGATCGAGATCACATTTGGTTACCTCGCGGATCAGCGGTCAGTCTCTGCCTCGCAAATGGTCTAAAAGAGATCCTAAAACCACCATTTCAGCCGCATTTCAGCCGTAACAACGGTCGCAGCGCAAGCTTAACGTCTGCCGTTCGTCTGGCCGGTTCGACCTGGCATTCTGTGAACAGCACTCCCATCCAGCAGAAAAACCTGATCGGCGCGCGCTGGCCGGATCACATGCCCGCCGGTAAACGCCCCAAAAGCCGGCAACACCAACAACGACTGTTGCAGCCAAAAACACCTCAACCGGGCCGAATCACTTGCGGAACTGAGGCGCACGACCGGATGCCAGTGACCACAGATAGCCATTTGTTCCCCTACGGCCTGCGAAGGTTCATGACAAAGCTGAAATTGCTGCAATCGCTGCGCCTCGGGCCAGACATCAATGCCGCATCGAAGCGGCAGGCTCCCTGCCTGATGGTCATGATTACCACGCAGCAAATACACGCCAAGTTCATCATGGGCGCGACGCCAGGCTGCCAGTTCGTCGAACAGCTCGTGATCGGCCGGCAAACGGCCATGAATGAGATCGCCAAGGATGATTACCTGGCGCGGATTCCAGCGTTCGATCGAGGCGTCAAGTCTTGCCAGGGTTTGTTTCGAAGTCCCACCGGGGACCGGTACACCCTGACGCCGAAATATTTCGGCTTTGCCAAGGTGAACATCAGCCAGCAACAGGCTTGCCGTTGCCGGCTCGACAACAGCCCCGTCAGGCAGTAAGTCCAGCGGACCGGCGACAGTCTCAATTCGATGCGATTGCGGACAGACTGAACGGCTCATGGGGTAGCCTGGGCTTCGAGTTCTTTCAGCATACGGGCAATTCGATCGCTCAGTTTTTCAGTGGTGAATTTTTCCCGAAAGCGCTCCACCAGCAACGGAAACCCGAGCGGCGTTGGTCGCTCCAGGACTACCCACTCCATCCGCCGCAGTCGCAGCCGGTTCATCGTCAGTTTCAGACGACTTAGTTCAAGCTCTTGCTCCAGAACCTCCCGTTCGGCCTGAGTCAACAATAGATTCTCCCGATCGTGCTCCCGAAAAACTTCGTAGAATAAGCTTGAAGAAGCTTGTAATTGGCGGGTACTACGCGGCGCCCCAGGGAACCCCATAAAGACAAGACCGGAGATTCTGGCAATTTCGCGAAAGCGTCTTTGCGCCAACTCACTTGCGTTCAGACTCGCCAAAACGTCCTCGAACAAGCGGGTGTCGTCGAATATGGTGCCCTCGCGCAGCGCTGCCCAGTCTGGCGCCTCGGCTGACAGTAACTCGAATCCATAGTCATTCACCGAAATCGAAAAAGTTGCCGGCTGATCACGGCTCACTCGCCAGGCCAACAATGACGCCAGTCCGATGTGAACCTGGCGACCAGCAAACGGGTAAACAAACAAGTGATGCCCCTCGCGCGACTGCCACTGTTCGACCAGCAGGGTTTGCGGATCCGGCAATGAAGACTGTTGCATCTGGAGTTGCAGCAGCGGTTTGAGCAGGCGCATCTCGCGCCCTTTGAATTGCCCGGATCGAACTTGCTGGAGACGGTCCAACACCGCGTCGGCGAGCTCACTAGACAACGGCATTCGCCCACCGCCCCAACGGGGGATTGCGATCTTTTTGCCCGAGGCCCGCTTTACGAACGCAGTCATTTGATGAATCCGAATCAGCTCAAGCAATCGGCCGGCAAATAGAAAAACATCGCCCCGGCTCAAGCGGGAAATAAACGACTCCTCTACAGTGCCGATTAAGCCACCGCTCAGGTAGCGCACCTGGATTGAAGCATCTGAAACGATTGTTCCGATTGACATGCGATGACGGCGTGCAATCGTACTATCCGGCACAGTAAAAACGTTCAAATCGCCAGACTCACCTGGCTGGACTCTTTGGTATTCCGGGTAAGCCGTCAGACTGGGGCCGCCACGCGTGACAAAATCCTGAGCCCACAGAAACTCCTCTCGACTAAGGTTTCGATAGGCCCAGGTATTACGCACCTCTTCATGCAGCCCTTCAGTAGTGAAACCAGTGCCCAGCGCAACCGTGACCAGATGCTGCACCAAGACATCGAACGGTTTTTCGGGGCAATCGCGGGACTCGATACAGCCTGCTGCGACCGCATCCTGCGCGGCGGCCGACTCGATCAACTCCAGCGCATTGGTTGGCACGAGGGTAATTCGCGACGGGCGCCCCGGCGAATGACCTGACCGGCCGGCTCGCTGCAGCAGTCGCGCAACGCCTTTTGCGCTGCCTATCTGTAACACTCTTTCCACTGGCGAAAAGTCGACACCCAGGTCCAGGCTCGAGGTGCAGACGACAGCTTTGAGCAAGCCATCTTTTAGGCCCTGCTCTACCCAGGCGCGCACCTTGCTGGCCAGTGAACCATGATGCAATGCAATCAGACCCGCCCAGTCAGGACGCCGCTCAAGAATCGACTGGTACCAGATCTCCGCCTGCGAGCGGGTATTGCAAAACACCAGACAACTATTGGCGGCCTCAATCTCAGTGACCACCGGGCCGAGCATTCGAATACCAAGATGTCCGCCCCAGGGGAATCGCTCGGTCTCGCACGGCAAGAGCGTATCAATCACGATCTTCTTTCGCACCCGCCCTTCGATCATCACCGCCGGCCGCCTACCAGGGCGCAGAACCTTAAGCGCATGCGGCAGATTGCCTAGAGTTGCTGACAGGCCCCAGACAATCAGGTCAGGATTCAAACGCTGCAACCGGGCTAGCGCGAGCTGTACCTGCACCCCGCGCTTGTTTCCCATCAGCTCATGCCACTCATCGACAATAACGACTTGCACCCCAGTCAGTCGGGCCACGGAATCAGCCTGCGAGATCATGAGCGAAAGACTTTCAGGCGTAGTCACCAGGGCAAACGGTGGTGAGCGCTGCTGACGCTGACGTTGTGCGCTTGTGGTGTCGCCAGTGCGTACACCGACGGTCAGCTTCTTACGACGCCCCTGATTGAGCGACTCGACGGGCTCGCTTAGTGCACGCGCAGTGTCGGTCGCCAGTGCCCGCATCGGCGTCAACCAAAAGACACGCAAACCGACCGGCTCCGGATCCACTTTGAGCACAGCCTGCAATGCCCCCAGCCAGACAGCATAGGTTTTTCCGGACCCAGTACTGGCATGCAGCAAGCCACTGTTACCCGCGCCGAGTTCGCGCCAGACATCGCGCTGAAACCGAAACGGCCGCCAACCTTTTGCCTGCAACCATGAGGCCGCAAACCGCGCAGGATTTTTGATCACGCTAAGCCGCCACCTGCAATCCAGCCTTCCAGCGGATCAAAGCCCGGCTTCAGACCCAGATCGTGCTCGTCGCGAAGCAAGCCCCAGGCCGCCTGCACCAGGCACAAAGCCGCATCGAGCTGGTCTGCGGAGCCATCTGCCAGCAAGTCATCGGCCAGACCGGGGCCAAGTGCTGTCGCCAGGCCTGGCTGTGTGGTCCCGTCAATCAGAGCCTTGATGATGTTGGCCCGCTCAGCATGCCTGGCGACAGTCTGGCGCTTTTTGTTGTCGCTCTTGTAGGAAGCCTTCGTCACGGAACGCGCCAGCAAACCCGGATAAGCCTCAAGAGCAACCCGGGCCGGGTCACCGGCAAGCATGCCCGGAATGGTCAGACCAGCGTCTATTATTGGCGGCACACCCGCGTGAAGCATCCAGGCAACGGGGGGATTCACCCATTTCATGGAAGGGCTCGAACCAGCATGGCGGTCTGTTTCACGATGGGCGAACTTGCTGCCGACCGGCCGGCTATTGCAAAACGACTTGAATCGGCTGCGCAACACTTCCCGATCGAGGCCGGTATAGACCGCCAGACACTCTGACCAGGAAAGCGGCCACGACTGCGATGCGACAAATTGCCGAGGCAGCCCAAAGGGCAGATCGAAGCCAATCAAACACGGGCCAGTTGACTGCAGCCATGCAGCGTACTCCCCCAGCGAAGCCAGCGGCAGCAAGCCGTGAACGGTGAGCGCCTGGCTCATCAGACACAATTGGCCGCTTGCGACCATAATGGGCTTAGCCCGCCGAGGTGCAGAGCTGAAGTCCACCCCGTGCACCACAACCGCAGCCGGATCAACAGCAGCCAGGAATTCCGCCCGTGTCGTCGCCAGCGCGCCGGCGCAAGTCGGCGGTTGCCTCTTTCGCGATATGCTTGAAACCGAAGGATCAGAACTCATCGCAACATCCTATACGCGTCGGCCAATCCGCGCAGAGACAACCATTTCCAGGAGACTCAGTCATGCATTCCAGTGAGCAACCAGCCAGCGGCGAACACGAGTACCTGGCCCAGGACCGAGTAATCTGGGGGCGGCCTGCGGCCCAGGCCGCTCTGGCGGAATGCGAACGACGCGACGCCGACCGGGTCATGATTGTCGCGAGCAAGACACTGAACCGCAAGACCGATGCAGTTGAAAAAATCCGGCAGGCACTGGGCAAACGACATGTGCTGACATTCGATGAATGCACTGAACACACGCCGCGGGCGAGCGTGATTGCCGCTGCCGACGCCGCTCGGCAAGCTCGACCCGATCTAGTGTTGACCGTAGGCGGCGGGACCGCGATTGACACGGCCAAAGTCATGCAAGTCGCAGTCGCGCATCACCTGACCAAAGCCGGGCAACTCGATCAATATCGATTGCAGGCAAACCCCGACGGCAGTCCGCTCCGCCCTGTCATCGAACCGGCACCTTTCCGCCAGGTGGTCATTCCAACCACGCTTGGCGCCGCCGAATTTTCTGACTTCGGTGGTTGCACCGACCCGGAACGAGGCATCAAAGACGGCTATATTGGCAAGACAATCGGCGCTGCGACGGTAATTCTCGATCCGGAAATCACCCTCCACACGCCAACATGGCTGTGGCTTTCCACCGGTGTTCGCGGACTTGACCATGCGGTTGAAGGCATCTGCTCAATTCAGCCCAACCCGCTGGTTCAGGCTAGCTGTTTGCACGCGTTGCGATTGTTTTCCCGCGCCCTGCCAAAAACGCTGGCCAACCCTGGCGACCTGGCGGCGCGACTAGCCTGCCAGCAGGCAGCCTGGCTGGCTGGACTGGGCATACTGCGCGCCGCTTACGGTGCAAGTCACGGTATCGGTCACAGCCTGGGAGCAGCCACCGGCATCAGCCACGGCTACACCTCTTGCATCATGCTGCCGCATGTCATGCGGTTCAATCTTCAACAAACAAGCGATGCACAGCAACAAATTGCACTGGCATTAGGCGGGCCGGGTGGCGCTGCCGACCAGATCGCAGCGTTGATCCGCCAGTTGGGCATGCCAACCAGACTGAGCGAGCAAGGCGTCGGATCCGACGCGCATCGCAAAATTGCCGAAGGGGCCATGGAAAACCTTTGGGTGCGAACCAATCCGCGCCCGATTACGCATGCCAGTCAGATCGAGGAATTGCTCGTTGCGGCGCAATAAACCCGCTCAGGTCTGGACTTCGCGGGCCGACGGCGGGACAAGACCGCGCTCAATGACAAACGGATGCCATTTTCGTGCTGCTTCAAAGTTCTGCCAGGCAAGCGCGTCGCGCCCCTGACGCAGGCGAATCATGCCCCGTCCGGCCAGTGCGCCAAAATGCCGGGGTTCCCGTTTGAGCGTCTCTGCAACATCTTCAAGCGAGGCCTCATACTGGCCCAGCATAAACCGAATCGTCGCTCGTTGATTCCAGGCTTCCGCATATGAGGGATCGGACTCAAGAATGATCCCGGTCAGTTCGATTGCATATTGCCATCGTCCGGCGCGCCGTGCAGCCAGCACCTGCTGCATCAAGTCATTGATCGCCGGATTATGATGGCTGAGCCAAACTGCCCAGATCTGACCGGCCAATGCGTTCGCCTCAGCGGCCGTTTGTGCCTGAGCCAAGGCATCATGCAACGAATCGAGCAGTTTCTCACGCGCCTTGAGTGCCTGCGCAAACGCAGGCGACCCGGCTTTCTCGGGCGGAGTCTGACCCGTTGCAACAGCAATGGAAGAAGCCAACAAAAAGACAATCGGAAGGACTGAACTTGGCATAGCGGGCTCGTCAGTAGTTTGCGCCTTGACCGGTTATGGCGACAGCCAGACGCAGCATTACAAACGACACCCAATTCATTGCCCGCAACTGCCAGGGGCGGCGCCGGTGCTTACTGAGTTCAAGCTTGGTTGAATCGTCGGTAATCGCAGCGGTCAATTTGCCACGGAGTGAGTCTGCGAACACCTGATTATCAATCATGACATTTGCTTCGCGAGCCAGCAAGAGGGAGAAAGGATCAATATTGGAAGAACCAACCGTCGCCTGATGGTCTATGACAGCCACTTTTGCGTGCAGAAAACTGCGTTGATACTCATACACCTCAACGCCATTGGCAAGCAGTTCATCATATAGAGCCTGGGTCGCCCAGTGCTGCATTTTGTATTCGACTTTGCCTTGCAGCAATAACCGCACTCTAACCCCGCGCGCGACCGCCTCAAAAAGCGCTTTGCGAAACCGCACGCCAGGCAGAAAATAGGCGTTGGCAATCAAAACATCATCAGAGGCCTTCGCAATTTCGGCCAGATACCAACGCTCAATCGTTCGGCGATGGCGCAGATTGTCGCGAACAATCAGCATCGCCTTCATATCGCCGGTCGAGGTGATGTCTGTCGTTGTCTGTGTGGGCGTCGAAAACGGCTCGCCGTCCTCCCGTGGCGCGCCGCTTGGGCGCGGCTTGCGCAATGACCGGTTTACCAGCGACAGCTCCCACCATAAGCGACTAACCGCCAGGTTTGCGCTGGCGACCAGCGGCCCGAAAACCTGAACCGCGTAATCGAGTCTTGGCGAGTCCAGCTCACCGTGATTCGGGTCGATCCAGTCGTCGAGCAAATTGATACCGCCAATAAAGGCTTCACGGTTGTCGATAACAATCAGTTTCCGATGAAGCCGGCGCAGCCTCTGGCGATCCAGCGAAAATCGGAAACGCTCAGGCCGGAAGGTCTCGAACTCAATGCCGGTCTGGCTCATGAGTTCGGCGACTTCTCCTTCCAGACGCGGAGTGCCGAAGCCGTCAGCAACGCATCGCACTCTTACTCCCCGGCCCGCCGCATCAACCAGTGCTTGTGCTACCTGACGACCTGAACGGTCGTCATTGAACATGTAGGTCTCGACCGCAACGCTTTCGCGCGCGTTCTGAATTGACCGGACCAGGGTCGGAAAGAAATCCTTGCCGCAGCTCAACAGATTAATGTGATGACCGGGCTGCAGGCGCGGCGTCAGACTTTCAAACCAAGGCAGGCTGACATCTCGTGGCGACCGGCTCTCCAGATCAGCAGACGGTGCACTTCCCATAACTCAGGCGCCGGTTCCGGCAGTCAGGGATAAATCAACGATCAAGGGACTGTGATCGGACATCCTGGCCCAGGACGGGCCACGCAAAACCCTGGCATCGCTCACGGAAAAATGGCGCAGATAAATGCGGTCCATGCGCAGCCAGGGAGCCAGCGAAGGAAATGTACGGGCACTTTTTACCCGGCGCGGAGTTGGCCAGGTCGGCGGCTCAAAATCAACACCGACCGTCGACAACCGATCGCGCACAAAATGCACTGCCCGGTGTACGTTGCGGTATTGCGGTTTAAAACTGTCGAACGCCTCGCGAACCTGCAAAGACTGACATAACTGGCTTGACAGTCGGTTTTGCCAGTCATTGAAGTCGCCGCCGATCAACAACGGCGCGTCATCAGGTACAGTAGATCGGACCCATTGAATCAACGCATCTACTTGTCGTTTGCGAGATCTGGCAAACAACCCGAAATGAACGACAAAACAATGCACCGGCACCTCTCCAATCAACACGACACAATGCAAGATACCGCGTTTTTCCAGGGCATGATCCGAAACATCCCTATTCTCCTGATGAAGAATAGGATACCGAGACAACAAAGCGTTGCCATGATGGCCGTGCAGGTAATTGGCATTGTTGCCATAGGCCGTCTGAAAGACACTACGCCGGTGTGGCGCGCTGGCCAGAAATTCGTCCTGAGGCTCTTCGGGCCACTGCTTGAACTGCGAGGCATGGCGCTCGTTACGGCCTTGAACCTCTTGCAACAGAACCAGGTCGGCGCTTAAGTCGTGCAAACGCTCGCGTAACTCATGAATGACCGGCTGGCGCTTCAACCCGAAATAGTCGTTCAATATCCCTTTGTGAATATTGTAAGTAGCCACACGTAGTTGCCGGGACTCAGTCATGATCTATTAGCCCGCGTTCTGGTAGCGCACGAATGGCTGCGACATTAGTCATTGAAAAACAGCGGTCTACTGCCTCGCGCCATGAATACCAGGCAAATCCCAGATGCTCCCGAGGAGCGAGCACAATCGCCTGGTCTCGTTCAACGCAAAGCGAAAACAGGTGCTCAGTATTGTGCGTCACCTCGGGCGCATACCTTTTTCGCCAATGTGGCAGTATCGGGTAGCGGTTGGATTGGTTCCAATCGGAAAACGCCACAGTCGGCGCATCTATTCCAGTTTCTTCGAGCACTTCACGATGACAGGTTGCCCGCAACGGCTCGTCTGGTGCGTCCAGAGAGCCAGTGACCGACTGCCAGAAACCAGGATGGTCGGCCCGCTCCAGCAACAAGACCTCGCCCGCCTGGGTATGAATGACAACCAGCACAGATTCCGGAATCTTCATCACGCCAGAAGACTCCGGACTCAGCGGACCCGGGCGGATTTACGCACCCGTCCCAGACTCATCTGCCAGTGTCTGTCCATCAGCCTTCTTATCGACCCCTTCAATACGGCGCAGCCGAATATGCAGATCTCTGAGCTGATTTTCGTCGACCGCTGAAGGCGCCTGCACCAGCAGATCCTGAGCGCGCTGCGTCTTCGGAAAAGCGATCACGTCACGAATTGACTCGGCACCGGCCATCAGGGTGACCAGGCGATCCAGTCCGAATGCGATGCCGCCATGCGGCGGGGCGCCATATTGCAAGGCGTCAAGCAGGAAACCGAACTTCTCGCGGGCTTCTTCCGGACCGATATTCAGTGCCTTGAAGACTTTGGATTGCACTTCCGCCCGGTGAATCCGAACTGAACCACCTCCCATTTCCCAGCCATTCAGGACCAGGTCATAGGCTTTGGACAAACAATTGCCGGGATCGGTTGACAACATGTCCTCATGCCCATCCTGCGGTGAAGTGAATGGATGATGCACAGCATTCCAACGACTGGCTTCATCATCACGCTCAAACATTGGGAAGTCGATAACCCAGAGCGGACGCCAGCCGGCTTCAAACAAGCCGTTGTTGCGGCCAAAGTCGGAAAGTCCGATCTTGTTACGTAGCGCACCCAGCGCATCATTGACGACTTTGGCCTTGTCTGCGCCAAACAGAATCAGGTCACCATTGATTGCTCCGGTCTTGGCCAGCATTGCGTCAATTGCGGCATCATGAAGGTTCTTCACGATTGGCGACTGCAATCCTTCACGGCCCTTGGCAGCCTCATTCACTTTGATCCAAGCAAGACCGCGCGCGCCGTAAATGGCAACAAACTCAGTAAACGCGTCAATCTCACTGCGTGACAGCTCCGCGCCGCCGGGTACCCGTAACGCCGCTACTCTGCCATTGGGCATGTTGGCAGGGCCGGAAAATACTTTAAACGCAACGTCTTTCATCGCATCGGTAAGATCCGTAAACTGCATTTTGATGCGCATATCCGGTTTGTCAGAACCATACAAACGAATGGCCTCTGCGTGGCTCATAACAGGGAATTCGCCCGGCAGGGTCACATCGATCACATTGCGAAAGATGGTGCGAACCATTTCTTCGAACATTGCGCGAATTTCGAGCTCGCCCATAAACGAAACTTCGCAATCAATCTGGGTGAACTCCGGTTGACGATCAGCCCGCAGATCTTCGTCGCGAAAACACTTAACAATTTGGTAGTAGCGATCAAAGCCACCGACCATCAGCATTTGTTTGAATAACTGCGGCGACTGCGGCAACGCGAAAAACTCACCAGGATGAACCCGCGAAGGCACCAGATAGTCGCGCGCGCCCTCAGGCGTGGAGCGGGTCAGCATGGGGGTTTCAATGTCAATAAACCCATGACTATCGAGGTACTTACGAACCTCCAGCGACACCTTGTTACGCAGCATCAGGTTGTTCTGCATCTGCGGGCGCCGCAAATCCAGCACACGATGAGTCAGGCGGGTTGTTTCGCTGAGATTTTCATCATCAAGCTGAAACGGAGGCGTGATTGATTCGTTCAAGACAACCAACTCGTGGCAAAGCACTTCAATTTCGCCACTTTTGAGCCCAGTGTTTTCAGTGCCCTTGGGGCGACGACGGACCTTGCCGGTGATCTGCAGGCAAAACTCATTACGCACGCTCTCAGCCCGGGCGAACATCTCTGCCCGGTCAGGGTCACACACAATCTGCGCGATTCCTTCACGGTCGCGTAAGTCAATGAATATCACGCCACCATGATCGCGACGTCGGTGAACCCAACCAACCAGCTTGACTTCGCGGTCCAGGTGCTCGGCCGATACCAGGCCGGTGTAACAGGTACGCATTAAACTTCTCCAGGGCTTCTACGACCGGACGCTGCAAACGGCGCCATCGGGTCTGCTTCAGGAAGGTGTTCGGGCGTAACAACACCCATGGACACCACATATTTGAGTGCTTCATCGACTGACATGCGCAACACCTTGACTTGCTCGCGAGGCATCATCAGAAAAAATCCAGAGGTCGGATTAGGCGTCGTTGGCACATACACGGAGATCATTTCTTCGGGGACGTGAGTCAGAATCTCGGCCGATGGCGCGCCGGTCTGAAAAGCAATCGTCCAGACCCCTTCTCTTGGGTATTGCACCAGCAAAGCCTGCCGGAAGGCATTGCCGTCGGGCGACAAGATGGTGTCGCTCACTTGCTTCACGCTGGAGTAGATACCGCGCACGATCGGAATACGCGACAGCAATTGCTCCCACAGACGAATGAGTCGCTCGCCAATGAAGTTTCGGGCCAGCAAACCAGTGATGAAAATCACCAGCGCGGTCAGGGCTACCCCCATTCCGGGAATGTCGCGACCCACCCAGTGACGCGGCAACCAGGAAGGCGGCAGAAACGTCAGTGTCTGGTCGAGAGTTCCGATCAGCAGGTTAAGCACCCAGACCGTAATAGCCAGTGGCACCCAGATCAACAAACCCGTAATGAAATAGGCTTTCAAAGATCAGCTCTTGGGAGTGGTCGGGCTGCTCGCGGCCGGTGTTGCCGCCGGCGCGGGGGCAGGTGCCGGCTTGGCTACCGCACCGGAGCCGTCCGCCGCCGAAGCCGGCTTGGTGTCGGCTGATTTTGCGTCGTCGGCCTTGGAATCCGCGGTTTTCGAGTCGCCGGTCTTGGAATCACCTGATTTTGTGTCTGCAGACTTGGACTCGCTTTTTCCGTCTTTGTTGTTGTCGCGGAAATCCGTGACATACCAGCCCGTTCCCTTGAGCTGAAACGCCGGCGCGCTGACCTCTTTCGAAAAGCTCGCTTCCCCACAGACGGGACATTCAGTGAGCGGAGAATCTGACATCTTTTGCAAGACGTCTTTCTGGTGTCCGCAAGCCGCACAACGATATCCATAGATAGGCATAACATGAACCTCTGAGCAAAAACTAAACGCCTGGCATGGCACCGTTCCGACGGCTGACCAGGATAGTTAACAATGAGTGAGACGATGACCGGTTTTTCCAATGGTGTAGATAGCCCCGGCCCGGGGCTGCTCCACGCTGGCACAAGCGATTGTGGTGACGCCCTTGCCACGTGACCAACGACCAGATCCGGTACGTCGATTCAGGCGGGAGTCTGCTTCCAGACGCCGTCTTTCCAGACAGCATCTGACTGCGCACGCGCGGAAAGCCCTCGATTCTATTCGATCGCGGCCGGATTAATCACGTTGACGGCGCAACTTGGCTCACCCAAACGGATCAAACCGGGTTTTATTTAGGAGTTATTACATTATGCAAAACAATTCGCTGCCAGATGGCGTTCTCGACGGGGTGAAGGTCCTGGATTTTGGCCGTTATATCGCCGGGCCGTATTGCGCTGCTCTCCTGGCTGACCATGGTGCGGATGTCATCAGGATCGAAAAACGCCAGGGCAGTGAAGACCGATACACCGCGCCGGTAACCTCAGATGGGGTTGGTGCCCTGTATTTGCAAATGAATCGGAACAAACGGTCCATGACGCTCAATCCTCGCCATGCCGAGGCTGCCGGCGTAATGACCAAGCTGATTCAGGGCGCCGATATCGTGGTCGCCAACCTGCCAGCGCCCACGCTGGCCTCTATGGGGCTGGATTACGCCAGCCTGTCGGCCATCAATCCAAAAATTATTCTCGTGACGGCCTCGGCCTACGGCGATCAGGGGCCATGGGCTGAACGAGTGGGTTTCGATGGCGTCGGCCAGGCGATGTCCGGGTCGGTGCATATGACTGGCGAGCCCGACCAGCCTTACCGGGCGCAGGTGGCGTATGTCGATTTCGGGACGGCGCTGCATTGCGCTTTCTCAGCAGTACTGGCCTTGATGGCACGTGACAAAACCGGCCGCGGACAGGTTGTCAGCGGCACCTTGCTTGGCACCGCCCTGACCTTCACCAATGCCATGTTGATCGAACAAGCCACCCTGAATGTCAATCGTCAGCCGACCGGCAATCGCGGCCAGACTGCGGCTCCAGTGGATCTGTATCGAACAACCGATGGGTGGATTCTGTGTCAGGTGCTCGGAGATCCGCTGTTCGAGCGCTGGGCGCGGCTGATGGGTGAAGAACACTGGCTGACAGACAGCCGCTTTGCCGACGATGAAGCCCGCGGCATCAATGGTGAGATCGTCAGCGAACGGATGCAACGCTGGTCTGAACAGTATTCAACTGAACAAGCGCTGACATTGCTCGGCGAGGCACGCATTCCCTGTGGCCCTGTTCTGCAGCCCCAGCAAGCGCTGGATCACCCGGCCAGCCAGGCGCTCGGTTTGTTTCAGCCGCTTGATTATCCCGGGGTGGAACAAAAAGTCCCGGTGGCGCGCTCACCCGCAAAACTATCTGACACTGATGTACAGACCATGCGACCGGCACCCGCGCTTGGCGAACACACGGCTGAAATACTGCAAGACCTCGGCTATGAGGCGGCCGAAATTGCAGCCATGCGCGAGCAAAAGGTGATTTAGCTGTCTGCCGACGCCATTTCCGCTTCCTGAAGTGCGCGCCACATGACTTTGCCGGAGCCGGACTTCGGCAACTGGTCGGTGAACTGAACCAGCCGGGGGACTTTGTAGGCTGCCATGTTCTCGCGCGCCCATTCCTGAACCTGCTCGGCGGTGGTATCGGCTGCGTCCTCTTTGAGCACGATGACCGCTTTGACGGTCTCGCCGCGGTAAGGGTCGCGGCTGGCAATAATGCACGCCTCGCGGATAGCCGGGTGCCGGTACAGCAGGCTCTCCACCTCGGCAGGCCAGACTTTGAACCCACTGGCATTGATCATGCGCTTGAGACGATCTGTGATGAAGTAATACCCTTCTTCGTCACGCCTACCCAGATCGCCCGTGCGAAAAAACGTCTTGCCGTCCAGTTCAAAAAACGCCTCAGCGGTGGCTTGTTCGTTGCGCCAATAGCCTTTGAACACCTGCGGCCCGCTGATCACGATTTCGCCGGTTTCGCCAGTGGGCAGTTCAGCCAGGGTTTCCGGGTCGACAATGCGCGAATCAGTACCAATGACTGGTATTCCCAGACATTGACGCTTGGGCCGGGCAAACGGATTGCTATGCGAAGGGGCTGCGGTTTCAGTCAGACCGTAGCCCTCCTGGTAGCGCAAGCCAAACGTATCGAACAAGTGTTTCGCGACGGCCTCAGGCATTGCCGCACCACCGCCACCAATCTGTCGCAGGCTGGACAAGTCGAATTGTTTGATCTCCGGGCTGCCGAGCAAGTCGATCACCATGGTCGGAATATTGGTCCAGTTGGTGACCTTGTAGTGTGAAATCAAACGCCCGGCCAGTGCCCGATCCCAACGCGGCATGATGACCGAACGCGAGCCGATGTAGATCAGCGAGTGCATCGCATACAACATGCCGGTGATATGAAACATCGGCACCACCGACAATGACACATCGTCCTGACTGGTTGCGGTGCTCCAGATGCTGCCGCCGACAATATTGTGACCAATCGTCTGGTGGGTATGCATGCAGCCTTTGGGCCGGTCTGTCGTGCCCGAGGTATAACAAAGCGCCACTTGCTCGGTCGCTTTGCCTGCATAGGCAGACAGCGGCGGTAAAGTCCGGGCCAACTGATCGGCTTGCTGCCAGGCCGTGACCGAGATATCTCTGGCCGGCTCGGGCAAAGACCCGCCGTCAAGCCAGGCCTGCCAGGCCTGGGGTGGCGCAAACTCACCTGCATCGGCCGGAATCATATCGGCATAGCGAGCCACTAACAGGTGTTCCAGTTGTCCGCCGTCATCACGGTCGTTGGCTTTGATCACCTCACCGGCCAGTTCGGCGCCGACGATCGCCACTTTAAGACCGGCATCACTGAAGTAATGAGGCAACTCAAGTGCGCGCGTCATCGGGTTAACCGGAACAACCACCCCGCGCAACCTCAGAATGGCATAACTGGCGATCACAAACTGAGGTGAATTCTGCATCATTAGCATCACCCGGTCACCCGGCCTGACCTGGGCAACCTGTTCAAGCCAGGCTGCCATTCGCTCAGCCTGTGCGAACAATTCGCCGTAGGTAATATGATGACCAAAGAACACCAACGCATCCCGGTCCGGCCCGCGCGCGACGGTCGCCTGCAGGTTTTCCCAGATCGTCTGTTCGACCAACGGGATAGTGTGAGGAACGCCTTCAGGCCAGAAAGCATGGTGGGCCAGATGAGGCAACACAGGATTGCCAATAGGTGCCGAAGCGGGAGCCGAAGCGCCGGTCATGAGATGTCTCCATATTCTTTGCGGCCGGTCAGCAACGAACAGCCTTTTCAGGCGCCATAATAAAGCCATGACCACGAAGACTCCACCGGAGCCAGGAACACAAGCTGACGAGCAGTCGCTCAGGCAGACGCTGTCACAAGCCTGCCTGAGCATGCAACAAGAGGGACTGGACTCGATCGGGCTGCTCAATTTGAGCCATCGCTGGGCCCGCAGTGGCGCTGCGGGCCTGATTACCACGGCGGGGCAATTGTGCTGGCACCCGATGCAGCCGCTGGAGCGCGCATCCGATAGCTGGCTGAACGAACCGCCGGCGCCCGGCCTGTGGCACGAGTTACACGTTGCCTTGCTGACCGAACGCCCTGACACTCATTGCATCATGTTGTTTGCCCCGCCGTACGCGACCGCGCTGGCCTGTCTGCCCAGGGTTCAGACTGAAGGCATCCCGCCGTTCCACCCGGCTCTCGCTGCCCTGGGAGGGGATCATCTGCCTTGTGCTGCGCTAGTGGGCAAACGGGTCGCTGATGGCCCACGGGCCTTGATTGATTCGGTGCTCGAAGCAACCGCCAGCCGCCAGGCTTGCCTGCTGGCCAATCACGGTGCGCTGGTGACAGGCACGTCTGTGGCACAAACCCTGCAACGAGCGCGCCGACTTGAATCACTGGCCAGAGTGTTCTCGATTGCCGCGCAACTGGGAGAGCCGGCGCTACTGGACGCCAGCCAGATGAACAACAGCTTCGATGCCTGGCAGATCAGCGACTGAACAACGCGTAATCGGCAGCGCCGGTTACGGTACCGGACTCATGCCACCATCGACGTTGATCGCCGTGCCATTGATATAACCCCCTTGTTCAGAGGCCAGCAGGCAGGCCATCGCCGCAAATTCCTGCGCGGTACCGACCCGGCCCATTGGCAGCCCCTGACCCATTTGAGAATAGAACTGCTCCAGCGTCTGATCTTTTGCTGCGGCGCGACGGACCCACTGATCGCTCTCGATTCGGCCGACCAGCAGAGCATTGACCAACACATTGTGTTCGGCGCCCTCGCCGGCCAACACTTTGGTCAGCGCCATACCGGCAGCCCGGCTGATTGATGTGGGAGCCGAGTTGGCGGCCGGCGCCTTCGCGCCGGTATTCAAGACGTTGATTACCCGGCCCCACCGCTGCTCTTTCATGCCCGGAAACGCCAGACGCGCCAGTCGAATTGCGGCAAAGAGTTTGAGATCAAGATCCGCCTGCCAGACTTCGTCGGTGATCGTCTCGAACTTGCCGGTTTGCGATAAACCGGCGTTGTTAACCAGAATATCAACACTGCCCAGCGCTGCCTGGGTTTGCTTGAACGCCTGCTCACATCCGGCAGCGGTTGCAACATCGGCGCTGACAGTCACCACCTTGCCCGAACCGGACTGGCGCACCAGTGCCTGCGCTTCATTCAGGGGTTCTGCACGCCGGGCAACCAGGGCAACATTGGCTCCGGATTCAACAAACGCCTGGGCCATAGCCAGCCCCAGGCCAAGACTGCCACCGGTTATCAAGGCATTGCGCCCTGTCATATCAAGCTTCAAGTTGGTCTCCTGTGTTTTACTTTTTACGCGCTTTTCTGCCTGCCGGGCCGTTCTTCGATTTTGATACCTGCAAGACCGCCTGCAGATACCGGCCCGTATGACTTGCCGGCTCGGCCGCAATGACTTCCGGCATGCCTTCGGCAACAATCTGTCCACCGCCAGAGCCGCCTTCCGGACCCAGATCGATCAACCAGTCGGCGGTTTTGATCACATCCAGATTGTGCTCGATAACCACCACCGTGTTGCCATGATCGCGCAGTTCATGCAGAACCCGCAACAACATGGCGATGTCCTGAAAGTGCAGGCCTGTGGTCGGCTCATCAAGAATATAGAGCGTGCGCCCGGTATCTCGCTTGGACAACTCCAGCGCCAGTTTCACCCGCTGAGCCTCTCCTCCCGACAAAGTGGTTGCACTCTGGCCCAGCCGGACATATCCCAGACCGACATCCAGCAAAGTCTGCAGCTTTCTTGAGATGAGCGGCACGGCCGAAAAGAACTCGGCGGCATATTCAATCGTCATACCAAGCACTTCGGCAATCGACTTGCCTTTGTACATTACTTCCAGGGTTTCCCGGTTATACCGTTTACCCTTGCAAATATCGCAGGGAACGTAAACATCAGGCAGGAAGTGCATCTCCACTTTGATCATGCCGTCGCCCTGACAGGCTTCGCACCGGCCGCCTTTGACATTGAACGAAAACCGGCCCGGACCGTAGCCCCGTTCACGACCGATCAAAGTATCCGAGAACAACTCACGAATAGGTGTGAACAAGCCGGTATAGGTTGCCGGGTTCGACCGCGGCGTACGACCAATCGGGCTTTGATCCACGTTGATGACTTTGTCGAAGTGCTCAAGGCCTTCGATGCGCTCGTGTTCGGCCGGCTCCGCATGGGCACGGTAGATCTTCTTGGCTGCCGCACGATACAGGGTCTCATTAACCAGAGTCGATTTGCCTGAACCAGACACGCCAGTCACACAAACCATCAGGCCAACCGGAAAGCTCACGGTGACCTGATTCAGGTTGTTGCCACTGGCTCCCACCACCGTCAGCAACTGCTCACCAGGCTCATGACGCCTGGCCGGTACCTCGATGCAGCGCTGGCCGGACAAATACTGCCCGGTTATGGAATCGGGACTCGCAGCGATGTCCGCTGGTGTGCCTTGCGCAATTACCTCGCCACCATGAACCCCTGCGCCCGGCCCCATGTCAATCACATGGTCGGCCGCCTGAATCGCATCTTCGTCATGCTCGACCACCAGCACGCTATTGCCCAGGTCACGCAGATGCTTAAGCGTTTCGATCAGCCGGTCGTTGTCACGTTGGTGCAATCCGATCGATGGTTCATCGAGCACATACATGACCCCAGTCAGCCCGGACCCGATTTGAGAGGCCAGCCTGATTCGTTGCGACTCGCCGCCGGACAGCGTTTCTGCCGCCCGGTCCAGCGTCAGGTAGTTCAGGCCAACGTTATTCAGAAACCGCAGCCGGGAAACGATTTCGCTGGCAATTCTTTCGCCAACCGCCTGCTTCATCCCGTCCAGCTTCAGATTCTCGAACCAACTCAAGGACTCGCGCAGCGTCAGATGAGAGACTTCCCAGATGCCCAGCCCTCCCCCCGCCGGACCAACCCGGACGAAACGGGCGTCTACCCGAAGGCGCGTGCCTTCACAGGTGGGGCAACGCCGGGAGTTGATGAACTTGGATAACTCATCGCGAACATGCGAGGAATCAGTGTCCTTGTAGCGACGTTCGAAATTATTTACCACGCCTTCAAAGACATGCTCTTTGACTACCGAGCGACTCTTATCACCCATGTAGGAAAACGGAATTTTTTGCGAGCCCGATCCATACAAGACCCGCTGACGAGCCTCCTCGGGTAACTCTTCCCAGGGCTGCTCGATCGAAAAATCATAATAAGCAGCCAGACTGTTGAGCATTTGAAAGTAGAACTGATTGCGGCTGTCCCATCCTTTGATTGCGCCAGAGGCAAGACTCAGTGACGGAAACTGGACAATCCGTTGCGGATCGAAAAACTGCTCGACACCAAGCCCGTCGCAAGACGGGCAGGCACCGGCCGGATTGTTGAATGAGAACAACCGCGGTTCGAGCTCCGGCAATGCGTGGTTACAGACCGGACAGGCAAATTTGCTGGAGAAGAGAGTCTCATTCTCACCGTCCATCTCCAGGACAATGGCGCGCCCTTCGCCCAGCCGAATTGCTGTCTCAAAAGACTCTGCAAGCCGCTGCTTCATGTCGTCCGCTACTTTGATACGGTCTACGACAACATCAACCGAATGCTTCTTGTTTTTCTCCAGCTCCGGCGTGTTCTCGGAGATGTCGATTATTTCAGCCTTCGCGTTCTTGTGATCAGCACGCACCCGAACCCGGATAAACCCCTGTGACTGCAAGTCCTGGAACAAATCCAGATGCTCACCTTTGCGAGACGTCAGAACCGGCGCCAGAATCATTAGCCGGGTACCCTCTGGCAGGCTGTCCACCGCATCGACCATTTGCGAAACGGTTTGCGCGCGCAACGGATGCTCCGGATGCTCCGGGCAATAAGGCGTCCCGGCGCGGGCAAACAGCAGGCGCAGGTAATCGTGAATTTCTGTGACAGTGCCAACCGTAGAGCGCGGATTGTGGCTGGTTGCCTTTTGCTCGATGGAGATCGCCGGGGACAAGCCCTCAATCAGGTCGACATCGGGCTTTTCCATCAGTTGCAGGAACTGACGGGCATAGGCGGACAACGACTCAACATATCGACGCTGACCTTCCGCATACAGAGTATCGAAGGCCAGTGACGACTTACCGGAGCCTGAAATACCGGTCAACACGACCAATTGATTCCGTGGCAGATCAAGACTGCAGTTTTTCAGATTGTGCGTGCGCGCGCCACGGATCCTGATCTGATCGTTCTGATCACGCGCCGTCTTCTGGTCACGCGCCGTCTTCTGATCACGCGCCGTCTTCTGATCACGCGCCATCAGGCTTGCCCATGATCAGCATTTCGTTCCACGGCGCATTTCGTTCCTCGACAGTTGCAGGCTCCACGTCAGTCGCAGATTCGGGTGTCAGTGGCGGGTTCGGCGGCATTGCTCAGGCGGCTCGTAAAAGGCAACCCGCAAGTCTACCCCGATTGCACCGCAGCCCCCCATGACACCGCCGGGGCAACCGGGTCTGGATGCTTACTTCGTCGGGCTAGACCGCACGATGAAGCCAACCCGATACGAAGCCCTCTTTGAGACGCTATTATTCATTCCCTGCATGTATCGCGAGGAGCAAAAAAATCATGGCGTCGGTCAATAAGGTCATTCTGGTTGGCAACCTGGGGCGCGACCCCGAAACCCGGTATTCACCCAATGGCGGGGCTATCTGCAATGTGAATATCGCCACCTCACGCAACTGGAAAGACAAGGAAAGCGGCGAGCGGCGTGAAGAAACCGAATGGCATCGGGTGGTGTTCTATAACCGGCTGGCCGAAATCGCCGGCGAGTACCTGAAGAAAGGCCGGTCCATTTATGTCGAAGGCCGTCTCCAGACCCGGAAATGGCAGGACAAGGAAGGTAAAGACCGCTGGACCACTGAAATCGTCGGCGACCAGATGCAAATGCTGGGCGGCCGCGAAGACATGGGTGGTGGCGGCGGTGGCGGTGGTGGTAACTACGGCGGTGGCGGCAACCGCGGCGGCGGTTCTGGCGGCGGTGCCAGCTCCGGCGGTGGCGGCGGTGGTGGTGGCGGCAACCGACCTGCGCCCAACTTCGACGATATGGATGACGACATCCCGTTTTAAGTCACTGACCGGTGCGCGGACTTGATCGGGCGACTTAATCCGCGACTGAATCCGCGACTTAACGGCCGCCGGCTATGTCCATCAAAGTCCCGGAAACATAGCTCGCCGCCGGGGATATTAGAAACACAATCGCGTCCGCCACTTCCTGAGCCGTCCCCCCACGTCCCATTGGCAGTCCGGGACCCATTTGCGCAACGCGATCGGGCCGCCCACCACTGGCGTGAATATCGGTTTCAATCAAACCGGGCCTGACCGCATTCACCCGCACGCCCTGGCTGCCCAGCTCTTTGGCCAAACCAAGCGTCATGGAGTCAATCGCGCCTTTGGTCGCGGCGTAGTCAATATATTCATCCGGAGCGCCCAGCCTGGACGCTGCTGACGAGACATTCACAATGGCGCCGCCGGAACCGCCGTGACGGGTCGACAAACGCCTGACCGCCTCCCGGGCAACCATGAACGCCCCAAAAACGTTAACAGCCAGCAGTTGCGATACCCGCTCGGCGGAATACTGCTCAAAAGGCATGGCGGGGGCGACGATACCGGCATTGTTGACCAGCGCATCCAGCCGGCCAAAGTGCTGATCAACCGCCTTGAACAGATCAATCACATCGGTTTCAATCGCCACATCGGCAGGCACGGCCAGCGCCTGCCGGCCATGAGCCTCGACCTGTTCGCAAACCTGGCGGGCAGCGCCCTGGGCATGCTGATAACTGATAACGACATCAAACCCGGCTTGCGCCGCGCTGACGGCAGTCGCCGCGCCAATGCCGCGCGAACCACCGGTAATGAGCACAACTGAATCAGTCATCGGTTTGAATCCTGAATAAAACACGGAATTGCTGATCGGTGTAGCGGGTAACCAGAATTTCTCCGGGCGATGTCCAGCGACCAGTGGCCGCACTGGCAATCACCTGATGCGTCACCCACAGGTAATTCTGACCGGCTGGCAACGCCGCCGCTTGTTCCCGCAGCCGGCTCATCTGAGCCACCGGATCGCCCTGGCCTGCAAAGGTTGAATTCAGCGCGGGCATTGCAACGCTCTGCCCAAAGGCCAGCTCGGCAGTATCCCTGCATCGACACCACTGACTATGACGCACCTCGGCGACCGTGATGGCCGCAGCTTTGAATGCTTGTCCTAGTTTTACCGCATGCTGACGGCCCGACTCGGAAAGATTGCGCTGTGTTTCGCAGCGGGCCAGGTCAAACCCTGCCGGGTCGCCGGTACCGGGCTCGGTGGCCGAATGCCGCATAAGCAGGATATACCCCCCCGCTGCGAGTCGCTCAGCGGCCTGTACTACCGAAAGTCGCGGCGGTGCCGCCTGTGCCGCAACGGCAAAAAAGATCAGGCTGATCGCCAGCCAATACGGTGTGATTCGTTTCACGAATCCGGGCTTACTCAGCAGAGACATCACCAGTCCCCTCTTGCAGTTCATGAATACGCCGCCGGTCACGCTTGGTCGGACGTCCTGCGGCAATGGCAGAGGCCGGATCAACAAACAATCGTCGCTTGTCACGCTGCGCCTCACGGTTTAACACTGACTCAGCGGTTTCTTCGTAGAGTTGCTGGGCGACAGTAGCCGGGCCGCGGTTACCGGAGACGCCCAGTACAACCACGGTTCTCTCAACCGACCCGATGCGCAGCCAGATTTTCTGGCCTGGCTGGACCAGCCGGGAACGTTTGACCCGAGACCCGTCAACCAGAACCCGGCCATTCTCCAACGCAGTCTGGGCCAGCGAACGAGTCTTGAAAAACCGCGCCGCCCAAAGCCATTTGTCGACGCGCACATCGGCGGAAACACTGTCGTTCATCAATGGCCTTCGAATGAGACCAACACATTGAGTTTCAAGCCGGCATCACGCAGTTTCGCCGAGCCGCCCAATTCCGGCAGGTCAACAATTGCCGCGCCTTCAACGACTTCGGCACCCAGTCGCTCAAGAAGATTCTTACCGGCCATCATTGTGCCGCCGGTGGCGATCAGATCATCAACCAGCAACACGCGGTCGCCTGGACGACAGGCATCGTCGTGCATCTCCACTGTGGCACTCCCATACTCCAACTCATACTCTTCGGCGATTGTCTTGTAAGGCAGTTTGCCCTTCTTGCGAATCGGGACGAAACCCAGATTGAGTTCATAGGCCACGATTGAACCAAGAATAAAACCCCGGGCATCTATACCGGCGACAAGATTCAGACCGGTATTCATATATCGGTGTACAAAGAGATCAACCAGCACACGCAGCGTACGGGGGTTTTGCAACAATGGTGTGATGTCGCGAAAAATCACGCCGGGTTCAGGCCAGTCAGGAACGTTTCTGATTTCCTGCCGCAGGAAATCAGCATTCAGCGGACTGTTGCTGGGAGATTGGCTCATACACTCACATCTTTAGCGGAATTCCGCCAAAGATACACCAAGCCTTAGCCAGGCTGACCGCTCGCGCGGGCCGACGGTTCAGCCGAATAGCGCCGGGCCTGGAACATGGCCACCATCAGCGCCAGAAAAGCGAGCTGACCAAGGATGACCGATGGCCAGATCTGCGGGAATACCGGGTCAAACCACTTATGAGGGCCATAACTGACCATCGCGAGCAAACCAGCCATTAATGACGCCCACCAGCCGATTCGAGTCTGCACCGAACCAGCAGCATAAGCCCCAATCGCCAGCGCAATAGCGGCGCCCAGAAATGGCCCAAGCGCGAACAGGGGGACCGTCAATGGGGGATGAGGCCTGGTCAGCGTCATCATCGCCAACATCATGGCGCCCTGCAAAACGGCCAGCGTCAGTAACGATGCCCCCGCCAATTGGCGGGCAGGCAAGTGATCTTGTTTCATGATGGCTTCTCCTTTAACGTACAGATGTGTACACCTCTATTACCGTATACTTATGTACGGCAATAGTCAACCCGGAGAGGAACAATTAGTCCCGAGCAGCAAGCTGAGCGCCAGAGGCAGATCGAAATCGCAGCCTATGAACTGCTAGCCGAGAAAGGCTACCGGGCAACATCAATGCTGGCGATCGCCAAGCGAGCCAATGCATCCAATGAGACGCTCTACAAATGGTATGGAAACAAACAGGCACTGTTTCGGAGCCTGGTGCAACGCAACGCCAGCGAAGTCGCCGAGATGCTGTCGGCCAGCCTCCAGAAGGGCAACAATCCGATTCGATCTCTCCGGACGATTGCACCGGTTTTACTCCGTTTGGTTCTCAGTGATCGCGCAATCGCCCTGAACCGGGCAGCCGCCGCGGATGTGGCCGAGACCGGCGTGCTCGGAGAAACATTGGCCGCCGCCGGGCGCGAGACAGTAGCACCGCTGATCGCCGATTTACTCGCGCAGGCCTGCGCCGCTGGCATAGTGGCCGCCCCACCCGGCCACTCCATGCCGGAAATGGCCGATACTTTCATCAGTTTGCTGATCGGCGACTTACAGATTCGCCGTGCCATTGGCGCCATCGACCCACTGGAGGCAAAAGCCATCAAGAAACGTGCCGAACAGGCGACGGACCGGTTTCTGAGTTTGTATCGCCCGCCCACAACATGAGCCCGACTAATGACCATCCCATTCAAAGAACGCTATTTTGAAGACTATATACCCGGTGAGGAGGTCGAGTTTGGCGACTACCTGATTACTGAGCAGGAGATCCTGGAGTTCGCTCAGAAATACGACCCGCAGGCTTTTCACCTGGACCATGACGCCGCGGCGAAAACCCATTTCGGCGGCCTGGTCGCGAGTGGCTGGATGACCTGCTCAGTCATGATGCGGCTCTATGTTGATCACTACATTTCGCCGCTCTCAAGCATGGGATCACCCGGTCTGGATGAAATTCGCTGGCTCGCGCCGGTCCGGCCCGGAGACCGGCTGAGAGTCCGTGTCCGAACCGTCTCGAGTCGCCGCTCCGAAAGCAAACCGGATCGCGGATTTCTGAAGTTTGAACAAGCCGTGCTGAACCAGGCCGATGAAGTTGTCCTGACAGTCAAAGGCACCGGCATGTATAAAGTCCGCCCGAGCGAGTCAGCAGCAGCCTCTTAGCCAGGCACCACGCGCGGCCAGGCCTGCTGCTCGCCGCGCAATTGTTCTAGCTGACGGCTCAACTGCAAGACGCCCAGATCATCAAACCGTTGGCCAATGACTTGCACCCCAACCGGCAGGCCGTCGGAGGTGTGAGTCCAATTGACCGAAGCGGCAGGCTGCTCGCTCATGTTGTAGGGCACCGTGAACGCAATGTGCGGCAATGCGTTTTCAGGATTATCCCCGGGGGCATGCTCGTTCACCCCAAATGGCAGAATCGGCGAAACCGGCGAGATCATGAAGTCAAACCGCGCAGTGGTGCTAACCGCCGCCTCACGCATCGCGTTTACCTGCATGTAGGCGGCCATCACATCCGCGCCCGAAAAACCGCCCGCCCGGTAAGTACACCACCGAATGATGAATGGCAGCACTTTCTCGCGGGTCAGGTCGTCCATGGCAACGATATCGTTATAAGAGCGGGCTTCAAAAAACCGGCAAATGCCATCAAGCATTTCCACGGTCAGGAAGCTGTCTACGGGTTGCACGATAGCGCCAGCTTGCTCCAGCGCGGTTGCGGCAGCCTCGGTTGCCTCACGTACTTCCGGCGCCACCGGCAAGCCGCAGTTCATGTCTGTCAGGACGCCTATCTTCAAGCCTTTGACTGATTGTTGATCGAGTTTCTCGGCGTATTGCTCCGGCTGATACGGCAAGCTCATCCAGTCCCGGTTATCAGGGCGACTCAACACCTCCAGCAACATTGCCGAGTCGAGTACGGTACGGGTCATTGGCCCGGTTGCACGGCCCATGAACGGCGGGTTAACTGGAATGCGCCCAAGACTGGGTTTATGGCCGAACAATCCGCAATGAGTCGCTGGCAGGCGAACCGACCCGCCAATATCAGTGCCCAGATGCAGCGGGCCGTATCCGGCTGCCGCGGCGGCGCCGGCGCCCGATGACGACCCGGAGGTATTGCGCTCAAGGTTCCAGGGGTTGTGGGTCCGCCCGTGAATTGACGACAGCCCGGCCGACAACATGCCGAAGTCCGGCATTACCGTTTTGCCGACCAGCACGCAACCGGCTTCAGCGAGCCGGGCCGCTTGCGGCGCATCGGCCTGACGCGGGGTTAAATCGGTGGCAGCAGTGCCGGCCGGCGTGGGGTCGCCAGCCGTATCGATGTTTTCCTTAATCGTGACCGGAACACCGTCGAGCGGCCCAAGTGGCTGGTTCCTGGACCAGCGTTGCTCCGACAACCGGGCAGCTGCAAGCGCCTGCTCGGCCTTGATGAGATACATCGCATTCAGCGTCGGCTCGCAAGCATCCATTCTGCTGAGCACCGCTTCAACAGCCGTCACCGGGGAGAGTTCCCCCTGGCGGAACATGGCGCTCATCTGAGCCGCTGACAAACTGGACACATCGCTCATAGGATTTTCCTCACGTAAAACTGTCCAGCGACGATAGCATGGGAGCAAAACAAGCCTAGGCGATCAAAAAAGGGGCGCACTTTCGTGCGCCCCTTTTTAGTGCCAGCCGGCTCAAACCACAACCAGACTACCGGGGTAAATCGCTGCGCCCCATTAGGTGCTGATCAATGGAACGAGCACACTGACGCCCTTCACGAATCGCCCAGACCACCAAAGACTGACCACGTCTCATGTCACCACAGGCAAAAATCTTGTCAACGCTTGACCGATAGGAATCATCTCCTTCGGTCTTCGCGCTGGCATTGCCGCGGCCGTCTTTTTCAACACCAAAAGCATCAAGAATGCCGCCAACCGGCGATACGAATCCCATTGCGAACAAGACCAGATCAGCTTTCATTTCGAATTCAGAACCCTCAACTTCGGTCATCTGCATTCGACCATCTTCGCCCTTGGTCCATTCAACGCGGCAGCCAACCAACGAAGTCACTTTACCGTTCTTGCCACGAAACTCTTTGGTAGTGATTGACCAGTCCCGTTCACATCCTTCTTCGTGCGAAGAAGAGGTTCGCATCTTGACGGGCCAGTACGGCCAGGTGAGATCCTTGTTTTCATGTTCAGGCGGTTGCGGCATGAGTTCAAACTGAGTCACCGAGGCTGCGCCGTGACGATTACTCGTGCCGACACAGTCAGACCCCGTATCGCCGCCGCCGATGACCACCACATGTTTGCCAGTGGCCATGATCTGGCCTTTCACCTTGTCGCCGGCATTGACCTTGTTCTGTACCGGCAAAAACTCCATCGCAAAGTGAATGCCGTCGAGCTCGCGGCCGGGCACGGGCAGGTCACGGGCTTCTTCAGCACCGCCGCTCAGGGCAACCGCATCGAACTCGGCCAGCAGTTCCTCGGGGGTCACCGTCTTTTCTGCCCAGTTGGTGACTTTACCCATGTCCTGGTCTTTGGAAGCAACCAGAGTAGACATGCGGAATTCAATCCCTTCAGCGCGCATTTGATCGACCCGGCGATCAATATGGGATTTCTCCATCTTGAAATCGGGAATACCGTAACGCAGCAACCCCCCGACCCGGTCGTTCTTCTCAAAGACCACCACCTCGTGGCCTGCCCGCCGCAACTGTTGGGCACAAGCCATGCCGGCAGGGCCCGAACCCACAACGGCGACTTTCTTGCCAGTCAGAACGGCAGGCGGTTCTGGCGCGATCCAGTCCATCTCCCAGCCTTTATCAATAATGGCGTGTTCAATCGACTTGATACCAACCGGGTCATCATTGATATTCAACGTGCAGGCAGCCTCGCAAGGGGCCGGACAAATCCTCCCGGTGAACTCGGGGAAGTTATTTGTCGAGTGAAGCGTATTGAGTGCCCGCTGCCAGTCACCGCGGTAAACAAGATCATTCCAGTCCGGAATGATGTTGTTTACCGGGCAACCGTTCTGACAGAACGGAATTCCGCAATCCATGCACCGGGCGCCTTGTTTCGACGCCTGATCATCAGACAGATGAACTACAAACTCACGGTAATGCTTAACCCGTGAATCACTCGCTTCACTGGCTTGAGCCAGTCGCTCAAACTCTAAAAATCCGGTGACCTTTCCCATATTTCTTCCTGCTAAATGCCAGGTGCAACACCTGGTGTTTCTGGAATTGACTCGCGATCAGGCTGTTGTTTCTTTGACTGTCTTGCTGGCTTGCTTTTTGGCGTGCATTTCACCCATCGCACGGCGGTACTCGTTGGGGAATACTTTGACAAACTGCGAGCGAGCCCGATCCCAGTCGTCAAGAATCGCCCGCGCCAATTTGCTACCGGTTAGTTTGAAGTGTTTCTCGACCAGATCTTTGAGGATGATTTCATCACACTCACCCTTGTGCCAGGTTGACGGGTCGGTCGTGTTCATCTGCTCAGATGTCGGCAAAACCGGCTCAAGTTGAACCATTGCCTGGTTTACATATTGCGCCAGCGTGGCTGATCGATCGATCACATAGGCAATACCGCCAGACATACCAGCACCGAAGTTACGGCCGGTATTGCCAAGCACGACCACCGTGCCGCCGGTCATGTACTCGCAGCAATGATCGCCCGTGCCTTCGACAACCGCAGTTGCCCCGGAGTTCCTGACCGCAAAACGCTCACCCGCAACACCTGAGATGAAAGCCTCGCCCTCAACAGCACCGTACAAAACTGTATTGCCGGCAATAATGTTCGAACCAGACTCACCGCGGAAGTCGTTGGTCGGACGCACAATGATCCGACCTCCCGACAAGCCCTTGCCCACGTAGTCGTTACCCTCGCCCACCAGATCCAGCGTGATCCCGCGGGCGGTAAACGCACCGAAACTCTGTCCGGCGGTGCCGTTGAGCTGAATGTGAATCGTATCGTCTGGCAAGCCTTCATGGCCGTATTTAAGCGCCACCTCGCCCGAGAGCATCGTGCCAACCGTCCGGTTGATATTGCTGACCGGTGAAATGAAAGACACTTTCTCGGCCCGGTCGATAGCCGGACGCGCCAACTCGATCAGCTTGACGTCGAGCGCCTTGTCCAACTGGTGATCCTGGGTTTCAAGGCGGCGCTTACCGACCGACTCGTCAACCTTGGGCTGGGCAAACACCCGCGAGAAATCAAGACCTTTCGCCTTCCAGTGCTCGACCCCTTCCTGAACGTCAAGTAGGTCCGCGCGACCGATCATCTCGTCGAAAGTCCGGAACCCCAGACTTGCCATGATCTCGCGAACCTCTTCGGCCACAAAGAAGAAGTAATTAACGACATGCTCAGGCCGGCCCTTGAAACGCTCGCGCAGGACCGGATCCTGGGTTGCGACGCCAACCGGGCAAGTATTCAGATGACACTTGCGCATCATGATGCAGCCTTCAACCACCAGCGGAGCGGTGGCAAAGCCCATTTCATCCGCGCCAAGCAAAGCGGCGATCGCCACATCGCGGCCGGTTTTCATTTGTCCGTCCGCCTGCACGACGATTCGGCTACGCAGATGATTCAACACCAGCGTCTGCTGGGTTTCCGCCAGACCAAGCTCCCAAGGGGCGCCCGCATGCTTGATCGAACCCAGCGGCGACGCACCGGTACCGCCGTCATGGCCGGCAATCACCACATGATCGGCTTTGGCCTTCGAGACGCCTGCCGCCACGGTTCCGACACCGACCTCAGAAACCAGTTTGACCGATACATCCGCACGGCGGTTACTGTTCTTGAGGTCGTGAATAAGCTGAGCGAGATCTTCGATCGAGTAGATGTCATGGTGCGGTGGCGGTGAGATCAAGCCCACGCCTGGCACCGAGTAACGCAACTGACCGATGTACTCAGACACTTTATGGCCGGGCAACTGACCGCCTTCGCCCGGCTTGGCGCCCTGCGCCATCTTGATCTGGATCTGGTCCGCGCTGGACAGGTACTCAGCGGTAACACCAAAACGCCCGGAGGCAACCTGTTTGATTCTCGAGCGCAGCGAGTCGCCAGACTTGAGCGGAATATCACTGACGACGCGATCGGCGCCAATCATGGAGGCCAGTGTATCGCCGTCTTTCACGATGCTCTTACCCGCCATCATTTCCGGTCGGTATCGCAGTTTGTCCTCGCCACCTTCACCAGTGTTGGACTTACCGCCTAGGCGATTCATTGCAACAGCAAGCGTCGTATGTGCTTCAGTTGAAATCGAGCCCAGCGACATGGCACCAGTGGCGAACCGCTTCACGATTTCCGCAGCCGGCTCGACTTCATCAAGCGGCACCGGTGTAACAGCATCTTCACGGAACCGGAACAGACCACGCAGCGTCATGTGCCGCTCAGCCTGATCATTGATCAGAGCGGCATATTCCTTATAGCTGGAGAACGTATTGGAACGAGTCGCATGCTGCAGCTTGGCGATAACGTCTGGCGTCCACATATGCTCTTCGCCACGGGTGCGATAAGCATATTCGCCGCCGGCCTCGAGCGCGTTGGCCAGAACCGGCACATCGCCGAAGGCGTCAACATGTCGCCGAATAGCCTCTTCAGCAATATCAAAGACAGAAACGCCTTCAATATTCGACGGCGTTCCGGTGAAGTATTTGTCAACAACATCGCTGGACAAGCCAATGGCCTCGAAGATCTGCGCGCCGCAATAGCTCATGTAAGTTGAAATGCCCATCTTGGACATCACTTTGCGCATGCCTTTACCGATGGCCTTGATGTAGTTCTTGATGGCTTTGTCCGGGCCAATGTCGGACGGCATATCCTTGTACAGATCAACCAGCGTCTCAAGCGCGAGGTAAGGGTGGATCGCTTCAGCACCATAACCAGCCAACAACGCAAAGTGATGCACTTCACGTGCTGAGGAGGTCTCAACCACCAGACCGGTGCTGGTTCGCAGACCCCGGTTTACCAGATGCTGGTGGATCGCGCTCATGGCCAGCAAACTCGGAATGGCGACATTTTCCTTGTCGCAGCTTCGGTCGGTCACGATCAGGATGTTGAAGCCGCTGATGACCGCATCTTCAGCCTCAGAGGCCAGTGACGCCAGGCGGGCTTCGATGCCTTCACGGCCCCACTCGACCGGGTAGCAGACATCCAGTTCGTAAGATTTAAATTTGTTGCCGGTGTAATGCTCAACGCCGCGGATCTTCGCCATGTCCTCGAAATCGAGAATTGGCTGAGTCAGTTCCATGCGGATAGGAGGATTGGTGTTGTTCAGGTCGAGAAGGTTCTGCTTGGGGCCGATAAACGTCACCAGCGACATCACCATTTCTTCGCGAATCGGATCAATCGGCGGATTGGTAACCTGGGCAAACAACTGCTTAAAGTAGTTATACAGCGGCTTGTTGCGGTCTGAGAGTACGGCCAGGGGAGCATCATTGCCCATTGAACCGGTTGCCTCCTCGCCGCGCTCGGCCATCGGCGACATCAGGAACTTGATGTCTTCCTGGGTGAACCCGGCCGCCTGCTGCGCGTCGAGCAGACTCACATCGGTGCGCGCCGGCTTGACCATCTGGTTCGCATCGCGAGGGTCGATTTCAATGTCATGAATCTTGACCCGGATCGCGTCAATCCACTCACGGTAGGGCTTGCTGTTCGACAACTGGGTCTTGAGCTCTGCGTCATCGATAATGCGGCCCTGCTCCAGATCGATCAGGAACATCTTGCCCGGCTGCAAACGCCACTTGCGAACAATTCGACTTTCGGGAATCGGCAAAACACCAGCCTCTGATGCCATGACAACCAGATCATCATCGGTAATCAGGTAGCGAGCCGGACGTAGACCGTTGCGGTCGAGTGTGGCGCCAATCTGGCGGCCGTCGGTAAACGCAATTGCTGCCGGGCCGTCCCACGGCTCCATCATTGCAGCATGAAATTCATAAAATGCCCGCTGCTTTTCTTCCATCAGCGTATGGTTTTCCCAGGCCTCCGGGATCATCATCATGACCGCGTGAGCCAGCGGATACCCGGCCATTGTCAGCAACTCAAGACAGTTATCGAAGGTGGCAGTGTCAGACTGACCCGGATAAACAATCGGGTAGAGCTTGCGCAAGTCCTCACCCAGAACCGGTGAGGACATCACCCCTTCGCGAGCCCGCAACCAGTTGTAGTTACCTTTGACCGTGTTGATCTCACCGTTGTGGGAAATCATGCGGTACGGGTGAGCCAGCGGCCACTCCGGGAAAGTATTGGTTGAAAACCGCTGGTGCACCAGGGCCAGCGCCGACACATAGCGCGGATCCTGCAAGTCCTTGAAATACTGGCCGACCTGGTTACACAGCAACAAGCCCTTGTAGACAATTGTGCGAGCCGACATCGAGACAACGTAATACTCTTTGCCATGCTCCAGGCGCAGGCGCTGAATGTTGTGGCTGGCGCGTTTGCGGATCACATATAGTTTGCGCTCAAGCGCATCGGTCACCATGACGTTCTGGCCGCGACCGATAAAGATCTGACGAATCGACGGCTCCTTGGCTTTTACCGTCGGGGACATCTCCATTGAAGAGTCCAGCGAGACATCACGCCAGCCCAGCACAATCTGCCCTTCGGCGCGCGCCGCGCGTTCGAGCTGCTGCTCGCAGGCGAGTCGGGAGGCCGATTCTTTGGGCAGGAACACCATGCCCACGCCATATTCGCCAGCCGGCGGCAACTCAACGCCCTGGCGGCGCATCTCCTCACGGAAATACAAGTCAGGAATCTGGGTCATGATGCCGGCACCGTCACCCATCAGCGGATCAGCACCGACCGCACCCCGGTGATCGATGTTGCACAGAATCTGCAAACCCTGCTCGATAATGCGATGGCTTCGTTTACCCTTGATATGAGCGACGAAACCAACACCACAGTTGTCGTGTTCATTGGCCGGGTTATATAAACCCTGGGCACCGGGTGCCTGATGGCTGTGAGCATTTCCCATAACTAACCTCGATAAAACCGGCCGGTTGGCCGCAGTCTGGCAACCCGGATACCGGGCACCACCTAAAGAGTGGCGACAAAGGTGACAGTCAACTTCGTCGGGTGTGGCTCTTGCCACGATCTTGCCATGTTTAGTGGGCAACCCAGCGGTGCCACCAGTTTCCTTCCAGCCTCTGCCGAGGCTCAGGACAATCCCTCTCGCTGGCCGACTCTGATTGATCGAGCGCGAGCCTTGCCAGATACGCCTATCGGCGACCTATTGTCCAACAATACTTTCCGGCGACGAACCGTCGCGCAGCCATTGAATTTGTTCTTTCCGGTGCCGCTTTCCCGGCCCGAAACCATTGCTGGGCCGAGAAATATACCCTAGGTTGAGCACAAGTTGGAGCTCTCAGCACACCGGGACCCGGCGATCCCACAATACGGAAAAACCTGGAAGCCTAAGCGGCGGCTGTCGCCAGCGCCGCCAGCGTTTCGGCCACCTTTTGTTCATTAACCTGATGCAGACTGGCGGCCCCCGGCGCGTCAAGCAATACAAACCGAGGAACGCCCTGACGGGATTTTTTGTCAACCGCCATCAACTCCAGGTAACGGGCTGCCGGCCAGCCCGGCGCTCTAAGCGGCAGATCAGTCCGCGCGCACAGCGTCTCCAGCCGATCAACAAAAGACTGGTCGATGAACCCGCAACGGCGCGACAGATCAGCGGCCATTAGCATCCCGGTGCCTACCGCCTCGCCATGAAGCCACCGGCCATAGCCCAGACCGGCCTCGATAGCATGGCCAAATGTGTGGCCAAAATTCAGAATAGCGCGTCGCCCCGCCTCGCGCTCGTCGTCGGCCACCACAGCCGCCTTGATCTGGCAGGAGCCGAAAACCGCGGCCGCCAGCTCATTAGTCTGTGCCGCCCGCATCGCAGCGAGATCTCGTTCCATCTGGGCCAGGTAGCCCAGATCAGCAATCGCGCCGTGTTTGATCATTTCGGCAAGCCCCGCCGAGATCTGCCGGGCCGGCAATGTCGTTAAAACATCGCTATCAGCTATCACCAATCTTGGCTGATAGAATGCTCCTATCATATTTTTGCCGGCCGGATGGTTGATTGCCGTTTTGCCGCCAACCGAGGAGTCGACCTGCGCGAGCAAAGTTGTCGGCACCTGGACAAAATCCACACCGCGCTGATACAGCGCGGCAGCCAGGCCCGCCATGTCGCCAATGACGCCGCCGCCCAGAGCCACGATCAGGCAGCGACGGTCGAACCGGGCTGCCAACAGGGCATCGAAGATCAGATTCAGTGTAGACCAGGTCTTGTTGGACTCTCCCGCCGGCAAAGCGACTTCAATCAGCTCATGCGCAACAGGCTTGAGCTGGGCCACCATTGGCGTCAGGTGCAATCCGGCGACGATGTCATCGGTAACCACCGCCACCTGCCGTCCCTCCGCCAGCTCAAGCAAGGCGTCACATTGCCCGCTAATCAGCCCATCGCCGATCAGGATGGGATAGGAGCGGTCACCAAGTTCAACGGTCAATTCATGCATGGTCTTGCGCGGCTCAGTCCTTAAGCGTGTCGGGTGTGGTTGCAGATTCAACTTCAAGCGATTTAATCATATCGCCCAGCAATCGCTCGGCAGAGTGGCGCTGCCCTCTTACGGTGATATCGGCAACTTCCTCATAAAGCGGGACTCGCTCACGATGCATTTTTTCAATCCGGGCCCGGGGGTCTTTGCCTTGCAGCAAAGGGCGCTTGCGGTCATGACGCAACCGGCTCCAGAGCTCGGCGACACTGGCCTGGAGATACACCACCCGGGGCTGGCCGCGCAGCAACGCCCGGTTTTCCGGGCGGAGGATGACGCCGCCGCCAGTCGCCACCACCTGACCTTTTTCCTCACACAGCTCGGCCAGCAGGCGGGCCTCACGGTCGCGGAACCCCTGCTCCCCCTCGATTTCGAACATGGTGGCGATCGTGACGCCGCACCGGGATTCCAGCTCACGATCGGCATCAACAAACGGACAACCCAGTCGGGCTGCCAGTCTCTTGCCAATTGTGGACTTACCCGAACCGGGCATGCCGACCAGAAAAATAGAGCAGTTCATCAAAGCTGTAGCGCAGTATCCGGCCCCAAGCAGGGGCGCCAAACGAAAAAGGGGCCGGATTGCTCCGGCCCCTCTAGCTTACCTGTACTACGGTAAGTGTTTGCTACGCTTTACGGTTTACAGTGTGTCCCCGCAATTGGTCGACCGACCAAACGGACTATCCGGCGCAGTGGCTCCAGGCGGCAAGATAGAGATGTTGTTAATATCTCCAGCCTCTACCGGCAGGATAAAGACCTGTTCTGCAGACGCCTCAGTACCCGATACGGTAGTGATCGTGACCTGAATGAGAGACTCGACCCAGGCACCGTAAGTTTTCGGATAAATCACTTCGATCGATGCCAGGCCACTGGAGTCCGTACGCGAACCCGGCTGCAAGACCTGACTCACAGAGACAGAACCCGGATCCAACTCAAGGCTGCCGTTAAGGTCTTCACCGGAATCGAGTCGGCCATTCAGGTTGGTGTCTTCTGACACACAAGTAGTCAGATCGCCTGCTTGTTGAATCCAACCGTCAGCGACCGGGGTCCAAAAACCTTTCCGGTAGCGCGTTGACCTCAGCGCTACGGTCACCAGCGCATTCTCGACAGGATTTCCGCTTGAGTCAGCGACAATTGCCGTCCAGGGCATGCGATACGCAGTCAAAGAATCATCTGAAATCAATTCATTACCTGTACCGATTCGAACTGACAACTCGAGATCTGAGACTGTCAGGCCATCCCGGGCGAAAATTGCAGCATTGCTTGAGAGCTTGGCTTCAAGCTGTACCGCATCAAAACCCGTAGCCGTCGGACCGGCAATAAATGATGCTGTGGCCGTACCAAAGCGATCGGTGATACCAAAGCCAGGTTCAATTCGGCCGTTACTGGGATCAGTCAAGGCAGAGAAATCAACACGGACGTTTTTCACCGGATTGTCGTTGTCATCACGGACAACAGCAATCAACTGACTCGAGTTGGTGCCTTCGGTCGACAGATTGGCCCCAACGACTGCCGGGCTAGCCTGCAATTCGATCTTGGTAGGTGACTTGGAAACGAACTCAATCTGACGGGTAGCGGTCACACCGGTACTCAGCGTGCCTTGCACTTCGGTCGCGGTAATCGTGCTGATACCCGCAGTTGGAGACTGAATACTGACTGAAGCCTCGCCTGAACCATCAGTGGTAGCGGTAGACGAACCAGCAAAAACACCGCGGGTAACCGCAAACCGAATATCGCGACCAACTACCGGCGCTCCATTCTCTATCAACCGAACCGTAACCGGCGAAACCTGATCTACTGTTACTTCCAGGCCATTATCCGGTGCGACATAGGTAAGCTGCGTCCCTGAAACAGACGTCGGGAACACGGTAGTGACACCTTGAGAGCTAGCCGTCAAAGTATCTGCGCCAGCGTTGACACCGCGAACGTTGAATACTGCCTGCCCCTGGCTGTCAGTGGTAATTGAAGACTCAGAAATGATATTGCCATTCGCAGAACTGACTTGAACCTCAGCGTTGAGAATAGGGCTACCGCCAGAATCACGCAATGAGATTGAGTACTGCGTCTCGTCGTTAAAGACAATCGTACTTGACCCGTTAATCTGCAACACGGTACCAACCACAGGAACGACGATTGACCGAACAATGTCGCCGGAAGCTGCGGTGATCGTGATATCACGAACCGTGCGGTCGGTGACAGACAAGACCGCCTCCATGCGTCCGCTGGCGTCAGTAATTGAATCGGCGATTTCGAGTGTTGCACCGTTGTCACTCGTCGAGAACACCACTGGTTGATTCCCCAGCGATACATTCAACTCGTTCTTAACGATTGCAGTAATAACGGCGGTCTTTTTGCCGTCAGAACCCAGGCTGGTTTCGCTCGAAATCAGGCTAAGTGAAGCAGCGCTACTGGCAGCTGCGGCGCTGGAACCGCCGCCTCCGGCGCCGGCACCATTGCCACTACAGGCAGCCGTCACCAGGGCGAAGATGACCATGGAGCAGTACGCCAGCAGGCGGATCCAGGGTGATTGGGTGGAAGTCATGTTTTTCATTTTTCCCTACGTCAAATAGTTTCGTTAGCGGCCGACTTAGCGTGAAAGCGCTGTATCAGTCACGATCCGAGGCGTGAGGAACACCATCAGCTCTGTGCGATCATTGGTTTTCTGGTTACTCCGGAAGAGATAACCAAGCACCGGGATGTCGCCTAGCAAGGGCACCTTGTCGGTACGATTGCGTTCGAACTGCTCGTAAATACCGCCGATAACCACCGTACCGCCGTTCTCGACCAACACCTGGGTTTGCACCCGGCGGGTGTCGATCGCGAATCCAGCCGAGGTCAACTGACCCACCGCATCACGGTTCACTTCGACCGCCAGAATCACACTACCTTCTGGCGTAATCTGCGGCGTGACTTCAAGTCGCAGATTTGCCTTACGGAATGACACGGCAGTCGCTCCGCTTGACGTAGCTCGCTGATACGGTAGCTCCGTACCCTGCTCGATGACTGCTTTGCTTTGATCTGCTGTCAGAACCCGCGGACTGGAAACCACTTTACCGCGTTGATCTGCTTCCAAAGCCGACAATTCAAGATTCAAGAAGCGGGTCAGACTGGAACCGAACAAACTGACGGCAAACTGAGCCGGCGAAGTTCCCGAGATAGCCGCTGCCGGCAGACTGACAAAGTTTGTATTGCCTTGCGCTGTCAACTGGCCAAGACCCTGGGCGTTTGTGCCGCTGACGTCCGAACCGTTCTGCGAAGACAGATCCTGAACGCCGCTCAGGTTACCCGACACAGTGGCATAACCGCCGCCGACTGAAGAGCCCGCGCCATAGACAGGTACGTTGATCTCAGTAGTACCGCCGGCACCGTCGGGAACCGTCTGGGTGGTATAGACCGTTGAGCTGACGTCGTTATAGCCAAGCTTGACACCAAGGTTACGAGAGAAACGATCATCAGCTTCGACAACCCGGGCTTCAATCAATACCTGGCGAATCGGAATATCAATCTGGTTGATTAGCTGACGCACTGCCTCAAGACGACTCGGCGAGTCCTGCACAAACAGCTTATTGGTTCGCGCATCAACAACTACCGATCCGCGCTCTGACAAAACCCGTTGATCTTCACTGGCCAGCAACTCCTGAAGCGCTGTCGCCTTTTGATAGTTCAACTGGAAGACTTCGTTGCGCAGCGGCTCAAGCTCAGAGAGCTGCTGCATTGACTCAAGCTCAAGTCTTTCCTTCGCGGCAAGCTCTTCGGCAGGGGCAACCAACAAGACGTTACCGTTCTTGCGCATATCCAGCCCTTTGGACTGCATGATGATGTCCAGCGCCTGATCCCAGGGGACATCTTTCAGTCGCAAGGTCAGATTGCCTTCTACTGAATCACTCGTCACGATATTCAAATCAGTGAAGTCGGCAATTACCTGGAGCAATGCACGGACATCTACGTTCTGGAAGTTCAGTGACAGGCGCTCACCTTTGTAACCTTTCTGGCTACCCTGGGCAAGACTATTCGGGTTTTCCTGAATAGGCCGTACTTCAACAACGAACTGCGTATCACTCTGGTAGGCATTGTGCTCCCAGAGGCCTTGCGGCTCAATAACCAGTTGCGTGTTTTCACCGCGCTGAAAAACCTTAACCGTTTTTACTGGTGTCCCGAAGTCGGTCACATCCAGCAGGCGGCGCAGGTTCTCAGGCAGTGCGGTCTTCTTGAAATCGACAACCAGCTGCTTGCCTTTCTGGCGAATGTTGACACCAACATCACCATCGGACAACTCAACCACGATTCGGCCTTCGCCGCCTTGACCGCGTCGGAAGTCCACATCACGAAGCGCGTGTTCATTTGAACTGGTCGCCTGGGCAAACTGATAGCTCTGAGTTGCCGGGGCATCTGCTTTAGCCTGGGCAACCAGCGCCGGATCAAGCGTCACCAGCAAATCACGACCTTCAATTTCGGTCTTGTATTGCATCTTCTGCTTGAGGCTCAGCACGACTCGTGAGCGCGACCCGGCAGTGACAATATTGACACCGCGCAGCTCGCCTTGCTCAGGCTTGATGGAGGAATCAGGCGAAGAATTCTGCGTATCCGCGAAATCGAATGCAATCCGTGGCGGGTTGCTGATCGTGAAACTTGGCGGAGCAGCCTTGAGTTCCTGAGCCATACGAATACGCAGATAGCTCGTATCACCGCGGCTGGCCGTGGTGACGCTCTCAATGGCGTTACTAGCTGCATACGACGGCCCGCTGGCAAATACACTTGCCACGGCGACCGCCATTCCGATCATTGCCGGTCCACCACGCGAAAGCGTACTGAGTTGACCTTTTTGAAGCCGAAGCGACCATGCGACTGAAGCCGCCGTTACACGTGTGGCACGCTTAAGCCGATTGAAGTTGCCCATGCCTGTTGTCATTTCCCTTTCTCCTGCAACTTGAGCACGGTTTCCCGTTCAACCCAGTCGCCCGTTGCGTCCTGAACCAGTTCCCGTAGCGCGACTTCCGTCTCGCCAATATTTGTAACCACCCCAAAGTTCTGACCGGCATAATTGCCAATCCGAGCTTGGTAAATCGTTTGGTCTACCTGCAGTAGCGCCGTGTTGTAGCGGCTGCTACGCATGAAACCAACCATCTGAATCTGCTCGATCGGAAAGTTCTCGAGCACTTCGCGTCGACGGTTTACATCCGGAGCAAGCCCGCCTTTGGCGCGTACTTGCATTGGATCCTGTAGCGCCGCCAGCTTGATAGGCGAGAACGGCTGTATCTCTTCAACCAGGTCGTAATAGAACGGGTTGAATCGTTTTGGTTCTTCCAAACGAGTTCGAATCGGCGGCGTAGTTGCCCGCACTTCCTGCATCCAGACATCGATCTCTGCGATTCTTGCGTCGCACCCGGCCAGTACGAAACTCGCCAGCAATGCCCCCGCAAGCGGCAGCGCCGCAGGGCGCCGGGTGGATTGACGCTCAGGGCTGGCCTGAGACGCGGCTAAATCTTGCGTTTTCATCGACGCCCCCTCTTACGTGCTTTGGCCTTGAGACGCTGCTGCTCTGCCACTTCTTCCGGATCGAGATACCGGTAAGTCTTGGCAATCGCGCGCATTTCGAGCTGGCCATTCGATTCATTCCACTTCACTTCGACGTTGTTGAGCGTCACGATCCGTGGGAGATTGGCGACGTCGCTGGCAAAGTGCCCAAACTCGTGGTAACCACCAACCAACTTGATATCGATAGGTAATTCCGCGTAGTACTCTCGAACCGCGACCGCGCCTGGTTTGAACAGTTCAAACTGCAGATCGCGGCCGACACCGGCCTGGTTAATGTCTGACAGCAGTGCATCCATCTCAGCTTTGCTAGGCAACTGCTTTTCAAGTACAGATACGTATTGCGCGACCTGTTCTTTCTGCTGACGCAGCGAAACAAGGTTCACGGCTTTACGCATCTTTGCCTGGAAGTCAGTGCGCAGCTTTTGCTCGTGCCGGGTGCCTTTTTCAACCTCTTCCATCAGGCCGCGCCAGTAAAACGTGTAGGCAGCCAGACAAATCACAACAAAGAGTGTGAGCAGCAATGCAGCCTTGGGCAGCTTGGGCCAAAGGCCGGCATGCTTGCCTTGCAAGCCTTCGAACTGGGCACGGAGCTCGGTAAAATCAATCATCTTTTATCCCCGTCCGTTAGCGTGCTGCCAGCTTTTTGGGCTGGCGTTGATTCGTTGCGTTCTTCGCTTCTTCAGCAGCTTTTGCCGAAGGCAACTTGAGCAGCGCGTTGAGCGAGAACTCGAAAAGTCTTCGCTCTTCATTCGGATTGCGTCCCTGACCTTTGACCGAGATTGCCTTGATTTCAATCAGCTCAGGACGCTCCATCCACGGTGACAAGGCGGACAGATTGCGGAGCAGGTCAGCGATTCGCTCATTGGTCTGCGCCCGGCCGGTTACGGTCACCCGGTTATCGATCTGCTTGACCTTCTGCAGATACACACCCTCTGGCGTGCGCCGAACCAACTCGTCAAAAAGATGGACCGGAACGGTACGATCACTCTGCAGGCTTTCGACTGCTTCCTGGCGCGCCTTCAATGACTGAATCTCAGCCTCGAGATTTGCGATTTCAGCGATCTGTGAGTCAAGCTCGGCGTTCTTGGCCTTGATATAGTTGTTGCGATCATTCTGCGCATCTATCTGCGAGTTGATCCCAAAACCAACCGCCAAGGCAACCGCCACGCCAGCGGCGCCAACGACACCGGCCAGACTGACAAATTCCTTCTTGCGCTTTTCGCGCCGCATCTCTCGATGCGGCAGTAAATTGATCCGAATCACGATTCAAACCTCCGCATGGCCAGGCCGGTAGCAACCATCAACGACGGCGCATCAACCCTCAATTGCTTCTCGCGAATTGCATCGGCCACTTCCATTCCCTGAAACGGAGCAATCAAGTCGGTAGGCACCTGGGTTCGGTCGGCTACTGCCTCGACAAAACCCGGAATAACCGCCGAACCGCCGGCGAGATAAATCTGGTCCACCCGTGAATACGGCGTGGACGTAAAGAAGAACTGGAGAGCCCGGCCAATGTCGGTAGCCCCTTGCTCAACGAACGGGCGCAGCAAGTCGTCAACATAGGTATCGGGCAGATCGCCGGTGCGCTTTTTGACCTCGGCTTCTTCGAACGTAATCCCATACATCCGCACGATGTCCTGCGTGAGCTGGTTGCCGCCAAGCGACTGCTCGCGTTCGAAAATTGTCTGACCGTTCAGGACAATCGTCACGAATGTCGCGTTCTGCCCGACAACAACGACCGCGATAATCTGGCCCTGGCCGCTGTTGGGCAGAAACGAGGTCACATGGTCAACCGTAGAGCGAACCGCGTAGGGCTCGACATCAACAACCATTGGTTTAACCCCTGCCATTTCGGCAATGGCGACCCGGTCTTCAACCTTCTCTTTACGAGACGCCGCCAACAACACATCGACCTCGTCGGGCGAGTTCTCATTCGGGCCGAGAATCTGAAAATCCAGGTTCACTTCCTCGATGGGAAACGGGATGTATTGGCTCGCCTCGCTTTCAACTTGAACTTCGTAATCTTCTTCACGAAGGTCAGCGGGAAGTGTGATGTTTTTCGTGATTACTGCCGCCGAAGGTAGCGCTAGAGCGACATTTTTTGATTTAATGTTCGCTTTCTGCAACGCTTTGCGTAACGCCTCGGAAACCACTTCTGGCTTCTCAATCGCGCCGTCAACAATCGCGCCTTTTTCAATTGGCTCGATCGCATAACGCTCAAGCCGCATAGACATGCGGTCGCCACTGCTTAATTCCACGAGCTTTACGCTCGATGAACTCAAGTCAATACCAACCAACGGGGGCAATTTCTTGCCAAATATTCCGGATAAGGAGAGTGCCACTGGAACCTCGCACCTAAGTGATCATCAACGTCGATGACATATGTCGCATTTCGATAAGTCAAGTTCATGCTATCTATCGGCATGAATCACTGTAAATAGTTTTGTGGCCCCCAACCCATGGGCGACAGGCCGCCCGTCGCGCCAAATGCACCACTCGTATAAGCACTCTCATGAGCGGTCGATTTCGACCTCCGAGCGGTCTAAGCGCAGGCATTGAAAAGCGGAAATTTGCCCTCGAAAGCTGCCTGTTTCTGAACTAGCTGAATCAGCCGAGAACCCATGCTCAGGTCAGCGGGCAATCAGCCCCTGTTTTGATCTGCCGTTGTGTCGGCACCTGCGAACCGTGCGCTTTACGGCTTGCTCCGGTACTCTCGCGGGAGTAGCTGAACTCCCCCTCCCCAGATAAAGAAGCAACCGACAATGAATCGCACTCTGAACCAACAGCAGGGCTTCTCCATCGCCCGCCTGACCGGCTGGATCATCGGCATTCCGGTTTTCCTGGCGGTCTCGTCTGTCATCGGCGCAATAGTCGTCCTGCTGATGATCAATGACCGCCTGCCGCCGATCGACTCAATGGTGGATTACCGGCCCAAGCTGCCGCTGAAAGTCTTCACGGTGGACAACCAACTGATTGGGGAATTTGGCCAGGAGCGACGGCAGTTCGTGCAGTTCGACCAGGCACCACAAACAATCAAACAGGCGATTCTGGCCGCCGAGGACGCCCGCTTCTTCGAGCACAGCGGTGTTGACTTCATCGGCGTAGCCCGAGCGGCGCTGGCAAATTTCACAGCCGGTCGCACCGCCCAGGGCGGCAGCACAATCACGATGCAACTGGCGCGCGAGTTCTTCCTGAGCAATGAGCGAACCTATACGCGCAAGCTGACCGAGGTTTTACTGGCACTCAAGATCGAAAGCACCCTCAGCAAGGAAGAGATTTTTGAGCTTTATCTCAACCAGATTTTCCTGGGCAAACGCTCTTACGGCTTTCAGGCAGCGGCTTCCACCTATTTCGACAAAGAACTCAACGACCTGAGCATCGCCGAGGCGGCAATGCTTGCCGGGCTGCCCAAGGCGCCGTCACGGTACAACCCCATCGTGAATCCCACGCGGGCCAAATCGCGTCAGCTTTATATCCTGCGACGCATGCTCGAAAACGGGTTTATCGACCAGTCAACTCACGATGCGGCGACCGAAGAGGAAATGGTCTACTCCCGCCCGACCTCGAACTTTACCGCGACAGCGCCCTATGTTTCAGAGTTGGCTCGCCGCCTCGTCTATAAGCTCTACGGCGATGACGCCTACTCCGCCGGCCTGAGAATTCACACAACGATTCACTCGCGCGACCAGCAAGCGGCCCGGATGGCTTTGCGGAACGGGGTGTTGGCTTATGACACCCGCTCGGGGTACAACGGGCCGGAAGCACAGATCGAACTGGCCGGCACGAGCGAAGAGGTGAACGAACAGATCGAGCAGGCCATCAAACAGGCCGGCGAACGAGACACCTTGCTGGCGGCGGTCGTGACCCAGATCCGCATGAAAGGCAAAAAGAAATCAATCACCGTCAGCCAGGGCGGCGAACCGATCAAGATCACAGGTGATGGTCTGACACTGGTCACCAAGGCCTATGACCGCAAAGCAGACCCCAAGCTACGACCCAGACTCGGTTCGGTGGTACGCATCGTCAAACAGAACAAGCGCTGGGCGATCACTCAAATTCCGTCGGTGCAGGCGGCGTTCGTCTCGGTCAACACGCATGACGGATCAATCCGGTCACTGGTTGGTGGATTCGATTTCGAGCACAACAAATTCAACCGGGTTACCCAGGCCTGGCGCCAGCCGGGCTCCAGCTTCAAGCCGTTTATCTTTTCAGCAGCGCTCGGCAAAGGCTTGATGACTTCCACGGTGGTTAATGACGCGCCGATTTCTCTGATCGACGAAGACCCGGAAGAAGGCCCGCAGCTCTGGGAGCCCAAGAACTTCGACGGACGCTTTGATGGCCCAATGACCCTGCGCACCGCGTTGGCCCGGTCCAAGAACATGGTGTCCGTGCGGGTCATGCAACAGATCGGCGCCAAGTACGCCCGCGGATATGTCGAGCGCTTCGGCTTTGACCCAGCCCAGCAACCGCCGGTTCTGACACTCGGACTGGGCGCCGGACTGGTCACCCCTTTGCAGATGGTCAGCGGCATTTCCGTCTTTGCCAACGGGGGCTACCGGGTAGACCCCTATCTGATCTCCCACATCACGGACGCACGGGGCAATGTAGTGGCAAGAGCCAACCCCAGAACCTCGGGCAACGAAGCCAACCGGGCGATCGACCCACGCAATGCCTACATCATCGACTCAATGCTTCGTGATGTCGTGAGACGCGGCACCGCTAGCCGGGCCAAGGCACTGAAGCGGCCGGACCTCGCGGGCAAAACCGGCACGACCAATGACTCGTATGACGCCTGGTTCGTTGGCTACCAGCCTACGATTGCCGCAACCGCCTGGGTCGGCTTCGATCAGCCCCGCAAGCTGGGCGAACGCGAAACCGGTGGCGGCCTGGCCTTGCCAATCTGGGTCGAATACATGGAGACCGCACTCAAAGATGTGCCGGTCGCCCAGATGCAACCACCGCCGGGGGTTGTTCAGGTCAACGGCGACCTCTATCTGACTGAAACAACGCCAGATGTCGGCATTCGCAGCCTGGGCATGACGGAAGGCGGCATTACCACCGGCACCAAAGGGCGGCGCTCTGCCGAAAAGCTCAGGAACCAGGTGTTCTAGCGACGGGCAAAGCCGCCCGGCCGATCGATCGATCAGAGCTTCAGGATGACTTGCTGGCCGGACTGGCTACTCGCGCAGCGAGACAAAGCGGCGGACAATTCCTCGCCGTTGCGGGTATCCACCCAGCGCTGTTGCTCGTCTTTCTTATAGTGGTGCGCCCCGCTCGGGGCAGCCAGCCACATTTCCCGCATGGGGGCCTGGCCATTGATGACGATCTTTGAGCCGTTCTCGAATTCCAGCTCAAGGACATGGCCGTTGCGCTGAAAATCGACGTCGAGCTCGCTGGCATCAACCGCGTCTTCGATAACGTCGAGCAAGCGCTCGCACTCGGTAATAAACTGCTGATCGCTCATGCTAGACTCGATTTAGAACTGGAAATTTGATGACAAGAAAACCTATGCCACCGAACCGGCTTATTGTACTGACTACGGTGTCAATCACACTTCTCAGTAGTCTGGTCCTGACGGGTTGCGGTCAGCGCGGCCCACTTTATCTGCCCGCGCCGGGCCAGCCCCAGGCTGAAGAACTCTCGCCGGTCGTCCCAAAACGCAAATCAGATGTGCCCTCATGACAGAGCCGTTTAGCTACAAAGACGGACAGCTTTGGGCTGAGAACGTCCCGCTTGCCTCACTCGTACAGACTCACGGCTCGCCGCTTTATGTCTATTCCCGGCAGGCGCTGGTCTCAGCCTACCGTGAGTTTGCTGATGCTGCGCCGGGTCGCGCCCTGATGGTCTGCTATGCGATGAAAGCCAATTCGAATCTGGCCGTCTTGGACTGCCTGGCGCGTGAAGGCGCCGGCTTCGACATTGTCTCAGCCGGAGAACTGAAACGCGTCATCGCCGCTGGCGGCAGGGCCGACAAAGTCGTGTTCAGTGGCGTCGGCAAATCAAGCCTTGAGATTCGCGAAGCGCTGATGGCCGGCGTTCGTTGCTTTAACGCCGAGTCTGAAAGCGAGCTTCATCGCATCAATGAAATCGCCATCAGCCTTGGCGTCGCAGCACCGATCTCCTTACGCATCAATCCGGATGTTGACGCGGGTACCCATCCCTATATTTCCACCGGTTTACGCGAGAACAAATTCGGGATCGCGCACGACAAAGCAATCGCCACCTATCAGTTGGCGGCCAGCATGCCCGGGCTTAATGTGGTCGGCATCGATTGCCATATTGGTTCGCAGATTACCGAAATGGCGCCGTTCCTGGCCGCGCTTGACCGAATCCTCGATCTCTACCTCAGCCTGCAGGATGCCGGTATCAGTCTCAGCCATATCGATCTGGGCGGCGGCCTTGGTATTGGCTATGAGGCTCAGGATATTCCGCCATCACGATCCACACTGATTCAACAAGTATTCGACCGGCTCGATGAACGGCTGGGCGCTGCCGCCGGTGACATTGAAATCATGTTTGAGTTTGGCCGCTCGATCGCCGGACCGGCCGGCGTGCTGGTTTCGCAGGTTGAGTACCTGAAACCCACCGAGTCACGAAACTTCGCGATCATGGATGCCGCGATGAACGACTTGCTCAGGCCCGCACTCTATCAGGCCGTTCACCCGGTTCTACCGGTCAAACCACGTGACGGCGAGGCCCGGCAAACCTGGGATCTCGTTGGCCCTGTCTGTGAATCAGGAGACTGGCTCGCCAAGAATTGCGCCCTGAATCTCGAGGCCGGCGACTTGCTGGCTTTCGGTCAGGCCGGCGCTTACGGCATGGTCATGAGCTCAAACTACAACAGCCGTCCCCGCGCCGCAGAAGTCATGGTCGATGGCGCCAGTGTCCACCTGATTCGCGAACGCGAGTCCTTTGACGCGCTGATTGCCGGCGAACATCTTCTGCCTGGCCCGTAACCAACCCGTCTGAGATCGGCCCGCCCGGTCAGCTCGCAACGCTATTGCGAGCCACCCGGCGGCGCCAGAAATATCGAAGCCCAAGCAAAATCGCCACCACGACCGTGTAGATGACCGGCTCGAAGAAATCATTCTTGCCGGACTTGTGCCACCAAAAGTGCAACAGACCAACCGGTGCGATCAGATAGACGAGACGGTGCAGTAACTGCCACCGGCGGCCAAGTCGCCGCATCGCAAATCCGTTTGACGTCAGTGCCAACGGCACCATCAAAAGATAGCCGACAAAACCGGCTGTAATGAATGGCCGCTTGAAAATATCTTTAATGATTTCGGTCAGATCAAACCACTGGTCGAACCAGACATACGTGGCCAGATGCACGCAACCATAGAAAAAAGCATACAAACCCAGCATACGCCGAAGCCTGAGCAGCCATCCCAACCCGGTTAGCTTACGAACCGGAGTGATGGCCAGCGTAAGACACAGAAACACGAGGGTCCAGGTTCCGGTCGAACGCGTCACGAACTCAATCGGGTTCGCCGTCAGATTGTCCTGGTAACCAAGCCAGAAAAGGCGTGCAAACGGCACCAGAGATGCCACGAACACGGCAACCCAGATCACTCTGAACAGCCTGCGCCCGACAATCGGCACCAGCGATCTCGGATTCCCCATGACTCGGCTCACGTTACGGTCAGAAGTCGCGGGTCAGATCCATGCCACTGTACAGCGACGCCACTTGCTCGGCGTAGCCGTTAAACATCAGTGTTTTGCGTTTTCGTTTGAAGAACCCATCTTCGCCTATCCGGCGCTCAGTCGCCTGCGACCATCGCGGATGGTCCACCTCAGGATTGACGTTAGAGAAGAATCCGTACTCATTCGGCGCGGCAACGTTCCAGCTCGTGCGCGGGCGTTGTTGCTTGAAACGGATTGCCACCAGGGATTTTCCGCTCTTGAAACCGTACTTCCACGGCACCACCAACCGCAAGGGAGCACCGTTTTGCTTCGGCATCACTTCGCCATACAAACCAAAAGCCAACAGCGCCAGCGGATTGTTAGCCTCATCGATTCGCAGACCCTCGACATAAGGCCAGCGCAACACCGGATAACTGATACCCGGCATCTGTTTGGGATCGTCCAGAGTAATAAATTCGACATACTTGGCGTCATTACGGGGCTCTACTGCCTTGATCAGCGCCGACAAGGAATAACCGACCCAGGGCACCACCATCGACCAGCCCTCTACGCAGCGCAACCGGTAAATGCGCTCTTCCATTGGCGCCAGTTTGAGCAGGTCGGCCATGTCAAAAGTGCGGGGCTTATTGACGGCACCATCGACCTTGACCGTCCAGGGTTCAGTTTGCAGGGACTTTGCGTACTTGGCCGGGTCGCTTTTTTCGGTCCCGAATTCGTAGAAATTGTTGTAACCGGTAACGTCTTTATGCGGCGTCAGCTTTTCGTCAATCGACAAGGGGCTGCTTGCGCCGGGAAGTTTGGCACGCGCTTGCGCTGCGGTAGCAATTGCCGGCGAACCGAGGGCCAGCCCGGCAATTGAAGCGCCGGCCGACAACAAGATCTCTCGCCGGCGCAGGTAAATCTGCTGAGGTGTTACCTCGGATTCGCGCACATCGGCGGCAGAGACGGACTTGATAAGCATGACGGCATTCCTGAGAGAATCAGATCAGGTGGCATTACCTGACCCTGGCTAAAGAGTCGCAGCCAGCCGCCAACGCTTACGGCCAGCCGCCGGTCAGGGCGACCCGCCTGACACAGTTGTGGCCCTTAGCGCAGGCCTGCTGCGTATTCGGCCAGCGCCTTGATTTCCAGGTCTGACAGGCGGGCTGAAATGGCGCTCATCGGGACGCTGTTGCCTCGCTCGCCCTGACGCCAGGCGGTCAACTGGGCAGCGGAGTACTCCGCATGCTGTCCGGCCAGGACCGGGTACTGAACCGGCATGCCGGCACCGGTCGGTCCGTGGCATCCAGCGCAGGCTGGCACCCCTTTATCGGCAATACCGCCACGCCAGATTGCTCGGCCCTTCTCGGCCAGGTCTTTGTCAGTGGCCACTGCGGGCTTCAGGGTCTGGGAGCCATACCAGGCGGCGACATTACGCATGTCGGCTTCCGACAGTGTCGCAACAAAGCCAGCCATGATCGCGTTCTGCCGTGCCGGGGTTGCCCCATCGACCGACTTGAAGTCTTTTAGCTGCTTGTAAAGATACTCGGGATGCTGGCCTGCCAGGTTGGGATTTACTGGCAATACACTGTTTCCGTCTGCCCCATGACAGGCGACGCAGACCTGCTGGGCAATCTTGCTGCCGGCCTGTGCGTCGGGCTTGGCGGCCTTGTCAGTCTTGGCGTCACTCGCTTGCGCGCCGCCTACCATGAACATTGCAGCTACCAGGCCCATGGCCAGGGTGCGAGCATTTGCGCCCATTTTGATCACGCTTTTCTCCAGTACTGCCAGGGCGCGTGAAGCCGCCTGCCTGGCTGATTTAAAGTTTAACGGCTTAGCTGACCAGCCCCGGCTGTCCCGGTCGCAGGTAGCGCCAAACGCTTGTGTGCTTACTTGTGTACTTACCAATGTGTTCTGTAAGACTTGTTTGTTTCGCAATTTCTTTTTCATTGATCCAGCTCAGGCTCAACCCAGGCAGCTCAGATAGTATTTGCTGATCCCCGTCCCGACCGCCGTTCCTGGCCGCAAGAATGGTCTTCCCATCGGGCCAGATTGCTCAATGTCGGCCCAGACGGTCGGCCTGGACGGCTTTGAACTAACCCGGTCAGTACAGGTACAACCCTAAATTGTACAATGTAGGCCCATCTCAACAGGGTTTGCCCGTGGGTCGTGGCCTACAAAGCGCTCGCTTTTACACAACAGTCGCCAAGCTGAACCAGTGTCCCGGAACCAATCTGCCAGAAGTGGCGTTTGCCGGGCGGTCCAATGCTGGCAAATCGACGGCAATAAACAAGCTCTGCCAGCGAAACAGACTGGCGTTTTCCAGCAAGACGCCTGGCCGGACGCAGGCGCTGAACTATTTTGCAATCGGCCCTGAAGAAGAGCCCACAGGCTTTCTGGTCGATACGCCGGGCTATGGCTATGCCGCAGTACCCGAGGCGGTCAAGAAACAATGGCAGCCACTGGCCGGAAACTACCTGCGCGTTCGCGAACCACTGGCGGGCGTCGTCTTGATGGTCGACTGTCGGCGCAAGCTGACCGACAAAGACCTCGATCTGCTCGACTGGGTTCCGGAGCATGTCTCCCGGCTCTTGCTGATTACCAAGGCCGACAAACTAAGTAAACGCGCCGCCCAGCAAACCTTGATCGATGTAAAAGCCCAGTACCAAGAGGCTAATCCACACATTCCGGCCGAATACATCCTGTTTTCGGCCTCCAAGGGCCAGGGAATTGAAGCCGCCCGTAAACTGATTGAAAAGTGGTTCGAACCGCTAAACCCATGGCAGTCCGGCAACACCGAAACGCCGCAAGCCTGAACAAGAGAAAACCCTATGTCCGACGCCAAGCTCACCGCTCCCTACGCAAGCCCCAGATCCATTCGGCCCCGGCGTCTGCGACGCGACGATGCGACCCGTCGGCTCGTGCGCGAGAACCGGCTCACCGCAGACGACTTGATTTATCCTGTTTTCATCCAAACTGGTGAAAACCAACGGTACCCGGTGCCGTCAATGCCCGGTGTCGAGCGACTCAGCCTCGACTTGCTGCTACCGGTTGCTGAAAAATGTCTCACGTTGGGTATTCCGGTGATGGCCTTGTTCCCGGTAATTGACCCCGCGCTGAAGACCCCCGATGGCAGTGAAGCGAGCAATCCCAGCGGCCTGGTGCCGACCGTGGTGACTGAACTGAAAAAGCGCTTCCCCGAGTTGGCTATCCTGACTGATGTCGCACTCGACCCGTACACCAACCACGGACAAGACGGCGTAATCGACGACGATGGCTACGTCATCAACGACATTACCGTAGAGTTACTAACTGACCAGGCGCTGACCCAGGCGCGCGCCGGCGTCGATATCATCGCCCCGAGCGATATGATGGACGGGCGCATTGGCGGCATCCGCGAAGCCCTTGAGCTGCACGGACACATTCATACCCGGATCATGGCGTATTCGGCGAAATACGCATCAGCGTTCTACGGGCCGTTCAGAGACGCCGTCGGTTCCGCAAGCAACCTTGGCAAGAGCAGCAAGTCCACCTATCAAATGGACCCGGCCAATAGTCATGAAGCGCTGCGCGAAGTGGAGCTTGACCTGCTCGAAGGGGCTGACATGGTGATGGTCAAACCGGGAATGCCATACCTAGACATTGTCCAGCGAGTCAAAGACCGGTTCGAGTGCCCGACTTTTGTCTACCAGGTCAGCGGCGAGTATGCGATGCTTAAAGCAGCAATCGCGAACGGCTGGCTGGACGAAAAAGCAGTTGTCCTGGAATCGCTACTCGGCATGAAACGGGCTGGCGCGGACGGCGTGCTGACGTATTTTGCGCTCGACGTCGCTCAATGGCTGCGCGAAAACTAATCAATCCACCATCAACCCGAGGGGAAACCATGGCGAACGAGGGCTACCACGAACCAATCTCAGAACTGACCGACGAGACGCGCGACATGCACCGCGCGATTACCTCGCTGATGGAAGAACTCGAAGCGGTAGATTGGTATAACCAGCGGGTCGACGCCTGTAAAGACGAAGAGTTGAAAGCGATTCTCGCTCACAATCGCGACGAAGAAAAAGAACATGCCGCGATGGTGCTCGAGTGGATTCGCCGCCGCGATCCGGTCATGAACGCTGAACTCAAAGACTACCTGTTTACGACCAAATCACTTAAACACGACTAAAAATGTCAGCAAAAGCCGGCCAAATGCTTGGCCGGGCCGGCGACCAGCTCTATGAAACCCTGACCGGAGACGAGCGTGCACAGGTTTGCCGCGATATCCCCGAGTCGGCATGTCAGCACGCCGCCGGAAATTTCACCCGCCACCTGAGCAGCCTGTCGCTAACAAAAATTGGCGACGCCCTGGCTGACCCAAAACTGGTGATCGCCTGGTTACTCACTGCGATCGGAGCGCCGGCGGCATTGATTGGCCTGATTGTGCCACTGCGCGAATCGCTGGCCATGCTGCCACAACTGGTCATCTCAGCGAAGATTCGCCAACTGCCAAGACGAAAAACAGTCTATCTGGCGGGCTGCCTGCTACAGGGTGGCGCGATGGTGGGAGTTGGCCTGGCTGGCTTGCTGCTGGACGGAGCCGCCGCCGGCTGGACTATCGCGGGGCTGATCGGTTTGTTTGCGCTGGCCCGCAGTCTTTGCTCTATCAGTCACAAAGACGTACTCGGCAAGACGGTCTCCAAAGGCCAGCGGGGAACCGTAACCGGCTCAGCCGGAACAGTATCGGCCGCGGTTGCCTTGCTGGTATCGACCGCCCTGGCTTTCGGCTGGATCCCCTTGACGACCGCTGCCGTCGCGTCGATGGTTTTGGTGGCCGGCGTCCTTTGGCTGTTTGCTGCGCTGAGTTTCACCGGTGTCGTTGAAGAGCCCGGCGCAACCGAAGGCGGCATTTTCGGCCTGGGTGCCATAGTGGCCCAATTCGGCCTGCTCAGGACCGACGCCCAGTTGCGCTGGTTTATCCTGACCCGAAGCCTGCTGCTGTCCACCGCCCTGGCCCCTCCTTTTTACCTGGCCGCGGCGGGCAGTGCAGAGACTAAAACGCTCGGATCTCTGGGTGCTTTCATGCTCGCTTCGGCCCTGGCTGGCTTGCTGAGCACCTACATCTGGGGGCGCCTGGCAGATGTCTCGAGCCGAAAGGTCATGATGCTCGCGGCTTTGATCGCAGCGCTGGCCCACCTTGGCGTCACCCTCTTCAACACCGACTGGATCCTGCCGGTCATGTTGTTTCTGCTGATGGTCGCACACCAGGGCGTCCGGCTGGGTCGCTCTACCCATGTGGTCGATATGGCCGACCGTGATAGCCGCGCCGCCTATGCTGCGCTGAGCAATTCGATTGTCGGTGCCATCTTGTTGCTCGGCGGGTTGTTTGGCCTGCTTGCCCAAGCGATGGGCAATCAAACCGTTCTACTGACGTTTGCGCTCATGGCGGTCGCCGCGGCGCTTAGCGCCACCCGATTAAGAGAGGTACAGTAGGCTCTGGGCCGGTTTGATCAACTCGCGGGGAACACCGGACGAAACACAAGGTGCTTTGTGGGGCAATTGCAACCCCGCGGGTTCCTGCATGGTTAAGACTAAGGCCTCGACCAATAAGAACAGAATCTCGGATAACTGGGATGATCAACCACGTCTTTATGACCATCATCGCCGGACATTGCCTGCTGGGTGCTGGCTTGTTCTGGTTGATTCACCTGCAGGTTCCCGCGGTCCGGAGTATCAGGGCATGGAGTCTTGGCAATCTGGTGATGGGTATTGCCTTTTGCGCCAGGCTAATGAGCAACCTGGTTGCGCCTGAATGGCAAGCGCTGTCTGATCTGAGTTTCGTGGCCGGTGGCGCGCTTCTGTTTTACGGCTGCCTTGAACTTGCCCATGCCGAGAACACCAGCCTGATGGCGCGCGCCACACGCATCGTCACTGGGGTTGCCATTGGCACAGCCATCCCGGTTCTGGTGCTTCAGCAATTGAACAGCCGCTGGTCGGCCATTCTCGTCGTCGCCTATCTCGCCATGTGCTACAGCCTGAGCGCCACCCAGTTCTTTTCCAAGAGCGCCAGTTGGTACAAGAGCAGAATCATGACCGCACCAAGCCGAACCGGTGGCGTGCTGCTGGCGTTCCTGGGTTGTTCGACAGTGGTCCGCCTGCTCGATGTGCTGACCGCCGAGGGCAATACTCATCTCACCGCTTATGCAACCTTCTATTTTGGCTCGGCAGCGATTGCCACCTTTGTCGGCGGCTACTGTTTGATCTGGATATGCTTTAGTTTGATCCGACTCGAATTAAGCGTCATGGCCAACACGGATGTTCTGACGGGAATCCTCAATCGACGCGGCCTCAGAAGAGCCCTCAAGCAACACTTCGAACCGGGACAGCCGGCCTCAATGGTTTTTCTGCAAGTCGATATTGATCACTTCAAAAATATCAACGACCTTCACGGTCACGACGCTGGCGACCTTGTCCTGGTGGCGACGGCGAATTCCTTGAAGGCCTCTGTCCGACAAGAAGATGTTGTTGCCCGTACCGGTGGCGAAGAATTTCTGATCGGCCTTTCTCGTGCCACCAAAGATCAGGCGATCGAATTGGCCGAGGCGGTGCGACACCGGGTCGAACAAACAACCGTGGACGGACCGGACGGAATCGTGTTGAACGCCAAGGTAAGCGTTGGCATCTCGGAGCCTTTCTCCCGCCTTGACGATTGGGAGATTGCCAATACTCAGGCAGACAAAGCCTTGTACCGGGCCAAGTCCAAAGGCCGAAATCGCGCTGAAACATTTTCGGATCCGGATAGTGCCGAAATGGGATTGATCATCTAAGCAAATCATCGGGGCTGTTGACTCTGGAATCGATACGGAGGCAACCATGACTTACTGTTTATATTAGTGAACACTCACTTCTTTTAATCAGTCTAACTATTGGCAAAACTGAGACCATGCGTCATTTGTTCACCCATCGTGGGTTATGACACGGGCATGAAAACAACGGATGGTTTTTAGTTAGTGTGCGCACACTTTCATCTCTGGCGCGAGCTTGAATCCAATAAAAAAACGGCGGGGCATCCAGGATGCCCCGCCGTTTTGATCTGCTAGCCGCAGAAGCCTGAGTGACTAACTCTCGGCTACAGCCGACTCAGTGGCTTCCTCGGGTTGATCCAGCAACTCAATATAAGCCATCGGAGCGTTGTCGCCGACCCGGAAGCCAAACTTGAGAATGCGCAGATAACCGCCTTCACGGTTTGCGAAGCGCGGACCCAGCTCCTCGAACAGCTTGACCACCATCTCGCGGTCGCGCAGTCGATTAAAAGCAAGCCGGCGGTTTGCCAGACTGGGCTTCTTACCCAGTGTAATGATCGGTTCAACCACCCGGCGCAGCTCTTTTGCCTTGGGAAGAGTGGTCTTGATCCGCTCATGTCTGATGAGTGCATTACACAGGTTGCGCAGCAAAGCCTGCCGGTGCGCACTAGTGCGGTTAAGTTTACGAAGTCCGTGACGATGACGCATGGTTACCTACCTTATCAGGGTCGCTCGAGTCCGACCGGCGGCCAGTTCTCTAAACGCATTCCGAGAGTGAGACCACGAGAGGCCAGCACTTCCTTGATTTCGTTCAGAGACTTGCGCCCGAGATTCGGCGTTTTCAACAGTTCATTTTCGGTGCGTTGAATCAAATCACCGATGTAATAGATGTTCTCAGCTTTCAAACAGTTCGCAGAACGTACGGTCAGCTCGAGATCGTCAACCGGACGCATCAGGATAGGATCAACCTGCGGGCCACGCCCAACTGCAGGCTCGGCAACCGGTTCAACACCACCTTCGAGAGCAGCAAAGACTGATAATTGCTCGACCAGAATGCGAGCCGACTGGCGCACCGCTTCTTCCGGGGCGATCACACCATTGGTCTCGATATCAACCACCAGGCGATCCAGGTCGGTCCGCTGTTCAACCCGAGCGCTTTCAACTGTGTAGCTCACGCGGCGCACTGGCGAGAAGGACGCATCGAGCACTACACGGCCAATCGTCTTGCTTTCCATTGCGTCGCGCATCGTACCCGGTACATACCCGCGGCCGCGCTCGACTTTGATCGACATATCAAGCTTGCCACCCTCGGTCAGGGTCGCAATGACATGCTCACCGTTAATTACTTCAACATCGTGAGGCAAATCAATATCCGAGGCCAGTACAGGGCCGGGAGTTTCCTTGCTTAGCGTGAGGTAAACCTCATCACGGTTATGAAGCTTGAAAACGACGCCCTTCAGGTTCAGCAACAGATCCACGACGTCCTCTCGGACCCCGTCAATCGTCGAGTACTCATGAACGACGCCCGAAATCTGAACCTCGGTGGGGGCATAGCCAACCATCGAAGACAGCAAAACGCGACGCAACGCGTTGCCGAGCGTATGACCGTACCCACGTTCAAATGGCTCCATCACCACTCTTGCGTGAGACCCGGCAATTTGCTCAACCTCGACGATGCGTGGCTTCAGCATGGCAGTCTGCATTAGCAATTCCTCTACTTATTAGCGCGAGTACAACTCGACGATCAGACTCTCGTTGATGTCGCCGGCGAGATCAGCACGATCAGGCACGGACTTAAACACCCCTTCCATCTTGTTCTTGTCTACCGATACCCAGCTCGCAATACCGATCTGCTCAGCCAGATTGAGCGAATCAACGATACGCGCTTGCTTGCGAGACTTTTCACGGACAGAGATCACGTCTTCGGGTTTAACAACCGCAGACGGGACATTCAAAGGCTTACCGTTAACCAGGATTCCTTTGTGGCTGACCAACTGACGCGCTTCAGCGCGGGTTGAGCCAAAGCCCATCCGGTAAACCACATTATCGAGACGGCACTCAAGTAGCTGCAACAACGTCTCGCCGGTATTGCCCTTGCGCCGTACCGCTTCACCGAAATAGCGGCGGAACTGACGCTCAAGCACCCCGTACATCCGCTTGACCTTCTGCTTCTCACGCAACTGCCGACCATAGTCGGACATCCGCATGCCTGAGATACGCCCATGCTGACCAGGTTTGGATTCTTTTGCCTTGCTGTCCAAAGAGCGGCGAGCGCTCTTCAGGAAGAGATCGGTGCCTTCCCGGCGTGACAGCTTCGCCTTGGGTCCTGTATATCTTGCCACTTAAGTTCCTCAGTAGTTTCGCGCGGTTTCCCGCGGTCAGTTCGCACTTCCTGTGAGCCAATAAAAACACTGGCGGCGAACGGTGGGCTTCGAATGCATCGGTTCGGTGAGAAAAACACCACCACCCAGGATCGGATGCCTCCTGTAAAACAAACCGCAACAGGCCACTGACCTGCCTCTGACGCTAAATACTAATCTTGCAGAAAAGCACAGGGGCCGGGGTCACACCACCGCAGTAGCGAACGCCGGCACCCGAAAGCAGAAATCTCAGATACGACGACGCTTTGGCGGGCGGCAACCGTTGTGCGGGATCGGCGTCACATCAGAGATAGACATGATTTTGATACCGAGTGCGTTAAGCGCACGAACCGAACTCTCACGACCCGGGCCCGGTCCGCGAATCTGAACCTCTAGATTCTTAATGCCGCAATCCTGAGCCGTACGGCCTGCCGCTTCGGCCGCAACCTGCGCCGCGAACGGAGTAGATTTACGCGAACCCTTAAAGCCAGCGCCACCAGATGATGCCCAGGCTAAAGCATTGCCCTGGCGGTCGGTAATGGTGATGATCGTATTATTGAAAGAAGCATGAACGTGGGCAATGCCGTCAGAAACATTCTTCTTGACCTTACGCCGGACACGCTGCCCACTTTGTTGTTTGGCCATTCTTTATTACTCCGATTATTTCTTCAGCGCGATGCCGGCCTTACGAGGACCTTTGCGCGTACGAGCATTAGTACGGGTACGCTGACCACGAACAGGCAAGCCACGGCGATGACGCAAGCCACGGTAGCAGCCGAGATCCATCAGTCGCTTGATCGACATCGAGACTTCCCGACGCAAATCACCTTCAACCATGAACCGGCTGATCTGCTCGCGAATACGCTCCAGTTCAGCGTCGTTCAGATCTTTAACGCGTTTGGTTTTTTCAACGCCAGCGTCGTCACAGATCTGACGAGCACGGGTGCGCCCGATACCGTAAATAGCGGTCAGACCGATCTCGGTATGCTGACGGTCAGGAATATTAATGCCGGAAATACGTGCCATAAATTTTCTCTTCGTTCGCCCTTAACCGGTTTAGCCCTGGCGCTGCTTATGACGCGGATCCGTGCAGATAACACGGACCACGCCATTGCGGCGAATGACTTTGCAGTTGCGGCAGATTTTCTTGACGGATGCTTTCACTTTCATGGTGAACCCTCAGATTCTCTTAATTCGCTTGCTTCAATTACTTTGATAAACCCGTTGACCTATACCGCTGATCTATCGAGCCCGGAAAACAATCCGGCCCCGGGATAAGTCGTACGGGGTTAACTCAACCGTTACTTTGTCACCCGGCAAAATTCGGATGTAGTGCATGCGCATCTTTCCGGAAATGTGACCGAGAACCATATGACCGTTCTCTAACTTGACCCGGAAGGTCGCATTGGGCAGGTTTTCTACAACCTCTCCCTGCATTTGAATTACGTCGTCTTTCGCCATACTAGGTTTCTTTTGACCTCCTTAAAGGCCTTTTGCGCCGGACTTGCGTAACAGCGGCTCGTACTGGTGAGACATCATGTAGTTCTGAACCTGGGCCATGAAGTCCATTGTCACCACCACGATGATTAAGAGTGACGTACCACCAAAGTAGAACGGAACGTTCCACTCGAGAATCAGAAACTCCGGCAACAAACAAACCAGCGTGATGTAGATAGCCCCGACAAAAGTCAGGCGCATAAGAATTTTGTCTATGTACTTGGCGGTTTGCTCACCAGGTCGAATACCCGGTAAGAACGCACCACTCTTTTTCAAGTTGTCTGCAGTCTCGCGGCTGTTGAAAACCAGCGCTGTGTAGAAGAAACAGAAGAAGATAATCGCCGAAGCATAGAAGATGATGTAAACCGGCTGACCAGGCGACAACGTGCCGGCAAGATCACGGAACCAGTTGACCGCCACGCTGGACGATTCGCCCGCAGTAAACCACTGCGCAATCGTTGCCGGGAACAAAATAATTGACGAAGCAAAAATCGGCGGAATAACACCAGACATATTCAGTTTAAGCGGCAGATGCGAACTCTGGCCACCATATACACGGTTACCGACCTGACGCTTGGCATAGTTGACCGTTATCTTGCGCTGGCCCCGTTCTACGAACACAACCACCGCAGTAACCGCAGCGACCAGAACCACAATGATCAGGGAAACGAACACGCTCATCGAGCCGGTGCGAACCAACTCGCCCATTCCGGCAATCGCACTAGGCAGGCCTGAAACAATACCGGCGAAAATCAGCACCGAAATACCGTTACCAATGCCGCGCTCCGTGATCTGCTCGCCCAGCCACATCAGGAACATTGTTCCGGTTACCAGCGAAACAGCCGTGGTAAACCGGAACACCAGGCCAGGATCAACAACCAGATTAGGCTGGCTTTCCAGTGCCACTGCGATACCGAACGCCTGAAACGTTGCCAGGCCAAGCGTGAAGTAGCGGGTGTACTTGGTAATGACCCGTCGACCGGCCTCGCCCTCTTTCTTGAGCGCTTCGAGCTGCGGCACCACGACAGTCAGCAACTGCATGATGATCGATGCCGAGATATACGGCATGATGCCCAGCGCAAAAACTGAAAAACGCGACAAGGCGCCACCAGAGAACATGTTGAACATGTCCAGGATGCCGCCCTGCTGACTCTGAAACAGCGATGACAACTGGTCAGGATCGATACCAGGCACCGGAATATGCGTTCCGATCCGATATACGATCAGCGCCATCAACAAGAAAAGCAGGCGTTTTTGCAAGTCGCCTGACTTTCGAGCTGTTGCTAATGCTGATTGCGAGGTTGCCACGTTTCAGTATTCCGTTACTTTAGTGAGCACTATGTGCGAGATTGCGTCCGCCTTTCAGGCGACCGAACCGCCCGCCGCTTCAATGGCGGCTTTCGCGCCTTTAGTCACGCCAAGACCCTTGATAGTGACCGCTTTCTCGATCTTGCCAGACAAGAACACCTTGGCACCCTTGGCCAGATGCGGCGCCAGTTTGGCAGCCTTGAGTGTCAGGAGATCAACTTCGGTCGCTTCGAGACGCTGCAGATCACTGAGACGAATCTCAGCGATGTCGTTGACCGTACGTGAAGTAAAACCACGCTTCGGCAGACGGCGCTGCATTGGCATCTGACCGCCTTCAAATCCGACCTTGTGAAATCCGCCCGAGCGCGATTTCTGACCTTTGTGTCCACGACCAGCGGTCTTGCCAAGCCCGGAACCGATACCACGGCCAACACGGCGGCGGTCTTGCTTGGAGCCTTCAGCGGGCTTCAGTGTATTGAGTTTCATTTCAGATATTTCCTGAATCACTCGACCTTGAGCAGATAAGACACTTTGGTAATCATGCCGCGAACGGCGGGGGTGTCTTCCAACTCACGGGTCTGATGCATTTTCTTGAGTCCGAGACCCAATACGGTTGCGCGATGAGAATCACGAGTACCGATAGGGCTGCGAACCAGGGTCACCTTGACTGTCTTATTGCTCATGCCAGGATCTCTTCAACTGATTTGCCGCGCTTGGCTGCAATTTCGGACGGTGTGTTGATTTTGCTCAATGCGTTCAGAGTCGCCCGAACCAGGTTATACGGGTTACTGGAACCATGACTCTTAGCCACAATGTTGTGCACACCAAGCACTTCGAACACAGCACGCATCGGACCACCGGCGATGATGCCGGTACCGACAGGAGCCGGTGCCAGATAGACGACAGAAGCCCCGTGACGGCCAAGGACCGCATGGTGAATCGTGCCTTCTTTTAGGCTGATCTTAAATAACTTGCGACGCGCCTCGTCCATCGCTTTTTGAACAGCAACCGGCACTTCGCGGGATTTGCCCTTACCCATGCCAATGCCGCCATCACCGTCACCAACCACAGCCAACGCAGCGAACCCGAGGATTCGACCACCTTTGACCACTTTGGTCACGCGATTGACCGCGATCATTTTCTCGCGCAGACCGTCTTCCCGGTCTTCGCCACCAACTCTTGCCTGAATCTTTGCCATATCTGCTTCTCAGCTTAAAACTTCAGTCCGGCTTCACGGGCCGCTTCGGCGAGAGCCTTGACGCGACCGTGATAGCGGTAACCAGAACGATCAAATGCAACCTGATCGATACCAGCCTTGAGTGCCTTTTCGGCGATACGTTTACCAACCAGTCCGGCTGCATCGGCGTTACCACCTTTACCGCCGATCTGGCCTTTGACTTCAGCCTCAACCGTCGAAGCTGTCACAAGCACCTTGGCGCCGTGAGAGTCAGTAATCGATGCATAGATATTGGTGTTAGAACGAAACACCAATAAGCGGTTTGCACCGAGTTCACGAATCTTGAGACGGGTCTGACGTGAGCGACGAAGCCGTCTACTATTCTGATTAATCATTTCTTCTTGGTCTCCTTCAGCGAGATGCGCTCATCTGAATAGCGCACACCCTTACCTTTGTAAGGCTCGGGCGGTCGGTAGGCGCGAACCTCTGCGGCCACCTGTCCTACTCGCTGCTTGCTAGCGCCTTTAATCACAATCTCGGTCTGACTCGGCGTCTCAGCCTTGACACCGTCCGGCAGCTTGTAAACCACTGGATGAGAGAAACCCAACTGAAGGTTCAAAGCCTGGCCCTGAGCCTGCGCCCGGTAACCAACTCCAACCAGGGTCAGCTTGCGCTCAAAGCCCTTTGAGACACCCTCGACCATATTGGCGATCAGCGCCCGAAACGTTCCGGCCATCGCCGAAGCAGCCTTGGATTCGCCAGCCGCGGAAACCGTAATTTTGTCGGCCTCCTGGTTGATGCTGACCAGTGAATTGTTCGCCTGATTCAGCGCACCCAATGAGCCTTTAACATCAATGGAGGTATCTGAAATCTTGACTTCGACGCCTTTCGGGACGTCGATGGGCATACGTGCAATACGTGACATGTTCGATTCCTTATGCGACGTAGCCGAGCACTTCGCCACCGACACCGGTAGCGCGCGCATGGCGGTCAGTCATCACACCCTTTGAGGTGCTGACAATCGCGACGCCCAGGCCATTCATGACCTTGGGAAGATCGTCACGTGACTTGTAAACGCGCAAGCCAGGCTTTGACACACGCTCTATCCGCTCGATTACCGGCGAACCTGCGTAGTACTTAAGCTGCAACTGCAACGTGGAATGGGCACCGTCTTTGCTGACGTCGTAAGACTCGATATAACCCTCGTCCTGAAGGACTTGAGCTATGGCCGTCTTGACCTTAGAAGAGGGCATTGCTACCGATGTTTTGTCTACCCGCTGTGCATTACGGATGCGGGTAAACATATCGGCGATGGGATCACTCATACTCATATGGATTCTTCCTACCAGCTCGCCTTGATAACACCGGGCACTTCGCCGGCCATCGCTGCCTGGCGCAGCTTGCTGCGCCCCAGGTTAAATTTGCTGTACGTGCCGCGCGGACGGCCCGTGATTTCGCATCGGTTACGCAGACGGGTCGGGTTTGCATTGCGCGGAAACGCCTGCAACTTCAGACGAGCCTGATAACGCTCTTCTTCTGACTGCGATTGATCGTTAATAATCGCTTGCAAGGCTGCGCGCTTGGCCGCGTACTTCTTGACCAGCTTACGCCGCTTCATGTCGCGGTTGATCAGTGAAAGTTTCGCCACTTGTTTTACCTCAGTTTCGGAAGGGAAAGCGATACGCTGAAAGCAGCGCCTTCGCTTCTTCATCGTTCTTGGCGGAGGTTGTGATGCTGATATTCAGACCACGAACCGCGTCAACTTTGTCATATTCAATTTCCGGGAAAATAATCTGTTCGCGTACGCCCAGATTGAAGTTTCCACGACCATCAAACGACTTGGCAGGAACACCACGGAAGTCCCGAACCCGCGGCAGAGCAATAGTGATAAGCCGGTCGAGGAATTCAAACATCCGCTCGCCCCGCAGAGTCACCATGCAGCCCAGCGGATAGCCCTCGCGGATCTTGAATCCGGCAATAGCCTTACGGGCCTTGGTTACAACCGACTTCTGACCCGCAATCTTGGTCAGGTCGCCTGCGGCGTTCTCGATGATTTTCTTGTCCGCCACGCCTTCACCGACACCCATATTCAGAGTGATCTTGGTAAAACGGGGGACTTCCATGACGGATTTGTATCCGAACTGCTTCATCAGCTCAGGAACGACCGTCTCGCGGTACTGTTGTTGAAAGCGTGCTGCCATCTGCCTATGCCTTAACGATTTCGCCGTTCGACTTAAATACTCGAACGCGCTTGCCATCTTCGAGAGTCTTGATACCGACCCGGTCACCCTTGCCCGTTGCCGGATTAAAGAGCATGACATTTGAGGAATTGATGGGCATTGTTTTGTCGACAATCCCGCCTGGCGCACCTTGCATCGGGTTAGGACGCTGATGCTTCTTGACGATGTTTACCCCTTCTACCAGCAGGCTCCAGTCGTCAACACGATTGAGTACCGTACCGCGCTTGCCTTTGTCACGGCCGGCAATCACGATAACCTCATCACCTTTTTTGATCTTCTGCATCGCGAGCTCCTTACAGCACTTCCGGGGCCAACGAGACAATCTTCATGAACTTTTCAGTCCGAAGTTCGCGCGTTACCGGTCCAAAAATCCGAGTGCCGATTGGCTCCAGCTTTGCATTAAGCAAAACAGCAGCATTGCCGTCGAACTTGACCAACGAACCGTCGTTACGGCGCACGCCCTTAGCGGTACGGACAACGACTGCGTTGTAGATCTCGCCTTTCTTAACCCGGCCACGAGGCTGAGCCTCTTTGACACTAACCTTGATGACATCTCCAATACCGGCATAGCGCCGCTTGGAACCACCAAGCACCTTGATACACATTACTGAGCGCGCGCCAGTGTTGTCGGCGACACCCAGGGTCGACTGCATCTGAATCATTTTTCCACTCGTACCAACTTGCTATGCCTGCGTTTTTCGGAGCATGACTGGAGCACTTGGCCCCGCCCTACCACCGCAAAACCTGGCGGCAAACAGTATTGGTCCCGTTGTGAGGCACAACTGCTGCACCTCAGGGGTATAAAAGACTTTGTTTCGACCGCCCGGCCAGGCTTCTGACTGACGACCTTACCGGCGATGACCGGATTAATTGAACCTGGTTTCTACCAACCAGGCTGCTTCCAGTCTGCCGGACCAGCCGGCATACGCCTTAACAAAGGGTCACTGCTAATTTGTTGCTGCTCCACCCGTACACCCAAACTGCGAAGCAGTCATCGGTGTTTTTCGAGCGAAGCCGTAGATTGTAGCCCGCATTGATCGGCCGTACAAGCCAATCACGAGAATTTCTTAAATTTTGACCGCTTCCACCAGACGCCGCGTCACGACCCAGGACTTACGCTTTGAGTAAGGCTTGGTTTCGGCAATCTCGACCGTATCCCCTTCATTGAAGTCGGACTCGGCGTGAGCCAGATACTTCTTCGAGCGAACAATGTATTTGCGGTACAGCGGGTGAGCCACTTTACGCTCAACCAGCACCGATACGGTCTTGTCCATCTTGTTGCTGACAACCTTACCGGTCAGGGTACGGGTGTTCGTCTTGTTCTCTGTTTGCTGTTCGGTCATTACGCCTCCGCCTTCTCACGAAGCAGTGTCTTGATCCGGGCGACGTCGCGCCGGTTCTTTCGAAGTTGGCTGGAGTCGCTCAGCTGCTGCGTTGCATGTTGCATACGCAGCGAAAAACCGGCTTTGTACAGCTCGCTGAGTTCTTTTGCCAGCGCCTCAGTATCTTTGGCGCGCATTTCTTTCAGGTCCATTGCTTGGCTCACCCGTTACATGCCGTGCCGCGTCACGAATACGCATGGCAGCGGCAACTTAGCCGATGCCAGACGAAACGCTTCGCGAGCCAGCTGCTCACTAACACCGTCCATTTCGTACAAAACCTTGCCGGGTTTGATCTCGGCAACGTAGTACTCAGGATTACCTTTTCCTTTACCCATCCGCACTTCAGCCGGCTTCTTGGAAATCGGCTTGTCCGGGAAGATGCGGATCCAAATCCGTCCGCCCCGTTTGATATGGCGGGTCATTGCGCGACGAGCGGCTTCGATCTGGCGAGCGGTCAGCCGGCCACGGCCGGTGCACTTCAGGCCAAACTCGCCGAAGGCGACACTCGCGCCGCGGGTTGCGAGGCCAGTATTACGGCCTTTCTGCTCCTTGCGGTATTTGCGTCTTTTAGGTTGCAACATGGTTGATATCCTCGATTATTCTTTTGGCGCTTCAGCCGCAGGCTTGGCAGCCTCACCGCGACCTGCACCGCCACCATCACCGTCGGGACGACGACGCGGCCCGCGGTTGGCACCCGGACGGGGTCCGCGGCGGTTACGTCGATCATCTTTTTCGCCAGCCGCATCACGATCGTTGGCAGGCGCATCACCCGGAGCAAGATGCTCACCGTGGTAAATCCAGACCTTCACACCGATGATGCCGTAGGTGGTGATAGCTTCTGATGTGCCGTAGTCGATACTGGCGCGCAGGGTATGCAACGGCACACGACCTTCCCGATACCATTCTGAGCGGGCAATCTCGGCACCATTCAGACGACCCGCACACATGATCTTCACACCCTGAGCACCTAGTCGCATGGCGTTTTGCATCGCACGCTTCATGGCACGACGGAACATAATGCGCCGCTCCAACTGCTGCGTGATTGAGTCAGCAATGAGTTTTGCGTCAGTTTCCGGCTTGCGGATTTCTTCGATGTTGACATGAACCGGCACGCCCATCATCCGCTGCAGATCGACTTTGAGCTGCTCGATATCCTCGCCCTTCTTGCCGATGACAACACCGGGGCGAGCCGAAAAGATCGTGATGCGGGCGTTCTTGGCCGGGCGCTCGATCAAGACCTTACCAACAGAAGCGGTCTTCAGCTTACGGCGCAGGTACTCACGAACCCGAAGGTCGTCGTTGAGCATCTTGGCGTATTCAGAGCCTTGCGCATACCAGCGTGAGGTCCAGGCTTTTGTGACCGGCAGACGAAAGCCGATTGGATGTATCTTTTGTCCCATAGTCTCGCTCAGTCTCCGACGGTGACGTAGATGTGGCAGGTCTGCTTTTCAATCTTGGCGCCACGGCCTTTGGCCCGGGCCCGAAAGCGACTCAATGAGGCACCTTTCTCGACGTGAATGGCTTTAACCTTAAGCTCATCGATGTCGGCGCCGTCATTGTGCTCGGCGTTGGCAATTGCCGACTCCAGCACTTTCTTGACGATTGCAGCAGATTTTTTCGGCGAGAAGGCCAGCAGGTTAAGTGCTTTTTCTACTGGCTTGCCCCGAACCTGGTCAGCGATGATCCGGCCTTTCTGCGCCGAGACCCGCACCCCTTTCAAAATTGCTCGTGTTTCCATTAGAGGCTCCCTAGCGCCTTGCCTTCTTGTCTGCCACGTGACCTTTAAAGGTCCGCGTCAGGGCAAACTCGCCTAACTTGTGGCCAACCATGTTCTCGTTAATGAATACCGGTACGTGCTGACGGCCGTTGTGAACGGCGATTGTGACGCCGACAAACTCAGGCAGCACCATCGAGCGACGGGACCAGGTCTTGATAGGCCGCTTGTCGTTACCGGAAATCGCTGCGTCGACTTTCTTTTGCAGGTGGGCGTCGACAAAAGGCCCTTTTTTAGCTGAACGTGTCATGATTTCCCGTTACTTCTTGCGGTTGCGACGTTGAACAATCATGTTGTCCGTACGCTTGTTGGTACGAGTCTTGTAACCCTTGGTTGGCTGACCCCACGGCGAAACCGGGTGACGGTTACCGCGAGTACGACCACCGTGTGGGTGATCAACCGGGTTCATGACCTCGCCGCGAACGGTTGGCCGTATACCCAGCCAACGCTTGGCGCCAGCTTTACCAATCTGACGTAGGCTGTGCTCACCATTACCGACCTCACCAACGGTCGCGCGGCACTCAATGTGGACCCGGCGAATCTCACCGGAACGCAGGCGAACCTGAGCGTAAATCCCTTCACGAGCCAGCAGTCGGGCCGAGGTACCTGCCGAGCGGGCGATTTGCGCACCCTTGCCTGGCTGCAACTCAATGGCGTGAATCGTCGAACCGACCGGAATATTGCGGATTGGGAGTGTATTACCCGGACGAATCGGGGCTTCCACGCCGCTCATCAACTCAGTACCCGGCGTGACTCCGCGTGGCGCGAGAATGAAGCGACGCTCACCGTCCGCATATAACAGCAGTGCAATATGAGCACTACGGTTCGGGTCATATTCGATCCGCTCGACTTTCGCCGGGATTCCATCTTTGTTGCGTCGGAAATCTACGATCCGGTAATGCTTCTTGTGACCGCCGCCACGATGCCGGGTGGTGATATGACCGTGATTGTTCCGGCCAGCACGCTGTTTTTTCGGCTCGAGCAACGGCGCATAGGGCTCACCCTTGTGCAGCGTCTTGTCGACCACTTTGACCATACCGCGCCGACCCGGCGAAGTAGGTTTAGTTCTCATCAGAGCCATTATGCTGTCTCCGCGAAGTTAATTTCCTGACCTTCGGCCAGACAGACATAAGCTTTGCGCGTCGCGCGTCGCTGCCCTTCAAACCGACCAAAGCGCTTCTTTTTGCCGTTCTGGTTCAGCACATTGACCGAATCAACCTTGACGTTAAAAAGCAACTCAACGGCAGCTTTGATTTCAACCTTGGTAGCGTCGGCTAGAACGCGAAACGCGATTTGCTCTCGCTTCTCGGCCAGCATCGTTGATTTTTCGGAAACGATAGGGGCTAACAAAACCTTCATGAGGCGGTCGTTATTCATGACAGCATCTCCTGGACCTTGGCCAGCGCCGGCTTGGTCATCAGCACTTTTTCAAAACGAACCAGTGAGACCGGGTCCGCGTGCTGAGCTTCAATAACCAGGACGGTAGGCAGATTGCGTGAGGCCAGCTGAAGATTCTCGGAAATCGCATCGGTAATGACAAGCACCGAACGATCCATCCCCATGGCCTTGAGCTGGCCTGCCAGCTGCTTGGTCTTGGGTGAGTCTGGAGCAATGTCATCGACCACGACGAGTCGGTCTTCGCGAGCCAGTTGCGACAAGATGGCGCACAAACCGGCGCGATACATCTTGCGATTGACCTTTTGAGAGTAATTCTGGTCAGGAGAAGCCGGGAATGCCCGACCGCCGCCACGCCAGATCGGGCTTGACGTCATACCGGCACGGGCACGACCCGTTCCTTTCTGACGCCAGGGCTTCTTGGTTGAATGTTTTACTTCGCCGCGGGTCTTTTGCTTGGCATTGGCACTGCGCGCATTTGCCTGATAAGCAACAACGACCTGATGCACTAACGGCTCGTTGAAATCCCGGCCGAACACAGCATCAGAGGCATCTACCTGAGATGCTGACTGTCCGCTGGCGTCCACTAGTTTTAGTTGCATTGAACGCCTCCTTTAGTTTTGTGCGGCCGGAGCCGGTTTTTTAACGGCCGGCAAAACAATGACTTCGCCGTTTTTGGAGCCCGGAACTGCGCCGCGAATCATTAGCAGTTGACGCTCGGCGTCAATGCGCACGACACGCAGGTTTTGAACCGTACGGGAGACATTACCCATCTGGCCAGCCATGCGCTTGCCCGGAAAGACCCGGCCAGGATCCTGCGCCATACCGATTGAACCCGGCACATTATGTGATCGAGAGTTACCGTGACTGGCGCGCTGCGAGCGGAAGTTGTGGCGCTTGATCGTGCCGGCGAAGCCCTTACCCTGGCTCGTGCCGGAGACATCAACAAACTGCCCTTCGGCAAACAGGTCTACCTTGAGCGAGCTACCGGCAGCCAGCTCACCGATTGACTCGGCACTGACCCGAAATTCACGCAGTGCAGCGCCGGCGACAACGCCGGCTTTCGCGTAATGCCCGGCCATCTGCTTGGTGACGCGATTGGCCCGCCGCTCGCCATAGGCGACCTGAACGGCTGAGTAGCCGTCATTTGACGGGGTTTTGATCTGGGTAATACGGTTGTCTGACATATCCAGCACTGTGACTGGAATTGACTCGCCCTCTTCGGTGAAGATGCGCATCATGCCGACCTTGCGGCCGACCAGACCTAACCTACCATTTTCCTCAGCGCTCAAAGCGCCTTGGCCATTGGCTTGGCTCATGTTGAAACTCCGATATTGGCAGCAATCAGGCGCTGGCTTCTTGCCCTTTTGCCACAATTTGGTGCGGTCGATTCCAGCTTCGATTGGCTGGGCCGCTAGATGTTCTGCTAGGTGTGTTGCTTTTTGCTATGTGTTGCTTTTTGCTTTGTGTTGCTCATACGTCCTCTTCGCTTTTCGAGCGAAGCCGGCAAGTATAACGGGCTTTGTCTCTGCCGTGCAAGCACTTAAGCGAGGAAAAGTGTGTGGCGAGACTCTGTTTTCTGGCCAAACAGCCTGTAAATGCCGGCCGCCGGCCGGAGCCGTCCTGGAAGGGACTGCGAGATACCGACAAAACGCTCGAATTAGCGTAACACTGAATGCAATACGCCCAACGGGTGGTGGGCCAGAGCGACCGACACAATAAACAACAGCAGGCAGACGGCACCAATATAGGCGCGTAGCCTCCCCTCGAAGGTCGTAGCACGCTTCAAAGCATAAGACCCCAGGACGATATAGGCTGGAATAAGAAGTAGCTTGACTCGAAACCAGGAACTGTCGATCGGGTCAATTGCAAGCGTGGCCGCTAACACCAGCCCGGTTGCGAGCAAGCCGGTATCAACTATGTAACTGAGCATTCGCCAGGGTTTTTTCATCGGCCAACGGCAGTTCGCCATTACCGCCCCTCCCCTGACTGCAAACAGGATGGCACTGCAAGTCACAAACCCTAAATGAGCGGCCTTGATTGACGGATATAACTCATTCACCGTTTGGATTGCCCCGGATTGCCGGCTGAATGGACAACACCACACCGCAGATCTTTCAATAAGCCGTCGCGCAAGCTGTAAATCCAGCCATGAATGCTGACGTCCTTACCGCGCCGCCAGGCCGATTGAATGATCGGTGTTCGGGCCAGACTGTCTACCTGGGAATCAACATTGAGCTCGCAGAGCCTGTCCAGGCGGTTTTGCTCGGTTGTTTCGGCAGCGAGATCCGCTTGAGCAGCATCCGCTGTGTCGCGAATCGGTTGTAGCCAGTGATCAATAATTCCGTGGCGATGACCGTCCATTGCAGCCCTCACCCCACCGCAGCCATGGTGGCCGCACACAATAATGTGTTTGACACTCAGCGTCTCAACCGCAAACTCAAGCACTGACAGTAAATTCAGATCCGCCCGATGAACGAGGTTGGCGACATTACGATGCACAAAAACCTCGCCTGGCTCCAGGCCAGTGATCACATTCGCCGGCACACGACTGTCGGAGCAACCAATCCACAAAAAATCCGGCTCCTGTAACGCCGCAAGCCGATTGAAGTACTCTGGATCCTCGCGGCGCCGACCTGTTGCCCAGGCTACGTTGTGAGCGAGCAGGTCGGCTGGCTCAGGGTGTTTGGTCAAAATCAACCCCCCGTATTACCGCGCTTCGTGCCAGTTCTTGCAAGTAGCGGCGCAAACCGGTCGCAAAGGCCTGGCGCTCAAGTGTTCCGGCCACCGCCTGACCGACAGTCTCAAACGCCGGAACCATCCCGGGCTCGCGCGCGAGCACCTCTACAACGTGTAGCCCGAAGCGACTATGAACCAACGTTGGCAGGACGCCGATTTCAGATTTTCCGAACAACTCGCGTGCAAACTCCGGCGCACAGTCTGATTCAGTCAGCCAGCCTAATGAGCCGCCCGCTTCGCCACTCGGGCAATTCGACAAGCTTGCTGCAGCTTGCGGGAACTTGGCATCAGACCCCGGCTTCTCACAGCGCAGCTCAACCAGACAGGCCTCTGCTCGCTGACGCAATGCAGCAACGTCCACACCAGGAGTAACAGCGAACAAGACATGCCTGGCCTGAACTCGCTCGCCAATAGCAAAGCGGGCCTGGTTCGCAAGATAGTAGCGTTCGCAAGTCGGCTTATCCGGGGCCTCCGCCACAACTTGAGTGGCAAGCAGGCGCTCGATTGCATCATTGGCGGCTGCAGAGGTAGCGCCGGCAACAGGCTGCGGATCAGTCGAATCCAGCAAACCCGAAGAAATTGCGGCCTGGCGCAATAACTCCGTACAGACGCGTTGCCGCAGTGTCTGCTCGTCGAGGACTTCATCAGACGATTTGAGTTGCACCCCGTTAACCGCGGGAAAATCAGCTAGCAGGTTCATCGCTCACTCCTTGCCGGCAGGTTCAATCGGCGGGACCGAACGACTTGATACGGGCGGCACAGGTAAGCAAGCAGGCCGAATCCGCTCCAGACATGAACAAGACGGCTGAATGGGAACAAGAGGAATATCGTCATGCCCAGCACCAGATGAGCCTTGTAAGGCCATGCGAGTCCAACCAGCCCGTTGGCGTCTGGCCGGAACGTCACGAGCCGCTGTGCCCAGTCGCTAAGAGAAAGCATGACTGCACCATCGCTGTGAGCCAGTGAAAACGGCAACGTGATCAGGCCGATCGTCAATTGAACCCACAGGATGATCAGAATGGCCAGATCAGTCCGATGACTCGTTAGCCGGATACGCGGATCAAACAACCGGCGGTGCAGCAGCAGCGACAGACCAATAAAGCAGATCACACCGGCAGTTCCCCCAGAATAAACAGCCATCAACTGCTTGGCCTGCGGCGATATGAAATGCTCGTAGATTGCGTGCGGAGTCAGCAGACCAACGAAATGGCCAAAGAATAGGAACAAGACGCCAATATGAAAGAGATTACTACCCCACCTCAATTGACCCGAGCGCAGCAGCTGGGACGAGTCACTCTTCCAAGTGTATTGGTCACGATCAAAACGGGCGAGACTGCCCATGAAGAAGACAGCCAGACAAATGTAAGGATAAACCTCGAAAAAAAATGTGTTGAGGATATTCATCGCAACGCTCCAGTATTTTCTGCACCGGCGGTCGGGCGTCTTAAGATCTTGATCGGCTGAACCTGATCCGGATTGGATTGCCCCTGAGTAGAACAGCCGTCAAACGCCACTGGCTCCTGCCACTCTTCGTCCAGGTCCGGCTCTTCAGCAACTGGCACTGCTTGTGCCGACTCCCCCGCCAGATCTAACAATGCGGCAAGCACACAAGCGTAGGCACTTTCGCGTTTGAGCAATGCGCTGAAAATTACGCGCAGAATATGCGCGATTTCACCCAGAAACGCCATGGCCTGCTCACAGGGCTGGGTTGAGGCGTACTGCAATACAACGGGCAAGTAATCCGGCAGCTCACCTTCCTCCAGATACAGGTCCGCCTGCTCGTAGGTTTGCAGCAAGTCAACCATTGCCGGGCCACGGTCGCGAGAGTCACCGTGGACATGCTCAAATAGATGCAAGGCCGTGCCACGGCCTCGATCGAATAGCTCTACATACTCGCTTTCAACCCGCATCGGGCTGGACCCACAGAGCCTGTCGATCAGAGCATTGATTTCTGCCAACCGGGAATCACTTAGCGCCCCTTCATTCAAAAGCTCCGGACCAAACTCTTCAAGATGGTGCCGTAGCTGGTGATCGGGATAGCTCAATAAATGAGCCAATACTCTTAACGTTCTGGCCATTGGCCGCGCTTTAGCTTGAAATAGTCTCATGGTTCAAAGCTCCGCCTTAATTGGAATCGTTCTCTTCTTCTCACTGCCGAAGAGGCTTGTATCGGTAGTCCCCTCAGAGCATCCATTGCCAAAGCTGAAGCCGCAGCCCCCACGTACATTGAATGCGTTCTCGGCATATTCGCGATGTGTTGTAGGAATAACGAACCGGTCTTCGTAATTTGCGATAGCCATCGTGCGATACATATCCTCAACCTCGCTCAGGCCAAGACCAACTTGCTCGAGTGTCTTCAGATTGGTCTCGCCATCAACATGCTTCGACCTTTGAAACGCCCTCATAGCCAGCAAACGCTCCAAAGCAGAAACAACAGGCCGGGTATCACCGGCTGTAAGCAAATTCGCCAGATACTTAACGGGAATTCGTAGTTGCTGAACATCGGGAATTTCGCCGTTGGTATTGATATGGCCGGCATTCGCGGCGCCGGTTATCGGAGACAATGGCGGCACATACCAGACCATCGGCAGCGTGCGATATTCGGGGTGAAGCGGCAGTGCAACTTTCCAGTCGACCGCCATCTTATAAACCGGGCTCTCAGTGGCTGCTTCCAACCAGGCTTCGGGAACACCGTCGAGGCGTGCCTGCTTGATGACTTCCGGATCATTGGGATCCAGAAAAACATCTAGCTGAGCCTGGTAGAGGTCTTGATCGTTTGCGACCGAAGCAGCCGCTTCAATGCGATCGGCATCATAGAGCAGGACGCCGAGATATCGAATTCGACCGACACAGGTCTCAGAGCATACGGTCGGCTCCCCAGCCTCGATGCGCGGATAACAAAAAATGCACTTCTCAGCCTTGCCGCTCTTCCAGTTGTAGTAGATCTTTTTGTACGGGCAGCCGCTGACACACATACGCCAACCACGACACTTATCTTGATCGATCAAGACTATGCCGTCTTCCTCGCGCTTGTAGATGCTTCCGCTCGGGCAAGAAGCGACACATGTTGGATTCAGACAATGCTCACAGAGTCTGGGCAGATACATCATGAAGGTGTTTTCGAATTGCCCATAGATATCTTTCTGAATCTCCTCGAAATTCGAGTCCTTGCTACGCTTGGAAAATTCGCCACCGAGGATTTCCTCCCAGTTGGGGCCCCATTCGATCTTCTCCATTCGCTGACCGGTAATCAGTGAACGCGGCCTTGCCGTAGGTGCAGCCTTCATCTCAGGCGCACTATGCAAGTGTTCGTAGTCGAATGTGTAGGGTTCGTAGTAGTCGTCGATCTGCGGGAGATTGGGATTCGCAAAAATCCGCATCAGCAGCTTCCACTTGCCGCCCTGGCGCGGTTCGATCGCACCATTGGCCAGCCGCGTCCAGCCGCCATTCCATTTGTCCTGGTTCTCCCACTCCTTGGGGTATCCGATTCCAGGCTTGGTTTCGACATTATTGAACCACGCGTATTCGACACCAGGCCGACTGGTCCAGACGTTTTTGCAAGTCACGCTACAAGTATGGCAACCAATGCACTTATCCAGATTTAAGACCATTCCGATTTGAGCACGTACCTTCATGGGTTTTCTCCTTGTCCCTGATAGACAGGGGCCAGATGATCGTCGCGCGGCGTATCAAGCCAATCGACTTTTCTCATTTTTCTAACAACCACAAACTCATCCCGGTTTGTGCCGATCGTGCCGTAGTAGTTAAAGCCATAGCTCAATTGAGCGTAACCACCGATCATGTGGGTTGGCTTGAGGACTATTCGGGTAACCGAGTTATGTATTCCGCCGCGCACGCCGGTAATTTCAGCGCCCGGTGTGTTGATAATCTTTTCCTGAGCGTGATACATCATCACCATGCCCGGATTGACCCTCTGACTCACAACTGCCCGCGCCGCAATCGCCCCGTTGACGTTAAACAACTCCACCCAGTCGTTATCCACAACACCAGCCTTGGCCGCATCTTCCTCACTAAGCCAGATCACCGGACCGCCGCGATTCAGAGTCAACATCATCAGGTTGTCGCTGTACGTCGAATGAATACCCCACTTCTGATGCGGCGTTATGAAATTAAGCAGAACTTCCGGATTGCCGTTGCCACGTTGATTATGAATTTCCGCCGTGGCTTTCAAATCAACCGGAGGTCGGTAGCTGGTCATCGCCTCACCGAAGGCAATCATCCAGGGATGGTCTTGATAGAACTGTTGCCGTCCCGTCATTGTCCGCCACGGAATCAGCTCATGGACATTTGTATAGCCAGCGGTATAGCTGACTGTCTCGCTCTCGATTCCGCTCCAAGTCGGACTGCTGATAATTTTTCGTGGTTGAGCCTGAACATCGCGATAACGAATTTTTTCGTCTTCACGATGCAACGCCAGGTGTTTGTGGTCGAGCCCGGTTGCCTTGCCCAGTGCGTCCCAGGCCTTGACCGCCACATGCCCGTTGGTTTCGGGAGCCAACTGCAGAATGACCTCGCAGGCATCAATGTCTGTTTCGATCTTCGGCATCCCCTGCGAAACACCGACATCTTCATTGACTCCGTTGAGCTGCCCGAGCTGCTCTACCTCCGTCTCGGTTTTCCAGCCAATTCCCTTGCCACCATTGCCAAGCTTGTTCATCAATGGCCCCAGTGCCGTGAAGTTCTTGTACAGATTGGGGTAGTCACGTTCAACGATCGCGATCTGAGGGGCGGTTTTACCCGGCACCAGATCGCACTCACCTTTGCGCCACTCCTTCACATCAAGCGGCTGCGCCAATTCGCCAGGGGTGTCGTGCATCAACGGACTCAACACGACTTCCTGCTCTTTACCAAGATGCCCGACACAAACTTCGCTGAATGCCTTGGCAAAACCCTTGTAGATCTCCCAGTCGCTACGCGCCTGCCAAACCGGATCGATCGCGGCGGACAACGGATGGATAAACGGATGCATGTCACTGGTATTGAGATCGTTTTTCTCGTACCAACTCGCGGTAGGCAAAACAATGTCACTGTAAAGACAAGTCGTGCTCATTCGAAAGTCAAGGGTAACCAGCAAGTCGAGCTTCCCTTCGGGCGCTTTGTCATGCCAGACAACCTCGGCGGGTTTCGCATCATCAGCACCAAGATCTTTACCCTGAACACCATTCTCTGTGCCCAGCAAGTGCTTACAAAAGTACTCGTGCCCTTTGCCACTGGAACCCAACAGATTAGAACGCCAGACGAAGAGATTGCGCGGCCAGTTCTGCGGTGCATCCGGATCTTCGCAGCTCATCTTGAGCGTGCCGTCTTTAAGCGCGTTGACGACATAGTCTTTTGGCTCAAGCCCGGAGGCTTTCGCATCGCGAATAACCTGCAAAGGATTTGTCTTAAGCTGTGGCGCGCTTGGCAACCAACCCATTCGCTCCGCGCGGACGTTGTAGTCGATCATGCTGCCGCTGAATTTCTCCTTGTCAGCGAGCGGCGAAACAATTTCCTCGAGCCCTAATTTTTCATAACGCCACTGATCCGTATGGGCATAGAAAAAGCTCGTACTGTTTTGCTGACGCGGCGGGCGTATCCAGTCCAGTGCAAACGCCAACGCCGTCCAGCCAGTCTGGGGACGCAGTTTCTCCTGGCCAACATAGTGAGCCCAGCCGCCGCCGCTCTTGCCAATGCAACCGCACATCATCAACAAGTTAATCACGCCGCGGTAGTTCATGTCTGCGTGATACCAGTGATTCATCGCAGCGCCGATAATGACCATAGATTTTCCCTCGGTCTTGTCGGCGTTTTCTGCGAACTCCCGGGCGACAGTAATGATCTGATCGCGAGAGACTCCCGTAATTGATTCAGCCCAGGCCGGGGTGTAAGGCGCATCGTCATCGTAGCTCTTGGCACCAGAACCCAAACCCCGGTCAATGCCGTACTGCGAGGCCTGCAAGTCAAACACAGTGGCAACAAACGCCTCGCGATGCTCGCCTTCGCGCCCAAGACGCAGTTTGACAGCCGGCACTTTCACGGCATTGACATCGCCTTGCTGCTCGTTTGCGTCAAAATGCGGTGTGGTCACGCCGCCAAAATATGGCAGCGCCACATCGACGACTTCGTGGGCCTGTTCACCATCTTCCAATACGGATAGCTTGAGGGTCACCTCGCCCGCATGGCGCGCCTCCTTGCTCTCAAGATTCCATTGCCCGGCATCTTTACGGTCTTCGGCGCCCCAGCGGAATCCTATTGAGCCATTTGGCAATACGGCACGACCAGTCTGATCGAATGCAACAGTCTTCCATTCAGCATTGTTGTTCTGACCGAGTTTGCCATTGAAATCGCTCGCTCTCAGGTAGCGATCAGGCACAAGAGTCTTGGATCCGTCAGCCAGCTCATACTCTTTCAACATAACCAGCATCGGTAAGTCAGTAAAGCGGCGGGCATAATTGTCGAAATAAGCACTGCGCTGCTTGAAATAGAACTCATTCAACGCGACATGCCCCATCGCCATGGCAATAGCCGCGTCGGTCCCCTGCTTGGGGTGCATCCAAATGTCCGAGAGCTTGGCCACTTCACTGTAGTCAGGCGTTACAGCAACGGTCTTTGCGCCTTTGTAGCGGACTTCGGTAAAGAAATGAGCGTCCGGCGTGCGAGTCTGGGGCACGTTTGATCCCCAGGCTATCAAGTAAGTGCTGTTGTACCAGTCGGCCGACTCCGGAACGTCTGTTTGCTCTCCCCAGACCTGCGGACTTGCCGGCGGAAGGTCGCAATACCAGTCGTAGAAACTCATGCAAACACCACCCATCAGACTCAGGTAGCGTGAACCAGCCGCATAGCTGACCATGCTCATCGCGGGAATCGGACTGAAGCCGATAACCCGGTCAGGGCCATGCGTTTTAACCGTATAGACATTGGCCGCAGCAATGAGTTGATTCACTTCGGCCCATGTACTTCGAACAAATCCGCCCATACCGCGAACTTTTTGATAGTCGCGGCGCGCCTCTTCGTCCTCCACGATTGTGGCCCAGGCATCAACCGGGGTTTTGCAAACAGTCAGAGCCGCCCGCCACCGCTTAAGCAAACGACCCCGGATCATCGGATACTTGACCCGGTTCGCGCTGTAGAGATACCAGGAGTAGCTTGCCCCGCGAGCACATCCCCGCGGCTCATGGTTGGGTATATCCCAGCGGGTACGCGGGTAGTCAGTTTGCTGAGTCTCCCAGGTGACGATCCCCCCTTTGACGTAGATCTTCCATGAACAGGAACCCGTGCAATTGACGCCGTGGGTGCTCCTGACGATTTTGTCGTGAGCCCAGCGGTTGCGATAAGCATCCTCCCAGGTCCGGTCTTCACCAGTAGTTTGACCATGGCCACCCGAAAATTTTTCCCGGGGCTGCCTGAAGTGTGTCAGTCGATCAAGAAAGTGACTCATGAGTACTCCAAAACGAATCAGTTGGTAGGCAGATCAAGCAGCGGATTGCGCTTGCTGATCGAGGTGCGACTGGTGTTCGGTGTCATACAAAAGACCGACTCGCCGCGAATAGAAGAACCAGGTCAGCGCTGCGCAGATGACATAGAAGATCAGGAAACCCCACAGCGCCATTTCGGGCCCGCCGGTCGCTGCTATAGAGCTGCCGTATGACTTGGGAATAAAGAACGCGCCGTAGGCCGCAACAGCCGAAGTGAATCCGATAATCGCTGCCGACTCCTTCTCGGCCTGACGAACCCGTTCCCCGCCGGGCAACTCAGGCATGAGGCGGTCGATCTCCTTGCGCATGATTACCGGGATCATCTGAAACGTAGAGGCGTTACCCACACCGGTTGCGAAGAACAGCACAAGGAACATCGCGAAGAAACCCCAGAATGCGCCGGTTTGATCTTTGATGCTAATGAAGAACAACACGCCGAACACAGCAACAATCATCGACAAGAAAGTCCAGAAAGTGACTCGTGCTCCGCCCCACTTATCGGAGACCCAGCCGGTTGCTGCTCGAGACAGCGCCCCGACCAACGGCCCCAGAAAGATGAACGGGAGTGAATTGACTTCCGGAAACTGAGTCTTCGCGAGCAACGGAAAGCCCGCGGCATAGCCAATGAAGGATCCGAATGTGCCGGTATACAAGATGCACATAATCCAGTTGTGTTTACGGCTGAAGATCACCGATTGCTCTGAAAAAGAGGCCTTCGCTGACGCAATATCATTCATGCCAAACCAGGCTGCTACCGTGGCAACAATCAAGAAAGGCACCCAGACAAAACCGGCGTTCTGCACCCACAATTCGGAGCCACCTTTGACCGTGATGGGCTCTCCGCCCAGCGCACCGAAAACACCGGCAGTAATCACCAGCGGCACGAGAAACTGCATGACGCTGACCCCTAGATTGCCGAGACCGGCGTTCAGGGCGAGTGCGTTACCTTTTTCCTTCTTCGGGAAAAAGAAGGAAATATTCGACATGGACGAGGCAAAGTTCCCACCACCCAGTCCACATAGCAAGGCAAGAACTAGGAAGATCAGATATGGCGTACTGGGATCTTGCACCGCATACCCAATGCCGAACGCCGGCACAAGCAACGAGGCAGTCGTCAACGTTGTCCAGAGCCGTCCGCCGAAGATCGGCACCATGAACGAATAGAAGATCCGCAGGGTCGCGCCCGACAGGCCAGGCAATGCGGCGAGCCAGAATAACTGATCAGTGGAGTAGGTAAAGCCGATTGCAGGCAATTTGGCGACGACCACGCTCCAGACCATCCATACCGAGAAGGCAAGCAGAAGTGCCGGGATTGAAATCCACAGATTCCGGCGGGCGATCGCGCGACCCTCATTAGCCCAGAACTGATCATCATCAGGGCGCCAATCTTCTATCACCTTGGCGCCCATTGCTTCCTTGTGAGTCCTCTGGTGAATAGGTGCCATCTCGGGCAATTCAGGCAGCTTATCGAATCCCTCGGACATCGATGCATGCTCCATACGTCGAATCGAGAAATGCATCCAGAGCATCGACACGCCAACAATCAGGAACATCAGCATGAAGCTGCTGGTCCAGACGCCGGTAACGTCCAGCAACACACCGAAAGTCAGCGGAAGGACGAAGCCGCCCAGACCACCGATCATGCCTACGAGGCCACCGACTGACCCCACGTGATCTGGGTAATAAACGGGGATATGCTTGTAAACAGCTGCTTTACCCAGTGACATGAAGAAACCCAGGACAAAGATAGCCACCACGAATGGCACCAGACTCATGCTTGTTGAGAACGTGATCGGGCCATTAATCCCTTGAATGACATAATCGGTATTCGGATACGACAACATGAAGGTCATCAACGTCGACACGCCAAACGTCCAGTACATGATGGTTCGGGCACCGTACTTGTCCGATAACGCGCCGCCGTAAGCACGGAAGATTGACGCTGGTATTGAATAGAGGGCGGCGATCATGCCAGCGCTCTTGATATCAAGGTCGTACACGCCGGTCAGGTAGCGCGGTAACCACAGGGCCAGCGCTACGAAACCGCCAAAGACAAAGAAATAGTAAATAGCGAACCGCCAGACCTGAAGGTTTTTCAGGGGCTCAAGCTGCAACAAGGCACCGCGAGCCCTCTGGCCCGAAGCTCTCCTTGCTTTGAGAGCCGGGTCGTCTTCGGTGGTAAACCAGAAAAGCAATGCAGTCACAACCAACGCGACCGCCCATACCTGGGCAACCATCGTCCAGCCAAACGCCACCATGACAAATGGCGCGGTGAATTTTGTGACCGCAGCACCCACGTTACCGACGCCGAATATCCCAAGAGCTGTGCCCTGCTTTTCCGTCGGGTACCACTTGGACACATAGGCAATCCCGACCGCAAACGAACCGCCGGCAAGACCAACGCCGAGTGCCGCTACCAGCATCATTTGATAACTAGTCGCGTGGGACAGAGCGAATGTCGCGGCTGCGGCGGCGAGCATCGTCAACGTAAAGACGATACGACCACCGTATTGATCGGTCCAGATTCCGAGAAATATCCGCGATAGCGAACCGGTGAGGATGGGCGTACCGACCAACAGACCAAACTGCGTATCACTCAGTCCAAGGTCTTGTTTGATCTTGACGCCGATTATCGAAAATATCGTCCACACGGCGAAACATACGGTGAACGCCAATGTGCTCATGCCCAACACCTGCCTTTGTTGGCTCGAGCTAACTGCCGGGGTGGTACTCATGAATCCATTCCCTCCTGTTGAATGGCTTAAAGACGCGGATTGCTGCGTCAACAGGAGTAGATTCGGCCCCTTGGCAACCGGGAATTTGACGCCGATCAAGACGACCAGCGGCAACCGCAAAAACAAGGCGCAACACTCAAGTTTGCCCATCGGGCCTTGAGAATGATCAGCAGCATCGCTTGCAGTCAGGCGGACTCAGTGCTAAGTTTCGCAACTAGTCACTTGATAAATGTCAATTTAAGGCTCGGCCTGAGTAACGATGAGAGAAGCAGACCTGCCAAAAATTCGGGCTCTGAAATTGTTTGAAAGCATGAACGGCGCCTGTTTCAACAAAATGATGGAAGCTGCCTACTTTCAGGTGTTTCCGCCACAACTGCAGCTAATCACAGAGGGAGATCCGGCTGATTTCTTATATGTGGTTGTTGAGGGCCGGGTGGAAATGTTCGCTTGCGCCAATGGTCGAGAGTGCATCACCGCGATCGTAGAGCCTGTTAATGCTTTCATCCTGGCAGCCGTCCTGCGTGACGCGGTTTACCTGATGTCAGCAAGAACCAGCTCGCCCTCGCGCGTGCTGATGCTCCCATCCGGCGCAGTTCGGCAGGCCTTTCAGGAAGATGCCGCGTTCGCACGGGCAATTGTCCATGACCTGGCCGGCTCGTACCGGCAGGTCATCAAGGAACATAAGAACCTGAAGTTACGTACCGCCGTCGAGCGCCTTGCCAATCGCCTTCTGCATTTCCAGCAAGAGCAAGACAATTCTCCTGTGATTCAACTACCTTATGACAAACGCACTCTTGCCTCATTGCTGGGCATGACACCGGAAAACCTGTCGCGTGCGTTTAATACCTTAAAGCCTTATGGCGTCTTGGTCAGCGGAGGCCAGATCTCAATTAACGACCCCAAGTCGCTCCGAGTTCTGGCCAAACCAAATATTTTGATCGATAGCCACCAAACCTGAGATTATCAGTGCTTTCCGTTTCTCTCGGACCACTTGCCTTGCCGACTGGTCCAATAATCTTGCTGTTGGCGATCTGGATTGCCGTCTATTCAGGGCGCCACTTTGCCGTCGCTGAAACGAAAGCATCTGCTGAACGGGTCATATGGCAGGCAGTCACACTTGCTCTTGTCGCTGCGCGTATTGGCCATCTGGGGCTTAACTGGCTCGCTTACTATGAGAACCCTTGGTCGATAATTGACATCCGCGACGGCGGTTGGTCATGGTTCGCCGGGCTGGCAGCAGGTCTAGTATGGCTGGGTTGGCAATCGCGCCGCCGACCTGGGGCGTGTCGCGCGACCTTATACGGAGCACTATCCGGTATCGGCTTCTGGGTATTGGCGCACGGCGCACTCTGGTGGTCTGCAAACGCCTCTGACGAGCGCCAGGTTCCGGAAATTGCTGTGGTCAATCTCGAGTCCGGCAAGAGCCAACCGCTTAATGAGGTCATTCGCTCAAAGCCGGCGATTGTCAATCTGTGGGCCACCTGGTGCGGGCCATGCCGGATAGAAATGCCGGTATTAGCAGCAGCCCAGAAGCGCTATCCGGATATAACACTGGTTTTTCTGAACCAGGGGGAAACACCCGCTCAAATTTCAAAATTCCTGTCTGAAGAAGGATTAAAGCTGGAGCATGTCTGGCTAGACACTCAAAGTCAGTTCGGCCCCGCGGTTGGATCTCAAGGCTTGCCGACAACGATTTTCTACGACAGGCACGGACACCGGGTAGATGCCCACTTTGGCATTCTCAGCGCCGCAGCACTACGAATCCAGGCAGAGCGACTCATTTCATCGCTGACTGAGTAGACCTGCCCAGCCGGCCTGTCCTTATTTAAAGCGTTGATGGACCGTAACCAGAAGAAGGGATGAGATCACACTGCGAAGACCATTTTGAAGATTTTTCGGCCAGTTTGATTGGCTTACCGCTTGAATTCGGCTGAATACCGATGCTTATCGCGGCATCAAGCCCTCCCCCGAAAGAACACCATTACTGAACGTCGCACACCTTTATGTTGCGGCAGGCTTCGCGGCGAATGCGCCGCGTATTCGATACAGTCATTTGGAGTTCTGGTCATGCTTAGCAAATCCTTTCTCGCCGCCACCTTGTTTACTTTGGGCTCGGTTGCCGGCTCTTTGTTTTCGCCCGTTCAAGCGAACGAATTGCCTGCGTCTATCCATCAGGAAATCAAGATGTTGCAAGACACCTGGGCAACCAACCCGATCCTGATTGAAGCCATCAAGAAACAAAACGAGAAGAACATTTCTTTAAATGAAATCAAAAAGCTTGATGACTCCTGGAGAGCCACTTCCGGACTTGGCAACTTCATGCTGCCTTATCTGGATAACCCGGCGGTCGAAGAACTGGCTCGGCTGGAAGAAATCTCAGGCTACGTTCAAGAGTCGTTTGCGATGGACAACCAAGGGGCACTGGTTGCCTCAACCACCAAGACCTCAGATTTCTGGCAAGGCGACGAAGCCAAGTTCACCGATTCATTCAAAGATGGCGCTGGCGCGGTGCACATTGGCGATGTCGAATTCGACGATAGCGCCCAAGCCTATCTGGTGCAGGTTTCGATCCCTGTGATGGACGGAGGCAAAGCTATCGGCGCGATCACGATCGGCATTGACATTGACGGCATGCAGTAAGTCGAACACGGCGTACGCCTCTTACTGAACCAACCGAGTAACTCATGAGTCTCCCGAATATCCGCTCCGTCCGAGCCTGGCTTGCCATTCCTCTTTTCGTTCTGGTGATCAGTGCAATTGGCAGTACCACCTACACGGTGTTGAGCCAGAAAGAGCTCTCGGCCAATACGGCCGAGCTCGCCCAGAAAGCAATGCCGTTCATTGTCACGTTGTCAGACATCTCCAATGCGATGAACTCGGCCTATCTGGCCGAGCGCTCGGCCTTGATGATGTCGGTCAAGTCGCCGGACTTCGCCAAACTCCAGGAAACGCATCATGCGGCCCTGGAAGAAGCGAGCAGCGGGCTGGAACGACTTGCCGGCTTTAGTGTCGATCAGGCGAACCAGACCAAACTCGATACCGCCCAGACGGACTTTGTCCAATGGGCCGAGACAACCCGGAAGGTATTCGAATTGCGCGCAAAGGACTCACGCATGTCCCGCCTCCTGGCAATCGACCTGAGCGGCGGAGATTCGCTATCGCAATTCGATACGTTCAAAACGCTGGTCCGCGGCATTACCAATGACTACCTGGCAACCACTACGGGCAAAGTCGAGACCAGCGTCAAAAACAGCGAAAGAGTCATCTTCAATCTGTCCGTGATTGGCGCACTCAGTACTTTATTTGGCGTTTTCGTTGCCTATTTTCTGCCTGCCAGACTGTCGCGGCGACTCAATGACATCAATGACCGGGTTAACGATATTGCGCAAGGCGATGGCGATCTGACTCGTCGAATCGGCATCACGGGTCATGACGAGATTTCTCAGATCGCAGGCTCGTTTGATCAATTCTCAGAGTCCCTGCACGATACAATTCTCCAGGCCAAGATTGCCTCCAGCGCGGTTGCCAATTCGGCCCACGAAATTTCGTCTGGCAACCAGAGCCTGGCCACCCAGACTGAAAACCAGGCAGCGCACATCATGAAAGCCTCAAGCAGTCTGAGCGCACTGACAGAGTCAGTCTCCACGACTGCCGGTAGCACCCAGGAGGCAAGCCGGTCGGCAGTGGCCGCGCGTGAACTGGCTAATACCGGCAATGAGGTTATTCGGCGAACCGTAATTGCCATGAACGAAATCAACGAGTCCAGCCGCCGTATCGGAGACATAATCGGCGTGGTCGACAGCATCGCTTTTCAGACTGACGTACTGGCCTTGAATGCCGCAGTCGAAGCCGCACGGGCCGGAGAACAAGGCCGTGGATTTGCTGTCGTTGCAACCGAAGTACGCAACCTGTCGCAAAGGAGTGCTGAGGCCGCCAGCGAAATCAAAGGCCTGATACAGAACGCTTACGATAAAGTCGATCTTGGCACTCAACTGGTCAATGAATCCGGCGAAACCCTCGAGAAAATTATCGAGTCAGTGATTGGCGTTACCGGCAGCATGGAACAGATCACGGCGGCCAACTCAACTCAGGTAGACGGTATTCAGGGAATCGATTCCATGATCTCTAAAATTGGCGATTCGATGCAATCGACGACTGCATTCGTTGAGGAGGTCGCAGCAACCTCGACCCAGATGGTTGATCGCTCAAGCGAGCTGCTCGAGCTTATCTCACGATTCAAACTAAACGAAACCACTTAAGAAGCTCGATACAAGCGTAAAAAAAAGCGGGCCACTGGCCCGCTTTTTTTATGCAGCTCAGGGTTTAACCACCCTGAACCGAGATCTTGACATCCACGCCTGCCGGCAAGTCCAGCTTGGTTAGTGCATCAATTGTTTTGTCAGTCGGATCAACAATATCCATCAGACGCTGATGGGTGCGAATTTCGAACTGATCACGAGCAGCTTTATTCACGTGCGGCGACTTCAGGACATCGAAGCGCTCGATACGAGTGGGTAGCGGAACCGGGCCACGAACTTCGGCGCCGGTACGCTTGGCGGTATCAACGATTTCCTGAGCGGACTGGTCGATGAGGCGATAGTCGAAAGCCTTCAGGCGGATACGGATTTTCTGATTATTCATGCTGCTCTACTCCAAAGAACGACGAGTTGCGGTGGCAAGCTCGTATGCTTGACTACTATTAAAAAAGGAGACGGGACTGGCTTATCAGCCAATCCCGCGGACTTCGCTGTGCCTTTAGTCGATGACTTTGGCA
>JBOEGY010000009.1:0-439033 GCA_050633665.1 Burkholderiaceae bacterium | reverse complement strand
TCGAACTTTCCTTTTGCCATTTGGAGAACTCCCGGATACTGGGTGCTGCTGCTGGTTAGTGACTAAATACTTGGTGCCCATGGCGCGGATCGAACGCGCGACCTCTCCCTTACCAAGGGAGTGCTCTACCACTGAGCCACATGGGCGGAATAATTACTGCCTATACCGCTAAATTACCGCTAAATTACCGCTGAAGTTACTGCTAAATCTGTACCACTGATCTGACTACTATCTGACTACTACTTGCTACCGCTCATGCCTGACAAACCGGGCGCCGGCCAACTGGAGCGGGTGAAGGGAATCGAACCCTCGTCATAAGCTTGGAAGGCTTCTGCTCTACCATTGAGCTACACCCGCACTGCGCTTTGGCCCAACTTTGGCCCAACTTTGGCCTAACTTTGGCCTACTCTGCTCCGGCCTACTCGTAAATCACCCTCGCTCAGACAAGAATTTACCCTGGTGGAGGGAGTTGGATTCGAACCAACGTAGGCATAGCCAACAGATTTACAGTCTGCCTCCTTTAACCACTCGGACATCCCTCCAGGGAACCGAGGATTATCACTCGCCATTGGGGGGCGTGTCAAACCTGATCGCAAAGGGATATCAATCCACTCGTGCGGGACACGCAACACTGTCGCGTCCGGCCACATTGGCCGACTACGCGCAGCGCCCCGCCTCCCGGGCAGGCGTTTGGAGGCCGCTGCTGCCAACCAGGAGCAATGCCCGCTCACAATGCGTCGAGTTTCGACTGATTTACAGCGATATCAGCCGAGCGTTGAAATGACGGACAAAATGCGGGGGCCGGTTACACCTTATTGGTCGCAAAGCCGGCCAGGAAGCATGACAATTCATTGACCGACCGGACGGTTATCTAATAATATCCGCTAAACGCCCGCTATGGCTGCGGAGTTGTTTTGCCGTGCGCGAGCTGTTTCTGGCACGGCCTGATTCTCAGATCGACCTGAACAACGGAGTGAGACGATGTATACGCAAGCAATGGATTTGCAGCAGACGGAGCCCGGCTCTGGCCCGCTTGATGAATCAGAAGCCCAGGCCCGGTTTGATGCCCGCATTGCCGCTGACGAGAAAATCGAACCCCAGGACTGGATGCCGGCGGCCTACCGGAAAACACTGATTCGGCAGATCTCCCAGCATGCTCATTCGGAGATTGTCGGCATGCTGCCGGAGGGAAACTTCATCGGCAGGGCACCCAGTTTGCGCCGCAAAGCCATTTTGCTGGCGAAGGGGCAGGATGAAGGCGGGCACGGTCTGTATTTGTACTCCGCTGCCGAGACCCTCGGGGTTTCTCGCGAGGAAATGGAAGCCGCCCTGCTCTCAGGCAAGGCCAAGTATTCGTCTATTTTTAATTACCCCACGCTTAGCTGGGCGGATGTCGGCTGCATCGGCTGGCTGGTAGACGGCGCCGCGATCATGAATCAGGTACCGCTGTGCCGTTGCTCCTACGGCCCTTATGCACGCGCGATGATCCGGGTTTGCAAAGAAGAGTCGTTTCACCAGCGCCAGGGCTATGAATCGATGCTGGCGCTTGCCAAAGGAACACCCGAACAGAAGGCCATGGCGCAGGATGCGCTGAACCGTTGGTGGTGGCCGTCCCTGATGATGTTCGGCCCCCATGACAGTGATTCGCCCAATTCAGGGCAATCAATGGCCTGGGGCATCAAGCGCCTGTCCAATGACGAGTTGCGCCAGCGTTTCATCGATGCAACCGTGCCCCAGGCCGAATTGCTTGGGCTGACCGTCCCCGATGATGCGCTCAAGTTCAATGAAGCAACTGGTCACTACGAGACCAGCGCCATTAACTGGGATGAGTTCTGGCAGGTGATTAATGGTGACGGCCCGTGCAATCGCGAACGCATGGCCGCCCAGCGCAGCAAACACCAAAACGGCCGCTGGGTTCGGGAGGCCGCCCTGGCATATGCCGCCAAGCAAGCCGAACGCAGCCAGTCAGCCAGCGCCAGATAACCCAGAACCGCCCCCTTCAAGAGAGATTTCCCATGTCCGACCAGCCCACGCCCGATCCAGTTGCCAAAGAATGGCCGCTCTGGGAGGTATTCGTTCGCTCAAAGCAAGGCCTTGAACATAAACACTGCGGCAGCCTGCATGCCACCGACGCACCAATGGCTTTGCAACTGGCTCGCGATGTCTACACGCGGCGCAGCGAGGGTGTCAGCCTCTGGGTCGTCCCGTCGAATGCGATCGTCGCATCGGCGCCGGAAGAAAACGATGTCAATTTTGACCCGAACGATGACAAGATTTATCGACACCCGACGTTTTACAAGTTACCCAAAGAAGTGGACCACATGTAATGGCTGGCCAGACTGCCCCCCCGCACACCGAATCAAGCTCCGCGCCCCTCTGGCATGTTGATGCTGTCTTACGCCTGGGTGATGATGCGCTGATTCTGGCGCAACGAGCCTCGGAATGGGCCGGTCACGGACCGGTCCTCGAAGAGGACTTGGCCATGGCCAACATCGGGCTCGATTTACTCGGTCAGGCCCGGATGCTGTTAAGCCATGCCGGCGAGCTGGAAGGCAACGCACGCGATGAAGATGCGCTCGCCTATTTTCGGGACAGCCCGTTTTTCCGGAATCACAGCTTATCGGAGCTGCCGAACGGCCAGGGAAAACATGATGACTACGCGGTCACAATCATGCGCCACTACCTGCATTCTGAGCGCATGGTCCTGGTCTGGGAATGGCTGGCAGAATCCGCCGACCCGCAACTGGTCAATATTGCAGCCAAAGCGATCAAGGAAGCCAAAGGTCACTTGCGCCATGCCCGTCAGTGGGTTATTCGCTTTGGCGACGGCACTGAAGAATCTCACCTGCGAGCCCAGTCGGCCCTGAACTTGTTATGGCCCTATACCAACGAATACTTCAAAGACGATGAGACTGACCAGTCGGCAGCGGCCGCCGGGATCATCCCGTTACCGTCTTCGTTAAAGGATCAATGGTTGCAGCAGGTCGCGACGACGCTAAACGAAGCAACACTGGCCCAGCCGGACAAGTCCGGATTCCTGTCTACCGGCAAATCCGGCCAGCATACCGAGCACCTGGACTATCTGCTCGCAGAAATGCAATCAGTGGCCCGTGCTCATCCGGGTGCGCAATGGTAGATACGGTCTTGCCGGGTCGAACAACCGCACGCGCCAGCCTGGCAGAAGTCACGCGGACAATCGGTCAGATACCCGACCCGGAGATTCCCGTTGTCACACTAGCCGATCTGGGTATCTTGCGCAGCGTTGAGCTGGCGGGCGAGTCGATTGTCGTGACGTTAACGCCTACTTATAGTGGTTGTCCGGCGACCGAATCGATCGCCGATGACGTGAACGCGGCGCTTCGAGCCCTCGGGCATGCCGATGCGCAGGTATTGATTACCCTGAGCCCCGCCTGGAGCACTGACTGGATGCTTCCCGGGACCCATGAAAAGTTGCGTGCCTACGGCATTGCCCCGCCCGGGCAATGCGGTGGGCCATCCGGCAAGACCATCCAGTTTCACCCATTGCCGGACCAGCTAGAGCCCGTCTGCCCAAGATGCAGCAGTCCGCGGGTCGAATCCCTGTCCGAATTCGGCTCAACACCTTGCAAGGCTTTGTACCGCTGTCTTAGTTGCGCGGAGCCTTTCGACTATTTCAAGCCTTTTTAAACGCTGAGCACTATGGCCACCCCGCAATTTCACTCGCTGGACATTCTGTCAGTCAACCCGGAAACCAAAGACGCTATCACCGTCACCTTCGCCGTGCCGGATTCGCTGAAGGACCAATACCGGTTTGTCCAGGGACAGTTTCTTACCCTCAAAGCCATGGTTGGCGACGAGGAACTTCGCCGCTCCTACTCGATCTGCGCCGCAGTCCCTGACTATCAAAACAAGGGCTTGCTCAGAGTGGGCATCAAACGGGTTGCAGGTGGCCGCTTTTCCAACTGGGCCAACGATACGCTGGCCGCCGGCCAATCGCTTGAGGTCATGACGCCTGACGGACGCTTTTTCACCCCGCTGTCACCGGCCAACCCCCGGCACTACACGGGATTTGCCGGGGGGTCTGGCATTACTCCGATGCTCTCGTTGATCGCAACAACGCTTGAAGTTGAACCTCAAAGCCGGTTCACGCTGATCTATGGCAACCGGGATTTACAGTCGATCATGTTCATCGAAGCGCTCGAAGGCCTGAAGAACCGATTCATGGACCGCTTCCGATTGATTCATATTCTGGCAGAAGAGCCCCAGGACGTTCCGCTGTTTAACGGCCTGCTCAATCAGGAAAAATGTGCGGCGTTGTTAAGCAACCTGGTCCCGGCTGCTTCGATCGATCATGCATTCATCTGCGGCCCCGGGCCGATGATGGATGCCGCCGAAGCGGCCTTGCTGGCCGCCGGTGTTGCCCCACAGGCGATTTCCATTGAACGGTTCGGCACCCCGAACCCCTCTGGCGCGCCGCCGGCGGCTACGACCATCAGCGCTGACGCGCCCGCCAGCGAAGTCACAATCATCTCGGATGGCAAATCAAGGGTGATCCGGGTGCCATTTGAAGGCACTTCCATCCTTGACGCCGGATTGCTCAAGGGCGCGAACCTGCCTTATGCCTGCAAAGGCGGTGTCTGTTGCACCTGCCGCGCAAAGATCGTTGAGGGTGAAGTCACGATGGCACGTAACTTCACGCTCGAACAATGGGAAATCGACAAGGGTTTTGTATTGACTTGCCAGTCAAGCCCGGTGACCGACAAGGTGGTTGTCAACTACGACGAACGCTAATGGCCAGACCTCGCGCAGACAATCACGATCAACAGCGGCAGACGATCCGGCATCAGGCAGCGCGGGAATTTGCGCGCCGCGGTTATGCCAGCGCGTCGATGTCAGATCTGGCCAGGGCGTGCTCAGTATCGAAAGCCGCGCTATATCACTACTTTGACAGCAAAGAATCCATTCTTTTTGAGGCACTAGACCAGTACATGTGCCGCTTGCAAACACTGGCCCATTCGCATCAGGGCACCGCGACCAGGCCGGGTGAAACATCAGCTCAAGCCGCTCGCAACCAGCTCGCCGCGCTGATCAGGGCCTTGCTGGCCGAATACGCTCATTCGCATAATTATCATGTCTGCCTGCTCAATGACGTCAAGTTTCTGGGTCCGGATCAATCAGAACACATTACTTCACTCGAACGCGATGTGGTCAATACGATCGCGCAGTTGATCGACAAGGCGTTTCCGGGACGCATTGAGCCATCAGTTCGGTCAGCAACCACCATGGCGTTGCTTGGCATGGTCAATTTCACCTTCGCCTGGTGGAAGCCAGACGGCGAACTTGACGAGCAACAACTCGCCGATTTGATGATAGATCTGTGGTGGCGGGGACTCGATACCGGTCAGGATCGTCTGCGGCAAGACCTGGGCGCTGCGGAAGGCCGCTCTGCGTCTGCATAAATAATCTGGCAATCACAGCCGGACTTCTCGCGACACTTGGCCAACGCCTGCCGTTTTGCTGCTTCCGGGTCTGGATGGCAGGACAACCAGGCCCATTTGTGACCGGCTACCGAAGCGACTGCGGTCGCGGTTTTGCCGGTACAACCGCCAACACTGCGACATCCGCCGCCCGCTTTTTTACATGCCCGTAAAGCGGCCATTCGCCCAGCCCGCTGGGTGCAAACAGAGGCACCTTTGGACGAAAAAGTCTTGAAGCGGTTCTGATCAAACACCACCCAATCGCCGAAAGTGCGTGACTTTGCTGCCCGCGCCGGTAAGCCACCGCGCAGTTTCTTGCTGGCCAATCGCGGTTTGCAGACTTGCCCCGCCGCCGCATCCAGCACCGAGGTAGTGCGCCCGACCCGTTGCAACAGCGCTCGCTCAGACGCGCTGTTCAGCAATGCCTTGGCTGACGCAGGCGAAAGTCCTTTTGACAGGATCTCGCCAACATCGCCGCCACCGGCCGAATAGTTGGTACAACTGACGCCAAACCGCCCCGCTGCCCCTTCAGTGCTGCGGCAATAGGCGGCATAGTCATTGGTCAGCACGGTGAAATACAGATGGTCGCGGTAAAAGTCCCAGGCAACATGCGACTTGTCACGCGCCTCAATTTTGCTGGCTGCAGGAAAGAAACGCATCAGTGAACCGGTGCCGTCGGCATGAAAGCGGAATCCCGCGAACGGACCCAGATCCGCACCCGCCGAATCGTTTGTCATGGCTGGAATCCAGGCCGAGGCGAACAACAGGTCGGGGCGGCCGGTATTCAATATTTTGAGCGGAGAACCGCTCAACAGGGTTTTGGGTAATTGTTGGCTTTTTGGGCGCTTAGGACCGCTGGCCTGCCAGGCCAGCTCTGGCAACCATTCAACCTGCCCTCCGGCCTGACTGTTGTAGTAGCTGCTGCCACCGCTTTCCAGGAACCGGGCTAGCGCAGGATCCCCGCCAAAACCGGCATAGTTGATCGGGTTACGGCCAAAGTTATCGGTCTTGCGGGGGTCGGCGCCAGCTTTCAGCAGGCGCCGAACAATCAACTCGCGATCCTTGCCCGGTGCGACCCGCACGGCTCGGATGAGCGGCGTTACGCCATCAGCGTCAAGGGGCAGATTGACATCGGCCGGTCCGGCGTATCGGTCGACTGCTGCCACGTTGCCGTCACGGATAGCAAGGTCGAGCGCGACCTCGCTGCTAAGGGTTCCGTCGTAGCTGGCAATCAGGCTGTCAGCACGTTCGAAGTCATTCGTGCTGAGTGCCTTATCGAGTTCCGCAACGCGGTCACTGGCCCAGAACGACTGAGACTGCGTCAATGCACAGGAAGCCAGGAACAGGCAAAAGAGGCTGATACACAGCGGACGAAAATAAAGTGGCAAGTTCAATAGAAAGCGCATGATGACAGGATTACAGCCGGAGAGCGCCGGCGTTCGCTCCTATTAGCTTAGGCGCAACTCACCGGGCAAATGCCATTAAAATCACATATCCGCGCGCGAACTGAGTCAGATTGCAGCGCTCAGGCAACAGTTGCCGCATTCAGCGCACGGTCCAGGTCCCAGACAAGATCATCAAGAGACTCCAGACCAACCGATAAACGAATCAGGTCAGGAGAGGCTCCAGCCGCGATCTGCTCCGCCTCTGACAGCTGTCGATGGGTCGTTGAAGCCGGATGAATCACCAGAGTCCGGGCGTCTCCTATGTTGGCCAGATGGCTCATGAAAGTACAGGCCTCGATAAACCGCTCACCAGCTTTCTGTGCCGCCTGTCGATTGCTCTGCGCCGCAGGGTCCGAGCCCCCGCCTGGCGCACGGACGCCGAACGTCAGAATGCCGCCGCATCCGCGTGGCATATATCGGTTTGCCAGCTCATGGTAGCGACTGCTGGCCAGGCCCGGGTAGTTGACCCATGCCACCCGCGGATCGTTTTCCAGGTAAGTTGCAACCGCCAAGGCGTTTTCAACATGGCGGTCCATTCTTACGGGAAGGGTTTCGATGCCTTGCAGTAGCAACCAGGCGTTCATTGGGGACAAGGTTGGTCCTAGCGTACGCATGGTTTCCATACGGGCTTTCATCGTGAAACCGAAATCACCAAAAGTCTCATAAAAGCGCACGCCGTGATAGCCCTTGCTGGGATCGGTCATCTGGGGAAACTTGCCGTTGTCCCACGGAAACTTGCCAGATTCCACCACCACACCGCCCATCGTGGTGCCATGACCTCCGAGATACTTGGTAGCGGAGTGAACCACAATGTCTGCGCCATGCTCAAACGGCCGGCATAAATAAGGGGATGCCATTGTATTGTCGATGACCAAAGGCAGGTCATGGGCATGCGCGATGTCGGCAACCGCCTGCATATCAAGCACATTCAGGCGTGGATTGGCGATTGTTTCGGCAAAAATCGCGCGGGTATTGGGCTTGATAGCCGCCGCGAAGTTCTCCGGCTCATCAGGTTCAACAAAAGTGCATTCAATGCCGAATTGCTCAAACGTCACCGCAAACTGGGAATACGTGCCGCCGTAGAGCGTGCTGGCCGCAACAAGATGATCGCCGTGGCGCAATAGCGTCAACAGGGCGAGCATTTCCGCCGCCATGCCGCTGGCCGCTGCGAGCGAAGCGCGCCCACCTTCCAGGGCCGCGACCCGCTCCTCGAAGACCGCGGTAGTCGGATTGGAGATTCTCGAATACACATTGCCAAACGTCTGCAGATTAAACAGACTGGCCGCATGGTCTGCAGAATCAAAGACATAAGAGGTGGTCTGATAGATTGGCACGGCACGGGCGCCAGTCGCTGCATCAGGCACGTGACCGGCATGCAGACAAAGGGTTTCAAATCCGAATTCTCGATCGGCCATAGCCGCTTGCTCCGATAGATTGATAGTTGACTACAGAATCCTAGGCCGCTTGGCAGAAATGACCTTGGTATCGACACCAACCCAATTAAGCCCGCCAAATAAACGCGCATGCTCAATTTTGACGCAGCGATCGACGACTGAATCCATGCCGGCGGCAAGCACTTTCTCAACAGCTTCCGTGTTGTGCACACCCAGTTGCTGCCAGACGCAACCGGCACCGATCTGAATAGCCTGCTCGGCGATCGGCAAGACATGCTGGGTCGGCCTAAAAATATCGACAATATCGACCGGCTCCTTGATATCGAGTACCGAGCCAACACAAGGCTCACCAAGAACGGTTTCATACTTGGGATTCACCGGAATGATCCGGTAGCCGTGGTCTTGCATGTATTTGGAAGCGAAATAGCTGGGCCGGTACCAGTCAGCCGACAGGCCCACAACGGCGATGGTTCTGGCACGCGAGAGAATTCGGCGCAAGCTTTCGATATCTGACATGATTTCTCCTCTGAACGAGTATCACTTTACCCGGCGGAAGCGCTGTTGCGGACATGAACCGCCGCAAACGCCTCAGCGATGCAATAATGCCCTATGGCCAAAGACTCGAAAGACCCGTCTCATTCGCCCTTCGGGATTCCCGGCGCCGGCAATCTGCACGACGTCATGGAATCAATGCAGAAGGCCTGGGGGTTTGCCGGCACTCAGCCCATGGCGCCCACACTGGATCTTGAAGAAATCGACCAGCGCCTCAAAGACCTTAATGCGGTTGCCCAGTGGCTCGCCCTGAATCAGAATATGTTGCAATCGTCCATACAGGCATTACAGGTTCAGCGCGCGACGCTAGTCGCCTTCCAGTCGTTTTCCGGAGGCGCCGGATCAACAGACGCCGAAGGCACCTCGCTGAATCCAATGGACTTGATGGCGGCTTTTTCACAGGCGTTTACCAATCATCAATCAGCACCGGGACAAGAAGCGACGAGCCCGCCCGGCGGGGCCGCGGGCCCGGCTCCCGACACAGCCGTCCCGCCTGCCGGATCGGGCATGGACCCGCAACAATGGTGGGCGATGCTACAAGAGCAATTTGCCCATGTCGCCAGTGCCGCGCTTAATTCAACGGACGACAAGCCCGGGAAATCATCCGGGCGAAAACAGAAGTCTCCGGCACGGCCGTCCAAAAAATAAGCCGCTAACTGCCGACAGCCTGCCATGACTCAAAAAAACTTTGCGCTTGCGCACTCGACCGGCGACGATCTGAACAGCGTGGCGCAGCAATTAGTCAGCCAACTCGAAGGGATTGATCTGTCGGCCGGCTGCCTGGGCCTGATTTATGCCACAGGACAGGCGGCCGACACCTATGAGGCTCTTGCTGCCGCGCTCGCCAGCGAACTGCCCACTGTTCAGTGGGTGGGGGCTTTTGCCGATGGCATTATCGCCAATCAATTCGAACTATCTGGCCAAAGCGCGGTTGTCGCCATGGTGTTGCCCCTGTCACCGACCAATTGGCAGATTTTCAACGGCACTTCGCCACTAACCAGCCTGGCTCATACTGCACTGGTTCATGCCGATCCAACCACTCAGGAGCTTGGCCCGCTGGTTGAAGAACTGGCACGGCGCACCCAGACTGGCTACCTGTTTGGCGGACTGACGGCTGCCGGCGACGCAACGGCTAACCAAATTGCGAATAACCGGCGCCTGAGTGGCGGCATGTCAGGGGTGGGTTTCAGCGATGACGTCCGGGTATTGTCACGAGTCACACAAGGTTGCGCGCCGCTGGCCAGAGAGCATGAAATTACCGAATGCCGGGCTCAGTTTGTGCTGGGTCTGGACGGAGAGCCTGCACTTGATATCTTGCTGGCTGACCTCGGCGTCGAAAAATCGTCAATCAATTCCCATAATGGCGAGGAACTTCTGCGGGCCTTGCCAGCCGAGAGATTGCGCAATGGTCTTCTGGTCGGGCTGGCCGACTCTACCCAGGACAGACGACTGGGCTTTGGCGACTATCAGGTCAGCAACCTGGTCGGCATCGACCCTGAAAACCGCCTGCTCGCTATTGCCGCCCAACCCGCCAACGGCAACCGACTGCTGTTCTGTACCCGCGACCGGGCGGCAGCGCGAAACGACTTGATACGGGCCTGCACTGAATTGCGCGACGAAGTGGAGTCGGAATCATTGCGTATTCTCGGCGTTCACTATGTGTCTTGTGTCGCGCGCGGAAAAGCTCTTTTTGGCACCGAAGGCGCGGAGGCAGAAATTCTGCGTCACAATTTGGGCGACGTGCCTGTCATGGGTTTTTTCGCCAACGGTGAAATTGCCCGCGAGAGAATCTACGGCTTCACCGGCGTTATCACGCTGTTTGTTGAACCAGCCGGCAAGCCCTGAACTCAGGCGTCGTGATCCTGGTGCCAGCGGGCCAGGGCTGGCCGGATCTCGGTTAAATCAGTGATCAGCTCAATATCACTGGGCGGACGCCGGGCCAATGTGGGGCAGCGGCCGCCTACCCATAGTTGAACCGGCTCAGGCAACTCCGCACGCAACTGATTCACCCCCTCTGAAACCAAGGTCGGATTGGGGGCTCCTGTAAACGACAGCGCCACAATATCGACCTCCAAGCCAGCCGACGCGGCGAGGATTTCTGTCACCGGTGTCTCGGTGCCAAGCGAATAACATCGACACCCTTCCAGCGTCATGAGCGCTTCAACCATCAGTAGACCAACACCATGTGGCTCGTTGGGGAAAGTCGTCAGCAACACCCGTGGCCGCCCGGATTGCAGCCGCGGAATACTGCTGATGGCATTGCGCATGACGACCCGGATTGATTCGGTCAGCAAATGCTCTTCGTAAATTCGCAGCTGACCGCGAGCCCAGGCATCTCCGACCAGCACAGTCAGCGGTGCCGCCACTTCAGTGACAAACTTTTCGACACCAAGCCGTAGCGATGTCTGGCTCAATTGCTGATGCAAGATTGCTATCTGGTTGGTTCTGACCAGATCAAGGAATCGTTCAAGCCCCTGATCCGGGCCAGCCTGAGCATTAACGGTGTGGCTGGTATGGCCGGCAAGCTGATGCAGTTGCGCCACTGGATAACGCACGATGCGGCCGGGCCGGTGGCCCACATCCAGCAGGCGACGAATCAGCCGGAGTTTATCGACCTGCTCCAGTGAATAAACCCGTTCGCCGAATTGATCCCGTTCCGGGCTGGGAAAGCCGTAACGGCGTTCCCAGACTCTCAGCGTGTCTTTTGAAATTCCCGTGTCGCGCTCAACCGCCGCGATGGTCATTGAGAGGGGCTTCTCCAGAGAACGGTCATTCATGGGTCGTCGGCTTCACCTGGGCAATACTGATCTGATCTGTCTATAACAATACGGATAATTCTGGCGACTATCGGTGCAATATACGTTGGATTTGAAGGTTTGACATAGACAGTGACCGGGTTGGCCCGGTTTGGACTCAGGCGGCCGGTCTCCGGCCTTGATAAACTAGCGCCGCACCGGGAGAAAAATCTCCCGCCCGATTCAAGCCAACCACCGGAAGACAAGCCTTGAAAACGCCTGAAGCGATTCGCGAGAACCGTTGTGTCAGATGACGTCCCGGCGCTGCCGAGGCCTTCGTTTGAGGGCAAAATCTGCCCGCCTGAAGCACTAGCCAGTCATCTGCCAGCACTCAAGCGCCCGCTCGTTTTTACCAACGGCGTTTTTGACCTGCTGCATCGCGGTCATGTCACTTACCTGGCCCAGGCAAGAGCACTGGGCACCAGTCTGATTCTCGCGCTGAACACTGATGACTCGGTACGGCGGCTTAACAAAGGCCCGGAGCGGCCCCTGAATGCACTGGCCGACCGCCTAGCCGTCGTAGCAGCTCTGGACTCAACCACGCTCGTGACCTGGTTTGACCAGGACACGCCCGCCGAGCTGATTGAACTGACACAGCCGGACATTCTGGTGAAAGGCGGCGACTGGGCAACCGCAGATATTGTCGGCGGCGATCAGGTCAGGGCGCGCGGCGGCAAGGTGTTCTCGATTCCCTTTGAACACCAGCGCTCGACGACCGGCCTGGTCGAGAAAATCCGCCGCCAGATCCGCAGCGAATAACCTGGCGCTTCAGTCAGAAGCACGGCTCCAGGGCGATGCCGGCGGCCAACGCCGCAGGCCTTACCGATTGTTCGATCACAACGGTGTCAGCACTCATTTCGACCCGGTAGCGGGAGGTGGCAACACTTAACGGCCCAATCGCCGCCTGCTCGACCCCCAGCGCATTGACTTCCCGCAAGCGGCGCTCCGCCTCACCAACGGTGCGCAGCAAGCCCAGCGAAATGCCATCTCGCAATGCTCCGGTTGTGATGACCTGAGCATTGAGGACGCCTGCGCTCACGAGATCATCACGGCGCGCTTTGGCCGCCTCGGAAGAGGCCAACGGGTCAAGAAATACCAAATAACTGCCGGCGTCGAGACGGCGTAACCGAGCCCGGGCAAGCGAGGGGACAAACTGCTCGATTTGCTGGCGAGCCTGGAGATAATCAGACTCAGGAAAGAGAATACAACTGTCGTCGGTTGTTGCAGACGCAGTGGCCGACGCCGGGGAGGCCATAGTCTTCACTACCGGGCTGGTCGGATCCGTCAATGCCCCCGCTGAAGCGCCTGCGCCACGGGCGATCTGCCCCGCGGCGGCGGCCAGTCCCGGCACACCGGACGACAACTCCTCTCGCCCCAGGCCTAAGACCTGGCCGGGCGCATCGAACGACTGGGGCGGCGGCTCCTGCAACAGGGAATTGTCGGGGCCGGTAGCGAGCGTCCGGCCGGTTTGCGGCGATGGCTGCGCCGAGCCCGACAGGTCACCGCCCCCAGGACGAACCAGTTCGAGTTTTTGAGGTTCTATCTGGTTGATCAGGCGATCCGGGTCTCTTTCGGAGCCAGCCCCAATCGGGAGCAAGCCCATCAGCCAGAGAAAAACCACCAGATTAAGTGCAATGAGCCCTATCAACAGGGTACGGCTGGAAATCATGACAACGCTCCCACGGGACGAGCAGAAACCTCGCCAATAACAAACGCCTGCAAGCGTTCAGAGGTTTCGACCAGTAGCGAACCCGACTCATCTATGCCGCGGCACACCCCCTCAGCCAGAAGATGCTGACCATCAATCAGTTTGACCGGCATGTCCTGGTAGGCATGGCAAGCCATCCAGGACTGCCGGTAAGGCCCCAGCCCCGATTCGAAATAGTCAGCATGGGCGGCGATCATCCGGGTGGCGAGCTGGACAGCCAGCTTTTGCCGGATCGCCAACCCGACCGACCCGGTTGCCGGCGTCGCGACACCGAACAAACCACCGGGCGTCAGAGCGGCGTGCTCAGCCGGGTCTACCGCCGGTGCGAAAAGGTTTATGCCGCAGCCGACGACTATTCGCTGGAGCGGGCCGCGCTGCTTCAACTCGACCAGAATACCGGCTACCTTGTTACCACCGATCAGGACATCGTTCGGCCATTTCAGTTGCAGGGGGGCGCCAGCCAGTCCGCTGGACGCCAGCGTCTGCGCCACCATCAGACCGGCAACAAGGCTAAAAGCAGCCAGCGGCGCGGCCGACTGCTCTGCACCAGTATCGCGCTCAAAAGCCATTGAAAGCGTCAGAGCCTGTCCTGGACGGTCCACCCAGTGGCGGCCGCGCCGACCACGCCCGGCTTGCTGATGATCTGCCCAGCGGAACGCCGCCTCGCCGGGCGACTGACCAAACGGCAAGGCCAGCAGGTCAGCATTCGTCGAGCCGGTGACCTCGACATGTTCTATCAGTCCGAATCCAGCTTGCCGCAGGGGCAGCTCAAAGTTAGACGCCGTCGCCCTGAGAAGGCCAGAGTCGGCTTGCGCCGGTGTCAGCGTCATGGGGGCTGGGCTATCGGTCATCAGAATGTCGCGGATTCTCTTCGAATGAGTAATAAGGGAATAATAACGGTTTGGAGCCAGTTCCCACCGACGGGGCCAAAAGCGCAAAACCCTGCAAAACCAGGCCATTGATTTTCGATCTGCCGAGACGTGGGCCGATCGGACTCTTATAATCTAGCGGCAACCAACAAGGTCACTGATGAGCTTCTACAAGCGCCATATTTTTTTCTGCCTGAATGAACGCGAGCCCGGAGCCGAGCGGCCCTGCTGCGCTCATGCCGGTGCTGCGCGCCTGCAGGCTTATGCCAAATCCCAGGCCAAGGCCAAAAACCTGCTCGGCGAGGGCAAGCTGCGCGTTAATAAATCCGGCTGCCTGGATCGCTGCGAGCTGGGCCCAGTCGCCGTGGTTTATCCGGACGGCGTCTGGTATCACTACTTTGACGAGGCCGATATCGATGAAATCATCGACTCGCACCTGGTTAATGGCAAACCCGTCGAACGACTTAAGGTCTGATGAACAAGCCTGCCGCCGGCTCAACACCAATCATTGCCGACGTGACGTTCGTCAAGACCCCAAAAGGTCATGGTGAACTCAAAACCCGCCGCTACGGCCTGAGCCCGCGAACCCGTCAACTTCTGTTACTTATTGACGGTGTTCGCACCTCTGTTCAGCTACTCAAGATCTTCCCCGAGCGTGAACTGGGCGCCTACCTGGCGATCCTGGAGATCAACGAATTCATTCGGGCTGCCAGTTCAGTCGCCCATCTCGACAACTCCCAGCCGTCCCAGGACCAAATCAGTGCGCTGAGCGCGGCCGCCTCGGTCGATGAATTTGGTCGCTCCCGCGCCCGAATTCTGGTGCGTTTGCTGCGCCTGGTCGGCCCTGCCGGCGAGCCATTTGCGCTACGCATCATCAGTTGTGCGGACGCGGCAGAGCTACGAACCCTGTTTCCGGCCATACTATCGGTTGTGGAGGTCTTTGGTGGGCCGATCAAGGCTCAGCAATTTGCCCGGGAGACTATGCCAACATGAGTGGCAACACCGATGCCGCGTTAATCTATCAACGCACTGAGAAAGGCGAAGAACTGATGCGCGCCGGCGCACGTGCTCTGGGGCATGTTGCCAGACGCATTCTGCCCATGATCGACGGCCGCCGCCGGGTTGCCGATCTGCCCGAGAACGTCCGGCCTGGTGACCTGGAAGCCGCTATTACCGAACTCCAGACACTCGGCCTGATCAGATTCACCGGACGGGCCGACCCGCTTGACGCTCAGGATCTACTCGCCCAGCAAGAGGCCGATCAGATCCTGTTGTCGCAGGTCAAGAACGATTTGAACGGATTGTTCGTTCGCGAGATGGGCCCACCCGGCGAAATCTGGGACGCCCGGGTTGCCGACACGGTCAGTATGGTGGTGTTGAGACGGGTCTTGCGGGAGGCAATTGATGTCTCGTATTTTCGCAGTGGCTCTGAAGTAGCTCGCAATCTGGTTGAAATAGTCCGGCCAATTTTCAGATCGGGTAATAAACCGCAATAATTGCCGGCTGGCCGAGCGCTAACGCCGGCCCCAACGATATCAAGCCAAGGGAAAAGAAATAATGATTCAACCGATGCTTCACCGCCAACGGCTGAGCGGCACGCAATTGTTGTCACTGTTCGGACTGGCGCTGTTGGCATTGCTGATGGCGTCGCCTGCGCCGGCGGCCGACAATAGCCCCAGGCTGGAAGCAAGCTCGTGGCTGTTGGTTGATGTCACCAGCGGCCAGATCCTGGCCTCAGAAGAGGCTGACACCCGCATCGAGCCGGCCTCCCTGACCAAGCTCATGACGGCTTATCTGGCGTTTAACGCGATCCGGGAAGGAACCCTGACCCTGGATCAGCGCCCACCGGTATCTGACCGCGCCTATAAAGCAATCGGCTCACGCATGTTTGTCGATCCGCTCAAGCCGGCCACTGTCGAAGAACTGCTGAGCGGCATGATTATTCAATCAGGCAACGATGCGTCCATTATTCTGGCCGAAGCAATCTCCGGCAGTGAACAGGCTTTTGCTGGTGCGATGAATCGGATCGCGCAACGGATGGGCCTGCGAAACACGAATTTTGTCAATGCAACAGGCTTGCCCAGTGCTGAGCACTACTCCAGCGCCCGCGACCTGGCTACCCTGGCGATTCGGCTCATTCTGGATCACCCGGACTATTATTCGCTCTACTCCGAGCGCGAATATACCTACAACAAGATTTCGCAAAAAAACCGCAACCGGCTGCTGTTCATCGACAGCGCCGTCGATGGCGTCAAGACCGGCTATACCGACGCTGCTGGATATTGCCTGATCGCGTCGGCCAAACGGGACCAGCCAGCCAGTGACTTCGAACGCCGCCTGCTGACGGTAGTGCTTGGCACCAAATCATCGAAGGCAAGAGTCACTCAGACGCAGAAACTCCTGAACTATGGCTTTCAGAACTTTGACGCGCTGCGAATCTATCGCAAAGGACAAAGTACCGGCAGCTACCGGGTCTGGAAGGGAGACGAAGAGCAAGTCAGCGGAACCGTCTCACGCGATGTGATCGTCACAATTCCCAAGGGTGCCAATCAGCGGGTCAGCGCAGAAATTGAGAGAGTCGAACCGCTGGTGGCGCCTATTGAAGCAGGCCAGCAGATCGGCACACTGCGGGTCAAGCTCGATAACCAGCTGCTGCTGCAACAACACCTCATTGCGGCGGACGGCGTGATCGAAGGCGGCTGGTTCGGCCAGCTCTGGGACGGCCTGCAAATGCGAATCGCGCGCTAACCAGCCACCACATGGCGGGCAACAATATCCTCAAGCTTCTCAAGCGTGAGGGGCTTCACAATGTAATCGCTGACAAACTCAAAACGCATCGCGTCATTGCGGTCTTCGGCATGGCTGGACGATGAATACATGGTGAAGATCAGGAGCTGATTAAGGCTCGCCAGTTCGTCTTTCAGGGTCGAAAGAACTTCGAAGCCGTTCATGCGCGGCATATTGATGTCGAGCAGCACCAGGATCGGCGGCTTCATTTCGCCGAAGGCCACCTCGCGCTTTGCTTCGTCCAGTACCGTATCGACAAAAGAGTCGCCGGCTGCATACTCGAGAACTTTGACCTCAGCGTTAAACGATTTGATAACCCGCTGAACGATGTATCGATCAACTTCATCGTCGTCAACAACAATTACTGAAAATTCCATAGCTTGACTCTGGTTAATTGTTGACTTCGTACTGCGGCAAGGCGAGAGTAAATACAGTTTCGCCAGCCACCGAACTCAGGCTGATTTCCCCGCCGAGTTGAACCACGTTCTTTCGAACCAGGGCGAGTCCGAGACCGTTTCCAGACTGGTCGCCCTTGGAGACACGCTGAAAAAGGTTGAAGACCCGATCGTGGTGCTCAGGCGCAATGCCGATACCGTTGTCGGCTACGGACAAATGTACTCTTTCTGCATCGGTCCATGTTTTTACCCGGATGATGCTGTCAGTGCTCTCCTGATTTCGATACTTAACTGCGTTGGACAACAGATTTTCCAGGATGACTTCGAGCCTGGCCTTGACCGATCGGACCGGTTCCGGATGATCATATTCGGTGATAAAGCTGACCTCCGGGGTGCCAACCCCTCTCCAAACCTGATCAATAATCGACCCCAGTTCAACGCTACTCCAGTCGCCTGACCCCATATCGGATTTCGCCAGGCTGAGCATCTCTTCGATGCGATTGCGCAGCCGCTCCGACAGATTATCGATTTTTGTCAGATTCTCGCGCACCTCATCAATATTTCCGGATTCGATGTCGAGCGCACAAAGACTGGTCAGTCCGGCAATAGAAGCGAGCGGCGCTTTCAGATCATGCGAAGCGCTATAGGCAAACTGCAGCAACTCCTCGTTCAGGCGTTTGAGTTGATCGTTCTTGGCTTCGATCTGTCGTTCTTTTGCCTTGCGGTCGGTCACGTCAATGATGGTCGCCATCGTAGAACGACTGGCGCTGCCGTGGACCGGCGTCAGACCGATTTCAATCGGGATCTCCCGTCCATTCTTGTGCAGACCGAACAAATCCCGCCCGCTGCCCATTTTCCGGGTATCGCGATTGTTCTCGTAACTGGTTCGATAAACCGGGTGTTTTCGCTGAAACCGGTCCGGCACCAGAATCTCAATCGGGTTACCAATAAGCTCTTGCGCCTCGTAACCGAACAAATCCAGCGTCCGGTCATTGACCAGCTCAATCTTGCCTGACGCATTGACCTGAATCATCGCACTGGAAGCCGCGTTCAGCGCGCTACGCATCATGGCTTCGCTTCTTTTCCGTTCGCGTATATCGATCACCGAAACCATTATCAGTGCGGTTCCGTTCAACTCTATGGGATCAAGACCGATTTCTACCGGCAGTAAGTCGCCGTTTTTGTGCAGGCCGTACAAGTCACGTCCGGTTCCCATTCGCCGGGTAGTCGGCACTTCGGTAAACGCAACCCGCAATTCAGGGTGATGAGGGCGGATCGCCGTCGGCACCAACACCTCAATCACCTGCCCGACAAGCTCTCCCTTCTCATAGCCGAACAATTCATCAAGCCGACTGTTCGACCGAACGATGGCACCGTCGTAGGCAACGAGCAGGATCGGCGTCGGGCAGATTTCGAGATCAATCCGGTAGTTCTCAGTCGATTGCATTCGGGCCTTTTGGGTAACGAAACAAGGTGATGACCGTCTTCATTTGAAATGCAGTGCTTAGGGCCATATTTATGATGTCAGGGCGCCTCCACAGGACGGCACCCCGCCGGGTATATGGTTACGCCGGCGCCCCCCGCCCAATCGACCAAGCAGAGGGAGTTTTGTCCACCTTATGCTTTGTTGGCCGATCAGTCATCGTGATTGTTTTCCTGTAACCACAATGACGCTGAACCTGCCAGCGGCCTGCGTTGCTAGAATCCTAGCAACGACCCCCACCCCAAACGACCGGAACCTCCCATGCCCCCGACATCCCAAGAACAGATTGCCTTTCTGAACGGTGATTTTTTACCGCTGGAAGAGGCGAAAGTCCCGGTACTGGATCGGGGTTTCATTTTCGGTGACGGCATTTACGAAGTAGTACCGGTCTATGGCGGCAAACCCTTCCGCTGGGAGCATCACCTGGCCAGACTCAAACGAAGCCTGGATCGCATCAGCATCAAGAACCCAATGACGGACCAGGAATGGACGGCACTGGTCGGGGCGATGGTCAGCCGCCACCCGTGGGCAGACCAGTTCATCTACATGCAAATCACCCGGGGGGTCGCCAAACGGGAGCACTTGTTTCCGGCCCAGGCAACGCCAACGGTCTTTGCGATGTGCAGCGAATTGATTCCGATGCCCGAAAAATACCGGAGTAGCGGTATTGCGGTGGTCACCCTGCCCGACGAACGCTGGCTGAATTGCGATATCAAATCGGTCTCTCTTCTGGGTAATGTGCTGGCCCGCCAGGCGGCTGCAGAAGCGGACGCCACAGAATGTCTGATGTTTCGGGATGGCTTGCTGACCGAAGGGTCAGCCAGCAACATCTGGATTGTTCGCAATGGATCTGTTCTGGCCCCCCGGCGCGACACCCGGATTCTGGAAGGGATTCGAATCGGGCTGCTCGAAGAGTTATGCACAGCATCCGGGTTGAATCTGGAGTTTCGTAATATCACCCGCGAGGAAACTCTTAAGGCAGATGAAATTCTGGTCACCTCGGCTACCAAGGAAATTCTGCCGGCAACCCTGATTGACGGGCAACCGGTGGGCGACGGCCAACCCGGTCCGGTCTTCAGGAAACTATATGCGGCCTACCAGACAGTCAAAGCCAACGCTATTAGCCAGCAGTCGGAGTAACAATATGTCTAGCGAAATAAACCAGACATTCGACCGAATCGAGGCTCTGCTGGAGTTTCCCTGTGATTTTCCGATCAAGGTCATCGGCCTGCCAAATGCCTTGTTCGAATCCACGGTGGCTGCAGTCGTCAGCAATCACATTGATCATTTTGATGCAGCCCGGATCACCGCCACCCAGAGTCGCACCGGCAAATTTGTCAGCCTGACCGTGAATGTTCAGGTAGAAACCCGCGAGCAATTACAAGGCATCTATATGGCGCTGGCCAATCATCAGATGGTTCGGATGGTGATTTGACGGCTAGCCGAATGGCTTGATGCCGATCAGCCAGCCATGTAACCAGAGAGCAAAAACCAGCCAGCCAATAACGCCGGCACCAACTACGAGGAAGTCCCTGCTCAGAGAAGCTTCTGTAGCCGGCTTGATGTCCGCATTGCGGTCACGTGCCCGGGCAGCGCGAAAATCGAGCGCCGCCCACACCATGAACGAGCCGAACAAGACAATATCGGCAACCGTACCATTCGATAACAAGTGCGCGAATGCCCACACCTTCACGCCAATCACCATCGGGTGAGCGACGGCGCGTTTGATCCGGTTGCCCGGTACATACGAGGCTGCCAGAAAAACAAATGCGACCAGAGTCAGCAAGGCGGCGAGATGACGAGTGGCGACCGGTGGATTCCAGACCAGCGATGTGGTCATGCGGGCTTCGCCGTAACCATAGACAATCAGCGCAAAACCAGCCAGGGAAACAACGGTATACAACCCTTTGAAGCCGCTCGCGCCGAGGCGGCCGATCAGAGCCTGCCGCCCACCTTCAGCAAAGATACGAATCGAATGGATTCCGAGGAAAACGACCAACCCGGCTATGAGCAATGACATACTTTGAGTTCCCGCCCCTGGGCAATTGCCTGAATAGGCCGTAAGTATGGATGAGCTGGAACCCTCTGTCGAACGACCCGACCTGATCCTGATTCTGGATACCAATATCTGGCTCGACTGGCTGGTCTTCAAAGACTCGGCAACGACCAAGCTGGTCGCGGCCCACCAGACCGGCCAGGTGCGCATTCTGGCGGGACCCCAGGCACGTGACGAATTCGCTGATGTCATCACTCGCGACAAATTCGGGCTGGACATGGCGGCTCAGGCAGCGTGTCTGACGCAATTCGACCAACTCGCTCGGATCGTCCCACCAGCCCCAGAGCATCAAGCCACAAGCTTACCGAGTCTGCTGTGTACGGACCCAGACGATCAACAGTTCCTTGACCTGGCCATCCAGACCGGGGCGGACTATCTGCTCAGCAAGGACAAGGCACTGCTCAAACTGGCGCGCCGGGCCCGGCGCGACTATCGCTTTGACATCGTCACGCTGGCCACCTGGAATGCCGGGCAGCGCATCATGCCACGACCAGCGACCGTCTAAATGCCACCAGAGAACACGCCCGCTATCGCGCCTGTGCAGATCAAACCGCTGCGACAGATCGACTATGAAACCTGTCGCCGGGAAATGCAGACTTTCACCGAGCAGCGCTCCGTCAATACTGCCGACCAGATCTGGCTGGTCGAACACCCGGCTGTGTTCACGCTGGGGCTGGCAGGCAAGTCCGAGCATCTGCTGGACCCTGGCCCCATTCCAGTCATCAAGACAGAACGAGGGGGGCAGGTCACCTATCATGGGCCGGGTCAGCTCGTCGCTTATACGCTGATCGACTTGCGCCGCAGAGGCCTGACGGTCAAAACAATGGTCTACCGGCTGGAGCAGGCCTTGATCGAAGTGCTCGAGCAAAATGGAATACGCGCAGAACGCAAGACCGGCGCGCCAGGGGTTTACGTCACTGGCCACGAACCCCATTCGGGCAGTAAAATTGCAGCATTAGGGCTCAAGGTACGGCGTGGTTGTACCTTTCATGGTGTTGCACTGAATGTCGCGATGGACTTACAGCCTTTTACCCGGATTAACCCTTGCGGCTATCCGGGCTTGACGGTTACTGACATGAAATCGGTTCTGGGCCAGGACGCTAGTCCGGTCAGTGTTGCCGGACTCTCAGAAGCCCTAGCCACCAGCCTGGTCAAATCGATCAGTTGAGCCGAAGCCTTAATGGCCGGAGAAAATTTGAAACCTGATACCGAATCATCCCAAACCAAGGCAGGCAAACCTGCCGCCGGCTACGATCCGACCCGCAAACAAAAGTCGGCCGACAAGACCTCACGCATCCCGATCAAGATCGTACCCGCCAGCGAAGTGCTGAAAAAACCCGACTGGATTCGGGTCAAAGCGCCGGCGATTAACTCCCGATTCACCGAAATCAAGGAGATCTTGCGCGAGCATAAACTCTATACCGTCTGCGAAGAAGCCTCCTGCCCGAACATCGGCGAGTGCTTTGGCAAAGGGACCGCAACCTTCATGATCATGGGCGACAAATGCACCCGACGCTGTCCGTTTTGCGATGTCGGTCACGGCCGACCAGACCCGCTCGATACCGACGAGCCGGAAAATCTCGCCAAAACGATTGCCGCTTTGCGGCTGTCCTATGTGGTGATCACGAGCGTTGATCGCGATGATTTACGCGACGGCGGTGCCGAGCATTTCGTCAATTGCATCAAAGCGGTTCGGGCACACTCACCGCGAACCCAGATTGAGGTTCTGGTCCCTGATTTCAGAGCCCGCCTGGAACGCGCTCTGGGGATTCTTGAAGCCGCCCCGCCCGACGTCATGAACCATAATCTGGAAACCATACCGCGCTTGTACAAACAAGCTCGTCCAGGCTCAGACTACCAGCACTCGTTGACTCTGCTTGCCGAGTTCAAAAACCGGGTTCCCGGCGTGCCAACCAAATCCGGGCTCATGGTTGGACTGGGCGAAACAGACGAAGAAATCCTGGCCGTCATGCGCGACATGCGCGAACACAACATTGATATGCTCACGCTCGGTCAGTACCTGGCACCCAGCAATTCGCACCTGCCCGTACAACGCTATGTCCATCCCGATACGTTTGCCATGTTTGAGCAGGAAGCACTCAAGATGGGCTTCTCGCACGCCGCGGTTGGCGCGATGGTTCGCTCTTCCTACCATGCTGACGAACAGGCAGACAAAGCCGGCGTCCTGGCAACAAACTAGAGATTCAAATCATGTATGAGTTGTATTTTGCGCCGGGTGCGTGCTCGTTTGTACCTCACGCTGCGCTTGAGATCATTCGCGAAAAAACCGGCGACGACTTTGTCGCCCACAGGGTCAAACTGCACAAGGGCGAACAATTCGCCCCGGACTATCTGGCACTGAACCCCAACGGACAAGTGCCGGTTCTGATTGCCGATGGCCAACCGCTGACTCAGATACTGGCGATCTGCAACCGACTGGATGCCGCCTATCCGCAACTATCGCTAATGCCAGCGGAGCAGCCGGCCCGCAGTCATGCCTTGTCGCTTCTCGCCTGGATGAACAATACGGTACACCCCTGCTTCACCAGGATTTTCCGGGCCAGCAAGTTTGCTGAAAGTGAATCGGCACAAGCTGAAGTCAAAGCGCTGGGCGTCCAGGATTTTCGCCAGCAGCTTGAACGCCTGGACAGTATGGTGCCGGAACAAGGTTTCCTGGCAGGCAACAAGCAACCCGGGTTCGCTGACGCCTATTCGTTCACCTTATTGCGCTGGAGTGGCATTGCCGGTATCAATCCGGCCTCGCTGCCGCGTCTGCTGGCGCTGGTCGAGCGGGTTTGCCAGAATCCCGCTATTGCCAGAGCATTGGCCACTGAACGGGTTGGGCTGGATACCTTCAAGGGCTAGATCACCAGATCCAGATCTACGAGGCCTTCGCTCATCGCCCGCATTGCATCGTCAATCACATGATCCAACGCCGCCTGATCCGCTGCCGGCAGGCTCAGGCGGCGGCCGGTCATGACAATTCGATGATCCTTCCAGAGCACCACCCGGTTTCGCCCATCACGCTTGGCGGCATACATTGCCATGTCGGCATTCTTCAGAGCCGTATCGACCGACAGCTGGGGATCAACCAGTGCTACGCCAAAACTCGCCGTAACCTGGCACGGTAGCTTGTACGCAGACGAGTCCATACTCTCAAGCCTCTGGCGTAGCCGCTCTGCCAGCAGCAGTGCGCCTGACGCATCGGTTTCGGGCAACAGAATCGCAAACTCTTCACCGCCGATACGGCCGATCTGATCGCTGACCCGCAGTTGTTCACGCGCCTGCTCAGCAATAGCAATCAATGCCCGGTCGCCAACCAGATGACCGTATTGATCATTCATCTGCTTGAAGTGATCTATGTCAAACATGATCAGAGACAATGGACGCGCATGACGCTTGGAGCGATCCAGTTCAACCCGCATGTTCTGCATGAACCAGGCCCGATTCGCGAGCCCGGTCATGTCATCTATCCGTGCCTGATACTCCAGCTCGCTTTGCAACATGAGCTGGTGAGTGACATCAACCAGCACACAACGAACCTGCGACGGATCGCCCGCGCTATCGAGTTCGATATCAGCAGACATCAGAACATCAACCACCTGACCGTCGGCCTTGGTGAATTGACAGGGAAAGTCTCGGCACCCCCCTTCTGCCCACAATCGGTCCCGCTCCAGCATGAAAGCCTCACGGGCCCGAGTCGTCATCAATTCCCGCGCGTTTCTCCCCAATACCTGCTCTGATTCATAGCCAAAGTGGTTCAGCCACATATCACTGACTTCAATGATCTCGCCCTGCGCGTTCAACAGATACAAAAGCGCAGGCGTCTCGATATAGATGGTCGTCAGGCGTTCTTTCGCCGCGCGATGTAACGAACGCTCCCGGAGCAACCGGGTCACGACGTCAGCCAGACTAGTCAGGGAAGCCGATTGGACCGCCGAGAGTGATCCGGCCTGACGCTGCAAGACACATAAAGTCCCCAGGGCCGAGCCGTCTGGGGCCTTGATCGGCACGCCGGCGTAAGCGCGGATATGAGGCGCCCCGGTGACCAACGGATTATCGACGAAACGAGGGTCCGCTTTTGCATCAGGTATTTCAAACAAGTCGTCAGGATTCACAATGGCATGCGCGCAGAAAGCATGCTCGCGCGGCGTTTGATCTCCCTGAGGCAAGCCGACCGCAGATTTGAACCACTGCCGGTCTTTATCCACCAGGCTGATCAGCGCAATCGGCGCACCACAGACTTCGGCGGCGACCCGGGTCAGACCGTCCAGTACCGCCTCCGCCTCGGTATCCAACAGCTCTTCACGGTACAGCGCAGCCAGACGCCGGCCTTCCTGAGTTGGGGGGTTCGCCATCAACTAGCCATCTGAATTCGGTCCATAGTGTCTTATCGGCACCTGGGCGGAAAGCTACAGCCCGCTGGTGATCTCAGTGGTGGTGAGGAAAAACCAGCCAGGCGTTGTCGCGATCTGTCGACAAACCCAGCCTGGCCCCGTGCGGCAATGTCAGCTTGGGCCCCTGATGGCCAAACGGCAGGCCGGTGACGATTGGGGTGGCCGTCCGGCTGCGTAGAAACCTGACCACATCGGGCAGGTCAAAGCCGCCATCCAGTGCCGACAAACGGTAACTGCTGAAATCTCCCAGCAATACTGCGGCCTGCCGATCGATTACACCACTATGGAGTAACTGAGAAAGCAAGCGCTCGATCCGGTAGGGATGTTCGGCCACATCTTCAAGAAAGAGCAGACCGCGATCCACCTGCGGAAAATACCGGCTGCCGACCATGCTGGCGACCATAGCCAGGTTGCCGCCCCACAGCACGCCTTCAACATCGACGCCCCGCGGACCGTCGTAGGCAAAGCCGAGCCCCTCAACTTCACCGCGCATTGCTTCGCAAAACGATGCCGCGGTTATATCCTCATGGAGCGCTTCACCGTTGGCTTCACAGGCGGCCGCCAGCGAAGCAAACTCAAGCACCGCAGGCCCGGCCCAGGTGCCGGCCCCGGCCTGGGCAAGCATTGCCAGATTAAACGCGGTGAAGTCAGAAAACCCAACCCAGTGTTTCTGTGCATCCGCCAATGCTTCGAAATCGAGCTGATCGAGAATCCGGGTCAGCCCGTAACCGCCACGAGAAATCATCACGATCGGTGCAGCCTGTTTCGCAGCCCGGGAAAACGCCTTTATCCGAGCGGAATCGGTTCCGGCGAACCGCTGATGCCTGGCCAATACGGCGCGATCGCTCGTCGACACAAACCCCAACGTACCGAGTGCTGTCATTCCCGCATCAAGCCGGCCGGCATCGAGCACGGCGCCGGCCGGCGAAATGACATAGACATCAGGTTTTCGTTTCCCTGGGGCATTGGTTGCTTCAGGCATCGTCATTCCGGTCCAAGTACACTAAGCGTTAAATCGTACCGCCGCTGATCAGACAACAGGATATTTGTTGCCAGGACGCGCGGCCAAACCAACAGACCGGAGAGACAACCGTGAGCAATGAAACCCGAACCGCAATCGTTACCGGAGCCGGCAGCGGTGTTGGCCGAGCCAGTGCTATCGCCTTACTGAACCAGGGCTGGAATGTCACCCTTGCCGGGCGCCGGGAAGAGCCACTCAAAGAAACAGCCGCAATGGCAGACGCTGGCAAGGCGCTATGCGTGCCAACCGACGTGGGGCAATCAGATTCGGTCGCCGCTTTGTTCAGCAAAACGGTAAGCGAGTTCGGCCGGGTTGACATGTTGTTCAATAACGCTGGCGTCAACGCCCCCGGAATTCCGCTCGAAGACCTCACTGACGAGCAATGGCAGAACGTCGTCGATATTAATCTCAGTGGCGTGTTTCTGTGCATTCGCGAGGCATTCAGAGTCATGAAAGACCAGGCGCCTCAAGGCGGCCGAATTATCAACAACGGCTCAATCTCAGCGCATGTGCCGCGCCCGAACACCATCGCCTACACGGCGACAAAACACGCGGTTACCGGCATGACGCGTGCCGCTGCACTTGACGGACGCCGCCACAATATTGCCGTTGGGCAAATAGATATCGGCAACGCCGGCACCGAGATGGCCTTCCGGATGGCCGACGGTGTGCCGCAGGCTGACGGCTCGACCCGGGCAGAGCCCCTGATGGATGTCAACCATGTCGGCCAGGCTGTGCTGCAGATGGCTGAACTCCCGCTGGAGTCCAATGTTCAGTTCATGACCATCATGGCAACCAAGATGCCGTTTATTGGCCGCGGCTGAAACCCGCCACGGATTGTCTGTTTAACGGGCAAACCGTGGCAAAAGCGCTTATAGAGCAGACATTGCTTCGGCTGCTGCCCGGAAAAACTGTTAATCTTTAAACACTTAGCGGAGTTCGCGCCGGCTGCTGGCGAATTTCGAAGCTCCGTTACCCGATCCGGTGTCAGGGGCTAACGGCATTTCCGACTCAACTGCTGATCCAATCATTCGTTCGCCCGATCTGCCTTAACGTGCCGCCTAGCCAACAACCAGTCAATCGTCTTGATTCGCCCGCCCTGAGCCGCTCAACCGGCTCTGGTACAGCGGCCAGCATCAGCAGCCCCCCTGGCCTGATCGACTTTGGATCAACTCAGCGCGGCCAGCCGGCGGAAATTTTGTGGCTGTTTGGCCTTGACTGGGCAGCGCTTGCCGCGAAACGCTTTGCCGGAACCTACCAGGTTCATAGCGCCGGCTTCGATCTTTTCTCATTTCCCAGCAATGCCAATCTGCTCTGGTTCAACATGGAGCGCTTCGCCCGTAAACAAGCGGCCAGACACCGAGGCAAGATCCAGGCCGTCTTGTCGCATGAAGAGCAATTTGGCGCACTGGCAGCGGCGCTGGTCGCCGAAGCGCTTGGCCTACCCGGCACCAGTGTTGACGCCATACTGAAGCTACAACATAAATTCGTCTGCCGGGAAATCATTCAGAAGGTAGCGCCTGAATGCAACCTGGCCTATTCGGTTCTTGATGCCCGGATTGGCGGTATGCCGGAGACGGCCGGGCTTGAATTCCCGATTTTCGTCAAGCCGATCAAAGCCAGCTTTTCCGTGCTCGCCCGCCGAATTGATACCGCCCCCCAACTGCTTGAACATGTCCGGTTCAAGCCGTTTGAAAAACACATCATTGAGCGTCTGGTCAAACCGTTTGACGACATCTGCCGCGACCGGCTTGATATCTCAATTGATGCCCGTTGCATGATCGTCGAAGAAAATTTTCAGGCAGAGCAATTCAATCTTGACGGTTACGTCTACCAGAACAAGGCGCACCTGATCGGCGTGGTCGATGAGATCATGTATCCGGGTACGCAGGCGTTTCAGCGATTCTCCTACCCCTCCAGGCTTCCCGACGGGATTCAGCAGAGAGCATTCGAGACAGCCCAGGCGGTCCTGGAAGAGGCCGGGTTCAATCACGGCTTTTTCAACATGGAGTTTTTCTACGACGCCGCCACGGACGACTTGCGCATCGTCGAATTCAATCCGCGTCTTGCCGCCCAGCTCGCTGACCTCTACGAGCGGGTAGATGGCCTGGACGTCCATGCCATGTCGCTTTCGCTGGCGCTTGGTCAGGATCCTGCGTTAGTCCCCCGGCGTCCGCGCAAAGGGACAGTCGCCGCCAGTTGTGCGCTGCGCACTTTTGACGGCTCAATGCCGCCCGCAGTCTCCCGATCGCGAAAACGCCAGGCCGAAGAGGCTTTTGCAGACTCGATCATTCTGTATTTTCACAAAACTCGCAGTGGGACCGAACGCGAGTTCAAATGGATGCACAGTAACCGCTTCGGGGTCATCAATCTGCACGGCGACGGGGAAGCGGATCTGCAAGCGCGCTACAGCAAGATCTGTGATCACCTGGGCTGGCCGGCGCCCTTCTGAATCAATCGTGGCCTGCGGCCACTGAATCAACCGATTTAATGGCGCGCATCCGCTCCGAGAAAGGCACCAGTGGCTCCAGAGGCGGGCAATCAATGGCCGCGGCAACCGCCACCAGGAAGGCCTGATAAGTTGCCGACTCCTCTTTCGGGCAGAGCAGCTGCAGACTCTTAAGCAGCAAAGGCTTACGTAGCGGCGCAATCGCATGCAAGACATCCAGCGCCCGGCTCAAAGACCCGAATTCAAATTGCTCGGGCGTCGCGGTTGGCTGCTCAATGCCAATATTGCCGGCCGCAACCACCACCGCCTCTCGCACCTGACGAGCAGATTTCGCCGACAAGTGCCCGGCCATCGAAAAGACTTCCGCGAGTGCCCGGCGTTTCTGGGTGGAACTGGCCCATGAACGAACACCCGCTTCATCTGGAAGCAGGCGGTGACGAACCAAGGTGTAATAGATCCACTCGGTTTTCTCGACCCGCCCGTCAGCCAGCACGGCATCATGACAATAACGGACCAACGTCTGGCGACACTCCAGCGGCCAATGGCGGACTCGCGATGTCAATAATTCAATTAACGGTACCCGCAACCATTGAGCGCGAGGCTGCTCCAACCATTGCAAAGCCAGATGCAGTCGTTGATCGCAAACCTCGTCATCGTTCTCCGAACTGACTGGGCCAGCGACAATCGCATTGAGCAACAGAGCGGCTTGCGACATATTTGACCCGAGCTGGCGAGCAGCCAGAATCAGGACGTCCGCCTCGGCAGCCGTGCGACTGGCAGACTCCATTGCCTGCGCGGTCGATTCAATCACCTCGGGGGCATGACGCGGTACTGCTGCTGACTGGGCTGCGGACTGACCTGCTAGCGGCGGCGCCATCGAGGTGAACGCTGCAACTGAAGCGCCTGCACCCGTCCAGGCCAGTGTCTCCAGCGCCGGTGAACCACCGCCAGCCCCGCTGCCCCCGGCATCAAGCTCAACCAGCTCTGGACGAATTGCCGGCAGCGGCCTGCCATGCAAACGGCGTATCCGAGCCATCACCGGCGGATGGGTATCAAACCAGCCGTGGCCTTTGTCTTCGCTGGCAAGCCACAAATGGGCGACGACTTCGTTGTACTCAGAAGGCATCGCCGAATCCGCCTGTCCAGATATTTTTCGCAGGGCGCGGCCCAGGCTGTCCCGATCGCGGGTAAATTGAACCGCCTGAGCGTCTGCCAGGAATTCCCGCTGCCGGCTCACCCCGGCCTGAACGATGCGCCCACTTAGTGCACCGATCCAACCAACGCTGGTCAGCACGACGCCGCCCAGTGCCAGCAAAGGCCACGGCAGGACTCTGGGATCTTCGCGGTTCGGCCGGAACGCCCCGGCAAGCATCGCGCGGCCCAGCATATTCAGTGAATACAGTCCGTATAAGGCCCCGGTTAGTCGGGTATTAAGCGCAACATCTCCATTAACGATGTGCGCGATCTCATGCGCAATCACGCTTTGCAATTCGGACCGAGTCAGGTTTTCCATCGCACCGCGGGTGACCACAATGGCGCAATGAGACGGGTCGTGACCGGCAGTCAATGCGTTTATAGAGTCGTGATCCAGAGTGAACACCTCCGGCACCGGAATACCGGCAGCGATCGACAACTCTTCGGCAATGTTCAGCAATCGCTGATGGCGCAGGTTATACGGATTGGGCGATTCAGCGCCCAGACGCAGCGCAACCGATGCCCCGCCCTCTTGCAGGCGCTGCCACTCCAGCCATGATCCGCCCAGCACATATAACAAAACAATTGCACAATTGGTCGCGACGAAATATGGCGGTAATTCGAAACCGGGCGTGAACATTCCCCAGATCAGTGCGCCGGCCAGATTCACCCCCAACATCACAAACGCCACCGCCAACACGAACAACAACACCAGGTGTCGCGTCCGGCTTCTGGCTTGCGCCTGATGAAGATGAAAGTCCATAGAGACGATGGGCCCGCTTATAAAGCGACCGCGACGGGCTCACGCTCTTCACGGCGACTGGTGGCAATTAGCTGTGAAGCCCGCTTGAATCCTGTGGCGCCAGCGATGAAAGCTGCCGGGACGGATTCAATCTCCGTGTTGTAGCCGGTGACCTGATCGTTGAAGGCCTGCCGGGCGAAACTAATTCGATTTTCAGTTGAAGTCAGCTCTTCAGTCAGGCGGGCGACCGCTTCATCTGCCTTCAATTCCGGATAACTTTCCACCAACGCCATCAAGCGGCCCAGTGAACTGCCAAGCACGGACTCTGCTGCTGCAAGCGAGGCCAGCGCCTCGCCGTTTCCGGGGTTGCGTTTGGCGCTTTGCTCTGCGCTCATGGCGTGACGCCGCGCTGCGATAACCGCTTCGAGGGTTTCGCGCTCATGGCGCAATGAAGCCTGAGTCGCGTTGACCAGATTTGGAATCAGGTCATAGCGCCGCTTCAGTTGCACGTCGATTTGGGAGAACGCGTTTTGATAGCGATTACGGCTGCTGACAAAACCGTTGTAGGTGACAACTGCCCAAATGAGTAGTGCTCCGACAAGCACCAGTACTACGATTGTCCCGATCGACATGTTCCGCGCTCCTTTGTATCCAATAGCAGGAGCATTGTCGGGCTATTCGTGCAATTAACGCCACGTTTGCGCCGCCGCCTATCGGTGACCCGGGCGCATTTATCTGCCAGAAGTGCCGCTGGCGGATAAACGAGGCCTTAGGCGGTCTCGGCGGTGGCGATTACTGCTTAGGCTGGAGCGGTTCTTGCGCCGGAATTTCTCCAACCGCCGGGCGCTTGCCCTCGGATTCTTCTTTGGCCGCCTCTGTGGAAAGTGAAGCCGCTTCATCGGCGCTGATGATTTCGAACACTGTCACGACTTTTGCGACACCCCCGATCCGGCTGGCAATTACGGCCGCGCGTTCCGCTTCTTCGTTGGTCACAAGACCCATCAGATAAACAGAACTGCTTTCCGTTTTGACTTTCACTGAATTGCCCGGCACCAATTGGTCCCGAAGCAGCCCGGTTTTGACCCGGGTGGTGATCGTGACGTCGCTGGCGGTCACCTGCAACGAAGGTTGTCCGGATATTTCCAGCTCGTTGTAAACGCCGCGGACATTAGGCAGCCCGGCAACAGTCGCTCCGGCTTCTTGCTTGTCGGCTTCAGACAGAACCTGACCGGTCAGCAAAACCCGCCGGTTAAAGCTGGTTGCAGCAATACCGGAGGCATCTGCGATCCGTTCCCTGAGTCGCGAACGGGCCTTGAGTTCGATCGCCTGATCTTCCGTCTGGGCGCCGATCGTCCGTCGGTCGATGGCAGCCAGAGCGCCCAGCGCAACGCCGGTTGCGGCCAGGGTAAAGCAGCCTGCCTGACCCAGTGAACCCACAATAAGCGCGCCGACCATCAGGGACCGCGCAGTGGCTCGGCTCAGCTTTGGCTTGACGCGCCCAACAAGGGCAACAGGAATTGATAACGATCGCATGGGCATCAGGGTTTCTCCCGGAACTCGCATTTGTAGTAGTTGTCTACCGATTATACGGGTCCTGCCCCAAGGGGTTTCAGAATGCGTTGCGAATCCAGTTCTCCTGCCCCGCTTCCAGCGCAAACACATCGAATCGACAGGCCGGCCAGGGCGAATCACCGAAGCTCTTTTTCAGCCATGCCTGGGCGTGGCGTTGTACGCGTCGCTGCTTTGCCGGGGTGACGCTGGCCGCCGCACCACCAAACGCCATACTTGAGCGAACCCGCACTTCCACGAAGACAATCGTCTGCTGATCCTGCATGATCAGATCGATTTCACCCAGACGGCTGGCCGAGTTTCGCTCGATCAGCACCAGACCGGCTGCCTGCATCGCTGCGAGCGCCTGGTCTTCCCCGGCCGCGCCCCGGCGCTGCTTCGTCGTGGCCGGCATGATGACGACTAATTGTGCCGACGGGTGCCCGGGGCCGGCTTGGTCGGCTGGGCAGTATCGGATTCGCCAGGCTGTGCCTGGGCTTCAGAGGCATAAGCAGGTTGCAGAATCCCGCGCCGGTAGACACCGAGAACCGGCTCACGCGAGACACGCGGATCCAGATTCAGATCGAGATACAAACGTCCGGTCACCCCGTCCAGTGAAATAGGCTCGGCCCCCAGGCCCTGCTCTGCCTGGGCCAACAAACCCCGGGCCAGCCGCCAGGCGTCAATCCCAAATGCATAAAGCCGTTGCATCTCCATATGCGGCAGGCGGCGAGATCGTCGATAGGCTGCCACCGCCGGATGGTCTGGCATCAGTTGCCAGGGCATCTCGACCACCCGTACGCCATCGAGCTCCGGCGCGGCCAGCAACTCGGCCTTGGGCACGGTCGGCAATGCCCCGACGTTTAGCTGGGAGGTGCCATAAATAGGTAACGCGGACGAAAAAGCCGACCGGACCTTGCCCATTACGAGCGGGTCAACCGCCGCAAACACGACATCGGCTCGAATTCCCGACAGCAGGCGACTCATTTCGCGCTTGCTCCGGATGTTGCGAACAATTGGCGCCTCGGTCTCACCGCCGTAGGCCTGCCAGCCTTCCGTGAACGCGTCAGCGCTGCGCTGCGAAAGCGACTTGGTATCGCTAATGGCCAGCGCCCGTAAAGGTCTTTGATTACCGACCCGTTGATAGGCTTCGGCGAACGCGAAACGGGCGGCGCTGCGTCCGTCGAACTCCACTGCAAGACTGAACAACGCGCAATTCAGGGGAATTTCACGCCCCTGGTCAGGCAGGTTCAGGCCCAGTGTCGGAATGGGCAGCTCCGGCATTCTCGCCAGGCCGTTGAGCTCGCTGCGAATCAGCGGCCCGATCGCCAATTGAAAACGTTCGCGCTGTAATTGACGATACACTTCACGGGCGTCAGCGAACTCGGGATCTTCAATCCGAAACACTTTGACATAAACGCCTTTGCCATCTACCGCATGAGCGGCGATGATCCCCCGCAAAACGGCATCGGCAGCAAAGCGGAACGGCCCCTCTATATTGGGCAGTAACAAGGCAATTCGGGTCCGTCCGCGGCCGAATTCCTCGACATTTGAGACCAGCGTGGACTTCTTTTTCTCTTCTTCCTGCTCTTCTTCGGTACCAGCGGGTTGCTTGTTTGCAGCGAATGCATCAGACACACTGAAACCAGCCTGCGCCCCAAAGGCAGCAAAACCCTGACCAACGACACGAAGAACCTGACGGCGATTTATGGACACGACTGTAATTACTCCTGATCAGCCGGCATTATATGTAGTGGCAACCCCAATCGGAAATTTGCGCGACCTGTCTCGCCGTGCATGCGACGTCTTATGCGACGTACGGTTGGTCGCAGCCGAAGATACGCGTCACACACGCCAGTTATTACAGGAAATCGGCTCAAACGCCGAACTGGTGTCTGCTCATACTCACAATGAGCGAAGCCGCGTCGACCAGATTTCAGCCATCCTGGCGGCGGGCGACAGTTGTGCGCTGGTCAGCGATGCGGGTACACCGGCCATCAGTGACCCGGGCGCCCGTCTGGTCAATCTGATCCGCGAGGCCGGATTTCGGGTTATTCCGATTCCCGGACCCAGCGCGGTCATTACCTTACTCAGTGCCGCTGGGATCGACGCCGACCGATTCGGGGAGGCTGCGGACCGGTTTCAATTTGAGGGATTTCTGCCGGCCAGGGCGGGCGCCCGCAAAAAACGGCTGGAGGCACTAAGCCGCGTTCCGGTGACCCTGGTGCTGATGGAAGCGCCGCACCGGATTGCGGCCTGTCTGACAGACCTGGCAACCGTCTACGGACCCGACCGCACCCTGGTGATCGGCCGGGAACTGACCAAACGCTTTGAACAAATTGTTTCGATCAAGACAGGACAGGCCAATGCCTGGCTGGACAGCGACAGCAACCATTCAAGGGGGGAGTTTATTCTGGCCTTAGCGCCGCCTGAGACCGGGTCGGCAGATCACGATGACGCGGATCACGAACGCATCGAACGGGGGACGGCTATAGAGATCAGCTCGTCGGCCGGACAACTGATGACCCTCTTGCTGGCCGACCTGCCGCCAGCCAAAGCGGTACGTCTGGCTCGCAAGCTCACCAACCTCCCCGCCGATCCGCTTTATGCGCTCGCGGTTGAAATTCAGAGTGAAAGCAGGCAGCGCGGCCGGTGATTAGCGGTAGACATAAAAGGGCGACAGCTTCGACTCCTGGCGCACTCGTTTGATCGCTACTTCTGCATCTTTGGCCGACGGGAACGGACCGGCCTGAATCTTGTGCAAGCCACGCTCGGCCAGTATCTCGACCGGCGCAAACAAAATACTGAACGTACCGCTGTAGCGGTACAAGTCCTCACGCGCTGCTTTCTCGGTGGCATAGGCACCGAATTGCAAATAAATGTGAGCGTCGTCCGGTGTCTGGTCTTTTTCGTTCAGCGTGACCCGGCGATTCTCAGCCTCAATGGCGGCAATCTGCTTCACCTCAGCCCGTGACTCCGGCGTTGAATTGACGCGCGTCCAGTCGCGCGGCTTCAAAGGGTCGCGCCTGGACGCTCTCTGGTCTTGATCGGGCTCGGGAATCGCCGGGCGTAAGCCCTGATCCTTTAGCGTTTCGATCCGGACATCAATCGCGGATTGCTGGTTACGCGCAGTAATCGCACTGACTTTGAGTTCGGGGGCCGGCGCTTTTGCCTGGCTCTTTCGACTGAGCTGAACCTGTCGCTGACGGGATTTGTCGCGAGTGACCCGCGCACGGACAGCCGGCTCAGCGGGTACCGACCGGGTCACGCGCCGAGGTGGAGACTGCGGAAAACCCGGCACAGGCAATGATGCAACCGGAGCCGGTGTAACCCGCGGCGCAATAGCTTTGGCCTGACGCTTACTGATTGGCACCGGTGTTTTGGCGGCTGGTTGCTGACGCTCGGCCATTGCGACAACGACAGGATCGACCACTTCAATACTGACCAGGGTTGTCCCTTTCTGCACGTAACCAAGCTTCGCGGCAGCCGCGAATGACAAATCGATAATCCGACCATTGCTGAACGGGCCGCGATCATTGACCCGAACGATCACGGTTTTCTTATTCTCGAGATTGCGAACACGGACGTAGCTGGGCAATGGCAGCGTCGGGTGAGCGCCGGTCATGGCATACATGTCGTAGGTATCGCCAATAGCAGTTGGCTTACCCTGGAATTGTTTGCCATACCAGGAAGCGACACCGGACTGACGATACGGTTGACGCTCGGTCAGCGGCACATATTGCCGACCAAAGATTCGATAAGGCCGGGTCGATGCTGACACAACGGGCTCATCGCGAGGTATTGCATCGGCTGCCTGCGCAAATTCGCTGGCCGAACGAGCGCCGGGACCATCGTCCTGATAATAAGCGCCCGGCTTGGGACCCGAACTGCCACAAGCGGCAACCAGCAACGCCACCAACACAGCGCTCGGCAAACGAAACAAGGATTCAAGGCGGTTCATAACGACTGAGCTCCCGTCATAGCCTCTCGGTATTCGGCCAGATAATGAAGACCATCGATCGCACGCGAGCCATACCAGGAGGTCATTTCACCATCGATCAGACGGACCGGGGTGTCAGCCATTCCGGGCAACGACTGCACCTGGTCAATATGCTCTTTCCCGAACTTAAACGGTTCGCTCGATAGCAAGACCAGATCGGCATCCTGAGCGCTGAAGTTCTCTGCGGCCAGCACAGGATAGCGCCCGGCATCGGTATTGCCTTCGATAGCGGGAACGGTATGCAAGCCAACAGTCTGCAGCATCTGACTAATAAACGTGTTTTGAGTCACGGTCATCCACGGCGATTTCCAGATCAAATACAGTACACGCAGCTCAGAATATTGCCGTGACGAGAGTCTCGCCCGGGCCTGCTCAAAACGGGCAATAAGCGATGCGGCCTGCTTCTGACTGCCAAATTGTTCACCAAACAGACGATATAACCCGAGGTTGTCCTCAAGGGTGACCGGGTTTGTAACAATAACCTGTGGAATGAATTCAGCCAGTTCCGCGACAACGGGTTGTTCATTCTCCTCTCGACTGACAATCAGGTGGCTGGGCCGAAGCTGACGAATCTTTTCGACATCAACCGCTTTGGTTCCGCCGACTTTCGGCACATCGGCAAGGAGCTCTTTCGGATGAATGCAAAACCCGGTCCTGCCGACCAGAAAAGGCCGTAAACCCAATGCGCAGACCAACTCCGTCAGGCTGGGCACCAAAGAGACTATCCGGGCCGGCATCAGATTACTCACCGACCCGCGCTTTGCGCGGCGCACGACTAAATAGCAGATCGAACAAGCCGCGCGGCAACCAGCGCAACACCCGGGCAATCCATCCCATCTGCCAGGGTATGACACTGAACCGCGCCCCTGAGCCAATTTTTGCGACTGCCTGCTGGGCGAAGCGCTCGGCGTCCATCAAGAACGGCATTGGATACTGGTTGGCGGCGGTCATGGGCGAGCGTATGTAACCCGGGGCGATCGTCACCACCTTGACTGGCGTATTGTGCAATTCGACTCTCAGACTTTCCAGATAGGCGATCACGCCTGCTTTTGAGGCGCTGTACGCGCCAGCGCCGGGTAAACCCCGGATTCCAGCCACACTGGCGATCCCAACGAGGCGGCCAGCGGCCTGCCGCCTCATGACCGGAACAAACGGATCGAACGTCTGGGCCATGGCGATCAGATTAGTCTGAACCACTTGGGCGAAGACATTCGCATCCCCGGACTCACCGGTCACGGTGCCGGCACTGATGCCCGCGTTTGCAATGACGACATCGGCGCCACCGGTCCATTCGATGAAATCCAGCGCAGCTATCTGCAGGGCCGCAGCATCGTTGACGTCAACCTCATAGAGCCGACATTGCGCCTGCGGCAGGGAATGCTCAAGCGCCTTGAGTTGCCCAAGACGCCGGGCCAGCAGGCCAAGCCTGACCCCAGGGTGGCTGGCCGCATAGGCCCTGGCCAACGCTTCGCCCAGCCCGCTGGAAGCGCCGGTAATGAAGACTCTGGCAGGTTCGGTCATTACCTGTGGCCAGATCAGGCCGCTTTGCGCTCCATTTGAATCAGGTCTTCAACCACTTTCAACACGCCGGCGTTACTGCCGACCATTGACGGTGATGTCAGGTATTTACCGTTAACGGCTAGCATTGGCACGCTATCGACGCCAAATGTCTCTACAGCCTTGGTCGCACGGCTCATCTGGGTCCGGATACCGAATGAATCAAAGGTACTCATGAACTTGTCACCATCCAGACCGTTGGCAACCGCCCAGTCCTTGATTTCACCTACCTTGTTCATGCGTTTGCGTTCTTTGTGGATCGCCTCGAACACCTTCAGCGCCAGTCGCTTGTCTTCACCCAGTGCCTGCAAGGTGTAGAAGATCTGCTGGTGCTTCGGCTGACGAAATTGCACATGAATTCGGCGAAACTCGACGTCGTCGGGCAGTTTGGCGGCCCATTCATCAACAATCGGCTCCAGCGAGTAGCAATGCGGGCAGGCAAACCAGAAGAATTCGACCACTTCAATCTTGCCGGCCGCGACTTCGGTGCGCTGTGGTGGCTTGATCAGCCGGTAGTCTTTGCCCGCCTGGGCTGCGCTTGCAGTGCTCATGGGGAGAGCGGATGCAGCAGCCAGTGCGGCGGAACTCATCAGAAATTCACGTTTGCTCATTGGGTTGCTCCAGTACAGCGAATAATTGGTCAAAGACCCGAAGCCGCAATCGGCCCGGTAGTAGTTAGTACGATAAGTGCCTACTGCCTAACGACTGACGCCTCAATTCCGTTGTCGGCGAGCCGTGCACGGGCGATATTCATTGAATCCAGCGCCTTGTAGGGGCCGATTCGGACCCGATAGAGTATTTCATTATTGATCTGGGCGGCAGCCACCCGGGGTTCAAAGCCCATCAGCGTGAGTTGACCGCGCATGGATTCGGCATCTGCCTGCACGCGAAACGCGCCAGCCTGCAATAGATAGACTGTACTGGCGCCAGGGGCGGTCCGAGGCGCGGCAGAAATAATCGGCGCAGCATCAGAGTCAGTTTCCTGCTGAACGGACGGATCGGCTTTTGCCTGCTCTGCCTGCTCCTCGCGGAACAATGGCCGATTCGGGTCAGGTGTCTGGCCAGCCTGGGGCGCCACCTTTATGGCGTTGACCTGATCACTCTTGTTGATCAGTGGCAACGGGGCGCGGGTTGCCAGCAACGCGGCTATTGCCGCCACCAGAAGGCCGGCGACCACACCCACCAGGAAGCCAACTGCGGTACCACCGGCCTGACGCCGGGAACTACCTGGGCGCTGAGAAGACAGTCGATGCCCGCCGGCGGTCGATTCGATTGGACAAGAGGCAGAAGTCATGAGGAATCGTTTTACATTCGGTTGGGTGCCGAAACACCAATGATTGACAGACCGTTTCGCAACACCTGACGCACAGCCAGCAACAGGATCAAACGAGCCTTTCGCAAGCCCGGGTCGTCGACCAGGAATCGCTCCGCATTATAGTAACTATGCAACGCTGCGGCTAAGTCCTTTAAGTAGAAGGCGACGGAATGAGGCGCCAGCTCTTCGGCGGCCGAGCTTAAGACATCCGGCCATTCAGAGAGCTTCGTCATAAGTGAGTACTCACGTTCGTTAGTGAGTGCCTGGAGGTTAGTGGCCACTTCGGCATGTTGTACCAATGCCGCATCTGACTGATCCTGTTGTGACAATACCGAACAGATCCGGGCATGGGCATACTGGATGTAATAGACAGGATTCTCGTCCGTCTGTGCCAGCGCCAGGTCTATGTCGAAGACAAACTGGGTGTCCGCCTTACGCGAAATCAGGAAGAAGCGGACCGCATCGCGCCCGCGAACCAGATTGCCTTTTTTGGCTTCTTCCCCTGAACTCCATTCGATCAGATCCCGGACGGTCACATACGACCCGGCCCGCTTTGAGATTTTGACCTCCTGTCCACCTCGAACCACCGACACCATTTTGTGCAGAACATAGTCGGGATAACCGCTGGGAATGCCAACATCGAGCGCGGCAAGACCGGCTCTTACCCGGGCGATCGTGCCGTGATGGTCGGTCCCCTGAACATTGATCGCTTTCGTGAACCCACGTTGCCATTTTGTAATATGGTAAGCAACATCCGGGACGAAATAGGTATAGCCGCCTTCGCTTTTGCGCATCACGCGGTCTTTGTCGTCGCCAAAATCGGTGGTTCGCAACCACAGCGCGCCATCAGATTCATAGGTATGACCAGACTCGACCAATGCAGCGACTGTCTTGTCGACCAGCCCGTCGCTATACAGGGATGATTCGAGATAAAAACAGTCAAACTGAACCCCGAACGCGGCAAGATCAGTATTTTGCTCACGCCGCAGATAGGCAACTGCAAACTGCCTGATTGCCGGAAGATTATCCAGGTCAGCCTGACCGATCACCGGCGACCCGCCCGTTTCGATCGAGACGCCGGCCAGATAGTCGGTCGCGATGTCGTTGATGTACTCGCCGCGGTAACCGTCGGCAGGGAATGACGGATCATCGACGGAAATGCCTCTGGCCCGCGCCTGGACCGAAAGGGCGAGGTTATCGATCTGGGCGCCCGCATCGTTGTAGTAGAACTCACGCTGCACCTGCCAGCCATTGGCCGCAAGCAATGCCGCCAGACTGTCGCCAAGAGCGGCCTGTCGGCCATGACCCACATGCAGCGGCCCGGTCGGATTTGCCGAGACGAACTCGACCACCACCCGCTGCCCCTGCCCGCTCTTGTTCAGCCCAAAGCCGTCGCCCGCTTGCAAGGCGATCGCGACCACCCGGCGCCTAGCCTCGTCGGTCACCCGGATATTGATGAAGCCCGGGCCGGCAATCTCGAACCCGGCGACAATCGCCGGATCGCGTAACTGATCCAGCGTGCTGACCAGTTGCTGAGCAATCTCCCGCGGATTCTTCTTAAGTGGCTTGGCAACTTGCAAGGCAAGGTTGCAGGCCAAATCCCCGTGAGAGGCCTGGCGCGGTCGCTCGAGCACGGCGCCAGGCGCCTGAAAACCGTCGGGCAGGTCGCCAGACTCCTGAAGTATTTTTGCCAGAGCTGAATCAAAGAGCCCGGCAATATAGTTTTTCTGTTCGCGTAACATTTAAGAATTGTACTTGGCAGCCTGAAAGAAAATTCCGCAAACTGTGGTGTGTTGAACCACCCTCGTAAGTCAATGACTCACCTCGATTCTCAAAACCCCGCCTCCGAGATCGCTTTAGACCATCTGGTCCTGGCCGCCGACAGCCTTCGCGCAGGCAACAAATACATTCGGGAGCGCTTCGGCGTCCTGCCGGATCAGGGGGGCCAGCACCTGGGCTGGGGGACCCACAACAGCTTGCTGCAAATCGGCGGTGGATCTTATCTTGAGATCATCGCGCCTGACCCGGCTCAGCCCCAGCCCGACAAACCCCGTCCTTTCGGACTGGACTTACCGGCTATGCAAGACCGGATATCAATCCGACCGAGGCTGGTTCACTACCTGCTTCGCACCAGCGATATTCCGGCCACCAGTGCTTTGCTCGGATTTGACCATGGTAAGACCAGCGCCATGAGCCGGGGTGATATGCACTGGAAAATCACCCAACGGCCGATGATCGGGCATCCGGACGATCTGTTGCTACCGACGCTGATTGACTGGGAGGACCAGACACCGCCCGGCCAGGGATTAAAGTCCCACGGCGCCACGATGATTGCCTTACACCTGCGCGGTCCGGCCGACTATTGCCAGCGACTGGCACCGCTGCAGCATGATCGCCGCATCCGGATTAGCGAACACCCGAGTGCAATGCTCGCTGCCGAATTTCAAACGCCGCAGGGCTGGGCAATACTCGACTAGATTGCGCCGGCGGATCCGATCTGCTCACGCAAGACATTCTTCTGAATTTTGCCGGTTGAGGTTTTGGGCAATTCTGTGAATCGAATTTCGCGCGGACACTTGAAATGCGCCAGGCCCTGGCGGCAATGCTCTATCAACTCTTCGGCGCTCGCTACGCCGTCTGTTTTCAGCTCAACGAACGCCAAGGGTGTCTCGCCCCATTTAGGGTCTGCCTTAGCCACCACGGCGCAGGCCAATACCGCCGGATGGTTATAGAGAACATCTTCGACTTCAATTGAAGATATGTTCTCGCCGCCCGAAATAATGATGTCCTTGGCCCGGTCTTTCAAGCGGACATACCCATCACTATCCATGACTCCGAGGTCGCCGGTATGAAACCAGCCACCGGCAAAGGCTTCGCTGGTAGCGGTTGGATTCTTCAGATAGCCTTTCATCGTGATATTCCCCTTGAACATCACCTCTCCCATACTGGTTGCGTCGCGCGGCACTGGCTGCATGGTTTCAGGATTCAGAACCGTCATGCTTTGCTGAAGCTGATAGCGGACCCCCTGGCGCGCGTTCTTCTCGGCCCGCTCAGACAGCGACAGCGCCTGCCATTGCTCATGCTTGGCGCAAACGGCGGCAGGGCCATAAACCTCGGTCAGGCCATAGACATGCGTCACGTCAAAGCCGATCTTATCCAGACCGGCTATCAGTGATGCTGGCGGCGAAGCGCCGGCAACCATCGCTTTGACTGTCCAGTCGATGCCCTCGCTTAGCTCGGCCGGAGCGTTCGCCAAGGCCGCATGGACAACCGGGGCACCACAATAGTGAGTGACCCGATGGCGACGGATCAGCTCAAAAATAAGCGGTGCCTCTACCTTTCGCAGGCAGACATGCGTGCCTGCTACCGCAGGAACCGTCCAGGGAAAACACCAGCCATTGCAGTGAAACATCGGCAACGTCCACAAATACACCGGATGACGCGGCAGGTTCCAGGCCACAATATTGCCAATCGCGTTCAGATAAGCGCCACGGTGATGGACAACGACTCCTTTGGGATTGCCGGTGGTTCCCGAGGTGTAATTCAGGCCAATCGCATCCCATTCATCTGCCGGCCCGGTGCATGATGCCGCCAAGGAGGGATCCTCCCGAAGCGACAGCCCGGCGAGCAACAAGGCATCCAGGTCTGATTCGCCAAGGCGGCCCGGAACCTGAGCCGGCTGATAAACCGGATCAATAACATCGATGATCTCCGGGGGCGTCTTGCCTTGCGCCCGCAACAGATCAAGCGCCTCGCCGACCAGCCCGGCGAACTCGCTGTCAACAAAGAATAGACGCGACTCACTGTGTGAAAGAATAAAAGCAATCGTGCTTGCATCCAGACGGGTGTTGATACTGTTGAGTACCGCGCCGATCATGGGTAATGCGTAATGCAAATCAATCATCGCGGGTGTATTGGGCAAAATTGCCGAAACCGTGTCGGCCCGGCCCACGCCTTTGTCCAGCAGGGCGGCGGCGAGGCATTGCGCTCTTTCGGCGACCTCGGCCCACGAATAGGATAAATTGCCGTGCAACACAGCCGGGTGTGACGGGTAAACATCAGCGGCCCAGTGCATCAGGGAAACGGGTGTCAGAGCCGAGAAGTTAGCGGGGTTTTTCGGCAAATCCTCGTTATACAAGGCATGCATATTGGATCCGGCTTCGGTATTCACTGTGTTCTCCGTTTCTCGGTTCATGCCAGGCTGAGGCTCAGCCCTCCAGCAACGGCAATACGGTTTCCGACGGCCGGCATAAACGCACGCCTTTAGGCGTCACGACTATCGGACGATTGATCAGAATCGGTGTGGCAATCATCGCATCAATCAACTGATCGTCGCTGAGCGTCATATCGTCAAGCCCCATTTCGTCATAAGGCGTACCGCGTTGACGCAGCAACTCCCGGGGGCTGATCTGCATCAGGCCAAGCAGCTCAACAAGCCGCTCGCGAGTCGGTGGATTCGAAAGATATTCGATCACATCGGGTTCCACTCCGCTGTCCCGAATCATGGCAAGTGTATTGCGCGAAGTGCCGCACTTGGGGTTGTGGTAAATCGTAATCGTCATCGGTATTTAACTCAAAAAGGTGGAGCGCTCATGGTGTGGCTGCGAGCGCGGTCAAAAAGCCAACGGGCATAGTCGCCCACCGGTAGCGAAGCGCGAGAGGCCGTATTGCGAGGCAGCACTGCTTTTAGCTGACCATTCTCAAGCCGGGCAAACTCAAAGGAAAAGGCGAAATACGGATGCTGCCCCATCCGTAGATCAGTAATCCGGACACTGTCACCCACTGCACTAACCGAATAGAAACCCTTGGTGAAGCGCCGCAGTTTTTCGGCGGAAACAAGATTTTCTGTTTGCGCGTCGAGTCTTTGATCCCGCGAGAATGAATTGAATGTCAGCGGTCGCTCGGGCGCAACCAGCGAATCAACCAGCGAATAAAAACCCTCCTCATAGCGGTCGGGGTGAACCAGAACAATACGCCACAACACCGAATTGAATGGCGTTGGTGTTACCAGTATGTCCTTGGCCGTCAATTCTTTCGCAGCAGCCGAACGCATCACCAGATCGGTCACCTGTTGCTGGGCATAGAGCGTCCAGCCCAGGTACACAGTCGATACCAGCAGGCCGAGAAAATTCCATCGATGCCGCCCGGCACGGGTAAACAAGACCATCGCCAACCCCAAAAAAAGCGGCAAGGTATAGAGTGGGTCAATGACGAAGATGCTGCCGACCGCGACCGGGGTCAGGTCCCGAGGCAAGAACAACTGAGTCCCGTAAACAGTCATTGCGTCGAGTCCGGCATGAGTCAGCAACACCAGCCACACCATGATCCACCATCGGAAATAGTGATTCGTGCTTTTACTCAGCAAGGCAAACACCAGCGCAATGGCCGGCGCAGCCAGGGTCTGCCAGAAAATGGAGTGAGTTTCACCACGGTGGCGCACCATTTCGGTAATGTCGTCACCATAGCTCACGAAAGCATCCAGATCAGGCAGCGTGCCCGCGACGGCCCCGAACAAAGCACTTTTCCAAACCGGTTGGGAACGCCCCATAACAGCTACACCGACAGCCGCGCCCAATCCAATCTGAGTGATGGAATCCATCAGAGAGAAACTCCTTGTTGTTTTAATTTGCAGAGAACAGTCATTATTGGTCGTATTGCTTTCAGAGCAGGTTTCTGGTCTTGGCGAAGACGCGAGTCAGGCCCAGCAAGGCGTCGATGTGCGGCGTACGAACATCCACCTGCTGAGCGATCTCGCGCACTGCTGCGACCAGCGCGTCCAGCTCAAGCGGCTTGCCTGCCTCGACATCCTGCAGCATCGAAGTCTTGAACGCGCCGAGTTTCGCCGTCACCTGATGACGGCTTTCCGGGTCTTCGTGAATTGGCAAGCCGATTTTGTCTCCAACCTGCGCTGCCTCGCGCATGAGATCTGACAAAAAGCCGCGCAACAGAGGGTCGGCGAGAATCACGTCTGACCAGGCACCGGTAATCGCGGAAACCGGATTCACGGTCATGTTGCCCCACAATTTGAACCACAAGGCTGCGTGGATGCTGTCGGTCGGTTCAACATCAAAGCGGGCGCGCTCGAGCAATTCGGTGACAGAGCGTAGTCGTTCGGTCATCTGGCCGTTTGGCTCACCAATGACCAGTCGGTTACCGAGGTTTCGCTGAATGACACCCGGGCCACGAACAGACCCGGCCAGGTGAACGACACAGCCGATAACCTGCTCGACCGGCAAGACCTTGCTGAATACACCGTCAGGATCAACGGCCTCTAACTTCATACCCGCCGGCGCGGCGGACAGTCCGTGTGCAAACCACCAGGGAACGCCATTCATTGCGGAAAAGATAATGGTTTCAGGCCCAATCATGGGCGCGATCTTTGGCACGACCGCAGCCATCGCGTTGTACTTCAGAGAGATAATCAGAATATCCTGAACGCCTAGTACCGCTGCTGAATCCGACGCATTGACCGGCCCGTCAAACGTTCTCGCAAACCCATCGGATGCCTGCGGGTCGGCCTCGTAAACGGCAAGCCCTTTTCTCTGCAAATGTTCCAGGGACGCCCCCCGCGCGAGAATAGAGACTTGTGACTCCGGAACCAGTCCGGCCACATGACTGGCAATACGACCGGCAATCAGTCCGCCAATGGCGCCAGCCCCTACAACACCTACTTTCATGATCTGCTCTCCTGCATGGTTACGCCTGCCGCATCGACTCAAACCCATCATTGAGATCGGCAATCAGTTCGCCGGGATCCTCGAGCCCGATATGTAAGCGGACCAGTTGTCCGCCGCGCCACGGACTCACCGACCGAATACCGCCAAGGCTGGCCGGCATGATCAGACTCTCAAAGCCGCCCCATGAATACCCCATACCAAAGTGTTTGCGCTTCTCAACCAGCGCCTTGATCGCAGGTTCGCCTACGGTGGCACTCAGTTCAAAAGAAAACAAACCGCTCGAACCGCTAAAGTCACGCTTGAACCGCTCGTGGTGTGGATGCCCTGGCAGCGCCGGATGCAACACCGTTTTCACCTCGGGCAATGACTGCAACCAGCGGGCCACTGCCAGTGCGCTCGACTGATGTTGCTGCATCCGGACCTGCGCGGTGCGTAAACCACGAAGAATCAAAAAAGCGTCGTCCCCACCCACGCACATGCCCAACTGACGTACCGCGCGAAACAGGGTCTGCCAGTGTTCTTCGCGAACCACTACCGCGCCCATCAAGACATCAGAATGGCCACTCCAGTACTTGGTCAGCGGAAGAATTGACAGATCGACGCCCCAATCAAAAGGCCGTGCAAAAACAGGCGACGCCCAGGCATTGTCCACCATGCTGATCAAACCACGGGCACGCGCCATGGCACACAAGGCCGGCATATCCTGTAACTCAAAGGTATAACTCCCCGGGCTCTCCAGATACAACACCCGTGTTGTCGGCGTAATCAGCGCAGCGACTTCGTCCGCGCTCGCGTGGGGGTCGTAAAAAATTGTCTGCACGCCAAGATCGGTCAACATGTTTTGCGCAAATACGCGAGCCGGCCCGTAGACCGAATCACTCATCAGTAAGGAGTCACCGGGTTTCAAAAAAGCAAGCAGCGCAGTCGTAATCGCAGCCAGGCCCGACGGCATCAAGGCGGCACGGCAATCGGCGCCCCGGCCTTCAATTTCGGACAAGGCATCCATCAGGGCGAAAGTAGTCGGTGTGCCCACCGTGCTGTAAGTGCTTTGATGCAACACACCGGTGCCAACCTGTTTGCCGCGATCACGCGCTTGCTCCAGACTGTCAAATAACACGGTTGACGCACGATAAACCGGCAGATTTGCCGTCTGGATATCCGTGTCGATTGCGCGCGCGGTCTCGACAATAGCCGTACGAAGACCGGGCTCCTCTTCTGTTGATGGTGTTGTCGCTGGTTTAAGCTCTTTTTCGGTCATAACGTCACACAAAGACATGAATGGCCAGAAAACTGGCCCTAAAGCGGTACGATCTTAGCAGCTAGAGTTGACACCATGAACCTGCCCGAATCTGTGGAACAGCCACCGAAAACACAGGGTGACAGCAATGTCACCCAGAGCTGTTGTGCCCCGCCGGTCCTGACCTCAGAGACATTGAAACCGTATCGCCGGGCCCTTTGGTTTGCGTTCGTGGTGAATGCGGCAATGTTTGTTGTCGAAATTATTGGCGCGCTGCAAGCCGATGCGCTGTCTTTGCTGGCCGACGCAATAGATTTTTTTGGTGACTCCGCCAACTATCTGGTGTCGCTGCTCGTGCTCGGAGCTAGCATCAAGTGGCGAGCCCGCACCGCTTTGCTTAAAGGCTGCTTCATGGCTGGCTTTGGTCTGTTTATTTTGTTCAGAGTCGCCATCAACTGGCGCCTGGGCACCGTGCCGGAGGCAACAACAATGGGCGTTATCGGCCTGATCGCCCTGGCTGCCAATTTGCTGGTCACTGCCGTGTTATTCAGATTCCGGCAGGGCGACGCCAACATGCGCGCCGTATGGCTTTGCACCCGTAACGACTCGCTAAGCAACATTGCTGTTGTCCTGGCCGCAATCGGCGTGTTCGGCACCGGGACCAACTGGCCAGACCTGCTGGTTGCGGCAATCATGGCTGGCCTGGCCTTAAGTTCGGCCCGTACAGTCATCAATCAGGCATTGGCCGAGTTGAAATCCGCCGAACCGGATGACCAAGCAAACGCCACGCCCTGAGACTGCCTGGCCCGACCCACCGCAGCCCGTCCGTGCTTGCCGAATGCTCATTCGCGGACAATCTCTTTTGCTAACGCTCCCGAATTGATTTGAACCCCTTGCGGGCCCGCCATCCGTCCATTTCTCGGCGTTTGCCCAAACAAGTCACGATAACGCCTGGAAAAATGAGTCGCGCTGTTGAATCCGCAGGCGACAGCCACCTGCATGACCGGCAAAGCGCTTTGCTGCAATAACAAGCGAGCATGCTCGAGGCGCATCAACAGGTATTGCTGGTGATAAGTCGCCCCCAAATGGCAACGAAACAATCGGTCAAGCTGACGGGTTGAAACACCTAACTGAGTAGCCATTGCCGGGCGGGAGACGGGTTCGCTCAGGCACCGCTCCATTGTCTCGAGAGCCAAAATCACGAGGGGGTGTTGTACCTGGAACCGCTGCGCTGTCGAACCCCGTTGCGGTGCTTGCGGCTCGTCGACTCGTCTATGCAGGAACCAGTCAGCTACCTGACGCGCAAACGCGGCGCCGTGACGCTGCGCCATCAGCCCGTGCATCATATCCATCGCTGCCACGCCGCCGCCGCAGGTGATTCGATCCCGGTCCAGCACGAAACGCGCTGGCTCTGGGCTAAGCGTCGGAAAGGCTTCTTGCAGGGCGGGCGCGTATTCCCAGTGCAAAGTAAACCGTCGCCCGGCGAGCAGGCGGCATTGAGCGAGCAAATAAGCACCACCGGAAATACCGCCAAGTCGGACGCCGTCCTGGTCCAGACGCGGGAGGTGATTGACCAGCTCCGGATAGTCCCAGTCGACCGGAGTGCCGCCGGTGCAGATAAAGACCGTGTCCAGTGGCAGATCCGAGTCATGCATTTCAGTCAGAGCAATACCCGGCATTTGCGCACCACATGAGGCGATAGCACGGTCGCCGTCCAACACATAGACTTGCCACTGATAGAGCAGTGACCCGGCCAGGGTATTGGCTGCCCGCAACGGCTCAATCGCACTGGCAACCGACATCAGCGAAAACCCCGGCAACAGAATGAAGCCAAACCGCTGCACACCGGAGTGAGGCGATTCAGTGAAGTTTGGCACCGCAACAACGCTGATATTTCTGCCCGCTTCCGCAGGGACAAGGGTCATCGGCAGCCGGTTCGATCAAGTCGAGCGCCCCGTGGGGACGCCGCTTACCGGCAGGGTGATCTGCCTCGATCCTCGCGTCCTGAGTGCGCTTAACATCGGCATAATTGCCCAGCGCATGCTCAAAGAGCTGCTGAACCGAACGACAGATCTCAGTCAGTTCGTCAGTATCCACCTCCTTATCACCCTCCGCGAGCATCGCGTCGGTTTCCTCACGGGAGGCAAAAAACGTCAGAGTCGCTGCCGCGCCGGCAGCATCATCGAGACTCCCCGGTGCAATTGCGGCCTCCCAATGCGGCCCCAGCCATTGATGACCGCGGTCAAAGCCCTGAGACCACAACGCCACGGGCGCATCATCGTCAAAGTTGGCGAGCGGCGCCGGCAGGAATTCACAGCCGTCCGGCAATTCGTCGACCTCATCAACAAACGCCGCATTGATTATCGAATACAAGCGCGCGATCAGGTCATGGATCTTCTGTTCCTGCCGCTCACTGTCAAAGTGCGCGGTCTCGCCACCAAAGACCATGGGTAACCATTCGGCCGGGCGAACGCTGACCGGGGAACAGACCACGGAAAACAGGAATCCATGCAGCGCCCAGTACTGAAGTGTGTCGTCGGGTCGATCCGGGCTCGCCAGAAACCGGGTGAGCAGGCGGGCATCAGCAGGACTGAGAGTTTTCATGATGATCGATCAAAGCACTTGATGTCCACATAATGACAGAACCTGTCCCCGACAGACCAGTATTTCTGGCGAAATCCGGCACAGTAGGGTCATGAAATATTCTGCCCTCAGATTGATCCGGCATGCCATGACTGGCAACCGAACCTGGCAGGCTGCCTGGCGGGAGCCGGCTCCGCGCCAGGCCTACGACGTCATCATTATCGGCGGCGGCGGTCATGGCCTGGCCACGGCCTATTACCTCGCTAAAAACCACGGTATTACCAATGTCGCGGTGCTCGAGAAGAGTTATTTGGGTTCGGGCAACGTAGGTCGCAACACCACCATTATCCGGGCTAATTACCTGTTGCCCGGTAATCAGCCGTTTTATGAACATTCCTTGAAACTCTGGGAAGGCCTGGAGCAAGACCTGAATTTCAACGCGATGGTCTCGCAACGCAGTGTGCTCAACCTGTTTCATAACGACGCTCAGCGGGATGCGGCAGTCCGGCGCGGCAATGCGATGCGCCTGCACGGCTCCGACGCCCGCCTGCTCAATCTGGAGCAGGTGCGCAACGCCGCCCCGATGCTGGACTTTGACAACGCCCGGTTTCCAGTTCTCGGTGGCCTGCTCCAGGAACGCGGCGGCACGGTGCGGCATGATGCCGTCGCCTGGGGGTTTGCCCGCGCCGCAGACCGCCTTGGTGTCGACGTCATTCAGCACTGTGAAGTCACCGGAATTCAGACCGATCAGGGCCGGATTGTTGGCGTCGATACCAATCGGGGGCCGATCGCCTGCAAACGCCTGGGGATGGCCGCCGCCGGCCACTCATCCCAGGTGGCCGCGCTTGCCGGACTGCGTCTGCCGCTGGAATCTCATGTGTTGCAGGCGTTCGTCTCTGAAGGCCTGAAGCCGTTACTGAACGGCGTGATCACCTTTGGCGCCGGACACTTCTATATCTCCCAGTCCGACAAAGGCGGCCTGGTTTTTGGCGGCGACATTGATGGATATAACTCTTACGCACAACGCGGCAATCTGCGAACCGTTGAACATGTCGCCGAAAGCGCAATCGCGATGCTGCCAGGCCTGTCCCGGATAAAAGTATTGCGAAGCTGGGGCGGCGTGATGGACATGAGCATGGATGGTTCGCCGATTATCGGCAAGACCTCGATTCCAAACTTATTCCTCAACTGCGGCTGGTGTTATGGCGGCTTTAAAGCGACCCCCGCGTCTGGCTGGTGTTTCGCGCATACGATTGCGAATGACAAACCCCACCCGCTTAATGCCGCCTACACCCTTGATCGATTCGCGTCCGGTGCCGTCATTGACGAAAACGGCCGTGGCGCTCAAGCCAATCTGCATTAACTCAATCTAAATTAACCAAGCCTTCAAACCGACTCATGGCCAGCCTGATCGAATGCCCACACTGCGGCACCCGCCCTACTGAAGAGTTTACTGTCCGGGGAGAAGACCCCGGCAAACGACCTGCTTCGGACGCCGAACTCTCCACCTGGGTTGAGCATATTCATTTCCGCGCCAATCCGCGTGGACGGTTGCGCGAACACTGGCACCATTTGGGCGGCTGCCGGCGCTGGCTGGTCGTGGAACGGGATACAAGCACCCATCAAGTGTATGGGGTTTTCGATGTTCGCGATGATCACTCAGCATGACTAGCAAACGCCTGCCAGGCGGCGGCCTGATTGACCGGACCCGGCAACTGCAATTCTCGTTTGATGGCCGGCAATACACAGGCCATCCGGGCGATACCCTCGCCTCGGCCTTACTGGCCAATGATCAATGGTTGATGGGCAGGAGTTTTAAATACCATCGCCCACGCGGTGTTCTCACAGCCAGCGCAGCCGAGCCCAACGCGCTCGTCACCGTCGGCACGGGTCCACGCACTGAACCCAACGTGCGGGCAACAACACTGCAGCTTCATGATGGTCTGATCGCGAAGTCACAAAACTGCTGGCCGACATTGCGCCACGATATCGGCCAAATCAATGGCTTACTCAGTCCCCTGCTCAGCGCCGGGTTTTACTATAAGACCTTCATGTGGCCGGCCGCCTTCTGGGAAAAATTCTATGAGCCGTTGATCCGCCGGGCCGCCGGACTCGGTCGGGCCACGACCCTGCCCGACGCGGATCATTATCAAAAGTCATGGGCGCACCCCGATTTGCTGGTTATCGGAGCAGGGCCGGCAGGCCTGTCAGCAGCGCTGACCGCGGGCCGTTCCGGCGCCAGTGTCATGATGCTGGACGAGCAGGCACAGGCAGGCGGCTGTGCCGCTGGAGAACCGGACGAAGCAGCCTGGACAGAGTCCACGCTGGCAGAACTGCGAACCCTGCCAAATGTTCGGATAATGCTGAACACCACCGTGTTCGGCTGGTATGACTCAGGCGTTTTCGGCGCCGTTGAGAACGTGCAGAAACACCTGCCGAAACCAGACCCGGACAAACCCGTCGAGAAAATCTGGCGAATCCATGCTGCCAGTGCCATCATGGCCACCGGCAGCCATGAACGCCCGCTCGTTTTCAACGGCAACGACCGGCCAGGTATTTTACTGGCCGGCGCGCTACAAACCTATGTAAACCGCTTCGCAGTCAACCCGGGCCGCGCGATCGCCATCGTGACTAACAATGATAGTGGCTACCGGTGCGCGGCCAGTTGCGTCGCCGCCGGACTATCCGTCGCTGCAGTTGTCGATCGACGGCCTTCGCCCGGCGTCGCCATGCTCAAACTGGCACAACACTCCAGAATTCGGCTCATCAGCAACGCACACATAACGGCCACCCACGGGCGCAACCGACTTAGCGCGATCGAGGTAAGCGGCCCGGGCGGTGTTGAATTGATTCCCGTTGATACGCTGGGCATGTCCGGTGGTTTCAGTCCGGTCATCCACCTGAGTTGCCAACGGGGAGCAAAGCCGTCATGGCAGGCAGCGGCACAGTATTTCACTGCGCCGGCTGATCGGGATGGTTTGTATAGCTGCGGTGCAGCCGCCGGCGCCCAGACTACCGAGGCCTGCATCCAGCACGGTGAAAACCTGGCGCAACGTTGTCTGCATGATTTGGGCAAAACGTCAGCCCGCCCGTCCCCAATGACGCTGAACCCTGCGGAGCTGTCAGTGCCGAGCTGGCATATTGGCGGCAAACCGACGAAAGCCTTTGTTGACTTTCAGAATGATGTCACTGCTGCAGACCTTGGCCAGGCGGTCGATGAAGGCTATGGCCATGTCGAACTGGCAAAACGCTACACCACCGCAGGCATGGCAACAGACCAGGGCAAAACCGGCAATGTCAACATGATCGGTTTGCTTGCCGATGCCCGTCAAACCACCCCACAAGAAATCGGCACGACGACTTTCCGCCCGTTCTACACGCCCGTCTCATTTGGCGCTCTGGCCGGACAGCACCGGGCGCAGGCCTTCAGGGCTCGCCGGCGCTCACCGTTACATGAATGGGCCCTTAGCGCGGGCGCCTGTTTTGTTCCTGCTGGACTTTGGGAGCGCCCGGCGTATTTTGCGCAAGCCGGCGAACATCACTGGCGCGAATCAGTCGACCGGGAAGTGGCTACGATCCGCAAATCGGTCGGCTTGTGCGATGTGTCCACCCTCGGAAAAATCGAACTTACCGGGCCTGACTGTGCGACTTTCCTGAACCGGGTCTATTGCAACAAGTTTCTGAAACTGCCGGTCGGCAAGGCCCGCTACGGTCTGATGCTCAGAGAAGACGGCTTTATCCTGGACGACGGCACCACCAGCCGACTGGGTCCGGAACACTTCCTGATGACAACAACAACCGGCGCGGCCGGCGAAGTGATGACGCACCTGGAATGGTGCCACCAGGTATTGTGGCCGGAACTGAAGCTGCAATTTGCATCGGTCACCGAGCAATGGGCGCAACTGGCCATTGCCGGTCCCCGGTCGCGGGAGTTGCTGCAGCTCATTACCGACGAAGACCTGTCCGACCAGGCGTTCCCCTTTCTGACAGCCCGAACGATTGAGCTTTCTGGCAACCCGGTCCCAGCGCGACTCTTCCGGATATCGTTCTCCGGTGAACTCGCCTACGAACTGGCGGTGCCGGCGGATTATGGCAACCAGCTTGCAGCCCACCTGATGGCAGCCGGACAGGCGCTGGGTATTTGCGCCTACGGCACCGAAGCGATGGGCGTCATGCGAATCGAGAAAGGATTTGTGACCCATGCCGAAATAGATGGCAGAGTCACACCCGATGATCTCGGCATGGGCAGGCTTGCCGGCACCGACAAAGACTACGTCGGCAAGGCGTTGTTGCAGCGGCCGGCCTTAAACTGCCCGGACCGGCTGCAACTGGTCGGACTGCAAACGACAGACCCCCAGGCGGAACTGAAAGCCGGAGCCCATCTGCTGGACCCCGGCTGCGAACCGTCAATGGCAAATGATCAAGGTTATGTTAGCTCCACCTGTTTTTCACCAACATTGAATCGCACAATCGCGCTCGCCTTATTGCGTCGCGGACGCACACGGCTCGGCGAGCGAATCATGGTCTGGAATGGTCTGCAAAATACCGAAACCCTGGCCACTGTCTGCTCACCAGAACATGTCGATCCGCACAAGAATCCGGACCAGCCCGGTCTGCTCTCACAACACCAGACAGACACCAGTCCGGCGCCTTTTACCGGAACGGGTCGCAAACCACTGGAAGACTGGTTCTCGAATGCGCCGGAGCGACCAACCGACACGGCGGTCACTGTCGCGCAAAGTCGGTCAAGTGCAATGCAACTTATGTTCGGGCCATGCCCTGCTGACCCGGATTGCCGTTGGCAGGGACCCGAGCACTATCTGCAACTTACCCCAGCCGATGCTGCCCTGGCGCCCGGGGCAGGAATTGAGTTATCAAACGCCCGGGTACGGCTGGTCTTGAATGGCGCCGCGGCCGCCGATGTTCTGGCAAAAGGCTGTGGCATCAACCTGGCACGGGCAGATCATCGCTGCGCCCCAACCTTGTTTGGAGACATTCCGGTCAGTTTGACGAGACTAGCCGAAACCCGGTTCGAATTGATTGTCGCGCGCAGCTTTAGCCAAAGTCTGCTGAACCGCCTGGCCGAAGCCGGGCGCGAATACCGAATGTCGTTTAGCGCCACTGATGATGACGACGACTTTCACCGGGCATGATGCTGACCCCCCACAAGACTCCCTTCAGGCCGAGTACTGCCACTACGGCCCAGAACATGCCCCGTGTGGTCTGGATTGCGGCCAGTCGCATCTCTTGAGCGCCCACGACGCCCGGAGCTGAAGAAGCCGATTCGGCTGAGTCGGCCACTTGAGGCGCGACCAGACTCTCCAGCAGTTCAGGCATGGCCAGCGCAACAATTTGCCCGGTCAGAATGGTATAGGCCAGCAAACCACCGGCCAACACCAGGACAATGCTGAGACCGGCCGCCAGGCCTTGCTGTATTGCACCGGGCCGGACCGCTCTCAACATGAACAGACCAAGCGCGCTGACGAGGAAAACCAGACCAATATTGCGGGCGAGCAATGTGTGGGAGTCATTCCAGATATCGGGACCCGACAGCCAGGGAATCAACGACGGGGCGGCAAAGAAGCCGAGCGCTGCCATCGCAGCCAACCCGGCGGTTAACTGACAAATGCTGCTGAATCTCATGCAAAAACTCTATCCCCGATTTTTGTCATCACGACTTTATGGCGCTGCGTGCTGTAGGACACAACAGCGTATTGCTTTGCATTCGCCGGCACATCACCCACCAAGGTGATTTTTGCAGCCAGAATACATCAGCTTGAACAATCCCCACCAGAAATATCGACTCGAGACAGGCGCTCTTGTCAGGTTTTTCGACTAACCATGCTTCATTAAGCGATAGAACTAAGCGGCAGACCCCCTGTTAATTGAAGGTTCAACAGGCGTCTTCAACAGCGACACTGCCAGTTGGTCAATTTACCCTGGAAGCTGCTCCTTATGTCGTCCGACAAATTCCGCCTCGTTACCCGCTCTGATTTCGATGGCCTGGTCTGTGCTGTTTTGCTCGAGGAACTCGATCTGGTTGACGAGATTCTGTTTGTTCACCCCAAAGACATGCAAGATGGGAAGATTGAAATCACCGCCCGTGACATCACAACCAATCTGCCCTATGTGGCCGGGGCGCATATCGCATTTGATCATCACCTGTCGGAATCGAGCCGCACAGGCGGGGCCGCGCTCAATCACATCATCGATCCTGCGGCGCCATCTGCTGCCAGAGTGGTTTATGACTACTACGGCGGGGCTGAACGGTTCCCGCAAGTTGCCGATTCCATGATGGAAGCTGTCGACAAAGCAGATTCCGCGCAGTTCACTCACGATGAAATTCTTAACCCGACAGACTGGGTACTGCTGAACTACCTGATGGATGCCCGCACCGGGCTGGGACGTTTCCGCGAATTCACCATCTCCAATTATCAGTTAATGATGAAACTGATCGAAGCGTGTCGGACGATGAGTATCTCGGAAATCCTTCAGATGCCCGACGTGGTTGAGCGAGTCGAACTCTACAAGGAACACGAAACCAAAGCGATCGAACAGATTCGCCGGTGCGCAACCGAACACGGCAATGTGGTCGTGCTAAACCTGCGGGATGAAGAAATCATTCATCCAACCAACCGTTTCATGATTTACGCGCTTTACCCTGACTGCAATATGTCCATCCATGTGATGTGGGGGTTGCGGCAGCAAAACACGGTCTTTGCAATAGGTAAGTCAATCCTGAATCGATCTTCACAAAGCAATGTCGGTGAAATCTGCCTGAAACACGGCGGCGGCGGCCATATGGCGGCCGGCACTTGTCAGGTGGAAAACGACTGGGCGGCCAGAATCGAACAGGAACTTGTAACAGCGCTACAGGATGAGACCGTAACAGCCGGTCACGCAAGCAAACAGTAATCGAGGTGCATCGGAGCAGCACCTTTTCAGGCAGCCACCGTGCTTGCCAGGGCCAACTGTTTTAACATGCAGGATCCAGAGCCCGGACCGCAGTGCGCCGGGCCAGCCATCAAAAACAATTCCGAGGAAGAGCATTGCGATTTCGAAATGCGCGCGTCGAAGACATTGACGCCTGTTTGACCTTGCTTCGCCAAGACGGCGGATTTCAGGCAGAGGAGGAAATCTGGGCCGCGTTACCTGAACTCTGGGCGGAGCTGCTGAAGCACGAAACAGCAGCCTCGTTTCAGGTCTTTGAGCAATCCGATGGCCAGCATCAGGAGATCGTGGCATTTCGCTGCAGCGTTTTTGTCACGGAGGCGTTTGCTGACCAATATGCTTTCGCCCCGCATCCGCAAGTCGCTGCCGAAGTCTGGCGTCGTCATCTGGACAAGCGCTCGCCGATTCTTGATCGCGCGGCCATTGCCCGGGAGAATGCAAGAGGCAACTTGCAGCTTGCGGTCATGCACTGGGTAACCCGTCACCGGGACCCGCGCCACGAACAGACGCTCAGAGTTTTGGCGATGGTACCGGCAGCCTGGCAGGTCGCTCATGGTGGGTACCGGCTTGAGCGACTGGTTTTCTACGAAATGTTCTACGAAGCCGCCGCTGCAGTCATGACCAACATCGGCTATCGCATCTATCAGATTCCACCAGACCTGACTCACCCTATACCCGGTCGAAATGCAAGCCAGGCCTTTGTTTTTTATTGGCCGCGCGACGAAGCGTCGTTGGGTCAGGGCGCTCTATGGCCGTCCTCGGCTGCGTCCAAACTGACCCCAAAATTCAAGCTCACCCTGGCACAACAGCGACTGATCCTGGCGGCACTTGAAGGGCTTCGCGACCGCGAAATTGCCGCCGATATGGGGATTCGCTATGACACGGTCAGGCATAGCTGGAATGCTATTTACAAACGAGTGGAACAAGGCGACCCGACGTTATTGATCAACGAGCCCGCCACTGACGGACGCCGTGGAGACGAGAAACGCCGGGTCTTGATCGAATACATGCGGCAACATCAGGAAGAGTTACGACCTTACGACTGGGCGATTCACCGCGAGTTAAACCCCGATCAGGCGGCCTGACCCACTGTTGGGCGATCAGCACTACGACGGCTCAGGCACAAAGCAATCCCGGTCAGTTGCAACACCATACTGACGATAATTGCCGAATTGCCTGAGCCGCTGGATTCGATTAACAAGCCGGCCAACAACGGACCGAATGCATAAAAAAACTGGCTATAAGACCAGACTCTCGAGACCACCAGACCAAACTGCGGTGCCGGATATTCCCGTTGCACGAACAACGCGGGCAAGGTAATCAGATTACCGACAGACAGGCCAAAAAGCACACAGGCGGTTATGACACCAGCCAGTGAATCGGTGAACAACAAAAGCCCCAGACCAACGACTTGACTGGCAAAACACGCCGCCAGAATAGTTCGATGATCGACCCGATCGAGAAACACACCCATGCCAACCCGGCCCGCGAGTGCTGCGGCAGTGGTGATCCCGACCGCCAGAGCAGCACCCTCAGGCCCGACCCGAGGTGTGAGGATTGGTAACTGATGCGCCAGGAAAATCACCTGCGCCAATAAACCCACCGTGAAAGTTGCCACGAGCAATACCTGCTGACGAGTCCAGCGCAACAACACTGGCTCTGCGCGTATGCTTGACGATTCCCGGGTTGCGGCTCCATCTTCAGGTTGCTCAACCAGCGAAGCCACCGCCACCAGGGCAAGCACGCCGAATCCACATGCCGCCACGGCAATGCCCACGGCGTTGCCCCACAAGGCGATTTGCCAGACCATAACGGGGACTACCGTAAACCCCGCAACACTCGCACCTGACAGCGCCAGGCTGACAGCCAGTCCCCGGCGATCAATGAACCAGGCGCCGACGATTTGCGTAATCGCCGTGCCTGAAGTTGACGCCCAACCCAGGGCCATCACCGCATATGCCAGAAACAATCCGGCCGCAGACTGAACATGCGGCAGACTGCAGGCGCCGCCAGCCAGCAAGATGATTCCGGTCAGCGCCACCGGCCGGCGGCCGATAACGCGCGCCAGACGGTCCGACAAGCCAATGCAGACCGACCCGGCGACGAAATAAGCAGTCGTTGCCGCGGACATCATCCCGAGCGACCAACGCCCTTGAACGCCGAGAAACTGCGAGTAGACCGACAAGCCATAAAAACCCATGCCCCAGGCAAAAACCGCCAGTACAAACCCGGCCAGCACGACCCGCCTGCCGGCGATGGGATGCGGCGAATGAAATTCACTAAACGGCTTAGGTGATTTATCGGGCTGCATCAAGATCCGGTCAGATAATTTCATCCTCGTCGAACAATGGATCTCCCTCCAGATGCGCATTGATTTGATCGAGTGTGCTTTCGGCCTCATCGACCGCTCGAATTCGGGCGATATGAAACAAGCCGTCGCCCTCATTGACCAGAGGCAGGTTACTACGACCGATGATCAAACCGGGTTCAGTGGCATTGACTGGCACTTCGATTTCCCCAAACGGATCACCAATAGCACCGAGAATCGTCCCCTTCTCAACGGTATCACCAATCGTCTTGTAGCTTCGCAGCAAGCCGCCCGCCCCTGCCCGTACCCAATAGCTGGAGGTGGAGCGAATCTGACTGATTCGTGGCCGTGTCAGTCCTTTGTTATGAACCATCCCCAGGTGCGACAAGACTCGCAACGTGCCGGTCACACCGACCCGAATGGCTTTTTCGTCAAACCTGAGTGCCTCACCGGCCTCAAACAGAAGCATATCCACCCCCAGGCTGCGAGCGGCCTGGCGCAGCGACCCTTCCCGCAGCGGGCTGGTCAGGGTCACCGGCGCAGCAAATGCTGTGGCCAGCTCGCGCAACCGCGCATTGTTCGGCGCCATCCGGATTTGCGGCAGATTCGTCCGGTGAATTGCCGCGGAGTGCAAGTCAATGCCGACATCACACACCCGCACGATATCCTGCAGAAAGATATCTGCCAGCCGGCCGGCCAGAGAGCCACGTTCACTCCCCGGAAAAGAGCGGTTCAGATCACGGCGGTCAGGTAGGTAGCGTGAGTGATTGATAAACCCAAGCGAATTCACAATTGGCACCGCAAGCAAGGTTCCCTTCAACCGCTTCAGTTTGGACGAGGCTAGCAGGCGTCGCACGATCTCCACGCCAATGATCTCGTCTCCGTGAATCGCGGCGCTGACGAAAACCGTCGGCCCCGGTTCCTTGCCATGAATCACTTCGACCGAAATTTTCGTTGGCGTGTGATCCGGCATCACACTGACCGGGATTTCGATGGTCTGGCGTGAGCCGGGTTTGACGGCAACACCGCCTAGTAAAAAATTATCGCGCACGGATTTAGCCTTTTCCACGAGTACGGGTTTTATTGGGTTTGACATTTTTTTCCAGAAATTCAATCACGACAGTCGCCAGATCCTGACCGGTCGCCGCTTCGACCCCTTCCAGCCCGGGGGAAGAATTGACCTCCATCACGACCGGACCGTGACTGGAGCGAAGCATATCGACACCGCAGAAATTCAAACCCATCGTCTTGGCTGCTCTCACCGCGGTTGCGCGTTCAGCACTGGAGATGCGTATCGCTTCTGCCGTCCCCCCCCGATGCAGATTCGACCGAAACTCGCCAGGCGCACCGGTACGCTTCATGGACGCAACCACTTTGCCGCCAACCACAATTGAACGAATGTCGGTTCCACCGGCTTCCTTGATAAACTCCTGGACCATGATGTTCACATTGGCGCCGCGAAACGCCTCAACAACCGACTTGGCCGACCGATGAGTATCCGCGAGCACCACACCAATGCCCTGCGTGCCCTCAAGCAGTTTGATTACCAACGGCGCCTCTCCGGCAGTCGCCAGTACTTCGTCGGTCATCTTGGCGTCATGCGCAAAAGTGGTGACCGGCAAGCCTACGCCGTCGCGCGCCAGTAGCTGCATTGAGCGAAGCTTGTCGCGTGAGCGGCCAATCGCGACCGACTCGTTGAGCGGATAGATGCCAGCCATCTCAAACTGGCGCAATACCGCCAGTCCGTAAAAGGTTATTGAGGCACCGATTCGGGGAATGACTGCGTCGAATCCCGCCAACCGCTCTCCGTTGTAATAGATCTCCGGACGCCGGGACGCAATATTCATATAGCAACGCAAGGTGTTGATGATCTGCAATTCATGGCCACGCTGCTCAGCAACGTCTTTCAGGCGCTGATGGGTATACAGATTCGCATTACGTGCCAGCATCGCTATTTTCATGACGACTCCTGTCTTAAAGTGGCGGCTGATGCCGATGACGCCCAAGCAGGAAAGAGCGACCGGGGTTTACCAACAGTTTTTTTGCCCGCAGCGCGGTCCTTCCCAGCAAAATCGGAAAGACCATATCGCTGCGTTCTACCAGGGTGAACTCGGCGATAAACGCACTGGCGGCGGCGCTCGCGGTCGCCCCGATGATCAGCGATGTTCGGATGACAACACGTTGCTCCTGAAGCCCGCCCGAATTGCGAACCCCCCGGACATCACGCAGGCGAGCTTTTACCCAGGTGAAATGCTCGGGGTTTCGGTGATCGTCATACAGACGAAACCTGGCCCATTGCTTGTCATCGCGATCAATGATTTCGATATGGGTTGCATGCAAAGCCGAGGTTCGTGCGCCGGTATCAATTTTGGCGGCGATCGGCCCGACACCCAGGCGGGGAAGCTGCACCCACTCGCGCCACCCGACGATGCCACCCGGAGCAGCACCGCTGACCCTGGATTTGGATGTCTCCGGTCGACCCGCTAGCCCAGGCATTCGTCGTTCACCCGTCGATAGTTTACAAACGCGTTCAAACTGACGACCACGTAAAAGCTATCCAGATCAATCAGAATAAAACCCTGCTCCAGCAATTCCCGGCTCAGTTGCACGATGTCTTCGGCATACAAGCGGCGACGCCCGTACAGCTCGCGCAAATGACGCGACGAGATTCGATACTTGCCACGCTCTTTGCCGCCAAATGTTTCCTCATAGAGGGCCGCGAGCACCTGGGCGACACTCTCGGCAGTGGGGTGTTCTGTCGTTGGGGTTTTGGCCATCTCATCAGTTTCATAGTCAATTTTCGCCATTTAGCCAAATTTTTCTTGTCTATGCAAATGTTTTTATCTATTTTACGGTCTCAACGACAAACTGACCGACAACCGGGCTTGTGATGACTGACCCTGATTCCCAACGAGACACCCCAGCGACAACCGCCAGGGCTGATGAGAGTGATGACCGGCCCTGGGAGCGCGTCAGTGAGATGCTCGCCGCCGATCGGGTCGACGCGGTCAATGAGCTACTCGACGAGATGGCGCCCAGCGAAGGCGCACGAACCCTGCTGCGCCTGGACGAAGCCGAGCGGACCCAGCTACTGTCGAGTGCGTCGACCGAAGTAGCCGCCGACCTGATCGACGAGCTGCCGACCGAGTTCGCCGCCAATCTGGTCGATACCCTCAGTACCGAGCGGGCTGTTGAGATCCTGGGTCAACTGGATTCAGACGCCCAGGCCGACCTGATTGCCGAAGTCGAACACGCCGAAGAAATCCTGGCCGGGATGACCCCCCGGGAAGCGGCAGATCTGCGCCAGCTTGCCTCGTATGAGCCGGATACCGCCGGCGGCCTGATGACCGCCGAATCACTGACGTTCAACCAGAACCAGACTGTTGGCAGCGTCCTGCGACGGCTGGCTGGCGGGGACGGTGATGACGACCGCTTTCGCGGGCAAAGTCCGTACATGATGGACGACAACGACAAGATCGTCGGTTATGCATCGCTCGGTTCACTGTTGAGTGCTTCTCGCGCAACGCCGTTGAGTGCCGTGATGAGTCCGCCGATGACGGTCCCCGTCGAGATGTCACTGGACGAACTGATGGATTTGTTCGACAAATACGAATTCCTCAGCGTGCCAGTCTGCGATTCGGACGGCCACATTCTTGGCATTGTCTCGCAACACTCAGTTGACGTCGCCGCGATCGACCGGGCCGAATCCGATAGCTATAAGCGACAAGGTGTGGTTGGCGATGAGCTTCGTTCGATGCCTTTGTGGGTCAGGTCCCGCCGTCGCCTGGCCTGGTTGTCAGCAAATATCGGACTGAACATCATCGCTGCAAGCGTGATTTCGACTTACGAAGCCACTCTCGCCGCGGTCATCGCGATCGCTGTTTTTCTGCCAATGGTGTCCGACATGAGCGGTTGTTCTGGTAACCAGGCAGTTGCGGTCTCTTTGCGCGAACTGGCCCTGGGTTTGATCAAACCGATTGACGCGGCCCGTGTCTGGGCCAAAGAAGTCACCGTCGGCGTAATCAACGGAATTGTATTGGGAATCCTGATTGGCCTGGTTTGCTGGGCCTGGAAAGGCAACCCATATCTGGGCATGGTGATCGGGCTGGCGCTGACCCTCAACACTATTTTGGCCGTATCTCTGGGCGGAGTGATTCCGTTACTGCTGAAGCGCTTCAATCAGGATCCGGCAGTTGCCAGCGGCCCGTTACTCACCACTATTACCGACATGGCCGGGTTTTTCTTTGTCCTGAGCCTGGCAACCGCGTTCATGCCTCTGCTGACAAGCTGATAACCTGACGGAACCGCGCAAGAATGCTTGAGTTAATCGCGCTGCAAACGCCGCTTCAACAAATGCTGAACCGCCAGGCTGACCGGCTGGCCGACCCAGATGTCCAGACCGGATGCAGCGACATTGACATAGGTGATCACGCCATGATCCAACCCGTCTCTGGCCTCGCCGATACGGGCTGATTCGTAGGAGTAAGCCGCTGCCGCGATGTCACGAGTTTGCAACAGGCTCAGCCCGGAAATGCCGGCATCGTCTTTGCCGCCTCCGGCATCATTGAAAAAAATCGCCAACGGAACCTCACCATGCTCCATCGCGAAGCGTGCGGCACTTTCGCCGCCGTGTGAGCCCGTAACGATCACCGCGCCACGGATATGCACCTGCGGCTGGACCAGGTAACCCATTGAGTCATAGAGTTGTAGTTCGGCTTTTTCAGTCATGAGTACCCCAGTTTATCGATCGAGAGCATCAGAAATCAAGACCTCATTCCCGTTCTACAATAAGCCGACTTTAAATCGCCTTCATTCATGATCCGGGATGCTTACCCAGTTACTCATCGGTTCCCTGTTGATCTGCCTGACCATTGTTGTTGAGGCGATCTGCCTTGGCACGGCCCTGATCGGCATTCAACGTCTGCGACCCTGGTTAAGATCCGGCCCTGGTATTCCCAAATTGATTGCATCGATTGCGCTGATCACGCTCTGGATGCTGGGCGGCCTGAGCGTGTCGGTCTGGTCGTGGGCTGGCGCAATGATGCTGCTCGAGCTGTTTGTCACGCTCGAAGAAGCGGTCTACTTCTCAATCGTTTCGTTCACAACGCTTGGATTCGGTGACGACATTCTGCCGCAACCCTGGCGACTACTGTCCGGCTTGATCGCCACCAACGGGCTGGTCTTGTTTGGCCTGACCACCGCGTTTCTGTTTGAAGCCCTTGATCGTCTGCGACTGGCGCAGGAAGGGAACTGAGCCGGCTTAGTGGGAACCGGCAAGCGTTTCGAAATAGGCTTGAAAAGCGGCAAGCAACGGCTGTTCGTCGGAGTTCGCATGAACCAGCGAATGCTTCATCCAGCGCCGGAATTCGGCAGGTGTGCGACTTTTCTGAAGGGCTGAGGCGAGCTTTTCCACCGGAGAATCGGCAGCCAATGCCTCACGCACCGGCTCAAATGCAGCGGCCGCATCAACATGCTGATCCCAGACTGAGTCATTACAGCCGGCGCGCATTAAAGCGGCTGCCGGCATTTTCCCACACACAAAAACAGAGACTGGTTCGGACTTCACGGCGTTAACGGGGCTCGGGAGTTAGTGCTGACAAATTGCCCGAGCAGGGATAATGCGACCATTCGATCAGGACGAGCGGTCACCCGTGCGGGAGAGACGTCACCCGATCGGCCAGAATTGTTGTCCCCTGACCCCAGCGCAACCAGAGCAAGAACACCATGCCAGACACCGGAAAACTCATCTTTATCTGTGGGAAAATGGCTGCCGGAAAATCGACTCTGGCCCGTCAACTGGCCGCTGAGTCCGGCGCAATCCTGTTCTCAGAAGACGAACTGCTTAATCAGTTGTATCCCGACCAGGTCACTTCACTGCCCGCGTATGTCCAGTACGCCGAACGGATCAAGACTTGTCTGAAGCCAGCGATCCTCGGACTGCTTCAACACGGGGCAACCGTTGTCCTCGACTATCCGGCAAACACCATCGGGCAACGCCAATGGATGCGGGGATTATTCGAACAAACCAATGCCAGCCATGAACTTCACTATCTGGACCGCGATGACCAGACCTGCCTGAACCAACTCAGCCAGCGCATCGCCCACAGTGACACACCGCGTCCGAGTGATACACCAGAAACATTCGAGCTGATGAACCAGTACTTTTGCCCGCCCGGTGACGACGAACAGTTTTCAGTGATTCGTCAGTGAGCCCCGAACTCTGACGCTATTTCCCCGCGCTGGCAGGAAGCAGCTCAGAAGCGGCGCGGGTTCTGATGTATGTCTCCTGCACAACCCAGGCGTCGGTGCTCGCGCGATGACGTTGCACAGCGAACTCCCTGATGACTTTTTGTTTTTCATCATGCCAGAGCGTCATCTGCCGCTCGGTCAGAATCAGCTCAAGCGGGCTGATATGGAAAGCCATTGATACCCTGGCCTGATGAAACAACTGCGTCAGCCAGGGTTTATCGACGACCCAGCCATCAGAGAACAAGACAAGACCGCCAAGGTGCTGATTCAACGCCGCAGCCACTTCGGCGACCGGTCTGCCATGGGCGTGCAGACTGGCGCGAGAGATCTTGTGCAGTTGCTCGGCCTCATCATCCCAATGCTCCCATGAATCAACCGGGGCGATCAGATAGCTATGTCTTTCCTCCGGGCGCAAGGCCACGCCAACCTCTATCGGGTAGCTACCTGGCCCTAGCCCGGACGCTTCAACGTCAATAATGAAAGGCTGCTTCAGACCACTCATCTTGTCAGACCGAGGAGAACGCTTGTAGATTCACGGGAGTTCCGTATTCGTCGATTCCGTGGCAGGCAATCCAATGCCTGGGATTTATCTCTCGTAAAGCCGGCGTGGCTTCGCGGCAGGTTACCACGGCTAACGGACAGCACGAAGCGGCAACCGGGTGGCGGATTAATCGGACTGGGCGGGTTCCGCTCAAGGCGAATCAAGCCTGTTACGCTTGGACCCTCTTCGCTTAACAGCCCCTCTCCTATCAGGACCCCAGCATGCCAACTGAAAGCTTCATTGCAGGCAAAGATGCCTCGCTCGAATCATCAATCTCATCAATGCAGGCCAAGCTGGTCGGATTGGGGTTTCATATCAAAGAGCAGTCCTGGCTGAACCCGGTAGACAGCATCTGGTCTGTACATATCCGCGACGAAGACTGCCCGCTGATGTTCACCAACGGCAAAGGGGCGACCAAGCTGGCCGCACGCGCCAGTGCCCTGGGAGAATATTTTGAGCGCTTGTCGTGTAATTACTTCTGGAGTGATTTCTACCTGGGCCGGGCAATTGCCGAGAACCCGGTCGAATCCGCTTTTGTCCACTACCCTCAGGAAAAATGGTTCCCCATTGAGGCCGACCAGCCGAACCAGGCCTGGCCACAAGACCTGCTAACCCCGGAGTTGCAAGCTTTTTACAACCCCGGCGCCTCCATTCCGGCTCAGACACTGGTTGACTTCAACTCCGGCAACCAGGAGCGCGGCATCTGTACGATTCCCTATACCCGATTACGTGACGACCAAACGGTCTACTTTCCGGTCAACGTCATTGGCAATCTTTATGTCAGCAATGGCATGTCTGCCGGTAACACGCAACAGGAAGCGCGGGCTCAGGCCTTGTCTGAAATTTACGAACGGGCAATCAAATTCCGGGTTATCAGCGAAGGCCTTTGCCTGCCGGATGTTCCCGACGAGGTCATTGCCCGGTATCCCGGTATTGCAGCCGGCATTGCGGGGCTGCGGGCGGCCGGCTACGGCATTCTGGTTAAAGACGCCTCACTGGGCGGGCAATACCCGGTCATGAACGTCACGCTGCTTCACCCGGAAGATCAGGGCTGTTTTGCCAGCTTCGGTGCTCATCCGCGATTTGAGATTGCGCTCGAGCGGGCACTGACCGAACTGCTGCAAGGGCGCGCGCTTGACTCACTGGAAGGGTTTCCGGAGCCCGGCCACGACCTGGAAGAAATTGCCAGCGCGCCAAATATCGAAATTCATTTCGTTGACTCCAGCGGCATCATTAGCTGGCGCTTCCTGAGTGACCAGCCTGACTTTGAATTTACTGACTGGAATTTCGGCACCACGACCACTGAAGACTACGAGTGGCTGGTCAACGGCATTCATGCCAGCGGGCATGACATTTATGTTTCTGACTTCACGCATCTGGGGGTATACGCCTGCAGAATCGTCGTTCCCGGCATGTCTGAGATCTATCCCATTGACGAACTGGAATGGGAAAACAACAGTCTGGCTAATGAGTTCCGCGAAGCAATTCTCAACCTGTCAGATCTGGACAATGAAGAATGCACCGACCTGTTGTCCGCGCTCAATGAGAGCGGCATCATGGATGACCGGCTGGTCTGCGTCGTGATCGGACTAGCCCCCGGCTCCGATGCTTTCTGGCAGGATTTACGAATGGGCGAACTCAAAACCCTGCTGGCTTTAGCGGTAGGGGACAGCAACGCCATCACCGAAGGCTGTGAATGGATTCGTTACTATCAGGACATCAATCCGGACCGGCGTCTGGTGTACCGTGCGGTCAGCGCCCTGCACCAGCTCGACAATACCCAACCCTATCGCCAGAACCTGGAACACTTGTACGGTGCACCGGCGCTGAACCGCGCTCGTGACCTGTTGAGCGGCAAGCAACGCTTCTTTGGGCAGCCATCGCCAGGGCTGGACTTGAACGGATGCGACATGCATCAACGTCTGCTGGCTGGCTATGCGAAGTTGCACAAGACAGCATCCTGAGACAGGAGCAAGCCGTGATCCATACCGATCAGTTCGGGCAAGCATTTAGCTGTGCCAGCGAGGCCGCCGCCAATGCCTATACCTGCGGCATCGACCGATTGCTGTCCTACCAGGCCGATGCCCTCAGCGAGATTGATCGGGCGATTGAGCTCGATGCTGAGTTCGCACTGGCCCATATTGCCCGTGCCCGAATTTGCCAGATTCAAGGCCGCATTCCCGAAGCCCGGGAAGCGGCCGCCCAAGCCCGGTTACTGGCAAACAATAGAAGTGCTCGTGAACAGCAACATGTCAGCACACTCGCGCTGGCCGTTGAATCCAAGGCAGCTGCAGCGTTTGCTCAGTTGCAAGAGCACACCCGGAGCTACCCGCGTGACGCGTTACCGCTCTCGCTCGCGTTGGGCGCCATTGGCCTGTTTGCGTTCAGCGGCAAGCCCGACAGCCGCGAGCGGGAACTGGCGTATCTGCAGTCGCTGGCGTCGCACTGGCAGGAGCACTGGTGGTTCGATACTTATCTTGGCTGGGCATTGATCGAAACCGGCGCGCACCGGAAGGGGATCGAACGGGTCGAGCGGGCATTGCGAGCGCGGCCCGAAAATGCTCAGGCGGCGCATGCGCTGGCTCACGGCCATTATGAATGCGGCCAGGCGGGTACCGGCCTGCAACATATTGAACAGTGGGTGCAGGCGCACGGCTCCAGCAGTGTCTTGTATGCACACTTACGTTGGCATCAGGGCTTGTTTGCCTTGCAGACTGGCGATACAGAAAACGCCCGCAACATTTACCGTGAATCTATTGCGCCCGATGCCTCACAGGCGGTGCCGTTGATGATCTTGATGGATGCCGCCTCGTTCGCCTGGCGCAGTGTCATCTACGGTAGGCCGCTTGATGCGACACAACTCGAATCCGTCGCCGCGCAGGCGCGAGACTGTCTGCCCGGCAATGGGCCGGCATTTTTTTTGTGGCACAAGGCGCTGGCGTTCGCCAGCGCCGGCGATCACACCGGGCTGAGTCAACTGATCACCGAGCTTCAGAACCTGGAAACCGCCGACCGTCTGCCTCCGGGCGATGGGCTTGTCAGGTTTGCACAAGGACTTGCTGCCTATGCCCGGCAGGATTATCCCGGCGCTGTTCAAGCGCTGACGGCGGCAAACGCTTCGGCTGGTCGCATCGGTGGCAGCAGCGCGCAACAAGACATTGTTGCCGATTCATTGATTGCCGCAACTGTGCAGGCCGGTGAAGCCGAGGCCGCCGAGCAACTTGCGGCGGCCCGGGCAACGCGGCGCGCAAGTCATCTGAACACCGAATGGACAAATCGAATCGCCCAGGCGTTTAACGCCTGAGCCTGACGTATCCGTTTATTCACGGGGACGGTGTTGCGTCCCCTGCCCGGCTGTGATGAATACCGCGGCAACCTCGCCGGTCACATCTGCTGTATGCCAGACTCCGGGCGGGTTGATTGCATACTGACCGGGGTCAAGTACGACAGTCTTCAACTGCCCGCCGGGCAACTCCTGATGTAGTGTCAGTTGACCGGCGGTACACAACACCACTTCAGCGCCATTGGGATGCATCTCCCACATAGACCAGGAACTGCTGAACGTATGCTGCGTAACCAGACGGGCTTCGGCACCATCGGCCGCATGCCGGTTGCCGTACCCATCAAACCAGTTCATCTCACCGGTAAACAAGGGTTCGGACTCGGCGGTTGCCCCAAGGCCAAGGTGAATCGGATGTTTGTTGAGAGATCGTGCAGGCATACGGATGAGTCCTGATGAATGACTTGCTGGCTGGTTTCACCGCCCATTTCAAACAATGGTCCGGGTCACTCTCTTTATCGAGTACCGCATACGAGTGACAGCCTCGGTCAGCTTGCGACAGAATGCGCCGCACCTCATTATTCTAACGAAACGTTCTTCTAGCAAAACGTCTGACTGTCACGGGCTATGAATTTGTTTGGCGTGCACATCATTGAAGAGGCGTTAGCGAACAGACGATTCGATCCCAGGTTCGGATCATTTGTTCAAAGCCTGGCATTGGCAGCCATGCCGAGCTGGCGCGCCGGCTAATGGGTCTTCCGATCTGCGCCCCCAATGAGAGTCAGTCAAGTTAGCTGGCAGAGCAGCGAATGGCGTTTTGTCGACCAGTTTTACCGCTGGTTTTTTGAGACTGTGTCGATCCGTTTCATTGAGCCCGAAGGCTGAGGCCTGGGCGTCTTATCTGGCTAGAATCTGGTTTCTCATGAGCCGCCCTTTTTTCGGATTCTCGCCAAATTGATTCACACCGACGTTCGCAAACTCACTCAGGCTGTACTGTTAGTGGTGCTTTGTTTAATCTTCTACGCTAACAAGGAACCGCAGTCTTCGGGTGCGCACATAACCAAAGAGCTCAAAAACAGCAAATCTGTCGGCTCAACTCCGGTGAAGCCAATCAAGATTGATGCTGGCTAAGTCTGTGTCCGCACCCGGCGCGGTAACCCCCCGGGTAAACTAGAATGTGGCGATGCCCGCCTCTTTAAATCCTGCTGAGTCTGCCCAAGCGCTGTTCATTGCCGAACAGAGCGGCGAAAAACTCGATTTGCTAACCGGCACTAGTTGCCCGCAAACTCCCGAACAAGGCTATGCGATCCAGGCTGTATTTGCCGAGTTGCGAAATGAGGCTATAGCCGGCTGGAAGATCGCGGCAACCGCTCAGGCGGGACGCGATCATATCAACGTTGACCGGCCACTCGGTGGGCGGCTGCTCGAGTCCGCAGTCTCCGGTGATGGCTCAACCGTCAATCTACGTCATAACCGGATGCGGGTTGCCGAGGTGGAAATCGTCTTGATGCTGGGCCAGGATCTCTCCCCTCAGGAACAGGATTTCACTGAAGAGCAGGTAGCCGCCGCAATCATCAGCGTTCATCCCGGCCTGGAGTTTCCAGATTCCCGTTTTGCCGACTTCACCCGGGTCGGGGCTGCCTGCCTGATAGCCGACAATGCCTGCGCCAGTCGATTTGTACTCGGCCCGCCTAACACGTCTGACATCGATCTGGCCGCACTGGCACAACTCAAGACGTCGCTTTTGATCAATGACCAGACGGTGACTTCCGGGCGAGGCTCGGATGCGCTCGGTGGCCCTGTAACGGCGCTGGTCTGGTTAGCCAATACGCTCAGCAGATTAGGACAGCCGATAAAAGCCGGGCAATTCGTGACCACCGGAGTCACCGGCAATCCGTCACCGGTCGCCCCAGGCGATCAGGTACGCGCTGACCTGGGCGAACTGGGCTCGGTATGCGCCCGAATGACCGACTGAACTCCCGCATTGCGGGCGGGAAGCACGGTTGGCGTTTGTTTCTGGTGCGATCTGAGCCTGAACGCTCGATGAAGAAGACGACAAGACGCTTCCAAGTCTGCCAAACGCGCTATTTCAGTGCTTTGAGCGACCCCCAATAGCCCCAAAATGCCTCGCAAAGTGATGGCACGCAACTTGCCAAGCATAGAGACGGGCGCGGTCACGTGCATTTCTGGCAGTCGACCGGATCGCCTGTCGCACTATCTCAAAAGGGGAAGAAGTCTTGAATAAATTCATTTCAGGCGGCGTCGCCGCCAGCATCTTGTTCGCAGCAGGCGTTGCCATGCCGGTTGCCCGCGCCGAGTCTGAAACCGCCTCACCCGTTTCAGCCAATGTTTCACTGACCAGTGATTATCGCTTTCGGGGAATTTCCCAGAACAATCTGAATCCGGCGATTCAGGGCGGCTTCGACTATGCGGCCGGCCCGTTTTATCTTGGTACCTGGGCATCCAACGTCAGCTGGCTGACAGATGGCAGCTCAACAGTAAGCAACAGCATGGAGATGGACTTCTACGGCGGCTATACGGGTAGCGCCGGCGGCATAGAGTATGACGTCGGCCTGCTCTACTACTACTATCCAGGCGAATTCCCCGCCAGCTTCAACAGCGCCGATACGCTTGAGTTGTATGCAGGCGGTAGCTGGAATGGCTTCTCGCTGAAGTATTCATACGCCGCGACCGATTTGTTCGGCTTTGATGAAAGCGATGGCGCCGGGTATATCGATCTGGGCTACGAAATGGAACTGTCTGGTTTCACCATCGGAGCACACATCGGCAATCAGCAGATTCCGTCCGGCGCAGGCCGGGCCAGCAGCGACTGCTCTTATACCGACTGGAGCCTGACCGGCGGGACCAGCTTAGGCGGGTTTGATCTGAGCCTCGCCTACATCGATACCAATGCCAAGACTGGCGCTGGCGAGTGCTACCGCAATGCGTTTAATGAAGAGCTGGGCAAAGGCACGCTGGTGTTGACGGCTGGCCGGAGCTTCTGACGAACAGCCAGCTAACTTTGCCGGCCTTATTTGCCCAGTGATTGCCCGCCACGGCGCAGAAAATCGAAGTCACAACCGTCTTCGGCCTGAGTGACACTGCGCAGAAACAAAGAACGGTAGCCCCGCTCATCACCGGGTCGGGGCTGCCGTGCCGGCAATTCTTTGCGACGCTGCTCAAGGACATCATCGGCAACCTCGAGTTGCAACAACCGCTCACTGACACTGAGCCGGATCCGGTCACCGTTCTGAACCAGGGCCAACGGGCCACCGACCGCGGATTCAGGAGAAACATGCAGCACGATAGTGCCACCGGCGGTGCCACTCATGCGACCGTCAGAGATCCGCACCATATCTTTGACACCGGCCCGGGCCAGTTTTCGCGGGATGGGAATCATCCCGGCTTCGGGCATACCCGGAGCGCCAGTCGGGCCGATATTCCGTAGCACCAGGATGTCGTCCGCGGTGACGTCAAGGTCGTCGAGATCAAGGCGGTAGGCCAGGTCTTCGAGATTCTCGAACACAACGGCACGCCCGCTGTGTTCCATCAGGGCCGGGGCGGCTGCAGATTGCTTGATGATTGCGCCATTCGGCGCGAGGTTGCCCCTGAGCACCGCAATACCACCTTCACGGAATATCGGTTGCGTGCGGGACTTGACGACGGACTGGGCAAACGCCGCCGGCGCGAGCTCCAGCTCTTCACCAAGCGTTTTGCCGGTCACCGTCATGGCGTCCAGGTGCAACAGGTCTTTGAGTTCACGCAAAACAGGCCGCAGACCGCCTGCTTTGTGGAGGTCTTCCATATAGAACTGCCCGGAGGGCTTCAGATCGACCAACACCGGTGTTTCCCGACCCATGGCATCCAACGCCTGCAAGTCTATCGGCACACCCAGCCGACCCGCCATGGCTGTCAGGTGAATAATGCCGTTGGTAGAGCCTCCAACAGCGAGCAACACCCGAAAAGCGTTTTCAAATGCCTGCGCGGTCATCACACGCTCAGGCGTCAGCCCCTGGTCGATCATGTTGACCGCGAGCGTTCCGGTGCGCTCGGCTATCCGGATGCGGTCGGCCGTGACGGCTGGCGCGCTGGCACCGCCTGGCACCATCATGCCGAGCGCTTCGGTCACAAGCGCCATCGTGCTGGCCGTTCCCATCACTGAGCAGGTTCCGACACTGGCAACCAGTTGGTTGTTGACGTCGTCAATCTCGGCCTGATCAATTTCTTCGGCTCGGAACATCCCCCAGAAACGACGACAGTCGGTGCAGGCGCCAACCCGCTCGCCCCGGTGGGAGCCGGTCAGCATCGAGCCGGTGACCAGTTGAATCGCCGGTTTGTTGGCGCTGGCGGCGCCCATCAGTTGAGCCGGCACGGTTTTGTCGCATCCGCCGATCAACACCACCGAATCCATTGGCATCGCGCGGATCGCCTCTTCGGTATCCATCGCCATCAGATTGCGCAAGAACATACTGGTGGGATAGGCGAAACTCTCATGAATCGAGATTGTCGGGAACACCACCGGCAATCCGCCAGCAAGCATTACGCCACGCTTGATCGCCTCAATGAGTTGCGGGGCATTACCATGACACGGGTTGTAGTCGCTACCGGTATTGGCAATGCCGACAATTGGCCGCCCGAGCGCGTCGTCGGTCAGCCCGGAGCCCTTAATGAACGCTTTGCGCAGAAAAAGTGAGAATTCCGCGTCGCCGTAGCTGGTCAGGCCCGCGCGCATCCCGCTGGCATTGCCAGGTTTTTTCTCAGGCGGAGCACTCATAAGAGCCGGTACGCCATATCAGAGGTCACCCGGCGGCAGGCAGATATAAGCGTAATAGCCCTTGTCGGGGACGCTCATGCCTTCCGGGAGTTTTTCCTCACGGGCCTTGTCGGCAATCGCCTGCAGACGCCAGTACGCGGCAAAGTCCGGGTTCTCGGGTTGCTCATACAGGTTGTCACTGAAGTCATCGTCTTCTTCGGCGCGCAACAGTAATTCATGCGCCTCCTGAACAAGTTCGGGATCTTCGGCGGCAACCATGGCAGCCGCCCGTTCGGCAGCCTCAATGGCCTGTAACGAGTGTCTGCCCCAGTCGGAGAAGTCGAAATAAAGATCGACGTTGTGAATTTCGCGCTTAAAGCTCATGAATGCCAAGAGTTGGTTAGACAGTTGAGCCTTCGATTGTAACGCCTGATGGCGCCCAGTCTCAGGGCGAATCCGGAATCTCGCGAATCTCAAATGGCAGGCTTTCCAGACCGTCGTCTGAACTCAGGGCCGCCGCAATCTCATCGACGCTGGCAATCCGGCTCAATAATGACATCGCTCTCAGGCTGGCGTCGTGGAAATCACGCCGGAAAGTCGAGCAGGCGTCATGGGCCACCACCAGCTTGTAGCCGATATCCGCAGCGTCACGAACCGTCGTTTCAACCACATAAGCGGTGGAAACACCGCTGACGATCAGCCAGTCAGGCTGCAACCGGGCCATGTATTGCTCGACTCGCGAGCCGTAGAACGCGGAGTTCCGACCGTGGGTTGCCAGGTAATCCCCCTCCCGCGGGCCCAGGCCTTCAATGAAATCCGCCCCCCAACTACCCACGGGCCAGGCGTTAACGTCCCTGAACACGCCAAACACCGGGCAATTACAGATCACATCAACCTGGTCAGGTTGAGTTTCCAGGCGCACATGAATGATGGTTATGTTGTGCTCGCGGGCGACTGCGGCCATACGCCTGGCCGCGGCCAGCATATCTTCACGCCATTGCTGCATCTGCGGACTCACCCCATAGGGAATCTTGCCATCCGGATGGCAATTTTCATTCTGATAGTGCAGCGCCAGATAAACGATATTAGCCATGACAGTGACCCGCGAAGAATATGAAACCATTGAGAACAATCAGGGCAGACAATACTCTGTCTTGACTCCATCCAGGTAAACCCAGCTCTTACACCCATGAAATCGAAAATTGTTGTTGTCGGCGCCTCCGGAATGGCCGGCCGCTATTTTATTCAGCATGCCGAGCGACACCATCCCGACTGGTCGCTTGTTGCGATCGCCAGGCGGCCGCTGGACTTTGCCAGCAAGGCGCAATTTTTCGGGCTGGACTTAACCGACGCCGCCGCCAGCAGGCAGGTATTCAGCCAGATCAGCGGCGTAACCGCCATGGTGTTCGCCGGCTTTATCAACGCGCCGGACTGGCTTGCCCAGGTCGCCCCGAATCGGCAAATCCTGATCAACGCGCTGGCCGGTCTCGAAGCGGGCGACAACCACTTGCAACGGGTGGTTTTGATTCAGGGGATGAAGTACTACGGAAGCCACCTGGGCGCGTTCAAGACACCGGCGCGCGAAGACGACCCGCGCCACATGCCCCCGAACTATTACTACGCCCAGCAAGATATCCTCGAGGCAGCCCAGCAGAAGGCGGCCAAAACCAGCGCACCCTGGCACTGGACCTGTCTGCGACCGCATGTCATTGCCGGTTACGGTGCACGCTCGTCGCAGAATCTTCTGACGGTTCTCGGCGTTTACGCCTCGCTATGCAAGGCGCTCAATTTGCCATTGTGTTTTCCCGGCTCGCCCGGTGCCTTTGGCGCCATCAATCAGGCGACCGACGCCCGGCTGCTGGCCCGTGCGATTGCCTGGAGTCTGCAGGAGCCGGCTTGCGCGAATCAGGCATTCAACATTACTAATGGAGACTACTTTCGCTGGGAACATCTCTGGCCGAAAATCGCGCAACGGTTCGGGCTAACAACCGGCCCGGTCCGGCAACTGGATCTGGCGTCACAGATGGCCGACAAAGCCCCGGTATGGCAAGCGCTGGTGCGCCAGCATCAACTCCTCGACACGCCATTCGAGCAACTGGTTCACTGGCCGTTTGCCGACTACATCCTGCGAACCGACTGGGACGTGATGGCCAATACAACCAAGGCACGACAAGCCGGCTTTGCTGATTGTCTCGATACCGAAGCCATGTACCTGGAATTGCTGTCCGATCTGCAAGCCCGACAGGTTCTCCCGCCCGCTGACCAAGACGACTAACACCAACAAACTGTTCATCCCGGCAGCAAGGTTTCTGTTTGGATGGGCTCGCCGTTGAAACGACGGCGGACTTACTGCACGAATAGAGACGATCCGGTCATCAAATAAAAGAGTTGACTCAATTTTTTTCGCCTGAAACCCTTTATTTTGGGGATATCGGACCGAACGGACCGATTTACACTGATTAATCACCCATCAGGAGTAAACATTTTCGGGCCGGGACGCTTGGCCGATCAGACAGGAACACGCGTCAATGGCAACAGCTCACGAAGCGATCATTCCGATCTACAACGCGGCAGTGGATCCGAACCAATGGCAGCCCGCTCTAGACGCCGTCATGAGATCAGTCGGCGCTGATTCAGCGACCATGCTGATGGTCGACCTGGAAGAAAAGTCGCCATGGGTGATCAACATGGCTAGCGGCATCATGCAACGGATTGCCGCCGAAAAGAAAGAAGTATTCGCTGACCAGTTCGCCGCCTATGAGGCTAATATTTTCTCCGCCATCCGCGTCCACCCTGCGGCTGCCATTCTGACCGATAGCGATTTATTTCCGGACGTCCATGCTCTGCGAAACCGACCGGATTACCGCTATCTGATCAACGAACTGGGTCTCTTTCGGCGAATGGGCGGGCGCCTGAATGACAACCGTAGCTGGTTTGACGCGATCGCCTTCCAGTTTGCGGCGAACCGGCTCGAGATCCCCGCCGCAAGTATCTCGCGCGCGACCGAGTTAATGCCTCATTTTGCAAAGGCGTTTGATGTCAGTCGCGGTTTTCGGCAGTTGCTACACCTTTACGAGGCGGTTCTTGGCGCTCTCGATCATGTCCAGGTTGGTGTCTGCGTGGTTTTGAATGATGCCGCGATTGTCGTCAGCAACCGTGAGGCAAAACGAATTCTTGGACTCGGCGACGGCATCGTCTCAAACAGGTCACGAAAACTGGAACTGCGCGACCCGGCCGCACAAAGTGACCTTAACAAGGCGATTGCTCAAACCGCGCTGACAGCAAATGGTAAATACGACGATTCAGGGCAGACGCTGCTGATCAACAGACCCTCCGGTCACCATCCGTTTCTGCTTGATGTTGTCCCGTTGCGGGACGCGCTGGCGGAAATTGACAAACATTTCACCGGCGCAATGATCACGCTTATTGACCCCGACAATCCGAGGCCTTTGAAGGTTGACCGGGTCACTCTCGCCTATTCGCTAAGCGAAGCGGAAGCGGAAGTCTGTCGCGGCCTTGTAGACGGTTGGTCAAACCAACGCATTGCCGACACTCGTAATGTTTCGATCGATACGGTCAAGACGCAAGTCAAAAGCATCATGCACAAGACTGGAACGCACCGCCGGGCTGACCTGATCAGGCTAGTAGTGCAGACGTCTCCGCCTATTTCTATGACAAATCCCCCCTAGGGGGGATGCGCACCCTTATCCATAAGGCTTATCGTGTTTTTAATAATGACTTAAGAATCGCTTACCAGGGGTCTGGATCAATGCACAACGACACACCCGTCAAGGATATTCCGCGTGTCGCCGCTGCGGAAACAGTCAGTCAATCGGTTGCGCCTGCAACCACTGGCAATTACCGGTGCCTGCTTAGTTGCGACGCACAGGTTAAGTTCGCCGATGATGAATTTAGAACCAGCATTGCGCAGCGAGGCCTGTTGATCTTCGCCGATGGCTGCCTGCTTCCGGCACTGGCCGACCATCGGCAGGTCTGGCTCGACACACTGAACGAAGTCAATCAAACCGGTCAGGGACAGTTCTTCGCGCTAACCATGCACCCGAAACTTGAATCAATCGGCATCGTGCCGGATGCCCAGGCGGGGTTGATTTCAATCCGGTTACCACAGCCGCGTTTGTGCTCGCCAGAGTCTGTTATGGGTTACGCACGACTGGTCCGGCTCACGCCGCGTGAAACCAGTGTTCTCGATCTGGTCACACAAGGCCTGACGCCCACTGCGGTTGCGGCAACCCTGCAAACCCGCGAATCCACCGTCCGCACCCAGATCAAATCCATTCTCGCCAAATCCAATCACCATTCGATGCGCGGCCTGCTGGTCACGCTGGCCTGCCTGCCAACGATGGCCCGGGCCGCCCCGGCCCTGCAAAGAACACCGGAACAAACCGCGATCCGACCCGCGCTCTCTTCCGATGACGGGCTCGTTGCCATGAGCAGCTCCGTCTACTAAGCCAACGGAGCCTGGCGCGCGGCGAGCTAGAATGCAGTTTTGCTCAAGAGGCGAACTGCTTGGCGGATCAGGCTGACCAGGAAAACTATTGCAGCCTTGGCGCGGGCGCACAGTCAGGAACTCTGTATTTGCATGGAGACTGGCGACTTGCCGCGATGCCAGCGCTTGCCAGCGCTATCAGTGCTATCGGGGCTATAGGCGCCCTGCCAGCCAGCTCTGCGATCAAACAACTGACGCAAATCGATGGCAGCCAACTACGATCTGTCGATACCGCCAGCGCTTTGTTATTGTGGCGCCGGCTCCAGTCTGCCGGGGTAAGCCTGACCGAGATCAACCTGACCGGGCTACAGCCGAACCACCGTCGTATTCTGGCCGGAGTGCTTGGCCAACTGCCGCTGACTGACACCGCGGAGCCGAAGCGACCGCCGGGATTGCTCGCCGCTCTCGGCAAAAAAACGGTAGCAGCCGGCCACCGGATCCGGTCTCATGTCGCCTATCTTGGTCTTGCCTGCGAAGCAATCGGCCAGGCCATCACCCATCCCGGCCGGCTGCGAGGCCGGGAACTCTTTACCCAGTTGCAACAGACCGGGCTGAGTGCAATCCCGGTTATATCGCTGGTGATGTTTCTGATTGGCGCAGTCATGGCTTACCTGCTCGGTCTGCAAGCCGAACAATATGGTGCCAATATCTATGTCGTGGATGGCGTCGCGCTGGGCACCGTCCGGGAGTTTGCCCCGTTGCTGGTGGCGACTGTTGTCGCGGGACGCTCCGGCGCCTCGTTTACCGCCCAGCTCGGCACGATGAAACTCACCGAAGAAATCGATGCCATTCGCACGCTTGGCCTGTCGGCGGAACAAGTCTTGTTACTCCCGCGAGTCGTGGCGCTGGTCATCGTATTGCCGCTGCTGGTGTTTGTTGGCAGTGTGATGGCGCTGATTGGCGCAGCAGTCGTCTGTGACCTGATGCTGGGTATTACCGCGGACACCTTCTTTGAACGCATGCGTTCAGCCTTATCGATCAGGCATTATCTGATTGGTCTGCTCAAGGCGCCGGTTTTTGCGGTCGTGATCGCGGTCATCGGCTGCTCAATGGGCTTGAGTGCCAACCGTGACACCCGCTCTATCGGCTTAAACACGACCTCTACAGTCGTACAGTGCATCGTTGCGGTGGTCTTGCTTGATGCCTTGTTCGCAATCGTCTTCCAGACGATTGGCTGGTAGCCGGCGAACCGCCATGACTGACACCGTCATTGAAATCGACAATATTCACACCCGCTTCGGGACGACCCAGGTTCACCGCGGCGTGAGCTTCGACCTGAAACGGGGTGAGCTGGTTGGCCTGATTGGCGGCAGTGGCACCGGCAAATCCGTCTTATTGCGTGAAATCGTCGGGCTGCTGCGGCCGGCCTCTGGACGAGTAAGCTTGCTGGGCACCAATATCTGGGAAGCAAGCCCGTCGGCGCTTGCCGCCATCCAAAAACGGTTTGGCATGATGTACCAGGAGGGCGCGCTGTTTTCGTCGCTGACGGTGGCTCAGAATGTCGCCGCGCCCTTGCAGGAACATGCCTCGGTTCCGCCCGATCTGTTAGGGCCACTGGTCAACCTCAGACTGGCGCAAGCCGGGCTCGACCCTCAGGTGGGATCCCGTCTGCCCAGTGAGTTGTCAGGTGGCATGAAAAAGCGCGCCGCGCTCGCCCGGGCGTTGGCTCTCGAGCCGGAAATCCTGTTTCTGGATGAGCCCACTTCCGGGCTTGACCCAATTACCGCCCGTGCGTTCGACAGGCTCTTACGCTTTCTGTGCGACGATCTGGGCATCACCGTATTAATGATTACCCACGATCTGGACACTTTGCTTGGCATCGTCGACCGCATTGTTGTCCTTGGGCAGGGCAAAACAATCGCTGATGGCCCGCTCAGTCAAGTAAGAGCCGTCGATGATCCGTGGATAAGAGAGTACTTTTCCGGGCGTGACCCGAACTGACGAGACATCATGGAACCTGACGCGAGATACAGTTTTATCGGAGCACTGGTCATAGGCCTGATCATCGCACTGGCGGTCACCTTATTGTGGCTGAGCGGCGCTGGCTCAGGTTCGGCGTTCCACCACTACCGGGTCTTCTTTGAAAAGCAATCGCTGGAAGGTTTGCAGATCGGCAGCGACGTCAACATGCGTGGCGTCAAGGTCGGACGGGTTGAGAACTTCGCCATCTCCACCGAGAACATTAACCGGGTTTCGGTCGAAGTCCGGGTAGATCGCGAAACCCCCGTCAGCGACAACACCGAGGCGGTCATCAACCGTAACCTGGTGACCGGACTGGCCCGGATAGATCTGGACACGCCAGGCAAACCCGGCCCGCCGCTGCTCGCTGCAAACGGCGAAGCCGGCTTGCCGGTCATCGCGGAAGGGCGTGCCGGGCTGGACGAAATCACCGAATCTGCGGGCTCTCTGATGATCGCAGCCCGCCAGGGGCTTGACAGCGTTAATCAATTTTTCTCTGCGTCTAATCGTCAATTGATGCAGCAGATTCTGATCTCTCTCCGTGACACCTCGGGCAAACTTGATGAACGACTCGCTGTGTTCGCCAAAACGGCTGAATCGTTTAGCAGCGCCGCTGAGCGGGTCAGCGCTACATTCGATCAGATAGGCGACTCGGCAACCCCGCTAACTCGCGAAGCACGCGCCACCCTGAAACAAATGCGAACCTCTATGCGTGATGTCTCGGCAGCCGTCAGAACCATGGAAGCCAATACAGTGGCACTGGCCAAACGAGCGGGCGATGCGGCCGAGGTCGGCGTCTCGGAAATGCAGGCGACCGCCCGCGAGTTTCGCAGCGGCGTGGATATTCTTTCGCGGACACTGGACCGCCTGCAAGATCCGCGTTCGGCACTGCTGGGCCCCGGACAGGGACAACTGGGCCCGGGAGAGAACCGATGAAACTGACAACCACCGCGATACGATCTCTGTTGTCGGCCACTGTCTTATTCGCCGGACTGCTCCTGGCCGGTTGCAGCGGTTTGACGCTGGGTGGGCAACAAGCCGTCAGCTGGTTCACCCTGAACGACCAACATGTTGCTCGCAAATCAGAAGAACCATCAGTGGATGCGGTGCTGATCATCGGGCAGGTAGATGCCAACCCGTTCTACGACAGCACCCAATTGGCATTTAGTCGCTCGGAAATCGCTCGCGCATATTACCAGTATGCCGCATGGACTGAGCGTCCGACCAAGCGTCTGAGTACCCTGATTGAACGCCGGCTCGCCGAACGCGAAGGATTCAAAGCGGTTGCCAACGCGACTGCCGGAATTCGCGGAGACTTGTTGTTGAACCTGTCACTGGAAGAGATTTACCACGATACCGCAGCCCAACCACCGGTCGCGCGAATTGCGCTGCAGGCCGCGCTGATACAAGCCAGCAACCGATCCCTGCTTGCCCGTAAACGCTTTGAAAGCACCGCACAGGTCAAGACGCCTGACGCAGCCAGTGCGGTCACGGCTCTTAACAGCGCAACCACCGAACTGATCGACCAACTATCAGCCTGGGTAGAGCAACAAAGCCAGGCAAAAGGAGAAAAGCGATGAATCTGCTTGAACTGAGCCCCGGCAACCAACTTGCTTACGAATACCAGGCGCCAGCCAGTGCGGACGGGTACACGGTGGTTTTCATCAATCCGATTACCGGTGACGTTGCTCTGTGGAATGAACAGATTGTGCCGGCGTTGCAGGCGCAGGGCATCGGCACGCTGGTCTACAACTTTCGCGGGCAGGCCCAATCCACCTACGACCCGGCAGTCGATCTCACTGACGAGTTGATCATCAGCGATTTGAGAGCGCTGCTGGCAGCAGTCAATCCGCCTAAGCCGGTATTGGCCGGCTTGTCGATTGGCGGGCTGTATGCCGCCCGCGCCATGCTTGAGGGCTCGCCGGTGGCTGCGCTGGTTTTGATCAACACCTTGCGCCGCATCACGCCGCGGCTTGAATGGATGAATGAGGCCAGTTTGCGGGTCATGGCGGTAGGCGGACCGAATCTGATGAAAGATCTGTTCTTTCAGTTGCTGGTTGGCGAGCCGTTTCAGCAGGCAAACCGCGCAAACTTTCTGGTTGAAAAACCTGACTACACGCCGTTACCCAAGGACTCGGGCGCCTGGAATCTCCTGACCTGGATGGGTAAGACCGACTGGGATATAGACTGGGCCGCCTTGTCAGTGCCGACGCTCGTTGTCACCGGCACTCAGGATCGGGTCTTTTATGACAAACCGATTGTCGAGGAATTATTCAGCTTGCTGCCTGATGCCAGACACGTTCAGATGCACGACGCAGGCCATATGCTGCCCGCCGAACAACCGGCTCAGTTCATCGCCGCGCTGACTCAATTTGTTCAGCAACTCAAGGCCTGATTCACTCTTGACCGATGACTCAAGGCTGACGCCTCAGGAACGGCGGGTACTGGGGTGGATGTGCGTCATTATTACTGTCAATCAACTCGGTTTTGGCGCGCTGCTTCCCGTATTGCCGCTGTACGCTCAATCGTTCGGTGTTTCGGCATCAGCCGTCGGCATGACGATTGCAGTCTATGGACTGGCCCGCTTCATGGTGGCCATTCCTTCCGGCCAGATGGCCGATCACTGGGGCCGCCGGCCGGCGTTGGCGATAGGCGGACTGGTCAGTGCGGTTGGCAATCTCTGGTGCGCCTGGGCCGGTAGTTTTACCGAGTTCATTGCGGCCCGTTTTATTGCCGGCGCAGGCGCGGCCATTGTCCTGACCATTGGTGTCGTGGTTCTGGCCGACATCAGCACGCCGGCCCGTCGCGGTCGAATGATGGCCTTGTACCAGGGGAGTTTTCTGTTTGCAGTTGGTATCGGGCCGCTACCCGGCGGCCTGATGGCGGAGCATTTCGGCCTTGCGACTCCTTTCGCCGTCTATGGCCTGGCCGGCGCGATCGTCAGTCTCATCGCCTGGCTGACAATTCCCGAAACCCGCACAATGGGCGAAGCCGGCCGCGCTGTCACCGGGCCAAAAGACGGGCAAACCAGCATTCCAACCAACACCCTGGGCCAGTTGCGCCTGCTGGCCAGCAGTAGCGGATACACACTGATTTGCCTGCTTGGCTTTGTGCATGCCGTCGTTCGCACTGGCGGCTTGTTCAACGTCGTCCCCGTCATTGCGGCCTCGCAACTGGGTTTGTCTCCAGGCGAAATTGGCAGCGGGTTTGCAATTGGCAGTGTGATTGGCCTGGCTGCCGCCTATCCTGGCGGCGCTCTCGCAGACCGGTACGGCCGCAAAGTGGTCATCGTGCCTTCCAGCCTGCTGGTCGGCGTCTCAATGGCGAGCTTCTTTGTTGCGCCGGACTTCGCCTGGTTCGTCTTTGCCTGTCTGGTGTGGGGTGTGGCTACCTCGGTTAGTGCTGCGGCACCAGCGGCTTACGCAGCGGAATCGGCACCGCCGGGCATGAACGCCTCAGCCATCAGCAGCTTCCGGATGCTTAGCGATGCCGGTTATGTTGTCGGCCCGATCGGACTTGGTTTGTTTGTGGATTACTTTGGCGGCCGCCCCGCGTTGTTGGCGTCGGCGCTAATGATAGTTGCAGCCAGCCTGGTCTTTGCCTGGTTTGCCCCTGAAACCCATCAGGGCAACTCAAAACGCGCGCCCCGCTAAACACGGGACGCGCGTCAGACACTCGAGCGCAAACGACTCAGATCAACGGTGATGCATCAGGCAAATCGTCCGCCCGGTGCGTCTCGAGCGCACCGATTTCGCTTGCGCCGGCACGCTGACCCGACTGCGCGGCAGCCGGCTCAGCCAGCAGGTTCTGATCCGGCTCTGCCAACAACTGGCTAACCGAAATCTGAGCTTCCGGATCCAGTGCTTCACGAGCGACCCAGACATCAGCCATCTCATGTTGCTCACCATCACTGTCGGTATAGCTTGACACCAGCCCGACCCGGTTGCCGGCATTCATCTCAGTTGAAGTGCTCGCGTTCAGATCCAGCTCGGCCACCCCTGCTTGCGACAAACTCTGCAACTCGCCCACATCGGTCTGGCCGTCGGAGTCGGCATCTACCCACACATTCAGCTCGTCGAACGCGGCGTCAGCAGCACTGATCTTGCCATCGCTATTGCTGTCGAGTTCACTCAGAGCAGCATAGCCATTGCCGGCCCGGCTACCGTCAAGCAGCGTACTACCACTGCCGAATAATTCTCCGCCATCGTTGATCTGTCCGTCACCGTTCAGATCTCGAACCAGCAAGCCGTCTTCTGGTGCAACCCAACCCACATTGTGAACCGTGCCGGTCGCATTGATGTCAAATGCGACTCCTTGATCGACCGACAACGTCTGCACCCCGTTGCCATCCAGATCCAGCATGATGGGCGTTGCGGCGAACATCGCATCAACCTGGGCCGACGACATGGCTGCGATATCCGCGGTCTCGAAGGCAAACACCTGATCCATGGACATCTCTTCGATGTCACTGGCCTCCAGCCCCTGAATCTGAGCCGTCGTGAGTGCAACGATCTGATCGGTACTCAGCGATTCCACTTGTTTCTGACTAAGCGCCTCAATACCTGCGGTAGAAATCGCCGCAAACTGATCAGTCCCCAATGCTGCGATCTGATTATTTGACAACGCAGCGACCTGATCAGTGGTCATCACACCGATGTCCGCTGTCTCGATCGCCGCCATCTGATCAGTTGTCAATTTGGCTATCTGGGCAGTTGTCAGTACATCGAACTGCGCGGTGGTGATGCCCGCGATCGCCGCGGTGGAAAGATGGTCAATTTCCTTGGCACTGATGGAAGCCAGGTCATCGGTGGTCAGATTACCAATCTGGGCCGATGTCAGCGCACCCACCTGCTCTGCTTTCAAGGCGGCGAACTGGCTGGTGGTCAGCAAATTGATATCGCCGGTCGACAGGCTGGCAATCTGGTCGGTCGTTAACGCACCAATCTGCTTGTCGTCCAACACCTGCAATTGATCGGAGGTCAATGCAGCCATCTGATCAGTTGTCAGCGCAGCCAGGGAGGTAGCCGACATTTCTGCAACAGCGTCGGTGCTCAATGCCGCCACGTCAGCGGTTTCGATTGCGGCGATCTGCTCGGTCGATAGTTTGGAGATCTGCTTGGTAGACAAGACTGCCACCTGATCCGTCGTCAAGGCAACGATATCGTCAGTGCCAAACCCGACGATCTGCCTATCGGTGATCGCACCGACCTGGTCGGTGGTCAGTGCCGCGACCTGGGCGGTCGTCAAGGCGTCAATCTGAGCCGTCCCGAAGCCGGCAATCTGTTCGGTGGTCATCGTCGCGACCTGGGCAGTCGTAATCGCGGCTATAGACTCGCTACCCATGCCGACAAGTTGCTTAACCGTCAGGGCCGCCAGATCTTCTGTCGCCAGACTGGCCACCTGGGCGGTGGTCAGCGCGGCAACCTGATCGACTTTCAGACTCGCGAACTGCTCGGTGGACAAGGCGTTCAGATTATCCGTGGTCAGACTGGCTATCTGGTCGGATGTAATGGAGTTGACCTGTTTAACCGTCAGCGCCTCAATCTGGTCTGAACCCAGGGCGCCCAACTGATCTGTGGTCATTGCGGCGATGGCCTTGTTCTCAATTGACTGAATCTGATCGGTCGTGAACGCAGCGATATCAGCCGTTTCCATTGCCGCGACTTGTGCGGTGGACAACTCGGAGACCTGGTCGGTTGTCAGGCTGGACACCTGGGCGGTGGTCAACGCGACTATTGCACTCGAACTCAGCCCACCGATCTGCCGGTCGGTCATCGCGGCCAGATCGTCAGTGGCGATAGCCGCTATCTGATCACTGGTCATCGCATCGAGCTGAGTCGACTTCAGGAAACCAATCTGATCGGTTGTCAGTGCGACGACTTGATCGGTCGTCAGCGACGCAATTGCATCGGACCCAAAGCTCTCGACTTGCTTTTTGGTGAGCGAAGTGAGGTCATCCGTCGCCAGAGACGATACCTGGGTGGTCGTCAAAGCAGCCACTTGTTTGACGCTCAAACCAGCGAATTGCTCAGTGCTGAACGCGTTGAGATCTTCGGTTGCGAGACCGGCGATCTGCTCGGTTGTGAAACTCTGCACCTGTTTGATTGACAGTGCGCCGATCTGGTCTGAGCCCAACGCACCGATCTGGGCGGTACTCAACGCCTCTAAGACACCTTTTGGCAGAGCCGCTATCGCATCCGTCGACAGCGCCGCCATGTCCGCTGTTTCAATTGCAGCGACCTGACCGGTTGTCAGATTGGCGATTTGCTCGGTCGTCAACACAGCCGCCTGAGCGGTTGTCAACGCCGCGATGCCGTCAGTCGTGACAGCATCAATCTGACTCTTGGTAATAGACACAAGATCTTCAGTCGTCATGCTGGCGATTTGTGCGGTTGTCAGTGCGGCGATCTGCTCTTCCTTCAAGCTGGCGATCTGCCCGGTGGTCAGCGCGTTGAAGTCGTCAGTCGTCATCGACGCGATCTGATCCGTACTCAGCGCCTGCACCTGCTTGTTGGTCATGGCACCGATCTGGTCACTGCCAAACGCTCCGATCTGATCCGTACTGAGTGCGGCAACCGATTTGACCGGCATTGCCGCGACCGCGCTAGTGGACAATGCCGCGATATCGGCAGTCTCGATTGCAGCTACCTGATCAGTTGTCAAACCAGCGAGTTGCGCAGTTGACATCACAGAAGCCTGAGCGGTCGTCAACGCCTCAATCGAGTCGGTGGTGAGCGAGCGGATCTGCTTATTGGTGATCGCCGCGAAATCCTCGGTCGTCATACTGGCCGTCTGCGCCGTCGTCAACGAAGCCAGTTGATCGTTTGACATTGACGCGATATGTTCAGTGGTCAGTGCATTGAAGTTTGCCGTATCCAGACTGGCGATCTGCTCGGTCGTCAAAGACTGGACTTGCTTGACAGTCAGGGCGCCGATTTGATCCGTGCCAAGAGCACCAACCTGGTCAGTGCTCATTGCGGCAATACCCTTGTCGGATAACTGACTGACAGCACCCGTGGTCAGCGCGGCAATATCAGCCGTTTCCATCGCTGCGACCTGGGCAGTTGACAATGCGGCCACCTGAGCGGTCCCCAGGCTGGCAACCTGCCCGGTCGTCAGCGCGGCAATCGCATCAGTCCCCAGTCCCTGAAACTGCTTGACTGAAAGACTGGCGACATCGGCGGTTTCCATATTGCCAATCTGATCGGTCGTCAGTGCCGAAATCTGGTTGGCGCTTAGATAAGTCACCTGGTCCGTCGTGAGCGCCACGATCTGATCGGTTGTCAGCGCGGCGAAATCACCGGTCTCTATGCCAAGCAACTGTTTCTTGGACAAGGTCGCGATATTCTCGGTGCCAATAGAGGCAATCTGTGCTGTATCCAGCGCGGCGAGGCCTTTGGGGTCAATTGCCGGAACCTGACTGGTGGTCAGCGCGCCGATCTGGTCCGATGAGAACGCAGCCCAGTCCTCGGTTGTCAGACCAGCAATGGTCGAGGTAGCGAGAGCTGCGATCTGTGCTGTAGAGAGACTGGAGATGATTGATGGCATGACTGGTTTCCTTGACTGACTAACGCCGAAAAATGACTAGGCCGATTAACGCCTTCTCTGCGGACATCGGCGTTCTGGACAATTACTTGAGATAGAGATGGCCGGTAGCACTGCCGCTTTCCAGCGTTTGATCCCGTTGATCAACCTTCGGGCCGCTTCGACTCACCGTCCGGCGCTAGCGACCGCCCGGTCAGGCTGCCCACTTGTCGAGATACGTCTGGTAACCGAGTCGCCAGGAGTCGGTTCCGAACGCTCCCCCACTCTGGTGAGTGACGCTTATCGGCCAGGTGGCCAGTTGCAGATTCTTCTGACGCGCAGTGCGGCAAAAGTCGAGATCGTAGAAATGAAATTTGAAGGTCGGATCAAACCGACAATCGTGACTGAGCAGCGTGTGTATATGCGCGGCGATCAGAATGCCGTCCAGCAGCTCACAAGGGGCGGGACAATCGCCATACCGAGTGACCCGCCCGAACGCCGTCTGCCCGTGACCGACCAGCCCACTCAGATTCTGGCGTTCGTCCCACTCGAACTTTTCATTCACAAAAGCCCAGCCCGGCTGGCGATCAACCCGACGCCGGTTACCGGCAAGCCCGATCACGTCAAACCGGCTCAGACCTTCAAGGATGCGATCCGCGAAGAAGGCGTCGTCCAGCCAGACATCATCGTGTACAAACACTGCGGCGCCAGGCGTTACATCGTGTCTGATCACCTGGTTGTAAATTTCGGGCAGGCCTTGCGTATTGTCGTAGGCGATCCACGGCACCAGGCGCTTGTCGTCAGCCAGGCGGCGCAAAGACTGACCCAGCGCACTCGTGGCCCAGAACGCCTCTCGCGTCGCACGCGTGGCGCTGACAACATGAATTTTCACCGACGCAGCCCTTACTGGACAAACGCCGGTTTGAGCCTGAACAGATACTGAAACGGCTTGGCGTCTTCAACGGCCAGCGCCGGGTCAAGCCCACTGGCGGTCGCGCACTGACGAATCGCCTCCAGGTATTGAGTCTGCTCAGGCGTATTGATCTGCCGGGTTACGCCCTGCTCGACGACCCAGCCAGTCTGAGCAAACATTTCCAACATGGTCGTACGGGTGAACCACCGAATATGAGTCCGGTCGAGCAGACCGCTGTCTTCATAGCGAAAATTCCCCGAGAGCAATCGCCACTGTACGCTCCAGTGCTGAGCATTCGGAATACACGCGACCAATGAACCGGCGGGATCAATCACCGAACGGATTCGTTTCAGCACCGCCCATGGGTCGCGCAGATGTTCAATGCAATCTCCAAATACCCAGCAATCGGCATCAGCCAGTTGCGCGAACTCTTCGTCCGGCATCGTTTCGATATTGCCGGCAATCGCATTGGTGCAATGGCGACGTGCCACCTCAGCATAGTCGGGGTCAAGATCAACGCCGGTCACCCGGGCAGCCGGATCAGACTCCCGGTATACCCTGGCCAGGGCGCCGTGCATGCAGCCAACATCAACAATGTGACTGACGCCAGGAGGAATCATGGAGATCAGATCAGTATTAGCCTGATCATGTGCGGGAGTCTGGTTCATGAGATACAAACGGCGTTCAGGCCGGGCGAATTAAGTTACTGACAGTTAACCCGAACTTGAGGGTGGTCGATCGGGGAATCACCCGTACAGAACACGGCTTATTCCCGGAAAGCTTCCCGCCCTCTTAGAACGGGGCGTAACAGGAAACTCAGAACCGATCGGTCATTCGTGGTGATCTCCACACTGCCGGTCATGCCCGGGCGCACCGGTAAGGTTTCGCCCCGAAAACGCAGATCGTTTGAGTCGGCGCTGATCCGGGCGCGGTAATAGGTGCCTTCCGACGCTGATTCAGCATCGCCGAGCGCATCCGGGCTAATGTATTGAACCGTTCCTTTCAGGCCACCATAGGTACTGTAGTTGTAGGCCGACAATTTGATTGCCGCCTCCTGTCCTTCTCTGACAAAACCGATATCGGCAGGCTTGATCCGCGCCTCAATCAGAATCTGCCCGCCAAGCGGGACAATTTCCATGATCGGCTTGCCGGCCGTGATGACGCCACCAAGCGTGCCCACATGAATGCGCTTGACCAATCCTTTAACCGGCGACCGCAGGATAGTCCGGCGCAACACATCATCACGAATGACTAACTCCCCTTCCAGTCGGGCCAGCTCATTGGTTACCCTGACCAGTTCAGCGCTGGTTTGCTGGCGAAACTGGTTCAACCGCTCCTGGCGCTGTTGCTGCAATTCACTGACCTGTCTTTGCAAGCGCATCACCTGAATTTTCGGCATCATGCCGCTTGCCGCCAACTCCTGCCCTATCGTGAGTTCGCGCTGCAGCAAATCAAGACTCTTCTGGCTTGCATTCAGGGAGTCTTGAAGCGCCTGACGGCGAGCCTCGAAGGTTTCGGTTTCGCCGCGCACGATTTCTTGCTGGTTGGCCAGAATCGGCGGGAAACTCAGGGCTTGCTGATTCATTTCTGACTGCAAGCGCGCCTGCGTCCCAATTAAGGCCAGCCGGCGGGTCTGACCCTCGCTCTGCATCGCGGCGACTCGGGTTGGATCGAGTTGCGCCAGGATTTGGCCGGCGGCCACTTCATCTCCCTCCCGCACGGTGATTTCGCGCAGGATGCCGCCTTCGAGACTGGCGATCACCTGCTCACGCCCATCCGGCACAATCCGGCCTTGTGCTTTGGTCACGACATCAACCCGGGCAATCGCCGCCCACGCCACCAGCGTGATCAGGAACAACAGCATCAGGTAAAGCGCCCAGTTCGCCTGCGGTGTCCGCTCTATCAATTGCGCGGCGCGCACGCTGGACATGAACTGCTCATCGCCTGGAGTCAGCGGGACCATCCGGGGACTAGTCATCAGGCGGCAACCCGGGGCGAAGCGTCGGGCGCCGGCTGCGTCGCCGCGACCGGTTTACCCGAGACAGCAGCGAGCACTTGCTGACGCGGCCCGTCCAGCATTACTTTGCCAGCTTCCATCACCACGACCCTGGAAACAAGTTCAAGAACTGCCGGCCGATGCGTCACCATCACCAGAGTGCAATGCGTTGTTGCCTGGCGCAACTGGCGCAGAAACGCCATCTCGGACTGCGCGTCCATGGAACTGGTCGGTTCATCCATCAGCAAAATCTGGGGGCGGGTCACCAGGCTTCTGGCCAGCGCCACCAGTTGTCGCTGTCCGCCGGACAACAGGTTACCCATCTCTCCGACCGGCATTTCCCAGCCCTGAGGGTGCGCTGCGACCATACGATCAAGGCCGGTCAGTTGGGCGACCTCAAGCAGTCGTTCGCCATCGGCGCTGGTGCGTCCCATCAGGATGTTGTCCCGCAGGCTGCCTTGGAACAAACGCGGCTCCTGGGAAACAAACCCCACAACCGGTCGATAGTCCGCCGGGTCAAGCTGACGCAGGTCCAGTCCATCGACTTCGACCGCTCCCTGAACCGGTTGATACAAGCCGGCAAGCAGTCGCAAAACGGTTGATTTGCCGCTGCCGATGCGACCGAGAATCGCGACCTTCTCACCCGCCCCGATTTGCAGATTGATGTTGTCCAGAACCGCTGGCGCCTGCTCACCGTCGTGTCCGGGATAGGCAAAGCCGACATCCCGCAAGCCGATATTGCCGCTCAGCCGCGGCGCAATCAGATAGTTGCGCCCCGAATCACGTTCCTGGGGTTGCTCCATCAGTTGGTTCAAAGCGATCAGAGCCGCCCGCGCGCCTTGATAGCGAGACGCCAGTGACACCACGCTATTCAACGGCGCAACCGCCCGTGCGCCGAACATGACACAGGCGATCATCGACCCGGGAGACAGGGCTTTCGCGTCGATCAGATAGACGCCCATCACCAGAATGACCAGCGTCACCAATTGCTGTGAAACCGCTGCAACATTGGTTGTCATGCTGGAGACACGCCGCGCCTGAATGGCGCTTTGTGCGCCGGCCGCACTGGCGGCCTCAAAGCGACTGAGAAAACGCCCCTGAGAGCCAGTCGCCTTCAAGTCTTCCATACCTTCCAGGGCCTCGACCATCAACCCCTGGATATCGGCCTGATGCTCCATGTTGGCCCGCATGGAGCGGCGCAGGGAACGCTGCATCAACAACGCCATACCGGTTAGCAACGGAACCGCTGCAACCAGTACCCAGCCAATTGAACCGCCAATGGCGAAAGTCATCGCAATAAACAACAGGATAAACGGCAAGTCGGTAAAAGCTGAGATCGTTGCGGACGCAAAGAAATCCCGGACGGTCTCGATCTGCGCCATATGATGCGAATGCGCGCCGGCCGACGCCGGCCGGTTTTCCATCCGCAGCCCGAGCGTCTGACGAAACAACATCGAGCCAAGAATCATGTCGCATTTCTTGCCCGCCGTATCAATCAGATGACTCCGCAACTGTCGGGCGAGCAAGTCGAACAGCACCGCAATACCGCCACCGATGGCCAGTGTCCAGAGCGTGACAAACGCCTGATGCGGAATGACTTTGTCAAAAATGACAGCGGTGACCAGCCCCGTCACCAGCATCAAGACATTGCTCAGAAAAGCCGCGATCATCGTCGACCGGTAGTACGGCATGAAGCGGCGTAGCGTGCCCCACAACCAGTGTCGTCCCGGGTCGAGCGACCACATAGCTGACTGTTGGTTCTGGCCGGTGACGGCGATCGGCGTAGCGGCCAGAATAAAACCACTGTATCGGGCTTGCAATTCGTCTGGCGTCAGGCATTGAGTGATCGGCTGTTCACCAGGGACAACCACCTTGTAGCAACGATCATCGCCCGGCTCTACCGGCAACCGTGCCATCAGAATACAGGCCTGACCTTCGTTCAGGAGCAATACAACCGGCATCAGAAATTCATGAATGTCGGCGAGTGGACGTTCAAGGACGGACGCGCGCAACCCTTTCTCGCGAATCGCCCGAACGACATGATCCGCACCGAGTGGTTCGGGCAAATCAATGTCAGCAAAAAGCGCATTCACGCTACACGGATGACCATGATGGGCCAACAGCCAGCAGGCGGCCTCAGCCAGCGAAGAATGACTCACTGCATTGACCCGCCAGATTGATGTTGCAACCAGCGCCGGTCGGCCAGTTGGCGAAACCCGGTTTCGATCTCTTTGACAACAGCGGGCACGTTAAACAGATTCGAATCCCGTCCGTGTTCACGCAAGTAGCGTTTGTAGCTGGCGGCACGGGCTGGATTGCTCCCCAGGCTGACAGCCATTTTTTCATAGTCGGCCAGCGTGTCGGTAATCAGATCCGGCAAACCCACCTGGGTTAGCAAACTACCGGCCATTCGCGAAATATACGTACGGCCGGAACGCGTCAGGATAGGCGTACCCATCCATAGAACATCACTGGCAGTCGCACCGGCGTTATAGGGAAAAGTATCCAGAAACAAGTCGGCCAGTGCGAAACGGGCAAGGTACTCGGCCGGCGCGACCCGTGGCGCAAAAATCAGGCGATCGCGGCCGACCTGATGGCGGTCGGCGCACGACAACATGTTTTCCCGGGCGGTCGCATTGTCTGCCAGCAGCCACAAAACGCTGTCAGGCACCGCCGCAAGCGTCCGCATCCAGCAGGCGAATACCGGCTCGCTGAACTTGTGATTGTTATTGAATGAACAATAAACGAACTTGTCTTCCGGCAGGTCATAGTCGGCCCGGGATGGCGGAGACGCCACCTCACGTTGCCGGTCACAAACCTGATAGCAACCAGACAAGAACAACGGTTTTTCAGTGCAATACTTCAGGTATTGAGGCTGCATCACATAGCGGTCGGCGATCATATATTCGACCCCTGGTATTGCCGACGTTGCCGGCAACCCGAGGTAACCAACCTGGATCGGCGCAGGCCGATAGCCAAGAATCGCCGGTCGTGCGCCGCTACTCAGCCCTTGCAGATCAACCAATACATCGATTTCACAGCGGGCAATCAACTCGGCGGCTTCCTGGTCTGACAAACCACCAATCCTGATATGGTGATCCATTGACCTGATCAGACGCTGACGCAGATCCGTGCCGTCTTCCGAAGACCAGCAGAACCCGAACAACTCGATCTTGTCGCGGTCATGCAATTCAAGAAGCTCCGGAATCAGCAAACCCATCGCATGCATACGAAAGTCGCCCGACAGATAGCCGACTCGCAGCCGGGCCGGCGGTTGCCGATCGGCATTGAACAAGGGGGGCTCCTCAATGACAGGCACTTTGTCTCGAACGAACCGGCTGGCCGCCATCAACTGCATCGCCGGTTCGTCTGATTCGCTCAGCATGGCCAGCGCGGAAGTGCCCATGAGCAACTGGTTTTCGGTGATATCACCGACCGACTGATAGACCGGCCACTGACATTGCTTCTGCCGGATATGCACATAGTGTTGAATGACGTCGGGCTGCGCCGGTGACAGCTCAAGGCTTGTGACCAGATAGTGTTCAGCCTCATCAAGACGGCGCTGCTGCTCCAGCAACCGAGCCAGGTTGTTGACGGCATGCAGACACAGATCAAGAGCCACCGGCTGGCCGGTATCATGACGTTTCTCCCAAACGATTCGCCACTGCTCCAGCGCCGGCTCGATCTCGCCCAGATGCTCAAGCTGGTGACCCAGGTTCAACCGCGCCTGATGAAATCCGGATGCCAGAGACAAGGCTTGTCGATAGGCTTCAACTGCCTGCTCATGCCGATTGAGCGCGCCGAGCACCGCGCCCCAGTTATAGCAGGCGACATGTTGATAGGGAGACTGCGTATTGCGAATCCACTGTTCATAGAGTTGCGCGGACTGCTCAGCCAGCCCCTGAGACTGATAGCGATCGGCGCTGGCCATCAGCTCGGTAATCGACATATCGCCACGGCCGGCCAGCGTCAGTTCATGCGCCAACAGCCCCGCCTCAGGCGTGCGCTCTGCGACAACGGGCTTGCTCTTTTCCCCACGGGTTAAGGACATATCGGGATTCGGCTCACAATAGAACATTCAGTGTAGAAAGCGCGGCGAGATTTCAATCGAACAAAATAGCCGGGGTTTGACGCACAATTGCTGCATTGAGAGGTGAGACGAATGCAAGAACACTACGAATTTCTGGTTATCGGCGCGGGCATGGCGGGCGCTTCGGTTGCGGCTGAACTGGCTCCGCATGGCAAGGTGTTGTTGCTGGAAGCAGAATCACAACCCGGCTATCACACGACCGGTCGCTCGGCCGCCCTGTTTGCCCCTACTTATGGGCCGCCGCCGATTCGTGCCTTAACACGGGCATCGGCCGGGTTCTACGACGCGCCGCCGGCCGGTTTTGCCGCTCACCCGCTTTTGCAGGCACGCGGAGCACTGATGCTGGCCAGATCCAACCAGCTCGAATCCCTGGATGCCCTGATACAGGAAATGAGCCCCGAAGGCCCGGTAACCCGTCTGAACGCCCGACAAATGCGGGAGCAGGTTCCCATCCTGAAAGCAGATTATGTCGCGGCCGGAATGCTCGATGAATCATCACGGGATATTGATGTGCACTTGCTGCATCAGGGTTATCTCTCACAACTCAGACAGAGCGGGGGCAAGCTGCAGGTCAACGCCAGAGTCGATCAGATTGATTTTGCCAATTCACGCTGGACGGTGACCTTTGGACAGCGTTCGGCCAGCGCCGATATCGTGATTAACGCCGCCGGCGCATGGGCAGAGCAAGTCGGTGCGCTGGCCGGCGCCATGCCGATCGGGTTGACGCCAAAACGCCGCACTGCGTTGACGGTGGCCGCGCCACCGGCAACAGACATTGATTCATGGCCGGCCGTCGTTGACATTGATGAGCAGTTCTATATAAAGCCCGACGCAGGCCGCCTGCTGCTGTCACCGGCCGATGAAACCCCAAGCGAGCCGACCGATGCGCAGCCCGAAGAGATGGATATTGCAATTTGCATTGATCGGGTGCAGACCGCTTTTGACCTGCCGGTGAACCGGCTCGAAAGCAAATGGGCGGGATTACGCAGTTTTGTCGCTGACAAAAACCCGGTCTGTGGTTTTGACCCGGGGCTGAGCGGGTTTTTCTGGCTGGCTGGCCAGGGCGGCTACGGCATTCAGACAGCGCCAGCCCTCGCGCGGACGGCGGCCGCTCTGGCTCGTGGTGAAAAAGTGCCCGACGACATTATTGAACAAGGCTTGCAACTGGCCAGCATCGCGCCGGAGCGGCTGGCCTGACCAGCCGCCGAGCCGGAACCTACTTGATCTCGATCAGTTCAACCTTGAATTTGAGGGTAGAGTTTGGCGGAATACCGCCCGGGGTTCCGTTGGCACCATATGCCAGGTCCGACGGAATCACGACCTCGTAGGTAGAACCTGCCGGCATCAACTGCAGGACTTCCTGCCAGCCCGGAATCACACGTCCGACGCCGAACGTGGCTGGCTGGCCCCGCTTGTAAGAGCTGTCAAACACTTTGCCGTTGATCAGCGTGCCTTCATAGTTCACCGTCACCTGATCTTTCGAGGTGGGTTTCTTGCCATCGCCGGCTTTGATGACTTTGTATAGCAAACCGCTCTCGGTCTTGGTAACCCCTTCGCCTGCCGCGTACTTTTCCTGGAAGGCTTTACCCGCTGCCGCATTCTCTACGCCGGCCTTAGCCTGCGCCTCGGCTGTCGCCTTGCGCTGGGTGTCCATGGCGGTTTTCATTTGCGCATCGTCGAGCCGTAAGGGTTTACCGTCCATGACGTCGAGCATCGCGCCGATAAGAGAGGCCGAATCGATCTCGACATTGTCCTGGGCAAAACGGTTTTTGATCTGACGGGCAATATTGGCACCGACCGAATACGAAAATTGCTGGGCCTGAGACTCAGGCTTACCCTCGAGCACGCCTTCAGCCAGAGCGGGAGTGGCGGCGGCGAGACTGCAAGCCACGACGGCGGCGGCCAGAGCGGTGTTTTTAAGAATCAATGGTTTCTCCGTTAGTGATCGGATTATGCTGCCCGTGAATGGCGCTCAGTTCAAGCCGAACCCGGCATGGCACCGGCTTTATCGGACAGCAGCTTCCGGAAAAATGTAACCAATTACGGCTTGCGGCAATAAAAACGCCCGACGGCTGCCGGGCGAATCTCTCAAGGAAGAGAGAGGGGGAAAGAAGGAGAAGACTCTAGTCTGACGACCAACCATTACCGTCACGACCCACCCTGGAGTCGTTCTGATCTCTGATTGATCACAGGACTATCTCGAATGTTGCCCGTCCCACCTTAAACGGAACTTAAGCTCAGTGAATTAATCGCAACTGCGCGCAAAGCGCTTGCCACGTCTTGTCAGCGTGCCTGGGGCGATGGCGCCAGTGTCAGCTCGAGCCGACGCTCCGCCTGGCCGCGTCGAACCTGTACGGCAACCGTATCGCCAGGCTCGTATTGTTCAAGGACCGCGTAGAGATCATCCAGTGACTCAACCGGCGTGTCAGCCGCCTTAACGATCACATCGCCATGGACGATACCGCCTCGCTGCCCCCGTCGAAAAGGCATCAGGCCGGCCCGGGCAGCCGGACTGTCAGCACGCACGCCCAATACAGCAACGCCACTGCCGAGCCGCAATGCACGCAAGAAACCGGGCGGAGCCGGTTCGATACCAATCACAGGCCGTTCGAAACGACCGTCCCGAATCAACTTGGGCACGATTCGATTTACCTCGTCGACCGGAATTGCAAAACCTATGCCTACCGACGACCCGGATGGGCTGAAGATTGCCGTGTTCACGCCGATCAGTCGACCGGCGGAATCGAGTAGCGGGCCACCAGAATTGCCGGGGTTGATAGCCGCATCGGTCTGAATAACACCGCGCAGCGTGCGATTGTTGCCAGCGGCAATATCGCGCTCAAGCGCGCTGACGATGCCGGTAGTCATGGTCTGATCCAGGCCGAACGGATTGCCAATGGCATAAACATGCTGCCCAACCAGCAATGAAGCGCTGGAGCCAAGCGCCAGAGGCTCCAGCGAGCGACCCTCAGGGTCAATGCGCAACACAGCAAGATCGCGGTCAGCAAAATAGCCGACCAGTCTGGCCGGCCATTCAGTCTGGTCTGAGAGGGTCACCTTGACCCCGGAGCCACCGGCAATGACATGGAAATTCGTCACGATATGGCCGTCAGAGTCCCAGACGAAGCCGGTACCTGAGCCACGCGGGGTTTCGGTCACCATGCGCGAGAAAGGCCGCCGCGACAACGCCAGCGTATTAATGTGAACGACTGACGGTGAGGCCAGCCGGAAAATACTGATTGCCCGCTTCTCGGCCGGGAATAAATCCGCCCGTGGCACCACCTGCCGTGTCTCACGGGCGCTGGCGTCGTGTAACAAACTACCGGCAAGAACCAGCATCAGAAACAGTGCGGAGAATCTGGATACAGCCATATGAGCCTTTGATTCGGTCAAATTGAGCGAGGGCTCAATTATGCAATCAGCAGCAAAGTGGCAACTAATACCGCGACCGGCGTCGCGAAATTTGACAGACTTGGCTTGATTACTCAGGAGCCCGCATTGAATCAGTCAACGATTGCCTCAACCATTGCCACACTAGTTCTGGGCCTTGCCCTGTCCGGATGTGGCAGCAGCGACAGTCACGCCGCGCAAACCAACCAGGTTGAATCAACGGAAACCGCGCTTTCATCCGACAGCGTTATTAACCTGAATGCAGCATTTTCACAATCGCTGAACTGCTCCTCGGGTATCAAACCGTATGCCGACCCGGCGATATCCGGGCTCTGGTCGCTAAGCTTTGATGCCGACCAACTGCAATTCATCGGACCTGCGACCGCCGCAAGCGGTCGGTTCAGCACGAGTGGCCATCCGGTTCAGCGCACGGAAACAGCCCCCACCGCAACCCAGGAAACCATCCTGGGTCAAACGGGCGGGCGTTTGTGGTTTGAGCGACATGCCAATGGCGCAGTCGTCAGCGCCGGACTTACCGGGCGCGCTGACGGCACCAGCATTGAGTGCGGCGAAATCGCGGACACACAGTGGCTGGCAACGCCGGCCGCCAGCCCGTTTAACAAACTCGGCGAAAAACTGTTCTGGAACACCGCAAGCGGCATTGAACTGATGTGCGCCAACGCGAGCAACGGCGACCTGGCTGATAGCACGGCCGTAGACGCAGCGACCCTGACACTAACCGCCGACGGGCCTTTGAGCGTCACGAATACCGTTACCGGCAAGCCAGTCATCGCTCTGCCAGCGCCCCAGAGCAACGGGCGAACCGCGAGCTTTGTCCATGAAAGCTCCCGTCACGGCGGTCTGCGAGTCTGGTTATCCCAACATGACAGCCAGCCCGGTGAGAATATTCAGATTCATTGGCGCCTGAACTTCTCGTTGCTACAACTGTCACAGCATCGCCAGGATGGATCGCTGACCCGCTGCGTGCCTGCGCCGCTGGATCCGCGCGGATCTATTACCGACTAAGTTCTTCCACCAGCAGGTCAAAGACTGTTCTGACCCGTCGGCTGGTTCGCAATTCGCGGTGCGACACCAGCCAGACAGGAAAGACAAACGGGTCCATCTCGGGAAAAGCCCGCCTGACGCCGGGCTCTTGATCACCGATCGCCTCTGGCATGATGCCAATGCCAAGCCCTTGTCTGACCATCTCCCAATGCACCAGATAGTTGGTGGTAGCCAGCGGGAAGTGTTCCTGGTCTACCGCGATTCCGGCGCCATTGAGCCATTCAATGATCAGCGCCGGATCCGCAAACGCCACGAATTTCGCCTGGTCAAGAACAAGCGAACCGCCCTCTCGAGGCAATGAATCGAGGTAATCAGCCGCAGCATAAAGCCTGGCCGAATCATCACAGAGTTTCCGGGCGATTAAATCAGGCTGGGTTGGACGATAGTTACGGAGCGCCAGGTCCGCCTCGCGGCGGGTCAGATCGCTCTCATCATTGGAGGCGATGATTTCAATGGATATGCCTGGTTCCAGCGTCCGCAGCCGGGCTATAACAGGCGGCAGCACAAACGCAGCATAAACCTCGCTGACCGAGATACTGACTTTGCCACTGAGTTGTTGCGACTGCCCGTCGGCCGACAAAGACAGGCGGGTCGCTGCCGCACCCATCTCGCGAACATGCTCCAGGAGTTCTTCGCCAGTCACGGTCAGCACCAGTTTGCCACCCACCCGTTCAAACAGAACCGCACCGAGCTCCTGCTCAAGCGCACTGACCTGCCGCCCGAGAGTTGGCTGAGCCATGCCGAGCGCCCGTGCCGCGGCAGACAGGGAACCTTCTTCCGCGGTCACCAGGAAAGCACGCGCATGGTTCCAGTCAAATCTGACAGTCCTCCACTCCATACGTGAATGCATACGCCTCATGCGTTTTCAGGCAATTCCATAGTCTACCGTTGCCACTTAGGATGCTTTCTATTGATTTTGACCAACGACGGACCAAAGATGAAAGCCATGATTTGCACCCAATACGGCGCTCCGGAAGTGCTGCAACTGGCCAACGTAGACAAACCGCGGCCAACAAAAAACCAGATTCTCGTCAAAGTCATCGCCTCTTCAGTGACTACTGCCGATACGATGATGCGAACCGGCTTCCCTTTGATTGGCCGGTTGTTTATCGGCTTGCGGCGACCGCGCCATCCGATCACCGGCACCGGATTCGCCGGCATTGTCGAGAGCACTGGTCCGGACACCACCACATTCAACGTTGGCGACCGGGTATTTGGTGAGTCCACTTTCGGGGCCGGTAGCCATGCCGAATACGTTTGCCTTGCCGAGGATGCCGTGGTCAGCCCGATGCCGGAGAATCTCGGATTTGCCCAGGCTGCGCCGCTTTGTGATGGCTTCCTCACGGCCTATCACTTCCTGCACAACCTCGGTCAGATCAAACCTCAGCACAAAGTACTGATTAACGGCGCTGCCGGCAGCCTGGGCACCGCTGCGGTGCAACTGGCCCGAGTGGCCGGCGCCCAGGTAACCGCAGTATGCAGTGCTGGCAATCACACGCTCGTCAGGCGACTGGGAGCGGACCATGCGATAGATTACGCGAACACCGACTTTGCGGCGACGGGCGAGTCCTACGACATCATCTTCGATACTGTTGGCAAACGCCGCTTCGCTGACTGCCGGGCAGCGCTGACTCCGAACGGACGTTATCTGTCGCCAGTCCTCGGACTACGCTACCTGTGGTCAGTGCTAAGCACCGTCGTCAGCCGCCAGCGCGCTCTATTTGCGGCAACCGGCACGCTTGAGCCGACGAAACTGCGCCGGATGCTGAGCAGCATCACCGCCTTGTTTGCCAATCGGCAATTGATCACTGTACTCGACCGTCAATACCAGCTCGACGAAGTGCCGGCCGCGCACCGGCATATTCACACCGGCCATAAGCGCGGCAACATCATCGTCATCACAGGCTGAAAGCAAAACTGACCGGGTTTTACCCGGCTATTCATCGCTAAAGTTCCCAGCTCCGTTGCTAGGCTGGCGGATCACAAGGACTGAGCAGGTTGCAGGGCGATGAACAACAAATGGTTGGTGGCAGGGCTGGCAGGCCCGTTATTTCTGGTGGCATGCGGCGGCGGCGGCGAGCCTGGCGACACAACCAGCGCACCTGCCACTGAAGCGCCAGCCGATCAAACCGGGCCCGAAGCGGCGGTTGATTCGGCAAGCTCCGTTGCCTCAAACGACACCAACACGCCCGCACTTGTACCGACACCCGAACCCGAACCCGAATCGCCACCCGCGCCGGCGCCCGTGACCAATAAACCCGCCCCGGATCAGCCAGCGATTACCCATGGGGCTGAAATCGACATGACAGCCTCGTTCAGTCAGATTATTGAATGCAAAGTGGGTCGCAAGCCTTATTACGACCCGGCCGCCAGTGGCAACTGGCTGGTGAGTTTCGACGGCGACTTGTTCAAATTCAACCGGGTTGCCGGCGACGGCCCGGCGTTTGGCGGCCGGTTCTCGCAACTGTTGTTACCCGAGCGGGAAAACTACACCGGATCCGCGCTGCGCCGTGGCTATGTCAGCGCCGCCGGCGGGGCGCTGTATTTCGTGAAAGACCTGACCGGCCGCCTACTTGCCGCCGGCGACAATGAAGGCACCGGCGCACTTGGGCGCGAGGCTGATATCGAATGCGGTGGTAGCAGTGCCCGTGAATGGCTGCCCGAGCCAGTCGATTCTCCGTTGCTGACAACATTAACAGCCAGCGGACTCCAGTGGCAGCCACAAACCCAGGGCTGGCGCACGGATGACAGCATTCGGCTTAGTTGCCAGTCGGTGGAAGATGGCGTGTATGGGGAGGCTCAACCGGCCACTCTCAGTCTGAACGCCGACGGCTCGCTGGCCGTTATTTCGGCGGCGCCGGCCGAACTGGTCTCGCTCAGTGTTGCCGATCGGGCTGCCGCGTCTACCGGCTACTACCCGATTCCCCGGCAAGCATTTGCCAGTTGGTATGCGAAGCACGACACCCGCGAGATCCGGATTGAATTCGGACGCTTCTTTGAAGGGCTCAGTAGCTGGCAGGACGGCCAGCTCAGTTTGTTATGCCGCCCCTCAGCCTGACGCTCATCCGATTTACAAAAACTATCAAGCCCGGCAGGCTTGCTTACATCTGTCAATCTGGTTTAAAGCCTCGCCAGACCAGGCGATGCGTCGCTACAATTGACACAGAACTCTAATACTCAGCCTACCGGACGGCCTGGCCATTAATGGCCGGCTCCATCGCGCAAGCGTCGAGACAACAGCCACCGTAGCGCGTACAGCTCAAATCAGCAGGGAGAGGTCGTTTGAAGAAAAAGACACTGGCGGTTGGCATGGCCGCATTATTCACCTTGGCGGCCTGCGGCGGTGGCGGCGGCTCCGATTCCGCGGTTTCCGGCCCAACGCCGGCACCGGCTGCCGGCCCAACACCTACACCGAACCCCGCCCCGGCACCAGCGCCGGGCCTTGCGCCAGAACCGGCACCTGCTCCTGAGCCTGCTCCGGCACCTACTCCTGAGCCTGCCCCGGCACCTACCCCTGAGCCAGCGCCAGCACCTACCCCTGAGCCAGCGCCTGCACCTACTCCTGAGCCTGCTCCGGCACCTACCCCTGAGCCAGCGCCAGCACCTACTCCTGAACCTGCGCCAGCGCCTACCCCTGAGCCAGCGCCCGCACCGGCGCCAGAGCCATCACCGGCCCCTGCACCGACCCCACCGTCGACAGGCGCCGACATCAATATGGCCGCACCGTTTAACCAGACGGTCAGCTGCAACTCGGGAATCAAGCCCTATGAAAATCCCGATCGCTCTGGCGACTGGACCGCGGCGTTTGACGGAACCAACTTAACGCTGAACAGTTTTAATGCCGGGGAACCATTTGGCGGAGCGCTTGACGGTGCCGAGCGTGAAAACTACTCCGGAGCTGCCTTGTTGCGCAAAGACCTGGGCGCCTCGAACGGCACGGTTTACGTGACAAGAACGCTCGACGGAACAGTAATCAGCACCGGCCATCACAAGCTAGGAAATGAAGCCAGCCGTGACGACGTTGTCGAATGTGGCGAGAACAAGGAGGGCCCGTGGATTACCCCACCACTCAATAACCCATTCCGATTCGAGAACGGAAACCTAGACTGGGTGCCAGGCACGGCCTCATTTAATTGCGCTCAGCGCAATATTGGTGAGGATTACAATGCAATCGTCGCCACAAACGTTAACGTTTTCGGCCCTTCAGGAAGACTGGAGGTCTCAAATGGCGTAGTTTCATTGATTGAGCTTCAAAGTCCGAATGAACCGGGTCGAAGCAGCAGTGTCCCGGTAGACAGCCGCTCGCAAAACCCCGGAGGTACTCGTATTTGGGTTTCTAGCAACGCCAGCTCCACAATAACAATTGATCTGCGGTTCGATGATCTAGCGCGTCGAATCAATCAAAAAACAAACACTACTGAAACCAATTGCGTACCTTTCCCGCTGGACCCGCGCTTCTAGGCCAGTACCAGCCCCAGTCTGACCGGCTCGCCCGAGCCGGTCAGACTTTGAACTTCCCACCGTTTTCCGCTTCGCCCGGACGCATCAATTCAAACAATTCAGTAACGGTTGAATAGTCACGGTAACCGCAACGCGCCAGCGGCTGCGCCAGTGCCGTATCAAAACGTCCGTCTTTGATGTATCTATCATCAATATGCGTGGCAACCACCTGACCAATCACCATGAAGTTGGCGGTCTCTTTGCCATCGACATCGGGCAACAACTGACTCATGACGGTCTTGCATTCGAACGATGCCGGACTAGCCAAAACCCGCGGCGCTTTAACCCGTTTGCAGATGCCTTCTTCCAGACCGGCATGCTCGAATTCGTTTACCTCCGGCGGTAGATTCGCACAGGACAGATTCATCGCATCGGCCAGTTCGGCAGTACACAAAGAAAAAACGAACTCCCCGGTTTGCTGTGCGTTGCGCGCACTATCTTTGATTTGCTCACTGGCAAACGCCAGAAAATATGGTCGGCTGCCCATCGCGTTGAAAAAGCTATACGGCGCGAGGTTAGGAACACCGTTGGCATCGACCGTGGAAATCCAGCCGATTGGCCGGGGCGTGATAATTGCCTTGAACGGGTCGTGCTGCAAGCCGTGATTGCCATCTTCGTAATACATCGTGCGCTCCCAGTGGTTTTAGCGCTTGTTAAATTCGGCGGCGCAGAAGGTGCCGCCCTGAAACTGATCGGCTACCGCGTCGGCAGGCTCCTGGCGCGCCAGAATTTCCTGCGCAAACACCTCTGACTGATAAGCAGGCTTGTAGCCCAGGTCGGTAGCCCGATGATTGTTCCACCAGCCCCGCGCATTATCGGAAGCGCCGTAAAGCGTTTCATGTTCAATCTCCGGATGCTCCAGCCCGATTCTGATCAGCTGCACCAGGTCTTCCGGGTGTAACCAGATCGACAGTCGGCGACGGTCCAGGGGCTCGTACCCGACGTTGCCGATTCGGATGTCAGTGATCTGCATGCCGTGTTTGCTTGCAAATAGAGAGCCCAACGCTTCGCCAAAAACCTTGCTAACACCATAGCGCGAGTCCGGCCTGACCGGCACCGTGTTGTCGATGACTTGGTCGCGCGGGTAAAACCCAACCGCATGATTGGACGAAGCAAAGACCAGACGGGCAACCCCGGCCTGGCGAGCGGCCTCGTAGACGTTGGTCAAACCGATGATATTGGCGCTGAGTATGACGTCCCAGCCCGCCTCCACGCTTTGTCCGCCCAAATGGATCACTCCGTCTATGCCAGACATCAAGGCGGCGACCTCGTCGAATTTGGACAGATCAGCGCGAATGAAGGTTTCGCCAGCCTGTAAGGCTGCCGGCTCGGTCAGATCGGACAGCAAGACCTGCGAATAGGCTTGTTTCAAAAGCGGCCGAATCATTGTGCCAACACCACCGGCGGCACCGGTCAACAAAATTTTCAATGAAATCTCCTTGTTTTGAATAGCTGGTCCTGCGATATGCCAGTGTACTGCCTGCGATCAGGCCTTATCATTCCAAACATCTAAATCGACTGGAGCGTCGTTTGCAATCGTTAGTTCAAGACTTGATCGGCCTGCTGACCCTGGAACAACTGGACCGGAACCTGTTTCGAGGCCAGAGCCTGGATATCGGCACCCACCGGGTATTCGGTGGCCAGGTACTGGGCCAGTCGCTGGCAGCAGCCAATCAGACCGTAGAAGATGGCACGGTGCATTCCATGCATGCCTACTTCCTGCGAGCCGGCGATCACAATGCGCCGATCATTTACGAGGTGGACCGCCAGCGCGACGGCCGAACGTATTCGTCACGGCGCGTGGTGGCGATTCAGCACGGCCGGCCAATCCTGAACATGGCCGCGTCTTTTCAAAAACACGAAGAAGGCCTGACCCATCAGTCTGACATGCCTGATGTGCCCGCCCCCGACACTCTCAAAGACATCAGCGAATACCGTCGCGAATACCTGGCCAGAATGCCGGAGATCAAAATGCCCCGCTTCGCGCGGCTCGAAAAACCGTTTGAATTCCGTCCGGTGCAAACGCCGCCGTTTCTGAACCCCGAAAACGGCCAACCGGCCTATCAAATGTGGTTCAGAACTTCTGAGCAACTCCCGGACGATGACGACTTACACCGAAATGTGCTGACCTACGTCTCTGACTACTCCCTGATCAGCGTTGCCACCCGCCCGCATAGCAAGCAAATGAGTCACGGTCAGTTCCAGATGGCCAGTCTTGACCATGCGATGTGGTTCCAGCGTCCTTTCCGCGTTGATGAATGGCTGCTCTATGCCATTGAAAGTCCGAGTGCAACCAGTGGCCGCGGGCTGACCCAGGGCCGCATTTATCAGCAAGACGGTACGCTGGTCGCGGTAGTCGCTCAGGAAGGCGTGATGCGAGTGGCCAGGGACCAGGACAATCCCTGAAATGCCTCCCAGGCCGCCCGCCTCAGACAATCTTTTCCTGAGCCTGCCCCTACCAACCCTGTTTGTACGCAACGCCCTGCCAATCATCGCCATCATGATGATGAACGGGCTGATGACTGTGATTGATGCAGTCTTCGTTGGCGCGTTCCTTGGTGCCGATGCGCTCGCGGCCGTGACGCTGATGTTCCCGTTGTTCATGCTGATGGTTGCGTTGGCATCGGTTGTCGGATCAGGTTCGGCCAGTGTCTTGGCCCGCCAGCTCGGTGCAAACCATCGTGAGAGCGCGCGCGCTGCGTTTACCAACTCTCATCTACTCGCGTTGCTGATGGCGTTATTGCTGATCGCGGTGTTTGCGCTGACAGGGCAAGCGATTGCCGACTGGACGGCAAACGGCCGGGACCATCTCGCCGCCATGGGCTGGATCTATATTGCCATTCTGGTTGCCGGCTCGCCGTTGCAGTTCGTGCTTAGCCTGAATGCAGATGCATTACGCAGCGAAGGTCATGCCGGCATGATGGCGATCGTCGGCGCTCTCGTCACGGTCTTGAATATTGCATTCACCTATTGGCTGGTCGCCCACACCAATATGGGCGTCGCCGGCTCAGCGTTTGGCACGGTGCTCGCGCAGGTGGTCGCGTTCGGCGCAGTGGTCGCGTTCAGACGGCAACGCAATACCGTGTTGCGCCTGCAGCGCCCGACCCGGGTTGCCTGGCATGAGCACACAAAACCTGTCCTGGCACTGGGTATCCCGGCTGGCCTGAATTTTGTGGGCGTTGCTCTTGCCGCCGCAGTGACTATTCATGCCTTGCGCCTCTGGCAAACTGATCACTACGCGGTCACCGCCGCCGCTTTTGGGGTGGTGACGCGCATTCAGGCATTCGCCTTCCTGCCGCTGCTCGGCCTGAGCATGGCGACACAGGCAATCGTTGGCAACAATGTCGGCGGCGGCGCATGGCCGCGCGCGCTCGCCTGCCTGAGGGTGGGCTCCATGCTTGCGCTCGGCTACGGCGTGCTCGTCCAGACCGCACTGCTACTGGCGCGCCGTCCGATTGGGGCCTTATTTGTTGACGACCCGGCTGTCATTGATGAAGTCGCCCGGATCCTGCCACTGGTTTTTGCGTTGTATTTTGCCGCCGGGCCGACAATGATTCTCGGCGGCTTTTTCCAGGCGATTGGCGATGCCGGCAAAGCCGCAATTCTTGGTCTCGCCCGCGTCTATCTATTCGTAGTGCCGCTCACCTATCTGCTGCCGCTGGCTCTCGGCGAAACCGGCATCTGGCTTGCCACGCCGGTGGGTGGTGCCGCGACAATCGCATTGGCAGCCGCACTGGGATTTAGCTGGTGGCGCACGTTTCCGCAGCAAGCAGCGATCTGAATATTCGACGGCTCGGTCAAGTCACCCTGACAACAACATCCATCGCCTCGAATGCATCGGCTGCCCCGGCATAGCTGCCCGCGACTGGCATCAGTTGAGTAATGTCTCGGGCAACCGCAACCGGAATCAGATTAAAGCCGCCCACACTGCGATTCGTCGGGTCGAAATTGATCCAGCCAGCGCCCGGCACATAGACTTCAGCCCATGCATGGGTAGACCCCAAACCTTCCGAGCCGGTGGCGCTGCGCTGCGGATCATACAGATAGCCCGACACAATTCGGGCGCCCATATCAAGACTGCGCACGGCTTCTACGAACAATACCGCAAAGTCGCGACATGACCCCAGCCCTCGATCAAGAGAGGCGCCAGGCGTCTGGGTTCCCTCGCTTTCACGCACCTCATACTGGAGCGTCTCAGCCACGCCATTACTAATGGCCTTCAGTAATTCCAGAGTATCGGTTGGATCGCTTCGCACAAAAGCCTTCGCCCAGTGGCGTAAACGCCCCATAGGGTCAAGATACTGTTGAATGGCAAGCGGGCCCAGATCTGCCCGTTCGTCATCGGAGTAGAAAAACGGATACGTCAGCGCTGAGGCCGCAATATTGAAAATCGGCCAGGGGTTGGCGCTGAGGTTCAATTCGACCTTGCTTCGTATGTGCAGGCGGTTGGTCTTACCAGTAAATGAAGCGGTGGCGACTGCATTGCCAGAGACATCATTCGCCCACGCGATCGCCGCATCAGGCGACACAGCCAGTGAGTGTGAGATAAGCTGCAACTCACGACTTTCCCTGGGTCGCAAAATCAGTCGATGCGGGTTCAGACTCACAGCACTACGGTAGTGATAAGTCGTTGTGTGATCTATTTGAATTCGCGTCACGGTGATGCCGGAGTCTGGTGGAACACCAGACTAACATCGTATTCGTCGTGCGTCTTTGCGGCCACACCTCTATGCCAGCATCACGGCAGCCGGCCCGCCTAGCTTTTTCCGGGCGGCTCGCTTGTCGCGAAACGCTCTTCGCTCTCTTTGATCAGGCGTTTGCCTTGTTTGATCAATTTCTCGCCCTCGCTAACGTTGTCTTGACCGTCCTTGATCTGTTCATTGCCTTTCTCGACAAGACGTTCGCCTTTTTTCAGAAGCGCATCGCCTTTGTTCCATTGTTTACCGATCGCTTCATAGGCTTTACCGTGACGGGCGATGTGATCACCGGTCGTTGGTTTAGTGGCACAGGCAGCCATAAGCAAAACCGGAGCGAGCGCCAACAGAATTCGTACGCGTGCAATCTTCATAAAAGTCCTCAGTTCCTTAGATGGCCGCCAACCCAATACGGGTTGGCGGCAATAGTTTTACTTCAGGCGATAGCGTAAGCCCACAAAGAGCGAGGTGTCAGTGCCGTTCGGGTTCGCGACGGTTTCGTCGCCCGAATAATTGGACAACGCCAGGGTTGTCGTCAAGTCCAACTCATTGCGCAACTCGTAGATAAACGCAGTACTCAGCGTATTCACCGTGTTGGTTGTGCTGGTCGGCCCATTGATGTCGTGGGTCAGCGTCCAGGCGTTTTCCCAGTCGATGCGGTCGTCGATCTCATGGGTCAATGTCATGACATTGCGCAAGGTATAGGACTGATCCCCGCTGGCCAGGATGGTCGTCAAGACGGCTTCGTTTGAGAACTGCGTCTGATTGCTAAGCGGCAGGTGGTATTCCGCCCCCAACTCCAACGCAGGATCCGAATCGCTCGACCCGTCGAAACTTCTGAACACATAGCCCAGACCGCCACGCACCTTCCAGCCAGTCTTACGAGTGGAGATCCGCTCGCGAGTCAGAATGGTGTAGATCCGAATGACTTCAGCCGCGTCGAAATTTTCACCGGTCAGGCCGGAACTTTGAATCTCTTGAGCAATATCATTGATCCAGATCTCTTCATAGTCCGCTGCGCCATGCTTGCTGCGGTATTCAGCTTCCCGGTCAATGATGTTGGCCACTGCCTGATATGTCGCCAATGACGGCTCGGACGACAATTGGTCGCGATCCATCAACTCTTCGATCACACGGATGGATTTGGCCATTGGGGTGACGTTGACTACCCGACCATAACCGGCACCGACGATCCCGGTGATCTGCCGACTATTGAATGCGTCATTGCCCTGTAAACCCAGACTGCCATACCAGAAAGCTTTTGACTGCGACGGATTGAAGTAGTTGTCCGCGGTTGCGCTCAAGCCGTAGTCGTAGCGGCTGTCGCGCACGGCGCCGGCAGTACCGGCCCGATTCACGGCACCGTTGCCGTTGGCCTGCAAGCGCAAATCCCGGTCGGGCGAGGCAAACACCTGGTCATAGTCAACGCCAAGGTTCAAGTCATAAGCGTTTTGATCATCAGACCGGGACTTGCCGGCATTAAGCGTGCCATTGACATAGGCTTCTTCATAGGCACTGGTAGCCTTGTCGTAGTCGGTGACCGAAACGGATGCGCTTTGAGCCTGGACCTGCTGGCCGAACGTCACGATGGCACCAAGCATGGCAAGTTGCATTACGGTTTTGCGAGTATTCATTATTTTTCCTCTTGGTTTTTTCGAAAATTTCACTTAGTTCTTTGCGGGTGCAAACTCATCCAGCTTTTCGGGCATTACGCCGACCGCTGCCGGAACGGCCCGCTTTCCAAACAAGATGTCTCGAGGTTTCTGGTAGTCGCCATATAGCTCCAGGTTGGCATCGCGACGCGATGCCATTACCGATCCACCGACAATGGCGCCCACGAACAACCCTTTGGATCGCGTGTAGCTGAGCAGCGGTGTCTTGAGCAGGACATCCAGTCCTACTTGTCCGGCCCGGCCTACTGGCCCTGCGGTAACACCCAGCTCGCCCTCGGCAACCGGCTTACCAGCAAAGAGCTGATCCAGACCGTTGTCAGTCATGGCGAGCAAGACTGCCTCGGTACTCTTGACTCCGGCTTGCAAACCAAAGCTGAGGCCCGTCACATCGATAAACAGCGGAGCACCCCACTCACCGGTCGGCTGACGGCAGGAAACCATGCCCGATCCGGTTTTGGCGCCGATTCCGACACCCACCTGAACCAGTTGCGGAAAGACCGCCGCGCATTTGGCCTTGCTGAGCAATGCCTCGGGAATACGCTTGTCGAGCTCTTGACTCATTTGCTCGTCAAGGATTCTGGCCGCTTCGGATGCCCAGTAACCTGGTTCAAATTTTGCGGTCGGCTCATCGGCCTCTTGTTCACCAGCCAGGTCCTTCTGCATCGCTTGCTTCTCAGCCATAGCCGGCTTGGATTGAGCTATCGCGATCGGTGAGGTGCTACATAGCGCTGCCGTTATCGCCACCAGGATCTGAATCTGTCTAGTTTTCATAGTCGTGCTCCCAACAAATATAAGAAGGCCTCCGGCTCCGAGAAACCCAGGAGTGGAACAGTGGAACCGGTGGGCTAATTCGTATTCAACCGGGAGCGAAGTCGAAAGACCAACGCAATATATCGATCGAATCGATTCTCAAAACTGCAATCGAAATGCCGAATGGAAACGATCGAAAATGGTGTTTGAGCGATCGACGCCGGACAGGCATACTCGGCTACAGCCGACGGGGGCCCGTCGAGAGCGCCCGCTCTGTAGACGCTGCGAGGCGGCGACATAGGGCGCAATCTTGATCTTCCAGGGGAATAACCATGAACAACTCCGCACCGACTTCGTTGGCCAGAGACGTCTCGGTCAAAGTGCGCGTCGACGGCTCACCTGTCGCCGTGGTCAAAACCAACAAAGTCGGTTTCAGGCAAGCGGTGTTTCCGATGGACGAGTTGCCCTTAACGGTCGATTCGTTTGTTGAACTGGAGTTTTTTGATGGGGCGGACAGACTCATCCTGCCCGCCCGGGTCTCGGCGGTAGGGGAAACCGAACTGACCATGGACTATGAACAGACCGGAGAAATCTTTGAGCACTGGCTTGGCACGCAAATGAAGCGGTCCTGAATCAGCCGGGGTCAACCACCTCGACGCGGCCAGTTCAGGCTTCGTCGGCCTCATCGGTATTCAACGACAAGTATCTGAGCGCTTTTTTCAGAGTTGAGACCTGCGGTGAACCTGGATTAAAAATAGCGTAGGCCGCCCTTGACAGGGGCATCGCGTCCTCGACCCGGTGCAGCCGGCCATCGGCCAGCTCTGCCTCAATCATCGGCTCGGCAAGATACGCACTGCCACCACAAGCCATCAGGAACTCATAAGCCTGGTTACCGAGACTGAATCGGGCGCTGGCAGCCGGAGCATCAGGGTAGTTTCGGGTATGCGCGGTTGCAAACGCCGCACCCCAATCGACCAGGATGTAATCAGTCTGCATTGCACCGTCAACAGTTTGACCGGGCGTGGTTGACACCATGATCAGAGGTACAACCCCCAGCTCACGGGATTCCATGCCGGCTACCGCCGGTGTTTCAAACGCAAAAGCCACATCGATCGTGCCTTGCTGCAAGCGCTGAGCGAGTGATTGCGACGGATGAATCTCGGCGGTTATCGAGAGCTTGGGCATCTCTTTGCGCAAGATGTGCGTCCATTCCTGAAGCACTGAATCCCAAATATTCGGAACCGCCCCGATAGTCAGCGGAATCATGGATTCCTCTTCTACCGAAATATCAAGTCGCGCCCGGTTCCAGGCATCGATAATCTGTTCGGCATGCCGCAGCAGTTTATGCCCGGCCGGTGTCGGCTGGATATTGCCTCTGACCCGGGACAACAAAGAAATGCCAACGATTTGCTCCAGCATGCGCAGGCGCGAGCTGACGGCCGATTGCGTCAGGAACAAGTTGTCCGCCGCCTGCCCGAAATGACGGGTACGGCTGACTTCGAGAAAAGTCTTGAGTAAGTCCAGATCCATGAGAGTCCAGTATGCAGGGGGCAGCAGATATAACCTGAACAATACGCCACGATCAAATAACCCTGCGGCCCGTTACGTACTGTGACCTGCAAGCAACTCTGCGCGAACCAAACCGCTCGCGAATCAGGCTAACTGGGCGACGAATCGCCCTCCGGGCCGGTGCAGATACTGTGACGAGCGCTTACCGTCGCTATGCTGCACCGAATATTTGCGCGCCCGGCTTGGCGTGGTGATGTGCATCACGCTGATGGCTTCATGCGCGCGACCTGGCTTGACGAACTGCCCGCTGGCCTCATCAAAATCGGGGGTTCCCAGGGAGCACACCCAGTTATTCCCGGCATCGATCAACGCCAGCTTGGGCGATTCAATCTGCTGCATGGCCATCATCGCGAGTTGGTCGATTGCCAGCGTGCGTTGTGTCTTGCTGACCATGGCTCTAAAGTGCTGCTGCCACAGTTCCCATTGCGGCGCATCTGCGCGCAACGCAAACAGCCCGTTATTGACCACTGGCTGACGAGCCACCTGAATCGCTTTGCTGATCCCGTAGCTACGGCTGAGATGGCGAACCATCCAGATCCAGTGCGCCATGGCCATGGAGCCATAGGCCACATCAACCTCAACCGGAACAGCACCGCCATGGGATTGCGCTCCGGCCATCAAGGCATCCCAAAACGTACGGGTTTGCACCCACATGTCAGCGTCCATCCAGACATAATCGTCATATCCGGGGAAGAAATCGCGGGCAAACGGCTTGCCGGCGAACGCAATAAGGTGAATCGCCTGCTGGGTCGGCGGCGGCTCTATCGGCCAGCGCGCCGGGACCACCTTGACCTGATGCGCTTCGAGCTGAGCCAGTTGGCCCGGCAGCATGCCTAGATCAATCAGGCCAATGTCAAATTGATCGCGCAAACCGACTTGAATCAGTGAATCAAGCAAGTCCAGGTATTGATCGAAGAAAAGTCCGCTACAAGCAGTGACCAGCACTGTTCGGGAAGCTTGGCTCTGGGTCGGCGGCGTCATCGGTCTGTCTGAATCAATAATGAGTCGATGCTAATGCAAGCGCCCGGGCAACCCGCTTGTTAATAGCCTGACCGGCCGTTTCAACCGGTTAAATGTGGGATATCCCCCGATTGATCAAGCCGCGAACGGCTTTCTCAAGACCGAAAACATGCTCGTCTTCGATGTTGCGGGCCCGTAATGCGTCAGCAAGACCGAACAAATAGTCGGGGTTGGTTCCGCTTGGCCCTTGCGAAACAGCAATATGCTCAGCCAATTCCTCAAGCGGCGCATCCCCCAACCAGGCAAAATTATCGGGTGGGGCAAGATAGGTTACGGCACTCAGTGCCTGACCAGCCGGGGTATTGAGTTTGATGGACACGCGCTCATAGCCGTTCTTTTCGCGATGATCGAGCGCATCGAAGGTGCCCGCAAGCACATCAGGATCAAGCTGATACGCCACGCCGATACAGTGTTGCTCTGGCGCGGCAATCAGCGTGACGACGCGGCCTGGTGACTCCGGCGTTCCGCGGTGGTCGTGCGACCCCTGCCAGAAACGCCGGGTCCAGCCAGGCGCAATAGCCAGGGACTGCGCCAGCACCGGAATGTCCGGCCGCCAGATCAACGACCCATAAGCAAACAGCCAGACAGCCTCGCGATTCAAGTCGCTCAGCCCTGCTCAGGCTTTTTGAGCAGACCGGCCGGGCCGCCGCTTAAGGTATCAAAAGCGGTTTGAAACAATGAAAACTCGTATCCGTCGGTCCTGGCCTTGAGCGCCGCAACCTGCTCTCGGGTTTTATCCGAGGCCTGATCACCCGCGCTGACGTTGAGCCTCAGCCAGCCGAAAACCTCAGCGGCGATGTCAGCGTCCTGCACCGCCAGGCGGTCCACGGCAATGATCATCCCGTCCCGGGTTTGATAGGTGACTGAGCCGACAATAGCCGCATCAGCGGTGGCAGGCCGGACATCTGCGAACTGTAAGTTATTCACCAGGGCGGATAGAGCCAACACTTTCGCCGGATCGACCGGCAGGCTTGAATCCGAAGCCGTCAAGGGTTCGCCGGCAGCCCCGCTGACCAAAACCAGCGATTCACCGGATGCGTTGTCGGCAACGGTGACGCGAGCCACCTGATTGGTATTCAGTCCGAGCAACTGAGACTCAAACAGTTCGCCCCGGCCGGTCGGCAAATCGACCGCACCACGCAACAGCCAGCTTTGCGGGTCATCAGGCAAGCGGGCAAAGATTCCCCCGCGCATGCCACCAACCGTCAGGTCGCGCTCACCCACAATCAGGCTGGCAACGACGGTCTCGCCGTTGAGCAGTTTGACCAGCCGGCCGGCGCCCACTTCCGGGCCGGGGTCGGCCAGTTCGAGTTCGCTGTAGCGCGTGGGATCGGCGGTTTTGGCTTCTTCGTAAGTGAGGGTTGCCAGTCCGGTAATCATCGAGCGGATCGGTTCAAGTTTGACCGGATAGCCCGAGGCGTCCACAAATTGCTCACCCTGCCGTTTAAGTTCGGCTTGCCAGTCACCGGCATCAATCATGACGGCGGTCAGGCTATTGGCTTTTTCTGCAAGACCACCAAAGACCGCATTACCACGGGCGCCCGTGCCAATACTACCCGGGCGGCTGAAGCTACTGGCCACAGCAATACCCACTGTGACGACGGTCGCGACGAACAACAAGTTCAGTGCTTTTTGTTGCATCTGTCTGTTCTCCTTTAAGCAGCAGAATTGTTGCGGGTGGGCAGTGACTGACGCGGGCGCCGCAACGCCAGTGCCAGCGCCAGTGCCGCAATCAATGCCGGCAACACGCCGATGTTAAGCACTTTGATCACACTCTTGACGCCTTCGACATCGCCACGCAGGTTGTACTGAACTTCGCGTAGCTCGGCCCGGGTACTCAGCATATCGGCACGGAATTTTTCGATTTCCCGCACGCTTTCGGTCGAGAGCAAGTCAGTCCCCTGACCAGCCTTCTGGCTGATTTCGCGCAGACGCGACTCGGCTTTCTGAAGCCGCGACGTCAACGCCTGTTCCGTGGCCAGGTACTTGGACTGGGCATCCTGTTCGATTTTGACAATGGTTTCGAACGGTCGCCACGAGATGCCGCGACCGCGTAAGTCTGATAGCCCGGCGCCGCCAATCATCTGCTCAATCATGTTTAGCGCAAAGTCACCGTTGTTACCAAAAGCCGTGCTGACTTGCTGGCCCAGCAAACGCTGCGTCCGGATCCAGTTGCGGTCCATCAACATGTCGGCATCGCCGACTACGACCAGATTCAACGGCCCACTGGATTTGGCAACATGCTCGGCAGGATAGCTGGAGCCTTCCGGTTTGCCTTTTTCATAGGCGGAAGTCAATTCACCTTTTATACGCGCAGCGAGCACTGGCCTGGTGCCGGTCGGCTTAATGCCGGCCTGCAGGACGCGGGGATCACCACCTGGATCACCGGCCGCGGCAGCATTGATCGTGCCGGCACGGGCCGATGCCGTGATAAGCGCCGCCATCGTCACACTGTCTTTGGTCGTGGTGAATGCGCCGGCGGTAGTCAGGAACAAGCTGTTAAGTTCGGCCAGCGCCGGGTCGTCACGAGACAGAGAATTTTCGCGCAGGCCCAGCCACTGCACAGCCGAGACCTCAACCGGCCGGCCAATGCCAGAGGGCCGCTGGCTCTTCAGGGCGTTAACCGGATCACCAATCGCTTTGTCGGCATCCCAGCCTATACCCCAGGCGGAGAACAACGGTTCAGCAGTAGAACTGGGATTGGCCGGCGGCATACCGGGTCGCAGGCCCGGTTGATTCTCGGCATAGGGGTCTACGAAGACAAAGGTTGCCCCTCCGCCCAGCGTCCATTGGTCAATCGCGTAGAGCAGATTGTCTGACAGTTTTTGTGGATGAACCAACATCACAAGCCCGGTCTTGTCGGGCAAGCTGTTGTCACTGCCGCTGAGCAGTTTCACCTCAAAGAACTGGCGCAACTGCACCAACACCTGTTGCTCTGGCGTACGCGCAACCGGATTGCCACCCAGCCCTATCCCATCAAATAAAGCCAGCACCGGTTTGCCACGCTGCCCCAGTTCGGCAATCAGGCGGGTCAGGTCGTATTCAAGGAAGGGTTCGCGATCCGGGCTGAACACCGGCAAAGTCGCCTTGCCATTGGTTGAATTAGTCCCGGCCAGTCCGAAAAATACCGTTTGCTCGTTGCCAGTCGGGATTGGGCTGACGCCCAGCCCGACCGCACGATCCTCTTCGTCCGAGAACTGTTTTGGATCGACCAGTTCAACCCGGATCTTGCCGTTTGAGTACTGCTCATAGGCGGCAAGTGTTTCGCGCACCCGGTTGGCATAGTTCGCCAGTACCGGCGCGGCATCCACCAGATTGGAAGACATAAAGAAGCGCAGATGAACCGGCTCATCCAGCCGGCCCAGCAGCTTGCGGGTACCTTCAGACAAGGTAAACAGTTTTTGCTCGGTCAGGTCGGCGCGCGCGCTGGCAAAGAAGTTGCCAACAGCCACGTTTGCCGCACCAAAGGTAATAAGAGCCAGCACGCTGGCAATTAACAGTCGCTTGCCGGTAGAGGCTTGCTGAATCATTTTCATGGTTTGAATCTCCGGCTAATTGGCGCGCTTCCACTCGAGGACCTGGGTATTGAGCCAGAGGCACAAGACGATCAGCGAGCCGAAGAAAAACAAGGTGCCAGCATCGAGCACGCCACGCGTCAAACGCCCGAAGTGGCTGATGAACGACATTGAGGAGAACCACTGCACCACCGCATCGGGCAACCAGCCGCGCAAGGTCGACAAGACCAGCTCGCTGCCAAGCATGACCAACACAAAACTCACCAGCGCTGCGACGATAAATGCGATCACCTGGTTCTTGGTGAAAACCGAGATCAGGGCAGCCACCGCCAGAAACGCGCCAGCCATCAACCAGCTACCCAGATAACTCGCCACAATCACTCCATTGTCCGGGCTGCCGAGGTAATTCACCGTGACCCAGAGCGGAAATGTCAGCAGCAATGCAATCGCGGCAAACCCCCAGGCAGCCAGAAATTTGCCCAACACCAGTGAACTGGTGCTGACCGGCAAGGTCATCAGCAGCTCGATCGTGCCTGAGCGACGCTCCTCGGCCCATAATCGCATGCCGATAGCTGGCATGAGAATCAGAAACAACCACGGATGCCAGGTAAAGAAGGTGGTCAGGTCTGCCTGGGCGCGCTCGAAAAAGCCGCCCAGGAAGAAAGTCATTCCGGCGGACAACGCCAGAAAAACCAGTAGAAAAATGGCGCCAACCGGCGTTGAAAAATAGCTTGCCAACTCACGGGTAAAGACTACCCAGGTTGTTCGAAGTGTCGATGTCATCGACTGCCTCCCAATCGGTAACTCAATTCAGGTAACTCAATTCACGCGCGTGATTTCACGGAACACATCTTCAAGACTGGTTTTGTAGACACCAACCTCATGGACTGTGACCCGCTTGTCCGCCAGCAATCCCAGCACATGAGCCGGCGCAAACAGCGTGTCACTGGAGTGAACCATCATACGAGTGAGCTCGCCGCGCCGTTCGAGTAGCTGTACCTGTTCGACCTGCGCGGCCGCCTGCAGCAGGTCAGCAGCAAGATCGGCATGGCCTGCGGCCACCACAATCTGCACCTGACGGTACTCGGAGTTGCGCTGCATCAACTCCTCCGGGGTTTTATCGGCCACGATCACGCCGTCGGCAATGATGATTGCCCGCGAACAGATCGCCTCGACTTCCTCCAGGATATGGGTTGAGATGATGATGGCTTTTTCTGCTGCGATCTGCCTGATCAGCATTCTCATCTGATGCTTTTGATTCGGGTCCAGGCCATCGGTAGGCTCGTCAAGAATCAACACCTCGGGATCATGGATCAGAGCCTGCGCAATACCCACCCGCCGGGCGAACCCCTTGGACAGGTTCTCAATGCGCCGGTTCCAGACTTCCTCGAGCTTGACCCGCTCGACCATTTCAGCGAGTCGCTCGCGCAAGACAGCAGCGCTCAGCCCACGCAATCGCCCCACAAAACCCAGATAGGCAGCGACGCTCATATCGCCGTAAGCAGGCGCTCCTTCGGGTAAATACCCCAGTTTGCTCTTGGCCAGAACCGGATCGGTCGCCACGTCCAGGCCATGAATCATGGCGCTGCCGGCGTCCGGCGGCAAAAACCCGGTCAGCATTTTCATGGTGGTGGATTTGCCGGCGCCGTTGGGGCCGAGAAAACCGGCAACCTCGCCTTTGGCCACATCGAAACTGACATGGTCAACTGCTACGAAGTCGCCGAACTGCTTACACAGACCTTTGGCCTGAACCAGTGTCATGATGGTTAAGTCCCTGTTCTTGTTTGGTAAAACCGATAGATTGGTCGGCCCGGAGAGCCACACATGCCGTTACCGGCATATCGCAGGCTACGGGGCATAATGCTCAACGGAGCCAACGGGCGGTGCATATGCCTCGGGCAACACACCGTTCGGAATAGAAATGCTATTACAAAAAAACCGTGCGTTGCTTGAATGGCTTGGTCGCCGGGCAAGCTTTGCCTTGCCAATTGCTGTGTTTGTTGGCTTGGCGCTACCGCCACTGGCAAATCTGATGGGTCCGCTGCTCACAGCGGCAGTTATCGGCACTCTGACCTCGGTCGTCATCCGGCTCGACTGGTCCCGCCTGAGCGATGCCGTCTTTGCCCCCCGCCTGCCAATCCTGATCCTGAGCTGGCAGTTACTGGCCTCCCCGTTGCTGCTTTGGTGGCTTGCCGGCCTGCTGGGCCTGCCCCCCGCGCTGATGATTGTGGTTGTCTTGCAGGCCGCCGCACCGCCAATCGGCTCGGTCGCCGCATTTGCGTTGTTTATCGGACTGGACGCCACCCGGGCAATGGTCTGTACCGTCGTGACGACGATCGCGTTGCCGGTCACGTTAACGATGCTGGTCGGCCTACTTCTGCCCGAGGCGGGCATCAATATCGACCCCTGGCGCTTTTTCGGCTGGGTCAGTCTGGTGGTGGCGACCCCGTTTGTGGTGGGCGCGTTAGTACGCAAAGTGGTTGGCCTGCAAGCGCTGAACCGAAATGATGATTTGCTCGCCGGGGTCAATGTCATCCTGCTGGCGATCTTTGCGATCGCCCTGATGGACGGCGTCACGGCCCGCATTCTCCAGCAGCCGGCGCAGATGGCGCAGTTATTTGGCCTGGGCTGCCTGGCCACCGGCGCGCTACATCTGCTGGGATTCATCCTGTTTCGCTCTGCCGGCATCGAGACCGCCCTGACCGCGGCACTGATCAGTGGCAACCGCAACATGGGACTGATTCTGGTGGTCACCGCCGGCTCGGCCGGCGAGGTCTTTGCCCTGTATGTCGGTATGGCGCAGATTCCGATGTACTTCGCGCCACTGATCGTCGGGCGCCTGGCAAAAAGCGTGACTCGCAAATCTGGCTGAAGCTGTGAACCTTTGCAAAAAACCTCCCGACCCATAGTCAACGGGCCTGCCAACGGCGGCCACCAGACACCACAGGGAGATTCAAATGATTTCAGCCGACCGTAATTTTGCAGCAGCCATGCGCCAAGCCTCTCGTTTGGATGCCGCACTGGCAGATTGGGACATGGATGTAGAAGGCGACCTGCCGGGCGACCTGGCCAGCGCCCTCTGGTGTGAATCTCACTGCCCCAGTCAGGTAGCCCAGCATGAAGAGCGCCTGCAAGGCTGGCTCTCGTAATCAACCCCCATGAAAAAACCCCGGTTCGACGATTGCGGACCGGGGTTTGCGGGGATGATCAGCGGCGCTTAGGCCTTGAGCGAGCCGTCCTCTGAAGCGTTGGCTTCGCGATGACGAAGAAATTCATCAAAGTCACGTTTATCAGCTTCTTTTCGCTCAGCCGACTTGAAGGCCTCAAATGCCTTAACCAGTTCATCAAGTTTGGCTTGCTCGGCTTTGAGTCGAATCTGCTCCTGCTCAAGATAGTCAGCCAGCGCACTGTTGCTCGGGCGGCGACCCATCAACCCGCTCATGCTTGGCATTGAAGGAGGCTTAGGCATACTGCCTTGCATAAACTTCTGCACCAGCGGCATTGCCTTGATTTGCTCGCGCCACAACGCCCAGGTCAGCAATGCCAGCCCGATTGGCCAGAACACGACGAAACCGATCACGATGGCGGCTATATACGGCCCGGATACCGACCGGCTGCTGTGAACGCCACATCCGCTGCGGCTTCTGGTGTCGGACGGGGTCTCTAGAATGGGTTCACTGGCGGGGTGACTCGGGTTCATGGCTACTCCTGTGGGACATACACAGTGGTTAATATGAGGCGGGAAACAGGGATTTTCAAGACCGTTGGCGGCCACATCGCGGCATTTCGCCCCCCGAATCCGGCGACTCGCGCCATTCTGGCGATTCAACCCGAAGATCTCATAATGCAATAACTAAACACCGGTTTACCCTGTAGCGGTTGAACCCCAGACGGAAACTCCATGGCAGATATTGCGTTTAAACCCGCCACCCGGCTCGCCCACCTGACCCGCACGCGCAAAATCGGTTGTGAAGAGCTCCTGAATCACTATCTTGACCGGGTCCGACAGTTCAATCCGGCAATCAACGCGATTATTGCCACCCGGATCCCGGCGGCTCGCAAAGCGGCCCGCCAGGCTGATGCGGACATTCGCAAGAAGTCGTTCAAGCCGGGCCCTTTGTTTGGCGTGCCGTTCACGATCAAGGAGTCATTTGATGTTCGAGGCCTGCCAACGACCTGGGGTCAGCCGGCATTCAAGTCGCACCGGGCCCGGCAGGACTCAGAGGTCGTACGCAAACTCACGGCAGCCGGCGCGATCCTGTTCGGCAAAACCAATGTACCGGTAAACCTGGCTGACTGGCAGAGTTTTAACCCGGTCTATGGCACCACCAATAACCCCTGGCGATTGTCCGCGACTCCGGGCGGATCTTCTGGCGGTTCCGCCGCCGCCCTGGCCGCCGGCCTGACCGGGCTGGAGTTCGGCAGCGATATTGGCGCTTCCATCCGCAATCCGGCTCACTACTGCGGCGTGTTTGGACACAAACCCACATTTGGGCTGATTGATTCGACGGGGCACACCCTGGACGGACGGGTATCCGATGCTGACATTGCAGTGGTTGGGCCGCTGGCCAGAAGTGCCGCCGATCTGGCGTTGGCCGTCCAACTGACCGCCGGACCCAGTGCGATTGAAAGCCGCGGCTGGGCATTGCGGCTCCAGAAACCACAGGTCAAACGGATCAGTGACTTGCGAATTGCGGTCATGACCAGCACCCCCAGCGCGGAAGTCGATGACTCGGTGCAAGCCCCGATTGCGGCATTGGCGCGTGAACTGGGCAAACAAGGGGCAAAAGTCAGCTTCAGGGCGCGCCCGGCAATTGACGCCGGTCAGGCCCACAATACCTATATTGAATTGCTGCGCTTTGCCACATCGGGTGCACTTTCTGACAAACAACAACAAGACTTGAATCAACAAAAAACCCGGTATCGGGAATCCGACCGGCGTTATCCGGCGCAATTGATCCGCGGCCAGACGATGTCGCCCCGACGCTGGATTCAACTCAACGAGCTGCGCCATCAAATGCGCCAGGCATGGGCCGCGTTTTTCCAACAATGGGATGTGTTGTTGTGCCCAACGGCAGCAACAGCAGCATTCGAGCAGAACCAACAGGGCGAGCGGTGGGAACGCCTGGTGCGTGTCAACGGCAGGCAGCAACCCGGCACCACGCAGATGTTCTGGGCCGGCTTCAGCGGCATGTGTTATCTGCCCTCAACCGCAGCACCGATCGGCCTGACGGCCGACGGCCTGCCAACCAGTGTGCAGATCATTGGTCCTCAGTACGGAGATCTCACCACCATCGCAGTAGCCGGCATGATTCAAAAACACTGGGGAGGTTTTACACCCCCGCCCGGCTACTAGTCGAACAAACACGGACTGATTGTTGTCAGATCACCGCTATTGCGGCTTTCGGTGACTTCAGTCGCAGCGTGCGGGCGCCGCATTAACCTATGATGATGGGTTGGCGTGGCCTTGATGTCGCCGTTGCCAGCCCCAAAATAGACTCTAACCATTGCTAAACCTGACGCTTCAATCCTGATGCCTGACACTGACTATTACTCAATAATGGGGGTTAGCCGAACGGCGAGCGCTGATGAGATTAAAAAGGCGTATCGCAAACTGGCCCGCAAGCTACACCCCGACGTAAGCAAAGAAGCGAACGCCGAGAGTGAATTCAAAGCCCTGACCGAGGCTTATGAAGTGTTGCGCGACCCTGAAAAGCGCGCGCAATACGACCGGCTGGGCGCCAACTGGCGCAACGCGCAGGATTTTGGCGGGCAACCTGACTGGGGCGCCGGCGGCGCAGGGGCAACCGGCGGCTTCAGCGACTTCTTCGACAACTTGTTCAGCAAACAACAAGCCGGCCGCCGCCCACCGCGCGGACCGGGCCGTCAGATGCCGCCGCGCCCGGCGCAACCGGCGCGCGCCGATGCCCAGATCGAAATATCGATTGAAGACGCGTTTCATGGCGCCAGCCGCAAAATCAGCATCAGCTCGCCAAGCCTTAGCGGTGGCGCTCCAAGAACCCGCACCCTGGATGTACGGGTGCCCAAAGGCGTCAAGGCCGGACAGAAAATCCGGCTCGCCGGGCAGGCTGAAACCGGCGGCGACTTGTTTCTGGAAATCAAATTCAAGTCGCATCCGTATTACAGGGCTGACGGAAAAGATCTGTATGTCATGCTGCCGGTAAGCCCGTGGGAAGCCATGCTGGGGGCCACGGTAAAGACACCAACGCCCAGCGGTGCTGTTGACCTGACGATTCCGGCTGGCTCGCAAAACGGGCGCAAGCTGCGTATGCGCGGACGCGGCATTCCGGCAGCCGAACCAGGCGATTTGTACGTCGAGCTGAAGGTAATACTGCCTGAAGCTGATACAGCGGCAAGCAAGGCGGCCTATCAGTCCATGAAAGACGCGGCAGATTTTGATCCACGTCAGGGCATGAAGCTTTAGCCGGGCTCGGCGCGCCGGACCATCTGGACATGCGGAATGTCGTCTTCGCGATAAGGCGGCGAACAGACCTCGAAACCAAGCGACGCATAGAACCCGCTCAGGTGTTGCTGGGCGGAAATGCGGATAGCGCTGCCAGCATACTCTGACAAAGTGTGGCGAATGCCTTGCTGCATCAACTCACGCCCGAGTTGCCGGCCGCGCCAGCCCGGATGGGTGACAACCCTGCCAATGGATACTTCCTCAAAACGCGCCCCGGGAAACACCACCCGCAAGTAGGCGACCAGGTGTTCTGGTTCGGATCTGGACCAGCCCAGTAAATGCCAGGCGCTCGGATCCAGGCCGTCAACGTCCTGATAGACACAGTTTTGCTCAACCACAAACACGGCGGCTCGCAATTGCAGTGCCGCATGCAAGGCTGCGACCGACAGGTTTTCAAAAGCCGTCCATTGCCACTGCACGGAATCACGATGTAGTGTTGGCTTGTTTACGTTGCGTTGCGTCACGACCGATTATGCCGGGTTAACTTGCTCTGAGCGCCAAAGTCACTAAAACTTGATGCAATGCACTCACCAAAAAAAGGATTGCTGCGCGGATGGACCGGGCCGTTTGCGGCATGGCTCAGAAAACGCTGGCAAAAACTCACCGCCGCGCTCGGCCCTGTCACGGCACCGACACCGGTAAAACCCTCGCTACCCCCGGCGACCGAGCCGCCGCAGCGGCAACCGCGCGCCGATATTGTCGAGATCGTCGGGTCAGCAAGCGCGGTGACCGGGCGACTACGCATGCTGCCATGGGTTTCGCCGTCACGCGACTACCTGACGCTAACACCGTCCACTCCCCGCAACGACATTCGCTTACTGGTCTTGATTCACGGATGCCGCCAGGAACCCCACGGCTTTGCCGCGGCAACCCGGATTCGCGAACTGGTTGCGTCCGGTGACTGGATTGTCCTGCTACCCAACCAGACACGCAGAGCCAACCTGCATCGGTGCTGGAACTGGTTTGATCTCAGTACAGCGGCCGGCGCGGGCGAAGTCGCGATCACGCTGGCCATGATCGAGACTATTTGCAAGCGCTACCTGATACAACCCGGGCGTTGCTTTGTCGCCGGGATGTCATCGGGCGCCGGCCTAGCCGCCGCAATCGTCGGTCACGCGCCAGAACGGTTTGCTGCCGCGGCTTTTCATTCCGGCGTCGCAATGGGCGCGAGTCAATCAGCACTGCATGCTCGCCGCGTGCTGGCTGAGGGCCCCGAAACTGACGTCACGCTGAACTTGCCGACCCACGGCAATATGCCGGCCATCGTGATTCACGGGCGCAAAGATGAAGTTGTCGCCGAGAGTCATGCCCATGAACTGATGCGACAGATACTCGCCATCAATGGCGAACTCGAACCCGGCGATCCGCTGCCTGCACCAAGCCAGATCACGCCACTGGTCACTGAAATTACTTATGCCGCCAGTCTGGCCAGTTACGGCGCCAGCCGGTTGATGATGATTGATGAACTGGGACATGCCTGGAGCGGTGGCGACAGCAATTGGCCGTACAACGATCCAAAAGGGCCTGATGCCACCTCAGCAATACTCGCCTTTTTTGAACAACACGTGACCAACTGATCCGCTTGCCCAAAACGAAGCAAGCGTCATCAACCGGCTGCAAAATAGCTCGGGGAGAAAACCGAAAACCTTTGAATGAATCCGGTTGCTTCACTAGAATCTCCTGATCTACCCATGCAGTGCTCCAGCCGCTAGACGGTTAATGCGACAGTTCCTTTGCGACCATCATGAGCCATGTATTTGCCCGCAGTAACCTAATCCAGCCACCAACCGCTGTTTCTGCAAGCGGCTGCACCATTACCGATGGCAACGGCAAAACCTATCTAGATGGTTCGGGCGGCGCGGCGGTGTCTTGTCTCGGCCATGCCGACCCCGACATTATTTCGGCGATCACCGCGCAACTGACTCAATTAAGCTTCGCCCATACCGGTTTCTTCACCAGTGAGCCGGCTGAAGCCCTGGCTGACTTGCTGGCGGAGAAGGCGCCGGGCGATCTATCTCGAGTCTATTTTTTGTCCGGTGGCTCTGAAGCAGTGGAGGCCGCACTCAAGCTGGCCAGACAGCTTGCAGTCGAACGCGGCCAGGCCTCCAGAAGGCGCATCATCGCGCGGCGCCAGAGCTATCACGGCAATACGCTTGGCGCACTGGCGGCCGGAGGCAATCTCGCCCGGCGCGAAGTCTTCGACCCGTTGCTCATGCCGACCAGCCATGTCGCACCCTGTTATGCCTATCGGGAACGGCAATCAGGTGAGTCGCTATTCGACTACGGCCAGCGTGCCGCAAATTCGCTTGAACAGGAGATCCTTAGACTCGGGGCGGATACCGTGCTGGCGTTTATTGCCGAAACCGTCGGTGGCGCAACCGCCGGCGTTCTGGCTCCCGTCCCCGGATACCTTGAGCGTATCCGCAAGGTCTGTGACCAATACGGCGTCTTGCTGATTCTTGACGAAGTGATGTGTGGCATGGGTCGCACCGGCAGTCTGTTCGCTTGCGAACAGGAAAACGTTGTTCCGGACATCATCACGATCGCCAAAGGTCTGGGCGCCGGCTACCAACCAATTGGCGCGATGATTTGCTCGGCGCAACTACACCGGGAAATCACTGACGGCTCCGGGTTCTTCCAGCACGGCCATACTTACAACGGACATCCGGTTGCCTGTGCGGCCGGGCTGGCCGTCACTCGCAAACTGACTGCGCCCGGCCTGCTTGAGCAAGTAGTCAGCCGCGGCGAATTGCTGCAATCGACACTTGAAGAAGTCTTCTGCGCTCATCCCCATGTAGGCGACATCCGGGGACGAGGCTTGTTCCGGGCGATTGAACTGGTTGCTGACACTGAAGACAAGACTCCGTTCGATCCCGCCCTGAAGATCCACAGCCGAATCAAGGCGGCTGCGCTGGACGCCGGGCTGATTTGTTATCCATCAGGGGGGACGGCCGACGGCATACGCGGTGATCATGTTCTGCTGGCGCCGCCGTTTATTATCAGTGAGCAACAAATCGAGGAGCTCGCGCGAAAGCTGAAAACGGCAGTTGATGCCGTGGTCGGGCAAATCAACCGGTAAGGTCAGGCGTCAATCGGCACTGGCGACTTGGAGCTCGACTGGACATCATCGCGCTCGCGCTCCTTTTCCAGCATCTCCTGCAATGACTTGTCGTCATTCGCATCGGCTTTTCCGGGCAACGATGCGAGCACGGGCAGCGGGTCAATTGAGCGCCAGGCCGGGATAGAGGCCAACACACTACTGAGTAAGGCGCCGCTTCTGAGCAACCAAAGCACGTAACTTATCGACAGCCCACTGCTAACTGCGACGCTGGACGCAACTACCCGCTGGTCAAGGCTCAGCAAGCCGACTCGCTCACCGTCTATGTGCTGACTGAGTTGCTGAAAATCCGCCGGACTGAATGCATTAAGGCCGCGCCGGTATTCTGATAACAGTCGATCAGCGCGGCGCTCGAGCGTTTCTGACAAACTGAAGCCCTGATCTGATTGACTTGAATCGCCTGCACTTGCCTGCTGATGAGAAGCGACGCGCTCACGCCCGGTGTTGCGCGCCTGAGCAGACTGGTCCTCGGAGTACCCGCCGTCGGCATCAGCCGCCTCAATCGATGCGTTCACCGATCCTTTGCCACTGTTGCTCACCTGCGGCGACGCAGTCATTGTCTGCAAAACACCTGCCTTACTTTCATCGTCGTCCCCGGCATCCGCAGAATCATCGGCCTCAGTAGGGCTGTCTTGTGCCCGCTCACCGCTGCGGGGGACGGCATTGTCTGCCGCCGGCGGCGCAATCGCAGCGTTACCGATTGAGATCAGTGTCATTTCGATTTCGGCACTTGATGCGCCGGTGGAATCACGAACGGTCAGAGAAAGACTATCTGTCATGTCAGCGCTGGCGGCGCTAACGTAAGCCAGACGGCCCGTGTCGATGTTACTCTGACTAAAAGTCTCGCCTTCATTCAGAGGCTCTCCATCAAGGGTCAACTGACCAGAGGTGGGCGTCGCGTTAAGCGTAAAGATCAATTGTGCAGCTACATCGTCAATGTCAACCGCCTGCAGCGCTGCGTTCGAAATATTCGCTGCGCCGCCGACAGCAACAACAACCGAACGAGTTCCCTGGACTGTTGGCGTGTCATTAACGCCCGACGCTGAGATTGACTGAGTCTGTATCGCGGAAACCAAGCCGGCATTGTCAACCACCCGGAAACCGAAGCTGGCCAGGTTAAGACCAAACTGATCAGGTGCCGGCCGATATACCAGCTGCCCGGCCGCCAGATCGGCTGCGGTCGCCGTGACTGGCAAACCAGTTCCCGGCGCCAGCGATGTCCCGTTGAGCATTAAGACACCACTCGCCGGGAGAGACTCGATTCGAAGACCGCCCAGCGAGTCGCCGGTATCAGGGTCGGTGAAGCCAAAATCGGTAGTGGCGAAAACATAGTCGGTATCTTCAAGCCCCAGACTGGAGCCGTTTGATCCCGATGGCGCTTCATTGACATTGGCAACATTAATGAAGATGACTTCCGCCGGCGATACGTTCACGCCGTCTGAAACGGAAACATTCAGCGTAAAATTGTTGATTCCTTCGAAGTTTAGTCCACTTCCATCAGCAACAATGAGCTGACCCGTGCCCGGCAAAATCGTGAACAGGGATTGCCCGGACCCACCAGTAATCGACCAGCTTTGCAGGCTGCCGACAGAATCAGCGTCTGTTGCGCCGACCATCCCGACAATTGAGCCATTGGCCGCGTTCTCAGCGATGCCGAATGCCTGCCCGGCGCCCACAACCGGCGCAACATCATTCTGGTCACTCACGGTCACAGTGAGTGCCTGGAAGCTGGAGCCACCGTTACCGTCGCGCGCCTCTATCATTACTTCATAGCTGTTGTCTGTGTCAGCGTCTGCGGGTGATTCGAAGTCAGGCGCCGCTGAAAAACTTACCACTCCGCTGTTCAGATCCACCGTAAAAGCAGCGGCATCGGGGCCACTGGCTAAATACTGAATCGAATCTCCGTCGGCGTCAGTCGCCGCCACCGTGCCGGCAGCGGTTGTATTCTCTGACGCCGAGATAGTCGTGCTCACCGTACCGCCATAAGAATTGATAACGGGCGCATCGTTGACCGCTGAAATATTGATGCTCTGGGTATTGACTGAAGAGGCCTGTTCTGCGCCGTCAACAACTTGAACCGAAAAGCTTGCCACACCTATACCGTTGGCATTTGTCGCCGGACGGTAAATCAATGCGCCGCCTGCTAACTCTCCGGCGGAAACTGGCACCGGCAATGGGGTGAGTCCGTCCAAGGCGGTACCGTTGAGCAGCAATGAGCCAGCCCCCGGCAGCGAAGCAATCAACACCCGACTTAAACTGTCTCCGGCGTCGGCGTCTGTAAACACGAAATCACCAACTGAAAAGACATAGTCCGTGTCTTCGACGGCGGTACTGCTGGCATCGCCACCCTGTGGCACTTCGTTGATGTCAGACAGATTGATCGTGACGCTGGTTGGCGCCGCAGTGTTTGTGCCGTCCGAAACCGTTAGAAGCAGTGTAAAACTGGTGTTCGTTTCGAAGTCCAGGCCAGCTGAGTCTGTCACCAAAATCTGACCAGCCCCTGGCGTTATACCAAAATACGCCTGTCCGGTCCCACCTGTGATAGTCCAGGCCTGTAAGCTGCCAACCGTATCAGGGTCAGTTGCAGTCACGGTGCCGATCGCGGTGCCGTTACTGGTATTTTCATTCGCCTGAAAACTCTGTCCGCCGTCGATTATCGGGGCAGTATCATTCTGATCGGCCACTGCGATCGAAAACGTTCGTTCGCTGACACTGCCGTCAGAGGAGTGAGCATGGACTGTCAGCGAGTGACTTGCCGCGGCTTCGTAGTCAGTCGGATCAGCGCTGGTCGTGACCACACCTGACAGCGGGTTAATCTGGAAAAGACTGCTGGTTGCACCACTGATCGAGTAACTGACGGTATCGGGCAGATCTGGATCGGTCGCAAATCCGGTTAGTCCGACCGCCGTGCCGGCCGTGGCGTTCTCGCTCACCTGATTGGCAACAGGATCAACGTCGCTGAGCGGTCCGACATCGTTTACAGCAGGGACGTCATCGTCCTGGTTTGTCAATGCCACCGTGGTCCCGGCTAGCGCATTGTAGGAGGCGTCGGTTACACTGGAGACAGAGACGAGCAACTTGTAATCAACATCACCATCTACCAGTAAGTCGTCTTGCCCTTGCACCGAAACCGTCTGCGGTGTATCCCAATTACTTGCATCAAAAGCCAATGATGCCAGCGCTGGAAGCCCCTCGGTTGAATCCGACGACAACAGACTTACCGTCACCACACCAGCAGGTTCGGAAGTCAGCACAATTGAAACATCTACTGCTCCGCCTGCCTCTGTCGTTACACTGCCGCTGGGCGTCACCTGGACGCCTGGTTGCCGAATATCCAGCAGTCGCATCGCAACGCCTTTGTCATCCGTAACACCTTCGCCACTCCAGACGACAGTCACCGTTGAGCCGTGCACCACGACGCCGGGAAACTCCTGGTCTTGATCGGTGTGGGCATTGACGGCGACCTCGGCACCAATGAAATTGCCTGCACCGTCAAACTGCCGGGCGGCAATATCCGTCTTGTGCGCCCCTTGATTGGTATCCCAAACCACCACCACCGCTTCGCCCTGAATGGCCACTTCCGCATTGGCGAGTTTGCCACCGGCTACCTTGTTGACCTGAATTGGCACCGAATTAATTAGGTTGTTGTCGCTGTCGATCAACCACATGAAAATGTCTTCGCCACCGCCCTTGACCTGGGCAACGACGAAGGTCGTACCGCTATCGGTCACGCCAATTGACGGGTTTGACAAGTCTCTCCCAATGACTTGCAAATCGATTAGCCCACCACTAATTTGCCCGGTCGGGGAGACTCTTCGTATCTGAACCTTGTCGTCAGTGACGTTTTGTTCGAAGGCGATTGAAATCGATCCATCAACAGGGCTGAAAGCGACCGCGCTGTGAGATTCATTTGCAGTAGCATCGCGCGAAGCCGGCGTTTCCGCCTGCATACGGGTACCGTCCGCGTTAAATACTGAATACATCACGGCTCTGGATTCGACCAGCAGAATCTCGTATGGGCTTGACCAACTAATGACAAAGACGCCGTCATCGCGCATGGCTATTGCGGGGTCCGATTGTTTGCCAGCGGTTCGACTTGCAACACGAAACTCCGACGTATTCGAATAGTCGGCCGAATAGGCGTCGGCAGGACGGGCTTTGACAGATCCGTCGGAGTTGAAGCGCTGTGCGAAGACGCCATCACCACTACCGTCCTGACCGTTCCTACTCGTCCAGGCAATCACAAACTCACCGTTGGCAGCGAGCGCGACTGTCGGAGACTTGCGCTTGACGTCATCGTCGTTCTGGATGAGTTGGTCAGTCAAGTCGATAGCGGTGCCGTCAATCGAAAAACGGCGAAAATAGATTTCGTCTTCGGTTTCCCAGACGACAATTTTGCTGGTTCCATTAGTGGCAATCTGAGAACCACCCGTATCGTCTTGCAGCGTGTGGTCATCAGTGGGGTCGGCCGGAACATCCGTATCGACGCCTGATGGATCAAGCGCAAGTGTTCCCAGCCACTGATCGGATAGATTCTGATCTAGCCAATCACCGGCTTCGACTGGCCCGGTTGAGTTTTCCAGAATCCAGTCGCCACCCAAATCGAAATGGCCGGTCAGATTATTACTCGTCGCAATATCTGCACCGGTCAGCTCCGCAAGATTTTCTGCCAGGATTTGACCTTGCTCGGTCGCTGAGAAATCACACGCATAAATTAGAATATCTGCCTGCTCGGTAAGATTTGCCTGCCAGGAAGACAACGACTCGGCGTATTGCGACAGATCATCGGCGGTGAGCTGGCTTGAACCAAGATCAAACCGGCCGTCGGCGCCGTGCGAAATAAGATGAACTGAACTATAAGGATTAGCGGCCTGTGCGAGCGCACCAGATACCTGGTGCACACCATCGCTATCCGCCTCAAGCAGCAGCCAATCAACCGCCGCCCCCTGCGAGCGCTCGAAGTCAAGATACCCGATCAAGGCCTCGACGTCGTCGAGTGACTCATCGACGACAACCAATGCACGGGCGGTTTGCTGATCTGCGTGAGCCGGTGAGGTCTCGGAAATTTCAAATGCGGGCGATAGAGTCGCTGCGTCAAAAACGGCAGGATCAATAAGCGCCGCCGCATCCGCCGAATATAGAATTCGTGGCGCCATTGGCTCCGCCAACGGCGTTGCCGGGCCAGGAGTCAGTGAATTCGGAGTAAGTGCCATCGTCCTATTGTCGGAGCAACGGCGGTGCTCTCATTGATCTCATAAGCGATCAATGACTGATCGATCGAAGCTATTGCCCGCTAATCGCCTTCAATTGGCCGTTTATCTCGAACCGATTCAGATTTGTACAACATAGACTGATTTAGAAAGGCCATCGCAAGTCAAGCGTGCACGGCATCTCCGCCGCTACGTTAACCGACGGCGCCAGTACTCTCCCGCCTGTATGACCGAATGCTTCAAAACGTGCCAGCCGACGTGCCTGCGCTTCATTGGCATTGACCGGGAAGGTGTCATAGTTTCGTCCGCCCGGATGCGCAACATGATAACGACACCCCCCTAGTGATCGCTCCGCCCAGGTATCGACGAGATCAAAAGTCAGCGGTGCATTCACTTCCAGATTGTTTTGCAGGCCTCGCGACGGCTTCCACGCCTTGAATCGCACAGCACCCACGGCCTGACCCGCCTGGCCGGTACTTTGCAATGGCACGGCTCGCCCATTGCACAGCACGCGATGCCGTTCAGGATTCAAACCCGTGAGGGTGACTTGTAGCCGCTCAACCGAAGAGTCAACAAAGCGGACAGTGCCGCCAATCGCGCCGTCTTCGCCCAGCACATGCCAGGGCTCGAGCGCCTGTCGCAATTCGAGGTGCACGCCGTCGTATTCGACTTCGCCGCAGAACGGAAAGCGAAATTCATACTGGGCCTGGAACCAGGTCTCTTCCAGCGGCAGACCGGCCTCGCGCAAGTCTGCCAACACATGCTGCAAGTCCTGCCACAGGAACGCTGGCAGCATGAAACGGTCATGCAGGGCGGTGCCCCATCGAGTGAACTGTCCTTTTAGCGGTTTTTGCCAACAGCGCGTCACAATCGCCCTGATTAACAACTGCTGCGCGAGACTCATACGGGGGTCAGGCGGCATTTCAAAGCCACGAAACTCAATCAAACCCAGCCGTCCGGTTGGGCCGTTGGGTGAGAACATCTTGTCAATGCAGATTTCGCTGCGATGCGTATTGCCGGACACATCGACCAGTAAGTCCCTGAACAGACGATCCAGCAACCATGCCGGGGTTGGCTCCGTCTGCCCGCCGGCATCAGGCAACGGCACTTGTGCCATCGCCAACTCCAGCTCGTAGAGGGAGTCATGGCGGGCCTCATCCACCCGCGGTGCCTGGCTGGTCGGCCCGATAAATAAGCCGGAGAACAGATACGACAACGCCGGGTGTCTTTGCCAGTACAACAGCAGGCTGGGGAGCAGATCCGGTCTACGCAGGAACGGACTGTCGGCCGGTGTTGCCCCGCCAATCACAATATGATTACCACCACCGGTACCGGTATGGCGGCCATCGATCATGAACTTGTCAGCGCCGAGCCGGCTCTCGCGCGCCTGCTCGTAAACTGTATTGGTTATTTCGACGGCTTCGCGCCAGTTGCGGGCCGGATGAACGTTCACTTCAATGACGCCGGGGTCCGGAGCAACTCTGACCACGGATAAGCGCGGGTCGTGCGGCGGCTCGTAGCCTTCAATTTGCACCGGTTGATTCATCGCCTGCGCGGTTGCTTCGACCACTGCCAGCAACTCCAGCCAGTCCTCCAGCGCTTCTGTTGGTGGCATGAAAACGCACAAGCGGTCGTCACGCCATTCAAAAGAAATAGCGGTGCGAACAGCGCCGTCTTCGCTGTCGAGCGATTGCTCGAACCGTTCCTGAGCTGCCGCACTACCTGCCTCCGCGGCGACCTGTGCCTCGCGCGCGGCGGCGCCGGCCGTCGGGTTCTGTGAACGGGCATCGCGACCTGGCTTAGTCATCGCTTCGCGCGATGGCAACGGCCCGCGTGGAACGCTGGGGTCCGGCGGATTGATATACGGATACTGTGCCGGCGGGACATACGGCAAGCTGCCCAATGGCAACCGGTAACCAAGTGCGGAGTCGCCCGGTGCTGCAAACAACTTGCCCCGGCGGGTTGCCCAGCTTTCACTGCGCCACCGGCCGGTGTTGGCCTGCCAGCGCTGCACGGGCAACACATAACCGACCGGACGTGTCAGCCCCCGGTCGAACACCCGGGACATTCTGGCGCGCGCCTCCGGATCGTCGAGTTTGGGATCAGCCGGATCAACGTTGACAGGCAACTCGGCCTCTTTCCTGACCCAGTGTGCCGGGTCTTCGTAGGCTGGCAACACATACTCGGGCTCAAGCTCCAGACGAGCAGCAATTGCCTTCGCGAACGCCTGCACCTGCTCTTCTCGCGCTGCCTTCTCCGGCGGCACGGTGGGATCGGCACTCTTGGGCTGCTCAGCGATGAGCGCCGGATTCTGCCACAAGGGCTCGCCATCAACCCGCCAGTACAAAGAGAACGTCCAGCGCGGCAAAGTTTCACCTGGATACCATTTGCCCTGACCATGATGCAAGACACCGTTCGGGGCAAATTGCTCCTTGAGACGCCGGATCAACTGATCGGCCCGATACGGTTTACTTGGGCCGACCGCATCGGCATTCCATTCCGCGCCTTCGTAGTCATCGATGGAGACGAAGGTTGGCTCGCCGCCCATAGTCAGCCGGACGTCGTTAGCCTGCAGAATCTGTTCAACCTGATCGCCGGCGGTGAGCAGTCGCTGCCAGGCTTCTTCGGCGAATGGCAGGGTCACGCGTGGCCGCTCGGCCACGCGCGTGACGGTCATTTCGAAATCGAACGCCACCTTGGCGTCGCTGGCAACACCAGCGACAGGAGCGGCACTGCGATAATGCGGTGTTGCGGCCAGTGGTATGTGACTCTCGCCGCACAGCAGACCCGAGGTGGGGTCCAGGCCGATCCAGCCCGCGCCAGGAATATATACTTCAACCCAGGCATGCAAGTCGGTGAAGTCATGCTCCGTACCAGCCGGCCCGTCGATTGACTTGAGATCCGGTTTGAGTTGAATCAGGTAACCGCTGACAAACCGCGCCGCATAACCAAGATGACGAAGAGCCTGAACCATCATCCAGCTTGAGTCACGACAAGATCCACTGGCATTGCTCAGGGTTTCTTCCGGCGTTTGCACCCCGGGCTCCATTCGGATCAGGTAACGCACTTCGCTCGCCACCTGCTGGTTCAGCGCGACCAGCATATCGACCGTATTGATCGGCTCACGGGGCACGCGATCAAGAAACGCCTGTAACTGCGGGCCTGCCGGCTCAACCGTACGATAAGCCATGAGATCTTCGCGCAGAGACTCATCGTAACTAAACGGCCATTTCTCCGCTGACGGCTCGGAGAAAAAATCAAACGGGTTATACACCGTCATGTCGGCGGTCAGATCAACTGTAATGCTGAAGTGATCAACCGGCTCCGGAAAAACATATCGCGCCACCCAGTTACCGTGCGGATCCTGCTGCCAGTTCACAAAGTGTTCAGGCGGACTGATCTTGATGGAATAACTCGTGACCGGAGTGCGGCTATGCGGCGCCGGGCGCAGTCGGATCAGTTGAGGACCTAGGGTGACGGGGCGGTCATAACGATATTCCGTGCGGTGGTGCAACGCGGCTTGTATAGCCATAATGTCTCTCGGGAGTTAAGGTGGCAGACGAGCGGGTGACGGATGAGCGAAAATCCGTGGTTATAGACCTCATTCTAGTCCGCTTCCTACGCCCAAAACCGCTGATAAACCGTCCGGCTGCTACTGCACCAACTAAGCGCAAGCTTGCTTTACACTGAGCACCCCATGCAATCTGCTCAAATCATCAACCAAACCCCTGATCTACTCGCACACTATCAGCCTGCGCGCGGCGTCTATGACGAGTTGCGCGACAAAAACGGCCAGGTAAGAGCCCACTGGCAACCGCTGGTCAATGGCCTGCGAAACCTGAGCCCTGCCGATACCGAACAGGCCCGCGCCAACTCCCGACGGTTGCTACTCGAAAACGACGTCACCTACCTGCCTCAGGGCCAGCAATCCCCGGCCCGCCCCTGGGAACTCGACCTGTTGCCTTTCGTGCTGCAAAACGAGGAGTTCGAGTCCCTGCAACAAGGTCTCGAACAACGCACCCGGTTGCTCAACGCCATCATCAGTGATTGTCTGGGGCCTCAGAACCTTCTGTCGGGTGGTTTGATTCCGCCGGGCATTCTGCATGGTTTTGGCGGTTTTTTGCCCGCCTGCCACGGCGTCAGGCCGCCAAACGACACGTTTTTATACCTGGTCGGCTATGACCTGGCTCGCGGCCCTGACGGCCGCTGGTGGGTGGTCCGCGACCGGGTCTCGTCGCCCTCCGGACTCGGTTACTCGCTCGAGAACCGAATCGTAACGTCGCAGTGCCTGCCCGACCTGTTTGAGAACAACCAGGTGCAACGGATCGCGGGATTTTTCCGGGCGTTCAATGAGGCCTTGCTAAGCCAATCGCGCCAGGACGATCCTCTCAGTCTGGTGTTAAGCACGCAGCAACGCGGCGCCGATTATTTCGAACACACTTTCCTGGGCCGCTACCTGGGCCATAACGTGGTCTCCGGTGCTGATCTGACGGTCCGTGATGAGCGTCTGTACCTCAAAACGATTCACGGTCTGCGTCCGGTAGACCTGCTCATGCGCCGGATTGACACCCATAACATTGACCCGCTTGAGCTACGCGTCAATTCCCACGACGGCGTACCTGGTCTGTTGCAATCGGTACGTGGTGGCCATGTGGTCATGGCCAACTGGCCCGGTGCCGAAGTTGCTGAGAACCCAGCTCTGGGCAGCTTCTTACCGAGTTTGTGCCGCCATTTGCTGGGCGAGGAATTACTCACCCCAAGCATCGCGTCCTGGTGGTGCGGCCAGCCGGAAGAATTCAACTATGTGATGGACAATCTGCCTCAGCTTATCGTGCGGCGAATTGATTCCGCTGGCACCTGGGCGAGCAACCGGACCAATCACTATCTTGGTGCGGCGATGAGCGCCAGCGAACTTGATGAACTCAGAACGCTGATCAAGAATCATCCACATGAGTTTGTTGGCCAGGAGGCGATGAAGGTCTCTGCCAGCCCGGTCTGGAATGAACAAGGCCAGATCGCGGCCGCCAAGACTTCTGTTCGTCTGTATCTGACGGCAACCCTGGAAGGCGGCTACCAGATGATGCCGGGCGGACTGGCCCGGGCCGAGCTGCCTGGTGCTGACGGCGCCGGGGCGATGCGCCTGCCTAACGACTTGAACAAAGACATCTGGGTCGCCAATGATCAGCATCTCCGCACGCCTTCCGCGGCCTCCCTACTGAGCCGTGCCCCGACCCTGTTACGCAGTGACCGAAATCTGCCGAGCCGTACCGCCGACAACCTGTTCTGGCTTGGCGCCTACCTTGAGCGCGCTGAAAGCGCTACCCGGCTGTTCCGCAGTCTGTTCCAGCACCTGAGCGGTGAGGCGGCGCTGGGCCAACAAGTAGCCGCGCTCGACCGTCTGGCCGCGCTGCTGGTCGCACAAGGGCATATGTCGGCGCGCAGTTCGAAACGCTTGCTCGCGCTGGGTAGTAGCTCTTTCGTGACCGAGTTATCGACCACCATCTTCGACCCCGACGGCGATGACAACCTCACGCGGGTACTGGGCAACATCGAACGTCTTTCGGACCTCGTGCGCGAACGCTTGTCTCCAGACATGTGGCGCCTGCTGGAAAGACTCACCCAGTTGCCAGCCAAATATGCCAACCGGCCCACCCGAAACCTGTTGGTTGCCCTGTCAATCCTTAACGACATGATTGACAACCTGGCCGCCATCAACGGCATGATCTCGCTCAACATGACACGGGCCAACGGCTGGCGTTTTCTGGATTCAGGCAGACGTATTGAACGAATCCGCCAGACGGCGAGATTGTTCCGTGAATTAGCCCTGAAACCGGACGCTTTTGAAGCAGGCTCACTTAATCTGCTGCTTGAGCTGTCCGATTGCACCATCACCTACCGCAACCGATACAGCGCGCAACCGACATTCGAACTTGCTGCGGACCTGTTGCTGGCTGACGACTCCCACCCGCGCTCAATGCTCAGCCAGGTGCTCGAATTACGCGAACTCATGGCCGGCATGCCGGAAGTCGATCCGGAAGGTCTGCCCGGCCCTGCAACCAAAGCCTTGTTCCGAATGGAATCACCACTGCGTCAACTCGATACAGCCCATCTGAAAGCAAGCCGTGGCCGCTCTGGCGCCCGCCCTGCAGTGGCCAAACTGACCCAACAATTTGAGAAGGACGCCAACCTGATCATCTCGCGACTGACGGTCTGCTACTTCAGTCATGCCAGCGAAAGCCGAATCACGGGTCTGAACGTCAGCCAATGAGCTACCAGTACCGGGTTCAACACAGCACCACGTACAGTTATGAAGCTGACGTCAGCCTGTCCCAGCAACTGTTGAGACTCACCCCCAGGGAGTCGGCGCACCAGGCGGTTGACGGCGCCACGATTCTGATCGATCCATCACCGGTGATGCGCCAGACCAATACCGATTTCTTCGGTAACCACATCACCCGCCTGGCCTTGCAAGAACCGCATCGCCGGCTTTCCATTCAGGCCAGTTCGACCATTACGATTACGCCTCCCGCGCCGATCGCGCTTGAGCAAACCGACCCTTGGGAGCAAGTGCTTGCGGCCGTTCGCAAACCCGTTACGCATGAAGCCGGCACGGCAGCCGGGTTCTGCTTCCCGTCTCCGTATGTCGATGTGCCATCGAATATCGGTGAACTGGTGAACGATTTGTTCGCGCCCGGACGCCCGTTGCTAGAGGCAGTCATGGCGTTGACCAACCGGATATACACTGACTTTACCTATCGGGGTGGCGTCACCGATATCTGGACGCCGGTCGCTACAGTACTTAACAAGAAGCAAGGGGTTTGCCAGGACTTTGCCCACCTGCAAATCGCAGCGCTGCGCTCCCTGGGGCTGCCAGCTAAATATGTCAGCGGCTATCTGCTGACTCACCCGCCCGAGGGAAAACCCCGACTGATCGGGGCGGACGAGTCACATGCCTGGCTGAGCGTCTGGCTACCCGGGCTCGGTTGGGTGGACTTTGACCCAACCAACAATTCAATGCCCGGTCATGAGCATATTCTGCTGGCCTGGGGCCGGGACTACGGCGACGTCAGCCCGATTAAAGGCTTTATCGTCGGCGGCGGAGCCCATAAGCTGAAAGTATCCGTCGATGTCGCCCCGCTGAACAATCCGCTTCAGGCGCTTAACTGAAACACCGCCTGGTACTCGCTAGGCAGCCGGTGCCAGCGCCGGGAAAAAATGCCGGGCAAACCCATTGTGCAATTTGATCAGTTCAAGCTGCACAGAATCGACGAACTCCTGCAAGCCCTGATCAAGCTCGGTCTCGCTGGTGGTCTTGGCAAGGCGCTCAATACGTTTGATCTGCCGCTTGAGTTGATTCAGCGCTTTCTCGCCCAGGAAGGCGCGCATATCCTCGAGCACCGCGGCGATTTCGCGAACACAGAAGGTCAGCGACCCTGGAAACGCGGGGTCAAACAGAACGAAACTCGAAACGGTTTGTTGAGTCATCTCGCGCGGGTGGCGACGAAGATAGCCATGATACGTACCGGCAGCCCGCAATAGCGAGTTCCATTCGCTCATGTCGATGCCCTCAGCGACACTGGCCTTACGGCTGGCCGCGCTTCGGGTTTTAATATCGACCAGGCGAGTGGTCTGATCGCATCGTTCGATGAACCGGCCCATTCGGTAGAAGTACCAGACCTGATCCCGGAACAAGGTATTGTGGGTACTGCCCAGAAACAACTGACAATCGTCTTTGACCGACGCGCAGAACCCCGACAATTTGGTAACAGAGACATCACGCGTCTTGGTGTCAGAGACGCGGTTGTACAAGACGTTGATTTTGGTCCACATTTCAACGCTGATCAGGTGCCGCAGCGTACGGGCATTGTTACGGGCGAGACGCAGCGAACTGACGATTGAATTCGGGCTGGCCTGATCAATCGTATAAAAACGAATAACGTTCTTCGCATCGACTACCTGATAGCGTTTGCCAAAGGCTTCGACATCACCAAACAATTTGAGCACGCTTACCCAGTCCGCACCGTTGTCTCGACCACGACCGAACGTCTCGGTGACATCCAGAATGCGCGCAAGACTTTCGGCACGCTCAACATAACGCGCCATCCAGTAGCTATCTTCAGCAAATCTTGCAAGCAGGCTATCCAATGACCCAGGTATCCTTTGTGCCGCCGCCTTGCGACGAGTTAACGACAAACGAGCCTTTCTTCAGCGCAACACGCGTCAGCCCGCCCGGTAACACCCAACTACTCTTGCCGGTCAGAATATATGGACGCAGGTCGACATGCCGGGCTTCTACCCCGCTGTCAAACAAGGTCGGGCAAACCGACAGCTGGATCAGCGGCTGGCTGATAAAGTTCTTTGGGTTTGCCTGAAGCTGCTTTTTGAGTGTCTGCAACTCGGCTTTGGTTGCCCGGGGGCCAACAACAACGCCGTAACCACCTGATTCACCGACCGGCTTGACCACCAGATTTTCAAGATTGGCCAGCGTGTAATCCAGCATCTTCGGGTCCCAGCAAGAATAGGTTTCCACGTTAGCCAGGATCGGGTCCTGGTCAAGGTAGTAGCGGATGATCTGCGGCATATAGGCGTAAACCGCTTTGTCATCGGCAACCCCCGTACCCACGCCGTTTGCAATATTGACGTTACCGGCCAGGTAAGCCCTGATCAGCCCGGGCACGCCTAATGCACTTTCAGGGTTAAAACACTCGGGATCGAGGAAGTCATCATCGATTCTCCGGTAGATGGTGTCCACTTTCTTCAGGCCGCCGGTGGTCCGCATGAAAACCTGATCGTCTTCAACGACCAGATCGCGACCTTCGACCAGCGGCACGCCCATCTCGCGGGCCAGAAACACGTGCTCAAAATAGGCTGAGTTAAACACACCCGGCGACATCAACACGACATTGGCCGAGCGACTACGGCCCGGGCTGACATCGGTAAGCGCCTGCCTCAAGCGTGGGCCGTATTCGTCAACCGGCAACAGATTGATGCCTTCCATCAGATCTGGGAAAGCACGGTGCATCAGGTGGCGGTTCTCGACAACATAAGAGACCCCCGAGGGAGTTCTGGCGTTGTCTTCGAGTACGCAGAAATTGCCGTCACCATCGCGGACCAGGTCTACCCCGGCAATATGAACATAGGTACCGTGCGGCGGCTCGAAGCCAATCATTTCCTTGCGATAGTTGGCGTTTTTCAGGACCAACTCGGGCGGCAGGATTTTGTCTTTGAGGATTTTTTGATCGTGGTAGATGTCGTGTAGAAACAGGTTAAGCGCCTGCACTCGCTGGATACAGCCAGACTCTATCTGATCCCATTCTTTGCGTGACAAAACGCGCGGTAAAACATCGAACGGCAATATCCGGTCGATGCTGTCCCGTTCACTGTAAACCGTGAAAGTGATGCCCAGGTTGTAGAGCTCGGCCTCGATGGCCCGGGCACGCCGCCGCAGCGTTGAGCCCTTCATCTTTGCCAGACGATTGACCAGCTTTCGGGTGTGTGCCGGCTGTTTGTCGCCCGCGCCAAAAAGCTCGCAGTAGAAGTGCTCTTGATTGTAGGTATCGAAAAGTTGCGGTTGCATTATTCCTAGCGTATCTGATGACCCGAACTAAAGCAAACACTACAACCACTGACTACTTCATCAAGCCTTGCTTCTGGATAAAGTCGGCTATTTCGCGCAGGCCTTCACCCGTCTTCAGGTTGGTAAAAACGAATGGCCGTTCACCGCGCATTTTTTGTGCATCGGCTGCCATTACTTTCAGATCCGCACCAACATGTTCCGCCAGGTCAATCTTGTTGATGACCAACAGATCTGATTTGATAATGCCCGGCCCACCTTTGCGTGGAATTTTCTCACCGGCGGCAACATCAATGACATAGATTGTCAGGTCTGACAGCTCCGGGCTGAAAGTTGCTGCCAGGTTGTCTCCGCCGCTCTCAACCAGCACCAGTTCAAGCCCTGCATGGCGACGCTGCAAACGGGCCACGGCCTCAAGATTGATAGAGGCGTCTTCACGAATCGCCGTATGTGGGCAGCCACCAGTTTCGACACCCATAATACGGTCAATGGCGAGCGCCCCATGCTGGGCCAGAAACTCCGCGTCTTCACGGGTGTAGATGTCGTTGGTCACGACAGCCATGTTGCGATGTTCGCGCATCAGCTCACAAAGCGACAAGGTCAGCGCCGTCTTGCCGGAGCCGACCGGGCCGCCAATCCCTACTCGAAGAGCATCTTTTGCTTGCATGATAGATCCTGTTGATAAGACTATGAGCGGAATAACCGCGAGTACTGTGTTTCGTGCCAAGCACTGGCCATTGCCAGACCGGGGGCGAAGTTGCTCCAGTCATCTGGCGGACAAACGGCGGCGCGTTCGAGCGCCCGGATTAACGGTTGCTGTACCTGATCAAATACCCGTTGACCTGATTGCTGCCCAAGCGGCACTGCTTTTATGGCAGCTGCCACCTGATTTTCCAGCCACGCCCATGCGTAGGCGGTCAATGCCTGCTCGGCGTCAAGTCTGAAATGCCGGGCCGCCAGCCCCCAGGCCAGTGGCAGGGAGCACTCCGCTTCATCGGCCAGCCATTGCTGCGCAAGCTGCGGGACCGAACCGGACGGCCCCGAGGCGGCAGAATCATTGCTGAGCCCGGCCAGCAGGCGTAGTAGTGAAAAACCCATTTGCAGGGTTTCAGCATGTAGCTCTGCGGTCTCGCGGCTCGCCAGATAGTCCAGATGCAAGCCGTGCGCCAGTGAGTCCCGCCCCCTGACACTGGCGTCGATCAGCGCGAACATCAAAGGCGCTTCGTATTGACCAAAGTTTAGCGCCAGGCAATCGGAAAGCCATTGCACCAGTGATTTCTCGTCGTGTACCCATTCAGCGGCAATAGCGCTTTCAAGCCCTTGCGAATAACTGAATCCACCGATTGGGAGCGCCGGACTGGCGAGCCGCATCAAAGCCAGTTGAGCAGCTTTGTTCATGTTGAAGACGACGCGGGATCAGCCAGGTCGTGAATACGCGGCGAATGGCGGCGATCAGGCGGGCTGGTTGATTCATCATTGTGGTCGTGGTGGTGATGGCCACCGCCCCCATGGTAGGCGCCAGACTCCGGTTCAAACGCCGCGTTGATATGCGTAACGCTTCCCTGCAAGCCCGACACCATTTGTTCAAGGACATGGTCTTGCTGCAGGCGTAACCAGTCCGCGCCGACCTGGACCGGCACATGCCGGTTGCCCAGGTGATAGGCAATAGCGGTCAATGTCTGGGCTGAATCGGTCTGAACCTGGGTTAAAGCCTCCGCGGCGGCATCAACCCGCAAGCAATCCCCCTCGGGGGTCGCCAACAGAATGCCTGATCTCATGACTGTTCCACGAGCCAGTTCAATACCCGCGCTCTGCCCGGCCAGCGGACCCGTTTCAATGGTTATTCGCAACCGGGACCGCTGGCGCTGATCGAACGGCAATGCGATTGCATTGATACTCGACGATCCGGCTGAATCGCTCAGGACTTGATTGAATAATTTCATGCTGGCAGTCAGGTCAGTCAGAAGAGGAAGTAGCGCTGTGCCATCGGCAATACGGCTGCCGGCTCACAGGTGAGGAGTTGTCCATCGGCATGCACTTGATAGTTTTGCGGATCAACCTGAATATCCGGCTGCCAGTCATTCAGTTTCATGTCCGCTTTGCCGACCGACCGGGTACCGGACACCGCAGCCACCTTGCGTGACAGGGAGAATCGACTGGCCACATCAGCATCAAGCGCGGCTTGCGAGACGAATGTCAGCGCGCTGGTTCTCAGGCTGCCGCCGAAAGACCCGAACATGGGCCGGTAATGCACCGGTTGCGGCGTGGGAATGGACGCGTTTGGATCACCCATTGCGGCCAGGGCAATCTGACCGCCTTTGATTACCATCGTGGGTTTGACACCAAAGAAGGCCGGCTTCCACAGCACGAGATCGGCCAGCTTGCCGACTTCAACCGAGCCAACCTCATGGGCAACACCGTGGGTCAACGCCGGGTTGATTGTGTATTTGGCGATGTATCTCTTTACCCGGTTGTTATCGTTGGTAGCCGGGTCAGAATCCAGCGCGCCGCGCTGGACTTTCATCTTGTGGGCCGTCTGCCAGCAACGAATAATCGTCTCGCCGACACGGCCCATGGCCTGTGAATCCGAGGCCATCATCGAGAACGCCCCCAGGTCATGAAGAATGTCCTCAGCGGCAATGGTTTCGCGCCGAATGCGGCTTTCGGCAAACGCGACATCTTCCGGAATAGCCGGGTCGAGGTGATGACACACCATCAGCATATCGAGATGTTCGTCAATGGTATTGACGGTATAGGGTCGGGTTGGGTTGGTTGATGACGGCAGGACATTCGGCAGCCCGCATGCCTTGATGATGTCAGGCGCATGGCCGCCGCCGGCCCCTTCCGTGTGATAAGTATGAATGGTTCGATTCTTGAATGCCGCCACAGTGGCCTCGACGAATCCGGACTCATTCAAGGTATCGGTATGAATCGCCACCTGCACGTCGAACTCATCCGCCACGCTAAGACAGTTGTCAATCGCCGCCGGGGTCGTGCCCCAGTCTTCATGCAGCTTCAAACCGATTGCGCCGGCTCTTACCTGCTCCCTCAGCGGCTCGGGCAGTGAAGCATTGCCCTTGCCAAGCAGCCCCAAATTCATCGGAAACGCTTCGGCGGCCTGAAGCATATTGCCGATGTGCCAGGCGCCAGGCGTGCAAGTGGTTGCATTGGTTCCGGTCGCCGGGCCGGTGCCACCACCAAACATTGTGGTAATACCGCCGGCCAGCGCATCGTCAATCTGTTGCGGGCAGATCATGTGAATATGGGCATCAATGCCGCCGGCGGTAACGATACTGCCTTCGGCGGCGATAATTTCGGTTGCCGCCCCGATCACGATATTCACCCCCGGTTGAACATCGGGGTTACCTGCTTTGCCGATAGCGCTGATGCGACCATCTTTGATGGCGATATCTGCCTTGACAATGCCCCACCAGTCAATGATGAGGGCGTTGGTCAAAACGGTGTCGGCAACATCAGCATGCAGGCGCTGACTCTGCCCCATGCCGTCCCGAATGACTTTACCGCCGCCGAATTTCACTTCTTCGCCATAGATCGTATGGTCTTTCTCGACTTCGACCACCAGCTCCGTATCGGCCAGGCGAACCCGGTCGCCGGTTGTCGGGCCGAACATTTCGGCATAAGCGCGGCGGGTGATTTTCATGATTGGGACCCCGTGTTGTTGTTGTCAATCGCGCCCATTACCAGCCCCTGGAAACCATAAACCTGCCGGTCACCGGCAAGCGCGACCAGTTCGACCGAGCGCTCCTGGCCTGGTTCAAACCTGACCGCAGTGCCAGCGGGAATATTGAGACGGAACCCGCGACTCGCGTCGCGATCGAAGGTCAGCGCCTGATTGGTTTCGTAGAAGTGATAGTGCGATCCCACCTGAATCGGACGGTCACCGCTGTTGGCTACTGTCACCTGCAAGGTCGCGCGCCCGGCGTTGAGTTCAATCTCGCCGTCGGGGGTCAGCATTTCGCCTGGAATCATTGCGATACCTCCTAAACAATCGGTTGATGAACAGTCACCAGCTTGGTGCCATCCGGGAAGGTCGCTTCAATCTGGATCTCGGGAATCATTTCAGCAACCCCGTCCATCACGTCATCACGAGTCAACAGCGTTGTCCCGTATGCCATCAGTTGCGCCACCGTCTGGCCATCGCGGGCGCCTTCCAGAATAGCCGCGCTTATCAGCGCGGTCGCTTCCGGATAATTAAGTTTGACGCCACGGGCTTTGCGACGTTCCGCCACAAGTCCCGCAGTGAACAACATGAGTTTGTCTTTTTCGCGGGGGGTCAACTCCACTGTCTTATCTCCGTCTGACGTTTGTCACTCGAGGTGATCGGTTGTTCCGCCGGCCTAACAGGCCCAGATCCTGGGGGCCTGGGCAGCACGTCCCAGTACCGGCAATCGTAACGTGCGCCAGGCACAGTGTAGTGCCCGCCATCCGGCCTGGGCGTTCGGCCCCCGCCAGCGAACAATCAGCACTTCTGGCAAAGCCGTAACGGCCACCTGAGCCTGAGCAACCTCGTCAGACAATGCCTGACGCACCTGCGATACCAGTTCGCTCAAGTCACATTTCGTTGCAGGCGCGGCCACCAGCGAGCCGAAACAAGCGTGACCGCCTAGCGCCGCCTGAGACTGAAAGGCCCGATCTCCGCCGGCCAGGTTGATTCTTTCGATGTATAGCGGACGACCGTCGCGCATCACACGGGTTCGCACACGCAGGCGGCCTTGTTCAAACGGTGCCTGCGCCGCTGGCCGCCCCAGGCAATAGACCTCGGCGCAGATCAGCCCGGCGTCCGGAGCAAGCAGATACTCAGTATCGAGCCGGGCATCGGCACCGTCATAAAAGATATTCTCGAGCGGCATCCACTCAGCGCTGGCCCCACTGGCAACCCGGACACTGACTGTCTGCAGCCCGCCCAGACCTCGCGACGGTTCGCCGCCAACATCAGCGCGATACCATTTGGTTGCGCCGGGGGTCGTGAGCAAGACCTGCGATTGCTGATCGGCATCAATATCAATGCGTAATTCATCACAGGAAGCAATGCCGCCAGGCGGATGTACCACCACTTGCTCCCAGCAATCAGTACCGCTTTGGCGGTAGCCTTTTAGCACCCGGAGCGGCCCATAGTGTTCGCGCCGGCTGGGCACCGTGCGCCCGGCCCGAAATTGATAGCCGAGTTTCAGTGCAGCATGCCACGGGATTCGCCGAGTCGCCCCGACGGAGCCGTCGGCAGTGTCTACAGGGGATGCAGGGATTGCATTTGGCCTGGTTGCCAGCATTTAGATAGTGACCATATTCCTGACGCCGTCCTCGTCCATTTGAGTGCCCTGCCCCGTTTTGACGATTTCGCCACGGGTCATCACAGCATATTCATCGGCCAGCGCCTCGGCAAATTCATAGTACTGCTCCACGAGCAGAATACCCATTTGCCCGCTCTTGGCGAGCGTGCGAATGACTTTCTCGATTTCCTTGATGATAGAGGGTTGAATGCCTTCGGTCGGTTCATCAAGAATCAATAGCTTAGGTCGGGCCGCCAGGGCACGCGCAATGGCCAGTTGTTGTTGCTGTCCGCCAGACAGATCACCGCCGCGCCGCCGCAACATGGTCAGCAGAACCGGAAACAGTTCAAACAATTCGTCAGGCAACCGGGCACCGCGCGGGGCGCTGGCCAGTCCCATACGCAGGTTTTCCTCAACGGTCAGGCGGGCAAAAATTTCGCGACCCTGCGGGACATAGCCAATGCCATGGCCGACCCGCTGCTCGGGTCGCATTTTTTCCAGACGCTGGCCATCCAGACTGATCTCTCCGGTGCGGATCGGCACGACCCCCATCAGGCTTTTGAGCAGTGTTGTCTTGCCGACACCGTTGCGACCCAGCAGAGTAGTCACCTTGCCGCGCTGCACCGTCAGTGAGACATCACGCAGAATATGACTGCCCCCGTAGTACTGATTAAGATTGGATAGTGTCAGCATTCAGCGGCCCAGATAGACTTCGACAACTCGTTCATCGGCTTTGACATCGGCCAGCGATCCTTCCGCCAGAACCGACCCTTCATGTAAGACAGTCACACGCTCGGCAATCGACTCCACAAACGCCATGTCATGCTCAACAACTACCAGCGAATGACTGCCTTTCAGGCCCAGAAACAATTCGGCAGTACGTTCTGTTTCTTCATCAGTCATACCGGCAACCGGTTCGTCCAACAGCAACAATACCGGCTCTTGCATCAGCAACATGCCGATCTCCAGCCATTGTTTCTGACCATGCGACAAATTGCCGGACAAAGCGTCGGCGGCATCGACCAGACGAATTTGCTCTAGCGTCTGGGCGATTCGGTCAGAGTGCTCACTGCCCAGTTTCCAGCGTAGCGAAGGCCAGACTGATTTATCTGTCTTGAGAGCCAGCTCCAGATTCTCGAACGGTGTCAGTTGCTCAAATACGGTCGGTTTCTGGAATTTTCGACCAATCCCCAGGTGCGCTATCTGCGGTTCGGTGAGTTCAAGCAGATCATGTTGATTCCGGAAAAAAGCAATCCCGGAATCCGGTCGGGTCTTGCCGGTTATCACATCCATCATCGTCGTTTTACCGGCGCCGTTCGGGCCAATAATGCAACGCAATTCACCTGGATCGATTGCCAGACTCAATTCATTGAGCGCCTTGAAGCCGTCAAAACTGATTGTCAGCCCGTCAATTGTCAGGACCCCGGTAAGCGACTCGCGGGGACTGTCTGAGTCACCCGGCGCGGATGACTCAACCACGGGCTCCTGGGCCAGTGCCTGTTCGCTCATGATTGAACTCCTTTGTTGCGCCGAAATGCGCCAACCACACCACGTGGCAGAAACAGGGTTACCAACACAAACAGCAAACCGAGAAAATACAACCAGTATTCCGGTAAGACGACGGTAAACCAGCTCTTTGCGCCGTTGACAATAAACGCGCCCAGTATTGGACCAATCAACGTTCCGCGACCACCCACCGCCGCCCAGATAGCGATTTCTATTGAATTGGCGGGAGACATCTCGCTTGGGTTGATAATGCCAACCTGCGGCACATAAAGGGCGCCGGCAATGCCGCACAAGACTGCCGAGAATGTCCAGACCGAGACTTTAAACCACAAGGGGTCGTAGCCGCTGAACATCACCCGGCCCTCAGCGTCGCGGATCGCCGCCAACACCCGCCCGTACTTGGACAGTATGATCTTGCGACAAAGCAGATACATCCCGATCAGCGTAATAGCGCTGATCGCAAACAATGCGACGCGGGTGTGCGCATCGGCAATCGGGTAGCCAAGAATCCGCTTGAAGTCAGTAAAGCCGTTGTTCCCGCCAAAACCGGTTTCATTGCGGAAGAACAAGAGCATTGCGGCATAGGTAAGCGCCTGCGTAATGATCGAGAAATACACGCCTTTGATCCGGGAGCGGAAAGCAAAATACCCGAAAACAAACGCCAGCAAGCCAGGCACTGCCATGGCCAGAAAAAGCGCCCACAGGAAGTGATCGGTCAACGCCCATTGCCAGGGGAATTCTTTCCAGTCGAGAAACACCATGAAATCGGGCAGATCTTGCTGATACTGCCCTTCACGTCCGATCGCCCGCATCAGGTACATGCCCATCGCGTAGCCACCAAGCGCAAAAAACAAACCGTGTCCCAGCGACAGAATGCCGGCGTAGCCCCAGACCAGACCCATCGCCATGGCCACCATCGCGTAGCAAAGAATCTTGCCAATCAGAGTGACCATATAGGTCGACACATAAGCCGGATGCTCTGGCGGCAGCATCAGGTTGGCATAAGGGACGTACAAGACCAGCAAGGCCAGTGCCAGTACGACACCGCCGACTACCGGACCGCTGAACATTGCGTTGGATGAACTGGATTGTGAAGAAGGTTTCATCTTAGGCCTCCACGCTACGGCCACGCAGTGCAAAGATGCCTTGCGGTCGCTTCTGAATAAAGACAATCACTGTCACCAGCAGCACAATTTTGGCAATCACAGCCCCCGACATTCCTTCGATCACCTTATTGAATATGCCGAGTCCGAGCGCGGCAACGACGGCCCCAGCCAACTGCCCGACCCCGCCGACGACAACCACCAGGAATGAGTCAACAATGTAACTCTGGCCGAGGTCAGGGCCGACATTGCCAATTTGCGAAAGAGCACATCCGGCCAGCCCGGCCAGCCCGGCGCCAAGCGCAAACGCCATGGTGTCGGTATTGCGGGTCGGCACGCCGACGCACTGGGCCATTACCCGATTCTGAGTGGTCGCCCGCACAAACAGACCCAGGCGGGTTCTGGCAATCAACAACACAACCGCTGCCATCACAATAAAGGCGAACACGATTATCGCCACCCGGTTAAACGGCAAGACGAGATTGGAGGAAATTTCGATACCGCCTGACATCCAGGCCGGGTTCTCGACTGCGACATTCTGCGCCCCAAACAAATCCCGTACCCCTTGCATCAGAATGAGGCTGATTCCCCAGGTGGCCAGCAATGTCTCAAGGGTGCGGCCGTAAAGGAAACGAATCACCAGCCGTTCCAGCAGGACGCCAACCAACGCAGCGACCAGAAACGACAACGGCACGGCGGCCCATAAGTAATAGTCGAAAGCGGCGGGCGGCATCCATTGTCGAAACAACTGCTGCGCCACATAGGTGGCATATGCGCCGATCATGATCAATTCGCCGTGAGCGAGATTGATAACCCCCATCAGACCGTAAGTAATCGCCAGGCCCAATGCTGCCAGCAACAAAATACTGCCCAGACTAACGCCGGCAAACAAAGTGCCACCGATCTCTGACATGAACACCCGGTGTTCAACATCGGCATAGGCCAGTTTCAGTGCCTTGCGAACCGCTTCATCCGGTTCGGTCGGCGTGCCATCAACTTCGGCCAGGCGATCACGCAAAAGCTGTCTTACCTCAAGCGTATCGCTACGCGCCAGTTGTTCTGCGGCAGCCAGTCGCACGGCAGGATCCGGGTCGCTGACACCAACCCTGGCTCGCGCCAGGGCCAATCTGGACTTGACTCGCTTGTCCTGCTCGGACTGTTCAGCAATAGACAGCAATTCATTGCTGCGCTTGCTGCGCAGTGCCGCAAGTTGATCAACCGCTTCAAATCGAACCTGAGCATCTGGCGACGCCAGCTTTAAACCGGCCAAAGCGGTTTTGATTTCCCGCCGAAATCGATTGTTTACCCGAACGGATTTTGCTCCGGTCGCGTCTACTGGCTCACCAGTAACCGCATCGCGGGTTTTCGGCCCCTTACCGACCAGAATACGATCGTCAAGTGTTTTGACTTTGCGCGCGGACATTGCCTTCAGGAATGCTTCCAGCGCTTTTGAAGACGACATCTCGTCGCCCTCGGCCTTAACCGGATTTGCCAGCTCCTCTTTAACCGCTTGGGCGATTGCCTCAATACGGTCATTCGATGAACCGACGCTCATTGAGCGAGCTTGCTCGACAGTCAGTGCATACGCGCTGCCTGAAACAGCAACCAGCAATACGAACATCGCCACACTCAGCCGTAGCAGGCGCGTCAACGCCCCTGCCTGCAGGTATTCCGGCATCTTCATAGTTTCTCTTCTGGGAATTCTTGACCTGGGCGCGAACGCGCCCAGGTGATTCAGTCAAACTACAAGCTTACTTGCTTGTGACTGGCTCGTCTTTCTTCTTGTCATTGCCCGGAATAAACGGACTCCAGGGCTGAGCACGGATCGGGCCTTTGGTCTGCCAGACCACATCGAATTGGCCGTCTTCGGTGACTTCACCGATCACAACCGGCTTGTGCAAGTGATGATTCTTTTCATCCATCTTGACCATAAAGCCTGACGGAGACTTGAAGGTCTGACCACCCATCGCGTCGATGACTTTGTCAACATCGGTCGTGCCGGCTTTCTCAACCGCCTGCTTCCACATATTGATACCGATGTAAGTTGCCTCCATCGGATCATTGGTCAGCGGTTTGCTGGCCGACGACAAACTCTTCGATTTGGCATAACTGGCCCATTTTGATTTGAAGCCGGAATTCACGTCATTCTCGAGCGACATGAAGTAGTTCCAGGCGGCCAGATGGCCAACCAATGGCTTGGTATCAACACCGCGCAGCTCTTCTTCACCAACAGAGAAAGCGACCACGGGCACTTCGGTAGCATCGAGCCCCTGGTTACCGAGTTCTTTATAAAACGGGACGTTTGAGTCTCCGTTAATTGTGGAGATTACGGCAGTCTTGCCGCCTGCCGCGAATTTCTTCACGTTACCGACGATGGTCTGATAGTCGGTGTGACCGAACGGGGTATAGACCTCTTCGATATCGCTTTCCTTAACACCCTTGGATTTGAGGAATGCGCGCAGGATTTTGTTGGTCGTACGGGGATAGACATAGTCGGTACCCAGCAGGAAGAAGCGCTTGGCAGCGCCACCGTCTTCACCCATCAGGTACTCAACAGCAGGAATGGCCTGCTGGTTCGGTGCTGCACCGGTGTAGAAAACGTTCTTGGAAAGCTCTTCGCCTTCGTACTGAACCGGGTAGAACAACAAGCCGTTCAGCTCTTCAAAAACCGGCAGGACAGACTTTCGTGATACTGACGTCCAGCAGCCGAAAACCACATCAACTTTGTCCTGGGTCAGCAACTGGCGGGTCTTCTCAGCAAATAACGGCCAGTTGGATGCCGGATCAACAACTACCGGCTCAAGCTGCTTGCCGAGCAAACCGCCGCTCGCATTGATTTCGTCAATCGCCATCAGTGCAACATCTTTGAGCACCGTTTCTGAAATGGCCATCGTGCCAGACAGCGAGTGCAGAATGCCGACTTTGATCGTATCTGCGGACCAGGCGGGCATGGCAACTGAAAACGAGGCAAGCGCGACACCAGCGCTAAGCGTTTTGAGAGTGAATCGGCGTGACATGAGTTTTTTTTCTCCCTGAATATGAATTTTTTAGCACCGCACACCTTGGCGGCAGTAAATTCCTTATTGCAGGGTTCATGCCAACTGCTAAAGTCGATTTATCGCACTCTTTCGGTGCAATCGAACGCCGGCTCTTAGCGGCTCGCGCTGTTCGGCGCCATTTTTAGGTGCGCCCCAGACAGGGGCGCACCAGTTCATCGCGTTGCACGATTATCATGCGCCAAGAATGCCCATGTCTTGCGAATCGAAGTCTTTCAGTCGCGGAAAGATGTCGTTCAGCTCAGACTCGCTGACACCAAACCAGCGACCCAGACTTGCTGTGTACTGCTCTACCGCGGTGGTTGGCAGCAGGCGCCCCCGACCGACATCGTCTGGCCCGTTATCGCCCAGCTCCGGCGCCTGACCCCAGTATTGCTGCCCTTGAACCGCCCCACCAACCACAAAGTGGTGGCTGCCCCAGCCGTGATCCGTGCCATCGCCATTGCCAGTCAGGGTGCGCCCGAAGTCTGATGCAGTAAACGACGTTACTTTGTCGGCAACACCCATTTCCTGAGTCGTTCGGTAGAACGTGCTCAATGCTGCATCGAGTTCGGCCATGAGTTGCGGATGCTTGACGCTCAAACCGTCGTGATGATCAAAACCGTTCATGCCGACAAAAAACACCTGACGCTTCATGCCAAGTTGATCGCGAACCTTGATCATGCGGGCAACGGTTTCGAGCTGATTGCCCAGCGGTGTATCGTTTTGGGGCGTTATGAACGCGCCAGTCGTCGCCAGCGCAGCGGAGAGCGTCTCGTTGGCATCAATGGAGCGGCGCGCAACCTGGGCCTGAATTTCGGCCATCTGGTGGCCGATGTTATTGCTAACCACCATTTGCTCGATCATTTGCGACATGGCCGGGTGGCGATAGACATCGTAGCTGCGTCCGTTCAAAGTAACCGGTCCGGAAGCCGTCATCTGATATTGCAGAGCACGCTCACCAGACAAATAGACGGCATTGCCGAACAATGAAATCGACGTAAACAGAGAATTGGTGTTTGCTGACTCAAATAGATCAGCCATTCGCCCGCCCCAGCCCGTAGTCGCGCCTTCGGCCGCCAGCGACTGCCAGACAGACGCCTGGTCGTTATGCGAAAAGAGCTTCGGTGGCAGCGGGACAGACTGTTGCTCGAACTGCGCCTTCGAAGTGGGCACAACCAGCGGCCCAACGTTCAGCAGGACGCCCATGTTCTGCTCTTGCCAGATCTGGCTGAGCTGAGTCATCTGGGGAGCCAAGGCATATTGCTTGCCACCAGGTAGTGTCTGACTCGTCGATAACATGGTGTTGGTCAGGCTGCTGTGCGGCACGGCTAGCGACTGCCGAAACTGGGCGTACTGGTTATAGTTGGCCGAGTCAAAGGGAACCAGCGTGTTGTACTGATCATTAGCGCCATACAGGAAGACACAGACCAGGGCTTTATAGTCAGTTGCATCAGCAGCCGATGCAGTGCTCATCGCAGCCAGATTAAGCGCTGTCGGCGCGGCAATACCAGTTGCGGCAGCACCGGCGGCTGATCGCATGAAAGATCTGCGGGCATTCAAGGTCGGTTTGTTAGTCATGAGATTGCCCTTATTTTTGAACCAGATAGTCTGAGGAAATCATTACCAGGAGAATGGCGGCGTTAACCCGCACGCGGCGGTCTTCGTCCGTCTCGACAGGCAGTGCGCTGATGGTCGTCAAAACCATGGAACGGGTCTGGTCGGTCAACTGGCCGGCAGTTAGCAACAGGTCCAGGCGGTCCAGTAGCGCGCTCGGGTCGTTTACCAGCGCCAGCTCCTGAACATAGTCACTGCGAACCCCTTGCATACCCGATCGAATCACGTTGGTCATGAAATTGGCATAGCCGATCACGGAGACTTCGCTGGCGATCTGCAACTCAGGAGCGCTATATCCGGCATTGCCCAACTCGGTGTTTGGCGGGGTGAAGCCCGGCCGGAAGAAGTTAAAGACCGAATCGGAACGAAGCGGGCTCTGGCCAAGCGAAACAGACGGACTGGACATGTCAGAGACATCGCACTGGCGGCCGTTGCCACTGGCATTGAATGAACGCGCCCAGTGCACAAAGCGCAGCATTGGCTCGCGAACCTTGCCAACAATTGAATTGGACAAGACGGTCAGACGCGCCTCGGGATCGAGCAGCACCGCCTTGACAACAGCACCCAGATCACCGCGAATGCCATCGCCGTTGTCGTTGAAGGCCTCTGCCACACGTCGTACGTAATAGGATGACGGATTGCTGGTCACCAGTCGTTGAATCAACTGACGGGCAATGAACGGAGCCACATTCTGGTGCTGGCTAATCCAGTCCAGCGCCAGACGCATGGAAGTTTCGCCATCGGTTCCGGCAGGAATCGTCAGGCCCAGGAATGATTTTTCTCTGGGCTCGTGATTGGCCGGATCAAGCACCATACGGGCCCGCCAGCGCTCGGGGACTTGGACGCTGGTGTCTGCATCCCAGCCGGTAAACGCCCGGGCCAGACCAACGATGTCATCATTGGAATAAGTCTCAATGGGCTGACCGTTTCCGTCGAGTTCATAGGTGCCATCAAGATTCAGTTTGTACAACCCGATTGAGAACAACTGCAGAATTTCGCGGGCGTAATTTTCGTCAGGGGCCTGACCGGTCGATTCCGCCTTGCGACTGCCGCGCATACTCAGGAAGGCGCCCATCTGGTGGGACAGTGTGACTTCCTCAAGCAGGGTTCGATAGTTTCCGAACGCGTAAGTCTCAAGCAGATCCATATAGGCGGCGACGCCAAAATTCCGGAAATCGCCGGCGCCGGTAATTCCGGATCCATTGATGACGAATATCTCCGACAAGGCTAGCGCGATCCGCTGGCGCAAGGTGTCAGGTGAAGTGAACAGCTTGAACCACAAGCTCTGGTCACTCCCGAGCAACGTGAAAATGGAGCCGTTGTAGAGATACCCTTGCTCGACCATCCAGTCGTAACGGGAACCGTTACCACCGACGCCCATCTGTTCGTCCAGCCATGCTTCAAAACCGATTTCAACGACTTTCGCGATTTCCGCTTCGGTCGCACCGAGTGAAGCCTGCCCGAGAAAACGCGACGCGCGTTTTTCGGTTACCGGACCATCTTGTTCATAAACAGGCTCTTCACCGGCGCCAGGCGAACCCGGAGCAGGTGGTGGCGCCGGGGTTGAACCTGATCCGCCGCCTGTGCCACTACCTGTACCGGTGGAGGCATCTTCGCTACCACCACCGCCACCGCATGCCGCCAGTAAGCCTGAAATGGCCGTCAATGCGACCAGCCGTCGACCACGACTGCCAGGGGTGTCGGTCAGGGGAGTGGTTGATTCAGCTGAGTCAACGACAGACACAGCTTCCAAGTGATTATTTTCTTGTTTCGTCAATTTGTTATCCAGCCCAAAAAGCCACGCCGGCAGAACGCCGTCGAGGCACCAAGTCCAAACGATCAGTCCGTTGACCAGAAGACGGTCAGTGGTGGGGCTCTCTGATACCGAACCCACATTTGATTGGTGATGGCATGATGATCTGCAAATCAGTCGTCTGGCGCGAGGAACTAGTTCACTACCGAACTGTTCCGAGCCGATTACGAGTCGGTTGCGAGTCGGTTGAGAGTTGGTTGTAAGCCGGCTGCATGCTTCTGCGGCCTGACTACCAACGACTTCACGACGACTTCACGACGACTTCAATGCTTTGATCTATCAGCTGGTCCCTGCCAGTACATTGCCGGCGGGCGGGTGGAGACTCACACAATTATGTCGCAGAGATCGCTGTCTCGCGACCCCGCAAACACCTTGTTTCACTTCGAATTTCTTTACAGTTAGCCCGCGATCAAACCAATGCCTTCGAGATAAGTCTCCTCGAACAAGTCGGTCATTTCCGAGCCGGCAAGGTGACATCCGCCGACCACGCGTTTCGCCCACTGGAAATACTCGACTTTCCGGGTGGTTGACCAACCGGTTGGCGGGCTGACGCCAATCGCTCGCAGATTGGAGATCTTGTCACAGACTCTGAGCTGCTGTGCTCTGGCTGGTAGCTGCGGCGCGCCCTCAACCTGGCGCTGCTTCTGAAGTGACCGCGGCAGTGCGTCATCATCGGTCGCGCACAAAACCAACCCGGCAATATCGGCGCCAAATGCCTGCCGCAGGTCGGCGAATGTCACCACGGTGTCTTCCAGCGTGTCATGCAGATAGCCGGCTGCGATCAGGTTCGCGTCGGCCCCAAAACGGGCCAGCAACATCGCCACTTCGGCCAGATGATTGACATAAGGCTCTGCTGCGGCGCCTTTGCGGCGATGGGTCGAATGGGCTTCACAAGCGAAGCTTGTGGCTCGCGTAATAAGCGTGAGCTCGGTGTTGGCAGACATGGGTTGAGAAGGCAGAGGCCGGTGACGTCGACGCACAATAGCTGCCGGTTCAGTCACTGCCCAGGGCGGCAAGACGCAGACGGCCGGTTTTCAATGATCAGGTAGTCTTCATTTTATCCTGTGCTGATATGCGGGATCAATTCAATGAACCGCCAACAAGCGGACGAAAATCACTAAACCAGAGACTGCCCATGCCCGCCGAAACGCTTCCACAGTATGAAGTCTTCGCCCTGAAGTACGCCTCGATAGAGCGAAGTCGCAATGAAAACTTTATCGCCCATGACCCTCATGACGGGCCGATGCCAATGGACTATTTTGTCTGGGTCATCAGAGGAGAGGGACGGATCTGGTTGGTAGACACCGGATTTGGTCCCGAAGCCGCCCAGACGCGAAACCGGCATCAGGACCGGTGTCCGATACAGTCACTGAGCGTGTTGGGCATCAAACCGGAAGACATTACCGACCTGGTCATTACCCACTTGCATTACGACCATGCCGGGAACCTGCCGCTGGTCCCAAAGGCGCGTATCCACATTCAGGAAGCTGAAATGCATTACGCCACCGGTCACTATATGTGTTATCCGTTTATTCGCTATGCCTATACGGTAGATGATGTCACCGAGATGGTCCGCAATGTCTATCGTGATCGGGTCGAATTTCACGACGGCGATGCAGACCTGGCGCCAGGTCTGCAGCTAATTAAAGTTGGTGGCCACACCAATGGCTTGCAATCGGTTCGGGTGCATACCAAACGGGGCTGGGTCGTCGTCGCCTCGGATGCCAGTCATTATTACGAGAACATCGGCGCCGAGTCGCCATTTCCGATTGTCTTTAATCTGGGCGATATGCTCGATGGCTACAAGCGCTTGCTCTCGCTGGCCGACTCACCGGCGCACCTGGTACCGGGTCATGATCCCCTGGTCAGAGAACGCTATCCGGCCCACGGCGATCCGGCAGACCATTGTTATGCCCTGCACGAAACCCCGTCGGCCTAATGGCCACAAGCCAATCGATCAAGCGGCCTGGCGTAAGGCTGAGACTACCGAAGTCATCCCCGGGATCATCGGCTCAACGCTTGGCTGGCTAAAGCCGGCAGCACTAATAGTATCGGCGGCCCAGTCGGTTGAAACCGAGCGGGCATGCGGGTTGAACGCCGTATGCTGAAACTGCCACAAAGCGGCCAGCTTCGGCCCGGAGCGGTCGGGCTCAACCATAAAGTCATGAACGATCAGACGCCCGCCGGGCTTGAGCACCCGGGCGGCGTTCGCGACGAGTTCGGCAATACGCTCGCCCGGCACGCTGGAAAAGATGTACGACATCAAAACAATGTCCTGCCCGTCTGGCCAGTCGGTATCCAACAGGTCACCCGGGACGTAATTCACCCGATCAGTGAGCCCGGCATCCGCGACATATTTCTCGCCCAGCTCGGCCACATTCGGAAAGTCGATCACAGTCGCCTTCAGACTCGGATTTTCCTTGCACAAGGTGATCGCATAAGCGCCAGTCCCGCCACCGATGTCAAGCATTTGCTGCGCGTCAGACAAGTCTAGCGAACGGGCCAGCGTGCGGGCCGGACCCAGCGATCCTGCATGTTGTGACTCTGAGTAGATACGTGCCTGCTCTGGATCAGACATCCATTGCGCATATGAGCCGATTGCCTCTTCAGGAAGTTTGTCGGCCATCGCATCTTCGATTTGATCGAGCAGCCCGTACATCTGCCGGTCAACCTGCTGGCTCAGATAATCACTGAAGTCGTACTTGGCGCCGGAGACCAGAAACGCCTCGGCAGCCGGCGCATTGAAATACGATTCGCCATCCCGGCCCAGCAGACCGACTGTTGTCAAGGCAGTCATCAACGTGGTGGCGCGATCGACGTGAATGCCCATTTTCACGGCTGCCTGTTGAGCAGTCATTCGGCCCAGGTCAAGATGAGAAAACAAGTTGAAGTGAATCGCGGTAAACAAAGCCTTGGAGGCCATAAAACCAAAAGCTACATCGGATACTTCTTCTGCGGTTTTCAAGAGTGTCAAAACAGATTCACCTTTTTCGGTTGCTGAGAAGTTTCCCAACATAACGCAACGCCCAGGGGGTGAACAGTTGTCAGACCGGAGAATCTGTGTACTACCTCATTTAGGGGTTTGCGACGCGCCAAACGCCGGCGCGCAGAGCGGGCGGCAGGGCAAGCCTATGGGGCCTGAGGCCTGGGGCCTGGGGCCTAGGGTGAACTTGGTGGGGAGGGCCTTGCGGGGGGTCTTGAATGACCGAGAGATGGCGCGCCCGGTTGGAATCGAACCAACGGCCCCTGGCTTCGGAGGCCAGTACTCTATCCACTGAGCTACGGGCGCTTGCTTGGTAGCTGCGCGTATTCTAGCGGATCAGGCCGGGCAACGGGCGAAACCGTTGTGCTGGCGGTCAGCCTCGCCAATTAGTGCCGGGCAGGCTCGCTGGGTTGCTGTATGGCCGGATTCTGCTCTGGAGCATCCGCTTTTTCAGGCTCGTCCGGTATCGGCCGGGTTTTGGCGACCATGCCGGAGTAGTCAATCGTATCGGGCCCGTTGGAGCCGCCAGTGACGATAAAAGACATAGCCTGATCGAACGTCCAGTCCAGAAAAACCAGATCCTCAAGCGGCAGAATTTCCACATAGCCGGACGTTGGATTCGGCGCTGTCGGGATATAGACGGCCGCAAGCTCCTGACCAGTTGTCTGATCCGTCATGACTTTGGTGACCAGCCCGATTGTTTTCATGCTGGGCGACGGAAACCCGATCAGCACGACTCGCTTTTCGCCACCAGGCGTCGCACTGGCAACCGCCAGAAATCGCTTGGTCGCCCGGTAGATGGAATCGACAACCGGGATTGCACCAATAGCGCGCTCGGCCTGTCGAATCAATCGTTGCCCCAGGACTTTGCCAGTGGCCCAGCCAAGTACAAACAGCAGGATCAAAACCACCAGGACCGCGACAAACGACTGCAAGGCCTCGCTGAGCATCAAGTCTGCCAGACCTGGATACTGCGGCCTGATTCCAAACGCAAGACCACGCACCCATGGCTGCCCGATGCTCGAGAGCCAGTCGAAAAGGAATGTCACGATCAGCCAGGTGATGATCAGTGGAGCGGCAGTCAGCAAGCCGATCAGAATAGTGCGACTGATTGATTTCATCTGTCCGCAGTGTACCCGTACCTGCACAGATCAGATCGACCATTAGTCGGCAACGCCATCCGGACGCGAGAAGACACGGCGCCGGAGTTTTCACTCCAAAACACTGAGTTGCCTGACCATGCGTTACGATGGGACGAGGAACGGAGAGGAGCAGCAGAAAAAGCGTGTTTAATCGAGACAATACCGCCTCGGATCGGTGCGAATCCGTTCGGCTGAAATCAGCTCGCCTGGCGCTCTGGGCGCTGGGCCTGACGTTTTACGTCAGCACTGCCTGGGCAGAGACGATCACACTGGACGGTTTTGAATTCGATATTCCAGACGACTGGACAACCCAGTCGCGCGAGCTGAGCAATCTCACCCTCGCCCCTGATTCAACCGACGCTTCTCTCAGTGCAGCGATCAGCGCCCGGAAGCCGACGACTGAAAATCAGAGCATAACGCTCGACCGGTGGCACCAGTCTTTCCAGGCTTCCACAGCCAACCGGAAATCAACCGTGTATTCCGGCCGTCTAACAAACGGCGTAGACGCCTGGCTGACCAGCGCCGTGAGCCGGGAAGAAAAATCCAGTCACATACGGGTCAGCCTACTGCTGGAAATCGACGGGTACCGGCTGCTGGTGTCACTGATCGCCCCACCTGACACTGCTGACCAGCCGCTTTCCGGCATGGCGCAGATCCTGACCAGCGTTCGGCTGGCCCAACCCGAAAAAGCGCTTGCCGCAAGTTGGTCCGCCCCACAGCAGGATCTATCCGGGTTCTATGCCACGATCGGCAGCGCCGTGTCTTTGTCACTACTGGCCCGCAGTCAACACGTCGTTGGCATTAACGGGCTGGTACTGACTGAGACCGGACACTTTGCACTGACTGAAACCGCAATGGGACAAGACCTTACCGGGTATTGCGAGAAGCAGGTTCTCGCCTGCGGTCGTTACGAAACCACCGACAACTCAATTTCGACCTGGCGCAGCACCAGTCAGTTCGAGCATCGGCTGGGATTCCTGCGAGGCGAGCAACGCTCGCTGGTCACTGAAGCCGGAGGTACGCTGGTTGTGGGCGGCGCCAAGTATCGCCGGATCGAACCGAACCACCAGGCGATGCTGGACGGTCGCTTTCGTTCAGCAAGGACAGAGCAGATTGACGGGCCGGATGGCGAGAAGCTGAATGCTTATCGGGAAACCCTGTTGACATTTCATCCGGACGGCCGTTTTGAACAGACCGAACTAAAAGCCCTGACCCGCGCCAGCACCGGCACCCCTATTTCCTTGTCCTCGGCCGCGGCTCCCCGAAAGGGCACCTACCAGATAAACGACTACGAATTACACCTCAAATACGCGAACAAAGAGCCGGTCTCGCACTCGCTGTTCATGCTGCAAGAGGTACCGGTCATCGATGGCAGCATGTACCAGCGACTCAAACCATTCGAGCCGCTACAAAGCGCCAAGACGAACACCGACCCAGAAAAAAAAACTGCGGACCCGGCTCAGACTAGATCGGATAAATAATCGAATTGGGAATCATCTCGCTGTCAAAGATGCACAGCCGCGAATGAAACTTCAGCCCAGTGTCGGTTGCGACGATGTTATCGAGATATCGGCCGACGTTAAACACGGTTGACAGTTCATTTTGTTTGGTTCTGAAGACCGCGTAGTTAGCTTCGCTGCTAATAAGCTTGTTATCTGCTGAATGCACGGTTGGCACGCCAACGACATGGCGCTGGTAATACGGGTCATGAAACAGGGTTTCGTCAATCGCGTAGGCACGATCCAGGAGCATCCTCTTGCTTTCGAATGAAAGCGTTGCGAGCGGGAAGCCTCGCTCATAGTTCTCGCGCGGCTGCAGCTTGTAGGTACAGTCATCGGTGAACAGATCGGCCCAGTCCCGCCAGCGCCCTTCATCCAATGCCCGGCCATAAGCAGCATAGAGTTGGGTCAGTTCAAAATACTGCTCGAAGCTAAGCATCAGGCCTCCATCACTTTGCGCCAGTACGCATACATGCCGCGTATCAAAGTCTCGGTCACCATGTGATCGGCGTCACTCACCTCGCGACCACCGAGTTCCACAAGCGCTCGGTGATCAGGTTTTTGCTCAAACCCCATTTGCGACAACTCAATAACTTCGCCGTCGTCAGCCGAAACAAACCCTGCCGGCCCGAAGAGATTCGCCTGGCGCAATCGCCGCTGAGTCATCTCTTCGGTGTCATCCGCAAAACCAAAATGCGTCCAGACAAAATCGAAAGCATCATGACCTCGCGGTTGAATATGGCGGGTCGAGACGCTGTTCACCTGCTGTTGCAGAATCACGCTCGGAAACAACGTCGTCATGACTGCCGTTGGTCCACCCCACCAGTCTTCGGGGACAATGTCCAGAAAGCGATCATCTTGTAGTGTCATACTTTCTTTGAAACTGGAGACTTGCGTGACGCCGGCGATTTTTTCGCCCGGTTTGCCGCGCGTGCTAATCATGGCCGCGTGTCGGAAATGCTCATCCATTTTGAGCGCTGATTCATTGTCAGCCCGCCACAAGCCAAACGTGACGAACCAGGTATGCAGCAGACCAGGGTGATAAGGGTCTTTAATATTCTCCTGCATTAGCTTCCAGTTGCCCGGAATTCGCTGTTTGTTGTAGCCGAGAATACGCAACTCACGGCCATTGAACATACGGTCAAAATACTCAAGAACCGTCGGGCCGATGAAGTCTTCGAGAGACTCGACTTCATGATCGAACGAGGCAAACACCACGCCGCCGCGCGTAGCAACCCGCAACTTGTTCAACGAGTGATCGGCAGGTTTGAAATCAGCCGGCATACCGCCTTGCACTTTGCCGTTATTTTTCACGCCGCGGCGAAACGGCACGCCTTGTAAGGATCCATCGAGTGCATAACTCCACTGATGGTAGGGGCAGATGAATTCCTGTTGATTGCCATGTCGCTTACGACAGAACTGCATTCCCCGATGAGCGCAAACATTTTCAAAGACATTGACCGCCTGATCCGCGCCGCGGGACATGACGACAGAGCGCTCTCCGATAACGGTTCGCTTGAAGTCGCCAATGGCCGGTATTTCGGCCTCCAGACCAATGTAGTGCCAGTGCTTTTCGTAAAACAGTTTCTGCAACTCAAGCTTGTGTAGCGCTTCGCTGGTGTAAGCGGCAAACGGCACCCTGCTGGTCCCGTCTGTCTCCCACTGGGGTAAAGAAGTCATTGTCGATATTCCGTCCGAAGATTAGTGGCGATGTTCGCGCCAGAGTCCGAGTGCTTGCTGTACTGGACGATCAGAGAAACTGAACATCACACAGTCTTTGTCGCCGCGTAATTGCAGCGGCTGCCAGGGCGGGACAACCATGACATCGTTAGGGTCGAACGTAAAGACTTGGTCGCCGATTTTTGCTTCGCCTGAGCCTTCCAGACAGACCAGCACCGTGCCATCGGTACTTTGAATTGCGCGTGTCTCAAAACCCGCTGGCAGCCATTGGGAAAACGCACCGATAGTCGGCATGGGTGAGGCGCCGGTTGCCGGGTTGACATAGCGCATCTTAAAGGCAAGGTGCGGGTCCGGCGCCGCCGAGCTTGCGACCGTCACGAGGTTCTGCCGGGTCTGCTGGAACGGATAGACAAACAGCGGCGACGGTTCATGCGCTTTTTGCTCGTAGTCAACCGGCAGCATATTGCCTCCGAACCTGGCAAGTGTCTCGCCCTCGGCATGGGTCGGCGGCTGACTCAACACCTCGCTCTTCTCGGCGAACCCGGCGTCAAAGAACTGAACCAGTGGAATATCCAGACCATCCAGCCAGACGACCGGCTGGTCGCCCAGGTTTCCGTGATCGTGCCAGGTCCAAGCCGGCGTAATGATGAAATCACCACGGCGCATCGTGGTTCGCTCACCATTTACAGCGGTATAGGCGCCCTCGCCGTCCAGAACCAGACGCAGCGCCGACTGCGTATGACGATGCGCCGGCGCGACTTCCCCGGGCAGTATCAGTTGCAGGCCCGCGTACAGTGATTGCGTAATACATGAGCGGCCTTGCATTGCAGGGTTTTCAAGGATCAACACCCGGCGCTCCGCTTTCTCGGCAGTGATCAGACGCCCGGCCTCCATCACCTGATCACGCACCGCAGCATACCGCCACTGGGCAGCAGCAGCAGGGCCCCTCGGTTCGGTTGGCACTAACGCGTGCAACACCTCCCAGAGCGGTGCCATGTGGTTCTGACCAATACGGTTGTAGTAATCGGCATCTGTCATGCGCGCTTTCCTGGTTAATCTCGAGTGGCTGTTAGCATTTGATTCAAGCGACTAGTTTAACGTCGCAGACTCTCGCTCGGGATACTCCTCTTGTCTGTACTACCTCCAAGCCCTGCCTCGCAGGCGTCAGCTGACGCCGGCAAACCTGCCATCAGCACCCGCCGACTCACGTTTATTCTCGGCGCGCTTACCGCGTTCGCGCCTTTTTCGATTGACATGTACTTGTCAGGATTTCCAGCAATCGCGCGCAGCCTCGGCGCTGAAGCCAGCCAGGTCCAGCTCAGTCTGGCCGCATTTTTTTTCGGCGTCGCACTGGGGCAACTGATTTACGGCCCGGCTATTGATCGATTCGGGCGCCGCATACCGATGTTGATCGGCATCACGATTTATATCTTCGCCTCCGGTCTGCTGATGCTGGCTCCGGACATCAACATCTTTATCGGCCTGCGATTCGTTCAGGCATTGGGCGCCTGCGCGGGCATGGTTGTCGCCCGCGCGATGATCCGCGACCTGTTCGATGCCCGCGAAGGCGCTATGGCATTGTCAATGATGATGGCGGTTGTCGCACTCGGCCCGATTGTCGCCCCGGTACTGGGGAGTCTGATTCTCTCCTGGAGTTATTGGCAGGCTATCTTTGCTTTTCTGACCCTGTTCGGGCTGGGATGCCTGTACCTGGCCTATCAGAACCTGGCCGAGACACTGCCGCCGGAGCAACGGGTCAAACAAAACCCCCTGCAGGTTTTTGCCACTTTTGGCCGACTGCTAATCAAGCGCAGCTTCATGGTGCCGGCGTTGGCCGGCGCATTCGCCTTCAGTGGTGTCTTCGCCTATGTCACGGCGGCACCATTTGTCCTGATGGAACTGCACGGTTTGAATCAGCAGATGTTTGGCGGACTTTTCGCGTTAATCGCCTGCGGTCTGATACTCGCGAATTACGTCAACCGGCGGCTGTTGATTCGGTCAACACCGAACCGAATTCTCGCGCTTGGCATTCTGATCAACATATCGGCCGGTGTACTGCTGGTGTTGTTCAACGCAACCGAATCACTGCCCCTGCTGGCCAGCATTCTGGCGATATGGGTTGCCACTATGCCGCTGATTGGCTCGAACGCTGTTGCGGTTGCCATGGCCGAGAGCGGCCCGTTTGCGGGTAGTGCCTCATCTCTGGTGGGTGTGTCGCAGTTTGGTACGGCAAGCATTGTCAGCGCGATTGTTGGCGCCACCTATGACGGTACGGCGATGCCAATGAGTGCGATTATGCTGGGATGCGGCCTGATTTCCGGCCTAATGCTGTTAGTCGGACAGGGTAAAACTGACGAGGTTTATGTCCGGGCAACATAATGGCCTGCTGAAAACTCTTATCCCGTTCAAATAGTGAAGCAACTACGCCGCTGGACCCTAAAGTTTCTTCTCGCCGTCATGCTGATGATGCTGGGACCGATCAGCATGATCGCGTTCGGGAATCAGACTGACCGCGGCCCGTGGTGGTCGGCGAACCGGGAATCCAGCGGCGTCGCGCCGCTGCCTGCTGACACGCCGGAGCCAGTGGTGCTGGTCTATAGTGCGCGCACACTGGGCTGGCGCGGCGCGTTCGCCGTCCATACCTGGATCGCCGTCAAGCCCGCCAGGGCCGATTCCTTTACGGTGCACCATGTGATCGGCTGGCGGTTCTATCATGGCGGCTCGCCTGTGGTCAGCCAGCGAAGTCCGCCCGATTTCTTCTGGTTCGGTGCGCCACCGCAGTTACTGGCCGAACACCGGGGGCCGGCTGCGGGACGGATGATCAGCAAGATTGAACAAGCGGTTGTTGACTATCCGTTTGCGGATCGCTATCGGGCCTGGCCCGGGCCCAATAGCAATACTTTTGTCGCTTTCATCGCGCGCTCGGTCCCGGAACTCAGACTGGATCTGCCTACGACGGCTATCGGCAAGGACTTTCTGGGCGAATATTCGCTAGTCGCCAGCACGCCGAGTGGCACGGGCTGGCAAGTTTCCCTGTACGGACTACTTGGACTGAGCCTGAGCAAACACGAAGGCATAGAATTGAATCTGCTTGGCCTGTCAGTTGGCATAGACTTCGACGATCTTGCCCTGCGGCTGCCGGGACTTGGTAAAGTCGGCAGCCTGCTCGCACCACCGGGCGATTGAAACCATGACTGCAAAAGAATGACGGACCCGACATTGCCAGCGAACTGGCGTTCAAAACTGGCCGCAATACTCGCCAACAAGACAACCGAGAAGGTATTGATCGGTCTGATTCTGATCAATGCCATTATTCTGGGGCTTGAAACCTATGATTCCGTTACCAGCAACTACGGGCTAATACTCACTGCACTCGATAGTACGATTCTCGCGATTTTCGTCGTTGAAATCGCGCTGCGGATTACCGCTCATGGCTGGCAGTTTTTTAAGGACCCGTGGGGCATTTTCGACTTCACGGTAGTGGGCATTGCGCTGATTCCTGCCAGCGGGGCGCTCGCTGTCCTGCGCTCACTCAGAATATTGCGTGCGTTGCGAATTCTGACTCTGGTGCCGTCGATGCGGCGGGTGGTTGGCGGGCTGCTCGGCGCAATCCCCGGACTGGGCTCGGTCATCATGGTGATGGGGCTGATCTTTTATATCGGCTCGGTGATCGCCACAAAACTGTTTGGCGAACGATTTCCCGACTGGTTCGGCACGCTAGGCGAAAGCGCCTACACCTTGTTTCAGATCATGACGCTCGAGAGCTGGTCTATGGGTATTGCGCGACCGGTTATCGAAGCCTTTCCGAAAGCCTGGGTCTTTTTCGTCGTCTTTATTCTGATTGCCACTTTCACCATGTTGAACCTGTTCATCGCAGTGATCGTGAATGCAATCCAGGCCGAGCATGACCGGGAAATGCTCGAAGCAGAGCAAGAGACCGCTCAACATGTTGACGACCAACACGAAGTCACCCGGCGGGAAATAGCCAGCCTGCGCGGTGAAATCCGACAACTGCACGAACTGTTGCTCGCAGCTGGCAAGCCGGCGAACAAACCATGAGTCAACCCCGAACGGCCGGCAGCTCACCGCTCGTGGGTGCCCCGTTGTTACCCACGTTAACCCGGCTGGCTATTCCCGGCGTGCTTGGCGCACTTATCCAGTCGCTGCTACCGGCGCTGGAAGCCTGGTATTTGTCTCGCACGGGCACCGGTGCGCTAGCGGCAGTGGCGCTGGTTTTTCCGTTGATCATGCTCGCCAATATGTTGGCGGCCGGCGCTATTGGCGGGGCCACCAGCGGCGCTGTCGCAAGAGCCATAGGGGCTGGCGACGCGGCGCGAGCCAGTGCGGTCTACCGAAGTGCGGTCCTGATCGCAATTACCGGCGGGGCGCTGATGGGCGTGGTGTTACTAACGTTTGCTTCATACTTTTTTAAACTGATTGGCGCACAGGGTAACGTTCTGACGGCGGCACTTGCTTACGGGCAGATTGCCTTTGCCGGGCTGCCGCTTATCTGGCTCTTCAACATGTTGAGCGCTGTTATGCGTGGCACGGGCGACATGACCAGGCCGGCAATTGGCATGGTTGTCATCGCGGCCAGCTATGCACTGTTGGGCGGCTGGCTGATTCCGACTTCGGGAAGCGACCTTTCCGCTGTGATGCAGTTTGCGGCTATTGCCTTATTAGGGGCTTTCGCCTGCGGCTCAGTCGTGTTGATTTATTTCCTTAATCACCCTGGCCAGCCAGTACGCTTTCAGCGTCAGTGGCCGGACCGGCGGGTCACGTTCGACATACTCAAGCCAGGGCTTCTGGCCGGCATGCAATCGGTAATGACCATCATCTATGCGCTGGTTGCCACCGCTTTGCTGGGCAGACTCGGCATCGATTGGCTGGCCGGTTACGGCTTGGCGGTACGACTGGAGCTCCTGATGATTCCGGCGATCTTTGGCATCGGGGCGTCCCTGATCGCGATTGTCGGCGCTCATGTGGGAGCCGGGCAAACCAGACGGGCGATTTCCATTGCCTGGCGGGGCACGGCAGCCAACGTGGCGGTGGTCGGCATCATCGGGATCGGCTTCGCGCTGGCACCGCAATTCTGGTGCGACCAGGTTGCAAGCAATGAATCGGTGTCCGGCAATTGTCAGCAAACCCTGCAGATTCTCGGGCCTTTCTACGGTTTTTTCGCGCTGGGACTGGGCTTGTATTTTGCCAGTCAGGGACTCAATACACTTATCTACCCCGTTAGCGGAGCGCTGGTACGGCTGTTACTGGTCGCCACCGGCCTGCTCTGGGTCGGCACAGACACAGACCCGGCAATCGTTTTATGGACGATTGCCGGGGCGATGATCGCCTACGGTATTTTTGTTGCTACCTGCTTGTGGCGGATAGCCTGGCGGATCAGCTAAGTCAGGTGCCCGACATGAAAGCGCACGTGATCTTCCATGAACGTCGCCATGAAGAAATAGCTGTGGTCATAGCCGTCTTGCATGCGTAACTCCAGCGGTACCTTGGCCTTCTTACAGGCAGCCTGGAAGATTTCCGGCTTCAGTTGTTCAGCCAGAAACTGATCGGACGTGCCCTGATCAATCAGCAGGGGCGCACCATGCCAACCCATTGTGTTGATCAGGTCGGTTGCATCGTACGCGGACCAGTTGGCGCGATCAGACCCAAGATAGTTGGTGAAAACTTTTTCACCCCACGGAACCTGGCTGGGCGCACAGATCGGCGCAAACGCCGAGATCGTCTTGAAACGGGAGGGGTTTTTGATCCCGATGGTCAACGCGCCGTGACCGCCCATTGAGTGTCCAAAAATGCCTGCTTTGGAAGCATCGACAGGAAAGTTCTCGTTGATGAGCGCAGGCAACTCCTGGCTGACGTATGAGTACATCCGGTAACCGGTGCTCCAGGGAGCCTCAGTCGCGTCCAGGTAGAACCCGGCCCCGGTACCAAAATCGTAGGAATCATCCTCGCCTTCGTAGCCCAACCCCCGTGGACTGGTGTCCGGGGCAATAATGGCAACCCCTAGCTCTGCGGCGATCCGCTGCACACCGGCTTTGACAATGAAGTTCTCTTCGGTACAGGTAAGTCCTGACAACCAGTAGAGCGCAGGTACCTTTTTGTTGTTGGCCTGAGGCGGTAAAAACACGCCAAACCGCATTGGCGTGCCGGTTTCAGTCGACGCATGCTCGTAAACGAACTGCATCCCACCGAAACACTTGTTTTGACTGACTTCAGTAAGACTCAACTGACTCTCCGGATTTAGAATTCGACGACAGTACGAATGGATTCGCCGGAATGCATCAGGTCAAACGCATCATTGATTTTCTCGAGCGGCAGCTTGTGGGTAATCAGGTCATCAATGTTGATCTTGCCATCCATGTACCAGTCGACGATTTTCGGGACATCAGTACGGCCACGGGCGCCGCCGAAAGCGGTGCCGCGCCAGTTACGGCCGGTCACAAGCTGAAACGGGCGGGTGCTGATTTCGGCGCCTGCTGGGGCAACACCAATGATGATTGAAGTCCCCCAACCGCGATGGGTGCATTCGAGCGCCTGGCGCATGACTTCGGTATTGCCAATACACTCGAAACTGTAATCGGCGCCGCCATCGGTCAAATCAACAAGATAAGAGACCAGATCGCCTTCGACTTCCTTCGGATTGACAAAGTGAGTCATGCCGAATTTCTCGGCCATTTCCTTGCGGTCGTTGTTCAGGTCGACTCCGATGATCTTGTCGGCCCCGGCAAGGCGCGCGCCCTGCAATACATTTAGGCCGATGCCACCGAGGCCGAATACGACGACGTTGTCGCCCGGCTGCACTTTGGCGGTATTAATGACCGCGCCAATGCCGGTCGTCACGCCGCAACCGATGTAACAAACCTTGTCAAACGGCGCGTCTTCACGGATTTTGGCCAGGGCGATCTCAGGCAATACCGTGTAGTTGGCAAAGGTTGAGCAACCCATGTAGTGGTGGATCTTCTGGCCGTTTATTGAGAACCGGCTGGTGCCGTCAGGCATGACGCCTTGTCCCTGGGTACCGCGGATAGCAGTACAGAGATTGGACTTCTGCGAAAGACAGGTTTTACAGCCCCGGCACTCCGGTGTGTACAGGGGAATGACATGATCGCCTTTCTTGAGCGAGGTGACTGATGAACCGACCTCAACAACAACACCAGCGCCTTCATGCCCGAAAATAGCCGGGAACAGCCCTTCCGGGTCAGCGCCTGAACGGGTGAATTCATCGGTATGGCATACACCGGTAGCCTTGATCTCGACGACAACTTCGAACGGCTTCGGACCTTCGAGCTGAACGGTTTCAATGACCAGGGGTTCGCCAGCTTTGTAGGCTACAGCGGCACGGACATCCATTGTGGGTTTCTCCAGTAATTTGTTTAACCGCTTGCAGTCGCATGCATGGCGCGGTCGATAAAGCTGACGTTTTACCATGACTATCGATCTGATGCCATGACAGGGCGCGAAGAGTTTCGGGCGTGACTGACGCCCGTGTTTCAATTATGGCTTTGACAGAGACAAGCCACCATAATTCGGTGATAACGGAGACAAGAAAAGCATGAGCGACACCTTAATTCAACTGGAACAACATGATGCAGTTGCCTGGATCACCATAAATCGGCCAAAGGCATTCAATGCCTTGAATTTGCAGGCGATGCAGGAACTGTTTGAGATCGCCAACCGGATCAGCTCGGACAGCTCGGTCCGGTGTGCCGTGCTGACCGGCGCGGGCGACAAGGCTTTTTGCGCTGGCGGCGATGTTGCCAGTTTTGCCCAGGACCCGGACAACGTCCAGCCCCTGCTCAAAGAGATGACGGCTTACTTGCACAATGCGGTTTCCCGCCTGGCGTGGATGGACGCGCCATTGATCGGCGCCATTAACGGTGTGGCGGCTGGGGCTGGTCTCAGTATGGCGGCGTGCCCTGATCTGGCGATCGCTGCGGAGAGTGCCAAATTCACCAGTGCATATACCCAGATCGGCCTGACGCCGGACGGCAGTTCAACCTACTTCCTGAGCCGGATACTGGGCCAGCGCCGGGCGATGGAACTCTTCCTGACTAACCGGGTTTTGTCCTCGGCCGAGGCGCTTGACTGGGGACTGGTCAATCAAGTGGTTCCGGATGACAAACTTCAGGAAACCGTACAGGCGCTGGCCAGCAAGCTCGCCAAAGGACCAACCCGGGCTCATGGCGGCGTCAAGCAACTCCTTCATATGGCATTAAACGATTCGATGGAGTCGCAACTTGAGCGCGAAACCCGCAGCATTGTCACGATGAGCCGTACCACTGACGGCCTGGAAGGCGTGAAAGCGTTTGTCGAGAAACGCAAGCCGGATTTTTCGGGCCGGTAAGGGCTCAGACTCTGGCTTGTTCGCCTGCTGCACGGGACTTTGGTCGCAGCAACTGGCGGGCACGCGCCTCGATTTGATCACCATTGCTGACCAAGTCTGCAAGCCACATCGGGCGGGCCAGCAAATATCCTTGCAAGGCGTCTACCTCAATTCCCTTCAGGTAAGACGCCTGCCAGGGTGTTTCGACACCTTCAGCCACACAGTGAATGCCCAGGTTGCCTGATAGCTGGGCGATCGTATCGGTAATGCTGCGCCCGCGCCCGTCTTTTTCGAGCGCGGAAACAAACGAGCGATCGATCTTGACGGTGTCGATCGGCAGGTTCACCAACTGGCTGAGCGAGGCGTAACCGGTACCGAAATCATCCAGCGCGACCTGCACGCCCAGATCGGTCAGTTCAGTCAACACTTCGCAGGCCGCATCCAGGTCTTCAAACAAGGCAGTCTCGGTGATTTCCAGCTCCAGGCAGATCGCGGGCAAGTGCTGATCATCCAGCTTGCTCAGCACCCGCCTCACAAGATCACCGCTGGCCATCAACTCTCGGGCCGACACATTAATCCCGAGCCGCATGTACGGCCAGCGCTTCTGAAGCGTCGAGAGCTGTCGCAAGCCGTTGTCCAGTACCCACGAGGTGATTCGCCCGACCAGCGATGATTGTTCGGCAAGCGGAATGAAAGTGTCTGGCCCCAGCAAACCCTGCTCCGGATGTTGCCAGCGTACCAGCGCCTCAACCGCGACCATCGCGCCGTCGCTGGTTCGAAATCTTGGCTGAAGCTGCAGTCGCAATTCGTCATTGTCGATCGCACGCACCAGCTCCTGCTCCATTACGGATCGCTGACTCAGGCGAGCCGATAATGCGCTTGTAAACACCTGCACGTTGTTGCGACCCAGCTCTTTGGCGCGATACAGGGCAATGTCGGCCTGCTGAACCAGCTCATCCGGACTGTTTGCCGAGGCATCGTAAATGGAAATCCCGATACTTGTTCCGACCGTCAGTTCCTGGTGACCAATACGAATTGGCTGATTCAATTCGAGACGCAGCTTGTTAGCGACCTTTTGAACCGAGTCCAGCGATTGGGCGTTTCGTAAAATCACCTGAAATTCATCGCCACCGACCCGCGCCACGATGTCATTGCTACGCAAGACCTTGCGAATTCGCCGGGCCGTGCTTTTCAGAACTTTGTCACCGGCGGAGTGGCCGTAACTGTCGTTGATTGCCTTGAAGCGGTCCAGATCCATAAACAGAACGGCAAACCGTTCAATATTGTTCTCGGCGTTCGAGAACACCCGCCGCAGACTATCGTCAAAATGCGTTCGATTCGCCAATCCGGTCAAACCGTCATGTCGAACCTGGTGGTGAAGCTTGTCGGTGAGTTTTCGCACCGCCGTGATGTCTTCGCAAACCACCATGATGCGAACCCGATCCCGCTCGGTCCTGATTGTCCGAATGTTCTGGCGAGTCCAACGGGATTTCCCATTGGCCAGTCTCATCATGGTTTCAACCGTCATGATGGAATCGACGTCTTGTCCGGCCCACTGCTTGATGCGTTCGCTGACTTCAAGTCGCTGCGATTTCGGATGGATACCGCTGAACGAAGTGCCGATCAGAGAATCAACGTCATAACCTAGACTATGAGCGCCAAAGCGGCTGACTTTCTCAATTTTGCCGGCGGCATCCATAGCAATGACAAACACCGGACTGTCGTCGATGAAGGTGCGAATCGCTGTTTCAGCACGCGCCTGCGCAGAAAGACGCCCCAGCGTGACCGATGTCAGGCGGGTGATCGTGCGCACAAGATCCAGATTCTGCGGATCCGCGGCCAGATCAGCAGACCCGGCCATGCCCAACACCCCTTGAACCCTGCCGTCCAGCTCTACCTGCATCGACCAACCGTGCGTCATGCCGGCCATGACGAGTTTCTGATGATCTGCCCACGATTGCTGCTTCAGTTCAACGCAGCCGCGCGAGTCACCCAGCTCAAGCACCTCGGTTAGCCATGACTGAGCCACTGGTCGCTTGGTCACCAGAGGCGTCGGCACCTCGCTGCTGACGGCAACCACATCGTATGTCTGGCAGTCAGGACTCAACTCAACATAGACGACATGCGCGGCGCTCTTGAATACTTCTCGCAGGCTCTGGACGACTTGTTGATAAACGTCGTGCGTAGAGACACAGGCCGACAATTTGCTGGCAAGAACGTTCAAGACAGTCAGCCTGGCCATATGCTCACGATCGGCCTCCGCAGCGCGCTCTGCCGACCTGAGCATGCGCCGCTGCATCATGTTGCTGGCGACAATATTGGCCAGATGCCAGAGCGTCTTTTTTTCAGCGTCGACGAAACGGTCCGCCGCCGTATAGCCGATGTTGATGACGCCCATCCGGCGCAATCCGAACCGGATCGGAACACAGGCCTGAGTCCGAATGCCAAGCTTGTGCAACCGCGCATCCGCGCCCCCAAGCGACGGGTTTGGCTGATAAACCAGCAGCTGATCGGAATTGATTGCCTCCCATGCACGGGTATGCGAGACGGGTACTGAATCACCTTCGCCAACCGGACCAATCGCACCGGTAGCCGCACGAATAACGAAAGCGGTTTCATCTTCATTAAGCAAGGCGACCGAAGCCCGGTCGGCGCCCATCAGTTTGGGTAAAGCTTCGGTCAACACTTTGAACACGGCATCTTCACAGCGTGCCTCGTTGAATTTCTCAACCAGTTCCGTCAGGTGTTCCAGATCAATAATGGCTTCTTTGCGTTCAGGCATCGCCGGCTTCGAAATCAGTGCAATCGTTGTCTTACCGGTAGAACTTCGGCATCTCGGTGCCGACCTGAAGACCGCCGGTCGATTGCGCCGGACGGTCAGATCAGCCAGGGCGCGACGGCGTCTTCCTTGCCTCCGGCCAGATCTTTCAGGCGCTTTTGCCGCGCCGGGTCGAGCTGGCCATCCCGCTGGGCAGCCCAGAGCGCCGTCTGGACAATGGCGCCGGCGCTAACCTCAAAGAAATCGCGCAAGCGGGCCCGGTTGTCACTGCGCCCAAAGCCGTCCGTCCCCAGGCAATAGAATGGTGCCGTCAGATATTCAGCAATCTGCTGGGGCACCGCTCTGACGTAATCGGTTGCGGCGACGACTGGCGCACCACCGGCGAGTAACCGGCTCAGGTGAGTCGGACTTGCCTGCTCACGGCCAGCCAGACGGTCGGCACGTTGGGCAGCGCGTGCGCTTCGGGATAGTTCGCTATAGCTGGTCACGCTGAACAGATCAACGGTAACCGACCAGTTCGCGACCAGTTCCTGTGCAGCCGCCAGCACTTCGGTCATGATTGATCCGGAACCAAGCAATCGAACCCGGACCTCTTTGTCTCCTGGTAGGTTGCCGGTGGGGACGAACGTTTTTATCAGGTGCATTCCGGCCAGTACCGCCGCATGTGCATCATCGGCGATCTCGAGTTGCGGATAGTTCTGATTGCCTACCGTCAGATAATAGAACTCATCCTGCCCTTCGCTGACCATTGAACGCATGCCGTGATCCATGATGATTGCAACCTCGCCGGCGAACGACGGGTCCCAGGCGCGACAGTTCGGCACGGTGGCAGCAACCAATTGGCTGGAGCCATCCTGATGTTGCAGCCCTTCGCCACTCAACGTGGTGCGTCCGGCGGTTGCGCCGATCAGAAACCCACGGGCGCGCTGATCGGCAGCTGCCCAGATTAAATCGCCAACCCGCTGAAACCCGAACATGGAGTAATAGATGTAAAACGGCAGCATGGCCTGACCGTGCACGCTATAAGCGGTTGCCGCCGCCGTCCAGGATGCCAGCGCACCCGCTTCGGTAATCCCCTCTTCCAGGAGCTGGCCGTCGGTCGCCTCCCGGTAACTCAACATGGAGTCGGCGTCTTCCGGCTCGTATTGCTGGCCGTCCGGAGAATAAATCCCAACCTGGCGAAACAGACTCGTCATACCAAAAGTACGCGCCTCGTCGGCCACGATCGGCACCAGCCTGGGGCCGACTTCCGAGTCGCGCAGCAGATTGCTCAGACACCGCACAATTGCCATCGTTGTAGACATGCTCTTGTTGTCAGGCTTAAGCGCAAACTTCCCCCAGGTTTCCACCCCCGGCACGGTCAACGGGGTCGCCGCGTCGGTACGCTCCGGGATAAAACCGCCAAGTTTTTCGCGCTGCCCGCGCAGGTAGCGCAATTCGGCGCTGTCAGGATCAGGCCTGACGAATTCCAGCGCTTCGGCCTGTTGGTTGGTGAGCGGCAGATTGAAGCGGTCACGATACTCAAGCAATGCCTCGACATTGAGTTTCTTGGCCTGATGCGCCGTCATTCGGGACTCCCCCGCACCGCCCATCCCAAAGCCCTTTTTGGTCTTGGCCAGGATGACAGTGGGCGCCCCCTGATGGTTCCGCGCTGCCTCGAACGCGGCATGCAGCTTGTGCAGGTCATGCCCGCCACGGCGCAGATTATCGATTTGGGCGTCGCTCATATGGGAAACCAACGCGGCCAGTTGCGGGTCTTCCTGAAAGAAATTCGCCAGGTTGTAGGCGCCGTCCTTGGCGCCCAGTGTCTGATACTTGCCATCCACGGTGGCCGCGAAACGGCGTAACAAGACATGGTTGTGATCACGCGCAAACAAACCATCCCAGTCGGAGCCCCACAAGACCTTTATGACATTCCAGCCTGCGCCGTTGAACAAGGCTTCGAGCTCCTGAATAATCTGCCCATTACCGCGCACCGGGCCATCCAGACGCTGCAAGTTGCAATTGACGATGAAGGTCAGGTTGTCGAGTCGCTCGCGCGCGGCCAGGGTCAGACCGGCCATCGATTCAGGCTCGTCCATTTCACCGTCGCCGAACACACCCCAGACATGCCGTTGACTGGTCTTGGCAAGTCCACGAGCGTGCAGGTAACGCATGAACCGGGCCTGGTAGACCGCACTGATCGGACCCAGCCCCATCGAGCCTGTCGGCACTTGCCAGAAATCAGGCATCAACCACGGATGGGGATAGCTGCTCAATCCCCGTGCGCCCGCCCGCACAGCGCCTAACTCCTGCCGGTAGTGGGCCAGATCATTTTCACTGAGACGCCCTTCCAGGAAGGCTCGCGCGTAAACCCCTGGAGCGGAATGAGGCTGAAAATAAACCAGATCCGCGCCTTCCGGACTTTGGCCGCCCCGAAAGAAGTGATTGAACCCTGTCTCGAAAATTTCAGCCGCTGACGCGAAGCTGGCGATATGACCACCCAGCTCACCGTAAGCCTGATTGGCTTTGACGACCATCGCCAGCGCATTCCAGCGGATCATCGCGGTAAGCCGCTCCTCCATCGCCGGATCCCCCGGATACGGTGGCTGATGGTCAAGATCTATCGTATTGCGGTAGGCCGAATACGGCAGCGCTCTTGAGACCACGCCCAGCTCACGGGCCTGGGCTTCGAGTTGCTCCAACAGGAACCGGCCCCGTTCGGCGCCGCCCTCGCGGACCGCCGCTTCAAACGCATCTCGCCACTCCAGTGTTTCGAGTGGATCGGCATCAACGGGATCGGCTGAATCGCCGGGGCGGTTCACAAGGCGCTCTGTTTTCAATCGGATATCCGGTGGAATGTCTCAACCGCAAGATTACCAACTAGAGCGCCGCATGAGCTGCCGATTTGCAACGAGCCCGCCCACTTCTACCGATCAATATTCGGTAGAATCAAAGCTTCACAGAATATATGACGGAACAAGGATGAAACGCCGATCGAAGACCGGAACCAACGGCAGATCGCTCGATGCAATTGACATCCGGTTGCTAACCGCATTGCAGGAGGATGCGAGGCTGAGCAATGTCGCGCTGGCCCAGCAGGTTTCCCTGTCGCCCTCGGCATGCCTGGCCAGAGTCAGGGCGCTGGAAGCAAGCGGGGTCATCAGCCGCTATGCAACCCTGCTCGATCCGGCCAAATTGGATCTGGGCATCAACGTGTTTATCCACATCACACTGGAACGGCAGACCGAGACCGAGTTGTCGGCATTTGAAGCGGCCATGCGGGACAATCCCGACGTCATGGAGTGTTACCTGATGACCGGCGACTCCGACTATCTGGTCAGAGTGGTGATGCCAGACCTGGCGTCGCTCGAAAGGTTCATCGTCGCCCGGCTCAGCAAGACACCAGGCGTTGCGAATATTCGCTCCAGCTTCACTCTCAAGCAGGTCAAATACCAGACCGCGCTGCCACTCGGCACTGAAACAAGCTCTTAATCAAGCCCACACACAAGAAGTAAGTACTTACTTGTATTAGTTTCGGTGCTTAGTTGGCGAACCTGAAATCAATGCGGCGGTTGCGAGCCCGGCCCTTTTCATTACGGTTGGTATCGACCGGCCTGGTTTCGCCGTAGCCCTTTGGAATGAGCTGATCGGTAGGAACTCCCTCCGAGACCAGAAAGTCGACCACTGCCTGCGCCCGGGCTTGCGACAAGACGAGATTGCCAATCGCACTACCCCGGCTGTCGGTATGACCGCCAACAATATATCGGCGTCGCTCAAGACATGGAGCCACCGCTTTCAACGCCGCGCGGCCATCATCGGTAAGCTCTGAACGACCGCTGAGGAACGGAATGACCAGACCGGTCGCAATACGGGCGCATTGCGAGGCCTTGACGTTTTTGGGTGCCTCGGCGGTCAGAATCGTGTTGCCGTCTTCTGGAGGTTCCCCTTCAGGTGAATCTTCGGCAGAGACAGTCGCCGCGGCTTGAGGCTTGTTGGTATCAGCAATCGGCTGGCCTGCATTGGCGATATCGATCTTTGCCGGTGTTGCCGGCTGGTCGGTTGAGGCCGAGGTCGAGGGCTCGGACGGACTATCGCCGGCAACCCTGATCCGGTTATCAATCGAGGCAGCAGCGCCAAACAGTTGCTGAGCCGCAAGACCGCGCGCTTCCTTGTCAGCCCGGTCCCGGACCTGGCCGGTCAGCGTGACTGAATTACCGTCTATGCGAACCGAAGTTGCCTGCTCAGGCGTGCCGATCAGGACCAGAATATCTTTCGGGTCTGAAGTCCAGCTAAACGAACCAATACCGGCGCTGACCGCAATCCTGTCGGTAATATTCCGCATGCCAAAACGCTCTAACGCGGCACGGACGATTTTCTTTCGGGTTTGCTCACTGCCGATAATCCCGTCAATGGACAACTTGCCGTTGTCTGCCCGCAATTCCAGGATCGGAACAACCAGCGACGCGTCTCCGGCTGATTGCCGTTTGCGCTGTTGGGCAGCGCTATCAGGCTCGCCTGCCAGTACCGGCGAATCGATATAGGTTTCGATCCGCTCAAATGCCGGACTTGATTGATCGGAGGAGACTGCGGCAGCCTCATTCGACCTCGCAGAAGAGTCAGTTGTATCGGCCCCGGCGGTTTCAACCTGGGCTTTTACGGGGTCAGCCGGTTGGGGTGCGCTTGCATCGTCTGTCGCCAATGGCGCCGCTTGTTCAGTCCCTGTCCCGCCAAATGGCGCCTCCACAATGCCGGTGCGAAACAGTGAAACCGCCAGCAATAGCAAAACCAGAAAAAGGGACACCAGACCGGCCATGCGGTCAAAACCCTGCCATCCCTTGTCTGTACGGGCTTCCGAGCGCGTCTTCATGCCGAATCCCCGCTAGCGGACTCTTCCGCCTGGGCAACCGCCCTTCTTGCCTGATCTGCCGCCGTCAAAGCATCGATTGTGTGTTGAATACCACTAAGCTGCTTCATTCGGGAACGCAGGCGCGCATGCAATCGCGGCAGGTCCCGGCCGGACTGTCCCGCGCGCGCTTCAAGCAGGCGAGCCGTACGCTGAGCAGCAAGGATATTATGGTTGGCCTTACTAAGAAGCCGCTGCACTTCGACCTGCTGAGCCTCGGTCTGGAGCCTTGCTTCGGTCAGCCGGGCCGCTTCACTTTCTTTACCCTGAGCCCAACGTTGGGCGACGTCACGCTCGTTTTCCAGCGCCACAAAGCTCTGCTTCATGCGATTGATTTCCTCAACCCGCTCAGCGGCAAGCTTGCGCGAGGAGTCGATTTCGCGTTGCAGGACACTGGCCCGCTCTTTTTCTGTGGCCAGGTCGGTCATCATCGCGGTCCGCTCATTGGCGACGACGGCCAGCTCAGTCCGCAAAACGTCCGCCTGATCGTTGGAGGCGACCAGATCGCTCTCCAGCGTGGCGTTATGCTCCGCCGACCGACGAACCTGATCCCGGGCGAGATCGAGCTCGTTTTGAGCGGCCAGAAGCTCACGCTCGGCGCGCATACCCGCTACATCGCCGTCCCGAAGGAACAGTTTGTCGCAAAACCAAAGGGCAACCCATCCCAACAAGCTGCCCAGGATCAACCACCACAGTGCGTCCCAGGTCATATTTTTTCCAAACACTCCAGTGTGTATTTTAGCCGTCTTAGCGGCCCTCGCCGCGCATTACCCAAGCCGGCAGACTCCCCAAGCCATAATTTCATTGAATTTTTGACAGACTGAAACCTTGCCGGGCTCCTCACTTACCGCGAACTACAGAACGCCTGAAGAGTGTATCGACCCGGAACAGACATCGTTTCCGACAAGTGTAGCGCCTTACACACCTGTATTGCTGAGTGTCTCGCTATAATGCCGGGTTTGGCCGGAAGCTCGGCATGATTTACAACCGATTGAGGAAAAACCAATGAGCGATGAGCACGAACCGTTCATCAAGACGCCCAAGCAACTGATTGCGGTAGTTGTTCTGTCGTTTGTTATTCCGATCGCACTGATCGTAATGCTGGTCTCGTATGTGGCCTCCAGCAAACGTGACGGCGCCGGCTCTGGCGGATTAACAACCGAAGCCATTGCGCAACGCATCGCGCCAGTCGCCGGACTAGAGCTGGTTGACGCCTCGGCGCCCGCCGAGCTCGCGACCGGTGAAGCCGTCTATGACGCCCAATGCGCAGCCTGTCATACCGCCGGTGTGGCGGGTGCGCCCAAGTTCGGCGACAGCGCCGCCTGGCAGGCAAGACTAAGCCTGGGCTATGACGGCCTGTTGCAATCGGCGCTTGTCGGCAAAGGCGCTATGGCCGCCCAGGGTGGTGGCAAATACAGCGAACTCGAAATCGGCAGGGCCGTGGTTCATATGGCCAACGCGGCTGGCGCTGACTTTGCGGAACCGGTTGAGCCGGCAGCCGCTGCGGCTGACAGCACTGAACCTGCCGAGAAAACCGCCACTGCAGCAACCCCGGCAACGGCAACGGCCGCAACCGCAGCGGTAGCAACACCGGCACCGGCTGCGCCGCCCGCTCCGGCTGCGAACGAACCGGCTCAGGCGGCAGGACCAGACCTGGCCGTTGGCGAAAAAATCTACAACAGCGGTTGTATGGCTTGTCACGCAGCGGCCATTGCGGGCGCTCCCAAGTTTGGGGATGCTGCAGCCTGGGAAGGCCGCACGGAGAAAGGGGTCGAAGCCTTGACCGCAACAGTCATCAGCGGCAAGGGAGCCATGCCACCGCGTGGTGCTTCTTCAGCCTCTGATGCCGAACTCGCTTCCGCTGTTGCGTACATGCTGAACTCTCTTCAGTAAGACGACCTAATCAGTCGCCAATCGAAGAAAGGGGCCAACAGGCCCCTTTTTTTAACTTGGCCTCTCAATGTCAGTACGTGGTTGGTGATCTCGAAATCACGTGCGCACTAGACAACAACTCCTGCAACAACGCTGAACAAGTCGCGCCACTCAGCCGGTACGGGTCCAGGGTCGGTAACTCAGAGTGGCGCAGCAGAACCGCCGGGCTGATCTTGTCCAGGTTGACATGCCCCATCGTCCAGTTGGCAAACTTGCGTTCAGTAATTTCCTGGTATTCCAGCAGCATCACATCACGATGACGCGGATCCCGGGTGATGTCTGTGTACAGACGATTAATGGCCTCCCGGCCACCTTCCAGGACTTGCATAAACATGCCCCCGGTATAACAAAGCACCCCGGTAATGCCGTTTTCAGGATTGTGCTCTTTACAGCGGGCGATAATTGACTCAATCAGGCGGGGGTCTGTATCAACCTCCGAGCGAGAGACATAAACCAAACGAACCATCATGATGGACCTCTCAATTTAGCGGCCTGGGATTAATGACAGGAACTCTCGACGCAGATTGGGGTCTTTCAGGAAAGAACCACGCATGACGCTATTGATCATTTTTGACTCGGTTTCCTTGACGCCGCGCCAATGCATACAAAAATGATCGGCTTCCATCACCACCGCAAGTCCGTCCGGTTTGATCAGTTCGTTGAACAGGTCAGCAACCTGGGTCACGCCTTCTTCCTGGATCTGCGGGCGACTCATGATCCAGTCGGCCAGTCGGGCGTACTTTGACAAGCCAATCAGGTTTGATTGGGCATTGGGCATCACGCCAACCCAGAGTTTGCCCATGATAGGGCAAAGATGATGCGAACAAGCACTGCGAATCGTTACCGGACCAATGATCATCAACTCGTTGAGATGCTCAACATTCGGGAATTCGGTCAGTGCCGGTTGTGCTTCGTAGCGCCCTTTGAAGACCTCGCGCAGATACATTTTGGCAACCCGGCGGGCGGTATCCTGCGTATTGTGATCACTATCAATGTCGATCACCAGACTACGCAACACCTCCTTCATCTTGTCGGCGACTTCTTCCAGAAGCTCGTCGGCTTCGCCAGGCTGAATGAACTGCCCGATATGGTCATTGGCATGAAACCGCTGGCCTGACTGCTCAATCCGCTCACGAATGACCTGTGACAAGGGCTTGCCATCGCGAGCCTCGGCTCGGGATTGTGAGTCACCGGCATCGGTGTCTTTGGCGTTGAATTTGGCGCTCATCTACACTGAGAGTTGATTAAACTGATCGCGAAGAATACCCCACATGAGCTGCTGACCAGCAGGGTAACCCTGATGACTTCCGGCAATAGCGTCTGGCTTGGAAGCGCGTCAGGCTTAGAAACGCGCCAGCATCAACACGCCGATGGCGATCAGGCCAATACCGATGGCCTGAGTCCAGACCATCCCTTCGCCCAGAACAAACGCACCGACCAACGCGACAATCGCAATGGTCAGACCGGCGAACGGATAAGCCAGCGATAACGGCACATCTCGTAGCGCGATCAACCACAAAACGAGGCTGGCAACATACGCACAGACTGCCGCTATTGTCAGTGGATGCATAAACTGCGCGATGACACTCGCCAGCAACCCCTGCTCAACCGGCGGCGCCGCAAAACGGGAACTTCCCAGCTTAAGTGCCAGTTGTGCCAACGCAGTTAAAGACACGCTGGACAACACCAGCATCAATGCGCTTAGTTTCATGCCGGCTGCAGCTCGAGCGGTGCGATTGCGCAGCCGGTCACACATGATCCGGCCAATGCCCGCATTTCCTCAAATGAAACCTGATTGAACTCATCGGGTGCGTACTGGCTGTTCAGGAAATCGATCAGACCTGCCAGCTCGATCGCAACCCCTTGCTCCAACTCGGAGAAATTCTGAATAGTTGTCGCGATCAAGTTTTCATCTGGCTTGGCAGTACCCCGACCAATGCCGGCGTACGCAAGGCCAAGCGCGGCCACTTGATTAGCCTGATACAGATTTGCGCCATCAAACACAGCGCTCGCCCGGCCCGCCAAAGCGACCAACTCATCCAGCCCGTCGAGGTAGACAGAATGACCGACGCAGAAGAACAGAATATCCGCCTCGCAAACCGCGGTTGACAGATTATTCGTGAAGTAATCAGTCAGGCCGGTAGCACGCAGGTTCTGATCATCTGGCTTGACATAGGGGTCATGCAACACAACCTCACAGCCGTGGTCAATCAGTTGCCGGGCAAGTGAGAGTGTCGGTGAATTGCGCGTATCTTCCGAGTCGAACCGGTACGCTGTTCCGAGCAAGGCAATCCGGCGATTCTTCAGTGCACCCAGCCGGTCTTCAGCCAACTGAATAGCCGCAGCGGGTGACGCGTCATTAATATGTCTGGCATTCAGGATGTAGCTTGCCGAAGTATCGGCACCAGACTGGTGACGCCGCCACCATAACAACACCCCGTCTTTCGGCAGACAATGGCCGCCCACACCAATTGACGGCACCAATATTGCACCACTTGGCACGGCGGTTGCGCAGCCGGATGCTCCGTCAGACTGCGACATCCGCCGGTTCACTTCGTCGCGCAGCGCGAAAAAATCCACGCCGTCTTTGTCGCATTGGCGAACCAGCTCCGCTGCGAATCCGATGCGGACGTCGCGGTAGGCGTTCTCCAGCGTCTTGACGAACTCGGCCGTCATGCTGTTGGTCTGATGCAGTTTCCCGGTTGTGACGATCTTTGAATAGATGCGACTGATCAGCACCGGTGTTAGCGGGTGCAAACCGGCAACCAGTTTGTCTGACTGGGCGACCCGCTCCACCAGGCGGCCCGGCATGACCCGGTTCGGGCTGTTGCCTAACAAGACGTCGCGCCCTTCGATCAGGCCGTGTGCGGCAAACGCGTCACGAATCACCGTATTCATGCTCGACGGTGCAAGCGTGCTCTCGAAAACGATCACCGGAACATTACCCGCCGGCCGGTTAACCAACGCCGCCGCCAGGGCATTCACACTATCAAGTAGCGGCCCGTAGTCGGGCCCGAACCCATCGCGGTCCGTCTGAACACTAACCAGAATCAGGTCAGCATCTGCGATGTCGGCATAGTCGTGAGTAGCGGACAGCCGTTTCTGAGCATGCGCATTGGAGACCAGTTGATCCAGATCCGGCTCAATGCCGCCAATGACGGACTGGCCCTGGTTGATCGCCGGCACTTTCCAGGCCGAGGTTCTGGATGCGCGCTGCACCACAACCACTTGCGCTGGCTGATCTGTTCCTTCGCGAATACCGGCATGCGCCAGAAGCGCGGCCATAGGCATTCCAACAATGCCCGGACCAATCACCGCGATCTTGCGGACGGACCATTTAAACTGGCTGGCTGATTCGAAACTGAGTGGCATAGAACTTGGCCTATAAAAAAGTAGAAACTAGAGCGTGGTCAAAGCCGGCTCTGTTTGGTTTGAATTGATTCCAGCATCGCGATGATCTGCATCGATGAACTGCCGATGCCATAACTCCAACTGCAATGCGCCCCACAACGAGCGTCCGAATTCAGCCTCGTGATCCACCAGATACGAAAGCCTGTCCGGGTCAAACAACCCCCGCTCTCGAGAACGCTGACTCAATAAGACGTCTCGCACAAACTCGCGGACCGGCCCCTTGATCCACTTTTGCAACGGGACCGGAAAACCCATCTTGTCATTACGCTCGACAATCGAACGAGGCAAATGCTTACGTGCCACGCCGCGCAGAATGGCTTTCGAAAAACCGCCCTCGAGCAGGCGGCGATCCGGGACAGACATCACTTTTTCAATAAGGGCAGTGTCGAGGAACGGCACACGGGATTCCAGCGAAGCCGCCATACTGGCCCGGTCTTCAACATGCAACAGCGCGGGCAGGCTGTTGTTCAGATCGAACTGCATCATCTTCTTGAGATGTGTCGTTGAACCGCCCCGGTCAAATGCCAGCCCGAATCTTTCATGGACCAGCGACTGGCCCAAACCCGTCCGCAAGTCCGGCCCAAGAATATCCGCGCTGGCGTCGAGTCGATTGAGAATCTGAAAATATCTTTCATGGCCAGGCAGGTCGATGCCCGCGCCCAGCACACGCTTCATCAGAGGCTGATAGCTGGTCAGCCCACTCAGGCTCGGCTCAAGCAGACTCAATGACAGACTGCTTCGGGTGATCGCCTCGCCCCTGATAGACTGGCCCAGGCTTTCCTGCAATGCTCCGATCAAATAGCGGGCATAGCCAACAAAGATTTCATCCCCGCCCTGGCCGCCAAGACAGACTTTGACTTGCTCGCCGGCAGACCGTGCAACGACAAACTGCGGAAACAACCCCGGGCCGGCTGCCGGTTCGTCCATTGCATAGACCATCTCGGGCAGTTCCTGGACAAACTGTTGTTCGCTGGGGTAAATCGTATGCATACGGGCATCGATATGCTCAGCGACCACTCGCGCATGACGCGACTCATCATAAGCCGGGCCTTCATTGAACGCGCCGGTGAAAGTCGGTAACCGCCCACTCTGATGCTTGCTTGCGAATGCCGCAATGGTGCTGGAATCCAGCCCACCGCTGAGCATCGCACCAACGGGAACATCGCTGCGCAATTGGCGTTGCACACTTGCGTGAATCAAGGCTTCGATCTCACCAGCCTCGACTCGTCCGTCTTCCGTTTCGGTTGGCAATGACCAGTATTGACGTTTGATCGGCGGCTCGGTTGAACCCAGATCAGTCAGCTCGTAAGTGGCAGGGCGGACTTTTTCTACGCCATCGAACATCGTCCGTTCGCCCATCACAAACTGCAAAGACAGGTAGTCCTCCAGTGCAATTGAATCAAGACGGCGATGCATCTGTGGATGGCGAAGCAGCGCCTTGATTTCGGAAGCATAGACAAGCTGCGAGCCGATCTTCGCCCGATAAAGCGGTTTGATGCCGAAAGGATCCCGCGCTGCCAGCAAACAGCGTCGACGTCGGTCGTGCAAGACGAACGAAAACATCCCGTTAAGCTTCGTGACGACTTGTTCACCCCAGACAAGATAGCCGCGGAGCAATACCTCGGTGTCAGAGTCAGTAAGAAAGATCTGCCCCTGAGTTTCCAGCGTACGCCTCAGCTCCGGGTAGTTGTAAATCTCGCCGTTGAAGACCAATGCCACTTCATCGGCAATCATTGGCTGCGCGCCGCCAACCGAATCAATGATGGCCAGTCGCTTATGGTGCATTCCGACACCGTCACGGAAACACGCCCCCTCTCCATCCGGGCCGCGATGCGTCAGTGCATCGGCCATGTTGGCGAGCATCGGCGCCGATACTGAGCCGGATCTACCAGCAACAACCACAAAGCCACACATATTGTTCTCCGGCCTCTGGGGATCAGGCTGCCACGAGTGGCAGTGTTTCGGTTTCGGCGCATGAACGAGCATGTTCGCTCATGGGGACAAGCGAGAAGTGCCGGCTCAATGCCGACAAGACCTCAAGCATTAGCTCGGTTTTGACCTCACTGGACAAGTCCATGCCTGGGAAAAAGCGCAACGCCGGCGCCTGGTCGTGGCCAATGACATCCAGCGGATGAAGCAGGAAACTCGGCGCGGTATTTGTCCAGCGACACAATTGCACTGCCATCGCCAGATAAGCACGCATCAGCGGCTTTGAGAACCGTGCCAGGAATGCGAGATAGCTGAAGTGAAACGGTGTCCGGAAGATCGGCATTGTCGTCACCGGTATTTCGAGCAGACGGGAGCCGGAATTGAATAACCACTGATACGGCTTCAACGGACGCAGACCGTCAGCAAACCGACCAAACAATTCCTTGCGCTGCTGCTTCTCAGCGGACGACATATCCGATGTCCAGAAATAATAGAGTCGTGCCACAGGGCCCAGCCAGGTTGGCAGCGTTGAGGCGTCGTAGAGATAGCCACGGTCACTAAGCACTTTCAGCAAGGCGGGCGACCAGCTGAAACCGGGCCCGCGAAAGCCAATCGGGGAGACCCCGGTTGCTTCTCTGATTGCTGTATCAGTATTGTCGATTTCAGCAATCAGCGCGGCTTCATCATATTGCTGTAACCACGGCTCATGTTCGTAGGAATGGTTAGCGATTTCATGACCACGATCAATGATCATCTGCAGGGCCGGGCGATTGACCGGGTCTTTCGCATCGGCACCCACCACGAAGAAGGTGATCTTCAGGCCGGCCCGATCCAGAACGTCAAGCATGTAGGGAACGAAAGTTGGCAGATAAGACGGACGCTTCTCCCACGCTGGGTCGCCGTGAATCTTCAGATACGACCACAAATTATCAAGATCCAGCGACAGGCTTCCGACCGGACGGGTATCAACACCCATCATGCGACCTCCGGAAGGGCTTTCTCAGCACCGGACCGCGCTTCAGTCGCGTTCTGCTCTGACAGAGCGTCCTGTCCTGATCCTTTGGGCCGAGTTAAACCACTCCGCGTGACTGCCAGCAGCTCGGGGAGATTTTCTTTTACAAGACCGATCGTTTCGTTCACATTGAGCGTGCCGTAAGAGATCTGCGCCGCATTGATGAACCGCACGTGGTTCAGAGAGGTTTTGACCGGAGGCATCACATCGGCCGTGTAGTTAAGTGTTGAAATTGGCAATACCTGTCTTGATTTGGAGATCTTCAAGTCCACGACCTGGTTGCGATCAAACGACGGATACATCATCTCGAGTCCGTGCAGAAAATGATCCCGGATTGCGACAGCCGACATCGACCATTCAATCGCACTTTGCGGTAAATACATTGGCAGATAGACCAACGAATGGCCACCGAACTGCTGCGGGCCTGTCAGCGCTGTCATTTCAATAACGCCGGTAAACGGCAAATTGCCATCAGTCAGATTCACGACGTAATAAGGCGACAGTGGTTTCTTGAGTAACAGCGCCGCACAGATCACGCCTTGATAGGGCACATCGTTGAGTCGGGCTGATTCAGCCGGCTTGAGATCCGGGCAGATTGCAGCCGCCAGTTTGGGCGCTACTGTCAGCACGACTTCATCGAAGTGATGGGCACCCCCGGTATTGGTAATTACGCCGGCGCCAACACTCGTGGGTTTTACGGCGCGCACCGGGGTATTGGTATGAATGGTTACGCCAAGCTGCTCTAGCTGTCGGTTTAGTGCGCGCATCACAACGGCGTAGCCACCGTCAATGACACCGAAACGCTCTTCTTTCAAACCGGAACGCCTGGCCGCATATAGGCGAGCGATAATCGCCCATATGAATGCTGCACTGGCATGCTGATAATTGTCGCCAAGCTTGCTTTTAAGCAACGGCGCCCAGATCTTTTCGACAACTGTCTTACCGGACCAGCGAGTCAGCCAGTCAATTGCAAGCACTTTCTCCAACCGTTCGGGATTTCGAATTCGACTCGCCATCCAGATGGTAGCTGCCAGACGCAATTTGTCCTTCATCTTCAACGGCTGAAAACGCAGGAACTCCCATGCATTCGACATCCCGTGTAGTTTTCTGTCGGTATAAAAGCCCGTTCGCGATGGTCCGAAACGCAGGCGATGCGACACACCCAGCTCTTCAAGCAAGGCTCTGGTATTCAGATCAGACAACAAGACGACATGATAGAAGCGATCCCATTCGTAGTCCCCGAACCGTGCGCTTCCGGCGAGCCCTCCGGTACTGCTGCCCGCTTCGAAAATCGTTACTTTACGGCCGGCCTTGGCCAGGCCGAGTGCCATCGTCAGGCCGAGAATGCCGCCACCGACCAGAGCAACATGAGAGGGTTTTGAATCACGGGGAGTCATCAGGAGTGTCCATCTTTGGTTAAGGGGTCGCCCGCTGGCGATGCGGTTTCAGTCTGGATATCGATTTGTCGGCGCAACTTCACCAGCTGAAAATAGGTTTCTTCGTAGTACTTCTTATTCTGTAGAGACATCGCGCTCATACTCAGCATCTGAACACCCAGCAGAAAGCCCAGCGACGCAAAGATCAGCAATGCCGGATGCTCTAAAACGCTGCCGGCGCTAAGCCACAGACTGAGCCCCAGAGCGATCGAAACAATCAGACAAGCGAGCCCCGGCAGCATCAATAGAACGTTCGGGCGAAAGACAAAGCCAGATATTGAAGTCGCTGCGATATGAGACAACAAGCGCATGCTTGAGGAGCGCTGCGTTCCATCGGCGACCTGAGCAGACCAGTCAAGATGAGCGGGAAGCTCGGCTATCTTGCCGCCGAGAATCATCGTCTTGTAAATGATTTCCGGCATGATCGCCATGCCCTGAGCTTTTGGTTGCAACGCGCGAATGAACGGTCCGTCATAAGCGCGAACCATGCAGGTAAACGTGTTGTAGCTGTTTCCCGATAACCAGGAAAACATCCGGTTCGCCCAACGGCTAAGCGTCAGTCGCAAGCGGGGGACGTTAGTGGTTCGCCCGCCTTCGATGTATGGTGAGGCCAACACGATTTTGTTGCTTGACCCTTCGATCGCCTCGAGCAAATCGACAATTGTTCTGACCGAATAACTCAGGTCCAGATCCAGCGTCACCACATAGTCGCCCTGCGATGCAGCAAACGCGGTTTTCAAGGCCTGGCCCAGCCCGAAGTTGACCGGATGATGAATCACTCTGAGCTGCGGATAACTCGCCGTCAGGCGTTCGGCAATCTCGCCGGTGGCGTCTGAGCTGCCGTCATTAATCAACAAGACCTCGAACCGCCAGCGGTGTCGCAAGCTGTGCAAGTAGCCAAAAATAGCGGCCAGGTTTCTCGCCAGCACACCTGCTTCGTTGTAGCCAGGAATAACAAGCGTCACCAGCGGCAACGAAGCGGTTGGCAGATTCACGACATTGTCAGCGGCGCAGCCAGTAGCGCCTTCGGCGGTGTTGGCTTGTTTCGACTTGCTGAGCTGCGACCGCTCAGCCGCGTCAAGAAAACGGGCAGCACGGGCGAGATATTGTGGAGAGTGTTTAGGCATAGCGGTGATTGAACCGCTAACCCCGTTCCAGCGCCGTGAACTATATGGCGAATCGCGCCTAATAATCCGACATGCCAAGGCATGTGAGCAATGTCACACACATCTGCGCAATGCACCGGAACAATCAAAGCCGTGCCATTAGGCCAAGTCAGCCGTGAGAGCTCACCATGAATTTCCAGCCAAATAGGCGGGCGCAGAGCCCGCGTCGCCTTTTCTATGCACTTACTGCTGCGTTAATGCTTGCCGCGCCAGTCATTGCCGTTGCTGCAAAACCGCAAACTCCGGCGCCTGATACGCCTCTCCTGTTTTCATCGCCCGGAGCGGGTGCGAACCGTTGTTCCTCGCATGATTTCGGCGCGGTGCAGATCAGAATCGGTTTGCACGCAACCTTGCGAGCCTGCTTTCAGGATGTTCAGGTAAAAGGTGAAGCTGGCACTGCGTTCATCACAATTCCCAGAGAGTTCGAAGGCCGTTCGATTAGTCCGGAGCAATTTGCCGAGCTGCGCGCTGACATTGTTGCGACAGAAAATCAAATGTACGAGCAGGCCAAAGCCGAGCGCCAGGGGCGGCTGCCCGTTCCTAAGGCGAAACCAAAACCGATACCGCTGGGTATTTTTGATCACGATACCAATCGTGTTGGTTATGCCTACGCCTACGCGGTGCCGAGAACCGGCACGGACGGACAACCCTTCGCGCAGGCAATGATGCGACTGGAATCGTTTGTTCTGGTCAGGGACCGGGTAATCGTCCTGATGATGATTACACCGGTGGAAGGCGGTGATGATGCCGCCGACAGTTTTGATCTGAGTGAACAGTGGGCGCGGGCGATCATTGCTGACAACCAACTGCCCAATCTCAATCGCAAAGCCGGTGTTGAGACCAGCGAGCAACCTACAGGAGCTTCTGGCAAGCAAAAAACTGATCGCCGTCGTGTACACGGCGTTGCCTGAGTTTACAAAAGGCTGGCTTAGATTTGACGCAGATGGATTTCTTCGACTGAATGGTCCAACCTTTTGTTCAATACGACATTCGCGCGTTCATGGGTCGGGTAGATATTGTCGCGAAGGTTTTGCAGGTTGATATCGCGCCAGATCTTGCGGGCGGTTTTGGTCGCTTCAGAATCCGTAAGGTCTTTCAGGTGGTGAAAGTATGAGGTTTCATTGCGAAAAACCGTTTTTTGAAGCTTTAGAAATCTATCGACATACCAGCTTTCTATATCGGCTTCGCGAGCATTCACATAGATGGAAAAATCGAAGAAGTCTGAAACCACGACGCTGGGAATCTGCCCGCTGATTGTTGGCGGATTGAGATCATCGTCATCGTAGCCGGCCTCGGCTCGGGCCCTGCCGGCCTCGGAGGTACTTGTCTGCAAGACATTAAGCCCCTCAAAGATCAAGACATCCGGAGATTCAACCTGTTGGCCGGCATCATGAACAATGTCGTAGGCCTCGTGAGAATAAACCGGTGCCTGCACACGGTCCGCCCCCGCTTTGAGTTCGGACAAAAAAGCCAGCATTCTGCGCCGGTCGTAGCTTTCGGGAAAACCCTTGCGACCCATTAGTCCGCGTTTTTCCAGTTCGGCGTTCGGGTAGAGAAAACCATCGGTTGTCACCAGTGAGACGCGGGGATGATCCGGCCACCGGGCCAGCAATGCCTGCAAGACCCGGGCAAATGTACTCTTGCCAACCGCCACACTACCGGCCACGGCAATGACATACGGCCGGGTGCCAACCAACCGGCCGAGAAATTCGTCCCGAACACCCCCCAGATTGCGGGCAGAACGAAAGTGCAGATTCAGAAGTCGCGACAACGGCAGGTAAATCTGCTCGACATCGACCAGCGATACCTGTTCATTAACCCCTCGCAGGGCGACCAATTCAGCCTCTGAAAGCGTCAGCGGGGTGTTAGACCGCAGAGCGGCCCATTCTTTGCGCGAAAAGACTTCGTAAGCGGCAAACTCTTCCTGGATTGCACTTTGATTTGCGGCGGTGCGTAGCGGTGCGTCAATGCGCGTGGGCTTATTCGACGGGCTCAAACGGACGGTCCTTAACTATTACCTCGATTGCCCGACTTTACACCGCGCCCGCAGCTTTGTCCGCCGGGCCTGTTTTCACTTCATCGCCCTGCGCGGCATCTCGGTTCAGCAGACCCTTTAATGCACCGAGTCGGCCGCGTGCAGCAGCCCCGGTAATAGTGGTTTGCGACGGTGGTCTCGCCTGCAACTGCATCTCCCCGAGAAATCTCGATGGCTTGGGATGCACCAGCGTACGGCCTTTTTTGCGAAGCTTGCACCAGGTGAGGTGCAGGCTTCGTTGTGCGCGGGTCACCGCCACATACATCAGGCGTCTTTCTTCTTCAATGCGGGCAGTATCGCCAGGGTCTTCGGAATCGCTTTCGTCCTCGGATTCACCATCAACCACAATTACTTTTCCACCATGGTGAGGCAACATGCCTTCTTCACAGCCGACGACAAAAACGTGTGGATATTCGAGTCCTTTTGCTGCATGAATCGTCGACAAGCGAACGGCGCCGCGGTCTTCTTCACTACGCTCCAACTGGGTAAGAATCGCCAGTGATTGCGCCATTTGTTTAAGAGTCCCACCATCATCTTCAGCGCGCTTTTTCACCCACTCGACAAAGTCGCAAACATTCTGCCAGCGGGTCAGCGCTATTTTTTCTTCATGACTGGCGTGCAGATGGGCGCGGTAGTCGATCGCCTCCAGCAATTCGTCGAGCAGGGTCGTCGCGGGCTCCTTGTCGCTGCGCCAGCCCAGTCGGTTAATGAATTCACCAAAGGTTCGAAGCTCAGTGAGTTGACGGGCTGCCACCTCAGATTCGAATCCGGTTTCAAAGAGCGCAGCAAACATTGATATATTGCGGCGACCCGCATATGCGCCCAACGCTGCCAAAGTGGTATTGCCCACGCCGCGCTTCGGACAGGTAATCGCACGGATAAAAGCCGGGTCGTCTTCGTCGTTGGCGAGCAAGCGCAGGTAAGACATCAGGTCGCGTATTTCGGCGCGATCGAAAAAACTCTGCCCACCAGATATCTGATACGGAATACGCTCTTTACGCAGCGCTTTCTCAAAGACCCGAGCCTGAAAATTGCCGCGATACAGGATGGCAAAATCGGCGAAATCACCCCGACGCTCGAACTTCATCGCCTGGAGTTTCATCACAACATTCTCGGCTTCGCTTTCATCACTATCGCAAGGAATCACCCGAACCGGATCGCCTACGCCCAGCTCACTGAACAAGCGTTTCTCGTGCAACTTCGGGTTCAAAGAAATCAGCGAATTAGCGGCGGTCAGAATTGACTGACACGAGCGGTAGTTCTGCTCCAGCTTGATGACTTTGAGCGCTGGGTAATCGGTGCCAAGACGCTCCAGATTTGCCAGCGTTGCGCCCCGCCAGCCATAGATTGACTGATCATCATCGCCAACAGCGGTAAACGCCGCACGCGGACCAACTAATTGCCTGAGCAGCGCGTATTGACAGGCATTGGTGTCCTGGTACTCATCGACCAACAAGTAGCGCAGGCGTTCGCGCCAGTTTCTTGCAGCCTCTTCATCCTTTTCAAGCAACTCTACCGGCAAGCGAATGAGATCATCAAAATCAACCGCCTGGTACGCGAGCAGCGTGGCCATGTATTCGCGATAAGCCCGTGCAATCTGATGCGTGTCTGCATCTTCCGCCTGCGCCGCTGCGGTCTCCGGATCAATCAGTGCGTTTTTCCACAACGAGATCTGCTGCCCAGCAGCGCGGGCAATACGCCGGTCGGTTGTGCCCAGCGCCTGCTGCAAAATGCCAGTTGCATCATCAGAATCCAGAATCGAAAAATTGGTCTTCAGGCCAAGTCGGCTGGCATCCTGACGCAGCATGCGAACACCCAGGGAATGAAAAGTACAAACCAGAGGCTTGCGCTTGCCTTTGCCCCGGGGCAGAGTCTCAAGCAACCTTTCTGCCATTTCATTGGCGGCTTTGTTCGTAAACGTTATTGCCGCGACTGCGCTGGCCTCAAGCCCGGACTCGACCAGATGCGCGATTTTCTGCGTAATCACTCGTGTCTTGCCACTGCCAGCTCCGGCGATCACCAAGCACGGGCCATCCAGATAACGCACGGCGGCTTGTTGCGGAGGGTTTAGGTGGGATAAGTCCATTAGGAGTAATCAAAGCAGTTGTCAGATTTCGGCGGGATCAATCTCAAGTTGCCAGCGTAACCTGGCCGTGGAAGCAGGAAGCTGGCGCTGCCAGCCGCTAATAAAATGATGTAGTCGGGCCCGTTGAGGAGACTCAACCAGCAGTTGCGCGCGTCCCCGGCCCGCCAGTCGCGCCATAGGCATGGGAACGGGATCGTACACCGAGATCTGGTCTGGCAATGGTTGCGCCAGCCGCGCCGCCTCGCCAAGGAACTGCAATGCAAGCTCTATCGAGGCCGCCTCCACCTTGACCAGCGCCTGATAGCTGAACGGCGGCAACGCCGCTGCCTCTCGCTCATTGAGTTGCTCGGCCGCAAAGCCGGCGTAGTCATGATTCATCAGGGCGGCGAAAACCGGGTGGTCGGGAAAACGCGTCTGCACAATAACCTGACTGGAATCCGCATCAACCTGGGTATGCCGGCCGGCCCGCCCGGCTACCTGCATCAGCATGGCGAACAGCCGCTCTGGCGCCCGAAAATCGGCCGCAAACAATCCGCCGTCGGCATCTAACACCACGACCAGGTTCAGACGCTGAAAATCATGACCTTTAGTTAACATCTGAGTCCCAAGGATGATATCGACCTCGCCATCATGGATCGACTGCAAGACCTGATCCGTCGCGCCGCGGCGGCGGGCAACATCACGATCCAGACGCGCAATCCGGGCTTGCGGAAATGCCGCGGCAAGAATCTCCTCGACGCGCTGCGTCCCCCGGCCAAGGGGTTGCAGGTCGACGTCCCCACACGAAGGACAAACCGTTGGGACTTGCTGATCAGATCCACAGTGATGACAGATCAGCCGGTACATCGTGCCGCCGCGCCGCGCGGACAGCCGATGTAAGACTCTGTAGGCCGAACAGTCGTCACACTCCGACAACCAGCCGCAGTGGCGACAGCTTAATACCGGCGCATAGCCGCGCCGATTAATGAACACCATCACCTGTTCACCCCGAGCCAGTGCTTCATGCATGGCGGTGACGCTGCCGGGGCACAACCCTTCGACATCGCCAGACGGCTGGCGGGAATTATCCGAACCGATCGCACGCGGGTGATCGTGCAAGGTTTCAATGCGAATCCGGGGTAAAGGAGCACCGCTGGCCCGTTCCGGCAACTGATGCAATCCGAACCGACCAGTCTGAGCGCTATGCCAGGTTTCATAGGCTGGGGTCGCGGAGCCAAGCACAATCGGCACATTGGCCTGGCGAGCCACCACAATCGCCAGATCGCGAGCCGAATAATGCGCGCCTTCTGCTTGTTTAAATGAAGAATCGTGTTCTTCATCAACCACCACGGCGGCAAGCCCGGGCAAGGGAGCCAATATCGCCAGGCGCGTACCGATCACAATCCGGGCCCGCCCTTCAGCGGCAGCCAGCCAGTTCGCCGCACGAGCCCCTTCAGCCAGGCCGCTATGCAGCATCGCAGTCGGTTGATCCAGATAGGCGGCCACGGTTGTCGCCAACTGAGGGGTCAATCCGATCTCGGGCACCAACAGTAAAACCTGGGCGCCTGGGTCCCGGGTGAGTAAAGTGCTGATCCATTGCAGATAGACCTCGGTCTTTCCGCTACCGGTGATGCCGTGCAATACGTGGACGGCAAATCCCTCATGCTTTTTCAGCGCCTCTACTGCACGGTCCTGCGCCGCGGTCAGGACGCGTTCCTGTGGCGCCGTCCCGGTCGATCCTCCTACAGTTAAAGACCTGTTCTTGTCGAATTTGGCCCGGGCGCGTTCGAACACCGACTTGGCGGACTTTTTGGCCGGTTTGACGCTGGCGTCAATATCCGCTTCGGTTGGATTAGGCTTCAAATCGTCTGAGCTCAGTTTCTTGGGTGGAACTCTCAGACTCTTGGGTAAACCCGGCAACATGATTTCGCCCGGGTGCCGATGATAGTAAGCGGCGGCAAAACGACCCAGTTCGAACCAGCTTGCGGGCAATCGGGGGGCATCGGGCAGCCGGGCGATCACTGACTTGATTCGCTCGGGCGGTAAACCCGGCGTGGCTCTCAGTTCGGCGACGACGCCGATCAATTGCCGTCTTGCCCAGGGAACGACAATCCAGTCGCCAACTTCGATCTGGTTATTCAGAGGCTCGGGTACTCGATAGTCAAAAGCCTCGGCAATTGGCATATCGAGCCAGGTTAGTGCGTACTGTCCGTCAATTTCACCACGCTGCTCTGACCGTTTGTCGGAATTTTGTGACTCATCCATTTGGATAAATCTGAAGGTCTGAGTGCAGCCAGTCAAAAGAATTCACTTTAACTTCTCGCCTTAACAATACGGTCACAAAGCGGTTTTTGTCATAGTCAACAGAACCTGTGGATAACCCTGTGAAGAAGATTGCCCAAATCGCCGTATTACGGCTCAGGCAGTGGTTTGCTCACAAAATGAACAGACATTTCGCGCCAAGAATCAGTCACTTAAAGCAAACCCGTCAAATAAAGTTACAAAGTTAAGTCACGAGCGGGGGCGTCTATCGGTGTGAACAACCGGGGGACTAATCAGTCCGCTGAGATCAAATCCCAGATGTTTGTCAAGCCACCCGGTTTGTGACATTCAAAGCGTAGTGAACATTCACTTAGATCGAGTTGGTCATTACTTACGCTGAGTTTTGCTATAGGCATGGACGGTTTCGACAAGTGTTGTAACACTCTCAGGCGGGGTAAATTGTGATATGCCGTGGCCGAGGTTAAAAACATGTCCCTGACCCGCCTGCGGCGGACCATAACTCTCCAAAACTTTCATCGCTTCAGCTTTTACCTGCTCCGGTGAGGCCATCAGCGCCATGGGATCGAGGTTGCCTTGCAGCGCTACCCGGTTCCCGACTCTGGCGCGAGCCTGACCCAGATTGACCGTCCAGTCCAGACCGACGCCGTCCGCGCCCGAGGCGGCGATTTCTTCCAGCCAGAGGCCGCCCCCTTTTGTGAAGACAACTGATGGGACCCTGGTCTTCTCACCGCCAACATCGGATTCCTTATGCAGACCGGCCAATACCTCTTTGATCGGATTTAGAGAAAACTGTTGATATGCGCCATCCGCCAGGGTGCCACCCCAGGTATCGAAAACCATGACGGCCTGGGCCCCAGCCTCGATCTGGGCGTTCAGGTAATCGGTGACCGCTTGGGAAGTGACCTGCAGAATGTGGCGCATCAGATCGGGACGCTGATACATCAGCGTCTTGATATGACGAAAGTCGCTACTGCCCTGCCCTTCAATCATGTAACAGGCCAGCGTCCACGGACTGCCCGAGAATCCAATCAAGGGAACCCGGCCATCAAGAGCGCCCCGAATCACCCGAACCGCATCCATCACGTACTTAAGCGAATCGTTTGGGTCAGGCGCGGCCAGATTCATGATGGCGGCCTCATCCCGCAGCGGCCGCTTGAACTTAGGCCCTTCACCGTCAACAAAATACAAACCCAATCCCATGGCGTCCGGAACCGTCAGAATGTCGGAGAACAGAATGGCTGCATCCAGGTCATAGCGCTCCAGCGGCTGCAAAGTCACTTCGCAGGCCAGTTCAGGGGTTTTGGCCAAAGTCAGAAAGCTGCCGGCGCGCTCGCGCGTGGCCCGATATTCCGGCAGATAACGCCCGGCTTGCCGCATCAGCCACAAAGGCGTGTAGTCGGTTGGCTGGCGCAACAATGCGCGAATAAACGTGTCATTTTTAAGTGGTGTCATGCGCACATTCTAGGACCATTCGTGCGCGCTGAACCTACGCCATAATTGCGCTCGGTATTCGATGCCCGCGCTGGCTCAAGAGATTGCGCTGCCGGGCTTTTGATTCTCACCTCCTGACCAAACCAATGAGCTTTCAGACCGGAGTTGAAAAGCAATGACTGCCCGGGCCGTCATGGTGCTGGGCACCACTAGTGGCGCTGGCAAAAGCTGGCTCACCACAGCCTTGTGCCGCTGGTATTCGCGCCAGGGGTTCCGTACCGCTCCGTTTAAAGCGCAAAACATGAGCAACAACGCCCGCATAGCCCAAGGCCTGAACGGCGAGCCGGGTGAGATCGGCAGCGCGCAATACTTTCAGGCGCTTGCCGCCGGGCGCGAACCGGATGTCCGTATGAACCCGGTGTTGCTCAAACCGGAGCGCGATACCGCGAGCCAGATTATCGTGATGGGCAAGGTTCGCGATGAACTCCGGCAGATACCCTGGCGTGAACGCAGTGCTCATCTGTGGCCGCAGGCCCGTCAGGCATTGCATCAGCTAATGGCGGACAACGATATCGTTGTCATTGAAGGCGCCGGCTCGCCCGCTGAGATCAATCTTCATGACAGCGACTATGTCAACATGCGCACCGCGCTTGAAGTCAGCGCCAGATGCCTGATCGTGACTGATATCGACCGAGGCGGTGCATTCGCTCACCTGTACGGCACCTACCAGTTACTGCAACCCTGCGAGCAAGCGCTTATTGCCGGTTTTGTCCTGAACCGGTTCCGCGGCGACGCCAGTCTGCTCGCGCCGGGTCCGGCGCAACTGGAAGCTTTGACTGGCGTACCCACGGTCGCCGTCTTACCAATGTGGCGCGAACACGGCCTACCCGAAGAGGACGGCTTGTTCGACGGTTTTCACCCAGGCCAGACCCAAACCAGGGGCCAGCAAGCGCGGGCCATCGCAATCGTCGCCTACCCGCATATCAGCAACCTCGACGAGTTTCAGCCATTGCGTCAGGCCGACTCGGTCCATCTGTCCTGGGTGCGCGATGCGCAATCGATCGCACAGGCAGACTGGATAATCCTGCCCGGATCGAAAGACACGGTTGCCGATCTCGCCTGGCTTAAGGCCTCAGGTCTTGATTCGGCCATCATGCAACACGTCGACGCCGGCAAGCCACTATTGGGCGTTTGCGGCGGGCTGCAAATCCTCGGCCGTGCCATCGGGGATCCTTCATCGAACGATACCGCTGCCGCCGGTGACGCGCTGGGTTTATTGCCTTTCAGCACGGCATTCAGCGAGTTTAAAAAGCTGCGACAAGCCGATCTTGGCTTTGGCACGACGACCGATTGCTGGTCGGCACTTAGCGCAGTGCAATGGCGTGGCTACGAAATTCATCATGGTCACCATGAGCCGCATGATGAAACACTTGGTAGGCATGCCGTCTTGTACAACAACACACACGGTGAGCCCTGCGGTTGGCAGTCTGGCAATACTCTGGGCATTTACGCCCATGGGCTGTTTGAATCACCCGAAGTCATGCAGGCTTTGTTTGGACACGCTCACCAATCATTGGATTCTGTCTTTGACGGCCTGGCAGACTATATTGAGCAACACTTTGAGTCGGCATTGCTGCAAAGTCTTGTCTGCGACGGTGCCACTGGAATCCAAAGCCATCACCTGTTGCGGTAAAGTCGGTCTACTTGTAAGAGGAGACCAGATGACTCAATCACAAATTCATCGCCATACTGTCGGCGATTTGCTGCGTCGCACTGCAGCGCGCCTGCCACAGAAGCCGGCCATTATCTGCGGCGAAACCCGCTGGACCTACCGTGAATTTGACCTGCTCTGCAACCGCCTGGCCAATGGCTTGCAACAACAAGGAGTTCAAACCGGTGACCGGGTAGCTGTGCTGTCTCGCAATTCGCATGCTTTCGCTGCCTTGCGCTATGCATTGGCCAGATTGGGTGCGGTGATCGTACCGATAAACTTTATGCTTAACGCCCAGGAAGCCAACTACATCCTGAAGCACTCAGGCGCGAGCTGGCTGGCGGCCGGCCCTGACATGATCGATCTGGCGAGTGCAGCCGCCTCCGAATCGGCAGTCGGTCAATTTGTCTTGATGCCGGGCGCGAACGGCGGCAATGAGGTAACGCCTAAAGACTGGCTCACCTTTGCCAGCCTGATCAGCGATGACCCGGCGGAGCCGACAGCGGAAATCAACGGCGGATCGCTATTACAGATTATTTATACCAGCGGCACGGAATCGCTTCCGAAAGGTGCTCTGCTCACTCATGACGCAGTGATCTGGCAATACACCAGTTGTGTCATTGAAGCGGGCATCGCTCAAACTGATCTGATGGTTCATGCGCTTCCGCTTTATCACTGCGCCCAGCTCGATGCGTTTCTCGGGCCTGCGGTTTACGTTGGCGCAACCAATGTCATTACGGACCAACCTACCGGCGAAAATATTCTGGCCCTGATCGAAGCCCATAAGGCGAACTCGTTCTTTGCGCCACCGTCAATCTGGATCGCCATGATGCGCTCTCCGGCCTTTGACCCCCAAAAACTGGCGGGCCTGAACAAAGGCTACTACGGTGCGTCGATCATGCCGGTCGAAGTGTTACGTGAGCTGGGCGGTCACCTGCCACAGCTTCAGTTATGGAATCTGTATGGCCAGACTGAAATCGCACCGGTTGCCACTGTTTTGCAACCTCATGAGCAAATTAGTCATGCCGGGTCAGCCGGGCGACCCGCGCTGAATGTTGAAACCCGGGTCGTCAACGATCAGATGCAAGAGGTCAAACCTGGCGAGATTGGTGAAATCGTGCATCGCTCCCCCCAACTTCTGCAAGGCTATTACAACGACCCGGAGCGTACTGCCGCTGCGTTTGTCGGTGGCTGGTTTCATAGTGGTGATCTTGCCACTCGAGACGCCGACGGCTACATCACGGTTGTAGACCGCAAGAAAGACATGATCAAAACCGGAGGCGAGAATGTCGCCAGTCGAGATGTCGAAGAAGCCATCTATACACTGGACGGTATTTCAGAAGTTGCCGTGATCGGCCTGCCGCATGACTACTGGATTGAAGCGGTTACGGCGGTTGTCGTCGTCAAACCTGATTCAACACTAACCGAACAAGCCGTCATCGAACACTGTCGAAACGCACTGGCTCACTTCAAGGTGCCCAAGCAAGTCGTCATTGTTGAAAGCCTGCCGAAGAACCCGAGCGGCAAAATTCTCAAACGAGAGCTTCGCGAAACCCTCACCAGTAACGCCGAAGCGGGAAACACACCATGACAGACACAATCAGCGACCAGCTTGCTCAGTGCTATACCGGCGTTGTCCATGATGTGATGCGCAAAATGGGACTGCGCGACTTTACCCTGCCGCCACGGCTGCGCCCGATTAATCCGGCGCAGGCGATGGCCGGACCGGCGTTTACAATTCTGGGTAAAGTAGACCCAACCGCTGACGCCCACGAGACTTTGCTTGCCTGGACCGGTCTGCTCTCCAAATGCCCGTCGGGGCACATCTGGGTCAATCAGCCCAACGATCAAACCGTTGCCCACATGGGCGAACTCAGTGCAGAGACCCTGCGGGACAAGGGGGTGCGAGGCGCAGTCGCCGACGGCATGATTCGCGACGCGAACTTCCTGCTCGATCTGGGCTTTCAGACCTGGTGCTCAGGCTATACACCACGCGATATTGTCGGCTGGTGGTTACCGGCAGCCTATGATGTCCCGATTCGGATTGGCGAGGTGAATATCGAACCGGGTGACTATATGGTCGGTGATCGCGACGGACTGATTCGAATACCGCGAGCGATTGTCGAAACAGTCATTGAAGAATCGCAAAAAGACATCAACACTGAAAGCGCGATTCGCACCGCAATCAAATCGGGAATCGACCCCCAGGAGGCCTACCTGAAGTTCGGCAAGTTTTAGCCGCCGGACCGGCTCTTAATCATCGAACCCCAAAAAAACGGTGGCGTCATCCACCGTTTTTCTCTCTGAGATCACCGCATTGGCAGGAAAGGTGTCATCGGGCCAGCCCATCGCTACACACATCTGAATCACCTGATCCTCGGGAATACCGGCTTCGGCCCGCACGACTGGCGACTGCATGATGCCCTGGCTGTTAATGACACACCCGAGACCCCGCGACCAGGCGGCATTGACAATTGCATTCACTACCCCGCCGCAATCAAACGGCGCTATATCGCCACCTTCGATTGACCGGTCGTAAGTGACAACAATCGAGACCGGTGCATCAAACTGGCGAAAACCCCGCAAGACCCAGTCGCGCCGCTTCTCTTTGTTTTCCCGCTCGATTCCCATTGCACCAAAAAGCTGTTTGGCAATTCCAATCTGCCGCTCACGATGCTGGCCTTCGTAACCGGGTCCGATTCGGAACTCGCGAGAATCCGGCACGCCGGCAAGATTTCGTTCAACATTTCCCACACGAATTCGATCAAGCACAGCACCGGCAACAACATAGAAATTCCAGGGTTGTGTATTCAGTGAAGTTGGCGCACGCATTGCCAGTTCGAGAACCTCACGCACAAGCGTTTTGGATACCGGTTTCTTGAGATACCCGCGAATACTTCTACGCCCCTGAATCACTTGATCGAATTCCATATTGCCCCTGTCCCTGTTAGTCTGGTCACCGGGTTGGTGCCAGCCCGGATACTAGCCCAACTCTCAAACGCGCCAGCCTCAAGCTCTTTTGCCTGTTTACAGGTGAACCGACGAACCGACTCCGGCAACCTTCGATCTGAAAATCAACTGTAGTCGAGATGAATTTGCGATACTGCCTGCCTCGTCTGCGCTCGCCCCGGCTACTACCAGCAGACCCATCAGAATGAGCCAGACATTGTCCCAGAAGAGATTTTCCGCTCGTCGAAACACCCTCATTCAAATAGCTGTTACAGCTCTTTGTGCAGCTTCGCTCGGCAAAGCTCAGGCGCGAATTTACAAATGGACTGACAGCAACGGGAAAGTCCATTTTTCTGATCGACCGTCAATCCAGCATCGCTCCAAGACGGTTGATATCAAGATTAACTCGTACAAAAGCGTCAGCCATGACCGGACGACGATCGACACCGGCAAGAGCGTCATTATGTACTCGGCCAGCTGGTGCGGCGTTTGCAAAAAAGCACGTCGCTACTTCAAGAAAAACGGCATCTCATTCACTGAATACGACATCGAGAAGAGTCGCAAAGGCCGTTATGAATTTCCGCGGCTGAAAGCACGCGGTGTCCCGGTGATTCTGATTGGCAAAAAACGTATGAACGGGTTCAGTGCAGCAGGGTTTGAAAGAATCTATCCATCGTCTGCGCAAGACGCTGCCAAATAGCAACTAAGGGCGCGCGACTATAATTGCAACCACCATAGTTCAGAGTCGCAGGAGCCCCTTGATGAACGATAGTTACCTGATTACGTCCGACCAGATTTCCGCGATGGAAGGCCTCCGAAAGACGCACTTTCTCAACGACAATGCCAGGCGCATCAACAAGTCACTGGGCGACATGGCAGGGTTAACCGGATTCGGATTCCATCTCATTGAAATTGAACCCGGACACGAATCAACCGAACATCATTGCCATCACCATGAAGACGAATGTGTTTTTGTGCTGGCCGGCTCTGCAACGGCTTATGTTGGCGAAGAGGAATTTCAAATCGGCGCGGGAGACTTCCTCGGCTACCGCAAAGGCGGACTTGCTCATTCAATCAGGAACACCGGCAACGAAACGCTGCAATGCATTGTGGTCGGGGAGCGCAGCGAACACGATGTAGGCGACTACACCAGACTCCGCAAGCGCATTTATCGACACACAGGGTTGCCATGGCATTTGGTCGACCAAGATGCAATCACCGAGGTTGGCGGCAATGCAGGAAAGAAATAGCCAGAACTTTAAGCGATGGAGACGGATCTGCAACAGGCTGGTGCCGCCTGATTTTGTACCTCAGCCGTCGTGCACAAGAGCAGACGAACCATTTGTGCTTAACCCAGTGCGGTCTGTTCCGCTCACTCAGACGGGCTTTACTTGCTAGCCGCCAAATTCGTACCTAAACCGATCAAAACCCCTCCGCCAATCCGATTCACCCACTTCGTTGAAGTAGGTGATCGTCGAAACGCCGAAGTCAATCGCTCAGCGAGAACTACGCAAAGAAGGTCGGCACTGGAGAACATCACATTTACAATCATGCCTAATATCAACAGTTGGCCCCAAAGCGGGAGCAGCGCTGTCGGATCAGTGAATTGCGGGAGAAAGGCTACGTAAAATATCGCAGTCTTTGGATTGAGAATCTCTACAATTGCGCTTTCGAAGAATGCTCGTCGTTTAGATTTCTTTTCTATCTGAGGTAACGAATGCTCGCTTATTGTCCGAGTCGTGAGGATGAATCGGAAACCAAGCCATATTAGGTATCCTGCTCCAGCCATTTTCATCCCGCTGTAAATCATCGGAACAGATTCGAACAATACGGCCAGGCCAAGCGCGGCGGCAACAACGTGAACGTAACCACCAATATGAATACCGAATGCTGCCATCAATCCGCTTTGCCGACCTCGCGCGATTGTTTGTGCTGCTGCATAGAGCGTAGACGGACCTGGCATGTAAGCGAAGACTGCTGTTGCTATAAGAAAGGCAATCAAAATCTCTGTGTTCGGCATTCTCAAACGGCTCTAAAGGGAATGAAGCGACAGATATTACTCCGGTTGCCATACCTTTTGGCCGCTTTTGGCACTTTGCTGCCAGCCCGAGCATCAATTGAACCGTCATTAGAATGGCCGCTTCGGGGGTTAAGGCCCAACCTAATCTGACACTTTCTGTACGGTCAGATTTCAACTTTACAGCTCACGGTATCAACGCTGAATTCGGAAATCGCCACACCGCGATTGCTCGGCAGATTTGCGTCCTTGTCACGGGCCGCTAAGCCGCGCAAACGATTTCCCGGATAGATCAAAACGTTTGTTGGCTGACCTCTGACCGATCAATCAGGCTGCCGCGCAATATAGGCTTCTCACCGCAAGTTCAGCCTCATTTGCGGAAGCACTCGACCGGGAATTGATCCCGACGGAACCGACCCGATAACTCGTGCGCCCATTGCCTCGTAGAATGAAACTGCGGCAGGATCAGCATCAAGCAGCAGTTGGCTCATTCCGGCGTCTATCGCGCGCTTGCAGGCCTGCTGCCACAACAAGCGCCCGATGCCGTGACGTTGCCAGTCGGGCTCGATAAACAGCGCAACTATTTCTCCGACTTTCCTGTCCTCGCACCGGCCGAGTCCGACCAGGCCACAAAGCTCATCAGCCTGAGCAACCCAGTATTGCGCAACGCTGAGATCCGCGGCGCGAATACTGAGCTCTTTGCGACACAAGGCCATGAAGTCATCATCATAGCCATTGGATTGCTTAGCGCGCATCGATAGCCTGGACATAGCCGCAGTGTCGTCCGGTAGCGCCGGCCGAATTAGGATTTCCTGTCGGATAAGTCTTTCGCTATGGCTCACAAGAATGGCGTGGCATTTACAGTGATTAGCTCAGTTCTGCCGGGCAAGCCGTCCGGGGAACGTAAATCTGACAACGGCTCCACCGCCGCTTTCGGTATTTGTGACAACAATACTCCCGCCGCGGGACACGATCAGCCGCCGGATTCCTGCCAGACCGAAGTGTTCACTGGATTTGAGTACGCCGTCCTCCAGATTTTCCCTAACGCGGGTATCGAAGCCTTTTCCGGTATCGCCAAGCATGACTTCAAACACACCCGGGTCCGCCGCCTGACGGGCCGAAACAAATACTTCGATTGATCCGCCAGCATTATGTTTAAGCGCATTATCAATCAGGTTCCCCATCACCACTTGAATGCCAACTTTGTCTGCGAAAACCCACTGCTCTTGAACAATTAGCCGGTGATGTCCGAACGGGTCGAGCACTGAATACAACTCCATGCAAAGCGCCGCCAGATCGAATTCCTGTTTTTCGGCATGCGCGGCATGAACGCTGCGATAGCGCTCAAGCACTCGCTTAATCAAGGCCATTGCTCGTTCAGCAAGACCTTCAAGCAAATTAACAGCCATCAGTTGTTTGCTATCTAGTCCTGAAACGTCTCGCTTAATCATCTCAGTAATAGAAGCAATATGAATCATCGGCGTTCGCAAATCATGCGCGGCCAGAGCCGTGAAATTCTCGATTTCGCTAACCATTTGCTCGCTAATCGCACGCTGTTCGATGGCCTCCTTCTCAGCGGTCACATCAAGAGTGGTCGCGACAATTCGAATGACATTACCGCGTTCATTCAAAGTAGGAATCAAGGTTGTTCGGCGATACCGAAATCCCTTCTCATCGGGCGCTCGAACATCAAAGGTCTTGGGTTCTTTCTCGCGAAATGCGTCGCGCTGATACTTTGATGCAATTTGGCCGACCGGCCCTGGGAAAATTTGCTCAATCGTTTTACCAAGGACCTCTTCCGGCGTCCAATCGAGAACACGATAGGCGGTTTTGTTACAAGCGACATAAACCAGTTCGTTGTTCTGATTAGGTTCCAGAACAGTGATAAGCACCGCAATACTGTCATACAGATTGAAGTCAATGCTGGTTGATGCGACAGGCTCCATTTTTCTAATCATGCTCTCTCGCCGTTGCTCTGCCGATAGCAACGACATGTGGCTCCAGGATGCTCAGTTACTAACAAGAATAGGCATGGATCGAATGGGTCGCAAGCGGTTTTCCCGTTTTGGCTGTTTTGACCGTATTGCCTTTAGGCTCGTTGTTCATGTCGGAGCCGTCGATTTCTTGCCCGCTGAACAAGGTTATTCGCAATTAATGCCAATACGACCAACCCGGCTCCGCCAATTTCCAGCCAGGTGAATCGAGCCCCCTGCCAGTACCGAACGGCAAAAGTAATCACCGGAATCAGATTGATAAACAACATTGCATTGAGCGGGCCAATGCGTTTGGTCCCGCCATTCCACATCAGCATTGCCGCAAGCACTCCAAGCAATGACAAAAACAATACCTGCGGGCCAGCAGCCAGCCATTGATCAAAGCCGGGAACCGCGAGGTACCCGCAAAGGGTCAGAGATAGTACGACGCCAACATGACCCAGTGCTCCAGGCAACATCGTTAACGAGGTGTAGCGCAACACAGACCAGTCTCGAAACCGCTCACCCGATATGGTGTAGTAAACCCAGCACAATGCCCCAAGAAAAATTAGTATGTCGCCCATTACCTCTTTAGGCTCGCTGGCGAACTCCATACTCCAGCCAGTGATAACAGTAAATACGCCGACAAACGCAACCCCGACACAGAGTAGGGTTGAACCGTCAGGGCGCATCCCGCGCAACACCCACAGAACGATAGCAGTCAGCAAAGGTTGAATGGCGATAATGATCGCGGCAATTTCCGGGCGGGTCATTGATAACCCGCCAAACACCAGTGTCGGTGATCCGCACATGCCGATCAATCCAACAATGGTTGCATGTTTGGCCCGACTATCAAATCTGAGCGCGCCGATTCCTTCGCTATAAACCAGAAACGCGATTAGAAGCGATACCGGAAAACCATAGCGAATCATCGCCAGATTAAACGGATCCACATGGATGAATGCACTCTTGGCGATCGGGAACTGCAAACCCCAGATGCAAACGGTTGCCAGGACCAGCGCAACGCCAGTCGCGGTGCCGGCAGGCACTGGCGATGGGGAATGTCGCCCGGCACGGGCGGCGCGCTGGCTCACGCTGACCAGTCTGTATCAGGGTAATCAGGTGCTTCGCCGTCCGGCCATTCGTTCAATGAAGATTGGCTTTTCTTCGGGGCCTCGGGACTGGACGTCCCCAGCGCAATCAGATCAATCTGGTGCCCATCGAGATCATGAATCGTACATCCGAAGGCGTCGGGTCCATGTTGCGGCACGGGAGCTGGCGCGGCGATACTAACGCCACCGGCCGCAATCGCAGCGACATGAAACCGCGCTACCTGTTGAGCATCAATCGCCCTCAATGCGATCCGGGTATTGACCGCACCGGAGCGCGCGCTATTGGGCACCAGCCAGATAAATGGCACCTTAGAATCGCGCGCAGCGTATCCTACTGCGTGGGCAGAGGCCACGGATCTGACCGCATCGAGTACTGTCAGCGCAGCATCATAGAATTGAACAGCCACGGCCAGGTCGCGGACCGGCAAAGTCAGGTGAATCAGCATGATTAAGTCGCCCGCTGGCCGCAGCCAATGCTAGAAAGGATCAGTAAGGTGGCATTTTAGTCCTTCTGATGAGTCATCCCCAAACATCTGGGGCGCCCGATACAATAAGGGTTACTCCGATCAGCCTCCCGTTCACACGCCAGTTACCATGAACCCTGTTGTAGTCGCCACATTTTATCTTTTTGCGACCATCGATAACCCCGAAACCCTGCGAACCGTACTCCACAAAGTCTGCGCCGAACAATCGGTTGTCGGTACAATTCTTCTGGCCCATGAAGGCATTAACGGGACAATTTGCGGCTCTTCTCACGCGGTGCACCACGTCCTGAGTTGGTTACGTTCGGATGCGCGCTTTAAAGCCTTGACGGCAAAATATTCTGTTAGTGGATCTCTGGCGTTTAAACGACTCAAGGTTAAAGTCAAGCCCGAGATTGTTAAGCTTGGCCTGTCCGAAATAGACGCTGCCAATATGGCCGGTGAACGCGTTAATGCCTTGCGCTGGAACCAACTACTTGCAGACCCGGATGTTCTCGTCATTGATACCCGTAACGACTTCGAAGTTGCCATCGGGTCTTTCCCGGGCGCTGTCAACCCGGCCACCCGGAACTTCCGGGATCTACCCCAATGGGTTGAGCAAAATCCGGATCTCCTGAACAAACCCAAGATCGCGATGTTTTGTACCGGCGGTATTCGCTGTGAAAAATCGACCGCTCTGCTAAAAGAAAAAGGATTCGAGCAGGTCTACCATCTTGATGGCGGGATACTCAAGTACTTTGAAACAATCACCGAGAATGAGAACCGCTGGCAGGGCGAGTGTTTTGTTTTTGACGAAAGGGTTTCGGTAGATGCCAACCTGAACCCCGGGACTTACAATCAGTGCAAGGGATGCGGCGTGCCAGTCACAAAACCGGCAAATCATTGTGATGCATGTACCGGTATCTCTTGAACCGGATCCCCAATGAGTGACATCAACTCGCCGTTGCCTATCCTGTACTCTTTCAGGCGCTGCCCGTACGCGATGCGTGCCAGGCTCGCCCTTCGCGTTAGTCAGACAGACGTTGAGCTGCGCGAAGTCAAGCTGTCTGATAAACCGATAGCAATGCTGACAGCTTCTCCAAAAGCAACCGTACCGGTATTGGTTTTACCGGACACCCAGGTCATTGATGAAAGCCTGCAAATCATGCAGTGGGCACTTAAAAGATCGGATCCGCAAAACTGGCTGCCTCAAGATACAGCGTCTATGCAGGCTGCAGATGATTTGATCGCCGAATGTGATGAGTCATTTAAAAGGAATCTTGATCACTACAAGTACCCGAGTCGATACCCCGGCACCGATCCGATCAAGCATCGCAATGCCGGCGCTACATTTATCCACACGCTGAATCAAAGACTCAACGGCAATGACTATTTGTTCGGTAGCACGCCAAATATTGCCGACATGGCAATCGCGCCATTCATTCGACAGTTTGCAATGACGGATCGAGCCTGGTTTGACTCGCAGAGCTTTTCGGACGCCATTCGATGGTTAAGTTCTTTCTTGGCCTCACCGCTCTTTGATTCGATTATGCAGAAACATCCGGTCTGGCAACCAGAATAAGCTCATTTCGATTTTGAGGCAGGCTGATAACCGTCGGTGAGTGTGTTCAGGAAGGCGACAAGATCGTCTACTTCTTCGTCTTTTAGGGCAGGTCGCTTTCCTTTTTTGCGATGGTAGGGACGCTTACTCGTATCAACATTGCCTCGCATTGAGACCGGCAAATCATTAAACTTTTCACCCTCGGGATACCACTGCTGTGGGTCGGTATCACGCGTAGCATAAAAAGCCACCGCCTCGCGCAGGGTTTTAAAAACACCGTTGTGCATGTACGGCCCAGTCAGAGCCACGTTACGCAAAGTCGGTACCCGAAAGAACCCGCAGTATTTGTCAGGCTCGCTATAGGATTTGTCCTGGCGCAGAGTTTCGCACAGACCCAGATCGTTATAGGCGGCATCCTGAGTAGCAGGCAACCGACGGTTTCGCGGCGCGCCGAGCGCATGATAGGCAAAGTTCGTGAAGAGTGAATCCCTGGGATCTTTACTATCGATATCAACCGTGTGGCAACTTAGACAATTGCCCTTCTGACCAATCGTGAACCAGTCGAGGCCGCGTGATTCAGCTTCGGTAAACTCGGCCTCTCCGCGAACAACAGCATCAAACTTCGAAGTAAATGGAGCAAACTCCGGTAACCGCTGGAAAGCACCGACACTAGTCGCCAGCGCTTGAACGGCATCATCGGGGCGGGAAAAAATATCCGCACCAAACAGTTCTTTTAGCTGCGCAGAATAGGCAGCTTTTTGCAGGCGACTTGCCACCGAAGCAGGACTGGAGTTGTTCATTTCGTGCGGGCTGAACAATGGGCCGAGCGCCTGAGTCTCAAATGAGCTGGCCCGGCCATCCCAGAACATGCCACCTATCAGCGCAGGTTCGTCATCAATAGTCCCCCAACCGAGAGCCGGCAGGGTCGCCAGATATTTCAGGGTTGGCGCTTTCCGGAAACCGAACGAACCTTCCGGGGCGCCACTCGAAACCCCGATGCCGGATCCATTGTCACCCGAAAATGCCCGGTCGGGATCATGACAGGAGGCGCAGGATACGCCGGCCGGCTCGGACAAGCTCTCATCAAAGAAGACAGCCCGACCCAGTTCAGCAAGCGGGTTCTTAACAATCTCACTTGCCACGGCGCAGTTAGTTATCGTCAATCCAGTGATCGCTGCGGCCAGGAGCAGCGCATTGACGGACTTGGTCTCACGAACGGGTTTGGTCTCTTTCGTCATAAACACAATATCGCACAGTTAGGACTGAGTGCATTGGCGAATTCTGTCTGCGGTTTCGCTTAGCCGGTATTATCGGGGGCTATTGGAGGAGAAATTATGGGCGATCTCGTAGAAATAGGGGCAACAGACGGACATCGGTTTAAGGCTTATAGGGCTCAGCCGGATGGACAATCAAAAGCAACCGTTATCCTGGCACCTGAAATTTTCGGCGTGAATTCTCATATCAGGGGTGTGGCTGACGACTATGCCAAAGCCGGCTACCTGACGCTCGCGCCGCAGCTATTTGATCGCTCCGAACGGGATTACGAAGCCGGTTATGAGCAGACAGATATTGAAGCTGGCATCGCGATTATTCAGACCATCGGGTTTGATGAAGTGCTTCGTGACGTCTCGGCCTGTATTCAGTTTACCGAATCAGCGGGCAAGGCAATTGTTGTTGGCTATTGCTGGGGCGGAACCATAGCCTGGCTAGCAGCGGCGCGCCTGGACGAAGTTGCTGCCACTATCGCCTACTACGGCGGGGGAATTCCCGACTTCGCAGACGAGGCGCCTCAGTCGCCAATCATGTTGCACTTCGCGGAACAGGATCAGCGGCCAAACCTTGAGCAAGCCAGAGAGATTGCAGCCAAATACCCGCAGGCAGAGAGTCATTTTTACCCTGCCGGACATGGATTTAATTGTGATCAGCGTGGCTCGCATCATGCGGAGTCTGCCGCTCTGGCGTTAAGCCGATCCCTCGACTTCATTAGTCGGCACTCTTAGCCGGACGGCTAGCGGCGCAAACACTTGGGTTAGTGAGACGCTGTCATCTGATGGCGTTTACGCTCAACCTGACGACGGGCCCCGTCAATCCAGTTATCACGTTCGATTCTGCCGCGAAAATCATGAAGCTTCGCATCGAAGAAAGCGACATCTTCTTCGGTCCAGCCGGCTATTTGTTGATACTGATAAATCCCGAGCCGATTAAGCATGCGTTCCAGCACTGGACCGATTCCGCGGATTCGCTTCAGGTTATCCACTTGTTCGGGCACCTCTGCAAACTGTTGCGTTTTTGCGATCGACACTGCGTCTAAGTGAGTGCTCACTTCTGGTGGAGAACTTTGGATACCGTTGATCTCGAACTCTGCCCGGTTCATCGCGTCTATCAAACCGGGTGCTGTTTCGATGTTGCTTATCGGGCTGGGCCGGGATTGTCCTTGTAGTTCTGTTTCAAGCTCAAGCAACCTGGCTTCACGCTCTTCCAATCTACGCGCCAATTGGTCGCGCTCGGCTTCGCGCGCGGATATCGCCAGTGGTAAGCCCAACAATGGGGCAATCTGCTCACGCAGTCTGAGAATCTCGGCGTCCCGATCCGCCAGCAAGGTACTGATATCTGAAGGATCAGTAGCCTCATCAGACAAGCTTCGTTGAGTCGGCTCATCGGCAAGCAGCTCGGCTTCGAACTCGGCAAGCGTTTTAAGCGCTTGCTGTCTAAGACTGTCGTCTTCAGTTCCTCGTTCGATCGTAGATTTGAGTAAGCGAGTACTCACTTTGTGTATCGACCCCTCAGGAGGGACAGCACTTAGGAGCGAATCATCGAGAGCTGGTGTCTCTCGCAACACACGAGGTAAGGCCACATCAGTTTCAAACGAGCTGAGCCCGGTTGCCTGTGAATCTGGCCCCCAATCGTCTTCGGGATTTTGTTCCGCTGCCGTCAATTCGTCATAACTCGGAACAATGAAATCCGGCATCGGCCTGGCATCCAGGCCGGCTTGCAAGTTGGCATAACTGACCGCTAAAGCGGCATGCTCGGATTCCAGCCGATTCTGCGCTTGAATCAGACGCTCGTTGTCTTCTTTGAGGCGCCGGCCCAGATCACGCCGGACGGCCAGTCGGTCTCTGGCCAGCAATAACTTTTGCGCCAGGCGGCGGCGATCAGCACGCAATGCTGTTAGTTGGTGCACTTGGGCACGGCGGCGCCGATAGGCTAGCCACGCGCTCAGTAGAAACCCGAGTATGAATAGTGCTGGCACAACCAACACCGGCAAATCGATCAAAACTCCCATAAAAGGGACGTTAGCCGAAGCTCACCGGGCCGTCATCCTTTGTCGCCACTATGGCGCAAGTTGCAACGATTCAAGGAAATTTGTGTCGGGAAAAAACACCAAAAAGGGTGAGTAGCAGCAGCTGCCACTACTCAACCAGCCATCTACTTCCCGCGGAATTTGCGAAGCGCGGCTATCTGGGCAGCCATCATGGCAAATTCTGACTGAGCGGCAGCAAAGTCAATATCACTCTTGGCATTGGCCATTGCAGCTTCTGCCTCTTTCTGCGCTTCTGCGGCCTTGGCCTCATCGAGATCATGCGCGCGAATCGCTGTGTCAGCCAGCACGGTTACCCGATTCGGCTGCACTTCCAGAATACCGCCAGCGACAAAGACGAATTCTTCCTCGCCCTGATTGGCGAGTTTGATACGAACCGCTCCCGGTTTGATCCGGGTAATCAGCGGCATGTGCTGCGGATAAATACCCAGCTCACCCCCTTCGCCTGGCAAAGCAACAAATTCAGCTTCGCCTTCAAAGATGGCTTCTTCAGCACTGACAACATCAACTTGAAACGTGTGAGCCATTGTTTTTCCTGAGTTGAAAAGCGCGCCGCAGCGATTGCCGCGGCGAGGCTTTTCTTAGTTCATGGTCTTGGCTTTCTCGAAAGCTTCGTCGATGGTGCCGACCATGTAGAACGCCTGCTCGGGCAATGCGTCACATTCACCGTCAACGATCATGCGGAAGCCGCGGATAGTCTCTTTCAGTGACACATACTTGCCGGGAGCACCGGTAAAGACCTCGGCCACGTGGAACGGCTGAGACAGGAAACGCTGAATTTTACGAGCACGGGCAACGGCCAGTTTGTCTTCGGGTGACAGCTCATCCATGCCAAGAATCGCGATAATGTCGCGCAGTTCCTTGTAGCGCTGCAGGGTGGCCTGAACCGCACGGGTGCATGAGTAATGCTCATCACCAATCACGTTCGGGTCAATCTGGCGGCTGGTGGAATCAAGCGGATCAACCGCAGGATAGATACCCAGAGAGGCAATATCCCGGGACAACACAACGGTGGCGTCAAGGTGAGCAAACGTTGTTGCCGGCGACGGATCAGTCAAGTCATCGGCGGGAACGTAGACCGCTTGAATTGAAGTAATGGATCCTTTCTTCGTGGAGGTGATTCGCTCCTGAAGCTGACCCATTTCTTCGGCCAGCGTCGGCTGGTATCCCACCGCTGAGGGCATCCGGCCCAACAGAGCTGATACTTCTGTACCGGCCAGGGTGTAACGGTAGATGTTGTCAACGAAGAAGAGAATGTCACGACCTTCGTCGCGGAAACTCTCGGCCATTGTCAGACCGGTCAACGCGACCCGCAGACGGTTACCCGGCGGCTCGTTCATCTGACCAAACACCATCGCCACTTTTGACTGGCTCAGATCTTCCTGAACAATCACGTTGGCGTCTGACATCTCGTGGTAGAAATCGTTTCCTTCGCGAGTCCGCTCGCCCACCCCGGCAAATACAGACAAACCCGAGTGCTCTTTGGCAATGTTGTTGATCAGCTCAAGCATGTTCACTGTTTTGCCGACACCAGCACCACCGAACAGTCCGACTTTACCGCCCTTGGCAAACGGGCAAACCAGATCGATGACCTTAATGCCGGTTTCGAGAAGCTCTACTGACGGAGAGAGTTCGTCGAATTTCGGAGCAACCTGGTGAATCTCGCGGCGCTCATCACAAGCGACATCACCACGCTGGTCGATCGGACGACCCAACACGTCCATAACCCGGCCAAGAATGCCAGGGCCGACTGGCACTGAAATACCTTTCCCGGTACCGGCAACAGCCATGCCGCGGCGCAGACCGTCCGACGAGCCCATTGCAATGGTGCGAACAACGCCGTCACCAAGCTGTTGCTGTACTTCGAAGGTAAGACCTTCTTCGGCCAGAGTATTTGATGCGTCTTTCTCGAGTACGAGCGCGTCATACACCTTGGGCATGTTGTCGCGCGGGAACTGAATGTCGACCACTGCGCCAATGCACTGAACAATTTGTCCTTGAGCCATGCTTTCGCTTCCTGTTTCTTTCGGTTTGATTTGTCGGGTAGATCTAACTGAGTAGTAAGAGGTCGATTAAACCGCCGCCGCACCACTCACGATTTCCGCGAGTTCTGTCGTAATTGCTGCCTGACGTGCCTTGTTGTAGGACAGTTGCAACTCGTCGATGAGCGTGTTGGCGTTGTCCGATGCTGCCTTCATGGCAACCATCCGGGCTGACTGCTCGGAAGCCATATTTTCAGCAACCGCCTGAAATACCAGCGCTTCGATATAACGAAGCAGCAGATCATCCAGGACGGTCTGTGCGTCAGGTTCGTAAAGGTAATCCCAGCCGTAATCACGATTGTCTTCACCGCCTTGCAGTTGCTCAGCCGATAGTGGCAACAACTGTTCAATGACTGGTTCCTGTTTCATCGTGTTCAGGAACTTGGTGTAGGCGAGAAAGACCTGATCGATTTCACCGCGACTATACGCATCGAGCTGAACTTTGATCGGGCCGATCAGTGATTCAAGTTGCGGCGCATCGCCAAGTTGGACAGCATGCGAAACAATGTTCTGGCCAAGGCGGTTCATGAAGTTGAAGCCCTTGTTACCGATGGCAGTGACATTGATTTTTTCGCCGTCTGCTTCCAGTGCCTGGAGCTTGGTCGTGACAGCGCGCAAGACATTGGTATTCATGCCGCCGCACAGACCTTTGTCAGTGGTAACGACAATAACCCCGGCTGCTTTGACTGAATCGTGGTCAACCAGGAACGGATGACGATACTCAGGGTTGGCGCTGGAAAGATGTGCAGTGATATTGCGAATCTTCTCAGCATAAGGCCGGGCACGGCGCATACGATCCTGCGCTTTACGCATCTTGGATGCAGCCACCATTTCCATGGCCTTGGTGATCTTTCGCGTGTTTTGCACGCTCTTGATCTTGGTTCGAATTTCTTTTGAACTCGGCATACTGGTTATCCAGTTGGGCAAGACACGGGTTTAGTTGTCACTAAACCCGCTGACCTTCGACTTAGTAAGAGCCTTTTTGCTTGAAGCTTTTAACCAGCTCATGCATCTTGGCTTCGATATCTTTATCGAACTTCTTGTCGCGCTCGATGGTGTCGACCAAATCACTGTGCTCAGCTTTAGCAAAATCTCGCATCGCTTTTTCTGCGCTCAGTGCTTTTTCAACGTCAATATCGTCAAAGTAGCCTTCGTTTACGGCGAACAGAGTCAGCGCCATTTCCCAGACCTGCAACGGCTGGTATTGAGCTTGTTTCATCAGTTCGGTAACGAGGCGACCACGTTCAAGCTGCTTACGGGTGGCCTCATCAAGATCAGACGCAAACTGAGCAAAAGCGGCCAGCTCGCGATACTGAGCCAATGCCAGTCGAACACCACCGCCCAACTTCTTGATGATGTTGGTCTGCGCTGAACCACCGACTCGAGACACTGACACACCGGCATTAATAGCCGGGCGAATGCCCGCATTAAACAAATCGGTTTCAAGGAAGATCTGACCGTCAGTAATTGAAATGACGTTGGTCGGCACAAACGCAGAAACGTCGCCTGCCTGGGTTTCAATGATCGGCAGCGCGGTCAGTGAGCCTGTCTTGCCTTTGACTTCGCCTTCAGTGAATTTCTCGACATAGTCGGCATTAACCCGTGCAGCGCGCTCAAGCAAACGTGAGTGAAGATAGAACACATCACCCGGATAAGCTTCACGACCAGGAGGACGACGCAGCAACAGGGAAACCTGACGATACGCTACGGCTTGCTTGGAGAGATCGTCATAGATGATCAGTGCGTCTTCACCTCGATCACGGAAGTACTCACCCATCGTACAACCTGAGTACGGAGCGATATATTGCAACGCTGCGGATTCGGAAGCCGAGGCGGCCACGATGATGGTGTATTCCATCGCACCGTACTCTTCGAGCTTGCGAACAACACCGGCAATCGTTGATGCCTTCTGGCCAACCGCAACATAGACGCACTTAAGGTCTTTGCCTTTCTGGTTGATGATCGTGTCGACCGCGACGGCTGTCTTACCCGTCTGGCGGTCACCAATAATCAGCTCTCGCTGACCACGACCAACCGGGACCATGGCATCAATTGATTTGAGGCCGGTTTGAACTGGCTGGTCAACGGACTGACGATCGATAACGCCGGGAGCGACTTTCTCAATAACGTCGGTGAGCTTGGCGTTGATCGGGCCTTTGCCATCAATTGGCTGACCGAGTGAATTCACCACACGGCCAATCAACTCGGGACCGACCGGCACATCCAGAATGCGGCCGGTTGCCTTAACCGTATCGCCTTCTGAGATGCTTTGATACTCGCCCAGGATCACAGCACCAACCGAATCACGTTCGAGGTTCAGTGCCAGGCCGAAGACGTTGCCGGGAAATTCGATCATCTCGCCCTGCATCACGTCAGACAGACCATGGATGCGCACGATACCGTCAGTCACCGCCACTACGGTGCCCTGATTACGGCTATCGGCCGAGACCTCGAGGTTTTGAATTTTGCTTTTCAGCAGCTCGCTGATTTCAGCGGGATTCAGTTGCATGCTTAACTCCTGCCCTTTCGGACTAAACTTTTAAGGCCGACGCCATTTTTTGCAGCTTGCCTCGGACTGAAGCATCCATCACTTCATCGCCTACGCGAATTGACACGCCACCGATGAGTTCCGGGTCAACAATGACCTGGATGTCTACCTTCTTGCCGTACTTGGCTTCAAGCGTCTTAGCGACTTCGTCGCGTTGCGCGTCGGTCATCTCGAAGGCTGAAGTAACAACAACGTCGAGCATGCCTTCATCAGCATGGCGCAACGTGACAAACATGTCGTTAATTTCAGTCATGACGGCAAGCCGGTCGTTCTCGGCAAGCGTCTTTACGAAACGAGTCTGTGAGTCGCCTAGCCCGCCGGCACCATCAGCAATGAGCGAAGTCACTTGCTCTGGGGTCACGGCCGGGTTCGACATGAATTGCCCAGCAACCTCGTTTCCGGCGACTTGAGCGATGCGCGCCAACGCATCACCCCAGCCGGCGAGATCGCCAGTTTCCTGGGCGATCTTGAAAGCCGCTTCGGCGTACGGACGGGCGATGGTGAATGCTTCTGCCATATTGGTTAGCCCAGTTCGCTCTTCAGGTTGCTCAGTAGATCGGCGTGTTTACTAGCGTCGATCTCGCGACGAAGAATTTGCTCGGCGCCTGAAACAGACAGTGCAGCCACTTGCTCGCGAAGTTCATCACGGGCACGTTGAGCGGCGAGACCTGCTTCTTCTTCAGCAGATTTCTGCGCTGTGGCAACAATTCTTGCTGCTTCGGCACGAGCCTCGTCAACGATTGTTGCTGCCTGCTTCTCGGCACCGGTGCGAACCTCTGCGGCACCGGCACGGGCCTCTTTCAGTTCATCTTCGACTCGGCGTTCGGCTGCCGCCAGTTCGGTCTTGGCTTTATCAGCCGCCGCCAATCCATCGGCAATCTTTGTTGCACGCTCATCCAGCGCCTCGGTAATGGGTGGCCAAACATGTTTGGCCACGAACCACCACAGAATGGCGAAGACGATGAGCTGAATTAACAGTGTCGCGTTTAGATACACGACCGCCCCCCTTCAAAAGTGTTAATCGACAATTTCGGACTTGATGCCGAATCGATCAAGCGAAGGGGTTGGCGAACGCGAACAACATCGCGATACCGACACCGATCAGGAAGGCCGCATCGATCAGACCAGCAAGCAGGAACATTTTGGTCTGCAGCTTGTCCATCAGCTCTGGTTGGCGAGCAGCGCCTTCAATGTACTTGCCGCCCATCATTCCAATACCGATACAGGCGCCCATGGCCCCCAAACCGATAATGAGACCGCAGGCAATCGCAACCATAGCAACGTTCGTCATGATGACTCCTAAAGTAAAGCTCTATTGAGATGTGTTGTTGAAATTGAAATTCAGGTGAAACTGAATCGGGAAACTTAAAAACTGCTCTTCGTAAACCGTTCTTATTAGTGTGCCTCGTGCGCCTGTCCGATATAAACAAGCGTGAGCATCATGAAAATGAAGCCCTGAAGCAAAACAATAAGAATATGGAAGATGGCCCAGGCGGTGCCGGCCAGAATATGACCAAAGCCAAGCAGGCTGCCAGTAACGGTCCAGGCAAAAGCGCCTCCCATCAGGGCAATCAGCATGAAGACCAGTTCACCGGCGAACATGTTGCCGAACAACCGCATGCCAAGTGAAACTGTCTTGGCCAGATACTCAATAATCTGCATCGCAAAGTTAACCACACCAAGCATTGCCGCGAAGATCGGGTTGCTGGAGGTACCAAAAGGAGCAGTGAACAGTTCTTTAGTGAAGCCGGCCGGACTCTTGATTTTGATCCCGTAGTAAATAGAGGCACCCAGCACCATGATTGCCATCGCCAATGGTGCGTTCAGGTCGGCGGTCGGCACGACGCGCATATAGGGAATACCAACCAGCTCGCCAAGGCGGGGCAACAAATCGACCGGCAGCAAGTCCATGGCATTCATCAGGACGATCCACAGGAACGACAGAAGAGCGAGTGGTGCGATGTAGCGCACATCGCCGTGCACGATGCTGCGAGCCTGTTCATGGACAAATTCGACCAACGATTCGATCGCGCCGACAAAACGGTTGGGGGCGGTATCAGCTTTGACACTCTGCGCCGCCTTGTGGAGGATCCAGCAAAGCAGGGCTCCCAATACGACAGAATAGAAAACCGTGTCGATATTGACGATCGAAAAATCAACGATGTCCTTCTGGGGGTGACCGCTGGTGTTCAGATGACCCAGGTGGTGAACAATGTATTCCGATGAGCTTGGCGCTGAATTTGAAGCCATGTGTCGTTGCTTTCCAGTTACTGTTTTGACCGGCGAAGCCGGCAATTATGCTCAAGTCTACTTACGAAGCACTGACATGCTCCGGCAAGTCTGAATCTGATTGTCGGGCGTACCGCACCCGGTGTTGCCTGACTGCTGATGGGCTAAACGGTATTAGTGCCGCAGTCTTGTTGCTCCCAGTCCTGATGTTTCTTTTGCTCTGATTGCTTCGGTAGCGCTGATAGATCTATCGGCGCTCTCGAACCACCAAACCACATGGCAAACAGCGGCACTTTCAGTGCAACGATCAGCCCGCCAATAAGCGCTAACCAGTGTTTCTCTCCGTCCCAGGCGATGACCGCGCCAAACAAAGAGATGATCAAACCAACTTTGATGAACTCCCCCAGGAAGAACACCACCGGATAAGACTCAGCAGAGCGACCCTTGTTTAATGCCAGCCGTGCCGCAAATACTGCATTCGGGATCGTTGCGCAGAGACCGCCCAATAAGCCCGATAAACCCGCTGTAGCCCCGGCAAACGCCAGGGCAATCAGAGCGAAACAGGCAGTCGCCACAAACTGGAGTACAACCGCGAGCCTCACCGCAACAGCTCCTCAACTAAAGCCCTGAAGCCCGCATGTGCTCAAAAGCCCACATGCGCCCAAACCCCGCTTGACGATTCAAGCTCAGGTCACAAATCCATCAATGCCACTTGCAGAACCACAAACCGCAAAATCGGTGCATCATCAGCTTTGCGCCGCTCTTCCTTCGGTCTTGCTTCGTTACTTGCTTAATCTCGTTACTTGCTTAATCTTTATTGCTCAGCCCTCGCTCTCATTCAATTGAGTGCAGCGCAACAAAGACTCGGGATTTTAGTTCGCATTGAGGTTCTGGTCAAACCCAAATCGAGCAGATTTAAAGATTGTGGGTATCCCGGAGGCAAACCGAATCCGGCGTTATTGTGCAAGGAGTGCTCCTGTCGGTCAGCCTGTCAGGGCGCAGCGAGAGATCATTCCGCCGGCTTTGCAGCGGCTCTGCAGGTCTATTCGAGGAGGCTCAATTGAGCGAAGTCAAAGATTTCCGTTTGTGGGTATCCCGGCTCAAAGCTGGTCTGCTGATTCTCCTGGCTGCTCTCTTAACGCCCGGATTCGCGTCCACCGCAAACGCGGCGGATGTCCTGCCGGCGACGGCCGATTTGCTGAGCCGGAGCCTGTTTCAAGTCGAGAGTGCAGTCGTACCGAATGGCCGGACCGTGGCCTATCTGGGTGACACTCGTAGCGGCTCCGGCGTCATGCTCGATCAGTACACCGTCTTGACTATCGGCTACCTGCTTTTGGAGGCAGACGAGGTCGATCTGGCGGGCGCGAGCGGAAGAGTATTTCCAGCCAGTGTGGCAGCCTATGACCATGCCAGCGGCCTCGGACTGATCCGCTCCGCGTTGCCTCTGGACGGCATATCGATCCGCTTTGGTGACTCAGCCAACATCGCTGAAAGTGAGTACCTACTCTCGATGGGAGCCGGTGATGACGAGCCAACCGAAGTCGTTGTCGTAAGTCGACGTCAGTTCACGGGGAGCTGGGAATACATGCTCGATAAGGCCATTTACACGTTCCCGCCAGTCGAGAACTGGAGCGGTTCCGCACTGACCAACAAGCGCGGGGAGCTGGTCGGCATTGGCTCACTGATGGTTGATACTGTCTCAGAAAGCCAGCCTGGAATTGCCGGGAACATGTTTGTTCCAATCGACTTGCTCAAGCCCATTCTGGCTGACTTGAAGTCCACCGGCAAGCGCCGCGGACCACCGCAGCCCTGGCTCGGATTGTCAACTGAAATGGTCGACAACAACCTGGTTGCTGTTCGGGTTTCGCCGGACGGACCGGCCGATTCGGCCGGGGTGGAACCGGGTGATCAAATCCTGCAGGTAGCCAGCCAGGAAGTCCGAGATCAACCGAGTTTCTACCGCCATTTGTGGCAAGCCGGCAGCGCGGGCGACGCCATTACGCTGACAGTCTCACGCAATGGCCGCAAGCTTGAGTTTAGTGTCCAGGCAGTCGACCGAATGACCTATTTGAAACGCCCGGAGGGAGTCTGAGCATGCCGACTTGGCAGTCAGTTTTCGCTCGTCAGATTCAGGCGTTTGAGCAGCCCTTCGAAATTTTCAGCGTCTGAATACTCGATAATCAGCTTACCGTTACCCTTCGGTCCAGGCTTGATCTGCACTTTAGTCGCGAGCGTATCAGCCAGATGAAACTGCAATCGCTCAATATCGCGATCAAGCGCGATGCTTTTGCCGACAACCTTTGATTTGCCAGCGGAAGTATCAGGGCCGCTTAGCTTGGCGGAGACAATAGCCTCGGTATCTCTGACAGACAGGCCGTCATCAATGACCTTCTGTGCCACGACAATCTGGTCGGCACCGCTGAGCGCAAGCAAGGCGCGGGCATGGCCCATGTCTATCTTGCCTTCAACCACAAACTGCTGCACCAGGTCACTCAGGTTCAGCAGACGCAGCAGATTGCTGGTGGCGCTTCGCGAACGCCCTATCGCCTGGGCGGCCTGGTCGTGTGAGTATTTGAACTCTTCCAGCAATCGAGCAATTGCCCGCGCTTCTTCAATCGCATTGAGATCCTGCCTCTGGATGTTTTCTATCAGGGCCAGGGCTAGCGTCTGTTCGTCGCTACTTTCTCGAATAATGACCGGAATATCACTGAGGCCGGCCTGTTGCGACGCTCGAAAGCGCCTTTCACCCGCAATGATCTCGTACTTGGGCCGTTTGCCACCCTTATTAATTTCGCGGACGACGATCGGCTGAATCAGGCCATGTTGCTTGATTGATTGCGCCAGTTGGTCAATTGCGTCATCACCAAATGTCTGGCGTGGCTGGTATTTTCCCGCCTGAATGTCTTCCATCGGCGCGGTTTGAGGCGGCCCTTTTACTTCGGGCCGGGTCAAGTCAGGAGCGGGTTGCTCCAGATCCAGTGCATTAACGGCAGCAGCGGCTGAATCGTTATCACCCAACAGCGCATCAAGGCCAAGGCCGAGCCCTTTAGCTTTGCTCATTGTTATTTGCCCCCAATCGTTCAATCAGTTCGGCACCGAACGCAACATAAGCGCGAGCGCCTTTGCTGTTCGGATCAAAGGTCACACCTGGTTTGCCATAACTTGGCGCTTCCGCCAGACGGACATTCCTGGGAATAACCGTTCGGAAGACCTTGTCCCCGAAATGCTGGGATAGTTGCGCGGAAACCTGGTTGGCCAATGTGACTCGCGGGTCGAACATCACCCGAAGCAAACCGATCACCCGCAGATTGGTATTGAAGCTGGCATGAACCCGCTTGATCGTATTGACCAGATCTGCCAGGCCTTCCAACGCGAAGTACTCGCATTGCATCGGAATGATCACACCGTGCGCGGCGCAGAATCCGTTCAATGTCAATAGCGACAGCGACGGCGGACAGTCAATCAGGACAAAGTCGTATTCATCATCGACCACTGCAAGCGCCTGCTTCAGTTGCGACTCGCGGTTTTCCATGTTGACCAACTCGACCTCCGCACCAGCCAACTCGCGGTTGGCCGGCAGAACATCGTAGCCAGCTTCAGATTTTCTTCGTGCCTTGCTGACGGTGCTCTGACCAATCAGTATCTGATAGACGGATGTTTCCAGCGAGCGCTTGTTGATGCCGCTGCCCATCGTTGCATTGCCTTGTGGATCAAGATCAACCAGAAGCGCCCGTTTGCCAAGCTTGTGCATCGCTGCCGCAAGATTGACTGTGGTGGTGGTCTTGCCCACGCCTCCTTTCTGATTTGCCACGACGAAGATTTTCGCCAATTGAGTCACTCCTGGTTAGTTATAGTTTCCAGCATCCCGGTTTTGGAATACGGCGCCATAACCACTGCCGCACGCTCCGCGTCGAGTCCAGGCACCTTCAGTGGCTCAAGCGTCAGCCCATGGCTCTTCTGGATTTTCCGGATATTCTGGTTTGTTGATTGTTGTTCAAATGACTGCTTTAACATCGCCAGCTCTTGCTCGGCCGCGGGCCCCTTCATGGCTATCACGGTTGTATCCGGACCAATCAGCGGGGCAACCAGATCGAGCAAGTCCTTCATGGCACGGAATGCCCGGCAAGTCAGGACATCAATAGAACCATTGGCAAGCGTGTCGAGGCTGAGACTCTCAACCCGTGCCTGACAGACCTCAGTGTCGGCCAGGCCAAGATTCGCCTGAATGTGTCTGAGGAAGGCCGCTTTCTTCCCGTTGGTTTCAATCAGGGTCAGGCGCAAGTCAGGTCGGGCAAGCTTCAGGGGAATGCCAGGTAAGCCGGCACCGGTTCCGACATCGACCAGATGCAAATGCCGCTGATTGAGCATGTGCCGATTCACGATAGGTAGAACGGAAAGTGAATCCAGTAGATGCATAACCACCATTTCAGACGGCTGGCGAATGGCAGTCAGATTGTAGGTTTTATTCCAGCGGAGCATCTGGCCAAGGTAAGCCAACAGATGATCGATCTGTCGGCCCCCCAGGGTCAGGCTGAGTGCGTCCAGTCCCGACTCCAGATGAGCTCGCAGATCAACCGCTTGATCGGCGAAACCAGTATCTCGTTCGTCAGCAGTAAGTGATTGCTCACTTCTATTCCATGGAGACGGAATGATCGGATCAACCTGCATGTTTGCTTCCAGACGGTTTCACAGGAAGTTCGTGTTTGCGCAGATGCACAAGCAAGAGTGTTAAGGCGGCTGGCGTGACGCCCGGAATGCGGCCAGCCTGACCGAGAGTTGCAGGCCGCACCTCGCTCAATCGTTGGCGAACCTCCGTGGATAAGCCACTGACTCCGCTGTAGTCGAGACCTTCGGGCAGGCTGAGTTCTTCGCTAGCCGCCTGCCGCGCGACCTCGGATTTCTGCCGCGCAATATAGCCTTCGTACCTGGCATCTGTTTCCAGTTGCTCAATAACCTGTTCACGCCATGGCCCGCCGAACCGGGCGGTTCCGGTGGTCAGGTCGGTGTGCGGCATATCTCCGTGTAGATTCACGACTGCTTCATAACCAGCCCCAGGGCGTGAGAGTAAATTACGAAGTGAGTACTCACGTACTAACATCTCTCCGTTCAACGCTGCGGGTCGGTTCTTGCCTCCAAGATACCGGGTGTTCAGTCGTTGCTGCTCCGCTTCTATGCATTTGAGTTTGCTTTCAAAGAAGCTCCAGCGCTGATCATCGACCAGGCCTAACTCTCGGCCAGCCGGGGTGAGTCGACGATCGGCGTTGTCTTCTCTCAGGCTTAGCCGGTATTCGGCCCGGCTGGTAAACATGCGATACGGCTCAGAAACGCCCTTCGAAATTAGGTCATCAATCAGAACGCCCATATATCCTTCGTGGCGTTTCGGCACCCAGGCTTCCAGGTCGTTGACCCAACGATGAGCGTTCAAACCCGCAACAAGACCCTGGGCTCCTGCCTCTTCGTACCCGGTTGTTCCATTGATCTGACCGGCCAGAAACAGACCGGATATTGCCTGCGATTCGAGTGAATTTTTGAGCTGTCTTGGGTCAAAGTAGTCGTACTCGATCGCGTAGCCGGGGCGCAAAATGTGAGCATTCTGCAGACCTGGAATGCTGCGGACCAGATCGATCTGGACGTCGAACGGCAAGCTGGTGGATATTCCGTTTGGGTAGTATTCGTGAGTATCCAGACCCTCGGGTTCCAGGAATATCTGATGAGAATTCTTATGGGCAAAGCGCTCTACTTTGTCCTCTATCGAGGGGCAATACCGAGGGCCGATTCCTTCGATCACACCAGTGAAAAGCGGGGAGCGGTCCAGGCCGGCACGAATGATCTGGTGAGTTTGTTCGCTTGTATGAGTAATCCAGCAGGGGCGCTGAGCTGGATGTTCTTCGCGACGACCCAGGAAAGAGAAAACAGGAACCGGGTCCAAATCTCCTCTTTGTATTTCGCATTGTAAAAAGTTAATACTTCTGCCGTCAATTCTTGGCGGCGTCCCTGTTTTGAGACGCGCCTGGGGAAGAGCAATTTCTTTCAGTCGTTGAGCTAAGGTGACGGAAGCAGGATCGCCCGCTCGACCAGCCACATGATTCTCTAAGCCAACATGTATTTTGCCGTTCAAGAATGTGCCGGCTGTCAAAACCACCGTTTTAGCGCGGAAAATCAGTCCTATTGTGGTCTTGACCCCCGTAACCCGATCAGTCTGGCCCGTGCTTTCTAGCAGTAAATCATCTACGGCCTGCTGAAAGAGCCATAAATTCGACTGATTCTCCAAGCGGCCTCTTATCGCCTGCCGATAGAGCACTCGATCAGCCTGCGCTCTTGTAGCCCTGACTGCTGGTCCTTTGCTGCTATTAAGCGTGCGGAACTGAATGCCCGCCTCATCGGTCGCGGAAGCCATCAAACCGCCTAGAGCATCAATCTCTTTGACCAGATGGCCTTTTCCGATCCCTCCGATAGAGGGATTACATGACATCTGACCCAGAGTCTCGAGGCTATGGGTGAGGAGCAAAGTTTTACTACCGGCTCTGGCGGCTGCTGCTGCGGCTTCACTGCCCGCATGGCCACCACCGACGACGATTACGTCGAAACTCTCGGGGAAATTCACTTGATTAGATGCGCCAGAAAAGGGAATGACGACGGGGCGGTTGACCATGTTAGAACTCGCTAGGCAGTGTGCTTTGGTCGTTCGGTCGCTGTTAATTATAGGGCTTAGCTGCTAATAATTGTTGATGCAACGGCTTGTTTTGGAGCTATTTTTGATTGTTTCACGTGAAACAGTCGAATTTTTACGTGATTTGGCCCGATTCGCTTCAGTCGATTCTCTGTCCAATACATCATTCCATGGGCCAATCCTATTCCACGCCTATCTATGTACCGCCTACACGGAGATCTATACACGGCCCGGCATATTGTCTGCGAACAGATGCACTATTCATCGTTCGCAGAGGATCGACTCAGCATTCCTTTTCTATGAAATAGCAGGCTGCTTCCAGACCTGGCACAGCGCTTACTTGCTGTGGAAAACAGTCCTGGAAAGCTTGTTAAGACTGAGAAAGAGACTATTTGCATAGCCCGCGGCGATACAGACACCGGCCTTATGTATTTGAAGCTGATTTATAGCTTTCTGTCGCAATCTGTTGAGCCCTATATGGAGCCTGCGCCTCATACTCGATCGAATCCAGTGTTTCACGTGAAACATACTCGTTTCCCGTCCAAATCAAACCCTATTCGAGCTATTTGTACGATATGAGTACCAAAATAGCGAATTAGGTAGTGGGAATTTAACTAGTAAGAGCAAGATCAACCGCTATAGGCTACCCGCAAGATGCATAATCTGCCCATTTGGAACGAGATACAGGAATCTGGTGGTAGGAGACCTGGCTTACCACCTGAAAGATTCTTGAGAGCCACATTCGCCCAACTATTCTGTGGCCTGGGCCTGAATACTAGTGAGAATCACGGCTTACATGTCCAATCACGAGTTGTTTCACGTGGAACAGCGCATTCTCAACCGCTAGTCGTGACCTTTAAAGCTGGAATTGAGCGCCATGGGTATGGAAACACTCAAAATTGCGACCGTTTAGGCTCTATAGAGTAGATTCAATGCAAAACCAGTGCACGTAGACCTATAAATAGCGATGCCCTGACTGCTTGGTATAGAGAATCGGTACCCAGGCCTCGAGTTAATTCATATATCCAGTCCTGGTAGTCAGAAATAGCCAAGATTTCGGACTATTTCCGGTCTAGAAAGCATGCTGCGGGTGATCAGTAGGGACATTTCCGGACAAATCCGCAGCCTACTAGGTAGCTGCGGGGCGTCATTAAGCGCTCTATTGGATGGCTCGCTGAAATGTTCTCATGTCCCTCTCGGATAGTTCGAATTCCCGTGCAGAGAATCCACATAAACTCAGGTTTCACGTGGAACAACCAGTTTAGGACTTGTTTTATGCAGGAATGTGAGAGTCTAAGTGCATGTCTGACACTGGTCCTACTATTCCTGGTGATACTCAGTTGAGCTTAGCGCCTTCACGCCCGATAGCCTGGGAAACATTCGGAATAGTACCGCCGCACCGGATTTGGCTTACACAAACGGGTCTAAGTACTGCCTGGGTCATGAGAGACAATACACAGTGCGTCTCGGATTCGCCCTTGGATTCAGTAAGAGATCATGCAAGTGATTCGGTCGAATCTGGGAATGTTTCACGTGAAACACTGCGCTTCGGACCATAAATCCCGTCCGAAAAGTGCAATAACTCCGGAAATACGATCTTCGTCAGGAAGGAATCGATGGGAAGGTACAGAAACCACCCGAATAGCTAATCCAGACAACCGGCGAGAACATCTCAAACGAAAAGCATCGGAATGCCGAATCGTCTAGAAGTCAGTACGAGAAACAAAGTCAGATTAACAATAACCGCACTCATTCAAGCAGATCATCACGCGAAAATCTGCCTGAAAGCTGAGAGATCCTGAAATTCCACCAATGGGTAAGTCGCGAGGCGGCGTATGACATGCTGAACAGCGCAATCAGTAACGCTTTTCACAGACGAAGCGAGCGCTAAGCGCAAAAGCAAGACCTATTTCAGGCCCGAATCCTTCAAAATCCACTCTGCTGCGCGTTCAGCAATCATCAAGGTCGGTGAATTCGTGTTTCCCGAAGTTATCGTAGGCATAATTGACGCATCCGCGATTCGAAGCTTTCGAATCCGGTGTACTCTGAGTTGGGAATCGACGACGGAAGACGAATCAGAGGAATCACCCATTTTGCAGGTTCCCACAGGGTGAAATATAGTTGTGCCGATATTCCCTGCCTCGGCAGCTAACTCCTGATCGCTTTCAATCGCAGCGCCGGGCAAGTATTCAGTCGGGCGATACGATGCCAGGGCCGGACTTTGCGCAATTTTTCTGGTCAGGCGAATAGCGTCAACCGCTGTCTCGCGGTCAGCGGCTGTAGACAAATAGTTAGGCTGAATCGCTGGCTTAGAGAACGGGTCTGGGGAAGTTATATGCACCGAACCGCGAGATTCAGGCCTGAGATTGCAGATGGAAGCTGTAAATGCCGGAAAGCGATGGAGAGGTTCACCGAACCGGTCCAGCGACAACGGCTGAACGTGATATTCCAGGTCTGGCATTGCTTTCTCGGGGCGAGATTTCGCGAATACACCGAGCTGACTTGGCGCCATTGTTAGTGGCCCTGTACGACGCAGCAAATATTCAAGCCCCATCTGGGCCTTACCAATCCAGCTATTTGCCTGTTGGTTCAGTGTCTTGACGCCCTCTACTTTCCAGACAGTTCGTAACTGCAAATGGTCTTGAAGATTGCCACCAACACCAGCTAGCTTGATCGTCGGTTTAACACCGGCTGCGGACAATACCTCAGGGCAGCCAATCCCCGAGCGCTCCAGAATCTGGACCGAGCCAATCGCGCCCGCAGACAAAACAACCTCGCGCGCAGCACGAACGAGAACCGGCGCAGCAGTCGCCTGTGACCTTGAATTTTTTGGATCCGCCAGTGAATATTCCACCCGATCAAAACACACACGGTTCTCTGGATCAGGCAGTAGTCTGGCCACATGCGCGCCACTAAGAACCGTAAGATTAGGTCGGTTCAGAATAGGTTTCAAAAAACCGTTCGCCGTATTCCAGCGAATCCCTTTACGCTGATTCACTTCGAAATAGCCGGCCCCGAAATTATCGCCCCGGTTGAAATCTTCGACTGGCGGAATACCCTGCTCCCCACAGGCCGCCCGAAACGCATCAAGGATTTTCCAATTGAGGCGTTGCTGCTCAATCCGCCATTCGCCGCCGTGGCCGTGTAGCTCATCCACCGTGCCGTCATCAAGGCGATGATAGTCTTCGTGCTTCTTGAAGTAAGGGATCACTTCGTCCCACCCCCAACCCTGGACAGACTTTCCCCACTCAGCATAGTCGGTATGCTGGCCCCGCATGTAGATCATGCCGTTAATCGAAGAACAGCCGCCCCAAACCCGGCCCCGAGGGTATTTGATCTGCCTGCCGTTTAAACCGGGTTCGGCCTGCGTCTCAAACAACCAGTCAGTTCGGGGATTACCAATACAGTACAGATAGCCCACCGGAATCTGCACCCAGTGATAATTGTCGCGCCCGCCGGCCTCGATCAGCAGCACCCGATGCTGCGGGTTAGCTGATAAACGATTAGCCAGCAGACACCCTGCGGTACCCGCCCCAATCACAATGAAGTCATAGGTCTGCAATGCTAGCGCTCCAGATCTGAATCAGTTTGAGATCAAATCCCGGCAAGGCAGAGATACTTGATTTCCAGGTAATCGTCGATTCCGTATCGGGACCCCTCCCTGCCCAGGCCCGATTGCTTGACGCCACCAAACGGCGCAATTTCAGTCGAAAGAAGACCACTGTTCACGCAGACCATGCCAGACTCGATCTGCTCAGCCACCCTGAAAATCCGGCCAACATCACGCGCATAGAAGTAAGCCGCAAGACCGAATTCTGTCGCATTCGCCATCGCTACCGCTTCTTCCTCAGTCTTGAACCGGAACAACGGCGCAACCGGCCCGAAGGTCTCTTCAGTGGCCACCTTCATCTCTTGTGTGACTTCAGTCAGAACGGTTGGTTCAAAGTACAGCCCACCCAAAGCATGCGGTTTACCACCAACCTGGAGCTTCGCGCCATGCTCGATAGCATTATTAATGTGAGTACTCACTTTCTCTATTGCAGCCGGCTCGATCAGTGGACCGATGACTACACCCTCCTCTGTCCCCGCCCCGACCTTGAACTCACGAACCTTCGCGGCGAGCTTGCTGGCAAATTCGTCATACACCCCGTCTTGTACGTAAAAGCGATTTGCACAAACACAGGTCTGCCCCGCATTTCGGTACTTGGAGACAATCGCCCCTTCCACGGCCGCATCAATATCGGCGTCATCAAACACAATAAACGGCGCGTTGCCACCCAGCTCCAGCGACAACTTCTTAACCGTATCGGCGCTCTGACGAAGCAGAATCCGACCCACTTCAGTGGAGCCGGTAAACGATACTTTGCGAACAATCGGACTTTCACACAAGGCCAGACCGATCTCAGGCGCCTGTCCGATATCGCCGGTCACGATATTAAAGACGCCTGGGGGGAAGCCGGCCTCCTCTGCCAGCACGGCTAACGCCAGTGCAGACAACGGCGTCGATTCAGCCGGTTTGCAAACCGCAGTACAACCCGCTGCGAATGCCGGAGCCAGCTTGCGGGTGATCATCGCAATCGGGAAGTTCCACGGCGTGATTGCCGCGCAGACTCCGATCGGCTCTTTGGTGACAATAATCCGACGGTCGGGCGCGTGGGTCGGAATGACATCCCCGTAGGCACGCTTGCCTTCCTCCGCAAACCATTCCGCAAATGAAGCGCCATACACCACCTCCCCGCGCGCCTCGGCCAGAGGCTTGCCTTGTTCGGTAGTCATCAACAATGCCAGATCATCGGCATTCTCAATCATCAACTCATACCAGCGGCGCAGGATGACCGCCCGCTCTTTCGCAGTCCTGCGGCGCCAAGCTGGCAACGCCGCCGACGCCGCGTCGATAGCGGCTTCAGTCTGGGCACGGCCCATATCCGCAACCTGGGCAATCGTTTCTCCAGTGGCCGGATTGGTGACAGGAAATCGCGCATCGCCAGCGGCCTTCTCCCAATTACCGTTGATATATCCGTCTTGTCGAAGCAAGGTTGCTTTTTTCAGTTGCAAGGTCATGAAAGAGTCTCCGGGGAGTGAATCGGGTTGATTACTTCATAGTGGGCATGACAAATTCGGCTCCGGATCGAATACCCGTCGGCCAGCGCTGTGTCACCGCCTTGTAGCGGGTATAGAAACGAACCCCCTCTGGGCCATGAATGTGATGGTCTCCAAACAAAGATGCTTTCCAGCCGCCAAAAGAATGAAACGCCATCGGCACCGGAATTGGCACGTTAACGCCAACCATCCCGATCTGAACCTGATGGGCGAATTCGCGCGCTGCATCGCCATCACGGGTAAAGATCGCAGCGCCGTTACCGAATTCATGATCGTTGACCAGTCTGACGGCCTCATCAAAAGATTCTGCGCGCACGATCGACAAGACCGGGCCGAAAATCTCCTCCTTGTAAATCCGCATCTCAGGCGTTACCCGGTCAAACAGACAACCGCCCAGGAAAAAGCCCTTCTCACTTCCGGCCACCTGAACACTGCGGCCGTCCACCACCAGTTCCGCGCCCTCTGAAACGCCGGTATCAACATAGCCACGAACTTTCTCAAGGTGGGCGCCAGTGACCAAAGGCCCCATTTCAGCGCCATCAGTCATACCTGGGGCCATCTTGATTGCCGGGACTTTCTCTTTCAGCCGGGCAACCAGCGCATCGGCTGCCGAGCCGACTGCAACAGCCACTGAAATTGCCATGCAGCGCTCGCCTGCAGAGCCATAAGCGGCACCAATCAACGCATCGGTCGCCTGTTCGAGATCGGCATCCGGCATGACGACCATATGGTTTTTCGCTCCCCCCAGTGCCTGTACCCGCTTGCCATTTCTGGTAGCAGTCTCATGGACATAGCGGGCAATCGGCGTAGACCCCACAAAGCTAACCGCGCCAACCTTCGGATGATTCAGCAAAGCATCAACCGCCGTCTTATCTCCCTGAACCACATTGAACACGCCAGCCGGCAAACCGGCCTGCGCCAACAAGTCCGCCATCAGCAATGATGCTGACGGATCACGCTCTGAAGGCTTGAGAATAAAAGTGTTGCCGCAGGCCAGTGCGACCGGGAACATCCACATCGGCACCATGGCCGGAAAATTAAAAGGCGTAATCCCAACGCAAACGCCCAGCGGCTGCCGGACCGAATACATATCAATGCCGCTACCAACCTGTTCGCTATATTCGCCCTTAAGCAGTTGCGGAATACCGCAGGCAAATTCCACCACCTCAAGTCCGCGCGTCACCTCGCCATGGGCATCGGAAAAAACCTTGCCATGCTCCCGGCTGATGATTTCAGCCAACTGGTCTGCATGCTCCTCAAGCAATGCCTTGAACTTGAACATTACCCGGGCGCGCCGCAATGGCGGCGTGGCTGACCAGGCTGGGAAAGCGGCCGCCGAAGATTCGACAACCGAATCCACCAGACCGACATCAGCCAGCGATACTTCTCGAACAGCCTCCCCCAAAGAAGGGTCATAAACCGGCATCATACGATCATCGGACTTTGGGCTGACGGCCGCACCATCTATCCAGTGACCAACCCGGGTCTGCTGCAAAAGATTCTTATCGGTACTGCCCATATTGGTCTCTCCAGGTAAAAATGCGATTTGATCACTAAGCCCGCTATTGTTACAGACTGTCTTGCCCCGCGGCCTTAATCGCGGACAACTTACATGCTAATTGCGGCCAGCCAATGAACTCTCCTTCAGACAAGACCCTCGCCATCTCCCAGGGCGATCCAGCGGGAATTGGCCCCGAAATCATTATCAAAGGATTGGCTTCGGACAATGCTCTGGCCAGGCGATGTGTTGTCCATGGCGATCCTGCACTCTTTGAACAGCTCGCGAGGCGATTAGAACTCCCACCGCCATTGAGATTTGAAGTAAGCAGTTACTTACCAGAATACCCAATAAAAACGGGGTTGCAGAATGCCTCATCTGGAGAACAAGCCTACCAGGCCATTATCTCTGCCACCCAGTCGGTTCTAAGCGGCGATGCCAGCGCCATTGTGACCGCGCCCGTATCCAAACACGCCTTGAATCTGGCGGGGCATCATTACCCCGGCCATACCGAACTACTGGCCGAATTGGGTGGGAATTGCGACGTGCGGATGATGCTGGCCAATGACGAATTACGCGTCGTTCTTGTGACCGTGCACCAGCCACTGGCCCAGGCGATCGCAAGCTTAAACACACAACTCATTCTTCAGACGCTGCGCATTGCCGCCAGCTCACTCGGGCGGTGGCTGGGCCGGGCGCCACAGTTGGCGGTAGCCGGACTCAACCCGCATGCGGGCGAAGGCGGATTACTCGGTAGCGAGGAGCACCAGATTATTGCGCCCGCCATAGAGTCAGCTCAAGCCGAAGGCATAGCCGCTTTTGGCCCATTCCCTCCGGACACTGTCTTCATGCAGGCACGGGGCCAGGAACGATTTGATGCAGTCATCGCGATGTACCACGACCAGGGGCTCATCCCGGTGAAGTATCTCGGGGTTGAACAAGGAGTCAACATCACGCTCGGATTACCTTTCATCCGAACCAGCCCTGATCATGGCACAGCCTTCGATATCGCCGGCAAGGGAATTGCAGACCCTGCCAGTTTCCTGGCCGCCCTTCGAATGGCGGATAAACTGATTGAATCAAAAATTTAAAGTGTGTGCTCACTTACCATTCAGGTCAAAAACAAAGGGCGGCCTGAAACAGGCTCGCCCTTTTGACCGCTACAACACCTGACTCAGGCAGCAAGCCGTTTGCGAAGATCCTCCTGCACGCCCAGCAACTCGGCCGGCAATCGATCCTTTAACTGCTCGAACAGTTCACTGTGCAAAGCCAGCTCCTCAACCCACGCCGCTTTCTCGATCGACGTAATTTGCTCGAACTGAGCAGTCGAAAAATCAAGCCCGTTCCAGTTCAGATCTTCGAACGCCGGGGTCGTGCCAAACACATGCTCCTGGCCGCCGGCAGAACCCTCTATGCGGTCAAGCATCCATTTCAATACCCGCATATTTTCGCCAAACCCGGGCCACACAAACTTGCCGTTCTCGTCAGTACGAAACCAATTGACGCAGAAGATTTTTGGCAGATTTGCCTTTGCGGCTTCCAGATTCTTACCCAGCGTGAGCCAGTGACCAAAATACTCGGCCATGTTGTAGCCACAGAACGGTAACATCGCAAACGGGTCGCGCCGCACGATACCTTGTGCGCCAGCCGCCGCGGCGGTCGTTTCGGATCCCATCGTCGCCGCCATGTAAACACCCTCTTCCCAGGAACGGGATTCAGTGACCAGCGGCACCGTCGTTGACCGGCGACCGCCGAAGATGAATGCATCGATCGCCACACCAGCGGGGTTATCCCAGTCTTCGTCAATCACCGGATTCTGAACAGCCGAAACGGTGAACCTGGCGTTCGGGTGAGCGGCTTTGCGTTTTTCCTGCTGGCCAATTTCCGGCGTCCAGTCACGGCCCTGCCAGTCCTTGCAGTGGGCAGGCGCATCGCCCATTCCTTCCCACCAGACATCGCCATCGTCCGTCAAGGCGACATTGGTGAAGATTGCGTCGGACTTCAACGACGCCATGCAATTGAAATTGGTTTTCTCGTTAGTGCCTGGCGCCACGCCGAAATAACCTGCCTCCGGGTTGATCGCAAACAGGCGGGTCTCGCCGGTAGCTTCATCTTTGCGGGGCTTAATCCAGGCGATATCGTCACCAATCGTCGTGACCTTCCAGCCCTTATAAGACTCGGGTGGAATCAGCATCGCAAAATTGGTCTTGCCGCAGGCAGACGGAAAAGCAGCGGCAACGTGGTACTTGCGACCTTCAGGTGAAGTCACGCCAAGAATCAGCATATGTTCGGCCAGCCAGCCCACACCATCAGTCTGCGCTTCGCGACGACCCATTGTCGAGGCAATACGCAGCGCAAAACACTTCTTGCCGAGCAAAGCGTTGCCCCCGTACCCCGAACCAAACGACCAGATCTCACGAGTCTGCGGGTAATGAACGATGTATTTGGTCTTATTACAAGGCCAGCTAACGTCGTCGATCTTACTGCCATCAGCTCCGATCAACGGCATACCGACGGTGTGAACGCAGGGGACGAAATCATCATCAGGCCCGAGCACGTCGAAAACCGCTTTGCCCATGCGCGTCATCATCCGCATATTCGCAACAACATAGGCTGAATCAGACAACTCCACGCCGATCTGAGCGATAGGCGAACCAAGCGGACCCATTGAGAAAGGAATGACGTACATCGTCCGACCGCGCATACAACCATCAAACAAGCCGTTCAGTGTGCCGCGCATTTCTGCCGGGTCCATCCAGTTATTGGTCGGACCGGCGTCAGCCTTTTCTTCACTACAGATAAACGTCCGGTCTTCAACCCGGGCAACATCCGTAGGATCTGACCATGCCAGATAGGAATTGGGGCGCTTGGCTTCGTTGAGCTTGCGGAGGGTTCCGCCGGCGACCATCTCTGCACAGAGTCGATCATATTCTTCCTGACTGCCATCAGCCCAGACAATCCGCTCAGGTTTGGTCAGGGCCGCAATTTCAGCCACCCACTGAATCAACCGTGGATGTTTGACATAGTCGGGCGCCGAGACGGGTGCCGATGCGGTAGCTTGGTTCATCGGAAAATCTCCTTAATAGAAAAGCGTCACTTCACCGCTATCCCGAATCGGGGAGCGGCGACTTTTGCCTGAGCAATCAGGCTGCTTGCAAACAGAGTGGCTTATTGCGCCAGCGACAGGTTTTACCTGTGCGTCGCATAACCGCTTAACCCTGAAGCAATGCGTAGAATTAGAGAGCACCTAACACTGGGACAGACAGATCAAATTCGCCTTCTGGCTGGTTTGATCATGTGGTTTATTGCGCCTGATGAGACCCATGCGCGGAAAAACCGGAAATGTTACACCTGTCGGGGCTAGTTGAAGAGATTCAAAGCATCACACAACACGCATTGTTACGCAGCAAACAAAGTCACAGCCATTGAGTGACGCCTTCCCCGTCAAGGAACCCGCATGACCTTGTCCACAATCGCCCAGACGTTGCTCAAATGCTATGACCAGGCGCGAAGCGTTGAAACGGGGCTCGTCCCTGCCTCGCTTACGATGACCGATGCGATAGAAATTCAAGCTGAGATCATCAAAGCCCGCAAAAACAGGGGTGAAACACCGGTCGGATACAAAATCGGGTTTACCAACCGAACCATCTGGGAGCGTTACGGAGTCAGCCATCCGATCTGGGCGCCGGTCTATGACAGCACACTCACGCTATTGGCTGACGACGCCACCCCGGAGATTTCCGTCGCCAGATTTACCGAACCACGTCTCGAACCGGAAATTGTTATCAGTGTCGCTCAAACGCCGACAAGCCACACAGTTGAAGCCATCAGCGATTCAATCGGCTGGGTTGCTCACGGTTTCGAAATCGTCCAGTCAGTGTATCCAGTATGGCAATTCACAGCCGCCCAATCGATGGCGGCACAAGCGCTACACGGTGCGCTCCTGGTAGGACAACCATGCCCGCCGCAAACATTCCAAACAACATCGACTCTGGCGGCCCAACTCAGTCAATTGACCCTGAAGCTGTACCGGAGCGGTCGCAAGACTCCGGTAGACGAAGGGGTCGGCAGCAATGTTCTGGATGGCCCAATACAGGCACTTGCCTATCTGTCGAAAGAACTCGATAACCTGGGCGCGCAACTTCAGCCGGGCGACATTATTACCACTGGCACCCTCACGGACGCCCAGCCACTCGCCCCAGGCCAACAATGGCGAAGCGAACTGAGCCAGGCCGGTCCTTTGAAAAACCTGACACTGACCGTGAAACCCTGACTCATGGATACCATCAACCGCAAAAGCATCGCGGCGACCGCACATAGAATCAACGCTTATGTCCGACAAACGCCCGTCATGCAATGCGAACTAGACGGCAAACCGGTCGAACTGAAACTTGAGGCGTTGCAAATCAGCGGCACGTTCAAGGCTCGCGGTGCCTTCAACCGCCTGCTATCAAATCCAGAGAGCCAACAAGTCGGCGTTGCCGCAGCTTCCGGAGGCAATCATGGCATCGCGGTTGCTACCGCCGCCCGGTCATTGCAATACCCGGCTCATATATTTGTCCCCGGGGTAACCCCGGAGGCCAAGCGCAGCAAACTGCGCAATCTTGGCGCAAGACTGACGGTAGTCGGCGAGCACTACGCCGATGCCGCTGCCGCCTGTCAGGAGTTTATTCAAAGCACCGGCGCGCTGAGTTGCCACGCCTATGACCAGGTTGAAACACTGAACGGACAAGGCACCGTCGCGATGGAATGGCTGGCGCAATCGAGCGGTCTGGATACGATGCTGGTAGCGGTCGGAGGCGGCGGACTGATTGGTGGAATGAGCGCCTGGTGCCAGGGCGAAACCAAACTGATTGCCGTCGAAAGCGTCGGCTGCCCAACTCTGCATGAAGCCCTTGCAGCAGGCCAACCCACCGACGTCACCGTCGGCGGGCTGGCCGCAGATTCACTTGGTGCGCGACGCGTTGGTGAACTGATGTTTCCGTTGGCAAAAAGATACATTGAAACGAGTCTGCTGGTGACCGACGAGCAGATACGAAAGGCTCAGCAATACGCTTGGGCGAACCTCAATCTGCTGCTTGAACCCGGCGGCGCTGCCGCGCTGGCGGCCCTGCTCAGCAATGTCTATCGGCCCGAAGCAGACGAGCGAATCGGCGTCTTGATCTGCGGTTCAAACACACGCGGACCCGACGAATTTGAGCCAGACTAATGCCCTCCCGACCAATAATAAAGACCGACCAAGAGAACAATTCATGAGCCAGACACCCGTGAGTCATCCGCCGCCGGCGCCAGCAGAAAACATCACAGCAATCGACCACTTCGAACGCTCGTATCGAAAGTCACGTGAGCGCTTACTTACGTCAATCCATAGTATTTCAAAGACCCACTCAGTATTGATTGACTCACGCGCCATCCCGGAGCCCGGCCCGGACGGGGAAACCCTGGCCACTGATTTCGTGATAATCGGCGCCCGGAAGCCACGCCGCGCCCTGGTGATTTCGAGTGGCACCCACGGAGTAGAGGGGTTTGCCGGCAGCGCCATCCAGCACGACTTCCTCGAGAACAGAATTGCCGGATTGAGCCTGCCAGCCGACACCGCCATCATCATCATTCATGCCAACAATCCATTCGGTTTTGCCTGGCTTCGTCGAGTCTCCGCAAACAACATCGACATCAATCGAAACTTCATGACCAGCTTCGACAGCAATCAGGTTTCGGCCGATTACCAGGCGTTGTTTAATGTCCTCAATCCGACTGACTTGAACCCCGAACCTGAAGCCCTACGATGGGCCGAGCTCGAGCGTTTCATGGAAACCAACGGCGTGGCCAGAACTCAAAAGGCGATCACCGAAGGGCAATACCATTACCCCAAGGGCATGCAGTTCGGCGGACAACAACACGACCCTTGCGTGACCAATTTACTGAGCCTGGTTGGCGAACATCTGGCCAGCGCTGAACAGGTTCTCTGGATCGATATTCATACCGGCCTGGGCGAATTCGGTGCCTGTGAAATGATCAGCGGATTGCCAGCCGACCATCAGAACTTCAAAACCGCTAGCCAGGTCTGGCCGGAAACCGTCTCTGCCGCATCAGGCGATTCGCTATCGTCCCCGTTACACGGCATCCTTGATCTGGGCATGTCTCGAGCAGTGCCACCTGACTGCGAATTCGGCATGGTTTTTCCCGAATTTGGCACCTATCCAGTCGATCGTGTCGTGCGAGCCATGCGTGCTGACAACTGGCTTCATCAACATGGCCCGGAAGATGTTCTGCTCGACCCGGCAGCCCGCGCCGTAAAAGCCGAACTCCTGGAGGCCTTCCGGCCTGACAATCCGCAATGGCGGTCAGCGGTCCAGATAAAAGGAAGACAATTTATTGAACAAGGGTTAACTGCTCTGGCAATAAGTAACGGCTGAGTTATTGTTATTCGGAAAGAGCCCTGCTTCGAACCGGCTCTTTCAACCATATTCGAACCAAAACCCCTCGTCGCTCCCGGAACGGAATGACATCTCCACCATTGGTCAGTAACAGAAGCCGACTAAACACACGCTGCAACACTGCTGCGGCTCATAACGGTAAGGTGTAATCACTTCCCCCCAAACAGACTTCTGCTGTAGAGTTAAGGAATGCAAGATCACACACCCGCACAAAGAACCGCCACTACGGCGCGGTTCGTCCTGATGACAGGCGGCCTTTTTATTACAGAGGCTTTACTGCGTGGCTCCGCAATGCGCGCCGCGATAGCCAGTGCAATCGTTGCCGTTGGCGCCAGTCTTCTGATTCTGGCCAAGCGTGCCGACTAACACGCCAATCCCGGCCAGCGCGCCAATCACTACTGCGCCCATTCGCCGCGCGATCCCCAACTAAGCAAACCCTGATGCAAGCCCATGAAGCCATGCTGGTCGATCGGCAAGCATTCGACCAGGAATTAACCGACGTCGGAACCGTCGGGCCCGAATTAGCTCACCTGGCAAAAATCTACTGCGCAAGCCCACGTGTCATTGTATTCCGGCAACCATCGTCCGAATGGCGATTGTTCATGCTGACCTTGCCACTGGCCTCCCGGCTTAGCTTACTCAGTAATCCGGTCTTCACCCAACTGACCCGGGCCTGGGGTTTGAACCTGAAATTCATTGGCGTCGACCGCAACGGCCTGGTCTATGACTTCCGGTCATTGCTTAGCGATCAAATGTTGCGTTGTCTGATCGACTGGTTACGTGACAGTGAGTCCGAACGGCTCCAACCCGGCCCCAACAATCTTTCAACTTCATCGCTCAGTCAGAATACCGGTCTTGATATTCTGTTTGCCGGACTGGCCCGCGAAATGCTCACGGTACTGGATAAACGACGCGATGACTGGGGTCGTCATCTGAATACACAAGACCGCCTTGAACCGGGTAGTAACCACAGTCTATTTGACCGGGCGGCTCGTTACCCTGATTTTCTCGCGGCATGTCGTGATGCTCTCAAGAACAAAGTCATTGACGTTCACTTCTACGGACGGATTCTGCGCTCCATTGATTTGCGCGAGCAGGCTGTCGAGCTGCGGGCCGCCGCACAAATCGAGGATTGCCTCGACCCAGTGGTAATGACAAAACTCAGCAAAGCCCGAGTCGGCAATCACCTGGGTTGTTATAACTGGCTGGCATTGTCACCTCAACATGCCGGCACACGCAGCCACATTCTCGCCAACCTCTCTTCGTTTGCGAGCTACTTCGCAGAATCAATGCTCACGATTGAGACATGGCAACCTACCGAACAAACCGTCGAAGACCTCTACTCCGGGATGACCGAAATCGAAGAGCGTTTTGAACACGATCGCCTGGCAAAGGGAATTAAACCGGTAGCACCCTCTTATGACTTGAGGCGACTGAGCGCTCGCGAAGAAACGCTCAAAAACGTCGATTGTGCAAACCGTTTAAAACGCGCGGTTGATTCTGGCCAGGATCGAACCGTAATCCAGGTGTTGGCTGATCGTTTCGACATTTCCGAGAATACGATTCGCTTGCTGTGGCGCGACAAGCCCGAAGCGTTGGGCCAACCCCCAACCTGGTATCTGGCTGAAATTCTGCGGCAGCTTGATTCACTCGGGCGCCATGACTGGCCAGTCACGACCGAAGACTGGGAATCAATCATGAGCCAGTCTGTCCCGGCCGAAGCAACCTAGAAACCTTCAGCCCTGACTGCCTGCTAAATCGTCAGCGCCACTGTAAATGCGATTGACTGTCGGACTAATCACTATTTCGTTGAAACATACCCGGGCCGGCGCCGACACAATATAAGCGACGGCTTGCGCAATATCCTCGGGGACCAGCATCTGCGCTACATCGGATTCCGGCGGTGGACTCGGCCGGCTTCGCAATATCGGCGTCGCCACTTCGCCGGGGCAAATCACCGTCGCTCTGATCCCGTGCTGACCTTCTTGTTCATTAAGACTTTCAACCAACGGCGCCAGTCCGTGTTTACTCGCACCGTATGCAGCGCCGGTGAACGCGGTAAACCGCCATCCGGCCCATGAAGAAATGACAATCACCGTGCCACCGCCGGCCTTACGCATTCCCGGCAAAACGGAGCAGACCGGTCCGGCAACCCCGTTTAGATTTGTTGCGGTTACCTTTGCGAAATCGCCAGCAGTCATATTTCGCCAATACCGATTAGGCACATTGGTACCAGCACAAGCTAACAACACATCCACTTCGCCATGGCGGTCGATCAGTTGACGAGCCGCCTCACTCACTGATGTTTCGTCGCCCACATCTGCCGGTAACGCAATAGCCTCAATCCCCGCCGCCTGAAGCTCGGCGACCGCCGCCGAGACTTTCTCGGATGACCGCGAAGACAAGGCGACCCGATAACCGAGTTTCCCAAGCGAATGAGCGCAAGCCAGGCCAATCCCTGACGCACCTCCGGTGATCCACGCTAACTTCGACTGACTCATATCGACTCCTGAGATTGGTTTCGGTACCACTGCAAGAACAAATCCGCATCCCGACGTCCCTGATCATAAGTTTCCTGATAAGCGATCGGGGCCGTGTAATCCCAGCTACTAGCAGCGACCGGTTTACTCGGTTGCACATAAACACGCCCTTCGCGCTGGAAAACCGGGTCAAAGTTCGCGTATCTTCGCGTAACCAACACCAAAGTCTTGGATTTCCCTGCGCTCATGTTGTTATCAACATCAACTCGGTCCAATATCTGCACCGGGACGTTGTCGATAAGACCCCCATCAACGACAGGCCGACCCCCAATCTTTTGAATGGAAGTCATCGGTGGCGTCGAGCTCGACGCAATAATCAGATCGATTAATGCCTGCGCCGTCTGGCATGACTGTACCGTCACAACCTCCGGCTTGAATCCCAGTCGTCTCCCAAAGACCGGATGCAGTGGCCGACGCCAGTACTTCTCGAGGTTGTAAGCGGCAAGCCCAACCCCAACAGAAACCGGAGTTGGCAGCCAGCCAGGTGGGCGCGCATACATAATCCTGATCTCGGGCGCAGACGTCTGCAGACGTTCAAACGCCTCCCCGCCAAGCAGATATTGCAGCGCCCCGCGATAGATTTGTTCATGAGGCATTGCTCTTTCACCTCGGACAAAGAGCTTCCGGGGATAGAAGTTTCTCGCACCCGGCCGCAGTTTCTCCCGGTAATAATCCAACGCCGTCTTTGCACTGTTAGCGTAAATCAAACAGGCAGTTGCCGCACCGGCGGACACGCCGGCAATTTGAGATGGCTTAAGCGGCACAACCTCTGACACCGCATCCCACCAGCCAAGTTGCCACCAACAACGATGTCCGCCCCCCGCCAAGACCACCGAATCGAACAATCCAACCCCCTACAATAAAAGCCATGGCCGCAACCTCGAAAGCAGCGAACCGAATAAGCGATACCGTCTGGCAACTCATTTCTGACGGGGTATCAAACCCCAGCAGTGATGCACACTGGCCAATGTTTGCCACCACAGACCACGCTGATCCGGCCAGTCCGAACGTTCGAACCGTCGTGTTGCGAGCGGCCAGCGAAACAGCGCACTGGCTTCAGATACACAGCGACGACACCGGCGCGCTGGTCGCGGACCTGCGGGCAAACCCAAACGCGATGATCGCGTTCTACGACAAACAAACCCGCTGTCAGGTAAGAGCAAAAGGCGAAGTGAGTATTTACAATCAAACCGACCTGGCCGCCTTGTGCTGGGATAATCTTTCAACCCGACAACGGCAGGACTATACCGGCCCCGGGAGTTTTACTGTTTTGCGTTTGGTCGTCAGCACGATAGATTTCCTTGATCTGAGCCAAAGCATCGAACAGACCGCCCGCCTGGATTACCGGGTCGACCCTATGACAATTTCATCGCCCAAACCATGACCCTGAGAATTATCACCACCGGCGGAACTTTCGAAAAACACTACGACCCGGTTGCCGGAAAACTCGGGTTCGACCACAGCAAGATTCCTGAGCTGCTCAAACGCCCAGACGTGGCTATTCCAGTCACTGAACTCATGTTGCTCGACAGTCTGGAAATGACAGGACTGGCACGAACCGCTCTAACCGATGCCTGTGCCAAAGCGGAAGAATCCGCGTTGGTGATCATTCATGGGACTGACACGATGGTCGACTCCGCCCGCGCAGTGGCAGCGGCCAAACTGAACAAAACAATCGTCTTTACCGGTGCCATGGTGCCCTGTGAAATCGACGGTTCGGATGCACAATTCAACCTCGGCTATGCAATCGCAACGGCACAACAAGCCAGCCCAGGCGTCTGGATCGCCATGCACGCGCAGCGCTTTAGATGGGACTCTGTCGAGAAGAATACTTCAATCGCAAGATTTCAAGAGAAGTAAGCACTCACAACAACATATAACTTGTTGTTGCCTGCGCCAACAGTTTTCCTTGCTCGTCCGTCATATCAATATTGCCGAACATCAGCGTGCGCCCCGGTTTGACGACACGGGCTGTGATAAGAACATCGGTTTGCGCCGCCGCCCGCATGAAGTTGATATTCAGATTCACCGTGGTCATCGGCACAAAATTGCCCACTTGCGAACTAACCGCAAAGACCATCGCGGTATCTGCCGCTGATGCCAAGGCCTGTCCACAAACGGTCCCGCCCTGGCGACAAAGCTCGGGCGAAAACGGCAGTCGCAATTGTGCACAACCGCCGTCAGCCAGCACCACCTGAAGATTCAAAGCCTGGACCCAGGGAGCAAAAAGCTCCTGCAGCCATCCTTGCGCCTGGTCAGTCACGTTCGTTGTCATCTCTACTCACTTTGAATAGTTGCGGCTAAGAGCCGGTCCACTGATTCCGCCGGGCTAGCCACTGAAAAACCGGGCCTACCGTCATCACCATAAAAGCCAAACGCGTGACGTGAAAAACCGTCACAACCGGAACGCCCAATTGCAGAATTTTGGCGGTCAGGCTCATCTCGGCAATGCCACCCGGAGAGGTTGCCAAAACCATTGTGGCCAGCGACAAGCCAGAACCAATCGCCAGTACCCCGGCAAATCCAACCGACAACAGGATTAACCCGGTGGACCCGACAATGACCAGGCCGGTCATGCTTCGCAATTGCCGCATCGACTCCTGCCGGAACCGGCTGCCTAAAGCCATCCCGATAAACACCTGTCCGGCCTGAATAATCCAGGCTGGCAGACCTGACAACTCTAGCTCACCAGCAGTCAGCAATACGGTCACCAGCAACGGTCCGAGCATCCAGGCATTCGGTACCCGCAAACCATGCAAAACGAACCCACCAGTAACCGTCAGCAATACCAGGGCAAGCAAACCCATCGTATCGACTGGAACAACACTCAACAGACTGGCATCGACGCCGTGCAAACCAAGCCATCGATACGCAAACGGCAGGCTGACGACCACGATCAACACCCGCAGACTATGTACCGCAGCCACCATTTCCACCCGGGCGCCCTGCCGTTCCGCCTGAATCGCCATCTCGGATGCGCCGCCTACAGCACCCGAGAAAAACGCCGTCACCGGGTCCAGCCCGCCAAACCGTCTTAGTAACCAACCGAATGTCAGACTGATTACCCAGGCCCAGATCAAGCCCAGAGCAATCGCCCACCATAATGCATACATCTGTGCAAAAACAGCGGGGGTGAAGTACAAGCCCAGCGCCACCCCTATCACCCATTGCCCGCTGGCTCGCAGCGCTACCGGACACTCCAGCGCCGCGCCGGCCATGCGACAACCAGCGACGAAAATCAACGGACCAAGCAACCAGGGCAAGGGCAACTGTAACCAGACGAATAACTGAGCACCCAACCATGCAATCAACGCAGTCGCTACCACCATGCCGACTCTCTGACCGCCTGGCAGATCTTTCCGATCAAACAACTTAAATTTGCCTATCAGTTGGGCAACGACTCAAGCCAGCTCTCGGTACGGTCAGCAATACGGACCGGGTCAATCCGGGCGAGTTGTTCAAGATTTGGCGCGTAGCCAACCGGCGACCGGGGCGCGCCGCATCGTGCAACCGGCCTGCCAGTCGCCTCCGCGATACTGGCCGCAATCTCACCACCATAACCGCCGACCTGAACCGCTTCATGAACAACCATCAGACGACCCGTTTTGTTCACCGACTCAATAACAGTCTGACGATCCCATGGCCACAAGGTACGCAAGTCAATCACTTCCGCTGATATCCCCTTAGCTGCCAGTAATTCAGCAGCATCCAGAGACCAGGCCACTGATTTGCTCCAGCTGACCAGGGTGACGGTATCGCCCGAGCGGCACACCCGTGCTTTGCCCAGTTCAGCTTCAGAGGACGGTTCACGTAGCAACTGTTCCTGGGGAATTGACTCGCCCCACAACTCTTTGTGCTCAAAATAAACAACCGGATCATCACAGGCTATTGCGGCGCGTAACAACTGATAGTTGTCTTGTACGGTCGAAGGCGCAACCACAACCAGACCGGGTATATGTGCAAACCATGCTTCCAGCGATTGCGAATGCTGACCAGCCGAGCCGGTCCAGACTCCGATAGGCATCCGAATAACCATCGGCACCCTGCCCTGGCCGCCAAACATGAATCTGTTCTTGGCCGCCTGATTAACAATTTCATCAATGGCGCAAAGCGCAAAATCGACCACGCGCATTTCAACAACAGGACGCAAACCCGTCAAAGCCATTCCGACGCTGGCGCCGACAATCGTGGCCTCTGAAATCGGCGTGTCAATCACCCTCTTCTCGCCGAAGGTTTCCAGCAAACCTTTGTACTGACCGAATATCCCACCACGGCCGATATCTTCGCCAAGTGTTACCACTGAGGAGTTACCGTTCATCTCATCGGTCAACGCAGCGACCGATGCGCCTGCATAGCTAATCACCGTTGCCTCAGTCATACGTCCAACCCCGACTCGAACAAATCCTGTACCTCTGAGAAGGCCGCCGAATCCTCAGGCCAGGGCGCGGCACTTGCCGACCTGACCGCTTCCATTACTTCCTGCTCCGCATCCTGAAAGGTTTTTTCGATAGTGGCCGGAGCAATGCCAGCTTGTTCATAGCGCACGCGTGCCAGTGCAATGGGATCATTCTTGACTGCTTCAGCCAGTTCCGCCGGGTCCCGATATGCCGCCGGATCAACTGACACATGACCCGTAAAACGATATGTCATGGCATGCAGCAACTGCGGTCCTTCGCCGCGACGGATTGCACCAATCAATTCTCCGGCTGCTAACCAGACAGCATCGATATCCATACCATCCACGGTGGTCGCAGGGACGCCGTTTGCCCGGGCTCTCGCTGCAGCACCCTCACCGGCTGACATCTGATCGGTACGTGTCGTTGCCGACCACTGGTTGTCTTCACAAACAAACAAGACCGGTAACTTGAAAACTGCTGCCCAGTTCAGCGCCTCTGCGAACGGCCCCCGGTTAATCGCACCATCGCCAAAAAAAGACACCGCAATCGCCGAGCGACCTTGAATAGACATTGAGTGAGCTGCGCCAACGGCAATAGGAATTCCTGCCGCCACGACACCGTTTGCACCGAGCATGCCGACTGAAAAGTCTGCGATATGCATCGAGCCACCCCTGCCGCCACAGAACCCACTGGACCGACCAAACAATTCATGCATCATCCGGGTCAGATCTGCTCCTTTCGCCAGCGTATGGCCATGACCACGGTGGGTGGAAGTCAGGAAGTCAGTTTTCTCAAGATGTTCACACACCCCGGTTGCCACCGCCTCCTGGCCGATAGACAAATGCAAGGGCCCGCGTACTTTTGCAACGTCGCCAACTTTTTGGCCGAACGCCGCGACACCTCCCTGACTTGCCTTATTTGCGGCTTCTTCGAATGCCCGGATCCGCATCATCATGCGCAACATCGACAGACGTGTTTGGTTATCTATTTGCAAACCTGAGTCCCCTGTGTTCTTCGCCGCATCTTTGGCAGCGCATTAGGCTAGTGCCTAGTTTAGCGGTTACCGAAAGCGCGCCGGTTGATGGTTGAACACCCTGCTCATTTACCGATACAGAACGAACTGAAAATCTCGCCGAGTAAGTCATCCGCGGTCATCGCACCAGTGATGGAACCCAGTGACTCTTGAGCCAACCGCAGCTCTTCCGCAAAAAGCTCAAGTCCTTCCGTCAACAGTGGCTCAGCGAGCGCCAGATGTTCGGCTGTCGCGGCCAACGCCTGCAAGTGACGATCCCGGGCTATAAACTGCGCTTCCGAAACCTGCTGCCAGCCAAAAATTGTCAACAACTTTTCTTTCAGCGCTGCTAATCCCGTGCCGTTCAATGCACTGATAAAAACCGCCTCGCCCGTTGCAAGCGTCTTGTCTGTAAACACCTGGCGGTCTTCGCTTACCAGGTCAATCTTGTTGACAACGGTCAGGACTGGAACTCCGGCATCCCTGGCGATCGCCAGGGCATCCACTTGCTCTTGTACTTGTCCGCTGCCAACCGCACTGATGACCCGCATGACGAGATCCGCCCGCTTGATTTCAGTGCGCGACATTTCAACCCCAATGACTTCGACCGCATCATCTGTCTCGCGCAGCCCGGCGGTATCAACAACATTAAGCGGCATGCCGTCAATCAGGAGCGATTCTCGAATCCGGTCTCTTGTGGTTCCGGCAACAGGCGTGACGATTGCCACCGAATCGCCGGCCAGCGCATTTAGCAAAGACGACTTACCCACATTAGGTTCGCCAGCAATGACAACCGTCATACCTTCGCGCAGGCGTGCGCCTACTTCCGCCTGACGCAAAACTTCCGCCAGGCTGTTTCTGACCGCAAGCAACTGACCTGCGGCATCGCCTCTGGCGAGTTCATCGACTTCTTCTTCAGGGAAATCAAGTGTCGCTTCCACCAGCATTCGCAAACGAATCAACTTTGCCAGCAGCGAGTCGATTAAGCGGGAAAAGTCCCCCGCCAACGAGCGGCTCGCAAGGCGCGCCGCCTGGGTGGATTGGGCGTCGATCAGATCGGCCACAGCTTCCGCTTGCGCCAGATCCATCTTGCCATTCAGAAAAGCCCGTTCGGTGAATTCGCCGGGTCTGGCCAGACGCAAACCCATCGATTGCCCGAGTTCAAGCAATCGGTGCACCAACAGTCTCAGGACAACAGGACCGCCATGGGCCTGCAGTTCCAGAACCTCCTCACCAGTATAAGAATTTGGCGCAGGAAAAAATATGGCCAGGCCGTGGTCAATCGGCTCGCCAGCCGCATCCAGAAACGGCCCGTAAGTTGCGTGCCTGGCTTGCGTCGTGCGGCGCAGAATCGCATCTCTTAATGCTGAAATATCTTTGCCCGATACCCGGACGACACCTATTGCCCCTCTGCCTGGCGCAGTCGCCAGAGCGACAATCGGCTCAACACCAATTAGAGCGCTGAGCCGGGAGGCTTGATCACCCAAGGATCAGCCTTTTTTGTCGCCCAGTATTTTCTTGGTTATAAACCATTGCTGCGCAATCGAGTACAAGTTGTTAACCAGCCAGTACAACACCAGTCCAGCCGGGAAGAAGAAGAACATGACCGAAAACGCGATCGGCATGAACATCATTACCTTGGCCTGCATAGGATCCGGTGGCTTCGGATTGAGCTTAACCTGGACAAACATCGAAATTGCCATCAGCAGCGGCAAGATATACAAAGGATCGGGCGAGGCCAGATCTGTAATCCAGCCAATCCACGGAGCGTCACGCATTTCTACTGACGCCTGCAAGACCCAATACAGCGAAATAAACACCGGGATCTGGACCAGAATTGGCAGACAACCGCCAAGTGGATTTATTTTTTCGGTCTTGTATAGCTCCATCATTGCCTGATTAAGCTTGGCCCGGTCGTCTCCGTAGCGTTCCCGTAGCGCTGTCAGCCGAGGGGCAACAGCCTTCATCCGCGCCATTGAGCGATAACTGGCGGCCTGCAACGGGAAGAACAAGGTCTTGATAATCAGAGTCAGCAATACGATTGCCCAACCCCAGTTGCCAACGTGAGAATGAAGCCAGTTTAGCAACCAGTAAATCGGTTTGGCGATAACCGTCAGAAACCCATAATCAACGGTCAGATCCAGGCCGGGCGCCAGTTTCTCCAGAACATTCTGATCTTGCGGCCCGACATACAACTGCACCTCAGTGGTCAGCGACGCGCCAGGAGCAAGCGGCTCAAGAGCCTGTTTGTAGCCGACCGAAACCAGATCGGCTCCCGCTTTCTGCGTGTAATACTCACGCTGCAGGCCCGGTTGAGGTATCCAGGCCGACGCAAAATAGTGCTGGATCAGACCAATCCAGCCGTCTTTCGCACTGCTGGCATGCTCCGCGGAACCATCAATAATGTCTTCATAGTCGATCTTCTGAAACTTCTGTTCGTCGGTATAAATCACCGGGCCGGCAAACGTCTGATAGAAGAACGTATCGCCAGGTGGCGAATGATTATCGCGCGTCAATTGTCGATAAACGACAGGGTTAAGAACCGCGTCACTGGTATTCTGAACCGTCTCTTTGATCCCAATAACATAACTATTCGGAATAAGTGAGTACTCACGTTCTATACGTAGGCCGCCACTCTCAGCAACCATCGTCAGGCGGCTATCAACCCCCTCGCCTGTTGGCACAAAAGCTGTGTGATGGGTCGGAAACTGCGAGCCGGCCGGCGCATTGATCAAACCAGTCTGCGCGACATAAAAGTTGCCGGGCTGTGCATTGAACAACACCACATTTTCTTTCTCGCCCTGTAACTCACGATGCTCTTTCAACAGCGCGCGAGACACCACTGAACCCTTGCCGTCGATCTGTAGCGACAAGACATCGTTCTGAAGCTGGTAGGTCTGTGCCGTGCCAGCTGCACTTTGTGCTGACGGTGACACCGGTGCCGTGACGCCAGACGGCGTCGGGACCGCGGCACCATTGGCACCGGCAGCGCCGCTGGCACCAACAGACGGAATTCCCGCATTGGCGTCGGCACTGGTTGAACTACCTGGTACTGCGCCACCAGCGGCCTGTGAATTACCCGGTTGGTTATCAGCGGCGCTCTGGGGAGCCGGACTCAACAACGAAGGGTTGCCCGTGTGCTGCTGCCACGCATCCCAGAGCAACAGGATGGACATGGAGAAGACCACCCAGAGAATTGTGCGCTGCATTTGCATAGTGATGGAATCCGGAAGTATCAGTGATCGGAACGTTCGGGCACTTCATCAAGCCCGCTACCGCCCCAGGGATGGCAACGACAAAGCCGCGCAGCTGCAAGCCCTGCCCCTTTTACGACGCCGAAGCGCTGAACCGCAGTCATCGCGTATTCAGAACATGACGGAATATAACGACACCGGGCACCCAAAATGGGGCTCAACGCCAATTGGTAGCCGCGAATAGCAGCAACAACACTGCTACGCAGCAATTGAGTCATCGAATCACCTGGGAAATCAGTTGATCGAGCTCAACTCGCCAGAAACGCTTCCGGGCCGGCCGGGACATCGACATAAATTCCGATGGTCTGGCGATCAGACGAATGCGGATCTGATGTTGTTTTGACATAAAACGCTCGGGCGCTCTTATCTGCCTGAAACACGCGCGCCAGCTCTCCCGCGCAACACGACGCACAGCATTGCGATCGACGGCTCGCTTCAACAGCTTTTTGGGAACAGCAAACTGAATACGATTACCAGCGGCAAAATCAGCTAACACCTTGGTATTAACGCCATTTTCAGGGTAATTAGCAACAAGATCGCTTATCAGAAAGTGACTGCTTCGGTACTTCTTCAAAACAAACCCTGAAGGTTAGTCGCCTTTTTCAGGCTGTGAAACTCTCGCTACTGATGACGCTTGCCAGAATTAGTCGCTACAGCAAACAGAACATTGCCATTAAATATTGCATTGCTTCTGACCAGAGTTGCTTCTTTGCTTTGCTTTGCTTTCTCTATGCTCTTGCTTTGTTTCTATTCAGCTTCCAGCCAGATTACACTGACAAACGCTTACGCCCTTTGGCGCGTCTTGCACGGATCACTGCCCGTCCACCGCGTGTCTTCATACGGACCCGAAATCCGTGAGTTCTTTTGCGTCGGACAACCGACGGTTGATAAGTCCGTTTCATGGTGTGGCTCTACGTTGAAAAAAGCCTTCGATTACAACTCGATACGCCCTTCCTTGTCAATCTAAACGTTAGGCTTTGACGCGCTAAACGGGTAGAATCTACTAAACAGGAGAGGGTTGAGAACTGCCAACGATGTTGGGCCTTCAATTGCTTTTAGCGGTGGACTGAAAACGCAGGAATTAGTCGCTTATAAGTCGTAGATTTCGACATAAGCGGTCTAAACAGCCAAAACAAACTGGATCAAGCTTGTTTGTATGACACACAGTCCGTGCTGTCAGGGGCTTACGACGCGTTTTATCTATCGTCTACGGCAATTCAATAGCTAATACAAATCGTTGTGCGCCAGTCGATACGGTCTGGTCCAGGTGCAATCACTATCTGAACAATGCCCCGGCGATTTTCCGCCGGAATCGTCTTAGTCCGTTTCTGGTCTTGATTTTTTGGTTTATTCGGAGTCGCCAGTGGTTTCAGGGCAATCCCCTTTAGTTCATCAAGAGTTCAGTGCAGGGCAGGGGATCAATACGACGACTCAAGCCGTCAGCCATCATTCGGGTCAACCCATGCAAGAACAATGGCAGCAATGTCTTGACCAATTAGAGTCCGAACTCTCAGCTTCCAAATTCAAACCCTGGATAAAACCGCTCCAGTATCTGTCATACGATCAGAACGAGCTCCGGCTTGGCCTGGCAAACGCTTTGAAACTCAATATTGTTCGTGAGAATTTTCTACCGACTATCGAACAAGTCGTCCGGAGACACTTTGACTCGGCGACAACCGTGCAACTTCAGCTCAACACACCGGCAAATCAGCCGGTTGCCCCCACCCGAGCTGTCGAAGACATAATCGAATCACCTGCACCAGCGCCAGTCAGTCACCAGCAGAATCCCCAGGCTGCCCCTGAACCGATCGCTCAACCAGATGCGGCAACAAGCAGCAAGACTACCCGCGATGCACGCAAAAGCCCGCTAAACCGTGAGCTGACATTCGACAATCTCGTCCATGGCAAAAGCAATCAGATGGCGGTCTCCGCTGCGCTGCAAGTTGTGCAGGAGCCTGGCATCACCTACAACCCGTTGTTTATGTATGGCGGGGTAGGGCTTGGCAAGACCCATTTGCTGAACGCGATCGGTAACGCTTTTCGCCAAAATGTTCCGCATGCCCGTATTGCCTATCTACACGCACAGACCTATTTTGATGAAATGGTCCTGGCAATTCAACGCAAGACGCCGCAGGAGTTCAAACAAAAATACCAATCGCTCGATATCCTGCTGATTGATGACATCCAGTTCCTGGGTAACCGCGACCGAACCCAAGAAGAGTTTTTCTACACTTTTGAAGCGATGTTCTCTGCCAAGAAGCAGATGATCATTACCTGTGACACTTATCCACGCCACTTGAACAATTTTGCTGAGCGCCTGATATCCAGATTTGGCAGCGGCTTGATTGTTGAAATCGAACCGCCTGAACTGGAACTACGAGTGGCAATTTTGTTGCGTAAGGCAGAGCAACTGCGTGAGAAAGATCCCGCTTATCCGCCGTTGCCGGAAGAGGTCGCTTATTTCATTGCCCAAAACGTTCGAAATAACGTCCGTGAGTTGGAAGGGGCCTTGTTAAGAACACTTGCCTATGCGCGCTTTCATAAGGTTGATCTAACCGTCGCTGTAACTGAACGAGCAAGCCGGGATTTACTCAAGCAAAACGAACGCATGGTTTCGATTGAAGAAATTCAAAAGACCGTGGCTGACTTCTTCAAAATACGAATTGGCGACATGTTCTCCAAACGCCGGCCTGCCAACATTGCCAGAGCGCGTCAGGTCGCCATGTATTTGGCCAAGGAACTCACCCAGAAGAGTTTTCCGGAGATCGGAGATGCCTTCGGTGGGCGTGATCACACCACGGTCATGCATGCAGCCAAACGCATTATTGAATTGCGTCAGCAAGACCCGGAACTGAACCGACAGATTCACACCATTGAACAAATGCTCAGAAGTTGAGTAGCAATCGAACAAACTGTGTACAAACGACTAACACTCTGCGAACAACCAACCGATTTTTCCGATCAACGGCATTTTTTGACGGGCAAACGGTCAGGTTATTCAAAGTTGATAACAAGGTACCAAACAAAATCAACAGGGCTTTTGGATGCACAAGCCCCCGTCAATCGGGCCTTTCAGACATTCATCAACAAAGAAGCCTTTCAGACAACAACCAACAACAGGTTTATATATAAAAATGGTTATTGTTAAAGCCACGCGAGAAGCCATCCTCAAACCTCTGCAAACCGTCGCTGGAATCGTAGAGAGACGGCACACGCTACCCATTCTTGCTAACGTTTTGCTGCGTAAAAAGGGTAGTCAGGTAAGCATGGTTGCTACCGATGTCGAGATTCAGATCGAAACAAGCGCTCAGATTGGTGCAGGGTCAGATGATGTCGAAATCACGATTTCAGCACGCAAACTTCTCGATATCCTGCGCGCGCTCCCTGACCTGGGTGACAAGGAAGTCAGTCTTTCACTGAGCAACCGCAAAGCCACGTTATCTGCTGGTAAGAGTCGGTTTTCATTGCAGACACTCGCAGCGGATGATTTTCCGTCAGTCACGCCCAGTGAGACCTGGGCCGCCAGCCTCAAACTGCCACAGAAAACCCTGCGCCATATTTTTCATATGGTTCATTTTGCTATGGCTCAGCAGGATATCCGCTACTACCTGAACGGTTTGTTATTCATCACCGAGGGCGATACTGTGCGGGTCGTCGCAACCGACGGCCACAGGCTTGCCCTTTGTGAAACAACCATAGAAGGCGCCAACCTGAGTCGCCAGGATGTCATCATTCCGCGCAAGACGGTGCTTGAACTGCAACGCCTGCTCGGCGACAACGATGATGAAGTCGCCATTGACATTGCGAATAACCAGATTCGGTTCGAATTTGGCCAGGTCACCATGTTGTCCAAACTGGTTGAGGGTAAGTTCCCTGACTACCAGCGTGTCGTCCCAACCGGTTATACCAACCAGCTCGAGATTGGCAGGGCCTCGCTGGCCGGATCACTAACCAGGGCTTCCATTTTGACGTCCGAAAAATTCAAGGGAATTCGGATGTCGCTTTCTGATGAGGGGGTGAAGCTACAAATCACCAACTCTGATCAAGAGGAAGCCCATGAAGAGTTAGAGGCTAACTACTATGGTGAAACGATAGAGATTGGCTTTAACGTAACCTACCTGCAAGATGTCTTGAGCAACCTCAAAACCGATAAGGTATTGATTGGTTTTGGTGATTCCAACAGTAGTGCTTTGCTGACCGTAGCGGATGAACCTGGTTTCAGCTATGTCGTCATGCCGATGAGAATCTAAGAAGAAACTTCCTATGACTGAAGAAAACAAAACGACACCCGATCCCAAAGCGGATGAGTACGGTTCATCCTCGATCAAGATGCTGAAAGGCCTTGAAGCAGTACGAAAACGGCCCGGTATGTATATCGGCGATACCGGTGACGGTACTGGTTTGCACCACATGGTTTTTGAGGTGGTCGATAATGCGGTTGACGAAGCCCTTGCCGGTCATTGTGATCAGATCGTCGTCACTATTCATACCGATAACTCCATCTCTGTCAGCGACAACGGACGCGGTATTCCGACCGATATCCATGCCGGCGACGAGTTCGGCCGGTCGGCCGCCGAAATTGTCATGACCGAACTTCATGCTGGCGGAAAGTTTGACCAAAACAGCTACAAGGTTTCGGGCGGTTTGCACGGGGTTGGCGTTTCGGTTGTTAATGCCTTATCGACCTGGCTCCGACTCACCGTAAGGCGAGAGGGAAAATCTCATTTACTCGAGTTTCGCGACGGAGAACGGGTAGAGGCATTAAGAGTTGTCGGAGATACCGACAAGACGGGTACCGAAGTTCATTTTATGGCGTCGGCCGAAACATTTGGTACGGTTGAGTTTCACTACGACATCCTTGCGAAACGCTTGCGTGAACTATCGTTTTTGAATAATGGTGTTGGCATCAAGCTGATTGACCAGCGACAAGGTAAGGAAGAAGACTTTACCTTTGCCGGTGGTGTGGGTGGCTTTGTTAAATACATCAACCAGACCAAAACGGTTCTTCATCCAACACCATTCAATGCGACAGGCGCCAAGATGACTGATCTTGGCTTCGAAATAAGTGTTGATGTCGCCATGCAATGGAACAACACCTATAGTGAACAAGTCCTTTGTTTCACTAACAACATTCCACAACGCGACGGCGGGACTCATTTGACCGGACTACGTGCCGCAATGACCCGGGTGTTGAACAAGTACATTGATGAGGCCGAGTACGCCAAGAAAGCCAAGGTCGAAACCAGCGGCGATGATATGCGTGAAGGTTTAACCTGTGTTTTGTCGGTTAAGGTGCCGGAGCCCAAGTTTTCATCCCAGACCAAAGACAAACTGGTTTCATCTGAGGTGAGGGCACCCGTCGAAGAAATTGTTGCTAAATCTCTTGAATCCTATCTCGAAGAAAACCCCGCAGATGCCAAACTGATCTGCGCCAAAATCATTGAAGCCGCGCGGGGTCGGGAAGCCGCCCGTAAAGCACGAGATATCACTCGTCGTAAGGGTTTGCTCGATGGTGTCGGTCTGCCAGGCAAACTTGCAGATTGCCAGGAGAAAGATCCGGCGTTGTCAGAAATATTCATTGTGGAGGGAGACTCAGCAGGCGGTTCGGCCAAGCAGGGACGGGATCGGAAGTTCCAGGCCATTCTGCCGTTGCGAGGCAAAGTCCTTAATGTAGAAAAAGCCCGCTTTGACAAACTGATCTCTTCTGAACAGATTGCCACGCTAATCACCGCATTGGGAACCGGAATTGGTCCCGAATACGATGTTGAAAAATTGCGTTATCACCGCATCATTATCATGACTGATGCGGATGTTGACGGTAGTCATATTCGAACCTTGCTGTTGACGTTCTTTTATCGGCAGATGCCGGATCTTGTCGAGCGTGGGTACATCTATATTGCTCAGCCACCGCTTTACAAAATCAAGCAGAACAAAGAAGAGCGATATCTCAAAGACGACTTCGAGCTTAATCAGCATATGCTGAACCAGGCTGTGGATGGTGCAGAACTGATACCGTCCACTGGTGCTGACCCCATTGGGGGTGAGGCTTTGGGTGAGCTTTCTCGCAAATATTTGTTGGCTGAAGCGGTTATCGAAAGACTGGCTCGTGTCATGGATGAAGATATGATGCGGGAACTGCTCAATGGTTTCGAGCCAGATCTTAGTAGTCTTGAGGCCGCTACGAACAGTGCCGCGGTCTTACAGAAAAGAATTGACGAATCAAACCGATCGGCCGGCCATGAAGCTGTTGTCACCGGTGAGGTGGATGAAAAGAACGATAGCTGGCGAATTCGCATTGAACGTCGCCATCACGGAAATGTTCGTGTCAGTGCGATTGATTCTGATTTCCTGCTTTCCGCCGACTATCAGACGCTTAAGGAAGGTAGTCAGCTGATTACCGGATTGGTCGGGCAGGGCGGCGAAGTTCGTCGTGGCAGTGGAGAAAAACAAAAAACCCAGAAGGTCACCAGTTTTGCCGCCGCCTTAAACTGGTTGAAATCTGAAACTGAAAAAGGCGTTAGCCTGCAACGCTACAAAGGGCTGGGCGAGATGAATGCCGAGCAACTTTGGGAAACCACAATGGACGCCTCTGTTCGCCGACTGCTAAAGGTTCAGATCGAAGATGCCATTGCCGCCGATCAGATATTTTCAACACTTATGGGCGATGATGTAGAACCACGTCGGGCGTTTATTGAACGAAACGCCTTGATCGCGCGCAACATTGATGTCTGATTTGTGACTGCTACTGCTATCTTGATCGGCTGGTGGTTACTGGTCGTCGTGCTGTTCGTTGGCGGCATCGTTGGTACGGTAATGCCAGCGCTGCCGGGTACGCTGTTGGTTTTTCTGGGTGTTTTGCTTGGTGCCTGGATAGATGATTTTGCCCGGGTCAGTACTACCACTGTCTTTATTGCCGCAGGGTTATGCCTACTGGCTCAGGCGCTTGACTATGTTGCTGCGATGCTCGGAGCAAAAAGGGCAGGGGCCTCAAAAGAGGCAGTCATCGGTGCATTGATCGGAACAGTCGCTGGCATCCTGGGAGGGTTTGTCGGCTTGCTGTTCTTCCCGTTGATTGGTGCAGCAGTCGGCGAATACATAGCAATCAGTGACTTGCGACGTGCCGGGAATGTTGGCATTGCCACCTGGTTGGGTATGATCGTCGGAGCTGTATTGAAGTTGGCGCTCGCTTTCATTACGATCGGCTTATTCATTGCAGCTTTGATCTTTTAAGACGCATTATTTTCTGACAGGCCAACTACGGAGATTCCCGAAATGAGTGAGTACATTCCAGATATTCAGAAATACTCAAGCCCGGTAAATGAAGCAGCTGTTGCGACAATTGTTAAATACTGCGGGATTGCATTGCGAGGTAAAGACTCTTCACTGGTATCCAGTTCAGATAAATCGGAATTGAATACTGTTCGTGACGGGTTTGCCAAAAAGAAGCTAGGCCTGGACGAAGCCGCTGCGGCAGCTGGCATCGATAAAGTGATCGCTCAGATGAAAGATGAGCGTCGCAAGCACCGGGTTACTTTCTATTATTTGTTGGCAGAAGCTACCGGCACGATGGACAAGCTTGCCTGATATGGGTGCTTAATGGCCGCGGTGGTGTCGCCGGCCACGCCGATGATGCCGCCGCGATCCGCGATGATAACCACCGCGAAACCAAAATCCTACAGACGGAAGAATCAACGCCGGTCGGATTGCAACGCCGCCGTGATGTCCCGCCGGGACAATTGCACATCCAGACAAAACAACAGACGCGATGATTATCGCTAAGCGTGCATTTGTTTTTTTAAGCAAGACGATCTCCGGACGCGGGTCTGAGTGGTCAGGGCCTGTTGATTGCCCAGACAGTACTTAACTCATGACTGCCGAAATCGGATGACAGCTTCTACTCAGTCTTGCAGATTGTATTTACGATTTCCCTGATTTATAGCCTGGTTCAACAAGTAAGTACTTACTTATTGTCACCGCATGTTTTGAATTTGCCCGGACCATATTGAGAACGGGCCTTCGGCTATTGAAAGTTGCAAGTTATTAGACAAAGTTAATCCGCGCGAACGTGAGTCAGGTTCAATCATGCGGACACTATCCACTCTAATTCTTAGGCTGCCGCGCTTACCGCCGCTCGCCGGGTATTTTTTGAGTAACGCGGAAAATTTCTGCTGTAGTTGTGTCAGCTCAGTCTTGCTATCGTCTGTCAGGACGTATGTCAGCCTGACCCGGCCGCCAGGAGATTCCATCCAGCGGCGTAAGGATTTTCCGGCAGCTTTGTCCGGTTTTTCCCCAGCCAGGGATATGGGTCGCATCCGTAAGCGTGCACCAATCGGTTCCCAGGCATTGTGATCTACCGGCAAGACACCAACCAGTAAATCCGGTGCGCGGTTTAGTGAAGCCGGAACACGAGAGTCAACATCAATACCAACAGCGATGGTTTCCGGTTTGATACTGATGAAGTCGCCTGGTGTCACACGGGCTAGGCGGCCGGAGGAATAACCGCCTTGGCTGGCGCAACCGGCAACCAGCAGGACAACTACTGGCAAGACCAAACGACGGATCAAAAGTGATATCTGGGCAGGCATGGGTTCTTCGAGTCTCTTTGTTAACAAGCACAGTCTAGCGTGAAGACTCACGGATATTGGTAACCGGAAGCACTGATCCAACAGACCTGTAAAAAGACTAACCGCGCTCGCGAATCCGCAAAATTGTGGCGTCAATCAGTGCCCGGGCGATACTGAATTTTGGTGGAATCCGCGGCAAATCATCGATATCAAACCATTGGGCGTCAATCAGCTCTGCCGGATCGGGTTTGAGCTCACCACTGTCATATTCAGCGGTAAACGCGATCATTAGCGAATTGGGAAACGGCCAGCTCTGGCTACTGAAATATTCAAGGTCACGTACTTTTACATTGACCTCTTCCATGACTTCGCGATGAATTGTCTCTTCTACTGATTCACCGGCTTCGACAAATCCTGCCAAAGCACTGTAGAAGCCAGCAGGGAAATTGACGCCCCGACCAAGTAGCAACTGCCGACCTTTGGTGATCAGCGCCATCATTGCGGGTGAGATACGCGGATAAACAGACAATTTGCACTCGGTGCAAGTTCGAACGCGCTCATGGCTGCCCAGCACGGTAGGACTGCCACAGGCGCCGCAGAACTGGTGGGTTCGATCCCAGGCCAAGACTTGAACAGCCCGCAATGCAATGCCCAAAGTAGCTTCGTCCAGAACACCAAACCAACTTCTGAGGCCGCTGGCCTTGAAGCCGTCAGGCAGGGCCGATTCGGACTGATGAGGATGTAATCCCACGGCAATCTGGTCTTCACCATCGATCCGGCCGAGACCATGAACCATTTGCACGCTCAGTCCCATCATTTTGTAAAAGCGCCAGGGCAGAGGGCCAGGCTGATCTACCGACTGGACCAGCGAATCGCCGATAAAGACATGCGCGATTGCATCATCACTCAAGCCGATATCGTGAGCATTTTCAAAGTTTGGTGGTGTAAGCAGCATCTTCGTATTGTGGCATGCGATTGTTTTTGTCGGTTTAAGGCTGCTCTTATGATTCTATTTGCAAATGAGAATTATTTGCATTAATCTGGTCTCTTGGCAGACTGACTACGAGGGCAGACCTTGAAACCTAGCAATTCATCATCCGAAGCAAGTCCTGAGATACCTGTCCACTCTTCGCTGGAACCGGTTCTGGCAGGCACTTTATGCCTGATGAGCAGTTGGGCTAAGCAGCCTGACCCCCAAATTGCCAGCAAGATAATCAGCAATCTTGAAAAGATCATTGCCAGTACTGATTCATCAGCACACTTTCGGGTGATTTGCACTCGCCTTCGAAATCAGTGGTTGATGAATCTTGCGGACACACCTGCCAGTCAATTAACGGCTTGCAAGCGTCATCCGGCAGATTCAATTCACTAAAACGGATTCAGCGGGTAGTTTGATCAACATCGGAAATCAGTTCGCAGTAACGGTTCATATCAACATTGCCTCCGCTGATCAGAATGCCAACTCTTTTACCCCTGAGATCAACGACCCGTTCCAGCGCAGCAGCCGCTGCCAGGCAGCCAGTTGGTTCGACGATAATCTTCATGCGCTCACCAAACCATCGCATTGTGCGGACTAACGCGTCGTCACTGACTGTTGCAATGCTGGTAACGTTTTTTTGAATAATCGGAAATGTCAGACTGCCAACTTGTTCTGTCTGTGCACCATCAGCGATGGTTCGCGGTACCGCAATTTTTACGGGAGCGCCTTTTGCCAGCGAAAGTTGAACATCATTGCCTGCTTCAGGTTCAACACCGATGACTTCGCAAGCGGGGCTGAGTGCTTTTGCCGCGACTGAACAACCAGAAATCAATCCACCGCCGCCAACACAAACCAGGAGCAGATCCAGTTCGCCCGCTTGTTCAAAGAGCTCTTTGGCCGCAGTGCCCTGACCAGCAATCACATCAGGATGATTGAACGGTGGAATGATCGACAAGCCGTCCCGGCTGGCAATCTGATGGGCAATGGTTTCCCGGTCTTCGGTGTATCGGTCATACACGATTACATCAGCACCGTAGCCGCGAGTTGCCGCCAATTTTACCGGTGGTGCGTCGTTGGGCATCACAATGGTTGTCGGGCACCCGAGGCGTTTGCCGGCTAATGCCATCGCCTGGGCATGGTTGCCCGACGAGTAAGCGATTACACCACGTTGACGCGCTTGATCGGAAAGATTCGAAATAGCGTTATAGGCACCACGAAATTTGAACGCGCCAATTCTCTGAAAGTTTTCGCACTTGAAAAAGAGCTTGGCACCGGTGAGTTTGTCACCGGTATCGGAGGTCATTACAGGGGTCAGATGGGCAACGCCGGAGAGTCTTTGCGCCGCTGCCTGAATCGAATCATAGTCAACCGCCAGGTCTGTTTTCATCGTTATTGTTTCTCAGACTTGTTTTGATTGATTAACCTGACTTTCTTAATCAACGTATTCATGTGGGCATCCACAATGTTATGACTAACCAGGCCGGCGTGCGTTTTGGTCAGATACTCTTCGCAGCTACCGAGTGGTCCGCTGGCATTGGCCAGAACCTGAGCAGTTTGATCATCACTAAGCCCTCGGGCATAAAACGGGTAATCACGATTCATCACAAAAGCGAGCGCGTTGATGTTCGTGTCCCTGGTCTTTAGCCTGACCCATCGGGGGGAATAAGCGCCAGTCAGCATTTCACGTCGCCACATCAGTGACAAGTCTTCAGCCAGATTCTGAGTGGCCATCTTGTAGGCCAGTCCCCGGCAAGACCCGCCGGGCTCCAGACCCAGAATCAGGCCGGGGCAGTCGGGCGTTCCCCGGCTGATCTCCGTTTTCAGACAGAACCGGCGCCGGTAGCCGTACAGTGTTGCCAGCTCAAACTGATCAAATTGAAACAACGGATTCCAGATCAATGACCCGTAACCAAACACCCATACCTCGTTGGGGGTTTTAGTTTGGGCCATTGTTTTATTCAGAGAATCTGCCAGCTCCTCGTGACTAAGTGGTTTCGGCTGGTTGGAGCCGCAATTAGCCTCTGCCAGTTTCTTGACATAGTCGTTCTTGAGTTGATCGCGGGACAAAACCATTGTTCAGTGGGTTCCGTGAAGATTTGTCAGTTTAAGCATCGTGAGATCTGTTATCTTTTGAACCATGGAAATTGTCACTATTAACGATCTTGAGCTGGCGATCAATCGCGCTCGGCAAAGTGTACCGGCAACCGGGCACGAATCCGCCTTATCGGCTGATGTGAGCTTGTTGGCAGATTTATACGGTGAGCTGATTTTCAGAGGGCACAAGGCTTTCCGTGCCGACTCGGTGAGTGTCAGGCACCAAGAGGTTCTTGAGCGCTGGTTGCAGCCGAACCAGCAGCACGCGGCCTGATTTCAAACCGCGGTGCCTCTGGCTGGAACTGAACAGACCTGACCTAGTCGGCTTCCTGTGCCTCTGGCGTTGCCGATTCCTTGGTAGCAGCCTTCTTGGCGGCGGGCTTCTTGCCTGCTTTTTTTGTGGCGGCTTTTTTCGCTGCTGGTTTCTTAGCTGAAGATTTCTTGGCAGCAGCTTTCTTAGCCGCCGGTTTCTTGGCCGCTGTTTTCTTGGCGGCGGCTTTTTTTGCCGCTGGTTTTTTGCCGCCAGCCGCTTTATCGTCGCCCGCTTTGGTCTTACGCGGCTCAAACTCGAAACCCACTTTACCGTCGTCGCCGCGTTTCAGAAAGGCTTTGAATTTTCGCCGGGTTCTCGATGAGACAAACCCGGTTAGCAATTCGGTGCGGCCTTCCGAAAGTAGTTTGCGTACCTGGGTCGGTTCAATTTCCTGCTGCAAGATGACTTTGCCGGTTTTGAAATCGCAGGTCTTGTTTGGTCCGGTCGCCTTCTCACAGATGTAATTCATCCCGTGCTCATAAACCGGCGACTGACATTTTGGGCACGGGCCGAGTGACTCTTGGCCTGAGAAATCAACCGGTTCGCTGTTCTGATCTTCGTCGTTTTGACCGAAATCGAATTCCAGCTTGTGTTCATCAGTGAGTTTCAAAATTGCTGCAAAAGGCCTGCCGAGCCGGCTTCTGAAACCTTGTAGCGGGCCAATGGTTTTCTCGGTAATCAGTGTCTCGGCTTCCGGAACTTCCAACTGCCGGCTACCGGGAATTTTGGAGATTGAGAAATCACATTTTGTACAGGCAAAGCGTTTGTAGTTTTCCTTAACAACAGCGCCACAATTTGGGCACGGTGATTCCAGCGTCGAATAGTCGCCAGGGACTGTTGTGGCGCCATAGTTTTTGGCGCGCGCCACAATCTGTTCCGCCATCTTGCTGATTTCCTGCATGAACGCTTCGCGTTCCAACTGACCTCGTTCAATCTGGGAGAGCTTGCTTTCCCATTCGCCAGTCAACTCAGGCATTGTTAGTTCAGTAACCCCTAATCCGCGTAACAGGGTCAGCAACTGGAATGCCTTGGTTGTCGGCATCAGCGATTTGTCTTCGCGCAGCAGATAGTTCTCATTAATGAGTCCTTCTATGATCGCTGCCCGGGTTGCAGGAGTTCCCAGTCCTTTGCCAGACATCGCTTCGCGCAAGTCATCGTCGTCTACCAGTTTGCCGGCACCTTCCATTGCAGACAATAGGGTGGCTTCAGAGTATCGGGCTGGCGGTCGTGTTGCCAGATCCCGTACCTCGACTTCGGAGGCTTTGGCTTTCTCATTTTCATCGACAGCGACCAATGTGCCTTCGCCAGAGATAGCTTCACGGCCGTATATGGCCAGCCAGCCTGGCTTGACCATTACCTTGCCTTCAGTCTTGAAGTGGTTGGTATCAATCTGGGAGATACGAGTGGTATTGCGGAATTCGGCTGGTGGAAAAAACACCGCCATAAAGCGACGCACAACCAGGTCGTAAATTTTGGCTTCGGCTTCGCTTAGATTCTTGGGCGCCTGCAGAGTCGGAATAATCGCAAAGTGATCAGAGATTTTTGCGTCGTTGAATATCCGCTTGTTGGGTTTGACCCATTCATTGCTCAGGATCTTGCCGGCGTGCGGTCCTATCGGATTGCCGCCGCTGCCACCGGTAATCGCTGACAGGCGTTCACTGGATTCATCGCGCAGTATTGCCAGTGTATCGCGTACGGTTGGCAGATAGTCTTCGGGCAGCGCGCGAGAATCCGTTCTCGGGTAGGTCAGAACCTTATGTCGTTCGTACAGTGCCTGAGCCAGTGACAAGGTTGCCTTGGCTGAGAATCCAAACCGGGCATTGCCTTCACGTTGCAAACTGGTCAGGTCGAACAACATTGGCGCGCTTTGAGTCGAAGGTTTGGTGACCTCGGTAACAACAGCATCCTTACCCAGGCAGGCTTTTTCAATTGCCTCTGCCTGACTTCGCTCCCAGAGCCGCTCGGCTCGCCGCTCTGCGTCCTCATCGTTTTTCTTGAATTCCGGATCAAACCAGCGACCCGGATACTGACCGGCAGCCACATCAAATTGCGCATGGACTTCAAAGTACGGTCGTGAAACAAAACTTCTGATCTGCTCTTCACGCTCAACGACAATAGTCAGCGTCGGTGTCTGTACCCGGCCGACTGTGGTTAGGTAAAAGCCACCGTCTTGTGAGTTGAACGCTGTCATGGCGCGAGTGCCGTTAATACCGATCAGCCAGTCAGCTTCAGAGCGGCAACGGGCAGCGTCTGCAAGAGGCTTCATCTGCTCGTCATCACGCAGTTTCTCGAAAGCCTCTCGGATCGCTTTCGGCGTCATTGACTGCAGCCAGAGTCGGCTGATCGGTTGTTTGGCCTTGGTGTGTTGGGCAATCAGTCGAAAAATCAGTTCGCCCTCGCGCCCCGCATCACAGGCATTGATGATTTGCGCAATATCTTTACGGCGAATCAGCTTGGCCAGGAGCTTCAAGCGGTCTTCGGTTCGGGCAATCGGATTCAGGTCGAAGTGATCCGGAAGCACCGGCAGGTTCGCAAACGACCACTTGCCGCGCTTTACCTCGACACCCTCAGGTGCTTTTATCTCCAGCAAATGGCCAACGGCCGAGGTGACGACGTAATCGTCCCCCTCGAAATAGTCTTTTTCGCGTTTCAGGCCACCCAGAGATCGCGCAATATCGGCGGCGACGGAAGGCTTCTCGGCAATTATCAGCGATTTACTCATTAGCAACCCCAGGCGGGGCACACTCCTTTGACAGCATTTATGTAATTAATTTCGACACACCTAAAACGCGATGTCAATGGCATCCAGGCGGTGTGTCAATGGCGCAAACGGCAGCACAAACCCTGGTCCAGGCACCCGAATATAAGGCGATTTTGCTTGGCTCACCGGCCTGGGCCGCACCAGAACGTGCTTATTCATCATAAGGACGGCGTAGAGTACAGGCAAGTTGGGGCTAATGTTTGACTTAGTTCTTGAGTCGTTGCAACCGGCCATCAGGCAGTCTTTCCAGCCAGCCGTTGAGCTCGAGATCCAGGAGTAGCTCATCAAGTTCGCCTGCGGGGCAGCCCAGGGCCTGCACCAGTAAGTCATGGCTGACCGGCTCCCAGCCAATGACCTCGAGAAGCGCTGAGGAACTGGATTCAGTGGGATTCGGAAGATCAGCGGCCGCAGCGTGGTTCATTGTGGCAGGCCTGGTTGCGCGAGCAGCCGTCAGGAAATCAGGCCGCAATTCGCTAATGATGTCATCAGCCGTCTCAACAAGACGGGCGCCATCCCGAATCAACTGGTGGCAACCCCGGGCCAGAGGCGAGTGGATCGACCCCGGTATGGCGAAAACATCCCGACCAAACTCTCCAGCCAGTCGCGCTGTAATCAGCGAGCCACTGCGCCGTGCGGCTTCGACCACCAGGACGCCGGCGGCCAGTCCGGCAATTAAGCGGTTACGCCGGGGAAAATGGGATTTGAGGGGGCCGCTGCCAAGCGGAAATTCTGAAATGATGGCGCCGTTAGCGGCGATACGGCCTGCCAGAGCCAGGTTTGAAACCGGATAAACACGATCAATGCCGGTGCCGAGCACCGCGATTGTCTTGCCTTCGGCATCAATCGCTCCCTGATGGGCTGCTGCATCGATACCCTTGGCCAAACCGCTGACAATACACAGGCCGGCGCCAGCCAGATGAGCCGCAAACCCGCCGGCATTTTCGATGCCGCTCAGACTGGCCTGACGGCTTCCAACCAATGCAAACGCTGGCTGAGCCAGTACGCTAATATCGCCTTGTACAAACAAAAGCGGCGGTGGATCCGGGATATCAAGCAGGCAGCGCGGGTAAGCGGGGTCGGCGAGCGTCAGAAGGTTGTTGTCTGGGTTTTCCGCCCAGTGCAGCGATTCAGCAACTGACTGATCGAGTTCCGGGTCGGGGCGGACCAGTCGGGTCGCCAACGCCGCACCGGCGACTCTCGAAACCGCGCCATGGCTGGCTTCAATCACGGCTCGGGCTGAGCCAAACGCGCTTAACAGCGTTAGTGCTGTGGCGGGACCAACGCCGTGAGTCAGCGCCAGACGCAACCAAGCCGCGAGCTCGTCGCGGCTTGGCGGCGGAACTGCGGTTGGATCAGGGTTTCGTAACGATGTCACCGACAGAGATCGACTCAGAAGCTTCCATGATCAAACCATACGCGACTTGATCAAACACACGGAACACCATCATGTAGCCGACAGCCTCATCCGGAAGCCGTATTGCTTCTTTGGTTTCGGGATCTTTGGCCCAGCGTCCTTTTTGCTTCACCTCAAGCACATGGCCGACATTCATACCCTGCTCGGTGCCACGGTTGACCGCAACGATAGAGTTTTTGCCAACCTGGGTGACGCCACGGTAGACCGAGACAATTCGACCATCAATGGCCATTTCGGGAGCGCGTGGCACGACATTGAACATTTCAGCCGCTGTTGCAGGCATCAGGCGATCGCCAATACCCACTTCTTCTGCCGTGTTGTAGATGCGCAGCGTCGCAGGGTCACCCATTTTGTCGAGCTTGGCGGAACCAACATAGAGCGCTTCATAGGCAATCGGTCGGCGGGTATCCGGGTCGAGCAGCGGGCGCGACTGCCGATAGATGTGATATTCCTCGACCTTTTCATCCGTGATGCCACGAACATAAGCTTTGTCGCCACGGCTAAGGTAGACCCGGCCTTCCTGGGTGGCCACGATCCGCGGGTTTGTTGCCAGGCCTTTCTCGTCAACAATCAGCGGACGGTTCAAAAACGCGTCGATTGCAGCCATATTGATGGTCGGAATCGCACTTTCGTCCAAAGGCATGGAGCGGACCATGGGTTGCAGTCGGCTGCTACCCGGAACACCGTTGCGCCCGGCACCGTTGATACCGTTAGCAGCCTGGTTGCCGTTATAACCGTCGCGGGATCCACCCAGCGACTTGCCCAGTCTCAACCGGGGCTGCGGGCCAGAGAGGTCGAGATAGACCACGTCACCTGGATAAATCCAGTGAGGATCTTTAATCGCTTCGCGATTGAGTTGCCAGATTTCGGGCCAGCGCCAGGGACGCGAGAGAAAACGTCCTGAGATATCCCATAAAGTATCGCCCTTGACGACCGTATAGCTGTCTGGCGCGTTCTTGGAGAGTTCCAGATTCTGAGCCAGCAGAGGCTGGCTTAGGGCAAGGCCAAGCGCGGTTGCGGCAAGCTGCGTGATACACTTTTTCATAGCTGAGTCCATAGCGGATATACAGTTGGGCGCCTGTTCATTGATTCCCCGGCGAGTGGTTTTGACGGGTTTTCAAACCAGCGTTTTCCTGCTCCGGTTACTGTGTTGTCTTTGCTCAGTGATGGTTCAAACGTCATGTTGGCGCTATTGCTCCAGCGCCAGAAGGTCAGATTCATCACCCAAGGCGTTGTCAGTTTCGGTCAAGTTGTTCATTGCTAACTACGTGTTCAATTGTCAGTTGAATTTGTCCGTTGTGGGCACCATCTGTTACTTCCAGGGCTCAGTGATTCTCCCCGACTACGCCCTAACATATTGATTTAATTAAACTTATTCTGAATCGCGGCCCGCTGAGCGGTCGCCTACACCCGATGGCCGTACTCGATATCCTCAAGTTTCCTGATCCGCGGTTGAATATCGTGGCTCAACCGGTCGCCCAGGTTGATGCCCGTATTCAAAAACTCGTCGATGACATGGCTTTCACCATGTATGAGGCGCCCGGGATCGGTCTGGCGGCAACCCAGGTCGATGTTCATGAACGAGTCATCGTGATCGATGTTTCTGAAGACAAAAGCGATTTGCAGGTGTTTATCAACCCCGAAATCCTGTCCAGCTCCGACGAACGTCAATCTTATGAAGAAGGCTGCCTGTCGGTGCCGGGCATTTACGAATCGGTAGAGCGCCCTGACATCGTGACGGTTCGCGCCCTGGACCGCGACGGCAATTCGTTTGAGAAAGTCTGCACCGATTTGCTGGCAGTGTGTGTTCAGCACGAGATCGATCATCTGAACGGTCGGGTCTTTGTTCAATACCTGTCGCGTTTGAAGCAAACCCGGATCAAATCAAAAATGATCAAGCTCGACCGTCAGACCGCCTAAGCCAGCGACCACCGGTATGAAGCTTATCTTCGCCGGCACGCCGGCTTTTGCTGCCCAGGCGCTCCAAGGCCTCATTGATTCAGCGCATTCGGTCGAACTGGTCTTGACTCAGCCTGACCGGCCCGCCGGGCGGGGTAAAAAACTGAAAGCCAGTGCCGTCAAACAATTGGCCGTATCGAACGGTATCCCCGTCGAACAGCCTTTGAGCCTGAAAGACCCGGCCGCTTGGGCTAGCCTGAAAGCAATCAAACCGGATGCTTTGATTGTCGCTGCCTATGGACTGATTCTGCCACTGGCCGTCCTTGAGATCCCAAAATTTGGCGGGCTGAATATTCACGCGTCATTGCTGCCCCGCTGGCGTGGCGCGGCGCCCATCCAACGGGCGATTGAAGCCGGGGATACCGAGACTGGCGTGTGCATCATGCAGATGGAAGCGGGTCTGGATACCGGCCCGGTCTGGTTGGAGCGCCGGTGTCGGATCGGCCCGGACGATACCGGAGGCATGCTGCATGACAAATTGGCCGCTCTTGGTTCGGCGGCCTTGCTGGAGGCGCTACCCCTGATCGAGCAAGCCGCTTTACGGCCAACAGCCCAGCCGCTCGAGGGCATTACTTATGCTGAGAAGATCCATGCTGGTCAGCGACAACTGAATTTCACCCGCACCGCCAGTCAGTTGCATAACCAGATCAGGGCGTTTGATCCGGCCCCAGGCACGTCGGCTGCCCTGAATACGCCAGACCACACGAGACTCAAGATTTGGCGGTCTGCCATTGGCCAGGCTGGCGAGTCCCCGACCGGGCAACCTGGTAGCGTCGTACTGGCCACAGCAGACCAGGTTTCGGTGCAATGTGGCGACAACACGGTGTTGGATTTACTTGAGTTGCAGCGACCGGGCGGCCAGCGTCTGCCGGTAGCGCGTTTTCAGCAAAGTCCTCATGCCGTGCAAGCCGGTGACAGTTTCATCCTGGAGCCCTAGTGTGCGGACGGTCGCTTGCAAGGCGATTGGATGCCCCCATCTCTGAGATTCGGCGGTTTGGGCAGGAATTCCGAGCCAGCCTCTTCTAATAGGAGTTAACCGATGTTTAATTGGTTTAAGACCGGCATGTTGATGGCCGGAATCATGGCGTTGTTTGGGGTCATTGGTGCATCGTTGGGTGGCCAGCAAGGCATGCTGCTGGCACTGGCGTTCGCTGGTGTAGGCAATGTTTTTGCGTACTGGAACTCAGACAAGATGGTGCTGAAGATGTATAACGCCCAGCAAGTCGATGAGTCGTCAGCGCCGCAGTTCTACCGGATGGTTCAAGACCTTGCGAATAAGGCCGAACTGCCTATGCCCAAGGTCTATCTGATTAACGAATCAGCGCCGAATGCTTTTGCCACCGGACGCAATCCCGAAAACGCTGCCGTTGCTGCCACCACTGGCATTCTTGAAGTGCTTACAGAACGCGAATTGCGCGGTGTAATGGCTCACGAACTGGCGCACGTCAAACATCGAGACATTCTTGTCTCAACCATTTCAGCGACGATGGCCGGCGCGATTTCAGCATTGGCCAATTTTGCGATGTTTTTTGGTGGCCGGGATCGAAACCCAATCGTCAATATAGCGGTTGCCTTGCTCGCGCCGATGGCCGCAATGGTGATTCAGATGGCGATCTCCAGGGCGCGCGAGTATGAAGCCGATCGGGTTGGCGGCGAAATCAGTGGCGACCCGGCAGCGCTGGCCTCGGCGCTGGAAAAAATCGATCGGTATGCGAGAGGCATTCCCCTGGAAACCACCGAGATGCACCCTGAAACGGCACAAATGATGATCATGAACCCGCTCTCTGGTGGCGGATTGCGAGGCTTGTTCTCGACCCACCCGGCAACCGAAGAGCGAATTCGCCGGCTGATGGCAATGGTCCGTTGATGGGGCAATTTGTTTGAATGATCAGACCCGCCTGCCGCTGGCTCAGGAAATTGCCTACGCGGCCCGGTCAGTCGGCCAGGTTCTGGCCGGCCATACCTTGCCGGTCGAGCCGCTTTCCGGATCACCCGCTGGCGGCGCCCACGCCAAACCAGGGCTGATCCCGGCACGCTCGCGGGCCGCCATTCGCGATATGGCTTACCGGACTGTTCGTGAACTGGGCCTCTTGCAGGCGCTGTTGGGACGCCTGAATCGGAAACGTCCGGATACCCTGGTGTATGCGTTGCAGCTCGTCGCGTTGCAGCAACTGGTCGCGCCGTTAAGAGACGCTCATGTTGTGGTGGATCAAGCGGTTTCGGCGGCTCGACTGATGCCCGAGACTCGCCCGGCTGGTGGCTTGATAAACGCCGTCTTGCGACGCTATCTGCGCGAGCATGATGCGCTCCGGCTTGATGTGGGCAAAAATCCTGAGGCCCGCTGGAATTTTCCGCGTTGGTGGATTGATCAACTTAAGCGGGAGTACCCGGGCCAATGGCAGCAGTTACTCGAAATTTCAGATCGACCGGCTCCCATGACGCTGCGGATCAACCAGGCCCGGACGACGGTAGACGCTTATTTGGCCGAACTTGCTGACGCCGGGCTAGCTGGTCAACAGATTGGCCCGCTGGCGGTGCGCCTGGAGCGGGCTGTTGATGTTGCCCGTCTGCCAGGCTTTGAACAGGGGCTGGTTTCGGTCCAGGACGCCGGCGCTCAACTCGCCGCCTCCTTGTTGCAGACAGAGCCCGGCCAGCGGGTATTGGACGCCTGCGCAGCGCCCGGCGGCAAGACGGCCCACTTGCTTGAACAACATCCACTCCGGTTACTTGCGCTGGATAGCGATGCCAGCCGCCTTGAGCGGGTCGGAGAGAACCTGCGTCGGCTCGACCTGATCGGTCAGGCCGAATTACGGGTTGCCGACGCCAGCGAGCCATCCCAGTGGTGGGATAACGAGGCGTTTGACCGGATTCTGGTGGATGCGCCCTGTACGGCGTCCGGTATCGTCAGGCGCCACCCGGAGATCCGCTGGCTGCGTCAGCGTCGCGATATCGAGACACTTGCGGCAACTCAAACCAAAATCCTTGCCGGACTTTGGCCCACGCTCAAGCCCGGTGGTAAATTGCTTTATGTCACGTGCTCGATGTTTTCTGCCGAAGGTGAAGGGGTAACAAACCGCTTCCTTACCGCAGAGCCTACGGCGCGGCGAGTGCCTCTTAGCGGGGTTCTTGGCCCCTCCGGCGACGCCGCGCCAATCGCTCAGCTGTTGCCTCGTCATGGGGAGCATCTGGACCACGATGGCTTCTTCTACGCGCTTATTGAAAAGTTGGTTTGATCGTCCGTCTCCTCTTGGCGCTGGCGGTAACCGTCGCGCTGGCGGGTGGTATTGAGCGCGAGGCCCGGGCAGCGAACAGCATCGAAGTCACGTCCATCAAGATGGAAGCGGCTGCCGATGGCGTGGGCTGGCAACTCTCGGCAGACTTCTACCTGCCGATCACGAATCGAATCAAAGATGTACTGGATATCGGGGTCCCCCTGTATTTCATTGTGGAGTTTGAACTGACGGGTTCCCGGTGGTGGTGGGCCGACCGAAAAATCGCCGCCCAGACCCAGAACTATCGTCTGTCTTATCATCCTATTACCCGGCGCTACCGGCTCACGCGTTCAGGTTATTCGCAAGAGTTCGTTGCGGTGGATGATGCGCTCGCCTCGTTGTCCAGAATTCGAGGCTGGACTCTGATGGAACAAACAACCCTGGAGCAGGGTGAAACATACGATGCAGCACTTCGCATGCGACTGGATTCAAGCCGCTTGCCGGGGCCGCTGCAAATTGACGTGATCAACAACCAGGATTGGAACCTAGACGCTCCATGGAAGCGCTTCAAGGTGACCCCAGGGACACCGATAAAAGTGCCGTAGGCCGGCTGCTGCGTGTCGCCCTGATCGGCGCTGCGGCGCTGGCCATGGTGTTACTGGCGCTGCTGGCCACTGCGACGGCCAATACACAGTATTTTCAGCAAGCGTATACCTTGCTGTTCTGGATGACTGTCGGCGTCGCCGTTGGTTTGTTCGTGCTGGTGCTCGAACTGCTGCGGCGGCTGGTTCAGCGCTATCGGCGTGGCTTGTTCGGAACCCGCCTGATGGCTCGGATGGCGGTTTCGTTCAGCCTGATGACACTGTTGCCCGTTTTGCTGATCTATCTGGTTGCCGTGGCCTTTGTGGGTCGCTCGATTGAATCCTGGTTCGACGTGCCGCTCGGCAGAGCCCTGGAGTCCGGCCTGACGATGGGCCGGGCCGCCATGGATAACATTCGGGACGATACAACCGCCAAAGCCCATGCCATGGCCAATGAGCTGACTTATTCCGAGCCAGCCGTCTGGCCGGACAGGTTGTCGCGTTTGCGGGCTCAGAATGCTGTCCCTGCGGCAGCCATACTGACCGCTCGCGGCCAGATATTGGTTTCGGAAGGCAGTCAGTTCGACCCGCTTGTGCCTGATTTGCCCGAAGGCGATCAGTTGATGCGCGCGCGCATGCTCAAGACTTATGCCGAGTTTGAAAGCGGCGATGCCGGTCGCGGCGAGACCGCGCTAAAACTGAGAGTTATTGTCGCAATTGGCGGAGTAAGCCAGCCGGCTGACAGTCTGCATTTTCTGCAACTGATCCAGCCCATACCGAACGCACTGGCGGAAAGCGCCGATGCAATTGCCCAGGGCCGGGCTGGCTATCTGCAGTTGCTGGAGTCGCGGGACAATCTTAAACAATTGTTTCGGGTCACTTTGACTCTGATCTTCATTTTGACCGCATTCGCTGCAATTGCGTCTGCGTTTCTGCTGTCCGGCTGGCTTACCGGGCCGTTATCAATGCTTGCTGCCGGAACCCGGGCTGTTGCGGAGGGCGATTTCAGACCGGTTAAAGACTATTCCGGGCGCAGCGAACTGGGCGTTCTGACGCAGTCGTTTAATGCGATGACTCGTCAGCTCGAAGAAGCCCGAATGATGGTGGACCGCAATCAACATGAGCTTGAACAGGTCAATGCCCGGCTCGAGAGCGTTTTATCCAACCTGACAGCGGGCGTGCTGGTGCTGGATTCCGAGTTCCGGCTTACCCTGGCAAATCAAGGCGCGGAGCGGGTTCTGGGAATCAGCACTTTTGAGCATCTGGATGAGCCGATTGCCCGAATCGAACCGCTGACCGAAATAGCGGACGATATTCGCCAGGCGTTCAGTGATCAGGCAGAAGCAGGTGATGCGAGCTGGCAGCGCCAATTTACGCTCAGTTCACGGGCCAACGAACCCGTCATCGGCAGTGGCGAGGTACCGGGGGTGAATCTTCAGGCCGATACGACGATTGTTGCCCGTGGTTCGATACTGCCCGAGCGCCGAGTGGGCTATGTGATCGTCTTCGACGAAATAACCGAGCTGATATCTGCCCAGCGCGCCAATACCTGGGCGGAAGTGGCTCGCCGGATGGCGCATGAAATCAAGAATCCGCTGACCCCGATTCAGCTATCCGCTGAACGCATGCTGCTCAAGCTAAAGCCCAAACTCGACGACAAAGACGGCAGCCTGCTGGAGCGCAGCGCGACTACCATCGTCAATCAGGTGGGCGCTCTGAAGCTGATGGTGGATGAATTCCGCGATTACGCCCGATTGCCGGCAGCCAACCTTGAGCCGCTCGATCTCAACAGCCTGATCGAAGACGTCTTGTCGCTCTATCAGACCGAAGGCCAGGGCAGGGCGCGGCCCAAATCGACTCTAAGCCCGGATTTGCTCGCTGTAATGGGCGATCGTACGCAATTGCGCCAATTGATACACAATCTGATCAAGAATGCTCTGGAAGCAACCGAAACCGTCGAAGCGGCCCAGGTTTCCCTGACCACTGAAGCCATTACGACTGGCGGCGGTCAGGCAGCGGTCCGTCTGACCGTTCAGGACAACGGTTCAGGCTTCCCAAAAGCACTCCTGGGCAGGCTGTTTGAGCCCTATGTAACAGGCAAAGCGAGGGGCACCGGACTCGGTCTTGCAATTGTCAAAAAAATTGCAGACGAACATGGGGCTAGAATCGAAGTTGCGAACCTGAGCAGCAATATAGATTCAGGGGGTGAAACTAGCGGTGAAACAGGTAGTCCCGTACCGCCGGACAAGGATGCAGGTAGTCAGAGCCAGGGGGCTCAGGTTGCCATCATATTTTCAAAACTTGCGAAAAGCGTGGACAATCCCATTCCACTGCAAACTCGAGCAACCAACGCGTAGGATTCATGGCGGAGATACTCGTAGTCGACGATGAAATCGGCATCCGTGAACTGCTCTCCGAGATTCTCGGAGATGAAGGTCACGTCGTGCTGTTGGCAGATAGTGCCACCCAAGCCCGCGAAATTCGTGAAAAGAGCCAGGTCGATCTTGTCCTGCTCGATATCTGGATGCCGGACACTGATGGCGTCACCCTCTTGAAAGAGTGGGCGACTTCTGGTCAGTTAACGATGCCAGTGATCATGATGTCGGGTCATGCAACGATAGACACAGCGGTCGAAGCAACCCGCATTGGAGCACTCGATTTTCTCGAGAAACCAATAACGTTGCAGAAACTACTGTCAGCCGTTGAGTCTGGTTTGCAGCGTAATCGTGCGCCAAACCCGGCCGCAATTGCCAACGGTATGTATGTTCGTCCGTACCCGCAGGCCAATGCCGGTGCGGCCGCGGCTGCCGCTGCGGCGGCGGCGCCAGCCGCAGGGGGTGCCCCCCGGGCACCGCAGCCAATGCAGGCAGCGGCCGCACAGGGCGGTGGCAATATGAACGTGCAGGCTTATCATCCGCAAACGATGGAACATGGTTATGGCAATCCCAACCTGCCGCATAGCCGACCGGGATTTGTGGCAGCGTTTGATCTGCCATTGGATATTCCGCTGCGCGAAGCCAGAGATGCTTTCGAACGGGTTTACTTTGAGCACCACCTGACCCGAGAACACGGTTCAATGACTCGGGTTGCTGAGAAAACCGGCCTTGAGCGAACTCACTTGTATCGCAAACTCAAGCAACTGGGAATTGATCTTGCCCGCGGTGCATATCGCAACCGGGGCGGCTAACACCCAAAGTCTTCATTTGCAATAAAAAATGCCCGCAGGAACGCGGGCATTTTTCTTGGCTGGAGCGAAACCAATCAGACGGTATTGATTAGCTGACTGCTATAGGCGTCACCGGTGAAACTGATGATGCCGGCACTAGTCAGGTTGGTCAGTGAGGCACTGTCATCGGCTCCCACCTGACCGGTAACCCCGTTCAGTGTGACAGATCCCAGCGCCTCACCACCGTTACCCGAGAAGGTCAACACGGTATTGCCACCGGTCTCGGTGACGGCAATCGACTGGGTTCCAGTCACGACCAGATCATCGATTGTCAGGTTGTTGCTGGAGTTGGTGGTTTCGTTCGATGCGGTTCCGTCTGCGCTTTCGCCCGTGCCATCACCCGATGTATTCAAACGGGTATCACCCGGAACTTGCGAGTTGGTAGTGTCAGCGTTGGCAACATCCACCAGAATGATCCGGTCAGTGCCAACCGTGAAATCCATAATGGTATCGGCGCCGTTGTCGTTTGCCATACTGAAGATAAAGGTATCGGAGTCGGTATCGTTGGCGCCTGCCACGCCGCCATACAAGATGTCATCGCCACCCTGGCCGTAAATCAGATCAGCGCCTGTGCCGCCTGAAATCGTCTGCGCTGCTGCGCCATCAGCCCCTTGCACCGCAATGTTGTCCAGCCGCAGTCCGACCCCATCATTGAACGCGGTGATCGGATCGCCGCTGCCTTGATACTGCTCATAGGCGATGATGCCGATGTCGGTGGTAGCGCCGCTGGCCGCCAGGTTGGCAAACGTCCAGGTTGTGCCATCGACGGTGGGAGCGACCAGCCCGCCGGTTGTCAGCCAGGCGCCGTCTCCGCTGGCCGCCGTCGCGTCGAAGAAGGCTACTGTTGTGCCGCCCCAGCGGATCTCGATGGAAGTGCCCGCAGAATTATGGCTGTCAGAGGGCTGCCCGGTCGAGTTCGGGACAACTGCATCCATGCTCAAAGAATAGCTTTGTCCGTCTGTCGTATTCAGTGTCTGGACAAGACCACCACCTCCACTTGTTTCGGAGGTCACCGTTTCCCAGGAGTAGTTGCCGGGGGTAGTGCCATCGGTGATCAGCTCAATACGGCCGAATGTTGAAGAATTGCCGGGGTTGCCCGTGTCTTCAAACCCGTTAAAGCCGACATTGCCTGTCGTTATTGCAGACGCGCCGCCCGGCGTGTTGTCAAAGTCAACCGTCCAGCCAATGCCTGGCTGACCAGGATTGCCTTCGACGCTTTCAATCTGAATCGACTGGTTTGGTGTGAACGAGGTCGAGTCATAAATGACGCCGGAGGCTGTGGTGCCGTTGTTGGTCGAATTGAAACCAGTCAGGTCCCAGGTTTCGAACCCTCCATTGGTGACCGAGACGTTATTGCCACCCACCAGTACATCGGTGCCGTCAAAGCCGGTCAGCGTTGCTGAATCAGCATCGGTTGCAGTCAGGTTGCCGGCACCATTGGTCGCGATCGTGACATCGCCAAGCTGGGTGGTCGTCGGGGTGGCACCGTCTGCCGTGGCCGTGACACTGAGCGGGTAGGTACCGTTACCCGGCAGGCTGGCGCCGTCGAGGGTTGCGGTGTAATTGCCATTGGCGTCAGCGGTTACCTGAGTACTCACATTGCCCAGGGTGACCACCACTGCACTGCCAGCCGGCGCGGTGCCACTGACCACAACACCGTTGGACGCCTCGGCCGCTGAGATGGTCAGATCACTGCCTTCCAGGGATCCGCCTGGAGCACCGGTTACCGGCGTGGGGGGAGTCGTGCCGTTATCACCTGAATCGTCAGAACTCGAGCCGGCCGATGCCGCACCGGCGACCAGGACAATAGCGCCCAGGGCAATTGCCCCGGTCTTGAGGGCCGGATTCGATGCCGCTTCTTCGGCCGAGACACTCTCTACCTTTGCTTCGGTTGCGGCCTCTTTAGCTGCCGCCGCATCGGTCTTGGTGTCGGCTTCTTTAGCTGCCAGCAAGACCGGTGTCGCGTTGCTCGCAGAAACCATCGGTGCGTCAGGTAGCGTCAGCACGCAACTGTCATCTTCAGCGTCGGGTTTGAAAAAGTCACACAACTCCAGGCTGGCAGCTTCGGGCAACCCTTCAACAATCAGGTCATTGCCTTGCCGCGAGGTCTTCAGCCCGCTTGCCGGCTGACCGTCAGCATTCAGTAATACAAACTGGTCACCGATCGCCGACTCGTATCGCCCATTAAGCGCGTCGAGTTCTTTTACGATGATTGACCCGTCTGTCTGAGTGATCTCCAGAGTGAAAGCCATTGTGTGTCCTTATGAGGTATTGGTATGTCTTCGAGTGAAAGGTGGGAAGTAGGTCCCAAGTTTAATTTTGTCGTGTTTCCTAACGGCGTGCGACACCAAGTTTACATTCTGTTGCGACTAACGGACGAGCCAGGTATCGAAGACGTCAGATGGTTGGATTAACCCCGGATTTCGGCACAAGTCGTCAGATTCTTAACGGGGAGGGACAAATGGTTGAACGGATAAGGCGCATTGGTGAACAAATGTGCACGCGCCTGAGCCATTGCGCGTTAAGTTGGTAATTAAGCCCATTGCAATTGGCGCCGACGCCCAAATCTTCGCCTTAGACAAGGCCAGTAAGGTCTGTGCCATATGGAGAAATACATGAACATGATCTACAACAGTCCCAGTTATTGCGTCGTTGAGTTTGAACTCGATGATGACGCGATCGCCAATCTTGGCGGCTTCGAGATCATGGACAAAGCGGCCAAACGCGAAATCTATATCGGTGGCGCGCTGGCTGACCGGTTCCGCGAAGATGTCGCCCAATTGGTTGAGAATGAGCCATCGATGGAAGAAATCGACGATTACCTCAGCTCGTTTGAGAGCCTGATGCAACAACCACTGGCGCTGCACTAAGACGCCGAACGGTAGCGGCGCCACAGAAGCGCTAGAGCTGCTCCCAGGGCAGGCCGTCAAACCGCCAGCCGTTTACCTTGCCGCGCTGATGATGTTCATTCAGATCCCCCTCAAACCCGTGGCTGACATTCACGACTGATTGAAAGCCGGATTTCTCCAGCTCCATGCCGGCATCGGCTGAGCGCCGGCCGCTCCGGCAAATCAGAATTACCGGGCGCTCGACAGAGTGCCCGGCCAGGCGCCTGATCTCGCCGACAAAATGGGGGTTTACCTCCCAGTCGGCGCCATCCAGCCAGGCCACGTGTACGGCGCCCACAGGATGACCCACAAAAAAGTATTCCGCGTCGCTACGGCAATCGATAAACAAGGCGTCTGGCGTTTTGCTTAGCAACTCAGCAGCCTCAGCAGGCAACAAGTGGTCCATGGGGTTTCAGCTCGTCAAGGGAGTCAAAATGATAATCTGCTCACTATTAATTACATAGGGCGCTTTCGCAAGCGGCAACTTCGATGATCTCAGCGGAACAGAACCGGCGGCTAACTCAAGTGGGATCGGCAACGCCCGGCGGCAAGCTGCTCAGACATTATTGGCATCCGGTTGCCCTCACCGATGAACTGGACGCGTTTGATGAGACCGTGTCGCGTCCGGTTATTCCGGTCCGTTTGCTTGGGCAGGATTTGGTCTTGTTTCGGGACGATACCGGGCAGTTGGGCTTGCTCGACCGAGACTGCCCTCACCGGGGCGCTGACCTGTCGTATGGTCGTCTTGAAGATGGCGGTCTGCGCTGTTCGTTCCACGGCTGGCTCTTTGACCGGTCCGGACGCTGCCTGGAAACCCCCGGAGAACCCGCCGGCTCGCGGTTGTGTGACCGGGTCCGGCAGCGCGCTTACCCGGTAGTTGAACGGAACGGTGCGATCTTCGCCTGGCTGGGTGAGCAAAGTCCGGCTGATCTGCCGCCGCTTGATTGTTTTACCGCGCCAGAGTCGCATGTTTTCGCGTTCAAAGGGTTATGGCGATGCAACTGGCTACAGGCGCAGGAGGTTGGCATTGATCCGGCTCATGCTTCATTTTTGCATCGCTTTTATAACGACGGCGATCCCGAAGAAAGTTATGGCCAGCAGTTTCGCGGCGCGTCCGCCAATTCGGAAATGGCGATGACACAGGTATTGCGTCAGTATGAACAGCCCGAGATTCAGGTCAAGGCCATGCCGTTCGGGCTGCAACTGACGTCATTGCGCCGTCTCGGGGATCACCAGACCCATGTGCGGGTTACCAATGGCGTGTTTCCCAACGGCATCGTATTACCAATGTCCGAGACCATGACTTTGTCGCAATGGCATGTCCCTATAGACGATACCCACACCTATTGGTTTGCAATGTTCACCAGTTTTACCGAGCCGGTAGACAAGCAGGCCATGCGGGATCAACGGATGGCGATGCACCAGCTACCGGACTACGCCCCGCTGACCAGCGCTGACAATCGCTACGGCTTTAACGCGGCAGACCAGAAAAACCGGACCTATACGGGCATGGGTGAAGATATCAATGTGCACGACCAGTGGGCGGTTGAGTCGCCCGGTGCGATCGCTGACCGGACCCGTGAGCATCTGGGTACTACTGACATAGCCATCATGGCCAATCGCCGTAACCTGTTAAAGGCAATCCAGGCCGTCGAGCAGGCTGAAGCGCCGCCCGGCTACATGGGTGTGACGCAGATGGGGCCGGACAGCGGGCCGATCACCATGGATGGGGTTTGCGAAAGCGCCGATGCGCAGACAATCGCCGATTTTGCGACCCGGATAGACCAGGAGCGCCGCGACAAAGCTCCCTGGCTGGAGACAAACGGGGAACCGGCTTAGTGGAATTCGTACGTGAACACGAACTATGGAGCGAAGCGGCACATCAGGCTGCCCAACGTATCCGCAATCGGCTGGGCGCCGGCGAGCTAAGCCGCCTGCGGTTCGGCTGGGCGGATCAGCACGGGCTGGTTCGTGGCAAAACACTGCATGGTCAGCGAGCCATTGACGCGCTCGGTCAGGGGATTGGGTTCGTCGGCACCAATTTGCTCAAGGATACCTCTGACCGAACCACCCGACCGGTGTTCACTCACGGTGCCGGGTTTGATTCCGCCGAGTTCGAAGGGGCTGGCGACGTTCTGCTGGTGCCGGACCCCCTGACATTTGTCGAGTTACCCTGGTCAGCAGGCAGTGGCTGGGTGCAATGCCAGGCAATGTTCCCAGATGGTCGTCTGGTGCCCTATGACACCCGCGGGATTCTGCAGAAGAGTATTGCTGAAGCGGCCGACCAATCGATGAAACTGATCGTCGGTCTTGAAGTTGAATGCCACATTTTTAAGCTTGATGACCCGTCGTTGCACGCCAACGACCTTGGCTGGCCGGGCCAGCCACCCCGGGTCAGCGCGGTCTCGCAAGGCTATCGCCTGTTGTCCGAGCAACGCTATGACCGGCTCGAACCGATCCTGGACTTACTGACTGAGCCTTTGCTTGCGATGGGACTGCCCATAGAGTCGGTTGAAATTGAGCTGGGCCCGAGTCAGGTCGAGTTTGTTTTTGCACCTCAGGATGCCCTGGCCAGCGCCGACACAATGCTCTTGTTCCGGCATGCCGCCAAACAGATCATGCAACGCCACGGTTATCACATCAGCTTCATGTGCCGTCCGCGTCTGCCGCAGGCAATGTCCAGTGGCTGGCACCTGCATCAGTCGCTGGTTGATACCCGCACCGGGGCGAACCTGTTTGGCACAATCACGGATAGCGAGCCGACTGAAGCGCCCTTATCTGCGACCGGGCAGGCATATCTGGCCGGCTTGTTGGCCAATGCGCCTGCAGCAGCGGCGTTCACCACGCCAACCATCAACGGTTACCGGCGCTATCGGCCAAATGCCCTGGCACCAGAGCGAATCAACTGGGGTCAGGACAATCGGGGCGCGATGATCCGGTTAATCGGAGGCGGCAAAAACCCTGCGACCCGGCTGGAAAACCGGGTCGGTGAGCCCGCGGCAAATCCGTATCTTTCAATTGCCGCCCAACTGGTCGCCGGTCTGGACGGAATCGCCCGCCAGAGCAGCCCACCTGCCGCGGCGGTCGAACCGTATAGTGACCAATATGAGCTGCTGCCGCGCTCACTTGATGAAGCAGTAGCCGCCCTTGCAGCGAACACGATGTACGCCGAATCGTTCGGTCCGGCGTTTATCGACTACTATTTACAATTGAAGCAGTTTGAGCTTGCCCGTTTTCACCTGGAGGTGACCGACTGGGAGCAAGCCGAGTATTTTGACCTTTTCTGATTTTTTAGCATTGACCTTACATGCCTGACGTAATTTATATTGCCCATGACGGCACCAAAACCACCCTGGACGTAGAGCCAGGTAATTCCGTGATGATGGCCGCCGTTTTTGACGGACTGGACGGCATAGAAGGTATGTGCGGAGGGTGTTTGTCCTGCGCTTCTTGTCACGTATACGTCGATCCGGCCTGGGTTGAGAAAATCCCGGCCGCCTCCGAAGATGAAATCATCATGCTGGAACAAACCACTGCAGAACGTCGGCCCAACAGCCGGTTGTCCTGTCAGATTGAAATGACGTCGGAAATGGCTGGCTTGACGGTTCAGATGCCGGAAAGCCAATCCTGAGTTAAGCAGCAAAAAAAACTACCAACGGACAGGGGTGTCTTCTTCGCTGCAAGCGAAGAGGCGGCTGCCGCGTGGATAAAGGAACGAGAAGTCCGATGGACTTGAAACATTTCATACTGGCTTTAACCCTGGCGCTCAGCGTGACTGCTGCGGCGCACGCTCAGCAGTTGGTGTTAAAGATACAGCCGGATGCCTCAACTGAGTCGCCCGAATGGACAACCTTACTCACACCGTGGATGAAACGACTGGAGTCACAATCGAACGGCCGAATTCGTTTTGATGTGAGCCAGCCGTCCCAGGGTACGGCAGGTCAAAGCAGTACTTATCAGCGTCTGGGTCAGGATGCTGTCGATGTAATCTGGTCTCCGGTCCTTGGCGGTCAGCCTGCGGATGACAAAAAAGCTGATCAGCCAGGGTTGCGAACCGAAGTGTTCGAACTGCCCTTCATGATGACCAACCCGGAAGCTGTGTCGCGGGCCTTGTGGGAATATGTTGAGGCCTTCGCGGCTGATGAATTCAAAGACGTTCATCTGATCGCTCTGCATGTGCAAGGTCCCGGAGCCATTCATACCAGCAGCCGGCCGGTCAGGTCGCTTGAAGATATCAAGTCACTGCGCCTGAGCAGTGAGCCACGGCGGGTCCGGCAATTGCTCAACGCCATTGATAACAAACAGCAAGAGGTTGACTCAGCCAGCATCAGCGAGCAACTCAGTAGCGCTGTGGTCGACGGTGTTGTCGCAGACTGGCAAAAAGCGCAACCGCTGGCGGCCAACAAGCTGGCTCGCCATCACACCGAATTTGACGCCGAGACCGGCGCGTTGTTTACCAAGACCTACGTGCTCGCGATGGACCTCAAAAAATACGAGTCGCTGTCCGAAGACCTGAAAAAAATAATTGATGCCAACTCAGGTATTGAAACTTCCGCCGAATTGGGCCGTCTGGCTCAGGAGGTGGCGGAAACCGAGCGCTCGGCAGTGGCAGAGCTGTCGGGAAAAGACGCCGTCATTACGATGCCATTGGCCGACGCACAGGCGTTTCGCAAGGCTTCTATCAAAGTTGATCAGGCGTGGGTAGCTGAAATTACCAGCAAAGGCTATGACGGGCAGAAACTGCTTGATGGCGCCAAGACCTTGATAAAAAAACATACCAAGTAACTCAGCGCCACCACGGTCTTCGGGTTAGCCGCCCGTAGGCACCTGGCCTTCAACACCTTTCACGTAAAAATTAAGTCCGCCCAGGAACTTATCGTCTGCTACCTGGCCGTCGGCAAGCACTTCTTTGCCGCTTGAGTCCATGATTGGACCTTTCCAGATTTTGAAGATGCCGCCTTTAAGGCCGGCACGGATCCCTTCTACCCTGGTTTTTACATCCGCCGGAACCTTGTCAGAGATAGAGACAATATCGATTGCCCCTTCGGCGACGCCCCACCAGGCTGATCCGGTCTTCCAGCTGCCGTCTACTGCCTGTTTCATCGCCTGCGTGTAGTAAGGGCCCCAGTTGATGATCGCGGAGGCCAGGTGTGCCTTGGGTCCATAGGCGGTCATGTCGCTATCCCAGCCAAAAGCATACTTGCCGGCTTTCTCGGCAGTTTGCAGCACTGCGGCAGAATCGGTGTTCTGAAACAAGACATCAGCGCCTTGATCGAGCAGCGATTGAGCGGCTTCGGTTTCGCGCGGCGGATCAAACCATTTGTTCACCCAGACAACTTTGGTCGATATATTCGGGTTGCTGGTCTGGGCTCCCATAGTGAACGAGTTGATGTTGCGGATCACTTCGGGAATCGGAATAGAGCCAACCACACCCAGGGTGCCGGTTTTGGTCATTGCGCCCGCGATCACGCCAGCCATATAGGCGCCTTGATAGGTTCGGGAGTCATAGGTTCGCATGTTCTCGCCGGTCTTGTAGCCGGTTGCGTGCTCCCAGCGAATATCCGGAAACTCTTTTGCAAGCTTGCGCATCGACTCCATATAGCCAAAGGTTGTCCCGAAGATAACGTCGTTGCCTTGTACCGCCAGATCTCGCAGAACCCGTTCGGCATCTGCGGACTCGGGAACGCTCTCGACGATTGACGAAGTCATCGCGTCGCCCAGGGCCTGCTGGGCGGCTTTGCGCCCGTTGTCATGCGCAAACGTCCAGCCGCCGTCGCCAACCGGGCCAACATAGACCCATGCCGCCTTGATTGGCTTTGATTCGGAGGACTTGGTTTCGGGGGCAGCGCTGACTGATGAGCCTGCTGCGGCGAGTGCCGCGCCTGTTGCTGTTGTTGCCGCTGCCGCAGTTTTTGCAGCAGCATCAGTTACGTCACTGGCTAGTTTTTTTTTTCAGCGACGGCTTCGCCAGCTTTTTCTACAGCTGCTCCCGCTTTTTCGACCGCAGATCCTGCTTTTTCCTTGGCTGCCGCAATAGCGTCAGCAGCTTTTTTCTTGGCTTCATCAGTTGCTTCTGAGGCCATTTCCTTGCCAGCTTCGGTAGCCGAGGCGGCAGTCTCTTTGGCTTTTTCACCGAGGTCGGTAGCGGCTTCCTTGACTGATTTGGAGCCCTCGCTGACCGCCTCTTTAGCCTCGTTAACGGCTTCCTTGGCAGACTCGACTGCTTTGCTGGCAGCTTCACCAGCCTTGCTGGCCGAATCTTCAACCTTCTCGACAGCCGCTTTCTGCTCCTCTTTGCTACAAGCGCCCAGTGTCAGCGCCGCGGCGATTGCCAGTGATCCGGCACCGAGTTGCTGCATCAGGCGACGGTTTAGTAATCCGTCCTTCATTGTGGTTTCCCTCTCTGTGGTTAAAACAAGCAGTAATGCTTAGTCGTAAGCCTAGCACCACAAATCGGCAAAACGTCGAGTTCACGCCTGAGTAACTGAATAAGATGTATCAGCTGGTCAATTGTCTGTTTCGAGTGAGGCCGGGTCTGAAACCGGCTTGCCCGTTGCGGCCGTTACGGTGAGTGCGGCCTGGGTCAGTTCGGCCAGGGTGCTTTCATCGACAGGCAATTGCTCGGCACGAGCTTTTCGCATTTGCCGCTCCGGATCACCAGGCAGCAGGACGCCCCCCAGTTGCTCGCCCAGTTCGTCCAGTCTGGCCGACTGGACCCACTGCACAAATTGATTTGCTTCGGCTGTGAAGGCAGACTCAGCGATTAGCTGGTTCGGGTCAAAAATAATTGTCAGCATATTGTTGATGACCGCCAAACCGTCTGGAAAGTTCTTCGGGTGGGTCGTCTTGCCGCCGATCATCGCCGCGCCAAGTAGTTCAACAACCATCGCCAGAGCATGCCCCTTATGGGCGGCGAAAGTTCGAATCGCGCCAATTGGGTCGTTAAACAATACCGAAGCATCGGTGGTCGGTTTGCCGTCGGCATCAATCGTGCTGCCTTCGGGAACCGGAACGCCTTTGTTCATCGCAACCCGGGCTTTACCATGGGCAATAGCGCTGGTGGCGAAATCGAGGACGACCGGTTCGCCGTTGGCGCGGGGGATGCCAACCGTGAACGGATTTGTCAGGAACCGGGCTTGCGCGCCGCCATGCGGCGCCACCATTGGCGAACTGTTTACCGCGTTCGTAAAATGAATCGAGACCAGTCCCTGCTCAACCGCCATCTCCGCCCAATGTCCCACCCTACCGATGTGGTGGGCATCGCGTAGCCCCAGTAGCGCGATGCCATGAGTCCTGGCCCGGTCGATGCCCACTTGCATCGCCTGATGGGCAACCGCTTGCCCCATGCCGAGGCTGGCATTGGCCACCACCATCGGGCCGGTATCCACAACCAGCTCAATTTGCCGGTTCAACTGCAAACCGTCGCCACGCCACGACTTGATATAGCGCGGCACCATTCCAACACCATGCGAATCGTGGCCCGCCAGATTGGCACCAATCAGATGGTCCGCGGTCAGCTTGGCTTCATGGGTTGAAGACCCGGCAGCCTCAAAAATCTCAATCACCCACTGGTGAATTGCCCGGGTAGGCAGTAGATACTCTTTCATCATCTCAGACAACCTTGATGCTGATTTCACCGACCCCGGTAACCGAGCCTTCCATCAGATCGCCTTTCTCGACGGCTGCGACGCCGGCTGGCGTGCCGGTGAAAATCAGATCGCCTGGCATCAGTTCCCAGAAACCGGACAGATGCTCAATAATTTCATCGATATTCCAGATCAGTTCCGCAACGCTGGCCGCCTGGCGTTGCTCGCCGTTAACTGAGAACGTCAGTGCGGCGTTATCAATATCGCCTACCTGGTCAGCCGGGACAACCGGGCCGATCGGACCGGATTGGTCGAACGCTTTGCCGATCTCCCATGGCCGGCCGGTTTTCTTGGCTTCACCCTGCAGATCGCGCCGCGTCATGTCCAGCCCGACGGCATAGCCGTAAATATGCTTACGGGCTTCAGCGGCCTTCACGTCCTTGGCGGCCGACCCGATCGCCACAACCAGTTCCATTTCATGATGCAGATTGCTGGTACCGACCGGGTAGGGCATCTCGGTGGTCTTGCCAGGACTCGCAAACAGCAGTGCATCAGCGGGTTTCATGAAGAAGAACGGCGGTTCCCGGCCGGTGAACCCCATTTCCTTCGCATGCTCGACATAGTTGCGGCCCACGCAATACACGCGGCGGACCGGGAAGCCCGCGTCGCTGCCGGCTACCGGCAGGACGGTGGGTTGCTGCGCCGGGACAACCAATTTGTCGTTGGTGCTCATGATTTGACTCCTGTTGTTCGGGTGAATCGGCTCATTATGCGACGCAATCGCCGGTCGGTCCGAAATAGCTAATTAGCCCCGGTTTGCCCAAATTAGAGGCAAGCCCCGTTAAAATGAATTATGGAAAATAAAAACTCCCCTGCCTCCGCGATCAATACCCAATCCGTTCATCCGGCCGAGCAACAGCTTCGTCAACTCATGGCCCAACGCATCCTGATGCTGGACGGCGCGATGGGCACGATGATTCAGCGCTATAAGCTTGACGAAGCCGACTATCGAGCGGAGCGTTTTGCCGGAATCAGCCAGTCAGTTAAAGGCAACAATGAATTGTTATCTCTCACCAAGCCGGAGATCATTGGCGAGATTCATGAGCAGTTTCTGGCGGCGGGCGCCGATATTGTCGAGACCAACACCTTTGGTGCGACAACCATTGCCCAGTCAGACTACAAACTGCCTGAGCTTGCTTACGAAATGAATGTCGCTTCCGCTCGGATTGCGCGCGCAGCCTGCGACAAATACTCAACCCCGGACAAACCCCGGTTTGTGGCCGGCGCCCTCGGCCCTCAGCCCAAAACAGCGTCTATCTCTCCCGACGTCAACGATCCTGGCGCCCGCAATGTCACCTTTGACGAATTGAGTGAAGCCTATTCGGAGCAAACCAGAGGTCTAATAGAAGGCGGCGTGGACATCCTGCTGGTTGAGACAATTTTCGATACGCTCAATGCCAAAGCCGCCTTGTTCGCAATTGATCAATTGCAGAGTGAGCGTGAAGCACAAGGCCATCCGCGCATTCCAGTAATGATCTCCGGCACCGTAACCGATGCTTCGGGCCGAATCCTGTCGGGGCAGACAGTAGAGGCCTTCTGGAACTCAGTTCGCCATGCGCGACCACTCACGATTGGTCTGAACTGCGCGCTTGGCGCCGCACTGATGCGACCCTATATCGAAGAGTTGTCCAAAATTGCCGACACTTATGTGTGTGTCTATCCTAACGCCGGTCTGCCCAACCCGATGGCAGAGACTGGTTTCGATGAAACGCCGGACGTCACCGGACGATTGCTGAACGAATTTGCCCAGGCCGGTTTTGTCAATATCGCCGGCGGCTGTTGCGGCACCACGCCGGAGCATATTGCCGCCGTCACCGCAGCGGTTGCAGATCAGAAACCGCGGCTTGTGCCGACTATTCCTGAGGGTGTTTTGCGCCTGAGTGGACTGGAGCCGTTCAACATCACTGCTGATTCCTTGTTCGTGAATGTCGGTGAGCGTACCAATGTCACCGGCTCCCGTGCTTTTGCCAGACTGATTCTCAATGAGCAATTTGACGAAGCGCTGGCGGTCGCCCGTCAGCAAGTGGAAAACGGCGCCCAGGTCATTGACATCAACATGGATGAAGCCATGTTGGACTCAGTCGCGGCGATGGCTCGTTTCCTGAATTTGATTGGCTCCGAGCCGGATATCTCGCGCGTGCCGATCATGATTGACAGTTCAAAGTGGGAAGTCATTGAGGCCGGGCTTAAATGTGTCCAGGGTAAGGCGGTCGTTAACTCGATTTCAATGAAAGAGGGTGAAGAGGCATTTATTCACCAGGCAACTCTATGCAAACGTTATGGCGCTGCCGCCATCGTGATGGCGTTTGATGAGCAGGGGCAGGCCGATACTTACGCCCGCAAGATAGAAATCTGCGAACGAGCCTATCGAATCCTGGTTGACCGGGTTGGCTTCCCGCCGGAAGACATTATTTTCGATCCGAATATCTTTGCGATCGCCACTGGCATCGAGGAGCATGATAACTACGCAGTCGACTTTATCGAGGCGACCCGCTGGATCACCCAAAACCTGCCGCATGCCAAGGTTTCCGGTGGTGTGTCGAACGTAAGTTTCAGTTTCCGCGGCAATGAGCCAGCCCGTGAGGCGATTCACACCGTCTTTCTCTACCATGCAATCCAAAACGGCATGACAATGGGCATCGTCAACGCCGGCATGATGGGGGTTTACGACCAGATCGATCCTGAGTTGCGCTCACGGGTGGAAGATATCGTGTTGAATCGTGGCGCTACCTTCCCGGAGGACTTGCCATCTGATTCACCTGAGCGGGAAAAAACCGCGACTGAACGCATGATCGAATATGCCGGCACCCTGACCGGTGGCGGGGCCAAACGCGAGGAGAATCTCGACTGGCGCGGAACTGAAGACAATCCCAAGACGGTTCAGGAAAGGCTCACACATTCACTGATTCACGGCATCACAAAATTTATCACCGAAGATGCCGAAGAGGCGTGGCAGGAAATCAACGCCCGTAACGGGAGGCCTATCGAAGTTATCGAAGGCCCGCTGATGGACGGCATGAATGTTGTTGGCGACTTGTTTGGCGAAGGCAAGATGTTCTTGCCGCAGGTGGTCAAGAGTGCCCGTGTGATGAAACAGGCTGTCGCGCACCTGATTCCGTATATCGAAGCAGAAAAAGAGCAGATCAAAGCCGCCGGTGGCGATGTTTCCAGCAAGGGCAGAATCTTGATGGCCACGGTTAAAGGCGATGTCCACGACATCGGTAAAAACATCGTCAGCGTTGTGCTTCAGTGCAACAACTTCGAAGTGGTCAACATGGGCGTGATGGTGCCGTGTGCTGAAATTCTGAAGAAAGCCAAAGACGAAGAATGCGACATCATCGGCTTGTCCGGCCTGATTACCCCCTCTCTCGAAGAAATGGCTTATGTTGCCAGCGAGATGGAGCGCGATGAGTCAATTCGTGCCGCCAACCTGCCGCTATTGATTGGCGGAGCGACCACATCCCGGGTTCACACAGCGGTCAAAATTGCCCCACATTACTCGGGGCCGGTTATCCATGTGGCGGACGCGTCCCGTTCCGTGCCCGTCGCGCAGCAACTTATTTCGACCGACGCCCGGCCGGCTTACCTGCAGAGCATTGTTGATGACTACGAAAAAGTTCGCCAACAACACGCTTCGAAAAAAGGCCCCAAGCTGGTTAGCCTGGAAGAAGCTCGCGCAAACAAAACCCCAATCGACTGGGAGGCTGTTGCCAATGGCGTTGTGCCAGCCCCGCCTGTGCCCAAGTTTCTGGGGCGACGTGAGTTCAAGAACTTTGATCTGGCCGAAATTTCGCAACTGATCGACTGGCAACCGTTTTTCCAGACCTGGGATCTGCACGGCCCGTTTCCGCGCATACTTGAGGACGATGTGGTTGGCGAATCTGCCCGGCGTGTTTACTCCGATGGCAAGGCAATGCTTGAGCGGGTCATCAACGGCAGATGGTTGCAGGCCAATGCGGTGATCGGATTCTTACCGGCCAACTCGATCAATGATGATGATATTGAGGTCTATACAGACGACACCCGCACCGAAGTGGCGTTTGTCTGGCGTGGTGTCCGTCAGCAGACAGCCAAAAAGAGTGGGGTGGCCAATAAGTGCTTGTCCGACTTTATCGCTCCCCGCCTGCTGAACGGTAAGCCCAGCGGCATCAAAGACTACATCGGGATGTTCGCGGTGACTACCGGTCTCGGTGCTGGTCGCAAGGAAGCAGAGTTTGAGAAATTACTCGACGACTATTCGGGCATCATGATCAAGGCAATTGCCGATCGTCTGGCCGAAGCTTTTGCCGAAACCATGCACCAAAGAGTACGAAAAGACTTGTGGGGTTATGCCGCCGACGAGGCGCTCGATAACGACGATCTCATTGCTGAGAAGTACCGCGGTATCCGCCCGGCGCCAGGCTACCCCGCGTGTCCGGAACATACGGTCAAACGGGCGTTGTTTGATGTCTTGCAGTGCGAACAGATTGGCATGGCGCTGACTGAATCGTTCGCAATGACTCCGGCCGCGAGTGTGTCCGGTTTTTACTTCTCGCATGAATCCGCGGACTACTTCAATGTGGGTCGTATCGGGGAAGATCAACTGGAAGATTACGCGCGGCGCGCAGAAATTGACGCCGATCAATTGCGCCGCGCCTTGATGAGCTCACTGGGCTGAGCGCGAAGGGACTAACACCAACAAAGGAGACATCTCATGAATGATCGGGCAAGTTTTACGCGGATGGATGCCAGCACCCAGGACGACTGGGACAAGATTGTTCCGCAAGCCATGAGCATGGTGGCTACGTTACCTGACCGGGTGCTGGCCCACCTGAAATTGCTTGACGGTGACTTTGGTGGTTTTCCGGTTGATCGCTATACCCATTCGCTACAGACTGCCACCTTGGCATTGAAGGACGGTCGCGATGAAGAGTACGTCGTTTGCGCACTCTTGCACGACATTGGCGACACACTGGGCACGTTTAATCATCCGGATGTTGCCGCGGCGATTCTCAAGCCCTTCGTAAGCGATGCAAATCTATGGATGGTCCAAAACCACGGCGTTTTTCAAGGCTATAACTTCTTTCACTTCATTGGCCTGGATCGCAACATGCGCGACCAGTTCAACGGTCACGAACACTATGACCGAACTGCGGAGTTCATTGACTTATACGATAACGCGGCATTTGACCCGGCCGGTGAATGCGAGCCGATCACCACATTTGAGCCTATGGTGAGGCGACTCATGGCAGAACCCAAAAGATCCGTTTACAAAGCGGTGCTGGACGGAGCTGGGCAATAAACTGAATGAAAACCAAGACGACTTCATTGGTTTTAGGCAGTGGCGGTGCACGCGGTCTTAGCCATATCGGGGTCATTCGCTATCTGCAAGAGCATGGCTACCAGATCGACAACATCGCCGGCAGTTCAATCGGGGCGCTGATTGGCGGTATTCATGCTGCCGGTCAGTTGTCGGTTTACTCAGAGTGGGTAACCAAGCTGCAGCGCAGCGATATCTTCCGTTTGCTCGACCCGGCCTTTGGCGGTGGTTCCCTGCTAAAAGGGGAGCGCATCATCAAGGTGTTGACTGAGCTCATTGGCGACCACCAGATAGAAAACCTGCCAGTCAGTTTTACCGCTGTTGCAACAGATCTGACCCATGCCGGCGCCGGACGAGAAGTCTGGCTCACCAGGGGTTCCCTGTTCAAGGCGATTCGGGCTTCGATCGCCGTGCCCACGCTGTTTGCACCCGTCGAGAGTGATGGCCGTTTACTCGTTGACGGCAGCGTGCTCAATCCGTTGCCGGTTGCTCCCACGCTGCATATGTCAACCCGGCTCACGGTAGCCGTTAATCTCAATGGCCGGTACGATGCCGCGCGGTCACCTTCAAGCGAGGCGGTCAAGCCGGCAAACCCGACCAATGCATCTGGCGCGACCGGCCCGGACGAATCAATCGTTGCTTCTTATGGCGATGCGGTTGCTCAATTCATTGAGAAATTCTGGCCGGCCTCAGACCCGAAAGAGAGCATTGAGCTTGGGTTTTCAGACCTTGCCTTACGGACAATGGAAACAATGCAGGCGAGTATTACCGACTTTCGACTGGCTTCCAGCATGCCTGAGATCGTGGTGCATATCCCCAGCAATACCTGTAGCTTTTTTGAGTTCCATCGGGCCCAGGAGCTGATTGATATTGGCTACGAACGTACGGCAAAAGCGGTCAAGGAATTCGAGGCGAACAATCCGAGCCTGAACGGCTAGGGTTGAAAATTGAGCCTGCGCGGGTATGGCCGGAAGCCGTACCCCGACGGCCGTGCTGCGACGGGCATGGCTCTTGCCCCCTCCCGAGTGACTCCCCAGAGACTTTACCGAAAGTTCAGGTAATGCCTCTGAAAGCTAATTGACTCAACCGGGAGAAAGGATGAACTTACTTAAATGGTCGCTTGCTGCGCTTGTGATCGTCGGCGCGGCTGCCTGCAACACGATTGAAGGGCTGGGTGAAGACGTTCAGGTCGGCGGCAAGAAGCTGGAAAAAGCCGCTGAGAAAACAAAGCAGAACTAGGCGAATAACACCCTTCAGCCTGTTGCCTGTGACTGCCGTTGATTCGCCCTCGCTCGAGTCGCGGCAGATCGGCGGCGACAGCAATAGGTGACCTGACAGTCTATTCAAGCCAGAAGGACTTAAGACGATGATCAGCCAAAAGCATGGCAAGCAGGTGAAAAAACAATCTCGAAAAACTAAAGGTTCCGGTCCGCCCGATCAATTGGCAATTGGGAAAATAGCCAGTCAGGACGCGAACAGCGCCCGGGTTGACACTGACCGGTACAACACCAGTGGCAACGCGGAACAGCCGCCCAAGACTCCGGAAAAAACAACCAAAGATCCGGTTCGAAAACAAGACTGATCCGGCTTGATGCCGGGTATAGAACTTGCCGTAATGCTTGTATTGCATAGCCAGTGTCATTCGATTCTCTTGACGGCTACTGCGAGCTTACGAATAGGAATAGGAGATCAAAGCAAATGATGGATTCAAACAAGTTCGGAATGGTTCTCGCGGCCACGGTATTTGTTGTCGGGGTCGCAGCGTGCTCCAGCGTACCAAAGCCGAACGCAGAAATTGCGGCAGCAAAGACCTCGCTAGACATTGCCGCGCAGGCCGGCGCTTCTGCTGACGCCGGGGCGGTGTTTGCGCAAGCCCGGGATTTGTTGCAATCAGCAGAAGCATCGGTTGAACAAGAGGAGTTTGCAAAAGCCAAGCGCCTCGCGGAGATGGCCAAAGCCAAGGCAGAACAAGCGCAGGCTGAAGCGGAGCTGGCCAGAACCGAAGCTTCCGCTGCGGAGATCGAATCCAGTCTTTCCAGTCTTCGCGAAGCACTACGCAACTAATCATTCCAGGAGAAACCCATGAAAGGCAAAAAGTCACGAATATCGAGTCTCCTGTTTATCGCCGCTGCGGCACTGAGCGCTGCTGCCTGCTCCACGACTCCACCAGTCAACCAAAAGTATGTAGATGCAGAAGATGCATTTCAGTCAATGCAGAACATTCCAGGCGTCGAACAGGCGGCAGGAGGTCAGGTAACTGAGGCCCGAACTTCCTTCGACCGCGCCAGAGCGGCATGGCAGGGCGGGGCGGACAAAGAGCAGGTTGACTACCTCGCCGACCTGGCGCAGAGCAAGGCCGAAACCGCAAGCGCTGTTGCAAAGCGGCGGCTCTTGCAGGATCAAATCGACACTTCTGGCGCGGAGCGTTCGCGTTTATTGATCGCCAGCAAGGAGCGTGAAGCCATTAAAGCTGATGCCCAACGTCGCAATACCGAGCGTGCCAATGCCTCGCTGAAGGCTGAGGCTGCTGCCGCCAAACAAGTTGCTGCCAGGGCGAACCTCAGGGCGCGCGCACTGGCTGACCAAATGAGAGAGCTGAAAGCCAGGGAAACTGATCGCGGTATGGTGATCACGCTTGATGGTGTTCTGTTCGAATCCGGTAGCTCGACTCTGAAGTCAGGAGCCACTCGCAAAATCGAGCGCATAGCCGAACTTCTAAATGCAGAGCAGGCGGCAAGAGCGCTAATTGAAGGCTTTACTGATTCCAGTGGATCCGAACGAGCTAATCTCGAGTTGTCTCAGCGGCGGGCGGAATCGGTTCGGCAAAGCCTGATTCGACAAGGCATCGCGCCGAATCGAATTTCGACTCGGGGGTTGGGCGAGGCCTTCCCGGTTGCCTCCAACGATGATGCGGTCGGACGGCAACAGAATCGACGGGTAGAAATCGTTTTGTCAGAAAAACAGAGCGACATGACGCGAAGGCGTTAGCCCAAGCTGGCAGCAAATAGAACCACCCCTTTTTCCCCTCAACTGAGGGGAATTTTTCGTGTGGAGAATATCTAGATGTTGATAAACATCAATGCGCCTGAAACGAGAACGTCTCAAACTGAAAATTCAGAAAATTGCATCGCCGGTTGTTTAGCATCCTGCGAATTGATTGAATAACTGCGACAACGACGAGACGTTATATAGCCGGTCATTTTGTTCTTCTCGCTAGGAGGTGAATTCTCATGCCAACCACTTTACGTCCGATTAACGATGCTTTGTTTGTTCCGCCCCGGGATAGCCAAAGCAAGGCCGAACAGGTTAGACGACTGGTCGAATTCCGACATAAGTTGATTAACACTTACGGTAAGGTCTACGGCGGTATCGCAGACTCTTATAGACAAGTTCGCGATAGCGAGTCGCCTGTGGCTGCACAAATGACAGCTGAGCAACGCAACGAAATCGAGCACCAGTTGCTTTTCACCAGAGATGAACTGGCGCGAGGGTTTACGCAGGCAATCGCACGGGCAGAGAACAACGCAAACGAATTAGCGCCTGGTACTTTTCCGCGCGACGACGAGCCGATTCAGTCATTCGATTTGGGCGAATGGGTCGACAAAATTCTGAACGGCCTGATATCAATTCTCGATGGACTTGGCGACATTTTCGATGCTTTTGGCTGGGACTTCGGTGAGGCTGTCATGCGCGCTGCTGCGGATGGTCTACGCTGGTTGGACCGAGCGGGTCGAGCGCTTGGTTGGTGGGGAGGCTCCTCTGAACCAATTACCGGATGAAGCATCGTGCTTTTGCGCGACGGCAGTAAGACGGAAGATCCGCGGATGGATCGTATCGACGAGAAAGACCCCCGCTCCCGAAGTTATTCGATAGCGGACCTGGCCGAACCGTCCAGCCATACCGTCCCGCGTTCTTATACCTGGCGTTGCAATCTCTGGCTGGATCAGGGTTTTGAAGGATCTTGTGTGGGATTTGCCTGGGCTCACGAGCTCGCCGCCCGGCCAGTAGAGGTTCTGGGCTTGTCGGCGAAGTTTGCCCGGGAGTCGGTCTACTTTGCGGCGCAACGTCATGATCGCTTTCGCGGCGGCGCTTACCCGGGGGCAGCCCCTTTTGCAGAGGGGACATCGGTGCTTGCCGGTGCAAAAGCTGTGGCATCACTGGGTTATATCGATGAATATCGTTGGGCGTTTGATATTCAAGATCTCATTGTTGCTGTGGGCTACCGAGGGCCTGCCGTTTTCGGTTGCCGTTGGTACCGCGACATGCAAAAACCGACTATCGATGGCGTTGCCACGCCAACTGGTTCCAGAATCGGCAAGCACTGTGTTCTGTTGAACAGCGTCAAGATCGTGCGCGCTGATGACGGAACGCTGGACGAACGGGCTTCGTTTTTTGTTTTCCGGAATTCTTTTGGCAAAGACTGGGGTGTTCAGGGCAATGGAATACTAAGCCTGGAAAGTGTCAGAGCACTCTGGGACGATGCCGAAACCTGCATCCCGGTTGTGCGGCAGAAAAGGCCTCGGCGATCAGTACGAAAGCCGGCCGACGAGGGGAGTTAGTCATGAGTGTCTTGTCACAAAACGGTCTCGTCGAAGTGTTTCTTACCCCGCCTGCCCGAGGAGCGACAGATGATTTGCGTCAGCAGCTGGAAGCCATTCTTAGCCGGCAAGCGCACTACGATATCGCCAGCCAACAAATGGCGGATCGGGGAATTGTTATGGCGCTGGCGGATCTCCGGGCTGTGCGAGAGCGCCGCGCACGAGTCTTTGTTGAAAGTCGGTATTTGACCGAGGCCGATCCGTTATCGCCTGATCAGATCTGGGATCCAGGCGGGGATCGAGAGTCAAACCGCCAGTGCTTCGCAGCGCTTAGCAGGGCTGGCATCGAAGTGCGCGCCGATGTCGTCGGCGGTGCGCTTCAGCATGTCAATCTGATTCTCGCTCATGGTGAGACTGACAGGGTCTTGTTTTTGACCTCGGCAAACCTGGCGCCTGGCAGCATTGATAAGCATCTCAATTGGGCCGTCAAGATTTCGTCTCCGAACGTGGTTGATGCGGTGGCGACGCTCTTTGACGCGATCTGGGATGGCGACTTCCGGGATGCAACAGTCAGGTTTGCGTTCCAGGGGTCGGCTGGCCGTTTCGGGAGTCTGGCTGCCGGAGCTGGCGGAGAGGCTATCGATGAAGCTATCGTGGCAATTACCGGGGCGCGCGAGCGAATCCGTTTCGCCTACTTCACGATGACTGCTGATACCCGTATCGTTAACGCGCTTGTTGCGGCCGCCAACCGTGGGGTTGATGTCGCCGGTATTGTTGACGCCGATCAGGGGGCCCAGTTCTGGAATGCGGTACCGCAGTTGCGCGACGGCGGAGTCGATGCTCGCTATTATCCGGGCGCGCTGACTGGTGCCTCTGGTCGTATGCATCACAAAACCATAGTGATTGACCACTCTTTGACGTATCTCGCGACAGCGAACGCCTCAAAAGCGGCTGAAGATTCCTTTGAGATTTCAGTCACCTTCTCTGATACTCAAATTGCCCGTTTTGTAGACGCCGAAATCCTGCGCCTGGGCGCGAATGCGTCTACCCAGCCCATTGGCTTGTTGTAATGAAGCGAACGATTATCTTCTGGAATGTACAGCGGCTATTCGGGTCTTCGGGCAGTCCGATCGAATACGCTCTTTCAGAAAACGAGGAAGCGGCCACCAAGAATCACGAGGCAGTCCAGGGAAAGATCGACACGATCGCCGCCACGATCAACTTGATCGCCGAGCACGCCGGACCACCGCTGTTCGTTGGATTTGCAGAGATTGAGAGCAATGATCTGTGTCGGGCCATTGCTACCCGCGTTGCCTCGAACCGCCTTGAGAGTATCGATCACCTGGGAAAGGATCGCACTGGCGTTGCGCTTGATGGACTCAATATTGGTGCCTTGGTTGATTGCGATCTTGTCAAAAGTGTTCCGGCGCTGACGTCTCATGTCATTGATCGAACTTTCATTACGAGAGACGTACTGGAGTGTCATCTGGATCTGGGGCGCCTCGGAATGCTTGCAGTGTTGGTCAACCACTGGCCGTCACGGCTGTCTTCGGAAGGGGCCAGCCGTCGAGTGTCATCAGCGCACTATGTCAATCGCCTTGTGTTTGCCCAGACTCGATATGGCTTGCAGGAAATGTGGGATGCTGACCGCAAGATTCTGGACCTACCTAATGCGTATGAGATGAAGCAGCGAGCCCATTCGCCAGTAATCGTTATGGGCGACTTCAATGATGAACCTTTCAACCCCAGTATCGAATTGTTGGGATCGACTTACGATTCAGATGCTGTACGTGACGACTTGAACGTGAAAGGTCGTACCAAGAAGGAACGTTTTCGAAGCTATGCGGCATCGCAACCGCGGCTACTTAACCCCTGGTGGCAATTTGTGGGTCGCGCCGGTTCTTACTATCGCAGTCCCAGGTGGCGTCTTTATGATCAGATATTGTTGGGCAGTGGATTGCTGCAAAACACTTCTCCGATTCGCGCGGTATCCGACTCGCAAGCGATCCTGAACGCAGAAGTTGTTGTCCGCTCAGACGGGAGCGTCTGGCCGCTTGTTAACCGAGGCGGCAAGCCCATCCCATTCGATCTGGAGCAGGCAAGAGGTTGCTCGGATCATTTTCCAATTTACTTTCAGGTAGAGACGCAAACTGATGGTTGATACTCACGCACAACAGATCAGACAAGCGATGAGCTGGCCTGGACAGATAATCTAGCTCTGCCATTCCAGCGTGTAGTCCAGATTGTGTCCGGCTTTAGCCGAGTATTCCTGAATTGACTTGCGCGCGAGTTTTAGCGTAAGCGATGCCGGTAGCATGCCGGTGACCCGGCCAAACAATGTAGGCGTTTCAGCAACCGGGGCAACTTTTTCAGTAGGGAAATTCACGGTGACCTGAGCCTGGCGTTTACCCGCTCGGTCCAGCAGGCCCGACAGTTTCTCAAACATCTGGAGTAACGGGTCGGCCCGATGCGCCGACCAGTTTGCGCATGGCATAAAGTCGACAAAGTGCATCAAGTGGAAGTTCAGGTTGATCCAGAAATTCTCGGCATCGATCGTAAGCGGTTCGTTGTCGATGACCCGGTAATAGCGCAGCGCCTTGAGGGTTCCAAGGCGCTGCAGGTTCTGTTCGAGATCTTTCAGAAGCTCGCCGTTGTAAAGCAGGCGCAGGATTGACGGAAACGCTTCGACCTGCATCGCCTCAAACGCAGTGAGCAATGCTTTTAGCGCCGGAATTTTTGCTGCATCCATCGCGAAAGTATTCGTGGCGGTGCCGAGAATCGAATGGAGTAAGGCCACATTCGGGGAGTGCTCAGGGTAATACCGGGCCGCGTAATCATGGCAGAACACCAGGTGCTCAAGGAATGTGCCGTCGGCATGCTCCATGCTGAAATCGCACTCGTCAATCATGAAGTCGATTAGTCGCTGATTGATCGGCGGCGCAGGTCGGTTTGACTCGCCGCTCAGGTAGGCGGCTTCAATTTCGTTTGCGGCTGCGGCGTCCCAAACGGGATCTTTTGCCAGTTTCTCGACCATGAATCTGCGGGCAATACCGTTAAGCCCACCGAAGATCGTCCGGTTCATGTCGAAGTCGGCCATGCGCTCGACACTAACCTGGCCGGCATGGTCGAATGCGCCGCCTCGTGCAATTGCCGCCTTGCGCTGCAGGTTCAGAGCTGCTTCGAGCCTGCCGCGGTTATCGTTCTTGGTTGTGCTCATCTTGATCCACGCGTCTCGTTTTAACCGATTCTAGCCATAATGTTCATGGTGGGCTTGCCGGCATCACCGTATGCCGGCGTGATCGGAATCAGCAGACTAAACCGTCAGGAAGCGTTCGCTAGTTGGCAGTGTCTGTCACCTTCTTAAGATATTCGTCAAGTTCGTTCAACCATAGCGATGGTGCCTGCATCACCCGGTGGCCATTGCCTCCCGGTACTTTGATGGCTATAAATTTCCCTTGTCCGCCTGCTTGCTGAAAAGCGGCGAAACGCTGACGGCTGTGTTCGATCGAATAGAAAGGGTCTTGTTCACCGTAGATCCAGAGCATCGGCTTTCCAGACGCCGCTCCCATCTCAAACAGCGTTTCGTTCACACTGGCCGAACTGGAGCAAAGGTCGCCCAGCCATCCACCAACCAGATTCATCACCGGCCCAACCTGTTCAGGGTAGCGTCCGGCATAGGCAACTGCCAGGGCTCCACCCCGGGACTGGCCGCTCATGAACACGGGAGCGTCCTTGACATCAGTCCTTTGCCGTAGCGCTGTAACGACTGCGGCGATATCTTCCAGACCGCGCTCCGCACCGGCGAGTGAACGCTTGGGTTCGCAGGTGTAGCCGAGTGTTCGGTCAGCCGCAAAGCCTTCGTCATACAAGCCGTCCGATTTGCCACGGCCACGGCGTTGCGGGAAAGCGACCAGCCAGCCACGCTCATTGAGTAGTTCGGCCAGAGCGGCGTCGGAATAGGTACGGGTGAATCGCCGTGGCTTGTTTCCGCGCCCGGTGGAACCGTGATTGACGACGGCCAGCGGGAACGGGCCATCGCCGGGCGGTTTGTAAATGACCACTTCAAACCTGACTGGTTGATCGTTCTCGAGCAGAGCTGTTTGCACACTCGTTTTTTGCCCGGTATCCCAGTTGGGGGTTGCGCCCGGTTTGACGATCTCGGTGAGTTCATGTCGGGTAAGCACCGCAGTACTGATGGCAGGACCACTTTGGTAAACGGCCAGCAGCTTTTTGTGGCGGGTGAGCTGGTAACGAACGCTGAACCCGTCGCCGCGTATCTGTAAGGCATTGCCGGAGACTGTTCCGTTCAGGTTATACCAGGTTCGTTGAATATTGAATCGAGGCTCATCGCCGATTGCATAAACGACTTTGGCGTTGCCGTCGGTGGAAACTGACTGGACCACCAGAATATGTTTGAGCGTTCCTCCCCAGCGACCAACCCAGGTGCCAGCCAGAGTAGATGCTTCGTCGCCTGACCTTGAGCTTGTGTTTGCCGGCAGCGGCACGCCATCGACAACGTAGCCAAGCCCGCCACAGGCTTGTAGCTGAATGATCACGATTGCTGCGCAGATCGGAGTGATGATTCTCAACTTCATTTAGTTGTTATCCTCGGTAACCGGTACACAAATATCGCAAACAAAATCGCCGACCTTGCGATCGATCGGAGCGACTTGCGGGTAATACTCAAAACAGGGGCGAGCATCCAGGCGATAGCCGCTGGCTGGCAGCCAATCCCTGAACAGGCCTGACCAGGCCTCTCCGATATCAGCCGCTCGTCCTTCAAAACGCAAACTCGCATACTTGCCACCAGGGATAATCGTTGTTGCTGCACTGCCACTTGACACAAAGCCATCATCGACCTGTACACAGGCGTCGTACCGGCACTGGGCCGGTGGTGTCTGTCCGGGGTCATCGTGGCTTATGCCATAACAGTCACGGCCGAGCAATTGATTTGCGGCGAGCCAGGGATAGAAAACCGTTCGAAAGAAGCGTTCTATGCTTTCCCCGTACGGACCGGTATGACGCATGGTCGCGACGGTTACCGGCTGACGCTCAATGATTTGGATCTCCATGCGCGGTTTCTCCTGGTGATTGCAGGGCTGATTATGATCAATGAACGAGCCGCTCAAGACCTGACTGGTCTTGCTTTTTTTTAAGGTCATCTGAAGTTGGCCGTCAAGGCGGCGCCAATGCTGAATTCTCCAGGCGCGAGGTGAGGCCTTGAAGCGGGCTTTGAACGCTCGGGTGAATGCCTCCGGGGAGCTGAATCCGACATCCAGAGCCGCCTGCATCACCGTTAACTGTCGCTCAACGACCAATCGCTCAGCCGCAATATCCAGCCTGCGCCGGCGAACATAGTCGCCAATGGTCTGGCCCATCAGCAGACCAAACAGGCGATGGAAATGAAATGTTGAAAAATTGGCGACGCCCGATAATGTTCGCAGATCCAATATTTGGTCGGGATGGTTTTCGATGTGCGAAAGGACCCGCTGCATTCGGATCTTCCGGGATGCATGGGATTTTGTCATGACTTCAGATTGGGGCGAACCGGTTGGCCGCCAAGACGAGCCGATTCATAGATGGCCAGAATGATCTCTACTGATTTTTTGGCTTCGCGACCATCAACCCTCGGCTGGCGGCGATCCTTGATGGCGTCAAGAAATTCGCTAAACGCCGCAAGATGGCCGTCCGAGTCGACGCTTGCAGACGGGTCAGAGGCGCCCACGCCGGCGCCGGGTAATCCGCCATGTCGTTTGCGTATTAACTGATCTTGTTCGGTTTCATCCCGAAACCGCCATTCCAGAAGATTGCCGTCAGCCAACACGGCGGTTCCGTCGGTACCGGCCAGGGTAATCGTCCGGTAGTGCCCGGGCCAGATACTGGTCGTGCCGGCAATGATGCCGAGTGCACCATTGGCAAACTGCAGGCTGGCCGAAGCGGTGTCTTCGACCTCAAGGTTATTGTGGGCCAGGGTGGCGATATTGGCGCTGATTCGAATCACCGGTGAACCCATCGTCCATTGCAGCAAGTCTACCGAGTGAATGCCCTGGTTCATTAGTGCACCGCCGCCATCCATGGCCCAGGTGCCTTTCCACCCGGAGCTGTCGTAATAGGCCTGATCGCGCCACCACGGGCAGAACGCCTGACCGAATGTCAGCCGGCCGAACCTACCTTGTTCACGGGCGCGCTTGAGTAATTGCGCCCCTTCGGTGTAGCGGGTATTGAAGATGCCACCCAGGCGAACATTAGCATCACGACAAGCGTTGATCATGCGGTCCATCGCGCCGGAGGTTATATCCAGCGGCTTTTCGCAAATGACGTGTTTGCCATGCGCCGCCGCCAATTCTGCAATATCAGCATGGGTGCCGCTGGGCGTGGCGATGCTCACAAGATCAATATCATCGCGCGATAGAAAAACGTTCAGATCGCCGGCACCTTTTGGATTGGTGCCGGGTGCAATGTCCTGTGACTTGCCGCGGCCATTATCCATGACGCCAACCAACTGCATGCCATCGAGCCGGTTGATTGCCCGGGCATGAATGCGCGCAATCATGCCCGCACCGATGATGCCGACGCCCAGGCTCATTGATTTGCTCCGCTCAAAGCCAGCGTACGCGCCTGGGCGATTAACCCGTACCGTGACTTGATACGGGAGTAGAGTGGCGGGTGTTCAGCTGGTTGATCTATGAGGTCGAGAAAGCGATCCCGGACCAACGGGAAATGGCTTTCATGGCCGCTGTCCAGAATGGCTGGTGCATGAAAGCGCAACCCGTCGCTTTCGCAACTGAGACTCAGACCCGGGAAGCGTTGCTGCCAGCGTGGCAGTGCTTCCCGGGCATTCGTTAGCAGTGCCTCCAGGTTACCCGGGCGTGCAGGGGTAAATGCGGGCTTAAGCGTGACCTGGGCTTGAAAGTCGGTCTGCGGTCCCTGTTCGACATGAATGTCGCCAGCCTTGCCGTGTAAGATCAGCCGGTGCATATCGCCGGCCCCTTCGGGCTCCCGGTCGCGCCATTGGGCGCGCTGTTGAATCACGACGCCGTTCAGCGACCAGATGATTTCGCCATTACACGGATATTGAAGAACGCCGTCTGGATCGACGTCTCCGGCAATTGAAAACGGGTATTCGGCGCTACCGGTAATCTGGGAGAACAAATCTTTATCGACAGGCGTCGGCCAGCGGTGAGCTGAAAACAGCTGTACATCTGTTGGTGATACTGCCGCGTCATCGACAACGAACCACATTGCCTGTTCAATCATGTGAGACTGAATATCAACGATACCGTCACCTTGTTGTGCGCAGTCGAAGTACCAGGCAGGTCGCCGCAACGGTTTTCCACCAACCAGCTTATACAGATGGTGAATCGACTCAAGAGCAATCGCAGGCCGCTCCACCGATGAGTCAGCGAAACCGCCAAAGACGTCATCGGAGTGGACGATCTCATGGCACAGCCGGGAAAGAATTTCGTGGCGAATAGTCATGATGTCCATCACAAACCCCGGGCCGTCAAGAGCCGCTTCGAGCAAGCCCGTCTGGTCAGAGTTCGTAAGCCACGGTTTGTCGGCAAAAACATGTTTGCCTGCATTTACCAGGGGACTTATTGTCTCAAGCTTCTTGTGGTTGCGTCCGGCGAGAACCACGACATCGGCCTCGGGGTCATCAACCAGGGTATTCAGATCGCCGGGCCTGACTTCAATCTGCCAATGAGTCGGGTCGTGATCACGCATGTTGAATGAGTTCACCAGATTAATGAACGCCTCCAATTCCGGCCCGGGGTCGCAGTAGACCACGATTGAATTATCTATACGCGGCGAGGACTCTCGCAAGACCAGGGCAGCGTGAAAGTGCCCTGGGTTAAAGAATCGGAATCGGGTCACGGATAAGTCCTTCTCTTTCAGGCGTCGACCCCATTATCTGGTAAACCACTAAATGTGCAACCGCCAGCACTCGACGCGTGCTATGACTTGCCCGTATCAGTTGTCATCGCCTGATAGTGACCGGGTAATACCTGAACCGGTTGGCGCAATCCGTTTGTGCCGTTGCTCAGCGTGACGGCTTGCGCGCTGGCCCGAGCCTGCGGTGCAAGCCAGAGTCGTTCATGGCCCCAGATGCTCGGACCTTCAGTCAATTCAACCGTCTCCCAGTTCTGCGGGTCAATCTGACGACCGCCCCAGCCGGTTTCAACCATGAATCCTGACGGACTTCGGGTGTAGAAAGAGGTCATGTAGTCATTGGTGTGCCGCCCCAGCGTCTGGCCGATCCTGTCGGGGGTTTGCAGAATGATGTCGTAGCCATGGCCCAGATCATCAAATGCGATCAGTTCGATCATGAAGTGATGAATCGCATTGGTCGTCGCCTCGATCAGCGCCAGGCTATGGTGTCGACTGTTCAGATGCAAAAAATAGCCCTTGTACGGGTTCAACACATAATCGCTGACGCCGAATCCCAGAACATCTCGGTAAAACGGTAAGACCTGATCGAGGTTCCGGACCGTCAGCACGATATGCCCGAGGCCTTGTGATCCGGTTCTGAATCCGGCGATGGCTCGTCCGGGCACAAATAATTCGTTTGCCTGCGCGGCGCCGTAATAAATCTCCAGGCGGTTGCCGGCCGGGTCAGCGCATGAAATCAGGGCCTTGACCAGACGCTGCTCGGCCAGCGTTGAAGACTCGAGGGTGACGCCGATGCCGGCGGCTTCAATTCGTGCGGCAATCTGATCAAGTGCTTGTGCATCGCTGACCTCCCAGCCGATAAAGTGCGGGTTGCCGGCGTCTTCATTTTGGATTTGTAGTCGTTGCGCTTGTCCGTCCATACGAAACGAGAGACCGCGGTTGTCTTGCTCGGCAACCTGCATTCCCAGAAAATCCGCCCCGAAACGGCGCCATGCGTCCAGGTCCGGAGTGTATGCGCCAAGATATCCCAGCGATTTAAGCAGCATGGTTCACGCCCTGTCCAGTTCAGGTTGGTCTAAGTGTTTGTCTGTGACAGGTTAACTCCTATTGGGGGCTTGCCGTTTATTGCGAATTTCCCGACACTACCCCCTTATCTAACCGAACACTCATTCAGGGGGCTAATCATGCGATGCCATGAAGTGGATTATGAAATCTTTGGCGACGACATGCAGATCGTCGAGGTCGAATTAGACCCAAATGAAACCGTGATTGCCGAGGCCGGCGCCATGAATTACATGGAAGATGGCATCAGCTTCGAGGCCAAGATGGGTGATGGTTCCCGCCCGGCAGGCGGAGTGCTCGACTCTCTGTTGCAAGTGGGTAAACGGGCGCTGACCGGCGAATCCATTTTCATGACCCATTTCACCAATAATGGCAGCGGTAAGAAGCGGGTTGCGTTTGCGGCGCCGTATCCGGGCAAGATTATTCCGATCGATATGGCGTTGATGGGCGAAGAACTGATCTGTCAGAAAGACGCGTTTCTTTGCGCCGCACTGGGCACCTCGGTCGAGATCTCTTTCCAGCGCAAACTGGGTGCCGGTTTTTTCGGTGGAGAGGGATTTATTCTTCAACGGCTACGTGGCGACGGCAAAGCATTCGTGCACGTCGGCGGAACCGTCATCAAACGTGAGCTGAAAGGCGAAACGCTGCGAGTGGATACCGGTTGTATTGCTGCATTTTCACCGGGTATTGACTACGATATTGAGCGAACCGGCAGTTTGAAGTCTATGGTGTTTGGCGGCGAAGGTTTGTTCCTGGCAACCTTGCGCGGTACGGGTACCGTCTATTTGCAGAGTTTGCCGTTTTCACGAATGGCCAATCGTGTGATTGGTGCGGCCTCAGATCACGGCGGAAGTTCCAAGGGTGAGGGGTCGGTCGTGGGTGGTTTGTTCAAAATGCTCAACGACCGGTAAACCCTGTCAGAACTGGTACAGGTAGCCGACTGCCAGGCTGTAGGGCTCGTCAGCGTCCCGGATTGGCGAGTTTTCGATCGCGGTTCCGGGGCGTAACAAGGCTAGTTTTCCAAAGAACCGATGATGCCTGGCAAGCTGGCGCTGGTAAATCACCGCAACTTCCAGATTGATTGATGAACCCGGAACGTACTCGGGTCGTCCGGCGCGGGCCTCACTATCTCGTACCCCCCAATAATAGTTAACCAGATCCCCGCTCTGCCAGGTCAGTGAAACCCTCGGCGTGATGCGCGCGCCCGATAAGGCCAACGGGTATCCGTAACTGACGGCTACCTCATGTCCTTTGTGGCGGCTGCTGAAGTCGGTCAGCGCTGAAAGGCTGAGTTCTCCGAACCATTGTTGGGAACTCAGTCCGATTCCGAATTCAAGCGCGCCGCGCCGGTTACCCATGCCGCTAAGAAAAGAGCTGTCCCCGCTGTCGTAACCATCAAGCCGATACTGGCCAATCAGGGAGATATCGAACAAGTCCCGTTCATCGAGTTTGAGGCTGGCCTCGTTGGCAAACAACCGGAAACCTTCTGACTCAATGGAAACCAGCGGCCAGAAAGAATAGCTGCTGCCGACCCCGCGATAGAGGTCGCGAGAGGTCTCCACAGCAACGCCGACTCCGACCTGTGCTTCCTGCAACTGTGCATGGGCAGTTGTGTTAAGCGCGAAAGTGACCGCGGTTGTAAAGAATGCGGTCAGCATTGCTGAGAGAAGATTCACGGCTCGTGACCCGGCTGGGCGGGCAAATTCCTGCATGATGGTATTCCAGGGTTTGAGGATTCGGGGAGGTGTGGATCCGAAGCATTATCGCAAGAATTTCGGCGCTTGCCAGCGTTGCTGATTTAAAACTTCCAGGCCAGCCCCAGCCCGGCGTACCCGACCCCCGCTTCGTCGCCGGCGCCGCCCCGGTACTCGGCTTCGACATATAGTCGCATATTGCGATTAAAGCGATAACCGATCTCCAGGCCGGGGAAAACCAGGTTGGCGGATGATCCGGTGAGTTTCTTGTAAGCGTCCAGATTGCCTGTAGAGCCATCATCTTTGAGTCGGGTGTGCAACAGGTTCAGTTTGCCGACAAAATCCCATCGATGGTTTATCGGCAGCCGTCCAAGCAAGGCAACACCATAGGATTGTCCGGTAGCCTTAAAAGTGCCGTTGGCATATTTCTGGCTGACCGTGCCGTGATTCATGAAATTTCCCTCAACGCCCCAGTGCTCACTAAGCCAGTATCCGATGCGCAGTTTCGCGGCGCCGGCGCCCTCCGGGTCGCCGACTTCAACCAGACCGATAGGGCCTGCATCCAATTCGGCGGCACCCGCTGACAGCCCGACGAACAAACCGGTACCGCGTTCCATTTTGAGTCCGGCGCTTGTGGATTGCGCCTGCGCGGCCAGTGGCATGGCGATCCCGAAGGCAATGGCGGCATGGCTGACCAATTTGATTGCGTTACGTGTTTTCATCTTATTATTCCCGACTAAGTTGTAGAAGAGTCGCTAGCTTGCTTGCCAAACCTGAAGTGCCGCTCAAGTGACTCTTAACTTTGCCTTTAGCTGATGAGGTCAAAATTGAGGCTATGAAACTGTGCCTAGTTGAAGACGATCTGCTGCTTGGCAGAGCCTTGAAAGCGTCTCTTGAAGATGTTGGTCATGAGGTTCTGTGGCTGCGCCTGGCTCGCGACGCCGAGCAGCGGTTGGCGACGACCCGGTTCGATGCAGCCCTGCTGGACCTTGGGCTGCCCGATTCAAACGGTCTAGATCTGCTGCGCAATATCCGGCGCGCCGGCAATTCCATCCCGGTGGTTATCATTACAGCGCGAGAGTCCCTGGCGGAGCGCATAGACGGCCTGGAGGCGGGAGCCGACGATTTTCTGATCAAACCATTTGCCAATGTTGAGTTGCTTGCCCGACTGCGTGCGGTACTTAGACGGGGTCGCAATCTTGGCGTGGTAAATGAGTCGGGCGGTGAAAGCCCGGAATCAGATACGCTGAAAGTCGGCGGGTTGGTATTGTTCTTTGGTCGCATGCAAGTCCAGCGCGATGGTCAGTCAGTATCACTCTCTCCAACGGAGTTCGGCCTGCTCGCCGCGCTGATGCGCAACCGAAACCGGATTCGCACCCGACGCCAACTGGAGGAAGACGCAATGCCCGACAGCGACGGGGATTCGCTGGATGTTCACATCTCTAATCTGCGCAGAAAAGTAGGGCGCGATGCTATCCGTACCGTGCGTGGCGTCGGCTATGTGATCGAAGAAACCGGTGCCGACGGATCGGGTTCCGGATGAACCGGTTAAACCGCTTGTTTCAGTTCTTCCGGATTCGTTCTCTGGCGGCTCGAACAGCTCTGGTCTTTGCCGGCCTGGTTACGGTTATCTGGCTGGCGCTGGTGGCCTGGGTTGTCTATGACGCGTTGGCACAGGGGCGAATAGTCGCTGAAACCGGACTGCGCAGTTACGCCAATCAGGTGTTGGCCGTGGCTGAACGCTGGCCTGCGGATGACCCGGCGCTTGCTGAAGCTCTGGCGGCGGTCGTCAGTATTGAGAACAGCCCGGTCGAAGACGGCGGCAATGGTGATTCGGATAATTTTGCGATTCAGATCTGGCGCGACGGTAAGCTGGCTCTGGGGGCGCAGGCCGGTTCCGGGCAACCGCTGGAGCAGCACAACCAGGTGGTTGAGTTCCGCAGTGGTCAGACCGAACGATGGGGTTATGTGGTTCGTTCCGCGCATAAAGACGTGGTCGTTCAGCTTTCGTTGAATGCGCCCACCACATCATCTATTGGCTGGCCCAGCGTTGCAATTTTTCTGATGCCCCTGGTCTTGTGTCTGCCGCTGTTGCTGGTACCGGCTTGGGTCATGACGCGTTTTGGACTGAAGCCGTTGCAAACCACGACAACCCAGATTCTCGCGCGGGTCGATGCCGGCGATTTAAGTCCGTTGCCGGCGACCCGCTACAAAGAGCTTAATCCGCTGCTTGAGGCAATGAACAAACTGATGAGCCGACTGTCAAATCAGATTGACCGCGAGCGTGGCTTTGTTGCCGATGTGGCTCATGAAATCAAGACTCCCCTGGCCGCGCTGGCTGCCAATATCGGCACGGCAACAAGCTCAGCGGATCAGTCGCGTCAGCAGGCGGCTCTCGATGATCTTGAGCCAGGTCTTAGAAGAACCACTCATCTGGTCCAACAACTTCTCGGCATGGCACGGCTTGATGTTGAGGCTGCGGCCGACAGTCACCGCACTCTTGATCTGGCGGAATTCATTCGCGAACGTATCAGCCTTCTGTTTGCGCTTGCGGAGGCAAGAAGCATCCGGCTTGAGGCGCAACTGCCAGAGAGACATCAGGTCACGATCAATCCTGATCAGATCGGGGCGATTGTTGATAATGTTGTGGGTAACGCGGTGAAATACTCCCCGCAGCAAGGGTGCATCCGGATTGAATTACGCCCGGCGCTGCAAGGTTTTGGTTTCGAATTGACGGTGACCGACCAGGGGCCGGGTGTGCCGCAGGCCGATCGCGAGCGGATTTTCGAACGCTTCTATCGGGGTAACGGGGTCAGTCAGCAAACTGACGGCGCCGGTCTTGGTATGGCTATCACCAAACGCGCGGTCGATCGTTTGTCGGGCTCAATAGAATTGTCTGAACCGCCCGGTGGCGGACTGTGCGTCACCGTAAAAGTGCCCGCAGATGTGATCACGTCGTAGGAGCGCCAAACGCGCCGGCGCTGGACAAAGCTGCGATTTCTTCGGCCTTGAAGCCCAGGGTTTCAAGGACATTCTGAGTATGCTCACCGAGTGCCGGAGAGTCCGCGCCATTGACATCCGGGCCGTCGGCATTTGCCATAAAAGCGCCGCCGTATGTTGCCCGGTGCGCCGTCGGGCCAGATCGCTCCACAGGCTTGGGGCGATCAAGAATATTCCGGAATGCCTGCTGCTCCAGTTCGGTGGCCTCGCGTACGCTATTGACTCTTTCGAAGGCAATGCCAAGCGGTAAAAACTGATCGGCCCAGTAGGCGCTCTCTTTGCTGGCAAATACGGCGCCGACTTGTTGGTGGTATTGAATCGCCTGGGCGGCATCGGCGGGGAGTTGCCGGTATTCGTCCCAGATCGACTCGGGTAGATTCAGGCAGCGCATAACCGCATGTCCGTGCGTCGGTATCAAGGCGCTGAGCAAAATTGATCCGTCCTTGGTTGGAAAACAATCGGCAGTGAGCGAATGGGCGGGCGAGGCATTACCGTTAAGCCCGGCAGAGCCGCCATCATCGAGCGAGGCCGCGACGGATGTCACCTGCAACATCATTGCGGCATCCAGCATGGCGACGTCCAGGTATTGACCTTCGCCGGTGCGCTCACGGCGAAGCAGTGCAGACGAAACAGCAAACCCCGCCAGCATGCCGGCCGAGACATCGACCGGGGTGTAGCCGGTACGGGTCGGGCCGGTTTCGGGATGACCGGTATTGGACATCATGCCCGAAGCTGCCTGAATCGCGCTGTCGTACGCCGGACGGGCAGACAGTGGTCCGGTTTGGCCATAACCCGAGAGCGAACAATAAATAATGTCTTGCCTGACAGCTTTGATGCTGGCGTAGTCCAGACCGAGCCGGCTCATGACGCCGGGGCGGAAGTTTTCGATCACGACGTCGGACAGAGCCGCCATTCTGAGCGCAACCTGTCGTCCGGGGGCCGACTTCAAGTCCAGGCATATAGACTGTTTACCGCGATTTACGGCGTTGAAAGCTGCTGAATCGCGCGACCTGTCCTGGTGGGGAGACAAGACCATGGACCTTAGCTGGTCGCCCTTACCGGGCGCTTCGATTTTGATAATCTGCGCGCCAGAAGCGTTTAGTAGTTGGGAGGCAACCGGGCCGGCAATGACCTGGCTGAAATCGAGAATTCGGATGCCCTCAAAAGGCTTACCGGTGCTGCCTGCGTTGCTCATGTGCAAAGGAGTCCGTACTGGGTCTGTACTGGGTTCGCCAGCCAACCTCCGGGAAGTTGGTCGGGTCGGGAAAGACCTCAAGCATATCTGTATTGCCTGAACTGCCCTCCGGGACGCTACCGTCCCTATATTGATCTCGCAAGATCGACGGAATTCAGGTCAGTCGTGCGCGATCGTCAGGGCTTGAATCAGCATTTCCCTAGCCCAGATGACGTAACTCCCGGATTGCAACCGACAACATCGCCTCATCCACCATGGATGCACCACGCAACTCGGTAATGAGTCGGGTGGACCGGTCGTAGGCGCGTTGATTCTGCTCAATCCAGCGGTTGATCAGCAGCTCGGTCTGCTCGTCCGAAGAACCGCCTTGTAACACCTGAACGGTCAAGGATCGCTGCAGTCCGGATAAGTCATCGAGCATTGCGCCGCGAGCCAGCATTTGCCAGTGCTGGGTGCCTTGCAATGCGGCGATTCGTTCACGCAGCCACGGCAGTCCCAGTTTCTGCGCAAGACTGAAGAAGATTCTTGCAACCGCTTTGATCGGAGCATCGCTGGTGTCGGTCACCTCGAAGATATCCAGCCCGACAAATAGCGGTTCAAGAGAGATGACTCGGCGAGCCAGCGCCGGCGGCACGCCGAGATCTGCAATGCGTTGAATCTCTGCATGCATAGCCTCAGTGTCAGGCGGGTCAAGCAACTCACCGAGCAGACCTTCCAGGCTGGCGATCTGTGGCGCCAGGGAAGAAATAGTGGTGGCGATATCATCGCCTAGCCGGGGCGAACGAACAAACCAGATAGTTGCCCGGTCTACCAGTCGGCCAACCGCCAATAGCAGCGAGGCCTGTTCCTCGTCGGCCACCTGATTGTCCAGTGCCTCAACATCAGCCCAGATATCAACCAGGCCAAATACTTCGCGCGTCAGCAAATACGCCTTGACGACTTCGTGGGCTTCAGCGCCAGTGGTTTCACAGGTCCGGTGGACGAATGTCGCGCCAACTCGGTTCAGTGCACTGTTGGTCACATGGTTGGCAATGATCTCCCGGCGCAGCGGGTGAGATGGCATCCATTGGCCGAATTTCTCCTGGAGTTGCCGGGGGAAATAGCGTTGCAAAGCGGTCGCTACCCATGGGTCATCAGGCAGGGACGAGGCCACCAATTGGTCATCAAGCCAGATCTTGGCGTACGCCAGCAGTACCGCCCGTTCCGGCGCAACCAGTCCCAGGCCATCGGCACGCCGTTCGCGCAGCACTTCACTGGATGGCAGGAATTCCAGTTCCCGATGCAAGCGACCTTCCTTCTCAAGATAGTGCATAAAGCGCGCTTGGGCATCGAGCAGTTCGCTGGCAATTCTTCCGGTGAGTGAAATCACCTGGGTCTGAAAGTAGTTGTCGCGCAGCACCAGACCGGCAACTTCATCGGTCATGGAGGCCAGGATCTGGTCTCGTTGCCTGACGGTGAGTTCACCGTCGCGGATTGCCAGTTCCAGCAGGATTTTGATGTTGACTTCGCGGTCGGAGGTGCCCACACCCGCTGAGTTGTCAATCGCATCGGTCAGGATGGCACCGCCAGCCAGCGCGAATTCAATTCGGCCGCGCTGTGTAAGCCCGAGATTGCCGCCTTCACCAACTACTTTGCAACGCAGTTCATTACCGTTTACCCGAATAGCGTCATTGTTACGGTCGCCGACCTGATCGTGGGTTTCGCCTGAGGCTTTGACATAGGTACCGATCCCGCCATTGAATAGCAAATCGACCGGAGCCTTTAAAATGGCCGACAGCAGATCGGCTGGGGAGAGGGTGGTTTTTTCAAGTCCCAACGCCCGCTGCGCGTTGGCGCTGAGTTTGATTGATTTTGCCTGGCGAGAATAAATGCCGCCGCCTTCGGAGATCAGAGATTTGTCGTAGTCTTCCCACGACGAGCGAGGCAGTTTGAACAAACGCTGGCGTTCGACATAGCTGCTGGCCGCAACCGGGTCCGGGTCGATAAAAATATGGCGGTGGTCAAACGCCGCCACCAGTTTGATGTGTTCAGAGAGCAGCATACCGTTGCCGAACACATCGCCCGACATATCGCCGACCCCAACTACAGTAAAGTCGGTGGATTGCGTGTTAACCCCCAGCTCGCGGAAGTGCCTCTTGACGGATTCCCAGGCACCGCGAGCCGTAATACCCATTGCCTTGTGGTCATAGCCGGCGGAGCCACCCGAGGCGAACGCATCACCAAGCCAAAAGCCGTATTCGGCGCTGACTTCATTGGCGTAGTCAGAAAAAGTGGCGGTACCTTTGTCTGCGGCGACAACCAGATAGGGGTCATCGAGCACCGGTCCGTGAATATCGTCCGGGGTCTGAATAAGCTCGCCAATGCGGTTGTCAGTCAGGTCGAGCATGCCACGCAGAAAGTCTTTGTAGCAAGCTATGCCTTCCGCAAGCCATGCCTCCCGGTCGTTGGGTGACGGGGCGCGCTTAAGGACAAATCCGCCTTTTGAGCCGACCGGCACAATGACGGTGTTCTTGACGATTTGCGCCTTGACCAGGCCGAGCACTTCAGTTCGAAAGTCCTCTAGTCGGTCGGACCATCTTAAGCCGCCGCGAGCGACCGCTCCACCTCGCATGTGCACGCCCTCGAAGCGCGGCGAATAGACAAAGACTTCAAAGTGCGGAACCGGCTCGGGCAAGCCGGGAATGAGTGCCGGATTGAACTTGAACGATAGAAACCGACGACGCTGACCTTCTTTGTCGCGACGCCAGAAGTTGGTTCGCAAGGTGGCCATGATCAGCGTCAGGTATTGGCGCAGCACGCGGTCCTCGGACAGGTTTTCCACGAGTTCAAGTGATGCTTCAATGGACTCTCGAAAGCTGTTTATCCGAGCCTCTTGTACCGTTTTGTTCGCCGGGTCAAACCGCAGTTTGAACAATTCGATCAGTCGGCATGCCAGCTCGCCATGGGCGGCCAGCGTTTGCTCAATGAAAGCCTGTGACAGTGAAAATCCAATCTGGCGCATGTACTTGGCATAGGCGCGCAAAATGACGACCTGATCAGCGGGCACGGCCGACAACAGAACCAGCCGGTTGAACTCATCGTTTTCAATCGCGCCACTGAACAAGCCCAGGAAAGCCTGTTCAAACAACGGGTAGATCTGATCGACTTCTGTTTCGGCAAGACTGTCAGGCAGCATCAGTCCGAACTCATGCAGCCAGACTGGAGCCGAACCGCTATTAGGCTCTACTTTATAGGGGCGCTCGTCCAGTACGGTTACTCCAAGCCGCTCAAGAAACGGCATTCCGTGGGACAAGGTCACCGGCGCGCCGTAGTGGAATACCTTGAACTGTAACAAGCCGGCAGTCGCCTCAAGCGGGCGATACAGACGGACAGACAATGGCGCCTGCTCGCTGAGCGCCATGATGTATTCAATATCAGCCACCGCCAGCCGGGCTGGTGTGGCGTCTTTGTAGCCAATCGGAAAAGCATGAGCAAAACGTCGCCAGGCGGTGCCGCCAGCGGCCTCTCCGACGGCAGAAACCAGTGCGGCATGCAAGTCGTCTTCCCACCGGCGCGCTGCGCCGGCAAGCCGGTTTTGCAGATCGGTGACGTTAAAGTCAGGAATCGAACCGGGCTGGGTATGCACGCTGATCAAAATTCGGGCAACCGGCGACTCAGTCAGGCTGACATTAAAATCAGCGCTCAAGCCGTTGAGCGATTCAACCAAAATCTCCTGCCAGCGCACTCGCAGATCAGTGGTGTAGTTCTCACGCGGGGCGTAGATCAGGCAGGAGACAAAACGCTCATAGGTATCCCGGCGGATGAACAGTCGAAGACGCTGTCGATCGCCCAGGTGCATGATATCGGTGGCGGTCTCGAGTAACTCATCATCGGTAATCTGAAACAACTCGTCCCGCGGATAGGTATCGAGAATGTTCACCAGCGCCTTGTACGCATGGCTGCCGCGTTTCAGATTGGCTCGTTCGAGAATCTGCGCGGTCTTGGTCCTGAGTAGCGGAATTTCGGCTGGTTTGGTGCTGTAAGCCACAGAGGTAAACAAGCCCAGGAAGCGGTGCTCGCCGATGACCAGACCGCTGGAATCAAACTGTTTGACACTGATGGAGTCAAGATAGCCCGGTCGATGAACCGTCGAACGGGATGTGGATTTGGTCACCACGAGTAACTCGGGGCTACGGGCAGTAGCCCGCATTTCTACCGGCAAAGAAGCAAAGCTTTCGGTGTTTTTCTGGCTGCGGCTCTCACGCAGAATGCCCAGGTTGGAGTCGGGCACGATTTGCAGAGCGTCTTCGCCGTCCTCGGTGACCAGCTTGTGACTGCGATGGCCCAGCAATACAAAGTTGTTGTCCAGCAGCCAGCTCAGGAACGCTTTGCCTTCGCTTAATTCGTCAGCCGGGATTGGCGGCGGATTGGTGTCAATCCCGGCAAGAGTCTGACTGAGTTGCCGCTTCATTGCCGCCCAGTCAGTGACCGCTGCGCGAACATCCCGCAGAACGCGTTCTATGCCCTCCTGGAGCGTTCTTAGTCGTTCCGGGTCAGTAGTTCGGTCAACTTGCAGATGGATCAGGGACTGGTCAGTGTCATGCTCGGTCGTCTGGTTTGATCCGGCGGTTTTCGCGCCGGGTTTTACACCCACTTTTGCCACGACCGGATGAATGATCTGGTGCAGGATATAACCTTGCCGGTTGACCTCCATGGCCACCGAGTCCACCAGAAACGGCATATCGTCGTTGACGATTTCCACGACCGTACGAGCTGAATGCCAGCCATGCTCCTGCAATGTCGGGTTGCTGACGCGGACCTTGGCGCTGCCTGCTTTTCGCTTCGCCGCAAAATGCCAATGCGACAACAGGGCGCCGTATAAGTCGGCGGTTTGCAGTTCGAGCAGATCTTTGGGATCCACATGCCGAAAGTATTGTCGTGCAAAGTCTGCAACTTCGAGACGTTGCTCTGCATCTACCCGCTTGTCGATCAGGGCGAGGATCTGGGTAACCGGATCATCCGGGTTGGTGGCCGATTGCTTTGCCTGGACTGACTTGTTTTTGGCACGGGGCGGCGTCATGGTGTCCTTTGCTGGGCGGCGATGGAGGCTTACGAGTCTACCGGACGCCTGCCAAAGCCGGACGGATTCTTTGTCATAATCTGTGCAGTTATTAGTTTGAATTTATTAACTAATTGTCTATATTATTTCGTTTGTCGTACTAATTGCTTTCGCTGATACTTGTTGGTTTGCAAGCGATGGCGAAGGCTTGACCGCCCGCCCCGAAAACTGATGACGGAGCATTAAAAATGGCAGACCTCTTTGATAACCCAATGGGCTTGATGGGCTTCGAGTTCGTCGAGTTCGCCTCGCCGGTAGCAAATCTGCTCGAACCTCTTTTTGAGCAAATGGGTTTCACCCTGGTGGCGAACCATCGTTCCAAAGACGTGTCGCTCTACCGGCAGGGCAATATCAATTTCATCATCAATCGCGAGACCAAAAGCCCGGCAGCGTTTTTCAGCGCTGAGCACGGCCCCAGCGCCTGTGGCATGGCGTTTCGGGTGCGTGATTCACAGTTCGCCTATCGGCGCGCGCTTGAACTGGGCGCACAACCGGTTGAAACCCAAACCGGTCCGATGGAACTGCGACTGCCTGCGATCAAGGGAATCGGCGGCGCACCGCTATACCTGATCGACCGGTTCGAGGACGGCCAGTCCATTTACGACATAGATTTCAAGTTTGTTGACGGTGTTGACCGGCGGCCGGTAGGGCACGGACTCAAAACAATCGACCACCTCACGCATAACGTCTATCGGGGCCGTATGAAGTTCTGGGCCGATTTTTACGAAAAGCTGTTTAATTTTCAGGAGATTCGGTTTTTTGATATTAAAGGTGAATACACCGGCCTGACTTCCAAAGCGATGACTGCCCCGGATGGCATGATTCGAATCCCGTTAAACGAAGAGGCCGCCAAAGGAGGTGGTCAGATTGAAGAATTTCTGATGGAGTTTAACGGGGAAGGCATTCAGCACATTGCGTTGATCTGTGACGATTTGATTCAGACCATTGACCGCATTGCTGCTGCCGGTGTGCCGCTGATGACCGCGCCGAATGACAAATATTACGAGATGCTGGCCACCCGGCTTCCGGGCCACGGTATGCCGGTTGATCAACTTCAATCAAGAGGGCTGTTACTTGATGGGACAACCGATGGCGGGGAGCCGCGCCTGCTGGTTCAGATTTTTTCCAAGCCTATGCTGGGGCCGGTCTTTTTCGAATTTATCCAACGCAAAGGCGATGATGGGTTTGGTGAGGGAAATTTCAAAGCCTTGTTCGAATCCATCGAACGTGATCAGGTTGAACGCGGAGTCATTGGATCTGATCCCGAGTCCTGAGTCAGTCGCTTGAATCTCACGATCAGGCAACTGCGCGCTTTTGTCACAGTGGCCGAACTTGAGAGCTTTCGGCTTGCGGCCCAGCGACTGAATCTGACGCCCGGCGCGGTAAGTCTGCTGATACGGGATCTCGAAGCGCAGTGCGAGTTTTCGGTATTTGACCGCACAACCCGGCGGGTATCGCTGTCGCGCGCGGGCCGTGATTTCCTGCCAGCCGCGCAAACCGTTCTTCGTGAGATGCAATCGGTTGTTATAGCTGCGAACGATGTCCGCCTGGGAACCGATGGGGTGATTCGGGTAGCCGCGCCACTGGTCATCGCCAGTTCGCTGTTGCCGCAGGCGATGGCTGTCTACCGGGCCGAGCATCCAAAAGTCATGATCCGGCCGGTCGACTGCCCGAACGAGATGTTGGTGCAGTGTATAGAAACCGATCAGGCTGATATTGCGATCGGCCCCGATCGGCCGGCGGTTGACGAGGTTCAACGTGTGGCCATATTTGAAAGTCCGTGGGTTTTGTGGTGTTCAACCACTCACCCGCTGGCGCGGCGCAGGAAAATCACCTGGAAAGATCTCGAACGCGAATCAGTGATTGCGGCCGGTCAGGATTACGAGACGCGGGTGGCGCAGGCCTTCGAAGACCAGACCGGCGGCGAACCGTTTACGCCCACCTATGTCGTGGACAACATCACCACGGCGTTTGGCATCGCGGCGCAAGGCCTTGGTGTCACGCTGGCGCCGTCGTATGTTGGCGTTCTGGCCGGCGCGATGGGCCTGGTGATGAAGCGGGTCCAGCAGCCTGAGATTGTCAGAGAGCTTTGCCTCTACCACGCCCGCAAGCGACGGCTCAGCGAACCGGTCGAGTCATTTCTGGCTTTCCTGAGAGTCAATCTGACCCAGGCTGGCGCAAAACAGCTACGACAGTCCTGAGTGATCGTGCTGTATCGCGGCCTGATCTGACGGGCAGGTATCCTTAGCAAATGTTGATAATCTGGGTAACCCTCATTGGCTTGTGTGCGCTTGCCGCGTACGCAAGTAATAAATTCAGTCTGCAAAGTGTCTCGCTCGCACTGATCGCAGCGCTGGGGCTCTTATATGCGCTTTCCAGTGATGGCGGGGCCACCGTGCCGCCGGTCGCTGCCGCGTTTTCAGGGTTCGCCAGTCAGGCGCTGATCACGATCGTTGCGCTGATGGTATTGGGCAAAGCGCTGATACTGACGGGTGCTTTGCAGCCGCTGGCCAACCTGCTGGCCAGGGCACTGGGCCGATTTCCCCGTTTGGCGTTTATGGCGGTGCTGGTGGGTGGTTTTGGATTAAGTGGCTTTCTGAACGATACGCCAGTGGTCGTGATGTTGCTGCCTATTGTGGTTGGCGCGGCGGCCAATGCCGGCGGTTCGGCCGGCCCGATGCTGATGCCGATGAACTATGCGGTCATTCTTGGCGGGATGATGACCGCCATCGGGACTTCAACCAATCTGCTGGTCGTGGGCTTGTCTGTCGACAACGGCGGACCAGGCTTTGAGTTTTTCGATTTCTATCTGGTTGCTCTGCCCGCTGCAGCGCTGGGCCTGGTGTATCTGATGGTGGTTGCTCCCTGGCTGCTGCGTCACGGAACCGGATCAGCAGAAGGGCAGGATGAAGAGATTTTCCTGTCTTCACTCAGGATTACCGCCGGCAGCAAGATGATCGGAAAGTCGGTCAGGCAATTGCAGGCAATGCTGGGCCAGCAAACCCGATTGCGACATCTGATGCGCGCGGGACGGGAGGTCATGCGGTTCCCGACGGTCGGGCTGCGCGACGGCGACATGCTGATACTTGCCGGAACGGCGGCTAATCTTGCCAGTGCCGCTGATGTGACGGGCTTGAGTTTTTCGTCAGAAAGCGAGGCACCAGAGGAAAAGAAAAGCGCCGATGAAAAACTGCTTAGTCGTCGTTGTGTTGTTTCAGCCGGTAGTCCACTAGTTGGTAAGACGGTCCGGGAGAGCACAATTGAGTCCCGTCTTGGGGTTCGGGTGACCGGCTTGAGTGAAGCGGTCTCCAAGGAGCACACACGTTTCCCCAACGATGTGAAGTTCCTGCCTGTCCGGGCCGGTGACTCGTTGCTGGTCGAAGGCACCGAAGACGCTATTGCCAGAGCCTGTGAAGTGCTGTCCATGATTGCGGTAGGTGAGCCACTACGGCGGCGGGTTACCCGCGACGCCGTATTGGCGCTGGTCATTTTCGGGCTTGTCATTCTGGCCGCTATTACGAAATGGCTCCCCATTTCAGTGGCCGCCGTGCTGGGCGTGATGGCATGTGTGATCACCACGGTGCTGAACTGGGAGGAGATCGAGCAGTCGGTCGAGTGGCGCATTGTGCTGATTGTTGCTTCATCTATCGCATTGGGCGCTGCCTTGGTTCAGTCCGGCGCGATGACACTCGTGGCTGAGTCGCTGACCAGTGTTGCCAAAGACTGGCCACTGACCGCCACGATTGCCTTACTCGTCACGTTGGCTGGTCTGCTGACCAATTTCGTATCCAATAACGCTGCCGCAGCAATCATGACACCGTTGGCGCTGGAGCTGGGGCGATTGCTGAACGCGCCGCTTGAGCCGTTCGTGCTGGCGGTTCTGTTTGGCGCCAATATGTGTTTCCTGACTCCAATGGCATATCAGACCAATTTGCTGGTCATGGCCGCCGGCGGCTACCGCTTCAATGATTTCGCGAAAGTGGGCCTGCCGCTATTTGTACTACTGGTTCCCGCGCTGACGTTTTCGCTGGCATGGTGGTACCTCTAACGTTGACCCCATGACCGACAATACGCGCGGTGCGCTGTTCATGGTGATCTGCATGGCCGGGTTCAGCTTCAATGACGCAATGATCAAGCTTGCTGTTACGCTGGCAGAGATCGGTTTGTTTCAGGCGATCTTTATACGTGGCCTGTTTGCCAGCGCGCTGCTTGGCTCCTTGTGGTTTAGTCGCGGTACCCCGGTGAGGCGCTTACCCAGATCTGACGCTGGTTGGTTAAGCTTGCGCCTGCTCGGAGAGGTCGGCGGGACGCTTTGTTTTCTGACCGCCATCTTTAAGATGCCGCTCGCCAACGCCACCGCGATATTGCAGGTCATGCCGTTGGCGGTCACACTGGCCGCGGCCTTTTTTCTGGGCGAAAAAGTCGGCTGGCGTCGCTATACAGCCATCGGAATCGGCTTGTTCGGAATGCTGATAATCGTGCGCCCCGGGTCGGCGGCATTTGACAGCCATTCGTTGTGGGCAGTTGCCGCCTGTGGGTTCATGGTCTTGCGCGATCTGAGTACCCGACAGTTGTCATCCGGGCTGCCCTCGGCGTTCGTCGCGTTTGCGACCGCAATGACCATAGCCGCCGTCGGTGGCCTGGTCTCGGTTTTTTTGCCGTGGTCACCGGTGTCTCTTCAGTCGCTGCTGATTCTTGCGGTCGCTGCCGGGTTTTTGCTGGGCGGCTATTTGTTCGGCGTGATGGCGGTTCGGGTCGGCGAGGTCGGGGCGGTCGCGCCGTTTCGGTATTCGATCCTGATCTGGGCGACTCTGTTGGGCATTGGAGTCTTTGGCGACTGGCCGGACACCGCAACAATACTCGGTGCCACCTTACTGGTGGCAACCGGCGTGTATTCGTTCCGCCGTGATCAACTCGCCGCGCCTGTCAGGGCTCGCTGACCTTTGCCTGTCGTTAAGCCTGAGGCGCTACCTTGAAGGCTGCTACCGAATTTAGCAAGTCTGCAGACTGGTTGCTCAGCGCCTGCGCGGCAGCCACATCTTGCTGGAGCTTGGCGGCATTCTGATGGGTCGTCTGATCGATATCTTCAATCGCCTTGCAAACATGCATCACGCCTTCCGACTGCTCGGTGCTGGCAACCGAAATTTCCTGAATCAACGCGGCAACCTGGACAATCGACTCAACAATGGTGCCCATCTGTGAGCTTGCTTCCTGCGCGAACTGATTTCCCTGTTCCACCTGATTGACGCTATCGCCTATCAGCGTGGAAATTTCGCGTGCGGCCGCGGAGCTGCGTTCGGCGAGTGTTCGCACCTCTGCCGCCACGACCGCAAATCCCCGGCCTTGCTCACCGGCCCGCGCCGCTTCGACTGCGGCATTCAACGCCAGAATATTCGTCTGAAAAGTAATGCCGTCGATAACATCGATAATCTTGGCGATCTTCTGGCTGCCTTGATGGATGTCATTCATCTTGCCGACAATCGTCTGAATCGAGGAACGCCCTTGCTCGACCACCGACTGAGCGGATTCAGCAAGTTTGGCGGCGTCCAGAGCGCTGCCGGCATTGGACTGAATGGTCGTACTCAGCTCATTCATGACCGAGGCTGTTTCGACGACCGCCGCAACCTGCCCCTCGGTCCGCTTGTTCATATCAAGGTTCCCTTCGGCCAACTCTGAGCTGGCCAGAGCGACTCCTTCGGCGTTATTTCGCACGCCGGAGACAACCTCGCGCAGGGATAGCTGCATTTTGCTGATTTGTTCTAAAAGGCTGCCGAGTTCATCGCGTGAACTGACCTGGACATTCGCGGTCAGGTCACCGTCGGCAATCTGGATCGCGACTTTTCTGCCATAGGTGACCGTACGAATAATCGATCCGATGACGCTCATTGCGGCACACAGACATGCGCAGGCCAGAGCCAGCAGCAAGCCGGCAATGGTTAGTTGGTGTCGACGAAACTCGGCGAGTTGCTCGTCCAGCGCCCGCTTGATCACATCCTGAGTCTGGGCGCTGAGGCTATAGACTTCATCGATCGTCTTGGTCATTGTTTTGAAGTAGTCACTTGCGGGCAAATCAAGTGTATTGGAGTTTCCAATCCGCTCTTCGGAAAGCGCGATTACCTCGGCGACATGCCTGGCGGTTTCTTTGTCAATTGCGCGTAGCGCCGCATCAAAGTCCGGACGTCTTTCAAAGGCCTTTTCAAGATCAACTTGAAGATGTTTCAGCGCGACAGTTGCCAGGGTGGTCATGCGCTTTAGTTCTGAATGGGCCATTGGGTCGAGATCTTTATTCAGCAAAATGACCGACCCGCGGGCACGAGCAAGACCTAGTGCTTCAGTCAGCTCGGGAATTTCCTGCATGGCCCCAATAACCAGAAAATAGATTGCCGGATCATCAGTCTGCGTCAAACCGAACGCATCGAGTATTCGGCTGTTCATATCAATCTGCAGGTCGATGATATGGGTATGCAGCATGCTGCTGTCGAATCCGTTGATTTTCTTGGACTCAACCCGGGGAGACAGATTCCGCCATTCTTCCTTGATCCGGTTCCATTCGGATTGGATCGGCGCGTTATCGATGTTTGGCATCACGTTCGCATCAAGCGCCTTGATGGCTTGATCGATAGCGGCTTTCTTTTCTGCTCGTGGTTGACTGGCAGCGGTGTCACCGGCGAGCATTTTGGCGCTGAAACCCCTGTGCTGCTGGGTCAGGCGAATCAACTGCATGACCGCTTTTGCCGGTTCGAGCGCCGATATCTCCGACTTTATTTTGCCAACGGAGTCTTCAATGGACAACAAGTGCAAGCTGGTCGGAATTGCCGTCATGGCGATGACCAGAGCGCCAATGACGCCAAATTTCTGCTTTAAAGAAGCTCTTTCACTAAACGCCTGCTTCAGACCCATCATTACACCCTTGAAACGGTTGCAAGAAAAAATTCGCTGTCGGATCAGGAGAAGATTGATTTGTCCCGGAGGCGACAAATACCGACGCGACAATAATGCGTGAGTTGCAATGTTTCAGTGAGTCAAAAAAATGGGGCGTTCAATAACCCATTTATGTGCGGCGTTCTGCTAATTAAACCCAGCTTTGACAGGCTTATGTTTTTCTGGACATTCAAGGCCCTTTTTGAACCATCACCTCAATTAAGTAAGGCCCGGGCTTAGTCGAAGTTTGTTCGATTATCTGGTCGAATTGGACTGCGTTTTCGGCTCGTGAAGCGGTCATCCCAAGACTGCCCGCAAGCGCTGTAAAGTCGATCGCCGGGTCTTCGAAGTCCATCGCAACATATTTTTCGCTACCGTGAAAAGCACGCAGCCTTTCTTTGATGATCCGGTAACCTCCATTGTTGGCAATGACATAAGTGATAGGCAGTTTGAGATGAGCCGCCGTCCACAGCGCTTGTATCGAATACATGGAGCTGCCATCACCGATGATCGCGATAACCCGCTGTTTCGGTTGGGCCAGCGCAATCCCTATAGCTGCTGAGATGCCCCAGCCGATTCCGCCGCTGGTATTGCCGAAGAAACTGTAGCGGTCCCGGTAGGGCAGATGTTTCAGTAACGTCCTGGTACTGACCAGGCCTTCCTCAACCACGCAGGCCTGTTCGGGTAGCGTGGCAACGATACGGTGCATCAGCCAGTTGGGATCGACTGGCTCTTCTGCGCGGGCAGCCAGCGCGGATTCAGTCAGATTGAGCTTTTTCTGAGACCAGTTGTTGGCACGCCAGCGGGCGATTCTTTGTTCGATCGTGACGCCCCAGTCAGCGCCGCCGGCTTTTAGCAGCGATGCTGTCAACAACGGCAATGTGTGTAGCAGATCGGTTCGGATCGCCTCGGCTACCGGATAGTTTTTGCCGATTTCGTGATCATTCAAACCTATGTGCATCAGGGACAGACCGCCCGGCATCGGATCAACTTCACTATGAACAGACATTCGCAACATGTCCGCACCGAGTGAGATCAACAGATCAAATTCGCCGAGCGCCTCACGAACCTGAGCCTGATTGCGGGATAAGTCGCCCTGATAAAGTGGGTGTTCCGAAGGGAAATGGGCCCCGGTCGGGACGGTTTGTTGAAAGACCGGAGCCCCGAGTGCGCTGGCGAAATCGGCAGCCTCCTTAAAGGCGTTGCTGGTGACAATTTCGGGGCCGGCCAGCACAACCGGATTCTTCGCGGCGACAAGTTTGCGAGCCAGTCTGTTTAGCGTCGGTTCAGTTGGCTGGGTCGCTGTATCCAGTCGGGTAGGTGATAACAAGTCCAGGTGAGCAGAGGTATTGAGGATGTCGCCGGGCAGCGAAATAAACACCGGGCCCGCCGGCGCCGTCGTGGCGATTTTGGCGGCTCTCCGGATAATGCGCGGCAAGTCTTCCAGACGAGTGACTTCTACCGCCCACTTGACCACGGGCTCGGCCATGCGGAGCAGCGGGCCGGCCAGCAAAGGCTCGGTCAGCCCGTGACCTTGCTCCTGTTGCCCGGCGGTAATTATCATTGGCGTGTTTGAGTAGGCGGCTGTAAATAAACTACCCATTGCATTGCCAAGACCTGGCGCGACATGAACATTACAGGCCACCAGCTCACCAGAGGCACGGGCATAGCCATCGGCCATCGCAACAACAATAGACTCCTGCAGACCGAGCACATAGCGAATTCCGGTTACCGAGGCCAGCGCATGCATGATAGGCAGTTCGGTTGTGCCCGGATTCCCAAACAAGTGTGTCACGCCTTCACTGACCAGCAATCTGAGAAACGCTTCGCGCCCGGGCATCAGCGAGCCGGTTGCAGTCGGGCTGTCGGCGGGTATCTTGGACACAGTGCGCTCCGTAGGGTTGATCGTATTGTTTGGATTATTCCAGGGCCGGGTCAATCGTCGGTTTTTGTCCCGGCCAGCAAAGCAAACAGCGGCTCGAGTGTGGCCGCCGATTCAAGTTCGGCCATCCAGAGCATAAATGACTCGGCCGGAATATCTGTCTTGGCGTCAACGCGCCGGGCGAGCTTGCAGCACAATCGAAATTTGGCTTCACGCTCGCTCTGGCTTAACGGCATATCCGGGTGGCCCCAGGCTATTGGAATATCACGGGTGACAATAGCGCCGTCGGCGAATTCGATCCGAATCGTCTGCGGGTAGAACGCATTGGGGTCATCATGTGGGACTTCTACCGTGACCACCCGCCTGGCCAGGGTTTCTATTTTGGAATTGTTCAGGATGTCCGGTACAAAAGTGCGCGGGTCGACCGCGCCCAGCAGTAACTGTGCGGCGGCCACAAAAGGAATACACAAGCGGGCATAGTTTGGCGTTGGTTGATGCACCATGGGGCGGCCAGTCAGTCGAAATCCAAGCGGGGGAAGTTCAACCCTGATTGACTTGATTGACTCGAACGCCTTATCGGGCGTTAGCTTCAACTGCTCGCTTAGCAGGCTAAGCGTGTGAATGACGCCGTGCGTTACCCTGCCACTGGGAAACGGCTTGTGAGACAAGCGCGTGACTTTCCACGGCTTGCCCAGAGCGGGCAGCAGTTCATCCAGGTGATTGCTGCTTTCAAAAACCTTAAAGAATCCGAAACGCCCGCCCAGGACCATGACCGGTGCGGTAATCCCCAGCGCCGCCATCTGATGCGCCTGAACTGCATTACGGGCAGCAAAACCCATTTGCATTGCTAACATCATCGAGCCTTCTTCATGAGACTGCATTGTGCCGGACACTTGCGAATAACCGATGCCAAACGCATAGCGCAATTGATCACGGGGCAAAGGGTCAAGGCAGGCAAGCGCGGTCAGCGCTGAGAACACGCCGGTTGTTGTCGGGCGAAAAAAGAACATGCTGTTGCGGGCGGCACTGGCCATCGTGCATGACACCTCCAGCGCAACCACAAATGCCCGAATCAGGTCTTTACCGCTTGGCGGTTTTCCGGCCCGGGTCAGTTGCACCGCTTTGCCATGAATAGCGGCGAGTATTGGCGCAGTCGGCAAGATGACGCCTGGCTCATAGACACAATCGAACTCAAGCGCATGGCATTGATAGCCGTTGATCAGTGCGGCGACCGGAGCGCTCGCGCGGGCTGTGCTGTTCCAGATTGGAATGCCATTGGGCGACGCGCCATCCCAGGCTTGTGCCGCGGCCAGCATTTCGGTCATTTTCGGGGCGAGTGTGCCGGCCAGCGCGACACCGGCGGTGTCGAGCAGGAATGTCTTCGCCGCTGCTATCGTATCGTCCGACAATGACTCGAAGCCTGTTTGTTCGATCAGGTCCAGGAATATTTCTATCGGGTCTTGTATCGACATGGTCAGTGATCTCCGGGTTTATTGGCTTGCCGGTTCTGCTCCGGCTGATTCGACGGAAAACTGACCGGTGTTTTGTTCAGGAACGCCGTTCTTCCGGCAATGAAGTCCGGGCCGCTGAACAAGTCGGTGAAGCGGCTTGTCGATACTTGCATGCTCACTGACTCTTGCGATTGGACCGCTCGCAGGGTTTGTTTCAATACCCGATTGGCTTGCGAGGAATTCTCGCAAATGGCGTCTATCAGTTGCCCGGCGTTCTGCTCGAATGCCTGCGACGGCCTGACGTCATTGACCAGACCGGCCTGTAATGCCCGAGCTGCCGTCCAGGACTGGGCGCCGAACAGCAGTTCGCTGGCATTGCCAGCGCTGCAGGCGTTTAACAGGCGACTGACATCTTCAGGGTGGAAGGACAGACCCAGCCGGCTGGGCGTCAGCGCAAACCGAGCGTTGTCGCTGGCCAGGCGAATGTCGCAAGCCAGCGCCAGCGCAAGACCGCCGCCAACGCAGGGCCCGTCGATCAAGGCCAGCGTGGGAAACGGGCAGTTCTCAAGCGCGCTTATTGCCGCGTGAATTTCCTGATTGACTATCTCAGTAGTGCTGACGCTGGCATAGTTGTCGGCAAATTCGGCGATGTCTGCGCCGGCACAAAAACAGCCTGCGGTGCTGCTCTGCACGACCAGCGCACTGATGGGTTCGATCTTGAGGGTGCTGGTGATTAGCATGGCGATTTCACGCCACATTGCCCGCGACAGCGCATTGCGTCGACGCGGATTGTCAATAATGAGTCGGACCAGTCTGTCGGTCCGTTCAAGTCTGACGGGTCTCTCCGGCATCTCTTTCATAACGTTCACCCGTTTCGCGGATGTTAATATGTCCGGACAAATACTAGCAGCAATACAGTAACCAGCCGCAGTACTGGTTGAAGTACCGGTTGCGGTACTGGTCTTTGCCCGGCATTTTTTGCCTGCTGATCTGCAGTCTACTTGGTGAGGCGTCCTGATGAATTATCAACCTGGTATCAAGCGTTATGCCTGGCCGGAAGACCGACACCTGGCGTTGTCCGTCGTGGTCAATGTTGAGGAAGGCGCAGAAGCCAATATTCGCGACGGCGACAAATACCCTGAACCCGTTGATGAAATGGGCATAGCGCTGAAGCGCCCTATCCGCAACCTGGGCAATGAATCCAACTACCAGTACGGGCTCAAGCGGGGCGGCCCCCGGGTGATGCGTCTGCTTGAGAAGTACGGTATCAAGACAACCATCACCGCGTGTGCGCTTGCTCTGGAGCGCGCACCGGACCTCACCGCCGAGATTCTCCGTCAGGGTCATGAAGTGGCCTCGCACGGGTATCGCTGGGGACATCAGTTCACGATGACGGAAGACCAGGAGCGGGAGTACATTCGTAAGGCGACGGACTCTATCACGCAGTCAACCGGCTCGCGGCCTATGGGGTGGTTGTCGCGCTACCTCACGACCGAAAACACCCGGCGTCTGTTGATTGAAGCCGGTTATGTTTATCACATGGATGACCTAAGCGATGATGAACCGTTCTGGGATCATCACAACGGGCAGGCGATTATCGTGTTGCCCTATCAGGTTGACAATAACGATATGAAAATGTGGTCTGACAAAGCGCATTCCCCAAAAGACTGGCTCGACTATGCAGTCAACAACTTCGACTGGATGCTGCGAGAGGGTCGCGATGAGGTCACCATGATGTCGATTGGCCTGCACCTGCGTATCATCGGCCGACCCGGTCGCATCGGCGCGCTTGAGAAATTCCTCGAGTATGTCGCGGCCAGTCGAAATCAAAAACACGGTCCCTGGATCGCCTCGCGGCTGGAGATTGCGGAGCATTTTGCGCGTCAGGTGCCCTTCAGATGAACACCGCTATCGTTGACTGGTCGCGGTGGCTGCATGCGGATGATCATATTGTCTGTTCGCACATGACGGCGGAACCCAGTGGGTTGATTCGCTCGCTGGCTGCCAGCCCGGTCGAGCACGCTTGCACGATAGATCTTGGTGTTCCGTTTACGCTGGCGCCGCAACAGCTCGGGCCACAGTACAGGCTGGAGACTATGGGTGGTATGGGCACGGCCCGCCAGATTGCCAAGACCCATCCATTGCTTATTAACCGAACCGGTTACCGGGATGCGGTGAGCGCATATAGCCGGGGGGATCGGGTGGCGGATGTCGTTCTGGTGAGTCTGGCGCGCCGCCCAGATGGCACGCTTTGTCTGGGCGCGTCCCATGGCGCCGCACGGGATGCGGCAGCCAGGGCACGAGTGATCATCGCCGAGGTTAACCGGGCGGCGCCGGCTATCTGTGATGCTCCCTGGCCGGCGGCCTTGGCGCCGACTGTGATTTGCGAAACCGACTACCCACTTCCTCATGCCCCGGCCATGCCCCCGGGCTCGCTTGAGTTGAATATCGCGCAACGACTGGCTGATTTGATCAGCGACGGGGCGTGTCTGGAGGTTGGTATTGGCGCGATGCCTTCGGCAGTGCTCGCCGCGCTAAGCGGCCATCGGCGCCTGGGTTTGCACAGCGGCATGTTCACCGATGCAATGCTGGCACTAATCAGAGCGGGCGCGGTCGATCACAGCAATAAGCCGTCGGGCTCGCGCCATGCTTGTATTGGCGGTGCTTATGGTCTGGATGATTTATACGCTTTTGTTGCCGATGAACCGTCTGTCCGACTGGCGCATACGGATGTCACCCATGGCCCGCAAGTGCTGGCCGCCATGCCGATGTTTACCGCGATCAACAGCGCGTTGGAAGTTGACCTGCTCGGCCAGGCAAATGCAGAAACCGCCGGCGTTCCTGATGGCAGCAGGCGGCAGGTTGGAGGCATTGGCGGGTTGGTGGATTTCGCCAATGGCGGCCTGGCCTCCCCCGAGGGTCATTCGGTGATTGCGCTGACATCCCGCACCCGCAACGATGCCTCCGGACTAAGCCGCATCGTGCCTAAACTGGATCACGAAGTCACCTTGTCAGAGGCACAGGCTGATGTCGTCGTCACTGAACACGGGCTGGCCAATCTGCGCGGTCTGTCGCGCGCTGAGAGAATTCGGCAGATGATTCGCATTGCGCATCCCGATCACCGAGACTGGTTGAGTCAGCAATCGCGGGCGTTAAAGCTGGCGGGCTAAAAGGCCTGCCATTGCCAGCAGTGACTCATCCTGGTGGCGGTGGCCGATTATCTGCAATCCTGCTGACAAACCGCCAGCATCCGCGGGCAATGGCAGGCTGATCGCCGGAGCTCCCATGACATTGGCCAGTGTGGTCAGGTCAGCGCTATTAATCGGGTCTGGCTCGCTCATTAGTGGCGCCAAGTGTGGGGTAGTCGGCAATACAAGATAGTCAATATCGTGCAATAAATTGTCTAGCCACTGCCGCGCGGCCAGTAAACGATTGAGTGCACCCGTCAGGTCGGCAGCGCTGCGCTTGTCGATGTAATCGAGCATCTCACAGAGTGTTGGCGGAAACTGATCTCGTTTTTGTGGGTAAACAGGCCCGAGTCTGGCCAGCAGCTCAGCCTCGCATAATTGCAATCCGGCGCGCCGAACGGGCCCGAAAAGGTAGTCAGTCAAATCGACTGATCGTAGCGACAGGCCAGATGCCTGCAGAGTCTGTATCGCGGCTGTGAAAGACCGTCTGACCGATGGATCCAGCCCGAGTGAATCCAGATTGCCGGGCATTGCCAGCACGGATGAATGATCTTTTTGCGTCGAACCAACCAGTGCCGAGGGCGCGGCCAACACCCGATAGGCCGCCTCAGCGTCTTCAACCGAGCGGGCCAGAATGCCAACATGATCCAGCCAGCGGCTTAGTGGCCAAACCCCTTCAGTGGGAATGCGACCCCAGGAGGGTTTAAAGCCGACAATGCCGCAGTAGGCGGCTGGCAGGCGTACCGAGCCCATCGTATCGGTACCGAGCGATAGACTGACCAGTCCGGCTGCAACCGCGCTGGCCGATCCACCACTTGAGCCGCCGGCGCTTACGCCGGCTTGCCAGGGGTGATAGCAATCGCCGAAGTCAGGGTTTCGAGTGGATGCGCCAATGGCCATGGGAGCCATGTTCAGTCTGCCCGAAAACTGTAGCCCGGCGTCACGCAGGCGCTTGACGACAAGTGCGTCCTGTTCAGCAGGGGCCGGGTTCAGCGCCCGCAAGCCGGCATGGGTGCACATGCCGGCGACATCAATATTATCTTTGACTGCAAAACTGGTACCAGCAAGCGCCGAATCGACACAGGGGATTGGCGCTTGTGCCAGCGGCGCCAGTTCAGTAAATGCATTGATCACAGGGTTTTTTTGCTTGACTCGGCGCGACTGGGCTTGCATCAACTCAGCCGGCGTCAGATCTCCCCGCGCCATAGCCCGTGCCTGTTCGGTGGCGGATTGATCACACCAGTCGTCAGCGCTCATCAATCAGCCGAATGGGTTTCTGGCGGGACGCGACGCCGGTCAGACTGGCGAGCGAATCAGGCGCAACCAGTTCAACAAGGATTTCAACGCCGAGTTTGCTCTTCAATGCCTGTTGATACAGGGTCTTCAAGGTGTCGGTGGCGGGCTGGTTGATTTCAACTTTGATTGTTAGTGTGTCGCGCTCGTTGACGGCGGTGGCGACACAGATGTACTCGCCGGTGAATCCGGGCATCGCTGACAACAGCGATGCAAACGCCTGCGGATAAACATTGATGCCGCGCAATTTGACCATATTGTCACTGCGCCCGAGAAAACCGCGTATGCGTCTGAATGGCAGTTGCATTGCTGATTGACCGGGCAGGTACTCGCTAACATCATGCGTGTTGAACCGGATAATCGGGAAGATATCGTCAGCGAACAAACAGGTGACAATCATATCTCCAGGCATTCCGGGGCTTGTTATCGGGGCGCCGGTCTCGACATCGCAAAGCTCCAGGCAATGTGCATCTTCCATCACGTGCATGCCGTCATGGTCTGGCCCTTCAGCGGCGATCAGCCCGGTATCACCGACGCCATACCAGTCGTAGAGGTCCGCGCCGCCCCAGGCTTGCGACAAGCTGTCCCGGGCGTCGGGCGATAAATGCCCGGAAATCATCCGCACGGGTAAGTCCGTGCCCGGTTCAAGTCCGGCCTCACGGGCTACCGTTGCCAGTTTGAGCATATAGTCGGCAAAGCCAACCAACACGGTTGCCCCATACTCACGCATGAATTCAATCTGTTTGACCGAAGAGGTTTCAGCCCCTGTGCCGGCCGGAAAGAAGACAGCACTGGTGTAGTGAATGACCGCCTCGCGAACGTAATGCCCGCCGTTGACCGGGCCGTGCCCATATAAGGAATGAACCACATCGGCTGGCCCAAGCCCTTGCATCAGGTAGGCGCGCGCCAGCATCAGTTTGTGCACTTCGCGGGTACGGGGACTGAACAACAAGGGCTGCGGCCGGCCGGTCGTTCCACTGGTGGAATGCAACAGCATTGGCATGATGCGACCCGCCACCGGAATGTCGCGCCCATGGTGGTCGCCAAACGGCGGATGCGCCTCTATCGAGGCCATGATTTCAGCTTTGCCGAAGCTGGGCAAGCGAGCAATGTCATCAACCGATTTGATATCCCGGTGATCAACGCCTGCCTCGCCCCACAGGCGTTGATAAAACGGAATTTTGGCGGCGCGATTCAATACCTGTTGCAGTCGGCGGGTCTGTTGCTGACGCAATTGATCGACACTGGTGCCGGCAAATTGCTTGGCGAATGAGTCTCCAATGGGAAACTCCCTGCTCAGGTCTTGAATGTTGACCGATTCGAAATAGCTTGCATAATCCATGGACGCCTCAGATTGTCCGGACATATATTGCCCGCTGACACGATCACCCGCAAGCAACCCTTCTCTGACTCAATTCACTGGATCTGACATGAGCAAGCTTCCCGTTTACATGACAGTGGCCAATGCGTTGAGCAGCGAGATCGCCAATGGCAAATATCGGGTGGGGGACCCATTGCCTACCGAGCGCGAACTATGTGAGTCGTTCAGCATAAGCCGTCACACGGCTCGCGAGTCGCTACGCCGGCTTGAGCAATCCGGCCTGATTCAACGCCGGCAGGGTTCAGGGTCAACCGTGATAGCGCGCCAGCCGACAGTCAAGTATGAGCAGAACATTCAAAACATTGACGACTTGCTGCAACAGGGCAATATCAGCCGTCTTGAGGTCGTGTCTACCCGTGATATCTCCGACACGCGCGACACCTTCCCGGACCAGATCGGGCAAATTGCCGGTAAGTCGTGCCTCTGGGTGCGCGCATTGCGTTACGCCCCCAACGAAGTGCGTCCGCTGGCACAAGTGGATGTTTACGTTGCTGCCCGCAGCGCGGCTCAGGCCCGTCAGTTGCTCGACCCCGCGCAGGCGGCGCGTCAGATCGTCACCATTATTGATCCGTCCCGAATCGGCCGTATTGAGCAGTCCCTGAGTGCCGTGAACCTGAATGCCAAACAGGCCAGAAGCCTCAAGGTCAAGCCTGGGGATCCGGCGCTACGAACCCTGCGTCATTACTTCAGTACGGCTGAAAAACTGATGATTGTGGCCGACTCCCTGTACTGCGGCGACTTGTATACCTACCGCTCAACTCTGCATCGAGGCTAAATGGGTTATATTTGTCCGGACAACTTTTCGGACAAACACGACGGAGGCCGTGACCCATGTCAGTTTCACCACGCTCAATGCTGTTCGTTTCAGCGGAGAAGCCAGAGCGGTTCGCCAAGGCCATAACATCCGGCGCCGATATGGTGTGCATTGACCTGGAAGATGCGGTCCATCCGGATAACAAGACCTCCGCCCGCGACGCCGTCCTGGCCTTTTTGGAAACCCGTGACCCGCAAGCCGATTCCGTTTTGCTTGGCTTACGAATCAATGCCATTGAGACTACCGAGGGCTTATCCGACCTGCACAGCCTGATGCTGGCGCAACCGGCATTGGACGTCGTGGTCTTGCCCAAAGTAAATTCTGCGACCGAAATCCGACTGGCCCGGCGCTGGTTGCAAGGGTGTTGTCAGCAGATGGTGGCACTGATCGAATCGCCAGCCGGCATTGAACAGGCAGCAGGGATCGCGGCGGCCGGGCAGTTATCTGGTTCTGGCCCGGAGCTGTTGGCCTTGATGCTCGGGGGCGCGGACCTGGCCGCCGAACTCGGTGCGGCATTTAGCTGGGACAGTCTGTTGTCTGCTCGTGGGCGTTTGGTCAATGCCGCGAAGGCTGCCGGTATTCAGGCCTGGGATGTCCCGTTTCTGGGGCTGAACGAGCCTGACGCACTGGAACATGAAACCCGTGCAGTCCGGGCAATGGGTTTTGACTGCAAGTCCGCAATTCATCCCGCCCAGCTGGCGGCAATTCATACTGCGTTTCAGCCGTCCGAGGCAGAACTGCAATGGGCGCAGGGCGTGGTAAAGGCTGGCGAGCAACACGGTCATGGCGCCGATGGCGACGGGGCTGCCGGTGCATTTCTTTACCAGGGCAAGATGGTTGATCTACCTGTACTGATGCACGCGCGGCGACTGCTGGCCCAGGCCCACTAATTCAGCCACCAATTCAGTTATATCTACAAATTCAGGAGAGTCAATTGAGTCAGTCAGCCAACCCACAGGGCCCTACACCACAAGGCGGCCAGCGCTACCGCGAATCGTTTGGACGCAGCTTTGAGGATTTTGTTGTCGGTGATATTTATGAGCATCGGCCCGGTCGCACGATTACCGAAACCGACAACACCTGGTTTACCTTGCTGACGATGAACACGCATCCGATGCACTTCGATCAGGAATACGCGAAACACAGCGAGTTCGGAAAGTGCATTATCTGCAGCCCGCTAACCGTCGCCTTGATGTGTGGCATGAGCGTCAGCGATGTTAGTCAGAAGGCGATTGCCAATCTTGGCTGGAGCGACATTAAGCTGACTTTCCCGCTGTTTGCCGGCGACACGCTATACGCCAGCAGTGAAGTGCTGGAAAAACGCGAATCCAAGTCGCGACCCACGGCGGGCATTGTCAAGGTCTCTACTATCGGCACCAATCAGGATGGCAAAGTAGTCTGTACGTTCGAGCGCAGCATGTTGATCTCCAGGCAAGGTCACAGTGTTGAAGAAAAAGCGAACTACTAGGAGACACGGATGAACACTCAAGCAGCGCAAGGCAATGGTGGCTATTCGGCTGACGATCAGGCGATGGTCGATGCGATTGCCACCTGGGCCGAGAAAGAACTGCGCCCGGCGGCCAAGAAATTTGATCAGGCGGATGAGTACCCGCATGAAATCGTCGAGCAGATGAAAGAGCTTGGCTTGTTTGGCGCAACCATAGGTGAGCAATACGGTGGCCTGGGTCTGTCGGCCTGGACGTATGCGCAAATCGTGATGAAGGTGGCCGGGATCTGGATGGCGCCGTCGGGTATTTTTAACTCCCACCTGATCATGGCGTCGGCGATAGAACGGGCTGGCACGGAGGCGCAAAAACAGAAGTACCTGCCCATGATGGCAACCGGCGAGTTCCGCGGCAGCCTCGGCCTGACCGAGCCGAATGCCGGCTCTGATCTTCAGGCAATACGCACCACCGCAACATTGCAGGGCGATCACTACGTGGTCAATGGCAGCAAAACCTGGATCACCAATAGTCTGTACGGTCAGGGGACGTTGCTGCTGGTCAAGACCGACCCTCAGGCCGAGCCGCGCCATAAGGGCATGAGCATGTTGATTGCCGAGAAAGGCGACGGTTTCGAAGTGACCAACAAACTCAAGAAGATGGGCTATCGGTCAATTGATACCTGCGAACTGGCGTTTGAAAATTATCGGGTGCCAAAAGAAAATCTGCTGGGCGGCACGGAAGGCCAGGGCTTTATCCAGACCGCTGGTGGATTGGAGCTCGGGCGGATCAATGTTGCCTCGCGCGGTGCCGGTATTGGTGAGGGAGCGTTAATGCATGCAATCCGCTATTCGCAAGAGCGTAGCGCATTTGGCAAACCCATTCACAACCATCAGGCGATTCAACTCAAACTGGCGGACATGGTGACCCAGGTCGAGGGAGCCAAACGCCTGATCGAAATTGCTGCCCGACTGTACGACAGCGGCGAGCGCTGCGACCTGGAGGCAGCGATGGCCAAGCTGGCTGGCTCAGAGGCAGGCGTCTTCTGCGCGCAGGAAGGTATGCGCATCTTTGGCGGGTACAGTTATTCGGTTGAGTACGACATCGAGCGCTATTACCGGGATGCCATGTTGATGTGTATCGGTGAAGGCAGTAACGAAATTCTGCGCACCGTGATCGCCAAGAAGCTGATCCAGCGATACCCGATCTGAATCATGAATAAATCCGATTCAATCAACGAAGCAAGTGCCGAGAATCTGCCGCTAAAAGGTATTCGTATTTTAAGCGCTGAGCAATATGGCGCCGGGCCGTTCGGCTCAATGCAACTGGCTGATCTTGGCGCGGAGGTCATCAAGATCGAGAATCCGGCCGACGGCGGTGATATCTCGCGCCGCTCCGGTCACTACAAACTGGATACGCCCGACGGCAAACCCGACAGCCAGTTTTTTCAGTCATTCAACCGCAACAAAAAGAGCCTGACGCTAAACATGAAGTCCGATGCCGGTCAGGCCTTGTTTCGCAAGCTTGCGGGCACTGCAGATGCGGTCATGAACAATCTGCGGGGCGACCAACCAGTCAAACTGGGGCTGGACTATGCCGCGCTCGGTGCGGTGAAAAAGTCATTGATCTGTGTCCATCTGTCGGCCTACGGGCGCAAACACGAACGAGAAAACTGGCCCGGCTATGACTACCTGATGCAGGCCGAGGCCGGTTACCTGCATCTGACCGGCGAGCCCGATAGCGAACCCACCCGAATGGGTTTGAGCATCGTTGACTACATGACTGGTGTTACCACTTCTATGGCGTTGCTGGCCGGTTTGCTCGGCGCCTCGCGGACCGGCGTGGGCCGCGACATCGATGTCTCCCTGTTTGATGTGGCGCTGGCGCAGCTCACCTATCCGGCCACCTGGTTTCTCAATGCCGGGCATGTCACCGACCGAATGCCGCGTTCCGGGCATCCGTCGGCGGTACCGGTGCAGTTGGTCAACGCCGCTGATGGCTGGGTCTTCATCATGTGTCTGACACCCAAGTTCTGGGAAAATCTAAGCGCCGGAGTGGGCCATCCGGAGTGGGTGAGCGATCGGCGGTTTGAAACGCCAGCGCTGCGGCACCAGAATCGCGGCGCGCTGAGTGACTTGCTCGACAATGCTTTTAAGTCGAACACAGTCGAACACTGGATCAATCATTTTTCCGGCAAGATACCTATTTCGCCGGTATTGAATATGCAACAGGCGTTGATGAATCCCTTTGTCGGCAATACCGGCATGATTCAACCGACCCCACATCCGGCGGATCAGTCATTCCGGATGCTGGCCAGCCCGGTGCAACTTGACGGGCAGCGGCTACCGGGCAAAGTCTGTTCGCCGCTGAGCGGAGATACCGACGACTTGCTGCATGAAGTCGGTTGCGATGATCAAACCATAAAAGATTTAAGACGGGACGGCGTGATATGAAACTAGAAGGTGTTCGAGTACTGGATTTATCCCAGTTTTTGCCGGGGCCACACCTGACCATGATGATGGCCGATCACGGCGCTGACGTGATTCGCATTGAGTCTCCGGCTGGCGAACCAAGCCGTGAGCTCGGCGCACGGCAGGGGGAAAAAACGGTCTGGTTCAACAACACCCATCGCGGCAAACGCAGCATCGTCCTGAACCTCAAGAAGCCCGCCGCACTCGACGCCTTTCTCAAGCTGGCCGCGACCGCTGATGTCATCGTTGAATCCTTTCGGCCCGGAGTCGTTGATCGTCTGGGGGTTGGCTACGAGGCAGTCAAAGCCGTCAACCCCGGCATCGTCTATTGCTCAATTTCGGCGTTCGGTCAGACCGGCCCGTTTAAACTCAAACCCGCGCACGACCTTAGCGTGCAGGCAGAGTCCGGACTGGTCAGCCTGAACGAAGGCCAGGACGGCAAGCCGGCGATGCCGAACATGCCCACCGCTGATGTATTGGGCTCGTTGATGGCCATGAATGGTATCGTGATGGCGTTGTTGCGCCGGGCTCAGACGGGCGATGGCGACTATATCGACATCTCCATGCAAGACAGTCTCGTGAGCTGGCTGGTTAATGTGGTCAGCCCGGTATTCGCCGAAGATCGCTCACCGATCCCCAGAAAAGAACGGTCGCTTGGCGGCAATGCTTTCTACAATATCTATGAGTGTCAGGACGGTGCGTACCTGACCCTGGGCGGCAGTGAAATGAAATTCGCCGAGAACCTGCTGAACAAATTAGACCGTCCCGACTTGATCGAGGCCTGCCGTACCCCGCCAGGCGACGGGCAGGATCCGGCGCGCGAGTTTCTGAAAGAAGCCTTCCTGACAAAACCGCTGGCCGAATGGGAATCCTTGCTTGATTCAATCGACGTTTGCTGGGCGCCGGTACGCACCCTGGCAGATGGCCTGGCCAGCGACCACTTGCATCAAAGACAAATGCGGCTGGACTTTCCCGACCCGGACCGCCCCGGTGAAAAACTGACCCACCTGGGCATCCCGATCAAATTCAGCAACGAGCCCGGCAAGGTCGAAGCCGTCGCTCCAAAACTGGGCGAACATACCGCCGAAATATTGCGCGAAGCCGGCTTCACCGACCAGAGCATTGCCGACATGGCAAACGACGGGGCCGTCGTGCGCGCTTAAGCGAAAACGGAGTCATCATGTCAGACACTTTGCCTGAAATCCGCCAGTTTCTGGAAAGCTTCGACTACCCGTTCGAAGTCTGGGATTGTGACCCCGAAGCCGCGGACACTGCCGCTTTTTGCGAGCGGTATCAGGTGTCACCGGGCAACTCCGCCAACACCATTCTGGTGAAATCCAAAACCGCCGAGCCCGTGTTTGCCGTATGCGTCGTGCTGGCCACTCACCGGCTGGCCGTCAACCATGCGGTACGCAAAAAACTCGGCGTCAGAAAAGTCTCGTTTGCCAGCGCCGAAGAAACCCGCGAATTAACGGGTATGGAAATTGGCGGCGTAACGGCGCTTGGCCTAAGCAACGAATTGCCCATCTGGGTTGATGCAGCTGTCATGCAATGTGACTACATCATCCTGGGCGGCGGCAACCGAACCTCCAAACTCAAGGTAGACCCGCAACTGCTGAACCACGTGCCCAATCTGGAGGTAGTGCCTGAGCTGGCTCAAGCCATACCCGCCTAGGCAAGTGAGTCAGCAGCGCCGGTCCGGGCAGTCCCCCGAGCCATCTCCCGCCAGAGCAAATACAGCAGCGGCCCAAAAGAACCGGCGAACACGGTTATCAGCAAAAACGGCCAGACAGACAAACCGCGCTTGCGCGCATCGGCAATCATCCAGAGGCAGGCCAGCAGGCAGACGATCACCAGATCTATGAAGACCTGTGCCGCTCCCCAGCTGTAAAAAGACGGCTCAAGAAGCCCCCAGTAGCCGACCTCAAGCAGCGCCAACACAGTAACGATGCCAAAAGCGACCAGAGAAAATACAAGAATGGTTTTGCGAGCGTTCATCATCACTCCTGAAACAAACTGTTGAAGAAGCCCTACTTTGCCCAGCCCACGAGCCCCCCGCAATTACCTGCCAGGTAATTGAACCGCCGTAAGATGTAACTGATAAATGTCGCCAGATAAGCAGCAGCAAGACCTGACCGGCCAAATCAACCCCAGGAGCGCCCGTGACCCCCAGCACAGTCTCATCACCACCAGAAGCCCAACCCGGCTTTCCGCATTTGCTAAAACACTGGCGTACCCGCCGCCGTCTGAGTCAGCTGGATCTCGCGCTGACCTCTGGCGTCTCGCAGCGGCACATCAGTTTTCTGGAATCGGGCCGCGCCAAACCGAGCCGCGACATGAGCCTGTTGCTCAGCGAATCGCTGGACGTGCCGCTACGCGATAGAAACCATTGGCTGACTGCCGCCGGCTTCGCCCCTGTTTATAAGGCCCGCCCGCTGGACGACCCGCAAATGAACCAGGTCAGGTCGGCAGTCAGCATGATGCTAACCAACCATGCGCCATTTCCAGCGATTGCTATCGACAGAGCGTGGAACATCTTGATGTCGAACGAACCGTTCGATCAGCTTAGTGGCCTGGTGGGCCCTGATCTATGGAGCAGAGTCGGCGGTGACCAGCGCAACCTGATGCGGTTGTTTTTTCATCCGCTGGGGATCAAACCGTGGGTGACCAACTGGGAGGCGGTGGCACCGGTGATCTGGCATCGCGCGCGCCGCGAGGCAGACGCGCTGAGCGGTGAAGAAATGAAGCAAGTGCTTAATGAGTTGAGTGAGTACCAGCAGAATGAACTGTTGATGTCGGGTGTTGATGCGCAACTGGTGCCGGTGTTGCCATTGACGTTGGAGAAGGACGGATTGAAGCTGTCGCTGTTTACCGTGATCGCCACCTTTGGAACGGCGCAGGATGTGACGGCCGACGAGATGCGTATTGAGAGTATGTTTCCAGCCGACCAGGAGACGGAGGCGTTTTTTCGGGGGAAGAATTCATCTTGAGAGACCGTCAGCTCAGTCTCGCTGCACTGGTTGATGCCGGCGTGTTGCTTACCACAACAATGCCGGTCTTGCGCCCGGATTCAACATAAATATAAGCGGGCACGATGTCGTCCAGTGCGTACACGTTGTCGATCACCGCTCTGAGTTGTCCTTGCTGCATCAATTGTCGAAAATGCTCGATCAGACTTTGGCTGCATTCGGGCATCGGCATCACGACACGGCCGCTTCCGGTTGCCGAAAACCAGAGCGCTAAAAACAGGTTCTGCCACCAGGGACCCAGATCGGTCGCCGAATAGACGCCGCCAGGTTTCAGCAATGACCGGCACTTAAAATACGTGGTCTTGCCCACCGCATCCAGCACGAAGTCGAAGCGCTGGTCCAGCCGGGTAAAGTCCTGAGCGGTATGGTCAATCACAACATCTGCGCCGAGTGAGTCCGCCAGTGCCAGGTGCCGGGTCGACACTACAGTTGTCACCCGGGCACCGTAGGCTTTGGCAAGCTGTATCGCCGCAGTGCCGATCGCACCGGAGCCGCCATAGATCAGCAGTTCGTGACCGGGGCCGACATCAAATCGGCGCAAGTAGGTATCGGCATACCAGGCGCCTTCACACAAGACCGCGTCATTAAAGCCAAGCCCGGACGGCATCATTGCCAACGCGCCCGTTTCAGGCAGACATAAATACTCGGCATGGGCGCCGTAATGTTTGTCGGACAGACCGAAAACCCGATCACCCGGCTTGAAATGGGTGACCTGCTTGCCGGTGGTTTCGACGATACCGGCAAAGTCAATTCCCAGTATTGTGTGCCGCGGTCGCCACAATCCGGTCATCAACCGACCGAGCAACGGCGGCTGCGCTCTCAACGTGCCGCTATCGGTGCGACTGACCGTCGTCGCTTGCACCTTGATCAACAACTCGTTGTCGCCCGGCTCAGGTATCGGCACCTCGCGGAACGCCAGCACATCAGGCGAACCGTAGCGGGTATTGACAACAGCCTTCAATGCGAAGCCTTAGTAGGTGGACGCGGCAACGGGTGCTGCCTCATCACCTTGTTCCTGCTTGCGCGCTTCAATCAGTGACAGAATCGGCGCAATGCTCGCCGGGTCCATCGCATAAATGCGGTTTGGTTTGGCAGGCCGTTGCCGTCCGCGCAATGACTCTGGCAGACTTTTCGAAACCCAGCCATTCAGTTCGTAAAGCGCGATTCGAAAGCGATCAGCGCCAGCGGCGATGTCACAGAAACTCATCGCTTCAATGGTCATCGCGACGGCCCGTCAGGTCGTCACGGTTGACGGCCGCCTGCGGCATCGTACCGCCTAGTAAGGAGATGATGCTGTCGGCTGCTGACGCGACAATGGCCCGTCGCACAGAGGTCACCGCTGAGCCGATATGAGGCGTCAGCACGGTATTGTCGGCGCGCAAAAGCCGTGGCTCTATCGCCGAAGGCCGGTTTGCTTGAGCCCAGTCTTCACACTCGTAAACGTCAGCACCGTAGCCGGCAAGATGGCCGCTATCAAGCGCGTCGGCAACCGCAGACTCGAGCACCAAGGAACCTCTGGCAGGGTTGATCAGGTAGCTGCCAGCCTTCATGTTGGCAATGAACTGAGTATCGACAAGACCAAATGTGGTTGGTGTCAGCGGCAACGCCAACACCGTAAAATCTGCCTGCGCCTGCAAGTCCGCCAGAGAAGAAAATCGGGCATCAAGAGCGGTCTCTGTTTCTGCAGGCAGTGTTTGAACATCGTAATAGAGCCGCTCGCAGCGAAATCCGCTCAACATCTTCAGGATGGCCTGTCCAACACATCCGGCACCAACGACTCCAATCGTTGCCCCCTGAATGGTTTGGCCGAAGAAGGTTGGTCGCCAACCTGAGAACTGACCCGAGCGAACGTGCTGGTCGGCTGGCCGGACATGCCGGGCGACATTAATCATGAGTGCGATCGCTAATTCGGCCGTTGGATCTGTCAACAAGTCAGGCACGATGGTGACCGCAATGCCGCGCCGGGTACAGGCGTCGACGTCGATGTTATCGAAGCCTTTGAGTGCTCCCGCAACGATCTTAAGGTGTGGGCACTGCGCCAAAAAAGCATCGTCGATTCGTTCGGTCATGAACGCCATTAATGCCTGGGCCTGCAGACATTCAGCGGCAAGCGCCTGCCCGGTCAGGGGCTCAGGTCCCTGATTCATGCGCGTGCTCGCGCAGCGCTGCAAACGGGCCAGTGTTTCAGGCTCAATTGGCTGGGCAACGACGATTTTCGCGCTATGGGCATTGCCTGTCATAGCAGGCGAACTCAAATTCTCAGACACTTTCTTGATCCTCAAAGGCGGGCTAAGTCGCTAAATTACATCAGCGTCAAGTCTCACCGTTGACGTCGCGAGCCTGCGACTCATGTTCTCGGATGGTTCATCGCCTGAGCGTAAAATTTCGTGCAAACACTGTCCGCCCAAGATAAACGTCACATAATCCTCATAAAAATGAGAAACTATGTAGCTCTTATCGACTGCGTAACGCCTGGCCCCGCATCATGGCAAAGACTGCCGAACTCGACAGCAGTGATCCTACAATACCGCTGCCTTCAGGCAAGGAGCCAGGGGGCACTAACGGCTTGAATACCTCGAAGCCGGCCCGCGCCGTATGGGTTGACCAGTTGAAAGTCGTCTACCCGAATGGGACCGTCGGTCTGAGCCCGACTACGCTCAATATTGGCGCCAACGAAATGACCGTTTTACTCGGACCGTCGGGCGCAGGCAAATCGACTTTGCTAAGAGCGTTGAATCTGCTTGTAAAGCCTACCGGCGGGGCGGTCATCAATCACCAAGGGCTGACACTGTCTGATAAGGCGGCCATTCGGGCTCATCGCCGTGAAACAGCCATGATTTTCCAGCAACATCAGCTCATCGGGCGTCAGACAGCCTTACAAAATGTCCTGACTGGTCGCCTGGGCAAGCACTCATTTTGGCGGACATTGCTACCCTTTTCGCAAATGGAGCGTAAGATGGCGCTGGCCTCGTTACACCGGGTTGGCCTTTTCGAGAAAGCGCTGGCCAGATGTGACAATATGTCAGGCGGGCAGCAGCAGCGCGTGGGCATTGCAAGGGCATTAGCCCAGCAACCGAGTATTATTTTGGCTGACGAGCCTGTAGCGTCACTGGATCCCGCATCTTCCCAGCGGGTTCTGTCTTTGTTGCGGCAAATATGCCGAGAAGATGGTTTATCTGTTGTTGTCAGTCTTCACCAGCTCGATTACGCGCGCGAATTTGCTGATCGAATCATTGGGCTGGCCGGTAGTAAGGTGGTGTTTGATGGTCCGCCGGCCGCCCTTAACGACGATGCACTTGTCAGGATCTATGGCAGCTAGAGACTCACTATAACCGCAACAATTCCCTGACGTTTTCAAATCAGAGCGCCTTGAGCGCTATCGAAGTGGCCCTTATTAATTTAATGCGCCGCTTTCTAGCCATTACTTTGCCCACTACTCAAACCCTAGAGGAAGACAAATGAATCGCAGAACTCTCTACAAAGCCGCTGCCGTCGCCGCGGCTGGCCTTTTGTCCGCCAATTTTGCTTTTGCAGCCGACTACAACCCTGATGAGTTGAAGGTCGCCTTGCTGCCTGACGAGAACGCCGCAACGATTATTCAGCAAAACGAAGGACTGAAAAATTACCTTGAGTCAAAACTGGGAAAAAAAATCAGCCTCGTTGTCACCACTGACTATTCTTCAATGATCGAAGCCATGCGCTTTGGCCGAATTGATCTGGCCTACTTTGGCCCGGCGTCCTATACGATTGCCAAAGACAAAATGGCTGGCGGTAAGCTTGATATCGAGCCTTTTGCTGCGCGCTTGAAAGGCGGCTCAGCAACCTACCAGTCTGTATTAATCGCCAATGCCGAAAGCAAGATCAAAACAGTTAAAGATATGAAAGGCTCCGGCATTGAAATGGCTTATGGCGACCAGGCGTCAACTTCCAGTCACTTCGCACCCAAGTTCACCCTGATGCAATCTGATGTCAACCCTGGCACGGATTACAAAGAAAATTTTCTGGGCGCCCATGATGCGGTAGCGGTCAATGTTCAGCGTGGCAATGCGCAAGTGGGTGGTCTGAGCCGTCCGATCTTTGAGACCTTGATTGAGAAGGGCACCGTTGACCCATCTAAGGTGCGCGTCCTGAGTTACTCCGCTCAAATTCCCCAGTATCCCTGGGTCATGCGGACAGATTTTGATCCCAAGCTGGCTGACTCGATCAAATCTGCATTCCTGGACCTCAAGAAAGGCACGCCCGAAGGTGATGCAGTGCTCAAGCCGTTTAAGGCTGAGGGCTTTGGCGCAGTGGTCGACAAAGACTACGACATCATTCGCGACATTCGCAAGAACGTCAGCGGTAACTAAGTCCTCAGTAAGACAAGCGGCACGGGCATGTTGCAACCTGTAGAACAAGGCGCTGACGGCGCCGCTCGTTCCGCTGGAGAGCCCCTTGGCAAGCTCTCTGAAGAGGGCGTTGCCGAGGTCTTGCGCATTGAACGCGTCAAACGCTGGAAGCTAATCGGCCAGTTGGTGGTCGTGTTTCTCATCGTCGTTTTCTGTTTGTTCTTCACCGGTTTTCTTGACCGCGACCGAATGGCGGAAGGTCTGCCAGCGATCGGCGTTGTCGTGAGTGAAATGGTCCCTCCGGACTTTACTCGCTGGCGGGCGTGGGTCAGCCCTTTGGTTGATACCGTCGCGATGTCTGTTGCCGGGACCGCACTGGCCATCTTGATGTCAGTGCCTATCGCTTTACTCGCCGCGCCCAATACAACACCTAATCGATACGTCTATCAGATTGCGCGCATGGTGCTTAACACTCTGCGCGCGATTCCTGAGCTGATTTTGGGCATTATTTTTGTCGCAGCAGTGGGTTTTGGGATGCTGCCAGGCGTGCTTGCTCTGGGTTTGCACTCTGTAGGGATGGTCGGTAAGTTTTTTGCCGAAGCCATCGAACACGCTCATCCCGCACCGATTGAAGCGGCCGAGGCTACCGGAGCAAGTAGCCTGCAAGTTGTCAGCCATAGCGTATTGCCGCAGGTGTTCCCTCAGTTTGCGGACGTCACGATGTACCGCTGGGAATACAATTTTCGCGCTTCTACCGTGATGGGAATGGTTGGCGCCGGTGGCATTGGGACTGAGCTTATTGGCTCGCTCCGATTGCTCGACTATCAGCAGGTGGGTGCAATACTTATCGTGATTCTGATTGCGGTTACTATCGTTGATACCCTTAGCAACCTGCTGCGTAAGGCGTTTACCTGACGCGGCTAGGCTGTTTGAGGTATAGGCGAAGCCGTGCCAAAGTTCACGCGTGGCCATATCTGACCGTCAAGCACGGTAAGCCAACAAACCTTTATTCACTCGTGCAGTCTGTCGGCTTGAATTTCCGCGGAAAAAATTTCCGGAAGTCTGATAATTCGGTGTGTGAGTTCCGGGTGACTGTTGATTCCAATCTTCGAGTAGATACTCCTGATCTGAGAGCGAACCGTGCTTTGTGCGACACCTCGGTCATTGGCAATAGACCGAACGGTGCCGCCGTTGGCGAAATGGCTTGCTACCAACGCTTCAGCAGGGGTAAGCCCGAAAATCTTGCCAACAATAAAAGGGTCTATTGATGACTCTTGAGTGATTTCATGGACGATAGTTATTAGCAACGGATCCACACCAAATGAGCGCATTGATTCATCCGGATCCACAATTATTGAGATTGCTGCGGCCCGGGTTGTTGGACGACCAATCGGGACAACAAATCTCTTGACTGAACGTTTTCCGTTTTCGTCAAAAATCCTGTTGATCTCATCCAGATTCTTCAGGAAGCGTGTATTAGCTTCGGATTCCAACAATCGAAATTGATCCGAGTCCTGGCTTAGGAGGTGGTTTTTCTCAATCAGACGCGCGGCGGCAGGGTTTCGATGAACAATCTGCCCGCTGAGTGTCGTGACCACAATGGGATAATTCATTGCGTTCAGCATCTCCTGGCCCGCCGGAACACGCGTGAAGTCGTCACGAAGCTTCGACCGTATTGTCATTGCACCGACAAGATGACCCCTGAGACGGGACAATTCCCGAATCTCGGCAGCGCTCAATGGTGTTTGAGTTGGTGAACGAATAGCGCCAAACATCACGACATGGTCATCGTCATCGACCAGCTTGGTCCCCGACAAGTAACGTATCCCGTGCGGGATGGCGTATTCCTGGAAGAACGGATTAACCTTGACGAATTCATCGTCAAAGACGATGTGGTCGTGCACCCAGTCATCGCCTTGTAGTGATAAAGCATATGGCAGACGGGGGTTCTCGGGATGATACTGCGTGATGTAATCGAAGACGCATTGATTCGAGAAATCACTTTGCCAGGTAAACAAGAGTTGGCCGTTTTTCTTGTCAACGCCAATAATGTGTATCCCGAACAGATTAATGGCCTTGGACAATATGTTGCATGCATCGGGCCAGGCAATCAGGCCCGCCGATGCTGAATAGATGCTGTTCACGCATTGATCGTAGATGGCATCAGAAAGACGCCAATCGTCACTGGAAATTTGCACTATCTCCGTCCCCTCCAGTCAAACTGGTTTTGTCTTGCAGGAAATTGTCCGGTCGGTGCATTCTCACCGATTCAGCGCCGGTTTTCAGCTAAACGCGGAGGTGAAAATCCCTCTTTTTACAAATTGCGAGGTCTTATCCTCTCTTCTGATTACTCTCTTTGAGAGAGGCAGGAACCTGAAAGCAATTCTTGAGTGTCGCAGCAGATGGTTTCGGACTTCGACATTCAACAAAAACGCGCACTCACTCGCCTCTCTTTTCAGTTCGGGATTTCAGCACCCGCCGTACAGACTCACTCGCCCCGGGCCCGGCCTGAAGCTTAATCCGCTCTGCCGGCACCACTCGCCCCGTCTGCGGGTCGACCAAGGCCAGCCGAAGCGCCCGCTTGGTCTTGCTATCCACCACTTCAACTGTCGGTGCGCCATAACCCGAGGCATCCCAGCGGTCTCCCCATTCTCTTAATGCCGTGGTGACTTTCCAGAGATCCCGGCCTTTCTCTGTCAGGTGGTATTCGTGGCGTGGCGGCTGTTCGCAGTAGGGTTCGCGCACGATGATGCCATGTGCCTCGAGTGTCTGAAGTCGTTTGGACAAGGTTGTGGTCGGAATACCGGTGCTTTCTCTGAAGGCGTCATAGCGGGTTAAGCCAAGGCCGAGGTCGCGCAGCAATAGCAGCGTCCAGCGATCGCCGATGATTTCAAGTGCGCCGGCAACCGAGCATCGCATTCCAGCAAAAGATTTAATTTTCATTTGATTTTTTCCTAGTAACTCTTATTATAAGAGTTACTTGTTGATTTGGGAATGCCTGCCAGCATCCCTATGCCTCAAGTAATAAACCCTCCGCGTTCTCTCGTACCTCGTTTGGTGAGACTATCCCGGCGTCAGGTTTCAACTCAACAGTTCAATGAATTAACAGGAGTCATCATCAGTGTCAGTGCAGGCAACAAACCCTGAAGCAACCGGTCTTGAGCAACTACAAGCCTGGCTGTCCGGCGGCAAGGGCGCCCCTATCGGCGAGACTATGAATTTTCAACTCGCAGAGCTGGACAAAGGCCATGTGGTGTTTGAGTCGGCGCCGGGCCCAGAGGTCTACAACCCGATAGGCAGCGTGCACGGCGGGTTCGCGGCGACATTGCTGGACAGCGCCTGCGGTTGCGCGGTGCACTCAATGCTGCGGGCGGACCAGGCCTACACCACGCTGGAGTTAAAGGTCTCTTATCACCGCGGCATGACAACCGAAACCGGTAAGGTACGGGCGATCGGCTCGGTACTGACGATCGGGCGGCGCACGGCTTTTGCGCAGGCGCGGTTGGTCGATGCCAATGACAAACTGCTGGCAACCGCGACATCAACCCTGTTGGTCATGGACCGGCCCAAACCCTGAGGGAGATCGAGATGGCCCATGCAAAAGCGATTTTGGTCATTGGTGCCGGTGATGCCACTGGCGGCGCGATAGCCAGGCGGTTTGCCCGCGAGGGTTATATTGCCTGCGTCACGCGGCGCAACGCTGACAAGCTGGAGCCTCTGGTGGCGCAGATTCGCGCCGACGGCGGGGTGGCGCACGGCTTTGGAAGTGATGCCCGCGATGAAGAAGCGATGGTTTCGCTGGTCGAGCAGATTGAACGCGACATCGCGCCGATTGAAGTGGCGGTGTTTAACATCGGCGCCAATGTGCATTTCGGTATTACTGAGACGACCGCGCGGGTGTATCGCAAGGTCTGGGAGATGGCCTGCTTCAGTGGCTTCCTGATGGGGCGCGAAACCGCCAAGGTAATGCTGCCGCGTGAACGGGGAACGATTATCTTTACCGGCGCCACCGCGAGTCTGCGCGGGCGGGAGGGGTTTTCTGCATTCGCCAGTGCCAAGCATGGCTTGCGCGCGCTAGCCCAAAGCATGGCCCGTGAGTTGTGGCCCAGAAACATTCATGTGGCGCACACGGTGATAGACGGCTCTATTGATACCGAGTGGATCAAAACCAATTTTCCTGAAAACTACGCCAAGAAAGAGCAGCAAGGCATCGTTAATCCCGACAGCATTGCCGAGGCCTACTGGCAAATTCATATCCAGCCACGTGACGCCTGGACACACGAGACCGAGCTGCGTCCGTGGATGGAAAAGTGGTGAAGACAGCCAACCTTGGAAGCTGGGTTTGACTACCCAGCGAATCCAAACGTTCGGAGCAATGCAACGGAACCCGAAACAGGCGGGTGTTTCTCTCGCTGATTGTGTCACCAGAAACTTTCTGGGGCCATAACATACAACGGGTAAGCATGAGTCGAGCGATAGCACCGGCAATTCGCTCGAATTTGCGTCCATTGGAGCACTCCAGATGACCGACGAATTATTGGTCCTCGATTTCACTCTGAACGAACTCGGCTTAGTAGACGCGCCACCGGAAGATTCGTTCGACAACCTCACCAAGCTGACCACCCAACTTCTCGGTGTGCCCGTATCGCTGGTGTCGGTTGTTGATTCTGCTGGCGACAGGCAGTTCTTTAAGAGTCAAGTCGGGCTGACCGGTCACTGGGCATCGGAGCGGCAGACGCCGCTAAGCCACTCGTTTTGCCAACATGTCGTGGCAAGAAACTGCCCGCTAGTTATCAATGATGCGCGTGAACAAGATCTCGTCAGAGATAATCTGGCAATACGAGACCTAGGGGTTATTGCTTATCTCGGTATGCCTATCTATGGTCCGGCTGGCAATCCGATTGGCGCGATGTGCGCTATATGTGATGAACCTCGCTCCTGGAGTAACGACGATCAGGATAAGTTAGCCATGATTGCTAACTGCGTGACGGATCAAATTCGTCTACGGGCTTCGCTCAAAACGAGCGAGTTACTGCGGCAAGAGCAACGAGAATTTACTTCGGTGCTGTCACACGATATGAAGTCACCGACGAACACTCTGACGTTGTTGCACCGCGAAATAGCGATCTCTTTGAATCTAGGTAGGAAAGAGGATATTGAGGATTTACTTCGCTTGTGTTCAGGAACAACCGATCGGATGACCGCACTTGTAGATGAGGTCTTGAGCTATACACATGTCACAGCCTGTTCTGTAGAAACCGAGCGAGTTGATATGAACGATGAAGTGAAATCTGTGATCGCCGACTTGCACGGCCTAATTCAGGAAACGGCCGCAGTCGTGGAAGTGGGCAGGCTTCCTGTCGTACATGGCAATCCTGTGCAGCTGCGTATGCTGATGCAAAACCTCATTACGAACGCGATTAAGTTCGTCAAACCAGGTGTTGTTGCGCGCGTCATTCTGTCGACCGCTACTATGTCTGAATATGAAACTCATATGGTTGGTATTTCGGTGCAAGACAACGGAATCGGTATTGCTCCGGAGAACCGGGAAAAGATCTTCAAGATATTTCAGCGTTTGCACTTAAGAGAAGAATACTCGGGATCCGGCATTGGCTTGGCAATGTGTCAGCGCATTGCCAAAAATCACTTTGGCAAAATCGAGGTGAATTCTTCGCCTGAAGAAGGTACAGAGTTTTTGGTAAAACTGCCGGTAAGAAACTATGACTAAATCTTCCTCGCTTGGCACGCTGATGATCATCGATGATGATGAAGTTGATCAGATGATGTATCGCCGCATCATTCAAAGATCTGGTGTGGCCAATTCGATTTTGCAATTTTCGTTGGCGGCCGATGCATTAGAGTATCTACGGCAACCAGACCGAGAAGAAATCGACCTTATCGTCCTGGATATAAACATGCCGATTATGAACGGCTTTGAATTTCTTGAAGCTGCGACCAAAGAGTTCGGCGTGTGTTTCACAAAAGCAGTCGTCGTCATGATGACCACTTCCATTAACTCAGAAGATGTCGCTCGCGCGAGATCTTTTGGTGTCGTGAAAGATTTTTTGAACAAACCACTCACGATCGAAGCAATCAAAAATTGGCCAGATACAGTCCATAAGCATGTCAGTCAGCGCTGACCGAGAGGCGCTTAGTTAGAACCCTGTAAACGCCAGCACCGACAGTCGGACATAACACCGGGTAGTCGGATATTTTTGGACGTATAACTCGTCAACCGGTCCGCAAAATCTACTGACGCTGGCTCGCTCAGGCCTTACGCCAGATTTCCCCTCGTTGGCGCACCGGCTCCAGAAGTTCCCAGTTCCCTTCGGGCACTTCGTGCCCTTGGGGCCAATGTGGCCTTGGTTTCATGCCTATCGCTGCAACCACTTGATCATCTCGCAGGTAGCGTGCGGCAGTGTGCAGCGTAAAAGCGCCAATAAATGCCGGGTCATCGCGACGCATGATGTCTACCAGTGCGTTTGCCTCGGCCGGTGATAGTCCGGCAAATGTCTTGTCGTACGCGTCTGTTGCCCGGCTGTCCAGCGAATCCAGGCCGCGCTCAAGTTGTTCACGAACTGCCGCCGGCATAGCCCGTAGGTCTTTGTACAGACCGAGGCTGACCGCAGCAGGCATCTTCCCGTCCCGGCTGGCGGGAATCATCAGGTCTATCAAGGCATCAAGCGCCAACTGCCGGGCAGGAGAAAACGGCGGCACGGGTTTAGAGACGACAACGGGTTGTTCTGAATCCATCACGCTTGTCTCAGTCGAAAAGATTGGCTAGGTTTTTAGTCATTGTGTCGGCAATGTAAAGCGACAGCGCCTGAATTGTGCTGGTTGGGTTGACGCCGGCGGAGGTCACAAAGATGCTGCCGTCGATGATGAAAAGATTACGTACCGAATGCGCACGCCCCCAGCGGTTGACCACAGAGGTGTCAGGGTCGTCGCCCATACGCGCGGTGCCCATATTGTGCCAGCCGGCGCCGCGCCAGGGTGAATCGGCATGCACGGCAGTGGCGCCGGCCGCTTTGAGCACTTCGGTAGAGCGGGCGACGGCATGGTCAAGCATGCGCTGGCTGTTTTCACTGATGGTGTATTCGATTTTCGGGGCGGGTATGCCGTTTGAGTCGGTCAGTTCAGGGTCTAGGGTCACCCGGTTGTGTAACTCGGGTAAGTCTTCGCAGATGCAGACCATGCCGGTCGTGTGCGCGAACCATTTGCGGTATTCATCATGGAAGTTCTCGCCCCAGGGGATCAGCCCGTTATTGAGTCCGTTCATGGCGGTGACCAGCGGGCCACGTCCGCGCACGATTTCAATCGTGTAGCCCCGTACAAAACCACGGGAGAGATCAGTCTCGTAAAACTCCTGGCTCCAGGTGCAGCAACCGGAAGGACCGTATTGCCCGTCCAGGCGTTGCTCAAACGCGCCGGTCACCGCCGCATAGGGATGGAACATCAGATTGCGGCCGACCAGATCGGTATCGTTGGCAAGTCCGTTGGGAAAGCGTGCTGATTTCGAGTTCAGCAAAATGCGCGGCGTGCCAATGCCGTTACAGGCCATCACCACGACTTCAGCCGGCTGAAAATGTTCTTGTCCGTTGGTGTCGTAATAGACGACACCGGTAGCCATGTCGTCGTTGTTGGTGCATATTTCTCGCACGCGGCAGCCGGTGCGTAGTTGCACGCCGCGGCGAATGGCTTCGGGCCAGTAGGTGATGTCGGTACTGCCTTTGGCGCCCTGAGCGCAGCCGCTGGTGCACGGCCCGAGGTTAAGACACTTGTCGCGCCCCTCATAGGCTTGCGTCACAACCGCGCTGTCCGACGGCCACCAGTGCCAGCCCAGTGCGTTAAACCCGTGCGCCATTACCTCGCCGGACTGGCCCAGCGGCACCGGAGGTAGTGGCATCTTCTTGCCCGGTGGATATGCGGTGTCGCCGGCCAGCCCGGAAATACCCATCATGCGATCGTTTTCTTCAAAGTACGGAGCCAGGGTGTCATAGTCGATTGGCCAGTCGTCGGCAACGCCGTCGCAGCTTTTCACCTTGAAATCACTGGGATGAAAGCGCGGAAAATGCGCGGCGTAAAGAATGGTGCTGCCCCCAACGCCATTGAAGTTCGCGACGTTAATCGGTGAGGCATCGTTATTGACGGGATAGTCGGTTGACCGTCCACGGGTGTTCGGGTCGAAGCTGAGGTCTGAGAATTGCCGTAGTTCGCCGTCGCGTGTAGTGCTCGGGTAGGCGGCCGGGTCCATCCAGTCTCCTTGCTCCAGGCACAGGATGCGCATCCTGGTGTCAGCCATTCGCCAGGCGAAGGCCGCACCCGAGGCACCTGCGCCGATGATCAGGACGTCTACTGGTTCGTGGCTTACTTGGGTCATGGTGTCTCCTCTGTACGAGAATCTACCACTGACTCAAACCAGCGCAGTGGATTGACCTGGTAGTATCGGCTGAGCTCGGCGTACAAAAACGGGTGCTCGGTATTGAGCCGTCCCGGCTGTTCAAAGAACACTTCGCTGACTACGGCGAAAAACTCGGCCGGGTTTTGCGAGCCATAGGCGTCAAGCAGTGAGTCATTATCGCGCTCGACCTGGTCACGAAGATGATCGAATTCCCGGCTCAGGACCTGGGCCCATTCGCTGGCCTGTTCCGAGTCAGTGAATGCGGGCGCGCCATTCATGGCGCCGCTTTCATGATCGAGTTGATGGGCAAACTCATGAACCACTACATTGAAGCCGTCGCCGGGGTTTGCCGCACTTTGAGTGACATCTACCCAGGAGAGAATAACCCGGCTGTCTGCCCAGGATTCACCCGACACGGTTGCTCTTACCGAGTGAACAATATTGCCCTCGCTGGCGACTTCACGCTCAACAATAAACGCGTCCGGGTAGATCAGGATTTCGGTCAGGTTCGGGAAGATCTCGGTGTTACGGTTGAGCAGAAGCAGGCAGGCTTGCGCCGCTATCAACACGCGCATCTGATCCGTCACTTCAAGGCCATGACAACCGACAAATGATTTCTCGGCAACAAATATCTGAATCAGTGTTTGCAGTTGACGCTGCAATCTGGCCGGAAGCAGCTGGAAATACGGCATCTCCTGAAGCAGAATTTGCTTCCAGGCCGCGGGGAATGATAGCCGGCGATAGCGAAGATGTTTATAGCGACGGCGGGTTGATCTGCTTAAAAACCAGATCAACCCAATGGCGGTGATGCCAAAGAGAATAGCAAGTTCCATCGCCTTTAAACGCTAGTCCGGCATACCCGGCATGTCGATCCGCGCGTAGTACTTGCGATCGCCCAGCGCATCCACCCGCGCCCAGAAATCACCCGTAGCGGCGAGCCCGTTTTCTATCAGCGCCGCGCCCTGACGCCAGATTGCCCAGGAAGACGGATGCAACTCACTGGCTTGTTGAACCAGGGCATCGCCTTCTGCCGAGCGACCCGTGGCAATCAGGTACTGGCCCAGCACAAAGGTTGCGTGTGCTTGAGCCACGGCATCGGTCGGGGCGATCAGGCGCGCCCGCGCCGCGCTTTCGTCAAAGGCATACTGACTGGCATCCCCCTTGGCCACCCAGTCTCGCAAGCCGTTGTGATAGATCGTTTTAACCTGATTTGAATGCGCAACGACGTCTTCAGGAACCTGGCCGGTTTGGCGATTCATCCGGCGAAAGCCTTCGGTCGCCCCAGCTGATTCAGTCGGGCGGACGATGCGGCCGGCTTCGTTGATCCAGACGGCTTGATTGACATTGACCATGTTGTACAACTGAGCGACATGATGAAACGGATCGACCAGTGAAACATATTGTGGTTTGGCCTGATCAATCCATGGCTTTGCCGCGCCTTCCCGACTATCGAACGCAACCGAAATAATGGTGAAATTCTGATCTTTAAGCTCTTGATACAGTTCCTGCCACACGGACAGGTTGTAACGAGCGCCTCACCAGGAAGCCCAGGTCGTCAGGAAGATCTTCTTGCCACGGTAATCAGCCAGAGAGTGTTCGCGGCCATCCAGGTCGGGCAGTGTGAAGTCTGGTGCCTGCAAAGACTCCAGCGCTGCGCTGGTTTCCTGTGCACTTGCGCCCAGAGACCAGGCATCCGCCTGCTGGCTGCTGACTAGCGGTCGATTGGCTTGTTGCCAAAGGGCCGAGATGTTCAGCCGGTTTTGCCGGCGATGGGGTGAAGCAGCATCAACCTGCGGCGGCTGCCCGGTGAGATCTTCAAGCTCAGCCTCAGACATCCAGAGTTCGCCGCGTTCAACGGTGGCCTGTTCCGAGACGGCGACCCGGTTGTTATGAATAACGGTAATCAAGTGAGTTCCTCCTTGGTTATCCCGATACTAATGCAGGCCGCTTGCTGGTGCGAGCGCCTATGCCGCAGGCGGCAAAGCCGATGACCAGCACCGCGATGCAAATCCAGAGCAGTCGTTCATATTTGTGGCCGTCGCCAAACAAGGTGATAACCAGCTCACTGCTCTGCGCAAAATACGCAAGCGCGCCGAGCATGGCGGCGGCAAACGCAACAAAAAACGACCACAGCGGTATCGGCTTGCCGAGAATCAAGCCGGTGAACAGAACGGGCGCCAGGAACATTGAGGCGGTTCCGGACACTGCCACTGCGGCAAACAAATCTTTGCTGCCGGCCAGCAGGAACAACACCCCCCCCAGTGCAAACACGGCCATCGCCAGTCGCCCGTTACGCACGGTTTTTGCGCCAAGGCTCATTTCGACGATGGCCAGTCGGGCGGCGGAGGCGAGGGCGCTGTCCAGCGTGGACAACGCACTGACAATCAGGCTGGCACTCAGGCAGAACAAGACAAACGGTCCGAACATGCGTGCCCAGACGGCTTGCATGGCTTCGCCTTCGGTCGCCAGCCGGCCCGCTTCAATGCCAAACAGTCCAAACGCAAAAATGCAGACGGCTGACAACCAGAACGCATGCAGAAAACTCTTACGGGTGGTTTTTGCGTCGGCGATAAAACCTCGGTCCATCATGACCGGGTCATGCGCCGGATACGAAAAGACCTGTAGCGCGGCAACCAGGAGCAAAACCCAGCCGGCGTGCGCACCGGACACGCCGGGTGCGGTCAACGCCCCGGACCAGGTGAACGACGCACTCGATATCAACACGACAAACGCGACCGCAAACACCAGCAGGAACAACAGCATTTGGGCGACATCGGTTTTCAGGCTGGCCCGCAAGCCACCCATTGCGGCATAAGCGAATGCGATCACTGCCAGCACAATCATCGCTCCGTTGCCAGCCCACGGGGTTGTCGCAAACGCGGCGCCAAACAAGGTGCCAATTACCAGCAGGTTGGCAAAGACTTCGCTCATCAGGCGCAATCCGACTACGATGTTATAGGCGGTAGTGCCAGAGGCACCAAAGCGCTTGCGCAACCATTGTTGTACTGAGCTACCGCCGTCGGCTCGAATACTGCCAACAATCCACATGCCGGTCAGGAAGCTGGCATAGTAGAGCGTATAGGCCAGCGTGCCGGCGATGCCATAGTAGTAACCGAGAATCGCGGCATTCATCAGGGAACGGGCGAAGATCCAGGTCGTGACCTGACTCAGTACCAGCGTCCACAGACCTGGCGGTCTGCCGGCCTGGCTGGCGCCGCCGAAGAATCCGTCAACGCCGACCCGGCGCGGCGACAAGGCAAAACTACCCACGGCGACAAGCACGACGAAAACCAGCAATGCTTGTGGCTGCGCAAAAAAATCCAAGGTAATACTCCGGCAAATGTGGCGCGGCCGGACCGGCAACGCCAGAGGGGCAGGGGGGAGGTTCAGGGGGGTTGGTCGGGCCGGGGCGGCCCGGCTTACAACCAGCCTACGACGGACCCTGGCGCAGGTGCTCAGGCAGCCAGGTGGCCAACTCGGGTACTGCCATCAGGATGAACACCATGACGACCATGATCAGAAACATCGGGAATGCCGCTCTTGAGATGGTGTTCATTTGATGATGGGTCATCCCTTGCAGCACAAACAGGTTGAACCCGATCGGTGGCGTGATTTGCGCCATCTCAACCACCACCACAATGAAGATGCCAAACCAGATGATATCGATGCCGGCCTGGCGAATCATCGGCTCAACCACGGCGACGGTTAACACCACCGAGGAAATCCCATCCAGGAAGCAACCAATAATGATGTAGAACACCAGCAGCGCCAGTAACAATTGGGTCTTGGACAATTCAAGCGAGCCGATCCATTCGGCCAGGGCGCGGGGCAATCCGGTGAAACCCATTGATAGCGACAAAAACGCTGCGCCGGCGAGGATCAGGGCAATCATGGCCGAGGTGCGGGTGGCGCCCATCAGGCTTTCAACAAACGCCGACCAGGTCAGAGAGCGTTGCACTGCGGCCAGGATCAACGCGCCAATGACGCCGAACGCGGCGGCCTCTGTTGCAGTGGCCAGGCCAAAATACATTGACCCGATCACCACCAGGATCAGGCAGATGACCGGGATCAGAAAGCGTGAATTCCTGAGTTTATCGGCCAGACTCATTACCGGTTCCGGCTGTGGCGAAAAGTCGCGCGAGACCTTGGACATCACCGCCACGTAAGTCATGAACAGTAACGCCAACACCAGCCCCGGCACGATGCCGGCCATGAATAATTTGGTGATGGATTCATTAATGGCAACGCCATACACAATGAGGGTCAGCGACGGGGGAATCATTAGCCCAAGCGTAGCTGCGCCGGCCAGCGTGCCGATGATCAGAGGTTCTGGATAATCGCGGCGGCGCAGCTCCGGGATAGACATTTTGCCGACGGTTGTCAGGGTTGCCGCCGACGACCCGGAGACCGCCGCAAAGACTGTGCAGCCGACAATATTGGTATGGACCAGGCCGCCGGGTAGTCTGGCCAGCCAGGGTGACAAGCCTTTGAACATGTCTTCGGACAAGCGGGTTCGAAACAATATTTCGCCCATCCAGATGAATAGCGGCAGTGCTGCGAGCGTCCAGGAGGACGCCATGCTCCAGACAGTGGTCATCATCGCGCCGCCGACCGGCCGCGAGGTAAACAATTCCATCCCGACCCAGGCAACCCCCAATAACGCCAGCCCAACCCAGACGCCGCTGCCAAGCAACAGGAACAAGACAAACAGAAAAATACCGATCGAGGTGAATTCGTTCACGGTTCAGACCTCGGCGGCGCTGTCGGCGCTCGCGGCAATCTGATGGCGGCCGTGCCGGATCAGGCTGTAAAGGTTATCGAGAAAACAAATGGCCAGCAAGATAGCGCCGGCGGCCACCGGTATCTGTGGAATCCATAGCGGAGTTTTGTCCTGGCCCTGGCTTATGTCATTCCAGCGATACGAACCGTAAGCATGTTCTACCGCGTAATAGGCCAGCCAGACAGTTGCCGCCGAGCCAATTGCAAAACACCAGAGTTCGGCCCAGTAACGACGTTCGCCAAGAAAGTTCAGAAACAGGCTGACCCGGATATGGCTTCCGGCGTTCAGCGCATAAGCAAATGCCAGAAACGAAGCGCTGGCCATGCAATAGCCCACATAGGCGGTGGCCCCGGGAAAAGCGATGCCAGACCAGCGACAAATCATCTGCGCGACGATCAGGCAGAGAATGGCGATCAGACAGAGTGCGGCCAGCGCGCCGGCTGTCTTATATAAGCGGTCAAGGGTTTGGCGCATGGGCCTGGTCAGAGAGAGTGCTCGGTGACTAAGACATCTGCCGTGGCGACAGATGTCTTAGTCGGGCCAGATTACATTTTCTGGAATGCGTCCATGATGGCTTTGCCGTCATCGCCCGCTTCCTTAAGCCATTCGGCGCTCATTGTCTTGCCGAAGTCGCCCAGCTCCTGCTTGAGTCCCGCACCGGGTTCGAGCACTTTCATGCCGCCTTTGGTGAGCCCTTTCAAGTAGAAGTCAGTCAGTTCCTTGGCTTTGGCCAGACCGCTGGCGGCGGCTTTGTCGCCGCAAGTCATGATGGCCTTCTGGCTGCCGGCATCCAGCGCGTTATAGGCTTCCTTGTTCACCATGACGGTATTGCGCGGCAGCCATGCCTGCACATCATAAAAGTGTGTCAGATGCTCCCAGACTTTGCGGTCGTAGCCGGTAGAGCCGGATGAAATGAATGACTCGGCAACACCAGTGGCCAGCGCCTGCGATAAATCAGCCGCTTCGATCTGAACCGGCACCATGCCGGCCAGCTCGGCGATACGGGCTGTTGCCGCGTTGTAAGCACGGAATTTCAGGCCTTTCATGTCGGCGACTTTTTCTACCGGTTTCTTGAAGTACAAGCCCTGAGCCGGCCACGGCACGGCGTAAACGTAAACCAGGTTTTGAGCGTCGAGCGCCGCTTTCAGTTTGTCGCTGGCGGCTTTCCACAGTTTTTCGGAGGCATCAAATGAGGTGGCAACAAACGGTACTGAATCTACGCCGAACAGCGGATTTTCATTGGCGTGTGCAGACAGCAGACGCTCACCGATTGGTGCCTGGCCGGTTTGCACGGCACGTTTGATTTCGCCGCCCTTGAACAGGGAGCCGCCGGGGTGGGTGACGATTTCCAGTTTGCCGGCGGTGGCTTCGGTAACGCATTTCGCGAAAAGCACACCGTTTTCTGAGTGATAGTTGGATGCGGAATATGCCATTGGCATGTCCCACTTCTCGGCCATTGCCGGCGAAGCAGCAAAGACTGTTGCAGTCGCGGTCGCGACCAGGGTGCTGATCAGTTTCATGCTTGTTCTCCTCGAGGTTTGTTGAGGTGGTCGCGTCCCTACACCCGAAACCGTTCGGGCGAGAATGCGGCGATTTCCTGCGGCGGTAATGTCTGGTCAATCAGTTGGGCCAGCCAGCGCCCGGTCTTAGGCCCGGATGTTAGCCCGATATGATGGTGTCCGAACCCGGCCCACGCATTTTTAATGCCACCGACCGCGCCAATCAGCGGAATAGAGTCGGCAGGCGCTGGCCGAAACCCCATCCATTCATCAATGCGGTCGCATTCAAGATCTGGCAGAAGTGTCTTGGTTTGTGCTTTGAGCAGGTTCAGTGCGGCTTGATTGGCCTTGTCGTTGATGCCGCCAAATTCGAGCACGCCGGCGCATCTCAGACGCCCGTCCATAGGGGTCATCACAAATTTTCCGGCTGCGACCATGGTCGGTGAACGGGGCATGAACGACGGGTTTACCCATTCGATGTGATAGCCGCCTTCAGCTTCCATCGGGACCGATAATCGCAGTTTTCTGGCCAGCGGCCCTGACCAGACGCCCGAGGCCAGCACGACTTCGTCGGCCTCAATCAGACCTTCGGCGGTCATGACACCGACGGCCTTGTTGCCCGCCAGTTGAATATCTTCTGCGCGAGTCTGGTGTAGTGTCGCGCCTTGTTCGAGCAGGGCGGCCGCCAGGGTGCGGATGTAGGCACCAGGATCGCTGACCCGACCATGATTGAGGCAGCGGGCAGCAAAGCCGAAGCGATTCTTCAGCGTCGGGTCATAGCTCGCGAGTTGATCGGCAGACATCTCTTCAATCGGAAATCCGCGGGCGCGCCGGACCCCCCAGGTAAACGACTCTTTTTCAAAGGCGCTGCGGTCCTGGTAGCCGTAGACATAATCGCCGGGGGAGAGATAGCGTTCAGCACCAGTGCCGGCAGCCAGTGCTATATGTTGATCGTAGGTATCGTGTAGTAGCTGGGTCAGGGCATCGGCGATGCGGTTGACGTCACGCACGTTGCCATGGCGCAGATACTTGTTGAGAAACGGCAACAATCGCGGCAGGTATGAATACCGAACAAACAAGGGAGCGGTTTTGTCGAACAACATGCCGGGCACTTTGCCAAGCAAACCGGGCACCGTGACCGGCACAACCGAGGCCGCTGCCAGTACGCCGGCGTTTCCCTGCGAGGCGCCGCCCGCCGGACCACGTGGATCTATCAGGGTAATCTGATGGCCCGCTCTTTGCAGCCACAACCCACACGAGACACCGACAATGCCGGCCCCTATGATGGCAACATGTTTTCGGGTTTGTGGCTTCTGTTCTGTCATGACGTCTGATCCTACCCCCAAGTGCGCCGGGGGCAATGAGAGAAACGAATCTTTATGAAACAGCCGAGTGATCCAGCCGTGATTGGCATCTTGATGCTTGAGTCGCGCTTTCCGCGAATTCCGGGAGATATTGGCAACCCGCAGACCTGGCCGTTTCCGGTGCGCCAGCAGATTGTGCAAGGCGCGTTCCCGGACAAAGTGGTTCGCGGTGATGCCCGGCTACTACTGCCGGCTTTTGTTGCTGGCGCGCAAGCGCTGGTTGCTGAAGGCGTGGACGGCATTACGACCAGTTGTGGGTTTCTGGCGCCAATGCAGGCAGAGCTGGCCGCGTCGGTACCGGTGCCGGTGGCCAGCTCATCACTAATGCAGGTGCCGATGATCAACCGCTTGCTGCCATCGCACAGGCGCTGCGGTGTTCTGACGATCTCGGCATCCAGTCTGAGCGCAGAACATCTGAGTAGCGCCGGGGCTCCCGGTGACACGCCGATTGGCTCAACCGAGTCCGGGCGGGAGTTCACCAGAGTGATTCTTGACAATGAGCCTGAGCTGGATGTCGCGCTGGCGCGGCAGGATAATATCGAGGCGGCGCTGGTCTTGCAGGAGGCAGCGCCAGAGCTGGGCGCCATTGTTCTCGAGTGTACAAACATGTCGCCTTATGCGGCCGATATTGCCGCCGCAACCCGGCTGCCTGTTTACTCGATCGAAACCTTCATCCGGTGGTTTCAAAGCGGGCTCAGGCCGCGTCAATTTGCGCAGGTATAGTGCCCAGTCGTATTGTTTTGACCCAGCCCTCCAGGAATTCACATGTCGGACAAAGCCATCCTGACGCTTAACGCCGGATCTTCTTCCATCAAATTCGGTTTGTACACACTGCTGAACGAGCCTGAATTGCTTGCCGATGGGCAAGTGTCAAATCTCGGCCCCGCAGCCGAACTGCAAATTCAGGAGGTTGGTCAGAAGCGGCGGACTGAATCTCTAGGCGCCACTGATCACCGTGTGGCCATACAGGCTATTCTGGAGCAGGCACAAGAGTCTCTGGCCGGTAAACCAGTGGCCGGGGTCGGGCATCGGGTAGTGCACGGCGGCGTGGACTATGCCCAACCCCAGTTGCTGGATGAAGCTACTCTGAGCAAACTGGCCGCGCTGAGTCCGCTGGCGCCGCTGCATCAGCCGCATAACCTGAACGCGGTTCGGGCCGCTATTGAGGCGTTTCCCGAGGCGCCGCAGATCGCCTGCTTTGATACGGCGTTTCATCGTGGCCATCCGTGGGTTAACGACACCTTCGCCCTGCCGCGTCGCTACTATGACGAAGGGGTCCGGCGTTATGGTTTTCATGGCTTGTCTTATGAGTACATCACCAGTCGGCTGGAACTGGACTCGCCCGCGCTGGCCGATGGTCGAGTCGTGGTGGCTCACCTGGGCAATGGCGCCTCAATGTGTGCAATCCGGGACGGTCACAGCATTGGTTCGACGATGGGTTTTTCCGCGCTGGACGGTTTGCCTATGGGTACCCGTTGTGGTCAGCTCGACCCGGGCGCGCTGCTCTACCTGATGCGCCGCGACAATCTGTCAATCGAGCAGGTCACTGAACTGCTCTATCGGGAAAGCGGGATGAAGGGTCTGTCGGGCATTAGTCATGACATGCAAACCCTGGAGGCGTCCAAGGCGCCCGAGGCGGCACAGGCACTTGATTATTATGTGTTTCGAATTCGCCGTGAGCTGGGCGCCATGGCGGCAATTCTGCACGGCATTGATGGTTTGATTTTCTGCGGTGGCGTGGGCGAAAATTCAACCACGATTCGACAGCGGGTGTGTGCCGATATGGAATGGCTGGATATCACCATTGATCCGCAGAAGAACCTCGCCGGCGACCGGCTTATCAGCACCGGGCGCACCCAGGTGCAGGTGATACCGACGGACGAGGAGCTGGTGCTTGCCCGCGCGGTTGCCGCGCAGTTACAAGCCTGAACATATTCAAGCGAATCCACTCATGACAGACCCGGCAAGAATCAATCAATTCATCAAGACGGCCACCCGATCACAAGATGGCTCGGAAATCCGTTCGACCTATGCAGAATGGTCCGACAGCTACGACAGTGATCTGGAGCGATTCGGCTATCTGGCACCGGCAACCGCAGTGGCTCAGTTGTCGGCGCTGCTGCCCGACCGCCAGGCGCTGATCTACGACGCCGGCTGCGGCACCGGGCTTGCCGGGGTGGCGTTGGCCAAAGCGGGTTTCGAGCAATTGCATGGGGCTGATTTCTCGGCCGAAATGCTGGCGCAGGCGCGCGCGACCGGGCTTTACCAACAGCTTGAACTGGCCGATTACAGTGCGCCGGTTGCTGTGCCCGGTCAGACCTATGATGCGGTGATCAGCGTTGGGGTTTACTGTGCCGGATTCCGACCGCATTTTCTGGCAGAGATGGCGCGAATCCTGCGTCCTGGAGGAATATTGCAATTTACCTGCCGACCCCACTACTACGAAGGCGAGGTCGATCAGGACATGCCGGCAATGGTCCAGGCCGGCATCTGGACTGATCTTCAAGTCGATAAGCTGCCCTATATGGCCGGGCAGAACGCCGATGCCTATTACATTGCAGCTCGCAAGACGTAGGCAGGCGTTCAGACCAGCGCGCGAACCGTTTCCAGAATTGGCGCAACAGCTACTGTCAGAGCAGCCGTCATTACCACGGTGAGCGAAATGACTGTCAGGCCAATCACCAGCATTGAGCCGGTACCACTGTCGAATGGCTGGGTATCAGAGGGAGTGGCAAAATGTCCTGTGTTCATGGTGGTTCCAGTTTAAGTGTCGCTGCAATGACCGAATCTTGCCGCTCCTCGCGTTATTGCACCAATTGATTGAATTCAAGCTCCAAATCAATTTGATCGATAATAGGGGTGACGGTGACACCGTCCTCGCGCTGAACCGTCCATTCAGGCACGATTCGGAGCAATTCGATTATCCAAGTCATGAGTTTTCCATTGAATGCTGATCACCCTGCCGCCCAGCCCGCAACCCTGACTCTTGAGTCAACCGCTCTTGGGGTAGCCCGTGCCATTGCCGAGCTTCGTCAGGGCCGTGAGGTCGCCCTGGAGCACGCCGGCGGGATTTGCTGCGTCGCGGCTCTGGAGATGGTCTCGTCAACCACCCAACTGGCGATGCTCAGTGGGCGTAACACCTTCAGTTTGCTGTTGAGCTCGCACCGGGCTGAACAGGTTGGTCTTAAAGAAGCCGTCGGCCAGGGCGAAGCTGTACTGGTTGAGCTTGCCGCTGATTCGCCGCTTGGGCTGCTGGAATCAATCGCCGGTTTGTCCCCCGACCCATGGGACATCAGTAGCGCTGTTTCAGTGCAAGCGATCGCCGAGCCCTGGGTTAGCGCGGCGTTGACGATGGCCACTCAGGCACGACTGGCTCCTGCCCTGATCTGTCATATTGAGCGTGGTGTATTGCATCCGACTGATCGCCTGACGGTGAGTGATGTTGACGTGATGGCGTACCCGCAACAGCGTGGTAGAAAACTCGATCGGGCGAGCTCGGCAAGAGTGCCGCTGGCAGCCCATGACGATTGCGAATTTATCGTCTGGCGTGAGCAGGTTGGTGACCTGGAGCATGTGGCAATCCTGGTCGCCAGGCCCGATCTCTCCAAGCCAGTCCTGACCCGTGTGCATTCGTCCTGCCTGACCGGAGACTTGTTCTCCAGTTTGCGTTGCGATTGTGGAGAGCAACTGCAGGGGGCCGTCGAGCGCATGGCTAAAGAGGGGGGTGGCGTGTTGCTGTACCTGGCGCAGGAAGGGCGCGGTATTGGCCTGGTGAACAAGCTGCGGGCGTATCAATTGCAAGACCGCGAGTTCGACACGCTTGAGGCAGACCGCTATCTGGGTTTTCGTGCTGATGAACGTGATTTTACGGTCGCCAGTACGATGATTGCCGAGCTTGGCATATCGCAGGTTCGCCTACTGACCAACAACCCGGCGAAAATTGAAGCGCTTCGGGCAACCGGGATTGACGTTGTTGAACGCGTGGCAATCAACATCCCGTCAAACCCGGCCAACCAGCGCTACATGCGGACCAAGCATGAGCGGGCTGGTCACATGGGCCCGGACGGAAAGTCTTAGCTGTCAGTCGGATTGCCGGCGCGCATTGGCGGCCACTGATCGAGCCGTCAAATTAGGCTACCCTTGCCAATCCTGAGAGTTATCCGCCCGCATCCGCTATGTTCGAAATTGAATCATGGGTTTTGAGCCATCGCCTTGGTGTCACCACGGGCATCATCGCAATTGTCTGGCTGATCCGGGCCGGCCTGATCGCGCTGATTCGACGCCGGCATGTAATTCTGCGCGACATGGACCGCCGCATCATCGGTTCAATCCGCAATGTCGCGGTGGTAATCATCACGGTGACGGTATTGGTGATCTGGCTGCCGCAGATTCAACACTTTGCGTTGTCGATTACCGCGGTGGCGGTCGCAGTGGTTGTCGCGACCAAAGAACTAATCTCCTGCCTGACAGGCACTTTGCTGCGTCAGTTGACCAAACCTTTCGCAATCGGTGACTGGATTCGCACTGGAGAATACTTTGGCGAGGTAAGCGAGGAGAGTCTGCTGACAACCACGATTCTCGAACTCGACCCCCAGTTCTGCCGGTATACCGGGCGCACGGTTGCGCTTCCGAATAGTCTGTTCTTAACGGCGGCTGTTCGGAATCAGAATTTTCTCAAACGCTATATTTTTCATACCCAGTCGCTGACGACAGCCCCTGAGGGATTTCCGTTCGCCGCGCGTGCCGAATTAATCGCCCGCATCTCAGAAGTCTGCAAAGAGTTCGTTGAAACGGCGTCGCGCTACAACGCGTTACTTGAAAGGCGCAGCGGCGTTGACATTCCTAATGCTGACCCGGAAGTGAGTTTTGCAACCAACGATACCGGTCACATCGTGACAACGGTTGTGGTCTTTTGCCCGACCGAAAGCCTGGTCAAGACACACGATCAGATTGTCGCCACCTTTTTTGACTGGCTGGGCTCGCATGGCGATTCTCATCGCAAGCCCGCCGCGGCGGGTTGAATCGGAAACCGCCCCAGATGTGGTGATCCCCTCAGCGACCCGGGCAATCAGTTTGAATTTGGCTCCGGCCTGTGTACTATCTGACCGTCAAAGACGCTAGAGACCTAGTTGAAGAAGCATTCAATATCCCTGTTGTTGCTGGGGCTGGCCGTGACGCTCTATGCGCTCGGTCTCGCATTGCCCGCTTGTGCGCTGATTATAATTACCCTCGTCGTGGAGAGTCATGTGCTGGTACGCCTGACCAAGCGCCCTCGCCGTAGCATTAACCAGTAGGTAAAGTCATGCCGAAAATCTCAGCCAAGGAGGCCTTGGAGCGCCTGAAAGCCGGTAACAAGAGTTTCGTTTCTGCCACCGGTGGCGGGGCGGATGCCCCCAAGGCAAAGCCTTACCAGTTTGTCGATGGCCAGGAGCCTTTTGCGATCATTCTCGGCTGTTCCGATTCTCGGGTGCCTGCCGAGCTTGTCTTTGAGCAGGGGCTTGGCGACTTGTTCGTGATTCGCGTGGCTGGCAATATCGTCGCGCCGTCGCAGGTTGGCAGCGTCGAATTTGCCGCCCAGCGCTTTGGGACCCGGTTGGTAGTCGTGTTGGGCCATTCGCTTTGTGGGGCGGTGCAAGCCACTCTGGAACAGCTCGACAAACCGCTGGACCGCCGATCCAGCAATCTGGCCTCTATTGTTGACCGGATCCGGCCGTCCGTGGAGGCGCTGGTCTATACCGAGTTACGCCATGATCCGGAAAAACTGCTGCATCATGCGGTCCGGGCCAATATTCGCACAGCGGTCGATCATCTGCGCCACGGCTCCAAAATTCTGGAAGAACTGATCGACAATAATGAACTGATGGTTGTCGGCGCCGAGTACGCGCTCGAAACCGGCGTGGTGGAGTTTTTTGAGGACGGCGTCGGTGTCTGATGGAGCCTTTCAAGAACTTCATCTCACCGCAACTGGTGCGATTGCTGGCCGACCACCTGGCCAGACACTGCGCCGGGGTTGATGCTACCCGGCTGAGTCGCTCAATCTCCCGCAGACTCGGTCCGCTCGAACTCAAAGAGCGGGTGCAGTTGATTGCGGATAGTCTGATCAAAGTAATGCCTGCCGATAGCGCCGAGCGCGCGGCTATCCTGCTGGCGATGCTGCGTCCGGAAGTCGCCGATGGCGAGAGCCAGGAATCGGACGATCAAGGCATTGCTGGCTGGGGGGTCTGGCCCCTGACGCAAATCGTCGGGCAATACGGGGCTGACGACTTCGATGGCTCAATGGCCTTGCTTCGCGAAATGACCAAGCGCAGTACTTCGGAGTTCGCGATCCGATATTTTTTGATTCAGGATCAGGCGCGCGCCCTGAACATCATGACCGACTGGATTGACGACTCCAGCCATCATGTGCGGCGGCTGATTTCCGAAGGAACCCGCCCACGCCTGCCCTGGGCGATGCAGCTGCCCGCCTTAAGACAGAATCCTGGCCCGGTCCTCCCGTTGCTGGAGAGGCTGCGTGATGATTCCTCAGAATATGTGCGTCGCTCGGTGGCCAACCACTTGAATGACATCACCAAAGACAACCCCGAGCTGGCACTGAAGCTGATGAAACGCTGGATGCGCGGCGCGCCCGGGCCCAGAAAGGCCTTGCTCCGACATGCTTGCCGTGGCCTGCTCAAGGCCGGAGAGCCTACCGCGATGCGCTTGTTCGGCTTTGCACCACCAGAACTCAAGATCGACCGAATCAAGTTGTCTGCGAAACGAATCGCTATTGGTGAGAAACTGGATTTTTCGGTTCGAATACATTCGACTTCGGCAAAACGGCAAAAGCTGTCAATTGATTACGTGGTTCATCATCTTCGGGCCAATGGCTCGTTGTCACCCAAGGTGTTCAAAGGGGGGTTGATTGATCTACCGGCGGGCCGGTCGTATTTATTCAGCCGCTCGCATAGTCTTCGTCTGGTCACCACGCGCCGGTATTATCCTGGCGAACAGGCTCTATCTGTGCGAATCAATGGCGTTGATACGCCGTCGGCTCGCTTCTATCTTGAGGAAAGCCAATGACCAACCTACGGGCCGGTCGCGAACGACAAGGCCAATGCCTGTGCGGCGCGGTGCGGTTAACTGCAAAACAGGCCGCCGCCAGCGTCGGTGCCTGCCACTGTTCGACATGCCGACGCTGGAGCGGTGGCCCGCTGATGACAATTCACTGCGGGCCGCAGGTTGACATTGACGGGCAAGAGTATGTTGGCGTTTATGACTCATCGCCCTGGGCCGAGCGCGGGTTTTGCACGCAATGCGGCTCCAACCTTTTTTATCGCCTGAAAGGCACTGGCGATCACTATGTGATGGCCGGACTGTTCTCTGAAAACGAACAGCTGGTCTTTGCGGATCAGGTGTTCATTGATGAAAAACCGGCGTTTTATGATTTTGCCAATCAGACTAAAAACATGACCGGTCCGGAGTTGTTCGCGCAAGTCATGGCTGAGAAAGACTCTGACCAGAACAACTCAGACGTCGACTGATTAACGCGCTTAACGCGATTTGTCTATCCCGGTATCGTCACAGACCGTCAGGTTCCACATCAAGGCGTCATCAAGTTGTCGCATCGCGACTGGCCGTGCATACTCACGCCCCCAGCATCCCTAACATGAGGCAACTTTAATCTATGTGGTTCAGGAACTTGCAGGTATTTCGTCTTCCGACAAACTGGAATATTTCGGCCGAGCAACTGGCTGAGTTTCTTGCAACCGAAACCTTTGCGCCAGCCGGCAGCATTGAAGAAGTCAGCGTTGGCTGGGTTGAGCCGCTGTCAGAAGTCAACAAGCTGGTTTATCCGATTGGCAAACACTTGCTGGTGACGGTGCGCGAGGAAAAAAAGCTGTTACCGGCTCGCGTGATTTCGCAAGTCGTGCAGCAGCGAGTCGAAAAGATTGAAGAAACCGAGGGCTTCAAACCCGGGCGTAAGCAAGTCAAAGAGCTGAAAGAGGCTGTCCGCGATGAATTGCTGCCGCGCGCGTTCAGCCTGGCCAACGATATCCGGGTCTGGATCGACCCGAAAGCCGGCTGGTTGGCGGTTGATACCGGCTCTGCCAACAAGGCGGGCGAAATCTTCGGGCTGCTCGCCCGGGCAATAAAAGGTTTTCCTGGGCGTGCGCTACGCGTCAGCAAACCGGTGGCGGCATCGCTGACTGACTGGTTGGCCCAGGGTGAGGCTCCGGGCAGTTTCACGGTGGATCAGGATGCAGAGCTAAAAGGGCGGGATGGCAAGTCGCAGATTCGGTATGCGAATGAATCCATGGCACCTGATGATGTGGCCAGACACATCAAAGCGGGCAAGCAGTGCGCACGTCTGGCGCTCACCTGGAACGATCGGGTCAGCTTTGTGCTGACCGACAAACTTGAAATAAAGCGCTTGCAGCCGCTTGATGTGCTCAACGAGCAGACTCCCAGCGGCAAAGATGATGATGCGATCGGCCGGTTTGAATCCGACATGACGTTGATGACCAGCGAGGTCACCAAGCTAATCAATGATCTGGTTGAAGCGCTTGGTGGGGAAGAAGCGGCCAAGCTGGCCGCTTAGCCCGGTTTAGTCGCTAACCGGGGTGCGCATCGTAACCAGCTCCTCGGCGGCTGACGGATGCAGGGCGACGGTGGAATCAAATTGCGCTTTGGTCGCCCCCATTTTGAGTGCCACCCCGGCGAGCTGAGCCATTTCAGCCGCGTCAGGGCCGCAAACGTGAACTCCCAGGACCAGATCGCTTTCGCGCTCGACGATCATTTTCATCATCATGCGTTCGGGTTTTTCGCATAAGACGTTAGTCATCGGGCGGAAGGTGGAGCGGTAGATCTGAACGTGTTTGTAGCGTTCTCGCGCCTCATGCTCAGGCAGGCCAACTGTGCCGATCTCGGGCGTGGTAAAGACAGCGGTCGGCACCAGATCATGATCGCAGACCCACGGGTTCTTGCCATAGACGGTATCGGCAAACGCATGACCTTCGCGAATAGCGATAGGCGTGAGCGCCATTCGGTTAGTCACGTCGCCAACTGCCCAGATGCTCGGCACATTGGTTTGGGAGTCCCGAGAGACCTTGATCGAGCCGTTTTCATCAAGATCGACGCCGGCTGTTTCCAGTCCGAGTCCGTCAATTTTTGGTTTGCGGCCGGTTGCCATCATGACTTCACCAGCTTGTTGCGGCTTGCCGGTGTCGTAGTGAACCGTTAGATTGCCACGCTCGCCTTCAATCTTGACGATCTTGCAGTGCGTGCGGATTTCAATACCTGCTTCGCGCATTGCTTCGGTGATGTGGTCGCGCATATCCTGATCAAACCCGCGTAAGACCTGATCCCGGCGATACACAATGGTGACCTGGCAGCCCAGCCGTTGCAGCAGGCAGGCGAATTCGACTGCTATGTATCCGCCGCCTTCAATCACAATATTCCTGGGTAATTCTGGCAGATCAAAGACCTCGTTCGAGCTTATCGCCAGGTTAGAACCAGGAATATCCGGCAGGAACGGGTAACCACCGGTTGCAATCAGAATGCGTTTCGCTTCGATTGTTTCGCCGCTGGCTGCCAGTCTGACCGTGTTTGGCCCGGTGATTTCTGCGCGGTCGGCATGGATCTCAACGCCGGCGCCGTCAAGGTTCTTCCGGTATAAGCCTTCGAGGCGGGTAATTTCACGTTCCTTGGCCTGGCGCATGGCCGGCCAGTCAAAGCTGGGCGTGCCGATGGACCAGCCATGGGCTTGGGCCCGGTCGAATTCATCGGCCAGTCGGCTGGCCAGCACCAGGAGTTTCTTGGGAACGCAGCCGCGAATCACACAGGTGCCGCCGAAGCGAAATTCTTCGGCAATGGCAACCGTGGCGCCATGACCGGCGGCAATGCGGGCGGCACGGACGCCACCGGAGCCGGCGCCAATGACAAAGAGATCTACCTGCTTGTTCATGTGGATTTATTTCCTTGATCAGATTGTATTTGGTAGTCAGTTCGTTCGAGCAGCCATGACAGGCCAACGCCAAAAACCAACCCCCAGAATGGGGCCCCGATACTAAACAGCGATACGCCCGAGACGGTGATCAGGAAGCTGATCAGCGCGCCGAGCTGAAAACGACCGCCGAAAGCAACGGTAAAAGCCGCTTGCAAGACCTTTAGCATCGCCAGGCCTGCCAATGTTGCAATAAATGCCGGCGGACAAGCCAGCATAAAGCGTGTGAATGCCGGCGTAAACAAACCGAAGGCTATCGCCAGCACGCCTACCAGCACGCCGGCAGCATAGTGAGATTGACGCGGACCGGAGCTTGAGATCAGCGCGTTGGTCGGGCCAGTCAGACAAGTCGAGACCGTGCCGACCGTGGCAACCAGTATGGACCAGACGCCGCAGGCGATCGTGATGGAGTTGACAGGGGGGTTGACATGGCCGGCCTGATGCAAAACGGCGATGCCTTGTCCGTTCTGCACAACCAGTACAGTGATGGCCAGCGGCACGACCAGTTCCAGCATGGCCTGCCAGGAGAAAACTGGCGTGATGAACATCGGCGAGCTGAGCCAGCCGGTGGCCGGCGCCGCGCCGATTTCCAGCCGGCCGGTCAGCAGGACCAGTACAACCCCCACCAGCAGCGCGCCAATCAGCGGCGGCATGCGCCGGCCCAGCGCCGGGACGGCTCCCAGCAGAATAAACATGGCGGTCATTGGGCCTGCCAGTGGCAAGTCGCTCTGAACAGCCCGGATCCAGTCCAGACCAAAATTGAGAAACACACCAGCGACCATGCCCATCACGATCGGCATCGGAATCGCCTGCATGGCCCGGCGGACCCAGCCAAGCAGACCCAGTGCGAGCATCAGCAGGCCGGTCGCGTAGAACGCCCCCACTATTTCCGCAAAACTCAAGTGCCCGAGCGCAGGTCCGACCAGAACCGTGCCCGGAATTGTCCAGAAAAACACCAGCGGGGTGCGGTACAACCAGCAGGCGAGTATGGATAACAAGCCGTTTATGAAGAACGAGCCGAACACCCAGGAGGCCAGCGTGGCTTCGTCCAGCCCTCCGCTGCCGCCAACGGTGAGAATCACAGCCACCGGGCCAGTCGCCGCAAAAACAAATCCGATCAGAGCATTGGCAAGAGCCGATGGGCTCAAGTCACGGGTAAACTGATTAAACCGGGTGAGCGGTCTGGCAACAGGGTCAAGGCCACTGAGCAAGCTCAAACACCCCAGGTGATATCTTTGCCGGCCTTGTGCGCGGTTTGCATCATTTCGATAAGCGGCAGGGCGCGTTGACGTAACGAGACAACCGGCTGGGAGTCACCGTCGCTTTCTTCATCATTGTCCGCCGGGTCGGTAGACTCTGTTTCGGCTGCAGTTTCAGTGGGCAAGTCATTTTGCAGGGCTGCAATAGCGGCGGGCATCTGGTCTACGGTAATAATGCCGGTCGCGCCCGGTTGTTTGTCTATCACTTTTAACAGCTTCTCGGCATTGTCCTGGGTCATCACAATGGTGCCGGTAGCGAGACTCTTAAATTCGTAAATCATGCAATTTCCTTGTGTAGGGCTTTCCTTGAGCATAGCAACCCTGGAGCCGCGATGCGTCTAGCAGCCTTGACCCGTAAAGGGTGGCGTCAATTTTGGCTGCTGATCACCGCTTCGTGTGTACTGACCGCTTGTTCCCCAACCTTCGACTGGCGTGTGGTGCGGCCGGATCAGGCGCCGTTCATGATAGACATGCCGGCCAAGCCGGCAACGCTGACCCGCAAGATCAATCTGGACGGCCTGCCCGTCAGCATGGAAATGCATGGCGCCCGGGTGGGTAAGCTGAATTTTACGGCAGCCTGGGCTCGCCTGCCCGAAGCGGATTCGGAATCCGGCCCGGAGCCCGGTCAACCAGCGGCACCGGACACTGAGGTCTTGACCAAAGCGCTCGCCGCCATGCAGCAGGGCATGCTGAACAACATCGGCGGTAAAGTCATCGCGCAACGCCCACAGACTCTAGCGCTGGTTAACCCACTGGGCGAACAGGCTGGCCTGATTCCCGCCACTTTTGTTGAGGCGTCCGGCAGTGCCGGCGGCGAAGCCGTCCGGATGCAGGCGGTGTTCGTTTCCCTGAACCGGATGTTGCTACAGTTTGTCGTATTGGGCACTGACTGGTCTGAAGAAGCGGCCGAGACTTTTCTGGCGTCGGTTCGGCTGCGTCTATTACCCGCGCCGTCACAATGAGCACCGCCGCTGAATCCGGCTTTCTGGCCCGTGCCACCGGCTTCAAGGTCTTTGCGTGTCTGGCATTTGCCTATCTGCTGTCATATGTATTACGCACGATTAACGCGGCGATCGCTCCGGAACTGGTCAGCGAGTTCTCATTAAGCAACGCCGATCTGGGCTCGTTGTCCAGTGCTTATTTTCTGGCGTTCGCATTGATGCAGCTTCCGCTGGGTGTCTGGCTTGATCGTTATGGCACCCGTCGAACCAATTCAGCTCTGTTGTTGGTTGCTGCGCTTGGCTGTGTGCTGTTTGGCCTGGCCGACGCCGAGCCGCTCCTATGGTTGGCACGGGCGATGATAGGGGCCGGCTTTGCCGGCGCGTTAATGGGATCGTTGCGGGCGTTTCGTTTCTGGTTTCCAGCGGATCGCCAACAGCAACTGATTGCCTGGATGCTGGTCGTGGGCAGTACCGGCGCTTTGCTCGCGTCCGCGCCGAGCCGCGCGCTAATACCAGTCATTGGCTGGCGTGGCTTGTTCCTGCTTGCCGGGGGTTTACTGGTCGTGGCCAGTGTTGCAATTTTCTGGTTTCTGCCGCGCGTCGAGAACGTACAGAAAAATAAACCGTCGTCCGAGTCGGTCGCTGCGCCGGTGACGCACGGATTCGCTGGTTATCTAACGGTTTATCGGAATCGTTATTTCTGGCGGTTCGCGGTGTTGTCGGTCGTGATGCAGTCGAGTTTTATCGCGTTTCAAAGTCTCTGGATCGGGCCCTGGTTTACTGAAGTCATGCAGCAGTCAGCAAAAGTATCCGGGCAGGTTATCTTCGGCTTTAACCTGGTGTTGTTGCTGGCGTTTGTGGCATTGGGCTCTATTGCCAGAAAAATGAATCAGCGGGGCGTCTCGCTGCTGCGCGTGTGTCAGGTTACGACGGTCATGATCATTGGCTTGCATCTCTGGTTGAGTTTTACCGATTCAATCATCATTGCTGTCGGTGCGTGGTTCGTCTATGCAATCGTTGCCACGCCCTACACCTTGTTGCAGTCGCATGTTGGCATGTCGTTTCCCGAGGCGATTACCGGTCGGGCCTATACCGGATTCAACCTGTTGGTATTTGCCGGCATCTTCCTGATTCAATGGATCTTCGGGGCGCTGGTTGACTGGTGTCTGCTGTGGCGCGAAACCGAGCCGCAGGCCTTCCGGCTGGCCATGCAGATCTGGGTTGGCGTGGAAGTGCTTGCGTTGCTGTGGTTTACCTTCTTCAAGGCCAGGCCGCTGAGTGAAACCGCGGTCAGTTAGGCAGCAACAGCTCAGCCCGGCAGAGTGAACTCTCAGGAAAAATCAATCGTTGGCCTGGTCTGGGGAAACGGCTCGTTTGCATACCAGCCGTTGGCCAGGTTGTGCGGATGGTCTGCCGCCTCCAGGAAATCCAATACCGGCGAAACACAGCAATCGACCAGCGCTGCGTCGTCGGCCCATGCCTGCATTGGCCGGCTCGCAAATTTTTCAGCTAGCAGGCGGGCCAGTTCTGGCCAGGTCTCAGGGTCGTATTGACGGCTCAGATTCACCTGATCGCCCAATCCGACCAGCCCGATCAGCTCCTTGAAAAATTTCGGTTCCAGGGCACCCACTGCGACATGGCGCTGATCTGCGGTGCGGTAAACCCGATAGAAAGGCGTGGCACCGTCGAGTAGATTATTGGCTCGGGTTCGGTTCCAGCGCTCGCCGGCCATCATGCCGTAAAACATGGGCGTCAGGCCGATAGAGCCGGCCAGAATGCTGGTGGTGGCCACGCCGCCGAGATTGGTTGTTGAGCGCTGGATCAGTTTGGCCAGTATGCCGAGCAACAAGTGCATGGCACCGCCGCCAAAATCGCCAACCACATTGAGCGGCACAGCCGGGTCCTCGCGTGAACCGATGGCATAAAGCAAACCGGCCATCGCCAGATAATTAATGTCATGACCGGCGCGGGCGGATAACTCCCCTTGTTCGCCCCAGCCCGACAGGCGTCCTATCACCAGTCGCGGATGCTTGTTGCGCAATTCGGCCGGATCCAGCCCGAGCCGTTCCAGTACGCCGGGGCGAAAACCCTCGAGCAACACATCGGCCTGACTCAGTTGCTCGTGCAGGGCAGCCAGACCGGCCTCCGATTTAAGATCAAGCTCCAACGGGGTCTTACCAGCATTGAGCAAGTCGAATTCGGGCTTGATCCCAACGCCGAGGCCGGGATCCTGTGGCGGGCTGACCCGGATAATCGACGCGCCTAGCTGGCGCAGAATCATCCCGGCAAAAGGCACCGGACCGATGGCATGAAGCTCAATTACCTTGAGCGCGGAAAGCGGGTGTTGGTCTGTATTTGTCATGCAACAACTTTACACCAGACAAATATTTCTACTTTCCAAGCAAACCCAGCGCGCGGCGATAGCCTATGGCTTGCGCCACATGACGTGCATTGATAGCTGGTTCGTCCTGCAAGTCAGCGGCTGTGCGCGCGAGCTTCTGAATGCGATGAAAAACCCGCGCAGACCAATGTAGCCGGGTGGCCGTCTGAATCAGCAGACTGCTGGCCTTGCCCTTGAGAGAACAGTAGTGATCAATCGCGCGTGGCTCCAGTAAGGCATTGGTACAGCCCTGGCGGGCGAGTTGTTTTTCGCGGGCGCGCCGTACCCGCTCGGCAATCGGTGCGCTTGTCTCGCCGCGACGCTGGCCCAATAGCTCGTTGCTCTGGACTGGAGCCACCCAGAGTTGCAGGTCTATGCGGTCCAGCAACGGGCCAGACACCCGGTGTTGATACCGGGCAACCTGTTCGGGCGTGCAACGACAGCGCATACCGCCATAGTGGCCGCAAGGGCAGGGGTTCATTGCGGCAATCAGCTGAAAACGTGCCGGTAGTTCAAGCTGGCGCGCAGCCCGTGACAAAGAGATACGCCCAGTCTCCAAAGGTTCGCGCAGACTGTCTAGCGTACGCGGCCCGAACTCCGGTAGTTCATCCAGAAACAAGACCCCGTGATGGGCCAGACTGATCTCGCCGGGCCGGATCTTTGGACCGCCGCCGACCAGTGCAGCGGTAGAGGCGCTGTGATGTGGCGACCGAAACGGCCGCACCCGCCATTGGCTGGCATCGAACTGGCCGGCCAGAGAACCAATAGCGCCAGTCTCCAGTGCTTCTGCGCTTGATAAGGCAGGCAAAATGCCGGGCAGGCGCTGGGCCAGCATTGACTTGCCGCTGCCTGGCGGGCCAACCAGCAACACGTTATGACCGCCGGCGGCGGCTACTTCCAGCCCCGCCTTGATTTGCTGGTGGCCTTTGATATCACCCATGTCTGGAAGCTGACCGGCCGTGCACGGTGGCGCGTCAACGGGCTCAACAGCAGGCAAGGATTCGCGGCCGGCCAGGTCTTCAATGACCTCAGTCAGGGAGCCGGCGGCCAGCACCCGCAGCGAGGGCAGGACCGAGACCTCGCTTCGGTTGCCAGCAGGCAGGATTACTTCAAGCGTTGCCTGATTGTCGTGGCTTTCTTCTTTGAGCGAACGGGCCAATGCCAATGCCATCGCAAGCGCGCCACGAATCGGACGGGTATCACCGCTTAGGGACAACTCACCGATGAAGATGCGGTTATGTACCCGGGTTGCATCAACCTGATCGGTTGCCACCAGCACGCCGACCGCAATTGACAGATCAAATCGGCCGGAGTCTTTGGGGAGATCCGCTGGCGCCAGATTAACCGTTAGCCGGCGATTGGGGAAATCAAACCCGCTGTTGATGATGGCCGCACGGACCCGGTCCCGGCTTTCGCGTACGGCTGCCTCGGGCAGCCCGACGATATGAAACGCCGGCAAGCCGTTGGCGATGTGAACCTCAACATCGACCGGCGGCGCGGTAATGCCGAGCAAGGCTCGGCTCTTGATACGGGCGAGAGTCATGCGCCAACAGTAATCGATGGCGGGGCCGTTGAACGGTTGCCGGTGAGACCTTAGGCCTAGGCGTTGCGCTCACACCAGGGTAAGGCTGGTCCTTGAAACCGTGCTCCTGTTACGTCTAACCAATCGTAAGCAAGTATCTTCCGTCTTGATCAAGATTCGATCACAATCCTGCCAAACCTGTCAGGCGGCGCTTCATGCTCAAATCTCGCTCCAGCTCTTGACATTGCTGCCGCCAAAAATCATACGACGGACCGGCTCGCTGGCCAGCGTATCAGTGAAGCCGGGTAGGTTGGCGCTAGCTGCATCAAGCGCTGCTATTTGCTCAGGTGTCAGTGTCAGTTCAAGCGCTGCGATATTAGTCTTCAGTTGCTTGATACTCGTCGCACCGATAAGTGTCGAACCCACGCCCGGCCGCGTGACGACCCACGCCAGAGCAACTTGGGCCAGCGAGCGATGCTGTTCTTCAGCCACTTCTCGTAGCACCTCCAGCATTGTCCAGTTGCGCTCGGTGAATTTGCTGTCGCCGAATGGGTTCGCACCGCTTAGTCGGCCCGAACCTTTCGTATCTTCGCGACGATATTTGCCGGTAAGAAAGCCGCCAGCTAGTGGACTCCACGGCACGACGCCCATAGCAGCTTCAAGCGCCACTGGGATATGCTCGCGCTCGATGTCACGCGCAACCAGTGAGTACTCCAGCTGCATCGCAATTGGCCCAGGTACACGGCGCTCACTCGCGAGGGTTGCCGCCTTCATTGCAACCCAGGCTGGCATGTCAGAGAACCCGAAGTAGCGAATCTTCCCCGCGCGCACCAGATCCCCTAGCGTTTGACAGATCTCCTCTACCGGCGTGACGCTGTCCCAGACGTGCATCCAATATAGATCGATATAGTCTGTCCCCAATCTCTTTAGCGAGCCATCAAGCGCTCGGTGAATATTTTTGGCGCCGTTACCGCCGGAATGAGGATTGCCCTGTTTGGCGTTGAATCCAAACTTGGTAGCCAGGACCAGCTCGTTTCGAGACAACGTGTCCTTGATAAATTTGCCAATCAGCGCTTCGCTAACGCCGTCCGAGTAGACGTCGGCGGTGTCGATGAAGTTGCCACCGGCATCTCGGTAGGCATCGAATACTCCCCGAGCCGTTTTCTCATCCGACTTCCATTCGCCGGGGCCAAATGTCATCGTGCCGAGACTGAGCGGACTGACCACCAGGCCTGACCGGCCCAGTGTACGGAAGTCGGTGAGAGACATATTTTATTCCATAGCGATCACTACGAAATAGAGTATGTTTCTTGCGCAAATAAGTCAATCGGTTTCATAATCATCACGATGAAAGATCGGGCACCCTCACGACCTCGCAGGACAGGCAGGCCTTTGTCGTTTGATCGAGAAGTTGCACTCGAACGAGCGATGCTGACCTTCTGGCGATACGGTTATGAGACCACCTCAATCAATGATCTGACTGCGGCAATGGGCATTACCGCGCCCAGCATCTACACGGCATTTGGCGACAAAAAGCAATTGTTTCTTGAAGCGATGCATCTGTATGCAGGCTCTTCCAAGGATTTGAGGCGCCTTCTGGAAGGCGCTGAGACAGCAAGAGATGCGGCCCATGCGATGCTCATTGGAGCCGCAGAGTCTTTCACGGGCAAGAATACGCCGCCAGGTTGTTTATTGGCCAGTGCGACAGCCAGTGGCTCAGCGGCCTCGGCAGATGTTCAAGCAGCTGTGACCGCTGTGCGAAGTGGGATATTGAATCAACTGCGCATGCGAATCCTGCGAGATGTTCAAGCCGGCGTGCTGCCAGGTGATACTGATGCCTCTGCATTGGCGGCGTTTGTGATTGCGTTGATTCAGGGAATGTCAGTACTTGCGCGTGACGGGATGAAGCGCAATGCTTTGAAGGCCATGATTGACGTGTCCATGACGGGCTGGCCTAATGCGAATCTTCGTCTGGATTGACTGCAACGGCGCGCCGCTGGTCGCAGGGTTTCGCACGCCCGAGTCGATACTTCAAGGCGATAATACGGACTGACCCATTACCGGAAAAGCAAATGAAGCCTTGGCAAATTATCGACAGCGAACCGCTAATTCAGGATCGCTGGATGAAGCTGCGGGCCGATACCTGCGAACTCCCGCACGGCGGCTCCGTATCACCTTACTATGTGATTGAAGAGTCCGACTGGGTGCAGGTTTTCGCGCGTGATGATCATGGCCGCATTCTGATTGTCACGCAGTATCGACATGCGGCGGGCGTGAATTGCGCAGAATTGCCGGGCGGGATTATCGATGCGGGCGAACAGCCCTTGCAGGCGGCCAAACGGGAATTGCTGGAAGAAACCGGGTACGGGGCAGATCAGTGGCACAAGATTGGGCAGTTCCTGGCGAATCCGGCGCGTCTGACCAATACCGTTCATGTTTTTCTCGCCACCGATCTCAACCTGAAAAGCAGGCAGACGCTGGACCCTTCCGAGGAAATCGCCTTCGATTTTCATTCCGAGGCGGACGTCCGAACTATGATTTCAGCGGGAGAGTTTTCGCAAGGCCTTCACATCGCTTCGTTTTTTCTTGGCATTGAATCGTCTTTCTGACTAGCCGGTCGCAGCGTGCGGACAAGACACAATCAAGCCCTACAACCGGTGCGATACAACCCGCCGGATCGCCCGCACGCAGGGCAATTTGATGAGCTGCTCAATCTGGTTTGTTGACAGCGTTGCTGCAACCGCGTTGCCAGATTTGATTTCTTTCAGCCGGGTGTCTGGCGCTATCTCTGCCAATGCTCGCTTCAGTTCCTCAAGCTTGGCCTGTCGTTCCTGCTGACGGGCTGTCAGGTCTTTGCCTGACGGGGTGGCTCTGCGGTAGGTGGTCGTTGAGCCGGGCGGGCGGGATTTGAGCAACGCGACCCGGTCAAGTGCGACTTCAATAATGACTTGAATTGACTCGTTTTGATCACCTGAGTTCGGTCGCGCTAACGATGATTTTTGAGCGTTTGTCTTTGACCAGATGGTTGTCATCGGTGTCGCCTTGAGACTAGTCTTGTGGTGGCCTGTTAGCTCGCTGTTTGCCGTCCAGGTAGCCGAGTTCTGCGCCAAATCCCATTGCCTGTAACACGTCAATTCTGCCAAAGCCGAACCGGTGGTTCTGGCCAGACTCACCCAGAGGCTGTACCGAGCTGCTGAGCAAGTCCTGCAAGATACTGACCCTGTCGATGCCGCGCAGATTCCGTAGTCTGGGCAATCCGCTTAATAGTATCGCCATTGCACCGGCAACATGCGGTGTCGCCATCGACGTACCGGATGCTGTTTCCCATTTGCCGTCGGGGAGCGCTGAGAATATCTCCACGCCTGGCGCCGATACATCAGGTTTGCTGAAAATAATTGGCAGTGTCTCCGGGGCAAAGTAACTCGAGACGCTGACCACCTGGGTGCGTCCACCGCTGAATCCGGCTGCGAGGTCTTGATTGTCTGTCGCGCCAACTGAAAATGCGAGCAAGTCATTACCTGGCGCACCGCTGGTCTGCGCGCCGTCATTGCCAATTGCGATAATGACCGGTACGCCAGCAAGATTGGCAGAGTCGATCATCGCGGTATAAGTATCCATGACTTCCGGCGTCATGGATAATCCACCAAGCGACATACTGATAATGTCGGCTTCTTGTTCGAGCGCCCATTGCATGCCGGCCAGAATTTGCAGGTCAGTGCCGCCTTTGTCAGTGAGGACACCGCCGGCCAGGATCTGAGCATCAGGCGCAACCCCGATCCAGGCGCCGCTTGCTCTGCCACCGGCGACTGTTGCGGCGACATGGGTGCCATGGCCGACATGGTCGCGGGCATTTGACACGCCTTCTCTGACAATTTCACCGTCCCGCCCAAATTCAGCGAACTGACTGACCTTGCCGGCCAGGTCCGGATGAGTGGCATCAATGCCGGTGTCCAGCACCGCAACCTTGATCCCGGCCCCTCTGGCGCCGAACGCGCCCCAGGCGGCCATTGCCCCGATGCGGTCCAGCCCCCAGGTATGTCCCCGGCGGTCCCAGACTGATCGTGGCGTGCCGCGCGAGCGGACGAACGAGGGCAGCGAAAGCGAACGATTGAGGTAAACCGAGCGTACCGCCGGACAATGCCTAACGAGGCGATACAGATCATCTCGCGTCAGTTGAAGACGTCTCGCACCTGAGACGTCAATCTGCCCTTGGCAGTCATGCGCTCCGGTGGGCATCGGTGGTCTGACGATTTCCTGTTGCCAGTCGTTCAGTGAGGTGAGCGGTTTTGATGTCTTCTGCTTTGAACGGTTGATGGTTTGCGACCGCAATTCCGAGGGTGCGCCAGCCTTTTTCGAGCGGGTCGAACGGGCATGTTCGACCAGTTGCTCATACCCGACCGGAATCATGTCTCGGGGTGAGACTGCCGACCGGCGGGCGTTTGTTTCATTGGCGATGCGCGACAGGCGAATTCGATCTCGATCGTCTCCCGTGTCGACCTGAACAATCACATCGACAACTGGCGAATCATCCAGTGTCAGGATGCGACCAACCTGCTCGTCTATCGCAACTCTGTTCATCTCCCCAGCGCTCCCTAAATTTCTTTAGAGGATCAGGCACGTCGCGCAAAGGGTCATCATCAAAATTGTTTAGTCAGTCTTGTGGGCGTTTCATTCGTCGACTGGCACCGGGCGATGCAAGTGTGGCCACAACCGCGCCACGACCTCGCGTTCGCCGGCGTAGGCATAACAGCTGTCAACCTTTGCCAGGCGCTGATCTTCATTTGCGGGTTCGTTAATACTGACCACCCGTTGTGGAGCAAGCCCCTGTAAGGCGGTTGTTGCCAATGGGCCCATTAGCTCGACAATATGGCTGCATGAGGCTGCGCCACCCAGGCGCTCACGCACTCGCTTGTTCCAGCCGGCACCGATCGTAAGCCCTATCAACGGTGCCAGAGTATTGACGGCCCCCTGGCAGACGGGGAACGGGGTGGCCGACATGACCGCCTGGGCGTCTTGGACGAGCAGGTCTTCGTCGACGGTCAGGCGCACCGTGATGTCATGAATCGGTGAGCCTGGCAACGTGTCATCGGTCGCCAGTGGGGTGCGGAAATTGTGCGTTTTAGTGTCAATCAGCCGCCCCTCTACTTCGTAGAGTCCGTCTGATCGTTTATAGAATCCCAGATCCAGGCTGCGTCGGTGTAGTTGTTCGCGGTGTGTGGTGTCATTCATGGTGTTTCAGCTGGTCTTGGAGTCATCGACGATGTTCATCATTGCAACACCGCTGTGGCCAAGTTCGACGGCAGCAAACGGGCCGCCGTGATGCAGGTTGGCCGGATCGAGTAAGTCCGGCGGTGGCTCCTGAGCGAAAATTTCCGCAGCGAATTGCTCGGCATTGTCGCGCGGCCGGTACCCCAGGTAACTGGCTTTGGCATTGTCAACCGGCGCGCGGTCATTATTGGAGACACCATAGACGACCGTAAAACCGGTTACCGGTGTCTTGATCGATTGCTCAACCAGATGGATCAAGTCGTCGTAGGAAAGCCAGGTTCCCACCGCGCGTGAGTTGTTGACTTGCGCGCAAGACAGGATCCGCATGCAGACGGCTTCAACCCCGCGCTTGTCCCAGTAAAGACTCGCCAGATCTTCTGCAAAACACTTGGCCAGGCCGTAAAAGGTGTCGGGCCGATGAGGGGCGTCAGTGCCGATGTATTCGGTTCTGGGATGCATGCCGACTGCATGAATCGAACTGGCATAGACTACGCGGCGCACCTTGTTGCGGTAGGCCGCTTCCCAGACGTTGTACGCCCCAACAATATTGGGGCCCAGAATCTCATCAAACGGGGCTTCGTCGCCAATGGCGCCAAAATGAACGACTACATCCGCGCCCTTGAGCAGCGTTTCAATGGCATTCAGGTCGGCAAGGTCGGCCTGGGTGTATTGCTCGCCCTCGTAGAGTTTGCCGATGTCTGTTTTGATGTCAGAAGACACCAGTTGATCGGCCAGTTTGGCGAGCGGCTCTCGCAGGTAGGAACCCAGGCGTCCGGCGGCACCGGTTAAGACTATTTTCATGGTTTCTCTCGGAAGGAGAAGACAGGACAGACCTGTCAGATGAGTTTGTGGCGAACATTCTGCACCAATGCATCGGCCCCTCTGGCCAGCAGGCCCGTGTCTGAACCACAGGCGACAAACGTAAACTGCTCATTGAGCAGACTCACCGCGAAGTCAGGATCCTGCACCAGCGTGCCAACCGGTTTGCCCAGCGCGACAATCTTGTCAGCGGCTGGTCGAATCAGGTCCCAGACGGCCGGGTTGGCGGGCTGCCCCAGACAACCGATATCAGCCGCAATATCCGCCGGGCCGAAAAAGACGCCGCTCACTCCGTCAACTGCCGCTATCGCCTCGGCTTGTTCGACCGCGGCGCGGGTTTCCAGCTGCACGATGACGGTGGTCTCTTGTTCGATTTGCGAAAAATAATTGCTCACCCGGCCAAACGCGTTCGCTCGGGTAGAGCCACTTACCCCTCGGATGCCATGTGGCGGGTAACGGGTACTGGCAACGGCTTGTTCGGCTTCCTGGACGGTTTGAATCATTGGAAACAACAGGCCGGGAGCGCCAATGTCCAATAATTGTTTGACCAGCACCGGGTCATTCCATGGCGGCCTGACGATTGCCGTACTGTGTTCTCCGGCAAAAACCTGCAACTGACCGAGGATGGACGCCAAGTCGTTGGGAGAATGCTCCATGTCGAGCAAGACCCAGTCAAAGCCGGACGGCGCGACCACTTCCGCCGCGAAGTTACTGCTCAGACTTAGCCATAGGCCAATCTGCTTGTCACCTTTGGCGATGGCATGGGTAAAGCTGTTGGGGACTAATTGCACAAGGATTTCCTTAAGTTAAGCATGGTTCTCAGAGCGTTCAGATCACGGCTTTTTCGATCAGCGCCTCATTGCGCAGAATTCTTGAAAAGCCAAACGCTGATAAATCAAGCGTCTGATAGTGGCCATACACAATCAGCTCCGCGACACCGCGCCCCATCGCCGGGGATTGCTGAGTGCCATGGCCAGAGAATCCATTGGCAAAGATAAAATTCTTGACGGTGTCGTGACGACCGAGTACAGCATTATGGTCGAGCGTATTGAACGAGTAGTGACCGACCCATGAGTTGACCAGCTTTATCGCTTCGAACTGTGGAATACGATGCGCGAGAGCCGGCCAGACTTTGTCTTCCCATAATCCGGGGTGATCAGAAAAGTCATCGGGCCCGACCGCCGGGTCATGTTCGGGAGCACAGCCGGCCATATAGTACTGGCCATCGGTACGCACATGGACGCCACTTGGGTCAACCGTGAGCGGCAAGTCACCGGCCAGGCGTTCCTGGGCGCTAAAGATGTAAGTGAAGCGCTTTCGAGGCTCAATCGGTACTGCAATGCCTGCCATCGCTGCGGTCAATCTGGCGCGTGGGCCCGAGGCATTGACAACCGTCTGACAGGCTACCGTTTCGCCCGACTTTAGTGTGACGCTCAGAATCTCTGTGCCGGCGCTGTTCGTGCTCATTGCCATGACTTCGTTGGTGAGAAATCGAACACCGCGTTCACGGGCAAGACGCCGCCACCAGTCGAACATGGTGTTGCTGTCGAAATAGCCTTCGTCAATCCGGTTGTGATTGGCCGCGACGATGTCATCCAGGTGATAGAACGGATAGTCGCGTTCGATTTGTTCGGGCGTCAAGGTCCGGGTTGCCGCGCCGCACGCAGCCTGTAATGACTGACATTCGCGAAGTGTATTCGCCGACGCCTGGTTATTGGCTAATGTCATATAGCCAAAACAATGGAATGCCAGTGGCGGCACCCGCGGGTCGTTTCCCATATGGGATTGAAAATGACGAACGTATTCGGCAGCGAACTGGGAAACCTGAATGTTGATCCGGGTTGAAAACTGTTGACGCATGCAGCTATTGGTGTGAGCCGTCGCAGCGAACTCGTAGGAGGGGTCTTTTTCGACAACCAGAACGGTGCCGGTAAAGTCAGGGTTCTGGCTCAGAAACCAGGCGGTTGAGGCGCCAATAATGCCGCCGCCGACGATCACCACATCGTATTGGGAGCGCTCTGGAGCCTGAAGCGCTTGAACGCTCATCAGAACTCCTCGCCTTTTGCCGCCGCTGCTAAGACCTGCTCGATTTCATGATCGCCCAGGCCGTAGTCATGGCGCGCGGTTTGCGACGATATATAGCCACGGGCGAGGTCGCGCCGGACCAGCGCCGGATCGCGTTGCGCGGGGTTGCCGTAGCCGCCGCCGCCCGGAAAGGCGAGCATCACCTGAAAGCCGTGCGGTACAAACTGTTTGCCCTTGCCTTTCATGGCAACCCCATCGTTTCGTGCAATTGTAGTGGGTGCTCCGTCGTGTCCGCCATGGCGGCCGCGGGGGGCAAACTGTACGCGGTCAAGCATGGCCTGAAAATCAAACTCATGGTCTTCGGCAACGCCTACTTCCATAACCTGACCCAGTCCACCGCGAAACTGACCGGCGCCACCGCTGTCGGGACGTAACTCCTTGCGCCAGATAAGAACCGGCCCGGTGTTTTCGGTCGCTTCGATTGGCATGGTCATCACACCGGATGGAAACGCGGTGGCATTCAGGCCATCGAGCGCGGGCCGTGCACCAGCGCCCCCTGAATTGAACGTTAGTACTTCGGCGCGTCTGGTATGTCGCGTTGTTGGCTGATCGGTGCGAGGGCGAACTGAGACGTGAAAATTGCAGAGAGTGCCGGCGCCTTCTGCGGGGACTGTGTCTGGCAGGAGCTGGTCTAGCGCCCCATAGACGGTGTCCGGCAACATGTGTCCGATCACGTGGCGTAACGCAACTGGTGCCGGATGTACGGCATTGAGGATGCAGTTTTCGGGCGCAGTGATTTCAAACGGGGCAAGCGATGCGGTGTTGTTGGGAATGTCGGGTGCGATGGCACACTTGAGCGCGTAGCAGGCGTATGCCTTGGTATAGACAAGCGGCACGTTGATGCCTTTTTTGTCAACGGGGGAAGAGCCGGCGAAGTCGCAATGGATTCGGTCGGGGTGTATTTCCAGCCGGACCTGTAGATTAATCGGCTGATCGTAGCCGTCAATCGTCAGGCTGCCATCGGCTCGTCCGGGTTGTAGCGCAGCGATTCGCGCTATCGTAGCCTGGCGAGAGTTGTCGAGAATAAACCTGGCAATATCGTTAAGACTGGATAGTGAAAATTCCGCCATCATTTCCATCAGTCTGCGATGGCCAATTTCATTGCAGCTGACCAGCGCATAGAGGTCACCAATAACTTGATCTGGTTCGCGGACATTGCTGCGAATGATTCGGGTCAGAGTCTTATCGACGCTGCCGCGTTCAATGAATTTCATGATGCCAATATGCAGGCCTTCCTCAAAGACTGAGTTGGCATCTGCACCGAAGCCGCGTCCGCCAACATCGACGACATGTGCGGTGCAGGCGAAAAACCCCACGAGGCTACCCTGATGAAACGAAGGGGTGACGACGGTGAAGTCGTGCAGATGGCCGGTTCCTTCCCATGGGTCATTCGTCAGGTAGACATCGTTTTCAAAAATGCAGTCAACGCCAATCTTGCGGATAAAGTGCGGAACCGCATCGGCCATGGCGTTGACATGGCCGGGCGTTCCGGTCACCGCCTGCGCGAGCATTCGGCCATGGGCATCATAAACGCCCACCGATAAATCTCCCGCTTCACGCACTGAGGTTGAGAATGCGGTTCTTACCAGGGCTTGTGCCTGTTCTTCGACAACTGAAATCAGTCGGTTCCACATGACCTGGTTAGTCACACCTGAATGAGCGTTAGTCATGGCGTTACTCCTGGTCTTGCCGGCTGATATCGATGCAGCCGTCGGGCTGACAGATTGCCTGTCGGCTACACGGCAAAACGATTGTGGTTTCATCTTCTGTAATCACGGCGGGTCCCGCAAGCCGTTGACCCGGGTTCATTTCTTGGCGGGCGACTACTTGCGCCTGGACGGACTGTCCGACGGCCGGGTCGAACAGGACTCTGGTAGCACTGCTGACGGCCGGTGATATCGCTGCCGTCTGAGTGGCAGGTGTCACCGGTGGTACCGCCGTGCCGGCGTTGACGGACCAGACGGTGATTTCAATATCCATCGCCTCAACGGTTCTGCCGAACAATGCTGAGTAGGCTTGCTCAAACAGATGTTGAATGGCGGTCGCCGCTGGTTCGGCCGCGAGCGTCGCTGGGAGGTCGACCGGAATTTCCCAGCCTTGTCCGGTGTAGCGAATATAGGCTTTGAATTCACAGCTAATCGCGGCTGTGGCATCGCATGAACGGACGAACTGGGTCGCTTCGTTCTGCAGGTCGGCGAATACGCTGCGAACGGTGTCAGCATCAAAGTTCGATAACGCCATGTATTTGCTGCGACTCGCTTCAAAGCTGAACGGGGCGCGCAAAAATCCGATGGCGGAGCCGACGCCTGCGCCAGGCGGCACCAGCATGCGCTCAATGCCGAGTTTTTCGCACAAGCGGGCCGCGTGCAATGGGGCGGCACCACCAAAGGCAATCATGGTGTATTGGGCGAGGTCTTCACCGTTTTCTACCGCGTGTACGCGCGCTGCGTTTGCCATGTTCTCATCGACGACCTCAGACAAACCGTAGGCTGCGGTCTGCGGGTCCATGCTCAGTGCCTGGCCCAGTTCGCGCGTTAGCGCCTTGACCGAGTTATCGAGGCTCAACTGCATCTTGCCGCCGGCGAAGTGGTCCGGATCAAGCCTGCCCAATACCAGGTCGGCGTCAGTGACGGCCGGGTCTTGGCCGCCGCGTCCGTAACAGGCTGGTCCGGGTTCTGAGCCGGCCGACAGTGGCCCGACCCGAATCTGGCGCATTGCATCGACGGTCGCGAGTGACCCGCCGCCTGCGCCGATCTCGACCATGTCAATTACCGGAATGGAGATTGGCATGCCCGAGCCCTTCTTGAAGCGGTAGGTACGGGCAACTTCAAAGACTCGGCTGGTTTTGGGGGTCTGGTGCTTGATCAGGCAGATCTTGGCGGTCGTGCCGCCCATATCGAATGACAAGACCTTTGGGAGCTTGTAGCGGGCGGCGATGTTGGCGGCAAAAACCGCGCCGCCTGCCGGGCCGGACTCGACCAGTCGCACCGGAAACTCAGCGGCGCTTTCCAGGGAAATAATGCCGCCACCCGAATGCATCAGAAATACAGGACATTCGACGCCTTTGGACGCCAGCTCACCCCGGAGGCGCTCCAGGTAGTTTTTTATCAGCGGTTTGATGTAAGCGTTGGCAACCACGGTATTGAAACGCTCGTATTCGCGCATCTGTGGTGACACTTCGCTAGACAAGGACACCGGGACTCCCGGCAATTGACGCCTGAGCGAGTCGCGCACCATGATTTCATGCGCATTGTTGACATAGGAATGAATCAGCCCGACTGCAATGCTCTCATAGCCGGCCTGACTGATTTGCGCGACTAATCCGTCAATTTCCGCCGGATCGGCCGGAATCAACACCTGGCCTGAAGCGCCAACCCGTTCGCTGATCGTATAGCGGCGCTGGCGGGATAGCAGCGGTTCAGGCATCGCCAGATTCAAGTCGTACTGCTCAAAGCGCGATTCCGTCGGCATTTCAATCACGTCGCGAAAACCTTGAGTCGTGATCAGTGCAGTCTTGGCGCCGCGCCGTTCAATCAAGGCATTGGTCGCCAGCGTGGTGCCATGAATAATCTGATGAATCTGGCTGGGCCTGATTCCGGCTCTTTCGCAGACCAGCTGCAAGCCTTCTATAATCGCGGTCTCGGGTGTGTGATAGGTGGTGAGCACTTTGGCCGAGTGCTGAGCCCGACCGGTTTCAAGCACCAGATCGGTAAACGTGCCGCCGATATCCACCCCTAGCCGATTCAATGACTTGTCCATGGTTTCTCAAACGTCTGTATGGGTTTTTTCTGACATTCGGTCACTCTAGCCCATCAGCATAATCCGAGGACGCTTCAATCAAAAAAGCCCCGGGAGGCTTCCCGGGGCTCTGAGTCAACCAAGGCTCATTGGCAGATGCCTACTCGCTGGTCGGATCGCCCATCATGGTTTGCTCGTAGTTCTGAATGCCGACTCTTGCGATCAGGTCGAGCTGGGTCTCAAGCCAGTCGATGTGCTCCTCGGTGTCATCAAGAATCTTCACGAATAGTTCTCGCGATACGAAATCACGGGCCGACTCGCAGGTCACGATGGCCTCGACAACATGAGTGCGTGCGGCGGTCTCGAGTTTCAAATCGCACGACAGCATCTCCTGGGTGTTTTCCCCAATCATGAGTTTGTGCAGATTTTGCAGATTCGGCAGGCCATCAAGCATCAGGATGCGCTCGATCAGCAGGTCAGCGTGCTTCATCTCACCAATGGACTCTGAATACTCTTTCTGGTTCAGCAGCTCCAGTCCCCAGTTCTTGTACATGCGGGCATGCAGAAAATACTGATTAATGGCGGTGAGTTCGTTGGCCAGTTGGGCGTTCAGCGCCTCAAGGACTTTTTTATCGCCTTTGAGGGCGCTTTTTGATTTCGTTGCCATTGTCGGCTCCGGTAGGTAAGGACCGGCGTATTGTACGGCTGCCTCAGGCGAGATGCCGGATCCGACTAACCGATGGATAGGTTTGACTCAGCGCGTCCTCGATAATCTCCGAGGCGCAGTCCTGGCATTTGCCGCAACAGGTTCCCAGGCCGAGGTCGGCCTTGATCTGATCGACCGAGCTACCGCCCAGGGCGACCCAGTCTTTGATCTCGCTATCAGATACGGCGTTGCAAAGGCAGACGATCATCAGTGAATCCGGTTGGGATTGGATCGGTGAGCGCGCCAAGGCGTCACCACTGATGTTTAGAATAATAGGAATCATTCCTATTTGCAATGACTTTTTTGCAAAGAAGCGGAAATCTCTCACGAAACCACCCGGAAATCTGGCTGTGGATGGTTTGGGTAAGCGCGGCTTATCGTCGGCGGTCTGAACGGAGGGCCTGCACGGCGAGCACGGGAGGGGGTTTATCGATTTGCGTGGAAAACAACAAGTAAGTGTGCACTCACTACGGGTGCCGTGCAAATTCAGCCAATAGAAGTTAGTGCTTACTTTGATTGGTCGTCAATTCTGGCTTCCAATGCCTCTATCCGTGCCCTGAGGCGTTCGATCATCTCTGCTTGAATTTCGACCTCTTCGCGAGTGGCCAGATCAAGCTTGGCAACGGTTGAATTCACCAGACTCCTCAGGTGTTGCTCAATGTCACCGGCCGGACTTTGACGTAACAGTGCGAGCAGTTTTTCAGGGAGTTCGGCAAGACTGGGCGGACGACCAGCGGCACTACCGAAGGGACTTCTGAAACCACGATCAGGTCGGTTGGTCTCAGGATTGGCTTGGTCGGCTTGCTCCACGGAGTGCTCCTGTTGCTCAGTATTGGTTCGGAAAACGAGGTTGTTCGGTCGAGTCTAGCACCGGGAAACTGAACAGGTTTGGCGGCCCCGCGAATAAGACAACAGCATCGCCACAATTGAACGCCCTATAGTGGTGCGCTTAGTCATAAGCTTTAAGTTGGTGCGTCATGCAAATTCGGACGCACCTGTTCGGTGCGCTGGAGTCCAATTAAGACGCTTTCAACGGGTGGCACGGCTCGTGCAAGAGAGGTGCCTACGGAGCCCGTTAGTTTGGATGACGGGTGTTAGGGACGGATAAGTTCGCCAGGCTCTGGTGGCTGTCCACGGAGGAAGTATGAAATTAATTACCGCGATTATTAAGCCCTTCAAGTTGGACGAGGTACGCGAGTCTCTGTCGAACATCGGGGTTCAGGGCGTCACCGTTACCGAGGTTAAAGGCTTTGGCCGACAGAAAGGCCATACCGAGCTGTATCGGGGAGCCGAGTACGTCGTCGACTTTTTGCCGAAGATGAAGCTTGAAGCGGCCGTTCCGGCCGAACTCGCCGACCAGGCAATTGAAGCCATCGAGAAATCAGCCAAGACCGGCAAGATCGGTGACGGCAAAATTTTCGTTAACGATCTGGACCATGTGGTTCGAATTCGCACCGGTGAAACCGGGCCGTCGGCGCTTTAACAGCGCCCGTTTCGAGAGGGGAGAATAAAAAATGAGTTGGACAGGAAAAATTTTGGGGGCGGCTACCCTCGGACTGACACCAGCGCTGGCGATGGCCGCCGATGTTGTGGTCAATAAGGGCGATGTTGCATGGATGATGGTCGCCACGCTGTTGGTTGTCATGATGGCCGTGCCCGGCCTGGCATTGTTTTATGGCGGGCTGGTTCGCAGCAAGAACATGCTGTCGGTGTTGATGCAGGTCATGGTTGTGTTTTCGCTCATTTGCGTCTTGTGGGCCATCTACGGCTACAGCCTGGCATTTGTGGGCGGTGGGGCTTATATCGGCAGTCTTGAGAAGCTCTTCCTGTCGGGGGTTACGGTTGACTCGCTGGCTGACACGTTTACAGACAACGTCAAGCTGCCGGAATACATCTTTATTGCATTTCAGGCGACGTTTGCCGGCATTACCTGTGCTTTGATCGTCGGATCACTGGCTGAGCGGGTGAAATTCTCCGCCGTGCTGGTCTTCTCAGTGCTCTGGTTCACCTTCTGTTATCTGCCGATCGCCCACATGGTCTGGGGTGCAGGCGGATTCCTGCTGGATCGAGGCGCACTGGACTTCGCCGGCGGAACCGTGGTTCATATCAATGCTGGTGTTGCTGGTCTGGTGGGTTCTTATCTGCTGGGCAAACGAATCGGTTACGGCAAAGAGTCAATGGCTCCGCATTCCCTGACCTTGACAATGGTGGGCGCCTGTTTGCTGTGGGTTGGCTGGTTCGGCTTTAATGCCGGCTCTAACCTGGAAGCCACCAGTGGCGCTGCGCTGGCCTTCATCAACACCTTGTTTGCGACTGCCGCGGCAACAGTGACCTGGTCGCTTGCTGAATGGATTGGCAAAGGTAAGCCGTCAATGCTTGGCGGTGCGTCGGGCGCGGTTGCCGGCCTGGTGGCCATTACACCGGCTTGTGGTTCGGTCGGGCCAATGGGCGCTTTGATCATCGGCTTGCTGGCTGGCGTGGTCTGTTTGTGGGGAGTTACCGGTCTGAAGCGCATGCTTGGCGCTGATGACTCGGCTGACGTGTTTGGGGTTCACGGTATTGGCGGCATTCTTGGCGCCATCCTCACCGGTGTGTTTACCGCTCCGGGTCTGGGTGGTACAGGTGATGCGGACTTCAACATCGCGACTCAAACCTACATTCAGGCGGAAGGCGTCGTGATCACGATCGTCTGGTCGGCAGTCGTCGCCCTGGTGGCGTTCAAAATTGTTGATCTGGTGATTGGCCTGCGGGTGCCGGAAGACGAAGAGCGTGAGGGACTGGACATCAATTCACATGGCGAACAAGCTTATGTGCGTTAATCTCTCTCTTCATGGCGGTTAATACGGCTTAAAACCCTCTATTAGCAACCAACCCGCAGACAGGGCAGCCTTCAACGGCTGCCCTGTCTGCGTATATGATGACCGTCTACAATTGATGTCTCGGTTATGAGACGCTCTTTTCGGAATTTAATGAACATCCTCATCATTCTTGATCCTCTGGTGTCGATCAAGACCGTCAAAGACACGACGTATTCGATGATGCGTGCTGCGGTTGCACGTGGTCATTCCATCAGCGTTTGCGAAATTGGTGATCTGTCCTATCAAAGTACTGCGGTGTCCGGCGAGCGGGTTAGTGCCTTGTGTCAGTCGTTGACACTGAAGGCTGATCCTATCGACTGGTATGAAGTCAATGAGCCGGCCGAGCAGGCGCTGGCCGGTTTCGATGCCGTACTGATGCGTACCGATCCGCCTTTTGACATGGAATACGTTTACGCGACCTATATGCTGCAATGTGCAGAGCGCGAAGGTGCCCGGGTGTTTAACAGTCCGCAGGCGATCCGCGACCACAACGAGAAGTTTGCGATTGCCGGCTACCCCGATCTCACCGCCCCAACCCTGGTGACTCGCAGCCCCAGGCGTTTACGCGAATTCGTGATCGAACATAAGCGCGCTATTTTCAAATTGCTCGATGGCATGGGCGGAACGTCTATTTTTCAGGCACGCGATGATGATCCGAATCTGTCGGTCATCATCGAGACGATGAACGAGTTTGGCCGGGTCTCAGTGATGGCGCAGCGATTCCTGCCCGAAATCAAAGACGGTGATAAGCGAATCCTGCTGATTGGTGGCAAAGTCGTCCCTCATGCGCTGGCCCGCATCCCGGCCAAAGGCGAAGTGCGCGGCAACATGGCTGCCGGCGGTAAGCCGGTGGCGCAGCCCTTGTCCAAATCCGATCTCAGAATCGCAGAACGTCTTGCGCCTGAGCTCTGGGCTAAACGACTGTTTCTGGTTGGTCTTGATGTCATTGGTGAGTCAGTCACAGAAATCAACGTGACCAGCCCGACCGGTTTCCAGGAAATTTTCAACCAGACAGGTTTCGATGTGGCTGGGATGTTTGTTGAAGGGCTTGAACAGGCTGTTGCCCAGTCATGATCGGTGTGTTGGTTATTTCTCATGAGCCACTGGGAACGTCGCTGATTCATTGCACCCGTCATATTTTCGGCCACATGTTGCCGCAGCTTGCGGCGCTTGATGTCATTCCTGATGAAGATACCGCTGAGGCGATCGCCGCGGCCCAGGCGCTATGCACCAGGATCAATGACGGCTCCGGTGTGCTGGTCCTGACCGACGTGATGGGCGCGACCCCGTCCCGGATTGCCGCAGCGTTGGCGATTCCGCACCGAATCGTCGTTGTGGCCGGTGTTAACCTTCCTTTGCTGGTCAAAGCCTTGACTCACCGCCGTGGCGCAGAGCTGGAGGCGCTGGTCGATCAACTATTGCCGGCCGCGCGTGAGGCGATCGTGACAATGCTGCCGGGAATGTTCGAGCCGATTACGGCTACCGACACCGCGAAGGTCGAAAAAGTCCGGAAAGAGCCGCCGTCCGGAGCTGCTGAGGACAAGTCATCATGAAAACCTGTCAGGTCGTTGTCGTCAATAAAATGGGTCTGCATGCGCGCCCGTCCGCACGGCTCACGCAACTTGCCACCAGTTTCAAGGCAGATGTCTGGCTAACCGGCAAAGGCCGGCGTATCAATGCCAAGAGCATCATGGGCGTGATGATGCTGGCCGCATCTCAGGGCTCGGAACTGCTGTTGGAGGTTGATGGGGAAGACGAAGAGCAAGCCCTGATCGATCTGGTCGCGTTATTCGAGACGGGTTTTGATGAGGCCTTGAGCTGATATGTTCAGCTTGCATGGCACCGGACTAGGCGGCGGGATTGCGATCGGCCGTGCGCGCCGGCTGGCAACCCAGGTGAGTGATGTTGATCGATACCATATCGAATCGTCAGCGGTTGATGCCGAGCTGGAGCGTCTGAGCCACGCCATACAGTTTGTACGCCATGATTTTGAGAGCATCAGCGAGAGACTGCCGGATGACGCTCCCGAAGAAGCCCGTGCCCTGATCGACATTCACCAGATGATTCTTGCGGATCCAATGCTTGTCGACAATGCCTGCAATCTGATTCGCACAGAGTTGCGCAACGCTGAATGGGCGATTTCGTCGCAGTCGGAAGTTCTGACGCAACAGTTTCGTCAGCTCGATGACGCCTATTTGCGTGAGCGTGGCCGCGATGTTCGTCAGGTAACCGACCGGATTCTCAAAACACTGGTGGGGTCGAGTCGGGCGGTCAATCAGCGAAGCGATGAGCCGTTGCTCTTTGTGGCCGATGATATCGCCCCGGCAGATATTCTCGACCTGAAACACGCAGCAGGTTTCGCGATTGATATGGGCGGTACCACTTCGCACACGGCGATTCTTGCCCGCTCAATGGATGTACCGGCCGCAGTGGGTATGCAATGCGCGAGCGATATGGTGCGCGACGACGACTGGATCATTCTTGACGGCGACGCCGGCCTGATTATCTGTGCGCCTGATGAAGCGGTGCTGGCAGAGTACCGGCACCGTCAGGCTTCCCGTGAGCTGGAGCGGACCAAACTCAAACGACTCGTCAACGTTCCCTCGCGCACGCTCGACGGCAAAGACATCTCTTTGATGGCCAACATAGAGTTGCCGGATGAGGCCGGTCTGGCATTGGAAAACGGCGCGCAAGGCATTGGCCTGTACCGTAGTGAATTCCTTTTCCTGAATCGCGCAGATCCGCCATCAGAAGACGAGCAATACGAGGCGTACCGGGCCGCGGTTGAAGCGATGGATGGCCGCCCCGTGACGATTCGAACCCTGGATGTCGGGGCGGATAAAGTACTGGGTTACGGCCACATCGATGTCGCCACTCAGAATCCTGCACTCGGGCAGCGTGCGGTCAGGTTCTGCCTGACCCGACCCGACATGTTCCTTGTGCAATTGCGGGCCTTGTTACGCGCGTCGGCTCATGGCCGCTTGCGCATCCTGCTGCCAATGATCACGCACAGTCACGAAATCGTCGATTGCCTGAGGCTGATTGACCGGGCCCGGGAACAGGTAACGTTGCGTAATCAGCCGGTTTCAGAGCATGTTGATATCGGCGCCATGATTGAAGTGCCGGCCGCCGCGCTTTCCGCAGGATTTTTTCTGCGACGACTGGACTTCCTGTCGATCGGAACCAATGATCTGATTCAGTACACTTTGGCAATAGACCGTGCCGACAGTGAAGTCGCCTCACTTTATGACTCGTTTCACCCCGCCGTCCTGCGTCTGATCGCACAGACTATCGAGGCGGCCCGCAAAGCGGGTAAACCCGTTTCTGTTTGTGGTGAACTTGCGGGTGACCCCCGCGCCACCCGACTCCTTCTCGGCATGGGTCTTACCGAATTCTCAATGCATCCGATCAGCCTGTTAAAAGTAAAACGTGAGGTCTTGCTCAGTGAAGTGACTAAGCTGGTTAACCCGGTAACCCGTCTGGTGCGCTCAGATGACCCGATCAAAGTACGCGCCGCCCTTCAAAAACTCTGGACGCCGGAGCAAAGCGCGTGAGTGAATCGATCGGCGAAGTACAGGTACAACAAGCGCATTTCAACGAGCCGCTCATCATGAGTAGCGGGGCCGTTTTACCGCGTTACGAATTGAGTTACGAGACTTATGGTGAGTTGAATGCTGACCGCACCAATGCCGTTCTGATCTGCCATGCTTTAAACGCCTCCCATCATGTCGCCGGGTTTTATCGCGATGACCCGCAAGAAATTGGTTGGTGGGACAGCATGGTTGGTCCCGGTAAACCGGTCGATACGAATCAGTTTTTTGTCATTGGCGTCAATAATCTTGGGAGTTGTTTTGGATCAACTGGCCCAGGATCGATCGACCCGGAAACCGGTAAACCTTATGGCCCTGACTTTCCATTTGTGACGGTCGAGGACTGGGTTGATTCCCAGGCGCGTCTGGCTGACTACCTGGGTATTGATCGGTTTGCAGCAGTGATGGGCGGTAGCCTTGGCGGCATGCAGGCGTTAGCCTGGAGTACGCGCTTTCCGGCGCGATTGCGGCATGCGATCGTGATTGCCTCTGCCGCGAAGCTGTCCGCGCAGAATATTGCATTCAATGAAGTCGCCAGGCGTTCGATCATCACCGATCCGAATTTTCACGGTGGTCGCTTTTACGATCACGATGTTGTGCCTAACCACGGCTTGCAGGTAGCCAGAATGATCGGTCACATTACCTATTTGTCCGATGATGTGATGGCCGCGAAATTCGGCCGGTCACTTCAAAACGGTTCATATAGTTTCAGTTTTGATGCAGATTTTGCGATCGAGTCTTACCTGCGATATCAGGGCGAAAAATTCGCCGGCTATTTTGATGCAAACACCTATTTGCTAATCACCCGCGCGCTCGACTATTTTGATCCTGCCCGTGACCACAAAGGGGACTTATCCAGCGCGCTGCAATCAGCCCGTTGTGAATTTCTGGTCATTTCCTTCACCACGGATTGGCGTTTTGAGCCTGAACGCAGCCGGGAGATTTCGCAGGCTCTGGTCAATAACAGTCTGCCAGTGACTTATGCTGAAGTTGAGGCACCACACGGGCATGACGCGTTTTTGCTCGACAACAAGCAATACCATGGCATCGTAAGAAATTACTTCGAACGAATCGCGTGCGCGGAGGCAACAGATGTCTGAATCCGATGCCGGTTTGCGCCCCGATCTCGCGCTGATTGCAGACTGGACCCCAGCCCGGTCACGCGTCCTTGATCTGGCTTGTGGTGATGGCGCGTTGTTGCATCACTTGCAAACCAGAAAGCAGTGTTTTGGCTACGGGGTAGAAATTGACGATGCTCAGCTGCTCGCTTGTGTGCGCCGGGGCGTGAACGTCATTCAGCGCGACATCGAAGACGGTCTGGATCTATTCGCCAAAACCCAGTTTGATCTGGTGGTGCTGTCAATGGCGATTCAGGTAACGCATCAAACAGAGCATGTGTTGCGCGAAATCTCCAAACTGGGCGCCGAAGGAATCGTATCGCTTCCCAATTTTGGGCACTGGTTTCATGCCTGGTCGATTTTCCGGGGCCGTATGCCGGTCTCCAAAGAGATGCCGTTTCGCTGGTACAACACGCCGAACCTGCATTTGAGCACCGTGCTCGATTTCGAAGAGTTCATGGAGCAGATCGGCCTGGAGATCACCGCACGTGCGTTCCTGAACAATGGCCGGCCGGTGAAGTTCCTGCATTCGCTCAGGTCGACGCAAGCGATCTACCGTTTTCGCCGCAGACCTGATGCGTCCTGATATAGCAAATGCTGATCAGGTCCGGTTCGACCCGAGGGTCAGGCGCTGGATCTGGTTGCTCGGTATTGCCGGACTGATCCCGTTTGTCGGGCATACGGTGGTCGCCACGATGATGGCGCCACCGTTCAGTGTGATTGCTGTGTCATCGCAGATTCTCTACGGCGCGTTAATCCTGACATTCGTTGGTGGCTTGCATTGGGGAATATTGCTAGTTGCGGGGTCTTTGTTCAGTCAGCGTCAGATTGTTGCGCGACTGGTCTGGAGTGTTGTTCCCTCTTTATATGCGTTCTGGTTTGCCCAGACGACCGAGCCGGGGCCGCTGTTGTATCTGGCCGGCGGCTTATGCGTTGCGTTGGCTGTTGATCTGTATTTTTATTCCGGAACCCCGATACCAGGATTGAAAGCCTTTTTGCCGCTGCGGTTCATCCTGACTGTTGTTGCCGGTGTGTGTCTGTTAGTGACCTGGTTCGCGGCAATCCGCTAATTGGTTTCGCGCAAAACGGTCTGACCGCTTATGATGGCCCGGTACGACAACAATGAATTTCTCGGAGGGGTTATGTCAATAATTTCGACTACACAATGGGTGGTCTCGGTTTCAGTTGTGGCTACTCTTGCTGCATGTGGGGGCGGTGGCGAAGTCATTGATGACGGCGGTACGGGTGGCGGCGGTGCAGGTAGTACGGGCGAAGCGAATATCGCCTTGCGATCGTTGACTTACACCGACTCCGGCAACTGGCAATACAAGGTGGAAACCCAGACGGCAGTGGATGCCACGGCCGACAGCAACGGCAACTTTGCCCGCGTCGAGCAGGTTACCCGCAGTGTCAGTGGTTCGCCGCAGACCTGGCGGTTTGGCAATACTCCGGAACAGGCTGATGACTTGTACTGGAACGGCAGTCAGTGGCGTAGTTGCCCCGACGGTTACCGCACGACACTCGGCCCGGTTAACTCATCAGGCTCGCGCCAGTTTAACCATTGCGACATGTACTCCACCGGCGTTGAGTCTGTGATTCGCACTGATGTCTCTGACCTGACCATGCAGAGCGTTCTGGCCGATATTCGTACTTTGCCCGGCGCTGATGAGTTAATTGACTTTGCCGACTACGGGCCGAGCAATCTTGCGGTGCTGGGGTCGACCCGGTTTCCTGCCGGGTCTTACAAAGAAGAAGTGATCCGCACGATAGACACTTACGCCCCTCGTTACTCGGATACAACCGCCAATAGTCTGCGCGCATACAACGCCGACATTGCGGCTGGCGGCGATGCGCGCTCCGCGCCGATTCCGGCGTGCGGCATGTTGACTAACAGTACACAGCCGGACGATATTTCGTTTGTCGCGACCAACCTGGAGCAAATCATTGGATCGGCGCGCGGGACGCCGTGTATTTTTAATCAGTTCAGCAATTCAAACGGCACATCGGTCAACCCGACCGAATGGTGGACGCCGACCAGTGTTGAATATGGCATTCTGGCCGATCGTCAGTTGCGAACAGGTGAGTCCGGCAGCTTCTATGAGTCTTTTGCCAGTATGCGCCTGGCGTTCACCGGCGGCACCCAGGTGACCTATTACGAATGCCTGGTGACGAACCCGCCTCCCGGGCAGACGGCTTCGGTTCGCGATTGCCTGACATTGGGTACGGGCAACTACGCGATTGAAACCTACGGCGATGCGCGCGTCATGTTCTTCAACAACACACCGACCCGTTTCAACGGCCTGAGTGCAGACCGTGTGTTGATCGAACGCGGCGGCCGGGTAGCCGAAGGGATTCGCGAGCGCACCGGCGTTCAGGACAATGTCGGATTCAATGATGAAGCCAGTACGGCGTTGCTTCAGCAATTGCTGATTCCGGTGCCGGTGCCGCAATAGGGTTTTGGCCCGGTGCCCTGCTAAGCCATCACTTTGAGTCTGGTCAGTTGCTCCAGGCTCAAGACGGTGCGCAGGCAGGCCTGGGCCGCTTCAGCGCCTTTGGTCACAAAGTGTTCAGCAAAGAAGCGCTGATGATCGGCATGGTCGTGAAAATCTTTTGGAGTCAGAACAGCCGAAATCACCGGTACGCCGGTATCCAGTTGCACGCGCATCAAGGCGTCAATGACGGCAGTTGATACAAACTCATGACGATAGATGCCGCCGTCCACCACAAAGGCGCTGGTCACGATGGCGCTGTAACGACCGGTCTCGGCCAGCTTTTGGGCATGAAGTGGGATTTCAAACGCACCGGGTACACCGAACTCGTCAATGGCGTCACTGGTGACGCCGTGCTTGAGCATTTCCCGGTTGAAACTCGTGCGGGCATTCTGAACGATCTCGGTATGCCATTGCGCGTGAATTAACGCGAACCGATGGCTCGGGTCAATCTTGAGTCGCTGGTCTGACGAGACGGCTAATTCGGGCTGGTGGATCATCTGATTCATGGCAAACCTGTACGGTTGAGTCGAACTGAATCAGGGCGTGCGCCGGCAAGCCGTCAGGGCGCTTGTCCGGGCATTGCCAGACCGCGCTGACGTTTGCTTGGCTCTCTCTCATCCGGACTATACCGTCGGCTTCGGAGTCAAACCGAATCTGCTGACCTCAAGCCGCTGACGTTGCTCAGCTTGAGCGCTCGCGGGCTCATGCAGACAATCTGCCATCACCGCCGGTGGGGAGTTTCGCCCCGCCCTGAGAACCTCGCGATGGCTCTGGCCACCGCTATCGGCTAATAATAACCAATCTCTGGCGAATCTACTAAGCGGGCCGGCGACCCCCCGGTAACCGGGGTCAACGCTTGAGCAGATCGGCGACGCGGGTCTGCAGCGCTTCGGATTTCAGGCTGCTTTGATAAGACTGCTGCATCGTGTTCTTGAGCTGCTCCAGGGAGGCATCAGTTTGCTGGGTCGCGAGCCCGCGCATCTGTTCTTTCATCTCGGCGACAACCGTGGGTTCGGTTAGTGCCGTCGCGTCAGCATAGGCCTGGACGCGGGTCGTGAGGTCGCCGGCATCGACCAGCTCCGTCAGGTATCCGACCCGAAGCATTTCGTCGGCTTCTATTGTCATGCCGGTCAGCATCAGTTTGCTCGCCAGTGGCAGACCGAGAAGATTGACATAACGGCGCAAACCATCCGGGTAGTAGTGCAAACCGAATTTTGCGGCCGGCATGAACAAACGAATTCCCGGTACACCCAGCCGGATGTCGCAGCATAAGGCGAGGTCGGTCGCGCCACCATAGGCGCTCCCGTTAAGCGCGGCGATGGTCAGAAAAGGCAGACTTTCAAGTTGGTTGAGCATGACTTCAAAGCGCTGATCCAGCTCACTGGCAATCGCCGACAAGGTATAGCCCGAACAAAAGGTTTTTTCGCCCCTGCCGGTAATGACAAGCAGTTTGGGGCGGGCTGCGCGGGCTTGATCGAAGACTGCCGACAGTGCCGTGACATCAGCAGGGTCCAGTCGGTTGTGTTGGGCTGGCCGCGCCAGCGTAATAGTCCAGACGTGGTCGGTCCGGGTAAGTGTCGGCGCGCCATCGTGCTCGGCAATGGCGTGAGTATCGGAAGAGTCGGAGGCAAAAGTCATATTTGCATTCTACGGCGAGCGCGAAACAGCACCGACTTCGCATCGCCTGACCTAAGCCTGATGTTTCGGCCGCCAGTCGTTTAGCGCGTGCCCGGAAAGACTGCTGGCGCACTACAGTGGCTGTTACTGGTTCCTCCGGAGGTCTTGATGCTGTCTTTTGTATCTACTCGCGTGTTTACCCGCAAAAGGGTTCCCCTGTCTGTTCGCACGGTCGTTGGTTATAGCGTTTTGCTGGTTGTCGTGGGCTGCACCTCCATGCCAGAGTCTTCGCTAATCGGTGAACAGGCTGCCTACCATGTGTTCAACGATACTGCTGGCGGGGAGATTTTCGCCCCGCGCCTGCTGAACGGCGAACTTCCCGGCACGCTCTATGCCAACCTGCAATCCAGTGCGGCCGGTACCTCGTTGAGTCGTACGGGTAGCTGGGTTCGGGCGGCCCAAGGGTCTGCGCAAGCGGCGGATACCCGAACGTTTTCACTCTACGACTCTTTCGGCTCGCCGCTCGCCGGTCGGTATTTACCGCAAACGTTGTTTCATCAAGACCCTTCCGACGAGACCATGATGCTGCCGCGCTCCCAGGCGGGGGCGTTTAACCGGGCGCCACCGGCTCACCGGATTCCCCGCACGGTTGTCTTGCAGTGGCGTGAACAGGCTACGCCGACCCAGGGTCGCTATTCGGGCAAGCTGGCCGGGCCGGTCAGGCTGGTGCTCAGATCCAGTATTCCGCCGGCAATCCTGGCGCGCTTGTCGAGTTCGTGGCGCCACCGCCTCGAGATCGCGGTAGGCGCGTCGGTCAGGGAGTCCAGGGTCTTTTGGCGGCTGACCCGCGTGACCGATCAAGGGGTTCAGACCCTGGAGCAAGGCAATTTTACCGCGGTGCGATTGTCCGGAGACAGCGCTGGCGAATACCCCGCCCGTGCCCGGCTGACTCGTTAAGTCGCCTGCTTGTTCAGGACCTTGGCGATGTTGGCCAGCCCGTGGTTGAAGTCATCACCCAGAAAACTATCCAGAAACAAGCCGAACCACCGCATGAGCGGGTTGAATCCCGCCTCAATCTGTAGTCGCCAGGTCAGATTGGTGCCGCTGTTGACCGGTTCCAGAATGAACTGACCGAGCGCATCGCCCATGCCGCTGAACTGAATGATGTAATCAAGCTGGCGCGGCACGCTGGCCCCGATAATCGAGATTGTGCCGCTGCCCTCCCGTGACGACTCCCAGCTCCAGCGTGCGCCCATGCCTTTAGGCGCGCCGGTGTAGGTGATCTTCATATCGGGGTCGCGTTCGTACCAGGGCGACCAGCGATTCCAGGCGGGTGGGTCTTCGAGCAACTCCCAGACGCGGTCTGGCGAGTGTTCGACGACCAGCGATCGCTCTACGACCTGGTTGGCCGGAAAGAAAAAGCTGACTGCCGCCAGGACGCAAAGCGCAATGACAAGCCAACGCAACAGTGAAAACAGCCAACTCATGATCTAAAAAGAACCTGCTATTCGTTACCAAACGCCCCTGGGTGTAAGCGAATTTCCTTGATCTGTCATCATGTTAATGGAATTAGCGCTGCCACTCTACTGTGATCACTCTGACGCCTCGCTGGTAAACGCTACTTGCCCGAGCCGGCCCCTGGCCCGACACTTGTGTTTTGCTTACCGCCTGGAGGACTTATGTCTGATGCCGTTGATCTCATGCTGGATTATCACCAGAAATCGGGCCACTATCCCGGCGCGCTCGTCCACGTCGAGCAGGCGGGAGACGTCATCTGTCGCAAAGTCACTGGCCGGCTGGCCGGGGCGGCAGATGCACCGGCGATGCATGACCAGGCCCGGTTTCGCATCGCCTCGCTGACCAAGCCAATGGTGAGTCTGGTGGTGTTGATGCTGGTCGAAGAGGGCCGGATAAGTCTCGATACCCCGGTTTCGGCCCATCTGCCCGAATTAAGGGGTATGGCAATCAACCAGCAGGCACAGGCCGGTGCCGAGCCAACAATCGCCCAGCTGCTGACCCATACCTCTGGCTGGGCTTATGCCCCTGAAATCCAGGAGCCGGGTTTGCGCGATCGCGCGCTTTCCAGTGGTCTCGCCGGCATGGCCGAGCAAAGCCGCGAGGATTTTCTCGCTGCCTTGGCGGCGCTGCCTCTGGTGGTCGCTCCCGGACAGCGCTTCCTGTATGGCTACAGCACTGATTTGCTGGGGCTGATCCTGGAGCGGCTGGATGACCAGCCGCTTGATGAACTGATGGCGCGCCGATTGTTTGCGCCCCTGGGAATGGCTGCTTCAGGGTTTAGGGCGGGTGCCGATGAGCCGGCTCAGATGCCGCGGGCGGTAGAGTCAGACCTTGCCTGGTCCCGCTTTAACCAGAGCTTCGAACGGGCAGAGGCCGCAGCGCGGTCGGGCGCTGCTGAGCCGCTGATCAGTGGCGGCGGCGGTCTGATCAGTACGCTGGACGATGTCAGCCGGTTTGCCCGCCTGCTCGCCGCCCGCGCGGTATTCGACGGTCGTGCGTTCATTAGTGAGCCTCTGTTTGCTCAGATGGTCAGCAATCAACTGCCTGGCATTGTGGAAGGGCCTGCCAGCTTTATAGGTTCAGGCTGGGGGTTCGGGTTTGGTGGTGCGGTGCGGCTGGATAGTGGTTCCGCCGCGGTCCCGGCAGCGCCGGGCGAATTTACCTGGTCTGGTGTGACCGGCCAGTCGTTGTTTGTGGATCCGGCCCGCGGTTGGTTTGCCCTGATGCTCAGCGCCAATACGGCTTCCCGGGTGATGGTCCGATTCGAATTTCGCCGGGCGGTGAGCCTGCTTTGATTGACGTTAACGTTAACGTAAAGTATCGTCAGGGCGGCTTGGCGCTGGTGTTTGCCTGACGCTGCTGTTATGTTTTCGGCAGCTCGTTCGCGCCCAATTTCAAACCTTGTCTGCCGGCTACGGCCATTGCCGTGGCTGGCGAATGATGTCCTTCAGGAATCAGAATGACCGACTTGTCCGAAGCCAGGAAGCTGGCTGAATACCGCCCAACCAACAAAGTCCGATTTGTCACGGCGGCCTCACTTTTTGATGGTCATGACGCTTCGATCAATATCATGCGCCGCATCCTGCAAAGCATGGGTGCCGAAGTGATTCATCTGGGTCATAACCGGTCGGTCAATGAAGTGGTCACCTGCGCGCTTCAGGAAGACGCGCAAGGCATTGCGGTCAGCTCTTACCAGGGCGGTCATGTTGAGTATTTCAAGTACATGGTCGATTTGCTGCGCGAGCGTGGTGGCGAGCATATCAAGGTCTTTGGCGGCGGCGGCGGAGTGATTGTGCCGGGCGAAATTGCCGAATTACACGACTATGGCGTGACCCGGATTTACTCTCCGGAAGACGGGCAGCATCTCGGGCTTCAAGGCATGATCGGCGAGATGTTGATGCGCTGCGACCATAGCCTGTCCTCGTACGCGCCAACCAGCCTGGCCAGCATGACCGGCCATACCGAATCGGCCTGGCGCGCGCTGGCACAGTGGCTCACCGCGATCGAAAATAACGCTGCAGATGCCAGCTTGCGCGATGCCGTCGCCCGCGCGGCCGACTCATCGTCAGCACCGGTTCTCGGGATTACCGGCACCGGCGGCGCCGGCAAGAGTTCGCTGACCGATGAATTGATTCGTCGCCTGCGGATGGATCTGAACGATTCGCTCAATGTTGCGGTTATTTCAATTGACCCCAGCCGGCGAAAATCCGGCGGAGCCCTGTTAGGCGATCGCATTCGCATGAATGCCATTTATAACTGGCCGCGTCCGGGACAGAAGGGTCAGGACGAAGAAGGCCGTCATGTCTTTATGCGCTCACTGGCCACCCGCGATGCCGGCAGCGAAATCAGCCAATCTCTGCCTGAGACTATTGCTGCATGTAAAGCAGCGGGCTTTGACCTGATAATTGTTGAAACCTCTGGCATTGGTCAGGGTGATGCGGCGATCGTTCAGTATGTTGATGTTTCGCTCTATGTGATGACGCCTGAGTTCGGTGCAGCGAGCCAGCTCGAAAAAATAGACATGCTCGACTTTGCTGACCTGGTGGCGATCAATAAATTCGACCGCAAAGGGGCGGCCGACGCTTTGCGTGACGTTGCCAAGCAAGTCCAGCGAAATCGCGAAGCGTTCACCGTGATGCCGGATCAGATGCCAGTTTATGGCACGCAGGCGTCGCGCTTCAACGATGATGGCGTGACCGCGTTGTATCAGGCGCTGAAAGCAGCTTTGGCGGAGAAATCAACAACTTTTGCGGCCAGTGCCCAAGGCGGCAGTCTGCCGAAACCCGAAAGCAAACAATCAAGCGCGGTCAATGCGATTGTGCCCAGCTCCAGGGTCCGATACCTTGCCGACATTTCGGAGACAGTCCGTTCGTATAAGCAACGGACCTACAAGAATGCGACGCTGGCGCGAGAGGTTCAGCATCTGCGTGAAAGTCAGCGCATGTTGCTCGAGGCCGTGCCGGAAAAACACCGCGCCCGAGATGCGCTGGAAGAGCAGGCAAGTATGCGTGAGGGCAAGATCGATGCTGATGCCCAGAAGTTGCTGGCCGACTGGCCGGGTGTCAAAGCAGCTTATAGCGCCGATGAACTGGTCAGCAAAGTCCGGGATCGCGAAATCCGCACGCCGCTGGTTCATCAGTCATTGTCCGGCACTCGAATCAGCAAGGTTTCATTGCCGCAATTTGAAGACCACGGCGAACAGTTGAAGTGGTTGATGCTCGAGAATATCCCCGGCCATTTTCCGTATACCGGCGGCGTGTTTCCGCTGAAGCGGGAAGGCGAAGACCCTACCCGGATGTTTGCCGGCGAAGGCGATGCGTTCCGAACCAATCGGCGGTTTCATCTATTGTCTGAAGGCATGCCGGCCAAGCGTTTGTCGACCGCTTTCGACTCGGTGACCTTGTACGGTCATGACCCTGATCTGCGCCCGGACATCTACGGCAAAGTCGGTAATTCAGGCGTGAGCATTGCCACGCTGGACGACATGAAAGTCTTGTATGACAAGTTTGATTTATGCAGTCCGTCAACCAGCGTCAGCATGACAATCAACGGACCTGCACCCAGTATTCTGGCGATGTTCATGAATACGGCAATTGATCAGCAGAAAGCCGACTTTGAGGCCGAGCATGGTCGCGCTCCGGATGAACAAGAGGCCGCGCAACTCAAGGCGCAGGCGATGTCTTCGGTGCGTGGCACCGTGCAGGCCGATATTCTCAAGGAAGATCAAGGCCAGAATACCTGCATATTTTCGACCGAGTTCAGCCTGAAAGTCATGGGCGATATTCAAGATTATTTTGTTCGCCATCAAGTGCGTAATTTTTACTCGGTCAGTATCAGCGGCTATCACATCGCCGAAGCCGGCGCGAACCCGATCAGTCAGCTGGCGTTTACGCTGAGCAATGGGTTTACTTTTGTTGAGGCCTATCTGGCGCGCGGTATGAAAATCGACGACTTTGCGCCTAACCTGAGCTTTTTCTTCTCCAATGGCATGGACCCGGAATACACCGTGATGGGTCGTGTTGCCCGGCGGATCTGGGCGGTTGCGATGCGTGAACGCTACGGCGCCAATGACCGTAGCCAGAAGCTGAAGTATCACTGCCAGACTAGCGGCCGCTCTTTGCACGCGCAGGAAATCGACTTCAATGACATTCGCACGACATTGCAGGCGTTAATCGCCACTTATGACAATGCCAATAGCTTGCACACCAATGCTTATGATGAAGCGATCACAACCCCGACCGAAGAAAGTGTTCGCCGGGCGATGGCAATTCAGTTGATCATCAACCGGGAATGGGGTTTGGCCAAAAATGAGAATCCGAGTCAGGGCAGCTTCATCATTGAGGAGCTCACAGAGTTGGTCGAAGAAGCCGTTCTGACCGAGTTTGAGCGAATCACTGATCGTGGTGGTGTTCTTGGTGCGATGGAAACCGGTTATCAACGCGGCAAAATCCAGGACGAAAGCATGCACTATGAAATGCTCAAGCACACTGGTGAGCTACCCATTATTGGCGTGAATACTTTCCGTAATCCGGCTGGCGATTCAACGCCTGAAACTTTGGAGCTGGCCCGCTCTACCGAGCAGGAAAAGCAAAGCCAGCTCAACCGTCTGGCCGCGTTCAAACAGAGTCATCAGTCAGAAAGTGCTGCGATGCTCGATCGACTTCGTCAGACGGTGATTGAAAACGGCAATGTCTTTGATGTGCTGATGGATGCAGTGCGGGTTTGCACCCTGGGCGAAATTACCAGCGCCCTGTTTGAAGTAGGTGGACAGTACCGGCGCAGCATGTAGAGCCGCTGTTATTACGTCGTACTACGTCGATGGAGTGAGTTGCGGCAGCCCGATTAACCGGCGCGTCAGTTCCGGGTGGCTGCTGATATTCAGTTTGGTGTAAATGCTGCGTACCTGGGCACGAACGGTGTGTTCAGAGACGCCGCGGGTTTTAGCGATGGCCTGCGTCGTGCTCCCGTTTGCCAGGTTTGTGGCGACCATTGATTCTGCCGGAGTCAGATCAAAGATCTTGCCCACAATGAAAGGGTCGGTACTCGGTTTCTGGTTGACTTCATGAATCAATAGCAACAATAGTGAGTCCATGCCGAAAGAATTCCGAGAGACGTCCGGATCAATCACAATCCCGATCGCGGCTGCCTCGGTAACCGGCCGCCCGATAGCAATGACAAATTTCCGAATGTTCGACCGCCCGTTGCCGTCATGAGCTTGTTTAATTTCTGTCAGTCTGCTCTCCAGCGCTGCATCGCCATCGCTGTCCAGTAGATGGAAGCCTGATTGCCTGGTCGCAACCAGGGTATCGGTTTGCATCAGATCGGCGGCGCGAGGGTTCTGGTGGACTATCTCCCGGTTGAGGGTAGTGGTGAAGATCGGGTAGGGCAGGGAGTTCAACAAGTCGTGGCCAACCGTCAGCTTGTTGAATGTATCCTGGAGGTGCAGGTAGATTGTCGCAGCCTGAGCCAAATGAATTCGCAGGCGTGACAGTTCTTTTATTTCCACTTGTGTGAGTGGTGCCAGATTCGCAGCCCGCAGCGCCCCAAACATGACAACTCTGTCCTTGTCGTCGATCAGTTTGGTCGCTGACAAATAGCGGGCGCCATAAGGGATTGCGAAATCCTGATAGAACGGATTGATACCAACAAAGTCGTCATCAAAGTGAAGATGATCTTGAAACCATCCCCCTCCCCGCAGCGCCAGTGCGTAGGGAAGGTGAGGGTTTTGCGCATGGTATTGAGTGGCGTAATCAAAGAAGCATTCTTTGGAGATATGGCCGCCTTCCCAAGAGAACAATAACTGACCGGAGTGTTTGTTCAAACCGATGATATGGACGCCTGATAGACCCATGGCCCTGGATATCAGGTTGCAGGCATCGGCCCAGTTAGACATGCCCGACGCAGCACTATAGATGCTGGCTAGGCAGCAGTCATAGTCTTCTTCGGTTAATCGCTGTTCTTCTGGCATTGAGGCGAGTTCAGCCGTTGTCGGCCGCTCCATTCGGTTGGAATACTTAACTTTGAGGGCGCAGTATCCCTGAATATCGACCAGAGTGGGATAACCCCGGGGTCGATAGCGCTGGAGTCGCCCTCCATAATAGTTAAGTTGATGTATTCATGCGCCTCTTCCGCCTCTTCCGCCTCGACTGTTGCCGAGTCCGATCCACCGGCGCACACGTGGCCGGATAGATCACGGAACATTGCTCTTGACCTAAATATTCGAATTATTCTTCGAGCAAGGTCTGGGTCGCACGAATCCAGCCGGCCAATAATTTCTGGCGCCTCGCCGGGTTTTTTCTCAGGACGCCGCTTAGGGCGAGCCCCCGAAGGAATTCCATTGTCATTGCAATCACTTCGGTCCGCGCTGCCTCTCCTTTGACTGATCGGAACAAGGCGTTGATGACGCGGTCGCGTTCTTTGCGGGCTGCCCGCTCAGCCTCAGATAGCAAGACTCTCAAGTCCGGGTCGGTTCGCGCAACCGCCCAGAGCTCCAGTTCGGCCATATAAGCGGGTTGCGAGGTGACGCGGGCCAGTATCCTGATGGCCCGTTCGACTGAATTGCCGGCGTCGGGTAAAGCGGCAAGACTTTCTTGTACCGCTCGTTCATTTCGGCGAACCAACTCGTCAACTGTCGCTGCGAGCAACGAAGCATGGGTTGGAAAGTGATGCAACAGTGCACCGCGACTCACCCCGGCACGTCGTTGCACTTCGAGCGTGGTCGTGGCGGCAGTACCTTGCTCAATCAATGAGGAAACAGCGCTTTCCAGAATTGCCGATCGCAGATTTCTGCGGGCGGATTTAACCGGCTTTTCTACAGGGTTGTCCCGCACGACTCGTTTGCTTCCATTCATCTGGGAAAGTATAGAAACGGTCAGTTCTGACTGTCAACTGATTGCAGCTAGCCTGATCGATATCCGCAATACAGTCAGTGTTGACTGTATTGCGGTGTACGCCTTAAAGTCTGCACTCCAATCAGGCAACCCAAGGATTCCCATGCTCGAATTATCCACGCTGAAAATCACTCAGGATTCCGACAACCCCCGTGTCGCCAGACTGTTGCTCAATCGCCCCCGTAAGCTAAATGCAATTAGCGAAGCCATGCCGGGCGAGATTCGAGCCGCGGTGGACTGGGCGAATATCAATAGCGAGGTTCACGCCATCATTGTCGAAGGGGCTGGAACAGGTTTTTGCGGAGGCTACGATTTGTCGGAGTACGCCGAGCGACAAACTGAGCACCCTTGCCAGCAAGAGTCTTATCCATGGGATCCGATGGTCGATTATGCGCATATGAAGCGATTCACCGAGGACTTCATGAGTTTATGGCGTAGTCCTAAACCGACGATTGCAAAAGTTCATGGCGCTGCCGTTGCAGGCGGGAGCGATATCGCGCTCTGCTGTGATTTGCTTGTGATGGCGGAAGACGCCCGAATTGGCTACATGCCCACCCGAGTCTGGGGTTGTCCTACAACGGCAATGTGGACGTTTCGTCTGGGACCTGCGCGCGCTAAACAGATTATGTTCACCGGAGACGTGATTGACGGCAAGACTGCAGCCGAATGGGGATTGGCGAATTGCGCAGTGCCTGCCAGTCAACTGGATGCCAAGGCGATGCAACTTGCCAGTCGTATCGCCGGCGTGCCCCGTAGCCATCTGGCAATGCACAAGATGGTCGTTAATCAGGTTATGCAGACGATGGGACTGGAGCAATCACAAACGATGGCTACGCTATTCGACGGAATTACGCGTCATAACCCCGAGGGGTTGTGGTTCCGGCGCTATTCTCAAGAGGCCGGATTCAAGGCCGCTGTTAAATGGCGTGACAGCGGCGAGGCTATTCCGGAGGGCGAAGAGGCCCGGGCGCGCATCCAGGAACTGGAAGCAAGACTTCGCGCTCATGGTCAGAATCCGGCCGCCGGCGACTGAAACTGTGCTTCGATGCGACGGAGTCTGCCGGCCGTCATTCACTAGTCTGGCCGGTGAGCGAATGACGACTGCGGCCAGCCCGGATCCGGTATCAAGGTCCATTCGAGCCCTGGCAACGATATCCCTGTAATCTATGAGTTGTGCCGAAATGAGCCGCAATCGTTTAACAGCGGCATCGACCCGGGACACTGGATGAAATCCACTGGAGCGAGACAGCTATGCAATACCAAGCCCCTGACACGGTCAATGCGGCGGTAGCGGCATTGGCGGCCGGGAATGGCCGGGCACGAGTCCTGGCCGGCGGTACCGACTTACTCGTTCAACTGCGTTCGGGCCGCATCTGTCCCGAGCAGATGATCGATGTCAAAAATATTGCCGAGATGCGAAACATCGATATCGGTGCCGACGGAATTTGCATCGGCGCTGCAGTCAGTGGCGCCGAACTCGGCGAGCGCCAGGACATCATTGCCCAATGGCCTGGCGTTGTTGAAGCGTTTGAACTGATTGGCTCCACGCAAGTTCAGGGGCGGGCCACCCTCGGGGGCAATCTGTGCAATGCATCCCCGGCAGCTGACAGCGTACCGGCTATGATTGCAGCCGGCGCTCAATGCGTCATTGCCGGACCCTCGGGCCGCCGTGAGGTACCGGTTGAGCAAGTTGTTGCCGCGCCGGGCAAAACGACTCTGGCCGCTGATGAATTAATCGTCGAATTTCGGTTTCCGTCGCGCCTCGCCCGGTCCGGAGATGCCTATTTGCGCTTTATCCCGCGCACAGAAATGGATATCGCGGTAGTAGGTGCCGGCGTCAGCCTGACGCTGGACGCCGCAGGCAAGTGCACGGCGGCCCGAGTTGCGCTCGGCGCGGTCGCGCCGCAACCATTGCTGGTTGCTGAGGCGGGCGCTGCTCTGATTGGTACTGCGCTCGACGAGCCGGCGCTTGATCGGGCGGCTGAAGCGGCCCGGGCTGCTTGTCGGCCGATCGACGACAAACGCGGGACGGTTGAGTTCCGGACGAAGGTTTCGGGCGTGTTAGTTCGGCGCGCCGCTCTCATTGCGCTGGAACGGGCAAAACAGTTCAACGGAAATCACTCATGAAAAAGCATCATGTCTCCACCACAATCAACCATGAGCCGGTCGAATTCCTTTGCGAAACTCAGCAGACTCTGCTGGACGTACTGAGAGACGAACTTGGCCTAACCGGCACCAAAGAAGGCTGTAGCTCCGGTGATTGCGGCGCATGTACCGTCAATATGGACGGGCGCATTGTCTGCTCCTGCCTGGTGCTTGGTGTTGAGGCCGACGGCGCTTCGGTCGAAACCATTGAAGGCATGGCCAGCGGTGAGCAACTACATCCGCTGCAAACCAAATTCCTGGAACATGCAGCGTTGCAATGCGGTATTTGCACGCCGGGGTTTCTGGTTGCGGCCAAAGCGCTGTTGGAAAAACACCCCGACCCGAGCGAAGTCCAGGTGCGTTATTGGCTCGCTGGCAACCTGTGTCGCTGTACGGGTTACGACAAGATCGTCCGCGCCGTGATGGACGCAGCCACTGAAATGCGTAACGGAGGTCACTAATGGATGCAAGAGTGAAACCTGATCGGCAACTGCGTCTGGTGGGTACCCGCCCGGTGCGACCTGATGGCGTAGAGAAAGTAACCGGGCGGGCCCGGTTCGGCGCCGACTACACATTGCCCGGCGCATTGTTCGGCGCGGTTTTGCGCAGCCCGCATGCCCATGCACGCATTGTCTCGATTGATACAAGCCGGGCGTTGGCATTGCCGGGAGTCAAGGCGGCGGTGACCGGGGCTGACTTTCCAGAGATTCCGTCCGAGGAAGCGTTCGTCGGGGAAGGACCGGTTAATTTCAGAGACCTGTCACACAATGTGATGGCGCGTGGTAAAGCGCTCTACGATGGCCATGCGGTTGCCGCGATCGCGGCAGTCAGTCAGTCTGTTGCCAGGCAGGCGCTTGCGCTCATTGATGTCAAATACGAAGCGTTGCCGCACGTGATTGATGTGCGTGAGGCCATGCGTGATGATGCCCCTCTGTTACACGACGATCTGTTCACCGCAGGTGTCACGCCCGAGCCTGGCAAACCGAGCAATATCGCCAAGCGGGTTGAGTTTGGTCATGGTGATCCCGAAGCTGGTTTTGAAAAAGCAGATGTAATCATTGAGCGTGAGTACACAACCGCGCCGGTGCATCAGGGTTATATCGAGCCTCATGCGGCACTGGCCAATGTGGATCAGGATGGTCAGTGCCAGGTCTGGGCCTCCAGCCAGGGCCATTTTATGATTCGGGCCTATTGCGCCAAGTTGCTCAATATTGAACTTGCCCGCCTCAAGGTGACGCCTGCAGAGATTGGTGGCGGGTTTGGCGGCAAGACACTGGTGTATCTCGAACCGCTGGCGCTGTTGCTTTCTCAAAAGAGTGGCCGCCCCGTCAAAATGGTGATGAGTCGCGAGGAAGTGTTTCGAGCCAGCGGTCCGACCTCGGGGTCGCATACTGTTGTAAAAATAGGCGCAACCCGGGACGGTAAAATTGTTGCCGCCCAGGCCCGGATCCATTTGCAAGCCGGCGCGTTTCCTGGTGCGCCAGTTGGTCCAGCCGCGATGACCGCTTTTGCCCCTTATGACATCAGTGATGTCAAATCAGTCGCCTTTGATGTTGTCGTCAATCGTCCCAAGGTTGGGGCGTATCGTGCCCCCGGCGCGCCACTGTCGGAATTTCCGGTTGAGAGCGCTATTGACGAACTGGCTAACCAGCTTGGCCTGGACCCGGTCGAGTTTCGATTGCGCAATGCGGCCAGAGAGAAGACCCGCTCCAGCTACGGGCCTGTGTTCAAGCGGATCGGATTTGTCGAAACACTCGAGGCCATCAAGAACCACCCGCATTACAAGGCGCCGCTTGGCCCTGATCAGGGGCGGGGAATTGCCTCCGGGTTCTGGTTCAACATCGGTGGCGAATCGACGGCCACTTTAAACATCAGTGAGGACGGTGGCGTTGCGCTGATTATCGGCAGCCCGGATATTGGTGGTTCAAGAGCTTCGCTTGCAATGATGACAGCCGAAACCCTCGGCATAGATCTGGAGCGGGTCAAGCCGATGATCGCGGACACCAATGCCATTGGTTATACCTTCCTGACCGGCGGCAGCCGCGTCACCTATGCCACTGGAATGGCTTGCGTCCAGGCGGCCGAGGCTGCCATAAAAGAGATGTGCGGCCGTGCGGCGCAACTGTGGGGAATTGACCCGGACAATGTGGAATGGCGGGATGGCGCGGCTTATGCGATTGCCGGCAATACCGCAGATCTCGAGCCGTTGACGCTTGCAGATATCGCGGCACAGTCGGCCAAGACCGGCGGCCCTATTACCGGCCATGTGGCGATTAACGCCCAGGGTGCCGGCCCCGGTTTTGGTTCCCACATCTGTGATGTTGAGGTTGATCGCGAAACCGGTCGGGTGAGTATCGTGCGATACACCGCTGTGCAGGATGCCGGCCGAGCGATTCACCCGAGCTATGTGGAAGGTCAGATTCAGGGCGGGGTTGCCCAGGGGATAGGTTGGGCGCTGAACGAGGAGTACCTCTATGATCAAAACGGCCGGCTCGAAAACCCAGGCTTCCTGGACTATCGGATACCGGTTTGCTCCGACCTTCCAATGATTGATACGGTCATCGTAGAGGTGGACAATCCGAACCACCCGTTCGGGGTGCGCGGCGTGGGTGAAGTGCCGATCATTCCGCCGCTGGCCGCGGTTGCCAATGCGATCGAGAACGCGCTGGGCAAACGACTGGTTGATCTGCCAATGTCGCCGCCCAAAGTGTTGGCGGCGTTAGACGACTGACTGAATAAACCAGGAGGTCGGGCTGTGGTGCGAGTGGTGATCACCAGTACTCTGGGCAGGCAGTTTGCCCAGGGGCAGACGCGCTTCGAGATTGCTGCCGCCAATGTTCGCGAGTTGCTGAAAATTCTTGATCAACGCTTTCCCGGGCTGGGTACTGAAATTGATCGGGCGCAGGGTCTGGCGATTGATGGCGAATTTATCCAGGACCCACTGGCTCAACCGCTGCCAGACAATGCGGAAGTTTTTGTTTTGCCGAAAATCGCCGGTGGGTAGAGGTGGCCGTGTCTTACTGGCCTGCTTCCCAGACGGTGCGATAATTGCCGATCGCCACCGGAGGAGACATGGACAAAGACGCTTTCAGGGCCGCCTGCCTTGCTGACGGTTACACAGACATCGAGACCAAATCCATTGATCCGAATGTCTTTATTGATACCCACAGTCATCCGTTCGACGTCCGCGCACTGGTATTGGCTGGCAACCTTACCTTGAATTGCAGCGGCGAACAGTCCGAATTCAAAGCGGGTGACCTTCTGGAGCTGGGCAGAGATATCCCGCACACTGAGCAGTATGGCCCGCAGGGCTACACAATTCTATTGGGCCGCCGTCATTCGCAGCCATCACAGAACTGACACTAAAAAGTAGGAGTAACTTATGCAGCAACTCGAAGGTAAGACCGCAATTGTTACCGGCTCAGGCCGGGGTATCGGACAGCAAATTGCCTTGCGTCTGGCCAGCGCCGGCGCCCGTATTGTGGTTAATGATCTGGATGATGAGCCGGCGAATGAAACACTCGCGATGATCCGAGAGGTCGGCGGCGAGGCGGTAGCCTGTAATGGCGACGTGACCAAACCCGATTTTGGCGACAAGATCGTCCAGACTGCGGTTGACTCATTTGGTGACTGTCATGTCATCGTAAACAATGCCGGCTACACCTGGGACTCGGTCATTCAGAAAATGACAGACGATCAGTGGTATGCCATTTTGGATGTCCACCTGACAGCGCCGTTTCGAATCCTGCGTTCATTTCAGAAGCATCTGAAGGAAGCGGTTGCGCGTGAGGAAGCCGCCGGCCAGCGTGTTGTTCGTAAAGTCGTCAATATTTCATCGACCTCCGGAGTTAACGGCAACGCCGGTCAGGCAAATTACTCGGCTGGCAAGGCAGGTATTGTCGGAATCACCAAGACACTTGCCAAAGAATGGGGGCGCTATCACACGACAGTCAACGCTGTTGCGTTTGGCTACATTCAGACCCGAATGACCAAACCTCTGGATAAAGGCGAGGGCGGTAACGTCACAATTGGCGACAAAGAAGTGAAGTTTGGCATTCAGGCCGGGCGCTTGTCAGCGCTTAACCAGATGATTCCCCTGGGGCGTGGTGGTACACCGGAAGAGGCCGCCGGTTCGGTCTATCTGTTCTGCAGTCCTGACAGCGACTATGTCAGCGGCCAGTGTCTTGTGGTTAATGGCGGTTTGTAAACCGGCCGGTCGCCCGGGTCGAGGCTGATATCGCCTCTGACTCGACAGCGACCGATTCACCGGGGACCGGCTCGATCTGGTCGTATCCGGTGTTGCGCTTGTTCGCAGGTCTGGCGCTGACTACGATTGGCAGTAGCGCCATGTATGTGGTCTCAGTGGTGTTGCCGCATTTGCAGGATGAGTTCGGCGTCTCCCGCTCTGACGCTTCCCTGCCGTACTCGTTCATCATGATCGGGTTCGGCCTGGGTGGTATTTTGATGGGCTGGCTGGCTGACCGTTTCGGTACTATCGTGCCGGTGCTGATCGGTGCCGCCGGTTTGTCCGCCGGGTATTGGCTGGCCGCGCAGGCAGACAGCTTGCTGATGTTCTCCCTGATTCACGGTGTTTTGCTGGGTTTGCTGGGGGCGTCAGCGACTTTCTCCCCGTTGATTGCCGACATTTCGGTCTGGTTCAGTCGCCGGCGCGGCATCGCGGTTGCGATCTGCGCGAGCGGCAATTATCTGGCCGGCACTGTCTGGCCGCCTATCGTGCAGCGCTGGGTCGAACACGGTGGCTGGCGTAGTGCTTACGAAACCATGGCCTGGATTGTCTTGCTGGTCAGTTTCCCGCTCGCCATGTTGTTGTTTCGGCGTGCGCCTGCGCTGGAGGTTGATGCCGCGGTCGGTTCCATTCCAACCCTCAACAAGGCAGCGCCCAGCGAGCGTCCTCTGGGGTTTTCTCCACTGGCATTGCAAAACCTGCTCTGCCTGGCCGGCGTCGGTTGCTGTGTCGCAATGTCGATGCCACAAGTGCATATCGTCGCCTATTGCACTGACCTGGGCTTCGGTCCGGCGCGTGGCGCTGAAATGCTGTCATTGATGCTCGGCTTCGGGATTGTCAGTCGTCTTATTTCAGGCGCGGTCTGTGATCGAATCGGCGGTCTGGCGACGCTTCTGATTGGCTCGGCGTTGCAGACCACTGCGCTGCTCTTGTTCCTGTTTTTTGATTCGTTGTTATCCCTGTATCTGATTTCGGCCACATTCGGTTTGTTTCAGGGTGGGCTGGTACCGGCGTATGCGATTATTGTTCGCGAATACTTTACTCCCCGGCAGGCCGGCGTCCGGGTGGGGATTGTTCTGACTTCAACGATTATCGGCATGGCCCTGGGGGGCTGGCTGTCTGGCAAGGTCTTTGACCTGACCGGTTCTTATGATGCGGCATTCGTGAACGGCATCGCCTGGAATTGCCTGAATTTCGCCATCATTTTCTGGTTGTATCGACGCGCGCGGATCCGGCTCAGAATGCCTTCTTAATCGTTACGGCTATGACCGGAGGACCAAGGCGCCAGCATTCTCGGTTCCATCGTGTTGTGGCTTGCGAATCGAGTCGGCAAGCCGCCGGAACGCGTCTCTTGAGGGAACCTCAAGAAACCGATAGCTTAGATCCGCAGCGACCAGGACAGCCACAACATAGAGACCTGCCAGGGGCAGATCCCATGACGGGGCCAACTGAAGCGCGGCTGCCTTGGCAACCAGCAGGATCGTCGCGTGAACCATGTAGATTGAGTAGGATCTTGCCCCTAGCCAGAGCATAGGCCGGCAGGTCAGGCTGCGACCGATTTTGCCACTGTCGTAGGCCAGCAGAGTGACCAGCGCGGCAAAGAGCAGCGGCGCAGCCAGCACAAATACACCGATTTGATCGACCACCCAGATCATCAGCAGACAGGCGATAGCCGCGGCCGCCTGCAACTGGCGTACACCTGACGGCGCATCGGCTATCTTGCGGCGAACTCTGGCGCAGGCAACCCCCAATCCGAAACTGAGCAAAATGCGGAAAAAGTTGCGTTCGATCATCATGGTCTGGGCAAAATCTTCGATGCTCGGCGCTTTCAGGACATAAAACAGTAATGAGCCAATTGATAAGCCCAGAAAGACTATCGCACAGCGTTTACCGGTGCCGATGCCAACGCAAACCGCGGTGAACAAAAGATAGGTCCAGAGTTCCAGTGAGACTGACCAGGCCGGAAAGTTGAATGAGTCGGTCCATTGCAGGCCAACGCCCTGTAGCAGAAACACGTGCAAGAGCAAGTTATCCCAGCTGACTTCCGGCCCGGAGAATGCGGGCGCGGAGAACTGGATCTCCGGGTGCCAAAGGCCGATTAGCCATTTGCTGGTCTGAATAGCCGTCCAGGTTGCTGCGAATCCGAGCAACATTACCAGATGCAGGGGATAGAGCCGGCCAAACCGGCGCACGAGAAATACCTTGGCGTCGGTGCCGGTCTTGAGGCGATCTCCGTAGCTCCAGGCCATCATGAAGCCGCTGAGCACGAAGAAGAAATCAACCAGAATCCAGGCGTTCGCAATAAAAGGGATATGGGTCAGTTGATGCGCGAATTGTCCGTTCTGCGCAATATGGAATACCGCGACCAATAAGGCTGCTACTCCACGTAATCCGTCATGCGACAGGATAATCTGGTTGACGGATGGGGTCGGTTCGGCAGTGCTGTGTTTCATACTGACTCCTGGGGCCAGCCCGCGGATAAGGGGGCGGGCCGGTTGCTGCTGAGTCAGTAGGTCGGCGGGGGACCGGCCTTAGTTCATCTTTTAGCGCAAGCTCATACAGTTGGCATAGAAGGTTGTTGTTGCCGGCCAGTCACTGAATACTCCCAGAACTCCTACTTCATCGGCTAAAACGTGCAAAACAGTCATCATGTCGCCGTCGTTGTTGATCGCCTCAGCAACGGTCTGGTAGTAAAAGCCGCCACCGCCCGTTAGAGGGCCGGATCGCTCCAGAGTCCAGGCAATGATGTCCAGCCCGGCTTCGCGAGCCCGTTTAGCGTATGTCGAGGCGGTGATGTTTCGGTTGCTGTCCAGTGCGAGCAACATGTAAATCGGCGAGCCGATGATCTTCACCCCGGCGGCGGCCAGTTCCTGCATGCCGGGTATAAATGTAGCGGGGTCTTGTGGATTCAGGGGCGGGCTGGCGCCGTAACGGCCATCCAGATAAACCGCCTGGGCGCCGTAGGCCGGTTCATTCGCCAGCCAGTACTCGAGGTCATCGAGATTGAATGATTGCGCCCAGACGTCGGCAGCAGAGACTCCGGCGGCCTGGTATTCGTTGATCATCTGCCGGGCGTACTGAGCCTGCGTGTACTGACCCTCAAAAGGCATTGGCACCGAGGCAGACTTGAGCTCCGGAGTCATTCGCACGTCCAGCGACTTGAACAACTCGATGCTTTCCCTATGGCTGAGCAATGTGCCGCGGGTCGAATATAAGTCGGTGCGAAATGCGGGCGTGCCGTCCAGATACTCGGCAACGGTGGTGGCGTCCGGATTGGCAGCATCCATTTTTCCTTTGAGGGTCTTGAACTCGGCAAGTGTGATGTCACTGGTGCAGCACCTGGCGCTGGCTTTGGTGCCGGCCAGCGGGTCTGCCGGGCTGAATGCTTGACTGCATTTGGCAGCTAACGGCGTGTCCAGAATATTGGTTGTCGTGTGCAGATCGCATTGCGAATGCCGGCACACCAACTCACGGTCTTTTGTGAAAGTGACATCGCACTCGATGATGCCTGCGCCCATGCGTGCGGCAGCCCGGTAGGATTCTTCAGTGTGCTCGGGAAATTGCAAGGCCGCGCCGCGGTGGCCGATCGAGAATTTCGTGCGATAGGAATGCTTCTTGAGACACGCCCGCAGCTTGTCTTTTAGCGGGGAGTCGTCCATGTCCGCGACCAAAAATGACGGACGCGGTCCGATCTCGACCGCCGGGCTGTGGTGTTGTGTCTTGCCGGCTGCGTATGCAGTGTTTGCCGCGCCTCCTGAAAGCAGTACCGCGGCTGCCAATATCAGGGTGGAAATCAGTGGCATTTCAGCCTCCTTGGAAGGGAAATCACCTGACCTTACGAACACTATATGACATTCTGTGGGCACCCAGAGAGATCTATCGATTAAGTCCAGATGACAGACGCTGACAAAACACCCCCGGCTTGCGGTGTTAGCCGTATCGTGAGCCGCCAGCCGCCCCAGGAGTACTGGTTCGATGAAGGTTGCTATATTGCCGAGTGGTTTAACGATGAAAGCGAGCCGGAAACTTCGGTCGTCCGCGCCCGTGTATTGCCCGGTACCCAGACAGCCTGGCACCGTCTGAGCGGGGTCACGGAGCGGTATGTGATTCTCGCGGGAGATGGTTTTGTGGAGATCACCGATTTGCCGGGCTCTCCGGTCAGTGCCGGTGACATTGTTCATATCGCCCCTGGTGACGCACAACGAATTCGCAATGACGGGCCGGAAGAGCTGGTTTTTCTGGCCATTTGTACGCCTCGATTTACGGTTGAGTGTTATAGCCGTCTCGACGAGGACTGACGGGAGCGCTGGGTAAGCGTCGCAGCAGTCCGACACTTATCTGACGCGCTTAACCGCTGACGGTGTCGGGGCGGCCGCTTGTCCGCCGTAGGGAAGCCGTATCCGTTGCGGGTTTTCACAATGATGGGAGTCAATATTCCCGAGGTCATTGTGCTCGCCAAGTCATACTCGCTTAGATTCTCTCCAATACTTTCCGTGTTTGCCATCTCTGCGGTGCTGGCCGGTTGTGGTGATTTATTCGGATCGGATGAACGTGCAGTTGATTCAATGGTTGCAAAAGGCAACGGTAGCGAGATTCTTACTGAGGCGACCGTGGAGCAAAAGACCGCCGAGACCGATGAGCCAGTCAATGACTTGTCGAATGCGGCGCTGAAGGCGACCAATGCCGCTCGGGCAGCAGGCCAGACATGTGGGGACGTACCCTATGAGCCGGTCGGTCCGGTCAAGTGGCAGCCTCAGGTTGCCCATGCCGCTCTGATGGAGAGCGAGTGGATGCAGCAGAACAATACCTTCGGGCACGCCTGGGAAGACGGTACACGAGTCGGCGATCGACTGACCCGCGCTGGTTACGACTGGCAACTGGCAGACGAGAACATTGCGGCAGGCTTCGGCACGCTGGACTCAGCGATTCAGGCCTGGATTGACAGCCCGCCACACTGCCGCGCTCTGATGCGCGGCGATGTGTCGGTTGTCGGTATTGCGGTTGTGCCGGGCACCGCGGATAACAAGTACAACGCTTACTGGACCATGGTATTGGCCAAGCCGTTTTAGTAAGGTATCAGGCAGAGACTGATTCCGGCCCCTGCGCATTGGCCAGTTTGATCTCGCGTTCAAAAGCAGACAGTCGTTTATAGACCGAGATCAGCTCGACAATCGTTGACCAGCTATTAACGAGAAACTGGAACGATTGCTCGACCTTGCCAAACGCTCTGACGATCTGTTGCATCACGCCCAGTGTGATCGCGCCGGCAACAATAGTGGGTGCCAGCGCAATATACGGAAACAGCACGCTGAACTGCAGGTAAGACCAGCGTGCGACATCGAAGTACAGGTAGTGAAAGAACAGGCGAAAATAGTTTTTGCGCACATTACCAAAAAGTTCTTTTACGGATGGCGGGTCTGCACGGGCTTCGTCATCTTCACCGTAAACCAATTCTTTCCGGTAAGCCGCTTCGACCCGCTGGTTGTGAAACTCAAGCCCCGGTAACTTGATGCCAACCAGCGCGAGTAAAACCGTGCCGGCCGCAGCGGAGAGCAACGCAACATAAACCAGCGAATGATCGAGCTGACCAATGAAGGGCAGCTCGGTGACCTGCTTGGACAAGGTAAACAAAATAGGCAGAAACGCAAACAAGGTCATGATGCTGCGCATAAAGTTCACGCCCAGCCCTTCCATGATGCGAGCAAAGCGCATCGTGTCTTCCTGTACCCGCTGTGAGGCACCTTCAATGTGTCTGACTCGAGGCCAGTTTTCCATATAGAAGTCATTCATCGCGGTACGCCAGCGAAAGATGTAGTGCTTGATAAAAAAATCGAGCACGACTGCGACCACAATGTAAATACCGGCAATTTTCCCGAATGTGGCGAGTTGGGTATAGAACTCGGGCAACTCGACACTACCGGGTTCCCCCAGTGCTTTTTGCACAATATTGTAGAACGAGCCAAACCAGTCATTGATCTGAACATCCAGTTGAACCTGATACCAGGTGGCCAGCAGAATGACGATGCTGCCAACGAGTGACCAAGGCAACCATTGTTTATTGAGGAAAAATGATCGAAACAAAGCGATCTCCTGGGGTTTTGTTTGATTTAGTCTTCAGACCATTGAATCTTGTGATCGACCTGAGCGATGTCGGTAAGGCCGCAGAAAGCCATCGTCAGGTCCAGTTCCTTGTGGATGATTTCAAGACAGCGGGTAACGCCGGCTTCGCCCATGGCGCCCAGCCCCCAAAGAAATGGCCGACCGATGTAAGTGCCTTTGGCCCCCATCGAGACCGCCCGCAGGACATCCTGCCCACTGCGAATGCCACCGTCCATATGAATTTCAATCTGGTCGCCTACTGCGCGGGCAATTGTCGGCAAAACTTTGATGCTAGACGGGGCTCCGTCAAGTTGCCGTCCACCGTGATTCGACACAATCAAGGCATCGGCGCCACTATCGACAGCCCGCCTGGCATCATCGACTTCCTGGATGCCCTTAAGAATGATTTTTCCGCCCCATTGCTCTTTTATCCAGGCGACATCATCCCAGCTCAGGCTGGGGTCAAATTGGTTCGCTGTCCATTCGCCAAGCGACCCCATGTCAGTGACCCCTTTGACATGGCCAACGATATTGCCGAATTCGCGCCGCTTGGTTTGCAACATCCCCAACGCCCAATGCGGGCGACGGGCAATGTCCAGCAAATTCATCAGGGTTGGTTTTGGCGGGGCAGACAAACCGTTGTAGATGTCGGCATGTCGTTGTCCCATGATTTGCAGGTCCAGGGTAATGACCAGTGCCGAGCAGCCCGCATTCTTGGCACGTTGAATCAGACTGCTGATGAACTCACGGTCACGCATGACGTATAGTTGAAACCAGAATGGTTTGCTGGTTGCAGCGGCAACATCTTCAATAGAGCAGATACTCATCGTCGATAAGGTGAACGGAACACCGAATCGCTCAGCGGCGCGCGCGGCCAGAATTTCACCGTCAGCGTGTTGCATCCCGGTCAGGCCGGTTGGGGCGATTGCGACCGGCATGCTGACTTCTTCGCCAACCATCTTTGCTTTGATGGACCGATGCTCGATATCAATCGCGACTCTCTGGCGAAACTGAATTTGTTTGAAGTCGTCACTATTGGCCCGATAAGTCTCTTCGGTCCAGGAGCCTGAATCGCAGTAATCGTAGAACATCCTCGGGACTCGCCATTTGGCGAGTTTCCGTAAATCTTCGATGCAGGCAATTGGTTTGGCCACTGTTCCCCTCGTTTTTGCTGTTATCCCAAGGGCTCAAATATACCGGGCGCCTCATGGGTTTCCCGTTTCAGTTCGCAGGGGTGCAAATTGCCAACAGTTTTCATGACTCAATATTCTCTGTGGGGTCTTTGCAAAGCCAGCTTCGAATTTGCCGCCTTTTGACCTGTGTTGCCCGGTTCCGTGGTTTGATCGTAGGTTTTACTTCAACCGAACAGGGGTTTTCCCGATGAAGCCTGCTCTGCTCAGAGCGCTTTTGATTGCACTACTGATGGCAGTGCAACTGGCGACTGTTCTGATCGTCTTGTCCGGCATGCGTGACAAGACGACAGACCGGTTCGTGGCCAGTGCGCAGGCGAATGTTGAGCAACTGGCCGACATCGTTACTGATGAAATCGGCGAATTCCTGGCGCCGTCGCGGGTGGCCGCCGAGTTGACCCGCCATCTGGTCGAAGACGGACCGCTGGATGCAGGTGATGACAAGGCCATCGTGCGGTATTTTCTGGCCCAGCTGCGAGCGGCGCCGACGATCGATGCGATGTCTATTGGTCGTGCTGACGGCAGCTTCGTCCGGGTCAGCCGCGCGGGCGAGCATTTTTTGAGTCGCACCCGCCAGAAAACCGGTGCGTCGGTGGCGGTTCGGGTTGACGAATACTCGGCGGCATTGAAGTACCTGCGCGGCTGGATTGCCGCCGATTCTCAGATCGACCTGCGCGAAAGCCTCTGGTACCGAATGGGTCTTCGGTCGTTAGAGTTGGTCTGGACGGACGCCTATGTTTTTGAGGAGTCGGCCAGTCCGGGGATCACTGCGGTACAGGCGCTGCGTGATGCCTCGGCGCGGGACGCGGGCGTGCTGGGAATTGATATTGATATCCGGGCGCTATCTGATTTTATTGCGCGCATTCCTGCGGTTCAGAAGGGCACCGCGGCAATGGTGGATCACGACGGCAAGGTGATTGCATTCTCAGAATCGAATAACGCTTTCGCCAATGCCAACGTGCCGCGTTTACCCAAGATTGAAGAGGTCGCCGGCGCGCCTCTCCGGCTCTTGTATCGAATGCATCTGAACGGCAGTGCACCGCTGCTGCCGGATGAGTCTGCCAATGACATTCAGTCCGCGCCGGCGGCGGCTCCGACCCAGCCGGCCCGCGATTTTGTTCGCTTTCAGGCGGAAGGGCTTGAGCATATCGGGCTGATTCGGCGGGTGTCGGTGTTTGGCGATTTCCTCGACTGGAAACTGATTGCACAGACGCCGGTCGCCGGTTTTACGGCGCAACTGGTCGAGCTGTTCGAGGAGCAGGTGTTAACTCTGGTGCTGGTGATCGTATTGCCAGGTCTGATCGCGGTAGGCGTCATCTTCGGTCTGACCCGACCATTGTTTCGGTTACACACCGATGCAACCGTCGACCGTTTGACCGGAGTGCTGAACCGGGTTGAATTCGAGCGCCTGCTCGGCGTGATGAGTCGCTCGCGACGTGAGCATGAAAGCGGCCAGCAGATGGCTTTGGTCATTCTTGATCTCGACGGTTTCAAGCAGATCAATGATCAACACGGCCACGGTGCCGGTGATTCCGTTCTGAGACAGTTCGCCGAGCGCCTGAAGAGCCGGTTGCGTAAAGACGATCTGATCGGTCGGCTCGGAGGAGATGAATTCGTTATTGCGTTGCGCCTCGAATCGCCTGGCGCGGCCGCGGAGCACATTGAGCGAATCAGGCAGCGCTCGGTGGACGAGCCGTTCACTATCAAAGCGGGTCCGCAGGTCGTGGGCGCCACCGCCGGTATCGCCTGGCTGGAACCCGGCTTTGATCCACCAGAAGCGATTGCCAATGCTGATCAGGCATTAGTGACTGGTAAGTCTCTGAGCAAGAATCGCAGTTACTGGGTCTCTTCACAGGGCGTGGTGACCCGAGTGGCCGTGTCTGGCTCGTTGGCGGGCATCGCGGCCCGGCAGTGATATCCCCTGGATAACGGCGCTGAGTCGACGGTTTTTGACGCTTTGTTGGTCTACGACCCCAAAAACAGGGGTTTCTCCCCACTTTTAGTAGCGCGGCGGTCGTTAGCGCCGGACAATCTCGACACAACATTGAATGACACAACTGCATACATGAAGCAAAAATGGATTCGCAGGAGTCTGATTGCACTGTTATTGATTGTGCAAGCCGCCACAATGATGGTGGTTTTACGGGGAATGAGTCAGCAGGCCACCAGCCAGCTGACCAATAATGCTCAGGTTAGCCTCGAACGGCTCGCTGATTCTGTCGCCTATCAGGCGGACAGATTTCTCGCGCCGGCTGAAGCCAGCGTTCAGGTGGCGAGCCGGCTGGTTGCTGATGGCATTCTGAATGCGGCGAATGATCGGGAACTGGAAAGCTATTTTCTGGCCGAACTGACGGCACGGCCTTCGATCAAGGGTTTGTTTGTCGGGCGGGCCGATGGCAGTTTCCTGTTTGTCAATCGCAATGCGGAAGGCCTGGTTACCAAGAGTATCGACGTCTACGGTCGCAAGAAGACGATCATGTTGACGCAACGGTCCGCCAATCTGAATTATCTGCGTAGCTGGGTAAGCCCCCAGGACACCTATGATCCGAGAGCGCGTCCCTGGTATCGAAAAGCCCGTGATCAAGCCGGTCTGGTCTGGACCAGTGCCTATACGTTCTTTTCTGCCGGGGCGCCGGGTATTTCAGCGGCAATGCCGCTGCGCTATCCCGATGGTTCTGACGCCGGTGTCCTCGGCGTCGATGTTGAAATTCGCGATATTTCGGCGTTTATCGCCCAGGTGCCGACCACCGAAAGTGGCAAGGCGGTGCTGATTGATCAGAACCAGAATGTTGTCGGGTTTTCAGATTTTGCGACACTTACCGCGCGGCTTGCCAAAGACTCGCTGCCTGCCGTAAGCGCTGTTGTCGGCGCTCCTTTGCAGGCTCTGGCGGCGCGGATTCCCGCCAACCTGGGCAACGCGCGGTTCGAGTCGTTTGAACTTGATGAGCAGGCGTATCTGGGATTGATTCGGCCGCTAAGCCTGCTCGATGGCCGGGTGAACTGGACCATGCTGGTACAAATGCCGTCGAGCGAATACTTTGGTGTTCTGGACACCTTGTTTGCGAACAAGTTGCGAACGCTGCTGGCGGTGTTCGGGCTCATCATCGTGATTGCTTTGCTTGGCTATTTCGGTTTGTCTGATCCCAAAGACCGGATTTTGGGTGATGCGCGCATTGATCCGCTCACCGGCGCATTGACCCGCTCGGAATTCGAACGTCGATTGCAGGGCATGTTGCGCGGTCGGCGCGAGCTTGAATCCGGCTCCCGGCTTTTTGTGGTGGCGCTGGATCTCGATGGGTTCAAGTCGCTCAATGACGAACACGGTGAGGAAATCGGGGACGTCTTGCTGGCCAAGTTTGTTCGCCGTTTACGCCGGCGTATGCGTCATGTCGATCTGATCGGACGCAACGGCGGCGACGAATTCATTCTTGCGGCCCGGTTCGATCGGCGTGTTGATGTGACCGAAACGATAAACCGGATTCGCCGTGAGGTTGTGGATGAGACTTTCAGGACCGCTGCCGGATTGCATCAACTTGGCGTGACTGCCGGCATTGCCGGTTTTGATGAGGAAGAAGGCCTGGATAGTCTTATCTCGCGTGCCAATCAGGCATTGGTCACCGGCAAAGCGCGCGGTCGAAATCGTTGCTACATGGCGCCCGATCATCACGCCCGATGGCCGGAGACGGCTGTTTCCGTGATTTCGGCTCAGTTTGCTGCGCGCCGGTCCCCCGAACGGACCGCGCAAGCGGATTCGACCGTGGACGGTCCTACGCTTTAGGATTTTGGCCGCATGCTCGCAAGACCGGGCGGCCTCCGGTGTCTTTCAAATCGATTGGGTATAGGTAAATGCAAATGCATTTGTTAACCGATTAGAGGACGCTATTGGTACGCCATCTGGTCTTGCCCCGAAGTCTGCTCAAGCTCGTCCGGCATAGTCGCGATCCGGTCGAAAACTTGCAGGGCCCGGCGCACGGTGAGCGACATCTCGGTCGCGGATTCTGACTCAGTCAGTGCCCAGCGCAGGCTGCGGCTGATCGCCATCAGGCAGACCACCATGTCCCGGTCCTGCTTGCCGGGCGTTGCCAGTAACATTTCAATCCGCGCCAGCGATTCTTCACAGGCGAGCCTGGCCTGTCCAAGCCAGGCGGTCTGGTCGGCTGATGCGACCGGGCCGGTGGCTGATTGAGGGGGCAGCGTCATGAGGGGTAGGGCAGGATTTGCATTCATGCAATCACTGTAAGCCCGACCCGGCGCAATGACGAGTGAGCAATGTCACAAAGCCGTTTCAGCCAATAGCGTAAATGTTAGAAAAAATGACAGGTCTGCTCTTTTCGAGATTTGCTTACGCCGTCTGGCTGTTGCGAACGGTAATCTGGTTGTTTAGTGTCCAGAAGTCATAAAGGACGCCGAGGCCCAGAAGACCGAGGGTGAACAGGTACAAAATGCCGGTAAACCATTTACCCATATACATGCGGTGCACACCGAACAGGCCCAGGAAGGTAAGCAGTACCCAGGCAACCGTGTAGTTGGTGGCGCCGGTCCGGAAACGGAGGTCGGCCTCGCGGTCCATGCTGGGGATCAGGAATAGATCGATAATCCATCCGATCCCAAACACACCAAAAGTCAGTAACCAGATCGTGCCGGTAACCGGGCGTCCAAAGTAAAAACGGTGCGCGCCCAGAAAGCCGAATATCCAGAGCAGATAGCCGATCTTCTTTAGGTGGGTGTCGTTTTGTGCGGGTTCAGTGGGTAAGGTTTCTGGCTGGTTCATGGGTGGAAAATATCACATCAGTCAGCCCGTTAGCTGGCCAGTCAGGGAATCCATGTCTGTGAGTTGCACACCGGCCGCTTTCATTCGTTCATTCGCTTCAGACGCCGAGCCATTCAGATCGATTGCGCGGCAGGCATCCGTGACGACAATGCAATGCAGCCCGACCCGCCGCGCGTCGATCGCGGAATAGGCGACGCAGAAATCAAGTGCGAGCCCGCACAAAACCACGGTATGGATATGCCGGTCGCGTAGATAACCGGCCAGGCCGGTCGTCGTGGCACGATCATTCTCGAAGAAGGCGGAATAAGAGTCTATTTCGGGGCGAAAGCCTTTGCGCACGATCATCTGAGGGCGGCCAGTGTTTAGATCCGGATGAAAAGAGGCGCCCTGGGAGCCCTGAACACAATGATCCGGCCAGAGGGTTTGCTTGCCATAGCTGACGCTAACCTGATCAAACGGCTGCTTGCCGGGATGGTAACTGGCAAACGACTGGTGGTTGGCGGGATGCCAGTCCTGAGTCAGCACAGAGACTTCAAACGACTCAAGCAGACGATTGGCCGGAGTGATGATCTGCTCCGCTTCGGGTACAGCCAGCGCACCACCGTCGCAAAAATCGTTCTGAATGTCGACGAGCAATAAAGCGGTACGCGGCGTTTCAATAGGCATGACAATGGACTGTTCTTAAGACTGAAGTAGACATTATTGCCTCTATGGTGGTCCCGAATCGAATTACTCATCCAATCGGGGTATATTGCTGACCAGAAAGGAATCACGGAGCTAAATAATAATGAGGATGTTGTTGGTCGATGACCACCCACTCATTCACGAGGCGCTAGGGGTCATTCTGGATTCGCAGGGAGATGATGTCTCTCATGACTCAGCGTCCACGTTTGATGAGGCCTCGGCCCGACTGACGGAAGACCCGCCGGTTGATCTGGTCTTACTCGACCTCGGTCTGCCTGGTTTTTCCGGTATTGGTGCGCTGACAACCCTGCGCGAGCAATTTCCTGATCAGCCAGTCGTTGTCATCTCGGCGCGAGAGGAAGCCGACATCATTCATGCGGCGCTGGATGCCGGCGCAATGGGTTTCATTCCCAAGACGTTTCAGCCGGCGGCGATCCGAATGGCGGTACGGTTTGTAGCGGCCGGTGGTGTCTTTGTGCCGCAGCAAGTGCTGCAGAGTGGTGGAGCCGGGGCGCCGCCGCTCGCGCCGGATCGGCAGGAAGCGGCGGATATTCCGCAGCCGGAAACGGGGCTGGTCGATGATGAACGGCTGCGGCTTGACCTTGGCCTGACGCCGCGCCAGTTTGATGTTCTGAAGCTCCTGGTCCGCGGCATGTCAAACAAGCGGATCGCGCTAATTCTTGATTTGTCTGACAACACCGTCAAAGCCCATGTGGCTGCCGTGCTGAGAAACCTTGAGGTTTCCAACCGGACTGAGGCGGTGGTCATGGCCAGCCGTCGTGGCCTTCGCGCAGTAGCCTAAAACGTAATGGTGGTGAGCGGGCGTAGCGCCTGCCAGCCGGTGTAGGCCTCGTAGTGATTGACCTGAACGCTGAGGTCTAACTGCCAGCCGGTCGCTGTGGACTGCACCTGGGCCAGCGCATAGCCTGAGCCTTCCAGTGGTGCGAGGGTCTCTCCCGGCTGGTTTGCCGGCGTGCACGGTCGAGTCTCCAGCGTCTGGGTTTCGGTCTCAATGCGGTCTTGTTGTCTGACCTCGTTGGTCAGTGTGTTGATGTAGCGCAACGGTGCATAGAGTGGCGGCACCACAATGGCGCAGCCGACGGCTTGCTTGTGCCCTTCGCGATGAATCGTAACGGCACTCGTGATGTGATAGTCGCCGGAAATCAATGCAAATCGTCCAGGCGCGAGGTTGACGCACATGTCCAGTATTCGCGAGCGTTGGTGTTCCGCCCGCTCAAAGCCGTCACTGACGGCAACTGGGTTGGCCGGGCTGGTGTCGTTATGAAGCCGGGGCAAGAGGACCGATCCGGTGAACAGGCAGATGAACCTGTCACCGGCGCTGCGAATCCATTGCTCAAGCGCATCAAGGACCGCCGGTGGAATAAAATCATTATGCTGTGGGGATCGGAAACTACGCGTGTCCAATATGCAAAGCCGGCACGGTCCGCGGTCGATGTAATACGAACCCGTCTTGCCCAGTGGGTTGGTTAGGCTCTGATAGGCATCGAGCATTTCACGCGCGGTATTCAGCGCTTTTTCTTCATCGCCTTGCTTCATGATTGGCCCTTCATGCGGCCAGCCGTTGCGAAACTCGTGGTCGTCCGGCGTCATCAGAACCGGCAGGGTGCGAAGCAGGCGGGCCATTCGAGGCGAATTGCCGAGGCCGAAGGCATAGTTGTACCGCTCGGTAAAGCGCTCAGTTGGCGTGGCCGGGTCCAACATGCCGGCGGTCGCGTCGGCGTAAATCTGATCACCGAGCATCAGCATCAGGGTAGGCTGGGTTCGAATTGCTCCGTCGGGGGGCGCCGCGACCGGTTCCCTGTGCAGCGCTCTTTCGGGAGTATCCGCTGCAGACTGCAAGGGTGCCACATTTTGCGGTCCGTCCGAAAAGCGCTCCAGGATTTTGCCGAACGCCGCATCGGCGCGCAGTCTGTCGATGCCGATACCCGGATAGCGGCAGGTTCCAAGCGCCATTACCAACGGCGAGTTGTCCGGTTCGGCTTGCCCGGGCCGGGCCAGCGACCGGATCATCGATCGGCGCAAGACGACCGGTCTGCGCCAGATGGCTTCGTCACCGGCAAAACTGGACGCGCTGCCCGGATAGGCTTGCCAGCGTCGCGAAACCGAGTCGACGATTGGCGCAGAGGCTGCCATGCGGTGCTTCTGAAATTGCACCCGTTGGTCACGCATTGCGCAGATCAGTTCCCGACGGCTTATCTGTTGGCGTGGTTCGCGATCGGTGTCATGAATCACCACCAGTTGAATCGACAGATTGTTCTCTGACCGGTCGACGACCTCACGTGGAATTTCAACATCGGCATGGGCCATCGTCGTGCGCCCGTCAAAAGTTCTGATCTCCATACGCTGGGGTAGCCGCTGGCGTGGGTAGTAAGCCCAGGCGCTGGTGTTGGCACTGCCCGATTCGATCGCGGTGCGGCTGCTGTCCTGAACGACAAACGCGACCTTGGCCAGCAGCGTTTGTCCATCGTCAGACCAGCGGGTGAATCCGAGCTGCGGCCCGACTCTGGGATACCGCGCCCAGGGCAAATAATCAGCTGGCGGATCCGCCGGTTGTGCTGAGGCATTGACCGGCAGTTGCTCGGTCTGGAGATTGACCCGATCGAAAAAACTGACAACCTTCGGGAAGACATCCTTGTCGGCGTCCTGACCGATCAAGACATCGACATGGCCGTAACCATCAATGATCAGGGGTTCGTCAGCAAACTGCTTCGCCCATTCCGGATGAGCCGCCCGATATAAGTCGTGGCTGCGTCGAGCGCTGTCAGGCGCGAACAATTCGTTTGAAGCGCCGTGCATGAAACTAATTGGCAGCGCGGCATGTTCGCGCAGATTCGACTGCTGCACATAAAGGTTTCGACCGTCTTCATCGACCAGCATTTCATAGTCGACAAAGCGGCGGGCATGGGCAAACAGCGTTAGATTGGCATTGCCAAACAGACGGTTCAGTTGGGCGTGAGTGGCAGTATTGAGATTTCGATGCAGAAACAGCGGCGCTTCAATAAACCGGATTCGCCGACAGGTCGCGCTGTTATCTTCGTGCGTGTGAGTATTGAACGTTTCCGGACACTGTTCTTCATCGGGTACCGGCAAGCTTGAGAAGATTCGATCGGCCAGCGCTTCCAGCGGGGAGTCCACTGGTCCGCGAACGGCAAACGGCACTGATTCCATCCCGAGTCTCAGCAACGGTGGAATCCAGCTCTTGGCCTGTGATCCGCGCCCGCCAATAATCAACGGATGAACCTGGGACAACATGATGGCGCTGAGCATGGGCCGTGCGGGCAGATCTCTGACGGCCGGATGGGCGAGGCGCCCGCTGAGCAATGCCATCGACAGCGAAGCGGCGCCGATGCATTGTGCGAAACAACCGACTTGCAGCGCATGGGTGTCCGATGCCTGGCCGGCTTGTTCAAACTCCTGGTTTAAGGTGTTGATGATCTGACCGATCGCACCGGGGACATCGTAGCGTGCGATCTGGTCAACCGAGCAGCCCTGGTGGCTGATGGCCAGCCGGGTGCTCATTCTGCTTTCCAGAATCCAGACTTCATAGCCGGCGGCCAGAAACGCTTCGGCCAGGTTTTGTCGGGTCTGCTTGAAGGTATAGCAATAACCAGACTGACTGAAAGCGTGTAACAACAACACGGTGCGGACCCGTCGCACAGGCTGGTCGCGCCAGGTGCCATCCTCCCAGCGCGGAAGCGCCGGGCTTGTCCGGTAGCGCCAGAGTTTTAACGAAATTTTGTCGCTGGCGAGTCTGGGGTCTTCCAGCGCATGAACGCCTCGGTTTACCGCAAGCTCGTATGCTTGCGGAGCCAAATACCGAGTTGAGCCGTCCGGTGCCGTCCAGCGCAGCGAAGTCTCCGCCGGCGGAGCATTGTCGCGAATGATCTCGTTCGAATAGTCAGGCGCCCGCAAATCAAACAATCTGGTTTTGAGCGCATACCGGGCGAACAACGCCGGATATCCGGCAAGGGTTTGCAAGGCCTGGGTAAGGCCGCCGCGATCATCCAGTTGAGGCGGTTTTTCCTGCAGCATGGCATAGGGGTCCATCACAAAGTGCCCCGATGCCACCGCGGCTTGCTTGCGATTGTCCTGTGGTGCCTGCAAAAACAACTGAATATCCGGATTGCAGATTTGTTCGATGTAGGTGCGTTTCAGCGGTGGGCGTGCGACACCGGCCGGGCGGCCTCTAATGACCTGAAGCATTCGTGGAATACGGTCTTTCAGCCAGCTCACCCATTCGCGGCCGGTTGCTGCGTACTGCACATGTTTGAATCCGTATAGCCATAGCTGCGCGGGCGGCTGATGGCTGCTCTGGCAGTCCGCCGGGCGAATGGTCTGGTCATGAACAAAGCGCAGTTCATATTGCATTTGCCTGGCTTCCGACGCATGCCATAAGATGCGCCCGAATTTGTTTAGCGCTTCAAGACGCCAGAGCGACAGATGACTGATGTCCTTGAATAACTGTGCGCCGATTGAGCGGCCGGCCAACGACCGTGATCTGCGAGCATCCGGAATCGCGCGCAGCACCGCCCAGGTCAGACCCGTGAGAAAAAGCCGCCAGGCACGACGGATAAATCGGTTCAGACCGGGCTGCACCGCCGTGTCGCTCAGGATGATGAAACTTGAAGGGCGCTGGTTGGCCGTGTCCGCTTCCAGTCGATAGCTTTCGATGCAGGCGCCGTCGGAGAGCTGCAGCTTCATCGTTCCCGAGATTTCAGTCAGGCGATGATTGGCACTGGCCAGGGCAAAATCCCAGTCGTCGTGTGCAAATCCCAGTGCTACTTCCGCTTCGGCGGTACTGGCGGTGCCATCAAGCCTGTTTGCCAGTGACGGCTGCAATTTCAATGTCTTGCAGATCAGGCGTTCGTAGAAGACGGCGCCAATTGCAGGCGGATTCGCGGCAACCAGAGGAGACAGCAAAGCGATCGCCTGTGACTGGTCTGCGCCAGCCTCCGTCGTGGTGGTCGGGGTGTTGTGCGGTTCTGCCGCGGCAGGCACGAAGCTCATTGCGCGCTCAGCCAATGCGGTGATCGTCAGTAAGGGATTGCACCCGAGAGAGGTAGGAATGATCGAACCATCGAGAACCCACAAGCCATGGTGAACATTGCCCGGATCACTGCGAACCCGCCCCCGATCATCCACGACGGCGGTTTCAAAGGAGTCCCCCATCACGCACCCACCCAATGGGTGAACGGTGGTAAGCATTGGGTCCGGGGCCCCGCCCTGCATGACTGATGCAGCATTGGGCAGCAAGCGCCACAACGGGTTATGTAGATGACGCACGCCCGGAAAGTGTTTTTGAATTCGGTTAAAAAAGGCTTGCTGGGTACGCCAGGTTGGCGCGTTCTCTGGACTTGTCCAGACCGGCACAGCACGATTGGCCTCGGGCATCCATAGAATTCGCCCGGCAGAATTGTCATGCCCCATGACCAACAGAACCTGCGACTGATCTCCCAGGCTTGCCGGGGCGCCGAGCGGGTCGCTTCGCTCTCCGTCGTGACCGGTTTTGTTCTCCTTGTTGATCAGCGCTGGTGAACGCCAGGAATCCATTTGCGAGCTGATCCACTGCATGCTGATCAGATTGTCGAAGAGCCTCGAGATCGAGGCTGGTACTGCGCCGTCCTGAACCAGTAACTGGTTTTCGATCGGGCCGCCGTAGCGAAGATCTATCAGTCTGGTGATCGTCGGGCCGATGGGTTTCGCCGGCGCCTCACGATGTTGCGGCCGACTGACCGCGTTAACCGTTTGCTGGTGGTCTGGCCAGTTCGCGAGAACGGAAATACTGTCACCATTGGCAGACAGTCTGCTGCCAAGCGCGCCCGAAACAGGCAAACGATATCGTTCACGCGATCTTTGTAGAATCTCGGTACTGCCAAAAGTACCCGCGGCCAGGACGACCATCGGGCTCTGGAGTGTTGTTTCCTGAAGCGTTAGCGAGATCGGGTCGGCTGTCAGGTCACTGCGCTCGGTTGGCAGCACCTGTAAGGCCCATAGTCCGTCGGGGTTGCGCCGAACCGTCATGACAGTGGCGCCGGTAAGAATTGTGGCGCCGGCGTGCGCGGCGTGAGCCAGATAGGTTTCGCCAAGAGTAAGTTTGGCGCCCGGCACATTGCAACCCGATGCACAGTCGCCGCAGCGGGTACAGAGGTTGGCATCAATGGTGGCGTCAACCGGGCGAATTCGAGCCGATAAATGAAGTTTGTCGGCCAGTTGATGTATTGCTCGGGTCTTAGCCAGGCCGTCGGCCCTCACGCGGCTGTCAGCCGGTTCCTGTTCGGGTCGGGTGACCAGCATTTCACGGGCCGTTGTGAACGCCTGTTCCAGGGACAGGCCGCCGGAATCATTGTCGAGGGCAATTCTGGCTGGCCAGGCTGCCTGGCCAAAGACCTCGGGCTCCGGCTTGATCATGATGCCGGCATTGATAAGACTGCCTCCGCCGAGACCATTACCGACCATTGAGGCAATACCCGGGCCAGCATGCCAGCTCATCACGCCGGCACTGCGCCCGATGATGTCCGGGCGGTCCGGACGGTTGATACGACTAAACGTCGTCAAGGTAGAAACATCGGCCGGGAAATCGCCGGGCAGAAATTCAGAGCCTCGCTCAAGCACAAGTACCCGGTAACCTTTTTCACTGAGTCGATATGCTGCTACGGCCCCGCCATATCCGCTGCCGACGACGATCGCATCAAAGACCGGAGCTGGAGCGCCCTGGAGCTGGTGACGCCATTGTTGGAATCGTTGCGACAGTTTCCTTCGGTATTCAGCCATCAGCGGTGTCTGCTCGTCCGGGGTTGTCAGTGAGTAATTCGCTCAGGCGCAGTCTGAGCTGGTTGGTTTGAAGTGGTTTTTGCAGGCGGGCCAACGGAATTCCGTCCGGCAGCAGGTCGGGGCCCAGTTCATCTGCGGAGATCAGCAGACACGGCTGGATACGACCGTTCTGATTGGCGTAAAGACATAACTCTGTCCCCAGCTCGTTGCCCGGCAGGCGGTTATCGGTGAGCATTACGGCGTAAGTCTTGTCGCCCGACAGCAGGCTTCGGGCGGCAGGAGCGTCTGCTGCGAAATCAACATTGAATCCCAGCGTACTCAGATGCCGCTCCAGAGCCTCCGCGACATCTGGGTTGTCCTCAACCAGTAACAGGTTTTTTCCCTCGGCGGCGTCCATCCGACCCCAGGAACGACCGGCAGGCAAAGTCGATGTTTCGAGCTGGTAAGCGGACCTTGGAAATTCTGCGGAAATCGAGGTGCCTTGCTGTTCGATTGATTTTATTGTGGGCTCAACACCCAGCAATTGCGACAGTTTACGAACGATAGACAGACCGAGCCCCAGGCTAAAAGCACCGGCGGTGGAGTTTTGCTCGGCCCGAAAATACTCGCTCCAGATATTTTCAAGTTGTTCGGGGGCGATGCCACGGCCGGTATCTTCAACTGTGATCAAAAGTCCGGTAGGGATGAGTTCAATGCGCAGCGTTACTGTCCCCTTGGTGGTGTATTTGACAGCGTTATCGAGAAGATTACCCAGCCAGCGCTGAATATGAGATGGGTCGACAAACAGAAATCCTTCAACGCAATCGATTGTGAACTCAATCCCCTTGGCGCTCGCTTTTGGGCCGATGATTGAGCGTTGATTGGCACAGAGTTCTTTTAGCGACACCCACTGCGGATCGTTGTTTATCAGCGCCCGGTCCAGTTTGGACAAATCAAACAAGGTATCAATCAAGCTGTTCAGATTGTTGCTGGAGCGGGCGATCGCGCTCACCACGGGTTTGAGTTCCGGGCTGGTTTCGGCGGCGCTCAGTTCTTCAGACATAAAAGCGAGGGCTGCTGCCGGCTGACGCAGGTCGTGGCTGGCTGTGGCCAGGAACTTGGCTTTCTGACGGTTTGCATCTTCGGCTTTTTGCAGCGCGACGTTTCTTTCGACCCGTAAGTCGTAGGAGCTTCTCAGCGCGGCATGGCCGTTTCTGACCGCGCCAAACAACACCAGCGCAAACAATAAGTACAACGGCGGAATGACCAGGCTGCCGTTGGTATCGCTGAGCCACCAACCTGCGGAGAAGCCCAGAAAAATCGGCAATGTATACGTAATAAAAGTTGGCGGGTGCACAGCGGTCGTCGCAATCGACCCGGCCTGCATGCCCAGGATGATGATCGACAGAACAGTCGCCCATCCCGGTTCGAGTGCGGGCAGAATCAGCATCGCGGCAACGCCAACCCAGACCCCTCCGATGGCCGAGATGATATTGACGATTCGTATCGCCTGCTGAGCCTGGTCCGGGTCGGCCTCCTGAGGCAGGACCTCAGGCCGGGTGTACCAGAAACGCAGGCTTTGCAGGCAGATAAGCAAGATGCCCATGATGACGAGCCAGAGGACCGGGACGGCGTTGAAGCCGATCAGGAGAACAGCGGTCATCGGGATGATCGCTGACATTGCCCGGCGCTGATTGTCCAGATAGATTCTGGCCTGTAGTTCATCCCATGACTTGGCTTTTTCTAATGTCGTTATCATTTTGGTTTTGCAGGCCGTCTTTTCGGACTTGATTGTCTGTCTAACTATCTAACTTACCCGCATTTGCGGAATGACGCTGTCGGAGGCTTTTGTGCGAATTGTTTGTCTCGATCTTGAAGGTGTGTTGATCCCCGAAGTGTGGATCGAGTTTGCGAAGAAGACAGGTATTGAAGGCCTGACCCGTACGACCCGGGACGAACCCGACTATGACAAGCTGATGCAGTATCGACTCGATCTGCTCAATGAGCACCAGTTGAAGATCACTGACATCCAAGAGGTTATCAACACCATGGCTCCGCTACCTGGTGCGATTGAATTTCTTGACGGTCTGCGTCAGGCCCATCAGGTGATTATCTTGTCAGATACGTTTTATCCGTTCGCTACCCCTCTGATGCGGCAACTGGGCTGGCCGACATTGTTCTGCCATGACTTACAGGTCGAGGCTGACGGCCGGGTTTCGGATTACCTGTTGCGAATGCCTGACCAGAAGCGTGCTGCGGTCAATGCGTTCAAGGGGTTGAATTTCCAGGTGGTGGCCGCCGGCGACTCGTACAACGATACAAGCATGTTGGGCGCAGCGGATGCCGGTTTCTTTATTCACGCCCCTGAGAGCATTGTTACCCAGTTTCCGCAGTTCCCGGTGATGCAAAATTATGGTGATTTGCGTAAGGCGATAGATACCCACTTTGGGTAGTTTGTGTCGATTGTTGTCCTGGGTGTTGTGAGTTTTGATTGTTAACAAATCGTGATGGCGAATTAACCCTACACTACCGATCCCAAGTTTCATGGATTCCCAGGCTGTGCGTTTGCTGGTAGTTGACGATCATCCGCTGATATTCGACGCGCTTTCAATGATTTTGAAGCGCCTGCCTGATCACATAACTTGCGAGTTTCTAACCAATTTTGGTGAGGCAGTAAGCAGAACACTCTCGACACCGCCAATTGATCTGGTTCTTCTTGACCTTGGCTTGCCGGGGCATACAGGCATTTCTGCGTTGCAGGAAATGCGTCAGAAGTGCCCGAGCTGCTCGGTTGCCGTTATCTCTGCAACCGATGATCCGGCCACGATTCAGGCCTGTCTACAGGCCGGAGCCGCCGGGTTTATTCCCAAGACATACGGGGCAGCCCAATTTCGAAATGCCATTCAGCACATTCTTGACGGTGAGTATTATTCGCCGCTGGCGTCGGTGCGACCTGAGCCAACCGATCTGAATGACTCAGTTGTCGCCCGCTTTGAACTGACCAACCGGCAACTTGAAGTGCTTAAACTGATGGGGCAGGGTAAGTCGAATAGTGCGATTGGCGAGGACCTGGGCCTGACAATCAATACTGTGAAAGTACATGTGGCAGCCGTGCTGGATAAGCTTGATGCCTCAAATCGCACCGAGGCCGTAATGACCGCCCGCCGCTACGGTCTACCGTTCGAGTAGCCACCGATTTAGGTGTGGCTTAACCTCTGCGGCTGCGCCGGATCACCGTGATACGCCGGTTTTTCGCACGGCCTTCAGCGGTGAAATTGTCGGCCGCCGGCTGGGTCTGCCCGTAGCCTTTCAGCGCCAGGCTCTGGGTAGGCACGCCCAGAGAGATCAACAGGTTCGCGACTTGTTGAGCTCGCTCCACCGATAACAGCAAATTGTTCATCGGGTCGCCCAGGTTGTCGGTGTGACCGCCGATTTCAAAGCGGCCGCCAACGCGCAGAATACAGCGGGCGATACCTTCGATACTGTCTTGCGACTGCGGGACCAGTCTGGCCCGGCCGCTATCGAACGCGACACTGAATCCTTTGTCGAGTTTTCTGCAGTCAAACGATTTACTAGCCAGTTTAAGCTGCTGCCGGTTTCGGCTCCTTTTGTCGCGAGCGGCCTGCTCGAGTTTGCGGGCGTCTTCGGCTTGCCTGGCAGCCGCCATCTGAACTTCGCGTAGTTGCTCTCGGGCAAGCGCCGCCTCCGTGGCAAGCCTGGCTTTTTCGGCTTCGCGATCAGCCCGGGCAACTTGTCGGGCCGCTTCAATTTCGGCCTGGGCCTGCTCCCGGGCTAGCGCGATTTCAGCTTCCGCGGCCTGTCTGGCCGCGGCTATCCGAGCCACTGCAGCAGCTTGTTCTGCTTCGGCCAGCCGCTTCGCTTCAGCGGCCGCTGCTCGAGCTTGTTTTAGACGCTCCAGCTCTTGAGCCTGCCGGACAGCGGCAAGGCGTTGAGCCTCCGCAGCTTTCTCGGCTTCCGCGATGCGTTGCGCTTCGGCAGCTCTCTCAGCTTCAGCAATACGTTGAGCTTCAGCAGCTTTTTCAGCCTCGGCAATACGTTGCGCTTCGGCAGCTTTCTCTGCTTCGGCAATACGTTGTGCTTCGGCAGCTTTCTCAGCCTCGGCGATGCGCTGTGCTTCAGCGGCTTTCTCAGCTTCGGCGATTCGTAGCGCTTTGGCGGCTTTCTCAGCTTCAGCG
>JBOEGY010000008.1:0-420026 GCA_050633665.1 Burkholderiaceae bacterium | reverse complement strand
ACCCTCAAATCAGTAGCAGAGGATTACTTTGGGACGCATTCTGGGCTAATGGGTGCGGACTGCCGCCTCCCGCCACCCAGCGCTTATTTATCCCTCGAATGCGCCTAAGCAATACAGGCACTACCTAAACTACTAAAACTCAAGAGGTAGTAGAAGCCTGCCGCTCGCGAAGCCCGAAGCGGTTTAGCAAGTCGTACATGGTTGGACGGCTGATCCCGAGCAACTCAGAAGCGCGGGCGATATTGCCACCGGACTGCGCCATGGCTTTCAGGACTGCTTTGCGTTCGGCATCATCGCGAATGTGGCGCAGATTCAGCGCCGGTATTTCTGCATTCTGGTGAATACCAAGGTCTTCAGCGCCGATGCTGTTGGAGTCAGCCATGATCACCGCACGTTTGATGCAGTTTTCCAGTTCGCGGACATTGCCTGGCCAGTCGTAGTCGGCAATAGCCCGCACGGCATCTTCACGCAGGAAGAGTTTTTCGCGCTTTTGTTGCTGGCTGAAGCGTTTGACGAAAGCTCTGGCCAGAAGCGGCGCGTCACCGGCCCGGTCACGCAAGGGCGGAATATTGACGATCATTTCGGTCAGGCGATAGAACAGGTCTTCGCGGAACTGGTTTTTTTCGATCTGGTCGCGCAGGTTGCGGTGGGTCGCGCAGATAATGCGCAGGTCAACAGCAATTTCAGTGCGTCCGCCAACCCGTTCGATGACGCGGTCCTGCAAAAAGCGCAGCAACTTAGCTTGCAACGACATTGGCAGGTCGCCGATTTCGTCCAGGAATAAGGTGCCGCCTGCGGCCAATTCAATCTTGCCGGCTGTTTGCTTGACGGCGCCGGTGAAAGCGCCTTTCTCATGCCCGAATAATTCGGATTCAAGCAGTGCTTCCGGTATCGCTGCGCAATTAATCGCAACGAAGCGCTTGTCTTTGCGGGGGCTCTGGGCATGCAGGCCACGAGCCAGTACCTCTTTGCCGGTACCGCTCTCGCCAAACAGCAATACCGAGGCGTCGGTCGGCGCGAGCTTTTCGATCTGGCGGCACAGTTTGATCATGCCCGGGTCACGGGTAATCAGGCCTTCAAGCGGCGTTGTGTCGCTGAAGACCGATCGTCGCTGATTTTCGCGTTCAAGTTCAGCGACATTGAACGCGCGGTCAACGACGAGTCCGAGCGTTTCAGCGTCGAACGGTTTCGAGAAGAAGTCGTAGGCGCCCATGGCGATGGATCGCAACGCGTTGTCGCGATCATTCTGGCCGGTAACCGCAACGATCTTGGTACTTGGCGCGAGGCTGAGAATCTCCTGCATCACGGCAAAACCTTCATCGGGCCGGTCTGTATTCGGTGGCAACCCCAGGTCCAGCGTGACAACGGCTGGTTCGTGGCGGCGCACCTGGTTTATGGCCGACTCTCTGTCCTCGGCAAAAACCACGTTAAAGCGGTCAAACGACCAGCGCATCTGCTTTTGCAAACCAAGGTCATCTTCTATCACCAGTAAAATCGGGCGCGTGTCGGCCATTTAGTGCTGCTCCATCTCTTGAGACGTCCCCACGGCATCAGATGCCAAGGGCAGGGCAATCCGGAAAGAAGTTCCCTTTCCGGGTTCACTGTGAACGTCCAGCCGGCCACCGATCTCACGAATGTATTCACGGCTTTCAAATGTGCCGATCCCCATTCCGTGAGGTTTCGAGCTGGTAAATGGTCGAAACAAGCGGTTGCGAATAAATCGCTCACTCATTCCTTTGCCGTTGTCGATCACTTCGACTGACACCATTCCCGCTTCGGCCTGCACATGGACTTTCACTTCCCCGCGAACCGAACAGGCTTCGACGGCGTTTTGTACCAAATGCCCAATGACTCGCTCGAGTCGCTCGCCATGGGCTCTTACACTGACCATTCGAATGTCAGGCCGGGCTTCCAGCGTTGGGGTGGGGCGAAGCATGCGCTTGGCATGAAGCGCTCTTTCCACAACCTCAAGGATCGCAATCGGTACCGGACTTTCAATTGGCTTTGTGCCTGCCCGTAATTGAAGCAGCAGACCCCTCATGCGATCCAGGACGTTTTGCACGGTCAGGACCATATCGGCCTGAAATTGTGGGTTGTGACGGTGTCTGTCTGCGTTTTCTGTGAGTAATGTCAGCTGTGAGACCAGATTCTTGAGGTCGTGGACCACAAATGCGGACAGTCGGTTGAATGAATCGAACTGCTGCGCCTGGACCAGTTGTTCGGTTGCCTGTTGCACGCCGAGATAGCTGGCAATTTGCCGGCCGGCCGTTTTGAGCAGGTCGCGCACCTCCCAGTTTACCGGTGCCGGGGCAAGGGCTTTCTTCAAAACCACAAAGCCAACCAGATCATCGCGGAGCAGTAGCGGCACGATCAGCCACAGGTCTCTTTTGAGCATATCGGGTGGCACTGTAAGACCTGGATAATGTTGGGGTTCGGTCTGATATTCCGTGAGGTCGATCACCCATTGTTTGTTTCGCAAATACGTGACTAATTCGTGGTTTTGGGCCACTTCGGGCTTGGGACCATCGTAATCGATGCCGCCCTGGTAGGCATAGATGCCCGATTCATTCATCCAGAGCGCGGCGCCGGTACTGTCGACCAGATTGGCCAGCCCTCGAAGTGCCCGGTCGACCAGCCCGCTATTGTTCATTCCGTCAGATGGTTGCTCGTCCGGTTTTGACAAGAGCTGGGTGAGTTTCAACCACTCTTCGCGGTAGTCATAACGGTAGTCAAAGAAGTGTTTGGAAATTAAGACCCGTAGTCTGGCTCGTAATTGCGAGGACAAGCCGAGCGCCAGGAGCAGGGTGACTGCGGAAAAAACAATCAGTGCCTGCGCAACGGCACCCCATTCGCCGCCGACCTGGCGCACGTAATAGCCGCCTAGTGCCACGACCGTGATGTAAACGCACGAGGCGACCAGCGCGGTCGAATGGAACATTACGCGGCGCGAAACGGAAATATCCAGTTTCCATTCCCGGTTACGCATTGCCGCAATGGCCAGCAACGGGGCCAGCAGAGCATTGGCAAAGCCGCGCGCCGTCCACCAGTGCAGGTTGAGTTTTGAATAGAGCAACGCGTCGCTGTAGAGCAGCAGGTCAAATCCAAGCATGGCCAGAAGGGAAACCGCAAGAAAGCGGATTGACCAGCGCTTGCCAGGTGTTGCGTTGCGATAAACCTGTTCGAGCACCACCAGCCCGAACAATGCGGCGATGATACGTATCGTGAAGACCAGTCGGACGTCGATGCCGGATAAATCCATCGCCCAGCCAATGACTGACAGGCCAAAGGCCAGCAGCAAGGCCACGCTGCGCAGGCGGCGCATTTCAAAGAATTCGGAGCGGCTGCCGTCGCCCTGGAAAGGTAAAGAAAGGAGAAACGCGGTCCAGACGAATGTGCGTAGCGCTTCGGCGCTGCTACCAATGGCGGCTGGTATCTGTACGACGGTCAGGCCCATTGCCATGATCGCGGCCCAGGCTGCCTGAACGATGATGGCGAGCAGGAACATCCGCCCGCCCAGTTCGGTCGTTCCGCGAATAGCCAACAGCACGCTTAACCCGCCAAAAGCCAGCGCGGCAAAGGAAAAGCTTATAAACCCCAGGAGTTGAGAATCCATTCAAATGACATCTGTAGCGATCACCTTGTAATGTAGCGGAGAAACCGGCCAATTCGGCTCTCGGCGGGACAACCGGCAACGGCTGACTCGTCCATATAATGGGGTATTGCAGCCATTTGTCTCAAGGGTAGTGAAAACCGAAGCGTCGCGTACTGAAGGTTTGGTCTCCTTATCGGCCGAAAGCCGCCAGGCTCGCGATTTCGTGATGGCCAGGCTGGCCGCTGCCGGGCCGGATCACACTGAGTCTGGTTCGGGCCGATCGAATGACGCCGTGATAGCGCATGCTGCGGGCTGCGCGGAAATTCTGGCCGAGTTACATGCGGACCAGGCTGCAATCGCCGCTGCCTGGTTGTTTGGCCTGCCCAAGCTTTTGCCGTTACAACTTATTGAGCGTGAGTTCGGACTCGAAGTGGCGCGCGTGGTTGAAAGCATGCGAAAGCTGCGCAGGCTGCGCGAATTAAGTCTGAGTTCCCTGGATGCGGTGACCGCGGACAACCGCCATGACCGCTCTATGCAGGCCGGTCTTGAGACCTTACGCCGGATGCTATTGGCACTCTCGGTGGATGTTCGGGTTGTCTTGTTGCGTCTGGCGTCCCGGTTACAAACATTGCGCCGACATGCCGAGCAGGGGACAAGCCCGTCCCCGCAGCTATGCCATGAGACGCTTGAGGTGCTGGCGCCCTTAGCGAACCGGCTTGGCATTGGCGCATTGAAATGGCAGCTTGAGGATTTGGCTTTCCGCTTCCTTGAGCCCGAGCGTTACAAAGCGTTGGCGCGCGGCGTGCTGAAAAAACGAGTCGAACGCGAAAGACTCGTTCGTGACTCGATCGATCGGCTCAAGACGGCTCTGACGGGAGAAAAAATCTCCGCCACCGTTTTTGGCCGATCCAAACATCTGTATAGCCTGGCGTCCAAGATGGCCAAAAAAAGACTGGCCATTGATCAGATTCACGATTTGCATGCGTTCCGAATTATCGTCTCCAGTGTGCCGGACTGTTACAACGCGTTAGATGTCGTGCATCGGCTCTGGACGCCTGAAATCGACCAATACAGCGACTACATATCTGCGCCTAAAAACAACGGCTATCAATCGCTTCATACGGTGGTCCGGAATAGCGCCGGAGATTTGCTGGAAGTGCAGATCCGCACTAACGCGATGGACGAAGCCGCCGAGTACGGCGGTGCGGCGCACTGGCAATACAAGGAGGGGCTGGGCAGTACGACCGGGGCAAGTGGCGGCTTTGAGCAACGGGTGGCATGGTTGCGTCAATTACTTGTCTGGCAACGGGAAATTGGCCATGCGCTTGGCGCTGCCACTGCCAGTGGCCAGCCGGACTCAACCATTTACGCGTTGACCCCGCAGGGCAGAGTGATTGCGTTGCCTGCCGGGTCAACGCCAATTGATTTTGCTTACCATCTGCATACCGAACTGGGACATCGTTGTCGCGGTGCCAAGGTGAACGGGGCGATGGTGCCACTGACGCGCGTCCTGCAGACAGGCGAGTCCGTGGAGATCGTCGTGGCCAAGGGGCAGGATGCCGGCTCGGCCGGGCCGTCCCGGGATTGGCTGAATCCGCAACAACACTATCTGGCCAGTCATCGGGCCAGAGGGAAAGTCCGCCATTGGTTTGCGGCTCGGGAAAGTGCCCGTGAACAGCAAGCCGGACGGGCGATCGTTGATCGTGCGATCGCCCATGAATCCGCCGGTTCGGTCAGTCTCGAAAAACTGGCCGAACATTTTGGTCTTGAGGCACCCGGCTACTTGTTTACCCTGGCGTTCAAAGGGGAAATCGGCCCGCGGGCGATCGAGCAGGCCTTACGAGAACTAAAGCAAACGCTAAAACAACCGGCCAGTGAGGCCGCAGGCTCGGCGGGCGCAACCGGGGTTGCGGGCGTCCCACCCGAGGCAAGTACACCGGTCAGATTGTCGCCTCGGGGGCAAAGTAAGCCAGGCGACAACGGCGTTCTGATTGAAGGCGTTGGTTCATTGCTGACCCAGTTGGCTAAATGCTGCCGTCCGGTACCGCCCGACGAGATCGCCGGATTCATCACTCAGGGCAAAGGCATTACGGTTCACCGGGATTCCTGCCGGGTCTTTCAGCAGTTGTTACAAAGAGCGCCCGAGCGGACGGTTGCTGCAAACTGGGCCGGGCAGGCAGGCGCTCCGGTTAGCCCGTCTCAGGCGGGCTCTGGCGAGTCAGCCAAAACGGCTTATCCGGTTGATCTCGAAATCAGTGGAACTTCCTCGTCATCACTGATGCACCGGGTCGCCGAAATACTCGCGCGCGAGCAGATCCCACTGCTCGCCAGCGAGGCGAGTCAACGCGGGGAAAGTGGGCTGCTTCGATTGACGGTTGGCCTGAAAGATGGCGCTGGTTTACCGGCACTGCTGAGTCGCTTGCAACAGGCGCCTGAAGTGACTCACGCCAGGCGCCGTTAAGCGGGCAGACTATTTTTTCTTGGGTCGGAAGGCCGCGCAAACGGACGGGTCGGTTTCAATCCGGGGAGCGCCGATCAGATCCAGGCAGTAAGGCACGGCTGCAAAAATTCCGTGAACCCGGGCTTTGCCGGTGTCGTCTTTAAGCCCTTCAAGGGTTTCCTGGATGGCCCGGGGTTGCCCGGGCAAATTGATAATCAAGGCTTGTCCGCGGATCACTGCAACCTGACGCGACAAAATGGCCGTTGGAACAAACTGCAAACTGATCTGACGCATCTGTTCGCCAAATCCGGGCATTTCCTTGTCGGCAACGGCGAGCGTGGCTTCCGGGGTGACATCCCGTGGCGCAGGGCCGGTGCCCCCGGTGGTCAGCACCAGATGACAGCCAGCCTGATCGACCAGTTCACGCAAGGTATCGCTGATAGTGGCGGTCTCATCGGGAATCAGCCGGGTTTCAGGGGTCCAGGGTGTGGTCAGTGCCCGGTCCAGCCAGTCGGTCAGACCTGGCAGTCCTTTGTCTTCATAAACGCCGCCAGAGGCCCGGTCGCTGATTGAGACCAGGCCGATCTTGATAGGGTCAGACATGTTTACTCCGAAAGTCGTTTGAGGATGCGCCGATAGAGCAGGCGTTGCGCCTGCGGTGGCCGGTCGTTCTCTACTTCGCGACGTGCTCTCAGGACCAGGTCCCGGAGGTCTCCGCCCAGGCCGAATTCGCTTTCGAACTCAGCCAGCTCCGTAGTTGGGCCTGATGCCAGCCGGTCCCGCCATTGCGCGGCAAGTTGCTGGGTCAGCCCCTGGGCTTTGTGAGCGTCGCGCTCACTGTCCAGCATCTGGGCAATTTGAGCCGTGTCTTCGCTGCGCATCAGTTTGCCAATGAGCTGGGACTGGCGCCGCCGGCCTTCACGGGCACCGCGACGAATCCGGTGGTAGGTCGCGAGCGCTTCGCGCAGATTGTCGGAAAGTGGCAACGGCGCCAGTTTGCCCGGCGTCAGTTTGAGCAGCCGCTCGCCCAGCGCTTGCAAGGCGTGCATTTGTCGCTTGCGAGCCGATTTGCTTTGACGATCGTCGTCGCCGGACTCGGACGCTAAGCCGTCCGGGTCGGTTTGCGCGGGGTTGGAATCTCTGAACTGGTCACGGGACATGGGCGAAACGTATCGAAAAAGCCGGCATCACGCGGGCGAAAGAAGGGCGGTCGAACCGAGCCGACTGTTATGATGATACTCAATCTAACCCTGTACGCCTTATGTTCCAATTCGATACTGCCCAACTCAGAGAGCTCGCCAGTGACGCGCTTGAATACGGTGCCACCCAGGGTGCCTCGGCGATGGTTGCCGAAATCTCCGAAAACGACGGACTGAATGTCACCGTTCGCCGCCAGGACGTTGAAACCGTGGAGCAGACCCGCGACAAGTCTTTTTCGGTGACGGCCTATATCGGAGACCAGCGTGGCAATGCCAGCAGCTCCGATTTTTCAATGGCTTCAATTCGCGAGACCGTGGACGCTGCGATCCGTATTGCCCGGTTTACCGCGCCAGACCCGTTTGCGGGGCTGCCGGCTAAGGGCGATATGGCCAGGAAAATCCGTGATCTGGACCTGCATCACCCCTGGGATCTCACCAGTGAGCAAGCGATTGACATCGCGATGGCTGCGGAGGCTGCTGCGTTGTCCCTGAGCAGCGAAATTGGCAATACTGACGGTGCCAGCGTGGCCACCGGTGAAGGGCAGTTTGTGCTGGCCAATTCGCTGGGGTTTAACCAAGGGTATGCGTCCAGCCACCACTCGATCTCCTGTTCGCCAATCGCGGTACGCGGCGATGAAATGGAGCGCGACTACTGGTATGCGGTCAATTGTGACGCCTCCGCATTACCGGGGCCGGCCGCCCTGGGTGAATACGCCGGTCGTCGCTCACTGGCCCGGCTGGGTTCGCGCCAGATCCCGACCCAGCGGGTTCCGGTGTTGTTTGAGGCACCGATTGCCTGTGGACTGCTCGGCCATTTCGCCCAGGCTGCCAGTGGGTCGGCGCTGTACCGGCAATCCAGCTTCCTGGAGGGCGCGCTGGACAAGAAACTCTTTGCCCGCCACCTGAGCATCGACGAAGAACCACATCTTGTCCGTAACCTTGGCAGTTCACCGTTTGACGGCGAGGGGGTCAAGACACGCCACCGCAAAGTGGTTGATCGAGGCGTGTTGACCGGCTATTTTCTGTCCAGTTATTCGGCCCGCAAGCTCGGGATGAAAACCACTGGCAATGCTGGCGGCTCTCATTTGCTGACGTTTGAAAGCAAGCGCACGCGCCCGGAAGACGACCTTTTGGCGATGTTGCGCAAACTGGATCGAGGCTTGTTTGTCACCGAACTGATGGGAATGGGTGTTAACTATGTGACCGGCGACTATTCCCGCGGCGCATCGGGTTTCTGGGTTGAAAACGGCCAGATTCAATACCCGGTGTCCGAGATCACGATTGCTGGCAACCTGAAAGACATGTTCAAGGGAATTGAAGCGGTCGGGGCGGATGTCTTGCAGCGTGGCGGTAAGCGTACCGGGTCTGTTCTGCTTGCCGAAATGTCGGTCGCAGGCACCTGATTGTCAATCAGCGATGAACAAGGCTTTTGTCAAGGAAGACGCCGATGATGACGATGATGTCGTCACAGAACCCAGTATTCCCAAAGGGGTCAAAAACTACATTACGCCGGCTGGCCACGCGCGTATCAGGAAAGAACTGCTCGATCTGATCGATACCGAGCGACCGCAGGTAGTCAGTATCGTTTCATGGGCGGCCGGCAATGGCGATCGCTCCGAGAACGGCGACTACATCTATGGCAAGAAGCGCCTGCGCGAAATCGACCGGCGAATCCGTTTTCTGACCAAGCGGCTCGAAAAAGCAGAGATCGTCGATCCAGCCGACCAGACCCAGCTCGACCGCGTATTTTTCGGTGCGACCGTCGATCTGCTTCGCAACGGCGAGACCGAGGAGACAATCACGATCGTGGGTATCGACGAAGTGGACCCGGCCAACCGTTGCGTGAGCTGGATCTCACCGATCGCCAGAGCGTTGATCAAGAATGCTATTGGTGATGAAGTCTCGCTCAGGACGCCGGCAGGCGAGGACACGCTTGAGATCCTGGATGTCCGCTACGGCGACCCTCAGCCTTAAGCGCGCTTGACGTTGTAAACCACGTTGTTCAGGTTGCGCAGGTTCCGCATCAGCTGGGCTAGGTGGGTGCGGTCTTTGACCTGTACGCCAAAACGTAGAACGCCAAGGTCTTCGTGACCTTCCATACCCACGTCAACGATATTGGCATCGGAGGCTGAGATTTCAGCGGCCACCTTGCCCAGGGTTCCGCGCCCGCTCGACACTGACAACTCCAGGTCGAGCCTGAAGTCGCCGCTTAAATCATCAGACCAGCGCACGTCAATGAAGCGCTCGGGATCGCGCTCTTTTTGTCGGAGCGCAGTCTTGCATCGGTCTCGGTGCAAGGTGAGTCCGTGCCCGCCCCGCAGGTGTCCGACCAGGGTGTCGCCGGGAATCGGGTGGCAGCAGGATGCATAAGCGATCGAGGTTTGCTCGTTGCCGCGAATCATCACCGGCGCCAGCTTGGGCATGATGCGGGCGGCAGCCGGTTTACCGCTCAGTTGAAGCGCCAGCGAACGGGCTTCGAGCTGGGCCAGTCTCTTGCCGATGCCAATATCGGCAAACAGTTCTTCAACATTTTTGGCGCCGCTGTCACGAGCAACTTTCTCGGTTAGTTCGGTATCGACCGCATTGGGGTCGATGCGTAGGGCCGCAAGCGCCTGGTGCATCAGGGTTCGACCAAGTTCGACCGATTCGTCGTAGCGCATGGTCTTGAGATAGTGACGAATCTCTGAGCGGGCTTTGCCGCTGCGAACATAACTGAGCCAGGTTGGCTTGGGCCTTGCTGTCTTGTTGGTGAGGACTTCGACGACATCGCCGCTTTTGAGTTCGTCGCGCAGATGCGCCGGCGACCCGTTGATCCGGCCGCTGACCGCCTGATTGCCGATGTCGGTATGCACTGAGTAGGCGTAATCGAGCAGGGTTGCGCTACGGGGCAGCGCCTTGATTTCGCCTTTGGGCGTAAAGACGTAGACCTCGTCCGGAAACAGATCAACTTTGACGTGATCCATGAATTCCAGGCCATCGCCGGTATTGCTTTGAATATCGAGCAATGTCTGCAGCCACTGGTGGGCCAGTTTTGACAGGTCGGAGAATTCTTCGGCGTCGGTCTTGTACAGCCAGTGCGCGGCTACTCCAGACTCGGCCAGTCGCTGCATTTCGTGAGTGCGAATCTGGAATTCAATCGGGATATTGGCCGGTCCCATCAGTGTCGTGTGCAACGATTGATAGCCGTTGTCCTTACCCAGCGCGATATAGTCCTTGAAGCGCCCCGGAACGGGTTTGAATACCTGGTGCAACGCGCCCAATGCCTGGTAACACTCAAGCACTTCGTCAACGATCACGCGCACGCCGTAGACGTCGTAGACCTTGGAAAACGGCATGTGCTTGGTGCGCATTTTCTGGTAAATGGAGTAGAGTGCTTTCTCGCGTGCAAATACTTCAGCCTTGATGCCGGCTTTGGGCAGGGCGCGGGTGACCTCCTGGTAGACCTGGGCAATTGCCTCGCGACGGTTGCCGCGCGCAGCGCTCACCGCTTTGCTCAGGACTTTAAACCGGCGGGGGTAAGCGGCCTTAAAAGACAGGTCGAGCATCTCCCGGTAGACCTTGTACAAGCCCAGCCGTGAGGCAATTGGCGCATAGACTTGTAGTGTTTCGGTGGCGACCCGGCGCCGCTTGTCTGGAGATACTGCGCCAAGTGTGCGCAGATTATGCAGCCGGTCGGCCAGCTTGATCATGATGACGCGGGCATCGCGGGCCATCGCGAGCAGCATCTTGCGAAAGCTCTCGGCCTGATGTTGCTCGCGAGTCTGAAATCTGACTTTGTCCAGCTTGGACAGGCCGTCGACCAGTTCGGCCACAGATGCTCCGAATCTTTCGTGAACGGCGGTTTTGGTGACTTCGGTGTCTTCGACCGTATCGTGCAGCAGGGCTGCCATCATCGAGTCGGTATCGAGTTTCCAGCCGGCGCAGATTTCAGCGACAGCAATCGGGTGGGAAATATACGGTTCGCCGCTGCTGCGAAACTGCCCGAGATGCGCTTCGTCTGCAAATCGGTAAGCTTCCTTGACGCGCTTTTGGTCTTTTTCAGGCAGATAACCAGCCAGAATGTCGGACAGCGAGCCAAAGGTGGCAACGTGGGATATTTCGGGTAGCGCTGTATAGATCAGCGCAGAGTGATCTTCAGAAAGATCGCTGCTGATCGCGACGGTTTCGGTAGTCTCAGGATGAACGCTGCCATCCTGAGTCAGTTCAGGTTTTTCTGAGACAGCCGCAGCGGAGGTAACGGCTTGCGGGTCAGCGCTGTTCAAGTCGGAACGCGACGCAGCATCTCGATGCCGATTTCACCTTTGGCTATTTCGCGCAGGGCCGTGACGGTCGGTTTGTCTTTGGCGTCTACTTTCGGGGTGTGTCCCTGAGCCAGCATGCGGGCACGATAAGTTGCGCAAAGCGTCAGTTCGAAGCGATTCGGGATGCGGTGAAGACAGTCTTCGACGGTAATTCGGGCCATGTATTTCTCGAGTTTGAGGAAGCGGAGTAGGTGCAGGTTTTGGTGCGGGATTTGGAGCAGAATTTGCAGGTATCGAGGCAGGCTTACCCGGAGCCGCTCACCAGCCCGAGGCTGGCAAAAAGTTCCTGGTGTCGGGCCTGTTGCTGTCGGTAGCGGACGCGCGAGGCTTCGACGACTGACTTCAGTTCCTGCAAAGCACTGGCAAAGTCTTGATTAATAATAACATATTCGAATCTGTGCGCTTCTTTCAGCTCGCTTGTCGCGGCTAGCACCCGTTGCTCGATTACAGGCTCTGCATCCAGCCCGCGTCGTTGCAGCCGTGCCCTCAATTCCTCGATGGAAGGTGGGGCGATAAAGATGCCGACGGCGTCCGGAAACTGCTGTTTGACCTGCATGGCTCCCTGCCAGTCTATTTCGAGCAGGATGTCATCGCCTGCCGCAATCCGTTCGGCCAGCCAGTGCAAAGAGGTGGCGTACAGGTTGCCGTGAACTTCGGCCCATTCAAGGAACTCGCCGGCGTCGCGTCGCTGCAGGAAATCCTCACGGGTTACAAAGTTGTAGTCTTTGCCATCGGCCTCGCCCTCGCGCGGTGCACGCGTTGTGTAGGAAACAGACAGCTGGAGTGCGCCGTGCTGATCGAGCAACGCTCTGACCAGCGAGGTCTTGCCCGCGCCGGACGGAGCGATGACGACAAACAGGCTGCCGGAAAAAGCGGCGTGTTGCGCGGTTTCAGTAGGAGGTTTACTCAAGGTTTTGGACCTGTTCGCGTATTTGCTCAATTAAGACCTTCAGATCGACCGCCGCCCGTGTCAGGTCGATCGCGCTGGCTTTGGAGGCGAGCGTATTGGCCTCACGGTTCAGTTCCTGCATCAGGAAGTCAAGGCGCTTACCAACCGGGCCCTGTCCGGACAGCCGCTCTCGGCATTCCTGGACATGGGCGCTCAGGCGGTCGGTTTCCTCGGCAACGTCTGCGCGCAAACCATAGACGCTGACCTCCTGGCTGACTCGGGCGACCAGTTCGCCAGCCGAGATCTGATCACTCTCCGGCAGGCCTTCCAGCGCCGTCCGGATGCGCTCGGTCAGCCGGGTCTGGTAGGCGTTGGTCAATTCCGGTGCGCGCAGCCTGAGCGCTTCAACGATCTTCTGAACGGAATTCAGTCGATCGATTATAAGCTCGCGTAGGCGGGTTCCTTCCGTAATGCGGGATTCAATGAAGTCGTCGAGTGCCAGGTCGGTCAGTTTGAGCAGGCGGGTCTGCAACTCTTCGGTCTGCGGGGCTTGCTCGAACAGGCCTGGGAAATTCAGCAACTCGCTGGCGCTTGGCTGGGTCAGATCGGGGATTTCCGTCTGTAGGACCTGCAAGGCGGATTTCACGCCGGCCAGGACCGCCGGATCGGGTGCCAGGGTGGCGCTGCGACCGGCGGATTGCAGGTTGACCCGGCATTCCACTTTTCCGCGCGCCAGTCGTCGGCGCAGCTTGTCGCGGATCGCCGGTTCGGCCACGCGCAAGTCGTCAGGCATCCTCAGAACCAGATCGAGAAAACGAGAGTTGACACCTCGAAGCTCAACGCTGACAGGCGGTTCGGCGTTGTCCGAGTGCATCGAATAACCCGTCATACTCTGCACCGCCGGTCCGTTCAATGCGCGTTTATCGGTCACGATTAGTTTCGTCCCAGGAATGAACGTAAAATCAACGGCGGACATCCCCGCCAACTCATGGAATGTATGGGCACTCAGAAAAACGCCCCATTGCCCGACGGGCTCGAAATCAATGGATATCGTATCGTAAGGAAGATTGCGAGCGGTGGGTTTTCGATCGTCTATTTGGCCGAGGACGACACCGGTAATCAGTTCGCCATTAAGGAATATCTGCCCAGCAATTTGTCAAAAAGGGTTGAGGGCGAGTTGCAGCCGAATGTGCTGGACAAACATCTGCCGACCTTCCGCAACGGCATGAAGTGTTTTTTTGAAGAAGGTCGGGCGCTGGCCGGCATCTACCACCCTAACGTGGTCCGCGTGGTTAACTTTTTTCGCGCTAACAACACCGTGTACATGGTGATGGCGTTTGAGAGCGGTCGCTCCCTCCAGGAAATAGTCCTGCGCCACCGCAAGGTGAACGCGAAGGCGGCCGAGCGCCTCAAGGCCGAAAAACCTGATGCGGAAACACCGCCGATTCAAACCGTGCTGGCGGAGCGCCATGTGATTCATGTGTTCAATCTGGTCATGAACGGCCTGCGCGAAGTCCATGCCAATCGCCTGCTACACCTCGATCTGAAGCCGGCCAATGTCTATCTACGCATGGATGGCACGCCGTTGTTGCTCGATTTTGGCGCCGCCCGGCGCACGCTCGATGCGGATAGCCCGCGCCTGTTTCCCATGTACACCCCCGGTTTTGCGGCCCCCGAGCTATATCGTCGTAACCCGCGGCTGGGTCCGTGGACGGATGTTTATGGCCTTGGCACGAGCATGTATGCCTGTATGGCAGGCATGCCACCTCAGCCGGCTGACAAGCGGGCCAAAGAAGATTTGCTCATTGATGCAATTGACCGCCTTTCGGGGGCCTATTCTCAGGCTTTGCTGGATATCATTATCTGGTGCGTCAAGCTTGACCCTGTCGAACGGCCGCAAAGTGTGTTTGCTTTGCAGCGGGCGCTGCGCGCGGTTGACTTGCCGGCCCAGCCGCGCAAAAGTCGATTCTCCCGGCTCTGGTCAGCCTTTAGCGCTGGCAAGCAGCAAAGCCAGGAAGCCGACCAGCACAGCTTAATTACCTCTAACTGAGTTTAATCGCGTGAGATTTTCCATCTATCAAGACTCGCTGATCGGCGGCAGGTCCTACAACCAGGACCGGATGGGGTATTGCTTTACGCGCGACGCCTTGCTGATGGTTGTTGCCGATGGCATGGGCGGACACCTGCGCGGTGAGGTCGCCGCGCAACTCACGCTACAAGCGGCTGCCGCCGCGTTTCAACAGGCGGCTCGTCCTTCAATCGCCGACCCGGCGGGTTTTCTGGACTTGTCCCTGCGCCGGGGGCACCGCGATATTCTGCGTTACCAGGAAGCCAATAACATGCCTGAGTCGCCCCGCACGACGGTGGTGGCCTGCATCATTCAGCATGGTCACGCCTGGTGGGCGCACGCGGGAGATTCCCGTCTGTACTGGATTCGCCAGGGCGATTGCGTCGCCCGTACCGAGGATCACTCGAAGGTGCAAAACCTTGTCAATCTGGGGCTGATCAAACCGGAAGAGCAAGAGACCCATCCTGAGCGAAACAAAGTCTTGAACTGTCTGGGCTCTCCGTTTGAACCGACGATCGAGCTGAGCGGCGCGCACGAACTCGCTCGCGGTGATCGCATTATTTTGTGTTCGGACGGCGTCTGGTCGGCGCTTGATGATTCCAGCCTGTGCAGTGCCCTCACCGCAGCCCCGTTGCTGACCAGTGTTCCGGCACTGGTTCAGCGGGCCGTAAGCGCTGAAGGCCCGTCAGCCGATAACGCAACCGCCTTGGCCGTGCACTGGGAAGGCGATGAAGGCGAAACCGACTTGTCATCCCAGGAGGTTCCTGACGGCGCGATCACAACGACGATCGCAGTCGGATTGACCGACGAAGAGGACGAGTCAGAAGATATCTCAGATGACGAAATAGAGAAAACCATTCGCGAGATTCGCGACGCCATCGAGAAAACCGGAGGAAATTAATGAGTCAGACTACAGGTCAGGCGTTCGCCCGTTCGGGCGATCGTCAGGCGAATCAATTGCGTCCCGTCACATTCGAACGAGGCTATACCCGGCACGCCCCGGGTAGCGTCCTGGTTAGCTGCGGTCATACCCGGGTGTTATGTACGGTCAGCATTGAAGATCGCGTTCCGGGATGGATGAAAGGCCAGGGCCGCGGCTGGTTGACAGCAGAGTACGGCATGTTGCCCGGCGCAACCCATACCCGTTCATCGCGCGAGGCGGCGCGTGGCAAGCAAAGCGGCCGCACCCAGGAAATCCAACGGCTGATCGGGCGCAGTCTGCGGGCTGTCGTCGACCTTGAGCAGCTTGGCGAGCGCACCGTGGCGATTGACTGCGATGTATTGCAAGCTGACGGCGGGACCCGGTGTGCAAGTATCACCGGGGCCTGGGTCGCGCTGGCCGATGCCTTTGGCAAGCTCAGTGCCAGTGGGGAGTTGACCGGGCAGCCGCTGCGCGAACCAGTTGCTGCGGTATCTGTCGGTTGGCATAGCGGCCAGGTATTGCTTGACCTGGATTACCCGGAAGATTCAACCTGCGGGACTGATTTAAATGTGGTCATGACCAGCAGCGGCGGTCTGGTCGAAGTGCAGGGCACGGCCGAGCGCGGCGCATTTAACCGCCAGGAGCTGGAGCAGATGCTCGACGCCGCTCAGAACGGCATTGAAAGCTTGATGGCGTTACAACGGGCAGCACTGGACGATTGATCATTTCCAGAAAGGTACAACCATGAAGCGATGCGTCGTGGCTTCGGGCAATGCCGGCAAACTACGCGAACTGGCATCGCTGCTGGAGCCTTTTGCCTTACAGGCCGTTGCCCAGGGCGAGCTGGGCATTGATGCCCCGGAGGAACCGCACCCGACATTTGTCGAGAATGCGCTACTCAAGGCGCGCCATGCCAGCCAACTGTCCGGCCTGCCAGCGGTTGCGGACGACAGCGGCATATGCGTGCCGGCGCTGGGCGGGCGCCCGGGCGTTTATTCGGCCCGCTTTGCCGCCCGGGCCGGACTGCCTGGCGGAGACGCAGCCAACAATAATTACTTGGTCGAAGAACTGAAAGCGTTAAACGGTGTTGGCGATAATTCGACGGCTTGGAGCGCATTTTACGTTTGCGTGATCGTCTGGTTGGAGCACGCAACTGATCCGCTGCCGATCATTGCGCTGGAAACCTGGCAGGGCCGAATCGTCGCGGAGCCGGTCGGAGAAGAAGGGTTTGGTTACGACCCGCATTTCTGGCTGCCAGAATTGCAGCAAACGGCTGCACAACTCACCCGGGATGAGAAAAACAGACTGAGCCACCGCGGCCGGGCGATGCGGTCTTTACAGGCTCAGCTCGCCGCGCGAGTGTCAGTGGCTGATGGCTGAAGTCATTCGACTGCATCAGCAGGCAGCTCCTGTCGCCAGTGCCACCGGCGACGGATTGGGATTGGCAGTACCACCACCGTTAGCCTTATATGTGCATCTTCCCTGGTGTCTTCAAAAATGTCCGTACTGTGACTTCAATTCGCATCAGCAGCCCGCCGCCGGTATTCCTGAGCGACGCTACCTGGACGCCTTGATTGAAGATCTTGAACAATCGCTGCCATCGGTTTGGGGGCGCTCTGTTCAGACGGTTTTTATGGGTGGCGGCACGCCAAGTCTGTTCAGCGCCGAAAGCATTGATATTTTGTTGGCTGCCATTCGCGCGCGGGTGCGGCTCAATGCCGATGCCGAAATCACCATGGAAGCCAATCCGGGAAGCTTCGAGCAAGCACGATTCGAAGGCTTTGCACGGGCCGGAGTCAATCGCCTTTCATTAGGGGTGCAGAGCTTTAATGATGGGTATCTGCGGCGTCTGGGCAGAGTGCACGACAGCGCGGCTGCGAGAGCGGCCGCGGCGATGGCCGCTGAGACGTTTGCGAGTTTTAATCTCGATCTGATGTTCGCTCTGCCTGGGCAAACCATCGCTGAGCTTGAACAGGATCTTGCAACCGCGCTGGCCTTCGGCGCGCCGCATCTGTCCTGTTACCAGCTCACCCTGGAGCCGGGAACCGCATTCGCCGTGCACCCGCCTGAAGACCTGCCTGATTCGGATCTGGCTGCGGATTTCTCAGACCGCGTGTGCGAGTTGACGGCGGCGGCCGGCCTGGTTCGCTACGAGGTCAGTGCATTCGCAAAACCGGGGCATCGCAGCCGTCACAATCTGAACTACTGGGAGTTTGGCGATTACCTGGGCATTGGTGCCGGCGCTCATAGCAAACTTTCGTTTCACGACAGGATTGTCCGCGAAACGCGAATCCGTCACCCCGAGCAATATCTGAAGGCTGTTGCCGCCGGGCGCAGCGTGCATCAGAGTCGCGTGCTTGGTCGTGATGAACTTCCGTTTGAATTCATGCTGAACGCTTTGCGCCTGGTTGATGGTGTGGCCGTCGGTCTGTTCGATGAACGAACCGGACTGAATCCAGCGGTTGTGTCGGATGCGGTGAACAACGCCTTCCGGGACGGATTGCTTTCGGACAATCCGGCCCGTTTTCAGGCCAGTGATCGCGGCCTCGCGTTTTTGAACGATTTGCAAATGCGGTTTCTGGCCGGGTGAGCGTCACCTCTATGCGTGCACCAAAAATGAGCATAGAATGCTGTTGCACCCAATAAGTGCGCCCGATTGTGGTGCAAACGTCTGCCTGGGAATACAAAGCAACGAATCCACGCCGCTTTGTCTAGCCTGTGGCCTGTCATTGACGCTGGCACGGTTGCTGCTCTGAACAGAAGCAGAAGTTGGCGAGCAATCCGTTATGGCAATCATCTGATTTGCTTCTGAGCGGCAAAATCCCGACAATTGCGCAGCCTGGCATGCCAGGCTTAACCCTATTAAAGACAAATTATCCGAGGAGAGGCACTGAATGGCCACCGCGAAAGACGTCATGAAAATGATCACCGACAACGAGGTGAAATTCGTTGATTTCCGGTTTACCGATACCAAGGGCAAGGAGCAGCACGTATCGGTTCCTGTGTCGGCTTTTGAGGAAGACAAGTTTTCCGATGGTCACGCTTTTGACGGCTCATCAATTGCCGGCTGGAAAGGCATTGAAGCGTCAGACATGTTGCTGATGCCTGATGCGGAAACTGCGGTGATGGATCCGTTCCGTGAAGAGCCGACCCTGTTGCTGACCTGCGATGTGGTCGAGCCGTCTGATGGCAAAGGATATTCGCGTGATCCCCGCTCGATTGCCCGCCGGGCAGAGGCCTACATGAAGTCGAGCGGTCTCGGCGATGTCGCCTACTTCGGCCCAGAGCCGGAGTTTTTCGTGTTTGACAGCGTGACCTGGTCAAACGACATGAGCGGTGCTTCCTACAAAATTAATTCGGAAGAAGCGAGCTGGACTTCCGGTCGTGAGATCGAAGGCGGTAACCTGGGCCATCGCCCAGGCGTGAAGGGTGGTTATTTCCCGGTTCCGCCAGTTGATTCAATGATGGATATGCGCAGCGAGATGTGCATGATTCTCGAGCAGATGGGCGTGCCTGTTGAGGTGCATCACCACGAAGTTGCGGGCTCTGGCCAGAATGAAATCGGGACCAAATTTTCTGATCTCGTGCAGCGTGCGGACTGGAACCAGGTTTTGAAGTATGTCGTCATGAACGTGGCGCACAGCTACGGTAAAACAGCGACCTTCATGCCCAAGCCTGTCGTGGATGACAACGGCTCAGGTATGCACGTTCACCAGTCAGTCTGGAAAGACGGTGAGAATCTGTTCGCCGGTGACAAATACGCCGGGCTGTCAGAGTTTGCGTTGTTCTATATTGGTGGTGTGATCAAGCACGCTAAAGCGCTGAATGCGATCACCAATCCGTCTACCAATTCATACAAGCGTCTGGTGCCCGGCTTTGAAGCGCCGGTAAAACTGGCTTACTCAGCCCGTAACCGTTCTGCTTCGATTCGCATCCCGTATGTTGCCAACCCCAAGGGCCGACGGATCGAGTGTCGGTTCCCGGATCCGATGGCTAATCCATACCTGGCCTTCTCAGCGCTGCTGATGGCCGGACTGGACGGCGTTCAGAACAAGATTGATCCCGGTGAGGCTGCTGACAAGAATCTGTACGATCTGCCGCCCGAAGAGGACGCCAAGATCCCGACCGTTTGTGCTTCTCTGGAAGAGGCGCTTGAGGCACTGAATGCCGACCGAGAGTTCCTGACTCGCGGTGGCGTGTTCAGCGACGACATGATCGACGGCTATATCGACCTCAAGATGGAAGAAGTCACCCGTATGCGCATGAGCACGCACCCGGCTGAATTCGACATGTATTACTCACTGTAAGCGGTATGTGAGGGCTGGCCAGAACGGCCGGCCACCAGCGGGGAGTGGCTTTTGGCCCTCCCTGTTGTTTTTACAGCGCTTGAAACGACCGCTCAGGTCTCGGCAGTCGCCGTAAATGACCGCTGGACAGCCAGAATCCGCCAGCCTTCGGAAGCTACGATAAATTGAACTGGTGACTAATGTCTGAGCCGCTCAAGACCACCATGCAAAAAACAGCCCTCGAAGTTACCCATTCTTTCTCTGTTGACACGACTGACGGTTCGGTTCGCCCGAGCAGGGTCCGCACCGCACTGCCAGGCTTGTTCTGTCTGCTCATCAGCGCCGCGCTGGCGAGCCCGGCGCAAGCCGGATCGATTTATCGATGCGAGTCCAATACCGGTGTTATCGAATACAGCAATTCGAAGCCGAAAGACCGCGGCGACAAAGAGTGCGAAGCTCTGGATTTGCCCAGTATCACAACCATTCCGGCGCCAACCCTGCCGGCCAAGAAGCCTGCTGCGGCAAAGCCGGCGGCCAGCGCCGCCAAAGGTTTTCCCAAGATCAGCAACGAGCGTCAGCAGCGCCGTGACAATGCCCGCAAAGAGATTCTCCGTGATGAGCTCGACCGGGAGCGTGATCGACTGGGAAAACTGCGCGAAGAGTTTAAAGATGGCGAGCCGGAGCGCCTGGGCAGTGAGCGTAACTATCAAAAGTATCTTGACCGGGTAGAACGGTTGCGCGGGGATATCAGCCGCCGCGAAAGCAACATTGGCGCCTTGCAGCGCGAATTGGAAGACTTGAAGAACTGAGGAATGGATGAATCGAACGAGCGGGCCTGACACTGCGCATTCTGCGATAGAACAACCCAGCTCGTTTGAGGCACAAGCGGGCGAGTCGGATCCATCGCTCCGCGGCCTGGAACTGCTCGCTACCGGGGTAATCATCCTCAATAGCGACGACTTGATCAAGCACCTGAACAGCGCCGCTGAACAACTCTTTGATGTGTCATCCCGGTATCTGATTGGCTGTGGAATCGACCGCCTGTTCGCCAATCCGCAGGCGGTGGTAGAGGTGCTTGCCGAGGCGCGACTCAATCAGTTCAGTCAGAAGCGCATTGATTTCGAGACCAAAGTCCCGGGACGGGAGGTTTTGGACCTGCTGCTAACTGTCGTCGTTGTGACCCGCGCAGACGGCGATTTACTAATAGAGGTTCAGGAGAACGACACCAGGGTTCGCGCTGCCAGAGAAGAGAGACTGACCGAGCTGGCCAGCGAGAATCGCGACATGTTGCGAAACCTTGCTCACGAAGTCAAGAATCCGTTGGGCGGCATTCGCGGCGCAGCACAGCTCCTTCAAATCGAACTGGAGGGCTCCCCGCTATCGGAAGGGGCGACCGTGATTGTCAAAGAGGTGGATAGGCTGTCCGCCCTGGTGGATCGTCTGCTGATTCCCCATCGCCAGCCGCAGCGTTTGTCGGCGGTCAATATTCATGAGGTGTGTGAGCATGTGCGCACGCTGTTGCTTTCCGAGTTTGCCAGCGGCCTGGAAGTCATCCGCGACTATGACACCTCATTGCCGCCAATTCAGGCAGACCGCGAACAACTCATTCAAGTCGTTCTCAACCTGACTCGAAATGCGGCGCAGGCTCTGCATGGCAATGGACGCATTGACTTAAGAACCCGCGTGACTCGCCAGGTGACGATTGCGAGACACAGATTCAAACTGGCATTGGAATTGCATGTGATAGATAACGGTCCGGGAATTCCGGCCGAGATTCGGGAGCGCGTGTTTCTGCCCCTGGTTTCGGGGCGGGAAGGGGGAACCGGACTTGGACTCAGTCTTGCGCAGAGTTATGTGCACCAACATGGCGGGATGATTGAGTGCGAGTCCCGGCCGGGCCATACTGATTTTCGGCTGGTTATTCCCTGGATTGATCGCTGAAAAACCTGAAGGTGTTGTGGTAGTTAATGGTTTGCATGGGGAGAAGTAGTATGAATGGCGTCTGGATAGTCGATGATGATCAGTCGATTCGCTGGGTTCTTGAACGCGCGTTGATTCGCGAGGGCTATGCGGTGCGGGCGTTTGAACGAGCCAGCGATTGCATCGACGCGCTGAGCTCGGATCAGCCTCGGGTTCTGGTTTCAGACATCCGAATGCCAGGGGTTGATGGCATTGAGATGTTGCAACAGGTCAAGCAGTCTCACCCCACGCTGCCGGTTATCATCATGACCGCCTTTTCCGATCTGGAAAGCGCAGTGTCCGCTTTTCAGAACGGTGCGTTCGAGTATCTTGCCAAGCCGTTCGACTTGTCGAACGCGGTTGACTTGATCCGCCGGGCTGTCGAAGAGGGTGGCCGCGGCGAAGAGTCCGAAGTGCCGGCCGTGGGCGGGATGGGTATTCTTGGTCAAGCGCCTGCCATGCAGGAAGTGTTTCGAGCCATTGGGCGCTTGTCTCAATCGCCGGTTACCGTCTTGATTACCGGTGAATCCGGCAGTGGTAAAGAACTGGTGGCCAAGGCACTCCATACGCATAGTGTCCGCTCCGACAAACCGTTTGTGGCGCTGAATACAGCGGCAATCCCGCATGAGCTGCTGGAGTCCGAATTATTCGGCCACGAGCGAGGGGCGTTTACCGGCGCGCAGCAACAGCGCCGTGGTCGGTTTGAGCAAGCCGAGGGCGGTACGCTGTTTCTCGACGAAATCGGCGACATGCCCGCAGATTTGCAGACCCGGTTATTGCGGGTCTTATCCGATGGCGAATATTCGCGCGTCGGTGGCACGCAGTCCATCCGTGCCAATGTCCGCGTGATTGCGGCGACACACCAGGCACTTGAAGAGCGGGTAAAAGCCGGGCTGTTTCGAGAAGATCTCTATCACCGGCTTAACGTAATCCGGATTCGGCTGCCTTCGCTACGTGAGCGGCGCGAAGATATTCCTCTGCTGGCCAGTCATTTCCTGGCTGAGGCAGCCGCGGAAATGGGCACGACGCCTAAGCGTCTGACTAGCGAGGCGAGTGACCGTCTCAGCCAGCTTGACTGGCCCGGCAACGTGCGTCAGCTCGAAAACGCGTGCCGCTGGATCACCGTGATGGCGCCGACCCAGGAAGTCGGACTCAGTGACTTGCCGCCCGAACTTTTGTCTGCCCGCTTGCCGGCCGATGCGGCCACGCCGCTGGCCGCATCTGAGCTGCCGGCCAGCCCAGTGTCATCCGCGGCTCTGGCGCAGCGCGCCGCCGAGGTGGTGCCGGGCCTGGGCCAGTCGCATGGCTCGATTCACTCGCCGGCCCCCAATTCGGTTGGCCGAAGTCCTGTCGTGAACGGGACTGGCGAAAGTGTTGAAAATTTCGGAAATTCGCTAAGCAATGGCGGTGCAGGGCCTGCTGGCACGAATGCCTTCCAGCCCGGAGCGGGCGCTCCGGGGCTTTCTGTGTCCGCAGGGCACGACTGGGTTAGCCTGCTCGGTAATACCGTTGTGCAGCGTCTGGCGCAACTCGACAACGATCCACATTCTGAGGGCGTTGGCGATATTATGCGAGAGCTGACCCGCGAATTTGAGTCTACCGTGCTCAGTATTACGCTACGCCATACCAAAGGGCGCCGGATTGACGCAGCCCGCTTGCTTGGGCTGGGGCGCAACACGATTACCCGTAAGGTTCAGGAGCTCAAGCTGGCTGACTGAGACCGGTCAGAGCAGGGCGCCAGCGTGCAGATTGCCGGCGCATGATCTGACGGTTTTTCAAGCCGGCGGGGCGTCTTGTCGATGTCGCTTGCCAGGACTTTGTCACGGAGCCGCTGGTCGACCAGAACCAGATCAATGCGCAGTCCCGCGTTGCGTCTGAAGCCTTGTTGGCGGTAGTCCCACCAGCTGAAGCTGCGCTCTTCCTGCTCGAACAGCCTGAATGAATCGATCAGGCCAAGATTCAGCAGGTTTTGATACCGCTCTCGCTCAGGGGCAGAGCACAGTATCTTGTCGGTCCAGAAGTTGGCGTCGTGGACGTCGCGATCATCCGGGGCAATGTTGAAGTCACCCAGCAAGATCTTCGGTTTTCCCGGATCACCGGCGCCCTGATCAAGCCATTGGGTCAGTGAGTCCAGCCAGCGCAGCTTGTATTCGTATTTTTCGGAGTCAACGGCCTGCCCATTGGGAACATACGCGCAGGTAATTCTGATGCCATTACAGGTGGCTGTAATCAGCCGCTGTTGCTGATCATCGAAAAGCGGATTACCCACGGTTACCTGGGTCGGTTCGCCAACCGTGTCTTGCCGGCATAACAGTGCGACGCCGTTATAAGTGGGTTGCCCCGAAAAAACGACGTGATACCCGGCTTGCTCTATGGCTTCGACCGGAAATTTTGCATCGACCAGCTTGGTTTCCTGCAAGCCCAGGACATCGACCGGATTGTCCTGCAACCACTGCAAGAGATGATCCAGCCTGACGCGAAGCGAATTGACATTCCATGTTGCTATTTTCATGCCGCAAGGATATCACCGGCCAACAGGCAAAAAAATAGCAGCTCGTTGCGGGCTGCTATTTATTGTTAAGAGTCCGGCGAAGTTCAGAACCGTAATCTGGCCTCTTGAATCTTGCGCGCTGACGGCGCGTTGCGCTGGCGGCTCAGCACGCTGGCGCGCGGCTCGAAACCCTCGGTTTCCGCAGCGATCGACTGACTGGCAGCGGCGAGTGGTTGTGCCGTCGGGCCAGAATAGTTTGAAGGCATCAGGGATTTGCGTGGATAACCTGATTTGCTCAGCATGTCGTCCCAACGCGCCCCGTGATAACCGATTTGGCGGGTTTCACCGGACGTGACGACCGGCAGGCCGCTATCGGTTGGGAATCCGAGATCTCTGAAAGCGGCAACATCACGAGCGGAGTTAACCTGTTTTTCGGAGAACGGAATACCGCGCTTGACCAGGTGCTGACGCGCCAGATCGCACGGATCGCAGACTCGAGAGGTATAAAGGACCACCGGAGCCCGTCGCGTCACATTGCGCAATTCAAATGGCAGGTCACTGACCGAGGTGTCATTTGAACTGGCGGCGGCCTGAACGGTTCGGCCGACCGGGCTCTTTAATACCTTGACCTTATGATCGGGTAAGCGGTCGCCATATCCGATCCGGCCGTTGGCGTCGATCCATTTGAACTGAGCATGAGCTGCGCTAGCCATCAGGGCGGTGCAGATCAGACTTAATAGCAGTGCCGAGCACTTAGCCATGCGGGGGCTCCGATAAGGAATTTTCATACATCCCATTATGGCGAAGCAAGGCGTCAAGTTGAGGCTCTCTCCCCCTGAACGCCCGGAATGAGGCGATAGCCGGTCGGCTACCGCCTACGGAGAGGATTTCATCCAGGAACTTCCGGCCGGTTGCGGCCAGGGCCTCCAGCGGCTCAGCTTGCTCCGAGGCTTCCTCAAACGCTGCATAAGCGTCGGCGGACAAGACCTCAGCCCACTTGTAGCTGTAGTAACCGGCGCTATAGCCGCCGGCAAATATATGGGAGAAACCATTCTGAAACCGGTTGAAAGACGGCGGTTTCACAATGGCAACTTCCCGCCTGACCGAGTCCAGGATTTGCTGCACAGACTGGCTATCAGGTTGATGGGACGACTGCAGATGAATCAACATGTCAAACAAGGCGAACTCAATCTGTCGCAGTGTCTGCAGCCCGGCCTGAAAGTTTCGTGCCGCGACCATCTTGTCAAAGAGTTCGCGGGGCAATGAGTCGCCAGTCTCGACATGGGCTGTCATTGATTCGATGATTGGCCATTCCCAGCAAAAATTCTCCATGAACTGGCTCGGCAATTCGACCGCATCCCATTCAACCCCCGATATTCCTGCCACCGCCATTTCGTCCACCTGGGTAAGCAAGTGATGCAAGCCGTGGCCGAATTCATGAAAGAGGGTCGTGACATCGCTATGGGTCAGCAGGGCCGGTTGCTCGCCGACCGGCGGTTGAAAATTGCACACAAGGTAGGCGACAGGGGTTTGTACACCTGCCGGCTGTTTTGCTCGCGATCGGGCGCCATCCATCCACGCACCCGGGCGTTTGGATTCACGGGCGAATAAATCCAGATAGAACTGCCCGAGCAAAAGCCCATCGCGCTCAATGCGGAAAAACTTGACGCTGTCATGCCAGGTGGAGGCAGTATCGGGCTTGATGCTGACCGTAAACAGTTTTTCAATTTGCTGGAAAAGTCCGCTCAGAACTCGCGGAAGCTGAAAATACTTTTTGACTTCCTGGTCAGAGAAGGCATAGCGTTTTTCGCGTAGTTTTTCGGCTGCGAACGTCATATCCCATGCCTGTAGCTCGGGCAAATCAAGCTCTGTCGCTGCGAACTGCTGTAGTTCTTCCAGATCGCGCTGGGCGAACGGGCGGGCGCGGCCAGCCAGATCCCGAAGAAACGTGACAACCTCGTCCGGTGTATCCGCCATTTTGGGAACCAGGGACACTTGCGCAAAATTCTGATAGCCGAGCAATTGGGATTCTTCGGCGCGAAGTTGCAAGGTCTCATCAATGGTTGGTGTGTTGTCCAACGCTTGCCGGGCCTTGCTGTCGGCGGGGGCAGAGGCTTCCAGCGACGCGCGGGTTGCAAATGCCCGATACATCTTCTCACGCAGAGAGCGGTTCTCGCCGTATTGCATGATTGGAAAATACGAGGGAAATTGCAACGTAAACCGATAGCCCTGCTGCTGGTTTTTCTCGGCGTCTTGTTGCGCCGCCGTGATGGCATCCGCGGGTAGGCCGGCCAGATCTTTGACATCCGTCACCAAACACTCAAACGCATTGGTGGCGTCGAGTACGTTTTCCGAAAATTTCTGTGCCAGCGCAGCGCTGCGTTCCCGGATCTGCGCGTATCTTTCCCGGCTGGGAGATTGCAGTTCAGCACCGCCCAGCCGGAAGTCGCGCAATGCATTGTCGATAATTCGCTGGCGGGCGGCACTCAGTTGGTCAAACCCTGGTGCCGCCCTGAGCGCCTTATAGCGCTCGAACAAGGCCGTGTTCTGACCCAGTTCCGTCCAGAACTGAGTAACTCGCTGAAGGTTCTTATTGTGCGCCTCGCGCAGTTCAGGCGAATCGTCCACGCTGCTCAGATGGCCAACGATGCCCCACGCCCGGCCAAGCTGTTCGGTTGCCCGTTCAAGCGGCTTGACGACATTGTCCCAGGTCGGAGCCGTGCCCGAATCGACCGCAGCTTCCAGCGCGGATCTTGCCTTGACCAGCAGCAGGTCTAGTGCGCCGTCGATATGCTCGGCCTTGAAGTCGCCAAAGCGCGGCAGGTCGGAAAAATCCAGCAAGGGGTTCGCTGTTGTGGCGGTAGGCTGATTCATAGCGTAGTCCTGTTTTAGATACGAGTAGCGAATGATTAGACCGACTCAGATCGCAAGGCTGTTCCTGGCGGCTGTCAGCGTATTGACCAATAACATTGCCCGGGTCATAGGCCCGACGCCGCCAGGCACCGGGGTAAGACAGCCGGCTACCTCGCGAACCGACTCGAACGCAACATCACCACATAGTTTTCCGGCGGCATTTCGATTCATGCCAACATCAATCACGGTTGCACCCGGTTTGACCATGTCGGCCGTGATCATGTCGACTTTGCCAACGGCGGCAATCAGAATATCTGCCTGCCGGGTCTGCATCGCCAGATCAGCGGTTTTGCTATGACAGATGGTGACGGTGGCATCAGCTTGCAAGAGCAGCATTGCCTGCGGCTTGCCGACGATGTTGCTTCGGCCCACGATTACCGCATGTTTTCCGGCAGGTGACACACCTGCTTTTTCGAGCATTTTCATCACGCCAAAGGGCGTACAGGGGGCAAAACCCGGCTGTCCGGTCATCAAGGCACCGGCATTGCTGACATGGAAGCCGTCGACGTCTTTCTCCGGGGCGATGGTCTCAATAACCCGCCGCTCGCTAATCTGGTCCGGCAAGGGTAATTGCATCAGCACGCCATGAATGCCTGAGTCCTGGTTAAGCTGGCGGACCAGATCCAGGAGATCGGCCTCGGTGGTGTCGGTCGGCAGCCGGTGCAAAACCGATCGGATACCAACTTGTTCGCAGTCGGTGATCTTGTGACGGACGTAGACGGCAGAAGCTGGCGACTCACCGACCAGAACCACAGCCAGGCCGGGGGTGACGCCTTTTCCGGCGAGGAATTTCACGCTTTCAGCGCACTCGTTGCGAATTTCTTGTGCCAATGCGGCACCGTCGAGGAGGGCGGCAGTCATTTTGTGGCTCTTTGGAAAAGACCCAACTTTACACCAGCGAAAACACGTTTTATACTTGTGGGCTTGCTTGGGGGTATAGCTCAGCTGGGAGAGCGCTTGCATGGCATGCAAGAGGTCAGCGGTTCGATCCCGCTTACCTCCACCAAGAAATCGCCAAACCTTCGGCCAAAACTTCGTTTAGAATGGCGGCGCTTAGGTTGAAGAGGTTGATCTAAATGGTTGATCTAAGCAATTGAGCGACAAGTAAGCAATTGAGCGACAAGTAGTTTGCAAGACAGGTCCCGTTCGTCTAGAGGCCTAGGACACCACCCTTTCACGGTGGGTACAGGGGTTCGAATCCCCTACGGGACGCCATTTTTTCTGTGGCACAGCGGTGTAGCAAAATATCGCTCAGCGACGCTCAGCAACAAGGCTGGAGCAAGCATGAGCCAAGCGACTCACCAGGCGCCGCCTTCCGGCACTTTTCCTGGCTCAATCAAACTGGCTCAATCAAACTGAATAGTAAACCGGGCGCCCTTATCGGGCAGCCCCTGGGCGCTTAACGTCCAGTTATGACGCAGGCAGATCTGGCGGCAGGTCGCCAGGCCAAGCCCGGAGCCTTCAATATCTTCGGCGGCGTGAAGGCGTTTAAACGGCTCGAATATCTGTTCATTGTATTGATTGTCAAAGCCAATGCCGTTGTCCTGAATGGTCAGGCCGTTGGCGCTCCCGCTGATTACAATTTCCAGCGTTCGCGCGGTCGATCGATACTTGATCGCATTGTTGATGAGGTTCTCAAGTAACTGACGAACCAGGACAACATCTCCATTTACGGCAGCCAGAGGCGTTTCGATTGAGATTCTTGCGCCGGCTGTTTTCAGGCTGGGGTCCAGGGAGTCGCTGATGTCTTCAATCAAACCGCCAAGGTCAAGTGACGTCTTTTCGATTGTGGCTGAACCCGACTTGGCGTGATGAAGCAGACTGGTGACCAGCATGCTCAGTCGATCCGCTGCCCGGCGGGCTCTGCTGAGATGGTGCCGGCCCTGATCCGGAAGTTTGTCGGCGAAATCTTCCTGTATGAAACCCAGCAACGAGGAGATATTTCGCAGCGGGGCTTTTATATCGTGAACGGCAACTGAGTTGAACTGTTCCAGTAGCTCAAAACTCCTCTGCAGGCGTTCTTTTTCGCGGCGATTGGCCGCTGAAAGGTGATTCGACTCCAGGAGTTGCTGTTTGAGATGGCCGAACACCTTGCTGACGTGTTTGACTTCGTCGTGTATCAGCAGAAATTGCTCCAGCTTTCTGGCGCCGTGTCTTAGTGGTGAGATTAGAAAGTGTTGTCTGTTTGCAGGTGCTTGTCGGGGATTCAGAGTGAGTTTTCCGCCGCTGACTGCGACGATCATTTGCTTGCGAAACTGTTCGTCACTTCCTAAGAAATAATCGCTCAGCTTGCTTGGCGGGGTTGCGCGAATCGCGTCTGGTTCGCACGGGGGCCGGCTCTCGGCTCCTATCAACTGTCCCAGTTTTCTTCGGGCTACTTTGTTAAGTGCGACAATAGTGCATTGCCGGTTCACGATAAGAGCCGGCTTGGGCAGATCTTCGAACGCTGCCTGATACAGCGGCTGCGCCGCCGGTTCATGGGTCGCGCTACTGTCCAAAGTATTCTCGCCCGTCCGGTCCTTCGTCGAAGTCAATCACAACCCGGCACCGTGAATCCCCTTTGGCAATGGTTTGCAACAGGTTCACGCGAGCATAGCCGGTGTTGTTCGCAGCAATGCGTCCAAACACATTCGAGGTCATCATGCATAGCGAGGTTCGGCCTTCGATATGTCGTTCGAACGGACACCGGGTATTGACCAGAGTGATCCGGGTCTGGTCGAGATGTTCAATCGAGAAGCCACCCTGAATTCGCCTTTTGAGGTCAACCAGAGCCGCAGCGAGTTGCTCGACACTCATCACTGTTGCATTGCTAGCGGATCGATATTCCATATCCATCTGCTCGCCGATACGGTTGCCCACCATTGCGACGAATCCTTCCGCTTCATCCAGCCCGACGGTCTCTTCAAGAACGCCGGCGAGTTCATGAATCAGCTCGCGCAGAAACTGATCTCGATCGCGACTGATGGTTGACTCGTTGAACATCACTGGCTCGTCCAGCATGGTGAAACCTTCCCGGTAAAGAACCCAATAAAATCGAATCTTCAGCAAATTGCTGATCGTCGCCTTCTCTCGAGCCGGCCAACAGCGCAACACGCTCTGAGTTCCTGGAAACCGGCCTGGCGGGCAAGCAGTTTCCAGGGAAGGTGTGACAATGATGCAGAAGTTTCACACTGTTAATTGACTGAATACCGGCTTCGATGTCCGGTGTTTTCGCCTCGCTCGCCGGGAAATGAGCTGACTTCATCAAAAACTGGTATGTCGCCCGCTGGCCTTGATGACCACAAGACCTGTGTCATCATTACGGTATGTTTTTCAAACCCAAAATGCTGTTGTTCATCATCCTGGCGGCATTGCTGCTGCTCGGCGCGATCGCCGGACTGATTATCGGCGTCGCCGGTTTACTGGGCGGGAAGTGGGTTTACGCGTTTATCGGATTTACTGTTTTCGGGGTGTTCTGGTCAGGCAAACTGGCCCTCGAGAGAAACGACAAACGCATCCGTGAAATGATTCACGGCTCCTGAAAAAATTGGCGGTCCTTGCCTTCAAGTACCGGCTGTCAGACGTCTCTGATTTGCCCTGACTCGCTTTCGCGACGGGGCGCTGAGCCGCCAATGCGCCTTGGAAGTTGCTTTGTGCAAGGCTTTTTTCGGGTTGATCGCCAGATCGCTACTCCACGCATCCAGCCAGAACCGCCAGGGCGACTGCACCAGGACCCATTGGGTCTCAAGCAGCGCGGCCTGCTTCTCGGAAAACATCAACCGGGTTTCATTGTGAGCTTGCTGGGGAGCATAAAACCACTGCCAGGGGAGTTGAGCCAGGCGTGTTGTAATGACTGAGGCGGAGTCGGAGGCCAGAGTCTGCCAAGGCCCGTCAGCGGTATGACTTGCATGTTTCGGCATCGCTTACTCAGTTGTGTAAAACTCCAGCATACCCTCAATCAGCACGATTTGATGCGCTGCAACATAATTTGATGCTTGTATGCCACCGAACTGGCCTGGGCACCGCTCGGGCAAGAAACTGGTTTGAGCCGCCAAACAACCACATGAGACAGTAAAACGATGCAAAAAGAGATTACAACTGAAGTCGCCGGCACCATCTGGACAATCGATGCGAAGCCGGGTGATGCGGTTTCTGCCGGCGATAGCGTGGTCACGGTTGAGTCAATGAAGATGGAAATACCGGTTGAGTTGGAGGCGGATTCGATTGTGGCGGAGATTTTGGTCGAGGCCGGGCAAGAGGTGGAGGAAGGCCAGGTCGTTGCCAAGGTAACAACCGGGTAAGCGGCTGCTGGTTGGCTTACATGCTGTTGGTATGGGCATGTCTGGACATTGCGGCGTTTGACGGGCCGGCACGGTTGACCCGTAAGCCCATTTTCCCGGCAGCGATGACGGCCTGGGTTCGATTGCGCACGCCGAGTGCGCGCAGCACTGCGCTGACATGCACTTTGACGGTGCCTTCAGCGAGTTGCAGTTGCCGGCAGATGAGTTTGTTGGGCATTCCCTGGAGGATCAAATCAAGCACGTCTATCTGGCGCTCGGTAAGACAGAGCTGCCGTGGATCTGATGTTGCTTGGCGGATAGGGCGCATCGCACTGTAATGAACTTGCTGCCGTTCGGTGACAGCCTGTCTTGGGATGTAAACCTGGCCGCTCAGGATCATTCTGAACGCCTGGGTGATCAAGTCGTTGTAATGGGTTTTGGGTACATAGCCGACGACGCCCATGCTTAGACAACGTAAAATCAGGTCTTGTTCGATCCGCCCGGAGAATACAATTAGCGGGATGTCTGGCTGGCTGGCCTGCGCAGCTTTGATGATCTCGATACCGTTGCCGTCGGGCAGGCTTAGGTCAATAACGGCGTATTGATAGGCAGGACCGGTCTGCAGCCGTTCTGTCATCTGTTTCATGTTGAGTGCCAGGTCCGTCACGATGGTTGATTCGAGGCTTTCGAGCAGAGCGTGCAATGAATCACGCACCATCGGGTGATCGTCAACAATCAGGATTCTTTTGGGTTCAGCGGCGAAGCTGACCGGCTCAATTGCGCAAGGTTGTTCCATTTCCCAATTCTCCGTTTTTTGAGGGCCAAGCAGGTCTTGTCAGCCGTTGTGCATGCACATTAAACGTTGCGCTTACTGCTTAGCAAGTAAACCGATGGATGAAACAAAATGGGCTAGTTGTCAGGTCAAACGACTCACAAGGTCGGGTTCGTCGATGACCGTCTAAGGTGTTCCGGTCGTGCGCTAGCCCGCCAGATCTGGCTCTGAACGGGGGGAGTCGGAAATCCGACGCAAACAGACTTGCGCGTCTGCCCAGCTTTTGCTGTCGATTTCTTCGACAAAGCCGAGCTTAGGGAAAGAACTGGAGCCTATTTCTCGTCGATTCTCTTATAATTTGGCACGCAAACCGTACCGGACGGCCTGTTCAGGCCGGCGGGTCTATAACCAAGGAGACTTAATGAAACTGAAATTCACGACAATTTCGCTCGTCGCGACGATTCTCGGGGTCGGGTCGATGGCCGCCCAGGCCGCTGAGTTGCGCCTGTCTCATCAGTGGTCAACCAAAGATGTGCGCCACAAAGTTGCTCAGATCGTTGCCGATGAAGTCGCGGCAGCCAACGTGGACTTGTCAATCAAGATCTTCCCCTCGAAGTCTTTGTTCAAGCCGCGCGAGCAATATAAGCCGCTGTCGCGCGGACAACTCGACATGACCATTTTCCCGTTGTCTTATGCTGGCGGACAGCGACCGGAATACAACCTGACCCTGATGCCGGGCCTGGTCAAAAACCATGACCATGCCGCGCGTCTCAACCAGTCTCCGTTCATGGGTGAAATTCAGAAAATCATGGCCAAGGACGATGTCAAGGTTCTGGTGCACGGATACCTGGCTGGCGGGTTTGTTGGCAAAGACAAGTGCGTTACCTCGCCCGCCGACATCAAAGGCTTGCAGACTCGTGCCGCAGGCAAGGCGTTTGAGCAGATGTTGTCCGCAGCTGGCGCCTCGATTGCGTCGATGGCTTCATCGGAAATCTACAACGCCATGCAAACCGGCGTACTGCAGGCGGCCAATACCTCGTCATCCTCATTCGTTTCTTACCGTATTTACGAGCAGGTGAAGTGCTACACGCCGGCTGGTGATGTTGCGCTCTGGTTCATGTATCAGCCGCTGCTGATGAACAAGGCAACCTATGACGGATTGAACGACAAGCAGAAAGCGGCACTTGATGCCGGCGCCAAAAAGGCCGAGGCATTCTACCTGGCAGAGGCCAAGAAGGAGGATGCCGCTTCGGTCGAGACGTTCAAAAAAGCCGGCGTCGAAATCAAGAACATGACGCCTGCGGAGTTTGAGCAGTGGCGTGATCTGGCCAAAGGCTCTTCTTACAAGCAGTTCCTGAGTAAAGTCAAAGGCGGCGAAAAGCTGCTGGATATGGCGCTTAGCGTCGAGTAAACGCCTGGTTGTACTGGCGAAAGACCGATGTCCGGCTTTGCCCGGGCATCGGTTTTCACTTTTTGATCACCCTGGGAGTTGAACATGTCGAGCCGGCAATCTGCGGATGGCGGTACTCAAGCGCGACCTGAGCGCGGTCTATTCTTGCGCGTGGTAGACGCGCTGTCTGGTTTTTGCGGGCTGGCCGCTGCGTTGATGATTGTTGCCTCGGTCTTGATTACCTGCCAGATGATTATCGTTCGTTCTGTCCTGAACGAATCAACAATCTGGCAGACTGAAATGGTGATTTACCTGATGATCGGAGCGACCCTGATCGGCCTGCCGTATGTGCAGAAATTGCGCGGTCATGTCAATGTCGATTTGCTGCCTATCTGGCTTGGTACGCGGGCTCGCCGGTCACTGGCTTTGCTGACACTGGTCGCAACGATTGTGATCATTTCAGTGATGGTCTTCTACAGCGTTGAAATGTGGTGGGTAGCCTGGGATCGTGGCTGGACATCGGATACTGTCTGGGCCGCGCCACTCTGGATTCCCTATCTCGCGATGCCGGTCGGATTCGGTTTGTTCCTGTTGCAAGTGGTAGCCGACCTGGTAGCGGTGATTCGCGGCGTTGATCTGCCGTTCGGACTGGCGGAGAAGTCATAGTGGATCCTTTGTTCTTAGGCGCCATTTTGGCCGTTGTCACCATTGCCGTGTTGTTCTCCGGCGTGTCGGTTGCGACCGGCTTACTGATCGTCTCGGCCGGATTCCTGTTGATTTTTGACGGTATCCGGTCGCTCGAACTATTGCCGGAGATCTTCTTCGGCAAGCTCGACAGTTTCGCGCTTCTGTCGATACCCATGTTCATCATCATGGGAGCGGCAATCGCCTCGACTCGCGCGGGAGCAGATCTCTACGAGAGCCTGGAGCGCTGGCTGACGCGTGTGCCCGGCGGCCTGGTGATCTCCAACCTGGGCGCCTGCGCTCTGTTCGCTGCGATGTCTGGTTCGTCTCCGGCGACTTGCGCTGCCATTGGCAAGATGGGGATCCCCGAGATGCGTCGGCGCGGCTACCCGGACGGCGTTGCTGCCGGGTCAATTGCCGCCGGTGGCACGCTGGGCATTCTGATACCGCCATCGGTCACGATGATCGTCTACGGCATCGCAACCGAGACATCGATTGGCCGCTTGTTTCTGGCGGGTGTCGTGCCCGGTTTGGTATTGGTGTTGTTGTTCATGGCCTGGTCGATCTTTGATACCGCGCGCAGCGGCACCGAGCAGGCGTTGTCCAAGCGTGAGTACACCTGGCGCCAGAAGTTTGAGATTCTGCCGAGAGTCGTGCCCTTCCTGGTGATTATTGCCGGCGTTCTGTATGCCATGTACGGGGGCCTTGCGACGCCCTCGGAGACTGCCGCAGTCGGGGCGTTGTTGTGCATCGTGTTGGCAATCCTGATTTACCGACTCTGGAGCCCGGCGGCGATCTGGGTCGTCTTGCGGGACTCGACGCGTGAAAGTGTGATGATTCTGTTCATCATTGCCGCTGCCGGTGTGTTTTCCTACATGCTCTCGAGTCTTTACATTACCCAGTCGATTGCCGAATGGATCGGCACGCTGGATGTCAATCGCTGGGTGTTGATGGGGGCGATCAATGTATTTTTGCTGATCGCCGGTTTCTTTCTGCCACCAGTCGCCGTCATCCTGATGGCTGCGCCAATCCTGCTGCCAATTGTCACCTCGGCCGGTTTTGACCCCTACTGGTTTGCTGTCGTCCTGACGATCAACATGGAGATTGGTTTGATTACGCCACCGGTCGGATTGAACCTGTATGTCATAAACGGCATTGCGCCGGACATCTCGCTCAAGACCATCTTGTGGGGCTCGTTGCCGTTTGTTGCCTGCATGGTGTTGGCCATTGTGCTGCTGTGTCTGTTCCCGTCATTGGCAACCGGCTTGCCAGACGCGGTCATGGGGCCTGCCGTATGATGGGCGTCAGTTACTTTCAGGACTTGCTCAACAGCTTGTTTGAACGTTCGACTGAACCAGGGGCAGGGCGGGCCGACTCACGCAGTCTTTCAGAAATCTGCGAGGCTTTGTTGTCCGAGCGTGGCGAAGTATCCGGACAGGTTCTCGCCTGCACCGCGCTTGAGCGATTCGAATCGCTGGACGACGCTGAGCAGATTGCTTTCTTTGAGTTGTTCACGAATGAATTCGATATTGATGCCGCGCAAGTGGTGGAAGCCGCCACCAACTACGGTGAACAACCGAGTATTGCTTCTTTCAAGCGTCTGCGTACGGTTGCCGAGCCTCGTCGCCAGGAGTTGCTCCGCCGCCTGAACAGCGCGCCCGGCGCCACCCACCGGCTGGTTCAGATGCGTGAAAAGCTGCTGGCTGCGATCGCCAGTCGGCCGGAGTTGGCACGCGCCGATCAGGACTTTCAGCATTTGTTTGCTTCCTGGTTTAATCGCGGCTTTCTGGTCATGCGGCACATCGACTGGCAGTCACCGGCCAGCCTGCTTGAGAAAATTATCGCCTACGAGGCCGTGCATGCGATTCACGACTGGGATGATCTACGGCGTCGCCTGCAACCGGCCGACCGGCGCTGTTTCGCATTTTTTCATCCGGCGATGCCCGACGAGCCGCTGATCTTCGTGGAAGTAGCCCTGCTGAAAGGCAAGCCCGATTCAATCGAGCAGGTGCTGGCCAACGATCGCGAGCCGATCGATCCCGACAAGACTGATACCGCTATATTTTACTCAATATCAAATTGTCAGAACGGTTTGAAAGGCGTGTCTTTTGGCAATTTTCTGATCAAACAGGTTGCCCAGGACCTGGCCGAAGAGTTGCCGCAACTCAAACACTTCATGACGCTTTCGCCGGTTCCCGGGCTCAGCGGCTGGGTGCAGTCAGAGTTGAACTCGACCAGCATTCAAGGCCCGGGTGTTGACCGCGATGTCCTGGTCTTGATCGACAAGGTGTCCAAAGAACAACTGCTGGCGCCGGATAGCGCAACCCAGAAAGCCATGCTCGGAACCGTCGCGCAGTATTTTTGTCAGGCCAAACGGCTCAATGGCCTGCCGGTTGATCCGGTGGCCCGTTTCCATCTTGGCAACGGGGCGTCGCTGGACCGGATCATCTTCGGCGCAGATCTTTCCCCTAAAGGGATTGCCCAGTCTGCCTCGATCATGGTCAATTACCGGTATGACCTGACTGAAGTTGGGAATCGGCATCAGGCTTATGTTTCAAAAGGCGAAGTCCATACTAGTAAAGCCGTACGCGCTTTGCTTGACGAAGCCAATAAGAATGCATTGAAGAAAAAAGCCAGTTCAATCGAATCCCCGTCCAGTGCTTCGCAGGCATCTGAATAAGCAAGCTTATCAATCCCAGGAGAACCGAAACCATGTCAGCACTTGAGGGCATCCGTGTCGTCGATTTAACCCGCATCCTGGCCGGGCCAAGTTGCACTCAGATACTGGGGGATCTGGGTGCCGATGTGATCAAAATTGAAATGCCCGGCGCCGGGGATGACACCCGCCAGTGGGGCCCTCCGTTTCTGACTGATGACCAGGGCGAGCTGACCGCCGAGTCTGCCTACTTCCAGTGTGCCAACCGGAACAAGCGATCCATCACGGTTGATATGCGCAAACCAGCCGGGCAGGAGTTGATTCTGTCACTCCTGGAAAACTCTGACGTTCTGGTCGAAAATTTCAAATTTGGAGGTCTGAAAAAATACGGCCTCGACTATGAAAGTCTGAAAGAACGTTTCCCGAAACTCGTTTATTGCTCGATAACCGGGTTCGGCCATACCGGACCATACGCGGCCCGGCCCGGCTATGACGTCCTGATCCAGGCAATGGGCGGCATGATGTCCGTGACCGGCGAGCCGGACGGCGAACCACAAAAATGCGGCGTTTCCATCTCCGACCTGATGGCAGGTATGTACGCCTCGGTTTCAATCTGCGCGGCGCTTAGAAAACGCGAAATTACCGGACTTGGACAGGCGGTTGATATCGGGATGCTCGACACCACAGTCGCGACTATGGCCAACCAGGGGCTGAATTACCTGAGCAGCGGCAAAGTGCCCAAGCGGCTGGGCAACGAACACCCGAACATAACGCCTTACCAGGTGTTTCCGACCGCCGATGGCAATATCATTATTGCCTGCGGTAATGAACAACAATGGCAGCGATTTTGCGGCGTGATCGAACGGCCAGATCTGCTTGAAGACGCGCGGTTCACCTTGAATGCTGACCGTCTGGCACACCGCGCGGAGCTGGTTGCCGAATTGAACCCGGTCTTGTCGGCCAGGCCGTCTGCTCATTGGCTGGCAGAACTCGAGTCGCAGTCAATTTCCTGCGGGCCGATCAACAACCTGCAACAAGTTTTTGAGGATGAGCAGGTGAAGGCGCGCGGTATGACGGTGGAGCTGCCGCATCCGGCGCTTGGCGATAAGCCGGTGACCTTGCTGGCCAGTCCGATTCGCCTGTCCGAGACGCCGGTTCAATACCGGCATGCACCCCCGTTGCTGGGAGAGCATACTGAAGCGGTGTTGGGTGAGGTGTTGGGGTTGGACGCTCAGGAGATCGAGAAGTTGCGCGGACAGAAGGTTATCTAACCGTTCCGAGTACTCGCAGGCTTGACCATTCAAGAATAACCCATAGCAAAGAGGGGCTGACGATCTGTCAGCCCCTCTTTTTAGCGCAACCCGCATAAATCCCGGGTCGACTAGACTGGATTAGTGTCCGCGATACCGCAGGCCGGTACAGGTCTGATCAACCTGGCACGAGCTGTTGGTTGACAATGACTGCCGTGCAGCGGATTTGTACCCCGTTGCCAGGTTGACAACATTGCTGAACGTGGCAGTCGTCGTTTGATTGCTGACGCCATCGATAGTCACTTTGCCGAAATTGGTCGACAGATTCTGGGCGGCGAACGAAAGACTACCGATTGACTCGTTTTTAACCGAAGAGCCGGGCAAAAGGTTGGTTGTCTGATTGCTTATGCGGCCGATCTCAACATTGCCAAAATTGCTAGACATGTTCTGAGTTGCGTACGAATCTTCGCCTTTCGCAATGTTCTCAACTCCGGAGAAGAGAATATTCGTGGTTTGAGTGGAAGTAGCGCCGTTCTTGACGTCGACTTTGTCCGCGTTGCTTGAAATGTTCTGGACAGCGTCACCACCAACTGAAACGTTTGCAACGCTGGCACCAAGAAGCAGTGAGTTTTGAACCGACGTGCCGCCAATGTTAATTTCGCTAACGTTTGATGAAATGCTTTGCGTGGCTTCGGTTCTGTCGCCAAAAGAGTGGTTGTAGATGAGTGAGGCGCCGGCGCTTGTATCCTGGGTGGAGTTGCCGGTAATTTCAACACCGGCCTGGTGATGACCGCCACCGTGGCCAGGACCTGCGGCGGTTGCCATTTGCGAAACTGCCAGCGCCAGTGCGCCAATCATAATTTGGGTTTTCATGTTGTTTTCCTCGTTTGTTGTGAAGCTTTGTTGGTTGGTCAGACCGCTTCGTTTTCGGCCTGAAACAATGATCTTCCTGTTGGGTCTTTCGGCACATCCCGCTGATCGGGTATTTTCGAAACTAGCTTGAACCAATGGGTTACCCCGTTGTTGGGTTTGCGAAAGAGTCAGGTAGTAAATCAATAATCGGCGACGGCTCACGTTCGAATAATTGTTCGCTGACACCAATCGCAGACGCGCCGCTATCGGGTAGTTGTATCAGCGAGGTTTGTCTCATCCAGACTGGGTCTATCGTGCCGCTCGGGGTCGGGCGCGACAATATCAGCGAAAGCACTTGCTTTGCCGGTTTGTGGCCAAGCGCTGCCGCCTGCTGGTACAAGTCGATTGCGGTGGCGTAGGCGGGCAATGCGGTAGCGGTACGGTGCAGTTGTCGAGCTTGCTGGTACAAGGACGCCGCTGCACTGTTGTGCTGATTGGCAGATATCTGGCCCCGTCCGGCAGGTGCCTTGCCAGTACCTGAAGACCGGTCAAGCAATGTGCGCTGAGCAAGATCGGCATTTCGCTGCGCAACGTCACTGCCTTTCCTGGCGGCGCGCAGAAATGACTGAATCGCATCAGGCAGTCTGCCGGCCTGCACCTGAATCAGGCCTGTTTCGTTAAGGGCAAAGCGGTCGTTGGCTGCCGCCGCCTGCCGCAGGAATTTTCGGGCGTCGTCCGGCAAACCTTGCTCTTGCGAAGATTGTTTGAGTGCACTTTCATAGCGCAGGTAGTTCGCCCGGCGGCGGCTTCGCCGGTTGACCGCCGGCAGTAATTTTTCAAAAGCGGCAAAGTTAGGCGCTTGCCCACAGCCGTCCAGATAACACCAGGCCAATGCTATTGCGGCGAGATTGTTTTTGAGCAATCTTGAGCGGATAAACAGTTCCTGAGCTCTGGCCTTGTCTTCCTGAACATGCAGGCCATGGAAATACAGTAACCCGAGGGTCAATAGTGCGCTGCCGGTGGTTTTCTTGCTGCTCTTGTTTTTGTCTTTGGCTGGGGGCGTGGCTAGTTCATTGGCTGCTATACGAATCAGTTCCTGAACTCTCTTGTCCATTACAGCGTCGTCGCGTAATAGCTGACTGACACCTGGTCTGGGTTCGGGTGCTCTTGCGGGGCTTTGTGGCGTTTGGGATGCCTGGTTGACGCCGGGTGGGTTGGTGGCATCCAGAGGCGTCGGTTCGATGATCACTGCGCCGGACAGAACGCCAATACTCAAAACCGATCCGAGCAGCGACGCAGCCAGGGGATATTGCTGCAGGAGGCTGCGTTGTGCCATCAGAGGACTAAGCCGGCGAACGCGTTCTGAACGACTTGTTTCAGAAACTCTTGGTCGATTTGTGGTTCATGCCCGGGTTGTTTGCTGGGTTGCGTGACCTGACGGAAGGTAAGCGGACGGACAGCCGGTTTACCCGGCGTTTGTGATGTTGCGGGGGCGACCTTGGTCTTTACTTTTGCCGTTGATGATTTGTCTTGCTGCGGTAGCTGGCTTGCCGGGCTAAGACGAATCAGTCGGCCGGTATACAGAAGATTCGGGTCATCGATCTGATTCAGTTTTTGAAGTTCTTGTAGCGGCACATTCGTTTTGAGCGTAATCGCCTGCAGGTTTTCCCCTTCATGGATCCGGTAAAAACCTGCCGGGGCGTCAGGGAATTTCAACAAGGCACGCTGTGCAACAAAGTCCTGTGGCGCTCTTTGATGTGAGGCATTGATGATTTTTCCGGATTGCTGTGGGCGTTTGTTTACTTTCAGCACAGGAGTCCCGCCCGGGTTGGCTTTGGCGAGTGCGCTCGATGTCGGTTTAAGTTGTTTGATCGGCGCTCGACTTATCTTGGCGGGTGGTTGTTTGATTTTCCAGGCGATCGACGAGGCGGCAATTTCGGTCGAGGCGCCAATGGCAACCATGGCTCTGTCGATCGCGTCGATAGACTCAACACCGGCCATTGGGAGGATAGCGGTGTTCTGAACGATTGGCGGGAGTTGGTCAAAGATATCTTTTTCGGCCGCGTAGCAGCTTGCTCGTTCAACACCAGGACCACCCGCACGCAGGCTGAAGCCGGGATTCAGAACCAGCCAGTCGGGTATGCGCAGGCGCCGGTTGCCGGGCAGGGCGGTGGCGCGCTGGAACGGGTTTGGAAACAAGCGGCTTACCCGGCCTTTAACGTCCTGGTAGAAGCAGTACAGGTAGGCCTCGCGATTGACGGTGGTGGTCATATAGATGCGTTCATTCGGGTTAAACTCACCCGGAACAAATTTCTGGTTGGCCAGCTCGAGTTCGACCAGTAGCGGGGGGGTGACTGGTTCTATCTTGTCCCAGCCTACTTGTTGCAAGGTGCCGTTTTCATCGACTTTGACGTAGTCTTGAAAGAGTTTCTGAAAGGTGTCGAAGGTCAGTGCGCCGGAGGGGATCAACCCCTGGTCGCTTTGAAAACGTGCCAGACCGACTTTGAACGCCGGGTTCAGATCACCGTTCAGATCACCTTCGTAATAGCCCGCTGCGGTCAGCGCGCGTTTGGTATAGATGACTTGATTATTCGGCGAACTGATTCCGAGCGGGGTACCAGGTTCGATTGAATTGAGCGCGTCAAACCAGTCTTTGAATTGCCGTTCAAAGGCCGGATTGGTTCTATCGAGCATCAGGCATTGCCAGTACGGCACGCGCGCCCACTTGCCAATGATTTCGATCAGCGCCAGCTCAACCAGTGTTCGGACGGCTGCGCCGGCTCCCATTGAGGTCGAGCGTGACAGGTTGAACTGGACGCCGTAGCGGGAGATCCTGGCGGCGGCGTCAAGGCCCTGACCGCGCGATCCGAAGACAATGTCATTGGCCGAATCAATGCCGGGCACCAGGGTGCGGGTCTGGAAATCACCCAGATGCATCTCAAGCCCCATCAGGGTAGCGTTCCAGTCGGCTGAATAACCCAGCTCCAGGCGACTGGCCGAGGAGCCGGCTTGTTCGCCATTGCGCAGCACTCCCTGGTCAACATAGGAAATCGCCCCGGAGATGTATAGCGCCGGTTTTTGCAATTGGATCTGGTTGGCGTTGAGCAACAAGCCGGTCAGGTTCTGAACGGTATCCTGCCGGACGATATCGACTTCATAGTCGACATATCGAAACGCATTGCTTACCCGGGACATCTGACTCAGTGTCGTGATGACCATTTCTTTCGTGGCTACTGAGGCGCGCGAGGTGGGGTCGGCAATATTCTTGCTGGTGATCAACGTAGTGCCGACGTTCAAGTCATCCAGAATCCGATCCATGCAGGCCAGTGATTCTGAAAAACTGGTCACGGCTCTTACTGGCCGGGTGACCGGGCGGTTCTCGGTCGGTGCGTGTTCAAAGAATCCGGCTGCCGGTCGCATGTCGAGAGCAGGTGAGACGCAGGCCGAGACACTTGTGGTCACGGCTAGTGCGGTCAGGAGCTTGCTTGCTGAACGCGGGGTTGATTTGCTTGAGCTCACACGGAATTCCTTTTTCATGACGGCGGGTTATTTGCAGATATTGAGGACGGTGCCCCGAATCAAGACGGGCTGGGCCGCCTGGCCTGCCGGCCCGTAGTTGTTGAAGCCTTCCATGCCGTTGGTGGCGCTGCCGATATCCATGACGCAGAGTTTTCGTTTTTCATCGTAGACAGTATTGATAGTTGAGTTGGTTGCTACTCCTTCGGCCGTATTGGCGGCAATATTCTGTTCAAGCGTCATGATCTTGGCGTGAAAGCGTGCCATTCTGGCGTCACCTCCTGGCGATCCGTAATTGCCGTCCCGGCCACTGACCGCAGGACCGTTCGGGCCCTTTGGTATGCTGGGGCCGTTCGGACTGCGCAACTGGTACTTGGACAAAACGATCGGGTTGGTGCCAGGGGCCTGCGCAGAGGCAGTGCCGGCTATTGCGGCAAGCAGGGTAATCAGCAAGGCGAATCTCATTGGGATCTCCGGTGCATGCCTAGTAGGTATTGCCGCGATACTTCAGCCCGCAACTGGCGTCAACATTGCAACTGGAATTACTGGATATCGATTGCCGTGCGGATGATCCCGAGCCTTGCGCACGGTTGATGACAGTGGATGAAGACAGCATTACGCGTTGATTTGAGCTGCCGCTGATTCGGACATTGCCGAAATTGGCCGCCAGGTTCTGAGCGGCGTAAGCCCCGGGGGCTGCCGCCAGGTTGGTGATTGTGGAGCCGGTGACACTGACGTGTTGGATGCTGGTGCCGCCTATCCAGATCGTGCCGAAATTCGACGCCAGATTCTGACTGGCCCATGATCCGTCACTGTTGGCACGGTTGCTGACCGTTGACCCGCTATCGACGGTTACCCCTTGAGTGGAGTTGCCCACGATCGTGACATGGTCAGCATTGCTTGCGAGATTTTGAATTGCTTCGCCGCCGGCTGCCTCGTTGGCAACAGTACCTCCGTCAATGCTGATAGTTTGCTGGGAGGTGCCACCGATGTTGATCGAGCCAAAGTTGCTGGCCAGGTTCTGAGTAGCGGTAACACCATCGCTCGACGCGGTATTTGAAATATTGGCCCCGCTGGTCAGTGAGGTAAGCTGTTCTGAACCACCGGTTATCAAGACTTCTGCATTGGCATAAGGCGCTACCAAAAGCATCAAGGCTGCAGTCCACCTGGTATTCATCTTCTTCTCCGCTCTCTTATGGGTTTGGTCAACACCAGGCCTGGTGGCCCGCTGTGTCTTGCATACTCCAGCCGCACGTTTAGACCAGCAATACCGCCAACGCGGTATTCAGATTGGCGAATACCGCGATCCCGGTATTGGGTGTGACTCAAGCTGAACAGTAGCCTGATGACACCAGCAACCGTGGGGTAATCCAGGAGTGTTTTTATGGGAGCGTTTGAGCCGATCGTGCAAGCTATTGCTGATCCCATTCGCGTAGTTCTTGTCGAGGACGACATGATGACCGCGCAACGTCTCATGAATCAGTGCTCGATCGATGGCCGCGCGAGAATTGTTTTGTGGGCAGCTACGGCGCAAGAGGCATTTGATGGCATACAGAAAGTCGGCTTTGACCTGGCACTCGTAGATCTCGGTTTGCCTGATCAATCCGGAATTGAGGTCATTCAATTTGTCGCTCGCCAGTCGCCGTCCGCCGAAACTCTGGTGTTATCTACTTTTGGCGATTCCCGCAGCGTTCTCGATGCTGTTCGGGCCGGTGCCAGCGGATATTTGTTGAAAGGGCAGTCAGAAACGGCCGAAGTGATTGATGGCCTGGTTGATGTTGCCAGGGGGGCTGCATCGATAAGTCCGGCGATTGCGCGTCATCTATTGAGTAGTTTTCCCAACGGGGCAGGCCTTGACCGAGCGGCTGAAACACCTGCCGAGCAGGCCGTCGAGCCGGCAGATGTCGGCTCACTAACTCGTCGCGAGCGCGAACTATTGAAGATGGTTGCCCATGGATACATGGTCAAGGAAATCGCAGAGAAGTTGTTTCTGTCGCCTCATACCGTCAGTACCCACTTCAAGAACGTCTACAGAAAACTACATGTCGGTACCAGAGGCGAAGCGGTTTTTCTGGCCCGTCAGGCCGGCATTATCTGAGTGGACAGACTGGATTAACGGTATGACTGATCAGGAAAGACACAAGGTTTGGGTGGGTCGGGCAAAAGGAGGTTTGCTCATTGCCGTCCTGTTTGGCCTATTGCTTGGTTCCACCGGATTGCTGTGGCCAGTGGGCCGGACTGCCAACATCATTTCTATCACGGAGCAGGTGCATGCAGCCGGCCGACCGATGCGCGGCGTCTCAGTCGTGCTGCCTCAAACCTGGTCTGGAGATTCGGCTGAGTCGCGTAAACGTCGGTTGTTCAGTGGCGCGTTTGAAGCGGCGGGCGGGCAGCCGATGGGTTTGTTGATAAGCCGGGTTGCCGGCGAGCTGTTTGTCCGGGTAAACGGCGTACTGGTGGCACAAGGTGCTTATGAGTCCACTGCACTGGCCGGTATCGGCTACCGGCCAGTTTATGTGAACCTGCCCTATGAGATCCTTCGCGAGCGCAACCTTATCGAAATCAGTTTGTCGCCCGATCAGAGTGGGCGTTCCGGATTGGCCCCGATCCGGGTTGATGAGGCGGCTGAGATCACGCGCTCGTTTTACGTGTTCTGGTTTCTCAATACCGGTTTGTTGATTGTGGCGGCGACCGCTGCTGCACTTGCCTTGTGCCTGTCACTAGTGATCTGGAGAGGGACCAAGGAACCCGCTTACCGGGATTTCTCTGTCGCATCGGGGTTCCTGACGACATTTTTTCTGACTCAGTTGGGTATCAGCGATGGTTCCGTCGACTGGGCGCACGCCGGGTTTCTTACCTTGGTCGTAGTGTTCTTTATCGGGTTCGTGGCACGCAGCGCCTTCCAAATCGTCGAGCTGCTGGATCGACCAATTCGTCTCGCGTGCGGTGCTTCGCTGGTTTTCCTGGCTGCGGTAGCGATACTTGGCGTCATGGCGCAAAGCCGGGCGTTGATAGCAATTGTTGAGACAAGTGCCTATCTGCTTGCGTTTGGGTCTGCGCTTGCCGTCTTACCCCGGAGCCGCAAAAGCAATAAGCCCACCGCGGCCTTCTTCTTGCTGGCATTGTTCGTTGCGCTGGGGGTGAGCCTGATGGATGTCACCTACCGCCTTGGACCTACGGAGGGCTTCGCGGCTCCCCCATTGTCTGAGCTCGCAGCAATTATCATGTTGGCTACGATTTTTGTCTTTACGATAGAACAATATATTGCAGCCAGCCGAGCTATCAGGGACTGGAATCGACAACTCGAAGTGCGGGTTCAGCAGACCGATGCTGAATTGCGCGAGGTTTATCGCAGGTTGCTGGAGCGAGAAAAACACGTGGCGATTACGTCAGAGCGCCACCGAATTCTGAAAGAGATGCACGACGGACTTGGCGGGCAGCTGGTCGCAACAATGTCGCTGGCCGATAACGCGCAGTCTGAACGAATCGAGATTAAGCAATCGCTGGATGCTTGCATGACCGAGTTGCGTTTGGCGGTTGATTCTCTTGATCCTGCGCACTCGGATCTGTTAAACGCGCTGGCAACGTTGCGCCAACGTCTGACACCGGTGCTGAATCGATCGGGAATCTCCTTCGGCTGGTCAGTACGGGAGTTAGAGCAACGCAAGCCAATGACCCCCGATGAGGTATTGCAGACATTTCGGATTCTTCAGGAAGCGGTGACCAATGTGATCAAACACTCAGGGGCCAGCCGGGCTGCTTTGAGTTGCGGTCATTGCGATAAACGCGGGATTGTCTGGCTGACACTTCGTGATAACGGTCAGCCGGTTTCGCCGCGTGTGGGTAAGGGCTATGGCATAGAGAATATGCGTAGCCGTGCCCGGGCTATTGGGGCCAGCCTCAGCATTCGCTGGAGTTCGCCACTCCGGCGTGGTACGACGATCCGGCTGATATGGCCGGTAGCCGAACCACTCGGTGAGCCTGGCTAAATCAGGCCGGCGGCGTGTGCGCGGAACACCGCTTCGCCTCGGGTATTGACTTCCAGCTTGCGGTAGATATTCTTGAAATGGGTAGTTACCGTATGCGGTGACACCGATAGAATGGTCGCGATTTCCTTGCCGATGTGACCGCCTGCGCTTAGCTTGAGTATTTCGCATTCACGAGGCGATAACGCCGGCCGGCCTGTGGGGCAGGGTTCGCTACAAGAAATAGTCGCTTTCGACTCTTTTGCTGGCTCGGAGGTAAGCGGCTCTATCTTTAGCTGATCAAGCAAAATGCGGGCAACCGTGGGGCTCAGGTAGGACTTGCTATCGTCTGCGGAGGGTAAATCGGCGACGAAGCGACTCGGGTCAAAGTCTCGCTGGTGAATCACACCAGAGGCGCCAGCATTTATTGCGTGCCAGACAGGTTCCAGTCTTAGTGTGTGGGTAATGCCAATGACAGGCCGGTCCGGGTAGGCGCTGACCAGAATTTTGACCATGGCGTAAGTGCTGGTCTGCCCGGCATCAATGTCGATAAGCGCGACGTTGTAGTTGGGTAGTAATTGGGTTTCTCTGAGCGTTGAGATCGGTCCGCTGTTCAGAACGACCTGGATGGCCGGTTCGTCTTCAAGGATTCTGCCAACCGCGCGAACGGTGCTGGCATCATGACCAAACGCAACGACTCTGAACGGTGACGCGCCGGGTGTTGACTCCGCTTTTTTTGATTCCGCTATTTTTTGTATTGAACTCATCATCAACTTTGTCCTCTCTGGGATTCAGGCTCTGCCGAAATTCGTTACGGCAGTGATTGTCCGGATTGCTCCAGCATCAGATGAGATCTCAGAGTGAGGTCGCTTTGTTCCGTTGCGTCTGGGTGAGACGCCTTAGTCGGACGATTGCTTCCAGACTCATAGTTGTTGAGAGAGGTATTGCGCTCGTCAATGGGTGTTTTTGGTTTGCGTATTGACGAGTTAACAAATCTAATTGATATGTGACGGAATGAAAATAGCTCCAATGGGGGATGCGGTCTGCGTTGACCGCCAATCAAAACGGGCTGCCAGGTCGGCGGGAAACGTTTTGCCGGCGTGGTAATCTAGTCAACCAATCATTTATGATTCTCGTTAAAAATCAGTGACTAAAACTGGAAAAACTGGAGAAAGGGATGAAGCAAATTCTTATTTCATCGGCAATCGCCACTGTGGTTGCCTTGGCAGCCACTGGTGCTAATGCCCAGGTGAAAGTGGGCGTGATTCTGGGTTTCACCGGGCCGCTTGAGTCAATAACCCCTGGCATGGCCGCTTCAGCCGAGCTTGCCTTAAAGGAAGTGTCCGAGTCGGGATTGTTGTTGGGTGGACAGAAAATTGAGTCGGTCAGGGCCGATTCGACCTGTACCGATGCGGCGGCGGCGTCTGCTGCTGCCGAGCGTTTAATCACCTCTGATGGCGTCAGCGCCATCATGGGCGCCGACTGTTCAGGCGTCACCACCGCTGTCGCTAACAATGTTGCGATTCCGAAAGGCGTCACAATGGTTTCGCCGTCAGCCACTTCACCGGCGCTGACGACAATCAAGGACAATGGTTTGTTCTTCCGTACGGCGCCGTCAGATGCCCGTCAGGGACAGATTCTTGCCGAGATCGTCAAAGGCCGCGGGATCAGCGAAATAGCCGTCACCTACACCAACAACGACTACGGCAAGGGTTTGTCTGAGTCTTTCGCCAATGCATTCAAGGCTATTGGCGGAAAAGTCGCGATCACCGCAGCTCACGAAGACGGCAAAGCGGACTACTCGGCTGAGGTTGGCGCACTTGCTGCCTCTGGAGCCAAAGAACTGGCCGTATTCGGCTATATCGACCAAGGGGGCAAAGGCATTATTCAGGCAGCGCTCGACGCGGGTGCTTTTGAGCGCTTTGTCATGGCCGATGGCATGGTGGGTCAGTCTCTTGTCGACGCGATTGGCAAAGACCTCGAAGGCTCCTTCGCGACGCTGCCAGGCAACGAAGGTGAGGGGGCCGGCATGTTCGTCAAGATTGCCAAAGCCGCTGGTATAGATACCGATGGCCCTTACCGCGGCGAAAGCTATGATGCGGCCGCGTTAATCGCGCTGGCAATTCAAGCAGCGAAGTCGGCTGATCGCGCTGGCATCAAGAGTAAAATCATGTCGGTCGCCAATGCCCCGGGTACCAAGATATTGCCGGGTGAACTCGCCAAGGGCCTGAAAATTCTGGCTGATGGTGGTGAGGTTGACTATGTTGGCGCGACCAGTGTTGAGCTGACGGAAGTCGGCGAGTCGGGCGGCTCCTACAAGGAGCTGGAAGTCAAAGGCGGTAAGTTCGCCACGATGAAGGTTCATTAAGAGCAAACGGCAATAAGCCCGGTAACGCCCCGCTGCAAGCTGTAGTGGGGCGTTTGTATTTTTATGGAGTGATTCCCGGTGATGACTGAAGCGGCAATGATTCGAGTCGAGAATGTGCACAAGCACTTTGGCGGCGTCAAAGCAGTGAACGGCGCAAGTCTCGAGATTGCGCGAGGCTCCATAACGGGTTTGATCGGTCCTAATGGCGCTGGTAAGACCACTTTATTCAATGTGATCGCCGGAGCCTTCGGGCCGACTTCGGGGCGGGTGTTTCTCGACGGTGATGAAATTACCGGGCTGGCGCCACATCAGCTATTTGAGCGCGGTCTTCTGCGCACGTTTCAGATTGCGCACGAATTCGGTAGCCTCACGGTTCGCGAAAACTTGATGATGGTGGCTTCCGGGCAAGCTGGAGAGAATCTGGTCAATGCTTTTTTTCGCCGTGCCAGAATCGGACGGCAAGAGCAGGAAGTGCGGGCCAAGGCTGAAGAGATTGTCGAGTTTCTGAATCTGACGCATGTGATTGATGAGCCGGCGGGCAATCTGTCTGGCGGGCAGAAGAAACTGCTCGAGTTGGGACGCACGATGATGGTCGACGCCAAAATAGTTTTTCTGGATGAAGTCGGTGCCGGTGTTAACCGCACCTTGCTCAATACGATCGGCGACGCGATCCTGCGACTGAATCAGGAGCGCGGTTATACCTTCTGCATGATTGAGCATGACATGGACTTTATTTCGCGTTTGTGCAATCCGGTCATTGTGATGGCCGAAGGCGCCGTGTTGACGGAAGGCACCGCAGAGCAAGTCAAATCGAATGAGCAAGTCATTGAGGCTTATCTCGGCACCGGGCTTAAGAACAAGAAAGCGACCGCGCCGGCTTAAGCGCCGGCACAGGCATCGGTTCAGGCATCAGATTAAGCGGGGCGCGGGGCGGTGCGCTCCGGGATTAGCCCCTGAGGGCTGAATCGCATCACAATCAGCAGGATAGCGCCCATAAAGATCATTCGCATATGTGGTGCAGCTTCCAACAGGTGTTTCCTGACCGGATTGTCAGCATCCATTGCGCCCGTAAAGAGGTCAATGAGCCATAGCCCTGCAGGCTCCGCCTGAATCCAGACAAACCAGATCAGGAACCCTCCCAGCACCGAGCCCCAGTTATTGCCCGAGCCGCCTACGATCACCATGACCCAGACCAGAAACGTGAAGCGCAGTGGTTGGTAAGTGGTGGGCGTGAACTGTCCGTCCAGGGTGGTCAGCATTGCGCCGGCCAGGCCGACGACCGCTGAACCGACGATAAAAATCTGTAAGTGGCGTCGGGTAACGTCTTTGCCCATCGCCTCGGCGGCCTCCTGGTTGTCCCGGATGGCCCGCATCATTCGACCCCAGGGCGAATTGAGGGCGCGCTGAGCCAGGGTCATGACAATGGCCAGGACCGCCAGGAACAAGCCGGTGTAAGCGAGTTTGACGGTCAGGCCGGCGGCCAGATTCGGATCGAGATTCAGTGTTGTTGCCAGCTCCGTCAGCCACGGCGCCTGCGCCAGTTCGACTTCATAGGGAACCGGTCGCGGCAGTCCGGTCACATTCTTGACGCCACGGGTGAGCCAGTCCTCATTTTTCATGATGGCGATGATGATTTCGGCAATCCCCAGCGTCGCGATTGCAAGGTAATCCGAGCGCAAACCAAGTGCAACTTTGCCGACAAGCCACGCGGCACCGGCCGCCAGCAGAGCGCCCACCGGCCAGGCCATCAGAATTGGCAAGCCCAGTCCGCCCAGGTAGCCGGTACGGGCTGAATCTACTGACTCAATCGCTTCGACCGCCGGGTCAAGAAACGACCGGAAAGCCATCAGGCCAAGCGCGACGATCAGAACGACCGATAGCGTGCGTGCCCAGCCGGCGGCCATCGCACCGCGCGTCAGCTTGACCAGAACCGCACAGATGATGATGATCAAAGCGGCCAGCGCAATTCCGACTCCGCCTGCCTGCCATGCCTGGGTCACTGGAGGTTTGGCGATCAGGATTGCTGCCAGTCCGCCCAGTGCCGTAAACCCCATCACGCCGACATTGAACAAGCCGGCATAACCCCATTGCATATTGACACCCAGCGCCATGATCGCGGAGACGAGGCAAAGGTTCAGGATGCTCAGGGCTACTGACCAACTCTGGCCAAACCCGACTGCCATGAGAAGTCCGGCCATGATCGCGAAGTACAAGACTGGTCGTAAGGACGGTCTCAAAACACTCTCCCGCGAAAGATGCCGGTCGGGCGAATCAACAGGACGACGACCAGAATGACAAACGAGACCGCGAATTTGTAATCGGTTGACAGGAGTTGACTCAGGCTTTCGGGCGCCATAGATTCAGGGAGCAAATATCTCAGAACCTGTTTATAGGCGAATGTCAGGGTGACTTCTGAGAAGGCTATGACGAAACCGCCAGCAATTGCGCCCAACGGCTGGCCGATGCCACCGACAATTGCAGCCGCAAATATTGGCAGGAGCAACTGGAAGTAGGTGAATGGTTTGAAACTCTTGTCGAGTCCGTACAGTACGCCGGCAACCGTCGCCAGAGCCGCCGCGATGATCCAGGTCACCATGACAACCCGGTCCGGGTTGATGCCCGAGAGCAGGGCGAGGTCTTCATTGTCGGAGAAGGCCCGCATGGATTTGCCGGTTCTGGTCTTCTGCAGGAACCAAAACAGCGCCGCGACTACCAGAAGGGCGACCACGATTGTCAGGCCTTGCGACCACCGGAACGCAATGCCTTCAGCCAGGCCGGTCACCGCCTTGAATTCACGGGCATTGAAGATGAAGCGCTCGCCATCGTTGAATCGTTGATCGCCCGGGCCGATAATGAACCGCACGAGCCCGTTCATCACAAACATAACGCCTACTGACGCAATCACGAAGGTAATAGGTTTGCTCTTTTGCTTGCGGTAGTACTGATAAACGGTTTTGTCAGTTAACAAGGCCAGCAGTGCGGCGACTGCGATGCCAATCGGGAGCGCCAGCAGGGCGGTCGGAATCGGACTTATCGACACGCCAATGCCTTGAAGCCACCAGGTGACCATAATGGTGATCATCGTGCCGAACGCCATCATGTCGCCATGGGCGAAATTGGAGAACCGCAGGATGCCGAAAACCAGGGTTGCCCCGAGTGCACCCAGCGCGAGCTGAGAGCCGTAGGCGAGACCGGGGACGATCACATAGTTGGCCAGCAGCGCGAGCGCGTTGAGAAAGTCTGTCATCGCTCAACCTCCCAGGAAAGACCGGCGCACGTCCGGATTAGCCAGCAGAGCCGCGCCAGTATCAGTGAAGCGGTTCTCGCCGCTGACCAGTACGAATCCGCGGTCGGCAATCTCGAGTGCCTGACGGGCGTTCTGTTCAACCATCAGAATAGCGATCCCCAGATTTTTGATTTCGAGGATCCGGTCAAACAACTCGTCCATAACGATGGGCGAGACGCCGGCGGTGGGCTCGTCCAGCATCAGTACTGAAGGTTTGGTCATCAGGGCGCGACCGACGGCGACCTGCTGACGCTGCCCACCGGAGAGCTCGCCGGCAGGCTGGTGGCGTTTTTCATGCAGGATGGGAAACAGGCTGAACACTTCATCGACTGTATCGGTGAAATCGTCCTGGCGCACGTACGCGCCCATCTCGAGGTTTTCGAGTACGGTCATGCCTCTGAAGACATTGTTGGTCTGCGGGACAAACGCCATGCCCTCAAGGACTCGCTGCTGAGGACTCAGGTGGGTGATATCGCGCTCGCCGAGCATGACCCGGCCCTCGCGCAGATTCAGCATGCCAAACACGGCTTTCATTGCCGTGGATTTGCCCGCGCCGTTGGGCCCGACGATTACCGCTATCTCGCCTTTATCGACCGAGATAGTGCACTGGTGCAGGATGTCTGCCCCTGAGTAGCCTCCGGTCATCTGCAGGCCTGAAAGGTAAGAAGTCATGGTGGTCCTGGCCTGCCGGATTGGATGGTCGTTCTTGTATGCTTTTGGATTGTCGCCCCTGCGACGTCTTGATGATTGTAAGGGAATGCTCATGAGTGTGATTGGTCGGTCTGAAAAGCTGTTGGATTCCATTGCCCCGCAAGTCCTGGAGGTTCAGGATAGCCAGATTCTGGAGGTTGCCGAGCGGGCATACGGCCGGGACAACGTAATTCGCCTGTACGCCGGGGAGTCAGACGAACCGACCCCGGAATTCATTGTGGCGGCTGCCAATCAGGCGATGAAAGCAGGGCAGACGCGGTATACGTTGTCGCGTGGCGTGCCTGAGTTGCGGGAGGAAATCGCGGCCTACTATCGGCGTATTTACGGCAAGCCGGTTGTTGCGGAGCAAATCACGGTGACGGTTGGCGGGATGCAGGCTTTGTCGCAGACCTTGCTGGCCTTAATGCAACCGGGAGAGGAAGTCCTGATTCCGGTTCCCGTCTGGCCGAATATTCTGGAGGCCACCAGGATTGCCCGGGCGGTTCCGAAGGCCGTGCCGATGATCTTCGACCCGGCGCGCGGCTGGACACTAAAACTGGCGGATCTGTTTAACGCCGTTACGCCGGCCACCCGGGCGATTTTCATTAATTCGCCGGCCAACCCGACCGGCTGGACAATGAGTGCCGACGAAATGCAGCAAGTGCTGGCATTCTGCCGAGAGCGCCGGCTCTGGTTGATTTCCGATGAAGTCTACGGCCGCATGGTTTACGACGGGAGCGACAAAGCACCGTCAATGCTCGACATCATGGAGCCCGAGGACCGGGTGGTGATCTGCAACACCTTATCAAAGAACTGGTCAATGACAGGTTGGCGGGTGGGTTGGGCTTTGGCCCCGGTAGCGTTAGGTCAGGTCTATGACAACCTGATGCAATATGGGTCAACTGGCGCGACCACGTTTGTTCAGGCGGCTGCTGTGGTGGCGCTGCGGGATGGGGATGATCATGTTGCCCAAATGGCCCGGCAATGTGCGGCTGGCCGCGAGATCATCTGCACGGCCCTGGAGTCGATCCCCGGTATTCGGCTGGTCAGGCCGGCTGGCGCGTTTTATGTTTTTTTCTCAGTTGAGGGCATGGCCGACAGCCGCGCGGTCGCCTTCGATATTCTGGACCAAGTCGGTGTGGCGCTTGCGCCGGGCTCAGCGTTCAGTCCTGCAGGCGAGGGCTGGCTCCGGCTCTGCTTTGGCGTGTCTCACAATGCTTTGCGCGACGCGGCCGACCGGCTGCACAAGTACTTCGCCGGCCCGTCGGCATCAGTAGACTAGCCCGCGTCGGATTTGCGTAGATCAACCCGGCGAATCTTGCCCGATATGGTCTTGGGCAGCGCATCGACAAATTGAATTTCACGAGGGTACTTATACGGCGCGGTGTGTGCCTTGCAGAAAGTCTGGATGTCTTCGATCAGCGCTTCACTGGCCGTGTATCCGTTGGAAAGGGTAATGAATGCCTTCACGATTTCGCCCCGCGTCGCGTCCGGTTTGCCCACGACTGCGCTTTCAGCGACCGCCGGGTGTTCGAGCAGAGAGCTCTCGACCTCGAACGGACTGATTCGGTAACCGGCCGAGCTGATTAAATCATCGGCTCGGCCGACAAACCAGAAGTAGCCTTGTTCGTCCCGGGTTGCGGTGTCACCCGTGAAATACCATCCGTCATGAAACGACCTTTTGTCGGGCTCGCCTTCTGTCTGGTAACCGTGGAATAAACCGGCCGGCCACGGGTCTGTCAGGCGCACTGCAATATGCCCGACCTCGCCGGTGGGTAAACGATTACCGGCGTCGTCGATCACATCAATGTCAAATCCGGGTACGGCCTGACCCATCGAGCCATAGCGCACCTCTTGATCTGGAAAATTGCCAACAATATTGACCGTTTCGGTCTGGCCGTAGCCGTCGGCGATCACTGTACCGGTATTGCGCTCCCAGATCCGGATGACTTCCGGATTAAGTGGTTCTCCGGCGGATAACGAACGCCGGATACTGGACAAATCGTATTGATCCAGTGGCTGCTGGGCGAACAGGCGATACACCGTGGGTGGCGCACAGAACGTCTTGACACCGAGTTTGGCAATCATGCGCAGATGAAAATCGGGATCGAACGCGCCGTCTCCATCGTAAAGGACGATTGGCGAGCGCAGGGTGAACTGGGCAAACAACATCCCCCATGCCGCTTTTGCCCAGCCGGTGTCGGTTAGTGTCCAGTGCACATCGCCAGGCCGGTTGTCCATCCAGAAAAGACCGGTGGCGACCTGCGCCAGCGCGTAGCCATAGTTACGCGATACCATTTTGGGCAGCGACGTGGTGCCGGAGGTGAAATAAGCCATCATCGGCTCGGTCGAGCGAGTCCGGATTCTGGCGTCCGCCGCAATTTCCGTGCTGTTCTTCTCGCACAAGGCCGTTAAGGAATGCCACCCTTGTTTCTCCTGACCGGTGACGATCAGGTACTCCAGGCTTGGGCATTCAGACCGAATGCTTTCGACCTTGTCGCAATGCTCCGGAGTCACCATTACTGCCCGGGCGCCGGCTTTGTTAATGCGGTAGGCAATGTCTTTCGCGGTAAGCAGATTGGTGCCAGGCATGGAAACGACTCCCGCTTTCATGCACCCGAATAAAACCGTGTACCACTGAGGAATCCGTCCGATAACGACACAGGCGTGATCACCCGGTTTCAGTCCGAGTGAGATCAGCGCATTGGCGAACTGATTAGAGGAACGCGAAAGCTCGCTGAATTTGATCGGTTGAACGCTGTCGCCGCTACGGTCGACGGCAATGACGGCGGTGCCGTCATGTTCTGTGGCTAACTGGTCAATGACATCGAAGCCAAAGTTGAAAAACTCGGGGGCCGGAATGGCAAAATTCTCACAGGCGTGTTCGTAGTTTCGGTTAATTTTGTCGAACAGCGTCGGGTCAAAATCTGGTGCCGGGTTGGCCATGTTGTCTCTCCTGGTGTTAATACTCCTGGCGCGCTTTTGAGCTGGCAGGCGTGATTGAGGTTGAAGATACCTGCATTTGTTCGGTCCAAGCAAACCGGTCGGAAGCCGAATCGAGCCGGCATCAAGTAAACTGGAATCTCGTGGCCTCATCAGGGAGCAGATATGAACCAGAGTGAAAGAGCCAGTGCGCGCGATCAGGCGGTCGCAGAAACCGTGGCGACAATTCGTCAGATTGAGAGCGAGTTCGGGACGACCCGTGAATCCCTTGAAAAGATCAAGGCCGAGTTGATCGGCCTTGCGGCGCAATCAGCCTTGTTTCCCGTCGAAGACTTTCCTCCGGCATCGGCTGGTGCCACGCGCAATAATGTCTTGTTCCGCTTAAGCGAAGACCCTGACCATCGGTTCGCGCTCTACGCGCAGTTTTGCCAGGGCGGCACCCGCACGCCCGCTCATGATCACACGACTTGGGCGGTAATCGTCGGCTTGCAGGGCCAGGAACTGAACCGGCTGTATGCCCACAATGATCAGGGCGGCGTTAGTGAAACCGGACAGGTCGTCGTCCAGCCCGGTAGCGGAATCGCTTTCATGCCGGAAGATCTGCACTCCATCCATATCGAACCGGAGGCCACGGTTTTGAATTTTCATATGTATGGCCTGGCACTGGAGCAACTGCACGAACGTCGCTTTTACAAAGAGAGTACTCGTGAATGGCTGCATTTTCCGGCCAGCAGCGGTATCCGTGAGATGCCGGTGCCGGCATGATGCAGCGTCTGTCTTATGAGCAGCTCAAGGCGCGAATGCTTTCCGGCAATGAATATGCGTTGCTTGATGTCCGTGAAACGGGTGCGTTTTCAAAGTCGCATCTGTTTTTCGCCTGTAATTTGCCGTTAAGCAGGCTCGAAACACTCATTGAATCCAGGCTACCGCGAAAGACGGTTCCGGTTACCTTGTTGACCGCGGACGCCGATGATGAGGAGCTCGCCACACGGGCAGCCAGACTGTTGGCCGAAGCAGGGTATGAAAACCTCAGTTTGCTCGACGGCGGGTCGGCGGCCTGGGCCAGTGCGGGAGGCGAGCTTTTCTCCGGCGTGAACGTGCCGTCCAAGGCGTTTGGTGAATTCGTTGAGCACTGGCATGACACGCCCAGGCTGCCGGCTGCTGAACTTGCGGCCCGGCAAGAGGCCGGGCAGAAGATCGCCATTCTGGACAGTCGGCCATTTGACGAATTTAAAACCATGAGTATCCCCGGTGGGATTGATTGCCCGGGGGCCGAGCTGGTTTATCGGGTTCGTGATGCGGTCCCCGATCCGGCTACAACTATTGTTGTGAACTGCGCTGGCAGGACTCGCTCAATCATCGGCGCGCAATCTCTGATCAATGCCGGTACTCCCAACCCGGTCTATGCGCTCAAAGACGGCACGATGGGCTGGAAGCTGGCGGGGTTTACTCTGGCCCATGGCGTACAGGAAGTGGCCGGACTGCCTTCTGATGGAAGTCTGGACTGGGCCGGCGCACAAACAGCGACGCTTGCCAGTCGCATCGCCTTGTCCACAATTGATCCGCAGGAGCTGCGCGACTGGCAGGCTGATTCCGGCCGGACGACTTACCTGCTCGATGTGCGTACTGAGGCTGAATACCGGGCCGGGCACTGGCCAGGGGCGATCCACGCGCCTGGCGGACAGTTGGTCCAGGCGACAGACGAGTTCGTGATGGTGCGTGAAAGTCAATTGGTTATCTGTGATTCTCCAGACGGCGTGCGCGGCACCATGACAGCGCATTGGCTTTGGCAATTGGGTTGGCCGTCGCTTCGTTTGCTGACTGCGCCCCCGCCGACGCCCGAAACAGGCATGCCTGAGACGGTCTTCTTTGCGCCGCCAGGGGTTGTCGAAGTTGACGCGGCAAAGCTGCAGGCACTCGGCCAGGGGGCGGGTTTTACCGCAGACGGTTCCGTCCTGGATTTCCGCTCCAGCCGGGCCTATCGGCGCGGCCATCTGCCAGGGGCCGCGTGGGCAATCCGGTCTCGATTGCCGGCCTGTCTCGCGGTGATGAGACAGCGCGGGCAACCGCTACTTGAGGTGCTCGTGATGGCCGACAGTCCGGCGCTTGCCGCTCTGGCCAGTGCCGATCTGCAACAACTGCTGCCAGACGCTTCGATATCCGTGATTAGCGACGCATTAGCGACCTGGGAGGCTGCCGGCGGCATCGTCGAGACAGAATCACAGGACTGGCTGGTCGAGCCGGATGATGTCTGGCCCAAGCCGTATGAAGGCAAGACTGACCCGAAGGTTGCTATGCAGCAATATCTGGACTGGGAAGTCGGGCTGGTCGGTCAGGTGGAACGTGAAGGGCTTGCCCGGTTCAGGCGATTGCCATGACGACTGCCCACACTTTCGGGCGCGCCATCCTGCTTGTTCTGATGTTCGGGTCCACGGATGTCGATAAGTCATTGATGCTCGCCTCCGCAGTGGCCGCGCCCAGGCTGCTGGAGTATTCAGCCGAACAACTGACGAAAGAGGCGTCAACTCAGTTTCCGCAACAGCGATGTGTTGGCGGTATCGCCTGTATTACGCTCAGCAATCCTGCGGTGCGTATGAAAGTGGACGAACCACGCCTTTACATGCGGGTGCGCGCCGTCCCTCAACTGGGGGTTCAACCGTTTGCCGCCGGGGTGATTGAGGTCGCAGCCCGTCCGCGCTACCGGTCGGAAGACGGCGCGTTCTATCTGGAAGAACCCGTGTTTACCCAATTTGAGTTTCCGGGACTGGATGCTGGAGCGGCCGATACGATTGCCTTGTCATTGCGACCGGCGATCACCGAGGTGTTGTCAACAACGCCGGTCTGGGCATTGGATGAATCAGACCCACAGCAAGCCATGTTGCGAATCGTCTTGCAGGATGTTTCGGTTGTCCAGGGCAAATTGCGACTCACTATCGGACGTTGATTCGCCTGGCTTGGGTGGGTCCTGGCCGTTTTTAGGGCTGATCGGGCGATGCGGCTATCATCCGGGGAACGTACCATTTCCCATCAGAGACATCAGCGGAGACTCGTCATGTCCGTACATTCCTTATCCAGCGCCCGTAACGCTGAAGACCCGGTTCAGCAGAGCAAGATTCAACTGGCTGCCGCGCACCGTCTGGCCGTCATTGATGAGCTTGAGGAAGGCATCGACAACCACTTTACCGTGACCGTTCCCGGCGCGTCGGATCGATACCTTATCCTGCCATTCGGGCGCCATTGGTCCGAAGCGCGGGCCAGCGATATGATCGTGTTCGACGAGTCTGGCGCCACACTCGAAGGTGAAGGGCAGGTCGAGTTATCGGCGCAGTGTATTCACGCGCCAATTCATCGGATTACCGGTGCCAATGTTGTCTTGCATACGCATCAGCACTGGGCTGTCGCGCTGAATATGTTGCAAAACAACCGGCTGCTGCCAGCCAGTCAGACGGCGGCGTTTTTTCACGGTCGGATCGCCTATGACGATACTTATGCCGGCACTGCCGACGAGTTGAGCGAAGGCGAGCGGCTGGCTCATCTTGTCAAAGACAAGCAGGTTCTGTTCATGAAGAACCATGGGGTGCTCGCTGTTGGGGATACGGTCGCGCAGGCTTATCGCCGCCTCTACAAGCTGGAGCGGGTATGCAGAGCGCAGATAATGGCCATGAGTACCGGCCAGCCTATTCAGATCTTGTCTGAGGAAGTCATTCAGCAGGTGCAGACTCAATCGCCCGATGATCGTTTCCCGCGAGCTGAGCGCGAGCGCTTGTATTTCGAGGCAATGATGCGTGTCATTGATCGGGAAAACCCTGGTTACGCCGACTGATTCTCCCCCAGGCTTTTCCTGAATTGGCTTCTACTTCAACTTATGATGTCCTCGTCGCGGGCGGCGGTAACGCCGCTTTGTGCGCGGCCATTAGCGCGGCTGAACAAGGCGCGAGCGTGTGTATCGTCGAGGCGGCGCCTAAGACGTTTCGAGGCGGTAATACCCGCCACACGCGTAATGCGCGGGTCGCGCACGCTCAGGGCAACGGTATCCTGACCGGGCCGTATCCGGTGGCCGAATTCATGGATGACCTTGAGCGGGTAACCAAAGGGGTCATGAACCGCGAGCTGGCGGAGCTGACGCTTGAGAAATCAACCGAGTTATGGGACTGGATGTGGGCGCAAGGCGTCCGCTTTCAGCCCTCATTGGGCGGTACTTTGTCACTGGGACGAACCAATGCGTTCTTTCTCGGCGGCGGCCGGTCAATGCTCAATGCCTTGTACCGAAAAGCAGAGTCTCTCAAGGTAGATGTTTTCTATCAGACGCGGGTCACGGCACTGGAGTTTCAGGATGACGAGTTCCGCTCGGCGACAGTCGAATCTGACTGGGAGCAAACTGAGGCAGGCAAGCCCTCTGCGTTCCGAACCATTCAGGCTCGTGCGTTTGTTGCGGCCGCCGGTGGCTTCGAGGCAAACATAGAGTGGCTTAAAGAGGCGTGGGGCGATGCTGCCGAGAATTTCCTGATTCGAGGCACACCTTATAACCGCGGCGACGTTTTGAAACTCCTGCTCGAACAAGGTGTTCAGCAGATTGGAGACCCGCAACAATGTCATGCTGTCGCGATCGACGGTCGGGCGCCTCGTTTTGACGGCGGGATTGTTACCCGCCTAGATTGTGTGCCGTTCGGTGTGGTCCTGAATGCTGAAGGACGGCGCTTTTATGACGAAGGCGAGGACTTCTGGCCCAAACGATATGCCATCTGGGGCCGCTTGATCGCAGCGCAGCCCGAGCAGGTCGGGCACGTGATCATTGACAACAAGTCGATGGGACAGTTTATGCCGTCGGTTTTTCCGCCGGTTAAGGCCGAGTCACTTGAATCACTAGCCGGTCTGATCGGTCTGGCGCCCGACACCATGATTGAAACGATCAAACAATTCAACCAGGCTTGTCAGCCCGGACAGTTTGATCACACGGCGCATGACAACTGTCGCACTGAGGGTCTGGAGCCGCCAAAGTCTCATTGGGCACGGACGATCGAAGAGCCGCCGTTCTACGCATATACGCTTCGTCCCGGTATTACGTTTACCTATCTGGGTGTGGGCGTTGACGCGCAGGCCCGAATCCAATCCGCAAACGGAGAGCCAATCAGGAACTGTTTTGCCGCCGGCGAAATCATGGCGGGCAATGTGCTCGGTCAGGGTTATCTGGCAGGGATCGGCATGACGATTGGGGCGGTGTTTGGCCGAATCGCCGGGCAGGAGGCTGCAAAGTATGTCAACGCTTGAATTAAACCGACTGGTCAGCGCCGCGCAGGAAGAAGTAGCCCGGCAGATGGTGGTATGCAACGCTTGCCGTTATTGCGAAGGATTATGTGCGGTCTTTCCGGCAATGGAGTTGCGAACCGAATTTACCGGGGGCGACGTCGATTACCTGGCGAATCTGTGTCATAACTGCAGTGCCTGCTATTACGATTGTCAATATGCGCCGCCGCATGAGTTTTCGATTAACGTGCCTAAAGCGATGAGCGAGCTTCGAGAGCAAAGCTATGCGCGGTATGCCTGGCCGCAGGCAATGGCCGGATTCTTCGAAGCGAACGGCCTTAAAATCGCAGTCCTGACGGCGCTCGCCTGCGCCATCTTTATTGCAGCGTTTGTTTTTTGGTCAGACTCGGCCGCATTGTTTGCCAGTGGCAGTGAAGAAGGCGCTTTTTATCGGGTGATGCCTCACAACACAATGGTCTTGGTATTCGGGAGCGCGTTTGGCTACGCGATATTTGCCATAGGCATGAGCATCAGACGCTTCTGGTTCTCAGCCGGTCCGGTTCGCAAACTCACTTTGGCGGACTTCTGGCAGGCGACGAGCGATGCGGGCAAATTGCGCTATCTGGATGGCGGCGGCATGGGCTGCATGAACGAAGATCAAGACCCGTCCAACCGACGTCGTCTCTATCATCATCTGACGTTCTATGGGTTTTTGCTCTGCTTTGCGGCAACCAGTACGGCGACCGTTTTGCACTATGTCCTGGGCTGGCAGGCACCGTATCCGTGGTGGTCTCCAACCGTCTTGCTGGGTGTGTTTGGAGGCATCGGACTGGTGATTGGCCCAATCGGTCTGCTGCGAGTCGCCGCTGATCGAGACGCTGCTCTAAATCCCGACGCTCCGACCGGGATGGGGGCTGCGTTTCTCTGGATGCTAATGCTGGTCAGTCTTACCGGATTGCTGTTGCTCGTGGTGCGCGCAACCCCCCTGATGGGGCTGACCCTGGCGGTGCATCTTGGCTTCGTATTGGCGTTGTTTTTGACTATGCCGTATGGCAAGTTCGTGCACGGTATCTACCGGTTTACGGCGCTGGTGCGTCATGCCCATGAGCAGAACGCCCGCCACGGCTGAAATCGCAGGTGCCGAGAGGCCCGGAACGCCCCCTGGCGCTTGATTGACGGGCTTCGAGCAAGCTAAATTCAACTTTTGCGATCAATTCCGGCTCGATTTTGCTACGCTCGGGTCATATCCCTGTCCCCGACGAGCCGATAGCCCCATGAATGACAATCCGATAATTGTGCGCGCCTGTGTTTTTGATGCATACGGCACTTTATTTGACTTCGCATCCGCCGCCGCCGCGTGCAGTGAGGAGCTTGGCGAGCGGGCTGGTGAGTTGACCCGTTTGTGGCGCGACAAGCAGTTGCAATACACCTGGCTGCGTGGCTTGCAAGGCAAGCATACCGATTTCTGGACAGTGACTGGAGAGGCGCTGGATTTCAGCCTCGAGACGCTCGGTTTTCAGGGGCGTGTTTTGCGCGAGCGTCTGATGGCACTTTACCGGCACCTGGCCTGTTTCGAAGAGGTGCCCGATGTGTTGAGCGACCTGCGAGCCGCAGGATTTAAAACGGCGATTCTCTCCAATGGTTCCATGCCCATGCTGGAGTCCGCCGTGAATGCGGCTGGCCTGGCCGATTTGCTCGACTTCATCTGGTCGGTGGACGAGGTCGGTGTGTTCAAGCCGCACCCGTCAGTTTATCAACTGGCGGTCGAGGGTCTTGCCCTGGAGCCAGACAAGATCTCGTTTCAGTCGTCTAATGCCTGGGATGCCCATGCGGCGTCGGCGTTCGGGATGCGGGTTGTCTGGTGCAACCGGTACAGTCAGCGCCAGGAACGTCTGCCAGGTGAGCCTGACCGTGAAATCACGAACCTGCGTGAGTTGCAGCCATTGCTTACGCTTGGCTGACGGTTGTCAGCGTGCTGTGTTTCAGCGCGCCAGAGAAATTTTGGTTTGTAAGGCCCAAGAAAGCCGGCAAGTTTACTGTGTGTCACAGTCAGCGGTGCGACAGACTACTTTGGACTGTGGTGGTGGATCTCATCGGCGAAAAGTGGTTCGAAAGTGATTTGAAGAGACGCGCTCTTTACGGTGGCTTTGAGCGCATGACAGGTAGCCGGCAAGGCTATTGCACAGGAGGAGACGATGGAAAATACCAAACCCGGCGCGATGGAAAAATCCCCGCTGATCAATTCCGAGCAATACCAGGAGATGTATGCGCGTTCTGTCGCTGACCCGGAAGCGTTCTGGCGCGAGGAAGGCAAGCGGCTTGACTGGATCAAACCGTACACCAAGGTAAAAAACACCAGTTACGCTCACGAGAACGTTTCGATCAAATGGTTCGAGGACGGCACCTTAAACGTCAGCGCCAATTGCGTTGATCGTCATCTGGCCAAACGCGCTGATCAGACCGCCATTATCTGGGAGTCAGACGACCCCAATATTAGTGAACACATCTCTTATCGCAAACTCCACGACCGAGTCTGCCGCATGGCAAATTCGTTTAAAGAGCTGGGCGTTGGCAAAGGGGATCGGGTTGTCCTGTATCTGCCAATGGTGCCTGAGGCGGCCTACGCGATGCTGGCGTGCGCCCGCATTGGCGCGATCCACTCTATCGTTTTTGCCGGCTTTAGTGCTGATGCACTTGCCGACCGAATCAATGGTTGTGAGGCCAAGCTGCTGGTCACCGCCGACCACGCGCCCCGCGGTGGAAAAAACACGCCGCTCAAGTCAAACGCTGACGCCGCGCTACAGCGCTGCGGCGATAAGGTCAAAATGGCAGTGGTGAAGCGGACCGGTGAGCAAACCACCTGGACGGACGGCCGTGATTTTGACCTGACCGCAATGGTTGAGAAAGCTTCTCCTGAGTGCGCGCCGGAAGAAATGAACGCGGAAGACCCGCTGTTTATTCTGTACACCTCGGGTTCTACCGGCCAGCCGAAAGGCGTGGTCCATACCACTGGTGGCTATCTCACTTATGCCTCCATGACCCATCAATACGTTTTTGACTATAAAGACGGCGATGTGTACTGGTGTACGGCTGATGTCGGCTGGGTCACGGGCCATAGCTATATCGTCTATGGGCCACTGGCCAACGGAGCAACAACCCTGATGTTTGAGGGCGTGCCGACTTACCCGGACGCCTCACGATTCTGGGCTGTCTGTGAAAAGCACAAAGTAAATCAGTTCTATACAGCGCCGACCGCTATTCGCGCCCTGATGGGCGCCGGTGAGCAATGGGTAGAAAAAGCCGATTTGAGTTCGTTGCGAATCCTGGGCTCGGTGGGTGAGCCGATTAACCCAGAGGCATGGGAGTGGTACAACCGGGTCGTTGGCAAGAACAACTGTCCGATCGTCGATACCTTCTGGCAAACAGAAACCGGCGGCATTCTGATTACACCGTTGCCGGGGGCTATTCCGACCAAACCGGGGTCTGCAACCAAACCGTTTTTCGGCATCAAGCCAATCGTATTGGAACCGTCCACCGGCGAAGAACTGACCGAAACCGAAACTTCGGGCGTTCTGGCTATCAAAGACAGCTGGCCTGGCCAGATGAGAACCGTTTGGGGGGATCACGAGCGTTTCGTGCAAACCTACTTCACTCAGTACAAGGGTTACTACTTTACAGGTGACGGTTGCCGACGTGATGCGGACGGCTATTACTGGATCACGGGCCGGGTAGACGATGTAATCAACGTCTCCGGCCACCGGATGGGGACCGCCGAAGTTGAAAGCGCACTGGTCGCGCATAGTCAGGTGGCCGAGGCGGCGGTCGTGGGATATCCCCATGACATCAAAGGGCAGGGCATTTATTGCTACGTGACGTTAATGAACGGCGAGCAGCCTACCGAGGAGCTACGCAAGGAATTGCGTACCTGGGTTCGTAACGAAATCGGTCCGATTGCCAGTCCGGACCTGATTCAATGGGCTCCCGGACTCCCGAAGACGCGCTCAGGCAAGATCATGCGCCGCATTTTGCGCAAGATTGCCGAAGATGATTTCGGTGCTCTGGGTGATACATCGACCCTCGCGGATCCGTCAGTTGTTGACGACCTGATAGAAAACCGCATGAACCGATAAGGGGGTTTACCCCTGATTCTGGCCGCCATCAATGATCGCGGCCAGCTACCGCAGTTCCTTAAAACATTTTACTTTTATGGTGACGACTGATGGCAGCTCAAAAAAATGAGGCGCGCGCTCCAAGCGATCCAAACGCCTACTGGAAAGCGAATATTTCAATTATCAAGATCAGCCTGGTTATCTGGGCGCTGGTCTCTTTCGGATTCGGCATTTTGCTCCGGCCGTTGCTGAAAGGGATCGAGATTGGCGGCACTGATCTTGGGTTCTGGTTCGCACAACAAGGGTCGATACTGGTGTTTCTGGCATTGATCTTCTTCTATGCGTGGCGCATGAACGCGCTTGATCGCAAATTTGGTCTCGACGAAGAGTAACTAACCCGGAGAAGTTCGATGGATCAGTACACACTAAATCTGTTGGTGGTGGGCGCAACATTCGCGATATACATTGGCATTGCGATCTACGCCCGCGCCGGCTCGACCTCTGAGTTTTACGCCGCCGGTCGCGGCGTGAATCCCGTGGTCAATGGTATGGCGACGGCCGCCGACTGGATGTCGGCTGCATCATTTATCTCGATGGCAGGCTTGATCGCGTTTGTCGGTTACGACAACTCCAGCTTCCTGATGGGTTGGACCGGGGGTTACGTCTTGCTGGCGTTGCTGCTCGCGCCTTATCTGCGCAAGTTCGGCAAGTTTACGGTGCCGGAATTTATTGGTGATCGTTTTTACAGCCCGACGGCGCGACTTGTTGCGGTGGCCTGTTTGATCATTGCTTCGATTACCTACGTTATCGGACAAATGACAGGTGTGGGCGTCGCGTTCTCCAGGTTCCTGGAGGTGCGCAACGATGTTGGTCTGTTCATTGGTGCTGCGATTGTGTTTTTCTATGCCGTGCTTGGCGGCATGAAGGGCGTGACCTATACCCAGGTGGCTCAGTATTGCGTCCTGATTCTGGCTTATACGATTCCGGCGGTCTTTATTTCACTGCAACTGACCGGAGTGGCGTTGCCGCCGCTCGGTTTGTTCTCAAACCATATCGAATCGGGAGTGCCGCTGCTGACCAAGCTAAACCAGGTTATCGGTGATCTGGGTTTTGCAAGCTATACCGAGCATCATTCCAGCACCTTGAACATGGTGTTATTCACCTTGTCGCTAATGATTGGTACGGCTGGCCTGCCGCACGTGATTATTCGCTTCTTTACGGTGCCGAAAGTCTCGGATGCACGTTGGTCTGCTGGCTGGGCACTGGTGTTTATTGCGCTGCTTTACCTGACGGCTCCGGCAGTGGGCTCCATGGCCCGCCTGAATCTTGTTGATACGATCTACCCGAACGGCCCACAAGCTGAGGCATTGTCTTATGACGAGCGCCCTGACTGGTTCCGTAACTGGGAAGTTACCGGCCTGCTCAAGTTCGAAGACAAGAACGCTGACGGCAAGGTTCAGTATTACAACGACAAGTCCGAGGACTTCAAGGCCAAGGCGGACGCTAATGGCTGGAAAGGTTCAGAGCTGACGGTAAACCGGGACATCCTGGTTTTGGCTAACCCTGAAATTGCCAACTTGCCCAGCTGGGTGATTGCCCTGGTGGCTGCTGGTGGTATTGCGGCTGCACTGTCCACTGCGGCGGGACTGTTGCTGGCGATATCCTCGGCGATCAGTCACGATTTAATCAAAGGATCTTTGAATCCGAGAATTTCAGAAAAGGGCGAATTGCTGGCTGCGCGGATTTCTATGGCGGTCGCAATTGCGGTGGCGACCTGGCTGGGGTTGAATCCGCCAGGGTTTGCGGCGCAGACCGTGGCGCTGGCATTTGGTATTGCCGCGGCGTCGATCTTCCCGGCACTGATGATGGGGATATTCTCCAAGCGGGTGAATAATCGGGGCGCCGTGGCGGGCATGTTGTCTGGTCTGGTCTTTACGCTGGTTTATATCTTTATCTACAAAGGCTGGCTGTTCATTCCCGGCACGAATCAGCTGGCTGACACAGCAGCGAACTGGGTGTTCGGTATTTCACCGCTGTCGATCGGCTCGGTGGGGGCTGCGTTGAATTTCCTGGTAGCTATTCTGGTCAGCAATGCAACGGCAGAGCCACCGAAAGAGATTCAAGACCTGGTCGAAAGCATCCGCGTTCCGAGGGGTGCAGGAGACGCAGTCGCCCACTAAGGTGGCTGCATGAAGTCTTGATACCTGGAAACACCGGCCGGCTTTTGCCGGTCGGGACAACCGCCTGGGGCCATGACAGATTCACACACGACCGACCTTTTGTTTGATCGCGCGCCCTTGGGTGATTTACCCGAGCCGGTGCAAGCCGACATTCGTTCGCATCTCGAGCTCAAGTCCATCAGGCGCGGCGAGACGGTTTACGCGCTGGGCGATGAACTGGCCGGTTTGTATTTTGTTGTTTCCGGTGCGGTTGAGGTTACCGATTCGCGTGGTGCGCTGATTTCCACCGTTGAGGCCGGCGAGGCGTTTGGCGAGCGAGGCTTGTTGCAACAGGGTTTTTCGGTGACTTATGCCATGGGAGTCAAGCCTGGGCAGCTAGCTGTTCTGCCCAAAGCACTATTTAATGAACTGGTGATGGATCAGCCGGGATTTGCTGATTTCTTCCAAATTAGCAAGACCCGGTCCCGGACTGCACCTGTCATTGACATTACGACCCGGCGGGTTGGCGAGTTCATGACCCGCGATCCTGTGACCATCCGCGGTGACCTGACGGTCTCCGAGGCGGCCGTCACCATGAAAGAGCACAAAATTTCGTGTTTGTTGGTTGTCGATGGTGAGGCCTTGAAAGGCATCGTGACCAGTAGCGATTTGGTCGGCCGGGTGTTGGCCGACAAGCTGGATGCCGACACGCCGGTCAAGCACATCATGACGCTGGATCCGGATACGGTTGATGTCAACGCGCTGGGCCATGACACCTTGCTGATGATGGCCAGAAACCGGGTTGGACACTTGCCTGTCTTGCAGGGGGACCATCTGGTTGGCATTGTCACCCGCACCGATTTGCTTTCGCATCAGGCGTCATCAGCCAGTCTGATGGTGATAGAAATAGGCCGCGCCAACGGCGTGGATGCGGTGGCTGCTGTCGTCAGACGCTTGCCGCATTTACTGGTTCAACTGGTCAGCGCCGGGGTGCGTCCAGAAAAAGTAACCCGCTTGATGACTGATGTCGGGGATGCCGCGACCCGGCAATTCCTGTTGCTGGCTGAGCGAGAACTCGGTCCCGCGCCAGTTCCATACTTGTGGCTGGCTTGTGGTAGCCAGGGACGTCAGGAGCAAACCGGCGTCTCCGATCAGGACAACTGCCTGATCCTTGATGATTCGGTCAAACCCAAGCATGACGCGTATTTCGAAACCCTGGCCCGGCGGGTCAGTGATGCGCTCGATCAATGTGGATATTTCTACTGCCCCGGCGATATGATGGCTACCAATGCCCGGTGGCGTCAGCCGGTGCGGCAATGGCGGGCCTATTTCGATGGCTGGGTGCGCCAGCCGGAGCCGATGGCGCAGATGTTGTCATCGGTTATGTTTGATCTGCGACCGATCCATGGCGAGGTCGCTTTGTTTGAAGGGCTCCATGCCGCAACCTTGCAGGCCGCCCGCGCCAACAGTATTTTTGTGGCACATATGGCGGCCGGTAGTGCCACGAGTGCGTTGCCTTTGGGCATGTTAGGCGGGCTGTCAACGATTCGCTCTGGAACCCACAAGCGGGCGATCGACTTTAAACATGCCGGGGTTGTTCCGGTGGTCGATCTGGCCCGACTCTATGCGTTGCAAGGCGAGATTCTGGCGGTTAATACGCGCTCCAGGCTGGCCGCAGCGCGTGAACTGGGACTAATTAGTGAGTCCGGAGCCCACGATCTGATTGATGCCTATGATCTGATCTGCGAGATGCGTCTTCAGCATCAGGCAAACTGCATCCGGGCCGGTAAGCCGGCAGATAATTTCGTGTTGCCGGCCCGGCTTTCAGACCTTGAGCGTGATCATCTCAAACGGGCCTTTGGCGTCATTAAGACAATGCAATCCGCTGCTCTGCAGGGTCGCGGCGTATTGACTTGAACGGAGAGAACAGTGCTACTTGAACTGATTGCGACTTTGGCGCTTGGCTCGGCGGTTGCCGGTGTTGTGCTGATGATCAGCCGTTTTTCGGGCAATAAGCTGCCGCGTTCATTCGCGCCAGTAGCCGCGGGTCTGGGCATGATCGTCTTTCAGGTCTGGAGTGAGTACGCATGGTTCGAACGGACTTCGGCGTCGCTGCCCACGGGTATCCAGGTGACGGCGAGCTACCAGGAGTCGGCGCCCTGGCGGCCGTGGTCTTATTTTGTCCCACAAACTACCCGCTTCGCTGCGGTTGATGTTGCGACCGCGCGGCGGAACCAAAACCAACCTGGCCAGGTGATGGCGGATGTCTTGCTCTTTGCGCGTTTTACGCCAACCTCGTCGGTGCCTCAACTGATTGATTGCTCGTTTGATCGCCGGGCAAACCTGGCTGACGGAGCAACTTTCGGCGTTGGCGGGGCGGTTCGGGATGCCGACTGGGTAGCGCTGGACAGAGACGATCCGTTACTTGCAGCCTTATGTCGTTAATCGGACACCGGTAGTCGCTTAAGCCATCAACTCAGGGGCGGCCATGGAACAACAGCCAGAACTTCGCCAAAAACCGCCTAACCTGCGGGCGAGAGTCTTCGTCCTGATCGGGGTGGTTGCGCTGACTATTGTGGGAACGATCATCGCCAGTCTCTGGCTGGCGGCGCAGAGCATTGGTGATGACGCAGCCTACCGGCCGTTGTTGCTGGCTGGCGTGGGAAGCGGCGTGATTACGATGGCAATGCTGGTCTGGCTCTGGCTGACGATTGACGAAAAAGCCGTGCGGCCAATCAGATCCCTCGCGAATGCTTTTGATACCGCGGTTTACGCCAAGGCAGATGTGCCACCGGAACTCGATCAGGCGCATGAGTTGGGGCCGTTGGTAGGGTCATCAGCGGGACTTCTCGAAGAGCTTCGCCAGACTCGGGCGGCTCTGAGGAACGCCAGGGCGGATGCGGTCGCGGAGGAGCAGCAGCAAAGTCAGCAATTGGCGACGGTATTGCGGGATCTGGACGAGGCTGTGTTAATTTGCACCGCCTCTCATCGCATCAAATTATGCAATCAGGCTGCGGTGCGCCTGTTGGGGGATCATGGGGCGGTAGGCCTGGGCCGCTCGCTCGATGAATTGCTGGCGATAACGCCGATCGAGCATGCGTTGGGCCGGCTGGCCCGCGGCAAGGCCGAAGGGATACAAAGCGCAACTTCTGCCGTCTGTGGTCCGCATCATGGTCAGCGCTTGTTTCATTGCCGGGTGAGTACATTGTCCATGCCGCAGGAGAATGGCTATCTGCTTTCTGTGCGCGACATTACGGCCGATCTCTCCACCTATGCTTCGCAAGACCGTTTGCTCAGCGAGATGATCGGGGTTGCCAGAACAACAGCCGCGAATATGAATGCGGTGATCGAATCCGGTTCTGCGGACGTCGCGACTCGCGGCCTCTGCCAGGCACTGAGTACTGATTCTCTGCTGCTGTCTGATCGGGCAGAGAAGATTAGTGTTGCGCGGAATAAAGTGGCAGCGACTGCCTGGCCGATGGACGACGTCTTATCGACCGATCTGTTTGATGAAGTAAGCCGACGAGTCACGGGTCCGGTACCCGCTGTCGTTGGTGAAGAGCAATGGTTGCACTGCGACGGCATCTCTTTGATTGCGCTGCTGGTGTTGATCGTGGACCAGATCAGCGAGATAGCCGAGGCAGGCAGCTGTCACCTGAGCGCAATTGCTCTGGACGAACAGACACTGATCGAAATCGCCTGGCAAGGCCGGCTGATTGCTACGGACGAGACTCACGAATGGCTGCAAAAGTCACTGCCGGAAGTGCCAGGCGGGCTGATCGGAGCCGAGATTCTGTTACACCACCAGTCTGAGTTGTTGATGCCGCCCCCAGATGCCGGTGACGACTATCGTCGAATGGGGATTCCCTTGTCTCTAGCGCAAAACCGCGGCGTCCAGCGGGTCACTGGCTCGGTGCTGACCGACCGGCCGGAGTTCTACGATTTCTCGATCGATGATGCGCCTGAGCAGACGAATTTGCTTGAGACCCGTTTGACTGAACTCTCGTTTACCGTGTTCGACACAGAGACTACCGGGTTAGAGCCGTTCAATGGCGATGAAATCGTTGAGATTGCCGGCGTGCGGGTTGTAAACGGTCGGGTCCTGGCTGGCGAGGTTTTTCGCACGCTTGTCAATCCGGGCCGGAAAATTCCGGCGTCGTCGACCCGGATTCACGGGATCACCGAGAGTGCCGTCCAGGATGCGCCAGCAGTGGCGGATGCGCTGCGCAGTTTTGCAGCGTTTGCCGGAGATTCTGTCCTTGTCGCCCACAATGCTGCGTTCGATATGGCTTTCCTGAAGCGCGCCGTACATGGTGTTGAGTTTGCCAATCCGGTACTGGACACCGTGTTGATCTCCGCATTCCTGCACGACCATACCGGCGCCCACAGCCTGGATGATCTGGCCCGACGGTTGGGTGTCGAGATTGATGAGCAGGTTCGGCATACGGCGATTGGCGATACGCTGGTGACGGCGACGGTATTCGTCAAGTTGATCGCGCAACTGGCGGGCAATGGAGTTAAAACACTCGGTCAGGCGCTGCAGGCAAGCCAGCAAATGACCTCTATTCGACGCACTCAGGCACGCTATTCCCGGGGCTGACCCCAATTATTAGTAACGGGCTATTTGGGCGGCTATTCGGCCTGCATCAGCACAGGCGGCAGGATTCGGGCGACGAACCGGCTTATTGTTGCCTGGCAAATGGCGATATCTCCTGTACACACTGCAATAATTGCACAGGGGAACGGTATGTTAGGGACACTAGAGTCACCCCGGGGGTATAGCGCGATCGAGCGCCGCCGCCTGGAGTCAGCGCTAAAAAGAAAACGCAACCGGGCCGATTCGGATCAACCGGCACGGGTACTGGTCGTCGAAGACACGCCGGATGTCCGCAAGCTGATGAAATTCATTCTCGAAGGGTCGGGCGTGCAGGTCACGACACTTGGTGACGGCCAGAGCGCGTCTGAGATGATTGAGAACTGGCCGGCGCCAGACCTGGTCGTGATGGACAGAATGCTGCCCTACATGTCAGGAGACGATTTGTTGCAGCGAATTCGTGAGGACGAAACCTGGTGCGATGTGCCGGTGGTTGTTGTCTCGGCCAAAGCCCGTGGCGATGAAGTGTCAGAGTCAATGGCATTTGGCGCGAACGAGTACGTGACCAAACCGTTTAATTCTAAGCATTTCGTTGAAGTGGTAGGACGCTACGTCTGATTACCGGCGGAGTACCTGGCTAGTGTCTGGGGCGCAAAGCCAGCAGATACTCGGCCAGGGCGTTAGCCAGACATTGATAGCTGGGGCCTGTCATGTGCAGCCCGTCCTGATGGATCCAGTCGTCAAGTTGTCGGTCTGATAATTCGCTCTCCCAGAACTGCATGAGCCCATATCGATCGAAGAGCGGTATTTGATAGTCCTGGCTGGTCTGGATGATCAGATTTCTGATCTGTTGATGACTGTGGTTTTCGATAATGCGTGGCGCATATTGCATGCCCATCAAGACCAGGGCCACCTTGTGTCGCTTAATGGTTTCTATCCCCTCGATCAGGCCAGCCTGCACCTGTTTTGGATCGACCCCTTGCAGCAGGGCGTTGCTGCCCACTTGCCAGATGATTAGATCCGGATCGTGCGTGAGTACATCCGAGTTGATTCGCCGCGCCATTGTCGAGATGGTTTCACCGCCAACGCCTTCGTTGAACACCGTCAGCGAAACGCCCGGAAGCCGTTTCGTCAACTCGATACTCAACTGGCTGGGGTAACTTTGTTCGGGGGAGGCGGCACCATAGCCCTGTGTGGACGATGAGCCGAGAGCCACAATACGAATGTCGCGCTGGCGCCGATCGCGGTTTGTCAGTCGGTCGGCAATTTGGCCGAGCGCCTGGTGTTCCGGGTGGCGAATGGCTTCGTTGATCGGGCATGGTGGTGCGGTTGGCGCGGCCAAACCGGCGCCGCTTGTGAGCAAGGCTGACAGAAAAGCAATGAGCGTGATGAAAGTATTCATGCGGTTCTACCCGTGAGAGGCTATTGAGGCGGCTTGATGCCGCGAATGACTTGCGCTGCAAGCGCAGTGCCAAGGCACTGATGGATTTGATCGGCCAGATGGATCTGACGGGCTTGAGGCCGAGGCGTCTTACCCGAAGGCTTAAATGTCTGGCGGTCGTCCCAGTACTGCATCACCCGATAGACCGGCATCATCGGGATATGCTCATAGTCAGCTCGAAAAGCAATCAGTTTGCGGTATTCCGAGGCTTGCATCAGAAGTCCGGCTTCACGGTAATAGGGAATATCCATCAGGATGAGATCGGCTGAGCCCGTACCTTGTACCGCAGCGATGCCTTCTTCAAGGAGTGCATTGAACCTGAACGCGGGCATTCGTCCGGCAACGTCATTCAGGCCTATTTGCCAGACGACCAGCGTGGGCTGAAGGGAATCGATCTGATGTTGAATCCGCGCTACGGACTGAGCGAGCGTCTGGCCGCGACTGGTTATTGTGCTTATCCGCAGCTTGATCGCCGGCATGCGTTTTTTCAGCGCCTGTGCAAATTGTTCCGGAAGGCTTCTGGCCGGGCTACTCGTCGCGACTCCGGACATTGAACTTGATCCGACCAATAACACGTGAACCGGCTGGTCAGTTACGACTGCCTCAGACACCAGGGGCAGGTCGGTATTGGTGGCAAGCAGGTACGGAGGCAATACACAGGGGTCTTCCTGGTCAAGAGCCAGCGCGGGTATTTGGCTGTAAAACAGGAGGGTGCTGAGAAGCGCACCGGGCAGTTTGGTTTTCATGGGGCTAAGTCTTTGCCTGTATTACGGGTTGACGAACGGCCTCGAGAGCTCGCGCCAGGGCAGTCATGATGATGAGTCCGGCTATCGCGATTGCCACTTGAAGCCCCAGGTTTCTACCAAACTGGACCAGCACGAAGTAGGCCAGGAATGACAACGAGATGCCTACGCAGAACACCTGCAGGGAATGCTGACCACATAGAATCGCCGGGCGCCAGATTCGCCATTGCAGGCAGGAGTGTGTCTTGCCGAGCCAGTTGCTGATCAGATAGGCGATTGCCAGGAAATGCAGCAAACGCATGGGCCCCATATTCGTTTTGTCGATTGGGTAGATTAAGTTGGCCAGCCACCGGGGTACCCAGGAGGCAAGCTCCGGGTTTTTCCAGCTCAGCACAATCAAAAGAGAAAAAACCAGAAAGCCGGCCGCAAGTCCAGCCAGCCAGCCGCGCCATCGGGACAACACTGAAAATTGCGGTGACCTCGCCAGCAATGCGCCCAGAACGAAAAGCAGTTGCCAGCCCAGTGGATTGAAATACCAGGTGGAGCCATCTTCATAAACCGGAAAGGCAACTTTGAACCACTGCACGACACCGTAAAGCGTGAGTGACCCCCCGAGTGCGAGTAATGGCGAGCGTTCAATAAGCCACAGCACGACTGGAAAGAACAATAGCAGCGCCATATAGAGAGGCAAGATGTCCAGGTTGACTGGCCGGTATTGCAAGGTTAGCGCTTCTACCAGCGACTGGCCCGGGCTAAGCAGAAAACGATTGACGTTCAAGGCGTCGAGCAATACCGGATTGTTGTAGCGCTCCGCAATCCAGGATATTTGGGCGATATAGATAATAAACAGCAGAATGTGTGCGATGTAGAGCTGCCAGACACGTCGCAAGACCTGCCACGAGCTTGCCGCAAACCCTGCTGCATCAAGTTTTTTTCCGTAGACCAGTGCAGCCGTGTAGCCCGAAATAAAGACGAAGATTTCTGTTGCATCGCTGAAGCCGAAATTTCGAATGGTCAGTTGGGCAATAGCATGACCGGGAATGTGGTCAAGAAAAATAAACCACAAGGCAATACCCCGGAACAGATCCAGGCGTATGTCGCGAACAGTTGAGGTGACCGTGGTCATGCTTGGCCGGGCAGGAAGTAGATGAGCCGCGAGCGTATTCGACTAGCTCATGCCGTTGGTGCACTAAATATGAGGTGGACTGGTAACAATTGCGTCCAATTGAATCCGCCGGTGTACTACCATCTCGGATTCCGTGTTCAGTAATTGCCATGTCACTGGTTAAACCTGTCTTGCCCCGTCCTTACTTTGCAGTTGCGCCAATGATGGATTGGACCGACCGTCATTGCCGCTACTTTCACCGTCAATTAAGTCAGCACGCCTTGCTCTATACCGAGATGATCGTCAGCGCGGCGATTCGCTTCGGGCAGCGTGAGCGACTGCTGGGTTTTGAAGCGGCCGAGCACCCGGTTGCCTTGCAACTTGGCGGCAGCGACCCGGCAGAGCTGGCGCTGGCGGCCCGAATTGGCGAGCAGTTTGGCTACAAGGAAATCAACCTGAATTGTGGATGCCCGAGTGACCGGGTTCAGAGTGGCGCTTTTGGCGCTTGTCTGATGAAGGAACCCGATCTAGTCGCAAGCTGTTATCGGGCGATGGCAGATCAGGTCGGCATTCCGGTCACGATCAAGCACCGGATCGGTCTGGGTCGGGATGAATCCGAGCAAATGGTCACGCATTTTGTCGGCACGATTGCCGAGGCGGGCTGCCGCACGTTTATTGTTCATGCCAGAAATGCCTGGCTGGAAGGGCTCTCGCCGAAAGAAAACCGGTTGATTCCGCCGCTACGCTATGACGTCGTGCACCGACTTGCGACCGAGTTTCCCGACTGTCAGTTCTGGCTCAACGGTGGGTTGACCGACCATGCCCAGATTGCGGCGGCGCTGGGCTCGTTGCCTGGGGTAATGGTCGGGCGGGCTGCCTATGACAATCCCTGGATTCTCAGTGCTGTCGATGCCGACTATGCCCGTTACGACGACGGTTCGTTCCTTCGTGGCGATGAGCGGCAGGCGCTCACCCGCGAATCAGTTGTAGACGCGATGGTGGTTTATGCCGAGCGACAGGTTCGCTCAGGCGTGCCGCTGCGCCGGATAACCCGGCATATGCTCGGTCTGTTTAACGGCTTGCCGGGCGCCCGCGCCTGGCGGCGCACATTGAGCGATGCCGGACAACTGGCTGCCAATGACCCGGCGCTGATTGAGCGAGCTTTGGGGCAGATGAGTCGTCACGCTGCGTAGGCGGGTTTGCGAACAATCTTGCACCAGGCCAGCACCATAAAGAAGATTATCGCCGACAAGCCCGCTTCGACCCAGGCCAGTGTCTGACTCAAACCGGTTTCAGTGGTCGCCCGGACCAGGCCTTCGGACAAGTAAATCATGGTGAGCATCGACCACCATTGAAACGTCCGGATGCGGCCTCTGATCATCCCGGGCAATGCCATCAATAGCGGAATGGCCTTCAGGCTGAGTAACCAGGCGCCTTCGCGGATCGGGGCAAGAGCGGTTTCCCAGGCGATACATAATGCCGCCAGAAGCGCCATCGCCACGACAATAGACCACTTTAGCGCGCCGGCCTGTTCGGTGGTTTCCTGTCTCACGATGAGCTGACTGCCTTGCGCGGGGTTGTCGCGTTGCATGCTTCCAGAAACGGTTTCAAAGCGTTCAGGACTTCGGATGGTCGCTCAGCCATTATGGAGTGTCCGCAGTTGGGCAGAATAAGATGCTTCGGACTGGGCTGACCAGAGGAGGTGGCTGTATCGGTTAGTGCCAGGTGGATCTGTTTAATGGCTCGCGCCGGCGTCATCATGTCGTTCGCGCCACTGATCAGCAGCGTCGGGCAGGTGCAAGCCTGGGCCGCTTCCATACCGTCCTCCCATTCGTTGCAAGCATTAAAGTCGACGGCCAGAACGCCAGGCTTTTGGCGCTGCATCAGTCGCTTGGACAGCATGAACACCGAGAAGCCCGGATTGCCTGGCCAGAATGTCAGCCCGCTGTGCGACCAGTTGCAAATCATGTCGATGGCTTGTGCCTCATCGTTGGCTGCTGCTGTCAGCAGTTGTTCAGAGACTTTCATCGGAAACGCGGAGCCAATCAGGGCCAGGCCACTGACCCGCCCGGGATGTCGATGCGAACAAGCCAGCGCTATCAGCGACCCCATACTGTGACCGACCAGCACAGCCCGCGCTATCCCAAGGGTGTCGAGCAAAGTGTTGATCCAGTCGGCTAACGCAGGAATGCTCGGCAGCGGCGCACCATTGCTGGCGCCATGACCCGGAAGATCGATCGCCAGGACCTGGTACCCGTGATGGGCCAGATAACGGCTCTGCAAGGCCCACACACTGTGGTCATTCTGGGCGCCATGAATAAACACAACGGCCGGTTTATTGGGGTCCAGTGCCTGATTGCCGGTATAGGAGTAGGCGATGCTGCCGTCGGCGAGCTCGGTTTTCACTTAGGATTTCTCCTTGCCGGGTTGGCGCGGTTTGCGGAAAGCCGTTCGGAACGCGGCCTGCAAATCTTCGATCAAGTCGTCTGGGTCTTCCAGACCGATTGACAGTCGCAGCGTCCCCTGACCGATCCCGGCCTGGGCTAGCGCGGCATCGTCCATTCTGAAGTGAGTGGTTGAGGCCGGGTGAATTACCAGCGATCTTGCGTCGCCGACATTGGCTAGATGCGAGAACAGCCGCAGCGATTCCACAAACTGGCGGCCAGTGGCGCGGTCAGCGTCAAGCTCAAAACTGAACACGGCGCCACAGCCTTTGGGTAACAGCTTGCGGGCGAGTTCATGGTCAGGATGCGAGGCGAGATCCGGGTAGCCTACCGACTTGACTTGCGGCTGATCGACGAGGAAATCGGCAACGGCTCGGGCGTTGGCTACATGCCGTGGCATCCGCATCGACAGGGTCTCGATTCCCTGCAGAATCTGAAACGCATTCATTGGGCTCATGCAGGCGCCAAAGTCGCGCAGACCTTCCCGGCGGGCTCTGAGCAGAAACGGAGCAATCGGAGACTCTTCGGCAAAGACCATACCGTGGAAGCCGTCATAGGGTTCAGTGAGTTCCGGGTGGCGGCCATGGGCCTGCCAGTCAAACTTGCCGCTATCGACAACAAGGCCGCCCATGGCCGTGCCATGACCGCACAAGAATTTGGTTGCCGAATGCATCACGATATCGGCACCCCATTCAAACGGGCGCATCAACCAGGGCGTGGTGAAAGTGGCGTCCAGAACCAGCGGGATTCCGGCATCATGGGCTATCGCGGAAACCGCAGGAATATTCAGAACGTCCAGGCCAGGGTTGCCCAGCGTTTCGGCAAAGAACATTCGGGTTTCAGGACGGATTGCATCGCGCCACTGATTCTCATCTCTGGGATCGACAAAAGTGGTCTCGATGCCAAACCGGCGTAAAGTGTAGTGCAGCAGATTGTGGGAGCCACCGTATAGCGAACGCGAGGCGACAATATGCGAGCCGGCCTGTGCGAGGGAAACTATTGTCAGATGCAATGCGGCTTGCCCACTGGCGGTCGCAATCGCGCCAACACCACCATCCAGCGCGGCGATGCGCTCCTCAAGGACCGCGACAGTCGGGTTGCTGATTCTGGAGTAGACATGGCCACTGGATTCCATGTTGAACAAGGCCGCCGCATGATCGGAATCACGAAAGACGAACGAAGTCGACAAATGGATGGGCGTGGCTCTCGCACCGGTTGTCGGGTCCGGCTGGGCACCGGCATGCAGCGCCAATGTGTCAAAGCGGTGAAAGTCAGGTTTTTTCATCGAAAAATCGTAGCACGTTGAATCGTTGAGCGAGTTCAAGACTGGCGTATATTCGGTGCGCTCTGTCATGTCAGAGGCCTAGTCTTAATCGCCTCTCTCGTCAATTGTCTGACGGCGCCGAATCGGTAAAATCAAAGTGCATTTCAGGAGGGAGGCAACGTTCATGAAAAACCAGGTCGACGGTTCGCAGGGAAACGCTGTGCAGAGTGATCGCGCGAGCACTGATCACTTGCGGCTGGTCCGGGTCAACTGCGAAGGCATCGCAGATCGTGACATGCGCCTGGTGGATATCGTCTTCCGGCATGGCAATAGCGAACGGTTCAGATATGTTCGTCAGGACGCTTGCGCCGAGTCGCCGGCCGACATCGTGATCGTCAATCCTTTTCATCCGGACGGCGTGCGCGCGTTGGCTCAGGCGCGGTCGGGCGGGACTTCAGTGCCTACCGTTAGTGTCGTGCCGGCGGGCTCCCCTGCGCGAACCAACTACATGATCCATCAGGAACGGCTCGGGCTCGAGTTGTTACCGTGTCTGAACCGTTTGATGGAACAGGAATTTGAAGCCGCGGAGCCAGGAGTCGGTTTGCTTAACACTGAGCAGGCTGCCCGCGCCGAACCGGCGCAGCTGATTGAAGAACCCGCTGCTGATTCACCGGTTCAGAACATCCCAGAAGCCGCCGAGTCAGTTGATGAGTCAGAGCCGGAACCGGCAATGGCAAAGTCCGATGCGCTGGTCGTCCACAACGACACCTTGTTGATTGGCCTCAAGCCGGAGGTCGTCAGCCAGTTTGAGCAGACCATCGCGCTGTCGGGCCAGTTGCTGGTCGGGTGTACTTCTCTTGCCGAGCCGTCTGAGGCGCTGGAGTCAATCAAGGCACAGGAAACCAAATTTGTGGTCCTGGCCCGCCATCTGCGCGGTGGCTCGGCCTTTGGACTGGCTCGTCGGATCCGACGGGAGCATCCGGACGTCGTGGTGCTGATCGTCTGCGAGAAGCAGGTCTTGCTCGACCATGTGCTGGCTTTCTTCGCTGGCCAGGTCTGCCTGCTATCTTCGCGATTCGGTGTCAAAGAGCTAACCTCGGCAATCAGCAAGCCACTCCGTCAGGCCCGGGCGCTGCGCCGGCAGAGCAACCGGCAGATCGACTGGGGTAATGCTCACTCTCCCTGGCTTAATACTGGAACAGGTCAATGACCAAACCGAACGCTGAGAAAGCCCGGCTGGCGCTGGTCGCAGATGACCATTCGCCGGACCGCGACCGCCTGTCCTCTATTCTGGTCAGGGCCGGCTGGCGGGTCGCCCAGGCCAAAAATGGCCTGCAGGCGGTGGCTCGGGCCAAAGCAGGGCGGCCCGAAATCATTTTCATGGACATCATGATGCCGGAGATGGATGGCTTTCAGGCTTGCCGCCGACTGATTGGCGATGAGTCGACCCGGGGCATTCCCGTCGTATTTGTTTCGACGAAAAGCCAGCGCGCCGACCAAATCTGGGCGCGAGCCCAGGGCGGGCGCGAGCTGATTGCCAAACCGTTTGCGAGCGACGATGTCTTGCAAGCGCTGAAGCTTGCTCCATGAGCGCCGATTCTGCCGCGATCCGGTTTGACGTCGAAATCAGCGGTATGCGGCTGTTGTTGCCCGCTGGGATGCCGTGTGAGTATTTTGCGCAGGCAATTGTCTACCCCCTGCCACGAGCGCCGCGACGCCTACTGGGCATGATGCACTTGCGGGGCCATCCGGTGCCGGTGTTTGATACCCATTCGCAGGCAACCGACCTGCTGCCTATCGTGCAGCGGTGCCAACTGGTTGTATTGCGGAGTTCCCATGAGGCTGTCGGGCTGATTTGCGATAGTCCGCCGGGCACGGTGAATCTGCTCGGCGAAGTGGCTGAAGGGGAATCAGATAACCTGGCTTTTGGTCCGGCCCTGGGCACTGCTTATCGGGTGACCAGTGATGAGCCCGGCGAATCCAACGACGAACTCAGGCGGGTTCGGGCGTTTGATCTTGCCCGTCTGATTGATTGCTGTCTGTCCGACCCCCTTGAGGTAACTTCCTGACATGGCAAAGTCCAATGCCGAGGCCGCAGCTCCGAATGGGGAAGCGCTTCTTGTGGCTGAGATGAATCTGGCGAACGAGGTCGCCAAAAGCGATTCTGTGGCCGAATCCGCTGCCACTGCCGATGACAGTGCGTCGCCGGTTGAACGCAGACCGGCTCCAGCGGCCCTGGCGGGGGGTAACTCAACCAGGAGACCCGCCGCCGGCGCTGTGAGTGAGACAGCCAGAGCCGCGCGGCTGCCTCATGCTTTGTGGGTTGTTCTGGCTACCCTGGCCACGCTGGCGCTTTGCGCCTGGCTGGCTCACGGTCTATACGAACGACAGGCCCGGCTGGCAGATGCGCAGCGACTTGGCGTGTTCCGAGATTTGCAGGCGAGCCGGGTGATCGAGTATTTCGACAATCAGTCCGAGGCCATGCGGCTGCTGGCCCAGTTGGGTATTCCCGGTCGTTTCCTGGCTGAGCCAGGCCAGAGCGATACTTCCGAAACGCTTGGTGCTCCCGTATTTAACCGGATCGCCAACCGTGCCCATCTCACGCATCTGGCGGTCATTGATGCTGAGACACTTCAGATTCAGTGGGCGGGCAGCGACCCGCTGGCCGGTCGGATCGGCGCATCCCTGGAGGCATCCAGCGTGGCCGATCTGCCGCTTATCAATGCCCTTGAAAATGCGGTGCGCTCGCCCGATGGCTTAAACGATGATGCACTCGCTGTTGCTCAGTTCGTTCGGTTTGCGCCGTTCGCGGCAGACGGTTCCGATGCGCAGAAACAAGCCAGTCTGGTCACCTGGCTTACCGCCCCGATGACTGAAGGTGGTGGCCGCTATCTGTTACTGGCGCAGTCCAGTTTCAGCCGGCTTCTGGAGCATCTCGAACAAACCGCCGTTAATCCGTCGCCGTTTACCAACGAGACGCCACAAACCCGTTTGCTGGTTGGCAAGAATCACGACGGTCTGAATGCCGCTTTGTTGCGGGAGTCTCAGCGTACCTCTGCCCGAATCATGTCGGTGACCAATGACCAATCTGGCGAGCCCGCGCTCGCGGCGGTGCGCCGTCTCGATATTGCCGGCAACCCGATGACCCTGGCGATACTTCAGGGGCATATATCTGTCTTTGAGGCGGTCAAACCCTTGCTGTGGCCACTGCTTGCCGGCATCTTGCTTATCGCAGGACTATTCGGTTCGCTTGCCTATCGTTACGGGCGAACCGCGTCAAAAGTGCCGCCGCGCCTGCTAAAAACCATCAAGGCTTTGCGGGCCGGGGACTACTCGATGCGAACCGAGTTGCGCGGCAATCAAGACCCGAATGGCATCGCGGAGGCACTGGACCGCGTGCTGGATGAACGGGCAGCAGCCATTAATGAAGCCTCGCGCGAAAGCGCCGAGCTAAATGCTTCAGTCGTCCGGATTATGGAAACCGTGGGCACGATCGCCACGAGCCGGGATCTCACCATGCGTGTTCCGGTCACCGAGGATGTGACCGGTGCAATCTCCGATGCCCTTAATATGCTGACCGAAGAGACCAGTCGAGCCATGGCGCATGTCAGCGGAGTTGCTCAGGAGGTTGCCCGCGCGACGTTGTCCGTCAAATCGCAAGGGGAGTTGGCAGAGCAACATATCGGACGTGAGCGCGAAGAGGTCAGCCTGGCCGTCGGGGAGGTCGCCACCGCTGCCCAGGCGATTGGCCAGGCAACCAGCCAGGCGGCGGCTGCCGAGCAAGACGCCCGCCGGGCGGATTCTGCCAGCCTGGAAGCCTCACGCACGGTGCGGGCGACAGCCAACGGGGTCTTGAAAGCGCGCGACCTGATCCGGCAGGCTGAAAAAAGAGTCAAGCGGCTGGGCGAGCACTCTCAAGAGATTGGGCAGGTCGTCGGCATCATTGAGTCGATCTCCGAACGCACGGGTATTCTGGCCCTGAATACCTCATTGCAGGCCGCGGCAGCGGGTGAGGCCGGGCGGCAATTTGCCGGACTGGCCGATGAGGTGAAGCGCCTTTCACGCTCAGCCGGGCAGGCAACCGCCCAGATCGGCCGGATGGTATCGGCGATTCAGACCGAAACTGCCGAGACCGTCGGTGCCGTCGGGAGCGCAATTGGCCAGATCGTTGAGATCAGCGATAACGTGGCGAAAGCCGATAGCGCCATGGGCGAGACCCGCAATGAAATAGAGGCAGTCGTGACCCGGATTGCGACCTTGTCGACTTCGGTTCAGGAGCAGGCCGCGTTGAGCCTGCAGCTACAGGACCGGGCCGCGAGAATTACGACCGCCAATGCCGATACGCTGCGTGAATTGCAGGGGCAGGGGGTCGAGACCAACAAGCTGGTGGAGTGCGCCCGCACGCTGCTAAAAGAGGTGGGCGCGTTCAAGACCGGTAGTGTGCGATGACGCCTGAGCCGGTTTCAACGACGACCGGGGCGGCTGACCCAGTACCCGATCAAGACCAGATCGAGCAACTCAGTGCCGCGGCAGCGGCAATGCTTGATCCGTTGACGGCTGATGCTTCTTCGCCAGCCGGCGGGCGCGAACAGCAGGCCGCGTTGCAGCAGACCCTGGGTCGCTGTGCGCAGGCAGCGCGTGAAGCGGGCCTGCCTCAGTTTGCAGCGCTGACCGATCAGGTCGCCGCATCAATGACTTCTTCTGAGAGCCAACCTGACTCGCAGGCATTGGAGCAATGGATAGAACTCGCCATCGCTTTCTGTCTGGGGCGATTGACCGGTGAAGCCGTCAACCCCTTGCTCGAAGATGCCGCTCGGATGTTGTCTGATGGCACAGCGCAGTCCGGTTCGGAGCCGGCGGCGGACCTTGCCGGTCTGCAGGACGAGGCGCGCCGGGTTGCGCTGGCATGCGAGCAATCTGAACTCTCGGCCCGCGAAGAGCCACCTGAGATCGGCAGCGACGAAATGGATATGCTGGCGCAAGCCTGTGCCGAGTTGGGTGAGGAGCTTAAAGGCTTGGAGCATGCGGCGCCGCATCAGGTTTATTCGCTGATCGGCGAGCGAGCGGGTTATTTCGCCAATGCGATGCGCTATATGGGGCTGGAGCCGTTGGCGAATCTGTTCGAGCACCTGATCGGACGGCTGCAATCGGGCGTGGATTCAGGTTCGGTCCTTGATGACGCGCATCATGATGCGTTAATGGCCTGGCCCGGATGCTGGGCGGCATGGTTCGCCCGGCGGCGACCGGAGCAATTGGATCGGGCGCTTGCACTGCATGAGTTGCCGCTCTGGCATGCCCCGCATTTGTTGGCCTATGCCCGCGCGTCTCTGGGGCGTTTGCAGCTGGTCGGCAGCCGCCGTATCGAGCAACTGCCAGAGGCGGTTCAACCGGGCGATTTGTCGCTGGAAATCCCCGACGATGCAGACCCGGAGGTGGTTGACAACCTGCTTCGTGAGTTGCCGGGTCTGGCCGCAGAGTTTACCGACTCGGTCACCGAGGTGGCGGCCGGCAACGCCGATCAAATGGGCCGTGCCCGTCGCGTCGCTCATACGATCAAAGGCGCTGCCAACACGGTCGGTGTGGTCGGCGTAGCCAACCTGACTCATGCGGTCGAAGATCTGTTGCAATTGCTTGAGCAAATGAGCGCAAGCCCTGAACATAAAGTCATCGACACGCTTTGCGAGGCATCCGACTGTTTGTCGGAGATGGTCGATTTTCTGTCGGGCCTGGCGCCTGAGCCAGCGCAATCGCTGCCGTTATATCGTCAGGTGTTGTCTACGGTCAACCGCCTTGCCGATGATCTCGAAGATCGTTTCCAGCAGCAGTTGACAGAGCTTGACCAGCAGGCGGGCCCGGAACTGGACGAAGACGAAGAGCTCGGTCCGCTTGAGCCTGTCTCGGATGTTGCACCAGACGGGCGAATGCCCATGCCCGAAATCAGCCTGGCAGATTTTGATCTGCCGGAGCTGGAACTGGGGCCCTCGGCCGGCGCGACCGACGAGCCGGCCGCGCCTGAGGCAGCTTCGACCGCGGTGCCCCCGGCCGAGGTCTCAGAGCCGACTCCCCCACGCGATGATGCCGATTTCAATTTTGATGTGCCGGTGCTTGGCCAGAGTGGCGATTCGGCCGCCACCTGGATGGGTTGGACCGGTCGTGAACGGCAATCGACGGGCTCAGGCGACGGCCTGGGCAGCGAACCGGAGATGGGCCATGCCGACGAAGCCGCGTTCGGATCCGATAGTCTTGAGTCGTCCTCAGACGTGGGCGACTCGCGTCAGCATGGTGCAATGCTGCGCGTGCCGGCTCCTATTGTCGAGCGGTTGCTGGAGTCCGCTGATGAAGCGGTAGTGTCAGTGTCGGAGCTGCAAGATATCGTCAAGGATATCCAGGCGTCGCATCGTTCGCTGCGCGACGGCAGCGAGCGCCTCGACGCCTTGTCGGTAGAACTCGATCGGCTGATCGATGCCGGGCCCGCGCTCTCCGAGGTGGCCGCCGACGGTGCCGGGACTGGCGAGATGGACCCCCTTGAACTGGAGCGGTTCACCGAGATTCACACGGTGTCTCGTCGGATAACGGAGGCCGCGGCTGACAGTAAGCTGATTGAGCAACAGATTGACCATCATGTCGAGCGCGCGACGTCGGTTGTGGATAAGCTCGAGCGGGTTCAGTCGCTGGTCCGTGATGGCGCGCTGCGCGCGCGGATGGTTGATGCCGGCAGCATTGCGGCTCGATTGCAGCGGGCCGCGCGACAGGCTGCCAGGGCCAGTGACAAAAACGTCCGCCTGACGGTGGTTGGCGGCGAAACCGCGGTTGACGGTGAAACGCTTCAACGTCTGGTCGATTCGCTTGCCCATCTGGTCCGCAACGCGGTGGACCACGGGATCGAAGATGCGTCAGGTCGCAAGCTCGCCAACAAGCCCGGCCAGGGCGAAATTACCGTGACCTTCGAGCGCGAAGTGTCTGCGATCAGTATTGTTGTCGAAGACGACGGCGCGGGTCTGGATCTGGCGGCAATAGAACGCCGGGCGCGCACGCTGGGTTTGATACCAACCGATGCCGAGATGGACAGCCGGGCTGCCGGCCAATTGATTCTGGCTCCCGGGTTTACAACCCGGATCCGTCCAACCCAGCTCAGCGGCAGAGGAATCGGCCTTGATGTGGTCAATCAGACGGTCCGTGGTCTGCGCGGGGTGATCGCTTTGCAATCGGAGCCTGGGGCCGGAACCCGGTTTGAACTGACGCTGCCGCTGCAACTGACTTCTTTGTCGGCATTCATCCTGCGTTCGGATACCCATGTGGTGGCATTGTCGGCGCGCGGGATTGATTCGATTCTCGCGGATATTGGCGCCATCGAGTCCGGGGAGGACGGGCTGCGACTAGCCTGGCAGGACCGTAAGCTAGAGGTCCGCCGGCTTGATGAAGTCCTGGGTTTGCCGGCCGGCATGATTGGCAGCCCACCGAACGAATCACGCGCCGGTGATGTCGTGCTGGTTGTCCGGCTACCGGCTGGCGAACCAGTCGCGGTGCTGATCCCCGAGCCGGGCCAGGCTCGTGAGGTTGTCGTGCGCTCCCTGCCGGACTATATGCCCAGGCTTGCCGGTATCGACGGGGTAACCGTGCTGGGCGATGGCGCGGTTGCAGCAGTAATCGATATGCCTGAGATGCTGGCGGCAACCGCCGGCGCACGGCCGGATCCCCGACGGCTCGGTCGGGTCAGTCAGCCGATGCCGGTTTGCCTGGTCGTTGACGATTCGGTCAGCGTGCGGCGGGCAATGGCGCACTTCATGCTCGACCTTGGTCTCTATTGCGACGCGGCTGCAGACGGTCATCAGGCATTACAGATCGTTGCCAAGCGCGTTCCGGACCTGGTGGTAATTGATCTCGAAATGCCACGGATGAATGGCATCGAACTGGCGCAGGAGCTTCGGCGCGCGCCCGCAACCCGGGATGTTCCGATTGTCATGATTACCTCCCGGCATTCCGAAAAACATCGGGCGATGGCTACCGCCGCCGGGGTAAACGTTTTCATGACCAAGCCCTACACAGAAGACGATCTGGCCAGTGTGGTCGGAACCTGCCTGGCTGGTTAAGGTGGCTGTTTGCTGTAAAACTGTCGGTCTGCTTGTCGGTTGTCATTCGCATGGGTACTATCAAGCGAATACTCGGGTGTGAGAGGGGGCGACATGAAGGTCAAGGAAGTTCTGACGGTCAAGGGAAATACGCTGTTTACCGTGAGTCCGGAGTCGCGGCTTTCTGAGACGGTCGTCGTGATGGCAGATCACGACATTGGCTCACTGGTCGTGATGGATCAGGGCCGTCTAGCCGGGATGCTGACATTCCGTGAGGTCCTTCGGGTGCTCGCCCGGCGTCAAGCCGAAGACCGTTCTGGTCCCACGCCACCGGTCAGCGAGTTCCTGGTCAGCGAGGTGATGAATACTGACCCGTATGTCGTTTCACCCGATATGGACGTGAATGACTTACGGGCCGAGATGATCGAAAATCGTCAGCGCTATCTGCCGGTAATGGACGGCGACACCTTGATGGGCGTGATTTCTTTTCATGATGTTGCGCGGGCTGTTTTGAGCGAGCAGGACTTCGAGAACAAGATGCTCAAAGCCTATATCCGTGACTGGCCGTCGGAAGGCTGAAGTTTCGCCGGCCGGGGGCACGCCGCGCCAGCCTTTTTCGGTCCGTTCTAAGAGCTGTGACGGCTGAACTGTCCGTTAGATCCGACACCCATCACCGCCACCCCGAGGCCTCCGATAAACTCTCGGGATGCACATACTCCTTAGCAACGACGACGGTTACTTTTCACCGGGACTGGCTGCGCTCGCACGCGTCCTGGGTGACCTGGGAACCGTGACGGTTGTTGCGCCGGAAAGAGACCGTAGCGGCGCGTCCAACTCGCTGACCCTGGATCGGCCTTTGTCGGTCAGGCAGGCTGACAGCGGGTTTTACTACATTAACGGCACGCCAACTGACTGTGTTCATGTCGCCATGACCGGCTTGCTGGACGGCCGCCCCGATATGGTGATTTCCGGTATTAATGATGGCGCCAACATGGGCGACGACACGATTTATTCAGGCACCGTGGCGGCAGCCACCGAAGGGCATTTGCTCGGTGTGCCTGCAATGGCGTTTTCGCTAACCAGCCGGGGTTATGCCAATCTTGACGCCGCCGCCGATATGGCCTTGGTGCTGGTCAGGCAGTTTCAGGCGAACCCGCTGCCCGGCTCGCCGCTGCTGAACGTGAATATTCCTGATTTGCCCGCCGACCAGATTCAGGGCGTGCAAGTGACCAGATTGGGCAAGCGGCATCACGCCGAGCCGGTTATTGAAGCGGTGAATCCAAGAGGCGATAAAATCTACTGGATTGGCCCGGCAGGCGGCGCGCGGGACGCCGGACCGGGCACGGATTTCCACGCGACTGAATCCGGCTTTGTTTCTGTTACCCCGCTGCGTATGGATTTAACCCACGAACAAGATCTCGATACCGTGGCATCCTGGGCAAAAGGTCTTTGATGAGCGCTGTACTTGCCCATGAAAATATGCCTCGCAGGCCGCTGAGCACCTCGCCAGTCGGTCTTGGACTCGATTCCGACTCTGCTCGCTGGTCAATGGCTGAGACGCTCGAGCGCCGGGGGATCAAAGACCCCAGTGTGCTCGATGCCATGGCGACCGTGCCACGGCACTTGTTCGTGGATCCAGCGATTGCCAGTCGGGCCTATGAGGATGTCGCACTGCCGATTGGGCTTGAGCAGACGATTTCCAAACCCAGTATTGTTGCCCGTATGGTCGAAATCGCCGCACGTCCGGTCCCTTTCGCGGAGCGCCGTGCCGCGCGGGTTCTGGAAATTGGCAGCGGCTGTGGTTACCAGGCCGCAATCCTGGCGCAGGTGTTTGGCGAAGTGGTTTCCGTTGAGCGGTTGCGACCGTTGCACCAGCTCGCAAAATCAAATCTGAAACTGGTCCCTAGCAAGAATATTCGATTGGTTTTTGGGGACGGGCACCTTGGTCTGGTTAATTCGCCGCCGTTTCATGCCATAGTAGTTGCTGCGGCGATTGATGGCGAAATTCCTGAAGTCTTATTGCACCTGATTCGTGTCGGCGGGCGCCTGATCGCGCCAGTAAGCCAGCACGGACGTCAGCGACTTTGCCTGGTCGAGCGTTTTTCTTTTACCGACTGGCACCTTTCAGAACTTGATGCGGTTCGATTTGTGCCTATGCTCGGTGGTACCCGCTAGAGCGGCCTGCGACTCAATCCGAACACTGCCACTGCCATGCGTTCATACTTCCTCTCCCAGATCTGCCGGCGTAGTCCGGCTGCCGTGCTGACTGGTGTCGTTTTGCTCGCCGGCTGTACCTCCACCGGCGGACCCGCGCCGGTTGTTAATCGTTCGCTAGAGTCCCCGCAGGCCAGAGCGCCGGTTTTCGATTCGCGCAACCCGGATACGGGCAGTGGGTCGAGTACGCGGCCGGCTAATCAGATACCTGCGCCCGAAGCGCCATTGGCGGCTGCAAATCCTCCGGTTGAGGAGGCGGCGGTTGAACCCACTGACGCGACAACCGGCGTGCGGTCCATACCCATCGAGTCGGGTCGTGTCGAGTCCAGCCCAATCGCTGCTGATGATGGCGCCGGTTCTGCGCCGATCATCACAATGGGGCCTGCAATAACCAAGAGCGAGGCGCCTCCCGCGGTGGCCAATAATCCGGTGGCCAATCAGGCGCCCGAAGCCGGGGTGGCGCCGGTGGCATCACGGCCCGCGCCAGATGCAGTCGGTGTGACGCCGCCCGCAGTGGCGGCGCCGCCAATCGCCGCGAAATCAGATTCAACCGTTCTCGAGCCGCCCAGGAGTTCAAGCGGTTCGGCCCCGGCAATGCCGCCGGTGGCGGTTGCCAGGCCGCCTGCACAGGCGCCGTCAGTGGCGCCCTCGGCCCCGGCCGCTGCGGCTGAGTCAAACCGGCCTTTCATTTGGCCGGCCGATGGCGCGGTGACCAAAAGTTTTACTGACCCCAAGAGCATGGGTATTGCGATCTCCGGGAAAGCCGGCGATCGCGTCTCAGCCGCCGGCGATGGGCGGGTCATCTTCAGTGGGCTTGGTCCGCGCGGTTACGGCAAATTATTGATCGTCAAACACGACGACGACCTGCTGTCGGTTTATGCCAATAACCGGGCTTTGCTCGTCAAGGAAGGGCAGGCAGTCAGACAGGGTCAGAAAATAGCCGAACTGGGCAGCTCGGGGACGGACAAGCCGCGACTTCATTTTGAAATCCGGCGCCTCGGTAAGCCGGTTGATCCCATCAGTTATTTGCCGCCCAGCGCAAACTGAGGGTAGTCGTGCTGCCTGGCAGGGAAAGAATCGCATTAGAGAGCGCGGAGACGTTGCGTTGACGCCAGTCCTGAGCTTCGATATTGAAACCGTGCCGGACGTGGTCGGCTTGCGTAAGCTGATTGACACCGATCTGCACCCTGACCCGGATGCTCTGTCCGACGAGCAGGTCGCGGAAATCTTCTTTGCGGCCCGACGCGAGAAAGTCGGTCATGATTTCCTGCCGCTTCATCAGCATCGTATTGTGGCGATCGGGTGTTTGTTGCGGGCTGAAGACGGCTTGCTGGTCCGATGTCTGGGTCAGCCAGATGATCCGGAAGAAAAGTTGCTGAAGCTGTTTTTCCGGCAAGTCGAGCGCTATACCCCGCAGCTCATCTCATGGAATGGCGCCGGCTTCGACCTGCCGGTAATGAATTATCGTTGCCTTGTTCACGGCATTAACGCGAGTCGCTTCTGGGATATGGGAGACCAGGACCGAGACTTCAAATGGAATAACTACATCAGTCGCTATCACGCGCGCCATCTCGATCTGATGGACTTGCTCGCGATGTATTCGCCGCGGGCGAATGCGCCGTTGGATGAACTGGTCAAGCTATGTGGGTTTCCCGGCAAGCTGGGTATGGATGGCAGTCAGGTCTGGGCCGGCTATCAAGCCGGTCAGATTGAAGACATCCGTAATTATTGCGAAACCGACGTTGCCAATACCTATCTGATGTTTTGCCGCTTTCAGCTGATCCGGGGGCTCTGGGATCCGGCTCGCTACGAACAGGAAATTGCCCTGGTTCGCGATACCCTGGCGGATGACCCGCATGATCACTGGCGGCATTTTCTGGCCGCCTGGCCAGCAAGTTCATGAACGAATTGGTGCGTTTGCAGCCGGACTCTCTTGATCTGAACGCCAATGGAGTAGCGCGACACGAAGGCAAAATCGTTTTTGTGCGCGACGCCTTGCCGGGTGAGACTGTGGTGGCCAACATCGTCCGCCGCAAGCCGCGATTCGATGTCGCGCAGACCATCTCTATCGAACGCGAGAGCAACCAGCGGGTTCGTCCGCCGTGCGCTCACTTCGGCGTCTGTGGCGGTTGTTCCATGCAACATCTCGCGCCGGCGGCTCAACTGGCCGTAAAACAGCGGGTTCTTGAAGACCAGTTGCTGCACATTGGCGCAGTGCGCCCTGAGCGGGTGTTGCGGCCTCTGGCCGGACCGGATTTCGGGTATCGGTATCGGGCCCGGTTGTCCGCCCGGTTTGTGATCAAGAAAGGGCATGCACTGGTGGGGTTTCGGGAAAAAGGCTCCAGCTTTGTCGCCAACATGACTCAATGCCCGGTCCTGCCGCCTATAGCGTCCGCTTTGCTGATGCCGCTCAGAGGCCTGGTTGACAGCCTGATCCTGAAAAAACGCATTCCGCAAATTGAAGTGGCCGTCAGTGAAACTGACCGTGCGGGGGCTGACCGCGGGTTGCGGGTGTCGCTGGTATTCAGGCATATGGAGCCGTTGCCGCCGCCTGATCTCGAGAATATTCGTCGGTTCGGGTTGCAGCACGAAGCGCAAATCTGGTTGCAGAGCAAAGGGCCGGAGACAATCCGGCCGCTCGATCCTGATGACGATCAGCTGTTCTATACCTTGCCTGAGTTCAATCTGCATATGCCGTTTCATCCGTCCGATTTCACTCAGGTGAACATGCCGGTTAATCGCGCAATGCTGAGCCAGGCTTTGCGTCTGCTCGATGCCAAACCGGACGAGGCTGTCGCCGATTTGTTTTGCGGGCTGGGCAACTTCTCGCTGCCGATCGCTCGCAGCGGCGCGCAGGTGACCGGGGTTGAGCTGAGCCAGACGATGGTTCACCGGGCCGGTGAGGGCGCCGCTGCCAACGGACTATCGGGGCAGGCCCGATTTGTGGCTCAGAACTTGTTCAAGATTGACTCTCATGCCTGGCAGCAACTGGGCCGGTTCGACAAATTGCTGATTGATCCCCCGCGCGAGGGAGCATTCGAGGTTTGTCAGGCCATCAGCGCTGCCCCGGCAGGCTTCCGGCCCGCCCGAATAGTCTATGTCTCGTGTAACCCGGCAACGCTTGCCCGTGATGCTGGCCTGCTCGTGAATGAAGGTGGATACCGTCTAGTTGAGGCAGGGATCGTCAATATGTTTCCTCACACCTCTCATGTGGAGTCAATGGCTCGCTTCGAGTTGGTCTGATTGAGTTAAATCTCTCCAGAAAACAGAAGCTTAGCTGTGTTGCCTATGTTAAACTGTAAGGTTACTAAATCCACCTGAAAATCCTCAATAACATAGCGAATCAAATCATGACCGAACGAACTTTTTCAATCATTAAGCCCGACGCCGTTGCCAAGAATGTGATCGGACAGATCTACAGCCGTTTTGAAGGCGCTGGTCTGAAAATTGTTGCCTCACAAATGATTCACTTGTCGCGTGGTCAGGCGGAAGCTTTTTACGGGGTTCACAAAGAGCGTCCCTTCTTTAAGGATCTGGTTGAATTCATGATTTCAGGGCCGGTGATGTTGCAGGTTCTCGAAGGAGAGAACGCCATCCAGAAAAACCGCGACCTGATGGGCGCAACAAACCCGAAGGAGGCTGACGCCGGTACGATTCGTGCCGATTTCGCCGACAGCATCGACGCCAATGCCGTGCATGGCTCTGACGGCCCGGAAACCGCAGCGGAAGAGATCAGCTTCTTCTTTCCCGGCATGTCGGTTTACTCGCGCTAAGTGGTTCCAGGCAACAAGCCACGCCGGCTGCAAACCCCATGACCCAATCATCTCAAGCGACGCTCGATCAGGCGCTGACCGGGGCGGATCAGTCCGCTGATTCACCCCGCCGGAACCTGCTCGAACTGGATCGCCAGGGGTTGGTTGCTTTTTTCGAGTCCATTGGCGAGAAGCCGTTCCGGGCTCGTCAAATGTTGCAGTGGCTGCATCAGCGCGGCGCCAGCGATTTTGCTGTTATGACCGATATGGCCAAGGGCTTGCGCGCCAAGCTCGATCGCCTCGCCACGGTCGTGACGCCGTCGGTCGTGTCCGATCAGATCGCCTCAGACGGCACCCGAAAGTGGTTGCTCGATGTTGGCGCTGGCAATGCGATCGAAACCGTGTTCATCCCCGAGGTGAACCGGGGCACCTTATGCATTTCGACGCAGGCCGGTTGCGCGGTGAACTGCCGGTTCTGCTCGACGGGCAAGCAGGGGTTTTCGCGCAACCTGCGCACCGATGAAATCATCGGTCAGGTCTGGCATGCGATGCAGGCCTTGCAGGCTTTTTCTCCGGGTTCAAAAGATAACGGCGATCCTGCCGCGCGGGCAATCACCAATGTCGTGTTCATGGGCATGGGTGAGCCGTTGCAGAACTATCAGCCGATGCTCGCCGCTTTGCGGCTGCTGCTCGATGACAATGCCTATGGGTTGTCACGGCGGCGGGTTACCGTTTCGACTTCGGGCGTGGTGCCAATGATGGACCGGCTGATGGCCGATTGTCCGTCGGCGCTGGCGGTTTCGCTTCATGCACCTAACGACAAATTGCGTGACCAGTTAGTCCCACTGAACAAGAAGTATCCGCTGGCTGAACTGATGTCTGCCTGTCAGCGCTATCTGCAAAAAGCGCCGCGGGACTTCATCACGTTTGAGTACGTCATGCTTGATGGCGTAAACGATCACCTGGATCACGCGGCGCAACTGATTGATCTGGTTGCAGACGTACCCTGCAAGTTCAACCTGATCCCGTTCAATCCGTTTCCTGATTCCGGCCTTGAGTGTTCAGACCGGGAGAGAATCCAGCGGTTCGCCAGTCGTCTGAATGCCGCCGGCATCGTGACAACGATCAGAAAAACGCGTGGCGAAGATATCGACGCCGCCTGTGGGCAATTGGCCGGGGAGGTCGTCGATCGAACCCGCCTGGCCCAGAGAGTTTCTACCGGTCACCGTTCTGTGGTGCCCATTACGGAGGTTCGTCAATGATCCGCCTTTTTGTTGTCCTGGGTCTGGCCGCCACACTGGCGGCCTGTGTTACGGCTCAGTCACCCGAGGGAGGTTCTTCAGACGACCTCTCTGTGATTCCGAAAGCCGAAATTGATACCAATGAGCGGCGTCGCTCCCGTATCAGACTTGAGTTGGCGGCCGGCTACTATCAACAGCGAAATTACCCTCAGGCGCTTGAAGAATTGCGTACCGCCTTGTCAATCGATCCGGATTATCCGGCTGCCTATGGCATGTTGGGTCTGGTCTACATGGACTTGAAAGAAGCCCCCAAAGCCGAAGCCAGTTTCAAGAAAGCGCTGGAATTGTCGCCGGGCAATGCGGACATCAGTAACAACTACGGCTGGTTTCTGTGCCAGAGCGGGCGTGCCGAAGAGGCCATTCCGTTGTTTGAGCAAGCCGCCAACGACCGCATTTATTCTTCGCCGTCCAAGCCGCTACACAATGCCGGCGTCTGTTTACGTCGTACCGGCGACGAGGAGCGTGCCGAGCAATTCCTGCAACGTGCTTTCAAGCTTGACCCGAGAAACCCGGTGGCGATGTTCAATCTTGGCGAGATCTACCTGAATCGCGAAGACTATGAAAAAGCGCATTTTTATGCACAGCGCCTGATCAAGACTTTCGATCCTTCAGCGCAGACGCTTTGGCTGGCGCTGCGTGTGGAGCAGGCCCGTGGCAACCGCGATGGTTACCTGAGTCTGGCGACGCAGCTCAGGCGTCAATTCCCGGGTTCCCGCGAGGCATCCCTGCTGCGTCAGGGGCGTACCAATGAAGAATGAGTCTTCTGCCAGTTTGTTGGAGGTCGCGTTGCCTGAGGCTGCCAGAAGCCCGGATTTCGATCTTCGGCAAGTCACCACGGGTGAGCAACTTGCGCAGGCGCGCGCCCGTGCGGGACTCAGTGCCGAGGCGGTCGCCAGTCGGCTGAATTTTTCGGTCGCCCAGGTGAACGCTTTTGACGCGGAACGTTGGGAGCAGTTGCCTGATCTGGCGTTTGTGCGCGCTGGCTTACGGTCTTATGGGCGGCTGATTGATGTCGATGTCACTGCGCTGGTGGATCATGTCGGCGGGTTCGCCCAGGCGACCGTATTGCAACCCACCATCGCAGCTTCCGATCAAACCAAAGTGCTGCACCGGGCTGCCGGCAGCCGCGCGCGCTCCAGGGTTTCGTTTTCGCTGGGGTCCTGGCCGATGATGATTGGCGCGGTTGCCGGCACCGTGTTGCTCGGCACCGTCGTCTTGTTGCTGGCGCAGACCGACAGCGGTTCCGGCTCGCGATCAGTTCAGGTGGTGCCGATTCCGGGTGTTGAGTCGCCGAATCTGCCTGCCTCGACCACTCCGGCGGTCGAGAAAAGTGTTGGCGCAAACGGCCGCCTGAAAATGACCCAGGTCGCTGCGCTGCCCGTTACGATTCGCGCCAGTGGCATGATGATGCGAACTGTCGCAAACCCGGATTCGCCTGCTCCCGTGAAGCAGGCGGCACTGACAGAAAAACCGGCCCGGGTACCGGAACCGATCGTGGAGCCGGTCGTCGCGCCGCGCGCCGGAATGACTGTATTTCCGGTGCAAATGCCTGATAGCGAGCCGGTCCATGTGCATTTCAAGAAGCGCTCATGGATCGACATCAGTCACAAAGACGGCATCAAGTTGCTTGACGGAAACAAAGATGGCGGCCAGTCGTTTACCCTTGACGGGAGACCTCCCATGGAGGTCAAGATTGGCAATCCTGACGGCGTTATGATTGAGTTTCGAGGGCAGGTGATCAACCTGCAGAGCAAGATCAACAACAAAGGCATCGCGCAATTCACGCTTAATTAGTCCAGCCCGTTGAGGCTTGGTCGATTGGCCTGCCACGTGATGCTTCAAGAGTTCCCAGATGTCTAATCAAAACGCTACCCGCGACAGGGTGGCATCAAGCCCGATGGCATTCGGCCCAGCCAGCCGTCTTATGACCCACCAGGTGACCGTCGGCGGGCAGAATGGTGTGGCACCGGTTACCGTCGGTGGCGACGCGCCAATTCGTGTGCAGTCAATGACTAACACCGATACGGCAGAAGCGATTGCTACCGCTATTCAGATTCGGGATCTCGCCCATGCAGGCTCCGAGATGGTCCGCATTACCGTTAATACCGCTCAGGCGGCAGAGGCGGTACCGGCAATCCGTGAGCAACTTGAGCGCATGAATGTGAATGTGCCACTGGTGGGGGATTTTCATTACAACGGGCACAAACTGCTCCGGGATTTCCCCGAGTGCGCCCGCGTTCTCGACAAGTACCGGATTAATCCCGGCAATGTTGGCGCGGGTAAGCGGCGTGACGATAATTTCTCGCAGATGATCGAAATCGCCTGCGAATACGACAAAGCGGTTCGCATTGGTGTGAACTGGGGCAGTCTCGATCAGAAACTGCTCGCCCGGCTGATGGATGAAAACAGCGAGCGTGATACCCCCTGGGATGCTCGCGAAGTCATGCGAGAGGCCTTGGTGCAATCGGCGCTGGATAGCGCCAGCCAGGCTCGGGATGTTGGACTGAGTCAGCAATCAATTATCCTGTCGGCCAAGGTCTCAGCAGTTCAAGATCTGATCAGCGTGTATCGATCACTGGCCTCGCGCGGCGACTATGCCTTACATCTGGGCCTGACCGAAGCCGGTATGGGCAGTAAGGGCATTGTGGCTTCGTCCACTGCACTGGGCGTGTTGCTGCAAATGGGGATTGGCGACACCATCCGGGTGTCGCTCACGCCGGATCCGGGCGGGCCGCGGACCCGCGAGGTGGTCGTTGCCCAGGAAATTCTGCAAACCATGGGTCTGCGCGCGTTTGCCCCGCAGGTGGTTGCCTGCCCGGGGTGTGGTCGCACGACCAGTACCGTGTTTCAGGAGCTCGCAGATTCCATACAGACCTACCTGCGGGACCAGATGCCGGTCTGGCGTGAACGACTGCCAGGGGTCGAAACCATGCAGGTCGCGGTGATGGGTTGTGTCGTCAACGGTCCGGGCGAGAGCAAACATGCCGATATCGGGATTTCATTGCCGGGTTCGGGCGAGGCGCCGGTTGCACCAGTCTTTGTTGACGGCGAGCGTTCAGTCACCCTCAAGGGCGACCGGATCGCCGAAGACTTCCAGGCGATCGTGAACAACTACGTTGAGCGTCGTTATGGCTCAGGTTCAAAATCGATGGAACAAGCATGAGCAAGCCTCAGAAAATCCGTGCTGTGCGCGGCATGAACGACATACTTCCGGCTGATGAGGCGCTATGGAACCATCTTGAGGAGTCAGTGGCCAGTACGATGCTCAGCTATGGCTATCGCCGGATTCGCACGCCGATTGTTGAGCCAACGGGTTTGTTCGTCAGAGGCATCGGTGAAGTGACCGATATTGTCGAAAAGGAAATGTACTCGTTCGAAGACTCTTTGAATGGCGACGCGTTGACGTTACGGCCCGAAAATACTGCCGGCGTGGTGCGAGCAAGCATTGAACACAACCTGACCTACGACGGACCACAGCGACTGTGGTACAGCGGGCCAATGTTTCGCCACGAGCGCCCGCAAAAAGGGCGTTACCGGCAGTTCCATCAGGTCGGTGCCGAGTTCTTTGGTGTCGCTTCGGCGCAGGCTGATGCCGAACTCATCATGCTGGGCCAACGCTTGTGGGATGACCTTGGGCTGGAAGGCGTGAAGCTGCAAATCAACTGCCTCGGGCAAAGCGCCGAACGTCAGGCCCATCGATCAGCGCTGATTACCTACTTCGAAGCTCACAAAGACCAGCTTGACGACGACGCCGTGCGGCGATTACACAGCAATCCGCTGAGAATCCTGGACACCAAGAATCCGGCAATGCAGGCGCTGGTCGAAGAGGCGCCGTCCTTAATTGAACATCTTGGTGTTGAGTCGCTTGCCCACTTTGAGCAGCTTCAGGCTTTGCTGCGATCGCAGAATATGCCGTTTGAGATCAACCCCAGGCTGGTTCGCGGCCTGGATTATTACAACCTGACTGTCTTCGAGTGGGTCGCCGGCGGTCTTACGCTCTGTGGCGGCGGCCGCTATGATCCACTGATTGAAATGCTCGGCGGCAAACCGTCGCATGGCTGTGGCTGGGCGCTGGGCGTGGAACGTGTCCTTGAGCTTTTGCGTGAGCAACACGCGATGACGCCAGTCATCACACCTGACGTCTATGTTGTTCAGTTCGGCGGATCTGCTGGCGAGGCCGCGTTTCAGGCGGCCGAAAGAATGCGTGATATCGGTCTCGACGTGACCCTGCACTGCGGGGGCGGCAGCCCTAAGTCCCAGTTCAAGCGTGCTGACGCTTCGGGTGCGGTGGTTGCCGTCATCATCGGCGACGACGAAGCCGAACAGGGACGGGCGGGCGTGAAGCCACTGCGCGACCGTGAAGCAGAACAGTCGACCGTTGCCATTGAAGATTTACCTGAGGCCGTCATGAGCCTGATCGTCGGACAGTTTGATCAGGATGACGACGACCCGGCTGCACCAGATGATCCCGATGCAACCGGGCAAATACCACCAACCCATCACTAGACACCTATGGCTTATAACTTCGAAGAACAAGACCAGATCGATCAGATAAAATCGTTCTGGAACAAGAACGGAACGTTCATTCTGACTGTCGTCACCATTGTTGCGCTTAGCGTGGCCGGCTATCGATTGTGGGGCTGGTATCAACAGAACGAGGCTGCCAAGGCAGCAACAGCTTTTTCAGTGTTAAAGACTGCGGTCAAAGACAAAGACACCGCCCGGATCAACGGCGCGTCGCAGACATTGCTGGACGAATACGGTGGTTCTATCCTGGCTCCGATGGGGGCGCTGGTAGCGGCGAAGGCTCATTTCGAAGCAAAAGACCTGGATGCCGCAGCGCAGGCATTGCGCTGGATTATCGACAATTCCCCCGATACAGAATTCGCGCCAATCGCGCGCTTGCGCCTGGCTGGTGTCTTGCTCGATCAGAAACAGGCTGAACAAGGCCTGGCGCTATTGAACATCGAGCAAATGCCGGACGCCTTTCATTCTCAGGCTCACGACCGGCGCGGTGATCTGCTGGCAGAGCTGGGGCGCACGGAAGAAGCCGTTGCTGCTTATCAGGCCGCGTTGGAAAGCCTGGGCGGTGTCCGCGGCGCCAGTGCGACCATTCAGCTCAAACTTGACTCGCTCAAAGGCGGAGCCTGATTCATGGACCGGCAACGGCGTGACTGCTTGAAACTGATTTCGGTTCCGGTGTTGGGGGCGCTGGGGGCTTGTGCCTCAAGCGGGCCGCCGCCGCTCACCGAACTCGGTTCGCTGATCAAGAACCAGGCTCGTATGGTTTGGGAAGAAGACTTCGGTGAGGCCGGAGTCGGGTTTGCGCCGGTCGTCAGTGATTCCTCAATCTGGGTCGCAAATCAGGCAGGTGAGGTTGTCTCGGTTGATGCCTTGTCCGGCGAGACGCTGCGAGAATTTGATGCCGGCCGGCCGCTTGCAGCAGGGCCGGCGGTTGATGGCTCGTCGGTTGTCGTGGTTGATACTGATGGCGTGATGCATGCGTTCGATGAGACAGGCAAGACCTTGTGGTTTGTCGATCTCGGCGCCGAGCCTTTGACGATCCCAGTCATACAGAGCGGTCAGGTGATCCTGCGGCTCAGCAACAGCACCGTGGTTTCCTACGATGTTGCCGATGGCAAGCGCCGCTGGTTGTTCGCCCAGCAGAACCCGGCCCTGGTGCTGCGCCAGAATGCCGCGATCGCGGTCGATTTATCGAGCGCGTATGTTGGCATGGCCAGCGGGCGAATTGTCGCCTTGTCGCTCAGTACCGGTGCCAGTCGCTGGGAGGCGCGAATCTCCGTGCCTCGCGGCGCGAACGAGATAGAGCGGATTACCGATGTGATCGGGATGCCGTCAGTCAGTGGCTCTAATATCTGCGCCGCTGCCTATCAGGGGCGATTGACCTGCCTGGACAGTTCTGACGGGGCGACAGTCTGGTCGCAAGACATTAAAGCCGGCAGCGGGGTAGCCGTGGATGCCAGGCAGGTTGTCGTTGCCGATATCAGCGGCCGTGTTCATGCCTATACGCGAAGCCAACTGGCTCTTTGGGAGCAAGACGGTCTGCGCGGCCGGCGACTAGCTTCGCCGGCAATGATCGACGGCAAAATCTGGATTGGCGACGCAGGCGGCGTCGTCCATGTGCTCGATGCTCAGGATGGTCGCGTTATCGGTCGGGTCGAAACCGACGGCTCGCAAATTGTCTCGGTGCCGTCGCCGGTTTATCTGCAAGACAAGCTGCATGTGATTGTTCAGACTTCTGACGGCATGCTTGCCGCACTGGCGGCCTGAATGACTGAGTTGCCCAGCGACGGCTTGCTGCCGGTTGTTGTCCTGATTGGCAGGCCCAATGTCGGCAAATCCACTTTGTTCAACCGACTCACGCGTTCACGTGACGCACTGGTTGCCGATCTGCCGGGCCTGACCCGCGACCGTCAATACGGCCGGGGGCGAATGGGGCCTATCCCTTATTTCGTCGTTGATACCGGTGGATTTGAACCTGATAGCAAGCAGGGCATCAGCTCGGCGATGGCCAAACAGACCCGGCAAGCACTGGTCGAGGCTGACATCATCCTGTTCGTTGTCGACGGTCGCGACGGACTGGTTCCGCATGACCTTGACATTACCCAGGAGCTGCGACGGCATACTGACAAAGTTCATGTTGTCGTTAACAAAACCGAAGGGATGCGCCGCGCCAATGTGAGCGCCGAGTTCCACGAGCTGGGGCTTGGTGAGCCAATGGCGATCTCGTCTGCCCACGGCGATGGCGTGGCTGAAATGATCGAGCAGGTTTTGCTTGGCGATGAGGCTTTGCGGGCTGAGCCGGCGGCCGGAAAGCCTGACCAGCCCGAGTCAGGCGCCGACGCCGAACAGGAAACCGACTGGCGGGTTCGAATTGCCGTGATTGGTCGTCCGAATGTGGGCAAATCGACCCTGATCAATACCTTGCTGGGCGAGGAGCGAATGGTTGCTTTCGATCAGCCCGGTACGACCAGAGATTCCATATCGGTAGAGTTCGAGCGTGCCGGGCAGAGCTACACACTGATTGACACGGCCGGGGTCCGGCGGCGGGCCAAGGTGTCACAGGCCATCGAAAAATTTTCGATCATCAAGACACTTCAGGCGATCGAGGCTTGCAACGTCTGTATTTTGCTTCTGGATGCGGGTGAAACCATCAGTGACCAGGACGCTCACCTGGCCGGCCACATCATGGAGGCGGGCAGGGCACTGGTGGTTGCTGTCAACAAATGGGACCTACCTGACTCCGAACAGAGGCGCTGGCTCAAGACCGAGGTCGAACGAAAATTCCATTTTCTGTCTTTTGCGCGGTTTCACTTTGTCTCGGCACTCAAGGCGCAAGGGATTGGCGCGTTATTAAAATCTGTCGATGCGGCTTACGCTGCGGCAATGTCCAAGCTGTCCACGCCCAAGATTACGCGGGTGATGCAGGCTGCCGTTCAGCGTCAGGAGCCGCCTCGTAAAGGGCCGATTCGGCCCAAGTTGCGCTATGCCCACCAGGGCGGCCAGAATCCGCCGATCATTGTGGTGCACGGCAATGCGCTCAATCATATCTCCGCGTCCTACACCCGTTACCTGGAAGGCGTGTTTCGTAAAGAGTTCAAATTAGACGGCACACCGCTCCGAGTGGAGTTTCGAACCAGTTCCAATCCTTATGAAAAACCGGTCCGAAAAGGCCGCCAAACCAAGAAAGTGTCGCATAAGGGTTGAACAGAGAGCGCTTCGTCCCCAGTTAAGGTGTCTCGACCGTACGTCAGTTGTGCGTTTTCGCGGTTTACGCCGAAACACACTTCAGTTACGATCGCCGAATAAGGGGCAAGGTCTATTGCTCAAAAAACCCAAGCCCCATCCCTCGAACAAAACAATACGCTGGAGCGTTCATGAGCAACAAAGGGCAACTACTACAAGACCCGTTCCTGAATCTTCTCCGCAAAGAGCATGTTCCGGTTTCGATTTATCTGGTCAACGGCATTAAGCTGCAAGGCCAGATTGATTCATTCGACCAGTACGTGGTCTTGCTGAAGAACACAGTCACGCAAATGGTTTATAAGCACGCAATTTCGACCGTCGTGCCAGGCAAGCCCGTCAGTTTTCAGGCTGATCCCGGCGACGAATAACGTCCGGCGCGCATTGCAGGAGTCCGGGCTACCGCTAACCCCGTGTACCCGGTCTGATGTCGGGCGCATTGCCCAGGAAAGTCTCACCTGAACGCTGAAACCCCTCCCTCTTGTCTGCTTGTTGGCGTTGGCCTGGGCGGCAGTACGATCCATGAGTCTGATCTCGACGAACTGAACCTGCTGGCTCAGTCCGCCGGCATTATGCCGTCAGGTCGCCTGGTCTGCCGACGCTCAAAACCGGATCCGGCACTTTTTATCGGCTCGGGCAAAGCCGATGAAATAGCAACCCTGCTGAAAGAACAGCCGGTCGACGCGGTCATTTTTGACAATCCACTGGGTGCGGTTCAGCAACGCAATCTGAACCGTCGCCTGGAGATCCCGATTGTTGATCGCACGGAGCTGATTCTAGATATTTTTTCGCAACGCGCGGCCAGTCGCGAGGGCAAATTACAGGTCGAACTGGCTCAGCTGGAACATCTCAGCGCGCGCCTGGTGCGGGGGTGGACTCACCTTGAGAGGCAGCGTGGTGGTATCGGCGGGCGGGGCGGGCCAGGCGAGAAACAGGTCGAGCTGGACCGCCGAATGCTGGGCCAGCGCGTCAAACGACTGCGCGGCGAACTGGCAAAACTTCGCAAACAACGGGCCAACCGCCGCCGGGCGCGCGACCGAAGCGGCATCTTCAAGATTTCACTGGTCGGTTATACCAATGCAGGCAAGTCCACACTGTTCAACCGCCTGACCGGTGCCGGCACATTGGCCGCCGACCAGTTGTTCGCCACCCTGGATACGCTGTCCCGTAAGCATCATATCGTTGGCGTCGGTGATGTCATGCTGTCAGATACCGTCGGGTTTGTGCGGGAGTTGCCTCATTCGCTGATCGAGGCGTTCAAAGCGACTCTCGAGGAGTCTGCCCAGGCCGATCTGCTGTTGCATGTCATCGACGGGTCCTCGCCCGACCGGCGCGAGCAAGTCAGTCAGGTAGAGGCAGTCTTGGCGGAAATCGGTGCCGGCGAAGTGCCCGTCCTGAAGGTCTATAACAAAGCGGACCTTCTCGATCCTGCCGTCTTGAATCCAGGCGGTGGTGCCTCTGAGGGCTCCGAAAACGCTGAAAAAACAAGTGCTTGTGATAACATGCAGCCGGCGTTTGTGAGTTCCCTGACGGGTCAGGGAATGGCCGACCTGGTCAGGCAGATCGCCAGTCTGGTTGAGTTGCACCGGCAAGAGGGTGGTCAGCGAGGCTACTCACAGTTGTCCCAACAGGCCCAACTGGCTCAACAGGCCCAACAGGCGGGTCGGTCCGGGGCCCGTGCGTCAGAACGAGACCCTCGCGGTATTGATCTTGGCGGACATCACCGGGTCGATAGCAATCCCGAACCTGATGATTCTTACTCATAGAACCAGACGCATCGGTTCAATATAATTGGTGTCGGTATGTCTTTGAAAGACCCCGGCGCCGATTCGCGGCACAATATACATTGCTGTCTCTGACAGTCTCCTCAAAATTGTCTTTGGAAGTGTCTGATCTTTATGCCCAAGCCTCTGCGAGCGCTGCTAAACCTGAACGATCCCGGCTGGGGTCGCAATCAGAACAATGACAACAACAATGGTCAACGGCCCGGCGGGAACAACGATGGTCCGCCAGACCTTGACGAGCTCTGGCGTGACCTGAACCGCAAACTGAACAACTTGTTCGGGCGGCGGGGCGGCGGCGGTGCCCCGCCGGGTGGCGGCGGTGACGGCCCGACTTTGCGCGGGGCCGGCATCGGACTCGGAGTGCTGGCCTTGGTCGCGGCGCTTTTGTGGCTGGGCAGCGGGTTTTACATCGTTCGGGAAGGCCAGTCTTCGGTTGTTCTTCGATTCGGTAAGTTCGTCAAACAGATCGACCAGGCTGGTTTTACCTGGCGTCTGCCTTATCCGTTCGAAGCCCATGAAATCGTCAATACATCGCAACTGAGAACAGTTGAGGTCGGCTATCGCAACGGGGTTCGCAACAAGAACCTGCGCGAGTCGCTGATGCTCACGCGCGACCAGAGTATTGTCGATATGCAGTTTGCTATCCAGTACCGGGTTGGTGAGCCGCGCAACTACCTGTTCAACAACCGGATGGGGGCAGTACCCGAAGAAATAGTGCGCGGCGCTGGTGAGGCGGCAATGGCCGAAATCGTTGGCCGTACCGGAATTGACCAGGTGTTGTTTGAGGAAAAAGAGTTGGTTGCCACAACCGCTCGCTCTCTGATCCAGGCCATTCTTGATCGTTATGGTTCAGGGGTCACGATTGTCGATGTGACGATTCAGCAGGTACAGCCGCCCGAGCAGGTACAGGCCGCGTTCGAGGACGCCAACAAGGCGGCTCAGGACAGAGTCCGTCTGATTAACGAAGGCGAGGCTTACGCCAATGACCTGATTCCGCGGGCCGAAGGTGCCGGGGCCAGGGTGCTCGAAGAAGCCAACGGTTATCGGGCTTCAATCGTTGCTGCGGCCGAAGGTGATGCGGCCCGGTTTACGAGTTTGCTGAACGAATATGAAAAAGCGCCCAAGGTAACTCGCGACCGTCTTTACCTGGAGACCATGCAGGAAGTCATGAGCAAGACCAGTAAGGTCTACATGAACTCCAACAGTAACAACAACGTGATGTACCTGCCGCTGGATAAAATTCTGCAGCAAGGTAGCGGGCTGACTGAGGCGGCTGCCGCCGCGGCAGCCAGATTACGCGGTAACAATGACAGCGGTGGGCAGAGTCGTGCCAACTCAACCGGAGTAGCCGGCGGAGCCGTCAACGGTCTGAACGTCCGCGACCGTGAAACATTGCGTCGTACCCGCGACCGCGATATCCGCTGAACGAAACCAATCACACTATGAACATGAACCGTATATTTCCGCTAGTCGCTATCGCTGGTGTCTTGTTGATGATTCTGTCATCAACCATCTTTATCGTTGACGAGCGGCAGTTTGCCGTTCGGTACGCGCTTGGCGAGATTCGCGAAGTGGTGGACGAGCCAGGTTTTTATTTCAAGTTACCCCCGCCTTTCCAGAACGTCGAGTATCACGATAAGCGAATCCTCACGATTGATTCCAGCGACACCGACCGATTCGTGACCGCTGAAAAGCTCAACCTCGTGCTGGACTACTACGTTAAGTGGCGGATTGCTGATCCCCGTCAATACATTCGGTCCGCGCTGGGCAATGAACGAGTCGCGACCGACCGCATTTTGCGCAGCCTGCGCGATGCCTTGCAGAACGAAGTGGCCAAACTTACCGTCGCCGACGTCATCTCCTTGCAGCGTGACAAATTGATGGACCGGGTTCGTACCAAAGTCGACAGCGATACCGAAACGATTGGTGCCGATGTGATTGATGTGCGATTGAAGCGGGTCGATTTCGAAGAAAACGTTCAGGAGCGGGTTTTCGCGCGGATGCAATCGGAGCGGGTGCGGGTCGCCAATGAGCGACGGGCAACCGGTGCGGCCGACGCCGAGAAGGTTCGGGCCGATGCCGATCGTCAGCGTGAAGTCATCCTGGCCGAATCGTACCGTGATGCTCAGAAGATCAAAGGTGAGGGCGATGCCTTATCGGCCGCCGCTTATGCGAAAGCTTTTGGCGCCAATCCGGAGTTCGCTGAGTTTTATCGAAGCCTCGAGGCCTATCGGGCCAGTTTTAACAGCCGTTCGGATATGCTGGTGCTTGACCCGGGCTCTGATTTCTTCCGGTTTTTCGGCAAAAACGACGGGCGCCCGGCGCCGACACCGTCCAAGGCTGAATAGCAGGCGTAAAATGACCGTGTCAGATGGATAGTCTACTGACCGCTATCGGCTTTGTTCTGATTATTGAAGGGCTGCTGCCGTTCGTCAGTCCTGCCGCCTGGCGTAAAGGATTTATGCAGGTCGCGCAACTCGCTGATGGTCAGATTCGCTTTATTGGCCTTGGGGCGGTCGTAGTCGGCTTGCTCTTGTTGCTATTGATTTAATCGGCTCAACTTAGCTGGGCACTCACCAATTGGGCAGTAAGCATGTTGCGCTGGCAACTTCCTGAACACGTCTCAGACGCGATGCCAGACGAGGCGCGTCGCATCGAAGATCTTCGTCGAAAACTGCTGGACTTCTATCGCTCTTATGGCTATGAGCTGGTTGCGCCGCCCTTGCTGGAGCACCTGGATTCGTTGCTGACGGGCTCGGGAAGCCGGCTGTCATTACGCACCTTCAAACTGGTTGATCAGTTGTCGGGCCGTACCCTGGGTATTCGTGCTGACACGACACCGCAGGCGGCGCGAATCGACGCCCATTTACTGAATCGCAACGGGGTTACCCGGCTCTGTTATGCCGGTCCGATTCTGCACACGTTGCCAACCAGTCTGTTGGCTACCCGCGAGCCGATACAGGTTGGCACCGAATTGTTCGGGCACAGCGGCCAGGAGGCTGAGCTCGAGGTGCTGGAGCTGATGGTGCGTTCCGTTGGGCTGGCTGAAATCCGGAATATCCGGATTGACCTGGCCCACGCGAGCATCGTGCCGGCCTTGATGGGCCTGATGCCAGCGGAGCAGCAAGCAGCCGTTGATCCGGACAAACTTTACGAATTTCTGGTTCAGAAAGATCAAACCGGCCTGGGCGAACTATTGGCGGCAAGTCCGGCACCGGTCCGCGACGGTTTGTGCGCCCTGTGCGAACTGTTTGGCCCGGTGTCCGCCGACGACTTATCGGTGCTGACCCGGGCGCGAAGTCTGTTGCCCACCGAGGCGTCGGTGACCAGCGCGCTTGATGAGTTGGAGGCATTGGTACAGTCAATGCTCTGGCAGCGCCTGCCAGGCGTTTCGCTCGCGATTGATCTGGCTGATCTGCAGGGCTATCACTACTATAGTGGTGTGAGTTTTTCGGTTTTCGCTTTACCGGAGGCGGACGGGCGCCTGCATGGCGAATCGCTGGCCCGGGGTGGTCGCTACGATGGCGTTGGCGCCGCGTTCGGGCGGAGTCGGCCGGCGGTTGGATTTTCACTGGAGTTACGCACTTTGGCGGAACTCGGCAACATCCGGGACGCGGCTGAACCGCGAGCCGGGATACTCGCCCCATGGCTCGATGATACGAGCCTGCGAGACGTAATAGACAAGTTAAGAGCCGATGGCGAGATCGTACTGCAGGTACTGCCGGGCCATGAGCAGGAGCAAAGTGAATTTGCCTGCGACCGGGAACTCGTTATGAAAGCAGGGCATTGGGAGGTTCAAGGATTGGTGGCGAAACAATGAGCGGAAATGTCGTAATTATCGGGACTCAGTGGGGCGACGAGGGTAAAGGCAAGATCGTTGACTGGCTGACCGAATCGGTCGACGGTGTTGTCCGGTTTCAAGGCGGGCATAACGCGGGTCACACATTAGTGATCGGCGACCGGAAACAAGTGCTTCGGCTGATTCCGTCAGGCATTTTGCGGCCCGCGGTCAACTGTTTTATTGGCAATGGGGTCGTGGTTTCGCCCAGCGCCTTGCTTAGTGAGATCGAAGAGCTCGAAACGGCCGGGGTAAAAGTGCGTGAGCGCTTGAGAATCAGTGAATCCTGCCCGCTGATTCTGCCCTCGCATGTCGCGCTCGATCAGGCGCGCGAAGCACGCCGTGGCGATGCGAAAATCGGCACGACCGGCCGCGGCATTGGCCCGGCATATGAAGACAAGGTTGCCCGTCGTGCGTTGCGAGTGCGTGATTTGTTCTACCCGGAGCAATTTCGCTCGCGCCTGGCTGAGGTGTTGGACCTTCATAATTTCATGTTGACCCAGTACCTGAAAAGCGAACCACTTAACGCTGACCAAATGGCTGATGAATTGCTCGCCTTTGGTGAACGCATCAAACCGATGGTGGCTGACGTGCCGCGTGAGTTGGCTGATGGCATGGCTTCGGGGAAACGATATCTGTTTGAGGGTGCCCAGGGCGCGTTACTGGATGTTGACCACGGTACCTATCCTTACGTCACCAGTTCCAACTGCATCGCCGGGGCCGCCGCTGCTGGCGCCGGTGTTGGGCCGAGTGCTCTGAATTTCGTCCTTGGCATCGTGAAGGCTTATGTGACCCGCGTCGGTTCGGGCCCGTTCCCAACCGAGTTGCATGATGAAATTGGCGCCGGCATGGCCGATCGCGGCAAGGAATTTGGCTCCGTAACCGGGCGCCCCCGGCGCTGCGGCTGGTTCGATGTGCCGGCTTTACGTCGGACAATTCAACTCAACGGAATCGGCGGTTTGTGCCTGACCAAGCTCGATGTACTGGATGGCCTGGACGAAGTGAAACTTTGCACCGGTTATCTTGTCGACGGCCAGCCGTCAGACATCCTGCCCTCTGGTGCCGATGCAGTGGCTCAGTGTGTTCCTCAGTACGAGACCATGCCGGGATGGAGTGAAACGACTTTCGGTACCACCGAATATGACAAACTCCCGGTCAATGCTCGTCGCTATGTTGAAAGACTCGGTGAACTGGCCGGCGTACCTGTCGATATGGTGTCTACCGGGCCTGATCGAGATCACACCATTTTGAATCGGCACCCGTTCGGATAAAAGGCCGGCGATGAAAGACCTCTATGTTTCCTGGGACGAATACAACCGGCTCATTGAGAAGCTCGCTGTTCGCGTGTGGGATTCCGGCTGGGAGTTTGATGCCATAGTCTGTCTGGCTCGCGGCGGGTTACGGATTGGCGACGTGATGTCGCGAGTCTTTGACAAGCCGCTCGGGGTGATGTTTACGAGTTCTTACCGGGAACAAGCCGGTACGGTCCAGAGCACTTTGCAAATATCAGAGTGCATGAGTTCGGCGCAGGCCTTGCCGGGAACCCGGTGGCTGTTGGTTGACGATCTTGCCGATTCAGGCGCGACCCTGCAAGAGATCATGCCGGAGCTCAAACGGCGCTTCCCTCAGCTTGAAGAGCTGCGCAGTGCCGTGCTCTGGCAGAAGGGCGCTTCGGTCGCCATACCCGACTACCTGATGGAAGTGTTGCCGACCAACCCCTGGATTCACCAGCCTTTTGAGGAGTATGACCACATGCGCCCGGATGATCTCAAGGCGCGCTGGGGCTAGCGGCTAGTCAGTGTTCAGAGAAAAGCGCTGAACCACCTCGTTCAGTTGTTTGGCCTGCGACTGGAGCCGCTGCGCGGCTGTCGCACTGTGCTCGACTAACGCTGAGTTGTCCTGGGTGACCGAGTCCAGCCGGGACACCGCTGCGCCGACCTGGTTAGCCCCTTCGTTTTGCACGATTGCCTTGGCTGAAATTTCCCCGATCAGTTTGCTGACGTTCTCGGCCTGATTGACGATGTCTTCCATGCTCGCTCCGGCGGAGCTCACTTGCTTGCTGCCCAGAGAAACCTGATTGACGCTTTCGCCGATTAAGGCCTTGATTTCGCGAGCCGCTTCTGCCGAGCGCTGTGCCAGCGACCGTACTTCGGTTGCCACGACAGCAAACCCTCGGCCTTGTTCGCCAGCGCGGGCTGCCTCGACTGCGGCATTCAGTGCAAGCAGGTTGGTTTGAAATGCGATCCCGTCGATCACCTCATTGATTTCCGAGATTTTCATGGATGACTGGGCAATGCCATCCATCGTCTGCACAACCGCACTTACTGCATGGCCGCCTTCTGCTGCAGCGCTGGTGGCGGTGCCGGCCAGGTCATTCGCGCGCATTGAGGTGTCGGCCGATTCGTTGATAATTCTTACCAGTTCTGCCATTGACTCAGAGATCTGTGTCAGGTTGCCGGCTTGATCTTCAGTGCGCTGGTTCAATTCACTATTGCCGTCGGCAATGTCAACACTGGCCGCCTGAATCGAGGCCGCGGCTTGTTTGACGTCTGTCATCGCCGCGGCAATTTTCTCGACCGCATGTTTCAGCATGATTGATGTCGGGCCTTTGACCGGAAGGTCGTCAACGTCCAGGCAGACGTTTTTCTCCTGATCAATCCGGTTAACCAATGTCTTAAGTTCGGCCGATTCAACGGTGGACTGACGGAGCTGCATCGCCAGAAAAATCTCAATACTGGTCTGAACGATTACATAAGTCGCGTGCATCACCACAACCAGGAAATTTGGCGTTGCCATGCAGTACACGCCGTATCCGGCAGCTTGCAGGCGGTCGAACAGTATGTGATGAACAGCAAACAGCGCGGCGGCGAACAAGATGGGGCGCCAGTTCTGGTAGACCAGGAGCAGCCCCAGCAAGACGAACACACCGAAGTGGAATTCAAGCGTGCCGCGGCCTAACTGGATGTGCAGCGCAACCATTGCAACATTGCAAAACGTCAGTCCGACCCAACCGGCGGTTGTGGATCTGGCGAACACGAATGCCAGGGCACCCAGCGCAATCAACGTTCCGGTCCCGACCAGCGCCAGGCTGAGCTGTGTGTAGAACTGGCCAATAGCGATTGACGCCAGACCTGAACCAATCAGCGTCATCAGCAGGATGAAATTGCCGGTTGCATTGACCTTGCCCAGACTCGTCTGAACGGTAAATGCCGATAGGGTCTGCTTGGTGCTCGAATCAGGTTTAGAAAAACGTCCGGGGTGTCGCGAATCTGACATGAAAGCCTCTGGCCAATTGGATTAATCAGTTAAACCTGATTCTGCGGTTGGACCCAGGGTTTCAGTCTGAGGAAGTAAGCAGCCGGATAGCGCCATATGGCGCAGAAGCTGATCGGGCAGGCGATTGTTTGAATTTTGTGGGTTAATCGGCCACCAGTAGATCTGGAAGCCTGGCGTTGAGCCGATGTGTTTGCCGATTAGGCGGGCCGTTGTTGGCGAGGTCCTGGGTCGATTGACTCGCCGGCGCCAGCAGTGCTCGACAAGAGGCCAAGGAGAGCGGGTATGCTGCGCGTGCTGTGCAGAGTGATTCGACGGCGGCTGGTGAGTGGCTGACGCGAAGCGGGCAAAGAATGAGCGCAGGGCGCGCGGAGGGCAGGGGAAGCGGTGTCTGGAGACGGGTAGCGAGGACTGACAGGGTCGATAGTGACCATTCTCCCCACAACTGGCTGATATCCTTGAACCTTAGCCAGTAAACTTACCGGTATTGAGATGGTGCCCAGGAGATAATCCGAGCCTATAATCCCGCATCCCCACCACAATTCCCCGCAAACATAACTCATTGATTACGCTAGGATTCCGCCTACACCGCTTCGCATAGGGCCACAAAAACCCACTAAATACCCGTATCATTCCGCGCACAAGAACACCAAATTTGCACCAAGGAGCGGGAATGGGATCGGTCTATCGGCGCGGGAAGAAGTGGCGGGCGCAGACTCAGGATAAATCAGAGACGGCAACATTTGTCACCAAGGCCGCCGCGCAAGCCTGGGTCAATGAGCGCGAATCTTATCTACTCGCCGGCAAACAGGGTAGGGTGGTGCCGTTCACTGTGGCCGATGCCTGCAACAGGTTTGCAGAAGAAGTCTGCCCAAATCGGAAAGGCGAACGGTGGGAGCGGTTGAGACTGGCCAAGTATGCTGCCGATCTAATCGGATCAATACGCCTTCGGGACATTACTACAGGTGATTTGGCGGGATTTCGGGACCGCAGGCTATTAGAGGTATCAAACGGCACTGTAAGGCGTGATTTCGCGCTTCTAGGGGCTGTCTTTACCAGATGTCGGTTAGAGTGGGGCTGGCTCAAACATAACCCGATGGAGGGCTTCAAGAGGCCCAAGCCGCCAAGCCGGAGAAAGCGCCGGGTCTACCCTGCCGAAATAGATCAAATTTGCAAAGCTTTGGGATATTCAGGCGGGGCGATCCAAACCCAACAGCACCGGGTTGCAGTGATGTTTCTGCTGGCCATAGAGACTGCTATGAGGGCCGGCGAGATAAATAGCATCAGGAGGCTACACGGCAATATCGTGGTCTTAACCGACACCAAAAATGACGACTCCCGCGAAGTCCCGCTAACCCCGAGGGCTATTGAGTTGGTCAAGATCCTGATTGCAGCGCCAGGGCGAATTACGGCACAGACATTAGACGCGACATTCAGACGCGCCAGAGACAAGGCCCGGATAGATAATTTGACTTTCCACGATACCCGCCATGAGGCTATTACCCGGCTGGCTAAAAAAATGACGGTCCTAGAACTTGCCAGGGCGGTTGGGCATCGAAACATCAATCAATTGCTGACCTACTATGAGGAATCGGCTAGCGAGATTGCTGACCGACTCGCGAATGCTTGATGTACTCCATTACGTCCGGACGATGCCACAGGCGCTTGCCTGCCGGTTTGTAAGGCAAAGGGAATCCTGGCTTTTTGGCTATTCGCTCCAAAAGCTGCCGGCGCGAAACTCGCAAGAGATCCGCCGCCTCATCCGGCGTGATTAGTTCAAGGTCCGTCATATCTCTCTCAATAGGGCGGGTTAATCGGCGCTATCTGGCGCGGATTCTGGCAAAGGATCTTTACCGCATTCCATCCAGACAAGTTCAGACGGGGTAATTCCCATTCGCTTTGCACATGCGCTGACTCCTTCCCGTCGCCCCCTCCGGTCGTCTCGATGCCTTTTGCCCGCTGCGATCTGGTCAATGACCCACTGGTGCAAGTGGCCATGACCGGCGCAGGCGCTGCAACGGTGATCGACGTATTCCTGCGTATGAGTGCGCCAATCCTCGCCGCGATTCAGGAAAGCGAAAGACCGAATCTTGCCGGTGCCATCGCAATGCGGGCAGTCCGGGCCGCGTGGTTGCTCACTCATTCAATCCTCCTTGCCGGTTGGTTTCAGTGTGCGGATCTTGGCAGCAAATTCAAGGCAAGCGACATTGTGCAGGTGATATTCCGGCCAATGCTTCATTTGCTTTTCTGCTTCTTGGGCGCACAGTTCAATCACCCGCGCCGTGTAGGCGGCAAGTTGGTCTGGCGTCGTTTCCCAATGAGGCAGGATCACAAGCGACATGCCAGCCTCCCGCGCCATCTGCTTAATCTGTTCTGGTGTTATCACTGCTACCCCTTAAAGAGAGAGATTCTTTAGGTCGTCGTCGGTCAAACCAGCGGCGCGGGCTTTTTCAATGGCATCGTTTTTCAAATCGACCCGCCTTTGCAATTGAATGTCTGAGTTATTTGCCTGCTCGATTACTATCGGACCGTACCAAATAAAGCCTATTTTGATTAGTTCAATTTGGTGGACAGATCCGTTTGCCCCCTGAACATCGGCTTTTCTTGCAAGACGAATAGCAGTGGCTTCTATGTCGCAAATATGCTTAAAGTAGTTTCGTCCTCGGCCCTCGGTTAAGTCGGTATTGACCGCCACAGCCCAAGCCGTTTTAGTCTCCGGGTCTGTTAGCTGTTCTGGTGTTATTTGCATTGCAAGTCCTTGTCCCGGCGCAGTTCGCGATTCTCTGATCGCAACATATTCCACGCAACCAGCAGCGCGTCACGATTCCGAGTCATAACGTCCAATTCTTTCTTGATGCTGTCGCGATCCTCCGCCAGCTCATCCCGTTCGGCGAGCAGGGCGAAAATGTCACTAGCAAAAGCCGCGTTCCGATGTATTCGGCGTAGGTCTGCGTACCTATCTGTCTGGTCAGTCATATTTAGAACTCAGTAATATCAACAATTGGAAGGGAACAAAAAGGACATAGGTTTGACTTGGCCTTGGCAATCACGGCCAAGTGATACGGAAAAACATAGGCGCATGTTGTTTCCATTTCTTCCGGCTCAAGCGGATCGCCTCCCTGCCATGTGCAGAATTTCCGCGCCGCAATGATCTGGTCATCAATACGGCTGCCAATATATCGGCCCTCGTATTTGTCAGTCATTTGCTATCACCTATAGGGGTGTTAATACGCCAGTTGATAGGGCAGCTATCGTTATGCTCCTGAATAGCCGCCCGCATTGCGATGTTTTGCGCGAGTAACGTTTCAACTCGGTCTGTCAGCGTGTTGATGTTCTGCGCCATAACCTGATTTAGAGCAGACACACCGGGTGTTGTGACCTCGAAATCATCCATTGGCGAGCCTCTTTTTCAGTTTGGTAACCACGCCGCGAAGTGCTGATATTCGGCGCTCAAGCCGTGCATTGCGTTCTTGAGCGGCCTCGTGCCAGCGTTTGTACAGATCCCGGTCATTGCGCATTTTGTCGTAACCGGCCGCCATCTTTTCCGTAGCATCGGCAATGCGCTGGAGAGAGCCGCTATTTATCTCCCCTAAAGTGGACCGAGAGGTCCATTCTTTTCTTGATGATTCACGCTGAGTTGTCATATCAATCCTTAGTTAATTGGCCGGAATCTCACCGGCCTCCAGCTACACATGAGGGAGACGGCTGGTCGTCTGGTGTTTACGCAATTTTCAATCGCTGGCCCTGAGTCATCCGAGCGCCGGGAACCTCATTACCCGCTTTGATTGATGCCTTGATGGCGTCTTTGTCCATAGCAGGGGCTGGCGGTGGTGGTGGCGGCGGCGTTATCCAAAACTTATCGGGTACCTGCTTGGCGTCGAAAACATCTAAAGCTGGCGGGTTCTTTACCGGCTTGACGGTAAAGTAAGGGCAAGATATTTCCTTAATGCCAAGTTCCAGCATGTGATGTAGGACATAGCCTTTCAGGTGATCGGCTTTCTTGCCAATCGTCTTGCGCCTGGCCGCCATTTTCGCTTCGGCGTCTTTGATCGCATCAGCACTTGATTCAAGGTTGCGGATGAATTTGGCAATGTTCGTGACCTTTTCGTCAAGGTCGCCGGTCATGCCTTCCAACGTGTCTTGGATGGTCTGTTCGTCCAATTCCATTTGCTCAAGGCGAGCTAGGTCATCGTGATATTGCGCGGCTAATTCGTATAAGGTAGCCATTAGATAACTCCTTAAACGTGATTGCAGGATGATTTTGGGGGCGCAGTCCACGCGCATCGGTCACACCACCCTCTACTAATTCGATTAGTAATGGATGCCTGGGTAATGCCAATTGTCTCGGCCCATTCGGTTTTCGTTTTCGTTACACCGCAAATGGTTTTTAGGCAATTCGTTCGTGTGTTTCTTGCTTGCTCTTTTGCGGTCGCCCATCGAACATTCCCGGGCCTGTAATGATCGTGGTTGTTGATTCTGTCTAATGAGTGATTTTTAGATGGTCTTGGGCCAAGTTCTGCAAGGAAGTCTTCAAAACAAAGGAACTCAAACCGAATCCCTCGTCCACCATACTTGTGATAAGAGGTGTTCTTTTTGTTTTCACACCGGTACTTGGCGCCGGCGAATATGCCGTACTCCTCGGAATGCGATGCCATGTGTCTGTCTTTCGGGCCATGTTGGCACCCACAAGACCGTGAAGATCCGGCTCTAATGGAGGACCCAAGGACTAGCTTTTTCTTTCCGCATTCGCACCGGCACCACCATCTAATATTCCCTTTCTCGCTTCTTGGGCCTTCGCTAAGCACAAGCCAAAGACCATATTTTTTCCCTTTCATTTCAATTTTCATAGTATGCGTTCCGCCCTTTTGTTGGCCGACATAGTTTGGAATGCGTCTAGGACGGACCGGGCTGCATCACGTCGCCAGCGCATAAGTTCATCGTTTTCAATTGCGATACGAAGGGCCGATAAATGAGTTAAATAGTCGTCTGATGACATTGCTCGCGCAGAGATTAAATCGACGGCCAGTTTGGGCTCTAGCTCTTTAATCTCGGTCATCAGACGACCCCTGAGAGATTTTGTGTATTCACTCAGGTACTCACGTTCCGCCCTAGCTTTAGCGGCTGCCTGAGCGCTCCCAGACAGCCAGTCCAAAGCCTTCTGGACTTTCTCGTCATCAATGATTGACGATTGATCTGCGGTGTAGTCCATTTTAGAAAGGCGGGTCGTCATCGAATGGATTAGGGTTCTCTGAGTAGGCCCCGCCACCTGATGCTTGCGAGTACGCATTAGCCCCATTGTCATGGCCTACCTTTGGTAGCGGCCTATGCTTTAGTGACCTGACTGTTCGTTCAAACTGTTCCGCGTGGGTTGATCGGCTCAGAATTTCAGACGCCATGAAGTTGTCTTTAGCCCGAAAAAACCCGGCAATCTCCATTGCGTTGCCGGTAGATCCGTCGCGTTTTTCAAATTCCCTCGTTTCCAAGAAAACGCCAATCTCCTTGCCTTGTAGGTCCGGGTAAATATCTCCGTCTACCTTGTATTCCTCTTTTCTTTCCGAGTCCCATTTAAGAACTTGGCCAATCTTCTTTTCGGCCCCGCGTAAACCGAGACACGTCAACAGGGCCATAATCTGTTTGTAACCAGATAATTGTTCCCCATCTGGTTTGATTGTGTACAGACTGGCATTGCATTTTTGCCCGTTTTCGGCAAGAAAAGTAAATGAAACGCCTGCGGTCCCGGTCTTAGCCGTTATGGCTTCGGCTCTAGTGAAAGTGCCTTTGTATGCGCCCGGTAAGTCAATCCATTTCCCGCGTTGATCTGCTGATTTGGCCGCTTCTTGGTCTAGTGCGAATGTCATGCTGCTTCCTTTAGGTTGTTAAGTTCAAAATATTCGACAATGGCGGCGTCTACCGTGGCCAAGTCGTTGTCAATCAACTCATCGTCGAATAGCCCGATGGGTGATTTTGTGGTGTCGCTCCCGTTGTTTTGAGTGGCGAACATAAAGTTTCCATTGGTGACGACAGTCCGAAGAACAATAGTCAGAAGCCCTTCTATAGTGATCTTTTCATCAAGCATTTTCCCAACTGTCTTTGCCTTAACCCGGCCAGTTTCGTCCGACTGCGTGTGAGCCAAGATATAAACCCGTCGCTCTGGCGCTAGATCATTCGCGGCCATAAGGACATCCCATGCGTGACGGGCTATATCGGTAAACTTGGTATAGCCAATCTCATCGCTACGCCGCATAAACTCATTGGCCATCAGATACTGAAAATCATCAATGATGACAATCGGCTGTGTGCTTTTTTGCATGGCTGCGATTATGGTTTGAGATTTATCGCAGACAAACACACTGCCGCTCTCTTTGGTTTTTGGTTTCCAACCAGTTGACTTAAATGGGAGAGGCTTTTTGACGCACTGAATTAATATTGCGTCATCGGGGTTGATGTTTCTTAAGCTGGCGGTTTTCCCCGTTCCTGACTCGCCTAATATCATTGTGCTAATGCTCATGTCATGTCCTTTCGTTAGGTTGTGTAGTTAGGTTGTTAATCGTTCAATCGTCTTGGCGAGCAAAGTAAAATCATTTTCTTTGACCGCATTTAGTAATGTTTGGTTCCCATGCCTGCCGGCACTGCCTCGGTGGCAGGGCGGACAAAGCGGGACGGTTAGAAAATCATTAGCCCTCTTGCCCATTGCGCCGGACTGAATGTGATGCACTTCAGCCTCCTGGTAACCGCGCCCGGATATGTCACACAGAATGCATCCGAGTGCGGCTACCTTTCCCATATGTCTTTTGCTTGCAGCGGTCACCGGCAAAGCTCCGCCGCGAATCCGTCTGCCAGATACGCAATCCAGGCAAAGACCAAAACGATCAAAACCCGGTCACGCCAATAACCAAACCGTGATTGCGCCTGGTCGGCAGGGTGCATTGACTTATATCCTTGTGCGCGTCTCATTCTTCCTCCCATGAGTGGATTAGGACGGCAGGCGCAAGCCACTCAAATCCATCATTGCAATTAAGCGTGTGCAATCTGGTGTTTCCATCTTTATCCACATCAATAACGCCATTGCGCGTTCCGTGCTTGTCAGTTATTTCATAAGCCCGCGCCCACAACTCCCGGCGCACAGGGGCCATGCGGATGAGGTCGAAGTCACTTTGGTATAGCGGCGCGACAAAGCCATCAACTGAATAAGCAACTAACACAGTGAGCCCATCTATTCTTACGATTAGGCGATACTTAATGTCTCCATCAGACAAATACTCAAAAGACGCCCGCCGCCCGTCCCGCGTAACAGCTTCCCGGCCTGCTTTGAATTCTTCTAGATTGAATGGTTTACTCATAACGGCCACCACATAAGAGACGCAACGATTAACAAAATCCCGGCAAATGCCATCCAGCAGGCGCGGGGGTTGTCGGAGGGTTGGTAGTGGTTATTCATCATCAACGTCTCGCGGGTCGATGTACGCGCCGGTCTTGAGTAGCTGTCGGCACATATCGAAATGGCCATCAAGGGACAAAGTATCGCCAGTCATGTAAATAAAATGGCCTTGACGCTCTCGGGTTTCTTCGTCCCACACCCAAACCATTGTCTCGTTGTATCTCGGCGGAGGCGAAACCATCGCGGATGAGTCGCGCTCCATAGTCGAAACAAAAAAACATTTGTCGCCGTGGTAGACGTAACTTTGAATTCGCTTGATGCTGTCCATCACACCACCTCCGGATTATTCTTTTCGTCTTCATCGCAGCAACCGCCGTTGTAGGCGTCTGAATCCTCGGTCCACCGGCTGTCGCAGTGCTCACAAAAATGATCTTCATCCATTATGATTTCAGTGCCATCAACAGAGTCAACGTGACGATTAATATCGTCAATGATGGCCCGGCAGGCGTCGGCCTGATCCTCAGTTAATTTTTCGCTTTCTAGTCGAAACGCAATATCGAAGTATTTGACTCTCGGGGTGATTAAGACCCTCGGATTTGTTCTTTCTGTACGCTTACCCATCAAGCCACCTCCTTCATTACTGGCGACCACTTTTCAGCAGTGAGTAGTTCTCGTAATCGGTTTGTTTGCCACGCAACCTCGGCATCCCCTGTGGCACCCCCTGCGGCACCCCCTGCGGCACCCCCTGCGGCAGCCCATGCGGCAGCCCATGCGGCAGCCCGTGCGGCAGCCCGTGCGGCATCCCCTGTGGCAGCCCATGCGGCAGCCCGTGCGGCATCCCCTGTGGCACCCCCTGTGGCATCCCATACGGCATCCCGTGCGGCATCCCGTGCGGCAGCCCTTTGCTCGTCAGTCGCATCGTCGTTCGCGAATTGTCGAGCCACCCGCAAAGCATCCGTACTACGTTTATCTGTCATTAGATATTCGACTCGCTCGGCACAATCGATGTAAAAGTGCCGCCATAGCCGATGCAGATCGGGCCGAGCTTGAAAACACCACATAGCGTCGTCCAACCCGTTCGACTCCAAAATAGTCAGGAACGAAACCGGCTCGGCATCGGCCTTTGTTTTGCCCATATGCGCTAGCAGCGTTTTCCAGCCGTCTTCGCACGGCCCGCAGGATCGAATTTCGTTTAGGGTTGTTGCAATCATCACACCACCTCCTTACCCAGCAACTCAATGCACTGGTCCTGGCAGCCGCGAGCAAACCGATACGGGCTGTCGTGCTGAACGGTTTGTTCGATGATGAATGTCCACACGTCGATCCGCTCAAGAAGGTTCGGCATACATTCCTCGACATACGCCACTTTTTGAGCCGGCGTCATTGCCATCCACTTTTCTTCGGCCGCTTCATACGCTGTGTCCGTCCGTTCGACCGGAATCGTTGCGTCGTATCGGGTCTGCGCTTTGAGCAGGGCGTTCATTTGTTCGTCCTCATGTGTTGGGGCATGAGTAGAACAATATCCAAATTAGGATGGCGTGTCAACCAAATTAGGATGGGCCGGGGTAAAAATTATCGACTGACGCTCTTGGGTTTAGTTCTTTTGGGCTTTTGTCAGACGAGATTGCAGGGCGGAAGCCGTCCTGGAGCTGGGTCCAAAGAATCTAGGAATACGCTAAGCCAATGTCTTGCGATAGTAGCGAGATTCACCAGGCTGGCGGCCGGTGAGAAGGCGACAGAGAGCGGAGAAGGTCAGAGAGACCAAGATCGCGCCAGTCCATAATACGGTTGCAACCCACGCCATAACGGAAATCTCAATATCTGTCGCAACGGCTTGCCAAACCACAAACCCCATAATCGCTAGATAGGAAACGAACGCAAGGATTAACCACGCCCATTGCACGTGCCTTGCGAAGTCAGATAGCCTGTTTTGAAGCAGCTCAGATGAATAGCGTTCTGCAAGGAAGCCCCTCATTTTTGTTAATGACTCATTGGTACCTAGTTCGCTCAAAGGTATCCCAAGAGTAATGGAGGCTTCTCGCTCGAAGTTCTTAGCCCTTTTGCTGAGCAACAGGTAATCTACGACTCCCGCGAGCCCCGTAATAGAAACGGTTGCAGCAATTGCCCCCGCAATATGTGCGATTGCCTTGATTACCTGTGGATCCATCACTTACTCGTATTGCGACTTGATTTTTTCACAGTTGATTTCCCGCGCCCAGCCTTCCGCGCATCGCCAGAAAGCCTCATTGCCTTCGTGGCAGGCATGCGAGTTTCGACCATTTCATCTGACACAACGGCCTTCGCACGAAGGGTGGAGACTGAAAAGTCCCAGAACGAAGGCATATTGAGATTTGGGGCCAATAACCGCCAAGGCTCGATATCAAATATAAGGGACACTTTTGCAACAAAATCGAGGTCGGGTGCCCCTTTTTGGTTGATCGCACGGGAGTACATAGAGCCGGAGACCGTCACGCCTTGTTCTTTAGCCAGGGCCACAAATAGCGTTTGGGTCGCGCATTCGTACCGCTCAGCCAATTTCTTTAGGTTTTCCGCAAACACCCTGCGCGGGTGAATGTCGCCGAGCGTCACCGTCTCTTGAAATTTGGTCTTCGGTTGGGTCTTGTTTTCCATGCGAGCATTTCCGCACAAATTTGCCCATCCTAATTTGGTTGACATAGCCCATCCTTATATGGATAATCTTTCGGATGGAAACCAACCTTCTCGCGACCGTGAAGTCCGCGCTCAACGCTCGGAAAACCGAGTGGCAATCTATTTCTGACCGATCAGGGGTGCCCCTCCCTACATTGGTCAAAGTGGCTGCCGGGTACACCCAGAACCCCGGAGTCTTAACCGTACAAAAGCTCGCGACAGAGCTTAAGAGAGCCAAGAGCCGCCAGGAGCGGCTGAACCAGACTGCCTAATCGCAGTCTATTTTTTTGCCCGATTCGGGTCACTACAAACGACTACAAAATTTTTGGAACGCTTTGTAATGGATAGAACTGCGACAAAACACGACTCTCTTGAAGACGCCATTTGGTCGGTGCTTGCGGCCTGCGGAGGCCCGAAAGTGGTGGCCTGCAAGCTGTGGCCGGAGAAAGACCCCGGCGCGGCTCACCGGCTCTTGCTGGCCTGTCTGAACGAAGACCGACAAGAACGCCTCAGCCCCGGGCATCTAATGCTCATCATGAAGGAGGGGAGGCGGAAAAGCTGTCACTCCGCAATGGAATATTTTGCGGCTGAGTGCGGCTACAAGGTGAAGCGGGTCAAACGCGAAGACCGCCGTGAGAAATTGATTCGTCAGCGAGCCGAGGCGGCAGGGAAACTGGCTGAGGCTGAGCTTGCCTTGTCTGATCTGGACTCAGAGCCTGCAACGATTATGCGTGTAGTCGGTGAGTAGATGAATTACTACCCGCGAAACATTGGCGACTACATCGGTGCGACTGCGCATTTAACGATGATCGAGGACGGCGCCTATAACCGCCTGATGGACTGGTATTACCTCGACGAACAGCCAATCCCGAATGATAAGCGGGCGATTTATCGTCGCTGCCGTGCGCAATCTGACGTTGAACGCGAAGCTGTTGACACGATCCTAGATGAGTTTTTCAGCCTAGATGCGGACGCATTCCGACATTCTAGAATTGACGAAGAAATCGCGAAATTCAAAGACAAGGCCGGCAAGGCGCAAAAAGCAGCCAAAACGCGATGGAATGCGGACGCATCAAAAAAACATGCGAACGCATCACAAAGCAATGCGAATGCATCAAATAAGGATGCAGACGGTGTGCCATTAACACGCAAGCCCGATGCAATGCCAACCAATAACCAAGAACCAATAACCAAGAAACAAGAAACAAAGAGTAGAGAGCGCGCCAAGAGATTGGATGTTAAGCAACTGCCGGATGACTGGCGAACGTTCTGTTCAGCGCAGGCGCCTCACCTAGACCCCGGTGAAACATTCAATCGGTTTCGTGATTACTGGATTGCCCAGCCCGGACAAAAGGGCGTCAAACTGGATTGGACCGCTACATGGAGGAATTGGTGCCGAAACGAAAAGCCGACGAACCGCGACCGAGCGGCCCAAACGATGACGCCAGCCGCCAAGCAGCGCCAAAGTTTTGTAAACAGAATTTCAGGAGGGAGCCGTGAGCCGACCGTTATCGACTCGAACGGAAATGTTATTTGAAGCGTTTCTTGGGATATTCGGCGCTCAGAAAATGACGACCGAATGGGGCGACGTTGAAGACGAGGTTAGAAATCGCGAGTGGGAGCCGATGCTTGCCAGATTCGATAGCCGGACGATCAACCAGGCGCTTCAAGGGCTGCGGGAGCAGGGTAAGGGCTGGCCGCCAAGTTCTGGAGAGTTCCTTACGCTTCTCAAACAATTCAACCGCCCGGAGCACAGCGAAATACCAGCGTTGCCGATGCCAACAGTCAGCAAAGAACAAGCCCGCGCCAATCTCGCAAAAATCCGAGCGATGACCGGGACGACGTTTAAGCGGATGCCGGGGGTGAAATGAAAAAGACTCAACAGCAAAAAGTGCTCGCCTGGCTCAAGGCTGGTAACTCAATCACCAACATGCAGGCAATGAGGCTGTTCAAGGCAACGCGCCTGGGTGATGTGATCTACCAGCTACGCAAAAAGGGCTTTGTAATCGAGGGTGCTCCGGTTAAATCTCGCAATGGGGCTACGCATCATCGGTATTGGATGGATCGGGTATGACCGCTCCACGCCTAGCCAGCAACCCAAAGGAGAGCCTCAATGCCAATTGACTGCACATACTGCATGAAATTCCGCGCCAGCTATGTCTGCAAATCAGAGCGGATAGACAAGATTGATTGTGAGGCTTTGGGAGAGGTTGGCCGCCGATTAATGGCTGACTGCCCGGAGGCTGACGGTCGGCCTGGGCGCGATGAATCAGATTGGGAGAGTGAGCATGAGTGACCTATTGATTTTGTGGGCGCTGACAACACTGCCAACCATTGGTCGGGCTCTTTCGGTTGTCGGCTCTATGGTCTGCGTGGGCGCTTGCTTCTCGAGACTCGTGTGTGAAGCTCCGGATTTAGACGCGAGCGCCAAGGCAAAAAAGTCTATCGAGCGGTTAATCGCTGTCGGCTTGATCGGTGCATCCATAGGGGCCGTGATTCCAGATAAGACAGGCATGGCAATTATCGCCGGAGGGAAACTAGCCATAGAGGCCGGCAAAACCGAGACGGTCCGAGAAGTCGGGCAAGAGGTTTTGACTGCCATCCGGGCGCAACTGAAAAAGGCCGCCGAATGAATAGCATCCAATGGACGAGATATTAAAGATGGATCGTGAGCAGATATTTTGGGACCGTCTTGTAGATATGCCGCTTGTTGAAGCAGAGCAGGAACTTGTGTTACGTCGCGAGGAGATCGCCAAGGAAGAATCGCAACGGGCGCAGAGACTTAATGCGACTACAGCAAATAGTGCTCGTCGTAATGATTATAGAAAAGAGATAGCAGCTAGCAAAGCCGCCGAGGCCAATCTGACTAAGATCAACGAACGGATCAAGTACTACCGTAAGTTGCAAGACAGGCTTCACTGGCGAAACGCAGTAAGAGAGTTTTTTGGTGATGATGCGGTTACTGAGTGCCTGGTTTGGATGGAGCAACAAAGGGATATTCAATGAACGCCATCCAATGGACGACAGCAATCCTGACTGGAACGCTGCCGGTATTGTCTATCCGTCCGTCCGCGCCGGAAAATAAAACCGAAGTCCTTGATGAGCTAGTGATATGAAACAGGTCAGCGAAGAAGCCGTCTGGATGGAGCTAGTAAAAATCACTAGCGGAGCCGGGGCCGCTCGCAGATGGTCGCGGGAAATGAATCTCAGCGAAACCCATATCAGCGCCGTAAAAAACAAGAAGGTCAGGCTCGGAGAGAAGATCGCGACAGCGCTCGGGTTTAAGGTGGGCCGGGAGTTAACTCCGCGTAAGCCGGGGCCGGGGCGATGCGTGTTTTATGTGGAATCCGATTGAATATCACGAGGAATAGGGCAATGAGAGAAGACAACGCAAGGAATGGGGCGAGTGCTTATTCCAATTTGAATCGAGGTGGAGTCATTGGCGGCGCGTTTGGTAGCGAGGTCAAAGAAGAGTCGCAAATATCGGCGTCATTACGGGATGTTAGTCATGTTATTCAAGAATTGGCAGAGACCATTGATGAGCTTGAGGGAAGGTTAACAGGTGTCATGGCTGACTCATTGCCGGGTTCTAAGGCCGCCTCTGGTGAGACGCCTGAACATTTCAGATCCCCAATAAATCAAAGCCTTCAAGACAAGGCGCAGGCAATCTCACAATTGCGCAGCCAGGTGAGTTCAATTTTGGCCAGGCTTGAGCTTTGAGACGCGCCGCCAGAATAGACGAGAACCAGCCGGCACTAGTGAAGGAGCTACGCCAGGCCGGTTACAGAGTGGCGGTAACTAGCGCATTGGGCGATGGATTCCCTGATCTAGTGGTCCGCCATCCAAATGATCAAACGGCGCTCAGGCTGTGCGAAGTGAAAGATCCGGCGAAAATCCCGAGCAAGCGGAAACTGACGCCGGACGAGCAAAAGTTTGCGGATATTTGGGGTGATGCCGTGGTTTTGATTGAGCGATTTGAGGATGTGGCGGCTGTGTTGCCGATAACAGGTGATTTGAAATGAGTAATAAATTCGACATTGCAGACGATATTGCCGATCAGATTATTCGGATAGCGACAATCGCGGCTGAAAAATCAATTTTTGTTGACCATGTTTCATCCATATCTATCGCAGAAGATGAAGCTGTAGCGAAGAAGCGGCTAAGGGCGAAGCTACTTGAATTGGTGGGCGACATTGATGACCAAAACCTTGCCGCAAAGGTGCGCCGGCTAGAGGTTGAATTGCAAGCGGCGCAGGATCATATACGGGGATTGCAGGGGGCGCGAGAGCGGGACTTAAAAGCCGCCGGGGTTAAGGCGGTTACGCCGGAGCAATACTATGACTGAAATAGACAATCTAAAAGAGAGGGTCGCAAAGCTAAAGCCGTGCCCGTTCTGCGGCGCAGAGGCGAGGCTGGCGGTCATGAACAACTCTACAAGTTGGGTCGAGTGTGAGACATGCGAAGCAACAGGGCCAAAGTTCGCTTCGGAATACACGGCCATACATATATGGAACGAACCGAAACGCGCCGGGGGATCTAATGACCAATAAGAAGCTATGCAAGGACTGCCGGTATTACATGCCCAAGGGGGCGTACGAGGGCGAGATGTTGCGGCAGCGCCATTGTGTTCACGAGAACAATCAAAGTGCGGTTGATGGCTTCCCAACTTTGACGCTAGAGGGGTTGCGCGGCGAAGGGGAGACTCCGCCAACTGCCGACTATATTTGCGGCCCTGCCGGCAAATGGTTTGAACCAAAGGAGCAGGAATGAGGCTGACCAAACACCTAATTAGCCAATGGGTCGTTTACGTGGACAACGGCAACCGATTCCGAGGCCCTGCCGTCACAATGGGTTATGACGAGCATGTAGGCAGGGGGTACCAGGAGAGCGACCACGCGCCGGACGTGGATCAAGACGTGCTCCTAGTTGATTGGGCTTACACGCGCCTGCCGGAGCCATTGAGAGCTGTGATAAAGATTCGCTATATCGACAGAGGGGATATGACGGCAAAGATCCCTGACCAGTCGAACCGCAATAAGTTCTACGCCCAACTCGATTTGGCAATGCGTTCTTGGCAAAGAGTAATTACAGAAAAACATGACACAGCGCAAACGCAAAACTGATAACGTCGTGCCTATAGTGGCGTCACTGCCGAAGAGTTTCCTGTTTTTTCACTTCCATAGTCTCCCTCACTTCGGTGAGTTAAAGCCGGCCTAGAGCCGGTCTTTTTTTATGCCAGCAGGACAACCTACAAAATACAAACCCGAGTATGTCGCACAGTCAAAACGCCTGTGCTTACTGGGCGCGACCGATGAGCAACTGGCCGATTTTTTCGAGGTCCACGTCGATACCATTTACGAATGGAAGAAGGTGCATCCGGAATTTTCCGAGGCCCTAAAAGAAGGGAAGTTTGCCGCTGATGCGAAAGTTGCGGAAAGCCTCTATAAGCGGGCCACCGGGTATGAACATAGGGCGGTCAAGATCGTAGCCGATGCAAAGACCAAAGAAGATCATACGGTTGAATACACGGAACGCTTCGCCCCTGACACGACGGCCGCTATATTTTGGCTAAAAAACCGCCAATCGGCGCTTTGGCGAGACAAACAAAGTATTGAGCATGTCAATAAGGCAGCCGAGCAATTATCGGACGAAGAACTTGAGCGTATCGCCACAGCAGGCAGCGCAGGCGCTATTGATGCGGCGGAAGGCCCGCACGAGCCTGATAGCGTTCACTGAGGCTACTTTACCTAAGTACCGAGCGGCCCCGCATCATCGAAAGATTGCCGAGGCACTAGAGGCGGTTGAGCGGGGGGAGATAAAGCGCTTGATGGTGTTCATGCCGCCAAGGCATGGGAAGTCTGAATTGGCGTCTCGTCGGTTCCCGGCGTGGTTTATGGGCAAAAATCCAACCAAGGACGTAATAACTACGTCATACGGGGGCGAGCTTGCCGGGGCTTTTGGCCGTGAAGTCAGAAATATCGTTTCAATGGAGCGTTACGAGCGAATCTTTCCTGGTGTTACGTTGGCTGCTGACAGTAAGGCGGCAAATCACTGGCATATCGTTGGAAGTGGCGATGAAGGAAAGTTGATTGAGCAAGGCGGTTACGTTGCTGCGGGTGTTGGTGGCCCGATTACCGGCCGAGGCGGTAGCTTGCTTCTCATTGATGACCCTTTCAAAGATCGCGAGTCGGCTGACTCGGAAACCGTCAGAGAGAAGGCGTGGGATTGGTATACGTCCACGGCTTATACGCGGCTGACTGACGATGGCGCAATTGTTCTGATTCAGACGCGGTGGCATGAAGATGACCTCGCGGGCCGATTATTGGAGGCCGAGAAGGCTGGCGGCGATCAATGGGTCAAAGTCGATTTGCCGGCCATTAATGAAGCTGGTGAGCCGTTGTGGCCTGAGTCGTTCAGCCTGGAGCGCCTAAATCAAATTAAGTCTGTTATTGGCAGGCGGGATTGGGGCGCTTTGTACCAACAAAAACCAACCCAAGAGGAAGGCGACTATTTCAAGGGCAGTGATTTCAGTGAATACGAAGAACTGCCTCCAGGGGTGGAGATTTATGGCGCAAGCGATTACGCGGTAACAGAAGAAAGAAAAGCCGACTACACAGAGCATGGTGTGGCCGCTTGGAGTGGCGAGGATCTATACATCGTTGATTGGTGGCGCGAACAGACGACGCCTGATAAGTGGTTTGAGAGTCAATGTGACCTCATTGTTGAGCACGAGCCGAGGACTTGGTTTGGTGAGTCAGGGGTAATCAAGAACGCTGTTTTCCCGTTTCTAAGGAAGAGAATGGGCGAACGTGAAGCGTACTGCCGTCTTGAGTGGCTCCCGTCAATCTCAAGTAAAGAGATACGCGCAAGACCATTCCAGGCGCTTGTATCGAGCGGTCGGGTTCACCTGCCAAAAAATGCGCCGTGGAAAGACGACCTACTTGACCAGTTAGTGAAATTCCCAACCGGGAGACATGACGATGGTGTTGATGTTTGCTCGTTATTCGGGCGCGGCTTGAAGCTGATGGGCAAGCCTAAGCGTAAGTTTAGTAAGCGCCTAAACGAAGGGCCTCGGGGTCCGCAATCATGGATGAGCGCCTAATTGGCTTCAAGACGCAAGAAAAAGACAAACGACCCGCTGATTACTGACGCGATGGGGGCGTTTCGCTCTATTGAAGAACATGAAACGCAGTGGCGCATTGATTGGCGCGACGATCTAGAGTTTTACGCACTCCAGCAGTGGCCGGCCAAGCTAAAGGCGCAGCGAGAGGCCGCCGGAAAGGCTTGCTTGGTCATGGATGAAGTGAGCCAGTACGTCAGGCAGGTGACTAATGAGATCCGCCTCAACCCCCCGTCGATCCATGCCCGCCCGGTTGATGACAAAGCAGATATCGAGGTTGCCGAGGCGATCCAGGGATTGTTCCGCCATATCGAAGAGGTTAGCCGCGCTCGAAATGCCTATAAGACTGCTGCCGAGTGGGCGGCGGTTACCGGGCGCGGGTTCTTCCGTGTCTACGCCAAGCAAAGCGATGAAGGACGCAACCTGTATGACCCGATGGTTGGTCGCATCGCTAACGCAATGTCGGTCTATTTCGATGAATTCTCAGTTGAAATGGACGGCTCTGACGCAACCGAGGCATTCATTATTGAGCATCGCCGCCCGAGTCGATTCAAGATTGAGTACCCAGGCTGCGATACGGCGGGGTTCGCCGGTAATGCCAATGCATCTGATTATGATGATTGGCTGACGAGCGATAGCATTCGTGTCGCTGAATGGCACCGCAAAGAGAAGCGTGGCGAGCGCACCAAGGTCAAGACTGAATCCGGTGAAATGACCGAGGAACAGGCATTGATTGTGAAGCCTGAAAATTTCCGCCAGGTCAAGGAGACTGAATGGGTCAACGTGGTGCGCAAGATTACTGCGCTTGAGGTTCTTGAGGAAAACGAGTTCTTCTCAGAGTATATCGGCGTTGTCCCGGTTTACGGTAACGAGCGGTTTACTAGTGATAGTCGTGAACTATTCGGGCTGATTCGCCCGTCAAAAGACCCTCAACGTCTGAACAACTATCTAGCGTCAAATATGGCCGAGGCCGCTGTTAAGCAGGCTAAATCCCCGTGGCTTGCGGCGATTGAGGCGATTGAGGGGCATGAAACTGAGTGGTCGAATGCTGGCGAGGAGTCTAATTACCTGCCGTATAACGGGGTCGATCAAGAGGGCAATCAGATTGCCATGCCGTCTCGTACTGATATCGACTCACGGCTGCCGGGGTACGGGCAGTTAATCGAACTGGGTAGCCGCAGGGTTCAAGCGTCTGTTGGCATGTATCAGGCGGCGGTCGGCGCTCCATCTAACGAAAAGTCAGGCAAGGCAATTCAGGAGCGCCAGGACGAGTCGGACGTATCAACCTATCACTACACAGACAATCTATCGCAGTCCATCCAACATGCCGGACGGATCATTATGCAGATGATTCCGCATGTTTACGACGTGCCGAGAATGCAGCGGATTTTGGGCGAGGATGGCACGGCAGACAATGTGCGAGTCGATCCAAACAGCGCGAAACCATACGACCAGATCAAGACCGGGGCCGGTGGGGTGTTAAAGGTCATAAATCCCCATATCGGTAAATACGATGTGATCGTGACCATCGGGCCGTCATTCAGCAGTAAGCGGCAAGAGGCGGCGACGATCATCGGTGACCTGGTGACGTCTGACCCCGGCCTAATGCAGATGTTTGGCGACCTGTGGTTAAAGAACATGGATTTCCCAGGCGCTCAGGAAATGGCAAAACGGGCTAAAAAGCTGGTTCCTCCGGAGGTTGCCGACAAGGACGAAGACGAAGCCAAGATGCCGGAAGAGGTTGAGCGTGGCCTGACTCAGCTCGTTCAGGTGTTGCAGCAACGCGACCAGCAAATAGACGCCAAGATGGAGCAAATCAGCGAAGCGTCAACGCAAGCGAAGAAGGATATTAATCAAGCCCGCGTTGACCGGGCGCAGGCGCAGACAGAGCGGGCCAACGTGAAAGCTGAGCGCGCCGCGTTGCAAACCGAAATCACCAAATTGCAAGCGCAAGCGAGAGACTTGATTGCACAAAAGGGGCAGCTAGAGGCGGATATCTCTGCCAAGCAAAACGACCTCAGAAAAGACCAGACAAACACCGAATTGCATATCGAAAACGCCGCCCTCAAAGCGCAGAGCAGAGTCGATAAATCGCAGCCGAGGGCCGAATAATGCCCGCTCTGACCGCTGATCCGACGACGCTCGCGGCTATATTTGCCGAATCGACCGATGATGCAAAGCGGGCGGCAATCGACACCAGGCTAGGCGATGGGACGCTGACGTTTGAGCTAACCAATGGCGCGTCTATTCTGACTGGCACGTTCTCCGGTTCGCTGTGGGGCGCGGCGGTTCTTGCGGTCGATCAGGTTGCATTGGCCGGCAAGACTGGTGCAGGCGGCGTGCCGACAAGCGATTACTACATCAAAATTATCGGTGCGGGCGGGTCTTACGTTGAGTTCCCCTATGGGGCGTTCGTATTCACCGGCCCCAACGGGTCAGCGACGGTAAGCGCCGGCGACGAAATCGAGGTAACTATCCGGTTTGGCGATGTGTTGTTGCCGTTCACATGGCGTAACACCTATTTCACGGACGATAAGCGCCCGGACTTCTCCAACCCTACAACAACCCTGACGATTGACGACCAGGCGACGCTAGACACGTATCTAGCCTCTTATTCGGAGTTGCCGCCCGGCGACCCTGTGCCGATTAGTCCGGCCGGAGATGCTTATCTGGTGTTTCAGTCCGGGGATTACCTGGATCTGGTGTTAGACGCCACAGCCCTGACTATAAACACCCCGATTAAATTGCTCAATTGGCGCAATGTTTGGGTGGTCGGCGGCGAGTGGCTAATGATTACTCCGCCTGGCGGGGGTGTCGGGGAGCTATCGAACGTCGCGAGCAATGGCGACCGAATCCAGTACGCAAATCTATATCCTCGGCCAGTTGGCGGATCAATGCTGCAAATCTCGGCCACTCATACCACGCTGATTGAGGGCGTGGATATGGATATTGCAGGGCATAACTGCGATGCGATCATTGTCAATTCAGTAACCGGCCGGACCGTTGAGCAGGACTACGCCGACAAGAACATTTACCTCATTAACAGCAATATTAGGGGGTATCGAGGACACTTGCCGAACCAGGTGGACGGCGGGCCGGGCGGGGGGCCGCTTGGCGACTGCCCGCACGCTGACGTTATTCAGATGCAGTCCGAGAGCGGCAGCTATAACGAGTTTATCGCCGAAAACGTCGTTCTAGGTAGCGGCCATGAAGGCTTTGTTATGAACTGCGTTGGCAAGCAGCCCGCCAGGGCCGTATTTAACAAGTGCATGGTTTATTGGGACGAACGGTATTTAGACCCGAACCCAGCGCACCGGCAGTTGATTGCGCCCCTCGCTGCGAATGCCGAGAGCGTCCTGGTGAAAGAGGTTCATATCCCGAAGACGCAAATTTGGGGCGGCTCGTCGGTGGTGACCAATGAGAATCACTATCTGTTTTACGCGGTTGGCCCGAACTCCAAAGTCCTATACTTCACTGACGGTTACGGCACCTATGGCAACGCCGGCGATGGCGACGCGAATACTCCGGTAGCGAGTGGCTCAGAGCTGGATATGACAACATGGGAGCCAGTTCCTTACAATCCGGCGTCCTATACGAGTGTTGTACGGCATGAGGGGTTACGGACCTGGGGCGGGACATTAGCGGCAGGGGACCAGGGTTCGCCGCCCGCTGGGACAGATTTTGCGCCGCTTGCCTATGTCGGCAGCAACTACGATAAAGGTGGCTCATACGAACCGCCAGTAGAGCCGCCTACCGGGCCGCAATACGAAACAATCAACAGCGTCGCCACGATCATTTCTGATATGACCGGCAATAATGACGGGGTGATTGAGGGCGTCGCGCAAGCCAACGACAATACATTCCGCTGGATGGACAACCCGAACCCGGCGCAGATTGCGATGGGTGCGCCAAAGGGGTCGGCAGCGCCGGACTGGTGGCACGACAATCCCGCATACGATGCCAGTATTAAGGATGGCGACTACTGGAACGCGATAACCGCGTGGATGTTCGGGTTTGAAACGCCAAACCATAGCGCCACCAACGCGGCCATTGAGACGCGGAACCATGAGCTTTGGTATATCGACAAAGTGACCGGGAAGTGGGCGCTGATTGGCTCGTCTGCCGGCTCCATTTGGTATCCATTCAATAAAAAGCCGTTCGGGTATAACAACGGTGTCATCTCGACCAAAGCCGGCGAGAACAATACGACTGTAGCGCTATTCCCAACCAATCAGACGGTCCTGCCTCATGGTGAGTGGTCGCCAAAGCGGATTGACATTGGCAATATTGTCGCCAGGGTAGGAGCGGTTTGGCATACCTACCAGGCTCGATATCGCCTTTGGGATGTGAACGGCGTTGATGATATCGAGGACGCAGAGATTTTGTTGCAGACCGGGGCGGATTATTACCCTGAGACGACGCACGAATTCGGACAGACGCCTAACCCTGGCCTTGGATTGAGCCGGTCGAAGGTTTTGACGCGAGACTGGCAGGCGTTCAATTTCATGACATTGGAGCTCGACCCGTCGCGGATGGACACTCGGGACGAGTCGGGCGTAATTACCCAGGCTCAATTGACCGCAAACCCGCCTCCGTTTACTGAAACGCAGGTTGACGACGGCGGGATTGTTTATTCTGTATCCCCGTTGGGTGAGTACACCACACCGAGCCCGCTTTATACGCCGTCAACGCCACCGGCTAATGCGGTTAGAACGCTAATGGCCCCAACGGACGCGCCGTACATCATTGGACGCATGGGCGTTGGCTGGCATCAATGGGGTACTGTCTCTAACCCTGGGTTTGCGGTGCTATCTCAGCGACTGCATGATGACCGGGCTGTGGACAATCTTGATGATGGCGGCATGTTTACCGGCCGCATTTGCCGAGCAGGCCGCCATCAATACGACAAGGCGCGATTTGACGAGCGGGCGCAGGCAAATAATAGCTGCCCCAAATTCCTGCCGATCTATATGTTTGCGAAGTGGCAGGTGTCTGCGGCACATATTCAGGACATACAAAACAGGTACGGACCGGAGAATCAATACAATCAGATTCATGGCGTAACCCGTTACCCCTCATTCCCTTACGGGGCGCATCCGGTTGAAAATCTGGAATACATCCGAGAGTACATCCGGTGGGTTTACCGGCCGGTTGCTGAACTCGGGCCTGGCGGCGAGCCTGGTGCCGGGTACACCAAGGCGACGTTCCCGATTATCGAGTACGGGAACGAACAGAAGTTCGCAGGCATCTCAGTAAATGATGGGCGCTGGTGGGATAACCCGTATGCGCCGAACAACCAAGGACAAGGAGGCCCGCAGGCTTTCAATTTGCAAACAATGCAGGAGTTTGCGGCCGGAGTCCGAGCCTGCAAGGAAGCGGCCCCGGCTGGTGTGTTAGTCGCTGTTGGTGGATGGGAAGGCAACTCGCAGGGCCGAACACTAGATGACCCGAGCTGGGATTTATCAATGTTCCAGGCGTGGGCGTTGTCAGATGATCTGGCGGGCGGGATAGGGATCGACCATATCGACCTGCTGTTGATTCATCCGTACCTGTTCGGGTATGACCCGCGACGCTGCCAGACAGAGATTGACGGATATAGGGGACAGCTAGCGTGGCTGGCAGAACACCTGGGCCGCCCCGAGTTGAATGACATGCCTATTCACATGAACGAGACGGGCCACGAAAACGGGGCGGGTGAGTTGGACGGCTTCGGCTCAGGCGGGTACGCCATTGATAACACCGGCAATGGATATGAAACCCTCGGGCGCAACCTTCTCCGTACAACGCTAATCATGGCCGGCAACGCGTCCAGAAACAAAGTCGTCGGGATCACCCATTATCAAGATATCCCATACGCGACGGCGAACGGCGACCCGAAAGGCCGGCAAACATACGGAGCCCCGTCGGAAAATGCTTTGCTCTCATCCAAAGCGCAAGAGGCAAACCAAGCGGTGGGCCGTGTAGTGCGGCAGGCGTATGAGTACAGCGATGGAACGATTTGGGTTGAGTTTGAGGACCAACTAATTATGACGGCTTAATCATGGCTCAGGTATTTACGCGCAATCAAACGGCGGATATTTGGGACCCGCCTAGTGACACGCCTAGCATTAACCTGCCTGCCGGGAACGCTAGTGATAGACGGATACTGGCGATTGGCACATACCCAGGGGCAGGCGTCCAGCCAGCCGCGATTGCCGGGTTTGAGATTGCGGACACGCTAGTTCTTGGATCAAACCGACTGACGGTTTATGTTCAAACGCTTGGTTCCGCCGTTTCCGCGTCTACTGTAGCGCTTTCGTATGGTGACGACGTACAGGGTAATTATTGGTGCGCCTCGGTTCAGGGTTTGGTCGGAACGCCGCAAATATCAACCGACTCCAGTTATGACCCCACAAGGACTATCCCAGCGCTTCAATCCAGTGGGCCGAACGGCAGGCAGTATCTCATTGAGTTGTCGGCCGACTACCCTAGATCAGTAGAGAATCTAGCTGGATTCTCTGAGGATGCCGACCTTGCGCAATACACTAGCGCGTCCGGGGGTATGTGGCTTGGTGTTCGGTGTCGAAACGTCGCGCAAGGCCCGGTTTCATCGTTTTCGTACAACCTCAAGGACTACAACCCATCAAACCCCGCCGCCGATGCGGGCGACCGGCTGATGTATGTGAATTTTGTGGCTGATGAGTTGCCACAGACAAATACCGGATCTTTTGATGTGGTAGGCGAGTTGCCGTCGATTTTGCTTTCCGTTAATCCGGAAGAAACATCGGTTGTCGTTGGGGAGGTTGCTTATTTCACTGAGGTAATCCAGGGCTCTAGTTCAGGGGTTACCTGGGCGATTATTGAGGGTTCAGGAACGATTGATTCGTCCGGCGATGTAACGACCACGGACGCAGGAAATCTAGTCGTTGAAGCGACTAGTGTTGAATCCCCGACAATCAAGGCGCGAGGCTCAACAATTGTTTATCCGACCTCGCCGGCTGTTGACGCAATTGCAGACACATTGTCTCCGGTGACGTTCGCCGGCACGGGCGATGTTGGCGCGGTCATTGAATACACAGTAGACGGGGAGGCGACACTAGGGCCGACAGTTGACTCCAATGGAGATTGGACTGTTGATGTGGACTTGCCTGCTGGATCGCATATTGCGTCGTTCCGGCAGTATGAGGCCATGCTTTATAGCCAGGTCACAGGTCCGCGTCAATTTAACATCCTGCCCGATGGCGAAACGCCAGTTAAAACCAGTCTGACGCTCGGGCTTAATGTTAGCGCAGCGCAGGTTGGACAGAATATTCAGCTAACGGTTACGGTTCTGGATCAAGAAGGTAACCCGATGCAGGGCCAAGAGGTCGGCGTAGAGGTAACCGACGGGGCGACGGTCAGTTATGGTCCGTTTACGACCAATCTTCTCGGGCAATACGTTTTTTCCAGGGTTGCGCAAAACGTCGGCGAGTTCTCAGCGCAAGCGTTTTCAGATGATCTTACGTCAACGACCGAGACGGCGACTGTAACCCTGACGCTTGAGCCGCCCGTTAAGACCTTGATAGGTTTGCGAACGACCCCTGCCTTCCCCGCTGCGGGTGACACGGTTGAGTTTGAGGCGCGGGTTCTGGATCAATACGGGGAAGCGATAGCCGGCGAAGCCGTTACGCTTAAATACACTGACAAGGGCACGGATACGACAACCACACTAGGCCCTGTCAGTAGTGACTCGGCTGGTTACGCACGTTTCGAGGCCATTATCCCCGCTGCTAATTACGACGTTTGGGCCGAGTCGTCGCCACGCTCGTCTATTGTGCTGCTTATGTCAGTGCCGGCGGAGTCGGTTAGTAACGGCCCGACCTGGGCGAGTGCAAAAGCGGCAATGCAGCCATCAAGTCCAGCGCCCAAGCCTAAAGCGAAAGCCGAAACGACCCCGCCGCCGACTGTTGCGGAGGTGGGCCAAGATATTGCCGATGAGCTTTTTGCGGCCAATCTGCTCGCGCAATTGTTTGCCGTGCCACAGCCTGTAATTGAACAGCCCTACATGCCGCCAGCAAGACCCGAGCCGCTAGATGCCGGGACGCAGAAAGCGCTTGAAGCTATTGCGCAAATCGCGCAAAAAGAGTCAGAAAAATCTAACCAACAGATGCAGGCGATTGACCGAATGTTGCAGTAACGGAGTATTAGGTAGTTTTATTAACAGCCCCCTTGTGGGGCTTTTTTTATGGGTATAAAATGAGTACACCAGAGGTAGCAGCCACCGACAGCGCACCCACTGCGCTGGAAACCGCTGAACAGCCAGATAATGAATCCTCGGCAGGTTCGGCCCTATCGCAGCCAGATAGCGATAACCAAACGCAGAGCGACGAATCGTCAGAGGGTCAATCCGACTCTAAACGCGGCGGTTACAAGCAACGCATTGGCAAACTGGTTCAAAGCAGAGAAGAAGCCAAGCAGCGAGCAGCAGAGTTAGAACAAAAGAACTCTGAACTCGAAGCGCGGCTAAATGCACAGAGCGCACCTAGCGAAACCGACCAGGATAAGGCCCCGAGCGAATCGGACTTTAAGACCTGGGATGAATATCAAGACGCAAAGGCGCGGTATGTGGCAGAGCGAGCGACACGCGACGTCCTAAGCAAAGCGGAAAAAGACCGTTTAGCGCAGGAAAACGAGCGTACAGCGCGGGATGCACATACCAAACGGGCGGTTAATTTCCAGTCAGGGGTCGAGGCCCTAGCAGCGGAATTGCCGGATGTTGATGACGCAATGAAGCGTATGCAGCTATCAAACCCGTTGGCTACTGGAAACGCTCTGCTTCGATCCGAAAAAGGACCGGACGTGGCGTATTACCTGGCAAGCCACCCACAAGAGTTAGCAACCCTCGAAATGCAGGTCGGCAACGACCCTGTAGAGGCTGCGCTCGCCGTGGGCCGACTTGAAGGCAAGGCCGCCGCGTTTATTAAAAGCCGAACGAAATCAGCCGCAACCAAACAAACGTCACCAATTGCAGGCGCGGGCAATCCTAATGCGCTCGACCCTGCATCGGCGACGAATATGGCCGATTACGTGAAGCTCCGAAATAAACAACGATTTGGATAAAAATCATGGCTAACGTAAACCTCACTATTGATCAGATCACGCAAGAATTGCTCATGCGCCTGCATGAAAAACTTTCTTTCGTGGGCACCGTAAACAAAGACTACGATTCAAGTTTCGCCAAGTCAGGCGCGAAAATCGGCGACACGCTGAGAGTCAGGAAGCCCGTTCAGTTTGTTGCATCGGACGGCGCAACGATGGTTCTTCAAGACGCGGTTGAAGAAAAAACCACGATGAAAATTGACTCGCGAAAGCACATCGCTTGGCAATTTAGCACCCAGGATTTGGCGCTTGATATTGATCGGTTCTCAGAGCGCTATATTGACTCTGCCGCATCGGCGCTCGCGGCCAAAATCGAAGAAGACTGTGTTGCACGGGCGACCAAGTCGCTTAACAATTTTGTTGGCACGGCGGGAACCATTCCGAACAAATTGGCTACCTATCTCAGTGCGCGAACCTTAATGAATGAGGCGCTTGCTTCTAAATCTGGCCGCAATATGCAAATCAACTCTCGGATGAGCGCTGAAATTGTCGAAGGGCTGAAAGGGTTGTTTAACGACCAAAAAGAGCTTGGTAGTCAATACCGAGAGGGCGCTATGGGTCGCGCAGTTGGTTTTGATTGGGGCGAATCAGAGTACACCCATACGCAGACCAACGGCGATCATACGTTCACAGGAACGGCGGTTAATGCCAACGTGGCGACCAATGGAACGACCTCGATCACTCTGAAAACGATGGGTAACGCGAAAACCATCAAGAAGGGTGAGCGATTCACGATTGCCGGTGTCTACGATATCCACCAGGAAACCAAGGCCCCGCGCTCCGTTCTGAAAAACTTCGTTGTAACTGCCGACGCTACCAGTACCGCCGGCGGCTTGGCCACCCTTGAGGTTTATCCGCCGATGTATTTTGATGACACTGTAGCTACGGCGGGCGGCCGTCAAAATATGAGCAAAGCGCCGGCAGCGGATGACGCTATTACCTGGGTCGGCACGGCAAGCGAGTCGTACTTGCAGGGCCTTGCCTACAGCAAGGACACCTTCCAGTTTGCGACGGCTGACCTTGAAATTCCGTCAGGTGTTGATATGGCGTCCCGGCAGAATCACGAAGGGATTAGCCTACGGATCGTTCGTGATTACAGCATTACCGACGACGTTTTGCCATGCCGGATTGACGTGCTTTATGGGTTTGGCACGATGTACCCCACCTGGGGCTCGGTTGTCAATTCGTGATAACTAAATCATCAGACGATATCGTCAGCACTGCACTGCGCTTATTGCGTGTGTACGGCGCTGACGAGTCGCCAACGGCTCAAGAGCTAACCCACGGTTACGACGCATTGGTTTCAATGCTCGGGGCGTGGTCTGGCTCTGCCTTGATGAGTAGCACGGACAACCCGCTGCCTACGTTTCCGGACGGGGCAACGGGCGTTTCCATGAATGACATGCTCCCCGAGTTGCTGACAACGCACCTATCTAACCGGATTGCGCCGGAGTACGGCGTAGAGACTCCGGTGTTAGTTGTTCGTCGGATGCGAGGTGTCATGCACTCATGGAAACGGCTTCACCATAACGAGGAAAAGGCGGCGACGGTTTCTGATGCGGCGATGCTCGGTCAGAATCGGAGCGCTTTTTTTTCTAACTCATGAATATTCCCATGATAGGGCAGGCAGTTGGCGGCAACGTCAGCGCCAATATCACTGTCCGCGGGGCAAAAAATTTCATTTACGAGCCAAGGCCAGGCGGGGAGAAGTCGTCTGTTATTGCTCGATTCACTCCGTCCACGTCGGCGTCGTCAATAACGCTGCCGGTGGGGCAAGAGGTGCGCCGGATGTTCCTAAACCCGAGCGACCGGCAGATGTATATCGCGACCAATGTCGGGTTGTACGAGCAAAACGGATCTCAGTTGGTGGCCTTCACGGTTGGCAACGCAAAGGACGCCTACTTTGCGGCTAATTCGACGCGAATTATCGTCACGGATATGGACAAGGTCTATCTGAATGAGATTGGACAAGCACTCGTTCAAAGCGTGACGACATTCAATAACTGCTGTGGTGTGGGTTACCTGGCCGGTTATTTCGTTGCATTGACCGAGGTTGAATCACGGCTTTATTACTCGCAGGACGGTTACACCTGGGAGGATTTGGATTTCGCGACAGTACAGCAATCGTCTGACTGGTCTGTCGCGCTGCGGGTCCACAGAGATATGCTGGTGCTGTTTGGCTCTAGCTCTATTGAATTTTGGCAGCCAACCGGCGACAGCAATAATCCGTTTGCGCCGATAACGGCGGTCACAGCGAACTACGGCATTAGATATGCCTCAGCGGTGGCCGAGGCAGGCGGGGCGCTGTTTTTCTTTGGCTATGACCCAAAAGGCGACACGTCGCTTTATCTTTTGAGTGGGTATGAGCCGGTCAAGGTGAGCAACCCGGACATTGACAGAATCATCCAACGTTCCGGGCTGAACGAGGTTCGTATTGACGGATTTCAGATCAACGGGCGCTCGTATTTGGGTCTGTATTTGTTTACCGGCGACGGAACGTCAACCTGGTGGCTTGATATTGAACTAATGGTGTGGACTGAGATTACAAACGATTCTGACCTGTTCGGCGTTGGGAATTTCCTCCAGGTGGATACGACCTTATATGGCGCATCAGTTGACACAAACACAATATTTTCGATTCAGGATTACGCCGGAGAATCGGATATTCCGCGAACACTGACATTGGATCACTTGGTCTCAAAGGACTTTGACCGATTTACGGTTGACTCTCTGCGGGCTGACGTTAATGGATGCTCAAACATCCGTTTGCGGGTGTCCCGAGACGGAGGGGAAACCTGGGGATCTTACCTGTCGTTGACGCCAGCGCCGCCGAAGCGGATTCAGTGGAACCGACTAGGGACAGCGCGGGAATTTACCTTTGAGGTGTCCAGCACGGCGGCAGGGCAAATTGAGTTGTCTAATCTCTACGTTAACGCGGTGAACTAATGGCTTGGTATGAAGACTTACTCGCGAGCGGCGGGACGATCAACGAGAGCAACGCCAGAGAGTATAGCTATGCTCAATTGGAGGAATTGCAGCGCCTTGGTATTGATGTTCGCCCGTTGTTGCAGGGCACTTCGATGTACCGACAGGGCAGCGCCGCCGACTACACGCAAGAGGGGATGAACCCTGCCGAGTTTGCCGCGCAAGATGCTCAGAACGCAGCGACGGGCCAAAACTATCTTAGCCATGTTCAAGGGTTAGAAGGGCCTAACTCAAGAGCGCAGTATTTCCTAAACCCTGATGGGTCGATCCGGCATCTTGAGCAGGCCACGCCAGAGTCGCGATACGGCAAGCTTAATCGGTTCGCTCTCGTTGCCGGCGCAGGCGCTGCGGCGAGCTACGCAGGGGCCGGCGAGGCTGGGGCTGGCGCTATCTCGGAAGAAGCGGCGGCTGGCGAAATAGCGTCAAGCGGGGCAGCGGGTGGCGCGGCAAGCGGCACGAGTTCAGTGCCAGCCGCGCAGGTTGGCGGGGCCGGTGGGATTGCCGAGCAGGGCGGTTTCTTCGATCAGGCGGGGAATTGGATATCGGACAACTCTGCCGCCATCCAAGCCGGGGCCGGGGCCGTTGGCGGCATTCTCGATTACAACGCTATTCGACGGGCCGAAGAGGCCCAAAATGCGGCGTTAGACCAGGCGGCTAGTGATATCAATGCGGGCTATGACTCGGCAACAGGGAGCATTAATAGCGGATTCGATCAGGCGCGAGGCGATATCGCCGGATCATATGAGCAGTCACGCGCCGACCTTGAACCGTTTCGGCAAGCCGGGGTTAGAGCGCAGGACGAACTAGACGCCAGAATGCCGGAATTGACCCGAGAATTTACCGGGGCAGACCTCTACTCTGATCCTGGTTTCTTGTTTGAGTTGGAGCAGGGGCGCAAGCAGAACTATGCGGCTACGGCGAGTCGAGGGCTAAGCCTATCGGGCGGCGCGTTACGAGCGCTTACTGATTACTCTCAAGGGCTGGCATCGACTCGGTTTGGCGAAGCGTTCAACCGGGATCAAACACAGAAGCGATCTGTTTATGACATGTACTCAGGAACGGCCAATCGCGGCCTGAGTGCGGCCTCGCAAATGTCGTCTGCTGCCGGGCGTTACGGCGAAAATCTATCGAATCTGGCAACCGGCCGAGGTCGTTCACTAGCTGATTTGGAAGTTGGCCGTGGCGGCAATCTTGCTGACATTGCGAGCAATCGCGGGGCAATATCAGCGGCCGGAATAATCGGCCGGAACAACGCGGTAACCGGGGCTATTAACAACGGCGTTGATGCTTGGCAGGGGCAGGCGATTCTTGACCTGTTCCGGCGCGGCTCAGGCAATACGGGGAACTAAATGCCGATTGATCCAAATATTTTATTGCGAGCGAACGGGATCAAGACTCAAGGTCCGGTTCAGTCAATGGCGCAATTAATGCAATTGCAGGGGATGCAGCAGCGGATTCAGGAAGGGCAGATTCGTCAGAAGAAATTCGCTCAAGAGCAGCGCCAGGCGCAAACCAAGGAGGCGAGAGACGCGCAATTGATGCAGCGTCAGGAGAGTTTCTGGCGCGAATTCGGTTCACAAGAACAGCCTAGCATCACACCTCAGACGATATCAAAAGCTAGGTTCGCCGGCATTGACCTGGATGTTTTGAAGCAGGCAACAGAGGCGGAGAACTGGGGCCGAATCAAGGCTGATATGCAGGACTTCGGCGGCTACAAACAACCTGTTGATGAATACGGGAATGTTATTGGCGATCGCGTTAATAAGACTATGACCCAGGCCGAATGGGATAGCGCGGAAATGGCCCGTAAGCGGTTTTACGAGAGTCGCCGGCATAACCAGGAAACCGAGGGTTTGACGCGACGCGGGCAAAACCTAACGAACGCACGAGCTAAGGAAAAAAACGAATTCGACAGATTAAACCCATCATTGGCGACTGTAACTACAGAGGACGGTGTTTTCCAAGTGCCGAACCGAGGCGGCCGGGGCCGTCAGGTTATGGGGCCTGACGGGCGGCCTTTGTCAGGCAAGCCGCTCACGGAAGGGCAGGCAAACGCAGCCATTTATGGTGAACGGGCAATGGAAGCCGAACAGGCTATCGAGTCGCTTGAGGGGCAGATCAGCGGGGCGGAGCGACTAGGCATGGCCGTGAAAGATGGGGCGTCCACCCTGCCGATAGTCGGCGGGGCCGCTCAAATGGTGGGGAACGCGCTCTCTACTAGTGAAATGCGGCAGATGAGCCAGGCGAAGCGGAATTTCATTAACGCCACGCTCAGGCGAGAGTCCGGCGCAGTGATTTCAGACTCTGAATTTGAGAACGCCAATCTCCAGTATTTCCCGCAACCGAATGACGATGCAAAAACCCTTGCGCTTAAAAAGCAAAACAGGGAAACGGTAATCAGAGGGTTGCGCAGAGCGGCGGGGTCGGCGGGGTCGAAGTTGCAGGCGTCGCCAATCCCTGACGAGAACGCCGTGACCGGAACGATTGGCGAGCAAGATGAATTCGCCGGATTTAAGGTGCTTGACTAATGGAGCGCCGGATACAGGCCCCGGATGGGTCAGTCCTGCGAATCGAGGCGCCTGATGGTGCGACTGATGAGCAGGTACTGAGGTTTGCCAAGCAGGAATTCCGAAAGAGGTCGAAAAATGGGGTGGTGCCGTCTACTGGCCGCCCCTTGCTAGATGCTGGGAATGGAGACGTAATGTCTGAGCGCTCTATAACCGTCACAAACCCCAGGCTTAACGGCGGCCGACCGACTAATATCCCGTCTATATGGGAAGGAGCGGAGCACGACGAAGATGCAGCGGTTGATTTTGCATTAAGGTCGGGCCAGAAATTCTCATCATTTGAAAGCGTGGACGAGGCAATAAACGAGGCGCGAAACCGTTCCGCCAACCTCGGCAGAGAAGTCCAATCAGATCCCGGAGTAGGCGATAAGGCGTTGTCTGTAGCTCGGTCCGCGTCCAATGGTATTACCAGGCCGTTTATGGGCGCTGCGGCGTTGCTATACAAAGCGGGCGAGGGAATCACCTCTTACGGCGGAAACTATCCGAACCCTGTATCTGAGTGGATGGGGCAGGGGGCGCGTGACGTTCAGGGCGCTCAGCAATTCTTGCAAGATGAAACGCAGATGCTACGGGATCGCGCCGGGTTTGAGGGCGTTGATATTTCGGAGTTGGCAGGCGAAGTAGTTTCGCCGGTAAACGCTGCTATCGCAATGGGGGCGGGGCCTATCCCGGCAACGGTTGGCAAACTGGCCGGTTATGGCGCGAGGGTTGGGGCCGCATCGGCAGGAGCTATGCCGGTCAATGACGCTGAGAATTACTGGACGAGCAAGGGGCAGCAGGTTGCTGGTGGCGCGGTAGGCGGTGCAGTGCTAACGCCAATCGCGAGCAAAGGGCTTGGCGTCATCGGTAAATGGGCGGACCAAGGCGTTCGCAAGATGTTTGGCGGCCGGAAGGCGAGTGAGGCCGAAATACTGAGCCGAATCAGATTTGAATTGGGCCGAGAGGATATCGACATTGGCGCGATTCCCGAAGGCGTTAGAAAAAAGGTTGCCGCAGAGGTTAGAAAAGCCCTGAGCGATGGTTACGACCTGGACGGCGCGGCCTTGTTGCGAAAACTTGATTTTGACGAAGTGGGCGTTCCTGGGACGCAAGGGCAGATTACGCGAGATCCTACGCAGTGGACAAAAGAGTTCAATTTGCGCCAGGTTGAGAACGCCGGGGAGGGTCTTAAAAATCAGGTTGGCGCGGTCCGTCAAAAGACCGCCAGCCAGATCGGGGATCTAGGAGCGACCAAAGCTAAGCAACTCCATGAGGCTGGCGATGATTTGCAGAATGTTTTGCGCCGCGTTGACGAGCCAAAGAATGAAGCGGTCAGTGCTTTGTACCGGCAGGCTCGCGGGGCAGATGGTCGTTATGCGCAAATGGACACGGCCCACTTTGCAAAGGTCGCTAATGACGCGCTAGACGAAGGACAATTAGGGTATGTCCTGCCGGCTGAGGCTCGGAACATCCTAAACGATGCGGCGAGCGGCGAAATTCCGATGAACGTCAATAACGCGGTTCAAATGGAATCTGTCTTAGCGGGGCTTTCACGGGCGGCAAGGAAAAAGGGCGATATACAGCCAGCAAAAGCAATTGATGCCGTTCTGAAAGCGCTGAAAGAGACACCTATCGTTAATGGCGACAGTCAAGCCAGGGCGGCATTCGCGACTGCTAAAGCGGCGGCGCGGGACAGATTCCAGTTGCATAAAGTTGTACCCGCACTGAAGGACGTCTTAGACGGCGGGACAAGCCCTGACAAATTCGTTGATAAATTTGTGATGAGCCGATCCGCTCCGGTTAAAGATGTTCGCAACCTGGCCAAGATTTTGCCGGAGAACGGGAAACAGATTGTTCGCGAGCAGATGGCCAAGCGGCTAGAGTCGGCGGCATTTGGGACGAATATTACCGGGGATACTCCGGTAGCGGTTGATCGCTACGTCAAGGCGCTTGACGCCATCGGGAAAGACAAGCTTCGGGCGTTTTTCGAGCCGGACCAAGTTGACGAGTTATATCGACTGGCGCGAGTTAACGCCTATGTTAATCAAGCGCCGGCAGGGGCAACGCCAAACCGATCAGGGACGGGCGGGGCACTCATGAACCTGTTCGCGATGATGAAGGGCGTCCCATTCGCAACACCTGTTATCAACGGAATGATTAGCCAAAGCGGGGCTCGGGCGGCGATGAATCCGCAGTTGCCACGCTCAATCTCTCCAGTGGTTAGCCCGGTCATCAAAAAACTTGCGCCAGCGACTCCCATTGTAGGGGGTGTAACGGCGGGGTCTTCGTTTTGAATCCCAACGAAACACGGCCGAGTAAATGGCGACGCCAACGATGCCGGCGATTAACGATAGAAGAATTTCCATTTCGCAATACTACCCTGAGATTTAGACAATGAGCGCACCTACTTTTAAGGACAACGCGGCCAATTCAGCAGCAATCACCGGGGAACCGATGACGATCACGCCGGCTAACGTTGATTTCGAGTGGTTAACCAAGGACATTTTGTGCACTGAGCCGTGTGATTTGGTCGTAATGACCGAAGAAGGGGTTACCAGGACGTTAACCTTAACAGCCGGGCATCACCCGTATAAGGTGCGCCGGGTTGTATCGACTACAGCAGGAATTATTACGGTGGCGTTCTAAATGGCGCTCGGCCTACATATCGGCCTATGGACCTCGGCTCTTAACTCCGGGAACCTCGGCCCCCGCATCCTCACATCAAACGCCGCACCAGTCACCGAGCTATCCGAGGACGGCGATTACGTCATCCAGCTATACACCAGTGATGATTCAAGCCCTACGTACTCAATCGTCGGCGGCAACGGCGCATTCGCTATTGGCGATGTTCCTGCCGGCGATGGATATGCGGGGCCGGGGACGATGAAAGGGGTTGTGATTGCCGATGCGACGTTGATTGATTTCTCGGTTGCGTCGATGCCGGTGGTCGTGTCTGCGACGGGGCTGGCGAATATCACGATAACTGTAATCACAGGTGGAGAGCCGCCATTCTGGCTCGGTGATGCAGACAATTTTCTTGCGGCCGATGCCGACAACTATTTGGAGGCCGCGTAATGGCTACTGGACGTAAAGGCGCTTGGCTTGGCGCTAATAAGCTGACCGCAATTGCATCTATTCTGCTGGCGGGTTTCCCGGCTGATGACTCGGCTTCTGGCGGGCTGTCGTTGGAAGATGTTGCGCAATACGTGTTCCCGTTTGTTGATGTGAGCAAAGCGCCCTACAGCGCTAGTCCTACCACGTCATCTGTAACCAATCGGATCGACATTCAAGCGGCAGTAAATGCCGTTGTGTCGCTGGGCCACGGTACTGTATTCGTGCCGCCCGTTGGCGACTACTACATAAATGGCGACGGCGGCGGTGATGGGATCGACCTGTCAGCAATGCCGGAAGGCTCCGCATTTATTGGCGGCGGCGCGAAGTCTGGGTTGCGGGCTAATGGTGCCAGTATTACAGGCGTTATGGTTAAGTTCGATCAAGGGAACGACACCTACAAAAAGAGCGTCCGTATTGAAAATTTCATGATTCGTGGCGCTATGGGTACGGCTCTCTATGTCCGTGGTCTGACAGAAGGCGCTGTCAGAGATGTCGTCGTCCGTGATGGATCAATGGGTGTGTCGTTTGACTTTGATGATTGTTACGGATGTGAATTTTCAAATCTGTTCGCCAAGACGGCTACCTGCTCAATAGCCAACTTCCGAACTGGTGGTAGTTTCAACGCAAACGACTGCCGCAATTGGTACACCAGCGCGTCAACTCCCATAAATATTCTAATTGACTCTGATTTCGGGAAAGGCAACTCGTTCACCATGATGACGGTCCAGGGTGGAACTGTCGGGTTAGAGGTTCGGGAAATGTCGGGGTCTTCGTTTAACGGTTTCTACTCAGAAAACGTCGGCACAGCAATTAAACTGGGGGATGAAGCGACAAGTAAACTCGCATCCGGTTTGCATTTTTCGTCTGTGCTGTTGTACGGTCGAGCAACGCAAGTTTCCGGTGAGACACTACGCGCCGCAATCAATGCTGAATTATGTGAGTTTTGTACGTTCGATACGCCTTACTTTCAGGCTATATCCGCGTCGTTTACCGTTTACGTTGCGGACACTGGGACCGAGCGGCCCGCTGCTGTTGCGGTCCTGAAAGACGATGGCCTTGGAAGCGGGTTTAGTGTTTCAAGCGTTGAAGTGTTGTGCCCTGGCGCGGGCCTGCCAAGCGCACCAGCCGTGACAGTTAGCGCAAGTGGAGGGTCAGGCTTCGCGGCGACAGCTAGTGAATCAGGCGGCGCGGTTACTTCAGTATCTGTTGACACGGCTGGGAGTGGATATACATCGCACGGCAACCCCATTGCCGTCGAATACAAAAATGCGCGTGGCCTACGGTTTATTAATCCACGAGTGCGATCAGGGACTCCTGTGCATACAGGCGATAACGTGTGGATGGATTTCCCTCTGTATCCGTTTGTCATGCGATCTCCGGGCGCAAACAACAAGAGCTATGTCACTATCGAAGACGACCGTTCAATGCACGATAGCGCGTCGTTCCCAACCACATTGACCATGCGAAAAAAGGCCGGGGATACGCCTGACCACATTCTTGAGTATCGGGACGCATCCGGGGCGCTTCAAACCATTACTCGAACTGTCCCTGTATACCCGGCCTGACCTAGAAAAACCATGACAAACACAATAGCACTAGATACAGCAGCAGGCGCGAGCGCTTAGCCGAGAACCACAATGCAAACACTCCAATGACTGATGCCAAATGAATCGTCTTTTCAATCCTAGAAACCTGATGACGAAAGGTTGTGCGGCTGATATCGCCGGGGTTCTACAACCGTTCATTGTTGCCGGGTTAATGATGGAGGACTCTAGCAGTCTGACTAGAGCGATTTTGCTTGATCACGCCGCGTCGGCGCTCGCGGGCTGGTCCCTTTTGTTGTTCGGGTTCTCTGCGCTGATTTCGTGGCTGGATCGGTACATCTTTAACGGCCTGTGCGGCCCGTCAGCGTGGGCTAAATCATCATTCCGGTTTTTAGGTGTCTGCATGGCAATTGTTGCTGCAATAGCAATGGACGCAGAAAGCACTAGCGGAGTGCTTATAACCGGGTATTTGGCGTCCGCAACGTACTGCCTTTGGATCAGCGCTATTGAGGGGCGTGAAATCGGCATTCATCAGAGGGAGTCCGCATGAGTGATGCAGTAACGCTAACGGCGGCGGCAATAAAAAAGGCACTCGCTCCACAGGCCGGATCGGCGGTTATAGCTGTCGGCTTAACTCAAATTGACTGGTGGTCGTTTTCGATAGCAATAACCGTGGCCGGCGCAGTTGCATTGATCGCAGCTAGCGACAAATATTCGGCATCCGATTCGTCGCCAACGTTGCGGATGTGGGTTACAGAATTTGGGATCGGGGCGGCGGCGGGTTTGTTCGTTTGGTTTCTTGTGGATTTGGCGCAGTGGGATTATCGCGGCCAACTCGCCGCGATAGCTGCGTCCGGATGGTCGGGCCGCTGGGCGCTTGACGGTGGCAAACGGATTGTTGAACGGGTTTTCCCTGGAGGGGAGTCATGACGTTCCTGTTATCACTTGGATTCTCGCTGGTTTGCATTGGGCCTGCGCCGGGGAAGGACTTTGGCCGCACGGCAATAGATCACCCGGTAATGATGAAATACGTTTTGCTTAAATCGCGCTATTGGGTGGATGTATGAACGAGCGTGCATTCAATTTGAGTGACCAGCTCTATCTATCCAAAAACCTGCAAGCGTTCTTGCGGGTTATCCGGGAAGGCGAGACGGGTCAAACCGATACGGCTTATGAGACTCTGGTAGGCGGAAGTCGGATCGAATCTCTGGACCGTCACCCGAATGTCAGGGTCTACATCAAGCGCCTGGATGTTTGGTCTTCTGCTGCCGGGGCGTATCAGTTTATCTATCGGACCTGGGAGTATTGCCGGGAGAAGTTGAATCTCCGGGACTTCGGTCGGCAGGCTCAGGACGTGGCCGCAGTTCTGACGATCAAAGAACAATACGCGCTAGAAATGATCAAGGCCGGCGATCTGGAAGGTGCTATCCGCCGCTGTGCGCCTGTGTGGGCGTCCCTACCGGGTGATGTTTATGGTCAGGGTGGCATCACAATGGCCCGCGCCAAGGCGGTGTTCAAGAAGTACGGCGGGAAAGAGAAATGCTCCTAACCCCGAAGCTCATGGCAATCAGTGCCGGGGTCAGTGCCGTGGTGTCGTTCGGTATGGGTTACGCCTTGTCCGACTATTTTTCTGACAAAACAATCCTGAAACTGACCGCTGAAAAAGTCGCCGCCAATGAACTTGCGGAGCGGGAGCGGCAGCGTCTGACGGAACGGGCCAGAACTTCACAGGAAAAGGCTGATGATGCAAAGAAAACACTCGAAACGTATTTATCCCGCCCGCCCGTGGTCACTGAGCGGGTGCATCGTGTCCGTGTGCCTGTTGTCGGCATGTGCCAGCAGCCCAACGGTGGTGGTCGAGAAGCCGACGGAAATTCGGATCAGCAAAAAATTGCTGGCGACACCAATCGAACCATTATCCCGCCCGGTCGATATATACGAGCTGAGTGGTACTACGCCGCCCGAGACAAACTGAATGAATATCGTCAGCAGCATAAAGCGCATATTCTGCTCAGTGAAGTCGTGCGCACGATTGAGGGCGTCAAGATTGAGGAATGAAGCCCTGCGCCTGGTGGGCAAGACTGGGTATTTCCCGACCCTGACTGGGATTGAGCGCCGGCCATTGGGGCATCAAATGACGCTAAACAGGAAAGGCGAGGCGGTTGCCGTAGTGAGGTGGGAATGAGCCGCAAATGGATTACGCAAGTCACTATCGCAGTAGACCAATTGGCGAATGCTGTAATTGCCGGCAGTGCTGACGAAACGATTAGCGCACGGTCATACCGGATGACAACCCGTCCAAGCCCAAAAAAGCGCTGGATCATCGCCCGAAAATTTATCGACTGGCTGTTTTTCTGGCAGGAAGATCACACCTATAACGCCTATGTGGCTGAGGTGGAGCGCCAGCACATGCGGGGAGCGTACCAGCGTTGAAATTCCCGCCGATCCCATCGCGAGCGCCAATCGCAGAAAAGGACAGATTATCAATTACTCGGCCGTGGTTGCAATGGCTGTCATCGGTTGTCCGAATCGTTGAGCCTAGCACCGGGGAACTACCGGAAACGGGTGACTATGTTGGGCAGTACCATTGGAATACGCCTGCCGGTCGCCCTGTGTTCTGGAATGGTAGTTCCTGGGTGAGTTTTGAAGGGACGCCGACAACGCCATCGCCCGCACCAACCCCTACCCCGTCACCGACACCGGGTGGAGTCTTGCCAGCCGGATTTACAAGTGGTGAGGTCGGCCCGATGACGTTTGAAGAAACATTCAGCGCTGCGCTCGACTCTAATAAATGGCGGCTGGAACTTGGATACCAGGAAGGCCAGCCGGGATTCAACGGCAATGACTATGAAGTGTCTGACGGCCTACTGAAAATCTGGAACACGATTTATCAGGGCTCCACATGGAACGAAGGCCGGGTCATCAACACAGACGGACCGGGCAATCAATTTGGCAACGCATCCGGGGCGGACACATTCAGATTCGGTCAGAAGTACGGGATTTTTGAGTGTGAATGCAGAATACCAACGGGCCGTTCTAACTGGCCTGCATTTTGGCTTTATGCTCATGACGGAACGCAGCGCCCGGAAATTGACATCATGGAATATTTCGGCGGCGACGTTAACTATAACTCGGGCGGCACGACGCCATTTAACTACGCGGGAACCTATCATGATGGCGCGGACGGCGCGACAAGTATTCAGGGCTCGAAAAAATTAGTCGCAGACGGCGGCATAACCGGCCAGGATCTATCAGCCGGGTTCCACAAATATAGCGTTAAATGGACCTCTGCTGGCATATGGTGGTACTACGACGGGCAATTGATTGGCTCTATCGGCTCCGCTCCAGATGAGTTTTTGTTTATCTTGATATCAATGGGGACGCAGCAGGGCCACACCTACAACGGGGCCGATTATGCAGAACCGAACAATACAACCTCACAAAGCGCCGCAAATGCGTTTGAAGTGAACTATATCCGGGTCTGGGGCTTGCCGGACAACTCACACGCTACTACGGGGACGTATTCGCCGTAGCGGGTATCCATCCTTCAAAAGTAGTATGAGAGTACTGAGAATATTATTCTGGCGGGAAAATCCGCCGCCGAAAATAAAGAAAGCCCCGAAAAATCGAGGCTTTCGACCCGCTTGAACAGGTTGCTGCCTGCGCGGCAGTTAAGGGTATTTCAAGAGAATGAAAATTATTTCTGAGCTGCCTGCACGGCAGTGAGGCAAAACTACCCTTGCTTTTTAGCAGTGTCAACTTTCAGCGTTCCGATTGTGCGCCGATCAGCTAGTACCTCTAGCATGACCTGGGCAGAGAACGGCAGCTTAGTCGGCGTGGAAGATCGGTGCATCCAATTGTTGAGCGCGCCTCGCTTAACGCCGATATGCTCTGCTAGTTGCCGCTGCGACCATCCGCGCCTGGCCTGCGCCGCCGAAACCAGTTCAACGGCGTATTCCGGCGAATCAATATGATCTGTCAGTGCGCTAATCATTCGTTTGCTGCCTCAAACTTAACAGTCGTAACCCATGAAATTGAGCGCTCGTTGCGTCACCCGAACATCAGAATGCCCGTAGATCCCGTCTTCCCACGACTCTTCAAGCCGACGAAATTCAGGTTCTGGCATCGTCTGATCAGCTATCGGAAATCGTTTGCCGGTAAATTCGTCGCGACCCATTGCGCGGCGGCCCGTAGTAGTTTCTGCACGCAGTAAAATCTGACCGTTGGGCTCACGATAGGCAACTACGCCAACGCTGCGCAGGAATGCGTCACCAACAAATTTGACAAAAACTTTTTTCGGCTTGCTCATCTCGGTATCTCCGGTTGTAGACGCGCTTGATTGCTGTCCATGTGTATTAATATAGTACATTGAGTAACGCGAGTCAAGCGCTTTTTGGAATTATTTTTGCGGGGGATTTCTTTCGGGTTTAATCGCCCATTTAATCCGATAGACCCCGATAGCGGTTTGTTGTAGTGCCTACAACTGCGGGTATCAATGTGGGTATCGCCTGGGCGCAGACCGATAGAACCGCCATATCGCGCCGTCTCTGGTGATAGTTTGTAGGACTCTCTCTAGTCCGCACCAGATTTGCACCAAACCGCTTGGGTAGCCAACAAATACCGGCTATTATGGTGCCCAGGAGATAATCCGNNTATTGAGATGGTGCCCAGGAGAGGACTCGAACCTCCACAGTGTTTCCACCACTAGGACCTGAACCTAGCGCGTCTACCAATTCCGCCACCTGGGCACTGCTCGTTGCTGATACTCTGCATAAATACTGCTACTGCTACCACTACAACTACTGCTACCACTGATACTGCTACTTCCTTCCCTAATTCTAAACCCGTTGGCGCGGCTGCCGAGAAAATCGGCTTACATATCGGTTTACAAACCGGCTTACGGTTTGCTACCAGGCTCGCCTGCCAGCTCTCAGAACTTGCCTAACCACACAAATATTGACACACAAATTTTGATTAACTCACTGCCTCAGCGGAATCAGACAGTGAGGCGGCAGTTTAATGGAGCAAATGAAATTGTCAAATTCGCGTTGCTTTGGTCGCCAAGGCTCAAATCCGAGCGGATCCAATTGTGCCCAACAAAAACCAGATACCGCCTGCCATTCAGGCCTGTAGAAACAACTTATGAAGAATGATTGGATCCCGCCATCACGGGAAAAAATACTCGAAACCCTGCGAGCTGCTGATGTGCCGCTCAGCCAGGATGAACTCGCGGACGCCCTGAGCGTCATCGAACCGCCTCATCGAACCATCCTTGACCGCCGCCTGGCGGCGATGGAGCGCGATGGCCAGTTATTGCCGAACCGCAAGGGGGTGTTGTTGCTGGCCAGCAAACTCAATTTCATCGCAGGCCGGGTTATCGGTCACCGGGACGGATTCGGATTTGTTCGTCCGGATGAGGGTGGCAGTGACTTGTTTTTGTCACCGCGCCAGATGGAAAAAGCGATGCACGGGGACCGGGTACTGGTCAAGTCTGCAGGACAAGACTCGCGCGGGCGCCAGGAAGCCGCAATCGTAGAGGTTACTGAAAGAGCGCATGCAGTTCTGGTGGGCCGCTTCCTGAACGAACGTGGCGTGCAGATTGTTGTCCCTGAGGACAAACGAATCAAACACGACATCCTGATAGCGCCGGGCGAGGCGGGTGGCGCCACGCACGGTCAGGTGGTGACTTGTGAAATCACCGTCCCGCCGGCCCGAAATCACGAACCGATCGGGAAAGTGACTGCCGTCCTGGGTGACATCGGTGATCCCGGCATGGAAATTGAGATTGCGGTTCGTAAATTCGATGTGCCACACGAATTTGATCCGGCAACGGTAAGTCAGGCCGACAAGCTGCCCGAGCGAATTCAACGCGGTGACCTGACCGATCGGATTGATTTGCGTGATGTGCCGCTTATCACGATCGACGGTGCTGATGCCCGAGACTTTGATGATGCGGTTTATTGCGAGCCGGTCATGAGCGCTGGCAAGCGCCCACGGCAAACGGGTTTCCGTTTGCTGGTTGCGATCGCCGACGTTTCGCACTACGTGAAGCCTGGGTCGGCGCTGGACAGCGATGCGATCACACGCAGCACGTCGGTTTATTTCCCGCGCCGGGTCATCCCGATGCTGCCTGAGAAGCTCTCGAATGGTCTGTGTTCGCTAAACCCGGCCGTCGATCGGCTGGTTATGGTGTGCGACATGGTCGTGGGCATGAAGGGCAATATTCGGGCCTATCAGTTTTATCCGGCAGTGATGCATTCGGCCGCCAGGACCACTTATGACGAGGTCTGGGGGATTCTCTCCGGGCGTGGCGGGGGCGAAGCCGCAGAGCGGGTTGACGCGCCCAGATTACTTGATGACCAGGCGCTGGAGCAGCGCCTGGTGCCACTACACGATTTGTACAGGGTTTTTGCCGCGGCTCGTGCTCAAAGAGGAGCGCTCGAATTTGATTCAGTTGAAACCCGTATTGAGTGCGATGCTGCCGGGCGTATTGAGCGAATTGTTCCGGCCACCCGTAACGACGCCCATCGCCTGATTGAAGAGTGCATGCTGGCCGCTAATGTCTGTGCGGCCGATTTCATCAAGAAGCACAAGCACTTGGCATTGTTCAGGGTTCATGAAGGGCCAACCCCTGAAAAGCTGAAACAATTGAAGACGTTTCTGAAAAACGTCGGACTGAGCCTGGGGGGTGGGGAAGATCCCACGCCAATCGACTACAAGACGCTATTCGAACAGATTTCATCTCGCCCGGATTCGCAATTGCTGCAAACGATGATGCTTCGTTCTATGCAGCAAGCCGTCTACACCGCTGACAATAGCGGTCATTTCGGGCTGGCTTATGATGCTTATGCGCATTTCACGTCGCCGATTCGCCGCTATCCTGATCTGCTGATTCATCGAGTGCTGAAGGCCTTGATTGACGGCAATAAGTACCTGCCCAAATTACCGGGCCACTTGCTTCCGCCGCATCTGGCATCTGCCCCGAAAACAGACTCAGGGGCTGGCAAGCGTCGGAGTAAGGCTGAGCAGGCTGGTGTTATTCGGGAGACCTGGGACATTCTGGGAACGATGTGCTCATCGAACGAGCGCCGGGCTGATGAAGCGTCGCGCGACGTAATGGCCTGGCTGAAGTGCCAGTACATGCGAGATCGGGTTGGTGACGAATACCGGGGTCGAATTACCGGTGTGGCTCCATTCGGTATTTTTGTCACCCTGGATGCGCTATATGTCGAAGGAATGGTTCATGTTTCCGAACTCGGCAGCGATTATTTTCAATACAATGACGCTGGACACGAGCTTCTCGGTGAACGGACAGGCGTTCGTTACCGGTTGACTGATCCGATTGATATTCAGATTTCCCGCGTAGACCTTGAGTCCAGAAAAATTGATTTCCGTTTGCTCGGCCGGGTCACGACTGGAGCCAAGCCGCGGCCGGCCAGGACTGAATCTGCCGCGCGCGCCGGTAAACCAGCCAAGGCTGACAAGACAAGTAAGACGGGCAAGACCGGGAAGGTGGGCAAAACATCCAAATCAAAGCGCCAGCCGAAGGCGTCGGCCAAACGGTCTGCGGCGACAAAACGGTCGAATAGTCCGGACGTAAAATCCGGCAAGAAGAAAAAAGCAGCAACTGCCCGGTTGCTGTCCAGTAAGAGCGTACGCCGATCCGGGCGCCGCTGATTCGCTAACTCCTTACCAGGTAAACATGCTGCTACACGGATTTCACGTTGTCATGAGTCGATTGCGCCGAGCGCCCGATTCGGTCACCGAGTTATATATCGACATGAATCGCAATGACGCGCGGATGGGTTCGCTGCAGCGACTCGCCGAACAACACGGCATTCGGGCCAAGATGGTCGAAGGCGTCCGGCTGGATCGTTTGTGCCGTCACAAACGTCATCAGGGAGTGGTCGCGTTTGCGGAAGCCGACTTTGCGCCAATGTCGCTTGAAGAGTTGCTCGACGATATCAAGGGGCCGGCGATGTTGCTGGTGCTGGACGGCGTCACAGACCCGCGTAACCTCGGAGCCTGTCTGCGGTCAGCCGATGGTGCAGGAGCTCACGGTGTGATTGCACCGAAAGATCACGCCTGCACGCTGACAGACGTCGCCGTGCAAACCGCCAGCGGTGCAGCGGAATCTGTACCGTATGTCATGGTGACCAATCTTGCTCGCGCGATGGACACGATGAACGAAGCCGGGATCTGGACGATCGGTACGGCAGACGAAGCGGAGAACACCTTGTTCGATGCTGACATTCCGGAATCGGTCGCCTGGGTGTTGGGCGCTGAAGGCAAGGGCTTACGCCGGCTGACGCGCGAGCGCTGTGACGAACTGGTTCGAATTCCGATGGGTGGAGCAGTGTCCAGTCTGAATGTATCGGTGGCTGCCGGGATTGCCCTCTACGACAGCGTGCGCCGTCGGGCTGCCGCGCCCGCCGCTAAAGCCTGAGCTATCTTCGCTGCCGCTGCTTACGCCGATAGACCCAGGGGGCGATTGGGTCTGTTTGTTGCCAGAGCCCCCGACCGAGCCGGCGGGCTCTGGCCTCTGCGGCTCCATATTTCTGCTGATCAGCTTTTGATTGCTCCCGACGATAGCGTCGGTAGAACCAGGCGGAGCCCGAATTTATCTGCGCCAGGCCCACTCGGGTCGAGCCGGCTTTGACGGTAGCAATCAAGCGGCCGTAGCGATCCGTCTTGGTGACCCTAAGCTGCAAAACGTGTTCACCCAGCAGCTTGCGTAAACTGGCTTTGGATTGCTTTCCATAAGGTTGGTGCAGCTCAGGCGCGTCGATGCCAGCCAGTCGAATCCGTTGCTTCTTACCATTCTGGTCGCGCACGACAAGAGTATCGCCGTCGGTCACTCGGATCAGTTCGGCCTGAACGGTACGAAACGCAACCCTGTTTTTAGCTGCTGGTGCGCTCGCCGGGACCAGGATGATGCAAAAGCCTATGGCCAGTGCATTCAGATCACGGCGGGCTCGGCGTAGCCGCTCATTCAGGGACATCGAAGGTGCGTCGCTGTTCAAGGGCTTCGTCTCGGACCCAGCAGCCTTCGAGGTGATCGTTGACCAGTCCCATTGCCTGCATGAAGGCATAGGCGGTTGTCGGACCGACGAATCGCCAGCCCCGCCGGCGCAGATCAGCAGACAGTCGTTTGGACATGTCGGTTGACCCGAGTTGACTGACGCTGGCGTGGTTGATTCGCTTCGGGCGTTGCCCGGCTGGCGGTTCAAACTGCCAGAAGTAGGCGGCGAGTGAGTCGAATTCCTCAAGCAACTCAAGTGCGCGGCCGGCATTGCCTATTGTTGCCTCGATTTTCCCGCGGTGCCGGATGATGCCGGCATCGCCCAGCAGCCGCTGGACATCTTGCTCATCAAAGCGGCTGACCTTGCGCAGGTCGAAGTTGGCAAACGCTGCCCGAAAGTTCTCGCGTTTGCGAAGAATGGTCAGCCAGGATAGCCCGGCCTGAAAGCCTTCGAGGCAGATTTTTTCGAACAAGCGTGTGTCGTCACCAACAGGGCGGCCCCATTCGTGGTCGTGATAAGCGCGATAGTCGGAATCCTGCTCGCACCACCAGCAACGTAGATGAGTATCAGAGGCGGCGAACAGCCCTTTCTTTGTGGTCATGTCTGAATGAGGTCGTGAGTATTGCTGGCCAGTTTAGCCTGACTTGAGATTTGTGCGATAGGTCACGCCTTTTTGGGTTAGGCCAAAGGGCAGTTTAGAGCCGCACCGACCAGCGGTCGGTGGCGCTGGGCAGGCGGTTCGGAACGCTATTGTGAGCGGGCTTTGCGCTGCCTATCCTAGTACTTGATCTTTAAGGAAATCATTGTGACCGAGGTAGTTGAACAATTTAGCAGGCGATCAGTCGACAGGCGTGAACGAGGCTTCACGCTCGTTGAATTGCTAATTGTCATGGCTTTGACAGGCATTCTGATTGCTGTTGCCTTGCCGCAGTTAAACCAGTTTTCTGCTTCCCGGGCGATGACGGCGCATATCAGTTTGCTGGCCAGCGCGATGCGCCTGGCTCGCTCTGAGGCGATCAAATCTGGCACTCGCGTTTCTATTTGTCCGAGTCTTGATCCGGAAGCTCTGGCTGGTCCCGCCTGCACCGGCGGCGCTAACGACTGGGCCTCGGGCTGGGTGATCTTTACAGATCTCGGCGCCGTTGGGGCAATTGATGGTACTGACCGGGTGATCCGGGTACAAGGCCCGCTGCAGGACAGTGGCGGTATTCAGAGTCAGGGCGGTGTCACGGTGAATTTCTTTCCTAACGGCATTGCTCTGGGCGCTCAGCGGACTTTTAATTTCCTGCCACTGATGTCTGCAACTGCTCCAGGCTACAGCGAGGCGGCACAACGTATGTGCCTGGACAACGCGGGCTCAACCAAGCGTCGCAAATTTTCTGAGAACTGCCCATGATCCCCTCGAATAAAACAGTCACGTCGCAAGCGGGCATGTCTTTGATTGAAGTCCTGGTGGCGATGGTTATCCTGTCATTTGGCATGATTTCGTTTGCCGGTTTGCAAGCGTCATCCATCAAGCAAGGCAAGATGGCCCAGTACCGGACCGTGGCATCTCAACTGGCGACTGATTTCGCAGACCGGATGCGGGCTAACGCGAATGAGGCGGTTAACAACGCCAGCTATGACTATCCGCAAGCCTATGCCCCGATGGGAGCGGCGATGGCCGTGCCAGCTTGCGCAGCGGTGTTGTGTACCGAAGCCGAGATTGCGGCAATTGACCTGGCGCAGTGGCGCAATCTGGCGCGCGTTTCCTTACCTGGCGGCAGCCTGTTTTCGATTACCGATGCGGCCGCGCCAGTGCTGACGGCAGTCGATTTCTGGGTGCTGTGGCAAGACCCGAATCAAGACGATTTGAATGACGTCGGCATGAACTGCCCGCCCGAGATTGGTAACAATGCAAACGGCCCTCGTTGCATGCATTTCAGGTTCTCACTATGAGTTTCTCATCAAAACCCTATTCCAGTGCCTCTCGTCAGCGGGGACGCTCTATTGTTGAAGTCATGATTGCCATGACGATCAGCTTGTTCGTCATGGCGACTGTCCTGGCACTGGTTGCCGGTTCAAGTCGCGGCAGCCGCACGCAGGATAGTCAGTCCAAGCTGACTGAAAACGCACAAGTGGCGCTGAATCTCATAACCGGTCACCTGCGTATGTCAGGCTATAGCAGACCGCGCGTTAACGCGATTCCCGGAGCGTCCGTCGCTAACTACGAGGGCGCCGCGGTGCGTGGCTGCGAGGGTGGTTTTGTTGATTCGACCGAACCCGATATGTCACTGACTTTATGTGTTGGCGGTGCGGGAAGCGAGGCAATTTCAATTGCTTACGAAGCTGACATTAACAATACGCTGGTTCAGGCTGCGAACGTACCGACGGATTGCCTCGGGCAGCCATTGCTGGCCCAGCCTTCTGCATTCGGCGGCGTGTTTTTTGTTGCCGAGAATCGCTTCTATATCGATGCTGCTGCGGGCGATCCGGTATTGGTATGTGACGGAAACGGCGGGCCGGGTTTTGGTAATCCCCAAGCCCTTATTTCTAACGTCGAAGATTTTCAGGTTCTCTACGGCGTCAGCGATACCGGTGTTACGCAGTTCGGTAACACCGAATTCAACGGGCGAACCGAGCGCTACCTGAGCGCCAATCAGCTTGATGCCCAGTTTCCCGCTGAGAACGTCATGACTCGCTGGTCCCGTGTCAGTAGTGTTCGCGTCTGCCTGTTGATGCGCACGGACGACGACGTGACAGATGAGCTCACGCCTTACTTCGATTGCTTCGGCAATCTCGTTAACCCACCTGATCGACGTTTACGCTTCGCCGTGTCGTCTACCGTCAATGTACGCAACAACAGCGCAGTCGTTCGGAACCTCTAAGCATGACTAATAACCGATTTATCCATCGTCAATTCGCAGCGCGTCAGCGCGGGGTCGTGCTGGCTGTTGCGCTTATTCTGCTGGCCGTGATCGGGCTCGGTTCGGTTGCAGCGTTAAAGAGCGGCTTGTTTGGCGGCCTGGTCGCAAACAACTTGCGCTCCAACGAGCTGGCCGTACAGGCAGCCGAGATGGCATTGACTTTTTGCGAACGCCAGGCCGTTGCTGATCCGCCGGGAGTTCCGATTCAACCGCTGCCGCCGGTCGCGACTGATGCGCCGGTACTGTGGGCGACTATCACTCCCTGGACCGACGGGACCGCTTTCAACCTGCCGGACCCGGTAGTCAACTCGCCGCGCTCCGATGTCCGGTATGTCCAGGCGCCGCAATGCCTGGTTGAGCGAATGGAATTGATACCCCTGAAAGGGTCTTTCGACGAAGTAGCGTTTCTGATTACTGCCAGAGGATTCTCGCCTGACTATCGTGTGGACGGCAATGGTCAGGTGGTCGGCTCAGAAGTCTGGCTCCAGTCAACGATGCGTTACACCCCGTAGTTGCGTGACAACCTTTTTCCCCTGAATAGAACCTTTTCGATGGAACTCTCACTATGAAGCACTCAAAGACTGAATTGCTCGCGGCTACTCGCCTCGCTGGAATCGGCCTTGCGTTGGCGACGATTACGGCGCCCGCCTTAAGCGCACCGACTCAAGTGCCTTTGCTCTCACGTGATGGTTGGGAAGGCAAGCCTAACGTGGTGTTTACCCTTGATGATTCTGGGTCAATGGACTGGTCGTTTATGCCGGACTCAGTCTACAACTCTTATCCCGCCGGCGGCACATATAACACTGGCTTTGACCCGTCTGAATCGGCCCAGGTTCCGTTTGCCAGAAACCGGTTTATATCAACCCGAACCGGTGACATGACGGTTGCCGCATGGCGCTCGAATCAGATCAACAAGGTCTATTACGACCCAAACATTCGGTACGTCCCATGGGCGAATTCCGATGGTTCCTTGTGGCCGGATTCGGTCCCCACGGCGGCTCTGGTCAGCCCACAAGCGGGCACGCCAACTACAGTGGACTTGACGACCAATGGCAATGTGACGGCGCGCTGGTGCGACTCGGAAAACTGTAATACCAAGACAATCGACTATTCGCCGGCGACTTATTTTCAGTATAACGGTGGCGCCGTGAATGATCCGGCCAACTATACGCGCGTGCGCATTATGGATTCGGCCGCGTATGTTCGGCCGGCTACCCGGATCGACTGTAATGTAGATTTGATCGATCCGAACATCCGTGCCTGCACCCAGGCACAGGAAATGGTGAACTTCGCAAACTGGTTTACCTATTATCGGCGCCGCATGAGTCTGGCTATTGGCGCGTCCTCACAGGCGTTCGCGCAGCAAGGCAACGGTTTGCGGGTCGGCTATGGCCGTATCAATAAAGGTTATGGAACGGTTGACGGCCAGGGCGTTGGAACCGTGGTTCGCGGGGTTAGGGATTTCTCAGGCCAGGACCGTCTTGACTTCTTTGACTGGTTACACAATTCCATCGGCAATGGCGGAACGCCTTTGCGCTATGCGATGGGCGAAGTGGGCAAGTATTTTCAGCGCTCTGACAATCGCGGTCCGTGGGGCGAGGACCCGGGTACGAACGATTCCACCGCACACCTTGAATGTCGAAAGTCCTATCACATCCTGATGTCTGACGGTTATTGGAACGGCTCGCAGGCGTCCGAATCAGGTGCTCGTCAGAACGTGGACAATCAGACGGGGCCGAACATCACCGGACCAGGCGGTCAGCAGTTTCAATACACGCCGACCAACCCGTACCGGGACAATACCGGCAATACGCTTGCCGACGTGGCGATGTATTACTGGAATCGCGACCTGCGACCGGATCTCGCCAATCGGGTACGGCCCGATTCTGAAAACCCGGCGTTTTGGCAGAACCTGGTGCAGTTTACGGTCGGCCTGGGGGTTGGCGGTGCACTGGACCCTGAAACCGATCTGCCCAACCTTATCGATGGTTCACAGTCGTGGACTTCTGTTGGCACACTAGAAGGTCTTGTTGATGACTTATGGCATGCAGCAGTGAATTCGCATGGTCAGTATCTGAGCGCTTCAGACCCAGAACAATTCGCCGTTGCCTTGTCGGCCATTTTGCAAAGTATCAGCGAACGTGAGTCGGCCGAGGGTGGTTCTGCTGTCAGTAGCATTACGCTGGAGACTTCTTCACGGAAATTCATCCCGACGTATCAAACCGCGGGCTGGTCTGGTGACGTTCAGGCAAAACAACTCGACATTAATGGTGTCGCGGTTGCAGATCTGTGGCGCGCTTCAGAGAACCTGCCTGCGCCAGCCAACCGCAACCTGTTTATTGGTAGCGGTGGCAGCGCCACGGCCAAGCCTTTTACCTGGGCATCTATGAGCACTGCTCAGAAAACGCTGATGGGGCCACAGGGAAGTACCGGCTTGGTCAATTTCCTCCGGGGCGATCGTTCGGGTGAAGGGTCTACCTACCGGGAGCGAAATGCTGAATCAGTGCTCGGAGACATGGTGAACTCGACCCCGCTGTTGATCGGTGGTCTGCTTGACGAGCACTATCAGTTCCTGCCCGGGTCGGTTGCCGGGGCTGGGTCATACCGAGCGTTTATCAATCAGAAAAAGGCCCGGGACAGATTGCTCTTTATCGGTGCCAATGACGGCATGTTGCATGCATTCCGTGACGCCGATGGTGTTGAAGCCTTCGGATTTGTTCCCAACACGGTTATCCCCAATCTGTTTGAACTGGCACAGCCGTCTTACAGCCATCGCTTCTATGTGGACGGGCCGCTGACCGAGGCAGATGCCTTTGTCGGGGGGAGCTGGAAGAATTATGTGATGGGTAGCCTGGGGGGTGGTGGTCGCGCGATTTTCGCCATTGATACGACCGATACCAACAACCTGGGTGCCAACAACATCAAGTGGGAGTTCACGCATAACGAACTTGGGTATGTCATGGCTCCGATTTCGGTCGGCGTCGGTCAGAATGGCCGGTGGCATGCCTATGTCGGTAACGGTTTTGAAAGCAACAGCGGTCTGGCCCAGTTGTTTGTGATCGACCTGGAAACTCGCGCGGTTGTGAAACGCATCAGTACGGGTGTCGGGGGCGGCAACGGTCTGGGTGGTGTGCGCCTGGTAAAAGACCGGAACAACGTTGTTGTCGCCGCTTATGCAGGAGACCTGAAAGGCAATATGTGGCGCTTCGACATGAACGATTCTACGCCTGGTGTCTGGAGCGTTGGGTTCGGTTCGAATCCTCTCTATGTCGCCACTGCGCCGGACGGTACGCGTCAGGCGATTACGGCTCAGCCAGATTATGTTGATCATCCCGACGGCGGCCAGCTCGTGGTGTTCGGTACCGGTCGCTTGTTTGCAGATTCGGATTTGATTAGTTCTGCGGAACACTCGCTTTACGGCGTCTGGGACAAGACCTTGGGCATGGTTGACAGTGCCGATGGCGAGCAATTTCAGCCCACCGATAATCTGGTTGAGCAAACCTTTGGCTCCGGGACCACCAGTGCCGGAACGGATTTCTATGCGAGCTCAACGACACCAATCGACTACACCACTGATCGTGGTTGGAAACTACGGCTCACACTGGAAGCTGGCCAGCGGTCTATTTACACGCCGCAGTTTGTCAGAGGGTTCTTCCTGTTTGGCACGGTTGCCCCAACCGGTGGCACCGGGCTGCCCTGTGACGACAGTCGCTCAACGGGCTACAACATTCTGGTCAATGCGCTGTCGGGTGCTTCACCGGCCAAGCCGATTTTTGATACCACCGGCGACGGCAAAATTGATGAGAATGACTCGCTGCAGTCCAGTTATAAGACGGTGGCTGACGGTAAAGACACGTTGATGCTTGGTAAGAACGGCAAAGTCGTTATTCAGCGGGCGTTTGGTGAAACAACGGTGCGTCTGGAAGGCCGCGCACTAGAGCGCACCTGGCGTCAACTCCTAAACTATCCGAGGTAAGCATGAGTTCGATGAATCATTCGGTCCGGCTGCGGCGTCGGCATGAAACCGGTTTTACCCTGATGGAGTTGCTGATTGCACTGGCGGTGGTCAGCATCCTGACGGCGGTGGCGGTGCCGAGCTACGGGCAGTACGTCTTGCGCTCGGCACGGGCGGACGCCCGGGCGACCTTGTTGCAGGCCAGTCAGTTCATGGAGCGCTTTTACGCGATCAATAGTGCCTATAACGCGAAACGAGACGGGACTCCGGTACAGTTGCCGATTGCTTTGCAACAAGTGCCGCAGGCGGCTACCAATCCCCGTTATACGGTAACGATCGATGGTGCTAACCTGACCGCGACCGGCTACACGCTGCGGGCGTTGCCGGTGGGGCCGAGCACGGCCGACAAATGCGGCACGCTTACGATGAGTTCAACCGGCGTCAGAGGGGCTAGTGGCGCAACCGGTGCTGCGGAAATCGCGGACTGTTGGCGCTAACGGCCGCAAACAGTTCGTCAGCGTGGTTACAGCACTTCCTGTAACCACGCTGATATCACCTGGACTTCCGGCATGCAGACTTCGTGTGCCATGGGGTAGTCTTCCCACTGCACCTTGTAGTTCAGCGCTTCCAGCGCTTGCTGGGCCTGGCGACCCCTGTCCAGCGGCACGACCTGGTCATGAACGCCATGGACCATCAGAATCGGGACTTCCTGGTTTGCTGTGGAGCGTTCTTCAGCCAGTGTTTCGCCTAAAACCAGATAAGTTGAAAGCGCCATCACGCCGGCAAGCGGTTTTGGGCTGCGCGTGCCTGCAAACAAGGCAATAGCACCGCCTTGTGAGAAGCCGGCGATGACAATCCGGCGCGAATCAATGCCTTGCGCGATTTGTTCGTCAACCATCGCGGCAATCATCTGGCCCGATTCTCGAATACCTTGCTCGTCTTCACGCGCACTGCCGCCAAGCGCGACGATGTCGTACCAGGCTCGCATCGGCATGTTGTTATTGATCGTGACCGGTCGCACTGGCGCATTAGGAAAAATGAATCGAATTGCGGTTGGGTCTGGCAGTCCGAGGGCCGGAACGATTGACTCGAAATCGTGGCCATCGGCACCCAGGCCGTGCATCCAGATCACGACAGCGTCCGGATGCGGAGCGGTTTCGATCACAATCGGGGCTTGATCGGGGGCGTAGGAAGGCATAACAGTTCTCATTTTGGGTGATGCCGGGCATTGTAGGGGGTTTGGCTCAGATTCTCCGGGTCGGGGGCGACGCTACACTGATTAGGTTTGAAACCAGTGCGTTCAGGAGACAAGACATGTCGGTGAGCAGTGTTAAGCGCGCAACGGAGTTTGCCGCACGGTTCGGGTTGAAGACGCCTGTCCTGATGGCACCGATGGCCGGGGCATGTCCAGTTGAACTGGCTGCCGGCGTTGCCCAGGGCGGCGGTATGGGGGCCTTAGGGGCATTATTGCTTGAGCCTGAAGCGATCGAATCCTGGGTCAGTGACTATCGGGCAGCGGGTGGCCTGGCCCTTCAGATAAATCTCTGGGTGCCCGATCCGGAACCGGCCCGCGATACTGAGCGAGAGCAGGCGGTTGCCCAGTTTTTGTCTGCTTACGGTCCGCCGGTGGCCGCCGGGCAGATCAATCCCGCGCTGATTGACTTTGATGCTCAATGCGAGGCATTGCTGGCCGTCCGGCCCACCGTAGTTTCGTCGATAATGGGCGTCTATCCAGAAGCATTCGTGGCCCGCTTGAAGGCCGCCGGCATCGGGTGGTTTGCCTGCGTGACAACGGTTGCCGAGGCTGCGCAGGCACAGGCGGCGGGTGCTGACGTGATCGTTGCCCAGGGCGCCGAGGCGGGCGGCCATAGAGGGGCTTTCGGCGCTTTCGGCGCGGACCAGTCCGCGGCCGGGCTGTTTGCGTTGTTGCCTCAGGTGGTTGATGCGGTTGACCTGCCGGTTGTTGCGACTGGCGGGATTGCCGACAGCCGCGGGATCGCGGCAGCGCTGGCGTTAGGTGCCAGTGCCGTTCAGATCGGCACGGGGCTGCTACGCTGTCCGGAAGCGGCAATCGCGCCGGCCTGGGCGCTTGCGCTGGCGGAAACTCCGCCTGACGGCACGCGGCTCACCAGGGCATTTTCCGGTCGCTGGGGCCGGGCGCTGGCAACCGACTACGTTCTGGCCGCGAATGTCGGCCCGGAGCCGGCGCCTTATCCGATCCAGCGTTCGCTAACCGCGCCTATGCGCCAGGCAGCGAGCCAGGCAGGCGACCTTTCCCGGATGCAGGCGTGGGCCGGGCAGTCGTGCGCCCTGGCCTGTGACGAACCTGCCAGCCTGCTGGTGGCACGCCTGTGGCGGGAGGCTGTGACGCTCTGACCGACGGAAGGTCGAATTATTTTGCAAGTTGGAGCATAATTCGATCCGCTTTACATATTTTCTGGGCTATATTTCATCGAAATTGCTACAAAAAATGACGAGGGGTAATAGTGTGGGTAAGACGTTCGAACCATTAGATTCACCGATATCGTATGAGGCACCCGCTCGTACGGCGGTAGATCGTGCGTTCGAACGACGATTCTGGCGCCGCGATCAGAGTGCCAGTACCTTTGACCGTCCGTCCTCTGGACGTCCCTGGCTGGTCTGGCTCCTCATTATCCTCAGCGCGGCCGCAATTGCTGCATTCTCAGCCTGGCCGGGAGCGGGGATTTCCCGGGATGCCTCCCGGACTGCGGTGGGTAGCGACGCCGTCTGGAACGGGGTTATCCGGCAGACGGGCAGGGCCGCGGCCAAAGATCCGGCGGCCAACGATTCAGTCGCAATGAAGCCCCCGTCATCATCTGCGCCGGCGCAGATTGCTGCGGTATTGCCTGAATCCGCTGTCAAACAACCAAGGTCGGTAAGCGCGCTGCGCACGGTTGCGATGATCGCGCCGGAAGCGCCTGCCAAACCGGCTGCATCGAAACCGGTCGCGGCTAAACCCACCCTCCCGGCACTCGACGCCGAGCCGGCTAAGTCAACCGTAAACGACCGGTCCGGGCTAGGCGACCCAACCGTCTTGTCAATTCAAAGCCTGCTGAAACGCCTGGGTTATGACCCGGGGCCGATCGACGGACTGCCCGGCAACCGCACCAGAGCTGCCATCATGGCCTGGCAGCTCGATCAGGGCCTGGAAGTGAATGGCGAGTCCAGTCAACAGGTTCTGCAACGGCTGCTTGACCCGGTCGGAACCCGACAGGCGGCCAGCAGACTCTCCATCAAATCGCTGTCCAGTCATGAGCGGGCTGCTCTTGAAACCTGGTGCACCACCGGCAGAAACAGTGCGGATCTGCCTGGTTACTATCACTGCCTGAATGCGCAGATGGTGGCATTGGCCGATGGTTTTCGATTGCCAGAAGCCGGCGCCTCCGGTGTTTCAGCCCAGTCGATCAAGTTCGCGCGCGCCAGTTGCACAAATGCGCTGGCCAGAGGGCCTCAGACCTACTTTCAGTGCGTTGACGCCCGTTCGCGGCTCGCTCCCGAACTAAGCTCATCAAAGGCCGAACCGGATACGTCGGATACTTCGACTAACTGAGTTAGCGCTGCGTGTCAGCCGGATTTCTTCCGTGTCCGCGTCAGGCTCGCTGATACGAATTTGACTCACCCGACGACTGACTGACTCAATTGCAACATCAGGCTGGTTCGATAGTCTGCGGCATTGATCGCTGGCTATACTGCTTGTCGTGTTTCTGGTCAGGAAAAGTGGCTGATGATGGGAAGAGTTCAAGGTTTCCGGTGCGTACCGACTTGCTTGCTGGTTTGTCTACTGACAATGATCGCCAGTGCTACGCAGGCACAGGGCAACGGTTTGTTCGCGCACGGCATACCGCAAGACAGCAGCGAGCTGGCGCTGATATGCAAACAGTATCGCAGTACCCGCGATACCAACCCGCAAGTCACTGACGCCAGTCTTGTCATTCAGGACGGGGAAGTGCGCGTGCTGACCGGCTCCACTCTGCGGTTCCGGGTTCCTGCTGGCAATGAACGCAGCGCGGCGATCAAGCTGAATGGCGCCCGGCCCGGGTCAGACTTTGTTTACTCGGTTGATAAGGCCGCCACCGGGACGGGTTACTTCTGGTTTAAGCTGAACTATGACGCTGCCTCGGTTGTTGGAGATACGGTTCGCAACGAGATTTTCGTGGATCAAAACGGAGATTTAGTCTCCTACACCTATGTCGCGAAACTGCGCGAACCAGATCCGATTGTTGGCGTGAAGGAATTCACCGTGCAATGCGAGCCTTCCTGATGCCTGCGGCTTGCTTGATTTGTGTCAAAGCCAGGAATAAGGACAAGCGCAGACTATTCGTAATTCAGGCAAACAGCGTGAGAGGTTTGTATGTTTTCGGAAATCATCGTACCGGTCGATATCGGGCAGAAAGAACAGGCAAGGCTGGCAATACGAGCAGCGAAACTTAATCTGGCCCCGGATGGTCAGATGATGCTTCTACATGTTCTTGAACCAATCCCCACTTATGTCGCAGCGCAGTTGGAGTCTTCGGTGTTGGATTCCGCCGCCGATCAGGCCAGGCTGGTTCTGGACGAACTTAAAGCTTCAGAAGGCTTGCCCGCCGAGACGCAGGTCGTCGTGGAAACCGGTCGCACCTATCAGACTATTGTCAGTCACATCAAAGACCCGCAAGCCCAGGCCATCGTGATGTCCGCTCATTCACCGCAGTTCAGTGACATTGTCCTGGGCTCAGTGGCCGGGCAGGTAGTCCGCCACGCGAAGTGTTCTGTTTTCGTTTTGCGTTCCTAGCCAGCCTGAGCGAAGCTATCAGCTTAGGGCGAACCCCTGGTATTGATTGTCCGCGACTTCATTGCAGATTTTTCGGTACTGCGCCATGCCGCCGGCATACGGCATAAATACGCGGGGTTTGCCCGGAACGTTGGCGCCCAGATACCACGAGTGCGATGCCTTGGGTAACAAGGTGGCGTCTGCGGCGTCATTGACCCGATTGACCCAGTCATTGACCGCCTGCTCTGTCGCCTCAATGGTGGCCAGTTGCCGTTTGCGCATGTGGGCGATGCAATCGGTGATCCATTCGACATGTTGTTCGATGGCGACTGGCATGTTGCACAAGACTGAAGGGCTGCCTGGTCCGGTAATGGTGAACAGGTTGGGAAAGCCAGCGACCTGTAGACCAAGGTAGTTGCGCGGCCCGTCGCGCCAGGCGTCTTTCAGGCTGAGGCCGTTAGCGCCGTGAATATTCATTTTGATCAGCGGGCCGGTCATGGCGTCAAATCCGGTTGCAAACACAATGATATCCAGCGGGTATTCCGAATCGCCGGTTCGGATTCCTGATGGCGTGATTGCCTCAATTGGCGATTTGCGCAAGTCGACCAGTGTGACGTTGTCGCGGTTATAGGTTTCAAAATAATGCGTGTCGATTGGCGGACGTTTTGCTGCATAAGGATGATCAATGTTGCTTAGCGCGGCTGCGGTAGCCGGGTCTTTGACGATCTCCCGAATCTTGCCGCACAGAAATTCGGCCGCAGTATCGTTCGCGTCCTGGCTGGTCAGTAAGTCCCAGAAAGTGGCTCTGAATTGCAGTCCGCCGGTTTCCCAGGCTTGCTCGTAAAGCGCTTGTCTTTCCTGCGCCGAAACATCTAGCGCCATCGTCCTGGAAATTTTGAACGGATGACCGTTGGCCGTGCTGTGCATCGTCTCGCGGATCTTGGCGAAGTCCCGTTTGACCTGGGCTTTGAACTGTTCGGTCAGCGGTTGGTTGCGGGCCGGGACGCTGTAGTTGGCGGTGCGCTGAAATACCGTCAGATGGCCGGCCGTTTCGGCAATGACCGGTGCTGCCTGAATGCCTGTCGAACCGGTGCCGATCTGGCCAACCCGTTTGCCGGAAAAACTAACCGCTTCATGTGGCCACTGACCGGTGTGATACCACTGGCCCGCAAAATCTTTCAAACCAGGAATGTCCGGCACGTTCGCGGTAGACAGGCAGCCCACTGCAGTGATCAGGAATCGCGCCAGTCGGGTTTCGCCCGTGTCGGTTGTAACCTGCCAAAGGTTCTGATCGGCCAGGTATTTCGCACCCGTGACACGGGTGCCAAACTGGATGTTACGTCTGAGGTCGAATTTGTCAGCGACAAATCCCAGATAGCGCCGAATCTCGGCCGCGCCGGGATACCGTTCTGACCATTCCCATTCGTCAATCAGCTCCTGCGAGAACGCATAACAATAGGAATGGCTTTCCGAGTCGCACCGCGCGCCGGGGTAGCGGTTCCAGTGCCAGGTGCCGCCAACATCATTGCCTGCCTCATAAACTTCGACTGACAAGGCGAGTTTGTCCCGCAGGCACAGCAGTTGGTACAAACCCGAAAAACCTGCGCCGACAATCAGTGCATCCAGAATCCGGTTGTCGTCCGTCGTTTGTTTGTAGTCTTGCGTCTTCTCGGGCATTCGATTTCCTGCGGTTTTAGGTTAACAACAAGGCCAGTTGGCGCGATTGGGCAATCAGATTTCCCTGTTCATCCCATAGCGCACCGTCTTCTATGAGTCGTCCATCCCCAAGGTCGTGAGAGGTGAAGCTCGCCTGGACCCAGCCCGGGCAGGGGCGGCGTCTGACGTGAACGGTCAACTCAATGGTGGGTACCCAGCCGACCAGCCCGAGCAAGCCGAAAATTGCTGGCGGAAAGGCATCAGAAAAAAGCAGACAGGCTTTGGTGTCGGGCGCGCGGCCATCGCGAAACCGGACCCAGCCCGACATGGCTGCGGAACCATGACCGGCTTCGGCGTGGGCGGGATTCAGGCGAATCTCGAGGCGGTTCAGAATTGGTAACTCCACACCCTGGTTGGCGCCGTCTCGACCGATGCAGTTCTCTGGCGCTGGCAAATCGGGCGGAGGGATAGTCAGCGCAAGCCCGTCATCCGGCCTGGCAATATCAAGATTGCCGACGCTGGCCAGAATTTCCAGACGCTGTTTGCCGTTCTGGGTCAGGCCGGCCCGTAGGGTGCTGACTGTCCGGCCGGGGCGCAGAACCCGGGCGTCGACGTCGCAGCGATGCTCGGCTGAGCCCGGTCGCAAATAGTGGATTGTCGCACTGAGCGGATCAGGCTGCTCTGGGGTCAGCGCCTGTAAAGCCGACATCGCAACGGCTGCCAGATAACCGCCATTGGGCTTGTCGCCGATATTCCAGTTCGGATCAAGACGCCCGACCCACAGACTATCGGACTGCGGCGTCAGTTGCGTCTCGGTATCAAATGCAAAAGTCCCGGTATGGGCTGCGGGGGAGTTTCCGATAACGCCATCGCTTGTCATCAGGCGGGCCGCTCCACATAGATGGATTCGCCGGCGCTGAAGTATTCACCGCCGCCGAGTCGGCCGATCGGGTCTACCGCTTCGGCATTGACTTTGAGCCGTCCTTTGGCGTCTTGGCCTACCACGGCATCATCAAGATAGAGATGTTTGAGGGTTGCAAACAAGATCGCCTGATCCTTGATCATGTGCCATTCAACAAACTCACAGGCATAGGCAATACGACAGTCAGCCAGGCGTGGCAATGAGCTGCCAGGCATTTCCGCCAGCTTCAGGCCCAGCTTGTCTACTTCGGATTCACCGGCCGGCAACGTGGCCGACGAGGCGGTCATCGGCACGGCTAATTCCTTGTGGGCAATATGCACGATGAACTCCTTGCGGGCGTCAATATTGACTCGCGTGTCTTTCAGGTCGCCGTTTGGGGCCAGCCCGATTGACATCATGATCATCGGCGGGTCGCTGCTAATGCCGTTGAAATAAGAGAACGGGGCAAGGTTGTAGGACCGGTTGGCGTTTTGCGTCAACACCCACGCCACCGGGCGCGGAATAATCGTCTGCGTCATGGTGACGTAGGCTTTGATGCCGGACAGTTCGGTCATGTTCAGGTGCATATTTCGGCGCGCAGGAGGGCGCGCGTTCTCCTTTCGAGGCACAAGTGGAATCAATGAATGTTAGCGGGATTCAACTGCCGCGCCATTTTGTGCCGGGAACCCGGCTATGGCTGGTGTGCGGCAAGCTTTGCGGCACAGTGGCGAGAGCCGGCGCCTCGTTGGTCGCGTGCAAAACAAAGCCACCGGCTGTTGCATGTCTTTGGCTAGACTTTCGCAAGAGGCGGTGGCTTCTGGGTGTTGGGTGGCTCCCCGACCTGGGCTCGAACCAGGGACCTGCGGATTAACAGTCCGTCGCTCTACCAACTGAGCTATCAGGGAACAGAAAGAATTGTAGCAGGATCATCGCGCGTGTCGCCAGTCGGTCATTCAATTTTTGGCAATCGCGAGACAGTCGGCCTTTAGTCGGGCCTGAAAGGCATCCGGTTCAATCAGGAATCAAAAATTACGCTCAGGCCAGCAGCGCCCGCATCTTGGCCGCATAGTTCGGGTAGGTTTCTTCAATCTTATCGAGCACGTCGCCGCGGATCAGCGCCAGGGTTTCCGGGTCGGGCTCCGGCGTTATGGCGATTTTTCCATCTTCCCGGGCCGCGAGATCGAACTCGAAGCCGGTCTCGTCATGAATTTCTTCCAGCGTGTGGCCCGGGTGGACGCTTTGCAGGCAGAAGCGTCGCCTGTCCTTGTCAAAGCTGAACAGGCAGCGGTTTGTTAGCAAGGCATGTGGCCCACCGGGGCGGTAATGACCCGGGTTCGCCTTCGGCCCGGCGGCGGAGATGAAATCAACTTTCGGGACCAGTACACGCCGGGTGTGTTCTTCCCGGAACAGAATCACACGGGGCACCAGGTGGTACAGGTAGGCAGATCCGAATGAGCCCGGCCAGCGCACCTTGTGCTGCGGGTAGTCACCCACGCCTACCAGGTTGATGTTCGCCTGACCGTCGATCTGGCCGCCGCCGAGAAAGAAAGCATCCAGCCGGCCTTGCCCGGCAAGATCAAAAATCTCGACGCCACCATTGGTGAAGCTGTTGTGCTTCTTGGAGGCCAGGATTGATAAGTGCAGGCGTGGGGCGTTCGCTTGTTCAGCCAGAGCCTGGGCAAGCAGCGCGGCCATACCCGGAATCGGCGAGGAGGCGCCAACAGCAACATGCCTCAGCCCACTGAGCATCGTCGATATGGTGTAGGCGAGTAACTCCTGCGGTTCGCAGCGGCGAGCGGCCTCAGACATTGAGGTCGGCCATGCCGGCCTTGGTTGTGTGTCCGATTGCGGCGGCCCACGGGGCCGCTTCAATTAGCGCGTTTAACAGCTCTGGAGCGGGCTCATCGGCCCGAACTCCGGCCAGATATTGGCGGATGGCGTCGCCGTCGGGCGCATAGGCGTCGCCGAACCCTACCGGCCAGGCTGCCTGCGGGACGTGGGCGATACCTTCAACATATAAGGCCGGCAGCACTGACCCTGATTTGTCCGGGTCATCCAGCAAATTGCCTTCAACGATCTGTTCAACCGTTGCGAAGGTTGTGCGGGCAGCATGAGCCAGGGTGAGGCAATCGCGTTCGCGACCGAAAAAGATATTGCCGAACCGGTCGGCTGCCGCGGCATGAATCAGGGCGATGTCAGGATTGATTGCCTTGATGGCGACGATTGGATCATCAGACTCGAATGGGTTGGGAATTACTTGCCAATCGGAACGGTGGGCGAGCAGCTCGGAGTCCAGAATGCCGCGCAGCGGCATGAAAGGGATCCCTTTCTGGCTGGCTTGCATGCCGGCGTGAATCGCCGGGCAGGTCCCGTCGAGCAGTTTAATCGTGCCGCGCTGTACCGCCCGCTGAAAAGCCGGCGCGCCGCCGAACTCGTCCATCGTGACCGCCGAGGTCTCCAGTTGAGCGATACAGCCGGCGCCGATCAGCAGATCTGCCTGCAAGCCAGAGATTGGCAGGCAGACCAGATGCAGATTTCGGGCCTCACGCTTGATCAGTGCCGCCGTGACAGCGACCGAGACACCGGTGAAGTCTTTGGCAACCGCTAGCTTGGTGCCGTCAGGAATTCGGCTGGCTATTTCAGATACGGTGATCAGGCTCATGGAGGCGCTCCGGTTTGATTGCGGTAGGTCTAGCTTGCCACAATTGCATCAGCAATCGCTTTTGCCACATGATCGATGTTTTGTTCGCTCACTGCAGCCAGGCAGATCCGGCCACTCCTGATCGCGTAAATCCCGGCGTTGTCCTGCATATGTTGAACCTGCTCGGGGGTCAGACCAGAGAACGAAAACATGCCGCGTTGCTCGCCAATGAAGTCAAAGTTGCGGTCGATTTTATTGGCAATCATGGCCTGGTTCAGGCGCATGACCAGTCCGTCGCGCATGGACTTGATACGGACCCGCATATGAGCCAGTTCCTGGGCCCACATCTCGCGCAATGCCGGAGTGGCGAGGACGGTTGCCACCAATGCACCGCCAAATGTTGGTGGGTTGGAGTAGTTGGCACGAATGACGCGTTTGATCTGGCTGGTGACACGCTGGGCTTCGTCGGCACTGTGAGTCACGACCGACAGCGCGCCTACCCGCTCTCCGTAAAGCGAAAACGACTTTGAAAACGAGTTCGCCACCATCAGGTTCAAGCCCGTTTCGATGAAGACTCTGAGTGCGACAGCGTCTTCTACGGTTCCTTGCGCAAAGCCCTGGTAAGCCATGTCCAGAAACGGCAGCAGGCCGCGTTCTTTGCAGACTGCGGCTACTTCGCGCCACTGTTGTTCTGTCAGATCCACCCCGGTTGGGTTATGGCAGCAAACATGCAAGACGACAACGTCACCTGGTGTTGCGTTTCTAAGGGAGTCAAGCATGGCCGGCAGATTCAAGCCGTGGGTGGTGCTGTCGTAATAGCCGTACTCCTGAACTTCAAATCCGGCGTATTCAAAGATGGCCCGATGGTTCTCCCAGGATGGCTGGCTGATCAGGGCTTTGGCCGTCGGCAGGAAGCGGCGGATAGAGTCTGCCCCGACTTTCAGGGCGCCGGTGCCGCCCAGGGTTTCGAATGTCGCGACGCGGCCGGCTTTCAGGAGTTCGCTGTCTGCGCCAAACAAGAGTGCCTGAACTTGCTCCAGGTATCCGGTAAAGCCCTCTATGGGTTGGTAGCCGTGCGGCATTTTCCGGGCGACCACGATTTCCTCCGCCTGGCGCACCGATGGCAGCAGCGGGATTTTGCCGTTTTCGTCTATGTAAACGCCAACGCCTAAATTGGTCTTGCCGGGTCGCTGGTCGGCTTTGAAGGCTTCGGTCACACCGAGGATCGGGTCTCGGGGGGCTAGTTCGACGGAGGCAAAAGTGGAGGCAGTCATAGTTTTAGGGGGGTATTGGCCGTAGAGGGTGGAAAAATCAGGTGCCAGGGCTTGGCGAAAACAAATTAGACAGATTCGGTGCTTAAAAATTAGGCAAATCGCTGGACTTTTAGGGCGTCTCCCAGACATAATCCCGCATAGCAGCAAAACAGCCGCTGAACGAGTGTCATTTTACGGTAGAAATACCCTGCAAGTGATTGATATTTAGCGATTTGTTGTGCAATGTGTTGTGCGATCTTACTGCTGAGAGCCGCGCTTGATTCCCCGATATTGCGGGGTCCAGGCTGTTCTAATACAGCGTTTAAGCTGGGGCCAGCCCCGGTTGGAGCCGGTTCAGTGAGACAGCTTGCCCCGGTGCTCCCGGATAAGGCGCCAGGCGCGGAAATGACTGCGCGATCTGGCCCGGTCGTTGAGCCAGCCGCAGGGAGGAGCGGGTGCTTCAGAGGCATTTAATCGCCTTATGGTTTCTGTAAGGCAGGAGCGGTGGCGTTACGTTGAGGATCATCAAAACAGATGGTTCGGTGACGACAAATAATGACTAGCAATCGAGGATTCAGAAAAACGGCAATCGGCATAACAAATCAGCCCATCAGCAAATCAGCAAGATCTCACCAAAATCACCGAACCAGCGCGGAAGTCTTCCGACTCATCTGAGCCGATTCATCTGAGCCGATTTGAAGACGACTTTCCCACCAGGAACGCAACGCAATCACATGTCATCAACACCGGAAAATGTTATCACGCAGCAAAGGGATTCCCAGTCAGATCAGGCTGAGTCCGGCGTTGCAGTGAGCCGTGTCGATGGCGGGCGTTTCGTCAGCTACCCGGGCAGTCCGTTTCAGTTGTTTCAGCCATTCCCGCCGGCCGGTGATCAACCGCAGGCCATTGACTCGCTGATCGAAGGCATTGAAGACGGTCTGAGCTTTCAGACCCTGCTGGGCGTGACTGGTTCTGGCAAGACGTTCACGATGGCCAATGTGATCGCCCGCACGGGTCGGCCCGCATTGGTGCTGGCCCCGAACAAAACGCTGGCCGCGCAGCTTTATGCCGAGATGCGCGAGTTTTTCCCCAAAAATGCGGTCGAGTATTTTGTTTCCTACTACGACTACTATCAGCCCGAGGCGTATGTTCCGCAGCGGGACTTGTTCATCGAGAAAGATTCCTCGATCAACGAGCATATTGAGCAGATGCGGTTGTCGGCGACCAAATCGATGCTTGAGCGTCCCGATACCGTGATCGTCGCCACCGTCTCTTGTATTTACGGCATCGGAAACCCGGCGGATTATCACGCCATGGTGATGACGCTGCGCGTGAACGACAAAATGAGTCAGCGCGATGTCCTGCAGCGGCTGGTTGCCATGCAGTACAAGCGAAACGAAACAGATTTCTCCCGCGGCACGTTTCGGGTTCGCGGCGACCAGATCGATGTCTTTCCGTCAGAGCATGCGGAGTTGGCGATCCGGATCGAGTTGTTTGATGATGAAGTAGAGAGCCTGCAGCTGTTCGATCCACTGACCGGTCGTATTCGGCAGAAGATTCCGCGTTTCACGATTTATCCGTCGTCCCATTACGTGACACCGCGTGCCCGGGTCTTACAGGCGATTGAAACCATCAAGGCAGAGCTTTCCGACCGCCTGAAGGAGTTCAACAGCCAGGGGAAGTTCGTGGAGGCACAGCGCCTGGAGCAACGAACCCGGTTCGACCTGGAGATGTTGCAAGAGCTTGGGTTCTGCAAAGGGATCGAGAATTACTCCCGTCATTTCTCTGGGGCAAACCCCGGTGACGCACCGCCGACGCTGGTCGATTACCTGCCCGCCGAAGCCCTGATGATTCTCGACGAGAGTCACGTCATGATCGGTCAGTTGAATGCGATGTACCGCGGTGACAAGTCGCGTAAGGAAACCCTGGTCGAGTTCGGCTTTCGATTGCCTTCCGCGTTGGATAATCGTCCGTTGAAGTTCGAAGAGTTCGAAACCAAAGTGCGGCAGGCGGTCTTTGTGTCAGCGACCCCGGCTGAATACGAACGGCTTCACTCGGGGCAGGTGGTTGAGCAGGTCGCACGCCCCACGGGTTTAATTGATCCGGATGTGGTGATCCGGCCGGCAGCGACCCAGGTGGAAGACCTGCTCTCCGAGATCAACTTGCGGGTTGCCAAGGGCGACCGGGTACTGGTCACCACGCTGACCAAACGCATGGCTGAGGACTTGACGGATTTCTTGTCTGACCACGGTGTGAACGTGCGCTACCTGCACTCCGACATCGACACTGTTGAGCGGGTGGAGATTCTGCGCGACTTGCGCCTGGGCACGTTCGATGTTCTGGTCGGCATCAATTTGCTGCGCGAGGGTCTGGACATCCCCGAGGTGTCACTTGTCGCAATTCTTGACGCTGACAAAGAAGGATTTTTGCGCAGCGAGCGTAGTCTGATCCAGACCATCGGACGGGCGGCCCGTAATCTCGATGGCCAGGCCATCCTGTATGCGGACAGAATCACAGATTCAATTCAAAAAGCCCTTGACGAAACCGAACGGCGGCGCAAGATACAAACCAGTTTCAACGCCGAGCATGGCATCGTCCCCCGGGGCGTTACCAAGGCAATTAAAGAGCTGATCGACGGCGTCTACGACAGCCGTTCAGACAAGAGTCGAAAATCCTCCGACAAGAGCGCCGAGGACATCGGCAAGCTGGGCGAGAAAGGCCTGGCAAAAGAAATCAAGCGTCTGGAGAAGCAAATGCTCGAGCACGCCAAGAACCTGGAGTTCGAGAAGGCAGCTCAGGCGCGAGATCGCTTATCGAAGCTTCGAGAACAAGTCTTTGGCGCGAACTCGACCGGAAACATTGCTTCGCAACCAGACAAGGCCGCTTAGGCGGCGGGCAGTAATCACCAATTAACTAATCACCAATTAACCAATATCAGATTTTTCACCGATCACTTACAGCAGGAACTTCAAATGGGAAAAAGAGAGCCGATCAGCATTGCCATGCATACCAGAGTCTTGTTCATTTGCATGGGCAATATATGCCGGTCGCCGATGGCTGAAGGGGTTTTCAGGCATATGGTTGCCCAGGCTGGTCTTCAGGATGTCGTGACCGTGTCTTCTGCTGGGACACATGCTTTTCATGAAGGGGATGCCCCGGATAAACGAGCCCAGGTGGCGGTTGAGAAACGCGGGTATTCAATTTCCGATCTCACCGCGCGCAAGGTCCGTCCGGAAATTTTCGACCAGTTCGACCTGATTCTTGCGATGGACTGGGACAATCTTTCTGCGCTTCAGCAGCAGACAGTGACTCCCGGCCAGCACAAGATTCAGCTCTTGATGCGATTCGCGACCGATCACGAGTCCGCCACCATTCCCGACCCGTATTACGGCGGTCAAGGTGGGTTTGAACAGGTACTTGACTACATCGAAGATGCTTGCGCGGGGCTGCTTGAGGTAGCCAAGCGCCGGGCAACCCAGGTTGCAGCCGCCTGAGGCTTTGTTAAACCGGTTTGGTAAAAGGCGCTGGAAGGCGCCTTTTTTGAGCCCAGTCTCTGGCGCGGCCAGGGAGAATTGCTTTTAACTAAGATGCTGATAAATAAATATTAAATTGCTTGCAGACTGCCGGGGAGATAATGATCGGGCTGCTGAGTCGCCGGGAAAATGTCGGGTCAAGCCAAACTTGACTGCATTATCTGGTTGTCTTGGACAATAGCCATTAGTGCAAGGTGGAGAACTCGACCAAATTGGTTGGTTACTGCTATAGTCGAGTTCGCTGGTCAAGTACTTCTTTATAGGACAGATCCATGCGTTTAACGACAAAAGGGCGGTTTGCTGTCACGGCAATGATAGATCTGGCGATGCGTGAGCATCACGGGCCGGTCACGCTCGCCGGAATCAGTCAGAGGCAGAAGATCTCTCTGTCTTACCTGGAGCAATTGTTTGGTCGCTTGCGGCGCAACGAGCTGGTCGAAAGCACCCGCGGGCCCGGTGGCGGGTATACCTTGTCCCGCGCTGCGAAGGACATTACGGTCGCAGACATCATCTTTGCAGTAGACGAGCCGCTTGATGCCACCCAGTGCGCCGGCAAGGAAAACTGCTCGGAGTCAGACGGGCCGTGCATGACCCATGAGCTCTGGAGTACGTTGACCAAGAAAATGATCGAATATCTTGACTCGGTCTCGCTGCATAGCCTGGTCGATGGGCAAAAAGAGCGAATCGGTCGCGAACAGCCGAGAGACATCTCGGTTGTCAAGGAACATCGTGCGGCGCTGGAGTTTCCGACTTCAACGCTGCAGGAAATCAAACTGGATAACGGACGCCTGACAACACTCTGATGAGTGATGGAGTCGCCGGAACACGGCAGAGCGCCTGAGCCCTGTCCTGATACTTAAAGTGTGGAGCGTTATGAGTCTCAAGTTGCCAATCTATCTCGACTATTCAGCAACCACGCCGGTTGATCCGCGCGTTGTGGATGCGATGCTGCCGTATCTCAGAGAAGATTTCGGCAATCCCGCGTCGCGCAGCCATCCCTATGGTTGGACGGCCGAGAAAGCGGTCGAAAATGCCCGACAGGAAGTCGCTAATCTGATTCATTGTGATCCCCGCGAGATTGTATGGACCTCAGGGGCGACAGAAGCGACCAACCTGGCGGTCAAGGGGGCGGCGCACTTTTACAAGGATCGGGGCCGCCACCTGATTACGCTACGCACCGAACACAAAGCCACGCTCGACACGATGCGCGAGCTGGAGCGGGAAGGCTTTGAAGTGACCTATCTCGATGTCCAGGAAGACGGATTACTTTCGGTTGATGCCCTGAAGGCCGCATTGCGTGAAGACACTATTCTGGTTTCAGTATTGCTGGTCAATAACGAAATTGGCGTAATCCAGGATGTCGCGGCTTTTGGCGAACTGCTGCGCGAGCGCAAGATCATCTTCCATGTTGATGCCGCTCAGGCAACCGGCAAGATGCCGATCGATCTTCAGACCCTCAAAATTGATCTGATGTCATTGTGTGCCCACAAGACTTACGGCCCCAAGGGAATCGGCGCGTTGTATGTGCGGCGCAAGCCCAGAATTCGCATTGAGGCCCAGATTCACGGTGGCGGGCACGAGCGGGGAATGCGCTCGGGAACGCTGGCCACTCACCAGATCGTGGGCATGGGCGAAGCATTTCGAATCGCCCGTGAAGAGATGGCCACTGAGAATGACCGCATGCGGATGCTGCGCGACAAACTATGGGCCGGTCTGAATCAGATGGAAGAGGTTTACCTGAATGGCTCATTTGAGCAGCGTGTGCCGCATAATCTCAACGTCAGTTTTAATTATGTCGAGGGCGAATCGCTGATCATGGCGATTAAGGATATTGCCGTGTCCAGTGGGTCAGCCTGCACCTCGGCCAGTCTTGAGCCGTCGTATGTGTTGCGTGCTCTCGGGCGCAGTGACGAGTTGGCGCATAGCTCTATCCGGTTTTCGGTGGGGCGTTTCACCACCGAAGAAGAAATTGATTTCACGATCGATCTGCTCAAGGCCAAGGTTGGCAAGCTGCGTGAAATGTCTCCCTTGTGGGAGATGGCTCAAGACGGTATTGATCTGGATTCGGTCCAGTGGGCCGCCCACTAGCCGTACCGTCGTGACAAACTTTTAGCGATCGATTCAGAAGTACTCATTAGTTGTTTAGTACTCAATAGTTGTTTTTTAAGGCGCCCCGAAACCGGCGTCAGTTCCCAGGAGATTCAAATGGCATACAGCGACAAAGTCATCGACCATTACGAAAACCCACGCAATGTCGGTTCGTTCGAGAAAGGTGACGATTCCATCGGGACCGGCATGGTTGGCGCGCCGGCATGTGGCGATGTGATGAAGCTGCAGATTAAAGTGAATGATCAAGGCCTGATCGAAGACGCAAAGTTCAAAACTTACGGCTGCGGCTCTGCGATTGCCTCCTCGTCACTGATTACCGAGTGGGTGAAGGGTAAGTCTCTGGACGAAGCTGCCGAAATCAAGAACACCGCGATTGCCGAAGAGCTGGCATTGCCGCCCGTCAAGATTCATTGCTCAATTCTGGCCGAAGACGCGATCAAAGCGGCCATTGACGACTATAAGAGCCGTCATGACGGTACACAGGACCAAGCCAAAGCTGCTTGAAAATCAAGCCGCAGACCTCATCTGTAAGGGTGAGGGGCTGTCAATTTTTAGTCTAAGGAATCTGTAATGGCTGTTACGTTAACCGATGCTGCCGCTGAGCACGTTAACCGGTACCTGGAAAAACGGGGCCGTGGAATCGGGCTGCGCCTGGGGGTCCGGACAACCGGTTGCTCCGGACTGGCTTACAAGCTTGAGTTCGCCGATCAACCCAATCCCGAAGACGAGCAATTTGAGAGCCAGGGAATCCAGCTCTTTATTGATCCCAAGAGCATGCCGTACATTGATGGAACAGAACTGGATTTTGGTCGTGAAGGCCTGAATGAAGGTTTTCGGTTCCGCAACCCTAACGTCAAGAGCGAGTGCGGGTGCGGAGAGTCTTTCAACGTCTGAAACTGCCTGGCTGCTGAGCGGCCTGGCGGGCAGTTCATCCACAGGTTTCGATTCTGGCGTCTGCCTGCGTTGTCCGGGCCGGCGCCAGATTTATAATTGATCGCCCGCACGTCTCCTGGTCAGAATTTTCATCAATGGAAGCACTGAAAAAAAACTTCTTCGACTTCCTGTCGTTGCCCGCGCAGTTTGCGCTGGATGCCGAGCAGTTAGAGCAGGCGTTTAGACGGATACAATCGTCGATGCATCCAGACCGTTTTGTCCGGGCCGGTGACGCCGAAAAACGCATCGCCATGCAGTTATCCACTAAAGCCAATCAAGCGTATCAGACCTTACGCGATCCACTGTCGCGCGCCCGCTATCTGTGCGAACTCAATGGTCAGGATGTCGGTGCTGAAGACAATACAGCGATGCCGGCTGAGTTTCTTATGGAACAAATGAGCTGGCATGAGGCGCTCGACGAATGGCGAGAGGCGCCGGATGCGGCTGAGTTACAGGTGTTGATCGGTCGAAATCAGGCCGCCCAGGAAGCCTTGCAACAGAAATTGCTCACCGAGCTTGACGAGCGGCAGGACTACCCGGCGGCAGCCGGTGTGGTTCGCCAGTACATGTTCCTGGAACGCTTCGCGCAGCAATTGCTGGATGCCACGCGACAGGTCGCTAAATCTTAAACGGGAGTCCTTTTGGCCCTTCTGCAAATTTCCGAGCCGGGTGAATCCACCGAGCCCCATCAGCATCGTCTGGCGGCCGGTATTGATCTTGGCACCACCCATTCCCTGGTCGCGACCGTCCGGTCGGGTGTGGCCGAAGTGCTGGCCGATGAAGCCGGTAGTGTCCTGCTGCCGTCAGTGGTGCGTTTTGCCGAAGACGGTCTGGTCCAGGTCGGCAGGCAGGCGACCGAGCATGCGGTTCGTGACCCCGGCAATACGATTGCCTCGGTAAAGCGACTGATGGGGCGCGGTGCCGGAGAAATCGGCACTACCGGGACGTCGTACGACCTGACCGACGAGCCCGGCATGGTGCAGATTCGGACGGTGCAGGGGGATAAGTCTCCGGTAGAGGTTTCAGCAGTGTTGCTACGCGCTTTGCGGGAGCGGGCTGAGCTAAGTCTTGGTGGTGAGTTGACCGGGGTAGTGATTACCGTGCCGGCTTATTTTGATGACGCGCAGCGTCAGGCAACCAAAGACGCCGCTGCGCTGGCTGGGCTGAACGTTTTTCGTTTGTTGAACGAGCCAACCGCCGCAGCCGTGGCTTACGGCCTGGACACGGCAGCAGAGGGTGTTTATGCCGTCTACGATCTGGGTGGCGGGACATTCGATATATCGATTCTGCGCCTGAGTCGTGGCGTTTTCGAAGTGATCTCAACCGGCGGAGATTCTGCTCTGGGCGGTGATGACTTTGATGCCGCTATTGCTCGTTGGGCCGTCCCGCAGTTTGATTCCCTCAGCGCCGGCGATAAACGCTTGCTCAGCACCGAGGCGCGCCGGGTTAAAGAGGCCTTGTCTGCAAACGCAGCGGAGCCGTTTAAGGCGACGCTCTCCACTGGCGAGAGCATTTCCGTAACCCTGGAAGGCGCCAGATTCCATGCGTTGACGGCGCCGTTGCTGCAAAAAACCCTGCGTGCCTGCGAAGCAGCGTTGCAGGATGCCGCATTGACGCCCGGCGAAGTTAAGGGGGTTGTGCTCGTGGGCGGCTCGACCCGGATGCCGCAGGTCAAGGCTGCGGTCGGCAAGCTTTTTGATTCCGAACCCCTGGTCAATATCGACCCTGATGAAGTCGTTGCCATTGGCGCGGCGCTACAGGCGAATCAGTTGGCCGGTAACAAGTCGGGCGAGGATGAGTGGCTGCTGCTGGATGTGATTCCGCTGTCGCTGGGTCTGGAAACAATGGGCGGACTGGTCGAGAAAGTCATCCATCGCAACGAGACAATTCCGATTGCCAAAGCACAGCAGTTCACGACCTTCAAAGACGGCCAGACGGCTCTGGCGGTTCATGTCGTACAAGGCGAGCGCGAACTGGTTGCTGACTGCCGCTCGCTGGCCCGTTTTGAGTTGCGCGGTATTCCGCCAATGGCCGCTGGCGCGGCTCGGATCGAAGTAACTTTTCAAGTGGATGCCGACGGATTGCTGGCGGTATCAGCCCGCGAGATCGAGAGCGGCGTGATTGCCTCGGTCACCGTCAAACCGTCTTACGGTCTGTCGGATGAGCAAATTACCTCAATGCTGGAGTCAGCATTCAGCGCCGCCGGCGAAGACATGAATCTGCGCGCCTTGCGTGAGCAGCAGGTCGAAGCTGATCGCATTCTGGAGGCAATCAGCTCGGCGCTGAGCGAAGATGCCGATTTACTGTCGGCCGACGAACGTCAGGGGCTTGATGATCTGGTGGCCGGTGTTGCCGCCGCCCGCGATGGTCAGGATACCGACCGGATCCGCGATACGATCTCCGCACTGTCCAAAGGATCTGATGTGTTTGCGGCTCGCCGCATGGACCGCTCTGTTGCCCGGGCATTGTCCGGGCGCTCAATCGAAGACCTCTAAAAACATGCCAACCGTAAAAATATTGCCTCACCAGAGCCTGTGCCCCGAGGGCAAGGAGTTTGAACTCGCCACCGGTGAAATGCTTTGCCAGGCGCTGCTCGATCAACACATCGATATCGAGCATGCCTGCGAAATGTCGCTCGCCTGTACGACTTGTCACGTCATCGTTAAAGAAGGTTTTGACAGTCTGGAAGAATCGTCAGAGGACGAGGACGACATGCTGGACAAAGCCTGGGGCTTGAGTGCCTCCTCGCGTTTGTCGTGTCAGGTGGTGATGGCCGATGAGCCGCTCACGATCGAAATTCCGCGTTATACGATTAATCACGCGCGTGAGGAACACTGATGAAATGGACTGACATTCAGGATATTGCAATTGAGTTATCCGAGGCGCATCCTGAGGTAGATCCGACGCAGGTCCGGTTTACGGAATTGCATGCCTGGGTCATTGCGCTGCCGGGTTTTGACGACGACCCAAAACGCTCTGGTGAGCGTATCTTTGAGGCGATTCAGCAAGCCTGGATAGACGAAGTCTGAGCCCCATCTTGCTGTTCAGGCAGTGAGAATACGAGTATCCGGACATTTTTTGAAAGCAGTTGTTAGCTATTTGCTGCTGTAGCCCCAAACCGTCACATATTTGCCTGCGGCGGCATGCCATGATTCCGTTTTTATGACGTTTGGCGGGTTTGCCGGCGCCTCTCGTGCCGCGGGCGGTCGTTTCTGATATCGGATCATCTGGTTGATTACAAATATTGCTTTTTTCGGGCATAACGCGCATGACGCTGCTGTCATGCGCAGAATCGGTTCATTGCAGCGAACCGGCTCGCAGGTTCGCGGCTATACGATGCGTCGTGAGGCTCCCGGATCAACCGACTGGGACAACGTGGATTTGGGTCGCACCTATGACGGAGCAATGGGTCAGCGTCTGTCCAGTATTGTGCGGGCTTTCCCGCGATTGCGTCCGCACTATGCGGAGTTGCGCAAAGCGGATATCTGGGTGGCTAGAAACCTCGATATGCTGATTCTTGCCTATCTCACCCGCAAAGCGGCCGGTGCGCGGGCGCCTCTGGTCTATGAGTGCCTCGACATTCATCACCTGATGACTCGTACGGATCTTGTGGGTCGGATGATGCGCGGCATTGAGCGCAGGCTGATACTGGCCTCTGAACGGGTGATTGTTTCCTCTCCGGGTTTCATCCGTGAGTACTTCGACGTGCATCACCGCGATCAATACCAGGTCAGTATTATTGAGAACCGTCTGCCGCCTGGCTCCGTACCTGACGGTCGACCTGAAGCCGGCATCGCCAAGCGCGCAGACGCCCCCATCGTGATCGGCTGGTTCGGCAATCTGCGTTGCGTGCGCTCCATGACACTGCTGCGCGACATTGCCCGCCACATGCCGGATCGCGTCCGGGTTGTGCTTTACGGCAATCCCAGCCTGTTCGATATTCCGGACTTTGATCAACAAGTGCAGGGATTGCCGAACCTGGAGTATCGCGGTCGCTATCGTTACCCCGATGATCTGGCCAGAATTTACGGGGAAGTAGACCTCATCTGGGCGGGGGATTTTCATGATGCCCGCTTCAATTCTCGCTGGTTGCTGCCAAACCGGGTTTACGAGGGCGGCTATTTCGGTGTGCCGCCGATTGCGCCTCTTGATTCGGAAACCGGACGCTGGATACAGAACCGCAGCGAAGGCTGGGTTGTTGCCAACCCGCTGGAGCAGACCCTGGGCGAATTACTGGCGCGTTTGAGTCACCAGGAAATATTCGAGCGGCGCTGCAAACTGCTGGCTCTGGACCGGGAGCGTTTCGTGCAGCCAGAGCAGGAAATGAGTCTGTTTGTGGACCAGGTCTTGCATCGATCTGTGGCCTAAGTCTGCTTCCTTTCCCGCTGCCGGTCCTGCAAGATGGCGCCAATAAACAAGGCGACCGCTGCCAGCGTGGTGACGAACGCCAGCGTGCGTGACAAATTCAGAACTTCCCCATAAAGCCCCACTGCAATCAGCAGATGCATGACCGGGGTTATATATTGAAACAAACCGAACGTGCTTAGCGAAATTCGGCGTGCAGCATAGATCGCAGTCAGCAACGGGATCAGCGTCAGGATGCCGGAGACCGCCAGCAAGGTCATGATGCCTGGTTCAAAAGTTCGTTCCGACAACGGCATCAGCGCCAGATAAGCAATTGCCACAGGCACCATGATCAGGGTTTCGAGTAGCAGCCCGGACGCACTGTCCAGATCTGACCGCTTGCGAATCGCCGCATAAACAGCAAACGCACAGGCCATCGTCAGCGCCAGCACTGGCACGACCCCGGCAACCGCGAACGTGATTGCCATACCGATCAGGGCGACTGCGATCGAGAGGTTTTTGAGGCGCGCCAGCCGCTCGCCAAAAAACGCGATGCCGATCAGCCCGCTGATGGTCGGATTCAGAAAATAGCCGAGGCTGGCCTGCAGGATCTCGCCGGTTGAGACTGCATAGATAAAAATAAACCAGTTAATGGAAATCAGGATAGTGGCAGCGACGACCAGTCCCCAGGCTTTAGGCGTGCGCAGTTTTTGCCATGGAACACTCAGACTCGGGAGCAGCATGAACATCAAGGCGATGACCAGGCACGACCACAAAACACGCCAGGCCAGAACCTGCATCGGTTCAATGAAGGCAATCTGGTGGTAGAAGATCGGGTAGATACCCCAGGTTATGAAAGCGACCAGGGCGGCGATGACGCCGCGTTTGCTTTCCTGCTCAGGGGTCAACGATAGTGCTGCGCTTGTCATGGTCGCTCGGATGGGGAGGGGTAAGAGCCTGTCTGGGACGGGGGCAGAGGCCAGCGGTCAGAAAGTCCGCCAGGCTACCCAGAGTGTAGCCAGCAAAACAATCCAGGCCAGCCAGTGCCATTGGCGCGGCCAGTTCAGCTTGCTGGTCTTGGCGGGTGCCGCATCAGGGCTTGCCTGTTGGTCGGGCCCGGCTACCCGTTCGGGGCCAAACAGGTCGGCGACCACCCGGCGGGCCGGGGCCACATCTTCGTCGAGCGCAACCCAGATGCCGCGAGGTTGCTCCGCACCGGGCATACCCGGAATGGCATAGGTGAACTCGTCCGATACGTGTACCCGAATGCCGCGTTTTTCCAGTTCACTGCGCGCTTGCTGCAACTCAATCAGGTCGTAGGTCTGCGCGATCAAGTGCATCAGTGTTCGCGTTTGAGTGCCGGAAACAGGATGACATCGCGAATACTCGGGCTATCGGTAATCAGCATGATCAGACGATCAATGCCAATGCCGCACCCACTGGTAGGCGGCATGCCGTATTCAAGCGCCCGAATGTAGTCGGCATCAAAATACATTGCCTCATCATCGCCGGCTTCCTTGGCTGCCACTTGCTTCAGAAACCGTTCTGCCTGGTCTTCAGGGTCATTGAGCTCCGAGAACCCGTTGGCCGTTTCGCGTCCGGCGATGAACAGCTCAAAGCGCTCGGTGATCTCGGGGTGGGAGTCAGAGGCCCGCGCCAGTGGCGAGACTTCGACCGGGTAATCGATAATGAACGTCGGTTGAATCAGTCTGGCTTCGGCCGTTTCTTCGAACAGAGCCAGCTGCAGAGCCCCTGTGCCGGCATCCTTGAATGCCGGTGTCTTCAGGTCAACGCCGCGTTTGGCCAGTTGCTGGCGCAGGTAGTCCGGATTGTCGAGTGCTGAGGCGTCAATTTCCGGCGCATGTTCGGCAATCGCCTGGGCGGTTGTGAGACGGGCGAATGGTTTGCCCAGCTCGATTGTTTCGCCTTGATATTGAACCGTAGTGGTACCCAGGGCTTGTTCAGCAACATGACGAATCGTGGCTTCGGTGAACGCCATATTCCACTGGTAATCAGTATAGGCCGCGTAAAATTCCATCATTGTGAATTCCGGATTGTGTCGCGGGCTGATGCCTTCATTGCGGAAGCTGCGATTGATCTCAAACACGCGGTCGAAACCTCCGACCACCAGTCGCTTCAGGTAAAGCTCCGGCGCGACGCGCAGAAACATCTCCTGGTCCAGGGCATTGTGGTGGGTCTTGAACGGCCGGGCGGTGGCGCCGCCCGGAATGGGATGCATCATCGGGGTTTCAACTTCCAGAAACGCGTGGCTGGTCATGAATTCACGCAATGACTGCAGCGCCTTGCTGCGAATCTCAAAGACTCTGCGGGCCGGCTCGTTGACGATGAGGTCGACATAGCGTTGACGGTATCGGGTCTCCTGATCGCTCAGGCCGTGGAATTTATCGGGCAGTGGCCGCAGGCTCTTGGTCAGCAGGCGAATGCCACTGGCACGAATCGACAACTCGCCTTTCATTGTCTTGAAAACTTCGCCTTCAACACCGATGACATCGCCCAGATCCCAGTGCTTAAAAGCGGCGTGGGTCGATTCGCCGACCCCTTTGTCATTTAGGTAAATCTGGATTCGGCCCGTAGTGTCCTGGATGGTCGCAAAACTGGCTTTGCCCTGAACCCTTTTGAGCATCATGCGACCGGCCAGTGTGACCTGCGCGGCTTGCTCCTGCAGTGCTTCCCGGTCAGCCTCGCCAAATGTTTTCAGCACATCAGCGGCGGAGTTGGCTGGCCGGAAGTCGTTTGGAAACGCCTGCCCATCCGCGCGCAAAGCGGTTAGTTTGGCTCGCCGCTCGGCGATAATCTGATTCTCGTCGGCGGCCGGCGGGCTGTCAGGTGTTGCGTCGTTGGTAGCCATCAGACTCCCTGCTTGAGGCTTTCTGAAATAAAGGGATCGAGATCGCCATCCAGGACGGCGCGGGTGTTGCTGATTTCGAGGTTGGTTCGCAAGTCTTTAATGCGAGACTGATCCAGAACATAGGACCGAATCTGATGGCCCCAGCCAATGTCGGTTTTGCTGGCTTCGACTTTGTCTTGCTCGGCTTGTTGCTTACGGATTTCGTATTCGTAGAGCCGGGCCCGCAGCATGGACATCGCCTCGTCCTTGTTGCGGTGCTGGGATCGATCATTCTGACACTGCACCACAATGCCGGTTGGGCCGTGGGTGATTCGAACCGCAGATTCCGTCCGGTTAACGTGTTGTCCGCCAGCACCGGACGCGCGGTACACATCAATACGCAGATCCGCCGGATTGATTTCAATTTCGATGGAGTCGTCAACTTCCGGGTATACATAGATGGAAGCAAACGACGTATGTCTGCCACCGGAAGCATCGAACGGTGACTTGCGTACCAGCCGGTGAATACCGGTTTCGGTGCGCAGATGGCCGTAGGCATACTCGCCGGCAATTTTGATGGTTGCGCCCTTGATGCCGGCAACCTCACCATCGGACTCTTCCATTAGTTCGGTGGTGAATTCCTTGCGTTCGCAATAGCGCAGATATTGCCGCAGCAACATCGCCGCCCAGTCCTGCGCTTCAGTGCCGCCGGCACCGGCCTGTATTTCCAGAAAGCAATTGCTGCTATCGGCGTCGTTGGAAAACATCCGGCGAAATTCCAGCCGCTCAACCAGTTCCTGTACTTGCTCGGTGTCGGCTGCGACCGCTTGAATGGTTTCGAAATCCTGTTCTTCGCGGGCCATATCAAACAAGTCGCCGGAGTCATTCAGACTGGCTTCAGCGCCGGTCAGACTATTAACGACTGATTCCAGCGAGCGCTGTTCCCGACCCAGATCCTGCGCCCGTTTCGGATCATTCCAGACATCAGGCGCTTCCATTAACTTGTTGACTTCTTCGAGTCGATCTTTTTTCAGATCGAAGTCAAAGATACCCCCTGAGCGACTGCACGCGCTCTTTGAGGTCTTGAATGTTCGATTGAATCTGGTTCAGGCGTTCTGCTTCCATCTCTGCTTCCATCGGGCGTTTCTTCCTTGATACTTGGCTTCGGTTCGCGGCTAACCCGCCATTATAGCTAACCGGGCTGACCGACAGCCTGAATCAGCAGTTGCAATTCGGTCCGCCCGCGATACTCGTTGGCTTGTACGGTGTAGGCCAGCCAGGGGTGTTCAGCTAGCGGCTCCCGGCGCTGGAAGTAAATAGCAGGAATTTCGCGTCCGTCCAGCGCCAGATCCAGTTTGAGATGGCCACTGCCGACAATTCGCTGGCGCAGCACCCGAAATTGATTACAAAACACTGGCGCCGGGAAACCCTGGCCCCAGATGTGCTGATCGATCGCATGGACCAGGCTCAGCTTCAGGTCCGATGCAGTCAGGGATCCGTCGGTCTTGACCTCGGCGTTCATTGCCTCCGGGGACGCAATGTCGGCAATCGCCTGTTCGATTGCGCTTTCAAAATCAGCCAGTCCGGTTTCGGGCAGGCTGAGACCGGCCGCCATGGCATGTCCGCCAAACCGGTCAATCAGGCCCGGATGACGTGCGTCGACTAGCGCCAGCGCGTCACGTAAATGAATCCCGGCGATTGATCGACCCGACCCGCGCAGCCGGCCGGGCTCGCCCGCTGCCGGGGCAAACGCAAACGTTGGCCGAAAGAAGCGGTCTTTCAGGCGGCCCGCGACCAGGCCGACAACCCCCTCATGCCAGTCAGGCTGAAACAAGACCAGACTCATCTGCGTCGGATCGGGTGTTTCGATGGCGGTCAAGGCGGATTCGCGCATGTCGGTTTCAATCTCGCGCCGTTGCCGGTTGATCGCATCCAATTGCTCGGCAATGGCCAGCGCAGAAGCTTCGGATTGGGCGAGTAAGCACTCGATCCCCATAGAGATGTCATCGAGACGGCCGGCCGCGTTTATACGTGGGCCGAGCGCGAAACCCAGGTCGCGAACGCTGGTTTGATGAACGGCGACGCCGGCCACTTGTAGCAAGGCGTTGATACCGGCGCACGCTTTGCCCGCCTTGATCCGGGCAAGCCCGGCACCGACGAGTCGACGGTTGTTAGCGTCCAGTGGCACGAGATCCGCAATCGTTCCGAGTGCCACCAGGTCCAGTAGATTGACCAGCGGTGGGAGTGCCTGATCGGGCTGACCGGCGCGGCGCAGGGCGGCCCTTACTGCTGCAAGGACATAGAAAGCGACGCCAACGCCGGCCAGATGACGGCTGGGGAATTCGCAGCCATTCTGGTTCGGGTTCACAATCGCCTGAACCCGGGGTAGTTGATCGCCGGGCAGGTGGTGATCGGTAATGATGACGCCGATCTGGTTTTCCCGGGCGCTTTCCGCGCCGGCAATGCTGGCAATGCCGTTGTCCACCGTAATCAGCCACCTGGGTTTGCCCAGGCGAGGGTGCTGGCAGGCTGCCTGCACAACGTTGGGCGACAAGCCGTAACCGTCAGTGAACCGATTGGGCACCAGGTAGTCGACCTTCGCGCCAAGTTTCTTCAGGCCGGCAACCATGACGGCCGTGGCGGTCGCGCCGTCACAGTCGTAGTCGCCAACGACGCAACACGGTTCCTGGTTCAACACGGCCTGGGCCAGGGTGTCGGCAGCCCGGCTCAAGCCCATCAGTCCATCGGGTTTGAGCAGATCTTTGACATCAGCGCTAATCTCCCGTGCGTCCTCAACGCCACGGGCTGCAAACAGTCTGGCCAGAACCTGGTCAAAGCCGGCATCCTGCAATGCGCGGGCCGCTTTTGCCGGGACCGGTCGGGTGCTGAGCCGGACACTGGTTGACGGGTTTGCGGAGTCATTCATCAGGGTTTGGCCGGGGTGTTGGCGACCGTTGTGCGTCGCCAGAAGCGCCATCGGTCAAGCGGACTGAGCTTCAGGTCCAGCCACTGACGCTCGTCTGTAAAGCAGATTTCAACCGGGTGCGGCCATGTCTGCAACAAGTTGTCCAGAACGGCGAGATTGCCGTGGCCGGACAACTCAAGCAAGACATCGCCTCGACAGGCAGCAAGGTTTTCAGCTTGGGCTGCGGCGACAGGCCGAATTTCCTGCGTGCCGCTAAGGCCCGATCCGGCGGCCAGGCCCCGGGTGACAGCCTGATCGCTGAAGACAGTTGCAAACGAGGTTTGTAGCGGCGCTGAAATGGCGTCGGGCCGGATCTGCCCCTCAACCCAGATCGAGTTGATAGCGGCCAGCCCTTCGGTCTGCCGCCTGGTATTGACCGGTTGGTCGTGCCACAGCATTTGCAGTTCGTTGAGTATCGAACGCAGTCGGCGGCCGTCTTCGCCAGCCGGCATATACGCGTGGACGTTACGTCCGCCAGCCTGCATTGAACTCCTCAGTTCCAGGCGCAGCGAGTCGGGTATTTTCAGCAGCCAGCAGTCGGGGTCGAGAGCGGCCAGGCTGATGCCATCTTGTGCCAGAAAAGCATTAGCTGACTCGATCAGCTGGCTGGCCTCCGCCGCGGTGATCTGCAGGTCCCGTCCGGGTTGCAACACCAGATGGTCCATGCCGGCTCGCAGGCAGACTGGTGTTACGGTGAACTCACCGGCGGACGGGGCAGGCTGTGGGTAGGCAAACCGCTGATAGGCTGCAACCGTCACGGTGCCGCTCAGGCTCAGGCCAAAGCGGGTTGACAGCCAGGATTCGAGCGGCGCCAGAGTGGGAATCGGGGCGTCGTCCCGGTGCCGGGCCAGCACAGCGGACCGTTGCAGGCGGCCAAGCAGCCGCTCAGGCCAGCGCCGGTCAGTGGCGTCTTCAAGGGGGGCGTCGGGGCACAACACGGTCAGCATTCTGAAAGGGTATCAGTCCCGATCACGACCCACTGATCAAATCTGAATTTTTGTGGCACACTGCGCCGGCTCTTATGCCTACTCCATACGAACTCTATATTGGGCTGCGTTATACACGCGCCAGTCGCCGCGCCGGCCGTCGCAACGGATTTATTTCGTTTATTTCCGTGTTGTCCGTCGCTGGTATCGCGCTGGGTGTCGCCGCGCTGATCATCGTGTTGTCGGTGATGAACGGTTTTCAGAAGGAAGTCCGGAGCAAAATGCTCTCGGTGTTGTCTCATATTGAGGTGGTCGGCGGTGAGACGCCTGTGCGTGACTGGCAATCGGTCGCCCAAGTTGCCTTGCTGAACCCGAAAATCACAGGGGCGGCGCCGTATGTTGCCGGCCAGGCCATGTTGACCCGCAATCAGAGCGTTCGCGGGGTGATCGTGCGCGGCATAGACCCGGCCCGTGAAGGCAAGGTGGCCGATTATGTCGAGCGATTTGCACAAGGCGAGGTCAGGGACCTCAGGCCCGGCGAGTTTGGCGTGGCGATTGGCAAGCAACTGGCCGACCGGCTGCTGCTGACAATCGGCGACCGAATCACTCTGATTGCGCCGCAAGGCACCGCGACCCCGGCAGGAGTATTGCCCCGGCTGCGGCAACTGACCATCAAAGCGATTTTCGAGTCGGGTCACTATGAATACGACTTGTCGCTGGTTTTGATGCATATTGATGATGCCGCGAAACTGTTCCGGGTGAGAGGCGTTAGCGGCGTGCGTCTGAAAACCACTGACATGATGCAGGCCCCGGCTATTGCCGACCAACTCGCCGGCACCTTGCAGGGCGATCTTTATGTGCGGGACTGGTCAGCGGAAAATCGCAACTGGTTTGCCGCGGTTAAGATTGAAAAACGAATGATGTTCATTATATTGACGTTGATCGTCGCGGTTGCTGCGTTCAATCTGGTTAGCATGCTGGTGATGACCGTCACGGACAAGCAGTCTGATATCGCCATTCTGAGAACCCTGGGCGCGAGTCCGGCCAGCATCATGAAGATTTTTGTGGTTCAGGGAGCAACCGTCGGGCTACTCGGCACCTTGATCGGGATTGTGCTTGGCGTCTTGCTGGCGCTGAACATCGGGCCGGTAGTCAGTTCGGTCGAGGCCTTGTTCGGATTTGAGGTGTTGCCACAGGGTATTTACTTTATCAACTATCTGCCCAGTGACTTGCACAGTGAAGATGTGATCACGATTGCGCTCACCGCTTGTGTGCTCGCTTTTGCCTCAACGCTTTATCCGAGTTGGCGGGCCTCCAAGGTCCGACCGGCTGAGGCCTTGCGCTATGAGTGATGCACCGCTGGCATTGATTGCCTCCGATCTTTCAAAAAGCTTTGAACAAGGCGACGAAACAATCCAGGTCTTGCGCGGCGTTAGCATTCAGGTCGTACCGGGTGAGCGAGTCGCCATCATTGGTGCTTCCGGGTCGGGCAAGAGCACTTTGTTGCATTTGCTGGGCGGACTGGATTCACCCACTGCCGGGTTTGTCAGTGTTGACGGCCGCCGGATAGAACAACTGAGCGAGCGTGAGCGGGGCGATATCCGTAACCGGCTGATCGGCTTTGTCTACCAGTTCCATCATTTGCTGGGGGAGTTCACCGCCAGCGAAAATGTGGCGATGCCTTTGCGAATTCGTGGTCAGCGCGCAGACCAGGCGATTCCCACGGCCCAGGATATGCTGAAAAAAGTCGGTCTTGGACACCGGCTGGGTCACACCCCCGGACAATTGTCTGGCGGCGAGCGACAACGAGTGGCGCTGGCCCGGGCAATGGTGACTGAGCCACGTTATGTCCTGGCCGATGAGCCAACCGGTAACCTTGATACGCAGACGGCAGGCGGGGTGTTCGACCTGATGGCTGAGTTGTCGGCTGAGTCCGGTACCGGTTTTATCGTGGTGACGCACGATGTCGAGCTGGCCAAACGAATGGACCGGGTCCACCTGATACGGGACGGTCAGATCAGCGACGCCTGATGCTGATCGATACCCATTGCCATCTTGATGCGCCGGCGTTTGAGCCGGACCGACCGCAGGTTCTGGCCCGGGCGGCTAATTGCGGTGTGCGAGCCATCGTAGTTCCGGCAGTGGTGCCAGCTAACTTCGAGGCCGTGATATCGCTGGCGGCTCAAAACCCGTCGCTAACTTATGCGCTGGGTGTGCATCCCTTGTTTACAACCGGGCTGCCGGCCGACTGGCTGGACCAACTGCGCGCCGCGTTGCAGCAGCGTCGCGATGATCCGCAGCTGGTCGCTATTGGTGAGATCGGTTTGGATTTTTTCGTCAAGGATCTGGACCCGGTGGTGCAGGAGTCGGTTTATGTTGAGCAACTGAAACTGGCCGTTGAGTTTGATCTGCCGGTATTGCTCCACGTTCGCCGCTCGCAGGACCGGCTGCTCAAGTATTTGCGGCAGCTACCGGTGCGCGGTGGCATTGCGCATGCGTTCAACGGCAGTGTTCAGCAGGCCACCCAGTTCATTGACCGCGGGTTTGCACTCGGCTTTGGCGGAGCGATGAGTTTTGAGCGCGCCCGGCAGATTCGACGCCTGGTTGCAGACTTGCCGGAGACGGCTCATGTGCTTGAGACGGATGCACCGGATATGGCGCCCGAGTGGCATGGGGCGGGGCGGAATGAACCGGGTGAACTGGCAAAACTGGCCGGAGTTTTCGCTCAGCTTCGCGGCCTGAGCGTTGCCCAGGTGAGCGCCCAGACTGCGGTGAATGCCCGCCGCGTCCTGCCCCGGCTGGATCGCTGGCTTGAGCAATACCTCCCGCAGTAGTAGAGCGGCAAGCCTAATCCGCTCAGCCTGGCCGGCGACCGGTTCGGGAACGTCAGCCCCTTAAGATCGTTTGATGCAGATCTTGCCCGCGCAAGTTGCCGTCTCGGGCGGCACGGTATTGACGCTTATTCGGAATGTACCGCCGCTTGCTCTGGTGCCGCTTGCAGCGCTGGCTGTTCATCGGTTGCCGGTGTTGGCGCCCTGGCAGTGGTTGCTCGGTCTGGCGCTGGTACTGTTCGCCGGGCTCTACCTGGCCCGCTGGTACAGCCAATCAGTCTCAGTCGGTATTCGTCAGATCTCACTGCTACTCGTGCTGTTCCTGGGGGCATCAGGGTATGTCGCCTGGCGCGCGGAGCTGGCACTGGCTGACCGGCTGCCGGCTGCGCTGGAGGGTCAGAACCTCCTGGTTAGCGGGCGGGTCAGCGGGCTGGTCCGGCGGTTTGAGTTTGGTCAGGGGTTCGATTTTCTGATTGAGCGCTGCGCCCGAAAGCTGCGTTGGTGCGAGTCACCCCGAAAAGTCCGTTTGAGCTGGTATGGTCGTGCCGGCATGGCGATGCAGTTGCGTTCAGGCGAAATATGGCAACTGACTGTCCGGCTAAAGCGTCCGCATGCACCGGTCAATCCGGGCGGTTTCGATGCCGAGTTGCGATCATTGCAGTCGGGCATTGGCGCGCGCGGCTATGTGCGGGGGGCGACAAAACGTCAGCCGCTTGAGCAACCGAACCATCGGATATCGGATGGCCGCCTCAGTCCGCTCGAAATGATCGACCGGGCGCGGGCTCGGGTCGTATCGGCAATGAATACAAGCCTGGCTGACTGGTCGGAGCCGGTGCGCGGCACGCTGGTCGCATTGGTTACCGGAGAGCAGTCAGCCATCCCGCCAGCCGCGTGGCGTGAATATAACCGGACGGGCACCAGCCACTTGATGTCTATCTCGGGTTTACATGTCACCTTGTTCGCCGCCTTGCTGATGGCTTTATTGCGTCGGTTGTTGCGCTTGCCTGGATTGTTACCGGCGTCGTGGTTAAACGTCGTGCCGGCACCGGCAATCGTCGTGACTCTGGGAGCCTGCGCGGCGCTTGGCTATAGTTTGTTCTCAGGCTGGGGAATTCCCGCCCAACGCACCAGTCTGATGTTGGCCGTGGCCGGCTTCGCGCTGCACAGCGGACGTATCGTCTCGATCGCCTGGGTAATGGCGGCGGCGGCTGCGCTGGTCGTGTTGCTTGATCCCTGGGCGCCACTGGCCTCGGGTTTCTGGTTGTCGTTTGCGGCGGTTGGCGCCATCGTACTGGCCAGTCAGGGGACTCGCGCCTATCAGGAGGCCGGTTGGTTGCAGGCAGCCCGAACCCAGTGGGCTGCGACAGTGTCGCTGGTGCCACTGGGTGCGGTCTGGTTTGGCACGTTTTCGGTCGTTTCGCCCCTGGCCAATCTGGTGGCTATCCCGGTTATCAGTGCAGTGGTTACGCCGGTCGCGTTGCTGGCCGCATTTGTGCAATGGTTGTTGCCGGTGGCCGGAGATTTTCTGCTGTTCCTGATTGCCTGGCCGACTGACTGGCTGCTACGCGGCCTCGGGGCGCTGGCCCGACTGCCACAGGCCGTACTGGTGGTCGGCCAGCCATCCTGGGTGGTTTTGCTGCCGGCTGTGTTTGGCGTATGGCTGTTGTTGACGCCTTCGGGGGCAGCGCCACGCTGGCTGGGCGTCTTGTTGCTATTGCCGCTGCTGTTGTTGCCGGTTGATCCCATTCGGGCGGGTCAGTGGCGATTGCTCGCGCTTGATATCGGCCAGGGTAATTCGGTGTTGATTCAAACTGAACATCACTCGCTGTTGTTCGATACCGGACCAACCTATCGGCGCTCATCCGGTGCCGGAGACCGCATCGTGGCGCCAACACTGCAGTCCCGTCAGATCAGCCGATTGAATGCCTTAATCGTGTCGCATCAAGATCTCGATCATGCCGGCGGTGCGCCTGCGGTGATGGCGATGTTTGATGTTGGGCGTTTGCTGACTTCAATGCCGGCCAGTCATCCGATCAGTCAGCAGGCCAGCCGGTATCAGTCCTGCGAGCGCGGAATGAAATGGCAGTGGGATGGCGTGAGTTTCGAGATTCTTCATCCCGGCGCGCAACGATTAAGCGTGGCAAAAACCAACGCACGCAGTTGCGTGTTGATGGTTCGCGGGCCTGGCGGCAGTGCATTGTTGACAGGTGATATTGAGGCAGCCCAGGAGCGCGAGATACTTCGTTTGTATCAACCCGATCGCCTGCAGGCCGATGTTCTGATGGCGCCGCATCACGGCAGCAATACTTCTTCGACCCAGGCGTTTCTGGCCGCGGTAGATCCCGTCTGGGCATTTTTCCAGATGGGCTACCGAAACCGGTTTCGTCATCCGACCCCAAAAGTCTTGCGTCGGTATTCGCTGGCCGGCATTCAGGCCCTGCGTAGCGACCAACACGGGGCGCTGGAGTGGCGGTTCAGCGCCGGGCAGCGCCCGGTGTTGATTCGACATCGCCAGCACCAGTCCCGCTACTGGCGGGTCCAGGTGCCGTAGAAGGTGGGTTACTTAGCCGTCCAGCCGCCATCGACCGAGATGCTTGCGCCGCGAATCTGCGCGGCCCCAGCAGAGCACAGAAAGACTGCGGTTTCACCAATTTGCTCGGGGGTGACAAACTGCATAGAGGGTTGTTTCTCGCCGAGCAATTCATTGCTGGCTTGTTCAACCGATTGGCCGTTCTCCTGGGCGCGCTTTTCGATCTGCTGCTGGACCAGCGGTGTGAGGACCCAGCCGGGGCAGATGGCATTGCAGGTAACACCGGTCGTAGCGGTTTCCAGCGCCGCCACTTTAGTCATGCCAACCACCGCATGCTTGGCTGCCACATAGGCGACTTTGCCAGCTGATGCGACCAGGCCGTGCGCGGAGGCGATGTTGATAATGCGTCCCCAGTTCTTGGATCGCATGGACTTCAGCGAGTGCTTCATGGTCAGGAATACGGCTGTTTGGTTTATCGCAATTACCGCATTCCATCGTGATTGATCGAAATCTTCGATGGGTGATACATGTTGAATGCCGGCATTGTTGATCAGAATGTCCACCCCGCCTTGTTGATTCAGTCGATCCATCATTGCGGCGATTTCGTCGGCACTGGACAAGTCGGCACCTTCATATTGCACGGTCACGCCGAACTCGGTCGCCATCGAGGCGCGAATTTCCTCGACTTGGTCGGCGTCACCAAATCCGTTCAGCACCAGGTTCGCGCCGTTGGCTGCGAGCGTGCGGGCGATGCCCAGACCGATGCCGCTGGTTGATCCGGTGACGAGGGCAAGCTTTCCTTTCATGGCGATACTCCTTGATATGATCTGTCTATTCTAAGAGGTGCTGCGACATGATTCGAGAACCCGGCTTAAAAAGCGTGACCTGTACCCACCCGACAGGTCTTCACCGCATGGCGTATTGGGAATGGTTGCCAGACGGTGACTGGCATAGCGCGCCAAAAGTGGTCTGCGTCCATGGGTTGACGCGTAACGGCCGCGACTTTGACTTGGTGGCCAGCCAGTTGGCCGACGACGGTTTCCATGTGGTTGCGCCGGACATCGTTGGGCGCGGACGTTCGGACCGGATGATGGATTCCAGCCTGTATGCAGTGCCACAGTATGTGGCCGACTGCATCACGCTTATCGCGCGGCTGGATGCCAGCGAAGTCGGCTGGCTCGGGACCTCGATGGGCGGACTGATCGGCATGGCGATCGCCTCGCAGCCGGGTCATCAGATCGATCGGCTCTTGCTGAATGATGTCGGGCCTTTGCTTAGCGCTGAAGGCCTGGCCCGCATTCAGACTTATGTTGGCTCAGACCCGCGTTACGCCAGTTTTGAAGAGGGCGAGGCGGCGCTTCGTTTGCTGATGTCCAGTTTTGGTCCGCATACCGATGAGCAGTTTCGCTTGTTGTCGCAACACTATCTCGTTCGCAAAGGGGACCAATGGGGGCCGCACTATGATCCGGCTATTGCGGCGCCTTTCAAAGACAGTTTCACCGGGGAAGATATTCTGTTGTGGCCGATGTACGACTCAATCGATGTACCGGTACAGGTCTTGCGTGGTGCTGATTCTGACCTGCTGCCAGCGTCGGTTGCCGATCAGATGAGCGAGCGTGGCCCGCGGGCGCAGATTGTGTCATTCGATGGGGTCGGTCATGCGCCAACGTTGATAACCCCTGATCAGACGCAAGTGGTTCGGCGTTTCTTCGGGGCCGGGTCTGTCGGCTGAGTGGCTAACCCGGTTTATTTGTGACGGGGCCGCCGGGCGCCGTTGTAGCGTTTACGCCAATAAGGGTTGGCCAGGCGGGCCAGCCTGATGTTCTTGCCTTTGGCCGGGGCGTGAACAAACCGGCCGCTGCCAACATAGACGCCGACATGCGAGTACCGTCGTCGCTGGGTGTTGAAGAAAACCAGATCACCGGGAACCAGCCGCTTACGAGAGACTTTGCGGCCAGCCCGACTCATCTGCGCGGCCTGCCGAGGGAGTTTGACCCCGGCAGCTTTGCGCCACGCGTATTGCGCCAGACCGCTACAGTCAAATCCTGAGTGCGGCGAAGTACCGCCCCAGCGATACGGTTTGCCAATCATGCTCATCGCTTGTAGCGCAACTTCGTCGCCAGGGCCGGGCTGCGGCTTCACCCGCGGCCGTGTCTGGTGATCGGGCGTACTTGAACAAGCGCCGATTGCCAGCGTCAGCAAAATCAGTTTGACTTTAAGAAACAGTCTCATAGTGAACAAAGCTCTGGTGAAGCGCCAAGTTTGCCGTGGATTGGTCGCTCATGGGGTTTTCGTCTCATTCATGCCACCAGGCAGCGTCGGCTCCGTGCCCGTGGAAAGCCGGTTTGCGGCTGCTAGACTCAGTCTATTACCAGCAAAACCGATAAAGAGGGGGGAGACCGTATGAGTTCGCAAGCAACCTCATCCAGCAGGGACTATCAGGCCTTTTATCAGCGTTCGATCAGCGACCCAGGCAGCTTCTGGGCTGAGCAGGCAGAGCTGATCCACTGGGAAACGCCGTTTACCCAAGTGCTTGATTCGTCGAAACTGCCGTTTACCCGGTGGTTTGTCGGCGGGCGGACCAATCTTTGCTACAACGCGGTTGATCGCCATCTTGCTGACCAGGCTGATGCGCCGGCACTGATTTTCGTTTCGACCGAAACCAACGAAGAAGTGACTTATACATTCGCGCAATTGCACCGCGAAGTCATGGCGATGGCTGCAATCATGCAGTCAGCTGGTGTCAAGCAGGGTGACCGGGTATTGGTCTATATGCCGATGATTCCGCAGGCGGCGTTTGCGATGCTGGCCTGCGCTCGTATCGGCGCGATTCATTCAGTGGTCTTCGGCGGTTTTGCCTCCAATAGTCTGGCCAGCCGGATTGATGATGCCCAGCCTGCGCTGATTGTCAGTGCCGACGCCGGTTCGCGTGGCGGCAATGCGATTGCGTATAAGCCTTTGCTGGACAAGGCGATAGACCTGGCGACGCACAAGCCACCGAAAGTCCTGATGGTTGATCGCGGCCTGGCGCCAATGAACTGGGTCGAGGGGCGTGACCTGGACTATGGTGCTGAACGGGAACGCCATCAGGATGCGACCGTCGAACCGGTCTGGCTGGAGTCCAACGAGATCAGCTATACCTTGTATACCTCCGGCACAACCGGCAAACCGAAAGGCGTGCAACGCGATGTCGGGGGTTACGCGGTCGCGATGGCCGCGTCAATGAAACACATCTATTGCGGCGCGCCGGGCGAGACCTATTTTTCGACCAGCGACATTGGCTGGGTGGTTGGCCATTCCTACATTATTTATGGGCCACTCATAGGTGGAATGGCAACGATCATCTATGAAGGCACGCCGGTTCGCCCGGACGGGGGGATTTTCTGGAAACTGGTTGAGCAATATAAAGTCAGCGTAATGTTTTCCGCGCCAACTGCGATTCGGGTCCTGAAAAAGCAGGATCCGGCCTTCCTGAAACAATACGATCTATCCAGTCTCAAAGCCTTGTTCCTTGCCGGTGAGCCGCTGGACGAGCCGACATCCCAATGGATCAGCGAGAGTCTGGGTCGCCCCATCATTGACAACTACTGGCAGACCGAGACCGGCTGGCCGATTCTGTCGGTCGCCAACGGCGTGCAGCCGATGCAGACCCGGCTCGGCAGTCCGGGGGTCCCGATGTATGGCTACAACGTGCAACTGTTGCATGAAGAAACCGGCGAGCCGGTCGCAGCGGGCGAGAAAGGCGTGCTGGCGATCGCGCCGCCGTTGCCGCCGGGATGTCTGCAAACGGTGTGGCGGGACGATCAGCGCTTTGTTGACACCTACTTCAGTGCCATTCCGGGCAAGCAGGTCTATTCGACTTTTGACTGGGGAACCCGGGATGCTGATGGCTACTACTTTATCCTTGGCCGCACTGATGATGTGATCAATGTCGCCGGGCACCGGCTGGGTACGCGCGAGATCGAAGAGAGTATCAACTCGCACCCGGAAGTGGCCGAGTGTGCGGTTGTGGGTGTTGCCGACAAGCTGAAAGGTCAGGTGGCGGTTGCGTTTGCCGTGCTGAGAGACAGCAGCAAGGGTGAAACCAGTGAGCAGTCGATGGCACTGGAAGGCGAAGTCATGAAAGTTGTGAACGGACAGTTGGGGGCTGTGGCCCGTCCGTCACGGGTTCATTTTGTGACGGCCTTGCCAAAGACCCGGTCGGGCAAGGTTTTACGGCGTTCGATTCAGGCCATTTGCGAGTCTCGCGACCCCGGTGATCTGACTACAATTGACGACGCTTCGACCCTGGATCAGGTCAGTAAGGCCGTCTCGACATGACAAAGCGGTTGTCAAGGCGGTTTTAATGGATGCATCCGTAGCCTACTGGGTCAAGCAGGCAATCTGGCTGTTTATTCTCCCGCCGAATGGGCTGATCACACTTGCTTTCCTGGCTTCGGTCGGGGCGGTCGTCGGGCGGTACCGGGCGGGCGCCGGCCTGGCCGCGATCTGTCTTGCTGTTTTCGGGCTGATGATGACCCCGGCTGTCTCGCAACTGATGATGCAGTGGGTCGAGAAAGGCGTCGGTCCGGCGCTTACTGAGCAGACGGCTAAACAACTGTTGAGCGGCGCAAACCCGCCTGAAGCCATTGTGATTCTCGGGGGCGGACAAATGAGCGACGCTCGCGAGCAGCCCCATCAGCAGCGCCTGTCGAGCCATACCCTGATGCGCGTCCTGCACGGCGCGCGGGTGGCCCGCTGGACCGGCTTATCCGTCCTGGTGTCGGGCGGTCGCCCGGATGGTTCGCCGGTCGCTGAAGCCACGATTATGGCTCGGGTTCTTAGCGAAGAGCTGGGCCTGAAGGCGCAATGGGTGGAAGACAAGAGCTTCGATACGGTCGAGAATGCGCGCCTGAGCGCCCGGCAACTTTCGCAAGTCGGGATTCAGAAAATCATTCTGGTGACCGAGGCGTTTCATATGCATCGCGCCCGCGCGGCGTTTGAGCGCGCCGGCATGCAGGTTGTGACCGCGCCGCACGGATTTCAGAGTGAGCTGGGTGTGCCGCTGCGCAATACCTGGCTGCCGGGACCGGAGTCCGTTGAACGGGCAAGCCTGGCTATTCACGAAGTTGTCGGGCGTTGGTGGTATCAAGTGATGCAGTGGTGGCAATTGATTTTTCCGGAGAAAGCATGAGTTTGTTTGACCGTGAGGCCCTGGCAGACGGCGTCGCCCCCAGGGAAGTGGCCGCGTGGTCTTTTTATGATTTCGCCAACTCTGGTTACACCACGGTCGTTCTGACGGCGGTTTTCAACGCCTATTTTGTCGGCGTGATTGCGGGCAATACCGATTGGGCGACGTTTGTCTGGACGTTGGCCATTTCGGCTTCGTCGCTGCTGGTCATGTTGACCGCGCCGGCCATCGGCGCCTGGGCCGACCAATACGGCGCCAAGAAAAAGCTGTTGGCCATCTGCACGATTGGCTGTGTCGCCACGACCGCGGGCCTGGCGTTGGCGCAACCAGGAACTCTCGCGCTGGCCATCATTCTGATCGTGGCATCCAACTACTTTTTTTCGATCGGCGATACCATCAACGCGGCCTTTCTGCCGGAGTTGGCCCGTCCGGCGGCGATGGGCAAGGTCTCTGGCTGGGGGTGGAGCTTCGGCTACTTTGGCGGCATGCTGACGCTTGGTCTGAGTCTCGCCTGGGTGATGCAGGCGCAGGCAGCGGGCCAGACAGCGCAACAATTCGTGCCAATCACTATGCTGATCACTGCCGCGGTTTACGCGGTTGCGGCCGTGCCCTTGTTTGTCTTGCTGAAAGAACGTGCGGTTACACGTCCGGCGGACCAACACACCCCGAACGGGCTGGGCAATGCGATCGTCCATTCGTTTCGCCGCCTGCAGGTTAGTTGGACGGAGTCCAGGCAGTATCCGGATTTTTTCCGCCTGTTGGTCTGCGGGTTCAGCTATCAGGCGGGTATTTCAGTCGTGATCGCCCTGGCTGCAATATATGCGGAGCAAGTCATGGGGTTTAAGCAGAGCGACACCATGATGCTGGTTTTCCTGGTCAACATTGCTGCTGCGCTCGGTGCGTTCGGTTTTGGCTATCTGCAAGACTGGGTAGGTCATCGGCCGGCGCTTGCGATTACCTTGTTTGGCTGGATTGGCATGGTCTTGCTGGCAGGATTGGGCGAATCTGTCACCTTGTTCTGGTGTTCGGCTGTAATGGCTGGGCTTTCGATGGGGTCCAGTCAATCTGCCGGACGGGCGATTGCCGGCTTGTTGGCGCCACCGGCGCGGCGCGCAGAGTTTTTTGGTCTGTGGGCTTTTGCAACCCGTCTGTCAGCAGTCGTCGGCCCGGTCACTTATGGTCTGGTGACCTGGCTGACCAGTGGCAACCACCGACTGGCTATTTTGCTGACCGGTTTGTTTTTTGTCGGGGGCTTGTTGCTACTGACCGGCATCAATGTCGAGCGTGGCCGAAAGGCCGCCCGGCATGCTGCGGGTCACTGACCGGTAAACGCAGGACCAAGCGGGTTCAATCGCAACCCGGCGCGCAGGCTTGTCCAAGGGAAGTCCGCCGGGTCAGCCAGGGACGGGCCGGGCGCCTGGGCAACAATAATTTCGCTCGCAATCGGTTCAAAGTCGGCGCGGAAATGAACCGAGCTTTTCAGGGCCAGAATCCGTTGCTGGGCTGGCTCTACGCCAAGATGTCTGAACATCGCCTGGTCACCGGCCTGGCATTTGCGCGAGGCCAGCACGACTTTTACACCGCCGCATTCAAGCAGTGCCATTGGGCCGAGATTCATTCGGAAACCCAGAAACATCGGGCCGGTACAGGTGAACACTCCATCGCCCAGCCGAAGCACCTTGAAGCGTCCTGTTACAGGCTCTTGTCCGGGCTGGCCTGAGAGGGCCCCCAGTTTGAATTCGCCGGTCGTGCCTTCGCCCATCTGATGGGCTTGGGTCGCAGACGGCGCATCGATAAGCAGTCCAAGTACCGCGTCCATGGCACGCTGTTCGAGCAGAGCGGCGAGCAGGCCGGGCGTGTCGCCATTGCCCCCGGCGCCCGGATTGTCCTGGGTGTCCGCAATGACCGCCGGTCTGCCCGGCGAGCCAACCTGCATTGCTCGCTGTACGGCTTCACCCGGAGGGTAGAGCTTCATGGCGAATTGTTGTTCAGCCTGTTCGATTGCGTCGGCCAGCTCATCAAGCGCTGCTGTCGTTGCCCGGGGGTCACCGTATCCGAGAATACTCATTCCGCATTCATCAAAATCGGCCATCGGGAACCCCATTGCGAATGACAAAGCGGTGCCCGTGTGTTGTTCGATCTTTGCCAGTAACTGGTACAGGGAGCGGGCTGGTTCGATAAACGTAGACTGCGAAGGCAGGCCGGTCAGGTAGTCGAAGCGGCGCATCTGTTTGTCCAGGCGTTTGCCGGTCTTGATCAGTTGCATCAACAAACCCGCCGCCCGCGCGCCGGTTTCGGCCATATCGATATGCGGATAGGTCCGGTAAACCGAGAGGGCATCGGACTGCTCCAGCATTTTCTGCGTGATGTTGGCATGCAGGTCGAGGCTGGCGACCACTGGCGTTCGCGGTCCGACGATCTCGCGCACCCGGCGCAGGATCTCCCCTTCGCCATCGTCGTGCGACTCGGTCACCATCGCGCCGTGCAAGTCCAGATAAACCCCGTCAAGATGGGGCGCCGCCCTGAGTCCGTCGCAGATTCCCCCAACGATCCGTTCAAATGCATCATCGGTCACATGGGCGGAAGGTGACGCCGCGGCCCAGGCAAGCGGAATCAATTGGTGGCCGGCTCCGCGAAAAGCGGTGATGGCACCCTGAACCGGCAGATTGGCGCCGGCCACGGCTTCGAAAACCGGCTCTCCGTATTGCACCGATGGCCAGCCGCCACCACGCTCAAAAGCCTCGTAGGACGCCTTGGTAGGCGCGAAAGTATTGGTTTCGTGCTGCATTCCGCCGATAGCGATTTGTGCCAAGGTGGCCTCCTGATTCAAACGAGTGCCAGCCATAGTACTGCGCTTTCGGCGGCAATCCTTTTTCGGGAATCGCGGTCGAATCGCGCTCGATTATGGGGAGTCCTGCTAGACTGGCATGAGGAAGAGGGGTGCAGACCCGGAGCGATTCACCGGGTTTGTGCACTCAATTGGTTTTTGGGGCGTTATAGTGCAGACCAGTGGTCTGACTGAACATTGTCTGCTGGCTTGGTTCTTGCCTCTGTCTCTGTCATTGTCTGCTGAGTGGCAGCGCCAGAGTAGTTGCCGGCCAGACCAACAAATGAAGAATCAAATTCATCCAGGGAGGATTCCATTTTGAAACCCACACGTTTTCTGCGCCGCACGGCGACCGCGATAGCACTGGCCTCGGTGCTGGCCACCGGAGCCGCACAGGCTGAAACCGTCTTGAATGTCAACATGCATTCAGATCTGAAAATCGTCGATCCAATCTGGACGACGGCTTACATGTCAAGAAACTATGGCTACATGGTTTATGACACCTTGTTTTCCATCAACGCCAAAGGCGAAGTAAAACCGCAGATGGTTGGTGAGTACAAGGTCTCGGCCGACGGGCTTACCCACGACTTCACCTTGCGTGAAGGCCTGACCTTCCATGATGATGCACCGGTCACCAGTGAAGATGTCATTGCATCGCTAAAGCGCTGGGGTGCCAAGGATGCGATGGGCCAGAAGCTGATGACTTTCATCAAAGAGATGAAAGCGACCGGCGATACCTCGTTCCAGTTTCTACTGAAGTCACCGACTGGTCTTGTGACGGCCGCGCTGGGCAAGCCCTCATCAAACGTGCCGTTCATCATGCCCGCTCGCATTGCGGCAACCCCGCCCGGCGAGCAAATTACCGAATACATCGGTAGCGGACCGTTTGTTTTCCTGAAAGACGAATGGAAGCCAGGCGATAAAGCCGAGTTCGCGAAATTCAAGAACTACAAACCGCGCTCTGAGCCAAGCGATGGCCTCGCTGGCGGCAAAGTAGTTAATGTTGACCGGGTCGTCTGGAAAGTGATTCGCGACCAGCAGACCAAAATGAATGCGCTGGCGAAAGGTGAGCTTGATGTGATTGAGCAGCCGGCGCACGATCTCCTGCCTCTGATGGAAAAGAATCCGGCCATCAAGGTGCTTGACCTGAACCCGTTTGGCAGTCAGTACACATTCCGCTACAACACACTGCACAAGCCGTTCGATAACCCCAAGATGCGTCAGGCCTTGCTGTATGCGTTCGCCCAGGAAGACTTCCTGATGGGGGGCGTCGGCAATGAGAAGTATTTCAAACTCTGTAAAGCAATGTTCATCTGCGGCACGCCGCTTGAAACCGCCGCAGGGTTTGAAGACAAGCTTGAGGGTAATCTGAAAAAAGCGCGTGAACTCGTCAAGGAGTCGGGCTACGACGGAACGCCGGTCCTGTTGATGCACTCCACTGACCTGACCATCCTGACGCCACTGGCACCAATTGCCAAAGCCGCGATGGAAAAAATCGGCCTCAAGGTCGATATGCAGTCGATGGACTGGCAAACCCTGGTTGGCCGGCGTAACAAGAAAGACCTGCCTGCAGACGGTGGCTGGAACGCGTTTATCACCGCCTGGAACTCAGTCGACAACGCCAGTCCGTTAACGACGCCGTTCCTGAATGCCGCTTGTGACAAAGCGTTGTTTGGCTGGCCTTGTGATGAGCAGATTCAGAAACTACGCGATGAGTTTGCGGCCGAACCGGACGAAGCCAAGCAACTGGCGATTGTCGAGAAGCTGCAGATGCGGGTTGCTGAATACCCGACTCACATTCACTTGGGGCAATATCTGGCTCCGTCGGCAATGGGCCAGAACATTGACGGCGCCATTCTTTCGCCTATCCCCGTGTTCTGGGGCTACACCAAGAAGTAGGCGGCTCTCGCAATCTGCCTGAGTCATGGAGCTGTGCCGCCAAGCCGGCACAGCTCTTTTCTATTTCAGACTGTTGAATACTGCGGCGGGTCAGCCGCCTGGTGAGTGATATGTGGTCATTCCTGATCAAGCGAGTTCTATCGGTCATTCCGGTCTTATTAATCGTCGCGGTCATTGTTTTTCTGATGTTGCGGCTGACGCCCGGCGATCCCGCCGCCAATATTGCCGGTGACGCTGCCACCACAGAAGACATTGCCAAGCTACGGGTTGAGCTTGGTCTGGAAGAGCCGCTGATCGTCCAGTTCGGCATCTACATGAAGAACATGTTGAAGGGCGATTTTGGCGATTCCTACTATTACAAGCGTCCGGTGATCAATATGGTTGCCAACGGCGTTGAACCCACTGTATCGCTGGCGTTGTTTACGATTGTGCTCGCTTGTGTGGTGGCGGTGCCGCTCGGCACACTGGCCGCGTACAAACAAGGGTCTTGGCTGGACCGTTTCGTGATGGGCTTCTCAGTGGCCGGGTTTTCGATTCCGGTGTTCGTGATTGGCTATGTGCTGATCTATGTCTTTTCGATGAAACTGGACTGGTTTCCGGTGCAGGGCTATCAGCCGATTGCCGATGGGGTTCTGGGTTGGGCTTATCGTCTGATTCTGCCGGCTAGTGCGCTGTCGGTCATATTTATCGCTCTGATCGCGAGGATTACCCGAACCAGTGTGCTGGAAGTGCTCAATGAAGATTACGTCAGGACCGCGCACGCCAAGGGGCTGCCGCAGTTGACCGTAATGCGCCGCCATGCACTGCGCAATGCGGCCGTACCGATCGTCACCATTATTGGCATTGCCATTGCCATCCTGATTAGCGGCGTGGTCGTGACCGAAAGTGTTTTCGTGATCCCCGGTTTGGGACTGTTAACGCTGGACGCGATCCAGGGCCGTGACTATCCGACAGTGCAGGCTCTGATTATTCTCTTTTCGGTCGTGTATGTCGTGATTAATCTGTTGATCGATCTTGCCTATACCGTCCTGGATCCCCGCATCCGCTACTAAATAGCAGGCACTCCAATGTCAGCCATTATTTCCAACGAATCAATTGAAGCCTACGAGATCGTCGAGAAACCGTCGATGGTTTCCCGGCTGCTCCGGCACCCTAGCGTCATTATTGGCGGGATTCTCATTCTGCTGATTACGGCATTGGTGCCCGCAGCTCCGTTTCTCACATCCCTGGACCCGACAACGATCAGTCCGGTCAACCGGAACAAAGTCCCCGGCGCTGAAATGACCATTCGCGACGATGAGGGCACCAAGGTCAAGTTTACCGCCCACATGGGCACTGACAATCTGGGTCGCGATGTCTACACCCGGGTGGTGTATGGCGCCAGAATCTCACTGATTGTCGGTGTGACGGTTGCGGTCATCAGCATTGCGCTTGGTTTGCTGCTCGGGCTTGTTGCCGGGTACTTCCGATGGGCCGATGCGATCATCATGCGCTTTATGGATGGCCTGATGGCGATTCCGGCGATTCTGCTGGCAATTGCGCTGGTCTCTCTGGCCGGGGCGAGCATCACTACGGTGATCCTGGCGATCGTAATCCCCGAAATTCCCCGGGTGGTGCGGCTGGTTCGGTCTGTTGTCTTGTCGATTCGCGAGGAGCCTTATGTGGAGGCCGCCATTTCGGTGGGGACGCCGACCGCCCGGATTCTATGGCGTCATGTGTTGCCCAATACGATTGCGCCGCTGATTGTTCAAGGCACTTTTATTTGCGGCTCGGCGATATTGCTGGAAGCGATTCTGAGTTTTCTCGGCGTGGGAATTCCACCTGAAACGCCAACCTGGGGAAACATCATGGCGCAGGGCCGTGATCTGTTTCAGATCTTTCCCCACAATATTTTCTATCCCGGAACGCTGCTGACCCTCACGGTGTTGGCGATCAACATGCTTGGCGACGGTTTGCGTGACACGATCGATCCGCGCATGTCCAAAGAGATCTGAAAGAGCGCATGATGACTGATTCCACCCCCATATCTACTGATTCCCGGCAACCGGTCTTATCGGTTTCAGATCTTCTGATATCGCTGCCCAAAGATGCTGACCGGGACCACGCGGTCAACCATGTGTCGTTCGAGGTTGCGCCAGGCGAGATTGTTTGTCTGGTCGGAGAGTCCGGCTCGGGCAAGTCCGTCATCGCGTTCTCGATCATGGGTTTGCTCGCCAAGGCGCTAACCGTGTCGGCTGGCTCAATCAAGTTACAGGGTGAAGAGCTGCTTGCCGCTGATGAGACCCGCTTGCGCGAGTTGCGTTGCACCCGGATGAGCATGGTTTTTCAGGAGCCGATGACGGCTTTGAATCCTGTGATGACCTGTGGTGATCAGATTGATGAGGTGCTGGAGGAGCACACGAGCCTGTCCCGGGCCGAGCGCCGGGAAAAAATCATCGCGATGATTGAACAAGTGCATCTTCCGGATCCGGAGCGAATGGTTAACTCGTATCCGCACCAGTTGTCCGGGGGCCAGCGCCAGCGCATCATGATTGCGATGGCGTTGATTCTTGAGCCGGATTTGCTGATTGCCGATGAGCCGACGACTGCGCTTGACGTGACAACCCAGGCGCAGATTCTGACCCTGATCAAGGAGTTGCAGGTTGCTCGCAATACTGGCGTCTTGTTCATTACGCATGATTTCGGGGTGGTCGCGGAAATTGCTGACCGGGTTGCGGTGCTGAAATTGGGTGAGTTGGTTGAACTGGGCCCGGCGGCAGATGTTCTGGCCAGACCGTCACATCCCTATACCCGGATGCTGGTCGCTTCGGTGCCCAGCCATGATCCGGCGGAGCTAGCGCCGATCGCAGATGCGGCCAAGATCGTCTTGAAAACCGAGGGGCTGGGCAAGAGCTACATCTCGCGCAGCTTTATTGGCGGCAAGCGGGAGGTGGCCGCTGCGGTCGACGTGAATCTGGAGATCCGTCAGGGAGAGACGCTGGGCATCGTGGGTGAGTCCGGCTCCGGCAAATCGACGGTCGCTCGCTGTGTGACCCGGCTGATTGATGTTTCCGCCGGGCGAATTCTGCTCGCAGGCAAAGACATTGCCAATACGCACGGGGTGGACCTGCGCGACATGCGGCGCGAAGTGCAAATGGTTTTTCAGGATCCTTACCGGTCGTTGAACCCGCGTCGCAATGTCGGGCTGTCGATTATTGAAGGGCCCATGAACTTTGGCACTACCCAGAAAGAGGCTATGGCCCGGGCCCGAGAGTTGATGGAGCTGGTTCACCTGGACCCGGACGCGCTGGATCGTTACCCCCATCAATTTTCCGGGGGCCAGCGCCAGCGAATCTGCATTGCCCGGGCGCTGGCGATGGATCCGTCGCTGCTGGTTGCTGACGAGGCCGTGTCGGCGCTTGATGTCTCAGTGCAGGCTCAGGTTCTGAAACTGCTGCAAGAGATTCAGGAGCGCCTGCATCTGGCCATCATGTTCATTACCCATGACTTACGGGTCGCCGCGCAGATCTGCGACCAGGTGGCAGTGATGTCCAAAGGCAGGGTTGTTGAGTATGGCTCGGCGACTCAGGTCTTCGGGGACCCTCAGCACGAATACACCCAGTCGCTGTTCCAGGCCGCGCCCGGGCGGCATTTCGACTTTGCCGGTTCGCCGGCATAGGCTGAGAGCCGCCGCCCGGAGCGCTCCGTCGGCACGGCGACTTTGAAATTCTCCCAGTCAATGCATAATTGCGGTTGCTAAAAAATCATAATTGACAGGAGAGGGACATATGGAAGCGCACGTTGCCAGCGCGGATACGCTGTTTGTGTTGCTGGGCGCCATCATGGTGCTCGCAATGCACTCGGGCTTCGCATTTCTGGAAGTAGGAACCGTTCGCTTTAAAAACCAGGTCAATGCGCTGGTCAAAATTCTGGCCGACTTTGCGGTCTCAACTATTGCCTATTTTTTTATTGGCTATCTTATCGCTTATGGCACCTCGTTCTACCAGGGGGCTGAAACACTGGCGGACAAGAGCGGCTATGAATTGGTCAAATTTTTCTTTCTACTGACGTTTGCTGCCGCCATTCCCGCGATTGTGTCCGGCGGAATCGCGGAGCGTGCCAAGTTCAGTGGTCAGGTTGTTGCTACTTTCCTGATGGTCGCACTCGTGTACCCGACCTTTGAAGGGATTGCCTGGAACGGGCTGTTTGGGGTTCAGGACTGGATAGAGTCAGTTTCCGGCGCACCATTCCATGACTTTGCCGGCTCTATTGTTGTTCATGCGGTCGGGGGCTGGATTGCATTGGTTGCGGTTTTGTTTCTGGGCTCGCGACGGGGGCGGTATAACAAAGATGGTTCGACTCAGTCGGCGCATCCGCCCTCAAGTATTCCTTTCCTGGCCCTGGGCTCCTGGATTCTTGCTGTTGGCTGGTTCGGGTTCAACGTCATGAGTGCTCAGTCGGTTGGCGGCATCAGCGGACTGGTTGCTTTGAATTCGCTGATGGCCATGGTGGGCGGTACGCTTGCGGCGCTGATTGTCGGACGCAATGATCCGGGCTTTGTCTATAACGGGCCTTTGGCCGGTCTGGTGGCAGTGTGTGCCGGTTCAGACGTCATGCATCCGATCGGTTCTCTGGTCGTTGGTCTCGTGGCCGGCGCCTTGTTTGTTCGAATGTTCACGATTACCCAGAACCGCTGGCATATTGATGATGTCCTCGGCGTCTGGCCGCTGCACGGTCTGTGTGGTGTCTGGGGCGGGATCGCCTGCGGCATCTTCGGTCAGCAGGCGTTGGGGGGTATCGGCGGGGTGAGTCTCGGGGCGCAACTGCTTGGAACCGTTATCGGCGTTTCTATTGCGGTGATCGGCGCCGTCCTGATCTATTTCATTCTTCGCGCGACGGTCGGGTTGCGATTGTCAGAAGAAGAAGAGTTCATGGGAGCCGATCTGAGTATTCACAAGATTTCCTCTTCTCCTGACCGATAAAAAAAGCCCGCCGGTAAGGCGGGCTTTTTCTAAACGTTGGCGCGTGCCCGGATCGGACTACTCGGCCACCACTGGTATCTTGCCGATGGCTGCCTGCCATTTTTTCGGCCCGGTGATATGCACCGACTCACCGGTTGAATCGACCGCGACGGTCACCGGCATGTCTTTAACGTCAAACTCGTAAATCGCTTCCATGCCGAGATCTTCGAATGCTACAACCCGTGAGCCTTTGATCGCTTTTGAGACCAGGTAGGCGGACCCGCCTACTGCCATCAGGTAAGCGGCTTTATGTTTGCGGATTGATTCAATGGCAACCGGGCCGCGCTCGGCCTTGCCGATCATGGTGATCAGTCCGGTTTCGCCCAGCATGGTCTCGGTGAACTTGTCCATTCGGGTGGAAGTAGTCGGGCCTGCCGGCCCTACCACTTCGTCTCGAACCGGGTCAACCGGGCCAACATAATAGATCGCCCGGTTCTTGAAATCGACCGGTAGGGGTTCGCCCTTGGCCAGCATGTCGGCAATGCGCTTGTGCGCAGCGTCCCGGCCGGTCAGCATCTTGCCTGAGAGCAGCAAGGTCTGACCGGGTTGCCAGCTGGCTACTTCTTCCGGCGTCAGCGTATTCAGGTCGACCGCTTTGGATTTTTCGACATCAGGGGTCCAGTTGACGTCAGGCCAGGTCGAGATCGGTGGTGGCTCACAATATGCAGGGCCGCTGCCGTCCAGCACAAAATGGGCATGTCGCGTCGCCGCGCAGTTTGGAATCATCGCTACCGGCTTGGAGGCGGCGTGAGTCGGATACATGTTGATCTTGATGTCTAGTACCGTCGTCAGGCCGCCGAGTCCCTGGGCCCCGATGCCAAGTGCATTGACCTTGTCACACAGCTCGATGCGAAGTTCTTCCGTCTGGCTGGACGGCCCGCGCTTTTTGAGCTCATACATATTGATGGGCTCCATGAGTGATTCTTTGGCCATCAACATGGCTTTCTCGGCGGTGCCGCCTATTCCGATGCCAAGCATGCCCGGAGGACACCAGCCGGCGCCCATGGTCGGGACGGTTTTGAGTACCCAGTCGACCAGTGAGTCAGATGGGTTGAGCATTACGAGTTTGCTTTTGTTTTCAGAGCCGCCGCCTTTCGCTGCGATCTGAACGTCTATGGTTTCCCCTTCAACCAGCTCGACGTTAAGCACAGCGGGCGTGTTGTCAGTGGTGTTCTTCCGGGCAAAATGGGGGTCACCCACGATGGACGCCCGCAACTTGTTATCGGGGTTCATGTAGCCCTGCCGCACGCCTTCGTTCACGGCATCCAGCAAAGACCCGTTGAACCCGGTGAGTTGCACGCCCATGCCGATTTTCAGAAAGACGTTCACGACACCGGTGTCCTGGCACATCGGGCGTTTACCTTCGGCGCTCATGCGCGAGTTGGTCAGAATCTGGGCGATGGCGTCCTTGGCGGCAGGCGATTCTTCGTATTCGTAGGCCCTGGCCAGATGCTCAATATAGTCAACCGGATGGTAGTAGCTGATGAACTGTAAGCCCGCGGCAACGGATTCGATCAGGTCGTCGGCATGTATTTGGGTCATAGTGGCTCCAGGGGGATAGCCCGCAGGCTAGCGTTTAGCGAAGTCCTCAATGTTACCTAATCTGGTCCGGTTCAACGCGGATAGCTGTTGTCAGCATGATAGAGTCAGCCAGATTCTGATGCCGGGGAGGGGCGGTTGTTAACCTTGATAATTGTGCTCAAGGCAGGGGCTGAGTTGGCCTTGCTGCTGATTCTGGCCCGTTCGCTGGTATTTGCAATGAGTCTGGGCCGGCACGAGGAAAATCCGGTGCACCGGGTCCTTCAGGCGGCGACCATGCCGATTGACACGGTGGCGCGCAAACTGAGCCCCCGGCTGATCCTGAATCGGCACCTGCCGGTCGTAAGTTTCTTTCTGATGTTATGGCTCTGGATCGCGTTGGTCCTGGCAAAAGTCTGGTGGTCTGGCGGTGCCCATGAATGACCGCGAGATTCGCGCAGCCCGGTATTGGCGCCGCAACCGGCTGATTGTCAGCTTCTTTCTGTTGGTTTGGGTCGGCGTGACCTTCGGTATCGCATTTTATGCCCGGGAGCTGAGTAGCCTGGACTTCATGGGCTGGCCGTTCGCCTACTGGGTAGGCGCCCAGGGAGCGCTGATTGTCTATCTGTTCATTACGGTGCTCTTCGCTTTTTTGATGAACCGGCTTGACACCGCGTATCAGGATACCGTGCTGCCGCAGTCGGAGATGGAGAACGAACCATGAGCGGAATACCCAATCCGCTTGCCGGTCAGCTCCGCCGGGCCTATCTGATCTATACGGCTGGCTTTATCAGTTTCGTCCTTCTCCTGGCCTGGCTTGAGCAACAGGGTATGAAGCGCAGCACCATTGGCTATACCTTCCTGGGGGTCACGGTTGTGTTTTACGCGGCCATCGGGATTCTGAGCCGAACCAGTGACCCGAACGAGTTTTATGTTGCCGGTCGCCGGGTGCCCGCCATGTTCAACGGCATGGCGACAGCGGCAGACTGGATGTCGGCCGCTTCGTTTATCAGCCTGGCCGGTGGCTTGTACGCAAGCGGGTATAGCGGGCTGGCGTTTGTCATGGGCTGGACAGGCGGCTATGTCCTCGTTGCACTGTTGTTGGCACCCTATTTGAGATCATTTGGGCAATACACAATTCCGGATTTTCTTGGCGCCCGTTACGGTGGGCATATTCCCCGTCTGATCGGCGTGGCCATCACCATGCTGTGTTCATTCACTTATGTGGTTGCCCAGATCTACGGCATTGGTCTGATCACTTCGCGCTTGACTGGCGTGGAATTCCAAATTGGTATTTTCTTGGGGCTTGGCGGCATATTGGTTTGTTCGTTTCTTGGTGGCATGCGGGCAATTACCTGGACACAGGTCGCCCAATATATCGTGCTAATCATCGCGTACATGGTGCCAGTGGTCTGGTTGTCAGTCATTCAAACCGGTAACTATGTGCCGCAGTTCGCCTATGGCGAGCAGCTCAAAAAAGTCACTCAGCTCGAAGAGGCATTGCTCAAAGACCAGACTGAAAACGACGTCCGTCGAATCTTCCGTCAGCGTGCGGAAATAGCCGAGCAACGCTTGCAAGACCCTGAAAAAGGCTTTCTGGAAGAACGTGCCCGGCTGGCCAACCAGATCGTTGAACTGAATGACAGCCTGGCGCCGGCCGATAAATTACAGGCCGCGCGCGATCAGTTGCTGAAGTTCCCCCCGGACATGGCATCGGCAGTCAACCTCTGGGAGCGCGAGCTTCTGCTCAAGGAGCGCGGCGAGCCCTTAGTGCGCCACGGCGAACCATTTCCAGGTGTCGAGCAAGAGCAGCGCGATGCCGCCCGCCGGAACTTTCTGGCGCTGGTCTTCTGCCTGACGATCGGGACGGCGGCGTTACCTCACATCCTGGTTCGTTACTACACAACCCCTTCGGTTCGCGCCGCGCGTAACTCGGCAGCCTGGTCGTTGGGATTCATTTTCCTGCTTTATGTGACAGCGCCCGCATTGGCTGTTCTCGTCAAGTTTACCGTTTTGTCCGACCTGGTTGGATCGTCATTCTCGGACCTGCCAGCCTGGGTACGTCAATGGCAACTGGTCGACAATACGCTGCTGGCACTCGAGGACGTGAATCTGGACGGTATCGTGCAACGAGCCGAACTGGTCATTGGCGCAGACATTATCGTTTTGGCAGCACCGGAAATCGCCGGCTTGCCGTATGTGGTCTCCGGTCTTGTCGCGGCCGGCGGGCTGGCGGCCGCCTTGTCGACGGCTGATGGCTTGCTGCTGACCATCAGTAATGCGCTCAGTCATGATCTGTATTACCGCATCATGAATCCAAAGGCGTCGCCCGGACGCCGCGTTATGTTGTCCAAGGTGTTGCTGTTGTTCATTGCATTGCTGGCCGCTCTGGTCGCGGCGCAGCGCCCGGCAGCCATTCTGTTCCTGGTGGCCGCTGCCTTCTCGTTCGCGGCCGCCGGGTTCTTCCCGGCACTGGTTCTGGGCATTTTCTGGAAACGGGCGACCGGGCTGGGGGCAGTGACCGGTATGCTGGGTGGATTGGGGGTCACTTTCTACTACATGAGCATCTCGCAGCCGTGGCTGCGGGAGGTGATCTGGCAGGTACCGCAGTCTGTTCCGGTTGATTCATTGTGGTGGGAAATCGAACCGATTTCGGCCGGTATTTTCGGTGTGCCAGTGGGCTTCGCGCTGATTGTGCTGGTCAGTCTGCTCACCCCATATCCGTCAGACCGCACTCAGACGCTGGTTCGCCGCCTGCGGGCCCCGGGGCGCCTGATTGATTGATCAATCAACCGGCCGGGTCTCAGAAATGCACTACCCTATGAGGCGAGCTCACTACAAATCAGGAGGATCGCCCTATGGCAAAACCCAACTATGCATTCGCCAAACGTCAGCGTGACTTGGCCAAACAAAAGAAGAAGGAAGAAAAAAAGCTGAAGAAAGCTGCCGCCAATGCATCGGTTCCCGATGAAACTGCCGAGCAGACTGTCGAAACGACTGACAAGCCTGCGGAATAAATAAAGGGCAGGTCGGGCCGGAGCTCTTACCAGCGAACACCAAACGGCCTACAATTCACGGTCCTCCTACTGTGATCAAAGACCCATGTGGAAAAAAGTACTGATTGCGCTGGTTGGCGTGATTCTGGTCGTCGGCAGCATTGTCTACGCAAAACTGGGCCAGTTTCAGGCGATGGGCGAGGCGGCAGCCAATATGAAGCCGCCACCGGAAGTTGTCACTGCGATGACCACCACCCGGGACTCATGGCGGCAGTCGATGCCTGCAGTTGGTACGCTGGCTGCAGTTCAAGGGGTTACCGTCTCGGCCGAAGTTGGCGGGCGGGTCAAGACGATTCAATTCGAATCCGGCGCCGAAGTGCAGGCCGGTGATCCCTTGTTGCAACTCGATACAACAACAGAGGCGGCGCAACTGCGCTCTGCTGAGGCCGCCGCCGGGCTGGCTAACGCCAACCTTGCGAGATCGCGGGAGCTTGGCAAGCAACGGCTTGTCTCAAAAGCAGAGATAGACACGGCCAGGGCTCTGGCACGGGAGGCGGCTGCGCAAGTCCAGATCGCGAAATCAACACTCTCCCTGAAAACGATCCGGGCGCCGTTCGCCGGGCGGCTTGGTTTGCGCCAGGTGAATATCGGCGAAGTCCTGAAGTCGGGTGACCCGATTGTGTCACTACAGACGCTCGATCCGATCTACGCCAACTTCTCCTTGCCGCAGCAACAGCTTGGCCAGTTGGCAGTGGGGATGTCGGTGCAGCTCCGTTCCGATGCGGTCCCGGGCAAGCAGTTTGAAGGCCGCATTAATGCGATCAGCCCGGAAGTTGATCCTCTGACCCGAAACGCGCGGGTTCAGGCACAGGTTGCCAATCCTGATGGCAAACTGAACGCCGGCATGTTTGTCCAGCTTGAGGTATTGAAGGACGAGCAATTGCCGGTGCTGGCCATTGCTGCCAGCGCGATTTTGTATGCCCCCTATGGCAATTCGGTTTTCGTGATTGAACAAGCCCAAACCAAAGATGGTCAGGACGGCGTGCCCGGTCTGAGCCTGCGCCAGCAGTTTGTGCGACTGGGGCAGTCGCGGGGCGATTTTGTTCAAGTGCTTGATGGCCTGAAAGAGGGCGATCAGATTGTCACCAGCGGTGCGTTCAAGTTGCGTGCCGGCATGGCGGTGAAGATCGACAATACGCTCGCGCCGAAATTAGAGCTTAACCCCAAGCCTTCAAATTCCTGACGCCGGCCCGGCGGCCCTGCACGCGAGACATTCCTGCATGAAGAACTTCACCGACTTATTTATCCGCCGGCCGGTGTTGGCGATTGTCGTTAACCTGATTGTGGTGATTGCCGGTATTCAGGCCTGGCAGTCATTGAGCGTGCGTCAATACCCGTTGAGCGAAAACGCCAGCGTGCAGGTGTCCACCGCCTATGTCGGCGCCAGCGCAGATCTGGTGCGCGGATTCGTCACGACGCCACTGGAGCGTGCAATCGGCTCGGCCGAGGGGATCGACTATGTCGAGTCCAAAAGCCTGCAAGGCGTCTCGATCATTAATGCCCGGCTCAAGCTGAATGTTGACTCGACCAAAGCGCTGGCCGACATAACCTCCAAGGTCAATCAGGTTCGCAATGATTTGCCCGCCGAGGCGCAAGTGCCGGCAATCAGCGTGCAATCGGCTGACTCAGAGTTTGCAGCGGCCTACCTGAGTTTTTCGTCCGATATCCTGTCGCAACAGGAAATTACAGATTACCTCGCACGGGTCGTACAGCCACGACTGGGGTCCGTGACCGGCGTTCAACGGATCGAAATTTTCGGCGCGCGCACTTTCGCCATGCGTATCTGGCTAAAGCCGGAGCGTATGGCAGCGCTGGCAATCACGCCTTCCCAGGTTCGCCAGGCTTTGGCTGCCAACAATTATCTGGCTGCTGTCGGTTCTACCAAAGGCTCTCTGGTCAGTACCAGTCTGACGGCCGATACTGACCTCAAGAGTGTGGAAGAGTTCCGGCGTCTGGTGGTTTATCAGTCCGACGGAGCGATCGTTCGGCTGGAAGACATTGCTGACGTCGAGCTGGGTGCAGAAGACTACGACACTGTGGTGCGGTATTCGGGCCAGACTGCTGTTTTCATTGGGGTCTTTCCGCAACCCAATGCCAATGTAGTTGATGTGATTAGTCTCGTCCGTGAGGAGCTGGGCAAGCTCCAGCGTGACTTGCCGTCCGGATTGGAAGCCAGCATTGGCTACGATGCTTCCGCGTACGTGAGCAATGCGATTGATGAGGTCGTTTTCACGCTCAGTGAAACCTTGCTGATTGTCATTGTGGTGATCTTCCTGTTCCTGGGGTCTGCCCGATCGGTCTTGGTGCCCGTCATGGCCATTCCGGTTTCATTGATTGGCAGTATCTTCTTGATGCAGATGTTCGGGTTTACCTTGAACCTGCTGACATTACTGGCAATTGTTTTGTCGGTAGGGCTGGTTGTAGACGATGCGATTGTCGTTGTTGAAAACGTCGAGCGTCATCTACGCGAAGGCAAGTCTCCGCGAGAGGCCGCCATGTTGGGCGCGCGAGAGCTGATCGGCCCGGTTGTTGCCATGACGGCAACCCTGGTTGCTGTTTATGTTCCGATCGGCATGCAGGGGGGATTAACCGGGGCCTTATTCCGGGAGTTTGCATTTACCCTGGCGGGTGCGGTTGCCATCTCGGGTCTGGTGGCACTGACCTTGTCGCCGGTTATGTCGGCGAATCTGCTGAGAGCTTCAGATGCGGATGGCGCTGGAATTGTCGGATTTATCAATCGCACCTTTGATGCAATCAAGGCTGTTTATGGTCGTTGGCTGGCCGGTACGCTCGGGGCACGACCCGCTGTCTATCTGGTCTGGATTGTGGTGAGTCTGTGCACTGTTCCGATGTATATGTTCTCTCCCAAGGAACTGGCGCCGACCGAAGACCAAAGCGTCATTTTCGGCATCATGAATACTGCGGCTAACGCTACCGCCGATCAGAATGCCGTTTTTGCCAATGCAACCGAACAAGCTATGTTGCAGACCCCGGAAGTCGATCTAACCTTTCAGTTCCTGTTTCCCCCGTCAGTTGGCGCAACGATTGGTGCAGATGGTTTTAGCGGGCTGGTGGTCAAGCCCTGGGATCAGCGCGACCGGACAGTCGCTCAGATTCTGCCGGAAGTGCAGGCCATGCTGACCAGCGTGCCGGGCATTCAAATGTTCGTGACTATGCCGTCGGCGCTGCCTGGCGGCAGCAATTTTCCAGTCGAGTTCGTGATTACATCGACTGGCAGTTCCGAGCAGTTGCTGGAGTTCGCCAAGAAAATTCAGGGTAAAGCAGCTCAGAGCGGCTTGTTTTTCTTTCCGCCCATTATTGACATGAAGTTTGACTTGCCTCAGTCGAACATCAGGATTGACCGTGACAAAGTGGCGGCCCTCGGCCTGGATCTCCAGCAGATTGGTGCTGACCTTGCGGTTGCGATGGGCGGCAATTTCGTCAATCGATTCAACATGGATGGTCGTAGCTATAAAGTCATTCCGCAGCTTCAGCGCCGGGACCGACTGACAAGCGAGCAACTGAATGCCATTCATATTCGTACGCCAGACAGCCGCATGATCCCGTTGTCGGCGGTTGCCACCATTGAGCATTCCGTGGTGCCGCGTTCCCTGAACCGGTTTCAACAGCTTAACGCGGTCAAGTTATCCGGTATGAGCGCCCGCACGCTTGATGAAGCACTCGGTTTTCTGGAGAAAACGGCCGCCGAGATTCTGCCTCCTGGCTACGGAACCGACTACACAGGAGAGTCTCGTCAGTTAAGAACCGAGGGGAACAAGTTTTTGCCGGCGTTCTCATTGGCCATTCTGCTTATTTTCCTGACGCTGGCGGTGCAATTCAATTCGTTCCGAGACCCATTAGTCATTCTTGCCGGATCGGTTCCTTTGGCCGTGTTCGGCGCGATGGTGTTTACGGTTCTCAAGATGCCTGATCCCAATACGCCTTCATGGACAAGCGGCTGGACGACCACGATGAATATTTATGCGGAGGTCGGGCTGGTCACCCTGGTTGGACTGATTGCCAAGAACGGGATCCTGATCGTCGAATTCGCCAACAAGCTTCAGGAGTCCGGACTCAGCAAGCTCGACGCTATTCAGCGTGCGTCAGAGACCCGGCTGCGACCGGTGCTGATGACCTCGGTGGCGACGATTGCCGGTCATTTCCCGTTGGTTCTGGTCACCGGCGCTGGCGCCGCAGCCCGTAACTCAATCGGCCTGGTGTTGGTTGGTGGTATGGCGATTGGCACCTTGTTTACCCTGTTCGTTGTGCCGTCGTTGTATGTGTTGCTCGCACGGAACCACAATATCCGTCCGGCGGTGTCACCTGTTGCCGCAACCGATTTGGCCGATGCGACTGACAAGCTGGCCCAGCCCGGCTCCTGAATCACGCTGGATGAGACTGTCAATCAGTTTGACGTTAGCCCGCTTGTCTCTGGTCGTTTCTGCCAACTTCTTCCCCTAAACTAAGCAGGGACAAGGGCGAGTCCGGCCCGGATGGTCTCGAGCGCCTGCAGCCGGCGCTGTTATTCCTGAATTTTCGACGCACTTGCGGTATGTTCCTACTCGTAAGGTCTGACAGGACGAGATGAATGGCGAATCCGGCGACTCTTCAGCCGGCGTCCACTTGAGTTGTAGCTGTGCCCGTGGGGTGACTTTGTCCCCAAACAGGGGATATACAGAAGAGGCGACTTGATGAACCCAGTAAGTCGAACCCGCCTGGTTCGGTTTAACTTCTCTGGCTGCGCGCGTCGAGCGTTTGCAGTGTTTGCAGTGTTGGCCTGTGCTGCTGTAACGCTTGGTTTTGCCGATCTCTCGCAAGCCGCCACCCCGAGTCCTCTTCATCAGGGCGTTCACGATTATCAGATTATTGGACTGATCGTACTGATAGCTCTTGCGGCGCTGGTGGTTGTTGGCATTTTCTGGAATCGCCGCTTAGTCGCAGAAAACAAATCTCGAATGCAGGCCGAGCAGCTTCTGGTCACAATGACAGAAAATTTGCCGACCGCGGTATTTCAGTTCAAGAGAACGCCGGACAATCGTATTGTCCGCACATTCATGAATAAGATGGCTCGCAAGATGGTGCGAGTCGCCGTGCAACTCCCTTCGTCAAAGCGGTCTCGATTTTTTGAGTTTGTTCATCCGGATGACGCGGAAGCTGTCAGGAAAACAGTCGATAGTTCGCTGGTGACGGGAAACCCGATCCGGTCGACGTTTCGCTATCGCTTTCCGAATGAGGAATGGGGCTGGGTTTTTGCCGAAGCCTCGGTGCATACAGACGAAGAGGGGTCGGCGGTCTGGAGCGGCTATATGTACGACCAGACGAGTGAGCGGTCTATCAATAATGCGCTCAACGAATCATTGTTATCCAAGGACGATTTTATAGCCAGGGCGGGCCACGAACTCAGATCGCCCATACAAAACCTCTTGCTTGGTATCGAGTCGCTCAAACGTACCGGGCTTAACCAGGAGCAAGTCGAGCTTCTGGGGCTTACTCATAATGCCGCACAGGGACTGGCCGGGCAGATTAACAATCTGCTTGATCTGAACCGGATTGAAGCGCATGAATTAGCACTTGAAGAGCGCAGTATTGAAATCAGAGCTTTGCTAAGTAAGGTGACCTCAAAGTTCGAAGCATGTGCGGCGCGTAAAAGACTTAGTTTCGTCTGTGAAGTCGAGCAAGCGGTCCCCACTTTTGTTCGCTGTGATCCGATGCGCCTGGAGCAGGTGTTGAGCAATCTGCTGGCAAACGGTTTGAGGCACACCGACGACGGGTTTGTGCGGATCGCCGTACAAGTTGACGGGTACTTGAGAGGCCAACCTGCGGGAGACGGTGGAGGGCAATTTCCACGCAATTCTCGAGAGCAGGGCATCCGCCTGAAGTTTCTGATTCAGGATTCCGGTATTGGCGTGCCCCCAGATCAACTGGAGCGCATCTTTGAACCGTTTGCAGCCGTTGCTTCGGGCGGTCGAATTCGCAGCGGTCTCGACCTGACCCTGTGCGAGCGGCTTAGTTTTCTGATGGGCGGGCGGATTACAGCGCGGTCCAAGCTGGCAACCGGTACAACCTTTGAACTGGTGCTGCCAATGCTTGTCGCCACTGCGCCTGATGTTGAAAACGAACTACCTGAGGCGATAGAGGGAGATTCGGCGCCAGGCGCGCGCGCCAGTGGGCAACCGGCGGCCGAACCGGACGAGTCGCGACCCATCCTGATCGTGGACGACAACCGCCTCGCCCGAGTGATGACCGCGTCCCTATTGGCTGAATCTGGATACACGGTAGACCAGGCAGAAGACCAGACAGAGGCGCTTGCACTCTGCGAGCAAAAGAACTACCAGGCGGTCGTAACCGACTATCGGATGCCGGAATGCAATGGTACGGACCTGGCAATACTCATCAGGGAACGCTGCGCCGGCTCCAATCTGACGCCAACGTTGTTGTTACTCACCGCCGGGATAACCGACGACGAAATGGCCAGGGCCAGGACTGTTTTTGATGGCGTATTGATTAAGCCAATCAGTACTGTTCAACTGGTCAAGACCATTCGGGCGATGGAGCAGGTCGGGGCGAGATTAGGCTGACTGTCTATACTCGTGACTCTTTGATATCCCGAGCAGGCAGTCAACGATGGCCAGAGACTGGCAGCCGGACCTCCGGTCCCTACGGTATTTTGTTTGTGTTGCTGAAGAAAAAAGTATCACCCGGGCTTCTGCCCGACTAAGCATTGCTCAGCCAGCGTTGTCACGACAGATTCAGCGTCTCGAGTCTGAGCTTGGTGTCAGCCTGATGCATCGCTCGTCGCGCGGTATTGAGCTGACAACTGCCGGTGCGATGCTTCTTGAGCGCGCCTATACGATACTTAATCAGATCCAACAGACCCATCATGATCTTGCGGATCCCGGCGGCGGCGCGCAGGGCGTCGTGACGGTCGGAATGCCGCCCACGCCTGGCGAACTGATTGCTCCGATGCTGTTGGCCAAACTCCGAAGCGAATACCCGAAAATTGAACTCAGGTTCAGAGAGGGTTTCAGCAATGTGCTGGAACGCCAACTGGCCAACAATGAAATCGGCGTGGCCGTTATGCACGACCCCGAACCGCGGGATGAGTTTGCGATTTATCCATTGCTGGTTGAGCAGCTCTGGGTAATCGGCAAACGTGGCACGCTTAATGCCAATGGTTACGCTTTCTCCGAGGCTGCCCGGTTGCCATTGATCTTGCCCGGTAGGTCGAACTATCTTCGCGTTTTAATCGACAGTTATGCGGGTCGCCACGGGATCGAGCTTAACGAAGTTCAACGCTCTGACGGCGTCTGGTTGTTGAAAGCCCTGGTCCGATTCGGCCATGGGTACTCGATTCTGACCTTCGGTGGCGTGACGACCGAGGTGGAACAAGAGACCCTTGAAGCGGTCCCTATCCGTGACCCGCGAATCGACTGGACGCTTTGTCTGGCAACCCGGAAAGACCAGCTTCAGCGAAAAGCGGTCGCTATAGTGGTGGCCGAAATTCGCTCGATCGCAGAGGGGCTGATTCAGCAGGGAGTCTGGCGCTAAGCTGGCGTTGCCAAAGGTGCAAGCCCTCTTCAGTCATGCTTAACCGGCATGGTCAATATGCTTCGTTAGTATTTGTGGCATGACCGGGCTCTGTCTACCATGCACTCGCACCAAAAATCTAAACGAGTTCAAGGAGACAGTAATGCAAGCAATTCTGAAGTCATCGGCTCTGCGGGTCGCCGCAGGTCTCGTATTGGCTATTGCCAGTCAGGCAGCCCATGCCGAGACCTACAAATGGATTACGTTCAAGCCGCAAGGGGCAGCGGATGCGCAAGTCAGGTCAACCGAATGGTTTGTAGAGGAGTTCGCCAAACGAACCGGCGGCGCTCACAAGATTCAGATGTTCTGGGGCGGCAGCGTTGCAAAGACGAAAGAAATTCCTGATGCGCTTGCTGCCGGTGTCGGTGCTTTTGGTGATGTCATAACGCCGTATTTTCCTGATCAATTTCCATTGAACAATGCTGTCGGATTCTTTATCCCGCAGCCAAATTCCACGCTACAAGTGGGCAAGTTGATGCACGCCTGGCATGAGAAATATCCGCAATTCGAGGCGGAACTGGCGCGCAGCAATATTAAGGCCGTTGGCTTCCGTCCGCTGGAGAGTTATGGCCTCTTATGCACGAAACCAGTCAAATCACTTGCAGATCTCAAGGGTTTACGCATTCGTACCTATGGTTTCGCTTATCCGGCGCTTGTTCAGGCAATGGGAGCAACCCCGGTTTCAATCAGCACCTCAGAGGCGTATGAGGCGCTGGAGAGAAATATCCTTGATTGCACGCCGATCGGTCCGGCGCTGGCGCGTGGCTGGAAGTACGACGAAGTGGCCAAGCATTATGTTGAATTTCCGCTGGGCGCTTCATTTGGCCACCTGATTGCGATGAATCTGGATGCCTATAAAGGCATGGATCAGAAAACCCGTCAGGTGGTGGATCAGATCGGCGCTGAATACATTGATGTCTATAACACGATGCTTGAGAACGACCGTGCAAGCGTCAGGAAGTCCTGGGCGACATTGGGTGTCACCGTCACCCCGTTTGCGGCCGAAGAGGTTGCCGGATTGATCAGCGACGAAAGAGTGCAGAAGGTGCGTGCTCAATGGTTAGAGCGGGCGAATGCCGCTGGCGTGCCCGCCGATCAGATTGCCTCCAAGCTCGCCTTTTGACCGACTTTCCGATGATTTCTATAGCTTTGCAGCTCGGGCGGATCCGAGCTGCGTTCGCGGTCTTGTTGCGTTGGTGCGGTGTGCTCGCCGGGTTCGTGACGTTTGCGATGATGTTGCTGGTTGTCGCGAATGCGGTGCTGCGTTATGCCATCAACGTGCCTGTTACTGGCGCTCTTGAGATTACCGAGGCAATGCTTTGTGTGTTGATCTTCCTCTCACTTGCGCTGACCCAGTATGAGGGAGGGCATATCCATGTCACCTTGTTAGTCAAACGACTGCGACCTCGCGTGCGCAAGCTGCTTGGACTGGCTGCGATGCTGTTGGGATTTGCCTTCTTCGCCTGGTGTAGTAGTGCTACATGGCAATTCGCGATGAAGTCTCTGGCCTTGGGTGAACAGGAATGGGGGGCGATTCAATTTCCAATTTACCCCATCAAATTTGTGGTCTTCTTTGGAATACTCCTGTTGGCAGTGCAGTTCCTGCTTGATGCTGCGGCGATCGCTTGCGGTATTGAACCAGGACGGAAAGAGCCGTTACCCGAAGAAGTATCAATTGACGCAGGAGGCCGGTTATGAGCGGTTTGATGATCGGATTTATCGGGACGGTATCGCTTTTCGCTGCGATTCTGGCGGGCGTAAACGTCATGGTTGCGCTGGGTCTGGTCGGCGCAGTCGGGTTGGCCTCACTGGTTGGTGTTCATGGTGCCGGGACTCTACTGGGCACTGTGTTCTTTGACACGACGCATTCCTTCCACTTCAGTGTCATTCCCTTGTTTCTGCTGATGGGCTTCTTTGCAATGAGAGCCGGCCTTGGCGAGGACATGTTCGAAGCCAGTGTGAAATGGCTGGGTGGGCTGCGCGGCGGCCTGGCTATTGCGACCACAATGGGCGCAGCAGCATTCGGCGCCGCGTCCGGCTCGAGCGTCGGCACTGCGACAGTTTTTACCCGTCTGGCCTTACCAGAGATGCTGGATCGTGGCTATGATAAACGGCTTGCCTCAGCGTCGATCGCTATTGCAGGCACACTGGCCGTGATGATTCCACCCAGCGCACTGGTCGTTGTCTATGGCATTCTGACCGATTCCAGTATCGGTGCTTTGTTGATTGCTGGTGTGGTGCCCGGATTTCTGTTTGCCGCGATGTTGTGTGTTGCCACCTGGGTGACGGTAAGGCGCAATCCGGAACTGGCACCGTTACAGCATGTCGAGGCAACCCTGGCTGAGAAGTTCTACTCGCTCAGACTGGCCGGGCCGTTGTTGCTGGTGGTAGTCAGTATTATTGGAGCGCTCTATCTGGGGATATTCACGCCTACGGAGGCGGGTGGACTGGGCGCGGCATTGACGTTCTTGCTGGCAATTATTCGGCAGCGCGGGCTACGTCAAGTTGCGCTTGTCGAGACCTTACTTGATACGGTGCGGGTATCGGCAATGATCTTCGGCATCATTATCTGTGCGCTGGTCTTTTCGAAATTCCTGGCGCTTAGTGGCGTGGCCAATGCGCTTGGTGGGTTTCTGATCGGGCTCGACGTTAATCGCTGGGTGGTGGTGTTGCTGATTGTGTTCATCTATCTGTTTCTCGGCATGTTGATGGACGCGCCTGCCTTGCTGGCCATTACTTTGCCGATTACCCACCCGGTAATGATGAAACTCGGCTTCGATCCAATCTGGTTCGGCGTTTTTGTGGTCTTGCTGGTCGAAGTCGGCGCGGTGACACCGCCGGTTGGTATTAACTGTTTTGTCGTTCAGTCGGTTTCCGCGGGGCGGGTCGAACTGGAAGATGTTTTCAGCGGGCTCATTCCCTATATCGTCGCTGCTTTCGTAATGCTGGCCTTGTTGTGCGTGGTGCCGGATATCGCTTTGTTTCTGCCAGGAACCATGAAATGAGTGGACTGATTGAGAGACCGGAAAAGCTTGTCCTGCGCAGTACGCTTACTTCGCCATACGGTCGCAAGGTGCGGATGGCGGTTCAGATACATAAGCTTGCCGACTCTGTCAGTGTAGAGCCGGCCGACACCCTGAATGAGCGGGACTCGCTGCGTGAACAGAATCCACTGGGAAAAATCCCCTGTCTTTTGCTTCCTGATGGGCAGGTGCTGTTTGATAGCCGGGTTATCGTTGAATACCTGGATGCAATCTCGTCACGGGCGCCTCTGGTTCCGGTGGGAACCCCGGACAGATTTCGGGTGTTAACCCGAGCGGCGCTCAGTGACGGCCTGACTGACGCGGCCTTGCTGCTGGTCTATGAAGGACGGTTTCGTTCAGTCGAACAGGCCTCGCAGCGCTGGATAGACCATCAGCGTGACAAAGTGTTCCGCGCATTGACAGCGCTGAGCGCTGCGCCACCACCGAGTCGCCATACCGACTTGTCCTCGATTGCGCTTGCCTGCGCACTCGGTTACCTTGACTGGCGTCAGCCGGTTAGCTGGCGCACGGATTATCCCGTTCTGGTCGACTGGCTCGAACGGTTCACCGAACACGAAGCAGCGGTAGCCGGTACAGCGGCCTGACGCTTCAGCGATTAATGGAACCCCCAATGGCCCGACTCCTTCCCCCAGATACCGATGCAATGAATGAGCATCAACGAATCGTTTATGACGCGATCGCTTCGGGGCCTCGCAAAGGGGTTCGCGGCCCTCTGGGTATCTGGCTGTGGCGGTCACAACTGGCCGAACGGGCTCAGAGCCTGGGCCAGTACTGTCGCTATGACAGCAGTTTGCCTGCACGGTTGTCGGAGCTTGCCATTTTGGTGACTGCTCGGCACTGGAGCTCTGAATACGAGTGGCAGGCGCACCGCAAAATCGCGCTGGAAGCCGGTCTCAGTCCGCAAATTGTTGAATCGATCCGAGTCGGTAGCAAGCCGGTCATTGAAGCCGATGATGAGCGTGTCGTTTATGAGTTTGCCAGTGTCTTACTTAATACCCGCCGGGTGGATAGTCAGACTTATCGGCATGCGCTTGCTGTGCTCGGAAGGGATTCGCTGGTCGATCTGGTCGGTGTGCTGGGGTATTACGGGCTGATTTCGATGACGATCAATGCATTTGAAGTGGATTCCAACGGGCCGGCTGAACTGGCATGAGTGAACAAGCGTCTACCTATCATCCGGCGCCGCGCAAACCGAAGTTCCTGATGCCGGCGGGTGCTTGTGATGCGCATTGCCATGTGTTCGGCCCGACTGACCGTTTCCCCTATGCTGCAGACGCTCGCTTTCGTCCGCCAGAGGCAGACAAGGAGACGCTGTTTGCGCTTCACGACCGTCTGGGAATCAGGCGTTGCGTGATTGTTCAGTCCGGCTGTCACGGTTACGACAACTCGGCGGTTGCCGATGCTATACAGGCGCGGGCGGGACGCTATTTAGGCATCGGCTTATGTCCCGCCGAGGTTGACGACAATACCCTTGACCGTTTGCATGATCAGGGATTTCGCGGTCTGCGCTTCAACTACATGGCCCATCTCGCCGGTGGGCCGACCGACAAAGTGCTGAGCCGTCTTGGTAAACGTCTGGTCCGGCTCGGCTGGCATTTGCAGATTCATCTTGAGAGTTCATTGCTAGCCTCGATGGCGCCCAGTCTTGCGGCAATGCCAGTGCCGGTCGTCATTGATCATATGGCCCGCATCGAAGTGGGTGAGACCGGGGCCGAACAGGCATTCGACGAATTGCTTCGACTCCATGAACAGCCGAATATCTGGGTCAAAGTCAGTGCGCTTGAGCGGGCTTCCCGGCGTGATCCGCCGTGGCATGACGCGCTGCCAGTCGCACGCGCGCTGGTGGCCGCCTGTCCGACTCGGGTGCTCTGGGGAACTGACTGGCCACACCCCAACTTTAGGGCCGCGCCGCCAGACGACGGTGAGATAGTCGATCTGATTCCGCTGTTTGCCCCGACGCCGGAACTCCGGCAGGCCTTGTTGGTAGACAACCCACAGGCGTTTTATCAATTTGACGAGCTGGAGTGAATCAATGACGCTGCGACTGAAAGGCAAAACCGCGATTCTCACCGGTGCTGGCTGCGTCGGTCCTGGTTGGGGAAACGGCCGCGCAACCGCAGTCCGGTTTGCGCAAGAGGGCGCGCAGGTGTTGGTGGTGGATCGAGATCGAGAGGCTCTCAATGAAACACTTGACCAACTCAGCCAGATTGGCGCCAATGCCGTACCGTTTGTCTGCGATGTCACCCGGGAAGATGAGGTTGTCCGGATGGTCGAGACTTGTTCCCGTGAGTTTGGCCGGGTTGATATTCTTGTCAACAATGTCGGCGGTTCAGCGAAAGGCGGTCCGGTTGACCTTGACCCGGACGCCTGGCACGCGCAGGTGGAGCTTAATCTGACCAGTGTCTATCTGAGCTGCCGTCATGTGTTACCGCTCATGGTTGGGCAAGGGGGCGGTGCCATTGTCAATACCTCATCGACTTCAGGATTGCGCTGGACGGGCTCGGCGCAATGCGCTTATGCCGCGACCAAAGCCGGCGTCATTCAGTTTTCCAGGGTGGTGGCGGTTGAATACGCTGAACGTGGGGTACGGGTCAATACGGTTGTTCCCGGACAATTGCATACCCCGATGGTTGAGGCACGTCTGGCCGGTCAGAGGGCTGGGGGCGATGTCGAGGCCTTGTTGAAAACCCGACTTGCGCGCATACCGTTGGGTTTCATGGGTGATGGTCGGGATACCGCCAATGCCGCGCTGTTTCTGGCCTCGGACGAAGCGCGGTTTATCACAGGGACAGAGATTGTCGTTGACGGCGGCATGTCGGCGCGTTGTGACTGACCGGAGGTGCCAGACTCACCAGCGTGCCGATGGGACGAAACGGTTCGCAGGGTAAACTGAGGCAATGGAACAATCCTCTGGAAATCTATTCGCCTTACTTGATGGGTCCGATGACTTACCCGCCATTGTCGATGGCGACCGCGCGTGGTCTCGCGAGCAATTACGCAACGTCTCCCGGCAAACCGCGCACTATCTGAAATCGCTTGGCTTACGCCGGGGCGATGTATTGGCGGTGTGGTTGCCGAATGTTCCGGCATGGCTACAACTGCTGTTTGCTGCGTCTTCGGTCGGCGTCCTCGTTGTGCCGATTAGTACCCGCTACAAACCACCTGAAGTCGAACATGCGCTGCGGGTATCGCGGGCGAAAATACTGGTGTGTCCCGAGTCGTTTCTGGGACAGGCGTTTTCCGATACGGCAGATAAGCTGGCGGCAGTGCTTCCTGATCTGGAGTTAGTGGTGCCGCTCGACGATCTGCGTGACTGGCTGCCGACTGTTTCCGATACCGGCGTTCTGGCGGCTGATTCAGAAAACGAATCGTCGCCTGATGATCTGCTTTGCTGTTTTAGTACCTCCGGTACTACCGGTTTCCCGAAACTGGCTGCTCATGACCATGCCGGAATAGCACGCCACGCCAGCCTGGTTGCGACAGCGTTTCAGTTTGAACCCGGCGACAGGTTGTTGGCATCGCTGCCTTTTTACGGTGTGTTTGGTTTGGTTGCCGCTCTTGCCGCCCTGGCCGGCGGCGCCGCTTGCGATTTGATGCTGATTTACCGGGCCGACGAGGCGGCAGCAATGATCGATCAACGGGGCATTACGCATGTGATCGGGTCCGACTCAATGTTCGATCCTATTCTGGCCGTCGGTGGCTGCCAGTTCAAGTCGTGGCGTCGAATCGCCCAGGCAGATTTCATCGGTTTGAGTCTCGAGGTCACCGAGGAAGCCGATAAATACGGGATTAAGTCGTCCGGAACCTACGGTTCTTCAGAAGTATTCTCACTTATTTCGTTCTGGCCGTTTGATGGCTCGCCAAAGGAGCGCGCCCGGTCCGGCGGTGTGCCAATCGACCCATTGATGCGCTTTCGGATCTGCGATCCCGAGACTGGCGGTTTGGTGCAGGCCGGTGACGCTGGAGAATTGCAGATTCGAGGCCCGAATGTGTTTGCTGAATATCTGAACAATCCCGAGGCGAGCGCCAATGCCTTCACAGACGACGGTTGGTTTCGTACCGGCGATATGGCCAGGGCCGAAGGTGATGGTTTTGTATACCTGGCCCGGCTGGGCGATGGCTTGCGGTTGCGTGGCTACCTGGTGAACCCTGCTGAAATAGAACTTGTTCTGATGCAACATCCCGCTGTTTCTGGTGCCCAGGTTGTTGGGGTGACGAGACCAGGTCAGGCCGATGTTGCGGTTGCCTTTGTGATTCAGGAGCCGGCCGCGGCCGCAGCGGTTGAGAGCGAGTTGATGGCCTATTGCAAAAGCGAGATGGCCGCTTTCAAGCTACCTGAACGCATCCAGACAGTCGAGCACTTCCCCAGCGTGGATGGACCCAACGGCAACAAGATTCAGAAGCGGGTTCTAAGAGAAATGGCTGCAGAACTCATCGCCCAGGCCTAAGCCCTGTTCCTCAGGCTCCATACAGGAAACTCCATGCCAAAGACACAGAATCCCAAACTCGAGCCTCGTGTTTTTCTGACCGAAGAAAAATTGCGAAATGCTGACACAGATCAGCAAGGGCATATCAATAACGCGATGATGGCCAGTTTCTTTGAATCAGGCCGCATCGAAGTGCTCGCCAGGCCGGAGCTTGCTGAAAGCATGAAACCGGCCACTGTGGTGGTGGTACGTGTAGAGATCGATTATAAAAAAGAGCTGTTTTACCCGGGCACAGTGCAAGTCAGTTCACGAGTGACTCATGTGGGTCGTACCTCGTTCAGGTTCGAGCATTCGCTGAGGTGTGGTGACGATATGATCGCCAATGGCCTGGCGACTTGCGTCCTGATGGATCGCGAGACACGTAAGCCCGTCCCGGTGCCTGACGCGATGCGGGCATTCTTTGAGACGGGCGCTTGAGCGGTGCTTGGCCGGGCTGTTAGTACAACTCCATCAGGGTTGTATTGTCAGTCAGTTCTGCGGGAAGCGCTTCACGTACGATCTCGCCCGCTTTCATGACGACTACCCGGTCTGAAACCTTGAGGGCTTCTTTAACGTTCTGCTCGACAAGCAGAATACTCATTCCCAGGGTCTGCTGTAGTTCCCGAATCGGGCTCATTAAGTCCTGAAACAGTTTCGGCGCCAGGCCTATCGAGGGTTCATCCATAATCAGGCAGCGAGGCCTGCCAAGCAGGGTTCGGCCGATAGAAACCATTTGTTGCTGACCACCCGACAATAGCCCTGCACGTTTGTCATAGAACGTCTTAACCGGCGGCAAGACGCTCATCACCCAGTCGATTCGCTCGGCTTGCTCCGACTTTGCAATGCCGGCTGAGCCAAGCCCCAGACTCCAGATTTCCCGTACGCTGAGACTGGGGAAAATGCCGCGGCCTTCAGGCATCATTGCCACACCGGCGGCGGCAAGCTTACGCGGGGTATGGGCCGGGAGAATCTTCCCGTCAATGCGCAACTCGCCAGACTGTGGTGTCAGGAGGCCGAAGAGTGTGCGCATTAACGTGGATTTTCCCGCGCCATTGTGGCCAATCAGGCAGAGCACCTCATTGGCATGGAGCTCGATGCTCACATTCATCAAAACGGCTTTTCTTCCATAGCCGACGTAAAGGTCACTGCCGGCAATAACAGGAGGTGACATGGTTCAGGCTCCGAAGTAGATGTTGGCCAGGCTTTCGTCCGACAGGATGCTTTGTGGGTCGCCTTCGGCCAGCAGGCGTCCTTGATCAAGAAAGGCAATTCGGTCGGAGATGCCTTTGACGATGTCCAGGTTGTGTTCGATGATGCAGATGGTAATGCCGTTGCCGACTTGTTCTCGCAAAACGCTGAGAAATCGCTCGTAAGAACTCGGGTCCAGCCCGGAGGCCGGCTCGTCCAGTAACCAGAGCCTGGAGCCTGCGCTCAGAATGCGCGCAATCGAAAGAAACTTTCGTTCGGCATAGGCCAGATCCAGGGCTCTGGCGTGACGCAGTTCGATCAGTCCGACGACTTCAAGTGCGTGCTCGGCCTGCTCGCGACGAGATTTTGCGCCGGATCGACCGCCGCTTTGCCACAGCCACGCCCGGCGTTCCGTTACCGCAAGAACGTTTTCAAGAACCGTCATCTCGTCAAACAGCTTTAAGTCCTGAAACGTTCGCCCGATGCCCGCATGGGGGATTTCCCATGCGGGCATACCTGTAATACTCTTGCCCTGCCAAATGACATCGCCACGAGTCGCGGGCAACTGGCCGGTAATCAGGTTGAACAAAGTGGTCTTACCAGCGCCGTTCGGACCGACCAACGTGGTGACGATGCCTTCCCGCAGGGTTAGCGAAACATCATCGACCGCTTTCAATCCACCGAAGTTAACGGACAGTCCTTTGGTTTCAAGCAGGATGGCTGCATCGTTACTCATGAATCGTTCCTGGGATTATCGCGAAACCCCCACAGGCCACCGGGCCGGTAAATCATCAGCAGAACCATTGCCAGGCCGTAGATCATTTGTTGAATCGAGCCAATCTCGGTCTGGGGCAGTCCAGGCAGGTAGGTCAGGAAAGCCGGTAACAACAAAATCAGAACGGTGCCGACCACTGGCCCCCATAAAGTAGCGGTGCCGCCAATGATGACCATTGCCATGAGGTAGATAGAGGTTTCGAACGTGAAACTTTCAACGTTGATGAAGCTGACATAGAACGCGTAAAGTGATCCGGCGACCGCTGCCAGCGCGGACGAAACGGCAACCGCCAGCGTTTTGATGATGGCGACATTTTTGCCGAATGCGAGGGCGGCGGTTTCATTGTCGCGTATGGACTTCAGGCTTCGTCCGAAGCTTGAGCGGACCAGGACTGCCACCAGGCCGAGAATCAGTGCGAAGCAGATCAGCGACAGCGCCAGATACTGGCCGGGTGTGGATAGTTCATACCCGAAAAGTGAGGCTGGCGGGATATTGGTTATGCCACCGATGCCGCCAGTAAACGACTTCCATTCTGAGAAGATCGTTACCGCCAGCATCTGTAAGCCCAGTGACGCTGCGACAAAGTACTCACCGCGTACTCGCAAGGCCGGCAACGCAAGCGCGAGAGAAAGCAGGGCGCAAACCAGCATGCTGACGCCGGTGGCCGTTAAAAACCCGGCGCCGACATGAAGGGCCATGAACGCCGCGGTATAGGCTCCGACACCAAAGAACACAGCATGGGCCATGGAGAATATCCCGGCGTAGCCCAGCACAAAGTTTAAGGTGACCGCCAGTATTGCATTGATACTGATCAACACCGCAAGGTTGATGAGATATGCCAGCATTTTCGCGGCCTATTTGGATTGAGCGCGGCCCATCAGGCCGGCTGGTTTAAAGATGATGAACGAGAACAGCAGAATGAAAGTTACTGCTTCGCTCCATTGCGGATCAAAGTGCCAGATTGCCAGGCTTTCTGCCATGCCGATCAAGAGGCCGCCCAGCGCAGCCCCCTTGAGTGAGCCAATGCCGCCCACAATCGTCGAGGCCAGACTGATCAACATAATGTGGTGCCCGATGCCGGGATTGATGCCTTGAGTAATCGTTGTGAAAGCAGCAGCCGGAACAACCAGGGCTGAGCCCAGACCGAACGCAACCTGTGCCAGCCGGGTCGGTTGCATTCCAAATACGCGGACCAGGTCCGGGTTATCGGACAGCGCGCGCAAGCCGGTGCCTAGTTGAGATCTGGAAACAAACACGCCCAACACGACAAACAAGGCGATTGCTGTCACGATCGCCACTGCGGCTATCGGGGCGATATACAGATCAGGTAGAACTTCTTTTGACCGGGATAGCTCGACTGTTACTGTTTCAAAGCCGCGGCCGAAGACCGTGCCGATCAGGTTCTGCACAATAATTTGAGTGCCGAACGCGGCAATAAAGACCGTAAAGAACGCACCCTCATGCCGTTGGATTGGTCGATAGATGAATTTCTCCATGAACAAGCCGAACGCCACGACAGCAACAATCGCCAGCAAAATGGCAGATCCCCAATGCCACTCCTGGCGGACCATCGCCCACCAGAAAAGATATCCGGCAATGGTGAACGCTGCGCCATGGGCGACATGAAACACCCGCGTCGAGCCGAAAATGAGGGCAAAACCGACCGCAGTCAGGGCGTATATCGCCCCAAGCTGCAAGCCGTTGACAAAAAGTTGAAGAAACAGCATCGAAGCTTCCGTTATGTTATTGGGCGACTAGCTTCTTTTTGATGACTTTCGACGTGCCGCCGCTTACCTGATTCAGTTGCAGCGGGACTGAAACGGTGCCATTGGACAGAAAGACCATTTTGCCTCCCGCTACTTCGAAGGTTCCCGATTTTTGACGTTGCTTCAGCAGGTTCTCGCCTGTGATCGGTTGGCCGTCTTTTTCGAGCGCCTGAGCGAGTTTCACGAATACCATGACAGCATTGTAGTAATTGGCAACATAGGCATTGGGTTCCTTGCCTTTGCGCTTGCGCCAGTCTGCGGCGAGTCGGCGGGTGATGTCATCAGCTTCCCAGTCAATTGACTGAGTTGGGAATATTGCGCCTTCTGCTTCAGGCAGTTGCAGAACATTGGGGACGGAGAAGGACGAATAACTGACTAGCTGCTGTTTGACACCGTTGTCTCGTAACTGTTTGATGATCTGCGCTTGCTGGGCGCCAAATGACGCGATAAAGACCGCATCCGGTTTCGCCCTGCGAACCTTTGCAGCGATTCCGGCAAATTGCTGTGAAGCGCGCGGAATTTGAAATGTCGCGACGAGTTTGCCACCGTGACGGGGGATTTCTTTTTCGAGTTCGTTCTTGATTGCCTCTCCGGCCGGATCATCGACAAAGATCAGCGCAATCTTATTGAACTTCTGTTCTTTGACAAGATAGGGGGTCAGTGCCTGAACCTCGTTGTTTACCAATGGAATCACGTTCCAGAAATAGTCGCCAAGCGCAGCCAGATCCGGGCTGATGCCGCCGCCGTTAATTGATACGACTTTTGATTTATCGCCAATCGGGGCAATCGCTTTTGAAACACCTGTAAACGCCGACAAAACATACGGGACTTTCTCAACGTTAACGAGTTTGTTCATCGACACGACACCTTGTTGCGGGGTGGCCTGACTGTCTTCGACGACCATGGACAATTTGCCTGAGAGCATTTTGTCGGCGTTGGCATGCTCAACAGCAATAGCTGCAGCGGTTGAAAACAGGTCGCCGTATTCGGCGTTGGGCCCGCTCATCGGAAAGTTGGCTCCGATCTGGATGTCCTGGGCTATTGCGCCCGTGGTCATCACGGCCGTGGCAGCGGTAGCTGCGACCAGTTTGACTAGATGAATCGAGTTCATGTGGGTCTCCTCTCAGTGGTTTTGGTAGTCGTTAGTATTCGGTTGTGTTGTGTGATGTTTGAGCTTGTCCTGTCAGGTTGCCCGTTCAAAGACAGCAGCGATACCCTGACCGCCGCCGATGCACATCGTCTCAAGTCCGTAGCGGCCTTTTGATCGGCTCAGTTCATACAACAGCGTTGTCATGATTCGCGCGCCGGTTGCGCCAACCGGATGCCCCAATGAGATGCCGGAACCGTTAACGTTGAGCCGGTCCTGGTCGTCCCAGCCCCAGCCTTTCAGGCAGGCGAGAGCCTGGCAGGCGAATGCTTCGTTCAGTTCGACCAGATCCATGTCGTTGAACCCTAGTCCGGTTCGTTGAAACAGTTTTTGTACGGCAGGAACCGGGCCAATGCCCATGGTCGCCGGTTCGCAGCCTGCGGCTGCCCAGCCGATAAGATAGCCAAGTGGCTGCAGGCCGAGTGCCGCAGCCTTGTCTTCGCTCATGATCAGGCAGGCAGCGGCTGCATCGTTTTGCTGGCAGGCATTTCCTGCGGTGACGATGCCGCCTTTAGTCAGCGGCTTGAGTCGGCTCAGGGAGTCGCTCGTTGTATCTGCTCGGATGCCTTCGTCGGCCCGAATGATGATTGGCTCGCCGCGTCGTTGTTTTACCGAGACTGGAACGATCTCTGATTCAAACTTGCCAGCGGCAACGGCCGCTGCCGCTCGTTGCTGGCTTTGGGCCGCGAAGCAGTCGGCTGCTTCGCGGGTTATTTCATAGTCGCGGGCCAGATTTTCGGCGGTTTCGATCATGCCCGAGATCGGACCGAATCGGTCAACCGGTTGGGAGCGCTCGCGGCCTCGTTCCAGCCGGTCATGGAACTTGACCGTTCCGGCACGCGCTCCCCAGCGCATGTCTGTCGTGTAGTACTCGACATTGCTCATGCTTTCCACGCCGCCGGCTAAGACAACTTCTGCGGCGCCGGTTTGAACCATCATGGCGCCCATCGCGATGGCTTGAAGTCCGCTACCGCAGCGTCTGTCCAGCGCCATACCTGCCACTTCGATAGGCAGACCGGCTTCCAGGCCAACCCACCGTCCGATGCAAGGTGCCTCGCCACTTTGATAAGACTGTGCAAACACAACGTCTTCAATCAGAGCAGGATCGATGCCGGTTCGCTCGACGACTGCGCGTGCGACGGTGGCACCAAGGGCCTCGACCGGTACAGGTTTGAGCGCACCACCAAACGCCCCAATCGGTGTGCGCAATGGTGAAACAATTGCTGCTCTTGTCATGTCTGTCTCTCTGGTTCCGGGTTTAAGGGCTTGTCTATTAGGCTTAGAGCGCTGTGAAATCAGGCGGCTGCTTCGCCATGAACGCGCGTACGCCTTCGCGGCATTCTGGTGAGCAGAATGCCTGATCGCTTCTGTCCAATGATGCCTGAATCAGTTCGTCCTGGCTGGCGTTCAAATCGTAGTGAATCAATTCTTTCGATAAGCGCATGGCCAGGCGAGGTTTGCGCGCCAGTTTGTGCGCAAGACTCAACGCCATCTGGGTCGATTGGCCGACCGGACTCTTGCGGTTGATCAGCCCCCAAGAAAGGGCCGTGTCGGCGTCGATTGCCTCACCGAGGAAGATCAGTTCTTTCGTGCGCGATGCGCCTATCTTTCTGGCCATCCGGTATGTGCCGCCGCTGGAGGGAAACACCCCGAGGTTAAGTTCCGGGAGGCTGAAGCGAGTGTTGTCCTCCGCGATGATCAAATCACAGCAGATGGCGATTTCCAGACCTCCTCCGTAGGCGAGTGAACCAACAGCCGCTATCGTGGGTTTTGGAAATTCATACAAGGTCCGGAAAATATCGTTCTGGCGTTTGAGTTTTTTCTCAACGACTTGACCCGGCATCATCAGATCGGGAAATTCCTTGATATCAGAACCCGAACAGAAGGCGCGCGACCCGTGACCAGTAAGCACCACCGCCCGCACGGATTCGTCAGCCTGTACGGTCGCCAGCGTTGCCTCGAGATCGGCTGTCATCTGGCGGGTCACCACGTTCATCGGGGGATTGAATAAGGTAATGATCGCTACTGCTCCGTCCAGGCTGAGCAAGACTTGGGTTGGGGACTTAGTCATTCCTGATGGCTCCTTTAATGAAAGCATCAATAGCAACGACGCCTTTTCCTGCCGGCCTGAGCACCACAGGATTCAGATCGAGGCTGGCAAGCTGCGCTGCATTGGCTGCAATGAAATGAGAGGTAAGCGTGATCGCCTCGGCCAGGGCGTTGATGTCTCCGGGGGGCTGGCCGCGCGCCCCAGAAATTAACGGGTAGCCCCGAATAGACCGGATCATCTCGAGCGCCTGTTGGCTGGTGCACGGGGCAGGGCGAATCACGACATCATTGAAGACTTCCGTGTAGATGCCGCCCAGGCCAAACATGACCATGGGCCCGAACACCGGATCACACTGCGCGCCGATAATGACTTCGATGCCATCTGTGACAGACTCGGCAATCAGGACACCGTCGACTCGTGCCTCAGGGGCATGTGACCTGGCGTTTGATCGCAAGGTGTCCATGGCGCTCCGAACCTGCGAGTCATCGCCTATGTTCAGTAGTACGCCACCAATTTCAGATTTGTGAGGGATGTCCGGCGAGACGATTTTCATCACAACCGGGTAGCCGATGCGCTGGGCGAACGCCACCGCTTCGTCCGGGTCTTGGGCGGTGTGGTTGCTCACGCACGGGATGCCGGCTTTGGCCAGCAATGCCAGTGCGTCCGCCTCCGATAAGCCAGCGGTTGGAATGGTTACGGCCAGCGCCTGATTGACCGGAAGCCGGTAGGGTTCTGAAGCCCAGCGCTCGCGCAGGGTCGTTAGTGCCGCCAGCGCCCTGATGGCACGATCGGAATCCGGAAACGTGAGCAAGCCTTCGTCGTCATAGCTTTTCAGAACTTCGGGCTCGGCTTCCATGCAGATCAGAGTGGGTCGCTGGCAATGCTCTGACGTGCCTTTGGCGATCGCTTCGCGAAGCGCAGAGCCATAGGTTGTTGAGCCCGGCAATATTGTCATCGCGGCCACGATGGCATCGTAGCCGCCATCTCGATGCATCGTATCGAATGTTTCGCTCAGAATGTCCATGTTGTTGATGAAATTGGACGTCGTGTCGCATGGGTTGGCGCGACCGCCATGGGGATTGGCGATTGCGAGCCGCTCCTGGGCCGGCGTGGGCAAGGGCGGAACTTCCAGTCCGTTGCGTTCAGCCGAATCGCACAGTTGTATGCCGAACCCGCCCGACACGGTCACAATGCCCACTTTGCGGCCAGCCGGGTAGATGCCCTTGCTGCAGGCATAAGCGACATCGACATGCTCTTCGGTAGTGCGGGCCCGGTATACGCCGTATTCCTTGATGATGGCTTCGAACGCCGCGCTTGAGCCGGCGAGTGAGGCGGTGTGGGATGAGGCTGCCTCCGCCCCCCGGATGCTGTCGCCAACTTTCCCAAAGATAACCGGCTTGCGTCGGCGATGCGCCGTTTCAAGGGCGCGTACAAATGCCTCGCCGTCGCGAATACCTTCGGCATAAGCCATGATGGTCGCCACATCGTCCTGCCTGGCCAGCCATTCAATACAACTGGCGACGTCGATATCGGCTTCGTTGCCGGTTGAAGCCCAATAGCTGACACCCAGGTTTCGTTTACGGCATAGATAGGCAAGATGCCCGCCGTAAGCACCGCTCTGGCTTATCACAGCAGTTCGCCCGGGCAACATGAATTGATTATCCAGAGCGCTTGTGAAAGTGCCGATAAAGCCGCTTGGGCTATGAAAAATGCCAAGGCAATTAGGGCCGAACAGGCGGAGCCCACCGCGACGGGCAATGGCGGCAATTTGCTCCTGGTCTGTCTTGCCGTCCTCCGACGCCTCTGCAAAGCCCGCCGCGAAGATGACGGCTGCTCTGATGCCGCGATCGACACAGGCCACGACAGCCTGCAAGACATGTTCTTTGGCCAGCGCGATCAGGGCGACGTCCGGTGTTTCCGGGAGGTCCGCGAGTGACTTGAAAGCGGGTAAGCCCTGGACGATGTCGTGGCGGTTGTTGACCGGGTAGATCCTGCCTGCATAACCGGCCTTGAGCATATAGTGTAAGGGCCGACCGGAGATGCGGGCCGGGTTTGACGCTGCGCCCAGAATGGCGACCGAAGCAGGTCGGAAAGCCTGTCGCAGGCTTTCGTCAGAGGCCGGTTCGGCGAGGGACATGTTCAGAATTCACCCGAAAAAGCGATCATGCTAACGTTGGCGGTCTTTATTGAATAATATTGAAATCCAAAATCTTGATATTTAAATCGAATAGGCGTTCGGAGCAACAATGGAACTAAGGCAACTCGAACAACTGGTCATCTTGTCGGAAACCCTGAACTTCAGGATCGCGGCGGAACGCTTGCACATGACGCAACCCCCATTGTCAGTGTCGATCCGAAAACTCGAGGAACAACTCAAGGTGAAACTGTTCAATCGAACCACTCATACGGTTACGCTGACTGAAGCCGGGCAAGCGGTGTTGGCTGATGCGCGCAAAGCCTTGTTTCATGCGGAAGAAGTGGCGCGCGTGGCGTTCTCCACCAGCCAGGGGCTGAGCGGGCGCTTGCGGCTCGCGTTTGTGGGGTCGGCCAAATCGGAGTTGTTGCCGCGATTGCTACCGCCTTTCAGGGCCAGTTATCCTGGCGTCGCGCTTGAGGTTTACGAAGACAGCAACACCGAGATTATTCGTGCCGTTGAGACGGGTGCGGCGGACCTGGGTATTGTCAGAAGCCCGTTCGATTGGACGACGCAGTTGAAGTTCGAACCGGTTGAAGATGATTATCTGGTCATTGCGATGCCGGCCGAGCATCCTCTGGCAAAGAAGCGGGCTGTTTCATTGCGCGACATCGAGAATGAGCCGTTTATTCACTACACCTTGCAGCAAGTCCCCGGTATGCACGCCTTAACGGCAAGGTTGTTGCAGCAGGCGAATGTCAATCCGGTGGTCGCGCAGGCGGCGACCCAGGTCCATACGGTAATTTGTCTGGTTGAGAGTGGTCTGGGGTTTGCCCTGGTGCCGTCTGCCACTGCCCGTCATGCCTCTGACCGGGTTGCATTTCGCCCGATTACCCCCAAGCCCAGAGATCCTAAAATCTCGCTCTCACTGGCGTATCGACCTCACTATCAGACGGTAGCCGCCAGAAGGTTTCGCGAGATGGCGATTCATTACAAAGTGGGTGACAGCGCGTCGACGTCAGAGAGTTGATTCGCCTTGTGTATCACTCATTGGATATTAGGTATTGGCGAACACCCGCACTTCTGACTACGCTTGCCGAAATCAAATGCCAGTATTGATCATCAAGACGATACCAAGAGTATTTCGTCCCACAAAGGAGGCAACAAAATGACAGTTTCGCGTCGCAGCGTTTTGCATGGAGCAGGGGGCCTGGCCGCCGCCGGAGCATTGAGTAGCGCAGGAATCCGGCCAGCAATGGCTCAGCAAAATCTGCCGAATCTGCCTAGCACCATGATCTGGAGTTGTTACGACGTCGGGGCTGCCGGTTATGTCGAGGCATCGGCTGTCGCTGACGCCCTGGGCAAGAAATACGGTACCCGGGTCCGTCTGCTGCCGTCCGGCAGTTCCCAGGGGCGTGTCAAACCGGTAATGCAGGGCCGGGCCTCGCATGGCTGGCTCGCGACAGAACTCTATTTTGCGGTGGAGGCGTTGTACGAATATGCGGCGCCAGATGTCGGACCACAAAGCCTGCGCACCGTCATGGGGCGGGTCAATTCATTATCAATCGCCGTGACGAAAGACAGCGGTATCAAAACCATTGCAGACCTGAAGGGCAAACCGTTTGCCTACGCTCGCAGCAATACGTCCGTGAATGCCAAGATCGAGCCCATCCTGGCGTTCGGTGGCCTCACGATTGATGACCTCGATTTGGTCGAATTCCCCGGCTACGGTCAGACCATGAAAGCACTGGTTGAAGGCCGCGCAGTTGCCGGTGGCTTCGCGCCCTCCAGTTCCGGGTTACGGGAATTGGAAGCAAGTCCGCAGGGGATTCACTGGCTGGAGCTGGACACATCAGATACCGAGGGATGGGATCGAGTGCGCAAAGCCGTCCCCTTTGTAGAGCCCTTCAAAGAGACGATCGGAGCCGGTCTGTCCGAAGAGAAAGGAGTCTGGATGCTGGGCTATCGTTATCCGATGATTACCGTCAAAACCGAAACTCCGGCCGATGAGGTCTACGCAGTGACCAAGGCGGTTGTGGAGTCGTTCGATCTGTACAAGGACGCCAACAAGGTTGCGCCGCGCTGGGAGGCCAAGATTGCCGGCAAGCCGCCGATGGATGCCGCTATGCATGAAGGGGCGATTCGCTACTTCAAGGAAATCGGCCTCTGGCAGCCTGACCATCAGCAGTGGCAGGAGGGAATGCTGGCTCGCCATGAGGCGCTGCAGCAAGCCTGGCGCAAAATGCTTGCAGCTGATCCCAAGCTCAAGCAGATGGATGCCAAGGCGGTAGCCAAAGTCTGGATGCCTCAGCGGGCTGAGGCGATCGCTTCGCTCTGAGCCACTAGCGCCGTGCCGGGCACGGCGCTACCCTTTTTATTGATTACACCGGCTCCGGTTGACGGAGCCGGTGTCGTTTCGGTGTTTTCTTACTGTTGAGCCGTCTCATGACCAAGCCGAGTTCCGCCGGCCCCTTACCCACATCTGAAGTACCAGACCCGGAAGCCCGCTCAACGCGTCTTGACGGGTCTGCCTTTTGGGTGACGCTTGTATTGACCTGTGTCGGCCTGCTGTTGACGGTCAACCAGGTGTTCAACCTGGGCCTGGGAGGTTTCAGGCCCATCAGTACCGCCTATTACTATCTGACCATAGGCATCTTTGTGGCGATCGGTTTCCTGGCCTTTCCGGCACTTAAGTCGCACACCCGGGTGCGCTGGTTCGACTGGGTACTGGCGATCGCGATTCTTGGTCTGTCTATCTGGATTGCAAGTCGCGCGCAATACATCCTGGATCGGGGCTGGAATTTCGAAGCGCCTCTGGGAGCAACCATTGTCGCCGGTCTGTATGTGTTGCTCGCGTTGGAAGGGGTGCGGCGCACCGGCGAAACCATTCTGTTTGTGATTTGCGTCATTTTTGGCACCTACCCGCTGTATGCCGGACATATGCCAGGGTTCTTATGGGGGATGCAGCTCGATCTGAGCGAGACGCTGCGCACACACGTCTACGGACTGGAAAGCATCATCGGTATTCCCGTGCAGGTTGTTTCTGACACCCTGGTCGGGTTTCTGGCGTTTGGTGTCATTCTTGCGAATACCGGCGGCAGCGAGTTCTTTATGAAGTTCGCGTCGGCCCTGATGGGCCGCACCAGGGGCGGACCTGCAAAAGTGGCAATTGTCTCGTCGGGCTTGTTCGGCATGTTATCCGGTAGTCCGACTTCCAATGTGCTTACCACCGGGACGTTAACAATCCCAACGATGAAGCGGTGTGGCTACGCCCCTGGCTATGCGGCGGCGATTGAAGCTTGCGCGTCGACTGGCGGCTGTCTGATGCCGCCGGTGATGGGCGCTGCTGCGTTCATCATGGCCAGTTTCCTCAATGTGCCCTATGCCGAAGTGATTACCGCGGCGTTGATTCCGGCGTTGCTGTATTACCTGGCACTCTTGCTCCAGTCCGATTTGTATGCTGCGCGCCAGGGGTTGAAAGGTTTGGCTGATTCCGAAGTGCCGCCGCTCTGGAGAACGCTTGCCCAGGGGTGGTATTACATTGCTGCACTGGTCGGCCTGACCTACATGCTTTTGGCGATGAGGATTGAGTCAACCGCACCGTTCTGGGTCTCATTGTTCCTGCTCGTCGTCGCTATTGTCCGGGCGCGCAGCACCGGTTTTGATTTCAGTCAGTTTTTGCAGCTCGTGGTTAGCGTCGGCCAGGCGGTTGCCCAGCTGATCTGTCTGATCGCCGGTATTGGCCTGATCGTCGGCGCGATGTCGGCAACCGGCGTGGCCAATGCGTTCTCACGGGAGTTGGTGCAACTCGCCGGCTCGAACCTGGCGCTGCTGTTGGCAGCCGGGGCGATTACAAGTTTTATTCTGGGCATGGGGATGACGGCATCAGCTTGCTATATCTTTCTGGCCATTGTGCTGGCACCGGCGCTGATCAAGGTTGGCATCGACCCGATGGCCGCGCACTTGTACATTTTCTACTGGGGAATCGTTTCCTTTATCACGCCGCCAGTGGCGCTGGCAGCGATTGCCGCGGCCTCTATTGCCAAAGCAAAACCGGTGGTGGTTGCGTTCAAAGCGTTGAGAGTCGGCTGTTTGCTGTTACTACTGCCGGTTTTGTTCGTCTTGCAGCCCGCCTTGATCATGCAAGGTGAGCCGGGCCTGATCGCAGTCTCAATCGGTACAGCAACCATTGCGGTTGTCCTGTTGGCCGGTGCGTTTGAAGGTTATCTCTGGCGGCTGGGTGAAATAGCAGGCTGGGCGCGAGTTCTGTTGGGTATCGCCGGGCTGTGCCTGTTTGTGCCAGAGGCGGCCACAGACGCAATCGGCGGGGTTCTGGCGGTAGCGGTATTGGGGGCTTCCTATGTTCTGCGTTCAAAACCACCAACTCCGGCATAAGCGCACGCCGGATTGCTAGAATCAGGCGAATCGGGGCTCGGTTGCCCCTGTTCTTAAGGATTCCGCGCTATGCCGGTGAGTTTGAATCGTGAAGATGTCCCAGAGAATCTGAACTGGCTGGCCATGGCTGGCATTGAGTTCGTGGAATACTCAACCCAGCGCCCGCAGGCGCTCGGTCAGGTCGTTGAAACGTTTGGTTTTCGGCCGGTTGCGCGGCACCGCTCGCGGGAAGTGACGCTGTACCGCCAGGGATCAATGAATCTGGTCATCAATGCAGATCCGGATGACGGCTGGGGCAGCGAGCAGGGTGCCGAGCAACCCATCCTCTCAGCAGTGGCGTTCAGAGTCCAGGATGCCCGTCGCGCGTTTCGGCGTTGTCTGGAACTCGGTGCATGGGAGGTTCCCAGCCGGGCGCAAGCGATGGAGTTGCATATTCCGGCGCTTCATGGCCCCGGTCCCAGCCGGTTTTATTTTGTTGACCGCTGGGAACAATTCTCGATTTTCGATATCGACTTTGAACCGATTCCCGGCGTTGAGCAAACCCCGCCGGCATTGGCTGGCATGAAGTGGTTCGGCGTGGTGCAGTATGTAGGCGCTGACCGCACGCCTGACTGGACCGCCTACTACGAGCAGATGTTCGGGTTCGCGTCGATTCCCGAAAACCAGCGTTACGGAATCCTGCCAAACGGTTCGCTGATGAGCAGCCCGTGCGGTCAATTTCTATGGCAATTGGTGGAGCCTGGTCCTTGGCCGATTGTGACCGATGTCACTGAGTCGCTACAACGGATTGGGATTGGTGTCCCTGATGTCGCGGTCGCCGTTAATTTGCTGAAATCTCGCGGCGTGGAATTCGTCGACACCGCGCACCTGCACCCTGATGATCGTGGCGCGCTGACTCTGGTCGTTCCGGGCGGCGTGGCCTTCGAACTCGTTCATCAACCCGATTGAGGCAGGTTCAATGAGTGCTATTACCGACTTTGGCATGGACACCATTACGCTGAACGGTTCGCTGGAAGCCAAACTTGCGGCGATAAAGGCAGCCGGGTTCAGCCAGGTGATGTTGGGTGCCCAGGACATTGCCTCGCATCCACAAGGGGCTTCGGCCGCCATTGATGCGGTGTTGGCATCCGGCTTGCGCGCGACCGGATTTCAGGTGTTACGCGACTTCGAAGGTTTGTCCGGGCACTTGCACGACTACAAGCTGGATATCGCCAAGGCGATGCTGCAGATGTGTCATGCGTTGGGCAGCAAGGTGTTGTTGGCTTGTTCTTCCACCTCTCAGCATGCCAGCGCAGATCCGGATGTTGCTGCAAACGATTTGCGCAAGCTGGCAACCCTGGCCTTGCCGCTGGATATCCGCATTGCCTATGAAGGCTTGTCCTGGGGACGGACCATTAACGAATATACAACCGCCTGGGATGTGGTTGAGCGGGCGAACTGGCCTAACCTGGGTGTTGGGATCGACTCCTATCACATCATTGCTGCGGAAACGGATCCGGAGCCTCTTGATCAGATCGACCCGTCCAGGATTTTCCTGGTCCAGTTGTCCGACTTTATGTGGCAAGAAGTCAGTTCTTTCGAGGATCGCAAGAATACGGCGCGCGCTTTCAGGGTTTTTCCCGGTGAAGGCGTGCACAGTGAACAACTGGCTGCGTTGGTCCGGCGGCTGGACCGCAATGGTTTTCGCGGTGACTACAGCTTCGAAGTCTTTAACGAAGACTACCGTCAGTTACCGGCTCAAATCGTCTGTGAGCGAGCGCGTCGGAGTGCGTATTGGGTGTCGCAAAACGTCTTGAAACGCGGGTTGCCGCTGCCGGCCTGGGCCAGCTCCTGAACTCAGGCGTTAATTTCGCCGGCCGCCAGAAACGCCTCGCGCATATGGCTCGGACTGGCCTGGCAGCCGGTAAATAACTCGAACGCCCCAACCGCCTGATGGACCGCCATTGCCGCGCCAGTCAGCGTCTTGCACCCGAGGGCGCTGGCAGCACGGATCAGTGCCGTTTCGAGTGGAAAATAGACCACGTCAGCAACCCAGTGCTCTGGCTTAAGATGCTCGACCGGGAATGGAGATCCGGGATGGCTCGCCATGCCGACCGGTGTTGCATTGACGATGCCGCTTATCTCGTTGCCTGCGTTGGTAGGGTCCGTGCAAAGCTCGATCCTCGCGGCAGGGAAATGGGTGCCGAGTGACTGCGCAACCCTTGCCGAGCTGGCCTGATCCCGATCGTGAATGCGCAAAGCGTTGACTCCGGCTTTCAGCAAAGCATGGGCTACGGCGCCGCCTGCTCCGCCAGCACCAATCAGCAGAACGCAGTCGAGATTTGCGTTGGGGAGCCCTTGAACTAAGCCCTGATAAAAACCCGTCACATCGGTGTTGTGTCCGACCCGCTTGCCAGTATGGAAAGTGACGGTATTTACCGCCCCAACCGCCACGGCCTCTTCCGAGAGTCGGTCAAGCAGCGGCATTACCGCTTGTTTGTACGGAAAAGTGATGTTCACTCCGGCAAAACCGCATTGTTCGGCAGCGTTAATCAGCGATTCAAGGTCGCTCTGCGCTGCGGGCATCTGCGCGGTATCGAACAGGCGATACCCATAGCGCAAGCCTTGCCTTTGTGCTTCGACCTCATGCATGGCCGGTGAGCGGGAAAGCAGGATGCCACGGCCAATCAAGCCGGTCAGAATACACGGGCCCAGTGGTGACAGTCTTGAATGGCTTGCACCGATGCCAGGTGCTACCGCACTTTTGTTATTGCCTGCGTGAGAGGTTTTTGCAAGACCAGAGTCTTTCACGGTTGGGTGCCTGATTAGATGAGCGAAGTTGCTATTCTATTCGGGAAACCCGGCGGCTTTGCCCATCAGGCGACTCTATAGTGACTGAAGAAACGCGATCAAGGCGTCACGATTGCCTGCGGCGAGGGCGGCGAATCTATTCCTGGCGGCTTGCGCTTCGCCGCCATGCCACAGGATCGCCTCCTCAAGCGTGCGGGCGCGACCGTCATGCAGGAAGCCGGCCAGCGGATTGACAGTTCGGACCAGGCCGATCCCCCAGAGCGGCGCCGTGCGCCATTCGTTCCCGGTTGCCGTATGCTCGGTTCGCCCGTCGGCGAGTCCTTCGCCCATGTCGTGTAGCAGCAGATCGGTGTAGGGAAATATTGTCTGGTTTTCTAACTCGGTTACCGGCAGGGTTCCACCTGGCCCCCAGACACCAGGGTGGGGGCCGGTCACATATTGAGGCTGATGGCAGCCGGTACAGCCGACGCTTTGAAATAGATCTGCCCCCTGCTTGACCACGGGCTGATTGACATTTCGTCGCGCCGGAACCGCCAGCGTGTTGGCATAAAAGCTGACGGCCTTGACCACTTCCTCAGCAACTTCAAACCCGGTATCGGCCTGCCCGTTGTCGGCCGGATTGAGCAGGGTATAGGTGTTGTACAACGCGGTGCCGGCAATGCTCTCAGTTGGGAAGACGAAGTTGGTAACACCCATATCGTTGTTATAGGCTCCGGCCCCTTGAACATGGACTGAAGGCGTACCGGCTTTTAGTCCGAACCGGCCGATCGCCGATGTCAAAGGTTCCTGGCGCAACTCCTGAATCGGATCAAAAACCCAGTTGATTCGACCCGAGATGCCGTCCCCGTCCTGGTCGTCCGGGTCGGCAAGCGCCAGAATGTCACTCTTGGAAATGGCTTCCAGCAAGCCGGCGCCAAAAATTGATGGTGCCATCCTTGGGCTGGTTCTGACATCGTTGTTGAACAGGCGGCTGATTGAGTTTGATCCATCCCCCTGGCTGGTGCCAGGGCTGTCATATGGGTTTCTGATCTCGAATACTGGTTTACGCAGCAAGACCGAAGTGCCGTCGGGATAGGCGAAGCGTTCTGTGTCGAAACGCACGTAAACATCAGCCTGACCACTAAACGGCGAGTCGTCGCGCAAACCGAAGACGCCGCGGTGAAAAAGCTGTTGTGAAAACCCGGGAACACTCTTGGGCGCACAAAACTGATTGTCCGGAGCGGGGCTACAGGTACCGCCGTCTTCAATGCTTATCCGGAGAAAAACACCCGCATCGGCGCCGAGCCGGGTCCATGTCCCTGGTTCGGCATTCTGGGTATCCAGGTTGTAATTGGCACGTCCATCGCGCGGGTGGCAGTTGATACAGGCGTTGTTGTTAAACGCCGGCCCCAGTCCGTCGGAGCTTGGAAAGTCGGCGCTGGGCGCCTTGATAAAAGCCCGTTCGAATTCGCCGTCGCCAGTCAGATGCAGCGCCAGCGAGTCGCCAAGCAGGTTTCCTGCTGGCGAGTCGAACCCAAAGCTGGACTGGTTGGCTTCAAGGTTTGTCGTTGCGCCTCCTGCCAGAATCGCGGATTTCCATTGACCGTCCGATAGCCCACTAACACCGCCCGGCTCACCGCCCGACTCACTGCCGCCGCCGCAACCGGCAATCAGCAGAGCGGTGAGGGCAGGCAGGAAGCGCCTGACGGTTCGTCCATTTGCAAAGCCGGCTGTGCGGCGTACTGGACGCTGATTGAGGCACTTGCTTGGACATCCGCCTGGCGTCATGATGATTAGTCCACGAACTCGGTTGCGCGAACCAACGGCAATACCTCTGACTGCAACGAAGTCAACAGGGTACTCAATGCTGTTAATGCGCTCGAAATCAGCGCGCGTCCGCCGGCATCAGCAATCTGGGTTCTGAACGGCTGGGCACTACCGGTAATATCGGTCGTGGTGTTGACCCCGTCGCCTTTGATCAGCGCAATCGCCTGTTGTGCCTGCGTGATCTCTTGCAATACCCGTTCGGCTAAGGTGGCATCATGTGCGGCAACAAACGCATACAAGCCCGGGCTGCCCGTGGAGACGGTCGCAGACAGCGGGTCGAACCCTCGCTGGCCGCTATATACATTCAGTACGCTTTGCACATTGTTGTGAAAGTCGGTCAGCGAATTCCAGCTATATTGAGACTCAACCAACGTCGTATTGGCTGTTGCTGTGGAGGTGCCGAATGGTTCCGCAATTTTGGCATTGGCAACCTCGTCAATAATGGTGATAACGCCGTTGATGAACTCCTCAAAAACGGCCGCCTGAGACACGTAAGTGGTGTTGCCGGAAGCGCCGGCAGTTTTAACCAGATTTGCGAACGGTCCTGCGCTGTTGAAGTCAGTCACCCAGGACGCAGCGAGTAGATCGGTTCGGCTGGAAAACGCCTGAGCCAGCGCTTCGAGGTAGGCGATCTGACCCGTCGTCAGTTCAGAGGCTGATTTGGTATTGTCGGCGACGCCGTCACCAAACAATAAAAACTCAATCGCGTGAAATCCGCGCAAATCGTCGCCGGCATTTTCTACGTCCGCCTGAGTCGCTGCCGGGTTGCTGGTAATGAAAGCCTCGAGGTCCGGGGTGTTTAGCGGCCAGGAATCAATCGCCGGGTCGATGCCCAGCGAATCAACCGGGCCGAACAGGAAGCCTTCGCTGCTTTCCCACGGCAATCGAGCTTGTTTCCACGCGGTTTGGGCCGCGGTGAGTTCAGCCTCGCTTGCCCCGTCGGTCATGGCTGAAATTGCGGTGAGCATCGCCTGTGCCTGGGTGTTGAGGTCAACATAGGTGGCGGTAATGACATTGTCGGTGAGGTTGTCAATGGTCGCCTTGCTCGAGAAGGTGACCTGGCCTGGATCATTGTTGGTTGCGGTGTCGTCGCCACCGCCACACGCGGCCAGAGTCAGAGCCACGGCGGCTGTCAGAGTGGCCGGTCGTGCGATGCGACTTAATAAGCGGAGTTTGTTGTTCATCGGTAAGATCTCGATTGATTGAAAGTTCGGTTGTAGGGCGATGCTAGAAGTTGAAGCCGAGCGAAAATCCGAAGTAATCCTGACGATTAGCCGTGGTTCCCCCGTTCTTCCGGCGCGAAAACTCACCCTTGAAAACGACATCAGAGTTGGGCCAGTAGTTCGCGCCGACAGTCATGGCGCGTCGGTCGTATCGTTCATTGCGGGTAATCGATCCGGCAGTCGAGGCATGCGTGTCATAGCTGTCAAATCTGGCAAACAAGTCCAGGCGCTTGAGGCTATCCAGGAAGAGAGGTGCGATGTTGTAGCCGGCCTCAACGAAAAACGCATTGGCCCGGCTGCCTATCGGCGTGCGCGATACGCCCAGCTCAGAAGCGTTAAACGTATTAAAGTTCGCCTGCGTGACCCTGTCAGCGTTCTGCAAGTGGCCGACCGTGTATTGCGAGCGCAGCTTCCAGCGAGCCGTTTCCCATCGGAAATGCACTTCGGCCAGCGTGACCGTGGCATTGGTATCCAGATTGGCTCGTGCACGATTGCCACTGCTGTCGCCGTAGTGAACCGCAGTGCCAAGCAACATGCCCGGGGCGGGCAGGTATTCAAATCGGGCGGTTAGCGCGAGGTCGTTCGCCTCGCGTGATTCAAGCCGTTGGCTTGCCCCACCAGAGACAAATCCATATCCGGAGAAACCGGATGAATCCAAGGCCCGCGACAGCATGATCGTATAGCGGGTTCTTGCCTGGGTGGCCTGTAGGGAAACGCCCAGGTCGTGCCAGCTGCCGGGAAAGAGTGATGATTCGGCAAGAGACCTGTCTATCGTATAGTGGTCACCCGGCCGGTGATGCGAGTTAACCATCCCGAACGGAATCGTCATTTCGCCGATCCGCCACCGCCAGCCTGGCGAATCAGAGAACTGCAGATAGGCGTTTTCGACAATCACCTCGCCGCCTTGTTCGATTTCAGATTCGAACTCGCCAGCTTCTTCCGGTTCATATTCGACCGCGCTACCGGTTCCGCCATGTTCGAATTCAATCTCGCCGTGAAATGACACGGTAGGACTCAGGTAGGCGCGCGGCTGGATAACCAGGCGTCTCAGGTCAACTCGCGACCGGGTTTCGGGGGTGACATCCTGCGCGTTTTCGAAGAAATCGAATCTCTGATAGTCAAACTGACCGTAGCCGGACCACCGGATTCCCGGGTTGGCCACGCCGTCTTGATCTTCGTCGTCACTCGCCTCACCGTCGCTTTCGTTGAAAACCATAGCTGGGGCGGGTGGATTTAGCTGATCGGACTGCGCACGTGCGACGCCGGGCGCTGTCGTCAGCGCAAGACTGGACAACAATGCCGCTGCGGTAAGACCGGTTGGTAGGAATGAGTTCATCAGGGCGCAGGCAAAGTAAGAAGCAACAATCGTAACGCAAACGATTCGCATCCCCAAATGCACTCAGAAACTCACTCAAATTCTGACAAGCTACCCGACTGGCCGGATCAGGGCATCGGCCGGTCAGCTACCTGACCGGCCGACGGTGCCCATCTTAGGCACGGTTTGTATACCAGGCTCTTATTGCCAGACTGCAAAGACCTTGTTCGAATTGAAGCAATGGGTTTCGACAAATGCGCTGTAGCTGAGTTCCAGCCCCAACGCGTTGACAGCCCCCAGACCGGTGTACCAGTTCAAGAGCTCTTGCTGGCCGGCCCGTTCAATGTCGGCTAATGAATTCTGCAGCCATTTGTCATGATCACCTGCGACCATTGCGTCGTAGAGTTGGCGGTCTGCGACAGTGTCGGGCCTGAGCCGGTGTGTATGGTCTACCAGAAATGCATGCGACCATGAAGAAGAGGAGACCAGCGCCACTTTCAGCTCGCTCTGGGCAAAGAATCTTGCGACTTGCGCGCCAAGATCATAGAGGCGACCGGGCGACGGCGACGGCGGATCTGGCGGGATGTCGTCTTGCATTGAGGTCATGAAGCCTTTGGCGCCCACAACTTTACGGCCGTAGCAATTGATCGGCATTGCAATGACCGGCCAGTCAAAACCGGTTCGGTCGTAGTCCAGATAGAGCACGGTGTTCAGGAACGCATGCGCGAATCCTGGGTGGTGAAGCGGCTTATAGGCATAGGCGGCATCAAAGCCGTTGTTAATTAAGTCCTCTACCAGACGCCGGCCCAGCGCCGGCGCACCGCGAATTTTTCTGACGGTGTCGGCCGGTTCATGCCAGGCATTGGGTTTGCCTGCCATCATTGCCGAGTCTGCCGCCTGTTGCCAGGGGCGCACCTCGAGATCCTGGTAACAAAGAACCGAATAAGGTGGTATCAGGTCTTCGTGGAAGTTCTCGTGCTGATCATCACCCCAGATCACCACGACATCGGGGTTAAACCTATCAAGTTCGCGGCGAACCTGACGCAATCCGTTGATCAGTGCGTCACGGTGGTGTTTTGCCGAGGCTGTTGCCTGATCCTGCGCCCATTCCTGTTGCATGGCGGCTGGCCAGGAGCCGGGGTCTTTTTTTTCTTCGGGAATGCCGGGGTCTTGCAGCGTTTTTCGCAGAATGCCAGCCATGTCTTCGTCCAGCATAGACAGGGGGGGATAGTGGGTAAGCCCGAAAACTTTAACCTTGCTCACGATGAGCCTCCGTGATGAATTGTCTTATTGGTTTGCCGACAGATGGTCTGGCGACAGAAATGCCCACAAACGGGGCCAGAGTTCTGGCCAGGTGTTGTGCCAGGCGCTTAACTCATCGGCATCCAGGGCTCTGGTGGGGATTGCGGCTGCCCGCAAGACATGAGCACAGGTTTGTTCAACAACCCATTGCAAGGTAGCAGCCTCTCGCGGATCAGATCCTACCGTGACCGCGCCGTTGCCCCGCAACAGTACGGCTCGTGCATCGCCAAGGGCTTTTGCAACAGCCTGACCGGCGGCCAGGCTCCGCACGAGTCTGGCATCACTGTGAATTGGAAGTTGCGCGCCGATCCAGGCACCTTGTCCGTGAATAGGTGAAATGCTGTCGCTCGACGCCCCTGCCGGATGGGATGAAGGCGGCTGCGCCCGCGCAATAGCGTTTACATCCGAACGGGCGTTGTAAATCGCCAGGTGAATCCAGGTCTCACCCGGTGCCCCTTTGGGCAAGGTGACCGAATCGAGCGGCACTTCAATCAAATTGGTTTTTGAGCTAACCGTGTTTAGAGGGGCGGGCGGCGTAATCGCGAGCGCGTGCTCGCCCAGTCGAACCGAAACATGACCGAATGCCGTGACAAGGGCTTCGCGGGCGAGGACGGCTGCCGCCGCTGCAATATGTTCATTTTCCATCGCTGCATTTTAGCCGATGAGTCGCGCCCGTTTTCTCAGGCCGGTCGCAGTTTGAAAAACGGCATGCCCGACTATGAGCGGTGGCGCCTCCGTCAACCGGAATGATTGCGCCTGAGAACTAGCTGGCCGCCGGTGAGACCAGGAATGAGATCTTTTTGCCGACTGCTTCTGCCTGGGCCAATCGCTGCTGCGAGAGTGAGGCGAGAGCTTTGGTTGTGGTGATTCCCAACCGTGGGAAGGAAGGCTGACCCAGCGGGGTTCATGGCGTCGGGTCAGCTCCGGCGTTTGCGGCCATGCCGTTTCAGGGCTTAGCCGCGGCCAGTTTTTCGGTTCTCCCGAGCGTTGACGGGTGTGATCCCCTCAGACGATCCGGTAACAGAAACGCAATTACGACCAACACGACGCCGATCGAAATGCCGACAATTTCACCTGAGACCCCCGAGAAAACAGCCGGATACCGGGTTCCGGTGACGAGCCCCAGGGTGCTTGCGCCGCCCAGAATCTTGTCGAGCACGCCAGTAGACTTCACCCATTCATAACTCGTCATATAGGCAGCAGCACCAGCAAGTCCTCCGGCCACAAAAAACCAGGCGTCTTTGCGTCCGGTTGCCGCAGCGGCCAGCCCGGTTCCCGGACAATATCCAGCGACCGCAAATCCGACTCCCAGAAGTGCTCCGCCCAGGAAAACGCCGGTATAGGCCGTCTTGATACTCAGATGAGATGGGTCAATAAGGCCTGCCAGCAAGCCGCTGAACATGGCGATCGAGGCAATGCCGATTGCACCGAGGATCGTCTTCATCAAATGCAGCCGACCCAGACGCAACATGCCGATGATGTAGTTGGGATTGGTTGCGCCGACCCGGTCAAGTACGAAACCAAAGGCGCCACCGATGATAATAGCCAGTGCGATCGTATTCATGATCAGTCCTCTTTTCTGAACAACAACATTGCAACGGGTATTCCGGCGGCAAATGCGCCAGCCGCGAACAGGTAGCCGGAGGTGGCGGTTTGCATCATGCCGCTCATCATGTGACCGCTTGTGCACCCGCCAGCCAGTCTTGCTCCGTATAAAACGACAAACCCGGCAACAAAAGTAGTGAGGTAGCGCTTGACGGCAGAGTCGCCGAAATTGTCTCGCCAGATTTTCGGCATCTGACGCTCGCTGCGGGAATTTCCGCCGCGCAAGAAACCGGAAATCGCCGCGCCGGCAACCATCGCTATCACGAACAGCAAGCTGTAATTGACCGGGTTGGACACTGCCTTGGCGTATTTGCCACCGCTCTTGTTCAGGTAGGCGTTGCTACTCGAATAGCCGCTTGCTGCATCTGCACTTTGAGTCACAACTGAATCATTGACGCTATCCCAGAGGATGCCGTCAAAGATCACGAACTGCGTAGACACGCCGATGGGTTTGACCAGAACGACTGCGGCCAGGAACACCAGGCCGAGGGCCAGCCCGCCCCACTTCCAGGACAATTTCATGTTTTTCTCCGTGACGAACCATTAAGCCATCTTGCTGCCATCGGTCGGTGGGTGTCAGTAACTTAGTCACTGAGGTGGTGGCGTCGCCCGGTCAGCCGTTTATCGACCCGGTCGGACCGGCTGGTGGGCGGGGCTCTTAACCGCCAGAAACATCTGCCGACACTTATGGCGATCCACAAGTAGAAACTGAAGGACAGTCAGCAATGAACCAGCCTCCCAAGGTAGTCGGCAAGCGCCCCGCGGCGATGTTCGCACTGGCTGTTTGTCTGGGGTTGCTGGTCTCGCAGGTTAGTCTGGTCGCTACCACGCCGCTGCATCTGATCTGGTTGCCGACATCCATCGTTCTTGTTGGCCTGCTGACCCGTGGTCCGGCGGTTTTGTTGCCAGCGGCGTTGTGCATGGCCGGCGCTATGTGGATCGCGAACGCTGCCGCACCGCAGATTCTGACCGCCGCCGCAGCGGTGGTTATCGCACCGTTTCTGACCGAAAAAGCGATTCAACGGTTGCGGACCGGTCAACGAGCGACTTCCCATCTGACCCAGACGATCCATCTGTTTGTTGCGATCGCAGCGGTTCAGGCGCCGGTGAGTGCAATCATTTTGTCGGCCGGTTGGGAGACTGAAGCCGGCGGCGCAATCAGCTTTCCTGTTCTTTTCGTGATGCAGTGGATCATTGAGACGACTACCGGCGTGATCTTCGTTCGGGGCCTGATGACCTGGATGCCGAACGACGGGAGCGGTTTCTGTCCGGTGGCTGGCATGAGTGGTGCCCGTCGGATGGTTGATCCAAAACTGGTACAAGCTGCCGGATTGATCGCCGTTCTGGTAGGGGCTGCCTGGTTGTTGGTGTCTCTGGGGTTCCCGCAAGTGGCCCGGCTCCTCTCCATAGGGATCTTCGTGGTTGCTGCCGGAAGCAATCTGGTCTCCAATCGCCGCACTTCAAGTACATTGCTGATGGTGGCGGCACTCGCAATTGTCGGCGTGCATCTTTTGTCTGTCGGAGCCGATCCTGAGTTGATTGATGTGCCGGTGCCGGTGCTGGTGGAGTTGGAATTGCTTTTGCTGACAGGCGCATCGCTCTTGCATTTGCTCAACTCGCTGGTTGAAGAGCGGCTGGCGCAGCAGCGCAAACTCAAGCAGAAAGCATTCGCCAACGAAGTGACCGATTTGCCGAATCTGCGTGCACTGAATGCTTACCTGCAGTCGTCAAAGTCTATTAAGCGAGTTGCTGCCGAGGGCCTGTTGATGGCAGAGGTCTCGGTGGCCGGGCTGAGTCGCTGGGCCGACCTTTCCGGCCGGGCAAGCATCATGGCCGTCGAACGCGAAATTGGCGCAAGACTGCGATTGTGTTTTGGCGGGCAGCTTCGCTTTCTGGTGCATATCGGAACAGGACGTTTTATCCTGGTATTGAGCAATCGGCGCGATGACGAAGGGATCAGTCTGGCGATACGCACGTGTTTCGAAAGCCACCGATTCTCGGTCGGCGCAAACCAGGTGCGGTTGCATTACTCAATAGGCATCGTGGAAACGCCGCCAGGGCCCAATGATCTGGAGACAACGCTTGCCTCGCTTTCGATTGCACAACAACAAGCCGCCAAGAGCAGTCAAAGCTTCTATCGAATGGCCTTGAATGACAGTGAGATTCGGGCTTACCGCGAAGATCTGGCCTGGGTTGAGAAAGTAAGCGAGATGATGATGGCGAACCGGTTGCGACTGTTTGCGCAGCCGATCGCGCCTGCGAAGATGAGTTCCCGCTCACCACTTCACTTTGAAGTTCTGGCCAGAATGCTTGATGACTCAGGCGCTATCCTGACCCCTGACAAATTCCTCCCGGCAATATCCCTGCTCGGTCAACAGGTCGCGTTTGATCAACAAGTCGTCCGGCTGACGTTTAAGACGCTGGCTGAAGATCCGGTTCTGGCCCGCGCGGTCAGCTTGTGTGCGATTAACGTGACCGGGCCTACCATCTCCGATCCTGACTTTCCGGCGTTTCTGACTAAAGCGCTGAATGAGTACAGCATTAGAGCCGAGTCAATTGCGATTGAGGTGACGGAATCTGATGCAATCGACGATATTGAACTGGCCTTGTCGAATGTGGCGAGAATATCGGGGGCCGGGATTAAAGTGGCTGTCGATGATTTTGGAACCGGTCGGGCAACGTTTGAGTACATCCGGCGACTCAAACCGGACATTCTCAAAATCGATGGTTCATTCGTACGTCGTTTTGCGGCTGACCCGCTTGATCGGGAGATCGTGCAGAGTATCGTCAGGCTGGCCGATGCGATCGGAGCCAAAACAGTCGCCGAATTCGTTGAGTCAGAGGAGATCGCCGGACAAATGCGCGCAATCGGATTGGATTTTCTGCAAGGATGGGCAATCGCCAAGCCGATGCCAATTGGCCAGATCAAAGCCTTCTGTGACAAGCGCCGAGCCGAGTTGGCGACGGCCGAGTCCGAGCCGGAGATGTCAGCCTAGCTTAGGCTCATGGACGTCATCTGGTCGTGCATCTGTTGACTCGATCGTCGTTCGTGCATCAACGTGATCCTGTTGATCTGCTTGTACCTCCGGAGTGCCGCCAAGTTCCGGCGCGACCACTGCCAACTCGGCAAAGATCGGAAAATGATCAGAACCAAATGATGGCAGTCGTTCCAGGCGGCGCACCAGAAAATGAGAACTCACGAAGATGTGGTCCAGTGGAAACCGGATGAACGGAATACCGGCATGAAACGTGTTCAGCAAGCCGCGTCCGACTCTGGGGTCCAGCAAAGTCGAAATCTTGCGAAACAGCCTCGAGGTGGCTGACCAGGCGACGTCATTCAGGTCGCCGGCGATTAACACTGGATGCGGATAGTCGCAGACCGACTTGGCGACGACCAGCAGCTCAGCGTCGCGTTCGATCGATTCCAGGTTCTCGGTTGGGCTAGGGGGGGCAGGGTGCAGGAAGTGAGCTCTTATCTGTTGTCCCTGACCGAGGTCGATCAGGGTATGGATTGACGGCACGTTTGGCTCAACCAGAAACTGAACCTCGGGATCAATTAGCGGGAGCCGGGAATACAGGTGGATGCCGTACAAGTTGTCCAGTGGGTGGAAGACGGTATGCGGGTAGTCCGACTGAAGGCCGATCAGTTGTTCTTCCCACCAGTGATCTGACTCCAGCGTTAGAACCAGGTCGGGTTTCCATCGCTTGATCAGGCTGATCAGTTCTGGCGCTTTGCGGTTCGGCGTCAAAACGTTTGCTGTAAGCAGGCTGATACTGGCCTTAGCCGGCGTATCGCCATGATCGGGTACCTCGCGTTTATACCAACGCGTGTAGGGCAGGATCCACCACAGGTGCCAGACGATAGCGGCGCTTAGAGTCAGCAATACAGCCGTGTTGAGCAGCGGGCTGGGGACTGGCAATGTCACACCGGTCACGACCAGGAGCAATCCCCAGATTGCCGCCTGCAAGCGCGGGAATTCCCAGACTCGCACCCACCAGGCGGTGTTTCGGCTGAGTGGCAGCCAGGTCAGGACAATAAACACGGCGCTCGCCGTGAGCCAGCCGTAATACAGCCAGGTAGTCATTCAGACTTGTTGCTCCGTGAGGCGCATATCGCTAGGCACTGTAGTCAGTTGAAGGTCAAGGGTATCGGGAGCGTCGGGTTTTATTCGCCGCATCAGCTTGTGGCTGTAATGATAGCTTTCATTGCGAAAACGGGCTTGGAGTTGGGCCGCGCTGCAAGGGCTTCCGGATTGCCGGAATGGCCGAAAAAGCCTTACGAACCGGGGCCGTTGGGGAGAACAGACGACTTGCTTGCGATTGTCCCGAGCTGGAGACCGCCGGACTGTCGGTTACCCCGGTTCGGGATGGAGCATGTCATTGATAGGACGTTGCCACCAAACGAAAGGCACTCCGATGAATGCACCGCAGGCGTTTCTCTCGGTAGTTTCTGTTTTTCTTTGTACGTTGCCCGGACCGGTTCACAGTGCTGACCGTCTTGATGAAAACCTCCGCGACCCGTTCGAGGCGCAAGCGCAACGCACCTTGCTGGACTGGGCCGCCCGGCTGACCGGTCGCACGGTCACCGATGACGAGCCGATGCCACATTCCCGTTCCAGGCCGGCAGGAGAATTGATGGCGCAGGTCTGTCCTGAGGAGCCGCGCAAGTGTCGTCAACTGGTGGCTGCCTACAGTATCGAACGGCGCGAAATTTTATATCGGGAATCCCTCGACCCGGCGCGCGTCTTTGATCGGTCTTTTCTGGTCCACGAATATGTTCATTACCTGCAACATCAGGACTACGGCGACCAGGTGAATGTGAGTTGTCAACGAATTCTTGATAACGAACGGGAGGCTTACGCGGCGCAGGCCGCCTATTTGCGTCGCCACAATATCCGGTTTCCGATTGGTCGGGCGCTGCGTGGAGCGCGCTGCCCGACCTCGACACCTCAGGTTGTCCGCTCTTAGTCTTGAGATTGTTTCAGGCGCAGGCGCGGTGCATCAAAATAGCCGCGTGTGCTCTCGTTCAAGGCTGTTGCCCGGTCGATCCCCATGTCCTTGAAGTCACGGTCGTCCAGGCGCGCCAGCGCTTTGCGTTCGGTGCGGACCTGATCGAGTAACGCCAGGGTGGCGAACAAGGATTGCGTGACCTGCCAGGCTTTGTTCAGCGGGCCGGGGACACTGACTGAAGGCTTATTCATGGTCACCCCCATTCTGGTTTCGCAGTCGGATCGTCTCGTTGCAGGTAAGCGAGATCCCCGAGCGACTCTCATTGTGGTGGCGCACCACATCTTCCTGGGTGAGACAGTCCGCTAAAGATGACTGATTGGCCAGCAGGGAAGCGCCCCAGGCGACTGAGACGACGAGTAAAGGGACGGCGGTGAGCAGGATTGCTTTTTTCATGGCTTGCTCCGTTTTGAAGGGGAAGACCTGCATCTTGGGCCGTCGAATAACTTCAATCAAACGAATTGTTTTGAAGTTATAGTTCAATTAAAATGAAGTTATTGGGAAGGCGCGGCCGAGCCGGTATGCGCCGGGCATGAGGGCATCATCATGAGTAACAACCTGGACATCGAGCTAATGCAAACGCTGCTGGCAATTGCTGACACTGGCAGTTTCAGCGCCGCGGCTCAAGCCGTTCACCGGACTCAGTCAGCGGTAAGCATGCAGATGAAGCGGCTCGAGGAAATAGTCGGTCAGCCCTTGTTTGAAAAACAAGGCCGCAAGGCTGTTCTGACAATGCAAGGGCAAAACCTGCTGCTCTATGCGCGGCGAATGCTCGCGCTGCAAGAAGAGGCCATTGCCACGTTCCGCAGCCCTGAAATAAAAGGGGAAGTGCGTCTTGGAGTCTGCGATGATTATGTCCTGAGTCATATGCCGCCAATTCTCGCCAGTTATGCGCAGCAATACCCGCAGGTACACATCAGTCTGGACTGCCAGACCAGCATGCGGCTGATAAGCGCCGTGAGTCGAAGCGACCTGGATCTTGCGCTGGTCAATGTCGTGAAGCCCGATCTCGAGTATGAAAAGCTCACTCGGGAGCATCTCGTATGGGTGACTTCAAGCCGGCATCTGATCCATGAAGCCGACCCTTTGCCGTTGGCGGTCGAAGGTAATTGTCTTTGGGGCATTTGGGCGCAGCAGGCGATGGATTTGACAGAGCGCCGGTACCGGCTGGCCTACACCACCTTCAATATCAGTGGCGTCACCGCCATTGTTGAGGCCGGGCTTGCCGTGTCGGTCATGTCCCGTAACTCTGTGCCACCGGGGCTGCGGATTCTGGGTGTAGCCGACGGGTTTCCCGAGTTGCCAACAGCATCGATAGGACTCGTGCTGCGACCGTCAAAATTATCTCCGGCCGCGCAATATCTTGCCGACGCCATACGGCACTCGATGACGGCTGAGGCGCCGCTTGCCGCGTAAGCTGTTAACGCGCTTGCCCCATTCATGACGCCCCATTCATGACGCCCTATAACTGCTGCACTCGACAAGACGTGTCAATATGTACCGTAAGGAGAGTCCGGTGACCGCAGCGCTGCCGGAGAACGCGTGCTACCGCTTGGATACGGTGCGTTCAACATGACTGAAAAATGGCGGAGAGGGCGTCCGCCGAAATGACGGCTAAGGATGAATCAGTACAGCCAGTTACCCCTTTATTAGTAGGGATTATGGCCTAAGACTGGCTAGTAACGTCTATTGCAATCTAATGCCAAACCGGGTAAAAATGCGGGTAGAAGAAATACTTTTACCCGGACCGATGGCCAAAGACCTACTAAGCGACCGAAAATGCGCGAATGCCAAACCTGGCGCAAAAGCTCAGATATTGAGCGACGGGGCCGGCTTGCGCATGTTGGTGCATCCCAACGGATCAAAGTACTGGCAGTTGCGATTCACGGTTGCCGGCAAAGAGTCTTCAATGCAGTTGGGGGAATACCCTCGCGTCTCCTTGGAGCAAGCTAGGGCCGAACGGGAGCGAATCAAAACCACCATCAAAGCAGGGCAGAACCCGGTCAGGGCGCGTCAGCGTGAACGGGTGGCTATTCAAAGGTCGCAAGCGCAGACTTTCAGCATGGTCGCTGATGAGTGGTTAGAGCACGGCAGAACCCATCCATCGCCCCGTACAGGCCGAGGCTGGTCGGAGACTCATCTAGAGCGAAACAAGGGCCTATTGCGGCGCGTATTGACGCCTCGGCTGGGGAAGCTGGCCATACAGGAAGTAACCGAAGACGATTTGCGGTCCATTCTCGAAGCCAATTACAAGGCCGGAACGCGGGAGTCTGCCAGAAGGGCGGCCGCTATAGCGAATCAGATATTCAGATATGCCAAGGAACGCGGCAAGTTCACCGGCCCAAATCCGGCCGCCGAGCTGCTTAGCTACTCCACGCTGGCAAAGCCGGAGGTTCAGCATTTCGCCGCGCTTGGCCAAAAGGATGTTGGTCCGATGCTGAGGGCTTTGGCAGAGTCCAAGACGGAGCCCGTTACCAAGGCAGCCATCGTGCTTATGCTCTTTACGGGACTACGTGATTTGTCATTGCGGGCGGCCCAGTGGCACGAAATTGACTGGGACGAAGCAACCTGGGCTATCCCGGCCAGCCGCATGAAGCGTCGAAAGAGCCACACGGTGCCGCTGCCGACACAGGCCATCTTGACACTTAAACGCCTACAGGCGCTGACTGACCGAGGGCCGAGCAGCTTTGTATTCGCAAGCTCAAGCAAAGCGGGCTATTTGGCCGAAAACACATTGCGATACACGCTGCACCGTTTGGGTTTTGAGGTGACGGCGCACGGCATTCGCAGTTTGATTACTGATGTGCTGAACGAGAATCGATTCAACGCAGATGCGGTTGAACGTCAGTTGGATCATGTCGAAAAGGATGCTGTGCGCCGGGCTTACCTGCGGAGCGACTTTTTTGAGCAGCGAGTGCAGATGATGCAATGGTTTGCCGACTGGTGCGAGGCGCAGATGAACGAAAAGAGATCACCTGAACCCCCAAGCAACGTCATACCGATGAGGGCGGCATGAATACGGGCGCAGGCGTCACCGGTGCAGTCGGACAGTGGCTTCTTGCATTGTGGACCCTGACGCCCGGATGGGTTATCGGAACCGCCGTGATCTTGGTTGCGATTCAGTTTGCAACTAACAAGATATGTAGGACGATAAGAGCCGCATTTGGGCCTTCACTCAGAATCGAGTTATACCGGCAGAGTGATCAGATTTCAGAAAGCGTCGTCTCCGAGATTTTCCGGAAACTCATCACCGATGGCGCTATTCGAAGAACCGTCAGCACGGCGATTAAGCAGCCGGACTGACTGTAAAGCGGCCGGTCAGGGTGTTACAGCACCCAGCCCGACCTAACCAAAGCCAACCTAACAAGGAGGTCAACATGGCTACTAAGGATGTTACTAGCACCCGGTTTCCCCAGTCACTAGCTGGAATCGGGGAGGCGGAAATTGGGAAACGGTCGGTCGCAGGGGCGCACGTATACGGCGTTCATCGAGGCTGCGATCAGGGATATGTGGTGGACAACCCAGATTTCCACGCTAACCCGATTATGGGATTGAACTTAGAGGCACCGAACTTCGACATTGCTGCACTAATCTTGGGCCGCCTCAACAGTGCAATCAAGCTCTCTGAAGCCGTGAATCAGGCGGTGCATGACGCCAAACTGGAGTTCAGCGGCGTCTGCGATGTGCTTTATGATGATCTGCTCGAGCTGGAACAGCTGCAGGATCTGTTGACTCGAAAACTCTATGCTCAGCAAGGAGGCGGCCATGAATAAGCGCCCCGTGACTGAAGCAGCAGACAGTTTGCACCTTGACGTCCATGAGCTAAAGGAGTTTGAAGGCGACCCGCCGGTAGGAGTGCGAGATGGGGCGTCGGCAACAACTCTTGCCGCGCTGACGATGACGCGGGCGGAGCGCCTGACACCGACGGCCAAATTGTTTGAAGATAGCCCCGGTGCGATTGAAATTGATCAGATCGCGACCTTGTTCGTCGGTCCGCTTCAGGAGGTCGAACATCTAGTCGCGGCGATATTGAGTGATCCAAGTATTAAGCCTCGATCGCTGGACGAACAGCAAAACTGCAACTAGGAATCTGGCAAACTGTCTACAGCCGCACCTAGCCCGACGGGGCGAAAAGCCGGTTCCCTGCCGGTCTGGTGTGGCTCCTTTCATTCAGGGGCTGCATTGGGAACAGAATGGACCAGATGCCCTGGCCATCAATCGATGACGCTTTTAACCTCGTTCAAGAAACGAGTCTGTCTAAATTGGCCAAGTTAGCGGATTTCGCGCGGGACCAAGATGACCGCGCAGTAATTGTCGAAAAGCTGACATCGTATCTTCAGCATTCGCTCCTGCGAAGCGCCGAGTCGAATGAGGTTGCAGCGTGGCTGCTCGACCCGACTCGAAAGTGCCGATTCGAAGCCTTTCAGAAGTCGCTTACCGGCGCGATGAGATCTATGAGATTTCAGTTTCCTTCAGGCAACCCAGAGACGACCGACTGGATGAGGCGGATGAACGCATTTTTTCTCCCTGCCGCGTTACTGTCGTCCCCGGTACTGAGGTTGTCAAAGGAGCAGTTGAGGTGGGGCGCCCCAACACTGTCTGACCTTGTAGGGGCGCGCGACGCAATCGCGTCGGCGTACTACCCGGGACTAATCGCTTTCTCGGCAATCGAGAATACCCCGGCACTGCGGAAAGTAATGGAGAACGCAAGCGCTGCTCACGAAGAGCTAATCGCGCTAATTGATGGGTGGAAAAGGCGAAAATACATGCCCGGCGAGTTGCGTCCGTGGATTGCAGCGCGACAGGCCGCTAGCGTGATGAATCTTGAGTATGGGTTCGCTACTCCGGGTCCAATTGTTGCCTCGCTAGAGCTTCTTGGCATTGAGAGCACTCTGTCGGAAGGAAGAATACGCAAAATTTGTCAGCAGATTGAATAGGTCTGAATTTACTCCCGCCGGTTGCCGGCGTTAACGTAAGACCTATCTAACAAGGGCCTGGACCCAACGCATTGATGGGCCAGAGTATGTAGTAGTTGACTACCAACTGCTACATACATGGAACGAATCACTATGCGACTCGAACGAATCAAGGACGCCGCCGCCCGGCAGGGGGTGAAACCGGTGACCATGTACTGGCGTGCCCGCCAAGGATTAGCAACGACACCGATCAAAATCGGCAAGCGTGCGTCAGCAATCCCAGCCTCAGAAACGGACGCGCTTATTGCGGCAAGGGTCGCCGGTCTATCGGACGACCAGATCCGGGCACTTGTGACGAGCCTCCATGCTGAGCGCGCGAACGCTGTCGAGAGATTGGCGGCATGAGTAACTGGACCGTTCACCCGCTGGCTGACCTGTTGCCAGAAATGTCCGACGCCGAGTTCGAAGAGCTGAAAGCGGACATTCAAGAGCACGGCCAGCGCGAACCGATTATTACCGTCGAAAGCAAAATTCTTGACGGACGCCACCGGTACCGCGCCTGCTTGGAGTTGGGCCGGGAACCGAAAACAAAATCATGGATCGGAAATGAGTCCGAGATGCGTGCCTTGGTTGTATCGCAAAACCTCAAGCGTCGTCATTTGAACGAAGGCCAGCGCAGCATGGTCGCGGCGAGCATGGCTAACTTAAGGCGCGGCGACAATAGCAATCCGCCAATTGGCGGAACGTCACAATCTGATGCCGCTGAGGCGTTGAACGTTTCCCTGCGAGGTGTTCAACGCGCTCAAACCGTGATCAAGAACGGCTCAGACAACCTACAAAAAGCAGTTGGCGATGGCGGGATCTCGGTAAGCGCAGCAGCGGAGATCGCCAAGCTGCCGGCCGTCCAACAAAACTCCGCTTTGGCGAGCAGAGCTATCGCTAAGGCTCGCGACAAGCCACCAAAAGCGCCGCCGGCCGACACTGCAATTGAGCGCCTGATAGCGATCATTCAAGAAATCGCCGTGTTAGCTGATCGTGATCAATTTTCGGATGTTCAGCGCAAGCGCGTCGCAACGCTAATGCGCGATATGTCAGCGCAGATCGAGCCCGCAACAACATAAAGAAAACCCCGACTCGGTTGCGTCACCGGCCGGGGCAGCTATTCGCAGGTAAATGCGAACGACATCAATGGCGCACCAAAAACTCTCCCCTTCTCGAAAAAGGAAACCCTCGATGCAATCCAACGATTCTAACCTGAAGCGCCGCCGAGCGCTAAGAAATCTCCGGGCGAGACGCCGGCTCGACGCGTTGTTTAGCGTGCCGGTCACCTACCGTAACTCACGCCGCCAAAGTGCGCTCAATGACATGACCGCCAAGCGGGGCACGAAATGAGACGCCGGGCAACGATTCCGACTAAGTTTTGGCTGGAGAAGATCGGGGACAAGCCAATTTGCAAAAATCACGCTCACACAATTGTCCTGCTTCATCTTTGGACCTGGCCAGAAACCCCGCTCTGCGGAGTAATGCCCTTTCAATCTGAAGCTGTCGCCAGTCGCCTGGGTATCGATCACGGCACGATTTGTGTTGTTCTCGATGAGCTTGAGGCGTCCGGGTACATCGAACGGCAAGGCGGATTGATTTGGCTGCATGAGTACGTGGAAACCCAACTGGGTAACAAGCCGGCATCATCTCCGCCATGGATAAACAACACCATTGACGCGCTTGGGGCGCTGCCTGACTCTGACCTAGTTACCCGATATAAGTCGCACTACGAGATTCCGAATGAACGGGTAGCAATGCCTCCCAGAAAGGGGGGCAAATGATGCTTTACCAAGCCCCTAAGAAGGCCCTTCGCAAGCCCCTGGCAGGGGACCTCCTTTCCTTTCTGTTCCTTTCCCCTGCAATCCCTCTGTTGAATCTGTGGAGGACGGGCGATGAATAAGCAATTTGTAGACGCGCTATTCGCTGATTCGAAAGTGACTGAACTACGGGTGCTGCCTCACGGGACGAGCAGCCTCCATAGGGATGCTGAGACGCTTCAGAGAGCCGTTCTGGACGCTCCGGAAGGCGCTAGCCGGTATGTGACCCTAAATCGCCCCACAGAGGCTCGTAGGCCGTCCACTGGCCGGGCTCTAAAGAACGAGGACATCGGCGTCATAACCTTTTTGCCGTTCGACTTCGACCCGGTTCGCGCCAAAGGGTCGAACTCGACTGCTTCCGAACTCCAAGAAGCCATCGATCAGCGCAATCTGTTTGTTCGGTCGATGACTTCGCGCGGTTGGCCCATGCCGGCAATGGGTATGTCGGGTAACGGGGCGCACGCGCTCTACCGGGTGTATGTCAAGAATACGGCTGCGACGAATCAGACAGTCAAAGCTATGTACAAACTCTTGGCGAGTCACTTTTCCACAGAGACGGTGACATTTGATCGAAGCGTTAGCAACCCGGCCCGTGTCTGGCGGCTGTACGGAACCATCAATCGGAAAGGCCCACACACTCTTAAAAGACCGCAGCGGCTTTCGACGTTCCAAGCGCCCGGGAATTGGTCTCGGTTGCCATTCTCGGAGGTAGAGCGATTAGCCGGTGAAGCTCTGCAAAAACTAAAACCGTCTGTCGTCCGCGTGGCTCCGCGAGTTGGGGGTTCTGGTGATTATTCGACCTTGGATATTTGCGGCTGGTTCGCTTCGCGCGGAGCCTATATCCGGCGTATCGAAGAAAACAAGCATGAAGTTATTTGCCCCTGGGAGGATGAACACTCAAGCAGTAGCCCGGCTGACTCAATTATCTATACTTCGCGCGGTAGCGACTGGCCGGGTTTCTTTTGCCACCACGATCACTGTGCCGGTAGGAACATTCGCGACGTATTGAGTCTCTGGTCAGACGCAGACGCATATTGTTCCCAGCGGTTTGCGCACGAGGTGGTCGCATGAATTTGCGTCCTTACCAGGCGCAAGCCATCGTCGACATCGAAAGGGGACTGAATCTCGGGCACAAACGCCAGCTACTGATGCTCCCGACAGGCTCTGGCAAGACTGCAACCGCTGCGGAGTTAATCCGCCAGATGGCAGAGGTCGGTGGCCAGTCCGTCTTCGTGGTGGACCGGGTTGAGTTGGTGCGGCAGGCAGCCGAACACTTGAACAACCTGGGCCTGCGCGTGGGAGTTTTGCAGGCAGACAACTCGAATTGGACGCCATTGGACGACTGCATTGTGGCCAGCATTCAGTCGCTGCGGTCGAGAGGGATTCCCGTCAACCCACGGCTGATCGTCGTTGATGAAGCACACATCCTGCACAACGCCCACCTAGAGCTATTCCAGCAACGCAACCTGGTGCCTGTGGTCGGCCTCTCTGCTACGCCACTTCGCATGGGGCTGGGCAAGATCTTCACACGCATGGTTAAGGGGCCAACGATTGCCCAGTTGGTTGCACAAGGCCACCTAGTTAAAACTCGCGCGTTTGGGCCAAACACCGCCTGTGTAGCTGCGGCCATAAAGTCAGTGGGCCTCAATGCCGGTGATTTTGTTGAGAAGCAACTCTCTGAGGCAATGCAGTCCAGGGAATTGATCGGGGATATCGTCTCAACATGGAAGGCAAACGCGCAGAGCAAGCCGACTCTAGTGTTTGCCACGGATGTCGCCCACTCCAAGGCCATCGTGGATGATTTCCATGCGGACGGGGTGACGGCTGCGCACATCGACGCGTACACGCCGCCCGACGAGAGAAGAACGCTAATCGAAAACTTCAAGGCTGGGGCTATCGCCATTCTGTCATCGGTCAACGTCCTGGCAATCGGCTTTGACGCTCCGCAGGCGCAGGTGGCAATCCTTGCCCGGCCAACACTCTCAACCGCGCTTCATATCCAGCAAGTCGGCCGTGTGATGCGGCCGTACGAAGGGAAGGAGTACGCATTGATCCTGGACCATGCCGGTAACTATGCAAGACACGGCCCGCCCGAGTCCTTTGAGATGCACACTCTTAATGATGCGGAAATCGAGAGATCCCGCCGGGTTAAACGCACCAAAGCCAAGATGGCTCCATGCCCCTCCTGCGGGCTCATGCTTGAGTCCAGCGCTAGAGAGTGCGTTGAATGCGGTCATGAGCGGCGTAAGCAGAATCAAGTCAGCTACCGCGCAGGCAGATTAGTCGAACTTGGGTCGAACGCAAGGGGCTCATCAATTGATCGTCGAATGTTCTATCTCGAACTGCGACAGATCGGAATTGATCGTGGGCAAAATCCGAAAGCAGCCGCAGCGAAATTCCGAGCACGTTTTGGAGAATGGCCGCCATGGTCTTGGAACGATCTTCCAGCGTCGCCACCTCAGAGCGAAACCCTGCGGTGGGTGCAGAGTCAAAACATTAAATACGCAAAGAGCAAACAGAGGTTGCCCGCATGACAGAACCACTAGACGTTGAACTTTTCGAGCGCCGGGGGGCTGAATTTAAGGAGTTGCTTCTTAGGAAATACGCCGAACTCCCTGCGATGCAGGCGTATTCCATGTCCGCTTACCCCGAGTTCGCTCCCGATAACGAGACGCCTGATCTTGTGCCCGATGCTGACGGCGATTTGGTCCACAACTTCGGGCCATGCTTGGCGCTGGCGAATCCGGCTCCGTTAGCCGTTCATTTTCATGTGGACGTATCACGCGACGATGCAGTGCGCTTATTACGAAAGATGGCCGACCGAATAGAGTGCGACCCAGGTCTTTTGAACGGCCAGGCGAGTGACAACGAAAAGTTACCAATTCACTGACTACTTCGCCGTTTCGCCCAGCGCGGGGGTAAAATTGACCAATCAAATAGGTGACTTTATGCAGCCATCGAAACAAAATAATTCGCAGTATTCGCGCGCCGAACGCGCTCTCATTAACGCTTATCGGGCTGGCGATACGAAAGCCGCCGAGACGTTGGCCGCACACCTTCGGCAGACGCAAGCGCGCTCTTCGCCGGGCAATCAATCGGTGAATCCCTGGGGTCTCGATTACAAACAAACGCCACCTATTGAGACCAAGCCCTGGGAGGGTGCCTACGAAGACATGCCCGAATCAGGTAGCGATAAGACTCAACGATATATCGTGACATCTCCAGAAGGAAAGCGATACAAAGTCACCACACCGCCAGGGGCGACAGAACAGGAGGCAATCGACTTTGTAAGATCTTCCTTGTCAGATCCGCAACTGCCGAAATCTGAAGAACCGAATCGGGATCCTGAGCGTGTGATGCAAGCAATAAGGGCCGCTCATAAACGGGCGCAATCTGGTGACGAGAGTGCAGCTGAGGACGCGAAAGCTCTAGCCCGTGAATACCGCCGGCTGACTGAGGGCAAAGGCCCGGTTGAGCACTCAGACCCATCGCTCGTGGATCAAGCCAAAGCCGTCGGTCAATCTGCGCTAGCCGGGTTATCTGATCCGTTCTTTGGTGCCTCGAGGCTGATCGCCGAGGCTGGCAGTGCCGTCAGCTCGCTTGGCGGAATGGTACCGAATCCAATATCAGAGTTCTTTGACGATGAAGTCCGGCAGTATAAGGGGCACAAGGCCGACATGAACGAAGCCACTGCGGACGCGCGCGGGAGGGCGGGCTTTGAAGGGATGGATGTGGCGAGGCTTTCGACAAATATCGTGAACCCGATCAACGTTCTACCGCTTCTTTCTGTGGCCAGCAAAGCTAGGCAGGCAGGGACCGGAATATCAAGTTTGCTCCGATTGGGCCTAGCCGGCTCGAAGGCCGGTGCGCTAGCCGCTACTGTTCAGCCAGCAGATGACGAGAGCGAAGTTCCCTATGCCACACAGAAGCTCGGACAGGCGGCGTCAGGGGCTGCTATTGGCGGCTTGTCGGCGCCGGTCGCAAGCGTTTTGGGCGGTGCCGTGGCGCGGCAGGTTAAGCGCGTCCAAACGATGTTGAACAAGCCGAGTTCGCAAAAGGTTCTTGCGGATGCCCTCGATGAAGCTGGCGTCAAGGCGGATGACATTGGTCAGGAACAGCTCGTCGCTTTGCGAGGGCAGATTGACGAGGCGCTCCGAACTGGAAAGTCCGTTAACCCGGCGGCAATGGTCCGCGAGCAAGATTTCGCTGAGCTTGGCATGACCAGCACCAAAGGCCAGGTCATGCGTGATCCCGCCCAGTTCGCTAGAGAGAAGAACCTTAGCGGACTCGATGAGATCGGGTCACCGTTGCTTGATCGGTTCAATGAGCAGAATCGCCTGTTGAACAGCAAGCTTTTGCAACACGCAGAGGGAGCGTCTGAACCGGTCGAAGCGGGGCGGCAGATCACAAGCCGTCTGCTGGAGGTTGATCAGGAGGCCGCTAACCGGGTTTCTACGCTGTACAAGCGGGCCGCGCAAAGCGAGGCAAGTGGAGAGGTACCGACGACCGGACTAGCCCAGGATGCGGCCCAGATCATTGATGACTTTCGCGAGAAAATACCCGGCGGCATTGTTGCCCGCTTGCGAAGCTACGGATTCCTGGACGGAAAGCAGACTAAGCATTTTGACTTCGTTGAAGCCGAGTCCTTGCTCAAGCTGATCAATAGCCACGGAAACAAGGTCGACAAGGCCGAGGGAGCCGCGCTTGACCAACTTAGGGAAGCGGTCAAGAGGGCCATTGTGACCGGCGCTGATGACGGGGGGCCGTTTGCCACAGCGCGCCATGCCGCTTCCCAACGGTTCAAGCTGCACGATGCGATTCCAGCGCTCAAGAAAGTGAGCCAAGGGGATGCTGAACCTGACTTGTTCGTCGATAAGTTCGTCATGCGCGCGCCGGTCAGTCAGGTGAAGGGCATGGCCGAATTGCTGGACGAAGGGACAAAGCAGGAAGTCAAAAGCCAAATCGGGGACCATCTACGCCGAGCCGCATTTGGGCATGACTTTGCTAACGACGCGCCTTTCAAAGTTAACGGCTTCAATAATGCTGTTCGTAAGCTGGGGTCAGAGAGGCTAAGAGCCTTTTTCGCCAAAAATGAAGTCGAAGAGCTGATGCGCATCGGCCGGGTCGCCCACTACAAAGACAGTGCGCCTGCCAACGCTGCTGTCAACCGTTCCAATACGGCTAGCGCCCTGCGTAACCTGCTGCGCGCCACTGGGGGCGGACTGTCGGACGCGCCGGTACTGAATGTCGCGGCTGGTATTGGACGGCGGCACCGGGATATTCGCGCCGTACAGGACTCGCTGGCCGGTGGATTAATGAGCGGCCGACCTAATATCACTGATACGGCTCAGCTCGTCAACGGACTATTGGCTGGGGGTAGCGCCATTTCGAACCCGCTGCTAATGAACCGGGCGGTTCAAGATTCCGGGCCGCTCTTGCGCCTCGTCGAAGAAGGCGGGCACCCGTAACGCGAGGTTTGGAAACTCGAAGGCTTATCGACCATTAGTGGCGCAAAACTGTTGACACAGGTCAGTTCGAATTTTCTTTTGGAATCAAGATCTGCGGGCATTTCATCGCAAGTTTTTGCGGCTGGATACATACCGACTCCAATGTGCATTCAACGCTTGAGATTGTGCAAAACCTCTCGTGAAAGGATCTGTTCGCGATAAAATGGGTGACCGGAGTTTTCCGAGGCCCTAAAGGAGCGTCAATGCTTGAATTCAGCCCGACAAAACCCGCCCGGACGGACGAAGACCGCGAAGCAGCCAGGCTGCGCCAACGTCGCTGGCGAAAGAGTCATCAACGAATCGACTATCACCCGTCAAGCGAAGCGATGGGCGTCATTTGCGGCCTGGAAGGTCCTGGAGTCGGCAACGACCGGAGTTCAATCATTAACAGAGCAGTGCTGGCCTGGGCGAATCAGCAAGAGTGACTGGGATTTAGGGAGCAATACGCGCGCGCTAGGCCGCAGAAGTAAAACGTACTTCGACTGCTCAGCGAGCTCGTACCTATGTTAATTGAGGGACTGAGCAAGACGGCCCCAGGAATTCGGCAGAAATTGCCCTGAGTGAGCGGAATTGCTGAGCCATGAAAATCAAAGACATAGGCTCCGTGGACGGAACGCCTAATTTCCCTTTTCGGCAGATCGAACGCGAAGTTTTCTTACAGGTTTTTGCAGATTGGGCGGATCGTCAGGTAATGGAAACCCGGCAGCGCGTAGTGTCGTTAGACGCCATCCGCCGACACGGGACGTAAAAGGCAGGTCGCGAGGCGGTATCGTGCCGTCTTTTTCATAGGCGCAAATAGTAGCGGTCCCAACCCTGAGAAGGTCGGCAAGTTCATCCCTGAATACCATTCGGTCGTGCATCATTCGTCCTCGTAGTGGTGGAAGTCGCACCCTGCTAGGGTATTGGAGCAGAAGCGGCTGATTTTTTCACGTCACCATGTTTGGCTGAATTGTCTGTTGCCAATTGCGTTTGACGTAAATTTCTATCGTCTTTCCAAATATCAGATTGAGTTTCGGTTTTTGCCGGTGGCTGCTCAGTCATGACTAGATACTCCCGTCGCGCCCGGGTCGTTAAGCCCGTCCCCTAGCTTTCCTCTCTACCTTTGACCGAAGGATGTACTGCCCATATCCTCTCGCAGCCAGAGTCGCGTGCCGGACGGTTTGTACGAGGGCGGAAAGTCGGGCCTAAGTGACAGCCGCTCAAGCAATTGCCGGCGCTTAACCCGAAGCATTCCGGCAACTTCATTGGGCGTCATAAGTTCCATGCATTTTCCCCGGTTGGTTCCGCGGCTCCAAAATTTCGCATGGGATGCGTCCGTCTGCGAGTGAGCTCAGCAGGCGCTGTCTTCATTAGGCTGCTATCAATGGCGTCAGTTTCAACATGGCTCCTTGTCTCAATCCGCATGGCTTGCTCTCCGGGTTGGCGCTGGCCGTTCGATTCGAATTCAGTCAAGTCAAGTTCAGATTGAGATCGACCACATATCAACTACTTTCGTTTCGCCTCACCAATTTGGGTGATGTTACCCAGCGAATGGGTTTCACTCCTTTTTTTCTTCCTGTCTCTCGCCTTATTCACGATGAGTTTCCGTGCCTTACGCCAATATCGCTCCGAAACAGGTGGCGCTTGTCTGCTTAAGGACTCAAATTCGTGAATTACTTCCCGGCAGAATGCCTCTGGAACTTCGATATCCGTCGATACCGAAGCAAGTTTGAGCTCAATTTTTAGCCGGAGAGTATTGAATCCAACCTCCGCACCATGATGCCACCGCGAGACTTGATCGTATCTTGCGAGCGAATGTAGAGCCTTAATTGTTATCAGCACGAACGCGACTATGACTAGGACATTCGGCCAGCGGAGGATGTCCTGAGGAAAGTTGTACGCATAACTTCCGGCGATTCCGGTCCCAGTCGCGACCAATACTCCAAGCGCTAGATGTAGACGAGCGCACCCCTTAGCGGCGAATCGATGAGAAAACTGCTCTCGTTTCACTCTTTCGCGCCAATCGTTAAGAAGCGCGGACAACTTGCTCATCGAAGCCGATAATTCACTACTCTTGAGTTGGCTTCTCGATGGATCGTTGATCATCAATGTCTCCAGCCGTGGTCTGTCGGCCCGGGATGACAATAAGACAATTGCAGACCCTTGGCAATTGTTGTTTCAGGCTCTTCCTCGCACCGCAAAGGAGCTGCCTGTAATTGCCAAGAAGAGGGCATCATAAACACCGGGCTATGGGCGAAGCTTGCTTCAGCGGCGTGCAAATATAGACTATTTCGTCATCGGTCAAATACGGTGGTGCAGGTTCAGCGGACTGCTCGTCGGTCGTTGCCACAAGCTCCCTCATCGGAGACATACGGTTCACTACTGGCGCGCAAAACTAGGTCGTCGATAAAACTATAAGCTTTGCTTAACCTGTCGGGGGATCGGGTGCCATTGTCACAGCTCCGTACGCCGCTGTCCTGCGGTGTCAATTGATTCATTTCGGACGCTGTCAATCCGTTCATCGAACGGGCCTAGGCCGCAAGGCGTATTGCCTGATTGACCGAGGTGAACAAAGATTGGCTGTATGAGACTAGATGCGAAAGCTGCGATTCGCATGACGATATGGATGGCCTTGTTAGTACCGGAGTAATACTAGACCACGGGGGTCTACTTTTACTCCGGCATTGACAGCCTGGAGATTCCGCAGACCGATGCTGCTATTCGCGCTGCCTTGGCCCATCTGGAAGCACCGTCGGTACTGATGACTTTCCGTGTTGTACGCACATGCGCGCCGAGGGTAAGTCGTCCCCCCAATAAAGCTCGGTAGTTGGAGATGGCGTCAACGACAGACTGAAACTGACCCGCCTTGGCAGGGGAGGGCGGTTTTCTCGGATAGGCTTCGATGATTGCGCTTATTGTTCATATCCGTTGATCATGTGAGTCGAAATGGCCAAACGAAACAAAGAGGTGAAAATGAATGATCACTACATCATGGATTCAATCGGTACGATCCTTCGCTCCGCGACATCTGCGTTCGCAATGAAAGCTGAGAAGTTAACAGCCGCGGCCTCCTGGAGTCCGGAATTGCCATTTGAACATCACCATAAGATAGAGAACATTCGCGTGATGGAGCAAACGGTAGGTGCGGTAATGACGGCCGTTGCAACGTCCGAAGGCATGATCAATGAGGTTCTTTCCGGTGCAGCTAATCGTTCTGCGCTGCGGAGCCGGACGATAGGAAACGTGCCAGAAAACGTATACACGAGGTGGGGCCGACTCTGGGATCAAGGTGCGTTCAAGCGTGGTTCCAATGCTCTAGAGAAGTGCCAGCTTGCCCTTTCTATAGCCGATCTGCCGCCCTTAGAGAAGGGGAGTAGATCGGTGGAATCGATGGCGGCTCTTATTCTCCTACGTAACAGCCTCGTGCATTCAGAACCCAGGTTTCGAAGGCATGGAGCAGATGTTCCGCAGAAAGATCGAGATTCACTTGAGCGTCGACTTACTGGAAAGTTTACAGACAACGAGCTTGTTCGCAAGGAGGCTCCTTATATTTGGCAAAGATGCCTCGGAGCCGGTTGCGCTAGATGGTCGGTGGCTACCATGTTCGCCTTTCAGAATGAGTTTTTCGAGGCGCTAGGAATTGAAATTCAGGCCGATGTTCGGTGGGGTTAGCCCATTTTTCTTGCCATCTTTCAATGATTGGCGTCGCTTTCCTTGGTCTGCTTTTCGTATGTGCCCGAAAGTCTCATCACAAAATTAGTTCGCACGAAAAGTTGGCAATTGCCTAAGCCGGGGCATTTTCTAACTGGTCGAATCATCGCTAGGTGAATCAGTCTCTAGGTTGCCAGCTTCATGCGATTCATGTCTTCGGGCCTGGCTGTTGGTAACGGTTTCGAAAAGCCTCGAAAATCGAAATATCGCAAACGTTGACGCTAAACCGCTTAGCAGTGCATAGATGAATAGAAGCATGCCGATGTACCCTAGCACAGGAGCGGCATCCGAAACCAAATTGCGAATGATTGGCGTGGTCATTACGGCTTCGATGATGCCGCCGGATTCGGGAACAAACCAAAAGCCTTTAGCGATAAGTGCATACAGAAGGGCGGTGAATTGGAGAACAATAAAGTGTACGAAAGATGCGGTGACTACTAAGTAAGGGCTGAAAGCCTCTCCAGGCTCTTTCATTGAAACGACTCGTCTAAATTCAGAATCTCCAAACCCAAGCCAGATGGCGAAACCACCAATTGAAAACCCAATAACGCTGGGCAATATTGAAATGGGGAGCTCCCACCATCCAGGTGTAGACCATAGGCCATAGAGGATCGCGGTGAGCAATATGGCGAGATGAAAGTACGGCGACCGAGCAACAGCAGAAATCCCACCGTAGGCTCTCCAGTAGGTTATGACGATTTCGTGGGCGCCTAGGTAGCTGGCCTTAAGCTCTTGCATATCAGCGGCTAGTCGCTTATTTTTTCAACGAATCGGCTAGCGGTTTCGGTCATTGCGTACCTTGCTGTAGTCATGTCCGGATCATACTTGACTGTTTCTATCATTGGAGCGTTAACAGTAGATCTCTTGACTTGTTTGCCATTTGCGCTGATGCCAAACCCGACTACTTTCCCATTCGATTTGGCTACTCGTGCCAGTGCCTTCGTTTCCTTCGAAGGCTGTAGTCCAGCCTTCTCTCTCGATCTAATTTCTTGTCGAATCGCTGTTGCGTTTTCTTCCTGCAGTCTCTTTAGGATTCGTTTTTCTTCTGCTTGCAGGTCGTCGGGATTTGGTGGGACGATTTCAAGAATCAGTTTTCGCAATTGGTGGATCTTCCAAATCTCTGACAGAGCGTCCTTCCTCGGTTCAACCGTAACTTCTATTCGCCCATATTTCTTGAGTACCGCATCGCTCTCACAAAGATCATCTAAGAGCTTCTTTGCTTGGCCAGGGGATAGACTCTGGGTCGCGTACTTGGATATGTAAACTAGGCGGTGGCGAGCGGGCATAAACACAAACGGAAAGTATTGATAGCTTGGCTTGAGGTGAGGCGGAATTTTTACATCTTTCAGCTCCTCAGGTTTTGCTACTGACTGTCTTAGTGTATTGAACCAATCATCACTCACATCGATGTCGAAGAACTTTCGAAACTCGCCATGTACCCAATTGTTAGGATCTTCAGTTTTGTGGACACCCACCAGGCCGCAGTGGTTTGATCTGAGGCCTGCCGGTATCCGAAGTCGATTTAGAGTCGCAAAAAGTTCGATGTATCTTTTCGGGCTGTGAGGTACGGGCATTGCCACGTTGAGTATCGCTACGCTAACTGTCGCCACTGAGCTCTCCAATTGGTCAGCCAACTCAACGCCCACTTCATTTACCCGGTGCACTAGTTATAGCGGGTAAATAAACGGGTAAAAATTGCCTGTTTGCAAATGTAAAGTTTGCGCAAGTATTTGATTTGTATTGTTAATGTACAAGCGCTGCTGGCGGAGAGGGCGGGATTCGAACCCGCGTCAGGTTTGACCCTGAACACGCTTTCCAGGCGTGCGATTTAAACCACTCATCCACCTCTCCGAGCACGCGATTCTAGCAGGACAAATGAAACTTGCCGGCTGAGCACGAATTTGCATCGAGACAGGCTTGTGGGGGTTGTCGAACTGGCGGTCGTTTGCAGGCTACAGTGGACACTTCTGATGACTGTCAGAGCTTGTCAATTGGCTTGTTGCAGTGCACAATATGCGCAATTAACCGGCCCGGTTGGGCCGATCGCCTAAGAACCAAAGGAGAATTCCATGTCCCAGATTGTGATTGCCTCTGCCGCCCGCACGCCGGTCGGATCATTCAACGGTGCGTTCGGCGCGGTTCCGGCTCATGATCTCGGCGCTACTGCGATTCAGGCGGTGCTGGAACGTGCCGGGGTCGATCCGGCAGATGTCTCAGAAACCATTCTCGGTCAGGTCCTGACCGCGGCGCAGGGGCAGAACCCGGCCCGTCAGGCGCATATCAATGCCGGCCTGCCGATTGGCAGTGCGGCCTGGGGAATCAACCAGGTTTGCGGTTCCGGCTTGCGGGCGGTCGCGCTGGCGGCTCAGCATGTTGCTCTGGGCGATGCGGCCATCGTCGTGGCTGGCGGGCAGGAGAGTATGTCGATGTCCACCCATGCGGCTCTAATGCGCCCTGGTCAGAAGATGGGCGACATGAAGTTCATCGACACCATGATCAAAGACGGCTTGTGGGACGCGTTCAATGGCTATCACATGGGTACGACTGCCGAAAACGTCGCCAAGCAATGGGAAATCAGCCGCGCTCAGCAGGACGAGTTTGCGCTGGCCAGCCAGAACAAGGCTGAGGCCGCTCAAAAGGCGGGCAGATTTGAAGACGAGATTGCCGCTTTCACCGTCAAGACGCGCAAAGGCGAAACCGTCGTCGATCAGGATGAATACATTCGTCACGGGGCAACGCTTGAAAGCATGCAGAAACTGCGACCGGCGTTTGATAAGGAAGGCACAGTCACCGCCGGTAATGCTTCTGGTCTGAACGATGGCGCTGCGGTTGCGCTGGTGATGTCAGCGGATGAAGCCAAGCGCCGAGGAATTGCGCCGCTCGCCCGAATCGCCTCTTATGCAACCGCCGGCGTTGATCCCAAGGTGATGGGTAGTGGCCCGATCCCGGCTTCGCAATTGGCACTGAAAAAAGCGGGCTGGTCGGTTGGTGATCTCGATCTGGTCGAGGCGAATGAAGCGTTTGCGGCGCAGGCCTGTGCGGTCAATAAAGAGATGGGCTGGAACCCGGATATCGTCAATGTCAACGGTGGCGCGATCGCGATCGGGCACCCGATTGGTGCCTCCGGCTGCCGCGTGCTGAATACTTTGTTGTTTGAAATGCAGCGGCGCGGTGCCAAGAAAGGTCTGGCGACTCTGTGCATTGGCGGCGGCATGGGCGTGGCCATGTGTGTTGAGCGCGATTGAGTCGGAGCCAACGACCGTTTGTGGCGCTGGCGGCGACGCTGGCGGTTCAGACGCTAACAGCGATGACGCTTGCGTTGCCCCCGGTGCTCGCGCCGGTGGTTGCGCCGCTGCTGGGCTATCGGGTTGAGCAAGTCGGCTACCTGATTGGGCTGGCTTATATCCTGGCCATGTTGTCGGGGCTTCTGAGCAGTAGTTACGTCCCGCGTTTCGGTCCGATCCGCATGAGTCAGGCGGCCATGTTTCTGTGTGCGGCGGCGCTTGCATTGCTGACTGTGCAAAACCTGCTCGCGATGGCGCTCGCCGCAGTGCTCATTGGGCTCGCTTACGGGCTGACTAATCCCACATCGGCCGCAATTCTCGGCGAACACACGCCCAGCCATCGGCGTGGTCTGATTTTTTCGCTCAAACAAACCGGTGTCCCGCTAGGTATTGCGTTGGCTGGCAGCATGGGGCCGTGGCTATACCACTGGGGTGGCTGGGAATTTGCCGCCTACTGCGGGGCCGGATTGTGCTTTGTTATCGGTCTGGCTCTGCAGCCGACCGTCCGCATTTTTGATCACTCGCTGGTCAGCACTTTACGGTTTAACGTGGGCGAATTGTTTCGTCCGCTCGGGCAGGTTTTTGCCCGGCCCAACCTGCGCCGCCTGGCGTTGGTCTCGTTGATCTACGCGATGATTCAGGTAAGCCTCATCACTTTTATGGTGGCGCATCTGACTGAGACCCATTCGATGCAACTGGCTCATGCCGCGGCAATTCTTGCGGCCGCCCAGGTCACCAGTATTGTTGCGCGACCCACCTGGGGCTGGTTGGCTGACCGCACCGGTAAGCCGGCCCGGCTTCTCGGACAACTGGGTCTGGGCACGGCGGTGTCTTGTCTGGCTCTGGCGTTGGTGCCGACCGGCTGGCCGATGGCCGCGTTGATTCTCGCCTGTGTTGCCTGTTCAGCGACTGGCATCGGCTGGAATGGTGTCTTTTATGCTGAGCTGATTAATCAGGCTGGCAAGTCGGAGTTGGCGACAGTCACCGGTGGCGTTCAGTTTCTGACGTTTCTGGGCGCTATGGGCGGCCCGGTTCTGGTTGCGGCGATCGTCTCGCAACTGGGCAGTTTCTCGGCTGCGTTTGTTGTGTTGGCACTAGCAGCAGCAACTGCCGCTATCCTGTTACTGATCAGTGATAGAAGCCAGGCTGATATCGGCGCCGGCCCGGGTGGAGCTGCTGCCTCAGCTTCGTCCTGACAGGACGAGCCTGCCTGGCGGCCGAACCGGGCTACACTGGCCCAATGAACTCGACCGCTCCAACATTCGCTGATTTTTCGAATCCCAACCAGGTCTTGCTGAACCAGGCTGGTGGTGTGACCCAACTGATGACTCCGTGTCTGGTGGTCGACCTGCCGGCCATGGAACGCAATATTGACAAAATGGCCGGGCTGGCTCGGGCACGCCAGGTTGATTTAAGACCCCACGCCAAGACCCACAAGTGTCTGGAAATCGCCCGGCGACAGCTCGCTGGCGGCGCGGTTGGCATGTGTACCGCAACGCTTGGCGAAGCCGCGCCACTGCTGGCCGGAGGGATAGAAGATATTCTCATTACGTCTCCGGCAATTGGTCCGGGCAAGCCGGAGCGCCTGCTCCAACTGCGTCAGCAGAGTGAGCAGATCAAGATTGTGATTGACAGTCCCGACAATCTCAACACGTTGGCCGCCCTGATGAAGCATGCCGGGCTGGTCTTGCAGGTGATGGTAGGTCTGGATATTGGCGCCCACCGTATTGGCGCGCGTACGGTAGACGAGGCACTGGCTCTAGCGCGCGCGGCGAAAGCGGCGACGCATCTCGAACTGGTTGGCGTGTTTGCGTACGCGGGTACGTTGCAACACATTGCAGACTATGCCGAGCGGCAGCTCGCGGTTGCGAGTGCCAACCAGCGTATTGAGCGACTCGTGGCCGCTATTCGGGGACTGGGTGTTTCAGACCTGATTGTCTCGGGAGGCGGAACCGGATCATCGGCCATCGATCTCGGTGCCGGCGTTTACTCAGAACTGCAAGTGGGCAGTTACCTGCTAATGGACATTGAATACGGCGCTGTCGATCTGAGCGACGCTGCAGAGCAACCGTTTGAGCAATCGCTATGGGTGATGACCCGTGTAATCGGCGCCAATCACCCTGGTTTCGTCACAACCGATGCTGGGACGAAGCGGTTTTCCATGGGTGGACTATCGCCAGTCGTTTGCGGCGGGCCGGCCGACGGTGCTGAGTATTTTTTTCAGGGCGATGAGCACGGATTGATTCGGCTGGCTGATGTGCCAAATGATGCGCCATCAAGTCAGTCGCCGGTGTTACCGCTTGAAACACTGGTTCGAGTGCGGCCGCCGCATTGCGACCCGACGGTCAATCTCTATGATCGAATTCACGTAATCGACGGCGATCGCCTGGTTGATATCTGGGCTGTTGAGGGTCGCGGCGCGGTTTAACGGAGTCAGCCCCCGGTGCCAGGCGCGGTTCGCCCCGATGTTAGGATCTCGCCTGTTAATAGTCCCGCGCTTGCCAGGATGGCAAGGGCTTCACATGGGTTGCAGGGCATGGGTGAAAGCAAGACAGGGTCTGAATCGGGACGAGGATTAAATCAGGCGCACGACCAAATGATGTCGTCGCGGCAGCGAATGGATGAGCTGCAACAGCAAGCCGGACGGGCCGAGGCTGAGCTGGTCAAGGTGCAGGGGGAGCTTCGCAGCCTGCGCCATTCCAGCTCATGGCGCCTGACCGCGCCGTTTCGCGCGACGGCCCGGTCGCTGCGTCTGTTGCGCTCAGCCAGCCGGGTTGATTTGATCAGCCTGCCAAGATTTATCGCGAGTCCGAAAGCGCTTAAGCAGTGGGTCCGGTCGCTGAAGGCGATCAAACTCGTGCGGACCAGCGACTTGTTCGACGCGCCCTGGTACCTGAAAACCTATCCGGACGCTGCCGCCAGCGGATTAGACCCGGCGCGCCACTATGTAACGATTGGTGCCGATCTTGGGTATCAGCCATCGGCCCGTTTCGATTCCCGCTGGTATCTGGAGCAATACCCCGATGTTGCCAGGGCGCGCGTGAACCCGTTACAGCATTACATCCTGCACGGGAAGAAGTCGGGCCGTCACCCCCGACCGTCGCAATCGCAAGTCAGTCGTAAAAAAGTTCAGGCAAGATCTGGCAATACAGCAGGTCTTGGGCGTATTGAGCAGAGCAACGCCGGGAGACTCAATCACGTCGATCAGTTCAAACGGCAGATAGCCGACTATCAGGAGACCAGACGACGCCGGCCGGACCGTGGCTTGCGGGTGGCGGTCTACAGCGCGGCAATTGGCGATGATGCGCTGGTTCTTCAGCCGGCACGAATCAATCCGGACTTCGATTACTGGTGTTTTACTGACCGGGAACAGGTTGATGTCGGTATCTGGCAGTTTGCGCCGTTGCCTTTTAGCGCGGCCAATGAGGAACGAGCGCTTCGCTATATCAAGACCCATCCCCATCAGTTGTTGTCCGCCTACGATGTCGCAATCTGGGTCGAGCCGGGAATGCAACTCCATGGAATGCTTCAGCAAACACTTGAGGTTTTCCTGGCAAGCGAAAAGCCATTTGGCGCGCTGGCCAATCAGAGCTGGTCTACCCTGTACGAGGAAGCCGACTACTGCATGAATCAGTATCCGGGCGAAGCAGCGCCGATCCGCGAGCAGGTGGCCGCGCTTGAAGCGGCCGGATATGTTCATGACGATCTGATTGACCCGGCCTGGTTCTTCATTGATCTGCGGCAGATGAGCGCACAGCGTCTGCTGACAGCCTGGTGGTGCTTAATTGACCGCTACAGCTATTGCGATCAGTTGTCGTTGAATCCGGCGCTGGATCAAACCGGCGTGCCATGGCACCGGCTGGCGGAAGTTGATCTTGGGGTGTCTGACCACTACAGCCTGGCCATTGCGCAGCCGGCACTGGAGCGCCCGACAACCCGGGCACTGGAAGCTGAATTCAACCCGGCCGCGGTTGATCCGTCTTGCGGCGACAGTTTCGCGTTGCATCGTGATCAGGCGCTTGCCGGGGTCAATGACAAGCAGATCGATGTTGTGTTCTATGCCAGTCATGAGCATCGCCAGCCGGCCCGGTCGCTGGAGGCAGTGATCGGAACTCTGCTGCCGGCTGGCGTTCGCTTGCTGGTGGTTAATCACGACTGTCTGCCGGCTGCCGCGCGGATGATGCAAGCGGTTTGTGAGCAATATGCCTGGGCAGAGCTGATCGAATGTCCGCCCGATTGTAGTCGCACAGCGGCGCTTAATCGCGGCCTGGAGGCGTCTGGCGGGGATCTGGTGCTTCTGTTGGATGCTCAGGTCAGTGTGGCTGCTGACTGGGCCCGCAAACTGGCTCATGTCGTGTTCAGCACACCGGGTGCCGGTTTGGTCGGACCGGTGACCAACGCGGCGGCCACTCAGAGCGTTATTGATGTCAGTCCGGCTCACCGTTACACGGGGATTAATGTCCTGCCCCCGGGCATGGGCGTGACCGATCTGGACCAGCACTGCGAACAAATAGCTGTTTACGGTGCCGTATCAAGAGTGCCTGTTGTCGGCGGGTTCTGTCTGGGCGTTACCCGGGCTGCGCTGACTGCCATTGGCGGATTTGATGAGCAACTATTTCCCGATGCGATCGGCCACGATTTCGATTTTTCCTTGCGCGCTACCGATGCCGGGTTCGGCATTGTAATCGCGGATAATACGTTCGTCTTCCAGCATTTGGCTGCAGCCGGTGCAGCGCAGTTATCGGATCTGCCCGGCATCAAGGCGACCCGCGCGTTGGCCGGTATACACGGCGATGCCCGCGTTGCTCGAGTATCGCAGGCGGCGGCGCGAGACTCACGAACACGTCGGTTGCGGCAATCGATCAAAGTGCTGGATCGCCGATTGCGTGCGGCGCTGCCCACAGTGTCTGTCCTGCCTGGCATCAGCGGCCGGGGAATGCCTGGTAGCTCGGCCTATATTCGTCTCGTTTTGCCGCTGGCTTTGCCAGATGTGACAAGCCGGGCCGATATTGATCTCCTGGGGTATTGGGACCGCAAGTTGCCGGTACCGGGATCAGCGAAAATTGCTTACCTTCAACGCGATATTGTCGATGTTTCCATCGATCATATTCAGGCCTGGAGCCGGGCGTGGAAAGACGCCGGCGGCAAGGTGTACTTCGATCTTGATGATGACTTGTTCGACACCGAAGGCCTGATGGCGCGTACTCGCGCCACCGTCGAAAAAGCACAGATGACCCAGGCCCGAATTCGAGCCATTCTCGACTGCACCGACGTCGTTACGGTTTCAACACCTGAACTGGCGCAGCGCCTTGATGGCCTGTGTACCCAGATCGTGATCATGCCGAACGACCTCGATAGCCGGCTCTGGGGTTTGCCGGACCTGTCTCGCTGTGAGACGCCTTGTCATGCCGACGGTGTAATCCGGATCGGTTACATTGGCACGGCTACCCACCAGCAGGATCTGGAAATCATTGCCCCCGCCGTGCAGCGGGTGGCAAAACAACTGGGCGAGCGGGTTCAGATTGAAGTGGTGGGGGCTTTTGAGGGCAGAGACGTTTTATTCGGGCGGTCGTTGGATCTGCAGGGCGCTTCCGAGTATCCGGCGTTTGTTGACTGGGCGGTGAATCACGTGAACTGGGACATTGGTTTGATCCCGTTGGTTGACGATACCTTCAACCGCTCAAAAAGTGATCTCAAGTTCACCGAATATGCTGCGCTGGGGATGGCGATTATTTGTTCGGATGTCCCGAGTTATCAGTCGCTGGCGGTGCATGAACACAATAGTCTGGTGGTACCCAATGAGGAGCAAGCCTGGTATGAGGCGATCGTGCGGCTCGTTGAAGATGCGATGTTACGCAAAAGACTGGCGTTGACAGCGCATCAGTATGTGTGTGACAACCGCAGCTTGCAGGGCAATCAGACCCGGGTCGTTGAGCTTCTGGCCCAAGGCCTTTGAAGACAGTGGCTTAGCAGGTTCAGAGCCGGAAGGTTGACATTGATTGGGTAACCGCTTTTGCCTGCCCGGCCAGTTCGGTGGAAGCAGCAGCAAGCTCCTCAACCATCGCGACGTTCTGTTGAGTGATCGCGTCCAGATTGACGATTGACTGACGAATCTGGTTAATGCCGTCAGCCTGGGCTTCAGATCGTGTATCAACACCGGCAATCAATTCGCTGACGCTTTGCACGGTCTCGACGGCTCGCTGCACACTCTTACCGATTGAATCGACGGCTTGTTCGCCGCGGCTAATGCCTTCGGCTGCCTGTTCAACCAGTGTCTTCACCTCATTGGCCGCAGTCGAGGTTCGCCCGGACAAGGCTCGTACCTCGCCGGCGACCACCGCAAAGCCCCGACCCTGCTCGCCTGCGCGCGCGGCTTCGACCGCCGCGTTGAGTGCAAGCAGATTGGTTTGAAAGGAAATGCCCTCAATGACCTGGGTGATTTCGGCGATCTTGGTGGATGACTCGCCAATAGCTGCCATGGTTGAACTCAGGGTCATCATCTGGGCTTCTGTTTCAGTCGTTACCCGCACAGCGTCACGAGCCATTTCGACCGCGCGGCGGGCGCTGTCAGCATTGTCGGTTACTGTTGCCGACATCTGCGTCATTGAGTCTGATGTCTCTTCGAGGCCGGCCGCCTGGGATTCGGTGCGGGCGGAAAGGTCTTGATTGCCATTGGCGATTTCGCCCACGCTGTTGCCGATCCGGCTTACTTGTTCGCGCGCATCGCCAACCACGGCGCGCAGGTTGGCGCCAAGCTGATCCATTCCCCGGTAGACCTTGCCGACCAGGCCGGTTTCGGCAGAGTCGACGCGGCTGTGCAGATCGCAGGCGGCCAGTCGGTTCGCCAGACCCAGAATTTTTTTGAGTCTGGCGTTGACCAGCGCTCGCTGCAAAAGTCCGGTGGCGGTGCCAATGAGGATCGCGACGCCAAGCATGGCAACCAGGCTCGGTAGGGAAATTGGATTCGTTGCGCCAGCAAACAAATGGCTTGCAAGCCCAACCATGCCCAAAAGCGCGAGACTTGCTGTCAGGCTGAGTAGTGTGATCATGCCCCCCAGATCTGGTCGCAGGCGGCGCAGACGCCCGACCAGGCTGTTGGAGACGACCTCGGCCCCGTCCATTCGGGTGCGTACTTTTCCGGCCGATTTTTCGCTGCGCATTTGGGCGTAGAGGGATTCAGCAGCCTGAATGTCGGCCGTTGCGGCTTTACTACGTACCGATAGATATCCGAGCGTATCGCTCCCGGAGACGAGCGGGGTGACATTGGCTTTTACCCAGTAGAAATCGCCGTTCTTGCGGCGATTCTTGACGGTTGCCGTCCATGGCATCCCGGCTGAGATCGTGGCCCACATATCGCGAAATGCTTCCTCAGGCATATCCGGATGGCGAATAATATTGTGTGCCTTGCCAGTCAGTTCGCTAACCTCAAAGCCGCTGGCGGCGAGGAACGCCTGGTTGCAGTGTTCTATTCTTCCTTTGGTGTCAGTGACGGACACCAGCAAATCCTGGTCGCCAAGGACGTATTCCTGCTCGCTGACTGGCAGATTGACACGCATGCGCTTCTCGGACGGATAAAAGATTACCCGAGCTTACGCCGCGCGAGTGGACGCTAAATCCGGAACAACAAGGCTATGCAGGCCTCTTTATCGGGCAGTCTGGCTGTTACCACCGTATGTGCGGGCGGATTACCCGACTCGAAGCGCAGGTGAGTCGGGTCTAGCCTGTATCAGTAGATCCTGATCGGTATTCTGATCTTCAGGCAGAGGAGGGATGTCGGATTCATCCAGCCAGGGAGGTGCTTCGAACAGGTCAGGCAATAGTGGCGCGAGCAAGGCCCTCAGGCCATCCATGGGCACCACGTAAACAACGATGTTGCCATCCATCATGGGGACGGCAAATCGGGCATCATCGCCGAGAACAATACTGGGCAGGAGCAGATTCGGCTCGCTGAGCACGATCAGCCCGGAGATCGGATTGCCCGATTCGGTGTCCTCGGCCTCGGCGCAGCCGCCTTCGGTCAGGCTGGTTTCAAGCGCAGTGTTGACCAGCACGGGAAACGGTTCCGTTAGCTCGCAGGCTTGTTCGCCAATCAGCAGCGTTTCGCAGTCTTCCTGGTCACACATCATTGAGACCAGGCCGTTGGCCAGATTACGCTGAACGACTATCACGGACGGGTCGCCCGAAGGAACCAGAGTCCAGCGCTGTGCGTCGGATGTCAATTGTCCGGCGTCAGGGCTGACCGAAGCGCAAGCTGTCAGCCATAGCAAGGCGCTCACCGCAAGGCGACCGACAATTCGGTTTAAAAAGGGGCTATAGTCGCGAATCTGAGGTCTCGTCTCGAATGTCTAGTCATCAACTCATGTACTGGCCGCCATTAACAGCGATGGTTTCGCCAGTGATGAAGCCAGAGGTTTTGCTGGCTAGAAAGCATACAGTACGAGCGATTTCATCTGGGTTCCCCAATCGTCCAACGGGTATCTGCTCAACAATGGCGGTCAGGATATTTGCCGGTACGTTCGCGACCATATCTGTATCGCAATACCCCGGCGCAATCGCATTGACCGTAATGCCTTTGCGGGCATTCTCAAGGGCTAATGAGCGGGTAAAGCCAAGCATACCGGCCTTTGCCGCCGCATAGTTCGATTGTCCGAACTGGCCTTTCTGCCCGTTCACCGAGCTGATATTGACGATTCTGCCGTACCCGCGCTCGCGCATTCCGGGCACAACCAGCCGGCAGAGATTGAACACTGAGCCCAGATTGGTTGTCAGCACTGACGACCATTGCTCGGCACTCATCTTGTGAAGCGCTGAGTCGGCTGTGATACCGGCATTGTTGACAAGCACGCTGACCGGGCCGTGCTCGGCCTCGATAGTGCTTAACGCTTGTTCGCAGGAGGAGAAATCGGCGACGTCCCAGGTCATGACCGGGCAGCCTATCTGCGCGGTCAGAGACGCGTCATTCTCGGCATGATGATGATGGTTGGCAATCACCCGGTATCCCTCTCGAATCAGCGCTGTGGCGATAGCGCGGCCCAGGCCACGCGTGGCGCCGGTGACGAGGGCGAGCGGCGAGTTGCGATTGTCGTTGGAAGGTATCATCAGGTCAGTCTCCAGGTTAGCGGATCAGGACATATTGTCCGGGGGCATCATCAAGAACTTCGGACTGTCCCGTGGCCGCACCAATCTGGCGTGCAGGTACTGGTTGGCCCGAGTGTTCACATAGCCAGTCCGTCCAGCCGAGCCACCAGGAGCCGTCATGTTCGACGGCGGTTTCCTGCCACTTCTGCGGCGAAATGTATTTGGCGTCATGAGCCTGGGTTGCGATCCGATAGTGACGATTCGCATGGCCGGGCTCAGACACAATTCCTGCGTTATGGCCTCCGTTGGTCAGCGCGAACGTCAGCTCGGTATCCAGTAGCAGGTGCGCTTTGTAAACCGAATGCCATGGTGCGACATGATCTTTTTCGGTTGCAACCGAGAAGACCGGAACATCAATGTCGGTGAGTGCGATAGGCTGCATACCCACCTGGTACCGGCCTTCGGCCAGGTCGTTGTTCAGGTAGAGTTTGCGCAGGTATTCCGCGTGCATACGATACGGCATGCGGGTGGAGTCGGCGTTCCAGGCCATCAGGTCAAACATTCTGGCCTTCTCTCCCATTAGATACGCGTGCATGTTTCGAGACCAGATCAAGTCGTTTGAATTGAGCAACTGGAAGGCACCCGACATCTGCCGGGCGTCGAGGAATCCCTGTTCCCACATCATGTTCTCAAGGAAATTGAGTTGGCTCTCATCGATGAACAACTGCAGCTCGCCCGGCTCGGTAAAATCGAACTGCGATGCAAAAAAACTGAGCGAGGCAAACGGACTCTGTTGGTCGCGGCACAAGGTGGCCGCAGCAATTGCCAGTAGCGTACCGCCCAGGCAATAGCCCACACCATGCACCTTGACCTCACCGCATTGCTTGAGAACCGCCGTCAGCGATTCATTAACGCCCAGTTGCTGGTAGTCGTTCATACCAAGGTCTCGATCAGCGGGTCCCGGGTTCAACCAGGAAATCATGAAGACAGTAAACCCTTGCGCCGTGAGGTAACGGACCAGTGAGTTCTCCGGAGACAAATCCAGAATATAGTATTTGTTGATCCAGGCGGGCACTATCAGGATCGGTTCGGGGCGCACGGTGTTGGTAGTCGGTTCATACTGAATCAGTTCGATCAGGTGATTCCGATAAACAATTTTCCCGGGTGTGCAGGCGACATCCCGCCCAACCTGAAACGCCCCCTTGTCCTCGGGCGCTCCCCGAAACGGAGCGCTCAGATCATCAATGAAGTTGCGCATGCCGCGGTAGAGATTTTGGCCGCCTTCGGCCGCCGTTCTTTCCAGGACTTCCGGGTTAGACCACAGAAAGTTCGACGGCGAGAAAATGTCCAGCAGTTGCCGCGCTGTATAGGCAAGGACCCGTTCATGATGCTCACTCACGCCAGAAACTCCCGTCATGGCGTTATGCCACCATTGTTGTTGCAGGAGGAAGCTCTGGTAATACAGACTGAATGGCAATTGTTGCCAGGCCGGCGCAACAAACCTTTTGTCCTGGGGCAGTGGTTCAATGCAAGGCTCGGTCTGCTTACCGCCTGACGCCTGACAGGTCATGAAGTGCAGCAACCTGGCCCACTTGCGCCAGGCCTTCTGTGTCATGGCCATTTGCTTGCCTGGAGAGGCGAGCAGGTGCAGGAACCAGTCGTTTCTAGCCTGGAGCAAAGCTGCCGGTGACAGGCCGCCAGTCAGTTTGGACAAGGCGGTAGAGAAACTTCGGTCCACAACCTCCTGAAATGCCGTGGCTGAAAATGAGTCCGGCAGAAATGACAAATCGGTTGGTGCCTGAGGCCGGGTAGGTGATGGCGCGATTGGAGGCGTACTTTTCATATCTTGGATTTCCCACGAGTCGGCAACAGGCTTAAACCTGATTCTTGAGCAGGAGCCCTGAACAGACCTTGACTGTGGTCAATTTGACCGCACTCAGTGCAAGGCATCATCAGCGAAGTCGATCTGATCCGGCTTATCCGGCCCAGCTATTTCTCCGCCAGGAGTCTTCGTGACAGCACCGCTCTTTCGAATTGAGAAACTGAGCAAACGGTATGTGACCGGCTCGGTTGTTGTGCATGCGCTGCGCGACGTGAGTCTGGAGGTACAAGCGGGCGAGTTCATCGTGCTGCTGGGCGCGTCGGGGAGCGGTAAATCAACGCTGCTAAACATCATGGGCGGCCTGGATGCGCCAACGGAAGGCAGCGTGATGTTCCGGGATTTCGATCTGTCCGGGGCAACGGAAGACGAACGAACCCGGTTTCGCCGGGAGAATGTCGGCTTCGTGTTTCAGTTCTATAACCTGATCAGCAGTCTTACTGCACGGGAAAATGTAAGCCTGGTGACTGATCTCGTACCGGATCAGTCGATGTCTGCAGATGAAGCACTTGGTCGAGTAGGCCTGGCAGATCGGGCCAGTCATTTTCCATCGCAGTTGTCGGGTGGAGAACAGCAACGAGTGGCAATCGCCCGGGCGATTGCCAAGCGTCCGGCTATTCTGATGTGCGACGAACCAACCGGTGCGCTGGACTATACGACTGGGAAGGTCGTCTTGAACGCCTTGTCCCGCGCGAATCAGGAACTGGGCACCACCGCTATCGTCATTACCCATAATTCGGCCATTGCGGCGATGGCTGACCGGGTGATCCGTCTGGCCGACGGGCAGGTGCTCAGCGACGAGCGCAACGCCAGTCGAGTGAGCGCAGAGCAGTTGTCATGGTGAGTATGCTGAACCGCAAGCTTTTGCGGGACTTGCGTAGTCTCTGGGCCCAGGTTTTGACAATTGCCCTTGTTGTCGGTTGTGGTGTGGGCGTGTTCGTCGGGTCACTTTCGACCCACGAGTCGATCAAACAGTCGCGCGATGCCTACTACCAGAGTGCTCGGTTTGCGGACGTCTTTTCAAGTGTCAAGCGTGCGCCTCAACGCCTGCTTTCGCGGCTTGCGGATATTCCTGGTGTTGCTGAGGTTGAAGATCGCCTGTTGTTTACTGCCCAGATCAGCCTGCCTGATGTTCGTCGCCCACTCGGGGGCGCGATTATCGGTATCCCCCCGGGCAATCCGGATGGACGACTGAATCGGATTGGTTTGAGGCGGGGGGCCTGGCCGGAGGCGGGGCGATCTGAAGTCCTGGTGCACGAAAGCTTTGCCCGCTCGCGCTCGTTAAAACTGGGCGACCCTGTCGGGATTCTCCTGAATGGCCGTCAGCAGTGGTTCACGATTTCCGGGTTCGGTTTGTCGCCGGAGTATATCTTTCCGGCGGCTGTTTTCGGCTCGTTTGATGAAAGCAGTTTCGGGGTGTTCTGGATCGACCGGGTTCGCCTGGAGTCCGCATTCGACATGAAAAGTGCCTTCAATCAAGTCGCTGTGAAATTGCAATCCGGCTCGTCATCACGCGCTGTCATGTACCAACTCGATACGATGTTGGCGCCGTTCGGCTCTGGGGCATCCTATCTTCGGGAAGACCAGCCATCAGATGCGGTAGTCGCCAGCGAGGTGAATCAGCAACGGGTGTTCGGACTGTTTATGCCGGCCATCTTCATGGCGGTTGCGATATTTATCATCAATATTGTCATTAGTCGTCAGGTGACTACGCAGCGCGATCAGATCGCGGCGCTGAAAGCGCTGGGTTATCCGGATCGCTCAATTATCGGTTACTACCTGGAGCTGGCGGCCTTGATCGTCGTTTTCGGATCGGCGATCGGGCTGGCGATCGGGTGGTGGTATGGCAATTTGATGACCGGTCTGTACGCCGAAGTGTTTCTGTTTGAGACGTTCGAGTTTTCGATTGATCCGTGGGTCGTCTGGGTGCCATTCGGGATCAATCTGATCGCGGCTCTGGTGGCGACTTTGTACGCGACCCGATCGATTCTGAAACTCTCACCCGCACAGGCGATGCGACCGCCTGCGCCGTTGGTCTTTGAGAACTCCCTGCCGGACCGGCTGGGGCTAGGCAAACGCCTTGGACCGGCCAGCAATATGATTGTTCGCCATCTTGAGCGGCATCCGTCCCGAACGCTACTGGGTGTTGTCGGGATCGCTGGCGCTGTGGCGATTCTGATTTCCGGGACCTGGTGGCGGGACGGGATCGATTATCTGCTTGAGGTTCAGTTCGGGCAGGCGGACAGGGCGGGCGTACAACTGGCGTTTACCGAGTCAGTAGATCGTAACGTTTTGTTTGAATTGCGCAGATTGCCGGGCGTACTAGAAGCGCAGACCCAGCGAAGCGTCGCTGTTCAGTTGCATAACGGTCCCGTAAAACGGCGCACGGCCATCAGCGGTTTGTCCGAAGAGGGGCGATTGAAACAAGTGCTGGATGCGGAGCGTCGTGTGGTGGCGCCGACAGAGTCTGGCCTGTTACTGGGCCGACTATTAGCGGACAAGCTCGAGGTTGGCGTTGGTGACGCGTTACGAGTGGAGTTTCTAAACCGACGCGCCAAAGACGTTTTCATGCCAGTAACGGCAATTGTGGACCAAATGTTTGGGGCTGGCGCGTATTTGCCCGCGCGTGAGCTCGACCGCCTGGCAGGTGATCCGGGCACGGTTAACTGGGCCGGTCTGATGATCGACCATACCAGGATTGATGCGCTGTACGACGCAGTAAAACAGACGCCGCGGGTTGCCGGAGTTGTTGTCAAACACGAGCTGATCAATCATTTCAATGAACAGTCAGGCAAGAATATTCTGATTTTCACGTCAATTCTGACGGTGTTCGCATCGCTGATTGCGGTGGGGGTTGTCTATAACAGTGCCCGGATTTCTCTGGCCGAACGCGCCTGGGAGTTCGCCACCCTGCGCGTGTTGGGCATGAGCGAACAAGAAGTGTCAGCATTGCTGATTGGAGAGTTGATCATCGCGCTGGCGATTGGCATTCCAATCGGGTTTGGTGCTGGCTGGATCTTGTCCTGGCTGATACTGGATGCCATGAGTGGTAGCGACGTGTTTTCGCTGCCATTAGTGATTCAACCCCGTACCTATGCATATGCAGCAGTCGTCATGTTGCTGGCTGGTCTGACCACGGGCTGGATAGTCCGTCGCCGGCTTGGCCGGCTGGATCTGATCGGGGTGTTGAAAACCCGTGAATAAGTTCAAACCTTACCTATCATCGAGAACGTGATGAAAAACAAAACCGCCAGGACGCGATTTCTTCTCTGGGCCGTGGCTGCAGTCGTGCTGATTGGCAGCGGTATCTGGGCTTTCATGCCCCAGCCCGTGACTGTTGAAGCGAACCAGGTCAGATTAGGCGTCTTTGAACAGGATATTCGAGAGGACGGACTGATTCGGGTTCGCAATCGATATATGGTGACCTCGCCAGTTGCGGGAACTGTTTCCCGAATCTCTTTGAAGGTCGGCGATCACCTCAAACTGGATGATCCGATTGCGGTGATCCGCGCTTTGCCGCCAACCCTACATGACGCGCGTTCCCGCTGGGGGCTGCAAGAGGCTTACCGTGCGGCTCAGGCAGCCCAGCTCAGAGCGCGAGCAGAGGTGGCGCGGGCAAGGTCGGCGGTGCAACAGGCCAGCGCCGACTATCAACGTGCCCGTGAACTGGCCGACCAGGGTTTTACTGCCGTCAGCCAGGCAGACTCCGCCCGCAGACTGCTTGCCCAGCAGAACCAATCCCTTGAGGCTGCTCAGTTTGCGGCCCAGGCGGCAAGCCACCAGGCTGAAATGGCCCGTACGGCCGTGCTGTCGGGCGACCAGTTGCCGCTTGATGACGCCGTCGACCCGGGCCTGGCTGAAATACCGATTCGGGCGCCGGTTGGCGGTGTCGTTCTCAAACTACTACATGAAAGTGAAGGGCCGGTAATCCCGGGGACCCAGTTGCTTGAAATTGGTGACACCAGCCAACTCGAAGCAGTTGTCGATGTGTTGTCAGTTGATGCGACCAGCTTGCGGGCGGGGATGACGGTTCGTCTGAATGCCGGGTCGGGAATAAGCCCACTGTTCGGTTATGTGAGCCGTGTCGAGCCGGTCGCTCGAACCAAGGTGTCGACGCTCGGGGTTGAAGAGCAAAGGGTTGATGTGGTTGTTGAGTTTTCGCATGCGGATCAGGCCCAGGCACTCGGTGACGGGTATCAGGTCGAAGTGACCATCGTGACCAGAACGCAGCGCGATGCCTTGCTCCTGCCGATCGGTGCGCTCATTCGGGACAGCGACGGCTGGTACGCTTATGTCGCTGATGATGACAAGGTTCGCCAGCACCGAGTAGAAGTTTTGGCGCGAAACGCGCAACACGCCTGGATAGGCAAAGGCGTGGAGGCGGGCGACTGGGCGATTGTCTACCCGCCTGATTCGGTCAAACCCGGAGTGTCAGTCCGTTTTGGCCGCGAGGATGGACGGCAAACCGAATAGCGGAAAGCCCGGCGGGGTGAGTGGCGCAACCTCGCTGACGAGTTCAGTCAGTTTCTGCATCTCATTGGCGTAGTCCTGGGACGCGGTCTGGAAGAATTCTGTGTATGTCTGGCTGATGTCTTCCGCATTGCGACTGCTGGCAATTCGGCTGGGCAATGCCATATCTTCACTGATCCGGTGACTGACGAAATTCGCCACTTCAGCATTGATCTGCATTCCCGCCGTCAGTAGCTCGGGCCACGCAGCAAACACTGGGTTTGTCTCTGTGCCTTTGGCTGCTGACTTGGCCTTGCTTCGGGTTCCGTTAGGCTTGTTCATATTCACTCCTCGGGGTGGTGGTTACCTGACCTTAATCCTAGAGAGATACCGTGACAGCTTATTGATGTTTATCAACATGAAGTTGGTCTACCGTTGTTTCATCTGGCGCCGAACCAGCTTACTGATTTCTGCTATCCAGAGCACGCTGCTGGCCATCAGTACACAGACCCCCCATTGAGTAAAACTCAGCGGGACAGTATTGAACGCAAGATTCAGGAATTCCAGATGGACGACGGCAACTTGCAGTGTGGCAGACAAGGCAATCGCTACCAGTAACCAATGGTTACTCAGTAAATGGGGCAGGGCGCTATCAGTCGAAGTCCGGGCATTGAAGCAATTGAACAATTGGCCAAATACCAGGACGGTAAAGCCGGCGGTCCGGCTGTTGTCAAGCGTCTGGGAGCCTTCTATCAGACCGCCCGGCAGATAGAGATCAATCGTCAGTAGAGTAGCCAACGCCATCACCAGTCCGGTCTGGACGACGTCCCTCCAGACGCTGGCGGTGATCATCGGTTCATTGATCTGGCGCGGTGGGGCTTTCATCACTTCGTCATCAACCGGATCCAGCGCAATGGCCAGAGCCGGAGCCGAATCTGTAATCAGATTGATCCAGAGGACCTGGGTAGCCAGCAGCGGCAGGATAACGGCATTATCCGCACCATTGAGTCCGATCCAGGCGGCCCCGATAACCCCCAGAAAAATTGCCAATACTTCTCCCATATTGGACGAGAGCAGGTAACGCAAAGACTTGCGCAGGTTCTGATAGATGCCGCGTCCTTCGCGCACCGCCTCTACAATAGTGGTGAAGTGATCATCGGCCAGGATCATATCCGCCGCTTCTTTGGTCACCTCGGTGCCGGTGACGCCCATTGCCACCCCGATGTCAGCCGCTTTCAGAGCCGGCGCATCGTTGACGCCGTCACCAGTCATGGCAACGACATTGCCATCGGCCTGCAACGCATCAACGATACGCATCTTGTGGACAGGTTCGACGCGCGCAAAGACAACTGTTTTTCGAATCGCCTGCGTCAGCGAGGCATCATCGAGTTCGGCAATTTGCGGTCCGGTCATGATCTGTTGCGTATCGTCGGCCAGACTCAGGTCCGCCGCGATACGGCCAGCAGTGACTGGGTGATCGCCGGTAATCATCAGAACTCTGATCCCGGCTGACCGGGCGGCACTGATGGCCGGGCCGACTTCCAGCCTCGGGGGATCAATCAGTCCGGCAACGCCGACATAGATCAGATCATTTTCCAGCAACTCGGTGTCGTCTGACCGGGTAGGCTCAAAGCTGCCGGCTAAAGGCCGGTAGGCAAGTGCCAGCGTTCGCAAGGCTTCGCCAGTCAGCCGGTTGACATCTGCGAGCAACCTGGTCCGCAAGTCATCGCTCATCGGGATTACGTCAGCGCCCTGTTGTACACGATTACAAAGCGCCAGCAAGACGTCAGGCGCCCCTTTCGTCACGACTATTGCCTGACCGGAGAGTTCGCGATCACTGACGACTACCGTCATTCGCTTGCGTGTCGATGTAAACGGTACTTCGGCGAGTCGTTTGAATCGGGACTCGCGAAACCTAATGTCGTTGAGTTTGCGTTCGGCGACCAGGAAAGCAGCCTCGGTCGGGTCGCCCTGTATTTGCCCATGTTGCTCGTCGTCAATAGTCAACTGGGCGTTGTTGGCTAGTGAACAGCCGCCCAGGAACAGTCGAACTTCTCTGCAAATCGATTCAGTTCCGGTTTGGGTTTTGAGCGGCTGGACCTCCCCGACAGGGTCGTAGCCGATTCCGGAAACCTCGGTTTCGCCTGAGGCGGTGATGATTTTCTGCACCGTCATTTCGGCCCGTGTCAGGGTGCCGGTTTTGTCGGTACAGATCACTGATGCCGATCCCAGTGTTTCTACCGAAGAGAGTCGTTTGATAATGGCCTGCTTCCCGGCCATTCGTTGAACGCCGAGTGCCAGCACAATTGAGAGAATTGCAGGCAGGCCTTCTGGCACGGCGGCGACTGCGAGCGAGACCCCCAGCAACAAGGTCGCGATCAGTTGTTCGGTACCGCGACCTGCGTTGAGAAATAGCAACGTGGAGACGACGATTAACGCGACTGCGACAACGACAGAAGCCAGCATTTTGCTGACTCTGGCGACCTCTATTTGCAGGGGTGTCGGGTCATCAGTCGTTTGTTCGAGCAGGTTTGCTATTTGACCGATCTGGGTTTGCATTCCGGTCGCTGTCACCACGGCGACTGCATTGCCCTGGCTTACTCCGGTGCCCTTGAACACCATATTGCGCTGCTCGGCCAAAGGGGCGACTTCGGAGCGCGCCTCGGCGTCTTTCAGGACGGATTCGCTTTCGCCGGTCAGCGCAGCCTCGGCTGTGTGGAGCCCGTTGACTTGGATGAGACGGGCGTCCGCGCCGACCGAATCACCTTCGTTGAGCAGCAAAATATCTCCGCGAACAAGATCCTCGCTGGGAATCTGAGTCTGAAGACCGTCTCTCAGGACCAGGCTGCTGGCACGAGTCAAGCGCTTGAGTGCCGCCACCGCACGGTCCGCTTTTGCCTCCTGGGCGTAGCCGAGTAGGGCATTGAGCAGCAAGATGGCCACGATTACGATGACGTCAATAGGCAGACCGTGCGCCCCTTCGACGATCCAGGCGACCAGCGCAATTGCCACGGCGACCAGCAACAAATACACGACCGGGCTGTGGAGCTGCAACAGTAGTTTCTTCCAGACAGGGACAGGCGCGGCGAGCCGAAGCTGATTCGGGCCGTCGCGTTCAAGTCGCGCAATCGCTTGCGCGCCGGAAAGGCCTTGATCCTGATTGGTCTGCTGAGTTCGAATCAGTTCGTCAATTGACTGGCAGGAGGGCGCAGGAGTGACGTCGGGCGCTGGCATAGAAAGTTAGTTGATCTCGGGGAGGAGTGATTTGAGGCTCATTGATGTCGATCCGGCTCGCCGAATCGAATCTTCCAGAATAGACCATGGTTTAGTTCAGAATTTGACGAAGATCAAGCGCGGAAATTTCCTTTTAATTCACCTGTAAAACTCTCAAAGAGCATTGTTTTGGTCTCAGAATGACCCAAGGTAGGCTGCACTAACCGATGAATAAACAGCCGCAACTTCAGGAGTAGCGTATGCCCGCAGCCAAAAAGACCAGAAGCTTCGCTTCAGTCCGGACCTGCGCCTCAACCGGCGAGAGGCAATTCAGCGTAAACGATGTGCGAATGTTATTAGGGGTTGCCAACGAGCGAGACCTGCCAGACACGCAGGTTACTTTCGCAGGGCGATTGCTGAGGCCAGGGGAGTATCTGGTGCGGGCGGGTGAGGCTTTTGAGGCGCTGTTCGTGGTTAACTCCGGTTGCCTGAAAACAGTGTTCACCGATCCTGGTGGCAATGAGCAGGTTTTGGGTTTTCCTGCTCGTGGCGAGCTTATCGGCACCGACGGATTCGATCAGGCCCATCATGTGAATGATGTCGTGGCGTTGTCTGATGCGCAACTTGTGGTGGTTCCCTATGAGCAATTGCGCAGTCTGAGCGTTCGGCATCCCGAGTTGCTTACTGACTTGTTGCGAGTTGTGAGCCATCAACTGGTCGAGGAGCAGTTAGCGCTAACGGCAAGTGCTGCGCTGGGTGTTGAGGCCAGAGTTGCCAGATTTTTGCTCAAAATCAGCACGCAAATGGCCGGCCAGGGATACTCTGCGTCTTGTTTCAATTTGCGTATGCGTCGGCAGGACATGGGAAATTACCTGGGCATGCAGCTTGAGACCGTCAGTCGAACGCTCAGCCAGCTGGCCCGCCACAAATTGATTACAGTGAAGCAACGAGAAATCACTATTCTGGATTTCTCGCGTCTGCGCGATCTCGCTCGCAATGGATCAAAGCCGGATGATCGGCGAATTGCCCACCGTACCAGTTCTCAGGGTGTCAGCAGATCTTCCTGCCGTGTCGTGGCGGGAAAGCGAGCGATGCCTCAGGCCACGCCATGGTCGCCGTTGATTGATCGTGCCAGCGATTCATGACGTGGGTATCTGCGACCTAAATATAGGCGGGTAGATCATCGACCTGATGTCTAAGCGTCAGGTTCAAGTCCATCGCCTCTTTGTCGTCATGCGTCAGCAATTTGGCTGCTAGCGGTAAGACGACTGTCTCCTCAAACTCCGTGTGAAATAAATACATCGCAGCCAGTTCTTCACATTGCTTCTCAGCGAGCATCACCGGCTGACCTGATGCGATCGCCTGCAACTGGCCGTTGATCTGGCCCCACAAAAACTCAATACTGCTGTGCTCACTGACGAGTCTCGCTGTCAGTGATTTTACCGTGGCCTGTGCTTCAGCCGAGCGTGCGCCCGAGAGCATTGCCGGCAGCAATACCTGCTCTTCGTCCCGGTGGTGTTCCGTCAGACGGCCATTCAGCGCATCGAGTAGTTCGCGAGCAAGCTGAACTCTCGCGGCCGGCGTCATTCTTCCCGCTGTTTGAGCGAAAAGGTGTAGCCGGGTCAGATGATTCAGAGAATCGACGTGCGCCCCGAGAAACCGGACAGTTGCCTCTGCATCGGCTTGAACCATTTGACTCCCTCCCTGGAAGCGTGAACTGCGTTGGGGGCGACTATGAACGTGACGCTGGCGACGGCTGTTGATGTGGATCAAATTTTGACGGAAAAGGCCCGCACCGCATCGCCCCGATCAATCTGGATAGGCGGCTGTGTGCCAAAATGCACGTATTTCCAGATGGCGATGTAAATGGGATCAGACGCCGAGTTCCTGTCCGGGCTTGGGGCAATTCTGCTGGTCGGGCTGGCCAGTGATTTTGTCGGACGTTGGACGGTATTGCCAAGGGTGACGCTCTTGCTATTGGTTGGTGTGCTGGTTGGCAATCAGGCGCTCGATCTGATTCCTGGCTCTCTGGAGCAGTCGTTCCCGCTTATCGCCAACATGACGCTGATGCTGATCGGGTTCCTGCTGGGTGGCAAGCTCACCTGGGCGGTGCTCAAAAAGAACGGTCGGCAACTGGTGTTGGTTTCTTTGCTGGCGGCGCTCGGTACAGTATTGTTTGTCGCATTCGTGCTGGTTGCGCTCGGTCTGCCATACCCGGTCGCCATATTGCTCGGTTGCATCGCCTCTGCTACCGATCCTGCCGCTACGCTGGACTCGGTCGTTGAATCTGGCAGAGAAACTGCGTTTTCGAGGCTGCTGCTGCAAATTGTTGCTGTCGATGACATCTGGGCGCTGGTCTTCTTTAGCGTGGCGATAGCGCTTGTCTCGGTGACCGGCGAATCATTCGGGCTGTTACATGCTGCGCGCGATATCTTCGGCGCAACTTTGCTTGGGGCATGTCTGGGCGTTCCCGCGGCATACCTGACCGGACGTATCAAGCCTGGTCAACCTATGCTGATCGAAGCGCTTGGCCTGGTGTTGGTTTGTGGCGGGATTGCATTGTGGCTGGATGTTTCATTCATTATCGCGACGATGGTAATGGGCATGTGTATTGCCAATCTGGCTCGACATCACGAGGTGCCATTCCATGAAATCGAAAATATCGAATGGCCATTCATGCTGGTGTTTTTCGTGCTTGCGGGCGCCTCACTGCAGTTGGAGGCGATTCCGGCAATTGGTTTGATCGGAGTGATTTATCTGCTGGCCCGTATCGTCGGTAAAGTACTCGGCGCCAGGCTTGGCGGAATACTCAGTACAGCGCCTGCGCCGGTGCAGCAATGGATGGGAGTCGCTTTGCTGCCTCAGGCAGGCGTGGCCATTGGTTTGGCGCTGATTGCCGGCGAACACTTTCCCGATCATCGCCAACTGATTCTGAATGTTGTGACCAGCACGACGATTCTGTTCGAACTGCTTGGGCCGATTGCGACCCGGGTTGCGTTGAAGCGGGCTGATACAACGCTTGAGGGATGAGTTCCGGAGGCGTCATAAGCGCTTTGGTCAGCGTCGCCGGGTACCACTGATCAACGCCAGGATCTCGTCGAAAACGGCGTGATTCATTCCTTGTCCGAGATCAATCGCCTGGCATCGACTGTAAAAAGCACTCAGATCGAGTCCGACACCGATACCGGCTATTTGTATCTGCCCGGCTGCCTCGTGTTTCTGAACAACTTGCAACAGGTGTTGGTCGAGGTAGGTGGGATCATTGGATTGCTGAGTGGCGCTGTCCATCGGGCAACCGTCAGAGACTACCAGCAACAATTTTCGTGGCTCCGGACGGTCGAGCAGGCGCGAACAAGCCCATTCGACCGCTTCGCCATCCACGCCTTCCCGGAATAGATCCGATTTCAGTAGGGCGGCAATCGCGGCTCTTGACCGGCGCCAGGGCAGGTTGGCATCCTTGAAGATCAGATGCCAGCTTTCATTGAGCCGTCCCGGGTGGCGGGGACGCCCCATTTTGCGCCAGTCGCGCTGCGCCCGCCCGCCATTCCAGGCGCCAGTGGTAAAGCCAAGAATCTCGTTGCTAATGCCGGCTTGGTCCAGCGCGCGGGACATCACATCGACCATGACCGCGAGCGGTTCGGCATTTGTTTTCATTGAACCGGAGCAATCCAGCAGGATAGTGAGCACAGCGTCAGCGACCGGTTCAACGCGATCTGACACAAACAACCGACGTTCCGCCGGTGAGCAAATTAGTTGGCTGAGCCGGGAGCCATCGATACGGCCTTCTTCCCGGGCTCGGTCCCAGCCGTCATTGACCGGCTCCGCCAGTAGCGTTTTGAGTCGCCGGGCAAGGCGCCGGTAATTCAGTTGTTGACGGGAGATGAGGTCGTCAAGTTGCGCCCGATAGGCTTGCAATTCGCTTGCTCTGACCAGGCTCGCCGTATGATGGGTGGCATCGTATGCTCTGGTGAAAACCCGATAGGCCCCGCCTGCAGATTCAAGAACACTGCTGCGTTCAGTTGTTGCAACGGGTGTGCTGTCAGTCTGTTCGCCATCAAAATCCATCCAGAGACTGAATCCTGTTGGCCGTAAGCGCTGTTCTTCCGGTGAGTCTGGGTCGGATCCGGTCTGGTCGGCAAGGTCGCTCAGCAGCGCAGCGATCGTTTCGCCAAGCGCTCGCGCATGTGGAGCGAATTGGCTCTGCTCCAGGCGATGAGGCCGCAAGCCTCGCAGATCATTACCGATAATGCTGATTAATTTTCCACGGGTGGTCTCAATCAAGTCCTCGGTGGCTTCCAGCACACGATCACCGTTAATTCTGGCCCGGCACATCTGCGCGGTTGAGTAGAGTATCAATCCACTGAGCGTTTCGGTCAGCCCCGAGTGATGAAATCTGAGCGACCACTGCTCGAATCGATGCTGCAGGTTATGCCGCAGGCCAGTCAGCTCCGGACCAGGAAGTGATTCAACCCGAAGTTGTTCCAGTAGCTCGTAAATGATTCTTGCAGTTGGATCTGACGGTGCATTTTGTTGATGAATCAACGGGTCGCTATGAGCCAGTCGCAGTGCAATGCCGTCGGCGGCTCCGCGAAACGAAGAGAAATCATCTTCATCGATCGTTGGATGAAGATGTGGCGCATACGAAGGCAGCCGCAGGTTCCCGCGATGCAGTCTGCTGGCCCGGTAATGCAAGTCCGGTTGGCCGCTGATCGCCCTGATCGCGGCGGCGCATAACTCCTCCACCTCCTGGAGTTGGCGCTCCCGTTGCCGCGAGCCTGCGCCGATGTCGTTCGGTTCGGTGAGGGGGCTCAAGCCGACGGAAGCTCGGGATGAGAGCTCAGCTCCTGATCGAAGCACCGCTGGAAATACTCGGCAACGACGGGGCGTTCGGCCTCGTCGCATTTATTAAGAAACGAGAGCCTGAACGCAACCGCCGGATCGCGAAAAATTTCGCAATTTTCCGCCCAGGTGATGACCGTACGGGGAGACATCAGTGTGGACAAGTCCCCGGTCGCAAACCCGTTCCGGGTGAGATTGGCGACTGCCACCATCTGATCAATCTGAGCGCGGTCCACCGGGGAATCACTGTCGGCAACCCGGGCCAGCACAATAGCCGCCTCCTCTTCGGCGCTCAGATAGTTGAGCGCAGCAACGATATTCCAGCGGTCGATCTGGGCATGATTTAGCCGTTGAGCGCCGTGGTATAGCCCACTCAGATTTCCAAGGCCGACAGTATTGGCGGTGGCAAACAGTCGGAAGTACGGGTGGGGCCGAATTACCCGGCTTTGATCGAGCAAAGTGAACTGGCCGTCACGCTCAAGGATCCGCTGAATGACAAACATCACGTCAGGCCGGCCGGCGTCATATTCGTCAAAGATCAGGGCGACTGGCCGTTGCAAGGCCCAGGGCACAATGCCTTCCTGAAATTCAGTGACCTGCTTGCCATCGCGAAGCACCACTGCATCACGGCCGACCAGGTCCATGCGGTTAATGTGCCCGTCCAGATTGACTCGCACACAGGGCCAGTTCAACCGCGCGGCGACTTGTTCGACGTGGGTGGATTTTCCGGTTCCGTGCAGGCCTTGAACCAGAACCCGCCGGTTGCGGGTAAAGCCGGCAAGCAAGGCAAGCGTGACATCCGGGTTGAACCGGTAAGCGTTGTCAATGTCTGGAACATGCTCGTCGCGTTCGGCAAACGCCGGGACTTGCAGGTCACTATCAATGCCGAATACATCGCGTACTGAATGTAATCGATCAGGTTGTAATAACTCGATTGGGTCGCTCATTCAGTTCCTCAGGCGCGCGATTTCGTGTGATGGGTGTCGCGCGGTGTTTCGGCATCGATATCGGCCAGCGCCTGAGCGGCGCGCTGCAAGGCCGGCAACCACTGTAATGCTTTGTCGCAGGTCATGCGCATGACCGGCGCCTGAAGCGCGATAGCAAGATTGGATCGGCCCCGAACGCTGGGCACCAGAACCGCAACGCACAGCAGGCCAGGTAGAAATTCTTCATTGTCCAGCGCATAGCCGTCTCGTTTGACGCGTGCAATTTCCTGTTCAATCTGAGCTGGATCAGTAAGGGTTTTAGGGGTGTAGGCCTCAAGCGGTACGTGGCCAAGCAGGCGTTTGCGTACGGTGGCGCTGTGTTGGGCCAGAAACAGTTTGCCGCTGGCCGAGCAGTGGGCGGGAACACGCGAGCCCGGATGCAGATAAAAACGCAATGGGGCGGCTGTTTCAACCCGGTCCAGGTAAACCACTTCGCTACCGGAGAGCGCAGTCAGGTTGCAACTCTCGCCGATTTGATCGACCAGGTGCCGCAAGACTCGTCGTTGGGCGCCGTGAAACGTATTGTTCAACAAGAGGTCTTCAGCAAGTTGACGCAGTCTTACCGCTGCCGTGTAGTAACGACCATTGCGCTGGAGTAACCCGGCTGTTTCTAACTGTTGGAGCATTCGGTGCAGCGTCGGTTTGGGCAGTCCGGTTTCAGCCACCAGGGCTTGCAGCGAGAACATTTCATCCCGGGAGGCCATTAACTCGAGCAGCGAAAAGAGCCTGATTGTCGGGGTATCGCCGTTAATCTCGGTTGGCGTCGGTTCGGTACGGGGCACGATTTTCATAGACGCGACTCTAGCAGTGTTTCATTTAACGGTACAGCTCGTACTGGTTTATCGAGATTACACATTGACGGCGGGCTTGTACGAGGCATAACATCGCCGAAATTCCAGTTTTGATCCGGTTTTGGTCCAATAAATCAGATTAAGCAAGCAAACCGAGTCCATGCCAGGAGGCACCCAATGAACGCTCCCGAATCCAATACCAATCGCAAGGTGGTTGAAGGCCGCCAGAAGATGACGCCTTCCGAGGCTTTTGTCGAAACCCTGGTGGTCCAGGGGGTCGATACGATGTTCGGGATCATGGGCTCGGCGTTTATGGATGCGATGGATATTTTCGCGCCAGCCGGCATTCAGTTGATTCCGGTAGTGCATGAACAAGGCGCCGGACACATGGCTGACGGTTATGCCCGTGCCAGTGGTCGGCACGGTGTTGTAATCGGGCAGAACGGGCCGGGCATCAGTAATTGTGTCACCTCGATTGCCGCTGCTTACTGGGCGCATTCGCCGGTCGTGATCATCACGCCTGAAACAGGCACGATGGGGATAGGCCTGGGCGGCTTTCAGGAGGCAAATCAGCTTCCCATGTTTCAGGAGTTCACCCGTTACCAGGGCCATGTCGTTAACTCCGCCCGGATGGCCGAGTTCACCGCGCGTTGTTTTGACCGGGCGATATCCGACAACGGACCCACCCAGCTCAATATTCCGCGCGACTATTTTTATGGCGAGATCACTGCTGAGATTCCCAAGCCGCTGCGGGTAGAGCGAGGGGCGGGCGGGGAGGAAAGTCTGCAGGCGGCAGCCGATATGCTCGCAACCGCAAAATTCCCGGTGATTCTTTCCGGTGGCGGCGTCGTGATGGGCGATGCAGTCGATGAATGCCGGGTGTTGGCAGAGCGGCTCGGGTCCCCGGTTGTGACCGGGTATTTGCGCAATGATGCTTTTCCGGCAAGCCATCCACTCTGGTGCGGCCCGCTCGGCTATCAGGGATCCAAAGCGGCTATGAAGCTGATTTCAAAGGCTGACGTGGTGATTGCGCTGGGCTCGCGAATGGGGCCGTTTGGTACGTTGCCGCAGCATGGTCTGGAGTACTGGCCAGCCGACGCCAAAATCATTCAGGTGGAAGCCGATCACACGAATCTCGGGCTGGTCAAGAAAATTTCGGTTGGTATCTGCGGCGATGCCAAGGCTGCGGCAAAGGATCTGGTCGCACGCCTGGATGGCAAGACCCTGGCTTGTGATGCCAACAAGGAAGAGCGCGCCGGCCAGATCGCCGCAGAAAAAGCCGCCTGGGAAAAAGAGCTCGACGAATGGACTCACGAGAAGGATTCTTTCAGTCTGGACATGATCGAAGAAAACCAAAAGGAAACCACTTTCAGTGGTGGCAGCTACCTGCATCCCCGTCAGGTGTTGCGCGAGCTCGAGAAAGCGATGCCGCCACGCGTCATGGTTTCGACCGATATTGGCAATATCAATTCGGTCGCCAACAGCTATTTGCGTTTTGAAGAGCCGCGCAGCTTTTTCGCGCCGATGAGTTTTGGTAACTGTGGTTATGCGCTGCCGACTATTATCGGGGCGAAAGTGGCCTGTCCCGACCGCCCGGCGGTCTCATATGCTGGCGATGGTGCCTGGGCCATGAGTATGGTTGAGTTGATGACCTGTGTGCGTCACAACATACCGGTCACCGCCGTTGTATTTCACAACCGGCAGTGGGGCGCTGAAAAGAAGAATCAGGTTGATTTCTATAACCGCCGTTTCGTTGCTGGCGAACTGGAAAACGAGAGCTTTGTTGGTATGGCTGAATCAATGGGGGCCGAAGGCATTGTGGTCGACAAACTTGAAAACGTCGGGCCAGCGCTTAAGAAGGCGATCGATATGCAAATGAATGAGGGCAAGACCTGCGTTCTGGAAATCATGTGTACCCGCGAGTTGGGTGATCCGTTTCGGAAAGACGCGCTTGCCAAACCAATTCGACTGCTTGAAAAGTACAAAGACTACGTTTGAAATCGCCGGTTGCGTCAAAAACAAAGCCTCGCTGGTGCGGGGCTTTTTTGTTGGCCGATTGATTGGTCGAAGTGTTTCGGGGTGTCCCCAATGCGGGGGATAACTAATCATTTTGAGTTAGTCGGTGGCCGTAGATCGTCTTGTTTTAGGCATTCTCGATTCAAATTTCGTTTTTTGTTCAGGATTTGAATTCGGCTTTGGACTGATGATTCCTCAGGTTCGCAATCAGGGCGACGGGGGAATTGCAATGTGGGAAACAAGACGCTTGGGGAGGGCGGCGATCTCGTGCGTCGTTTCGGTCCTGTTGCTCGGCAACGCCCATGTGTTCGCCGAGACCGGACGGTCGGCAAAACGAGACCTCACCGAGTCGGAAAAACTCCTCCGTTGGGCATCCAGAATAAGTCATAGACCGATGCCTGCAGACGGGGAGATTCCGCCGCTGATTCCGATGAGTGCGACAGCGATGGGCCAGAAAGTCTGTCCCGAGCAGCCGAGGCGTTGCGCGTCGCTGGCCGCGGCCTACAGCATTCGTACCGGGGAGATTTACTACCGGGCGTCATTCAAGATGGATAAGGCCATCGAGCGGTCTTATATCGTGCACGAGATGGTGCATTTTCTGCAGCACTTGTCCTACCAGGACGAGATTACTGATTCATGCCGGCGTATTTTTCGTATGGAACGGGAAGCCTATGGCGTTCAGGCTGCATTTCTGCGCCGTCACGGCAGCATGTACGCCGGGCAGGCAATGCCTCGCTCTGTGAGTTGTATGCCGGAAGGCGGCAATGAAAGCAGCGAAGAATAACCACGCGTTGCTGAACCCTTTTGTGGCTCAGAACTGTGTCCATCCTCAACAGAAACGATGCGAGGCATGACTTACTTGGTCAATATACGACGGAGTGGACTGATTTGTCTGCCAGAACTTCACTAATTCCGATGATTGCCACCACCAATGACGCCGTTCCCGCTGCCAGTACCGCTACAGCAGCCAACGTCAAGTTTGAAGGACATCTCCTTTATCTGCTTCCGCTTCAGTTGAGAACTGAGGCAGGAGGCGTCGTGCCGTTGCGTGCAAAATCCCTTGAGGTTTTGCGTGTGCTGGCGTTGAATGCGGATCATCTGGTGCCAAAAGCAGCGCTGTTCAAGGCGGTCTGGCCGGACACCTACGCCAGCGAAGACAGTCTGGTGCAATGCATACGCGAGATCCGCCAGGCGCTCGGCCAGGCCGGCCCAAGAGTGATCCAGACTGAATACAAACGCGGGTACCGTCTGCTTAGCGCCAATTCGTCGCATTTGACCGGTTCCCGACTGCGCCGGTTCAGGCAGCGGATCGCAACCGCGCGCAGTCGCGATGGGGCGAGCATTGCTTATGCGGTTTCGGGCTCAGGGCCGGTAGTCATTCGGCCGCCGCATTGGCTGACCCATGTCAATCACGACTGGCGCAACGGTCTACTCGGTCCGACGCTCATGCGACTGTCAGACGCGTTTACGGTGGTCCGGATCGATGGTCGCGGTACCGGCGGGTCAGACCGAACGGTAGCGCCGGGAACGCTCACCGATTGGGTAGCGGATCTGCACGCGGTGATTGAGACTGAGGGCATAGAGTCTTGTTCCTTGCTGGGTATCTCTACCGGTGCCTTCGCAACGCTTCGCTATGCCGCTTCTAATCCTGCGAGAGTCTCGAGTATTGTGCTGATTGGTGGCGTGATCCGTGGCGATTTACACCGCGGGGTGTCGGAGCGCCATGTGGCGGCGCTCGGCCAACTGGTGCGCGATGGCTGGGCGCTGGATAATCCGGCTTTCCGCGCCCTGATCACAACATCGCATTGGCCTGAAGCAAGTGCCGATGACCGGTCTGCGTTTAATGACTTGCAACGAGATTCCTGCAGTGCTGAGAATGCCGCCTCCTTGTTGCAGGCTTTGGCCGGTACCGATGTCAGCGTGAGTCTTGAAAAAATATTGGCGCCAACCCTGTTGTTACATGCCAGGCATGATCAGCGGGTTCCTTTTGCCGAATCGGAGCTGGCGAGTCGGAAAATGCCGAATGCTCGGCTGGTGGCAATAGAGTCTGCCAACCACTGTCCAGTCTGGAATGAACCCGCGTTCGAAATGACCGTTCAGGAAATCACTCGTTTCCTGCAAGCGAACCCCGGACAAGTGCGCTAAGCCGGGTCCTCGGCTCCTGCTGAATCGCCAGTGCTGCCCGGATTGGTAGAATTGCCGTTTCACAGGAGAGTCGACCATGCTGGAATCCAGAGTGTTGACCCCGGCGATTGGCGTTGAAATCTTCGGGCTCGATCTGAGCAAACCGTTAACGACCGCAACCATGGAGTCGCTCCGAGCGCTATGGCATCAGCATCTCGTCTTGTTCGTCAAAGGCCAGTCGATCACGCCGGAGCAACAGCTTGCTTTCGCACGGTGTTTTGGTATCCCGGATGTCTATCCGTTTCTGGCCGGGCTTGAGGGCTTTCCGGAAATCACGCAGGTGCTCAAGAAAGAAGACGAGGCTGTGAATTTCGGCGGCCTGTGGCATTCTGATACGACATATCAGGCCACACCGCCCATGGCCACCATGTTGTACGCGAAAGAGTTGCCGCCACAGGGTGGAGATACCTTGTTCGCCAATCAGTATGCAGCGTTCGATCACTTGTCTGAAGGCATGCAGGAAACGCTACGCCGATTGAACAGCGTGTCCAGAGCCGGTAACAAAGCGGTATCCGCTACCAGAACCGCGCGTATTGCCGACAATGGGACCGGGCTGGATGCATCGACGATGCAGGCCGTGCATCCGGTTGTCAGGCGTCATCCTGAAACCGGACGTGACAGTTTGTTCGTCAACGCCGCTCACACCACTGAGTTTGTTGGCTGGACAGAAGCGGAGAGTGAGCCTTTGCTGCGCTATTTGTTTGATTGGCAGGTTCGCGAAGTTTTTTGCTGTCGGTATCGTTGGGAGCCGGGTGATCTGGCAATCTGGGACAATCGCTGCACGCTTCACTATCCAATCAATGACTACGCGGGCTCGCGCCGGCTGATGCATCGAATCACCCTGAAAGGCGACGCACCAACCGCCGGATAGATTCAGGATTGCCAGGTTGTTTCAGTTGTGCGCTGCCGACACGTGGCTGAGTAGCTGATCGAGCGTTTTGGTCAGGCTGTTGATCTGGGTTTTAGTGAGTTTTCTCAGAATGGCTGCTTCGACCCTCAGGACTTCTGGAATGACCTGCTGGTAGAGCGTCACTCCCTGGCTGGTTAGTGCGATCACATGGTTGCGCCGGTCTTCTGCCAGTTCTGTGCGGGTTAACAACTTCCGGCTAAGCATGCTGTTGACGGCGCGGCTGACCTGTACTTTGTCTAGCGTGGTGTATTGACGCGCTTCCCGCGTCTTGATTGACCCGGTTTCGCCGAGTAAAGCCAGTATCCGCCATTCGTCCCGGGTGAGGTCGAATTTCTCGCGGTAAACCTGGGAGACTTCACGACTGACCGCTTCCGCAACGATTGCCAATCGGTAGGGCAGGAAGTCGTTCAGTGACATGGAGGTGACTGGCTCCTTCTTTCGCCTTGTTTTGCGCACTGTGCTGCTGCCGGTTGAAGTCATGGACAAGCCTGTTGGTTCTGTTTCATCGGGATTTTACGAAAAAGGTATCAAATGAAACTAAATTGACAATAATTAGTTTCGAACGATACCATTTGCCAAACAGCGTATCACGAGGAATGGAGTTCATGGCCAAAGCATTTGCCTCCCAGGGTGACCTGGGAGAAAAGACAATGACGTTCAGCGAGATTGGTAGCGGATTGTGGGCGTTCACCGCGCAAGGCGATCCCAACTCGGGAATCATCATCGGCGACGAGTCGGTCATGGTGATCGAGGCTCAAGCCACGCCGCGACTGGCGAATCTGGTCATTGAAAAAGTTCGCTCTGTTACAGATAAGCCTATCAGTCATGTTGTTCTGACCCACTACCATGCAGTCAGGGTGCTGGGCGCTGCTGCCTACCGGGCGCCAAATATCATCATGACTGATCGGGCCCGCGCGATGGTAGCCGAGCGTGGGCAGGAAGACTGGGATTCCGAATTCGAGCGCTTTCCGCGTTTGTTTGAAGGTCACGAATCCATTATGGGACTGACCTGGCCGACAACAACATTTAGCGATCAAATGACGGTCTACCTGGGTAAACGCCGGGTTGATCTGATGTTTCTCGGGCGGGCGCATACAGCTGGCGATTGTGTCGTTCATGTGCCAGATCAGAATGTGATGTTTTCTGGAGATGTGGTCGAGTATGAATCGGCTTGCTACTGCGGAGATGGACATTTCGCTGACTGGCCGACGACACTGGAAGCCATTCGCCGGTTTGATGTCGATGCCATAGCGCCAGGGCGTGGCGACGCGTTGGTTGGCCGTGAAATGGTAAACAAGGCGCTGGACAACACGACAGACTTTATCGAGTCTACTTATCGGCCGGTTGCCAGAGTGGCGCGGGGTGGTGGCACACTCAAGCAGGCGTGGGATGCCTGCAGGGCTGAATGCGACCCGAAGTTCTCTGACTATGCAATATACGAGCATTGTCTGCCATTTAATGTGGCTCGCGCTTATGATGAGGCCATCGGCATTGAAACTCCGCGTATCTGGACTGCCGAACGCGACCGGCAAATGTGGGCAAATCTTCAGGGGTAAACAAGCATGGCGCAGAACGACTATCCGGCTTTTGAAGTCAGGACGCCGCCTGAGCTGGGAGGGGATGGCGTTGCGCCGGACGCTTACCCGGTCGCGATAATCGGTGCCGGTCCAATCGGGCTGTCAGCCGCTATTGACCTTGCCCAGCACGGGATTCGCTCGGTCTTGCTGGACGAAGACAATGTCGTGTCCGTCGGCTCCAGAGCTATCTGCTGGGCCAAGCGTAGCCTGGAAATCTTCGACCGGCTCGGGGTCGGTCAACGCATGCTGGCCAAAGGCGTCACCTGGCAGGTGGGGCGCTTGTTTCATGGCAGTGAACAGGTTTTTGACTTCAATCTATTGCCGGAGCCGGGGCATCAATATCCAGCCTTCATAAATCTGCAGCAGTATTATGTCGAACAGTATCTGGTTGAGCGCTGTGCGGACTTTCCCGACCTGATCGACCTGAGATTCAAGAACAAAGTGGTTGATCACCAGGAGGATGGGTCAAGCGTCGCCTTGACGGTTGAAACGCCCGTCGGTACGTATCAACTCAGTGCCAGTTATGTGTTGGCCTGCGATGGTTCTGGCTCACCCACACGTAAGCGAATGGGTTTGCCCTTCGAGGGAGAAACCTTCGAAGAGCATTTCCTGATTGCCGATGTTCGCATGGACGAAGCGCCATTCAAGACCGAGGCGGCCGAGCGCTGGTTCTGGTTCGCGCCGACTTTTCATCCGGGTCAATCGGCGCTGCTGCACAAGCAACCGGACAACGTTTATCGTATCGACTTGCAACTTGGACCTGACGCGGACGCGGCTGTCGAGACTGCCGAAGAAGTTGTCATTCCGCGAATTCGCAGCGTCGTTGGCGATAAACCTTTTTCTCTGGAATGGGTCAGTACTTATCGATTTCGCTGCGCCCGGCTGGAGCGGTTTGTTCATGGCCGGGTGTTGTTCGTCGGAGATAGCGCACACGTAGTCTCGCCGTTTGGCGCGCGCGGGGGGAATGGCGGCATTCACGATGTTGACAATCTGTGCTGGAAGCTGGCCGCAGTATTGAAAAATCAAGCCCCGGATTCTCTCCTTGCCAGTTACGATGCCGAGCGAACCCACGGGGCCGACGAGAATATTCTGAATTCGGCCCGTGCCACCAACTTCATGACGCCCAAGTCGTCCACCGAGAGTCTGTTTCGAGACGAAGTGCTCAACCTGGCCCATCGTCTGCCGTTCGCGCGCCGTCTGATCAACTCGGGACGGTTGTCAGCACCATGCTCACTGGCCGGTTTCGAGCTTCTGTCCGGCGGTGTTGATGGGCCGCTGTCGGTTGGTGAACCAGCCACTGACTTGCCGTTAACGGGCCAACAGGGCGAAAGTTGCTGGCTGAGTTCGCTGGTTGGCGGGCGGTTCGCACTGCTGTCCATTGATCTCGAAGCGAGTGATGGGCCAGCGGGAGTTGATCTTATTCAAGTGTGGACCGATCCAAAGCAGCCGCTTGCCTCGTCGCAGATGTATTTTGATCAGGAAGGCCTGGCGCTCAAGCGGTATGGTCATGGCATCTGTTATTTGCTCCGGCCAGACGGACACGTCTGCGCGAGTTTCGCAGGTATGCCGTCAATCAGCCAGATCAATGCTGCGGTGGATCGCGCCTGCGGTCGGCTCAGCAGTCAGGAGGTTAGTCAATGAGCCAGGGTAGGTTACAGGAATCAGTTCCGCCGGTTGGCGCAGATCGGCTGGGCGAGCGGGCAGATGAAATCTACGCGGCCCTGATGAAAACACATGAAGGCCTGTCGGACGCCGACTCCATGCGTTTGAATGCCCGGCTGGTATTGCTGATGATGAATCAGATCGGGGAACCGGCGCTTTTGCATGGCATTTTTGCCGAGGCCCGCAAGGGTCTGAATAAACAAACTGATTAAGCTCAGGCCTTCTCGTCAGACCTGAAACGACTGGCCCGTATCCAGCTCGACCCCTTGTTTCGCCGTTCCAGACCGGTCGATAAGTCCCTCTGGTGGCTGAGTCATTAGCGTGAATGGCAGGTCAGGCCCGGGCCTTGGGTTCAGACGAATCGAAACGAAATTGTGCCTAGCGGCCCGTAATCGGCGTGAATACTGTCTCCTGCAATGGCGGTGGTCGGGCGGGTGAACGATCCGGCCAGGATGACATCGCCGGCATTTAATTGCTCGTCATGCACTGCAATCTTGTTGGCCAGCCAGGCCACTCCATTGGCCGGGTGGTTCAGTACGGCCGCCGCCAGACCGGTTTCTTCGATTACGCCGTTCTTGAATAGCATCGCGCCGGCCCAGCGTAGATCAATGCTGTCCGGATGAACCGGTCTGCCGCCAAGAACGATGCCGGCGTTTGCAGCGAAATCCGAGATCGTATCGAAAACTTTGCGCGGGGCTTTGGAATCGCGGTCGAATTGTTCGATTCGGGCGTCAATGATTTCGATTGCCGGCGTGACATAACGGGTTGCTTCTAGAACATCAAACAACGTCACCTGTGGGCCCCTCAGCGGCTTGGCCAGGATAAAAGCCAGTTCGACCTCGATGCGTGGCGCAATGAAGTTTCCGATCGGTATGTCGCCGCCTTGCTCGAAGAACATGTCATCCATCAGCGGCGCGTAGTCCGGTTCGGTTATCTGGCTCGACAATTGCATCGCGCGTGACGTCAGGCCGATCTTACGACCTTTGATGACTCTGCCGTCGGCCAGCTCCAGTGCAACCCATGCCCGCTGGATGGCATAGCCGTCATCGATTGTCATCTCGGGATGGCGGCTTGAGAAGTGTCGCACCTGGATGCCGGCTTTACGGGCGTCGTAAAGCTCGCGGGCAAGCGCCTGAATCTGATCTGTGCTTAGCATGGTTAGCTCGGTTTGTTGAACACGGCGTGCAGGTTGCCGATCTTGGCGTCGAAGACCTGATCTCCTTCGTCAATCTGAAAAGTAATGCCGACGGATCTTTTGCCAAGCAATGGCTCGAGTTGTTCGCGGGTAATCGCGCAAAGCGATTCGCCGATCTGAGTTTTCACAGCCTCTGAGCGACCCTGGCCCATCCGCAGATTCAGATATATAAAGCCGTAGTCATTAGCCGGTGTCGCTCCTGGCGGGCCGTTGGCAACCGCATAGTGAGCCGCCGGATAGGCCAGTACCCGCGTTCCGCCGGTGGGAAACACCTGTGCGCCGTCTTCTGCCCGAATCGTAAGCATGGTGTCGGCAAGTTTTCTGCACAACCTGCTGACATTGAAATCCTGTTCGAGTTGACCGGAGTAAAGAATGACGAGATGCGGCATTACAGGCGTCCCGACTGGAAGATGGCCTGATTGCTGGCCCCTGGCACATCAAAGTTGGCCGGCAAATCGGTAATCGGAAACACGGCATTGATTTGCCCGGTGCCGGAGCTGGCGAAATACGGAGTGATCACCTCTGCCTTGCCGGTGTAGTCTTTCCAGCCCAGGGCGCCGAGCAGCATTGCGGTGTCATGCATAAACCCTTCGCCGTGGCCCTTGGCCGCGTATTCGGGCAGCATCTCACAGAACTCCTGCCATTCGCCGCGTTCCCACATGCCAACCACATGGTGGTCCAGTTGTTCCAGAAACGGGCTCCAGATTTTGTCGGCGTACTCCGGAGCGAGGCCATTCTGCGCGAATCGGTGAGATAGCGAGCCGCTGGCAAAAAGGGCGACTTTGCCGTCGTATTGCTGTTCTATCGTGCGCCGCATAATCGCCCCAAGGCGTGCGCTATCGGCCAGATAATGAACCTGGCACAACGCCGAGACGCAAATAACTTTGAAGTGCAAGTCCTCGTTCATATAGCGCATGGGGACGAGCGTGCCATATTCGGGCGGCAGCGTGGTGGCGTCATGAGCAAGAGTTTCCACACCTGCCTCAGTGCAGGCTTGCGCCAGCAGTTTCCCAAGTGCCGGATTGCCACTGAACTTATACGCCATATTGCTAATGAAGTGCGGCAATTCGTTGCTGGTATAAACCCCTTTGAAATCGGGCGCACAGTTGATGTGGTAATTGGCATTGACCAGCCAGTGTGTATCAAAGACGATGATCGTATCCACCCCCAGGTCACGACACCGATTGCCGATCTCAATGTGACCATCAATGGCTTGTTGGCGTTTGCCTTTAAACGGGCCGTCCAGCTCACTCAGATACATTGATGGCACATGAGTGATCTTGGCGGCGAGTGCCAGTTCTCCCATCAGAACTCTCCTTAGATGCCCCAGCGCGGAACATGGTGGTCAGTGGTGGAGACCGCAATGTTTTTGGGCTCCAGGAAGACTTCGTAACTCCAGGTGCCGCCTTCCCGGCCTGTGCCGCTGGCCTTGGTGCCGCCAAACGGCTGACGCAGGTCACGCACATTCTGGCTGTTGACGAAACACATGCCGGCTTCGATCGCGGCGGCAACCCGGTGAGCGCGCCCTAGGTTTTGCGTCCAGACATAACTCGATAGCCCGTACTGAATATCATTGGCTTGCGCGATCGCGTCAGCTTCGTCAGTAAACGGAATCAGACAGGCGACCGGCCCGAAAATTTCTTCCTGGGCAATTCGCATTCGGTTGTCGACATCGGCAAACACGGTTGGCCAGACAAAGTTACCGTTTGCGACATGGTCCGGCAGATCTGGCGCATACGAGGGTTGGTCAAATCCGCCGCATAGCAGGGAGGCGCCTTCTTTCGTGCCAAGGGCGATATAACTTTGCACTTTGTTCAGGTGATTTTCGCTGATCATGGGGCCAACCAGCGTCTTGTCGTCTTGTGGGTCTCCAACCAGGACACGCTTGGCGCGTTCGGCAAACTTCTGGGCAAAATCGGCATAAATACTCTGCTGAACCATGATCCGGCTGCCAGCCGTGCAGCGTTCGCCGTTGTTACTGAACACCATGAACACTGCCGCATCAAGCGCGCGCTCCAGGTCGGCATCTTCAAAGATGACAAATGGACTCTTACCGCCAAGTTCCATGCTGAATTTTTTCATTCCGGCGCTCTGAACAATTCTGTTGCCGGTGGCGGTAGAACCGGTGAAAGAAATGGCGCGCACATCCGGATGCCGGCATAGCGGCTCACCGACTTCGGCGCCGTAACCATGGACAAGGTTCAGTACACCGGGCGGGATGCCTGCTTCAAGTGCCAGTTCACCCAGGCGACTGGCCGACAACGGTGACAGTTCGCTCATTTTAAGCACCGCCGTATTGCCAAACGCCAGGCACGGTGCGGTCTTCCAGGTAGCCGTCATGAATGGCACATTCCACGGGCTGATCAGCGCGCAGACGCCCACCGGGTGAAACAAGGTGTAGTTCAGATGGGTCGGCGTGGGATAGGTATGACCGTCAACCCGCGTACACATCTCGGCGAAATAGTTGAAATTGTCAGCAGCGCGCGGCACGAGTTGCTTGCCCGTTTGCGAGATCGTCTGGCCGGTGTCGTCGGTCTCTGTGCGGGATATTTCAGGAACATGTTTGGTAATCAGTTCGCCCAGCTTGCGAATCAGGCGGGCCCGGTCCGGCGCGGGTGTCGCCGCCCATCCGGGAAAAGCCTCTTTGGCGGCGGCGACAGCCGCCATGACTTCAGCTTCGCCGCCGCGCGCGACTTCACCCAGTACTTCCTGGGTCGCTGGGTTGATGTTGTCAAAGTACTCGGTACTAGAGGTGGTTTTGCCGTTGATCAGGTGATTAGTTTGTTTGCTCATGAGGATTGCTTCCTAGAAGACGGCTCAACGGCCGAATACAGAATCGCCAATAATGGTGTTGGTCAACGTACCGATAGAGTCGATTTCGGTGACCACTTCGTCACCTTCATCGACGTTGACGACGCCGTCCGGCGTGCCGGTGAGAATGACATCGCCGGCTTGCAGCGTCATGAAGCTGCTGAGGTATTCAATCAGGGCGGCAACCGGGTTGATCATGTTGGCAGTGGTGCCTTCCTGGGTCACTTTGCCGTTGACTCTCGTTCTCAGGCCAAGTGCCTGTGGGTCTGGAACGTCGGCCGCGTCGACAAACCATGGGCCCAGAACCGTACAGGTATCGCGGTTCTTGACCCGCAGGTTAGGGCGGTACCAGTTCTCAAGGTAATCCCGTATGGCATAGTCATTGCAAACGGTATAGCCGGCGACATGGTCTAAAGCATTGCGCTGCGTAACCTTGCTGGCGGTTTTGCCGATGATCACTGCCAGTTCGCATTCATAGTGCATGAACTTCACCTGACGCGGGCGGCGCGTCACGCCGCGATGCCCGATCAGTGAGCTGGCGCTTTTCAGAAAGACCAGCGGTTCATCCTGCGAAGTGACGGTGAGTTCTTTGGAGAGCTCTTTGACGTGATCGGCGTAATTCAGGCCCAGTGCAATGATCGTGCCGACATCAAACGGCGGCAGCCAGACAACCGCGTCCTGATCGACCACCCGACCGTCAGCGAGCCTGAGCTGTTCGCCGTGTTCGGTTGCGGTATGGATAGATCCTGAATAGGCAACCCGTGCAGTCTTCATGATTGCGTCTCCTCGGCTACAAATAGATTGCTCAGTTCGCCCACCTGGTCGATGGTGATTGACACGGTTTGTCCGGCGCTGACAGTGGGCTGGTCTGCCGCGGCGCCAAGCAACAAGACGTCGCCTGCCTGTAAGGTCATGAAGTCACTGATATCCGCGACTAGCGCAGCCACCGAACGGATGCGATCGGCAGTGGAAGTCTGATGTTTTTCGATACCGTCTACTGAGACTGTCACCCGTAATTGATCCGGGTCTTTTATTGTGTTGGCCGGCACGACATGCTGACTGATCGGGCAGAAGCCGTCGCAGGCTTTTAAGCGAACCGCCGGCCGATAATGGCTTGTTAGTGGCGCGCTGATGTCGTTGGCAACCGTAAAGCCCGAGATGTAATCAAACGCCTGGTCTGCCGATACTCTGGAGGCAGAGCGGCCAATGACGATGCCAAGAGTTGCGCCGACCATCAGCTCAGCATACTGAGCCGGCACGGTAACCCGGTCTTGATTGCCGATAAGCGTATTGCGAGGACGGACCGCCAGCACCGGGCCTTCCGGTGGTTTTTTGTACGGGGGTTCATTTACTGCGGCACCTAATGAGGCAATTAATGGCGCATGGTTGAGCAGCGCGCAAAATACGTTACCGGAATACCGGTAGGGCGGTACGTCGATTAACTGATCACTTAAGGGCATGGTTCAGTGGCCTCTGGCAACGCGCAGGTTGCTCTGTTTGTAATATTCGCTAATATGTGAGTGTTCAGGCGTCACTATATTCACTAACATGTGAGTATGTCAACCACGGATGGGAACCAGGTGTCACGAAGAAATCTGCCGATGCTGTTATTGCAAGCCAGAGAGGCCACGATTGCCAGGTTTCGTCCCATTCTGACAGCCCATGGGCTGACTGAACAACAATGGCGGGTAATTCGTGCGCTGCTCGATGAAGGGCCGTTGGAGCCGCGGCAAATCGGCGCGCTGTCCTGTATTTCCAGCCCGAGTCTGGCGGGGGTTCTCGCCCGGATGGATTCGTTGGGGCTGGTTCGGCGTAATCGGATGAGTCATGATCAGCGGCGGGTTACGGTCGAGTTAACCGCCAAGAGTCGTCAGCTTGCACGCAAGCTCAGGCCAGAGATCGAAGTTGTTTATCGGGCGATGGAGGCCCAGGCCGGAGGCGAAACGATCAGCCGGCTTTATGCAACCCTTGACGACTTGCTCAGGCAGCTTGAACAGATTGACAACCCCGAGGCTGTTGGCGACTGAATCAGCCTGAATCGCGTCAGGGCTTGTCAGGTCTCAGCGTTTCAGTTTTTCCGTCAGCTCGCCAAGTCCAAGTTCGCCGGCCAGCCCGGTTATGCCACTAAAGACGGCGACCGGAACGGGTAGACCGTCACTGAGTCTCTGCTTGCGCAGCGCACGCTCCGGATCTCCGGGCGTCAGGACTTTCTCGACACCGGCTTCGGGCGTGGCTTCATGAACATAGGCCAGGTAGTCAGCCACTTCACGGGCAAATCCGGATTGATCGTTAAGTCTTTCGGGTTCTACCAGTATGCTCAGTAAGCCGTTACCAAAAGTGCGTTCGTTGCCATCGTTGGCTCCGTTGCCGGTCATGACGCCGGCCAATAGCTCGCAAGCCAGTGCCAGTCCCGAGCCCTTGTGTTCGCCCATGGTGCGCAGCGCCCCGGCACCGGCACGCGGGTTCGGCACGTCGCTTTCAATGGTGTCTCCGTAGAGATCCACCGGGTCGCTACTGCGGGTGCCGGTACCGCTGATTAAGGCGCCCTCTGGCAAGGGTTTGCCCCCCTGGCTGGCGACTAGCGCCTTGCCTTCGGCGACCATGGAGGTGGCGAAGTCGAGAATGAAATCTTCTGCCCCCGGGTTGGGCACGCCAATGGCAATCGGCGCGGTCGAAAGACAGCGTTGCGACGAGCCGAACGGGGCCACCAGGCGTGAGCCGGCAACATTGACAAAGCTGATGCTGACCAGCCCGGCGCGACAGGCTTGTTCGGCATAAGCGCCAACCCGCCCAATATGACCAGCCCGTCTCATCGCGATCAGAGCTACCCCTTGTTCCCGGGCGCGATTGATGCCCAGTTCGATTGCCTCTCCGGCCATACGCTGACCCATCCCGGACTGAGCGTCCAGTTGAATCAGCGGACCCGCGTCAGCAATCGTAAGCAAGGACTGGTTTGGCTTTATCTGACCGATCTGCAGCCAGTGGTGATAGCGCTGGGTGCGGATGACGCCGTGGCTGTCGTGCCCGCGCAGACTGGCGTCGACCAGGTGTTCGGCAACGATTCGCGCTTCGGCATCTTCGCAACCGTCCGACTTGAAAATCGCGGTAATCAAGTCGGCCAGCGGGGCAGGATTCACAAGTTCGTGATTCATCAGAATTTCGTGTAGCCACCGTCAATGAGGAATTGCTCTCCGGTGGTGTAGCTGGAGGCGTTGCTCATCAGGTAGATGGCGATGCCGGCAAAGTCTTCAATCGAGCCCCAGCGTCTGACCGGGATACGCGGCATGACGTTCTTGGAGAACCGCTCGTCGCCGAACGCGCGTTCAGTCATCTCGGTTTCTATCCAGCCGGGCAATATGGAATTGACTCGGATTTTGTGGCGGGCGAGTTCGACCGCGAGTGCTCGCACATAAGAAGTTACTGCCCCCTTGGAGGCTCCATAGTGACTGTTTCTGGCAGCGCCTTCAACGGCTGCGGTTGATGCGGTCGCGACCAGCGAGCCGCCTTCGCCATGTTCACTCATGTGGCGGGCAGCGGCGCGAAACGTGTAGAAAACACCGTCCACATTGATGCTTTGGACCCGCCTGAATTCCTCGGCAGTCATTTCGGTGATGGGTGTCGGTTTGGACGACACCCCGGCGTTTGCGAAACACGCATGAATCGGACCGAAGCGCTCGACGGTTGCGGCGAACTGGGCATTGACCGCTTGTTCATCACTGACATCGCAGACCATGCCATCAACCTTGTCGCTGACCTGCTTTAGCCGGCTCACGGCTTTTTCGGTCTTTTCGGGGCGCGATCCCCAGATCATGACTGATGCACCGGCTTCCAGCAGACCTTGGGCCATGCCGAAACCGATGCCGCCGTTGCCGCCAGTAATTAGTGCAGTTTTGCCGGTGAGATCAAAAGGCTTAAACATTTTCTTTGAGGTTCCTTTATTGTTGAGTGACGATTAGCGCATCAACCGCAATGGCGCCGTCCGCCTGGACGATAAACGGGTTGATGTCGATGGATTCAATTTTGTCTGCATGGGTTGCTGCATAAACTGAAAGACTGGCTAAAGCCTGCGCAAGCGCCTGTCGGTCAGCAGGCGCCTGCCCACGGACGCCGTCAAGCATGGCGCGCCCCTGAATCTGGTCAATCATGCGGTGTGCTTCGTCAAGCCCGAAAGGGGCCAGGCGAAAGACGACATCTTTCAGCACTTCGACGAAAACACCGCCGAGACCAAACATGACCGCCGGCCCGAACACCGGGTCATTGACTACCCCCAGGACGGTCTCAACACCGCCGTCAACCATCTCGCCGACCAGAATGCCGTCAAGCCTGGCATCGGGCCGGGCAGTAGCGGCCCTGTTGGTCAGCGTCTGATAAGCCTGCCGGACGTCAGCTTCGGAATCGAGGCCGAGCAGCACGCCGCCGATTTCTGTCTTGTGCTGAATATCGGGCGATGCGATTTTCATCACGACCGGGCGCTTGTATTGCCGCCAGGCCTGAACCGCTTCTGCTTCTGTTTGCGCCAGGTGCTCGCCAGCAACCGGGATGCCGGCGCTGGCGAGAATTTTCTTGGCTTCGTGTTCGGCAACGGCGCTGGTGGGCGGCGGCAGACTGCCCGCCGGTAGAGCCGGAGGCGCATCCGGTTCCCCGCGCGCAAACGTCTCGCTGAAGAATGTCAGCGCACCCAGTGCACGAATCGCGAGCGAGGGGTCTTCAAAGCACGGGTAATCCAGGGCCTCATAGGGGCCGACTACTTCCGGCGGGCCAATCAGGCTCATCACCATCACTTCATTCGGATAGGCCTTGCGAAGCGAGGCAAAGACTTCCAGGGTACTTTCGCGGGTGAACGGGGAGGCCGGCACGCCAGCCAGATAGATGGCGTGGGAATCGAAATTTGCTTCCTCGATGGTCAGGCTGACATTCTTGTACATCAGCGTCGTATCGTTCAGCGCTGACGCGGTGAAATCGACCGGGTTGCGGGTGCCGGCAAATGGAATCAATGCTTTCAGCTTAGCCTGGGTGCTGTCAGGCAGTGGCGTGACGTTCAAGCCGGCATCCACTGCGGCATCGCCCATCTGAACGCCAACGCCGCCGGATATCGACTGAATACTCAGTTCCCGGCCCGCCGGGAAACGGCCAAACTGGCAGGCATACGCAACATCGAGCAGTTCTTCGGTGGTGTTGGCACGATAGACACCGTATTGCCGGAACAAGGCGTCATAGACGGCGTCCGCGCCGGCCAACGAGGCGGTATGTGAAGCGGCGGCCGCCGCACCGACCTCGGTGCGGCCCACTTTCATGAAGATAACCGGTTTTTTTGCGGCTCGCGCTGCACTCAGTGCCCGCACTGCACGATCCCTGTCTTTCATACCCTCGGCGTACGCGACAATAACCTTGACTGCCGGGTCATGGGCGTAGAACTCGATGACTTCGGCCACATCAACATCACACTCATTGCCGGTGGTGACCCAATAGTTGGCCCCAACCCCGCGCATCTGCGCAACGATATACAAATGCGACCCATAAGCGCCGCTCTGGCTGACAATGCCGACCGGGCCGGCACCTACTTTCATCATGCCTGCCGCATTGGCAAAAGTGCCATACCAGCCCTGATCAATGTTGAACACGCCCAGGCAGTTGGGACCCAGGATTCGCAATCCGGAGCGACGGCTGATTTCGACGATCTCGCGCTGGGCGGCTTCACCGGCTTCGTTCTGCTCGGCGAAGCCTGAGGTAAACATGACGGCACTCTTGACGCCGCAGGCTTCACAATCGCGCAAGGCCTGCACGGCCAGGGCTGCCGGAACGGCGATGACCGCGCAGTCGACCGGCTCGGGAACATCGTGGATTGACTTGTAGGCCGGCAGGCCCTGAACCGTCTCCCGGTTCGGGTTTACCGCATAGAGCTTGCCTTTGTACTCATCTTTCATCGCAAAGATTGGGCGCCCGCCGATGCGCGCCGCAGTATCCGACGCGCCGATAATGGCAACAGAACGAGGCTTGAGGATTGGGTCGAGTGAATGGGCCATCAGGAGTTCGCCCCGCGAGTCTGGGCATGCCGAGTGCCTGGCGCCGGTGGATCTTCGGGCGGGCCGGCAAAACACTGAGCCATTGCCATCCAGCGTGAGGCGACTTCCCCAGTCACCTGCAGACGGGTGTCGGCAACATTGCGAACCTGAGTCACCACCTGGCAAAACTCAACCGCATCACCTTCGATGCGGCAGGTAGAGGATTCCGGATTCCAGCGCCAGATTTCGCCACTCGGCGCTGTCAGGCAAATATGCGGCGGCTCTTGTGGAACTGGCAGGTTGCGGTTGACATGCGTCCATCCAAAAGTATTGACCCCGATGACGGCGACGCTGCGGATTCGGTCATGTTCTTCCCGCTGAACCCCGAGCAGATCATAGATAGCGTGGGCATGGGCCCAGGTCTCCATCAGGCGGGCGGTGATACTGGAGCGGGCGCTCATTGTCGGGCCAACCCACGGCAATCTCTGTTTAGGGTCGGCCGCTGCCCAGGTTGGAGTCATGGTCTCGATATAGTCTTGCCAGGCGGTCAGAAGCGCTGGCCCGCGCAGTTGATTGAGTAGTTGGTCAGTCACTGAACGCATGGTGGCGCCGGGTTGTTCGCTCAGGCTCTTGTATTCCTTGTATGCCAGGTTGAACGCTGACTCGTCGGTGAGTGTCAGGTCTGCCAGTCGGTTGAAGAAGTGCAAATGAGCCAGAATGTGATTGATCGTCCAGTCTTTGAAGCCGGTCGGTCGGTCGTAATCAGCGGCGTTCAGCGGCGCCAGCAAGGCGTGCAGCGCCTGGCTTTCGGCCTTGAAATCGATAGCTTCCTGAATCATTCAGTTGTCCTGGTTTGTCTCGGGTGGGGTCGGATTTGGTCTCCGTTCCAGGTGCAGTATATTTGTTTGAGACAAAAGCCTTGATAAACGAGATGCACATGGATTTTTCGCTGAACTCTGAGCAACAAAGTCTGATCGACGCAGTGGACCAGACGAGCTCTGCCTTCGACGATGACTACTGGAGCGGACTCGATCGTAGCGGAGACTTCCCGGAGGCTTTTTTTCAGGCCATGGCCGCTGGCGGCTGGCTGGGCATGGTGTTGCCCGAGGCGTACGGTGGTAGTGGTCTGGGCGTCACCGAGGCGGCGCTGATGATGACCCAGGTGGCCAGTCGTGGTGGAATGGCGGCGGCCTCTTCGATACACATGAACATCTTTGGCCCCAAGTCGCTGGTTGCGCACGCCACTCCGGAGCAACAGAAAAGATGGCTTCCGGACATCATCGCAGGTAAAACCAAAATGTGTTTTGCTGTGACGGAACCGAATTCTGGCCTGGACACGACCCGTTTGCAGACGACTGCCACGCTGAAGGGCGACCACTACCAGGTGAGCGGGCACAAAGTCTGGATCTCTGCGGCGCAGGTCGCCGCCAAAGTGATGATGATTGCGCGCACGGCGCCACGGGACGACGCCAATCCGACGGCCGGCCTCAGCCTGTTCTTTACTGACCTTGATCGCTCCAAGGTTGAGATACGCGAAATCGACAAAATGGGTCGGTCTGCGGTTGATACCAATCAGTTGTTTATTGATGGCCTGGAGATACCGGTTGAAGACCTGGTCGGCGAGGAAGGCAAGGGGTTTCGGTATCTGTTGCAGAGTTTGAATCCGGAACGCGTGTTGCTTGCCTCCGAAGCGATCGGGATAGGCCTGGACGCGTTGCGCCGGGCAACCCAATACGCGAAAGACCGAGTGGTATTTGATCGCCCGATTGGTCAGAATCAGAGTATTCAACATCCGTTGGCAGCGGGATGGGCCCGGCTCCAGGCGGCCCGGTTAATGACCTTGAATGCAGCCGGCCTGTATGACCAGGGCAAGCCTTGCGGGGTTGAGGCCAATGCCGCCAAGTACCTGGCCGCCGAAGCCGGGGTCGATGTCTGCCGGCAGGCAATGGCCACTCATGGCGGAATGGGCTATTCGCGGGAGTACCAGATTGAGCGTCTATACCGCGAAATCATGATTCCGTATCTGGCACCAGTCAGCCAGCAGTTGGTGCTTTGTTATTTGGCCGAACGAGCGCTGGGCTTGCCCAAGTCGTACTAAGAGTGCCAGAAAAAGGCGCCAGGTTTATGCCTGCCAGACGCCGAAGCCGGATTCTCGTAAACCAATAGCCAACTCGACCTCCATCTCTTGCGCGGCCAGGTATGGCATCGGGTTATACATTTCGTACAACTCAGGCATCAGGCGAATGCCGTATTGATGGACATAGCGGTTGGCCTGAATGCCCGCCTTGTGTTTGTCAAAGCGCCTGTCCGGATCAAGTCCGGTCATGCCTACATAGACCAGTGGCTTGTCCAGTTGATAGTCTGGATTGGCTTTGCGAAAACGTGGCTCATTCCAGACCTGATCGGATAATTCGATCACGTAGACATAATGACGCTGGCGTTTGCTCCGGGGCATTGATCAGCTTGTAGTTTAAGGTTTCGGAATTATTGCGCAGGTGGTGTTTGGGTCGAGTCCCGACCGGGTTTAAGTCGGGTCCGCGCCGACTGTTACGCGTAAACCGTATGGTCGCGCACTACGCCGCACAAGCTGCCATATCCAGCCCGCGAAACTACGTCGGAACAGAATGATTACTCTGGCCGGATCGGGGCGCAGAATCGTCAGCGTTGCCTGCGGCACTGCCGTACTGATGCACGCGCCGGTCTCCATGGACTCTACATCGAACGGCGTCAGGTGGCGTAAGACGGTCAGATGGTTGGCCCCGAACAGCTCCAGAGCCGCCAGCGAGCCGCTATTGTCGAGCGCTTGCATGGCAATAGCGTTGCTGTGCCTGTGCAGGCTTTGAAGGAGCGCGTCCTTGTGCTGGTCGGAGCACAAAACCCACCATTGATCTGGCGATATCCAGAGTATCTTGCCTTTGGCGGTTTCGGTAAATGTTGATGGCAGCAACGGTAGCGGGGTTCCCAGTGCCTGGGTCGTGTGAGTCAGGAATGCCGGGTCCTTCTGATCGCCGCGCACCACCAGTAGATTAAGCCTGGTTATTTCGCGTGCGCTGACCGAGACACGCTGCCCCAGGCTTGAGCCGGAGTCGGCCTCCGAGGCAATGCCGGCCAGTGCGCTGAGTCGGCTGGGGGCGGTTGGTTCAGACACGTTGGTGGGTTCCTTCTGGGTCCACCATTATTGGTGAAACAACCTCTACGGGCCAGGTTTTGCCATTGGCGTAGGCGTAGAGAGTCTGGCCAAGACGGTCGCGGCCGGATTCAAGCAAGCCCAATGCAAAGCTGCGCTGCATCCAGGGGCTGTAATAGCTGGAGGTGACATGGCCCAGCATCAGCGTGGGTCCGTCGACTGTCCCGGTGTTGATCAACTGTGCGCCTTCAGCAATCCTGTGGAGCGGGTCGTGCGGGAGCAAGCCGACCCACTGGCGTCGGTCGGTGCGTGCGGTGTCAGAACGAGTCAGAGAGCGTTTGCCTACAAATGAAAACGCTTTGTGCATCGCCACTGCCCAATCCATGCCGAGATCATATGGCGTCACAGAGCCGTCAGTATCCTGTCCCACAATGATGAAGCCTTTCTCCGCGCGCAGAACATGCATCGTCTCGGTGCCGTACAGGGTTAGCTTGAGTGGCTCGCCCGCTCGCTGCAGGGTTTGCCATAAAGTAGTGGCGAAAGCCGCCTCGACATTGATTTCGAAAGCGAGTTCACCGGAGAAACTGACTCGAAAGACTCTGACCGGCAGGCCGGCAATCGTGCCTTCGCGCCAGCTCATGAACGGGAAGGTCTGAGCGTCAAGGTCGATTGACAAGTCTGTCGCGGCAAGCAGGCGACGAGCGTCCGGGCCGGTTATCACGATGGTTGCCCAATGATCGGTTACAGAAGTCATCCACAGGCGTAGTTCGGGCCACTCGGTCTGGTGCCAGGTCTCGAGCCAGTTCAGGACATTTGCAGCCCCGCCGGTCGTGGTGGTGATCAGAAACGAATTATCGGCCAGGCAGGCGCCTACGCCGTCGTCCATCACCATGCCGTTTTCGTCCAGCATCAAGCCGTAGCGACATTTTCCGGGCGCCAGCCGGCTCCAGTCGTTGGCATAAATCCGATTGAGAAATTCACGGGCGTCGGGGCCGTCAATCTGAATCTTGCCCAGAGTGGAGGCGTCCATCATGGCTACCTGACGGCGAGCGGCTGTGCATTCGCGTGCGACGGCCTCAGCCATGGTTTCGCGATGACGCGGGTAATAGCGAGCCCGTTGCCACTGGCCGACCGGCTCGAAAATCGCGCCCGCTTGTTCGTGCATGGCGTGAATAGGGGTCACCCGGACGGGATCATAGCCAGCCCCAGCTACCGGCCCGGCCAGGGCGCCAAATGTCACCGGCGTATAAGCCGGCCGGTAAGTGGTTGTCCCCACTTCGTGAACCGGTTTGCCCAGCGCCTGGGCAGCCACAATGAAGCCGTTGATGTTAGACAGTTTGCCCTGGTCGGTGCCGAAGCCCAGGGCGGTATAGCGTTTTACATGTTCTATGGACTGGTAGTTTTCTCTGACGGCCAGATGAATATCGGCGACTGTCACGTCGTTCTGAAAATCAACGAAAGTTTTATTGGCGCTGGCACCGGTGGGGCTGTCGGGCAGGCGAAGCAGGTGCAGCGGGCTGTCGCGAACCGTCAGGGCAACAACCGGCAATGCGGGGGGAGGGATGGAGCCGGCATTCAGTTCCTGCAGCAGTTGGCGGATAGCCTGATGGGTCTGGGTAATCGTCTGCTCGGTATCAAAAGCTCCGGTTACCGCGCCAACGCAGGCGATGCCTTGTCTGCCGGTTGTTGGTAGGCAATAAGCTTGCAGCGAATCGTTCCAGACGGGGCGACCGCCGTCATGGCAAAACAAGTGGACAGTGGGCGCCAGTGCGGCGCTTGTCAATACCGCGTCTGCCGCAATTGTCAGGGGGCGGCCGACGCCGCAAATGGTTTCACCGCTTGCGGCGGTTATTAACGGTTGCAAGCTGACAGCGCGGACCCGGCGCCGGCCCAGAACCGATTTAATCCCATACCCGCGGTAAACCGTCACGCCTGCCGGTGGTCTGCGAGTCGCTGGCGCCGAGCGCAGGTCTGCGACCGCCACTCGCGCGCCGGCGCTGGAGAAATCTGCGGCTGCGTCGTAAATTCCGTCGTGCCCGCCGACGATCACGATACGCCGGCCAACAAGAACGCCGTAGCGGTTCAGGTAAGTCTGCCCGGCAGATAAAGTCATCACGCCGGGGCGGTCATTATTCTTGAACAGAAGCGGTCGTTCGATTGCGCCGGTTGCCAGTACGATTCGCCGCGCCCTGATTTTGTGCTCGCGTTGCCGGGGTCTAGCGGAATCTCTGGCTGCGAGCGGCAAGTGGTCTTGCAGCAGTTCCAGGGCAAACACCAGGTTCTGGTCATACAAGCCGAACGCAGTGGTGCGATTCAGAATCTCAAGATTTGAGGCGTCAGCCAGCGCTGCCGCTGTCTGGTCACGCCACTTTGCTGGTGGCAGACCGTCGATGGTCGTGCTCTTGTCACTTAACAGCCATCCGCCGATTTCGGCCTGCTCGTCGAGCAGTAGTGTTTTCAGACCGGCCGCGGCCGTTTCGCGCGCAGCTAACAGGCCGGCCAGCCCGCCACCGATGATCAACACGTCGACATGATGATTCAGATGATCGTAGGAATCGGCATCGGGCTCAACCGGCGCGCTGCCATAGCCAGAAAAGCGGCGGATCAGTTTTTCGTAGCCCGGCCAGCACCGGGCGGGCCACTTGAATGTTTTGCTGTAAAACCCGACAGGCATGAATCGTCCGGCCAGGCCGAGCAGCGATTTCAAGTCCAGTCGCAGCGACGGCCACCCGGAGGTGCGGGCAGCGCGCAGCCCGTCGTAGAGCTCGACCTGGGTCGCCTTTAGATTAGGTGTGCTGTATTGACCGGCCTCAAGTTGCACCAGTGCGTTTGGTTCCTCTGGCCCGCAAGCGATCAGGCCGCGTGGCCGGCCGTATTTAAAGCTGCGGGCCAGCAAGCGCACACCGTTTGCCAGCAAGGCGGAAGCCAGCGTATCTCCCGGGTGGCCGGTATAGCGGCGTTCGTCAAAGGTAAACGTCAGCGTGCGGCTGGTGTCTACCCGGCTATCAGCCGGGCGGACTCGAGTCGGTGTTGTCATGACTGGTGGGCAGCCGCTGTGGCCACTTGCAGTCGGGCCTCGGCCAGGGTCCAGCTACCGGCGATTTCGTAAGTGACCGTATGCCGTCTGACCGCAAAAATTTTGGTGCAACCGGCGCGGTGTTGCCATTGCTCCCACAGCCATCCTTTGGTGTTGGTCCGCATGAACAGATAATCGGCCCAGGCTGCGTCGCTGACCATGTCCGGGTTTTCCGGGCGTTCAACGAACGCCTCGCCCAGACAGGCGAACTCTTGTTCGTCCCGGGTGCTCTGACAAAAAGGGCAATACAGTGCAAGCATTTTGAGGTCGGTGAGTAGGGCAGGATTCAGTAAAAGGTTCAGTGCGCTACGGCTGCAGCGCCGTGTTCATCGATCAGTCGGCCAGTGGTAAAGCGACTCAAAGAGAACGGCGCTGCAAGCGGATGAGGGGAGTCCTGGGCGATGGTGTGGGCGAACACATGGCCCGAACCGGGTGTTGCCTTGAAGCCACCTGTGCCCCAGCCGCAGTTGATGTAAAAACCCTGTAGCGGGGTTTTGCTGATGATCGGGCAGGCGTCGGGTGTTACATCGACGATGCCGCCCCACTGGCGATTCATCCGGACGCGCGAAAGCGCCGGGAACAATTCGATCATCGCCGCGACGGTCTCGCCAATCAGGTCGGGACTGCCGCGCTGACCATAGCCGGCGTAAGCGTCTATCCCTGCGCCGATCACCAATTCTCCTTTGTCAGACTGGCTGAGATAACCGTGCACCGCATTGGACATAATGACTGTATCGACGCAACGCTTTAGTGACTCAGAAACGAATGCCTGTAACGGATGGCTTTCAATTGGCAGGCGAAACCCGGCCATGTCGGCGAGCACTGTGGCGTGGCCGGAGACCACCGCCCCGGCCCGCTCGGTACGAACCTCGCCCTGGCTGGTCTGCAGGCCGCGTATTCGGCCGCCTTCAATCGTAAGTCCGGTGACTTCGCAGTTTTCGATCAGGTCGACACCCAGCCGATTCGCCGCTCGGGCAAAACCGCGGGCAACTGCATCGTGGTGTGCAACCCCGGCACGCGGCTGCCAACTCGCCCCCAGAACCGGATAACGCCGACTCGCTGAAATATCCAGCAAGGGAATTAGCGCCTGAACCGCTTGCGGGTCCAGGACTTGTGCATCAATGCCTTGCAGGGCATTGGCGTTCACACGGCGCTCAATTTCCCGCATGTCTTGCAGGCTGTGGCCAAGGTTCAAGACACCCCGCTGGCTGAACAAGACATTGAAATTCAAGTCCTGGCTCAGCCCCTCCCACAGTTTTAGCGCGTGCTCATAGAGCAGCGCGGCCTCGTCCTGGAGGTAGTTGGAGCGCACAATCGTTGTGTTGCGAGCGGTGTTACCGCCCCCCAGCCAGCCTTTTTCGAGCACGGCGATAGAGCCTACCTGGTGTTCTTTGGCCAGGTAGTAGGCAGTGGCAAGCCCATGCCCGCCACCGCCGATAATCACTACATCGTAGTGAGATTTGAGCGGAGTGCGCTGCCAGGCCGGCGCCCAGTGTTGGTTACCTCGCAAGCCATGCCTGAGAAGCGACCACCATGAATAGTTGTCATGCGTCATTGCCTGAATGGTCGCACAGTTGGGCGCGCTGTTGGGCGTGTCCGGCCGGGATATTGCGCGGTTTAGTCGACGAATTTTTCAATCAGAGCGTCCAGAACGATCGCACCGTCGCCGTCAGAGTTCACCAGCACCGGGTTCAGATCAATTGAGGCAATGCAAGCGCCTGAGTCGTTACCGGCCAGCAGCCAGTCACCGACTTGCACGGCGATGCCAGCCAGGGCGTTTAAGTCCAGTGGCGCTTCGCCGCGGACGCCGCTGAATATCGGCGCCATTTGGAGATGCTGTAGTTCACTGATAACGTCGGTTGTCGTGAATGGTGGCAGCAGAACGACGGCATCGTTGAGTGCTTCGACGTATTTGCCTCCCATGCCGACAATCACGACCGGACCAAATACCGGATCCAGGCGCGCACCAATCATGAACTCCAGTCGGCCTTTGCTCATCTGGGCAACGATTACGCCTTCGACTTGCGCATCCATTTTCCGCATGGTTGATAACTGGTGTTCAGTGATATCCCGGATCTGGGCTTCATCGGCCAGGTTCAATGCGACCAGACCGTAGTCTGATTTGTGCGGGATATCCGGTGAGCAGGCTTTGACGACGACCGGGGGGCGAACCTCAGTTAGCGCGGCAACGGCTTCATCCGCGCTGCGGCAGAGACGATGAGCAACGACCGGGATAGATTGCGCAACCAGGGCGGCGAGACTGTCTGCCTCTGAAAGAAAGCCAGTTTTGCGATCCGGGGTTGCATCGGACTCTGTCAGTTTGCGTTTTGGGAGGTGGTCTACGACCGCCGGGGCAGTCTTTTGGTTTGCCTCGGTCTGGGCCGCGATATTGGCAAGGGTAGCCAGCGCATCAATCGCCGTGCGGTAAGTCGGCACGCCCGCATCGCGGAAGACGCTGGCCACCAGTTCCTGCCAGGCGCAGACTGCCACCGGAAGCCCACTGGTCTTGATGAAGTTGGCTGTGTCGCGCGCAAACGCGTTGACGTCGTAGGCGGCCCCGGCAGCCGGAATATTAATGAAAACCAGTTGGACATTCGGATCTTTGGCCAGCGCCGGCAAAACGCTGCCGAACAAGCCGCTATCGCTCAATAAGGCCGCGGTGATGTCGATTGGGTTCGTGGTGGCGGCGAAACCGGGCAGGGCGTCAGCCAGTTCCTGCCGGGTTTGCGGGGCGAGTTGGGCTATTGGCAGATTCAGTTGCTCGGCCAGGTCGGCGGCGATCACGCAACTGGCGCCCGAGTTACTGATAATCGCCAGGTTGCGACCCGTGGGCTGCCAGCCTTTGAGAAGCATCTCCACGCTGCGCACCTGCTCATGCGTATCTTCGGCCCGCCAGATGCCATGGCGACGGAAGAAGGCGTCAACCACCCGGTCTTCATTAGCCATTGCGCCGGTGTGAGAACTCGCAACCCGTTGACCTTGTGAGGTGCGTCCGGCCTTGATCGCAATAATGGTTATCCCGTTGGCACGCGCAGTCTGGGCTGCCCGGGCCAGATTGGCCGGGTCGGCAATAGATTCGAAGTACAACAGAATGACTTTGATCTCGGTGTCTTGTGCAACTGCGCAAGCCATCTCCGAGACCGTGACGTCCGACTCATTGCCGGTGGCGTTTGCATAACGAACGCCGATGCCGCGTTCGCGCAGTTGTCCGTACGCGACCGAACACATGGCACCGCTCTGGCTGATTACAGCGACCGGGCCGTCTGCCGGTGGCATCTCGACGAACAAGCTGGAGAAGCTGTTGATGGCGCCAGTATGAAAGTTCGCCAGTCCCTGGGTATTCGGCCCAACCACTCTCATGCCGGCAGCATTTGCGATGCTGACCATGCGCTGTTGTACAGCCAGCCCCGGAGCGCCGGTTTCACCAAAGCCGGAGGCAATGACCAAAGCGACTTTGACGCCGATATCGGCGCAATCCTGAACCGCCTGGACGGCGGCATCCCCCGCCAGGGCGATGTACGCAAGTTCTGGCGCTTGCGGCAACGACTTGATGTCAGGATAAGCCTTGATTCCCTGGACTTCGTCGCGGCGCGGGTTTATCGCAAAGATTTGCCCCTTGTAACCTGAGTTCTTCATGAAATTCAGCGGTCGCCCGCCAATTTTGTCGGGGTTGTCCGACGCTCCCACAACAGCAACAGATTTGGGGGCAATCACGGCATGTAGCTTGGTGTCCATCAGAGAAGCCTTTATGTTGTTTCGGGTCAGGAGTGGGTAAAACGAATCAGTGTTCTTGATCCGTGTTCGAAGAAAGTGGCCGTAACCGGATCACCAATCTGAAGACCGGGTTCGCCGTGGCCCATGATGCGATGCCCTTCGGCCATGGAGACCAGCACCAGCGCATAGGGCACCAGTTCTTTGAAAGCCGCAGTGGGAGCCCGGGCAACGACGGAAACAGCGTCGACCAGTCCGTTGCCCGCCGATATCTGCCAGTCAAGCCTTGCACTATGGCAGTGACTGCATTGTGAGCGGGCCAGGCTCTGAACATGGTCGCAGGCCAGGCATCGTTGATAGCTGATTTGGCGATTCGCCAGGGAATCAATGAATGGCTGCGCGTTTGGGTGAGTTGCGTTCATCGGTGGCTCACTATTGAGACTGCAGAATCAGGCCGACATGGGAGGACATGACTCCGCCGTCAGCATGCAGATAGGCGTAATGGCCAGCCCGGATTTGCCGCGCCCCGGCCCGGCGGCCAAGTTGCAACAGGGTTTCCAGCGCGTGAGCCATCCCACCGGCCACGCCGGCGTGGCCAAAGGAAAGCAGACCGCCATGGGTATTCAGCGGTAACGAGCCATCGGCGTTATAACGACCTTCGCGCGCCAGCGCCGCGCTCCGCCCGATTGGCGCAAACCCGACTTCTTCCAGCAGCATAGCCAGTGTGATGGTGAACGAATCATAGATGGCCAGATAGTCGATGGCTTCGCGGTCGATACCGGCCTGATCAAACGCCTGATCCGCGGCGCAGCGCGCGCCGGTGTTGGAAACATCGGTCAGATTACTCAGGTGTTGATGAAAATGAGCCTGTCCGGCACCGGCAATCCGTACCGAGCCCTCGCCAGCGCGAGCCGAAATGACCAGGGCGACTGCACCGTCTGAAATCGGACAGCAGTCCAGCAGTTTGAGCGGCGAGGCAATCGGCTTGGAGTTCATGACCGCGTTGACATCGATGGCGTCAGTGAGATGTGCACCGGGGTGTCCGCTGGCATGCCGGCGCATCAAGACCGCAAACTCGGCCAGATCGGTTTCGGTCAGGCCACTATGCTGCAGATAAGCCGATGCCATCAGCGCGTAGTAGGCCGGTACAGAGGCGCCATTGGGTACTTCAAAATCGGGGTCGCCCACTTGTGCCAGCGTTTGGATAGACGCATCGCGTGACTGACCGCTAAGCCGGTTCTCGCCGGCAACAACAAGTACCGACTCGCACCGCCCGGCTCGAATCAGGTCATACGCCTGCATGATCATCGCCGCGCCTGTGGCGCCGCCAACCGACATGCCGCTGGAGACCTTTGGCTTGATGCCGAGTTGCTCGCAAACCAGGGTGGAAAGCATCAGGTGCGGCAATGTGGTTGCATATCCGCAGAGCAATCCGTCGATTTGATCCAGCGTCAGTCCGGCGTGGCTGACCGCGCCCGTTGCCGCTTCACAGATCAGATCGAGCGGGCCGCGACCGTCCAGGCGTCCGAAGGCGGTGCTGGCGCCGCCGCTAAGAAAGACTGGGGTGTCAGGTGTTGCCATAAGCTATTGCCTCAGTTGCCAAACCAGCCGCTTCGAAACAGCGCAAAAGTGTCCATGCTCAACGCCACAATGCAATGCAAAAACAGGCCCGGCCAGATTGAACGGGTCCGGATTGCCAGATAGCCCAGCACCATTCCGGCGACGATTGAGCCCAGGGCTTCCGGCAGTGGTTTGTGAATATGCAGCAAGGCATACGGTATCACCATGATCGGCACCGCATATAAACCGGTAAAGCGTTCAAGTCTGAACAGGCAGAAACCCCGGAAGAAGAACTCGACCGCAAAAAATTGCAGCAGATAGGTCGCTTCGTAAATTAACCAGTCGCTGGCTGCGACCGGTTTGTACATCGGATAGAAGCGGGCGAACCCCGGATCACCAGAAGCGACCCAGACCACCGGCAGAATAAGGACTGTGAGCAGTGCGTAGATTGGCAGGTGGAAACTGCCCGGTCGCAACGACAGACCGTAGTGATGCATGTCCCGGACCGGAAAAAGACGGGCGTATCCGAGCGGTACCAACACCAGCAACAGCAGACAGGAAACGGTAAAGTGAAACTGTGCTGCCAGAGCGCGTTGATGTCCCTGGACTGACTCATAGATCGGCAAGTCAGCAAAGTGCTGATAGAACGCCCGTTGAATCCCGTATTCGTCCAGAAGTAATAAGACAGTCGCAATCAGTATCAGCAACCCAGTCTGGCCGATTGCTTCACGATCGGGGTTTCCGTCGGGGAATATCAGCCGCTGAACTCTGGCAAGAAAATCGCGTGACTGTCTGATGACTTTTCCTTTTCGGGTTAAGGCTACAATTATTGTCCAGTTTCGCCCAAGCAGGAATCATGATGAATCGAGACGACGCAAGCGCCACGCAAGTGGATTCACTTTCCACCGCCATTCCGGACGCGCGCGGGTCCAACCTCTGGCGTTCTGATCCGGTTCTTGCCCGATTGCTGCCGTTATATCTGCCGGCAGAGGTGTTGCAACGTCTTGAACCTCAACTGGATCGTCTCGGTGAACTGGCTGGTGATCATCTCGACCGGTTGGCTAGTCAGGCAGATCAAAACCCACCGAAGCTGCGCACCCGTGATCGTCGCGGCGAAGACATCTCCAGCATTGACTATCACCCCGCCTATCGCGAGATGCAGGCGTTGGCTTTTGGTGAGTTCGGGCTGGCATCGATGAGTCATCGGGCGGGTACGTTTGGCGCCGATGCACCGCTGCCGCCAGCGGCAAAATATGTGCTGACTTTTCTGTTCGCGCAGGCCGAGTTCGGTTTACTTTGTCCGGTGAGCATGACTGACAGCCTGGCCCGTACGCTCAAACGATTTGGCTCTGACGAGTTGATCAAACGATATCTGCCGCGGCTCGGCAACCAGGATGCTGATCAGTTGTTTCAGGGCGCGATGTTCATGACCGAACAGGGCGCGGGCAGCGATGTTTCCGCCACGGCTGTTACGGCTCAGGCGCAGTCTGACGGGACGTATCAGTTGCACGGCGATAAATGGTTCTGCTCGAATGCCGATGCCGATCTCGCACTGGTGTTGGCGCGGTTGCCTGACGGGCCGGCCGGGCTACGCGGGGTCAGCTTGTTTTTGCTCCCTAAAGCCTTGCCCGATGGCAGCGCGAATAATTACCGAATCGTGCGCCTGAAAGACAAGCTGGGTACCCGTTCAATGGCCAGCGGCGAAATTCGCCTTGAAGGAGCCACTGCCTGGCTGATTGGCGACCCGCAGGCTGGCTTCAAGCAGATGGCGGACATGGTCAATTCGTCGCGACTCTCTAACGGCGTGCGATCGGCCGGCATGATGCGGCGGGCTACTTTTGAAGCGCTCTATGGCGCTACCCATCGTAAAGCCTTCGGTAAATCGTTGATTGAGATGCCTTTGATGCGACGCCAGTTATCCAAGATGGTGATGGCATCGGAACAAGCCCGAACGATGTTCCTGCAATCGGCGCTGGCAATGCAACAGGCCGACGCGGGCGACGGCAAGGCGGCGAAACGGCTGAGAATTCTCACGCCGTTACTCAAGTTCCGCGCCTGCCGGGATTCGCGCAAAGTGGTTGGCGACGCCATGGAGGTGCGCGGGGGGTGCGGCTACATTGAAGAATGGCCTGAGCCCCGTCTGCTCCGGGATGCTCATCTGGGCAGCATCTGGGAGGGAACGAGCAACATCGTTGCGCTGGATGTCATCAGAGCGGTCCGCCGCGAACAAGGGCTTGAAGCCTGGGGCGACTGGGTTCGCGGCCATGTTGAGCAGGCCCCGCTGGCAGACGCGGATCATGTCATTGAGAAAGTGCAGGCACTGGTTACAGCCGCACTTGATTCTGACGATCTCGCCCGGACAGCAGCCAGCGCGCTCTACCATGTCGGTAGTGCCGCCGCGATGGCCTGGGAGGCCACCAAAACAGGAGATTCCGAGCGGGCGAAACTAGCGCGCCAGATTCTGGTGCACCGGGTGTTGCCGCATGATCCGTTGGCCGCTGAAAGCGCCGATTTTCTGGCTTATGCAAGGTGATTGAGTCAATCTGTAATTGATACCGGGTTACGGCGACAGAGGCTCGTGGTACCCCCCAAATCAATCCGCTGTTCAGCGGCCAATAGGTGATGACTGCATGATCACTCCTGTGATAGCGCCCGATATGGCAAATCTGTCTCCAGTACGGCTGCAGCGGATGATGGCCGCTGGCGTCGAACTCAAAGAGTGCGTGCGGGTACTGGCCAATGCCGGGTTGAATGTCGTTGGCGAGTGTCTGCGGGGTCAGGGGGTGTTTTACGAAGTCGATCACTACCCCAGTGGTGACGTATACGACAACCGATCTGGTTCACAGTATTACTACCATCATCACCGGGAGTCAGATGAGCACGGCCATTTTCATACTTTCGTCCGGGCGGACCAGACCCAGCCGACCCACTTGATCGCCATATCTATGGACATGATGGGCCTGCCGGTCGGTCTGTTTACAACCAATCGGTGGGTGACTGCCGAGCGCATGTTGCCGGCGCCGTCTGTCGTCGAGTTGGTCGATCGGTTTCGAATAGATCATGCTCATCCGAACTGGGCAGTCAACCGCTGGCTCGGCGCGATGTTGAAACTGTTTTTTCCGCAAATTCAGGCATTGCTGGAGCATCGCGATCAGGTGTTGCAGAGCCGCGCCGAGGCGAACCCTGATCAACGTATTACTGAAGATCCATCGCTGGATGTGATCGGCGAACTGGCTATCTCGGTGGACGAGCAGATTGCCGCTCTCAAGAGCCTGGTACCAGGCTCCCAGGAAGCGGTGTCAGATTGCCAGGTACTCCTGCCGTAGCTGGGCATCATCCAGCACTTGCTGGGCCGTGCCGTCGAAGACGACCTGGCCCATATCGAGAATGATTGCGCGGTCAGCCAGATGCAATGCGGCAATCGCGTTTTGTTCAACGATTATTGTCGTCATACCCAGTTTTTTGATTTCTTCGAGCGTGCGCTCGATCTCGTGCACGATCACCGGTGCCAGCCCCTCATAAGGCTCATCAAGCAACAGCAGTTTGACATCCCGCGCCAGAGCCCGGGCGACTGCCAGCATCTGTTGCTCGCCACCAGACATGGTCACGCCTTCCTGTTTACGCCGTTCGCCCAGGCGCGGAAACAAGTCGTACAGACGTTCAATACTCCAGCCGATTGGCGGGGCAATCTGGGCCAGTTCGAGATTCTCCTGCACGGTCAGTCCCGGGATAATCCGGCGGTCTTCCGGGACCAGTGATATACCGTTCTGGGCTGCCTGATGCGCGCTCATGTTGTGCAGCGGTTTGTGATCCAGCCAGATTTCGCCGTGAGTCAGGCCCGGCTGGTCCAGTCTTGATATTGCGCGCAGGGTTGAGGTCTTGCCTGCGCCGTTGCGCCCGAGCAGGGCGACGATCTCGCCTTCGCGCACGTCGAAACTGATGCCTTGCACGATATAGCTCTCGCCATAATAGGCGTGTAGATCCCATACTGAAAAATAAGCGCGCTCGCCGCCGGTTGCCTTGACGGGTTTAACCTGGGGCGCGCTAGGCCGTGATGATGTTGACTGATTGGCGCTTGCTTCACTCACAAGTGTGCCCCTCCGAGATAGGCTTCCTGCACTTTGGGGTTGCCTTTGATGTTTTCGGGTTCGTCTTCGACGATGACCGTTCCCTGGGCGAGTACGCTGATGCGTTGCGCCAGTGAGAAGACCACATGCATGTCGTGCTCAATCACCACCATTGTGATGCCGCGAGTGGAGATTTCCTTGAGCAAGGCAATGGTGTTGTTGGTGTCGGCGCGGCTCATGCCGGCGGTTGGTTCGTCCAGCAGCAGCAGTTTGGGATCTTGTACCAGACACATCGCCATTTCAAGTCGGCGTTTGTCGCCGCGACTCAGGCTGCCGGCAATCATGGTTCGTTTATCGGCCAGGCCGATATCCTTGAGCATTTCAACGGCTTTGTCGTGGATTTCGCTTTCGTTACGGACCGAGCCCCAGCCATTCAACTTGAAAGAGCCATCGCGGCGGGCGAACGCTGGAATCATGACGTTTTCCAGTAACGACAGTTCCGCGAAAATCTCAGGTGTCTGAAAAACCCGGCTGACGCCAACCTGATTGATTTGATGCGGTTGCATGCCCAGCAGTGAATGGCCGGCAAAGTCAACCGAGCCACTGTCGGGAATCAATTTACCGATAAGACAGTTCAGCAGCGTGGACTTGCCGGCGCCGTTTGGCCCGATAATCGCGTGTACCGTTCCTTCCAGTACCGTCAGGTTTACGTCGCCCAGTGCCTGAAGACCGGCAAAACGCTTGTTGACGCCAGAGATTTGCAGAATCGGTTTCATGCTTCGGCCTCCGAGCCGGTGGCAGGCGGTTTCATCGAGCCAGCGGATTGGGCAGCGGGTTTTTCGGGGGAACGTTTGAACAACTTGCCGATCCTTCGGAGGCCTTCCATCAAGCCGCCGGGCAGGTAGATCACAATCACCATAAACAGTACGCCGAGCGTCAGATGCCATCCCTCACCCACAAACAGGCCGCTGACTGTCACTGCCGGGCCGGCGAGAAAATCGGGCAAAAAGCTGAAGAAGCTCTCCAGCGTACTGTCATTGAATGACGAAAAAATGTTCTCGAAATATTTGATCAGGCCGGCACCCAGGATCGGCCCGACTAGCGTGCCGGTACCGCCCAGAATCGTCATCAGCACAACTTCCCCAGAGGCTGTCCATTGCATTCTTTCGGCGCCTGCCAGTGGGTCGGTACATGCCATCAAAGCGCCGGCCAGGCCGGCGTACATACCGGAAATCACAAACGCGGCAAGCGTATAGGGGCGGGTATTGAAGCCGGTGTAAGCCATCCGGTTCTGGTTCGTCTTGACGGCTTTGAGCATCATGCCGAAAGGTGACTGGAAGATGCGCATCGAGATGTAGAACATCACAATCAGGACAATGCCACAGACGTAGTAACCGATGTTGAACTGGAACAAGCGGCCGAACATCTCAACACTGGTGGTCTGATTCATTGCGAGACCGAAGAAGTTCGTGACCGGCAGGCCGGCACCGGCTTCAACGGTATCAAGAATGCGTGGATCCTGCAGGCTCAGTTGTAAACCAGTTTCGCCGTTGGTGATCGGCGTCAGCACCGAGTAGGCCAGGTTATAAGACATCTGTGCGAACGCCAGCGTCAGAATCGAGAAGTAGATTCCTGACCGACGCAAGCTGATGAAGCCGATGATCAACGCAAAAATGGCCGATACGATCACTGACAGAATAATCGCCGGAATAACATTCATAGTCAGTAACTTGAATGACCAGACTGCCGCATAAGAGCCGACGCCCAGGAAAGCGGCGTGGCCAAATGACAAGTAGCCAGTGAGTCCGAACAGAATATTAAAACCGATAGCGAAGATCCCGAAGATCACGAACTTCTGGAGCAGGTCAGGATAACCCGCGCCAAATGGTTCAAGAATGATGGGTCCGGCGATGATCGCGACGATAACGCCAAGCATCAGCCAGAAGTTACTCGAAGAAGAAGGTGTTGTCGTGTTACTCATAATTGACTCATTCGTTTAAGCGTCCATGACCCCGGTGCGACCCATCAGGCCACGCGGGCGGAACAACAGAATGGCAACAGCAACCAGATAGATAATGATCTGATCGATGCCTGGAATAATGGACTTGATCTCGTTCATGGAAGCAAACGATTGCAGAATGCCGAGCAGGAATCCCGCAGCGACTGCACCGGGCAGACTGCCCATGCCTCCAACCACCACGACCACGAAGCTCAACACCAGGAAGTCCATTCCCATGTGGTAGTCCGGTGGCAGAATCGGCGTATACATCACACCGGCCATACCGGCGACCACTGCAGCCAGACCAAACATGATCGTGAAGCGCCGGTCAATGTCGATGCCCAACATCGTGACCGTTTCGCGATCGGCCATACCAGCGCGGACCACCATGCCGAATGTGGTGAACTGCAGAAAGCTGAACACTGCGGCCAGGACAATCACCGCAAATGCGGAGTAAACAATTCGCCACGCCGGGTAAATAATGACGCCCGCGTCACGCCCGATCATGACGCCCAGGTCGATCGCGCCGCGAAATGCCTCGGGCGGAGCCTGCGGAATCGGGTTGGCGCCGTACATCGCTTTGACAATTTCTTGCAACACAATCGCCAGACCGAAGGTGACTAGAATCTGCTCGGCGTGAGGGCGCTTGTAAAAGTGCTTGATCAGGCCTCGCTCCATCACGATACCCACAATCAGCATGATCGGGATTGCCACCAGAACAGACACCGGGACTGAGTAGTCAATCAGCCAGGTGCCGAAGTCACCGAGCCAGGCTTCCAGATATGGGGTCCGGACCTCAAGCGCTGAGCCCCAGGCGGTCTGCTGGGTTTCGTCGAGGACGACGCTTTCCAGCGAGAACAGTCGGTTCAGCGTGACTGCGACGAATGCCCCAAGCATGAAGATCGCGCCGTGAGCGAAGTTCACCACGCCCATCGTGCCGAATATCAGTGTCAGGCCAAGGGCAATCAAGGCGTAAGCGCCTCCCTTGTCCAGGCCATTCAGGATCTGCAACAGTATTGCGTCCATTTGTTTTCAAATTCCTGTGAACAATTGCTGCCTTCTGGCAGCGCTTTCTTGCCCGCGCCGACTGGGTCAAGACGTCAGGCAGGCCATTGGGTTCAGACCCGAGTGGCTAACGCCAAGAAGTAGAAGCGCGAGTCAGGCATATGTCGACTCGCGCGTACAACGCCGGCGTGCGCAGTCGCTTCTTCCCGTGAGAGAGGAAGCAACTGGCAAACCGGATTACCGCTTAACTATCAGGCACCCTTATTGCAGGGGCCCAGATCGCCTTTGAACTGATCGATCGTGGACTTGTACTCAACCTGAGCCCGCGGGGTGACTTCGACCACTTTCAACACGTCAAATTTTGACGTCGGCTTGTCGTTACCCTGTACAACCAGGACGTCCTTGAAGCACTGATGGTCTTCAGCACGGTATTCGGTCGGGCCGTTACCCATGCCATCAAACTTGTGACCTTCTAGTGCGTTGACGACTTCGCACGGGTTGAACGTTCCGGCGCGTTCGCAGGCGTCTGCGTAAAGCAGGGCCTGAACGTAGCAGGTGTGTGCGGCCTGTGACGGGGGGAAGCCATACTTCTTGCCGAATGAGGTCACGAATGCCTTAGAGCCGGCATCCTGCAAAGACCAGTGCCAGTTGGTAGAACCGTAAATGCCTTTAACGTTCTCGCCAGCACCTTGAGCCATCAGGCGTGAATACAGTGGCACCACAATCTGAAAGTCCTTGCCGTTGACCTGTTTGTCACGCAGACCGAGCGAAACCGCCTGGGTCAGCGAGTTGATCATGTCTTTACCGTAGTGGTTCAGGATCAGGACGTCAGCGCCTGAGTTCAGCACCGGCGTGATGTATTGCAGGAAGTCGCCAGCGCCAACCGGAGTCTTGACCGTCTGCGCTGTCTTCCAGCCCAGGTTTTCGGTTGCATCCTTGATGGATTGTTCCTGGGTCCAGCCCCAGGTGTAGTCAGCCGTCAGGTGATAAGCCGTACGATCTTTACCGTACTCTTTGCCCAGCACTGGCGCGAGGGCCTGACCAGACATGTAGGCGTTAAAGAAGTGACGGAAGCCGTTACGCTTGCGGTCTTTACCCGTTGTGTCGTTTGAGTGGGTGAGGCCGGCCATAAAGATGATGCCTGCTTCCTGACACAAACCTTGAACCGCAATAGCCACCCCTGAAGACGAGCCACCGGTAACCATTACCACGCCGTCTTTCTCGATCATGCGCTTGGCTGAAGCGCGGGCAGCATCAGATTTGGTCTGGGTGTCACCAGTCACAAATTTGACTTTCTTGCCCAGGATGCCTTCGCCCTTCAGTGAACTGGGCTGCATGGTGTTCATCATGCCGCCGTCGCCTTCACCATTAAGGTGCTCAACTGCCAGCTCGTAAGCGCGCAACTCGTCAGCACCCTCGTCGGCATAGGCGCCAGACTGGGGGACGTTGAAACCCAGGGTAACAGTTGAGCCGGTGGGGGCATTGACAAAATCTGCACCCCAGGCATGGCGGGTGAAGAACATCGGAGCGGCGATAGCGCCAGCTGCGACACCAGTAGTCTTGATGACGTCACGACGGGGTTGATTGATGAGTTTGCTCATCTGGGTGTGTCTCCTTTAGCGGGTGTGCCGGCATGTGTTCGGATGATCCGAACCGGCCCCCTCGGTTAGGTGATAATTGTTGACGCTCGCGAAAGCGCAGGCGTTGGGCTTATTCTCGTCAGCGCCAAGACGAAGTAAAGCGGTAAATCACGGCGTGTAAGGGAGTTGTAAGTGGCGTGTAAGCCTCGCGTAAGTTAAGCGGAAAAACTTGCAGCCTGTAAGATTCGTGTAATTGTGCGTTTGCAGCAAAAGACGCCTGTAATTCTCCAAATCGGCCATGGGCAAGAAACCGACTAGAATTCTGCGCATCCTCGCGAGCTTGCTGGGTCTGGGCGCCGTCGTGGCGCTGGCGGGATGGGCGTTTATGGCCCGCCTGCATCCGGACCGGGTGGGTGATTTCGCGAGTTTCTTACAAATGTGTGCCACCGTCCTGGTCAGATAGGAGCGGAGGGCGCATCGGACTGGAAGTGAATGGCAACCCAAAACAAAACTTACAGCGAAGCCTCGATCAAGGTGCTCAAGGGGCTGGAGCCGGTTAAGCAACGCCCGGGGATGTACACCCGCACTGATAACCCGCTCCATATCATTCAGGAAGTAATTGACAACGCCGCCGATGAAGCGCTGGCAGGCACCTGCAAGAACATTGACGTGGTGATGCATGCCGATGGCAGTATCTCGGTCGATGACGACGGTCGGGGGATACCGGTCGGGCCGCATCCTGAAGAGAAAGTTCCCGTCGTCGAAATCGTTTTTACCCGTTTGCATGCCGGTGGCAAGTTCGACAAAGCCGATGGCGGTGCCTACAGTTTCTCGGGGGGCTTGCACGGGGTAGGCGTGTCTGTCACCAATGCGCTAAGCAAAAGGCTTGAAGTGACCGTCTGGCGTGATGGCGGACGACATGATCTGGTGTTTAAGGGTGGCGATATCGCCGAGCCGCTGGCCGCTTCCGAGCCGGCGCGGGGCGAGCGCAAACGTGGCACGCGGGTGCGGGCCTGGCCAGATCCGAAATACTTCGATTCCCAGAATATTCCTGCTGCCGAAATGACCGTGTTGTTGCGCTCCAAGGCGGTTCTGCTCCCTGGTCTGAAAGTCAGCCTAAAAGACGAAAAAACCGGCAAGACCCAGCAGTGGCAGTATGCCGACGGCTTGAAAGGCTACCTGGCAACTGCGCTGGATGAAGCCGGGGCGCCAGATCCAGTCATTCCGGTCTTTGAAGGCGACCAGTATGCCGCTGCCGGGCACGATACGTTTGCCGACGGTGAGGGCGCTCAGTGGGCTGTGCACTGGACTGACGAAGGACCGCTGATTCGCGAGTCTTACGTCAATCTGATTCCAACCTCCGCTGGCGGCACTCACGAGGCCGGGCTGCGCGATGGTGTGTTTGGCGCGATCAAGAGTTTTATCGAAATGCACAACCTGATGCCCAAGGGCGTGCGCCTGCTGCCCGAAGATGCGTTCGCCCGGGCCAGCTTTGTCTTGTCGGCCAAGGTGTTGGATCCGCAGTTTCAGGGCCAGATAAAAGAGCGGCTCAATTCACGCGATGCCGTGCGACTGGTCAGTGGTTTCTGCCGTGGCCAGTTGGAACTCTGGCTGAACCAACACGTGGATTTTGGTCGTCGACTGGCCGAGTTGGTGATTCGTCAGGCGCAAGCCCGCAGTCGGGCTGCGCAGAAAATCGAAAAGCGCAAAAGCAGCGGCGTTGCCGTATTGCCTGGCAAGCTGACCGATTGCGAATCGAGCGATGTCAGCCGTACCGAGATTTTTCTGGTCGAGGGGGATTCGGCCGGTGGCTCGGCCAAGATGGGGCGTGACAAGTCATTCCAGGCCATCTTGCCGTTGCGCGGCAAGGTGCTAAACAGTTGGGAAACCGACCGTGATCGCTTGTTTGCCAATAACGAGATTCACGACATTGCGGTGGCAATTGGCGTTGACCCCCACGGGCCAAATGACTCACCGGATTTGTCTGGTTTGCGTTACGGCAAGATCTGCATCCTGTCGGATGCTGACGTAGACGGCGCGCATATTCAGGTTTTGTTGCTGACACTGTTTCTCAAGCACTTTCCCCGGCTGGTTGAGCGTTACCACTTGTTTGTTGCCCGCCCGCCGCTGTTCCGGGTTGATGTGCCGGCGCTGGGCAAACGGCCGCTGCGCAAGATTTACTGTCTGGACGATGGCGAGTTGCAACACGTTGAAGACAAGTTACGAAAAGACGGCGTCAAGGATGATAGCTGGAGCATCTCGCGGTTTAAGGGGCTAGGCGAGATGAACGCCACCCAGCTCTGGGAAACCACAATGGACCCCGACACAAGACGCCTGCTGCCGGTGCAATTAGGCCGTCACGGCCCCGAGAAAACCCATGAGCGATTCACGATGTTGATGGGTAAAGGTGAAGCGGCCGCGCGACGCTCCTGGCTGGAAGAGCGCAGTACCGAAGCTGACCTGGATATCTAGAACTGACTGATGAACGAACCTGATCTATTTGAGGACTTGCCGGAGCAACCTGCTGACGGCACGATAACGCTGGCGGAATACGCGGAGCAGGCTTACCTGGATTACGCTGTCTCGGTTGTTAAAGGACGGGCGTTGCCGGATGTATCCGATGGCCAAAAACCCGTACAGCGCCGCATCATGTATTCGATGAATGAAATGGGCCTGGGCCCGACCTCAAAGCCGGTGAAATCGGCGCGTGTGGTTGGCGATGTGCTCGGTAAGTTTCATCCGCACGGTGATACCGCCGCCTATGACGCGATGGTGCGTATGGCGCAATCATTCACTTTGCGCTATCCACTTATTGACGGGCAGGGCAACTTTGGATCGCGCGACGGTGACAGCGCCGCAGCAATGCGATATACCGAAGCGCGCCTGACCAAATTCTCGAACCTTTTGCTCGATGAAATCGACATGGGGACAGTGGATTTTGCCCCCAATTATGACGGATCCACTGAAGAGCCTTCTTTGTTACCGGCGCGGTTACCCATCGTATTGCTCAATGGTGCTTCCGGGATTGCAGTTGGGATGGCAACCGAAATCCCCCCGCACAATCTGGTCGAAGTGGCTAACGCGGCCATAGCTGCCATTCGTAAGCCGAGCATCAGTACGGCAGATATTTGCAAGATTCTGCCGGCACCGGATTTCCCTGGTGGCGGGCAAATCATCACGCCGGCGCAGACCATCGCGGAAATCTACGACAGCGGTAGGGGTTCTATTAAGATTCGCGGCCGCTATACGTTCGAAGAAATGGCCCGTGGTCAGTGGCAGTTGGTTTTTCATGAGTTACCGCACGGCGTTTCGGCGCAAAAAGTACTGGAAGAGGTAGAAGAACTCAGTAACCCGAAGATCAAAGCCAATAAAAAAGCCCTAAGCGCCGATCAGCAGCAGCTTAAGCAAACGGTTTTATCCGTGCTGGATGCAGTCCGGGACGAGTCCGGCAAAGACGCAGCGGTCCGGCTTGTCTTTGAGCCCAAGACCTCCAGAATCGGCCGCGATGAACTGACCAGCATTTTGCTGGCCTACACGAGCCTGGAGAGCAGCGCGTCAATCAATCTGGTAATGATCGGGATCGACGGCCGGCCGCGCCAGAAATCGCTCGCCCAGATACTGGTGGAATGGGGGCAGTTCCGGATCACCACTGTCACCCGCCGGACTACTTTCCGGCTGCAGAAAGTCCTGGACCGGATTCATATTCTGGAAGGCCGGCAGTTGATTCTGCTGAACATTGATGAGGTGATCCAGATTATCCGGACTGCCGATGATCCGAAAGCGGCGTTGATAAAACGCTTCGAGCTGACCGAGCGCCAGGCCGATGACATTCTCGATATCCGCTTGCGGCAACTGGCCCGCCTCGAAGCAATCAAGATTGAAAAAGAACTCAAAGCGCTGCGCGATGAAGAGAAAGTGCTGCGCGGATTGCTCGACAATGAATCGGCAATGAAAAAACAGGTGATTAGTGAGATCAAGGCCGATATCAAAACCTATGGCGACGAACGTCGCACGATCATCGAAGAGGCCGAACGGGCGGTTGCTGAAATCAAGCAGATCGAAGACCCGGTAACCGTAATCGTCTCCGAGAAAGGTTGGATTCGGGCCCGCCAGGGACATGGCCATGACGCCAGTCAATTCAATTTCAAATCGGGCGATTCGCTGTACGGTGCTTATGAAGTCCTGACTTCAGATCTGGTGTTTGCATTGGCGACGAACGGGCGTGTTTATACGGTACCGGTCAACCTGTTGCCGTCGGCCCGAGGCGACGGGCAGCCGATCACCACGTTTGTCGAACTGGAGGCCGGCGTCCGGGTAGAACATGTCTTTGCCGCCAACGGCGAAGCCGGCGTCATGTTTTCAACCGCGCAAGGCAATGGCTTTATGACCCAGGCCAAAGAACTCGTTGGACGCAAACGTCAGGGCAAATCCCTGATGACGCTTGGCAAAGAGGACAAACCGTTGCGCCCGGCCGTGTTCCATCCCGGCATGGATCAAGTGTTGTGCCTCTCCGAAGAAGGCAGGGCACTGGTCTTTCCGCTGGACGAAGTCAAGATCCTCAAGACTGGTGGGCGCGGTGTCAGCCTGATGGGGACCGAAAAGAAAGATTTGCTGCAACAGGCGGTCGTATTTGGCAAACCGGGAGTTACTGTAATTGGCCTGGGGCGTGGTAAGAAAGCCGTTGAACGAGTGTTTACAGGGGCGCAGCTTGCCGCGTGGAGCGGAAATCGTTCTCGCAAAGGGCGCTTCCTGGAGCCGCGAGTCAAACAAGCCAGGCTGGTCGCCTTAGCCTTATGAACTGGCGGTCACGCTGGCTGGTCCTCGTGCTGGTTGGCGCGATCGCCTTGATTGTCGGTTGTGCAAGCAAGCTGCCCGACTGGTATGACCCGGCTAAAGCCCATCATCGTCCCGATGGTTTCGTTAACACTGACGGTCTTAGTACCAACAAGGCTTTTACAGACTTGATCCGTTGGCGCTGGAAAGCCTGGCGCGGCGGCTTGCCGCCGGCGCCAAGTCGTGTTTACAAAGGCTATGCTGATATTCCGGTCGTCAAGCCTGATCTGCAGTTGTTGGCAGACCCGGGACGAGACCCGATAGCCACCTGGCTTGGACATGCGACTGTCTTGCTGCAGATGGGTGGCGTTAACATCCTGACTGATCCGCATTTCGGCCGACGGGCATCGCCGGTATCTTTTGCCGGGCCTGAACGGAAAGTACCCACTCCGCTATCGCTAAAGGAATTGCCCCGGATCGATGTTGTCGTGATCTCTCATAATCACTACGACCATCTGGACGAAGAGACCGTCCTTGGGCTAACAAGGCAGCCGGGCGGGCCACCGTTGTTTCTCGTACCCCTGGGCGTAGATCAATGGTTCAAAGCGCTTGGGGTAGGCAATGTCAAAGCACTGGACTGGTGGGATAAGACCGCTAGCGGCGCGGTTGCGATCGAATTTGTGCCGGTGCAGCACTGGAGCGCGCGTAGTCTTAGCGATCGCAATCAGACCTTGTGGGGCGGCTGGGTGTTGCGGGCTGGTGAGACCAGTGTCTTTTTTGCAGGGGACACGGGCTACTCCCGCGACTTCGCCCGGATCGGCGCCCGGTTTGGCGGATTTGATCTGGCGCTGATACCCGTTGGCGCTTACGAGCCGCGCTGGTTCATGAAAGCCCAACACGTCAACCCGGACGAAGCCGTGCTGGTTCACCTGGACATCAAAGCCAGGCGCACAGTCGGGATTCACTGGGGAACTTTTGAGCTGACCGACGAAGCTCTTGATCAACCCATCCTTGATCTGGCAAAAGCGATCAAGCGATACGAGCTGAAACCTGACGAATTCGTCCTGCTACAGCACGGCCAAACCATAGAGATAGAACCATGAGTCAAGACCAGCCGGCACAAACCGAAGCGCCAGTCCTGTTTGAAGAAGTCACGATCAAAGACGGCATGAAGATCGGCTATGCGCGCCTGAACCGGCCCGCGCAGCTCAATGCGATCAATCTCGAGATGTGCGAGTTGATGTTGAGCCAGTTTCGGCTCTGGCAGTCCAATGAATCTGTTGTCGCAGTCGTGTTGACCGCCAACGGCCCAAAGGGGTTCTCGGCAGGAGGCGATGTGGCGGGCGTTGTCCGCCACATTCGTGCGGGGGGAGACCATCGCTTTGAATATGGCGACTCCTTTTTTGAGGTGGAATATACCCTGGACCGGCTCATTCACACCTTCGGCAAACCCTTCATGACTCACGCCTATGGCGTTTGCATGGGTGGTGGCGTCGGGCTTACCGTTGGCGGGTCTCACCGAATTGTCTCTGATCGCTGCCGGATCGCGATGCCGGAAATACACATCGGGCTTTTTCCTGATGTCGGCGGAGGCTGGTTCCTGAATCGTGTGCCTGGTGGTATTGGCCGAATACTCGCCTTGACCGGGATGACAGTCAACGAAGCCGATGCTCTGTTCGCCGGTCTGGCTGATGGTTTTGTTCCCGCCGAAGAAAACGAGACCTTCTATGGGCGATTGCATGAGCTGGCCTGGTCTCGTAATGTTCAGAATAACCATCGGGTGCTGACACAACACGTGCAGGCAGCAAACCATCGGTATCAGGTCGGCTTGCCAACGGCCGGCCTGCGTCAGTACTTTGATGCGTTGCGATTTGTGGCCGGTCAGCCGGATGTGCCGTCACTACTCGCCGCGTTGCAGTCCGCCGCCCAGGATGATCCGTTCTTTGAAGGCGCCGCAAAAGGCCTGGGCAACGGATCGCCTACTACCGCGCTGGTTGCCGATGAATACTTGAAGCGCAGTAAGCACCGCTCACTTGATCAAGTGCTCGCAATGGATTTGATTCTGGCTCAACAGTTTCAGCGGCGGCATGATTTCCCGGAAGGTGTGCGGGCTTTGTTGATTGATAAGGATCGCAAGCCGGTCTGGGAACCGGATGAGTTTGCGGCGGTATCGAACGACTCGGTTCGCGCGCATTTCGAATCGGTATGGGCTGGCGGGTAAGAGCGGATCGCGCCGCTCTCGTGTTCTGGAGCGCTTGAGCGGTTCCAAATTCTTCAATCAAGACCACTCGCAGCAAGTTGAGCGGGCTGTCGCGAGCGGGCTGCCAATTGTCAAATCATTGTGGGATGAATCATTTCGAATTTGCAGCAGGAATAGCGCTCAGGCGCTCGGATCCGAGCCGCTCCAGGTAGTATATTGATTGATTCTTGAATATTTTGAAAGCTATTGGGGACGTGACTCTGTTATGCGCCGTATCGTCGTGCCAGTTGTCATTGCGGTTCTGATCGCGGTTGTAATCGGGGTGGCCATTGGTGTCGGATCTCACTGGGGCGGCCAGCGGGCAGATCCGACACCTGGCGAGCCGCGCCAGCTTGCAGAGTCTGGACAGTCTGTGGCCCCGGTAGGTGTCAATTCGCCAACTGGAAAAGTCGATCTGCTGGCCGGACTGCCGCGGGCCAGTTCCGGGGTAACGCCGGCCACGACCGCGGGTCAGGTACTTTACGCTACCCACTGCGCTGCCTGTCACGGTGTCAATCTCGAAGGTCAGCCGAATTGGCAAGTACCCAATGCGGACGGTACCTTGCCTGCGCCGCCGCATGATGACAGCGGTCATACCTGGCACCACGATGACCGCATGCTATTTGAGTACACCAAGCAGGGCGGACAAAAATTGATGACCGAGGCGGGCCTGAAAGACTTTAGGAGTGGCATGCCGGGTTTCGGGGCGATCATGTCGGACGCGGAAATCGAGAGTGTTCTCAGTTTCATTAAGTCTCGCTGGAGCAAGCGGTCCCAAAAGGTTCAGCGAGAGAGAAACCGAGCTGCCGGCGGACGTTAACAGAGCCGCTGGCAAATGCTTAGAGGCTTAACACGAAGTGACATCAGAGTGGTTTAAGTCGCTGGCAGACTCGCGCATGAATCCCAAGCGCTGGTGTTCAGGGCCCAACAAAACAGAAGACCCGTCTGCTGTGTCGTCGAGCCGGGCAGTCTGCAGAACGAATCATGAGAATATGTTGCGGCAAATAGACGTATGATCATCGGAAGACAACGCTTCAGAATCGTCGTATCCAGGAGTCGGGACTTTGAAACAATTACTGCTGACAGTCGGGCTTGTTGCCGTGATGGGGGCCGCCGCGCCGGTTGATGCCACTGAGAAAGATAACGCGCTGATCACGATTCTCAAGAAATACGAATCACCCAGTGTCAACGGTGACAATGGCTACCGTCTTGGATTTAGCAGCGGTGTAAACGACATCATCCGGCGTCTCGGATTCGACCCGCGCAAGGAGCCGCACCGTCTTAATCTCAATACCGTTCCGAACTTCAAGCATGCCAATAGCAATCTGACGATTGGCGAGCAATGGGTGTTGGCTGCGCTAAATGATTGGGCAACCAAACAGGAGTTGGTCGCTCAGTACGAAGGTAGTGCAACGGACTATAGCCAGTCATTGCGTACGACTTACCAGCTGGCGGTGACTGATATTGGCGACAAGCTAAAAGTGGGGAATTTTCCTGTTATCGCGATTCCACCGGAGCGCGACGTGGCGAGTCCACTCAAGGGAGCGTTGTTAGGAACGCTGAACACTGTTGGTGGATTCCTGCCAGCTGTGAATGCATTGAGCAATGTTTATTTTTTTCTGGATTCTCAAGGTGGGGTTGATGTCCCACCCCATAGTCCGGAGCAGCAACGGCAGCCGACCGCTGACATCATCACCTTGGAGCAAGCACGAATGCGCGCCGAGGGAAAGGCGTTGTTCGATGCGATGGATGCGGAGAATCTAAAAATTCTGGCCGGCGCCGAATCCAATTTCGGATCATTAAGGGCTTTCGCGTTAAGCGGGGCGTTTGACAAATTTGATCCGGCCGCCAAAAGCGCCGAAGCGTTACGGGCGAATAAGACGTTCAGTGAGCGCGTTCGGCGCGAAATCTGGTCTGACCTGATTCCGCTCGCACTCGAAATAGATGTTTACCCGGACATCAAACCGAAATTGAACGAGCAACCGTGCCCCCTGGGTCCAGGGTACACGGAACATCAATCCGGCAGGCCCTATTTGTCCTGCGAAATGACCAAGACAGCGAATGATTGCTGTGGCTTCGTGACGTGGCGTCGGGATCTAAACGATACCCGCAGACTTCGACCCCGGGATAATCAGTTTGGGGTGGCAGTGGAATACGCTCCTACATATTATCCCGGAGGTTTTCGGGGCGAATTTGTCGGTGGCAACGCCGCCAAGTATGACAAGCCATACCGTATTCGCACGACTCGCCGATATGTTGGTCTGGTTCGTCAGTCGGATGGTAAGGCGATTTCCAACGCGACCGCTGCGGAAATTGTGCAGAGTATGGAGTTTGGCGCTGATAGTGTGCTTCGATTGCCCGGCCTGAGCAAAGGGTCTCGGCTAAAACAGAGCGGCGCGTTCATGACAAAGTCTAGAGCGCGTGCCTATGCTGGCGGACGTGAGAACGATTTGTTCAAATATATGAGCAAGACCCGTCCGCAAGTCGCCGCCTTTTTGCCATCTAAGCTTTCTGACGTCAATGTTCACTGGGCGAAAAAACGGCTCGACAAAGCAGTTGGATCGGCATTGAGTTCGATGTTGGCTGCCAGTGGAAAGTTTGCATCTGATAGCGTGTTTGGAGATGCCAATGCGATGACCGGTATCGCTATTCCAAATTTGCGGCTTGCTTTGAGCAGCAAAAAAGTGCTTGATGCAGCGCTGCTCAGGAGTTTCGAACAAAGCCACATTGAGAACCATCCCACATTTTTTCGGGATACCGTCCAGGCGTTTCTGGCGATTTCAAGGGCGCGTGCGATATTTACGGAAAGCGATAGCTGGATGGATGAGCAGATCAAATACTTCAAAGGCTTGCGGGCGCAATTGCGCCAGTTCGAGACTTTCCCGATCGACTGGAATTATCCTGAAAACGAGGCGCTGACTCTGCAATGGAAGCCTATTACTAAAGGGTTCCCGGACAATGTCCGCTGGCCTTTGGGCCTTGAGCCAAAAGACTATGCAAAGTTTATGCGTTCGCTGGACAAGAAGGCTCCCGAGAGTGAGACGAAGGTAAAAATCCGGGATTACTTTGATGCCCGGGTTTTCAGCGCGTTTCGGCAAAGTCTAACTCCGCTACAGGAAAGCGAATTGCAGTACTACTATGCCGTTTCGGGTAGTGATCGCTGGACGACGGCGCCATCGGCTTATGTTGGTACCGTCGTCGATAGCCTGGTCGATTTGAAGAGGCAGATGAAGCGTAAAGTCGACACTCTTAATGCAGCAGTCAGTCGCTTTGAGGGTCAATTTGAGGCGCTTTACGCTGACTGGGATAAGAACTCCTCCGATCTTCGCAGCGCCCTGAGGTCATATCAGATCGCCAACGGTACCAGTCCTGCGAGGCGGTAGTCGATAGCTGGATGGCATCTGAATAATCTGGCACGCCGGTCTTACTTGACCGATTGATTTAGGGCAACCTCATGTTTGTGCCCGTGCATGGCGCCTCGAATCCAGATCATCATCGTCATTGCCAGCGTCAGAGCTACTAAAAGCCCGATGACATCGCTGACGATGTTGGCTACAGTGGCAATATGGTTTGCGAAGGCAAAGCCAAGGCCGACATAAAGCGCTACCCAGATGGTCTCGCCGAGCAAGTCCCAGAGCGCGAATCGCGTCCAGGACAGCCCGGTCGCGCCCGCGATAAAATTTACCCAGGGTCCCAGCGGCGCGGTGAGCCAGGTTGAGAAGAACACGCCAAACCCACCGTATTGGTCAACGATCGCGCGTGCCCGGGCGAGTGCTGCGGCGCGGGCGGGGCTGCGGGCGACTTTCTCGATCAACGGGGTGCCGCCGTACCGACCGATCAGGTAACCGGCCTGATCACCGAGAATCGCACCAGTATAGGCGGCCGCGATAACTTGCCATAGCACCAGATCTTCGGTGGCCGCGAATGCGCCACCTGAGAGCATCATTAGCGAAGTCGGAATCGGCAGTGCAAGACAGGATAAAAAAGCAGAGGCGAATATCACGTAGAGGCCGTAGGTGATAATCAGGGAGAAGACAGTCTCGCTCATGGCTGCTGTTCGCCTGGCTTGAGGTGATTCGCCCTGAAGGTCGCAATCGCTTGCTCCGTAGCGGCGATCAACTCTGCTACTGTGATGCCGTGGTGGGCTGCCAGTTCGGTCAGGTTTCCCGTCCGGCGCCAGGCCTGGTGAGGAGCACCTACGGCTGCAAGGACGACTTCCTTCGGGACTTGCCAGGAATGGCTGATATAGCGTGGCGTCATCCACGCCGCAATCTCTTGTTCGCGATGCGCCGGATCGTGCCAGTAGATCCAGAAGGCGACCATCCGACCGCTAAAAAAGACGCTCGCGATCAAGGCGATAGCGAGAATAGTGGTGGCAATCGGCGCGCTGCGCCAGAGGTGTTTGATATAACCAGTCATGTCGGGGCGCCGGTACGGCTGAGTGATTCGGCGAGGCGGCTATGACACCCCGGTTTGCTTCGGATAATCACCATTCGAATCCAAACACCACTGGGCCGATCAGCCAGAACAGTCCAAACGAAACGCCGATCGCAATAAGATTTAACACCATCCCGGCATGAACCATATCGGCAAGCGTCAATTCCTGATAGGCGAACACGATAGCATTAGGCGGAGTGGCCACCGGCATCATGAAAGCCATCGAAGCTGCGAGCGCCACTGGTACCGTGAGAACGGCCGGCGCGAGCGACAAGCCGACTGCTACGGCTCCGAGTATCGGCAGGAATGTCGCGGTGGAGGCGGTATTTGAGGTGATTTCGGTTAGGTAGACAATGGCGATGCTTATGATCAACACAAGAATCAAAGTGCTGACTTCCAGCCCGGCTACCGAATTGCCAATCCACTCGGCCAGCCCTGTGGCAGTAAACCCACCGGCCAGCGCGAGGCCGCCCCCGAACAGTAGCAGGATGCCCCAGGGCAAGCCGCAGGCGGTCTGCCAATCGAGCGCGAATTCAGCGCGGCGTGTTGAGACAGGTATGGCAAATAGCAGTAGGGCGGCGATTATGGCGATTACGGAGTCGTCAATCGGCAAGCCGGTAAGGCGAGCAAGTGGAGTCCGCAGGATCCAGGCGGCAGCCGCGCCGACAAAGACCATTGCCACTAGTCTCTCGGCGCGGCTCATGGCGCCGAGCGTGATTAGCTGCTTCTCAACAAGGCCTTCCGGGTCTTCGATCGCAATGGATTCGGATGGAAACAGTACTCGTGTGAGCAATAGCCACGCCAGAGGGAGCATGACCAGTGCAATCGGTACGCCCAGGAGCATCCAGCCAGCGAAGCTGACTTCAATGTTGTAGTTGTTCTGTAGAAAGCTAGCCAACAAGGCGTTCGGCGGGGTGCCGATCAGGGTGGCGACGCCACCAATGGAGGCGCTATAGGCAATCGCCAGCATCAAGGCGACTCCGAAGTGTCGCGCGGTCGCCGGGTCTTTCGATCGTTCACTGATCAATTCAATGACGGATAGTCCCACGGCAAACATCATGATGGTAGTAGCTGTGTTTGATATCCACATGGATAGAAAAGCCGTGGCCAGCATGAATCCAAACACTATCCGACTAGGAGTCGTCCCGACAGCGGACACGATGTGCAGCGCAATCCGGCGATGCAAGCCGGCGCGCTGCATTGCCGCTGCCAACATAAACCCGCCAAGAAACAGGAATATCAGCGGGTGAGCATAGTTAGCTGCCGTTGGTTTTATTTCCTGAAGGCCGAGCAACGGCATCAACACCAGCGGCAACAATGCTGTGGCGGAGATTGGCACGGCTTCCGAGATCCACCAGATGATCATCCAGGCGGACATGGCGACCATGCGCCATGCCTGTGGTGGCATCGCTTCCGGTGCCGGTACCAACAGCAGGATCAGTGTAGTGAGTGGGCCCAATAGCAGTCCGATCGCACGACCGGTTGAGAGGCGAACTCCTGGTGTCTTGTCCCCGGTTAGTGTTTCATGGTTGGGCATTGAACGTTCCCGAAGAGGTAGTCAGGTTTCGCAATAGTATGGCATTGGTTCCTAGCGATGTTGTCCTTGCGGTATGCTGCCTCGAAGACCGATTCCCGCCCACTTTCAAGACCCGGTCTCTTAGAGGCAGCCAATGATCGAACAACAGATTTGTATACCGACAGGCGACGGCGAGATGCCCACTTTTGTCTGTTACCCCGAACGGGGAGCTCCTTATGCTGCCGTTTTCCTGTTGATGGACGCGCCTGGAGTGCGCGAAGAATTGCGGGATATGGTCCGACGCCTGGCCAGTGCCGGTTATTGTGTGTTGTTGCCGAATTTGTATTACCGCGCAGGCAATAACCCGGTGTTCGACCCTGCCAGCGTGTTGACGGCCGGTAGTGAGGAGCACAAACGTATGCGTGCCATTCGGACCAGAATGACTATCCCTCCGGTGATGCAGGATTTCGCGGCGCTCATCAGGTTTGCCGATAGCCTTGACTGTACCTTAGCCGGCGCACCGATCGGCACCCACGGTTATTGCATGAGCGGGCCATACGCATTGGCAGCGGCTGCGGCGTTTCCGGAGCGAGTGGCAGCAGCGGCTTCAATCTACGGTACCTGGCTGGTCAGTGATGCCGAGCAAAGCCCGCACGCCACTCTGGCGCAGGTGCGAGGTGAAATCTATATCGCCTGCGCCGAGCATGATGATCTCGCTCCGCCGGAGATGGTCGCCAGGCTCAAAGCATTGTTCGAAGCTGCTGCGCCGTTGGGGGAATTGGAAGTACACCCGGCGGTACATCACGGGTTCGCCTTTCCCGAGCGGTGGTGTTACGACAAAGACGCTGCGGAACGGCATTGGGAACGCTTGCACGCTTTGTATCGCCGGATGCTGACCGTATAGCGACGCGATTACATCACCGTCTCCGGACCAGACTGGCAAGTTTCCTGATTAGCCCTTCCAGCAAGGGCGAGCGCATCGCGACCCGTTTGGCACTTTGCTTTATCCAGGCCTTTACAGCGGGCGCGTCATACCGGGTTGGCAACAAACCGCTATTTCGTTCACCGTGGAATTCGAATACGAGGTACCGGGCTGTTGTCTTGCCATTGTTCTTTAGTCCATGTTGCTGGCCGCCTGCATAATAGATGAGGCATGGTGAGCATGCTGTTTGATTGAGTGTTTCTACTGTGCCTTCCAGCAACAGGATGGCAACATCATGAGCATCGACATGTTCGGCGTAGCCTCCGCCTGGATCAACCTCGGAGACATGAGCATGTAAGGTCTTCAAGTATTCCGTCTCTCCCTCGAGCAGGCGTTCGCTACGAAACAGGCTCTTTCGCCCGGCAAGTTTTTGGAAGGCGTCAGTCAGACTGAATATCTGAAGCTTTAGCTTCTTTCCAGCTTTTTCAGTCAAGTCCGCACGCCACTTGAACATCAGGTATGTTGCCGGCTCGGTATGGTTGTTTGTCAACGTATGGCGCATGCCACGGCGCGGGTAATAGGCGCATTCGCGTTCGTTCAGGGTCTGATTGATTATTTCGCCGGTAGCGTCGTCAACCAGGTTCAAGGTGGCCCGCCCGGACAACATGATCAGCAATTCTTCTTCAATATGCTGATGCGGCGAATGCGGTGTTGTCTGTGGGCTTAAGACAGAGACGTGACAACCAATGTCAGGCACTTGCGTTGTCTGACCACGAAATACAAAATGCGAGCGCCACCCGGTTTTCGTGTCTGGTGGCATCGGATCGGGTAAGGGATGGAGTATTGTGCTCAAATGGCTTCCGGGCCAGTGTCCGGTATTAGCCGGAGGAGGGACCAATTGATTCATGGCGTTGGTTCCGCTACCCACCACCATGATCGATGGTGGTTTTGGGTGATTGAGGGTCTGAAACGGCCAGGCCGCGTAATTCGGATTCGGGCATCGGATCGGTAGGTCGGGTGTCGCGTATTGGAGGAGTAGCGCACGTCGGGCCAAGAGCCGGTTCTGGTTTGCCGTGCCATGCCACAGACGCCCGTCGAAAATTATCGCCTGGCCGTTGCGGATATCGGGTCGATCCAGTTTAGTGCCGGGCGCCAACGTATTGGCCCAGGCTTCAATTAACTCATTGTTCACGGACTTACCGGCAACCCCGTTTGTGGCGGCCATCGACTGGACTGACTGCCCGAACCGATGCGAGCCTGGCACAAGGCTCAGTCCTGAGCCTCTACCAGTACCTTCCAGTCCGATCCAGACCGAAAGCGCTCTGCCGTCACTGTTGGCGGTTTCAATGTCTGTGTGCCACAGATGTCGTTGCCCGGGTACCCGGAGGATGAGGCTGGCGCCCCACAACATGACCGGTTTGTTTAGTAGTGATTGCAGGCGTGTGAGGATTCTCGGTTCGCAGGCGATCTCATAATAAAGGCGAGAGCTTACTGCGCAGCCTTTTGGCCAGACGGCAGGCGTTGAGGTGTCGGACTTCAAGCGTGCTGCTAGCCGACGTGATGTTCGTTCGTCAAACAGGTCAATAGGGTCGCAATAGCCGTGTTCCCAGAACCGGGATGCATCTGACTCGTCAAACTGGCGGAAGCTCATCTGGCACGATTCAACATGGACTGGTACAAATCTAGATATTGACGGGCGATGACTGTCGAGTCAAACCGATCGATGGCTTGTTGACGCGCTCTGGTAGAGAGCTGATTGTAGCCATCGGCATCGAGACCCAACACCCATTGAATGCCTTCGGCAAGTGATCTGGCAGAGAACGCCTGTGCGCGATAGCCAGACCTTTTGTGCTCAACGATATCTTTCGGGCCTGTAGCATCAAAACTGACGACCGGCGTACCGCAGGCCATCGCTTCGACCAACGTTTTGCCAAAGGTTTCCATTCGATTGGGCGCGACATGAACGGTCGCGGCCGAATAGGCTGCTCGCAGGCCTGGGGAGTCGTGCACGATCCCGAGTGTCGTATGCGGAAACTCCAGTTGATTCAACTGGGCTTGCCCCACGCTTCCGACAATTAGCAAGTGAGTACCGGAGGGGTTCAGAAAGCGTAAGGCTTCACGCAGATGATCGAAGCCCTTGTAGCGATTCTGAAAATTCTGCGCGATCGCCAACAGGTATTTGGTGTCGGGATTCAGCCCCAGTGAGCGAACAGCCTCGTTACGGTCGATCGGTTGAAAGTCAGCGGTGTTGATACCGTTGTGAATCGTCCGAATTGGAAAATCCCGAAGTAAGACCGAGTCGCCGGCACATCGGGTAATCCAATTGCTCACACCTACGAGTTGCAGATGTGGCGGATAACTGGCCAGTTTTGTCCGGGCATTGAAACGCGACAAGTCGTGGGGAGATGTACTACCAAGTTGTGGGCAAGCCGAGCACCCTGTTTGATACTTGTCGCAGTCAAGGCTGTAGTGGCAGCCTCCGGTGAGGGGCCACATGCTGCGCAGCGTCCAAACGAGCGGTTTCCGTATGGATCGCAACGACCGTACACTGGCCACGCCGTTTATATGATGCAGATTGACCAGGTCGGCTTGGCGGAAAATTTCATTGGCCTGGTAGCGGCTGCCGCCCAACCCCGTATCGAAGGGTTGGTATTGATCGTTCCCCTGATATAAGACCTTGGGCAACTCACCCAGGCGTTTGCTCAACCCTTGCCAGAGCCGACCGGGTAGCGAGTCATCGACAATGGCGATGCGTGGGTCGTCATACTTTTGCGAGCCGTTGATGAGAATTCTTGAGTCCACGCCAAGCTGAATTAATGCCTGGTGTAGCCAGTAGGTCCCACGGGCGGCTCCCCCGGACAAATCGCCGGCCATGATGTGAACGACTTTCAAAAACGCCTTTTAGTTCAGATATGAGCGATTAAGCACAATAACAATCGTAGCCCCAGGTCACAAGCTTCTTCGACATAGAAATCAGCTCTGTTGATACATGTTGATTGTTTCTCCCTCTTTGAGACTGCAGGCAACTAACAGCATTTCTATGTCCCGTCGATTGATGCTGAATCCGGCGCAGCTTCCTGACTATCAACGTGCGCTGCTCAGCGTAAACAAGCACCCCCGGCCGAGCTTTTCAGCGGGGCGACTGATCATTCAGACGCCAGGTCTTCGACCTGACCGCCCGAATCAGTGGCCAGACAGGGGTTCTGGGAGGCGGGCTGGTGGCGGTGAGCGAAGTCCCCGCAGTGAGTGGCTTGAGCGGGGTTCCCGGAAAGACCGCCGGGCGAGCGGCGAACGACGTTAGATTACTCAGCAAATGACAAGAGCGGTACAGCTTCGGAACGACATTTCGATCGATTGTGGCTATCATGAAATTCAGCCGCAAAATTATCGCCATGAGACGACCCTTGGAACAGCCCGCCAATTTAGACGATCAAGTGCTCAAGCAGCTCGCCCCTACGGGCGTACTGAGGGCTGGTATTAATCTGTCCAACTTCCTGCTGGTCAGCGGGCGGTCCGAGCGAGACGACCCGGTCGGCGTCTCGCCTGATATGGCCAGTGCGATAGCAAGCCGATGCGGCCTGTCTGTCGAGTTCGTTTGTTATGAGTCGCCCGGCCAGCTGGCCGCTGCTGCTGAATCGGATGAGTGGGATATCGGCAATATTGGAGCCGAACCTCAGCGGGCAATGACAATTGCGTTTACCCCGGCTTATTGCGAAATTGAATCGACCTACCTGGTTCCGGCTGATTCTCCCATCAGCTCGATTGAAGCGGTTGATCAACCAGGCGTTCAGATCGCCTATGTGACGGGAACGGCTTATGGTCTTTGGCTGGAAGCCAATACCAAGAACGCATCACTAGTCGCTGCCGAGACCATCGACGCATCGTTTGATATTTTTGTCAAAGGCAAGCTTGATGTGTTGGCGGGGCTGCGCCCGAGGCTGTCGTCAGATGTGCAGAAGCTTTCAGGCGCGAGAATTCTCGATGGAAAATTCAGTTCGGTTCAGCAAGCGGTCGGCACGCCCCGGAAGAATCAGGCAGCAGCACAATGGCTGACGGCATTTGTTGAAGAGGCCAAAGCGTCCGGTCTCGTCGCCGAACTGATTGCCAAACACCGTGTTGTTGGCCTTAGCGTTGCAGACGCCGCTCCAGTTCGTAAGAACGCCTGACCGCATGTCGTGTCATTGGTCAGACTCCCTCGGGTGGGCTGCTGTCGCCATTTTCGCCCTGAATGGCTGTAGCAAACCCGCGCTGGACTCATATCGACCTCAGGGGGTGTGATCGCCTCGAAGTGAAATATCTGTCCCACTTTAAGGGCTGGAAACAAGCCACAATCAAATTGCCGTATGGCCCGGAAGATCGTCGCCGCTCGCTTGCTCGAGAGTTAATCTGCGGTGGGCAGGCAGAAGACGCCTGTAAGACGCAGATTCGGTGAGGGTCAAAAATGTAACAACCACTCTTGAACGTCCAATTCTGCCGTTTCTGGCCGGACAATATCGGCAAAGTTCAATTGACGAGGTTTTGCTGATGTCGACGCCGAATAAACCATTCTCCTGGCCACAAGAATTTGTCTGGGGTGTGTCGACCGCCGCCTTCCAGGTAGAGGGCGCGGGTAACAAGGACGGCCGGGGGCCCAGCATCTGGGATTACCGCTGCACTCAGCCCGGCAAAGTCGCCGATGCCAGCACGGGCGAGGTTGCCTGTGACCACTATGGGCGTTACCAGGAAGACGTCGGGCTGATCAAATCGCTTGGTGTTGACGCTTACCGGTTTTCGATAGCCTGGCCGCGGGTGTTGCCGCAAGGTCGTGGCAAGGTGAATGAAGCCGGGCTCGATTTTTACGATCGGCTGATTGACAGCCTGCTCGCCGAAGAGGTCGAACCGTGGGCCTGTCTCTATCACTGGGATTTGCCCCAGGCACTGGAAAATCTTGGCGGCTGGACGGCGCGCGATAGTGCCGGCTGGTATGCTGATTACACCGCACTGGTTGCCCGGCGACTCGGTGACCGGGTAAAGAACTGGGCGACGTTCAACGAATTCTCCGTGTTTACTTTGTTTGGCTACGGCATGGACTGGTGCGCCCCAGGGCTTTCCGACCGCACGGCGAATCTGCGCGCGATTCACCACTTGAATCTTGCCCACGGGCGGGGCGTTGATGTGCTGCGTGATTCGGTGCCTGGCGCTTCAATTGGAGCCATTCACAACCGGCAGGTGGTGCACCCCGAAAGCTCTAGCGAAGCAGACCGCCAGGCCGCTGACATGCTTGACGCGCATTGGAATCTCGCCTTTCCGGAACCGCAGATGCGCGCGACCTATCCAACACTGCTTGCCGAGGCGATTGAGCCCTGGGTGGAAGCGGGTGACATGGCTCAGATTTGCCGCCGTCAGGACTGGATTGGCCTGAACCACTACGGTCCGATCTTCGCAAAAGCGGATCCGTCTACCGTTTGGGGTTTCGCCTGGGGCGACGCTCCGGCCGACGCCGTGGTGCTCGATGAAATCGGCTGGCCGATTTTCCCGGAGGCGTTTCGCGACGAGTTGATCGAACTGTCGCAACGTTACGGGTTGCCGGTCTATGTCACTGAAAACGGATGCGGCAGCAATGATTCGCCGGATGCACACGGAGTTGTCGATGATCCCAGGCGGGTTGCTTACCTGAAGATCTATACCGCCGCTATGCAAGAGGCAATTCAGGCTGGCGCGGATGTTCGCGGCTATTTCGTTTGGTCGCTGCTCGACAGCTTTGAATGGGGGTCAGGCTATACGAATCCGTTCGGTCTGATTCATGTTGATTTCAAAACGCTCAAGCGTACCCCTAAGACGTCAGCAGCCTGGTACACAGACTATGTCGCCAAGGCCCGGCGCAATGTTCGCTCCGGCTGAACTTACCTGAACCGACGGGCCGGCCTTCAGGTGGCGGCCAGCGGTTTTACCACCAGCGGTTCGGCGGGCGTCGGCTCCGCCTGCGATAACTCGTTTTCCGATAGCTCGACCAAGGTGGCATGTAACTGCGCGACCCGCCCGAATGAGGCGCGGCATTCAGCCAGTTTCTGCATATTGTCAATGGGCCAGGACAGGGCGTTAATCATCTGCTGGAAAGCTTGTGCAGTCTGCATCAGAGCCCCCAGGCTAATCGTGCCGGCAATATAACGCGGGGCGGCTACAAGAATCGGAGCGGCCTGAGACAACACAGTCCAGGTAGAGGAAAACATCACCAGCCGCAGCAGCACCTGGGTTTGCCGACGCCAGGCATCGGTGGCGCCCGCAAAAAGGCTGCCGGTCTTGTCACGGCGTTCGGGGTCGATTGCCCCGAGTTGCGCGGGCGGCCGCTCTTCACGCGCCTGCCCGAGGCCGAACCGGAAGTCTGCCTCTTTGTTTTGGCGATGGTTAGCCGCGCGGGTCAGTGGCTTGCCAAGCATGGTGGCAACCAGTGCGCCGGCACTGGCATAGAGCAAGGCGATCCAGACCAGATGGCCGGGCAGGGTGATCGTCCAGGTTCCAATCACGACTTCGGGCGGCCCGGAAAGCACCCATAGGATTTGCGTGAAACTCGCCAGCAGCAACACGCAATAAGTCAGTGAATGCACCAGGTCAATCGAGTATTCCGTAGCGATCCGGACATCTTCAGCGATGCGGCCGTCGGGGTTGTCGCGGCCGGTACCGGATCGACTGAGTTGATAATCGCGACCCTGAACCGTCCAGCGATCGAGCAGGCGATGGGTCAGATCGGCGCGCCAGGCAACCTGCAGGCGGCGTTTGGTCCACAGGTGGGTTCCCATCACAACGACGTTAGCCGCGATGATCAATATGGCGGTTCCGGTCTGGCGTATCACTTCGTCGAAGTCGCGCTGTTCGAGGGCGTCGAACAGTTGCTGGCTCCAATAGTTCAACATGACCGGAATCGACACTTGGGCCAGGGTGAGCATGATCAGTGAGAGGGTCAGTATCCAGGCGAATCCGCGTTGCTCGCCGCGCCAGAAGGTGGTCGCCAGGTGGCGCAGTTGACTGTTGTCGGCAGGCCGGCGTTCAGTCCGAAGGTTCAGCACACGGGAGATTGGATACATATGTCTACCTGGTTGTAACTGCGGTAACAATTATTGCATTGGCAATCACATTTTTAGTGGTTTCGACGCAACCTATGGCTCCCGTATGTTGGTTAGCAGCCGAACGGCGCACAATTCGAATCGAATGGCCCTCTGCGGATTTCAACGACTCACCGGATGCACATATGACTGACGCGCTACCTGCTGATTCTCGTAATACGAGTTCACCAAGTGAATTCTCCTCAACATTTCGTCGCGATTTTCTCTGGGGCTCGGGCACTTCCTCTTATCAGATAGAAGGGTCGCCGACTCGTGACGGCGGCGGGGAATCTGTGTGGGATACCTTTACCCGTCAGCCCGACTCAATCAAAGACGGACATTCTGGCGAAATCGCCTGTGATCATTACCAACGTTATCGTGAAGATGTCGGCTTGATGAAAGATCTCGGGCTGGGGGCGTATCGGTTTTCTCTCGCCTGGTCACGCCTGTTTCCCGACGGCGTCGGGCGTCGCAATGAGAAGGGTTTTGAGTTTTATGATCGACTCATTGATGATCTGCTCGCCGCCGGTGTTGAACCCTGGATTACGCTGTTTCACTGGGACTATCCGGAGGCGCTGCAGCAACGGGGCGGCTGGATGGTACGCGAGTCCTCCGACTGGTTTGCTGACTACGCGCAGGCCGTCATTGAACGGTATTCCGATCGGGTCACCCATTGGTTTACCCACAACGAGCCTGAAGTGCATATTTTCCTTGGCCATCATCTGGGCACACACGCGCCGGGCGAGAAACGTCCCTGGGCAGACATCTTGCAGATATCGCACAACATGATGCTTGCCCACGGCAAGGCGGTACAAACGATGCGCGCCGCTGCAAAACAGCCGATTGAGATCGGTTATGTTGCGGCGTTGTGGCCGGCAATTCCGGCAACAAATAGCGAGGCAGATCTGGCGGCTGCGCGCAAGGCAACTTTTGGCGGGCTCGCCGGCTGGCTGCTAGAGCCAGTTTATAAGGGCGCCTATCCGGAGCAGCAACTGGCCGAATATGCCGGGCAGGTGCCCGAGCACGACTCGAATGACCTGAAGGTCATGTCGCAACCACTGGATTTCTTTGCGATGAATACCTACCAGGGTGTTGTTGTCCGTGCTGACGCAGACGGCAAGCCGGAGAACCTGCCGCAGCCGCAAGGCAATCCGCGGACAGCCTTCTGGGTTTTTGACGTCGTGCCGGAGGCGCTTTATTGGGGCCCGCGCTGGTATTACGAGCGCTACGGACTGCCAATTTACGTGACCGAAAACGGCTTGAGCCTGACCGACTGGGTATCACTAGACGGTCGGGCCGAAGATCCGCAGCGGATCGACTTTATGCGTCGCTATCTGCGTGAGCTTCGCCGGGCGGCGGGGGACGGGGTTGACGTGCGCGGTTATTTTTATTGGAGCCTGTTGGATAACTTTGAGTGGGCGGAAGGCTATCGTGAGCGCTTTGGACTGATTCACGTCGACTACGCCACCCAGAAGCGCACGCCGAAACGCTCGTTTGACTGGTATCGGGACATGATTAAAGCAAACGGCGCTAACCTGTAAGTCATCGCTTGTTATGGCCGCTGGTAAGATGGCTTTTCCGCCTTGAGCACCGACAGATCGCGCTGAATCAGGGGTTTATTTCTTATAGGTTTTTTCGTCCCGCAAGTTCAGATTTCGTCTTCAGTTCAGGCAGACCAAGGAGCATTCCATGTCCCAAAGAGTGCTGGTGATCAATCCCAATTCGACTGTCGCGGTCACCGATGGCATTGATAAAGCCTGTGAGCCGTTTCGGGTTGCCGGCGGGCCAATCATCGAGTGCATCACTTTGGTTGAGGGGCCGCCCGGAATCGAAACGCAAGGTCATGTTGACGGCGTCGTCGGCCCGTTGTTGCAACTGGTGGCGTCCAGAGCGGACTGTGATGCTTTCGTGATCGCCTGTTACAGCGACCCCGGGCTACATGCCTGCCGTGAGGTCAGTGGCAAACCGGTGTTGGGAATTTCCGAATCAGGCATTCTGACGGCGCTGACGCTCGGCCAGCGGTTTGGTGTGATCGCGATACTCCCTGGGTCGATTCCCCGCCATCTGCGCTATGTTGGCGCGATGGGGGTATCAGACCGGCTTGCCGGAGAGCGGGCGTTGGGTTTGAAAGTCACCGAACTGTCTGACGCTTCCCGGACTTTCGAACGTATGGCGCAAACCGGCCTCAAGCTTCGCGATATCGATGGTGCAAACGTGCTGGTCATGGGCTGCGCCGGGATGGCTGCTTACCGGGATGATCTGGCCGCAGAGACAGGCCTGCCGGTCGTGGAGCCGACCCAGGCGGCCGTTGCAATGGCGGTAGGCCGGCTACACATGGGGTGGTGAGCAACTAATCGTTAGCTGGCGTCACTTCCACACCAACTCTCTCGGTAATGAGCTTGTAGTGTTCCGGACGCCTGTGAGCGGCCAGGTTGAACATGGTTTTGCGTAGATTGTCGCCCAGAGACAGGTCAGCATTGGCAACGATCACTTCATCTTCTTCTGAGACGCTTTTTGCTACGATCTCACCAGTAGGCGCCACGATAACCGAATGTCCGAACATTCGAAAACCATCTTCAAAGCCGCACTTGGCCGTCTCGACTAACCAGATCGCATTCTGAAAAGCCATTGATTGAGCCATGATCAGGTGATGATGAACTCGCAGGGCCGGAGGCTCGGGGTAATGGAGGTTTTCGGTTGGCGTATTAAAGCCGAGGGTTACGACTTCAGCCCCTTGCAGTCCAAGTACACGAAATGCTTCGGGCCAGCGCCGGTCATTGCAAATCAGCATCCCGGCTACGGTGTCCATAAACCGATAGACCGGAAAGCCCAGGTTGCCGACTTCGAAGTATTTCTTTTCAAGGTGCTGGAATGCCGCCTCGGGTTTGTGGTCGGCATGGCCCGGCAGATGGACTTTGCGGTACTTGCCGACTAGTTCGCCCTTCGGATTAACCAGAATCGAGGTATTGAAATGGCGTTGCTTCGCGCCGCCGTTGATGAGTTCGCCATATCCGAGGTAAAAGCCAATCCCAAGTTTTATCGCTTCATCAAACAGCGATTGCGTCACCGGTGAGGGCATCGCGGCTTCAAAGAAGCGCGCATCAACCTGCGCGGCGTCTTCCATCCAGTAGCGCGGAAAGAAGGTGGTCAGCGCAAGCTCCGGAAAAACCACGAAGCGTGCACCGCGGGACGCCGCCTCGCGCATTAATTCAATCAGCCGCGTGACGACGGACTCTTTCGAGTCGGCCAGATTTACCGGGCCAAGCTGCGCTGACGCAATGACGAGCTGTCGTTTCATGCGAGTCTCTCCGAAGTCGGTCTGAAATTAGTCAGCTCTAGCGCTGCAAGGGGGTTTGCCAGGCGTCCAGCTGAGCCATTTCAGGCACTTGTTGGCCCGTTGGACGTGCCGAATCCGCAATATCGCGCGCCAGGTACTGGCCACGGCCTCGCTCGGCGTGTAGTTGGCCATTCTGGACGATCACCTCGCCGCGCGACAACACTGTAACCGGCCAGCCTTTCAGGTCGCGGCCTTCGTAAGGGGTATAGCCGACTGAATCATGCAGCATCTGCGCGGTGATGCTGCGCGTCGCTTGCGGGTCCCACAAGGCCAGGTCAGCATCTGAGCCGACCGCGATTTCCCCTTTGCGTGGGTATAAGCCGTAAATCCTGGCATGCTGGGTAGACGTGAGATCAACAAATTCCTGCAGGGATATTCGGCCTTTGCCTACCCCTTCCGTAAAAAGCAGCGGCAGTCGAAGTTCGAGCCCGGGCACGCCATTGGCCACATCCTTGAATGTTGTCTTGTCGCCCTTGGGCAGTTTGCCACTGGCATCGTTTCGGTAAGGAGCGTGATCCGAAGAGTAGACCGCAAGCGTACCGTCTTTCATGCCAGCCCAGCAGGCCTCCTGGGCTGCTTCATCGCGTGGCGGCGGGCTGCAACAGAACATAGCGCCATCCAGGCCGCCCCGGTCAAGGTCTTTGCTGGTCAGGAAGAGGTATTGCGGACAGGTCTCACCATAAACCTTGAGGCCCCGGGCCCGGGCTTGCCTGATCGCTTCAATTCCTTCAATGGTGGAGACATGGACGATCAGTATCGGCGTGTCAAGTAGTTCGGCCAGCGCGATGATCCGGTTGATCGCCTCGGCTTCGGCTCCGCGCGTGTGGCAGATCGAGTGATAACGTGGCAAAGTATTGCCAGCCTTGACCATCTTGCCGGCAAGCCAGCCAATCATGCCGTGGTTTTCCGCATGCACCATTGTTAGCGCGCCATGAGCGCGCGCTACCGATAAGACATCGAGTATTTCCTCGTCGGTCAGCTTCATGCGATCGTAAGTCATGAACAATTTGAACGAGCGTAGCCCCTGGCCAATGGCCTCGGGCAGATGGCTTTCAATGGTTTGTTCTGATGGGTTCGCGACAATCAGGTGAAAAGCATAGTCAATGACCGCTTTTGACGCAGCCCGCTGATGGTAATCTTCGAGTACGTCGGGAATCAACATGCTGCGGTGTTGTGCGGCAAAGGAAAGCGTCGTTGTTGTGCCGCCAAATGCCGCTGACACCGTTGCGCTGTAAAAATCGTCAGCACACATGATGCCGAAGCTGGAAACCTGCTCGATGTGGACGTGGCTGTCGATACCTCCGGGCATGATCAAGTGCCCGGTAGCATCCAGTATCTGATTTGCCTGACCGTCAATAGTGCCAATTTCGGCAATTCGGCCGTCGCGAATGGCAAGGTCCGCGGTGATGGTTTCGCGACTGGTTACCAGTTGTCCGTTGCGAAGAATGAGATCGTAGTGTTCCGCCATTGCATTGCCTCCCGCGCACAATGTTCAAGAGTCATTATGCCGGACGATTGGGCGGCAGAACGCCGCGCGCTCGTATGAGTGCTTCCCCGGCGAGATCTGATCGGTGACCGCTAGATCGGCGTTGGTAGCAGTCAACTTGAAGACAATTTCGGGGAAACTTTGCCCATACCGCGCTGAATCCATGACCTTGCTCAAAAAGAGGGTGGCTGTTGCCATTTACTATCCGGGTCATCAAACCCAGGGGGCCTATGGTTGTGAGGGACTACATGAGGATCGAGCGGGCAACCAACCTGAGTCGCGGTGAAGTGGCGCGCCTTGGAAGCGCTGTCTTATTTAATGTCGGCGCAATGGTTCTTGCGGGGGCCAGATTTGGCGATGTCGAGCCGTCGTACCGGTTAATTGCGGCAGCTGTGATTGGCACCAATGATGTTGCCATGAGTCCGCATTTCAAATGAGACGCTTCTACCTGCCAGTTGCGATTGGTGGCTTGATTCTCGCTTTCTGGATTCGGCCTGAGATTCAGACCATTGCCGCTGGCGTGGCGATTTTCCTCTTCGGAATGCTGATGCTTGAAGATGGATGCAAGCTCTTTGGCGGTGGCTTGCTAGAGCGAACGCTGGAACGCGCTACCAGGTCGACCCCGCGTTCGGTCTTGTTTGGGGTTGTCTCCACGACCTTATTGCAGTCAAGCTCACTTGTTTCAGTCATAGCCATCTCATTCCTTAGCGCGGATTTGATTTCATTGCTCGCCGGGGTTGGCATTGTTTTCGGTGCCAACCTGGGGACGACAACCGGTGCGTGGCTGGTTGCTGGTTTGGGCTTGAAGGTCAACATCGCAGCCTATGCGATGCCAATGATTGCCCTGGGGATCATTCTGGTGTTTCACAAGCCCAAAGTCGCCCGGGGTATCGGATATGCGTTAGGCGGACTGGGCTTTCTGTTTCTCGGTATTCATTACATGAAAGAAGGCTTCGATACGTTTCAGGGGCAGATCGACCTGTCACGCTATGCGATTCCTGGCATTCTCGGCTTGGCGGTGTATACCTTACTCGGTACCGTCGCGACGGTCGTGATGCAGTCCAGCCACGCAACGATGGTGCTTATCATCACGGCGTTAGCGGCTGGTCAAATCACCTATGAGAACTCTCTGGCGTTGGCGATCGGGGCGAATATTGGCACGACTGTTACGGCGGTAATCGGTGCGATCGGAGCGAATTTTCAGGGGAAGCGGCTTGCGCTGGCTCATTTGATTTTCAACTCAGTGACGGCCGCAGTTGCATTGGCGTTTATCTCGCCGCTTCGTGAATCGGTGGAATGGGTCAGTGCTAACCTTGGTATCGTGTCGGGCGACTTCGCTCTGAGGTTAGCTGTATTCCACACGCTATTCAACTTGTTCGGCGTGATGCTGATGTTACCGGTCCTGCATCAATTAATCAGGTTTCTGGAGCGAGTAATCGTTGAGCCGTTACCCGATGTGAGCCGACCACGCTACCTTGAGGTTCCCGCGGACGCATTCCCTCAAGCACTCGAAAGCGCATTGCGCAAAGAGGTAATGCACCTCTACCAGAACGCCGTAGCGCTAATCCTTCGGGGCCTCAACCTGAGCCAGACAGAGGTGTACGCCTCTCTGAACATCGCGGAGACTGTTCGTAAGAGCAGGCAGCAGTTCGATTTTGATATTGATGAAGGCTATGAGCGCAAGGTAAAAACACTATACGCCGCGATCGTCGACTTTGCGACGCTGGCGAGTGAAAGACAAATGCCGGCTGAAATTGCCGGCCGGCTTTATGCCCTCCGTGATGCCTCTACCGATATCGTCAAGGCTGTTAAAGCGGTCAAACACCTTCGCAAGAATGTCAATCGTTTTACGTCGCGCCCACAAGGGGTTGTGACAGAACTCTATGATCAGATGCGTGCAGATCTCGCTCGGATCGTTGTAGAGATTCACCAACTCGAGCTCGCTCAACCTGATCAGCGCAGCGGTCTCTGGCTTGATCAGGAGCGCGGCCAGGTAGAAGAGGCGGCGCGTTCTACAACCCGTGATATAGACATGCTGATTCGGCGACGCGGACTCGATACAGCCAGTGCCACCTCGTTTATCAATGACTCCGGATATGCCTACGGAGCGATGCGTCATTTGCTGGAAGCCGCGCGAAGTTTCTATCTCGATCGTGACACCGCGCTGGCAGAGGTGGAACGAATGCTGGCACTGGAGGACGATGAACTGGAGGTGGCCGTTTCGGCTCACCAGTAAGTCGGAAAGTGAATGATTAATTCGATGTCACAAAGTGTGGCCAAAATGTTCCGGTCAGAACTTTTCGGGGAGAAAGGCAGATGGAATTAGAAAAATTGGCCGCAAAGATTGCTCAATACAATGAGCGTCTCGAGAGTGGCAAGGCGAGTAAGGTCAAGCCCAAGCACGTTCGCCAGGTGCTGGACAAGCTTCAATCGAAGGCGTTATCGCTGCAGGCGGAAATCTCGTCAACCGATGACGCGGATAGTCTGTCGAGATTGAAAATCAAGCTCAAAATCGCGCATGAGCAGATATCCCGTGCACAAACTCTTTTGGAGCAAATCCAGTAGTCACTGACGCTATCACAACTCTTCTGCCTATTTATTTTCAAACACGATGAATTCCTGCGCGCCATCTTGCCTGATTAACATCAGGGTGTCTTTGCTCCGGTTGTAGCGTTTCGCGTGATGCCTGAGTTGCTCCAGATTATTGACGGTCTGATTTCCGATTCGCAGAAGCAGGCCGCCCGGTTCCACGCCGTTTATGGCGGCTGGTGAGCCCGGCTCGACTGCGGTGATAATTAAGCCGTTGCCGATTCGGGAGTCATGAACGGACAGGTTAAAAGTCAGAGCCAGTTCTGAGGTCAGTGGACTGATGGTCATCCCATGTAAGGACGCGGCAGGCGTCGTATCGATCCGGTCGCGGGTCGGTTCATAGGCCTGCCGCGCGGCAACCGTTGCGTTCAGGGTCTGGCGTATGCCTTGTCGGATGATGGTCAGCTTAATCCGAGTGTCCGGCGTCGTCAGCGACAAATCGTTGATGAATTGGCCGGCGTCGCGAACCGGCTTGCCGCGATAGCGGATTATCAGGTCACCAATTTGCAGGCCTGCCTGATCAGCGGGTGAGTCCGGAGCGACTTCTGAAACCAGGGCGCCGCGGGTGTCATTGACCCCAAACGCCTGCGCGAGAGACGCATTCATCGATTGCAGGAAAACGCCCAGGTAGGCTCGGTTTACCTCGCCGTTGGCGACTAGCTGGTTTGCGACAGAGCGCGCCAGATTGATGGGGATCGCGAATCCGGTGCCGGTAAAACCGTCCCGGCCGGCAAAGACTGCAGAAATAATGCCCACGATCTCACCGTTAAGGTTGATTAGCGGTCCACCGGAATTGCCCGGGCTGAACGCAGCATCAGTCTGGATATAGTCTTCGTAGGCATTGATGCCGAGATTAGTGCGTCCGGTACCGCTGACGATCCCGGCGGTCAGGCTGTGCTTCAGGCCATAGGGGCTCCCAATGGCCAGAACCCATTGCCCGATTTGAACTTGATCGGAGTCGGCAGACTGGAGCGGACTCAGGCTGGCAGCAGGAATATCGAGAATAGCAATATCGGTCTTGGAATCGCTGCCCGTGATGTTTGCTCTGAATTCCCGGCCATCGGATAGTCGTACGGTTGTTCGTTCTGATCCGTCGATGACATGGTGGCTGGTCAGGATGTAATGGCGATTGCTCGTCCTGGCTGAGGCAGGGGCGAACACCACTCCTGATCCGTCGCTGGTGTTGCCCGAGGCGCTGCGGCTGTGAACATGGACGACAGCGCGAGAGGCGGAGCGATATACCTGCGCGAAGTCGTTTCCGAGTTGGCGTAATCCAGATCCTGCTGATTCGTCCGCCCCGAAAGCCGGCAGCGAGGTAATCGGGGCATAGGAAAGGAACAAGCAGATCAGCGGAGTTAGCCAACCGACGCAAGAAGCAGGCGAGCGAAGCCTGGGCCGGCTTCGGGCGATATTGATTCGGCTGATACTGATTCGGTTGATACTGATTGGTAAACGCATCATGTTCCGGCCTGGTTCAGTCAGCGAAAAGTGACGATTAAACTGAAGAGCTCTGCATCTAGTCGCAAAGTATAGGGCGCCGGCAAGCAACAGGCCAACAAGTCTTCCTGGTAACACGAGGCGACCGGTTTCGTTTAGCTACCGTTCAGGAAGACAGCAATTTCCATCAGATCGGCTTCATTGAGCGTGTCGAGATCAGGTTTGTGGATCTTGTTGCCTTCGCGAATGTCTTTGATTCGACGGAGTAAGACACTCGGGCCGCGTCCCTTCAGGGAAATTATGGCGTTGTGGCAGGCAACGCAGCTCCTGGCCTTGTCAGCACCCGGGCTGACGATGTTTTCAGCTGCGCGGCTCTCGGCAAATAGTGCGGACGAGGCAACCAGGCCGGCAGCGAGAAGGAGCCACTTGGATTGGTTCATATTCACTCTCTCCGTGTGATTGAAAAATACAACTGCGAACCCTTTGGTCGTAGCCGTGGGGGGGCGGGTTAAACTGCTTGAAGGTTTACTGGGCGGCAATCAGGTTGGTGATGCGGCGAATGACTGGGCCAAGAGCCTGACCGGCGTCCTGCTTCTCTTGTTGTCTCGTATTGTCGAAAGAAATAGTGGATTTTCGTTCATCAGCACTCAGTGATTCTTGCGAGGCGAGCTGCGCTTGAAGGACCGCTTCGTTGGCTTCAGATGGGTCGTTGCCGGTACGCAGCCGTTGTCGCAATCGATACCGTAACACTTGCTCATCCGCTAGAACATCGACGATCAGAAACGCCGTGCCCAGCGTATGAGCGAGTCTGGCGAAAAGCTGTCGATCGGCCTGCCGTAGAAAGGTGGCATCGACTATTGCGGAATACCCTGCTTGAATGACCTGGGTAGCCAGGCGCGCCAGGTGTGTATAGGTGGCCTGCGAATGCGCAGTAGCATAGGCATCTGGCTCGACGGATTGAGTCGATCCAAATGCGCCAAGCCCAAGCAAGCGTTTTCGCTCCACATCGGATCGAATCCGAACCAGTTGGCAGTGAGCGCTTAGCTGTTCTGACAGCCATGACTTCCCACATCCGGAGAGCCCGTGAAGAATAATCAACCGGGGAGGATCGGGGTCGAGCACCTTGTCTGCTATCCGAATGTAGTCGGTTACTGCCGGGTATCTTGAGCCGGATGCCGCCGCTGACTCATCAGACTCGATGGAGCCCCCTGACAACAAGCCGACTCTGGCCCGAACCAGCGCACGATAAGCGACGTACAGCGGCAACACCCGGAGGCCGGCGTAGTCGCCGGTAAAGGTCAGGTACCGATTGAGGAAACGAGAGGCGAGATCGTCTCGCCCCCAGGCCAGTAGATCAGCGATCACGAAAGCGAGATCTGCCATCACATCGATTATGCGCAACAGCGGATCAAACTCAAGACAGTCAAAGACCGCCACTTCGCCTTCATACAGGCAAATGTTTGACAAGTGCAAATCGGCATGGCAGCGGCGGATAAACCCTAGTTGCCTGCGTTCTTCAAGGAGGTTTGCAAGCTCGCTCAGGCTCGTCAACAGGCGCGCTCGAATCGATTCCAGGTGGTTTTCATTGAATTCTGAAGCGACCCCATCCAAAACCTGAAGGATCTGGCGGCGAACCGTTGCCGGACTGCCGGCATCGGCGGGGATAGGATCCCGGTGGTCTGTCCCGGATTCTGGCGGTCTATGGTGATCGACTACCGTTGATTCGTGCAGCGTCCCGATCAGGTCGGCCAATGCATCGATCGATTCTTCGTCAAGCCGGCCCCCGGCAATCATGGTGCTGAAGATCGCTTGCTGAGAGAAACGCTTCATATGGACCGCGTATTCAATCGGGGAGCATCCGGCTGTCTGCGTTTGGGAGAGTGCCAGGTATGGCGCTGACTGTGTCCCGCAGACGGGTACAACGCCTAGATAGAGCGACGGTGAGTAGCGGCAATTGAGTTTCAGCTCCTGTTCGCAGGCAAGTCGTCGGCGCTCCAGACTGGAAAAATCCACGAAGTCGAAATCAACTGGTTTCTTGAGTTTCCAGGCGCTGTCGCCGGCGAGAATAACCCAGCTCAGGTGAGTCTCCAGTATGGTTGGCTTTTGTGCGCACTCAGGGGTTGCCGCCAATACATCGGCCAGATTCTGTACTAGCTGTTGGGAGTCGTCCAGCGGGTTTGATCCCGAAGCGTTGGTATTGTAATGAGTCATTTCAGGTTTGCCGGGCCTGCGATTGTGTGCCTCAGGCTAGCGCACCCGCCGACGATCGTCCTTGACCGGCATCAAAGACTCTACTGCGCGAGCCGGTCTGACGCCAGCGCGCAGATCAATATTCGCGCGAAATCGAGGGCGTTACTTCTTTCGGGAAACTTTACCGAAGTGCGCGAGCGGGTAAAGTCGGCTTTGCAAGAACGGTTTGGCCATTGAGTGGCGTTGAATCAGCGGTGACTATCTCCTTGTTAACAGCAAAATATTTGATCTAGATCACGGCGAATTTTCAGTTTGAGGCGCGAAATGAATATAAGAGGTCAGCAACACTAAATAAAACCGTATCCAGGGGATAGTCATGCCACACCGCTTCCAGCGAAGTTTCTTTTCGATCGCTCTTACTTGTGTTGGGTTAGGAGTCTACGGCTGCGGCGGTGGAGGCGACTCTGCTGTAAGCGCGGATGACCGATCGCAGGTACCGCTGACAAGTGGCCTGAGTCCCTCGCTAAACATTGACGAGGAAGGCCAGGGCGGCGGAGATGGCGGTGGGGACGGCGGCGCCGGAGGCGGTGGTATCGGAGCCGGCGGCTCGTTGGGCAAGTTCAGTAGTGCTGAAATCAGTGTCGTTCTCGACACTGGTGAAGAACTCGGCCGGGCGCTTGTCGGGACGGACGGAATGGTGACGCTGTATCCGCCGCTCGGATATAAGGGGTCGATGTCTTTTAGCGTGATCGGCTCAGCGACATCAACCTATTTTGATGAGGCCAAGCTGGCCAATCTTGCGAGTGGGTCAGGCGTTGTTCTGCAAGCAGCCGTTCCCCGGGCAATCAACGCAGTTGGAATTACGCCTTTAACCCATGCTGCCGTGCGTAACCTGGAAACCCGGGTCGCCCGCGGGCTGGACGCCAGTGTAGATGACCCGTCAGCGATTCAGGATGCCAATGCGCGCATGCTGGCCGAGATTAACCGGCTGTTGCCGACGACCAATCAACTGACTGACATTACTATTGTGCCAACGCTGGTTGGATCTGAAGCGGAACTGCGCTCGTTGCCGGCTGGCGCGCGCGGCAACTACGCCAAGGCGATCGCCGCATTCGCGGTGCAGGCGGCCAAATTCAATCCATCACTTGCCAATCCGGGTCTTAGGTTTGCTGAAAATCTGGCAACTGATATGACCGACGGTCGCATCGACGACAAAGATATCGATGGTAATCCACTGTCGGCGTCGCGGGATGACCTGGCCTACGAGACCCCCACGTTGGCGGCAGGATTGGCAGAAGCGATATCAGGACTCAAAGTGGTGACTGCGACGATTCGCGACAATGGATCGCTCGCTGACGACGCGTTTTCGGTAGCCCTGGATGGAGTGGTGGTCTGCACCACGACCATTGGCGCGCAAAACTCCTGCGAGCTGGGGCAATTGGCGCCGGGGACTTATGAGCTTGCCATTACCGCCACCATCGCCCCCGACGATACGGGAACTTTCGAGATCCAGATTACCAGTCCAAACATGACCATCGACGGTCGCACCAGTGTGACCGGAAGCCTGCGAGAAGGCGCGTCAATGTCTTTCGAGTTAGTCGTTACCTGATAGATAATTGTCATTGGCCGGTTGTGTCGGCGGAAAAATCAACAAACGGGGGCTGTCTGGCCTGGTTGATATACTCGGTCACCTCCAGGTTTTTTCACCGGTTTAACGCTGCGGTTATGACAAAAGAACTCTACTTCGGGATACAGACCAACGGGATCAAACATCGTCACGCAGACCCGATGCCGGACATCGATACCCGGTTCAGTATGGTGAAGGCGACCGGCTTGTTTGACTATGTTGATAAGACACCAGCCCCTGATGAAGTCGAGGCGTTCGAGAAGGCCAGTCAGAAATATGATCTGCCGATTAGAGGTGGCGGCTGGTTCTACACGATTGGTGAATACAAGCCTTTGCTGGAACACAATCTGGCTGTTGCAAAGCGTCTAGGCTCGACGGTTCATAATGTTCAAATCCTGGCTAATGACTCTACCGGCAAGCCGGTCAGCAACAACGATGTTGTTGACGCCTATCTCTGGGCCTACGACATCGGCCTGCAGGCAGGTGTGACACCTTGCTTTGAAGTGCATGTCAATATGTGGTCTGAGGACTTTCGGCGAGTGGCCATAGTCGCTAAGGCCGTTGAGGCGCACGGCATACCGTTTTGCATGACGCTCGATCACAGTCACGTCGTCTTCAAAATCAACCATCCGGATGAGCAGGAGATTCAGAACATCCGCCCGGCTGTCGAATCAGGCGAATTGGTCCTTGACCCATTCACTGACGGAAATGTCGTAGACCAGTGGATCAATGCCGGCTGGGTTCGTCATTGTCATGCGCGATCTGCGGTGCCGAATAACCCGCGTAATACTGCAGCTACCGATGACCATGGGCAGCCAGGGCGCGGAATTCAATACCCGTTCGCGCAGCCGGCGCGAGGGGAGTATCACGCTCCCTGGGATGAGCAGGCACTTGAGCCGTGGAAGGAATCGGTTCGCCATTTGCTTGCCTTTCATGCGAACGACCCGCAATCGAGGTTGGGGCAGATTTCGACCGAGTTTATTCCAAACCTCGATTATGGCGAGGGTTGCAAGTATTCGTTGTTTGAGCAGGCTATTGAGTGTGTGCACTGGATGCGCAATGAATGGGGTGCCTATCAACAATCCTGACGGCAATCTTCGTTTGCTTGCCAGATGGCTTAAGTCAATCAGAAAAGCTGCGCGTCTGGGTTGAGGTTAGTGGTATTGCCTAATCGTTACTGATCACACTTCTTAAGGGGCGAGAAGTGAATAGCTGCTGAATTATTGATCTGGTAAAACGGAGAATGCCAACAGGCCAAATCCCAGATTGTAGAGGGCGTGTATCAAGATGGCGGGCCATATGCTGTCAAATCGTTCGCGTAGATGGCCGAGTACGAGTGACGGGGCAGCTACGGCGAGTGCCCACAAGACGGGTTGTGCTGAGAGATGTGCGACTACGAACAATCCGGTCGTCAAGATGTTTGCCTTGCTGACGAACGTCGCCCGAGTGGAGTGAATAAATTCGTTTAGTAGTCCGGCGATTTGCCCCTGAATAACACCGCGAAAGACGAGTTCTTCCGCGAATGGCGCAATCAGGATAAACGTGACCCAGGCCCGCCATCCATCAGGTGGGGTCATCCGTGAGACGATATCAAACCACCAGAGTCCTGCCAGTATTGGAGCCGCGGCCAATGCGGCCATGACGGTATGACGATCCAATAGCCAGTAGCTTGAGCGCGGTTGTACGGGCTGACCAAGGCCGGACTCGCGGGCAAGTCCGGCCAATATCAGGACGAAGCCGCTCGCCGCTTCTTTAGTTGGCACGGGACACTTTCAGGTTTCGTTTGCGGCCACGAATGACACCGATCAATCCGCCGAGCAGTAACAGCGGCAACATGGGATCGAATCGGGTTTCACCAACTGCCATGGTGCAACCTCCACCGCTGCTGGTACCGACAAACGGCGCGGTATCGTCAGGTTCCGGATCTTGTTGCTCAGCGACTTTGCCGCTTCTATACCTGGATACCTTGTCGCTGGTGGTTTCACTGGCTTGATTCCACATGCCGTAGAATCGCGTGCCGTCAGGGCGCGAAACGACTTGCGATTCAAACGCTGCGTCGTCGTCGTCAAAGAGCGAACCCGTTGCGGTTGAGTATTGGAGCGGATCTGCAAAGGTATTAGCGCGATCTCGGCTAGTCGTCAGGTAGATGCTGAGTTCGCTACCGCCTTCTGGCTCAAACGGGGATACATTCTCCTGGGTTCCCCAGGCGAGAAAGACGACATCTGCATTCTGACAAAGGGTGGGATCGGTTGTATCGGCCGCCGTGGGACTGCCGCTTGGACAGGCAGAAGAATTGCTGCCAGGGGTCGAGAAGATTCGCGGTTCCCTTACATTGATGCGCTTGTCTTCGACGTTTGTCACGTTCACCGGGTTCTCCCACCCGCCGGCCAGTGTATAGCGGCGCAACCAGAAATTGTAGTTGTCCAGTTGTGCCCACAGCCTGACCAGGTCGTTGGTGTAGGTAAACCCAAGCCACAAGGTGTCGCCGCGAAGAACACCGCGGTGAGCGAGCGCGTTCTCTGTGTAGTTTGCCTCTGTACTATCGGTCAGGTTGACGGTGGTGGCCGTAGGCGTATTGCTGCTAAGGTTCTCACCTGGCTGGTTCGACAGTCCGATAGCCGTTGTGTAGTCGGAGGTGGTACAAGTCGGGTCCACAGTGGGTTGCATGTCGCTTGTCTGAACCCCGCCCACCCCTCGGCGCAACACGATATCTGATGGCCCGCCGCGGTCATAGATGCCTTCTTTCCAGAACACGGCAAGCTGGATTCCGCCCGCGCCTGCGGCTGCTGCACTTTGTCCGAGAAGCCTGACACGGCGCGCATTTTTCAGCGGATTGCTAATGATGCAGCCAGCTAGTCCTTCCGGGGTATTTGGCGGTGTATTGAACGCGAAAGAGTGATAGCGGATGTATTTTCCTTCGTCCAGGCCCTCTGAGCCTTTGGTTTCCTCGTAAGCGACTATCGCGTTGGATCCAACCAGGCGAACGTTGGGCCGGGATGCTCCGGACTGTCCGTCTTCGAGGGTCGCTTTATCGACCTGCAAGCCATCACTGGCAAAGACCGGGTTCGCTGCATCGGTGCCGCCAATCCCGAGCGTGGTCTGATTGTCGGTTACCCTTCCTCCTGGCCCGGCCACGGCGAATCGATTCGCGTCACCGGCAGGGAGATTCAAATCAATCGTTGCATAGGTGTACCAGACGTCGGTGCCATTACTGACTTTGGCGCCGGAGCCGCCATCGCCTGGTCCTTCTGCATCACCGAGTTGCAGGCCGAGCGGGTCTTCCTGCCAGGTAATCGAGAACTGCCCCTTGCGCGTCGTGGCATTGAACCCACCAAAGCTGGAGTCTTGTTTTGCATCGCGCGCTCCCGAGCTTAGCTGAACAGGTTCACTCCAGGCTCGTCCATTGTTTTCCGAATGAGAAATCCAGGTGCATCTGAACGGCAGGATGCGACCGTCTCGCTCAAGATATCGCACCGCGCGCTGTTGCAACACACCATCTATCACGCCTAGCGTACTGACATCGCCGTCCGGGCAATAATTACTTACCCAGGTCAGGACTTGGACCGAGCCAGCAGTTTTGATGTTCGGTTTGTCGATATCACCAGGGACTGGCTGACGGTTGGCAATCGGATCGCCGCCTTGCCAGGCTGTCGAGATGCTTGACTTGTCGGCCGATTTCGAAATATTCAGTGGACTAGACCAATCGCTGTCAAGGTCGCAGGTGATACGCGGTTCCGGCGCACTATCCGGGTCGGGTTTACAGTAGCGGACGAAGATGTCTCGGGCTGGGCGTTCTGCATTAGCCTTGACGTCATACACGTTGCCAGCTCCCACGGGCGTATCACCGTAGGCGGTGACCAGCGTGCCGTCTCCGGTGCGTTGAATTTTTGGTTTATGACCATTTCCCCCCTGGCTCATGCCGAATTCGGATTCAAAGGTGATATCGACTGCGGCGTGCGCCGCTCCACTGAGTACTACCCCACCCAGCAATGCAAGATATTTTGATTTCATGGATCAGATTCCCCGTTGTATCGTTTGTACGAACTAACTCCTCTCAACGCAGATTCTCACTGTGGCGGGGCCGAGGCGGATTGATAAGTATCAAGGAATAACCTGATGTCCCACTGGCGATAAATTCAATTCGTGCCTCGTTCCGCTCGAACAAGACCTCGAGCCGGCTGGCCTGTGTGCTTGGACCGCATGCTTATCGAAGAACGGTTCCTGGTCTATGGCCTTGATACCGATACCCACATGACTTGGTACTCAGCGACGAGCTATCCCATTGTCGCCAGGATTTTCGAAGTCACCTGATGGGTTAGCGGTTTGTCAGCTTGCCAGGCCTCAAATTCAGTCACAACAAGTTCGATCAGCCGGACAACTTCGTTGCCGGTGGTGCCGCCGATATGCGGGCTGATCACGACGTTCGGGAGTTGCCATAGCGGTGATTCGGCGGCCGGTGGTTCTGGCCAGGTGACATCCAGTAAGGCCGTCAGATCCGGGCGGTTGGTCAGTACCTCAATCAGGTCCCGTTCGATTACTTGAGCGCCACGTCCAGTATTGATGAAGGTTGCGCCTTCCGGCATGACGGCGAAGTGGCTTCGATTCAGTACGCCGCGGGTGGTGGGCAGGTCCGGAATGTGATTACAGACCACCATTGCATCACCGAATACCTGTTCGAGGCTGACCAATTCAACGTTTAGAGTCGCGGCCTGTTCCGCGGACAAATAGGGGTCAAACGCGATGACTCTGAGTGGGTAGTCTTGCAGTAGCTGGGTCAGGCGTGTTCCGATCTTGCCCATCCCGATCATGGCGACGGTTGCGTCCTGAACGCCGGGTCGGGCAAATTGTTTGGCCGCAAATGACTTCTGGACCCGGTACTGTCTGGTGGCGCGGAAATATCCGCGTAAGGACAACAAGATTTGCGCCAAGCACATTTCAGCAACCGGTATGGCGTTGGCTTGCCATGCGCTTACCAGCAGGACCCCCCGGTCAATAAGTGGTTCAGCGAAAGCTTTGACATTGCCGGCGGCATAGAAAACCGCTCGCAGGCGTGGCATCGCTTTGAAATGTTGTTCATCGAACCGAAACATACCCCAGGTGGCGAAGATAACTTCAACCTCCGCCAGGGCGGTTGTATGTTGGTCGAAATTGCCGGCTGTGACCACATGAGGGTAGAGGTCGGTGATGGCTGCAATGCGCTCGCGACTCCCGTGCCCGAACACGTCGCCTTCTACCGAGGGATATTCGTAAAACAGTGCTGATTTCATAGCAGGTCCATTTTCTTAAATTTATGGCGATGCTTTCATCGTATGAATTGACCGGTGAATATTCTAGTCATACTATGACTCAGCCGCCTACGAAACAGGCTCGGTCAAATTAGCGGAGGATGGAATGAAATTACAGTCAATGAAGTCACTCGGTATTGCCACAGCATCGGTTGCGTTCTGGGTCGCGTCGATGGGCGGAATAGCGGCAGAGGCCGAGGCGAAAGAATGGCGCGGGTGGAATATTCACGTCACAGATTACCCCGTGTCTCACGGTATGGAGAAGTTCACAAGCCTGATCAAGGAGCGTTCTGGGGGCCGGCTGTCCGGTAAAACCTATCACTCAGGTGTTCTTGGCAAGCAACCCGATGCCATTGAGCAGATTCGTCTTGGCGGTATCGACTTTGCGGTATTCAGCCTGGGGCCGATGGGGCAAGTGATTCCGGAAACCAATGTTGTCTCGTTGCCGTTCATCTTCAAAGGTGTCGAGAATATGCACACGGTGATGGATGGACCGATCGGGGAGGAGATCTCAGCCGGTATGGCCAAGAAGGGTATTGTCGCGCTTGCCTGGTATGACGCTGGCGCTCGTTCGTTCTATAACTCCAAAAAACCCATCACCAGCCCGGCTGACGTTAAAGGCATGAAGGTTCGAGTCATGAACAACGATTTGTTTGTCGGCATGATTGAGGCTATGGGGGGGAACGCGACGCCAATGGCTTTTGCCGAGGTGTTTCAGTCCTTGAAGACAGGCGTCATTGACGGGGCTGAAAATAACCCGCCTTCATATGAATCCACCAGTCATTTCGAGGCCGCCAAGTTTTATTCAATTTCTGAGCATTTGATCATTCCTGAGTGCCTTTGCATCAGCAAGATGACCTGGGACGGCTTGTCTGCGGAAGACAAAGTAATGGTCAAGAAAGCCGCCCGGGAAAGCGCAGATCTTCAGCGGTCGCTTTGGGTGGAGCGGGAAAAGAAGAGTATGGAGAAAGTACAGAGTGGTGGTACTGAAGTAAATCAAATTGCGGACAAGGCATCGTTTCAAAAGGCAATGGCGCCGGTATACGATCAATTTCTGGCCAAAAATCCTGAACTTAAGGGTTTGGTCGAGAAGATTCAGGCGACCAAGTAAGATGATGGCGAGGCGCCGTCAGCGACTCGCACTGCCAGGAGCGGTGCGAGTTGTTTTTACTGAATACGTCGACTGCATGCCGTGTCGGTGACTTTCAGTGCGCGTCTGGAGCGATGGCTAAGCAGGTTGAATGCAGCCGTGGTTTTCGTCTGCGGGGTTGCGTTAGTGACCTTGCTGGCCATATTCGGATGGTTGGTTTTTGGTCGTTACGTCCTGAATCAGACGCCGACCTGGGTTGAGCAGCTGGCACTCCTGCTGGTCGTATTAATTACCTTCCTGATGACCGCGGTGGGCGTGCGAGAAGGCTGGCACCTGGGTGTGACGGGTTTCGTCGCCTTGATGCCACCCGGCGCGCGTGCCGTAATTCGCATTGTCTCCGACCTGGCGCTAGCGGTTTTTGGCGCCGTGATGATGGCGCAGTCCTGGAAGCTCGTCCAGTTCGGCTGGTCTACCAATCTTCCCATGCTGAATATTCCGGAAGGAATTCGCACAATACCGGTCGTGATCTGCGGCGCGCTGATGTTCCTGTTTGCCGGTTTGCGTGCCTGGCAGGGGGTTCTTTCATTGTTTACTGCTGGCAAAACCGATTAATGGGCCTGACGCTGCTTCTGGTTGTTTTCTTCGTCTGTGTTGTGGCCGGAGTCCCGGTTGCGTTTGCGATGGGTATTGCTTCGCTCGCCGCATTCGTCTACGAAGAGCTCCCCCTTCTGATTGCATTTCAACGCATTGTTTCGGGTGTTTCTGTTTTCTCGTTGCTTGCAATTCCATTCTTCATCTTCGCCGGCGAGCTGATGTTGCACGGCGGTATCGCCACCCGTCTGGTAAGGTTTGCGACCACGCTTGTCGGTCATGTCCGCGGCGGTTTGGCTGCTGTGAATGTGTTGTCCAGCATGTTGTTCGGCGGAATATCCGGGTCAGCAGTGGCGGATATTTCAGCATTGGGCTCGCTGCTCATTCCGGTCATGAAAGAGAAGGGCTATCGCGGTGACTACGCGGTGAACGTGACGGTCACGTCGTCAATTGCCGGAGTCATTATTCCGCCGAGTCACAATATGATTATTTATGCAGTGGCGGCTGGCGGCGGTCTGTCGATATCCCAGTTGTTTCTTGCCGGCGTGGTCCCGGGCATCATCATGTGTGTGTGCCTGGCTGTTGCAGCCTATTTGCTTGCCGTGCGTCACAACTATCCGTCCGAGGCGTTTCCCGGCTGGAAGGCAGTAGTGGTTGCGGCGGTTGCCGCAGTGCCCGGGTTGATCACCGCGGTTATTATTGTCGGAGGTGTTCTTTCGGGGGTGTTCACCGTGACCGAGTCCGGCGCGTTTGGCACGATTTACGCGCTGATCCTGATAGCACTGGTCTATCGGTCGCTCAGCTTCAGGGATTTTGTGACGGCCGTGACCACATCGATCCGCACCACGGCGATGGTTATGGTCTTGATAGGCTGCGCGAGTCTCTTTGCCTATTTGTTGGCGCTTTATCGCGTACCGGAACAGATTACCGCGTTAACGCTGTCTATTTCGGATAACCCGATAGTCATTTTGTTGCTACTGAACGTGGCATTGCTTGTTCTGGGCATGATTATGGATATGGCGGCGCTGATTTTGATCTGCACCCCTATTTTCCTGCCTGTTGCGACTTCTATTGGGATGGATCCGATTCAGTTCGGCATTATGCTGTTGATGAATCTGGGTCTGGGTCTATGTACGCCACCCGTTGGAACTTGTCTGTTTGTCGGGTGCGCAATCGGGAAAATTCCTATTGAACAAGCTGTCAAATCAATATGGCCGTTTTATCTGGCAATGTTTTTTGCTCTGATGCTGGTGACGTTTATTCCTCAAGTCTCACTAGGGTTGCCAGCTTTGCTGCAGTAGTGTGGCGGGGAATTGCTAGGGGTTCTGTGCCCGCTGCCGGTTTAGTCGGCTGATTCGTTCGCGGCTGGTTCCCAGGTGTTGGCGCATGGCCTCCCGGGCGAGTTCCGAATTCTGTTCGGTAATAGCGGTCATTATCTGGCGATGTTCCTCAATAAAGTTCGTTGTTTGCCGAAGCTCTTTGGCTGCGTCGCCGCCATGGCCCATGTTTTCTTCGCTAAGAATGGTTTGTTGGGCAACAAACTCCAGAAACGTCTGAAAGCACACGTTGTTAGTGGCTTCGGCGATTGCACTATGAAACAGCAAGTCCGCCTTGGCGGATGGTTGTTGCTGCTGTACCGCTGAGCGTAGTGCTTCAAAGGCTTCTGCAATCTTGGCTTCCTGCGCAGGTGACCGCCGCTGCGCAGCCAGACCAGCAGCCTCGATTTCGACTCCGGCTCGTAATTCGAGCGCCTCAATGACGGAAGACATGCGATTGTTGTCGACTTTGAACAAATCAAGGTCGTCGCCTTTGGCTGCCGGCTCCAGGACGAACACGCCCACGCCATGTCGGGATTGAACCAGGCCGTCGGCACCCAGGGCGGCTATTGCTTCGCGAATGACTGTACGGCTCACGCCGAATGCCTTGATCAACATTGGTTCTGTAGGGAGTTGGTCGCCTGGTTTGACCGTGCCTTCGAGTATCTGACGCCGCAATGCAGTGACGACTTGTTGAGTGAGGCTCTCGCGTTTGGGATTCTTTGTATTTCCCGCCCGTGGAATTTCAGTAAGCTCCAGTGCCAGATCGGTTTCCTTGACGGTTGCGTGTTTCAAAAAGCTATCCTATTCATAAGACGACAGATTCGGGCTTCGCCGTAGTGGTAGTATGACTCGATCGATCATTCTTGACCATCGTTTGGAGAGCATTGCCGATGACCGGTGTGCGATGACCGGTGTGTTAAGTACAGCGACACGAGTTCAGTTGTCACAAGTAAGCACGCCACTTTGTGTACCGCGCTGTTCAAGCGCGGCTTGCGCAACCAGTCTATTCAGGGGGCGGAGCCGTTATCCGCCAAAGACCAAACCATGGTTGGGCAAGCCTGCACGTTGCGGTATATCCCGGCGCGTGAAGACCTGAATCCGTTGTCTGTCTTTCAGGACCCGCTGCATCCGCAGCGAGTGGCGGTTGAACAATGCCCAGCAGGCTACGTCATGGTTATGGATAGTCGCAAAGATACGCGGGCAGGGTCAGCAGGGTCAATACTCGTTACCCGCATGATGGTCCGTGGTGTTGCGGGGATCGTGACCGATGGCGGCTTTCGCGACGCGCCAGAGACTCGCGCAAGGCTTCTGACTCAGGACCATCTACGGTTTCGCTGTGCAGGCGGTTTCACGTCAGGGCGGGTGCGACGCTTGTTTGAAGGGCTTAAGCCATGATGAGATCGGGTTGGATTACACTTAACCGCAGCGCGTCACTTCTTTCTCCTTGCTGCGGATTATCGTCTATTCACCGGATAACGCCATGAGATCTTCTACTAGAAACACCGGGTTCAAGTCGGTCAAGCTGGCCGCGTTGGTCTTGTTTGTATCGACTGCGTTGACTTTGGTTGCGGTGTCGGCTGCTGCCGAGCAGCGGCCTATGCCCTTATTCGATGCTCATCTGCACTACAGTCACGATGCCTGGGAGAATTTGCCGCCCAGAGATGCGGTCGCGCTGTTGCGTAAAGCCGGATTGAAATACGCAATGGTGTCGAGTAGTAGTGATAACGGTACCCAGATGCTGTATGCGGAAGCTCCCGACCTGATCGTGCCGTCGTTGCGCCCCTACCGCAAGCGTGGCGAAACTGGTTCGTGGCTGCGCGACGAGAGCGTGATTGGCCATGTGGAGGCCCGTCTGGCCAAACACAAATATGTCGCCATTGGCGAGTACCACGTTTACGGCGCTGATGCCGATCTTCCGGTGATGCGGCGAATGGTGGAGCTGGCCCGGGAATATGGCCTGTATTTACATTCGCATTCGGATGCCGACGCCATTGAAAGACAGTTCGCTCAGGATCCTGATGCCAGAATTCTCTGGGCGCATTCCGGTTTTGATTCCCCGGCCGAGGTTGCCCGGATGTTGCGCAAGCATAAGAATCTCTGGGCGGACCTGGCTTTTCGTAGTGATCACAGCGTTGACGGCAAAGTGGATCCAGCCTGGAGGAAGGTTTTTATCGAGTTTCCCGATCGCTTCATGATTGGCACCGATACGTTTACCCCGGAGCGCTGGTACTACGTGCAAGAGCATGCTGACTGGTCGCGCGCCTGGCTTGCCGATCTGCCGCCCGAAGTTGCGGAGCGCATAGCGCACCGTAATGGCGAGGAGCTCTTTGCCAAAATGATGTCATCACACTAGGTCATTGAACAGGTCTGCCGACATTCGATTTGGTATCAATAGGTTGTCTGTGATGCCGTTGTTTCTGCTGGCCGCTTTTTCCAGTCTTGCCGGCGCGGGCGACACGTGTAGCGATGAGGCCGGCCTGGCGCATCTCGTCAAGACTGAGCAGGTTCGGGTACGCTGGCAGTCCGTGCCGAGTGAGATCAACGTGGGAGAGCCGTTTGAACTGGAGCTGGCCGTTTGTCCGCGCGACGCGACTTTGGTCTCGGTCGATGCAACGATGCCCATTCACCGTCATGGCATGAATTACCGACCCTCGATTCACCGCCTTGGCGAGGGGAGGTGGCGAGTTCAGGGCATGGTTTGGCATATGAGTGGTCCGTGGCGGCTTGCTTTTACACTGGAAGTGCCAGGGCATAAGTCACGCTCGCCCGTCTTGCTGACCCACGACATCAGTTTACGTTGAGCGGCAAACGATGGGCTTCGCGGACGTGAGTAACTCGGAAGCACCGGCGTTGCTCTTGCGAGTTGGGCTGGCCGTTCTCGTTTGCCTGTTTTCAGTTGCCGGGTCTTTCGTCGGGGAGCTGGCCCTGGCGGCCGGCCCGGCAGACAGCGGCGTGCTCGAGTTCACCGCATCCGAGCGGGCACAGATCGACGCAATGGGTCCCTGGCCTCCACCGGTTAAGCGCGATGCGTCGAACCGGGTAGAGGGTCAGGCACTGGCTATTGAATTTGGCCGGGCGTTGTTTGGCGATACGCGGTTGTCTCGTGACGGCAAGCGCTCGTGCGCGAGCTGTCACCGCCCGGATCTTGCTTTTCAGGACGGCCGGGCGGTGGCGGTTGGCCTTGCGCCCGGGGTGCGTAATACGCCAACCTTGTTAGATTCGGGACAATTGCGCTGGCTCGGCTGGGACGGTGGTCATGATTCGTTGTGGTGGGCCAGTCTTGAACCGATGCTGGACAAACGGGAAATGGGGCATAGCCTGGCCTCTCTCGCCTCCACAGTACGGTCGGTGCCGGCCTGGACAGTGCAATACCGCCAGGTGTTTGGAGTGGGGTTACCGGCAGACAACAAGCGGCTCGCAATCGATATTGCCAAAGCCCTGGCTGCCTATGGTGCGACGCTTGTGTCGCCGCGCACAGCGTTCGACGATTTTCGAGATGCCCTGACCGCCGGCGATACCAATGCAGCTGCGAGCTATCCAATCGACGCGCAGCGCGGTCTGCGTCTGTTTGCCGGTGAAGCTGGTTGTACCAGCTGTCACAGTGGCGCGCGGTTCTCCAACGGCGAATTCGCTGACATCGGCATCCCGTTTTTTATCCCTGGCGGGGTTGATGCCGGGCGCCACTCCGGATTGAAGACGTTGATGAACAATGAGCTGAACCGTCTTGGCTTGTTCAATGATGCAGTTGAAACTGATTCGCGCGCACTCCTGACTCGCCATATCTACATTGATCACCGACACTTCGGCGAGTTCAAGGTGCCAAGCCTGCGCCAGCTCACTCATACTGCGCCTTATATGCATAACGGCAGCCTCAACACGCTGGAGGAGGTCGTGAAACACTACAATAATATTGATCTGGATCGACTGCATGCCGATGGCGCGCGTCTCTTGCGCCCACTGAGCCTTGATGCAGCTGAGTTGGCCGACCTGGTTGCTTTTCTGCGCTCACTGAGCAGCCAGGGCCTGACGGCTGAGTAAGGACTTCACCCGGCTTTGCATAAGCATGCGCCCCTGTCTTCGCGCTTGGTGCGCGCCTCGGTGGGTGGCAATTGCGTCTTTGAAGCGGTTGCCTGACTGTTATTCGTCATCTACAGTGTCCGTGCCTTCAGGAACAATGGGACTAGAGGAATGACCAACGTCGTTATCAGGCGAATGAAAGAGTCGGACGAGCAGGGCTGGCTGACACTCTGGCGGGGTTACAACGCCTTTTACGAAAGAGCAGTCGAAGACCGAACGACCGCGCGTGTTTGGGGCGACTTACATGGCCAGAGCGGCCAGCCGTATGGCTTTGTGGCAGACAAGAAAGGCATGCTGGTCGGCTTTAGTCATTATTACTTTCTGCGATCAACTTCTGATTGGGGGCCGCGTTGCTATATGCAAGACCTTTTTTGTGCGCTGAGTGTGCGCGGCGAAGGTGTCGGACATGCACTTATTGAGGCCGTCTATGCTGAGGCTGACAAGCATGGGGCGTCGCAGACTTACTGGCTGACGACCTCATCCAACAAGACCGCCCGAAAGCTCTATGACCGGGTTGCGCAACAGACGCCGTTTGTAAAATACAAGCGTTAGAGGGCGGCCATCCAGGCTCGCCCGGAGAGCTGTTTCAGGCAGTCACTCAAGTCAATAATTCATGGAGGCTCCGTGCTATCACTTTGGTGGCTCGCCGCAGATCTTCCAGCACGATATGTTCGTCAGCCCTTTTGGCATTTGACTCCAGGACGGTGCGCGGGCCGGCGCCATAGATGACCGCCGGAATACCGTGTTCGCCGTAAATTCGAACGTCGGTATACAACGGCGTGCCGGTGGTTTCAATCGGTTCACCAAAGACTATTGCACCGTGTTTTTGGAGGGCATCAATCAGTGGCTTGTTGCCTTCGAGCGGGGTCAGCGAATTAGCGCGCAGCAAGCGCTTGATTTCAACCGAGGCGTCAGGGTGTCTGGTGGCGACTTGATCGATGATCCGCCGGATATCGGCCTCTACAGACGCCGGGTCTTCTTCGGGAATCATGCGCCGGTCCAGTTTAAACGTTACTTTGCCCGGGACAACATTAGTATTCGTTCCGCCCTCGATTAAGCCGATGTTCAAATAAGGATGAGTGATTCCCTTAACCGCAGATCTGATGGATTGGTATCGCTCGTTCTGGGCGTACAACTCGGTCAACATTTCATTGGCAATGCGGAGCGCATCGACACCCGTCTCGGGAATGGCGGCGTGGGCCATCGTGCCGTGCACGGTAACAGCCATTTGCAGGCAACCATTGTGGGCGGTGATGACTTGATAACCAAAACCGGCTGCAATCAGTAGGTCCGGCTTTGTGAGATTAAGGTTGAGCAGTCTGGCCGGGCCGAGTTCTCCGCCAGATTCCTCGTCGTAGGTGAAATGCAATTCGACAGCCCCGGTCAGGTTCGACCCGCTGGCTTCAAGCGCCCGTACGGCAAAGGTATAGGTAGAAAAATCGCTTTTGCTGACCGCAGCAGCCCGACCATACAGCTTACCGTTTTCTATCTCACCCCCGTAGGGGTCGTGTTGCCAGCCTTCTCCTGGCGGGACCACGTCGCCATGGGCATTCAGGGCGATCGTCGTGCCCGGACCGTAGTGGCGGCGAACGATCAGATTGGTGATGGATTGCATCCCGTAGGATCTGACGTCCTCTTCGGGAACGGGATGTTGTTCGGCTTCGATGCCCATCTGGCTCAACAATTCGACGGTTCGATCGGCATGTGGCGCGGTATTGCCCGGAGGGGAATCAGTCGGGACTCGAATCAGGTCTTGCAGGAATTGCACCTGCTCGTCGAAGTGAACGTCGATCCATTGGTCAAGTTTGTCGTTTGCGGTCATCGAATGTCCATAAGAGGTTCTTGCTGCCATTGTGCTGGCTTATTGTCCCATCTGCCTGGGGATCTGCAACGGTTACTCAGGCTCCGCGCTCATACTTGGTGCGCTACACGGTAAGGCGGGCTGCAAGGTGGCTCAAAGAATGGCTCAGAGGTGAGTGTGCCAGCGGTTTTGAAGAGGCCGCATTCCCCGGGCCTGGCTGGGCATGGGTAGAATCCTGAGACGGTGACTCCTGATGGGCCTCAGTTTATGACAGCAAATTCCTATCCGCGCGATCTTTCAGGTTACGGCCAATTGGCGCCTGATGCGCACTGGCCGGGCAAGGCCCGGGTAGCGGTCCAGTTCGTGCTGAATTTCGAAGAAGGCGGCGAAAACTCTGTTTTGCATGGCGATCCGGGTAGCGAGCAGTTTCTTTCTGAGATGGCAAGCCCTCCCGCATTCCCTGACAGGCACTTGAGTATGGAGTCTATTTATGAGTATGGCTCTCGGGTAGGTGTCTGGCGAATCCTGCGAGAATTCGAACAACGTCAGTTACCGTTGACAGTATTCGGCGTTGGCATGGCGTTGCAACGTAGTCCGGAAGTAACGGCTGCGTTTATGGAGCTTGGCCACGAGATCGCCTGTCATGGCTGGCGCTGGATTAACTACCAGGAGGTGGATGAGCCGACCGAGCGTGAGCATATGAGGCTGGGGATGGCCGCAATCGAAAAACTGACCGGCGACCGGCCTTTGGGATGGTATACCGGTCGGGACAGTCCAAATACCCGCCGGCTGGTTGCTGACTTTGGTGGATTTGAATACGACAGTGACTACTATGGTGACGAGTTGCCATTCTGGTTGCAGGTTCGCAAATCGGATGGCCGGTTGGCGCCGAACCTGGTGGTCCCGTATACGCTCGATTGCAACGACATGCGCTTCGGACTGCCACAGGGTTTCACGCAGGGGGATGATTTTTTCACCTATCTGCGCGACGCTTTCGACTTGCATTATGTTGAGGGGGCAGATCGGCCCAGCATGATGAGTGTCGGCATGCATTGCCGCATTCTTGGGCGGCCGGCCCGGTTCCGGGCATTGCAGCGCTTTCTGGACCATATCGAAAAACACGACCGCGTCTGGGTGACCCGGCGTATCGATATTGCCCGCCACTGGAGGGAAGTGCATCCTTTTGACGCTTCAACCGCCTTCGTCTGGGAGTAGACCGCATGGCGCTGACCCTGGTTCAACTCAATTCGGCCACACCGGCCCAATTCATTCAATGGCTCGACGGAGCTTATGAGCATTCACCGTGGATTGCTGAACGAGCGGCAGGTGCCCGACCGTTTCAATCACTCGCCCAACTGAAGCTGTGCCTGGTGCAGATTGTGCGCGACGCTTCATTTGAGGAACAGTCGCAGCTTATCCTGGCCCACCCGGAGCTTGCCGGCCAGGCGATGGAGGCTATAGCCTTGACCCGCGAGTCAACTCACGAGCAGAGTAAGGCTGGGCTGACAGCTTGCACGCCGGCCGAGTTGCGTCAGCTTAAGGCGCTCAATGCTGACTATATCGCCCGGTTTGGCTTTCCGTTTGTTCTCGCCGTGCTTGGGCCGCGTGGTAGCGGACTGTCAAAGGAGCAGATCATCGTTGCCCTGGAGAGGCGTCTCGCTAACCATCCGGACTTTGAGCGTGCAGAGGCCTTGCGCAACATTCACCGGATTGCCGAACTTCGTCTCAACGACAAATTCGATGCCCACCCGGTTCAGGGGAATGTTGTCTGGGACTGGGCCGAAACCCTGGCCGAGCATACCGATACGGGTTATCAAGACACGGGTCAGTTAACAGTGACCTATCTGACCGACGCGCACCGGGCCTGCGCGCAGCGTTTGACTGAATGGATGCGCGAGGACTGCGGGTTTGATTCTGTCGAGACGGACGCGGTAGGCAATGTTGTCGGGATCTACCATGGCGATGATCCACAGGCCCGGCGCCTGCTGACGGGTAGCCACTACGATACGGTGCGCAACGGCGGAAAATACGATGGCCGACTGGGAATATTCGTGCCGATGGCTTGTGTTCAGGCCTTACATCGGCAGGGCCGTCGCTTGCCGTTCGGCATTGAAGTGGTTGGCTTTGCCGAAGAGGAGGGGCAGCGGTTCAAGGCGACTTTCCTTGGTTCGGGCGCGCTGACCGGTCATTTCGATCCGTCCTGGCTGGAACAGACCGATGCTGACGGAGTCAGTATGCGGGAGGCGATGGAGCACGCCGGCTTGGATATCGACGATATTCCCAATATCAAGCGCGACCCGACTCGATATCTGGGCTTTGTCGAATTGCACATTGAACAAGGGCCGGTACTGAATGAGATGGGCTTGCCACTCGGGGTCGTGACTTCAATTAACGGCGGCACCCGCTTTGTGGGTCAGATCACCGGCATGGCAAGTCATGCCGGTACGACGCCGATGAATAGTCGCCGTGATGCCGCCGCCGCCGCCGCCGAGTTCCTGCTTTCGGTTGAAAGCCGCGGTAAGGCGGTTCCGGATCTGGTCGCGACGGTTGGGATGCTCGAAGTGCCGAATGGCTCCATAAACGTCATTCCCGGAGCTTGCCGTTTTAGTCTCGACATCCGTGCGACCAGCGATGCCGTGCGGGACGCCTGCGTGGACGACGCCAAGACTTCGCTGCAGGAAATATGCCAGCGCCGGGGCGTGGATTTTGTGCTGCAAGAATCGATGCGTGCGGCGGCGGCTCCTTGTGCCCCCGAATGGCAGAACCATTGGCAGAAAGCGATTGAGGGGATGGGCTTGCCGGTATTCCGTATGCCTAGCGGCGCTGGCCATGATGCGATGAAACTGCATGAGGTTATGCCGCAGGCGATGTTGTTTGTACGGGGCGAAAACGCCGGTATCAGCCACAATCCCCTTGAAAGTTCGACCAGCGATGATATGCAATTGGCTGTTGAGGCGTTCGGGTCATTGCTTAAGCGGTTGTCCGGGTGATTGATCTGGCCTGATGGTGTTTTCTAAAAACCGGCGGTCCGCTTCTTTGTCGAGTCTCAGTGCCGTCGTCATACAGTTAGTGTCTTCCTCGTGTGACTGACGGGTTTTATATCCCGTCACGCGATAAGGGCAGAATAGCGCCTTCGAGACAACATCGGTAAGCCACGCCATGAATCAAGATCTAATGAACCGCTATCCGTCGATAGCGGATCTGGCCGCGCGCGCAAAGCGGCGGATTCCGTTTTTCGCCTGGGAGTATCTTGATAGCGGGACCGGTATGGAGCAGTCGTTGCGGCGAAATGCTGAAGCATTGAGCCGGATCAGTCTGCTGCCGCAATTTATGAAGGGCCAGTTGACGCCGGATATCTCTACTGAGTTGTTTGGCGTGCGCTATGACGTGCCGTTTGGCGTTGCGCCGGTCGGGCTCACGGGCCTGATGTGGCCAAAAGCCGAAAAGATTCTAGCCCGCACCGCGGCCCGCTACCGGATGCCCTACGGACTGAGTACGGTTGCCACCGAAACACCCGAGACAATTGGTCCGATCGCCGATGGTATGGGCTGGTTTCAGTTGTATCCGCCCAATGACCCGGGAATGCGCCGGGACATCCTCAATCGTGCCCGCGATGCCGGGTTTACGACATTGATGGTTACCGCAGATACGCCTGCAAACAGTAGACGCGAACGACAAACCCGTGCCGAGGTATCGGTTCCCCCGCGCCAGACAATCAAGACCTATTTTCGGGCGGCGATCAGGCCGGCCTGGTCAATCGCGACCTTGTCGCACGGCTTGCCACGGTTTCGCACCCTAGAGAAGTATGTGAATACGACCGATATTGCCCAGATCGGGCAGTACATGAATCAGAATATGGGGACTCTGGATTGGGATTATCTTGAGCAGACGCGGGCAGAATGGCCGGGAACTCTGCTTGTCAAAGGCGTCTTGCACCCACAGGATGCGGTGCAAAGTGTGGCGGCGGGGGCCGATGGGGTGATCGTTTCCAATCACGGCGCGCGCCAGTTCGACGGTGCACCGGGCTCGATCGAGGCATTACCCCCGATAGTAGACGCACTGGGCGGGCAAACACCGGTGGTATTCGACAGCGGGGTTCGGGGAGGCCTGGACATTTGCCGTGCGATAGCGCTTGGCGCCGATTTTGTTCTGCTGGGGCGCGCATTCATGTATGCGGTTGCGGCACTGGGTGAGCAAGGCGGCGATCACGCGGCCGAGATTCTGATCGCCGATCTGAAATCGAATCTCGCCAATCTTGGTTGCGCAAATCTGTCAGAGTTGCGAGCGCGGCTTGGGTAGGAAGCCGGCGCCAAACCGGTTATTCCGTTGACGTGGGTCAAAGTTCGGCAAGCCAGCGCCACAATTGACGAGCAAATTGAGACCGTCGGCGGTAGTCTTGTTTGCAATGGACCCCACCAAGACAGCGATTATTCAGGCAGACCAGATTGACCGGTTAATCCAGGTCTTGCGGGCTGCTGGCCGCCGCGTTGTTGGTCCAACGATTACCGATGGCGTGATGACCTACCAGGATTTGACTAGCGCAGCCGACTTGCCTGTGGGCTGGAGTGATCGTCAGGACGGTGGCAGTTACCGCCTGGTGCGCCGGGACGATCAGGCACTGTTTGCTTATTCAGTGGGGCCCGATAGCTGGAAAAAATTCCTCTACCCCAAAAAAACGCGGTTGTGGCAGGCGAACCGGATCAATGGGCAGGTAACACTTGTAGATGAGCCGGAGTTGACCGAAAGCTTCGCGTTTCTGGGCGTACGCAGTTGCGAGCTTCACGCGATGGAGATTCAGGATAAGGTTTTTCTTTCCGATGAATATCGCGATCCCGATTATCGCCATCGGCGAGAGCAGTCAATTGTTATCGCAGTCAATTGCGGTCAGGCCGCAGCGACGTGTTTTTGTGAGTCAATGGCAACCGGGCCTAAAGTCACCGAGGGGTTTGACCTGGCTCTGACCGAACTGATCGACGATGGACCGCTGAGGTATCTGGTCGAAATCGGTAGCGAACAGGGGGCGGTCTTGTTAAGTCAGTTGGAAACCAGGCTTGCCGTCGAAATGGATGACCGGGCGGCTGGGCATGCTCTTGAGGCTGCTCGCCAGCAAATGGGTCGCTCCATGGATACCCGAGGAATCAAGGAGTTGCTTCAGGATAATCCTGAGCATCCGCGCTGGGACGAGCTTGCTACGCGTTGCCTTAGTTGCGCCAACTGCACAATGGTTTGCCCAACCTGTTTTTGTACAACGTTCCACGACAATTCTGATCTGCCCGGCAACCACGCAGAGCGTTGGCGTCATTGGGATTCCTGTTTTACCTCTGACTTTTCTTATGTGCACGGTGGCAGCGTACGTGCGTCGGGCAAGTCGCGTTACCGGCAATGGCTCACACACAAGCTCGCTAACTGGATTGATCAGTTTGACTCGTCAGGCTGCGTGGGGTGTGGGCGTTGTATTACCTGGTGTCCGGTCGGGATCGATTTGACCGAAGAGGTTGCTGCTTTCCAGGCGGATCGGGCCATGAACGAGGCGAAAAGATGAAGGAGATTCCAGATCTGCTACGGGAGCATCTCTTTACACAGGGGCTCGATGATTACATAGTCGAGGCAATCGCCGGATGTGCTCGCAATGTCAGTTTCGACGCGGGTGAATATGTTTTTCGGGAAGGGGGAGAGGCCCGCTTTTTCTATTTGATTCGTCGTGGTCATGTCGCGTTGGAGATGTTTGCCCCGGGGAGAGGGCCGGTGACCTTCATATCACTGAAAAGCGGTGATCTGCTTGGGGTCTCGTGGTTGCTACCGCCTTATCGCTGGGGCTATGATGCCCGCACGGTTGCATCGACTCAGGCGATCGCTTTTGATGCGCAATGTTTACGTCAAAAATGCGAGGCCGATCATCATTTGGGATATGAAATGATGAAGCGGTTTATCGGACCTCTTGCTCAGCGCCTCCATTCGGCCCGGCTACAAAGTGCCGATTTGTTCAGTCAGAGTGGCTCGCCGTGAAGCCTGACTTTCTCAAAGTGATCGACTGTATCCGTGAAACCGATGATGTTGTGACGTTAAGGTTGGCGCGACCCGGCGATGAGACGAAAGTTCAGCCATTCCAGCCGGGGCAGTTCAATATGCTGTACGCGTTTGGCGTTGGCGAGGTGCCCGTCAGCATGAGTGGAGACGCCTCACAGACAGAATTTCTGGAGCACACTGTGCGAGCGGTCGGCCCGGTCAGTCTTGCCCTGACTCGGCTCGCGCAGGATGAACAGGTCGGCGTGCGCGGCCCGTTCGGGACGGCCTGGCCGGCGGATCAGGCAGTCGGAGGCGATCTGCTGATCATTGCTGGCGGTATTGGTCTGGCGCCGTTGCGCCCGCTGTTGTATCAGGTCCTGGGTCACCGTAACCAGTACCGCGAGATTGCCTTGTTGTATGGCGCACGTAGTCCCGAAGACTTGTTGTACCGGGGGGAGCTGGAGGTCTGGCGTCGGCGCCCGGATTTGCAGGTGCGGGTAACCGTCGACCGGGCGGACGCGTCCTGGACGGGGGACGTCGGGGTTGTGACTCAGCAGTTGTCCAGAGTCAGCACCGACTTGTCAAAGACTACCGTGATGATCTGCGGTCCGGAGATCATGATTCGCCTGACCTGCGCTGCCTTACTCGACGCCGGTATTCAGCAATCGCAGATTTTTGTTTCGATGGAACGCAATATGAAATGTGCGGTCGGACAGTGCGGTCACTGTCAGGTTGGTTCGTATTTTGTGTGTCGGGATGGTCCGGTCTTCCCGTTCGGACAGGTTCAGCGTCTGATGAATATTCGGGAGATCTGAGATGCCCAGGAGAGAGCGCCCCAAGCTGGCCGTCTGGAAGTTCGCTTCTTGTGACGGTTGCCAGTTAAGTCTGTTGGATTGCGAGGACGAGCTATTGGCGGTCGCCGAGGCCGTCGAGATTGCCTATTTCCTGGAGGCTACGCGAGCGACGGTGGAAGGGCCGTATGACGTGTCATTGGTGGAGGGGTCAATCACGACCGCGCTTGATCGCGAACGCATTCAACAGGTAAGAGACTGTTCCCGCACGCTGATCACGATTGGAGCGTGTGCGACCGCCGGGGGGATACAGGCATTGCGTAACTTCAAGAATGTGAACGACTTTGTCCGCGCGGTCTATGCCCGCCCGGACTATATTCAAACGCTCGGATCTTCGACGCCAATTTCAGAGCATGTTGCTGTTGATTTCGAGCTTCGGGGTTGCCCGGTCAACAAGCAGCAATTGCTGGAGGTGATATCGGCTTTCCTGAATAAGCGGGCACCCAACACGCCTGGTTACAGTGTTTGTATTGAGTGCAAGCAGCGGGGCAACCCGTGCGTGATGGTCGCGCATGGAACACCGTGTCTTGGTCCGGTGACCCACGCCGGTTGCGGGGCGGTATGTCCCGCTTACAACCGTGGGTGTTACGGCTGTTTCGGGCCGATGGAGCTGGCGAATACGTCCGCAATGGCACAGCACTGGTTAACACTGGGTGTGTCTGCTGACGAGGTTAAACGGGCTTACCATTCGTTCAACGCCTGGGCAGAACCGTTCCGCGATGAGGGCAATGCTCATGACGGTTAAGACAATCAAAGTTGACTACCTGGCTCGCGTAGAAGGCGAAGGCGCCCTACACGTCAATATCAACGGTACAACGGTAGAAGACGTGCGGCTCGAGATTTTCGAGCCGCCTCGATTTTTTGAGGCATTCCTGCAAGGGCGCCACTTTGAGGAGGTGCCTGATATCGTTGCCCGTATCTGCGGAATCTGCCCGGTCGCTTATCAAATGAGCGCTGTTCATGCACTTGAGGATGCGTTAGGCGTTGAGGTCAACGGTCCGACGCGTGATCTGCGCCGTCTGCTGTATTGCGGGGAATGGATCGAGAGTCATGTCTTGCATATCTACATGCTCCATGCGCCTGATTTCCTTGGCTACGAGGGCTCGCTAGAGATGGCCAAAGACTACCCCGAGGTGGTTACGCGTGGCCTGCAACTAAAGAAAGCCGGTAATCTGCTCATTCGGGTCCTGGGGGGGCGCGAGATTCATCCTATCAATATTAAGGTAGGGGGCTTCTATAAAGCGCCCGCCGTCGCGGAAATTCGTGGCCTGCGCGAACCGATGCTCAGGGCGCGTGATGCGGCGATCGAAACGATTCGCTGGGCTGCTCGGTTTGACTTTCCCGATCTCGAGCAGAATTATGAGTTCGTCGCCATGCAGCATGACGATGAATACCCGATGAATGAAGGGCGTATTGTTTCCAGTGCAGGCTTGAATATCCAGGCAAGTGACTATGAAGATTACTTCGAGGAAATTCAGGTTGCCCACTCGACTGCGCTGCATTCGAGAATCCGGGGGCGTGGGGCTTATTTCGTCGGTCCTATGGCTCGATTCAATCTGAATCAGTCGCAACTTGGGTCGGTTGCCGGCGAGTTTGTCAATGAACTGGGGCTGAACACGCCGTGTTGTAACCCATTTAAGAGCATCCTGATTCGCGCGATAGAGGTTTTGTATGCCTGCGAAGAGGCGCTTCGTCTGATCGATCGTTATGAACGGCCGGAGGCTGCGTCAGTAGATGTTGATATCAAGGCAGCAAGCGGCTTTTGGTGTACCGAGGCCCCGCGCGGCATCTTGTTTCACCGTTACGATCTGGCCGATGACGGCCAGATCAACCTGGCCCGAATCGTTCCCCCGACATCCCAAAATCAACCAACGATTGAGCAGGACTTACGCGATGTGGTTGAACGAAACCTCTCGCTGCCCGAGCGTGAGTTGCAACACCTGTGTGAGCAGACGGTTCGCAACTATGATCCGTGCATATCCTGCGCGACGCATTTTCTGAATCTCAATGTGCAACGACGCTGAAGAACGCCTGGTTTCCGGTAAGTCTGAGATATGCCATCAGCGGGTGGTTGTGATCGGCCTTGGCAGCCGATATCGGGGCGATGACGGCATAGGTGAGTACGTCCTAGAGGGTTTGCGAAACAATGGGCATGACAACCAGAGCGTGACGCTGGTTGACGGTGTCGACGACGCGCTGGCGATTATCAGCGCATGGGAAGACACCGATCTGGCTGTTGTGATCGATGCAGCACAATCGGGCGCTATCGCCGGCACCATTCATTATTTGGAAGGAGACTCGGCTGTTTATCCCCGCGGGCTCGCAGCCTGCTCAAGCCATGGTCTCGGACTGGCTGAGGCACTGAAGTTAGGCCGTCTGTTAAAGCGCATGCCGGGTCGCTTGTTGGTGTACGCCGTCGAAGTCGGGCAAGTGGACGCAGGTACGACACTCTCAGAGCCCGTGCGGGTAGCCGGTGACACCTTGAGGCGAATCGTCGGGGCCGAACTTGCTCCGTATGCCGGGGTGGACCTGGCTTAGACCTCAAAGGCAGTCTAAAGCCAACGTTGATCGCGCCACGTTGATCCACGTCAAGTCTGGCCAGGCCATTCTGCCTCAGACTGAACAGACTAACCAGGAGGCTGAAACCATGTTTAATAGCATTTTGATCCCGGTTGACCTGGGGCATATTGACCGAGTCGATCAGATGATGGCAAGTGTCAAGTCGATTTCAACCCGGGCCGACGCCCAGCTAATGCTGCTAACCGTGTTGCCCGAGGTGCCAGGGTATGTTGTTCCGCACATTTCAACTGAATTGCTGACCGGCGCGGTAGTTGAGGCGCGGACCCAACTGGAAGCGTTAGCGAAGCGGCACGGTTTGGGCGGCAGCCTGAAAATCAAAGTAATTCACGGAAACCCATCCCAGGCGATCCTGAGCACCGCGCTGGATGAAAAGGCTGATCTGATTGTGATTGGCTCGCACAAACCAGGTCTCGCTGATTATCTGTTGGGTTCGGTGGCGAGCAAAGTCGTGCGGCATGCAGTTTGTTCGGTGGTCGTTGTGCGTTGAATTTAGTAGAACTGAAACCGTGACAGAAGAACTGGACCCCCTGAAAATCGTACAAGACCGTTTTGATCAGGCGGCAAGCCATGTCAAAGGCCTCAAAAGCGGCTTGATCGACTTTTTCAAGGCGCCGAATCGCACTGTGATGGTTAGCTTCCCCGTCGAGATGGACGACGGGTCAGTTCAGACGTTTCACGGCTACCGCGCGTTGCACAGTCGCATCCTTGGGCCGGGTAAAGGGGGTATTCGTTATCACGCCCATGTGACCGCTGATGAAGTCATGTCGCTCGCGTCACTAATGACATGGAAGTGCGCGCTGGCGCAATTGCCGTTTGGCGGAGCGAAAGGTGGGGTAGCCTGTAATCCTAAAGTACTGAGTGAAGGTGAGCTTCGTCGGATTACCCGGCGCTTCGTTAGCGAACTCGGAGATCTCCTGGGCCCATACACCGACATTCCGGCCCCCGATATGTATACCGACGAGAGCATCATGGCGTTGGTCTACGATACGTACCACATGTTTCATCCGCGCCAGAACAATCGCGCTGTGGTGACCGGCAAGCCATTGGAGCTTGGCGGTTCGCGGGGACGTCGGGAGGCCACGGCCCGCGGATGTTTGTATGCCGCTGAACGGTTTCTTGAGCGTCATAGCGTTCAGGGCTTGCAATCGATCAAGAATGCCCGGGTTGTGATTCAGGGCTTTGGTAATGTCGGTGCGGTTGCGGCCGGTCTGTTCGAACAGGCTGGCGCCACTGTTGTGGCGGTCAGTGACTCGGTTGCCGGTATCGTAAGCGAACATGGTCTGGACCTGGCTGCTGTTCATACCCATAAGTCGGCTACCGGCTCGGTGGTCGGGGCGCCAGGAACGGAAACCATTAGCAATGAAGATCTGCTTGCGCTCGATTGTGACATTCTGATTCCGGCGGCCTTAGGCGCCGCGATCAACAAGAGCAACGCCCATCGGGTTTCCGCTTTGCTGGTGGTCGAAGCTGCCAATGGCCCGGTAACCCCGGAGGCCGATGCAATCCTTCATGAAAAATCCATTGTGGTGCTGCCGGACATCCTGGCAAATGTCGGCGGTGTCACAGTCAGCTATTTTGAATGGATGCAAAACCTGGCTAATGAACACTGGCCTGAATCCGAAGTCAATGATCGGCTGCGCGAATCGATGAATACAACGGTTGACCGGGTGTATGCCCGTTGGCAGCAACTTAAGGCAGAACTGAATGAGCAAGAAGGGCTCGGGCCGGATATCCGGGTAGCCGCCTTGGTCGCCGGGATCGAACATCTGGCGCGAGTTACTCTGCAGCGGGGAATCTGGCCCTAAAGACGGCAGGCATGCTCACTTCGCCCGGCTCAGAGCATGACAGGCAGAGCCTTATTTTTGAGGTGATTCTGGTGGCGGCCAATGAATGATTCGAGCCCGATAGGCATCCGGATCGAACGTCGGGCTATGCTCGGCGTTATGGCATTTTCGGCACACCGCATTGGTGACTGGTTCCAGCGGCTTGGTGCCACCGTGCCGTTGATGGTCTTTGGCGGGGCCGTGGCAGGCTTCACACCCGACATTTCGTAAGTCCGGTTTGGCCTGTGCTGAATAGAAGCCTCCTGGCTTGCCGAAGCCCACAACATGGCAGCCAATACAATTGGCATCAAACTGCTTTGAGACTTTGGTTAAAGACTGAAATGCATGGCCGTGGTCGGTTTGCAGCCATCGGGCTTTTTGTTTGGCATGACAGACCTCGCAGACTGCATCGCCGGCATAGCCACCTTCGGCCCGATTTTCTTTTGCCCGGCGCGCTCTCTCTCGGTAGTCTTTGACCAGCTCGCGCTCATATTGCGCGTACCAGGAATCCAGGCGCCTGGCATCGGTGACGGATTCATCGAGGGTGATGACTTTGTGAGACTGAACCGACCAGGTATTTGCCAGGTCGCTAACCAGTTTCAGCAATCCAAGTCGTTGGCCGCGGGTGCCGGCTTTAAGGGTGATGGTGTTGTCATGATGTTCAGGGTTTGCGACTTGCTCATCCGGGCTGCCAAGCAACAGAATATCCACCAACCCTGGCGTCAGGTGCTGAATGGCCCGCACGTCGCCCGTAACACCAAGGATAGTCAGGACCGATTGGCTCTTGAGTTCCCGAAGGCGATATTCAAGCCTGCTGATGTCTCTGTGCACCGGTTGCTGGGCGAGTGGCTGGCCTTGATGTGGTGACTCATCACTCGTCAGCCATTGCAGGAAGGCTATTCGCTGTCCGTCGCGCTCGATTAGTCGGTTCGGTTCGACGGAAAAATCGGGCTGAGCGGCTTGCCAGTTGCTTGCCACCCACGGGAGTCCGTCTGCGGATAATGGGCCGGTGCCGTAGATCAGATCGGCCCATCTCAAGCCGATCGCGTCATAGTCGAGTGCTGCCAGGCCTTTCAGGATGAACCGGTTGGTTACTTCGTGTGCGGGCTGAGTCGTTGCGAGTAGTCCGCCGGTACTGATCAACACTAATGCCGGGTCTTTGCTTCTGAGCGCGTCAATGGCGGTGGCCAGTCGACGGATGCCGCCAAGATCCGTGTCGATCGTGCATCCACACGGTTCGAGTTCCCCCCTGAGCGGCCCGCTATACACAATCGTCAGGGTGGCTGCAGTTGATTGAGTGGCAAACAGCGGTATTGCCAGTGCGAATAACACGGTGGCTAGCAGATAGACGGTATTACGCGCGAAGTTATTCATCGTCACCGCTTCCTTGTCGAATCAGGCGCAGACATAGATCCCAAGAAATCGCGCCGAGCCCGAGAAAGACCACAGCAAGATTTATCAGCCAGCCGGCGATCGGGATGAAGTTGATCAACGCAGCAAGTAGCAGGCCGACTGCCAGCGTCAGTAACTTTCCGGCGGGCGATTCGGGTTGCCCGCGGAATGCCTCGGCAACGCGCATCGCCAACGAGTACAGACCAAGCAAGTAGCCAAGCATCCAGGCCAGTGCGATGGCTAGCAGTACCAACGGAATCAGGGGAATCCCGACAAGCGTGATAATACTGACCGGAATCAGGCCGACCAGGGTGGACAAGCCCAAAAATCCAAGTAACACGGATTTGCCGAGACCCGATTGCGCGCGTCGTCTCAGGCGACTCACCATCGCAGGAGCGAACGCAATGAATAGCGCGGCGACCAGCATCAGAAAGATCAGCGTAACGGCAAAGCCTGATGCCATAGTCAGGAGCGACGGCCATAGAGCGGAGGCCGACTCATCTATTGTTCGGCCAAGCTCACCGAAGTCGCTGGCAGCGACTGGCGAGTACCGCACCCGGTCCGGGTTGATGACCGAAGATGGTATGACGAGTTCGTCGGGCGCCGCATAGTCGAGATAGCCGTCTATCTTTGCCTCGGGGCCAAAACGGATCTGGGCGCTGGCCAGAAGCACATCGCCCTTGATGTGCGAATTTAGCCGCAACTCACCGGCGGTCGCGACCAGGCTGCCGATAACCGGGCTATTGACTGTTGCGGTGCCCGCAGCAAGGCGAAGGTTACCTCTGACTGCGGCCTGCGACTCCAGCAGGACAGAGAATCCGGCGATTGTTGCGTCTTCATTTATGGCAGAGGCAATTGTGATGTCTGCACCTACCGCATAGAGGTCACCGTCAACCGGACCGTTGGCATCTACGCTAAAGCCGGCCAGATGAAGATCGCCGGCGATAGCTGTTTCGGTGCGAGTGGAGAACCCGGTAACGAACGCATCACGCGTGACGTCAGCCGTGAGTACCGGGCTGGGGGCGGCGAGGTACGTGTCTGCGCCGATCGTCGTTGGTTCGTTTGCGGCGAACGCAGGTGTCCCGTGCGTCAGCGCGAGAGCCAGTTGTGAGGCGACAAACAGCACACGGGTCAATTTCATGGCAAGAGGGCGGATTGCTGATGATGGACTCGATTTTCAAGATAGACTTGTGGCAAACCCACGTATTGATCGAGGTCAACGACACTTACCTCATCACACTTTCGGAGTGGCCATGACTGAGCATCATTCGCGCCGGCAATTCTGTCTCGCGCTATCGATTACACCTTTGGTCTGCACGGTACGAGCGGCAGGGGCGGCATCAGGGAGTCCTGCGATCCAGGTTTGGAAAAGCCCGACCTGCGGCTGTTGCAATGACTGGATCAGCCATCTGGAGCAGAACGGGTTTTCAGTTCAGGCGCACAACACGGGTAATAATGTTGTTCGTCAGCGTTTGGGGATGCCAATGAAGTACTCGGCATGTCACACAGCAACGATTTCAGGTTACGTGGTTGAAGGCCATGTTCCGGCGGGCGCTATTAAGCGTTTGCTACGCGACAAACCCACCGCGCTCGGCATTGCCGTACCGCAAATGCCTGTGGGGTCGCCTGGAATGGACGGACCGGCTTATAAAGGCCGACGTGACCCGTATGACGTCTTGCTGGTTAACAAGGACGGTTCGGCCGCAGTTTACGAATCGTACCGCTAGTGTGCGTGACCGCCGCCTCGGGCCATCTGGAGATGATGCATCTGGTGATGTGAGCCTGTAGCCATCACGCCAAAAAAACCCAGAGCCTTGTAGCGTTGGCGCAGCTTTGGGTCCGCAGACTTTAGGGTCAGTATGGCCCCATTGGGTGTGATCTCAGTCTCAGTATTCCACTGGAGTGATTTGCTTAGCTGTGCGGCGTGCGCTGGAACCATCGCTTTGATCGCACGGACAGTGTCGCCGCTCCCTGTCACCTCAAAGATCACCGCGTCGGCTTTTGTGCGGCTGCTGACCTGGGCGTGGAGCGTCAGAGCGTTCATGTCAACAAGATGCCGTCTCAGGCCCGCAATATCGACTTTCGCCCAGTCTGTTTCAGGGTCATTTTCGAGAATGCTCACGACTTCTGCCAGCGCACCGAATGCGCCCTGGCCAGGTTCGCTTGGAATCGGGCCACTGCCGTGGTGACCTGGCGTCGCGCAAGCGGCGAGGCCGGCTGTGAGTGTCAGGGCGCCGATCATGGCCAGCCGTGGGTAATTCATCTCGGTTCTCCGGTAATCAAGAGGGTGATTATTCGTCAAGGTCTGGCGGTTCTCATATGATTACGATCATATGATCAATCCCAAACTGCCCGAGTTGTTTGAGCAACTACCTGACCATGTCTTTGTTGAACGGCGCTATCAAAGAGGCGAGACTGTCTTCAGCCAGGGGGAAGCAACGGGAGGGTTGTGGTTTGTTGCGCAGGGGCGGGTTGAATTGCAGCGAGTCACGGAAGCGGGTCATCAAGTCCTGATTCATCGCGCTTATCAAGGCGGTCTATTTGCTGAAGCCTCACTCTTTTCAGAGACTTACCACTGTACGGCGGTGTCACAGGACGAGAGTCTTCTGATTAAATTGAGTCGCGCCAGTCTGCTCCGTTCGCTTTGCGAGAATCCGAACTTTGCTTTGCAGTTATGTGCCATGCTGGCCGGACAGGTGCAGTCATATCGCCGCCTGGTCGAGATACTGTCCATTCGAAAAGCAGAGGAGCGCGTCTATGCAGCGGCTGCCCACGGCATGCTCGATAGCGATATCAAAAGCCTCGCCGCCCGGATCGGGCTTACCCACGAGGCTGTCTACAGGGCGTTGGCCCGACTGGTTGAACAAGGCCGTCTTGTCAAGTCGGGTCGCGGGCGCTATGCCATTGTTCAGGCAAAAGAAACCCTCACTGATCCGAAAGTCCCGTAATCAGCGTCGTATGTTTCGCCGGGTCTTGCAGCGATCATGCCGGTCAGTGTGCCGGTGCTGACGATTTCGCCTTCTTTCAGACCGACTCCGGTGCGAGACAGTTCATTGGCAAGCCAGGTAAGCGGCATCATCGGATGGTCGATAGCGGCGCTGGCCGACCCTTGCCGCTTTAGATCACCGTTGCGAGACAAGGTCGCAATCTGATTGGCGATGTCTCGCTCGCGCCAGTTATCGATTTGCGGGCCGGTGATCAGATGGCCGGAACCCGCCCCGTCGGCCAGAATTGCGGTCAGCGGAGGAAAACGCTCATCGTGCACAAAGCGGCATTCACCAATCTCGATACCGGGATGTAGTGAGGCGACCGCCTCGGTCACTTCTCGAACAGAATAGGGCGTATCCCGTGGCGGCAAATCCTTCCCGAGCCTGGCCTGGTACTCAACTTCCGGTAAGGGGCCGGTCAACAGCGTGTGGTCGATTGTCAGTGGGGTTTCGGAAATGAACTGCTGGTACACCCGGCCGTAGATTGGTCTATCGGTTCGCAGGGCAAGCTGCATCTCTTGTTTAATCGCGGCAATTTTCCAGCCTCCGACGGTCCAGCCCAGTTCTTTCGCAACCAGCCCGGCGCTCTGGTAGGCCGTATCCAGGTCTGGCGGCGCGAGACCTTCGGCGAGTCCGCTTTGCTGACGGTGTTCCATCCGCAGGCGTGCCAACAGTTTTGTCAACTCACCTTGTTTGAAGTGATCCATTTTTTGTTGTCCTGGGCGATTGGGTCAGGTGTATTGATATCACAGGCGTGGAAGATTTCATTTACTGGCTACATGAGTTGGCATTGAGTCGGCATTTCGTTAAACAATGGGATTACGGCCATCAGTAGTTTCTTCTGAGTAAGGTTTTTTCGATTATTTTTTCGCCGATGGGCCGATAATTTCATTTCAATCTGGTTGCATAGAGACAATTCAAAAATTCGGAGACAAGACAGATGAGAAAGAATTCGCTATCAATAGCGGCGCTCGCGGTGTCTGCATTACTGGTCGGCAATACTGGATTCGCAAAAAATGATGAGGAGGCTCTTTCAAGGCTGGGCGCGTTCAAGCGAACAGACGCCGGCCCGATGAAACGGATTGAGCAAGGCGGTAAGTACGCGCAGAACCTGTCAAAAGTACTCAGCACGATCAAGCTGCCGGACGGATTCAAGATTGAGTTGTTCGCTATCGTCCCTGATGCCCGAAGTATGGCCGTCAGTCGCAATAAGGCCGCTGTCTGGGTTGGTACGCGCAAGTCAACCGTCTGGTCGGTGACAGACCGGGACATGGACAATGTTGCTGATACAGTAGAAGAGTTCAGTCCGAGCATCAAGTTTGATGTTCCTGCTGGCACTTGTTACTCGCCGGATGGATTCCTGTTCGTTGCTGAACGCAACCGGATCATGATGTTCCCGGCTGCTGAATACTTCATGGAAGGAGCCGACACGGTTGCGATCCCAATTGTGAAACAAGGCGATCTGATTCCTGCTGAAGAAGAGTCATACAACCACACCGCACGCTCATGCGTGATTGGTCCGGACAACCGGATCTATGTCACTCTGGGGCAGCCTTTTAACGTCACGCCTCAAGACAAGCTGGACCTGTATCGAGAAATCGGTATTGGTGGCGTCGTGAGTTTCAATCGTGACGGCGGCGACCGGCAAGTCTACGCGACTGGCGTCCGAAACTCCTCAGGGTTGGCATTCAATCCGAAGGATAAGAGCTTGTGGATCACCGACAATCAGGTTGACGGTATGGGCGACGAGACGCCTCCGGGCGAGCTGAACCGAATTCCGGAAAAAGGTGCCTGGTTAGGGCATCCATACACAGGCGGCGGTGAAGTCAGGACGAATGAATACAAGGACCAGGCTATACCGCAGGAGCTGGCCGATATCTACGTGAAGCCACAGGTTGAAATGATCGCCCATGCGGCCGACCTGGGCATGATGTTCTATACCGGTCGAATGTTCCCGGCCAAGTACAAGAACGCTATCTTCAGCGCTCAGCATGGATCGTGGAATGCAGTCAAGCCCAGAGGTGCACGCGTGATGGTGACCTACCTGGATGATGATGGCAATGCGACCAAGACCGAACCGTTTGCCGAAGGATGGCTCAATGAAGACGGCTTTTACACAGGGCGGCCGGTCGATGTGCAGCAGTATGTTGATGGCTCATTGCTGGTGTCCGATGACAAGGCGGGTGCTGTTTACCGCATTTATTACGAAGGTAAATAATTCATCGCGCGCTTAGCGGAGTAAAAATCCAGGCCGGGCGAATCGCCCGGCCTGTTCGTGAGGTCGGATAGATTGATATGCGTATGTTCAAGATAGCGTCAGCCGGTTTCCTGTTGACCGCAACTGCCCTGATACCGGTTTCCGTCGTTAAAGCCGCGGACGTCAAGGCCGGGCGAGCCAAAGCCCAGATGATGTGTATGGCCTGCCATGGACTCGACGGAGTCGCGGTGTTGCCTGGAGCGGCGAATCTGAGCGGACAACAGGCCGAATACCTGAGCAACCAGCTCAAAGCCTACAAGTCCGGGCGGCGGGCGAACCCGCAGATGTCCGTGGTCGCCTCAACACTGACCGAGCAGGATATTGAGAACCTGTCAGCCTGGTACGCCGCGATCAAAGTAACGGTTGAAATGCCGGATTAGTACCTTTCCTGTTATCAGTGTTGACAACTCTGTTCGACGAGAGACAAGTCGTCGATCGTAATCTGCCGACCTGACTCGGCGTAAAGCCAAAGCCGGATAGCGGCAGTCAAAGCAGGTACGTCGGCGTTCATCGTAAAGCCATCAAAGACTGTGGATGGTCTGAGCGTCATGACTGATTCACCGATCTCCTGACCCGTTTCATCAAGGAAATCGACGCCGACACCCATCCAATACTCGGCGCCGCCGCTGCGATAGCTGCCTGACACCGCGAACTGCTGTCCAGGCCGGGCTGGCACAGTGGCACTCATCCAGCCATTCTGCAGACGGGCTGCCTGTTCTCCGCTGACGGCCAGAGGGGTTAATGTTGTGCTGTTATTGCTCAGCCAACCGTTCAGTCCGGTTTCAAACCCCGGATTGGCCAATAGATTGCATGCGGTGCTCCCTCCAGGGTCGGTGACTCGCCAGTCGAATATCGCGGTACTGCCTTGCGTGCGGTCAGATGCTGTCACGGTGACTGTGTTCAAGCCGACGACATTCGGCGATCCGTAAATGGAGCCAGTGACGCTATCGATAGTCAATCCGGATGGCAGGTCTGTTGCCGTAAAACTGACCGGATCACCTTCCGGGTCAATTGCGTGAATCAACAGATTCACCGAATCGCCAATACTGGATAGTTGAGCCCCCGGGTTATCAAGAACTGGTGGCTGATCCCCTTGTCCGCTGGTTTCCTCGCAGCCACTTTTGCGTAGATCGAGGTCATCCACAGTCATGGTCCGTTCATCGCCTGCATAGAACCAGATACGAATGAAGCGGGTCTGAAGCGGCGGGTGACCCTCCAGTGTGAAGCCGCTGGCAGTATCGGCCTGTGAAAGAGAGCGGACGGTTTCACCGATTTCAGCGTAGTTCTGATCCAGGAAATCCATACCGTATCCCAGCCAGCCATTGGCTCCGCCGCTGCGATACTGACCGCTGAGCGTCATTAGCGCAGGGTTGTCCACCGCAAACGCCTGGCTGACCCATCCACCCGAGAATTGCAACGAGACCGCACCGCTTAAAGCCAGCGGATCTGCTTGAATCGTCGTGTTGCTGACCCAGCCGTTGATCCCCGCTTCAAAGTCGCCGCCCTCAATCAGATTGCAACGCAGCAAGCCGCGGTTCGGGTCAAGGGGGTGACTGTCATTGATATCCAGAACGCCATCGCCGTCATCATCGTCGTCTGTGTTGTTGCCGAGTCCGTCACCGTCCGTATCAAGCGACTCGTCCGGGTCAAGCGGAAACGCGTCTTGTGTGTCGGGTACGCCGTCGTTGTCGTCGTCCGGGTCGAGCGCGTCGCCAATACCGTCGCCGTCGGTGTCAATAACCGGAGCCGCCAGCTCCTGATCGTCAATCTGGCGAATGTAGTCGGCCAGTCGTTCGAGGTCCGCGAGTGGCAGGCCGGAAACGGAAAAGCCTATTGCCGGAGACTGATGGGCCAGAATCGCCGCTTCAATCGTCAGGGCAGATCCGTCGTGCAGGTAAGGTGGATTTGCCCAGGCGCCACGCAGCGTCGGCGTATCGATCCCCGCCAGCCGGCCACCCAGGCGGTTACCTGAATTGGGGCTCAGGGTGCCAATATCGTGCAAGTTGTTGGCCGCGCTATCGGTGAAGTCGGGCCCGCCGTGACAGCCCGCGCAATTGAGCTGGCGGAAGAGCGTCCTGCCGGCTGCCGCGCTGGCAGTGAACGAGCCAGAGGGATCGCGTTCGGGGCTGAGTCCGGTTTTGTTCAGACTGCTGACGTAGGCGGCTAGTGCGTCGAGATCTGCGCTTTGGCCGGCCTTGGGGAACCCCAGTGGGTTGCCTGATTGATCGAACGCTACATCTGATAGCAAACCGGTGCCTCCGAACACATTGCGAATGTCGAGTTCAAAGTCGTGAATTTCGTCGAAATTGGCCGACCAGTGAACCGGGCCGTGACCGGTTCCGCGACGTCCTTTCAGGTCGATAGTATTGCGCAATCCCTCGCCAGCATCGCTCAAGTCCCAGACCCGACCATCGTCGCCACCATCATGGTGGCAGCTCGCGCAGCTCTGATAGTTCTCGCGGGTCAGCCTTGGGTCTTGTGCGTCGTGGAAAAGCCGCTTGCCGCGAAGCACTGTGGCGGCAAGTGCTTCCCCGACGGTCAGGTCTACTGTCGCGACCACAGGTAACGAAGTGGAGGCTCCTTCGAGCAGGCTTGCGGTATCTACAATGCTCAGCGAACGATCAAGCCAGTTATGAATATAAACCCGTGAACCATCTGGTGAAACTACCAGGCCTTGCGGCGCATGACCCAGCGTGGTCGATGCGAGAGCGCCGCCGCTATAGGCATCAAGGACTTGAAGCTGGCGGCTACCCTCGTGAATCACGAAAAGATGATTTCCCCACGGGCCAAAATCGATTGCGGTGGCTGGCGAATTGTTGTCAAAGTCAATTCGGGCTGCCGTCTGTTCAGTGCCGCTCGCCAGCAACAGGGTGGCCATTTTTGACCGGACCAGTCTGTCAAACTCGCGCGCCTGGCCGTCGCGAAGCAGACCACGATAAATGTTGTCTGCTTTGAATGGAACGACGGCAGTCAATCCATCAGGTGAGAACACCGGAGCCATCAGGTAGTTGGGAAGTCCGCGTGCGTTATCCTCGGCGTCCGGCCCGGTATCCGGCGCCAGGATTGCGGTCGTTCGTCGGGTCATGGACACGGTGTCAATGATCAGCACTTCTCCGCCGCCTGCTGTGAGGCTGATGCTTGCGCCGTGTTCACCCGGAACCGGCGGCGTAATGAATCGGGACGCCAGTAAAGTGAGACCGTCGCCGCTTAGACCGAGGTGTCTGACCTGGGGGCCCACGTCAATCCGGCCGGTGACCTGTAGGGTACTTAGTTGTAGCCGGACGATCTGACTGCGCGCGCTCAGACTGATATAGGCGTATTGAGCACTGGGATCAATAACGATGCCAGCGGGCTGGGAGCCGCGCGCGAGGGGAATTCGCGCCTGGAGTGCCCGGTCCGAAGTTCGTAGGACCGAGATTGAATCGCCACCCCGATTCACAACATAGGCCAGGCCGTTGCTGATCGCGATGCTACGCGGATCGTCCTCGACGCGAACTTCGGCAATTCGCTGCCGGGTTTCGGCGTCAACAACGGTAACCGTATCCTGGTCCGGATTCACCACCCAGACCCGGGCCGAATTGCCCGTCAATTGTTCGTGAGCAATGGTTGAGGAGCTGCGGCCGCGATGCGGTGACAGCGGCGCATGAACCTGCTGCCTGAAAGCGCGGGTGTCGCTTCCCCATCGTCCCGTGACGGTCAGTTGCACCGTGTAGAGTCCGGGCGCCGCGTAGTGATGACTGACCGTCGGAAGGTGAGTCGTAATGACCGTGCCGTCGCCCATTGACCAGGTGTAAGTGTCACCTGCAACCGGCTCCGACAGCTGGGCTGTAAAGAGGCGTTCCTGTCCTGTCTGTGCGATTGGCGCCTGGGCATTGCCGTGGTCGAAGCTGATAATCTGAGGCGGTAGTTCGTCGATCGGACCAATATGGTCTCCAGCGCTACCGCGAGGACTCAGTTCCACACTATCAAGCAAGACGCCGTTTCCGTCGTCTGCTCCCGACTCCCGGAAGGTAATCACATCGCGCCCGTTACCGCGGATCGAATACGCCCACTGCTGCCATGTCGGTGTTGTCTGGCCTCTGCCATCCGGCGCTAACGAGTCGATGACATTGCCATTTAGCAAGACATCAAAGCGGTTGGAAGCGGGTGCCTGGCCGGGCTTGGCCGCATAGGAAAATCCGAAGCGGTACAAGCGCCCTGGCTCGGTGACCACACTCTGCTGGACTTGGTTTCTTTCACCGGGCTGACTATCGAGCTCTAAAACACTGAGGCCGTTTGCTGCCGAAAAATTCGGATGGTTTCGCCAGATATGGATGCTATTTTCCGGGCTGCTCCAGCCAGAAAGTGACGCAATGGTCTGGCCTTGCCCGTCCGGTACGACATTGGTTTCAAAGCTGCCGTTTACCAACAGACTCGCATCTGCCAGGTTACTGGCGACCGGTACAGTGACCATTGCTGCGACCGACGGCACGCCCTGGTCATTGATGGCAAACACCATATAGGTTCCCGGCGGGGCATCTTCGCCGCGCGCCGGAGCCGTAATATTTAATTCTTTGTCGCTCTGGTTGAAAGACAATTCCAGAAAGCGCTGATCAAAATTGCTCGAATGGGTTACCGATGATGCCCTGACCATCGTGACCCGCTCAATGACAGCGGATGCTGCCATTGTCATCGTGAACTGGCTTCCCGGTGCCACGATACCGGGCGCCTGGCTGATTACGGGACGGGCTGCGGGGCTACCATCTGCGCCAAATAGATAGGGCGGGTAATAGCGTTCGGCATTCAGGTTGGTCTGTGGCCCAGGGGCTCCACCCCCGCCGGTCAGTAGGCTTGCATCAGGCAGCAGAATGGCGGTCGAATGATAGAGGCGGGCTTGCTGAGCGGATGGCCCCTCAATAATCGTCCCATTGACCGGATCGAAAATCTCGACCGCATAACCAATGTCGCTGGTCATTCTGTTGTTGACCCGGCTGCCGCCGGTAATGGCAACCCGGCCGTCGGCGAGCACGGTGGTGTTGGCCCAGTGCCGTCCGGTGGCCAGATCAGCAAGTCGAGTCTGGACCGGCACAGGGCCTGAGAAATCAATGACCCATGCCTGACGGGAGGCATTGCTACCACTGCCACCACCAATTTGCAGGACTTTACCCGGCGCAAACAAAGCGGTTGCTGATGAGCCGCCGACACTGGTGCCGCTGCGGCGCTCCAGTAGGGTGATGCTGCCTTGAGCAGTTGGGTCCAGGTAATACATGCGGTTGCCAGCGATGCCGAATATCTTTCCGTTTGGCGCAACGAAATTTCTCGGGAAACCCGCGGCAAGCCCTTGAGTGGAGGCACCCGTAAGCAGACGGAATTGTCCATTGGTATCGCGCACTTCCGGATAGTCTTGTCCGCCGCTGCCGCCTTGAATCACGACCGAACCGTCAGGCATCATGACCGCGCTTGAATACCAGCGGCTACGGTTCATTTGTCCGACTTTGGTCAGGGCATTGTCGGTGAGCCGAAACTCGGTCACAAAAGGATTGGGGCGGTTGGTACTGTTGCCCGCAAAGTTGTCGACATCGCCACCAAAAATCTGCAGGGCGCCGTTGGTAAGCGAAATCTGCGATGCGCAGAAAAGATTCGTAGCGGTGCCGTTCGGCAGGGTCAGGTGCGAGTCAACACCTGTCCCGTCTGCCGGGTCCCAGACGTTGTAGAGCAGCGTCGCGCCTTGCTTGCCGGTTTCGTCGGTGCCGAATGTCATGACTCTGCCATCGGCGAGCAATGAGCTGTGAATTGGGATTACCGGCCAGTCAACGACTGGTCCCCAGGCCCCAATGGTCGGGTCGCCGGTTGAAAGCGCCTTGGTAGATACCGAACCTCGGATAACCGGGCCTTCTTCGACCGAGACGGCTGCCGCATATTCTTCACCCAGGGTTTCCGGTCCGGGCGCTTGTTGTGACGCGCTATTGTTCTGGCTCTGGATGCCGGCGTTTTGACTGCCGCCACATGCCGCGAGCGTCAGTGCTGCAACACCGCACCAGAGCGTCTGGCTGAACCGGCGTACCCGACTTGCCTGATTGGTTTGACCGAAGGTGCTCATTGGCGATCCTCCGGACAGAATTGCTGTGGAGAGACGGTGGTTGGGGAGCACCCACGTTTGACAAAGTTCGGACGAGGATCGTATTCGCTGACCGGTTGTTGTTCACTCGCCTGGTTACGGTCGTCAGGGTGTTGCTCGACGACCTCATCATTTGCCCCACTACTGCAGGCACTGATGACTAGAAATGAGCAAGTAACGACGGCGAGTGCAACGCCTCGTGTCTGCGAGACCTGGTACGGCATGGTTTTCCCCTGACCCTTGTACTGCGGTCGCACAACGCGACCTGGGCTAGAGGTTAGGCAGGGAGAGCCGCTACTACGACGATAAATCTCACAGTTCGGGCTATTTTTCTGCTTCCTGGCGATTCGTGGGTCTAGACCAGCCTGAATGTGGCATTGCCGCGGGCAATCAGCCGGTCCGCAGTCATTATCCGGCAATCCACGAACGCGAGAGTCCGGCCGACCTTCAGGACACACGGGATGATTTCAAGAATGTCGCCAATGCGGGCAACGTCAATAAAATCGACGGAGAGTGAAACGGTCACTGCGCTTGAGGTCGTCGATCCGGTTATTTCACGGGATTGTCGCGTGGCCGAAAGACCCATGGCGTTGTCGGCCAGGGAGGTGATCATGCCGCCATGGGCGAAACCACGGGAGTTGCAATGTGGCTCGCGAATCTCGACAGCCAGCTGAATCACGCCAGAGACAACTTGCGAGAACAGCGGTTCCCATGGCTGGGTCAGCGGACTGTGTCTAGTATGAGGGCGGTAAGTTGAAGGCATCATGGTTTAACAATCCTCTCGATTTTGCGAGCTGTCCCCAGCATGGTTGCGCTTAAGGTTTCGGCTCCGGCCTCAACCGCAAATAGATCGGCGGCGTCTGTTGTCAGTAGCCGTGCGGTGTTGATGACCCATCCGTGCCATTGGGACTGCCAGAATGGCTTGGCGACCTTGCTCGGTCATTTCTTTCGAATCTGGCATCCGAAGCTTCTGGTTTCTGGTGCAATGCTCTTGCTGCGCGGCTGGGTTTGATTCTGTTTGCGTTTCTTCTGACGGAACCAACCTAGGGCAGAGCTCAGCTCGGCGCGTAGCGTCATCAGTTGTGATAGTTGCTCGTCAACTTGCTTGATCTGTTTGTTCATCAGGTCAATCATGTCGTCAAATGTCAGCGTTCCCACACAGTAAGCGGGCAATACCTTCGCAATATCTTTGAGCGACACGCCCACCTCACGGCATTTGGCGATAAACATCACGGCACGTACCGCTGATTCAGCAAATTCCCGGTACCCGGAGGGGCCACGTTCGGCATGAATCAGGCCCAGCTTTTCATAATGTCTGAGGCGGTATGTTGAGACGCCTGTTGCGTGAGAGAGTTCGGAGATTTTCATGGCGGCTAAAGCTTAGCAAGGTTGGGACAATCAGAAGGTTAAGTGGTCAGACAGTTTTCGATCATTGCCGTGCCTGCAATTAGGGATATGAGTCAGATCCAGTGTCGATTTACACTGTGATCGTCTGAAGTGATTGGAGACCTTATGTTGCGCCATTGTTTGATTTTTCTTACCGGGGCGGTCTTTCTGTTCCATGCGGTAGTTTCCTCGGCGCAGGACGCTCCTGAGTTTCGCTTCTATGGCGGAAACTATGGCTATTCGGGTGAGACATCCCGCTTTCGTGTCGCGCCGTTTGATCCGCCCGTCATCCGTTCGGCCGATGGGTATTCGCCCGCTGTTTCGGCACTCGTATCAAAAAATCCCGGTGCGTCGTTCGCGCCGTTGCCTACGGTCTGGACGCCGCCAACCACTTTTACCTGGGAGTTCGGCGACGGTACGCCGGCGGTTGTCGTTGAGGAAAGAAGATTTGTCATACATCGTTACGCCGAACCCGGTACCTACACGGTTACGCTGACTGCTAGTAACTTCGAAGGTGACTTCGCAGTATTCTCGCGTCAGTTTGAGGTGCGAAAGTCAAAGCCTGGCTGGTATCCGGTTCAGATGGTCGCCTCCAAAGCGGATGGGGCGGTAATTAACTTTTCAGCGGCTCCGTCCCGTCCCATAGACGACGACAATCTGTTTATCTGGGAGTTCGGGGATGGCGAATCAACCGAGGGTAAGAGCCTGTTTGAGGTATCCCATCGTTATCAGGCTGGTGGCAAGTACAAAGGTCGGGTAACCCAGGTTGACAGTGAAGGCAACCGCTACGAAAAACCGCTCAAGATCTTTGTGGCGAGCAGCGACCTGCCAACCGTTGCGCCGACGTCTGTTGAGGATTTGCCAGATACCGTGGTCGATCAGTTTCGCGCGACCTATAGTGGTGACCTGAACGGCGAGATTGATGCCCAGGTGTTTGGTGGCGGAACAGCCTCCGTTTATCTGTTACAGGTAAAGCCGAATCGTTGCCGTCTTATATTCAATGCGATTGATGATGACCAGTTGATTCTTGCCCGGGGAATTGTCGACTTGACCAATTTCCCGGAAGGGCCGGCGGTCTACCGGTTATCGCCAACCCGTTTGAATATCGACTTCTTTGCCAAGCCGGATCAATATCTGGACCGCCGTTCCACCTTTATGGGCGGTGCTCTTGGGCAGGCGATGCTTGATCCTTCCAAAGTAGGGCCGCCGGGCTCCGGCGTCGTTGGCAGGGACGCCAATTTTGGGTGGGTAGGCGGAAAGCTCGAATTGACCGTCGTACCAGGCAACTACCTGATTGGAAAGATGAACGGCCGGTTGAAAAGCGTTGAAATCACGCCTAACGGGAAAGTCACCGATTATATTTCGATCAAGGCGCAGTTCAGCTTTCGTGTGGGGCTGACGCCGTTTATAAAAACCGGCTGCCAGCCGTCGCCATTTGAGGTCAAGCGAACGATACCGAAGGACTTGTCTTCGCATCAGGGAAGCCTGAGCAACCGCGGTGGCTTCCTGGTGAGACTTACCAGTGATCTGGATCCGGATTCGGTTACGACAGGAAAGTTACAACTGGGTTATCCGAATTCGAACGGAGACTTCGTGCCGGCTCCGGGGCGATTGCTGGTCGGGCGAAATTCAATAAGGTTCGTTCCCGATCAGCCGTTGCGTGCCGGTGTGCGCTATACGGCACGCTTGCGCAGTGGTGACCAGGGCATATTATCCAGTAGTGGTCAGGTGCTGAGCGATCAGGACGGTTCTGGCTGGCGACAATGGACGTTCTCGACCCGGCTGGATTTCGCCGCGACTGCCGGAAATCAGCAAACCCTCAGTTGCCATATGTTTCAGACTGTGCGGGATGCGCCCTTAATTCCCGAAAAGCCAGCTGTCCCTAGAATCTATGCCAATTGGGTCCCTCACAGTGACGTTCATCCCGAAGCCCAGGTTCGTGAGTTTGCGGCGCGGGTCTCACTGGTGGACAAAGACCAGAAAATATTGGCGAGTACCCGCCATGTTTTCGTCCGACCGGATCTTTGGGCTAGTAAGGGGATCGATACGGCCTCGGCTCGTCATACCGCCCAGGTCTTTGGATTTACCCCAAACGCGATTACACCCGCATTCACCGGCGTAAAAGTCGAGGTCCGGCGAGCGCCCGGTGGCCCCCTGGTGTGGATGTACAACTCTCTCTGCGAGACTCCGATCTGGCCGCGCCAGCTGGAACTGACGGTTGATACTTTCGTGTTGATGGCGGGTGAGTTGGCAGATCCGGCTAACCGGGTCACGGCGATTCCGTTTCTACGCAAACTGATTGGCCAGGTAAAGCGCTATGCCTGGCAGACGCTGCCTTTCCAGAATATTTCAATTGCGGCGCCCCGGTTCATCGATCCCAAAGATCTTGATAGTCGCCCTGCGGTGCGCGATCAGTTGGGATTTGAAGTGGGTCTTGACAGCCGCTGTAAGGCCTCTTGTTGGTTGACCGGTGCAACCGCCGAAAGCTTTGGCGGCATTGAAACCTGGTTGCGGCGGAAAAGCCATGCTGACATTGTGTTGTTGTTGGGCTCTTCAGACGTTTTTGGGATGGGCGGATCCACTTCTTTCACGAAACTGGGCGGCATGGCGAACATCTCAATGGGGGTTGCGATACCCGGCTTGTACGAGACGGATATGGTCAATGGGACTCAGTCAAGAAGACTGATTGACGGAAAATCAACGAATCGCACGATCAACGGCATTGTCCATGAGTTTGGTCATGCTCTGACGCTGCACCATCGGCCAGTATCCGACTGGCTTCACCAGCGGCGCGAGATCATCAAGATGCGGGAATCGTCTCGTGCCGCAGGGACCGCCATTAAGTTCAAGGGGATCGAGGCCTTTCGTATGGAGACGGACGGCCAGAGCGGCTGGAACTTCTCATCAACAGAGGGCAATCAATCGGGTCACTGGCTGGTGCCGCTGATGTTCCCGGGGACGGTCGATCTCCGCTATGCCATGCCAACCTATGACAACTACCGGGAAATGCAAAAATTCCTGGAATCCTATCGACCATGACTGAATCAACGGAAGATAGAAGGCCGTTGGACTAGCTGTCCGTCGTGATGTTGGTTCGCAGCCTCATACTCAGCCATGGATGGGGCTGTGGCGGGACTCTGATCTCGTAGCTTTGAGTACCTGTTGTATACGGTGTAGGCCGGCAACAGACGGCGCATTTCGTGAAGTGCGCTGGCATGTAGGTCAACTCGTAGATCAAGCTCTGGGAAACCGGGTCTTTCGGCGGTCCGGGTGATTTTGAGCATTGCGCTTCTTTCGGTCAGGTGTGCGCCGCCAGCGGCCTGACCACCGGCATCGCGTCCTGCTTCAAGCGCCAGTAGCAACCGCTCACCAAGAGGGAGGTCGGTTGAACGGTGTACGGATTCTGCCATCGCCTCCAGGACGCCGGCGTTTGCCAGCACGT
>JBOEGY010000007.1:370-965398 GCA_050633665.1 Burkholderiaceae bacterium | reverse complement strand
GGTATGTGCAATCCGATCCCATAGGGCTTGCCGGGGGCATGAATACCTATGCTTACGTTGGCGGTAACCCATTGGGATTCTACGATCCGTATGGCCTTTGGACCTTTTCACTAGAAGCGTACGTAGGTATGGGCGGAGGTTTTACGCTCTCCTTTGCTGATGGTGTATTTGAATTCAGTACCAAGGTCGGGTTTGGTATTGGCGCCGCATTCGCGTCTGACGCGTTCGGGAGACCTTCTGATCTTTCGTCCAGAAGTTGCGAAGTAAGTAGTCATATCGTCCGTGTATTTGGTCAAGCTGATTTCGCGCTAGGAGCAGGGCCGGCAAAGCTTGGATCAGGAGTCAGCTGGCGTTCCGGCAATGTTGATGAGCATGGCGGCGATGAGGTTGATTATCCCCGATCAATTAGAGATGTCGTCCCAACGATTGGCATAGACAATGTTGGCAGGCGTACTGGATTTGGTGTAGCGGTCGGTGCCGAGTTCGGCGCGTTTGGGCGATACTGAGTTGAATGAAAATACCATTCGCTCAAAAAGCAAAGCTTTGATCAAAATGGCTATATCGGGAGCGGTATTCTCTGGTTTAATAGTTACCGCCGTAGCGATTTTTTCTTATCCGGACCAGACTGAAGCAGTATTAAAAGAGCGACTGCGAGATTCTAGAGAGGTCATTGCAATAGTTGGGATGATTGAATCTGTCAAGACTCTACGATTTCGACATGCCTTTGCCTCCCCATCAAGACCTGAGGCCAAGACGTATTTGTTCGCGGTCAACGGCACAAAAGGAGTTGCATATACGCGCATTCGTGCAGTGCGCGTAGATCCTGATGGCGAGTTTGATTCAGTCGAGATTCTTTCGGTAACGAAAAAGTAGTTCAATGCTACTGCTCAAACCCCCTTATAGATCTGCGCGCTCGACTTGCCATCGGCATTCATCGGCCGGACAATAGATTAAGGGAAGCTTCGATAGTGCGTCCAATAGGACTTATGTGCAAAGTGATCCCATTGGGCTTAGCGGGGGCATAAACACTTATGCATATGCAATGTTGTCGCCGTCAAGTAACGTTGATCCATTTGGCTTGCAAGTGAGGCCAAGACCGACGCTACCTCCGCGCGTAGAACTTCATAATCGAGAGACTAATCCGCACACGCAATTTCGCCGTCAATTTGCCGAAGGGGTAGATCCATCTTCTCGAATTTGGGGATTAGAGAATAACAACCCTTGGTGCAGGGAAGTTTGCGATGAGCCGTTGAGTTGTTCGGCAGAGCCGAGACTCACAACTGACCCTACAGGTGCTTGCTATACGATGTGCACACCAGGACCATTTGCGGATTCATCGAACCCTGGCCGACCGCCTTTGCCCAATGATCCTTTTGATACCAGAACTACAGGTATAGGTGATGCTCGAGGTTTACTGAGCATTCTGCGTGGGAGGTAGCGTTGACAACAATTGTTTTGCTTAAAAGAGGAATTGCACTACTGCTGGCTCTTTGTGTATTCGGCTATTTCGTATTTCCCACGGGGAACTTAAAGAATGCGCTGGGTGTCATTGCGATGATTCTGATCGTCCCCTACGTTCTCATTCGAGAAAAAGCAGGAGATCCAGATAGAGATCCACCGTGGGGTCAGTGACTACATGTATGTAGTCCGACGTTTCCCACCAAAACCTTCATCCGCTATTCATTGGGTCACTTAGCCGCTTCAATGAGCTCAATATTCTTCTTGAGCAATTCATTGACGAGCTGCTCCACCTCAATGCCCTGCGCCGCGGCTCGTTGAGCAAGCCAGGCCTGGACATCGTCCTGCAGGTAAACGGGCGTATTGATGTGCATGCCGGGTTTGTAGAACTTGTCTCGTACGCCTTTGGAGAAATCGATCTCGGCGGGCCTGTCGTCGTTACTCGGTTGCGTTGCCATGGTGGTCACCTTCTTTAGCGGCTAAGGGGTTGATTTGGCGCTATGCAATCATCGCGGCTCGTTCTCATATTGGCGTTGCTCATGGGGCGTTGGCGGTCGCGCTGAAATGATCCGGATCTGAATCCTGTTTAGGCTGCTGCTCGTGTAGGTGTGCGAGACAGCGATCAGTTTGCCCTGTGCGTTCATGCCCAGGGTAAACCATCGATCCTCATCGTCGCCGTTCGCCCGCTGCCCTTCGTCTTAGCTGCTAAACAACGTTCGGATCGGCAGTCTTGCCTGTTCACTGAGCCTGCGCGACAATAGACAAATTGTTGGACGAACTACGATGAGGTGCGTCTGGAAGGACTTATGTGCAATCCGATCCCATTGGACTGGCTGGGGGGATCAATACCTATGCCTATGTTCATGGCAATCCAGTCTCGTACTATGATCCAACCGGGACATTCGCTCCAGCCGTTGGAGTCGGTATTGCTGTTGCGGCAACTGTCTATGGGGCTTGCAAGTTCATCTTTTCCACGAATGAGGCTGCAGAGAAAGCTGGGCGAAGTCGCCAGACTGAAAGCGATTTTCAACGGTGGGTAAGTGAGGGAATGAAGGGAACCCCTCCGGTAACACCTGACGGAGTTCGAGAGGTACGGCGAGAGGCGCTTGCGGAGATTGCAAACCAGTCAAGAGACGGCGCTAGCCTCGGCCCGAATCCTGCTCATAAGACAGGTTCAATACTTTGGGCCGTTAGACCGTGAACCACAAACAGAAGATGCTGGTTGCAATTTTCCTGCTAATCGCACTTGTCACTCTCGCGATGTCGACTGAGGTCGTACGAGTTTGGCTCCAGAAAGTGATATATGGGTCGCCCATTAAACTTTGCATAAATGATCTGTACTTACAGGCGGGGGAAGATTGGTCAATGCTATCTTTGAAGGCAGCGCCAGACAGACAGCCGCTGATTTACGGCCTCTTCCCGTGGGTGAGTTCCAAGACAGACTTTGGCGTTGATAGTGGTGTTCAGTTAGTCTCCGTGACGACAGGTGGGATTGTTTCGATTCGAAGTCTTACGTTGCCGCAGTCAAACGACCAACTGGTAGCAGATTGCTCATCGAATGAGCATTGCGCAATAGTCAAATCGAAGCTCGATGGACTTTCGACTGTAACCAGAATTCAAAGCGGGAACACTAGGTACTCAGTTTCTTTAGATGGCCGAGTATCAGTGCTGTACGACTTATCTATTGCCGACTTCGACGGGCTATCAGTTACGTTGGAGGGGTGCAAAGGCGATGTTCCTCCGTAATCTTCTTCACGAAGGACGTTTGTGCAATCCGATCCCATTGGACTCGCTGGAGGCATCAACACATACGGGTACGCTTCCGCGAATCCACTGATGTATTACGACCCTTATGGGTTGTTTAGACTTTCGGACTATCTGCCAGAACATGCTCCGCTGACGGCGCTTGGCGATGCGATGGGAGCTGCTGGCGCCTATGCTGTTGGGTACCTAACAAACGATCCTTTCCTACAGAATGAAGGAAAAGTCGGCTTAAGTTGTGCAGGGCCAGTGCTGCTCGAAGCAGGCCTCATTCTGGCAACTAGGAGGCCGAGCGGAGCAGGGAAGAATTCGATTACTCAGATGGATCCGAGGTTGCTCAAGGCGACACAGCCGCGATCCGAAATGACAATGAATAGGGTAAAGCGCTTAACGTCCGACATGAAGAATCGCGGGTTTGACCAAAGCAAACCTATACATGTGCGACGAGACCCACAAACTGGAACTCACAATATTGTTGATGGACACCACAGACGAATGGCGGCAGTTCGCGCCGGAATTGAGCGAGTCCCCGTACGAGTTTTGGACTGAGTAGACCAATGCCCAACCTGCGATACAAAGCAGCATTTCTGTTGCCACCCGAAACTAAGCGGACCCTTGCGGATGACGGCTGGGAGTTCGAATTCTCCAATTGCCTAAACCAAGAGATCATTGAGTTTCTGTCAAAAAATCTCAATTTAGAATTGACGGAGAAAGCTGAATACTCTGAAATTTATCGATCCAATGAAGTTCAAATGGCAGTTGAGAGAAACGGAGAGCGAGCAGTTGAATACATCTACTTTCAACTTTTTGACCTACAGACTGATCCACTTGTGGCGTTATGGAAAACTAGTGTGTATCGGCATCTTGGCGAGATATTCGTACCGTAGGTGAGTCGCCCGACCAAAAATTTCCGGATACGCACAGCCGAAAGGACATATGTGCAATCCGATCCCATTGGACTCAGCGGCGGCATCAACACCTATGCTTACGTCGACGCAAATCCAACAACTGGTATTGATCCCGAAGGTCTTCGTGGTGGCTTGAGCATAATAGTGCCATCGTCAAGACTGGGGCCCCAGACGGGTCCCAGATCGGCTTTTTCTCGTTCGGCTTACACTGCTGGTGCTGCTTTGTTTAGTGAGGACCGAAGGCTTCTATGTGGCCGTTGGGATTGTAACGATGGGTTGTCCTGTTCTAGTGACAGTCCGACAAGTCCAACAGATTTCCTTCCCGCTGCTTCTTACGCAGATAGTCCGCCAATGGGATGCAAATGCGTCGAAAACGCTCTTGGCGGGCAGATCTTTACTCCTCCCTCGGCGACTGTAACGTCGGCTCTTAGTTTCGGCGCAAATATGCAACGTTCTGGCCGATCGATTCTTCACCGCTTTGCTAATGGAATCAGACGGTGAGAAATCAATGAGACTTATTCTTGTGATCGCAGGTCTCTTCAATATTGGATACGGATATGTACTCGCTTCGCAAGGTGAACAGCAATGTTTTAAGTTCTTTGGATTGGCTGAGGCGATTGCTGCGTTTCTTCCGATTGCTTGGAAGGAATCAGCGTGTGGAATTCTTTGGATGATTCTAGGAGTACTGTTTTTTACGTTGATTCCACTAATTGGCGCCAGAAATGAGTGACTACATGCGGATTAGCGAAGTTGGTCGACGGGGTTACGATGTGCGTCTGGAAGGACTTACGTGCAAAGCGATCCCATTGGGCTTGCCGGCGGGATTAATACCTATGCTTATGTTAGTGGAAACCCACTATCCTTGTCCGATTCGAGCGGTTTGACACCATTCGCGGCCTGTTTGGCGGGTCCCGCTGGGTTAGCGGCCTGCACAGCAGTAGCAACTGGAGTGGTGGCTTTCGGCAAAGCGTGTTACGACGTGGTCTCATCTATTGCCGCTTCACCTTCGGCGACAAGTAGAGCAACTCGGGAACAAGAGCGGATCTTGGACTGCATCGGTAGTACTAGCCCTGACTGCCGTGGAGTGACAGCCGATGGGCGGGAAGAATCCCTAAAGGGTGCCTTGGAGAGCGCAGCAGGGATTGGAGAAGCTGGTGGCTCACTGTCCGGGACATTGTCTGGTGGTCCTATACCAAGCCACCCAGCGGACTTTGCTGCCGGTGCCGTAATTGGAGTTGTGCCGAAGTGAAAAGCTATTGGTTGGTCTCAGTTGCTGCGGTTGGTCTGGCGGCGAGCTTGTATGCGTTCAGCTTTCCGATAACTAGATACGCGGTCGCAAACTACTACATCTTTATGAACGGCAGGACAATAGCGGCTAACGGACTATGTTATGAAGTTTCAGCCCCATGGTTCATCGTTGCCAAACAACGCTCAACATATTCGTTAGGCCAGCTGGTTTCGATTCGTAACACCCAATCAGTCACGCTTCGAGGAATGAAGGGACCGACTTCTGGTGGGCCGGCGAATGACGCAAGCATTGTGTTTAGCGATCCGGACGTGACAATCTTGGATCTCAGGACATCTATGATCACTGAGGACATTCCAGCCAGCGCAAGGTATCTTTTAAAGGGTAAAGAAGGGAATATTGCAATCGTTGGCCCCTCGGAAGACCTCACGAGATCGGCATTCAAGAGCATGAGCGTCACTCGATGCGATTCATAAGGCACAGTCCTGCATATGAACGGGAGTAACTTGCAATCGATTCAAACCGGCGCGACTACAGCCAAGTGATTGATGGGTCTACAACGGTCCGTCTAAGCGGATCTATGTGCAATCCGATCCCATTGGACTGCAAGGCGGGATAAACACCTTTGCGTACGTCGATGGAAACCCTGTAGGGTTCTATGATCCGTATGGTCTCTATCCGGGCCTTATCCGACGATACAAGGAAGGTGTGGCAAAAGCATTGGCTGGGTATCTGGCTGGTTTCGGAATTCTGGGAACCGGAACACTGATCGGAGCAGGTGCCGTGGTGGCTGGACCAGTAGCGAGCACAGCCACAGCTGGACTCGTCTGTCGTGCGGCACCTCGTCTGGCGGATCCTAAGGTACAGCAATCAATAATCGAATTCGCCCAGGGGTTGGATCCCGTAAACCAGCCCATCCCCTTTTCAAAGGCCGGCCTGGCTGGGGCGACGTCAGGCGGACTCGCTGCGGAGTTGCTTGATAGAATAAAGTAGAGCAATGACCGCAAGCAAAACGGCGACGACATTTTGACCAAGTTCTTCAGTGCGATCGTTATCCTTTGGGGATTCGTATCCATTTGGACAGGACAAATCGGATTTAAGCAAGTTCTAATCCGCGATGGTCCATGGCCGTACATCGGTGGATTTCTTGCAATTGCGGTGGGAGCTTACTGGATCTGGCTCGACGTCAAAGCCAAGCGGTAGGATTCGGATCCGGAGAAGACAAATGTGCAATCCGATCCCATTGGACTGGCGGGTGGGATCAACACATATACGTACTCTGCAGGGATGCCGAATTCTAGCTACGATCCTTTTGGCCTTACGAGGATTGAGTTCGATCGTGGAACCGGGATTATTAGCGTCGATCCAGAAGTAGAAGGGAGAGGTCCGTATAGCTTGCCGGGATCATCAGGGCTACCGGGGTCTAACAGTACGGAGCGAGATCCGTGGCGTGGGCCGATTCCTGGAGGAGAATATTCCCTGGCAGTCGATCAGCTTACTAACCCAAATGCAATCGGTGACTTAGCAAGAAATCTCACTGGTGACTGGGGAGACTGGAGAGCACCTCTCACACCGGCTCCAGGGACCGAAACATTTGGCCGGAGTGGGTTCTTCATTCACGGCGGACGCTTCCCCGGTTCTGCTGGGTGCATCGATTTTGGCGGTGGTCTATTCGGGACAGGTGTGACCGACCAGCTACTCCGGGACATTCTTAATGACCCCGATGGACGCGTACCGGTTATAGTGCGATGAGCCCTCGAAAGACTTATGCTGATGCAGTTTGGGCCGCTACCGCTTGGGGAATAGGGTACTACATCGTACGAGAAATGACTTCTGGAATGTCTGGATCTATCGGTTACGCTATTGTTAGTGGCTGGTGGTTCACAGCGTATATCTCCGCGCATCTAAGAATCAATTTGGCTACGTTTTTTGTACTTCTACTTGTCACGTTTATTCTTGCCATGATCCTCTGGGGTGTTGGAAGCGATCTGCTTTATCGAGACAATTCCGCGTTGAGCTTTGAACAAGCGTCACTCATTGGAGCTATGCAGGCTCTTGTAGTTGCCAGCCCAGTAGTCTTCAACTGGACTGTGGCCAAAGTGATTTCATGGATACAAAATTATCGCGAATAGACTATTGACCTTGGAAGCATACGTGCGTTTAGAAGGATCTCTGTGCAATCCGATCCCATTGGACTCGCCGGGGGGATAAACACGTATGCTTACGCGATGCTCAACCCGAGTAGCTCGACCGATCCGTTTGGGTTGCATCCAACACCGGGAGTAGGACATAGTCACGTCTTTCCACAACGGCCTACTGGACATAGATCGCATTGTGCTACCGGTGAGTGTGCTGCCGGGCTACTTCCTTCGCCAATTGAGTCAAGATCGATCCCTCAGATTGAAAGAGACTTGAAAGAGTTTTCGTGTAAGCTGGTTTGTAAGCCAGTTGTTGCAGCCGTTTCTCTCGCGTGCACTCGGTCATACGACGTACGATTCCCGACTTCGACGGGTGTTTCCCAGGCGTCTCAGAGCGCGTGCAATCTGGTGTGTGGTCAGTGAAGCGCTTATGTCCAAGCTGCGGCACTAATCAGAAGGTGCCACATGCGTGGCGAGACGTATCCTTTCGCTGTACTAATTGCGAAAAAATGCTCAAAGTGGTCTGGACCGAGTGGGTTTACTGGACGGGCCTAATTTTTGCTATTAGCGTCTCTTTTGTCGCCGCTGAACTATTCGATCAACTAATTGACGATGCTTATTCGCTCATAGTATTTCCAGCTCAAGTACTAGTAGCCGTTGTAATTGGAGCAATACTCGAGCGCATCCTTGCACCGAGCTATTCAACATTGACGATTACGAGCGAAAACATTTAGTCTCGCATCTGAGCGGACAAATGTGCAATCCGATCCCATTGGACTGCAGGGCGGGATTAACACTTATGCATACGTTCGCGGAAATCCTACAGGATTTTACGATCCATACGGTCTTGCGGACTGGGCGATTATGTTTGAATTTGACTTCACTGGTATTGGGGGCGGCGAATTTTCCTTCGGATTTGTTCTGGATACGGACAACATTGGTGACTCGGGGCTAATAGGATCGGCTGGCCTCTCAGTAGGGGCGAATGTCGGGTTTGGTATAGGAGTCGTTTATTCGTCTGGGGAACTTGAAGGCTGTTCAGTGGGCTTTGATATAAACGCCGGCCCGACATCCATTCAATCAGTCGTTAGTTTGTCAGATGGCACTCCCTACTACGGAGGGTCTCTGGGTCTTGGAATTGGAGGATCTCTAAATCTCTCAATGACCGAGACCCTATCCTTCCGTGAAATGTCGGCGATGGGATTGGGAAATCGGGGCCGTATATGGGATCACTAATGATTGGACATAGAAACTCTTTAGATACAGTCTCGCTCGCACCAATGGTGTTCCCTGCGATCTGGCTAATCGCGCTATTTGCAGGATCACGGTTTCTACCGTTCTTAGCATTTGACTCCATTCCTGTCGTATGGTCGCTTGGCTCAGTAATCGCGATGTTTCTTGGACATCTGGAGCGACGAAGTAAACGATGCGCGTCATGCTGCGAGCATATCTTTGAATGGATTTCAGGTTTTGGCGCTCCGTTAGAATGTCGCCGATGTGGTGCGTCTTTTCGGCAGTCAAAATAACGTTAGCGTCTCTTTTTGCTGACGCCACTGTGGCAAACGTCGCGCCCCTCTCGGCGTTTTGCTGGCGATGCCGGCAAAAGCAAACAGTGAAAGCCATCGTGCAATGACAACCACGCTTAAACCTTAGGTGTATGACCAGCAATAACTTGTCTGAATGTCGCCATATCGATGTTACCGCCGCACAAAATAACACCTGCCTTTTTGTAACGTTCTCTTTCTGAGTCCTTTAATAGCGCGGCTAGAGATGCGCCGCTCGTGCCCTCGGACAGATTATGCGTATCTGTGTACAGGTATCGAATCGCTGACGCAATTTCGTCTTCGCTGACGCGGATGATTCTGGATGCACCCTCCAGTACGATTTCTAGTGCTTCTGATAGCGGCTGGCGGCACGCAATACCGTCTGCGAAAGTACAAGCTGTGTCTGTATTGATCGGGCGCCCTGCATCAAATGACAATGCGAATGCTGGGGCGTTCTCGGCAACAACGCCAACTATTTCAGTTTTCAAGCCTAATAGGTCTCGGACCGAAATCATGGCGCAGATCCCCGATCCCATGCCAATTGGCACGTAGACGACATCAAGATCATCATGGCTTGTAAACAGCTCATAGGCGTAGGTTGCAACACCTAGTATTAATTTCGGATGAAATGATGGAATGAAGTGATAGCCGAGTTCGCGTTCGATCTGCGCCGCTGCCTCCCGACTCTCATCGAAGTCCTTGCCCAAAACGACAAGCTCGCCACCGAATGCCTCCATAGCGGCATTCTTCTCCACTGAGTTGCCCTCGGGCACCACAATCAAAGCAGGTATTCCGCAGCGAGAAGCCCCGATAGCCACGGACTGCCCGTGATTTCCGCGAGTAGCCGTAACTACTCCCTTTGGAATCGCCCCGGAGCTTCTCAGCGCCTCGATGTAAACAAGTCCGCCCCGAGCCTTGAACGATCCGGTAGGTGTGTGATTTTCATGTTTGACTACAACTTGTAAGCCCGCCCGGCGAGACAGCAGCGGCCATGTATAGGCTGCGGTGGCGGGCATTAGTGACCTGACGATGGTGGTTGCCTGGTCGAGATCTGCGGTGTTAAATGAATGCATCTGCTTTCTCCATTCGATCTCCCCATGATTCGCCGAATAGGAATCGTCCGCTATCAGAATCCTGATCAAAGCCGTTATGCGAGAACGTGACGCCGGATCAGAATTGAAGTATCAACACGACAATCAGTGACTATGCGTACAAACCGACCCAGCCCCACCGATCGACCTCGAACCGAGAGAATCAAATATGCTCAAGTCGGAGAGTGGCAGATGGAGTTGCTCCCTCGCGCGCCGTATGAGGTCAGCTACGCGCCAAACCAACCTGTCATCGGGTTTTCATTTGAAGCTCAGGATGGAAGTCATGCGTTCGCGACCGACAAGAAAACGGATTTTCGAGCTAAGCCAAACGGTCTGGCGTATGTACCGGGGGGTTGTGATGTTTACTCTCAGTCGAGCTCAGGTGGCGAGTACCTGAAGATTGTGTGCTTGAAGGGCCGAGACTGGGCGTGGAAAAGTGAAGTGCCTTTTAGCAACGGTATCAACCGGGTCGCAATTGACGCGGCATTTTCACTGAGGCGTTCGTTGCTTTCGTGCTCAAACGTGTGCACTCTCGAAACCGAAAATTTGCTAATGGTGTTGGAGTCCTGCGTGGCTTCAATGCTGGGCAATTCAGACCAAAACAAGCTTTCAAGTAAATGGATGACTTCAGATCGATTTCGGCAGGTAAATGACTATATCGAGGCGCAAATCGATACACAGCTGACGGTAAGCAAGATCGCCTCTGTATTCCATGTGTCTGCGGGGTTCTTCTCTCGTGAGTTCAGCAAGGCCATCGGGCAGTCACCCCATCAGTACATTGTGGAAAAGCGCCTTCATTTTGCAAGGCAACTGTTAATGGAGTCACGGCAAGAGCTGAGTTCAACTGCCTATGCTTGCGGGTTTTCGTCGCACTCTCACATGACGGAGCTATTCCGGACCCGCTTGGGAATCACTCCGGGAGATTTGCGTCGCAACCTGTTGATGTAGCGCGAAAGTTGGCGACCCAATTCGAATCCGGCAACTTCGTCTTCGGGTTGGAAAAATACGCAAAACGACGAATCGGTAAATAGTAATGGCTTTGGATCGGCCAGGCGGGTCAGCTCAGTCCGCGCCGCAGCAGATTTAATCCCATCAGTAGAAACGTAAGCAAGATGAGTCGCTTGAATTGGGCCGGGTCCAGCCAGCGTCGCATCCATTCGCCCAAGCCGAAACCCATCATTGCCGGCAATACCATTAGTGCCGAAATACCGGCGAGGGTCGGCGTCAGCATGCCGGCCTGCCAGTACCCGATAAAAAGCGGGATGCTGCCCGCCAGAATCAGGATGCCGGTTGTGCCGATAAATGTTTGTTTGTCTACTTGTCGAGCCAACAGGTAAATCACCATCGGGGGTGACCAGATCGCGGTGAGCCCGCCGATGATGCCTGCGGCCAGACCCGCCCCGAGCTGGATTGGCAGGTCCAGCGCGGGCGGAATCGGCGGCGGCGTGGTGAGCAAGTTGCTGGCGACAAACAACAGGATCACGACACCAACCCCGAGAATCATCGTGTTGACCGGCAGGCCGGCAGCAAATCGCGAGAAAAACCAGATGGAAACGAACATCACCATCGCAAACGGCCAGACCTTGCGAAGATTCCCGACCACATCGCCGCTGCTGCGTACCTGCCAGACATTTAGTATGAGAGAGGGCACGAGCAGCAAGGCGATTGCGATCCTCGGGTCCGTAAACTGAGCCAGGACCGAAATCAGTGCCGTAGGCAGACCAATGCCGACCAGTCCTTTGATCGTGCCGGCAAAAAGAAACGCGCAGGCCGCGATCAGGATCAGGTCATTGTCCATCGTCGCATGGCCAAATGAGAGCGGTGCTTAAACAGATCGGGTCAGCCCGCCATCAATGCGAATGTTCTGGCCTGTGACATAACTGGAGCGACTGGATGCTAAATAAGACACCAGGTCGGCGACTTCTTCGGCGGTGCCGTACCGGCCCAGCGGGATGCGCCGGCGTCGCTCGCTCCGCTCGGGCAGGCTGTCGATAAACCCGGGCAGAATATTATTCATGCGAAGGTTGTGTTCGGCATACTGGTCGCAGAATAGTTTGGTAAACGCCGCGAGTCCGGCACGAAACACGCCTGAAGTCGGAAACATGCCTTCAGGTTCAAAGGCCGCGAAGGTCGAGATGTTGACGATGGACCCGGACCGGACGGCTTGCATCAGAGGGGTTACCAGCCTGGTGATTCGGATCACGTTGAGCAGATAGACTTCCATGCCGCATATCCAGTCTTCATCGGTCAGCTCCAGAACAGGCCCTTTAGGCCCGTGGCCGGCGCTGTTAACCACCACATCAATGCGCCCGAATGTGGCAACTGTCTGATCGACGAAGCTCTGTAGATTCTCGGGGGACAGATTGGAGCCGACGAAGCCGACGCCATCAAGTTCATCGGCCAGCGCAAGCGCTTTGTCGGAGGAGGACATGACGGCGATCTCGAAGCCGTCGTCGGCCAGTTTGCGGGCTGCAGCCGCTCCCATGCCACTGCCGCCTGCTGTAATAATCGCAACGGGTTTCGAGTTACTCACCAAACCTCCCTGTCGAGCAGCTTATCGTAGCGTTTTCGGGTGTCAAGACGGCACTCTCGTGACGATCTGCGGCAGATTGTCGGCAATCGCGCTACAGGTGTCCCATTTTTCCGGCTTGATAATCGGCGATTGCCTTATCGATGTCGATTTGGCTGTTCATGACGAACGGCCCGTGACGTACGACCGGCTCGCCGAGCGGCTCGCCCAGAAACAGGGCAAACCGGGTTGCCTGATCGGCGCGAACATTGAGTTCGCCGCCAACACGGTCAAACGCGACTGCCTTGCCAGCATCCAGTCGGGTTTTGTCAATGATGGCGGAGCCGCTAACGACCAGCAGAAAAACCGTACTGCCGGATTCGAGCGGGTAACTCATTCGGGTACCGGCTTCCAGTTGAATATCAAACAGGCTGGCGTCGGTGGGCAGGGGCAACAGCGGCTCGACTCTTCGAGTCGTGTCTTCGTAGGCGCCAAACACCAGTTTGACTACCGCGCCGCCGGGTTGCTCGATTAGTGGCATTTTTTCTCGTTCGAGTCTCATCACCGCCGGGTCCTGATGTTTCCGGGCGGCAGACAGGTTGACGAAGATTTGCAGGCCGTGTGCATTGTGCCCCCGGCGGACCGGAACCTCATCATGCAAGATGCCTGAGCCGGCATTGGTCCAGTGCAGACCGCCTGGTTGGATTAGTGAGTCATCGCCGCGAGAGTCCCGATTCTGAAAAGCAGACTCGGAGTCTTCAAACAAATAGGTGACGGCACTGAATCCGGCATGTGGATGAGGCCCAAATGTCGGTTCGCTCATCCAGAAGTGATCGACCATCAGAAATGGGTCCATGATTTCGTCATCACCGCGTATCCCCTGGGCACGGAACCCGGCTCCGTGGCGCATGGCCTGAACGATCAGTTCTTCGGCAAGAGTCGCTTGATGCATCATGGTTGAGCAGGAGTCTCCGGTGATCGCCGGGCAGGGCAACATTTCTCGAAGGGAATTCTCTGAGTCAATTGACAGTGCTTGATTCAGGTCAAAACCGAGGCTTTCAGAATAAGCCATTCTTCGCACTATGGTACAGACCCCCCACTTTGTCGATCAACCTGGCCCGTCTGGGAGCTATCTGACGACGCCCGATGCCGCGAGCGGCGAATCCGCAGCGGAATCGTTTAGCGTCTTGCTGGTTGATGGCTCAGCATTTTTCGGTAAGGCGCTGAGCAACGCGCTTAGCCGGATTCCGAGGGTGAAAGTTGTCGGCATATCGAAACAGGCCGCCGAAGTGCTTCCAGCCGTCACCAGGCTGCGCCCTGATCTGGTCATTCTGGATCTGGCCTTTGGCAATACCGGGGTCGGGCGCGGGCTGTTACAGGAGTTGGTCGCGCTGACCCGCGCTCCCAAGGTGATTGTTCTGACTGACGATTCGGGCCCGCTGGTCAGCGCCCATGTTCTGGCGACCGGCGCGTTCGCGCATTTTGACAAGTCTCTGGAAACGGCAGCGTTAATCAATCAGGTGGCTAGCCTGGCGCTGCTGGATCACTAGTGGATGTGGCTGGAAAGTGACAGCTGATCCGGGTGCCAGCCCCGGGCCTGGAGGTCAGGGTAAAGGTTCCGTTCAAGCCTGCCACTCGTTCGCGCAGACCGAGAATACCCAATGAGGAGTCCTTGTCCTGGTCGTCGCCTTGCATCCCGATACCGTCGTCGGTAATGGTTAGTTCCAGAGCGTCCTCGTGCGGCACCAGTGACACTTCGCAGTGAGACGCCCGGGCGTGTTTGCAGGCATTGTGCACCGCTTCCTGAACAATTCTGAACAAATTGATGCCGACCGGCCCGGCGATTTCAATCTGATCATCAATCTGAAGCCGGCATTTCAGCTTATAGCGGTGCTCGATTTCCTGCAGAAAGCTGTCGAGGGCCGCTGCCAGGCCCAGATCGTCGAGTATCTTGGGCCGCAAACCGGTGGCCAGACCACGCACGGCGGCCACGGTATCGTTGAGCATTTCATCAGCCTGGTCCAGAACATCAAACCCGGTAGTGGTTTCCGCCGGCAATTCATTTTTTAGGCGGGCGAGATCCATTTTGATGACTGAGAGCCGCTGTCCGATATCGTCGTGCAATTCCCGGGCCAGGTGGCGGTGCTCTTCCTCGCGGACGTTTTGCAGGCGCGCGGTAAGCTGGCGCAGACGGAGTCGCGCCCGGTTGAGTTCTTCCTGCGCTTCAATCCGCGCGGTGATGTCACGCAGAATAACCGTGAAAACCCGGGTCTGCTCATGGTCTACATGCGAGATAGACGCTTCGATCGGAAATTCCGTGCCGTCGGCCCGCAGCCCTGAAATGCTACGTTGTCCGGCCATCTGGCGGCTGACTGCCTGTTGTTGACCAAAACTGAGGACTTGCGCGGCGTGATTGGTCCGGTAGCGCTCGGGAATAAAGCGTTCGATACTTGTGCCCACCATATGCTCGGCGGAGCAGCGAAACATTTCGAGTGCGGCAGGGTTGGCATAGGTAATCAGCTGATCTGTGCCCATGGACAATATGGCGTCCGGCGTTGCGTCAGCAACCTGGCTGAGCCGGATCGACTGCAATTGCTGGTTCGCGGCGGTCTTGTCGTTGGCTGGCATGAGTGGTCGCTCTGGCGTGTCAGATTCGGTCTTGTCAAGTCCGGGGTGGCCGATGCAGGAGCGATCGTCGGACCTATAATGCCTGCATGGTACAAATTTTCATCGCTGACGACCATGCGCTGATTCGTGAAGGTCTGCGCAGAATACTCTCGGGAACTGACGATTTGACCGTTTGTGGCGAAGCTGCGGACGGCCCAGGGGTACTTGCCGGCGTCAAGAATGAAAAACCCGACGTGTTGCTGCTGGATTTGTCCATGCCAGGGGTTAGTGGTTTTGATCTGATCAAACGGGTGCGGGCGGCCCATCCGGCGTTACCAATTCTGGTGCTCAGCATGCATGATGAGCAACAGTATGCGGTCCGGGCCATGCATGCTGGTGCCAATGGCTATCTGACCAAAGAAGGTGCCAATACCCAGTTGGTAAATGCGATCCGGCGGGTGGCAACCGGCCGGCCTTATATCTCCAACGCCGTGGCCGAGCAACTGGCGCTCCGGTCGATGCCAGGCAGAGTCGGGGCCTTGCATGACGAACTATCCAATCGTGAAATGCAAGTGCTGCAACTGCTGGTCGAGGGGCACTCAGTCTCGCTGATCGGACAGCGACTCAATGTCAGCGTGAAGACCGTCAGTACCCATAAAGCGCGCATTCTGGGCAAGCTTCAGATCAGTTCGCTGGCAGAGTTGGTACGCTATGCGATGGAAAACGACTTGCTCGACAGGCCCGATACCCAGAACCCGGCGTAGTCTCTGCCGTTTGTAGGAATCGTCCTACAGCAGACCAGAGCATTCTGAGCAGAAATTCAGCCCCAGCCGATGGCGGCGGATGGCCCGGACTCACATACTGAACTCACCAACCAGAGGAGTTCAACAATGAGTTCAACGGCGTTCCAGAGATCATCATTGACCCCCGCCCATCCCAACCGACCCGGTCATGAATGGTCGGACAAACTAAGCGAGTTGCTCAACTGGCAGCCTGGCAGTAGCGGCAATCAGCCCGTGTTTGCCCACCGAACGGTAAAGCCCGGGCAGCGATTGATCCGGGGCGGACAAGACTTCGAATCGCTCTATCTGATTAACGCCGGCTGGTTCAAGTCTGTGCATGTCGACGAGTTCGGTAATGAACAAACGATGGGGTTTGCCACCCGTGGCGACTTACTGGGCGCAGACGGAATTGGATCAGGTTATTACCTTAATGAGGCGGTTTCCCTGGGGGTTGCCAATGTCATTGTGATCCCGTTCGCAAGTCATGTTGATTTTTCACGGCTGATGCCCGGTCTGGAGACGATGCTGTTGCAGATGATTAGTCGCCAGATGGTTAATGATCAGATGGCCGCGATGGCCATCAGCACACTGACCGCTCCGGCCCGTCTGGCCAGGTTTCTGCTTAATCAGGGCGAGCGAATGGAGCAACTCGGTTGCTCCGGGAGTGAGTTTGAGCTGGTGATGGGGCGCCAGGATATTGCGAGTTATCTGGGCATGACGATCGAAACCGTGAGTCGGGCGCTCACCCGATTTGGCAGTCAGGGAATGTTGAAGGTCACCCAGCGGCACATTGAAATTCTGGATTTCGCAGCGCTCCGGACGCTGGCCGGCGCTGGTGCGCCACCACGGCAGGCTAGCTCAGATGTAAAACGGCAGGTTGTCAATCCGGTGCCGGAAGCGTCCGGATTGTCCGTCAAGAAACTCACCGCTGTCGCCAAACAGTCTGTCCGCTAGCGGCAGCACGACAGTCTCCTCGAATTTGGCATGTTGACGGTAGCGTTCCAGCAGATCAGTGCAGGCCAGCGGGTCAAGCGGGGTTCCGGCGGTCTGCGTCAGGGTGATCAGGGTGGGTTCGATGCGGCTCCAGGCGGTTTCAATCGCCCGGTGTTCGCGAGTCAGGCGATTGCTTAGCGAGACAACCAGGTCCAGTTCGGCCCCTTTGGCCAGACGCAACATGTTGGGGAACAGCAATTTTTCTTCATCCGCATGATGTTCTGCAAAGCCGCTCGACAGTGGCTCCAGAAAGCGACCGGCATTGATCATCTGCTGCTCCTCGGTTAGCAATTCAACGGTTTTGGCGAATAGGCTTAAGTGGGTTAACGTGACGAGTAATTCTGCATGCGCCCCGAGAAATCTCAGGCTAGGGTCAATGGTCGCGTTCATCGCTACATCCGGAAGGCTAGGTCGATAACGCTAGCAAAATGTGGGCTGCCTGACTTGATCGAGATCAAGTCGGTTCGTTTAAATGATAATTATTTACTAATATGACATTGCTTTCCGTTTTTCTGCTTGGGCTGCTGGGCGGGCTGCATTGCGCCGGGATGTGCGGCGGTCTGCTGACCGCCATGACATTTCGCCCACCGGCCAGAAACGGGGCTGCGGTCATTGAGATTGCCGCGCCGAGAGTCGACGCCAAGCCGTTGTTTATCAATCTTGGGCGGATCAGTACCTATACCTTGCTTGGTGCGATCGCCGGTGGGGTTGGTTCGACAGCCTGGGTACTGAACAACATGCTGCCGGTCCAGCGCAGTCTCTTCTTTGTCAGTAGTGTTCTGATGATCCTGATCGGGGGCTGGTTGCTTGGCTGGCGCGGGCCTTTAAGCTGGACCGAGACGCTCGGCCATCGTTTCTGGAAGAAGTTGCAGCCATTGGCCGCCCGTCGTTTTAGCGCCCGCAAACCACTTGAGTTGATGTTGGCCGGAGGTGTTTGGGGATTGGTGCCGTGCGGCATGGTCTATATGGTGTTGCTGGCAGCGCTCAGCGTGGGAAATCCATTGGAAGGTGGCTTGCTGATGGCTGTGTTCGGTCTGGGCACCTTACCTAATTTGCTGTTGATCGGCGCGGGTTCCCAATGGCTTGGCCGCCTGGGTGGTGCCACCTTGATTCGAAATGCGATCGCGGTCATGGTGATCGCCATGGGGTGTGTCGGTATTTACCGGGCGTTTTCCGCCCAGCCGCTTGATCCTTCGATTTTTTGTCTGGTGCCGGGAGGCAGTTAGATGACCGGGGCTGATCAACTGGAGGGGTTGCCAGGCTGTTTTCATTGCGGCTTGCCGGTGCCGGCAAATGCCCCCTGGCAGATTATGTTCGACGGCAAGTCTCAGCGCCTTTGTTGCGCCGGCTGTGAGGCGGTCGCCTCCACCATTATCGATGGCGGGCTTGATGCTTACTACCGTCAACGGACCTCGCAAGGAGACGGCGCGCAGTTGGCCGGCCAACTGCCGCAGACGTTGCTACAGGCTGAGGAGCTGGATTCGCTGCAATCCGTGCTCGAGACCGGATTGTCGCCAGAGTCTTCCGATGGACCATCATCCGCCGGCTCGCGCCCGTCCAGTCAGTTTGAACTGTCGGTCGAAGGGATGCATTGTGGCGCCTGCGTCTGGTTGATTGAGCAGGGCTTGCTGGCGCAGCCCGGCGTGCGCAGTGCCGTGGCAAACCTGAGTTCTGAGCGGGTCAGTGTGGTGACCGATCCGAATGAAATCGCGTTGAAAGATGTGTTGAAATCAATCGCGAAGCTGGGGTATCGTGCGGCGCCTTATCAGTCCGACGGACAGAACCGCCAGCGTTCGGCTACTAGCCGGCGCAATTTGCAGCGCTTGTTTGTCGCCGGCATCGGGATGATGCAGGTGATGATGGTCGCCTTGCCGGGTTATCTCGCTGGCGACGGCGATATAGAGAGCCAATACGCCAGTTTGTTGAGGTGGGCTGCGCTGGTACTGACAACGCCGGTCATTTTGTACAGCGCCTGGCCGTTCTTTCAGTCGGCGTATCAGAATTTGCGGTTTCGCCGGGTCGGCATTGACGTGCCTGTGAGCATTGGGCTGCTGGCGGCTTATTCATGGAGTGTTGTCGCCACCGTGCGGGGTAGCGGTGAAGTCTATTTTGATTCGGTCGCGATGTTCGTCTTTTTGCTGCTGCTGGCGCGTCACCTGCAATGGCTGATTCGCCGTCGTGGTTTGGCCCGTCTCGATGCACTCGGCGCCAGAACGCCCAAAGTGGCGACTCAGTGGGTTGATGGTGAGCGCAAACGGGTGAACCCGGCGGTTTTGGTGCCGGGCGACATCATTACGGTATCCACTGGTCAGGCTGTGCCGGTCGATGCAGCCCTGATGACCGGTTCTACCTTGATTGATCAGGCCATCCTGACCGGCGAAAGCGTGCCGGTACAGGTCGGGGTGGGTGACCGGATAGCGGCAGGTTGTTTTGTGACCGGGGCCGCTGCCCAAATGACGGTTCTCAGTGCCGTTCAGGATAGCGCCGTCTCGCGGCTGGAAGCGATGGTGGCGCGCGGGCAGACGGAAAAACCGCGCTGGGTTCTGCTTGCCGATCAGGTGGCCTCCTGGTTTGTTCTGGCCGTCATAGGGCTGGCGGTGCTGGCCGGCTTCGTCTGGAGTCAGATCGATCCATCGCAAGCCTGGCCAATCGCCATGACAATTCTGGTTGTTTCCTGTCCTTGTGCGTTGTCGCTGGCCACGCCGTCGGCGCTGAGTGCGGCTACCGGCGGGCTGTTGAGCCAGGGAATTCTGATCACAAAGGCGGATGCGATCGAAGCGCTTGCCGGTGCCACTGATGTGGTTTTCGATAAGACCGGAACCTTGACGCAGGGCCGTCCGACTGTCGTCGCGACAGATTTTCCCCCTGAGCCAGGGGGCGCGCTGGACGAGTCCCTGGTGTTGAGCCTGGCGGTGGCGCTGGAAGAGGGCGTTGATCATCCCTATGCGAGCGCGTTGCGCGATCAGTTGTCCGCGCGCCAATTGAAAATGGCGGACTCTGTACAGGTGACCGAGCATCGGGCCGGTTATGGGGTTGCAGGTGTCTGGCAAAGCGAGGCGCATGGCCGAACCGAGCTCAGGCTCGGCTCCCATAGCTGGTGCGGTCTGAACGATCAGGCCGGGCGGTGGCCGGACCACGGCCCGGTGACCGAGGTGGTTCTCGCCCGGCGCGACGGTGCTGACCCGAGCGCAGACTGGCAGGCGCTCGCACGTTTCTGCCTGACCGATCCATTGCGTGCGAATGCGCCTGAGGTGATCACGGCATTGCATCGGCTTGGCTTCAAACGGCATCTGGTCTCCGGGGACCAATCCGAGGTGGTCCGGTTCGTTGCGGACGAGCTCGGCATCGGCTCATGGCAGGCTGGCGTGCTGCCTGAACAGAAGCAAGGCTTCGTTCGGGATCTTCAGCAACAGGGCCGGCGGGTCATCATGGTGGGAGACGGGCTGAATGACGCGCCTGTGCTGTCGCTGGCTGATGTTTCGGTCGCGGTCGGGCAGGCGAGTGATCTGGCCAGGACGGCTGCGGACATCATTGCGTTGAATGCCGATCCGAGAGCTTTACTGGCGCTGATCGACAAAGCCCGCCAGGCCCGCCAGGTGATTCGCCAGAATCTGGTTTTTTCCCTGATTTACAACTTCTGCGCTATCCCGGCGGCGGCGCTGGGCTGGGTGCCGCCATGGCTGGCCGCGATTGGCATGGCGGCCAGTTCCTGGCTGGTCGTTGCCAATTCCGCCCGGCTCTGGGGGCGGACCCGGCAGGCGCCGGGCCCGGTTCAGGCCCGCGCACCGGCACTTTCCACGCCGGAAAGAGTGGGGTAGACGATGGAAGCCTTGTTTCTACTGATTCCCCTGTCGTTGCTTGCCGTGGGCGTGGCGGTCTGGATTTTTTTGCGGATGAATGCCAGTGGGCAATTCGATGATGCGGAGGGTGCCGCCTGGCGCGTCTTGATGGATGATGACCGTGGCGGCGTTGATCCCGGGCAGGAAGGGCCGGTTGATCGCGCCACACTTGACCACGATCAAGCAAAGTAGCATTTCCTCGAATAAACTTGCCAGGCAAACCGCAAGAATTCAATAACAAATTTGATCTCTACAGGAAGCTCAGCAATGACGGATCTGACCGCAGACGGTTCGGACGCCACCTATAACTATCGTGTCGTCAGGCAGTTCGCTGTTATGACGGTAGTCTGGGGGGTAGTCGGAATGCTTGTTGGGGTGATTATCGCTGCCCAATTGGCCTGGCCGGCGCTTAATTTTGATATCCCCTGGTTAACCTACAGCCGTTTGCGGCCCTTGCATACCAACGCGGTGATCTTCGCGTTTGGCGGCTCGGCGCTCTTCGCGACTTCCTACTATGTTGTGCAGCGAACCTGTCAGGTACAGCTTTGGGGTGCCAAGCTGGCCGCGTTTACTTTCTGGGGCTGGCAGGCCGTCATCGTCTCGGCTGCCATTACGCTGCCGCTGGGAATCACCCAGTCAAAAGAGTATGCCGAGCTGGAGTGGCCAATTGACTTGCTGATCGCAGTCGTCTGGGTCTCTTATGCGATTGTCTTCTTCATGACAATTGCCAAGCGCAAAACCCCTCATATCTATGTTGCCAACTGGTTCTTCGGGGCTTACATCCTGACCATTGCTGTTTTGCATATCGTCAATTCGGCAGCGCTTCCGGTCACACTGGGCAAGTCCTACTCGGCCTACGCTGGTGTTCAGGACGCCATGATTCAGTGGTGGTATGGGCATAACGCTGTCGGGTTCTTCCTGACTGCCGGCTTCCTGGGCATGATGTATTACTTCATTCCCAAGCAGGCCGAACGGCCAATCTATTCGTACCGTTTGTCCATCGTGCACTTCTGGGCGCTGATTTTCACCTACATGTGGGCCGGACCGCACCACCTGCATTACACGGCGTTGCCTGACTGGGCCCAGTCAATTGGTATGGCGTTTTCGCTGATTCTCCTGGCGCCATCGTGGGGAGGCATGATTAACGGTCTGATGACACTGTCCGGTGCCTGGCACAAGCTGCGTGAAGATCCGATCCTCAAGTTTCTGATCGTCTCGCTGTCTTTCTACGGGATGTCGACATTCGAAGGCCCGATGATGTCCATCAAGACGGTCAACGCACTGTCGCACTACACCGACTGGACTGTTGGTCACGTGCACTCGGGTGCTCTGGGCTGGGTTGGCCTGATCTCAATGGGCTCCATCTATTACCTGCTGCCCAGAATGTACGGCCAGCAGCAGATGTACAGTAAGAAGCTGATTGAGTTGCATTTCTGGATTGCGACGGCTGGCATCGTGCTTTACATCGCCTCGATGTGGATTGCCGGTGTGATGCAGGGTCTGATGTGGCGGGCAACCAATGCGGATGGCACGCTGACTTACTCGTTCATCGAGTCCATCAAGGCAACCTATCCGTACTACGTGATTCGCTTCTTTGGCGGCGTTCTCTATCTGAGTGGCATGTTGATTATGTTCTACAACATGGTGATGACGATGCGTGGCGGTAAGGCTTCAACTGCATCTATTCCCGTCGCAGGCCAGCCAGCCAGCGCCGCTTCCTAGGAGACCTTCATCATGAAAATTTCACACGAAGCCATTGAGAAGAACATTGGCCTGATGGCGGTCTTGATAGTGTTGGTTATCTCGGTCGGCGGGCTGGTCGAGATCGTGCCGCTGTTCTTTCAGAAATCCACCACCGAACCGGTCGCCGGGTTGAAGCCTTATTCGGCACTTGAATTAACCGGCCGGGATGTTTATGTCCGTGAAGGTTGCTACAACTGTCACTCACAGATGATTCGACCCTTCCGGGCAGAGACGGAACGTTACGGCCCTTATTCGGTGGCGGGCGAGTTTGTCTATGACCGGCCGTTTCAGTGGGGTAGTAAGAGGACCGGTCCGGATCTGGCCCGGGTGGGTGGACGTTACAGCGATGAATGGCACCGGGTCCATCTGATGAACCCGCGTGATGTTGTGCCTGAATCAAATATGCCGGGGTATCCGTGGTTGGCCACGACCCAGGCAGATGCGGAAGGCGCACCGCGCAAGATGTCTGTCCTCAGAACGCTTGGACACCCTTATTCCGACGAAGAAATTGCCGGGGCTGTTGACGCAGTCAAAGGCAAGACCGAGATGGACGCGTTGATTGCGTATCTGCAACGTATGGGCAAAGTGGCAAAGGTGCAATGATGGATGTGAACTTACTTCGCGCAGTACTTACCACCCTGTCTTTTCTGGCGTTTTTGCTGATTGTTTTCTGGGCTTTTGGTCCGCGCAGCAAACACCGGTTTGACGCGGCAGCGAATCTGCCGTTCGACGACCATGAAATCAACAGGCGCAGCGCCCTGGGAGCCGCGACGGGCGGGCAGGCACAGAAAACGGAGCACCATACAAATGGCTGATTTTTTCTCATCGGGATGGAGTATTTATATCGCGGTCGTCACGATCGTATCGATCATCGCCTGCTTCTGGCTGGCGATGTCTATGTCTAAAGGGACCACCCCTGCGGACAAAGACGGTAATGTTCTGACGACGGGTCATGTCTGGGATGATGACTTGACCGAGTTAAATCATCCGCTGCCGCGCTGGTGGTTGTATCTGTTTTATATCACTTGCGTATTCGGGTTCGTGTATCTGGTTTTGTACCCGGGGCTTGGGTCTTACAAGGGCTTGCTTGGCTGGACGCAGGTCGGGCAGTATGAGCAGGAAGTGGCCAAAGTCAAAGAGCGGGTCGAGCCGCTGTATGCAAAATTTCTTGGTCAGGATATTGCTGCTGTCTCTGAAGATGCCGAGGCTGTCGGCATGGGCGAACGTCTGTACCTGACCTATTGCATTCAGTGTCACGGCTCTGACGCACGGGGTTCTAAAGGCTTTCCAAACCTGACCGATGCCGACTGGCTAGGCGGCGGCACACCCGATTACATCAAGTCCACTATTCTGAACGGGCGAACCGCGGTAATGCCGCCAATGGCTGCAGCGCTCGGTGGCGGCAAAGAGGTTGAGAATGTCGCGCACTACACGGCGTCCTTGTCAGGCCTGGCTCATGATGAAATCAAAGCGGCACGGGGTAAAGATAAGTTCGGAACCTGTGCCGCCTGTCACGGTGCCAACGGCGAGGGCAATGCGGCTATCGGCGCGCCCAACCTGACCGATGATGTCTGGTTGCACGGTATTGGCGTAAGCGCCATTGCGGCGGCTATCAATGAGGGGCGCCAGAATGCGATGCCAGCATTCAATGAGTTGGTCGGAGATGGTCCGGCTCATGTTCTGGCGGCTTACGTCTGGAGTCTCTCCAAAGAGAGCCGTGCCGGCAAATAGAAGTTCTTATAGAAGTAACCCGCATGACTTCAGAGTCTGTTGCCAAAAAAAAGTTGGCTGAAATTCCGGTCAATGAAGTTCCTCTCTACGAGATTCGCAAGAAAATCTACCCGAGGTCAGTCTCGGGTTGGTTTGCCGGGTGGCGTTGGGTGCTGGTCTGGTTTACGCAGATTCTGTTTTACGGTCTGCCCTGGCTGACGATAAATGATCGTCAGTCGGTATTGTTTGATCTGGAGGCCCGGCGCTTCTACATCTTTAACCTTGTGCTGACGCCACAGGACTTTATCTTCCTGACCGGTTTGCTGGTCATCAGCGCCTTGTCCCTGTTTCTGTTTACGACGGTCGCGGGACGTCTGTGGTGTGGTTACGCCTGTCCGCAGACGGTTTATACCGAGATTTTCCTGTGGCTGGAGCGGGCGGTAGAAGGTGATCGCGGCAAGCGCATGAAACTGGACAAGGCGCCGATGAGCTGGCGCAAGTTCCGCCTGAAAGTGACCAAACATGCACTTTGGATTGGTTTGGCCCTCTGGACGGGTTTTACATTTGTAGGTTATTTCACCCCGATCACTGAACTGACCCATGAAGTGCTGACCCTGACCCTGGGCGCATGGGAAATTTTCTGGATTCTGTTTTACGGTTTTGCCACTTACGGCAATGCCGGCATGATGCGTGAGCAAGTCTGCAAGTACATGTGCCCTTATGCGCGGTTTCAGGGCGTCATGTTTGACCGGGATACCCTGGTCATCACCTACGACCAGACTCGCGGCGACCCGCGCGGTAGTCGGGGGCGAAAGGCCGACAAGACTGCTCTTAATCTGGGTGACTGTATTGACTGCGGCTTGTGCGTTGATGTCTGTCCGACCGGTATCGATATCCGCGACGGCCAACAATACGAGTGCATTGGCTGTGCGGCTTGTATCGACGCCTGCAATCAGGTGATGGATAAAATGAACTACCCGAAAGGGCTGGTTCGCTATGACACCCTGAACGGTATCGACAGTGGCCTGGGACGATGGGCGCTGTTAAAACGTGTTCTGCGACCCCGTGTTTTGCTGTACTCCCTGGCCTTGTTGCTAATCAGTGTCGCGTTCGTCGGCACCCTGGCGTTACGCTCCCCGTTGAAAGTTGATGTCATGCGCGACAAGGCAACCCTGGCCCGCGAGCTGGTGGACGGGCAGGTCGAGAATGTCTTTCGCCTGCTGATTCAGAACAGCATTGAGCAACCCAGAGACTATATGGTCAGTGTGAGCGGGCTTGACGGTATCCGGCTGGATTCGGAAGCCAATGTCAGTGTTCCGGCTGCGGGCAACAAACTAATGGCTGTCCGGGTCCGGGTCGATGGCGGGACAGTCCCGGCGGGCAGTCACGACATCGTTTTCTCAATAACCGCCACGGATGACAAGTCGATCAGTATCGACGAAGGCGCACGATTTTTCATGCCGGTGCCGGTACGCTGAGATCCGTAACGAAGGAGCAAGACCATGATTGAAATGATCCAACCGTTGCCGTGGTATCGCCAGGTCTGGCCGTGGGTGCTGGTGGGTATTCCCGGCACCTCGGTGATTGCCGGCATGGTGATGCTCTATCTGGCGATAAACGGTGCCGATTCGCTTGTGGTTGATGACTATTACAAACAGGGCAAAGCCATCAACCAGCGCATTGCCCGCGACCAGACAGCTGCCGATATGGGCGTGACCGGACAGATCAGCGCAGATGCCGCTGGTATGCGATTGCGCCTGAATATTGATCTGACCGATGCTTCCCCGGTGCTTAACGGCCGGCTGGTGCATATTGCCGATGCCCGTCAGGACGCCGCACTAACTTTTTCCCGTACGCCGGACGGTGCCTATCTGGCTGGTGTCAGAATGCCGGTAGCGGGAATCTGGCGCGTTCACATCGAAGATCCTGCGGGTAAGTGGCGTCTGGTCAGTGAACGTTGGCGGGCAGACTCAAAAACCGCGATCACGCTGGAGCCAAGAGCCGAGCTTGCTGGCGGTGCGGCCGACGGAAACAAACCATGAGCGAGCAGGAGACTGAAGACGTTTTAACTCCGGAGCTGGCAGCGCGCGAGCGACCGGGTCGTCTGAGCCGGTTTGGCCGTGCGGTTGCCCAGATTACCTGGCCGGCGTTTCTCGGCGCGGCAATGTCAGTCGGCCTGTTGTTCTCTTCGGTCGATCCCCTTGAGATAGACCTGGTCGGCGTGCATCTCTCCGATAGCCGTGAAGCGGCTTATACGATCGGCTTTTTTGTGTTCTGGGTCTTGTTCATGGTGTCTGGCACCATCACCTGGTATCTGGCCAATACTGATCACGAAACGCCGTAGCGTCGTGGTGTCTCAGACGCCGGCGATCGACCGGATCTTATCCACCAGGTCGCGAGCGATATCCAGCCCCTGATTTTGTGCCTGATGCCGCAGTTCGGCTCTGCGTGCGCCAGGTAAGCGCACTGTATCGTCGTCCAGCATGGCCTCGACAATCGCCTCGATTCGCTGGTCATAGGTGGCGCGTCCGGCCAGGCCAGCCGGGTCAATGACAATAAAACACTGCGCCAGCCGGGGCTGATTGCCATCGGCCTCAAAGAATGAATCCGCTTGCGCGCCGAAGTTCGCGCCGGTTAGCGAGGTCACCAGTAGTTCGATCAACAAGGCGATCATGCCACCTTTCGCACTGCCGGAGCCACTGCCCAGCGGCAACATGCTGCCGGCCAGGGCGGCCTTGGCATCAGTGGTCGGCTGTCCGTCAGCGTCCAGCGCCCAGCCGGGCGGGATGCTTTTGCCTTCACGGGCCGCCACCATGATCTTGCCGCGGGCCACTTCAGACAGAGACAAGTCGATCACGATGCCTGGGTCGGCCGCGCGCGGGAAACAGGCGGCAAGCGGATTGGTGCCGAGCAAGGCCTTGGAGCCTCCCGGAACCGGCATGGCCGCCGGGGAGTTGCCCATTGCCAGGCCAATCATGCCGGCAGCGCATACTGGTTGCAGGTGCCAGGCGGCAACCCCGAAGTGGTGGCTGTTGGTGACGGCAGCCACGCAGGCGCCGGCGACAGATGCTTTGGTAATTGCATGTGAGACTGCCTGCGCGCAGGCAGGAAACGCCAGGCCGTTTTGCGCGTCAATCAGTACCGAGGCCGCTCGCTCATGGGTAACCATTGGTTCTGCATTGCCATTGGCCCGCCCGTTTTTCAGAAATCCGGCGTATTGCGGCACGCGAGACAAACCATGTGAGCCCAGACCGCTGGCCTCGGCATCAACCAGAGCGTGTGCGGTCGTCTCAGCCGCGTTCCGGCCGGCACCGGCCGCGCGTAACGCCTGCCCGACAAGTTGCCGGGCTTGTTCGATCGTGAGCGTGGTTGTCTGCCCGGCCATGCGGTCTAGCCCAGCACAATGTCATATTGCTGCTGGTGATAGCTCGGCTCAACCTGCAGGCGGATCGGTTTGGCGATGTCTTCACCGAGCAATGCCAGGGGTTGGCTTTCTTCGTCGAGAAACAAGTCAATCACATCCTGAGAGCCGATGATTCGAAATTCCCTGGGGTTGAACTGACTGGCCTCACGCTGAATCTCGCGCAGAATTTCATAGCAGACCGTCTGGGCGGTTTTGATCTGGCCTGCACCGGTGCAGGTCGGGCAGGATTCACACAGAATGTGAGCCAGCGATTCACGCGTCCGCTTGCGGGTCAGTTCGATCAGGCCGAGCGAAGTGAAATCGCCTGAGCTGGTGCGAGTTCTGTCTTTGGCGAGCATGCGGCGCAATTCATCGAGCACTGCCTGGCGGTGTTCTTCGCTGCTCATGTCGATGAAATCCACAATGATGATGCCACCAAGATTGCGCAGGCGAAGCTGGCGGGCGATTGCCTGGGCCGCTTCGAGGTTGTTCTTGAAAACGGTGTCGTCAAAGTTTCGTCCGCTGACAAAACCACCCGTGTTTACGTCTATCGTGGTCATGGCCTCAGTCTGATCGATCACCAGATAACCGCCCGACTTAAGATCAACCCGTCGGGACATGGCCCGTTCGATTTCTTCTTCCAGGCCGCGCAGCTCAAACAAGGGGCGGTCACCGACGGCTCGTTGCAGCTTGCCGAGCATGCCGGGGGTATAGGCTTGGGCAAACGCGCTGAGTCGTTCGAGCGCTTCTCCTGAGTCGATCAGGATCACGCTGGTTTCAGAGGTGGCAAGATCGCGCAGCGAACGCTCGGCCAGGCTGAGTTCCTGGTACAGAAGCAACGGGGCTGGATTGGAGCGGGTGTTTTCGAGTATCTGCGCCCAGCGCTTGCGCAGATAGTCGATATCGGCCTGTAGCTCAGACTCAGCCGCGTCTTCCGCCTGAGTGCGGACAATGAACCCGCCGGTTTCATCTTCGGGTTTCAGTCGCTGAATGGTTTCGCGCAGCGCCGTGCGGCCGGCTTCGTCGGCAATTTTCTGCGAGATACCAATATGAGGGTCTTGGGGCAGGTAGACCAGCAGGCGACCGGCGATGCTGATCTGGGTGGTCAGTCGCGCGCCCTTGGTGCCGAGCGGGTCTTTCAGGACTTGGACCAGGAGTGACTGGCCTTCGTAGAGCAGTTTTTCGATCGGCACGGCGGCGCTGCCAGTGGTTCGGGCCTGCCACAAATCGGCTATGTGCAAAAATGCAGCGCGTTCAAGCCCGATGTCTATGAACGCCGATTGCATGCCGGGAAGAACGCGCGACACCTTGCCCAGGTAAAGATTGCCGACCAGTCCGCGGCTGGAGGTTCGTTCAATATGCAGCTCTTGCAGCGAGCCTTGCACCATGATGCCAACACGGGTTTCGTGAGCGTTGGCGTTAATCAGAATTTCTTCAGGGGGCATCAAAGCGGCGTCGTGATGGGATTGACGTACGTAACAGCTTGCTCGTTTCGTACAGTGGCAAACCCATGATACCGGAGTAGCTGCCTTCTATTTTCCGGATGAATCGAGCGGCCGCTCCCTGGATACCGTAACCGCCGGCCTTGTCCAGTCCGTCGCCTGATTGCGCATAGTCGGTTATGTCGGCCTCGGAAAGTCTGGCAAACCACACGCGTGAAATCTGCACGCAGTGCTCGACCCGTTCACCACGGGCGACAGCGACGGCCGTCAGGACCCGGTGCGTTTTGCCGGACAGCCTCTGCAGCATTTGCCGGGACTGTTCAATATTTGCCGGCTTGGCCAGAATTTTGCCGCCTAATGCCACGGTGGTGTCTGCAGCCAGCACAGGACGCGGGGCAAGGTTTTGCTCCGCCAGTTTCTGACTGGCTGCTGCCAGCTTGGCCAGGGTAACCCGCAGGACATATTGATTCGGTGGCTCGCCCTGGCGCTCGGCTTCCAGGGCTTCAGCCGCGATCGGGTCATCCGGTAGCAGGCGTTCATAATCCACGCCGATCTGGGTGAGCAGTTCACCGCGTCTGGGACTGGCAGAGGCAAGCCAGATCATGCGCGGTGATAGGGATGGTTGGTCAGGACCGTCCAGGCGCGGTAGAGCTGCTCAGCCAGCACAACCCGCACGATCGGATGGGGCAGGGTGAGGTCTGACAGTCGCAGGGTTTCATCGGCCAGTTGTTTGATGCTGTTGTGTACGCCGTCGGCGCCGCCGACAATTAAACTCACCGGGGTGCCCAGGTTTTGCCAGCGTGACAGACTGGTGGCCAGTTGCCGGGTGGTTGCAGAAGTGCCTCGTTCGTCGAGTAAGACGGTGTGCCCGCGTTTGGGCAGAGCCGCTTGCAGCCTGCTCGCCTCCCGGCTCATGCATTGTTCAACCGAGACGGTCTTGGTGCGGGCTTCTGCTTTGACTTCGCACCAGTTCAGGCGTAATTCCGCCGGCATTCGCTTACTGTATTCGTCAACAGCGGTGCCAACCCAGGCGGGCATACGGGTGCCGACAACAAGCAGATTCAGCGGCATGGGTCAGCGGGTGTCAGGCGTTTGAGCCAACCGCCGCTCCGGCGCTCGGTTTCAGATGTACGGTTTTGCCGCCCCAGAGTTCTTCCAGGTTGTAGTACTCGCGAATTGCGGGCTGCATGATGTGAATAACAGCATCGCCAGCGTCAACCAGTACCCATTCGCCGGTGTCCTGGCCTTCGACCGAAATAATCTCGCCGCCGGCGGCTTTGACTTCGTCTCTGACATGCATTGCCAGGGCGCGGGTCTGGCGGTTTGAGGTGCCTGTCGCCAGCACGACCCGGTCAAACAATCCGGTCAGAGCAGTGGTGTTGTAAATCTTGATGTCTTGCGCTTTGACATCTTCAAGCGCGTCAACAATTGTGCGCTGCAGTTTTCTGACATCCATTCGGTTATGGCACCTGACGGTAGATTCGGTGTTGGTCGATGTATTCACCGACCCCTTGAGGCAATAATTCGGGGAAAGATTCGCCAGCGGCCAGGCCGGCCCGCAGACTAGTGGAGGATACCGGTACTGCGGGCATGCGGAAAAAAACTATATCCCCGGCAGGGCGGTCAGACAAGGCGTCTCGGCCATGTTTGTTCAGTAAAGCCTCAACCGGGGCCGGAAAGTCAGTCAGGCGAACCTGTTCGCGCTGTGTGACCGCAATACTGCAGAAATCCAGTAACTCTTCATATCGGTGCCAGGTAGCCAGATTCAAGAGCTGGTCGCTGCCCATCAGCAGGATCAGTGGGGTTAGCGGGCCGAGTTCGGCGCGCAGGTCAGCCAGGGTTTCAACGGTATATGTCGGGCCGTCACGCAAGACCTCGCGGTCATCCGCCCGCCATCCCTGTTGGTCACCGCCGGCTGATTTCAGGGCTTCGCGCACCATCGCCAGGCGGTGTTTGCCGGCGGTTCGCTGATGCGTTTTCTGCCAGGACTGGCCGGTTGGCATGAAGATCAGGCCGGACAGGCCGAGCGCCGTCTGAGCCGCCCGTGCCAGTGCCAGATGGCCGACATGTATCGGGTCGAATGACCCCCCAAGAAGTCCAATTTTGCCGGGAGCGTCGCCTGGCGGTATCGGGGCCGCCTCGGTCATACCCAGTCGCGGTGTGGCAGGAAGTCGGTGTACAACAGCGATTCTGGCGTGCCCGGCTCGGGCTCCCAGTCGTATTGCCAGCGGGCCAGTGGGGGCATGGACACCAGAATGGCTTCAGTGCGGCCACCGGATTGCAGCCCGAATAAGGTGCCGCGATCGAACACCAGGTTGAATTCCACATAACGGCCGCGCCGGTAGAGCTGGAAGTTGCGCTCCCGTTCGCCGTATTCATGGTCACGTCGGCGATTGACAATTTCCGGGTAGGCGGCCAGGAAGGCGTCGCCAATAGAGCGGGTCAGGGCAAACGATTGCTCAAATCCTGGCTCGTTCAAGTCGTCAAAGAACACGCCGCCCACACCGCGCGCTTCGTTGCGGTGCTTCAGGTAGAAGTAATCGTCACACCATTTCTTGTACCTGGGGTGAAACTCCGGCCCGAACGGGTCCAGCGCTTCCTTGCAGGCGCCGTGAAAGCGTACCGTGTCTTTTTCAAAGCCGTAAAACGGCGTCAAGTCCATGCCGCCGCCAAACCACCAGATGGCCGGGTCGGTTTCGGTGGCGATCGTCGTAAAAAACCGGACATTCAGATGGACTGTCGGCACATAGGGGTTGCGCGGGTGAATGACTAGCGAGACCCCCATCGCTTCAAACGACTTACCGGCAATAGTGGGCCGGGAGGCGCTCGCCGACGCGGGCAAGCCGTCGCCGTAGACATGCGAAAACATCACGCCGCCGCGTTCAAAAACATTGCCGTTTTCAATGATCCGGCTGATGCCGCCGCCGCCGGTGGGCCGCTCCCATTGATCGCGCACGAATGAATTGCCGTCGATTTCTTCCAGTCGCGAGACTATCTTCTGTTGCAGTTGCAGAAAGAAGGTTTTTACGGCCTGAAGATCGACGGTCTGGGGCATGGCGGGCTCTTTTGCGGGAAGGGCGGCTTAACGACTCGAACCTATTGCCCGATAGCCAATATCGCGTCGGAACTGGACGCCATCAAATCTGATCTTGCCGACTTGTTCGTAGGCTGTTTTCTGAGCGAGGGCAACCGAGTCGCCGAGTGCGGTCACACACAGTACCCGGCCACCACTGGTTTCCGTTTGACCGGAATCAACCGCGTTCCGGGTGCCAGCATGAAAAATCATGGTCTGTGGGGCTGGCTGGTTGCCGGTCGCGGGCAGGCCGTTGATGATGTCGCCTGAGCGCGGGCTGGCAGGATAGTTGGCAGCAGCCAGAACAACGCCCAGCGCACTGCGCGGGTCCCAGTCGAGGGTGATCTGGTTGAGCGTGCCGTCTACTGCCGCCTGCAAGACATCGCTGAAATCGCTGCGCAAGCGCATCAGGATGGGCTGGGTTTCCGGGTCGCCCATGCGGCAGTTGAATTCGAGGGTTTTCGGGCTGCCGTCTTCAGTGATCATGACGCCGGCATAGAGAAAACCACTGAACGGGCTGCCGTCGGCTGCCATGCCGGCTACCGTGGGTTCGATGATTTCGCGCATGATCCGCTCATGCATGGCTGCGTCAACAACCGGCGCCGGCGAATAAGCGCCCATGCCGCCGGTGTTGGGTCCGGCGTCAGCATCCAGGAGTCTTTTGTGGTCCTGGCTGCTGGCCAGCGCGAGCACGTTCTGCCCGTCAACCAGGGCAATGAAACTGGCCTCTTCGCCGGCGAGAAATTCTTCAATGACGACTCGGGCGCCGGCGTCACCCATTCGGTTGTCGATCAACATGTCGTCGATGGCCTGATGCGCTTCTTCGAGGGTCAGCGCGACAATCACGCCTTTGCCGGCCGCAAGCCCGTCCGCCTTGATGACGATCGGGGCGCCTTGCGCGTCCACATAAGCATGGGCCTGATCGGCCTGCTCGAAGGTCTGGTAGCTGCCCGTGGGGATGTTATGGCGTTGCATGAACGCTTTGGCATAGTCCTTGGAGGCTTCAAGCTGGGCGGCTTTTTGGTCAGGCCCGAAGATTGCCAGCCCGGCCCGACGAAAAGAATCAACGATGCCGGCCGCCAGCGGCGCTTCCGGTCCGACCACCGTGTAGCCGATTGCTTCTTGTCGGGCAAACGCGATCAGTTCGTCAAAGTCGGTCAGGGCCAGGTTGCTGACGCCCGGCTCGCGGGCGGTGCCGCCATTGCCCGGCGCAACATAGACGTGTTCAACTTTTGGGGATTTTGCCAGTGCCCAGGCCAGCGCATGTTCACGCCCGCCACTGCCGATAACAAGCAGTTTCATCGCCAGATGGTCCTTGAGTTAAGCGGAAAGGAGTTGATCAGGGCTTTCCTAGTCGTCAAGCTGTATGACCGCATTGGTGAAGACCTCTTGCACGTCATCCAGGCCTTCAAGCGCATCGATCAGTTTTTGCATGCTGACCGCCTGATCACCTTCAAAGAGGGTTTCGGTGGTTGGTTTCATCGTGACTTCGGCCACTTCGGCCTTCAGGCCGGCTGCCTCGAAGGCGTCGCTGAGAGTCAGGAAGTCGGCGGGAGGGCAAAGCACTTCCACGCCACCTTCTTCGTCGCTGGCGACGTCTTCGGCGCCAGCCTCGACGGCCACTTCCATGACTTCGTCTTCCGAGGTGCCCGGCTCAAACAGGAACTGGCCGCAATGGTTGAACAGGAATGCGACCGAGCCATCTGTACCCAGATTGCCGCCGTGTTTGGAAAAAGCGTGGCGGACCTCGGCAACCGTCCGAATCTTGTTGTCGGTCAGGCAATCGACGATGATCGCCGCGCCGCCGATGCCATAGCCTTCGTAGCGGATTTCTTCGTAATTAACCCCGTCAAGCTCACCCGCGCCGCGCTGAATCGCGCGTTGCACGGTGTCTTTGGGCATATTGGAGCTGGAGGCTTTGTCCATCGCCAGCCGCAGGCGCGGATTGGCCGATGGGTCGGAGCCGCCGTCGCGAGCGGCTACCGTGAGCTCTTTGATGACCCGCGTGAAGAGCTTGCCCCGTTTGGAGTCAGCGCGCTCTTTCTTGTGCTTGATATTGGCCCATTTGGAATGCCCGGCCATAGATTCCTCTTGATTACTGCGGTGAGTTGATGCCGCAGTTGATACGATAGGGAGTAACCCACCAATCTTATCATCGGTCGGGGTTGGCCTGACTGGCTCCCCGCGGTTCTCTGGCTCTGGAAATCATCATGAAATCAATGACTATCGGCTATGCGCAATCAGCACAAAAGGCAGACCCGGCCCCCGATGCGGGCGCCTCGGGCCACGGCATGCCGGTTCAGATGCTGGCCGGGATGGCGAATCGGCACGGTTTGATCACCGGCGCGACGGGTACTGGCAAGACGGTTTCGCTGCAAGTGATGGCCGAGCATTTCTCGGCGCTCGGCGTGCCGGTCTTTCTCTCGGACGTCAAAGGCGACCTGGCCGGCCTGTCTCAGGCAGGGCAGGCGAGTCCCAAGTTACTGGCCCGCCTGGAAAAACTGAATTTGCCACAGCCTGAGTTCCGGGCGGCTCCTGTCTCACTTTGGGACGTTTTTGGCAAGAAAGGCCACCCGTTGCGGGCGACTGTTTCAGACATGGGGCCATTGCTGATTTCCCGGATGCTCAGCCTGAATGAGGTCCAGGAAGGCGTTTTGCAACTGGCGTTCCGAATTGCCGATGAAAGCGGTCTGTTGATCCTGGATGCGAAGGATTTACGCAGCATCATCCAGTTTGTTGGCGACAATGCCAAATCCCTGCGGACCAAATACGGCAATATTTCCTCGGCCTCGGTAGGCGCGATTCAGCGCCGCCTGCTGGCGCTGGAAGACCAGGGGGCTGACCAGTTCTTCGGCGAGCCGATGCTGAATCTGGCCGACATGATGCAAACCGATATCAACGGGCGCGGGGTCATCAATGTCCTGGCGGCTGATCAGTTGCTGAACTCTCCGCGCTTGTATGCCTCGTTCCTGCTCTGGATGATGAGTGAGTTGTTCGAAGAGCTGCCTGAGGTCGGAGATCCGGACAAACCCCGGTTCGTCTTCTTCTTCGATGAAGCGCATCTGCTGTTCAACGAGGCGCCGCGGGCTTTAATGGAAAAAGTCGAACAAGTCGTGCGCCTGATTCGCTCCAAAGGCGTTGGCATCTACTTTGTGACCCAGAACCCGCTGGATGTACCGAATGCGGTGCTGGGCCAGCTGGGCAACCGGATTCAGCACGCGCTTCGGGCCTATACCCCGCGCGACCAGAAGGCGGTGCGGGCGGCGGCAGAAACCATGCGCCAGAACCCGGCGTTCGATGCCGAAGCGGCAATTTCCGAACTCGGTGTCGGTGAGGGCTTGTTGTCGTTCCTCGACGAAGAAGGGCAGCCGAGCATTGTGCAGCGGGCATTTCTCAACGCGCCGGGCTCCAGGATCGGTCCGATTACCGATGCGGAGCGGGCCCAGGTCATGCAGCGCTCAGTCGTGGCCGGGATTTACGATCAGTCAATCGATCGCGAGTCCGCTCATGAAATGCTCCAGGCGCGGGCAGAAAAAATTGCGGACAAACCGGTTGAGCCGGCTAAGGGCGACGGCGACAGCGGCGGCATTGGCGGCCCGATAGGCGACATCCTCAGTGGCGCGCTTGACGGGCTGGCGGGCAAACGCAATAAACGCAGCGATTCCGTGTTTGAGGCCGCCGCCAAGAGCGCTGCCCGCTCGATCGGCTCAACACTGGGGCGCACGCTGATCCGCGGCGTTTTGGGATCACTATTTAAGGGTCGATAAGGAGATACACAATGGATCTAGGCATCAAGGGGCGCTGGGCACTGGTTTGCGCGGCAAGCAAAGGACTCGGGTTGGGTTGCGCGGAGTCGCTCGCCGCCGAGGGCGTTAATCTGGTCATCAACGCCCGGACGGAAGGGCCGTTGCTGGAAGCGGCCAAACGCATCGCTGGCGAGACCGGTGTAACGGTCAATGCGGTTGCCTGTGACATTACAACCGAAGCGGGGCGCCAGGAATCACTGGCCGCCGCACCCCAGATAGACATACTGGTTAATAATGCCGGCGGGCCGCCGCCGGGAGATTTCCGCCAGTTCACTCGCGACGACTGGATCTCCGCGGTCGATGCCAACATGCTCACCCCCATTGAGCTGATCAAGTCAACAATCGACCCGATGATTCAAAACGGGTTTGGTCGCGTGATCAACATCACCTCGGCAGCGGTTAAGTCACCGATTGATATTCTTGGTTTGTCCAACGGCGCACGTAGCGGACTGACCGGATTTATTGCCGGGCTGGCCCGCAAGACCGGTCATCCCAATGTGACAATCAACAACCTGCTGCCCGGCGCATTCGACACCGATCGGCTGCGCAAGAATTTCGTTGTGGCGTCAAAAAATACCGGCAAATCAATCGAAGAAGTCGAGGCTGCACGCGCCGCGACCATTCCGGCCGGGCGTTTTGGCTCGGGCTGGGAGTTCGGCCAGGCTTGCGCTTTTTTGTGCAGTGAGCAGGCTTCGTACATGACGGGTCAGAACATTCTGATCGATGGCGGCGCTTACCCCGGCACGTTTTAGCCACCCAGCAACCGACTACAACCGGAGCAAAAATGTCCAAAGCAGTGCAACTGACTAAAACCGGCGCCCCCAGCGTGATGAAGCTGGTTGACGTAACGGTCAAAGCGCCGGCCGCCGGCGAGATTCAGATTGAACACAAGGCGATTGGCCTGAACTATATCGATGTCTATTTCAGAACGGGTCAGTATCCGCAGGAGTTGCCTGCCGGTCTTGGCATGGAGGGTGCCGGCTTAGTCACCCGGGTCGGGCGTGGCGTCAAGGATTTCAAGATCGGTGACCGGGTTGCCTATGCGGGAGGAGCGCCCGGGGCGTACTCCGAGGTGCGCAATCTGCCGGCCAGCATGGCAGTCAAGGTACCGAAAGGCGTTGATCTTGAAACGGCAGCGGCGATGATGCTGCAAGGGATGACGGTTGAGTATTTGTTCAACCGCACCTACAAGCTCAAGAAAGGTGACACCATCTTGTTTCATGCCGCCGCCGGTGGGGTTGGGCTGATTGCGATGCAATGGGCCAAAGCGCTGGGCGTGACCGTGATCGGTACAGTGGGTTCCAAGGAAAAAGGCCGGCTGGCCAAGGCACACGGTTGCGACCATGTTATCTATTACAAGACTGAAGATGTCGCCGCCCGGGTTCGCAGGATTACCAAGGGCAAAATGGTGCCAGTGGTCTATGACGCTGTCGGCAAAGATACGTTTCAGGGCTCCCTGGACAGCTTGCAGGACTTTGGTCTGATGGTCAGTTTTGGCAATGCCTCCGGCCCGGTTCCGCCAGTGCCGCTGACAGCTTTGCGCGGATCGCTGTTCATTACCCGTCCGTCACTGATGTCGCACACCCGTGATCGCAAGACGCTCGATTCAATGGCCCGGAATTTGTTTAAGATGGTTAAGTCCGGGGCGGTCAAGATTCGTATCGATCAAACCTATTCGCTGGATGATGTCGTTCAGGCGCATACCGACCTCGAGGCCCGCAAAACGACCGGCTCGACTATCCTGACCCCTTGAATGCTGTTGCAGAGTCATTGACTGAGCCGTCGCGCCGGTTTGGCGGCACCCAGCGTCTACTGGGGGATGCCGCGCTGGCGCGCCTGCAGGCGGCCCATGTGGTTGTTGTTGGCATGGGCGGCGTTGGTTCGTGGGCCGCCGAGGCGCTGGCTCGTACCGGGGTTGGCCAGTTGACCCTGATCGACGAAGATCACGTGGCGGAGTCCAACATCAACCGGCAGGTGCATGCGCTTGAAACCACGCTTGGAGCCCCCAAGGTTCAGGTGATGCAGTCCCGAATCAACACTATCGCCGCTTGCACGGTCAATGCTGTCGAAGACTTTGTCACGGTGGCCAATGTCGCAGAAGTCATTGATCCGTCGGCCGATTTTGTCATCGACGCGATTGACCAGACAGCCGTCAAAGCGGCGATGGCCGCGCAGGCCCGGCGGCGCTCCCAGAAGATCGTGGTTTGTGGGGCAGCAGGCGGTCGGTTTGATCCGCTCAAGCTGACCCGCAATGATCTTGCGGTGACCAGCGGCGACGCGTTGCTGGCGGGCGTACGGGCAAGATTGCGGCGCAGTTACGGATATCCCCGTCAACACGGTAAGCGGTTTGGCATTCTTGCGCTGCATTCAACCGAGCAGGCTGCCGCGACAGACTTATCGGCTAAAACCGGCGCCAACAGTGTGTTTCCGCTCGCGTGTTCGGGCTATGGTTCAATAATGACTGTCACCGCGTCGATGGGGCTTGCCGCCGCCGCCGCGGCGATTGAGTACGTGCTTAAGTCTCAGCCTCGCGCTGCAAAGTTGGCGGGCTGAATTAAGTGGATCGGATTTGGTTACGAATGGCCTGGGCGGGTTTTTCAAATCCAAGGCACAATCACGCCAAACTCTGCGGGATACCCCGCATAACAACCGCGGGTAAAAGCCCGCCCAGTCAAGCTGGAGATGCCTGATGCGTCAACCCGATGCAATGAAGATCCCCCGCATAGAAGAGATTCTTGCTTTTCTCCGCGGATTTTTGCGTGACCCTGCCGGCGTCGGTTCGGTAATACCGAGCTCGCGTTTCATGGAACGCCGCATCGTTCGCATGACCGAAGTCAGCGAAGCAAAAGTTGTTGTTGAGCTTGGACCCGGTACCGGCGGCACAACCCGCGCATTGCTCAATGCAATGGCCGCCGACGCAAAACTCGTTTGCATCGAAACTGATCCTCATTTTGTGGAAATGGTCCGTAAAATCGACGATCCTCGCTTAATTGTGCATCGTGGCAGTGCTGAGCACGTTGGGGATGTGGTCAGTGAGCACGGACTCGCCAAGCCGGATGTGATCTTGTCAGGGATTCCGTTCTCGACGATGCCACCCGAGTTGGGCCGCTTGATTGCGCAACGCGTTCATGATGCCTTGCCGCCCGGTGGCAAATTTGTGGCTTATCAGTTCCGGCCTCATGTTGCGACCTTCTCCACGCCGATATTCGGCCCGGCAGAATGCGATGAGCTGGAGGCGCTCAATATCCCGCCGATGCGGGTTTATCGCTGGCGCGCCTGAATTCAGTCGAGTTCCCGGCCTAATCAAAGCCGACCGTCGAGGTCGGCTTTGTCGTTTATGGCCGCATGTCTAGTTCGCCTGGGCTGACTTGAAATTATTTGCATGTGCAAATAATATGGCAAGACGGAGGGTGCAATGAAAATATCAATCCTGGGCGGTGGTCATGGCAGTTATGCGGCTGCGGCGGACTTGAGCGAGCAAGCGCATTCAGTCGCCTTATGGCGTCGCAGTGCCGGACAGTTCGGCTCGCTGGCGTCGGATCAGACACTGCAGCTTAAAGATCACAAGGGGCAACGGGCCGTGCGGCTTGATCGGGTCACTGCGGATCTGGCTGAAGCCATGGAAGGCGCAGAGTTGATTCTGGTGTTTACGCCGGCTTTCGCGCAGGAGAACATTGCGCGCGCAATGGCGCCTCACCTGACCGCCGGGCAGGTCGTCTTTCTTGCTCCGGGATCATTGGGTTCGATGGCAATGGCGGCTGTCGTGCGCAGCGAAGGAGGGGCGGCTGCTACCTGGGCCGAGACCGGAACCCTGCCTTATCTGGCCCGTAAACACGACGAGCAGACGGTTGCGATTACCGTGCGGGCCAAGCATCTGCCGACCGGCGTTTTCCCGGCGGACAATACAGCGGCAGCGATGGCGGTGATTCAGGCTGCCTATCCCAGCGTCCATTCGATTGAAGACGCTTTGTCCGGCGCCCTGATGAACGCAGGGCCGATAATTCATCCGCCACTGATTCTGATGAACGCCGGGCCGCTGGAGCACTTCGACAGTTGGGATATTCATAACGAAGGGACGCAACCGGCGATTCGGCGAGTGACTGACCGGCTCGATGCAGAGCGTATTGCGGTGCGAGAGGCCTTGGGTTACGCGCCGAATCACTATCCGCTGGCTGATCACTACAACACGGATCGCTGGATGTATGGTGATGCTCACGACCGGCTCACTGACAGTGGAGACTGGCGCGAGAAAATTGAACTGACCAGCCATCGCTACATGACCGAGGATGTGGCGTACGGACTCGGCTTACTGGTTTCGATCGCGCGCTATGCCAATAGCGCCGCGCCGATAGCCAATAGTCTGCATTCTCTGGGGCAGGCGGTCTGCAGTGATCAGTTTCAATACGGCGCTCGATCCCTGGAGAGCCTTGGGCTGGCCGATATGTCAGCGGGGTCACTGCGTCGCCTGTTGAAAGATGGTTACTGATATGAACCGCAAATCTGCCCGGATCGTGGCCGCCGGGGCCGGTCGAATGGGCCGTAGCATGGGCGTCGCGTTCGCATATGCCGGCTATTCAGTCAGCCTGCTCGATCTGAAAGCAAGAGATCAGCAGGCGGCGCAAACGTTGGAACTTCAGGCTCGCGAGGAAATCGCTGAGCATCTGGCGACGCTGGTGCGGCTTGAGGTTGTGCCGGCTAGTGGTGCGACACAGATTGCAGAGCGCATCTCGATTCACCGGCTGGAGCAGGCCGGCAGCGTGCTGGCCGATGCCGATCTCGTGTTCGAGGGCGTTCCGGAAGTTTTGCAGTCCAAGCGCGAGGCTTTTGAGCTGATCGAGCGGCTCGCTGGCCCGGCATGTATCGTCGCTTCGACCACGTCGTCGTTCCTGTCCTCTGAACTGGCCGCGATGTTTAGCCTGCCGGGCCGGTTTCTGAATGCGCACTGGCTGAACCCGGCTTATCTGATTCCGCTGGTTGAGGTTTCGCCGCATGATCAGACCGCAGCTGAGGTCACCACGCGCGTGTGCGATCTACTCGCCGACATCGGTAAAGAAACAGTGGTTTGCAAAGCCAGCCCCGGCTATATCGTGCCGCGTTTACAGGCCTTGATCATGAATGAAGCGGTTCGCATGGTTGAAGAGGGTGTGGCGAGTCCCGCCGACATCGACAAGGCCACCCGTCTGGGTTTCGGCATGCGTTACGCCTCGATGGGAGTGCTTGAATTTGTCGATTTTGGCGGGCTGGATATTCTCTACTATGCATCGCGCTACATGGCCACGTCTGTTGATAGCGATCGTTACAAGACGCCCGCACTGGTCGAATCGATGATGGCTGAAGGCAGAACAGGGGTTCGGGCCGGTCAGGGTTTGTATGACTGGCGCGATCAGGATGCCGACCAGTTTCGCGACCAGGCCCTCGGGCGTTTTGTCGCATTGTTGCGCGAACAAAACCTCATGAAACCGCCGGTGCTCTGAATGACCAGGTCGACAATGACTGATAGCCGCGACGGTCAGACGCATAGCGAATACCTGCCGTACCTGCTTAACCGTGTTGTTACACTGATCAACGCGCCCATGCAACGCGAACTAAAACGCCAGGGCATGACCATGACCCATTGGCGGGTACTGGGTTTCTTATACGAGCGTGACGGCTTGATTATTTCTGAGCTGGCCGAACGGACTGTCACCGACCAGGCCACGCTTTCCCGTGCGCTAGACCGACTGCAGGAGCGTGAGCTGATTCGCCGGCAGGTGGTGGCCCAAGACTCCCGGCAAACTGAAATTCACTTGTGTGATGCCGGGCGCGAACGGTATTTGCGGTTGCGCCAGTTTGCCCGGGAAATTGAAGACTGGGCGTTTAATGATGTTGACGCAGAGCAGCTCGGCGCGCTGCGCCAGACGCTCGAAAAAATGTCTGTGACCTTGGGCGCGCCGGCTGGCCCCGAGCTGGGTCCGGCTCCAACGGGCATGCGAGACAAGCAAGATAAACAAGCCGCCTGATACAGGCGTCCTCTGGAGAGGAAGATGACACGCTATACCCATAACCCAGACCGAGTCGATGCCATGTTCGAGGACGACCAGGTGCATCGTGATCTTTACGTCAGTCCCGAGGTGTTTGAGTTGGAGATGCGGCATTTGTTTCCCAATACCTGGATTTTTGCGGGGCATGACAGTCAGGTTCCCAATCCCGGTGACTATGTCACGACTGATATCGTTCGTGTTCCAGTCGTGATTCTGCGCGATGCGAATAATCAGATTCAGGTTCTGGAGAACCGTTGTGCACACAAGGGAGCAAAAGTTGCCGGTGGTGCGGCAGGCAACTGCGGGAAATTCCTTCGTTGTCCTTATCACGGCTGGACCTACAAGCTCGATGGTTCAATTCTCGCCATTCCGGGCAAAGAAGGCTATGACAATACCCGGATGCATCAGTGCGAAGCCGGCAAGGGCATGCAGCCGGTTGCTCAGTTCCGCAATTATCGGGGGTTTATTTTTGTCTGTCTGAACCCCGACGGACCAACGCTGGAAGAATGGTTTGGTGATTCGCTCAGTTCGATCGACAACATGGTGGACCGGGCGCCGGCGGGTCGGCTGGAGCTGGCTGGGGGGGTGCTGAGATACAAGCACAACTGCAACTGGAAGATGTTCGTTGAGAATCTGAACGATTCCATGCATCCGATGGTGGCTCATGAATCGTCTGCCGGCACTGCACGCAAGCTCTGGTCGAAAGAACCGGCCGATAAACCCAAACCCATGGTGATCGAGCAGTTTGTGCCTTTCGTTTCCGGCTATGACTTCTTCGACAAAATGGGCGTCAAGATCTACCCGAACGGTCATAGCTATTCAGGGGTCAATTTTTCCATTCACTCGAATTACTCCGCAGTGTCTGAGTACGACCATTTGATGGAAAAAGCCTATGGTGCCGAGCGAGCCAAAGAAATTCTTGGTGAGGTTCGGCACAACACGGTTTACTACCCGACGCTGACAATCAAAGGGGCTATTCAGGCCATTCGAATTGCCCGGCCAATTTCCCATGATCAGACCATGATTGAGAGCTGGACGTTCCGGCTGGTCGGCGCGCCGGATGACTTGCTGCAAAGAACGCTGATGTACTCGCGGCTGATCAACGCGCCGACCTCGGTTGTCGGGCATGACGACCTGCATTGTTACCGGGCTATTCAGGAAGGCCTGGAAGCGCAAAACAACGACTGGGTGAGTCTGCACCGCCGCTATGATCCGGCCGAACGAGACGGCATTGCCGGAACTTACGATGGCAACAGTGAGGTATCGATGCGCGGGCAGTTCAAGGCCTGGCGTGATGTGGTTGTGTCTTCGATGCGTGCGGAGAAGGTTTGATGGGCGAGTCATTGATTACCGATAGCGCCGCGATAGCATTCGTCTACGATGAGGCCCGTACCCTTGACCAGAAGCAGTTCGACCATTGGTACGACTTGTTTGCCGACGATGGGTTTTACTGGATGCCACTCACCCGGGAGCAGCCAGACGGCGTGAATCACAACTCGCTGTTTTACGAAGATCGTCTGCTCCTGAAGGTTCGCATTGAACGCCTGAAAAGCCCGCGTTCATATTCGCAAGGCGTGCCGAGTTACTGTCATCACGTGTTGCAACAGCCGGCGATCGAGTCGCGGGACGGCGATCTGGTCGTGGTACGAACCCCGTTTCTGTATCTAGAGACACAGGGCGATGAGCAACAGTTGCTTGGCGCAACAGCCTGGCATCATCTGGTGTCGGTGGACGGACGGATCAGGATGCGACTCAAGAAAGTCGAGCTGGTTAATCCGGATGCCGGCTTTGGCTCCATTCAACTGTTCCTCTGATATGACTGACTCTGCTTATGATCCGCTCAATCCGCTACGCAATGAGCCGGCGACGGTCTATGCGGCGCTTCAAGCGTCTGCCCTGAAATGGCCGAACAGCCCGATGCTGGTTGTGCCCGCTCAGACGGCGACCCAATACGACATCGAAGCGACCGAAGTTTCGTACCGTGAGGCCTTGAACACCGTTGACGGCCTGGCGGCTTCTTACCGCGCCGCGGGCTGGCAGGCCGGGCACCGGATTGGCCTGCTACTTGAGAATCGGCCGGATTTTTTCTGGCATTGGCTGGCACTGAATGCGCTGGGGGTTTCCGTCGTACCAATCAACGCAGATTTCCGAGACGCTGAACTCCAGTACCTGATCGATGATGCCGGGCTGGCAATGGTGGTCAGTCTGCCATCTCATCATGACTTGCTACGCGCCGCTGCCGCCACGACGGGCCGCACCGTGATTGTGACAGAGCCGTTGCCATCAGGGCCAATGCCTCCAGCGCCGGCTGCCAGAGTGGCGGGCGGCTCGGCGCCAGGGCTGAGTACTGAGTGCGCTTTGTTATATACCTCCGGAACGACCGGCGCGCCCAAGGGGTGCATCCTGCCAAATGAATATTATTTGTATGCGGCGGTCAGTTATCGTGAAGCGGGCGGTGTGATTCCGCTCCGGGAAGGTCAGGAGCGTCTGCTTTCACCGCTACCGCTGGTGCATATGAATGCGATGGCCTGTTCCAGTGTGGCGATGATTCTGACTGGCGGGGCCATTATTCTGCTCGACCGGTTTCATCCATCAAGCTGGTGGGATACGGTTCGCGAGTCGAAAGCCACGATCATTCACTACCTGGGCGTGATGCCGGCAATGCTGTTGCGCGCGCCGGCCAGTGATCAGGACAAGAAGCATCAGGTTCGGTTTGGGTTTGGCGCGGGGGTCAGTAGAACCGATCACGAGGCGTTTGAGCAACGCTTCGGCTTTGTCCTGATGGAAGGATGGGCGATGACTGAAACCGGTATGGGCGGCTGCATCATGGCGAACCACGAACCTCGAAAAGTCGGCACCGCCTGTTTCGGGCAGTTGCCAGCGGGCGTGCAGGCGAGAGTGATTAACGATGCCGGGGTTGATTGCGAGCCTGACGAACCGGGCGAGTTGTGGGTGCGTCGAGATGGCGTCGATCCGAGTTTCGGCTTTTTCAAGGGCTATCTGAACAAAGAGGCGGCCACCGCCGAGGCCTGGGCGCATGGCTGGTTTCATACCGGCGATATCGTGCAGCGAGATAGCGATGGGGATTTTCATTTCATCGACCGGCGGAAAAATGTCATTCGCCGCAGTGGCGAGAATATCGCGGCCGTTGAAGTAGAGGCTGTGCTGATGCAACATGACGCGGTTGCTGCCTGTGGAGTTGCGCCGGTGCCGGATGAAATTCGCGGTGATGAAGTGATGGCTTGTCTCAAACTGACAGATTCAGGCGAGGCCGGTGCGAATCAGCAAGAGCTTGCGCGCGACATCATGCAGTTCGCCCTGGCCCGACTCGCTTATTTTAAGGCACCGGGTTACATCGCATTTGTCGCGGGGCTGCCGTTAACCGCCACGCAGAAGGTCAAGCGCGGTGAGTTGAAGGAACTGGCAAACGCATGTGCCAGCCAGTCTGTGGCCGGCGAGGGTCCGGCGCTCGCCAGTTTTGACTTACGCAACCTGAAGAAACGCAATGGATGATTCCACCCGACCCGGCATCAGCGCCGGGCCCGCGTTATTGCCGCGTATACGTCGGCAGGGGTATGAGGATATTGCGATCGTCGCACCCACCACGATTCCTTATGTTCGTTATTCCATCAAGTCGGCTCACTACTGGGTTGCGAAGGCTTTGTCCGGATTGCTGACGTCAACCGGTCTGGCCAAAGAGCAGATTGACGGTGCCTGCATCACCAGCTTCATGTTGTCACCCGACACCGCAGTCGGCCTGATGCAGCATATCGGCCTGGCGCCGCGCTGGCTGGATCACATACCTACCGGCGGGGCCAGCGGTGTGATTGGTATTCGCCGGGCAGCCCGCGCGGTGCAGGCAGGCGATGCGGACATCGTCGCCTGTGTCTCGGCCGATACGAATGATGTGAACTCTTTTCGGCTGATGATCTCGAACTTCAGTCAGTTTGCTCGTGATGCTGTCTATCCCTACGGTTCAGGCGGGCCAAACGCCAGTTTTGCGTTGCTGACGTCTTATTACATGCGCGAGTTCGGTGCTACGCGGGAAGACTTTGGCAAGCTCTGTGTGGCCCAGCGCACCAATGCGCTTGACTACCCTTATGCGTTGTTCAAGAAACCATTGACGCTCGAGCAATACATTGATGCCCGGCCGATTACGGACCCCTTGCATCTGTTTGACTGCGTGATGCCGTGTGCCGGCGCCGAGGCTTTTCTGGTAATGCGGGTGGATCAGGCAGAGGCACTGGGGCTTCCCTATGCTCGCGTACTTGGCACGATAGAACGGCACAACGCGTTTGCCGATGATCCGATTCAGATGCGCGGCGGATGGGAAATGGACAAAGACTCTCTCTATGAGCAGGCCCAACTCGGGCCCGAGTCGGTTGATTTCATCCAGACCTACGATGACTACCCGGTGATTACCGCGATGCAATTCGAAGATCTCGGTTTCTGCGAGAAAGGTGAAGCCCCTGATTTTATTCGTCAGCACAGCTTTGAAAATACCGGCAGTTTTCCGTTAAACACCTCAGGCGGGCAATTGTCTGTTGGACAAGCAGGCGCCGCCGGCGGCTATCTTGGTACCGTCGAGGCCATCAGGCAACTTACCGGTGAGCGTCTGGGCGGTGAAGTGCCCGGCGCGACAACTGGCTTGGTCTGCGGTTTCGGGATGATTAACTATGATCGCGGGGTCTGTAGCAGTGCGGCTTTGCTCGGTGTGGGCCGCAAGCTGGACGCCACCACGAGTGCGCAATACCGTGAACAGGCTGTGTCAAACATGCAGGAGTCGGTATGACCGAACCTTTAAGCCGGCCGGGCCGGAAAAATCCGATTCTCAAAACCCGCCAGCCGACGCAGCCGCCCGGGGGGCGCTCAAGAGTCGCCTTAGGGCTGACCGCCGCGGCCGCGCTGGGTCGGTTTGAGTTGCAAGTCTGCCGGGATTGCGAGGCGGTGCAATACCCGCCGCGCGAGGCTTGTCACCGGTGCCTGTCCGAGCGACTGCAATGGCGTGAGCAGGATGGCGCGGGAGAGTTGATTTCAGAAACCATCTTGCGGCATAGCAATGATTTGTTCTTTCGCGAACGTCTGCCCTGGCGACTGGGGATGGTGCGTCTGGATGCCGGTCCAACGGTGGTTGCCCATTTGCACGGTGACTGTCCGGTGGCACCGGCCAGAGTGAAAGTGAACGCTGGTCTGGATCGAGCAGGTCAGGGCGTATTAATGGCATTTCCTGTTCAGGAGACAGCAAACATGGCTGATGACCCACAGCTCAGAGAACTAACCGCCGACCCGAAATTCCGTCGGGCTTTGGTCACTGATGGCAAGACCGCAGTCGGGCAGGCGATTGTTCGCGGCCTGATTGAAGCCGGGTGCGAAATTGTCTGGGTGGGCTATGCCGAACCCTGGAAGCGGTTTCCGGGAATGGATCAACTCGAGCAATTGCCCCAGGTAACGATGTTGCCGCTGGATCTGACCGATTCGCGCGGTGTCAGAGACTGCGCCGGTTCGATTGCCGCAAAAGTCGATATTCTGATCAACAACGCCGAGTATCACCGAACGGAAGGCATTGCCTCTCGCTATGGGGTTGAGACCGCGCGGGCTGAGATGGATATCAACTATTTTGGTCTGCTGAGGCTGGCCCAGGAATTCGGACCGGTGATGCGGGCGCGCGGCGCCGACGGCGTGCGAAGCGCAACCGCATGGGTCAACCTCTTGTCAATTTATGCGCTCAGTAATTTCCCCGCGCACGGCACTTATTCCGCGTCCAAGGCTGCCGCTTATTCACTGACGCAGTGTTTGCGCGCTGAAATGACGCCCGCGAATGTTCGTGTTGTGAATGTCTTTCCCGGTCCGATTGATGATGAATGGAATCAGCTGATGCCGCCGCCAAAACTCGCGCCGCAAGCGGTGTCGAGAGCCATTATCGGTGCGCTTAAGTCGGGAATCGAAGATGTTTATCCCGGTGATGTCGCGCAAGACTGGCTGGCTCGTTTTGCAGAAAACCCCAAGGTGCTTGAACGGGAACTGAGTCAATGAGTAACGCCGCGGAGCGGTTCGCCATTGTCACCGGGGGGAGTGCCGGTATCGGCGCTGCGATTGTTGAGCAGATGGTTGAGCAGGGGTATACCGTGTTGTCGCTCGCGCGGCGGGCGCCTGCGGTCCGGAATGCCGCAGTAATCGGCGTATCAGTTGACCTGAGCGATGCGAGCGCCACAGAGCAGGTGGCGGCAGATCTGGCGCAGCGCTATCCGGTAACAACTATCGTGCATAACGCCGGCGTTATTCGTGAAAAACTGCTCGATGACGCGACTCAGGAAGATCTGAGCACCCTGACCCAGTTACACCTGGGTGCGCCGATGGCGCTGGTGCAAGCAAATCTCAAGACAATGCGCGAACAGCACTACGGCCGCATTCTGTTGATGTCAACGCGGGCGGTGCTGGGTCTTGCCAAACGTACCGTGTATTCGACAACCAAGGCCGGCATGCTTGGTATGGCCCGGACCTGGGCGCTCGAGCTTGCGGCGGACGGCATTACCTGTAATGTTGTTTGTCCGGGGCCGATTCAGGATACCGAGATGTTCCATGAGGTCATTCCGAAAGACAGTCCGAAACTTGACGCAATTGCGCAGAACGTCCCGGTTGGTCGCCTGGGCTCGCCGGCAGACGTTGCCCGGGCGGTGGTGTTCTTTACCGCACCCGAATCGGGATTCATCACCGGGCAGACATTGTTTGTGTGTGGCGGCACGTCAGTCGGATCAATCACTTACTGAATCGGTAACAGAGGAAATCATGAGCGAAGTCATCGAACGAACAAACGCGCTGGCCGAACTGGTCTCCAGTCTGGCCAGCGGCGAGATTCAGATAATTGATCTGACCCAGGTGTTATCGCCTGAGTTTCCGCAAATTGTATTGCCGCCCGAAATGGGTCAGTGCTGGCCGTTTCGAATCGAGGAGATCTCACGCTATGACGCCCGCGGCCCCGGTTGGTACTGGAATAACTTCTCCTGTAGCGAACACACTGGCACGCATTTTGATGCGCCGGCGCACTGGATCAGCGGCAAAGACCAGCCGAACAACACTGTTGATACCGTTCCGGTTGAGAATTTCGTTGCACCGGCCTGCGTGATTGACTGTTCGGCAGAGTCCGCCGCCGATCACGACTTCCTGATGACTAAAGAGTTCGTCCTGGAATGGGAGCGAAAACACGGCCGGATCGCAGACGGTTCCTGGGTTTTGATGCGTACGGACTGGTCCAAGCGAACCGACCCTGCCGCGTTTCAGAACTTCGATGAAGAAGGGCAACACACGCCTGGCCCGGATACCGGCGTCGTCCAGTTTCTGGTAAACGAACGCTCGGTGATCGGGTTTGGTACTGAGGCCATTGGCACTGATGCCGGCCAGGGCTTTCATCAGCGTCCGCCATATCCGTGTCATTACTATATGCACGGCAACAACAAATACGGACTCCAGTGTCTCAAGAACCTGGATCTCCTGCCACCCACGGGGTCGGTGATTATTTGTCCGCCCCTAAAAATTCAACAGGGGTCGGGCAGTCCGTTGCGTGTCCTGGCATTGGTCCAAAAAGGCAGACCTGGAGTAATCTGATGGCTGAGCGTTCATTCAAGCAAGAGGTGCAGAAGCTCAAACTTGGTGCCGGAGAAGAGTTTCGCGGCGAAGGCATACTCGCGGTGACCAAAGCCTTGTTGCAGTCCGGGGTGAGTTATGTGACGGGTTATCAAGGTGCGCCGATTTCTCACCTGATGGATGTCTTGTCAGATGCCCAGGACATTCTTGCCGAGTTGGATGTGCATTTTGAATCCAGTGCCAGCGAGGCTACTGCCGCTGCGGCGCTTGCCGCCTCGGTGCATTACCCGATTCGGGGGGCGGCAACCTGGAAATCCACCGTAGGAACTAATGTCGCGTCTGATGCGCTGGCTAATCTGGCTTCCGGCGGTGTGTTGGGTGGTGCGCTGATCATCGTTGGTGAAGACTACGGCGAAGGATCGAGCATCATGCAGGAACGCACTCATGCGTTTGCGATGAAATCGCAGATCTGGCTGCTGGACCCGCGCCCCAATCTCAAGCTGATTGTCGAAATGGTTGAGAAGGGTTTCGAATTATCGGAGGCTACCAGTACACCGGTAATGCTGGAGCTGCGTATCAGGGCGTGTCATGTTTACGGGCGCTTCACGGCCAAAGACAATCGCCGCCCATCCATGACCGTGCAACAGGCGACTGAAAATCCACGCAGTGATACATCGCGCGTGGTCTTGCCGCCGGCCTTGTTCATGCATGAGAAAGAAAAAGTCCATGAGCGCTGGCCCGCTGCGGTGCGATTTATCGAAGAAAATCAGCTAAACGAATTCTTCCCCGGCAGTCACCGCCAGGTCGGGCTGATCATGCAGGGCGGCATGTATAACACTGTCATGCGCGCGCTTGAGCGTCTGGGGGTAGCCGACTCGTTTGGTCAGACCGAAGTGCCGCTCTATGTCTTGAACGTGACCTATCCGCTGATTGAATCTGAGCTGGTTCGTTTTTGTAAAGACAAGAACGCCGTGTTGCTGATAGAGGAAGGTCAGCCCGATTACATTGAGCAGGCTGTCAATAGTATTTTGCGAAAACAGTCGGTGCGGGCTCGTCTGTATGGCAAGGAGGTTTTGCCTCCGGCTGGTGAATACACTGGTGATGCGGTTTTACAGGGCTTGCGTGAATTCTTTAAACGGGTTGCCCCGGCGGTGATTCGTACTGGCGCCGATCCGACCGGGGCGCTCGAGCAGTTGCGCGAGCAAACCGCGATCAAGGCGCTGACCGCCAATGTCCCGCCGCGTCCACCGGGTTTTTGCACGGGTTGTCCGGAACGTCCGATCTTTTCCGCAATGCGACTGGCCGAGAAAGAAACCGGGCCTTTGCATGTGAGTTGCGATATTGGCTGCCACCTGTTTTCAACCATGCCGCCATTCAGCCTGGGACAGACCACAATGGGATACGGACTGGGGGCAGCCGGCGCGTCGGCGTTCAACGTGCCGTCGGCCAAGCCGGCGATTTCCGTGATGGGTGATGGCGGCTTCTGGCATAACGGGCTGACCAGCGGCATCGGCAATGCAGTCTTCAACAAGAGCGAGAGCCTGACAATTGTGGTTGATAACGGCTATTCGGCCGCCACCGGTGGTCAGGATATTCTGTCGTCACGGGCAATCAACCGGACCCGCAACACCAACAACCCAATCAGTGCTGCGGTCAAAGGTGTCGGGGTCAACTGGGTCCGCGAGGTCAAGCGAACCTATGATGTCAGTCATATGCGTGACCTGATTCGCGAAGCGGTCAATACCAAGGGCCAGGGGCACAAGGTGTTGGTTGCTCAAAGTGAATGCATGCTGAACCGGCAGCGGCGTGAGAAACCGCTGTTCCGCAAGGCCATCGCTGACGGCAAACGTCGGACCCGGGAGCGATTCTATATCGACCCGGAAACCTGCACCGGGGACCGGGCCTGTATTCGGATGTCGGGCTGCCCGTCGCTGACGATTCGCCACAACCCGGATCCCTTACGGGTTGATCCGGTCTCTTATGTTGATGACAGTTGCGTCGGGTGTGGGCTGTGCGGCGAGAATGCTCATGCTGCGGTGTTGTGCCCGTCGTTCGTCAAAGTAGAACTGGTTCACAACCCGGGCTGGTTTGAGCGGCTCAGGACTGGTATCGGACAGGGGCTGATCAAGGTGTTGCAACGACGCAGTCAGAAGCGGCTGGCCAGTCGTCTCAAACTGGCGGGGTTCTCTGCATGAGTGAGGCGAGCGAAACCACCGAACCGATTCAGCCCGATGACGAAGCGGTGAGCAGCCAGAGCCGGCGCATCTCCATTGCGATTGTCGCGATGGGCGGGCAGGGCGGCGGGGTACTGGCCGACTGGTTCATTGTTTTGGCCGAGGCAAACGGCTGGCTGGTTCAGAACACCTCAGTACCCGGGGTGGCGCAGCGAACCGGCGCGACGATCTATTACGTCGAACTGTTTGAGCGATCCGCTGGTCAGAGCTCAGACCCCGTGCTGGCGCTGATGCCCGGTTCCGGCGATGTTGACCTCGTGATCGCCGCTGAATGGATGGAAGCAGGCCGTGCCATCATGCGTGGTCTTGTGACCCCCGACAAAACCACGCTGGTTGCCTCAACACACCGGTCGTTTGCGACCGTCGAAAAGATGGTGCCCGGCGACGGCATGGCCGACCCGCTAGCAGTAAACGAAGCGGCCCGGGTCGCTGCGAAGAAACTGGTGGCCTTTGACATGGCGCAAGTGGCCGGCGACAACAATACGGTAATTTCGGCAGCGCTATTCGGCGCGGTTGCGGCCAGCGGCGCGCTGCCATTCGAGCTCGAGTCGTATGAGGCCGCAATTGCCGCGGGCGGGGTTGGCGTTGCCAGTAGTCTGAAAGGATTTCAGGCTGCCTACGAGACGGCACAGGCCGGGACGCCAGAACAGCCGGCAACGCCCGAGCCACAAACCCTGAAGTTCCCGGACGGCCCCCTGGGGGTTCGTCTGGCGGCATTGCCGCAGAGTGCCCAGGCGTTTGCGCTGGAGGGGGTGCGCCGCTGCGTAGACTATCTGGACGCTGAATACGCCAGTGAGTATCTGGACCGCCTGGAGCGGATGGCCGCCAATCTGCCTGATGAGCAGCTTAACGCGGAGTACGCGCGCTGGCTGGCCTTACGACTGTGTTACGAAGACCCGATTCGGGTGGCCGATCTGAAAACCCGTCAGACCCGGTTTGCCGATATTCGCGATGAAACGCGGGCGGAAAAAAATCAGATTGTGCATCACACGGAGTTCATGCATCCGCGCCTGGAAGAAATTACTGACACCTTGCCGCGGCGCTGGGCCGAGAAACTGCAGCGAAGTCCGGCAGCGCAGAAAATGGCTATTGCCTGGTTCGGGAAAGGCTTGTTGTTTCGAACCAGTAGCTTGCGCGGGTTCCTATCGGTCTGGGTGCTGTCCCGACTGGTCGGATGGCGGCGCCAATCCATCCGGCATGAACGCGAAATTGAACAGATCGGAGAGTGGACGGCGACCATCGACCGGCTCGGTCGGGACAATCCGCCGCTGGGTTGCGCCGTGGTTAAGGCTGCTCGCCTGATCAAAGGGTATGGTGACAGTCATGCCCGGGGTAGCGCCTTGTATCAACGCGTGCTTGGCATTGCCAGCGGGCTTGCCGGTCGTGCGGACGGTGGGGCGATTGTCGAATACCTGATTGATGCTGCGCTGGCGGATGCCGATGGCACCGAACTGGAGAAAGCCGTGGTGGAATTGAACGAACATACGAGTAGTCAAGAGCGCAGTCAGTCCAGGCCGCTCACCCCGTCGGGGTCAACTTCATGAGCGCGCCGGCGGGGACATCAATAGCAAGCTGGCATGCCCATGTTTACTTTGATGCTGCAACGCTTGCCCAGGCGGAAGACTTGTGTGAGCGCGCCGGTCAGCAATTGCCGGTTCAAAAAGGCCGCGTGCATCAAAAACCGGTCGGGCCGCACCCACAGTGGAGTTGCCAGCTTGCTTTTGCCTCAGAGCATCTGAATGAGGTAGTGCATTGGCTAACCTTGAATCGGGCAGGTCTGACAGTCTTCATGCACCCCAACTCAGGTAACGACCTGGTGGATCACCGGGACCGGGCAATCTGGTTCGGCACCAGCGACACCCTTAATCTGGCGATTTTCCAGTGACCGCGTCAGCCGGAACGGCTGGTGCCGCCTTCACCCGGCTTTCCCGGTAAAGCAGATACAAGCCGCTGCCGATGACGATGCTGCTTCCGGCTGCCACTGCCGCACTCGGAATGTCGCCAAACACCAGGTAGCCGATCGCGACCATCCAGAAAATCTGAAAATACTGGAACGGGGCAAGCGTTGACGCCGGGGCGTACCGAAACGACAATGCCAGGCAGTAATGACCGATACTGCCCGCGGCGCCCAGCGCAATCAGAAGCGTCCATTCGATCCAGCCGGCCGGAACCTGCCAGTCCCATAGGGCGACTGGCGCGAGCACGACCGCTGTTCCCAGGCCCGACAGGAACTGGGTGGTAACCGGCGTGTCGGTCGCGGCCAGAGACCGGGAGACCATACTGAAGCTGGCAATCAGAAACGCGATGCCCAGCGGCAAGAGCATGGCGAGTTTGAATTCGCCACTGCCCGGTTGCAGAATCACCAGCACGCCGGCAAAGCCGACAGCAATTGCCAGCCATCGGCCCAGATCCAGTTTCTCATCAAGCAGCAACCAGCCCAGAGCGGCGATCAGTAGCGGCGCCAGAAACATGATGGAACCGGTTTCGGCCAGTTGCAGGGTTTGTAAGGCGAAGAAGTTCATGCAGGTCATTGCGCCCATAAGTGTTGCGCGAAATAACTGTAGCCCCGGGCGGCGGGTTCTGAACAAACGTTGCCGGTAAACAGGCGCAAGGAAAACCGCCGACAACATGACGTGAATCGCAAAGCGCAACCAGACGACTTGCAAAACCGGTAGCGTCTGAGTCAGGTATTTGCCCAGGCCGTCCAGCACGGAGAAACACAGCACCGCAATCGAAGCAATACCGATACCGATCAAGCGGTTATGGGCGGTGTCTTGGTGGAGCACAGGAGCGGGCGGCCAGGCGCGGGTCGGAGTGTATTGGGGAGTCAGGCATGATAGCGCCATGCTCGGCAGGGCAACAACTTAGTATCAACAACCCGGGAGGACGGTGATGGACGGCGTCAAAGCATTAACGCTTGATACAGGCGGCACAATTCTAGACTGGCATAGCGGTTTCCGTAACGCTTTGGAGCAATTGGGTGAGGCACACGGCATTAACCATGACTGGGCTGCCATTACCAATGATTTTCGCCGCAATTCGCTCGGGCGAATGCTTAATCTTGGGGAAAACGAACCGCCGGCATACAACTTCGACGGAGCCCATCGGGCCGCGCTTGATGCCGTATTGAGCGAACACGGCATCTCGGCTTTTACCGAGGCCGAGCGGCGCGCGGTTAGCTGGGATGTTGCTCACAACTTGAAGTGCTGGCCTGATTTTCCGCCGGCACTGCCGCGTTTGCGCACCCGGTATATCTGCGCCTCGTTTACCTTGCTGAGCGTGCGGCTGATTATTGATACGGCCAGGCGCAACAATCTTAGCTGGGATGCAGTCCTTTCATGCGAAATGATTGGCAAGTACAAAGTGTTGCCGCAGGCTTACGCCAGCGCGGCGAGACTGTTGCAACTGGAGCCAGCCGAGATCTGCATGGTGGCTTGCCATAATTTTGATCTGGATGCAGCCAAGGCCGCAGGCTTTAAAACCGCGTTCGTCAGACGGCCTCAGGAGTGGGGTCCGGCCGGCCCGCCAGACCCGGAGCCAAACCCCCACCATGACCTGGTGGTTGATTCGTTCTTCGAGTTAGCCGACCGGCTCGGAACCTGAACGTGCTCAGGCGGCCTGACAGTGGGTCGGCTGGACTTCACTGTCGGAGTCTTGAGCTTTTTGCGCAAACTGGGCTTTGGTCCGGGCAAGCAATCCTTTCAGTGCCGACTTGACCGCTTCGCTGCGTAAACGGGCCGCCTGGCTACGATAGGCAAACACGTCGTCGTGATTGTTGAACTGAGTCGAAGATTCGGGTTGGGTGTCCTTGGGCGTGGTGTTCATGATTGAGTCCTGTCAGAAGGCGGTGAATTGAGGAGGTAAGAGGCTTGTCGCCATTTTGTGAGTTGACTTTACCCAATAGACCTTGACCCGGTAACCCCTTACACCGGAAAATGGTTTTGCATGAACCGCAAAACCAAACCTCAGGGAAAGTCTGCCGCCGCCGGGGCTGCTGGCCGTTCATCAACAGGGACTGATCGTTTGTCAGGCCTGGACTTGCATATTGCTGACTTGCAGATTCTGATTCGGGTCGCCGAGCTGGGGACTCTCTCTGCGGCGGCGCAAGAGCGCAACGTGCCGGTCTCCCAGATTTCACGGGCAATCACCCGACTCGAAAGCGGTTTCAAGGTTCGCCTGGTCAACCGCTCCACCCACGGTTTGTCGGTAACGCCGGAGGGGGAATTATTTCTCGGTCATGCCCGGCGCATGGTCGAAACGCTCGACGACTTGTCGGCAGAACTGGATACCCGTTCGCGTTCAGTCAGCGGCCTGGTGCGTTTATCGGTCAGTCAGGTGATGGGACATCTGCAGGTGATTCCCTCAATGCCCGAGTTGCTTGAAAAATACCCGGAGCTGCGAATCGAGATTGTCGCCAACGACTCCATGGTTGATTTGAGTACTGAAGGCGTTGACATTGCGCTGCGCACTTCCATGCTGGTTAATGAGAATCTCGTGGCGCGCGAACTTGGCGAGTATGGTCGCGCTGTCTATGCTTCTCCCCGGTATCTTGAAATGTTTGGTACGCCCGATACGCCGGATGAGTTGCGCGGGCATCGCTGTATCACGCTGTCCAGTATCAACGCGCTGAACAAATGGCGCTTCAAAGTGGGTCGCCGGTTCACTGAAATTTCAATTGATGGCTTTCATCGGGTAAACAGTACTGCGATGGCCATGAGTATGGTGCAGTCGGGGTTAGGACTTGCCCGGCTTAACACCAGTCTGGTCGGGCCGGCGCTGGAGGCCGGCGAAATTGTTAAGGTCTTGGCCGACTTTCAGGACCCGACCCGGTTTCCAATCTACGGGGTGATGCTGCCCGACCGGCATCGGCTACCCAAAACCCGCGCCTGTCTGGAGCATTTTCAACGGTTGTTTGCCAATATCAAGAACGACTGATCAGTGCTTGACACGAGACTCAAGCGACAATGCCATCATATCGACAAATGCTTTTACTCTGGCAGTCGATTTGTGTCGCTGGGGATAGATAGCGTAAACATCAGCATCCGGCGAGCCGCAATGCGGCAATACTTCTATCAGGCGGCCGCGGTCCAGATGACGCCGAATATCCCACTCGGCACGCATTAAGATGCCATGGCCGTCCAGCGCCCAGTTAACCGCAATTTCGCCGTCGTTGGTGGTGAGTTTGCTGTGTGTTTTGATCACCTCGGTTCTCATGTTTTTACCTCGTCCACTGGTCAGCCGCCATTGTCCGTAAGCCGCTTCCCCTTGCCGGATGCCAATACACTGATGCTCAATCAGATCTCGTGGCGCTCGGGGTGTTCCGTGGCGGGCCAGGTAGGCCGGAGAGGCGCACAGGAGTCTTCGGTTCGGGACAAGTAGCCGGGCAACCACCCTGGAATCGGGTGGTGCCCCAAAGCGAATGCAAACATCATAGGCGTCATCGCTCGGCGCCGGCGGGTTCACTGATAGCTGTAGTTGCACATCGACGCCCGGATGTTTGCGGATAAATCTCGAAATCAGCGGCGCAACATGGCTGCGCCCGAACCCGAGGGTGGCATTGACCCGCAACAAGCCTTTCGGGGTTGCTCTGGTGGCGCTGAGCAGCTCTTCCATGCCATCGATTTCGCTGACGATGCGGCGTGCGTGCTCCAGATATAACTCGCCTTCAGGGGTCATGCTCATTCGCCGGGTCGTGCGATTCACCAGGGCGACATCGAGCCGGTCTTCCATCTGAGTCAGGCGCTTGCTGACCGCCGCCGTCGTGATGGCCAGTTCTCGACCGGCGGCGCTCAGACTGCCGCTGCCCGCCAGGACAACAAAGAATCTCAGATCGGCCGGTTGGATCGGATTATTCATCGCTATTGTTAACTATAAGTTAAGTACATCTTAACTGCTAAGACGAACGCTCTGGTCGTCGATTGTCTACAGTGGTGCTCTTGATCACCAACGACCAGGATTGACTTCTATGAGAACTTACGCGATTGCTTCCATACCCGGTGACGGCATTGGCAAGGAGGTGATCCCGGCAGGTCAGCAAGTGCTGGAGACACTGGCCGCGGGCAGCGGGACATTCCATTTTGATTTTGAGTATTTTGACTGGGGTGGCGACTATTATCGCGAGCACGGTGCGATGATGCCGGACAATGGCCTCGACGCGTTGCGAGATAAAGACGCGATTCTGTTCGGGTCAGCCGGCGATCCGGATGTGCCTGATCACATTACCTTGTGGGGTTTGCGCCTGAAAATCTGTCAGGGGTTCGATCAGTACGCTAATGTGCGTCCGACCCGGATTCTGCCGGGCATTGATGCTCCGCTCAAGCGATGTAAGCCCGAAGACCTGGATTGGGTGATTGTCAGAGAGAATTCAGAAGGGGAGTATGCCGGGGTTGGCGGGCGCGTGCATCAGGGGCATCCGATTGAGGCGGCCTGCGATGTCACCACCATGACCCGGGTCGGCGTCGAGCGAATTATTCGCTATGCGTTCAGACTGGCCGAATCCCGGCCGCGTAAGCAACTCACGATCATTACCAAGAGCAACGCGCAACGTCACGCCATGGTGATGTGGGATGAAATCGCACTGCAGATTAGCAAAGAGTTTCCGCAAGTACGCTGCGACAAAGAGCTGGTTGATGCCGCCACCGCCCGTATGGTGAATCAACCCGCGACGCTTGATACGATCGTCGCAACGAATCTGCATGCTGATATTCTGTCCGATCTCGCCGCGGCACTGGCAGGCAGTCTTGGGATAGGGCCTACCGCCAATCTGGATCCCGAGCGTCGTTATCCGTCCATGTTCGAGCCGATTCACGGCTCCGCGTTCGACATTATGGGCAAAGGCCTGGCCAACCCGATTGGCACGTTCTGGAGTTGTGTGATGTTGCTAGAACATATTGGCGAACAAGATGCCGCACAGCGGCTAATGCACGCAATTGAGCAAGTGACGGCTGACCCGAAGTTGCATACCGGCGATCTTGGCGGTCAGGCCGGAACAGAACAGGTCACCCAGGCGGTATGCGACCTGGTAATGCGCTAACGAGGTTTGTAGCTCACGTTAAGAATATCAAAACCCAGTCCTGTGACGAGAAAGTTACTGAGTTGAATATGGCTTTTGTTGGGGCGTACCTCATTGGAGGTTGGGTCCATCGGCTGCCATTGGTCGTCCACGAAAACCTCAACCCAGGCGTGGCCGCCGACCTCGCCGCGATAGTCAGTTCCGGTATAGATAAACCCACTGACTTCCCGCGCAGGGAACCCACTGGCCCGGGCCAGCGTCACAAACAGACGGGCGTATTCGGTGCAGTCACCGATTTTGGTATCAAGCGTCTCCAGAACCGAGGCGGTGGCGGTCAGCTCATATTGAAGTGACTCGGCGGTGTGGTGAAGAATCGCCTCTGCATGATCCCTGTCGGTGGCGTTGCTCGGCAATGAGTTTCTGATTTTGCTGGCGATGGCCTTGATGCGGGGATGGTCCGCCGGGTAAACCAGATTAGCGATCAGGTGGTTGCTGACGGGATCTTCGCGCGCCGCTGCTTTGCTGCGCGCCAGCGGCGGATAATCAGCGATACGAACCGTCGCAGATTGCTGGTTGAGGTAAGTCACCCGCTGCATCACACCGTCTTTGACGACATCCTGAATTGTGGCGAGTGAATCATTGATGGTCACACTGACTTCCAGCTCGGCAATGTCGTTCAAGCGGCTCAACTCCAGCGTGGCGGTTGTTGGCAGCGTCAGGACGTCCAGCGCCTCAGTATCCTGAATCGGGCTCAAGGCTTGAGTTTTGGTTTCGAGTCGGGCTTCAAGCTGGCCAAGGAATACCGTTACGGGATTGCCGTCCCGGTAACGCTGCCGGTATTTGGTCGCCATGCCTTCAATGGTGGCTCCTGTCAGGAAAGTTTGAAAGCGGTGGTCTTTACCCAGGACTGTTCGGGTTTCGATGGATTCGATCGTATGGTGTTCATCGACGACGTTCATCGCCTCGATGTCCAGGTATTGGGTTTCGAATTGGTCACCTGGTTTGAGCGCGGTTTCCAGGGCGCGCCGAATAGCGACCACCCCTTCATTGCAAAGCTGCCAGTTCAGTGACGGCCAGTTAAGGTTCTGTTCGCCGGATTGAAGGCTCAGCCCTTGTTCACTCTTTTGATAATTTATCGTCTGGCCGTTCGATAGCAGGGTGCCGCTGAGTAGTTGGTGCGGCGGGCTGGCGTCAAAATGCCGGGTTTCGCTGGTCAGGTTTTCGATGCCGCCAATCGTGATTGAAATGCGGTAGTTCAGTTCGATCTTGCCGTCATCATGAACGGTAGACCTGGTCCACAGGTGACCGGCTTTGGCCTTGTCCCAGTACAGACCATACCAGTCTGTTCGCGCAAAATCCTGGCGCGTCGTATCAACCTGGCACTCGGCGGCGGCGGCATTGACGGTCAGGCTCAGTGCGCACAAGACGGTGAAGGCCGATAGCAATCGCACCGTCTTGTAGCTCAGCCAGGAACAAAAATACATTCAGTAGCTCCGGATCAGGCGAGTTCAGCCGCCCAGGCTGTTTAAGGTGCGTTCGACATCTTCGATGCCGGTGACTTTGACGGCGGGAAGTCCAACCGCCTGCGCACCGTCGAGATTTTCCTGCGTGTCGTCAAAGAACAAGGCTTCGTCTGGTGTTACGCCTATTTCTTTGCAGACGGTCAGGAATGCCGAGGCGTCGGGTTTTCGTTCGCCGATTTGGTTTGAGACAAAAATGCGTTCAAAGTGTTTTAGCGTATCAGCGAGCATCGGCTCCCAGTATGCCTGGTGCGCCGCGTTGGTATTGCTGAAGACATAACACGGAGCGATCGATACCGCTCGACGGATCAGTGGTTCGATGCCCGCTATCTCGGTGCCGAAAATGGCGTTCCAGCCATCCAGGAATTGCGCGTCGGACAAGGCCAGAGAATATTGCTCGCGCTGATGCTCAAAGAACTGGGCCGCGGAAATTTCGCCGCGTTCGTGGCGCTGATAAACCGTATCGGCTTCGAATTTCCGGTACAGCAAATCGGCATCGATGTTGGCAGATGCCGCCCAGGCGGAAAAGACGCGGGCGAAGTCCACATCAACGATGACGCCGCCAAGGTCAAAGATAATGGCCTTGGGAAGACTGGTGGGAGATTGGGTCACAAGCAACTCTACGTTAGGCCGTGGCAATTTCGCGCAAGCCGAGGGCTTCAACAACAGCTTTGCGCATGACGAACTTCTGAGGCTTTCCTGTGACTGTCATTGGGATTTCGTCAACGAACTGAATAACCGCCGGCACCTTGAAGTGGGAGATCTGACTGCGGCAGAATTCTCTCACATCATCTTCTGTCAGCGTTGCGCCTTCTTCTTTGACAATCCAGGTGCAGACGGCTTCGCCGAATTTTTCATCAGGAATCCCGAACACCTGTACCTGGGCAATACCGTCCATGCGATACAGATACTCTTCCACTTCGCGAGGGTAAACATTCTCACCACCACGAACAATCATGTCTTTGACCCGGCCGGTAATATTGCAATAACCCTGCGGGTCAATCGTGGCCAGGTCGCCTGTGTGCATCCAGTGATCCGCGTCGATGCTCGCATCGGTCTGAGCCTGGTCGTCCCAGTAGCCCAGCATCACTGAGTAGCCACGAGTGCATAACTCGCCTTGTTCTCCAACCGGCACAATCCGGCCTTGCTCATTAACGATTTTCACCTCGACATGTGGGTGAATCCGTCCGACCGACGAGACTCGTTTATCCAGCGGGTCGTCAGTGGAGCTTTGAAACGATACCGGGCTGGTTTCGGTCATGCCGTAGGCAATCGTGACTTCCCGCATGTTCATTTTTGCCTGTACTTTCTTCATGACCTCTACCGGGCAGGGCGCGCCGGCCATAATGCCTGTGCGCAGCCGGCTCAGATCAAACTGTTCAAAGTCGGCGTGGGCCAGCATGGCAACGAACATCGTCGGTACGCCATAGACAGCGGTGCATTTTTCGGCAGAGACTGCTTTCAGCGTGAGGTCCGGGTCAAAGCCTTCACTGGGGATAATCATTGCGGCGCCACGCGTGACGCAACCCAGCGTGCCCATCACCATGCCGAAGCAATGATAAAAAGGCACGGGAATACAGAGCCGGTCCTGGTCGGTGAAGTCCATTGCCCCGGTAACGAAGTAGGCATTGTTGACGATGTTCCGGTGGCTCAGGGTTGCGCCCTTGGGGAGTCCGGTGGTTCCGCTGGTAAATTGAATATTGATCGGATCTGTTGGATTGAGTCCCTGCATGATCTTGTCAAGCGGTTCGCCGGGTTGACCAGCCTGATCCGCAACAAGGCTGCCAAAGCAAAACATGCCCGGTTCAATCGCGTCGCCGGCCTTGATAATTGTCTTGAGTGCCGGCAGTCTGGCCGCCTGGAGATTTCCGGGTTCGCTGCAGGCGAGTTCAGGGGCGAGGTCGCGCAGCATTTGCAGGTAATCTGAGCTTTTGAATCGCTCTGCGGTTATCAGCGCGCTGCAGCTGACTTTGTTCAGCGCATATTCCAGTTCGCCCAGTCGGTAAGCCGGATTGATATTAACCAGCACCAGCCCGGTTCGGGCGGTCGCAAATTGTGCCAACAGCCACTCGGGCCGGTTCGGTGACCAGATACCGATACGGTCACCGGGTTTGAGTCCAAGCTTAAGCAATGCATGGGCCAGCGCATCGGTACGCTGGGCAAACTCGCGCCATGTCCAGCGTTCGCCGGATTCACAAAAAACCACCGCCTCCTGGTCGGGCAGGCGATCTGCCGTCCGGATGAGAGCCTGCGCCACGGAGTCAGTCAGCAGGGCCGAGTCGGTTCGCCCGCTCACATGAGAGAGCTTGTCCTGGGGGATGCGTGTATCGGTAGTGGACGCCATGCTTGTCTCCAATCTTGTTTGCCTGATTATAGATTGTCAGCCGGCAGGTCCCACCCGTCGTGTTTAATTGGATTTGGCCTGGACGGGCGCCGCAGTCGTTTCCATTGTGGAAAATGCCGTCAACAGAATCTGATTGAGTTCGTCCAGTCCGCCGAGACTCTTGCTGTCTGGCGTCATGCCGGTTTTGAAGCCGTTGTCCAGCAGTTGCCTCAGAACGACCGGGTTGTCGGTCACGATATGCACCGGGACGTCCCATGAGGCGTTGGGCCCGGTGACTGTACTGGCCGGTTGATGGTCTCCGACCAGGACCAGAACCGATTTTCGGGGTTGTTCCAGGCCCATGTATCCGGACAGCCACTTGAACGTGTATTCGATCGTGCTGATGTAACCAGGCAGCAGATCGGTCCAGTCGATCTTGTCGGCCATTGCCGCGGCGGTCTGCGCTTCATCATAGGGGTTATCGGTTGTGACCCGCGACCAGTCCGGCTGATAAGGCGGTGTGGGTCGAAACGGAATGTGAGAAGTGATGGTCGGGTACAGAATAAAGCGCGGTTTGCTGGTTTCAGAAGGTGGGTAGAGTTCGTCAATGCGCGCCATGACAAACTGGTCTGGTAACCACCAGAGTCCGAATTTCGGGCCTTGATAATTCAGGCTCGGCGCGTCGTGGTAGTGATCAAAGTTGTAGAACTTCTTTTCCGGCCATGCCCAGCTCATCGCCGGGTATAGGCCAATCGTCCGGTAGCCGGCACGCCGAAAGGTGTCAATCATCGTATCCCGTTCGGTCGTCAGCATCAGGTCGTGCCGCAACGGGTTGGTCAGATCGACTCCCGACAGGAAACTCAGGTGCGACAACTCCGAGGCGCCGCCGAAAGTCGCTGCGGTAATCAGACCGGAAACCACTCGCTGACCGGCGGCGTCGATTGCCTGTTGGAATTTTTGTCGCGCCGGGTTGATTACCCGTGAAATCTCCGGCTTCAGGTAGGTGGTCACGCCGTAAGATTCGAGAAACAGGACTTTGACCTCGGCCCCATCGAGCGTCGCCAGGTTGCCGTCCAGAGGTGGTGAAGGTGGCAATACATTCGCGAGTCGGTCAGGGCTGAACACCGTATGCAGCAGATTGGCCTGTTTCCAGTAAACCGGTATGACCGGTCGCGAGACATACGGCCAGGTGGCTTGCACTTGAAACAGGTTGGCGACCACCAGGGCCACCGAAAGAGCGGTGATCGTCCAGGCGGCTGGCGAGTGTTTTGCGAACGGCACAGCGTGCCTGGCCAAGACCCCGATCAGCAGACGGATCAGTCGATACAAACCCCAGAGCAAGGCGAGTATTGCTGCTGCAAGCCCGAGCAGTTGCCACGGGGCAAGCGCCTGTGAGGCCACTTCCAGGAATTTCGGGATCTGATGGCCGTCCCAGTACAGATTTAGAGGTCGTCCGAACAACGCCGGTACGGTTACATCTGCATAGCGGCCGATTACAACCAGAAAGTACAAACCACTAAGCACGGCGAGGGCGCGCGTGCCGATCCGTCCGAACGCCAGATGTATGAACAGCAGCAACACCCATAGCCAGACGAACTCCGGTCCCAGCCGCGAGTCGGGTTGAATGAGCGGCGTTGGCCAGACATTGTTGAACCCGGCCAGCGCATTCAGAATGAACAAGGCGGCAATGACTTTGATAACCGCGATCCGGTCAAGCAGTTCCGAACGGGCAGGCAACGGCTGAGGCATCAGACTTCCCGAGTGAGGCGTTGCCTGGCAGCGGTCAAGTCGATCGCCTGGTCGAACCGTTCGGCCAGTTTTTCGGCGTTTTGCCAGTGCCTGATGGATTGCGAGGTCTTGGCCTCGAGTTGAGCGATATCGCCACGGAGCAAAGCCGAGCGGGCCTGGAAAAACCGATTCGCACGGCTTTGCCGGAACAGGAGTTGGGCGGCCGTTCTGGTTTGTTCCGCGATGATCGTGTTGGTCGGGTCGGCACGCCAGGCGTGCAGCATGACTTGCGCGACCTGATAACAGGCTTGCACCGTGTAAAAGGCAAGGTGGCGATTTGTCCGCAATTGAATGAGCGCTTTGGATGCCCACGCCAGTGCTTCAGTCTGATGGCCGGTCAAATGCGCGGAGGCGGCCTGCGCCGCCAGCAACCGGACCCTCTCTTGCCAGCTGGCCACGCCCGTCAGAGCCTCGGCGAGCTCCAGCGTTTCAGCAGGGACAGGCTTGTTGCCACGCAAAAGCGTCTCGGCCTGGCCGAGTAAGCCCCATAGTTCAACAAATTGGTCGTTCTGCTGGGTGCCACTGCGAGTGAGTTTCTGCCAGGTCTGGGTGGCTGCATCGAGTGAACCTCGCGACAAATCTATCAGGCCGCTCAGTGCAAGATTGTCCTGGGTGACACGCCAGTCGGCTACCGCGTCTGCGCCGTCGAACTGAATCTGTAGCAACTCCGTGGCCGGCTTCCAGGCGCCGGCCATGATTTCGCTGACGCACAGGCATTGGCAGGCCAGGAAGGAAAACAGGCCGCCTTCCAGATCGGGCCGCTTGGCATGGGCCTCCCGGGTGTGACGATCGGCCACCCGGTGCATGCCAAACGCCCGAAACAAAATCGCCAGATATCCGTTGGTCCACATGATGCCGACTGGCAAATTGCGTTGCCGCGAAAAGCGGCCGGTGCGCAGCGCGTTGCTAAGCAGTTTGACCGGGTCGGCGGACGACAAATAGCCAATGGTGCAAAGGCGGGCGAGAATAAAGGCCTGGTCGGCTGCCCATGGTTCCGGGGCAACTTCCCGAACGCCGATCAATTGGTCTGAGAGGTGGCCGGCGGCAAGCGGCGGCAAGGCAAGACCAAGCTGCCACCGCGATGATTCATACGGCTGGCCAATTGCCTGCAAAGTGGCTTCGCCCGCCAACCGGCTGCGATTGAGTCGCTCGTTCTGAAAGTAACACTGAGTGAGCAGTCGACCCCAGCGAACCCGCTGCGCTTTGGGAACTGCCGGCATTGTGATTGCGGCTTCCAGCATCTCGATTGCTTCTTCGCGGCTACCCTTGAAGACGCAGTAAAAGTGCAGCGCTTCGACAAACGGCGCAACCTGGGTCGCGCTGGCATGGGCCTGGAGCCAGACCCATGCCAGCCGCAGGTTGGCCAGGTCCAGGTCGATCTGGTAGAAGGCTTCGTCATCAATGGCCTGCATTGCCGGCGCATGCCGTTGTAACAGCTTGGCGTAGTAGGCAGCGTGCCGCTTTTGCAGACCGTCGGTCAGCGAGTCGGCGCTACTGGTGTGCGAGGCGAGTTGATTCTGGGCGTAAGCCAGCAAAATGGGATGAATCGCATAGCGTACGGCAATCCGGGTCGGTTCGAGCCGGATCCAGTTGCGGTCTACCAGAATGGCGAGTTCTCGTGAATGGCAACCGGCGACCTCGCTGGCCGCCGTGGCGCTGAATCCGCCGGAAAACAATGACAGTCTGGCCAGGGAGAATCGCAGGTTCTCAGGCAGTTGCTGCCAGCTCGCTGTAATGACGTCGCGCATACTGGCGTGACGTCCAGCGGTGTTCCCAGAGTTGTCGCGCAACAAGTCCACGCCGGCGACAAGCGCTTGTGCGATCGCGTCAGGCGAGCGCTCGCAGATTAACCCTGCTGCGAGTTTCAAGCCCAGTGGCGAGCCTTCCAGCGCCTCGCAGATGCGGCGAATACCGTGGCGGTGTTGCTCGGGGGCGAAGTCCGCTGAGCGTTGCATTGCGTAGTAACAAAAAAGTCTGGTCGCATCAGACTCGTCGCCTTTAAAGGCGAGCCCGGTGACTTCGCGAACCCATTCGAGCGGCAAGCCGATCCGGTCTCGGCTGGTGGCCAAAATCTTGATGCGCGGTGCGGTCGCCAGGAGTTGTTCCAGAAAACCGGCGGCTTGTAATAGCTGCTCCAGGTTATCGAGCACGATGATGGCGTCGCGAGACTTCAGGTATTGCCGGACGAGTTCAGTGGGTGTTGCAGCGGCGCGCATGCGAAATCCGGCGGCATGGGCGATTGCAGCGGCCACGGTTTCGGCGGCATGACTATGCGCGCCGGGTTCGATATCTTCGAGGCGCACAAAAATCAGCGGTCGTTCAAGATGGCGGACGACTTCTTCGGTCAGTCGGGTTTTGCCAATACCGCCGGGCCCGTGCAATGTCAGTAACCGGCAATCGGGCTGGGCGAGCATTTCGCAGATCTCGCGCAAGTCGTCGCCGCGGCCGATCAGCACGTTGTTCGCCTGGCCCGAGAGCTGACTTTCGCCGCTCAGGGTGTCCATTTTCCGTGGTGAGGTTGGCGAATCCAAACCAGAAGTGAGCCTGTAGAGAAATTGCGTCGATTGGCGTTGCGCGGCAAATAAGGCCGGTCCGGGCTGAGTGCGCCCGACAACATGGGGGTTGAAGTGGGTTGGTTGGTGCTCCAGAAGAACCATTGAAGCGTCGCGTTCCATCATACGTTGGGGAGGTGACAGCCGGGTATCGCCTAAGATGGTTACTCCGGCCTCGCTGATGAAGGGTAGTCGCTTGGTCTCAGTAGTCCTGACGCACTGATCTGGGTCGCCCAAAACCAATGAAAACGGCCTGCCTGGTGCGGTTCAGCACCAGGCAGGCCGTTTTCAGAAGTCTGAAGTGGCGGTCGTTAGTTTTTACAGGCGTTTTCGACCAGAGCTTCGAGTTCGGCGGGTGATTTATCGGCATTGCTGGTAACGAATGCCTGGGCAGCAATGATGGGGTTGGCGTCTACTCCCGCTGAAGCGTATTTTTTCTTCAGGACTTCTGTGATTCTGGCTTTCTTGTCAGCGGCGGCTTTTTGTAAATACGCCAGTACTTTGTAGTCACCGGGGCTTACCGCACAAGCGGGTTGGACAACAGCGTCCTTAATTGATTCTGAGGAGTCGCCCAGATCAACCGTCTGGCAGGCTGACAGGCTGACCACAGCAATAGCTGCCAGCGACAGTTGCAGCGCTTTGGTGGGCTTGGTGGGGGTTTTGGACGGAGTCGGGGTGGCGCTACGGGTCATCGCTTCAGCCTTTGAAAGAGTTTGTCGGGACACTTGACGTATTGTAAGGTAACTAGCCGGTCGAATTGGTTGCCTGGCGGCGTCGGATCCGACTGGCAAACAGGAGGCTCAGAGCACCGAGGCCGAGCGCCATGCCGCTGAGCGTGGCCTGATACCCTGCCAGTGGAATCAGTTCAGCCGATATCGCAATACCAATAGCCTGGCCGGTAAACAAGGCAATCACAAAGCCTGCAATCGCGGTGCCACGGGCCTCTGGTTGCATCTGGGTGGCATTGGTTTGCAAGGTGTTGTGCAGCATGGTGAAGCCCATGCCAACACCCAGGCAGCCGACAGTAATCGGCAGCCAGCCCAGATTGCCCAGCGCTCCTGAATAACTCACCGCACCCACCAGCATCCATATGCCGACCGCGTACAAGCTGCCGCCAACCGCGGCGCAGCGGCTCAGACTGAGCCGCTTGAGGATGATTCGCGCGCTTGCTGAAAATATGAAACCGCCCAGTCCGATCAGGGCGACCAGTCCACCGGCCTGCCAGAGAGGGACGCCCAGGACTTCGTGAAGAAACGTTGGCACAAAAGCAATGACGCCATAGTACAGAGCGCCTTCGAGCCAGACAGTCGACATCACGGTGCGCGACCAGCGATCACCAAGCAGTTTGCGGTATTTGCGCGCGGTATCAACACAGGCATGACGCAGCCCGTTTGCCTTGGTCTGGTCGCCGGAAGGTGTTGGACTGGCTGAAAACCCGTGCGAACGCCATAGCGCCACGCAGGCGATCAAATAGACCATTGCGGGAACCGCGAACGCGTAGCGCCAGCCAATCGTGTCGGCAATGATGCCGCCACACACCTGGCCGAGCACCATGCCGCTGATAGTGGCCGAAGCAAATCCCGCCAGGGTCTGTTGACGGCTGGCAATGTCGACGTTGTCTCCTATCCAGGCAAGCGACAAGGGGATCAGGCCGGCACAGGCGGCACCATTGATAAATCTGAAGAGGTTAAGAGGCGTCAGCGCGGGAGCCAGTACGCAAGCCAGCGAGGCAAGTGCGGCGATAAAGCTGGACACCATGATTACGTTCAGTTTGCCCAGGCGGTCGCCGAGCGGCCCCTGGACGATGATCAGCATCGCATATCCGACGCTGAACCAGGTGCTTACGCCTGCCATGTCGGTCGCTACGCCCCCAAAAGTCAGGGCGATCTTGGGCAGCATCGGATCGGCCAGCCTCATTGACATGGAACTGGCAACGGCCGCTATCGCGAGCAGCCAGATGGTCTGGCTGATTTCGGGCGGGTTCGGAGCGGTAGAACGTAAGGGTTCGGGTGAGGCAGGCACGCGGGCAGTTTGCCCATCGAATGAACCTTTGTAAACCCGGCAACGTCTCATGGACAAGTGGATCCATTGCGGATCCGGCTTCTAGTCAAACTGATGGCGAGACGTTTCGCGCCAAGAGAGAAGATGAGATGCTTAATCAAACACTGTTTTCCCGTCTGGCAGGTTGCATTCCGGCTCGGCCGCGAGGCGCCGTTGTTGCGATGCTGGCTGTCTCGGCGCTGGCAGCGGTCCAGGCCACGGCTGCCGATTACGACCAGGCAGGCGAACCGTATCGTCCGGGTGTTCATGGCTGGACGCTGGTGGAACATCAGGAAGGTCAGGCGGTGGAGTTGACCCGACGCAGTGGCGATGGCGCTCTCTCGACTGTGTGCAGCGATGGCCAGTGCAATGTTTTCGTCGAGCCCGACTCGGCGTGTCTGCCTTATGTCAAGTATCCGGTCCTGCTGAACTCGGCACGGCAGATGGGTGTGTTGTCAGGCATCTGTCGGCTGATAGAAGATTCTCATGGTCCGCGGCTGGTGGTTCACCTGGCGCAGAAAGAAGCGCTGTTCAAGGCGATGGCCCGTGGTGACGACCTGAGTCTGGCATTTCCCACAATGGGCGGCGATATGAATGTGATTGAAGTGAATATGAAGGGGGTGATGCCTCTGTTGCAGGCAGCGGTATCGCATCGTTCGCCGGCGGGTGCGCGCGGAAAACCCGGTGCGGCGCCTGGCTATCAGCAGGCTCGCAAAGACGATTCGCCCAGCGCGACTGAGGTGGCGGTGCGGCATTCAAAGACCCGTTATCACCTGTAGCCCTCGGTCAGGTGACGCGGTATTGTTGAATCACATTGCGATCGACTGAAATGCCAAGACCGGGTGCGTCTGGTATTTCAACCTGAGCATTGTGCATGCTGACAGGTTGTTCGATCAGGGCTTGTCTGAAAGGGTGTTCCGACTGATCGTATTCAAGGATCGGGGCCTGGGGGTACAAACTGTGATGTGCCACTGGCAGCGCGCCCAGAAAGTGCAAAGACGCCACCTGAGCGACGGCCGAGCCCCAGACATGCGGGTTGACCGCAAGGCCGTGCGCATGGGCAAGCGTTGCGATGTGCCTGGCGCCAGTCAGGCCGCCGCAAGAACCCAGATCGGGTTGCGCAACATCGATACATTGCCGGTCGAGCAATTCGCGGTAGCCGAACAACGAATGTTCATTCTCACCGCCGGCAATCGGCATCGTCAGTTGTTGGCGCAGACGTGCATAGCCGGCCAAGTCCTCCGGCACGACGGGTTCTTCATACCAGCGCAGGTCGTAGGCTTCCAGTGCTTTTCCAAGTCGCAGGGCCTCCGAAAAGCCGTAGGCGTGATTGCTGTCAACCATCAGCCTGACTGACTTGCCCTCAATAGCCTTGCCGATCGCCTGCATGACTTCGATGTCATCATCAACGCCAAAGCCGAGCTTGATCTTCATGTGCCGGAAACCATTGGCAAAATGTTCAAGCGCTTCGTCGGCCAGGCGTGCCGCCTCGCCCTGGCCGCTGAGTCGATAAAACCCGGTGGCATAGGGTTCGACATGGGTTCTGAACGGACCGCCCATCAGCTTGTGGACGGGCTGGCCCCATGCCTGGCCGGTGATGTCCCAGAGCGCAATATCGATCGCGCTGATCGCGCCCATGACCGAGCCTTTACGCCCGAAGTCCCGGCACTGGTGATACATCCTGTGCCACAGCATTTCGATTGCAGTCGGATCTTCGCCGATCAGCAAGGGCGTCAGTGCATGATCGATCGTCGCGGCAGAAATCTGTGGCGGTTCCAGTCCCTGATTAAACGCCTCACCCCAGCCGACCAGCCCCTGGTCGGTCTCAACCTCTACCAGGGTGCAGGTCCGGTCGGCAATCCAGCCCTGAGAAAAAGCAAAAGGGTTTGCCAGCGGTGAACTCAGGCAGTGGGTCGTGATATTGGTGATTTTCACTATTGGGCGATTCCGGGTAGCCAGGTCGCCAGTGGCGGGAACAGGATAATCAGCGCGATCAGGGTGAACACACAGAGAATGAACGGCGTTGCCGCCAGGTAGATGTCTTTCATTGTGGTGCCGGGCGGCGCAACCCCCTTCATCACAAACAACAACAGTCCAAACGGCGGCGTGGTGAAACCGATTTCCAGGGTCAGCAACATAATGAGTCCGAACCAGGTCAGATCAAACCCCAGGGTGTTGGCGAGCGGAAAGAAGATTGGTGCTGTCAGGAGCATCATGGACAGCTGATCCATGAAACAACCCAGGAAAAGCAGCACGGCCATCATCAGCAGTAACATCGTGAGCGGTGCTGTATCAAAACTGGTTGCCCACGAGATCAGCCCGCTGGACGCACCGGAAAACGCCAGAATCTGGCTGAAGGTGGCACTGCCGAAAATAATCAGAAACGCCATCACCGTGACCCGCAGCGCACCGTTAACTGAAGCCACAATTGATTGGAAGCTGAGCGAGCGGTACAACACGGCGAGTATCAGTACCGCGACGCAACCGATTGCAGCGGCCTCGGTAGGCGTTGCCCAGCCAGTGACCATCACGCCGATTGTTAAAACAATCGCGCCGATCAAGGGCAGGATATCAACCGCAATCAGCCGGAGTTTTTCGCGGGTACTGGCTTTGTCTGCGTTGTAACCCGGTGCGGCGCCTGGATCGAGCATCGTCCAAGCAGCGATCAGCGTGAAATACATTGTGGCCAGAATAATGCCCGGTATCACGCCGGCAATCAGCAAGGCCGCCACATCGGTCTGCCCGAGTGTGGCGAGCAATACCGCCAGCGCGCTGGGCGGGATGATCACGGCCAGGCCGCCGGTGCCGAGAATCGGTCCGATGGATAAGTACTTGTTGTAACCGCGTTTCATCATCTCGGGCACCATCAGCGAGCCGAGCAACGCAGTAGAGCCCATGCTGGAACCGGACAGCGCGGCAAACCCGGTTCCGCCCGCAACCGTGACATAGGCCAGCCGGCCGGGGATATTGCCAAACAATCGGTCAATGGCATTGAACATGCGCTGGCCAAGTCCGGTGTGATAAAACAGTTCACCCATCAACAGAAACATTGGAATTGGCACCAGTGAGAAATTGGTCATCGCGCCGAAACCGTTGCGAAGCATTTGGGAGATGCCAATCTCACCGCCGATAAATATATAAGCGCCAATAATATTGCTCGCCAGGAACGCAATGGCGACTGGCATGCCGACCAGCATCATGCCAATGATCAGCGCAAACAATAAGCCAATGGCTTCGTACCATTCCATAGTCAGCGGTGTTTCCGAAAATTAATGGGAGGCCAGTTTGCCGTCTGCCCGTTCGTAGGGGTCTTCACCAGTGAGCAGAAAACGCAAAAACTCAAGACCCATGAGTGCAAACGACAAAGGCATAAAAATAGTCAGTGTCCAGCGCGGCATGTCCAGCGAACGGATATCCAGTTCGTTGCGTTGATAGTCGGTCAGCGCGATATCTGCGGCATACCAGGTCAGGATAAAACAGGTCACGACGCAGGCGATCAGAATGATCTTCAGAATGACCTGGCGGGCGGCCGGCCCAAACTGCATGAGCAAGGCCTCTACATAGATATGACCTTTTTCCCGTACCAGAAGCGGTGCGCCCAGCAAGGGTATCAACAACAAAAAGTACTCATTGAACGTAAAAATATGCGCAGAACTCTGACTGCCAAGATTACGCAAGGCAACGTCAATGACAATGGACACCATCATCACCACCATCAGGAGTCCGGCCAAAGCGGCCATTGCTTTCAGGATGAACGTATAAAGCCGGCTGAGTGGTTGCACAAGCGATACCTCTGGGAATCAAACGGCGGGTTGAGACGTAAAAGACCGGTTGCCACAAGTGTTCAACCGGTCTTTTAGGTGTTGCCAGCCCGCCATAAATCAGCGTTGACTGAGCCGTTTACTTGCTCACAATGAACTTGGAGACCAAGGCATCATAACCGTCGGTACCACCCGATTTCTGCATGCGTTCCCGCATCCGGCGCAGGTTCTCTGCCACTGCGGCCTCGACAAAAGCGGTCGAGGCTTCGGCAGACTGGTCAACTGTCTTGATGCCTCGCTTGAGCAATTCGGCTTCCTCGACTTCGGCGAGTTTGGCGCGGTCTGCAAGCGAGCTCTCTTCGTGCTCTGCGATTGATGCGGTCAGGATGGCCCGGGTTTTGACTGACAAGGCATCCCATTTCTTCTGGTTCATGATGACCATCACGTCGGTCGAGAAAAACGCCGGGTTAATGCGGTACTTCAGAAAGCGATCCCAGTTGGGGTCCATCAGGCCGATTTCTGTCCAGCCCATCAATTCGACCGTGCCGCGCTCGAGTGCGGTGTAGATGTCCGGCATATTCACGTTAATGACTTGCGCTTTCAGGTGGTTCTTGAAGAACGCGTTGTAGATGGCATTGCCGCGCACCTTGAAACCGCTGACGTCGAGCGCTCCGTTAGCGTCGAGTTTGGGTTCTTTGACTGACCACAGGTGAAACTGAACGCCACTATCGAGCCAGCCGAGAGCAACGGTTCCGGCTCGTTTGTTGTGCGCAGCGTTGAGTAGCTTGAGACCGCCATTGGCGCGAGCGGTGGGTGCGTCGATGTTGGAGGCCGAGACAACGTCGCACTCGGGCACGGCGCCGGCATAAAAGGCGCACGGCACGTGCACCATATCGACAACGCCGTTTCGGGCGGCATTAGCCTGTTGCATCATCGGGATGGCTTCCGGGCCGCCTCTAACCTTGATTTCGAAAACGCCGTCGCCGGCCTTGTTCGCTTTTTTGACGAACTCAAGAAAACTCTTGGTGTAAATCAGGGTTGCCGGGAAAGCGTGGGTCGCGCTGATGATGTCTTTGGCCAGAGCCGGAGCGCTGGCAACTGACAAGCCGATGGCGGCTGCCGAAATTGCTGCGAATAAACTAGAACGAATTTTCATGAGTAATCCTCCGGGTATTCCTGTGTCTTGGTAGAGTCGGCCGGCTGTTCTGCTGCAGACAAAAGGTCAAGGAAACAGCTGAATCATCGGCAAGGCTGTGCTCCCCTGGAGCAAATCCACTCGCTTGAGCCTGATCCGCAGTGTACCGTCTATTTTTATCAGCCGATGCGTCGCCGTGCCCGCAAGGTGGATTGTCTGCTCCCCGCGGTGTTCATAGTAGGTAAACGGGGTTCGGGTGATCCAGCATTCATCGCCGTTCCCGGCGGTTGTTGTTTCGATTAGCCGGCTGGCCTGCAACACGTGCTGGCAGCGGCTGCCGGGTTTTTGCGAATGGGCCTGTGGGTGGCGCAGCCGTTTGACCCGGATTGACAGCAGAAGCGGGTCTTCATAGGCCAGACAGGGCTGCATGACCGGGTCGGTCTGCTCAGGCGAAATCGGTAGCCAATAGTGGCCATCGTCAGCAAAGAGACCGAGCCATGACTCGTAGTCGCCGTCATCGATCAGGCGGGTTTCAAGCGCGATAAACCGGGCCAGCTCTGCTTCGGTCATTGGGTTTGATCCGCCCTGATCAGTCGAGCCCAGGTTTTGAACTGATTGCGCATCAGTGCTTCGCTGGCACTATTGACTGAGTATTCCGTCTGGCTTTCTGTCTGCAGTTGTGCCAGATCTTCGGGTGTTTCGTTGGTGGCGTTGCGGTGCAGGCTTACCCACGGCTGAGTATCAGCACCAAGCTGGCGCTGAATCGACTCGAACAAGTGCACATCGTCATGCGCAATAACCGACATCGGCGAGAATGCCACGCGGTTGTAGGTCAGCGCACGTTCAGCGAGACTGTCAGGAGCACCTTCTGCAGCGAACGCCCAGGCCTCGAGAATGGTTTCGCTGGCGCTGACGGGTCTAAGGACCCGAATAGCCAGAGGCGAGCCCTTTACTGACAAGGTCGGCCACAACACGGTGTTCTGCGACTGAAATCCAAGTGTTTTCTCGGCTTTCTCTTTACCCCATGCCTCGGTGAGTGATTGCTCGTAGGCTTCAAATTGCCGGTAGCCCGAATGGATGTTCTGGCGGGTGCCAAAGAAACTGTGGCCGTTCGGCAGTATTGTCGCGCCCATCGCGTCAAAGAACTCGTAGCTTGCCCCAAACGGCAGCATTTGCTCGATGGCCATTGGCTTTGGCGCATCGTCGGGTTGGGATTTCCAGTGCTGAGCGGCAACGACTGCTGCTGAGCGGTGCGCGGAAACCGGGTGCACGGCATCGTTTATGTTCTCGAGGTAGATCTTCCAGTTGCATTGAATGCGATGCTGTAATGGCGGGCCGAGCAAGGTCAGTCGCCCGGCCGGCGAGCGATCGGCCATATTGTCGAGTGCCTCCAGGGCTCGTCCGAACCAGTCAGCAAACGCCGGGCCGTCGCCGGCCAGTTGAATGAAGATAAACCCCCGGTATTCCACAACATTCGGGATTGCCTGCAGGCCTGATCCGTTGGCACTCTGTTGCAGCCCGGTATTGTCATAGCCTTGTTTGAGCGGCATTGAGGCCAGCGATCCGTCTGTCCGGTAAGTCCACCCGTGATAGGCGCAGCGCAGTTGACCGCGGATGGTTCCGGTGGCTTCGGTCACGATAGGCGAGCCCTTATGCGCGCAGCGGTTTTCCATCGCACGCAGGCTGTGATCGGCCTGGCGCACAAACAGCAGGGGTTTGCCCGCCAGCGTGAGCGCCAGCCAGTCGCCTGGATTCGGGCATTGACTGGCATGGCCGGCAAACAGCCAGGCTTTTCGAAAGACGGTTTTTTGTTCGTGCTCAAACACCGCGGCTGAACAATACACATCACGGTGAACCGCATCGTCACGCACAAGGCCCGCGAGCTTGTCGGTGCCGGCAAGGCTGTCGGTGGGCAGTCCGGGCGCCTTGGTCATATCAACCAGTGGTTTTGCCTGCGGCCAATGCTTCAAGGGCTTCCCATCGCTCCATCATGTTGACCAGTTGCTCATCGATTTCAGTGGTGCGTTGCTGATCGGCCCGTTGACTCTCGACATCGCTGCGAAAGTAGTCCGCGCCGGCCATTTTCTGGTGCAGCTGTTGTTGCTCTTGTTCGAGGGCTTCTATGTTTGCAGCCATCGAGTCGAGTTCCCGCTGCTCTTTATAGCTGAGTTTGACCTTGCGGGCGGCAGGCGCGGGAGCCGGCGCCGGCGAGGCGGTTGCCGGTTTGTCATTGGCGGTTGACGAAACATAGGCTTCGGCTGCCGCGCTGGCGGCGATCGGGCGCCCACCCTGGCTGAGCCAGTCACTATAGCCACCGGCGTATTCACGCCATTTGCCGTTGCCCTCAAAGGCGATCGTCTGGGTAACGACGGCGTCCAGAAACGCCCGGTCATGGCTGACCAGGAGCAGGGTGCCCTTGTAGCTGTGCAAAGTCTCTTCAAGGACGTCCAGTGATTCGATATCGAGATCATTGGTCGGCTCATCCAGTACGAGCAGATTGCTGGGCTGGGCAAAGAGACGGGCCAGCAACAAGCGGTTTCGTTCTCCGCCGGAAAGACTCGACACCGGGGACTTGGCGCGCCTGGGGGAGAACAGAAAATCGCCCAGATAGCTGATGACGTGTTTGCGCTGATTGCCGATTTCGATCCAGTCTGAACCGGGCGAAATGGTTTCCACCACGGTCTGGTCGTCGTTGAGCTGGGCGCGCATTTGGTCAAAGTACGCAATATTCAGGTTTGTGCCGAGTTTGATCCGCCCGCTGTCGGCGCTTTCCTGGCCAGTCAGCAGTCTTAGCAGCGTACTTTTGCCCGCGCCATTGGGCCCGATCAGGCCGATTTTGTCGCCCCGGCCGATAATCATTGAAAAATCGTCAATAACCCGCCGTTCGCGAGGCGTTGAGCCGTCACTGACCCGATGTGGATAACTTTTGGTGACGTGTTCGAGTTCGACGACAATCTTGCCTGAACGTGACCCGCTATCCACATTCAGTTTGACCGAGCCAAGCCGGTCTCGGCGTTCCGCCCGGTCCGCCCGTAAGGCTTCAAGCCGGCGAACGCGTCCTTCGTTGCGGGTGCGCCGGGCCTGGACGCCCTGACGAATCCAGACTTCTTCCTGTTTCCAGAATTTATCGAATTTGCGGTTGATTTCCTGTTCTTCGGCCAGTTGTTCTGATTTTCGTTTCTCATAGGCTGAGAAATTGCCGGGATAGCTGCGCAGATTGCCCCGGTCGAGTTCGACGATGCGGGTGGCGACTGAGTCCAGGAAGCGACGATCATGGGTAATCACGATCAGCGTGGGCCCTTTGACCAGCAAGCCTTCGAGTTGCTCGATCGCGGCGATATCCAGGTGGTTGGTGGGCTCATCCAGCAGCAGCAGGTCGGGTTGACAGGCCAGCGCGCCAGCAAGAGCAGCGCGTTTGCGCTCACCGCCAGAGAGTCCGGCAAGCGGGGATTCCAGCACGACGCCAAGTCGTTCGGCCGAGGCGGCGAGCGCGGCGACTGCCTGCCAGTACTCGCGGTCCTGGTTTTCCGGGTTCAGGCCCATTCGAATTTGAAGACTCTCACCGAGGGTCTCGGCATTCGGCAGTTCCGGTTCCTGTTCGACGAAGACAATTCGGGTGCCGTCAGCGACCCGAACGTCGCCGTCGTCCAGGTCACGTCGGGAGGAAACAACCGATAACAAAGAGGATTTTCCCGTCCCGTTGCGCCCGATCAGGCCGATGCGCTCACGCGCTTCAACAAACAGGTCAAGGTTATCGAGAAGAGGGGTATCGCCGTAGGAGAGTTCGGCGCCAAGCAAAGACAGTAAGGCCATCCCGTTACTTTACACGGTTGGCGCGCCGGATCAGAGCGAGTGGCTGACTGCCGTGAGGGCCGGATCGGATTTTTTCAGCTGGCGGCGATCTGCGACTGCGGGTCCCGCCAGCAACAGACACGGGGCGCGATGATGACCAGCCGTCTCCGGGCTGGCGGGCAGGTTCGCGGCGAACTGTTCATCCAGCCCCAAGGCGCCCAGGTGGCTATACGACAAGTGCTCAGCCGCCGTCGAGACGCCGTAGGCAATCAGGATCGGGGTATCGGGAGCAAACCCGGCGATCAGAAGCTGGCGCGCCGTTTTGGCCAGTCGGTTGCCGGCCATATAGATCGCCAGCGTGGTGCCGGCTGAGGCGGCGTCTGCCCAGCCCGGATTGGGGGTTTCCCCACGCCCGACTGTTGGCGTGACCAGCGTGATGCCGCGGGCAACGCCTCGTTGGGTCAGCGGGAGGCCGGCATGGGCTGCCGCTGCGCTGGCCGCGGTGATCCCGGGAATGATTTCATAAGGAATGTCAGCGTCAACCGCCGCGACGATTTCTTCGTCGAGCCGGCCGAAAACAGTGGGGTCGCCGCCTTTGAGGCGGACGACGTGTTGTCCGCGTGCCGCCTGCTCAATCAGTGCTTCATTGATAAACGACTGCTCGCATGAGGCCCCGCCAGCGCGTTTGCCAACGGGGATCAACACCGCCTGCGGGCAAAACGCCAGTGCTTCCTGGCAGCCAAGCGAGTCGTGCAGGACAACGTCAGCTTTTGCCAGCGTCCGCACCGCCCGAACGGTGAGCAGGTCAGCGGCCCCGGGGCCCGCCCCGACGAAACTGATTAGCGCTGAACCGCGACTATGCCGACCGGCTACCGATTGGTCGCCAGCAGGCGCGGCGTCCGAACAGCGTTTCATTGAGCGGTGGCGGATTCGGTTGCGAGGCTGGCGATATCGAATCGCTCGCCCGGTAGTGGAATCGTGCGAATACCGTCTGACGCCGGCTGGTAGGTGGGCAGTAAGATGCTGAGCAGTTCAAGCGCAATTTCGGCTTGCCGGTCGCTGGCGGTTTCAAATTCGGTGAACCCGCATCGCTGCAACATCGGCACCTGATCGGCGACTATTTCGCCGACCGCACGAATTGCACCGCTAAAGCCCAGCCGACTGCGCAACAGGCGCGCAATGCTGAAGCCACGTCCGTCCGTAAACTTGGGAAAATCGATGGAGACCAGTTCAATCTGATCGAGCCATGGCTTCAGACGGGCCGGATCATCGGTCGGTTCCAGCAAAATGCCAACCGCGCCGGCATGCTCTTGCCAGACCCGGGTCCGTTCAAGCCACTCTTCGATCGGCAGCAATACCTTGCTACCGACCGGGACATCTGCTGCGTCTCCGGTGAAGAGAATCCATTGATCAGTAATGATCTCGGTGGCATTAATTAATGTGCTCATAAACAGCCTCCTTGAAGGGCTCGATTCCCAGTCGCTCGACGGCATCAACAAACCGTTCGTTCGGATTCTGGCGAATGTGCAGATAAAAGCGGATCAGTCGCTCGACCGCGTCGGGAACGTCTTCTTCGCTGAATGACGGGCCGAGGATGCGGCCGATAGAGGCTTGCGGGCCTTGTACGCCGCCAATTGACACCTGGTAGAAGGAATCGCCTTTCTTGTCCACACCAAGAATGCCGATGTGACCAATATGGTGGTGTCCGCAGGAGTTCATACAGCCAGAGATGTTCAGTTCGAGTTCACCGATGCTGAACAATTCGTCCAGGTCTTCGAAGGTTTCCTGAATCGCCAGAGCGATTGGAATCGACTTGGCGTTGGCGAGCTGGCAGAAGTCGCCGCCGGGGCAGGCAATAATGTCAGTCAGCAGGCCGATGTTGGGCGTCGCCAGTCCGGCAGCCTTCAGGGTCTGGTAGAGGTCGTGCAGCCCGTCGATCCGGACATCCGGCAACACCAGATTCTGATGGTGGGTTACCCGGATTTCACCAAAACCGTAGCGTTCAGCTGCGTCAGCAACCAAGCGCATCTGATCGGCTGTGCAATCTCCAGGTGGCAGCTTGCCGTCTTTCAGAGAGATTGTTATTGCTGTGTAGCCGGGACGTTTGTGATTTTGGCGGCTACGGGTCAGCCAGCGCCAGAATGCCGGGGTCGCGGCGCCTAGTGATGCCATTGACGCCTCGGCCTGAGCCACCGCCTCGCCATTGAATTTCTCGTAAGCGGGTTCGGCAAAATGGGCTTGCAGCGCCGTCACCGAGGCCGCATCTACCTGGCCCGGTCCGGTGTCAGCGCCTTGTTCGCGATCATGGAGAATGGCGTCAAACTCAGTTTGCACTTGCCGGGTGAATTCGGCTGCGCCGAGTGCGCGAACCAGGATTTTGATGCGAGCCTTGTACAGGTTGTCGCGTCGTCCGTGCCGGTTATAGACCCGCAAAACGGCTTCAAGGTAATCGAGCAGTTGGGCGGTGGGCAGATTCTTGTGAATGAGTGAGCCGATAATCGGTGTGCGGCCCAGTCCGCCGCCGGCGTACACATCAAACCCAATCTGTCCTTGCGCCTCTTTGGTCAATACCAGGCCGATGTCATGGACTTGAACGGCCGCCCGGTCAGAGGGCGCGCCAGTCAGCGCGATCTTGAATTTGCGGGGCAGGAAAGCGAACTCCGGATGCAACGACGACCACTGTCGAATCAGCTCGGCATACGGGCGTGGGTCGGCAATTTCGTCAGCAGCAACCCCGGCGAAGTGGTCCGTGGTGACATTGCGGATGCAGTTGCCGCTGGTCTGAATCGCGTGCATCTCGACTGTTGCCAGGTCAGCAAGAATGTCTGGAACCTGCTCAAGCTTGGGGCCGTTCAGTTGCAGGTTCTGGCGCGTGCTGAAGTGCCCGTAGCCTTCGTCATAGGTTTCCGAGATACGGGCCAGTTCGCGTAACTGCACCGATGAAAGCACCCCATAGGGAATGGCAATCCTAAGCATGGGCGCGTGTCGCTGCACATACAGGCCGTTTTGCAGACGCAATGGCTTGAATTCATCTTCGGTCAGTTCGCCGGCCAGGTAGCGCTTGGTCTGGTCGCGGAACTGGCTTACCCGTGCCTGGACGAGCGTTTGGTCGAATTGGTCGTATTGGTACATGGTTCACCTTGTTTGAGGGCGAACCATAAATGCCTGCGCGCGAGGTGAAAACGAATGAGTAGTGCTTAGCTCATAACAATTGGGTCTAGAAGTTTCCAGTAAGGTTATAAGGCTCAGCAGGCCGAATGGCGGCCGCTATGATGTTGGTGAATCGGGCAATCTGGAGTGGGTTTTTGAAGCAAAACACAGGAGAGCAGAGCGGCCTCGTCTTTTTCTGTCATGGCGCGCGCGATCCCAGCTGGCGCGAGCCTTTTGACGCGATTGTCGCGCAGGTGCGCAACGACCGGCCGGCCCAGCGTGTCGCCCTCGGATTTCTCGAGCTGATGACGCCGACGTTCGATGAGGCGGTTGCCGAGCTTGTCGGCCAGGGCGTCAGTGTGGTTAGGATCGTGCCGCTGTTTCTGGCGCCGGGCAAACACACGCGGGTTGATTTGCCGGCTCTGATTGAACGAGCCCGGCAGCAGTGGCCGGCGGTGGATTTTTCAGTCGTCCCGACGCTGACCGAAATTCCGACAGTTCGGACCGCGATCATCGAATGGGCGCTCAGAGGGGCAGACCAGTGACCGGGGCAGCGTTGTCATTGCCATTCCTGGGTCTTGGGACCTGGATGATGGGCGAGCGACCGCGTGAGCGGAGCCGGGAGGTGGCGGCATTACGGGCCGGCCTTGAGGCCGGAGCCGAACTGATTGATACCGCCGAGATGTACGCCGACGGAGAATCCGAGTCGATTGTCGGCGAGGCGCTCAAAGGGTTTCGTGACCAGGTGTTTCTGGTGTCCAAAGTGTTGCCTTCAAATGCCGGGCGGCAAGCCGTCATGGCCGCCTGCGACCGGTCCCGTCGTCGCCTCGGCGTGGACTGCATTGATCTCTATCTGTTGCACTGGCCCGGTTCTGTGCCACTTAGTGAAACTATTAGTGGTTTTGAAGCTTTACAGCGTCTGGGCGCCATCAAGCATTGGGGGGTGTCGAACTTTGATGCCTCCGCGCTGGCGCAATTGCTCGCGACTGAAGGTGGAACCCAATGCCGCAGCAACCAGATTTACTTTTCTTTGAGCGAACGTGGGCCGGAATTTGATTTGCTGCCGATGCATCACCAGCACGGTATAACGACAATGGCGTATTGCCCTCTTGACCAGGGGGATCTGACCTCGCACCCGGATTTATTGTCGGTGGCGCTCTCCCACCAAGCCAGCTGTGCTCAGATTGCGCTGGCATGGCTTCGCCAGCGCGGCATAACGGCGATTCCGAAATCTGCCCGGGCCAAAGTCGTTCTGGAAAATCTGGGCTCTTTAAATATCACGCTCAGCCCGGCTGACCTGGCTTTAATTGATCAGGTATTTCCGCCGCCGCAACGGGCTGAGCGACTCAAAATTGTCTGACCATCCTCTTTTGACTCATTGGTAAACTGATTTGAATCTGCAGCAACTTCGTTATCTTCGCGAGATCGTTCGCTCCGATCTCAACCTGACCCGGGCCGCCGAGCGCCTGCATACCTCGCAACCCGGCATCAGTCGGCGGATTCTCGAACTGGAATCCGAGTTGGGGGTTGACATTTTCGTTCGCAAAGGGCGTCGGCTGGTCGCGCTGACGGATGCTGGCCGGACAGCGCTCGATCTGGCCAGTCAGGCTCTTGACCGCGTTGAAGATATGCAGCGCATTGCCACCGACCATGATGTCGAGCAGGCGGGCGAGCTGACGATTGCCACCACCCATACCCAGGCACGCTACACCTTGCCGCCGATCATCATGAAATTCAGGGAGCAATACCCGAATGTCAGCGTAGTACTAAAACAAAGCGATCCGGTTCAGGCGGCCAGACGAACACTCGACAGTGAAGCGGATCTGGCGATGGCAACCGAAGTCGTCGCCAAAATTGATGGCTTGCGCGCCTGGCCGTTTATGGAATGGGGGCACGTGGCGCTGTTTCCGCCGGATCACCCGTTGGCCGCTGAAGATCCGGTTTCGCTGGAATCCCTCTCTCAGTACCCGTTGCTGACCTATGACGCCGCGTTTGCCGGACGGACCTCAATTGACCGGGTCTTTGCGGAAAGCAACCTGGTCCCGGAGGTCGCCATGGCGGCGCTGGATGCCGATGTGATCAAAACCTATGTCCGGCTCGGCCTGGGGGTCGGGCTGGTCGCAGGCATTGCCTATGAGCCCGAGGCTGATGCGCCGCTGATCGCCCGCAGTTGCGCGCATCTCTTTGGTGCCAAGACCAGTTATGTGGCGGTGCGGGTTGGTGCGACGCGGCGAGGATTTGTGCGAGATTTCATTCGGTTACTTGTCCCGGAGTTTTCTGACTAGATTCTGAGCTTTAAAAATAGTCAAATTCGTTCTGATCTGCCACACTGGTTAAAGGAGACACGTCCGGGCACGACTATTGCATCGTCCCGGTCCAATAAAACTACAGTCTGGGAGGTGGTATGTCTGATACCTATGTGGTTGGGTATGACGGGACCAAGTCGTCCAAACGAGCAGTCGATTTTGCCGTGGCCCGTGCCAATCAAGCCAACGGATCGGTTCATCTGGTCAATATCCTCGAATGGTCGCCCTACAGTTTTTATACCACTGAAGAGCTGGCCGCCCGCAAGAAGTCCCGCAGCGACGAGATCGCCCGCGCCAAAGACCTGCTGGAGCCGGTCCTCAGTGATCTGACCAGCCGGGGCGTGACCGTCACCAGTGATGTTCAGCATGGGCACCCCGCCGAACTGCTCTGCAAAATTGCGTCTGAAGTTGATGCAACCCAGATTGTAATTGGCCGCAGCGGCGACGGTGTGCTGGCACAGCGCCTGCTTGGCAGTCTGGCCATATCGCTGGCGCAGGTTGCTCCGGTGCCACTAACCATCGTGCCTTAGGCATTTCCGGTTTTATTCCCGCTTGCTTAATAGCGTTCTGCACAAAAACTCAATAAGAACATCTCCGCTGGAGGGGAAACATGCTGAACAAATCGCTTATTGGCGCTGCGAGTCTGCCATTGATGTCGGCTACCGCATTTGCCCAGGAAGGCAGTATTGACAAAGCTATTACCGATGCCGTCGCACCGTTTGTCAATCCCATCGTCAACACGATCTTTTATTCCGTCCCGATCGGGGGAACCCAGTTCCCGTTGATTGTTGGCTGGCTGGTCATCGCCGCCCTGGTCTTTACCGTTTATTTCGGGTTCATTCAGTTTCGCGGTTTCAAACACTCGATCGAACTGGTGCGGGGCGATTACCTTGACCCCAAAGACGCCGGTGAAGTCACGCCGTTTCAGGCACTGGCGACTGCACTGTCCGGCACCGTCGGACTGGGTAATATTGCCGGCGTCGGGGTGGCGGTTTATCTTGGCGGGCCAGGCGCAACCTTCTGGATGATTCTTGCCGGACTGCTTGGCATGGCCTCAAAGTTCACCGAGTGTGTGCTGGGTGTGCACTACCGAAACGAATACCCTGACGGGACGGTCTCGGGCGGGCCAATGTATTACCTGTCCAAGGGCTTGTCTGAAGACGGTAAAGCGGCATTTGGAAAATTCCTGGCGATTTTCTTTTCGATCTGCTGTATTGGCGGCGCCCTGGGCGGCGGCAATATGTTCCAGGCCAATCAGTCGTTCGCCCAGATATCGGCAATCATTCCTTTCTTCCAGGGTAAAGGCTGGTTGTTTGGTCTGATTATGGCAGTAATCGTGGGGGTCGTGATTATCGGCGGTATTAAATCCATCGCCCGTGTGACCGAAAAAGTCGTGCCGGCAATGGCGGCTATTTATGTCGGCGCCGCGCTGATCATTATCCTGATGAACTACGACCAGATTGGTGCTGCGTTTCAGGCGATCATTGACGGGGCGTTCGCGCCGACCGCGGTTGCTGGTGGTGCGATAGGCGCCTTGATTCAGGGCTTTAAGCGAGCGGCTTTCTCAAATGAAGCCGGTATCGGGTCAGCATCTATCGCACACTCGGCCGTGCAAACCAAGCATCCGGTTACCGAAGGCTATGTCGCTTTGCTTGAGCCTTTCATTGATACGGTCGTAATCTGCACCATGACGTCACTGGTCATCATCATCACCGGCGTCTGGCAACCTGATAGCGGCGTTACCGGAATCGCACTGACCGCCGCAGGGTTTAGTCAGAGCTTCTCGGGTTTCGGTTATGTGCTGGCTATCGCGGCCGTCTTGTTTGCGTTCTCCACGATGCTCTCCTGGTCGTATTACGGCCTGAAAGCCTGGACTTACATGTTCGGCGAAGGAAAGATCAAAGAGTTGATTTTCAAGTTCATTTTCTGTGTGTTTGTCGTGATCGGTGCCTCAATGAATCTTGGCCCGGTGATTGACTTCTCTGACGCCATGATCTTCGCCATGGCAATCGCCAACATCATCGGTCTGTACTTCCTGATGCCGAAGGTGAAGGCACTGTTGAAAGACTATAAGAGCAAGCTGGCTAGCGGCGAGATCGCTAAGGTGGCTAAATAATAGGAGACACTGATGCCCCGTGCACAAGCAGTCGAGTTAATCGACTTTACGGAAGATTTGCCTGACGACGCTTCTTCCAAGCTGAAAGCGAGGCGCAAATTCATGCAGCAGGCTGGCATGGCGGCATTTGCCGCCAGTGCCACTGCTGATGTCTTTGCGCAGCAAATGGATCGATATTCACCCGGAGCGCCGCCGGTCCGCTATCCGGAGCCTGATGTCATTGGCCTGGATCCGCGCTTCAAGGCAAAACTGGGTAACTCGCCAATTCTCAGGTTGTACCGCGGAACGCTTTGGGCTGAAGGTCCGGCCTGGAATGGCGCCACCCGCTCGCTGGTCTGGAGCGATATTCCGAACAACGAGTGCCTGCGCTGGTCGGAAGAGGATGGCCATGTCGGGCGTCGCTTCCGGTACCCGTCCGGTAATTCAAATGGCAATACGTTTGATTTCCAGGGACGGCAGATTGCCTTTTGCCATGGCACCCGACAAGTGATTCGATACGAGTACAACGGCAAGATTACCGTGTTGGCTGACCAGGCAAACGGGAAAGACTTCAATGCGCCAAATGATGGTGCGGTTCATCCGGATGGCTGGTTACTGTTCACCGACCCGGGGTATGGCAGCCTGATGGACTACGAAGGCAATCGTCTGCCGGAAAGCGCGAGCAATCCGCAGCCGATTCAAAAAGAGGCGATTTACCGTGTTGACGCCCCGGGCGAGGTAACCAAAGTAGCTGATGAACCGTATAAGCCGAACGGCTTGTGTTTCTCCCCTGACTACAAGAAAGTCTATGTTGCTGACACCGGCGCGTCTCACTACAAAGAGGCCAAAGGGGTTATCTGGGTATACGACGTAGACGGCAAGAATCTAAAGAACGGCAGGGTTTTTGCCAGTATGGAAATGGATGGCAAAACCGGGTTCGCCGATGGGATTCGCTGCGATGAGTCAGGCAACATCTGGGCCGGTATGGGCTGGGTCGGTGAAGGCTATGACGGCGTGCATATCTTCCACCCGGATGGCACCCGGATCGGTCAGATCAAGATGCCTGAAATCATCTCAAACGTCTGTTTTGGCGGAACCAAGCGGAACCGTTTGTTCATGACCGGGAGTCAATCGTTGTACGCCGTCTATGTTGAAACCCGTGGTGCGCATATCACCTGAGTAAACGCCCGATTTACTTCGCGCGTTATAAACCGCCGCCCCGGCCGTCAGTCGGGGCGGCGGTTTGTTCAAGACCATACGAAATAGTCTTGTTTCGTGGTCAGCGATTACACTACGCGTCCCGATGGCAACTCGTCGCCATCTCTCAAGGACCGGTTCGCAGAGGGTTTCACCATGGACGTTTCCGAACTCAAGAAATTCGTTGAACAGCGTTGGACTGATGACGTGATTCCGCGCCTGGTTGATTACGTCCGTGTGCCGGCCAAATCGCCTGCATTTGATCCCAGTTGGGCGGCTCACGGGCATCTTGAGCGGGTTATTCGTGACGCTCATGACTGGTGCGAGGCGCAAGGGGTTGAGGGCGCCCGGTTTGAAATCGTTGCGATCGATGGGATGACGCCTTGTCTGTTCTTTGATGTGCCGGCCACCGGCGGTCTTGGTAACGATCAGACGGTCATGTTCTACGGTCACCTGGACAAGCAGCCGGAGATGGAAGGCTGGCGGGAAGACCTCGGCCCCTGGAAGCCGGTCATCGAAGATGGACGCCTGTTTGGCCGGGGTGGCGCAGACGATGGCTATGCGATTTATGCCGCTCTGACGGTGATTGCCGCGCTCGATACCCAACAAATACCGCGCTGTCGCTGTGTCGGTCTGATCGAGACCTGTGAGGAAAGTGGCAGCCCGGATCTGCCGGTATATCTGAAGGCGTTGAGTCCGCGGCTCGGTCAGGTCAAGCTGGTCGCGGGTCTGGACAGTGGCTGCGGCAATTATGACCAGTTGTGGGTGACTTCATCCCTGCGCGGTCTGATTGGAGGCGTGTTGAATGTTGAAGTGCTGACGGAAGGGGTTCATTCCGGCATGGCCAGCGGCATTGTGCCGTCATCGTTCAGGCTTGCCCGTCAACTCCTGAACCGAGTTGATAACGTCAATACCGGGCGGGTTGAAATCGATGCGCTCCATGCGGCAATTCCCGACGAGCGGCTTTTACAGGCCCAGGCGGCTGGCGAGATTCTCGGTGATTCAGTCTGGCAGGCTTTTCCGTGGGTTGGGTGTTCCCACGGGCCGGAGCCCGGCATGACTGCGCAGCCCACGACAACCGATCCGGTAGAGGCGATCCTCAATCGCACCTGGCGTCCGGCGCTGTCGGTCACCGGTGGAGCCGGATTGCCTTCGATAGATGCGGCCGGCAATGTTTTACGGCCCAAAACTCGTCTGAAACTCAGTATGCGGGTGCCGCCGACGATTGATGCAGAGCTGGCAATGGCTTCGCTGACCCGGACGCTGACCGATAACCCGCCCAACAATGCCCGGGTGACATTTGAGCCCGACCATGCCGCCAGTGGCTGGAATGCACCGCCGACCGCACCGTGGCTGCTGGAATCACTCGAAAAAGCGTCTCAGCGCAGCTTTGGGCGTCCAGCCGCCTGGATCGGCGAGGGCGGTACCATTCCCTTTATGAATATGCTTGGGGAGTTTTTCCCGGAAGCTCAATTTATGATTACCGGTGTGCTTGGACCCAACTCCAATGCGCACGGACCTAACGAATTTCTAGATATTGAATGCGCCAAAAAACTGACTCAGGCGGTAGCTTCCGTGGTTGCGGATGTTCGCTGATGTCCGACTGTTTTATGTTGGTGGATTCGGCTCGCCAGGATTGAAGATTGTCTGAATCAACTAAGCAGCCGCGAGCCGCTGCAGGTTCCTCTGATCGCGCCCGCACCCGACCAGCCAAGACCGGGTGGCGCCGGTGGGTTCCCGACCCGAAAGAGGTGGTCAAACATCCGTGGTTGCAATGGCTGGGCCCGCGGCTGACCCATCCCCGGCTATGGCATATCAACCGGCGCGGCATTGCAATGGCGGTATCGATCGGCTTGTTCTTTGGTCTGTTGATTCCGGTGTTGCAAATTCCGCTGGCCGCAATGGCTGCGGTGCTGCTCCGGGCGAATATCCCGGTCGCTGTCTGTAGCACGCTGGTGACGAACCCTGTCACGTTTGCCCCGATTTATTTTTTCGCCTATCAGTTGGGCGGTCTGATCCTGGGCGAGCCGGTGTCACCGCTCCCCCCTCCGGAACCGCCGATCTCCACTGAATTGAGCAATCTGACCAAACTTGATATTCCCGACCCCGGTTTGTTTGCCTGGCTGGCGGGCTGGTGGGAGAGCGTGTTTGACGCCGGCAAGCCACTCGCGATCGGATTGATTACTTTGGCGACCGTGGCGGGAATGTCGGCCTATGTCATCACGTCCTGGACCTGGCGGGTGCGCACCGCCTGGGTCAGGCGCCGACGTTCGCGGCGGTTTCGTCAGCTCAGGATGGAGGCGCGGATGTCGCCGGCGACGGTTGCCCGTCGGGCCAGGGCAAAGGTTGCCCCGCGCGTCTCAGAGTAATTGATACCTGCTCAGCCGGCGCGAATAAACAGAATTACCGTGCCGCCCACGATCAGTAATAAGCGCTTTAGCCAGTGGGAAGGCGCAATCATGCCGAATGAAATCAATCCCACTGCAATGGCGGTCTGCGCTGCCGCGCCCAAAGCGGCGACCGGACGCTCTGCCAGCTCAATCAATGCGGGGTTGGCAATCATCGAGAGTGGAATCAGATACAGGCCGATACCCAGCGCCATCGCTTTGGTGGCGACCCTGAGCCAGTTTTCCTGAACCATGCCGGCGGCGATGAACACTGCGCCACAAACCGGTGGCGTGATCGTTGACAGCAGGGCAAACCAGAAGACGAACAAATGGGTCTGTAGCAGCCCCAGCCCAAGATCTGTCAGTGCCGGGGCGGCAACTGCGACGCAGATCACGTATGCAGCCGTCGTTGGGACTTCCATACCAAGCAGCAGACAGGCCAGTGCTGTCAGCAGAACGGCGGGCCAGAGCATACCGCCCGAGCCGGACAGAATGCTCGAGGTGATCTTCACACCCAGGCCGGTGATGCCGAGCACGCCGATGATGATTGACGCGCACAGAATAATGGCGGCAATCATGCTGATCTGCCGACCGGCCGCGGTCAGCGCACCGACCCAGCGGTTCAGGGTCTCGCGCGGGGAAAATCTCAAGCGGTCGTCAGTGAACAGCAGGAGGCCGGCCGATATTATGGCCAGGCAGGCGGCGTATTGCGGCGTGTAGCCAAGCCTGAACATGCCCCAGAGCAGAATAGAAAACGGCACCATGAAAAAACCGGCCGTCACCAGGACGGTTTTACGGTCAGGGCGTTGCTCGGCGGGAACGGCCGGCAGGTCATAACGGCGTGCATAGGCATTGATGCCAATCCAGACGGCCAGAAAATACAGAATTGCAGGCAGGGCGGCTGCAACCATGATGCTGTTGTAGGGCACGCCTGTCAGTTCCACCATCACGAACGCCCCGGCGCCCATCAACGGCGGCATGATTTGCCCGCCAGAGGAGGCCACGGCTTCGACCGCAGCGGCCAATGAGCGGGGATAACCGAGTCGGGTCATCGCCGGCAGCGTTATGGCGCCGGTCGAGGCAACATTGGCTGAGGCTGAGCCGGAAATAGAGCCAAACAAGGCTGACGAGACGACCGACACTTTCGCACCGCCACCGGTCAGGCGTCCTGCAGCAGCGGCAGCCACATTCATGAAACCCGCGCCGGCCTGGCCGGCGTTCAGGATTGCCCCGAAAATAACGAATATAGCCACGATGCTGACCGAAACGCCGGTCAGCGAACCCCAAAGCCCGCCTTCGGCAATAGTCAGTGTGCCCAGAAAGCTGTTCAGCGGCGTACCGGCATGCCCGAACTCGCCCGGGATATGTTGACCGTACAAGCCGTAGACCAGTGCGACAGCGGCCAGCAGGGGTAATGGCCAGCCAACCGCACGGCGGGCCATCTCGACGACACAGACCAGCAGCACAGCAGCGATCGCGGTCTGCAGCGGCCCGCTCAGTGACCCGTACTGATCGGACAGGATGGCTTCATGCCAGGCAATCCAGATACAGGCGGCGACGCCCAGGGCGCAGACGATCCAGGCAGTCAGCCGGCTGAGCGTCGACTGCGGGCGCTCGCTCTGCCATAACAATACCCACGGCAAGGCCAGTGCCATGTGCAGTGGCCGGCTGACCAGATTGGGAATCAACCCGGCAAAAATCAGCCAGAGATGAAACCCGATACTCAGTGCACCGAGCCACGGCCACCAGCGACTCATTCAGGCTTACTTGTTGGCGTCGCTAACCGCATAGCCTGCTTCGGCATAAAAGCGCAAAGCACCCGGGTGAATCTTGCGTTTGATGTTGGCGAGCATTGCCGGGTCGATGGCTTTCCACCAGGCCGAAGTTGCTGCCATGGTGTCGCGCTGCTGCCAGTAGGTCCGCGTTAACTCGTAGGCGGTGTCATCGTCCATCTGCGTGGTTGTGTAGGCGACAACCGGCAGGGACGTGGTTACCACCGGCTTGTCCTGGCCGGCATAGGTACCAGCGGGAATTTCCAGACGGGTGCGTTTGGTCTTGGCGATTTGCTCATCGCTCAGCGACAAGACATTCACGCCGGTGCCGGCTGCCGCTTCGATCACGTTTGGCGCCGGATAGGAGCCAGCGGTGACGAAGCCGTCGATCTGGCCGTTTTTGAGTGCCGGACCGGCGTTGCTGAGTTCGACGCTGGCCAGTTTTACTTTGTCGTCGATGCCGAACAGCTTCAGATATTTGGCGCCTTCGCGTGCGCCGAAACTGCCTTTGCCAATCAGGATTGTCTTACCGGCGAGATCTGCAAACGAGCTGACGCCAGCATCTTTGCGGGTGACGAAATGCATGGTCAGAGACGGGATCGGAAACAGCGCGCGTATCTCGGCGAATTTCGGATTGGTTTTGTCTTTGAACATCGCCTTGCCGTCCTGGGCCAGGCGAACCAGAGCCGGCGGCGTGGTGAAGACGTAATTGCCGCTGCGGCTGGCCGATTCCATGACGTTTTGAACCGAGCCCTGGCTCTCTTCGACCGTTACGCTCATTTTTCCGGCCGAGCCGGCTTTGACCGCTTGCGAAATCTCAACCGCCATCTGGTAATAGGAAGAGGTTGATTTGGCAGATTTGTAGGTGATGCGGGTTTGCGCTGTTGCACCAGTAGCCATGCTCAGGGCTGCCAGGCCGATTGCCGCGCTTAGAGCTGACTTGATTAACCGTCGGGTGGATTTGCTGTTCATGAGAGTCTCCGTGGGCGTTGTCGTTTCGCTGCTTTTGCAGCGTCGTTTTCCGGGAATGAGCCGGGCGGTTCAGGCCGGGCATTGTCTTTATTGTGCGCGAAGTCGGCAGGCTTGGTTTTATTGCAGGTGATTGCCGAGGCAGTCTGACAGAGGTGTTGCCTGGTTTCAGGGTTTCGGTTCAGCCGATGCCGTCCAGCCGAAACGCTCAGGCGGAAAAATCACGCGGGATACGGGGCAAAGTGGATGAGACTTGAACGCGTCGCGAGGAAAAGGTAGCAAGCGTTGCTGCTTAACCGGGGGAGATCACCGAACTCGGCGTTTGCGGCCAGCGGGGCCGGCAAGTAGCGGGGCTGGCAAGTAATAGCAATGTTGAGGTATTGAGTCAGGAAAGGGTGGTAGGCCGTACAGGGATCGAACCTGTGACCAACGGATTAAAAGTCCGGTGCTCTACCAGCTGAGCTAACGACCCCCCGTTTTCCGACAATACTGGCAACATCACTGCTAGTACTTTAATTACTAGCGCTTGAATTACTAGCGCCCTTAAGTACTAGCACCTTTAACCGCTAATGATGTGCCATTGCTTTTTTGCGATCAGTGTTTGAAGGCAAGCCGCAGATTCTATCCATGCTGAGCCTCTGGGTCAAACCATCTGTTCGACACGCCAGATTTGATAGTAAATTGCGGCGACAGCACCGATCACGATGCTCACGAAAGCGATCAGTGAGCCAGCCGCCAGCGTGGATAAACCGGTCAGGCCCTGACCCACCGTACAGCCCACGGCGGTCACGCCGCCGATGCCCATCAAGATGCCACCAACCAGGTGGTTTGCTGTGTCTTCAGGTCCGGAGAAGCCTTCAAAACGAAAACCACGGCTTGCCACCGCATAGGCGAAGGAGCCGGCGATCATGCCCAGTACCGCAGCGATACCGACCGTGACAATCCGGCTGGTATCGGTCCAGAACAGCAGTAATTCAACCGTATACGCAATCGGCGCGACAAAGGTGAAGGATTCGGGCCGGCCGCTATTGGTGGCCAGGAATGCCTGTTCGAGGGTTTCCGGATGTTCGGCCACATAGCCCAGCGAACCGCTGATCCACCACAAGCCGGTAATGGCCGCGCCAACAGCGACACTGGCAAGTATCGGGTCCAGGCGCCGAAAATCCCGACTGGCCAGCGCGAAAACGATCAAACCGCCGCCAATGACCAGGCCGAGCAGCATTCGGAGTCCGGCGCTGACTGACGCGCCGCCGATGATTCGGGGCAAGTCCTGGCCGACTCCCATCTGGATGACCGCCAATTGGTCGAGCCAGTTAACCCGAAGCGGGGCAAACACACCGCGCAGTGTCATGTAGGCGGCCAGCGCCAGCATCACGAACACCACCAGACTTTTCAGCGAGCCGCCGCCCAGACGGATCAGGGTTTTGCTGCCGCAGCCAGAGGCCAGCACCATGCCCACACCGAAGAGAAATCCGCCGACGACATAGGAGAGTACCGGCATGTTGGGGCCGGTATACAACGACTGGCTTAAGTCGATCAGGCCTGCGGCGGCAAGCCCCTGGGTGCTGATGATTGCCACGCCGATCGCAGCCATCCACATGCGCATCCGGGTCCAGTCGCCGATGTTGAGGATGTCGGAAACTGCGCCCATCGTACAGAAGTTGGTCCGGTTCATGACGGCGCCCAACACGAAGGCGAGCCCGAACGCGCTCCAGACAACCGTATCCTGCAGTGCGGCTACTTCGACATCATCGAGCATGCTTAGAGTCCGTCGAGTCGCTGAGCAGCGCTCTGGGCGGCCGTCGTGCCGGGGTAACGCTGCTGAACCAGCTCAAAACTGCGCCGGGCGGCTTTTTTGTCGCCAAGTTCGATCTCAGCAAACCCTTTATTCAGCAGTGCGTCGGCCGCACGCGGGTTATCCGCGAAGCTGTCGACCAACTGGGCCTGGGTTTCGGCGGCTTCCTTGTACTTGCGCAGCGCGTACTGGCTGGAGCCCAGCCAGAATCTGGCTTCCACGCCGTAAGGGCTGTCCGGAAACAGGATTTGAAACTGCTCAAAGGAACGCTCGGCGGCCGGGAAGTTACCGGCCCGGAACTGATTCAGCGAGGCGTCAAAGACGCTTTGCTCTTTACGATCGACCATATAGGTTTGACCGTTGATTTCAACTTGCACCGGCTCGACCGTTTTAATGCGCGAGTCAACTTGGGCGAATTGGGATTTTTGCTGCCGCCGGGTCTTGGCCAGCTCATTGGCCTGCTCTTCGATCTGACCCCGCAGGCGGGCCAGTTCGCCGCGCAGTAGTTCAATTTCCTGTTGCAAGGCCAATTGGCCGCCGGCAGTTGTCTGGACAGCACTGATGCGACTTTCCATCGCGCGTAGCCGGTTGGTGATCTCAGTATCGAGTCGGTCTACCTTGGAGCGCAGATCGAGAATCGCACGGCGCGCCTCGTTATCTTCGAACAAAGCGTGCGCAGGCGCCATCAATAGCGCCAGCAGGGAAGCAATCAGGAGTTTTTTCATCACAGGGGCAATCCGTAGCAGGAGAGACACCCTATGATAACGACGTTGGCCGTGTGTGCCGGTTTAATGGGCCGGTTTACTACTGATAAACAAGGTCAGTGCGACGGTTTTCGGCATAAGCCTCTTCGGTCTGCGAGACGGTCCGCGGGCGCTCCTCACCAAAACTCACTGCCTCGACCTGTTCATCGCTGACACCCAGAACCGACATGGCACGCCGGACGGCTTCGGCCCGTTTCTGGCCCAGCGCCAGGTTGTACTCACGGCTGCCGCGGTCATCCGTATTGCCTTCCAGGACGAGCTTGCGGGTCGGGTTTTCGACCAGGTAGCGGGCGTGGGCTTCGACGATGGGCCGGTATTGCTCGTCGATCGTGAAGCTGTCGTAGTCAAAAAACACGCTGCGCTGTGCGAGCAGGCTGTCCGGGTCTTCCAGTGGGTCTACTGCCGCTTGCTGGTCGGCCACAATCGGAGCGACCTGGCGGTTGTCCGCCGCGCTGTCCACATTACGCGTGGTTACGCCTGAACTGTCGGTTGACCCGTCAGCGGCCTGGCCACTGGCGCCGCCGGTGCGGCTTTCGATCGAGGCTGGAGACTCGTCGAGTTTGACGTTCTGGCCACAGGCGGCGACCGTCGCAGAGATTAATACGGCCAGTAGCGGGTTCAGTTTCATGTGTTCATCCCTTTTGTCAGCTTGATTGCTTGTTTTGGTCAGGATCCGTCGAACGGTCCCCAGGTAGGCTCGCGAATGTCGCCGCGGTCGGCGGTCAGGCGTTGTTTGATGCGCCCGTCAACCGAGGCGGCCATCAGCAGGTCGCGACCGTTTTCACGGGTGGCGTACATCAGCCAGCGGCCATTTGGCGCGAAGCTGGGTGATTCTTCTTGTCCGCCGTCAGAAAGCAGGTTTTCGTCGCCGGAGGCCAGATCTTTGAGGGCAATGAAGAACTTGCCCTCCCGGCGGGTGACAAACGCCATCATGAGGCCGTCAGGGCTGATTTTTGGACTGACGTTATAGGCTGAGCCAAAAGTCACCCGCTCAGCGCTGCCGCCGGAAACCTGGATTCGGTAGATCTGTGGTGAGCCGCCCCGGTCAGAGCTGAAGTACAGGCTTTGGCCATCTGGAGAAAACTCGGCTTCGGTGTCAATTCCGCTTGAGCTGACCAGGCGACGGGGCCGGGACGAGCCGTCGGCGCTGACCAGATAGATCTGGGAGCTGCCATCACGGGTCAGGGCAACCGCCAGGGTCCGGCTGTCCGGTGACCAGGCGGGCGCGCTATTGCTGCCCCGGAAATTGGCGACTGCGAGGCGCTTGCCGGTAGCCAGTGTATGAACGTAAACAACCGGCTTGCGGGTTTCAAACGACACATAGGCGATCTTCTTGCCGTCTGGCGACCAGGACGGAGACATGATTGGCTCTGACGAGGTCAGTGAGGCCTGGGCATTCTGGCCGTCCCAGTCCGAAATATTCAGCTTATGACGTTTCCCCTGGCGGGTGACAAACGCGATGCGGGTGGTGAAGACGCCTTTTTCACCCGTGAGCTTTTCGTAGATGAAGTCGCTGATCCGGTGGCCGGCATAGCGCAGATTAGCTGCGCTGGAAATAATGGACTCACCGCCCAGACTGAGTTGGCGCACAGCGTCGGTCAAACGATAACGAATGTCGAAGCGCCCGTCGGCCAGTTGGGTGATTGAGCCGCCGACGACTGCATCAGCGCCGCGGGTTCGCAGATTGCCAAAATCAATTTGGGCTGAATCCGACAACGTGCTGCCCAGGTTGATCATTCTGAAGACGCCGCTGCGCGACAGGTTTGCCCGGACCAGGGCCGGAATATCCTGTCCTGGCTGGCCTTTGAGCTGGAAGTCAGCGACTGCGATCGGGTACTGGTTGGCGCCAACGCCGACGACGTCAATCGTCATCTGGGCATGAGCCTTACCGGGCAGCGAAACCGCCGCAATACCAAAGCTGGTAAAGGTTGCAACGGCGAGCGCCCCGGACCAGAGGGTCTTGAACCAGGTTTTCATTATTGAGAGTGTTCCAGATCAGACTTGACCGTGAGTATATCGGAGCAATCATCGACATCGGCTGATGACGACAGTCTAGCGCTGTTTCGGCCTCTGTTCAGGCCACTGTTTTGGTCGCAGATAAGGCGATTGCTATTTTCGGTCGGTGGGTTTGAGGTTGATAGTCATTTCGCGCGGGCAGGCGCGCCCGGACGGGCACGGCAGTTTACCGGCCCGGCGAATACCGCGTTCTGCAGCCTGATCCCAGCTTGACAGGCCGCTGGATTTGGACAGGACGACCGAATCGATCACGCCGTTCGGGGCAAGCCGGACCCGGAAGGTCGCCTGGGGGTTGCCGGTCATGCCCGGTGGCGACCGGAACACTGTTTTGCCACGAATAATTGCGCTGACTTTGGCGGCATATCCTGCATTGCCAAAGCCGCTACCGCCGACCGAGGCCCGACTGCCGCTGCTGCCGCCGTTGGCTGCCCGCCCTGAGGTGGAGCCTTGGGCACTACCAGCCTGGGCCAGCAGATTGCGCATCACTTCGGCTTGTCGTTCCTGGGCTCGTTTTTTCTCGGCGGCGGCTGCGCGCCGGCGGGCCTCTTCGCGCTTGCGTTTCTGGGCCTCAGCTTTTTTCTGGCGAGCAAGTTCCGCTTGCTTTTTCTTTTCGGCAGCGGCGCGTTTTTGTTCGTCGCGCTTGCGGGCAGCGGCTTTTTCTGCGGCGGCTTTTTTCTCGGCAGCGGCTTTCGCGGCAGCGGCTTCCTGGGCTGCCAGTCTGGCAGCGGCCTCCTTGGCGGCTAGTTCGGCTTTCTCCTTGTCTGCAGCCTCTTTCAGCAGTCTTTCCTGCTCGGCCGCTTTCTCGCGCGCCAGTTGCTCGCGTTCAAGCTGTTCGCGTTCCATTCGCTCGCGTTCAAGTCTTTCTTTTTCGAGCCGCTCCTGTTCAAGTCTCTCTTTCTCAAGGCGTTCTTTCTCAAGGCGTTCTTTCTCAAGCCGCTCGCGTTCCAGGCGCTCGAGCCTTTCTCTTTCCAGTCGCTCTCGTTCCAGTCGCTCTCGTTCCAGCCGCTCTCGTTCCAGCCGCTCAAGCCGTTCTCTTTCAAGCCGCTCGCGTTCCAGACGCTCCAGTCTTTCTTTTTCAAGCCGCTCTCGCTCGGCGGCTTCAGCGCGAGCCTGTTCAATCGCTGCCAGCCGTTGGCGCTCCAGTTCCAGGCGTTCGCGCTCCAGGCGCAGTCTCTCCTGCTCGAGTCGCTCGGCTTCGGCCCGGCGCCGCTCCGACTCGGCGGCCTCCAGACGCGCTTTTTCTTCATCTTCAAGGCGCTTTTTTTCTTCTGCCGCCAGTCGTTCCTGTTCCAGTCGTTGCAGGCGAGCTTGTTCTTCGGCTTTCAGCCGCGCTTCTTCTTCTCGTTGCAGACGTTCCTGCTCGGCGGCGGCTTGTTGCTCTTCGGCAAGCCGGCGTTCTTCGGCGGCGCGTTTCTCGCGGGCAATTTCAGCGTCACGCTCGGCTTGCAGGCGTTTTTTTTCCTGAGCTTCGCGGCGCAGTTCTGCCTCCAGGTTGAGCCGGGTCTGAGCTTCCTCGGCCTGGCGGTTCGCTTCAATCTGGGCGAGTTTGAGCGGATCGGCGCTGGTCTGCGTGTCGGCAGGGGTTTCTGGTTCGGGCGGCGACTCGAGCAAGTCCTCCGGTGTCCAAAGCTCGGCAATGGCCGGTTCCGGGTCTTCGATGTTCCACTGCACGCCAACAAACAACATCAATCCCAGCACGCTGTGTACCAGCAGCGACAAGCCCAGTGAGCGAAATTCGCCCAGGGCTGCCAGGAGTCGTTTGGTGGTTGGGCCGTTCACGTTTGTTACCTGAGATTGCCCTTAGTTAGCTTTCTTGACCAACAAACCGACCTTTTGCGCGCCCATTCTCTTGAGTTGATTCATCACGCTCATCACGTTTTCGTAGATCACGGCCTTGTCGGCACTGATCACCAGCGGAATCCGGACATCGCCACCGGTAAGCTGGTTGATCGATGACACCAGCGTATCGCCGGTGACGGAGATCTCGGTTTTGGTGCCGTCATCGTTTTTCATTGCCAGCACCATATCGCCGAGGGTTGGAATCTGGACCTCCACGTAGCGGTCTTTTTTGACCGAACTACTCCCTACCGTAGGCAGATCAATCACGCCGGGCGACAGCAGCGGGGCGGTGACCATGAAGATCACCAGAAGCACCAGCATCACATCTATATACGGGACAACATTGATTTCGTTGACCATACGGCGACGATTGCCGCCTCGCAGACTGACAGTAGCCATTGATGACCTCCTATCGGCTCTGCCGTTGCAAGATGTTTGAGAATTCTTCCATGAAGCCTTCGAAGCGCACCGAGAGTCGGTCTATGCCGCTCGCAAACCGGTTGTAGGCGATCACGGCAGGAATCGCAGCGAAGAGCCCGATTGCGGTGGCGACCAACGCTTCGGCAATGCCGGGGGCAACCGAGGCCAGGGTGGCCTGCTCAACATTGGCCAGCCCCCGGAATGCGTTCATGATGCCCCAGACGGTGCCAAACAGGCCGATATACGGGCTGACTGAGCCGGTAGTGGCCAGGAAGCCCAGTCCGGCTTCCATGGTGTCCAGTTCGCGCTGAAATGAGGCTTTCATGGCGCGGCGGGACCCGTCCACCATGATGCCGTGATCGAGCCGTTCTTTTTGCTGGCGGGCTTTGAGAAATTCGCCCATGCCTGACTCGAAGATGCGGGCCATCGAGCCGTTTTCCTTGGGCGCGCCTCTTACCTGCTGGTACAGCGAGCCCAGGTCGCGATCTTTCCAGAAGTCGGCCTCGAATAACTCAGTCGATTTAATGGCTGATCTGAGCGCGAAGAATTTGCGGAAAATGATCGTCCAGGAGGCAATTGACATCAGCAACAGCAACAGCATTACCACCTGAACAATCAGGCTGGCCTCGGCAATCAGGGAAAGGATAGAAAGATCTGTGTTCATGGATTTACTTTTTCCAGTATCCAGTTAGGCATGCCCATGGGGCGTCCGGTTGTGTGGCTGATAGCGGCAATACGTACTCTGGCGGTGACCAGCGATCTTGAGGAGCCGTCCAGGCAGGCTGTTTGCATCAGTTGCAACGAGGCTCGACGCGCCGCCGTCAGGTCCATTGTTAATATTAGTTGGTCATCGAGGCGGGCCGGAGCCAGGTATTGCAGCTCGATATCCCTGACCACAAACTGTAAGCCCTCGTTTTCAAGCAGAGCCTGCTGGGATATTCCCAGAGAGCGCAGCCATTCAGTGCGGGCACGTTCAAAAAACCGCAAATAATTTGCGTAATAGACGATACCGCCTGTATCGGTGTCCTCGTAATAAACCCGCACCGGCCAGGCAAAGACACGTTTTACAGGCGCGGGCTGATCTGGTTGGGTGGTCACGGCGTTGATTCTAGCAATCAGGGGGCCTCATGATGGTGAAATGACGGCAAGCGACCACATCGTGGTGGCTGCAACCGCAGCCAGCGCGATCGCGATTGTCGCCCGAAGTACCGCCCGGCGGCGAAATTCCTGCCAGTCAAAGCGCTCCACCATGATCCAGGCCGTCAGGAAACCTGAAACCAGCCCGCCAATATGAGCCGAATTATCGACGAAACTCGTTGTGAAGCCCATAAACAGTGAATAACCGACAAAGAGCAGCATTGACTGGCTCATGCTCGTGACAAGCATGGGCGGCAGTTTGTTGCGGGCGGTGACGACCGCGGCCAGGATAGCGCCGGAGACACCGAACACGGCCCCGGAAGCCCCGACCGAGACTGCCTCAGAGGCTGAGAAAAACAGGCTGGCCAATGAGCCGAACAAGCCCGCCAGCAGATAAATAATGAGAAATTGGGTGTTTCCGTAGAAGCGTTCGGCAATGCCGCCCATTTGGTAAAGGGCGAACATATTGAAGCCCAGATGCAGCAGTCCGGCGTGCAAAATGGTCGCACTCATCAGGCGCCAGGGTTGCAGAACGGTGGCCGGCAGAAAATTGCCGCCAACATCAAGCAACTCGCGGGCCGTAGGCTCCAGTGGGTTGATCCCGGCCAGCGCCATGGTCAGAAAGGCCAGAACATTGATTGAAATCAGCGTCTTGGTGACCCAGATTGTCGGCGTGGCCTGATGAAGCCGATTGGCAAATTCCTGCATTGTCTGGTCAGGCGTCGCCGTTGCTGGTGTCGCCGGACAGACCAAATGAGGCAACCTGGCCAGCCAGCGTGGCCGGCGGTTCCAGGTTGAAATGCTGATAAGCCGTTGCGCTGGCGATTCGTCCGCGCGGGGTCCGTTGGATATACCCCTGTTGTATGAGATACGGCTCGATGACATCTTCGATCGTATCCCGTTCTTCTCCGATTGCCGCTGCCAGGTTGTCCAGCCCGACGGGGCCGCCGCTGAAGCGGACGATTATCGACTCCAGTAATTTGCGGTCCATCAGGTCGAATCCGGCGGGGTCAACATCGAGCATTTTCAGCGCATTGGTGGTGCAGGCAAAGTCAATTCGTCCCTCATTCTTGACCTGGGCGTAGTCGCGAACCCGGCGGAGCAGACGATTAGCAATGCGCGGGGTGCCGCGAGAGCGGCGGGCAATTTCTGCGGCCCCTTCCTGGTCAATATCAGCCTTTAGCAGGCCGGCTGAGCGTGTCACGATACTGGCCAGGTCTGCCGCGCTGTAAAACTCCAGATGCGAGACGATGCCGAAGCGGTCGCGCAGCGGGTTGCTCAGCATGCCGGCGCGGGTAGTGGCGCCGATCAGTGTGAACGGTTGCAAATCCAGTTTGATTGATCGCGCTGCCGGCCCTTCGCCGATCAGGATGTCGATTTGATAGTCTTCCAGCGCCGGGTAGAGGATTTCCTCGACAACCGGAGAGAGCCGGTGAATCTCATCAATGAACAAGACGTCGTTGCGTTCAAGGTTTGTCAGCATTGCAGCCAGATCGCCCGCTTTTTCCAGAACGGGGCCGGAGGTTTGTTTCAGGTTGACCCCCATCTCAGCGGCGACAATATGCGCGAGGGTTGTCTTGCCAAGTCCGGGAGGGCCAAACAGCAGTAAATGGTCCAGGGCTTCCTGCCGGCCGCGTGCCGCGGTGATGAAAATATCCAGTTGTTCGCGGATTTTCGGCTGGCCGACGTAGTCTTTCAGCGTACGCGGGCGCAATGCCCGTTCGAGTTGCTCTTCGTTGGGGGTTCCCGGGTTGCCCGAGACCAACCGTTCCGGCTCAAGACCGGTTTTGCCGAGGTCGTCGTGTTCAATCATTTGGCGAGTTGCTTCAAGGCGAGCCTGATGCCATCAGAAACCGTGCCGTCCGCCGGCAGCTTACGGGTGGCGGTCCGCGCTTCTTTGTCGGAATACCCAAGAGCGAGCAGGGCGTTGAGCACATCAGCGCCGGGCTCATCGGAGCCAGTGCCATTGCCTGCGCTCACCGGGGCGGCAAACTTGCCGTTGAGTTCGAGTATCAGTCGGTCGGCTGTTTTTTTGCCAATGCCGGGAACGCGGGTCAGGCGGGCGCTATCCTGCTCGGCGATCGCGACTGACAGATCCTGAACCGATAGTCCGGAGAGGATGGCCAGCGCCATTCTGGCGCCAACACCGGAGATTTTGATCAGCTGGCGAAATGCTGAGCGCTCAGACTCGGTCAGAAAGCCGAACAGCAACTGAGCGTCCTCGCGCACGACAAGATGAGTCAGTAGCGTGACGTTTCCGGTCAGGGCGGGCAAGTCGTAATAGGTGCTCATCGGGACATCGACTTCGTAGCCGACGCCGTTGACGTCGAGCACGACCGAAGGCGGACGTTTTTCGACCAGGTTGCCTTGCAGGCGGCCGATCATTGGACGGGCGTGTTGGTAAACATGGCCGAGAGCTTACACCAGCCGGCCAGCCCTGACCCGGGTCAGCCGTGTGGCACGCACCGCCCGCAGGCGTCCGGTCAGTGCGCTGTGATTGACATGGCACAGGGCGCAGGCCAGGGCGTCAGCGGCATCCTCGGAAGGCTCGGCAGGCAACGCCAACAAGCGTTTAACCATTGCCTGCACTTGTCGCTTATCGGCATGGCCGTGACCGGTGACTGTTTTCTTCAGTTGTAGCGCGGTGTATTCATGGACCGGGAGCTGGCCCATGACCAGAGCTGTCATTGCCGCGCCCCGGGCCTGTCCGAGCAACAAGGTGGTTTGCGGGTTAACGTTCACGAAGACTTTTTCGATCGCCGATTCGGTTGGATGGTATTGGCCGATAATTTCGGTGATGCCTTGGTAAATGATGCCCAGGCGCTCTGCAACAGAGGCTTGCCCGGTGCGAATGACGCCGCTGCCAAGATAAGCGCAGCGACCGTTGCGGCTTTGAATCACGCCGAACCCGGTGCGGCGCAGACCGGGGTCGATGCCGAGCACTATTTCAGTGCCGGAAATGGCGCACTCCGGTCGTTACCATCGCGATACCGTGTTCGTCGGCAGCCGCGATGACTTCGTCGTCGCGCATTGAGCCGCCTGGTTGGATGACGGCCCGGGCACCCGCCTCGACAACCACATCCAGGCCATCGCGAAACGGGAAGAACGCATCGGAAGCGACTACCGAGCCGCTCAGGCTCAGACCAGCGCTTTCGGCTTTGATCGCCGCAATTCGGGCTGAGTCCAGGCGACTCATCTGGCCGGCACCAACACCAACCGTCGCCTGGTTGGCACAGAAAACGATTGCATTGCTCTTCACGAACTTGGCGACCCGCCAGGCGAACAATAAATCGGCAAGTTGCGTCGGACTGGGCTGGACTTTGCTCACTACTTTGAGGTCGGCTGGCAGCAGGCGGTGATTGTCAGCAGTCTGGATCAGGAGTCCGGAACCAATGCGTTTGATATCGAACGCATTCTGTCCCCGCTGCGCAGGTGACTCGCCATCGGGGTTGATTTCGGTCAGCGCGATTTCCAGCAGGCGAACGTTCGGCTTGCCGGCAAAAACGGCGAGGGCGCCGGCATCAAAAGCCGGGGCCATCAATACTTCAACAAATTGGGCGGAAATGGCCTTGGCTGTTGCCTCGTCCAGTGGCCGGTTAAACGCGATGATGCCGCCAAACGCGGACGTCGGGTCGCAGGCAAATGCTGACTGATAGGCTTGTAGCGGGGAGTCGCCAATCGCGACGCCACAGGGATTGGCGTGTTTGACGATCACGCAGGCGCCACTATCAAATGATTTCACGCACTCCCAGGCAGCATCAGCATCGGCGATGTTGTTGTAGGACAGCGGTTTTCCCTGCAGTGACTTGCCGGTAACAATGCTGCCGGGAGCCGTATCAATGTCGCGGTAATAGGCCGCTTTCTGGTGCGGGTTTTCGCCATAGCGAAGATCAAACAATTTTTCATAGCGACCGAATTCGCGCTGCGAAAACGGCTCCTGCCTACCGTCTGGCAAACCGTCGTTGTCTAGTGTCAGGCCGCTGAGGTAGCGGGCGATCGCAACATCATAGTCAGCAATACGACCGAACGCGGCGGTCGCCAACGCCAGGCGCCGGGCATTACCCAGGCCTTTGTTTGCCTGTAATTCGTCAATGACCGCCGAGTACTGATCGGCGCTGGTCAGGACGGCAACGCCGCGCCAGTTTTTCGCCGCTGAGCGCACCATCGCCGGGCCGCCAATATCGATGTTTTCAATCGCGTCTTCCAGCGTGCAGTTCTCGCGCGCGACGGTTTGTTCGAACGGGTACAGATTTACTGCCAGCAAGTCGATGGGCGCAATGTGGTGGGTTTCAATTGCGCTCATGTGAGCTGAGTCTTCGCGGCGGGCGAGCAAGCCGCCGTGAATGCTCGGGTGCAGCGTCTTGACCCGCCCGTCGAGCATTTCCGGAAACCCGGTGTGGTCGGCTACTTCCGTCACAGACAGCCCGGCCTCGCGCAGTAACTTCGCGGTTCCGCCGGTTGATAACAACTCGATATCCAGTGCGGCGAGTTTGCTGGCGAATTCAACGACGCCGGTTTTGTCCGAAACGCTGATCAGCGCGCGGCGAACGGGCAGGGTGTTATTGGTGTTGGAGCTTGCTTGGGTTTGCGTCACTATGATCTCAAAAGTCGGTCAATCCCGTGGGACTGTAATTTTTTACGCAAGGTATTGCGGTTGATGCCGAGCATTTCGCTGGCGCGCACTTGATTGTTATCGGCATGCCGCATCACAACCTGCAGCATGGGCCGCTCAACCGCTTGAAGCACCATGTCGTAGATGGGTTGCGGGTCCATGCCATCCAGGTCTTTCAGGTAACGCTCAAGGCTCTTGGTGACGACGTCGTCAATCGAGGACGGCTTGCTCATGCGGCCAGGCTCCCTTTTTCTTGATATTGATCGTTTGCGGCAGTGCTTTGAATCATGGTGGTAATCCAGTCCAGTTGCGCTTCCGGTGTTTCGAGGGTGTAAAAGTGGCCAAGTCTTGACCGTAGTTCAGGAATGCCGGCCACATACCAGCCAACATGTTTGCGAGCGGTTCTGACGCCGGTAAATTCACCGTGAAAAACATAGTGGTCTTGCAAGTGCTCGCGAAGCACCACCAGCATGTCTTCCGGCGAGGGTTGTTCAATCAGTTCGCCGCAGTCCAGATAGCTTGAAATCTGGCGGAAAATCCAGGGGTTGCCCTGGGCGGCCCGGCCGATCATGACCGCATCCGCCTGCGTATGTTGCAAGACTCGACTGGCCTTTTCCGGGGAGTCTATGTCGCCGTTCGCGACAACTGGTATCCCGACGGCTGCCTTGACTTGTGCAATGGTGTCGTACTCGGCCTGTCCGGTGAAGCCGCAGGCGCGGGTTCGTCCATGGACCGTAAGCATTTGTATGCCAGCAGACTCTGCTGCGCGGGCCAGGGCGACTGCGTTTTTGTCGGCCAGTGTCGGGCCTGTTCGCATTTTCAGTGTAACCGGAACATCAACAGCGGCAACGACTGCGGTAATAATCGCCAGTGCTTTGGCCGGTTCGCTCATCAATGCTGAGCCGGCGGCTGTCTTGCAAACTTTTTTTGCCGGACAACCCATGTTGATGTCGATAATCTGAGCGCCGCGGTCAGCGTTGAACGCGGCGGCTTCGGCCATCATCTCAGGATCGGCTCCGGCAATCTGAACACTGACCGGTTCTGTTTCGCCTGCGTGGTCCAGGCGTCGCGAGGTTTTCACCGAATGCCATAAAGCGGGATTGGATGCCGCCATTTCGGAGACGGCATAGCCTGCGCCCAGACGCTTGCAAAGTTGCCGGAACGGCCGATCAGTGACGCCTGCCATTGGCGCGGCGAACACATTGTTTGATAGATCGAAAGTCCCGAGTTTCATAGATGTTGTTTGGTTTGCCGCTTGGTGCAACGCGTGTATCGAAAGCACTTGTCGCTGGTTTGTCGCTATCGAGCCGGTGTTATACCTGGTGTGATTAAACGTCTCAGTTCAATTCGTCTCAGTTAAATTCATTTATCAGCGCCACCGTGTTTCTTACGTCAGGCTTACAGTCAGGCCGGTGCAGTTTGCAAAGTTGTCGCAGCGTTTTCAACACGGGGGGTCGATTCTAATCGCAATGCCGGTGCAAATAAAAGAGGCAGAGCCAATTAGTTTGCAGAAATTCAGATTGCCGCATTAATTGGCGCTGCGACGACCAAAAACAAAGCGATTCGCGACGCTGCGGCGAACCGGACCGATCGCATCAAGTAAACCAATAGCCAAAGACTGTGAGGTACTGTTGTTCAGGCCGGCTAAACTTGGCCGTGAGTCAAGTCGGGCCAGCGCATCGGTCAGACTGAGCGTCGATTGCCGGTCGGGTTGGCGCTGTTTCAGAGCGGTTCGCACGAGCAGTGCAGCATCCGCCGTCGATGCCGGCGTCGCGCCGATGAGTGCTGCAGTTTCGAACGCATCGCGTAATCCGAGATTCATTCCCTGACCGGCTACCGGATGCAGGGTTTGCGCGGCATTGCCCAGGCGTAATACGGTATTGCTGTCGTCGGTTTGCTGACTGAGCCGCTGCAACGGCGTGACGAATCGTTCGGTTGCCAGCGCGAGCGGCGCAAACCGCGTGCCAAGGGCGCGCGTCAGTGCCGTTTCGAATTTGCTCTGCGAAGTGTCTTTGAGTTCGCTGGCCGCGTCGGGTTTCATGCACCAGACCAAAGAAAGGCGGCCTGGTTCTGGTAGTGGCAGCAACGCCAACGGGCCGTCGGGTTTAAACCGCTCGTAGGCAACACCCGGAGCAGGCAAAGCGGCGTCCGGCGGCGCGGTCACCTCACAGGTCAGCGCAACCTGCCCGAATGCCAGTCGGCTCGCGGTTGAATCCGGCTTACCGTCCGCGATAATGCGCAGACAGGCGCTGTTATTGGCCGCTTGTGCGGTCGTTTCGAAACGATGTCCGCAGGCGGTTTGTTCTGCCTCAAGCGCTTGATGGAGCGTCGTCCATAGATCACGGTAGCGAACGACTCTTCCCAGCGCCTGCTGACCGATATCGGCAGGGCTCAGAACGCTATGCAATCCGTGCCCAAGCACGCCGATGTCGACGCGTTCAATCGTTTCGCCGGCCGGTAAACGGCCCAGCCGGCTCAGCAATTGCACAGACCCTTGTGATAAGGCCAAAGACCGGGCCGCGATCGCGGCCGGTAGTGCCGCCTGGATCGTATCCAGGTAAATTGACTGCGGATGAACCCCTTGTCGGCGCAGGAACAAGGTCAGCGCAATGGCGACTGGCCCGCTTCCGGTAATACAGATATTCATTGAATCAGGATCAGCGCGACTTCATCAGTCGCTCTATTTGGTCAGCGTCTTTTGGTACAGAGCTGGTGATGATTTCGCAGCCCTGATCAGTAATGACGGCATCGTCTTCGATACGGATGCCAACATCATGGAACCGTTCCGGAACGTCTTGCGCGGCACGGACGTAAATTCCCGGCTCGACGGTTAACACCATGCCGGGTTGTAGCTGGCGCCAAGGCGGGCCTTCATCGGAATTATCAGAGCGGTTGTGCGGACCGCCGCGTTCACGATAATCGCCGCAGTCATGAACATCCATGCCGAGCCAGTGGCCGGTCCGGTGCATGTAGAAACGACGATAGCTGCCGCTTTCGAGCGCTTCATCCAGGCTGCCGCTCAGCAAACCAGTATCGAGCATACCTTGAACCAAGACTTTGACAGCCGCCTCATGCGGCGTGTTGAAGTCAGATCCCGGGCGGGTAACGTCTATCGAAGCCTGCTGGGCTGCCAGGACGATTTCATATAGTTCGCGCTGGCCTTTGGTGAATTTGCCGTTTACCGGGAAGGTTCGCGTAATGTCTGAGGCGTAGCCATTCAGTTCGCAGCCGGCATCAATCAGGAGCAAGTCATCTTCGCGCATCGCGGCATCGTTGGCGCGGTAATGCAGCACGCAAGCATTTGCACCTGATGCAACAATGGAGCCATAGGCTGGAAACTGTGAGCCATTGCTACGGAATTCATGCAGCAATTCGGCTTCAATTTCATATTCATGCAGGCCAGGCTGGCAGATCTTCATCGCTCGGACATGGGCATTGGCCGAAATCTCAGCAGCTCGTCGCATTAACCCGAGCTCGTGATCGTCTTTGATCAACCTCATTTCGTCGATCAAGCGGTGAACATCGAAAGCCTGGGCCGGGGCCGTGGTGCCGGTACGGGCTTGCGCCCGCACATCACCGAGCCACTGGCGCACCCGCTCATCAATGGATCGGTCGTTACCCAACGGGTAGTAGACCGCCGCTTGGTTGGCGAGTTCGGCGGTTACTGCTTTGTCGAGTTCTGCGTTGGTGCCGGCACCGTCGAATGAAAATATTTCGGCGGCCGCCTCCGGGCCATAGCGAAATCCATCCCAGGTTTCGCGCTCGGGGTCTTTTTCACGACAGAACAACAAAGACCGGGGCTCAGTATCGCCGGCCACAATGACCACGGTGGCATCGGGTTCCGGGAATCCGGTCAGATAGTAGAAATAGCTGTCCCAGCGAAACGGGTAGTCGCTATCCCGGTTACGCATGACTTCCTGGCCGGACGACAGGATCGCGACGCCGCCTCCGGCCAGTGTCATTGTCTGGGCCAGTCGCCGGCGGCGCTCAGCATATACGGGATTGACGTTTTTCATGGCGTAACCTGATAGTTAATCTGTTGACCGGGCGTTGAGTTCGTTCAGTCGCTCGGGCGATCCGACGTCTGACCAAAGGCCGGTAAATTGCACACCGCCCAGTCGGCCCTGGTCTGCGGTTGCCCGCAATAATGGTGCCAAAGGGGCAGCGCTTCCCGCCGGTACCAGCGCGAAGAATTCGGGCCGGAAAACAGCGATGCCGGCGTAAGTAAGCGTATTCCGGGCGGTCCGGCTGACCGGGTTTCGGACCAGTCCCTGGGTATCGAGGGCGAAGTCACCGGCAGGATTGTGCGCCGGATTGGCAACCAGTGTGCAAACGGCGTCCAGCGCGCCGGATTGCACGTCTTGCTGCCACTGATGGGTTTGGGAGAAATCAAAATCGGTAAACACATCCCCGTTGACGACCAGAAAGGGCTCGTTTCCGAGCAAAGGCAAGGCGTTCGAGATACCACCGGCCGTTTCCAGTGCGGCAGTTTCCGGAGAAAAAGTGACATTTGCGCCAAATTGCCGTCCGTCGCCGATCGCAGACTCGATTTGCTCGCCCAGCCAGGCGTGATTGATGACCAGTTTTGAGATCCGGGCCGCGACCAGTTGTTTGATCAGGCGCACCAGCATGGGTTCGCCATGCACTGGCAGCAATGGTTTGGGGCAGGTATCGGTGAGTGGCCGCATCCGCGCGCCACGCCCCGCAGCCAGAATCATGGCCCGCATCAAAAGGTAAACGCAGCTTTTTCTTCGATGCCGTCAAGGCGCCGAATCAGCGTCACCAGTGGGGCGAATTCGCGATAACGTCGGGCGGTGGCCATGACATAGCCCAGAACCCGCGGCATGTCGGCAAGGTAGGCGGTTTTGTTGTCCCGACAGGCAAGCCTGGCGAAGATGCCGAGCACTTTGAGGTGTCGCTGCATGCCCATCCATTCGAAATCGCGGTAAAAGTCGCCAAAATCGGGCTGGACGGGGATGTCAGCCATTCTGGCGGCATCCCAGTAGCGCGCTGCCCAGTCAATCTGCTGGTCTTCCGGCCAATCGACATAGGCGTCCCTGAGCAGCGAAACGAGATCATAGGTGACCGGTCCGTACAAGGCATCCTGAAAATCGATGACTGCAAGCTCAGGCGCGGTGGCAGGTTTGTCCGGCGCGGATAACACCATCAGGTTGCGACTATGCCAGTCCCGGTGCACATAGACCCTGGGCTGTGCCAGATTGTTATCGAGAATCAAGTCATATACCGTGGTCAGTGCCTGCCGCTCTGCCTCAGACAGCTCTACCTGCAGGTGTTTGCTGAGATACCACTGATCAAACAGTTTGAGTTCACGCGACAAGGTGGCGCGGTCGTAGTCGGCGAAAACACCGGGCTCGCTGCCTTGTTGCAGCGCAATCAACTGGGCACATGCCGCCCTGTATAACGGGTCCGCCTGGTCGGGATGTTCGAGCAGGCGATCGAGCATGGTGGTATTGCCCAGGTCAGACAAAACCAGAAATCCGCGGGTCAGGTCCCGGTCGAAGATCTCGGGTACGCAGACGCCGGCCTGCTGTAATACCTCGCCGGCGTGAACGAACGGGGCACAGTCTTCCTGGGGCGGGGGGGCGTCCATGACGATCAGGCTGCGCTGGTCGTTGGTGTCGACGCGAAAATAGCGCCGAAAGCTGGCATCGCTTGACGCCGGGCGAATTGACTTGATCTGGCACCCGCCAGGCAGCTCCAGCGTGGTCAGCCATTGTTTGAGTTCGTTAAGTCGGTTGTCTGATTCGGTCATTGGCGCTCCAGTCAATATAATAAAGGCTCACTCGATAATCGCCTGGTCTGCGCCGATATTTTTTGATCTCAGACCCGTTCTTTAACCCGCCTGCGGGAGGCGAGAAAGTTTGTCGCCTTTTACGTTGTCTTTAGCACCCCCCCAGCAAGCGTCACCGCCATTGCGCCGGCCTGTTGTGCCCTCGATTCTGGCGCGGGCTGACAAGTGGTTTCCGGGCGCGATGGCCGCTCTGCTGTCGAGCGTTGTTTTGACACCTGCTTTTGCACAATCTGACACAGGCAGCGGCGCCGAGGGATTCCCGTTACGGCTGGAACGAGCCATTGGTCCTGCGGCCGGCGGCGAAGAACAGGCCCGTCCGGTCTTTGCGAGCGGCGATTCCGTCAGTGGTTCGCCGGATGGTGTCACGATTATCGAAGGCAGTGCCCAGATCCGCCGGGGCGGCATGCTGGTCAACAGCGACCGCATCGAATACAACCCCGAGACCGAAATGCTCAAGGCGGACGGCCAGGTTTCGATCAGTCAGGCCGGCAGCATCTTCAGCGGTCCTCGCCTGCGGCTGAACCTGGCGACCAACATTGGCCGCTTCGAACGACCGGACTATCAACTGGTGACCAATGGCGGCCGCGGTAGCGCGCTGATTGTCGAATTTGACGGCCCCGACAAAATCCGTCTCAAGGATTCCACATACACCACCTGCGAATGTGGTGAAGAAGACTGGTATCTGAAGAGCGATACCTTGTTGCTGGACAATGAAGCCAAAGAAGGCCAGGGGCGCGGCGCCAGCCTGTATTTCAAGGGTGTGCGGGTTTTTCGTCTGCCCTTGTTCTGGTTTCCGCTCAGTGACCAGCGGCGAACCGGTTTCCTGTCCCCCAGTCTGGCCATCACCTCCAGTACCGGTGCTGAAGTGGCGGCACCGTTTTACTGGAATCTGGCGCCCAATCGCGACGCGACGCTGACGCCCCGGATCATGTCCAAACGCGGCGTGCAACTGGGGGCGGACTTTCGCTATCTGGAGTCGGCTTATTCGGGGGAGTTACGGAGCGAGTACACACCGAACGATCGCCTGACCGGTCATCAACGGTACCAATGGTCGTGGCGCCACACGATTGAGCGCCTGGGTGGATGGCGCGGTGGTTTGTATATCAACGGCATTTCCGACGACAACTATTTTGTCGATTATGGTCGATCAATCATTGCGACCTCCGAACGTAATCTGCCGCGTGATGCTTTCCTGACGCGTGGATTCGGCAACTGGAATGTATTGCTCAGAGCCACCCAATACCGCAGTATTCTGGACGCGCGTGATGCGCCGCCGTATCAGCGACTGCCACAGGTCAGGGTCCGCAATACCACTCGCGGGTTTCACGGTTTCGACGCCAGTACGGAACTGGATGCGACCTATTTCACGCGGCGCCTGGCCGGCTCCGAGGAAGGACTTCGTCTTGTCGCCAACCCCAAGGTTAGCTATCCGATGTTACGACCGGGTAGTTTTATCGTGCCCCAGATCGGTCTGCATCTGAGCACATACCGTCTCGACCCGCTCGAAACCAATGAATCACGCACGGTCAGCCGGGTCGTGCCGACTTTTTCGCTGGATGCCGGTTTGATCTTCGAGCGTGATGCTGCCTGGTTAGGCACTCCGGTGATTCAGACACTGGAGCCAAGGTTGTATTACTCCTATACGCCTTACACCGACCAGTCGGACATTCCGGTATTCGATACCGGCCCGACCGAGTTCGGTTTTGCCCAGTTGTTTTCGCCGAATGTTTTTGTTGGTGACGACCGCATTGCCGACGTCAACCAGATAACCGCGGCGTTGCTGACCAGAATCATCATGCCCAAGACCGGCGCCGAGCGCATTCGGCTGGCGGTTGCCCAGCGACTGAACTTCGGTAATCAGCGGGTGACGATTCCAGGGTTTCAACGTCGTACTGACCGCCGCTCGGATGTTTTGCTGGCGGCCTCTGGTGACCTCGGCGGCGGGAGTAGTTTTGATAGCGGGGTGCAATTGAGTCTGGCTGATTCCCGGGTGCCCCGATTCAATTTTTCCTGGCGGTACCGCCCCGCGACACGGCGCGTCTTTAATGTTGGTGCGCGTTTTCAGCGCGATGAACTGGGTCAGATCGATACGTCGTTCCAGTGGCCACTGGGTGGGCGATGGACCGCGCTGGGGCGCATCAATTACTCGTGGATTGATCAGCGTATCAATGAGTCAGGTACGCTCGAAAGCACTCGTCCCGGCATTATTGAAAGCGTGTTCGGATTGCAATACTCAACTGAGTGCTGGGCCAGCCGCTTCGTGGTTCAGCGATTTGCGACGGCTCAGGACGAGCGGACCACCGCATTCTTTATCCAGATGGAGCTCACCGGGGTTGCCAGGATCGGGACCGACCCGTTTGCTATTCTGAAACGAAATATTCCGGGCTACCGTGTTCCGGGCGAACAAAGCGTCAATCAAGACCCCTTCAACTTCTACCAATAGTGACCATTATGTCTTCAACGATTCCTGTGCGGCGATGGATGTCAAGGCGACTGGCCGGCGTGAGCCTGACCTGTCTTGTGTCGACTGCCGTCGGGTGGCCTGGCCAGGCTTTGGCCCAGCCGGCCAAACCGATTGAGCCGGTTGACCGGGTGATCGCCGTTGTTAATACCGAAGTGGTGACCGAGCGAGAACTGGCCACTCAGGTTGAACTCGTACGCGAGCGTCTGCGTCGACGCGGTCGCAGCGTGCCATCGCCGGAGTCGCTCGAAAAACGCGTGCTGGAGCGGATCGTGCTCGAACGGGCGCAAGACCAGGCCGCTCGGGAGCGCGGCATAACGATCAACGAATCTCAGGTAGATCGCGGCATCGATCAGATTGCCCGTGACAACAACATGACTTTGTCCCGGTTACGCGATCAGTTGCGCGCGGAAGGGATCGGGTTTGCCGCTTTTCGGGATGATATTCGTGGCCAGATTGTCCGGGCAAGACTGCGCGAAGCGACTGTAGGCTCCCGCATTCGTGCCAGCGATGCCGACATTGACGCCTGGCTCGCCGAGCAGTCTGGCAAGGAGCAGCAGGCCACTCAGCTCCAGGTGGCGCAGTTGCTACTTCGGTTGCCGGAGAATCCGGGCGCCGATGAGGTGCAAGCCAAGCAGACGCTGGCGGCTGAGCTGAAAGAAAAGCTGGCTGACGGGGCAAGTTTTGCGGTGTTGGTTGGGCAGTATTCGGACGCTCCTAACGCGGCCCAGACGGGCGGATCGCTTGGGTGGCGCAATCTTGATCAGCTTCCGCAGCTTTTCGCCGATGCGGTTTCGCGGCTTGCGGTTGGCGATGTTTCCGAAGTGGTCAGAAGTCCTGCGGGGCTGCATATCCTGAAGGTACTCGAACGTCGCGGGGGGCAGTCCGAACTGGACAAGCCAATTCCGCAGACCAAGGTGCGGCACATTCTGATTCGACCCGGCGCTTCTCTCAGCGAGGATCAAATTCGGCGTCAGATGCAATCGATTCGCGAGCGCCTGATTGCCGGTACCGTAGATTTTGCCGCGATGGCACGGCAGTACTCGGTGGACGGTAGCGCAGCGAACGGCGGTGACCTTGGCTGGGTCTATGCCGGGGATACCGTGCCCGAGTTTGAGCGAGCCATGGACGCGTTGGCGCCAGAGCAGGTCAGCGAGCCGGTCCGTACGCAGTTTGGATTTCACTTGATCGAAGTACTGGATCGCCGGCAGGACAGCGCCTCTCCCGAGCGCCGCCGGCAGATTGCGCGCCGGGCCCTGATTGCCGAGCGCACCGATTCAGCCTGGCGCGAATGGCTGGACGAGTTACGCGCCCGCACTTATGTTGAGCTGCGTTTTGAGCAATAGATCGAACGCCGGTTCGAGTGTTCAAGGGCATCAGGCACGACGTCGATTTGGCCAGAACTTTTTGGTTGATGAAGGCGTCATTGATCAGATCATTGAATGTATCGGGCCGCGCAACGGCGACAGGCTAATAGAAATCGGCCCCGGGCTTGGGGCGCTGACCCAGGGACTCGTCGGCCGCTCGAGCGAGCTGACAGTGATCGAACTCGACCGGGATCTGGCCAAGCGCCTGCGTCAGCAATATTCGAGCGAGCAGTTGACGCTGGTTGAATCCGACGTTCTGAAAGCCGACTGGCCCGCTTTGTTGCAAGCCGGCCGTGCGCGAATCGTCGGTAATCTGCCCTATAACATCTCGTCACCGCTATTGGTTATGCTGATTGAGCATCGTCGGCAGATAATCGATCAGTACTTTATGTTGCAGCGAGAGGTTGTTGATCGAATCGTCGCCGGGCCCGGCCCCGATTGCGGCCGACTGGGTTTGTTACTGCAGGCTTTCTATCGCTGCGAAAGAGTGCTTGATGTACCGCCGCAGGCGTTCCGCCCGGCCCCGAAAGTTCATTCGGCTATTGTTCGCATGACCGTATTGAAAGACGCGCTGGTGCCGGCAGCCGATAAGCTGAGCGAATTGTTATCGGTGGGTTTTTCCCAGCGGCGCAAGATGGTGCGGCGGAATCTGTTGCCCTGGCTTGATGCCCGTGGCATTGCAACCGATCAAATCGACGGCTCATTGCGTCCTGAGAAAATCCCGGCGGCCCAATGGTATCAATGGGCCGCACTGCTAGACCAGCAAGCCTAAAGCGCCAGGTGCTCCGGGATCTGCCCCAGACGGCTTTTGGCTTTTTCGTATTCAGGCATGATCTGGCCAACGGTTCGCCAGAACTCGGCGCTGTGGTTAAGCTCCTTCAGGTGAGCCAGTTCATGCGCGACGACATAGTCGATCAGTTCTGACGACAAATGAATCAGGCGCCAGTTCAGCCGGATCAGACCGTCTTGAGTGCAGGTTCCCCAAAGTGTTTTTGCCGAAGAAAGCCGCCAGGCAGAGGGGTGTTGGCCAAGTCTTTGGGCGTAAAACTCAATTCGGTGAGCGAGAAGCTCCTGGGCTCTGAGTTTCAGCCAGTGATCTACCGCGCGACGCACTTGATCTGGTTCTGCCGTTGCAGCCAGTGGCACATGTAGCTGCCAGGGAATAGCGGTCATGTCGAGATGCGGGTCCAGGCATTCTTCGTCCAGCCGAATGACCAGTGTCTTGCCCAGATAACGCAGGCGTCCGCCTTCGCCCCATTCGGTGCGCAGTTCGGCCAGGCGTGCCTCGAAGGACTGCCACTCGCTGAGTTTGCTGCCGATCCAGGACTCTTTTTCCTGAATAGCCTGTTCAACCGCGCTAATGGTGACCCAGCGCGGCGCGCTGACAACCAGGCCGCGCCGGTCAATCGTGAAGCCTATGCTTTTGCGCGGGCGGCGCTTGAAAATATATTCCAGGCGCCGCTTGCCGAGCCAGATCTGGCGGTTTGTTTCGCCTTTGGCCAGCTCTCTTGGCGGGGTCGCCGGCTTGCGCGGAGCGGTGGGCGCCGGTCGGGCGATTTCCCGCTCACGCGGATTGCCAAATAGCGGCAACACGAGTTGCAACGCGGCGGAAACACTCTTGCTCATGCGTGAACGATCAACGGGCGTCTGGGGCATAGGCGTTCGGGCTGATGATGCGCATCTCAGCTTCGATCCATTGTTCTACTGCCTGGTTAACCTGGTCGGCGGTCCGGCCTTCGGAGGGAATCGGCTTGCCAATGGACACTGTAATCAGCCCCGGCGTTTTGATAAACGCATTTTTTGGCCAGCACTCGCCGGAGTTGACGGCTATCGGCGTGACCGGGGTGGCGGTTCTGCACGCCAGGCGGGCGCCGCCTGATTTGTAGCGGCCTTTCTCTCCCACTGGAATTCTGGTGCCTTCCGGAAACATGATGATCCAACGCCCCTGAGCGAGTTTTTCGCGCCCTTGTTCTACCACTTCTTCAAAAGCGTTGTGGCCTTTTGACCGGTCAATGTGAATCATCTTGAGCAATCCGATTCCCCATCCGAAGAAGGGTAGCATCAGCAACTCCCGCTTGAACACATAACAAAGCTCGCGTGGCATAACAAAACCTGGGTAGAACAATGTTTCCCAGGTGGATTGATGCTTGGAAAGCAAAATCGCCGGCCCGTTGATCAGATTTTCAGCGCCTTTGACCTGGTAGCGAATGCCCAGCAGTTTCTCGGCCAGCCAGATACAGAAGCGGGGCCAGACCATCGTAATTTTATACCGGGTTTCCAGCGGGAACACCGCGCTGAGCAGACACACAATTGACCATGGCGCGACAGTCAGTACCTGCAACAGGGTATAGAGCGCCGACCGAATCCCCATCATCGCAGCATCTCGGCCGCAACGGCAGCAAGGTCTACCCGAACAGTCGTGTCGGCTGGAAACTCAGGGTTGTTCATCGTGCGGGTGCCATTACCGGTCAGGACAAGAATGGTTCGGCAGCCAGCGGCATTGCCGGCCTGCAGGTCACGCAGTGAGTCACCAACCATGACGGTATCCGCAGCGGCGGCGCCGGTGCGGGACAGAATCTCCAGAATCAGTCCGGGTTTCGGTTTGCGGCAATCGCAGTTGGCGGAGTCAAGGTGCGGGCAGAAAAAGACCGCGTCGATACGCCCGCCGGCCGCCTGGGCAGCAGCATGCATCTTGGCGTGAATGGCGCCGAGTGTTTCAAGGTCGAACAGGCCGCGGGCAATGCCGGACTGGTTGGTGGCGACAACAATCCGGTAGCCCGCGTTTGAAAAGCGGGCGATCGCCTCAAGACTTCCGGGCACAGGGTGCCATTCGTCCGGCGACTTGATATAGGTGGAACTGTCCTGATTGATCACGCCGTCGCGATCAAGGATGAGTAGTTTCATAATGTGTTCAGGCGCCGGCCAGCCTGGAGATGTCTGCAACCTGGTTCATCATAGTATGAAGTCGGTTCAGCAACAGTAATCGGTTCTGGCGCACCTGCGGGTCTTCAGCCATCACCATAACCTGATCAAAGAACTGGTCAACCGGTTCGCGGACCTGCGCCAGTTTGGTCATGGCTGCCGTGTACTGGCCGGCCTGCATCGCGGAATCGACATCGGTCTTGAGTGCGTCGATTGCGCCGGCCAGGTCTTGTTCCGCGGTTTCGGTAAACCGGCCTGAATCCGGCTCGCCCGGATTGTCCAGTTCGGCTTTGCGCAAAATATTGCCGATCCGCTTGTTTGCGGCGGCGAGCGCCTCAGCCTGGGGCAGCCGTGCGAATTCGCTCACCGCACTGAGTCTGGCTGGGACGTTGGCCAGCATTGGCGGGCGCAAGGCAACAACCGCTGCAATTTCGCCCGCCGGGTGGCCCTGGTCGCGCAGATAGCCGTTGAGTCTTTCATAGAAAAAAGTCTCGAGTTGCGCGCGGGTGTCGGTCGCGAACTCAAACACCTGGCCGCAGGCACTGAGCAATTCGGGCAGCTCCAACGACAGTGGTTTTTCAATCAGCATGCGAATGACGCCCAGCGTATGCCGGCGCAGGGCGAACGGATCTTTGTCGCCGGTGGGTAACTGTCCGATACTGAACAGTCCGGCAATGGTCTCCAGTTTGTCGGCCATCGCGAGCACGGTGCCAACCGTCGATTGAGCCAGCTCGTCGCCGGCGAATCGGGGTAGATATTGCTCGGTGATTGCGGTGGCGACGGCTTCCGGCTCGCCATCATGGCGGGCGTAATACGAGCCCATGATGCCTTGCAATTCCGGGAATTCGCCGACCATGTCGGTCAGCAGATCTGCCTTGGCCAGTTCCGCGGCGCGCTCGGTTGCGACAGTCAGCTCTGCTGAAAGCTGCAATTGTCCGGCAATCAACCCGGCCAGTCGTTTGACCCGCAACATGCGCTCGCCTTGCGAGCCGAGTTTGGCATGATAGACAACGGCATTCAGTTTTGGCAGGCGGCTGGCCAGGGTTTGCTTGCGGTCCTGGCCATAGAAAAATTCGGCGTCGGCCAGTCTTGGTTTGACGACTCTCTCGTTACCTTCAATGATGCGCGACGGATCGGCAATCGCCATGTTGGAGACAATCAGGAACTGATTGCTGAGCTTGCCGGCAGTATCAAACAACGGGAAATAACGCTGATTGGTCTGCATCGTCAGGATCAGGCATTCCGCCGGAACTTCCAGGTAGCGTGATTCGAATTGCCCGGTATAAACCGCCGGCCATTCAACAATTGAGGTGACTTCGTCTCTTAGCGCGGCGACCTCTGGCGTGGTGCCCAGTTGCAAGCCGTTGTCATCGGCGGCCCTGGCTAATGCGTCATCAATCCGCGCGCGGCGGGCAGCAAAAGACGGCACGACATGCGCTTGTTGAAGCGTCTGTTCATAAGAGGTGGCCGAAGCAATACTGATGGGGCCCGATGACAGGAAGCGGTGGCCTTCGGTGACGCGGTCTGCCTGCAAACCCAGCACGGTTGCCGGCAAGACTGTTTCGCCGTGCAAGACAACCAGCCGGTGCGCTGGTCGCGCGAAACTCACGGTGGTCTCGCCATCGGCAAGTTGATAGCGCATCAGCCGGGGAGCAGGAACAGCGGCGACCGCTTTTTCCAGCGTCTCATTGATGACTTCTGATAATTGCTTGCCGGGGATAGTCTTTTCGGTCGCAAAGTGTTCCTGTTTGCCTTGCCCCTCGCGATTCAGGTCAGTGATTGCGACGCCTTGTTTCTCGGCCCATTTGCTCAGTGCCATCGTCGGCTGGCCGTCGGCGTCCAGGGCGACTTTGACTGATGGTCCTTTGAGTTTTACCTGTCGGGCTTCGCCGGTGCTACGCACTGCGTCAACGATGACGGCCAGGTGGCGCGGCGCTGCAAACACCTGAACGTTTGCAGTCTTGTCAACCAGATCCTGGCTGAGCAGATGTTTGAAAACGCCATCGGCAAATGCTTCGCTCATGCGTTTCAGGGCGGGAGGTGGTAACTCTTCAGTGAAGAGCTCGACCAATAGGGAAGCAGATTTCATAGGGGCAGAATTATTCATCGGCGGTGGCCGGCATTTGTTGGTCGGCCGATCTGGCCATCGGGAAGCCGAGCTTTTCACGCGAGTCGTAATAAGCTTGGGCGACGCCTCTTGCCATGGTCCGCACGCGCCCGATATAGGCGGCGCGTTCGGTAACCGAGATGGCCCCTCGCGCGTCCAGCAAGTTGAAGTTGTGCGAGCACTTCATGACCATTTCGTAGGCGGGCAATGCCAGGCCGGCGTCAATGAGTTTGTTGAACTCGGCTTCGTATTCGTCAAAGTGACGGAACAACATGGCAATGTCGGCAATTTCAAAGTTGTAAGCCGACTGCTCGGCCTCATCCTGATGGATCACGTCGCGCATTGAGATGCCCGGTGCCCATTGCAGATCGAACACATTGCGAACATCCTGCAAGTCCATCGCGATGCGGTCCAGGCCGTAAGTGATCTCGCCGGTTGTTGGCTGACACTTCAGCGAGCCGACTTCCTGGAAATAGGTGAACTGGGTGACTTCCATGCCATTGAGCCAGACTTCCCAGCCCAGGCCCCAGGCACCCAGAGTGGGGGACTCCCAGTTGTCTTCGACCAGCCGGACATCGTTGCGCTGGAGATCGATGCCAATGGCTTCCAGCGAGCCGAGATACAAATCAATAATGTTCGGCGGCGACGGCTTCAACACCACTTGAAACTGATGGTGTTTGGCCAGTCGGTTCGGGTTTTCACCGTAGCGGCTGTCTTTGGGGCGGCGCGAGGGTTGAACATAAGCGGCCCGCCACGGCTCGGGGCCGATCGCGCGCAGGAAGGTGGCGGTATGAAAGGTGCCGGCGCCGACTTCCATGTCGTAGGGCTGGAGCAGAGCGCATCCGTGCTCATTCCAGTATTTCTGGAGGTTGAGGATGATCTCCTGATAAGTAGGCGTGGCTGACATGGCGCTGGCGTTCCGGGGGAAGGTTTTGTGATTAACAGCGGATTCTATCAACCCGCGCCACCCCGGCGCCAATCAGGAGCAGGCTCGCAGCCAGCATGAGCGGTGCGAGCATGCCCAAATGCATAAACGGGGTTGTTCCGCGAGTTGGCTGGACGGTCAGGTCCAGTGCTCCCTGGTCGTAAGTGGGCAGCCGGGCAAAAACGTTGCCCCGATGGTCTATGCCGGCCGTCACCCCCGTATTGGTTGCCCGCAGCATTGGCCGGGCAAGCTCAAGTGCCCGCATCCGCGAAATAGCCAGATGTTGGGGCAGGGCGTGAGAATCCCCGAACCAGGCAATATTGCTGACATTGATCAGCACGTTTGCGCCCTGGCGGACATGATTGGCCAGTTCTTCGCCAAACAGGTCTTCATAGCAGATATTGAACGCGAACTGGCGCCCATCCAGATTCAGCGGAATCTGTGTCTTGCTTCCGCGTCCGAACTCGCCCAGCGGAATTTCCATCAGGCTGACAAACCAGGCAAAGCCGTACGGTATGTACTCCCCAAAGGGCACCAGATGGCGTTTGTCATACCGGTTGATCCGCTCACCATCGGGCGAGAAACTCGCAATACTGTTGGTCAGTGCAATTCGGGGGTTGGCCTGTGCCTGGGCCCGGGTGCTGCGCATCGGCATGCCGATTGCCAGAATCGTATCGCTCTGCTTCAGCGCGTGGCCCAGGCTGATGCGAACCGAGCCTGGCAGGGTAGATAACGGCTGGGTAAACGCTGTTTCGGGCAAAATCGTCAGTCTCGCCTTAGAGGCGGCGACCATGGCGATGTAGTCGGCGACCGCTTGCCGGGCCCGGGCCCGGTCAAATTTCAGGCTCTGCGGCACGTTGCCTTGCAGCAGGCGCACGCTGACCGGTTTACCGACCGGCTCCGCCCATGAAGTCAGGTGCAGCGCCCAGACCGCCATCGCAAGCAAACCAATAGCCGGCACATGCAGCAATCGCGGGCTGGTTTGAAGCTTGCCGCGACGCAGTAGTTCCGCGATCCACACGGCAAATAAAGCGGTTGCCATGCTGACACCGTAGACGCCGGTGAACGGGGCGAGCTGACCCAGGAATGTATCAATCTGGGCATAGCCGATACTCAGCCACGGAAATCCGGTTAAGGCATAACCACGGGCGATTTCACCCAGCCCCCAACTGGCCGCCAGAATCAGCGCCGTAGAAAGCGGCCCCGGATTGACGGCAGACAGGCTCTGGCGCCCGGCGCACCAGACGGAAAATAACCTGCCGACGGCCAGAGCGGCCGCGCCGAACAGGCCGAGATAGGCGGCGAGCAAGACGACCGCACAGGCGGCGAGCACACCCGGCATGCCACCGAACCGGCTCATGCTGATATACAGCCAGGCCAGCCCGACAACGAAGTTGCCGATGCCGAACAACAGGCCCAGCCAGAACACCCGGTTGGCCGGTTGCCGTCCCAGCAGCCACCAGAGCAGTCCGAACAGGCCCGCTTGCAGGAAACCGGCGACCGGAGATGGCAGCCCGGGCAGCGAAAACATCAGACCATGTACTGCCCCGGTCAGCACGACAACCCAGGGCAAGCCCCGGGTCAAGACCCCTGGCTTGCTCAGATGGGTTCCTCGATAATCGTATCGGGTTCATCGCCGGCGGGCTCAACCAGCAACAGATGCAGTTGTCGTGGGTCGGCGCGCAAAACCTCGAAGCGCAGCCCGCCTTGAATGACTTCTTCACCGCGGCGCGGGACTCGCCCAAAGTGATCGGTAATCAGGCCGCCGATCGTATCGAATTCATTGTCTTCATAGACGGTGCCGAACTCGGTATTGAATTGTTCGATTTCGGTGATCGCCTGAACGCGATAGCGCTTGTGGTTCGGGTCATCATCGATGACCACAATGCGGTCGCTTTCCTCGTCGAAATCAAATTCATCTTCGATGTCGCCGACAATCTGCTCCAATACATCTTCAATGGTGATCAGACCGGCAACCCCGCCGTACTCGTCAACCACGATCGCCAGGTGGTTGCGATTGTCGCGAAAGTCCTTGAGCAGAACATTCAGGCGCTTGGACTCAGGAACAAAAACAGCCGGGCGCAGGAAATCGCGCACATCGGCTTCATCATCATAAGAGAGCTTGATCAGCTCTTTGGCATGCAAGATGCCAAGAATGTTGTCGCGATCGTCTTCGATGACGGGAAAACGGGAGTGGGCGGTATCGATCACGTGGGGCATGAACGACTCAGGCGGCTGGCTGATGTCGATTACGTCCATTTGAGAGCGCGGCACCATGATGTCGCGTACTGCAAGTTGTGAGACTTGCAACACCCCTTCAATCATGGACAACGCCTCGGCGTCGATCAGTTGCTTTTCCTGAGCCTTGCGGAGCAACTCAAGGAGTTGTTCACGATCTTCAGGCTCGGCTGTAAACAGGGAGCCAATGCGGTCCAGAAGCGACTTTCGGGTTTCCGCCCCAGGAGGGGGAGGTTCAGACATCAGCTCTCGATGACAGATTAGAATGCCCGAGCATAACGCAACTCACCGCCGCAATCCACTGGCCCGATCTGAAGGCGTCAGGCATAGGGATCCGCAATGCCGAAGCGGGTCAGAATCTGACGTTCCAGGGCTTCCATCCGGCTGGCAGGGCGGGGCTTGTCGTGGGTATGGCCAAGCGCGTGCAAGACGCCGTGAACAACCATGTGGGCCAGGTGGTGGGCGTAGCGCTTGCGTTGCGCTGCAGCCTGCTCCCGAACAACGGGCGGACAGATCAGGATGTCTGCCGTACAGGCATCGGGATATTCAAAAGTGAGGACGTTCGGGGCATAGGCCGCGTGCCGAAACGCCTGATTCATGGCGACCGCTTCGCGCCGGGGAACGAAGCGCAGCGTCAGCTCCCAACTTGCGCTGGAGCCTGCCGTTGCCGCGCCGACCAGTCGTTTCAGGTCCGGCGCCCTGAGCGGCGCAATACTGACACCGCCTGCAAACTGAATCGACAGGTCAATCCGTTTGTTGGTGGTGTCAGGACGGGCGATGCTTGTCGGGATTGTTCTGGGCATTTTCGCGGGCGTAAGCGTCAACGATCCGGGCGACCAGGGGATGTCGGACGACATCAGCGGCTTCGAACTGAATTTGCGCGATTCCCCGAACATTGTTCAGGATGCGGCTGGCTTGCACCAGACCTGATGGCTGACCACGCGGCAGATCAATCTGGGTGGGGTCGCCGGTGATGACCGCTCGCGAGCCGTAACCCAGCCGTGTCAGGAACATCTTCATTTGCTCGGGCGTGGTGTTTTGCGCTTCGTCCAGGATAATAAAGGCATGGTTCAGGGTGCGTCCGCGCATATAAGCCAGCGGCGCAATCTCGATGGCTTGTCGCTCAAACATGCGGGTGGTTTTTTCAACGCCCAGCAAATCATAGAGCGCGTCGTACAGCGGCCGCAGATAGGGATCGACTTTCTGGGTCAGATCGCCAGGCAGGAATCCGAGGCGTTCGCCGGCTTCGACCGCCGGGCGGGTCAGCACCAGTCGCTTGACTGTTTCGCGCTCCAGCGCATCGACTGCGCAGGCTACGGCCAGATAGGTCTTGCCGGTGCCTGCCGGCCCCAGGCCGAACGTAATATCGTGCCGCAGAATTTTGCGCAAATACTCCCGCTGATGCGGGGTTCGCCCCTGCAAGTCATGCCGGCGGGTTTGCAGCACGGGTGACTCGTCATCGCCGTTACCGGCATCATGCCGTTGTTTCAGGTCGATGATTGCCAGTTGCAGTTCTTCTGCCACCAGTGGCTGGTGGGCCCGCTCGTAGAACAGGCGCAGCGCGTCGGAGGCCAGGCCCGCTGGCTCGGGTTTGCCATCGATCTGGAATCCGGTTGGCCGGCGTTTGATACTGACCTCGAACGCATTGGCAATCTGCGAAATGTTGGCATCCAGCGGCCCGCATAAATTCGCCAGGCGCTGATTGTCGAGGGGTTGCGGCGCAAACTCAATGCTCTGTGCTCTCGGCGAACCGATGGTCATACTCCAGGCGGGTGCAATCGGGGGGATTCGTGGTTACCGGCGGCCAAAAACCGCCGCCCCGTCAATTGTAGTCGAGCCGCTCTCACTAATCACGGAATACCCGACACCTAATCGTTCGCCGCTCGGGCCGATCAGGGCGCCCCCCACTTTGACGTTACAGGCTTGGTGACCACAGAACCAGGGTGCCGAGGTGCCGGCCTGGCCATCCAGCGTGCCACTGAAGGCGGCTTGCTCGTTAGCGGTCAATTGGCTGTCGCCCGGATTGGCGACACCGCCGGTGGTCGCAAACGTAAACTGATCATAGCCAATGTCGATCTGGCCTTCCAGGCCGATACGCGGCGCAGTGCCGGGTGCGAACTGTACCGCTGCCGAGCCGGAAAACTGACCGGGCGCCCAACCGAGACCGACGGTTGTCGGCGCAGTTGCGCCGACCAGCGCGTAGCCGAACGTGCCCTGAGCCGGCAGGCTCACCGCCGGGACGCCGACCAGATAGTGCAAGCCCTCGCGGTCAGACAAGGTGATTTGCGAGCGAATGCCCAAGAGACTGGTCTCGAACGAGCCATCGGTCCAGCGGCCCCAGGCGGCGAATTCGTCATGGCCGGCCTCAGCGACTTGTGCGTCACCTCGTGACAGGCAGAAAAGGCTGGGGCAGGCGCCGATCGCTTCGAGTTGCGTGGCCGAATCCAACTGAACCGTTGCATTGTGGCGGGACGTCAGCCCGATGCGGGAGAGCCCCGGCACGGCGCGCAATTCAACCCGCCATCGGTCCGCAGTCAAAATGCCGGGCGCCGGCGCGGGTGTTATGTCGGCACCCGGCGGATTCGGATCAGTCGGGTCCGTCGGGTTGGCTGGATCAGTAGGATTGGCCGGGTTACCCGGATCGCCTGAGCCTGGCTCGCCGGCGTCGTTATCGCTGTTCTCCCCCGGTGTGCCGGTCAGAGCCGGCGGCGATGTGCTGGCGTCGGATCCCGGGTTTGACGATACCCAGCGTGCCATATCGAATCCGCCGTCTTCGGTTCTGGGGGTGCCGACGGGATCGCTTGGGCCGGCCAGTTCGCCGGCGCCAGAAAAGTCACTCCAGGAGTCCTCGGGCCAATCAGCGAACAGCGGAGCGTCCGGCGTGGCCGGGTCTTCCGACCGCGAGGCGGCTTCCGGTAGAGCGGGGTTTTGCGACCGGGCTGCCCGTTCGGCGCCTGCCGGCCCGTTGGCGCGGCCTGCGCGCTCGGAGCGATCCGTCTGTTCAGAGCGAGCACCCTGTCCGGAGCGGGCCGTCTCTTCTGACCGGGACCTGTCGTTCGAGTGTTTTGCCTCATCGTTGCGGGGGGGCTGGCCGGCCTGGGCAGATTCGCCAGACCGGGATGACTCGCCCGACTGAGGCAGCTCTTCAGATCTCGCCTGGTCGCGCGCCCCGGGGTCTGATGAAGACGCTCCGGGCGCCTGGCGGGCAGGGGCGCGTGTGACGGTCTTGTTCTCACCGCGAGCGAGCTTTAAAGGCCCGCGCCAGTTCGTTTCATTTACCGGCGGCCGGTCCGGTTGATAAGCGCGCGGGGACAAAACCGGAGCCAGCGCTGTCCGGACCGGCGTCTCGCTGGCGCCTGGCACCCAGGCTGACTGGCCGGCATCAAGGTTGACAGAGCCTTCGTCATTGGTGACGGTAATGCCACCTTCACTGACCGAAACATGCAGGCCGGCTTTTTCGCCGGCCGGGCAAGTGGGTTCGCACACGGTTTCGCGCGCGACGAAATGAGTGCCGCGTACACCAATGGTTGCCGATGGCGTGGTCAGCCGATAGGCGTCGGGTGACTGTTTGCTGATGGAGCCAGTGGCGGTACGCAATGCACCGCGCAACAGACTCAGAAAGCTGCGCGGTCGCTCCGCTTCAAGTCGGTATTCATCAATGCTGAAAATCGAACCGGGGCGCAGAGACACGATTGCCCCGTCAATAAACCGTAACTGCAAATGCCCGCGCTGGCCGGTCTTGATCATGTCGCCGTTGTTCAGGCTGATTCCAGGCTCGACCGATGTCTGGACTCCATTACGATGCGTAATCCGGTTCTCGCCGGAGCTGACCAGAACCGATCCCACCTGGGCGTTCGCCGGTTGGGGATCGAGCAGGCAGATCAATGCGAGCAGTGCGCCAGCGATGCTGGCTCGGCGGGCCCGTCTGGCCCACCAGTTCAACCGAGACATTTGGCCCCCGGAGCTCTAGTTGAGCCGGTATCTCGCGACCAATTGAGCCTGGGTACGGCTGAAGTCGCTTGGCGCAAGCGTCGATCGGTTTCTGGTCAGCACGAGCTGTGGCTCAAGCGTCCAGTGGTCTGCGATCTCGCGTTGCAGGCCCAGCCTGACTTCGGTTTGGTGATCATTGCGCGTGACGCCGAACAAAACTTCGGCATCATCAAAGCGGCGATGCTCATACGTAATTCCAAACGACCCGCGTAACTGAGCCGTAATTGGCGCAATCAACATGACGCGGACACCCGTGAAGTCATAACTGAGATTCGAAAGGCCCGTCTTGGAATATTCACGTCCGGATTGCAAGGTACTGAGCAAAACCCCGTTGTTGATCGCCGGCACCAGCTGGGCAAATGACACGCCAAATGACTGACGCGCCGCATCCAGTTGGTGTTGATCAGGAAACCCCAGCTCAAAGCGCTGTGCGAACCCGCCGAACTGGCGGCGGGCGTTGATATCGCACTGCCACTGGCCAACCACCCCTGCCGCAAAGCGGAAAGGGTTACTGTCAACAGACAGGTATTGGGCTTGGCCAAGCATTTTGAGTTGATGGCATTTATTCCGATAAACGAACCCGGTCGAGACGTCGACCTGTTCCTGATCAAGTGTATGGGCAGAGGGGTGGTTGCGGAGCATGCCGCTGATACCAGTGATCCATTGCACTCGGCCGTTGATCGGAATCGTGGTCTTTAAGCCTGCTCCGGCGCCGATATATGAACTTTTTCGCGGCTGACTGGGCGGTAATGGGGTAACAGCGGTCCCGTCGGCCAGAAGCCAGGTGTCGGCCGAGCTGCCGACGTTGACATTGGTGTCATGGCCAATAGTAAGCGTGGCGGTGACTGTCAACACCGGGTCAGGTTGATTCTTGACGCGGGTCAGCGCGTCAAGGTATCGGCTGATAACGACTTTCGCTTCGGCTGGAATCTGCTGCGCGGCGACCGATTCAAATTCGCGGCGGGCGTTTTCACGTTCGTTGAGCGCGAGATAGGCTCGGGCCAGTTCCGCGCGGGCGCGCAGGCGGTTAGGCTGGTTGATCAGCACTCGTTCGAGAGCCAGCACGGATTCGCCGGGTCGGCCGGATTCAAGCGCTGCAATTCCAAGCAGGTAATCAAATTCGACATCGCCGGCGTATAGGTCGGTCTTCGGCGATAACAAGCGGTAGGCGGGTCGGAACTGGCGCGACCGAACCAGCCGGTTGGCATCGCTTAGTAGTTTTGCCAGTGGACTGAAGGACTTGATGTCGGGCAGGTCTTCATTGGTGGCAATCAGAAACGGGCGTGATCCGGCTCCGGCCGGCATCTCCAGGGCGCGGTCAATTTGCCCCCCGAGCGCCGGAGCGGTCCGCTCGTCGGCAGCATAAGCCGGCAGGCTGGTGCCGGTCAGCAAACAAAGCGCTACTGCAAACACCGACCGCCAGACGCAGGGCCGGGTGTAGGCAGGCAGGGCTGTTCGCATTGACATCATCAGTGGCTTATCACCCGGGCCCGGAGCGAATGGGGCAGGGCTGCTGTGATTTCGACTTCGATCAGCGAGCCGGTCAGGCGAGAGTCGCCCGCAAAATTGACCACCCGGTTGTTGCCAGTCCGCCCGGACAATTCAAGCGGATCTTTCTTGGACGGCCCTTCAACCAGAATGCGCTGCGTGGTGCCAACCATGCGCTCACTGATCCGGATGGCGTTTTCGCCGATTTGTTTCTGCAGGCGTTGCAGGCGGGCGAGTTTTACCGCGTGAGGCGTGTCATCGGGCAGGGCCGCGGCGGGCGTGCCGGGTCGCGGGCTGTAGATGAAGCTGAACGAATGGTCGAACACGACCGCATCGACCAGTGCCATGGTTTGTTCGAAGTCTTTGTCGGTTTCACCGGGAAATCCGACAATAAAGTCGGAGCCGATGCTCAGGTCCGGGTCGTTGCGACGCAGCCGGTTGACAATTGATTTGAACTCCAGCGCGGTATAACCGCGCTTCATGGCTGACAGGATCCGATCCGAGCCGGACTGCACCGGCAGGTGCACATGATTAGCCAGTTTGCTGATGCGCGCGTGTGCATCAATCAGCCGCTGGCTGAATTCGCGCGGATGCGAGGTCGTATACCGAATTCGTTCGACGCCAGGCATTTCGGCGACAAAATCCAGCAAGGTGGCAAAGTCCGCTTCTTCTGCGGGTTCATCGCTGCGTTGGTCAGGATCGGGTTTTTCGAGCGGAGCCAGATAAGCATTGACGTTCTGGCCGAGCAGCGTGATCTCCCGAACGCCCTGCTCGGTGAGTTCAGCGATTTCGGTCAGGACGTCAGCCATCGGGCGTGAGACTTCCTCACCGCGGGTATAGGGCACGACGCAAAAGCTGCAGTATTTGCTGCAACCTTCCATGATCGAGACGAACGCGGACGCGCCTTCGACCCGGGCCGGTGGCAGGTGATCGAATTTTTCGATTTCGGGAAAACTGATATCCACCTGAGAGCGGCCTGAGTCTTTGCGCGCCCGAATCATTTGCGGCAGGCGGTGCAAGGTCTGCGGACCAAACACCAGGTCTACATAAGGCGCGCGTTTTACGATGGCATCGCCTTCCTGGCTGGCCACACACCCACCCACGCCAATGATCAGTTCAGGTCGTTCCCGTTTCAGGGCTTTGAACCGGCCCAGTTCCGAGAAAACTTTTTCCTGGGCTTTTTCGCGTACCGAACAGGTATTGAACAACACCACATCGGCATCATCGGGGGTATCGGTCTTTTCCATTTGCTCGCCGTCAGCGAGCACGTCAATCATTTTGTCAGAATCGTATTCATTCATCTGACAGCCATACGTTTTGACGTAGACCTTGCGCGTCATGCGGACCCCCGGCTTGGCAGAATGCCGGACACCGGCGTTGCACTAAAAGAAGACATTATGGTTGACATGGCGCGAGGATACCGCAACTGCGTGATCGAATTCACTCTAAAGCGCTGATTCGGGTCCCTGGCTTCCGTGACAAAATTGCGCCGATCGGGGGTCAAGGAGTGGTTTAAACGCTAAATAGCGTCAAACGTGCGCCGCTTCACGCCGGAAAAATCACAGGGATGACTAGAATCCTAAGTAGAGAAATTCCCTGCCGCCGATTTGAGAGGTTATTGAGTGAGTAGTGTTGTTATTGAAGACCACGGCCAGACAGCGCCGGGCAGCAGCCAATCTGCCGTTGTCTCACCCTCTATTTGCCCGGCATCGGATGGCGCCTTGATCCGACCGGTCGGCGCGATCCGAAACACGCTGGCGGTGCTGGCAATGTCCATGGCGGTCGCCTCCTGCGGTGGCGGTGGCGGCGACTCGACAGCGCCTCCGCCGGCTGGTCCTAGTCCTGCACCTACCCCCACTCCTGGCCCAGGCCCAGCGCCGGTCAGTTTCCCGGCCGATTGCGCTGCACCGGCAACCAGTTCGGTCTTACCGGGTGGTTCGGAGGCGCCGTCCCAGATTGGGACGACTATCGACGCCTATTCGAACTGTGATTCGGTCTACGTGGGCCAGAACATCACATTTCACTTGTCTGACCATGCCGGCAGTGCGGGTGCCAGCCGAAATGCCACCGTCACGATCACCCGAATCGGCAGTTCCGATCAGACCGTCTATACCGGCACGGCTTCGATGAGCAAACAAGTTGTGCCGAACGACGCCTGGGTTAACTGCTGTAACTGGCCAACCGGCCTGACCCTGCAAATCCCGGCCAACTGGACCTCCGGTTTCTACCGGGCCCGCTTTGACTCACCTTCTGGTGGGTCTTCCTGGGTGGCGTTTGTGGTGAAGCATCCGGTACCGGGCTCAGTCAGCAATCTGGTCATGCAAGTGCCGTTTGACACCTCGCAGATGTACAACGGCTGGGGCGGCAAGAGCGCTTACACGTTTAATTCGACCGGGGGCGATAAAGCCGAGGAAGTTTCGCGCCTGCGGCCTAGCCTGGACGCTGCGACTGAAAATCATATTCTTGGTGTGATTCCGATGATTCGCTGGGCTGAATCGCAAGGCATCACGATGGAGTACATCAGTGGCACTGACATGCATGCCGACTCTGATGTGCTGGCCCCCTACAAGGTCTTTCTGACAGTAGGCCATGACGAATACTGGTCTACCCCGATGCGCCAGCAACTGGATGCCCATATCGACAGCGGTCGCCATGCGGTCATTTTCTCGGGTAATTCGATGTGGTGGCGTACGGAACCGGTGACCGATGTTTATGGCCGTTCGCTCGGTAAGCTTATTGGCAACCGCGAAAGCGGTACCTCAACCGCGAACTGGCTTGAGTTTGATCCGGAAGCGCGCACGATTGGCGCCACCTTCTTTAAGGGCGGCTATGTTGACCAGAATACCCAGCCGCAACTGACCAACCGGCCTTATACGGTCTACCGGCCGAATCACTGGGCATTTGCCAACACGGGCCTGAGTCAGGGCGGGCAATTCGGCGCCTCAGAGCGGATTCATCGCTATGAGAGCGACGGCATCGATTTGACGTTTGTCGGCGGCCTGCCGCAGCCTACCGGCAGCGACGGGGCGCCAACCAATACTGAAATTCTGGCGCTGGCAGATTTGTCTGGCTGGGATTCACCCTCGGAGGAGGGCCCCAATCCCTATCTGACTCTGACCGGAACCGGCGGGCCGAACGCCGCCATGACAGCTTTTACCCGGCCAGGCGGCGGCATCGTCTTTAATGGCGGAACGACTGATTTTTACCAGCCGCTACCCAGTTGCACGGGGCAGGGGGCCACCCAGAAAATTGAATGCAAGATTTTCAAGAACGTGCTCGACTACCTGCAGGCGAATTAAGGGAAGTTTGCCAGCATTTGCCGGCGACGCTCTGGTGGCTTCAAGCAGCGCCAGAGCGGTGATTTCAGAACGAAACCAGAAAGAAGGAGTGGTGGCGGATCAGGGACTCGAACCCCGGACCTGCGGATTATGATTCCGTCGCTCTAACCAACTGAGCTAATCCGCCACAGGGGCGTGATGTTAGCGAGGCCGCTCGCTGGTGTCAATTTGAGGTGCCCCGGCCCGGTCGGTTCCACCGAAACCGTCAGTTTGGTGCCAACGGGAACCGCAGTACAAAGTTTGCGCCATAGCCCCGGCCGCGCTCGGCTGGCCAGGGGGCTCCCTCGGTGATTTGCACGGTTGCCTGGTGCAAGCGGGCAATCTCGCGCACGATGGCCAGTCCGAGCCCGCTGCCGCGTTCTTCGCCCTCATTTGCCGGGACCCGGTCCCGTACCCGGTAAAACCGTTCAAATACCGATTCACGCTCAGCCGCCGGAATGCCGGGGCCGTTATCTTCAATTTCTATCGTCACCACGCCCATGCCGGTTAGCACACGGATGTTCACCACCCCGCCGCTTGGTGTGTAGTGAATGGCGTTGCCGACCAGATTTTGAATCAGTTCGCCCAGCAGCACGGGGTTGCCGACGACCGCCACTGGCGAGTCGGTGTCTTCAAATCCGAGGTCCAGGCCTGCGGCAAGCGCAAGCGGTGCCAGTTCAGTGATGGCTTCCCGGAGCAAGGGGTTCAGCTCGAGACGGTCGAAAGCGGTTTTTTCGCCCAGGCTTTCGGCGCGGGCCAGGGCCAGAAGCTGGTTGATCAGGTGCGACGCGCGTTCGGAGCTGCGGGCCAGCTGGGTCAGGCTGCGTTCACGCTCGGCGGGTTCAGGTTCGCGCAGCGCGAGTTCTGCCTGCATCCGGATGCCCGCCAGCGGGGTTTTCATTTGATGGGCGGCGTCAGCGATAAAGCGTCTCTGGGTGGCCAGCGTGGTTTCAAGCTGGGTCAGCAATTCGTTGAAAGACTCCACCAGCGGCACGATTTCCTGCGGCGCGCTGGTCGGGTCAATCGGCGACAAGTCATCAGGGCGGCGGTCGCGGATCCGGTCGCGAAGTCCGCGCAGGGGCTTCAGGCCGCGTGACAGCCCGAACCAGACCAGCGCCGCCGCCAGCGGCACAATGATGAACTGGGGGAAGATCACGCCTTTGATCATTCGGTTGGCCAGGTCGCGGCGCTGCTCAAACGGTTCGGCAACCTGAACCAGTACGGGCCGTGTCAGGTCTTCCGCCCCGCGTACCGGAACATACGTGTAGGCAACCCGCAGATCGCGTTCGCGATGGGTGACGTTTCTGAAATTGACCTGGCCCAGTTCGGGGTAGTCATACAGCGACGGCCGGGGCAGCGTCGGGTCGCCGAAGATAGTCAGGTCATTGGGGGCGACCACTTGATAGAACAATGCACCGGCTTCGCGCGAGAACAACTCCTTGGTGCCGTCTGCAACCGAGGCGGTTGCGCCAGTGTTGGTCAGTTCAAACTGCACTTGCTGGCTCAATGACTGGGTGCGGTCACTCAGTGAGGCATCATAGGGTGCATCGGCCAGCGAGCGTGAAAAGATCAGCGTAATGACAATGGTCAGCGGCCATAGCAAAAGCAGCGGCGCCAGCATGAAATCCAGAATTTCACCAAACAAGGAGCGCGGGCCGGGCTCGTTGATTCGAGGCGACTTGACCGGCGCTTTCCAGGGGGTAAAAGCTGGCTGACGCTCCTGGTCGGAGCCTTGGGCAGATTCATGGGTGGCAATCAGGTCGCCGAGCATTGCCGCAAAGCTCTGGACTTCGTGCGGGGGGCTTATCTGCTCAGGCGCATTCATTCAGGAACAGCGCTTGTTTCAGGCTAATTCAGCGGGTTTTTCGAGGCAATAGCCAAGCCCGCGAACCGTCGCGATACGGACTTCGCCGCCGTCGAGCTTTTTGCGCAAACGGTGCATATAAACCTCGATCGCGTTGGCGCTGATTTCTTCGCCCCATTCGCATAAATGATCCACGATCTGGTCTTTGCTGACCAGTCGGCCCATGCGTTGCAGGAGTATTTCCAGTAAGCCAAGTTCTCTTGCTGACAGTTCAATCGGGTGTTCGCCCAAAAACGCCGAGCGACCGACTTGATCGTAGGTCAGGCGGCCGCATTTGATTTGCGAGCTGCCGTTACCCATGCTGCGGCGAACCAGCGCTCGCACGCGGGCTTCCAGCTCGGACAATGCGAACGGTTTGGCAAGATAATCATCCGCGCCAAGGTCGAGCCCCTGAACCCGCTGGTCAACGGAATCTGCGGCGGTCAAAATCATGACGGGGACTGAATTATCGCGGGCCCGCAACCGCCGCAAGACGTCCTGGCCGGTCATATGGGGCAGGCCAAGGTCGAGAATCAGCAGGTCGAATGCCTGGGTTGACAGCGCGAGGTCGGCATCGCGACCGGAGTTGACAGAATCAACCGCATAGCCGGCGGCTCTCAGTGAACGCGACAATCCGTCGGCCAGAACGGCGTCATCCTCGGCGAGCAGAATTCTCATGCTTTCATCACCCGTTGCCGGGCACCTGTGGTCTCTGGTTTGGTGTCGCCGGATTGTCTGAATCGGGCTCAAGCAATCGGCGAGTTTGCCGTAATACGGTACCACGTTGTCTGCCGTTTTGGCGCTGCATGGCGGTTCCAGGCGGTCGAATTTTGCCGGTCGGTTCTAGCGCTGGTTTCTGGCCTCGTTGATCGCCGTGTTTGTGGCCGCCGCCGCGCGTGCTGCTGCCTGGGCAAATCCGGCATCCTGCCCGGCGTAAATGATGGCTCGGGAAGAGTTGATCAGCATGCCGTGTCCGTCGTTATCCAGACCGGCGGCAACCGTCGCTTTGATGTCGCCGCCCTGAGCGCCAATGCCGGGCACCAGGAGTGGCATTGTGGGCGCCAGGCGCCGGATTTCTGCCAATTCGTCGGGATAAGTAGCGCCGACCACCAGGCCGACCTGCTCTTGTTTGTTCCAGCGCTGACCGGCTAGTGTGGCAACCGACCGATATAGCGGTTTGTGAGCGGTCGGTTCGTCGCGCTGGGCGACATTCAGGGCCTGGAAGTCATCCCCGCCCGGGTTGGAGGTCCGGCACAGGACAAAAACGCCCCGATCCTCCCATTCGAGGTAGGGTTCAACCGAGTCGGTGCCCATATACGGGTTTATCGTGACCGCATCTGCGCCGTAGCGACCGAAAGCCTCGGTGGCGTAATGGGCGGCGGTCGAGCCTATGTCGCCGCGCTTGGCATCCAGGACAACCGGTATGTCCGGGTACCGGGTTTTGATATGGGCAATTACCGCCTCCAGCTGGGCCTCGGCGCCGGCACTGGCGAAGTAGGCAATCTGGGGCTTGAACGCGCAGGCGAATTCAGCGGTGGCGTCAACGATCTGCCGGCAAAACTGTTCTATGCCATCTGTTTCGCGGGCAAGACCGCCTGGCAATCGGCTCTGGTCTGGATCAAGTCCGACGCACAGCATGGATCCGCTGGACCGCCACCGGGACCTGAGTTTGTCAATAAATCGCAATGCCGGACGCTCCTTGGCTAAAATAACCATTTTTCTGTTTACGGTGGTTTTGGTCGACCGGTTCTGCCTGGCGGGGGGCCGGCCAGAAGCGACGACGAGGTAAGTGTAGGGGGATGATATTGCCACCGGATTCAACGCTGGTATCCTGCCATTCAGGCTGCCAGGCCACAAGCTGAACCAGCCCACTGACTGATTTTGTCAGACCCTCGAAGACACAATCTTTGATTGGAGATGCCTAATGAACGCACCGCTCACTCCCGCGGTTTCAGAGGCGCTGCGTCGCGCGCTGGAAGAAGTCACGCTTGATGACAAATATTCCCTGACGTCCGGCCGGGCGTTTATGTCCGGGACTCAGGCCCTGGTCCGACTCCCCATGTTGCAGCGGGCTCGTGACCGTGCTGCAGGACTCAACACTGCCGGCTTTATTTCGGGTTATCGCGGTTCACCTTTAGGTGGCGTCGATCAGGCGCTCTGGAAGGCCAAGAAACATCTCGCCGACAATCAGATTGTCTTTCAACCCGGGCTCAATGAAGACCTGGCGGCAACCGCCGTCTGGGGCTCCCAGCAAGTCAATTTGTCTGCTCAGGCCAAGGTCGATGGCGTGTTTGCGCTCTGGTATGGCAAAGGCCCCGGCGTCGATCGCAGCGGAGATGTGTTTAAACATGCCAATGCCGCCGGTTCGTCCCGCTATGGCGGTGCACTGATTCTGGCCGGTGACGACCACGGCGCCAAGAGTTCAACGCTGCCGCATCAATCGGATCACCTGTTCAAGGCCTGCGGTCTGCCGGTGTTCTATCCGTCTTCAGTGCAGGACTATCTGGACCTTGGAGTCCATGCCTGGGCCATGTCGCGATACTCAGGTCTGTGGGTGGCGATGAAGACAGTCACGGAGGTGGTCGAGGCATCGGCCTCAGTTGATGTCAGCGCGGATCGGGTCAATATCGTGATTCCAACTGATTTCGAACTGCCGGCCGATGGACTCAATATTCGCTGGCCTGACTCACCACTGGAGCAGGAAGCCCGTCTGCTCGATTACAAATTTTATGCGGCGCTGGCGTATGTCCGGGCCAACAAGCTGAATCGCACCGTAATCGATTCATCAAATGCCTGGTTTGGCATTGTGACCGGCGGTAAAGCGTACCTGGATACACGCCAGGCGCTTGAAGACCTGGGGCTGGATGAAGCGGCCTGTGAGCGAATCGGGTTGCGGCTGTTCAAGTGTGATGTTGTCTGGCCGCTGGAGGCGCACACTGTCAGCGAGTTTGCCCGTGGGCTCGGTGAGGTGTTGGTGGTTGAAGAAAAGCGCCAGATCATGGAGTACGCGCTCAAAGAGGAGTTGTATAACTGGCCGGACGCTGAGCGTCCGAACATTTACGGAAAATTCGACGAAAAAGACGGGCGCGGCGGGGAATGGGCCAAGCCGATGGGTCAGTGGTTGCTGCCGGCACATGCCGAGTTGTCGCCGGCAATCATCGCCAAGGCGATTGCGGCTCGCTTGCTCGATCCGGGCAAATTCAATTCGCGGTTTGAACTGGACGCCGATATGCGCTCGGCAATCGAGTCGCGGTTGAATGTGATCGAAAACAAAGAGCGTGCGCTTGCCCAGCCGCATGCGACCGCAGAAAGAGTGCCGACTTTCTGCTCGGGTTGTCCGCACAACACTTCAACCCATGTTCCAGAGGGGTCGCGGGCGGTCGCCGGAATCGGCTGCCACTATATGGCGACCTGGATGCCGGAGCGCCGGACAGAAACCTTTACGCAGATGGGTGGCGAGGGCGTTCCCTGGATTGGTCAGGCACCGTTCACTGATGAAAAACACATTTTTGCCAACCTCGGTGATGGCACTTATTTTCATTCAGGCCTGCTGGCGATTCGGGCCAGCATTGCTGCCGGCACCAATATCACTTACAAGATTCTGTATAACGACGCGGTTGCGATGACGGGTGGCCAGCCGGTTGACGGCACGCTGACGGTGCCGCAGATCGTGGCGCAGCTAAATGCCGAGGGCGCCAGGCTGGTCTTGATCGTGACCGATGAGCCGGAGAAATACAGCAATCCGTCCAGCGTTGGTCTGCCTGCGGGTATTCGGATTCATCATCGCGACGAACTCGACGCGATTCAGCGCGAGATGCGGGAGGTTTCCGGCTGCAGCGTGCTGATTTACGACCAGACTTGTGCGTCTGAGAAACGGCGTCGTCGCAAGCGCATTGTTGACGGCAAGCCGGGTTTTCCTGACCCGGCGAAACGGGTGATCATCAATGAACTCGTCTGCGAGGGGTGCGGTGATTGCAGCGTGCAAAGCTCTTGCGTTTCAGTCGAGCCTCTCGAAACCGAATTCGGGCGCAAACGACGAATCAATCAGTCTTCATGCAATAAAGACTACTCGTGTGTCAAGGGTTTCTGCCCCAGTTTTGTCACGGTCGAAGGCGGGGGGCTCCGGAAGCCGGCTGCTGCAAATAGTGTTCCGGCTGGTTCCGAGGCTGGCGTCGGCTCCAGAGTGGATGCCGAATGGCCCGCGCTCCCCGAACCGGAGCAACTGCCCATAAGTGCTTCAGGCAACCGTACTTACGGCATCATGATTACCGGTGTTGGCGGTACCGGAGTGGTCACGGTCGGGCAAATACTCGGCATGGCCGCACACCTTGAAGGCAAAGGGATTTCGGTGCTCGATATGGCCGGCCTGGCGCAGAAAGGCGGGGCGGTTTTTTCGCATGTGCAAATCAGCGAATCGCCAGAAACACTGTATTCCACGCGGATCGCCACTGGCGAGGCAGATCTGTTGCTGGGCGGAGATCTCGTGGTCAGTTCCGGCAACGAAGCCTTGTCGAAAATGCGCCCGAATGTCACGCGTGCCGTGATCAACACGGAAGTCTCACCGACTTCCGATTTTCTACGCGACCCAGACTGGAAGCTGCCGGCAGACGAACTACGACAAAGCATCACCAGTGCTGCCGGTGAAATCGATATTGATTTTGTGGATCTTTCGGGCCTGGCGAGTCATTTGTTGGGCGACAGTCTGTATGCAAATCCGATGCTGATTGGTTACGCCTGGCAGAAGGGCTGGATCCCCTTAAGCCGGATGGCCATTGAACGGGCTTTCGAATTAAATGCAGTGGCCGTCGCGAACAATCAGAAGGCCTACTTGTGGGGCCGTCGTCTTGCCCAGGATTCAGCGCGGGTCATGAAGCTTGCGCAGCCGGCGCAAGTGATCGAGTTCAGGCGACCACTGGGCAAGGTCCGTAGCGAAGCCGATTTGAAGCATCTGGTCGATCATCGTGCTGCGTTTCTCAAGAGCTACCAGAATCGTCGTTACTCGCGGCGGTACCGCGAGTTGATCAGCCGGGTGGTGCAGGCCGAGGGCGAGCGAATCGGTGCGGCAGACAGCCGCTATCGGCTCAGTACGGCCGTGGCAAAGTCATTGTTCAAGCTGATGGCCTACAAGGACGAATACGAAGTGGCCCGTTTGCATGCCGACCCCGCATTCCGGGCCCGGATTGCCGAACAATTTGAAGGCGACTACACCTTAAAATTTCACCTGGCGCCGCCGATCTTCTCGAAAATTGATGCTGTCACCGGCCGGGGTGTCAAGCACTCGTATGGCCAGTGGATGTTAACGGCGATGAAATTGCTCAGACATGGCAAGCGATTGCGCGGCACGCCATTCGACCTCTTCGGCAGAACCGATGAAAGGCGTAACGAGCGAGCGATGATTAACGAGTATGAAGACCTGATCGATGACGTGCTGAATCACATGACACGAGAGAACTTTGACACTGCGGTAGCGCTGGCTGAATTACCGATGAGTATCCGGGGGTACGGGGTGGTTAAAGACAAGAGCATCAAGCAGGCCAATCTGCACAAGACCGAGTTACTGGCCGCCTTGCGCGGGCATGTGTTGAAACCTGTGGCTGTAATTCGCCCCGCCTCCTGATCCTGCCTATATGACGACTATGACTGCGACCGTCTCAACTGATACTGATATCCACGAACACCGCTGGGACGCCACCAGAGCACATGTTTCATCACAAGCCCGGGGCGTTTATCTCTTTCACGGGCTGGGCGAGCACGCCGGGTGTTACGACCATGTTGCTCGGTGGTTTGCGGCTCGTGGCTATCAGGTCGGGGCTCATGACCACCCTGGTCATGGCCGCTCCAGTGGCAAGCGCGGGGTGCTTGAATCAGACGAGGCTATTGAGCAGGCGGCCATTGAGCAGTTTGACCGCTTCTCCGCAGAGTTCGACCAGACGCCGCTGTTGGTTGGACACAGTCTGGGCGGGGCGTTGGCCGCAAATCTTGTGCTCACCTCAAGACTGCAGCCAACCGGTCTGATTCTCTCGGCGCCGGCGTTCGAACCGGCAATGACTCGCTGGCAACAGGCGCAGTTGGGCGTTATGGACAAGCTGGCTCGTGATGTTTCGGTTCAGGCTCGTCTGTCCGGGCCATTGCTGACGCATGATGAGGCCATGCGATTTGCCCGGCAGTCCGATGAGTTGATTCATCATTCGGTTTCGGCCCGGCTGCTGACCTGGCTGGTGACCGCCGGTGCCGAGGCCTTGAACCTGGCGCCGGCTTTATCGGTCAGAACCTTGTTGCTGGTCCCGCAAGAGGATGTCATTGTCCGGCCGCAGGCAAGCGATGTTTTTGCCGAAACCGCGCCCGCCCATTTGATCAGCCATTACAAATACAATGGCTTGTATCACGAGATATTCAATGAAACGCCAATGGATCGGGACAGAGTCTTTAGCGATATCGCCCGGTGGCTGGATGAGCACGAGTACTGATGAGTCAGAACAATACCAATGAGTCGGCGCTTGCCGACCTGATTGACAAGCAGGCAATCAGCCAGTTAATTGCCTGCTTTGGAAACAGTATCGACCGCAAAGCCTGGGATGAGTTGGGCAGTTGCCTGGCGCCCGAACTGTTTAACGATATTCGTGGGGTTAGCGGGGCGACCCCGGAAAACCTGACTCGCGAGAAATATGTGGCGATGCGCTCAAGAATGCTTGCTTCACTGTCCACCCATCACATGCTTGGCAATATCGAGATATCTGTTGGTGGTTTCGAGGCGAACGCGCGGACTTCCAGCGTGATTTATCGGTACGACAGTGAGGGCCGCGTCTACAACACCCATGGCCAGTATGGATTCGGTCTGATCAAGACTGCCGATCGCTGGACGATCAATGCCATTATCCAGAATGTACTCTGGAACGCCGGGTCGACTGACGTCTACTCCGGCCTTTCGACCGGTGAAGCAGGTTACTAGGCCATGAAAGGGCAATGTCTGTGTGGCCAGGTCCGTTTTGAGCTGACTGGGGGGATCCCCGGTCTTTATCAATGTCATTGCTCGTTGTGTCGCAAGCAGGGCGGCTCAGCATCCAACAGTGCTACCTTGGTTAGTCTCGAGGGGTTTCAATGGTTGTCGAACACTGATGCGGTTCAGCAGTGGCAAAAACCGACTGGCTTCAGCTCACATTTTTGCAAATCATGCGGCTCGCCAGTGCCTAATCTGCTGGGCGAAAGTGGCTACGTCTGGGTCCCGGCCGGGTTGTTCGAACAAGAGCGGGATCTGCAAATTGTGGCCCATCTTTTTGTCGGCTCCCGAGCTTCCTGGGATACCGAGCCGCTTCGCGGCGAGTGTTATCAGGAGATGCCGTCACTGTCCGAACTCGTCTCGGTTCTGCGGGCGCCGCCTGAGTCCCAGTAGGTGATTGTTGTGCTCGACATTCAAACGGTATCCCCCGCAAATGTTTCTCTCGTCGTGCCATTGGTGCAAGAGTATTGGGCGTTCGAAGCGATTGATGGATTTGACGCCGGGCAGATTGTCGCGCAGCTATCCCGTCTCAGTGCCGACGAACAACGGGGCGCCGCCTGGGTCGCCATGGACGACGGGAAAGCGGTTGGTTATGTCATCGTAGTCTATGTTTTCAGTCTTGAGCATCTGGGTTTAACCGCCGAGGTTGACGAACTCTATCTGCGCGCCGGTGATCGCAACCGCGGTATCGGCCAGGCGCTGATGCAGGCTGTGGAAGCTGCCGCGGTGCGGGCCGGCTGCTCGAATCTGTCGTTACAGGTGTCTCGCACCAACGAGAACGCCCGGCGTTTTTACCGGCGAGCGGGTTTTGTGGACAGGCCGCAATATCAATTGCTTGAAAAAACTCTACACTCTCGGCCATCAACCCCAGAAAAAGGAAACCGGCAACCATGACCGAGGCTAATCAATGGGAAATTATCGAAGGGTTGAACGCGCCATGTGCTGATATTTCGTATGAGTGGCAGTCTCAGGAAGATGCACAGCTTGTCGTTACCTTGCACTTTTCCCGCGTGCCTGAGGGTTTTGCGTCTGATGTGCGCCTGACGTTTCCGAATGCGATGACGCTGCTCTGGGAAGACGAGTCTCTTGGCCTGATTCCCATTCCGGATCAATTGCCGCTATGCTCGTCGCCGTCGTTTCATGACTGGGTTTTTCCCACCCTGATTCTGCAGAATTCAGAGCTGGCGACCCGTTACGCGGACAAAACGTTCGAAAAAGACGATCCGCGCTGGTCAGATGTTGAGCACTTTGTCATGGTTTCCATGAATGACCTGGTGCATGTTGTTTCGCTCGGGCGCCCGGAGATCATCGTGCTGGCGGACTGACTGAAAAGTCGTTGAGTTCGTCGCGATCTATTTGCGCAAGCAGGCCAGTTTCCCATTCGAGGTAACGCCGTGACGCAGCGAGGTTTCCGGCGTGTCGGTCGTGCACAAAAAACAGGAAATCGATGTCATCGACGGGGCTGGGTGGATTGTCCGCTGAGCAGGTCCGGATGCCCGCCGCCTGGCAGGCTTCAATTGAACCGGTAAATGCCCTTGGCAGTTTCACTCCGGCGTCCTGGAGGTCAAGCGCGGCCAGTTGTGCCGTTTCATAGTGCTCGGCCATCAGGACGACAGCCTGGGTTGAATCGGTTAATGCGGATCCGATCACAGGCCTGATCGACCACTGTGCGCCGAGCACATGTTGTTGGCGAAATTGAGTGCTTGGTCTGATGTCGATCAGCGTGACAGAGTCACTCGAAATCAATCTGGCCAGACACGCTGCATCGACGGATTCTGGTGACGCGAGTGGCAGTGGCCGCGGCTCAGGCAGTGTCAAGGCCGTGTGGATGCCATCGGTCAGCGTGTAAGCCTCAAAGCCAAGCTGGCGCATCCAGCTTGCCACTACCGGAGCGCGAACCTGTTCATGATCAACAATCAGCAGCCGCGCGCGGCGCACACCGACGTACTGGTCGTTCGCCTGAATCAGTTGTCCGCCTGGTGCCGACTGCGCGCCAGGCAGAGTTCCGTGACGAAATTCTTCAGGCGTGCGGATATCCAGCACAAAACAATTGCGGACCGGATCATCGACAAAGGCTTGCGCCTGGGCCGCGCTCAGTTCGGGAACCCGGCACCAGGAGGCCAGCCGCGCCGCACTGGATTGGCGTTTGGCAAGATCTGACGGCTCAGCGCAGGGATGTCGCCGGGTATTGCCTTGCTCCAGCTCAAAGCCGGCCAGTCGCCATCCCTGGGTGCCGTTTTCAAGCGCGAACACAGGGTTCTGAATGCCCAGGTTGAGCAAGGTCTGAGCACCAATAATGCTGCGGGTTCGACCGGCGCAATTGATCACGATAATGGTCTGTGGGTCGGCAATCAGTTCGCCAATGCGCAGCGCCAGTTCACCATTCGGGCAGCAGATGGCACCGGGGATGCTCATTTTGAAGAATTCTTCAAAGGGGCGGCCATCAAGAACGATCAGGTTGTCGCCGGCTTGCTGGCGCTGGTAGAGCGCCTGAGCGGTCATGACCGGCGTATGTCGTTGCTGCTCTACCAGCTCACCAAATGTCTTGCTGGGCACGTTCACGCCTTTGAACAATTCAAACCCTGCGCGGCGCCAGCCGGCAATGCCGTCGACCAGAACAGATATCTGCGTATAACCTGCTGCGCGCAGCCTGGTGGCGGCTCGGAACGCAACCCCCTCGCGATGCTCGCCACTGTCATAAAGCACGATGAAGGTGGCAGGCTGGGGTACCAGTCGCCGGACGTTGGTTTCCAGCCGGCTATACGGCACAGAGATGGCATAGAACAAATGCGACTCACCGTACTGACCGTGCTCGCGGACATCGAGCAGCGCGATTTCGGTGCCGTCGTGCAACCGCTGCTTCAGTGCATTGGCGGTTATCGGCTCAGGCATGGAATTCGTCGGCAACACTCGTCAGCCGCCAAAGACGGTCAGCGCCATCTGTGCGTCGCGTTCGGACATCAGATCAGCCTGTCGGGTTTTTCGGGAGACGCAACGGTCTGTCAGCAAATCGGCCTCAAGACTGCCCAGGCCTCTGTAGCGCAAGGTCTGGATCTGGCCGACCTGGCGGGCAGTCAATTGCTTCATCAGATGTTGGTATTGCATTTCGGAGCTGGCGTAAATTGGCTCTGACAACGATGGTGCGGTTACCCTGAGTAACGGCGCCCGGACCATCCAGATCTTTTCCTGCCGCAGCAGAGCCGGCATGTAATGATGCAAAAAAATAAGCAGCAACGCGCCGCAGTGAATGCCGTCGGCGTCCGGGTCAAATAACAACATGATTCGCTGGTAGCGCAATTGCTCGGGTCGGCAGTTTTTGCCAATGCCGCAACCTGCAGCGGCAATAAAAGCCTTGAACCACTGGTTGGCCTGGACGCGTGCCGGACTGGATTTGCCGGCGTTCATCGGCTTACCCTGCATGGGTAATACCGCTTGCAACTCGGTATCACGCACCCGGCTGACATTGCTCGCGGCCGAGTCGCCTTCGACCAGAAACAACTCGTTGTCGGTGTTGGTGCCGTGACGCCGGCAGTCTTGCAGTTTCGGTGCTTTGGAAGTGGTATATCGGGAGCTCATGCCTCAGTAATAGCACAAGCCTTCCGCTGCTACCGGACGGGCAGGTAGATGATGTCGCCTGGGTGAATCAGATCCGGGTCGCGAATTGCGGCGTTGGCTGCCCCTGGTGGCCATGAGCCGTCAATGCTGTCCGGGTCAAACCGGGGCGCCCGGGATGATTCATCGCTTATCTGCTGATTATGGAACTGAATTAACTCGGCCACGTTCTGCAAAACGTCATGCTGATTCGCAATCGACCATAGTGTGTCCCCGGCCCGCACGGTATAGGCACGCACTGAAGGTTGAGAATCAGTCTCAGGTGCAGCACCTGGCTCGACTTCCGGTGTCGCCAGCGGCGGTAAGTCGGACTGGTCAGGCGGCGAATCAACCGATGGGATCAGGATGTCTTGTGCGGTGGGTTCGTCGGCTTGCTCGGGTTGCTCCGGTTGACCTGAGTCAGGAACCGGATTCGTTTCAAGAAATGCGACCTCGGGTATTTCCGGGCGGACGGGCTCTTGCAAGGTGTTTGCTGGTCGTTCCTCAATGGCCGGATAGCCGTTTACCTGTAACCACAAGTCCAGCCCGTCAAGAGAGTCGGGTCGGAAACTACTCTGAATCCGGTGGCCGGCCATGAACTGCTCGGCCGCCCGCCTGACAGCCGGTGGTACCGGGGCCTGTCCGGGCTGCAGGTCAGCTTCGCCAAGAATAGCCCGAACTTTATCCAGATCGAACTCCTGGTAGGGCATTGACCAGGCGTTCATCGAGTCCGACTCTCCGGCGACCACCAGATTGTTTTCAAAGATGTAGTCGATCAGTGCCTGTGCATCCTCAAAGGCTTCATCGCTGCCCAGGCCGCTGGCCTGAATTGATTCGAACCAGGAATAGCCCATCGTTTCGGCATGCCACACTCGGCGCAATGACTCGTCGCTGATACCCGTTGCAGACAAATCGACCCCGAAGGTTGCAGGGGGAAGCTGTTTTTGCTCTTCGTCCGTCAGGGAGTCGTTGAGCGCATCGTTGTCAAACCAGTTGAGCAGCAACTCCCGGCCTGTCATATTGTGCCTGGCGGCCAACGCAGAGAGGGTTTCGAATGAGCTTTCCGGTGACTCCGGATCGCTGCTGTTGTTGAGTAACTCGTCCACTGCGTTAGCAGATAATCCGCGGTAATCAATATTTCCGTCGAGGGAAAGTCCGGGATGCCAGACCTGAATTCGGGGGCCGTGGTCCTGGAAAGAGCTGACTTCTCCAATCGTGCGCAGTGATCCGTCTTCGTTGAGCGAGCCAATGTGAGACAACGCCTGTCGCATCTCTGCGGTCTCAAACCGGTTGGCGGCAGTGACTCGATTGTATTGATAGGAAGCCAGTGCGCCGCCCGCAATCAGGAATAGCGCGATTGGCATGGCCGGCCCGGTAAAGAACGCCGTCGCGGTCGAGCCTCCCAGGGTTGTTGCCCCGGAACCGTACATGGTTGCGCCAAGCAATAGCCCGTTGGCTGTCAGCGTATTGGCTGCGATGCCGTATTGAAACAGGGAGTCCGGACTGAAGTGGCTTTCTCCGCTGGCCTGAATATCAACACCAACCCGGATCAGGTTTGCGGCATCCAGAACGACACCAAGCTGATGCACCCGGTTTGTCAGTGTATTAAACAATCGGGGGTGGGTTTCAGAGAACAGTTTGTAGCTGTCTTCCATCCCTTGAGAGGCGCTGAGTCTCGAGATAAGCATCCAGGAGTCACGCGCCGCCTGAACGGAATAGCGACCGGATTGCAGTCCGGCTATGCCGCGTTCCAAGCCACTGGCTTCGCCGTCAAGAGCGGTGGTGTGGTTAGTATTTGCTGAAATCAGAAAACTGCCGACACCCGCTAATGACAGCCAGCTTTCCAGTCTGGGCAGACTGCCAACCGAGGCGCGTTTAATAATGCCATGCAGAGTCTGCGCCGGAGAGAGCACGCTATTGACCGCGCCTACCGGGTCCGCCAACTGGTCAGCAGCATCAGCCTGGCCCAACAAGGCGTTCATGTCGCTGAGTAACTGTACTGATCCGAGGTACATGGGGCTGAGTCCGCCTTCGCTCGGATCTGCTCCCCAGATCTGCCCAAGCCGATCAATTGATTCCTGGGCACCATCAAGCCGGGCGGTTTGCTCGTTTAGCATTTCAAATGCCATTTGCGCATGAAAAAGTCGCTGGCCGTCCTGTCCGATGGCTTCGGTCAGCTCAATGTCTCGAGTCAGAAAGTCAGGATCAGTTTCGATGTATTCGGCAAGCGCATTTTGTAGCTCCATCTCACCAAGCGGCAAAGCGCCCGGTTCGTAGCTTCGCCCGGCAGGGAGTGCGTTAATCGCGGAGAAATCCTGAATAATCCGGTAATAGGTCTCCCGGTGTTCAATTTGATCGCTGATTCGTTCGCGGGCGTCCTCGGTATAGTTCTCAAGTTGGTCTTCAATCACGCTCATGAACCGGCCCGCCTGAAACTCATTCGTCTGATTCAGGGTCGATACGGTCTCCAGGGCGAGGTAATAGCCGGATCCTTCGTGCAAGACACTTCGGAATGAATCCGGAATATTCATGTAACCGAAGTCCAGTAGCGGACGGGGTTCAGTCGTCGGCGGCGCCCATATCTGGGCAAACGCTGCACCGATATCCTGGACCGTCTCGTAACCATCGTCCACGAGTACCAGCGAGTCGGTGATCCGTGCAAAGTTGGCAGTCAGATTCCGTTCGTCATTGCTATAGAAGCCGTTGTAGCCGACCTCATCCCGATAAGTCGTCGTAATCAGCGGTTCCCAGATGTGTTGTGTCTCGTCCATCAGGGGGACAATCTGGTCGCTTGGCAATACTTCTACATATCGGACGAGCTCTGCGCTGACAGCCGAACTGACTTGCAGGTGCTCGGCGTCAGTTGCAACCTCGGTCAGATGGTCTGCCGCGCCTTCCCGGATCTGCTGATAAGTTGGCTGCAACCGGGTTTCAAGCTCATCGGTCAGAATCAGCAGACGATCGCCTTGCACCAGAAGAGGGGTTTGCTCGCCCGCTGGGGAAATTGCCGGGTCGGCGGCGATTTCGGCGCGGACTGCTTGAATTTCATCGAGGGCTGCACCATTGCCACCATCCCGGTAAGCTTGTTCAACCCGTTCGGCATAGGGGTCGACCGCTGCAGCTAACTGGCTGTCTGTGAGTGGCGGGATTGGATCCGGCGCCGGACTGACCTGGGCGGCGAGATGAATACGGTTGGCATAGATCGGATCAAACGGTTCATTCAGTATTGCCGCCCGGTGCGTCGCGACATAATCGTTGATGTCGGAATCAGGGCGGGTTTGTCGCTCGACAATCTGGTACTCAGTTGCGAATGCGGATTCAACTGCCAACCAGGCCGAGTCAGCTCTGACGCGGGCTTGTGTCAGCTCTTGCTGGGCTGCGTTTCGCGCAGCGTCTGGGATCGAGGTCGGCAATTCGGCCAGAGCGGCATCAGCTTCGGCCAGTGCGTAATCGGCATCCTGCGCATCCCAGATGGCGGCGTTGCGCTGCCAGCCGGCCTCGTTGACACTGGTTGGTGCTGTGGTTCTGGCTTCGGCTATTGCTGACGTCGCCAGTTCGGTAAACGCCTGCTCGGTTGCCTCGTCAGGCAACGGCGTTGCCAGCAGGTTCGCCTGTGCTTCACCATACAAGTCCCGCTCCAGCGTCGGGGCGGTAAAAGCTGACTCGATTAAGACATGATCGACGATTTCCTGGCTGATGGCCTGCTCGGCCTGAATGAGGTTCGCCCGCGCCTCTGATGTGAAATCTTCACTATTGGCAATCCCGGTCGGTACCGAATCCCGCAGGGCTATGGCGTCAGCATAAGCCGTCTGCGCCTCAAGGTATTGGGTCATCAGCGGTGCCGGGATGATCGGTTCTACGATGATTGGGCTGGGCGCGGCGACTGGCGCCGGCGCTGGCGTCGGTTGAGCCAGGTACGGCGGTACAAGATACCCGGGGATAGCCGAAGTCGCCGGTGGCGGTACCGGGGGCGGCGGCGGCGGTGAGTAGACCGGAACAAGGTTCAGATCGGCGGTTATATGAGGTCTGGTGTAGATGGATCCGGGGAAACTCGCCATGATGATTGCCGCGCAATAGGTGGGAATACCGGTGACCCTAGCAAGGCGGACTTTCCTGGCGCTTTGCAGCACTTACCTGTTTGCCTCCAGGGCCGGCGATAACTCCCATCTCCATCCCCAGATAAGGGAATTGCCCAATGCTGAGATAATCCCGCAACTTAAACCGCATTGCGAAGGGAACCCCGATGAGTGAAAAAGCGACTTACACCCCACCCAAAGTCTGGCAATGGGACGCGCAAAGCGCTGGTCGTTGGTCCAAGATCAATCGTCCGATTGCCGGAGCAACCCATGACAAAGTACTGCCTGTCGGCAAGCACCCCATTCAGCTCTATTCGCTGGGGACACCCAACGGTGTCAAAGTCACGATCATGCTCGAGGAATTGCTGGCCCTGGGCCATGCCGGCGCCGAGTATGACGCTTATCTGATTAATATCGGGGAGGGTGATCAGTTCGGCAGTGGGTTTGTGGACATCAATCCGAATTCAAAGATTCCGGCGCTGGTCGACCACTCAGGTGACAAACCGACCCGGGTGTTCGAGTCGGGTTCGATTCTGCTGTATCTGGCCGAGAAATTCGGGGCTCTGATTCCGCAAGATCCGACCGAGCGAACCGAATGTCTGTCTTGGTTGTTCTGGCAGATGGGTAGCGCGCCGTATCTCGGTGGCGGCTTCGGTCATTTCTACAAATACGCGCCGTTCCCGATCGAATACTGTATTGATCGCTTCACGATGGAAGTCAAACGCCAGCTCGATGTTCTGGACCGCCACCTCGCTGACAAGCAGTTCATGTGCGCGAGTGGTTACTCCATCGCCGATATTGCGATTTGGCCCTGGTATGGCGCATTGGTCTTGAATGTCGTCTATGAGGCCGCCGAGTTTATCGATGCGGCTTCTTACAAGAATGTGATGCGATGGGCCAAGGAAATCGAGGCCCGGCAGGCGGTCCAACGGGGGCGGATGGTTAACAAAGTCAGCGGCGACCCGTCGGGTCAGCTCAGGGAGCGTCATGACGCGAGCGATTTTGAAACCAAGACGCAGGACAAAATTGGTGACGCCTGAGGTAGGGGGCTTGCGCTAATGCAGCTCAGGCCGGCGCTTGCCGCAGACTTTGACGCGGTTCTGGCACTTAACCAGGAGTCGGTTCAGTATCTGAGTCCGCTGGACCGGAGCCGGCTTGATCTTATTCATGGCCAGGCGGCCCAACACCTGGTTGTGGAGCACGACAACAGAGTGCTCGCTTTCATGCTGTTGTTCCGTGAGCAGTCTGCTTATGACAGCACCAACTACCGGTGGTTTGATCGGCGGTTCGATTCTTTCTTGTATGTTGATCGTATCGTGGTCAAACAAGGTCTGGATATTCGGGGCGTTGGCACCCGGCTGTATGAGTCGGTCTTTTCAACCGCGCGGTCGCAGCGCGTGCCGCGGGTGGTATGTGAAATCGACATTGAGCCTCCGAATCCGAAGTCGCTCCGGTTTCACCAGCGATTCGGTTTCGTGGAAATCGGCCGCCAGTCTGTGGCCGGCGGCGACAAAATTGTTTCCCTGCAATCGGCTCCCGTCGAAGACCAGTAGTCAGGAACACAGGTGGACGCTCTGCCTGTCAGCAGCAAACACACATGATTCAAAGGAATGACCGATGAATAGTCTTGAAAGAGGTCGGGCGCTGGTTGAATGTCGCGGTCGATGTCTTTGACCAAAAGCCGTAGATCCTGTGCAGGGCTTATCATGCACAGACCGTGACAGGTCACGGCCAAATACCCTCAGGGAGACAAAGATGACCAAAATTGAAGGTGGCTGCCTTTGTGGCGCTGTTCGATATCGTTCGTCCTCAGAACCGCTAATGACTGCGGTGTGTCACTGCAAGAACTGTCAAAAACAAACCGGGACGTCATTCTCGCTACTCGTCGCTGTTCCGCGCAACGACTTTACGGTTAACGGCCAGACAAAAATCTTTCAGGACACTGGCGACAGCGGCAAGCCGGTTAGTCGCCATTTTTGTCCGGAGTGCGGCTCGCCGATTTACTCCGACGTGACTGCTCTGGAAGACCGCCTATTTGTCAAAGCCGGTACGCTGGACGACGCCTCGGCGCTGATACCGGCGGCGCACATTTTTTGCGATTCGGCGCAGCCCTGGTTTTCGCTCGGTTCAGATGTGCCGCAGTTCCCACGGTCTCCACGAGGGTAAACAAAGATGTCTCTGGAATTTGCATGATTAATTCACTGCGTAGTGCTGCCTTTGATCGTCTCAGCCCGAAGTTTTTTTATGGCTGGGTGATTCTTGCGGTGACCAGTCTGGCAATTTTTTCCAGCGGACCGGGGCAATCGCATACGTTCAGCGTTTTCGTCGATCCGATTACCCGGGATCTTGGCTTGTCCAAGCAGGCAATCTCTATTGCCTATGGCCTGGCGACGCTGGTGGCTGCATTATTGTTGCCGCGCATGGGTAAGCTGGTCGATATCTACGGTCCGCAACGCATGACGTTCTGGGTTGCCGCCGCGCTTGGCCTGGCCTGCATCCTGTTTGGTGCAGTCGGCGGGCCGATCACGCTGGCCCTGGGCTTCGGTGCGCTTCGGTTTCTTGGTCAGGGCTCGCTGATGCTCAATTGCGCCAATCTGGTGGCGCAATGGTTTAACGCCAAACGCGGTTTCGCCATGAGTCTGATGGCGCTTGGCTTCGGTATTTCGATGGCGGTTCATCCGCCGCTGGGCCAATACCTGATCGGCGAACTCGGCTGGCGGTGGGCGTGGTTGGTGCTCGGGCTGCTAACCTGGGTAATTCTTCTGCCGCCGGTGCTCTTGTTGATTCACAACAAACCAGAGCCGCTGGGGCTGCGCCCTGACGGAGAGGCCGCGCTTAAGGAAGGCGAGCAGGCCGAGGATATTGACGGCCTGACACCTGAGGCGGGTAAGAAGGTTGCAGCCTTTTATATCATTTCGGCCGGTTGGTTCTTTATTTCAATGCTGGTGACGACGCTGCATTTCCATCAGGTTGGCATTCTTGGCGCTCAAGGGCTGGACGAAGCGACAGCTGCGCGACTTTTTTCCGTATCGGCAATCGCAATGGTGCTGACAATGCCTCTGGTTGGCAAGCTGCTTGACAGCGTGCGTACCCGTTTCGTGTTTGCTGCCTGCATGCTGATTCTCTCAACGGCATTGTTTGGAATCACGCTGGTGGAGTCTTTTGAGTCGGCGATCGTCTACGCGGTAGTTTTCGGGTTGACCAACTCATTCACGATGACGATGTTCGGCTATCTGATGCCGCGCTATTTCGGCCGTAAGCACCTGGGTGTCTTACAGGGGCAGATGCAGTTGATTGCCGTTATCGGGGCCTCGATCGGTCCGTGGCCGGTCGGCTGGGCGTTCGACTTTTTCGGCGATCCAACGATGACGCTTCGCTGGTTGGCAGTTCTGCCGGTCATGACTGCTGTGTTGGCGGCGCTTATGCTTAAAACGCCTGCCGGCGTGAGATTCCCCGCGCATCTTGAATAACCAACATGATTTCAACGGAGAGTGATGATGCTGATAATCTGGGGGCGAAAAACTTCAGTTAATGTCCAAAAGCCCATGTGGTTGATCGGGGAGCTGGGTCTTGCACATGAGCGCAAAGACGTTGGGGGAGCGTTTGGGGGGCTGGACACGGCTGAGTACCGGGCGATGAATCCGCATCAGGTTGTCCCGACCCTGCAGGATGGCGACTTGACGGTTTGGGAGTCCGAAGCCATTTTGCGGTATCTTGGCAGTCAGTACGGACAGCAGTTTTTTCCCGCTGATCCTGGTTCGCGCTCGCAGATCGATCAATGGATGAGTTGGGTGCAGTCCAGTTGGTCCCCGGCGATGACTGCTGTTTTCGTCAGTCATATCAGGGTCGCGAGAACGGACCGTGACCCGGCGCTGGTTCGGGCGCAGATTGAACGCCTGCACGCCCTGGCAACACTGGCCGATGGTTTTTTGGGTCAGCGCGCTTTTCTGGCTACTGACTCGCTGAGCCTGGCAGACATGACGTTCGGTGCATTCCTGTATCGCTATTACACGCTCGAAATCGACCGGCCGGATTTGCCAGGCCTGCGTCGGTATTATGATGTCTTGTGCGAACGGCCTGCCTATGTTGAGCATGTTCAGGTCGATTACGATCCAATGCGGATTCCAGGTGCGGAGCGACCATAACCATGGCGATCTATCTTATTCTCGAAAATCAGATACATGATCACGAGGTTTACGATCGCTACAAAAAAGCGGTCAAACCAATGGTTGAAGCTGCTGGCGGCGAATACCTGACGCGTGATGGAAAAATTACGGTGTTGGCTGGCGACTGGCGCCCCAGCCGTGTCGTGATTTTCAAATGGCCCGATCAGAAAACCCTTGAGGCGTTTATGTCCTCGCCAGCCTATAAACCCTGGAAAGAGTTACGTGAATCCGTGACTACAACCCACACGCTCGTGCAGGTCGACGGGGAAGGGCACGAGGCAATCGATTGATCAGACCGGCGGCCAGAAGACGCACGGGCGAGGCCTTCAGGGCAGACGGGTATTGCGGGATGCTTCGGATTCCATCTGGCCAAATCTCCCCTGGCTGTAAAGCAGGGGGAGCGCCGACGAGCTGCTGACATGAGTCACCTCACCCAGAAAGATCTCGTGATCACCACCTGGAATCTGCCTGGTATTAATGCACTCGAAACTGGCGGCGGTGTTCGCCAGCACGGGCACACCATGCAGGCCCGCAGACCAGCGCACGCCTTTGAATCTGTCTTCAGCCTGGCTGGCGAAGCGATGGCATAAATCAACCTGATCGACTGTCAGGATATTGACGGCGAATGCCGGGTGCTGGCTAAACGCCTGCAGATTCGGTGATTCTCCTGCCAGACTCCACAGAACCATCGGTGGCGCCATTGAGACAGAATTAAACGAATTCACGGTCAGTCCAATCGGCTCACCCTGGGCGTTCAGCGTGGTGACAACTGTCACGCCAGTTGTGAAGCAACCCATGGCCTGGCGAAACGAGGCTTCATTGACGGGTTGAGCATTGTTAGCGGTCACGGATAAATCCATAAGCGAACCAGTTAGCGATTCAGTTCAAGAAAGCTTGCGACAGCCGCCGCAAATCCATCGGGGTTGTCGATGTTGGCTATATGGGCGGCATTGGCGATCGGGTGGTATTTGCTGTTGGGCGTGGCGTCCGCCATTGCCTGCATGACATCGGGCATTGCGCCGGAGTCAACCTCACCACCAACATAGAGGACTGGGATCGTGATCTCAGGCAGTTCTTTCAGATAGTCAAGCTGCTTCAACGCCATCGCGCAACCGAGGTAGCCATCGGGGTGCGTATTGGCAACCATGTCGCCGACCCACTGGGTTTGCGTCGGGTTTTGAGCGCGAAACGACGGCGTCAACCATCGTTCAAGAGTAGAGGGGACAAGCGATGCCATGGTGTTTTCGCGGATAAAGGCGGCGCGATCATCCCAGCTCTTTCTGAAGCCATCGGGGGCATCGGCACGCGCATCGCAAACCACGACCCGGGTAAATCGGTCAGGATGTTTGAGTGCCAGACCCATGCCGGTCATGCCGCCCATGGATAAGCCCATAAACGCAGCCTTGCGGATCTGATAAAAATCCATCAGGCCGATCACATCCGCCTCCAGCTGACTGAGTTGATAGTCTCCGGTGAGCACCTGGCTTTTGCCGTGGCCACGGGTGTCATAGCGCAAAACGCGATAGTGGCTGGTCAGCAATTCAATCTGGCCATCCCACATCGACAGGTTGGAACCCAGCGAGTTTGAGAGGATTATCCAGGGCTTTTCTGGGCCGGTGTCTCCGTCGATCCGGACGTTCAATCCAATACCGTTTACAGTGACTTGATTCATATTCGCGTGTCTTTGGTGGTGGGGCTGCCGATAGCCGAATTAATCCCGGGCGGAACCTGCTCGGCGGCAAGTATCATTGATTGCTTGCCTAAAGCCGGGTCAGCCCAGTCTTTGCCAGCGTACAGCAAGGTGGCGAAGTCGCCGACTATTCGGGGACGCCTATTGGGAATAGAGCAACCGCCGGGAATGGAGCAACCGCCGTCACGATGATCGGTGGATGGGGGCGTTGCAGTGGTCTGGGCATGGTCTGGGCATTGCGCCTTGATGTTGTCGGGGGACTGCCGGCCCAGATGTCCAGCATGGTGTCGATCGCCTCGAGGAATATTTCATTGCGGTCAGCGTCGAGATTAGAAGGCGCCCGAGCCGGCACGCGCCTGCCCTGGCAATGACTTGCCGCTGTTTGGTGAAATTGGCCAACCGGCGCTGCCAGGTAGCAATACCTGCCTACGAAATGTGTAGACCTTGTTACACCTTCGGCAGTCGCTTGACGCAAAAAAGACTAAATGTCTTGATGCCGGGTACTCTGGTGGTAAGTGACGGGATTCTGAGTCTACGATTATTAATCTGCGTCTGAACCTGTTCTAGGCTCGCTGACTTAATGTTTGATATTCGCTCGGTGTTTTTAGTGGGCTCGCTCACCGCATTGGTTTGCGCGGTGATGCTGTGGTCGCTACGCGATTTGCATCGAAATTCAAGCGGCGGCATGAAGTTGGCCGCGCTGGGGGAGGCTTGTCTTGGGCTTGCAATGCTGAGCATTGCGTTGCGGGGCAAGATTCCCGATTTGATTTCAATTCCACTGGCCAATTCAGCCGGCGTGGTCGGCAGTCTGATCTTCTATGAATCAGTCAGGCGCCTGACCGGCGCGACGCCCAGTACCCGTTTGCTGATCATTGTTGCCGTCAGTATGGTTGGCTTGCAGTTGTACTGGGGGGTTGACCCTGCGTATCACCTGCATCGCATCTGTCTGACCTCGGCGGTCCAGGGCGTGACTGCGGTTGCGCTGATTCCATTGCTACTGGGCAGGCTCAATATCGACCCGAGAGTGCCGCTGCAATGGGGTATCGGGTTTGCCGGGTTTTTCGCCGCTGCGCATTTCCTGCGGCTGGCTCAGTCTGTCTCGACCGGTGTTCAGTTAAAGTCCGGAGGCATGGTGGGAGGCAATGTCGCCATTGAGGGGCTTGCCGCGCTCTTCGCGCTGACACCGATGGTTTTTGCGATGGTTATGGTTGCTATTGTGAACGGGCGAATTGCGCTCGATTTCAAGCGGCTGGCCAATACGGATTCTCTGACGGGTCTGGCGTCGCGTCGGCGCTTCTTTGAGGTCGCTCAGCATTTTCTGGGCAAGGCAGCGCAAGATCCCGGCCGGGGCTCGCGGGTGCCCCTGCTAATGATGCTCGACCTGGACCATTTCAAGGCGATTAATGACTCCCTGGGCCATCTCGCCGGTGACGCCGTGCTTGCCCGGTTCGCGTGGGCAATGCGGGGATGTGTGCCGAATCAGGCCGTTCTGGGTCGGTATGGCGGCGAGGAATTCTGTCTGTTGCTACCTGCCTCCACCCCGGCCGCTGCGGCTCAGATCGCTGCCGATATCGCACAGGCCGCGAGGCGCCTGGCAATTGAGTCCTCTGGCGAACCACTGCGCCTGACCGTGTCGATCGGCGTTGCATCGGTACCCGATGACGGCATTCGAGTCGAAGAATTGATTGCTGCTGCCGACAGGCGGGTTTATATGGCAAAGTCCCAGGGGCGGGACCGGGTTGTGCTGACCGATGACCAGCTATATCAGGCAGGGTCAACCGGAGGGCCTGATGATCCGCATCGAAGGCAGACGGATCGTCCGGTGATGACGCCGGTCGCCCGGGCAGACTAACTCGATCAAGAACCAGAATAAGAGGCAACAGGGAACATGACCGCAAGGAAGATATTAATTACCGGCGCTGGGTCGGGCTTTGGCCTGGGCGCTGCAATTAAACTGCAGGCCATGGGGCATCACGTAGTCGGTGGATTCGTCTCATCAGAGCAGCAGGCTGCGCTTAACGCGGCCGGGGTTGAGGCGCTTGAGCTGGACATCACGAAACAGGAGCATCTGGCCCGGGTCGATGCGCTCGATGTTGACGTTCTGGTCAACAATGCCGGTCGCGGGCAGTTAGGCGCTCTGGCGACTGTTCCTATGGACTCGGTACGTCAGGTATTTGAGGTCAACGTCTTTGGCACTCTGGGGGTTACCCAGGCCGCTATTCCGGCCATGCAACGAAAAAGAGCGGGTCGAATTATTATCGTGTCATCAATAGCAGGTGTTTTTTCAGGGCAACTGACCGGCCCGTATGCGATGACAAAACATGCGCTTGAGGCAATGACCAAGTCGTTGGCTGCCGAGTTGAAGGACGAGGGCATTGAGGTGTGCAAACTAAATCCGGGGCCCTACGCGACCGGGTTCAATGACGCGATGGTCGAAGACGTGGAGGCGGTCGCCAAGCCGAATTCTTCCGAGGCCGAGATGGCGGTGGGAACCCGCACCAGAATGCTCGGCAACCAGCTCGATCCCAGTGAAATCGTTGCTGCTCTTGTGTTGTTGTGCACCGCCGATACGGTGCCGTTCGAGACATTCAAGCCGGATAATATCCTTGAACGCTATGCGATGAAGCGCTAATGACTTGCCGATGAGGCAGTTCAGATGAAAGTAGCCGGGTTGTTAATGCTGTCAGTCCTGTTTGCCGGCTGCCCGGACACGCCGCAGACCCGGACGATGACTGTCACGGCGACTGCCTACAATTCTGTTGTGGCTCAAACAGACGCTCAGCCTTCCATCGCGGCATGGGGTGATCATCTGAAGCCCGGAATGAAAGCTATTGCGGTTTCCCGGGATCTGCTCGAACAAGGGCTGACCCGCGGCGTGATGGTCAGAATCGACGGGTTCTCCGGTGAATACAAGGTGTTGGACAAAACCGCGCGGCGATTCAAAAAACGAATCGACATCTATATGGGAAAAGACGTCAGAAAAGCCCGCCAGTTCGGGGTTAAAAAATTGAAAATCAGTTGGCAGGTTTTGCCAGCAGGGTGACGATAGCCGAGCCATCCAGCTCGCCTTTGCCCTGACTGACCAGCATTCGATACAAGCTCAGTGTCTGGCTGGTCATTGGCATGGACAGGCTTTGTTCTTTTGATGCTGAGTGCAGCATTTCCAGGTCTTTCAGAATCTGGCGGGCATAGCCGGTCGGGGTGAAATCCTCGGCGATCATTCGTTCGAACAGCACGGGTAGCAGATTCGAACCGGCGAAACCTGTAGCCAGCGCGTGCGGCACTTTGCTGGCATCAACACCATAGGCCTGTGCCAGGCGCAGCGCTTCGGCAATGACGCAATAGGCGGGTAATACGAGAGCCTGGTTGACCAGTTTGGTCGCCTGCCCGGCACCGACGCTGCCCATATGGGTAAATCTTCCGAGGCATTCGACTATCGGGCGGACCCGTTCAATCGTCTCAGCTTTGCCACCGGCCATAATAGACAGAGTTCCGTCGAGCGCGGCGCCGGGCCCGCCCGAAACCGGCGCGTCAACAAACGCCATGCCGGTTTCCCAGGTTAGATTCTGTGCCAGAGCGCGAGTGGTTTCAATTTCCGAGGTGGAATGGTCTATCAACACCTTACCGGAGATTCCGGGCGTGGTCTGCACGCCGTTCGGACCGGTAATCACGGCTGCAAGCGCGGCGGTGTCCAAGACGCAGACCAGCGTCAACTGACACTTGCTGACAACCGCCGAGGGCGACTCAGCCGCCTGTAGTCCGACGGCCAGTAGTGCCTCGCTTCGGGTGGGATCCAGGTCGTAGCCAACAACCTCGTGGCCGCGCGCCAGCAGACGCCGGGCCATGGCGCTGCCAAGTAACCCCAGGCCGATAAATCCAATCGGTGTTTTAGTCATTAGTCAGTCGCTTGCAGGTTGATTCGATAAGTCTCCAGAGCGTTGGCACAAAACAGTCTGTGTCTACTGTCGCTGCTCATGGCTCGTGTAAAAGCGTCGAAGCCGTCAAAAATTTCATCAAAGGTGGCGACCACCGAGTCCACTGGGAAGTTCGAGCCGACCATACAACGGCCCACCCCGAAGATGGCGATCGCTTCGCGCACTATCGAGCCATTCAGGGCGGCTGTCCAGCGTTCACCGGCCACGCCGAGTCCGGAAATTTTCAAACGGACATTGCTGTGTTTGGCCAGTTTTTGAAGTGCTTCTCGCCAGGCTTGCAGCCCGGCCTCGGAACGGTCAGCCGGCAAGCCGGTGTGGTTCACGATTATCAGCGTGTTGGGAAAGTCGCGAGCCAGGTCGGCAGCAGCGGCAAAATGCCACCACGGCGTTTGCAGATCAAAGCTAAAGCCGTGATCAGCCAATAAACGATATCCGTCACGCCATTTAGGATCGTCCATAGAGCCGGGCGCGCCGCGTGAAGCATGTTCCGGAGACAGGCTGGCCTGAGGTTTGTGCCGGATTCCGCGCACCAGAGGGAATCCAGCCTGGGTTGCCAGGACCTCGCCGACATCCTCGCGGTCCAGCCAGGCTTGTGCCACCACCGCATTCGGATAGCGCGAGTGCCGGGCTATTTCATGGATCCAGCGGGTCTCGCCGATCGGGTCGGTGGGGTCCCATTCGGCTTCTATGTAGACCGAGGCAAGTATCTTGAATCGTGCGCTGTCTGCCAGGTAGTCGGGAGGCAGGTAATTGCGCCGAATGCGGGAGTAGTCACCGTACCGGAACGGAATCATCGGCTCGTCACGCAGCCACGGGTGGTAGTTGCGATCAAGGTCCCAGAAGTGGTGGTGCGCATCGACGATTTGAAGCGGTTCCATTGTCTCCTCGCGAAGAATCTCACTTTGCGGTGAAACTGTATCATCAGCGGTATCGCAAGTATGCTTCTATCGGGATGAATGCCATTGGATACTCTCAGCCTTCCGACGGCCATTGACGGCCCTTGTGCATGGTATGGCCATCAAATGCGAGATGACACCTCGTGGGTCTGCCAGCTCACAACTGCTGAGGTGGCCGAAGTAAATGCCGCTGTTGAGGCTGTTATCAGCCAGGGCACCGACCTGGCCAACATCGGCCAGTCTGATTTTGATTTGCCAGGCCTTGGGCCGAAGTTGATCGATATCCGTGAGCAAGTGGTCAGTGGCCGTGGATTTGCCTTATTACGGGGTTTGCCGGTCAATGAATGGTCGGTGCGTGAATCTTCTATCGCTTTTCTGGGTCTGGGGAGCTACTTTGGCAATCCGCGCTCTCAAAATGGCAAAGGCCATTTGCTGGGCCATGTTTGTGACCTGGGGCGGGATGCCGAAAACGACCCGACCGCCCGCATCTATCAGACCAGCGAACGTCAGACATTTCATACCGACTCTTGCGATATCGTAAGCCTGCTCTGCCTGAAAACCGCCAGATCAGGCGGTGCGTCAGCGCTGGTTAGTTCGACGACCATCTACAATGAAATGCTCAAGCGCCGGCCAGACCTGCTGCCGGTTCTGTTTGAGCCGATGCAAACCGACCGGCGTGGCGAAGTCCCTGTCGGCGAAAAACCCTGGCACGAGGTGCCTGTGTTCAGTTGGTACCAGGGGTTTCTGTCGGCGCTATATGCTCGGCGGTATATCGAATCGGCCAGGCGTTTTGAACAAGTGCCCGCTCTGACGCCAATCCAGCTCGAAGCGCTGGATCTGTTTGATGAACTGGCGAATGATCCGGACATTGGGATGGAAATGACTTTCCAACCGGGCGATGTTCAATTGGTTCATAACCACACGATGCTGCACGACCGGACATCGTTCGAAGACTGGCCCGAGCGGAGCAAGCGACGCCATCTGTTGCGACTGTGGCTGGCAGTACCCGGTGCACGACCTTTGCCACCCGTATATGCTCAGCGATTCGGGTCGGTCGAAGTCGGCAACCGGGGTGGCATTGTTGTGCCCGGTATGAAACTCACTGTTCCTCTGGAGCCTGTTTGAAATGACACAATCAAATGCTGATCCGACCACGCTGAACTGGACCGATGTCGCGGGTGAGCTTGATCGCCTGCTGAAGCTTCGTAGCTTTACCATTGGCATGAAGCTGTTCGAAACCGTTGACGAGATGGAAGCGGTCGAGAAGATCCGTCGCCCTGGCAAAATTCACACCACCGATCAGGTGGTAGCCCAGGCCTCGCGGCTGGGCCGTACTGTTGGCATTACCGGTGATGATCTTGTCGGCGCTCAATGTCGCGCGGTGGTTGGTCTGGGTGAGCAAGACGCTGCCTGGCGCTCGGGGCAGCATATGGTGGGGGTCTGGTATGCCACCCTCGAAGACGCCGGCGCTCATCAGGCTGCAATGCACGTTGTTCCGCACGGTAAGTACAAAGGGCTCGCTGTTTCGCCGTTAGCCAACGGCAGACTGGATCCACCCGACATCGTGATGTTTTATGCGACGCCTGGTGCGATGATCTATTTCATTAACGGCTTGCAGTGGTCCGGCTACAAGCGCTTCGACTGGAGCGTGGTGGGTGAGTCGTCTTGTGCCGACTCCTGGGGGCGTGCATTGACGACCCGCACACCGAGTCTGTCAATTCCCTGTTTTGCCGAGCGACGTTACGGCGGCGTGCTCGACGACGAAATGCTGATGGCCTTGCCGCCGGAGTTCTTGCTGAAAGCGATCGCCGGCATGAAAGCATTATCCAAAAACGGATTTCGCTATCCGTTTCCCCAATACGGCGTTGGTCAGGATGTTCGCGATGGTATGGCTGCGAGTTATCCCGACCGGGCTGCCTGACTTACTAAATCACTGAACCAAACTGAGGTTTTCCAATGGCTGAAGAAGTACTTACCGAGGTGCGTGGTCGCACCTTGCTCATTACGCTTAACCGTCCTGATGCGATGAACGCGGTCAACATCGAGCTTGCAACCGCGCTGGCCGCTGCGATGGAGCAACTGGACAATGATCCGGAATTATCCGTCGGCGTCCTGACCGGCAATGGCCGGGGATTCTCCGCCGGCATGGACCTCAAAGCGTTTGTCAACGGCGGTATGCCCAGTGTTCCCGGTCGCGGCTTTGGCGGTCTGACCGAGCGCGGCCCGGACAAGCCGTTAATTGCGGCTATTGAGGGGTTCGCACTGGCCGGCGGACTTGAGCTGGCACTGTCCTGTGACATTCTGGTTGCCTCCAAGGGCGCAAAGCTGGGGATTCCCGAAACCGGCGTCGGATTGTTTGCAGCCGCTGGCGCCTTGCTGCGTCTGCCCCGGGCGCTGCCGTACGGGCTTGCAATGAAGATGGCGTTAACCGCCAAGCCGATCACCGCCGAGATCGCACACCAATACGGTCTGGTCACCGAACTGGTTGAGAAAGGCGAGTCCGTCAATGCCGCACTGGAACTGGCCGAACAGATTGCCAAGAATGCGCCACTGGGGCTCAAGGCATCCAAGGCGCTGATTCGCGAAATGCAAGGGCGCAGCGAGCAGGAATTCTGGGAATACCAGGCCGCCGAACACATGCATGTGTTCAAGTCCGAAGACGGGTTCGAAGGGCCAACAGCTTTCGCCGAGAAGCGGGCACCAAACTGGAAGGGAAAATAGCTGGCGCGGGTCACGGCCCACAGACTATCCAGTAATGCCGCCGGCACCAGAGCCTATGCTCTGGTGCCGGTTTCTTCGAGGGTCACCTGATCGCCATAGAACGCGACATAGCCTTTGATTGCCGCTGAAAAATCGAACGGCTCATCATAAGACCAGGCAATCGGCGTGTTTCCGTCCAGGGTGTAGTAGTGTGCATCCCCTTTCAGGGGACAATGAGTTTTCTTGTCTGGCAGTGGTTTTAGTTGGTCCGACACATCCGCCATGGGCAGATAGGTGACTGAGTCATAAAGGTCACGGCCAACCTCGTTCATCCGCATCGCCCGAACCGAGTCGGCAAGAATCTGTCCGCCGACTCGCACCACAATACGATTGCTGACTGGTTTGAAGCGCATGAAGTGGCGCGGCTCGGCCGGGTTGTGAATAGCCTCATTGGCCAGGGTGATTGATTCAAACGCCATAATGATCTCCGGGTTCGGGGGTCAAAGAAGCTATGATGGGGTTTCCAGCCGATTCCTGACAAGGATAACCATGACAGCAACTCGCCAGCCTGAACGGTATTCAGGTTCATGTCATTGCGGAGAGATTCAGTTTGAAATTGAATCCGATTTCCCTGAGCTGACAACCTGCGATTGCTCGATCTGCAAACGCAAGAATGCATTAATGGTTAAAGTCCCGGAAGCGAGTTTCAAACTCCTGGCTGGCGAAGCCTCATTGGCGAGTTATCAGTTTCACACCAAGACGGCCACGCATTACTTTTGCCGCCGGTGCGGCATTTATCCGTTTCATCGTAAGCGGGTCACCCCTGATTTTCTTGGCATAAACGTCAATTGTCTCGAGGGCTTTGATCCCGCTGGCATTCCGGTACGCGCCACCGTCGGCGCGGAAATGCCATGAAGCGGCGTTTCATCCAATGCGATGTTTTTACCGCGACACCTACGCGGGGTAATGCGCTTGCGGTCGTTGCCGATGCCGGCGATTTGAGCGAACAGCAGATGCAGGCGTTTGCAGCCTGGACGAATCTGGCCGAGACCACGTTCTTGTTGCCGCCTACCGATCCCGCCGCAGACTATCGGGTCAGAATCTTCACACCAAGCCGTGAAATGCCTTTTGCGGGCCATCCAACGCTTGGTAGTTGCGCGGCGTGGCTGCACCTGAGGGGCGTGCCGAACCGGCCTGGCATAGTGGTGCAAGAGTGTGCGGTGGGTCTGATCGAAATCGACCTGACGGGTGAGGTACCGGCGTTCGCGGCGCCGCCAACCACGATTGAGATCTTATCTGAGGCGCAACGTGCCCGTATTGCCGGTGCGCTCGGGCTGGCAGAAGATCAGATTATGCGATCAGCGTTACTGAACAACGGGCCAGTGTGGCAAGTCCTGGAGCTACGCGGTGCCGCTGATGTTCTGGCGGTTGATTCGTCCCGGGTCAGTTGGCCGCAATTCGAGCCGATCGGCCTGATCGGCCGTCACAGCCCGGATCAGCCGACTGATTTTGAAGTTCGCATGCTTGCCCCTTCCAGTGGCATGCCGGAGGATCCGATAACCGGTTCACTGAATGCGGCGATTGCCCATTGGTTTGCCAGCCAGGGCGAGATTTCAAAGCCGATGCTGGTATCGCAAGGGCAATGCATCAACCGGCAGGGTCGGATCTACTGGCGGCCGGAGCCTGGCGATTCCGATTTACCGCGCATGATGATCGGCGGCCAGACTCACATCCTGATTGAAGGCCAGGTAGAGCTCTAGCGCCGGGCTCAACTGGCAAGTCGGAATGCTGCGCCGTAGTACTGGTCAAGACTATGCTCGGGGTCGAACGCAATCTCGCAGTGCTTCTCGGGGTTTTCCCATTGGTCCAACAGTTCGTAGCCCTGCGCCTTCATGTCAGCAAAGAAGCTGGCGTATTGCTGGATTCGGTAAGGGCAGAATGCTGTTTCAATATTCTGAACCGTCCAGAAGGCTTTGCTCTTGTGCAGCGGTAACAGGTTAACCAGAACCCAGCGCGGACGATGCGCCAGGCCTGCAATTTTTTGAGCCAGTGATTCTTCCAGGTATTGCAGACAACCCGACGTAAACACAATGTCTGTTCCGTTCGCACCCGAAAAATCATCTGTAAAAGAAATGGCCCGACGTTCGTCGAGCATTTGTGCCAGCTCCCGTCCCAGTGTATTGACGGCCGGCACATCGTTGACCTGCCAAGTTAAATTCTCTGGGTAGTCGAGGTAGCGCTGATAAGCGTAATAACTGACGCCGACATGGCCGCCCAGATCGAAGACGGTTTTTGACTGGTCTGCAAACGCCCGAGCCAGCCAGTGCATCATCGGATAGTCGCTGGCGTAAATTTTCTTGAGTCGTTCCCGGTACATCGCGGCGGGGCCGTCGTGGTCATAGCCCAGCGGCAAAGACTTAGGGGCTTGTGCGGCCGCCGCCTGAGCAGATTCAAATACGCCCCGGCATAGCCCGGCGTATTCGCCTTGTTCAAAGGCCTTGTCGAACCGGCGGCGCTGCAAACCACCGATGCCGGGCAAACTGGATTGATTTGAGTGAGTCAGGTAGTGAGGTCTTTTCATCCAGGGTATTTTAAAGTAGAGCGGTCGGTTCTTGCAGGCACTATGTCTCGGTGCCTGCCGGTTGTCGAATGTCGCGATTGCGGAGTAATGTAACGATTCCCTGCCCAATGGATTGGAAACTGATGATGCAGTCTCACGAATTCAGAAAATCGCAACCGTGGCGTCAAGCCCTGACCGGCGCTGTCGCCGTTGCCGGCCTGTTGGTTTCCCAGGTTGGCGCAGCCCAGGAGTCGGCTCATCCACTGGATGGCCTGACTCCCGCAGAAATCACGCAGGTAGGTGAAGTCTTGCGCAGCTCGCAGCTGGCCAGCGATAAGTCCCGGTATGCGCTCATTGAGTTGCTTGAGCCGCCCAAGGAAGCGGTTCTCGCCTGGTCAGCCGGCCAGCCGGTGTCACGTCAGGCGACAGTGCATTTCAAAGAGGCTGGCAAGAGTCAGAAAGCGGTCGTTGACCTGAGCGAGGCCCGGGTCGCCAGCGTGGCGCCGCTGGCCGGCCAGCCGATGATTCTGCTGGAAGAATTTCTCGGATCCATGGAATTGGCACTGAGCAGCCCGACGTTTGTCAACAGTCTTGCCAAGCGTGAACTCAAGCCTGACGACGTCTTCTGCCTGCCATTGACTGCCGGCACGTTTCCGGGGTCTGCGCTCGACGGTCGGCGCATCATGAAGGTGCCTTGTTATGTCAATCCAACGGGCTCGAATTTCTATGCCAAACCCATTGAAGGCTTGTTTGCGGTCGTCGATGTAGAAAGAAACTCGGTTGTCGAGGTTGTTGATGAAGGCGTCGTACCAGTGCCTCAGGATCCTTGGGGTTATACCGATGCCGAACTCGAAGAGCGTTTTGGTCAGTTACGAGCGCCGGCTAACCCTGCGGTCTTGAGCCAGGAGGGCGGGCCCAATTTCAAAGTCGATGGCGCGCATATCAGCTGGGACATGTGGCAGTTTCGTTATCGGACCGACAAACGACCTGGGGTCGTCTTGTCGGACATCCAGGTTCGTGACAATGAATCCTGGCGACCGGTGCTCTATCAGGCGCATTTGTCCGAGGTGTTTGTCCCTTATATGGATCCGGGCGAGGGATGGTATTGGCGAACTTATATGGATAGCGGCGAGTACGGTTTCGGCATCTTCATGTCGCCGTTGCGGCCCGGTATCGACTGCCCGGCTTATGCCACGTTTTTACCGGCGGTGATGCACCAGGATGATGGCAAGCCACTTGAAATCCCTGGCGCTATCTGTGTTTTCGAGCGCAGTATCGGTGACCCGTCCTGGCGCCACTTCGAAATCTTTGCCCAAGGGGAAAATCAATTTACGCCAGCCGAAGGGCGGCTGGCAACCGAACTGGTGTTTCGTTCGGCCTCCGAAGTGGGGAACTACGACTACCTGATTGACTATGTTTTTCACCAGAATGGCCGACTGGATATTATGGTTGGATCTACCGGCCTGGACGCGGTTAAAGGTGTCGCGGCCCAATCAATGACTGATCCGACCGCCGCCCAGGATACCCGCTACGGCACCTTGATCGCGCCAAATCTGGTCGCGCCCAATCATGATCATTTTTTCAACTTCAGGCTTGACTTCGATATTGACGGCCCGGACAACACGTTTATGCGTTCGGCGCTGGTTGCGGGTAAACCGGCTCAGGACGCCCCTCGTCGTTCGTATTGGGTGGTCGAGAAACAGCCTGCCAAAACCGAACTGCAAGGGCGTTACCGAATTAACCCGGCAACGCCGGCGATGTATCACGTCATGAATCACAACGTGACGAGCAGCCTGGGCCATCATCCCGGCTATATGGTGATGCCGGACAACTCAGTGGCGTATGGCCCGCTGGACACGCTCAACGACCCGCCAATGAAACGCAACGGTTATATCGACTACAGTATCTGGAACACGGCATACGATCCGAGTCAGCGTTATGCCGGAGGCGAACTCGCGTTTGGCAGTACTGGAGCTGACTCGCTCCCCAACTGGGTCAAGGCTGACCGGCCGATCGCCAATACCGATATTGTCACCTGGTACACGATGGGGTTTCACCATGTGCCGCGCATGGAAGACTGGCCTGTAATGTCAACCATGTGGAAAGGCATCAAGCTGGTGCCTTTCAATTTCTTTGCCAATAACCCGGCGGCAACGATTCGATCACCTGCGCAAAAGCCTTAGGGAAGCAAGGATTGGCTCAAGCCATAAATCCAAGGTCTTGTGCCGATCCGAAATTCCCCAGATTCGGAAAAATGTCAGCCAACATGCTGTTACTGACACCAAACCATTTGGCCAGGGTTGCGCCGTATTGGTCTACCGATATCTGCGGCAGCAGCCGACCCCGGCCAACATCATCGCCACCATCGCTGGCAGTTTCCGGGAAGCGGCCGTAGATATCACCGCCGTTGACTGCGCCGCCCACAACAAAATGATGTGATCCCCAGCCGTGGTCGGTACCGTCACCATTGCTGGCCATCGTGCGGCCAAAATCAGAAGCGGTGAATAAAGTTGTCTCGTTGACGGCATTGACTTCCGGTGTCGCCAGCAACGTCTGAAAGTGTTCTATTGCCTGCGCGAGTTCGGCGAGCTTATTGCCCTGGTTCGTGATTTGCTGGCTGTGAAAATCATAGCCGCCCACGGATACATAAAAGACCTGACGGCGTGCGCCCAAGGTGCTCCTGCCGCCGATGATTCGCGCGACTGCCGCCAGTTGCGCGGCCAGTCGGTTCTGGCCGCCGTTGTTGGGCAATACCGGGACAGCGGGCAGTGAGTCAGCATCGATCATGCCGTTGTTCAGGGTGACTTGCGCGTCTATTGCTCGCTGAGTGACCCCGGCATAGGATCGTTCAAACAGATTGGCGGAGCTTTCGGTCACGATTTGATGCATCAGTTCGGACGCACGGGTTGAGCCATACAAACGCCCCGATAGCCCACTGATTTCGGTCGCGCCGTTATTGCTGACCCGGTAGGGAATCGTGTCCTGGCCGGCGAGCCAGACGGCATTGCCGCTGGTCGACATGCAAGTGAATGTCTGGGCGGCGTTCATGCTGGCGAATAGATCGCCCATGCGACCACCCCAGCCGTAGCGCGCGCCTTCCGGCGCGTAAGCCTGCCAGATGGATTGCTGGTCGTTGTGAGAGAACAGTTTCGGAGGTCTCTGACCTGTTTTGTTGCGGAAGTCAGTTTTGCTCAGCGGCTCGATCAGCGGGCCGACATTGGCAACGACGGCTGCCTGACCTGCGTCGAACAGGGATTTTATGGGAGCAAGCGCCGGATGGAGCGCAAAGCTGCGATTGGTTTGCGGCGTCAGCGGGTTGATCGGCAAGACGCCGCCTGATTCGCCAACAGCCGGTAAGCCAATGCCGTTGCCGGGGCGCAAGAAATTGTATGACTGCCAGGACGCTTCATCAGTCGCCAGCACCGTATTGCCATGATCGTTCCCGCCTAACAGAAAGACGCACACTAGCGCCCGGTAATCGCTCGCACTTTGCGCAGCTGCAGCCCCAACCGACGCCAGATTCAGCGCGAACGGTGCAGCTGTATAGCCTGCGGCCGAGGCGAGCGAAGCCGTTCTCAGAAAGGCACGGCGAGAGGAATTCCTGGGGTAAGCGCGAGTCATCTCAGTTCCTTATTTGAGAACAGCAAATTCGGGAGAAGCCATCGTCAGGTAGACGGCCATATAGACGCGTTCGTTGCGATATCGCGCCGCGGTAACCGGGTTCTTATGTTCGATCGAACGTGACAGAAGAGCCTCGCTGAGACGACTGCGTAACCCGTTGGACATGGTGCCGTTCAACAAGATGACGTTCAGGCGTTCAATGAGCTCTGCCGGATCGTCGACCAGACTCAGCTCGATCTGATAGTTGGCTTTTACCTCGCGGTTTTTGCCGTAGCCGGACTGCACGACTGTGCGCATCATGTTCAGCCAGCCGGCAACCGAGGTTTCATGGGTGATCTGCATCTCCGGGGAGACCATGGAGGCGTCGGCAATCGGTGTGTTGGGCGGTACGTATCCCGGGCGGTAAAAGTTGAAGACCGAGGGCGAGCGAAGAATGGTCTGGCCCAGTCGGTTGCCGGCGTCGTCTGTATTGCCGACTCTGAACCGACCGGTTCCTGAGTAAACCCGGAAAGCGCGCATCCATTCGGCAAAGCGCAGGATTGGCTCGCGAATCTTGCCGGCGCCAGGTTGTGCCGCCGCACTCAGGTCACGCGCTTCGGCGTCGAACAAGATGGCCCGGACAACTGCCCGCATATCGCCGCGCATGCCTTCGCCGTTGTCGTTGAACTGTTCGGCAACCCTTTGAATGTAAGCCGGCGACGGGTTGCTGGTGACCAGCCTTTGAATCAATTGGCGCGCCAGAAACGGGCCGACATTCGGGTGGTTGAATAGCGTATCTATCGCAATATCAACATCCGCTCTGGCGTCGGTTGATCCTTCCGGAATAACCGTACCGAGGAATTTCTTCTCCAATACCGAGTGGTATTGCGGATAAGACTGCATCGGGTAGATCTCACGATCATTTGTTTTGATCCACCCTTTGAATCTCCCGCGCTCCTGGTCGGGCCCGGCCCAGCTTAGTCCGGTGAACACGCGGGCCAGTCCTTCTACATCTTCGGTTGTATATGTCTCAATCGGTTTGCCGTCTGAACCCAGCTTGACGCTGCCATCAATATTCAGCTCGTACAGACCAATGCTGAATAACTGCATGACTTCGCGGGCAAAGTTCTCATCCGGTACCCGGCCTGTTTCGGGGTCTCCGTTCTCATTGCCCAGGTGAGACAGGTACAAGCCCATCATCGGGTTGACCGTGACTTCGTGCAGCAGGTTTCGATAACTCTCGAAGGCGTTTCTGGACAAGACGTCGTAATACTCACTGACGCCCCTGGGAAACTTGGAAACGTTCGCGTCTCTCAACGACACAACAAAAATTTGCGACAAGGCGAATGTCACGCGCTGGCGCAGTTGATCGTCGCCCAGTGCCGCATGCTTCCAGAATAATTCGTAGATCCAGTCCGCGCTCGGTCGGGAGTCCGGGTTCAGTCGCTGCTGCAGATCAAACGTGGGCCGCATCAGAGTGACTGGCCGGGTGAACTGATGTTCAATCCAGCGCAGGTATCCGTCTTCCAGCAGATTTTCGGCTTCGAGGTCTTTGGCCCCGAATGACGCCTGCTTCAGGAAACGGTACGACTCAGACTTTGTTTCCGGGGCGTCGGTTGGCGGCATCGTTGTGCCGCCACCGCTTTCGTAGGCCACTTCGTTTGAACCGCTACCGCCGCATGCGGTGAGCCACAGAGCCATGAATGCGGTTAAGGCCAGCCTTGACCGGGTGAATCTAGGGGAACGCCGCTTCATTATCGTAGCCTCTCGCAGTCAAATTCAAAGCAGAACGAAAGAGCGACGGTAAAGCCGGACGGCGCAAAAAGAGACAGTTCGGCCGATGATTGGCAGGGTCTGGCGAATGAGCGGTACGACCGGACAAACAGAGGGAAAATCCAGCCGTTCTTGAAGCGAGTTACATAAGCTCACCATCGAGCGTTCCGGAAATCGCCTTGTCGGCCACAGGGGGATTGTTTACGACTGTTAAAAAACCGATGTCTAGTCGCCGCCGACCCAAATTGCCTCCCCATTAAAGGGGGGATTGATGTCCGGTTTTGTTAAATCCTCTACATCGTGAAAATGCACCTCGCTTAACTAGTCATATCGGGTGATGCGAGCGATCCGTGTTGTTGCCAGAATTCCTGTAGGAAGGGAGAAGATGGCACTTGCACACCAGATTGATGCCGGTGCCTCGCCCGCTAAATTTGCCAAAGGGATAGGTTCTGGCCGGCCCAACGGATCTGTAGCACCAGAAGCAGGACTTAAAAAAGTATTCAGGAATGGAGATCTACACAAGGGACGTCGGGGCGACAGGCTTGGTCGTGCTCGATGAATTGGCAGAAGCGATTCAGGACGCGAACCACTGGCCGCAGTTTCTGAAAGCCGTTATCGCGGCAACAGGGGCTTCACGTGGCGCGTTGGTCGCGCTGACGCCAAGACCAAAGGGCCGGCTATGGATTGCCGACGGTATCAGCGATCTCGCGGCCGAGCAATGGCATAGTTATTTCCGCTATATAGACCCGCGTTTCGAAGCGACCCAGATGCCTGCACGTGGAAAATTCTGCGTCTATCGGGGCGAAGATCTGGTCTCGGATGAAGAGCTGACCAAGACCGAGTATTACCGGGATTATGCGGCGCCGAATCAAATGCGCTGGACTCGCTCTGCCTGGATTCGTCCTGATGCGCCCCATGCCAGTATTTACGGCTTACATATTTATCGGGGTGTCGATGAGGGCAATTTTGAACCTGTCGCCTATGACTTGCTGGAATTGACAGCCCGGCGGCTTCGCACTCACGAGCAGATCGGGGTTGCCAATGCGCTCAGCCGCGCCTCAGGGCTTGGCGATGATCAAGGGGCAGTTTTTTTGCTTAATGCTTATGGCGGGCTTGTCTTATGCAACCAGAAGGCTTCTGATCTGATCGAGGCCGGGGCGGTTATTGACAACGGCAAGTCGCTCGCGTTTGGCAACCACAATGCCAGCGCCTGGCTGAGCGCGCTGATCAGTTCCGATGGTCTGGCCAGCAATGCATTCGGCGCGGTCGCCCGTCAGCGTGAAAGTCTGCCTGGCGTCGGTTCGGTCCAGTTTGCGCTGCATCCCTTCGAGCAAATTGGCTCGACCCTGTCGCTGGCGTCAGCCCGGTTTGCGCTGACGCTTAAATCGGCGGAAGCCCGGGCGGCACCCGATCTGGCCCGGGCGGCCTATCAGATGTATCGTTGGACCGGCGCAGAACTCGACACGGTTCGGCGCTTGTCAGCAGGTGATGAACTCCCCAATATCGCAGAAGCGCGTGAGTGTTCGGTCGAGACCGTCCGTTCTCACCTGAAAAACGCTAAACGCAAAGCTGGTGTGAAACGACAGGTTGATCTGGTGCGTTTGATGCTGGCCCTTGAGGGTTAAGCGCCCGGTCCGCCCAAAAGGCTAGAATTCCCCGTCTTTAATCAATTGACGGGGCCTTCCTTGGCAGATCGAATTTTTCAGAGCTATCTGGCGGGTGACTGGCGGGGTGACAAACCCGAGCGGCCACTCATTTGCGCGATTACCGGTCAGAACATCGGCTATACCGCAGTGCAGGACGCTGACGTCAGCGAGGCCCTGGCTTATGCACGCGCGCATGCTCGTGCGCAACTCTCGGCGCTTGGATTTTCCGCCCGGGCAGCCCGGCTGAAAGATCTCGCCAAATACTTGTCCGGCCACAAGGAATCGCTGTACGAACTGTCCACCCATACCGGTGCGACCCGCAGTGACAGCGCGGTCGATATCGAAGGGGGAATAGGGACTCTGTTCGCCTATGCTTCGATGGGGGCGGCTGAATTGCCGCCCGGTCAGATCTGGCATGAAGGGCCGGTGATGCCGCTCAGTAAGAAGGGCGGGTTCGCCGGAACTCATGTGCTGGTACCCAGACCCGGCGTGGCCGTTCATATAAATGCGTTCAATTTCCCGGTATGGGGCATGCTGGAGAAATTCGCCCCGGCATTTCTGGCGGGTATGCCGTGCCTGTTCAAGCCGGCAACGGCCACCAGTTATCTGACCGAGCATTGTGTCCGGCTGATGGTTGAGAGTGAGCTGCTGCCGCCTTGCGCCCTGCAATTGCTGGTCGGGCCGCCAGACAGTCTGCTCGACTCGCTGGAGTCTGGTGACGTGCTCACTTTCACGGGCTCTGCTCAAACCGCGAACATGCTTCGCCAGCATGGTTCGGTCACCGAAAAAGGCGTGCCTCTCAATGTTGAGGCAGATTCCCTCAATGCTTTGCTGATTGCTCCGGACGTACAGGCCGGGCAGATTGAGTTTGAGCTTGCGGTGACCGAGATCATTCAGGAAATGACGGTGAAGGCCGGGCAGAAGTGCACCGCCATTCGCCGCGTCATGATGCCTGCGGCATTGCTGACTCCGCTGGCCGAAGCCCTGCGCAGCAAGCTGGATGCCATCGTGGTGGGTGACCCGCGCAGCGAGACTGTGACGATGGGCGCGTTGGTCAGCAAGAGCCAGCGTGACTCGGTGGCCAGGCAAGTCGATCAGTTGCTGACCGAGTGCGACTGCTATACGGGCGGGCCTGAGGCCGCCGTAACCCTTGCGCCAGGCGTTGAGCCGGATGCTTTTTTTGCGCCGACGCTGCTGATAGACCAGACGCCGGGGCCAGACCGGCTGGCCAATCAGCTCGAAGCTTTCGGGCCGGTGGTGACGCTGATGCCGTATGAGCAGTTCGATCATGCGCTCGACATGATGGCATGGGGTGGCGGCTCGCTGGTCAGTACCCTGGTGACGGCGTCGCCTGAGCTGGCGCTGAAAGCGGTGACCCGAGCGGCTGCCTACCATGGCCGTCTGCTGGTTTTGAACGGGCAATCCGGTCCTGAATCCACCGGTCATGGGTCGCCGCTTCCGATGCTGAATCACGGGGGCCCCGGCCGGGCCGGTGGCGGGGAAGAACTGGGGGGTATCCGGGCTGTCAAACACTATATGCAGCGCACTGCGATTCAGGGGTCGCCCGAAATGCTCGGCGCGATTACCAGCGAATATGTGCGCGGCGCGCCGGTCAGTGAGTCTGAGGTTCATCCGTTCAGAAAACACTTTGATGAGCTTGGTATCGGAGACTCGCTGTTGACGCACCGCCGAACCGTCAGCGAGGCAGACCTGGTGAATTTTGGCTGTCTGTCAGGTGATTTTTTCTATATGCACTTTGATGAGATTGCGGCTCGCGAATCGCAGTTTGGAAAGCGAATTGCACATGGCTATTTTGTTTTGTCAGCGGCTGCGGGTCTGTTCGTTTCCCCCGCACCCGGTCCGGTGCTTGCGAACTATGGTTTGGACACCTTGCGTTTCGTCAAACCCGTCGGTATTGGCGATACGATTCGAGCCCGCCTGACTTGCAAGCGTAAGACACCGCGTGCGGCGCGCCAGGGCCAGCAGCAACAAGGGGTCGTGGTCTGGGATGTAGAGGTTCGCAATCAGGATGAGGAAGTGGTTGCTTCATATGACATCCTGACGCTGGTCTTGTTCAAGGCAGCGCCGCTGCGGGAGTCAGTTTGATGGCGATTGATCCGCAGTCGTTGGTTTCGCCGAATCCTGAATTGATGCAAGCCCTGGGGGGCATGCAAGTCGTTGAACTGAATCATGACAAGCCTCTGGCGACGCTTGAATTCAGTTGCCTGCCTGAGTTCTGTCATACCAATGCCAGCATTGCCCAGGGTGGGTATATTACCGCCTGGATGGACGCCGCGATGGCGCATGCGGTCCTCCTGACAACTCAGCCGGTGTTAACTGTCGCGAGCCTGGATATCAACGTGCGGTTTCTGGAGCGCGTGGGCCCGGGTAAGGTGCTGGCCAGTGGCTGGGTCGTGAGGCGGGGGCGCAAAGTGGCCGCAATGGAGGCCACTTTGCGGGACGCCAGCGGCAAATTGCTGGCCACGGCAACCTCCAGTGGCCTGTTAGTGCCACTGGAGCCAGAGTCTTAGGCTGGCTTACTGCTTGGCCGCTGCCAGGGCGGCCTTCAGCTCGCGCTGCAGTACGCTGGCCTGGTCGCGCAGCGCTGCAATCGTGCTGCCGTGGTTGGAGGCGCTGTGTCGGGCCGCCAGCAGGTTGCGCCGGGCGGCATCCAATTCGCTCTCAAGCCGCTTGATTTCGGCTTTGTTGGCATTGATTTCACCGCGCGCGGCATGTAACTCGGTGCTGACTGCATCACGACTGGCTGTTGGCTGAGCCTCCGCAGCGGCAGCGGTGCTTGCCACAGGGGCAGGGGCTTGTGAAGTTACCGGTGTGAAGACGGGCGGGGCGCCAGCGGCGGCTTGCTCGCCGGCCGGCCCGGCATCTGAACTCGGCATAAACTTGCATGCCACCCAGCCGACAATCAGGCCAAGGGCAAAAATCATAAAACCGCTCATGGTTGGTCTCCTGCGTATAGACGTGATTTGAATTATCGTAGTGGAAGATACCGGACCGTGAGCACGCCGTCGATAGCGCAGAGCGAATCTATCACTGGCCGCAGGACAGGGCTGTCAACATCGAGCAGGGTATAGGCGACTTCGCCACGCGATTTATTGATCATGTTGTGAATATTCAGGCTGGCGCTCGCCATTACCGTTGATATCTGGCCAACCATGTTCGGCATGTTCGCATTGCAAATTGCCAGCCGATAGCTGGACTCGCGCGGCATTTCGACCACAGGAAAATTCACCGTATTGCGAACATCGCCGTGCTCAAGAAAAGCCCGCAATTGCCGCGCGACCATCCGGGCGCAATTGTCTTCGGCCTCGACGGTGGACGCACCCAGATGAGGCAGGGTGATCAGACCAGGTTGATGCAGAGTGGTTTCGGTCGGAAAGTCGCAGACATAACGGCCCAGTCTTTTTTCGGCCAGCGCCTGGACGGTCGCTGTTTCGTCAACCACACCGGCGCGCGAGAAGTTCAGCAGAACCGCAGAGTCCTTCATGTGCTCGATGGCCTGGGCGTTGATCAGATTGCGGGTGGCGTCGATCAGCGGGACGTGGATTGTGACGAAATCACATTGCCGTAGCAGGTCGGCGGTTGCATTGGCTTTCACGACCTGGCTTGACAGGTTCCAGGCCGCTTCCACGGTGATGTTCGGGTCGTATCCGACCACTTTCATACCGAGCGCGATCGCTGCATCGGCTACCAGACAGCCGATCTTTCCGAGTCCGATCACGCCGAGAGTCTTGCCGCTTAATTCATAGCCACCGTAGGCTTTTTTGCCGTCTTCGACCTGCCTCGCCAAGTCTGATGCATGGCTGTCAAGTTTTTCGACATAGGCTAGAGCGTCAGGCAGGTTGCGGGCCGCCATCAGCATTGCCGCCAGAACCAGCTCTTTGACCGCATTGGCATTTGCACCGGGGGCATTGAAAACCGGCACTCCGCGTTCACTCATCGCCGCGACCGGAATGTTGTTGGTACCGGCACCGGCTCGGGCGATGGCCTGGACCGAGTCGGGGATAGTCATGCTGTGCATATCGGCGGAACGCAGCAAAACCGCATCGGGGCTGGTGCCGTCGTCACTGAGTGTGTATAGATCGTCCGGTAGTTCTGAAAGACCGGCGTTCGAGATGTTGTTGAGAACCTGAACTTTGAATGTCATGGGGGTCTTCCGCTTAGCCGTGGGACTTTTCGAATGCCTGCATATACTCGACCAGCCGTTGTACCCCGGCTATCGGCATGGCGTTGTAAATAGACGCCCGCATGCCACCCACAGACCGGTGCCCTTTGAGCTGAATCAGTTTTTGTTGCTCAGCTCCTTTGAGAAAGGCTTCATCAAGCGCCGAGTCTGCCAGCGTAAACGGCACATTCATGCGCGAGCGGTTTTCCAGAGCGACCGGGTTGTTGTAGAAACTGCTTTGGTCAATGGCCTTGTACAGCAAAGCCGCTTTTTCCTGGTTCAGTTTTTCAATCCCGGTCAGGCCACCGTTTTTCTTGAGCCACTGAAACACCAGGCCGGCAACATAAACCGCAAACGTTGGCGGGGTGTTAAGCATGGAGTCGGCATCCGCATTCGCTTTGTAGTCGAGCGGTTGTGGCGTTCCCGGCCGGGCGAGCCCGAGCAGATCTTCCCGAACGATGACGATGGTCAGGCCGGCCGGGCCAATGTTTTTTTGCGCGCCGCCATACAGCACACCATATTGACTGACGTCCACCGGACGCGAAAGAAACGTCGACGAAATATCGCCGACCAGTGGTACATCACCGGTCTGCGGTGTGAAGAAGTATTCAACACCGCCAATGGTCTCGTTCAGGCAGATATGGACATAGCTGGCATCTGATTTCAGATCCCAGCTTGCCGGGTCGGGGACGTGATTGAAGCCGGCGGCCTCGCTGGATGCAGCAATATTGACCGGGCCAAACTGTTTGGCAGCGGCAATCGCTTTTTTGCACCACTGGCCAGTGTGAATGTAGTCCGCGCCGGCGCCTTCGCGCATCAGGTTCATCGGAACCGCCGAGAACTGCAAGGTGGCGCCGCCTTGCAGAAACAGGATCTTGTAGTTAGCCGGAATCGACATGAGTTCGCGCAGGTCGGCCTCGGCCTGTGCGTGGATGCTCATATATTGCTTGCCCCGATGACTCATTTCCATCACGGAATGACCGCACCCCTGCCAATCAAGCATCTCTGCGGCTGCTTGTTGCAATACTTGTTCGGGAAGCGTGGCCGGACCGGCACTGAAATTAAAGGTGTCTCGCATCGGGGTCTCATCAGGAAATAGGAGAAAAGCTGAGGGTGGCTGTGGCCACCGTGAAGCCTGATTGTAAGCGGATGAACCTGATCGGGCTGAGCGGCCACTCATGGCAACAGGAGCCTAAGCCATGAACCCATCAGTCCAGGAAGAAATCGCTCAGAATGCCCCGTCAGCGGCTCTGCCACTGCCTGGCGCTCATTTGATAACCCCACGGCGGGGTTACACGCATCACGGCATTTATGTCGGCTCAGGACGCGTGATTCACTATGCTGGTCTGTGTCGGGGGTTTCATCGCGGTGCGGTCGAGGAAACCACGCTTGAGGCGTTCGCCGAGGGGCGGGGCTGGTCGGTCGAAGCGCGCCAGCCAGCGCGCTTCGGTAAACGCGAGGTCGTTCGCCGGGCCCGCTCAAGAATTGGCGAAAATGACTATCAGATCGTGACTAACAACTGCGAACATTTCTGCGCCTGGTGCCGGGTAGGAGAGGCCCGCAGTGAACAGGTCGAAACCTGGCGTAAATGGCTGGGCGTTGCGCCGTCGCTTCGATTGCTTCGCGCCATCGCCGCGTTCAGCCGGGCATGCCGCCCGGTGTTGTTACCGGCTCTCGTGCGCGCCTCTTGATCCGATAAGCGTGATGATCAATTCCCTTCGGTGCGGATGGCGGCGATGCTCATAGAGGTAAATTCCCTGCCAGGTGCCCAGTAGCAGGCGACTGTTGCCAATCGGAACGCTGATGCTTGAGCCGGTTAGCAGTGATCGGGCGTGAGCGGCCATGTCATCTTCGCCTTCATCATCATGCTCATATTCGGGGTCTCCGTCGGGAGCAAATCTGGCCAACAGGGTTTCCAGGTCTACGCGGACGCCGGGATCGGCGTTTTCCGTGATCATCAGCGAGGCGCTGGTATGTCTGACAAAGACCTGGCATAAACCGGTTTGAATGCGGGCTGAACGGACGGCTTTAGCCACCTGGTTGGTGATTTCGGTAGAGCCGCGGCCGGGCGTTTCTATGACGAGGGTTTGCTGGTCGGTTTGCATGGACGGTTTGGGCGACTTGGGACGGCGAATCAGGATCGGAAGATGTAATAACAAAAGCCCCCGTAGTTTCCCACGGGGGCTTTTGCATGAGACTACTGGACCACTGGCCCAGTGATCGCGGCTGGCATTACATGCCCATGCCGCCCATGCCACCCATGCCACCCATGTCAGGCATGCCACCACCGGCGGCAGGCTTGTCATCAGGCAACTCACCAACCATGGCGTCGGTGGTGAGCATCAGGCCGGCAATAGATGCAGCATTTTGCAGAGCCGTACGTGAGACCTTGGCCGGGTCAACAACACCCATTTCGACCAGATCACCGTAGTCGCCGTTAGCTGCGTTGTAGCCGAAGTTTCCTTCGCCTTCCAACACTTTGGCAACAACAACACTGGCTTCGTCGCCGCAGTTGGCAACGATCTGGCGCAGAGGCTCTTCAACCGCACGCATCACGATCTTGACACCGGCATCCTGGTCAGCATTGTCGCCGGCAACCTTGATTTGCGAGCGGGCGCGCAGCAGGGCAACACCACCACCAGCCACGATGCCTTCTTCGACAGCGGCGCGGGTTGCGTGCAGAGCGTCTTCAACGCGGGCTTTCTTCTCTTTCATTTCGACTTCGGTCGCAGCACCGACGCGAATCACGGCAACACCGCCGGCCAGCTTGGCCACGCGCTCTTGCAGTTTCTCACGGTCGTAATCGCTGGTCGCTTCTTCGATCTGAGCGCGAATAGCCTTGACACGGTTCTCGATGACAGCGGTTTCGCCTTTGCCGTCGATGATCGTGGTGTTCTCTTTGCCGATTTCGATGCGGGCACACTCACCGAGTTCGGTCAGTTCAGCGGCTTCGAGCGTCATACCGGTTTCTTCTGAGATGACGGTACCGCCAGTCAGAATAGCCATGTCTTCGAGCATTGCCTTGCGACGATCACCAAAGCCCGGAGCCTTGACGGCGCAGGTCTTCAGAATGCCGCGAATGTTGTTGACAACCAGAGTCGCGAGGGCTTCGCCTTCAACTTCTTCAGACAGAATCAACAGCGGACGGCTGGTCTTGGCGACTTTCTCAAGTACCGGCAGCAGATCACGGATGTTGCTGATCTTCTTGTCGTGCAGCAGGATGAACGGGTCTTCCAGCACAGCAACCTGACGATCCGGGTTGTTGATGAAGTAGGGAGACAGGTAACCGCGATCGAACTGCATGCCTTCAACAACGTCGAGTTCGTTGTTCAGAGACTTGCCGTCTTCAACGGTAATGACGCCTTCCTTGCCGACTTTTTCCATGGCCGAGGAGATGATGTCACCGATTTCTGCGTCTGAGTTGGCTGAAATGGAGCCAACCTGGGCGATCTCTTTGTGGGTGCTGCAAGGCTTGCTGTTAGCAGCGAGCTGCTCAACCAGTGCAACGACGGCTTTGTCGATACCGCGCTTGAGATCCATCGGGTTCATGCCGGCGGCAACGTACTTCATGCCTTCGCGAACAATGCTCTGAGCCAGCACGGTAGCCGTGGTGGTGCCGTCACCGGCGAGGTCTGAAGTCTTGGAAGCTACTTCCTTGACCATTTGGGCGCCCATGTTCTCGAACTTGTCTTTCAGTTCGATTTCCTTGGCGACAGAAACACCATCCTTGGTGACGGTGGGGGAGCCAAAACTACGCTCCAGTACGACGTTACGGCCTTTGGGGCCAAGCGTAACCTTGACGGCGTTAGCCAGCAGGTTAATGCCTTCAACCATACGAGTGCGAGCCTCGTCATGGAATAGAACCTGTTTTGCTGCCATGATTCAAAAACTCCTTGAATTGCAGTGATTAGTCTTTAGACGGTCGGGCGCTGATTCAGCCTTCGACAATCGCCATGATGTCTTCTTCGCGCATTACCAGAACTTCGTCGCCGTCAACTTTGACGGCCTGGCCGCTGTACTTACCGAACAAGACTTTGTCGCCGGTTTTAACAGCCATCGGACGGACTTTGCCGTCGTCGCCTGCTTTTCCTTCACCAACTGCCAATACTTCGCCCTGATCGGGCTTTTCTGCAGCATTTTCGGGCAAGACGATGCCGGAGGCGGTCTTGCGCTCGTTGTCCATGCGCTTGATGATCACGCGATCATGCAGAGGACGCAGTTTCATGCGTTATCTCCTAAACTACTGATTGTAAAAAGAAAAATGCCAATGACCGTACGGTACGGGCAGGGCACCTGGATTCAGACCGGAAAATGACAACCAAAACACATGCCCAATCTGGCAGGGCTGGCACTCATTGCCGGCGAGTGCTAATAATAAGGGCGGTGTAGCGATATTTCAACCGGGAAGCTGTAATCAATCATTTAGTCGGGCAGATTTCTTCGGACCCACCGGCTGGCCGGTTCTGTTTTAGCCGGCCACAAGCCTGCCGCGAACAGCCGCACTGCGGGAGCGGCGTTATAAGACCGATACCCCGAGGTGTTGTTAGTTCTTAAGGAGCAATGCGGCGAGCACGGCCTCACTCGATTGGGTCTGTTTGGAAACTTCATTTGGGTTAATCCCGCCAGAAATGGCGATTCCCAGCTAAGCCATTGTTTTTTAAAATTAAAGAACCGTTACACTGTGGATGAATCGAAATTGTTCCTGGTGGCCGTCAAATCAGCCACCTGAACCGTTAGACTCCGTTAATTCCCGACAAGCCAACCCGTTCGGGTGAACCAACCTTACTGTCACTGCGACCTACACCATGAAGAAACCCGCAGAACTGTCACTCGAAGCCGCCAGAGCCCTGCTGAAACGCATGGGGGAAGGTGACGAGTCGGCACTACGCGAACTCCATGACACGTATGCCCGTCGGATATTCCTCTTTGCGATGTCCCGGCTGCGAAACGAAGAGGCCGCAGAGACCGTAATGATCGACACCATTTATGAAGTCTGGAAGCATCCGGACCGTTTTCGGGGCGAATCCCGATTCTCCACCTGGATGCTTGGCATAGCCAAGTACAAGGTCCTTAGTGCGTACCGGGCAGCCGGCGAGTCGCATGAAGACGTCGATGAGTATGCTGACCGTCTTCAAGACCCGAATGCCGATGTCGAAGGCGAAATCGAGGCCCAGGAAGAAAATGTCTTGTTAAGAGAGTGCATTGAAACCCTGAACGAAGCCCAGCGCGAGTGTATTCAGCTGGTCTTCTTCGAGGGAATGGCGCTTTCCGAAATCGCCGGTGTTCAGGAGGTTCCCGAGGGAACCGTCAAAACCCGCTTGTTCCATGCACGCAAGAACCTGAAGACTTGCGTTCAAGATAAAATCGACGGCAACTAAGGAGGCAGCCATGAGCAATCAAAGCATCGACACCGCGGCGCCCCGTTCGCCACTAAACCGCGATTCAGACGCGTTGGCTGAAGCCACGCCCTGGTTCCTCAATGAAACCCTGACCGAAGAAGACCGGGTCTGGTTTGATGAGGCTATCGGCCAGGACCAGGGTCTGGCCAATGCACTCAGTTTTGATCGTCAGATCGCCGAGACGCTCCAGGAACGCGCAGCGGAGGTGCCGGCCGATATTGGTTGGGACAAACTCCTGAAACGGGTTCGGGCTGATGAAGCTCGCCCGCAACTGGTTGAGCAAACCGGGCTGGGCAGCAAAATCAGCGGGTTTTTCTCGGGGCTGTTTTCTCCGGCTGTCGGGATGGGCATGGCGGCAATACTGGTCGCTCAGGCCGTCGCTATCGGCGTGTTGGTTGACGACAAGCCTGATACGGTTGAATACCGAACGGTTGGCACGTTGCAGCCGACACCGGTAATCCGGGCAATCATCGACGAAAACACAACCGAAAAAACCATACGCGAGACCTTGTCTGCCAATGGCGCCAATATTGCAGCCGGCCCGTCGCAGTTAGGCGAGTATCTGCTTACCGTTGATCGCGACTCAGACATTGCTGTCGTTGCAGCGGCATTGAAGCAGTCCGGCGTTCTGGTGTCTTTCTCGCTGGATACACACGTTATTGGTCAGTAGTGCCATGATCAAGCCGTCTAATCATCTCTCGCCAAAGCCCGGCAAACCCGGTCAGTCTGACGGCTTGTCTCGGCGCAGCATTCTGCTGGCCGGGGCCGCCGTCACCACGAGTGTGCTTACGCCGTTACTGGCGCGCGCAACCGTTCAAGGCGGTAGCCGGCGTACTGCACTGGTCATTGGCAATGCTGATTACCTGGATGCGCCACTGAGCAATCCGGTCAATGATGCCCGCCTGGTCGCGGAGACCTTGCGTGAGATCGGTTTTGAGGTTGGCCTGCTCGAAAACGGCACGCTGAGCCAGATGCTGGACGGTGTGCGCCAATGGATGGTGCGCAGTACCGACGCCGAAGTCCGGGCCTTCTATTTTGCCGGTCATGGCACGCAATATCAGGGGCAGAATTTCCTGGTGCCGGTCGATCTGAGCATCACCACTGAATCCCAGATCAAACGCTCCGCAATGCATTTGTCCGATGTCGTGCAAAGCCTCTCGGCGCAGGAAATGGGTGTCAATTTTGTTATCGTCGACGCCTGCCGAACAGACCCGACCGTGTTTCTGGATCGGGCGGGTAGCCGTACCCGTGGCCTTGGCGATGACCTGGAGGCCGGGTTTGCCCCTGAAGAGGCCCCCCGTGGCACGATGGTGGCTTATTCCACCTCGCCGGGGTCGCTGGCAGCCGACGGTGCCGGCTCGCGTAACAGTATTTTCACCCAGGCGCTCGCTTCCCAGTTGCGGCGGCCGGGTATCCCGGTTGAATCCCTGTTCAAGCGGGTTCGCATTTCAGTGATGCGGGCTACCCGCAATGCGCAGGTGCCGTGGGAGCGTTCGTCTCTGGTTGGCGATTTCTGCTTCCTGCCTGACGCCAAAGGCCGCTGCGGAAACTGAATATGCCGAACCCTCCCGGGTTCTGTCATCATGCAGTTTTTCCTCAGGCGATTAACCAGCATGATTCATCACCAGATTGACGGAAACCAGGGCGAATGGCTTGTCTTCGTCCATGGGCTTACCTGTGCCAACTCAGATTGGAAACACCAGATCGACGCCTTATCGACGCGCTACCGCTGTCTGAGTGTCGATTTGCGTGGTCACGGGCAGTCGGCCAGTCTGCCCGGCCCGTACGATATGGAAACGCTGGCCGCTGATGTGGTTGTCTTACTCCATGAGCTGTCAGTTGGACGCGCCGTCCTGATTGGCCACAGCATGGGCACCCGCGTGATCGCTGCCGCAGCGATTCAGGCGCCGCAGAGGGTTGCCGGACTGGTTTTTGTCGATGGCAGCCAGCAAGGGCTGGGTGATCCGATTGCCGCTCGTGACGGGATGTTGGCAATGTTAGGCGACGAGGCTCATACGGCATCCTTTGCGAACAAGATGTTCGAAAAGATGTTTACCGAAAAAAGCAATCCCGCCGATCGCGAGCTGATCGTCAAGCGCGCCGGAGCGGTACCGTATAAAGTCTTCTGTGAACTGATCAGCAACATGGCCTGCTGGGATGCCGGTCGTATGCAGGCCGTTCTTGAGCAACTGAAGATTCCGCTCGCAGTCGTGCAAAGTTCCAGGGTCACGCCCGAACGAGAGCGTTTCTGTCTGAAACCAGGGGAGTCCACACCGTATCTTGATCTTGTGCGACGGTCGGTGCCGCACGCCAGTATTCAGGTGGTTCCGGATATCGGCCATTTCACTCAACTGGACGCTCCGCAGTCGGTGAACGAGGCTATTGAAGCAGTCATGGGCCGTCTTGATGCCTAGCTGACTCTACAAGACCAACAAAAAAGCGGCTCTTCGTGAAGAGCCGCTTTTTTGTACTTGCTGATTGCCGGGCTTTTACCCCATCAGGCGGAACTGCACCCGACGGTTGTTGCCGTCATTCGGGGCCAGGCCAGGCATGGGTTCTGTCGGCCCCAGACCGCTTGGTTGCAGGCGGGCCGGGTCAATCCCGTACTGCTCGACCAGCACCCGGTAAACCCCCATGGCTCGCTCCCAGGACAACACCATGTTGCGCTTGTAGCTGCCAACAGAGTCAGTGTGACCTTCGATCAGCAGGCGCAGGCTGGGATCGCCGCTGAGCATTTCAGCAACGGTCTGAATGAAGCCGATCGAGCCGGCTGCCAGGCGGCTGCTGCCGCTTGAGAAGGTGATCGGCATGCCTGCTGCCGGCCCGGCCGCAGAAGCCTGCTTCTGCTGGTAAGACTGAGCCTGCTGTTGCGGATTGGAATAAACAGGTGCCGTGACCGGCGCTGCCGCGCTTTGCACTGCCGGAGCCGGTGCGGGTTTCTGAACCGGGGTATTACCACCACCACTCCACACAATGCCCCGGGTGCGAACACCGGCAGGTCGTGCCGGAGCAATTGCCTGGGGGCGGGCGGGCGCGACGGTTTGCGGTGCCGCGCCACCCATCAGGGCTTGACGCAATTCAGCGGCAGAAGGCGGCTTCTGGAAAAACGTGACTTGTGCGTGAGCAGAGGACATGCCTACCAAGGCAATACTTGCTGCAATGATGGCTGTTTTCATCTTGAAACTCCGAATCAGTATTTAAATTTAATCAATGGGTTGGATCAGCGCCGGCCTAGTTGCCGATACGAATTTTGTCATTGCCGAACACGCCTGGCTGAAGCTGGATAACCGCTCCGACCGATACGCTGCCGCCACCGTTGCCGATCTCGACTTCGCCGTTGTTAAACGCGCCGCCCTGGACCTGAGTAACCGAACCAACATTGACATTGGTGCTGGCACCGCGGGCGTTGCCGATTTTCAGGCGCTGATTGTTGAAGGCACCGGCCTGCACCTGAGTGGCAGCCCCGACTCGAACATTGGACTTGCCACCGCGAGAATTACCGATCTCCATTTGCTGGTTGTTGAGCACTCCCGCCTGTACCTGCGAAGCAGCCCCAACGCTGACGTTTGTTGAGCCGCCTTTGGCGTTACCGATATCCATCGTCTGGTTATTCAAGGCACCAGCCTGGACTTGAGTCGCGGCGCCGACGTTGACATTACTCTTGCCACCGTTGGAAGCGTTACCAATATTGGCCGCCTGGTTGTTAAGTGCACCGGCCTGAATCTGATTCAGCGCGCCAAGGTTGACATTGCTGGTTCCGCCGCTTTCGGCATTGCCGACTTTGCCGACCTGGCGGTTTAGGGCGCCAGCCTGGATCTGGTTAACCGTGCCAGTGGTGACGCTTGAGCGTCCGCCGTTCTTGGCGTTACCGATTTCGGCTGTCTGGCTGTTGAGTGCGCCGGCCTGAATCTGGTTGATTGGCCCGGTTCGCACACTTGAACTGGCTGCGCCGCCTTCTGCGTTGCCGATTTTCAGTGTCTGTGACTGAAGTGCGCCAGCCTGAATCTGATTGATAGAAGTGCTGGTGACATTGGAATTGCCTGCGCCGCTGGTATTGCCGGCATCCAGGCGCTGTTTGTTCAGCGCGCCTGCCTGAACCTGGTTGACTGATTTCAAGTCAACGGTAGATTGTGCGTAAACGGCGCTACTGGTTAAGATTGCGGCGGCAAGTACGCTAAGTTTCAGCGCTTGCCTGGATGTTGAGTGTTGGTGCGTGCGACTGAACATGTTGGCCTCCCGGCGACTGATTTCTGGTTGATTGCTATTGCGGTTCAAGCGTGCCTGCAAACGATACGCTTTGTTCAATGGTTGGCTCACCAGCGTAATACACACTGGCTGCATCTTTAATCTTGACTACTAAAGCCTTCTTGACTTCAAGGCTTGCCTCACTGGCGCCGCTGACTTCGATTTTTGCAGTCTCAGTGGTCAGACTGCTGCCCTCAAAGCTGCTGGCGTCGGAGGCGGCGAGACTCAATTCGGAAACAACCCCGGAGGCTTGTATCTCGCTGCTCCCACTTAAGTCGGTTGTTAAGCGGACAAGGTTCAATTTATCGAGCGTGACGCTACTGGCATCGTGCGCCAGTAGTTCGAGCGACGGAGCATAAGCCCCGGTGATCGTGACATCGCTTGAGCCACTGGACGAGAGCGCCGAAACACTTCGGGCGCCGATCGTGATCGTCACGGATTTCTGTGTCTTGAATGAACCGCTGGTCTCGATTCGTAACTCGCCATTGGCTGAAGTCACGCGGATCGCATCAAGGACTTTAGGCTCGGCCGTCAGGGAAATGGATGCGGAATCAGCCGGCTCGATTTTGAAGTCGGCCGGGACGTTGACCCAAATGCGGTCAAAGTCGGCAATCGACGGCTTTCGGGTCTCAAGCCCCGATTTGGCCGCATTGGCGGCCGGAGAGTGCCCCATGGCGAACAGCGCGATCAGCGAGGGCGCAGCAAGCGCCCACCGGCGGGATGGATTCGCCAGGCTGATCGAGCGGGTCCGTTTACTTGGCATTTTTCTTCGCGTCTTTCTTGGCGTCAGTTTTGTCGTGCGCCTGCTCAAAGATGCACAAACCGTTCTTGAAATCCATCAGGCTGATGGATTTTCTTTTATCCATCAAAACAAGGCTGGCCTCGTCTCCCTTGGTTTTCGTAGAGTTTCCCAGATTTTTAGACTGAAAGATCAGACGACCTTCCTGATAACAGGAAAAAGTACCGCTGTTGGCTGAATCCTTGTCCACTCTGGCCATGGTCGGAACCTTGGTCGGCTCGGTTTTCATCGTGACTTCTTTGATTCCGGCGAAGCCTGCACCGGTGGCCAGGCATATGGCCACCGCAAAAGCTGATTTATTGAGTAACGACATCATAGACTCCTGAACCGATGTTGGTGCCAGCGGCACGGGAGAACGCATTCGTCAGCGCTTCTGTGGTTGGGACGGTTTTCAGGCCTTTCAGCGGCTCCGCGCCCAGTGCTTTTGGAGAGCCGTAACAGGCCACTGTTTCGGTGATGCCCCGTCGGCTTGTCACCAGGTTGAACGGGAACTCTCCAGGAAACTGCATTCTTGTGCCGGCTCTGACCAGCGGTTGCGGCTGCAGAGCGTTGGGGAAGAACTGATTGACAGCCTTGTTCTCGTCGACCAGGTAGCAATACAGATTAGTGTCTTGATCTACCGCGACATCCACAGCGAAAGGCTGGCCAGGACGATGCACTGTCTGGGGGCCTTGTACCCCTGACACGTAGACGAAGACTGGCTCGGCCGATGTCGCCTGGGCGCCGCTGGCGGCTCCTGCTGCACCGACTGCCGCAACAACAGCTGCATTTTTCTCGTCGCCTGATGCTGCTACGGCCGGCGCAGGCCCGGGATTACCGGCTTTGATGTCGAGCGCCACTTTTTCGGTCGCAACATGGTCGGTTGCCAGGTATTGCTTGAAAAACTCCAAATTGAGCGATTCATCCGGCGTCAGGCCCATTGCCTGCTTGTAGACAGTAACCGAGTGGATCAGCGAATCATCGATAATGCCGTTGATAGCGCCTTCATACAGGCCACGGGCAATCATCTGCTGCTGGAAATAGGCCACCAGGGATTCGATATCGCCAGCCAGGGTCTCCCACCAGTCAGAGATTTCAAACGCCACTTCATTGGATTCGGCTGGCGCGCCAAGACAGGTCCAGTACGGAATCTTGGTGAGTTTGCCGATCAGCTCAATGGTTGCCAGCTCGATGAGTGTACGCAGGGCCTGCGACCGTCCCTCGCTCTCTGCCAGCACGAAGTTGAAGTTCAATCCCAGTTTACGGGTGTTGACCTCTCCGTCGCCGCCGCCACCCTTGTTGACAACCTGCATGGAGTTGGTTGAGGTAGCGCCTGGGACCAACAACAGTGAAGTGGTCTCAATGACGCTCAAGTCCAGGCCGAGAATATCGGCCGAGCCCTGCAGTGCGCCGCCCAGGGTGACGGCGCCGATGTTAAGGCCGGCTTCGCCTTGCTTCTTGACGACCGAGTCGTCAAATTGTGAAACCGAGCCGCGGATTGTGAAATCCGGGGCGTTTTCTATTAAGCGATCACGAGTGCCCAGGCCGATAATCGCGCCCAGCGTCTGGTCGTTAATACTGTAGGCAACCAACTGAATGGCACGGCTGCGTCGCGACATCTGCGAAACCGCCGAAATAATCATGTCTTTTGGCCCCGCACTGACTTTGCGGGTGGCATCCGTGATGTCTTCTACGAGAATTGAGAGGTTCTTAACCCCATAGCTGATCATCAGGTAGTCCATGCACCGCAGCGCCGACTTAAACCCGGTTGAATTCAAACTGGGTAAATCTTTGGGATTGCGCTGAACTTTCGCTTTCGCGCGTACCGTTTCGTCGTAGTCGGTCAGTTCATTAGCCGTCGCACAACCGCCAAGAACAGCAAGACAGGTGAGCGAAAGTAACGCACGGCGCAAAAAACGCTCCGGGCGACGAATGGATTTCGATTGATTGGGCTTGGGAGACATGGAAAGCTACCTGAAAAGGGTCTTTGTGGTTGCTCTGAGGACGGTTTAACGGCAGCGAGCCGCGTTAATAACCGGACCGGTAACAATGACTGTTCTGTTGCGTTCGCGGAATCTTTGGGCGGCTGTTTGCCGGCCACCACCGCTATTGGAGTTGCCGATATCTACCTGGCCACAAGCGCCGTCACCAGCACCATTACCTGAATTTCGGCTTCCATAGTCCGAACTGCGTCGGCGCGGACCGCGTTGTTTAATCTTTTCCTTGGCCAGCTTGGCTGCAAGGCCAGGGCCTAAGTCGTAGGCTTGAGACTGTGCCGCGCCAGCCGGCGATGTGTAGCTGAAGGCGGTTGCCACGCCGATGGCGATAAACGACCACAGCATTTGTGAACTGAGCGATTTGATCTGAGTATTCATGGCTCGATTCCTTAGTAATAAAAAAAGAGGCCGCCTTGCCGGGGATCCCGCCAGGTCGGCCTCTGAGAACTACAGTAACAGGGATTTACTTCTTGGCGTTACCGACGTTCATGGTCTGCTTGTTCAGAGCGCCTGCCTGGATCTGAGAAACGTTCTTTACACGAACCTTGCTCTTAGCACCCTTGCCTTTAGCGTTACCGATGGCGAGCTTCTGCTTGTTCAGAGCGCCGGCCTGGATCTGGCTAACATTCTTGGCGTTAACGTTAGACTTGCCGCCTTTTGCTGCGTTACCGATGTCAAGACGCTGCGAGTTCAATGCGCCAGCCTGGATTTGGCTGATGTTCTTGGCGCGGACTTTAGACTTGGAGCCCTTGCCTGAAGCGTTACCGATGTCAGCGCGCTGCTTGTTCAATGCGCCAGCCTGGATCTGTGAAGCGTTTTTCAGGTTAACGTCTGACTTCTGAGCCATGGCGGTAGAAGCGAAAACACCGGTGATGGCGGCGGCGAGGATGATTGAAGAAACTTTCATGTGATGCTCCTTTGGACTGATTAAGTGTGGTGTGAGAAAAAATAAAACTTAAGAAACCTGGTGTTGATCTGGAGAGTTTTCGGTGTTGCCCGGTGGGCTGTATCGATCGCTCTTGGATCTTTTGTCGGGGCTACTCAAGGGTTGGTTCAAAGAAAAGTAAAAAAAATTTCAATCTGACCGAATTAATGTGAATCGACCTGATGTTCCGATCTGATCTGGCTGACTTGAATCCCCCGGTGCTAATGGCCTGGCTGGACTTGGCTGCTGATGAGACCCGCCAGGTGATGCTGCTTGACTGGCTGACTACGAAATGAACTTTAAAGCGGTGTTTTACAGTTGGCAATAACTGCAAAATGGATCAACCCGTTAGAGTTAAACACTTGGGCGGTTAGTCAATAAAGGTGTCCCAAACTTCTCATTTTTGTTGCTAGGAGCGCACTGTAGGCGTTTAATTGACCCGCAAAAATACCCAATTGCCGGTACTCATCTGTTTATTTCCGTAATACGATAATTCGAGTGTACTGCGCCTGCTTTAAGTGATGGCTAAAATTTAACATTCTTTAATGAATGTTGATTCGGTTTGGTGACCCAAGTGTGAGAAATGACCGCTAAGCACTGATTTAGCAGCCATTCTGACGGGATCCGGGGATGTTCAACCGGGTATTCCTGGCAGAGAATTTGGGCTCAAAAGAAGATGGCTCACCCGAGCCGGTAATACGAGGAATGATATGCCCCAGTTAGCTCCGTCGATCTGCTCCAGACTCTGGATGCCCGCCCTGTTAAGTGTGCTTCTCGCTGCCTGTGGCGGCGGTGGCGGTGGCACTGAAGTTGCCGGTGGCGGCAGTAATGAGAACTGCGAGATTGACGTCAAATCGGGTTTCATCGGCAATGGCCCCACGGACCAGAACGGCACGGAAGGCGAGGGCGGTGATGGCGCCGGTGATGGCGGCGACGGCGGTGGCGGCATTGGTGCCGGTGGCAGTCTTGGGCAGTTTCGCAATACCAAAGTCATCGTCCGGGACCCGGTCAGCGGCAAAGTCCTCGGCGAAGGGGTGACCGACAACGAGAAAGGCATGGTTACGCTGACCCCGTGTAGTCCAGAGGCGCCGTTAGAGGTCGCGTTTGTCGGGGGCGCTGACGCGACCTATTTTGACGAAGCTAAAAAAGCGTTCGTGCCGTTTGGGCCGGGCCGGGAGTTGCGGGTAAGAGTTTCCAATGCGACCCGGGGCTTCATCGGCGTAACGCCGTATACCGAAGCGGCGGTGCGGCTGACAGCGTTTCAGGAAGGCGAGGCGTCAATCGGCCCTGGTGGCGTGAACACCAAGGTGGTCACTAAAGGTATTGACGACTCCAATCGGCAGGTGGCCAGTATTCTGGCGGATCAGTTGCCTGGGGTTTACCGATCCTCTGATGCGGGCGGGCGGTTCGAAATCACCGGCTTGCCAGTAATTCTCAATGATCAGAATGTTGATTCGCCCGGTACGCTCACGGATAACAACCGGGGCCGCTATGGTGCTGCAAACGCCGGACTGGCGGTGCTGGCCGGTACTTTTCTGGCTGATGACCCCACGCCAGCCCTGACGGTTTCCGAACAGCTTGCCCGCGATCTCAGCGATGGCAAGCTTGATCTGGTTGATTCAAACGGATGCTCCATCGCCAGCGGTTCCACTGCCAGCGGCTGCGGGCCGGATACTGCCGACATCGGTTATACCTACGAAACCCTCTGGCGGGCCAAGACGGTAGCGACCAGTCAGGCGAGCCAATCGGCTGGCGATCAGTCATTAGCCAGCAAGCGGGCGTTTGTGGCGGTCTACCGTATTGCTTCCAACAAAGCCTATCGCTCTTGCGCTTTTCCGAACGGTGTTTGCATTCCATTATTGCGCGCCACGAATGTTCAGCAAACCGTTTCGCTCGATTCATCGGGTCGCCTGACCCTCAAGCGCGGTATGACTGCGCCATTTGGCGACCAATTGCGATTCATTACCGCTGAAACCGATGAAGTGAGAGTTGACGGTGAATTTGTCGAGGTAAAAGTCGGTTCCCGCGGAGAAGTCATTGCGCTGACCCGCGACCGCAGCGAGTTTGTTTATATTGATCCTCTGCGTGTCTACGAAGTGACCGGTCAGGAGCAGCTTGAGAACTTTCAACTGGTTGATGATGTATTGACTCGTCGCCTGCAGGAATTGCAGTTGCGCCGGATTCCGGTCACCGTGCCGGGAATCAGTAATCCCCGCGTGGCCAGTTTCACCCCCAGCCCGGGCGCCCGCGTCTTCCTGGACAACTCAGCCGGTGTGCCGCCCGCATTCCTGTATCTATTGCCAAATGGTCTGCTCAGAGCCGTTCGCCCGGCTGCGGCAGAGGGGTCGTTTCAGGAGCGCTGGGGAGCTCCTCAGCAAATCAATATGTCGGCACCAGCGCGTTTGTCATCGGTTGTTTATGACAAATATGCGCCGCCAGGGTTTGAGTCGGCCTACGGACCAGCCCCGGGGAATCCGGTTGTCCTGCCTTATCGTGGACCGCGTCGCCTTTATGGTTTGACCCGCCAGGGCAAGGTCACGACCTGGCTTGAGGGCGCGCAGGCGGCCGGCCGCCAGCTAGATGTGCCAGGCCGGGTGGTTCAGATTGTCGCCGAGGCCACCAGCAGCGTGGTTGCGCTTAACAGTGATGGAAAAGTCTTCTGGCTGAATCCCGACCAGGCATTTAATGCCAGTACTGAGATTGATGGGCGTGGTCAGACAGATTTCCCACGTCGTTTTGCGCTGAATACGGTTCAGGCGATCGATATACCTGAAAAGATCTGCTGGCTTGCCCGCGCCGAGGCCGTCGCCTGTGAGTCAGGCAATGTGTACCGGTGGACAGAAGATCTGCTCGATTTCGTCCAAGAGCCGACTCGGTTCAATGCCTGTGGAGTGGGCTCGGCCGGGCAAATTACCAACCAGACGGTTGATGTCGCCAAAGTCGGCCGCGGTATCTCTGGCGCAAGCCGGGTAAACCTGGCGACTGACATCGGCGCAATCTGGCGTCTTAATGCGGCGGATGAATTCACCTACGAACGACGCGGAACTTTCCGGGAAACCTGCCAGATCGACGGCATCCGGTATCTTGGCGTCAACGGCAAAGAGACCGATCAAGGTGGCGCGGAAGGGCGCCGCTCGATTGCCACGACGAAAGCACCGTTTCCTAATTTGCCGTTTGGCGAAACCGAGGCGAACTTCATCACCGGGCTGCAACTGCGTACCGCGTTTGAATCAGCGAACGCTGCATTCGCTGCGAATGGTGCGAGCCGGCAGGAAAGCACCGGCCCGCTGGGGCTGACTGCTTCAGTCGAGGTACGGGCGCAGCCGGGGCAGGGAGTGATCAGCCATATCACCCGCGTTAGAGGTGGGCAGGGAGCCACTGAAACCCGCCCGGATCTGACGGTTCTCGGCAACTACCAGAGTTCGGGCGGATCTTCTTCCGTCCAGCTTACGCGGGTTAATGATGAAACAGTGGGTCGGGCTATTGCGATTACCGGTGGTCCGGTGAGCTGGTCTGACAATGACAACATCATATTGGGCCTGAGGCCGCTGGGCGAATGGCAATTGCTGGAGCCGAACGCTGGCTGCGGCGACTGCCGTGACGAACGCGAACAGAGTCGTCGTACCCAGGCAATGATTCTGCCGACTGTCGACTCGGAAGATCAATACGCGTTCAAGCTGTGTTTCCGGATTCGGGTCGAAGGACGCGAAACCGCTGATATCCGCTTTGCTTGTACCAAACATGACAACGATGGTCAGTTCACCGGCATTTCAATGACCGACCGCGTCCTGTTTAGTGATGGCAGCCTAAGTCTGGTGGATTTCATGCACTTCTAAGGCCAATAGACCAGCGCCGCGCCTTTCACCCGGCGAGTCTTTCGCCAGTTGAAAGGCGCGGATATGTTCCAATAAGGGCCGACGAAGGAGAAGTAGATGAAAATAAACCGACTGACTGACGCCATCAGTGTGAGCGCTCAGATCACGCCGCTCGATGTCAGCGAAGTTTCGCAAGCCGGCTTCAAGACCATTATCAACAACCGTCCGGATGGCGAGGCGGCAGATCAGCCGGAAACCGCTCTGATAAAAGCGGCAGCCGAGCAGGCTGGCCTTGTTTTTGTTGATCTGCCATTCACCGCTGGCCAACAGACCGCACAGGATGTCCAGGCTTTTGCCGAGGCGCTGGCTTCGCAGCCGGGGCCGGTATTTGCCTATTGCCGCTCCGGCATGCGTTCAACGAGTATCTGGGCAATGAGCCAGGCGCCGAAACTTACCAGTGATGCGCTGGTGGCAACCGCCGCCGGCGCCGGTTATGACATCGGCCCGCTGCGTCCGTTGCTGGATGCGATCAGGAATGCCAACGCCTGATATCACAAGCCGGTCAGAGTGACCGGCTTGTTGAGCATCAGGTTGTTGTGAGCCGGGCGATCGCGAAATCAGGTATGCCGACCGGCGCTATCGTGACCGGCGTCTGGCGTCCTTCAGTCAGTTTGCTGACTTCTTCCGAGATAAAGAAGTCCAGGCCTTTGTAGGTGATCCGGCCCGTCCGGGTCAGGTCGGCCCGGCCGCCCAGCCCCTCAATGAGGGCCTTGGTAAACGCGCCGTTACCCCAGGCATCGTTTTCTTCCGATAGTTGCCGGCCGGAACTGGATGCAAAAACGATCACGCCGTTTTCGGCCGCCGCCAGGTTGTTGGCCAGGCGGGCCAGTTCGCGACTTGCGGTCTGGAAATTGCCGAGCGCGTTGCCGGCATAACAGGTGTCCACAAAGAACAGGGCTTTGCCGCGCATGCTACCCAGGGTGTTTCGGATCGAAGCCTCCGGCACGCTGCTGGCCGCCAGTTTCAGATGATCGCCTTCATAGGGCATGAAGTAATACTGGCCGTCCGGCGCGTTAATGCCGTGCCCGGCTATGAACAACATACCGACATCATTGGGGCCAACGCTCTGGCTTAGCCAGGCGAGTGAGGACATGACATTGGGCTTGGTCGCCTGGTCATTGGTGATGGACCGGGCAATGACGTCGGAGTAATACCGACCTTTCTGGCTCTCGACCGCAGCGACAAAGTCGCGGGAATCTTTGGCGGCAAGACCAAGCTGATACTCGGGTTTGCTGTAGTCGCTGATGCCGATGGACAGAACAAACAGACGCGGGCCGGCAGGTCCGGCTGCTTTGGGCGGTGCGGTTGCCACTGGCGGCGGTATCGGCGCCGGTGGCGGCGCAGGGGGAGCAGCTTGAACCGTCGGGGCGACCGGCTCCGGCGCGGCAACAGTTGGGACTGATTGCAGCGCGGCGGTGTTCACGATATTTGGGCGTTCGGCGAGCTGAAAGCCCAGCGGCTCCGAAACACCGTATTCATCACGGCCGATCAACTGGATTAAGGAGCCTGGCTCCGGCGCGGCGACGGTTGCCAGGGCTTCGCTGTTGCCATCAAAGCGTTGCGGCATCCTTACTTTTGCCTGCGGCGCCGGGCGTCCGTTGATTCTGAGTTCGACCGTCGCTTTGCCCGAAGCCCGAATCACGAAAGGAATCTGCAAGACCTGGCCGGACGCTTCCAGTGTGGTCAGTCCGACTGCGCTGAGCACCGGCGGAAACTTAATGGCTTCAATACTGTCCGGGCGGCTGGGCCGGACCGGTTTGATCTCGGCAACTGGAGGCAGTTTCGGGATAGTTTTGGGGGGCTCCTGGGTGGTTGACTGGACCACTTTGCGTTGTTTGATCTGCGAGCCCAGTACCGCATCGATGGTTTCGGCGTCGGCGAACTGGTTTCGGAACCGATTCAGCGAGAAAAAGTCGGCGACCGGCGCATCCTGGCGGTTAACACTCCAGCCGACATTTCGGTCAGCGCCGGCGCTGGCGTCAAACTGCCCGGTTGGCGTCCAAATCACCCATTGGCCGTTGCGTTGCGGCATCAAAGCCATCAAGGCCTTGCCGTCCGAGCTGCGCCACCAGCGAATCGTGCCGTCAGACATGGCCGTCACAATGGTTTGGTCGTCTCCCGTGATATTGACCGCCCGGGCCTCGGAGGCGAGGGGAATCCGCCAGCGGATGGCGCCGCTGTCGGCAATTCGGTACAGCGCCTTGCTGGTACCAAATACGGCGTCGTCGTTTGCGGAGAAGGAAGCGAGTGACCGGCCCACTTCGTCGCGCGCCATCTTGATCTTGGCGCCGTTGATTTCGGCCTTGGTCTCATTTTCCCAGACCGGTTTGGAAAAGAAGCCGCTCTTGATGTTTGCGGGTTTGAGTTCCGGCGGTGCTTTGCCGATCGTGAGCACCCGTTTTTCAAAATCGAACCAGGCGGGCGTCCGGTCGAAATCGAAGTTGAAGCCGACTCGTCGCGAGCCGCTGGTGATCAACAGGTTTGACGGCCCGCGTAAATCTGCCAGGTTGCCGCCGGTAGAACGTACCCCGCCGCGACCGGAGTCAATCGTGCCCCAGGAACCGTCGTAGCTGGCGTAAGCCAGTCGTGCGCCATCAATCGCAACCAGATCGACAATGGAATTGGTTCCAAGCAGTTGTTCACGAAGCAGTCGCCCGGTGGCGGCATCATATTCGTAGGCCTGAAACTTGCGGCTGGACTCGTAAGCCGTGCCGGCCGCGATGACCCGCTGGCCATCCGGTGAGAAGGCGATCGACATCAGATTGCCCTCTTTGCGGGAGGGCATGTCCAGGCGGCGCAGCGAGCGACCGGACTGAATGTCGAGAATTTCCGGGCGACCGTCCCGGTCATTGGCCTGGAAATACCCGACCGCCAGTCGATCTCCGGTGGGGGAGAAAGAAACCCCGACCGGATTGCGGCCGCTGCCTTTCAGGGTACGCAGCAGGCGCAGCCGGCTTTGCCGATACTCAAACAGGTGAATGCTGCCATCCAGCGAGCTGACGGCAACCAGGCCGTTTTTTGAAACGTCAAGACCGTAGCTCTTCGCGGCAAACTTTTGCTCGAAAACCATATTGCCCGATGAATCAAATGCCCGGACGCCGTTGTCGCCAGCATAAGTGGCGATCAACAGCTTGCCATCGGGCGTATAGGCCAGTTTTTTGATATCACCGGCGCGGGCATCGAATGTATCAACGAGCTGTCCGGTTACGACTGAGAACAGATAGATCTGGTGGCCGCTGCGCCCGGTGCTGGTGGTGCCGGCGACGGCAACCAGATTGGCGCTCGGGTGGATGGCCGCCCCGTACATCCGCCCGATTTCGCCGGCCCCAATGGCCGGTCGCAGGATTTGCTTGAGTTGCCCGGTGGCCAGATCCCAGATTCGGGCTGTTTTGTCGTCCGAGGCGGTCAGGACAATGCCTTTGCGCACGGATACCGCAATCCGCCGGACTGGTCCGGCGTGGGCACCCAGTTCGATTTGAATCTGGGGTCTTGCGTTATTCTGGGCGAAGGCCGTGGGCGTATAGCCAGTGCCAGCAAGCCCGATAAGGGCGCTTACGGTCGAGCAGAGAATCAGTTTAAGAGCGGGTCGTATCATCAGGGACGTCAGCAACAGGAAACGGGACTGCTCAAAGAGCAGCTACACAATACCGTTAACTGAGTCGTCGTCCAAGTGCCGGGGGTTCACCCGGCGCTGGTTTAGTCTGCGCCTTCGTTGACTTCAACCCCTCTGGGCACATACTGCTGACGCAGCAGGTTGACGAAATTGGGCGCCGGGATCGGCTGGCTACAGAGGAATCCCTGGTAGACATCACAATTGAACGAGCGCAGAAACTCAAGTTGCTCCTCTTGTTCAACACCTTCGGCAGTGATCTCAAAACCGAGGCTGCGTGACATCGCCAGTACCGCTCTGACGATCGCGCAACTATCGGTATCTTCCGGAATTCCTGAAACAAACGACTGGTCGATTTTGAGCTCATCCAGGCGCATCCGTTTGAGGTTGCTCAATGATGAATAACCGGTGCCGAAATCGTCGATGGCGGTTCGAATTCCCAGGGTCTTGAGGCTATCGAGAGTCAAGACCGTGTCATCGGAGTGATCCATCATCATTGACTCAGTCAGCTCGATCGTCAGCATGCTGGGACTCAGGCCGGTCTCACTCAACGCTTCCTGCACGTCTTGCAATAGCCTGCCATTTGAAAAGTGTGGCGCCGAAATATTGACGGCCACCGTGCAATCGGTAATGCCTTCATCCCGCCAGGCGGCAGCATCGATGCACGCCTGCTTGAGTACCCAGGTGCCAATATCGACGATCAGTCCGAGCTCTTCAGCCATTGGAATGAACTGACCTGGGGGTATCAGGCCGTGTACGGGGTGGACCCAGCGGATCAGGGCCTCGGCGCCACAAATGCGTTCCTCGCTGATATCTACCTTGGGCTGGTAGTACAGCACGAATTCGTCCCGATTAAGGGCTTTGCGTAAGTCGCGTTCCATATTGAGCTGTTGCAGGGCTTTCTGGTTTAGCTCGCTGGAGAAGAACGCATAGCTGTGAATACCCTTGTCGCGGGCACTTGACAGAGCAGCCTGCGCGCCTTGTAGCAAGGCGTCAGAATTATCGCTGTCCATTGGGCAGGCGGAGATTCCGATTGCCGAATTCACGCGAAGCTCCACCCCTTCGTGCGGAATAAAAGGTTCTACGACCCGGTTAATCTTTCGCGCAACCTCAGCGGCCTGATCAATATTGTCCAGGCCTTGCATCAACAAGGCAAACTCGTCGCTACCGAACCGGGCAAGAGAGTACTTGATTTGCTCGGTGCCGCGAGATTCAACCGATTTGATGCACGATTGAATACGCGCTGAGATGGTTTGAACCACCTGGTCGCCAACCCGTCGGCCGACCAGCGCGTTGATCTTCTTGACGCCGTTCAATTCGATTTGAAGGAACGCGCACATCTTGTTGGAGCGTTTACTGCGGCTGATTGCCGATTCAAACTGGTTCATGAACAGCCGGCGATTGGGCAGATTGGTCAATCCGTCAAAGTAGGTGAGGCGGTCGCGATGTGCCTTGAACGCAAGCGTATTGCGCAACCTGAGTACCAGCTCACTTGGATCCACCGGTTTTTCCAGAAAATCTGTGGCGCCCATTTCCAGAACCTTCAGCTTCGTATCGGCGTCACTGGCCGAAGTCATCACGATAACCGGCAGCATCCGGGTTTCAGCGTCGGCCTTGACCTGCTCAAGAATCTGAAAACCGTTGACTTTTGGCATCATCAGATCCAGCAGCAGGACATCGGGCTTCTGGTCTTGTAGCGTTGGTATGGCCTCGGTCGGATCGGAAACCCCGATGAAGTCCAGGTAGCCGGCTTCTTCCAAAAACGCTCTGACCAGTTCAATCAGAATCGGCTCGTCATCAACCATCATGACTCTTGCACTGGTCGCTAACGACTGTTCGATCGGATCAACCTCAGTGCCTTTGGTGGGTTGGTTGTCGGGTGTACTCATGAATCTGCCTCGGTGAGGAGCTGATTGTTACGGTTGGGAGTTTCTGATGTTGACGGACCGACAATTCGATCGGCCTGGCTGATGAGATCGGCCATGGCAAGCTGGCAAGTGCTCAAATCGCCTGCTTTTGCTGCTTCTTCAAGGGTGCGGCTGGGCTCAGTGAACGTATCAAAACCCACCGAACCGGCGGAACCTTTCAGCCAGTGCGCAGAACCGGCAAGTGATTCCAGTTGTTCGTCCAGCAACTCGGTTTGCATCTGCGTAATGCGATCCGGGAGCTGATCGACGAAGCTCTGAATGATCGGGTGAAGACGGGGTTGCGTCTCCAGCCGGGAGCGTAACGGACTCAATTGGTCTGGTTCGCCAGTTTCGAGTTGTTCGGTTTCAGGCGCCGTGAACAAATCAGACGTCGCGTTCTCGACTTCGATCTGAGATCCCTCGATTTCTGTTGAGATCCTTTCCAGCAAAACGTCGATATCGATAGGCTTGGTCAGGTAGCCGTCGCATCCGACGTCCTGAATTTCTGTTTCGAACCCGGCAAGCGCGTGGGCTGTAAACGCGATGATCGTAGTCGTGACGCCTTTCTGGCGCAGTAGCCTGGTCGCTTCGTAACCATCCATGACTGGCATCTGCATGTCCATCAACACGATGTCGAAATCGCCGGTCAGCACCGCATCAACCGCTTCCTGACCATTCTCAGCCTCGGTGACGGTGATGCCGGCATCGGTCAGCACAACATTGACGAGTTGTCGATTCTCGGCAGAGTCGTCGACAACCAATACCTTGCCATGATCAAATCGCCAACTGGTTCGGCTCTCGCTGGTCTGACCGCCAGTGTGCTGCATGGCCTGATCGGGCGGAATCAGCTCGGTTGCATGGCGGGAATCCGCCGGCTCAATGACCGGCAGGGAGATCAAGAATTCGCTGCCCTGACCGAAGACACTACTGACAACGATATCGCCTCCCATGGCGCGCGCGAATTTCCGGCTGATCGTCAAGCCGAGTCCGGTGCCACCGAAACGGCGTGTGGTGGAGCTTTCCGCTTGGGTGAACGGGTCAAAGATTGTGGCGAGCTTCTCCTGTGGAATGCCAATGCCTGAGTCTCGCACGCCGATAGACAGAGTAGCGGCATTACCTGTCATCTCGTAGCGCTCCGTGACAACCACTTCGCCTTCCGAGGTGAACTTAATGGCGTTACCAATCAGGTTGGTCAGTACCTGGCGCAGTCTGGCCGGATCGGTGTGTACTGATGCGGGGACTTCTGAAAGCGCCTCGAAGCGCAGTCCGATATTCTTCTCGGTGGCCTTGACCTGGAGAATATCGATCACCTCGTGAATAACCTGGTGGACCGGATAAGCGATCGATTCCACCTGAAACTCACCGGCTTCAACTTTGGACAGATCGAGAATGTCATTGATCAGGCCGAGCAGGTGTTTACCATTTCGGTGAATCGTATCGAGGTATTTGTTGGCTTCAAGCGCGCTTTGCACCTGCCCCCGGCGCATCAACTCGGTAAAACCGAGCACGGCATTCATCGGGGTGCGAATTTCGTGACTCATGTTTGCCAGAAAATCACTCTTGGCCTGATTGGCTTGTTCTGCGTGGGCTGTTGCAGCCAGCAATTCAACTTCCTTGGCTTCGAGTTCGGTGACATCATCCAGGCTGATCAGAGCGCCATTGACCGTATTCTTGTCGCCCATGATCGGCGCGCTATTGGCCAGAAAAGAACGGTGTCGCCCGGACGCGTCCTTAATGGCAATAGGAGTGTTCAGTATCGAGCGGCCGTGCCGTAAGGTCTCTGTCCATGGCAGTTCGTTCGTCGCAATAGCGTTATGTTCCCGGTTGACCCAGTTAAAGCGATCAGAAGCGGTGCCCAGCATGGTTTCGGGCGGTTCGTCGACGAGATCGGCAAATGACTTGTTCGCCAGCACAATCTGCCCTTTGGCGTCGATCAGCAGCAGGCTCTCGGTCAGCGTATCCAGTGCACTCTTGACCCGTTCGGGAACCGCTTTGGAGGGGTCGAGATGGCGTAGCATTCGGCCCAGGTAATAATAGAATCCGACAAAGCAGATGAGACTTAACAGCGCTACCGCCAGAAATCGATCATCCAGGAAAAATGCCGCAATTCCCTCGCCGTGAATCGGCAGAAACTGTATTTTGGCCTGACCCCATCTTTCGCTGGCACTGAATAGCGGTACGATGAGCTGGGTATCGGTTGAGGTATCTCCGGCCATCGGTTGCCAGGTGGATCCTGACTCGCCGGATTGCGCCAGGATTGTCCCGTCTGTCTGTTCTATCGTGATCGAAACCAGTTGCTCGTCCCGCAAACGGGCAAAGTCCATGATTTGTTGCAAGCCATCAGGATCGCCGGCGGTAAGCGATGCCATGGCGCTGGCTGAAAGTAATTCGGCAGTGGTGAGGCGGTTTTCTCTCTCGAGCGCGCTGCGATCCGGCAACACGTCCAGAAAAAACACGATAAGCATTGCACTGGAGACCAGAGAAACAAGTCCGAAGGTGAGCAGCAGGCGAGTTGTCAGTCGTTTTTTCATGAATCGGTTGGCTCGGCGTTGGCGGTTTGAGTTGCCTCTTTCTGACGCTGTTCATCAGCTCGGGCCAGCATGGATTCCAGAGAATCGTCATCTCCCGCCTGACCGTCAGCCGCAGGCATTGAACTGAGAATCGGCAGTGGGTCAATTGAGCGCCAGGCCGGAATGGAAGCCAGCACACTGCTCAGCAATGCGCCGCTTCGCAGCAACCACAAGACATAGCCAATCGAAAGCCCGGAGCTGACCGCAATAGAGGAGGCGACGACGCTTCGTTCAGCGCTGGAGGCCAGTTGAAAGTCGTCTTGGAGTGAAGCCAGTCCGCGCTGAAACTTGCTGTTGGAAAAACCTATCTGATCGATTCGGTAGTCGCGTTGAACGAGCAAGTCTGAAGCCGGTAGTTCGTAGCGGACATTGACCGAAGCGTCGGTTGCAGTCTCGTAGCTGACAGCAAAGGCGAGGGCGGCGCCACGGTCTGTCATCAGGCGTGCTTTGTCGATGGTCTGTGGCATGCCCGGCGTATCGCTTAAGGCGTTTGTCTCGCTTACAGAGCCCTGAGCCGTTCGCGAATAAGTGTTTCCCGGTGTGCTGATTTCGGCGGGGGTGTCAGCTGCGGCCGAATTGCTGTTGTCCTCGGACGTTCCTTCGTCGGTTTCCGAGCCAACGGTTTCTCCCGTTTGCGAGCCGCTGCCATTGTTGTCGTCCGGCTCAGGGAGAGATGGTGCGTCTACCGTAATTCGTTGAATCGTGACTGAAGAGACTACGCTCGCTGCGCCTGAGGCATCAGCAGCGGAGATGCTGAACGTGTCTTGAGTTGCGGTCGTTTGATTCGCAACATAGGCGAGGCGACCTGAGGCGATATCGGATAGATCGAAGGTTTGCCCACCAGACAGTGGTGAGCCGTCGATCGTCAACACGCCAGAAGTGGGCACACTCTGAATGGTGAACACCAGTGAGGTATCCGACGGGTCGTCGGGGTCGTTCGCGCTAAGAATGTCCGTGTTAATCACGACGGGCTGATCATTCACCGACTGGGTGAGTAGCGAACCGTTGATTACAGGCGCGTCATTGACTGCGCTGATCTGGAAGCGATTCAGTGCCAGATCGTATTTGGTCGGATCATTGGCATCGCTGACTTTGAAGCTGGCCAGCGGATTGTTCGTATCATTCGGAAGTGGTTGATAGGTCACCTGGGATAGCGCCGCTATAACGTCTGCCGGAGTTCCGGTGAAACTCATTGCGTTATCTGCGGTGCCATTCCCCTGGATGAATGTCAGGCCATTGATTTGTCCGAGTGAAAAAGAGCCCGCTTCGATCGATAAATCGATGCGCAGGACGGGCGCATTACTGGGGTCGATAAACAGCATCGCATTGTTCAACACGATTTGCTGATCCTCGTTGAGGCTTACCGGTCCGGACCACCCGGCATCCGGCGAGTTCGGACTGACGCCAACGCCGACCCTTATTATCTGATCATCGAACTGGGCGCCGTCACTGGCTCTGACATTAACCAGATAGACGCTGTTCAGGTTTGAATCGCCCGGGTTGGATAAATCCGGCGGGGTGGTAAACCTAAGCTCGCCGGTATTGCTGACGATTGTGAAAAGCGCAGCATCCGAACCGCCGGTAATTGAGTAGGTAATGCCTTGGTTGTCCGGATCGGTCGCCTGCACTGTCGTGACCGACGAGTCGCCGTCGGCAAGCGTGATATCTGCCAGGCCGCCCCCGCCGTTGCTGGTGATGACAGGCGTTTCCGGCAGGTTGTTGACTGAAATCAGGAAATTTGCGTCAGTAAAACTGGCATCACTAGAAGTGGCTCTGACCCGCACGGTGTGCTGGCTTGCCGATTCGAAGTTGAGATTGGCAGTGGCCGAGACGCTGACCACCCCGCTGGCCGAATCGATCTGGAAGTTAGCAGAAGGGTCTGAGATGATCGAATAGCTGACCGAGTCGTTCAGGTCGGGGTCGTTCGCATTGGCGGTGACGCCAACCGGGGTATTGCCGGCGCTGTTCTCATTGACTTGATTGATCGCGCCATCGGAGTCACTCAAGGCACCGATAGGAGACCCGGCCGGATTCACGGCGATGCCGACGCGCAGTGACTGGGTTGCCAGATTGAGTCCGTCGCTTGCCTGAACGGTCACCTCGTAGACGCTATCGCCGTTGGCGTCAGTAGGCGAGCCGACATCCGGAGCACTGTCAAAAGTCAGTTGACCCGTGCCGCCATCGATTGAAAACAACCCGGCATCAACGCCGCCTGCGATGGAATAGGTGGGCGCGACCGACTCAGGATCCTGGGCTTGCACGACCGTGACATTCTGTTCGTTATTGGCTAGCTGAATATCTGCGCTGGCGCCGCCTCCGTTACTCGTGATGGTCAATGCTTCATTGACGTCTAGAATATTGATGACCGGATTTGCCAGCGAGGTAGATCCGTCAGATGACAGCGCCTGAATCTGGATTGTGTGCTGGGTGGCATTTTCATAGTCCAAAGACGCACCCGGCGCGACTGCCACGATGCCATTGACGCTATCGATTTCAAAGAAACCCGAAGCATCTATCGTGATCGAATAACTGACGGTGTCAACCGAGTCGGGATCGACCGCGCGCGCGGTGAGGCCTACACGGGTACCGTCCGCGACGTTTTCGGCAACCTGATTTCCTGAGCCGTCGATATCAGTAATGGCACCAATTGACGAGTTTGAGCTATCCACCTGGATCAGGTAGCTCTGGTCGGCGCTCGACAGGTCAGTCGAGGTGGCACGAACGACAATGGTATGGGTGGGGTTGGCCAGCGCATCCAGCGTCGCGCCAGCACGCAGCCGGACGACACCGGTAACCGCATCGACTTCGAAATTCCCGGACGGATCCGAGTTCATCGCGTAACTGACCGTGTCGGCCGGGTCAGGGTCGGTCGCAGACGCGGTGATACCAACCGGCGTGAGCGCAGGACTGGCCTCGCTGATTCGATCGCCGGACGGATCGACGTCAGTTTGCGCGCCAAGCGTCTCGTTGACGTCGGTTACCGCGATCGTGACGTCAAGCTCTGCAAAACTGGTGTCGCTTGAAGTGGCACGAACTCTAATGTCGTGCTGCTGATTGTTCTCAAAATTGAGGTTGGGACTGCCGTTGGTGCTGACAACGCCGCTGGCTCCGTCAATCACGAAGGCTCCGGACGGATCGGACACAATCGAGTAAGTGACCGAGTCGGCAGAGTTGGCGTCAGTTGCCAGCGCAGTGAAACCAACAGCGGTGTTGCCGGCATCATCTTCCGCGATCTGGTTGGCCGCGGGATCACTGTCGGAGATTGAACCAATCGATTGCGGTGCGCTGGTCACCGTTACATCAAAATCGGTCTGGCTGGTACTGGTATCGCTGGAGGTCGCTTGAACCTGAATCGTGTGCAGCGGGTTCGAGGTGGCGTTGAGATTGGCGCCCGCCGCTAAACGAACGACCCCGGTAGTTGAATTGATTTCAAAGAACCCGGAGGGGTCGTTAGAGATCGAGTAGGTGACAGTGTCGCCGGCGTTCGGATCGGTCGCGTCTGCGGTGATCCCGACGTTGGTCAGCGCGGCGCTGTTTTCGTCGATGGTGTTTGGACTGATGTCACTGTCGGTGACCGGGCCGACAGGAGCGGGCGCCACTTCATCATCGAGGCTTACAAAGTCGTAGACTTGATCTGGCAGAGCTTCATAATTTGAATCAGCGGCGCTTGTGAATGAGAAGGTCACCGTATAGGGGACATCTCCGTCGGTGAGCAAGTCGTCAACAGGTTGGAGCTGAAACGGCAGATCAGCAGACCAATTTGCAGTATTGAAGGTATGGGTGGATTGCGCTAATGCAACCTCGCTTGAGTCCGAAACTGTGGCGGTAACCGTTACATCGCCTTGGGGCTGACTCAGCAAAGCCAGTCTAAGCGTGACAACCGAGCCGTTCTCAGCGGTTTCCTGCGGGGTTGGCAAGGTGATGACTGCACCCACGGGTACGAATGAAAATCTCGTCAAGACAATGCCGGCAGCGTCAGTAGAACTCTCACCGGCGTAAACCGCACTGGCTGTTGAGCCGTGGATCACAACGTCTGGTGTTACCTGGTCGCCGGTATTGTCCGTACTGAGCAGTAGTCTGCCGCCAACGGCAACGCCTTCAGCATTGAACTGACGAGCATAGACATCGAAGTCGCCCGAGCCGTTGTTTTGCCAGACGCCCACCAGGTTGCCTTGAGCGTCAATATCGACTTTGCCGTTTGGCTGGTCGGTGAATTCTACCGGGGCGACCAACTGGGTTGTGAACGGGGAGAGATCGGACGCAAAAACCGTCATCCAGGACGAATCGATGCCGATAATGGTTTCATTCCAGCCGATTACGAACCTGCCGCTATCATTCATTGCGATACTGGGCCGAGACGCGGGTGAGACGCTGCCAATCGAGGTGGCCGATCCGCCAATGGCGACCCCGTCTGCGCCGATCTGGCGAAATACGATCTGGTCAGTGCCGGCCAGATCCTCTTTCTCGAACGCAATAATTGCGGTTCCGTTGCTGTTCTCAATCGCGACGACCGGAGTCAGTTGGTTGGTCGTGGAGTCAGTCGAGGCGAATTCGTCTATCGTTGTGATATGCGTGCCGGCGCTATCAAAGAGCGCGTAGCGAATATTGGTGCTCAGGTTTCCGGCGATGTTGTCCAGGCTTTGCCAGGTAATGATGAACCGCCCGTCATCGTAAAGGGCGACATCCGGTGTCTGCTGATCACTGACGTTTTCGCGACTGACCCGGAATTCATTCGGGTTGGAGAAAGTGCCTGACAAACTTGATGCCGGTTGTCCGTACGGTGTCCCGTCAGCCTGGAATCGCTGTGCGTAGATACCTGCGCCGTCGCCATCCTGCGCCGCACTGGTCCAGGTAATGACAAACTCGCCGCTGGCATTCATCGAAATCGCCGGACTCGACCGGGTGACATTCAGCGGGTTGGCGATCGCCAGTTCGGAGCCTTGTTTGACTCCGTTGATGTCGTAGCGCTGAAAGCTGACATTACCGTTTGTGGCGTCGGTCCACACGACAACCACCGAGCTGCCGTTGCTGGCGATTTGTCTTGCACCGGTCAAATTGTCAAATTGCTGAGCACCAAGCAAAGTGGCGTTGACCTGATCTGGCGCAGACGCCGAGACAGCGTCGAGGGTGGCAAGCCATGCATTTGCTGCTGCATCAGACAGGGCCAGGCTCGACTCAATGGCTCCGGTTTCGCTTTCCAGCGTCCAGTCGCCGCCCAGGCTTGAGTGGCCGGTTGTATCGTCACTGGCGGCAACATCGGCGCCGGTTGCATCGCTGAGCAAGGCGATCAATGCCAGGCCTTCGCTGGTCTGGGACAGGTCGCACCCGTAGAGCAGGAGGTCGGCCGACTCAGTGAGATAGTCCCGCCAGGCCTCGAATGCCCCAGGGTTCTGGGTCAGATAGACACTGGAAATACTGGCCGCACCAAGGTCGAAACGGCCGGCTTCCCCATGCGAGAGAATCTGAATCGAGCCATATGGCTGCTCTGAGTCAGCGAGCGCCTCGGTGACTTGTTCCACACCGTCTTGCTCCGCGGAGAGCACCAGGTAACTGATCGGACTCTGATCATCCGCCTGCGCCTGAAGGTCGGCGATCAGAAGATCAAGGTCCTCCAGGTCGGGATCGAGGACCACCAGTGTTGGTGCTGTCTCGTTGTTTTCCTGGGCCTGGCTGATCTGATTCTGCGTGAATTCGTTAGCTTGCGCGAGAGGGGTGTTTTCATCCTGATTCCCCGGCATCAGCAAAGCGGCATCCGGCACTAGTGCGGCTGCGTCCGCAGAGTACAGAATGCGCTCGCCAAGGGGCTCAGCTATTGGATGAAGACCTTTCACGGGTTCTGGGCGGCGGAGCCTGATCAGCCCGCTTTGCGAGACGATGCATCAGGCTCAAAACTGACCCGGCAGCGGGCGCCGGCCGGAATCTTGAAGTCGCTGTTATCGACCAGCATTCGGGCACGAAAGGTTCCGCTGGCTGGATCGATAAACGAATCAACCTGATCAACAATGGCTGTCAGCGCGATCGGTTTTGCGGTTTCGGACTCGACTGTTCCGAACATCCCGGCGCTTAGATTGCCAAACTGCTCAGCCGGTGCGACCACTTCAACCCGTAGCTGTTTGACTTTAATGATTCGCATAATCGGGCGGCCGTCAGCGCGTTCCCCGGGGTTGAGCAAGCGGTCTGCGACGACCCCTTCGATCGGGCTGCGCACATAACGCTGCTCCAGTTGGCGGGCCGCGACCTCGTGTTCCTGGTGGGCAATCTTGTGCCGGTCTCGGGCTTGTTGCAGTCGATGTTCGGCTACCTTGACTTCGCCTTGCGCCAGCTCGATTTCCAAGCGGGCGCCGTAACTCAATTCGTTCAGGCTTTGCATTCGCACAAGTTTTTGTCTGGCCATGTCACGCGTGGCCTGGGCGCTGGCGATTTCGGCATGTGTCTGTGCGCGTGCCGCCGCGGCGCCCAGCAATGCTTGCTCGACATCGCTATCAAGTACCGCGAGGATCTGGTTTTTCTTGACTGCATCGCCACGACGAACCCGAACTTCTGACAAGACGCCGGGAACACTGGTGGCAACATTGGCCGAGGCATGAGGCTGAATCAGACACCCGAACTCACTCGTCGCCAGGGTTGGGGCGGGCTTGCCGGCCTGCTTATTGACCGCGCTTTTCTTTGATGCCGTCAGCTTCACGGTGCGTGGGGATTCAACCCGCGTCTGTGCCTGGGGCGATTCAAATGCAAACGACATCAGGACGGCAGCCGCGGCAAGGCCGCTGGTCCCGAGAATTCTGCTCTTTTTCATGGATTCCAGTTCCATCAATGATGACTCATCGTAGAGAAGTGCAAGGCTTGAGCCATTTTGAGATCTGCCCGGAGGCGTTTGTTCCGTTGCGAGCGGTCTTGAATTTCCCAGAAATGTTGTTTACTGCGAACAAACAGCCCTGCTGCACCAATCCGGTTCAGTGTGCGTCGCAGACGGTGGTGCCATGGCTTGAGCGCCTTCGCAGGCCTGCTGCCGGGCCGCGAATTGCTCATCATCACCCAGTGTTCGGTACTGCCCGGATCCCCCTGGCGGGCGGCCCGTCCGCGCATCTGACGATCGATCCTCGGGCTGCGGTTATGCTGCAGATTCAGCACATGTAAGCCGCCTGCCAGGCGAGCCTCTTCTGAAAGAGGAATGTCAGTGCCGCGACCGGCAATCTGGGTGGAGACAGTAATTCGGCCGCTGGTCCCCGCTTGATGAATCTGGGCGGCTTCTTCTGATTCATTCGCGGCATCAAGCAAGGTCACGGGAATTCCCTTGCTGGCAAACAGTTGAGCCAGTGCGCGCGCCTGTTTAACCGAGTCTGTGCCGATCAGCGTCGGCCGTCCGCGGTTGGATAGCGAGCTTGCGCGTCCAAGTACCGCCCGGAAGAGTTTTCTTTCGGTCGCAAAGAGTCGCGACCGGTACTGTTTCAGTTGGCTGTTGCGGTGAGGCTGAACCAGTGCGATGGCCAGACCGTAGTGAGCGGCAAGTTCTGCGCCGGCCTCGCTCAGGGTTCCGGAGAGCCCGGCCAGATGGTGGTAGCGAGCAAAGAAGCGAGGGTAGGTCAGTCCAGTCCGGTTTTGGCTGCCCGTGGGAGCCGGCAGTTTTTCCTTGGCGCAGACCAGCGCCTGCAATTGTCCCGGTAGCACGCGCCCACCCGCAGCTCGGCCGGTTGTCTTGTCAATCAGGACGATTGTTTCGTCTTGAACCAGATAGTCAACATTGCGCCGAAGCAGGTGTAGCGCGGATAGCGCCTGAATCACCAGTTCCCGTCGAAAACCTGAGTGATTCAGCGACGGACTCGTCGCAGTTGCCAATGATGACAGCTTGCTCAGACCGGGCGAGAGCAGCCGGATTTGTTGGTCTGCAGGTTGGATGACGAAATCGAGATCCGGAATCAACTGGCCCGCACGGGCCAGTTCTTCCTCAGGGTCAAAGCTTGAAACCGGATCGTTCGTCTGTTCCGATAACACCAGAGGAATCGAAGCTTCATCGATCAGGATGCTGTCCGCCTCGTCAACAATGGCAAAACACAGACCGCGCAGGATTGGCGGTGACTTTTCAGAGCCTGCAGACTGATGAGTCTGGTCGCGCAAAAAATCGAAAGCCACTGTCCGGGCCGAGGCATAACAAACGGATAAGCCATAGGCGCCCCGTCGGCGATCGGTTGACATATCATCCGTCGCGCTGGCAACACCGAGCCCGAGACTGTTGAAAAAGGCTTGATGAGCATTCGCGTCGCGCCTGGCCAGATAGTCGTTGGCCGTCAGGATATGAACAGCGCTGCCGCTCAGGGCCGCGACTGCGCCGGCCAACGCTGCGGCCAGTGATTTGCCTTCCCCGGTCGCCAGTTCGACAAGTTGCTGGTTAAGCAGGCAGGCCGCAGCCCTAATCTGGTTCGGATAGGCTTGCAGGCCAACGGTTCTTGCATAGTGTTGAACCGAACACGCCAGTGCCAGTGCGCAGGATTGCTCTGTAAATCCGTACCGGGCCAGACTCATCCGGACATCGTTGACCGGGATATCACTGTTTTTACTTAAAGCCGCAACGGTCTCGCAGATCCGGCTTAACGACTGTAGTGGCTGAGGGCGTTGCCGGACCGGGTCGGACATCGGGGCATTGAGCGGGTAGTCGCCCCAGACCACGCCGGGTACCGGAATTCGGTAAACCGTTGGTTTTCCCGAGGCAGACAACAGGTTCATGACCAGCCCGGCGCCATGCGCGTATTGATCATTTGGCCGAACGCCCGTAAACCCTGGGAGAGAATCGAACTGGTGCCGAAGTCCAGCCGCACCCAGACTCGCTGGCCGGCGACCCAGGCCGGCTGGTCTTCGGCAGAAACCGTCAGTTCGGCCAGGTAGGTCGGGCGAGTCGGCACCAGACCGTCTTTGCCTGCCTCTGTTGGAATTTGTCCGCCTGATTGTTCCGCCAGAGCTGCCGAGGGGAGTGTCGCAATAGCGTCAGGCGTCACTGACACCAGGTTGGCCGCGATGAGTGCTCGCTTGCCTGACGAGACACTTGCCTGGGCGGACGCGGAGACCTTGCGTGACTGACGTAGTCGGTTTGCCTGATCTTCATTGAGCGCCGCTCGCAATCTCAGATCACCCATCTGGCGGACAACGCCGATCAAGTCTCCCGCTTTGATGAACCGCCCCGGCAAATCCTGTTCATAGTGAATCAGTTTGATTTGACCGGCAGTGGGGCTGTTGATCAGCAGTTTGCGCTGATTCTCGCGCAGAAATGTCAGTTTGCGTCGGGCCTGGTTCAGCGCTTCGAGATACGCGCCGTTCATGCTTGGGTCAGTTCCGGACAGACTTTGTACCCACTGATTTTTCAGGCCGGCGGTCAGGCTGATCTGAGTCTGGATCTGGGCCTCAAGCAAGGGGTCGAGCAAAGTGACGACGACTGTACCGGAATCGACCGCGTGCTGATCAGAAGCGCTCGTGTCACTGACATAGCCTGCTTGTGTGGCTTTGATACGGGCGGTTTCGGGCAGTGAGGCTATTGCCTGAACGACGCTTCGATCTGGCACGGGCAATAAGCCGATTGCGCCCACAGTGAGCAATGCGCCGGCCAGTCTCAGGCGGGCGCTTGTCGCCTGGGCGATCGAAACTGACTCACCGCTTGTGCTGAGAAACAATCGAATCAGCGGAAGCAGAAATTGAGTTGTCAGGGCGACGGCGAGTAGCGTGAATCCCAATGCCCGTGAGTAAGCCCCCAGCCAGTTGGCTACCCACAGTAACAAGGTGAGCCGGTACAGCCAGGCGGCCGGCGCATAGGCGATCAACCAGTTGGATTCGCTCTGGCTGGTTGAGGATTGACGGCCTGGCAGGCCAAGTAGGCGATGTTGCCAGAGTTGGCGCCAATATGCGGAACTTCTTTCCGCAAGTCCGGGTAGTTCGATCAAGTCGGTCAAGACATAGTAGCCGTCAAATCGAATCAGGGGATTGGCATTGAAGATGACCGTGGAAAACGATCCGATTACCGCGATGGCCAGTAAGCCGTCGCGAATCATGCCGGGTTCGAGCCACAGCCAGAGTAAGAATGCCGCTGCCGCCATGATCAATTCGGCGCCAATTCCCGCAGCGCTGACCGCGGCCCGGTGGGTGCTCCGTTCAAGACGGTTCGCGTCAGAGGCGTCAACATACGGAGCCGGCATGAGCATCAGCAGTGCCAGCCCCATTTCGGGTGTGCGGCCGCCATAGTGGCGCAGCACGATACCGTGTGCGAGTTCGTGAACCAGTTTGATCACTGGGTATAGACACCAGGACAAAACCCAGAAGCGGGCGTCACCGAATGCCTGAGGGACCGCAACAGTCAATTGCGACCATTGCAGCAGACTGGTCAGCAATGCCGCGCCGACTAACAAGGCTGCCAATGCCATGCCGGTTCGGCCGAGCCAAGGAGCCAGCGCATGATGGACTTGCTCGATCAGCCGGCTCGGATCGCCCAGTCTGATTCGCGGCGCGAACGGATTGAAGCGCTGCCAACGCGATTTTCGAACTTGCTGTTGACGCTCTTTTTCTTGTTCGTCCAGGTTCGGCCAATCGTTACAAAGCAGATAGCCCTGCCTGACCAACTGAGCAAGCAACGGCAGCAACAGGTTCTGTGAGGGCAGTGCCTGGGCGTCAGTCTTCGCGATGTGTTGCCAGATGCTCTCGAGTGTGGACTTGCCATCGCAACGGGCAATGATCTCCCAGGCAGCCGGGTTCAAGCGAATCTGACCGCCGTGGTCCCGTCGGGACAAAACGATCCAGTTAACCCCGCGGGTGGGTTGGCGGGTGATGCGGATATCGCGTCTCAGGCCTGGCGTGAGCGTCGCGATCCGATACCAGTAGGGACTGAGCAGTGGGGTTTGTTCTGATGCGGCCGCTACCACGGTTGCCACCGCCACCACCAACGCGCGATCAGGTCGAGCAGTTTGCCGGTCCAGCGAGTCAGCAGGCTCTGGTGCTTGTAAGACAAATGCACGACGCCGCGCTGGCCGGGTTTGACGGCTTCGGGATGATCCGTGATTGAGGCAAGCACTTCGACGACGTTGCGGTCTTCGATGACGGTTGCGACGGGTGCGATTCTCTCGACGACCAGCGGGAACCGCTGCCAGGGTAATGCGCTCAGGGCAAGCTCACCAGTCTGGTGGTTCTTGACATCGATGATGTCTTCTTCCGCGACCTCAATAATGACTCGGAGTTTCTTGTCCGGCGCCAGTTTGAACAATACTTCGCCCCGGTCAACCGGGGTGTTTTCCCGTTCACTTAAATCGCCTTGCAGAATAGTCCCGGCAAGCGGCGCCCTGATTGAAGTTTGTTCAAGTTGAAATCTGCTTAGGGCAAGTTTCGCCTTGGTCTGATTGGCCAGCGCCTGAGCGTCTGCCATCGTGGCGCGATCGCCCGCCGACATAGCGGCATTGGCCTGCGCCTGATGTTGTTGCAGTTCAGCCTCCAACTGGCCAAGTTCAATATCAAGCTCGCGACGACTTAGCGAAATCAACACCTGATCCGCAACAACGGTGTCGCCCGGTCTGACCGCGACCGACTCAAGGAAGCCGTCGATCGGCGCGGTAATCTCTCGCTCAATCGCCCCTTCAATGCGAGCCGGACTGGTAATCGGTTGTTCAAAGGGCACTAGCAGGCCGACGGCAATTGTTATCGCGGCTGCCGTCCAGGCTGTTCGGCGCCATCGGTGTTCACGGCTGTCGGCCGGTTTGTGACGCAGGCGCTGGCGAATCAGATTGCGGATGGATGGTCTGTCTTGTCTTGTGAGGCTCATGAGCCGGGCGCAGGCGGGGAGTAATGCCTCGGTAAAGCTGATGATGTTGGCCAGTCGGCGGCGCGTCGACACGTCGCCAGCGGGCATTGTGGCGGCCGGCAGTTCAATGCAGATCGCGCCGATTGCCTGATTGTCTACAGCCAGTGGGATGGTAATGACACAGGTTGACGTCAGGTTCGCAAGCGCTCGTTGCGCAGCCGATATCCGGCCGCTGGTCAAGGTGTCAAAACTACTGAGGCTGTGTTGTTGAATGATTGACTCATCCATTGCCGTTATCAGCGCCCGCTTAAGATCGGCTTGTGCCGACTCACACGAGCCGCTGGACAAAGCGATTAGGGTCGGCATTTGTCCGCTATCCGGAACCGGCTGATTTGAGTCGTATTGGATATGCCAACTGAGGCTGATCCTGGCGGCCTTCAGCGTCGCTTGCAGTGCAGTGACCAGTGCCTGTGCCATGGGCTCGAAAGCTTTCTGCTCGCTCACCCGGTTTTGAATTTGAATGATCAGGCGCGCCGGGTCCGGCTTTGGAGCTGCCTGAACGCCAGGCCGTTTTCTGCCTTGACGGGCTGTTCGCGCTTGCTGGCATACCGGACCCGATCCGTGCGGATTAGACGACGGCGGCGTGGCAACACGAAGTGGCGGGGATTTCAGGGCAGACAAGACGCGTTCAGAAATAAGAGGCAAGATCCTCAAGTCTGAGTGGTGCGGCCTGGGTATGGTCCTTCGATCCGCCCGCAGCCCGACGAGCGGTGCCGGAACCGGGACCAGAGGCACAAAGATGCGACTTCAGCGCAACCGGTATCCTTGCGGCTGATCACCTGAATAATTTTGACTCAATCGGAGGGAGACAATGAAACTTTTTGATATGACCGGCAAGACGGCTGTGGTTACAGGATCGAGCCGGGGTATCGGACTGGCCATCGCACACTTATTGGCCGAGGCCGGCGCCAATGTGGTTGTATCCAGTCGTAAGGCGGATGCCTGCGAGGCGGCGGTTGCAGAGATTACAGCGGCCGGCGGAAAAGCCGTTGCGGTGCCGGCCAATATATCGCGCCGGGCCGACCTGGAAAACCTGATTGAGAAGACGCATGAGCACTTCGGGCCGGTTGATGCAATGATCTGCAACGCGGCGTCCAACCCTTATTTCGGTCCGAGTTCGGGGATGGGCGATGAAGTTTTCAACAAGGTTATGCAGAACAATGTTCTAAGCAACCACTGGCTGGCGCAGTTGGTCTATCCCGACATGAAAGCGGCGGGTGGGGGCGCAATCGTTATTGTGTCGTCAATCGGTGGTTTGAAAGGGTCGTCAGAGATTGGCTTGTATTGCATTTCCAAGGCTGCCGATATGCAGCTTGCGCGCAATCTCGCGGTCGAGTGGGGTCCGGACAATATTCGAATCAACTGTATTGCCCCCGGTCTAATCAAAACCGACTTTGCCAAAGCGCTCTATGAAGATCCGGCCCGCAAAGAGGCGGCGGAGGCACGTTATCCGCTGCGTCGCCTGGGTGAGCCTCATGACATCGCTGGCGCTGCTCTGCTGCTGGCCAGCCCGGCGGGAGCGTTCATGACCGGTCAGACACTGGTTGTTGATGGCGGCATAACCGTTGCCGGTTGATTCCTACCGGTAGCGCTTGATCCCACGAGCGCCGATGCGCTTGTGGGGCGCATGCTCTCCGTACAGACAGCCGTTGGCTCCAAGCAGCCAGGCCATCGTCACCAGGGCACACGCAATATCGATAATGAGCCCGAAGTGATAGAACTGCTCTGCGCTGAATAACGCGTGGCTCAGCGTTACGACGCCGTACGCGATTGCCAGGGTTGTCAGCAGGTGTGCGGTTGCCGAGAGCATCGTTGACTCAAAGAAATCACGAAATTCCTCTGCAACCACCGTCGACAGAAAGAACAGACCGCACGGCACGGCGAACATCAGTAGGAACAACCCAAGTTGTAGCAAGCCGCTTGTCAACGTGAAACCCCGATTGAGGAAATGATCAAGGTTTAGTGTGACCTTTAACCCACGTTGTTTGAACAAACTGACTCACTAACGGCCGGTGCGCGCCGATTAGTGGTGTTAACCGATGAATGGTGACTAAACCGGCCCGGAATCACCGGTCGATCAAGACCGTTTATCCGTCCTGATCGGGAGATTCTGTGATCTTGTTCCTGTTCAGTTTGTGCTGATATCAGGCGAATTTATTCGCCAATGGCGCCTTGCAGCGGGGGCAGGTCCGCAAAATCGGGGGCTCGTTTGTCTTTCTGTGCTGACATCGCCTCGCCGATTTCTTCCAGGCTCAGGAAACTGGCGTTCCAGATGCCGACGTAGTCGAGTGTGGCCGCAGTAGGATTGTCGCGCGCATGGGAAATCATCTTCTTGCAACCGTAAACAGCCATCGGCGCTTTGGCAGCGATTTCCCGTGCCACTTTCATCACACCTTCCATCATGGTTGGCTGGTCGGGGAAGACGCCATTAACCAGGCCAACAGCGTGCGCCTCGGAGGCCGGCATGCGTCGACCGGTATAAGCCAGTTCGCGCACAATGCCTTCCGGAATGAGCTTGGCCAACCGGGGGAAGGTGCCAACATCAGCGGTCATGCCGATGTTGGTTTCAAAGATCGTGAAAAACGCGTCCTCGGTGACATAGCGAATGCAACAGGCAGTAGCGAGGTCAACCCCGCCACCAATACACCCGCCTTGAATAGCCGCCAGCACCGGTATACGGCATTGCTCGAGACAGGTAAAAGTCTCTTGCATTGATTTGACGCGGTGGTAGAAATCAGCGCCATGTTGAATCCGTTGGCGCTTTTGCTGAGCGGGGTCAGATTTTGTGGATTGCTCGCCATGTTTTGCGAACATATTGACATCGATACCGCTGGTGAAATGGGGCCCGGTCGAAGAAATGACAATGACTCTGGCCAGTGACTTGCTATCGATATGGCGAATGAGAGCGGGTAATTCGTCCCAGAATTCGCGGACCATTGCATTGCGCTTCTCGGGCCGGTTCAAGGTAATGTTGGCAACATGATCTTCGATGGTCAGATCAAAGCAAGTCGTTTTCATATCGAACTCCTGTTGGCCGTGCCGGTGAGTTAGGTTGATTCAGGCAGTTGCTGGTTCAATCTTGACAAAGAACTGGCCATCGCGTTGCTCAATGGGGTAAACCGGTAATGCGGGACAGAACGGGCCGTCAAGCAATTCGCCAGTGCTCAGGTCGTATCTTGCCTGATGAAGCGGGCATTCGATCCAGTTTTCCATGACAAAGCCGTCCGCAAGACTGGCATCAGCATGGGTGCAGGTGTTGCTGACGGCATGTACGCCGGTTTCAGTCCTGACCAGCGCGATCAGGTTGCCGTCCAGCTCGATCGCGACAGCTTGTTCTGGCTCAAGTGAGCCAATCGTGTCGGTGACGTTGTGCTCGGTTGATGCTGTTGTCAATGCTTGCTCCGTTGTTCAGGTTTGCACGTTGTTTCGGGCGCCTTCCGAGAATTCGCGGCGGGCTTTCTCATTATCGATAATATTCGGTGTTGCCGATGGCTGGGAGATGCCCTTTTGAGAAGCGGGGCGCTCCCGGATCGCGTCTCGCCAGCGTTTCAGATGCGGCAGACCGTCGGCGTTTACACCAGACCATTTGTAGGTTCTAACCCAACACCAGTTGGCAATATCGGCAATTGAATAGTCGTCTGCCAGCCATTCACTTTGCGACAGGCGTAAGTCTAAAACCTCAAACAGGCGCCGGGACTCATTTTGAAAGCGCTCGATTGCGGCCGGAATTTTTTCGGGGAAATAGCGGTAGAAGACATTGGCGTTGCCCATCATCGGGCCAATACCGGACATCTGGAACATCAGCCATTGCATGACGAGCGCCCGGCCGGCTGAGTCTGCCGGCATTAGCTTGCCGGTTTTTTCAGCCAGGTAAACCATGATGGCCCCGGTTTCAAAGAGGGTTAAGTCATTGGCTTCACGGTCGATGATGACCGGTATCCGGCCATTGGGGTTCATCGCGAGAAACTCGGGTTGTTTCTGTTCTTGTGCCCTCAGGTTCACGGCGTGCACGGTATAGGGCAGACCAAGTTCTTCGAGTGTGACGGAGACCTTGTATCCGTTTGGCGTGGGCGCGGTGTAGAGTTCAATCACGGCCTAGCTCTTGGGCTTGCGGCTGTCAAAGAAACGGGCGATAGCTGCATCATGTTCTGGCGTGTGGTGGGCGAGCGCCTGCAGGCTGGCTGACAGGTTCAGCGTTTCTTCCAGGCGACCAGTCTGGGCCTGGCGCATCAGGCGTTTGGCCATTCTTAATGCTGGTGCGGGGTTGGCGGCAATCCGGCCGGCCAGTGATTGAGCAGCAGGCAGCAGTTGTTCGGGTGGCACAACTTCCATGACCAGTCCGTATTCCAACGCGGTCTGTGCGTCGATGACCTCTCCGGTCAGCGTCATTTGAGCCGCGCGCTGGTAGCCAATAGCACGCTGCAACAGCCAGGCACCGCCATCACCCGGGATAATGCCGAGCTGAACAAAGCTCTCGGCAAATTTGGCTTTCTCGGAGGCGATGCGAATGTCACACATGCAGGTCAAATCGCAACCGGCGCCGATAGCGGCCCCGTTGACCGCAGCAATCGTGGGTACTTCCAGTTGATGCAAAGCCAGCGGAATTTTTTGAATACCGTTCAGATAGCCCTGGGCAATGTCGTACGGCGTGCCGCCGGCGATGCCTTTTTTGTCGCGCATGTCTTTGACATTGCCACCGGCCGAGAAGGCGCTGCCGGCACCCGTCAGGACAACTGCCCGGATCTGATGGTCGGCTGAAATCCGGTGGCAACAATCGACTATTTCATCCCACTGGGCCTGGCTGGTCAGGGCATTGCGTTCGTCCGGACGGTTGAGCGTGAGGGTTGCGACACCTTCGTGAGTCTCAAACAAAACAAAATCGCTCATACAGAATCTCCTGTGTCTTTCATGGTGTCGGTTATAAACGTCCAGAGGTTGGTCGACGCAAAGACTGACTTGCCAAGCGCACGCGAGCAACTAATCGGGCTCGTCTGGAGATGGCCGATCTGATCGCGCCATCGTAAGAGGTTGAGAGTATGTTGGTGCAGGGAATACTCACGGGTAAAGCCGATAGCGCCGTGCATCTGGTGGCTTACCCGGTAAACACAGGTCATCGCCGGCACCATCACGATGGATGCCGCCTGAAGCAGAGGCTCAACCCTTGTCGAGAGCAGCCCTGACTGGCTGACGGCAGCCAGACAGAGATCGGTCATTGCAGTGGCAGCGGCGGTTTCGGCTGCGGCAACCGCCAGTTCATGCTGAACCGCCTGGAACTTCGCCAGTGGCCGTCCGAACTGTTTGCGGTCTTGGACATATTGCATGGTCAGATCAAGCGCTGCCTGCATGGCACCGCAGGCCTGCAGGCAACGGGCCAGATTCAGTCCGCGCTTCTGAGTTTCAGTCAGTGTGCTGGTCCATTGTGCTGAGACCGCCTGGTAGGGAACCGGCGGGGGCATGATGGACAGCTCGGGCTGCCGAAGAATCAGCAGCGTCGCCATATCGACTGGTGTTGCATAACGAGCTTGTTCGCGCAACAAGCTTGCTGCGTCTGGCCATTCGGCTTGTTTGTCGGCCGGATCTTCCAGCATCTGGTCAAAGCCGAGTTCCTGTATTTTCTTGAGTAAGCCGGCACGCTCAGCCAGGCCGGACTCGCCCGAGCCCAGGCTGGCGCTCAAGTCACGAAACAGGCGTTGCGCCGCGTCCAGGATCGTTGGATCTGGCCGAGCCTTTGGTTCAAGTGTGATTGTGCTCATCAACGTAGCCCCAGTCCGCGCGCAACCATGCCACGCAATATTTCTCTAGTGCCGCCCCGTAGCGACCAGGAGGGCGCATACAAGGTGGCTTCGGTTAGCGCTTCAAAGAGTTCATCAGAAGGCGTTTCAATATCACTGATCAGTTCGCGCAGGATTTCCACTTGTTGCTGTTCAAAGCTATTGCCCAGGTCTTTGATCAGCGCTGCCTCCAGATTGGGCATGCCTCCTTGCTGCAGGCTGGCCGCCACGGAAACAGACATCGTTCGTAAGGCAATCAGTTTTGCGGCAAGTCTGCCGATAGCCGCCTGTAGCGGTTCGCCGGGGTTGTGGCGGGCAGCCTCGATTACTGCCTCTGCCAGTCGTATGCAGCCAAGGTAGCGTTCCGGGCCACTGCGCTCATAAGCCAGTTCGCTGGTGACCTGTTGCCAGCCATTACCAGGTTCACCCACCATGTTCTGGTCCGGGACGAAAGTTTCGTCGAACACCACTTCGTTGAATTCATGGGTGTTGGCCATGTTGATGATCGGGTTGATTTCGACCGCAGGGTCGGACAGGTCGACGATTAGTTGAGACAAACCCTCATGGCGCGATGGTCCGGCTTCGCCGGTGCGGACAAGCACAATGGCGAAGTGGTTGACATGCGCAAACGAGGTCCAGACCTTGCGTCCGCTTACCAGCCAGCCACCGTCGGTTTTGGTGGCGCGGGTTCGAACCGAGGCCAGATCTGAACCGGAATCGGGTTCACTCATGCCGATGGAAAAGAACGATTCACCCCGTGCAATCGGCGGCAGGAATTTCTGGCGTTGTTCCTCACTGCCGTATCTCAGAAGCAGTGGGCCGCTTTGCCGGTCAGCAATCCAGTGGGCGGCAACCGGGGCATTCGCGGCGATCAGTTCTTCGGTCACCACCAGGCGGTCCAGCATGGACGCCTCCTGTCCGCCATAGGCCTTTGGCCAGGTCATGCCAACCCAGCCCATGGCGCCAAGGCGGGCTGAGAAGTCGGCGTCGTGGGCGGTACCGAAATCGCCGCGTCGCTGCCAGTGGCCTGCGGCCAGTTCCTGAGCGATAAACTCACGGACTTTGATGCGCAGGGACTCGGTGCCGGAAGGCAGGCTGTAGATGGGAAAGTTAACGTTCATTCTGCCATTCTGCCCGATTCCTGCAATCGGGTTGCTGCGGGGCCGGTATATCAGGGGATCAATGCTCAGCTAACTTTCGGCCAATTGCTTCAGCCGCGAGTGAACCGCCGGCGATAGCGCTGAGTAATCCATTGCCTGACAGATATCCGGCGACTGTCTGGCCGGACACGCCGCGTGCGGCTCCGCCAGCGGCATAGCAGTTATCAAAAATGCTGCCGTCCAGGCGACGCATCTGCATCGACGTGGTTGTCGCCAGGCCGCCCTGTGTGTGAAACAGTGCGCCGGTCACCTGAACCGCCGCGAACGGAGCGGTCAGAGTCTGTTCAAAGTGTCGGTCAAATTGATCGGCTCGCCCGGTACGGGTGGCGGTTTCAATCGCATCGAGTGTGCTGTGCAGCGCTTTGACCGGGCAGCCGATCAGCGCGGCGAGCTCGCTGGTTGTCTGGGCGGTTCTAATGGCGCCGGCTTTTTCGGCTTGTTTAAAGTCCGGAAAGTCACGGGCGAAAGCCAGTTCTGATTGACTGAAAACATTCCAGACTTTTTGAGCGGGTTGCGCGATGACTTGTACCGCCGCTTCTGAATACCCCAGCGTTTCATTGTGGAAGCGATCGCCGTGCTGGTTGATCTGAACGCCGCCGCGCATCATCAGCGCCCATGAGATCAGAATCCCATGCGGGGTCGCCCATGAGCCGTGCCCCTGATAAGCCCCCATGTCGGCGAGTTCGGCGCCGAGTTCCTGCCCCCAGATGACGGCGCTGCCATCATTGCCGGCGTGACCGGCATATAGTGCTTGTCGCAATTCGGGAAGCCAGTGACTGACGAGTTCAGGGTTGCCGCCATAGCCATTGCAGGCCAGCAACAGAAAATCAAATGTGACGGTTTCAGTCGATTGATCCGGTCGGCTGAACCGGACACCGACTGGGTGGTCCCGGTCAGAAACCAGTAGTTCAAACACCCGGGCGTTATTCATGATGCTGATGCCAGCGCGCTCCACCGCACGGCTTAACCGGTTGATAAGACCTTCGCCGGTGTGCTCCGGAACCGCGTGCATACGGCGCACTGAGTGACCTGGATAGAGAAAGCCGTCGAGTAACTCGAACGGGATGTTGTGATGTGTCTGCAACCAGTCGATCGCCGGGCCAATGGCTTGCGCGTACGCACGGGTCAGGGCAGGGTCGGCTTGCTGTGAGGACTTGTGAAGAATATCGCGAGCGAACAGGGCGGGTGAGTCGGCGATGCCGGCGGCGCGTTGTACCGCAGTGCCGGGCGCGGGAATGAAACCGGATGACAACGCCGTTGAGCCTTGCGCCAGCGAGTCTCGTTCGAGAATCAGAGGCGTAATCTTCTGATCAGCAAGACGCAGTGCGGCGGTTAGACCGCAGGCGCCTGCGCCGACAATGACAACCGGTGCATGAAACGCATCGGCGAGTGATGGATCGTTTCGGCTGATCGGCGTCACGATCGGGCGGTGGGCGGTGCCGTGCATTACAGCTTGAGAGACCTGGCCAGTTGATCACAGGTCGCGATGCTGGCAATGCTTGCCATGTCCTGAATCGCAATATCGTGGGTGGCTTGCCTGAAGGTGGCGCATCCATCGGATAAGACAATCGGGTTGTAATCACGAACATGGGCATCGCGCACGCTGCTGGCGACGCCGCCCTGGGTGACAATACCGCTGAAAATCAGGTTTTCGATGCCGGCGCGGCGCAAGACCCAGTCAAGTTGGGTATTGAAAAACGCCGAATAGGCCACCTTATCAACACTGAGATCGACCAGTGCGCGCAGCGGTTCAACAACAGCTTGTCCGTCGCTGTCCGGCGCGAAATCACCCCGGCCCAGGAAGGGGCGCAGAGTTTTCAAGTGTGGAGAGATCATCGGGTCGCCGCGGCCGTCCGGCCACAAGGTGAAACGGCTGGCGACGACAAGGCCGCCGTTTTGTTTCAGGGCGGCAGCCAGTGGCCGGATTCGCCCGGGCAGGGCTGCGATAGAGTCGGCAATCTGTCCGGCACGGCCATAGGCGCCGGCCGGGTCAAGAAAATCAACTTGCAGGTCAACCAGGAGCAGTGCTGTTTGCTGCCAGTTGAATTCACCGAGTGTCTGGTTCATCAGGTGGGCCGGTCAGGTGTTGCGGTTAATGATCAGGTTACCCAGTGAATCCACTGTGGCGACAAATCCCGGTTCCAGCCAGACGGTTGTGTCGGGTTGTTCGAAAAGTGCGGGGCCGGAAATCGAGGCACCTACCGGTAAGTCCAGCCGCGCGTGTACCGGCGCGTCGAACCATTGGTCGAGATGGTGAACCTGGCGAGACCCGCTCGCCGGGAGCAGCGTTTGTGAGTCAGGGGCCAGTAAGGAGAGGTCAAATTTGGCACGGACACCGGTGACGGTCACGCGCAGATTAAGAATCCGAACCGGCACGCCAATGAGCGCTTTACCAAAGGTTTGTTCATAGGCGGCCACAAAGGCCGAGCCAATTGCCGATGGCACCTGTGCCGGCGGGCAGCCGTCAACAGCCTCGGTAACCGGAACCGGAACCGTATGAGTCTGACCCTGGTAGAGCATGTCCAGTTCAATCTGTACGCTCTGACGGATGAATTCAACGCCAGCCCGGGCCAGTGTCTGATTGCCGCGATTGGTCAGTTGACTGATTTGATCGATCAGGCCGGCGCCGTCAAGCGATTCCAGCGCGGTATTGATCGTCTGGATCAGGTCATGACGCATGTCCGCGATGGCGCAACCGAGCGCGGAACTCACACCGGGGTATCTTGGAATCAATCCTGTTGTGATTCCGACTTCACGCATCATGGCGCAGACATGCAAGCCGCCTCCGCCGCCAAACGGCATATACGCGAAACGGGCCGGATCGTAACCGCGTTCAATTGAGATCAGGCGTACCGCTCCGGACATGTTGGCGTTGGCGACTGCCAGAATCGCCTCCGCCGCCTGCTCTGCATTCAGGCCGAGCGGTGCGCCGATTGTTTGCTGAATTGCCGTCTGCGCGGCCTCCCGGTTGAGTCTTGCCAGTTTGCCGATTGGACGGTCAGGGTTAATACGCCCCAGGACGACATTGGCGTCGGTTACGGTTGGGCGCGAAAAATCAGTCTTGCTGCGCAATCCGTAGCAGACCGGACCCGGGTCAGAGCCAGCCGACTCCGGACCGACTTGAAGCAGGCCGGAGCTGTCAACCTGGGCGATAGATCCGCCGCCGGCGCCGATGGTGCGGATTTGGACCATCGGTGTGCGCACGACCATGCCGAAGTCGATCGATTGTTGGGATGCCTGCGACAGGCGGCCGTCGGCGATAAGGGAAACATCAAAACTCGTGCCGCCCACGTCACCGGTGATCAAATCCGGAAAGCCGGCGGCTGCGCCGACATGGGCGCAAGCCATTACGCCGGCTGCCGGGCCAGACAGCGCCGTGCGAACCGGTGTTTCGCGGGTGTCATCGGCGGACATCAATCCGCCGTTGCTCTGTACGATCAATAGAGCAGCGTTGGCGCCTTGCTCGCTGAGCGCTGCTTCCAGATTACCGACATACCGGCCGACCACCGGTTGCAAAGCGGCATTGAGCGAGGCGGTAGACGCGCGCTCGAATTCGCGCACTTCCGGCAGGATCCGGTGCGAGGCGGTGATGTGCGTGTTCGGCCAGCGCTTTGCCAGGCATGCCAGCGCGGCTTGCTCGTTTGCCGGATTGGCATAGCTGTTAATGAAGAAAAGGCAGACGGCTTCACAACCGGCAGCCAGTAATTCGCGGGCAGCGGCATCAATCTCTTCCGGGTTTACCGGCTGCGTGACAGAGCCGTCGGCCAGCGTGCGTTCGCCGACCTCAAGGCGGAGGCGGCGGTCTATCAGCGGCGTGAACTGACCGGTCAGCCCCCAGGTGCTGGGGCGGTCACGACGCCGCATCTCCAGGACGTCCCGAAATCCTTTAGTGGTAATCAGGCCAGTGCGGGCGACTTTGCGTTCAAGCAGAGCATTGGTGCCAACGGTAGTCCCGTGAACAATGGTTGCGACATCAGGCAGGGACTTGCCGTGCAAATCGAGCGCCTGAGCCGTCCCGGCCAGGAACCCACCAGACGGGTCGGGCCGGGTCGAGGGGACTTTGGTGATGTGTACGGTCCCGCTGGTCTGGTCCAGCGCGAAGATATCGGTAAACGTCCCGCCAATATCGATACCCAGGGTGATCGGTTTGCTCATTGCGGCCTGCTTCGGGTGACGTAACCGGCTGCTATGTCTGATTCAAGCAGATGGGGGGCGCGTTGCGAGGGGTTGCCACAGCCGCCGCCGCCGGGGCTTTCTATGCGCATTCGGTCGCCCCTGGTCAGCGCGATGCCAACCTGTTTGGAGGCCATTGGCGGCTCATGCCATTGTCCGTTCTGGCGGTAAGAGATCCGGTTCATCGCGGCCGCACCGCCGCCATTGACTCCTTTGGGCGCGAATCGTGAGCGCTCACCGAATACAAACGCCTGAGCGTCTTGTTCGAGCAGCTCGATCTCGTAAATTGCGCCCAGGCCGCCGCGGAATTTCCCCGGGCCTCCTGAGTCCGCGCGTAACGCCCACTGGGTAAACGCGACTGGGTAACTGGCTTCGAGAATTTCAAGCGGCGGGATTGTTGCCATTGAAATAGGTGCGTTGCCATGGGCCAGTCCGTCACCGCCGGGGTGCGCGCCGTGCCCGCCCCCGAAGAAACTGAACATTACCCACGGTTTGCCGGTATTGTCGCCCACGCTGCGAGTGCCAGCTATCGACAAGGCATTGATTGTGCCGTACGCCATTGCATGAGCGTTGTCGGGATCCGCGACGGCCATTGCGCCGAAAATAACATCGATCATCCGTAAGATCGTTTCGGTATAACCGCCCACCGGTTTCGGTTTGCCGGCGCAGATTAGTGCCGTTTCGGGAATCACGAAATCAATTGAATCGAGCACACCGGCGTTTGCGGGAACCTCTGGGAAAATGTGTTTGAGCGCGACGTAACAGGCGGCAATTGCGGTTGATTTCGAGATGTTGACCGGGCCGGCGCAAGCCGGCGAGGTTTCGGAGAAGTCGAGTTGCAGTCGTGGCTTTCCGTCGTGCTCTGACTGGTGAGTCACCTGGATCCGAACCGAAATTCTAAGCGGAACATCGCTAATGCCGTCGTTATCAAGAAAGTCTTCGCAGGCGTATTCACCTTCAGGTAATTTGAGAATGTTCGCCTGCATCAGTTTGACCGCTCTTGTCCGTAATTCTGAGAGGGCTTGTTGAATTTGCTCCGGGCCGTATTCATCGAGCAGGCTGGTCAGACGTTGCTGGCCCAGGTCTAGCGCCGCCAGCTGACCGTTCAAGTCGCCATACAGACTGTTCGGCAAGCGCGAGTTGGATGTCAAGACCTGCATCAAGTCGTCATTGAACACGTGCTTGCGGATCAGCCGCACCGGGGGAATCAACATGCCTTCCTGCCAGCACTCGGTTGCGGCCGGGTTGTAGTTTCCAGGAACGGCGCCGCCTACATCATGCCAATGGGCAACCGATGCCAGGCAGCAGAACAACTTGCCCTGATAAAAAAACGGGCGCACGAGTTTGAAGTCATTCAGATGCGTGCCGCCATCATAGGGGTCGTTGAACAACCAGGTGTCCCCGTCAGTCAAGCCCTCTTGTTTTTCAGCCGCATCGATTGCCGCTTTGACCGCGAAAGCCATCGCGCCGACGAAGACCGGCAGTCCGGATTTGCCTTGCACCAGCGTGTCGCCGGAAGCCGCGTCATACAGGCCATGTGATGCGTCGTGCGCTTCGGCGATGATCGGGTTGAACGCGCTGCGATACAGGGTGGCGTCCATTTCGTCAGCGATCTGCTCAAGTCGTCCTTTCAGAACGGCCAGTCTGACAGCGTCCATTGTTTAGTCCTTGTGATCGGTTTGATCTGGTTGGCCGGCCAGTCGTTGCCGTAGTTGCGCCAGTAAACCGCCGGCGTCAATCAGGGCTTGCAAAAAGTCGGGTACTGGTTCGATCTGCCATTGTGCATTGTCTGGTCGCGCGACAATGACTGAGCGGTGCCGGTCAATGCTTATCTCGGCATGGTCGGGAATCTGAATGGCAGCGGGGCAAATCAGGGCGGGCAAACCAAGATTGAATGCGTTGCGATAAAACAAACCAGCATAGGAAGGCGCGATCACCGCCGCAATGCCCAGATGTTTGAGCACGCCAGCAGCCTGTTCGCGGGACGAGCCAATACCAAAATTGGCCCCGGCGACAAGGTAATCGCCGGGCCGTACCTGGCTGGCAAACTCCGGGCGGATTGCTGCCAGGCAATGCGGGGCAATCGCTTCCAGCCCGCCGGCCATGGCCTTGCCCGGAGCTAGCGCATCGGTATCTACATTCGCCGGCAGCGACCAGACCCGGCCAGTCATGGGCGACTGTGCGTGAGTAACTCACGCGGGTCGGTGATCTGACCGGTAATCGCACTGGCGGCGACGGTAGCGGGGGAGGCAAGCCAGACACTAGCGGTGTCGCTGCCCATGCGGCCTTTGAAGTTGCGCGCGGTTGTCGAGATGACGCGCGCACCTTGCGGAATACTGTTACCGTAACCAGCGCAGGCGCCGCAGGCTGCTGGCAGCAACTCGGCGCCGGCATCCAGGAGGGACTGCAAAGTCTTTTCTTCGCGAGCGGTTTCCAGTTCGCGCAGGCTCGCGGGCGCGAGCATCAGTCTGAGGCCGGGGGCGACTTTCCGGCCATGTAAAAGCCGGGCGGCCAGCCGCATATCGTTTAGTTTGGCGCCCGTGCAGGCGCCAATATAGGCAACATCAATGTTTTCTCCGGCGACTTCGCTGGCCGGCACCGCGTTGGCCGGCGAGTGCGGGCGTGCCACTTGGGGTTCGATCGCGCTGGCGTCAAAGTGGTGATCGCTGGTGTAAGCGGCATCTGCCGCCTGGCCCGCTGACAGATCAATCTGATCTGCCGGAACGCCAGCAGTCAGCAGCGCCTGTTCAGTCGTGTGGTCGGCTTGAACAAGCCCGGCCTGCGCGCCAAGTTCTGCTGACATGTTCGACAGTGTCATGCGTTCCGGCATTGGCAGGGCCTGGATTGCCGGCCCGGCGAATTCGACTGCCTGATAGTCCCCGCCGTTCATGCCGAACTGCCCGATCAGTTTAAGCATGATGTCTTTGGCGGTCACGCCATCTTCCAGCAAACCACTGAAAACATAGCGAATAGTGCGCGGCACGCGTAACCAGATTTCGCCGGTTACGATCGCGCCAAGCATTTCGGTTGAGCCGATGCCGAACATATAACACCCGAATGCGCCGCCAGTGGGTGAGTGAGAATCACCGCCAACACAGAACATACCGGGTCGGAGGTGGCCGCGCTCCGGGGTCACAACATGGCAGATTCCCTGACTGTCGTAGAAATTACGAATCCCGGTTTTTTTGGCCCAGTCGCGGGTGATCTGGACAATCTGTCGGCTTTCGGGGTCAGTACCTGTAACGTAATGGTCGGTGACCAGGACCAGCTTGTCCGGATCTTTGACGCTGGCGCCCAGCGACTTGAGCATTGGGTCTAGTCTGCGCGGCCCGCTGGAGTCATGAAACATGGCCAGATCAATTGAGCAGGTGACAATCTCGCCAACATCAACTGACGGGCGGCCGCTGGCCCGCGATATGATCTTCTGGGCAAGTGTCGGGGGTGTGTTCTGTGCGTGCATCGGCTAGCAGTCTACCGCGCAGCCACCTCGGGTCATGAAATAATGTTGTCGATGAGAGTGGTTTCAAAAATAATGTTCAAGCTGACCTGTCTGGTTCCGTCCCGCCGCCTGCCGTCGCAATCGACGGGTTCTCGCTGGCTGATGCGGAGCCTGGCAGCCACGTTGATTCCCTGGTTTGTGGTTACGTCGGTGCAGGCGGCAGGCAAGTCGGAGGGCAGTCGGCTTCTGGCCCAGTGGCTCAAGCAGGCCGGAGCCGACAAGAGCCAGGTTGCTGTCGATATTCGTTCACTAAAAGACGGACGCCCGTTTCTCAGTGTGCAGCCGGATATGCCGCTGAATCCGGCTTCAAGTATCAAACTTCTTACGACTTACGCCGGCTTGCTACAACTCGGGCCGGATTACACCTGGAAAACAGCGTTTCATCTTGACGGCTCGCTGACCGATGGTGTGTTGGACGGTGACCTCGTCATGGTCGGTGGCGGCGATCCCAAGCTGGTTATCGAAGACCTGGAAGTCATTATTGGCCAGTTGCGTGCGCGCGGGCTGACAACAATTGCTGGCGACTTACGGCTTAACAATGCTCTGTACGCCAGGCCTTTGGAACCGCGGGATGCGATCGACGGCTTGTTAACCGAGCCGTATAACGTCTGGCCGGATGCGGCAATGCTGAATTTCAAATCGACCAAGTTTGTGGTCACGCCGGGCCGGCGGGGCGCGCAGCTTGAGCTGGATCCGCCGCTCGCCGGCGTGCGTCTGGAAAACCGGATCAGTCAGGTGAAGGGAAAGTGTCGCCACCGGGCGTCAGGCCTGAAGATTCGCGAGCGCGCAGGCAAGACCGGTGCGGTGATTCGTGTGGGTGGCCGGTTTTCCGCCCGTTGTGGGCAAAGCGAGGCTTTTCACGCCGTGTTGAATCACGTGACTTTTAGTGATGCCTTGTTTCGTGCTGCCTGGACTGCCGCTGGCGGCACCTGGAAGGGTAAGGCGGTTCGGGAACGCCGTTCGCTCAGCCAGATAACTGAGCAGACCGGCGGCCCCTGGTATGTCTGGCAGTCACCCCGACCGATGGCGCAGATCATTACCGACATTAATAAGTTCAGTAACAATGTTATGACCCGCCAACTGATGCTTCAGCTAGCGGCAGAAAACCAGGAAGAGCGGGTTGATGAAGCGTCGGGCAGGCGTCTGGTTGAGGCCATTCTCAGGCTTAATGGGCTTGGTTTACAGGGGCTGGTCCTTGATAACGGCTCGGGCTTGTCGCGGCAGGCTCGCATTAGTGCGCGCGGTCTGACTGACGTTCTGCTGCATGCCTCAAGAGGGCCTCATGCCGATACGTTCCGTGAGTCACTGCCGATCGTCGGCGTGGACGGCACGATGCGACGCCAGCTGCGCTCGCATCCGATTGCCGGGCATGCCTGGATCAAGACGGGCAGCCTGGCCGGTGTGCGTTCGATGGCCGGTTATGTGGCGGCGCAGTCTGGCGCGGAATATGTGGTCAGCCTGATTGTCAATGGTCCGGGCGCGCGCGCCAGCTACACCGTGCAAAACCAGTTATTGCAGTGGTTGTTCAAGAACGGTTAGTCATTCAAAGATATCGTTTGTCTGGTGGGGGCGAATCAAAGCAATATTTTCGCCCGATGTGTTCTACTGAGTAACCCCCAACCAATAGGTCTGCACGGTTATCTCATGTCACGCGAATCCCTGATTGAACAAGATCGATCCCATCTGATTCATCCGCTTGTTTCACTGCGCGCGCATGAGCAACGCGGCGTGACCCTCTTGCACTCTGGTCAGGGATGTTATCTGACCGATAGCGAAGGGCGCACCATGCTCGATGCATTTGCCGGCTTGTGGTGCGTCAATGCAGGGTACGGTCAGGAGAGCATCGTTCAGGTGGCGACCGAGCAAATGCGCCGCCTGCCTTACGCGACAGGCTATTTTCACTATGGCAATGAACCCGCGATTAAGCTGGCTGCGCAACTCGCGGCGCTGGCGCCCGGCGATCTGAATCATGTGTTTTTCACCCTTGGCGGTTCGGATGCGGTCGACAGTGTTGTACGGATGGTTCGTTACTACAACAATGCTCTGGGCCGGCCGCAGAAAAAGCAATTCATTGCACTCAAGAATGGGTTTCATGGCTCCAGTTCCAGCGGGGCAGGACTCACCGGCCTGCCGGTCTTTCATGATTTGTTTGATCTGCCGATGTCCTGGCAACACCATATCGATTCGCCCAACCCGTATCGGCATGCCGAAGGCCCTGATCCGCAGGCAGTTATCGCCGCCTCAGTCAGAGCGCTTCATCAGAAAGTGGACGAGCTTGGCGTGGAAAACGTTGCTGCATTTATTTGCGAACTGGTTCAGGGGTCGGGCGGTGTCGTCGTCCCGCCGACAGGTTTCGCGTCTGCCATGCAGCAAGCCTGTCGTGAGCTTGGCATCTTGTTCATTACTGATGAAGTCATTACGGCTTTTGGCCGGACCGGGCCGATGTTCGCCTGCGAGCATGAGCAGCTAGAGCCCGACTTCATGACAATTGCCAAAGGGCTCACCTCCGGGTATAGCCCGATGGGAGCTGCGCTGGTTTCCGATCGCATCTATGAGGTGATTGCCGATGCGGCGCCAGACGGTGTGCCATTCGGTCACGGACTGACTTACTCAGGCCATCCGGTCAGCGCCGCAGTGGGGCTGGAGGTCTTGCGTTTGTATCAGGCCGGTGGTTTGCTGGAAAATGGCAAGCGCTCCGGCGCGTATTTTGAGCGCCGACTGGCTGAATTCAAAGATCATCCGCTGGTTGGTGATGTGCGGTCCAAGGGATTGCTGGGTGCGATTGAGCTGGTCACTGACAAGCAAGCACGAAGCAAACCAACAGCAGATCTGAATATCGGGCCGCGTCTGGCTCAGGCGGGGCTTGATAATCGCTTGATTTTTCGCGCTTTTGCAGATGGTACGCTGGGGTTTGCGCCGGCAATCTGTATTACCCGCGCAGAGATAGACCTGATGATTGAGCGGATTACCGCGACGCTGGAAACTGTTATGGATATCAAAGGCTAGATGATGCAACTCACCGATTTCAAGGCATTGACTTTCGATTGCTACGGCACGCTGATTGACTGGGAGTCAGGGATGATTGCGGGCTTGGCGCCGCTGACCTCCCGACTCAAGACTGACATGAGCCGCAACGATATCCTGCAGGCGCACGCCCGCCATGAATCATCGCAACAGCACTGGACACCGGCACGACGCTACGAAGAGTTGCTGGCGGTCGTCTATAAGCGTCTTGCCGAGGAATGGGGCGTATCAGCCACTGTTGACGAATGCGCGGCATATGGCCGCTCAGTCCGGAACTGGCCGGCATTTCCTGATGCCGCTGGCGCGCTTCAATACCTCAAGAAACACTACAAACTGATTATTCTTTCCAATGTGGATAATCGCAGTTTTGAAGCCAGCAATCAGAAATTGCAAGTCGTATTCGATGCCGTCTATACCGCCGAAGACATCGGCTCATACAAGCCCGCTGATCGGAACTTCGACTATATGCTTGAAAAACTGAGCGGGCTGGGGCTGACAAAGAAAGACATTCTGCATACCGCCGAGAGTATGTTTCATGATCACGGGCCGGCCAATAAACACGGGCTCGCCTCATGCTGGATTTACCGTCGTTATGCGCAAGACGGGTTCGGAGCCACGATGAATCCGGGCAATATGCCGACAGTTGATTTCAGGTTCAACAGCATGGCGGATCTGGTCAAAGCCCATCAGGACGCCCTGCGTTCCTAGACTCATGACCAGACCGGCCAAACTCGATCGAATTGATCTGAGCATTCTGGTGGCGTTGCAACAAAACGCCCGCCTGACCAACGCCGCGCTGGGCGAACGGGTTGGTTTGTCAGCAAGCCCATGCCTGCAACGGATCAGGCGACTTGAAAAAGCCGGGTTTATCGAACGATACCAGGCGGTAATCCGGCTTGCGCGGATCCTGGATTACATCACGGTATTTACCGAGGTGACGCTGAGTGACCACCGTCGCGAAGACTTTATCCGGTTTGAGACAGGTGTCCGGCAGTACGACACTTTGCGTGAATGTCATCTGGTCAGCGGCGGCTACGACTACCTGCTTAAATTTGTCGCGCGTAATGTCTCGCACTATCAGGAGATCATCGAAAGCTTGTTGGACAGCGACCTTGGTGTAGAAAAATACTTCAGCTACATCGTGATCAAAACGATTTTTGAAGACTCGTCGCTGCCAGTTATTCCGCTGATGCCGGCGGACTGAAACGGTTTGGCTGGCGCCGGGTCTACAAACCCATCGTTTGCATCAGGCCGTCCACCTTGGTCTTGACGGCTTCGGTCATCGTAATCGGCTCGCCCCATTCGCGATTGGTTTCGCCGGGCCATTTGTTGGTGGCGTCAATCCCGAGTTTGGAGCCCAGGCCGGAAACCGGCGAGGCAAAGTCTAGGTAGTCAATAGGTGTGTTGTCGACCAGAGTCGCGTCGCGGGTCGGGTCCACCCGGGTTGTCATTGCCCAGATCACCTCCTGCCAGTCGCGTACGTTCACATCTTCATCGGTGACGATGATGAATTTGGTATACATGAACTGCCGCAGAAAACTCCAGATGCCAAACATGATGCGCTTGGCGTGCCCGGGATATTGCTTACGGATTGAGACAACAGCCATCCGGTATGAGCAGCCTTCCGGGGGCAGATAAAAATCGACAATCTCAGGGAACTGTTTTTGCAGGATCGGCACGAAGACTTCGTTCAGGGCGACCCCCAGGATGGCCGGCTCATCGGGTGGCTTGCCGGTATAGGTGGAGTGATAGATCGGCTGATCTCTGTGCGTGAGCCGGTCGATTGTGAAGACCGGAAACCAGTCTTGTTCGTTGTAGTAACCCGTGTGGTCACCAAACGGGCCTTCCAGGGCCATTTCCCAGCCTGTCAGGGCTGCGGCCGGGAGGGGGCCTTTGAAGCCCTGGCGCTCGGCATTGGCCTGTGTCAGCGATCCGTCGGGGTCGGGCAAGATGCTTCCTTCAAGGACTAGCTCGGCATAAGCCGGTACCCGCAACTGATTGCCCAGACAGGGTGTCAGTTCGGTTTTGTTGCCGCGAAGCAAGCCGGCAAACTGATACTCCGACAGGGAATCTGGAACCGGCGTCACCGCGCCAAGAATCGTGGCCGGGTCTGCGCCGAGCACGACTGATATCGGGAATGGCTCCGGTACGGCGGTCTTGCCGGATGCTTCCTGGCTGCGGCGGTGATCCAGAAAGTCCAGCGCGCCGCCGCGATGCGCGAGCCAGCGCATGATGGTCTTGTTTCGGGCGATACATTGTTGGCGATAGATGCCGAGGTTCTGACGCGGGCGGTTCGGGCCGCGGGTGACCACCAGTCCCCAGGTAATCAGCGGGCCGGCGTCTCCCGGCCAGCAGGTTTGCACCGGTAAATCGTCCAGGTTGACCGCATCGCCCTCAATGACATGTCGCTGGCAGGGCGCGTTAGAGATTTCTTTCGGGGCCATGCTCAACACCTGGCGCAGGACGGGCAGTTTTTCCCAGGCATCACGCAGGCCGCGTGGCGGATCGGGTTCTTTCAGGTAAGCCAGCAACTTGCCGATTTCGCGCAAGGATTCGGTCTGGGTTTCGCCCATGCCCATCGCAACGCGCCTGGTTGTTCCAAACAGATTCACCAGGACCGGCATGGAACAGGCCTGTCCGGCGCGCAAGGGGTTTTCAAAGAGCAGCGCCGGTCCACTGTCGCGCAAGACCCGGTCGCCAATTTCGGTCATCTCAAATACCGTGTCTGCGGGTACGGAAATTCGCCGGCATTCGCCTTCGATTTCAAGCTTGTTGACGAATTCTCTTAAATCCTTGTATTTCAATGTAAAAGTTCCATTTTTTTTACTCTTTTCCAGCCCGGTCCGGCCATTGTCGCACTATTCAGTTTGACGGTGAGTGCCCGCAAACCTAAAATATCAATCAAAGCGGCGGGTCGATAGTCCGTCGCGATCATCTGCCGCCTACACACTAGATTTACCCAGGCTTCGTTTAAGTAAGCCAGATTTAGCGTACGGCAAGAGCAGACTGACTGAGCTGAGGGAGAAACGCTGGTGTTAGTACGATGATGAAGAGATTCAGTTTTCTGCCGCACCTGCCGTTGGGCGTTGTCATTGCCGCCGGTGGCCTGGTGATGGGCTTGTCCGAGGAGCCGGCTGCCCGGCCGCTGGACAACTTTGCGGTCGGTACGATCAAATTTCAGCGCCTGTCTCTCCTGGATGAGCATTCCCAGCCCAGCGCGTTGTCCAGCGCGGTAGATGCCGCGCTGATTCGAACCCGGTCGGCGGCCGCCGCAAACGTGATCCAGCACCGTGACACCCCGGACCTGACCGGGCTCAATGATGCCAGCACCGCACCATCGCTCGCGTTTCTTGACCCGTCGGTGGCCGGTAAGCAGGTCGCCCGTCAGTCGGACGCGAATTTCGCCGGCGTGATGGGGAATGAACGTCTCGGGCGCGGTTTGCCGGGAAACTACGACCTGACCGCAATCAAGGCCTTCGAGGGGCCGGGTCGGCCGATCGACTCGATTGAAGTGGCTGCAGAGCTCGCGCCGGCACTGTTTGTTGATTATCGGGCCCAGCTACGCAATGTTTCTGAGTGGCTGGCCCGTTACTACCGGGTCGATAAGGCTGATGTCAGCCGTTTTGTTCGTTATGCCCATGAGTCCGGTGAGCGCAACGGTGTTGATCCCTGGCTGATTACGGCCGTGATGTCGATTGAATCCAGCCTTAACCCCAGGGCTCGCAGTCACAAGGACGCTCGTGGCCTGATGCAGGTGCTGGTGCGGGCCCATACTGAAAAATTCGAGTATCTGGGCGGGGTGAAAGCGGCGTTTGAGCCGCGTGTCAGTGTTGAAGTGGGCACCCGGATTCTGCGCGGCATGATTGACCGGACCGGATCCGTTGAAAAAGCCCTGAAGCACTATGTGGGCGCAGCCAACCTGCGCTCCGACGGAGGGTATGGCGCCAAAGTCATTCGTCAGCGTGACCGGATCTGGGCTGCCGCACACGGCAAGACAATTCCCCGCAAGCCGGCTCTGGCCGCCGCGATCCGGCGGGTGAATCTTGCGCAGATCGGTATCGCGTCACAAGTCAAAACGGTTTCGCGATAAACCGCCTGGGTTTAGCTTGTTCTCAGGTGTTCAGCGAATTCAGGTAATTGCCAAGACGCGCGACTGCTTCACGCAGATTGTCCATTGAGTTGGCATAGCTGATTCTAATGAAGCGATTCGAATTCAATTCGCCGAAGTCTTTGCCCGGCACCAGCGCGACTCCGGTTTTGTTCAACAGGTCATAGGCAAACGCCGTACTGTCCTGGCTGAAGCGACCGATGTCGGCATACACATAGAAGGCACCGTCTGGCTCAGCCGGAATCTCCAGACCAATGTCACGCAGAGCCGGCACCATGTAGTCGCGGCGTTTTTTGAATTCTTCCCGGCGTTGCGCGAACACGCGCTGACTTTCGGGCTCAAAACAGGCCAGGGCAGCCTGTTGCGACAGCGCGGAGGCACAAATCAGGAGGTTTTGCGCGAGCTTTTCAAACGCTGGCTGCCATTGCGGCGGCACCACCAGCCATCCAAGTCGCCAGCCAGTCATACCAAAGTACTTGCTGAAACTGTTGGTGATGACAATGTCATTGCCGTGGCTGAGGGCGGTGCTGACATCATCGTTGTAAGTCAGGCCCAGGTAGATTTCGTCAACAATCGCAAACGCCTCACGCGCCTCGATCCCACTGAGGATGTTGCCCATTTCACGGGTGCTGATCGAGGTGCCAGTCGGGTTGGCCGGCGAGGAAATAAGGACGCCACGGGTATTGTCCTGCCAGTGTTGATCGATCAGGTCACGGCTGAGCTGAAAATTGGAGGCTGGTGCGGTTGGAATCAGTTGGGGTTCGCCATCGAACGCCGCGATGAAATGCCGGTTGCACGGGTAGCCCGGGTCTGCCAGCAGCACACCGTCGCCAGGGTTGACGAGAGCTGCGCAGGCAAGCGTGAGCGCAGCTGAGGCTCCCGCTGTAATCAAGATGTTGTCGGGGTCAACGGTGACGCCCCATTTTTCTTGATAGTCGGTGGCAATTGCCTGGCGCAGCGGCATGATGCCGGCGGCATGGGTATAGCGGGTCTGCCCGGATTGCCCAGCCTTGTTGAGCGCTGCGACAACTGGTTCGGGGGCGGTGAAATCCGGTTCGCCGATGCTCAGATGAATGACCGAATGGCCATCTGCCTCGCGTTGCGAGGCATATTTAACCAACTCCATCACATGAAATGGTGCGATCTTGTCGGTGCGACTGGCTAGCATTGGCAAACTCAAATGTTTCTCCGAAACAGGCGGGTGATTAACCTTGGTGGACGACGTTTTCTGCGAGGAGGCCCGTGATGTCGGCAGGTGAGAATCCGAATTCTCTGAGAACTTCTGTTGTGTGCTCTCCGAACCTTGGGGCTGGGTTGTCGGCGTGGCCCCCAGTATGAGACATCTTAATGGGATTACCGATTCCACGAACGACGCCGGCATCGGGGTGATTGGTTTCAACCACCATTTGGCGTGCCAGCGTCTGCGGATGCGAGACGGCCTGGCCGATTGAGTGTACCGGCCCGGCTGGAACACCGACAGCATCAAATTGTTCAAGCCAGAAGTCGGTTGGATGGCGGCTTAGTTCCGCTTCCATCAAGGCGACCAGACTCGGCAGGTTTTTCATACGACCATCATTCTCGGCAAAGCGCTCATCGCTTGTCCATTCAGGGTGTGCAAGCACTTCACAAACCCGGCGCCAGTTTGCCGGGTTGGCGCCGCCGATATTGATGTGTCCATCGGCGGTTTTGAATGCCTGGTATGGCGCCGTCAGGACATGCGCCGACCCGGTGGGTTCCGGGGACTGGCCGGTGGCGAAATAAATGCCGGCGTGCCAGTGGGTCTGATGGAGTGCGGCTTCGAGCAGTGATGTCTCAACAAACTGACCTTCGCCGGTTTTCAGGCAATGAATATGAGCGGCGAGAATCGCGTTTACCGCCAGCAGTCCGGCGTTTATATCTGCAACCGGCGTACCGGGTTTGACCGGTGGCCGGCCCGGTTCACCGGTAATACTCATCAGTCCGCCAAAGCCCTGGGCGATCAGGTCAAAGCCGCCTTTGTCGGCGAAGGGCCCGGTTCTGCCGTAGCCCGAGATGGCGCAGTAAATCAGCCTGGGGTTGATCTGTTTTAACGACTCATAGCCAACCTCGAATTTCTCGAGTGTGCCTTTTCGAAAGTTCTCGACTAATGCGTCGCTATGGCGAACCATTTCGCGCAAGACCTCGCGGCCGCGCGGGTGCTTCAAATCAATGGCGAGCCCGCGCTTGCCACGATTGAGCATCAGGAATGGCGCCGAGACACCATTGACCCGCGGCTCGGCATAGCTGCGGGTATCGTCGCCGCCGGGCATCTTTTCGACCTTGATGACATCGGCCCCGAGATCGGCCAGCATCAGTCCGGCAACAGGACCGGCCATAATCTGGGCCATCTCGAGAACTTTCAAGCCTGCTAGTGGTGATTGGTTCATCAGGCTGTCTCAGCAAGTAAGGTCATCGCTGCCTGGACGCCACCAGGCTGGTGCGGTATACCCGCTCTGGCCAGTCCCATTTCGACGCCAGCCAGTGTGCCCAGTAGCGTCAGGTCGTTGAAGTCGCCGAGATGACCGATCCGGAAAACCTTGCCGGCCAGTTGGCCCAGACCCGTCCCAAGCGACATGTTGAATTTATTCAGTATTGTGGCTCGCAGGTCGTCGGCGCTATGCCCGTCCGGTGTCAGGACAGCGGTCAGAACAGGGCTATGGCAGGCGTCATCCAGACAAAGAATATCCAGCCCCCAGGCTTGTACCGCCGTGCGGGTGGCCAGAGCATGGCGTTGGTGGCGGGCGAAGATTTGCGGCAAGCCTTCTTCAGCCATCATGTCCAGGGCTTCGGCCAGGCCGTAAAGCAGATTGGTTGCCGGCGTAGAGGGCCAGTAACCATTGGCATTGGCCGCAATAATCTCGTTCCATTCCCAGTAGGCACGTGGCAGCGTCGCCTGCTTGCTCGCCGCAATCGCTTTTTCACTGACCGCGTTAAATGACAGGCCGGGTGGCAACATCAAGCCTTTCTGCGAGCCTGATACCGTGACGTCAACGCCCCATTCATCGTGTCGGTAGTCTGCCGAACCAAGTCCGGAGATGGTGTCTACCATCAGCAGGGCGGGGTGGTCGGCAGCATCAATGGCTTTGCGGACTGCTGCAATGTCAGACGTGACACCAGTCGAGGTTTCATTGTGAACCACGCACACGGCCTTGAATTGATGGGTTTTGTCATCACGCAAGACTTGTTCAATCCGGGCCGCATCAACGCCATGACGCCAGTCGGAATCAAGCACAGTGGTTTGCAGGCCGAGCCGGCCAGCCAGTCGGTTCCAGAGCGAAGCGAAGTGCCCGGTTTCGTAAAGCAAGACGTTGTCGCCTGCGTTTAGCGTATTGACCAGCGCAGCCTCCCAGGCGCCGGTGCCAGAGCCGGGGTAAATAATGACGGGCTGTTCCGTCTTGAACACGGCTTTGATGCCGCCGAGCACTTGTTTACCGAGCCGGGCAAACGCCGGGCCACGATGATCGATGGTGGCGTTGTCGATCGCGCGCAGGATGCGGTCCGGCACCGGACTGGGGCCGGGAATCTGCAGGAAATGACGCCCACTCGGGTGATCGTTAAGGCTTATGCCGCTGGGTAGCTTCATTTGGGGGCTCCGTGCCTGTTTCGTATACAAAAAATGTTCGTGCTCAGCTATATTAAGCTAAAGCCAGTCCGTGGCTTAAGTCTGCATTCTAATTTTGTATACATTATTAAGCCTATGAGTCTGTCTGCGACGCTGGAAAGCCAGGAAACCGCCGAATTGCCCGCTGGCAAGCTATTACATGCTGATGTCGCCGCCCGATTGAGAGCCATGATTCTGACGGGCGAACTACAGCCGGGAGACCGGCTTAATGAGCGGGTCTTGTGCAACTCACTGGCGGTTTCGCGCACGCCACTGCGGGAGGCTTTTCGGGTTCTTGCTGCTCAGCGCCTGATTCAGTTGCACCCGAACCGGGGTGCCAGCGTGGTCGAATTGTCCGAGCAGGATATTCGCCATTTGTTCGAGGTCATGACCGGCCTGGAGGGTTTGTGCGGCTCACTGGCTGCTACAAGAGTGACGGACCAGCAGCTCGATGAGATTCGGGCGCTGCATTTTGAAATGCTGGCGGCCCACGCGCGGCGGGATCTGCGCTCGTATTACGAGCTGAATCAGAGGATTCATCAGGCAATCAGTCTTGCGGCTGACAATCCGGCGCTATTTGAAACCTATGAGGCAATCAACACCCGCATACAACATCTGCGTTTCCAGTCGAATTTCAATCGTAGTAAATGGGATGCTGCGGTTGTTGAGCATGGAAAAATCATTGACGCTTTGTCTGCCCGGGACGGCGTTCTGCTGCGGCAACTGCTTGAATCCCATCTTATTAACAAGCGCGACACCGTACTGGCTGCGATGCACGAGCAATCCTTGAGCGACTGAATTTATGAACGCCCCCACTTCCACGAACGTGTTGCGCGCTCCGTCTCTGGAGCGCAGCCGGCTTGCGCAGCGATTGCGCCGTTTGCTCCGTGGTGACGTCATGTTTGACGCCGCCTCGCGCGGGCGCTATGCCACCGACGCTTCTATCTATCAGGTCAACCCGATCGGTGTTGTCGTGCCCAGAGATGAGACTGACGTGCAAGCCACGTTTGAAATAGCCAATGAATTTCAGGTGCCTATTCTGGCGCGTGGCGGTGGCACCAGTCAGTGTGGTCAGACGGTTGGCGAGGCCTTGGTGATTGATAACAGCCGCCATCTGCGGCAAATCAGCGAGCTTGATGTCGAAGCACAGACGGTCAAAGTCCAGCCTGGCGTAGTGCTGGATCATCTTAATGCTGAACTGAAACCACATGGTTTGTGGTTTCCAGTTGATGTCTCGACCAGTGCTCAGGCAACCCTGGGCGGCATGGCTGGCAATAACTCTTGCGGCTCCCGCTCGATTGCCTACGGCAATATGGTTCATAACGTGGCCGGCATCGATGCGTTGCTGGCTGATGGCACCGAGCAATTTTTCGGACCGTTCGGCGATAATGGCAGTGCTCAGCTAAAAACCGGGCGGGCGAGCAAGCTGGTTTCCGCTTTGTTTGAGATTGGCGAGCGCGAGCGCGACGAGATCACCCGGCAATGGCCTCAGGTGTTGCGCCGGGTTGCAGGTTACAACCTTGATGTTTTCAACCCGCGCTCACCGCGTCCCTATACCGGGGATGGGTCGGTCAATCTGGCCCATCTGCTGATCGGTTCTGAAGGAACACTGGCGTACTTCAAGCGCTTGCATTTGAAGCTTTCTCCGTTGCCCCGGCATAAAGCGCTGGGTGTGGTTAACTTTGCCCGGTTTCGGGATGCGATGGCCGCGGCGCAGCACATCGTGACGCTCAAGCCGTGTGCTGTCGAGCTGGTTGACCGAACCATGATCGACCTCGCGCGATCCAATCCGGCCTTCTCTGCGGTGATGGAAACGGCATTGGTTGATCCGGGCGCGGCGACCCCCGAAGCCATCCTACTGGTTGAGTTTGCCGGCGATGATGCGGCCACCCAGGCGGCTCATGTTGAGCAGCTTGGTCAGTTGATGGCTGACCACGGCCATCCCGGTTCGGTGGTGTCGATGCCGGACGCTGGTCGCCAGAAAGCTTTGTGGGATGTCCGTAAAGCGGGACTGAACATCATGATGTCGTTGAAAGGCGATGGCAAACCGGTGAGTTTCATCGAAGATTGCGCGGTGCCGCTGGAGCATCTGGCTCAATACACTGACCAGCTGACTGAAGTCTTTGCACGGCATGGGACGCGTGGTACCTGGTATGCCCATGCCTCTGTCGGAACGCTTCATGTGCGGCCGATTCTCGACATGCGCCGGGATGGCGCGCAGCGAATGCGTTCGATTGCCGAGGAAGCCTCGGCGCTTGTTCGTCGCTACAAGGGCGCTTATTCAGGAGAGCACGGCGATGGTCTGGTGCGTAGCGAATGGGTGAGCTGGCAATTTGGTGAGCGGCTGACGAGAGCCTTTGAGGAAGTCAAAGACCTGTTTGATCCGAAAGGCCTGCTGAATCCGGGCAAAATAGTCCGGCCCCCCAAAATGGACGACGAGTCATTGTTTCGTTTTCCTCCGGGCTATCAGGCGGTCCCGATTAAGACGGCACTGGACTGGAGCGACTGGAATGTTCAGGCGAACCCGCAAACTGAGATTCAGACGGCCCCCGGCACCGGTGGCGATCCGGCCGGTGGTTTCTCCAAGGCCGTGGAGATGTGTAACAACAACGGTCATTGCCGCAAGTTCGACGCCGGCACGATGTGTCCAAGTTATCGCATTACCCGCGACGAGCAACACTTGACGCGCGGACGGGCTAACACCTTGCGTCTGGCGGTTAGCGGTCAACTCCCCGGTGGTGTTCAGTCTGAGGAAGTCGCTCAGGCAATGGCGCTCTGCGTCGGGTGTAAGGGGTGTAAGCGCGAATGCCCGACAGGCGTTGACATGGCTCGTATGAAAATCGAAGTGACCGCACAACGCGCGCAGACCGCCGGCTTGCGCTGGCGCGAGAAACTGGTTGCCTACCTGCCTCATTACGCGCCGCGCCTGGCTCGTTTCGCGTGGCTGGCCAATCTGCGAGATGCCATTCCTGGTGTGGCATCACTGAGTGAGGTCGTGCTCAGGATCTCGGCCCGCCGAACTTTGCCGCGCTGGCGCTCAACCCCTTTCTGGCCGGATGCCCGTACCCGGTTTGCCTCGATACAGGATGCTGATGTCATTTTGTGGGTTGATACCTTCAACAATGCCTTCGAGCCGCAGGTCTTGACGGCCGCCGTGCAAGTCCTTCAAGCCGCTGGCAAAAAAACCGGGCTGGCCGGTCTGCCTGATGAGTCCCGCCCACTTTGCTGCGGGCGGACGTTTCTGGCGGCCGGGCTGGTGGAACAAGCCCGTGAGGAAATGCGGCGCACGCTCAAAGCCCTGGCGCCGGCAATAGAACGTTCGGTCCCTGTCGTAGGGCTGGAGCCGTCTTGTCTGCTGACGCTGCGTGACGAAGCCCTCGCTCTCGGTCTGGGTGAAGATGCCGTCAAACTGGCGTCGCTGGCCATGACCTTTGAGGAATATCTTGCGCGAGAGCAGGCTGATCACGGACTCAGTCTGCCGCTTAAACCGCTAACCCATAAAGAGGTGTTTCTGCATGGCCATTGCCATCAGAAGGCTCATGACGTGGTCAGGCCTATTGAAGCCGTCCTCAAGATGATTCCGGGTCTGTCGATCACGACGATTCAATCGGCTTGTTGTGGCATGGCCGGCGCCTTCGGCTATGAGGCCGAGCATTATGAGGCGTCTCTCAAAATGGCAGAGCTGTCATTGTTGCCTGCAGTCAGGAAAGCGGGTTCAGATGCGTTGATTGCCGCAGACGGAACGAGTTGTCGTCACCAGATCAAAGACGGAGCTGACCGCAACGCTCTTCATGTCGCCCAGATTCTGGCGATGTCACTGAATCGCTGACGATCAGGCGTCGCGTATCCCGTTACCCTGCATGTCTTTGACCACCTCGCGAATCACGTCGCTTTGTATCGCGATCATTTCCTCCCCGAGCGCTCGGACAAAAGATCGTTGTATCGACTTGACTGGCCGGTGCTCTTGCATGGCCACATAAGCCTGCAACTCAGCGAGCGGCAACTTGCGGTAAAGATACAAATAGGTCACTTTTACCTGTTCTGCCTGCCACGGGCGCGCCCGGACAGCGAAGCGTGCCACCTGTTTTGCCAGGCTGCCACGGGATGTCGCCCGGGCCGCAATACCCGATTGCCGCATAGCCGCAGTGGTGCCAAACAGGGTTGTTGCCGTTACCGATACCGCCATCTCAGTGACGCCGATTGCCTGGTCAAGGCGGGTGATCGCGGCTGCCCGGGCACGTCCTTCTTCCGTGTTTAGTAGTTGTTGGGCATGGGCGTTCATGGTTGCCATCGGAACCTGTCGAAACGCGAGTTCCTGGGTCAGCGCTCGCTGCGCGACCGCGGAATTGGCGAGCGTCAGCAATGCACGCAACTGTTGGTCGCTGGCGTTTTGCAGGACGCGGCGAAGTCCGCGGGTAAAGCGTTCTGGTTGCGAGTATCGTCGGTAGTGCGATAAGAGTCGCTTGCGTTTGTTCTCGCCGAGCGACTGAATTTCGGGCTGTTGCTCTATGCCGGTCAGCAGGTTGCCTGCCATGCCTTCGCTCAGCGTTGAAAGATGGGCGGCCTGCCAGACCTGTTCGACCAGGCGTTGATGCTCGGTCGCTGCGCCAGTGGCGTTGGCGGCGATCGGAAGACCGGCCATGCAGGCATACAGGCTGAGCCGTAAGAGGAGGGCAAACAGAAGTCGGGGCAAACGATTGAACTCACAAATAGGTTTGGGCTCAAGCGTACGCCGCGCGGTCTGGCCAGGACAATAGGCTTACCTGCCGCCTGGCCGCGCGAATCGTCCGCTCACCGGTTTGCCTGTGTGGTCTGCCGCAAAGACCTCCGCTTTTCAGCATTTGATGTGATAGCAGCGCGCACCGGAAAACCTCATAGTGTCCAAAACGGTGGATAATGCGGAACCAAGAAGCGACTGACATGAATGGAGGCTCTGTTATGCATGCTCATCTTTCATCGGTCCCGTCTGACTATCAAGGCGTGACTGAGGCGGAGCAAGCGCTCAGAATTCAACTGGCCGCAGCATACCGGCTGGTTGATTACTTTGGCTGGACAGAACTAATTTACGGCCATCTGACCGCTAAGGTGCCTGGGCCTGAGCATCACTTTTTGATCAATCCGTATGGTCTGAATTACGACGAAGTCTGCGCGTCTAATCTGGTCAAGATTGATATTGACGGCAATGTCGTCGGCACCGGCAATCACCCAGTGTCGCGGGCGGGATTCGTCATTCATTCGGCGATTCATATGGCTGGGGAGACCGGTAACAACTGTGTGATGCACACCCATACCCGTGCAGGCATGGCGGTTGCAGCGCTCGAAGAGGGACTGCTCCCTATTTCAATGACCTCAAGCCGGTTCTATCAGCGCATCGCCTACCATGACTATGAAGGCGTCAGTCTTTACGACGACGAACGAGAGCGGTTGTTGGCCAGTCTTGGCGACAAGAAAGCCATGATTCTTCGTAACCACGGTCTGTTGTGCGTCGGGCGCTCAGTCGCGGAGGCGTTTCTGAATCTTTACCGACTCGAGCGGGCCTGTCAGGTGCAGCTCGACGCTGCGGCTGCCGGGACGCTGCGCATTATGGAGGCTGCGGTTGCAGAAAAGTCAGCGCGCGATATTGACGCGTTCTCTGAGCTGGAGTCGGACACTGGTGTCGGCGGCGTCGAATATGCCGCACTGATGCGAAAAATGGACAAAATTGACCGTAGTTACCGCGACTAATCAACCCATGAGGCCTTGATGATTTTAATCGGACGTTATCGCTCCCCTTTTGTCAGACGTGTTGCCACCACCATGCGCTATTACGGCATGTCTTATGAACATCGCCCGTTGCAACATACCGGCGAAGACATTCCGGCCTTGCGGGCTATCAATCCGATCGGGCGCATTCCGGCGTTGGTGCTCGATGATGGTCAGGTGTTGGTAGAAAGCGGGGCGATTATCGATTACCTTGATCGCGAAGCCGGCCCGGACAAAGCCCTGATCCCACCGGCCGGGAAAGCCCGTAACCACGCACTGACCCTGATTGGTGTCGCAACCGGCTCTATCGACAAATTCGTGGCCTGTTCGTACGAGATTCGGTTTCGTCCCGAAGAAAAACGACACGCTCCCTGGGTAGAACGCTGCCAGGGCCAGGTCCAGGCCGGGTTTGCCTGGCTGAATGAACAATTCGAAGGCGAGTACATGCTGGGTGACAAACTGAGTCAAGCCGACATTACGGTCGCCATCGGCTGGCAGTCACTCGGGCTGGGTATGAAAGCCTTGCAAGAGACGATCAACGCGCCGCGTCTCGACGCTCTGGTTGGCCGCATGATGCAAGACGATGCGTTTACGAGTACCTTACCGCCGCCTGAGTAGTCAGCCAGCCGGCTCCGCGCGTATCCAGACGGCGGTGTCATGAAACACGGCGCCGCCTGACGGCAGACCTGGTTCTGCCGAGGTGAGGGCGTTTATTCCGATACCGTTCGAGAAGCCACGGTTTGGCCAGATGCCCTCGAGCACGACAACACCTGGTTGCTGACCTTCCGCAGGCAGGGCGTGAGCGACGACCTCGCCGCGTTCATTGCCCAGTCGGACCCGGTCGCCAGCACTGATCGCAAGCAAGCGACAGTCTTGCGGGTGCAGCCTGGCAGTCGGTCGTTGCTCACGCCTGGTTGAACTGTCTGTTTCAGTAAACGTCGAGTTCAGGAATGTTCTTGCCGGCGCTGTTACCAGACGCCAGGGCTTGCTGTCGTCGGCGTTATCGAGCACATCGCAATGGTCGGGCAGCGCAGGCATGCTCTGCCAGTTGCCGCCAAGCGATTGCCAGTCCGGCTTGAAACGGAATTTCTTGTCCGGCCAGCCAAAGCCATCCAGAAAATGAGCGGTTTCGAATGGCAGGCTGAATGACTGCCCACCGCGATCGATATTGGTCTGGGCGTCCCACATGCCCGATTGCCTGAGCGTGGCGTCCATCAGTTCGAAAGCCGTCATCTCAAAACCGGGATGGCTGGCGCCAAGTCGCTTGGCCAGTTCCTGGTGCACATAATGGTTCTCGCGGCATTCTCCCGGGGCGTCCACGACTTTGCGCGATACCTGGAAAGTCGGATGGCCTGACGCAGTGTAGAAGTCGTCATGCTCCAAAAACATGGTTGCGGGTAAGACCACGTCGGCGAGTGCTGCGGTTTCTGTCATGAATTGTTCGTGTACACAGACAAACAGATCATCGCGCTTGAGACCCGCGATGACTTTGTTCAGCTCGGGGCACACCACGGCAGGGTTGGTATTCTGAATCAGCATTGCCGTTACCGGCGGACCGCCGTGCAGTGCGTCAGGCTCACCCATCAGAATCGGGCCAAGGCGCGACTGATCCAGCGCCCTGATGGATTTGTCTTCAACATCCAGTCCCTCAATGAGCGTCTTGTCGATCGGGTAGACCGCATTGTGCGCGTACAGCGCACCGCCCCCTTTGTGTTGCCAGGCGCCGGTGACGGTCGGCAGGCAGGTGACAGCGTGCATATTGACCGCACCGTTGCGAGATCTTGAGAAGCCATGGTGACAACGAATGTAGCTTGCGTTTGCCCGGCCAAACATCTGTGCAAATTCAATGATGGTGGCTTCTGGCAGGCCGGTGATTTCCGCGGCCCAGGCCGGCGACCGCTGCGCGACATGGGCGGCCAGATCATCAGCACCGTCGGTGTACCGGGCCAGATAGTCCAGGTCCGCATATCCTTGTGCGAACAAGACGTTCATCATCGCGCATGCCAGGGCGCCATCGGTGCCGGGCTTCAGCGCGATGTGCAGATCCGCCCGTTGCGCAGTACCGGTGCGATAGGGGTCAACCACGACCAATTTTGCGCCACGTTTTTTTGCCCGCATGACATGAGTCATGACATTGACTTGCGTGTTGACCGGGTTGCCCCCCCAGATGACGATCAGGTCGGCGTGGTCAGCTGCTTCGCGCAGATCAACGCCGCGTTTGGCGCCGGTGCCGGCAATCCAGCCATTGTCAGCAAGCGTGACGCAGATAGTCGAATGGTATCGGGAGTAGCCAAGCGATTGCCGGAACCGGTTAATGCCATCTCGCTGCACAAGCCCCATCGTGCCGGCGTAGTAGTAAGGCCAGACTGTCTCTGCGCCATGTTGGCGCGTCTTCAGGGCGAACTGTTCCGCGACGAGATCGAGCGCTTCGTTCCAGCCGATACGTTCAAACTGGCCGCTACCCTTCGGGCCAGTGCGTTTTAGCGGGTGTAGTAAGCGGTCAGGGTGGTGGATGCGTTCAGCATAACGCGCGACCTTCTCGCATATGACGCCATCCGTATACGAATTACGCCGGGATCCGCGCACCCGCCCGATCGTGTTGGCGTCAATTCGTTCGACTTCAAGCGCGCAAGTGCTGGTGCAGTCGTGCGGACACACCGAGGGGTGTGTTTCGGGCGTTGGTTTGGCTGTTTGGGTCTTCATACCCTGATTATGGAACCAAAGTGACGATGACGCATTTTGGTCTTATTCATGACGTGGTGCTCAACGGCATCCGGATAGGCAGTTGGCGTTGTCGCTTGCCGGTAATCGCATAGACCGCATTGGCGATTGCCGCGGCCGCTGGCGCAAGACTGGCTTCGCCAGCGCCTGATGGCGGCTGCTCTGAGTCAACCAGTTCGATGGTCAAGTCAGGGACGTCTTGCTGGCGAGCCAGCTCGTATTGATCAAAATTACGAGTCAGTACCGTGCCGTCCCGCAGTTTGAACTCTTCATGTAAGGCCATGCCGATTCCCCAGACCAGGCAACCCTCTACCTGGGCACGTACCTGATCGGGCGACAGGACTCTGCCGCAATCATGAATACAGATCATTTCAGTAACCTTAATTTGGTCGTCGATGATCGCGACTCTTGCGGCCAGCGCCAGATAAGTAACGTCTTTATAAATGGCGGTTGCTATGCCGACTCCCTTGGTTTGACCGTCGAGCCGATCACGCAGCATGTGCAGGCAAGCCGCCAGTCTTTCGCTGTCAGTGTGGTTAAGCCGGAAGGTGATCGGATCGACCCCGGCCTGTTCGGCAAGCTCATCAATCGTCGATTCAATCGCGAATCCGTTCGGGGCGGCGCCGAGGCTGCGCCAGGGCCCGGTCGGCATTTTGGTGCGAACGTCGGAAAAACGGACGAGGTGATTCTCAATACGGTAGGGGACAGCCATGCCGCGCCGAGTGCCGGGGTCGGCCACCAAGTCTGCCAGCCAGTGAAGCGAGGGTGGGAGGAACATGGACGATGTCAGTATTGGCGAACTGACCGTCTTGTGGTTCCAATAGGTTATAGATCCGTTTTTATCCAGTCCGGCCTCAATGCGGGTTGAGTATTCAGGGCCGACATAATTGGACTGAAACTCCTCCTCGCGGCTCCACTGTACTTTGACCGGCCGGCCAACTGCCTGGCTCAGCCATGCGGCCTCCACTGACGCCTGACAAAGGACCCTGCCTCCGAAGGCGCCGCCGATGCGGCAGTTGTGGACCGCAACCTGATCCTCACTGAGACCGGTCTCCCGAGCGATTGCCGCCCTTACCAGCCACGCATCCTGGCTGCCTGTCCAGACTTCGATTCGTCTGCCGGCGTCGTTGTCCTGGCGCCAGGACGCGACGCCGCAACGCGGCTCCATCGCCGCATGGGCTACCGTCGGAGAATCGTGCCGGGCTGAGACAGAAGAGCTTGAGTTTCGGCGACCTTCGCTCAGGACGCCTTTATCGATAAACGTATGTTCGAACGTGTCGTCCCGAATCGCGACGTCGACGTCAAGATCGGCTCTCAGTGCCGAAAGTGTTGGATCATCCGGTTCCATCCACTCGACCTGCAAGGCGTCGAGTCCGCGTGCGGCATGCATCGGTGTTTGAGCGACCACGCCGACTTGTCCGTTGTGTTCAACAACGGCTATGACGCCGTCCATTCTTTGTGCGCGCTCGGATCGATAATCCTTCAGCCCGATGCCCGGTTCTGGCGCACGCGCGATAGCGCCGAACAACATGCCAGGCAGCCTGACATCGCGACTGAAAATTTCAAGGCCCCGGACAATGCGTTCGCCATTTACCAGGGGCGATGGTTTGCCCAGCACATTCAACTGGCTCGACGATCGTTCGCTTAACAGAGTGATCTTGCGATCGAGATCTGAAATTCTAATGACTTCCTGATTCCCCGCGGCCAACGCCTGATAAGAGACAAGCGGCTTGCCCGGGGCGGAAAATCCTCCTTTGGTCAGCGTCAGGTTCGCGGGCTCGGTTTGCATTCGTTCAGCCGCCAGCTCGCGCAATATCTCGCGCAGGTGAGCCGCCGCTGTCGCAGTCAGTGTGGTGTAGCTCTCCACGCTCTGGCTGCCGACCGTCATTTTGCAGGCGGCGATCAACGTGGTGTTTTGGTAGTGACAGTCGACCCGGCCGATCGGAAGATTGAGCTCTTCGGCAATCACCAGGGACAGCCCGGTACTGATGCCTTGACCCATTTCCGCCCGCGGCAGCAAAAAGCGAGCGCGGCCGTTAGGCATTAGTTGCACCCAGGTGAGAATGTCTGATTCTGCCGACTGACTGAAAGTCGGAAGTGGCGGAATAAGCGAGCAACCGCTGGTGCCCAGCACGGTCAGCCCGGCACTGGTCCAGCCTGTCTGAATCAGGAAACGGCGGCGTGTCAGTCTCATATCAACGCGCCTGTCGGATGATTTCGGCAGCACGCATCACTCCAAGCCGAATCCGCGGATAAGTGCCGCAGCGACAAAGGTTTTGATTCATGGCTTGCCTGACTTGTTCCTTGGAGGGCGTCTTGTTCTCGGTGAGTAAGGCCGCGGCTGTCATCATCTGACCCGGCTGGCAATAACCACATTGCGGTACGGAATGTTCGATCCACGCCTGTTGAACCGGGTGTAACGCGTCTTTCTCTGCCAGGCCCTCAATCGTCGTCACGGACAAACCGACCACCGCCGTGGCTGGCAAGACACACGAGCGCGCTGCATTGCCATCAAGGTGTACGGTGCAAGCGCCGCAAATCCCTTTGCCGCAGCCAAATTTCGTTCCGGTTAGACCGATATGGTCGCGCAGAATGGTCAGTAGCGTGGCGTTCTGCCATAGCGCCGGGATTTCGTGAAAGTCACCGTTGATTTTTAGTTTCATGGCGCGTTGACCTCTGACGGTTGTGGGCAAGAGTTCAATGATCTGCCCGCAGCGTTTACGCGTCTTGAATATTCGCGCCAGTCACGGCCGAGGTTTTTCCAGCGCCATTGCCCGATAGTCAGTCGGTGACATATTGAAGCGCAGCTTAAATTCACGACTAAAGTGAGCTTGATCTGAAAACCCGGTCGCATAGCCTATCGCGGCCAACTGAAAGTCCACCTCGTTGGTCTGCTCGTTCATCAGGGCTGCCGCTGCTTCGGTCCTGGCTGCCCGCAACAAATTCTGAAAATGGGTGTTCTCGCTGGCCAGTTGACGTTGCAGCGACCTCGTGGAAACTGCCAGCTCATTGGCAATTGCGCTCAGTCGCCAGCTTCGACCCGGGTCATCAAGGACTAGCGCGGTGACACGATCAACCATGCTGGAGGCTTTATCAACGACCAACTGTTGTTGCGCGCCAGGCCGGAAGCCCGACCATCGAAACCGCCAGCGGCTGGTATCGTCAGCCACTTCCAGGTGCGGATTGATTTGCTCGTGACAGATTGCGCAGCGGCCGCCGACAGTCAGACTCAGGCCGACGACACCGGCGTGTTGAAGTAGAGCTGCCAGCACGCCCGCAATCAGGAGATCTTCCCCTGCGGATGGTCTGGGGCCGGATAGCGCGTGATGCTCCAGTTCTGCCATTTCTGGTGTCTGTTTGAGCACTCTGGTTCGATGGTGGCTATGAAAATACTTCTCCAGCCGATGCCATCGAACAAACATATCCTCAGGGCTGGTTGCTCGGCGCAGGATTCTGACCACCGGGTCGAATGCCGGCCCGCGAATGCCTTGCCCGATTGCCAGGGTGCCTGCCGGGCCGAGTAGGCGGGTGGCTTGATGCAGGGCTTCACTCTTGGACTGCCGCTCAATCTTGCCGCTGAATTGCGACCTGGGAGCAGTTGAATGACCTTGTCGGGACAGTTCAGCTGCGACCAGATTGAACATGGCGGAGCTGGCAAAACCGTCCATTGACGGTTGTTACCAGCTTTTCAGCAGAATCGGGGTAGCGATNNTGCTGACTTCAGGCGGCTTTTCGGACACCGATTGAGACGCCACGGGTTGCACCCGAGACAATCGCGGCGAGCGATGCCGTAATGATGTTGGCGTCTCTGCCCACGCCAAATACTGAATCGCCACCGTTGACCCGTAACTCAACATAGGCAACCGCCTGGGCGTCGGAGCCTGCGCCTGTCGCGTGCTCATGGTAGTTCAGAACCTCTACCAAATGCCCGCTGGCTTTGTTGAATCCTTGTACGAAAGCGTCAATCGGGCCCGAGCCAGATCCTTCGATTGCCAGCTCTTTGCCCTGAAATGATGCCGTCGCTTTAATCGACAGTTCGCTTTTGCTGTCGGCGCGTCTGGTTTCATTCATCTCGTAAGCTGGTGCGGTGGACGGCCCGACGGCGTATTCCTGGCTGAACAGATTCCAGAGTTGATCGGCAGTCAGTTCCTTGCCTTCGGTGTCCATTACCCGTTGCACAGCGCCACTGAATTCTATTTGCAGGCGGCGTGGCAATTCGAGGCCGTATTCAGTCTGCAGCAGATAGGCGATTCCGCCCTTGCCCGACTGGCTGTTTACCCGAATGACAGCTTCATAGCTACGGCCGACGTCTTTGGGGTCAATCGGCAAATACGGGATTGCCCAGGTGTCTCCCTCTTTGAAGGCGTCGAATGCTTTCTTGATTGCGTCCTGATGCGAACCCGAGAAAGAGGTGAACACGAGATCGCCAACATACGGATGCCGGGGGTGGACGGGGATCTGGTTGCAGTGCTCGACAGTGCGCTGGATTTCGTCAATGTCAGAGAAGTCGAGTAACGGATTGACGCCTTGTGTATAGAGGTTAAGCGCCATATTGACGATGTCGACGTTACCGGTTCTTTCGCCGTTGCCAAACAGGCAGCCTTCGATCCGGTCGGCACCCGCCATCACAGCGAATTCGCCGGCAGCCGTGCCGGTGCCGCGGTCGTTGTGCGGATGGACTGAAAGAATGATCGAGTCGCGCCGGTCGAGGTGGCGGTGCGTCCATTCGATCATGTCGGCAAAAATGTTCGGCGTTGAGTATTCCACCGTGGAAGGCAGATTGATAATGCATGGATGCTCAGGTGTTGGCTGCCAGACGGCTGTAACCGCATCGATCACGCGTTTGCCAAATTCGACTTCGGTACCGGACCAGTGTTCCGGCGAATACTCAAACGTCCATTTGGTGTCCGGCTCCTGAGCGGCCAGTTCCTGAAGTAACTCGGCGTTCTCAACCGCAAGGCCGACAATTTCATCCTGGTTCATGCCAAGAACCACTTCGCGCATGATCGGAGAGGTTGCGTTGTACAAGTGAACAATTGCGGTTCGTGCGCCGCGCAGGGATTCGAACGTGCGCCGGATCAGGTGCTCCCGCGCCTGGGTGAGCACCTGAATCGTGACATCTTCGGGGATCATGTCTTCATCAATCAATGCCCGAACGAAGTCGAATTCCGTCTGCGAGGCACTGGGGAAACCGATCTCAATATGCTTGAAGCCGATTTTGACCAACTGTCGGAACATGCGTTTCTTGCGGTCGATGTCCATTGGCTCTATCAGCGCCTGATTTCCGTCGCGCAAGTCAACGCTACACCACAGGGGCGGTTTTTCAGTCACAGCGTCCGGCCAGGTGCGGTCGGAGAGTTTCATGGGTTCGAATGACCGGTACTTGCTGGAAGGTTTCTTAAGCATCATGAGTTGGCTCTTTTGTGGATGTTTGGGTTTGTTCCCGTTTAGCTTTGGCACCTGAAACCAAAACGGCCCGATGCTGGAGAGCTATCGGGCCGTTGGAAGAAGACGTTGCGCGCTACCTTACCTGCCCGTGATGGCAAATCAGTAGTAGCCCCAGCAGGTCTGCGCTGCTGCGGATTTGGCTACCGTTGATAAGGTGAGTGGGCTGAATCGGATTCATAATAAGAAGGTAGCACAGGCGCCCCAAAGGATCAATACAGGATCTGGATGCCGCCTTGATCAATGTAACCCGCCGGAGAAACCCCAAGATGAAACCATGTTTGCCAGCAGATTCCCTGGAAAAAGGTCACCCGTTGGGCCAGGCGATGCTGGCCGCGCTGGCAGCGGCGCCTGGCGCCGATGCGCTGCCCCGGGTGAGTCATTTTGAACTGGCCCCGGCTCGCTCGGCCGAAGGCAGGGGTAATAATTTTGCGGCCCTGGTTCTGGACGATGGCAGCATCGGGCTCACCTATGTCGCGCTTGATGACGCGCTGGCCCAGTTACGCAGGCAGCTCGCGAGCCCCGAGTTCAGCCTGACCGGGCAGAGTGTCCTGAAGATTGCCCGGTATTTTCTGGGTGAGCCTGGCTGGCAGCGGGCGTTAGGGCTTGCAGCGGTGAATGCCGCCAGTCAGGTCTTGCTCGGTCGTGAGGGTTCCTTGCAGCCGATGCCAAGCACCGTGCCGATGCTCGACTTGCAAGCCGGTGATCATGTCGGGATGGTGGGACATTTCGGCCGCCTGTTGGATCCGATCCGGGCTGCCGGCGGCCGGTTGACCGTGATTGAGCTCGACCCCTCACTGGTGCGCGAGGAAAACCAACTGGTGGTCACGCTGGACCCAGGTCGGCTGACCGACTGCAACAAGGTCATTATCACGGGGACGACCTTGCTCAATGGCTCGCTGGACAATATCTTGTCATATTGCGCCAACGCCGCGCAGGTGAATTTGCTCGGGCCGTCGGCAAGCTGCCTGGGGCAGCCGTTATTTGCCCGAGGCGTTACCCGGGTGGGAGGCTTTCACGCCACAAACAGCGAGCAGTTTTTATCGCTCTGGCGCGCCGGAGCCGGTTGGCGGGACGCTGGAATGCGTTATCAGTTGTGTGCGTGACCGGGAGTCACGCCTGACAATTGTGACGCCGCACTGGCCAGTTCGGTGATCCGGTTCCAGTCGGCCGATTCAATCAGTTTGGCTGGCACCAGCCAGGAGCCGCCAACGCATCGGACATTCGGCAAGGCCAGATAGTCGGCTGCATTGACCGGACCGATACCGCCGGTTGGGCAGAATGAGACATCGGGAAACGGACTGGCCAATGAAGACAGCAATGGAATGCCGCCGATTGCGTTGGCCGGAAAGAACTTCAGAAAAGTGAAGCCGGCTTCAGTGGCCGCCATCACTTCGCCGGCCGTGGCAATGCCTGGCAACAAGGGCAGCGATTGTGACGCGCATCCTTTGGCGACGGCTGGGGTCAGTCCAGGGCTGACGGCAAAACTGGCGCCGGCCTGTTTGGCCCGCGCTGCATCATCTGCAGTCCGGACGGTGCCGGCCCCGACAATCGCGCGCGGCACTTGCTGGGCAACCGCTTTGATTGCGTCGAGCGCAGCCGGCGTGCGTAAGGTGATTTCCAGTACCCGTATGCCGCCGGCTATCAGGGCTGAAGCCAGATCAACCGCGCGCGCAGCGTCGTCAATCACAATGACCGGGATGACCGGGCCGTGTTCGGCTAATTCAAGCGTGTTGTTTACCATGTACATGCTCCCTGTTCTGCGCCGCTTGCCTGGCTTCGGAACCCGGCAAAGAGTTCCCGCCCGACCCCTGCCTGGGTATTCTGCCCTGCGCTGTTGTCAGCCATCGCGCGGGAAGTCCATTGTGCCTCGTCAATCCTGACGTTGAGCTGACCGGCGTTGGCATCCAGCAAAATGATGTCACCGTCTTGAATTTTGCCGATGGGTCCGTCATTCAGCGTCTCGGGGGTCACGTGAATCGCTGCCGGAACGACACCCGATGCGCCGCTCATCCGGCCGTCAGTCACCAAGGCTACTCTAAATCCTTTGTCCTGTAAGACCGCCAGTGGTGGGGTCAGCTTGTGCAATTCAGGCATTCCATTGGCGCGTGGTCCCTGAAAGCGAACCACGACCACAACATCGTGGTTCAGCTCACCGTTGTTGAATGCGTCAAGCATGGCTTGTTGCGAGACAAAAACGCGCGCCGGGGCTTCTATCCGATGATTGGCAGGCGGCACGGACGATATCTTGATGACCGCCCGCCCCAGGTTGCCGTCCAGCAGTCGCAGGCCGCCCGAGGTTTCGAACGGGTCGCTCGCCGGCCGCAGGACTGACAAGTCTCCGGACTCCGGTGCACTGTCTTGTGCGCAGGTTTGCAGCGAGTCACCGGCGATGCACTGGGTCGTTGGGTGCATCAGGCCGGCATCGATCAGTTCGCGCAGCACAAATTGCGGGCCTCCGGCGCGCTGGAAATCATTCACGTCGGCCTGGCCGTTGGGATAGATTCGGGTCAGCAACGGGACGACGCCGGAAAGCTCGTCGAAGTCGCTCCAGTCGATTTGTATGCCGGCAGCTTTGGCGACTGCGACCCAGTGGATCAGGTGATTGGTAGAGCCTCCGGTTGCCAGCAATGCGACCATCGCATTGACAATGCATTGCTCATCGACCATCAATCCAATCGGTTGTTTCTTGCCGGGCTGCGAAATGCGCAGCCCTTGTTGCACCGCCTCTCGAGTCAGATTTTCCCGTTCCGGGGTGTTGGGCGCGATGAACGCTGCGCCGGGAACATGCAGGCCCATCGCCTCGAGCAACATTTGATTGCTGTTAGCGGTGCCATAGAAGGTGCAAGTGCCCGGTGCGTGATAGGCGCTTAGTTCGGCGTCCAGCAGTTCATCGCGAGTGGCTTCGCCGCGGGCGTGTTTTTTCCGGGTGGCTGATTTTTCAGCATTCGACAAACCGCTGGGCATCGGGCCGGCAGGGACAAATACACAGGGCAGGTGTCCGAAATGCAGCGCACCGATTAACAGGCCGGGTACGATTTTGTCGCAGATACCAAGCAAAAGTGCGCCGTCGAACATCTGGTGCGAAAGAGCAACCGCTGTACTCATCGCAATCACATCGCGAGAGAACAGGCTCAGTTCCATGCCTTCGGTTCCCTGCGTGACACCGTCACACATGGCCGGCACGCCGCCGGCAACCTGGGCGGTGGCGCCGTGACGGGCGACTTCATCACGAATCAGGTCCGGGTAGCCCTGGTAGGGCTGGTGGGCCGAGAGCATGTCGTTGTAAGCGGTCACCACAGCCAGATTCACCGAACGCTCGCTGCGCACCATGATCTTTTGCTTGCCTGGCAGGGCTGCCCAGGCATGGGCCAGATTCGCACAGCCCATGCGGTCACGAGCCGGCGGGTTATCGAGAGACTGATTGACCGTTGCCAGGTAGCGGGCGCGCGACTGTTTGCTGCGCTGAGTAATGCGGTCGGTCACGCGGGAGAGAGTTGGATGCATGTCAGTGTCCGGTTACGAGGCGGGTGGATAGAATAGTAATTTTATTACAGTTTCTATTCTGTTCGGTTACTTTATGGTAATAAAAGTACACATTGAAAGTACAATCTGATTTTCGGTTTTCCAGATGAGTCGCCCGATGGAATTTATTGAAGATAGCGTTTCCCAGCTGGCCGAGTCGCCATTCTGGCACCCCGAACAACAAGCTTTGTATTGGTGCGACATAAAAGGTCGGGCGATTCGACGGTATCGTGAAGGGTTTCCGGTCCAACACTGGCCGGTGCCGTCTGAGCCCGGCTGCGCGGCCCCGGTTCGCGGCGGCGGCCTTGTTATCGCGATGCGCGACGGAACTTACTTGTTTGACGAGCAGACCGGCGGGGCCGATAAAGTGCTCGACTGCCCCTATGACCCGGCTCTCTACCGCTTCAATGACGGTCGATGTGATGGCGCGGGCCGGTTGTTGGCCGGAAGCCTGAATGAACAAAAGACTGCCGCTGATGCTGAGTTGTACTCAATTGTCCGGTCGGCGTCCGGCTGGCGGCAGTCGCGGCTGGCGAACGGGGTGATGACCGCCAATGGTCTGGCGTTTAGCCCGGACAAGCGAGTCGCTTACTGGGCTGACACCGCCGCGCACCGGGTCGATTGCTTTGATTACGATCTGGCTGGCGGTGAGTTATCCAATCGGCGGTGTTTTATTCAGTTCGAGGTCAAGCCGGCAGACGGTTCGCTACGCGGTTATGGCGGTCGGCCGGATGGCGCGGCGGTAGACGAGGCGGGTTGTTACTGGCTTGCCATGTATGAAGGCGCGAGCATCCTGTGTGTGCTCCCGGACGGCAGCATCGCGCAACGCTACCCGGTGCCGGTTCAGTGTCCGACCATGGTTTGCTTCGGCGGCGCCGACCGGCGAACGCTGTTTGTCACCAGTGCCCGGGCCGGGCGTCCGGCAGCCGAGCTAGGGGAGCAGCCGGGAGCCGGAGGCGTGTTCTCCATGAGGGTGACGACTCCTGGTCTGCCGGTTGACTATTTTTACTGAGCGCCGCGCACTCGTTTCAAGTTTGATTTGATGCGTCGTTGCCGCTCGCGAGTTGCCTCGCCGAGTGACAACGCGACTGTCGTTGCCAGGATGTCCACGATACTTAAATGCAACAGCCTGGAGACCATCGGGCTGTACTGATCGTGGCTTTCAGCGTGATCCGCCGCAAGCAGGGTTTTGCAACTGGCCGCTAGCGGTGTATTGCTTGCGGTAATGGCAATGACCGTCGCCCCCTGAGTGCGCGCGATTCGAGCGGCCTCCAGAACCTCGCGACTGCATCCCGAATTGGAAATCACTACCGCAGTATCCTGTTTGCCCAGCGAACTGGCCGCCATAAGTTGCAGATGGCTGTCGGCGTAAGCCACCGTGTTGCAACCGAGCCGGAAAAACTTGTGTTGGGCGTCCTGCGCGACTATGCCGGAATTGCCCACGCCATAGAATTCGATCCGGCCTCTGGCTTCGATGGTGGCGCCCAGGGCGCGGCTGGCCGATTCAAAAGCGCTTGCATCCGAGCGGTTGGCGAAGTCCATCAAGGCGCGACTGTTGCCTTGCATCAGTTTCAGAATGACTTGTTCAACTGAATCGTCGGCGCCGACCTGGGCATGAACAAAGGGTTCGCCGCCATCGGTTTGCTCTCGAGCCAGGCCGGCGGCCAGCGCCAGTTTGAATTCGGACAGCCCGCTCTTGCCAAGGCTGCGGCAAAACCGGATGACGGTTGGATTCGAGACGCCGGCCTGTTTAGCCAACTCGCCCACGGGCAGACGAACGAACTGTTCCGGGTCATTGAGCAACAGCGTTGCCACTCTTGCCTCGGCCGGTGGTAAAGACGGGCTACTGCTGGCAATCGTTTGCAGCAGACTCATGATTCTTCTGGCCAACTCACTCCGGCGCGGGCCGCCAGCGCGCTCGCGGCGGCAGGCCCCCAGGTGCCGGCCCGGTAGGGGCGGGGTGCTGCTGTGTCTTGTTCCCAGGCGTCCAGAATCGGCATAACCCAGCCCCAGGCTGCCAGTTGTTCGTCCAGGCGAACAAACAGGTCAAGGCGTCCGGCTATCAGTTTTCGGAGCAGCCGTTCGTAGGCTTCAATCGTTTCGGTGCCAAAGGTTTCGCGGAAATCCAGATCAAGTCTTACCGGCGCCAGTCGACCTTGCTCTGCCTTGGCCCGATTGGAGGCTTTGGCCAGCAAGTGCATTTCGATCGTATCTTCCGGTTGCAGTTTAATGATCAGCCGGTTCTGCGCGGCATTGCCCGGCGTTTCAAAGATCGAATGGGGCACTTGGCGGAAGTTGATTACGATTTCTGCGCCACGATCGGCAAGCCGTTTGCCGGTCCGCAAGAAGAATGGCACGCCGGCCCATCGCCAGTTGTCAATTTCCGCTCTCAGGGCAATGAAGGTTTCAGTGTGACTATCGGGCGGAACACCTTCTTCTTCGAGGTAGCCGGGAACTGGCTTGCCGGCGACTGTGCCGGCCTGGTACTGGCCCCGCACAACGTGCTTGGAAACGTCCGCTGGGGTGTATGGGCGCAGACTGCGCAAGACTTTTAGTTTCTCATTGCGAATGTCGTCGGGGTCGCTGGAAACCGGCGGCTCCATCGCAACCATGCACAACAGTTGCAGCAGATGGTTCTGCAGCATATCGCGCAGCGCGCCTGAACGGTCGTAGTATCCGCCGCGTTTTTCAACGCCGATGTCTTCAGCCAGTGTGATGTGAACGCTCTCGATGGATTCGCGGCGCCACAGCGGTTCAAACATCGTATTGCCAAAGCGCAGCGCCATCAGGTTTTGTACGCTTTGTTTGCCCAGATAGTGATCTATCCGGAATATCTGATGCTCGCCAAAATCTTCCCGTACTGATGCGTTGATCTGGCGGGCGGATTCGAGATCCCGGCCAAGCGGTTTCTCCAGGACCAGGCGAACACGATCGTCGTTCAGGCCAACGGCGGCAACCCCTTTGGCGATCTGTCTGAACAGCCCGGGCGCAGTGGCCAGATAGATGACCACAGCTTCCGCCTCGCCCTCGGCGACCCAGTCTGCGAGCGCCTGGTAACCGGCGGTTTCGGTCAAGTCAGCCTGCCGGTAGCAAAGCATCTGCGCAAACACGGCGAACTCGTCGTCAGTGAAGGGTTCGTCCCAATGGAGCCGGCGGAAGTGTTCCAGCACCCATTGCCGGTATTGGTCGCCGCTCATTTCGGTACGCGCCATCGCGAGGACCCGGCCGCGGCCGGGTAGGGCGCCGTGGCGATGCGCCTGGAAAAGCGCGGGCATTAATTTGCGCCAGGTCAGATCGCCTGTGCCGCCAAAAAAAACGATGTCAAAACTCATGGCTTTTCGGCTCCGGGAATCCAGAATGTAATTAAATTACATCAAATTATCGGGCTGAACCGGGATTCTAGTCAAAGGAATATCGGGAATATTGCCGAATCTTCGCGAGATGTACACAAAGTACATGGCGGTTCAGTCTTGCGGATCAGCGAAGCCGAACAAGTCGGGCGTATACGGGTCGGCGTTGGAACGCGTGCTGGCCGGACGGGCTGCCGGCGATGAACCGGCGTCTTTCGCGACGAGGTGGTCCGCCGTCTGGAGTTTTTGCAAAGACCCGACCCGCACGCCGATTAGTCGGATACGGCGATTCGAGGGCACCCGGTCCAGGCAGTTCAGCGCCGCCATCAGAATAATTTTCGGGTCGTTGGTAGCCTGCGCGATCGATCGGTCACGGGTTGTGATTGCAAAGTCGGTGTAACGGACTTTTATGCCGATAGTCGAGCCGGCGTATTGTCGTTTGGCCAGGTCGCGGCTTAGTTTTTCGGTCAGGGTGTCGAGAATCTCGAGCAAAGCGTCCCGATCCTGGCGCAAATGCATATCGCGCTCAAACGTGGTTTCGCTACTGCGCGACACCGGTTCGCTGTGCGTTACGATGGGGCGCTCATCCCGCCCCCAGGCGACCCGGTGCAGCCACGGGCCGTAGCTCTGGCCGAACTGCTTGATCAGCCACCGCTGCTCGGCCGCCGCGAGTTCGCCAATGGTCTGAATGCCGAGCCGGTTCAGTTTTTCAGTCGCCTTCGGGCCGATGCCGTTAATCTTGCGAACAGCCATTGGCCAGACTACCTCGGCCAAATCAGTCGTTTCCAGAAAAGCGAGCCCGTTTGGTTTGTTGAACTCGGAAGCCATCTTGGCCAATAGTTTGTTGGGTGCAACGCCGACAGAGCAGGTCAGCCCATCGGTTGCGGCTTCCACTGCGGTCTGTAGCTGCCGGGCGATTTGCCGCCCACGATCGGCTTGTACGCCCGGGATATTGGATAAATCGATGTAGATCTCGTCAATGCCGCGGTCTTCTATGATCGGCGTCAGGGCCCGCACGGCGTCTTTGAAGCGCCGCGAATAGTCTTTATAGGCGGCGAAGTCGACGGGTAAAAAGATGCATTGCGGGCATAAGGAGGCTGCACGGCGCAAGGCCATGCCGGAGTGAATGCCAAACGCCCGGGCCTCGTAGGTTGCCGTTGTGACGACGCCCCGGGAGTCCGGATTGCCGCGCCCGCCGATGGCGACCGGCAGGCCTTTCAGGTCCGGTCGCTTCAGAAGCTCAACTGAGGCATAGAATGCATCCATGTCCAGGTGGGCAATGCGTCGATTTTGCAGCGGTTCTTCGGTGTTGGCCGGATCTGGTTGAAGTTTGGCTGGGTCTTGCGACATGAGCTCGCTGATAGTTGGCGGCAGCGCCAGGCGCCTGATTCAACGCAAGCTTAACACTGGAAATATAACCACTATGCCGATGGATCCCCAACTACGCAAAGCCGCGCTGGAATACCACCAGACCGGGCAGCCTGGCAAGATTTCGGTCACGCCGACCAAGAGTCTCACGAATCAGCGTGATCTCGCGCTCGCGTACTCCCCGGGTGTTGCCGCGGCCTGTGAAGAAATCGTGGCTGATCCTGATGCGGCATTCAAGTACACCGCGCGCGGTAATCTGGTTGCGGTGGTCACTAACGGCACAGCGGTACTTGGGCTGGGTGATATCGGCGCGCTGGCATCGAAGCCGGTGATGGAAGGCAAGGCGGTGTTGTTCAAGAAATTCGCCGGGATTGATGTTTTCGACCTGGAAGTCAATGAGACCGACCTGGACAAACTGGTCGATATCATCGCGGCGCTTGAACCGACATTCGGTGGCATTAATCTCGAAGACATCAAGGCGCCGGACTGTTTCTATGTCGAGCGCAAGTTGCGCGAACGAATGTCGATTCCAGTTTTTCACGACGATCAACACGGCACGGCAATCGTGGTCGGTGCTGCGTTGCTCAACGGGCTGAAGGTCGTCGATAAAGATATAGCGCAAATCAAGCTGGTGGTGTCCGGGGCCGGAGCGGCTGCGCTTGCCTGCCTGGATCTGCTCGTGCAATTGGGGCTGTCAATCGGCAATATCTGGGTGACGGACATTGAGGGCCTGGTCTATGAAGGGCGTACCGCGTTGATGGACGAGACCAAGGCTCAATACGCACAGGCATCTGATAAACGGACGCTGGGTGAAGTGATCGAAGGGGCTGACGCATTTCTGGGGTTGTCTGCCGGTGGTGTCCTGAAGCCGGAGATGGTCGCCAAAATGGCGAAGAAACCGCTGATCTTCGCACTCGCGAATCCGAATCCGGAAATCCTGCCCGAAGACGTGCGTAGTGTGCGTGACGATGCGATCATCGCCACCGGGCGGACCGATTATCCGAATCAGGTCAATAACGTGCTTTGCTTCCCGTTTATTTTCCGAGGCGCGTTAGATGTTGGCGCAACGACAATCAATCGGGAAATGGAGGTCGCGGCGGTATTGGCGGTTGCCGAGCTGGCGCGGGCCGAGCAGTCAGAGGTTGTTACCGCTGCCTATGGCGCCGGCGAAACCAGTTTTGGCCCTGAGTATCTGATACCCAAGCCGTTCGACCCGCGACTGATTGCCCTGATTGCCCCTGCTGTTGCGAAAGCGGCAATGGACAGCGGGGTTGCCAAGCGGCCGATTGAGGACTTCGATGTTTATCGAACTCAGTTGCAGCAGTTTGTTTATCACTCCGGTAACTTCATGAAGCCGATTTTTGCGACGGCCCGAAGTGCACCGGATGCTCGAATCGTTTTTGCAGAGGGCGAAGACGAACGGGTCTTGCGGGCGATTCAAGTTGTATGCGATGAGCGCATTGCCAAGCCTGTGGTCATCGGGCGGCCGTCGGTAATTGAAATGAACATCGAACGCTACGGGCTTCGCATTCGGGCAGACAAAGACTTCGAACTGGTTAATCCAGACCGTGATGAGCGCTATCGGGATTACTGGGAGACCTATTTTGAGATGACCGACCGCCGCGGGGTTACCGAGCAGGTGGCCCGTACCGAAATGCGTCGTCGTCATACGCTCATCGGGTCGATGATGATTCATCTTGGCGACGCTGACGGCATGGTCTGTGGAACCTTTGGCTCTTACGGCGAGCACCTGTTTTATATCGATCAGGTGATCGGTCGGCGGCCCGGTGCCAGCGTCTATGCGGCGATGAACACCTTGATGCTGCCCGGCCGGCAGGTAACCCTGGTTGATACGCATGTGAATCACACCCCAACCGATAAGGAGCTGGCAGAGCTGACGATCATGGCTGCCGATGAACTCAAGCGCTTTGGTATGCCGGCCAGGGCAGCTCTGTTATCGCATTCAAGTTTCGGCTCGTCCAAACACCCGGCCGCCGCCAAAGTGCGCCGCGCGCTGGCCTTGATTCGCGAACTGGATCCAGAGCTGGAAGTCGATGGTGAGATGCACGGCGACGTTGCCTTAAATAGCGAGCAGCTCCAGAAAACCATGCCCAGGGCGACGTTGACAGGTCAGGCAAATCTTCTGGTGTTACCCGATCTGGATTCGGCCAATATTGCCTATAACCTGCTCAAAGCCGCTGCCGGGCAGAACATCGCCGTTGGACCGGTGCTGTTGGGGGCCAATAAACCGGTCCATATTCTGACGCCTTCGGCAACGGTTCGGCGCATCGTCAATATGACTGCGTGGGCAGCAGTAGAGGTGAATACCGAGCGGGGACTAGCGTCAGAATGACTCACCTTTTACGAGGGTGTACTGACCATTAGTCGGCCCGGTTCAGCCTGATCGGGCCGATCGGCGGCCATTCGTTGACCATGCTCGTTCGGCTGCGTACCGTACTGCCATCGCCAACTTACGGACGCCTCGTTTTTAATCATGCAGCACTTAACCGATGCACCGGCTGACCTGCTCAGTGAGTCAGCGGCAAGTCACATGGATGAGTTGGATATCAGCCATAGTCGACGCGCAGAACTCCTGGAAGAAAGCCGGCAGAATATTGTCAACCGGCTCAGCGAGATCGTGGCTTCGGCGCTGGAGCAGATGAGTGACGAGCTTAGTGAGCTGGCAGACAAACGAGAGGACGTGGAAGAGCAGCGGGCATTGCTCGACGCCGTCGGCGTCGTCAAACTGAACCGGCATGAGATCGAGCAGCGTTTCCGCGCTTCGTTTACGCAGCTGTTTCAACAGCGTTTGCTGAGTGAGGCGCCGGTCGTCGAAGAGGCGGACGAGGCCGAGCATGAATGGGCGCTGGTTGATGACGCGTTCATGCGCGACAAACTAAAGGTTCAGCGACTGATCGAACAGACTCGTGGCCAGCTCGACCCCGATGAGGTGCTGGGCATGCGTGCCCGACTCGCGGCGCTGGTGGATCGCGACTGGTTCGAAGAGGACCAGCATCCGGCATCGCCGGAAGCGGTTTTTGAAGCGCTCAAGATGGCGGTCGATGAAATCGCCACCGATACCGAAGCCAAATCCTCTTTGCTTGAAGCGTTTGCGCCTTATGTCGCTGACCAGCTCAATACGGTTTATTCGTCGGTCAATGAGCACTTGCGTGAGCAAAAGGTATTGCCAAAGATCAAGGCTCGTGTTGCGATCAATCCGGATACCGGCAGGCCTTACAAGCAAGATGAGAACAGTGCCGACTCTGATAGCGACGAGCCTGATGATCCGGATCGCGAAACCTTCGTATTGCCCAAAGACGGGCCGGAACGTGAAGCGATCCTGGAGGCCCTGGCCCGCGAAGTATCGGCCGGCGGGCAGGAGGCAAGAACCTCTGCGGTGCAAATGCTCACCGAGCCCAAGAACTTCGGTGTGGCCGATTTGCCGATGCCCGACGCCGACACTGAACTGATCGATGCGCTTGACAGCATTCAGACGCAGGACCAATCAAGCCCGGCAGCATCGACGGAGGCACTCAAAGGCCTGACCGAGAAAGCTCGGGAAACCGGGTCGCCGCTGGATCAGTTGACAGTGGAAATCGTTTCGCTGATCTTCGACTTTCTATATCAGGACACCCGAATTGCGCCGCCGGTCAAGAGCCAGTTGTTGCGATTGCAGGTCGTGGCCGTCAAGGCGGCATTGCTGGACAGGAGTTTTTTCGCCTCGCGCCAGCATCCCATGCGCCGGCTGATCGACCGGACCACGGATCTGAGCAGTGACCCGGAAACCGATACAACCGAAGACGGTGTCTTTACCCGGCAGCTTGCCGAGTTGGTCGACTGGGTCCTGGGCGAATTTGACCGGGATCTCAGTGTCTTTGAAAAAGCAGTTGAAAAGCTTGACCTGATTGAGTCGGCCGAAAATGAGCGCCGGTCAATTCAACTGGCAGAGCTGACACGCGAAGCCGAAGAAGAGGAAACCCAGGACCTGGGTCGCGAGCAGGCCATCGCCGAACTCGAAGCCCGCTGCGATCTCCTGACGCCGGAGTTTATTCAGGTCTTTCTGATGGAGTGGTGGGTCGAAGTGATGATCGCCGCCTGTCTCGAAGACCGGGCCAACGGCGATACCGACTGTTGGCAGGCCCGCCTCGAAACCGCCGAACAACTGCTTTGGACGATATCGCCCAAATCGGGCTCAGAAGTCAAACAGATGGCGGTAATGCTGCCCAAAATGATCGGCGGGCTTGCCGGCGGGCTCAAGACGATTGAAGTCAAAGACGGTCAACATGCCCGTTTCTTTGACGAGTTGATGAAATGGCATACCAAAATCATCAGCCAGGCCAAGCAGGTTGACGCGAAAAGGCCGGAACCGACCGCCAGTAATCTCGCTGTCAAAGAGGACGGTTCGATTCATTTCGCGGGCCAGGTCGCTGCTGTTGAGCCGAATCAGACGGATACAGTCTTGATGGGCGCGGCCGCTGACATTGATACATTCAAGCGCGGTCAGCGATTCGAATTGCGACTTGAGGGCATTGCCCCAATTGCCGTGAAGCTCGCGTTTATCAGTCCGGCGCGAAAGCTGTTTGCGCTGTCCCGTTTTCCGGATTTTGCCCAGTCCTTTGAACGGGTAGAGTTTATTGAGATGCTGCAGGACCAGGAGCTCGTGCGACTCGATGACAAGGCTTCTATTGATCGGGCGATTGCGGCAGTCGGTGGCACGGAAACCGCCGAGGCCGACGCGGCGCCGGCAGTCGATTCAACCGGGCCGGATTCCGGGTCTTTGATGATGTTGGACGACCAGGATCAAGTCTCAGTCACCCCTGTTTAGGGGGTTCTGCTTGCCTTGTTTTCCTGAAACGCCCTGACGGCGGGCTTTTGCATATTTTGCGCGCTTTCTGTTGCGCCAGCGTTAAAGTGCTTTAGCATCAGGGCCATGAAACGTTCCCGACTTATAACGCTGGTGCTGTCTGCAGTTATTGCTGCCGGCGGCTATCTGATTAATAACCAGTCTGGCCAGACGCCTTCCGGCCAGATGTCTGCCCAGACATCGCAAGGTTCCCGCACGACCAGCCCGACGGGTAAGTCGATAGCCGAGAAGGCGTTGCCAAAGGAAGCGCAGCGAACCCTGTCGCTGATCCGGCAGGGCGGGCGCTTTCCCTATAGCAAAGATGGGACGGTATTCGGTAACCGTGAAAAACGTCTGCCGTTGAAAAAACGCGGCTACTACCGGGAATATACGGTTCGTACCCCTGGTGTCAGTCACCGGGGTGCGCGCCGCATCGTCTCGGGCGGTCCGAAGCAGAATCCGACCGAGCACTTCTACACCCAGGATCACTATGAAACGTTCCAACTGATCGTTGAGGATGCCCGATGAGTGTATTGTCAAATATTCCTGCGCAGGCGGTTTTGCCGCTGAATGCTTACGATCTGGCCGGGTTGAAGCGAGCCGCTGAAGCGTCAGATCAGGTTTTTATGCATGCTGACTGCTCCGAGGCATCAGATAAGAAGTCCGTGTTGGCGGCAATCGGTCGCGGCTTTGAGTTTCCCGAGCACTTCGGTATGAATCTTGATGCGCTTTACGATTGTCTGACAGATCTGGTCGCCAACCGTCGCGCTGACAAACCGGGATTTTTAATAGTGTTGGAGCGGCTGCCGGCTGATGACAAACTTAATGTTAAAGCTCGCAATGCCTTGCTGGATGTCTTTCGTGATGCGGCTGACTTCTTTGATGATCAAGGCACTGCCTTCCGGGTTTTTTATTCAGTAATCCGGCCGTAGTTGCCAGACGCGATACGCAAAAAAAAAAACGGCGGCCTCTCAGGCCGCCGTTTTTTTTACTGTACCGGGACTGCCGGGCAATTACTTACCCAGGAAGCCGCCGAGCATCGAACCCAATGATGCCAGGTCCAGGTTGCCACTGGGTACCTCACCATCCGGGGTCAGTTTGTCGACAGCCTGCGGGAGCAGATCAGCCAGTTTGCCGGAGATGTCATCGGTAGAAATGCCTGCCTGCTGAGCCATTTCAGCAATCTTGTCCGACCCAAATACGCTGGCCAGTTGCTCGCCTGAGATGGGCAGATTTGATCCTGAGCCGAGCCAGGACTGCACCGCGTCGCCCATGCCGTTTTGCTGAAATTGCTCGAGCAGGCCGCCGATGCCATTCCCGGCTTCGTTCTCGTTGCCATTGAGCATTCCCATCACTGTTGATAGCAACTGGCTGTTGTCGCCACCACCGCCAATCGCACCCAAAACCGTATTTAAGATATTCATATTCCTCCCCTTGTGGTGTATTCAGGCAGAAAAGTACCTTTATCCGGTTGGAGCGACAAGCCGGGTTGCTTCGCCTAACCCGAACTGGGGGCGAATTGGCCGGCTTATATAAGGGAACTCCCTAGGTATGAGCGATTGATCTAACAATCGTTCGCAAAATCGCCTAGCGCGGCTTGAATGATTGCGGCTGCAACCAATCCGGCGGTCTCGGTTCGCAAGACCCTCGGGCCGAGCGATGCCGTCGCCAGGCCAGCGCCCTGTGCTTCCTGTAGCTCCGCAGCGGTCAAGCCGCTTTCAGGGCCAACCAGCACGCAAAGGGACAGTTGTCTGGCGGGCAGGTTGTTACCGAATTTGCCCAGTAGACCGGTCAGTGGTTGGCTGTTGGCCGGGTGCAATACGAAGCCGGGCGTTGCCGACTGCGTGACCGTGCTCAGCGCACTGGTCAAAGAACCGACTGGCGTTAGTTCGGGGAGATCGTCCCGCCCGGACTGGCGACAGGCGGCCACGGCAATCCGGTTCCAGTGCGCGAGTCGTTTCGCGGCGCGTTCGGCCGTCAGCTTGATGCTTGTCTGGGCGCAGATGACTGGCATGATTCGCGCGACGCCGAGTTCGACCGCTTTTTCCACCACCCAGTCCATCCGGTCGCCGCTGGCAACGCCCTGGATCAGCGTCAGGTTGAGCGGCCCGCAAGACACGCCCGCCACCGCAGGCCCCAGACGGATGGTGGCGCGTCGTTTGTCGGCCTTGTCGAAAGTGGCTTCGCGGCGCCCGCCACGGCCGTCAAAAACGACTAGCGCAGCGCCGCTTTTCAGTCGCAATGCCTGGGTGAGATAAAGGCTTTGCTCCGCATCCAGCTCAACCTGTTCGCCGGTCTGGTTCGCGGGGGAAAGATAGACGCGTGGCGTCAAGGCGACGGCTAGGGGGTATCCGAATCGCCGGCGTCGACGATTCGGCGGTAGTAGTTGGGCAGAGCGAATACCGCATGGTGCATTTGCCCGTTGTAGAACTCGAGGTGGTCAATCTGGCGTGCCGTGATCCGTTTATCGACTTCCTCGGCGCTGACACTGAGCGGGTCGGTGTGGTCAGAGGCGCAGGCAAGCCCCCAGTAGGTTCCATAGAGCGGGATGTAAACACCCATTGGCCGGACGTGGCGAAACACCGCTTTCAGGGATGTGACATGATTGGCAACGACTTCCGGTTTGAAGATCGGCGAGCCAATGTGCAGTGTCAGAAACGCGCCTTCATTCATGACCCGTTTGATCAATTCAAAGAACTTCTGGGTGTACAACTCATGGGCCGGCGTGTCCGGGTCAGTGAGGTCAAGCACCACCAGGTCAAAACGTTCTTCGGTTGTTTCCACAAACTTGTAGCCGTCACCGATCCTGACTTCCAGCCTGGGGTCATCAAATGCGCCCCGATGGACTTTATCCAGGTACTGCTTGGCTACCCGGACGACCTCCGGGTCCAGTTCGACCATCAATACCCGTTCAATCGAGTCATGTTTCAGCAATTCCTCGCTGGACCCGCCATCGCCGCCGCCGATGACCAGCGCCCGGCGGGGTTTGGGATGTGAGATGGCGGCCGTGTGGATGATTGGCTCGTGGTAGAAAAATTCGTCGCGCTCCGAAGTCATGTAGCAGCCGTCAAGCCGGAATAACTTGCCAAATTGAGGCGTATCAAAGACTTCCAGTGTCTGGTAGGGGGTGCGGGTGGTTTCCAGCCGCTTGAGCGCCCGGTAGCCGTAGGCCGAATAAGGGTTCAACCATTCAATCAGCAATTCGTCAGCTTTGCTCTCAGGATCGGCTGAGCCGCGCAGAATACGGTTGGTGTTCTGGCTGTCAGGCGCGAACGCTATGATCAGGTCATCCAGCAAGCGTTCCGCTTTCATTGAGTTGTCGGTCGTGAAATTGCAAACGTAAACGTCTAGCGTCACGCCGCCTCTTTCCGGCCAGGTATGCAGTGCGAGATGAGATTCAGCCAGCAATACCGCTCCTGTCACACCACCGGCTTCTCCTTCATATTCCGGAAAAGTAAAAAACTTTTCATCGACAGTCGTGAGGCCGGATTTCTTGACCAGATCATTACACAGTGTGGCAAGACGGTCTGCCACGATCAGCAGGTCGGCGTCGCACCGGCAGTGGTACAAATCGGCTGTCAGGTGTAGTCCTTGCATATCTTTTTGGTTTCCTGCCTGAGGCCAGTGGCCAGAGAGGGCTTGCTAATTGGTTCACAACGATAGGGGTGAGTCACGATTTGCCAGGAGTCACCTGAGCTTCTCCGCAGCCACATGAGGTTTCAGAGCCACATGAGATTTCACGATGAGACTTCATTTTGGGCCGACAATTTGGCGCGAAAGTATATCCCACGCCCGATTTGTTACCATCGGCGCCTTGACGCAACTGCCGCAGCGGCGTTGCGCTGTTAAAGATTGGTTTTACTGACTGGAGCTATCTCATCGACACGCAGCCTATGGCCGATGCCCTAAGGGTACTGGCAATCGATGCCGTTCAACGCGCTAACTCTGGTCATCCCGGCATGCCCATGGGGATGGCCGATATCGCTGTCGCCTTATGGGGGGCGCACCTCAGGCACAACCCGCTGGATCCTGGCTGGCCCGACCGGGACCGGTTCGTCCTATCGAACGGCCATGGCTCAATGCTTTTGTACGGCTTGTTGCATCTGACCGGATATGACTTGTCCATGGACGATTTGCGGGCCTTTCGGCAATTGCATTCGCGTACCCCGGGCCATCCCGAGGTCGGCATCACTCCGGGGGTCGAAACTACCACTGGGCCGCTCGGGCAGGGATTGGCCAACGCGGTCGGTATGGCGCTGGCCGAGCGTCAGCTAGCCGCGCAGTTCAACCGACCGGGGCATGAGATAGTCGACCACCTGACTTATGTCTTTCTGGGCGACGGCTGCCTGATGGAGGGGGTTTCCCACGAAGCCTGCTCTCTGGCCGGAACGCTCCGGTTGTCGCGGGTGATCGCCCTTTACGACGACAACAATATCTCCATTGACGGGCAAGTCGATGCCTGGTTCGCTGACAACTCGGTTCAGCGCTTTGAATCCTATGGCTGGCATGTGATTCCCGACGTGGACGGGCATGATGTCTGGGCGGTAGATCAGGCGATTGCCCAGGCTGCCGAATGGGCCCGGCATGGCCGCGACGGCGTGTTCGCCCCGACGCTGATCTGCTGCAAGACCGTTATTGGCAAAGGGTCTCCGAATCGAGCCGGCACCAGCAAAGCGCACGGCGAGGCGCTGGGCGCGGAAGAAATCAAGCTGACCCGCGAGGCGCTGGGCTGGCAGCATCCGCCTTTCGAAATTCCCGATTCGGTCCGGGCAGACTGGGATGCGCGAGAACGTGGCAAGGCTCAGCAAGCTGAATGGGCTGGTCGTTTTGCCGCCTACAAAAAAGCGGAGCCGGTGCTGGCGGCCGAATTCGAGCGGCGCATGGCCGGTCGGCTGTCTGGCCAGATTGATGACGCGCTCGACGCAGTGTTGTTACGAACGGTATCCACGCCCGAGAAGATTGCCAGCCGCAAGGCCTCGCAGGTAGCGCTGAATGAGTTTGGCCCGCGGGTGCCAGAATTGATCGGCGGCTCTGCTGATCTGACCGGCAGCAATCTGACGCTGTTTGAGGGGGCCGGGGCTTTGCGCGCCGGTAGCGACGGGCAGATTCAGGCCGGCCGCCATATCAACTATGGCGTCCGTGAGTTTGGCATGTCTGCCGTGGCGAACGGCATGGCATTGCACGGCGGCCTGATTCCGTATGTCGCAACATTCCTCACTTTTTCAGATTACTCGCGCAATGCCATCCGAATGGCAGCATTGATGAAGCTGCGGGTCATCCATGTATTTACCCATGATTCGATCGGGCTGGGCGAAGACGGCCCGACCCACCAGTCGGTTGAACACGCCGCCAGTCTGCGTCTGATTCCCGGGGTTGACGTCTGGCGTCCGGCTGACACTGCCGAGACGGCGGTTGCCTGGATGAGCGCGATCGAACGCGATGACGGGCCGAGCACTTTGCTGCTGAGCCGGCAGGGTTTGGAGCCGCAGTCAAGATCAGAGGCGCAGGTGGCCGCTATTCATCGTGGTGCCTATATCCTGCGGGATGCCGAAGAGGCTCAGGCCGTGATTATCGCGACTGGTTCAGAGGTTCAGCTTGCAATGCAGGCACGGGAGTTGTTGGCAGAAAACGGGATCGCCGTGCGGGTCGTATCGATGCCAAGCAGTTCGGTATTCGACAGGCAGGAAGTCACATACAAATCCAACGTTTTGCCGGACAATCTCCCCCGGATTGGCGTTGAAGCAGGCGTGACAGATTTCTGGTGGAAGTACGGCGTGAGCGCAGCGGTTGGCGTTGACCGCTTTGGCGAATCAGCGCCGGCAGGCCAGATATTCGAACTGTTTGGCCTGACACCCGCCAATATTGCCGATACCGTTATTACCGCGATCGAACGCGCCAACGGGTAGACCGAAACCTATTTATTTCATCTTATCGAGGATCAACATGACGACTCGCGTTGCCATTAACGGATACGGCCGGATCGGCCGAAATGTGCTTAGAGCCCACTATGAGGGAGGCAAAAAGCATCCGATCGAAATCGTTGCCATCAACGATCTCGGTGATGCCGGTATCAATGCCCACCTGACGCAGTACGACACCGCCCATGGTCGGTTTAATGCTGAAGTGTCGGTCGAAGGCGACCACATGATCATCAATGGTGACCGCATCAAGGTGTTGGCGGAACGCGATCCCGCCAAGCTTCCCTGGAAAGAGCTGAATGTCGATGTCGTGCTGGAGTGCACCGGCTTTTTCGCCAGTAAAGAGAAAGCCAGTGCTCATCTGGCCGGCGGCGCCAAGAAAGTGATTATCTCGGCCCCGGGCGGCAATGATGTTGATGCAACAGTTGTGTATGGCGTCAACCATGATGTCCTCAAGTCCGAGCACACGGTTATCTCGAATGCGTCCTGCACGACCAACTGTCTGGCTCCGCTGGTTAAGCCCTTGCATGAGTCGATCGGTCTGGAAAACGGATTGATGACCACCATCCACGCGTATACAAACGATCAGGTGTTGACGGATGTCTACCACAAGGACTTGCGTCGCGCCCGCTCTGCCACCAGCTCAATGATTCCGACAAGCACCGGGGCCGCCAAAGCAGTTGGTCTGGTGTTGCCCGAGCTGAACGGCCGCCTTGACGGTTTTTCAATGCGCGTCCCGACAATCAACGTCTCTTTTGTTGACCTGTCGTTTGTCGCCAGTCGTGACACCACGGTCGATGAAGTTAATGAAATCATGAAAGCCGCCGCGAGCGGCCCGATGAAGGGCGTTCTGGAATACACCGATGCGCCGCTGGTTTCAATCGACTTCAATCACAATCCTGCCTCCAGCACGTTCGACGCGTCGTTGACCAAAGTCTCCGGCCGGCTGGTCAAAGTCACCAGCTGGTACGACAACGAGTGGGGTTTCTCAAACCGCATGCTCGATACCACCATGGCTTTGGTAAACGCGTAAACCGCCTTTTTGAGGCGAACCGACTGAGGAGTAGGGGTAATTATGAATTTCAAGCGGCTATCCGATCAGGACCTTGCCGGTAAGCGCGTCTTTATTCGTGCAGACCTCAACGTGCCGCAAGATGATTCGGGCAACATCACTGATGACACCCGGATTCGCGCTTCGTTGCCGGCCGTCCAGCACTGCCTGGATGCCGGCGCTGCCGTCATGATTACCTCACACCTTGGTCGTCCGAAAGAGGGCGCACTGACTGCCGCCGATTCTCTTGAACCGGTTGCTCAGGCGCTCGCCGGTCTGATCGGTAAACCAGTTCGGGTTCAGGCCGACTGGGTAGACGGTGGTTTTGATGTTGCGCCGGGCGAAATCCTTATGCTTGAGAACTGTCGGGGCAACGTCGGTGAGAAGTCCAACGACGACGCCTTGTCAGCGAAAATGGCAGCCCTGTGCGACGTCTACGTCAACGATGCGTTCGGAACGGCTCACCGCGCCCAGGCGACCACCCACGGAATCGCCAGACTGGCGCCCATTGCCTGTGCCGGCCCATTGCTGGCCGCTGAGCTGGATGCGTTGGGCAAGGCGCTGGGCAGCCCGGCCAGGCCGCTGGTCGCAATTGTTGCCGGCTCCAAGGTTTCGACCAAACTGACAATTCTCAAGTCGCTGGCGGGCAAGGTTGATCGTCTGATTGTCGGTGGCGGAATTGCCAATACCTTCTTGCTGGCTTCCGGATACCCGATCGGAGATTCACTTGCTGAGCCGGATCTGGTCGATCAGGCAAAAGAAATCATCGAGATGATGGCCGACCGCGGCGCTGAAGTGCCAATTCCAGTCGATGTTGTCTGCGCCGACAAATTCTCGGCCGACGCAAAAGCAACCACTAAAGCCGTTGCCGATGTCAGCGCCGGCGACCAGATTCTCGATATTGGTCCGGCAACCGCTGAGCAACTGGCGGGTTTGCTGGCCGATGCCGGAACAATCGTCTGGAATGGCCCGGTTGGTGTGTTTGAGTTCCCGGCGTTTTCGGCCGGCACAGAGGTTGTGGCTAAGGCTATCGCGGCCTCCGGTGGATTCTCTATTGCCGGTGGTGGCGATACGCTGGCCGCGATTGCCAAGTATTCGATTGCCGATCAGATCGACTACATTTCGACTGGCGGGGGCGCGTTCCTGGAGTTCCTTGAAGGAAACCCGTTGCCAGCCGTCACCGTGCTGACTGAAAGAGCCTGAGCGCCGTAGCGCAATCGAGACAACCGCTGCTCAATCCGCGGGTAATGCGCGGAACCGGGCAGTGGCCAGACAAGGGTCGTGCACAATAGACGCTGGCTAACTCCCCAGGGTGTGAGATGTTTCCTCCAGTCCCGCGTGCTACCAAGATTGTCGCCACTATTGGCCCTGCGTCCAGTTCAGAAGAAAAACTGGAGCAACTGATCCTCGCCGGCTTGAACGTGGTGCGAGTTAACTTTTCGCACGGATCAGCCGAACAGCATACGCAAGCCGTTGAACGGGTTCGTGAAACCGCGCAGCGTCTTGGTCGCGATATTGGCATTCTTGCCGATCTGCAGGGGCCCAAGATTCGTATCGGTCGTTTCAAGGACGGGCCGATTCAACTTGAAGTGGGCGATCCGTTTACGTTTGACATCGAATGCGACGAAGGAGATCAGGAGCGAGTCGGGCTTGATTACCCGGAACTGGTTAATGATGTGACAGCGGGCGATACATTGTTGTTGAATGATGGCCGCATGATGATGAAGGTCAATAATGTCACGCGTACAACAATCGAGTGCACTGTTTCGATGCGGGGCGACTTGTCAGACCGGAAGGGCATCAACCGTCAGGGTGGCGGGCTTTCCGCTCCGGCGTTGACGTCCAAGGATATGGACGATATCCGGACTGCCGTGGCTTTCGAAGCTGACTTCATCGCGGTGTCGTTTCCGAAGAATGCGGCCGATATGTATATGGCCCGGGAACTCGCCCGCGCCGCTGGCGGCAAAGCCCGAATGGTTGCCAAGATAGAGCGTTTTGAGGCAATTGATAACCTCGAAGAAATTCTCGGCGCTTCCGATGCGATCATGGTTGCCCGGGGCGACCTGGCGGTTGAAGTTGGCGATGCAGCCGTACCGGCCTTGCAAAAGCGCATGATCCGGCTCGCCCGTGAAATGAACAAACTGACGATTACCGCCACCCAGATGATGGAGTCAATGATTCAGTCACCGGTACCGACCCGCGCGGAAGTCAGCGATGTTGCGAATGCCGTGCTCGACGGAACCGATGCCGTGATGTTGTCGGCCGAGACGGCCGCCGGCGATTATCCGGTAGAAGCGGTTGAGGCAATGGACCGGGTCTGCCGCGAAGCGGACAAATCCCAGAACGTTCCGCTTGATGCAGAATTCTTGAACCGGACGTTTACCCGTATCGATCAGTCCATCGCGATGAGTGCGTTGTTCATTGCTCATCACATGGGCGTCAAGGCGATCGTCGCGCTGACCCAGTCTGGATCCACCGCGCTATGGATGTCTCGTCTTGATTCCGGCGTGCCGATTTATGCGCTGACACCGGAAGAGCGAACTCGTCGACGGCTGACGCTGTATCGGGAGGTTCACCCGATTCTGATGGAGCAGACCAGTTCGCGCAAAGAGTTGCTTTTGCAGTCAGAAAACAAGTTGCTGGAATCAGGCGTCGTCGAAAAAGGTGATTTGATTGTAATTACGATTGGCGACCCGATCGGCAAGTCCGGTGGGACCAATTCGATCACGATTGTCCGGGTCGGTGAAAAAGCCTGACCTGATGCGTTTTTTCTTCTGTTTCTTCGGGCTGCTACTGGCGGGTGGATATTACGCCGGCCTGGCGTTTGGTCAGGCGCAAGAGGTTAAGGATGGCAACTGGCGTCATCACTTTGGCGCGGGCACTACTTATACATCGGGCAACAACGACACCAGTTCATTCGGGTTCAATGCTGATTCAGTCCGGACCGATTACGACGAAAAACTTGAGTTGCTTGGCAAAGTCCAGTTGTCGCGCAGCGACGGCAAAACGACCGGCGAGGTCGGTCGCGTCGGCGCCCGCTATCAGCGTGAAATCAGTAGTCACGATGTTTACGGGTTTGGACAGGCAGAATTACTGCGCGATACGGCAGCGAAGGTTCGCTCGCGTTATACGTTTGCAAACGGCGGCGGTATTCACCTGTTGCGAACTGATGACGATCGGTTCGATGTGTTTGGCGGTATCGGTTACGCCCAGGACCGTTTTACAGAATTGAATGAGGTCGGTGGCAGCTTGCGCGAACGTTACTCGCGATTCGAATTGCTGTTCGGGCTGGAGTCGTTCCACCGTTTTACCGAGAACACCACGTTGAAGCAGCGAATGGTGGTTTATCCGAACCTGACAAACCGTGGTGACTATCGTGCGGAGTTTGATGTCGGGCTGTCGGTCGCGATGAACAAGGCGCTGAGCCTGACGACAAACCTGGCATACCGATATAACAGTGATCCCGGCCTTGGGCTGGATTCGCAGGACTTGACCCTCATGACAGCCCTGACCTGGCAAACCAACTGAGACAATTTGATCGTTTCCTGCGACTTTCTTGGTCGCAAGCCGGTGCCAGTTCAGGGATAATACGTTCAATTGCAATCAAAATCCTTCAGGAGAAAGTTAATGCCCCTCGTATCGATGCGCCAGTTGCTGGACCACGCTGCCGAAAATGGCTATGGCATTCCAGCATTCAACGTGAACAATCTCGAGCAGGTTCAGGCAATCATGAGCGCCGCTGACGAACTTGACGCGCCGGTCATCATGCAGGCTTCTGCCGGGGCGCGTAAATATGCAGGCGAGCCCTTTCTCAAGCACTTGATCCAGGCGGCGGTTGAAGCCTACCCAAATGCCAACATCGTGATGCACCAGGATCATGGTCAGTCGCCTGACATCTGCCAGGGCGCGATTGATCTGGGCTTCTCCAGCGTGATGATGGACGGCTCGCTGGAGTCAGACGGAAAGTCAATTGCCAGTTACGAATACAACGTGGACGTCACGAAAAACGTGGTTGGCATGGCGCATAAGGTTGGCGTCACCGTTGAAGGCGAGCTGGGATGTCTCGGTTCGCTTGAAACCATGAAAGGCGACAAGGAAGACGGCCATGGCGCTGAAGGCACGATGACGATGGAGCAGTTGCTGACCGATCCAGATCAAGCTGCTGACTTCGTGGCACAGACGCAGGTTGACGCACTGGCTATTGCCATTGGGACAAGCCACGGTGCTTACAAGTTCACCCGCAAACCCACCGGTGACATTCTGGCGATTTCCCGTATCAAGGAAATCAACAAGCGATTGCCCAATACTCATCTGGTGATGCACGGTTCATCAAGTGTGCCGCAAGACCTGCTGGCCGATATCCGTCAGTTTGGTGGCGACATGAAAGAAACCTATGGCGTGCCGGTAGAGGAAATTCAGGAAGCGATTAAGTTTGGTGTGCGCAAGATTAATATCGATACCGATATTCGTCTGGCAATGACCGCAGCGATTCGTCGTTACATGAGTGAGAATCCCGACAAATTCGACCCGCGTGACTACCTTAAGCCAGCGCGAGCGGCGGCCAGCGAAATTGTCCGCCAGCGTTATCAGGAGTTTGGGTGTGCCGGTCAGGGCAGCAAAATCAAGCCGGTGGGTCTGTCGGTGATGGTTGACCGCTACAGCTCTGGTGAGCTCGCGCAAACCGTCTCCGCCTAAACAGGCATACCAGGCCGCTCAGGCGGCCGTGGGCGAGCTGAGCGGCTCGCCCCATTTGTCCAGTTGCGTCTTGCAACCCGGGCAGACGAACCCGCCCCACATCATCCGGTGTACACCGGTGGGAATACGCAGCGCAGGCATACGTTCGCGACAACAAGGGCAGTTCACGGCGCCCAGGTTGATGCCGCCGTTGATTGAGCCGTCATCGTCGGGTCGGGTGTCTGTCGAGTCTGGATGAGCCATTGGCGGCTGCCTTCTGATCTGCTGTGGAGTCGCCAATCTACCCTTGGATTCAATGTCCGGGTTTCTGTAAGCGTAACAAAAATTGTTTTGGCCTGGCCGCTAGCGGGGCAGGCTGAGATCGACAAGGATTGCGCGGTGGTCAGAGCCTAATTCGCTGCGCGTTTTGATGCCGTCCACTGTAATAACCGGAGAGACCAGTACATGGTCAATCTGAATACCGGCGGCTGGTAAGAACACCGGCCAGGTGGGTAGCCAGCCATGTCCGGCAGCCGCGCGAATCAGCTTGCCTCTGTTTGCCAGCGCTTGAAAGTGCGGTGAGAACGGTGAAATATTGAAGTCTCCTATCGCAATCAATGGCGGGCCGGGCAAACTGGCCTGTCTTTCCAGGTGGTTCAGCGATTCATTGCGCTCCGCGGTTCTGGCTTCACCCATTGGCCAGATTGTGTGAACTGCGGCAAGCCTGAACCGCGCGCCGCGATGATTGAACGTGGCGACCGGGGTAGGTGAGCGCACGTTTTTGGAATCGAGTGCCCGGATCTGTTCAATGGGAATTCGAGACAGAATGAGTTTGCCGCTGCGCCCCGGTTTGACGGCGAGGTGCTGGTATTGCCAGGCCGGCGCCAGTTTGCTTAGCGCTTCTTGCCAGCGGGCGCTGGCTTCGACCAACACCACAACATCGGGCTGTTCCTGCTTCATCCAGGTGGCAACGCCTGCATAGTTGCTGTTACGAAAAAAGACGTTCAGCCCGGCGACGCGGAGAGGGACGACCAGCCGGTCTTCCTGGCCGGCAGACTGATATTGCGGGGATTGAAAATACTGCACCGCCGGATACAGGTTTAGCACGAGACATACTGCGGCAAGACAGGCGAGGCCGCGACGCTTGAGCAAGATCATTGGCACCAGACCAATGAGTCCGACCAACAGATATTGCAGTCGAAAATGGGTCATCAGATCGGCAAACCACCAATGACTCGCAAATGCCGCGATAGCCGAAGCCGCTGCAGCAGGAACAATCAACGCCCGCAAAACTAGCAGACTGATTCTCGCGGCAAACGTCTTGATGGTCTGATTGACTCCGCCTGACTGATTCATCGTGTGTCTAAGTCTTTTTCAACGGACGCTATTATCCGTCCCCTATGATGATGGTAGCCGACCGGCTCCAAAGTCGGCCCTATCCGTCAACGGGCAGTCGAGCCCCTGATAACCTCTGATGAGCAAGTCTCCCCCATCCGCTGCCGCCACACCGGAGCAGACCGCGCAATATTGCTGGTACGACGTCCGGCTGGGCGCCCGTGAGTCGGTGCCGTTAATGTTCAGCGCTGCCCCGTGGGGCTTCGTTTTTGGTTTGCTGGCTCAGCCTTTGCTGGACCTGTGGCAAACCATTGCAATGTCGGCTTATGTTTCTTCGGGCACCGCGCAGTTTGTCGCACTGGAGCGCTGGTCGGCTCAGATGTCTCTGCCGTCATTGCTGTTAGCGGTGCTGGCGGTCAATGCTCGTTACCTGCTGATGGGCGCGACACTTGCGCCGGCGTTTGGTCCGTCTTCGCCGGCCGCCCGTTGTGCGACGTTGTTCTTTCTGAACGATATGAGTTGGGCCATGAGTATGCGTCGCATGGGCAAGAACGGTATCGGCCTGGGATACTTACTGGGCGCGAGCGTGTCGATTTATTCAGCCTGGGTGGCGTCCTCGCTCGCCGGGTATTTTGTGCCGGTCCCGTTGGCAGCAACCGCGCAATGGGGACTGGACTTCGCGGTCGCAGCGGCGCTTATCGGCCTGGCAGGTGGAAGTTGGGTCGGGCGAACCAGTTTGCTGCCGTGGATCGTAGCCGGCTCGGTGGGTGCATTGGTTCACCTCACCGTCGACGGCAGTGCTTATATTGTTGCAGGCGGTATTGCTGGCGCGTTCGCCGGAGCAGTGGCAGGAGGCAAGGCAAGATGATCCCGGCATATGACGCATGGCTTGCAATCGGATTACTCGGGTTAGTGAGCTATTTTTCCCGTGTCGCCGGGGTGACACTGGCGCAGTGGATTCCGCAGACCTCATTCTGGCAACGGTTTTTTGCAACCTTGCCTTCTACGCTTTTGGTCGCGATTGCGACGCCGTCGTTTGTATCCGGCGAAATAGATTTGATAGCGGGCGCTGTTGTGACGCTGGGGCTCGCCATTCGAAAACTCAATCTGATTGTGGCAATGAGTGGCGGCGTGATAGTTGTGGCACTGATCCGGTTGCTTTTGTAACAGATGCTTGCGTCAACTGATCGGCTGGCATGGCGTTCTAAGGTCAAAATGATGAAAACCGGGACCTCAGGATGAACCAGATCAAAACCTCTTTGCAGCGTTTTTCGCCAGCCCGAGTCAGCCGGGTTCTGGCGGTAGCGATTATGGGCTTGTTGCTGAGCGCGTGCGGCGAAGGCTATTTCGCCATCGGGTCGGACGGCTTTTACTACGAAGGGGGTTATGACTACCACCATGACTCTCGCGATGCCAACTGTGGTCGATACGCGTACCCGGCTGTTGTTGTCGAATTTTTTGCCGCCGAAGATGGTCTGCGCCTTGGGGTTGACGCGGAAGGCGAAGTTGACGGCCGGGGCGGGGTCAGCGTCATGCGCCCCTACTTGCGAGCCAATGACGGATTGTTGTACTCGCTGGCGGGCGGGTTTGATCGGGTTGGCCTGTTTGATGTCTTCGTCTCGGCGCGGCGCCCTGGTGATACAGTAAGCCAGACTTTTGTTTACCGGGATGTGCGCGTGCGCGAAGATCGCTGCGGCCCGATCACGGTATTCCTGGATGCGACACTCGACTAACGGAGTTGACCCGATTCGCCATGCATGACACTGAAGCCCGGCCGCCATCCGGTCACTTGAATCTGCTTGAGGAAATTCGGGCCGTTGCCCAAACCGGCCTGGGGTTTTCGCGGGCACCGTTTGACCGGGTTCGTTATCAGCACTTACTCGAAGTGGTCAGCCGCGAGTATGCGGCGATCAGCGCGCTGGACGCTGCGGCGGTCGCGGATCGACTGTCTGCCGAACTGGGTTATGCAACACCCAAAGTCGGCGTGTCCGCCGCCGTTTTCGAGCCGGACGGATCTTTGCTGCTGGTTAACCGCGTTCAGGATCAGACCTGGTGTTTGCCAGGGGGATGGGCCGAAGTCAACATGACGCCTGAGCAATCATGCGCTAAAGAGGTGGTTGAAGAATCCGGCCTTGAGGTGACGGTCGGGCCGTTGATTCGCATCAGGACCCGCCTGCCCGGCGATTTCGGTTCGCCGCACACCAGTTTTCATCTGCTGTACTTATGTGAGCGAACCGGCGGCCGGTTGCAGGGTTCGATCGAAACCACCGAGCCCGGCTTTTACCCGGTAGAGGCGCCGCGCGAATGGCATATGGATCAACTCGACGAAGCGCAGGCCGCGCAGTCTTTCTGGCGAGCCCGCCAGAAAGACTGATCAACCGCTGCGGACGAACATCAGGGGCGATAGAGATGTCCGCTGGCGCGACTGTCCCGCAGCGGGGCGGCCAGATTCGCAAACGCCGTCAGGCAAGAACGGGTTTTACGCGGGTCGATCATCTCTTCAATGCCAAAGGCTTCGGCACTGCGTAGCGGCGACTGAACCCGGGCGAGCCGCTTTTCGATCTCGGCGCGGGTGGCGTCGGGGTCCGATGAGGCTTCAATCTCGGAGCGATAAGCTGCCTGAACGCCGCCGGCAATCGGTAGCGACCCCCATTCAGCCGACGGCCAGGCATAGCGGGTGAAACTTGGTGAGCCGTTGCGCTGGGTTAGTGCAGCCATCCCGTAAGCCTTGCGTACCACGATGGCGCACCAGGGGACTTTGGTTTGCCGCAACGCGACCAACGCCTGGCTGCCGGCCCGCATTACGCCGCTTTGCTCGGCTTCCTTGCCGATACGAAATCCCGGAATGTCCACCAGATGAACCACCGGCAAATGGAAGGTTTCTGCGAGATCGACCAGTCTGATTGCTTTGTGGCAGGCGTCTGTGGTCCAGGCGCCTGCATAGTGATAGGGGTCGCTGGCCAGCACCGCTACCGGCCAGCCATCAAGTCGGGCCAGGCCGGTAATAACCGATTTCCCCCAGCCGCGGCCTATTTCAAACCAGCTGTCCTTATCCGTCAGCGAAGTGATAATCGGGCGCATTTTGTAGACTTTGCGCACATCTTTGGGAATCGCCGATAACAAGGCTTCATCTTCCCGGTCGGCCGGGTCATCGCAGGGCAGCCGGGGCGGCAGTTCGCGCGTATTGTTCGGCAAATAGGAAAGAAATTGTCCGGCCCGCTTGAACGCCTCGGCTTCCGAGTCGACCGCGTCATCGACGGTGCCGTTCGCCACGTGAATTGCCGAGCCGCCCAACTCTTCCTTGGTCAGTTTCTCGCCAGCGCGCGCCACGACCGGCGGGCCGGCGGCGAATAGCTGTGAAGTTCCTTTGATCATGACTGAATAATGGCTAGCGCAAACGCGGGCAGCACCCATTCCGGCCACTGAGCCCAGACCCAGCGCGACAACCGGAATCTCGCTTAGTGCCTCGGCCATGCCTGTGAGCTGGGCCGAGTCGGGCAGAAACGTCCGCCCGGCGGTCTCCAGGTGTTTGACCGAGCCGCCGCCGCCGGTGCCGTCGACCAGCCGGATCAGCGGTATCTGCCAATTACGGGCAAAGCTCTCGGCGAACGTGAATTTGTCCTTCAGGCCGCCGTCATTGGCGCCGCCCCGCACGGTGAAATCGTCCGCAGTTACAAAGACTGATCGTCCGTTGACCAAGGCTTGTCCGCAAACAACATTGGTAGGCATCAGGTCGAGCAGATTGCCTTCGTCGTCATACTGGGCAACCCCGGTCGCAGAACCGATTTCCCGGAAACTCCCCTTGTCGGCGAGCCCGGCGACTCGGTCGCGTACGGGTAGTTTGCCATTTGAGATATGACGAGCGACTTTTTCTTCGCCCCCCATTTTCCGGGCCAAGGCCTGTCGCCGGCCAAGGTCGTCAAGTTCTGCTTGCCAACTCATGTGTTGTCGTCCTTCTTATTAGTCGAATGTTGAGTTCCGGGAAGCCTGAGCGTTTAGTTTTGCTGACTCGCAAGCGCCAAGGCTATGATCGCGGTTTCAATCATCGCACGAGAAGACAATTGCCCGATTTTGCTGCCAACCTGTCCATGATGTACACCGAGCACGAGTTTCTGGATCGCTTTGCCGCCGCGAGCAAAGATGGTTTCAAAGCGGTCGAATTCCTGTTCCCTTACGACTTCTCTACGCAGGAAGTGCGGTCGGCGCTGCAGTCGGCGGGCCTGCGTCAGGCCTTGTTTAATGCGCCTCCCGGAGACTGGGAAAACAACGAGCGGGGACTAGCCAGTCTGCCGGGTCGTGAGCAGGAGTTTCTCGATGGCGTTGATATGGCGATCGAATACGCGCTGGCGCTCGAATGTCCGCGGATTCATCTGATGGCGGGACTGTGTCCGGATGACGCCAATGCCGAAAAGCAATGGGACAAGTATCTTGAAAATCTGGCAGCGGGAGCGGTCAAACTGAAGGCAGCCGGCCTGAATGGCTTGCTGGAACCAATCAATCCGCGTGACGTGCCGGGATATCTGCTCAATACGCAGGCGGACGCACTGGCCGCTATCAAAGCGGTTGGTGCAGATAACCTGAAGGTGCAAATGGATTTGTACCATTGCCAGATTGTCGAGGGTGATCTGGCCCGCAAGATCGAAGCCAATCTGGCCTCGGTTGATCATTTCCAGATTGCCGGGGTGCCGGACCGGCATGAGCCGGATCTGGGCGAGGTCAATTACCCGTATCTGTTTGATCTGATTGACTCTCTGGGGTTTGATGGCTCGATTGGTTGCGAGTATCGCCCCAAAGGCGAGACCTCTGCGGGGTTGGGCTGGTTTGCGCCATACCGGGCATCTCAGTAAGACTGCCAATAAGGCACAATAAGGGTTTTGCGCGATGGTTAATTCAACTCCAGACAGCGGCCCGGCAACGACCAGCCCGGCAATGAGCCCGAGCATGGGCCCGGAAGACGGCCTCTTTGAGAGCAATATTGCCTCTCTTGAGCTTCTTGGCCGCGGCAAGGTTCGCGAGAACTATGCAATCGATGAGCAGACCATGCTCATCGTCACCACCGATCGGATATCCGCTTTTGACGTCATCATGGGGCGACCCATCCCGGGCAAGGGCCGGGTCCTTAACCAGATGGCGTTGTTCTGGTTTGATCAACTCAAAGGCATTGTGCCGGACCATCTCACCGGCATTGATCCTGAATCTGTCGTGGCGCCTGGCGAGCGGGATCAGGTCAGGGGCCGGGCAATGGTCGTAAAACGGCTCAAACCGCTGCCGGTTGAGGCCGTGGTTCGAGGCTATTTGATCGGCTCCGGCTGGAAGGATTATCAGGCCAGCGGGGCAGTTTGTGGCATTCAGTTGCCGGTCGGCTTGCAACAGGCCCAGCAGTTACCCGAACCCATTTTCACGCCGGCGACAAAAGCCGAACTGGGTGAGCATGACGAAAACATTTCGTTCACGACGATGGCTGCCACCATCGGTCAGGAGTTAGCTGAGAAGGTCAGAGATATCAGTCTGGTGCTCTACCGGAAGGCGGCGGAGTTCGCCCTCGAACGCGGCATCATTATCGCCGATACCAAGTTCGAATTCGGGCTCGATCAAAACGACGAACTGGTTCTGATGGATGAAATCCTCACCGCTGATTCCTCTCGTTTCTGGCCGGCGTCGTCTTATCAGGTTGGCATGTCGCCGCCTTCATTCGATAAACAATTTCTGCGCGATTATCTTGAGACGCTTTCGGACTGGCCCAAGACTGAGCCTGCTCCGTTATTGCCGAATCACATCGTCGAACAAACTGCGGCCAAGTACCGCGAGGCCTTGCGCTTGATTACGGGCAAGTCCGCCCCGGAGAGATCATGACCCAGAAAACCGTGCCCATGGTCGGAATCGTCATGGGGTCCAGTAGTGACTGGGACGTGATGAAAAACGCCAGTGACATGTTGACCGAGTTGAAAATTCCGTTCGAGGCGCAAGTCGTTTCGGCACACCGGATGCCGGATCAAATGTTCGACTATGCTGAAACGGCTCAGTCTCGCGGTCTGCAGGCGATTATTGCCGGCGCGGGCGGAGCTGCGCATTTACCGGGCATGATCGCAGCAAAAACAAGAATCCCTGTTTTGGGCGTGCCGGTGCCCAGTCGATATCTGCGCGGCGAAGACTCGCTATTGTCCATTGTGCAGATGCCGCGCGGTATCCCAGTCGCGACTTTTGCAATCGGTGAGGCTGGCGCAGCCAATGCGGCCTTGTTTGCCGCCGCGATGCTCGCGACCCGCGATCAATCACTGGCGGGCCGGCTTGATGAGTTTCGTGCACGCCAGACAATGGCCGCTCAATCCATGACCTTGCCGGGGGTGTCATCATGAAACCTTCTGCTCATCCGCTCGCGCCGGGCGCCTGGTTAGGTTTGCTCGGTGGCGGGCAACTGGGACGCATGTTCTGCATGGCCGCGCAGAGCATCGGCTTCAAGGTGTGCGTTCTTGATCCGGCTGCCGACGGGCCGGCTGCGGCCGTTGCTGATCGGCATATCTGCGGTGACTACCTTGATGAAAAAGCACTCGAGGAACTGGGCCGCCTGTGCGATGCCTGCACGACCGAATTTGAGAATGTGCCGGCCGCGGCGCTGACGTTTCTGGCCCGGTTCAGCATTGTCAGTCCGGGCCCGGAGCCCGTCTCGATTGCGCAAGACCGGATGGCCGAAAAAACCTTTGCCTCCCGTTGTGGGCTTGAAACCGCACCCTGGATCCCGGTGCACAAGCCGGCTGATCTCGACGCGGCAGACCTGGCTTTGTTTCCGGGTATTCTGAAAGCGGCGCGGCTTGGCTATGACGGCAAAGGCCAGGCGCGGGTGGCCTCAGCCGCCGAAGCCCGTGAGGCTTTTGAACGCTTTGGCCAGGTGGCTTGTGTGCTTGAAGCCCGGCTGGATCTGGTGACCGAACTATCGGTGGTCGTGGCCCGCGGTTTTGACGGAGAAACCGTTGCCTATCCCGTGTCAGAAAATACTCACCGCGACGGCATTCTGGCAATTTCCAAGGTTCCGGCACGGGTCGATCCCGATCTGGCGCTGCGGGCAACCGATGCCACGGTACGGCTGGCCCACGAACTCAACTATGTTGGTGTCTTGTGTGTGGAGTTCTTTGTGGTGAATGATGGCGAGTTGCTGGTCAATGAACTGGCACCGCGTCCGCATAACTCTGGCCACTACTCAATTGACGCTTGTCTGACCAGTCAGTTTGAACAGCAGGCCCGGGTATTGGCCGGCTGGCCGCTGGGTGGTGTGCAGCAGCACGAGCCGGCAATCATGCTGAACATCCTGGGCAATAGCTGGTTTGCAGACGGCGCCGAGTCACCGGCGGAGCCTGACTGGTCGGACGTGGTTCGACATCCCAGAGCCAAGCTGCATCTGTATGGCAAAGCAGAGGCCCGGATGGGTCGAAAAATGGGGCATGTCACCGTGTTGGGCGACTCACTTGAGCAAGCACAGTCAATCGTGGAGCGTATTGAACGGGGACTGGAGGCTGGGCCGCCGCAAACAGAGCCCGTCCCCAACTGAGCGGCGTGATCGTGACAGAATCGTTGCGCCCGTTGTCGGCTGAGGCCGGGATCAAACGCGCTGCCCAGGCCCTGATTGACGGTGATCTGGTCGCAATACCAACCGAAACCGTTTATGGCCTGGCGGCGGACGCCGGCAATCCGGAGGCGGTCAATGCTGTCTACCGTCTTAAAGGTCGCCCGGCAGGCCATCCTCTGATTGTTCATGTTTCGAGCCTTGAGATGGCCTTGAAGTGGGCCGACTTGCCGGCATCGGCATTGCGCCTGGCGCAGGCGTTCTGGCCCGGTCCGTTGACGCTGATCGCCCGCCGCCGTGATGACGTTCCTGCCTATGCCTGCGGCGGCCATGCCACGGTCGGGCTGCGGGTGCCAGTGCATCCGGTAGCGCAAGCCGTGTTGCGCCAGTTCGAGCAGCTTGGCGGGCTGGGCGTGGCGGCGCCTTCCGCCAATCGTTTTGGGCGTATCAGTCCGACTCGGGCCGAACATGTGCAGAGTGATTTTGGCAAGCGCTCGCCGCTCACGCTTGATGGCGGGCCATCGCAAGTGGGTCTGGAATCAACCATTGTGGATGTCAGCGTAGAGCCGGCGGTCATTCTCCGACCCGGCGGGGTTAGCGCCAATGAGCTTGCCGGGGTCCTGGGCTTTGAACCGCAACCCGCGGCGCCGAGTCAGGCAGTGACAGCAGCGCCGGGGACATTGGCTGCTCACTATGCGCCACGCACGGCATTACGACTGTGTCCGGCCGCTGAACTTGCGGCCGAGCTAACCCGGCTGGCGCGGGCCGGCCAGCGCGCGGCAGTTTATTCGCGCGCGCTGCCGGCGCAGCAGGATCCGGCTGGGTGGATTGCCATGGCGCCCGAGGCCGAGTCACTTGGCCAACATCTTTACGATGACTTGCGACGGCTGGACGCGATGGCGTCAGACTTGATTCTGGTTGAATTGCCACCGTCTGATACCGCTTATGCAGCAGTACTGGATCGGCTGGCGCGCGCGCAGACCGGATCCGGTCAACCCTCTCATTAACTGCGAGATTCCTGATGCTTGTTGTTCATCATTTAAACGATTCACGGTCCCACCGCGTGCTGTGGTTGCTGGAAGAACTGGGCCTTCATTATGAGGTCAGGCGCTATGCGCGTAACGCTGAAACCCGGCTGGCCCCGCCGGAGTTGCTCGCTGTTCATCCGTTGGGCAAGTCGCCGGTGTTAACGGACGGCGATCAAACCATAATTGAATCCGGCGCCATCATTGATTTTATTGTCAGACGACACGGCGACGGCCGGCTGCAGCCCGATCCGGCTACCGCGCAATACGACCAATACCAGCAATGGCTGCATTATGCGGAGGGCTCGGCGATGTTGCCGCTGATGCTGCGCCTGTATACCTCACGCCTGGGCTCCGCCGCGGCGCCGCTCGAACCTCGTATCAATAGCGAAATTGCCAATCATCTCGGTTATATCAATCAATCCCTGGGTGAGAACCCGTGGCTGATGGGCGATACCTTTAGCGCGGCCGATGTTCAGATGAGTTTTATCGGCGAAGTAGGGCGGGCCTTCGAAACGCTGGGTGACTTGCCGGCATTGGCGGCCTGGGTCACCCGGTTTCAAGCCCGGGAGGCCTATCAGAAAGCGCTGCAAATTGGCGGGCCTTACCAGTTTGCCCGCTAAGCGCGCAACGCCGACTCGAGGAATTGCCTGCAAGTGCCAAGCAGTTGCTCGGGCACTTCCAGGTGAGGACTGTGTCGGCAATCGGCGAGTACGACGGCTTGCCCGTGAGCGGCCAACGAGGCGAGTTGTCTGATCTGATCGAGCGATCCATACTGGTCAGCCGAGCCCTGCACCGCCAAAACCGGGCAGCGGATAGCCGCCGCTTCTGTTCTCAGATCAAGCTGATGAAATTGCGGATCTAGCCATGCCTGACTCCAGGCGTTGAAGATTTCCGCCGGGTTGTCATGATGGGCAGCCAGCATGCCCAGTCGTTCGGGTTCCCCGGCAATCCGGTCAGATAAACGCTGAATGGCCGTCAGGCAGATTTCCTCGACGAACAAATGCGGGGCAATCGCAATTAATGCCTCGATTCGACAGTCAGCCCGTTGAGTCTGCGATGCCCGAACAACGGCGATTGAGGCGCCGTCACTGTGACCCACCAGCACGGCGCTGGTGATGTCCTGCGCGGCCAGGACAGCCGGCAGTTCTTCGGTGGCCGCCAGGTGCAGAAAATCCGCATTGAGTGGATGTTGCAGCGCTGGCGAACGCCCGTAGCCCTGGCGGGAATAGATCAGGCCTGGCAGCCCGACGGCTTGACACAGGCGGTCGGGAAAATCCTGCCACGTCGAAACACTGCCCAAGCCTTCGTGAAGAAAGACCAGGGTAGGTCGCTGCACGCCGGTCGGGCCTGCAATCCGGCGGGTTTCGAGTCGGCTCGGATCCGTTTGGGCGGCTTCAGCAGGCGGCTGAATCGGCAACTGAGTCATCGTGCGTTATATTTCAATTGTTGAAGCAAATAGGCAGGATAATGCCACGAGCTGTTGAGCCTGACGAACAGGCCTATCTGACTAAACTGGGAGCCGGCGTCAGGCACCGCCGCGAAACAGAGGGGCTCACCCGGAAATTCCTGGCGCAAAAAGCCGGTGTTTCCGAGCGCTACCTGGCTCAGCTTGAGCTAGGCAGCGGCAATGCATCGATGTTGCTGTTGCGTAAGCTGGCGATCGCGCTGGACTGCTCGTTGAATCAATTGATCGACCCCCATGCTTCCAACCCTGCCGCCAATCGGCCAATCGTCAAAGAGCTTGCCAACCGTTTGCCGGAGCTTGCCGACGCGCAATTGGTCGAATTGGCGGATCTGATCCGCAGTCGTTTTGGTTCGGCCGAAGGGTCGCGACGGACCCGGGTCGCCCTGGTTGGATTGCGCGGAGCGGGTAAATCAACGGTTGGTAAGCTGCTTGCCTCGGCGCTTGGATCATCGTTCATAGAACTGGATCACGAGATCGAACGGGAAATGGGTAGCGATCTGGCCGGCATTTTTTCGGTTTATGGTCAGGACGCCTACCGTGAGGCCGAAGTACGCGTCCTGGACCGTCTGCTCGAGGGTGACGAGTCGTTTGTGGTGGCCACTGGCGGTTCAATCGTCAATGCGCCGACAGCTTATGCGACGGTCAGGACATTCTGTTTTACGGTCTGGCTGCAGGCAGAGCCGGGCGATCATATGTCGCGGGTTATCGAGCAGGGGGACATGCGTCCGATGCGTGGCCGAGCCCATGCAATGACTGAATTGCAGAATATCCTGAGCAGCCGGCGTGAGCTCTATCAGTTGGCGGACCAGTCAATCAACACCAGTGCGCTGGATTTATCGCAGTGTGTGGCTCAGATTGTCGCTTCATTAGGGAATCAGACAGCAGTACAAGCGCCCAGCCAGCAATGAGCCATCCAGGCCGACGGCGCCGCGACGGTCGCGAGCATAACGACCTCCCGGACTCGCCAGGTAACGGGTGACTTGCGCACCGGCAGTCGTGAGATCAGGCGTTGGTTGTGCATCAGGGGGCGGCTGAAAAATAGTCTGTTTGACATGGTCGGCTCCGCACAGGTCGGCTGGGTCTGGAGGGTCAGTATAAGCCTGCCGCCGTTTCTTTCGCTTGCTCGAGCCACTGGGCCATCCATTCAACGCCCATATCCTCAGGCAGTTCGCCCAGCGAAGCATCAATGATGGCGCGCTCACCAATCTGTTTGGCACCCAGTTCCAGCAGAATCGCTTCGAACTTTGCGCCACCGTAGTTGAACGTGTCGGCATAAGTCATGTCGCCCAGGCCAAGCACACCGAAAGGGATGGCGGACAAGTCCGGCCGTTCTGCATGCAAGGCATTAAAGAACGGCAAGGCATTGTCAGGAACATCACCTTGACCATAGGTTGAGGTGCAGATCAGGTAAGTCTTGCCCGACTCAAAAACGGCCGGTGTGAGGTCGTCCATTTGCACAACGCTGATGGCCACTTGGTCGTCGCCGTAGGTCAGTTCGATTTCCTGGGCGACCAGGTTGGCGGTTCCGGTCATCGTGCCTACCAAAATTACTAATTCCATTGCTGCGCTATCTCTCCGAGGGCGATTTCCTGATGGTAAGGGCAATAAAATGCATACACCCTTAAAGTCCAAGCATTTTATTGCAAACTGGCTGGCAAATCATTATTCTCCCCACTCCCAATATGAGAGGCATGTGACGAATGACCCTGAGTACCGAGACGACCCCGGCCGTTTCCCCGACCAATCTGGCTGATACGGTCGATTTCACCACTGAGCCTGCCCGTTATCGGCATTGGAATCTGGCGGTAAATGGCGAAACAGCGACGCTGACGCTGGATATTGACGAGGACGGCGGCATCCGGCCAGGGTACAAACTCAAACTGAACAGTTACGACCTGGGCGTCGATATCGAGTTGAATGACGCAGTTAACCGGCTGCGCTACGAGCATCCGTCGGTGCGTTGCGTCGTGTTAACCAGCGGCAAACCCAAAATGTTTTGTTCGGGTGCCAACATTTATATGCTCGGCGTGTCCAGTCATGCCTGGAAGGTGAATTTCTGCAAGTTCACCAACGAAACCCGCAACGGTATTGAAGACTCCAGTCGTCACAATGGCCTGAAATTCCTGGCGGCGGTAAATGGGGCTTGCGCTGGTGGCGGTTATGAAATGGCGTTGGCCTGTGATGAAATCCTGATGGTGGATGATCGATCATCGGCCGTGAGTCTGCCCGAGGTGCCGTTGCTCGGAGTCTTGCCGGGTACCGGCGGATTAACCCGTCTGGTCGACAAGCGCCAGGTACGGCGTGACCTGGCCGATGTCTTTTGTACCACCGCTGAAGGGGTTCGGGCAGACCGGGCAAAAGCCTGGCGCCTGGTTGATCATATTGCCAAACCTGCTGCTTTCGAAGCCGCCACTGCCGAACATGCTGCGCGGCTCGCTCAGACCAGTGATCGCGGGCAATGGAATACTCCAGTCGCCCTAAAGCCGCTGACGGTGACGACTACTGCCGAAGGGTTTGAATATGAGTTTGTTTCGGTCAAGGTGGATCGCACCGAACGAACAGTAGAGTTCACCTTGCGCGGTGCTCCCGAAGCCCCGCCGGCAACGCCGGAGCAAGCTGTCACGCAAGGCGCCGATTTCTGGCCGCTGGCTTTTGTACGTCAGTTCGAAGACGCTGTTCTTCGTTTGCGCAGCAATGAGGTGGAAGCCGGCCTGTGGCTCTTTAAGAGCCAGGGCAGCGCTGAGCGGATGATGGCTTTTGATGCGTTCATGCACGACCATGCTGATCACGGTTTTATTCGGGAAGTTAACGGCTCGTGGCGCCGGATGTTGTCGCGTCTGGATGTCTCCTCCCGGTCAATGTTCACCCTGATTGAGCCCGGCGCCTGTTTTGCCGGCGTGTTTGCAGAATTGGTTTTTGCCGCTGATCGCTCTTATATGCTCGACTCGCCCGAGCCAGGGGAAGAAACGGCATTGATTCTTGGCCATTCCAGTTTTGGTCGTTTTCCCATGGCCAGTGAACAGACCCGACTGGACGCGCACTTTTCTGCTCACACACCGGAGGCCGTCTCGGTGAGCCTGGTCGGCCAGCAATTGTCGGCCCGCCAGTGCGATGAACTGGGTCTTGTGACCGCAGCGCCTGACGATCTCGACTATCCCGAGGAAGTCAGAATCGCCATTGAAGAAAGAGTGGCTTTGTCACCCGACGCACTGACCGGGCTCGAAGCCAGCTTGCGATTCAGCGGTCCCGAAACCATGTTGACCCGTATTTTCGGTCGTCTGACCGCCTGGCAGAACTGGATATTCAATCGTCCGAACGCCGTTGGAGATGCCGGTGCGTTGAAAGTCTACGGAAGCGGTTCGCGGCCGGAGTTTGACTTCAAGCGCGTCTAGCAAACAAACATAATTGGGAGTAACTCATGTCAAGCATTAACTATACGGACCGGATTCCGAACAACGTGAACCTGGCGAATGACCGGAGTCTGCAAAGAGCTCTTGAGCACTGGCAGCCCAAGTTTCTGAATTGGTGGGATGAGTCAGGGCCGTCGGACTTCAAAGCGGCAGATGTTTTCCTGCGTACGGCGATTGGCGTGGACGCGAAAGGCTGGGCCGACTACGGCAAGGTGGCGATGCCCGATTACCGTTGGGGCATTTTCCTGGCCGACCAGGAACAGGATCGCAAGATCGGTTTCGGTGACATGATGGGCCAGCCGGTCTGGCAGAGTGTGCCGGGCGAGTTTCGTTCGGTGTTGCGCAGGTTCATTGTGACGCAAGGTGATACTGAACCGGCCTCGGTTGAACAGCAACGCCTGCTCGGGCATATTGCGCCCTCTTTATATGACATGCGCAACCTGTTCCAGATCAATGTCGAAGAAGGGCGCCATTTGTGGGCCATGGTGTATTTGCTGCACGCTCACTTTGGCCGGGACGGCCGTGAAGAAGCGGAGGAATTACTTGAGCGTCATTCCGGGGATCCGGATAACTCGCGAATTCTCGGCACCTTCAATGAGTCGATCGACGACTGGCTATCGCTGTACATGTTTACGTACTTCACAGACCGTGATGGCAAGTTTCAGCTCAAGTCGTTCGCCGAGTCGGCGTTTGATCCGCTGTCGCGTACCTGCCGGTTTATGTTGACCGAAGAAGCGCACCATATGTTTGTGGGTGACACCGGTATTGGCCGGGTTATCAAGCGCACTCTTGAACTGATGAATGATCTCAAGACTGATGATCCGGAAGCGATTCGCAAGGCCGGTGGCATCGATCTGCCGTTGCTACAGCGTTATATCAATTTCTGGTTTACTTCGTCTCTTGACTTGTTCGGCAGCGAGGATTCTTCCAACGCGGCCGCTGCGTTCGCCAACGGCCTGAAAGGCCGCCCGGACGAATCTCGTTATGCAGACCACCTGGAAAAAGAGTCCACATTTGAGTTGCTGGTTCCGGCTGACAACTGGACTGGTAGTGGGGACGGTTTCAGCAATCGCGAAGTACCGATGCGTAACGCCATGAATGAAGAGGTTCGGCTGTCTTACGTGAAAGACTGCGAGCTCGGATTCAAACGCTGGAACCGGTCAATTGAACGGGCCGGGTTTGACTTTCGCCTGACTCTGCCTTCGACCCGTTTTCGCCGCGGTATTGGCGCCTGGGCGGGCGTGCCGGTCAATCCGGAAGGTCAGCGAATCTCGCAAGAGACTTATGATGCAAATTTGTATCGCTGGATTCCTTCAGAGCAGGATCGCGCTTACGTCAAATCATTGATGGTCAAAGTGCACGAGCCCGGCAAAATGGCGAACTGGATTGCCCCGCCTGATCGCGGCATTAATAATCAGGCGATCGAATATGAATACGTATCGCTGTGATTAAGACCAGTTTGTGACACCGGGGCGAATAGCGCAGGCGTGATACGCCTCGCTTATGCCTCGCTTATGCCTCGTTTTTGCCCCTTTTTGTGAAAATAATAATCCGGAGACTCCGATGCCCGACTTGTCGAGCGTTGATCACAACACTCAGCCACCAACAATCCAGTTCCCCGAGGTTTACAACGCCGCTCACGATCTGATTGAGCGCAACCTTCTGGCCGGCCGGGGCGAAAAACCGGCTTTCATCGATGACCATACGAGTCTGTCTTATGCTGCGCTGGCTGCGCGAGTGAACCACTTTGCCAACGCCTTGCTCAAGAGCGGGGTGCGCCGGGAGGATCGAGTCCTGATTTGCATGCACGATACAGTTGACTGGCCGGTGGCATTTCTGGGCGCCATCAAAGCCGGTGTTGTTCCGATCGCTGCGAACACGATGCTAAAACAGGCAGACTATGCCTTCATGGTCGCAGACTCCCGGGCGCGAGCTGTATTTGCCTCGGCCAGTCTGATGTCGTTGTTCGACGGCTTGCTGGAAAGCAATGACAGCCTTGAGCAGTTGATTGAGGTTGGTGATACGCCAGACGGCAATCAGGGCTCGCCGTTTTTCATGGATCGAACTTCGCAACCGGATGCTCAGGCGTTCGAGTCGGCACAGACTAGCCCCGACGAAGCCTGTTTCTGGCTTTACAGCTCAGGTTCTACCGGGCAGCCGAAAGGCACCGTGCATATTCATTCCAGCCTGATCTACACCGCTGAGTTGTACGCGGTGCCCGTGCTGGGCATTAAGACTGACGACGTGGTTTTTTCCGCGGCCAAATTGTTCTTTGCCTACGGACTGGGCAATGGACTGACATTCCCGATGGCGGTCGGAGCGACCGCATTGCTGATGCCGGAGCGCCCGACGCCCGCAGCGGTTTATCAGCGTTTATCCGGCGCGCCCCAGCCCACCTTGTTCTATGGCGTACCGACCTTGTTTGCCGCCATGTTGTCGGTCGCCGATAAGCCTGCGAGCAGTGCGCTGGCGCTGCGGCGCTGCGCTTCTGCCGGCGAAGCATTGCCCGAAGATGTCGGCAAACGCTTTGGTGAGTTGTATGGCGTAGAAATTCTTGACGGTATCGGGTCAACCGAAATGCTGCATATTTTCCTGTCGAATCGTCCGGGCCGGGTGCGCTACGGGAGTACTGGCGAGGCTGTGCCGGGCTACGAGATTCGTCTGCTTGACGATACCGGTGCGCAAGTCCCGGAAGGCGAGATTGGCGATCTGGTCGTTAAAGGTCCGAGCGCGGCCAGTCAGTACTGGAACCAGCGGCAAAAGACGCGCAATACATTCGAAGGGGAATGGACGCGCAGTGGCGACAAATACCAGAAGACACCCGACGGTTATTACATCTACGCAGGCCGCTCCGACGATATGCTTAAAGTGAGCGGCCAGTATGTGTCACCTTTTGAGGTGGAATCTGCGATTGTGTCGCATGAATCTGTTCTGGAGGCGGCGGTTGTCGGCAGCGAGGACGCAGATCGCCTGGTCAAGCCGCGGGCTTTTGTTGTCCTGCAGCAAGATGTCCAGCCGTCGGAAGCCCTGGCCCAAACCCTCAAGGACTACGTGAAGGAAAAACTCGCCCGCCACAAGTATCCCCGCTGGATCGAATTCGTGACAGAGCTGCCCAAGACGGCAACCGGTAAGATTCAACGTTTCAAACTGCGCGCCTGACTCCCGGCTGTTCTGGTCCGGGTCGACTTGGCGCAGGTCACCCGGGGACGCGAATGGAACGCTGCTGGCTGGAATTAAAAGGCAAAACCAAACTTGGCAAACTTGATGGCTCACAGACTCCCGGGCTGAAAGGCTCCCGTGAGGATGCTGAGCAGATCACCGAGCAACTGCGGACCGAGCTGATCGATCTGCAGCGGCGCCTGTTTGCCGATGGCTCCAAAAGTCTGCTGATCGTATTGCAGGCGATGGATACCGGCGGTAAGGACGGGACAATCCGCAGGGTGTTCTCCGGGGTCAACCCGAACGGGGTCCGGATTGCGCGTTTTCAAAAGCCTACCGACGAAGAGTTTGCCCACGACTACCTTTGGCGGGTGCACCAGCAGACGCCGGCCAAAGGGGAAATCACGATCTTCAACCGCTCGCATTACGAAGACGTTCTAGTTGTTCGCGTGAACGACCTGGTCGCGCCGAAAGTCTGGAAAAAGCGCTTCGATCATATTCGTCATTTTGAAGAGCTCCTGACCGACGAAGGCACGCGTGTGGTCAAGTTCTATCTGCACATCAACAAAGATGAACAGAAAGAGCGCCTGCAGGCCCGGCTTGACGATCCGGCCAAACACTGGAAATTCGACGAACACGATATTGAGCAGCGCAAGCACTGGGATGCCTACATGGAGGCATTCGAAGATGTGATAAAAAAAACCAGCACGAAAGACGCGCCGTGGTTCATCATTCCGGCCAATCGCAAGTGGTTTCGTGACTATGCAATTATGAATATTCTGGTGGATACCCTGAAGGACATGGATCCGCAATATCCGCCCGCCGATGGCTTTGACCCCTCGGCCATCCAGATTGACTGAACAGGACTGACCCATGAAAAAAGACTCGCGCTTTCCAAGCTTGTCGGTACTCGACCATCCGCTTATTCAGCACAAACTATCGCGCATGCGGGACAAAAGAACCTCGACGCGAACGTTTCGTGATCTTCTGCGCGAAGTGACTCTCTTGATGGGTTACGAAATTACCCGTGACCTGCCAATGACCACCGAGACCATCGACACGCCGGTGGCCCCGATGGACGCACCCGTAATTGCTGGCAAGAAAGTCGCGATCGTGCCGGTTCTGCGTGCGGGCCTGGGCATGGCAGACGGCCTGATGGAGTTGATTCCATCGGCTCGTCAAGGTCATGTTGGTCTGTTTCGCGGTGAAGACCAGCGACCGGTTGAGTATTATGTTCGGCTGCCCGAAATCGACGGTCGCCTGTTTATCGTCTGTGACCCGATGCTGGCAACCGGTTACTCTGCTGTGCACGCGGTTCAGGTCTTGATCGATCGCGGGATTGAACCGGGGAACATTCGCTTTCTGGCGCTGGTGGCCGCTCCGGAAGGGGTAGAGGTCTTCGTGAATGCCCATCCGTCTGTACCGGTATATGTTGCCTCGCTCGATCAGAAGCTCAACGAGAGCGCGTATATCGTGCCCGGGCTCGGCGATGCCGGCGATCGCATCTTCGGAACCAAGCACTGAAAAAGATCTGGGCAAGAAAAAGCCCGCGGCTCGTGGGAGCGGCGGGCTAATCCACTCAAAGAGGAGTGGAGGAGACAAAGGGACGGGCAGACTATTGCTACCCGTTAAAACTGTTGCCGGAGAACAGCCGGCCCTGTTGATGTCGCTAAAACAACCTTAAGCGGAGGCTTTCTCTGCGCGGTCGCGAGCGGCGCGAATCTCAGCCATCAGGCGGGGATCAACGGCTGCGAGCCGTGCCATTGCCTGTTGCTCAGCGCGACGGGCCATCGATGCCATGAATCGTGTCCAGATCGACTTACCTGCTTTCGGTGCTGCGGTGGTCTGCTGTACAGACTCGCCAACTTCGAAATCGCTTACAACTGCATTGACTGTACTCATTTAACTTCCTTATTCATCAACAATATCGAGGAGGGGGATTACAGGCTGGAACTTAAGTTCTCTGGGAGGTGCCTGTTTTTGTGTTGAACCGATTGTTGCGCTGCGGTATCTATTTGTCCAATTGAGTGTTGTGATGAATAATATTCATGAAATTAATACTTCTCGGGTGCGAATATGTCTCTCAGAACCCTCGATCTGAATTTGCTGCGAGTTTTCGATGAAGTCATGAAGGAGCGCAGCCTGACCCGGGCGGCCGGGAAACTGGCCATGACCCAGCCCGCCGTCAGCAATGCGATCAGCCGTCTGCGGGATGCGCTGGGCGATGAACTCGTCACTCGCTCAGGGTATGGGGTTGAGCCTACAGCCCGCGCCAGTGCGCTCTGGCCGGCCGTTCGGGAAGCATTGACGACGCTCGACAAAGCGATTTACCCGGGGACGTTTCAGCCCGAGAATTCGACCGAAACCTTCCGTCTGGCGATGGCCGACGCGACCGCCTCAGTACTGGTTTCAGGGCTGGTTCAGATCCTGGGAGAAGAAGCGCCGGGGGTGTCTCTGCGAATCCTGCCACTGACCACCCGCGACCCTCGCACCCTGCTCGACAATGATCAGGCAAATGTGGCAATAGGTTACTTTCCGGTGGCGAGCTCGGCCATCAAGCTGCATGCGATGCAGGACGACGCCGCCGATGCCTATGGCACGCAGCCGATCTATCAAGGGCCTTACGTTTGCATAATGCGGAAAAACCATCCGCTTGCCCGCTACAAACAGATCTCACTAGACCAGTTCTGTGATGCCAGGCATCTGCTGGTCAGCTTCTCGGGGCGTCCGTTCGGGTTTAGTGACCAGTCATTGGCACAACTTGGTCGAAAACGCCGCGTGGTCATGACGGTCAATCAGTTCTTTACTGCAGGGCAGGTCGTCGTGAAGTCAGACCTGTTGTCGGTAATGCCGTTGCATTTCATTGGCGCTACAGGCTTTGGTGACCAGCTCGAAATCAGGCCTTTGCCGTTCAAGATGGACGCCGCGTCGATTGATGCTGTCTGGTCTCGCCGGTACGACACGGATCCGGCTCATCGGTGGTTGCTGGAAATCATCTCGCGCTCGATGACGTCGAGTCAGAATGACGCCTTGATGCCGCTTAGCCCCGGCGCTCAGGGCATTGGAGCGAATTGATGGTTGGCGCGGGCATAATCTACGGATGAATACATTTCCTACACTCAAATCACTTGGCGAGAAACTCGGCCAGGAAGTCGCGGTGACCGAATGGGTCACTATCACCCAGGAACGGATCAATCTTTTCGCCGATGCGACCGATGACCATCAATGGATCCACCTTGACCGCGAACGCGCCAAAGCTGGTCCGTTCGGGGCAACTATTGCGCACGGTTTCCTGACGCTTTCACTCGTGCCGATGTTTCTCAAGAAAGCCATGACGATCGAAGATCAGCGGATGGGGGTCAACTACGGCCTGAACAAAGTCCGTTTCCCGTCCCCGGTTCTGGTGGACAGTGAATTACGGGCCAGACTGGTTCTGAAAGAATTTGAGCCACTGGACGAATCCGGGGCACAGTGCACGATGTCGGTCACGATAGAAAGACGTGGCTCGGAAAAACCGGTCTGTGTGGCGGAGTGCGTCTCCCGCCACTACATCTGATTCCGGTTCGCTCCGAGTCCGGCAAACCCTGAGTCGGCAAACCAATAGCCTCTTCATGAGACCCTGATGCTTAAGAAATTACTGCTTACACTCGTTATTTTGTTTGTTGTGTTGATTCTGGCGGTGGTTGCGCTGGTTTTGTTCGTTGATGTGAACCGGTTCAAACCGCAGATTGAATCCTTCGTACAGGAAACCTATCAGCGTGACCTGAAGATCAACGGCGATTTGTCCCTGAGCGTTTTTCCGAGTATTGCGGTCTCTTTACCGAATATGTCTTTGAGTGAGTCGGGGGGCAAAGACACCACTCTCAGTCTCGATAGCGCCAGGGTCAGCGTTAAGCTGATGCCTTTGCTGACCGGCAACGTCGAAGCCGATGTGGTCAGCCTGGCCGGTCTGAAGGCCGATATCATCCGCCGTCCCGACGGTTCGACCAACATTGATGACTTGATCGGCGGTGGTGCCGGCCAAGCCGATCAGAAACCGGCGGATCAAGACTCCTCCGACAGCGCCGGCGGGCCGGCGATCAGCGAAATCAACATAGGCGGCGTTGAGCTGACCGATGCCAATGTCTCTTTTGATGATCAGCAGGCTAAGAGCAAATGGGTTGTCTCGGGCCTGAATCTGGAAACCGGCGCGCTGAGCGACGGCGTCGAAACGCCGGTCACGCTGAAGCTGAGCGCGAGCGGCACCAACCCCAAAGTAAAAGCCGATATTGAACTGGATTCCAGAATTGCGTTGAAACTCGCGACGCAGCAGGTGACTTCCCCGAATCTGACGCTGTCGATCAAAGGCGCGTTCGACGGCATGCCGATTGATCAGACGGTAGAGGTCAAGGGACTGACTGCCGGCCCGGAGCAGGTGCTTGCCGAAATGATCACGACAACCTCGCGTCTTGACCAGGGAGCCCGCAAGCTTTCGGCCACCCTCAAGACACCTTTTCAGATGAATCTGGCCGACGGTGCTTTAGCCATGTCTGCTCTGACCGGGCAGATCGATCTGAATGATCCTGCGATTGGGCCGGACGCGATATCGGTGCCGCTGAGCGGAACCGTAAAAGCCAATACGAACGCTGAAACAGCGAATGTGGCGCTGAAGCTAAGCGCCAAAGACATGAACCTCGACGCCAAAGTGGACGTTAAGGGCTTTGCTCAGCCGGCGATTGATTTTGATATAAACGCCGACCGGATCGATGTCGACAAGTTTCTGCCTCCGTCCCCGGCGCCTGAGAAAACGGTCGCCGCGTCAGGCGGACAGCAAGCCGCTGGTGCCGCTGAGCCGGAAGCACCGATCGATCTGTCTGCGCTGAAAACCCTTAATCTCAACGGCAAGTTGACCGTTGGCGAGCTGATTGCTTCCGGTGCCAAGCTCAGCAAACTGGCGGTGACTGTGAAAGCGGCCAAAGGGGTAATGACGCTTGCGCCGATCTCGGCTCAGCTCTATGAGGGCAACCTGAAAGGCACAGCGTCAGTCAATGCCAGCGGGAATAAAACAGCCGCCAAACTCAATTTGTCAGGCATTCAGATCGGGCCGTTGCTGACCGATGTTGCTGACACTGATTTGCTTGAAGGGCGAGGCGATGTCGGAGTTGATATCCGGACCGGCGGGCCGACCGTCTCGGCCATGAAGCAAGCGTTGAATGGTAAAGCCAGTATGGCGCTCAACGACGGAGCGATTAAAGGGATTAATCTGGGCGAGAAAATTCGTCAGGCCAAAAATCTACTCAAGGCGGGCAAGTCTTCCACCGAAGCCAGCAACAGCAACGTGCGAACCGATTTCAGCGCGCTAACAGCCTCATTCAATATCGTGAATGGTATTGCGTCAAATGACGACCTCGCAGGCAAGACGCCGCTGCTTAGGCTGTCGGGTGGTGGCAAGGTGGATATCCCGGCCTCAACCCTGGATTACCTGGCCAAGGCAACCGTTGTCGGCACGTCCAAAGGGCAGGGTGGCAAGGAAATCAGCGAGCTCAACGGTGTCACCATTCCGGTGCAGCTGGGAGGCTCGTTTGATCAACTCACCTGGGCGATCGACTGGAACATCGCGGCCAAAGAGTTCCTGAAGTCCAAGGCTGCCGCGAAGCTGGGCGTCGACAAGGCCGAGCTCGATGCCAAAAAAGCCAAGTTGAAAGCTGACGCGAAAGAGCAGGAAGACAAGTTGCGCGCCGAAGCGAAACAGCGCGAGGATGAACTCAAGGACAAGGCCAAGAAGAAGCTCGAAGACAAACTCAAAAAGCTCTTCTGATTTATTTGCGCAGGGCCTGTGCCTGGTCGTCGTTCAGGCAGCGGCAGGGCTGGCCCTGCAATAGCAGATGCAGCCGCGCTGTGGCCTCGAGTTCTTCAATCGCGTCGGTCGCCGCGGCGAGTGTTGAACCGGCTACAACCGGTCCGTGATTGGCCAGCAGAACGGCGTGGTGTTTGCCCGCAAAACCGCGAACCGCGTCAGCCAGTTGCCTGTCACCGGGCGCGTAATAGGGAACTAACGGCAGGCTGCCGATACGCATCACATAGTAAGCGGTCAGCGGTGGTAGAACATCTGCGGGATCTACGTCGCGCAAGACAGAAACGGCGGTAGAGTAGGTGGAGTGCAAATGAACCACGGCGTTGCCGGTGGGGCGTTCGTCATACATGGCCAGATGCAGAAAACTCTCTTTGGTCGGTGCATCACCTGAAATAAGCGCACCGCTTGCATCGAGCCGGGATAAGCGCGCCGGGTCGAGTCGGCCCAGGCTTGAGCCGGTTGGCGTCATCAGGTAGCCATCATTCAGACGAATACTGAGGTTTCCCGTAGAGCCGTGGGTGTAGCCGCGTTCAAACAAGGACCGGGAGATATCGCAGAGCAGTTCGCGTTGCTCGTTTTCATGCTGGTGCGTATTGATGGCTGTCATGAGGCGGGGTTGTCGAGCAGGTCAAGGGCTTTACTGAAGAAATCAACCGCGCCAAAATTGCCAGATTTGAGCGCCAGCGCCAATGGCTCGGCGCCGATGGATTCAGTCCAGGGCACACCCGGGTCGATCTGCGGACCAATGCGTAAGGCGTCCACACCCAGCGCCTGAACGACCGCGCCAGAGGTTTCGCCGCCGGCGACAACAAAGCGTCGGGTGCCTTGCGCCCGTAGCTGGCTGGCACATGTCGCCAGCACCTGCTCAACCAGAGCACCAGCCGCCTCGCGGCCCATCACATCCTGAGCCGCCTTAACCGCTTCAGGTTCGGCGCTCGCGTGGATCAGCGCCGCACTGCCGTTTTGCTGGGCAGTGAGGGCGATTGTCACCGCTTCCTGGGTGACGGCGAGTATTTCCGCCTCACCCTTGGCCAGACGCAGGGGATCCAGCTGGTAGCGATCATGGTCTTGAGCATAAGCGTGTACCTGTGCCAGGGTGGCACTCGAACAGCTCCCCGAGATGATGACTGCCGGGCCTTGCACATCAGGCATGCTGGCCTGTCCGGTGGTGGAGGCAAGTTTGCCGGCACGCTGATAGTTCGCAGGCAGGCCGATGGCTACTCCGGAGCCGGCTGTAAGCAATGGCAGCTCAGCGCAACCGGCGGCCAGGCTGTGCAGATCAGCATCATGCAGTGAGTCGGCGACCGCGATCTCGACATCATCCGCGCGCAATGACTGGATTTTTTCGCGAACAGCGTCGGCGCCGGCGGCGATCGTGTCATAGCGCAACAGACCAACTTTTCGGCGGGTCTGTCTTTGCAACACGCTGACCAGGTCGGAGTCAGTCATCGGTGTCAATGGATGGTGACGCATGCTTGAGTCAGACAAGAGCTGGTCATTCACAAACAGATGACCGCGGAATATGGTTCGGCCGGTCGCCGGGAAGGCCGGGCAGGCAATCGTGAAGTCGGTTGCCAGTGCCGACATCAGTGCGTCGGTCACCGGACCAATATTGCCGCGATCAGTTGAGTCGAAGGTCGAACAGTACTTAAAGTAAAACTGTTCACATCCGGCTTGTTGCAACCATTCAAGTGCCGCTAACGACTGACTGACTGCGTCGGCCGGGTCAATGGTTCGTGATTTGAGCGCGACGACAACCGCATCGGTATTGTCGAAACGTTGTACGGACTGTTCCGGAATACCGATAGTCTGGACGACACGCATACCATTGCGAACGAGGTTGTTCGCCAGGTCAGTGGCGCCGGTAAAGTCGTCGGCAATACAACCGAGCAGCATCAGCTCTTCCTCTTGGGAGTCTTGCCCGAGGCTTTTGATGGACGACGTCTGGACTTTGCGGGCAACTGAATACCGGCCAGACGCTCGAAGTTCTTGACGATTGCAATATCATCTTCCGCGCCAAGTCCCGCTGCGCTGGCCGCCAGAAACATCTGATGCGCGGAGGCGGTCAGTGGCAGGGGAAACCGCATGCTGCGAGCCGAGTCCAGCACGATACCCAGGTCTTTGACAAATATTTCCACCGCGGAAGTCGGCGTATAGTCGCCAGCCAGTATGTGGGGAACGCGGTTCTGGAACATCCAGCTCGATCCGGCGCTATTTGAAATAACGTCGTACAGGGTTTCGGGATCGATTCCGGCGCGTATACCCAGCGCCATTGCTTCAGCAGATGAAGCAATATGAACGCCGGCCAGCAACTGATTAATCATTTTGACTTTGGAGCCCATGCCTGGCGTGTCACCCAGTTTGTAGACCCTGGAAGAGATGGCATCAAACACAGGCTTGACTTTGCGCATTGCCGTCGGAGCGCCAGCCGCCATGATGGTCATGGTGCCAGCCGCAGCGCCCGCCGCGCCTCCAGAAACCGGGGCGTCAATACAGCGCAGTCCCATTGCTGCCAGGCGCTCGCCCAGCGACTCAGCATAAGCGGGGGGCATCGTGCACGAGACGACGACTGTGCCGCCTTTGGGCAGGACTGCCGCCGCGCCATCTTCACCAAACAAGACGGTTTCGGTTTGCTCGGCGTTTACGACGAGCAACATTATCGTATCGACCTCGCCGGCGAGTTCAGATGGCTTGCGAGTGGTCAGTGCGCCCATGCGCCGCACTTTGTTGAGCGCAGCGGTAGAGATGTCGCAGGCATGCAATTCAAAACCGGCATCAAGCAGGTTTTTGGCGACACCCATGCCCATCGCGCCCAGTCCGATAAGTCCTACCCGTTTTCCGGCGGCAGCCACTTTTTTTCCGGCAGGGCGTTTGGCGCGGCTCTTAGTGTCGAGATCGGTCGGTTCTTCAAAAGACATCAGGATTTTCTCTCAGGATCACAATTAGCGAAGTGTATCGTTTGTTGGGCGTCGCAGACACTGGGCAAGTATCGTGGCCGTCAGGCCAGCGGCCGCGGCCACCAGAAAAGCGGACCGAAACCCGTTGCTTAGCAGCGTTGGATCAATATCAGAGAGTTGTTCGACCACCGGTCCGCCGCGATTACTGGCAGAAACCGTGGCAAACAAAGCGCTACTCATCACCGCAATACCCAGCGCGCCTCCGAGCGTGCGAAACATGCCACTGGTAGCAGTGGCAATGCCAATCATGGGGGGACGTACTGCCGCCTGTACTGTAACGATCGACGCCGGGATGCATAAGCCGATACCGGTGCCAATCACGAACAGGCATACAGACAGCAGCAGTCCGGGTTCATAACTCATGAAAGCGGTTGCCAGCGAGCCCAACCCCGCCAGCGCTGATCCTCCGGACAGCAGCAGCCGTTCGCGGGAGGCGGTCTGCATTGACTTGCCGCTGACATAAGACCCCAGTGGCACGCCCAGTGTGAACGGCAGCATTAAAAGTGCCATTTGTCCGGCGCTGGCTCTGCCCAGAGTTTGCATTGCCCAGGGGGCCAGCACAATCGAGCCGTAGAGAATCAGGAAATTCAGGCCCAGCACTGAGCAGCAGAGTACGACCGGTCTGTTGGCGAACAACTCGGGTGGCAGAACCGGATCGGCTGCGTATTGTTCCCGCCAGCGCAAGGCGGCCAGAGACAGCAGGCTGACGATCAGCAGGGTTAACGAAGCCGGTGACCAGAGCGACTGTCCGCGACCTATCTGCACCAGTGCGATCATCGCGCAGGCCAGGGTTGTGCCGAGTAACAGGGCGCCTGCGTAGTCGATAGGTTTGTCGCGGGAGGAGCGCGGCAGATTGGCGAGCCCCCGCCGGGTTGAAAACCAGGCCAGCAGACCGAGCGGAATATTGATCAGAAACACCGCACGCCAACTGAAATATTCGGTCAGCAGACCGCCTACCGATGGCCCGGCGATTGCGGCTACTGCGAACACACCGGACAAGTAAGCCTGATAGCGGCCGCGTTGCTGGCGTGGCACGATATCGCCGATGATGGTCTGAACCAGTACGATCAGTCCGCCGCCGCCAAGCCCCTGCAGCAATCGAAAAGCGAGGAGTTGAGGCATGGTTTGAGCCAGCGCACTGGCCAGTGAAGCACATAGATAAATAGCGATCGCTGTGGACAGTAGCGGCCAGCGGCCATACAGGTCGGAGAGTTTTCCGTAAATGGGCGTGGCCACGGTTGCGACCACCAGATAGCCGGAAATCACCCAGGGCATTAAGGCCTCTCCCTGTAATTCAGTGGCAATCGAATACAAGGCGATGGCGACGATGGTCTGGTCCAGGGCGGCCAGAAACATGGCCAGCATTAATCCCCAGATGACGCCCATGATCTGTTCATGGGAAAAAAAACGGCGAGCTTCGTGCTCGCCGTTTTTCGATGCAGGATGAGTCATCGAATGATCAGAAGAAGGCTTGAATGCCTGTCTGAGCGCGACCCAGAATGAGCGCGTGGATATCGTGTGTCCCTTCGTAGGTATTCACCACCTCCAGGTTGACCACGTGACGGATGACGCCGTATTCGTCGCTAATGCCGTTGCCGCCCAGCATGTCGCGCGCCAGACGGGCGACATCCAGCGCTTTGCCACAAGAATTGCGCTTCATGATTGACGTGATTTCAACCGCTGCGGTGCCTTCATCTTTCATCCGACCCAGGCGCAGACAGCCTTGCAGGCCGAGCGTGATTTCAGTCTGCATGTCAGCCAGCTTCTTTTGAATGAGTTGGTTGGCAGCCAGCGGCCGTCCGAACTGTTTGCGATCAAGCACGTATTGGCGCGACGTGTGCCAGCAGTCTTCCGCCGCACCCAAGGCACCCCAGGCAATACCATAGCGAGCCGAGTTCAGGCAGGTGAACGGCCCTTTGAGGCCTTCCACGCCGGGCAGCATTTGGGTTTCGTCCACTGCTACCTGATCCATCACGATTTCGCCGGTGATTGAGGCCCGTAATCCGACTTTGCCGTGAATCTCCGGCGCGCTAAGGCCTTTCATGCCTTTTTCAAGGATGAATCCCTTGATACGCCCGTCAAAGTCGCCACCGGTACATTTGGCCCAGACGACGAACACATCTGCGATGGGTGAATTGGAGATCCACATCTTTGCGCCGGTCAGTTCATAGCCGCCGTCAACATACTTGGCGCGGGTTTCCATGGAGCCGGGATCGGAGCCGTGGTTTGGCTCGGTCAGGCCAAAACAACCGACCCATTCGCCACTGGCCAGTTTGGGCAAATATTTGCGGCGCTGCTCATCGGTTCCAAATTCAAAGATCGGCACCATCACCAGCGACGATTGCACGCTCATCATTGAGCGATAGCCAGAATCGACCCGTTCGACTTCGCGAGCAATCAGACCGTAGGAAACATAATTGAGTCCGGGGCCGCCAAATTCTTCTGGAATGGTCGGTCCGAGCAGTCCTAGCTGGCCCATTTCGTTGAAGATTTCACGATCTGTCTTACCGTGACGAAAGGCGTTCTGAACACGCGGACGTAGCTTGTCCTGGCAGTAAGCTGCGGCTGCGTCGCGCACCATACGTTCGTCTTCGGTGAGCTGGTGGTCCAGCAACAGGGGATCTTCCCAGCTGAAGCTGGCTTTCTGAGTGTGGGGGGTTGACATCTCTTGCTCCGGTTTCCTGGGCTGTTGCCCTGATCGGCATGAGTTTAACGGTTTCAGCCAGGGACCACTGCGGTGGCCTCTATCTCTACCAAAGCTTCGTCTTCAATCAGGTCGCTGACTTCCACGGCCGTCATGGCGGGATAGTGAATGTTGCCATCGGATCCGCGCATGAGATGACGGTATGCCAATCCAAGTTCCCGGCCCGCCGCCAGATATTGCTTCTTGTCAGTGACATACCAGGTCATGCGAACAATATGCTCTGGTTTCCCGCCGGCTTCGGCCAGCACGGTCAGCGCATTCTCTAAGGCCTGGGCGGCCTGGCCGGCAAAATCATGAACCTCAAACTTGCTTTGGGCGTTCCAGCCGATCATGCCACCAATCGCGACAAATGTTCCGGTTGCAGCAACGCCGTTGCTGTATCCGCGCGGGGCGGCCCATCCTGGAGGTTGAAGAATTTTCATGCGGGGTTCCTTTGGTTAGCCGTGGAGTCTGGTGGCAACTCGGGTGTTACCTGAAATGGCATCATTGCCTGTCGGAGGTCTTCCGGCCAGGCAGTGGCTTGCTCGGTGTTCATGTTCAGGCAAGCGAGTACCTGGGTCAGTTTGAGGCGCGTCTGACCATCACAGGTCACCTCACGACTGAGCGTGACAGAGGCATTGCCGAGTCGGGAAACAGACAAAGTCAGATCGACCATTTCGCCCAGCCGTGAAGGCCCGGTGAAGTCGCAGGTGATGTGAACAGTAGGAACCCCCAGGCGCCGGGATTCATGCAGGGTGCGAAAGTCCGTACCCAGCGCCTGCTCGAACCAGTCTTCGATATGGTCGTTCAGCAGCACAAAATATTGCGGATAAAAAACAATGCCGGCCGGGTCACAGTGCGCAAAACGTATTTTATAAGAGCGGGTAAAAATCATTGGGCCAGGCTGGCAGCATCCTTAGAGATCGGTACGTAGATTCCACAATTCCGGAAACAACTCGACGTCGAGCATTTTACGTAAATACGAGACGCCGGCGGTGCCTCCGGTGCCACGCTTGACCCCGATGATTCGCTCGACCGTGGTGGCATGGCGAAATCGCCATTGTCGAAACGCATCTTCCAGGTCGACAAGCTCTTCGGCCAGCTCGTACAGCGCCCAGTGATCCTGCGGGGACTGGTACACCTTCAGCCAAGCTTGTTGCACTGAATCATCATTGCGACGGGGCTGTGAGAAGTCTCGTTGCAGTTGATCGGGCGAGATATCAAAGCCCTTGCGGTGTAACAAGGCAATCGCCTCATCGTAAATTGAAGGCTCATGCAAAGCCTGCTCGACTTGTGCCTGCAGGTCAGGGCGGTGCGCGTGCGGTTTGAGCATCATGGCATTCTTGTTGCCGAGCATGAATTCGAGAATTCGGTACTGATACGACTGAAAGCCCGACGAGGCACCCAATGACTGGCGCAGACTGGAATACTCTGATGGCGTCATTGTTGCCAGGACCGACCAGGCCGATACCAGTTGCTCCATGATGCGCGACACGCGGGCCAGCGTTTTGAACGCTCCCGATAAGTCTTCAGAGCGCACACAGGCGCGTGCCGCGCGCAACTCGTGTAAGGCAAGCTTCATCCATAGTTCGCTGGTCTGGTGTTGAATGATGAACAGCAACTCATTAGGGTCACCAGCGCGCAACTCCTGTGCACCGAGGATTTCGTCCAGATGCAGGTAGTCGCCATAAGTCATGGTGTCGCGATAGTCGAGCCGGGCCCCCTCAAGGGGATTGGTGTCGTCACCGGTGTCCGACAGGTGACCGTTTGATTGCTTGCTTGTCATCAGGTTACCGCCTGTCGTGTTAGATATTCTGGCCGATCCCAGGTGCGTTCCGCCAACACCGTATTGAAGGCCTGGGCGGCGTCATAGACGTCTTCATAGCGCAGGTAAAGCGGCGCAAATCCGAAGCGCATAATGTCTGGTGAGCGAAAGTCGCCAACGACGCCCTGGTCAATCAGGGCCTGAACCACGGCATAAGCCTGTTCGCCGTTAGCCAGGGAAAAGCTTGCCTGGCTGCCGCGCTGTTCAGCCGGCCCCGGCGTCAGCGCGTTGAGTCCGTGCGGGTTGCCGTTGGCCATGACGCTGGTGGTAAACAATTCGATCAGTGCATTCGCTTTGGCATGAATGCCCGTCATCGTGTGCTGGGCCACCGCTTTCGCAAACAGTTCGATCCCGGACTCAAGTGCGATCATGGACAGCACGGGCGGCGTGCCGCACAGATAGCGCCCGATGCCACAAGCTGGTTGGTAGTCTGTGGTGAATTCGAACGGCGCGGCATGACCCATCCAGCCGCTCAGCGGTTGTGTGAACTGGTCGGCATGGCGGGACGCAACAAAGATAAACGCAGGGGCTCCGGGGCCACCGTTCAGATATTTATATCCGCAGCCAACTGCAAAGTCAGCGTCAGCGTCGTTTAGATCGACCGGAATAGCGCCCGCAGAGTGGGCCAGGTCCCAGACGGCGATCGCGCCGGCCGCATGAATCGTCCGGGTCAACTCTTTCATGTTCAGACGCGAACCAGTCCGATAATCAACCTGGGTCAGCATGACAACCGCGACCGAGTCGTCAATCGCACTGGCGATCTGATCGCGCTCCACCAGTCTGAGTTGATGCCCGTCATTGAGCAGCTTGCCCAAGCCCTGGGCGATATACAAATCGGTTGGGAAATTCCCTTTTTCCGAGACAATCACCTTACGATCCGGTCGCATGCTGAGCGCCGCCGACAACGCCTTGAACAGGTTTACCGAGGTCGAGTCACTGGCGATCACTTCATCAGCCTGGGCGCCGATCAGTCCGGCGATTTTGCTGCCGACCCGCGCCGGCAAGTCTATCCAGCCGGCTGAGTTCCAGCTTTTAATCAAGTCCCGGCCCCACTCAGCCTCTATGGCTGCGGCGATTCTGGCCGGGGTCTCGCGTGGTAACGGGCCGAGCGAATTGCCATCCAGATAAATCAGCCCGTCCTCCAGTTTGAAAGCGTCGCGCCATGATCTCAATGGATCGGCTGCGTCCATTGCCGCGCATTCGTTTCGAGTGGGTAGGGAGGTCATGAGTGGCCTTATGACGGAAAGATTTGGAGTTTGGCGATCGAATAAGATGACGACCGATTGATAATTAGTTTAAGCTTGAAGTAATTATTCGACAAGCGTCAAACGCGAGTTGGGAATCAATCAGGAATGACCATGAAAATTGAGGTGATCGGTGGCGGCCCCGCCGGGCTCTATTCAGCAATTCTGTTGAAAAAGTCTTTCCCACAGTCCGATATTGTGGTGGTTGAGCGCAATCAGCCTGACGATACTTTTGGATTCGGCATCGTGTTGTCAGATGAGACCCTGGCCAACCTGAAGCGGGCAGACGAACCGTCACACGCTGAAATTGCGGCGAGTTTTGCCTATTGGGATGACATCCTGGTTCAGTACAAAGGGCAGATTTTGCGGTCGTCAGGACATGGATTCTCCGGACTGAACCGCCTGACCATGTTGCAGATTCTGCAGCGCCGGGCGCATGCTCTGGGGGTGGATCTGCGGTTTGGCCAAGAGGCCGGCGCGCCGAATGGATCCGGCGGAGCGGATCTGGTGATCGCTTGTGACGGTATTAACAGCGTTGTGCGAAGCGCCCATCAGGAGCACTTTCAGCCCGAGACTGATCTGCGTAGCAATCGCTTTGTCTGGCTTGGCGCCAAAATGAGTCTCCCGGGCTTCTATTACAGTTTTCGCGAACATGCGGGAGGCATCTGGAATATGCATGCCTATCAATACCGCCCGGGCGAGTGCACGATTGTGATTGAAACCACCGAGCAGACCTTCCAGGCCAGTGGCCTGGGAGTCGAAGACGAGCAGGCGACTGCGGTACTGGTCGAAAAAATCTTCGCCGACGATCTGAACGGGGCAGCCGTCCTGACTAACCGTTCGCACTGGCGCCAGTTCCCGACAATTCGCTGCAAAACCTGGCATCGCCGAATCGGCCAGTCAGAAGTTGTACTGCTTGGTGACGCCGCGCATACCGCGCATTTTTCGATTGGCTCGGGCACCAAGCTGGCGCTGGAAGATGCAATTTCACTGAACGAAGCGGTGGTCGCCCACGCTGGCAAGCACGGCGGTGATCCGCTTGCCGATTTGCCCGGCGCGATGGCAGCCTATGAAGAAAACCGCCGCGACGAAGCCGGCCGGATTCAGCATTCGGCTAATGTCTCGCTGGTCTGGTTTGAGAATGTGCGCAGGTTCTGGAAGATGGATCCGATTCAGTTCAATGCCTCGGTCCTGACCCGAAGCAAACAGATTACCTATGAAAATTTGCGGCTTCGCGATAGCGACCTGGTCACTGAAATCACGCGCTGGTGGAATCGCGATCAGGCGCAGCAACAGGGCATGCCAAAACCTGATCCTGATGCGCCGCCGATGTTCGCAAGCTATCGTTTGCGGGACATGCAGTTACAAAACCGGGTGGTTGTTTCGCCAATGGCGCAATACATGGCCAGCGATGGCGTGCCGGGAGACTGGCATCTGACTCACTATGGCGCCCGCGCGCTGGGCGGTGCTGGCCTTGTTTTTATGGAAATGACATGTCCTTCAGCTGACGCGCGGATTACACCGGGATGCACCGGGCTTTGGAATAACGAGCAGATGCTCGGCTTCAAGCGCATCGTTGATTTTGTTCATCAACACAGCGCCAGTAAATTATGTCTGCAGTTAGGGCATGCCGGTCGCAAGGGCTCCACCCAGGTCGGGTGGGAGCAAATGGATTATCCGCTGAATGAGGCCGACGGCAACGCCAACTGGCCGCTGATATCCGCTTCACCAATAGCCTACCGCGAAGGCGTCAATCAGGTGCCGCGAGAAATGACCCGGGCCGACATGGACCAGGTAATCGAGCAATTTGTCCACTCAGCGAAACTCGCTGAGCTGGCTGGCTTTGATATGCTCGAAATCCATATGGCTCACGGCTATTTACTGGCGAGTTTTCTGTCGCCCGTGACCAACAAGCGGAGCGATGAATATGGCGGAGATCTGTCCGCACGCATGAAATTTCCGCTCGAAGTGTTTGCTGCCGTGCGCGCTGTCTGGCCTGACAGCAAGCCGATGAGTTGCCGGCTTTCGGCGACTGACTGGATGGCAGGCGGCCAGATCCCAAACGACACGGTACAGATCGCCAGCGCGCTGAAAAGCCTGGGATGTGACCTGATCGACGTCAGCAGCGGCCAGACCGATCCTGAAAGCAAGCCGATTTATGGCCGCATGTATCAGGCAACTTTTGCTGAGCAGATACGGCTTGAAGTAGACATCGCCACAATGGCAGTCGGTGCTATCACCAGTGCCGACCAGGTTAACACCTTGCTGGTCTCGGGGCGGGCTGATCTGGTGGCGCTTGCGCGTCCGCATCTGGCTAATCCGAATTTTACTTTGCATGCGGCGGCTCAGGCTGACTGGCGCGGGCAGGCATGGCCGCGGCCGTACGAGGCTGGTGCTTTCCAGATGCACGTGCTTGAGCAACGGGCGAAGGAAGAGATGGCGCGTAGACTGGAGCAGGCATCCGAGCGGGTAAACCAGGAGGGCAAGTCGCATGAATGAACCGAGTAGCAGTCAGGGTGGGTGTCTGTGTGGGGCTGTTCGCTATCGCCTGACCGGGCAAGTGCGCGATATTTACCAATGCCATTGCGTGGATTGTCAGCGGGCCAGCGGGACAGGGTCCAGCCTGAACATGCCGGTTGCCTCTGATCGCCTGGAAGTGATTGCCGGTGAACCGAAAGTCTTTTCCCGTCAGGTCGATAGCGGCCGCACGCTACACCGGTTCTTCTGTGCAGATTGCGGCTCGCCGTTGTTTAACCGGCGCGACAATATGCCAGAGGTGACGGTGATAAAAGTGGGCTCTCTGGATCAATCAGATGACTCCCGGATCATTATGAATATCTGGACTAAAAGCGCTCGGCCCTGGATGTGCTGGGACCGGACCCTGCCTGAGCATCCGGAGAACCGGCCACTGCCGAACTGATGATGACGAGCTTGCGTGGTTAGTCGCGGCCGGGTGACAGGCGCGACGTTCGCCGCAACCACTGAGCCAGATCCTTTGCCAACTGGTTTTGATGGGCGCCCGGCGTTGCAAGCCCTTGGAGCAATTGCTTCTGCCAAGGATTTATCGGTTTGATGACGCCGTTGGCCAGTGCGACCAGATAATGGCCGTTCTTGCGGATAATGAACGAAGCAAGCGGTGTATAGGTTTCGGTTGGCGCCAGTTCGAATCCGCCTTTTTTAAGCAGCGAGAGGTGCGGTTTCGGGATCGGATTGTTGATCGATTCAATCGCACTGACAATGTGCTCTATCGCGGCCGGGTCTGTCAGCACGCTTGTGTGGCCACTGTTAAAACCCCGTTGTAGCGTAGACGCTTCCTGTGCGGGGCGATGTAGTTGACTGGCAAGCGAGACGACACCGTCGCTGTTCTCGCCAAACTTCATGCCTTGGGAGTTGCCAAACGCGTAGAGCAAATGGTGACTGACGAATTCTGGCAAAGGCTTGCGATATAACTCCTGAATGAACGGGTTAGCCGGATTCAGATCACGCCAGGCGGGAAGGACAAACGGTGCATGTTCCTCACCGCTGGCCGCCGCTGCATGGCCGCCGAGCGGGCTGGCAATAGAAATGAACAATTCCACCCGGTTTTCGACTGCAAGCCCCTTGTATTGATTCAGCGCTTCGCGGACCACGAGGCCGCCCATACTATGGGCAATGACAATTAACGGCATATTGCCCAGCGGTATCACATCACCCGAGATAAACAGGCGGTAAAAAAACGCGGCCTGATGGTCCAGATCGCCGCCGGAGGGATAGTAAAAAATCCAGGGTTTAAATCTGGAGCGGTCCAGGCGTTCGAGCAACGGTGCAAACGACCGGGGGGTTCCGCCGATTCCGTGCACGAAGACGACCGGGATCTTGTGGCCGAGATCTTCTTCAAGTGCGTAGAACATCGTCGGGGCTGCCTCGAGAAACGCTCCGGGGTCGTACATGCCTAGTGTGGCAATGGCGTCATCGAACAGAGAATCGTTCAGGCTACGGATCGACCCGGCAGGATAAAAGAGCGATGTTTCAAGCTGTGGTGCCACCCGCACCGGGAAGGATTCCGGCCAGGCAAGCGGCTCCTGATGCAGGCTCAACGTAATATCCGTGTGGGCTAATACACCGTCCGGGGATGTGGATCGGTTCAGGACTATCTTGCGCCGCCCGACGACTTCCGTCTGATCGAAAACCTGGTTGTTGTCTGCGTCCGCAAAAACCACGAGTTGATAGTTGCCTGCCGGCAGGGAGAGCCCGAAGTGAGTGCCATTGCCCTGAAAATGCATCGTATCAACGCTTTCGTGGGATTTGTACCTGTCGGAATACGCGACGATGGCAACGGGGGTGTCTGTCAGTCGGTCTTGCGCCCCGATGGTGCGACCAATCACATAGAACTTGTCCTGATCGATCAGGCGCTTTAGATTGGCTTGTCCCGGCGCCGTTTCCTGCAGGCGGGCATATTCGGCCTGGGTCGCTGCGTAATTCAAGTAAGTGCAGGAACTCGACAGCACAGTGGCGAGAAGCAACATGAACACAAGAGCTGACCGCGTGGGTGGCATGGGGTGAAATCTCCGGACTGTTCTGGGTCGAATCGACTTGCTTGACAAGGCCGTTTGACCGGGGTCAAAACACTGTTAAGCCCGCTTGTTACTCTGGCTGCAGATGGAGGGACCATGGCTGCTACCAGCGAGCTTGAATTATTAACGCTGACCGAAAAAGAGTTCGATAAACTGAACAGCATCCTTGATGAGTTTAGCCCCAAAGCGGCGCTCACGAAGCGGGAAGATCAAACCTCCATTAAGGATGTCGTTGGCCATCGGGCTCACTGGATTGATCTTTTCCTGGGTTGGTACAAAGATGGCATGGCAGGTAAGGAGGTCTTCTTCCCGGCAAAAGGCTACAAGTGGAACCAACTCAAAGCCTACAACAAAGACTTGCGAGCCCATCAGGCCAAGCTGGGTTGGTCGGAGGCCAGAGCCCAGCTAAAACAGAATCACCGCAAACTCGTCAGACTGATTGAAAATTTGTCTGACGCTGACTTATACGCCGCGCCAATGAAAGGTGCGAACAACGACTGGACACCGGGCCGATGGGCGGAGGCGGCCGGACCGAGCCACTACCGTTCTGCCAGTAAGTTCGCACGTCGCTGCCTCAAGGAAGGCACTTCAGTCTGATGCCGCACGGCAATACCTGTAGCGGGTGAAGTCCACTTGATTAATCGTCAATTGATCTTGTTCGACAAATCCCAGTCGGGTGATCGCGCGCGCGTTTGACCTGCTCGTGGGCAGTAGCGCCGTGATTGTCTGCAAGTTCATTGGCCCGAAAGCCTGCGCTTTGATCTTGTCGAATATTCTTCGTCCCCAACCCCAGAACTTCGGATGCAAAACCAGGGCAAAGTCGGCTTCTCCGTGCTCCGGCTGAAGTCCGCCCCAGCCGGCGAATTGGTTTTGAATCACGAATGCCCAGGGCCCATAACCGTGTTGGGCCCAAAGTGCCTCTTTCGATTTCAGGAACTCGCGGCAACTCGCGACAGAAAAATTCTGATCGAGCAAAGGCAGGTGTTTTCTGACCTTCTGGTCGTTCATCAGGCTGATCAGCTGGTCAATCTGAACGGTTTGCAGATCAGTAAGTTCAATGTCGTTCAAGGTGATGCCCCGTAGCGTGACTTGAGTGGAGTGGACATATTAGGACAATTGTCCTAATATGTGTTTCATGGTCGGACATTCGCCAACCGGCCGAGGGCAATACCATCAGCAATTCAGACACTCGCGAAGCCATTATTACGGCGGCTGACGACTTGTTCTACCGGCAAGGGTTCGAGCACACTTCGTTCGCCGACATTGCAGGCGTCGTGAAAATCTCGCGGGGCAACTTCTATCATCACTTCAGGTCCAAAGATCAGATTCTGGAGGCGGTTATTGCCCGACGCCTGATGGACAGGCAGGACATGCTCGACAGGTGGAACGCCGATTCCAATGACCCTGAAGCCCGCATTCGTAGTTTTATATACGTCCTGGTCATGAACCAGACAAAGATCAAACACTATGGCTGTCCGCTGGGAACACTAACCAGCGAACTGGCAAAACTGAATCATCCGGCGAAACAAGGCGCCAACAAACTGTTTGAACTGTTCCGTTCCTGGTTACGTCATCAATTCACAGCGCTAGGTTATCAGGCTGATGCTGATTCGCTGGCCATGCAGTTACTCGCCCGGAGCCAGGGGGCTGCAACCCTCTGGAACGCTTTCCAGGATGAAGCCTTTATTCGGACGGAGGTTGACCAGATGGTTGCTTGGTTGGCGTCTCTGGCGCGTCACGAGGTTTAAGAGGAGTGGTTCCATGTTTGTAGTCATACTGAAATTTTCCAAAAACAAGGCACTGGCCGGTCAGTTTATGGAAGCGCATAAACAATGGATTCAACGCGGACTGGATGACGGTATTTTCTTGCTGGTTGGCAGTCTGCGGCCAGAGGGAGGGGGCGCAGTGCTGGCTCACCAGGTAAGTCGATCAGAGATTGAAGACCGGGTGAGTCAGGATCCGTTTGTCGCGGAAGACGTTGTGACGGCAGATCTTCTTGAGATTGAGCCGGCAAGAGTCGATAACCGGTTGCAGTTCCTGCTCGACGGTTAACCGGCTCTTGAGAAGGCGCCTGGCATCAGCTTGTTTTCTCGCAGGTCACCCAGGCTGCCAGCCTTCTGGTACCCGTGGCCGTTCAATCTTGGCGTGATCGCAGATTGCATCGGCAATGCCTGAGAAATCTGTCTGGCCATAGTCGCTGGCCCGCGCCAGACTGAATGATTCATGTACCGCTGCGGCTACCGGCATCGGCACTTTGGCGGCGTGGGCGGCCGACAGAATCAACGACATATCCTTGTGTGCCAGATCAATTGTGAATCCGGGCTTGGTATCGCCGATCAGGACTTTGTTCGGGAAGTTCATCCTGAGTTGCCCGTTGCTTGCTGAGGTGCCGTACAACACGTCCAGCGTGCGGGTAATGTCCAGACCGAAGCGTTGCGACAATGCCAGTGCTTCGGCATTGACCTGACACAAGGTTACGGCAACATAGTTGTTGACCAATTTGGTGCGCCCGCCGGAGCCAACGTCGCCGCAGTGAAACGTAGTGGTGCCCATCGCGTCCAGCAATGGTTTGACGCGGTTAAAGTCGACATCGCTGGCTCCGACCATGAAAAGCGATTCGCCGCGGTCAGCATGCTCTGCCAGGCGTCCTACCGGTGCATCAACAAGCGAATGGCCGTAAGTCTTCGCCAGATCGTTGAGCTGGTCGGTGGCGAGCGGGTCAATGGTGCTCATGTCCAGCAGGACGGTTCCCGGTTGTGCATTCTGAAACACGCCGTCTATGCCGAGTGCAACCTGTTCAACCTCAACTGCAGTCGGCAGCATCGTGATCACGATAGAACACTGACTCGCCATCCCGGCAATGTCTACGGCTGCGCTTGCCCCTGCTGTGACCAGTTCATCAACCACCGTGCGATTGATGTCATGAACGATGAGCTCAAACCCCTTCTTCTGAAGGTTCAAGGCCATTGATTTTCCCATCCGCCCCAGGCCGATGAATCCGATTTTTTCCATGGTTCGCCTCTTATTTTTTGGGTTTTCTTTTGCCGGCAGCAGTAAATTCTCCGTCCCAGACACCGCTGTCGATCATGTCTTCAATTTCCTTGAGCAATTCATTTGAGAATCGCGTCAATGCGTTGGACGACCGCCTGCCAACAGGCAGGCCCAACACCAGGTTGCGGCTGAGAACCGGTTTGACTATCGGTGCCGCTGTCAGCTTTTTCTCCGCAACTTCTTCATGAATCGAGGCAAACGGTAACACAGTCATCCCGTGTCCCCGGCGAGCAAGATCTTTGAGTGTCTGAAGGGCATCGGCTTCTATCGGCACCGTCAGCGACAGGTTTTTGGTCGCCGCTTTCCGTTCTATCAACCGGCGCAGCGAGTGCGTAGGGCCGGGAAGAATCAGCTTGCGGGCTGCAACATTGGCAAGACTGACCGGTTGATTCACATCAAGCGCGGCCCGTCTGTCTGCCACCAGAAACAATCGTTCCGTCAACAACGGGAGCACCTTCAGGGAATCATCTCGACCTTGCTCGTACATGATCGCCAGGTCGAGCTCGCCGCGATGCAGCCATTCTCGCAAATAGCCGGTAAACGCAGGCACGATACGCAGACTGACCTCTGGATACTGACGAGTGAAACGCGTGACAATTCTGGCGGCCAGCACATCACCAACGGTTGGCGGCAAACCCAGGACGACCTTGCCGCGAACGGTATCGGAGCTTGTGTTCAGGTCTGCCCGGGTTTCTTCAATCTGCCTGAGAATGGAAGTCGCCCGAGCCAATAGCAAGTCGCCGGCTTCGGTCAACCCCATTCCTCTGCCGTGACGTATAAACAGATCGACCGCCAACTCCTGTTCGAGCATCCGAATATGTCTGCTGAGCGCTGGTTGGGCAATATGCAGGCGCTCAGCGGCTTTGCTGAGACTGCCGAGTTCAGCAACTTGTACGAATGTCCTGAGTTGGCGCAGATCCATGTTGGTTCAGACTACTTAGGTATAAGAATTTGTTATGTCTGAGTGTAAATCATTATATTTCCAGCAAGGCTTGAGTTTGGTTACCATGAGCCGGAGACAGCCAACAATGCGAATCACCATGAACATGCCGCAGACGCAAGCACCGGAGGGTTCAGTCACCGAGCCCGACTGGCGGGCAAAGGTTTACCAAGTGGCCAAAGCGTTTAAGGTCAAACACGCTGCCTATGTGCCTGACGCCGGCCATTCCGAGGCGATCAATCAGTTTGGGCGTGATCCGGAGGTGCGGTCTGTCGTGCTCACCACCGAAGAAGAGGGCATTCCTTATCTGGCCGGTGCGCACCTGGCGGGCGAACGCGGCATTTTGCTGATGCAGTCAAGCGGTGTGGGCAACTGTCTGAACATGTTGTCACTGCAGGTCAATGCGAGATTTCCATTGCTAATGGTTATCACCATGCGCGGCGAGTGGGCCGAGTTCAATCAATGGCAGAACCCGATGGGACAGGCTACTGAACAAGCGCTCAAACTGATGGGCGTATTAACCTGGCGCGCCCAGAAGGCCGACGAGGTCGAAGACTTGCTGCGCGGGGCGGCCACGATGGCTTTTGACGGCGACCAGGCCTGTGCGGTGTTGTTGAGTCAGCAACTGATTGGCAAAAAGAAATGGAATCGCTGAAATGACCAATCCGTTGCCACGCCGAACAGTCGTTGCCGAGTTGCTGAAAGACCGGGCCGACCTGATGGTCGTCACCGGCCTGGGGTCGTCATCTTATGATGTCATGGCAGCCGGTGACCATGATCGAAACTATTATCTTTGGGGGGCCATGGGCGGCGCTGCAATGGTTGGCCTGGGCCTGGCCGTTTCGCGTCCGGCCGAATCTGTACTGGTGGTAACCGGTGATGGCGAAATGCTGATGGCCATGGGCGCTTTTGCGACTATTGCGGTTCAGGCGCCCAAGAACCTCACGATCGCCGTGCTCGACAACGGTCACTATGGGGAAACCGGCATGCAACGCAGTCATGCGGGTCACGGCGTCAGGCTGGATAAGGTTGCGCAGAGCGTCGGGTTTGACTTCGCCGCGCAAATCACTGACATGCCGGGGGTGGTGGATTTGCGTCGCCGAATCCACGCCAGAACCGGGCTTTCCTGTGTCACCATCCAGATCGACTCCGCCGAAGTGGAGCGAGTCCTGCCGTCGCGCGATGGGGTTCATATCAAAAACCGATTCAAAATGGCGCTGGGCCAGAAGCTGTAGTCATGCGCATGCCTCCTTGGCGCCAGGTGCCGGGAATCATGGTAATTATGTGACAGAGGTTTTCGAGATGGACCATAGCGACAAGCGACTGGCTACAATGGGTGAGAAACCCACTGCCAGCGTCATCCTCCAGATTGCCCTCTATTTCGTCAGCGGATACCAAGCACGACAACAACTTCAGCCTGCTGCGAATGCTGGCCGCTTTTGCGGTATTGGTTAGCCATAGCTATTTTCTGACGACCGGTCGCGTAGAAGCGGAACCCTTGTTTGAACTCACTGGCATGACGCTGGGCACATTCGCCGTGCATTGTTTCTTTGTGATGAGCGGGTTTCTGGTTACTGATAGCCTGTTGCGCCGCCAGAGCGTCCCGAACTATCTATGGGCGCGCACCCTGAGGGTTTTTCCGGCGCTCATCGTGATGCTTTTGATTACCGTCTTCGGACTTGGTCCGATTGTCAGCTCGACATCAGTGGGGGATTATTTTTCCGCCACGCAGACATGGCGCTATTTACTGGACAACCTGACATTGGTATTCGGTGTGGCCTGGAGCCTGCCCGGCGTTTTTGAGCACAATCCGCATCCGGCAACTTTCAATGGGTCATTGTGGACGCTGACCTACGAAGTCCGGCTATATGCTGCGCTGGCATTGCTCTGGCTGCTCGGGGGGGCGCTTGGGAGCGGGCGGCGTGACACCTGGCTCAAAGTCTTTGTTCTGATCGGTGTGGCAGCCGCAGGCTTGCAGGTCATTCTCTGGCAGTTCGGTTACCTGGTGGAAAGTCAGTCAGCGCGACTTGGATTTATGTTTTTCTCGGGCGTGGCCTACCAATTGTTTCGCGACCGTATCTCATTGTCAGTACGGCCATTCTGGATACTGTTGCTTGTATTGCTGGCCTCACTGGTCAATCAGTCGGTTTTTCTGATCGTTTATCTGGTTGCGTTGCCGTACCTGTTGCTGTTCCTGGCGTATGTGCCGGCAGGGATGGTTCGTCAATATAATAAGCTTGGCGATTATTCCTACGGCTTGTATATCTACGCGTTTGCCATCCAGCAAACCGTCGTGTACGCGATGCCGGACATCAGCGCGGCGGGCCTGATCCTGATGTCATCAGTCAGCGCCATTGTCCTGGCTGCATTGTCCTGGCATTTCATCGAGCGCCGCGCGTTGCAGTTTAAGTAGGGCTGTCCGAGCCGATGGATTATCTGGCATATTCACCGGTTCACTCAATGATGACAAGACTGTTTAATCGGATTCCCGATGATGAACCCCCCCGTCAGGGCTTTTTACTCGATTTTCAGCGATGATCTGCGCCAATCTCGCGACTGGTATGTCAAGTTGTTCGGATACCAGGTGGCTTTTGACAGCGATTGGTTTGTCCATCTTCAGGGGCCGGGGAATGCTCTGCTCGAGTTGGGGATTCTCGCTCGCGGTCATGAAATTATTCCGCAGTCGCACCGGGGTGAGCCCGCAGGCGGCATGCTGACGATTGTCGTCAACGACGTGGACGTGACCTTCGAGCTCGTTAACGCGTCATCAGACGTCATTATTGTTGAGCCGCCGAGAAATCTCTTCTACGGGCAGCGCCGGATGTTGTTGCGGGATCCAAACGGTCTGCTGATCGATGTTTCAAGCGAGTGTCCTCCCGATCCGGATTGGCTCGCCAGTCTTTGAGGCGGGTACGTATTTACTTTCACATCCTGCTTGCTATAGTTACTTTCCATGGGCGCGGTGACATCACTTTTTGTACACAAGGTGGTTCGGGTGGTGGGCCAGGCCGCCGATCAGGGTGCTTTGCTGCGTTCCGTTGGACTGGACCCTGAAGCAGAGGTCAAAGTTGGTGCAATGATCTCCGACATTGCCTACTACGAGTTGCTGGAGCGCATCGCCGCTCTGATTGGCGATGCCGCCGATCTGCCGGTGCGGGTTGGCCGCAGCATGGAATGTGACGACTACGGGGCATTTGGCCTGGCCTGGAAGACCGCCCCGAATCTGCGGGCGTCGTTTGCCCGCGCCGAGCGATACTGGCGACTACTCACCAGTGTTGCTGACTATGAGGTTCGGCCTAGCGGCGACGATGCCTACTTCATCCTGCACCGATCCGGCCCTCGCCGTCTGGGGATGCGGCTGTCCAATGAGGCAACGCTGGCCAGTGTCACCTCGATGATCCGCCAGGTTTCGCCGCGCGACTTCGCGCCGCTGGAAGTTCATCTGCGGCATGCCAGCCCCCCTGAAGTGTCGGCTCATGAAAACTACTTTGGCTGTCCGGTCCGTTTTGGTGCCGAGCAGGATGCGCTTTTGGTCTCAGGGGAAGCGCTGGCGCGCCAGAATCGGTTGGCAGACAAAGGCATGACACGCTTTCTGCTTGATCATCTTGATCAGGAGTTGGTTAAAGTCGAGGATGACCGCACCTATCAACACACGGTCAGTGAAGCGATCGCCCAATCGTTAAGTGCCGGGGTTCCCAGGATGCAGGTCGTGGCCCGCCGCCTGGGGGTCAGTGAAAGAACGCTGCAGCGGCGGCTCGGAGAGGAAGGCTTGTCGTTTCAGAAACTCGTGGACAAAGCGCGACGGGAGCTGGCGGAAGGACTTTTGCTGCAAAGCGACTATTCGTTGGCGGAGGTTGCTTTCCTGACCGGGTTTTCTGAACAGAGCGCTTTCAATCGCGCGTTCAGGCGTTGGGGAAACCAAACGCCGTCTGCGTTTCGGGACGCCGGCAGAGCCTGACCACAAATACCAGGTGGCGGCTGCGGGTAAACAGTTGGCACCGTCGGTCAAGATTTAATGGTTGGGAACGCTCACCATGAATGCATCACTCACCACTAAGGAGCTATGTGATGCAAACGCCAGATTTCCTGGTTATTGGCGCGTCCGGCAAGACCGGTTCTCGAATCGTGACAAGACTGATCGATAAAGGCTACAAGGTAAGAGAGGGGTCGCGCAGTGCCGCGATCGGGTTTGACTGGGACGAGCCAGCCAACTGGCCGGCAGTTTTCGCCGGTATTTCGGCCGTGTACGTGTCGTACTTCCCTGATTTGGCGTTCCCGGGGGCGGTGGAAAAACTCGAAGCGCTATGTCGTGTTGCGCGCCAAGCCGGTGTGACCCGCATCGTATTGCTATCAGGCCGTGGCGAACACCATGCACAACTGGGCGAGCAGGTTGTGCGTCAGTGCGGTATTGATTTCACGCTGGTTCGGGCAGCCTGGTTCGCCCAGAATTTCAGCGAAGGCTATTTGCGTGACCCGGTCCTGGCGGGAGCCGTCGCGATGCCGGGGGGTGATGTCCAAGAGCCGATCGTGGATATTGATGATATCGCCGATGTTGCGGTCGCTGCGCTGACTGAACAAGGGCATTCCGGACAACTTTATGAAGTGACTGGTCCCCGCTTGATGACTTTCGCTGAAATGGCAGCCGAGTTAAGCACGGCAACCGGACGTGAGATTCGTTATGTGCCGATATCATTCGAGGCGTTTCACGCAGGGCTGGTGCAGGTTGGCGGTGAGTTCATTGCCGATGTCTTCACCGGCATCGCCCGTGAGACGCTTGACGGTCGAAACTCGCAGATTGCTGATGGCGTCCTACGGGCGATAGGACGACCACCTCGAGACTTCGCCGAGTTTGCACGGACGGCTGTTGCCGGCTCGGCCTGGTCCAAGGCGGCCTGATTTTCAGGTTCCTGGCGCTTGTATGACTCTCCCGGGTCACGGCGCCTGTTAAAACTTGCAACCCTGAGAGGTATTGTTATGACAACCTGGATGCTCTTGCTCGGATATTTTTCTGCGCTGGCCTACGCGGTCCTGGGCGGCGTGTTTCTTGCATTTTCTGACTTCATCATGCGGGCGCTGAGTGTGACAAGCGGTACCGGCGGTGTTGAAGCCATGAACGCCATAAACCGTGAGGTTTATCGCTACGTCTTTATGTCTTTGTTCATTGGCATGGTGCCTGTCTCGTTGATTCTGGCGGGCGGCGCTTATTTTGCCGCTACCGAGCCCGCGCCGTTCTTTGTTGCAGCGCTGATCTATCTGGTGGGTGTCTTTGTGGTGACGGCAGCCGGGAACGTGCCGATGAACAAAATGCTTGCGACGATTGATATTGCTTCGGCTGATGGCTTGCGGTACTGGACCGAAAACTATCTTCCTGGCTGGACCTTTTGGAACAGCGTGCGAAGCGCGGCCTGCCTGCTGGCGTCTGTGGTGTTGATGTACGGACTTGCCCGGCCGGTCATGCTTGGTAACATGGCGTCAATCACTCCTTGACGCAAGGCCGGCGCTCGTTTTGACTAAGAACTCTCAAGGAATCATCTGGGCACTGGTCGCGACCGCGCTGTTTTCGGTTGAAGCAGCAATTGCCAAGATGGCAGTGACCGAGTTTCATGTGTTGCAGATACTCTTCTTCCGTCAACTCTTTGTGTTCGGCTCTGCGTTGCCGGCAATCAAAAAATCTTTCCCGCATAGTCTCGCCACGCAATACCCGGGTATTCATGCTGCCCGGCTAACTGGAGCGTTTACCGCTTTGTCCGCCGGTATCTGGGCTGTCTCTGTGCTGCCCCTGACCACCGCAACCACTTTGAGTTTTGCGAAAGTGTTTTTCGTCGCGTTGCTCGCGCTGATCTTTCTATCGGAGCAGATTGGCGCCTACCGTGGTTCCGCGGTCGTGGTCGGATTTCTGGGGGTCGTGATTGTCATGCGCCCGGGGCTTCAGGGCTTAGCTGACCCTAATGTCTTGATTGCGATCGTCGGCGCCCTTGGTGCTGCGGTGGCCCAGATTTGCGTGCGCAAGCTTTCCCAGACTGAGAGTACGGCGACTTTGCTGACTTATCAGGCCGTTTTTGTCGGGTCGATAGCCGGTGTTTCGTTGTTCTGGTTGTGGGTGACGCCGACTCTATCCGGCCTGCTGATGCTGGCCGGTATTGGAATACTCGCAACAGCCGGACAGTGGCTGGCGGTCAAAGCCTTGCGCTTGAGTGAGGCCGGTGTGGTCGCCAATGTTCAATATGTTCAACTGGTTTATGCCGCCGTGCTTGGTTTCGTTATCTTTTCAGAAACACCCGATGCCTACACTTTGATTGGGGCGATGGTTATTATCGGTTCGTCGATTATTCTGTTTAACCATGAGTCCAGGCGCCAGCAAGTGGCGCGTTAGGCCGACTGTCTCGTGGCATCGAACAATTCCAGGTGCTCGCGAATAAATCTGATCTGCTGAGCAAGATAGTTTTCAGTGGCATAGCCGCGGCCCATCTGGCGAGCCATATGTGCGCGCCGGCCCATAGACCACAGATGCCGACAGGCCACCAGAATTGGCAATGCCTCCAGTTGCGCGGCGTCGGGCTCGTTGTGGCGTCGATAGGCCTGGACAAACGCTGGCCAGCAATCCTCGGTATTCGTCTGTTCAAAATGCCTTCGAATCGTGGCGAGGTCGTAAACCGGCCAGCCGATGCCGCAGCGCTCAAAGCCTGACAAGGTGATGTTTCCGGTCGCGTCAATATGCGCGTTGTCGGGTAGCAAGTTGCCGTGACACAGGCTCAGAGACCAGTTGTTTGCTCCCAGGCAGTTGAGTTTGGCATTGATCAGATCGCTAAGTTCTTGCAGTTCTTTCCGAGCGCTTGACTGGTCACTGCAGATGGCGCGCATGTGCTCCAGTGGCATTCGCAACAAGGTCTGTTTGCCCAGGTTAGGTCCATGCGGTATGACGTCTGGTGTGTTGTTCGATAGTTCGGCGTAATAATCGGCCGCAATCGTGTGCATCCGGGCGACTGATTCAGCCATAGCCGTCATCGCCGCAATATCGGCGCAATTGACCGGTATGTAGGATGGGGCGTCGGTCAGCATCACACTGCGTGCTCCCTCGGCGCACGACAATGAGAAAGTCCGGGCGTCGTCCAAAGTTCTGATTGCACGACAGACGTTTGCGCCGCGCATCGCCAGGTAGTCAAGAAAATCGAGTTCGAACGTTACTTCGTTTTCATGACGGTCGCCATGCCGGGCAACCCGCGCAATAAAATGCCGGCCGCCTGAGTCGGTCACCGAGTAGACATCGGTCACACCGCCATTCAGATATCGACAGCTCTCAATGTCCAACCCGTACAGAGTTTCGAGTCGCGCGGCTAAGCCGTTCGGAGTAGGAATTGAGTGAACGAAGTTGGATGGTTCGTCGCGAATCATATTGTTCAGAGAGAAGATGAATAGCTGATCCTAACGGCAGATTCTCAGCCTGGTTCGGCCAATAAGCAGGAGGAATAGACGCTCGTAAAAGCTAATTTCGCTTGTGCTAAGACTCTTTCCTACACACTTTTGGGGGGAGGTTTTGTTAGTGAACACAAGAGTTGGCAGAACGGCTTGGCAGGAAATTTCATCGTGGTGCGATCAGGTTTGGCCGTCAATAGTTGTCGCGTCACAAGCCGGAATCAGTCCGAATTGTGGCGAAATCCGGCATTTTCTCGTTGCGTGTCGCCTGCACTAGATTTGCAGGTCTTTGGCCTGAATGGCCAGCATGCGGTTTTTTCCGGCTAGGCAATATGGGTCGGCCGCCTGAGTCAACAGCCTGGGGGATTCGTCGCACTTTGGTCAGGCAGGATGTAGCCTTTTGGTGAGCCAGGATATATCCATGATTGCGCGTTGGGGGCTTACGATTGGCCCGGATGTCGTCGTTTGCGAGGGGCGCGTATTGCTCGGTAGCGCTTATCGCGCCAACAACTTCATTGGTCGTTTTCTGGGCTTGATGCTGTGTTCAAGGCTGGCCGAAGATGAAGCCCTATGGCTGTCGCACTGCCGCAGTGTTCATACTTTTGGCATGCGCTTCGCGATCGACGTATTGTTTCTCGACGCGGGCGGCACAATTGCCCGGATTGTGCCAAATCTGACGCCGGGCAGATTTGCCAACTGCCCGGGCGCCCACCATACAGTTGAGTTGGCATCGGGAGCGGCGGGACGCTTACAACTTTCGGTCGGTCAGACGCTGGTTATGCAAGAACCAGCGCAGACGGCATCAGGGTAGACGTAAGTAGCCTGCAGCTAGTTCCCGAAACGCCGCCGCTGACTGAACCGGGTCGAAGCCCGGTCCGATCTCCTCGGCCAGGATTTGCGCAACCGTATCGGCCAGCTCAAGAGCTGTTCGGGCATCGATGAACAGCAGGCGTGACCGCCGGGCCAGGACATCTTCTACCGTGCGGGCGTATTCATAGCGGACGGCAAACCGAACCATCGCTTCGGTCAGGCCGGTTGCCAGTGTATTTTCCGAACCGGCAAGCGCGCTGACAACGCCGGCTTCACTCCCATAAGAGTGAAGCCCCGGCGCCTCGCAGATCGGACGGTTGTTCTCCGAAGTCGCTCCCAGTAGCGGCAGGTCAATTGTGCCGCCGGCGGTTTTGTTTTCAACCAGGTTCTGGCGCGCGCATTCAGCCAGAACATCTTCGGCCATAGCGCGGTAAGTGGTCCATTTTCCGCCGGTGACGGTGACTAGTCCGGAGGCCCCCACCAGTACCGTGTGTTCCCTTGATAAGGCTTTGGTATCGTCGCCTTCATCGCTTGGGGGTTTGACCAATGGTCGTAGACCCACCCACACGGACAAAACATCTTTCCGGCGCGGCGCTTTGGATAAATAGCGTGCTGATTCGCTGAGGATAAATTCAACTTCCTCATGAAAAGGAACCGGCTCCGCAGCCAGATCGTCACGCGGGGTATCGGTTGTGCCGAGAATCAGTTTTCCTAACCACGGGACGGCGAATAAAACGCGACCGTCCTGAGTCTTGGGGACTAACAAAGCGTTTTTGCCTGGCATGAACGATTGGTCTACAACAATATGAACGCCCTGGCTGGGGGCCACCATGGTTTGAACATCGGCGCGGTCCATGCGCCGGACGGCGTCAACCCATACCCCGGCGGCGTTAATGATGCATTTGGCTCGAACCGTGCCAACCGTCTGGTTTTCTTCGTTGCGGATTCTCGCGCCGACAACTTTGTCCTGCTCGTGAATCAAATCGATAGCGCGACAATGATTGATTAGTCTGGCGCCTTTGGCCGCTGCGGTACGGGCTATGCCAACCGCAAGCCGGGCGTCATCGAACTGACCATCCCAATACCGTACAGAACCCGACAGGTTTTGTTCGCGCACGCCTGGCAGTTGTGCGAGGGTCTGTGCCCGGTTCAGAAAACTGGTCTTGCCCAAGCCGGCTTTTCCTGCCAGCAAGTCATACAAGACCAGCCCGGCGCCATAGAACCACTTGTAGAACAATAAGCCGCGTTTGCCGAATACGGGCATTACGAATGGCAGGGGCTGGGCTATATGAGGGGCGTTTCTTAGCAGAGTTGTCCGTTCATGAAGTGCTTCCCGCACAAGCGGGACGTTGCCCTGCGCCAGATAGCGCACACCACCGTGTAACAGCTTGGTTGCCCGGGAGGAGGTTCCCTTGGCGAAATCTTCTGCTTCAACCAAGGCGACCGACAAGCCGCGATTCGCGGCATCAAGGGCGACACCGAGTCCGGTCGCGCCACCGCCGATAATCAGAATGTCGTACACCGTGCCATCGCAAAGTTGGGCGAAGGTCTGCTCCCGGGCAATTGTCGGGTTGGCCACAGGATGGCCCATGGGATCACGGGTGTTCATTGGGCAAGTCCTTGACCCGGTAACTCGATAGAGACCTCGTGCTCGCGACAGAGCGACGCGATGGCCGGAGGAGGGGGCTCGTCTGTGACGAAGCAGTCCAGTTGTGACAGGTGTCCGATGCGCACCGGCGCGGACCGGGAAAATTTCATGCTGTCGGCGACCAGTATTGAGCGGCGGGCACCAGCCATAATGGCTTTGGCCACACTGACCTCCCGGTAGTCAAAGTCAAGCAGCGCGCCATCCAGATCGATCGCCGAGGCGCCGATGATCGCGTAGTCGACCTTAAACTGGCGAATGAATTCAACGGCCGCTTCACCGACGATTCCGCCGTCGGTATGGCGCAAGACGCCGCCGGCAATAACAACTTCGATATCGGTGGCCCCTTTGAGAATCTGAGCCACATTCAGATTATTGGTAATCACCATCAGGCCGCGATGCTCTCGCAAGGCCATCGCCACCGCCTCTGTCGTCGTGCCGATGTTGATAAAGATCGCCGCGTTGTTCGGAATCAGCGCGGCGGCTCTTTCGCCAATCAGGCGCTTGGCGCCGGGGGCGAGTTCCTGGCGAGATTCGTATGCCAGATTTGATATGCCGGACGAAATCATCGCGCCACCGTGGTAGCGCTGCAAGACGCCTTGATCGCATAACTCATTGAGATCTTTACGGATCGTCTGCGGGGTCACCAGGAACTGCTCGGCCAGTGAGTCCACATCGACCCGGCCGACACTGCGCGCCAGGCGAACGATGTCCGACTGGCGCGGCGAAAGAGCGGTTGTCATTCGAGAAGCCATTTTCGGATTATTTCGGAAATCAGCTAATTTGTCAGTGAAAAGTTTCGTTTCGTTTGGTTGACATTCGTTTTCTTTCGATTGTACGATCCGCGATGCAAAACCGTTACCAACCAGGAGGAGTCATGAAAAAGCAAATGGCAGCTGCCGTCGCTGTGGCGATGGCAAGCATGTTTGCTGCGAGTGCCCAGGCCGGGCCAGCAGAAGCCAAGAAGTGGATAGATAGCGAGTTTCAGCCGTCGGCGCTTAGCAAAGACGAGCAAATGAAAGAAATGCAATGGTTCATTGACGCGGCCAAGTCGCTCAAAGGCATGGAAATCAACGTGCTGTCAGAAACCATTCCAACCCATGAGTACGAATCCAAAACGCTGACCAAGGCATTTGAGGAGATCACCGGCATCAAGGTGAATCATCAGTTGTTGGGTGAGGGCGAGGTGGTGCAGGCGGTGCAAACCCAAATGCAGACCAAGCGTAACTTGTACGATGCTTACATCAATGACTCCGACCTGATTGGTACGCATTCACGCCTGCAACTGGCGGTCAATCTGTCTGACTGGATGGCTGGCGATGGTAAAGACGTCACCAACCCAATGCTCGACATCGACGACTTCGTTGGCAAGTCCTTCACAACCGGGCCGGACGGCAAGCTGTATCAATTGCCAGACCAGCAGTTCGCCAACCTTTACTGGTTCCGCAAAGACTGGTTCGATCGTAAAGACCTTCAAACCAAATTCAAGGCTAAGTACGGCTACGACCTGGGTGTTCCGGTCAACTGGTCTGCTTATGAAGATATTGCCGAGTTTTTCTCCAAAGACGTCAAGGAAATTGACGGGGTGAAAATCTACGGTCACATGGACTACGGCAAGCGCGCTCCCGATCTGGGCTGGCGCATGACTGACGCCTGGTTGTCTATGGCGGGTGCCGGCTCTAAAGGTTTGCCAAACGGGCGCCCAATCGACGAGTGGGGCATTCGGATGGAAGCCGGCTCATGTAACCCGGCAGGTGCGTCGGTTGAGCGTGGTGGTGGTACCAACGGACCGGCTGCGGTTTACGCCATCCGTAAGTGGGACGAATGGCTGCGAAACTACGCGCCTCCCGGGGCTGCCGATTATGACTTCTACCAGTCATTGCCAGCTCTGTCGCAAGGTAATGTTGCGCAGCAGATCTTCTGGTATACCGCGTTTACCGCGTCAATGGTTGCCTCCAAAAAAGACGGCAACAATACGGTTGATGATGCCGGCAAGCCCTTGTGGCGCATGGCGCCGTCTCCGCACGGTCCTTACTGGGAAAATGGTCAGAAACTGGGCTATCAGGACGCAGGCTCCTGGACTTTGTTCAAGTCAACTCCGGTTGAACGCCGTAAGGCTGCCTGGTTGTATGCGCAGTTTGTGGTGTCAAAGACTGTTGACGTGAAGAAAAGCCATGTTGGTCTGACCTTCATTCGTGACACCACGATCAACCATCAGAGCTTCACCGACCGGGCACCCAAGCTTGGCGGACTGGTTGAGTTCTATCGTTCTCCGGACCGTGTTAACTGGTCACCTACCGGTGTGAATGTGCCTGACTATCCGAAACTGGCTCAGTTGTGGTGGCAGAACATTGGTGACGTGAACTCAGGCACGTTTACGCCGCAACAAGCGATGGACCGACTGGCTGGCGAAATGGATACGGTCATGGGCCGTATGCAGCGCGCCGATGAAAAAGCCAAGGTTTACGGTGGTTGCGGACCACGTCTGAACGAGAAGAAAGATGCTTCGGCATGGCTGGGTAAGGGCGGTGCGAAAGCCAAGCTTGCCAATGAGAAGCCAAAAGGCGAGACCGTCAGCTATGACGAACTCGTCAAGCGTTGGATCAAGGGTTCTTAAACCTGTAGGTCCCTGGCAGGCGGGAATGGTACCGTTACCCGGCTGCCGGGCGGGCTCCTGATTTTACGGGGTCCGCCCCCTTCAATATCCAGCGTTCTTGTACTGCCCTTGAAGGTGCAGTGCCCTTGAAAGCTGCGTGCTACTGGAAAACCTGACTGTGTCCTTGTCACTGAAAAACATTGTGGTGCGTGCTGAAGGCCAGACGCTGATCCATGAAACCAGCGTTGACCTGGCGTCGAGCGGATTTAATATTCTGCTGGGGACGACCCTCGCCGGCAAAACCACCTTAATGCAAATCATGGCGGGTCTGCTTAAACCCGCGTCCGGCGAAATCTGGTTTGATGGCAAAAACGTCACCGGCGTTGCCGTGCAAAAACGCAACGTCTCGATGGTCTACCAGCAGTTCATCAATTACCCGAATATGACTGTCTTTGAGAATATTGCTTCGCCATTGCGGGTGTTGAGAACCTCAAATCAAGAGATATCCGAGCGAGTTGGCCCGGTTGCCGAGCTGCTGAAACTGACACCGTTTCTTGATCGTAAGCCGTCTGAATTGTCAGGCGGGCAACAGCAACGCTGCGCAATGGCGCGCGCGCTCGTCAAAGATTCGGATCTGGTCTTGCTTGATGAGCCTCTGGCGAATCTTGACTACAAACTACGCGAAGAGTTGCGTGACGAATTACCGCGACTGTTCGCCGATCGGAACTGCACGGTTGTTTATGCCACGACCGAGCCTTCCGAGGCTTTGTTATTGGCGGGTCATACGGCGGCAATGGTTGAAGGGCGGATTGCCCAGTTTGGCCCGACCGCACAGGTGTACCGTCAGCCGGTCGACCTGGCGACCGCTCAGGTTTTTTCCGAGCCTCCAATGAATACGGTGCCCGTGACCAAGGCAAACGGCATGATTGTGCTGGACGAATCCACAAGCTGGCCGGTTAGCGGGGCATTGTCATCGCTTGCCGATGGACCCTATACCTTGGGATTGCGGCCGCACCATGTTGTGGTTGCCAGCGGCGACGCCGACAGTCCCCAGGTCGCGGGCGCGGTCCAGGTTACCGAAATCAGCGGGGCAGAAAGTACAGTGCACTTTGAAATGAAAGGCGAGAGTTGGGTGTCCTTGTCACACGGCGTGCATCAATTTGCGGTCGGTGAGGAGGTTCGTTTTGATCTCGATTTGGGTCATGCGCTGGTGTTCGCGCCTGATGGCTCACTGGCCCACGCCTGAACCGGAGTCACTATGGCCAAGATTACGCTTTCAGAGTTGCGGCACAGTTATCAGCCGCAACCCAAAACCGATGCCGACTATGCGTTGCAGCGGGTCCACCTGGACTGGGATGACGGCGGTGCTTATGCGCTGCTTGGCCCTTCCGGGTGTGGCAAGACGACACTGCTGAATATTATTTCGGGTTTGCTGCGTGCCTCCGAAGGGCAGATTCTGTTTGACGGGCGAGACGTATCGGCTTTGTCCCCCGATGAGCGCAATATTGCTCAGGTGTTTCAGTTCCCAGTCGTTTACGACACCATGTCGGTGTTCGATAACCTGGCTTTTCCGTTGCGCAACCGGGGTATGAAAGAGACTGATGTTGCCCAGCGGGTGGCAGAAATTGCCGAAATGACCGATCTGACCGCGATGCTTAAACAGCGAGCTTCTGGTCTGACCGCCGACGGTAAGCAGAAGATTTCGCTAGGCCGTGGCCTGGTTCGCGCCGACGTCAATGCCATCTTGTTTGATGAGCCTCTGACCGTCATTGACCCGCACCTGAAGTGGCGTCTGCGATCCAAACTGAAGGAGTTGCATCAGCGGGTTGGCACCACGATGATCTATGTGACCCACGATCAGACCGAAGCGCTGACATTCGCGGACAAAGTAGTCGTCATGCATGACGGCCGGGTAGTGCAGGCGGGCACCCCGGTAGAGCTTTTTGAGCGGCCTACCCATACGTTCGTAGGGCATTTCATTGGGTCGCCTGGCATGAATGTCCTGCCGTGTTCGTTTGACCAGGGAAAAGCCCGGTTCGGTGGACAGGCGCTCGAGGTTGAAAACCATGCTGCGGTTGCCGCAGGCGGGGCTCGGTCGTCCGGTCTGCAGATCGGCGTTCGTCCGGAGTTTGTCCGGTTTTCGGAGCAAGGGCTGCCGGTATCAATCGAGAAAGTCAGCGATACGGGTCGATTCAGAATCGTCGAAGTTAGCTGCGCCGAGCACAAACTGCGACTGCTGGTTGGCGAAAATGAATCGATCCCTGCGGATAACGCTCACGTCAGTTTTGATCCTGGCTTCACCCGGATTTATCAGGACGGAGGGCTAGTCGAATGAGCGCCAAAGTAGAAAACCAGAAAGCCTGGTGGTTCGTTCTGCCGGTTGTCATTCTCGTGGCGTTCAATGCGGTCATTCCACTAATGACCGTGGTGAACTACTCGGTTCAGGAGACCTTCGGTAATAACGAGTTCTTTTTCGAGGGGGTAGTCTGGTTTCAGGAAATTCTGACTTCCGATCGTTTTCATGAGTCTCTCAAGCGCCAGCTGCTGTTTACCGGACTGATTCTGGCCATCGAAGTACCGTTGGGGGTTGCTATCGCGCTGGCTATGCCGCGCAAAGGACCGTGGGTATCGGTCTGCCTGGTCTTGATGGCTATGCCGCTATTGATTCCCTGGAATGTCGTGGGGGCGATGTGGAACATCTTCGCATTGCCCGACATTGGCTTGCTGGGCCATACGCTCAATGCGATGGGCTTTGATTACAACTTCACGCGCCAGCCGCTCTCGGCATGGTTTACGCTGATTGCCATGGATGTCTGGCACTGGACGTCGCTGGTGGTGTTGCTCGCGTATGCCGGCGTCAGTTCGATTCCGGATGCCTATTATCAGGCCGCCCGCATTGATGGCGCCAGTTCATGGGCGGTTTTCCGGTACATTCAACTCCCTAAAATGAAGCGGGTGCTAACGATCGCGATTCTGCTGCGCTTTATGGATAGCTTCAATATTTACACCGAGCCGTTTGTTCTGACCGGAGGCGGGCCGGGTAACTCCACAACGCTGTTGTCGATCGATTTGGTCAAGATTGCACTGGGTCAGTTTGATCTGGGCCCGGCAGCGGCAATGTCGCTGATTTACTTCCTGATTATTCTGCTGTTGTCATGGGTGTTCTATTCCGTGATGACCCGCGACGAGGATTGAGCATGAGAAAAGCTAAATGGCTGGTGCCAACGCTCTACATCATCTTTCTGATGCTGCCGATTTACTGGTTGCTGAACATGTCGTTCAAGACAACCAATGAGATTCTCGGCACCTTCAGTCTGTGGCCGCAGGAATTCACACTCGAAAATTACCGGACAATTTTTACTGATCCGGTCTGGTACAACGGTTATCTGAACTCGATTACCTATGTGCTGATTAACACTGTTATCTCGGTAACAGTCGCCTTGCCTGCCGCCTATGCGTTTTCGCGGTATCGTTTCCTCGGTGACAAGCACTTGTTCTTCTGGTTGCTGACCAACCGGATGGCGCCAGCCGCGGTGTTTGCCTTGCCGTTCTTTCAGCTCTATTCGGCGGTGGGTCTGTTCGATACCCATCTGGCGGTTGCGCTGGCGCATTGCCTGTTCAATATTCCGCTGGCGGTCTGGATTCTTGAAGGCTTTATGTCTGGCGTACCCAAAGAGCTTGATGAAACCGCGTTTGTTGATGGGTATCCGTTCTGGCGCTTTTTTATCAAGATTTTCCTGCCGACAATTGCCGCGGGCATTGGAGTGGCGGCGTTTTTTTGTTTCATGTTTTCGTGGGTGGAATTGTTACTTGCCAAGACGTTGACATCGGTTGATGCCAAGCCAATTGCCGCGACCATGACCCGAACAGCGAGTACCTCCGGTTACGAGTTGGGCTTGCTGGCAGCGGCCGGAACGCTGACCATCGTGCCCGGCGCGTTCGTGATCTATTTTGTTCGAAACTATATTGCCAAGGGCTTTGCCCTGGGCCGGGTGTAAACCGAGATGAATCTATCCTGGATGGCATGGACCTGGCAGACCGCGACTTTCTGGCTGTTTATTCTGGCCTTGTTGATTTCGATGGGGATCTGGGAGCGGTTTTCGCCCGGTGGCAACCCACGGCGGGGAATACTGGCGCTTGACACCACACGTGGCGATCGGTTGTTTATCTCGCTGCTGGTCGCTGCCTGGATTCACCTGGGCTGGTTGTTTTTTGCGGGCACGCCGCTTACCGGAGCGATTATTGCCTCGATTGTCGTCGCGTTTTTTATCTTTCGGTTTGTATGATTCAATCTGCAACGCAGAGGATCACTACATTCCCGGAGCAGAGTCATGAGCGGATTCGTACTAGCGATTGATCAGGGCACTACCAGTTCACGTGCGATTGTTTTCGATAAGAATTTTCGTGCGGTGGGCGTTGGTCAGCAGGAGTTCGAGCAGTTGTTTCCGCGCTCGGGCTGGGTGGAGCATCGCCCGCAGGATATCTGGGAGACAACCGTTGCGACCGTGCGCGCGGCCCTGACACAGGCCGGACTCCGGGCTGCCGACCTGGCGGGTATCGGCATTACCAACCAGCGTGAAACAACGGTTCTCTGGAACCGCGAGACCGGCGAGCCGGTAGGCAATGCGATAGTCTGGCAAGACCGACGCACAGCCGAATTCTGTGCCGAGTTGCGTGGCAGAGGGCTGGAAGCCCTGTTTACCGAGCGCACGGGTTTGCTACTCGACCCGTATTTTTCGGGTACCAAGATTGCGTGGGTGTTGAACCATGTCGCGGGCGCGAGGGAGCTTGCCGAGGCGGGGAAGCTTGCCTTCGGCACGATCGATACCTTCCTGATCTGGCGCCTGACCGCGGGGAAAGTCCACGCCACCGACGCGACGAATGCGTCGCGCACCTTGTTGTTTGATATTGCCCGACAGCAGTGGGACGATGATTTGCTCGCGGCACTGGACATTCCCCGCAGTCTGTTGCCAGAGGTTCACGACTGTGCGGCCGAGTTCGGTTCAACCGACCCGGCTCTTTTTGGCGCGGCGGTACCAATCCGCGGGGTTGCCGGTGACCAGCAGGCGGCCGTCATGGGCCAGGCGTGTTTCGCGCCGGGCATGCTCAAGTCAACCTACGGGACGGGCTGTTTCGCGGTGCTCAATACCGGCGCTGAGCAAGTCCCCTCGCATAACCGGTTACTGACCACCGTAGCGTATCGTCTGCGGGGGCAGACCAGTTACGCGCTGGAAGGGTCGATCTTTGTTGCCGGGGCTGCCGTGCAGTGGTTGCGCGACGGCCTGGCGGTACTGGACGATGCCTCTCAATCCGGCGTCATGGCAGACCAGGCTGATCCGAACCAGGCGGTCTATCTGGTGCCGGCGTTTACGGGTCTGGGCGCTCCTCACTGGGATGCCGAAGCGCGTGGAGCGCTGTTTGGCATTACCCGGGCGACTGGCCCCAATGAGCTTGCCCGTGCGGCGCTGGAGGCCGTCTGCTTTCAGACCCGCGACCTGCTGTCGGCCATGCAGGGTGACTGGGGTGGGGCGGCCGAAACCGTCTTGCGGGTAGACGGCGGCATGGTCGCCTCTGATTGGACCATGCAAAGGCTGGCCGATCTGCTTGATGCGCCGGTGGACCGACCTGAAGTCCTTGAAACGACAGCATTGGGGGCTGCCTGGCTGGCCGGCATGCAAGCCGGTGTCTGGCCTGAAGAAGCCGGTTTTTCCGAGAGCTGGCGGCTGCAGCGCCGCTTCGAGCCCAGGATGGCGGCTGCTGATCGCGAGCGTCTGGTCACCGGCTGGCATGATGCGGTCAGGCGGACGCTGACGAGCCGATAAGCGACGCTCGTTTTACAACATCTGACAGCCACTTGTCGGCTGGAAATGCCGGGTATCCTTCTCGGCGCTGATCAGGCTATCGTCGATTTCCCGTTCATCAAAGAATGACAGTTATCACTTGTCGGGCAAGCGTTTCTTGTCCGTTAACTGGCTTTCAGGGATGGATTGGACACTATGACTTCGCGGTTTCGGCAGCAATTGCGGCCCAGTTTGTTGCGCCCGATGACAGCAGCGGCGACCGCCGTGACAGCTCTCCTGGTTTTAAGTCCTGCATTGGCGACGCCGCCAATCGAGCCGGAAGTCAGTCTGCCCGCCGTCACGGTGACCGAGACCACCTCGAGTCTGGTGGTTTACTACTACGAAGGCGCAGACCGGGCGAGTAAATCGGTCGGCGTGTCACTGCCGGCCGGCCCGATCACAATTGGTGGGAATAAAGGCCAGCCCGGCACCAGCGTGGAAGTCTCACGTGACAATCAGCTTTCGTTGACGGGCAGTGCGTTCGCCGAAGCCGTCAAGGTGTCGCTGCCCTCAGAAATGACGGTCTCCGCTGCGCGTGCTTATGCGGCGGAAATCGAGCGTGACCCCGGCGTCCGGGCTGTTCTGATTGATCGGCAAGTCGCTCGCCATGGTATTTATTCCGATGATCCGCTGGCTTATGTGTTGTGGAATCTGGAAGGCCCGGATGCCGGCACGACCCACACAGAACCCGTCTGGACTAACGGCCAGGGTAGTGGTGTGACGGTCGCCGTACTGGATACCGGCATGGTTGACCATCCGGATATGCAGAACGCCTGGACCGGCGGCTACGATTTCATCACCGACCCGGCGCTTGCCGGTGATAGCGACGGACGCGATGCCGACCCGACTGACGCAATGAGTTGCGATAATGGCAGCGGCGTCACGGCGGCCAATCCGCATGGTCTGATGGTTGGCAGTGTGATTGCCGCGCGGCTGAACAATACCGAGGGAATGGCAGGCGTAGCCCCGGCGGCTAGCATTTTGCCGGTCCGCGTGATTAGCGGGTGCGGCGGTCTGCTTAGCGATGTGCTGGATGGCATGCGATGGGCCGTGGGTCTGCCGGTAACCGGTTTGCCGGTCAACCCGACTCCGGCCAAAGTGTTGAATCTAAGTCTTGGTACGACCAGTCCGGGTGCGGTATGCAGCAATACGGTTCAGTCCATTATTGATGAGGTTCGCGGCACAGGGGCCACCATCATCGTGAGTACCGGCAATGATGGCGCCGATGCGATTTCAGTGCCGGCCGCCTGTCAGGGGGTGATTGCCGTAACCGCATCAACCAAAGACGGCAAGCGGGCCGATTATGGCAACGCAGGCGTTGGAACGTCGCTGGCGGCCGCTGGCGGCGGCTGCGCTCCGGGTGCAATTGCCAGTTGTGCCACGACGTCCAGCAACTATATTGCGGTGGCAACCCATAACGGGACTGCTGCCGGATATGTAATGAGCGCCGGAACCAGTTTCTCGGCACCGCATGTCAGCGGGGCGGCCGCATTGTTGCTCGAACGTAATGGGTCGCGAACCCCTGATCAGATTCTCAGCATTCTGGTGAACTCGGCGCGACCTTTTGCAAGTGGAGACTGCCCGGGAGATATCTGCGGTGCCGGCATGCTCGACGTTAATGATGCACTGGCGGCAACCGGTTTCTCGCTTAGCGCCACCATTGACAGTGCAGCGGTGCGTGCCGAAGACTCGGTCCGTATGACGGCCCAGGCCAGCAGCGATGCCGTTTCGCCGGTCTATACCTGGCGACAATTGACAGGCCAGAGTGTGGTGCTGGATGTTGCCAGCGACGGTCGTTCGGCCACTTTCATCGCGCCGGCTGCCGAGCAGTCACTGTCTTTTGAAGTCAAAGCGGTAGAAACTTCTGGCAGTGAACGAGTCGCTGTAGTGTCGACCCGAGTCACCGTTGCGCCAGAACTGAATCCGGTTGATACGATTCGGGTCAATCCGGGGGTGGAAGTCCGGCATTCGTTTATCCTGACGAAAGGTGGCGCGCCCGAGGCTGTCGGCATCGACAGTGCGGCAGTCGCCAAAGGCATTACGGTTGAGAATAATCAAGTGGTGTGGGCAAATCCGGAGATTGGCGATCACACTGTGCAAGTGACGCCGTATGATGCAATTGGCTCTGGTATTCCAACAACGGTAACCATCGAAGTGAAAGATCAGTCACAGGATAGTTCCGCAACCGACGGCTCAGGGGGTGGCGGTGCGCTCGGCCTGCACGGTGCTCTGTTGCTGATGCTTGCCTGGATCGCGCGCCGCCGTCTTTATGCAGGCTAACAGCCTTGCGGTTGCCGTGATGGCGGCGACTGCCGCCATCTTGCTTTATGCCGGCTCGATTACAGCGCCGGTGCATGCCTGGATGGTTGGCAACTTCCATCCGTTCTGGTTATGGGGCGCAAGCTTCGTCCATATCGACTTGTCTCACCTGCTCGCAAACCTGGTCGGGCTGGTCTTGATTCAACTAGTCTTTGGCAACATGGTGTCGGTCAGCGGCTGGTTATTCGGTTTATTGGTTGCTGCCCCGGCCGCCCACGCCATGGTTGTGTCGGCCGGTCACTTTGCCTGGGTTGCCGGACTGTCTACCGCATTGCATGCGGTGGTTGGTTTCGCGGCCTTGTCCTTGCTTCTTGACGAAACTGATCTCAAATCACCGGCATCATCAACCGGCCTGTTCCGGCGCTGGCGACGCGGCGCGGTATTCTCGCTGCTGGTTTGCGCCGGGCTGGCCGTGAAAGTGGTTATTGATCTGATCTGGGTGACCCACTGGCCGCAAGCCCAGGCCAGCACCGGCGCCAGTTTGCATGGTGTGGCTGCCGCGATGGGCGGTCTCTGTGCGCTGTTCTCGTTCGGCCCAAAACGGTGGGCCCGACCGATCCGCTTTCGTCTGACATAATGGTTTGATGATATTCGCGCTGAATGATCTGATCGAATCCCGCATTGCTAGCGCTCAGGCGAATGGCGATTTCGCCGATCTGCCTGGCGCGGGCCTGCCGCTTGATTTGCGTGAAGACCTGTTGGTACCCGAAGAGATCCGGGTCGGTAACCGGGTCCTGAAGAATGCCGGCCTGGTCCCTGAGACCGTTGCGGCATTAAACGCGCTTGGCCGGTTGCGCGCGTCGCTGCAAGACCCGACCGAAACCGAGGCTTCCCGCAACAGCACCCGGCGCCGGATTGCAGCACTGATGATCAGCCTGCAGGGACGCGGCGTTGGTTTGGCCTCATTGGTCCTGGCCGTTTCCCCACAGTCGGCGGCCGTTACTAAGTAAAGATTCAACCAGGGGGTGTTGAATCCGTTGTTCGTTGGTAATGGCAAAAACCTGCTCTCGCAGGGCCGGGATTTCCGCCAGCAGATGCGCGTCGTATTGCGACGCGAGGTCATTCCTGCTGACCAGAACCGCCGGAAAGAAGCCCAGACCTGTGCCGGCAAACGTGGCCAGCAACGCGCTGTCTTCGAACTCACCGATCACTCTGGGCCGGATGGATTCCGTCTGGAGCCAGTTATCGAGTCGGGAGCGCAGCGCTGTATGACGGGTCGGCAATAACATCGGTGCCCGGTCCAGCGATTGCGGAAACCCTTGCTGGTATTGCTCTATGAGTGCCGGCTTGCCAAACAGCCCAACGGGCGACTCACCGATCTGGTGGCTATAGACTCTTAGCCCGCTGCTCGCGGGCATGGGACGGTCTGCCAGGACGACATCAAGCTGATGCAGCGCCAGCTCTGCCAGTAGCTGCTCAAACTCGCCTTCATGGCATTGCAGTCGCACGGTTGTCTGAGCAGTCAGTAATGGCTCCAGCAACTCATATGCAATCAACTTGGGAAGTGAGTCCGTCGTCCCCACATTCAGCCTGATCGTATTTTCCAACCCTGGCTCATTCATGGCTTCTGTGAGTTGTTCGCCCAACAAGAAGATACGATCAGCGAAACCCTGGGTAATCCGGCCTGCCTCAGTTAGAGTTAGGCCTCGGCCCTTAGGAGCAAACAAGGCGTGGCCCAGGCTCTTTTCGAGTAGTTTGATTTGCCCGGAAATTGTCTGACTGGCCACATCGAGCCGTTCCGCGGCCTGAGTGATGCTACCTTCCTGGGCAACCACCCAAAAGTAGTGTAAGTGTTTGTAATTAAAGGAATTTTCCATCTCTATTAATCTATATCAGCAAAAACCGAATAAATACTACGGTTTTGTACGATTTATTGGAATAGAGTGTCAGTGTATCGTTCGTTCATTGTTCTAAGCAGGAGTTTTCGACATGAAACCGCATAACCAATCTGATGTTCTTGATCGTTCGAGAGTCGGAGGGCTTGAGATTGATGAAGCACCGCGTCGTGTGCTCAGAAATACCTACACCTTGCTGGCGCTGAATCTTGGTACCAGTTCGCTGATCGCTGGCGCCTCAGCGATGATGGGCTTGTCGCACCCGGGAATCATCATCACGCTGGTTGGCTATTTCGGCTTGCTGTTTCTGGTGACCAAATTCCGTAACAGCCCGGCCGCGATCGGCCTGACGTTCCTGCTGACCGGTTTCATGGGCTATACGCTCGGCCCGATCATCAACCACTACCTGCAGTTCAGTAATGGTGGGCAAATCGTCACCATGGCGCTGGCAGGCACGGCGGCAACCTTTGGTGGCATCAGCCTCTGGTCGATGACGACCAAGCGTGACCTGACTGGCATGGGGTCTTACCTGACCGCCGGCATTCTGACCGCATTCGTGTTGTCATTGGTTGCATATTTTTTCAGCATGCCAGCTTTGTCGATCGCAGTCTCGGCTATGTTCGTGGTGTTAATGGCTGGCCTGATCGCCTATCAGACTCAGCAGATCGTGAACGGTGGTGAGACTAACTACGTGATGGCAACCATCACGCTGTTTGTCAGTATTTACAACCTGTTCCTGAGCCTGTTGCAGATTCTGGGTTTCGCCAGCTCTGACTAATCTCCCGGGAGTTCTCTTCCCCATTGCCACTCTGGCCATCAGGCCTGAGTGGCTTTTTCTTTTATGGGGCCAGTCTTTCGAGGGTCCATGGCGAGCCGGGTTGCGCTCGGGTGAAAAGCAAGCGGTCGTGCAGGCGTGAGCTGCGGCCCTGCCAGAATTCGATAGCGTCGGGAACAACCCGATAGCCACCCCAGTGTTCCGGGCGGGGCGGGGAGTCGCCATATTGTTCGCGATATCTGGATTCGTTTTCCACCAGCAACTCCCGTGAGGCAATCACGCTGCTTTGCGGCGAGGCCCAGGCTCCGAGCCGGGATCCGAGAGGTCGCTTCTCAAAATACTCATCGGATTCGGCCGGGCTGACTTTTTCGATGGATCCCTCGATCCGTACTTGCCGTTCAAGCGCCAGCCAGGGAAATGTCAGCGCCGCGAACGGCGTGTGCGCGAACTCGGCGCCTTTGCGGCTGCTGTAGTTGGTAAAAAAAGTAAACCCCTGCGCGTCCAGCCCTTTCAGGAGCAGGACCCGGTTGGCGGGGCGGCCCTGGTCGGTGACGCTCGCCACCACCATTGCATTGGGCTCCGGCAGCTTCGCGTTGATTGCTTCGTCGAACCATTGGCGAAACTGCTGTAGAGGGTCGGCATGGACTTGCGACTCGTGCAGCTCGGCCAGGCGATAGTCTTCGCGCAGGTCAGCGATTTCCTGGCTGACCAGACCGTGGCGGGTGGCAGTGGTCTTTGTGGTTGTCATGGCGTGGTTCGCTTGCGTAGTGGTTTGAACAGGTAACAGGCCGAAGTCTATAACGCTAATTATCATTGGCCTGACGGGGCAGGGGTAAACTCATCTTCAATATTGCCATCAGATTTCGGAGGACAAGTTGATCGTGCAACGTATAACAATGGTTTTGGGTGCCGTCCTGGCGGCGATCGTCTTGAGCGGCTGTGGATACAACGATATTCAGGCTGCCGACGAGTCTGTTAAGTCGGCCTGGTCTGAGGTGACAAATCAATACAAGCGCCGGGCCGATCTGATTCCCAATCTGGTCAAGACCGTGAAGGCTTTCGCAGATCAGGAAAAAGAGGTTTTGACCGGGGTGACCGAGGCTCGTGCCAAAGCGTCCCAGATCACGGTAGACCCGAGTAACCCAGAATCGCTGAAGGCATTCGATGCTGCGCAAAGCAACGTCGGCGGGGCTTTGTCACGCTTGCTGGTGACCGTCGAAAACTATCCGCAGCTCAAGTCAGATCAAAACTTCCGCGACTTGCAGGCCCAGCTCGAAGGCACCGAAAACAGGATTGCTGTGGCCCGCAAGCGTTATATCGAGTCGGTTGAGGGCTTTAATGTGTTGATTCGCCAGATACCGGCAAATCTGACCGCAATGGTCTTCGGCTACGAGACCAAGCCGCAGTTTACGGTTGAAAACGAGACGGCTATTCAGGACGCGCCGGCAGTCAACTTCGATAAACCCGCCGCGCAGTCAAAATAATGTCGCGGTATCTAAAGTGGCCGCATTGTTTGGTTGCGGTGTTTGTGGCGGTCAGCGGTTTCTGGATTTTCAGCGGCGAACTGACTGCCCAGCAGCCGGTTGCGGTGCCGGCGCTGCAGGCGCGGGTCACTGATCTTGCCGGATTGCTCGGGGCGCGTCAGGCGCAACAGCTTGAGCAAAAACTGGCCGCGCTTGAAACCCGTAAAGGCGCTCAGGTCGCCATCCTGATTGTGCCCACCACCGGAGCCGAAACCATTGAGCAGTTCGGCCTGCGGGTGGCTGAAACCTGGCAACTGGGTCGCGGCAAAGTCGATGGACAGGCAGTCGATGATGGTCTGTTGCTGCTGATCGCCTCTAAAGATCGCAAGATTCGGCTGGAGGTGGGATACGGTCTGGAAGGAGCGGTCCCGGATGCCTATGCCAAAAGAATTATTGCCGATCAAATCTCGCCGGCGTTCAGGCAAGGCGATTTTGCGGGCGGCCTGAACGCGGCGGTAGACAGCATTACAGCGCTGATCGATGGCGAACCACTACCGGCGCCGCAAAGCAAGCGGGGTAACCAGGACAACGGGTCGAATTACCTTGGTGCGATTGCAGTAGGCTTTGTGGTCGGCATGATAGCGATGGCCATCGTTGGTCGGACTCTTGGGACGCTGGCGGGGATCGGCGCGGGCGTCGGCACGGCTTTTCTGATGACCGCAATCCTGTCTGATCTGTTTTTCGCGGGCTTTGGCACCTGGATTGTCTTGTCAATGTTTGGCGGTGGCCGGCGTATGCGCCGGGTCGGCCGTCATACGTATCGCTCTGACGGACCGGTCATTTTTCCCGGTGGCTTTGGCGGAGGTGGCGGCGGTAGTGGGGGCTTTGGTGGCGGTTTTGGCGGTGGCGGTGGTGGTTTCGGCGGCGGTGGCGCCAGTGGCGGCTGGTGAGTGTGCTCAGGCCGGCACTCGCCGCGCCAGTCGAACAGCGGTTTGCCCTTTGAACAAACGTCGCGAAGGCATGACCAGCATGCAGTCGTCGTGCGGTGTGACAATGGTCTGATCGCCATCATGGCCTAGCACCGTGCCGGCTTTGGGAATCACTTCGCCGCCGCTGAAGTCCGCGGCAAACTCAAAGCTGTCGGTTTTGATGGTGACGACAGTGGTGACCTCCCAGGGCTCTGTAGGGGGCAAGGCCGAGCGTGCCAGCTCGGTTGCAAACCCGTTGTCGATACAAGCTGTTGCTCGCAAAAAGCGGATGGCACAGTCGTGCGCAAGCGTGCCGGAGCTGGCGGCCCAGTGCTGACCGCATTCGACGAGCAAGGCGTTCCTGGGGCTGTTGTCATTGATAAAGTCTGCGTAGTCGCGCAGTCGCCTGCCGGCTGCATGACCGGCGTCGGTAACAATGGTTGCAGGTGTTCCCACTTGTCGAGCGAGTTCCCGTCCTTTGGGGCGCGGCCCGGCCATCATTAACGGAATAGCCGGATGTTGCATTGAGTGGATGTCGAGCAGGAGGTCGATCTGATCAATGAGCGGGCGAACCTGCCGCGCCCGGACCAGCTCGACTGAGCGCCGGTCAGAGTCGAGCACCGCGTCAGACCAGAGCCGGTTGAAATCTTCGTCCACGAAGCGCGACCGATTCGGCTCGGCCGGGTCGTAGCTGTTGTAGGCGTCAACATTCATAAAGCACAGACTGAGCTTGCCGCGGGCCGGGCGTACTCTGGCGTTGAGTAACCAGTCCAGCACGATAGCTCCGCACAACTCGTTGCCATGGACGACCGCGCTAATCATGACATGAGGACCGGGTTCGGTCGCGGTAAATGTATGGGCATACGGAATACCGGTGTTACCGGTCTGGTGGGCGCTGATATCCGGGTGCGGTAACTCCAGTGGATAATGGTTCGGGGTAGCCGGGCTGGGCATAAGCGCTCCTTGGTTGCTCAGGGTTCGTTAGCTTTGTGCCGTGATCAGGCGGTCAAGAAATGCGCCGGCCGCATCGAGCTGGGCGAGGTCCAGCCATTCTTCAGCCTTATGGGCCTGCTCGATGCTGCCCGGCCCACATACAACCGCCGGTATTCCTACTGTCTGGGTAAACAAGCCCGCTTCAGTGCCAAAAGCGACTTTGGTGGGTTCGGGGTTTTCAGCGAGTTGTCGAACCGTACTGACAAATCCGTCTCCGGGGGCAGTGGCCAGCCCGGGGAAGCCTGAAATGTCCGAGAATTCAATGCCCGCTTCTGGTGAGACTGCCTGCATTTGCGGCAACAGTTCGTCAAAGGCGAACCGCCTGACATTATCGACCAGGTCGTCGATGTCATCTTCGGGCAGCGCCCGGAATTCAAAGTCCAGCCGGCATTCTTCGGGGACGATGTTCAGTTGCTGGCCGCCGCGCAGGACGCCGACGTGCGCGGTTGTGTGGGCAATGTCGTAAAGCGGGTCACGCCGGCCGTTGGCGATCAATTGTCGGCCCAGGTCCTGGATGTAGACAGTCAATCGTGCACCGTATTCGGCGGCATTCACTGCCTGCGGCGCCAGCGATGAATGGGCGGCGGTGCCGGTAAAAATCACCCGCAGCGACCGCTTGCCCTTGTGGCCAATCACAATACGCATGCTGGTCGGCTCTCCGACCACGCAACCGATGGGTTTAACCGGCCAGTCCGCCATTTGCGCAAGCAGACGCCTGACGCCGACACAACCGATTTCTTCATCATACGAGAAAGCCAGGATGAACGGTCTCTTTAATGATGCGTTCTGCATCGCCGGGACTTTGGCCAGCACCGCGGCTATGAACCCTTTCATGTCTGATGCGCCCCGGCCGATGATTCGGCCATTATCGATACGAGCGGTAAACGGATCTGCCAGCCAGTGCTGGCCGTCCACCGGGACGACATCGGTATGGCCGGACAAGACGATCCCTGGCTTGTCCTCGGGGCCAATGGTCGCGACGAGGTTGGCTTTGCGCCCGGTTTCATCCGGCACTCTTTTCGAGCTGACACCGTGCCCGGACAGATAGTCGGCGATATAGTCGATCAGTGCCAGGTTGGAGTTACGGCTGGTTGTGTCGAACGATATCAGGTGGCTCAGGATTTCCTGCGCAGCCGGGGTTCTCATGGTTTTCACCCAGGTTGGTTTTGGCATTGACCGCGATAGGTCAATTTGCCATAGTATCGCGGTTAACTGTGAAGACCGAGTTTGGAATGCGGGGCCAGCAGACCACAAGCGTGTACCAGAAGCGTAGGTCTGGTTCAGGCGTCGCAAATCAATGTTGTCATAACCAGCAAGACTTGCGAGGGGGCCTTATGAAGAAATCCATTCAGTTGGTATCGGTAGTAGCGGCATTATTGTCACAATCTGTCCTGGCTGACAGCATCACCATTGGCATCAATTCGGAAGCCACGTCGATTGACCCGCACTTTCATAATCTGTCGCCGAACAACCAGATCGCGCGGCAGATATTCAACGGCTTGATCGATCAAGGGCCCCGGCAGGAGTTGATTCCCGGGCTGGCCGAATCCTGGCGTCCGATTAACGACCTGACCTGGGAGTTCAAACTGCGTCAGGGCGTCAAGTTCCATGATGGTTCCGACTTTAACGCTGACGATGTTATCTGCACCTTTGAGCGAGCCCCGGTCGTGCCAAACTCCCCGGCCAGTTTCGCGCTCTATATTCGCGGCAAGCAAGCGGTCAAGGTGGATGATTTCACGGTGCATTTCAAGACTGAAAAGCCTTACCCCTTAATGGGTAACGATATCTCAACTGTCAATATCGTCTCGGATGCCACCGGATGTAACGGCACGACTGACGATTTCAACAAAGGCAAAGCCGCGGTCGGTACCGGCCCGTACAAGTTTGTCGAATACGTACCGGGCGACCGGATCGTGCTCGCTCGCAACGAGCAATACTGGGGCAGCAAGCCCGATTTTGAGCAAGTGACTTTCAAGCCGATCAAGTCCGCTCCCGCCCGGGTCGCGGCATTGCTGGCTGGCGACGTTGACATGATCGACAGTGTGCCGACAACTGATCTGGCCCGACTTAAAAAAGACAACACCTTGTCGATCACCGAGGGTGTTTCCAACCGCGTCATTTATCTGCATACCGATCAGTTCCGCGAAGACTCTCCCTACATCACCGGCAACGACGGCAAACCCATCAAGAATCCGTTTCTTGATCAGCGGGTCAGGCTGGCGGTGTCAATGGCGCTGAACCGCAAAGCGATTGTCGAGCGGGTCATGGAGGGGCAGGCCATTCCAGCGGGGCAGGTTTTGCCGGATGGTTTTTTCGGTACCTCGGAAAAACTACAACCCATCGCCTATGATCCGAAAGGGGCGAAGAAGCTGCTGGCTGATGCCGGTTATCCAGACGGCTGGAAAATGACGATTCACGGACCGAACGACCGATACATCAATGATGCGAGAGTGCTTGAGGCTATCGCCCAGATGCTCAACCGGATCGGCATCAAAGCGCAGGTCGAGACCCTGCCAAGGTCAGTGTTCTTCAAGCGCGCTTCCGGTGGCGGCAAAGATGGCCAGCCTGAGTTTTCTCTGTATTTGGCCGGGTGGGGTGCCGGATCAGGAGAGGCTTCATCACCGTTGCGCTCGCTGATTCACACCTACGACAAGTCGATCGGCATGGGGACTGCCAACCGTGGTCGCCACTCCAATCCGGCCATCGACAAGCTGGTGCAAAAGGCGCTGGTCACGGTTGATGATCCGGCCCGGGCTGCAGTGCTCGCCCAAGCGACCGAGCTCGCGATCGAGACCGCAGCCATTATCCCGGTGCATTACCAGGTGAGTTCCTGGGCAACCAAAAAAGGCATCGGCTACGAGGCTCGCACAGACGAATACACGATGGGCCATTTTGTGAAGAAGCTCGCCAAGTAATTTCCTGAAAAGCGCTGTCTGACGGATATCGACGCCTGCCGGCGCCGATATCCTGCCCGGAAACCGTATGTCCGTGTTCGTGATTCGCCGATTGCTGCAAAGCGTGCTTGTTCTTGCCGTCATGTCGGTGATTGTCTTTTTCGGTGTGAGCGTGGTTGGCGATCCGGTCGACATGTTCGCCAGTCCGGATGCGGACCAGCAGGAACTGGACCGGGTTATCCGCGAATTTGGCCTCGATAAGCCGGTCTGGATGCAATACCTTTATTTTGTCGGCGGCCTGTTTCGGGGTGACCTGGGCAATTCGTTTGCATTTGGCCGGCCGGCGCTGGAAGTTATCGTCGAGCGTATGCCTGCCACGCTGGAGCTGGCTTTTGCCGCATTACTGCTTTCGATTGTGATTGGCATTCCTTTGGGTCTGTTTGCCGGCCTCAGGCCCCGGAGCCTGTTTTCCAAAGCGATCATGGCCGGGTCTATCTTCGGCTTCTCCCTGCCGACTTTCTGGGTCGGCATTATGTTGATGCTTGTCTTTGCGGTAAATCTCGGCTGGTTGCCGGCGACCGGGCGCGGCGAAACCGTCGAATTTCTGGGTCTGCATCTAAGCCTGCTGACTACTGATGGCATGACGCACCTGATTCTGCCGGCATTTAATCTGGCCTTGCTGCATATTTCGCTGGTGATCAGGCTGACCCGGGCGGGCGCGCGCGAGGCGGCCATGCAGGACTACATAAAATTTGCCCGCGCCAAAGGCCTTTCTGAAAGACGTATCGTTGGGGTCCACTTGCTTAAGAACATCATGATTCCGGTCATCACGGTACTGGGCATTGAACTGGGTTCGCTGATCGCGTTTTCTGTCGTGACTGAAACAATCTTCGCCTGGCCGGGGATGGGCAAGCTCTTGATTGAGGCAATTATTACTCTGGATCGGCCGGTAATCGTCGCTTACCTGATGATGATTGTTCTGCTGTTTGTCGTAATTAACCTTGTTGTTGACATCGTCTATTCAATTCTCGACCCGCGTGTGCGACTCAGTGAGGCCGAAGCATGAGCGTCATCGAATCCCCCTGGCGTCGCTTTGCCTCGGAGTTTGCGGAAAGTCGTCTGGCCGCGGTGGCTCTGGGCGTCTTGTTGCTTATTATTTTGCTGGCTGTCGTTGCGCCATGGATTACGCCGCAAAACCCCTATGATCTCGCGCAGGTAGATTTGCTCGATGGTCGTCAGCCGCCGGGCGGTGAGGCCTTTGAGGGCTACACCATGTGGCTTGGGTCGGATGGTGCGGGCCGGGATCTCTATTCAGCCATTCTGTACGGGTTGCGAATTTCCCTGTCGGTCGGCGTATTGTCGGGTGTGATCGCTTTACTGGTTGGTCTGGCGGTTGGTCTGTTCGCCGCTTTTGCCGGTGGTCGCACGGAGAGTCTGATCATGCGGGTTGTTGATATTCAGTTGTCGTTCCCGGCAGCGCTGGTGGCTTTGATGCTGATAGCGGTTCTGGGTAAAGGCGTCGACAAAATAATCTTTGCGCTCGTGGTTGTGCAGTGGGCGTATTACGCCCGGACGGTACGGGCTAGTGCGCTGGTAGAACGGCGTAAAGAGTATGTCGAGGCGGCCGCATCACTGGGCTTGTCTGGTATGCGGGTCATGTTTGGTCATATTCTGCCCAATTGTCTGGCGCCGTTGATTGTTGTGGGTACGGTGCAGACCGCCCATGCGATTGCGCTCGAAGCTACCTTGTCTTTTCTGGGTATCGGATTACCCCGGACTGAGCCGTCTCTGGGGGTGTTAATTTCGAACGGGTTTGAATACATGATGTCCGGTGCCTACTGGATCAGCTTTTTCCCGGGGATTGCACTGGTGATCACCATTGTGGCGATCAACCTCGTGGGCGATCAGTTACGAGACGTATTGAATCCACGACTATCCAGATGAGGCCATTCCGACAATGACTGAATCTCTCGATCAACCGACACTTCAAGTCACGGGTCTGCAGACGTATTTCGACACGCGCGCCGGGATGTTGAAAGCCGTTGACCAGGTGTCGTTCGAACTGGGGCGCGGCGAAATTCTCGGTCTTGTGGGGGAGTCCGGATCGGGCAAATCGGTGACCGGGTTTTCAGTGATGGGTTTGATCGACGAACCTGGTCGTATTGTCGGGGGGTCTGTTCTGTTTGAGGGCCGGCAACTGGTCGGTCTGCCTGAATCTGAACTCCGGTCATTGCGCGGCAACAAGATCGCGATGATTTTTCAGGATCCGATGATGACCTTGAACCCGGTGTTGCGCATTGATACCCAGATGATCGAGGCCGTTCTGGCCCATCAGAAGGTCAGTAAGACTGCGGCGCGTGACAAAGCCCTCAACGCGCTGACCCAGGTGGGTATTCCGTCACCGGCTATGCGACTGAAGCACTACCCGCATCAACTGTCTGGTGGCATGCGACAACGGGTCGCGATCGCGATCGGCTTGTTGAATGACCCCGACCTGATCATTGCGGACGAACCTACAACGGCGTTGGATGTCACGATTCAGGCGCAGATTCTATTCGAGGTTCAGCAACTCTGTGAACGGACCGGCACCGCCATGATTTGGATAACCCATGATCTGGCCGTCATTGCCGGACTCGCCGACCGCATCGCCGTGATGTATGCCGGCAAGGTCGTGGAAACCGGTACGACCGATCAGGTCATTGACTCGCCACTGCATCCGTATACGGTCGGTTTGCTCGGTTCAGTGCCGTCAGCCAATCCACGTGGCGAGCGCCTGCAACAGATTCCGGGGATGACGCCCAGCCTTATAGACCTGCCTGTCGGTTGTCCGTTTCAAAGCCGTTGTTCCCAGGCCGCTGCCGCTTGTACGGTTATGCCGGAGTCAACCGAGATCGCTCCCGGGCGAACCGTGCGCTGCCACTTTCCGCAATCCGGTCCGGACCAGAGCGACGAGTTGCTGTTTGAGATTCCAGGGGAGGGCGAGTGACCGAGCCTGATGCGGTGGTGCCGATACTCAGCCTGCGTGGGCTGTCAAAGCGGTTTGAGAAGAAACTCGATATTGCCAGCCGGGTGGCATCCCGGCTGGGCGCCGATGTTCGCGACGAAGTAGTTCATGCGGTTGATGCGGTTGATCTGGACATCGCTGCCGGAGAGGTGGTCGGACTGGTTGGGGAGTCGGGCTGCGGGAAGTCCACATTGGGTCGTATGGTGGCGGGAATACTGGCTCCCAGTGACGGGCAGATCATCTTTGAAGGCCAGGCACTGGATGCCATGACACCCGAGCGCCGTCGTCAGACCAATTTGGCGACGCAGATGATCTTCCAGGATCCGTTTGCCAGTCTCAATCAACGCATGCGGGTTGAAGATATTGTGGGCGAGGCGCCGGTTGTTCATGGGATCGTGCGGCGCGCCGAGCGCGCCGACTATGTTTGTGACTTGCTCGAGAAGGTCGGCCTGGACTCCTCTGTTCTACGGCGGTATCCGCATCAGTTCTCGGGTGGCCAACGCCAGCGCATCGGTATTGCGCGGGCGCTCGCTGTGAAGCCTCGTTTCCTGGTTTGTGATGAATCGATCGCTGCGCTCGATGTCTCCATTCAGGCGCAGGTGATCAATCTGTTCATGGACCTCAAGTCACAGTTTGACCTGACTTATCTGTTTATCAGTCATGACTTGTCGGTCGTACAGCATATTGCGGACCGGGTGGTCGTGATGTATCTGGGCCGGGTGGTGGAAACGGCTCTGGCCGATACCCTGTTTGAGGGCCCGGACCATCCGTATGCACAGGCCTTGTTGAACGAGGTGCCACGACTTGACCAGCGCAACAGCCGCTTTGTGCCGATTAAGGGCGAGATACCGTCGCCGATCGACCCGCCGGCTGGGTGTCACTTCCACCCTCGCTGCCCCCAGGCATTCGACGCTTGTCGTCTAACCCGCCCCCCGTTAAAGTCGCAGGCAGAAAATCACGCGGTCGCGTGCCACCTTTATTCCTGAGCCCGAGGCGTTTTATGCAAGTCCTTCGCACCCCTGATGATCGATTCGACAATTTGCCGGACTGGTCTTATGAACCGAACTATGTTTCAGACCTGGCGGGAGCTGAAGGGATGCGGGTCCATTATGTAGACGAAGGCGATGCGGACGCCGAAGTCACCTACCTGTGCCTGCATGGTGAGCCAACCTGGGCATATCTGTTCCGCAAAATGATTCCGGTATTGACCGCGGCCGGGGGCCGGGTGGTCGCCCCTGACTGGCTTGGGTTTGGGCGTTCTGATAAACCGGTTGATGATGAAACCTATGGTTTCCATTTTCATCGCGACATGATGCTGGCTTTCGTGGAGCGGCTTGATTTATCCAACATAACGCTGGTTGTTCAGGATTGGGGCGGCTTGTTGGGATTAACCCTGCCGCACGCCATGCCTGAACGCTTCACCCGGCTGATCATCATGAATACCGCTCTGGCAACCGGTACGGCTCCCAGCAAAGGTTTTCTGGCCTGGCAGGCTTATGCCAACGCGAATCCAGACCTTGACGTTGGCGCACTGATGAAGCGCTCCACGCCCGGCATGTCTGATGCGGAGGCTGCCGCTTACGCGGCGCCGTTCCCCTCGGCGGCATTCAAGGCAGGGGTCCGGCGGTTTCCACAGATGGTCATGACCAATCCTGAGATGGAGGGGGTAGAGACCAGCCGGCAGGCGCTCGAGTTCTGGCAAAAGCAATGGGCTGGACAGACTTTTATGGCAGTTGGCAAGCAGGATCCGGTACTTGGGGTTGAGGTCATGCAGGGCATGGCCAGCATGATAAAAGGCTGCCCGGCGCCGTTCATTATTGAGCCTGCCGGTCACTTTGTTCAGGAATGGGGCGATATTGTCGCCACCGAAGCGCTAAAATCATTTGCTGAACATGCCTGATCTGCCATTTGACCGGTCATTGACCGAGGTCAAGACACGTCAGGTCAACAGGTTCATGATGAAGACGGGTGATGTGCTGAGCCTTGTGCCAGTTTTCTCGCGGAGTCTTTATGAAGCGGTTGATATCAACAGTCGGTGGGATTGCCCTGGTAGGGCTGGTCTGGCTGAATTCGCAAGCAGCGCTGTCGGCTGAGGTCACGGGCGCTGACCCGCAACGCGGGCGGATGCTCTATGAAACCCAATGCACGCAGTGTCACAACTCAGTCTTGCATTTACGGGATCCACGACTTGCCCAGACCTTCGATGAAGTCCGGATCCAGGTCAGGCGATGGTCGAAGGCTGCCGGTGTTGAATGGGGCCAGGAAGAAGTTGAAGATGTCACCGACTACCTGAATGCTGTTTTTTATCGTTATCCATGTCCGGACGGTGCTTGTTCTTTCTCGCCCCAGTTGAGCCCGGATCGCGCTGCCACTGAGTTGTCCGAGGAAAAATCATGACTTACAAAACCATTCTGACGCATGTTGATTCATTTCAACCGTCAACCGCTCATATCGAATTCGCCGCAGAACTGGCCAGCACTCATGAGTCGCACCTGATTGGATTGTGTCCGAGCGGGTTTGCCAGCCTGCCCGCGGGAGACTATTTTGGTGCCTCGGCTCGCTACGTCGGCGAAATGCAGCAAGAGCTGGATGATGCGGCGGTAGAGGCCTCAAAGGTCTTCGAAGCCCAGTGCAAGAAAACCGGAATCAGTTCGTACGAATCTCGCGTGACGACTGATTCGGTTATTTCGGCAACATTACTTGGTGCAGTGTTTGCTGACTTGATTGTGGTCAGTCAACCGGCTGAGGATGCGGCCAAGACTATCGCTGGTCCGGGTTTCGTCGGTGATTTGCTGATGGATAGTCGCCGACCGGTTCTGGTGTTACCCAATAACGGCGCCTTGAAGCCGGTTGCCGGAAAAGCGGTCGTTGCCTGGAATGGCAGTCGGGAAGCCGCGCGGGCGGTGACTGACGCGATGCCTTTACTGGCCCGCGCCGCCGAGGTCGAGGTGATTGTCGTGAATTCCCGCGAGCAGGGGGCTGGCGATAATGAGCTGCCTGGTGCAGAGTTGGGTTTGTTTCTCGCACGTCACGGCATCAAAGTGGTTGTGCGTGATGTCGTTGCCAATACCAGCGTCTCTGACGCGATTCTCAATGAGGTGGAAGCGGCCAATGCCGACTTGCTGGTGATGGGGGGGTACGGCCACTCCAGAATTCGCGAATGGGTGCTTGGCGGAACAACCCGCGAAATTCTCGCCGCGACTGGCGTACCGGTATTGATGTCGCACTGATATTGCGGTTGATGCCGGCCGCCGGCCGGCAATCCAACAAGCATGCAAGGCTTGAGGATGCTCTGGAAGCATGTGCTCGAGTCTCTTGCTTTTCTCTTATATTTCCATGATACTAGAAATATGAATACATCAAAAACCGTAGCAATCCTTGGTGCACTGGCTCAGGAGACGAGACTCGACATATTTCGTCTACTTGTACGGGCGGGCGATCGTGGTGTGGCTGCCGGTGCAATCGCCAAAAAGCTTGGCGTGCCAGCGGCAACTTGTTCCTTCCATCTGAAAGAGCTCAAGGCCGGTCAGGTGATCACTTGTCAACGAGACGGTCGGTCGCTGATCTACCGTGCCGATTTCGCGACGATGCAGCAGCTATTGGCTTACCTGATCAAAAACTGCTGTCAGGGTGATCACAACTTGAATGAGAAGGTCTGATGAGCAAACTTGCCTCGCAACTATTCATGATCGTCATGATTGGCTTCATGGCGATCTTCTTCGTTTATACGGCTGACATGCCGGCGCAGTCAGAAGTATTTTCAGCGCTGGCTTTGCTCACGATAGGATTGTCACTGGGCCTGGAGCGGATACGACCTTATGAGCGCCGCTGGAATCAGAACCGTGGCGATCTGAACGGCGATATCGCCAGCTTCGCACTGATTTTCGTTGTGCTCGATGGCTTGCTCAAATACCTGGCGCCACTCCTGGCGCTTGCCTTACTGGGCGGGACGATTACGTCGCCGGTCGGTTTGTGGCTGCGTGAGGTGCCGTTATGGGTGGAGATTCTGGCAGTGACGTTGCTCATTGAGTTGGCGGCCTATCTGAGTCACTGGGTTCACCACCGGTCCAGACACCTCTGGGCATTGCATGCCATGCATCACAGCATTGAACGGCTCTATACCTTGAATAATTTTCGGTTTCACCCGCTAAACCACATGATCAATGCGTTTGCCATTGTTATGCCTCCACTGTTGCTCGGTTTCTCCGAAGCGGCGATATTCGGGTATGTCGTGCTCACGATGCCGGTTCTGGTTCTTCAGCATGCCAATGTTGATTTCCAGTTTGGTTGGCTCAACCGCTTGCTCAATACCAATGAAGTACATCGGTGGCACCATTCAGCCGACTCCAGGCACGGCGGTCGCAATCTAGGGCGTGCGTTGACCGTCTGGGATCAGCTCTTTGGCACGTTTCTTGACCCTCAGTCGGCCCGCAAGACTCAAATCAACCTGGGCCTGGGTGATAACAATGCGATGCGGTTCCCAGACCCCGGCAGACTGGTCGCGCAGTGGCGATATCCTTTCTCGGCGGCTTGCTGTCAGCGCTGACGACTACGTCGCTTTCTCGCCGCGTGTTTGATGAGCTTTCGCCCGGAGTGTGGCAGACTCCGGGGAATGAAAAACACGAGCGAGGGCGCGCGGCACCAGGCGAACCGGCCGCCAGTCCCGGCAGACACCGGTAGCCGGCCGACAATTGATGCTGCCCACTATGTGCCTTGGTATTTGAGCGTCCTAAACAACGGCCTGGCTTCCAGTGGAAGCCGACTGTATCGCAAACTATTCGGCATTGGCTTGAATGAGTGGCGCATGTTGAGTGCCCTGGTCAACGAGCCAGGGGCCATGGCAAACCGGGTGGGCGAATTGATCGTCTGCAACAAGAGTCAGGTCAGCCGCAGTCTGCGCGTGCTCGAGGACAAAGGCCTTGCGCAGACGCGGATCAGCGAGGGTAATCGACTCCTCTATCTGACCGACGCGGGCGAAGCACTGCACGATAAAGTCATCAAGATTGCGCTGGCTCGAGAAGCGGCGCTGATGGAGGGATTCAGTGATGCCGAGCGAACCGGATTATTTGCCCTGATGGAGCGTTTGCGGGGCAATCTGGACCGTGTTGACGCGTTCGACGCCGAACTGGTGAACGGTCACAAGGGTTGATTTTCCGACCCTGGCGATCCAAGCTTGTCGCGAACAGTTTTGCCGCGCAGTCAGGGGGTATCGGAAACCTGGCCGGCTTCGACCTGTTCGTTTAATCTGGCAATCATGAATGCCGCTGCCTGAAGAATGTGTTGCCGCGCAGACTTTTCTGCCGCAGCTTCATCGCCGGCGATAATATGCTGAAGTAGTGCTTCATGTTGGTCCCAGATATTGCGCGGCTGGTCGTCGCGCATCAAGACTTCGCCCATCACCCGCTGAGCCTGAATCCAGTGGGTGTCCATTGCCGGAGCGATCAACGGGTTTTCCGCAAGTTCATAGACAAACTCATGAAACGCCATGTCGGCGGCTATCAAGTCTCCGACCGACCCGTTCGCGATGGCCTGACGACCGGCACGCAGCAGAGCGGGGCCTTCTCGTTTTGCACGGGCAGCGTTGTTTAAGGCAGCCTCCCGGAACGCAAGCCCTTCAATGACCGCGCGCATGTCGTACATTTTTTTTACATAGTTGAGGTCCAGGGGGGCAACCTGCAGGCCCCGCCCCGGTGCGTCACGTAGCACGCCTTGCTTGTGCAGCAGGAGCAAGGCCTGCTGCACCGGCTGACGAGAGACTCCCAGTTCCTTGGCGATTTGTTCCTGAATGATGCGATCGCCCGGCGCGAGTTTGCCGGCCGCGACCTCAAAGAGGATGGCGTCGTGGACTTGTTCGACGAGGGACGGTTGTATGCCGAGGACTTTCACAGGAGGGGATGATACTGCTTATCCGGGTGACTTACGGCGCCAATGGACTTCTGCTTCGTGCCATGCCTCCAGAGCTTGCAGATCGGGGACCCAGGCCAGCCCGGATTTGGCATCTGACGACACGGCTTCCGGTGTGACCAGTACATCGAGCAAAGCGGGACGATTGGCCATGGCTCTCTGGATGGCACCAGGCAGATCTTCCGGTTTTTCGACGCGCTCAGCATGCATGCCGAATGCACTTGCCATTTTGGCGTGGTCGGCAAATTGCAGATGGGTGCCAACGGTTTCACCGTAGCCTTGCTGTTGGTCGCGTACTTCAATTGCCCAGGAGCCGTTGTTGGCGACGACGATCATTACCGGGGCTTGGTGCCGCACGGCGGTATCGATCTCCATCGCGTTAAAGCCGAACGCACCGTCTCCGGTTGCAACAACTACCGGGCGATCGGGGCAGGCCAGACTGGCCGCAACACCAAACGGCGTCCCGATGCCGATACAACCGAGCGAACCCGGATCGAGATAAGTGCTGGCCGGCAGACCGACCCGGGCAAAACTGAGAAAGTCGCCGCCATCTGCAACAACAATGGAATTGTCTGGCAATTCATCGCGCAACGCGGCAAGCACGCGGTTAGGATGCATGAGACCGTCGCTGCCGGCGGGGGCTTCATGCATGGATTGGGCAAGTTTGCCGGAGCGGGCCTGGTGCTGTTGATGCAGGTTTTCTATCCAGGCAGGGTCGGTAGCCGGTTTGCGATCGCCGGCGACTTGCAACATTGACGAAAGGATTGCGCGTGTATTGCCAAGCAGCTCGACGGCACCGCGACGATTGTCTCGCAGCTCGGCCGCGCAGTCCGCGATGCGCAAGAATTTCGCTTCACCGAAGACAGCGGGTGAACCGTAGGCTAATTGGAAGTCGAGCCGCCGTCCCAGGGTGATGACCAGATCCGCCTGGCCCATAACAGCCCCCCGCATTGCTGCAACAACCGACGGGTGGTCGTCGGCGACGAGTCCACGACTTTCCCCGGTGTCCAGATAGGCCGCGTGGGTTTGATCAAGCAGTGCAGTCAGTAGATCTGCAGTACCGCGGGCGCCGCGGCCGGAAATAATCAAGGGGCGTTTGGCCCCCCACAGCAGCTCGACTGCGGCAGTGATTGAGGTTTGATCCGGTATGGCCAGCGGCGCTTCCCTGGTGCTGACGTATTCGGGCAATTGCACTGCAAGTGAGACGTCAGCCCGCAAGGTGTCCGCCGGGAAATCCAGATAAACCGGTCCAGCTTCGCCGCCGTGCCCGCTGGCGCGGGCAATGGCTTCTCCCAGCTCTTGCGGCACCAGGTCCGGGTGGCGGACTGTGCGGGCGTAACGTGTAATGGATCTGACGAGATCGGTATGGACGATATCTTGCAGCGCGCCGCGATTTTCCTGCGGGCAGGGCGGCAGACCCGACAACACCAGCACCGGGGCTCTTGCAATATGAGCGTTGGCTATGCCGGTCATGGCATTGGTCACCCCCGGCCCGGCGGTTACCAGGGCCACCCCAAGCTGGCCGGTCAGTTCGGCATGGGCGTGGGCCATATAGACCGCCGCTCGCTCGTCGCGAACATCGATGATCTGGATTCCTTCGGCATGCAATCGCATCCAGATTGGCATGATGTGCCCGCCACACAGGCCAAAGACTCTCGTTACGCCGCTTGCCCGCAGCATGCGGGCAATGACGGCAGCCGCGCTCTGGGTCGAAAGAACAGGGGTAGGCATCGGTGGCTCTCCTCAGGTTGGCTGCCGTCCTGGTTCGACGGCGCTTGTTGGTCATTAACAATCTTGTTGACTTTAATTGTATTCTGAATTCAGAATTCAGAGAAAACCCGGCCTGACAAGAGAACCCACTATGTCCCACCTGTTGACGTTGTCCGATGCCCTCAGCGCCCATGCTCGACTGCGGCCGAACAAAATTGGCGCACGTGGTTCGAATCGATCGCTGACTTTCTCCCAATGGAACCATCGAGCCTCAGGGCTGGCCAATGGCTTGCTCGCCAGTGGGCTTGAGCGCGGTGACCGGGTTGGGATCCTGGCAAATAATTGCCTTGAATGGCTGGAGATCTACGTCGCGCTTGCCCGGGCCGGCCTGGTTGCGGTGCCGGTGAATTTTCGGTTAAAGGCGGCGGAGGTGGCTTATATCCTCAAAGATTGCGATGCGCGCGCCGTGATTGCCGGCGCGGATTTTTGTGCAACGGTTGACCAGATTGCTTCTCAACTGGCGTTGCCCGCTACCCGGCTGATCAGCCTGCATCGAGACAGCACGCCGGGCTGGACTGCCTACGAAACCCTTATTGAACAGGCTGACAAGAACAGGCTGGTCCCTGCAGTCGATCCGGAATCAATGGCCGCGCTGATGTACACCTCCGGGACAACCGGCCAGCCGAAAGGGGCGATCCGAAGTCACGCTGGAACGGCTCTGATAGGCCAGGCGACTGCCCTGGATATCGGTTTTACCGAAAACGATACCGCGCTATTGGTGATGCCGCTTTGTCACGCGAACTCATTGTATTTCGGCGCCACATTCATCTATCTGGGTGCGACCATTATTGTGGACGAGCGATCCGGTTTTGATCCGGAGCATTTCTTGCGGTTGGTGACCCAGCAGCAGGTTACGTTTACCTCGCTGGTGCCTACCCATTGTGTCATGTTGCTCGGGTTGGACCAGCAGTTGAAACAGCGATACGACCTGAGTCGGGTCGACAAGTTGATGATCTCTTCGGCGCCGGCGCAGCGCGATACCAAGCTGGGCGTGATGAAGCTTTTCCCCAATTGCCGATTATTCGAGCTCTACGGCTCGACCGAAGCCGGCTGGGTCACGCTCTTGCGGCCCGACCAACAATTATCAAAAATCGGATCGGTCGGTCGCGAATGGGTTGGCAGTGGTGCCATAAGACTGCTCGACAGCGACGGCAATGAAGTGCCTGATGGTGAGGTCGGCGAACTGTACTCGCGCACGGCTTATGTTTTTGACGGGTATTGGCATAACGACGAGAAAACCGCGGAAGCATTTCGCGGGCAGTGGTGTTCGGTGGGTGATATGGCGCGACGCGACGAAGAGGGCTATATCTGGCTGGTAGATCGTAAGAACAACATGATCATCTCTGGCGGTGAGAATGTTTATCCCTCGGAAGTGGAGCGCATACTTTCTGACAACCCGGATGTTCAGGACGTAGCGGTCATCGGAGTCGCCCACCCGAAGTGGGGCGAAGCCGTGCATGCATTTGTGGTCAGCCGGGCCGGGGTGAGCGATGATGCCAGGGCGTTGAGTCAATGGTGTCGTTCGCGCCTGGCGGCCTACAAATGCCCGGCTGGGTTTTCGTTCGTTTCTGCACAGGAGATGCCGAGAAACGCGACCGGAAAGATTTTGCATCGAGTGCTGCGCGAGCGACTCTCTTCAATGGAGCGCCAATAACGGCCGCGAGTGCGCCGGGACCGTGGGTGAACGACCAGACAGTGTCCGCCGGGCTTTGTACGAGGGTAGAATATTGCTTCCTGAAATGCATCACTGAACGGAATCAATCCGGCGACATGAAAACAGAGAAAGCGCCCCTGGCATTTTCCGACGCCATGATCGCGGCTGAACAGCGATTGCGCCAGCACGGGCATCGGGTCACTCGCCCCAGACAGCTTATTTTGGCGACTTTGCTTGCTGCCGACTGTGCCAGCAGCCAGGATGAGTTGTCCCGGACACTGGAAAAATCCAATTACGAGGTTGATCGGGTGACCGTGTACCGGGTTCTGGAGTGGTTGGTCGAACATAAACTGGCGCACCGGGTCTCCAGTGATTCTCGTGCCTGGCAGTTCAATGCGCTCAATGATGAAGAGCATGAACATGGGCATTTTGCCTGCCGTGAGTGCGAGCGAATCTTTTGTCTGGCCGACCGGGAGATCAACGTAGCCCCCAAGATGCCTGCCGGCTTTCGGGCTGATGAATCCGAACTTCTGGTTCGCGGACGATGCCCTGACTGCGGAAAACAGTAAGGGCTCCTGTCGTTGCGCTAGATTGCCGGCCTAACCCGGTAGCCACCGGATTTCCCGTCTTTCTCAAGGGTGATTAAGCCGTGCGCTTGTGCGGCCTCCAGTAAGCCGTTAAAAGAACGGAATCCGTAGTAGCCTTCATTGAAACCCGGTTGGCGTCGCTTGAGTGTCTGCTTGACCATCGATCCCCAGATTGGGTCGTCGTCGCCGCGCTCCGCCAGCAAGGCATCAAAAGTCTGGACAATATCGTCCAGTGCTTTCATAAGTTTTTGTTCGCCGATACTTTCCTCTCCCGATTCGGCGTCGGTTGCTTTGCTCTTTTTACTGGCGCGTCGTTTCTTGGCTGGTTTGCCTGGCTCTGTGGGCGCGGCAGGGGTTTCCTTGATTTTTTTGGTGCCGGCGCGGCGGCGGGACGCGGCGGGTTTGCTTTCACGGACAAGGTCATCATAAAGAATGAATTCGTCGCAGTTGGCCATCAAGAGATCAGAGGTTGATTTTTTGACGCCCACGCCGATCACTGTCTTGTTGTTCTCGCGCAGCTTGCTGACCAACGGGGAAAAATCTGAATCTCCACTGATGATCACAAAGGTGTCCACGTGTGCTTTGGTATAACAGAGATCGAGCGCATCGACGACCATCCGGATATCCGCGGAGTTTTTGCCCGACTGGCGCAGATGAGGCACTTCGATCAGTTCAAAAGAAGCGTTGTGCATGGGGCTTTTGAACGCCTTGTAGCGCTCCCAGTCGCAATAGGCTTTCTTGACCGTAATACTGCCTTTGAGCAGAAGGCGTTCGAGTACCAGGGCAATGTCAAATTTGTCGTAGCGAGCTTCTTCAACGCCGAGAGCGACGTTTTCGAAGTCACAGAATAACGCCATGCTGCGCGTTTCATTATGGTTTGCTGTCAAGCGAGCCTCCGCCGTGCGAGGTCAATAGAGTGTTCCTGTCGGGTGAGCGACAGTGTGACAGACAAGCGTCGGGAGCGACCCGAATGTGTCGGAAAGACGCCCACGAGCCTGCCTGGCAAACCAAAACATCCCGGATCAGCTTCCTTTGAACGTCGGTTTGCGTTTTTCGACGAATGCTTTGGCCGCGTCTTTGTGATCGTCGGTCTCAAAGGTGCGAAGCATGTGAATCGCTTCAGCGTCCAGCGTGTCGGACAGGTTTCCTCGTTGTGCGATAACCATGTTTTTCTTCATGTAGCCAACCGCTATGGTTGGTAGTGAAGCCAACTCGGTTGCAAATTGCGCGGCAGCAGCTGGGAGCTCTTCGGCGGAAACGACCCGGTTGAGCAAACCGAGGGCCAGGGCTTCGTCCGGCATCAGGATGCGGGCGGTAAACATTAGTTCGCGGGCTCTGCCTGCGCCAACCATCTGGGTTAGAAAATAGCTGGAGCCGAAGTCTCCGGACAAACCAACATTGGCAAAAGCAGTCGTCATTTTTGCGGTGCTGGCAGCGATCCGCAAGTCGCAGGCCAGTGCGAGAGAAAGACCAGCGCCGGCTGCCGGGCCGGGCAAAACGGCGAGCGTCGGTTTGGCCATTTCATGCAGCAGTCGGGTGACCTCCATACGCATGCGTAAGTCGTTTACCCGATGATCGAAGTCGCTTGGGGCGCCGCTGTCAGCGTTGCGGGCGAAATTCTTGACGTCGCCGCCTGAGCAAAAAGCACTACCGGCGCCCGTCAGGACCACACAACGAACTGTTTTGTCCAAAGCCAATCGTGGCAAGGCCGTTGCCAGGCCGTGAAACATATCGGTGGACAGCGCATTGCGAGCTTCCGGCCGGTTCATTGTTAATGTTGCGACGCCGTCTTTAATGGTTTCAATAATATCCTGGCTCACGATTGTCTCCTTTAAGTGTCTGTTGATTCTTCAGTAGGGTAATCCAAGCCGGATCCCCTGCTAATTTTTGAGACGCTGGCCTGCAGCCGGGCGGAGAATGCCGCAGCTGCCGGTGACAATGGAATATCGGTTCGGCTGACGATACCGAGCTCCCGTTCAATCGTCAGTCCGGCAACCGGAATCTCGCGAATTTCGGATTGGCCTGCCAGGCTTGCGCGGCTGACAAAAGCAAGATAGCCGGTCGTCGCGACCATGCGTAAGATGGCCGGAATGGATCGCAACTCCATCACCACGTTCATTTGCACGCCGGCGTTGCGTAGCGCGCCGTCAATAATCAGCCGGATCGCACTGCCTGCCTCAAAACCGACATAGGCTTGTCCACCAAGGTCGTCGGTCAGCTCGGTGATGCGCCGGCGGCGGGTCAGCGGATGATCACGTCGGGCAACCAGCACAACCCGGTCCGTCATCAGCTGATTGACATGGAGTTCGCGGTCTTCGACGGGCAGGGTGACCACGCCAAGTTCCAGCTGTCCGCTGGCCACATTGAGCGCCACTTCCCGGCTGCCTGCTTCTTTCAGCTGAAAGCGAATGTCCGGGTACTCGAGCTGAAACGAGGCAATCGCGTCAGGCAAGACAAACGACACAGCGGTGGCGCCACCGCCGATGCGAACAATGCCGGCGTCCAGATTCAAATGGGCCCGAACCCGGTCTTGCAGACCGTTGTAGCGGCTGATCAACACAGCAGCCTCGGTCTGGACCAGGCGACCCACTTCGGTCAGCTCCACTCCTTTGCGTGAGCGGACAAACAGCGGCGCACCGAAATGCGCTTCCAGTTGTTGCAGCCGCCGCGATAGCGCCGGCTGAGACAAGCCGATCCGGTCGGCCGCTTCCGTAATCGCGCCGTCTTCCGCGACCGCGAGAAACGAGCGCATTAACTCTAAATCCATCCGATCATCTGCCTGAATCTGCTTGACTGGCTATTTATGCATAAAACACATACGAATCATGCAAAAATACCATTTTACGCATTTCAATGGATTTGTTAGTTTCCATAGATCGGATCTGCTGACTGATCAGGTCCCCCGTGAGTCTTATCCCGTAGTTTTTTCTCTAAGGTTTTCCCCTAATAACCAGGCGGTTCATCCGCCCGACGAGGTCTCCCCATGCTCAAAGAATACCGAGAACATGTTGCCGAACGTGCCAAAGATGGCATTCCACCGCTGCCGCTAACGGCCGAACAGGTCGAGGGCTTGATTGCTCTGCTCAAGTCGCCGCCGGCTGGAGAAGAAGAAGCCCTGATGAACATGCTGACCGAATGCGTGCCGCCGGGCGTCGACCAGGCCGCCTATGTCAAGGCTGCGTTTCTGGCTGATGTGGCGCATGGCAAGGCTGCCAGCCCGCTGATTACCGCTGAGAAAGCCGTGCAGATTCTCGGCACCATGCTTGGTGGTTACAACGTCGCGACATTGGTTGAGTTGCTGGACAATCCTGCGCTGGCCGAAACCGCCGCCGAAGAACTCAAAGGGACGTTGCTGGTTTTTGATGCGTTTCATGATGTCGAAGAAAAGGCCAACGCCGGCAATGCCGCCGCTAAAGCAGTGTTGCAGTCTTGGGCTGATGCTGAGTGGTTTACCGGTCGCAAAAAGCTTGCTGATTCGATCAAGCTGACTGTTTTCAAGGTCACCGGCGAAACCAATACAGACGATTTATCGCCGGCTCAGGACGCCTGGTCGCGTCCGGATATTCCGCTGCACTATCTGGCGATGCTCAAAAACCCGCGCGATGGCATCACCAACGGTGTGAAGCAGATCGAAGAGCTCAAGTCCAAAGGCAATCCGATTGTTTATATTGGTGACGTGGTCGGCACCGGTTCATCCCGCAAAAGCGCGACCAACTCGGTGCTGTGGGCGATCGGTGATGAGATCCCGCACGTTCCCAACAAGAAGCAGGGCGGTTTCGTGATCGGCAGCAAGATCGCTCCGATTTTCTTCAATACCCTGGAGGACTCCGGTGCATTGCCGATCGAGTGTCCGGTCGATTCACTGCATATGGGCGATGAGATCGTGCTCAAGCCGTTCGAAGGCAAGATTGAAGATACCGCTGGCAAAGTCCTGAGCGAATTCAAACTCAAAACTGACGTCTTGTATGACGAAGTGCACGCCGGCGGCCGTATTCCGCTCATCATTGGCCGAACCCTGACCGCCAAGGCCCGCGAATCACTAGGCCTGCCCGTCAGTGACGTCTTCCGTCAGCCGGAAGGCGCCTCGGACAGCAAGGCCGGCTATACCCTCGCACAGAAAATTGTTGGCAAGGCGTGCGGTACGGACGGGATTCGCCCCGGGACGTATTGCGAGCCCCGGATGGGCACCGTTGGTAGCCAGGATACAACCGGCCCGATGACCCGTGACGAACTGAAAGAGCTGGCCTGTCTGGGTTTTAACGCTGACCTGGTCATGCAGTCGTTTTGCCACACAGCGGCTTATCCGAAGCCGGTCGATATTGAAACCCAGCACACCTTGCCGGACTTCATCAAGAATCGCGGCGGCGTATCCCTGCGTCCGGGCGACGGCATTATTCACAGCTGGCTGAACCGGATGTTGCTGCCTGACCAGGTCGGCACCGGTGGCGATTCCCACACCCGCTTCCCGCTGGGTATTTCATTCCCGGCCGGGTCAGGACTGGTCGCGTTTGGCGCCGCACTGGGCGTGATGCCGCTTGATATGCCTGAGTCGGTTCTGGTGCGTTTCACGGGCAAGATGCAACCCGGAATAACCCTTCGCGACATGGTCAATGCGATTCCCTACGAGGCGCTCAAACGTGGCTTGCTGACTATCGAGAAGAAAGGCAAAAAGAACGTCTATAACGGTCGCATTATCGAAATTCAGGGTTTGCCTGATCTGACTGTTGAGCAGGCGTTTGAGTTGTCCGACGCAACGGCTGAGCGTTCTGCCGGTGGCTGTACGATCGACTTGTCGGAAGAGTCAGTCGCCGAGTATTTGCGCTCTAACATCGTGATGTTGCGCTGGATGATTGATAACGGCTACGAAGATCAGCGTACGCTGGAGCGTCGTGCGCGCGCCATGGAAGCCTGGCTCGAAAACCCTGTCCTGATGCGGGCCGACAAAGACGCCGAATACGCGGAAGTTATCGAAATCGATATGTCTGCTATTGCCGAGCCGCTGCTTGCTTGCCCGAATGACCCTGATGATGTCAAGCCATTGTCAGAGGTGGCTGGCACCAAGATTGATGAAGTGTTTATCGGTTCTTGCATGACCAACATTGGACACTTCCGCGCTGCGGGTATGTTGCTAGAAGCCGCGGGTGAAACCATTCCGAGCCGTCTGTGGATTGCACCGCCGACCAAGATGGATGAGCACCAGTTGATGGAAGAAGGTTTCTATAACAAGTATGCGGCTGCCGGCGCCCGTACCGAGATGCCTGGTTGCTCTCTCTGTATGGGTAACCAGGCGCGTGTGCTGGCCAATTCAACGGTCGTCTCGACATCGACCCGAAACTTCCCGAACCGATTGGGGCAGGGCGCTGATGTCTATCTATCTTCAGCCGAGTTGGCAGCGGTGGCCGCGATTTTGGGCAAGCTGCCAACCGTTGAGGAGTACATGGCCTACGCGAAAAAGATCGATTCGTCGGCACCGGAGATTTACAAGTACCTGAACTTCGACAAAATGCCCGACTTCACTGAATCGGCCAAGAAGGCGAAAGTCATGATGCTTGAAGTCATCAACGACTAATTCAGTGATTAAGCCTGATGGCTGAGACCCCCGCCGACTTTCGGGTTGGCGGGGGTTTTTTTGTGATCAGACAGGGCGGTACTCAACATACGCCGGTTCCCAGACAGCCTCGGCCAGTTTCGCTGCAATTGCTTCATCATCCATCGGCGGACAGGCGTCCTCCGCGATAGCCTGCCGGATCACCGCTTGCGCGATTGTGGCCGATACCTGGCGAAGGCGCGAAACCGTCGGGTAAAGCAACCCCTGGTCGAGTTCGTCCTGGGTAACCTGGCCGGCCAGCGCGGCGGCCGCCGCGCTGATCATTGGGTCGGTGATTCGGGCAATGCCAGAAATGACCGCGGCCATCCCCAGGCCCGGAAAAACAAACACGTTGTTGCCCTGGCCGATTCGAAACGTTCTGCCGCCGACTGTCACGTCAGGAAACGGGCTGCCGGTTGCCACCAGACAGCGGCCGTCGGTCCATTGATACAGACTCGCCGGTCTGGCCTCGGTGAGCACAGACGGATTCGAAAACGGCAGGATGATCGGACGGGCCGTGTGAGTCGCCATGTCGCGAACAATGGCTTCGGTAAACGCACCAGCCTGCCCGGATGAGCCGATCATCACGGTGGGGCGGTAGCGGCTGACGACAGTCGCCAGATCAAGGTCTCCGTCTACCACCAGATCAAATTCCTGAGCGGTTTCGGCCGTCCAGGCCAGCTCCTTCTTGTAGGCGTCGCGAATATCACGCCCTTCGATAAGCAGTCCGCGACTGTCCAGAACGCAACAGGCGCGCAGCACAGCCGCCTCCGACAGACCCGATTCGCGCAGCGCGGCACGTAACTGACGGGCGATGCCAAGCCCGGCGGCACCGGCACCGTGAATCACAATGCGTTGATCCGCCAGTGACTGGCCGGTGATTCGGAGTGCCGACAACACGCCGGCTAGTGCGACCGCGCCGGTGCCCTGGATGTCGTCATTGAATGAGGGGACAACATTCCGGTAGGTCTCCATGATTTTCAAGGCGTTGTCTTTGCGAAAATCTTCCCACTGGACTAACGCTCCCGGCATGGTTTCCTTGACCGCTTCAACAAACTCCGCCACCAGTTCGTCGTATTCGCTGCCAACCAGTCGCGCATGAGGCCAGCCCAGATAAAATTCGTCTTCCAATAAAGCCTGGTTGTTGGTGCCGACATCCAGGCAAACCGGCAAAGTGGTGGCCGGATGAATGCCCGCGCCCGCGCAATAAAGCGCCAGCTTGCCAATTGAGATGCCCATGCCACCGGCACCCTGGTCGCCAATGCCCAGAATGGATTCGCCATCGGTGACGACCATCAGGGCTATCTTGCGCCGCTTGCTGATCGCCCCCAGCATCTGTTTCATGTTGCCGCGATGCTCGGGCGTGATCCAGATGCCCCGACCACGCCGAAAAATCCGACTGAACTTCTGGGTGGCTTCGCCAACCGTCGGCGTATAGACAATCGGCATCATTTCTTCGAGGTGGTCGAGCAGAACCCGGTAATACAAGTGTTCGTTGCGGTCTTGCAGATTGGACAGCGTGATGTACTTCTGGAACGGATTTTCACTGGCATTCAGCTGGTCCAGGACTCGGCGAACCTGGACGGCCATACTGACCGAGGCTGTTGGCATAAAGCCTTCCAGGCCAAAGGTTTTTCGTTCGTCTGCGGTAAACGCCGACCCTTTATTCAGCAGCGGCTCATGGAGCAGGTCATGGCCGCGCAATTCGACGTTGAGATAAAGCTGGCCATGGTCATCTTTGGCCGGTTGGGAGAACTTCATGCAGGAATCACCGGGTTAATTAATTGGCCGCCAGCATGAACGGCCAGCGCGTAATTGGCAAGTCACGGTTGGCAGCGAGCCACGTGGGGGAGGCGTTGTTGACAGCCGCCAGGGCATTGACGCCGGTGTTGTCTTATCGGCCGTCTGTCGGGGCGGACCGGTGTTGTCGGGAACAGGCGCTGACCATCAGCAGTAGCAATGCAATCGCGTCTTGATGGCGTGGTTTCCGTGGCCGAAACTCTGCACTGGATATCCGTTGAAAAAGATCCTGATTCCACTTCTTCCCGTCATGCTGGTCGCCTGTGGCGGTGATTCGGGTGATTCCGGCAATACGGCAGCGGATCGGCCCCAGCCCCAGGCCGAGTCGCAGGAGCCGTCGCCTGGTGTGACCGAAGCCGTCACTACCGCTGATGCCATGATGGCAATCGCCGTGGCTGAGAACCTGCCCACGGATCAGGCGGTGTCAGCGCCTTCCAAGAACGTGGTGACAACGGATTACGAAGACTCGCTTTATGGCATGGGCGGCTATTACGGTGCTACGCCGCGCGGCTTTTTGCAGCGCCAGTTAGACCCTGCCAGCGAGGGGGGATTGCTAAACCGGTTTAACGAGACCGTCAGCGAGAATTTCTGTCTGTTAAGTCAACTGTTGCCTGCCACCGGCGATGTGGTCGATCTGGCCCCCGACGGCGCGATGCTGACTCTGGATGCGATGGCGCTGACCGGGGCGCAGGCCGAGCGGATTCATGCCGCCTGTCCCCGCTTGAAAGACGACACCTTGCAGCGGCTTGCTGATCAGGCACCGGTGAATCTTTACTATCGGGTTGAAGATCTGACAGCAGCGCCCGACAGTCAGTATCAAACCAAAATCTCGATTGGCTGGAATCAGAGTACCTATAGCGACTTCACCTACTTTACTGCCGATGCCGGTCAGTTCAGGCTTCTGGCTGTGCAGACTAACGTCCTCCGGCCGGGCAAAGGCAGTCAGTATGCCGCGTTGGCGTCTGATTCAGGCACCGGTGTCATCAGGTTTGAAGCGCATAGCCTGCATTTCGGATCACAGGCGGATCGGCATGATGTGTATCGGGTGTATGCCAATACCCAAACCCGGGAATCACTGATTCTGGCGCGGAGCAATAGCGATCGAGTCCATTCTGACCGGATAGTCGCGCTGGCTGAATCCGTCGCAGGCGGCCAGCTAGCGGTCAGTTTCGATATCAATGCCGCCGCCGATATATCCGATCTGCGTGCCTGCGTTTACCGAGACGACCTGCGTCTGGTGCCCGCCGGGGCGGTGGCGTCGGGCTGCGAACCGGATTCCGTCATTCCGGCGAGCGGCTTCACTGCTCAGAATCTGTTTACGATTCGGCTCAAGTCGGATCTGGCGCGAATTAACGAAACGGCTTCTTTGCAGTTCGATTCGCCTGCCGGTCTTCTGAACAGCCAACCGATTCACTAAGAAGCGCCCGAAAACCTCTGCCATACTTGCACGGAATAATTTTCCGTGGAGTGAGGCATGCAGCAGAATCATCAAGTCATTATTCGGCAATTACCCGAAGGAAATCTGACCGAAGCGCATTTCGAATTGAAAGTGGGCGAGGTGCCGGTTCTTGAACCCGGCCAGGTATTGATGAAGACCCGGTTGATGTCAATTGATGCGGCCAACCGCGCCTGGATGCAAGGCGCAACCTACCGGGCCGCTGTTAACGCGGGTGATGTCATGCCAACTTATGCGATTGGCGAGGTGCTTGAGTCACAGGATCCGTCGCTTTCACCGGGTGACCTGATTGCGGCCGAGTCATCCTGGGCTGAATATGTTGCGATTCCTGCCCGTTACGCCCAGAAATTGACACCGGTCGAGCCGCTTTCCAATTTGTTGTCAGTGCTGGGCATTGCCGGGAAGACGGCTTATCACGGTCTGGTCGATGTCGGCCGGCCCAACCCCGGCGAAACCGTGGTCGTGTCCGCTGCGGCCGGTTCGGTTGGCATGTTCGTCGGTCAGATAGCCAAGGCGCTTGGCTGTCGGGCGGTTGGCATTGCCGGCGGCGAAGAAAAATGCGCCTGGGTTACCGAAACACTGGGGTTTGATGCCTGCGTTGACTATCGCGCCGGCAATCTCTTCAAAGATCTCAAAGCCGCCTGCCCCGATGGCGTCGATGTTTACTTCGACAATGTCGGGGGCAAAGTGCTTGAAACCGTTTTGTTCCAGATGAATCAGAACGGCAGAATCGTCTGCTGTGGCGCGGTCAGTCAGTACGACGGTGACGCGCCGAGCGGACCGCGCAATCTGCCGGGTCTGGTTGTGGTCAAGCGTCTGCGAATGGAAGGCTTCATTGTGATGGACTACGCCGAAAAAGATGCCGAAGCGATTGCCGCCTTGAAAGAGTGGGTTGATGCCGGCAAGATTCATGTTGCCGAAGATATCGTGGAAGGGCTGGCGGCCGCACCGGGTGCACTGGTGGGTTTGCTGGCCGGTAAGAATCGCGGCAAGCGTATGGTGCGTGTTTCCTGACCTGGAGTTGAGATGCCCTCAGACAATAAAATTGATTATGTCGAATTGCCTGCCAAAGACCTGGCGGCGGTAAAGCAGTTCTACAGCCAGGTGTTTGGCTGGGTCTTCGAAGACTTCGGCGAAGAGTACGTGGCTTTTTCCAACGCCGGGTTAACCGGTGGGTTTTATAAGATCGACCTCGCTTCGGACAGTGATGCCGGCGCGGCGCTGGTGATTCTGTATGCGGTCAACCTCGAGCAGACGCTGGCCCGTGTTCAGGAATATGGTGGTCAGATCGTGAAGCCTGTGTTCGAGTTTCCAGGGGGGCGGCGGTTCCACTTCAAGGATCCGGCCGGCAATGAACTGGCGGTCTGGTCGGCCGGCTCGGCGCCCGTCTGAAATGAATCACGAGTCACTGCCACAGCGATTGCTGCGCGGCGCCAGGCATCTGGCCAGCGGTCCCTGGGTGGTCCGTAACCACTTCCCATCAGGGGCGCTCGATCGCATCGAGGCGGTAGTGGCTGACGGAGAGCAGAAACACAGCGCCGAGATCCGGATCGTCATTGAAGGCTCGCTTAGTTTCAGCGAAGTGGTGTGGCAGAACCGCCAGCCCCGCGAGCGGGCGCTGGATTTGTTCGCTGATCTGCATGTCTGGGATACCGAATCGAACAACGGCATCTTGATTTACCTGCTTTTGGCTGACCGGGATGTTGAGCTTGTCGCGGACCGGGGCGCAAATTCGAGCCTGCCTTCCGGAATCTGGGATCAGGCGGTGGCGATTGTCCGGGAGTCTTGCCAGGCCGGAAAATTCGAGTCGGGTGTTGTCAATGCGGTGCAGTTTCTCAATGAGGCATTGGTGTCGGCGTTTCCGGCGGAGGGCCGCAACCCTGACGAACTCCCGAATCGGCCGGCGGTGATCTAAGCCCGGCGGCAAGCGGCTTTATTGCCGGGCCGGTTCGACTGCCGGGCCTGATGATTCAGCTGGAACCGGGCGCGAGCGCATCGGCGAGTTTCAGGTCAGGTCCGACTTTGGTTGAATCTTTGCGCCTGATGAAGGGCCGCTCTATCGCTACCCACGACACAATACCAACCAGAATGGTTATGGCTACCGTCTGCCATCCATTGATCCAGTTGCCGGTATAGCCGAGCTCAAAGAAAATGTTGTGAATCAGCCCGTGGTAGATATAGATGCCATACGAGATGTCATTGCCACCAAGAATGCGTGAAGGAACTCCTGGCAGCGTATAGGCAATTGAAATGGTTGCCACCGCCAGCATGATCAGTTTGAACACATGAACGGCCACGTTATCGGGCATGGTAAAGACCACTGCCAGGTAGGCAATTAGCCAGTACAGGCCTTTGCCTTTAATTAGCACTGACTCTTCAGCGCGTAGACGTTGCAGGCAGACGCCAACCATAAACAAATAGAAATGCGGCACAAACGTGTAACGCAGCAGCTTGGCCCAGCGAGGCTCTCCAAGCGCGGGGTCCAGACTGGCCAGATGAGTCTGATAGATAAGGGCAACCAGCAGAAACGCAAACGCGACGATTGCCAAAGAGCGGGTTCTCTTGCCGTTGTCAGACAAGAGCCAGTAGGCAACCGGCAACACGGCATAAAACTGAAGCTCGACCGGGATAGTCCACAGCGCACCGTTGTAAGAGCCGAACCCGAATTCACGCAAGGCGCCGGGCGTATAGATAAGACCCCCCATCTGGGCAAAGAACCAGGCAATCCCTTTCAGGTTAAGCAAGTCATAGCCGAAAGTCAGCGCAGTCCCTGCGGTGAGCAGCAGACACATCCACAGCGCGGGGAGAATTCTCAGGAGCCGGTTCCGGGTGTAGCGGTACAGGCTTTTGCTGCGCTCGTAAGAGGTAGAGATCAGAAATCCGCTGATCACAAAAAAAATCGGCACCCCTGGAAACGCATTGACCAGGGTTTCCCACGAGCCTAATGACAGATCAAACCGGGTAGACGTGTGGAAGACAACGACTTGCAACGCAGCAAACAAACGCAGCAAATCGAAATTGTTCAGGTGAAAGGTTTTCCGATCGGGCATTTCGGGTATCCGTGAGCCTGCATCAGACAGGATTGTGTTCGGTCTGAGCCGTTGAGTCTGTCAGAAAATGCCGGTATGTATGCACTTGTCGGGAAAGTTTGAGAAATTCGCAACATCGTTTACCGCCTGTCGTGAATAACGACCGTTCAAGATGTGTCCGGATGCAAAGTGAGTTCGTTAGGCGGTCACTTGTGCTCGCTCGTCGTTTGACGAGTACCGCTTATCGAAGCCTGGTCGGCAGTTGACCAAACAGAAAGCTAAAGTGCGTGCATTACTTCACTTAAATCAGATTCGAGATCTGGTATGTGGGGCAACGCAGTAAGACAGTAATTTCTCTTAGTCCAGTAAAGGGTGCCACTATGATTAACTCAATCAAGCGCCCAGCCAAGGAATTCGACCGTAACAATACGGTTGGCTCACAGAGTGCAAAAAGCACCAGAGCATTCGCCCTGTCAGTCTTGATGTCAGTTCTGCTCACCGCTTGTGGTGGTTGGAACGATGTCAACCAAGACAGCGCCTCCAACAACGAGTCTGCCGCCGAAGGTGCATCGAGCACCGCTGTCACCGCGACTGCATCCGCCGGGTCAATTCCGTTCTCGGGTGCGGTTACGACGGATTCAGGAAGTGTGGTGACCAGTGCAGTCACCGGTGAACAACAACTCCAGGTCACCGGACTGAGTTGTCCGGCCAAAACGGCGCCTGGTCCGATCAAGACGCGCATGGTTAGTGCGAGCGATCCGGTTGCAGTCCCGTCGAATTACATGGGATTGCACCGCAGTTTGCATACACCGGCCTGGATGCCCGACGCCTATGGGGAAATTCCCGCACCGACTTATCCTTACGGGATCGTGCGTAACCTTCGGGTAGAGGTTGACGGCCAGGAAGAACGCGGTTTCTGGGCCAATATCGAAGTCGCTCCGGGCGTTTACGACTGGAGTTACATGGACAAGTGGGCGCAAGCCAATGCCGGACATCCGATTATGTGGATGATTTACGGCACGCCGAGCTTCTATCAGAAATACCCGGGTGAACCCGCTCGCTGGCCGAGCTGGCCCGGGATTGGAAGTCCGCCAACGGACGCAGGTCATGCGGCGCTCAAGCGTTTTGCACAGGCAGTCAAAAGTCGCTATGGGTCGCAAATCGCCGCGTTCGAAGTCTGGAACGAGCCGACCCTACCGTGGACGGGTGGCGTGACGTCATTCAATGATCGATGGAGTCCTTCCTGGGGGCAGGCCAATGGTCAGTATCACGCGCCTTTCTTCAGCGGATCGGCTTCAGATCTTGCCAACATCGCCTACACCTTGAATACGGCCAATCTCGGTGTCCCGGTTCTCGGCGCTGCATTTGCTGACTTATGGTCAACAGGTGCGACGACTGTCGAAAGGTTTCTGAACGCGCCGATTACCTTGCCTGGTGGTTATGGCGTGGGTAAGGACCATATTCAGGGCTTGTCGACTCACTTCTATGATTACAACTTCAATCCGGAAGGCCTGATTCAGCAAACCGACGGCTATCGCGCCAAGCTGGTCAATGCCGGTGTCGGTCACTTGCCGATCTGGGGTTCAGAGACTGGTGCCGAAGATGGCGGCGTGTTTCAGCAGTACGATTGGCGCGCTCCGATCAACATCAAGCGGTGGATCCTGATTGGCGCAGCCAAGAAACTACAGTCGATGGTTCTGTACGGTCACTTCTCCGGCACAGAGACCTGGCGCTTCCTGGGCGGGCCGATTCGCAATCAGGATGTGATTGCGACGCTGGCTGACGGTTTCGAGATTGGTGGCAAGACTATTTGTGACGCCGCAGTCTTGCAAGATGGTCGAGTGTGGGTGACCACCGCCGAAGGGAAAGACTTTTTGATCTGATCTCAAACATCTGACCCGTAAAGACCAGATGCCGTTGGTTCGGCACTGGTCTTTTTATTATTGATGTTTCGCCAGCACAAAAAAAGAGCCACCCAAGCGGGTGGCCTTAAGGACTGATGCTAGGAGTGATCGCTCCGGGGCATTCGCTGCGACACAAATCCCCCGGTCCGTCAGCATCCCAAATTGCCGGATGCACAGGGATCTATGCAAACCCTGTGCCAGTCTTAAATTGATTCGTAAGCCGTTGAAAACTAAAAAGTAAAAACTTGTCAATCGGATCGACACGGGTCTGTTGCGACTAATGTGTAAAACGCTACGACGCTCTCAACACCGCTTTGCGAAACCCACCCGAGGCGCTTTCGTCTGGCAGGTGCCATAATGCTGACCAAGCAACCATGAGCTATTGAAGCAATGCAGGAATTAAACGTCTTGGGTAGCCCGCTTCAGGCCTGCTCTTATGATCCACTGACCGGGTTTTATCGATCCGGTTGCTGCGAAACAGGGCCGGATGACCACGGCAATCACACGGTCTGCGTCAAAGTCTCCGCCGACTTCCTCGAGTTCTCGGCGAGTCAGGGCAATGACCTGAGTACGCCCAGACCTGAGTTTCGTTTTGCCGGACTGAAATCCGGGGACCGTTGGTGTCTGTGTGCGAGTCGCTGGCTGGAGGCATACGAAGCAGGCGTTGCTCCCAATGTAATCATGGAGGCAACCCACCAGAGGGCGTTGGAGGCGGTTCCACTGGAAGCGCTAAGAGCTTGCGCGATGAAATCCGGCCAGCGAGCCGACTAGACCGGCGCTGGTTTCAGGCGCCGGCGTGTTCAGGATTTCTTGTGCTTGTTTTTCTGTTTGGCCCAGGAGTCTTTCAGCGTCACGGTCCGGTTGAATACCGGTGTTTCCGAGGAGTGATCGACCGCATCGGCGACAAAATATCCGTGGCGTTCAAATTGCATTGGCAATGTGGTGTCGCGGCTGGTAGCGCCTGACTCAACATAGGCTGAAATGATCTTGCTTGAATTCGGGTTGAGCGAATCCAGATAGTCGGCACCGCCAGCATCAGGCTGAGCCTGGGTGAACAGGCGATCGTACAGACGTATTTCAGCCTTCATCGCTTCGTGGCCGGGGCTGGCCGGCAGCCAGTGCAGCGTTCCTTTCACTTTGTAGTTGTCAGCGCCGGGGGTGCCGGACTTCGAGTCGGGCAGAACAACAGCGGTGACCTTGCTGACCTGGCCATTGGCGTCAGTTTCGTATCCGGTGCATTCAATCACGAAGCCGTAGCGCAAACGAACTCTGTTACCCGGAAACAGTCGAAAAAATCCTTTCGGTGGTTCAGCGGCAAAGTCTTCCCGCTCGATCCAGAGTTCGCGGGTGAGCGGAATACGCCGTACGCCGTGTTCTGGCTGGCGGGGCAAGACTGGTGCCTCGCAGTATTCAACCGAGTCATCGGCCAGGTTGGTCAATTCGAGCCGCAGCGGATTCAGCACAGCTACGGCGCGAGGCGCGCGCGCGTCCAGGTCATCGCGCAGCGCCTGCTCCAGTACGCCGTAGTCAATCCAGGAATCGGCTTTGGCGACGCCAATGCGCTCGCTGAACAGCCGGATTGACTCCGGCGTGTAACCGCGTCGCCGCAGGCCGGCCAGAGTCGGCAAACGCGGGTCGTCCCAACCATTGACATGCGCGTCAACAACCAGTGTCTGCAGCTTGCGCTTACTCATTACAGTGTATTCAAGGTTCAGGCGGGCGAATTCGATCTGGCGCGGAAGCGGAGGGTCGAAGAAGCCGGCCTTGGCCACATTGCTGATCACCCATTCGTAGAAGGGGCGATGGTCTTGAAATTCAAGCGTGCAAAGCGAATGAGTAATTCGTTCCAGGGCGTCTTCAAGCGGATGCGCGAAGTCGTACATGGGATAGATGTGCCAACGGTCACCGGTGCGATGGTGTGGCGCGTTGAGAATGCGATAGAGCACCGGGTCGCGCATATTGATATTCGGCGAGGCCATATTAATACGGGCTCGTAGTACATGTGAGCCTTCGGCGTGTTTGCCGTCTCGCATCTGCTCAAGCAATTGCAGGTTTTCTTCTACTGACCGATCGCGGAAAGGCGAGTTGGTGCCAGCCTGGGTGAGGGTGCCACGGTTGGCGCGCATGGTTTCGGCGTCTTGCGAATCGACATAGGCCAACTGGTCGCGAATCAGGGCCTGGGCGCACTGATAGAGTTGCTCGAAATAGTCAGAGGCGAAGTACAGATTTGATTCGCCGCCGTGTTGCCAGTCAAAGCCAAGCCAGCGGACAACATCGAGAATGCCATCGACAAAACGCTGGTCTTCCTTGGTTGGGTTGGTGTCATCAAAGCGAAGATGGCACCGACCGCCGAACTCCGCTGCGACGCCAAAATTCAGGCAGATCGATTTGGCATGCCCGATATGCAGATGACCGTTTGGCTCGGGGGGAAAGCGGGTTCTGATCGCGGCCGGATCAGCGGCTGCCTCACGATGGACTGCCGCGACCGCCGGATGACCGGCCCAGCCACGTGCCTGCTCTGGAGACTTGGCGAGGTCGTGGGTAATACGGGCGCGAATAAAATTGCTGGCGGCTGCGGGTTCAGTCATGACGGTAAAGGCTTATACGCCCAGGAGTTCAACTTCAAACAAGAGTGTCGCGTTTGGCGGAATGACCCCGCCGGCACCACGTGCGCCATAGCCCATTTCGGGCGGGATGATCAATTGGCGCTTACCGCCAACCTTCATGCCGGCAACGCCTTCATCCCAGCCGCGAATAACCTGACCGGCGCCAAGGCCGAACTGGAATGGCTGGCCGCGATCTTTGCTGGAGTCAAATTTGCTGCCCGCAGTGCCGTTCTCGTAGAGCCAGCCGGTGTAGTGCACGGTAACTTGCTGGCCGGCAGCTGCTTCGGCGCCTTCGCCGATTTCAAGATCGGCAACCTGAAGGCCGTTAGGGAGCGTCGTAAATTCCACTGAGTTTTCTCCGGTAGAGGATGATGCCGCAGTCGCGGCAGTTGTTGACGCAGTGGCCGGGGAGGGCACCGCATCGGATAGATTGGTTTGTGCGTCAAGTGACTGGGCAAGCTGGCCGCGCAGCCATTCGATGCGCTTGCGGTTGACGTCAAAGTCCAGTTTGCCCAGGCGCGATGCCGACCGCACATGAATCACCGCATTGGCCGGGTCGAGTAGGAACTCAACATCATCGACAAATTTCAGCCACTTGCTTTGAAATTCGGCGTAGAGATAGTTGTCAGACTGCTGGATGACGGTCGCGCCGGGTGAGTTGCTGACCAGCGTCTTCAGAACCTGAAAGACACCGGCCGGATCTGACCCTGCGTCGAGCGGGTCGATCTGGTTAGCTGCCAGATCCGCCTGACTGGATACCGAGTTCTGAGGTTTGTCGGCAACCGATTGCAATCGCCCGTTGATCACGCCGAGGTTGTCGGGTTGTTTGCCTGCAAGAAATCCCATCGTGCCTCCCAGAAAAATCGCGATGGTGAACAAGGCGATTGCCGCAAGAACTGCCCTTAGCCACCGGTTGCCGCCACTGATCAATCGTCTCTCCCGGATCAGGACTTGCGCAGGCGTCGCAACAAGCTGGAGGTATCCCAACGCGCGCCACCGCTTTGCTGCACATCTTTGTAAAACTGATCAACCAGTACCGTGACAGGCAGCGGGGCGCCATTACGATTGGCTTCATCAATGCACAGTCCGAGGTCTTTGCGCATCCATTCGACCGCAAAGCCGAAGTCGAATTTGTCATCGACCATCGTATGGCCGCGATTTTCCATCTGCCATGACTGGGCTGCGCCTTTGCTGATTACGTCCAGCACAAGCTTCATATCGAGCCCCGCGGCCTGGCCAAAGCTGACGCCTTCGGAAAGGCCTTGCAACAGGCCGGCAATACAGATCTGATTGACCATCTTGGCGAGCTGTCCGCTGCCGGTCGGGCCGATCAGGGTAAACGCGCGGGCAAACGACGCAGCAACCGGGCTCACGGCGTCAAAGTCAGCCTGCTCACCGCCGCACATGACAGTCAGCACACCGTTAATGGCACCCGCTTCGCCGCCCGATACCGGCGCGTCGATGAACTTGAAGCCCTGATCCGCGGCAATCTGCGCCAGTTCGCGGGCCACTTCGGCCGATGCTGTCGTGTGGTCGACAAAAGTAGCGCCGGCCTTCATGCCGGCGAAGGCGCCGTTCTCACCGAGCACGACCGAACGCAAATCATTGTCGTTACCGACACAGGCGAAAACAATATCGGCGCCAGCAGCCGCTTCGCGAGGGGTGGCGGCAGATTTGCCGCCCGCATGGTCTGCCACCCAGGCTTTGGCCTTGGCTTCGGTTCGGTTGTAAACCGTTACCGTATGGCCGGCTCCGTGCAGATGTCCGGCCATTGGGCCACCCATGACGCCCAGGCCCAGAAACGCAACGGTTACAGAAGGGGTTTTTTCATAGGTTTTCTGATTCATCTGGGCCTCGATAGCAATCGCTGTTTTGGGGAGGGTTGATTGTAGGGCATCGCGGGTCAGAATCCGGCGGCGTGGCCGTCGCGGCGGCTGTCACTGGCCGCGACATAACCGTCTTCCTTGTCGTCGGACAGTCGCCAGATGAACTGGCCGGAGCCATAGTCCATGTAGCTGTCGTTGGTGGCTTCGATCCGGTGGCCCATTTGCGCCAGCTCTTGCTGAATGTCTGATTCCATGGTCGGCTCAAGGTCTACGCTCAGACCGTGATTCACTTTCCAGCGTGGTGCGTCGCAGGCCGCCTGAGGGTTCTGACCGAATTGCAGCATGCGTACCAGTGTCTGCATATGACCCTGCGGTTGCATATTGCCGCCCATGACGCCGAAACTCATCTGCGGCTGGCCGTCACGGGTCAGGAAGCCGGGAATAATGGTCTGGAAAGGTCTCTTGCCCGGCGCGACAAGATTCGGATGACTGGGATCAAGGCTGAAGCCGTGACCGCGATTTTGTAATGAAATACCGAGCTCTTTTGAAACAACCCCGGAGCCAAAGCCCATATAGTTGGACTGGATATAAGAGACCATCATGCCGTTTTCGTCGGCGGCAGTCAGGTAAATGGTGCCGCCGGCTGGCGGCCGGCCGGCCTTGAAATCGATCGCCTTGTGCTGGTCAATCAGGCGTGCCCGTGAGGCCAGATAACCATCATCAAGCAAATCCTGCGGGGTCACTTTGGTCATGTAGCGGGAGTCGGCGACATACCGGTAAACATCAGCGAACGCTGCCTTCATGACTTCAATCTGAATATGCCTGGCCCGGGCGGAGTCCGCTTCCAGGTTATCCAGATCAAAGTGTTCGAGCATGCCAATCGCCATCAGCGCGGCAATTCCCTGGCCGTTGGGCGGAATTTCGTGCAGCTCGTGACCTCGATAACGGCGCGAGATGGTGTTGACCCAGTCGGGCTGATAACCGGCAAGATCATCGCGGGTCATGGTGCCCCCGCATTGCTGGATGTAGGCGCTCAGCCGGTCGGCCGTTTCACCTTCATAGTATTCGCGGCCGCCATGCTGGGCCAGTCGTCGCAAGGTTGCGGCGGCGCCCGGCATAGCAAAGCGTTCACCCACCTCCGGTGCCCGGCCATGCGGCATAAAGACATCGGCAAATCCCGGTTGGTCTTTCAGGCCGTCAATCTGGGCTACCCATTTTCGCTGGGTAACCGGCGCGACGGCAAATCCGCGTTCAGCCAGTTCGATCGCCGGGTTCAGGCAGTCACCGAACGGGCGTGAGCCGAACTTGTCGTGCAGTGCGGTCCAGCCGGCAACAGCACCGGGTGTGGTGACGGTGTCCGCTCCGCGCAGCGGCATCTGTCCGCCATGGCGGCTGGCGAAATAGGCCGGATCCCAGGTGGCTGGCGCCACGCCAGACGCATTCAGGCCATGGAGTTTGTGACCATCCCAGACGATGGCGAAGGCATCGCTACCCAGTCCGTTGGAGATCGGTTCGGTTAGCGTGATGGCGGCGGCCGCCGCGATCACGGCGTCAATCGCATTGCCTCCCTGACGCATGACATGAAGACCAGCCTGGGCGGCCAGTGGTTGTGAAGTGGCCACCACGTTGCGGGCAAAAACCGGCGTGCGCGCAGTCGGGTAAGGGTTTTGCCAATCGAACGGTGCGTGCCAGTTGTTGGCCGATCTGGAAGTCGTTTGATTCATGATTACCTGCTGGAAAAGTGCTATTAAGCAGCCAGTTGCCGCGCCAGATCAGTCAGATCTATCGCGTTGAAATCAAATTCGCTTTCGGGCGTGACGTCATTGTTCGTCAGCGCGCCAAACTCCAGTGGTCGGGCAATAAACGCTGTCCGGCATCCGCATGCTGCGGCCGCTCGCAAGTCGTCCTTATGTGCCGCAACCATCAACATTTCGGCCGGTTCGATACTGAACACCTCACAGACACCCAGATAGGTTTCGGGCGCTGGTTTGTAGTGTCTGAAAACCTCGGCGGACAATATCAGATCCCAGGGGAGTTCCGCGTGTTTTGCCATATCGGACAGCAGGCTCAGGTTTCCGTTCGACAATGTGCACAGGCTGAACTGGCGCCGCAGCGCCGTCAGGCCGGCCACAGAGTCTGGCCACGGGGTGAGGCGGTGCCAGACCAGATTCAGCTCATCGCGGGCGGCCGAATCCAGCTCGGTAATCTTGTAGGCGTCCAACACCTCATCAAGGTTCATCCGGTGCAAGTCGTCGATTTTTGTCCAGGGAATCTCGCCGGACCGGACCCGCTGCATTGAAGGCTGGTAGCGCGCCCGCCAGGCATTGGCAAACTCACCGCCATCAACCGGTAGCCCAAGAGCGGTCACGGCACGGGCAATACTGTGGTGCCAGTCGACGACGGTGCCAAAAATATCGAAGGCGAGAACTTTCGGGGTGATCGGGGGTGACATCGCTACTCCTCAGGTTTGACGCTCTTCAGATAGTGGCTGACCTGCTCGTCCGAGAACCCCAGGTGGCTTTTCAGGACGGACTCGGTGTGCTCACCCAGCCGCGGCGGTGGCAGCTCGTATTCAATTGGCGTTTCGGAAAACTGAATGGGATTACCCACGAGTTTGACCTGTCCGGCGTCTTCGCGGGGAATATCGATCCGCAGGCCGCGGGCTTTGATCTGAGGATTCTCGAAGACTTCGTCCAGCGTGGCGATTGGTCCGCATGGCACTCCGACTTTCTCAAAATGCAGAATCCAGTGTTGCGAGGTCTGGTCGCGCAGCATTGGACGCAGCGTCTGGATCAGTTCGGCCCGGTTTTCAATCCGTAAGGCATTGCTGGCAAAGCGTGGGTCGGCGCTTAATTCCGGTTTGCCGCCGGCCTCGCAAAACCGTCGGAACTGGTCGTTGTTGCCGACCGCCACGATAATCCAGCCGTCTTGGGTTTGAAACGTCTGGTAAGGCACCACATTGGGATGGGCGTTGCCCCAGCGATGGGGTGGTTTGCCGCTGGCCAGATAGTTTGTATTCATGTTGGCAAGCGAGGACACCATGACATCCAGCAATGCCATATCAATGTGCTGACCGGGCCCGCCACGTTCGCAGTGCAGGAGCGCAGCGAGAATTGCCTGGGTCGCAACCATGCCGGTCATCAGATCTGAAATAGCAACGCCGGCTTTCTGCGGTCCGCCGCCCGGCTGATCATCAGCCTCGCCAGTGATCGACATGAAGCCGCTCATGCCCTGAATAACAAAGTCGTAGCCTGCGCGATGGGCAAGCGGACCGGTCTGGCCAAACCCGGTGACGGAGCAATAGACCAATTTGGGATTGAGCTGCCGAATTGATTCATAGTCCAGCCCGTATTTTGCTAACTGACCGACCTTGAAATTTTCGATCAACACATCGGATTTGCTGGCCAGCTCACGGATCAGGTTCTTTCCGGCTTCGCTGGTGAGATCAGCCAGGACCGACTGTTTGCCGCGGTTAGCCGCCAGGTAGTAGGCTGCATCGGGCGTGTCCTGACCATCCGGCGTTTTCAGGAATGGCGGTCCCCAGCCCCGCGTGTCGTCTCCAGCGCCGGGGCGCTCGATTTTGATGACTTCGGCGCCGAGGTCGGCGAGACTTTGCGCGCAACTGGGGCCGGCCAGCACCCGGCTCATGTCCAAAACAAGTTTTCCTGCCAGTGGCCCTGCCATAACAACTCCGTAAAAGTATGGGTTAGTGCGCCCTGATCGGCAGCAAATAACCGGTAAATCATTGATTTATATTGAATTATGCCTGCTGTGGCAGTAACCGCTGGTTACAGCAATTACTGCCCTCGGCCTAGCCTAGTTCGTCGGTGAGGCTTACATTGATCTTGCGGTCGCGGTTCCCCTGTCGCGACCGGATTCGATGTTTTCATCGAGTCTCCTCCCTCCTCTGGCGCCTCCTGGCGCCTTTTTTTTTGCTGACCCCGGATTAGCCTCCGTACCGGGTCCGCCAGGAGCCCGAAGTGTATCGCCTCCGAAGCAGTCGGCGCTAAAGACTCTCCCGGACTCTCGTGGCGCTTTAAAGCGCCGGGCAGGGGAGGCAAACTGAGGCGTGGGAAATTAATTGAGGAGCGTTGGCCGGTGGCCTGTGGCAGGGTGTCTCTGATATGTAAACTAGCGGTCTATTCCCATGGCTCCAACGGCGACCTGTCCCCCCATGAAATCGGCTGCTATTCGCGAAACCTTCTTGCGCTTTTTTGAATCGAAGCAACACAGTATCGTCACCTCCAGCCCGGTAGTGCCCGGCGATGATCCGACCCTGTTGTTTACCAATGCGGGGATGAACCAGTTCAAAGACGTCTTTCTGGGCTTTGACAAGCGCCCCTACCAGCGCGCGGTGACCGCGCAGAAATGCATTCGCGCCGGCGGCAAGCACAACGACCTTGAAAACGTCGGGTATACGGCCCGGCATCACACCTTTTTTGAAATGCTCGGCAATTTCAGTTTTGGTGACTACTTCAAGCAGGATGCGATCCGCTTCGCCTGGGAATTACTGACGGTGAAGTTCGGCCTGCCCGAGGAGAAGCTGTGGGTGACTGTTTATCAGGACGATGACGAGGCCTGGGGAATCTGGAATCAGGAGATCGGCGTGCCGTCCGAGCGCATCATTCGCATCGGCGACAAAGGAGGGCGTTATCAGTCAGACAATTTCTGGATGATGGGCGATACCGGTCCTTGCGGGCCGTGCAGTGAGATTTTCTTCGACCATGGCGAGGCGGTTGCGGGTGGCCCGCCCGGCAGCCCGGATGAAGACGGCGATCGTTACATCGAAATCTGGAATCTCGTGTTCATGCAGTTCAATCGCGACGACCAGGGCAACATGAATCCGCTGCCAAAGCCCAGTGTCGATACCGGCATGGGTCTGGAGCGGGTCGCGGCAGTCTTGCAGCACAAGCATTCCAACTATGAGATTGACCTGTTTCAGAATTTGCTGGCGGCGGCTGCCAGCGCTGTCAAAGAGGCGGGCGGAAGCCCCGATGCGGACAGCCCGTCGCTTAAGGTTCTGGCTGATCACATCCGGGCCTGTGCATTTACCGTGGTCGATGGTGTTATTCCCGGCAACGAAGGACGTGGCTATGTTTTGCGCCGAATTACCCGACGCGCCATTCGGCACGGTTACAAACTGGGGGCGAGACAACCGTTCTTTCACACCCTGGTGACGGCGCTGGCCGATGAAATGGGTGATGCTTATCCGGAACTACGTCAGCAGGCTGGGCGTATCACGGAAGTGTTGAAGCAGGAAGAGTCACGCTTCTTCGAGACCATTGCCAACGGCATGGAAATGCTTGAAGCCGCGCTGGCGCCATTAAAAGCACAGACTGGTGCCGCGCTTGACGGCGAGCTGGCTTTCAAATTGCACGATACCTTTGGTTTTCCTTTAGACCTTACGGCCGATGTCTGCCGCGAAAACCAGCTGCGGGTAGATGAGGCCGGTTTCGACGCGGCGATGAACCGGCAGCGCGAAAAGGCGCGCTCCTCAGCCAAATTCAAAATGAGTTCAGCACTTGAGTACACCGGTGTTGAGACCGATTTTCGCGGCTATGAATCGCTTGGTGCGGAAGGGCAGATTACTGGCTTGTATTTTGAGGGGCAGGCGGTGCAGGCGCTGAGCACTGGCCAGCGGGGCGTCGTGGTTCTCGATCAAACCCCTTTCTATGCCGAGTCAGGCGGTCAGGTTGGTGATCGGGGGCAGTTGCTCGTGGGCGGCTCAATGTTTCGGGTCGAAGACACTCAGAAAATCCAGGCCCAGGTGTTCGGGCACCACGGCGTGGTGCAAGAGGGCGAGATCAGGGTTGGCGATTCGGCGCAGGCGCAGGTAGACACCGCCAGCCGGGCAAGCACCATGCGCAATCACTCGGCTACCCACTTAATGCACAAGGCTTTGCGCGAAGTGCTGGGCGATCATGTTCAGCAGAAAGGGTCGCTGGTTGACGCCGACAAGACCCGTTTTGACTTTAGTCATAACGCGCCGGTGAGTCGTGAGCAGCTGCATCAGATACAGACGATCGTGAATCGCGAAATCCTTTTGAACGAGCCGACAACTACCCGCATGATGAGTTACGACGATGCCATCAAGACCGGAGCGATGGCGCTGTTCGGAGAAAAATACGGTGATGAGGTCCGAGTGCTGCAAATCGGCTCCAGTTGTGAGCTGTGTGGCGGAACCCATGTAATGCGTACCGGTGATATTGGTTTGTTCCGGTTTGTCTCCGAAGGCGGCGTTGCGGCCGGGGTACGCCGGGTTGAAGCGGTGACCGGTGAGAACGCCCTGGACGCCGTTGGCGTGCTGGATCAGATCGTCGATTCAGCTGCGGCTTCTCTGAAGTCTCCGGTTGCTGAGTTGCCCGGTCGTATTCAGGGCTTGTCGGAGCAAGTGAAAACCCTCGAAAAAGAGTTGTCGCGGCTCAAGTCGAAGATGGCAAGCGCACAAGGCGGTGATCTGGCTTCAGAGGCGGTGCAAATCAACGGCGTTGCGGTGTTGGCGGCGCAACTGGAAGGCGCCGATGTCCAGACCCTGCGGGAAACCATGGACCAACTCAAGAACAAACTCAAAACCGCCGCGCTGGTTTTGGCCAGTAGCAGCGGCGATAAAGTCACGCTAATAGCCGGTGTTACCGCAAACGCGACCGACCGGATCAAAGCTGGCGAGCTGGTGAATCATGTTGCGTTGCAGGTCGGTGGGAAAGGCGGCGGCCGTCCGGAAATGGCTCAGGCTGGCGGCAATGATGCGGCGGCATTGCCCGCGGCGCTTGCCTCGGTCCAGGAATGGGTGGCCGGCAAGCTGGGCTGACAGCGTCGCGGCCGGTGCTCGGGTAAACTCAAAGCAATAGCTACCAAGGGATAAACAAGATGTCAGAATCAATCTCGGCCGATCAGGAAGTTGATGCCAGCGGCCTGAACTGCCCGTTGCCCATCCTGCGCGCCAAGAAGGCATTAACGGCACTTGAAAGCGGCAAAGTGCTGAAAGTGATTTCCACAGATCCGGGCTCGCGACGCGACTTCGAAGCGTTCTCCCGTCAGACGGGTCATGAACTGGTTAAATTCGAAGAGACGGGCAAGACCTGGGAATTTTTCCTGAAACGTAAGTAAGGCGATAACCAATGAAAACCAGTTTTGATTTTTCTGGTCATGTGGCGTTGGTCACGGGCGGGGTGTCCGGGATTGGCGGCGCCGCCTCCAGGGCCTTTCTTGAGGCCGGCGCAACGGTGATCGCCTGTGGTTTTACCGAAGCGGAGATTGCAACCGCTAAAGCCGACCCGGTTCTTGGCAAAGCCGATATCCGCGCGCTTGACGTCACCGACAAAGCAGCGGTTGATACCTTGATTGGGGGGCTGGATCGCCTGGACTATGTCATCAACTGTGCTGGCATCATCAAGCGAGATCTTGAACATGTGCCGGAAGAATTCGACAAGGTTCTGGATGTTCATGTCAGCGGCAGCATGCGGGTCTCAACGGCAGCGCGCCCGCTACTCAAGAAGACTAACGGAGCGGTCGTGATGATCGGATCCGTGATGTCTTTTTTTGGTGGCCCCAAACAGCCGGCGTATTCGTCCAGCAAGGGCGCGCTGAAGAATCTGACCATGTCGCTGGCCTGTGCCTATGCAGAAGACGGCATCCGGGTCAACGGTGTTGCGCCCGGCTGGGTAATGACCGAACTTTCCCGGGGTGCTCGCGAGAACCCCGAGCGTTATGCGCAAATCATGAGTCGCACACCCATCGGCCGCTGGGCCGAGCCGGTTGAGATTGCCGAGCCGATTCTGTTTTTGTGCTCGGACGCCGCCCGCTACATGACTGGCACGATGATGCCGGTTGACGGCGGCTATTGTTCGGTCGGCTAACGACGGCGGGAGTTCTGGGTTGGGCCGCCGGCAAAACGCCGCTCGACCACTTTCAGCAAGCGCCGGAAGGTCGGGCATTCCATATGGCTTGGTGCTGAGCATTTGGCTGCGTGACGCAAGCCGTCGCGCACGGCGGTGAGACGGCGTATTGCCTGATCCAGTTCATCGGCCTTGGCGGACAGTTGCAGACGATCAATCTGTGGCTCTCCGTCATGGACCACCATCGCTGCAATCTCCTGCAACGAAAACCCCGCCGTCCTGCCCAGTGCGATCAATGACAGTTGTTGCAGTACGCCCGGGCTGAATAAGCGTCTAAGCCCGAATCGACCGACAGATCGGATCAGGCCTTTTTCTTCGTAATAGCGCAGGGTTGATGCCGGCAGCCCGGACAGCCGTGAGACTTCACCGATATCCAGATTCGACATACTTGACCTCAAGTTGACTTGAGGTTGCATGATACGGCGTATCGAGAATTTCAGACAAAAGAGGTATCGCAATGGACGCGAATTTCTGGCTACAACGATGGAACAAGAATCAGATTGGCTTTCACGAGGAAGCGCCAAACCGATTGCTGACTGAATACTGGGCGCACCTTGAATTGCCAGCGGCGTCACGAGTATTTCTCCCCTTGTGTGGCAAGACACGTGATATTGGATGGCTGCTGGGACAAGGTTATCGAGTGCTTGGCGCCGAGCTGAGTCAGGACGCCGTGGAACAACTGTTCGGTTCGCTTGGGCTGACGGCGCAGGTGAGCACAGCAGGCGCGTTAAGACGTTATGACGCTGGGGCGTTAACGGTGTTTGCAGGCGATTTTTTCGAACTGTCTGCTGAAAGGCTCGGCTCTGTTGATGCGATTTATGATCGCGCGGCATTGGTGGCAATGCCAGAAGACATGCGAGCGCAATATGTCGAACACCTGATGCAGATCACGGCTTGCGCCAGCCAGTTTCTGGTTTGTTTTGAGTACGATCAGGCGTTGATGGACGGCCCGCCATTTTCGGTTGATGCGTCGCGGATAACCGACTATTACGGAAGTGCTTACGAGCTCAGTCAGATTGTCAGCAAAGTCGTTAGTGGTGGCCTGAAAGGCATTTGCCCTGCCAATGAAGTCGCCTGGGTTCTGCGCCGGCCGGTTTGAATCAATCGTTGGCGAAGCGCAGCAGTATCGCGCCTGACAAAGCGAGTAGCACCGAAACCACTTTGCCGACGCCTACTTTTTCTTTCAGGAAAGCAACGCCGATGATCAGGGCAAAGACAACACTCACTTCACGCAATGCGGTGACCAGCGCGATCGGGGCTTGTGTAAACGCCCAGGTCACGAGCGCGTAGGCAAGCGACGAGGCTGTGCCGCCAATCAGGAAGGTCCGTCGGGCAAGCCTTGGCAGCTCGGCCAATACGCCCGGTCTTGTGTGCAGAACATAAAGCGTAAAAACAATGCCATTGCCGATTGTCAGCCAGCCGTAATAGCCCAGCGCAGTACCGGCGACTCGCGCGCCCAGGCCATCGACTAGTGAATAACCTGCAATGAAACAACCTGTTCCCAGAGCCATGCCTGCCGCACGCAGGTTTCGCGCGCCGTTATCTTGTCGGATCAGGCTCATGCTGATGATGCCGACACCGATGGTCGCCACCGCCAGCAGTTCAATCGGGCGCAGCGATACGCCAAGAAAGACAATCGAAGTCAGCGTCACAATCAGCGGCGCGGCGCCACGGGCAATTGGGTAGACCTGGGTCAGATCACCGGTTCGGTACGAGTAGAGCAGGAATAACTGGTAGCCGACATGTAGCAAGATGCCGGCGAGCAAGTAGGGCAGGCTGGCCAGATCGGGCGCCGGGACAAAAGGCAGGACCACAAACGCAAACGGGGCATGGCCGAGTACGACAGCAGTCATGCTGAGAAGTTTGTCATTACCGCCTTTGACAATCGCGTTCCAGACCGCGTGCAAGAGTGCCGCGCCCAGAACCGCGAGGTAGACGGTCAGTTCCAGAAGCCTGTGCCCGGCAATATGATCCGCTCAGGCGTGATCCGCCCGAGTGCTGGTCGCGCAGAGGCACAGGACGCGCTACGATGTTGGTTGATCATCATGACTCTGTACCGGACTGAACTCATGCGTCTGACTATATCAGTGAATCGCGCCTGCAAGACGGGACTGGCAGCGCTGATGTTAAGTGTGTTTCTGGGCGCTCCGGCGGCATTGGCGTGGTTCTGGGAAGCGCCTAGCTGGTCGCAAATAAACGCAGATCTGGCGTCTGACTATCCCGGCGTCCCCCTGATCAGCGTTACCCGGTTGCATGAGACTCTTAATGACCCGTCCGCGCAAAAACCGCTGCTGATTGATACCCGTTCGGCCGAAGAATTTGCGGTCAGCCATTTACCCGGCGCCGTTCATGCAGAAGATGTCAACGCGGTCAAAGCGCTGCTTGGGAGCGATACCGGCGCCCGCCCGATTGTGGTTTATTGCTCGGTTGGCGTGCGCTCGGCACGGGTTGCCGAGGACTTGTTGACGGCCGGCATCGAACCGGTCAGTAACCTGCAGGGCTCTATCTTTGAATGGGCCAACCGCGGGCTGCCGATGGTGCGTGGGCGGGAACCCGTCAATTCGGTGCATCCGTTCAATCAAAAATGGGGGGCGTTACTGGATCGCCGGCACTGGTCGCACGAGCCTTAGACCGTCATGGCGTCCAGAAACGGTTTGTCGAGTTCGGCCAGCCACTGCTCGCCGCGTTTCAGGACAAAATCTCTAAATGCCTCAGCAGAGGGCGACAACACCCGGTTGCTCATTGAGACGACATACCAGACCCGCATAACCGGTGTGTGCTGAACCGGCACAATCCTGATCAACTCATTGCTTAACTCCAGCCGCACTGTGTGCAAAGAGAGAAACGCCAGTCCGATGTTGGCAATGACGGCTTGCTTGATCGCTTCGTTGCTCGACATTTCCATCAGAATTGGTGGCGATATGCGATGCTCATGAAAATAGCGGTGCATCGCATTGCGGGTGCCTGATTCGCTTTCCCGAACGATGAAACCGTAGCGGTTCAACGCTATCGGGGGCGGGCGTTCTTCGTCCAGCAGTTCGTGATCAGGCGGTGCGACAAAAACAAACGGATGAGCTGCGAATGCTTCCGCACGGGTGGCGAAATTCTCAGGCGGGCGGCCCATGATGGCGAGGTCAATCTCATTGGCGCCAAGCAGGTCAAACATTTGCTGACGGTTTTGAGTCACCCGAAGTTTGATTTCCACGCCTGGATGATCATCATGAAAACGGGCCAGCATTTTGGGCACGAAATAATTGGCGGTGCTGACCATGCCTACCGTTAAGCGACCGGCATCCAGGCGCGCGAACCTGGCCATTGAATCCTCCGCTTCTTTCAGGGAAGAGAGGGTTTTCCGGGCGTGAACCAGGAAGTACTCGCCCGCACTGGTCAACGCCACTTTACGGCCGGCGCGCACAAACAAGGGCAGCTGAATCTTGGCTTCGAGTTCCTTGATTTGCATTGAAACCGCAGGCGCTGTCAGGTGCAGGCTTTCCGCGGCGCGCGCAAAACTCAAATCCCTGGCGACCGCAACAAAAACCCGAATCTGCCTCAGCGTAATTGTTTTCATTAAATTTTTCTTATTCCAAGGCTAAGAAAAAGTGACTTTACCTTACTTTTCGTCGAATCTACAGTCCGCCTAACGCTGTTTTCGACAGTTATCAAGAAAGGGAGAGACTGCTTTGGGCCACAACGACGCACAGTCGGTGAAGACGGACGCTACCGATATCACCGCAGATAAAAGGAAACGCTACGCCGCTGGCGTGTTGAAGTACCGGGAGATGGGTTATTGGGCGCCGGACTATCAACCGAAAGACACCGATGTCATTTGCCTGTTTCGCATTACGCCTCAGGACGGGGTAGACCCGGTGGAGGCGGCAGCGGCAGTGGCGGGAGAGTCCAGCACTGCGACCTGGACGGTTGTCTGGACCGATCGGCTCACCGCGTGTGACAGTTATCGGGCCAAGGCTTACAAGGTGCAGCCGATTGCCAACAACCCGGGTTCGTATTTTGCCTGGGTGGCTTACGACCTGATTTTGTTTGAAGAAGGGTCTATCGCGAATCTGACCGCGAGTCTTATTGGTAATGTTTTCAGCTTCAAGCCGCTGAAGGCTGCGCGGCTTGAAGATATTCAACTACCGGTTGCTTATGTCAAAACCTTCAAAGGACCGCCGACCGGTCTGATCGTTGAGCGCGAAAGACTGGATAAGTTCGGCCGGCCGTTATTGGGCGCAACCACCAAGCCCAAGCTCGGGCTTTCGGGCAGAAACTACGGGCGGGTGGTCTACGAGGGCCTGAAAGGCGGCCTCGATTTCATGAAAGACGACGAGAACATCAACTCGCAGCCGTTTATGCACTGGCGCGACCGGTTTCTGTATGTGATGGACGCCGTCAACAAGGCCAGCGCGGTGACCGGTGAGGTCAAAGGCAGTTATCTCAACATTACCGGCGCGACGATGGAAGACATGTATGAGCGCGCGGAATTTGCCAAGGAGTTGGGCTCGGTAATTGTGATGATTGATCTGGTGGTGGGCTATACCGCAATTCAGTCAATCAGTAACTGGGCACGCAAGAACGACATGATTCTGCATTTGCATCGCGCCGGGCATGGCACCTATACCCGTCAGAAGAGTCATGGTGTGAGTTTTCGGGTGATTGCCAAGTGGATGCGACTGGCCGGTGTTGACCATATTCATGCCGGTACGGCGGTGGGCAAGCTCGAAGGCGATCCGCCTACCGTACAAGGTTATTACGATGTATGTCGTGAGAGCTTCACGCGCCAGAATCTGGCGCGCGGCAATCACTTCGATCAGGACTGGGCAGACATCAAAAAAGTAATGCCGGTCGCGTCAGGCGGGATTCATGCCGGTCAGATGCATCAGTTGCTTCACTTGTTCGGCGACGATGTTGTTCTGCAGTTCGGTGGCGGCACGATCGGCCACCCTCAGGGCATTCAGGCGGGCGCGGTTGCCAACCGGGTCGCACTCGAGTCAATGGTCAAGGCGCGCAACGAAGGTAAAGACATTGTCAACGAAGGGCCCGAAATTCTGAAGGCCGCTGCCCGGCAATGTACGCCGCTACAGGCGGCACTTGATACCTGGGGTGATATCAGCTTTAACTATGCGCCCACTGATACCAGCGATTTTGTCGAAACGCCGTCCGCATCGGCCTGAACCTAGGAGAAATCACCATGATGAGCAACCCAACCGGCCGGGTCACCCAGGGGCAATTCAGCTTCCTTCCGGATTTGAATGACAAGGAAATCACGCTGCAGATTGAATACGGTCTCAGGCAGGGCTACGCCTGGAGTATTGAATACACCGATGATCCACACCCGCGTAATACCTACTGGGATATGTTTGGCAATCCCATGTTCGATCTACAGGATGCTGCGGGTGTCTTGATCCATCTGAACGAGTGCCGAAGCGCATTCCCGAATCACTACATCCGGATGATGGCGTTCGATTCGACCCGCAACGTCGAGTCGATAGCCATGAGCTTCATTGTTGGCCGTCCAGGCAAAGAGCCAGGTTTCCAGTTGGAACGGCAGGAAGTTGACGGCCGTTCCATGCGTTACAGCTTGCGTGGTTATGGCACGGACAAGCCCGAGAATGAGCGCTACGGCCATGGCTGAGTCGCCGCTCTACGCGATCCCGGGCGCAAGCAGCCCGGCGGCGGAACCTGTGGTCAGCGAAGAGACCGCGGCAAGTCCTGACTTGCCGCCGCCAAAAACTGTTGGCGAGGTCCTCGCGCAGAGTCAGGTCGAGTCGGTCATTGATGAACTGGAAAACGAATTGACAGGTCTTGAGCCGGTTAAGCAGCGAATCCGGGATATTGCAGCCTTGCTCGTTGTAGACCGGTTGCGTCTGGCGAATGGCCTGGCCGCGCAGTCGCCATCGCTGCATATGTGTTTCAGCGGAAATCCCGGGACTGGCAAGACAACCGTGGCCTTACGGATGGCGAAGATTCTGCATCGGCTCGGTTATGTTCGCAAGGGACATCTGGTCGCTGTCACCCGTGATGATCTGGTGGGCCAGTACATCGGCCACACGGCACCCAAGACACGCGAAGTCATCAATAAGGCTATGGGCGGTGTGTTGTTTATTGATGAGGCGTACTACCTGTATCGCCCCGAGAATGAACGGGACTACGGGCAGGAATCGATCGAAATTCTCTTGCAGGTCATGGAGAACCAGCGAGACGATCTGGTGGTGATTCTGGCGGGCTACAAAGATCGGATGGAGACGTTCTTTGAATCCAACCCCGGGATGAGTTCCCGCATTGCTCACCATCTGGAGTTTCCTGACTACGGGGTGGACGAGTTGCTGGAGATCGGTCAGCGGATGCTCGCCGAGCAGAATTACCAGTTTGGCGAGGATGCGCAAGATCTGTTCAGGCGGTATCTGATTCGCCGGGTGGAACAGCCGAATTTTGCGAACGCTCGCAGCGTTCGTAACGCTCTGGAGCGGGCTCGATTGAGGCAGGCAAGCCGTTTGTTTGCGCAGCGCGACACCGAATTCTCACGTGAAGACTTGTGCACGATTGAATGCGCTGACTTTGCCGGCAGCCGTGTGTTGTCCGACCAGTAACGAATAAGCAGGAGGCCAAGATGCCGCTTTCCAATCGGCTGACCCTAACCCAATTTCTGATCGAGGAGCGGCGCAGGTTTCCGCAAGCCAGTGGCGACTTCAATGCCTTGATTCTTGATGTGACGCTGGCCTGTAAGGCAATTGCCCGGGAGGTGGCGAAAGGCCGACTGGGCAGTAACGGTGCGAAATCCGCTGGCGGCGGGGCGGTGAACGTCCAGGGCGAAGTACAACAGGATCTCGACGTCAAGAGCAATGACTTGTTCGTGACGACGGCGCAGTGGGGCGGGCACCTGGCCGGGCTTGCGTCCGAAGAGATGGAGCATCCCTATCAGATCCCGAAGCAATTCCCGCGAGGCAACTACCTGCTGGTTTTCGATCCTCTCGACGGGTCGTCAAATATCGATGTGAACGTCACGGTTGGAAGCATCTTTTCGATTCTGCGAGCCCCCGAGAGCGGGCCCGATGTTCTGGAGGCTGATTTTCTGCAACCGGGTGTTCAGCAGGTAGCGGCCGGTTATGCGCTGTATGGCCCGACGACTATGCTTGTCTTGTCCGTTGGCGATGGTGTCAGTGGTTTTACCCTGGATGCAGATCTGGGCGAGTTCATGCTGACCCATCCGGATATAACAATTCCCGAGAGCACCAGTGAGTTCGCAATCAATGCGTCCAACGCCCGTTTCTGGGAGCCGCCGGTGAAGCGCTATGTTGATGAATGTCTGGCGGGCAACACGGGCCCTCGTGGGCGGGATTTTAATATGCGCTGGATCGCGTCGATGGTCGCTGAAGCGCACCGGATCATGATGCGTGGCGGGGTGTTTCTATATCCGCGTGATACCAAAGACCCGAGCAAGAAAGGTCGTCTGCGCCTTTTGTACGAAGCCAATCCGGTCGGCTTTTTGATCGAGCAGGCCGGCGGCCGCGCCAGTACCGGCAGCCAGCCAGTGCTGGAAGTCATGCCCAGTGGACTGCATCAACGAATCGGTCTGGTGTTTGGGTCCAGAGCCGAAGTTGAACGGATCGAGCGATACCACAACGAACCCGAGCAAAGCGCGCATCAGGCGATGCCACTGTTCTCAGAGCGCAGTCTGTTTCGCGACTAACAGGAATTGAACCATGTCAGAAAAACATCCCGTTATTGCCATTACCGGTTCCTCGGGCGCCGGCACCACTTCTGTTACCAGGACTTTTCAGAATATTTTTCGGCGCGAAGGCGTCAGTGCCGCCATTATTGAGGGCGATAGCTTTCACCGCTACGACCGACTGGAAATGAAGAAGATTCAGGCTGAGAAAGACGCCTCTGGCGAAAAGAACTTCAGCCATTTCGGGCCGGACACTAATTTGTTCAAGGCGTTGGAGACGCTGTTCCGCACCTACAGTGAAAGCGGGCAGGGTGAGAGTCGCAAGTATCTGCATGATGATCAGGAGGCGGCACCATATAAGCAGGAGCCGGGGACGTTCACCCCGTGGGAGCCGTTGCCGACTGATACAGATTTGCTGTTCTATGAAGGCCTGCATGGGGCGGTGGTTTCAGATCAGGTGAACATGCCTGCGTATGCCGATCTGCTGATCGGGGTGGTGCCGGTGATCAATCTTGAGTGGGTGCAAAAAATTTCGCGCGATAAGGCCAAACGAGGGTATTCGACGGAAGCTGTCACCGATACGATTCTCAGGCGAATGCCTGACTATGTGAACTACATTTGTCCGCAATTCGCCCATACCCATGTCAATTTTCAGCGAATTCCGTGCGTTGATACTTCGAACCCGTTTATTGCCCGTGACATTCCGGCGCCCGATGAGTCCATGGTGGTGATTCGTTTTGCCAACCCGAAGGGAATTGACTTTCCCTATCTGATGAGCATGGTTGATGGTTCGTTCATGTCTCGAGCCAATACTGTTGTCGTGCCCGGCGGCAAGATGGAGCTGGCAATGCAATTAATTTTTACCCCGTTTATCTGGCGCATGATGGAGCGCCGGCAGCGCGCGCTTGAACTCTGACCCAGATGTAAGTGGAGCTTTTGAATGAAATCCGAGAATATGTGTTCACCTGCCGATCAGGCCAACGCCTTGCGTGCGCTGGCGATGGATGCGGTTCAACAAGCCAGTAGCGGTCATCCGGGTGCGCCGATGGGCATGGCGGAAATGGCGGTCGCGTTATGGGGCCGGCACCTCAGTCACAGTCCGCGCAATCCGGCATGGGCCAACCGGGATCGATTCGTTCTCTCTAACGGTCATGCCTCAATGCTGTTGTACAGCCTGTTGCATCTGACCGGTTACGACCTGCCATTGGAGGAGCTGAAGCAATTCCGTCAATTGGGTAGCAAGACACCAGGCCATCCGGAGGTCGGCGTGACGCCCGGGGTGGAGACCACCACTGGCCCGCTCGGGCAGGGGCTGGGCAATGCGGTGGGACTGGCGCTGGCCGAAAAACTGCTGGGCGATCATTTCAACCGGGTTGATCATCAGATCGTTGATCACAATACCTATGTCTTTCTCGGTGATGGTTGTCTGATGGAAGGCATCAGTCACGAGGTGGTGTCGCTGGCCGGGACCTTAAGGCTGGGCAAGCTGATTGCTCTATATGACGACAACGGCATCTCGATTGATGGGCCGGTACAAGACTGGTTTGCTGACGACACGGCCGCCCGGTTCAAGGCCTGCGGATGGCAGGTGCTTGGTCCGGTTGATGGCCATGATGTCGAGGCTATAGACGGTGCGATCGAAACCGCCAAGGCTGATCCGGTTCAACCCAGTCTGATTATCTGCCGCACGAAAATCGGGAAGGGTTCTCCGAACCGAGAAGGGACTGCCAAGGCGCACGGCGAGCCGCTCGGCCCGGACGAGATCGCGCTAACGCGTGACGCGATCGGGTGGGGCGCCGGGCCGTTCGAGATTCCTTCGCAGATCAGACAGGCCTGGCTGGCGAAAGACAAGGGGTCCGCCCGCGAGCAGGCCTGGGGTGAACGGTTTGCAGCTTACGAGGTCGCTTATCCTGAGTTGGCCGCCGAGTTTTTGCGCCGGCAGTATGCTGACTTCACCACCGAGCAGCGGATGCTGCTGGCTGGCTTGCCGGAAAAAATGGCGGCAGAGGCAAGCGCGGTGGCAACTCGCAAAGCCTCTCAGAACGTCTTGAAAGAACTGGGGCCAGTGCTGCCCGAATTGATCGGCGGCAGCGCCGACCTGACGGGTTCCAACCTGACTGACTTCCCTGGCGCATCAGCGGTTCGCGCTGGTCAGACCGGGGGCCGACACATCAACTACGGGGTTCGCGAGTTTGGTATGGCGGCGATCATGAACGGTATGTCGTTACACGGTTCAATCATCCCCTACGGCGGGACTTTTTTGACCTTTAGCGACTACAGTCGCAATGCGATTCGGATGGCTGCGCTGATGAATATCGCCGTGGTCCATGTGTTTACCCATGACTCGGTTGGTCTTGGCGAAGACGGGCCGACTCATCAGCCGGTAGAGCACGCAGCGGCGTTGCGCCTGATCCCGAATCTGGATGTCTGGCGCCCTTGCGATACGGCTGAAACCGCGGTCGCGTGGGTTGAAGCGGTTACCAGAAAAACCGGACCTTCAGCATTGCTGCTGACCCGACAGGCGACGCAGCCCCAGCCACGCAATGCCGGGCAACTGGCGGACATCGCCAAAGGCGCTTATGTATTGGTGGATAGCGAGTTGCCGTCGGTCGTGTTGATGGCGACGGGTTCCGAAGTGGAGCTGGCAATTGCCGCCCACGCGATACTGAGCGAACAGGGAATCAGCGCGCGCGTGGTGTCTATGCCGTGTGTCAGCCGGTTTGAATCACAGTCGCCGCAGTATCGGCAATCCGTGTTGCCTGATGGTATTGCACGGGTGGGAATCGAGGCCGGCGTATCCCGGTGGTGGTCGCAGTTTGGCTGTGTTGCCGCGATTGGCATTGATCGCTTTGGTGAGTCTGGCCCCGGCCCACAATTGATGGCGCATTTTGATCTGAGCGCCGAGCGACTGGCTGACTTGGCCGCCAGTGTGCTCAGTCAGACAGCAACGGCCTGATCAGGAGCGAGTGATGACGCTGCACGCCGTTCTTTGGGATGTAGACGGCACAATCGCGGAGACTGAACGCGACGGGCACCGGGTCGCTTTTAACGAGGCAATGCGTGAGCACGGTATTGCCCGCCGCTGGGATGCCCAACATTATGGCGAGTTACTCGCTGTTGCCGGTGGCCTGGAGCGACTCCTGGCCGATATGCACCAGGACGGCCAGACGTTTGCCGGGCAATGGCCGCGTAACCTGACTCAAACCGACCAGTACCAATTGGCGTGCTCGATCCATACCCGGAAGAACGAATTGTATCGGGACCTGCTCGACAAGGGTCGGCTGGCGGTACGTCCCGGCGTGTTGCGTCTGATGACCGCTTGTCAGCAGGCCAAGGTGGCACAGGCGATCGTCACGACAACCAGTGCGACGAATGTCGATGCCTTGTTGAGCCGGATGTTCGACCCGAACTGGGCCGGTCGTTTTGCAGCGGTCGTTTGTGCCGAAGACGCGCCACGCAAGAAGCCGGATCCGCAGGCTTATCTGGAAGCGCTAAGCCGCCTGCAATGCAGCTCTCAGGATGCTCTGGCCATTGAGGATTCGCCCAACGGTCTTGCCGCCGCCAGAGCGGCCGGACTGTGTACGCTGGTGACGCCGAGTGTTTATTTTTCACATGAAGAATTCGATGATGCGTCACTGACCTGTGTTGATCTTAACCATTTGACGGGTTTCTCATCGGCTCGATCAAGGCTTGTGACACTGGATAGTTTGCGAGCCTTGCATCGGCGCTGGCATCACGCATAGATCTGGACTGACAGGTAATACCGGGTTCTCTGTGCAGTGGTATTCTCACCGCACAGGAGATCCAATATGTATCCATTTCGCTATCAGCGCCCGGGCTCTCTGTCCGAGGCGCTACAAGTATTAGCCGCAGACACTGACGCAAAAGTTGTCGCTGGCGGCATGACATTGATTCCATCAATGAAGCACCGGCTTGCCGCTCCAAGTCAGCTACTGGATATCAACCAGTTACCCGAACTTGGGGGCATAACGGTATCCGCAGAGGCAGTTGTGGTTGGCGCTGCGGTCACCCACAGAATGGTTGCGACCAGCCCCCCGATATTGCAGGCTTTACCGGCTCTGGCGGCACTGGCGAACGGCATCGGCGATCCGCAGGTAAGAGTGCGGGGTACTCTGGGCGGATCGCTGGCCAACAATGATCCGGCGGCGGATTATCCGTCGGCGGTTCTGGCGCTCAATGCTTCAGTCAAAACCAATTCCCGCGAAATTGCGGCTGACGATTTTTTCCAAGGCATGTTCACTACCGCGCTCGAACCAGACGAACTGATTCTGCAAGTCCGTTTTGCTCTGCCGCAGCGCGCCGCTTATGCCAAGTTCCATCATCCGGCTTCGGGCTATGCCATGACCGGTGTGTTTGTCGCTCAATTCAAAGAGGGCGTGCGGGTGGCGGTTACCGGCGCCGGCAACAGCGTCTTTCGCTGGACTGAGGCCGAGGCCGCACTTGATAAGTCGTTTACGGCCAGCGCTCTGGACGGACTGGCTTATCCGGCCGAAGGTCTCAATGCCGATATGCATGCGCCCGCTGAATACCGAGCGCACCTTATCCAGCTGATGGCCTCACGTGCCGTTGAACAAATAGAGGCGAACTAATGCGCGAAATCAAATTCACCGTTAATGGCAAATCGAGCACTGTCAACGTCGAAGACCGCACCCTGCTGGCTGACGCTCTGCGGGATTCACTGGGCATGACTGGAACCCACGTCGGTTGCGATACCAGCCAGTGCGGATGCTGCACGGTTCATCTCGACGGTGCCGCGGTCAAATCCTGTTCGATGCTCGCGGTGCAGGCCGAGGGCGGCGACATCACCACGATTGAAGGGCTTGCAGGCAGTGATGGGGTATTGCACCCGGTGCAGGTGGCATTTTCGAACTGCCACGGCTTGCAGTGCGGTTTCTGTACGCCTGGCATGATCATGGCAGCGACCGATCTGCTGAAACACAATCCCGATCCCAGCCTTGAACAGATCCGTGAAGGCCTGGCCGGAAACCTGTGTCGTTGCACAGGTTACGTCAACATCGAGGCCGCTGTTCTGGAAGCGGCAGAAGTTATGCGGAGCCAATCATGAGTCTTATGCGACATGAAGATCAGCGCCTGATTTCCGGGCATGGACGATTCACCGCGGACTGGTCTCTGCCCGGTCAGTTGCATGCTGCACTGGTACGCTCGGATCGCGCCAGCGCAAAGATTCTCAGTATTGATATCGATGATGCTGCGAGTCAGCCCGGAGTCAAACTGATCCTGACCGCGGCCGATGTTGAGAAAGCAGGGTTCGGGTCTATTCCTTCCGGCCCTGACATCAAAGGCAAAGACGGCATGACCCAGCTCAAAGCCGCCCAGCCGGTTCTGGCGGCAGACAAAGTCAGTTATGTCGGCCAGCCTGTGGCCATGGTCATTGCCGAGACCGCCATGGCAGCGCGTGACGCGGCTGAACAGGTTTTTGTTGATTACGAGGAGTTGCCGGCGGTCAGTGTTGCGGCGGATGCATTCAAGCCGGGCGCGCCTCAGGTACATGATCACATTCCGGAAAACACCTCTCTGATCTATGAAGCCGGAGACAAATCTGCAGTCGATCAGGCATTTGCCAGTGCAGCCAAGACTTCCACGCTACGCATTGTCAGTCAACGCCTGTATGGCGCGCCGATGGAGCCGCGAGCCTGCCTCGCATCATTTGACGCAGCCACCGACAAGACAACCGTCTATACGCCAACCCAGGGCATGTTGGGGATGCGCGCTTCGCTGTGTGCGGTGACCAAATCAACACCTGAGCAGATTGAAGTAGTGGCTCAGGATGTGGGTGGCTCGTTTGGTTTGCGCGGAAGCACTTATCCGGAGCAGGTGCTGGCGGTGCTGGCCAGTCGGCAACTGGGTAAGCCGGTTAAATGGGTTGGTAGCCGTTCCGAGTTGTTTACAGGCGAGTGGCATGGTCGTTCGCTGACCCTGGAAGGCTCGGTCGCGCTTGATCAACACAACCGGATTACCGCGATCCGCTTTAATGATGAGGTCGATCTCGGCGCTTTTAACTGCTACTTTGGTGGCTTTATCGGTACCAACAATCTGTCGGTCACTATGGGGGGCGTATACGACGTTCCCGCGTTGTATATGCAGTCTCGCCTGATTTACACCAACACCTTGCCGGTGTCGGCTTATCGCGGTGCGGGGCGACCGGACATTGCATTTGCCATTGAACGCCTGATGGATCATTGTGCGCTGGAGCATGGTCTGGACCGGGTCGAATTCAGACGACAGAATTTCGTCGCCCAGGATGGATTCCCCTACACAACAGCGACTGGCACTGTTTACGACTGCGGCAACTTTCACGCCGTCATGAACAAGACACTCAGTCTGGCCGGATTTGATCAGTTTGAATCGCGGCGTGCAGAAGCTGCGGGGCGTAACCGTCTGCGCGGTATCGGCTTTGGTTGTTATCTGGAAAAGTCTGGTGCCGGCGGGGCACCGAAAGACCAGGTGTCCTGCCAGTTTACCGAGGACGGCCGACTCATCCTGAATGCGGTCAGTGGTTCGTCCGGCCAGGGCCATGAAACCAGTTTCGCGCAGATAGTCGGCGACGGGCTCGGTATCGATCCAACGCTGATTACCTATAAAGCCGGCGATCCGAAACTCTCGCTGATTGGTAACGGCACCGGCGGATCCAGGTCGCTTTACGGAACCGGCTCGGCGTTTAAGAATCTGGTGGCTAACGTCTTGGCCAAGGCGACCGAACAGGCGGCTTCGGTGCTGGGGGTGGCCGTGGACGAGGTCAAGTTCGTCGATGGCAGTCTCACCTGTTCAGCCGGCAAGTCGATTGATGTGCTGACTCTGGCGGCACAACTAGGTCGTGACGCAACTGGAGCGAACCCGCTCGACAGTGAGGCCGAGACCTCCACAGGGGCCAATTTCCCCAATGGATGCCATCTTGCCGAAATTGAAATTGATCCGCTAACCGGGACTACTGAAGTGGTCAACTATGTCTCGGTTGATGATCTGGGCCATGTGGTGTCGCCAGCGCTGGTCAAAGGCCAGGTCCATGGTGGCGTGGTGCAGGGGTACGGTCAGGCTTTTACCGAGCAAATCGTCTATGACCCGGAAACCAGCCAGTTGTTGTCGGGTAGTTTCATGGACTATGCGATGCCCCGGGCCGGTTCAATTCAGAACATGACTTGCGACTGGGAGCTGGTGCCGACGCAACTCAATGAGCTGGGAGCAAAAGGTGTGGGTGAATCCGGTTGTTCCGGGTCGCTGCCAGCACTGTCAAACGCGATGATGAATGCCCTGGAACCATTGGGTATTGCGCCACTGGACATGCCTTACACGCCGGCAAAAGTCTGGGCGGCAATCAGCGGCGCGAGTCGCTAACAGCGCTGCGCCGGCCGGCTTCACACTGGGCGAGAAATTCGCGATAGTGTGTGGCCGGCGCAGTGGGTCTCGAAAAAATGTCGCGCGCGGCTGAGTGCAACAGGCTGGCTTCGGCTTCCGTGTGCAGAAACCAGCGCGTGTCCGGCGGTTCGGCCCCCAGTTTCAACAAATCTGCTCTTAGCCGAGTCATAAAAGATTTCGCCGAAACTCCCCGGTCGCGCGCCCGCGCGCCGGCCAGGATAAACGCGCCGGCTGCCGCACAATCCGTGTCGGAGAGTTCGCCTGGTTTGGCGGCAGCGCGAGATGGCACACTGCGTGCGGTTGCCAGCCGATCCCGGTAGGCTCCCCGGAAATCAATCGGCTGATCAAGCGGTGGCCAGATAATCTGTGCATTCGAATCGCTCTTGTCAGCGGACACCGTCGGCAGTGGGGGGGCTATTGCCGGTTTGCCCGGCGCAGTCGAGCGAGCGAAAGCCATTGCTGGCAGTGGATGTGCCAGCACCGACACCATAGCGATCAGGATGCCGTAATGCGTGAGATTCAGTCTGATTTTCTTATAACCCATGTCGCCAAAATCACTCTGGTGAGCGCTTGTCTCTCGTCAACTTGCGAGCGGTGCGCTCAAGAGGTATCGGCGAACCCGGCGGGAACTTGATTGCTGTGAAGCCGGTTCGACCACTGGTGCGGCGTATCCGACCGTTGGTGACGCCGGGGGTTATCGAAAAGAGGCTTTGTGACGAAGATCACACCCTCGGAACCAGCCAGGTTTCACGATGAGTGATCCACGATTTGAATCAGGAGCGATCTATGGGCTCACAGATGGTGTTACCGTTTGCAATGGCTGGTGCAGACCTCAAGCAAAACCCTGACTTACTGCGGCACGCCCGCACGCTGGGCATTGAATCCGCGGAGCGGTCAAGGCTGGAAGAAATGTGCCTGCATGCCGGGTTGCGCTACCAGGGGCTCGACGACGCGGCGCTTAGGCGTTCGCTGCGAATTGCACTGGCTTAGTCAAAAAACCGGTTCGACAGATTCCTCTGGTTCTCGTAGATTGATCCCTGGTCTGGTGCCGGAGGCAAGGGCATTCTGACGGGTACTGCCGTGACCCGTGGCTCGATAGTCGGTTCGCCGGCGACAATCATGCGGTCGTATTGGGCGACATCTGAGACCGTTTGAACCAACGGAAAAGCGTCAACCGCGGTGTATTGAAACAGCAGGAAGTTGCGTGATCTGTCTGATCGGTTTGGGGCAGATCCGTGTACGGCACGGACATGATGAAACGTGACTGAACCAGCTTTGCCGGTCAATGATTCGGCTTTTGAGAAATCGATTCCGCTGGTTACAGGGTCGATCGCTCCGCAGAAATACCCCTTGGAATGATGATCGTAAACCGGGCCTTTATGGCTGCCCGGAATGACTTGCATCGCTCCGTTGGTTTGATCCACGTCGTCAAGCATGATGCCAACCGCAAGCAGATCATCATTCGTGTGAGGGTAGAACGCCCAATCCTGATGCCACTCAACTGCAGCGCCATCGCCCGCCGATTTCATGTTCAGTTTGCTGGTCTGAAAGCGAATGCCCGGCCCAATCAGCCGGGTCAGAATCTCGGTCAGGGCAGGGTGGCGAACCAACGAGGCGACACTGCTCATGACAGCATGAGGCGCCTTGATACGCCGAACCCTAGGTGCATCAGGTCGGTGCGAATCTTCGAGGTCGTAGACGTCATCGTTTTCAGTGACCGTCGCCGCGCCGGCTACAACCTCTGCCAGTTCGGCGCGCAAAGCAGCTAGCTCCTGCGCCGACAAGACATCAGGAACAACCAGGTAACCGCGTTCCTGGTAGGTTTTGACCTGCTCGGGGGAAATTGTTGTCGGTTTGTTCATCTGTTCGTGTCTCTTATGTAAAAAGCCCCCTCGCAGAAGCTGAGAGGGGGCTTAAGCATACAGGGCTGGCGGGCTAGTCGCCGACGGCCGCGGCAGCCCCACGGGGCGGCGGCTCGGCCGAAGAGTTTTGCGACTCTGCTTTGTTTTGAACCTGTTCGAGCCACAAGTCGTGGTGTTGCCTGGCCCAGTTAAGATCGACATCGCCAGTCGTCATGCCTTCCAGTGCCCCCTCGGTGCCAACGGTGCCAATGTAAATATGCCCTATCGCGACGACCATTACGACCAGGGAGCCAATTGCGTGAATACCCATCGCCAGTTGAGATTGCTCACGGGTAAGATCAACCAGGAAGTTAACCGCGAGCCCGGAGAACACTACTGCGCCACCGACGATCGCCAGCAACCAGAACCAGGCTTTTTCTCCGCCATTCATACGTCCGGCTGAAGGGTGGTTCTTGCCGAAGATGCCACCCCCTTTCAGGAACCATTTGATGTCGGTGCCGTTGGGGATATTGTCTTTTAGCAGAATCAGCAGAAACAGGATCAGCGTGGCTGCAAATACCGGACCGACATAGTTATGGATGTTCTTCGCAATCAGTGCCCATGCTGAGAAGGCGTCTTTCCCCAGCAAGGGAATCATGATTGCCTTGCCATAGAACAGGCTTAGCCCGGTGGCCGACAACAAGATAAAACAGATGGCCGTTACCCAGTGCAGCAGGCGGGAGAAACCACCCCAGCGTTTGACTTTGACGCCACTCATGCCGTCTGTGAGCTTGACCCGCCCGCGTAGCAGCCAGAACAATAGCAAGACTACTGCAACGGTCGCAAAAGCTATCCAGCCCCAGTAAAAAACCGGACCGTTGCGAATAGCGCGCCAGTTCTGGCCTGTGCCATTGATAAGAATGTTGGCGTCGGTGCTTTTGACCTGGCTGGTGCCCGCATTACCCTCGCGTACCGCTCGCCAGAAATTGGAGCGCGGATTAACGTCACTGCCAAAGCCCTTCTGGGCATCCGTGATGGCTTGCTCCGCACTTTGATTCTGAGCATTGGCCGGGCCGGTCACCAGCAAACCGGCAAAGGGCAGCGCCAGTGACAAAGCCACAACTGTCAGGATGGAGCCGATCAGCATTAGAAATTTTTTCATGAAAATTCCCCGGTTAACGGTCGCGTTGAATCTGGGCAAAGCGTTCCTGCAGTGCTTTGTCATTCGCTCCGTTTTTAGATTTTTCTAGTAATGGATCGACCTTGCCGAGATATTTGCCGGCCTCGTGAAGCTGTACCTTGGCTTTCGGATCGTCGCAGCCGGCCAGGCCTGCGACAACCAGCAGACCCAAAGCCAGCGATATGAAGATACGCATGGTCAGGGTCTCCGATCAGGTTCCGTAGGCTTTGGTCCAGCCCCAGGTTTGTGGGCGTCCACCGCGACGCAGAATTCGTTCGCGGTAAAGATCGGCAATCTGATCACCGTCACCACCCAGCAAGGCCTTGGTTGAACACATCTCGGCGCACAGTGGCAATTTCCCTTCCGAGAGTCGATTGGCGCCGTACTTGGTGAACTCGTCAGCCGAGCCATCGGCTTCCGGGCCGCCCGCGCAGAAGGTGCACTTGTCCATCTTGCCGCGAACACCGAAAGCCTCTGCCTGGGGGTATTGCGGTGCGCCAAACGGACAGGCGTAAAAACAGTACCCGCAGCCAATACACTGATCTTTGTCGTGCAACACGACGCCGTCAGCGGTGGTGTAGAAGCAGTCGACCGGGCATACCGCTGCGCATGGTGCGTCAGTACAGTGCATACAGGCGACTGAGATCGATTTTTCGCCTGCTTTGCCGTCGTCCAGCGTCACGACCCGGCGACGGTTAACGCCCCAGGGAACTTCGTGCTCGTTTTTACAGGCAGTGACGCAGCCATTGCATTCAATACAACGCTCGGCGTCGCAAAGGAATTTCATTCTAGCCATTTCAATGTCTCCTTATGGGTTCCGAGTGGATCAGGCTGCGACGACGCGGCATAGTGATACTTTGGATTCCTGCATCTGGGTAACCGAGTCGTAACCGTAAGTCATCACGGTATTGACTGCCTCGCCCAGGACATAGGGGTCAGATCCGGCGGGGTATTTATCGCGCAAGTCTTTGCCCTGGAAGTGACCGCCAAAGTGGAACGGCGAGAACACGACGCCTGGGTCTACCCGGTTTGTGACCATTGCCTTGACTTTGATCTTGCTGCCTTCCGGGCCTTCAATCCAGACCATCTGGTCGTTCTTGATGCCGGCATTGTTGGCGTCGGTCGGATTGATCTCCACAAACATGTCTTGTTGAAGTTCAGCCAGCCAGGGGTTGGAACGGGATTCGTCTCCGCCTCCTTCGTATTCGACCAGTCGCCCGGAGGTGATGATCAGCGGGAAGTCCTTGGAGAAGTCCTGGTCCTGAATGGACTTGTAGCGGGTAGGCAGGCGCCAGAAGCTCTTGCGGTCTTCATAGGTCGGGTATTTAGCGACCAGATCGCGACGGTTTGTATAGAGTGGCTCGCGGTGAATCGGCACCGGGTCGGGGAAGGTCCAGACAACCGCACGCGCCTTGGCGTTACCGAATGGCGCGCAGCCGTGTTTGATGGCGACCCGCTGAATGCCGCCGGACAGGTCGGTTTTCCAGTTCTTGCCTTCGGCTGCGGCCTGCTCCTCAGCGCTCAGATCTTCCCACCAGCCCAGTTTCTTGAGCATATCGGCGGTAAATTCCGGGTATCCGTCTTCGATTTCAGACCCTTTGCTATATGCCCCTTCGGCCAGCAGATTTGTGCCGTTGCGTTCGACGCCGAATCTGGCGCGGAAGGTCAGGCCGCCTTCGGCAACCGGCTTACTCATGTCGTAGAGGTTCGGGGTGCCGGGGTGTTTGTGTTCGGCTGTTCCCCAGCAAGGCCATGGCATGCCGTAGTAGTCACCGTCGCCCGGGCCACCTTCACCCTTAAGCGTGGTGGTGTTGAAAGTGTGCCAGTTCTGCTGGTGCTCTTTCAGGCGCTCCGGGCTCTGGCCGGTGTAGCCGATCGTCCACATGCCGCTATTGAACTCGCGGGTGATGTCTTCGATCAGAGGCTGGTTATTGTCCACTTTGATGTTCTTGAACATCTCGTCGGCCACACCGATTTTCTTAGCCAGCAGATACATGATCTCGTGGTCGGGTTTTGACTCAAACAGCGGTTCAATGACTTTGTCGCGCCATTGAATCGAGCGGTTCGAAGCGGTGACCGATCCGTAGGTTTCAAACTGGGTGCAGGCCGGTAGCAGGTAGACGCCGTCGGAGCGGTCTTGCATGACGGCAGTGACTGTCGGATAGGGATCGACCACGACCAGCATTTCGAGCGATTCCATCGCCTTTTTCTGTTCGACGCCGCGTGTTTGCGAATTGGGAGCATGCCCCCACATGAATGCCGCCTTGAACTGGTCTTTCTGGGCGATGTTGTCTGCGTCTTCCAGGACACCGTCAATCCAGCGTGAGACTGGAATGCCCTTGGTGTTCATGATGGGCACGTCTTTACCTTTCGACTGCTCGTAGCTGCCATCGTCAAAGCGCGCTTTCATGTAGTCGTATTCGACGCCCCAAACCCGCGACCAATGCTTCCAGGCGCCCCCTGAGAGGCCGTAGTAGCCGGGTAGTGTGTTAGCCAGAACACCAAGGTCGGTTGCGCCCTGTACGTTGTCATGGCCCCGGAAAATATTCGTGCCGCCCCCGGAGACGCCCATATTGCCGAGTGCGAGCTGAAAGACACAATAGGCCCGGGTATTGTTGTTGCCGTTGGTGTGTTGCGTGCCACCCATGCACCAGATGAACGTGCCCGGGCGGTGCTCTGCCATGAGCTTGGCAGCCTGGTAACAGGTGTCCTTGTCAACGCCGGCGACTTTCTCGACTTCTTCAGGGGTCCACTTGGCGACCTCGGCCTTGATTTCATCCATGCCGTAAACTCGTTGCTGGATGAAAGTGTCGTCCTGCCAGTTGTTTTCAAAGATATGCCACAACATGCCCCAGACGACTGCGACATCGGTACCTGGGCGGATGCGGACGTAATGGTCGGAGTGGACGGCGGTGCGTGTGCGACGGGGATCAAGCACGACCATTTTTGCGCCGGCTTCCTTGGCACGGAAAATGTGCTGCAGCGATACCGGATGAGCTTCCGCCGGGTTGCCGCCAATAACCAGGATTGACTTGGAGTTATGAATGTCGTTGTACGAGTTGGTCATCGCACCGTAACCCCAGGTGTTCGCTACGCCCGCCACTGTTGTCGAGTGACAGATACGTGCCTGGTGATCGACGTTGTTGGTTCCCCAGAAGGCAGCAAACTTGCGGAACAGATAGGCCTGTTCATTGTTGAACTTGGCTGAGCCCAGCCAGAACACGGAATCGGGGCCGCTTTTCTCGCGGATTTCCGCGAGCTTGTCACCGATTTCATTGATGGCGTCTTCCCAGCTCAGTTTTTGCCACTTGCCACCGACCATTTTCATCGGGTATTTGAGGCGTCGCTCACCGTGACCGTGTTCGCGGACCGCCGCGCCTTTGGCGCAATGCGCGCCAAGATTGAACGGGTGGTCGAATGCGGGCTCCTGGCCGGTCCAGACGCCGTTCTGAACTTCGGCGTAAATGCCGCAGCCGACCGAGCAGTGGGTACAAACCGAGCGGACTGTTTTGATTTCGCCGGTACGGTCGGTTTTGGCCGCCTGGGCTTTTCGCATCATGCCTGGGGCCGCGGCCAGTGAGGTCAGCGCGGCACCTCCTGCCGCGAGACCGGAATGACGCATAAACGTCCGGCGGTTGACACTACGGCCGGTTAACGATTCGCGCACCACTTCGGCGTTCGGGTCGCTGCTGATTCGGCGGATTTTCATCGGTGACTCCTCAAGCTGGGTGGGCAGAAATTAGAAAGAGGCGGTACGGTAGTAGTCGCGGACATGCTTGGTTTCCTGGTAACCCTTGTCAGCGGTGACCTCGGGGGTTGGATCAGCGACGGGTTCGGCACTTGCGCTACCGGAAACTACAGCCGCGGCGCCGGCAGCCAGCGCTGGCGAAGTGGCGAGACCACGCAAAGCGCGACGCCGATCCGATTGGAATGGCTTGGATTTTTTCATCTTGACTCTCCCGAAACGAGTTACAGCCGCATTGAAAAGTAGCGGCTTTCCAATTTGATAAGAGCGTCGCCGAACTGGCCGACTGCGCGGTAAAACGAAGCTGATCCGGCATTTTGCAAATCTGTGAAGAAGCGGCCCATCCAGGCGCTCAGATGCTTCTCGAAAAAATCTTGTTGGGTTTGATGGCTGACGTTGTCACTAATCAGCATGGCCATGACTTCGGCGAGCGCGGCAACATGGTCTTCAGGCTCAGTCACGTCGGGCTGGCGTTCAAAGCCGAGCGCCTGCAGGTCGGTGCGCAACAGGCTGAGCGGTTTTTCCATCAGAAAACCCGTCAGGTACCAGGACCCGAACGGCACCAGCTCGCCGCGTCCGATGCCGATGAACAAGTCGTGGAACTCTTCATTGGTTTGAGCCGCGTCAGCCGTTTGTGCCGCGCCAGCCAGACTCAGCATGGCCTGACCAATGTCGTCGTCGGCCGTGGCATCGCGTCCGGTGTCTTGCAGGTACTCAAGCAGGGCGTCGTCGGGTGCATCGCGAAGCAGTGAAGCCAGCAATGTGTACGCACCAATCCGTAGTTTCTGATCAGTCCCGAGTGGCGGCATGACCGTCGCTGTTTCGGCCGCTGATTGCTGAGCAGGCGAACGGACTACTTCTGGTGTTTGGTTTGACTCAACCGGCATAGCCGAGACAGCTCCTGACCCAGATACAGCGATGGGTGATTTGTAATAGTTCTACGCGTCGCTCAGTGTAGCCCAATCCTTTGCACCCGTCTGCATAAGCTGACCCGCAGCGAAGGGTCTTCACGCGTCTTCTTTCATCATATCGAGCACCCTGCAGTCGCCGCACATTTTCAGCCGGTTCAGTGATGCCTCATCCTGAAACATCGAGTGGCTCGAGAGCTGGGCGGTCATTTTGTTGATCACAGACAGGGTTGCAAATGGTTTGCTGCACCGCACACAATTAAACGGTGCTTCTTCGTTCAGCACGACCGCTTTCAATCGCCTGGCTGATTGAGTCATCAGCCGCGGTTCGAGTCTGATGACTTTTTCGGGGCAGGCAGTTTCGCAAAGCCCGCATTGCACGCAGTTGGCTTCGTAGAATCGCAACGCGGGGACGCCATCACCGTCGGCCAGCGCCTTGGCGGGACAGACTGAGGCGCAAGCCATGCAAAGTGTGCAGCCGTCGTCGACCTTGACCGTGCCCAGCGGTGCGCCTGGTGGCAGCGAAATCAGGTCGGCGGGCGCCGATTTCTGTTCGACCAGGTGGTCCAGAGCGGCGAACAGAATTTCCCGCTTGCCGCCGCTGCCCGCACCGAAAGTCGCCGGTTTTATCACCGGCATCGGTTGATGTTGCTCCGCGCCATACCATTGCACGGCAGCGCTCAGCTCGAGGCCGTCAAGGATGGCGTTGGCGATCCGACGTTGCTCTTGTAGTGCCTGTAAGACGACATCGCTAATGCCGGCATCGCGGACCAGCAGGACTTGCCGGGCACCAAATGCCAATGCCGAAAGCCACAGCTCCAGTCCGACGCTGGCAAGTTCTTCCAGGCACAGCGGCAGCTCGTCGTCAGCGAGTGCGGTCACGTCAAAGGCTTCGGTATGCAAAACCAGTGCCGGTCGCCCGGCGCCGGCCTCGCCAAAAGCGCGCAGCATACGCCGGACCCGGTCGAGGTTGTCGCCGACGGACGGGTAGGCGTAGCTGATCGCGCCGGTCGGGCAGACGGTGGCACAGACTCCGCCACCCTGGCAGAGGTAGGGGTTTACCTCGACTTTATCGCCGATCGAGAAAATGGCTTCGGCCGGGCAAGCGTCCAGGCAACGGCGGCATCCGGGCAATTCACTGGCGCCGTGCGCACAGATGTCGGTGCGTAATTTGAAATACTGCGGTTTCTCAAAACGGCCGACCAGTTCGTTGAGTTGATTGGCTGAATCGACAAGCTTTTGTGAGATTCGAGCAGGAGCGAAGTATCCTGGTGGGGGCAACGCGGCATTCAGGCGTGGCGGTTCCTCGAGATCCAGAACCAGATCACAGGCATAAGTGCCGGCCCGGCTGGTTACCTCGAACGCCCCCATATATCCGGAGACGGTGATTTCATCGCGAGGGGAGGTCTCGAATGCAATGTCTTCCGGCGGGGTGTCGGTTGCTTCGGTGAGCAAGCATCGTGGTTTCAGCGTGTCGTCCAGCAGGGGCAGTGCCGCGCTGACTGTCTCGCTCGTGCCAATAATCAGCAACCGGCCTTCTGATCGGTATTCGACCAGTCCGGTCGGCTCCGGAACAATGGTTTCGGCGGCGGCAAGCGCTGCCTGTTTCGGCGTAGTTGTTGCTGGGTCGGGCATCAGGATTCCTTGGCGTTCGGGGTCTGGTCAACGTCTACCGCCCGAACACTCAGCCCGGTGCGATCTGATGCCAGGATCGGCGGGGCTGGCTCGAATGGGTCGGTGGGTTTGAGCGGTATGGTGATCAGGGGGGCGTCGTTGGCGGAGGCGTACTGCTCCGCGGACCGATGGGTTTCCGGTGTTTCATTTTCGGGCCGGGCTTCGGATGGTTCGGGCGCCAGCTGTTGTTCGGCCGCCAGCTGTTGTTCGGCATCGAGTCGTTCGGCGTCGAGGTGTTCCTGCGCCGCTTTTTCCTGAGCCAGTAGTTCTTTGCGCTCCTGATGAAACTTCATGTCGGCAGTCACAATATTGCCGAGTGCCTCGAAAGTGGTGAAATCATCATCGTAGTCATCCAGCCCGTCCCGTATACCGAATACTGGCGCCTTGAACAGTTTTTTCAATGCGAGACGGCGTAAATCCGCGCTGATGTCTGGTTGCATAAAGCGTTCATAGCTAGAGTCTTCGGTGAGTGACTCAATCGGAGGGACCGGTTCGGCGGGTGCCTTGGCGACGGGCGCCGGCTGCTCGGGCAGCGGGGCGGGCTGCTCGGTTTGTGCCTCGGCTTCAGTGATTGCTGGTTGGCGGGCCTGTGATTTTCTTTTTGACCAGCGGCCAATAAAACCGGGTTTTTGCGATTCGTTCATGTCTCGCTCCAGTTTTTGCGTTTGCGTTTGACCAGTTTCTCGGGGATGTGATGGGTCAGGACAAACGCTTCAACAACCGGATAGAAATGCGGGTCCATCTCGACCACTTCAATCGGATGGTCAACGGATTCGTAAGACGCGGCAAGGTCTGCGCTCACGGTGACGAGCAAGGGCTCAAGTTCGCCGCTCTCATCATTCTGATCGAGAATCACAAACGTGCGCGGTGTTTTGGTTGAGATGTTCAGGTAGTAGCTATCGACTTCGTCAATGTACAAGGGAATTTCCAGCGTGTCGTAGCGAATCAGCCGTTGCGCTCCGGTGTTTTCGACTGCTGCGCCCCCGGCGGGGGGTTGATAATGTCCGCGCGGAATGACCGCGAGAATTTCTCGCTTCTCACTGACCCATCGATGGTCAGGAGTCGGCGTGCATTGCATGATGACGGTGACCGCAATTCTGCGCTGCTGCTCTGACAAATCAGTCATTGGTGCGCCACGTGTCTCAGGCGTCGGTTCAGTCAAGCTTGTCCCCTGAAGGCGTCCTTCGGTTCGATTCGGGATTCTGGCATGTTGTGAGCGCTTGCGGGGGCACGGGTCGGATCGGCGATAATCAGGTCATGCGTGCAAGAGCAAAAGTGAAACTCCTTATGCTGCTGGCAGCCGGTTTCTGGTTATTGGCCGGGCAGCCCGGTGCTGTGGATGCCCAGCCGACAGACAGTCGCGACTGGATTCGGGCGATCGAGCAAAATGATGCGGTGCGATTGGGGTTGTTGTTTGGCAGGCGGCAAAAGGCCGGACTGCCCACTGACGTGCGTAATCCGAAAGGCAAGACAGCATTGATGGCCGCTGCTGCTGCCGGCAACATCGAGGTGTTCAAGCTGCTGGTCGCCGGCGGGGCCGACCCGGGCGCAACCAATATAAAAGGAGCGTCAACGCTGATGTATGCCGCATGGCGAGGAGATCCGGAGATTGTCGCCGAATTGCTGGCCCGCCAGGTTCCGTTGAATCAGGCCGCATCGAACGGCTGGACAGCCATGACGATGGCGGCTGCCAAAGGGAATGCCCGCGCGATTCGCCTGCTGATCGACGCCGGCGCAATGGTTGATTCCCGCGACGTCTATGCCTGGACGCCGCTGATGCGCGCCAGCAACCTGGGTCGGTTGGAAGCGGCCCGCCTGCTTGTGCGGCACGGGGCGGCCGAACTGGGCCTGATCAATACCAGCGGCCAGACCGCGCTACACCTGGCGGCCGCGGCCGGGCACCGCGAACTCTATCAGTTGCTGGTCCGAGCCGGAGCCGATCCGAGCCAGGCTGATTTTCGCGGTAAAACGCCCGCGCAAATGATCGCCACCCATCCTTAGCTTAGCTGTCCTGCCTGGGTCTCTAACTGCATTCAATCCGGTTGCTGGTGTAAACATCGCCCGGCAGGACAACTGATTCCGACTCAACCGCATCGGCATAGCTTTCGCCTTTATGCTGAATCATCAGTCGGTTTCCGAATTGTTCGAAATAGCGTTCGAACAGCGCGCCACCGTAGACGCCGACTGCAGTCAGACGCCCGTCCTGTTCATGCAACTCGATCGCTGCCAATGGTTGCGGGGCTGGTCCCGACAAGACTCTGGCGCCGGCGGCCGGGTCATACAGACTGTGTTCGGAGCAGCATTGAATCACGCTTGAGCGCTGTTCGACTAATTTGGTTTTCTGGTTATAAAAGCCAACTGCCTGTTCCCGGTAGCCAATAAAACTGACCGCCGGAGAAGGGTGGCTGAGTTTGTGCGCGCAAATTGCCGAAAACGCAACAACGGATTGCTGTGGACCCACGCCACCCAGCCAGGTGTAAGTGGAGCCATCCTGGCGATCAAGCGTCTGACCACCGGCCAGTGGCTTGTCCAGGTTGATCAGGAAACATGGTGTTGACTTGAATGGGTAATGGAAAATGTATTCCCGGTTTGGGTCGAGATCCGAACACTCCAGCGGCCGGCCGGCCTCGCTGGTCAGCGTGACGGCCGGAAATCTTCGGGCAGGGCTTTTGGCCAGCAGGCGTCCTGCCGCGCTCGCCATCGCCAGACCAGCGCTGCACTGACCGACAAACCCCCGGCGGCTTGTCGTTTGCCTTGAGCCTTGATTATCGTGTTCGAACTGATTTGTCTCGCCGCTATTTTTCATGGCTCTTACCTCAGGCCTCGTCTTTGGTGGCTATCGGCTAACGCTGTCTGAGCGCCTTTTTAGTTTACGTCGGGGAAAGCTACCATAGTCGCCATTAAATGATTAGTCGCACGTCTCCAGACCGGTTATGGCCAATTCAGTTTTTATTCATCCTGACGATGTTCAGATAACTTTTGTCAGAGCACAGGGCGCTGGCGGCCAGAACGTTAACAAGGTGGCCAGCGCGGTGCAGTTGCGATTCGATATTGCCGCATCTCGCCTGCCGGCGACCGTCAAGCAGCGTTTGCTGGCGACTGCTGACCGGCGCCTGACCCGTGATGGGGTTCTGGTGATCAAGGCGCAGCGATACCGGACCCAGGAGGCGAACCGTGAGGATGCAATGACTCGCCTGACTGCCCTGGTTAGTGCTGCCGCAGTGCCGCCGCGCGTACGGGTAGCCACCCGGCCGACACTGGCATCGAAACGCCGCCGACAAGAGGGTAAGCAGGCGCGATCAAAAATCAAAAGTACGCGTTCGAGGCCTGACTATGACGCCTAGTTGCCGAAGTCAGTAGGGGTGCTTAGTTCTTCCATTTCCGACAAAAGGGATTTGCGTTTGAGAATTTTTTCTACCCGGCCGGTCAGTTGCGACAGATTGATCGGCTTGGGCCAGTATGCGTCAAAGCCCGCTGCGAGCCCGGCCTCGATCTGTTCAGGCATTGCGTCGGCGGAAATCGCGATACAAGGCAGATCTCGCAGCAGCGGATCGCGACGAATTCGCGAGATCAGTTCATAGCCGTCAATGTTCGGCATATTGATATCGGCCAGCAACAAGTCTGGTCGTTGTCGTTGTAGCGTTTCCCATGCCACTTCCCCGTCTTCAACATGATGAACCAGGAAGCCGGGCCGACGCTGTAAGGCGTCGGTGACCAGCACGGCATTAAGCCGATCGTCTTCGGCGTAGACAATATGGGCTCCATCCGTTTGGTCGTGAGGGTCGATATCTGTCAACTGTGGCGTCCTGGCGGCCTGCGGGGGCAGGCGGCCCGGTGCGGCAAGTCCTGACGAGGGGATTGCCGATCCCTGAGCCTGAGCCGATGGTGTGCTCGCTTTTTCAAGGTGTAGTCGGAAACTGGAACCCCTGCCGGGGGTGCTCTTGACGGTTATCCGGGCGCCCATCGTTTCGGCCAGGGCCTGGGAGACGCTAAGCCCCAGGCCGAAGCCGCGAACCGGTGAGTTTTCTGCGCCGAGGCGGTTGAATGGCTGAAACAACATCCGGACTTTTTCATCACTAAGACCGCGACCGCGATCAATAACGGAAACACAATATCGGTTGCCGATTTCCTGCACGGCAATAAAGACCGGACTGTTCTGGTCGCTGTAATGAACCGCATTAGCAATCAGATTACCGATCACCTGGGCCACTGCATGGTTGTCAGCCAAAACAATGGTTGGTTCAGAGGGCATGCTCAGGCGTAACTGAATCGACTTGTCATGGGCCAATGGCTGCGCAAGAGCCGTACACTCCGAGACGATTTTCGACAGGTTGACTTCCTGGCGCTGAATCCAGTTGTCGCGCTGCTCAAGCCGGGTCAGGTTCAACATGTTGTCGATCAGATCGAGTAGGCGCAGACCAGCGGTCTCAATATGGTGTAGTCGTTCGAGCTGGATCGCCGCGAGCCGGTTCGCCGGGTCTGTCGCCATCAGTTGGGCAAACCCTAGTACGCCGTTAAGCGGCGTTCTCAGCTCGTGATTAACCCGCGACAGAAATTCAGATTTCGCGGCGCTGGCTTGCTCGGCGGCCATTTTTTCCTGTTCCAGTCTCTCCATATTGCTGTCGTCGGCGACAAATCCGTTCCAGCGGACATAGTCGCCTTTGTGGCGAATCGGGGTGGCATAGGCGACGAGCCGCCGCTCGTCCTGGCCGGGAATAATCAGGCGGAATTTCTCGTGCCACGGCGAGAGGGTTGCGGCTGACTCTTCCAGTGAGCGAACCACTGATTTAAGGTCATCGGAGTGGATTCGGCTCAGAAAGGAGTCAAAGTCTGACTTGACTCCTTCGGAGTCAACCCCACACAAGGCGTGCAGGCCGTCACTGGCAAAAGTGATTTGGGCGTCGTCTGCACTCCGGGCTTCCAGTTGAAAAAAGAAACCGGGGACATAGCGCGCCACCTGGGCGAGCAACATGTCACGGTCGCTTTCGGCTCGTCTGATCTGAACGATATCGCGCATCGCATGAACGCTGCCACGTATCGCCACGCAATGGCCGGACTGATCGGTCACATGACGGGCTGCAATTGATAGCCAGTTGGGCCCGCTGGGTCGTTCCAGTCGAATCAGTGTGGGTCTGAGGATCGCGTGTCGCGACAGCTCATCATCTAATGATGCCGCGGCTGGATCCGGGTCGCCGAGGTCGTCACAGATCACGCCACTCGGAATGGCTTCGCCAACCGTCGGGCGCCAGCCTTCCAGGCCCGGCGAAGCGGCATTGGCTGAATGCCAGGTGACGACCAGGTCCGCATCGCACTCCCAGAAGCAATCCGCTGTACATAACGCTACATCCTGGAGCCGGGCCTGGGTCTGGTCCAGCTCGATAGAGTCCCGGCGTTGCTCCAGCAGGGCCGAGATGATGCGGGCAGTGTGTTGCAGGTTCTCCCGTTGCCTGGGGGTCAGGGAGCCGGTTTGGTTGCCCAACAGACTGAGCGTGCCAACGCGCGAGTGACTGACGTTCAAGACGACGCTCGCATAGCGGCGCATCTCGGGGTAATTCTGAATCAGGTAATGGCAATCGAATCGAGTCTCGGCGGCCAGGTCGGGGACCTCGGCAAACTCGCCTGTCTTGACGACATGGTCGCAAATGCCTGCCCGGGGCCCGACGCACCCCGGCTCGATCCCTTTACCGCCGACAACCCATTGGGTAGCGTTGTCCATCAGGTTGACCGCGACGATCTGGCTATCGGTGATGGACGCGCAAAGCGCACAGCATTCATCGATCGCCGGGTCCCGTTGTCCGGTCAGGCTCTGGATGATTGGTGTCGGGTTACGAGTGATCGCCAACTTGCTCTTCGTTATTAGTGTCAGGCAGGTATGGCCGAATGCTCTGCGTACTCCCCGTTCAAGGCCTTCCTGTGCGGCGCAAGCCTAACAACTGATTGAAGGTTTGGGTAGTCACTCTAGACTTGTGACAAGGTCGCTTACAAAAAACCGCATACTGACCGGCAAATTCTTTTCGCAATAAGATAATTTGTAACAATCCCCCGCAATCGGGGGGCGAAAAAGTAGGGAGGCGCCGGTGTTTTATTTTTCCAGTTTCTGGAGTTGCTCGTTGATCCGATCAAGCGTTTCTTTGAACTTGAGCAGGCGTGCCCGTTCCTGTTCGACAACCTGCGCTGGGGCCCGTTCGGTAAAACTGGCATTGCTCAGCTTACCGTTGGCCTTGGCGATTTCGCCGCCCAGACGGGCTGCCTCTTTAGACAAACGCGCCAGTTCGGCGTCGCGGTCGATTTCAACCATCAGCATCAGGCGATTGTTGTCAACGATTTGTACTGGTGCTATTGAATCGCTTGGCAGTTGATCGACAATCTCAACCGATTCCAGTCGGGCCAGGCTCATCAGGTATGGAGAAAACTCGCTTAGCCTCGGCGCATTTCCCGTCGCCATCAGCGGCAATTTCTTGCCGGGGGAAATGGCCATTTCCCCGCGCAGAGCGCGACAGGCATCAACCAGTGATCTTAGCTCGGCGACCCATGCTTCGGCGGTTGGATCGATCTTGCCGGTTTCGGCCTGCGGATACCGCTGGGTGGCAATAGAGTATTTCTGGCTGGCAATGGCGGCAGTCAGTTCGGTGCCGGAATCGACTTGCTCGCCGCGCTCGCCGTACCGGTGGGCCAGCGGCGCAACAGCCTGCCACAGCGCTTCGGTGATAAACGGCATGATCGGATGCGCCATTCGCAAGATGGTTTCCAGAACACGCAAGAGTGTGCGGCGGGTGGCACGTTGCTGGGCCGCCGGGGTTGCGTCGGTTAGCTGGACTTTGGCCATTTCGAGGTACCAGTCACAGAATTCGTTCCAGATGAATTCGTAAACCGCTCTTGATGCCAGGTCAAAGCGATAGTCAAGCAGGTGTTTTTCGACATCGCCCTCGACCCGTTGCAAAGTAGAGGTGATCCAGCGGTCAGCCTGGCTGAACACCAGATACATCTCTGCTTTGGCGTCTTTGCCGGCGACGCCACATTGATCCGCGCCGTGCGGATTCAGCCCACAATCTGACCCTTCGCAGTTCATCAGGACAAACCGTGAGGCATTCCAGAGTTTGTTGCAGAAGTTGCGATAGCCTTCGCAGCGGGACAGATCAAAGTTGATATTGCGTCCGGGCGTTGCCATTGCGGCAAACGTGAAGCGCAGCGCGTCGGCACCGTAGGCGGCAATGCCATCGGGAAATTCCTTGCGGGTTCGTTTTTCGATGCGCTGGGCATCTCTGGGGTTCATCAGTCCGGTTGTGCGCTTGCCAATCAAGGTGTCCAGATCAACACCATCAATCAAATCGATCGGGTCCAGGGTGTTGCCCTTGGACTTAGACATTTTCTGGCCTTCGGAATCGCGCACCAGGGCATGGACATAGACTTCCCGAAACGGCACGGTGTCGGTGAAGGTGGTGGTCATCATCACCATTCTGGCCACCCAGAAGAAGATGATGTCGAACCCGGTGACCAGCACGGAAGACGGCATGAACTGGGCGAGCTCCGGCTTCAGCGCCGGGCGGCCATTGACGAAGGGTTGGTCCGGGTCGGCCAGGGTGGAAAACGGTACGAGCGCCGAGGAGAACCAGGTGTCGAGTACATCGACGTCCCGAACAATTGCACCGGTGTAGCCGGCCTGGTCGGCCTGCGCCCGTGCACCGGCTTCGTCACGGGCAACATAGAGGCGCCCATCATGAATAGCCCGGCCATCCTGGTCGGCCGGATACCAGGCCGGAATCTGGTGGCCCCACCAGAGCTGGCGCGAGATACACCAGTCCTGAATATTCTCCAGCCAGTGGTTATATGTCGCGGTCCAGTTTTCGGGGACGAACCGAATGCTGCCATCGGCAACCACAGACAGTGATTTTTCAGCAATTGATGCGCCTCGCAAAGGCGAGTCCTGCGGGCCCGGCTTGCTCATCGCGACAAACCACTGATCCGTGAGCATCGGCTCCACGATCTGATTGGTGCGTTCGCAGCGCGGCACCATCAGCTTATGCGGCTCGGTTGCCTCCAGTAGTTCGAGCGCTTCGAGATCCTGCACAATTTTCTTGCGTGCGTCGAACCGGTCCATGCCCTGGTAGCGGCTGGGTGCGGCATCGTTGACTTTGGCGTGCAGGTCAAGCACGGCGATCATTGGCAATTGATGGCGCTGGCCAACGGCAAAGTCGTTGAAGTCATGAGCGGGGGTGACTTTGACGACGCCGGTGCCGAATTCGGGGTCAACATAGTCGTCGGCAATGATCGGTATTTCGCGCCAGAGCGTCTTGTCTGCTGACGGGTCCTGGTCGAGCTGCTCGTTGGAGCACGACAGTGGTAAAGAGATGGTCTTGCCGATCAGGTGGGCGTAGCGGTCATCGTCTGGGTGGACCATCACCGCGGTATCGCCGAGCATGGTTTCCGGGCGGGTGGTGGCGACCGTCAGCATGCCGCTGCCGTCGGTAAGCGGATATTTGATATGCCACAGCGAGCCGTTTTCTTCGGTGCTTTCCACTTCCAGGTCTGATACCGCTGTTAACAGGGTAGGGTCCCAGTTAACGAGGCGTTTGCCCCGGTAGATCAGGCCTTGTTCGTACAGGTTGACGAACACTTCCCGCACCACCTCAGACAAGGTGTCGTCCATCGTGAAGTATTCGAGAGACCAGTCGGTCGAGGCGCCAAGGCGACGCATCTGCTGGGTGATTTTGGATCCGGATTCTTTCTTCCAGTCCCAGACTCTCTCAACAAATGCCTCACGTCCCAGGTCGTGGCGGGTCTGGTTTCCTGCTTCGAGTTGACGTTCAACCACGATCTGGGTGGCGATGCCGGCATGGTCGGTACCAGGTAACCAGAGCGTATTTTCGCCTCGCATCCGGTGAAACCGGGTCAGGGAATCCATAATGGTCTGGTTGAAGGCATGCCCCATGTGCAGGGTGCCCGTCACATTCGGTGGCGGTAGCTGAATGCAGAACGCTTCGACGTCTGGTGAATCGCCAGCTTTGAAATAACCTCGTTTTTCCCAGGTGGGGTACCAATGCGATTCGATCGTGTTGGGTTCGAAGTTTTTGCTCAGGCTGTCGAGCAGTCCTGTTGATTGAGGATTGGCAGTGTCGGTCATCGGGGTCTGAAAAGAGGGTGGAGGCAGCTTAGCGGCGGTCAGCACGAATTTTGCCGAGTTCTTCGGCGATAGCCCGCGAGACAGATTCGCGTACCGCGCGTTGCAAAGTGGTTTTGATATCGGCCATCATGCGTTCGGCGCCGCGGTCCAGCATTTCCTCGAGTTGCTCGGCAAGCGGACCATCTACAAAGCCGTCGGTTCGCCGGAGCATGCGTTGCAAGACGTTGCGCTCCAGTTCGGAAGACATCTTTTGCCAGTCTTCTTCGGTCATCGGCTGGTCGCGGGCGGGTTTCGGGCTCGCGGCAGTTGGCAGAACTTCGGTCAGTTTGGGGATGGACTCGGGGTCATCGACCGGGGCGGCCTGCCTGGCTTCTTCGATAAACTGGCGCAGATCAAGGTCGTTTAACAGCGCTTTTTCGAGCGCGTCTGAGTCGTCAGGATTGGCGGTCTGGTCTTCAGTGCTTGATGGGTCGGTCATGTCAGCTCGCAGAGAGGTCGTGGCGGGTCATGTCGTAGCCGCGGTCGCGGTAAAAGCGCCAGCGCTCGCGACCCGCCTGGCGGTCAGTCTCGTCGCGGGTGACAACTTCGATCAGGCGCTCAAACCGCCCGAATATTGGGGGCGGTTCAACTCCGAGGTTGACAATAACACCATGGTGGTGCGATTCAAGAGATCCGGTGGCAAGCACAACAGGGGTCGCTGCGGCATTCGGGTCCGAATGCATCACATGCGGTATGAAGTCGGGCCCGGAGAAACTCCAGAGACGTTGGTCGAATTCCGCCAGCGCTTTTTCATCGTCGCTCCAGACCACCGCCTCATGGCCCGCGCGGTAGATTTTGCGGACGAGGCGGCAGGCGTAGCCGAATTTGTCGGGCGCGTTAAAGTGGAAATCGACCTTGGTCATCAGCTGGCGCTGCGGGTCGCCAGGAAGCGGGTTAGCATCGCGACCGGTCTGCCGCTGGAGCCCTTGTTGGCGCCAGAATGCCAGGCGGTGCCTGCAATGTCGAGGTGAGCCCAGTCGTAGGCACGGGTAAACCGCTCAAGAAAACAGGCCGCCGTGATGGCGCCGGCGTCCCGCCCGCCAATGTTTGCCATATCGGCAAACGGAGACTTCAGTTGTTTCTGATAGGCCTCGTCGATCGGCATGCGCCAGCAGGTGTCCATCGCATTTTTGCCGGCCGCGATCAGTTCGTCGGCAAGCTCGTCTTCGCGCGAGAACAGACCGGTGTGGTGGTGGCCCAGCGCGACAACACAGGCGCCGGTCAGCGTGGCCAGGTCGATCACCGCCTGCGGTTTGAACCGCTCGGCATAGGTCAGGGCATCGCAAAGTATCAGACGGCCTTCGGCGTCGGTGTTGAGAATTTCGATGGTCTGGCCCGACATGCTCTTGACGATGTCGCCCGGGCGGGTGGCCGTGCTGCTGGGCATGTTCTCGCAAGTGGGAACAATCACGACCAGATTAATCTTGAGTTTCATTTCGACAACCGCCCGCATCGTCCCCAGAACCGAGGCCGCGCCGCCCATGTCGTATTTCATTTCGTCCATGCCGGCACCCGGCTTGAGCGAAATGCCGCCGGTATCGAAGGTGATGCCTTTACCCACCAGAACGACGGGCTTCTTGGATGCTGCAGCTCCGTTGTATTGCATGATGATGAACTTCGGCGGTTGTGCCGAACCCTGGGCCACCGACAGAAACGAGAGCATTTTCAGTTGGGCGATCTGCTTTTTTTCCAGGACTTGAACCTTGAATTTGAACTCGCGACCCATTTTCTTGGCGGTGTCTGCCAGATAAGTCGGCGTGCAGACGTTACCGGGCGTATTGCCCAGGTCCCGGGTCAGGTCCATGCCGTTCGCGGTTGCCTGCGCATGAACCAGTACTGGCTTCATCAGGCGGCTGCGGGCCGGCGGGCAGCCGAGCGCTACTTTGCTAAGACTGGGCAGATTGGCGGGTTTGCTGCCCTTGAACTGGTCGAACCGGTAGGCCACCGTGCGAGCCGCCAGAATTTCCTGCTCCATAAGCCATTCAGGGTCTTGGTCCGCCACTGGCGTCTGGCCCAGCAGACTGATGACCTCGGTTGTTCCTAGTGTTAGCGCCTTGCGGTAGGCGGCCTTGCAGGCGTCAACATACGCCTGCGGCGTCGCTTTGGATTCTGAGCCAACCGAAATCAGCAGGATTCTCTTGGCTTGTCCGTCAACATGTAACAGCAAGTTCGAACCGGGCGCGCTAGCCAGGTCTTTGGTTTTGAGCGCGGCCTTGATCGCGGACTCGACAACGTCGGTCAGCGCTGATCCGTCGGCGCGCTTCTGTCCGAGTACCGGAATGAGCAGGCATCCTGTTTTGGTTTTATCGACGGGTAAGGGCTTTATGCTAAATTGCATTGCGAACTCCAAAGCTGTTGCCAAGTTGATCTGCCGGGTCGTTTCCGGATATTGATGAGCAACGAGGTCGTGATTGGGGCGGTCTGGCTGGCGAATTGGTAAATAGGCAAATTGGTGACTTGGTAATTTGGTAATTTGGTAATTTGCTAACTTGCTAGAGCAGACCAGAACCGAACTAACAGCCTGACTCGGTTTACTCTTTCAGGCACCGAAGCATTGACCAGGCTTCGGCAGCAATAAGATCAGTCGGTCAGGGTATGTTGCGTTAAACCTCGAAATTATAGCTGTCGATCTCCGGCTGACTCTTCCAAGGCTCCGATGAGTCTGCCAGCAACGACAAGAACCTCATGGCCAGACCATGGCTGCGCGCTAAATGCTGATTGATTCATGCTGTTTACCAAGTCGCTAAAGCGAGAGCTACGCAGTATTGCGGGTATTGTCTTCGCCACTGTTTTTACGATCATGCTGACGACCAGCCTGGTTCGTTTTCTTGGCCGAGCGGCTTCCGGGCGCGTGGACTCGGCTACCGTTCTGCCCCTGATTGCTTTTTCGTCGCTGAATATTCTGGGCCCGTTGCTGGTGCTGACCTTGTTTGTGGCCGTCCTGATGACGCTGACCCGGGCCTGGCGCGACTCTGAAATGGTGATCTGGCAGGCCTCCGGGCTGAGTCTGGCGGCCTGGATCCGGCCGGTTATTGCCTTCTCGTTACCTGTCGTCATGCTGGCCGGGCTGATTTCATTCGTCCTGGCGCCATGGGCAAATCAGCAGATCGCCGAATTCCAACGGCGATTTGACCAGCGCGGCGATGTTTCCATGGTGGCTGCTGGCCAGTTTCGCGAGTCAACCTCAGCCGACCGGGTGTTTTTCGTCGAATCGCTCAACGAGCAGGAAACCGAGGTCAGAAACGTCTTTGTGACTCAGCAACGCGGGGAACAGCTCCTGATCGTTGTGGCCGAATCCGGCAAGATTGAAAACCGCGAGGATGGCCAGCGTTATCTGGTGTTGTCCAAAGGGCGGCGCTACGACGGCAGCCCGGATAACGCCGAGTTGCGGCTGATGGAATTCGAACGCTATGGCTTGCGGATCGAACCCAAACCTGTGGTTAAAACCGATGTGCCGACCAAGACCCAGACAATGATGGAGTTGCTGAACGACCCGGGCGACAGTGAGTACGGCGAACTGGTCAGGCGGATCGGCGTGCCGGTGTCGGCGTTTCTGCTCGCCCTGATGGCAATCCCCTTGTCATCGTCGAACCCCCGGGTGGGCCGCTCGATCAATCTGGTCGTCGCGCTGTTGTTCTATATGGTCTATGCCAATCTGCTGTCACTGGCCCAGGCCTGGGTCGCGCAGGGCAAGATGCCGTTTTATATCGGGGTCTGGATCGTTCATGCGGGTGCTGCGGCGGTGCTTGGCTTGATGATGTGGCGGCGGATGTCCCAGCGGCGTCTGATCCCTGCTTTTTCCTGGCGCCGTCGCCGTGCGGGCGACAAACCCGTGGCCGAGGCGGCCGGCGCATGAGGATCCTGCGGGCTTATTTTGCCCGTGAGACGTTCGCGGCAGTGGCATTCGTACTCGCTGGCTTCCTGGCGCTGTTCTCGTTTTTTGACTTCGTCGCCGAACTTGAGGATATCGGCCAGGGGAACTACCAGTTTCAGCATGCGCTGGCCTATGTCTTGCTGAGCCTGCCCAACCATACTTATGAGCTGATGCCGATCGTCTCGCTGATCGGCACCATCTATGCGTTGGCGCAGTTTGCGTCCAATTCGGAATTCACCGCGATGCGGGCGGCCGGCCTGGGGCGATTTCGAGCGCTTGGTGCACTGGTGCGTATCGGTCTGGTGCTGGCGATCATCACGGCCGGTATTGGTGAGATTATTGCGCCGCCAGCCGAGAAATGGGCTCAGAGCATCCGACTCGGCGCAATGGGCGGGCAGATTACCGGACAGTTCAGGTCGGGTATATGGATCAAGGACACGGTCCGCGACGAGCAGAATCAGCCGCTGCGCCAGCGATTCGTCAATATCGGTCATCTTGACCCAAGCGGCAAGATGCGCAAGATCCGAGTCTATGAGTTCGATACCGACCTGCGCCTGACCGGCGTGCTTAGCGCTCCTTCCGGGTACTTCGCTGGCTCGGATCGCTGGCGGCTCGACCAGGTGACTCAACTGGATATTTCGACTGCCGCGCTCGACGATGTAGAGGCGATCCGGGTCGATAAACGCCTGTTTGATCAGCGTAGCTGGACTAGCGATCTGACGCCTGAATTGTTGAGTGTGATGGCGATTGCCCCGGACCGGATGAGCGCCTTCAATCTGGCCGGGTATGTCGAGCATCTGCGGTCAAACCAGCAGGATGCCAGCCGCTACGAACTTGCCCTGTGGAAGAAGATCACTTATCCGCTGGCAGTACTGGTCATGATGGCTCTCGCGTTGCCGTTTGCTTATTTGCATGCCAGGGCAGGGAGTATCGGGGTCAAGGTGTTTGCCGGGGTCATGCTCGGCGTGGCGTTCCATTTTTTGAACGGGTTATTCGCCCATCTCGGGCTGTTAAATACCTGGCCGGCGTGGGTTTCGGCGACGGTTCCGAGTATTGCAGCTTTCGTGATAGCCATGTTTATGCTGGCTCGCGTGGGGGGGGCGAGGTAATTGCCTGGGGTGTCAGGACCGGATCGTCATTTGCCGTTCAGCGAAAGACCTGTATGTCAATGCAGTCTCTGTTTTGTCTAGGGCAAAAAAACCGTTTACTTCGCATTACGGTTTCATTACGATGCGGTCTCTTGGTTGATGGCTATGCCACATACCAAGTATCGAGGAGGAGGAGAGGCAGCAACGCTGCCATTTTGAGGCGCACCACTGGTGCGCCTTTTTCTTTTTGTGGCGCCGATTCATTGAATGGCTGATTTGCCTTGTTTTTAAGGCTGTTAATGGCCAGCCTTTGCCGTTCAGCCCCTTCGGTATGCCGTTGAGGGGCGCAGTCCTCAAGCCGCGCTGCCCGTCACCCGATACCGCAGATAGGTCGCGACCCATCAACACAACTGCCTGATCGGCTTGCGAGCAAGCCCCGGGCAGCGTGAAGCGACCTGATTTGAGTCTCTGAGGGTGTTTCATGCGGCATTTCAATTGGCGACGGTGGTTCCAAGCCGGGCTGGCGGCTATAGTGCTCGCCAGCCCGCCACCGTCCGGGGCGGCGACCCGGTTGACGGTATCAAGTTGGGCCCCGCATGGTCATTTGCTGCGGGAAGCGTTGGTCGCCTGGTGCGAGGAGCTGAGTCTGCGCTCCCGGGGCCGGGTAGGGTGTGACCTGCTTGATCAGCCGATCAGTACATTGCATGAGCAGCTTGAGGCGGTCGAGCGGGCAGCCGTAGACATTGCGGTGGCGATCCACTCGCTTGATCCACAGCGGTTCGTTCTGACCCGCCTGGCCGAGCTCCCGCTGGCTGGCACCACCACCGAGCAGTCTTCGGTGGCCTTTTACCAACTCTGGAACAAACACCTGCGACGGTATCGTGAGCATAAAGGCTTGCATGTGCTGACCGTCTTTACCCAGGCGCCTGGCCAATTGTTCACAACCGGGCGGGCCGTCGCCCAGGCCGACGACTTGTCTGGCTTATCCTTGCGCACCGGGGGGGGGATTGCCCGGCAGGTATTGGGATCGTTGTCCGGTCTGGGCGTGCGGGAAGTCTTGGTGCCGATTGCCGCGAGTCTCCACGCGGTTGAAGACCATCAACTGGACGGCATGCTTGTGACCGCTGAAAATGTCTTTCGCTATGGTTTGCAGAACACCTTGAAATATCAGTGGGAGCTGCCCGGCGGACTTTATCGTCATAGCTTCTCGCTCGTGATCAACGAGCAGGTCTGGAAGCGTCTGACGCGCTCGGAGCGAGCTGTCATCGCCGAGGTCAGCGGCGAGGCAGCGGCAAGAATTTTCGGACGGGCTGCTGATCAATACGAAGCCAATCTGCAAATGCGACTGGCGGCTCAGGGCGTGATGGTGACCCAGGCGACACCGGCTCAAGTCAAACGCCTTGCGCGGCGAATCAGAGTGGTGGAACAGGCCTGGGTGACTGCCGCGCGTGAACGCGGGCTATCCAATGCGGCAAAAATACTCGCTGAGCATCGTCGTCGCCTGGCGCCTTAGCCCACTTTTGCGGTGCCGCCCTGATGACAGAGCCGCACGGTTGCCTCAAACAGCGGGTGGCCGGGCTGGGCGATCGTATCGACCACATTCATGTGGTGACGGCCGGCCAGGGAGACGTAGCGGGCATCCATGCCCGGGCGGGCGCTGGCCATCAATCGTGACTGGCGATGAAACTCGCTACTCTCAAGTTCGCCGACTGCGCAGACCAGCGGCATTCTGTTCCGCGGCGACATCAGCGCAGGACTCATACGGATGGCTCGTTTGGTGCTCAGCTTCAGATCGCAATTCAGGAACGGAGTCTCTTTGATTGGGCGCAGATCAAACAGGCCGCTGATGGCGATGCCGGCTTTGACCAGATCAACGGGCAGGTCTTTGCGCTTGTCCCGCCACTGTGCGGCCGTCATCATGCCCGTCAGGTGCCCGCCTGCCGAATGGCCGCCGACTACAATCCGGTCCCGGTTGAAGCCGAGCATATTGGCGTTATCCCAAAGCCAGATCAGCGCATTGAGGTTTTGTTTGACAATGGTTTCCATATCGACGCTCGGAACCAGCGCGTAGTTGATCACCGCGACAGACACGCCGGCTTCGACCAGCGGCGGGGCGACATACGAAAAGTCGTCCTTATGGATTGCACGCCAGTAGCCGCCGTGGATAAAGACAAACAGCGGGCTGTCGGACCGCCGCGCGCGGAACAGGTCGAGTGTTTCTTCGGGGTGTTTGCCGTAACTCAGGTCTCGGGCAAGATTCGGAGCGCTCTTGCGGGCCCGGGCGCTGTTCGCCTGCCATCTGGACACGATAGCCGGATAGTCCGGAATATTCAGGCGTGCGTTGTACTCGCGGTCATAAAATGCTGCTTTGGATTCCTGCTTGTTTTTCACATTGCCCCCAAGTGTCCCGTCGGGTCACATGGTAAGCGTTTCGACTCACCTGATGCTAGGCGCGTCGTAGGGTTACCCAGAAAACCGCGAGCAAAAAGAACCCCAGCGCTGCCCAGCCATTCAGAAGCGAGCTTTCCGAGGCGATCGTCGACCCACCTGGACGCACCGTCACGATTTCACCTGCCCGGATGGAATTCACTGCTTTGCTGGCCTGCATCGCGTATTGGGGGGTAGGAACCGTCCAGCCGATTGGCGGGTTCGCGCCGATAATTTCCTGCCGTGCCAGGCGGGCGTCCTTGGCGATGTGCATCATGATCAATTGCATCAGCATGGGGCGCAACTCAGGTTGCCGGACTTTTGAAAGCTGTTCGCCCAGTTTCTGCTCAAAAGAGTCGCCGAACCATTGTTGGGCACTATCGTTCAGCGCAACCGCCAGCCGTTCGCCGCCCGGCAGACGTGCACTGCCCAGCAACAGCATTACTGTAACCGCCATCGCCGCCAGGAAAAGACAAAGGGATCGCATCATGAATCTGGGTGTTGGTCTGTAAGCTCCTCGAGGGGAGACCGCAAGCAATAAGCGAGCCAAACACTGATTCGGCGGTGTATCAGGGGCTTTGGAATGTTGAGTCTCCGTAATCAGAGGGCTGGTTGTCACAAAGTTCGACCGGGCGCCATTGGCTGCAATCGCAGCGGTGAACCGCTACACTGAAACCAGTGGGGCGGTAGCTCAGATGGGAGAGCATCGCGTTCGCAATGCGAAGGTCGGGAGTTCGATCCTCCTCCGCTCCACCAGTCACTATCGATCAAGGTCAGATTGCCGGCGCTCGAAAATGTCACGTTTGTTTGATGTATCGCCGGCCAACTCGCTAAAAAGTGTTAATTTGAGCTAGGCAACCGGCTTGGTCCTGACTATCCTCACATCAGAGGCCATGCGACTCAAAGGCCTCCAGGACTGTAGTTATGGGGAGACAAGGCCATGAAGGTTTTAGTCGTTGACGACGACCCGTTAATTCGGATTTCTGTTGCTGAAGGGCTGCGTCACCGCGGTGACGATGTGGTGGTTGCAAATAACGGTGTGGAAGCCTTGTCGCTCTGGTCGGATGGTGAATTTGACGCGGTCGTCGCTGACGTTCGTATGCCAGAAATGTCCGGCATCGAACTGGCCAAGGAGATTCGCGCGTCGGAGTCCACTCGTGCCGGCCTTGTCCTCGACCGACTGGTTGCGCTGACCGGGTCGGCTTCGGCGGTCTGGGACATCGATGTATACGAACAGTTTGACTCCGTCCTGATGAAGCCAGCGAGTGCCGACTCTATCTATGATGCGGTTCGCGGTCTGTGGCGAACACCGGTTTAGCCAACTGACGCCTCTGGTGCGTCGCCAGGGTTCTTCCAGGTGCACAGCTCCGGCGCGCCCGTAATCGCGTCTCAATTTGGTGCCAATGCACCGAATCAATTCATTTTCTGCCCCTAACTGAAGCCGGATCACCGGCATCAGCGACTTATTGCGTCTGTCCCCGCTATGTCTGTTCGCTGGCATGGATTGTGCGATGCACTACCCGGTTGCGGAAGTTGCCGCATGACTAAATCGAATAGATCCTCCGGGGAGAGTTGGCTAAATGAGTAAACAAAACCTGTCTTTTAAGCGTTCCGGTTTGTGCAGCGGATTGCGCGCTCGCGGTCTCGCGTGGGTCGGCGCAGTGGCGCTGAGCCTGTTCTCAGCAAGCGCGTCTGCCGAGATGCTCGATGTAGAAAAAGACGAACTGAAGCTTGGATTCATCAAGCTGACTGACATGGCGCCGCTCGCAGTAGCCAAAGAGTTGGGTTACTTCGAAGAAGAAGGCCTTTATGTCACGCTGGAGCCTCAGGCGAACTGGAAGGTCTTGCTCGACCGTGTGATTACCGGCGAACTCGATGGCGCCCACATGCTTGCGGGCCAGCCGCTTGCAGCAACGATAGGGTATGGCACCAAAGCGGCATTGGTGACGCCATTCTCGATGGATCTGAACGGCAATGGCATTACGGTTTCCAATGACGTCTGGGCGATGATGAAACCCCATCTGGAGATGGCCGATGGCAGGCCGGTACATCCGATCAAGGCCGATGCGCTGAAACCGGTCGTGGACAAATTCAAGGCTGACGGACGTCCGTTCAACATGGGAATGGTTTTCCCGGTCTCGACCCACAACTACGAATTGCGTTATTGGTTGGCGTCCGGTGGTATTCACCCCGGCTTCTACTCCAGTTCCGACGTGTCAGGGCAGATTCTTGCTGACGCCTTGTTGTCGGTGACTCCGCCGCCCCAGATGCCGTCAACCCTCGAAGCGGGAACGATCTACGGGTACTGCGTCGGCGAGCCCTGGAATCAGGCCGCTGTGTTTAAAGGCATTGGTGTGCCGGTGATTACCGACTATGAAATCTGGAAAAACAACCCGGAGAAGGTTTTCGGCTTGTCCAAGGCTTTTGTCGAGAAAAACCCCAATACGGTTCTGGCGCTGACCAAGGCCATGATCCGGGCGGCTCAATGGCTGGATGAGAAAGACAATGCCAATCGAATGGAAGCGGTCAAGATTCTGGCCAAGTCCGAGTATGTTGGCGCCGATGCAGAGGTCATCGCCAACTCGATGACGGGCACGTTTGAGTACGAGAAAGGCGACAAAAGAGATGTCCCTGACTTCAACGTGTTCTATCGCTACTTCGCCACTTATCCCTATTACTCGGATGCGATCTGGTATCTGTCGCAGATGCGCCGTTGGGGGCAAATTCCCGAGCACAAGCCTGATAGCTGGTACGTCGATGTTGCCAAGGATGTGTATCGCCCTGATATCTACCTGAAAGCGGCCCGGATGCTGGTTGATGAGAAACACATCCAGGAAAAAGATATCCCGTGGAAAACCGACGGGTTCCGCGAGCCGACTGATGCATTTATTGACTCGGTCACATTCGACGGCCGCAAGCCCAATGCCTATATCGACTCACTGACAATCGGTCTGAAGTCTGGTCAGACCGTACAGGGCTCCGTGGTCGCCGCGGAATAAATCGCATTAAAGAAACCAGGTTTTTTAAGGAAATGAGTCGTGAGTAATTCAACCGTTGACGCTCTGGCCACAGTGCCGGAACCCGCCACTCCCAAGCAAACCCCGAAATGGGTTGAGCGAGCATCCAGATGGCTTACTGCGCTTGGTTTCGTGTGGCTGGTGCCGCTTCTGAAACTGGCGACCGGGGCCAACCCCAGGGAGCAGTTGCACGAGTTGCAACGGTTGGTGCTCATTCCTCTGCTTGGTATTGCTCTGTTCCTGGGCGCGTGGGGAGCCCTGGCCCCGACGATACAAACCTCTCTCGGGGCGATTCCCGGGCCGGCTCAGGTCTGGGAGCAGGCGGTTCTGCTCTGGGAGGATCATCAAAATGAGCGGGACAAGAAAGCCGCGTTCATGTTGCGCCAGGAAAAGCGTAACGCCAAACTCGCTGAACAAGGTAAATCGGAACGTATCAAGTGGCGTCGCTATACCGGCAAGCCGACTTACCTGGATCAGATTCTGACCTCGCTGGGAACCGTCGGGCTGGGCTTCTTGATTGCCACTTTGCTGGCGGTGCCGATCGGGATTGCCTCCGGCCTGTCGCGTACTTTCAGTGACGCCATCAATCCGTTGGTGCAGATTTTCAAGCCTGTATCACCACTGGCCTGGCTACCAATCGTGACGATGATTGTGTCGGCGCTTTATGTCGATGCCAGTGATCTGTTTCCAAAATCCCTGGTGATCTCTGCGGTCACGGTCACGCTTTGCTCGTTGTGGCCGACGCTGATCAATACATCGCTTGGCGTGGCCAGTATTGACAAAGATCTTATCAATGTCAGCAAGGTCTTGCAGCTTTCTACCTGGACGAAAATTCGGAAATTGGTGCTGCCTTCGTCCCTGCCGCTGATCTTTACCGGCCTGCGCTTGTCACTTGGAGTGGGCTGGATGGTGTTGATCGCGGCTGAAATGCTGGCTCAGAACCCGGGACTGGGCAAATTCGTCTGGGACGAGTTTCAAAACGGATCGTCCTCATCACTGGCGAAGATTATGGTGGCGGTCTTGACGATCGGCCTGATCGGCTTCCTGCTGGATCGGATCATGTACGCCTTGCAGTCTGCGTTTACCTTCTCAGCTAATCGCTAACCTCTGATATCAAATGGATTTTTTATGATTTGTCTGGAAGCCAGTGACGTTGGTAAATGGTATGACCAGAATGGGGACCGGACCGAGGTCTTGCAGGGCCTCAACCTGAAGGTCAAGAAAGGGGAGTTCGTCGCAATTGTCGGATTTTCAGGTTCGGGCAAGACGACGCTGATGTCTTTGCTGGCCGGGCTGATCAAGCCTGATACCGGTGTTGTTCTGTGCAATGGTCGCGAAGTCGACGGGCCTGGTCCGGAACGCGGGGTGGTATTTCAGTCCTACTCGTTGATGCCCTGGCTGAGTGTTCAGGGCAATGTGGCTCTCGCTGTCGACCAGGTCTTTCGCAAGAAGTCTGCAAGCGAGCGGGCAGAGATATGCCGCCATTACATCGACATGGTGGGACTGACCGCAGCGGTTGACCGTAAACCGGCGGAGTTGTCCGGTGGCATGCGTCAGCGGGTTTCCGTGGCGCGTGCACTGGCAACCCAGCCGGAAATTCTGCTACTTGATGAGCCGTTGTCTGCATTGGATGCCTTAACTCGCGCCAAACTGCAAGACGAGTTTGCGATTATTTCGCAGCAGGAAAAAAAGACGATTGTCCTGATCACCAATGACGTCGATGAAGCCATTTTGCTGGCTGACCGGGTAATTCCGCTAACCCCGGGGCCGGCGGCTCATCTGGGCGAAGGTTTCAAGATTGACTTGCCAAGGCCCCGGGATCGCGCCGAGATCAATCACAACAGTGAGTTTATCGAACTGCGCTCTAAAATTACCAATACCTTGATAACGATGGGCGCGGCCCGGGAAACTCAGTCGCAAGAGCGCACTGCGCCGACGGTTGTACCCATTACCCAGGCCAAGCCATTGCCGGGAGCTTATTCGCGGGCGGGTAAGTCCGCCATCGAGAAACGGTATCTTGAGTTCAGCGAACTGACCAAGATCTACCCGACGCCAAGCGGGCCGCTGACCGTGGTCGATCAGTTCGATCTCAAGATTAACCAAGGTGAGTTCATCACGTTGATTGGTCATTCGGGCTGTGGCAAAAGCACCGTGTTGTCGATGGCAGCAGGGCTGAATGAAGTCTCCAGTGGCGGTATTTTCCTGGATGGCCGTGAGGTCAGCGGCGCCGGGCCGGACCGTGCGGTAGTGTTTCAGTCACCCTCGTTAATGCCCTGGATGACCGCTTACCAAAACGTTGAGCTGGGGGTTGATCGCGTTTATCCGGATGCGAACCAGGCCGAGCGTCGCGACGTGATCGAGTACTACCTTGAACGGGTCGGCCTTGGTGATTCTTTCGACAAACTGGCCGCAGACCTGTCAAACGGCATGCAGCAACGAGTCGGCATCGCGCGTGCGTTCGCCTTGTCGCCCAAGCTGTTGCTGCTGGACGAGCCGTTTGGCATGCTGGACAGCTTGACCCGGTGGGAGTTGCAAGAGGTCTTGATGGACGTCTGGCGTCGCTCGAAGGTTACGGCGATTTGCGTGACGCACGACGTTGACGAGGCGATTATGCTGGCCGACCGGGTGGTGATGATGAGCAACGGACCGGCTGCCCGGGTCGGCAATGTGATGCCGGTTGATCTGCCGCGTCCCCGCACCCGCAAGGCCTTGCTGGAACATCGTGATTATTACGCTCTGCGCGAAGAATTGCTCGACTTTCTGGAGGCCTACGAAGGGGGTGCTTCGCCTGCGCCGGAGGTACTGGACGCCATCATGGCCAAGCGCCAGAAGCGAACCAATCTCAACCTATCTGACCAAGCAGAACAAGAGCCGCTCCGCACCGCGGTCTGACAGGAAGCCCATGAAAGAGAAACTGGTCATTATTGGTAACGGGATGGCGCCAGGAAAGCTGCTCGAAGAGCTTATTGTTCTGGCGCCAGAGCGCTACGAGGTTTCGGTGTTCAATGCCGAACCCCGGGTCAATTACAACCGGATCATGTTGTCGCCGGTGTTGTCGGGTGAAAAATCATTTCAAGACATCATCACGCATGATGACGCCTGGTATGAAGAACATCAGATCAGCTTACATAAGGGCCAGCCGGTTGTCGCGATTGATCGCGACGCAAAAACGGTTACTTCGGCGCTCGGTCTGACGGCTGCCTACGACAAACTGATTATCGCGACCGGATCGAAACCGTTCATTGTTCCCATTCCGGGCAACGATCTGGAAGGTGTAGTCGCGTATCGCGACCTGGATGACGTAGAGGCCATGCTGGGAGCCTGCAAGACGGGCGCGCGGGCGGTGGTGATTGGCGGCGGCCTGCTTGGTCTGGAAGCCGCGGCGGGGTTGCAGGCTCAAGGGCTGCAGACAACCGTTGTTCATTTGCACACTACTTTGATGGACCGGCAGCTTGACCCGGCGGCCGGGCAGTTGCTTGAGCAGGCGATTGAATCGCGCGGGATAGAGGTGGTCACCGGGGCCAATACGCAGGAAATCGTCGGGCCCGACAAAGTGCGAGCGGTGCGACTCGATGACGGCACCGAGCTACCGGCCGATCTTGTCGTAATGGCGGTGGGAATTCGGCCGGCAAGTGCGCTGGCCGTTGCGTCAGGCATTGAAACCGGGCGGGGTATTCTGGTCAACGACCTGATGCAGACCAGTGATCCGGCCATTTATGCGCTCGGAGAATGTGCAGAGCATCGCGGGGTCTGCTACGGACTGGTTGGCCCGTTGTTTGAGATGGCCGAAGTGCTGGCCGGACATCTTGCTGCGGATCAAACCAGCGCTGCGCAGTATCAGGGGTCTGTTACCGCCACCCGGTTGAAAGTTACGGGGATAGATTTGTTCTCGGCCGGCGACTTCGCGGCCGGTCAGAACCGCGACGAAATTGTCTTACAGGATCGCCAGGCAGGCGTTTACAAGCGACTTGTCCTTGAAGAAAATCGCATTGTCGGGGCTGTTCTTTATGGGGATACCCATGACGGGCCATGGTTTTTTGATTTGTTGCGTCAAAAGTCCGATGTGAGCGATCTGCGAGATACCTTGATATTCGGGCAGGCTTATCAGGGAGGGTCACCACTGGACCCTACGGTAGCCGTTGCAGTCTTACCCGTTGACCTGAAAGTCTCCGGCTGCAACGGCACCATCGCCAACACCCGGTTCGCAACCCTGCCGGACCTGATTCAAACGAATTTGCCGGTACCACCGGAACAACAGGAAGTCAGTTGTGAACACTGAATTGCCAAGGTCGGTTGCCTCAACCTGTCCGTATTGCGGCGTTGGCTGCGGTGTCAATGCCAGGGTGAGTCCGCCCGCGGCAGTGGGTGGCCTGCCGGTCGTCCAGATCACTGGCGACAAGCAGCATCCGGCCAACTTCGGGCGTCTGTGTTCCAAAGGTAGCGCGCTGGCCGAAACCATTGGCCCCGAAGACCGGCTGACAGAGCCTTCGGTTAACCAACAGCCGACCTCATGGGATCAGGCGCTTGAACTGGTCGCAGAAAAATTCAGCCAGACCATCGCCGAGACGGGCCCTGATTCGGTTGCGTTTTACGTTTCGGGGCAATTGCTGACCGAAGACTATTACGTCGCCAACAAGTTGATGAAAGGGTTTATCGGCAGCGCTAATATCGATACGAATTCCCGGCTCTGTATGGCCTCGTCAGTGGCCGGGCACCGCCGGGCGTTCGGCGCAGATATCGTGCCGGGCTGCTATGAAGATCTTGAAATCGCCGATCTGATCGTGCTGGTTGGCTCCAATCTGGCCTGGTGTCACCCGGTACTGTTTCAGCGGATTCAGGCGGCCCGCCGTGCCCGTCCCGAATTGAAGCTGGTGGTGATTGATCCGCGTCGCACGGTCACTGCTGACGAGGCTGATCTGCATTTGCCGATTAGCGCGGATGCGGATGCACCGCTATTTAATTACCTGCTGGCGTCTTTGGCCAAAGATGCTGTGGTCAATTCCGATTATGTCGGGCAGCACACTGATGGGTTTGATCAAGCGTTAAGCGCTGCTCAGCGTCTGAGTGCCGAGCAGGTCGCCGAGGCCGCCGGGATCAGCGTGCAAACGCTCGATCAGTTTGTTCAGATGTGGTCGGATACCGAGAAGGTTGTTACGGTCTATAGTCAGGGCATCAATCAGTCTTCGATCGGCACTGACAAGGTCAATGCCATCATCAACTGTCACCTGGCAACCGGCCGGATCGGCTTGCCCGGGGCCGGACCTTTTTCGGTTACCGGACAGCCCAACGCGATGGGCGGACGGGAGGTGGGCGGGCTGGCCAACGCGCTGGCCGCCCATCTGGATCCTGAGTCTGCCGAAGACCGGGATCTACTGCAGGACTTCTGGGATTCTCCCGGCGTCGCACAGAAAACCGGCGCAAAAGCGGTTGATCTGTTCGACCGGCTGGCAACCGGCGAGATTCGAGCCGTATGGATCATGGCGACGAACCCGGCTGATTCCCTGCCTGATTCCGACCGCGTGCAGGCAGCGCTGGCCAAATGTCCGTTTGTGGTGGTGTCAGACGTTGTTCAAAATACTGACACGCTTCGTTATGCCGACGTTGTGTTGCCGTCCAGCGCCTGGGGCGAAAAATCTGGCACCGTCACCAACTCCGAACGGATGATTTCCCGGCAACGCGCGTTTCTGGAACCTCCTGGCCAGGCAAAACCAGATTGGTGGCAGATGGCGCAGGTGGCGATCCGGATGGGATGGAAGGATCAGTTCGCCTGGTCAGATGTTCATCAGGTTTTTGTTGAATACGCCGCGTTGACCTCGACTCGAAACGACGGGCGCCGCGGGCTTGATATCGGGGCGATGGTGTCACTCACGGCAGACCAGTACGAGCAGTTGACGCCAACACGCTGGCCGGCAACCGAGGCGGCAAAACGAGCGGGCACAGAAGATCCGACTCGCTTTTTCGCTAACGGAGAATTCCTAACGCCGAATTCGCGGGCCCGGTTTGTCGCGGTTCACGCTGAGCAACCGCAGCGCATATCGGATCAGCGGCCGCTGGTATTGAATACTGGTCGCATCCGGGATCAATGGCATACGATGACCCGTACGGGCCGCAGTGCCCGACTCAGCGCTCATCGCGCCGAACCTTTTATCGAATTGCATCCGGTTGATGCGGTGGCGCGCGGCATCGTGGACGCGCAGTTGGTACAAGTCGAAAGTGATACCGGCCGCTGTCTGTTACGCGCGCTGATTACCGATCGCCAACAGCCTGGCGCTGTGTTCAGCGCAATGCACTGGACTGATCAGCTCGCCAGTCACGGCCGCAGCAATGCACTGGTGCCGGCTCGGACCGACCCCAACTCCGGGCAACCGGCGTTTAAACATGTCGCGGTTGCTGTTTCGCCGGCTCGCCTGGCTGCTTATGGATATCTGTTGTCGGCTGCTCAGCCTCGTCCTGGGCAGGCGTCATACTGGGCAAAAAGCCGGGTTAGCGACGGCTGGCAGGTAGAGTTGGGTTTTGATGAATTTCCGGCGGACCCGGCGAACTGGCTTGAACCAATACTGGATTTGCCCGAATCGGCGCAGATGCTGAGTCTGGCGGATAACTCCCGGCATCAGGTTCGCCTGGCCTGGTTTGATGGCGACCGCCTGTGTGCGCTACTCTTGCTGAGCGATGCGCCTGTCCTGGGGGCACGCACCTGGTTGGCATCGCTCCTGAATCAGCCTGCTGAGAACCGCCTGAGCCGGTTCAAGGTGCTGGCCGGAATCGCCGGTGCGGATCAACCCGACCCGGGGCCAACCGTCTGCGCGTGTTTTGGTGTCGGGGCGACTCAGATTGGCGAAGTCATCGCCGGCGAACCGGGTATTGATGTTGATGGCATTGGGAAGGCGTTGAAAGCCGGCACCAATTGCGGCTCATGTCGCGGCGAGATCGCGGCGCTGGTGCGCGAGAGTCAAAACGTCCCGCAAACCGTCTGACTGGATGCTGGTGTCCGGATTTGTTAGCCCGGTTCGGCGACCGGCGCCTTGCTGGCCCGGGCGGCGAACCAGAAACCGGCAACCCCAAGCGCCGCGCCCACGATAAGTAACGTTCGGAAATAGTCGGCAGACTCATTCTGGCCATCGCGCAAAATATCGTGCAACCACATCACGCCGTTTGCCGACAGGGAGAAACCGAGTACGCGGTCAACGGAAACAAGGCTGCCGGCAACACCGCGCTCGCCGAGCGGCATCGCCGCTACCGTGGCGTCCAGATGCCCGACCTGGAAAATGCCCTGACCAAACCCGGTTAACAGCATTGCGGTCATGGTCAGCGGCAATGATTCGATCAGGCTGAACCAGGCGCAGCCCATTAGCCCAGCGGACGCCAGCAACATACCCATCCACAACAGTGCGTGCGAGCGCAGGCGCTGTGACAGGCGGGTGCCGATCATCGCGGCAATCACCATGCCGCCGGGAAACGCTGCCAGCACGAATCCCGCTTGCGCGATACCGATTCCTGGCCAGTCAATGAAACGGTAAGGCATCAACAACAGCAGGCTGAAGGTCATGGCTTGAATGAAGACCGCGGCCGCTTGCAGCGCAGCAAACCCCGGTTCGCGAAACAGGCGGATATTCAGCACCGGATCAGTCGCGGTCAGTGACTGATGGAAGAGCCAGCGCAAAGAGATGAGCGCCGTTGCGAGTGTGCCGATCAGGGCGGTGAGTCCGAACGGTTGCTCTCTGATTTGTACGATGACAAAGACGAATGCGGTCAGGCATAGAACGGTTGCTACCAAGCCACTGACATCCATCGGCTTGAGTCGGGCTGTTGCGCGAGCTTTCATGAGCGCCGGGTTGTTTTCCAGTTCATGCAACTGCCAGATCAGCAGTGCGGCCAGCAATGCCATCGGCACCCGCACCCAGTAAACCGCTGGCCAGCCACCGAATTGCACCAGTAGTCCGCCAAGAAACGGGCCAAGAAACATGCCAAGTCCGATCAGCATCGTGTAGAACGCCAACGCCTGGCGCCTTTGGCTGGCTGGCAGAATCACCGTCACCAGTGCCGGCCCGCAGGCCATGACAAGGCCGGCGCCGATGCCTTGTAAGCTTCGCATAAGAACCAGTGACGGATAGCTCCAGGCGGTTGCACACAGCGTGAACGCCAGGGCGCTGGTCAGAAGACCGGTAATGAATACCCGCCGGTGGCCGTAACGATCGCCAAGTCGGCCGAAAACCATCGTCAGACTGACCTGTGCCAGTCCAAACATTGTGATGATCCATTGAATATCGCTAACCGGAATCTCGAATGCCTGCGTGATCGCCGGAAACGCCACGTTGACGGCGGTATCCATTGGGACCACCAGGGTGCCCAGGCCGATGATCAGCAGGGCTGCACGCAGTCGGGCGGCGATCAAGACAAGACCCGGCGGGTCGGGGCGGCGTGGTGGGTGAGGATCATGTCTGGCTGGCGTCCGGAGCGTTTTGAATTTCCCGCATAATCTCATGGCGGAGCTTTTCAGCCTGTCTGAAGGGATCCCGCTCAAAACGACTAACCGAGACATTTGAATGACTGTATTAATCGCTGGCGCAGGAATTGCCGGACTTTCAATGGCGCTCACCTGCCACCAACTTGGTTTGCCGGTGAAAATATTCGAATCCAGTGCCGAGCTGAAGCCGCTGGGCGTTGGCGTAAATCTGCAACCCCATGCGGTTCGGGAGTTATTCGAACTAGGCCTTGAGTCGGCGCTGGAGCAGATCGGTGTTCCAACCCGCGACTACGGGTTTCATACCCGGTTCGGTCTGGAAATCTGGACCGAGCCCCGGGGTCGCTGGGCCGGCTATCGTTGGCCGCAGTACTCTGTTCACCGAGGCAAGTTGCAAATGCTCTTGTATCGGGCGGTGCAGGAAAGACTGGGCGATGATGCGGTAGAGACCGGCTGGCGCGTGACTGGATATCGCACCACTGATCGCGGCGCCAGTCTTGAATTGCTTGGTCGCGACGGCGCGAGCCGGGAAGAGGCTGGCGATCTGGTCATTGCCGCAGATGGGGTGCATTCTGCAATTCGCGCACAAATGCTTCCGGACGAAGGGCCGCCACTCTGGAGTGGCGCGGTCATGTGGCGCGGCACGACAATGTCAAGACCGTTCCTGTCGGGTGCCTCGATGATTCTAGCCGGCCATGCCAGCCAGCGATTTGTTGCCTATCCGCTGAGTGAGCCGGACCCGCAAACCGGACTGGCCCTGATTAACTGGATTGCCGAGAAGTCTTATGATCCAGCGATCGGCTGGCGACGTGAAGACTGGAACCGTCAGGCAGATCTGGCTGATTTCCTGCCCGACTTTGAGTCCTGGCAGTTTGACTGGCTTGACGCGCCAGGCTTGATTCGTGGCGCCACGGAAGTCTTTGAGTATCCGATGGTTGATCGCGACCCGATAGATCGCTGGACCGACCAGTCTGTGACGCTGATGGGCGATGCCGCCCATGTCACCTATCCGGTTGGTTCGAGTGGGGCCAGCCAGGCCATCATGGATGCCCGTTTTCTTGGCAAGGCCTTGCAGGCGTATGGGCCGACACCGGCTGCACTGGAGAGCTATGAGGCTGAGGTCAGGCCGGCGACTAACAAAGTCATTCTCGCGAATCGCGGCAGTGGGCCGGATGCGATCATGCAGCGGGTCGAGGACTTGTGCGGCGGGAAATTCGATCAGATAGAGTCCGTCATCCCGCATCAGGAACTGGCTGACCATGCAGCGAAGTACAAACAACTCGCCGGGTTTGCGATTGAGCAGCTCAATGCGCGCCCCTCACTGGTTCGCGGGGTTTCCTGATGCCCACGTCCGGAAACTCTGATCAAAACCCGACCGCCGCGCCTGCGGATTCCAATCTCGCGTCAATCGCCAAATACCGGAAAAAGGCAGCGGCCTACAACGACAGTACGGGCAGAACCCATCCGATCCGAGTCAGGACGATCGATTTACTGGATTTGCAGCCTGGCCAAACGGTGCTGGATACCGGTTGCGGTACTGGCAAGAGTTTTGAAATGCTGTTGGAGCGAGTGGGGCCGGAAGGGCTGGTGGTCGGGGTTGATCAGAGCCCCGAAATGATCGCAATTGCCCGCACGCTGGTCAGCGAAAAAGGGTGGACGAACGTGATGGTGATTGAAGGCTTCATGGAAACCGTGAAGCTGCCGGTGCGATTCGACGCGATCCTGTTTCACTATACCCATGACATTCTCAGGGTGCAGGGGGCGGTCGATAATCTTTTTTCGCATGTCAAACCGGGTGCCCGGGTCGCCGTTGCCGGAATGAAATATTTTCCGTGGTGGACTGGCCCGCTGAATCTGTACGCGTTTTTTAAGAACTACGCCTGGAATGGTAATGCGAGCGGTATGTGGCGGCCGTGGTCTTTACTTCGGGAAAAACTCTCGGGCTGGTCGATGACCCCGACCCAGTTCGGCATGGGATACATTGGCTCCGGCCGTTACAAAGGACAGGAAGATGAATGATCTGGCCATTAAGAATGCGCTTGTTCTGGACGGTAATGGTGGCGAGCCTTTTGCCGGACACGTGTCGGTGCGCGACGGAAAAATAGTTGATATCCGTCCGGCCAGCGATCCGGCCGAACCGGCACCGGCCAAAGAAACCGTGTCCGCCCAAGGACTGGCGCTGATGCCGGGTATTGTTGATTTGCACACCCATTACGATGCCCAGGTCACCTGGGACAACACCTTGTCTCCGTCGCCCGCGCTCGGGGTGACCACCGCCGTGATGGGCAATTGCGGTTTCGGGATTGCGCCGTGTCCGCCGGAGCAGCGGGAAACCATGTTGCGCAATCTGTCGGTTGTCGAAGGTATGGACCTACCGGCATTGTTACAAGGCGTGCAATGGAAATTCGAGTCATTTGCCCAATACCTTGATCAGGTTCGCCAGCTCGGACCGATGATCAATGTTGCGGTGTTCGCCGGGCACTCGGCGATTCGCACCGCCGTGATGGGCGAATCAGCTTCCGGGGCGGACGAGCCCAGCGAGTCGCAGCTGGCCCGGATGCGGGCGCTTGTCGTGGAAGCCATGCAAGCTGGGGCAATTGGTTTTGCATCGTCTTTTTCGCCGAATCACTCGGGTTACGGCGGCCGGCCAATGCCGTCTACCGTGGCCACTGACTATGAGTTGCAGGTCCTGACCGATGCAATGGCCGAGAATGGCAACGGTGTCTTCATGTCGGCAACCGGCTCACGCCTGTCGCCGGACAAAATGGAGGCGATCGTCGAACGAACAGGTCGTCCAGGGTTTATCTCAACTGTATTGTCGATGCACAACGAGTCCAACCCCGAGTTGTGCAAGACTTATTACGCAGCGTGCCGGGCCAGCCTGGCGCGGGGTAACCCCATGTATATGCTGACCAGTTGTCAGCCATTACGGTTCGATTTCAGCCTGCGCGACCCGTATCTGTTGCTGAGCCACAATGCATTTGATGCGATCGGTGACAAATCCGATCCGGTGCTCGAGTCTGTTTACCGGAGCCCGGCATTCAGAGAGAAATTTCGCCAGAATCTGCGCGAACCGGGCGACGGAATCCTGTTTCTGGGCGACTGGGCCCGCATGGAGATCAGTCGCGTTGGTGATGCTTCGCTGGCGGACTGCCAGAATAAGAGCATTGCCGCGTTGGCCGCCGAGCAGTCGAAAGACCCGGTTGATGTGTTTTTTGACCTGGCGTTGCAGGATAATCTCGACACGCGCTTTATTGCCCGTCTTTTTCAGGATGATGATGACGGTGTTGCCGAACTCCTGAAAGACCCGGCCAGTGTTGTCACCCTCAGCGATGCGGGGGCGCATCTACTGTATTTTTGCGATGCCGGATTCGGGCTGCATTTTCTGTCGCACTGGGTCCGCGAGACAAAAACCTTTAGTCTTGCCGAAGGCGTGCGGCGTCTGACCAGCGAACCTGCCGATCGTTTCTGCATTCCGCAGCGCGGGCGTCTTGCGGTTGGCAATCCGGCGGATTTATTACTCTTTGATCCGGATCAGGTCGGTTTGTCTGCGCCGCTCTCTGTGTCTGATTTGCCCGGTGGCGCGGCGCGTATGGTGCGCGAACCAGTCGGATGTCATGGTGTCTGGGTTAACGGGGTGAAGGTACATGATGGCGCCAATTACACCAGCCTGGCGCGCGGACCGGGCACGGTGTTGAGCCAGTTCAGCGCCTGAGTCGGTAGTGCCAGGCCGTGGGGCGGCCCGGCACAACGGCAGGTTTACTTCTTGGATGCCGGGGTGGAGCCACCTTGAACACCCAGCCGGCCGCCGGTACCGAGGCCGCCTTTGACTGACTGGGCCTGGTAGTTCTGGACGGCGTCAACCAGTTGGTTATAGGCGTCTGCAAAAGCCGCGGCAATGACTTTGCCCTCGGCCGTCTTGGTATAGCCGCCCAGCGTACCGCCGGCTCCGCCGCCAAACAGACCGCCCCACAGCTTGTAGTCGGTGGTTTTTGAGCTACCTTCAGCCGCCGCCAGTTGCACCCCGGAGCGGTTATCGACCATGGTCAGCAAGGTGGAGGCTTCTTTGAACTTCAGGCCGCCAGCCAAGCGGCCAAGAGCGCCCAGCTTGCTGCTGAACTTGCTTAGCGTGCCGCCAATGCCGCCCGAATCATTATTCGAGAAAGTCACCGAAGGTGTCATTTGATAGTCGGCTGCGACCATCTGACCTTTGCCGAAGTTGCTGTTGGCGCGCATCTCGCCTGAGTTACGCAGGCGCCGCTCCTGCTCCATGGCATTGAGGCCACGGCCGCGTTCAATCACGACGAAACAATTGGACTGTTGAATCAACAGTCGCAGCACCGGGACGGGCGAGCCCAGCTTGTAGCGGTAAACGCTGCGATAATTGTTCTGGTTTTCCACCACCGCGAGAGTCCCGAGGGTTTCATCACAGCGTCGGAGCTGGGAGTTCGCATTTTGCGAATTGACGCCGCCGGCCGAGCCGGTCGCTGCGGTCTTTGCCGATTTGTCACCCATAATGGTGGTCGATGACAGGCAGCCGCTGAGCAGGACAGCCGAAGAAATCGCCGTCAGAATAATTTTAGCTTTCATGAATCTATCTCTCCTGGGCGCACACCTCGTTAAAAGTCAGGTTGTTGAGATGCGCGTATAAAATTTAACCGATTACTTGTTCGGATGACATTCCTGCCGTGACGGCAAAACCCCATTCCCCTGGTTCTTTGCCTGCCTGGATCATCCTGATTATCGGCATGGTTGCAGCATTTGGCGCCGGCAAATTGCCGCCCGCGTTGTTAATGATTGCCGATCAACATCAAATGAGTCTTTTTCAGGCCAGTTTTCTGATCAGCTTGTTTCAGCTGGCCGGGGCTGTGGGCGGTGTTTTTGCCGGAACCCTGGCCGATCGCTATGGCCACCGTAACATCATGCAGCTGGGCCTGACTATGACCCTGTTGGGTATAGTCGCCGGCGTGCTGGCTGGCAGTGCCAATGCCTTGCTGGTTAGTCGCAGCATCGAGAGCTTTGGTTTCATTCTCGCCGCATTGCCCGGTCCGGCGCTGTTGCGCCAGGTGATATCGTCCGAACGGCTGAAAATCTGGCTCGGTGCCTGGGGCACATACATGCCGGTTGGTTTTGCGGTGGCACTGCTCACCGCACCCTTGATCATGCAATTTCCGGGGCGCGGCCTGGAAGAGGGTGCCTGGCGCATGATCTGGGTGGTCCATGGGGTCTTGGTGCTCGCCTGCTGGGTGGCGCTGGTGATGTGGGTGCCGGCGGGCCGGAGTCAGAACGCCGAGAGTCTCTCGGCGCCAGCGTCGGCATTTGCGCCGCTGCTGGTCCGAACCTTGTCATCGTCCGGCCCGTGGCTGCTGGCGGCATCTTTTGGCGTGTATGCCGGTCAATACCTGAGCATTGTGTCATTTTTGCCGACAATTTATCAGCAGGCCGGGTTGACGCTCACCGTGGCCGGCTCGATGACGGCGTTGGTGGCCGGTATCAATCTGGTCGGCAATCTGGCTGCCGGCCGCTTGATTCAAGGAGGCCTGAATCCGGGGGCAGCGCTGATCATCGCCACGCTATCTCTGTTGATCGGCAGTTGGCTGGTGTTTGCCAGCCCGTTGCCGTTTACGGCGCGTTATATGGTGGTGGTCTTGATGTCAGCCTGCTGTGGCCTGATCCCCGGCAGTCTGTTTGTTCTGGTGCCTCGCTACGCGCCCTCGTCACAGACAGTTTCAAGTACCGTCGGCTTGATGCAGCAGGGTTCCGCGATCGGTCAGGTGGTCTTGCCGCCATTGGTGGCCTGGTCGGCCAGTCTGCATGGCGGCTGGTCGAATGCCTGGTATGCGCTGGGCGCAATGGCAGCCTGCGGCCTGGTGCTTGCAATCATGATTTACAGGCGGGAGCGGATTCAGCCGGTCTCGGTTTCAGTGGCTTGACGCCGGCCTATGAACGCTTATCGTTGAGTAGATCGCGGGCGCGTTGCCTGGCGGCATCCGATGGCTTGTTCGTCGCGTCAAGGCCTGCGGTTGCGCCAGCCCGTTTCTGGCGGCGCTGGATGACGAACCAGCTCGCGGCGCCAATCGCCAGCAAGGCAAACGGACCACCCCAGAGCAATGCGGTGTTGCGTTGAACCGGCGGACGATACAACACGTAGTCACCATAGCGAGAAACCAGGTAGGTCTTGATCTGATCATTGTCGCGGCCACTGGCAACCAACTCATGCACCTGGTTGCGAAGGTCACCGGCCAGATCGGCATTCGAGTCGGCCAGCGTCTGGTTCTGACAGACCAGGCAGCGCAACTCCTCTGACAAGGTCTTCATCCGGGCTTGCTGCGCGGCAGTTAGCGGCGGCAGCGTAACCTCTGTTTTGACAGGTCCGGCCATGGTTTACTCCGCCGCCAGTTGAGCTGCCAGCGGCAGCAGTTGATTGTGAAACTCATCGGCAGAGAACGGACCGACCTTCTTAAAGCGAATCACGCCTTGCTTGTCGATCAGAAAACTTTCGGGAGCGCCGTAAACGCCGAAGTCAATCGCAGTGCGCCCCGGCAGGTCACTGACGACGACGGAGTACGGGTTGCCATGTTTGCGTAGCCATTTGACAGAATTGGCCGGTGCGTCTTTCCAGGCCAGGCCAACCAGTGGGAGCAGCTTCTGGCGGGCGGCTTCATTAAAGGTCGGGTGTTCGATCAGGCAGGCAGTGCACCAGGAAGCCCAGACGTTCAGTAACCAGACTTTGCCCCGGTAGTCAGCGGCGGAAAACTCGCCTGAGCCGTCCAGCAGCGGAAGCGTGAACGCGGGCGCCGGTTTGCCGACCAGCGGCGATGGGATTTTGCTTGGATCTTTGCTCAGCCCCTGAAACAGGAAAACCGAAATTCCCCCGAAAATCAGCAACGGCAGCAGAAATTTCAGGATTCGCACGGCGGCACTCGTTGGAGAGAGGAAGTCATGCCCGGACCGCCGGGTCGGTCTGGGCCCGAAGCTGACGGGCCGATACAGCACGCCGGTACCGGCGGTCGCCAACGGCGATGAACCCGCCGAGCGCCATCATCACGCAGCCCAGCCAGATCCAGTTAATGAAGGGTTTGACATGAGCTCTGATCACCCAGCGCTCGCCGGCCAGCGGCTCGCCCATGGACAGGTAAATGTCTCGACTCAGGCTGCGATCAATGGCCGCCTCGGTCATGGTTTGTCCGCCAGTGGTGTAAGTGCGTTTTTCCGGGCGCAGGATTGCCAACGGTTTGGCGTCGGCTGGTATGGCGGTCTTGGGGTCGGCCCGGTCTTTTTCACGCGTCTGAAAAACGCTAAAGCTGGCGCGCACGCTCTGATAGTTAGGGCCGGTGGTCGGACCGAGTTGATCAAACCGAAGCGCATATTCTCCAACCAGTACGACTTCGCCACGCGAGATCGCCACTTCGGCATCAACCTCATAGGTCTTGACGGCCGTGACACCCAGCACAAAGGCGGCAATCCCCAGGTGCGCCAGGTGCATGCCCCAGATGCTGGCCGGATGCATGCCGGCACGGCGCAGGGCGTTGCCGGCGACGAACCTGCCATCAGCGCCGCGCATTGCATCAATAACCGATACCAGGACGCAGGCAGCAATCCAGAAACCGAACGCAAAACCAAGACTGGCCATCGGGCGTAGTGCGGAGCTGTCAGCGCCCTGCCAATAGGCGACGACCGGCGCGAGCAACGCAGCAATAATCGCCACCGCGAGCGCCCAGCGCAGCTGCACGACCAGATCTGGGATTTGCGCCGATTTCCAGCGCATCAGCGGACCGACGCCCATCAGAAATAAAGCCGGCGCCATCAGCGGATAAAAGACCGAATCAAAATACGGCGGGCCGACCGATATTTTGCCCATATCCAGCGTATCGAGAATCAGTGGATACAGCGTGCCGAGCAAAACTGCGCCCATCGCCACGACCATCAGAATATTGTTGGCCAGCAACATCGATTCACGCGAGACCAGACTGAAGTCCGAGCCCAAGCCGATCTTGTGGGCTCGAACCGCAAACAGCGTCAGCGAGCCGCCGATCACGATCGTCAGAAACGCCAGAATATAAACGCCCCGGGTCGGGTCAGTCGCAAACGCGTGGACCGACGTGAGCACGCCGCTTCGAACCAGAAAAGTGCCCAGCAGGCTCAGTGAAAACCCTGAAATGGCCAGCAATACTGTCCAGCTCTTGAATGCGCCGCGTTTCTCGGTGACGGCTAGCGAATGGATCAGGGCGGTGGCCACCAGCCAGGGCATGAATGACGCGTTTTCGACCGGGTCCCAGAACCACCAGCCACCCCAGCCGAGTTCGTAATAAGCCCAGAACGACCCCAGTGCAATGCCGAGCGTCAGAAAACTCCAGGCAACCGTCGTCCAGGGTCTGGCCCAGCGAGCCCAGGCCAGATCAAAGTGGCCGCCGATCAGGCCTGCCACGGCAAAACTGAACGCGACCGACAATCCGACATAGCCCATGTAGAGCAGCGGCGGATGAAAAATCATGCCGGCGTCCTGCAACAGCGGATTCAGGTCGCGGCCGTCAGCAGCAGGCGGAAGCAAGCGTTCAAAAGGATTGCTGGTGAACAGGGTAAACGCAATGAAGCCGATACTGATCAGGCCCATGACGGCCAGTATTCTGGCTCGCAAGACATCTGAGAGGCTGCGTGAAAACACGGCCACCGCAAATGTCCAGCCGGTAAGCATCAAGACCCACAACAGGATGGAGCCTTCATGCGAGCCCCAGGTTGCAGCCAGTCTGAGCATGGTCGGTAGCTGACTGTTGGAGTGCGAGGCAACGAGTTTTACCGAGAAGTCGTGCTGGTAGAACGCCATCATCAGGCAGGCGAACGAGAATCCAACCAGCAGGAACAATCCGCCGGCCGCCGGCCTGGCGACTGCCATCAGTCGCTGGTCCTGGCGGGCTGCGCCAATCAGTGGCAGAACGCCAAGGACGACCGATAACAACAGGGCTAGTGACAGCGCGAAATGACCGAGCTCGATGCTCATGGCGTGACCTCGTGGACGACGGGTTGATTATTGATCGCCGGCTTTCAGCGACTTGTCATTTTTAAGGAATTCGGCTGGCGCGCCGACCGGATGACCGGCTTTTTCCAGTGCTTCAGCCGCCTCGGGCGGCATGTAGTTCTCATCATGTTTGGCCAGCACCTCACTGGCGACAAACCTGCCGTCTGCCAGGAGCCGGCCCTGGGCGACGATGCCGCGACCTTCCTTGAACAAGTCCGGCAGGATGCCCTGGTAGCTGACCGATACGGTCTGGGCGCTATCAGTCACCTGAAAGCTGACCGAGGTGCCGTTGCGGACAACGCTGTTGTTGACGACCAGCCCGCCGATGCGAAACCGGCTGTCAACCGGTGCTTCTCCGGCGGCAATCTGGGTCGGTGTGAAGAAAAAGACTAGATTGCTCTGAAACGCATTCAAGACCAGCCCGGCGGCCAGGCCCAGTGCGGCAAGACCGCCGATGATCCAGGCGGCGCGTTTATGACGGGGCTTCATGGGGACTCCGTTGAATCTAGGGACTGGTCGGCTGCTGTCCGGGTTGGCATCGTGACGGCTGCGATGGTGACGGCCTGCCGGGTCGCCCGCCGGCGGCGCTGTCGCAGACTCCAGAGTTCTATCAGCACCGCAATAACCACCATGCCGTAAGCGGCGACGATGTAGAAAGTATGCCGGTCAAATTCCATGATCAGGCCTTTTGTTCGACGGGGGTGAGCAGTTGACGGACCCAGTCGGTGTGAGCTTCGCGCTCCAGCATGATGCTGCGAACCCGATGCAGAGCGACCGCGATCGCATAAGCCCAGCAGGCAAATACCATGGCCAACATGCCCCAGAGCATTAACTGCGCCATCTTGGGCGCTGCGGTCGCACTGATGGTGGCGCCCTGATGCAAGGTGTTCCACCAGCGCACCGAGAAGTAGATGACCGGAACATTGATCGCACCGACCAGGGCGAGCAGAGCGCTGGCGCGGTCTGCGCGGCGTGGGTCGCTGATGGCACCGTGCAAGGCGAGATAGCCGAAATACAAAAACAGCAACACCAGGGTTGAGGTGAGGCGGGCATCCCATACCCAGTAGGCTCCCCAGGTCGGACGACCCCAGAAAGCACCGGTCCAGAGGGCGACAAATGTGAACATGGCGCCGGTCGGCGCGAGGGCCTGCGCCATCATTGAGGAGAGCCGGGTGTTCCAGATCAGGGAAATCGCGCACCAGAAGGCCATGACAAGATAGATGAACATACCCATCCAGGCCGCAGGCACGTGAATAAAGATAATCCGGTAGGCCTGGCCCTGCTGGTAGTCAATTGGCGCCACCCAGAAACCGAGATACATGCCGATCACCGTCAGCACGACAGCCGCCGCCGTGAACCACGGGATCAGGTGACCGGCTAAACCATAGAACCGGGCCGGCGCTGCATACTGGAAAACCGCCATAAATTAACTGCCAAGATCCAAATTAAGGGTGATCAGGAATTTTGCTCATTCATGAGCAATTCTAACGGCCAGAGCGGTCGCAAACGGGCCGCCCAGGTTGGCCAGAATAAAACCTGCGCCAAGCAGTGACAAATGGGCCTGGGCGCCCAGGCCGGTTCGGACCGCCTCAACTGCGCTGGTCCCGAAGATCAGCACCGGCACGGCCAGTGGCAGCACGAGCAGCGCGAGCAGACTGGCGCCGCCGCGTGCCCCCAGCGTCAGCGCGGCACCAACGGCACCGATCCAGGCCAGAATCGGAGTGCCCAGCGCAAGAGCAGCGAGCAAAATCAACGTGTCTGACGGCGTCAGGCCGAATTGCAGGGCAACCAGTGGGGTCAACAGCATGATCGGCAGTGCTGTCGTCAGCCAGTGGGCGAGCACCTTGCCAAAAATGAGCGCCGGCAACGGGGCAGAAGACAAGACGATTTGTTCGAGTGAGCCGTCTTGATGGTCGCTTGCAAACAGATGGGGCAATGCCAGCAGGCTGCTCAGCAGGGCGGCGATCCAGGCGACTCCGGGCGCGATCACTGCCAGGAGCGTCGCTTCCGGAGAGATTGCCAGCGGGAACAGACTGGTCACCAGCAGGAAAAAGATCAGTACGACAGCCAGTTCCCCCCGCGAGCGCGCCGCCAGGGTCAGATCGCGTCGCAGCGCCCAGCCGATTGCCGGGAAGACGCCAAACTCAGTCATGGACTGCCTGCCCGGCAGGGGCTGAGACCGGTGCGAAAGTGGGCATATGCAGCGCCAGTGGCTGCGCGCTGATCGATAGCGGCTGGTGGGTGGCGACCACCGCGCAGCCGCCGTCAGCCAGATGCTGATCGAGTAATTGATTGAGCAGGCGCAAGCCGTCGGTGTCGAGTGCATTGCCGGGTTCGTCGAGTAGCCAGAGAGGTCGGCCGTGTGCGCCGGCGAGTCGGGCCAGTTGAATTCTGCGTCGTTGCCCGGCCGACAGGCTGGCCGCCTCAAGACTGGCGCAGTGGCTGATGCCGGCGGTTTGCAGCAGTTGTTCGATCGTTTCTTGTGTCGGTGTCTGCCCGTTATCCAGCGTCAGCCAGGTTTTCAGGTTTTCAGCGGCTGTCAGGGCGTTCTTGACGGCCGGGGCGTGGCCCTGATAGAGCAAACCGGAGCGCCAATCCGTCGCGGTCGTCCGGATCGGTTTTTGCTGCCACCGGAAGGTTCCGGTGACGGGTTGGGTCAGGCCGGCAAGACATCTCAGCAGTGTCGATTTGCCCGTGCCATTCGGCCCGGTCAGTTCGATCCATTGCCCGCGATTCAGAGCAAAAGCCAAATGGGTAAACAACGGTCGGTATCCGGCCACGCAGGCGAGCGCATCGACCGAAAACAAGGCGGTGTCGCTCATTCGGTCTGGCTCAACGGACGGTCTGGTCAATGAGGATCCCGACTTGCCCTGAAACGGGATTGACCGGCTTGCTGACGCCAAACCGGTCGCCTGGTTGACGCATCGCATTACCCGACAAACTTAGTCTGGCTTCGACCACAACTTGATCAGCGTCTGACAGTTTTCTCTGCGGACTCATGGCGTTGGCGTCAGAAAGTTGAAAGTCCAGCGGCAGCACCGGATCGGGAATGCGCAACGCGGCATACGGCATTCGAGGGCCTGTCGGGGCTCTTGCCGAGATAAACAAGACTGCGTTGGCTGGCAGGTCGCCGGTCAGTTCAATCCGTCCCTGAATCCCGCTGCCAGATGGCACCGGGGCTGGGCGTTGAGGTGGCGCTGATTTGTTCGGGCCGGTGTTATTTTGCTCAAGGTCTGCGACCAGTTGGGCAATTTTCTGGCCATCGGCAGAGTCAGGCTCCATTGAGGCGAGCAGAATTTTCAGATGCGGCAGCGCCAGAGCCTGGCGGCCGGACTGCATGTAAACCGCGCCCATCAAGGCGTTGGCCTTGAGTGCATTCGGATCAATCTGCAGTGCTTTTTGCAGGAGTTTTTCGGGGGCGCCGGCAAAGTTTCGTCCTTGCGAAATCGCCGTCATTTCAGCCTGATCGGCGAGTATTCCCGCGTCGGGTGGCAACAAGGCGGCAGCCCGTCCGTAGGCCTGGGCCGCCTGGGCCGGGTCGCCCATTGCCCGACGGGCAATGGCGAGTGTCAGCCAGGCCTGGCCGTCGTCTGGATTGGTCGTGGTCTGTTCGACCAGTTGCGCGACCATTCGTTTGACTTCGTCTTCCGTTACCGGCGCGCTAGGGCTGACCATCTCGGGGTAGGCGCCAATTTGCGGTTCGCCCACTTGTTGATAGATCAGTAAAGCCAGAACCGGCAGCGTGATCGCCACGGCGCCCGCCGTCAGGGTTCGGCGCGGCGCCGATTTGCCGGGGGTCGTCGCTGCCGGGCCCGGCAGGTCATCCGCCAGGCTGTCGATCAGTTCGTTGCGGGCGTTGTCGGCCTCCTGCCCGGTCAGGCGCCCGGCAGTCTGCTCGTATTCGATTTCGCGCTGCCTGTCGCGCATGACGGCTAACTGGCTCTGCGCAGTATCCAGGCCGCCGGGAGCCACGGCTCTGAGTAAGGGCCAGGTAATGACTGCAACCGTCAAGATGCAGAGCAGGGCGATGCCAATCCAGAAAATCACCAGTCTCTCCGTCCGGCTACAACAGTGCCGCCTGGCGCAGGCGGGCGTTCAAAGTGTCCAGAAAACTCATGCATCGGCCCAGTTGCTCGACTTCAACATATTCGTCGGGTTGATGGGCTACATGAATGCTGCCTGGTCCGCAAACCACGGTTGGGACGCCAGCCTGCGTCATGAATCCGGCTTCGGTGCCAAAGCTGACCCGGCCAGGGGTCAGGCAGTTGCACAGCGGCATGATGGCCTGAGCAAGGTTTTTGTTGGTGGATTCGTCCAGTCCAGGTGAGTTCACGACCGATTCGATGCTGATACTGCAGTCCGGGTGAATGGCGAGCATCGCTGGCAATAACTGGGTATCGCAATAGGCTTGTATGTCCGCCAGGATTCCATTGGCATCAACGCCGGGCAGGGCGCGAATCTCAAAGACGAAATCGCAGTCCTGAGCGGTAATGTTGTGCGCGGTTCCGCCGTTGATTCGTCCGGCATGGATGCTGGTGTGCGGGAAGTCAAAGCCTTCGTGTTTTTCCTGATCACGCAGCTTTTTCTGAATCCCGTTCATGTAGCTGATGATTTCGGCAGAAACTTCAACCGCTGAAACACCGGTATCACGCAATGAGGAGTGCGCCGAGAAACCGCGAACATGAACTTTGAAAATAGCCGCGCCTTTGTTGGCCACAATCACTTGCATCATGGTTGGCTCGCCGATGACGCAGGCCGACGGAGACAATTCAGCCTCGCGGAGTAGCTCTGTCAGGTCTTGCATGCCCTGCATATTCGTTTCTTCGTTGTAAGACAACGCAATATGGACCGGCTCTTTGAGGCCGGGTCTGGCAAACTCGGCTGCATTGGCCAGGCAGCAGGCAATAAAACCTTTCATATCGGCCGAGCCGCGGGCGACCAGACTATCCCGAACCGTGGTCAGTTTGAATGGGTCGCTGGTCCAGGGCTGGCCCTCAACCGGCACCACATCCGAATGGCCGGCCAGAACGACACCGCCGCCCGCGTCTTTCGGGCCGATGCTGGCAAACAGATTGGCATGCCGGCCGTCGGGCGTGCGCTGGATGCGTGACTCGAAACCAAAGCCTTCAAGGTAATTGGCCGCCCAGTCAATCAGAGGCGTATTGGGTTCGCTGCTAACCGTATTGAATCCGACGAGTCGGTCCAGAATTTCAATGCTCTGCTTGGTTGAGTCGGACGACATGAGTCTCCTTGGTCAGCGACAGTTCGGGAATCTGCAAGTTTATCCGAGCCTGCGGAATTTCCCGAACCGCGCCGAGAATTTCCTAAGTGGGTGAAATCTGCCTGAGAAAATGATCGAGTGATCTTCCGGTGTGGGTTTTGCGTCGTTTGGCCAGATTGGCCGGGGTGTCTGATCCGACAATCCTGCCACCGCCGGCGCCACCCTCCGGCCCAAGGTCGATAATCCAGTCGGCTTCAGCCCAGATATCCAGATTGTGTTCAACCACGACCACGGTATTGCCCACTGCGACCAGTCGATGCAAGACCTTGATCAGTTTCTCGACGTCGGCCATATGCAAACCAACGGTCGGCTCATCCAGCACATAGAGGGCCTGGGTTCGCGCCCGCCGGGCGGCGGGCGAATCATCCGTTGGCTCCCAATGCCGCAGACGGGCGAGTTCGGAGACCAGTTTGATGCGCTGCGCCTCACCACCTGACAATGTCGGGCTCGGTTGGCCCAGCGTCAGGTAACCCAGACCAACGTCCGCCAGCAGACGCAGGGGATGACCGATAGAGCGATGAGCGCTGAAGTAATCGGCGGCTTCTTCGACGCTCATGCGCAGCACGTCACCAATACTCTTGCCACGCAAGACGATTTCCAGTGTTTCACGGTTGAAGCGTCGCCCGCCACAAGTGTCGCAAGCGACTTTCACGTCGGGCAGGAAGCTCATCTCGATGGTCTGCTGGCCCTGACCATCGCAAGTCGGACAACGTCCGCCTGAGGTGTTGAACGAAAAGCGCCCGGGGGCATAGCCGCGCAAGCGGGCTTCGGCCGCATCGGCAAACTGGCGTCTGATGGCATCCCAGAAGCCGACGTAGGTTGCCGGACACGACCGGGGTGTCTTACCTATCGGGGTCTGATCGACCTCCAGGACCCGGTCAAAGATTTCCCAGCCTTCAATGGCCTCGACGCCGACCAACTCCGGCAGCGGATTGCCGCGTCGCCGCTGGGAGGCAACCATCGCTTTGACATTGCGTAGCAGTACATCGCGCGCCAGCGTCGACTTGCCTGATCCCGAGACGCCGGTCACAACCGTGAGACAGCCTACCGGGATACTGGCGTCAACATGACGCAGATTGTGCAGTGAGGCGTTTTTCAGTGTCATCCAGCGCATGTCGGCCTGTTTGGCCGGAGAAACCGTCTTGCCTCTGACCGGGTGTTGCAGCGGATGGGCCAGGTAGTGACCGGTCAGGCTTTGTTCTGATTGCATCAAGTCATTGATCGAGCCGGTGGCAACCACTTCGCCGCCGAGCTTGCCAGCCTTGGGGCCGATGTCGATCAGGTGGTCGGCGCGACGCATCGTGTCTTCGTCATGCTCGACGACAACCAGCGTATTGCCTTTGTCGCGCAGTGCCGTCAGGGTTTCCAGCAGGATCTGATTGTCATGCGGATGCAGGCCAATTGTGGGCTCATCCAGGACGTAGCAGACTCCTTGCAGATTGGAGCCGAGTTGCGCGGCCAGACGGATGCGTTGAGCCTCACCGCCGGACAGGGACGGCGCCGAGCGGTTCAACGACAAATAGCCCAGCCCTACCGATTTGAGAAATTCAAGGCGCGAGCTGATTTCGCCCAGCAGATCCTGGCCGATCGCCGCCTCTCTTTCGTCCAATTGCCATTGTTTCAACCATTGAATCGCGTCTTCGATTGGGCGCTCAGTTGCCTGGGCGATTGATTCGTCTTTCAGGCGAACCGCTAATGACACCGGATTGAGCCGGTCACCGCCACAGGCGTCGCAATCGCTCCATTCCAGGACTTGATCCTCTTCGTCCTTCTTTTTGGGTTTGTCCGAACGTTTGTCGGTCAGTTGATCAACCAGTTTTTCGGCGGCGGCACCGATGGCGCTGCTTGAAGTGTCTACATCGCTGCCGCTCTTGCGTTCATCAATAACGGGTTGATAAGGCAGGTTCACGCCCGTGCCCAGGCAGTCCTGGCACCAGCCGAGTTTCGAATTGAACGAGAACATGCGCGGATCCGGCTCGGCGAAACTGGTGCCGCATGACGGGCAGGCGCGCGAGGTTGAAAAAATTCGCGTCTCCAATGCCGCGCTGCTGCCTTTGGCATCGCCGCCGTCGATCGCGTCGCGTAACCGGTCCAGGCCGGTCGCTACCATGACCACCCCTTTGCCGTAGGCCAGGGCACTGCTTAACGCTTCGCGAAGCGCGGTTTCTTCGGCTGCATCGATGGCAATGTCAGCCACCGGCAGTTCGATATGATGTTCACTGTAGCGGTCCAGACGTGGAAATTTGCCGGTTGGCAGAAATTCGCCATCGACCCGCAAATGGGTAAACCCCTTGTTGCCGGCCCACTTTGCCAGGTCGGTGTAAACCCCTTTTCTGGCCACGACCAGCGGAGCCAGCAGGCCGACTTGCTGGCCGCGATATTCGCGCATGATGCGGGCAACGATCGAGTCAAAACTCTGTGGCTTGATCGCGACTTCGCAGTCCGGACAGTATTGCTGCCCCAGTTTGACGTAGAGCAGGCGAAGAAAATGGTAAATCTCGGTCAGGGTGGCAACCGTGGACTTACGACCGCCGCGGCTGGTGCGCTGTTCAATGGCGACGGTCGGGGGGATACCGAAAACACCGTCCACATCGGGTCGGGTCGCCGGCTGGACAAACTGACGCGCATAGGCGTTGAGGGATTCCAGATAACGGCGCTGGCCTTCGCCGAACACAACATCAAATGCCAGCGTGCTCTTGCCTGAGCCGGATACCCCGGTGATGACCGACAAGGCGTTGCGGGGAATGCTCAGCTCCACGTTCTTCAGGTTGTTTTCACGGGCATGGTGGACCACGATTGAGTCGCGGGCCATTGCTCGCAGCCGGCTACTGGCCGCTGTTTCACGCAGCCCGGGAACATCGGAAGCAATCAGTGGTTTTGCCTGCGCGAGGGAGTTCCCCTCTATCGCTTCCCGGTACGCCGCCAGGGCTTCGCCCGTGTGAGTCCGGCGTTCGCGGGCAAGTTCTTCCGGACTGCCTTCGCCCGTCAGCCGGCCGCCGGCTTCGCCGCCTTCCGGGCCGAGATCGAGCAGCCAGTCAGCCGCCCACATCACATCCAGGTTGTGTTCGATTACCACCAGTGAATGGCCGGCCGAGAGCAGTTTTCGAAACGCGCTGTTCAACCGCGCAACGTCGTCAAAGTGCAGACCGGTCGTGGGTTCGTCAAACAAGAACAAGGTGCCGCATCGGGCTTTCTTGTTGCGGTTGCTCTGGCTTTGCGCTTCGGCTAGAAATCCAGCCAGTTTCAGTCGCTGGGCTTCACCCCCGGACAGCGTCGGTACCGGCTGGCCGAGTTTTAGGTAATCGAGGCCGACATCCGAGAGCGGCCGCAACCGGGTCAGGACATCAATGCTGTCCGCGAAGAACCGTATGGCTTCGGCAACCGTCAATTCCAGGATGTCGGCAATAGACATCTTGGGGAACGGTGAGCCATCGGTGCGACGCGCGCCCCAGGTCCCGGATATCGTGATTTCGAGGGTCTCTTCCCGAAAACGCTTGCCATCACAGTCCGGGCAGCGCAGATAGACATCGGAGAGAAATTGCATTTCGACATGCTCAAAACCATTGCCTCTGCAGGTTGGGCAGCGGCCGTCTCCTGAGTTAAAACTGAAGGTGCCGGGTCGATAGTCGCGTTCTTTCGCCAGTGGCGTCGCCGCGAACTTCTTGCGGACCGGATCAAAGGCCCCGACATAGCTGATCGGATTGGAGCGGGCCGTTTTGCCAATCGGTGACTGATCCACAAAAGCCACGTCGTCCAGCCAGTCTTCGCCGAGCAGGCGATCGAACTGCCCGGGCGCTTCGGTGGGAGTGCCTTTGGCTTTTTTCAGCGCAGGCAGCAAGACGTTCTGTATGAGCGTGGATTTGCCGCTGCCGGAGACGCCGGTTACACAAACATAACGGCCAAGCGGAATGCTCACATTGATATTGCGCAGATTGTTTTCGCGTACACCTTCGATAATCAGACGCGGGGTTGACGCCTTGATTTCCCGGCGTTCGAGGGTTTCAACATTTTTGCGCCCGCTTAAATAGTCGGCTGTGAGGGTCCGGGCGGCACGAAGCTGGTCTGGGTCGCCCTGAAAAACAATACTGCCGCCGCGCTCACCGGGGCCAGGGCCGATGTCAATAATCCTGTCAGCCGCGAACATGACTTGCGGATCGTGTTCCACCACCAGTAGCGAGTTGCCTGCATCCCGCAACCGGTGCATCACTCCGATAATGCGATTCATATCGCGTGGGTGCAATCCGATAGAGGGCTCATCAAGGACAAACAAGGTGTTGACCAGTGAGGTGCCCAGTGCGGTGGTCAGGTTGATCCGCTGAACTTCGCCACCGGACAAAGTGCGGGATTGCCGGTCCAGGGTCAGATACGCCAGACCCACTTCATGCAGATAAGCCAGTCGGGCCCGCAACTCGGTTAACATCATGTCCAGGGCTTCGGCTTCGCCGCTATGGTCGTCGGGTGTTTCGGCCAGCGTGGCAGCAAGATGGTTAAAGAACAGACTGAGACGCGAAATGGGCAGCAGCATCAAGTCGTGCAGGGTCAGGCCGGGCAGTGTTTCCAAAACCTGATCAGGCCAGTCCACGCCGTTAGGCACGAATAGCTGCGCTTCGGCCATCGGGTCGTCGGTTTCGGGCTGGCGGGCCAGGTCTGCGGCGGCCCGGTCCCCGATCCGCCAGAGCAGGGCATCGGTTTTGAGCCGCGCACCCATGCATTCGGTGCAAGCGGTGTAGGCCCGATACCGGGACAGCAACACCCGGATATGCATTTTGTAGGCCTTGCTTTCGAGCCAGTGAAAGTAGCGGTTTATGCCATACCACTGTGTCGAGGATCTCCCGGAGTAGACCTCATCGCCTTCGATGATCCAGCGCCGGGACTCGTCCGACATATCCCGCCATGGAATCGTCAGATCAAAATTTCTGAGTCGGGCGATTTTTACCAGATCGCGCTGGCAGCCTTTGGCGCTGGCAGCCTGAAACGGTTTGATCGCGCCTTCCGCGAGGGTTTTGCTTTCGTCCGGAATAACCAGACCCATGTCGATGCCAATGACCCGGCCGAAGCCGCGGCACATTTCACAGGCGCCGAGCGGCGAATTAAACGAGAACATGCTGGGCAGCGGATCACCATAGGAGATGTCGCAGTTCGCACAATGCAGATCGCTGCTGTAACGCCAGACCTGTTGTTCATCCCCGGCAAAAACGGCCAGCCGTCCATGCCCGCGTTGCATCCCTAGTTCGACCGCTTCGGCAATTCGCGGCGTATCAACTTTGCTCGCACGGAAGCGGTCCTGAACAACATACAGGATCGCCGAGTCGTCGGCGCCGGGCTCACGGTGATGAACCCTTGTATATCCCTGTGCCAGCAGGTGCGATTCGACTTCTTCTTCGGTGTAGTTGGACGGCACCGTGACCGGAAACGTGACGGTCAACCGCGGGTCGTCGGCGGCGGCTCTGGCCGTGATAGCGTCAACGATCGAGCTGACTGAATCGCGCCCAACTGGCTGAGCGCAGCGCTTGCAGACCAGCGCGCCCAGTCGTGCAAACAAAAGCTTCAGATGATCGTTGATTTCGGTCATTGTGCCGACCGTCGATCGAGAGGTCCGCACCGGATTGGTCTGGTCGATTGCAATTGCCGGCGGAACGCCTTCTATTCGCTCGACCTGGGGCTTGTCCATCCGGTCCAGAAACTGGCGGGCGTAAGCCGAGAAAGTTTCGACATAGCGGCGTTGACCTTCCGCGTAAACCGTATCAAATACGAGGGATGATTTGCCGGAACCGGACACGCCGGTTACGACCACCAGTTGGCCGGTCGGAATATCCAGCGACAAGTCTTTCAGATTGTTCTGGCGTGCGCCCCGGACCCGGATGCTGTTCAGGTGTTTGCCCAGATAGCTTCCCTCGGGTTCATGCTGGTCGTCAGAATGGTCTGGGGTGCCGGGCAGGCTTGAATCATCAGTCATGAGGTATTGAGCGGCTACAGGTTGTTGTCGGGCCGGGCAAACTAGCCCGAGCCGTGATGGTAGTCGCTTTGGCGATGACTTTTTTATTTGCGCTTACTTGTCGCCGGTCAACTCAAACCTTAACTGGGCATGCTCTGGCAGGCGCTGCAACAGCGGCTCAGCCAGCGCCGAGGCAGGGGTGTGAATACCTGGCGGCGGCGCAGCGTCCGGAGCCAGCAGCGACAACACGCTTTCTGAGATCATTCGGCTGGTTGAGCCATAGCCTGGATCCCGTTTGCCCGTAACCATTGCTGACAATGACTTGCCATCTGCGGTTTCACCGATGAACAGGACTTGATAAAAGCCGTTTTCACGCTCATCCGCACTGGGGCCCTCGCCCGGTTTGGGGCCATCTTTGCTCATCATTGAGTCGTCGGCAGCCACGGCTTCAGCCCGTTGCCGGCCCGCGTCATCCGGTCCCGTGCTGATCATCTCGTTGTAGGTGAAATCGGCACCGTAGGGGTGGCCAAGCAGAAAATTACTGCGGTGAACATTGCGAGTATTGATTGCCGCCATGATGAAAGGCGCTGCCCAGCTATTCAGGTCGGCATCAAATTGCGGCGCCGACCCTGACGGTTGGCGTGGCCCGTCAAAGCCGGGTGTGAGGGCAAACGGGTTCTTGAGCAAGGTCAGAACCGACGGATCTGCGGCTGCTGCCATGGTGGCCTGCAGGCTTGCGGCTGTTCCGCCAGAGAACCGGCCTTTCATTTTCAGCACCCGTCCGCGCATCGTCGTCAGTGGCGTACCAAAGCGCTTTATAGCCGCCTGCTGGAGAAACCAGATGCCCAGGTCAAACGGAATGGAGTCAAAACCACATGAAAACACCAGGCAGGCGCCCGATGCCTTGGCGGTGGCCTCGTGGCGGTCGATCATCTGGCGCATCCAGGCTGGCTCACCGCATAAATCCACATAGTGAACACCTCTTTCGGCGCATGCGGCCAGTAACGGCTCGCCGTAGCGCTGATACGGCCCGACGGTGGTCAACACCGCCCGGGTTTGCGCGACCATGGCGCCGATGCTGACCGGGTCGGCCGCATCGGCGACGATAATGTCCGGTTGCGGTTCGGTGGCTGGCAGGCCTTCCCGGATGGCGGCAAGCCGATCGGGGTTGCGCCCCGCAATTGCCCAGCGGGTAAGACCGGGGTCAGCGGCCCGACCCGCCAGATACTCAGCGACCAGTTGGCCGGTAAAACCGCTCGCGCCGTAGACAATTAAATCGTAAGGTTTGGACATTGGTCAGAGACTTGAAACATCAATAGGACGCCCAATATACGACACTGCAGGCTCAACCCCCCGGTTTACCCGCAGAATCCGCAGCACCAGGAGAGTAGGTTTTATGAATGAACCACCCAGAATCCGTATCACCCGATCATCGCAAATGCCGCAGACCAGTTTTATCGGCAAATTCCTGACCCTGACGGCCGCCGGTTTACTGGTCGGAGGTGCGCTGATTGCCGCCATTACTTTTTCGCTGATTCTGTTGCCTGTGGTGTTGCTGATCGGTGCGATCGGTTTTGGCTATCTCTGGTTCAAGACGCGCGGTGTGCGCCGGCAATTCAAAGAGCAGGTCAACGCGATGCAGGCCGAGATGGCCCGTCAGGGCGCCACTGCCAGCGGTTCCCAGTCGTTTTCCACCCGCAGCAGAGCCGGTGAAGGCGTAGTTATTGATGGCGACTTCATTCATGAAGCGCCCAGGCAGCCGTCTGGAAGCAGCGATTCCTCCTCGCGCTAGCTCGACGCGCTGCCTGCCCGGCCGGCTGGTTTCTTAGCGGTATGCGCTCCTAGCCGTCGGCACCTATTGCCGGGCCGCAAACTCGCTGGACAGCAGTTCGGCAATCTGAACCGTATTCAATGCGGCACCTTTGCGCAGGTTGTCACTGGAAATAAACAGAACAAGCCCGTTCTCGACGCTTGGATCGACCCGGATTCGCCCGACATAGCTTGGGTCTTTGCCGGCTGCCTCCAGAGGAGTCGGAATGTCGGTCACGACAACGCCGGGAGCGGTTGACAGGATTTCAGTGGCCCGGGCGGTGCTGATGGGGCGTTCAAATTCGGCATTGATCGACAGCGAATGGCCAGTGTAGACCGGCACCCGCACACAAGTGCCGGCTACTTTAAGCGCCGGAAGTTCGAGGATTTTCCGACTCTCGTTGCTGAACTTGAGTTCTTCGTCGGTCCAGCCGTCATCGCCCGAATACGCGCCTGCATACGGCAACACGTTAAACGCGATGTTCCTGGCATACATTTTCGGTTCAGGGAGAGTCAACGCGTCGCCGCTATCGGCCAATGCCGAGGAATCCTTACCGATGGCATTGATTTCATCCGCCAGGGTTTCAACACCCGCAAGCCCACCACCGGACACGGCCTGATAAGTCGACGCCAGCAACCGGGTCAGGCCGGCTTCACTGTCCAGTGGCTTCAAGACCGGCATTGCCGCCATTGTGGTGCAGTTAGGGTTGGCAATAATGCCTTTCGGGCGCTGTGCGGCGGCATGCGGATTGACCTCGCTGACAACCAGTGGGACCTCCGGGTCCATGCGCCAGGCTGATGAATTGTCGATCACGATCGCGCCGGCGGCAGCATATTTTGGAGCCAGGGCGCGCGAACAAGTGGCGCCGGCTGAAAAAATCACGATATCCAGCCCGCTCGGGTCAGCGGTATCCGCTTCTTCAATTGGAATTTCCTGTCCGTTCCAGGGCAGGGTTCTGCCAACCGACCTTGCCGAAGCAAACAAGCGTAGCTGCCTGACCGGAAACTTTCTTTGTGCGAGGATGCGGCGTACTGCGTTTCCGACCATACCGGTCGCCCCGACGATGCCGATAGTCAATCCCCCGGCACTGTGACTCATAGCTGACTCCTTGAAACCTGTTTAGCAGGCAGCGAGCATAAGGATCACAGGCGCTTAATGCAAGAGCCGTGCCGAAGGCCGAAGACTCTTCTGGTCAGCGCAGTCAGAGGAATTCAAACTGGCTGAAGTCGGGTCGCTTGACCGCACGCCGGTACTGGGGCGTAAAACCGGGATAAATAGTGCCGTTATGACCATCGGTCGATTTATACCAGCTGGTGCAGTCAGCCCCCCAGACCGTTTCACGCAGGCGGTCTTGCAACGCTTTGTTATGCGCCTGGTAGACCGCTTCCCGAACTACTAACGCCTTGCGGGCGCGGCGGTTCAGCTCTTGCAGGCACTGCACGACATAACCCGTCTGGGCTTCGATATAGAGTAGCGTTGAGGTATGCCCGGTCGCGGTATTGGGTCCCAGCAGCAAGAACAGATTGGGGAAGTCCGGTACTGTCATGCCATGCAATGCCGCCGGTTTGTCGGCCTGCTGCCGAGCCAGGCTGGCTCCGGCACGCCCGGTGATATCAATCCGGGCAAGGCTGCCCCCGATATCAAATCCGGTCGCGCAGATGATGTCGTCAAATTCGAGTGACTCGCCCGTTGTCAGGATGAGGCCGGTTTGACTGGCCGCTGATATCGGGCGGGTTTCCAGGCGTACGTTCGGGCGTTGCAGCGCCGGGTAGTAGTCGTCTGTGACCAGAATGCGTTTACAGCCCAGAGGATAGTCGGGGGTCAGGGTCTGTCGCAGCGCGGGGTCACTGACCTGACGGGTCAGGTGAGACTGAGCCTGTTTTGCCGCAAAGCGACTGGCTGCCGAATGCGGCGTGAACCCGAGCCGATTGGACTCATAACGGGCGGCGAGGAACCAGCGGTAAGCCCTGGCCGGGATCGGCCGACGCAATAGTTGACGCTCCAGACCGGTAAACAAGCGGTCACCACGCGGCATTATCCAGTTGGCCGAGCGTTGGAAGACGGTCAGTTCTGCTGCTTGCCGGGCAACCGGTGGTACCAGTTGAACCGCACTGGCCGCATTGCCAATGACGGCAACTTTGCGACCGCGCAGTGAATGCGTTTCGGGCCACTTCGCGGTGTGAATCAACTTGCCGCCAAAGCTGTCGAGGCCGGGGATCTGGGGCCAGCGAGGTTCGTGTAAAGGCGCCTGGCTAAGCGCAATCGCCTGACTCATCAAGATTCGCCCGTCGCCGGTAACCAGGGTCCAGAGGCCGTCAGCCTCATCAAAGCGGGCAGTTTTAACCGCGGTGTTGAGTTGTAGGTGCCCGGTCAGATCAAACTGCCGGATCAGGTTTTGAAGGTAGGCCTGGATTTCGGCCGAGCCGGCATAGCGACGGGTCCAGTCGGGGTTCGGTGCAAATGAAAAAGCATATAAATGCGATTGCACATCGCATTGTGCTCCAGGGTAACGGTTTTCATGCCAGGTGCCGCCGGCTTGGTCTGACTTTTCAAGGATGACAAAATTGTGCAGGCCCGCCCGCTTCAGTGATATTGCCATGCATATCCCGGACATGCCTGCGCCAATAATCACCGTCTGGTGGGGGCGGGGAGTGTTTGTCATTCGCTCTTTTGCTCGTCATTGCCCTGGTTGAGCATTTCGCCGAGGTCCAGACCGGTCAGTTTGCGGGCACTGTTAATCAGATAGAAAAAAACCGCAATCATCATGACCATTGAGGGAATAGCGATCATCGGGTAACTGAGCAAGGTCATGGTGCCGAGTTCTTCATTAAAGGCTTCGGTACCAGATTCGCTGACGACAATCCATTTAGCAATCACATAGTTCATGAATGATGAGAAGAAAAAAGTGCCGGCCAGCATCAGGGTTGCCGTTCGCAGCCGGTTCTCGAAAATCTGTTCTGACTGATGCGCTTGCAAGGCGGCATGTACTTTTTCAACATTGATGACCGTCGGGTTGTAGATCAGCAGACGTATCAATGGACGGTTCGTCCACACCGAGATCAACACGACCAGGCCGATAATGCCGGGAATGGCTGCTTCTTTGACGGCCAGCCACTGAGCATCCAGTTTGAGTAAGCCGATGCCGCCGGTCAGCAAGACGCTGACCAGTCCGAGGACGGCAAAATAGTTGATCTTGTGGGAGCGAACCAGGTCAATCAGACCCCAGACCAGCGGAAATGACAGGGCGAGCACTAGCGCGCCAACAGTGCCGAGATCATCCGGCCCGCTGAACTTCATCAGAATGACCGATGGCAGCAGGATGTTGATGATCAGTTCAACAAACGGATTGTTTTTCTTCGGGGAAGTCATGGAAATTGATTCTGTGCTTAGTTGGCGGGGAGATGTTCGAGATGCTCTTTGACGAAGTCCAGCCGGTCCTGACCGTAATACATAACGCCGTCAATGATATAGGTCGGTGAGCCGAAAACCGTCCGCTCAATCGCCTCCTGGGTATTGGCCTGAAAGCGCTGCTGAATCTCCGGCGTCATCGCCAGATCGAGCAGAGGCTCCGCCGACAAGCCGGCGGCCGCGGCGATGTGGCGCAGGTCCGCGGCGGCGGCCAGGTCGGCATTGTCGCGCCAATGAGCTTGCAACATGTGGTGAGCCAGGGCGTCAATGTCTTGATTCAGTTCAATAGCCGCTAACAACATGCCACTGGACAAGGCCAGGTCGTTGTCATGATGGGTAGGCCGGATCCGGTCAATAGGGGCCTGACGGAACGCCGACCAGCGCTCAATTTCTGTACCAAAAAAATATGCGTGCCGGGCATTGGTCAGGTTGCCGGTGGGCCCTGGGCCGACAGCATTGAGCAAAACTCTCAAGTCGACCGGTCGGTGAATCACCCTGGCGCCACAATCGCGCACAATGCGATTGAAGGTAGCAGAACCGAAGTACGCGAACGCGGAGTGCGAGGAATAGAAGTATTCGACTTGTTTCATCGCCGCAAGTGTACCCGGACCGTTTGTACAAAACTGATTTTTCGAGACTCTCCCGCACCATGTCCCAAGTTGCAATACCCCGCCGTGCTCTGATTCTCCTGGTTGTCCTGACGCTGGTCTGGGGGACCAACTGGCCGCTCTTTCCGCTGGCGGTTCAGGAGGTGTCCGTCTGGACATTCCGGTCTGTTTCCGTCTTTATAGCCGGAGCGGCTTTACTGCTGGTTGCCCGGATGCGCGGCGAATCGCTGCGGATTGAACCTCGCTACTGGCGGGTCGTGATCTTGTCTTCGTTGTTTTATCTGGTGATCTGGAATATTGCAACCGCCTGGTCAGCGACGCTTATCGCTACCGGCCAGTCAGCGGTACTGGGTTTTACGATGCCGTTATGGGCGGCGCTGATTACCTGGGGCGTTCTGGGCGAAAGACCCACCCGGCGGCTGATGCTGGCAATTGTTCTGGGCGCCGCAGCGGTGCTTCTATTGATGGTTCCGGGGCTGCGCGACTATGCCGAGGCGCCGCTGGGCTTCGCGCTGGGCCTCCTTGGCGGGCTGGGCTGGGCGGTCGGGACACTGATCCTCAAACGTGGCAATGTAAACGCGGGGGCGCTGGTCCTGACCGGCTGGCAGCTGATGTTGTGCTGGATTCCCATCACGATAGCCGCTTTGGTACTGGCTGAAGGGGAATGGTTTGTACCCTCCTGGCAATCGATTGTTGTAATTGCCTACATCGCTTTGATACCCATGAGTATCGGCAATGCGAGCTGGTTCTCGATTGTTGGCTTGTTGCCAGCCAATGTAGCCGGTCTGGCGTCAATCATGGTGCCGATCGTGGCAATGATTTCCGGGGCTATTGTGCACGGAGAGCCGTTGGGCTTGCTGCAGTGGCTGGCCATGGCCTGTTCTGCCGGTGCGCTGGCGCTGGCGGTGCTGAAACCCAGTAGTTAACCGGTTTGCCTGAACCCGCTATCCTTGGTCAGTCAGTTCCAATTGTCTAATTTTTCCCGAGTATCAGATGCAATCTACTGAGCAGCCCGTCCTTCGCGATATCGTATTGGTCGGCGGAGGACATAGCCATGTTGGTGTCATAAAGCGTTTCGGCATGAAGCCGATTCCCGGTGTACGCCTGACGGTCATCTGTCGGGATACTCACACGCCGTATTCAGGCATGTTGCCTGGTTATATAGCCGGGCATTATGACTACGATGCTGTTCACATCGATTTGCGCAAACTGGCCGAGTTTGCGGGGGCGCGTTTTTACAGTGCCTCGGTGACCAATATCGACCGGTCGGCCAAGAAAGTCGTCTGCGATGGCCGCCCTGATATCCCCTACGACTTCCTATCAATCAATATCGGATCAACGCCGCAAGTGAGTCGGGTTGCCGGCGCGCAAGAGCACGCGGTGCCCGTGAAGCCGATAAATCAGTTCAATGACCGCTGGATATCGTTGCTCGAACGGGTGCGAGCGAGCACCGGCCCAATGCGAATAGCGGTGGTGGGGGCTGGCGCTGGCGGGGTTGAACTGACGCTGGCCATGCACCATCGCCTGACCGCAGAGTTGCAAACCCGGGGACGCAGACCTGATGAGTTGAGTTTTGATCTGTTTACCGACACTGACCGTATTCTGCCCACCCACAATGAACAAGTGCGCGCCAGCTATGAATCGATTCTGCGCGAGCGCCAGGTCAACCTGCATCTTGGTTCGGCGGTGACGCAGGTGAGCGACGGTGCGCTTCAAACCGCCGACATGCAGACGCATCCGGCTGACGAAGTGATGTGGGTCACCCAGGCCGGCGGGGCTCAATGGTTGCAGAAAACCGGGCTGGATCTCGATAAGAACGGATTTGTACAAGTCCGCGATACCTTGCAGACAGTAACTGATCCGGAGATTTTTGCCGCCGGCGATATCAGCGCGATGGTGAATCACCCTCTTGAAAAAGCCGGCGTCTTTGCGGTTCGCCAGGGCCGGCCTCTGGCCGAAAATTTGCGCCGCGCGGTGCAAGGGCGGGCGCTTCGGGAGTACACCCCGCAAAAATCCTGGCTGGCGTTAATCAGTACCGGTAACAAATATGCGGTTGCCTCGCGCGGCAAGGTCTGTTTTCAGGGCGAATGGGTCTGGCGCTGGAAAGACTGGATCGACCGGCGATTCATGGATAAATTCTCGAAACTGCCGCCGATGAGTGAGTCAGCGGCAGGCAAGACAGGCTCTGGTGCCACAGCAGAGGCGTCGGTCAAGCTGAACCAGCAAGAGGCGGCGCAGGCCTTGTCCGCGATAGCGATGCGATGTGGCGGCTGCGGGGCGAAAGTTGGCGCCGGGGTGTTATCACGGGCGTTGGGCGCTTTAACCCCGGTGGCGCGCGAAGATGTTCTGATCGGTTTGCATGCGCCCGATGATGCCGCGGTGGTCAGAATTCCGCCCGGCAAAGCCCTGGTGCATTCAATCGATTTTTTCCGCGCATTTATTGACGATCCCTATTTATTTGGCAAGGTGGCGGCCAACCATGCGTTGGGAGATATTTATGCAATGGGTGGCGAGCCGCAGACGGCCACTGCGGTTGTCACCGTCCCGCCGGGTCTGGAGAGCAAGACAGAAGACACCTTGTTTCAGATGATGTCCGGCGCGGTCGAAGTGCTCAATGAAGCCGGATGCGCCCTGGTTGGCGGGCACACCGGGGAAGGCCGCGAACTGGCGCTGGGGTTTGCGATCAACGGTCTGATCGATGAGGATATGCGCGCGGTTACCCGCAAAAGCGGCATGCAACCCGGCGATGTTCTTATTCTGACCAAGCCGATTGGGACCGGAACGCTGTTTGCTGCCCATCCGTTGCTGGCGACCCGGGGACGCTGGATTGATAAAGCCCTTGAATCCATGGTGGTTTCAAACCAGGTCGGGGCCCGTATTGTCTTGTCTCATGGGGCGACTGCGTGCACAGATCTGACCGGCTTCGGTCTGCTGGGACACCTGGTTGAAATGACCCGGCCGTCCGAAGTGGATGCGATTCTGGATCTGCATGCGCTGCCCGTTCTGGAGGGCGCGGAAGAAACAGCCGCAGCCGGTATATTGAGCTCATTGCAGCCGGCCAATGTCAGACTCAGGCGGGCGTTGCGAAATCAGGAGGAAATGGTGAACCATCCGCGTTATCGACTTATTTTTGATCCGCAAACGGCCGGTGGTTTATTGGCCAGTCTGCCGGCTGACCGGGTGGACGACTGCGTTGCGGCCCTGCGCGGGGCGGGTTATCCACACACGCAGATTATCGGCAGCATCCAGGCACCCGGTGAGGCGCTGGAGCCGATTCTGCTGACTGACAGCGGGGGAGCCTGAGCGTGGGGCCGCTTGAGGGCGTGCGTGTCGTTGACCTGACTTCTGTGCTGATGGGGCCTTACGCGACCCAGTTGCTCGGAGAATATGGCGCAGATGTGATCAAGGTGGAGCCATTCAATGGCGACCTGGTGCGTGACCTCGGACCCACCCGTAACCCGCGAATGGGCGCGGTCTACCTGAATGCTAACCGGGGCAAGCGCAGCATTGCCATCGATCTCAAAACGGCGGCCGGCCAGAAGGTGATGAACCGCCTGCTTGAACAGGCCGATGTGTTTGTGACCAACGTGCGGCCCAAGGCGCTCGCCCGGATCGGGCTCGCGGCATCAGATCTGGGCGTGCGGTTTGAACGCCTGGTTGTGGCGAACCTGGTCGGCTACGGTCAGCAAGGCCCTTACGCGGACCGGCCTGCGTACGACGATCTGATTCAAGGGGGCTCCGGGTTTTCTGACCTGATGGCTCAAGCCAGCGACGGTGTTCCACGCTATGCGCCCAATGCGCTGGCCGACCGGGTAGTCGGCTTGTCTGCGTTGAATGCGATTCTGGCGGCACTGCTGGCACGTGAGCGGAGTGGCTCGGGTCAGCAGGTTGAGATTCCGATGTTCGAAACAATGACTCAGTTTGTGCTCGGTGATCATCTGGGGGGGCATACCTATGTGCCGTCCGAGGGGCCGCCCGGATATGCGCGTCACCTGTCGCCAGACCGCCGGCCCTATCAGACCAGTGACGGCTACCTCTGCGCGCTTGTCTACAACGACAAGCAATGGCGTAGTTTTCTGGGCGCCATCGAACAATCGGATTTGCTGGAGCAGTTTCCCTATCTTGCGAGCTTCGGATCGCGAGCCGAAAATATTGATGCGGTGACCGGCCTGCTGGCAAGTCTGTTCAAGACGCGAAGCACCGAGCAGTGGAGCGAACTGTTGGAGAGTGCTGATGTTCCCTATATGAAGATGCACGACCTGGACAGTATTCTCGATGATCCGCATCTTGCCGCGGTTGACTTTTTCCGCACGGTGAATCATCCCAGCGAAGGAGCGATTCGCGTGATGCGAACACCGATCCGCTGGAGTAAAACGCCTGTCAGCGAGCCGCCTCATGCGCCGGAACTGGGCGAGCAAACCGACCAGATACTGCGGGATTCAGGGTTTTCTGATCAGGAAATCGCCAGCTTCAATGAAGCGGACGCGGTCCGGTCGAATCGCTCCGATCCATGAATTCGTCTGATACTCCTGATGGTCGGCAGCGTCTGAAAGTGGCGGTCATCGGAGCAGGTTACTTCGCGCAATTCCATCTGGAGGCCTGGCATCGACTGCAACAGCAAGCGCTCGTCGAGCTGGTCGGGATTGCAGACGCCGACCCGGCCCGGTTGCGCGAGGCCGCTTCCCGGTATGCGCCGGAGGCCGGCTATGCCGATGCGTCATCACTGCTAAAGGCGTCAAAGCCCGATCTGCTTGACATCGCAACGCCACCGGAAACCCATCTTGGCCTGGTCAGGCTGGCAGCCGATAACGGGATTGACTGTATCGTGCAGAAACCGCTTGCACCGGATTTCGAGCAGGCACAGAAAACCGTTCAGGCAGCACAAGCCGCAGGCATTCGTCTGGTCGTGCACGAGAACTTCCGCTGGATGCCCTGGCATCGCGAAATGAAGCGGTTCATTGATGCCGGTGGTATGGGGGATCTGTATTGTGTGTCGGTTCGCCTGCGCCCGGGTGACGGGCAGGGCGCAGGCGCTTATCTGGCCCGTCAGCCGTATTTTCAGAAAATGCCGCGATTCCTGGTCCATGAAACAGCGATTCACCTGATTGATACGTTTCGGTATCTGCTTGGTGAGGTTGTCGGTGTGACGGCCCGGTTGCGGCGTGTCAATCCGGTCATCGCGGGCGAGGACGCCGGTTATATCGTGCTGGAGTTTGAGCGCGGGACGACCGCAATGATTGACGCCAATCGAAGCAACGACCATACCGCCGCCAATACGCGGCTGACCATGGGGGAATACTGGCTGGAGGGTTCGGCCGGCGTGATGCGGCTCAACGGGGACGGTCGTTTGTTTTTCAAACCCCACGGGCTGGACGAAAAAGAGCATGATTATGAATGGCGCAATCATGGGTTTGGCGGCGATTGCGTCTATGCGCTCCAGCGACAAGTTGTTCATGACATCGCCAGCGGCGCGCCGTCAGAGAATTCCGGCGCCGCCTATTTGCGAAATATTCAGATCGAAGACGCTGTTTATCTGTCGCATCAGACGAGTCGCACAATTACTGTCTAAGGCGATTTCAGGCGATTGTTCATTTGTTGCTAGCATGATGGACAGGAAGTACGACAACCACAACTATTTTGGAGAGACAAGGATGAATATTGTTCGCAAGACAATGATCACCGCAATGGCGGCAGCCGGGCTGGCCGTGGGTTCGGTTTCTGCGCAGGCCGCAGACGATACATTCAAGATTGGCGTGATCACCTTCCTGTCAGGGCAGGCCGCTGAGAGTTTTGGCGTTCCGGCCTGGAATGGCGGAAAAGTGCTGATTGACATGCTGAATGCCGGTGGTGGGCTGCCCGCGCCCTACGATAAAAAAGGATTCGGCGGCATGAAGGTTGAGGTCGTGCTGGTTGATGAGGCCGGTGGCGCGACCAAACAGGTTCAGGAGTTCCGCAATCTGGTCCAGCGCGAGAAGGTTGATGCGGTTGTCGGCTATGTCAGCTCTGGCGACTGCCTGGCGGTGCCGCCAGTGGCTGATGAACTAAAGGCATTCACGATTCTCTATGATTGCGGCACGCCGCGTGTTTTTGAAGAAGGCAAGTTTGACTATGTCTTTCGCACCGCAGCTCATGCCGCAATGGACAACGTGTCGCTCGCCCGCTATATCAAGTCACGCGGTCTGACGGTCGACTCTTTTGCCGGCCTGAACCAGAACTACGCCTGGGGTCAGGATTCCTGGGCTGACTTCGAAGCGTCAATGGGTCAGTTGCAGCCCGACGCCAAAGTCAAAACCTCTTTGTTCCCGAAATTCGGCGCAGGTCAGTACGGGACGGAAATCTCAGCGCTGTTGCGCGAGAAGCCGACGCTGGTTCATTCATCCCTGTGGGGCGGCGATCTTCAGGCGTTTATTCTGCAGTCCTCTGCACGCGGCCTGCACAAGCGTTCCATGATTGCCCTGTCTGCTGGCGATCACGTCATGCCGCAGCTCGGCAAGAAAATGCCTGACGGCATCATTCTGGGTGCTCGCGGTGTTAACGGTCTGTCGGCCAAAGCCAAAGGTGGTGCTCTGACTGAAACGCTCTGGGCGGCCTACGAGAAAGAGTACGGTGTGTTCCCAGTGCAAGCCCCGTTTCGCATGTGGCAGGGTTTGCTCGGCCTGAAAACAGCGGTTGAGAAAGCGATGGCTGACAATGGCGGCAAGAAGCCCAACTCAGAACAGCTTGCTGCTGCGATGAAAGGCCTTTCCTGGGAGGCTCCGTCAGGCACCATCACCATGGCATTGTCTGACGGACATCAGGCAATTCAGCCGAATGCTATCGGACGCACCAAATGGGACGAAGCCAAGCAACAGATGACATTGGTTGATATTGAGTACTACGCCCCTGAATGTGTGAACCCGCCAGCCGGCACAAAAGCCGCCGACTGGATTAAGGCCGGATTCCCGGCTGCAAGCTGCAAGTAGTCGTAATTCTGACTACCCCCGGCCGCGCGGCAACGATCATCGCCGCGCGCCGGGTGGCCACTCTTTAACTTTTCGCGGGTTCCTGCGCTATGGATTTACTGGCGACTATTGTTGTCGACGGGCTTATTTATGCTGGCTGGCTGTTTATTGTTTCGGTTGGCCTGACACTGGTTTTTGGCGTGCTCAATATTCTGAATATGGCGCACGGCAGCTTGTACGCCATTGGCGCCTACAGCGCGGCCACTGTTGTCGGCGCGTATTTTTCAGTGGGCGGAGAGAGTTTTCCGTACGGCAGCTATCTGGCCCTGATTGTTGCGGCCTTACTCGTGGCCGTCATTGTTGGCCCGGTGCTTGAACGGTTCTTATTGCGCTATTTTTATGGCCGCGATGAAGTCCTGATCGTGCTGGTGACTTATGGCGTCTTTCTGATTCTTGAAGATGTGGTCAAGTTGATCTGGGGTGTCGATCCTTACTATGTCTCAGAGCCTTATACCCTCATGGGCAACGTCGAAATTGGCCCGTTGTATTACGTTGGCTACGACTTTGCCTTGATTGCAGCGGCATTGATCGTCGGTATTGTCGTCTGGCTGGTCTTGAACAAAACCCAGATCGGCAAAGTGGTGCTGGCAGTCATTCATGACAGCGAGATGAGCCAGGCGATGGGCGTCAACATTAACCGGATTTATATGGGGGCGTTTGTTGCGGGCGTTTTTCTCGCGGCGCTGGGCGGTGCTCTGACGTCGCCGATGTTATCGGTGACGCCGGGCCTTGGCGTCAATGTGATTATTGTGGCATTTGCGGTGGTGATTATCGGTGGCCTGGGTTCAATTGAAGGGGCGGCAATCGGGGCGTTGATGGTGGGTATCGCCAGAGCCGCTTCCGTTCATCTTTTGCCCGAGGCTGAGTTGTTCATTATTTATCTGGTGATGGCGGTGGTGCTGTTTTTCCGGCCGGAAGGCCTGTTTGTCAAAGACCAGGCGCGCAAGATATGAACCCGACCCTGAAAGTGATTCTGCTTGCGGTGCTGGCGTTGGTGATTCTGGTCGCCGGCAGCTTCCTGTTGCCCAGTTGGGCGATGTTTCTGGTGACGATGGCATTGGCCAAGGGGCTTGCCGCGCTCGGCATCGTCACGCTGATGCGCGGCGGTCTGGTGTCGTTTGGGCAGGGTCTCTATTACTGTCTTGGAGCCTATGTGGCAACCTTGGTCGCCGGCAGTACCGGCTCTACCGACATCTTTCTGTTGAGTCTGGGCGCGATCCTCATTGCCGGTTTGCTGGGCATTCTGCTTGGACCATTGCTGGCCACTTACCGCGGTATCTTCTTTGCCATGTTGTCATTGTCGTTGTCGATGATTCTGTATGGCGCGTTGTCCAAATTAACGGTAATCGGCGGCACCGATGGCCTGAATGTGGCAGCCGCCACTTTCCTGGGCTACAGCCCGGAGGATCGGCCGCTGCAAGTCAGTCTGTACCTGTTTACCGCGGTGGCGACAGTGATTATCGGCGCGGCAATCCGGCTTTACTACGACTCGGAGCGCGGCTTGTTGTCCTTGGCCATAAAAGATAACGAGTTGCGGGTGGAATACCTCGGTGCATCGGTGCGTCGGGTCATGTCAGTCAACTACGCGATTGGTGCTGCCTTGGGCGGGCTGGGTGGCGCCATCGCCGCGCTCGCGATTGGCCATGTTGACCCGGAGTTCGCCTACTGGACCACTTCTGGCGAGTTTGTCTTCGTTGCGATCCTGGCCGGGTATTTGTCGATTCCGGCGGTGTTTCTTTCTTCGGTATTGCTTGAGCTGGTGAAGTCATTTTCCGGGCTGTATTTTCCGAACACCTGGCAACTGGTGCTGGGTGTATTTCTTTTGGCGGTGATTTTTCTATTGCCGGACGGCATCGGATCAATCGTCAGAAAACGCCGGCCGGCTGGCCAGGAGGCTGACAATGGCCGCTGAAGAACTGGTGTTGCGCGCCCGTGGGATTTACAAGGGCTTTGGCGCGGTCGTTGCTGCGGATGACGTCAATATTGATGTTCCTCGTGGCGCGGTCTACAGCCTGATTGGCTCCAACGGAGCGGGCAAGACGACATTCGTCAACATGGTGACCGGTTATATCAAACCGGATAAAGGTAGTATCGAATACAAGGGCAACGACATCACCGGCGAGGTGCCACGCCAGATTGCCCGGATGGGGATTCATCGCTCGTTCCAGATTGCCCAGCTGTGTAACGGCTTGTCGGTGCTTGAGAACATGATGGTCGCGCAGGCGATTAATGGCGAAAAACCGCCTTCGTTCTTTCGGCCAGCCAGCACGGCCGGCAGTATTGCCAAGGCCGAGGCGACGCTGGAGCGATTTGGCATTGCGGAGTTTCGCGGTCGGGCGATTGCAGAGTTGCCGGGCGGCGTCAAGAAACTACTGGACATCGCCATGGCGATGGCAGGGCCCACCGAGATCATGTTGCTGGATGAACCGACCAGCGGCGTTGCCGCTGACGAGAAATTCCCGATTATGGATCGTGTGGTTTCCGCGCTTACTGATGCCGGCGTCACGATTTTGTTTGTTGAGCATGATATGGAAATCGTTAGTCGCTACGCGCACCGCGTACTCGCTTTTTACGCCGGGCGGGTGATTGCGAATGACGAGCCGGCCAAGGTGTTGGCGGATGACGAAGTCAAGCGCTATGTGACAGGAGGAGCGGTATGAGTCTGGAACTCAAACAGATCAGTGTCACGATCCAGTCATCACCAATCCTGCGATCAATCAATCTGTCAGTAGGGCCAGGACAGCGGGTTGGCCTGATCGGGCGTAACGGTGCTGGCAAGACAACCGTGATGCGCACAATTGCCGGTTTGGCCAGGCCGGTGGCCGGAGAGATTCTGTTCGACGGCCAGCCAATCAACAAGCTGTCTCCCGACCAGCGGGCCGGGCTTGGTTTCGGTTACATGCCGGAAGATCGCCGGCTGGTGCCGTTGTTGAGTGTTGAAGAAAACATGTTGCTGCCGTCCTGGGCCAACAAGAGTATTGACGGTGCCACCCGGATCAAGATGGTCTACGAGTTAATGCCCGAGTTGGTTGAAATGAAAGCGCGTAAAGCGTTGCAGTTATCCGGCGGCCAGCAGAAACTGGTGGCTCTGGGGCGGGCCTTGATAGCGGGTTCGCGTCTGCTGTATCTTGACGAGCCGTTTGAAGGCGTTGCGCCGGCACTGTCCCGGCGCCTGACCGAAGTGATTGCCAGTCTTCAGGACCAGAAACTGTCAATTCTGATTGCCCAGTCAGAGCTTAATCATGCGAACAAACTCCTCGATCAGGAGTGTCTGATCGAGCGGGGCGAAATTATCCGAACGACCGACGTCGGGGCTGCCGTTTAGCGAGGCTTAGTGGCCGGGGCTTACCGGTGCGTCCGGAACCCCGCCGGCCTCAATCGCTTCGCCTGCGAGCAGACACAAGTCTTCGCGAAACCGGCCCGCAATAATCTGCACACCTACCGGGCTGCTACCGGCCAGTCCGGTGGAGACGGTCAGTCCGGGCAGGCCAATCAACGGCAATCCGATTTGTGTCATCTGGGCCTCCCAGATTTGCTCAAACGCTTGCGTGCTCTGTAAGTCCTGGTTGTCTGCAAACGGCAGTTGTGCCGACACCGGTAACAACAGAACAGGCGTTTCTGCCATAAATAGCTGCCACATCCGGGCGATGGCGTTGCGCCGGGTCAGTAAGGCTGAATAGGCGGCTAAATCGATGCTGCGGGCCTTTTCCTGATGAAAGCGCAAAATGTTCAGCGCGCCGGGGTCGCCTTCTTTTTCGGCTGCTGCAAGCATCGCCTCATAGCCATCACCGAGCCAGAGGCAGGTTTGCAGATCGGCTGCTTCGCGCATCGGAGGCAAGTTGGTGGTTTCAGTAACCAGCCAGCCGGCGGCGGTCAGTCGTCTGGCCGCGTCTTCCAGCGCGGCGACGACTTCAGGGGCGGTGTCCAGGCCGTCCGGGCGCAGACATAGCGCTGCTTTCCTGGGGGTGTCCGGTCCTGTGAGGGGGGCAGGCGTCCACCAGGGATCGCGGACATCACGCGCTGACATGGCTGCGAGCCCCAGGCGCAGGTCGCTGATCGTGCGGGCGATTGGTCCGGAGACTGCGGTCAGTTGCGGGCCGATTGGGCGCTCCGGCGATGAGGCGTTATAGGCGGGAATCCGACCGGGGGTGGGGCGGATGCCGTGAACGCCGCAAGCATAAGCCGGATAGCGAATCGAGCCGGCGATATCGGTGCCGTGTCCGATGGCACCTATGCCTGCCGCCACGCAGGCCGCCGCCGCTCCGGAGGAGCCGCCTGGCGTTAGCGCGGGGTCGCGCGGGTTTTTGGTCGCGCCGTGCAAGACGTTGTTGGTAAACCACCGGTACGAAAATGCCGGGGTATTGGTTCTGCCGAGAATGACGGCGCCAGCCCGCAACAGGTTATCGACGACCGGGCTGTTGGTTTGAGCTATCAGCGCCTTTTGCAGGCCGACTCCGTTGGTTGTGGCGAAGCCGGCCTGATCGGTATTGATCTTGGTTGTGACCGTGACGCCGGCCAATGGTCCGGGGTCTTCGCCGCGTTTGATCGTGGCGTCGACCGCCTCTGCCTGCGCAAGCGTGTCCTCCGCCCGGTAGTCCACCACCGCGTTGATCGCCGGGTTGGCGGCGCTCAGACGCTCCAGTCCGTCAAGGGCAATCTCGCGAGCCGAGACGTCCTTGTTGCGAACGCGGGCTGCTAGTTCGGTCGCGGGTAGTTGCCACAATTCAGACATAAGATGGATCCGTTAGAAGAAGGGTGGTCTTAGGTGTTTTGCCTGGCCGACAGCGCCCATAGCCCGGCTAGCGAAAGCAACGAGCCGCCCAGCAGGTTGAATCGTTTCTGCGCCGTTTCAGAAGCGAGCAGCCGGCGCGCGGTGCCAGCAAAGATCGCATAGAGGCTTGCATTGCTTGTGGCCAGTAAGACAAACGTGACCGACAACAGCCACAGTTGCGGCCCGGCTGGCCGGCTGCTGTCGATGAACTGAGGCAGAAACGCGACGAAGAAAATGATGCCTTTCGGGTTTAGTGCGGTGACCAGCCAGGTATTGGCGAACAACTGCCACTTTGACTCAGGGAGTTTCGGCGTAGCCAGTTCAACCGGAGAAAAGCCGGCGCGCAACAACTTAATGCCCAGAAAGAGCAGATACGCGCCGCCAATCCATTTGACCACCGTAAACCAGGTTGCCGAGGCCGCCAGCAAGGCCCCCAGACCGACCAGAGACAACGCCAGCGCAGTTGAATCGCCGAGGGCCACTGCTGCAATGAGCGGCAAGTTGGCTTTTTTGCCGTGCGCCACTGAATAACTGACAACAGTCAGGATCGTTGGCCCGGGAATAATGAGCATTAGGGCGGCAGCGGCAACAAATGCCAACCAGAGATCAATCGACATAGAAAACCTGGGAGCAGAATTCTGCTGATCCTAGCAGAGTGGTTGGTTTTAGCGGGCCTGCGCGAGGCTTTTGGTCAAGTCACTAAGTCGGGTTTTTTGTCGGCCTTCGGCGTCGAAATTCTCAGGGGCAAGCCAGCGTTGATAAGCCGCTTTCAGCGCTGGCCAGTCGTCGTCGATAATCGAAAACCAGGAGGTATCCCGGCTACGTCCCTTGATAATCATCGCCCGGCGAAAGTGACCTTCATAGGAGAATCCGAATCGCAAGGCGGCACGCCGGGAGGGCATGTTCAGCGCATTGCATTTCCACTCGTAGCGACGATAGCCGAGTTGGTCGAACGCATACTGGGCGAAAAGAAAGTTTGCCTCGGTCGCGACGCGCGTGCCGGCGATAGCCGGGCCCCAGTAAATACTGCCGATTTCAAGGCATTGCTGCGCCGGTGTTATTCGCATCAGCGCCTGCCGCCCCTCGACCCGGCCGGTTTGTTTGTCAATGACGGCAAAGAAAAGCGGGTCTTGTCTCTGGGCCGCCTGTGTCATCCAGTCAAAGACTTCCTGCCTGGACTGCGGTGCTGTTTCAAGCAGGTAGAGAAATTTCGCGGCCGCGTCAGCAGGGGTTGATGCGGCATAGAGTTGATCGGCATGCCGTTTTGGATCAAACGGTTCCAGGCGGCAGTATTGGCCATCAAGTGCCTGCCGGGCAGGTGTAGCTGCCGGATCGGCACGTGCCACAGCCGGACCGACTGGCAGGCCGGACGCCGGGTCGATCTCTCGCGGGATTTGCTGTTCAAACATTTCGGTGATCGGATTCGAGGAAGAGGGCATGATGGTTGCTTGACTATGAGGGTTGTTCGATTCGCACTGGCATCGAGACAAACCCGTGGACGAAATTCGATAGATTTCGTTCGGGCTCTTCGAGCACAGTAATGTTTGGATAGCGCTGCAGAATCTCTTCCCAGAGGATTCGAAGCTGGGCTTCGGCCAGCCTGCTGCCGACACAATGATGCAACCCGAAACCAAACGACAGGTGTTGCCTTGGCTTGGGCCGGTCAATGATGAATTCATTGGCGCGGTCTATCATGGACTCGTCACGGTTGGCCGACAAATACCACATGGCTACCCGGTCACCGGCTTTTATCTGCTGCCCATTCAATTCGATGTCTTCCCGGGCGGTTCGGGCCATATGGGCGAGCGGCGTCTGCCAGCGAATTATTTCAGGAACAAGCGTTTTAACCAGGGCGGGGTTTTCGCGCAATGCCTGGTATTGCGCCGGGTTTTGATTCAGAGCCAGCAGACCGCCCGAGATGGAGTTGCGAGTCGTATCATTGCCTCCCACAATTAGCAGGATGAGGTTCTCCAGAAACTGGTCGGGTTTCATGTGTCGGGTCGCTGGAGAATGAGCCATCATCGAGATCAGGTTGTTCTGGGGTGGTTCATTTACCCGTTCATTCCATAGCCGCGTGAACACACTCAGGCAGTTCGCCAACTCCTCGTTTCTCATTTCGTAAGAAGTCACCGGGCCGGCATCTTTGGGGTGGCCGGTAGCGATATCTGACCAGTAGGTAAGATTGCGGCGCTGCTCAAACGGGAAATCAAAAATGGTGGCGAGCATTCGGGTGGTCAGTTCGATAGACACTCGTTCAACCCAGTCGAAGGGTTCGCCAACTGGCAGGCTATCGAGGATTTCAATCACATGGCCGCGGATGGGGTCTTCCAGGCGTGACACGTTCGGCGGTTCGGCGATCGCGCTGACCGCTTTGCGCTGATCGTCGTGCATCGGCGGGTCCATTTCGATAAAGCTTGAACCCTCCGCCCGTGCTACACCGCTAAGCGCAATACCGCCCAGTTCGCCGGCCGACGAAAACACCTTGTGATTCAGTTCGACAGCCATGATGTCGCGGTACCGGGTGACGGACCAGTACGGGCCAAAACGGCTCTCCGGGCACCAGTGTACCGGGCAGTCACGGCGCAGGCGGGCAAAATACTCGCCGATGGTATTGTCACGGAACAGGTGGCCATTGCTGACGTCAATTTCGGTCAGCGGCATGGTCCAGGCAGGACTTGTAGATTCCAACAAGAGTCTCCGGTTTTTATTGGCACCAGCCACTTTATCACTTGAACTGAATCGCAACAGGAGCGGACGATGCTGAGCGACTCGCAGATTGAGCAATACCACCGTGACGGCTATGTCATTCCTGACATCACCTTATCTGCCGAGACTGTCGGCCTGATTCGGCAAGAGCATGACCGGCTATTGCAGACACATCCTGAGTTTGATCAATATTGCCCGGCGTTGCTGGATCTTGCACCGGGGTTTCTGCCTTTTTGCGGCCAGTCTGAGGTTCTCGACGCGGTGGCCCAATTGATTGGGCCTGATATTGCGCTCTGGAACTCGAGTTTTTTTGCCAAGCCGGCGGGGCGCGGCAAACGGACTCCGTGGCATCAAGACGGTGAGTACTGGCCAATCGTGCCGCTCGCCACTTGTACTGCATGGCTGGCGATTGATGATTCAACCACTGAAAACGGCTGCTTGCAGGTGATAAAAGGCTCGCATCGCGATCGCCGCCTTCGCGCTCACAATCAGCTCGAGGCCGGTTCCGAAGTTCTGACCCAGGAACTTGATGCTGCGGAGTTCGATGAATCGGATGCAGTTGACATCGAATTGAAGTCCGGGCAGTTTTCGCTCCATGATGTTTACCTGCTTCATGGCTCGCAGCCAAACCGTTCGGCTCACTCCCGAAGAGGAATGACCATGCGGTTCATGCCGACCACGAGCGTGTTTGACCGAAACCTGGCCCGGCAAAAGTCGATTCAAATGAATATCACCGATCATTCAAAGCGGTCGGTTTTCCTGATGCGGGGCCAGGACCGGGCCGGAACGGAAGGGCTTCGCACTCCGTAGTGCCCAGGATCGTCTAAGATCCCGCTTTTCCGACAAGTAATGGTTTTTCTATGAGAGTGGGATTGAACCGCAGTTTTTGGAGCGCCCGGCGATGAAATGGCAAATGGCTGAGAACTCCCTGTTCGCGATGCTGATGCGCGCCCCCTGGTGGGCGAGCCTGGGTATTGCCTCGGCATTGGTGGCGCTGAGTTTTGCTATCCTCCCAACCGACTATGTTGTCTTTGGCCTGGCGGCGGCCGTGCCGTTCATCGTCATTGCCGTGCTGGTGCTCTGGAAGCTGGCAAAACAGCCGCGTGCGGCGGTTGTTGAGGCAATTGATCAAAGGGTGCGCGGTCTGAATGCCAAAGCCTTTGGCGCCGAACTGACCCAGGGTTTCGAGAGCACGGGCCATATTGTTCAAGCCGTCAAGAGTGATTCAGTTGATCTGGTCGTCACCAAGGGGTGGCGGGTGACGGTTGTGAGTTTTCGTAAATGGAAAGCCGCGCATGTCGGTGCCGATCCGCTAAAAGCACTGTTCGAAGCCCGCGACCAGCATGAGGCCAACGGCGCGATGGCCGTAGTACTGGGTGATTTGTCCGCGCCAGCAGCAAAATTTGCCGAGGCAAACAATATTCAGATTCTGCGTGCTGAAGACCTTGCGTTGATATTGCCTCGCTAAGGTTGTAGCGCAAAGATCGCAGTCAAAGGCGGTAAGCCACGGTAGCCCAAAAGGGCGCAGCAGGGATCGAGCAGCGCGATGAAAAAGATTCTGGTGTTATTTGCTCATCCGGCCATTGGACGATCGGAGATCAACCGTCCCATGCTGGGTGCCGCCCGGCGCCTGGACGGTGTTACGGTTGTAGATCTCTACGCCGAATATCCTGACTTTGATATCAACATCGATCAGGAGCAGGAGCGTCTCCTGGCGCATGATGTGATTGTGTTTCAGTTCCCGCTCTACTGGTATTCCACGCCATCATTGCTTAAAGAATGGCAAGACCTGGTGCTGGAATACGGTTTCGCTTATGGCAAAGGCGGCAACAAACTCGCGGGCAAGGTTTTCCTGACGGCGCTGACCGCTGGCGGATCAAAAGAGGCCTATCAAAAAACCGGCGACAACTTGTTCACGATACGGGAGTTGTTGCAGCCGCTAGAGCAAACCGCTCACTTATGCCAGATGACTTATCTGCCGCCGTTTGTGCTTTTTCGATCGAGAAGCGCACAGGCTGAAGGACGGGTAGCGTCTCATGTCACCGAGTGGACCCGCCTGCTAACCGATTTGCGCGACCAGCAGGCCGATGTGCCCGCGTTGCGCTCGCTTGACCGGTTACGCTGATGCAAAGCTATCTCGCGGATGCGTTTATCTATCTGCTGGCGGCGGTTATTGCCGTGCCACTGGCCAAGCGCCTGGGGCTGGGCTCTGTACTCGGCTATCTGATCGCCGGCGTGCTGATTGGGCCGGTCCTGAATCTGGTCGGTGACGAAACTGAGTCATTGCAACATTTCGCCGAGTTCGGCGTTGTCATGATGTTGTTTCTGGTAGGCCTGGAAGTTGAACCCCGCCTGCTCTGGAAAATGCGTAATCAGCTCTTCGGACTGGGTGGTTTGCAGGTCGGCTTGTCAGCGACGGTATTAATGGGTGTCAGTCTTCTCGCGGGATTACCGTGGGAGACGTCGTTAGCGGTCGGCCTGATTTTCTCGCTCTCATCAACCGCGATTGTTTTGCAGACATTGGCCGAGAAAAGGCTGGCCACGACGCAGGGCGGTCGCAGTAGTTTTGCCGTTTTGTTGTTGCAGGATATCGCGGTGATCCCAATGCTGGCGTTTATCCCGTTGCTGGCCTTGCCCGCGATAAGCGGCGATCTAACCGGTGCCATCGCGACGCAGCCGCACGATAACGCTCAACCGGATCTGATCGCCGGTTTGCCCGGCTGGGGCTATGCGCTGGTGGTTTTGGGCTCTGTCGCACTCGTAGTGTTGGGCGGGCAGTATCTGACCCGGCCGATTTTCAGGTTTATTGCTTCGGCCCATTTGCGCGAAATCTTCACGGCCGCAGCGTTGTTGTTCGTGATTGGCATTGCTTTGCTAATGGGGCAGGTCGGACTGTCGCCGGCGCTGGGTACTTTTCTAGCTGGGGTCGTCCTGGCCAATAGTGAGTACCGTCACGAACTGGAATCTGATATCGAGCCGTTCAAGGGTTTGCTGCTCGGCTTGTTTTTCATGACAGTCGGAGCGGGTATCGACTTTGTGGTTCTGGCCGAACAGTTTTGGCTGGTGGTGGGATTGACGCTGGCGGTCATCGTGAGCAAGGCGCTGGTCTTGTTAGTCCTGGGATGGTTGTTCGGTATTCGGGGTAGCCAGGGTCTGTTGCTTGCCCTGGGGCTGGCTCAGGCCGGTGAGTTCTGTTTTGTCCTGCTGAGTTTCTCGGTGCAGAACCAGGTTATTCCGGTTGAGCTGAGCAAGACACTCTCGCTGGTCGTGGCGTTGTCGATGCTGCTGTCGCCGCTATTGTTCATCGCCTACCAGTCGCTTAGCAACCGGATGGACGACAAACACAATGCCGAGGCAGAGGAAGTCACCGAGAAGGGGTCGGTATTGATCGCCGGGCACGGTCGGTTTGGTCAGATTATCAACCGGATGCTGATTGCCAACGGGCACAAAACGGTTGTGCTGGATCACCGGGCCGAGCTGGTTGACGGGATGAGGCGGTTTGATGTGCAGAGTTTCTATGGCGATGCCTCCCGACCCGATTTGCTCATGGCTGCCGGCCTGAATGAAATCAGTACGCTGGTTGTGGCAATTGATGACCAGGAGCATAGCGTTTCGATCGTGGAGTACGCGCGTCGCGAGCGCCCGGACCTGCAAATCATCGCCAGAGCATTTGATCGACCACATGTTTATCGTCTGTATCGTGCGGGCGCCAATGAAATTGTCCGCGAGACTTTCGATTCGGCGGTTCGCGCAGGCAAGTACGCGATGATCTCGCTGGGCGAGCATCCGTTCCGGGTTGAAAAAAGCGCGCGCCGGTTTTTTAACCATGACCGCGAGACAGTCGCCGCGCTGGCGCGGCTCTGGGACCCGGAGGTCAGTGTGTTCGACAACCAGTCTTATGTGGAACTAGCCCGCGAGCGTACCCGAATGATGTATGAAATGATGGAGTCTATTGACGACACCAGTCACTCCAGTAGCGACCGGGCCTGGGCGCCGCCACCTCGCAAGACCGATACGCCGGCAGGGGAGTCAAAGAACTGACCGCCCGGCAAGCGTCAGGCGTTTAGCAGTCTGCAGTGGTGTAGCGCCAATCGGGCGACCAGCGGCTCTTGAAATGCCTGTATTTCTTGCGTGGGCTGGTTTTCGCGTCGGGCGGTTACCAGCAGTCTGGTCCCTTGGTCGCTCTGCACCGTCAGTTGGCTCGAATCGCCAAGAAACAGAAGCTGAATCGGCTTCACCGCAATGTCTATAAAACCAGCCGGCGTCGGCGTGGCGTTGGCTGTCTCCAGCGTAATGTGCTCCGGGCGGACGGCTAGCATGACGCTGCCATTGATGTTGCTGGTGTCCGCAAGTCTGACGCGCCCGGCATCAGCCAGTTCTATGTTCGTCCCGGAGCTATCAGTATCGATGAGGGTCGCCTCGATCAGGTTGATCTTGCCGATGAAGCTCGCGACAAAGCGATTTTCGGGGCGCTCATAGAGTTGTCTCGGGCTGGCCAGTTGCGAAATTTTTCCTGCATCCATCACTGCAATACGATCAGACATGGATAACGCCTCTTGCTGATCGTGGGTCACCATAATGAAAGTGATGCCAACCGCTTTTTGCAATCGGATCAGCTCCGCCTGCATTTGTTCGCGCAGCTTCGCGTCCAAAGCCGACAGCGGTTCATCGAGAAGCAGGACGCGGGGCTGCTTGACCAGCGCCCGTGCGAGCGCCACCCGCTGCTGCTGGCCGCCAGAAAGTTGATGTGGGCGCCGGCTCGCCAGGTTTTCCATCTGAACCATTTCGAGTGCCTGCCGCACTTTGGGTGCGATCTCCGAGCGACTCTGTCCCGTGACTTTGAGACCGTAACCGACGTTGTCGGCAACACTCATATGGGGAAAGACGGCGTACGACTGAAAGACCATATTTACCGGGCGCTGATTGGCCGGGCAGTTTGCCATGTCAACATCGCCAATCAGCAACTGACCGGCGCTGGGCACTTCCAGCCCGGCGATCATTCGCAGCAAAGTCGTCTTGCCACATCCAGACGGTCCCAGCAGCGAAAAGAATTCATTCTCCTGGATGTCGAAACTGACGTCGTCAACGGCCGCGACCTTATCGAAGGATCGCGTCAGATGCTTAGCGGAGACGATTGGAGCAGGCATGAGTTATCTGGTCTCCGAGGCTGATTCGGGTTTTTGCAGGCGCATGGCAAGAAATGTGGTGATCAGCGTAATGCCGATCAAAAGGCTTGATGCCGCGTTGACATCAGGTGAGACGCCGCGACGAACCAGCGAATAGACTTTGACCGGGAAGGTCACCGTATCCGGGCCTGAGGTAAAGAAAGTGATGACAAAATCGTCCAGCGACAAGGTGAACGCCAGCAGCGAGCCGGCGATGATCCCCGGCATCATATAAGGCAGCAGAATGTAGCGGAAAGTCTGCCAGGAAGATGCGCCCAGGTCGACAGAAGCTTCTTCTTGCTCACGGCTGAAACCGCTCAGCCGGCTACGGACCACTACCGCAACAAACGGGAAACTAAAAGCAATATGGGCGATCGTGATGGCAGACAGATTAAGCGGCCACGGTAAGTCGGTCGGCCAGTCCAGGCGCGCGAAAAATACCAGCATGGCCACGCCGACACAGATTTCCGGCACGACAATCGGCAGCGTTATCAACCCTTCATAAACCGGTTTGAACCGGAAGCGGAGCCGCCACAGCGCGAGTGCGGTTAATGTGCCCAGAGCCGTAGCAAACACCGTGCAGACCAGAGCGATCACCAGTGAGTTGGTCAATGCCTCAACCAGAGACTCATTGCGCCAGGCTACTCCATAGTATTTCAGCGTGAATCCGCGCCAGACGATATTGCGCTTCGAGTCATTGAAGCTGAAGGCTATCAGGGTCAGGATTGGCGCATAGAGAAGTAGAAACACCAGGCCGATATACAAGCGGTTTGGCCACCGGCGGCCGAAGTCCAGCGGGCGCTTCATGGCTTTTTGCCGGAGTAGCGGGCCCGGCTTAGATAGGCCCGAATTCCCAGCGCGGCAAAGGTGAGGTACATCAGGAAGAAAGACAATGCCGCGCCAAAAGGCCAGTCGTTGGCGGCCTTGAACTGACGTTCGATGACATTGCCAATCATCACCGCATTTGCGCCGCCGAGTAGTTCAGGTGTCAGAAAGGTGCCCAGGCACAAGACAAACACCAACAGGCTGCCTGTCACGATCCCGGGCATGGTCAGCGGAATTGTGATCCGGCGCAGCGTTGTAAGCTGGCTCGCGCCAAGATCAACGCTGACCTCCAGCAATGAACGGTCGAGTTTTTCGATCGCGGCATAAAGGGGCAACACCATAAACGGCAGATAGACATAGACCAGACCGATCACGACGGCGGTATTGTTATAGAGAATTTCGAGCGGCTCGAACGGACCGATCAGGCGGTCGAGCATTGCTGAGTTCCAGAGCCATTCAAGCGAGAAATTCAGATAACCCCGGGTCCGGAACACCGCAATCAAGGCGTAGGTACGGATCAACAGGTTGATCCAGAAGGGCAGAATTACAGCCATTAGCAACCAGGGTTTGATCCTCGGCGCAGAAAAGGCGATGAAAAAAGCCAGCGGGTAGGCGACTATCAGTGTCACCAGCGTGGCCAGCGCACTGACCCAGAGAGTCTTCCAGAATATCTTCAGATAGACCGGCTCAAAGGCGCGGCTGTAGTTGGCCAGGGTTCCGGTGATGTTGACATCGATCAGGCCGTCTTTTTCGCCGAATGACAAGCCCCAGATCATTGCCAGCGGAATCAGGAAGAACAGCGTCAGCCAAAGCGCGCCCGGTGTTACCAGCAACCAGAACGCGCCCCGGGTGTTGTGTCTGTTTTCCAATTAGAGCAACACCCGAACTCAGGCAGCCTGGATACGTGACCAGGCTTCGTCCCTCAAGCGGGTCGCTTTTTCGCCCAGATACAGCGACGGTTCGCACTTGCTCAGTACCGACTCGGGCGGAAAAATTGCCGGGCTTTGCAGGTACTCGGCATCCAGCAGTTTTTTTGCAGCCTCATTCGGGGTGCCGTATTGCACCGCCTTGGCGATATCGGCGCCGACCTGGGCTTCAAAGATATAGTTGATGAACGCATGGGCGTTTTCCGGGTGCGGTGCGCCGGCCGGAATCGCAAGACAGTCCTGCCACAGGTTGCTGCCTTCATCCGGGACGGCATAGGTCAGGTCATCGTCTTCGGTCATCACCTGCAGGATATCGCCGTTCCATTCCTGGGCAACATCCACCTCGCCAGAGGCCAGCAGGTCCTGGCCGTTGTCATCGGCAAAAACCCTGATCCGTTTTTTGCCATCGATGACGAGTTTTTCCGCCGCTTTCAATTCGGCCGGGTCCTGACTATTCCAGGAATAGCCCAGGTATTTCAGCGCGGCACCCAGGACATATTGACTGGCGCCGAGCAGCGCGATGCGTCCGGCATTCTCGTCAGATTCGAACAGGGTTTTCCAACTGGTGACCGGCGCACTGACTTTGGACTTTCGGTAACCGATACCGATCGTGCCCCATAGATAAGGCAGTGAAAATTCACGCCCGGGATCAAAGCTGGCTTCCGACATGAAGGACGGTGTGATGTTGGCGATGTTGGGGATTTTGTCGTGATCCAACGGCATCAACATGTTGGCCAACACCATTCTTTCAACATAGTCGTTGGTTGGCATGATCACATCATAGCCAGGGTTGCCGGCCTTGAATTTCGCAAATAACTCGTCATTGTCAGCAAACAGATCCATTCTGACGCGGATGCCGGTTTCTTCTTTGAAGTCGTCCAGCGTTGTCTCGCCGACATAAGTATCCCAGTTCAGGAAATTGAGTTTTTTGTCTTCGGCGGCGTGGCTGGCACGCCATCCGGTCAGGCTCAAGCCGACAATAGCCGCCGATCCGGATTTAAGGATTGTGCGGCGTTGGCGCTGTTTGCTTGGGCGGGGCTGATCACTGGGCATAAGAGTACTCACTGAATGAATCGGGTCGATTGCATTATTCTGTCGCAAACTCGGGGCAGGTGCATCCTGCCGTAGGCACGCATTCTAAATCTGGATAGTCATGAAACGCACAGGATTTTTGTGGGACGAACAATGCTTCTGGCATGGTGGCGGTAATTATGCTTTTGTGGCGCCGGTCGGCGGGCTGGTGCAGCCCCTGGCCAGCGGCGGCCTGCCGGAAAGCCCGGAAACCAAACGCCGGCTGGTCAACCTCATGCGGGCGACCGGGTTGCTCGACCAGCTTGTAGTCTCCAGTGCGCCGCCGGTCACAGAACAAGAGTTGCGACGGGTTCACCCGGCAGATTTTCTCGCCCGCTTCAAGGCGCTTAGTGATGCCGGTGGCGGCGAACTGGGCATTCGGACTCCGTTTGGCGCGGGAGGCTATGAGCGCAGCGCGTTGTCAGCCGGGTTGGTCAAACAAGCGCTACACGGTGTGCTGGCAGGCCAGTTTGACAACGCCTATGCGCTGGCCCGGCCGCCGGGGCATCACTGCCTGCCTGACTTTCCAATGGGTTTTTGCCTGCTGGCCAATATCGCGATCGCGGTGGAGTCTGCCCTGGCAGAAAAAGCCTGTGAACGGGTTGCGGTGCTGGACTGGGATGTTCATCACGGCAATGGCACCGAAGCAATATTCATCGACCGCCCCGAAGTGCTGACGATCTCTATCCACCAGGAGCACAACTTCCCGTTTGATACTGGTGATGCAGACGTGCGCGGCGAAGGCAAAGGTGAGGGGTTTAATGTCAATATCCCGCTGCCACCGGGCGCAGGCCATGACGCCTATCTGCATGCCTTTGATCGCATCATCGAACCGCAACTGCGCCAGTTTGGTGCTGACGTCATCATTGTGGCCTGCGGCTTTGACGCATCACTGGTCGATCCGTTGTCGCGGACGCTTGCAACCGCTGAAACCTTTGGCGAGATGACCCGTCGCACGCTGGCCATCGCGGCTGATACCAGCGAGGGCAAACTGGTCATGGCGCACGAGGGCGGGTACTCGGAGCTACACGTTCCATTTTGTGGTCACGCGGTCATCGATGCGCTTGCTGGTACCGGTATTGCCGCTCCTGACCCGCTCGAGGCCCGCGGATTGGCCGGCCAGCCCAATAGCCGGGTTGCCGAGTTCTATCGCCTGCTGATCGACGAAATGGCCAGCGCCTTGTAAACAACCCTGATCGGGTGAGTCAAACAGCGATATTTACTGCATAATTTCCGTAAATTGGACAATCCGGAATAAAATGCAGGATTACGGTCAGGCAATCGCTCTGGCACTGGCATTGATTCAGTCGGCCGACAGCGACTTGCTGGAGATCATCTATCTGTCCCTACAGGTGAGCCTGGGGGCAATGGTGGTTTCCTGCCTGCTGGGCTTCCCACTGGGGGCTCTGCTGGCGATCAGCCGCTTTCCGGGACGAGGGTTGTGTCTGACCGTCTTGAATGCCCTGATGGGCCTGCCCCCGGTAGTGGTCGGCCTGGTGGTCTATCTGCATCTTTCTAATGCCGGGCCGCTGGGCTTTTTGCAGTTGCTGTATTCGCCCACCGCAATGATCATCGCCCAGACGATTCTGATCGCGCCGATTATTGCCGCCTTGTCGCGCCAGGTCCTGGAGGATCTTCACGCGGAATATCGCGAGTCCTTTAAGTCACTGGCGGTGCCGCCTGTGGTCGCGATGTGGGCGCTGATAACGGATGCGCGTTATTCGTTACTGACGGTTTCACTGGCCGGGTTCGGGCGCGGCATTGCCGAGGTCGGGGCGGTCATGATTGTCGGCGGCAACATTGATCACCTGACCCGTGTTATGACAACCGCAATAGCGCTCGAAACCTCAAAAGGGGATTTGCCGCTGGCGCTGGCACTGGGCATGGTGTTGTTGTTGATATCGCTGTTGATAAACGGCCTGGTCATGACGATCAAGACCAAAGCGCAAGAGCATGCTTATGCCTGACATTGCCAGCAGCTCGTTGTTGCCGTTACAGGTAAAAGACCTGGGCTTTGAAGCGGGAGGAGCCCGTCTGATCGACTCGCTCAATCTGACGGTTGCACCGGGGCGTGTGACGGTGATCATGGGCGCGAACGGTGCAGGCAAGAGTGTCTTGCTGCGCTTGCTTCACGGCTTGTTGCCAGCCGCTGAAAACTCTTTGCTCTGGAACGGTCAGCCCCCAGGAGAGGCTGTCTTCAAACGCCAGGCGATGGTCTTTCAACACCCGGTTTTATTGCGTCGTTCGGTTGCGGCCAATCTGGATTTTGTGCTGCGTCTGCAGGATGCCGGTTCGCGGGCGACGATTCGCCAGCGGCGCGACCGGTTGCTACAGGCTGTCGGCCTGCTCGAGCATGCCGGTCAGCCCGCCCGCCTGTTGTCCGGTGGGGAGCAGCAGCGTCTTGCGCTGGCCCGGGCGCAGGCGCGCCAACCGGATGTCTTGTTTCTGGATGAGCCGACCGCCAGCCTCGACCCGGGCTCGGTGCAGATCATTGAGCAGATCGTACTCGATCAGCATCGCGCCGGTTGCGGCATTTTCTTTGTCACCCATGACATCGGTCAGGCGCGCCGTCTCGCCGACGATATCGTGTTTTTGCATCGCGGCCGACTGGCCGAGTTCACCCCCGCTGATAAGTTCTTTCAAACTCCTCAGTCCGAGCCTGGCCGTGCCTATCTGGCCGGTCGCCTGGTTGTTTGAGGATGCCCATCGTCAAGTTCAGGAAAATCACAATGAGATTGATACCGTTTATTGCTGCCGGTCTGCTGGTCGCCAGTGTTGCGACTGCCGCAGATAATACGATTATTGTCCAGTCGACCACCTCAACAGCAAACTCGGGGTTGTATGACTATTTGCTACCCCGCTTCAAGGCCGCCAGCGGTGTCACGGCTCATGTGGTTGCAGTGGGAACGGGGCAGGCGATTCGAAATGCCAGGAATTGTGATGGCGATGTCTTGCTGGTTCACGCAAAATCGGCCGAAGAGAAATTCGTTTCCGACGGAATGGGCCTGGCGCGGTTCGATCTGATGTACAACGACTTCGTCTTTGTCGGGCCGCCAGCCGATCCGGCTGGTATCAAACAGGTGTCGCTTGCCGTAGACGCCTTACAGAAAATTGCCGTGAGCAATTCAGTATTCGCTTCGCGCGGAGATGATTCGGGCACGCACAAGAAAGAAAAATCGCTATGGAAACTGGCCCAGGTGGATCCGTCTGCGTATTCTGGCAAATGGTATCGGGAAACCGGCTCGGGTATGGGGGCAACACTGAACGCCGCAGTTGGCATGAACGCCTATGCGATGACTGACCGGGCAACCTGGATTGCATTCGGGAACAAACGCGATTTTGCGGTGTTGCTGGAGGGCGATAAAACCTTGTTTAATCAGTACGGGGTTATCGCGATCAACCCGGCCAGGTGTCCGAATGTCAATGCCGCCGGCGCACAGGAGTTTATCGGCTGGTTGTTGTCACCGGATGGGCAACAGGCAATTGGCTCGTACCGAAAACTCGGCGAGCAGTTGTTTACCCCTAACGCGAGTTAAACCGTACGCTGCCAAGCCCGTCGATGTCGTAACCCGACAGCTTCCCGGCCCGTTCGGTAAAGGCCTGGCTCCGGCAGAATGTCCAGAACGTCTGCATTGCCGGCTCGAACCAGGCGTGCCGGTCAATCAACAGGTCGAAGTGTTCACGAACCAGCGGTACAAAAGGCAGGCGGTATTGGCGGGCCAGGGATTGCAGTCCGAACGTGGCATCCACCTGGCCTTCAAGGACTGCGGTTGCGGCATCGACTTCACTGCGGGCGGGCGCCTGCAGGGTTAAATCAGATAGCTGGGTCGGGGTTTGGGCGAGCAGGTGCTCAAACAGTTTTTGCGCGCCGGATTGTTTCTGACGCGGCGCAAACCGACAGCCGGCCAATGCAGTCAGGTCGCTGAGTTTTCCGTCAAGTTCGGGTTTGATGATCAGCCCGCGTTCGCGAATGGCCCATCGCACCAACACGGCATTGCCATGGGAAAATCTGTCGCTGACTGCCGGCAGATTCCAGTCGTTGGCCTGTGGCTCAAACAAGTGCAATCCGCTGGCGACACCTTCGGCGTTTTCAAACCGGTCAAGGCCATCAGCGCTGCCGTCAAACCAACTGGCGATGCCGCACTGGGATTCGCGCAGCGCCCAGTCCAGCAAAGGATCATGGCTCCCCAGAAAGACGTTGGGCCGATGCTCACCTGATACGGCCGGACGACCAACGCTGGCCTGGGCAATCCAGGCGTTAAGCGCTTCGCGCGGGAACAGAAGTTTGCCCATGGCCTTGGAGTGCGGAATGCTCCCGCTGGCCGCCAGATCATAGACTTTGCGCTCTTTGATTCGTAACAGGTCGGCAACTTCACGGGTTGTCAGAAATTCGGGCATGAGTCGATCAGTAAGAGGCTATCTCGACCCAGGTGTCGTTATAGCAGGCACCGTTGGCAATGTCGGTTTTGATGTCGGCTGATATCAGTGCATTGACCGTTTGATTGGTTTCGCTGGTGGCCAGCCAGGTTCCCTTGGGAGTGTACAAGACCCCGGCGGGAACGGCATCGGTGACTTTGGCAAGTAGTTGTACTTCACCTTGGTCATTAAAAACTTTGACCAGTTGGCCATCGACTATTTTTCGGCTGCCCGCATCATGCGGATTGATTTCAACCCGTTCAGGGCCCCGCGATGCAGCGGATTCGCCAAACGTGGAGTTCGTGCGTTGCGGCGACGAAGGAGAAATGATTGTCAGCGGCAAGTCATGGGACAAAGGATCGAACCGGGGCACTCCAAAGCCATGGTCTTGCTCAAGTTGGCTCGAGAACAATTCGATTTTGCCGGAGTCCGTTGCCGGCAATACCGTCTGACACATAATCGGTTCCCGGGATCCTTCTACCAGCATCGGAATGGCCTGGGCCAACGGGAGTTCACTGGGCTTGTGCCCCTGCATGCGCGGATCATCCGCGTCGAATGCGGCATCCATCAACTCAGCATCGCTGGCCTGGAAGAGTGGGTCGTCGAACCCGAACCGTGCTGCCAGTCGGCGAAAGATCTCGGTGTTGGGCAGGCTCTCGCCAACCGGGTCAATTACCGGCTCTGCCCGCTGTAGCCAGCTCTGGCCATAAGCGGCATAGATATCACTGGATTCCGCGAATGAAGCCGCCGGCAGGATCACGTCCGCATAGGCCAGGCTGTCGTTCATCACCACATCACAGCCCACGACAAAGATCTCTTCCCGGCTCAGGGCGCGGCGCATCCGGTTTTGATCCGGGTGAGTGCAAACCGGATTGTGGTTATAAATAAAGACCGCCCTGATCGGCGGATCGAGGTCGTCGGTGAGCAGATGGCGGCCGACATCAACAATGTTGATCGTTCGGGTTCCTTCGGCGATCAGATCGCTGGCTTGCAGTTTGTCGGCGGTTGAGGGAAATGAAAACCCGTGCTTGGCAATGACACCGGCCCCTTTGCGGCCATGCTGGCCGGTCAGTGCGTTGAGGGCCATGATTGCGCGCAGAGCAGAGCCACCACTATGACCGCGCTCAATGCCGTTGCCGACCGATAGCGCCAGGCGCTCGGCATTCGCATAGGCGGCAACCAGATCCGCAAACGCCTGGTGGTCAATGCCGCACAGCCGCTCAACATCATCGCTCGTGTATTGCCGGGCCTGAGTCATGAACGGCTCATAACCAGCGACCCATTGTTCGATGAATTTCTGGTCGAGCCCGTCTTGCTGTTCGAGCGCGGCCGCGACCGCCATGGCCAGCACGACATCGGCGCCGGGTCGTGGCTGCAGGTACAGATGCGCCTGCTCGGCAATCTTGGTGCGTTTGGGGTCGATGACAATCAGGCGCGCGCCACGTTGCCGGGCCGTTTTGATTACCCGGGCCATATGCAGATTTGAAACCGTGATGTTGTTGCCCCAGACGACGATTGTGTCGGCGTGTTCGGCTTGCTCGGGGGGCATGCCCGGGGCGTTGCCAAACAGGCTGGTGTAAGCCGTCCCACGGACCAGGCCACACAGAGGGCCCCGGCTCAACAGACTGGCCCCGAGCCGATGAAAGAAGCGGTAGTCCATCGAGCCGCCGGCGAGTTGGCCATGCGGGCCAGCGTAGTTCAACGGCAGGACCGATTCCGGACCATGCTCGGCGATTGCTTTAGAGATGCCGGCGTGGATTTTGTCCAGTGCCTGTTCCCAACTAATTGGCTCAAATTGCCTGCTGCCGCGCGGCCCGGTTCTGGCCAGCGGTTGGGTGAGCCGTTCCTGCCCATGCAACCAATCCGGGTAATGGCGACTCACCTTGTTGCAGATCACGCCAGCCGTATAAGGGTTGCTGTCAGAGCCTTTGACCTGAATGACTTTGCCGTCGGCCACAGTCATGGACAAACTGCAGGTGTCAGGGCAGTCCAGGGGGCAAACTGATGGCAGTACCGACGCATTGGCCGGCGCGTTGGAGGCTGAGTTGGTAGTGGCCATGGTGATCTCTTGGGAAAATTCGGTTAGTCGGGCTGGTCAGGGCGCTGAATAAGTCTTGCGGTGCGATGGCCGGGTTTCATCGCCGGGTAATTCGGCTATGATCGGCAAAAGCAATCAATTGCTCAGTGAGACAACCCTGTGATCGGTCTTGATGAATCGACATCTTAAGCCCACAACCGCCCCGGCAGATACAGGCCTGTCTGCGGTGGCGTCTGCCGCGTCGGCAGATTTGCCCGAGGCGGCGGCCGGGCAGCGCACGCCTGTTGCGCTTCGCTCGCCCGATGAAGTCATGCGGCTGAATCGACTGGGAAGTTTTCATCAAAGCAGACTGTCCTTCCTGCGTGCCCTGATACGTCGCCTTGGCGATGAGCGCTGGCAGTTTTCGCGGCCGGTCTGGTCGGTTGATGAACAAGGGGTAGGGGTAGCGGTCTACGAGGCCAGAGGCCCGCATCGAACTTACAGCCTGATTGCTTTCGCCAATGACCTGGACGACGCCAAGCGCTCTGACCGGGTGGTCGCAACTGAATGGGATGCCTGTTTTGTGCTTTTTGACGGCCAGCCCACGCGCGCCGATCTTGCCCGCTTGCGGGTGCAAGTCCCCCGGCAGGAGGCGGGCCGGCTGTCTCGCTCAGAACTCTCTCTGGCGCGCGCGAACCGATCGGTTCGCCTGTTCAATCAAGTCCGACAACTCTTAGCGCAGGGGCAGCAACCGTCAGCCAGTCAGCTCGATGAAACCGGCTACCTGATGCGGACGACGGCCGTGTATGGCTCAGGAAAATTCGGCGCGCTCGACCGGCGCTTCCTCGCCGACCGGCCGGAGCTGGCGGCACCGTTTCAGGTCGAGATGCTGACAGTCACCCTGATCCGGCAGTTCAGCTTTGATATCGTCGAACATCTGGCCCGGGCTGATTCGCCGGCGGGTGCCGTCCCGCTCGACGATCACCTGAAGCGCGGACTTGGAATCGGCAATGCGACCGGCCTGGGAATGGCCCCGTTTCTGATCAATCATCCGGCACTTCTGAACAACTGGGTTCTGGCACGTGAGACGGCGCTTGCCAGAGTGCGCTCGTTACCGGCGGCAACCCCGCAAGCGGCCGCCTGTTTTTCGGACATTCTGGAGCGCGCCCGGTTATGCGCGGCCTCATGGCAAACCGATCACCGGGATCAGCAAGACCGGGTCAAACACTACCGGGCCGATCTCAAACGACTCGCGCAATGGATCAACAACACCAGGCCTTTCGCCGGGCGATCCCCCTGGAACACCATCTATGAGTGGTCGCGCAAGAACCTCAGTCAGGAAGGGCAAGAGGGATGTGTCACGTTATTGCTGGAGCCGCATGCTGACCTGGTCGATGACCTGGTCGAGACAATGGGCGCTGATGAATCCCGTGATCTGGCCGTCGATGGAACCATGACCATCGGACAGTTGACTGAGCTCATTGAACGCCATTACCTGCGGGCGTTGCAGACTGACTTTGAAGGCCACGAGGGCAATGCGCGGTTCTGGTATGTCTCGGAAGAGAAACTTGAGCCGCGTCTGGGTGAGCGCCGAGTCGATGCGGGAGCTGAGCGCGAGTCACCGCTGGCCACCAATCGCGATGCGGCGTCTCTGTACCGACTATGTCAGTCACGCCCGAATGGCGAACCCGTGGCCTCATTGATGCTTGAGCAACCAGAGAGCCGGCATATTGTTCGTCGCGTGCAGATGCTCGAGCGCTATCCTTACGCCGAGATCCACGACAACCTCATCTCGGCCAGCTTGCGCCCGATTGATATGTTGCGCTGTAAGTTGTCTTTTCTCGGGGCTAATCGGTTCGATCCCCGCTCAGACCGCTGGGTCCGTATCACGCTGGCCCGGCATGCGCCGTTGCTACACGAGTTGACCGGCGCACCTGATGACTGGATCTACCCGGCCCGGAGCTGACAGTGGAGCTTTCTCTCGGCGAAACAGAAACTTTGGTTGTGCGGGCAGCCCGTGGTTTTGGTTTGAGCTGGGGGTTGGCGCAGGAGGCAGGTCGGGCAGCTTTGCAACTGGCGACTTTTGGTTTTCCGGCGATTGAAATCTTCGCGGATTTATTCCGACAGAGCGCAGATCTAAGCTATCAAAACCGATGTCCGGTGATCGATGGCCGCCACTGGACATCGTGCGGCCCGGCGCTATGCCCTGTCGTTTTGGGTAGCGCCATGTCGGACCGGCGCGAGCTGCTGCTCTCCGGTGCCGGGCGGCTGGTCGTCACGGGTCCGGTGTATTGCCCGCTGATTGTCGTGGCAATGCTGACGCAATGGCCGGTTGTTGCAGGCCAGACCGTCAGTCTGACCTGGTCGGGGGCGAATATCTGGTTTGCGGAAAATGAGCTGATCTGCCTGCCGCCCGGTTTGCCCCGAACCCATCGACGGGTTAACGGTCTGGTGTTAAGCCTCGAGCAGCGATCGTCCTTACCAGCGGCTGACTACCCCTCGCGCAAGTCGGGCCAGTCCCGCTCAGTAACGAATCGGGCGCCCTACGACGAGCTTCTGATGCTGGCGCAACGGACGTACGTGCCGGCCGCCAGCGGTGCCGGGGAGCAAATACAGGCAGACTGAAACGGGGTGGTGTTGTCGCTTGTTATAAGGTCAGACGCAGGCCCGATAACAAGGCGCCCGGACTACTGACTGAATTAAGCTCCCGGGAACCCCAGGTGCTCGAGCCTGGCAGAAATTGCGCCTCATTGCCGAGCGCTTCCAGGTTTGCGCCGAACATCTGGAGCAAGGTGTCATCAAAGCGCATGACGCCCAGAGGCGCCTTGATTTCACCGTCTTCCACCCAGAAGCACGCGAAACGTGTCATGCCTGTGATTCGGGCCGCCTGCCGGTCTGAGTAATTCAGGTACCAGAGATTGCCGATCCACAAGCCGGTGCCCAGTGCCGCCAGTGCGTCTTGCTCGGCTAGCGAGCCCGGGGCCAGTTCAAGCGCTTCCGGGTATTCGCTGGCGCCGGCATTGGCTGTTTCGCCATACTCGGCGCCTGAGCGCGGCGACGTGAGAGTTTGGGCCAGCCGACCCTGGGTGACCAGAGAAACCTGCGCAGGGCGCAGATGACCGGTTTCGGTGAATGCCGGCGCAATGCCGTTCTGAGTGTTTTCGGTCAGTGTAACCAGCGGACTGAGGCTGTCGTCGTGTTCAGCCAGGCGAATCAGCGAACTGGTGCCTGAGTCACGCTCCTTGCGGCTGAAGCCGCTCCAGGCCATTGCCAGCAGCAAGTCTGCGACCGCCGCTGGTGCCAGCCACGCCCGGTAAGTGCCAGGGTCTACCTGGCGAATCGGTTGCTCAAGCCAGGCCAGTTGCTCGCGTGCTGTCTGCATTTTCCGCTGCAAGATCGGGGCGTCGAACGTCGCTCCCGCATAGGCGGACTTCACCGCACGGTTCTTTGCCTGTTTCTGGCGGGAGAAAAGGCTCCAGTCGAGGTGAAAACTGGCGACCTGGTGCCAGTTGCGTTGTCCTTCACTATTGGCGAACGCACGGGTCATTGGTCCGGAGGCGTAAAAGCCCACCAGGTCTTCGGATTCTGTTGCGCTCAGCAGCTCGTCGATGACTTCGTGGCTCTCGGGCAGGGCGTCAGTCGGCTCGGTCCGACTGCTGTTGTTAAGCGAGTCCGGGAGTAAAAGGTGTGGGTCTTCCGGCACGTAGGGCATCATCTCAAACAGCGTTGCCCGTTCCCGCTCTAGCAACGCGCGGGCGAGGTCGAAGTCGGCTGGAAGTGATACCGAGCTTGAGACTCTTTGCTGGCCGCGAATGATTGACAAAGTGGCCTGCTGCTGGCTGACCGAAGTGGCCTGACGGACGCTTGCCCGGTTCAGTCGGATGAAATCGGAGTCTTCAGCCGACAAGGTTAGCGTGACCCGGTCGTCGTTTTGTTTGCTGGCGCAAACAGCGGCGGCAAGCTGATCGAAGAGCGCCTCGTTCATTCGCCACCTCCAAAGACTTCCACGCCGGTGAAACGGCAGGGCGGCGAGGCATGGCCGACCCGGATGACTTGCATGGGTTCGCCTTTGCCACAATACGGCGTGCCCATGACCGCAACCGATGCGGCATCGCCGACATTCGCCAGCGATCGCCAGAACGTGGACGAAACGCCGCGATAGTTGGGGTTGCGGACGACCTCGGCGAGTTTGCCATCCCGGATCATTCGTCCGAACTCGCAGCCGAACTGAAACTTGTTGCGAGAATCATCAATGCTCCACGAGCAATTGGTCTGCATCAGGACGCCTAGTCGGGTTGCGCTGATCATCGTGTCAAGACTACTGGTACCCGGTTCGATATTCAGGTTGCTCATGCGATCGATCGGCGCGCGATTCCAGCTACTGGCCCTCATGGTGGCTACTGCTTTGAGATCCGGGTGTTGCCCGGCGATCCGTTTGACCGATGAGGCGCCGCCCAACGGGCGTTTCAGAATGCCTTTCTCAATCAACAAGGCGCGGCTTGCCGGCGAGCCTTCGTCATCATAGGCAAAACTGGCAAACTGGCCGCTGATATCCGGGGCGTAGCTGACATTCAGTTGTTCGCTGCCGTATTGGTAGTGGCCAAACATGTCGAGATCGACAAAACTGGTGCCGGCGAAGTTGCGTTCATCGCCCAGAATGCGATCAAGTTCCAGCGGGTGGCCGATGCTTTCGTGAATCTGCAACATCATCTGATCGGGCATCAACACCACATCCATTGTCCCGCTCGGGCAATTCGCCGCGCGACATAATTGCATCGCCTCGCTGGCTATCCTGGCGCCGTCGGTAGAGAAACCCGAATCGGTCAGAATCTCCCAGCCGCCTTGTCGGCAATAGCCGTTGTACTGACCGGCCAGGGTGCGGGTCTGGGTGCGGCCGTCAACCCGTGCGACCGCTTGTAAATTCGGGACAACAAAGTGAAAAGACTGGCTGACCGGGCCGCCCTGATCGGTGACGAACAATTGTTCTGACCGGGTAATCGACAGCGAGGCAGTCCAGTCAACAATCTGATCGCTGACCTTCATGGCCCGGGCGGCTTCGGCCACCGCGCTGATCCGGTCGGCCAGGCTGGTCGGCACCGGCAGGCTTAGCGGGCTTCGATATTGCCCGCCTGCCGGAGCGTCGGGCCATAAGTCGCCGGCGGCTTCAAACCGGCTGGCCAGCTTGCTGGCGAGTGCGCGGGCGCGCTCAAAGGCTTCGCTCAGCCCTGCCTCTGAGACGTCGGCGGTGGCGGCGTAAGCGGTCGGGCCGTCCAGCGCCACAGTGACCATCACGCCTGCGTCATTAGCCCGGCTGGGGGCGGAAACAATGCCTTGCCGGGCGCTGAGGTGCTCTGTTTGCTCAGTGACTGCTCGCAGTGACCAGTGGCGACAGGCCGGCGCGACTCGGCGGGCCAGATCCGGCAGGCCGGCATATGGATTGGCGGTAGAAATGGTCATCTTTTTCCGGATAGCGGGGTTGGCAAGGCAAATTCCTGTGCCGGGGACGGTACCATGATGACTGGCTTGTTGTTTGGCGTCATGATCGTTGATTCATCCTGAAAAATCTCAAGACTCTTACGAGTCTGTCAGGCATAAACTGGTGGCGGTTCTGGCCGGTTTGTTTCTTGCCCCGCTGGGTGTTCACCGCCTGTACCTGCGCCAATCCGTCTGGTGGCTGATGCCGTTGCTGGCGCTGCCGCTAATCGGATATGCGCTGCGCCAGCCGGTCTGGTTTCGTGAAGCCGCTTTTTACGGTTTTGGGTTGATAACCGTTATTGGCTGGGTGCAGACGCTTATCATCTGCCTGATGCCGCTGGAGAAATTCAATCGGCTCTTTAACGCCGGGTCTGTTCGCAAGAGCGAAGGTGGGGCGTTACCGGTTCTGGTTGCCATTGTGACATTGATGCTGGCCACCATTTTGCTGATGACCATTCTGGCGCTTGCGCTCGAAGGCTTTTTCATGGCCCGCGGCAGCTGATCTAGCTGACGGTTTCCGGCAGGGGCAGGCCTTCGGCCGCTTTGCTGAAATTCAGCTCCACCATCACACCGGTGGGATCGGTCAGAAAAAGCTGGACCACCTCGGCGTTGGGTCGGTTGGATTCCTTGAATTCAGTTCCGGCGTTCTGTAGTTTTTCGCGGTGCGCGGCCAGGCCTTGCATCGCAAAACAGACATGGTTGAATCTGCCGGTACTCTGGTGCAATGGGGCGGTGTCGTTCGCGCCGTAACTGGCCAGATGCAGTACTGCACGTTCAATCCCGCTGGCATAGAGCCACCGGCCGTCAAAATCGAAGTCCGGTCGGAAGCCTTCGGTCAGACCCACCGCGTCAGAATAGAACTGACTGACGGTATTCAGGTGTTCTGCCGGTACATCCAGGTTGATGTGATCGATGCTTTGAATGGTCGCGGACTTGCTCATGGCTGCTCCTGGGTTTGACGAATTGACAGGCTCCATGAGTATGCCTTAGCGGTGGGATAAACTGCCAGTCTATCTGTCCGTTTTCGGAGCGCCGCGTGTCTCAAACTGTGTTCGCCAGGGTTACTGTATCTGCGGTGTTCGGCCCGGTATGCGCGGCATCAGGCGTCCTCGATGTTTGGTCAGTGGGTCAGTCTATGAATTTTGCAGCAAGGGTGCTCCCATAAAGAGCAGGCCAAAACAATCCTCCCGGGCGGCGCCGACCTTGTTCCCAAAGCTAGGTCTGGTGCGCGAAATCGATCTGGCCTTGCACTTACCGTTGCGCTATGAGGATCTGACCCGTCTGGAGCCGTTCAGTCTGCTTGGTAAGCTGGTCGGGCGGGTGATTCAGGTTGAAGGGGTTGTTCGCCGCAACGAAGTCACCCGGCGCGGTCGCCGCTCCCTGATCGTCGTGCTGGACGATCCCACCGGCGAGTCAGACGCCAGCCTGCAGTTGCGGTTTTTCAACTTCTACCCTTCGCAGATCAGGCAAATGGGTGAGGGCGCCAGAATCCGGGTGGTTGGCGAATTGCGCGGCGGCATGTTCGGCTTTGACATGGTTCATCCGCGCTATCGCATGGCGAACCGGCCTACGCCCCTGCCGACCCGGCTGACGCCGGTGTATCCGGCCGCCAGCGGAATCAGCCAGCAAGACCTGATCAGCGCGATTACGCCGGTTGTCGCCGCACTGAAACTGCCTGACCTGCTTAGCAAAACCGAGCGCGACCGCTTTGAGTTGCCTTCGCTGACTGAAGCAGTCCAGTTCCTGCATGCCCCGACCGAGGCGACACCTCTGGAAACGCTGGAAGCGCGCAGCCACCCGGCGTGGCGCCGGGTGATTGTCGATGAGTTGATGGCGCAGCAAATCGCGCTGGCTCAGGCTCGTGCCAAACGGGCCGCCCAGAAAGCGCCCCCGCTCCAAAAGACGTCGCTGGAAAGTAGGCTGCGTCGATCGCTGCCGTTCGAGTTGACCGCCGCGCAAGCGCGGGTGATTGCCGAAATTAGCGCAGATCTTCAGCAAGTGTTGCCGATGAACCGCCTGTTACAAGGGGATGTCGGCAGCGGCAAAACCATTGTCGCTGCCGCAGCCGCCTGTGTGGCGATCGGGTCCGGGGCGCAAGTGGCGCTGATGGCGCCTACCGAAATCCTGGCCCACCAGCATGAGGCCAAACTGCGTCCGTGGCTGGAACCATTGGGTGTTCGCTTGTGCGTCTTGTCCGGCTCCATGAAAGAAGCGTCCAAACGCGACATCCGTGAGCAGACGCTTAATGGCGAAATTGACTTGCTGATTGGTACCCACGCGCTTATCGAACAAGGCTGCGAGTTCGAGCGACTGGGGCTGTCAATTGTCGATGAGCAACACCGCTTTGGGGTTGCCCAGCGTCTGCGCCTGCGCAGTAAAGACTCCGACCTGCTCGCCCATCAACTCATGATGAGCGCCACGCCGATTCCGCGGACGCTGGCAATGAGCTATTACGCCGATCTAGATGTCAGCGTCATTGACGAACTGCCCCCCGGGCGGCAACCTATTCGGACCCGCCTGATTGAGCAGGGCCGGCGTGAACAAGTGGTCGCCCGGGTTGCCGAGGCCTGCAAAACCGGCCGGCAAGTCTATTGGGTGTGCCCGCTGATTGAAGAAAGCGAGGCCCTGGATCTGCAAACTGCGATTGATACTTACGAGCATCTTCAGCAGGCCATAGATCCCGGGCTTGTCGGTCTGGTTCATGGTCGATTGCCAGCCGCTGAGAAGCAGGCAACCATGAATCGTTTTGCCGCTGGCGAGATCAGGATTCTGGTGGCCACCACGGTAATTGAAGTGGGAGTGGATGTGCCGCAAGCCTCTCTGATGGTGATCGAAAACGCCGAGCGCTTCGGCATGGCCCAACTGCATCAGTTGCGCGGGCGGGTGGGACGCGGCAGCGAAAGCAGTGCGTGTGTGCTGATGTATTCAACCCCGCTTTCCGAGAACGCGACGGCACGACTCAGAGCTTTGTATGAGTCTAATGACGGTTTTGAAATCGCCCGTAAAGATCTTGAAATCCGCGGGCCAGGTGAATTTCTCGGCGCACGGCAATCTGGCGTGCCGTTGCTTCGATTCGCTGATCTTGAACGCGATGCCGAGCTACTTGAGTTCGCCCGGTCCAAAGCGCAGGCGCTTGCCAGCAAAGGCGGTAAGCCGGTTGCGGCCCTGATGGAGCGTTGGTTCGGCGAGCGTGAGGACTATTTGCGGGCCTAGGTTAGTATTAGCAGGCACTTTCGTGGCGCAAGTGGATTCCATAAAAACAACTGAAAGTGCAATCTTGATGCTTGCGCAGTGAAAATTCAATACTACTGGCTTGCCAGTCCTCCACCACGTGGTACCCAAATCCGGCCAATTGCTTGGTCAGTTGTTCGCGATTTTCAACCCGGTATGGGGCCGCTTTATGGCCAGACTGATGCAGAGTTACGAAGGTCGGTTGTTCTGTAATCGCGAGATCGCTCAGAACGAGTTCCATAGGCAATGCGTCATAAGTGAGTAGCAAGGTGACTAGGTCGGTTTCCAGGTAAGGCATCACACCCCAGGAAATGATGGCGTCCGCGTATGCAATGCAGCCTAACTCCGGCTTAATCGTCAGGCCGTTTACCTGGCTGGTGGCAATACCGGTTTTGTAGGGTGCCAGACCCGAATACCACTCTACACTGACCCAGTCCGACTGGTTGAATGCAATCGGGGCCGTTTGACCGACAGTTTTTCCTGACGCACGCAAATGCGATAGGCGACCACCGATATCGACCACTTTGGTGTTGGGGATGGAGACCCGCAATACGATTTCCTCAGCGCGCGAATCGCGACTGTCGACTCCGTTATCTGACCTCAGTTTTTTTAGTTCGACCTCGGAAATTGCTAGGTGTTTGCGTTGCTTGAGGGCTACTTGTCTGGCCTGCTCAAATGAATCAAAGTGACCGGCGAAAGTTGTAGCGCCAGCCGTAAGGTCAAGCTTCTCCGCGAATGAACGAAGATACGTACTAATAGACTGTTTCATGAAGCAGGGATGGGTTCGGTCACGTTCGGACTGTCTTGAGGCCGGTCCGGGTAAATCACTTTCTGTATTCTGGCGGGCCGGGTCCGGTACCGACATATTGAAGCTTGTGAGTTGGCAGTTAGATGACCTTCGGATTACAGTTTTGTAATCTCGCCGTGAATTGCCGCCTTATTCCTTCTTTTTGATCTACAGTTCCTTACCCAGATGATCGACGGATGAGACCTGCACGATGAGATTATTGATTGCCGAAGACGAAAAATCGGCCGGATCTTTCCTCGTCAAAGGCTTTAGTGAGGCCGGCTTCATGGTGGATTGGGTGCAAAACGGCTCTGATGCCGTTCACCGGGCTGTTGAAAATGAGTACGATCTGATCATCCTGGATATTGGTCTACCTGGTATGGACGGATGGGAGGTACTCGCCTCACTAAGAAAAAGCCGGCAAACCCCAGTGATCTACCTGACCGCTCGCGACCTTGTCGAAGATCGTGTTCGAGGCCTTGAGCTTGGCGCTGATGACTATTTGATCAAGCCGTTTGCGTTTTCGGAACTTCTTGCCAGGGTCCGAGCTTTATTGCGTAGAGGGCAGTCCAAGGATATTGACAGACTCCGGCTGGACGATCTTGTGGTCGATGTCAGTGCCCGGCGAGTGCGTCGAGAAGGGGTGGATGTCAAATTGACAGCTAAGGAATTTTCACTACTGGAGTTGTTCTTGCGACGTCAGGGTGAGGTTTTGTCTCGAACTCTCATAGCCGAAAATGTCTGGGATATAAATTTTGATAGCGATACGAATGTCGTCGAAGTCGCGATTCGGCGGCTCCGGGCGAAAGTGGATGAGCCATTCGCTTCGTCGCTCATTCATACTGTGCGCGGATTCGGTTACATCATGGAAAGTCGTCGTTTGAATGGGTAAGGTGGGTCTACTCCAATGGCTACGCGACTCCCTGGCCGGTCGGCTGTCGCTTTATTTTGGAATAGGCACGCTGACGATCATGGCAATTCTGGGGGTGTTGGTCCTCAAATTTGTCCAAAATCAGATCGAGCAACGAGACATGCTCGAACTGCAGAGCAAGACGACTGCAGTTGTAACCCTCTTGAATTCGATTCGATCGCCTCTCGATATAAACCGCACTCTCAGGCAAATTCGAGACACCGAAGTCGGTCATGCTGACCTCTCGGTAGGAGTCTGGCTGGACGGTATCTGGCTTGTTCAACCCGAGGAAGCCTTAGCTGAGCATGCTGCGATCAGGTTCGGGCGTGGCGGAATGCTGATTGACTTTGAAGAGAGCTGGTATTCGGGTAATCGGCACAGAGTGGTCAGGTATCACGTTCACACTCTGGAATCGACCCCTCTTGTTACGCTTAGGGCGGTAGTATCGATCGACGTTACTGAAACTCGTGCTCTTTTGAATCGCCTCACTACGACGCTGATCGTTATCGGCCTCGCCGGCGCAGCGCTTATCGCTTTGTTAATCTGGTGGGCGACTGCTGTCGGACTGGCGCCTCTGAAGCGCGTTGCGAGCGATGCGCAAGGGATGCGGGCGGACGCGCTCGGTCGCCCGCTTTCGATATCAAATGCGCCGGTTGAGGTGCGGGGACTGGTTGTCAATATCAATGAGATGTTAAGCCGGTTGCAGGAGTCGTTCGTATCGCTTGAGCAGTTTAGCGCCGATATTGCCCATGAGTTGCGGACCCCGGTTAATGCACTTCTTACTCAGACCCAGGTGACTCTCTCGCGAGACCGATCCAATGAAGAGTACCGCGAGACACTACACCTGAGTCTGGAGGAGCTTAACCGCTTACAAAGAATGGTTACCAATATGCTCTTTATTGCCAGGGCAGACCGAGGCGTCAGTCAGGCTAAGTTCGAATTGACGAATTTGGCCCGTCTGGTGCGCGAGGTAGTCGAGTATGTAGAGGTGGCCGCCGCAGAAAAGAGGCAAACGGTAGAAGTGAATGGTGAGCTGTCGGCTTTTTGCGACCCTCTGATGCTTCGAAGAGCGGTCACTAATTTGCTGTCAAATGCGGTGCGATATGCTCCAGAGCAGACGCAGATAATAGTGGCAGTACGAAGCGAAAATAAAATGGCCTCAATTGTGGTTAGTAACGCCTTTGAAGGTGTCTTAACCCAGGCGCAGATAGATCGAATGTTTGATCGCTTTGCTCGCGGTAGCACAAACGCCGGAGGCAGCTCCGACGAGTCGGATGGCTTGGGGTTGGGCCTGTCAATTGTGCGGTCTGTCATGCGTCTTCACGCCGGGGCGGTTTCAGCCAGAGCGTCTGAGCAATGGATCCGTGTTCGTCTCGAATGGCCGGTAGGCCAAAATCAGGCACTCACTGACAGTCACCGTGCTCAGCGAAAGTCGTTCAGGGCTTAGAGGGCGGCCAGATTACAGATCTGTAATCCAGCCGACGGTTTTTCGACGGATTCTCCCTGTTAAGCTTCCTTGAATACTGCGATAACAGATTCTTCGGCAATCGACGAGACCACTATGAAGTTGAAAATCCACCCACCGGCCCTGGTGCTGCTGTCAATGTTGGCGATTACACCGATATCAGCGCTGTCGAATCCACTGGATAGCGATGGTCCTGTTGTCGAGGCCGCTTTCGAGTCCGCACTTCGAAATTACGTGAATGACTCGGAACCCGAGGTAGGCGGATGGAAGGCCGCTAATGATCGAGTTGGCCAGATTGGCGGATGGCGCACTTACCTCGAACGTGCCCGGGAGCCGGTCAATCCAAGGGAGAGCGAGTCGGCGCAATCGCGACGCGAGAAGTCTGCCACCATGAACGATACAAACCGTCTGGAGGACTAATCAATGGCAGTCTTCCTGAACCGAATATGTCGGATAGGAGCGGTTACGTCTGGCACATTGATTGTTTCGGCATGTGCATCGTTTAGCGCGGATGGCGGCTTCAGCTACGTAGAAAAACAGACCACAGAACTACTGGATAAAGACGTTCACTGGGTCAGGGACGCGGACGGTCGCGTTCAGATTGACGAGCGGGTTCAGGCTCTCCTTACGAAGCCGTTATCGCTTGACGATGCCATCCAGATCGCGTTGCTGAACAATCGCGATCTGCAGGCAGGTTTCGACACCCTGGGGATTACAGAAGCAGAGAGAGTCCAGGCCGGCCGACTACCAAACCCCGGTTTTTCGTTCGGCAAGTCCAGACGTGGAGATGAAAGAGAAATTGAGCGCGGGTTTCACTTCAACCTTGCGCGTCTGATTTTCATGCCTACGGTCCTTAAACTCGAAACCAGGCGGTTGGAGCGAGTCCAGCGCGAAGTGGCCATCAGTGTGCTCAGTCTTGCGGGTCGAACTCGCAAGGCCTGGCTAGAGGCCGTCTCAGCGCGGGAAACTGCTGCTTACAGCTATCAAGTCAAGAAGACTGCTGATGTTGGCGCCCAACTAGCTCGTCGCATGGCGAAAATTGGTAACTTCAGTAAGCTGCAACAGGCGCGCGAGCAGAGTTTTTATGCTGATGCCACCACCAATCTGGTTCGAGCGGAGCGTGTCAGGGCGGCTACTCGTGAGAAATTGACCCGCCTACTGGGCTTGTATGGTCCTCAGGTGAATTTTTCCCTTCCAGACCGATTGCCATCTCTACCAGACGGGCCGGAAGCCTATGCCGGGGCGGTCAAGAAGGCATTGGCGCAAAGGCTCGATGTTCAGGCGGCCAGGATTGCTGTTGAGCAATTGGCTGTTAATCTGGGTATGGTCAAGACCAACCGGTTCGTAAACGTACTCGAATTAGGTACGGTACACAACTCATCCAATGAAGCGCCAGTTCAAAAGGGATGGGAAATCGGATTTGAGTTGCCGATATTTGACTGGGGTGACGCGAAGGTCGCCAGGGCGGATGCCATGTATCGACAGGCGATGAATCAAGCGGCGCAGATTGCAATCGATGCCCGCTCTGAGGTTCGACAAGCTTACAGTGGCTATCGTAGTGCGTTCGATATCGCTGCACATTATCGTGATGAAGTCGTTCCGTTACGCAAACGGATCTCCGAAGAAAACCAGTATCGCTATAACGGGATGATGATCGGCGTGTTTGAGCTTTTAGCGGATGCCCGGTCGCAAATTGGCGCGGTCAATGAGTACATTCAAGCGTTGCGAGATTTCTGGATTGCCAAGGCAGACCTGGATATGGCAATGATTGGAGAACCTTCATTGAGTGTCGTCTCCAGTGTCAAGATGAGTGGCGGAGGTGAGAACGGTGGTCATTGATGTCGGCAATCAACTAGACAGTCTGGAGTAGGGAATGAATTCAAGACGTAAACTGTTCCAGGCCGGAGCCTCAATCGCAGCAGCGACCGCAGTGGCTTCGGTTAGCAAAGCGGCGATGGCCGCTTTGCCGGAAATTGTGTCGGAAGACACTGCGCTCACCCGTCCACCCCTGGAGCCATCAACCGGCCGAGCCTACAAGCCGGTAGTTACCCTGAATGGCTGGACGCTGCCGTGGCGGATGAACAATGGCGTGAAGGAGTTTCATCTCGTTGCCGAACCGGTCGAACGAATGGTGGCAGACGATTTTAAAGCTCACTTGTGGGGCTATAACGGTCAGAGCCCAGGACCTACCATTGAAGTGGTCGAAGGCGACAGAGTTCGCATTTTCGTGACGAACCGTCTGCCTGAACACACAAGTGTTCACTGGCACGGGCAGCGATTGCCTAATGGCATGGATGGTGTGACCGGATTGAATCAACCGGGTATCCCCGCAGGCAAGACATTCGTCTATGAATTTGAGGCTCGGCGTCCAGGGACGTTTATGTACCATCCGCACGGCGACGAAATGACCCAGATGGCGATGGGCATGATGGGTTTCTGGGTGACCCACCCGAAGCAAAAAGAGAAACTCATAGACGATGTCGACCGGGACTTTTGTTTCTTGCTCAACGCCTACGATGTCGAGCCAGGGGCTGCGACGCCTAAAATCATGACGATGACTGATTTTAATATCTGGTCTTGGAACAGCCGGATATTTCCTGGGATAGACCCACTTGTGGTTCGCAAGAATGACAAAGTCCGGATTCGAATCGGTAATCTGACCATGACTAATCACCCGATTCACCTACATGGCCACGAATTTCTCGTAACCGGGACCGACGGAGGACCGACGCCAAAAAGTACACGGCAGTACGAAGTTACCGAAGACATCGCAGTCGGACAAATGCGCCAGATTGAATTTTTGGCCGATGAGGAGGGTGACTGGGCTTTTCACTGTCACAAAAGTCATCACACAATGAATGCCATGGGTCACGATGTTCCCACCATGATTGGGGTTGATCATACGAATGTCATGAACCAACTTGTTGACCTGGTGCCGGACTATATGGTTATGGGCGAACGGGGAATGTCAGATATGACTGAGATGCCGATGGCGATTCCCGAAAACACAACGGCGATGATGACTGGACAAGGCCCGTTTGGTTCGGTCGAAATGGGCGGCATGTTCAGCATGGTCAAGGTTCGGAAGGACCAGGCGGCTGACGATTATTCGGATCCGGGCTGGTTTGATCACCCTCCGGGGACTGTCGCCTACGAATGGACGGGGTCTCTTCCTCAGCCCGACCGGGCATCGTCTGCCGGCGGCCAGGCGATGAAGCTGTCCAAACCATTCAAACAACCAATCGAAGTTCGTGCCCGAAAGCGCGGTCATAAAAGTGGCCATGGTTAGTTAAGAGGTTCTGCTGACTGCTTTCGATGATTCATTCTGCTTAGGAATTTCCTGTCCATGTTCGTATTATCAAAACTCTCTGTGACCGCCGCAGCCTTTCTCTTTACGCTTGCCGGGCCTGTCATGGCCCATGGCACTAAGACGCACGAAAAAGTCGATCGGACTGTAGCTGCTGATGCCGAGCAAATGCCATGGGGAGTGGCGGGATCGGCTGCTAATGTCGATCGGACCATTGATGTGTCAATGCTGGACAAGATGCGGTTCAATCCGCAGTCATTGCGCATCAAACAGGGTGAAACTATTCGGTTCAGAATTAGAAACGACGGAAAAGTCTTGCACGAATTTGTCTTGGGTACCCAGAAAGCCAACGATGAGCATGCTGCCTTAATGCTTAGGTTTCCGGGTATGGAGCACGACTCCCCGTATATGGCTCACGTCGCTGCCGGCGGCATGGGCGAAATTATTTGGCAGTTCAATAAACCGGGCGAATTCAAGTTTGCGTGTCTGATCGCCGGGCATTACCAGGCCGGAATGGTCGGCTCACTTGAGGTAATGGCCAATTGACCAGATCTGATTGATCCATGTTTTCGAGAACTTCAACTAACTCACCAAGGAATTTCAAATGAAATTAGGGCTTCTTGTTTCCTCCGTTTTCGCTGGCGTTGTGTCTGCTTCAGTCTATGCGGATGGCAATAGTCATTCCCACAAGAATGAAGGTGGCGAGACGAAGATGAAGGCGAATGTCGCGGCGATGTCCTCGGGCGAGATCCGACGCGTCAGCAAAGGATCAAAAAAACTCACGGTAAGACACGGGCCGATTGCCAATCTTGATATGCCTCCAATGACAATGGCGTTCACGGTCTCCGATGACAAGATGCTTGATACCGTTAAGAAGGGCGACAAGGTCAAATTCAGGGCCGAATCGATCGACGGCAAGATGGTGATTACGGAAATAGTGGCGCAATAGCCTGTTCCGATGTTCTCGCCTATTTCATTACTGTTTTGTGGTGACTGAAATTCGACCTTGTATTGATCGACGATTGTTGATCCGCAAGTGCGTTGGCGCTTTCGGTGCTTTGATGGTTGCCGCCATTCGCGCCAAAGCCGCCAACAGGAACTTGAGAATAGGATTGGCCCTTGGGACCGGGTCAATGCATGGTGTTGTACATATCGGCATTCTTAGGGCCTGTGAAAGGCTTGGATTCAAACCTGATCTAATCACGGGCACAAGTGCTGGTGCAATTGTTGGTGGCTTGTGGGCCGCTGGGACTTCTACTGACACTTTGATTGAAATGGCAGATGAGCTGGGGTGGTGGCAAATTGCTTCTTTACCCGGTTCGCTGCAAGGACTTGCCAGCAATGAGCGACTGGCGACTCTGATCCAGCATTGGACGAAGCATCGGCGAGTCGAGCAAATGACAATACCCTTCGGAGCGGTTGCCACTGATGTGGCAACCGGTCGGCGGGTTGTACTAACATCCGGCGACCTGGGAACGGTGGTGGCGGCCTCTTCATGCGTTCCAGTGGTATTTGAGCCCGTCCTGATAAACGGTGTGAGGTTGGTTGATGGCGGCTTGACAGAACCGGTGCCGGTCAAAACTGCCCGCGAGCTCGGCGCAACACACGTGATTGGAGTGGACGTGCAATATCGCCCGTACGAAGCACCGGTTGGTGGGCTCGTGTCAATCGGATTTCAGAGTATGCAGATTCTGGTCGCCGCCTTAACTGCGGAGCAACTTGATGAAGCTGATCTGAGCATTAGACTGGATGTTCATGAGCTTATGGGCGAAAAACCATATGTCAAAAGCCTGGTTCCAATGGGTGAAGCGGCATTCCGAAAAAAATGGGTTGCAATAAAGTCCTGGCGCCAGTGATGATTACGTGCGCAAGGATCAAAGCGTTCTAACTGCGTTTTTGATAGAGGCGCCAGAATAGATCTTCGCTCGGATAAGGCACGGAAAAATCGTCTTTGAAGAGTCGGCTCGCAGACAGCAAGGCTCTTCCCCATCGTGTATTGCCGTATTTGTACCGGAACAGTGATCGTGCGTGCCCCATTGTGATTGTTTTGCTTGGACGACCTCCTGTTGTCGGGGAGAAACCTGCGTCGTCCATGAAACGGTCGAGGCTAGGCTTTGAGAAATAATGCATAACATTCGGCGGACTGTATTCGTGCCAATTGGGTCCCAGAAGCCTGGCTGTCATACTTCGACAATTCCAGGTTTCGATTAAAGCGAAGCCGTTGTCTTTAACGAGGGCAGCCAACGATTCTTTCGAGCGCTCAAGGTCAGTGAGATGTGCAATGACCTGAATTAGCGAAATCAAGTCGTATTGTTGGTTCTTGGAGCCGTGGCGTATGTCATCACGAAGCGTCTCGAGCGTCCCCTGATAAGCGCGAAATCCATTGCTTCGGGCCAGGGCGACCATGGTTGCGTTTGGGTCAATTCCAGTGACGTCCCAGCCGGCATGCTTGAATCCCGACATCAGAAAGCCTGCAGCGCACCCGATATCCATTAGTCGGCATTCTCCGGCAGTCCGGCCAGCCAAAGAATGGATGCCCATCAATTCGGCGTAACGAGTTCCATGGGCTCTGATTAAGGACCCACTGGCGACGTAGTCCTCGTACCCCGATGTTCCTCCACCTTTGAAATAGCGGTCATTGTATTGTTCGTCAATATGGTTCTCTGTTGGAGCGAGATCTGCAAATTGGTGGGTGCATTGAGGGCAGGACAGAATGTCGCAGGCCGCGAGTTTCAGAAGGCATTGTGTTTTAGAGCCGCATACCGGGCACTGCGAGGCATGACTATCTTTGTTTTCGCGCGTGTTTCGTTGGCCTTTTGTCATGGTTATATAACTGTGAATTGACCCATCATCCCGGCATCCTCGTGTTCCAGAATGTGGCAGTGATACATATAGGGAAAGGCCTTGCTCGCTTTCCTGGTGAATCTCACCAGTATTTCCGCTTCGGCGTCTACTAGCACGACATCTTTTAGGCCGGTCTGACTAAATTTCTGCGGTTTGCCGTTGATTGATATTATTTGAAAAGACGTGCCGTGAACGTGGAAAGGGTGAGCCATTTGATCACTGGTAATCCGCCACAACTCGGTTTCGCCTAAGCGGGTTTGAAAATTGATTCGGTCCATTGCCATCGATTCGCCATTGATGCTCATGACGCCCATTCCCGTCATTCCGCCACGGCCACGCCCCATTCTGCCTCCCATCATTCCCATGTTGAGAGCAAATTCGCGGCGGCGGGTTGGTGTTCCCCAATCGGGGAGTGCTGGAGCGCCATCGATTTGTTTCGGTAATTCAGTGATGGCAGCCGTTCTATTTCTTTCTACAGTGAAACTCATCACTTCAAATCGCGTGCCGCCTGTTTCTCTGGTATCGCGGCCCATCATTCTGCCTTGCATCATCCCGCGCATCGGGCTGTTTGCGTCGCCTGTCGAGAGCAAACGCACAGCTCCGCCGTCTGAAAAATCAACGATAATTTCAGCTCGTTCAGCCGGAGCCAACTGGATCGTCTGCATTTGGATGGGCTTGGTTAACAGTCCGGCGTCACTAGCAACTTGATGGAAACTTCGCTCATCCCCAAAAGAAAAAGTGTAAATCCTGGCATTAGACGCGTTTAGCAGCCGCAAGCGGACCAGGCCGCCGGGAACCTTAGCGATCGGGCGAATTGCCCCGTTCACGACAATTTGATCGCCTCGAAAACCATGCATTAAGTTAGGTCCCCGTTTGGAGTAGTAGAGGGTTCCGTCCCCAGCGAACGCTCGATCCTGGATGATTAGTGGTAGATCATCAATCCCGTAGGTTTCTGGCAATCCGGTTGGTGGAGCGTCCGGGTCGTCAATAATCATCATTCCGGCCAGACCTGTATAGACTTGCTCTGCCGTCTTGCCGTGGATGTGAGAGTGATACCAAAGTGTCGCGACAGGTTGGTCAATTCGTAACACAGCCGGCCAGGTCTTTCCCGGCATGACCGGCGAATGAGGCCCGCCATCGAACTGGCCATCGATATGTAAGCCGTGCCAGTGAGTCGTGATGGGTGAATTTGTTCTATTCGTCACGTTGATACGGGCTGTCTGTTTACGGTTGACCCGGATAACCGGGCCGAGATACGACTGATCGAACCCGAGTGACGGTGACTGGTGTTCTGGCGAAAACGAATGAGTCGCCTGAATCGCCGTCAAACCACCAGGCGAATTCTCATCGACGAGCATTACCTTTGGAATGGGCAGAGCCTTAGGATCCGGCTGGGTCACGTTAGCGAGGCTATTGCGGGGGTGGGAACACCCGCCCAGAAGGACTGCGCTGACGGTTACTGTAGTACCCAACAATTGTCGACGTTTCATCAGGACACTCCGTGAGAAAAGCTGGCTGGAAACAACGTGCTCAGCCCACAGAGAATAGACTAATGCTCGCGTTGTGGGGCATCGAGGCGATGAGGTAGACTGGACACCCACGCGCTTCCCCGAGACGCAATCCGATACGCAATGTCCACCTGAGGTCCCAACAGAAAACCGGTGGCGTCGGCGTGCGATGATCTGGGCGTATCGAAGCCCGGCCCGCCATGAAACGCGCCAATTCGACTAAAAATCTACCCGCTGACGATCACTACATGTCGTTCGATACCTTTGACCCAGAACAATGGCACCCGGTTCGTCTGCCCGGCGTTAGTGAGCCAGCCGACCAAAAGGCCAGTCGCCAGATGACAGAGATGACCGACTGGTGCGAGAAGCACTGTGAGCAGGCCTGGTTGCATGTTCAGAATCAGAGCCATCAGACTGTCTTTTGGTTTGAGGCTGACACCGATGCCGTGCAGTTCTCGTTGAACTGGTTTCCGTTAAGGTATCTGTGACAGCCCGCGCCGCTATTTGAACTCAGGGTCTTCCCACCACGGAAAAAACGCCGGCATGTCGGCCGAGACTTTGTCGGGATAGGTGGGCTGGCGCTTCTCCAGGAATGACGCAATGCCTTCGCGCGCATCGGCGGACTGACCTCGCGACTGAATCGCCCGGCTGTCTATCTCATGAGCTTGCATCGGGTGTTCTGCGTTCACCATGCGCCAGAGCATCTGCCGCGTCATGGCGACTGACACCGGCGCTGTGTTGTCGGCGATTTCTCGCGCAATCGCTCTGGCGGCCGGCAGCAATTCGTCCGGCTCATGAATCGAGCGCACCAGGCCGCGTTCAAGCGCTTCCTGTGCTTCGAAAATTCGGCCGGTATAACACCATTCCAGTGCCGCCTGCATGCCAACGGCTTTGGTCAGAAACCAGGAGGAGGCGGCTTCGGGGGTAATTCCGCGCCGCGAGAACACCAGCCCGAATCTGGCCTTGGTTGAAGCCAGGCGAATATCCATTGGCAACTGCATGGTGACGCCGACCCCGACCGCCGCGCCGTTGATGGCGCCGATCACCGGTTTGAGACTCTCATAGATGCGCAGTGCTGTGAGTCCGCCGCCATCGCGGTAAATGTCGCCGACCCGGGTGGCTTCGCGTTCCGGGTTTGCGCGTGACTTGAAATCAAACGTCTTGCCGCCCGACGATAAATCAGCGCCGGCGCAGAACGCGCGACCGGAGCCGGTAAAGATAACCACCCGGACATCATCATCGGCGTCTGTCAGGTCCAGGGCGGCGCAGATGTCGAGTCTCATCTGCGGGGTGAATGCATTCAGCTTGTCCGGGCGATGCAGGGTAATTGTCGCGATGCCGTCATCGACGCTGTAAAGAATTGTTTCGAACTGCTCGTTAGCCACGCGGGTCTCCGGTCTTTGGTGTTTAGGGTTGAAATGAGTCTAGCGGAAGAGCAGGAGGTCGCGCTTTTTCTGGTTCGGCGCTGACCGCAATGGCAGATATACTGATCATCAGCATCATTCTCTCAAGGCTCACCAGCGTTTCGCTGGTGTCAGCCTCAAACACCGAAAGGAGTTAAACAAGATGAACTTACTTGGAACACTGGCCCGCGTTGCTGTCGGGGCGATGGTCGCGCGAGGCGTCGGCAAAATGATGGGTGGCCGATCGGGCGGCAGCACAGGCGCGAGTGGCGGCGGTGGGCTGGGCGGCTTGCTTGGCGGCATGCTTGGCGGTGGTGCTCAGCAGTCATCACAAGGCGGTGGCCTGGGTGGACTGGGTGGATTACTCGGCGGCCTGTCGGGGGCCGGTCAGCAAGGCGGCGGTGGTTTAGGCGGCTTGCTGGGCAGTGTGTTGTCGGGTGGCGGGCAAAGCCCGGCAAGCGGAACCGGCAACCCCACCTCAAATACCAGTAGCGGTGGTGGGATGGGCGGACTTGGTGGATTGCTTGACAGCCTTGACGGTGACCAGCAAAGCGGGTCTGGCTTTGGTGGTTTGCTCAACCAGTCGCTCGGCGGGCAGGCAGTGCCGGAGCCGACCAGCAATCAGAATACGCAGGCAGAAATTCTGTTGCGCGCCATGATCAATGCGGCCAAATCGGATGGCCAGATCGACAACGAAGAAAAGCAGAAAATCCTGGAGCATCTGGGCGATGTGTCGCAGGAGGAAATTGACTTCGTGCAACATGAAATGGCTCAGCCGCTGGACGTCGATCAGTTCATTGCCAGTGTGCCGCAAAATCTGCGCCAGCAGGTCTACCTGATGTCGTTGTTGGGGATTCGCCTTGACTCCCAGGTGGAGGCACGCTACCTGGATCAACTGGCCAAGGGTATGGGCATTTCCGAGCAGGCGGTCAACCAGATTCACGCCAAGGTTGGCGTCCCGAATCTGTACGCCTGAGCTGTCTGCCTGCATGAAAATATGTCTGCTTCGTCTTGTGGGTCATACTCGCTGGCAAAGTAAACCCCGTGAGACAGGCAGACAATGAGTACAGTTTCAGACAACCCGAATCCCACTGAGCACTTTGATGTGGTCGTGGTTGGTGCCGGCATTTCAGGCGTTGGCGCGGCCTATCATCTGCAAGACCAGTGTCCTGACAAGTCATTTGTTGTGCTGGAGAACCAGTCATCTTTTGGCGGCACCTGGCGGACTCACCGCTATCCGGGCATCCGGTCAGACAGTGATCTCTATACCTTCGGATATCGGTTCAAGCCCTGGACGGGTGCGCCGATTGCGACTTCGGCCGAGATACTGTCCTACATGAACGAAGTGATCCAGGAGAATTCGCTTGATGATCACATTCGCTATGGCCAGCAGATTCTCAGCGCCGACTGGTCTGCTCAAACCTCACAGTGGCGGCTTCAGGTCGCGTGTCTGGCCTCCGGTGTTACCCGTGAAGTAACTGCCGGATTCTTGTGGATGTGTCAGGGCTATTACCGTCATGCCAAAGGGTATACGCCGGAGTGGCCCGGCATGGAAGACTTCAAAGGGCAGATCGTTCATCCGCAATCCTGGCCGGAAGACCTCGACTACCAGGGGAAATCGGTGGTCGTGATTGGTTCCGGTGCAAGCGCCGCGACGATTGTTCCGGCGATGGCACCGACCAGTAAGCAGGTGACCATGTTGCAGCGCTCGCCCACGTTTTTCACGACCGGGCGCAATGCGAATGCGCTGGCCGACACCTTGCGTGAACTCGACATTCAGGAAGACTGGATCCACGAAATCGTACGCCGGAAGATTCTGTTCGATCAGTCTGTGTTTACCCGGCGGGCCAGAACCGAGCCAGACGTGGTCAAACAGGAGTTGCTCGACGGGGTCAGGAATTTTCTTGGCGACGACTTTGATATTGACACTCATTTCACCCCAAAATACCGCCCCTGGCGGCAGCGTATTGCGTTTATTCCGGAAGGCGATCTGTTCGAGGCAATCAAGCAGAAACAGGCTAACGTCGTGACCGATGAAATTGAACGCTTCACTGAATCGGGCCTGCTGCTTAAATCCGGAGCGACGCTTGACGCAGATCTGGTCGTGACCGCTACCGGATTTGATCTTTCCGTGATGGGCGATATTCAGTTCAGCCTGGACGGCAAACAGCTGGACTTTGCCGATTCGGTCACTTACCGCGGCATGATGTTCGCCGGTGTGCCCAATATGGCCTGGGTGTTTGGTTACTTCAGGGCAAGCTGGACGCTGCGTACCGATCTGGTCGGAGACTTTATCTGTCGGCTGCTCAAACGCATGGATGCCTCACAGTCAGCCCAGGTGGTGCCCACCCTCCGTCCGCAAGACGCCGACATGCAGATCAAACCATGGATAGACAATGAAGACTTTAATCCAGGGTATCTCAGCCGCAGCGCGCACCTGTTACCTCAGCAGGGCGATCGACAGCCCTGGATTCACACCCAGGATTACTGGGCCGACAAAGATGAATTGCCGGCAGTGGACCTGGACGACGGCTCGTTGAAATTTAGCTGATCAACCCGCCGCCCGCCGGCCCCATTCCGTTCCGGCCAGCGGCGTGGCGCCGGCAAACGGAGCTGGTTTTCCAGTGCTTCGCTGGAGTTCGTCGGAGATGCGTAGGCATTCATTCCACTTGGCCATTCTTTCCGAGCGGGTAAACGAGCCGACCTTGAGTTGCCTGGCGCCCAGCCCGGTTGACAGGTGGCTGATTGAAACATCTTCAGTCTCGCCGGAGCGCGCCGAAACGATCGTCTGCCATCCGGCTGCCTGAGCCTCCAGCAGGGTATCGATTGATTCACTGACAGTGCCCGCCTGGTTGACTTTGATCAGCACCGCATTGCAGGCGGCATCGCTAACAGCTTGTTTAACCAACTGCTGGTTAGTGACCAGGTAGTCATCACCAATGATTTGAACCCGGTCGCCGTACGCGGCTGTAAACGCCACCATGCCAGCGCTGTCGTCTTCGGCAAGCGGGTCTTCAATGGACGCAATCGGGTATTTGTCCAGCCATCGTCCCAGCAGTTCGGTTAGTCCGTCACTGTCCAGGGATCGTTTGTCCAGACCAAGTTGATATTGTCCGTCTTTGCCGAACTCGGATGCGGCGACGTCCAGCGAGATAACAACCCGGTCCCCCGGTGTTTCGCCAGCATTCTCGATGGCCCGGACCAGGGTTTCAAGCGCTTGTTCGTTACTGTCGAACACCGGCCACCAGCCGCCTTCGTCTGCAACCCCGGCCAGTCGGCCTTGTTGTTCCATCAGCTTGCCAGCCGCATGATAGATCTCGGCGGTAATGGAAAGCGCATGATCAAAGCTCTCTGCGCCCGGCACCATCACCATGAAATCCTGAATATCCACTCGTTTGCCTGCATGGGCGCCGCCACCAAAAATCTGAATCTCTGGTAGCGGGATGACGGCTTCGGTGCCGTAAGCCTGCGTCAGGTATTGCCAGAGCGGTTGTCGGCTTGCTGCCGCTGCGGCATGCAACACTGCCAGAGAGGTCGCCACCATCGCGTTGCCGCCAAGCCTGCTTTTCAACGGTGTGCCATCGAGTTCAATCAGGCGCTGGTCTATGCCACGTTGGTCGGTTACGGATGCTCCGAGCAATGCTGGTTTGATGATTGTTTCAATCGCGCTCAGCGCGGCTGATACATCAAGGCCTTTCAGGGTCGAACCGCCATCGCGCAGGTCGGTGGCTTCGCGACTGCCCCGCGAAGCGCCTGCCGGAGCGATCGCGCGCCCGGTTACCGGTTCGCTATTTACGCCGGCAACCGACACTTCAACCTCGACGGTTGGATTGCCGCGCGAATCCCAGACTCGTCGGGCATGCAGATTCTGAAGGCTGGCTTGGGTCATTTGATCAGTCCTTGTCGCGGGAGGTCAGGGCAACGAACAACTTGTCGACCGGAAGCGCTGGCGCCTGAATGATTTCCAGGCAGTTTCTGCGGATTTTTTCGCGCTGCGTCTCGTTTAAGTATTCAGCCGGGCTTTTGCCATCAATTCGGGCCAGCATCAAGGCCGGCAGCAGTTCGCTGACCCGGCCGGCAAACTGCTCGGGTGGCTCCCAGCAGATCAGTTGCTGATAAACGTCCCAGAAGGACCGTGCGGCTTCGAGTAGCATTGCGCGCTGCACCGGCATATGGACGGCTTTGATGATCAGGTGGTTCAGGAAAAAAGAGACGTCGAAAGCCGGGTCTCCAAAGCTGGCACATTCGGCATCCAGAAAGACTGGTCCGGTTGAGCGAATCAGAAGATTCTTGGGCGAAACGTCGCCGTGTACCAGGGCGATTCTCGCCTCATGCAGTCGCTGGCTGATTCGATTCAGGGTGTCGGCAATTTCCGGATACAGCCCGACCATATGAATCAGATACGGTTCTATCCTCAGACTGTAAAAATTGTCGGCATGGCTAAACCGGTTTCGGTCAAAACCGGGCCTGGTCGACTCGGCGTGGACCAGGCCCAGAATCTGGGCAACTTTTGCGGCGACGCCGTTGTCAGGCTCTCCGGCGAGCAGAGACCTCTTGTAGTTGGCAGCGCTGGATTCACTCAGATAGCCCATCGCAAAACCGCCGGCCTGCGTGGAATGCCCGAGTAACTCGGGCACAGCGTTTGGAGCCAGGCCGGCTACAAACTGCAACCACTGGTATTCGGCCAGATTGCGATTCAGCGGTGCTGTCCAGGTTGCGGCAACTTTCAGTTGGGGGAGCGCACACTTGATGCAGATCTGCCGCCCGTTTATCCGTACTCTGGCGATATCTGACGAGACCCCGCCAGGCAGTGCTTCGATTGCTTCAATCTGGGACGCCGAGCCAAGCCGGAGGTCTTGAATAATCTGTTCGCACTGTTGATGAAACGCGGAACTCAAACTCATGGTTTTTCGGTCGCATGATCCGTGGTGATATCAAAAGACTACACCAATCAATCAGTTGGTTATTATGAGGTTCCACTCCCGGTTGATGACCATGACAAAAGAGACAGACATGGGCCGCCCGATGCAGGCCGCCACCACACATACCTGCCAGGTCAATTCGGCACTGGCTGCCCGTCTGGACTTTGGCGACGAGCAATCGTTCGACGACGCTCAACGCGGATTCGTCGGTACTGTTCCGGGGGCGCGGATTGAGGGCGCAGGCGGGCACGTCGTCTGGGATATGTCTGCGTTTGAATTTCTCGCGCAACAGGAAGTGCCCGATTCAGTGAATCCGAGTCTGTGGCGGCAAGCCCGCCTGAACCGGATTCACGGCTTGTTCAAGGTCGCCGACGGGATCTATCAGGTGCGCGGTTTCGATATTGCCAACATGACGGTGATCGAGGGCGAAACCGGCTTGATCATCATTGATCCTCTGATGCTGACCCAGACTGCCGCCGCGGCGCTGGCGCTGTATCGTGAGCATCGTGGCGACCGGCCGGTGCATACGGTGATCTACAGTCACAGCCACCCCGACCACTACGGCGGGGTCGAAGGCGTGATGACAATCGAACAAGGTCAGTCAGGTGAGGTCAGGGTGATTGCGCCGGATGGCTTTATTCAGGAAGCCATTTCCGAGACTATTCTGGCCGGCGTGCCGATGCGCCGCCGCGCGATGTTTCAGTTTGGGCCGACGCTGGCCGCCGGCGAACGATCGCATGTCGATAGCGGACTAGGCAAAATGATCGGGCGTGGCTCCACCAGTCTGATCGCTCCCAACCAGTTGATTACCGAGCCGACCGAAACCCACGTCATCGACGGTGTCGAGATTGTTTTTCAGCTAACGCCTGAGACCGAAGCACCGGCAGAAATGAACTTCTATTTCCCGGCCAGCAGGGTTTTGAACCTGGCCGAGAACGGTTGCCACACAATGCATAACCTGTGTCCGATTCGCGGCGCCAAGACCCGTGACGCACTGGCCTGGTCCAAGTATCTGGACGATGCGCTGATTCGATTCATTGATCAGACAGATGTGGTGATAGCTCAACACCACTGGCCGACCTGGGGGCAGGACAGAGTGCGTCGGTTCATCACGGAGCAGCGTGATATGTACCGTTATCTGCACGACCAGACGCTTCGTCTGATGAGTCACGGCCTGACGCCAAATGAAATCGCTGAGACTATCGCTATGCCGGGCTCGCTCGAAAAATCCTGGCATGCCAGACCCTATTACGGGGCGCTCGCTCATAATGTGCGCGCTGTTTATGCCCACTACATGGGGCCTTATGATGGCAATCCGACCAATCTGAATCCGCTTGCGCCGCAGGCGGCAGGCCGTCAGTATGTCCGCTACATGGGTGGGGCTCAGGCGGTGCTGGATCAGGCCGCCGTCGATTACGAAGCCGGTAATTACCGTTGGGTTGTGCAGGTACTGCACCATCTGGTGTTTGCCGAGCCAGACAATCAGGATGCCCGCCGGATGGCCGCGGATGCTATGGAGCAGCTTGGCTACCAGAGCGAATCAAGTACCTGGCGTAACGCTTACCTGCTGGGTGCAAAAGAACTTCGCTTTGGCGCACCACCGCCGCCAAGAGGAGGCGCCGCCGGTGCCATTTCCCCCAGAGTCGTCGCGATGATGCCGATCGAAATGTTCTTCGATTTTCTGGCGATTCGGGTTGATCCGGCGCGTGCCGAAGGCCTGCAACTGGCTATTGACTGGCAGATGACTGATGAGCAAAGTTGTCACCGACTCACGCTGAGTCACTCGGCTCTTAGCCACGCTGAAGGCTCCCACCAAAATGAAGGCTCCCACCAAAAGGCAGCGCAGGCGGTGGTCCGAATGACTCGCAAACAGCTTGGCGAGTTGGTGATGTCGGGTACCTCGTTTGAGTCCGCCCTGACTGCAGGCAACATTCAGTTTGACGGCTCAGAGCAGGCGCTGGCCAGCTTGTTCGGCCTGCTCGAGCAGTTCGATCCGATGTTTAACATTCTGGAGCCCTGAAAACGGCGGGTCTGATGAAAGTGATTTCCTGGAATATCCGCGCCGGCGGCGGCCGGCGATCCGAGGGCATCGTGCGTCAGCTCAAAAGCTGGAATCCGGACGTTATCTGTCTCAGCGAGTTTCGCGGCACAGAGCCCAGCCAACTGATTGCCCGGTCATTGCATGCGGCAGGTTGGGATCACCAGCGGCAGACTTCGCTTGCTGATGACCCGGCCCGCAATGCTTTGCTGGTGGCTTCGCGCTGGCCTTTGCGTCGCAAGCCCCGCCGGCAGGCGATCGGTGATTCTTCGATTGATGCGGTTCGCTGGTTGCAGGTGAGTGTGCTCGCACCACGCGCATTGTCATTACTGACCGTACACGTACCAAACCGCGTGACCGGGAGAAAAACGCGGTTCCTGGGTGCAATAACCGATTTCGCGAGCACCTGGTCCGGAGCTGATGCGCTGATTGTTGGCGACACCAATACCGGGCGAATACAGATTGATGAGGAGTCTCCGGCGTTCAATCAGGCAGAAGATCAATGGATGCGCGACATGGAGTCGCTGCAATGGCGCGACGGTTTTCGCGCGCTACACGCTGATCGCCGGGAATTTACCTGGTATTCACCCAACGGGCGCAACGGATTCCGACTGGATCAGGCGTTTCTGAATCCGGACCTGCTCGCACGAACTCGTAAGATTCGCCATCGCTGGGGCGGAGCCGGGCGCCGAATCGCCACCGCATTGAGCGATCACGCGGCGTTGATCATTGATCTGGATTAGATGCTTCCGCGCTTTACGACTTTTGGCGGGGCAGGGTGATGACAGCACGCAAGCCACCTTCCGGGCGATTGCTCAAGGTGACTTGTCCGCCTTGCTTATCGATGAGTTGTTGGGTAATAAACAGGCCAAGGCCGGTGCCGCCACTGCTTCGGTTGCGGGACGATTCAACCCGATAAAACGGTTTGAAGACCGATTCCAGCGAGTCCGCCGGAATGCCCGGTCCATCATCGTCAATCTGAATCAAAACGGCGGTCGGAGAGTCGGTGACGACAATCCGTGCCTCGCCTGCGTAGCGCAAGGCATTGTTGATAAGGTTCTGAACCGCCCGGCGAAGCGAAACCGGATTCGCCTGTGTAATGGCTGATTCGCCTTCCAGGCTGATGTGCGGGTCGACCTCGTTCATGTCGTCCACCACCGACTGCACGACCGCAAAGATATCGGTTTGTTCGTTGGCAACCTCCTGGCGGCCAGCATCGAAAATCTCGAAAACAGTTTCGATCAATTCATTCATTTCGCGAACATCATTGATGCACTGGTGGGCTACTTCCTTATCAGCGCACTTCTCCAGGCGCATCCTGATCCGGGTCAGCGGCGTGCGCAGATCATGGGATATTGAGGCGATTAACAAGCCCCGGGAGCGAAATTGCTCGTCGAGTCGTTCGGCCATTTCGTTGAACGCCCGGGTTGCCTCGCGAATCTCAACGGTCCCCTGATCCTCGTTTAGGCGCTGATCTGAGGTGCCTGAGCCTAGCGACGAACTCAGATGATGAGCGGCGGCGGAAAACTGTTTAACCGGTTTGGAAAGCCAACGAGCGCCGATCCAGGCGGCGAGGCCGATTAACAGCAGCCGGACTCCGTAGTCTATAGCCAGTTTTGACCAGGGGAGTGACGGCGGTCCGCGGCCAGGGGACCGACGGTCGCGTGGCGGTGGTCTGCCTGCCGCGTGTGGCTCGCGTCCGGGCCCGCCACTGAAGCGGTCTCGGGGGGCTTGTAATTTCTCTTGGGGATGTTGAGGTTTTTGGTGTCGGCGCGCGGAATCCGGCTTTGGCGGTCGACTCCCTGACAGGCCGGGTGTTGGCGGCAGAGACGGTAGTGTGGGGATCGTGATTGATCCGTCATTGCGAAATATCGATCGAGGAGTTGCGACAAGGAAAGCGGCAAAATGGCTGACAACCAGCGCAAACCACATCAACAGAAACAAGCGTTTGGTCAGCGTGTCCTTGAACAGGCTGTCCAGGATCGGTCGCTTCACGATTCAACCCGCGCATCGAACAGATATCCCTGTCCGCGCATGGTTTTGATCAGTTTGCCGGCGCTGGGGGAGTCGCCGAGTTTCTGACGCAACCGCGAAACCGCAAGATCTATACTCCGGTCGTTGACGTCAACACCGGTCGCCCGGGTTTTTTCGATGAGCTGATCGCGTGACAATACCCGTCCTGGATTGTCTACAAAAGCCGATAACAAGCGAAACTCCGCGCTGGACATGGCGACGGTGACACCGTCGGGAGACTTGAGCTGGTGGCGCAGTCGGTCGAATGTCCAGTTATCAAAGAATGTCTGAGACTTTGGGCTGGCAGCGCGATTCTGGCCTTTTTTCACCCGCCGAAGTACCGCATGAATTCGGGCTACCAGTTCACGCGGTTCAAAGGGCTTGCCAAGATAATCATCGGCGCCGATTTCAAGCCCGAGAATGCGGCTGCTGGGATCGCCTTGCGCGGTAAGCATGATCACAGCACTATCACTGTGTTCATGGATCCAGCGGCACAGATCAAGCCCGTTACCATCGGGCAGCATGATGTCCAGAATGACGATGTCCCAATGGCCGGCATCCATTTGCATCTGCATCTGCGCACCGTTATGGGCGATCGCAACCGTCATGCCAAACCCCGTCAGAAACTCAGCGAGTGACTCCCGGATATCTTTGTCGTCGTCTACAACAAGGCAACGGATCACGTTCAGGCTGCTCCTGGGTCAGTCGAATATCGGTGGCGAAAGCGGTATTGTAGCCGGCTGTTGTGGCCCACAAGGTCTACACGGGTACGCCGACAACAAGAGCGGCGTTATAGCCGACGGTGCCGGCGCCAGTTGAGAGGTTCTGATTCGACTGTCCATCAACGATTTCGGTAGTCCCCGAATATTTCCGCCATTGCCGCGGCGAGGCGCTGGGTATGCTGTTGCCTGTGTACTGCGATGCGCAGATATTGCTCGCTTGAGCCAAGCTTGTTGCTGCATTCGCGAATCAACAGGCCGAAACGCGTTAACAGTTCGTCTCGGAACGGTTTGCCGGCAATGTGGTCCGGCAGGCGCACATAGACAAAGTTGGCCTGTGAGGGGTAGGGGGTTAGCCCGTTGACGTCTTGCAACTGGTCGAACAGAAATTTCCGGTCGTCGCCAGCCTTTCTGAAGCTCTGTCTATATTCGGTTTGTAGTGCCGGCAGACGCTCCAACACAAAAGCGGCTACACCGTTGATATTCCAGTAGGGCACTTTGTTTCGCAGTCGGGATGCCGACTCGGCATTGGCGATTGCATATCCCAGACGAATGCCATGCCAGCCCAACGACTTGCCCAGGCTTTTGACGACAATTGAATTGGGGTGGTTGATGACTAGTGACGCGGCACTGCTGACCCCTGAGAAATCAATAAACGATTCGTCAATCACGATTAAATCCAGGTCGCTCAGCTCTTTCAGAATCCAGGCAATGTCGTCCAGGCTGTTTGCGGCGCCAGTTGGATTGTTCGGGTTTGACAGAACAAGTTTCCGGCTGCCGGATTGGCGCACTTCGCTGACGATTCTCTCTGCACTAAGTTGAAATTGCTCATCGGCTTTTCGGATGATCAAGTGCAGATCCGAGCCTTGTTGTCTCGGAAGATCTGTCCAGCGCCCAAAAGTGGGCGCGCAGCTTGCCAGCGGGCCACTATGCTCCAGGCATAGTAGCGTGATCAATTCGGTTGAACCGTTCGCCACAACAATGTTTTCAGGTGGCAGGTCAACGACTGCGGCCAGGTTTTTCTGATGGACATCCGCGTAATCGGGGTAAAACTTGATCAGATTCGGCAACTCCTGGCAAAGCTCCTCAATCAGGCTGGCGGGCGGGAAATATCCGTTGACGGGAACGCAGAAATCGATCGGCTGAGCTCTGGCGGGCAGATTGGCCTCAATGGACCGAATCGACGGGTTGTGCGCGTCCCGGTCAAACAAGGGGGCTAATTGTTCAGTAAGCAATGCAGCCTCCCGAGATAATTGGATAGTGCCCCAGGATATTGACCGCATCCCCAAAGGAGTCCGCGATGATCCTGTCAAGCTGCTCACCTCGTGCCTGGTCTTGCTGATACAAGACGCCTATGACTGTGCCACTGTGGGCGCAGTTAATGCCGACCGCTCCGGCTTCTGTTGTAACCCTTAGCAGTCGTTCCAGTTGCGGCTTAAACAGGATTTTCTGACTCAGCCTGGCGCTGGCGGTCGCTGCGGCTCCTATCATGTCGCTCCGGTCGAGTTTCAACCCGGCCGTCAGCATGCCAAGCGCGCCGGTCAACTCCGATTGATGGTCGGCATAAACGCTACGGGCGAAATCTCTGTCAAACGCGACCGTATCAAATTCTCCGCCGCAATCGACCACGATAACGCAGAGATTCGAGGGTGCAGGCAACTGACTGTAAAGCCTGCCGGTCAGGTGGTTGACATGCGCAATGCCGGTAATATGCGTGCAATCAGAAGGTTCTACGGTTGTAATCAACTCTGAAAAATCGGCAGTTGAGAGTGAAACGTCTGCCATGGCGATCACGGCTTTTAACGCAGCCGTCAAGTCTGCGGTACTCGATGCCATGCCTTTGCCGCGCGGGATGTCGCTGTCCAGACGAATTGTTGCCCTGAGGTCTTTGCCCAGGTGCGGTTTTAGCTTCATCAGCGCCTGCTGAACTTTGGCGTAGCGATCGCCGTTGACGACACTCAGGCCGGGTTCGGCACGCGGTTCAATGCTGGCTTGAGAATAGAGCCGGATCGGGCAGTTGACCAGAAAATCATTGCCGTTTATGAATCCCTGCACGAGTTCGCCGCAGGTGGCCGGGGCCATCCAGCGCGACGTCATTACGGGTGTGGGGCGCTCAAATGTTGCGTAGTCCAGGTTCATATTTTTCCCTAGTAAATGGATTCGAGGCGGGTGGGAGAGTGGATGTTGAATGCAGAATAGGAAAGTCGAATGTCTGCGCGTTGTCCGTTTTATGTCCGGGAAGAAATGAACGATGCGATCCGTCACGGGTGTAACGATTCCTCCCCGGCCGCAGAGCAATTCAGATATCACTGCCGGTTTGGCAACTAAGCCGGGTCAGTCCAGAGGGGGGGCTACGCCGGCTGTTGTGAGCAAGTCAACGATATCGAACCGATCGCTGCCCAGACGCGACGGCAATACTGGTCGCCAGTCCGGTTGCACCGAGAGATAGCTTGATGGGTCGGCTTGCAACAGCCCGATGAAGACTTCACCGACGATTGTCGCGCCTACCGGGCCGAGCCGAATTCCGCTTTCCAGAAGTTCGGCTTCCTTCAGAATGTAATACCAGAGCGGTGTGTGTTCCGCGAAGCCGTACGGGGCGAGTTCGACCAACTGGGTTGTGGTGAGCGGGGTTTCCCCGATCGCTCGAGCGATGCTTTGTCCCGATGGAAGGCCGAAGTTCACATGGCGAATCAGATTCCGAGAGGCCAGTGATATCGGACCGCTGGTGGGTAGCCCCGGCGCCGGGACAATCGAGCCGGGTAGTTCGAACAGATTGCTGGTGATTTTCGTATCGATGAGCTTGTTGTTGCGTACGTTACCGTCGCCAAAGTCAAAGAAGGTCTGCCAGTCCACAAACCGCCGCGGCGCGCGTTTTCCGCCTCGCAGGTCGTCCGGGTCAAGAGCGTGCGGGTCGGCGGCGTTATTGAGAATTAGTGCAAAAAACTGGGAGTCGGCGTCTGCCCCGAAGTTCAGACGGTAACTTGGCCTGACCTGAGAATGCCCGAACCGGTAGGCGGCGGCCGAGAACTCGATCGGGATTCTGGCTGGGGAATTGCGGCGCCGGGTCTGATAGTGCCGGGGTCCGTCACGTAACAGGGCGTCAACCCGTTCCTGGCCAATGGTCAATGGCAGGAATTCATTCAGAATGATCCACTGGTAGTGCCACTGAACCATTTGTTGAGCGCGTGAAAAGAGTTGTTCGGGCGTTTCGGAGCCCGGGTTGTTGTCACTTGCCAGTTGGTCGGTGACGGCATTGTGAAAGCGCAAAATGGCCAGGTGCCATTGCGACACGATTACATTTTCATCATTTCGGCTGTCTGCCATGATCGGCTCGCCTGATGGTTCGCGAGGCAAGTCGTAGCGAGTTGCCCCGCCTCGGGATACCAGTTCTGAGCCGGGAATGGCTTCGATTCGGAACTTAATCAGTCCAGAGGTTCGCTCATACAGCTCGGGGGATCCTGCCGGGCCTTCGCCATACACATTATCCAGATCAAATGCCGCGCTCCGGAAGTTCACAGTGTGTTCGGGATTGGCGTTCGAGCCGATATCGGAGAGGCGGTCAAACGTGATGTCATGGTCCAGGAACTGGCCCACAAACGTGATGCCCGCCGTCATTTCCGGATTGTCGGCATTGTTTGGGCTGAACACCGGCTGGTTGATTATCGACTGAACCGGGTCAGAAAGATTGTCTTCGGCGTCGAGTGGGCCAAAACGGGCTCCAAGTTCGCCGGCGGCAGTTCGTGCCTGGTTCGTTTGCTCGGTGAATGCCGGTAAACGAGGGAACATGCGGACGAAATTCGCTGAACTCTTGTGCGGTTTTCCGGGGTGGCGTGCGCCGACAGTGTCTGCCGATACCGAGGAGGTGGTGAGCGCCGCGAAGGTTGAGAATATGATCGCAATTTTTTTCATCGTCTCTCTATGGGTGGTTGTGAAGAGGTAGTCAATGGGTTTTGGCTACGGTCACAATAGAAATCCGGTGTTTCCACTCTTTGTCGGAATGATGTCCGGACAGACAAGAACAATGCGGTTCGTCAGCGTTGTAACGAATTGCGTCCCGCAAACTTCCGACTCAGTGGCGGTGGGCAGTATTGCCTGGCGCTAAGCATCCTGTGGCGATGGCCGGGTCTGCGCTTTCGTTGGAGTTGCGGGATCGCCGCCGGGGGGAGGCACCGACGACAAACAGATACGAAAAGCACCGCCTTGCAGGACTCTGCAAGCGACGCTTGCACCTGTATCTGCACTTCTAAGCGTTTAGCGATAGCCGATAAACCGGCCGGCGAACATCACGCCCAGCCAGGCAGTCAGAGAGACGGCTGCGGAGATTCTGACCCGGGTTCCAACAGGCAGATCTTTGAGTGCGCGGTGCCAGGCGCCGGAGCGCCGGGCGAAAAAAATATTGAGTAGGGCAATGGCCAACAGACCAAACTTGATCAGCACAAACGGATTGTGCAGATAGTCTGCGGCCCGGGCGGTAAACAGCAGGCAACCGGAGGCGAGCGCAACAAGAAAGCCGGCTTTGGCCGTCCCCAGCAGCATCGGCGCCAATTTCGATAGTGGCACTGATTGCCACAGGGCGAGCACCCGGAGATCAAAAACGATGATGCTGCCCAGTAAAAGCGATAGACCCAGCAAGTGCAGCGCATTGATGATCGGGTAAACCCAGATTGACGCCCTGAGTGCGCCAGCCAGGCTGGTTTGATCCAGCCAGCCGATAAGCTCGGTGATCAGTTCAGGCGCCCTGGGTAGAGGTCGTAGTGGGTTTCGCCAATCGTTACGCGCTCGGCTTTCATTTTTTTCTCAGCCGGATCCGCCGACCGCTTGCCGGTGATCACCAGCTCGGCACCGGGCGCGAGCATTTGATCGGTCAGACCGGCGCGTTCGTTGCGCCAGGGCTGGCCTACCTCGACTGTCCATTTTTCGCCTTCGGCATCCATCGTCAGAACACCGTGCGGGTTACCCAGGCGGGCTGTTTCGACCACGGCGGTCAGTTCGAATTGACCATCGTCGGTCCAGCGCCAGCCATGGTGAGCCATGACCGAGCCAGCCGCCAGTAGACAGGCGAGCAGGGCAGCGGTGAGTGAGGTGGCGGGTTTGATCAGTCTCATGGCCTTCTCCAATGGTGCCTGTCCGGGCCGGCAGGCAAAAAACAGAGCCTATCGCATTGACCATGCCGTTGTAAGACCATCCCTGGTGGCTATGCGTGAATTGGGCGCTGCTTTTAGGCGCTGGCGGGCATCGGGGCGGTTGCGCGCCGGCTCAGACGCCATAGCGGGATGGCGCGGGCCAGGAAAGCGCCGCTGAGTCCCCCGTAGAGCGCGCAACTTCCCATGGTGAAGGCAGCCGTCCGGGCCAGCTCAGGGTTGATCGCGGTGACTGCGCCAGAGACATATTTGACGGCGAAGATCAGCATCATTAGCGCAAGCGGCCACCAGCTCCCTGGAAGACTCAATTCTCGAGTCGCCGGGTTGTAGCTGACTCGATCCGTCCTGATACGGTTTGAAGCCATCCAGATCACACCGAGCAACCCACCTGACCAGGCGGCAAAGGCCAGCAGGTGGAATCCATAGGAGGCGATCACGCCGGCCAGCGACAGACCAAACATGACAAGAGGCAGGATCATGACTCTGTGGAGAGTCACTGTCCGAGGTTTTGCCTGTACTGAGCCAATCAGTACCAGGGCGAGAAGCAGCACAAAGACCCAGAGTGGGGTGTGGGAGATGATGTTCAGCAGCATGGGAAAGTCTCGTGAGGCAGGTTAGCGAATGCTCAACACATTGCCAAACGAGACCGGGTCAGACAACGCCGCTGCGACCGGCTGTCTATCGCTGGCGCGAAATGCGCTTCCGGCGGTGCCAACGGCTGGGGAAAACCTGGTCTTTCAGGCAGCGAGCCGGCCGGCTGGCAGCTGGGCGCTATTGCCTGCGATCAGCTCGCCCAACTCACAGGGCAGCTCGGCTTGCAAGTCGGTTTCCAGGCAAACCTTGATAGTGATGGTGAAAGCGCCCGTGGTCTGAGCTGCATACGGATAAGGGCCAGTTTCTATTAACAGGTAACCGGCTCTGCCTGTGTCGTCGACGCCGGGCACCAGAAGAGCGGTGCCATGGCGCTGTGCCTGTTGGGGCACGATAGCCATCGTCACCATCCCCTGGACGGTAACCGGGAATGCAGTTGCCGGCTGGCTGGGCAGTCCGACGGTTTGCGGCAACACCAGACGCCGTACGGTCTGGCTGAGTTGTTCGTCACGGTCGATCACCGCCGGATAGAAATGGTTGGCCCAGTGCAAGGCGTGGCGGGCTCGGATCAGGGCGTTTTCGCTAACCAGCTTCATCGTAAATTCTCCAGGCGTTTTTTCAGGTTCTTTGATTAGTGTCCAAGAGTGGTGTGCCGGTTCAATTGCCCTTTCAAGCTGTCTTCGCGGCCATCTGGCCGGCAGGTCTTTGCCGGTCCGCTCTGAGGATGGCGGCGGCAATTGCCCGGCGTGGATACTTTCCGCCCAGGCTGATGGCGCCCTTGGGCAGGCCGAAATGGCGAGCGATGAACCAGACATTCAGGGATCTGAGAAAACTTTCGATGCCCCAATCGCATAAACCCGCTGCGCTGGCGTCTGCAATCGTGACCCGCATGAACCAGCTCGCCGTACGACAGGCGTTATTGAGAGATTCCCGGTCGCCATAGGCTTGTTCCAGGCGACGGGCTTTATCCATCGCCGTGCGGGCCTGGACAATCGCCTGCACCGGATCGCTTGCGCGGCTGTGATAGGGGCGGGCACCGGGTAACAACACCAGATGGCCGCTGTTGCCCTTTTCGTCGAATCCCGGCACTGCGATCGCCGATTCGTGGCGAACCGCCCGCTGCGGGACGATTGCCATCGTGACAAACCCTTCCAGCGTGACCGGAAAGCTGCGCGAGTCTTGTCGGTCGGCGTCCACCTGCCAGGGGGACACCAGCTGCCGGACAGTCGCGGACAAATCAGGGTCGTTATCGCTAACGCACGGAAAATAGCGGGTTGCCCATTGCAAGGCTCGGCGTGTTTTGGCTCTCTGGCTACGGTTGGCAGGGTTCATATCAGGCTCAGGTCAAAAAAGATCGTTCCTCCTGAGTCTGTCCAACTCGGCCAGAGGTTCATCTTCGTCGCTTCCGCCAACCAGACCGCGCTTTGAGATAGACTCTACCTATGACGTTAACTGAGTTGAAATATATTGTTGCGGTAGCCCGGGAGCGCCATTTCGGACGCGCGGCCGAGGCTTGCTTTGTGAGTCAGCCGACCCTCTCGGTAGCCATCAAAAAGCTGGAAGAAGAGCTGGAGATCCAGATTTTCGAGCGCGGCGGCACCGAAATAGGCATAACGCCAATTGGCAAGCGGGTGGTGGAGCAGGCACAACAAGTCCTGGAAGAGGCCAACGGTATCCGGGAAATTGCCCAGCAAGGCAAAGATCCGCTGTCCGGGCCGCTGCGAGTGGGCGTGATTCACACCATTGGGCCCTACCTGTTGCCGGCACTGATTCCGCAGGTGATTGCCGATTCGGCCCAGATGCCCCTGATTCTTCAAGAAAATCTGACCAACAAATTGTTGGAGCTTCTGCGCCAGGGCGAGATTGATGTGGCCATTCTGGCCGACCCATTCAATGACACCGGCCTGGCGACCCAGCCTATTTATGATGAACCTTTCATGGTGGCATTGCCTCGCAACCACAAGTGGGCCGAGATGGACACCATTGAGTCTGCAGCCATCAAGGAAGAGACGATGCTGCTGCTTGGAACCGGGCATTGTTTTCGTGACCATGTTCTGGAAGTTTGTCCGGAACTGTCGCGATACTCGCAGGCCAGTGCCGGTATCCAGAAAACGTTCGAAGGTTCCTCGCTGGAGACCATCCGTCATATGGTTGCCTCGGGTATTGGGATAACCGTGTTGCCGATGATGGCAATCAGCCAGGATGAAGGCGGGGCCTTGCTCAAATATGTTCCGTTCACGCCTCCGGCGCCGACTCGCCGCGTTATGCTGGCCTGGCGTAAGAGTTTTGCCCGGGCCGAAGCGATTGAATCGCTGCGCCAGTCGATGTTACGGCTGAAACTTCCCTACATTACGATGCTGCCCGATGCGCCAGCGTCCAATAACTGAAGCCAATATGACTTATCCAACCCTTGAATCATCCATCGGCAATACGCCATTGTCACGCCTGCAAAGGTTGCCGGGACCGTTGAACGACAAACGCGGCAACATTATTCTGGGCAAGATGGAAGGCAATAACCCGGCCGGTTCGGTGAAAGATCGTGCGGCGCTGGCGATGATCGATGGCGCCGAGCAGCGCGGCGAGATCAAACCGGGTGACACGCTGGTCGAGGCAACCTCTGGAAATACTGGTATTGCGCTCGCGATGGTTGCCGCATTGCGCGGCTACAAGATGGTTTTGATCATGCCCGACAACCTGTCGGTGGAACGTCGCCAGGTCCTTAAGGCATTCGGCGCCGAGCTGATTCTTGTGACTAAGGCGCAAGGTATGGAAGGCGCCCGCGATCTGGCCGCCGAAATGCATGCAACGGGGCAGGGACGGGTACTGGACCAATTCGGCAATGATGATAACTGGCGCGCGCACCTGGAAGGGACGGGCCCGGAAATCTGGCGCGACACTGACGGACGGGTCACTCATTTTGTTTCTGCGATGGGTACGACCGGCACGATCACCGGGGTTTCCCGTTTTCTGAAAGCGCAGTCAGAATCGGTTCAGATCGTCGGTGCCCAGCCCTCGGAAGGATCGTCTATTCCCGGTATTCGTAAATGGCCGGAAGCCTATATGCCGGGAATTTATCAACATGCGCTGGTCGATAGAATCGAGTTGGTCAGTCAGGCTGATGCAGAAGACATGGCGCGCCGACTGGCAACAGAAGAAGGTATTTTTTGCGGAATTTCCGCGGCCGGCGCGTGCTGTATTGCGCTGCGTATAGCCGAACAAGTCGAAAATGCGACGATAGTCTTTATCGTTTGCGATCGCGGCGACCGATACCTGTCGACCGGGGTTTTCCCGGGATGACTTCTGGCCGAATTGACTGGTTGGAGCCCGTCAAAAGCGCTCAAGCAATAAATTAATCGAGGCCGCAGGACAAAGCCGGTGCAGCCCTTGCAAGCAGTTCATAAACACTTACCTTTTTCTGGGGGTGTCATCGTGCCGCTTTAGCCAGTCGACGGTCAGTGTCAAAAGCTACCCGGGTAACGAGGCTAAGTTCGCTGCTTGTCGGCAGGCTCTGGCAGTCATACTGTCGTTCATATTGATATTCGCTTGATTCAATGTCCGGTATCGACACACATGAACGAACAGGAAATTAACCTTCTTGACTCCGTGAACGTTCCGACGTTCGCCTTGGAGTTAAACAGCGCTGGCCAACCGGTATATGTTGCGTTCAACAAGGTTGCGCGGGAGGCGGCAAACGTGTCGCTGGCTCAGATCTCGAACAAGACCGCACTGGAGCTATATCCCGGAGCTTTCGGGAAGGTCGCCTTTGAGCGGCACAGCGAGGTGTTGGCGAGCGGAACCCCAAGCACCTATGAACTGACGCTTCCTCTAAATGGCGAAGAGCGCCATGTCAGAACTCATCTTGTGCCGGTTCTGGATAGCCAGGGACAGGTCAAGCGGTTGATCGGTACGTCGGAAGACATCACTTCAGAGTACCGGGTGCGCGAAGCCGAAGCTAATTCACTATTGCTCAATACCGAGTTGGAGGAGTACATCAGCCTGGCCGCTCTTGATCTGCACAGTCCGATCAACAACGTCAGTGCGTTGGCCGATCTGATCCGGGAGGATTTTCAAGACCTTGGCGACGGTAAGCTTGAACTGATCAACATGTTGGAGTCGGTTGCGAGCAAGGCGATGGAACTGATTTCTGACGTGCTCAGCCATGCGCGTACCGCAGGTAGCTCTGAGGCAATCGAAGAATTTGAACTAACCGGCCTGTGTGAGGAAATACTCTTGCTGCTGGATCCGACCGATCAACATCTGGCGCAAATCGAAGCATGTCGAATATTCGGCGACAGAATTGCAACTCAGATTGTGCTTCGTAATCTTATGGATAGCGCAATTAAGAACAACGATGGCAAACCGATTGAACTGGCCGTGACGGCCGAAGCGGTTGATGAGCAGAACTACCAGATCACGGTTGTCGATGAAGGGCTTGGTTTTTCGACAACCACGCTTGACTTCCTTGACGGCGGCGAATATCGCAAAGAACTTGGTGACGGTCTGCTTGGCGTGCGGCGGCTGATCAGTGCTCGTGGGGGTTGTCTCTCGGCCGAGCGGGCAGCGTCAGGCCGTGGCGCAATTGTCAAGTTTACGCTTCCCGGCGCTTTACTCGGGGTGTCGTACCTGTCCCCGATGGCCACCTAATCTTCGCCTGCTGAGCACTATTCCCATGACTTGTTCTCATTTCGACATTCAGGCGTTTTTCATCCATGGTTGAACCAGCTTCCAGGCCTGTTGAAAAGTCGCTTGACAGCGCAACTGGTCTGTACCGGGTGCGGATCATCTCTGGTCAATACTATGCCTGTAGCGCCAATGAACTTGTCAGTACGGTGCTCGGCTCGTGTGTCTCGGCGGTGTTTTGGGATGCCGAAAAAGGGATAGGCGGGATCAATCACTTCATGCATCCCGGTAGTTGTCCGTCGGACCGGATGCGCGCAAACACACCCGGTGTTGCCTATTACGGCCAGGAAGCCATGAGCGAACTGCTGGAACGTATGAAATCGCTCGGGGCGGATTGTGGCAATCTGACCATTAAGCTGTTTGGCGGGGCCAGTCTGCGGAGCGAAAAAGACGACGGCATTGGTGCCAAGAATTCGGAATTCGCCAAAAAATTTCTAAGTCAGAAGGGGTACACAGTAGCTGCCGCTGATCTTGGTGGCCCGTTCCCAAGGAAGATCGTGCTCAACACCGAGACGGGAAAGGTAATGGTCAAGCGATTGCGCTCGATTCAACGTCAACAAATCGCAGCACAGGAGATCTCCGTGTTCGACCCGAGTAAGCGGTGAGTCTGTAATGGAGGTTCCAATGAAGATTACTCCCGACGAGATGGTAGCCAGTGTTTCGAATCTCACGACTTTCCCGGCGGTTGCGTTGCGGATAGACAGAGCCCTGGCCGATGAGAATTTCACTGTGGATGATATTGGCGATATTCTCGAAACAGATCCTGCGCTCAGCGTAAAATTACTGAAGATTGCCAATAGCGCCTACTATAGCCGGGGAGTCGAGGTTGACTCTGTCAGCAGAGCGGCTTCAGTGATCGGTTCCAGGAAAGTCAGGGATATCGTTTTTACGCAATGCGCTACCGACACCTTCAAGTCCTTCCCGAACGACTTGCAGTCACTGGACGATTTCTGGAATCACAGTCTTTACTGTGCCGTGGCGGCTCAGGAAATTGCCAAACAGCTTCGCTATGGCGGAGATCTGTCGCTCTATACTGCCGGGTTATTGCACGATATTGGTCAACTGGTCATGTTTACCCAATATCCTGACGAGTCTCGTCGGGCCCTGGAAATCTCTATTAATCAGACTGATGGCACAAGCCCGCATCTTGGTGAAATCGAAGTATTCGGTTTTGACCACACGGCGGTCGGCGCGTCGCTCGCCCGGCAGTGGAATTTCCCCCGAGCGTTGTCTGAGTGTATTGAGTTTCACCATGCGCCTGGCGCCTGCTCTGCAGAGCTCGCAACCGAAGTCGCGATCGTTCATGTTGCCAATAGCACGGCGGTGCTGGCGGAGCTGGCCAGCGAAGAAATTGAAGACGCTCCCGAAATCGACCCGGCAGCGCTCGGACTGCTCGGCCTGGACACTGAGACAATTGTCGAAATCGCAGCCAAGGCGCGAGCCGAAGTCGATGAGATGGTCGGCGTGTTTAATTAAGTCAGCATCGGCATGTCAGGAATCCAGCCAGCCGAGAGACGCGATCCCGAAACCTCAGCAATGCCGCCAACAATATGTCAACTCTAGTTCGCTCGGCCGTACAGTCCGACCTCAAACCAATAAGCTCGGTTCATCGCGAAGCGTTCGCGCGACAGCGAGACTCTGAAATCTGGGTTTCCGCGACTTTGTCCGCGACGCCAAGAATTCTCTCGTACGTTCTTATCGTCGAAGACCAACTGATTGGCTACATTTTCTGGGTACAGAAATCAGGAATCCGACCAGCCGCCGTGATAGAGCTTGATCAAGTCGCGGTTTCGGCGCGCTTTCAGGGGCGTGGTTTCGGTGAGCAGCTTATTCGGAAATCGCTAGCGCTTGTCGAAGCTCATCTTGAAGCAAACGACCAAACGCTTAAGACAATTCTGGTTTCCACGCGTGATGACAACGCAGCCCAAAGGCTTTACCGAAAAGTCCTGGGTGTCAAAGTTGCCACCAGGATCGAGAACCTGTACTCAGCCACGGAGGTTTTCATGATTGCAAACCGGGAAACATCTTGATGGGTTTTGCGACGGTCTCGTTACCAGCCCGGATATTCGGCCTTCGCCCGAGACGGACAGGAGGCGGTTCTGACCTACATGGCCAACAATCGGTGCGCCAGGAATATGCTTTGCCGCAGCACTCTTGAACGACCATCGTTACAGGCGACCAGGGCTATTCGCCTTCGATCATCATCCATCAGCGCGGTCGCAGACCAATACACATTTGAGCCCTGTGCTCCGTAACCCACCCCGTCAAGCTGAACTGGCGCCCAGCCCATAGACATGCGCGCCGCTTTGTTCTGCGGGACGCGCAGAATGCGCTCGATGATTCGGTCTTCAATAATTCCCAGGTTGCTCTTAACTAGGAACAGTCGCAGTAGTTTGGCCCAGTCTGCGCAATGTAGATGCAGCGTTCCTGCTGACGATAGCGAAGGCGGGTTGTCACTTTTGCGGTTCGAAGGGTTTGCTGGCTTGCCCTTGAAAAGAGCCAGGCCGCCGAGAAATACTTTCGGTGCATGTCCCCAGACTTTGGGGGGAGGGCCGTATCCGGCACTGTTGATCGCGAGTGGCTCTAAGATCCGCGATTTAAGTGCGCTTTCGAAGCTGTTGCCGCAAAGGCGATCAATCGCAGCGCCCATGACGATATAGCTCATATTTGAATAAACGAAACCGCCTGGTTTGTGCGGCGGTTTCGAGAAAGCGAGTCTGGTCAGTTCTGTGCGTTGCTGAGGTAACGACCGAGCGTCAGTGTAACCTGAGGTCAGGAGTTGGCGCGGTGGGTTCGCCACCATGCCACTGAGGCAACAACAGAGCCCCTCGACGGTTTGCTGCTGCCAGCCTGTTGCCATCGAATCGGCGAGATCGGGGAATAGCTCGGTTATGGGCATCTCCCAATCGACTCGATTCTCGGCAACGAAAGTTCCGAACAATGCTGCCGTCACCATCTTGCAGCAAGATCCTATGTGGACCTGGTCGCTTGCTGTCACCGCTTCCGGATGGCCCCGGCGCCGAACCCCAACGGCATTCAGCCCGAGTATGCCGTCAGCATTGATTACGCCGCCGAAGACGGCCGGTACGCCGGTCTTGTCGCGGAATTCGGCAAGCGCCTCGACCCGCACTCTGTTTTGCATAAGGCATTCTCCATTGACGTGAAGCGCGATTGCGAAGTGATCCGTTCTGATACTGGCGGGCACACTCTACGTTAATCCAGGCGCGCCTTCCACGCAATGCGCTGACCGTTCCAGGCAAAGAATTCGCCGTTGTCGGCAGCAGTCAGTCCTGTAGCAACCGCCAGCAACCGGGCCGCAGCGCGGTTCGGATCAAAAGGCATTGAGGGGGCAACACGAGACTGAAACGGGCCAGACAGCGCCGCCGATTGCGTCGTATCCCGGCAGGTGGCGTGCACCCGTTCAACGGTGTGATCAGCAAGTAGCGCGCGGACTAACGCAAACCCCAGGCCTGCACTGGCACCGACGACCAGAGACCCGCGACTGGCTCGTTCGGGAGATGTCATCAGGCCGGCTCCGATGCCGTCGGCTGAGAGCCCGATTGCTTGACCGTCTCCCGCGAGATCGGCCGCCGTGATTCGCTGGGCGGGAATCCGCAGTGTGATGATTACCACAATGAGAAATCAAAGGCGTGGCCATTGCTTCGGCAGTGCAGAATTTGGACAGATGTTAGCCATTTTTGCATATATCAGATGAATATATAGACAAACGACCGGTATTGATCTATACATGAATTGACATTCATGCGGTAAATCTAGAATAATTCGAGAAAATCTAGACGGCCCAAGGTTCTAAAGATGCTGGAAAATCACTATTCGATTGGCGAGGCGGCGACACGTAGCGGCCTCAGTACCCATACGATCCGCAAGTGGGAGGACCGATATGGCGCTGTGTCCCCTCATCGAAGTGCGGGAGGCACCCGTCGGTACTCCCAGACGCAGGTGGACCGTCTGGTGCTGCTCAAGTCGCTGATTGATGCCGGGCACGGGATCGGCGGTATTGCGTCGGTCGAGACAGACAAGCTCAAACAAATGCGTTCAGCGAACGCATTGTGGGACGGACCCGTCCAAACCTCATTCCCCAGAACAGCCATTATCGGGCCCACGTTGCCAGTCTTGTTCGAGCAAAATCGCGCGCAGATGCCTGGGCTGGATATTGTGACCGGGTCGGTGCAGGGCGACGATGACATCGCGACCCAGGCAGACGTCATCGTGATTGAGATGCCGACACTGGATGATTCAGCGGTTGCTGACCTGCGCCGGATCCGTGAGACATCAAAAGCGCGCTGCCTGGTCGTGGCTTATCGATACGCGGCAGGCCAGACCACCAACCAGCTTGTCAGCGCAGATACCGCATGCCTGCGTATGCCACTTGACTATCGTGAAGTTCAGCGAGCAATCGATTCCATGTTGGTCGATCAGAACGACCGGCCAGCATTTGCTCCGTTGCCGCGGCGGTATTCCCGTTCAGTTGTCGCCCAGGTGGCAGCAATGAAACCAAAGCTGGACTGCGAGTGCCCGCGTCATGTCGCGGAGCTCGTTTCGGCGCTTTCAGATTTTGAGCATTACAGCGCTCAATGTGAGTCGAGTAATGCGGAGGAGGCCAGCCTGCATAACTATCTGAATATTGCCGCCAGTCATGCCAGGGCGTCGCTGGAGTCAGCTCTGAGTGCTCTTGCCGAGCATGAAGGTATTCCATTGGCAAAGTGGCAGGCACAACATGAAGCAGCGGCCGGGTCGCAGCTCTAACCACGACGATTAAGTAACAGGAGTTCAACCATGAAACTCAATACCTGGGGAATCAGCAAACATCCCCGCAACATCGTAAATTTTGATCCGAATGATCATCGGTACATTGAGGAAGTCCGGCTGCATTTAGGGCTCACCCTGATCGAAATCAAAGGCGACGGGCAGCCGGTTCAGGTCGCGCTGGGCGAACCGGGTAACCAGGCGGATCCAGACGCCGCAACCCAGCATGTCACGCCGTTCTTTTCTTCATTTGAGGCGCTCGATTATTTTTGCCAACTAAACCTTTCGCGATATCTGGCTTTTGATCCACGGTGCGGTTTGCCACGTCGCTGGTTCTGGTCGCAAGCTGACAATACTCTGCGGCCCACCGGGCTTCACCTGGTGAACCAATCGAGGCAGGCGCGGTCGCCGATACCAGGGAGTGATTTCTAAATTAACAAATAGCTATCAGCTTAATAAACAAAATTGGATTTATTTATTTTGATCGGTGTGGCAGAGTCATTTAAAGCTCTTTTTCAAAGGTTAAGCAATGGTCGAACTCAAAACAGCTTCATTTGCCTGCGTGCACTTCACCGTCGCGTTCACGGTTGCCTTCATTATTACCGGCAGTTGGGTGATTGGTGGTCTGCTAGCTCTGGTCGAGCCGCTCGTCAATACCGTGGCTTTCTATATCCACGAGCGCATGTGGCTAAAGGTGGCGGCGAAACACCCGGCAACTGCCTAGCGGTTCATGCTCACCGTGTATGAATCTCGGGCATAGCGATACTTTCTCTCATCGCCAGATAGGCCTGCTCCATTGTCTCGCGCCGGAACTCCGGTGATTGACCTGTCTTGAGTGAAGATTGGGTAAGCGGCATGAGTGTCTTCCAGCCTCTAATAGGTTTCCAGATGAAGACGGGCCCCGTCTCTGAGTTCGCCTGCCAGGGTTTCCCAATCGAGACCAGCCTGGGTCGCGACATCGCGTAGCGCCAGCAAAACGCCTTCTTCCATCGCTTTGAGTCCGCAGATATAAAAATACGTCTCGGGGTCGGACAGCATTGCCGCGACGTCAGTTGCCCGATTGCGGATACAGTCTTGCACGTACCGGCGGGGTGCGCCGGGCGTGCGGCTGAACGCCAGGTTGATATCGATAAAGTCTTTGGGCAGGTTGGTCAGCGGGCCGAAATACGGCAGCTCCTCCTGAGTGCGGGCACCAAAGAACAACATCATCTTGCCACTCCTGAACTTTCCGGATCGCCTTAATCTCCGGCGCCATTCGGTCATCGCCCGCATCGGCGCGCTGCCCGTGCCGGTGCAGATCATCACAAGATGGCTGCCGGGATGATTCGGCATCAGAAAACTGGTGCCAAATGGTCCGATGACTTGTAGCTGGTCGCCAACGGACAGATCGCAAAGATAATTGGACGCAATGCCACGGACAGGATTGCCCTGGTGGTCTTCAAGCACGCGTTTGATCGTGAGCGACAGGTTGTTGTAGCCGGGGCGTTCACCATTGCGGGGGCTGGCGACCGAATACTGGCGTGCGTGATGCGGCTTGCCCTGATGATCCAGTCCTGGCGGAATGATGCCAATTGACTGGCCTTCGAGTACGGGGAACGGCAGTGAACCAAAGTCCAGAACCAGGTGATGGGTATCGTAGTCTTTGCCTACCTCTGTTACGCGAACATTTCCTGCAACGGTAGCCGTGACAAAATCGTTCCTCGTTTTCGGGCCGTAAAGATTGGTATAGGCGTGTGCGGCAGACCAGGGCGGCATTGTGGCGTTAAGGCTTGCCGCATTGAAAACTGCGTCAGTCAACGTGGCGGCGGGCATTGTCTGTGCCGAAATCAGTGCCGCATCGTCTGGTGCTGACTCGCCTTCAACCGCTGTTTCCTCGGGAAGTTCCTCCCAGCCCAGTTGTTCTTCCAGACTATAGGCTTTTTGTCTGGGTACGATGCGCCAGTTGTCAATGCTGCCGGTCGGGCACGGCGAGATGCAATCCATGCAGTGGTCGCATTTTTCAGCGTCCACAACATAGTTATTGTCGTCGTGTGTGATCGCATCAATCGGGCAGGTCGCTTCACAGGTATTGCAGCGAATGCATATTTCCGGATCGATCAGATGCTGGCGCAACATACCCGTATCAGCCAGGTCCATGAGTTTTCCCCTTAGGCGAAGCGTACGTACTCGAAGTTCACTGGTTGCCGGTTGATGCCGATCATCGGCGGGGCGATCCAGTTGGCAAACTTGCCGGGCTCAATCACTCTGCCCATCAACGAGCCGACAAACTCGCGGTCGCTGCTGGTGGGTAACCATTCGTCTACATGGTTGTTCCATTCTGTGTCCGACAATACCTGGCCGTCCGGCGAGACTTTCGCACCCGACAACGCGCCAATGTTACGGTGAAACGCTTTGTGCGGGACTTTGAGTGTGAAATCAATGCCGGCCTTCTGAATCACTTTATTCCACCGTGAAACGCCGCCGATACTGTCCTTGATGTAATCATCACGCAGCACTTCATTGAGAGCGTTCAGCATCGGGACTTCGCGATCCACCAGGCGGCCGTTTTCAACGGCGAGAATATTGTAGGTATTGCCTTTCAGGGTGTGGTCGTCCGTCCGTTTGCCTTCTTCGTAACGGCCTTTCAAGCCGGTGCTGTAGAAGGTGGCCGCGTTGCTGGATTCATCGGCACCAAACAAGTCGATTGTGACGCTGAAATGGAAGTTCAGATAACGCTGAATCGTCGGCAGATCGATAACTCCTGCGGCGCGCAGTTTTTGCGGATCATCGGTTTTCAGCTCATTCATCACCTGACAGGTTCGTTGAATGACCCGTGAGACGCCGCTTTCTCCGACAAACATGTGATGGGCTTCCTCGGTCAGCATGAACCGAGTGGTGCGCGCCAGGGGGTCGAACGCGCTTTCGGCCAGCGCGCAGAGCTGGAATTTCCCGTCGCGATCGGTAAAGTAAGTGAACATAAAGAACGACAACCAGTCGGGCGTCTTCTCATTGAAGGCTTCCAGAATCCTTGGGTTGTCTTCGTCCCCGCTGTGACGCGCCAGGAGCGCCTCACCTTCTTCGCGCCCGTCGCGGCCGAAGTACTTGTGGAGCAGGTAAACCATTGCCCACAAATGTCGACCTTCTTCGACATTGACCTGAAACAGATTTCGCAAATCGTACTGGCTAGGCGCGGTCAGGCCGAGATGGCGTTGCTGTTCTACCGAGGCCGGTTCGGTATCGCCTTGTGTGACGATAATACGGCGCAGGTTGGCACGGTATTCTCCCGGAATGTCCTGCCAGGCATTTTCACCGAGGTGGTCACCAAAGTGGATTTTGCGATTCTGTTCGCCTGGGTTCATGAAGATGCCCCAGCGATACTCCGGCATCTTCACATGACCAAACTGGGCCCAGCCTTTCGGGTCTACGCTGACCGCGGTTCGCAGGTAGACGTCAAAGTTCTGGGATCCTTCGGGACCCATGTCGTTCCACCATTGCAGGTAGTTGGGTTGCCAGTGCTCGAGTGCGCGCTGCAAGGCGCGGTCTTCGCTGAGGTTGACATTGTTGGGGATCTTGTCGGTGTAGTTAATGCTGGTCATTGCTTTCTCCGGTCGCGTTATTGCTGCCCTGGTCGGTCAGACCCGGTCAAAGTCAAAAGCGGCTCGTTCGCCTTTGCCGTATACCTTTAGTGCGCCGGTGGAGCCGACGGCATTCGGGCGCTGGAATATCCAGTTTTGCCAGGCTGTCAGGCGGCCAAATACCCGGGTAAACATGTTCTCCGGCCCGTTGAAACGCAGATTGGCTTCGAGGCCGGTGAGCGCGTCCGGAGACATCGCGGCACGCTCTTCAAGTGCCAGGCGCACTTCGTCTGGCCAGTCCAGGTCATCCGGGTTGCTGGTAACTAACCCCAGTTCAAAGGCGCTGTTCGCATCCAGTGGGCGTCCGGCACTTTCGCGGATCGAATTCATGGTCGGCTGCTCGTCGTAGAACCGGCGCTGCAGTCGAGTTTGCTCGGTCACCATCGGATAAAAACCAAAATTGGTTTCGGTCAGTTGAATCGTAGGGGTCTGTGCCGGAGCGTCCGGCAAGTCGAGGTGATAAGTCCGGTCGCAGGCCAAAGCCAGCTCAAAGAAAGTGCCGACAAAACACGATCCTTCATCGATCAGGCCGAACAGACTGCGCGAGGAAACATCAAGACGGCTGAGACAGCGCCGAAGCATGCCGACGGTTTCCCTAACCAGCCAATGGTCTTGATGCGCGCATAGGGTTTCATCTATGGCAATCACCTGACGTGGATCACCGCGTGTTTTCAGAATCCAGGTGCCAATGTCGAGTTCATTGGTGCGCATTGAGAGAATGGCGTCATCGAGTTGGCGAGCCAGCGCCAGTGGGTACCAGTCCGCGCCTGCCGTGACAATGGCGTCGATGGTTTCCGGTTGTTGCCCGGCCGGGGCGTGGACTTCAAAGGTAGCGTAGCGTTTGTCGCGATCTATGCTGATCGTGATGTGCTCATATTGCACCGTATCGTTTTCAACATTACGGACCAGAGGCGTGAGCTTGACGCCGCTTGCCTGCGCAGGGCGATCGCTCTGGTCCGCCAGTTCCAGTGCTCTGGCTTTGATTCGCTCAGAGAATTTTGCCGGTTTGACAATCGCATCCACTAACCGCCAGTCCTTGGCACGTTGTCCGCGGACTCCCTCAGCCATGGTGCAAAAGAGGTCGGCAAGGTCGTGACGCACATGTCGTTTGTCGGTTACCCGGGTCAGCCCGCCAGTGCCGGGCAATACGCCAAGCAGCGGAACCTCGGGCAGGCTTACCGCGCTGGAGCGGTCATCAATCAGAAAGATTTCATCGCAGGCGAGGGCGAGTTCGTAGCCGCCACCGGCGCATGCACCGTTTACGGCAGCCAGGAATTTCAGGCCGCCATGGCGCGAAGAGTCCTCAATACTGTTGCGGGTCTCATTGGTGAACTTGCAGAAGTTGACCTTCCAGGCATGACTGCTCACACCCAGCATGAAAATGTTGGCTCCGGAACAGAAAACTTTGTCCTTGAGACTGGTGACGACGACGGTCCGTACTTCCGGGTGCTCAAAGCGGATTCGATTGAGCGCATCGTTCAATTCGATATCAACGCCAAGGTCGTAGCTGTTCAGCTTGAGTTTGTAACCCGGTTGCAAGCCGGCATTTTCGTCAAAGTCGGCGCCCAGGGTGGCGACCGGGCCGTCAATGCTCAGGGACCAGTGTTGGTATTGCTCGGGACTTGTTTGGTAGTTGACCTGCGGGGCTTGAGTCACAGTTGCTCTCCGAGTACGCATTAAAGTGCGTTGTTGAGTCGAGAGAGAGCAATATAATGCGAGCTTCCAGGTGAGGTCAAGCAGTTTTATGCATGTTTAGTCTGCCAGGGCATCGCGGACCATGGTTCGCAAACTGGCAAAAGTGGCTTCCAGTGACTGGTCGCTCGTATTCAGGCGAAAATCGGCTTTTGAGTAAAAATCGGCGCGGCTGGCAAGAATATTCTTGAGATCATCCATCGCCTCGTGACTGCCCGCCATCGGGCGCAGGTCTCCCTGATCAATCACTCGTTGCATGTGATCTGCAGGGTCCGCCTGCAGCCAGATGGTGGTGCAGTGGGCCAGCATCAGGTTGAAGTTTGCCGGGTCAGAAACAATACCGCCCGGGGTGGCAATGACCGCCTCCGGGTAAATCTGAATCGCTTCTTCCAGTGCCCGCCGTTCATAGCGCCGGTAGGCTTCCTGTCCGTACAAAGCCTGGATTTCACTGACGCTGCAGCCCGCAAATTGTTCAATTTCCCGACTCAATTCGACAAAGGAAAAACCCAGGTCGTCAGCCAGTCTGGCGCCAAGTGTCGATTTTCCGGCACCGCGCAGTCCGATCAAGGCGATCTGCGGCCGGCATTTGCGGCCATGGTCATTGGCGCCGGCGGTGCCCAGGGTTTCGCTGACGGAAAGACGCACCCGTCGCAAGGTGTCATCGCTCTGGTCTTTCAAGAGCTCGCGCAGCATCAGCCATTCGGGAGAACGGGTTGTCATGTCGCCCACGAGTTCAGCCAGGGAGCACTGTAAAGCCTGTGCAACCTGGACCAGCACCAGTATTGACGCGTTCCCGGTGCCGTACTCCAGATTCGCCAAATGCCGCTCCGAGACGCCAGTCAGACCGGCGAGGGCTTTGCGGGCAATGCCGCGTCTTGAGCGCAGCGCACGCACCCGCTCTCCAAGGGCAATCAGGAAAGGATGTTTTTCATTGCCGTCGCCTTGTTGTGGCGTCCCCGGCTGGGAAGATTCGGCTGGTCTTTCGGTGCTAGCTGGCAAGATATTGCTTCTCCATGCAGACTAAACTAGTATTAAAATGCTCCCAGGAACGATACTGCACGTCTCCTGAACGCACAAGCCAGGTCGCAACAGGTCATAACACACCTGATTTGCTGCCGACGTTTGCTCATCCAGGGCGGTCAGAACCGTCTCTGGCCATTCATATAGTCAGCATGCTGGCGTTATATCGGCAAACCAGACAGCGCATCAACCAACCAAGGCGAACGTTGCGCGATGCCATCGCCATACGCCGAATGCGGTTTGCCGGCTTGTCGAAGATGAAGGGGCTTACACGATAGTCAACGTCTCACGCCCATCGGTCAGTGGCATGAACACGGGTACAAAGGCAGCGATCCGGCGTTCGTTTTTCTCGCGGACGAAGCATCGTTCCATCAGGAATTCGGGGTCTACGGAAACCGGGGCTGAATCAACACGAGGCAACTCTGCAACATCAGGACTTCAGGATAGTTAATGCCAGAAACACAGTACATCTGGCCGGCACTGCCGGTCCGCTCTTCGCGTCGCGATCTTCCGCTTGCGGTTCGCGGCAGAGGTCGCCCCCGGGGTCTCGGCAAAGCTGTTGATCAAGGCTCGGTGGTTTTGGAAGTAGTGCCTATGCAGGAAACAATTCCGCAGCGCGGTGAGTTGGCACTGAAGGTCAATGGAGGAACCCGCCAGCGGTCGGATCCGTGCAAACTCATCGGGAATATCCGTGAAATCGTTGCCGAATTATCGTTGTTTTATCACTGGGCGTCGGGCGACCTGATTTACACTGGCACGCCTGAAGGGGTCGGGCCGGCGGACTTATACCGATAGGCAGACGAATTTCGATGGGTTTGGTCGAACTGCGTAGAGCAGGTAGGCCGTAAGCCGACCGGTCCGTTATGTCTATATGTCGTGACCGTTTTGTTTGACATGTTTCACTGGAAATCACTAATCACTCTAATCAGGAGATTCATATGCTTTTAAAGTTCAAGCGATTAACCGGGCTTGCCGCAGGCCTGGGTCTTGCGGCCGGGCTGGGCCTTGCTTCCTCATCAGCGGTCGCAGCAGACGTTACCCTGCGCATGCATCACTTCCTGCCGCCGCAGGCGAATGTCCCCAAGCTGGTTCTTGATGTCTGGGCTGACAAGGTCGAAAAAGCCTCAGACAAGCGCATCAAGGTCCGCCGCTATCCGTCAATGCAACTTGGCGGAAAACCGCCTGAGTTGATGGATCAGGCCAAAGATGGTGTCGCCGATATCGTCTGGACGGTTGTGGGATATACGCCTGGCCGTTTCCCCCGTACCGAAGTGTTTGAGTTGCCGTTCATGATGACCAACGCCGAAGCCACATCACGCGCTTACTGGGAGTTGTTCAAGAGCGATATGGAGCAGACCGAGTTCAAAGATCTCAAAATCCTCGGCACCTGGGTCCATGGCCCCGGACTGATCCATTCATCAAAACCGGTGACTGTTCCTGCCGACTTGGCTGGCGTCAAGATTCGCGGCGGTTCGCGTATCGTTAATCAGTTGCTTGAGAAGCTCGGTGCTACTCCGGTCGGCATGCCAGTTCCGGCTGTTTCGGAAGCGCTGTCCAAAGGTGTGATTGATGCCACCACTATCCCCTGGGAAGTGACCGCTGCGCTCAAAGTGCCTGAGTTGGTGTCGAATCACACCGAGTTTGGTGATGAAACCCTCTACACCCTGACATTCGTTCTGGCGATGAATAAAGCCAAATACGATGGACTGCCTGCTGACCTGAAAAAGGTGATTGACGATAATTCCGGAATGGAGTTTTCGGCGTTCGCCGGTAAGACAATGGAGGCCTCCGATGGTCCCGCCCGAGCTAAGGCGGTCAAACGAGGTAACAACATTGTTCAGCTTGATGCCGCGCAGGTTGACCAGTGGCGTAAAGCATCCATGCCAATCTATGACGAGTGGATGGCCAGCATGAAGTCGCAAGGCATTGATGGCAAAGCGTTGGTTGAGAAAGCCCAAAGCCTGATCAAGAAACATTCCAAGTAAGTACAAGTCCCGGCGCGACCGGGACCAAGCTGCCTTGGCCCGGTTTGCGCGGTTTGACAGCGCTCACCGGGCCAACGCACAGAAGGGGGTCAACCGTGCATTCGCTAATGCTCAAAATCGCCCGTTCCATGGCCATCCTTGGTGGTGTGGTACTGGTTGCTTTAGTCGTGATTACCTGCGTCAGTGTGCTGGGTCGCTCGGCCAATACGCTGGGCCACACGCCGTGGATCGTCTCGCTGTTTGAGCCCCTGGCGGCGCTGTTCAAGAAGCTAGGGCCGGTTCGCGGTGACTTCGAGCTGGTTGAGGCCGGTGTTGCGTTTGCAATCTTCTGTTTTCTGCCCTGGTGCCAGATGGTGCAAGGGCATGCCACCGTTGATCTGGTGACAAACTATCTGCCGGAACCCGCCAGGCGGTTTCTGACCATGCTCTGGGAAGTACTTCTCGCCGCCGTGCTGGGCATAATTACCTGGCGGCTGATTGTTGGCACACTCGACAAAGCCGGTAACGGTGAGACGACATTCCTGTTGCAGTTCCCTGTCTGGTGGGCTTTTGCTGCCTGTGCTGCTGCGGCCGTGGTTGCCAGTGTAATCGGCGCCTACGTGGCAGTCATAAGGATGCAGGAGTTGGCCAAAAATACCGACCTGCTGGTTCGGGATGCAGGAGTAGGGCATTGAGTGAATTTGATATTGGCGTCGGTTCTTTCGCCATCCTGATGGTCTTGATTTTTCTGCGCATGCCGATAGGTTTGGCTATGCTGGTATGCGGGCTTGGCGGCACCGCGTTTATTACCGGTGGCTTCGATATCGTGCTGGCCAAACTCAAGACTGAAACCTACGGCACGTTTTCCAGTTACTCGCTGACCATCGTGCCATTGTTTTTGCTGATGGGGCAGTTCGCAACGCTCGGGGGAATGTCCACCGCATTGTTCAAAGCCGCGGAAACCTGGCTTGGCCACCGCAAAGGTGGTGTTGCAATGGCGGCTATCGGTGCTTGCGCAGGTTTCGGCTCGATCTGTGGGTCATCACTGGCGACGGCCGCAACCATGAGTCAGGCAGCCTTACCCGAGCTGCGGCGCTACGGTTACAGTGGCGGCCTGGCTACCGCCACGCTGGCCGCTGGCGGCACGCTGGGAATTCTTATCCCGCCGTCAGTCGTACTGGTTATTTATGCGATTCTGACTGAACAGAATATTGCCAAATTGTTCCTGGCTGCGTTTGTACCCGGATTTCTTGCTGCGCTGGGCTACATGATCACAATTGCAATTTACGTTCGGGTCAAGAAAGGCCAGGAAACCGTCCGTGAGAAAGCAACCTCCGGCGAGCGCTTCAAGGCATTGCTAGCCGTCTGGCCCGTCCTGATTGTCTTTTTCCTGGTTGTCGGCGGTATTTACCTGGGTTGGTTTACACCGACGGAGGCGGCGGCAATCGGTGCCGCCGGCACTGGCATTATCGCCTATCTGAATGGCGGGCTGACTCGCAAGACTTTCGCCGAGTCGATTTTTTCTACGGCAAGTAGTACGGCAATGATCTTCATGATTGTGCTTGGCGCAGGTTTTTATAACGCGTTTCTGGCGCTCTCCCAGGTGCCGCAGGACATCTCGATGATGATCGTGGATGCTGGGTTTAGTCCATGGCTGGTTTTGACCGCGATCTTGTTGCTTTACCTGGTGTTTGGCTGCGTCATGGACAGTTTGTCGATGATTCTCCTGACCGTGCCGATCTTTTTTCCGATTATTTCAGCGCTGGAATTCGGACTGACGGCCGAAGAAACCGCGATCTGGTTCGGCATACTTGTCTTGATCGTCGTCGAGGTCGGACTCATCACCCCGCCAGTCGGCATGAACCTGTTTGTGATTAACGCGATGGACAAACAGACGCCGATCACCGCGACCTATATGTCGGTGTTCCCGTTTGTCTTGTCCGATGTTATTCGTACGGCGATTCTCGTGGCTTTTCCGGGGATTACTCTGTTTGCGCTGCGTTGGTTTGGTTGACTTCAGGTTTACGGGGCGGTTCAGGTTTCCGGTTTTGGGTCCAGGTGAACATCCAGTTGCGGAAAGGCAATCTGAATCCCGCTCTGCTCAAATGCCTGCGTGATTGCCATATGTAATTCATGAGTCAGTAGCACCCGGTCTACTATCGATTTGGTAAAGACTCTCATTTCGAAGTCCAGGCTGCTTGCGCCGAAATTGATGAACAAAATGGCCGGTGTTGGGTCTGCGAGGACGCGGTCGTTCGAGACAGCCACGTCGGTCAGGATCTGTACGACTTTTTGAGTGTCGGTGCCATAGGCAACCCCTACCGGTATGACCAGCCGGGTAACCGCGTCCGCCAGCGTCCAGTTCACGAACTGGCCGGTGATAAACGTCTTGTTGGGAATGATGATCTCTTTGCGGTCCCAGTCGCTGAGCGTCGTGGCTCTGATCTGAATCCGGGTCACGGTGCCACTTTGGTCTCCGATCGTAATGGTGTCGCCGAGCCGGAAAGGCTTCTCGAACAGGATTACAATGCCGGAGACGAAATTGGCCACGATTTCCTGCAGGCCAAACCCCAGTCCGACGCCCAGAGCGGCTACCAGCCACTGGAGCTTTGACCAGTCGGTTCCCAGGAGATTGAGTGCGGTAATGACGCCGGCAAAAACCAGCAGGTATTTGAGAACCGTGGTTATTGCATACCCGGTTCCCGGCGTTAGCTGAATCCGGCTTAGCAGCGCGACTTCCAGCGCGCCCGGAAGGTTGCGAACGCCAAGAAATGTCGCGACCAGAACCAATGCGGCAATACTGAGATTCCATAAAGTAATTCGTTCGATCGGCTGCCCCTCCTGGCTGGCCGCAATCTGCCAAAGGACTTGATCGTCCAGGGAGCGAACCACCGGAAGTAAATCCCGCCATAGTGAAGACAGCGCAACCACCAATCCGGCCCAGACAAACAGTCTGAGTAGAGATTTCGTCTGGTTGGTTATCGTTTGCCGGTCAATTACCTGACTGTCGATGATTTCGGGAATGTCTTCGCCGGCTTTCTCGGCCGTGTCGCGATCCGCATTGCGCGCGAAAGCTTCCGCTCGTTGAGCCAGTAAGCGCTGCAGGGCCAGCCGACGCTCGTAGATGGCCAATGATCTTTCGGCAATGTAGTAAACCAGGACGGCGAGGGCGATATACACCGCAGAACGGAGACTTAGTTCGAGCATGACTGTGGCGGTGTAGTGGTAGCCCAGCATCGATAAGCCAGCCAGTGACAACGGGAACAAAGTGAAGATCGGGTTACGCGGACTGAGTCGAAGCCATTGCCAGGAATCAGAGTTTGCGGCGTGAGTTTGTCGCTGCCAGAACGCGCCAAGGCGAAAAGCGGTTATGGCTATCGCAAAACACATCACAACCAGTGTAAACCGCCCCAGGCCATCTCGTATTTCCGGCGTCGCCTGGTTTTCCAGCAACACCATGACGACGACGATAGGCACAAGTAGCGTGATCAGCCAGCGATTGTGATGGCGCAACAGGGCGAGCGTTTCGGCTCGCCATTTGAAATGGATCTCGGCCAGGCCGTTGGTTCGCACCAGTTGCAGAATGAATTCCATGAATGCGAGGGCCGACGCGCCAGTAAGCAAGGCGTAGTGCAGGCTGTCAGGAAATCCGCTGGTTTTGCCAATGGTTTGAGCGGCGAGCAGAAAGGCAAGCGGCATCGGGGCGGCAAGGCCAACCGTGATGGTCAAGGCCGATAGTGTCAGGTTGAATCGATCATGCTGAACTTTGCCGACCAGTGGGGCGAGATCGCCAAGCCGCCGCTTGAGTGAGGGGCGTACGACAACCGACAGGATCAGTGCGGATAGCAACAAAGCTACCCAGATTAGCTGGGTTGATAAGGTTTTCTGGACCGATTGTTGAATCGTTTCCCAGCGCTCAGGCGCGATCAGCCAACTGATCGAGTTCGAGGCGCCTTCGAAAGCATCCGGGCCGATCGTTTTGGCGCTGGGTATCCAGAACAAGTGACTCTTCAGCAAGGCGGTGTAGGTTTCGCTTCGCTCCGCATAGCGTTGCAGCTGGGCAAGATGGGTTGACAAACCATCGATCCGTTCTTGCTGGGCTTTCGCGGCCGCTTCGGTGAGAGACTTCCGGTCCGCGACCAAGCGGTCGATCAGTTTGGTGTCGGCAGCAGGCGCCAGCGCAGCCAACTGGGCCGGATCGAGCGCTTCAAAGAGGCCCTGGTGTTCTTGCAGGTCAAACAAGGTAACCCGACTTGTTGTTAGCGCCCGGGTGATTGCCTTGGTTGAACTGGTGCTGACCAACCTCTCGGAGACTTTGTCCCACTCACGCCGAAGCGCTACGCCGAACGGGACCGATGATTCAAACCGGCGCAGTTGAAGCAGTTTGTTCAGCGAGTTGAACTTCGATTCGAGCGTGGATATTCGCTGGTTTAACTCACTTTGGCGAATTTGATCCGCCTGGTTGGATCGGATGACGGCCTCTATCGATTCGCTCAGCGTGACGTTTTGCCGGGCGGCGGCCTCCAGTGGCGGCGCCTGTTCGCGGGCTCGTTGCTGGATCAGTTCCAGGCGGGTGGTTCGGCTGTCAACCGCTTGCAGGCGTTTTCTGTCGAGTCGATTCTCTAGTGTTCTTTGTAGTTCCAGAGCCGTGTTTAAGCGCTGCTCGAGTAAGTCCGCGATCTCTTCCATGCGGCTGATTCGAGCTGGTTTTGTTGCCAGTCTCTCCCGAAGTTCTGTTATCTGCGCGAGCCGGCGTTTGTGTTCAGCTTGCTCCGCAAGCTGAACAGCCTGTTCGAGCGGATTGGAGTCCGGCAGCGCGTTCGCCTGATCGCGTGGCGCCGGCGTATTGATCGCTTGTTGCTGAGCTTGCGCAATTAAAGCGGGGAGATCCATGACGCGCTCGTCGTCGATTTTCGTGCGCAGCGTTGATACGGTAGCCTTGAGCGCGATGACATCCGCCCGGATACGCGACGCTGCCTGTTCGATGCTGGCGGTCGGCGCTTGTGATGGTGGTATCAAGGCCTGGGGTTGCAGATAGTGTTCGAATGGCTGGGCTTGTTCCGTTTGAGCTGCCGGCGTCGCGGGTTCGGCAAGCGCATAGGCACTTGTTTGCCGCTCCAGTCGCTCGGCTTCCCGCAATCGGTTCAAGGCGGTTTCAAGCAGAGCGGTCGCTTCTTTCTGATCGGCTTCGGGTAGCGTGGCAAGGCGTTGGCGGTTCTCGAGCAGGCTCTGAATAGTCTCGGTATTCAACTCCGGTCGGTCTGCCGGCGTTGCCATAGTCGGAACGCTTAGCAAGACAGTCGTTAGCAATGCGAGTAGTTGATGCGCTGGTCGGCGCAAGGCGACAGAAAGAAATCGATTCATGTTGGCTGGTCTTAAACTACCCGAGCCAGCATTGCCTGGAGCAGAACGTTGGCGCCAGCTTCGATGTCTGACGGGCTGGCATCCTCGATCTCGTTGTGGCTGATGCCGTCTTTGCAGGGCACGAAAATCATTCCGGTGGGGGCTACCCTGGCGACATACACGGCATCGTGGCCGGCGCCGCTGACAATGTCCTGGTGAGGCTGATCAAGCGCAGCAGCCGCTTCTCGCACGGCTTGCACGCAAGCCTTATCGAATTCGCATGGGGGGAAATCAGTGACGTGAGCAATGCCAATTGTGGTGCGGGTGTCGCGCGCGGCCTGTTCACAGGCTTTTCGGAAGGCCTGCTCCATACGCTCCAGACCGGCATCGTTCGGATGACGCAGATCAATCGAGAAAACAGCGTTTCCAGGGATGACGTTGCGCGAGTTGGGGCTGACCTGAACGAAGCCGACCGTGCCACGGCCATCAGGCGCTTCATCGAGCGCAATCTGGTTAACCGACTGAATGATCTGGGCCATGGCCAGACTCGCGTCGCGGCGTAATCCCATTGGCGTGGGACCGGCGTGCGCCTCCATACCGGCGACGCTGACATCAAACCAGCGCTGTCCGAGGGCACCCGTGACAACCCCGATTGGCAAGCCGGCATCTTCCAGTATCGGGCCTTGTTCAATGTGAGCTTCGAAATAGGCGGCGAAAGGATGTGCGCCGGGTTCTGTTTCTCCGGCGTAGCCGATCCGGTTGAGTTCGTCGCCGACAGTCAGCCCGTCCAGGTCTTGCGCCTGCAGAACGGTCGTCAGATCAAACACGCCGGCGTAAGCGCCTGAGCCCATCATAACCGGCGTAAACCGAGTGCCTTCTTCATTAGTCCAGATGACCACCTCGATAGGTGCGGGAGTCTCGAGTTGCTTGTCGTTCAGTGTGCGAACCACTTCCAGGGCCGCCAGGACGCCATAGTTGCCGTCGAATTTTCCCCCCGAGGGCTGGGTATCGATATGGCTGCCGGAGGCAACCGCGGCCCGGTCCGGGTCAGTGCCCACCCGGCGGGCAAAAATATTGCCAACCCGGTCAACGCGTACCGTCATGCCAGCCTGTCGAAACCAGGTGATTACAAGGTCGCGCCCCTGCCTGTCGAGATCGGTCAGTGCGAGCCGTTTGACCCCGCCGCGCGGCGTAGCGCCCACTTTGGCAAGGTCCATCAGGGAGTCCCAGAGCCGGGCGCCGTTGATTCGAAGTGCCGACAAATTCGTCGGGTGCTGGACAGGAGTCGGTTTCGTCTTCATCACGAAACTGTACAACAGTGCCAGCTGGCTAGGGCTCGAAATGCTCGATGGAAGCGCGCAGGTCGCGCATCAGTTCGCGAGCCTGGGCGATATGCCGGGCTTTCGCGCTGGAAACGCGGTTGCGCCGGCGCCTTTCCTTGCCCTGGTAGACACCACTCATTTCGCCATAGCGCAGCTTGGTATACATGCGCACAATTGCGCGAGCCTGTTCAGATTTTTCTTCGCCCAATTGTTTGCATGATCTTGCCAGGAACTGGGCGGGCGTTTCATGGATATGACGATTCAGGCCGAAGGCGGCGAGTTTGTCACAAAACTGATCGTATAAACGCCCCAGTGGATCGGGGGCCGCCCGGGGTTGCAGCGTCAATAACGCGCTACCGCCAATCAACAAGACCATCGCGCCGGCCAGCATTGCCGCAAGACTGGTCCAGTCGTGGCTGTCAAAGCCCAGTTTATCCAGCAACCGGCCCTGAGACTTTCTGTCATAGTTGAGCACCCATTGATTCCAGCGGTTTGCCAGGGCATCCAGATTGAGCTTGAGCAGTTGCCAGGCGCCTTGCTCTCCGCCCGGGCTCCCAAATGCCTGTTCCTGGAGTAAACGCTGGTCAGTTTCTATGCGTTCAGGGGCGACGGCGCTGGTCGGGTCAAGCCGGATCCAGCCCCGGGTGTCGGTCCAGATCTCGGCCCAGGCATGAGCGTCTGACTGTCGCACGACCATGAAATCGTCAACGGGATTTACCTCGCCGCCCTGATAGCCGGTTACAACTCTTGCCGGTATGCCCGCAGCGCGCATCAACACGACAAACGCAGAGGTAAAGTGCTCGCAAAAGCCAGCCTGTTGCGAAAACAGAAAATCATCGACTGAATGAAGGCCCAGCAATGGCGGGTTCAGGGTATAGGTGAAAGCCTGCTGGTTAAACATCTGCATGGCGCGGCGGGCGATCTGCTGATTCGGTTGACCGCGCATCTGTTCGCTCCACTGGCGGCCCAACGCCAGTGTTTTCGGATTGAAACCGCGGGGTAACTGGAGCCAGCGCTGCAAGCTGTCGTTCGTTTCATTCAGCCCGAGCGTATAGCTCAAATAGGAGTCGAGGCGATAGCGGGTCCGCTCGTAGACGGGGCGGTTTTGTTGCAGGCTGAACCCGGCGCTGACGCTCGCACTGGCGCCGGTCAGCGGAGCCAGTTGGCTTGGCATATCCAAGGCCAGCAGCCAGGGCTGACCATTTGGCTCAAGGGTGACTTCGTAGCTGTATGGCGGGGCTGATTGATCGACTCTCAGCTCCGCCCTTCCGGGCTGTTCGCCAACCTCGGAACGGGCGGTCCAGGTCTTGCCATCGAACAGACCGAATACCGGTCCGCGCCAGTACAGGCTTTGCTTGGGCGGAATCGCCCGGTCGAATTTCACCCGCATGGCAATCGCGGTGGATTTCGACAGCGACGAGACGCCGCCGGGAGACATTGAACTCGAAAGTCCGGTGCTGGCACTGCTGCCTTGTCCGTTAATACCCCAGAGCGGCGTCGCCAGCCGTGGAAAGAAAACAAACAAGGCAATTGCGATGGGCAGTGCCTGAAGCACCAGAATGGCAGCCAGTCGCAGACGACTCCAGATTGCCTGCTCTTGTTTGCCAAATTGCATCGTGATCATGGTGGCAATTAGCGCCGTCACGGCGACCAGCACAATCATGGCGGTCACAATCGACTGCGAATGAAAGAACGTGGTCAGTAGCAGGAAGAAGCATAGTGAAATAACGACTAGCAAATCCCGCCGGGCTTTCATTTCCAGTAGCTTGAGACCCAGGAACAGTGTGAGCATTGCCACACCTTGTTCACGCCCGATGAAGCTGTGATATTGCGCGAAGATTCCGGCCAGGCATCCGATTGCGCCGAGCGTTCGAATCCAGCTCGGTGGCATTTCGCGTCCGGTAAAGACCAGGGTGAGCCGCCAGCCGAACATTGCGGTAAAAGCCAGGGTGATCCACAGCGGCAAATGCGCGGCATGGGGCAGAGCAGCCAGAGCAATGGTTGCCAGTAGAAACAGAGTGTCGCGGCGTTCACGTTCCCATTGGCCACCAAGGCGGCCACCCAACGCACTGGTTGCCCAGCCCAGGCGTGCGATATTCATGCCGGCTGACGGCCGGGTGGGCCGGAGAAGTCGTGACCTGGAGCGGGTAGCTGAAAAGTGGCCAGCGCTCTGAGGCAGGCTGTTTGATGGCCGGGGCCGTTACCGGGCGGCAACTGATTGCCAGGTAGTGACAAGGCATAAGTGCAGCCGCTGGCCTCGGCCGACAAGACCCAACGGGTTAAACGCGACAGCCGGGTCTCAATATCGAGTCCGGCCGGCAAGGTCTGGAAATCAAGGTTCAGTTCGCCGGTGCCACCACCATCGAAGTGCTTGCTGATCAGTTCGTCGGTTCCCGTGCGGGCGATCGCCGTCCAGGCGATACGGCGCGGCGAGTCTCCTTCCTGAAACGGTCGAATGCCTGCAAGGTCTTCTTCCAGTCCGCCATCACCCTGGCCGTCGCCATTGTCCAGGCGAGTGGCGGGCAAGGCTAGGGGAGGGTTCTCGGGTTCGGGATAAACCAGCACCCGTTGCGCCGGCTGCCAGTAACTCCAGGCGCGCCAGATGCCAAGTGGATATCGGGTGGACAAGGTCAGCCGGGGCATCATCATCCAGCCGCGCTGGCCGGCCGGCAGTGCAATATTGATCAGGTGTTCGGTCTGGGGGGCGATATCCACAGACTCCGTCTGATTCATGCCGGGCGTATCAATCAAAATGGCGAACCGGGATAAACGACTCGGATTCAATGCCATGAAGCTGACTTCAGCCATTTGCCCGGCGAATACCGGGTCTGCTTTTCCGGCCCGCAGAGTGATTGCCGACAAATTGCGGAACGTATGCATCATGCCGACGACGGCCAGACCGAAGATCAGGAAGGTCAGCGCATAGCCCATGGCCAGACCGTAGTTGATCGAACAGACCAGCATGGCGAGCAGAACGGCGCCAAACAAGAGCCCGGTCTTCGACGGCAAGACGTAAATATTGCGCCGGGTTAGCAGGTGGTCGCCCGCAATCGGGCCGCGTCGCGGAATGAAGCGCGCAAAGAGGCTCTCACCGTCTGATCCAGCGGTATTACTTTCCGGGGCGAGCCCGGAGCGAGTCACAGGGATTTGTCCGCTATGCGCCAACGCTTGGTCTCTTTATCAGGGCACGGGTACCGCGTGGACGAGTTCGGCCACCAATTCAGCGCGACCGCGATAACTGAGCGACCCGCCTTTGGCCGGCCGCAGCCGGTGCCCGGCAACCGCAGGCAAGACAGCCTGAACGTCGTCGGGCAGCACATGGTTGCGGCCATCCAGCATTGCCCAGGCTTTGGCCGCCTGCATCAGGGCCAGCCCCGACCTTGGGCTCAGGCCTTCTGCGAGCGCGGTAGAGCGGCGCGAGAGATTCAGAAGATTCTGGACATAGTCGAGTAGTGCGTCTGAGGTTCTCACTTCTCTGACTTTCTGCATGGCCTGACGTAGTTGTTCAGGGGTGATCTGCGGCTCGAGTTTGGTCATCATCTCGCGACGATCTTCACCGGCTAGCAATGCCCGTTCGCTCTTGGCATCGGGGTAACCCAGTTCCAGGCACATCAGAAAGCGATCGAGCTGGGATTCAGGCAGTGGAAAAGTGCCGATTTGGTCTTGTGGGTTCTGCGTGGCAATGACAAAGAACGGATCAGGCAGGTCCATCGCTTTACCGTCAATGGAGATTTGTCGTTCTTCCATCGCCTCGAGCAATGCTGACTGCGTTTTGGGTGACGCCCGGTTGATTTCGTCGGCAAGCATGACTTCCGAGAAAACCGGTCCGGGGTGAAACACGAATTTGGACACATCGCGATCAAAGACGTTAACGCCGACAATATCGGCTGGTAACAAGTCATTGGTGAACTGAACCCGATTGAAATTCAGTCCCAGAGAGATGGATAGCGCGTGTGCCAGAGTCGTTTTGCCAACGCCTGGAACGTCTTCTACAAGCAAGTGGCCGCGGGCCAGCACGCAGGCCAGGGCAAGGCGAATCTGGGCGTCTTTGCCCACCACTATGGAGCCAACCTGGGCGGCTACCAGTTGAATTTTGTCTAGCATGTAATAGTCTGTCGCAGCGATTCGTGCCTCAGTGTATCGGATGCCCGTCCATGCGCCACCTGGCCGCTTGCTGAACGGTTGCGAGCCGGACCGTGTGGCCGACAAACGGTCGATTGATCCGCATGGCTGGTCAGTCCGCCTCAATTGAACGCAGAGTCGGGTGCAGGTAGGATGGTCTTGTTACCCAAATGCCAAGACCGGATCATGAAAACCGAAGCGACCTCAAACGCCACGCCTCAGCCTGTTCAGAGCCACCGCTTGCTGGCGGAAACAAGACTCGGCGGCTGTCTGACTCTGACGATGAATCGTCCGGCGCAGTTCAATGCCTTGTCTGAAGCACTGATCGCCGAAATGACAGCAACCCTGAAGCGGATATCAACCGACGAATCGGTCCGTGTGGTGGTTCTCGCTGCGGCCGGCAAGGCTTTCTGTGCCGGTCATGACCTGCGCGAAATGCGCGCGCAACCCAGTCTTGAGTACTACCAGAAGTTGTTCGCAGCGTGCAGCAAACTCATGATGGCGATTCAGCAGATGCCTCAGCCTGTTATTGCGCGAGTGCAGGGAATCGCCACCGCGGCCGGGTGCCAGCTGGTGGCGATGTGCGATCTGGCGGTTGCCAGCGATCAGGCCAAATTCGCGGTCAGTGGTGTCAACCTGGGCTTGTTCTGTTCGACTCCCTCGGTAGGTCTTTCGCGCAATTTATCTCGCAAAGACGCTTTTGAGATGCTGGTCACCGGTGACTTTATCAGCGCTGATGCGGCTCGTGAGAAAGGCCTGATAAACCGGGTCGTTACTGCTGATCAACTTGACGCGGCCATCGCGGTATTGGTTGACTCAATTTGCGCTAAGCCGGTTGCCGCCATTGCTGCGGGTAAGCGTTTGTTTTACCGGCAACTTGAAACCGGTATCGAAGCGGCCTACCAGCTTGCGGGGCAGACCATGGCCTGCAACATGATGGATGACGCGGCTCTGGAAGGCGTCCAGGCGTTTCTGGAAAAGCGCCAGCCCGACTGGTAACGGTCGAGGTTGCCGGGTCGTCGTCAGTCGTGTTCGGGGCTGGGCGGTTCCGGTTCTTCCCAGTGGTGACTAAGCAGGTGTTTCAGCTGCTCCAGAGCGGGCTCGCCGATCTGCCTGGCAAGCTTGCGCTCGGCTTGTGCGATCATTTCAGCGCCGGCCCGGTTGATTGCCTTGCCCCTCTGCGTATAGGAGACCAGCTTGGCGTTACCCCGTTCCGGATCGGTACAGACTTCCAGAATGCCTTGTCGAACCAACTCGTTGACCGTCTTGTGGACGGCTTGCCGGGAAATAGTCAGTCTTCTGCCCAATTCGGACATGCTGGCCGACTGCCCTCCCATCCGGGCCAGCAGCCTGCTCTGGGCGGGTGTGATGTGCGGCCACGAAGAATTCTGAATTGCCCGCATAATCTCGTCGGCAAACCATTCTGATCGTTTTAGCAGTAGTTGTGAAAGGTTGTCACCCATGCATGGATGTTCGGTGAGGTTTTGCATCTTGTCAATATGGTTGACAAGACATGGCGGGTTTCGTAATATCCCGTCGATTCCTGGATTGCAGAGTCCTGACCCTGTCAGGTGGTGCTGGTTCGTTGGTCAGCCAGGCCGCTGGTTCTTATAATTGACCCCAAATTCCTAGAGAGATCCGCTAATGAAGATTCTTGTCCCGGTGAAACGCGTCGTCGATTACAACGTGAAAGTACGAGTAAAGAGCGACCAGAGCGGGGTGGATATCGCCAATGTCAAGATGTCGATGAATCCATTTGACGAAATCGCGGTTGAAGAAGCGGTGCGTTTGCGTGAGAAAGGCGTCGCGACTGAAGTAATTGCTGTTTCCTGCGGTACTAAGGCAAGCCAGGAAACCTTGCGCACCGCGATGGCCATTGGTGCCGACCGGGCATACCTGGTTGAGACCGACGTCGAACTGCAACCCCTGGCTGTTGCCAAACTGCTCAAAGCACTGGTCGAGAAAGAATCGCCGGAGCTGGTCATTCTGGGCAAGCAGGCGATCGATGATGATGCCAACCAGACCGGACAGATGCTTGCCGCCCTGACTGACATGCCGCAGGCCACCTTTGCCAGCGAAGTAGAGGTCGCTGACGGAAAAGCGCAGGTGATTCGCGAGGTTGACGGCGGTCTGGAGACCTTGTCTATTACATTGCCGGCCGTGGTCACCACTGACCTGCGTCTGAATGAGCCGCGTTATGTCACTTTGCCCAACATCATGAAGGCCAAGAAGAAGCAACTGGATGTTGTGACTCCGGAAGATCTGAACGTTGATGTCACGCCCCGTCTGAGCACCGTAAAAGTTGTTGAGCCGTCCCAGCGTCAGGCTGGTATCAAGGTGGAAGATGTTGCTGCCTTGGTCGACAAGCTCAAGAACGAAGCGAAAGTGATCTAATCCATTTCCGAATTTCAGGAGGCCCCATGGCCACATTAGTAATAGCTGAGCACGATAACGCCAGCCTGCGCCCGGCAACTTTGAATACGATTGCCGCTGCCAAACAAATCGATGCCGATGTCACCGTTCTGGTATGCGGTGCCGGGTCAGCCGCTGTTGCTACCGAAGCAGCGGCAGCCGAAAGTGTTGCAAAAGTCATTCACGTTGACCACGAGAATTTCAAGGATGGCCTGGCCGAGAACGTTGCCGCGCAGGCGCTGGCGCTTGCAGGGGACTACAGCCATATCCTTGCGCCGGCCACCGCGTTCGGTAAGAACATTGCTCCGCGCATTGCCGCGCTACTCGACTCGGCCCAGATTTCAGACATTATCGGGGTCGAAGACGCTGATACCTTTACCCGGCCGATCTACGCCGGCAACGCGATCGCAACCGTGAGATCTGCAGATCCGAAGAAAGTCCTGACCGTCCGGACCACCGCGTTTGATGCTGTAGCCGCAACCGGTGGCACTGGCGCTATCGAGACGGCAGAGGCTGTTGCCGCCAACGGCAAGTCATCTTTCGTTGGACGCGAAGTTGCCAAGAGCGACCGTCCGGAACTCACCGCAGCCAAAGTAATCGTCTCCGGTGGTCGTGGTGTTGGCTCGGAAGAGAACTTCCAGAAAGTCATCGAGCCGCTGGCAGACAAACTGGGTGCGGCAACCGGCGCATCGCGTGCTGCGGTCGACGCAGGGTACGCACCCAATGACTGGCAGGTGGGGCAGACCGGCAAGATCGTCGCCCCCGAGTTGTATGTTGCGATCGGCATTTCCGGCGCGATTCAACACCTTGCCGGCATGAAAGACAGCAAAGTGATTGTGGCAATCAACAAAGACGAAGAAGCACCGATCTTCGGTGTGGCTGACTACGGTTTGGTTGCCGACTTGTTCAATGCTGTGCCGGAATTCGTCGAAGCACTGGACTAATTGACTGACGGCTGATCCAGGAGAGCCACATGTTCGAAATTCCCTTAAAAGACATGGTTTTTAATGTCGAGCACGTGGCTGACCTGGCATCAATTGCCCGGTTGCCAGGTCTTGGCGAAGCCGGAATCGATACAGCAAGCGCTGTTCTCGAAGAGAGTGCGCGCTTCAATGAGGGGGTGCTCGCCCCATTAAACCGGGTAGGAGACCAGGAGCCGCCGACCCTGAACAACGGCGTGGTCAAGACGTCGCCCGGTTTCAAGGAAGCGTTCGAGCAATTTGCCGCGGGTGGTTGGCAGGGGATTCAACATCCGGAGGTTTACGGCGGCGCGGCGTTGCCCAAGCTGATTGCCACGCCTTGCATCGAGATGATCAACAGTGCCAATCTATCATTTGCACTGTGTCCCTTGCTTACCGATGGCGCAATCGAGGCTTTGCTCACCGCTGGCTCCGATCAGTTACGCGAGCAATACCTGCCCAAGCTAGTTTCCGGTCAGTGGACCGGCACCATGAATCTTACTGAATCCCAGGCAGGCTCAGACTTGTCATTGGTTAGTTCCAAGGCGGTGCCACAGGCCGATGGAAGCTATCGCGTCAGTGGCCAGAAGATTTTCATTACGTTTGGTGAGCACGATATGGCCGAGAACATCGTCCATCTGGTGCTTGCGCGAACTCCCGGCGCTCCGGAAGGCGTAAAAGGCATTTCACTGTTTCTGGTGCCCAAGTTTCTGGTCAACGACGATGGTTCGCTGGGTAAGCGCAACGACGTTTGGTGTCCGTCAATTGAGCACAAGCTTGGCCTGCATGGCAGTCCGACCGCAGTGCTCTTGTTTGGTGACGACAAGGGCGAGGTGGGTCCGGGGGCCATTGGCTATCTGGTGGGCGAGGAAAATCGCGGCCTGCAGACGATGTTCATCATGATGAATGCTGCGCGGTTTGGTGTGGGCATGCAAGGTATTGCGGTTGCGGAGCGGGCTTATCAGCATGCGCTGGCTTATGCCAAAGAGCGGATTCAGAGCCGCGATGTCGGTGGCTCAAGCGGGCCGGTGGCCATTATTCAACATCCTGATGTCCGCCGAATGCTGATGACCATCAAGGCGATGACAGAAGGGGCGAGAGCGCTGGCATATTATGCCGCGGCGGCTCATGATCACAGTCATCACAACCCAGATGCCGAACTCAAGAAACATAACCAGCTTGTCTATGAATTGCTGGTGCCAATCGTCAAGGGCTGGTCAACCGAGATGTCGCTCGAGGCGACTTCGCTGGGTGTGCAGGTTCATGGCGGAATGGGGTTTATCGAAGAAACCGGTGCGGCGCAGTTTTATCGTGATGCCCGCATTCTGACCATCTACGAAGGCACCACCGCGATCCAGGCCAACGACCTGGTTGGTCGTAAATCGGTGCGTGACGGTGGTGCCACCATGAAGCACCTGATCGAGCAGATGCTTGCAACCCAGGCACAGCTCGCCGGCTCCGGCCAGGAAGATCTGGTCGCAATCGGTGCGCAGATGGCGCCGGCTGCCGCTGCATTGGCGGCTGTTGTTGACTACATCGTCAGTACCTCGCAGTCGGATCCTCATGCTGCTTATGCCGGTAGCGTTCCGTATCTGAAAATGGCGGGGATTGTCTTTAGTGGCTGGCAACTCGCCCGCTCGGCTCTGATAGCCCATCGCCAGCTTGATGAGGCCGATGCTGATAAAGGGTTCCTGACCGCCAAGATCTCGACGGCCCGGTATTTTGCCGAGCATATCCTGCCCCAGTCCGCCGCAATCGAGAACAGCATTCTTGGCGGCGCCAGTGCAACGATGGCGCTTGATATCGATCAGTTCTAAGATTTTTTCCTGCGGCTGACGGCGCGCCGTGGTTTTGCCGCGGGTGCCTGCAAAGCGGTTTCGCCCGGCTTTAGTCTGAAGCTGGCGCGAATTGCACCGTGGTCGGAGTAGGCCGGGTTCTTGTCGTTCAGATGGTCATTGAACCAGTCAACGCTCACCACATCCGCAATCGCGTGGCGACTCTCTTTCAGGAACTCCTCTGACAACAGGATATGGTCGATACTGCCCGGTTCGCCCAGGTGGATATTGGTATAACCGATTCCTCGTTTTAAGCTGTTGGGTCGCTGCAGTGCGGCAGCATGCCAGAGCGTGTAGTCGCGCCTGTCGAGTCGCCTTGCGTACATTCGCCCGGTGATCAGTTCGGTTGTCATGGCTTTGGCATGATCGTTGAAGTCGCCCATCACGATTACCGGCGTACGGCTATTGACCAGGTCACGCAAAATGAGTTGCCGAACGCCGGTTGCTTCTGCCGCGCGCATCATCAAGGCTCGCAAGTGCGCTCGCGCCTCGATTTGCGGGTTGTCCATGTCTTCGCCAATCGGTTCTTTCTGCGCCGGGTCTGTTTCGGCCTGCAGGCGTTTGGGACGCCGCGATTTCAGGTGGACAACATACAGCCGGGCGGGTATTGGGGCGGCGATAGTTCCCAGGTTGATTGTTGTTGCTAGGACTGGGCGAGAAAATCGATTGTGGGCGATTTCTGGCGCGCCAATCTCCGGTGCTCCCGGCAGCGCAACAACCGCAGCGTCCGGAATATTCTCCAGTGTTTCCACTTTGGCGAGCAGCGGGAGTTGGGAGATTAATCCGACGCGCGGCAGCGTATTGGCCGCGTCGGCGAGCGGCGCAGTGATTACGCTCGCGGTACGTAGCGACTTTGACTGTTTTACGCAGTCGGTCAGGGCTTGCTCATCAAAAACCTCCTGAACGCCGACGATGCTCGCCTGCAGGCTATCGAGCAACGCGCCTGTCCAGCGAATTTTTTTCTTGTAGTCGCGTTCCGAATAGCCGGGGTTGCTATAGAACGGGACGCCCGGCAAGCGCAGGTTCAGCAGATTGAAACTGGCAATGCTGACGGCTTTGTTCACAAGATGCTCTGAAGGTCAGTCGCCATACCCGATTAGAAATTATTGACCTGTTGCAGACGGGCGCAATCGGGATGCTTGTTCCAGCGGTTTTCGCAGTAATTATCCCGTACCTTGTCCTTACAACTGACCCGTGAGAAGAAACCGAGCCTCGCGCAACTTGATTCCTGCAGTTGGGCCAGGGTGGCGGGTGGTTTTGGAGCCGCAGCCGGTCGTTCTGGTTGACGCGGCAGCGTCGCCTGCGGTTGTGGCGTCGTCGGCTGCCCGCTACGGTTTATCTCTTCAATCATGGAGCTGGCCGGCGGTTGTTGTGGAGCAGGGTTTGCAGCGGCCAGTGAATTGTCCATTGGCTGGTCGATTGGCTGGTCGATTGGCAAGCCCGCCAGAGGATCGGTGGTTTCCGGCTGAGCCAGTACGGCTTCGTTGCCGCCAAACGGCCTCATCGGAGGCAGAGCCAGGCGCGGGCCCGTCTGAAAGCGTCGTGGCTGCGCAATGTCCGAACCAAATGAAGGGGTAAATCCGCCGGTCCCGCCAAACTGCGGCATTGGCGGTGGCGGAGCCAATGGTAATGGCGGATCTTCGCCGTCCGGGTCGGTAGCCAGCAAGGCCAGATCCAGGTCGGTTTCGATATCCATATCGAGCGCGGGCACCAGGGCGACCTCCGGTGCCAGGTCGGGCGACTCGGCACGCCGGGCGCGAGCCAGAGCCCTGTCAATAGTCTGAATGTCGCTGGGCAGAACCCAGCCCTGGGTGCGCATCAGTGCGGCAGTGACCGGACGGTTGAATGCGGCCATCGGGTCTTCATCAGCAGTTGCCATGTCACTGTCGGCGGCGTCGCTCTTTTCCTTGGCGAAACCTTCAATGGGCGGAGTCGCGGAATGAATTGCCCGGATTGAGAGCATCCCGACAGCGCAAATAATGGCCAGTGCAAGGCTGAAAATCAGCGCCGGCCGGACGCCGAGTTTTTCCGATATTTGTGCCTCGGTTCGGCCGGTTGAGCGCTCGTTTCTGGAGACTGCGGCAGCCGGTTTTGCGCTGGCGACGGATTGACGCCGGTCCGGGCTGGTAGAACGCGGCCTGCTGCGCCGGTCACTTGCCTGGCGTTGGACATATTCGCTGGGCTGGCGGGCCCCTTCCTGAGCAGGGGTGTCCGATTTCGCGGCTTCGGCAGCTATTTTTTTCCGCTGTCGCACGCGCGCACGCGCCTCCGCTCTGACTTTTTCCAGCGCTCTTTCGAGAGCCTCGTCAGAGGTCGGATCAGGCGGGTCTTGATTCAAATTCAAATAGGGTTCTGCCATCAGCCTCAAATGGTCGCATATTTGGCTGTTCGCCGCTTTTACCCGCAACCCTTGCGCAACGAGAAAACACCGTTTGTCGGGCCTTTTTTACGAATTAGCGGCGTTCTTTGCCAATCAGAGGCCAGATGGGGGTTCTTGGATAACTAACGGCAGTGCTATAATCGCGGGTTCCCTTGCTTGACAGCGTGTGAGTTGCTTGTCGGCGCATGGGGGGCCAGGTACATGAGGCCAGGCACATGAGGCCAGGCACGGTCCGCTGGTTTGCAATGAGTGTGAATGAGTATCAGCAAGTATCAGCAACGGGCAATGAATATCAGCAACGGCGGTAGTGGTGGTGGCGGTGGTAGCGCCGTTAGAAGTCAGCGCTTGAAGGCCGGAGTGCCGACGTAACTTTAGACCCGGGATGTTAAAGCCGGGGTAGCAAAAATCCGGTGCCGAGTAGAAGTACTGAGGAACCAGTACTGAGGAACCTAATTGAGGAATCTATGGTAGTTATCAGATTATCGCGCGGCGGCTCTAAGAAGCGCCCGTTCTACAACATTATTGCGACTGATCATCACAATCGCCGCGACGGGCGCTTTCTCGAGCGTCTGGGCCACTATAACCCGATGGCAGCAGCCTCCGAGCGTGAGGTCACCGTTGCGACCGAGCGGGTTGAGTTCTGGACCAGCAAAGGGGCTCAGATTTCTCCGACGGTTAAGCGTTTGCTCAAGCAGGTCGCCCGTGATCCGGAGCGCGGTAGTGCTGTTGAGAGCAAGCCGCGCAAGAGCAAGAAGGTTGAAGCGGCTGAAGCGGCTGCTGCCGCAGCAAAAGAAGCGGCCGAATCCGAGCAGGCTGACGCCGCTGCTTGATTGCCGGTACCGGTCACGAACAAGGCGGGCGTTAGCCTGTGCTGGCCGGAGCAACCCGTATGCCTGACGATCTCATCGACATGGGGCGGGTCATTGACGCCTACGGCGTCAGGGGTCAGCTAAAACTCGAGCCTTTCGCCGGGCCAGGTTCCGCGCTCGGCAAGGCCAGAAAGATCTGGCTGAGCCGGCGCGACAAGTCCGGCGAGTTTGGTGTCAGGCAGATAAAAGAGCACAGTGGCACCTTACTGGTGTCACTGGAAGGTTTTGCCGACCGGGATTTCGCGGCAAGCTGGAAGGGCGCGACTGTCCAGATGTCGCGCGCGCAATTCCCGGCCTCGGGTAGTGACGAATACTATTGGGTTGACCTGATCGGCTGCCAGGTGACTGGCCAGCACTCATCGCTGTTGGGCGAGGTTGTTTCCGTTGACGACCATGGCGGCGGCCCGTTTCTGAAGGTACGCGCCGCTGAGCTGCTTGATGGTAAGCCGCGCGAACGGCTCATCCCGTTTGTATCGGCGTATATCACCCAAGTGAATCTGGCGGAAAAATCCATCGTGGCGGACTGGGATCCAGCCTGGGACTGAGGCCTTATGCGGATCGATGTGGTATCGATTTTTCCGGAATTATTCGATGCTGTAACGTCAGCCGGCATTACCGGGCGTGCGGCCGACAAAGACTTGTGGTCGTTGCACCGCTGGAATCCTCGCGACTTCACAAAAGACGCTTATCGTCGCGTTGACGACCGCGCTTACGGGGGTGGGCCGGGCATGGTAATGCTCGTTGAGCCAATGGCCCGGGCGTTGTCGCAGGCTCAGGCTGAGCAACAGGCCAGTACCGGGGCGACCGGTCAGGTTGTCCTGATGACCCCACAGGGTCAGCCATTGACACATGAAACAGCCGTCAGCCTGGCGGCCTGTCAGTCCCTGACGATTGTCGCCGGTCGTTATGAGGCTATCGATCAGCGTTTCATTGACGAGCGCGTTGATCAGGAAATCAGCATTGGTGATTTTGTTGTGTCAGGCGGGGAACTGCCCGCGATGCTGTTGATTGATGCAATGGTCCGGTTGTTGCCGGGCGCGGTGAATGATCCTGCTTCAGTCGAGCAGGATTCGTTTGCGAACGGTTTGCTGGATTCCCCCCATTACACGCGGCCCGAAGTGCTGGACGGTCAGGCCGTGCCGCCGGTGCTGGTTTCGGGCGACCACAAGAAGATTGACCGATGGCGACGTGAGCGTTCTTTGGCGCTAACCGCCAGTCGCAGGCCTGATCTGTTGGCTCAGGCCCGGGAAAAAGGCCTGCTGACAGACGAAGATGAAGGTTTTTTGCGAAAAAATCCTTCATGACTGTGTCATTGCCTATGCTGATCAGTCTATAATTGCTGGTTCGTCCTCTTTTGACGGGGTGCCTGTTATGGCGCGCCAGCCGAGAAAGGGTAATTATCAGGAAAGTTGGCTAGCCTGATATAGCCCGGAGCCAGGTCAAAACGACGCTTTGCCTGTTTGCGGTTTGTTGCAATGTCTTTCTGAAGGCCGAAGGGGGCTTCATTCAAAGGCTTTTGTCGCAATGCCGTTAAGGCGCTAACGGAGCTAGTGTTACCCATGAATTTGATTCAAACCCTTGAGCAAGAAGAAATTACCCGGCTGAATGTCAGTCATCCTGAATTTGCGCCCGGCGACACCGTCGTCGTCAATGTCAACGTCGTTGAGGGGTCGCGCAAGCGGGTCCAGGCTTATGAAGGTGTTGTGATTGGCCGCCGTAACCGCGGCCTGAACTCAGCTTTTACTGTTCGCAAGATCTCGTCCGGCGAGGGCGTTGAGCGGACTTTCCAGCTCTACTCACCGCTGATCGCGTCAATTGAGGTCAAGCGACGCGGTGATGTGCGCCGCGCCAAGCTTTACTACCTGCGTGACCTGTCAGGTAAGGCTGCCCGTATTAAAGAAAAGCTGCCGGCACGCAAGGCCGACAAAAAAGCCTGAAATCTGCTGACAAAGTCAGAGGGGCCAGTTCGATAAGAGGGTTTGACCCTCGCGACTTACCGGCTGGCCCGAAAGCAGAGTCCGATGCGCTGCTCAAACCGCTCGATAAAGCCAGGCTAACCAGCGAGGCTTTGTCAGAGCGGTTTTTAGTTTCCCGCGACTGGCAACAGGAACTTATCTCCGATCGCACCCAGGATTCGCCTGCCGATGAGCGTGCGGCTGCAGTTCTGATTCCCGTGCTCAGTTATCTCAGCGAGCCGGAAGTGCTTCTGACTGTGCGCCCGGCTCATTTGCGAACCCACGCCGGCCAGATTGCTTTTCCGGGGGGGGCGGTTGAGGCAGATGACGCTGATCGCACGGCAACTGCGCTACGAGAGGCGCGTGAAGAGATTGGTGTGACCTTGGGCCGGGAGAGTGTTCTGGGCCAGATGCCTGCCTACAAGACCGGTTCCGGCTTTGCAGTGACGCCGGTTATCGCACTGATTGAGCAAGAGCTTGAACTAAAGCTGGATCACAACGAGGTTGCGGAGACGTTCAGCGTGCCGTTGTCGTTCCTGATGGATCCGGCTAATCATCAGCGCTTACAGGTGGATCTCCAAGGCGGTTCGCGGATGGTTTACGCCATGCCCTGGATTCGACCCTCCGACCAGATTGAGTTTTATATCTGGGGGGTCACTGCAGCAATTCTGCGCAATTTTTATCACTATCTGCGCGACTAAATACCCGCACGGCTAGTCATGCTCGGCCAGGCTGAGAAACAGGCGCAGTCTCAGGGGATCGATTTCACCAGCCTGATGCGCGAGTTGAATCGCGCAACCTGGCTCATTGCGGTGATGGCAGTTATGGAATCGGCAATGGCCAAGGTGGCCGGCAAATTCCGGCATGGCATGTTCCCGCTCTGACGCCGACAAATGCGCCAGTCCGAATTGTTGAAAGCCTGGCGAGTCGATGAGCTGGCCCGCGATCCCGGCGCCCAGATCAAACAGCCGGCTGGAGGTGGTGGTGTGTTTGCCACTCTTGAGCGCGGCAGAAATCTCAGCGGTTTTCTGGCTGGCATCCGGTACCAGTATGTTTAGCAGCGTGGATTTGCCCATACCGGATTCGCCGCACAGTAAAGTCGTTTGATTCGCCAGTAGTTCGCCGACCTGTTGGGCAGCTTCTGCTGGTTCGATTAGTGCGCTGATCCGGCTCACGCGGACGCCAAACGACTCAAAGAGTTGCAACCGCTTCTCGATGTCGGCAAAGCGTTGATGGTCTTGCTTGTTTGCAAACACCAGTAGGGGGAGGTCGGCGGCATGGGCGTTGATCATGACGCGCAAGACGATCTCTTCGCTGTAGTGCGGATCGGGTGATATCACCAGCGCGACCTGGTCGATATTGGCTGCCAGTACTTTCTGCCGGGCGGCGACGCTGCGCAAGAAAACACTGGAACGGGCGAATCTGTCGGTGATGATTGATTCACCGCCGCCGCCAGGTTTGATGCTGACCTGATCGCCGACCGCGATGTTCTTGTCGCGACCGCGCGCCAGCGCAATCGATTCAGTACCGTCGCGGTGGTCCCGCACAACATAGCGGCGCCCAAACGCGGCCAGTACCAGCGCGGTTGATGGTTCAGCCAGGTTCATGCGCTCTGGCCGATGGCATGCGAGTGGTTCAGGCGGCCGCCGGGGTAGTCGTGCCAAGCAGGCGGGCAATGCGCTCGTTGGCATTCGGATGCGAATCGTAGAACGCAGAATGCAAAGGGTCTGGTGTCAGGGTTGAGGCATTGTCTTCGTAAAGCCTGACCAGCGCGTCGGCCAGATGACTGGCGTTTGTCTGGCTGGCCGCGAATGCGTCGGCCTGGAATTCGTCACGGCGCGACAAGGCACTGACTAGTGGCTGCAGCAAAAAAGTGAAAACCGGCGTGACCAGTACGAACAACAGGAGTGCCGGCGCCTCGAAACCGATGGCGCCGGGTTGCATGCCCAGTCCAGTATAAAACCAGGGTTGCTGCGCGAGCCAGCCGAGCAGGGCGAGGCCAACCAGGCTGGTCAGAAGAGTGGTGATGATTCTGCGGGTAATGTGGCGGTGTTTAAAGTGACCTAACTCGTGGGCAAGTACCGCTTCGATCTGGTCGCCGTTCAGCCGCTCAAGCAAGGTGTCAAAGAAAACGATCCGCTTGGCCCGGCCAAACCCGGTGAAATAGGCATTGCCGTGGCTGGACCGCCGACTGCCATCCATGATGAACAAGCCCTGAGATTGAAATCCGCAGCGGGTCAGTAGTGCCTCAACCCGCTCTCGGAGGGGATTGTCAGGCATCGGTTTGAAGTTGTTGAACCGCGGCGCGATAATCGTGGGGTAGACGACCATGAGCGTTAAAGTGAAAGCGGTCCAGACGATCCAGACGGCAAGCCACCACCAGTCGCCGGTTGACTGCATCACCCACAGCACCAGACCGGTCAGAGGGATCGCAATGACTGCGCCCATCACCAGACCTTTGAGCAGATCGGAAATCCACAAGCCGAGCGTCATGCGGTTAAAGCCGAAACTTTTTTCGAGCTTGAACTGCCGGTACCAGGAAAAAGGAAGGTCGATTGCGCCAGCCAGCGTCATGATGATCATCAGGAACAACAACTGGGCAGTCCAGGGGGATTCGGGCAGCCAGTCCGCGCACAACATGTAAAGCTGTTGGGCGCCGCCGAGCAGCGTGAGCCAGATCAGGAAAAGCAGGCCGGCGAAGAACTCGACCATTTGCAACCTGACCTTGGCAAACGTGTAGTCGGCAGCCCGTTGATGCGACTTCAAGGTGATTTGTCCTTCAAAAACCGATGGTACCGATGATCGGTTTGCCGCCACGTGGCGGATCTGCCTGCTGGCAAGCCAAAGCTTGACGGCGACATTCGTAATGAGTGCCAAAACAAACAAAATCGACAAAGCGTTCGCCGTCATGAGGGGGCTCGTGCAACAATTTCAGGAGGAGGACAGTATGTCACAGCAAGCAGTTTCAGATCCAAACCACCTCGCCTGGCTCGACATGGAAATGACCGGGTTGAGCCCCGGAGACGACCGCATCATCGAGGTTGCTATCGTCATTACCAATAGTAAGCTTGAGGTGCTCGCTCAGTCCGATGCCCTGGCGGTTCACCAGTCGGATGAACGTCTTGCCGCAATGGATAAGTGGAATCAAAGCACCCATGCCAGGTCCGGTCTGATTGACCGGGTCAAAGCCTCTACTCTGGATGAAGCAGCCGTGGAAAAGCAGATGCTGGATTTCCTGAAAGCCTGGGTGCCGGCCAATTCAACGCCGATGTGCGGTAACTCCATTTGTCAGGACCGGCGCTTCATGGCGAACTACATGCCAAATCTGGAGGCCTATTTTCATTATCGAAATCTCGATGTCAGCACGCTGAAGGAGCTTTGCAAGCGTTGGCAGCCGCAAATTGCCAGGGCGTTTAACAAGCGCGGCGCGCATACGGCGCTGGCGGATATTCTTGAATCGATCGACGAGTTAAGACACTACCGCGACAATTTCTTGTTGATGCCGGACTCTGAAAGCAACCCGTAAAGGCGCAAGCGGTCGTTCGCTCGCTCGCGGCGCCGCCCCTGCCAGATGAATCGCCAGCCTGCTTCGTCGGGCGTCGCAACTCGTGAGGCGTTGCCGTAGTCCTGAATCAGCAGGTAGCGGCAAGGCTTGTCCCCGTTGCCGAATTTCAGCCCGGCAAAATAAGCCAGCGAAGCACGTTCGGCCGGCCCCAGATTTCTGGTCTCAACGCAACTGCCGTCGCGCGGCACAAAAGTCGCAATGCGGTCGGCTATGCCACGGTAGGTATTGCGTTCATTGAAGACAGGCAGCCATAGGGTCATCAGTAAGAACCAGGCCAGGCATAAACCACCGGACGACAACACGACCGCGCGCCAGATGACCGGGGGCTGCCGTGAAATTCGCCATCTGACCAGTAGTAGCCATGCGGTGCTGGCTGCCAGTGCCAGGAACAAATCCAGTTCGCTCCAGCGGGCCAGAAAGCCTGGAACCAGTTCGCGCGCACTGGTCGCCATGCGGGGCGGCCAGCCAGTCAGTAAGGCCAGCCAGTACGCCCAGATGACGAAGCCGAACAGGCTGAAGAACATCACCGCGAACCAGTCGATCAGATTCACCACGGCGCGCGACAGCGTTGGCAGGCCGATTGCCGCCAGGGCCGCAATCGGCAACGCGGCGGCGAGCAGCCAGGCTTCTCCGGGGGTGTTAGCGCCCAGGGCGACCAGCAACAGGCTGGCGGCAAGCAGCGAAGGCAGTGCGACGGCAGGTTGATCGAATCGGCCGGCCCATCGGTAAATTGCCCAGGCGGCCAGCGGCCAGGCCGGCCAGAAGAACCATGGCGCGTAGCGTCCGGCGAAAGACAGGCTTTCCCGGTCTGGCCAGCCGATTGCGCTGAGGTTCCAGTGAATCCATTCGGACAAGAAAACCAGGGCTTCGGTGGAGCCGTGGGCGATCAGCAAGGCCGGCCAGACAAGACTGCTGGCGATCGCCAGCGGAATACCAATTTTCAAGGCGGATCCGCGAACCAGCGAAAACGGCTGGGAAAGCCAGAGCAGCAGGATCCAGGTCAGAAGCATCGGTGCGGCGACTGGCAGACCCCGGGTGGCCATGGACGCGCCTATGGCCAGCGCAGCGATGATGGCGCCACGTTTGGCTGCGTCCAGCGAAACGGCAAGCCCCAGAATAAACAAGGCAACAAAAGTAGTCTGTGCTGCGACTGCTGTTGTCTCGTGCATTCGGGCAAGCAAGCCGAAAGTTGCGATCAGCACAAGTAGACCGGAGTCGGCGATTGCACGCGCCAGATCGGTTGCGCTTGCGCCGGCGCCTAGCGGGTCGGTCGGAGCAATACCCGGTCGGCGCGATAGCAGGTAGATCGCTCGCCACATGGCGGCGAGCATGGCGAACAGACCAATCGCAGCGGCCAGCCGAACCGATAAGTGCGGCGTTATCTGCAGGTCGGGGAAAATCGGCTGCAGGACTGGGGCGGCCCAGTCCATCATCAGCGCGAATCCGGCGGCCATCGCAAACGGCAGCGGGCCTTGCCCGGGCAGCGTCTGGCCAACGACATTGGGGACCAGCCAGTCAATCAGCGTGCCCGAGTACATCGTAAACGCCACGCCAAAGCCGGCCGCATCGTCTACCCGCCAGGGGTCACGGCCAAGCAGGCCGGGTATGACGTAAAGCGCGCACAGCAGCAGCAATCCCCAGCGCGGGAGCTTGCGAGCTTGCATTGAGGTAACGATGAAAGATCGCATCAGCAGTGTTGGTTGCCAGTAGCGTGGAGCGGTGGCCTGAGGCCCAGGCCTCGGTGCGCTTTTTGCCGCGTTATTGCTGTAATCCTCTTGACCGCGCTGGTGAGCGGGGCGGTCGGGCTGCCCCCGGCAAATGAAACCCTTGTTCGAAAGACACGCCGTGACAGCTGGTCTGCGCGAAGCAAGGCAGATCCGGAGCGGGTAAAACTCGGCTTTTGGTCTGCGGAACCGGTTGTTCCGCGAACGGGGCTGATGTTTTTCGCACGGCTCCTGGCCGGGTTTAAGCCGAGTGTCCGGGCCTGATCCGGGCTTGCTCCGGGCGTGTTGGCCTTAATGAACCCGCAATATGAAGAACCCGCAATATGAACTTCCCAGCCCCGATCTTTCTGTCAGCCGCGCTCTTAGCCGCGCTCTTAGCCGAGTTCTTAACCGAGTTTTTAACCGAGTCTTTAACTCTTACGAGCGAATTTCTGGCGGAACTTCTCAACCCGACCGGTCTCGCGAACCCGTTGCTGCGCGCCGGTGTAAAAGGGGTGGGACTCAGAGGTCACTTCCAGCTTGATCAACGGATACTCTTTGCCATCTTCCATTGTGATGGTTTCGCGAGTAGAGGCGGTCGAACGGGTAATGAACTTATTGCCGTTAGACATGTCCTGGAAAACGATTTCCCGGTACTCTGGATGAATGCCTTCTTTCATGATTTGATAACTTCGCTTGGTTTGTGTGTTTAAGTTGTCTGTTCAGCTTATCGGTCGGCTTATCGGTCGGTACAGCTTATTTCGAGCTTTTACTTCTAGCTTATTACGTATCGACCTAGCATTGATGACGCGCGGCCTAGGTAACCCGGAAATTTACCATGAACAGGGATTGCCCGGCTAGGCTTAGCGGCCGCGATTCATCAGGTCGAAGAATTCCTGGTTGTTCTTGGTCTGGCGCATTTTGTCGAGCATGAATTCCATCGCCTGCAACTCATCCATATCATGAAGCAGTTTGCGGAGAATCCAGACTTTTTGCAGTTTGTCGGGCGGAATCAGCAATTCTTCGCGCCGAGTGCCTGAGCGATTTATATCGATGGCCGGATAGACCCGTTTTTCCATCATCCTTCGGTTCAAGTGGATTTCCATGTTGCCGGTTCCCTTGAATTCTTCGTAGATCACCTCGTCCATGCGGCTGCCCGTATCAACCAGGGCGGTTGCGATAATCGTGAGCGAGCCGCCTTCTTCGATGTTTCGGGCAGCGCCGAAGAACCGCTTGGGCCGTTGCAAGGCATTGGCGTCCACACCACCGGTCAGAACCTTGCCCGAAGCCGGTACGACCGTGTTGTAGGCGCGGGCAAGACGGGTGATGGAGTCGAGCAGGATGACGACGTCTTTTTTGTGCTCAACCAGTCGTTTGGCTTTCTCGATCACCATTTCAGCGACCTGTACATGGCGGGTTGCCGGCTCGTCAAAGGTTGAAGAAACCACTTCGCCGCGAACCGATCGCTGCATCTCGGTTACTTCTTCCGGGCGCTCATCGATCAGCAAGACGATCAGGTAAACATCGGGATGGTTAGACGTGATGGCGTGAGCAATATGCTGCAACATCACCGTCTTGCCTGACTTGGGTGGGGCGACGATCAGACCGCGCTGTCCTTTGCCGATCGGCGCGATCATGTCGCAGATTCGCCCGGTGATGTTTTCTTCGGCTTTGATGTCCCGTTCCAGCGTCATCACCTCATTCGGGTGGAGCGGGGTCAGGTTGATGAACAGGATTTTGCGTTTGCTCTTGTCCGGTGTTTCGTCGTTAATTTTGTCGACTTTCACAAGCGCGAAATAGCGCTCGCCGTCCTTCGGGGTACGGACTTCCCCTTCGATCGAGTCACCGGTATGCAGATTGAAGCGGCGGATCTGCGAGGGTGAAATATAGATATCGTCCGGGCTGGCCAGGTAAGAGGTCTCGGGTGAGCGCAGAAAGCCGAAGCCGTCAGGCAGGACTTCAAGCACACCGTCACCGAATATCGAGTCGCCGCTCTTGGCTTTGCGTTTAAGAATCGCGAACATCAATTCCTGTTTACGCAAGCGATTGGCGTTTTCGATTTCCAGTTCACCGGCCATCTCGAGTAGTTGCGAGACGTGTTGCGCTTTGAGTTCGGATAAATGCATGAAAAATGTGTCCCGCCGGGCTTTCCCGGCAATGTTTTATGGGTATGAATTGTCCGGGGCGGTGCGCTGCACCTGCCCGGGCTGCTGATCGCGGCTACGTTCTCGCGGCAATATTGGGTTTGACCCGGCGTATTCTGAGTGTCGGAGCGGGCGTCAATTAATTGAGCCGGCCTGGCGAGTTCAATAGGGAAATTAGCTGCCAGTATGAAATCACCAGCCAGTCAGGCAGTTTCGGCCTATCCGGGGGTAACTCAGAAGGGGTTACGGTGGGTATTGGTACGACAGATTTGATGCTACAGATTCGGTACGACGAACCGGGTCTTACGAAACCTGGTCTTGCTAATTTGGTACATGCTGCAGAGATTTCAGGGTACGTTGCCGGCGGATTGCTTGAGCTGAACGCTTGCTGAAACTGATCAACCGGCCCTGAAGGCCGGTGGAAGCCAGCCTGAGCGCAAGATACAGGCATTCAGATTGCCTGTCTACCTTCCTGAGACCGGCTACCCGTCAGCCTTTTGTATGGTTTGACTTACTGACAACAGTTTAGAGATGGCTGTCGATGAACAGTGTCAGTTGAGACTTTGACAGCGCGCCGACCTTGGTGTCGACCAGTTGCCCGTTTTTGAACAGCATCAGAGTCGGAATGCCCCGGATGCCGTATTTCTGCAAAGTGGCCTGGTTTTCGTCGGCGTTGACTTTGGCGACCTTGAGTTTATCGCCGTAATCCGTGGCGACCTCGTCGAGAATCGGCGCAATCATTTTGCACGGCCCGCACCATTCGGCCCAGTAGTCCACGAGCACGGGTTGGTCGGAATTCAGGACTTCCGTCTCGAAGCTAGAGTCGTTGACTTGGGTAATAGACATATTGGTTTGTGGCTCCGCGTAGCAAATTAAAACAGCAAATTGAAAGACTAGTCTTACATGATATGGGCAGACTGATAGAATTCAAATGGGCGGGCCCCTTCGCATTGTTACCTGTCGTAATTGGTCAGGTCCGGAAGGAAGCAGCCACCGTCAAGTCTGACAAGTGCCGGAGACCAGGCTCGCCCACTATTTCAACCGCTCAGCAGGCCCAGCCCTTCTATGTCGCATCAGGTTCTGGCACGTAAATGGCGACCCCGTACATTTGATGCCTTGGTAGGCCAGGATCACGTGGTCCGGGCGCTGGACCACGCGCTCAAGTCGGGCCGGCTACACCATGCCTACCTGTTCACCGGCACCCGTGGCGTCGGAAAAACCACAATTGCCCGGATTCTCGCCAAGGCGGTTAACTGCGAAACCGGTATGACACCGTCGCCTTGCGGAGCCTGCCCGGCCTGTACCGAAATCGATCAGGGCCGGTTCGTTGACTATCTTGAACTGGATGCCGCCTCGAATCGGGGCGTCGACGAGATGGCCCAGTTACTCGATAACGCTGTCTATGCGCCAAGTGCCGGGCGGTTCAAGGTGTATGTGATTGACGAAGTCCATATGCTGACTGCGCACGCCTTCAATGCGATGCTCAAGACGCTGGAGGAGCCACCGCCGCACGTCTTGTTTATTCTGGCCACCACCGATCCGCAAAAAGTGCCGGTTACCGTGTTGTCCCGCTGCATGCAGTTCAATTTACGAAACATGCGCGCTGAGGCGATCGCCGAATATCTCGAAAAAGTGCTGCAGGCCGAGGCGATAGCCTTCGAGCCGCCGGCGCTGCCGGCACTTGGCAAGGCGGCGGCCGGCAGCATGCGTGACGCCTTGTCCTTACTGGATCAGGCCATTGCCTTCGGGGCCGGACAGGTACAGCAAGCCCAGGTGGCGGAAATGCTGGGCACGATTGATGCGGACCATGTTCATCGTGTTTTCGGCGCGCTCGCCGACGGTGATCAGGCAGCTCTGGTCGCAATTGCCGATGAGGTTGCAGACCAGAATATCGGGGCCGACAGCCTGCTAGCCGAGCTTTCCCAGGCTGTCGCCGATCTCGCAGTGGCGCAAGACCTGTCAGCCGCAACGGATCCTGGCCGCCTCGAATCTTTTGCCTCTCGTTGGGCTGGTGTCTTCAGCGCTCACGACTTGCAGGTCTTCTACCAGATTCTGATCTACGCCCGGCGCGATCTGCCGCTGGCCCCGGATGTGCGATGCGGACTGACAATGGCATTGCTGCGATTGGCGGCGTTTCAGTTTGACGACGCGCCCGCTGCAAGCCAGGAGCCTGCCGGCGGTGCCGGTGCGCGCTCTGCATCGCCAGTGGCTGGCCGGCCCGCCATGACTGAGCGCCCGGCCAGCAGTCATTCTGCTGCGCCGGCGCAAGTCAAAACCAGCCCGCCTGCTGGCGGCGCGGACGCCCGGCCTTTGTCCGGTGCGGCGGCAGCGCGTGCGGCGTTGGCTGGCAAGACCGCGGGTACGCCCAGGGCCGCGGCCGAAGCTGGCACCGTACCAGCCGCTGCGCCGTCCCGATCTGGTTCTGATCCGCGACGGTCTTCAGCATTGCGGGCGGCCTTGTCGATCAGCGCTGCCACGCCGCCAGAACAACCGGCTCGGCCTGCGCCGGCAGCTGCGCAAACACCGGGGCTGGCTGCACAGGCAGCGGCTGATAGCGGCGCCGACGAGCGCTGGGAAGACGAGGCCAATTCACTGGCCGGAAGCGACTCCGTGCCTGGCGGGCCGGCAACCATTGCCAGTCCGGCCCGAGCCAGTTTTGCCGACTTTGACGGCAATTGGCCTGGTTTGGCTCAGGAGATGGGCTTGCCGGGGCGCCTGGGCCAGTTTATGCAGCAAAGTGAGTTGACCGGGCGCGAGCGACAGGCGATTACCCTGCTGGTTCCGATTCAGCCGCTTGCAGAGCCTTCCGTGATCAAGCGCGCCGAACAGGCATTGAGCGAATGGTTCGGCCAGGCAATTACACTGACCGTTAACGTTGGCACGGTGGCCGGCGATACCGCTGCGCGCCGCGATGGACAAATGCGGGCCGAGCAATTGGAGCAGGCACGTGAAACCATAGAATCTGACCCGTTTATCAAGACCTTGCTGGCAGATTTCGACGGCCAGATAGTTCCCGACTCAATCCGGGTCATAGATAATTCTTCGCAAAAAGGTGAAAAACATGCTTAAAGGACAACTGGCAGGGCTTATGAAGCAAGCCCAGCAGATGCAGGACAACATGGCCAAGGCTCAGGAAGAGCTGGCCAACGTGGAAGTCGAAGGCGAGTCCGGTGCCGGTCTGGTCAAAGTAACTTTGAGCTGTCGCAACGAAATTCGTGCGCTCAAGATCGACCCGAGCCTGTTCGAGGATGACCGTGAGATGCTGGAAGACCTCGTGATTGCCGCCATCAATGACGGCCTGCGCCGAGCCGAATCGGCTTCAGCCGACCGCATGGGCAAAATGACCTCCGGCATGGGCTTGCCACCCGGTTTCAAACTGCCGTTCTGAGGTCTTGCCAAGCTGTGTCGCAACCTACGCCTGCCGCCCTTGACAGCCTGGTCAGTTCCCTGCGCCGACTGCCCGGTGTCGGGATCAAGTCGGCGCAGCGATTTGCCTATCATTTGTTGCAGCGCGATCGCGACGCCGCCGCGCAAATCAGCGCCGCGCTGACCCAGGCAATCGAGTCAATCAAGCACTGCGAACTGTGTAATACCTTTACCGACCAGAAAATCTGCGCAACCTGCCAGTCGCCCAAGCGGCGCCGTGACCTGCTCTGCGTGGTGGAATCGCCGGCAGATCAGGCCGTGGTTGAACAAACCCTGTCTTTTGACGGCCGGTACTTTGTCCTGATGGGTCGCCTTTCTCCGCTGGATGGAATTGGCCCTGACGAAATCAGCCTTGAGCGTCTGGTCGCCAGAGCCTCGGATGGCGAGGTCACCGAGGTCATTATGGCGACCAACTTCACTCAGGAAGGCGAGGCCACGGCTCACTATGTTCATGAGCTGTTGACGGCCCGAGGGCTGAAAGTCACCCGGCTGGCCAGCGGGGTGCCAATTGGCAGCGAACTTGAATACGTTGACGCCAGCGCAATCGCCCGGGCCATGCGGGATCGGCGCTGACCTCACGAACGGGTGTCGGTAAGGCTTCAACAGCCGGTCAGGCTGCTACAATGCCGCGCAGCCTTTGGTGAGCGCTGCGATGGTTTGTGCCGTCATTCAGCTGCTCTCTAGCTGGCTAAGCGCCCCTAATACTTCTCGGAGCCACTCTTGCTTCCCGTTCTATCTCCTGCCGTCCTAGCGCTCGCTGACGGCGCGCTTTATCACGGATACGCCATCGGTGCGATGGGTGTCAGCGTCGGTGAGGTCGTGTTCAATACGGCGATGACTGGCTATCAGGAAATCCTGACCGATCCCAGTTATTGCCGTCAACTGGTGACGCTGACCTGTCCGCATATTGGCAATACGGGCATCACCGCCGAAGACCAAGAATCGTCCGGCATACAGGTGGCCGGCCTGATTGTTCGGGATGTACCGACCCGTTTGTCGAACTGGCGCTCGGAACAGCCACTGAGCGAGTACCTGACCAAAGCCGGAATCATCGGCATTGCCGGCCTGGACACACGGGCACTGACCCGCCATTTGCGCGAGGTTGGCGCTCAGGGCGGGTGTCTAGTTGCGGCTCCGGTTGGACAAACGATTGATACCGAGGCAGCGGTGAAGCAGGCCGGCGAGTTCGGTGGACTGGCTGGCCTGGATTTAGCGAAAGAGGTATCAACCAAAGCGCCTTACGACTGGAATGAAGGCACGTGGAGTCTGGCCGGGGGGCATCAGCGGGCCGGGTCCAGGCGTTTCAAGGTGGTCGCGCTCGATTACGGCGTTAAGCGAAACATCTTGCGGCTGCTGGCTGACCGGGGTTGCGAGGTCATTGTCTTGCCGGCCGAGAGCACGCTTGAGCAGGTGATGTCGCATGGCCCGGATGGCGTGTTTTTGTCCAACGGTCCGGGAGATCCGGAGCCTTGCGACTATGCGATCGAACTGGCGAGCGCGCTGATGGCCAGAAAAGTGCCTTTGTTCGGGATTTGCCTCGGCCACCAGATAATGGCGTTGGCGTCCGGAGCGAAAACGATCAAGATGAAAAACGGTCACCATGGCGCGAATCATCCGGTCAAAGACCTCGACTCCGGCAAGGTGTTCATCACCAGTCAGAATCACGGCTTCGCCGTTGATACAGACCAATTGCCGGCCAATCTGCGCCTGACCCATCAATCCCTGTTTGACGGGACCGTGCAGGGCCTGGCCCGAACCGATGTGCCCGCGTTCTGTTTTCAGGGGCATCCGGAAGCCAGCCCGGGTCCGCACGATATTCAGGTCTTGTTTGACCGGTTTACCGAACTAATGACCAAAAAGGCGCCTTTGGCCGCCTGACGCCCATGAGACCGATCTTCTCCGCAGCGACTCCCGGCACCGGTTTCTTTCCCCGGGTTTTTCTGGCCGCGATGCTTGTTTCGCTGGCGGGCTGCCAGTATTTACAGCCGCGCTCCGTAGACGATATCGAACAAGGCAAGCTGCCGGCGCCGATAGAGCGTTCAGATACGCGTGATGGCATATTGATAGAAGGCTCTGGCCCGGCCGGGCAGTCGCTGATGGATGAAGAGGAGATGCGTCTCGCCCGGCAGCGCGAGGCGTCGGCCAAGAGTGCCTTGCTGGTTCTGAGTGCCGGAGCGACCCGGGCCTCAGGTCTGCAGGCCGGCTCCGAACTGACGCTGGAGTTCGAAGCTCAAGACGGTGGAAAACGCCATTCGCTGACCTTGGACATCGGGTGTGAGAAAAGCGTCTGTGCCGAGCGCCGCCTGAAACTGCGTGCTCATGAAGTCATCTCAAAAGACTTGCTGACCGTGACTGTCTTGCCAGAGGGACGATGGAAGCTGCACAGCGCCAGACTGAAAGAAGTATCAGCACTGGCCAGCGGAGACGAGTCACAAGTCGAATTCAGCCGCGCACCGAGTTTTGAGGTTCGCAATGGCTACACGACCTATCTCGGGTCGTTTACGGTGGTCGGTGGTGCCCAACGCATAAGACGCGGTAGTGGCAAGGAAATCGTCCGGCTGCCGTTGGTGCGCTTTTCCAATCTTGAGAAAGACATGGAACGTGCCCTGACAGAGTTCCCTGAAACCCGTGGCCGTCGCATGCTAAATGAAGCTCGCGGTATGGCCAGGCCGCAACCGGTTAACTAACGAGGCAACATGCCCAAGCGCAACGATCTTAAATCCATCCTGATTCTTGGTGCCGGTCCGATTGTTATCGGTCAGGCCTGTGAGTTTGATTACTCCGGCGCGCAAGCCTGTAAGGCTTTGCGCGATGAAGGGTATCGGGTGGTGTTGGTCAACAGTAATCCGGCCACGATCATGACTGATCCGCAAATGGCTGACGCAACCTACATCGAGCCAATCACCTGGCAGGTTGTTGAGCGAATCATTGCCAAAGAAAAACCGGATGCAATTCTCCCGACCATGGGCGGGCAGACGGCGCTCAACTGCGCGCTGGATCTGAACCGGGAAGGGGTGTTGAGCAAATACGGAGTCGCCCTGATCGGCGCCTCGCCGGCCGCGATTGACAAGGCCGAAGATCGGCTCAAGTTCAAGCAGGCGATGACCAGCATCGGGCTTGAATCGGCCCGTTCGGGTATTGCTCATTCATTGGCTGATGCCTGGGAAGTACAAAAAGGCCTGGGCTTTCCGGCCATCATCCGGCCGAGTTTCACGCTTGGCGGCAGTGGCGGCGGTATTGCATACAACGCTGAAGAATTCGAATTGATCTGCCGGCGCGGCCTGGAGGCTTCGCCAACCAATGAGTTGCTGATCGAGGAGTCCCTGATCGGCTGGAAAGAGTACGAGATGGAGGTCGTGCGCGACCGTCTGGACAACTGCATTATTGTCTGTTCAATTGAAAACCTCGACCCGATGGGCGTACACACGGGCGACTCAATCACCGTCGCCCCCGCCCAGACCCTGACTGACAAGGAATATCAACTGATGCGTAATGCATCAATTAATATTCTGCGTGAAATCGGCGTGGAAACCGGCGGCTCGAATGTTCAGTTTGCGGTGAACCCCAAAGATGGCCGCCTGATTGTGATCGAGATGAATCCGCGGGTATCGCGTTCATCGGCGCTGGCGTCCAAGGCAACCGGTTTTCCAATCGCCAAGATTGCCGCCAAACTTGCGGTCGGGTTCACCCTGGATGAATTGGCCAATGACATCACCGGCGGGGCGACCCCGGCGTCGTTTGAGCCGACGATCGACTATGTCGTCACCAAGATTCCGCGATTCGCTTTTGAAAAATTCCCATTGGCGCCGTCACGGCTGACCACTCAGATGAAGTCGGTTGGTGAAGTCATGGCGATTGGCCGGACCTTCCAGGAAAGCCTGCAAAAAGCCATGCGCGGTCTGGAGACCGGTGTGGATGGTATGAACCAGATGACCACTGACCGGCAAGAGCTTGAAAAAGAGCTTGGTGAGCCTGGTCCGGCGCGTATCTGGTATGTGGGTGATGCTTTTGCCCAGGGGTTTGATCTCGACGAAGTGCACCGGCTTACCCATATTGATTTGTGGTTCCTTGAGCAGATACAGGCGATCGTCAATACCGAACTGTCGCTCGAGAAAACCTCTCTTGAAGCGCTCGACGAACCAACAATGCGATACCTGAAGCGCATGGGGTTCTCAGATCGCCGGATGGCCTGGCTGCTCAAGTCAAATGAGACAGAGGTGCGCCAGCTACGGCACAACCTGGGTGTACGACCGGTCTATAAACGGGTTGATACCTGCGCAGCCGAGTTCGCTACCAGCACCGCGTATCTGTATTCGACTTACGAGCAGGAAGACGAGTCTGAAGTCTCCGACAAGCGCAAGATCATGGTGTTGGGTGGCGGCCCAAACCGCATCGGTCAGGGCATCGAATTCGACTACTGCTGCGTTCATGCCGCGTTGTCGCTAAAGGAAGATGGTTTCGAAACCATCATGGTCAATTGCAATCCGGAAACCGTTTCGACCGATTACGACACCTCCAACCGCTTGTATTTTGAGCCGTTGACCGCAGAAGATGTGCTCGAAATAGTCGCCCTGGAAAAGCCTGAAGGCGTCATTGTTCAGTTTGGCGGGCAGACGCCCTTGAAACTCGCATTGGAGCTTGAAGCAAACGGGGTGCCGATTATCGGCACGTCTCCAGAGTCGATCGACATGGCCGAAGACCGTGAGCGTTTCCAGAAACTTCTGCATGATCTTAATCTGCGTCAGCCGCCCAACCGAACGGCGCGGACCGAAGCTGAAGCGCTGCGGTTGTCAGAGGAAATTGGCTATCCGCTTGTGGTTCGACCCAGCTATGTGCTGGGCGGTCGTGCAATGGAAATTGTTCATGAGCCGGTTGATCTCGAGCGTTACATGCGTGAGGCGGTCAAGGTGAGTGAGGACAGTCCGGTTTTGCTGGATCGTTTTCTGAACGATGCCATCGAAGTCGATGTGGATTGCATCTGTGATGGTGAGCGTGTCTGGATTGGCGGTGTGATGGAACACATCGAACAAGCCGGTGTGCACTCCGGCGATTCGGCTTGCTCTTTGCCGCCGTATTCGCTGACTCCCGAGCTGGTTGATGAGCTCAAACGTCAATCCGGATTAATGGCCAAGGCATTGGGCGTCGTCGGGCTCATGAATGTTCAGTTCGCGATTCAGACCAACGGCGAAACCGGCGAGAGCACGGTCTATGTGCTGGAAGTGAATCCACGCGCTTCGCGGACGGTTCCCTATGTTTCCAAAGCCACCGGTATGCCGCTGGCCAAGATCGCTGCTCGCTGCATGGCTGGTATTTCGTTGACGCAACAAGGTATCAAGGCTGAGGTCACACCGGATTATTTCAGTGTCAAGGAAGCGGTGTTCCCGTTCTCGAAATTTCCTGGCGTCGATACGATTCTCGGTCCCGAGATGAAATCGACCGGTGAAGTGATGGGGGTTGGCAAGACTTTTGGTGAGGCGTTTATCAAGTCTCAAATGGGTGCGAGCGTGGCACTGCCAGAGTCCGGAGGTGTTTTCCTGTCTGTGCGTGACAGCGACAAATCAGGCATTGTTCCTGTTGCCCGGCAGCTTCACGAGCTCGGATTCATGCTGTTCGCAACCCGCGGGACGGCCAAGGCCATCGCAGAGGCTGAGCTTCCCGTAACGCCTGTTAACAAGGTCCAGGAAGGGCGTCCACATGTCGTGGATATGCTCATAAATGGTGAGATCGCAATGGTGATCAATACTGTTGAAGATCGTCGTAATGCGGTTTCCGACTCCCGCTCGATTCGAACGACTGCTCTGGCGCAGCGAGTGGCGTGTTACACCACGCCGGCTGGCGCACGCGCGGTTGTCGAGGGTATGCGAAAGCGCCACACGCTGGATGTATACAGCTTGCAGGAGTTGCATCAAACGCTGGCCTGATCAGGCTGGCGCCACATCGGCGCCGGTTTGAGCTATAGTCGTCGTTCCGGACCGTTGGGCTAAGCCTGTCGGTCCGTTTGTCTTTAATAGCGATCCCAACAGATAGCGATCCAACAGATTGAAGGGTTGAAATGTCCACAATTCCACTGACTCGTCGCGGCGCAGATAAGTTGCGCGAGGAGTTGAACCAACTGAAATCAGTCGAGCGTCCGTCTGTGATTGAAGCCATCGCAGAGGCTCGCGCGCACGGGGATTTGTCCGAGAATGCCGAGTATGACGCTGCGCGCGACAAGCAAGGGTTCATTGAAGGACGCATCGCCGAAATCGAGTCCAAGCTTTCGAACGCGCAAGTCATTGACCCGGCCGAGGTTGACGCGGACGGACGGGTTGTCTTCGGCGCGCTGGTCGATCTGGAAGACCAGGAAAGCGGCGATAAAGTGAGCTATCAAATTGTGGGCGAGGACGAGGCAGACATTAAGGCGGGACTCGTCTCAATTACCAGTCCGATCGCTCGGGCCTTGATCAGCAAAGAGACCGGCGATATTGCCGAAGTGCAGGCGCCCGGCGGCGTGCGCGAGTACGAAATCCTCGACGTACGCTACGAATAGCGCTTATTTTCGAGAAGATTTGGCTCGCTTGGTGCCGGCAGGCCTGGCCGGCGAACGTCTCTGGGTCGCTCTTTCGCCAGCGACCTGCTTGTTAACATGATGTTTTGGCTCACGCTTGGCAGGTTCGGGTTTTTCACGGTAAAAAACGCCGACTTTGCCGATGGCCTGAACCGGCTGGGAGCCGGTTTCAGTGCAAATCGTGGCTATCAGTGCCTCCCGGTCAGCGCGGTTTTCGCCCCCGAGCCTGACTTTGATCAGGCCGTGGGCTGTCAGGGCAACATCAATCTCATGTAATACCGATGGGGCCAGACCGGCCGCTCCAAGCATGACAACCGGGTTCAGGTGGTGAGCCTGGGCTTTCAGATTCTTAATTTCGGTGGATGACAAGGGCGCCTGGGCTTCAGTCATGATCGTGGTGTCCGATTAAAGTATTTACTGCGGAGTGCGGCCTGCATTCTATGGGAAACGAGGCGCAGAGAGCTGGCAAACAGCTTGTCGAGAGTGAAAATGGGAATTAAAAAGTCTCGGAACAAGAGCAAAGGCGAGTGGTTGCACCGCCATGTGAATGATCAGTTCGTGCAAAAAGCTCAGCAGGAAGGCTATCGCTCTCGCGCCGCTTATAAACTCATCGAGATTCTTGAGGCCGAGCAATTGGGTAAATCAACCCTGCTGAGGGTGGTTGACCTGGGGAGTGCCCCCGGCGCCTGGTCGCAGGTGCTGGCCAAGCGCCTGAGTGCCCGCGCCCGCATTGTCGCGCTAGACCTGCTGCCGATGGAACCGGTCGAAGGCGTGCGGTTTATCCAGGGCGATTTTCGTGAGGCCGAGGCCTTGCAGGCCCTGGAGGCTGAACTGGGTGACCGCTCGCTCGACCTGGTCGTCTCCGACATGGCACCAAATCTCAGTGGCGTGGCGGTCGCTGACTCGGCGCGGATGTCCGATTTGGCCGAACTGGCACTGGACCTGGCCCGCCAGCGGCTGACGCCGGACGGCGTGTTGGTGATAAAGTGTTTCCACGGTAGCGGGTTCAGCCAGATCGTTCGTGATTTCAAGCTGGTGTTCCGGCAGGTTCGCGAGCGCAAACCCCAGGCTTCCCGGGCCGAGTCGGCTGAAACCTTCCTGATTGGCCGTGGTTTGAAAGCGGATGCTGGATCGGCCGACTGATCCCCTATCGAAAGTGTGGGCTTAAGCAGACAATATTTCGCTCAAATGGAGGCTTCTCTGCTCACATCGGTCCAAAACGCCGGCAATCGGCCAGTGATAGCTTTTGTCTAGGCATGGTGCAAATTAAATCAATGACTTAGCAGTCCTTGTTAGTGGCAGCAATGTCCCAACATGCGTAAAATCATCTCATCCTCTTCGTAGTTGGAGTTTTACTCTGTGAACAACATGTTCCCCAAAGCCGCCATCTGGCTGGTAATCGCCCTGGTCTTGTTTACTGTGTTCAAGCAGTTTGAGAGCCGCCAGGCGCATGGCAATGATGTCGCTTACTCGCAGTTTATGGAGCAAGCCCGCAATGGCCAGCTTGAATCCGTCACGATTGACGGTCGGACCCTGCGTGGTCGCACCCGAGACAGCCAGTTGGTGACCTCGTTTGCCCCCAACGACGTCTGGATGGTTGGTGACCTGATGAAGTACGGGGTCACCGTTGAGGCCAAGCCCGAAGAAGAGCAGTCGCTGTTGTTCAGCATTTTTGTTTCCTGGTTCCCGATGCTGTTGTTGATTGGTGTCTGGGTTTTCTTTATGCGCCAGATGCAGGGCGGCGGACGCGGCGGAGCTTTCTCGTTTGGTAAGTCCCGGGCCCGCATGCTCGATGAAACCAACAACTCCATAACATTTGCTGATGTCGCTGGTTGCGACGAAGCGAAGGAAGAAGTCCAGGAACTGGTTGATTTTCTGCGCGACCCGTCCAAGTTTCAAAAGCTCGGTGGACGTATTCCCCGTGGCGTGCTGATGGTGGGTTCGCCTGGTACGGGTAAAACCCTGCTGGCCAAAGCCATCGCCGGTGAGGCCAAAGTGCCGTTCTTCTCAATCTCCGGTTCCGACTTTGTTGAGATGTTCGTCGGTGTCGGTGCCGCGCGTGTTCGCGATATGTTCGAAAACGCGAAAAAGCATGCTCCTTGTATTGTGTTTATTGACGAGATTGATGCGGTTGGCCGCCAGCGTGGTGCTGGCCTCGGCGGCGGTAACGATGAGCGCGAGCAGACGCTTAACCAGTTGCTGGTTGAGATGGACGGTTTCGAAACCGGGCAGGGCATCATCGTGATTGCCGCGACCAACCGCCCCGACGTACTGGACCCGGCGCTGATGCGTCCAGGTCGATTCGACCGTCAGGTTGTTGTGCCGCTGCCGGATATTCGCGGTCGTGAGCAGATCCTGAACGTTCACATGCGCAAAGTGCCGATCGCCGCTGATGTCCGCCCGGAAATCATCGCGCGCGGATGCCCGGGATTCTCCGGTGCCGATCTGGCTAACCTGGTCAACGAGGCTTCATTGTTTGCGGCTCGTCGCAGTGCCCGGCTGGTCGAAATGCACGATTTCGAGCAGGCGAAGGACAAAATCATGATGGGCGCAGAGCGTCGCAGCATGGTGATGACCGAAGAAGATCGCATCGTGACGGCTTATCATGAGTCAGGGCACGCCGTTGTTGGCAAGATCATGGAAGATGCCGACCCGGTTCACAAGGTCACGATTATCCCGCGTGGCCGTGCACTCGGTGTCACCTTTTTCCTGCCCGAGAAAGACCGTTACGGCTTTACCGCCAAGCAGTTGCTCGCACAGGTTGCGGTGGCGTTTGGTGGCCGGGTCGCGGAAGAGGTGTTTCTCGATCAGAAATCTACCGGTGCCCTGTCTGACTATGAACAGGCGACCAATATTGCTCGCGAAATGGTCACCCGCTACGGCATGTCAGATGCGCTAAGCCCGATGATCTATGCGGAGAACGAAGGCGAAGTCTTCCTGGGTCGCTCTGTGACCCGCACGACCAGCCTGTCTGACCAAACCATGCAAATTGTTGATTCAGAGATTCGTAAGATCGTTGATGATCAATATGCGCTGGCGCGTAAGATTCTCGAAGACAATCGCGAGAAAGTCGAAGTCATGGCCAAGGCTTTGCTTGAGTGGGAAACAATCGACGCCGGTCAGGTTGACGAAATCATGGAAGGCAAAGAGCCGAGTCCGCCGAAGGTCTCCAACGGTGGGCGGGCATCTGGTGACGGAGGGGCTCCGCCGTCGTCCGCGCTGCCCAAACAGGACGAGGAGGGCGAACCCAAGCCGCCTACCGACTCCGCCGAGCCAGCGGCTCAGTAAGCGTCGTTTGCCAGCGCCACCTTAGGGTGGCGCTTTCAATTGAACTGTTCTGCGCCAGGATTTGATTTATCGGCGCCGGGCAGGAATGCCGGAGACCTTGATTTGGCTACGCCTTTGCTGCAAATGGGCCGCTTCCGCTTTGAGGTGGGCCGCCCGCTGATCATGGGCGTTGTGAATCTGACGCCTGACTCATTCTCGGATGGCGGCGCCTATGAGGCGCCTGAAGCGGCTATTGATCATGCTCAGCGACTGGTAGCTGCTGGTGCCGATATCATTGATCTGGGCGCTGAGTCTACCCGGCCTGGGGCTACGCCGGTCTCTGCGAGTCAGGAGCGGGATCGACTGTTACCGGTGCTGGATGGCTTGCATGATTTGCCTGCCGCGATATCGGTCGATACCCGTCATACCGCAACAATGCGTGCGGTACTGGACTATCCGGTTGATCTGATTAACGACATCAACGCCTTGCAGTCGGACGGGGCGGTCGATCTGTTGCTGGGCAACCAGGTCGGGGTTTGTCTCATGCATATGCAGGGCGGGCCGCCGACCATGCAGCAGGCACCCGTTTATCAGTCGGTAGTGTCAGAAGTCGCGGGTTTTCTCCATAGTCGGGTTGAATCGGTCCGTAAGTCCGGCATCGAGCGCAATCGATTGCTGGTGGACCCGGGAATCGGATTTGGCAAAAAAATGGCGCACAATCTGGCGCTGTTACGTCATTGCCGCGACATAGAAAGCCGATGTGGTTGCCCGGTGTTAATTGGTGTGTCACGTAAATCGTTATTAGGCGAACTAACCGGCAAACCGGTCGAAGACAGACTCGGTGGCAGTATTGGCGGGGCGCTCGGCGCGGCAATGGCCGGGGCAAGCGTATTAAGAGTGCACGACGTGGCTGCGACCCACGACGCGTTAACCGTTTTTAGATCAATAATCTCAGCCTCGTTGGAGGCACCAGACTGAACAGGAAATCAAAGCAATGACCCGTAAGTATTTCGGCACTGATGGCATTCGCGGCAAAGTCGGGCAGGAGCCCATCACGCCAGAGTTCGTGCTTCGGCTGGGTTACGCCGCTGGCCAGGTGCTTACCGCTAGTAATGATCAGCTGACGGGGCGCCCGACGGTTCTGATTGGCAAGGACACCCGGGTCTCAGGCTATATGCTCGAGGCTGCGCTGGAAGCTGGTTTTGCTGCCGCTGGTGTTGATGTCCTGATGTCCGGGCCGTTGCCAACGCCTGGTGTTGCCTATCTGACCCGGGCCCTGCGACTTTCGGCCGGCGTAGTGATTAGCGCTTCGCACAATGCGTTTCACGATAACGGCATTAAGTTTTTCTCCGGTGATGGCAATAAGCTGCCTGACGCGGTCGAGTTGCAGATTGAGACGCGCCTGGAGCAGCCGGTTTCCTGCGTGACCAGTCGGGATCTTGGCCGGGCCCGGCGCATCGAAGACGCTCAGGGGCGCTATATCGAGTTCTGCAAGAGCAGTTTTCCCAACCGGCTCGATCTGCGAGGCTTGAGGCTGGTAGTTGATTGTGCCAACGGCGCTGCTTATCACACGGCCCCGAATGTCTTTCACGAACTGGGCGCGGACGTGATTGAGGTTGCCTGTGAGCCCAATGGGACCAATATTAATCATGAAGTCGGGGCAGTGTGTCCATCCCACCTGCAGCAGGAAGTACGCAAACATCGCGCCGACCTCGGGATAGCGCTTGATGGTGATGCGGATCGACTGATTGTCGTTGATGCAACCGGGCGCATTTTCAATGGTGATGAATTGCTGTTTGCGATTACCGCTGAGCGGCTCAGTCGCGGGCCGGTAGAAGGGGTGGTTGGAACCCTGATGAGTAATCTGGCGCTTGAGCAGTCTATGGATCGTCGGGGCGTTCAGTTTGCCCGGGCTAAAGTCGGTGACCGCTATGTGCTCGAAATGCTGAATGAGCGGAAATGGCTTTATGGCGGTGAAAGTTCTGGTCATTTGCTCTGTCTGGACTGTCACACCACGGGTGACGGTACCGTCAGTGCCCTGCAGGTTCTTTCTGCGATGCAGTCCCAGCAAAGAACGCTGGGTGAAATCTGTGCTGAGTTGCAACTTTTTCCGCAAGAGCTGATCAATGTTGCCATTGAACCCGGATTCGACTGGCAGAGCAGCAAAGCGCTGAAAGATGCAATCAACGATGCTGAGTCAGCATTGGGTGATGACGGCCGAATTCTGATCCGACCGTCTGGTACCGAACCGCTTTTGCGTGTGATGGTTGAGGCTTCAAACCCGACGGTTGCTCAGCAGTGGGCTCAGCAGTTGGCAGACGCGGTCAGGGCCTGAACAGGACAAGTTTCAGTGGTTGGCCGCAACCTGTGAAACAGCCTCTGGTTTGAGCTACAATGGGCGCCGTTCGGGGTGTAGCTCAGCCTGGTAGAGTGCTTGCTTTGGGAGCAAGATGCCGGAGGTTCGAATCCTCTCGCCCCGACCAAACGGATATCGTCCAAATGGTTATCGTCCAAATGGATATCGTCCAAATGGATATCGATAATCGAAGGCGGATGATCAAAGACGCTGTTGATGATCAAAAGACGTAGATGATCAAAACCTGAGATAATCAGGGTTATTGGTATTGTGTAGTGGTTAGCCAGGTTTGCCCCAAGGTGTATGAGGCGTGATTTTTCGTTGGCTTCTGGTCTGTAGTTCTGGTGGCGAGCGGGGCGCGTTTCAATGTACTGCCCGTAGCTCAGTTGGATAGAGCATCAGCCTTCTAAGCTGGCGGTCACAGGTTCGAATCCTGTCGGGCAGGCCAGAGTTTTAAACAGCGGTGACTGTAGCTCAGTTGGTAGAGCCCCGGATTGTGATTCCGGTGGTCGTGGGTTCGAGCCCCATCAGTCACCCCATTTTCTACCCTATTGCGGGTAGATTGGCCACGCCAGGGCAAGGCGGCCGCCTGAAACTCCTCTGAATCCCTTTGGTTTGTTGCGCGATAGTCTCTCGCTGGCTGAATGCCGGTTCCAGCGTTCGCAATATCAAGTACGATAAATCCGGGAGAAGAAAAAGAACCTCGGACACTATCTACTCGGGTCTTACGCTGATGCCTATCTCCACAAAAGCTGTGAGTGGGTCGCTGGATTTTGCTGCTTTGTATCGGCAGATGCCGGTTCCCGCGGCAGTTATCGATGAGAATTTCTGTTTCGTTGAAATTAACGAGGAATTTCAGTCGCAGTTCGAATTGTCGCAATCCGAAGTCGTGGGTCGCAGCAACGTCTTGATGTATGACGTCGGCTCAGCCGAGGCACAGAGACGAACAAGACTGCATGCCACGCTCAGTCGCGGGCCGATTTCTGATGATGTCAGGCGCGTCATTACCGGCTCAGGCCGCCAGCTTGAAGTCAATATCCGTTTTACGCGCATTGACGATGGCGACAGGCACTTTTACCTGGTTTTGTACCAGAATGTGCGTGCCTTCTCTGAGCACACCAAACACCAGATCAGCAGAGCCGATGTGTTTCGTTTGGCCATTGAGCAGTCGCCTGTTCCGACAGCGATCCAGGACGCCGATTTTCGCGTGATCCTGATCAATAAGGCCGCCTGTGATTTCCTGGGTTACCCGGCTGAGAAGTTGATGGGGATAGACCCGCGCGAATGGTCGACCCCTAAATCCTCAAGCAAAGCCGCTGACGACAGAGCAGGCTACCGGGCCGAAGTCAGAAAAGGCGGTTTTCGGCGGGCCGAGGGCTTTCGCGAAGCGGTTCACGGTGTTACGGGGGAGATCATTCCCTATCGGATTGACGTCGGCCGTACCGAGACTTTTGACGGTGCGGAGATGTGGTTCACCATGATGTTCGATATGCGGCCGACCCAACAGCTCAAGGGACGGTTGCGCGCGCAGATTTCCTACGCCGATCGTGGTTTCGATCATGCTCCGGTGGGTATGGTGCTCACAAACGTGAATGGCGGCCTGGTCCGGGCCAATAAGACCTTATCGAAAATTACCGGGTTGAATGAACCGGCCGATCTGGAGGCACTTGCGCACAGAATTCATGCCGAGACTGCTGCTTCACGGGATACAGCCAAACAGGGCGCAGAACAGCACAGTTCCCGATTCCGGATTCAGCACGGTAGCAATGGTGAAGCCGTGTGGCTGGAGACTCATTCGGCCCAATTGAAATCGGCCCAGGGCGAACATCTGACGCTTACCGCGATCAGTGATGCGACCGACGAGCAACAGCTCAAATCCGAATTGTCTTCTTCCTTGTTGCGCCAGTCAGCGCTGCTTCGCTCAATGGACGCCGGTCTGGCTCATGTGGTGGGAGAGATTGTCGTACAGGTCAATCCGGCATTGGCCGAATTGCTGGGCAAGACCGAACAGCAATTGCTGGGGCAGCCGATTGAGGTTTTGTTTGGTAGTCCGGCTGACTGGCTGGCCATCGAGCCGGCCGCCATGGCCGCTCTCGCTTCGGATGGGTTCTACCGTACGGCGCAGAAGATCGTCCATAGCGATGGGCGCACCCGGCGCTGCGAATTCGCGCTGCGCCGGATTGACGCTGAACGCTCGGACCTTGGCATCCTGATTACGCTGACCGGCGTTAACGACCTGCTTGAGCAATCGGATCAGTTACGCCAGGGGGTGCAAGACCTGCGCGGCCACCGGGATACCAAGACTGTCGGCGTTGTCACGCTGCATGACGGCAAAGTCGCGCAGGCCAATCGGGCGATGATTAATCTGCTGGGGCGCCCTGAGGCGCAAGTGATTGGACAGGATTTCGTCGGATTCTGCGATGCCAGCCCGGAGTTGGATATCGCCCGGCAGTTCAACCCCCAGGACGGAGACAAGACGGAAACAGTCTTGCGTCTTAGCCTGGTCACCGCTGACATGGCATTCGTGGATTGCCTGGTTCACATTACACCGGTAGCGGGCGACCCACGGCATGCGGTGACGGTTGTTGCGGTTGATTTGCGCCAGCGCAATGCCGCACTATCGCTCGCAGTCAGGATGCAGTTGCGATTCGATGCGTTCGCCTCGTCCATTGATGAAGCGATTATCGTCGTGTCTCCATCGGGCGACCGTATCATTCATGCTAACGAGACTGCCGAGGGTATTTTCGGTTTACCGCCAGGTGAATTGGTCCGGCTCTCCAGTGCAAGACTCTGGCACCGGGTAGTCGACGCAGATATGGCCGATCTGGATTCGTCGCTGGCGACGCTGGCTTCAGGTAAGTCGAGCACGGTTGTCGTCAGGATGAAGCATGCTGATCGCGATGAACTGACTGTCCGCCTGCGAATGTTTGGTGGTGCCGCCGGACTGCCTGAGCGGTATATTCTGGCCGAGGATATTTCAAGCGAACGCAAGCGTGAGAGAGTCCGACTGGAGCAAGCCATTGCCCAGCGCGAGACCCTGGTGCGCGAGGTGCACCATCGCATCAAGAACAACCTGCAAGGGGTTGCCGGATTACTGCAGCAATCTGCGGTCAGGCAGCCGGAGCTGTCCCCGATTCTCTCTGATGTCGCCGCGCAGATTCATGCAATTGCCCAGGTGCATGGTTTGCAGTTCCGCACTGACAAAGCGTTACGACCCGGTGAGATCGTCACGTCAATCGCTGATAACCTGCGGATTAACTTCGGCCAGCGACTCAGTTGTGAAGAAACCGGCAGCAATGAGCCAATCTGGATCATCCCGGAAGGGGAGGCCGTGCCGCTGGCACTGGTTTTCAATGAGCTGATGACCAATGCCTTCAAACATTGCACCGATGAAAAAGATGTGTCGATTAACGTCTCGTCGAATCGGGATGGCGTTCTGATACAAGTGGCCAATACGGGCCAGCTACCGCCGGCGTTCGACGTTGATAATCTGCCGCTTACATCGAGCGGGCTTGGCCTTGTCAAAGCCTTGATTCCGCGCCGAGGAACCCGGTTGACGTTTGAGCAGCAAGGAGATCAGGTGCTGGTCAGTCTGGGGCTGACCAGTCCGGCATTAAGGGTTTTCGAAGAGGGCGCTGATCTGGCACAATCGACGGATGCCGGAGGCTCAACTGTCGAACAAAATGATAATAGCGTTTCACCCACCGACCCCCTCGTGCGTCCAGGCGATCAATCTCAGCCAGTTCGGCCGCGTGATGCGGCCAACTGCTAGCCAGGGAGCTGATTGGTGAGTCTACCCAGCAGCCAGGGCAAGACCATTCTTGTCTGTGATGACGACCGCCTCGTTTTACTGAGTATCACCTCGGCTTTGCGGCAGGCGGGTTATCAGGTTATTGAAACCGATAACGGTGATGACGCCATTTTGCTCGCCCGGCAGCATCGTCCCAGTCTGGCGATTCTGGATATCGCCATGGACGGGAAGACCGGTCTGGATGTCGCTGCCTATCTGCGCGATTATGTTGACCTGCCGTTCATGTTCCTGTCCGCTTATGGCGGGGACGAAGAAGTTCAGCGCGGCCTGTCATTCGGCGCCATCGATTATCTGGTCAAGCCGATAGAAACCAACCGCTTGCTGTCGCGCTTGCAGCGCGCGCTTGATCTGGTGTCCGAGGTTGCCACGTCCAAGAGGGTTCTTGATTCGGAAGGCGGGCATATGGGCGAGGCTGCTCCGCCTGCTAATGAAAGTGAGACGGTCCAACGCTGGGTGGCCGCCGGGATCATCATGGCGCGCGAAGGAATTTCGCTGGCTCATGCCTTGCGCCGCCTGAATCAGTTGGCCCTGGAGCGCAGTCATTCCGCGCACCAGGTCGCACTGGAAATTGTCGCTTCGACGGTAGCTGCTGACTAGCTCGCTTCAGACGGCTTGTCAGATATTGGCGCATTGCCTGTTACCGCGTTCTCCAGCGAGCTATCCCATAGCGTGAACTGAAAACTGGCGCCTTCTCCGGGCGCAGAGTCCGCCCAGACGCGCCCGCCGTGGCGACGAATAATTCTCTGCACGGTTGCCAGGCCAACCCCGGTCCCTTCAAATTCAGACTGTCCGTGCAAGCGGTGGAAAAGCTCAAACAGACGATCTGCGAACCGGGTGTCAAAGCCGGCGCCGTTGTCGGTTACCCGGTACACGCGCGTGTCATGCAGGGTTACCGTGTCAACGGCAATGGTTGCGTCTTGAGTGTTGCTGGAGTATTTCCAGGCATTCTGAATCAGGTTGAACAAGGCCATCCGCAGCAAAACCCGGTCACCCCTGCAAGACATGCCTGGCTCAATCCAGATATCGACTTCACGGTCTTCAGTATCTACCGCCCGTAATTCGTCCACGATTGACTGAGCCAGCGCGGTTAGATCGACCGGGTCGGTCGACAGCGGTTGTGACGAAATGCCGTGTAAATCGACCAGTGCGTCGATCATGCTGTTCATGCGATTGGCCGCACTGAGAATCCGGTTAACGTGCTCATTGCCGGTGCGGTCGAACAGCGGTGAATAGTCTTCCTGCAGAATGCGCGCAAAACCGTCAACGATGCGTAATGGATGCCGTAGATCATGGGAAACCGTGTGACTGAACGACTCCAGTTCGCGGGCCGTGATTTCCACTTCGAGGGCTCTTTTTGCCGCTTCTTTTTGCGCATGGTTTACTTCGGCGGCGCGTGCCTGCAGTGAGGTCAGCGTCGCAGCATCAGGATCAGCCGCGACAAGAATCAGTCGATTTGAGGGCTGCCCCGAGTTGATTCTCTCTAGCGTTAGCAAGATGGGTTTGCGACTCCCGTACCGGTCTATTACCAGGCCGTTTCCCTGGTGTGTCCGGTCTTGATTAAGCAAACGGGTCAGTACCGGGCCAGACTTCTTCGGAGCGGTCGCCGATTCTTCGGCTATTGAGCTTGTCGGCGCGCAGAGCAGCCACTGTTGCGGTTGCAGGTCTGCAAGCTCAATTTGGCTGCGCCCGGTTAGATCCGACAGCGGGGCGTTCGCCCAGACCAATTGCCAGCCCTTGTTTTCAGCCGCGCCGGGTTCCAGTTGTAGCAAGGCGAGCGGCAGCGGCAATGCCTCAAGTGCCTGAGTCACCAACTGAGTGCGCACCGGGTCAAGTGCCTGAGCGCTGATGTCTTCAACAAACCCGTGATACCCGGCAAACTGACCGTTGTGATCGTAGCGTGGCATGCCACTCTCTTTGAGACTGAGTAGTTGCCCTGTCGGCAAGCGGCAGCGCCAGAGAATTTCCCGGAAAGGTTGATGGCCGGCCACGAGCCGGTCGATCTTGTCGACCCGTTCCTGGCTTGCCGGATCAGCAGCAAGGCTTTCGCGGTATTTGCCCACCAGTTCTTTCAGTCGCAGTTGGGAGTCATCATGGGCAGGATCCACCGAAGCATAAACGCCTGCAACACTGCTGGTCCAGTAACCCGAGCGGGTGAGGGTCTGCAGGAGCACCTGGTCGGTTGCTCGGACCGTAGGCTCTCCGACTTTGACCGGGCTGAACAAGCTTGGATTTTCGACCGTCTTGTCAGGCGTTGCGAACTGGTATGCCGGGTTCTGTTTTTGGGTGATCCGCGTCGCGGAGACCAGAATCCAGACCAGCAAGACCAGACCGGCGCCGGATACGGCTGCGGCAAGTACAACTGCCAGCAGGGAGTCGGGCGCAGCGGAGGGTGCAGCGGCTCCGAACTGTTCGAAGAGCATCACGGCTAATGCGCCAATGGCCAACAAAACGATCGCCGCAGCGAGCCATTTAATGGCTCGGGATCGTGCGCTGGCTGACTCGTGGCTGGCTGGTAGTGAAGGTTGCAATTAACTAAACGTCAATTTGATCGACAATTTGTCCAGTGTGCCAGAAAGGCGACGCGAAGAGCAGTTTCGCCCGTGCAAAGACACGATTGGGCAACACTTGGTGTTCTTTTGGGGTTCAGTCGATCAGTTTGTGGCGGATCGCATAGGTTGCGACTTCCGCATTGCTGGTGACTTGCAGTTTTTCGAGGACTCTCGCCCGGTAAACACTGACTGTTTTTGGGGATAAGTTTAGTTTTTCGGCCATCTGGGAGAGGCGCTCACCTTTTGCAATCAACAGCATGGTCTGATGCTCCCGCTCCGAGAGTGAGTCATGCAGTGACGATGGTCGGTCTTCGACGACGCTTTCCATCAGTGCGGTCGCGATTTCCGGCGTAATGAATTTTCTTCCTGCAGCTACCTGACGGACTGCTTCGATCATGGTGTCGGGCTCGACCGACTTGTTGAGATAAGCCATGGCCCCCGCTTTAAGCGCTTTGATGCCATATTGGTCTTCGGGGTACTGCGACAAGACGACAACTTTGGGCGGATTACTTTCGCCCCGAAGCGAGTTCAGGATTTCAATACCGCTTCTGCCGGGAAGACTTAAATCAAGCACGAGCACGTCGCTTGGCGCACCGCGTAACAGCTCTCGCCATTGCGCGTAATCGCCGGCTTCCCCGACAACTTCCATGTCGCCCTGCGAACAAAGCGTCTCGCGCAGCCCGCGCCGAATCAAGGCATGATCGTCAACAAGCGTAATTTTGATCATTTGACCGGGGCCGTGTCCGGCGCCTCTGGTGCTTCAATTGGCAAAGACAACAGCAAAGTGGTGCCGCAAGCGGCTTGCTGAGGGTTTCGGTTCGATTCGATTTCGAGCCAGCCGTCAAACTGTCGAACGCGCTCGGCAATTCCTTTCAGGCCGAATGAGTCAGGCTTGCCAGTTTGGCTTGTGTCGAAGCCGATGCCATTGTCACTGACTTCCAGCGACACTTCATGCTCGCCGACCACCAGGCTTACCTGAACCTGGCTGGCCTGAGCATGTTTGGCGACATTGTTGAGCGCTTCCTGGACAGCACGATAACAAACTAACTCAAGTTGCTCGGGTAGCCGTTCCCGCTTCTGGTGGCACTGGAAACTGGTGGTAACGCCCGTACTGCTGTCGAAGCGTTTGACCAGCCACTTCAAAGCGGCGTCCAGGCCGGCGTCGAGCACCGGCGGCCTCAGCTCTTTGATGAGGCGTTGGCAAGACTCCATCAACAGGGCAATCTGGGCGCTGGACTCTGCAGCCCGGCTGGCAACTTCCGACTCGGCGTTGCGCTCTATGAACGCCATATCAAATTTTAGGGACGTCAGGCCGCTGCCGATTTCGTCGTGGATATCGCGCGCGATCGAACTGCGCTCCGCTTCGACGGCGGTCAGCAAATGTGAGGACAATGCCTGCAGGTCTTCACGGGATTGAGCGAGAGCTATCTCGGCGGCACGACGTTTTGCACGTGAACGGGCTGCGTCAATCGCGTTGCTGAGCGCCCCGCCCAGTCGGGCGAGTCTGCCCTTGATCAGGTAGTCATCCGCCCCTGCTCGCATGGCCGCAACGGCCGAGTCTTCGCCAATCGTGCCAGACACAATAATGAACGGGAGATCGGGAGTGAGTTCGCGCTGGACCAGTAGTGCAGCCTCGCTGGAGAATGCCGGCAGGTGGTGATCGGAGATGATGGCGTCCCAGCGGTGCTCACGCAGAGCGACCCGCATCGCCACTTCGGTTTCGACCCGGCTGCAATGGCATTGAATGTTCTGACGTTGAAGCGTCGCAACCAGCAATTCAAAATCTGATTCCACATCTTCAACCACCAGGATGCGCAGCGGTTCTTGAGGGCTGATTGTGACTGAGTCGGGATCCATTGCCATGACGCTATCTTAGGGTTTGTCAGCGCATAAGATGTCCTCGGCCAGACCGCACCGGCATAAATGCGACAGTTTGACCGATCAGGCAGGCATAGCGTCGGCCAGAAGCACCATCGCCAAATTGATTGCGGTGTCCATTAGAGGGGTTGTGAACGTCAGCAAAGTCATGCCCACTCCTATAGTGAGCGGAAAGCCCACGGCGAAAACGCTGAACTGAGGAGCGACCCGCGACATGATGCCGAGTGCAAGGTTGACGAACAGCAGCAACATCATGAACGGCAACGCAATTGACAAGGCAAGCGAAAAGACTGCCGTGCCCATCAGCGCAGGGGAACTTTCCGCAAGCCAGGTAAAACTGGCATCAATTGGAATGACGTTAAAACTGGCGATTACCGCCGCGACCAACAAGCCTGGACCGTTTAGCATGACAAATGCAGTGATTGCGGTCAGATTGATCGTTCGGGCGACCGGATTGGCGGCGCCACTCTGGGGGTCGAAGAATCCGGCAAATGACAAACCCATTTGCAGGCCGATTGCCTCGCCGGCGATTTCGAATGCAGCGAAAATCAATCGGGCAATAAACCCGAGTGTCAGGCCGACGATGATTTCGTGGGCAATCAGAGGAAACATCTCCAGACCCAGGGCAACCTCGGGCATCTCAATCGTGGGGGCAGCCAGCAGACTAATCATAAACGCCAGTCCGACCCGCACCTGCATCGGCGTGGACCGTTGCGACAACACCGGCGCCGCTGTAAACAGGCCTGCAACACGGAACAGAGGCAACAGAATGCTCGCGACCAGATCCAGCAGTGTTGCATCGGTAAATGAAATCATGCCGGCGTTATCCGAGTACCGCTTGTGGAATCATCATTAACGTACGGCGAATATAGTCAGTCAGCATGGAAATGAACCAGGGGCCACCCACGACTAACGCCACTGCGAGCGCGATCAGTTTTGGCAGAAACGACAAGGTCGTTTCGTTGATCTGGGTCACCGCCTGCAGCACGCTGACGATCAAGCCGATAACCAGCGCCACGGCAAGCAATGGCAGCGCGATCACCATCATCATTTCCAGTCCGTTACGACCGATGTTCAGGACGAATTCTGCTCCCATTGCTTATCCCCCAGGCCCGAAACTGGCGACCATGGAGCCGATCAGAAGATGCCAGCCATCGGCAAGAACGAACAACATCAGCTTGAAAGGCAGCGAGACGAGAACCGGCGACAACATCATCATGCCCATCGACATCAACACGCTGGCGACAACCAAATCAATGACCAGAAACGGGATAAACACCAGAAAGCCAATCTGGAAAGCGGTTTTGAGCTCGCTGATGACAAAAGCGGGAATCATGATGCGCATCGGAATCGCGGTGTTACCCGAATCTTCGGGCTCACCGGCAATGCTGGCAAACAGCTCAATATCCGCTTGCCGGGTTTGAACCAGCATGAATTCGCGTAGTTCCGCGCTGGCTTTGGCGGTGGCTTCGCCCAGGCTTATCTCCTGTGCGGAATAGGGCTGGTAGGCCTGGACGTAGATTTTTTCCAGCGTCGGACTCATCACGAAAAAAGTCAGAAACAACGACATGCCGATGATGACTTGATTCGGCGGAGTCGTTTGCAGCCCCAGTGCCTGGCGCATCAGCGACAAGACAATCACGATGCGGGTGAAACTCGTCATCATCAGGATCAGCGCCGGAATAAACGAAAGCGCGGCAAAGATGATCATGGTCTCAATAGAGACCGAATAAGTCGTCACGCCGTCGGCCGCGGCCTGCGCGGTGACAGTCAGCCCTGAAGGGGCAGCATTATCGGCCATTGCGTGCCTGCTGAAGCTGTTCGGCGAAGCCGTTGGATTGGCCATCGGGGTCAGATGAATGGCTCGATTGACCGGCAGGTAGCTCGGTCAGGCAGTTAATCGCCTGACCAGTGGCACCGATCAATAGTCGGCGGTCTGCTACCTGGACGATCACGAGTCGTTCGCGCGGTCCAAGGCTCAGCGTCTCTTCGATGCTCATGGTTCCGGTGGCGCTCGGTCGCCAGCCTGGAAGTCTCTTGATCACCCAGACGCTCAGTGGCACCGAGGCGACAACCAGAACCAGCATCAGAATCGCCCAGAGCGGACTGAAAGTATCGCTCATCGATTTAATTCCGGTTGAGCCGTTTGATTCGTTCGGATGGCGTGACGATTTCCGTCAACCGGACACCGAAGCGGTCATTGACCACGACGACTTCGCCTTGCGCGATCAGGCATCCGTTAACCAGAACATCCATCGGTTCACCGGCCATCGCATCCAGTTCGATCACAGACCCCTGCGCCAATTGCAAGACATGTTTGATCGGAACCCGCTTGCGACCCAGCTCCACAGTTAGTTGCACCGGAATGTCCATCAACAAGGACATGTCGCGATTGCCTCCGTCTCCGGGGCCGGTATCTGCGAGATCCGGGAACAATCCGTCCGCGCTGCTGACCGACTCTACTTCGGTCGCGCTACTGGTCTGGCCGCCCGGAGCGGTCGATTCTGTCGCCGCTGACGGCGCGTCAGCTGTTTCCGGTTCCTGGGGAGCGGGAGCGTCAACCGGGTCCGTGTTATCGGTTTGAGCCTCTTCATTCGCTTCCGTCATGTGTCACTCCATGTAGTACTTCGTCGGCAGGGGTCAGAAATCGATCCACTTTGACCGCGTAATGATCTTGATTGGTTCCGTAGTTGCAGCTCAGGAATGGCACGTCGTTTACCGTGATTTCGACCTGTTCTGCCAGGTCCAGTTCAATAAAGTCACCGGCGCTCAGATTAATCAGCTCGCCGAATGTCAGTTCAGTGTTCGCGAGCTTGGCCACCAGCTCAATTTCCGCAATTTCGAGTTGTTCGCTAAGCTTTTCCGTCCAGACCGGATCCGTATTGAGCTGGTCTTTGTTGATCGTCGAGTACAGCGTTGATCGAATCGGGTCCAGCGTGGTGTAGGGCAGACATAGATGAAACGCCCCAGACAGACCGGCCACATCAATCAGACAACGAAAAGTCACAACCGCATCGTCAGGCCCGGCAACTTCGGCGTACTTCGGTTGACTTTCGGTTCGAACCGGATCCAGCGATAACGGATACGCTTCCTGCCAGGCCAGCCGGTACGTCTCAGTGATCAATCGAACCAGGGCGTTTGCGACGCTTCGTTCGGTCGGGGAGAACTCCCGGCCTTCGAACTCTGCGCTGTGCTTCCCGGCACCGCCGAACATTGTTTCGATTAGCGCGAAAATCAGATCAGGTTCACAGACCATTAACCCCTTGCCCCGCAGTGGGTTGATCTGCACGATTGTCAAAGAGGTCGGCAACTTCAGTGCGTCAATGAAATCCGCATACCGCTGTACTTTGGAGGTGCCCACCGAGATCTCGCTCGGACGACGCAGAAACGCCGAAATCGAATTGCCGAGCTGCCGGCCAAATCGATCATGAGCTGCCTCCAGCGCAGGCATATGGCCCGAAATGAGGCGTTCGCGATTGAGTAAGTCATACGACTTCCCCGCTGCCGCCTCAGGGTCGGGTGGTGCCGCTTCGCTGTCCGCATCGGCGGCTTGCTCTTCATCCTCTGTCCCGGACAAAAGAGCATCGACCTCGTCTTGCGAGAGAAATTCATCAGCCATGTTAAGACTACTGCTCCGACGGCTTACTGCACGATGAATTGTTTGAAATGGGCTTGCAAGACGCGCTCGGGAATGTACTTGACCCGTCTCTTGCGCCGACTCTCCTGGCGACGCTCTTCCTCGGAGTCGCCGGCATGATCATCGGCTTCCTTGTGAGCGTCATCATGCTGATCGTCTTTTTTCTTGCGGCTTGATTTTTTCTTTTTCGCCGGCATTGGTACGATGCGCGGTGGTTCTTCGCCGGCCATGATCGCGTTGGCGGCATCGACAATCTGTTCGCCAAGTTTTATCTTTCCGGCGACTGTTCGGACTTGTCTGCTGGTCTTCGATCCCATCAGCAGCAACACTGCGTTTCGCACCGAAGGTTCGACCAGCTTCATCTCAGCGACGACCTCCGCGTCAACCACTTCCAGCGTGACGCCTACTTGCGCGAAGCGGTCTTGGTCGTTGTCCTGCAGGTTGAAAACAAACGGTTCCATGTCAACGAAGATCGGGGGTTCGCCTTTCTTCTTCTTGCGAGGTCTCAGCGGTTGTTCGTCTTCTTCGTCTTTTGCTTGATCGTCGGCTTCAGCGTGTTCGGCGTTTTCCTTCTTTTCGGCGTCAGCCGGTTTCATGAAGAACCAGGCAGCACCACCGCCTCCGCCCAGAAGCAGGACGACAGCAATAATAATGATTAGCAGTTTGCCCTTTTTCTTGGGGGCTTCCGCTTCGGCTTCTTCTGGTTTCGCGTCGGACATGGGGGACTCCGGTTCAATTGGCTCTCGACATCCTTACTGCGTCCTGGCAGTACGGGTCTTACAGGGTGAAAGCCATTTTCCGCCCGACTTTAGCGACTGGATTGCAAGAATAAGAGGGGTTTTCCCGCTGATTCCCGAACATCATTGTCAGGCGAATAAGTCAACCAGGCCTTGTTGCCGGACCGGTGCCTGATAGGGCCGGGACTGATCGCTGTCTGAATCGGGGTCGCCAGTCACTTGGGTGGATGACGCCTGCCGTTCATCCTGGCCGCTCTCGCGTTCGTCAGATCCGGTTTGCGAGCTGCTTTGCTCGCTGACGCTGGCTTCGGTAAGCGAAATTCCTTCATTGTCCAGAAGTTCACGCAAGGATTGCAATGAATCCTGCAATGCCGACCGGGTGCCACTCTGGTCGGCGCTGAAGACGACGCTGGCGCTATCACCGTCAACGGCCAGTTCAATCGTGATCGGGCCCAGCTCCTCTGGTGTGATCCGAATTTCGGCGCGGTTCAAATCCTGCCGGACAGCGCTTATCAAGCGTTCCCCAAGCGCACCCTGAAACGCCTCGCTGACGTTTTCCGGGTCAAGCGGCTGGTCTATTGACGGCAACTCCGGCGCCGTATCGAGTGCGCCGTTTCGTATTTCCATCTCCTTGCTCATGCCGGTAACGTGCTCAGCATGCACGCTTGGGGAGACAGCCGGTTGCTGGATACTGTCAATGGAAGAAGCGACGACTTTGATTGCTTCAGATTTCCTGCTTGTGACGCTGTTCGCTGCCGTTATTTCGGTTTTGGGGTCAGCAGATCTGGCGGTTGAGCTGCGCCGTAGCCCAGCTGACAGGTCTGCACGCCGATTGCTTTTTGTGGGCAGTGGTTCGGCCGCGGCCGGCTCGGCCGTGCTCATCGTGACTGGGTCCGGCGCCACGGCTGTCTTGACCGGGGCAGTGGGGTTGACTGTGGGCCTGGACGAGCTTCTGGGGCCGGTCGTCGGACCGGAAACGATCGCTCTGGCGTTGACGGGCGATGTGTTGGTAGTGGCGCCGGGATGTGTCACCGGACTCGTTTGAACACTTATTCGTTGCGAATCTGTGATGACTTCGGCTGCGTTCGCGCGTGAGGAAGTTGCCTGAGCCGGATCGGGTGTCGTGACCGGCGCAATAGGCTTGCCTGGTGTTGCCGTTTTGGCCGATAACGTTGGCTCTGTGCTATTGGTCGGCGCGACGACCGCGTCGGGCCTGGAAGCAGAACGGCTCGTCTGGTCTGGTTCGTGGTTGACTGCCGGGGCCTCGGCTTTGACGGCCCGTGAGGTGTGCGCAGCGACCGGGTCGCGGCCGGGCGCGGCAGCTTTCTCCGGGTCCGTAGTCGATGGTTTCGCGACCGCTCTGTCAGACGAAACGGTGGTGCCAATAACCGGCTCTGCGTTATCAGCCAGGGCGCTCTGCTGGCTGACGCTCTGGTGATCATTTGTTCCGGTTGCGGTGATCGGCTGGTCCGATACCGCAGGTCTGGTTGAGCCTAGCTGAGGCGCTACCGGTTGTGTCGCCACAACCTGAGCGCGTGAAGCCAGCTTTGCGGCCGCCGGGTCGGGTTTTGGTATCGTCTCGGCGCGCTTCGATTTGCCCGGGACCGCTAAATCATTAGTGAGCGCTTGTCGCCTGCGACGAATCTGTTGGTTCTGGCTGGTCTCGGTAACCGTGGCTGCATCCGAAGCTGTCGCTTGTTGACCAGTGAACTTGTCTGCTGCAACCAGATTGTTCGTGAATTCGCGATGAGCAAACCCACGGTCGTTATGCGCCTTCGGGAAATATTCCACAGTCAGTTCGGGTTTTTCGTCGGCGGATGTGCTCAGATCGGTATCACTGTCCGGCAGCAATGCGCTTTCTGCCATAAGAGCGTCGGCCTCTGCGTCTGGTGTTGCTGACAGCAGGCTGGCAGCAAAGTCGACACCGGATCTGGCCTGTGTCGTTTTCCCTGCAGAGGCGATCGGATTCAAAGGGTCGAGGCCACTCGTTCCGGACGTGAGTGCGGCGAAGGGATTGCTCTGGACTGACTCTCTCATGAGGAACTCCTGTTTGATGCGGTTGAACCACGCTGTTGACTGGCGAGTTCGTCGTTGTGTTTCTGGTCGGCGCTTAGTCTGGCCTGGCGGGCTCTTTGGGTTTGTCTGTCCTGCAGGATATTGATTGCGGTCAGGCGGCGTTGAGCTTCTCGGAATTCGGTCGCAGTCTGTTCGCTGAGCGCGCGAGTCTTCTCGAGTTTCTCGCTTTGAGTCTTGATTGCCGAGACCAGGCGCGCATCGAAACGGGATTCATGTGACTGCTGTTCAACGGTAACTTGATGGGTGCCGGGCTGATTCCGGTCCCGGCGCTGATCCAGTCTTTCGCGGCGAAAGTGCTCAAGTGTCTCCAGCGTTTGGTTCTCGCGTTCCGCCATTCGCTTTATCCGAACATGACCTGACAGTTCAAGATTTCGCTTGCGTTCGAATTGTTCGACGAGGTGCGTGAGGATATGGGGTTTGATCGTCATTGCCCGGCACCTTCCACCTGACCCTGAGGAGCCAGTTCGGTATCGAGCAAAGTCGCGATTGATTTCAAATGTTCGATGTCATTAAGAATTCCGGATTTGTCATCCATGCCCTGCGTGACAAAATCGACGATATCCGGCCAGGCCGCAATTGTCCGATCCAGCAGAGGGTCCGAGCCTGGGTTATAGGCACCCAATGTAATCAGCTCCCTGTTTTGCTGGTAAGCAGACCAGGCACGACGTAGTGAGCGGGCGGCTAGCTGGTGTTCTGTATCGGCCACAGCCGGCATGACCCGCGAAACTGATGAGTCAATTGAAATTGCCGGAAAGTGACCAGAGTCCGCGAGTTCCCGCGACAACACAATATGGCCGTCAAGATGCGAGCGGGCTGAATCACCCACCGGATCGTTGAGATCATCGCCTTCCAGTAAAACGGTATACAGCGCGGTAATTGACCCGTTTGCGGCAGTACTGTTACCAGCCCGTTCAACCAGTTGTGGCAGGCGGGTAAAGACTGATGCCGGATACCCTCGGGTTGCCGGGGCCTCTCCCATGGCCAGGCTAACTTCACGCAAAGCCATTGCGTAGCGCGTCAATGAGTCCATCAGGAGCAGGACATTGAGCCCTTGATCACGAAAATATTCGGCGATTGCGCAAGCGTATTCGGCGGCTTGTATTTTCAGAAGCGGTGGTTCGTCAGCCGGCGCCACAACCACTGCCGCTCGCTGTCGGCCGGAGGCGCCGAGGATTTCATCGACAAACTCACGAACTTCCCGGCCTCGCTCACCGATAAGTCCGACCACGACGATGTCGGCATCGGTGTTTCTGGCCATCATGCCAAGCAGGATGCTCTTACCCACGCCAGCACCGGCAAACAATCCGATCCGCTGGCCCCGTCCGACGGTCAGCATGGAATTGATCGCCCGCACGCCGGTGTCCAGCGCCGACTTGATTGGCGTTCTGTCCATCGCGTTGATCTGACGTCCGCGGATAGGTTTGTTCTGCGTCTGGGCCAACTCTCCCTGATGGTCCATGGCGGCGCCGGTTGCATCGACTATTCGCCCGAGCAGACCGGGGCCGATGGGCAGGTGTCGGGACTGGTCCGAGCGGCGGTTCCAGCCGTGCGACGGGTGACCGAGACGGGGCCGGCGAACGGCTGGCTCCAGTGCTGCGACAGGGACACCTGGTGACAGACCGTTGGTGGATTGGGTCGGCATCAGCATTAGGTGGCCTTCGTTGAAACCCAGCACTTCGGCATCGATGGCGCCGAGTTCATCGGCTTCGATATTGCAGACGCTACCGACCGGAAGTCGAATGCCGCGTGCTTCTACCGTCATGCCCGAGACCCGGGCGAGACGCCCGCGAACATGTAAGGGGTGCGCTTCACCCGCCAGCGTTTGGGCGTTGTCCAGTAGTTCGGCCCATTTAGCCTGGCGGCTCATGAGTCAGCCTCCGGTTCCAGGGGGGCCGAGATTCCCATCGCTTTCAGTGCCCGCTCCCAGCGAGTCTCGAGGCTTCCGTCAATCAGGGACTGCGCGGTTGTCAGACGACAGCCCCCCGGGGTAATCGTGGCATCGGCGCTTAATTTGAGGGGAGGCTGGATGTCAGCGGAAAACTGATTTTCCAGTAATTCCAGGTCGTCAGGGTGTAGATGCAGGTTCGCCTGAGTGGCCTCGGCGCCCAAGGCCACAAGACACTCGCGAACGACTGGCTCCAGAGCTGTCTTGTCCACTTCAATATGATTGAACAAAACCCTCCGCGCTATCGTTACGGCCAGATCGAGCGTCTTATCAGCGAGCGCGGTTTCCATTGCGTTGAAATCGGCTTCGAACTGTTCGATCATGCGGGCCAGGCGCTCGGCAGCATAGCCGCCAGCAGCCTGTGCGGTTTCACGGGCTTCGTCTTCACAGCGCTGGCGGGCTGCGGCGGCACCTTCCTGGCGGCCACGAGCCAGTCCGGTTTGCAGGCCTTTCTCGAACATCGCCCGGTGTTCTTCATTATCGCGGCGATCCGGCCGTTTGCGGGCATTGTGCTCGTGGGCTTCCCCGAGGGAGGGAATCGGGATGCGCCGGGCCTCGCTAATTTGTTCGCCGGGGGTGACCTTGCCTGACCCGGCGCGACGCCGATCAAACATAGGAGTCATCTCCGCCGCTGGACCCAAGTGTGATCTGACCTTCCTCGGCCAATCGTTTGACGGCTTTTAGAATTTCCTTTTGCTCAGATTCGACATCGGCGATTTTTACCGGCCCACGGGAGTCCAGATCTTCACGCAAACTCTCGGCTGCCCGCTGACTCATGTTCTTGAAAACTTTTTCGCGCAAGTCCGGCTCTGCACCTTTTAGCGCAAGAATAAGCGATTCGGTCTGCAGTTCGCGAAGCACCAGCTGAATTGCTTTGTCGTCCAGGTTCATCAAGTCACCAAAGATAAACATCTGGTCGCCAATTTCCTGCGCCAGTTCGGCGTCTTGCTCCTGAAGCCAGTCAAGGACGACTCGGTCATTACCTGAGCCCAGCAAGTTGAGCAACTCGGCAGTAGTCTTGGGGCCGCCAAGCACTTTGTCCTGTCCCGCAGGTTTGGATGCCAGCAGTTTTTCGAGCACGACGTTGAGTTCTTCGATGGCTGCGGGCTGAATGCCGTCCATTGTCGAAATTCGCAGGATGACCTGATTGCGCTGTCCTTCCTCAAGTGCCATCAGGGCCTGGGAGGCTTGATCTCTCTCCAGCTGGACCAGAATTGAGGCGATGACCTGAGGGTGTTCCTGGCTGATCAGTTTGGCAATGTCTTTGGCGTCCATCCATTTTAGGTTTTCAATCCCGGGGACTTCTCCGGTCTCCAGAATTCGCTCGATTACCAGGCTCGCGCGGGTATCCCCCAGGCCTTGCTTGAAGACCGATCGGACATATTCGTCCGTGTCCTCGATCAGGTAATCCGTCTCTGCGAGTTGTTCCTCGAGCCGATCCAGGACTTCAGTGACGTCGTCTGCCCGCGTTGTGCGTAGTGATGCAATCTTTTCGCCCAGGCGTTGCGCTTCTTTCGGGGATAGTTCCCGAATCACGCGGGCAGCAGCGTCTGCCCCCATGCCCATCAACAAGACGGCGGCGTCGGTCAGGCGATCGTTTTCATCAGCCATGGACGATCTCGTAATTATTCATCTTCAGAGACCCATTCCCGGACAATGTTGGCCACCGCTTTCGGATTTTCGCGGGCCAGGCGAAGTGTTTCATCGCGGCGTTGCTGTAATTCGAGTCGGGCCTGCTCTTCCGGGTTGGCCAGTTCAACATCATCTGCGACAACGGTATCAACCAATCCGCTCGAGCCGCCCGTAGCCTGTGCCTCGTTTTCCAGTTGTTCAGCAGGTTTCGCCACTACCGCTGCCAGCGCCGGTTTGATGACTTTGAAGACAACGACCAGCCCGAGCAAGGCAATGCCCAGGTGCCGGGCAATATCGGTTGCCCAACTGATGACTTGCGGATCTTTCCAGAGTGGCACTTCAACCACTTCAGGAACAACCTCCTCGGTGAATGGGCTGTTCATGATGTTGATCGAATCTCCGCGTTCGGCAGAGAAGCCGATTGCCTCACGAACCAGCGCATTCATCTTCTCCAGCTCTTCGCCGCTTAGCGGCGTGTAGGTAACCACACCTTCTTCATCGACAGAACGGCGGTGGTTGACAACGACAGCGGCTGTCAATCGACGTATTGCGCCCGGTACGTTCCGGGTGACCCGGGTCGATTTATCGACTTCGTAGTTAGTAATGGCTTCGCCGTTGTTCTGAGCGGCGCCTGGGTTGTTGGCATTACGCTCTGCCGCGGCCGGGACCTGGGCTTCGCCGTTAATCGGCGCGACCGGATCGGCTGCGGGCTGATTGGTCAGCGCACCTGGGATTCCCTGTGCGTTGAGCAGTTTGTTCGCTGCTGACCCGCTCAGTTGCTGGCTTCGGATTGCCGCGTTGTTAAGCTCCTGATTGGGGCGATAAGTCTCATCTGTTGCCTGACTCAGGCTGAAATCGAGATCGGCGGTGACCCTGGCGCGAACATTGTCGCGTCCGACAACAGCCTCTAGTAGTTCGGTTATTCTGTCACTCAGCGATTGTTCAACCTGCCTTGAGTAGGCAAGTTGTGCCGCATCAGGTAGATCTTTGTCGTCAGCGGTTGCCGACAGCAACGACCCGTTCTGATCAATGACTTTAACGTCAGCCGGGCTGAGACGTGAGATCGACGCTGCGACCAGATGAACGATGCCGGCCGTCTGATTGCGCCCCAGGACATGCCCGGGGTTAAGTGTGACCAGAACCGAGGCGGACGGCTTCTGTCTGCCTCTGAGAAAGCCACCACTTTGCGGAATGGCCAGATGAACCCGCGCTGACTGCACAGCTCCAAGCGACTCAATGGAGCGAGTTAACTCACCTTGCAGGCCGCGTTGATAGCTTAGCCTTTCCTGAAACTGAGTCATCCCGAAGCGAGGGGCGTCCATGATTTCGAATCCGGTTGAACCACCTCGTGGCAGGCCCTCCGAGGCAAGTTCCAGGCGGGCGCTATGGACCTCATCGGCAGGGACAAGGATCGCATCGCCGCCTGCCGCGAACTTGTAGGGAACGTTACGCTTGGACAAGGCCGCAATAATTGCGCCGCCGTCGCGGTCTGACAAGTTGGCAAACAGAACCCGATACGGCTTTTCCTGAAGATTTATAAACGACCAGGCGATGATGGCTGTAAGCGCAACGATGCCGGCCGCCAGCAGTAGTCGCGGTTTAAGCGTTTCGGGAATCATGCTGGGAGGTGCGGCCAGCGCTGCGTCAGACATTAACGAGGTCCTGCTTGGAGAGAAAATCAATCATCTCGCCATTCTGCTAAAAACTTGAGGGCCCGAGCCGTCAAATTAGCAGGACTATTACCCGCTTATTTCAAGGTGGCGGGTGGTTGAAAGGCACATAATCGTTCAAACGATGACAGCCCCGACTCATGGATATCAACTCAATTGATCAGCTTAAAGCCGCACTGGATGCGGCAGCCAAGACCCGCAAGGCACCGGCCGATGCGGTAGGTGAGTCAGCGGGTGCAAGCTTCGGATCGGCGCTGAACAAGGCGCTTAGTGAAGTGACGGAGATGCAGGAGGCCACCAGCAACTTGCAGGAATCCTTCCAGCGTGGCGATCCAAGTGTCTCGCTGGAGCAGACAATGGTTTCCATGCAGAAGTCGCAAGTGGCGTTCCAGGCAGCATTGACCGTCAGAAACCGTCTGGTATCGGCCTATACCGACATCATGAATATGCAGGTCTGAAGAACCGTCTGAGCTCAGGTTCGCCGGGTCCTGCGGATTGCTCGCTCTACATCCTGCACATAAACCTGCACCGTCCGTTCGATTTCGGCAGGCATATTGACAAATTCGCAACCGACTCGCCATGCTGCCGGCATGCCGGTAACCCGTTGTAGTTGAATGATTGCTCGAACATGCAAGGTACAAGGGACGGGGACCCGGGGGCCAAGTTCCATTCGAGAGTGCTCCAGAAGGTCTCCCACCTGAAACTCCCTGTCGTTAGCGAGTCGGCGAAACGATAAACCGGTCGCGCTGATGTCCATTATTTCGTAAACATCTTCCTCGCCGGGCGCGTCTCGAACGACAACATGCCCTGGTTGTCCTATTGGGGGGCGAACGCGATAAGCCGAGCGCCGCTGGATACGGAAGATCAGTTCAGGAATCGTGCAGCGCACGATGCTGATATTAGGGTCAGCATCAATGAAAGTGGCGTCAAACTGGACTTTGACATGATCCATGAAACCAACCACTGTGCAATGACCGTGGCGAAGAACATCTTCGCGGCGCGCGGGCTCGGTGCGAATCTCGAGTTCCAGTTCCGTTTCGTTTATCGACACCATGCGACTGACGATGAACACGTTGGGATCTTCGTCGGAGTACAGCGATACGAGTGCATCCGCGTTTACTACTTCTGTAAGCAGACGGCGAATTGACTTGGTTTCAGTCAGGCGAAATTCGGCAAGCTTCTCAACGTCTTCTTCGGGAAGATACTGAGGAATCGAATCGGACGTGGTCATAGTGGGCCAGCAATTCGTGGTTTACTCGCCGTCTGCGCCAGCGGACCCCATTGGGTTGCTGTAGCGACGGTGAGTGGAGGGAGCAAGCATCTGATCGAGGTTGGCAACCCAGGGATCTCGCAGAGAGCGGACTTCGCCATCAATTTCAACCAGACGCGTCAGGATCTTGAGTCGTTCTTGCCGGGCTGCTTCGGAGTCAAAGCTCTCTGGATCAACCGAGCGCAGTCGGTTGGTTAACCCGCCAATGGCAATCGCCGTCTTGGAGACATCACCCCAGGCGTTGCGCCTCGCATATCCGAGCATTTGCTCGGCAGCCGCCAGGACTGCCCGGTATTGACCCATAGTGATTGCCGTTTTGTTCATCGAGCCACTGCCTGTGGCTTGGCCGCCCCAGGGGCGATGGCTTGCCAACCGTCGTGAATCTCAGCAAGAATCTTGCGTACTTCTTCGATGGCGTCCACGTCACTGTCGCGATTGGCGACGAGCAACTTGTTCAGGCAGTAGGTGTAGAGAGAGTGTAGATTCTCTGCGATCTCGCCAGCGCTCGGATCAAGCGCGGCTCGCAGGCCTTCATCAAGGATTCGGATCACCTTGGTTAATGACTCACCTTTGGTTGCCACGTCACCGGTCGCAATGGCGTTGTCTGCTGTGGCAAGCAAGTCCTGCGCACGTTGAAATAGCAAGTCGATCAGTCGATGCGGGTCGGCCTGGGACACGCCAGTGTCAACATTGACTTTGGCATACATACTGGCTGGGTTGTTTTGAGGACCAAACATGAGAAAACACCGGACAAGCTAATGACACCTTAGATATCGGCTTCACTCGTCTGGGCTTTAATGGGCTACCCCTAAATATGGCAATCTATTGCCGGGCATTTGTCTGGTACCGATAGGCGGCAATGCAGGCGTCATTACAGAAAAAGCCGGCATTGCCGGCTTTGGTTTGTCTCAGTCTTTCGTGCCATAGTCAGGCAGGGACTTTAGCCAAGGCGGCTGACCTGGGTCAGGGAGTTGGCCAGGATGGCAAGATTCGCATCGAGATTCGTATATTGCCGAGTCAGACGGGTTTCAATTTCTTCGAGTCGGCGTTCAAGAGCATCTTGTTGGTCGGTCAGATCTCTCTCACGGTCACGCAGTGAGTCAGTCGCTCCGCCGACCGCTCCGTCTGTGTCCAGCAGATTGGACAGATCGTCCACCAGTTGCCGGGCAAAGCCGTCGCTGGCGTCGCCGATGCCACGGGCGGAGAACAGGTCGCTAAGATCACTGGTATTTACGGCAGCTACTTCGAACCGTGACTCGTTTAGCGAAAGCGAACCGTCGCGACCGATTTCAATGCCAATGTCGGTCAACCTTGAAAATCTGCCGGCTTCTTCGCCTTCAGCCGGCGTCATGCTTCCGGTCAGTGTCTCGCGGAGCTTGTTTTGACTCAGGATTACCATGCGGTTGCCCTGCAGGGGGCCACCCGTATTGGTTTCCGCGTTGTAGCCGGTTTGCGTTCTAATCAGTGAATTCGTTTCATTGTAGGCTGCAATGAACGCGTCGAGCTTGGTCCGGATGGATTCGCTGTCGCTGGCAATATCGACTTCGACCGGATCGGTCGTGGTCTTTCTAAGTGTGAGCGAAACGTTTTCAAGTACTTCATCGGGCGTGTTGGTAGCGCTTTCCAGCGCCAGCCCGTTGAGTTCGAATTCTGCGTTCGCCGCTTGCTGGGTAGCGGTTACCAGGCCACCCGTTTGGCCGACGGTGTAGGAAAGATCTGCCAGGGACTGACCCTCGCCGGTGCCATCAGTGGTGCCGGTGATCTGGAAGGCTTGCTCCTTGCCGCTTTCGCTACTGCGGATCATGATTCGCGTGCCCTCGGCGTCAGTAACCAGCGAAGCCCCGACGCCACTGTCGGAAGCATTGATGGCGTCGCTCAGCTCTGCCAGCGTGGCACCTGCCGGGACGGTAATCGTGACTGCATCACGTTCCGGGTCGGCAGTAAACCCACCATCATTAGTCCCCAGCTGGATACTGAGTGTACCGCCGCCGATAATCGACTCTTTTGTTTCAGCCGCATCGCTGACAATCGTCTGATGGGATGCGAGCTGATTGACCTTGACCGAATAGTTCCCCTGAAGAGCCCCCTCAGTCGCGGCTATTTCCACAGCAGTGTCGTCCGCACTGGTGGCGGTAGCGGCAATCCAGGTGTCGGCGTCGCTTAGGCCCTCGGCGGCTGTTTTCAATGCATCCATGCTGCTTTGCAGGCGTCCGAATTCTGAAATCGTGCTTCGTAGTCCTTGCGCGCGGGTCTCGAGCCGGTTCAGCGGTTGGCGCTCAACATCCATGAGCGCACTGACGATGCTGCGGACATCGATCGAATTATTCGCAGATAAGGGAGAGGTAGCCATAGGTCTCTATCGACATCTCACCGAAATACTTTAATTCTCTAACCGAGCAATTGCAGGACGTTTTGCGGCAATTGGTTCGCTTGCGCCAGCATCGCCGTTCCAGCTTGTTGCAACACCTGCGTCCGGGTTAATGCGGCAGTCTCCGCTGCATAGTCAGCGTCCATAATCCGGCTGCGGGCAGCAGACTGACTCTCGACCGAAATCTGAAGGTTTGCAATAATGGCTTCAAACCGATTCTGTGCTGCACCCCAGGTTGCCCGTTCGGCATTGACTTCAGTCAACAAGGCGTCAATGTTATCCATTGAGTCGGTTGAATTGTCCACATCAAGAACATTGCCGTTCATGACATCGGTAAATTCGGTCTTGGCAGTGAAGTCACCGGCCTCGATGGTAAACGTATCCTGAGCGGTAGTGCCAGGACCAATCTGAAATACTTTATCCCCTGAGCCGGCGGCAAGAACTTCCGCGCCGTTGAATTTTGCGCCAGTGATCGTACGGGTGATTTCGTCAGCCAGTTGCTGATATTCTGAATCCAGGTTTTTCCGGTCGCTATCGCCGTTGGTGGCGTTAGCTGCCTGGACGGCGAGTTCGCGCATCCGTTGCAACATGTCGCTGACTTTACCAAGTGCGCCTTCTGCGACCTGGGCCATCGAAATGCCGTCATTGGAGTTTCGGATCGCTACGTTCATGCCGCGAACCTGGGAATTCATGCGCTCGGCGATCGCCAGTCCGGCGGCGTCGTCTTTGGCACTGTTGACGCGCAAGCCTGACGATAGGCGCTGGATGGCCACGGCCATTTGCAGATTTGTGCCATTGAGGTTTCGCTGCGCGTTAAGCGATGGCAAGTTAGTGTTAATGACCTGGGACATCTCGAAGCTCCTTGCGGAAACAATTGAAGTTCCACCAATCGTAGGAGCGACTTTAGGTCACTGGTCGGTCGATAAACGGCAAATTAACCTGGCATATCCGGCCAAAGCAACAGACCCGCTAGCCGTTTCCGGCGAGCGGGTCCAGAGGGGCCAGACTTCGGCCCGAACTTGCTGTTCTTATTAGCGCAGCAGCGACAACACGTTCTGCGGTGCTGAATTTGCCTGTGACAACATAGCCGTACCAGCTTGCTGCAAGACCTGGGCGCGGGTCATATTGGCCGTCTCTGATGCGAAGTCAGCGTCCATGATCCGGCCTCGTGCGGCAGACTGGTTCTCAGAGGCGATTTCCAGAGTTGAGACAACCGCTTCGAACCGGTTTTGGGTTGCACCGTAAGTGGCTCGCTCAGTGTTGACCAGGGTAAGCAGCGAGTCGATATTGTCCATCGCTGTGGTCGAGTCATCGACCGTGGTGATATTTCCACCGGTGACGTCGGTAATGCCGGCTTCGGCGCTCATGTCTTTTGTGGTGACGGTAATCGTGTCATTTGCGGTGGTTCCGGAGCCGATCTGGAACACCAGATCACCGGCATCGCCTGCGGTGATGTTCAAACCGTTGAATTCGGTGCCGGCAATGGTTCGTGTGATCTCAGCGCCGAGCTCCTGGAATTCCAGGTCGAGTGCTGCCCGGTCAGTGGCGTCGTTAGTCACGTTAGCTGACTGAACTGCCAGTTCACGCATGCGTTGAGCCATATCGCTGACTTTGCCCAAAGCGCCTTCAGCGGTCTGCGCGAGAGAGATTCCGTCGTTAGCATTGCGCATCGCGACGTTCATGCCGCGAATCTGAGAACTCATCCGCTCGGCAATTGCCAAGCCGGCGGCGTCGTCTTTGGCGCTGTTAACCCGCAGGCCGGTTGACAAACGCTGAATGGACGTTGCCATCAGATTGTTCGTCTGATTGAGGTTTCGCTGCGAGTTGAGCGACATGACGTTGGTGTTGATAGTTTGTGCCATCTGGATTACTCCTTAGATCATTGCTTTGCGATCTATAGACCGCAGTTCCGTCAGCCCTCTGAGCTTAGACGGTCAGGGTAGGGTCCGTTCGCCGTACTGCTGGCTTGCGGTTTACGGGAACGTCCCGTTGGCTCAGTTATCGGCGCTGTCAGGCGCGGCTTTAGCCGACGGCCAACTTTTACTGACAGACGGTCGCTTAAGGGGTTGCGCTTCGCCAACGTAGGGAAAAACCTTAGGCGCACTAAGCAAAACTCCTGATCGCAGAACGGAGTTATTCCGATTTTTTCCGCACTCACATTACGCAACACTTAACTCACTCGAAAACAAGCCGCACGGCAAAACCTTCCACCTGGAGTTAAGAATGCGTACCGAACAATCAATGGCAAATGAAATTGCCGAGATAAACCTCTCTTATTTAATACTGGCTCAACAGATGATTCGCACCGATCGCGTCAGCGCACTTTACCGACTTGGCATTAGCGAACCGGTTGCTGATCTGATCGATGCGCTAAAGCCCAGCCAGTTGTTGAAGGTCGCATCGGGTGGCGCAATGATGTGTCGGTTAAGAGTGCAGGACGAAACCATTTGGGACTTGCTGTCGGATCATGCCCGTAGCGATAGTCTTGCGGGAGAGAAGTCTGCTGAACGGTTGCATGCTCGTATCCTGATGGCAGGCAAACATGCGGAGACAGTAGAATGAAAACGCGCAGCCTACTGGAAGACAATCGTCAGATGCAACGCGCGATTCAGCTCATTAACCTGGGAGCACGCTTGCAGGTATTGCAGGCGGAAACCGAGCTGCCTTATGAACGCCTGCTAAAACTCTATAAGGAAGTCGCCGGACGTTCACCGTCTAAAGGGCAACTCCCGTTCTCGACCGATTGGTTTATGACCTGGCAACCGAATATTCATTCAAGCCTGTTCCTGAATATTTACGAATTTCTGATCAAGTCAGCTGAAATCGATGATGTCGAGGCAATCGTCAAGTCGTACAAGCTGTATCTGGAAGAAATCGAGATGACTGGCATCGAGCCGATTCTTTCGGTTACCCGAGCCTGGCGCCTAATTAAGTTTGTGGATGCCGGCATGTTGTCGAGTACCGAGTGTACTAAATGCCATGGCCGGTTTGTCACTCACGCCTATGAGCTCGACAAGTCGTATGTCTGCGGGCTTTGTCAGCCGCCCGCCCGAGCTGGCAAAGGCCGTCGCCGTGGTGCTATTCATTGATTGAATGTCGGCGGCCGGTTTTCCAGAGAAGAGAACAGCCGGGTTAATCCCGGCTGTTTGCATTACTGCCGAACGCGGGCCGGTGTCATAGTTGTTCGAATGATTGCGACATTCTTCTTCAATTTAATCTGTTTTGCGCACCGAGAATAAGCCAGCATGTTTGTCATTATTGGATACGTGATTGTTTTTGTTGCCGTTTTTGGCGGCTATTGGCTGGCCGGCGGAAAGTTCGGCGTCATCCTGAAGGCAGCACCGGTTGAGCTGTTCATTATTGGCGGTTCAGCGATCGGGGCGTTCTTTGTCTCGAACAACGGCAAGACGGTCAAGTCCGTCTTTAAGTCGATTCCCGTGTTGCTGTCTGGCTCCAAATACACCAAAGACAGGTATATGGAGCTGCTCAGCCTGTTGTATGAGGTTTTGCAGAAAGCCAGGAAAGAAGGATTGATGTCGATTGAAGGGGATGTCGAGGCACCCCACGACAGTCCGCTGTTCGCGAATTTTCCGAACATAGTGAACGACCATCACCTGATGGAATTCATTACTGACTATCTGCGGATGATGGTCTCGGGCAACCTGAATGCCCACGAAATTGAAAACCTGATGGACAGCGAAATTGAAACGCATCACCAGGAGGCTCATGCTCCCCAGGCCGCGATTCAAGGTGTCGGGGATGGCCTGCCTGCATTCGGAATCGTTGCAGCGGTGCTGGGTGTGGTTAAAACTATGGCATCAGTGGGGGCGGCGCCGGCGGTGCTTGGTATGTTGATTGCGGGCGCGCTGGTCGGGACATTCCTGGGAATTCTTATGGCTTACGGTTTTGTGAGTCCGCTTGCGAGCCTGCTTGCTCAGAAGATCGAAGAATCCTCGAAGGAACTTGAGTGCGTCAAGATTACCTTGTTGGCCAGCATGCAGGGCTACGCGCCACAGATTGCCATTGAGTTTGGCCGAAAGATCCTCTTCTCGACAGAGCGCCCGTCGTTCTCGGAGCTGGAAGAGCACGTCAAACAGAAGAAGGCCTGATAGATGGCTGCCGCTGACAAGAAAATTCAACCCATTATTGTCAAGAAGATCAAGAAAGGCGGTCATGGGCATCATGGTGGCGCCTGGAAGATTGCCTATGCCGACTTCGTGACTGCCATGATGGCGTTCTTTCTGCTCATGTGGTTGCTGGGATCTACCGCGAAAGGCGATCTGAACGGTATTAGCGATGTGTTCAACACCCCTTTGAAGGTGGCGTTGATGGGGGGAGATGGAGCAGGTAACAGCAGTAGTGTTATTAAGGGCGGCGGCCAGGATCTGACCCGCAGCGCCGGTAACGTGAAGCGGGGCGATATTGATCCGCGTACCCGAACTGAAAACCCCCATGCCATGTCCAATGACAGTAAGCGCCTTGAAGGTCAGCGGCTGAAGGGATTAAAACAGAAGGTCGCTCTGGTGTTGGAGAACTCGCCGGAGCTTACCGGGCTGAAAGATCAGATCCGAATGGACCGGATTCCGGAAGGTCTCCGAATTCAGATTGTGGATGATCAGAAGCGTCCCATGTTCGCCAGTGGCAGTGCGCGGGTGGAAGGGTATATGCGGGACCTTCTGCGAAGTATTGGCGCCGTGCTCAACGAAGTGGATAACCGTGTCTCGCTGTCCGGGCATACCGATTCCCGGCCGTTTTCTTCGGGGCAACGGGCTTATTCAAACTGGGAACTGTCAGCTGAGCGGGCCAACTCCTCTCGCCGTGAGCTAATCAATGGCGGCATGGATGAAGGCAAGATCCTTCGGGTCGTCGGTATGGCGTCAGCCGTTCCGCTGGACAAAAATGACACCCGTAGCGCGACGAACCGGCGCATTGCAATCGTCGTTCTGACTGACGAAGCGGCGGGCGCGTTGATTGAAAGTCCGGAATTTTCGGATCTCGAAGAAGAATCTGAAGAAGACTACGACGCCGAATATGAGTAAGCCGCTCAGCCTGCTGGGTAGCAAGGGCGTTTCGCATCCGGGAGAACCGGTCAAATCGGTAAATTCCAGCGGAAGTTCCCGGAAAATCCACCTCTTATCGCCCGCTGGCTTTGCACGACGCTAAGTATTGTCGCAGTTGACAACTACTTCTTCAGTAGCTCAGCGGTCTCAGGCGACCGGCCGCTTGGCGTGAATACGGATACTAATTATGTCAGTTAGCGGAAAACTGAATTTTGGCGTCTCTTTGATGCGTCGACTCAAGTTGCGCACGAAGCTCGCTTTGCTTAGCGCATTGGTGTTGATCCCCACACTGCTTATTTCGTCGGCCGTGATTCAGCGGATGGGCGCAGAACTCAAGACCATGAATCATAAGTTGATCGGCACGACTGAAGTGGTGAGGGTGTCGGAGCTAATTACCCTGGTTCAAAAGCATAGGGGAACCCATCAACTGGTCCTGGCCGGGTCGCCGGGCGCAGCCGCTCGCCTGGCTTCTATAGATGGGCTGATCCATCAGCAAAGTCTGGATCTTGCCGATGTGCTCAAAAAGAGCGCGCTAGAACGTGATCCGAAGTGGATCGAGATTCTGGAGAAAACCAATTTCATCTCCAAGCAGACGCCAGCCGATGCAGACGAGTCATTCATGGCCCATACGGATCTAGTCAGTTCGCTGGAGCAACTGGCTTTTCTGGTCGGGCAAAAGACTCACCTGGCTCACGACTTCAATCCGGTGAGGTCGATACTGGCGAACCTTCTGATTGTTGAGTTCAACCAATGGGCTGAAGTTATTGGCCAGGCACGCGGCCTGGTTTCCGGTCAGCTGGCCAGGGCCGCTTCGTCGCCAGGTAAGCCGCCGGAGACCGCGGATCTGATACGTCAGATTTCCCATCTTAAGAGCGATATCAATTTCGCCGAAGCGCTGCTAGCCAAGCACAACGAGAGTTTCGAGTCGTCTAATACTGCGAGAAAGGCGATTGATCGGTTCAGTTCGTTAACTCGCCTGGCTTCAACCGAATCAGGAAAAGTGGGTGCCAACGAGTTTTTCAATGCCGGTACCAAAACAATTGAGGCTATTGCAAGCTTTCAGCATGCGGTCGAGGCTCGCCTTGAAGGGCTGGTCTTGGAGCAAGTCAATTCCTTAAAGCAATGGCAGTGGTTTATCTATGGCGCAATCAGTTTGACTATTGCATTGCTGGGCTATTTGATTCATTCGTTCTATCGCAGTTTCTTTGCTGACTTTCAAAGCCTGACGGCTGCGATGGCTGGTGCTGCAAAAGGGGACTTACGGACGAAAATCAACCTGAAGAGCAAAGACGAGATGGGCGACATGAGTCGTCTGCTGCAGCGAATGATCAATCAGTTGTCGATGATGGTGGCGGAGATTCGCAGCAATGCCGCTCTGGTTTCGTATTCAGGTCAGCGGCTAACACTCGGCAACCGTGAGTTGGCTGAGCGAACTGAACAACAGGCGGAGAATGTTGAGCGGACCGCAGCAAGCGTTCATGAACTTGCCACGACTGTTAGTCAGAATGCAGAAACAGCCAGTGATTCGGATCGACAAGCCGTCGATGTGCGTAGCCTCGCTGAGGTAGGCGGGAGCGCAATGGAAAGCGCAATTAAGTCTGTTGAAGTTATTCAACAAAGTGCTGTGCGCATGAATGAAATCATCAGCACAATCGACAGCATCGCCTTTCAGACTAATGTCCTAGCATTGAACGCGGCGGTTGAGGCAGCTCGGGCTGGCGAGCAAGGCCGGGGTTTTGCGGTTGTAGCCGACGAGGTAAGAACGCTGGCGCAGCGATCGAGTGCTGCTTCCAAGGAGGTCAGGGATCTCATTGAAGCGTCGGTCCACCAGGTAGAGGGAAGTATGGAGCAGATTCGCTCACTTGGCGGGAATATGGAGCAAATCGTGGCTGGTGTTCGATCTGTGGCCGGCAATATGTCGTTGATTTCGGCTGCCAGCTCAGAGCAGAGCGACGGACTCGTCGAGGTTTCTTCGTCGCTCAGCTCAATTGACGGGATTACTCAGCGGAACTCTCAGATGGTTGAGCGAGCCACTGAGCAGGCCAGCAATCTGTCTGAACGGGCTTCGACTCTTGCCGATGCGGTCTCCTCGTTTCAGTTACAACAAGGCACGGCTGATGAGGCGCTTCAATTCGTCGAGAAGGCTCTTGAGTTGCGCAAGCGGGTTAGTAAAGAGGCTTACACCCACGAGCTGACTAATCCACAGAATCATTTCTATGATCGCGATATGTACGTCTTTGCGTTTAACCCGGCGGGTGAATATGTTGCTTTTGGCGGCAGTCCGGACCGGGTCGGCACAAGTGTGCATGATCTGAAGGGGGTAGACGGCGAAGGTTTGTTTAGAAGCATCGTTGACCAGGCCGAAGTCGAACCGGGTTGGGTTGAGTATGACATTCAGAACCCTCAGACCGGACTGACGCAGGCCAAGATGTCTTACGTGGTTAAAGTGGATTCGCTTTATGTCGGGTGCGGTATCTATAAAAGCGCGGTGATTGAGGCAGAAGCCTAGAGAAACAATCGCGCAATGGCCGTTGGGTATGTCCAGAACGCCTACAGCATTGAAAAGCGCTGCTCAACCCTGGTTGATTAGCGCTTTTTTATATAGCGAACGACTAATAATGAACGTTACTTTGTCCTCTCCTGTGTTTTATGTCAGAGCAATCAAACAGCCGCGAAGATAAGCGCTTACCCGCTTCGGAACGCAAACTCGCCAAAGCCCGTACTGACGGGCAGGTAGCGCGTTCGCGTGACTTCGGGCATGTGCTGATTATGGGCTGCACCTTTACGACTCTGGTCGCCATGGGTGATTTCATGCAGTCGCGCGCTGTCTTGCTTGTGTCCCGGGGAATGACGTTCGACGCAGGTGCTGGTGAGACCTCCGGCGGCATGCTGGTTCAACTGGGCGCACTCAGTCTGCTCGGATTGGAGTTGGTTTATCCCGTCGCCCTGGTCGGCATGATTGCCGCCATATTCGCGGCAGTAGTTCCCGGTGGGCTGGTTCTGACCCCGAAACCATTGCAGCCCAAGTGGGAACGAATGAGCCCGCTCAGCGGTATCAAGAGGATTGTCTCGAGAGGGCACCTGGCTGATTCCGCGAAGATCGCCGGTATTGTTGGGTTGCTGACGGTAATTGGCGGCTGGTATGTGAAGGGCAGTTTCCAGGATTTCACTCATCTCATTCGCCTGCCGCTCCCGACCGCAATGTCGCAGGCGCCGGATCTGATTGTTTACGGTGCTGCCTGGTTGATTCTGCTCCTGGTATTGGCCGCTTTTATCGATGTGCCGATGCAGTTTTTTCGGCATCGAACCGAACTGAAAATGACTTTCCAGGAGGCCCGTCAGGAGCAAAAGGAAACTGATGGTGATCCTCATCAGAAAGCGCACCGTCGTCAGCGGCAGCGAGATATCGGCAGCGCCCGGATGATGGCGAGGGTGCCGGCTGCCGATGTCGTGATAAACAATCCGACTCACTATTCGGTTGCGCTGAGCTATCAGAACGGCGATTTACAGGCGCCGATCGTAATCGCCAAAGGGGCGGATCACATTGCGCTGCGTATTCGCGCTATCGCGATGGAAAGCGGAGTGCCGCAGATTGTGGCGCCACCATTGGCTCGGGCTCTGTTTGCTCATGTACCGGTAGACCGGGAGATTCCGGCGGCCTTGTACAATGCGGTCGCCCAGGTATTGGCGTTCGTCTTTAACCTGAGCGAATCAGAGTCGGCGCAAGCCGCAACAAAGCCGGCCGAACTTAGTCTTGATATACCTGCGGACCTTGATCCGTCAGGAGTTGCCTAATGGCTCTGGGCTCTACGGCAGTACCCGGGCAGACAGCGTCGATCGCCAGTCTCAAGGTCGGCAATGTGGAAGTGGTTCTGCCGCCGGTTAAGACCCTCGCCGTACCGATGCTGATCGTTGCCATGTTGGCAATGATGATTATGCCGTTGCCGCCACTGGCTCTGGATTTGTTGTTTTCGTTCAATATTTCCCTCGGGCTAGTGGTTCTGCTGGTGGCTGCATATACCCGGCGGCCACTTGATTTCTCGGTGTTTCCGTCCGTCCTGCTCGTGACAACGCTATTGCGTCTTTCACTAAACGTTGCATCGACCCGGGCGGTTTTGATGGACGGCCACTCGGGCACGGACGTTGCCGGTCAGGTCATTGAGTCTTTCGCGGATTTTGTTCTTGGTGGCAGTTTTGCGGTCGGCATTATCGTTTTTTCGATTCTAACGGTGATTAATTTTATCGTCGTGACGAAAGGCGCGGGGCGTATCGCCGAGGTTTCGGCACGTTTTGCTCTTGACGCCATGCCGGGTAAGCAGATGGCTATCGATGCCGACCTGAATGCCGGCGTGATCGAGCAGGAAGAGGCCAGAAGAAGGCGCCGCGAAGTGGGTCAGGAGGCTGACTTCTTTGGCGCGATGGATGGTGCTTCCAAATTTGTTCGAGGCGACGCTATTGCCGGCATTTTAATTCTGGCGATCAATATCGTTGGTGGTTTGCTGCTGGGGACGGTTCAGCATGGGATGTCTGTTTCCGAGGCTGCAAACAATTATGTTTTGCTGGCGATCGGGGATGCGCTGGTTGCTCAGATTCCGTCGCTGGTTATTTCCATTGCGGCGGCACTGGTTGTCTCGCGGGTTGGTAGTGATGATGATGTTGGTGGTCAGATATTTAAGCAACTGTTCAATGTGCCACGTGCGCTCGGACTTACCGCTGGTGTGATCGGTTTGCTCGGTAGTGTTCCGGGGATGCCGCATTTCGCGTTTTTTACCCTGGCGGGCGGTTGTGGCTATCTGGCCTGGTGGTTGTCAAATCGACCTGAGCCGGTCGCAGAGCAGGCTGAGGCGCCTGCTGAGTCCGAATCTGACAAGGATGCCAGCTGGGATGATGTGACGCCGGTCGATACGCTTGGAATGGAGCTGGGATACAAGCTGATCTCGCTGGTTGACAAAGACAATGGGGCGGAGCTGTTAAGTCGGGTCAAAGGCGTACGCAAGAAATTCGCGCAGGAAGTCGGCTTCCTGCCGCCTTCGGTTCATATTCGCGACAATCTTGAACTGCGTCCCTCCGTCTACCGGATCACGCTCAAGGGTGCGGTGGTCGGTGAAGGCGAGACATTTCCAGGGCAGTGGCTTGCGATCAATCCGGGCCGGGCCACCTTGCAACTGGAAGGTCCGACCACCACTGACCCCGCGTTCGGTCTACCGGCCGTCTGGGTTGAATCAGCACGGCGCGAGGCGGCTCAGGCTGCGGGTTATACGGTCGTTGATGCCGCCACCGTGATGGCGACACACTTGCATCATCTGATGCAGTCGCGAGCCTCAAGACTGTTGGGTCGAACCGAAGTGCAGCAACTGCTTGATCATGCCGCCCAATTTGCCAGCAAGCTGGTCGATGAAGTGGTTCCCAAGACGGTCACAGTTGCGCGCTTGCAGCGAGTCCTGCAGAACCTGTTGATTGAGGGGGTTCATGTCCGGGATATGCGCAGCATCCTTGAAGCCCTGGCCGAATTTGGTCCTTTGTCGGAAGACGCAGACTCGCTGACCAGTTCCGTCAGGCGCGCGCTCGCACCTTCGCTGGTGCAACAGATTTACGGTCCTGCCAATGAACTGAATGTCATTGCCCTTGATCCTGAACTGGAGCAGTTGATGATCCAGGCGCTGACTGGCGGTGATACCGGGGCGATAGATCCTGGTGTGGCCGAGTTCCTGGCAGAAGCCGCGGCCAGCGCCGCCAATGAGCAGGAAGAGAGCGGCGTGGCAGCTTGTTTGCTCGTTCCTGATGCGATTCGCACTGATGTTTCAAAGATGGTGCGTAAGAGTGCAGCACGTTTGCGTGTACTCAGTCATAGCGAAATTCCTGAAACCCATAGCATCCGGATCGGCCGGATAATCGGAGCATCTCAATGAACGCGAAACAGTTTACGGCGCCTACAGCGAGGCAAGCGCTTTTGCTAGCACGCAAGGCGCTGGGGCCTGATGCAGTCATTCTGAGTAATCGCAAGACAGCAGACGGAATCTGCGTGACCGCGATGTTGGAGTCAGATCTGATCGCGCTGGATGCGCAGCCGACTCCGGTTCAGGCGTCGGCATCGAGCCTTTCGAACACGCCTGAAGCTTTGGCTGGCGCGCCTGTGGACCCGGCACCGGTTCAGCCGGCCCCGGCTAGCGGCTCTCCGGAACCTATGAGTACGGTGAAATTTCAGCGCTTTGCCGAAGAACGCAAGGCGCGTCGCGATTCGGATGTTCGTTCAGACGCGAGCAAGACGCCACCAGGCGATCCGGACACCCGGCTCACCGACAGTGCCGCAATTCCCACTTTTGAAACACCGGTAACGCCGGCCAGTTCCCGCACCGATACCGCCTGGGCTGACCGGCCCGTGCCGGAGTCGCGCCGGGATAGTCAGGCGGCAGCCGCAGAATTGAGTGCGATGGCTGGAGAGCTTCGGCAGATGCGTAGTTTTATCAGCCAGCAATTCAGTGCCTTGTCCTGGGTTGATGGTGTGCGTCGTACACCTGGACAGGCTCAGGTATTGCGCCGCCTGTTGCAGGCCGGGTTTTCCGGTCAGCTCGCCCGCTCGCTGGTCGGCCACCTGCCTGAAAACTGTGATGGACCGCAAGCCGATCAATGGCTTGCCCAGGCGCTGATTCGAAACCTGGAAGCACCGGGTTGGTCTGAACGTGTTGTTTTGGATGGCGGCGTTTTCGCCCTGGTTGGTCCTACCGGCGTAGGTAAGACGACATCGGTGGCCAAGATTGCCGCGCGCTGTGCCCTGGAACACGGCGTTGATCAGGTTGGTCTGATCACTGCTGATGCCTATCGGGTTGGCGCACAGGATCAGCTAAGACGATTCGGCAGCATGATCGGCATTACAGTTCACACCGCTCATGATTCCGAGAGTCTGCACAGTTTACTCGGCTTGTTGCAGACCAAACGGGTTGTTCTGATCGATACGGCTGGTCTGGGTCAGCGCGATAGTCGAGTCTCTCAACTTCTTGAGGCTGTGTCGCAGGGGCCGATTCAGCGCCTGTTGGTTTTGAGCGCCGCGGCGCAGACCGAGGCGATGCGTGAGTCAATTGAGGCCTATCAGGGGAATGACTGCGTCGGAGTTCTTCTGACCAAACTGGATGAAGCCTGCCGGCTCGGTGGCGCTCTCGATACGCTGATTCGTTTTCGTCTGCCGCTTCTGGCTGTGGGTGATGGGCAACGAGTACCGGAGGACTGGCATCCGGCCGATGTGGCGGCTCTCGTCAATCGTGCGTTGAGCGCCGCAGATATCGATGAACCCGGATTGCCCGATATTGATCTTACGATGTTGATGCAGCGGGTTGAGTCCGGTGGTGGTGGCAGTGGTGCGCCCCTGACGGCACGTCCTCAACCTGTTGCTGGAGCTTATTGATGTTTGAGCAAGGTTACGACCAGGCCCATGGTTTGAAGCAGTGGTTTAGTCCAGAGCCGGCCGGGCAGGTGGATCTGGTCAGTGTGAATGCCGACGATGCCTTGTGCGCTTTGGCTCGCCAGATAGATCAGATGTTCGTCACACAAGGTATATCGGCCCGGTGGCAGGATCCGTCCGGGATGTTGCAAAGACTGGGCGTGCCGCTTGGCGAGTCCGGCAGTGCCGATATTCTGATTTCAGCTTCCCGCGCGGACAGGCTGGCCGGCGCAATCAGTCAGTACTCGTTAGGTACTGTTTTCGCGGCGACACCGGATACAGCAAGCCTACCGGCTTTGTATTCGGCGATCAAAGAGACCGGAGAGCGTGATGAGCATTCACCGCTGACTGTTGTCTGGTCGGGTTGGCTGGCAAACGCGCAACACAAGCAGCATCTGTGCGAGCAGAATCTCGCCAATACCGTGATGCGGTTTCTGGGACGCTCGCTGACGTTTCTGCGTGCACCCGTCGGATGGGCAAACGGTGCCTCCGACTTTATCGACCCTTGTGGGACACCACCGGCATTTCTTGCACCGCTGACTGACTTTTTGCAGGCACAAGTCGGGCAGCAAATGCAACGTTCGCCAATTCTTGACAACTGACCGGAGTCAAAGTGACTATGTACACAGCTCAAGGAACGCTGGATCGTGAAACGACGGTCGAGCGCTACGCACCGATGGTCCGTCGGGTGGCTAATCAGATGGCCGGCCGCCTGCCCGCTAATGTAGACGTTGGCGATCTGGTGCAGGCTGGCATGATCGGACTGATGGACGCCATGACCCGATTCGATCAGAACGGCGGCGCTCAGTTCGAAACATTTGCGACCCAGCGAGTTCGCGGCGCAATGCTCGATGAGCTGCGCGGCACCGATTGGCTGCCAAGATCCGCAAGACGGGCTCAGCGGACGATTGAGCAACAAATTTCGGCCCTGGAGCAACGACTGCAGCGTTCACCGAATGAGCAGGAAATTGCCGACGAAATGGGCATGGAGTTGAGCGCCTATCAGAAGATGCTTGGCGATGCGCGCGGTGCACAACTGGTCTATATCGATGATCTTGGTGGCAGAGACAGCGAGGAGGGGTTTCTGGAGCGGCATGCGCCGGAGGATCAGAGTGGTATGGTTGCCATGCTCAAAGGGGACGAGTTTCGGGAAGCGCTGACCAAGGCTGTCGGCAAACTCCCTGAGCGGGAACAACAAGTCATGTCAATGTATTACGAGCAAGACATGAACCTGAAAGAGATCGGTCTGGTTCTGGGGGTGACTGAATCGAGGATCTCGCAACTTCATAGTCAGGCTGTTTCAAGGCTGCGTGGTAATCTGAAAGGATTCGCCTGAGGCAGACATCCGGAAGTCACATCAGCGTCACGAGTCAAACAGAACCCGCTGTTAACAGCCCGTCACCGGCACCCGGTCTCGGTGTGCAAATCAACCTGCTGGCCCAGATTGCGCTCGGCATTCTGGCGATGGCTGCGTGTTTACCCTCGATGCCGTCCTGGATCGAAACCTTCGGCGAAAGTCAGGCGCGGGTGCAACAGACTTTCGTTGCCTATCTGATTGCCTTTGCTTTTGCCCAGCTTGTCTATGGTCCTGCGTCTGACGCCTTCGGGCGTCGTCGGGTGCTGGCCGTCGGATTGTTGATCGGCCTGGCGGGGTCGCTTGCAGCCGTTTTTGCACAATCTCTGGACGCATTGATCGCTTGTCGGGCGCTCCAGGGCGCTGGGACTTGCGCCGGCATGGCTATTGGACGTGCCATGATTCAAGACAGTTTTGCCGGCCCGGCCCGCACCCGAATGATGGCTTTTGTCGGCATGGTAATGGGCCTTTGTCCGCCCGCCGGTACTTTGCTTGGTGGTCAGCTTCATGTGAGCTTTGGGTGGCGGGCGTCTTTTGTGGCTATGGCGTTAGTCAGCGCATTGTTGTTGGTCGCCGCCTGGTTCGGCTTGCCGAAAAATCCGCCGCTTGCGGGCCGGCAGACCGGGCTGCGGGATATGATGCGCGGGTACCGACAGTTGCTGGCCGATTCGCGCTATCTGTCGTTTTGCCTGGTAGCGGCTTTTTCATCCGCGACGTTCTATGTTTTTCTGGCGGCGATGCCAATCGTTCTGGATTCCTACGGGGTTCCGCCAAACAGGGTCGGTTGGTATATTTTGTTCGTCCCGACGGCTTATATTCTAGGCAATCTACTAACCACTCGGCTTGCCGGAGAGGTGGAAGACCAGCGGCTGATGCGAATCGGACAGATATTAACTGTCACCGGCGTTACGACCGTTTTGATTCTTGCTGTGAGCGGCGTTCATCATCCGCTAGCCGTTGCAACCCCACTAATTCTGCTGGGTTGCGGACATGGCTTGTTGATGCCGCCGACGCTGGTCGGTGCGGTGGGTGTGGTCCCGGCATTGGCGGGCGCTGCCGCAGCAATGGCAGGCATGTTGCAGCAGCTGATCGGTGCGGCCGCCAGTTCTCTTAATGGGTATCTCGATTTGAGTAGCGCCACTTCAATGGCTGCGCTGATGCTGTTGCTGACGAGTCTGGCGATGGTCGCGCAGTTTGCGCCGGGGAGAGCGCCAAGTTCAGGCGGAAAATGACCGCGGATTAATACTCGTCGGTACGCCAGCAGGGCGCTGGGAAAACGGACTACCGTAGATTGGCGTATCCAGGCCAAAGACTTCCAGTCCTCTCTGAACACGGACCATCGCCCGCCCAAGCTGATGAGAATAGCGCTCGAGCAGCAACTGCGCAGTCTGCAGAGACGCCGGGTCGATGATAGCGTGCTCTCGTACGTCTTTTGCTAATGCTTCCAGCTTCAGACTCAGCGTCGCCAGCATGGATTCAACTGCTTCAGGTTCGGCATTGGGCAAGCACTCAATCTGAGTGCTTAGTTCTGCGATCAAGTCATCTATGGAATTCAAGGGCTTGCCTTATCAGCCGCGTTTATCAGCTTTCGGAGTGACCATTGGGTCTTCCCGATTCTGGTCCGTTGAGATCGCGAGATCCTGACGGGCGATGGTTTCCAAGAGCGACGCGGCTTCCGAGATCATTTTGTCGGCGATCTCAGCCGGGTTAACCCGGAACTCACCCGATTCAATGGCTCGGCGAATTTCAGCGACTTTTTGCTCGCTAACCGGTGTTTCCGCTGCCAGGCCGTCCGCGGCATTAGCTGCAGCTGACAATTCAACCCGGTCGGCCTGTTCGACAGGCGAAACCGGTGCATTCCCGGAGACCCCTGCCTGGCCTGGGCCGGGAACAGTTGGACTTGATTCAATTTTGACAACATCAGTCGAAGGACCAATTTTCATGATTCTCTCCACAAAGAGAAAGAGATAGAGATTCAGTTACAGTGATTATCGGTCACATTGACACAAACATTAGGGTTATTTGACTGGTATTTCCCGCTTGTCTCTGGTTTTTGAGTCCGTTCACATCGAAATCGTTACCGTTCGTCCATTTAAGACACCCGCGACAACTTTTCCGGTGGCAGTTCGTACCCTGATTGATTTGCCGTCGCTACCTGAAACAAGTGCTGAACCGTTTGTGACAACACTGAACCCCCGGCCGTTGACCCGAATCCGGACCGGATCACCGCGGGCAATCGTCGGCTCGGTTCTTAAGTGGTAGGCCATAATGGGTTGCCCGGTACGAATTGAGCGCGTTGTCATCTGACCATCAACCGCCATCAAATCACTGAGTGGCTTGGATGGCAGACGAGTCAATTCGATTTCAGACAATTCAACATCTGCCGGATCGATTGCGACCCGGGCGCGCAATTGTCTGGTGGCGACCAACACTTCGCCGAAAACTCTTACATTAATAGGTACCGCGATCGTCCAGCGAGCGCCGGACTTGCAGCGAACGCCGATCTGCGACCGTCCCCACAGTCGGGCGCCGGGTGCCAAAAAGGGTTCAATTTTTCTACACGGGGCCAGTTTGGTGCCGTTTGGCAGCTTCCCGAATGTGATTTCCACCCGGTGCTGGTCGCCGACTCGCGCGCGCACGAACGACTCCAGGGCTGCCTGTCCGGCAGCTTCTTTCCGGGCTGGTTGGGTTTGTCGGGCAGCGACCGGGCTGGAAACAGCTAACAGGAACTCTGCTGACAAGGCGATCAAGGTGGTAGCGAGTGTTTTGTTCATAGCCGAAGAGTAGTCGCGTTGAGTCCGTAACCGGGTCGAATCAACGGCGGCATTGCGCCGCTTATTGGCGCTTAACTTTTTTGGGTGACTGCGAAGATGGGCACTGTTCCTCACTCCTGTACAGCGACCATGCTCGACAGACTGACTTCAAAAATCGATTTTCACGGCAAAGCGCTCTCTCTACGTGCAGACCGTCAACAGGTCTTGTCCAGCAACCTGGCCAATGCTGATACGCCCGGCTACAAAGCGCGCGATTTCAATTTTGCCAGCGTCCTGGCACAGCAGGCGGGTGAAGCGGGCAAAGCTGGGCTGGCACCTGCAGGCTCCACGTCGGTGTTGAAGACTGATCAACGTCACATGAGTGGGACCGGAGTCAACAAGGAAAGCGCAGTGAGCCTGACCACCTTGAAGTACCGTACGGCCGATCAGGCATCACTTGATGGCAATACTGTCAACATGGACGTCGAAAGAGCCAATTTTGCTGAAAATTCGCTTCGCTACGAAGCCTCTCTTCGTTTTATTAACGGCAATGTCCGAAAAATCTTGAGCGCTATTCGCGGTGAATAGGCTTGGTAACCAGGTGAGTTAATCATGGCACTTGATCGAATCTTCAATATCGCCAGTAGCGCGATGAACGCTCAAAGTCAGCGACTGAACGTCGTAGCGTCGAATCTGGCTAATGCAGACAGCATTGCCGGACCTGACGGCGAAGCCTACAAGGCCCGGCAGGTCGTATTTAGTGCGCAAGCGGATAACCAGACTCCAGGCGGTGTCTCCGTCAGCAATATTGTCGAGAATGATTCTCCCGGGAAGCGGCAATACGACCCCAAGCACCCGTTTGCAGATGAGCAGGGCTTTATTACCACCAGCAACGTCAATGCTGTGGAAGAGATGGTCAACATGATTTCCGCCTCACGTTCCTATCAGAACAATATTGAAGTCATGAATACCGCTCAGCAATTGATGATCAAGACACTGCAAATGGGTCAGTGAAATGATCTCCAGCACTAGAACCACCAGGGATTTGATATGGCGATAGACAACACCTCTTCGGCTGCCAGTGCCAGCACGGCGACATCTGGAATTTTCCAGACTGCCCGAGACGAACAGGGCGATGCCCGGTTTTTTTCGGACCTTGTCAACGCCAGCCGGGTAGAAACCCAGGCGACCGATTCGCTGACCCAGGGCGATCTGGCGACGCAGGCCAATGATGCAAAAGCAACCGAAGATCAATTCCTGACCTTGCTGTTGGCGCAGATGAACAATCAAGACCCGTTGAATCCACTCGACAATGCGCAGGTGACCACACAGTTGGCGCAGATCAGTACGGTCAGTGGGATCGAAGAGATGAACTCGACGATGGAGGCGCTGCTCAACAAGATCAATTCCAGTAGTCCGGTTGATTCAGCAAACATGATTGATCGACAGGTATTGATCAGTGGCGACAGCTTGTCGCTGAGCGGCGAGGCAGGTGAATCGGTCAATGCTGGTGCGGAACTGAGTAACAGCGCCAGTTCAGTCAATGTGGAAATTTTCGACGCGCAGGGTGATTCAGTCAGAACTATTGCTCTGGGACCACAGGCTGCAGGACTGGTGACCTTTGACTGGGATGGTCTGGACAATGACGGCGAGTCGTTGCCTGCCACCGAATACAGATTTCAGGTTTCGGCTGAGTCCGGGGCCGGAGTGCAAATTGCCGCGCCAATGATGGCGGCAAAAGTCACGGGTGTGACTCAGGCAAATGATTCGCTGAGTTACCGCCTGACAAACGGAGCGACGATTCCGTCCGATCAGGTCCGAGGCGTTTTTTAGGCGTTCACCTGTCAGGGTAACGACCACTTTCTTTTCGTAGTAACAGGTATTTTTTGGAGTTAGCACAATGGGTTTTCAGCATGGTTTAAGCGGGCTTAATGCGTCGGCACGAAATCTGGACGTGATCGGACACAACGTTTCCAATGCCAACACAGTCGGCGCGAAATCCTCACGGGCTGAGTTCGCTCACGTTTATGCAACGGCCTTGCAAGGCCGGGGCCTGGGTGTGCAGGTGAACGAAGTGACACAGCAGTTCAGTCAAGGGGATCTCGTTTCAAGCAAGAACCCACTCGATATGGCCGTGAACGGATCCGGGTTCTTCCGGATGGAGACAGAGTCAGGCGAAGTTCAATACACGCGAAACGGCCAGTTTCAGCTCGACAAAAGCGGCTATATCGTCAATGCCAACGGTGACCGGGTTACTGGATATGCAGCCGATGTAAACGGCGAAATCATGCCGGCGTCATCATCGCCAATCCGAATTTCTAATGCTGACATGACGCCCAAGCCGACGTCTGAAATCAGGGCGGTGATGAATCTCGATACCCGTGATGAACCACCGGGAATCGCTTTTGATGTCACAAATTCCAGAAGCTATAACTCAGCGACTTCTCTGGAAATTTACGATGAACAGGGTCGCGATACGACTCTTGCGATGTACTTCAGTAAAACGGGTGCCAACGCATGGGATATCTTCGCCACCTCTGACGGAACCCAGATCGGCGCTGCCGCGGTCGGTTCATTGTCGTTCGGAGCGGACGGTCGCCTGGATGCGGTGGCCTCTCCGATGCCGCTTACGATCGCAGTACCGACCGGAGCCGGCGGGACAATCAGCGTTGAAGCCGATTTGTCTGAGGTTGTGCAGTTTGGCTCAGTGTTTGGAGTAAATGAACTTGAGCAGGATGGTTTTACGACCGGGCGGATCAGTGGTTTCAATATTGAAGATAATGGCGAGGTCCTGGCTCGCTATACCAACGGTGAAACCCGGGCGCACGGCCAGATTACGTTGGCTGATTTTGCCAATCCGCAGGGTCTGGTAGCCATTGGTGGCAATGCCTGGGTCGAGACCTCGCAGTCGGGTACCGCGGTTGTCGGCACGCCAGGGAGCGCTCAGTTGGGCAGTATTCAGTCTGGCGCCCTGGAGCAGTCCAACGTGGATCTCACCGGAGAGTTGGTCAACATGATCACGGCGCAGCGTTCTTATCAGGCGAATGCTCAGACGGTAAAAGCGCAGGATCAGATTCTGCAGACGATAGTCAATCTGCGTTAATCATTGATCTGAATGCCTTATTCGGTAAAGGAGTGATCTGATGGACCGCATGATTTATACCGCCATGTCCGGGGCCAAAGCACTGGAGCAACGCCAGCATGCGTTAAGCAACAATCTGGCCAACTCCAGTACCGACGGTTTCAAGGCTGATGTTGAGGCTTTTCGTGCCGTGCCGATCAGGGCGGACGGTTCGGCGACAACCCGGGTTTTCAGCATTGAGGCGACAGCCGGGTTTGATGCCAATAGCGGACCTATCCGGCAAACCGGAACCCCGCTTGATGCGGCGATTCGTGGCAGTGGCTGGTTTACCGTACAAGGGTTGGACGGTGAGGAAATGTTCACCCGCAACGGTGCGTTCGTTACCGGTCCGGATGGGACGATTCAGACCCAGGACGGCCGGGCAGTCCTGGGTGACGGCGGGCCGATTACGCTGCCGCCGGATGCCACGGTGTTGATCGGTGAAGACGGTTCGATCTCGGCGCGAATCGGGTCTCAGTTACCGATTGAGGTCGGGCGCCTGAAGTTGGTCGATCCGCCACCCGCAGACATGATGAAAGTCGGTAGCGGTCTGTTCAAGATGCGCGAAGGTGTTGCACCGCCTGCTGCCGAGGAAGTCACCGTCGTTGGCGGTGCATTGGAAGGAAGCAATGTGAATGTGGTTGAAGCGATGGTCGGCATGATTGCCGTCTCGCGTCAGTTCGAAATGCAGATGCGCATGATTCAAAATGCCGAAGGCAATGACAATCGCGCCGCTTCGATACTTTCACGTAACGGCTAAGCGCCGGGAGAAATCAGATGTTCAGATCACTCTGGATTGCCAAAACCGGGTTAGATGCCCAGCAAACCCAACTCGATGCCATTTCCCATAACCTGGCTAACGTGGCGACCAACGGATTCAAACGGTCGCATGCCCAGTTCGAGGACTTGCTTTATCAGAATATCCGTCAGGCCGGCGCTCAATCGAGCCAGCAAACCCAGCTACCAACCGGTTTGCAACTGGGTACGGGCGTTCGCCCGGTAGCCACCAGCCGAATTTTCGCGCAAGGCAACTTGCAGGAGTCCGGCAATCCGATGGATATGGCCATCAGCGGGAATGGTTTTTTTCCAGTCACCTTGCCAGACGGGAACACCGGTTACACCAGAGACGGTTCGTTTCGGGTCGATGCCCAGGGCCAGGTCGTGACCCCGAATGGCTACGCCTTGTCACCACCGGTGATCATTCCGGTTGACTCCATGAGCGTGACGGTGGGTAAGGACGGTGTGGTCAGCGCGGTAGTCGTCGGAAATCCGGCGCCGGTTCAGCTCGGACAGATTCAGATTGCAACCTTTGTCAATCCGTCAGGCCTGGACCCCAAAGGCCAGAACCTGTTTCTGGAAACTGCGGCATCGGGTACGCCGAGTATTAATGTGCCTGGTATTGCCGGAACCGGGGATATCAATCAGGGGTATGTCGAGACGTCAAATGTCAACGTGGTCGAAGAACTGGTTGCGATGATTCAAACCCAGCGCGCCTACGAGATCAATTCCAAGGCGATTTCCACCAGCGATCAGATGCTGGGCAGGCTCAGTCAACTTTAATGAACTTACTAAACATTAGTGTCGCAACCGTCGTGAGAAGCACCGCCGGCCGGTTAATGGCAGGCTCGGTGGCCTTGCTGCTAAGCGCTTGCATGTCGCTCAGCCCAACCGTGGATATCGGCCCGCAAAACACCGTTCGGCCGCCGGAAGTCGTCGCGCAGCCTCTGGAGCCAGCCAAAGCCGGCGCCATTTATTCAAGCAACTCGTTCAGGCCGATGTTCGAGAACCGTCGAGCACGGCACCCGGGGGACATTCTGACGATCAAGATTGCAGAGAAAACATCGGCAAGTCAACGGTCAAACAGTACGATTAATCGTACCGCGAATGCCAACGGATCCATCTCGGCATTGCCGTTCCTTGCCGGCAGTAGTCTGACCCGTACCGGCATATCAGGAACATCCCAGAATCAGTTTCAAGGTGAAGGGGAGACTGGTAGTAACAATGTCTTCACTGGCGACATCACGGTGACCGTGATTGAAGTGCTCGGCAATGGCAATCTCAAAGTGGCTGGCGAGAAACAGGTCGGACTTAATGGCAACGTGGATAGGCTGCGATTCTCCGGTGTTATCAGCCCCGATACGATTTCGCCAACCAATGATGTGGTCTCGACGCTTGTTGCCGACGCGAGACTCGACTTCAGAGGCCGCGGCCCGGTCGGTGAGGCGCAGGTCATGGGGTGGTTGTCTCGCTTCTTCCTGTCTTTCCTGCCTATCTGAGAATATTGATGAGAACCTGCCTGAATCAGAAGAGACTTCTCGTATCGCTTGTATTGCTGATCGGTTCGCTGCTGATGGTCGTCAGTGTTCCGGCCAGCGCCGAGCGGATTAAGGAGTTGGCTTCGGTGCAAGGCGTTCGCTCAAACCAGTTGCTCGGTTACGGCATTATTGTAGGTCTGGACGGTACGGGTGATTCAACCTCACAGGCACCGTTTACCTCGCAAAGTGTTCAGTCCATGTTAGCCCAGCTTGGGGTACAACTGCCATCAGGGGTTACACCGCAGCTTAAGAATACGGCTGCCGTGATGATTACCGCCAACCTGCCGCCTTATGCGCGCCCCGGGCAGGCGATTGATGTCACGGTATCTTCGCTTGGCAATGCCAAGAGTCTGCGCGGGGGCACTTTGTTGCTGTCTCCCTTACGTGGTGCGGACAACCAGGTATATGCGGTAGCCCAGGGCAACGTGATTGTCAGTGGCGCTGGAGCATCGGCCGGCGGCGCATCGGTTCAGGTCAACCATCTGAGCGCCGGGCGGGTTCCAAATGGCGCAACGGTCGAACGCGCAGTCCCTAATGAAGTGTTGTCCGAAGATGTGATTTACCTTGAGCTCAAACGGACCGATTTTTCGACTGTCAGAGCAGTGGTTGACACCATCAATGAGCAGATTCAGACCTTCGACGGGCTACCGCCGGCCGAGGCGGTTGATGCGCGGGTTATCCGGGTGCAGATGCCGCCCGAGCCGAGTCAGCGAGTGGCCTTTATGGCCGAAGTCGAGAACCTTGATGTCGCGTCAGTCAGGCCAATCGCCCGGGTGATCGTCAACGCCCGTACCGGCTCGGTGGTCATGAACCAGGCGGTCGAATTAGCAGTATCAGCGGTCGCTCACGGCAACCTGTCGGTCACCATCTCTTCTGATCCGCTGGTCAGCCAGCCGGCGCCTTTATCTAAAGGTGAGACCGTTGTTGCCGAAAAAGCAAACATCACAATAGAACAAGAAGGCGGCGGTCTGATTCTCATGGACGGCGCCGCGCGACTTTCTGATGTCGTCAAGGCCTTGAATGCACTGGGCGCGACCTCACAGGACTTGATCGCAATCTTGCAAGCATTGAAGGCAGCCGGGTCACTTAAGGCGGATCTGGAGATTATTTGATGGATACGGCGAGTCTCGGCATTGATTCACGCTCACTGGACAAGCTGCGCAAATCTGCGGGCGAGAATCCGCGTGAAGCTGTGCGCCAGGCCGCTGAGCAATTCGAGGCGTTGTTTATGCGTCAGTTGCTTAAGACAATGCGCGCCTCGATTCCAGAGAACAGCCTGACCAACGGCCCGGGTGGGAAGATGGCTCAGGAGATGCTGGACGATCAGCTCACCGCCAGTATGGTGGGCCAGCCGGGTGGACTGAGCGAGACGCTGGTCAAGCACTTATCCCGCTATATGCCAGAAGGCGAGAGTACCGAGATCGCCAGTCAGCGTAACGTTCCGTCAATTCTGAACTTTCGCCAGGGTGCTCCGGCTGCGGCGAATGCGCCGGGACGGTCCGGCAGTCAGTCAGCTCAGGCCGTCAGCAGTCCGGGTTCGGGGGTGTCGTTCAGCCGGATGCCGTCCGCGCTGGTGGATTCTCTTACCGCGTCCCGGGCGCCGGTGGCAACCACACCGGAAGCGAAATTTGTGCAACGTCTCTGGGAGCATGCGAGTGCTGCTGAGCAGGCAACCGGTGTGCCGGCCGCTTTCATTCTTGGTCAGGCAGCTCTTGAGTCGGGCTGGGGACGTGGCGAGATGCACCATCCCGACGGTCGCCCCGCGCACAATCTGTTCGGGATCAAAGCAGGCAGCCGCTGGACTGGAGAAACCGTTGATATCACAACGACTGAATTCATTGATGGGAAAAAGACCCGTCAAGTGGAGCGGTTCCGCGCTTATGAATCCTATGAAGAGTCGTTTAATGACTGGGTAGGGCTCATGACACGCCACCCACGTTATCAAGGGGTTCTGAGTCAGGCGGGAACGGCCGAAGAATTTGCCAGGGGGCTGCAATCGGCCGGTTATGCCACAGATCCGCAGTACGCAGACAAACTGAACCGGGTCATTCAAAAGACGGTTCAACTGCAGGCGGAATTCGTATGAAACAGCGGTCAGGATTCGGAGAAACTGAATGGGCGTATTAGACATCGGTGCGTCAGCATTGCATGCTGCGCACACCCGGTTGCAGGCAACCAGCAATAACATTGCCAATGCGTCGACTCCAGGTTATTCGCGCCAGGAAGTGAATGTCGCTGCGCGCGAAGGTCAGTTGTTGGTTGGTGGCTATATTGGTGGTGGCGTTGAGGTAACGGCTGTTGAGCGCCAATATGATGAGTTTCTCGCGCGCGAGCTGGACATGTCCAAGTCCGCGCTGGCGGCCAGTCAGGCCCGGGCCAACTCTCTCGATCGTCTGGATCAGATATTCTCGAATTCCGACAGTGGTATTGGTGCACGCTACGATACGTTCAATGCCGGCGTGGCTGATATGGTCAATCAACCGTTCGATGACGCGACCCGGTCGGTTGCCTTGCACCGGGCAACCGAGTTGGCCAAGACGATCAATGGCACGCATGGTGAAATGGAGCGGATCGCCGACGATACGCTGGCACAAGCGCGGGCGGTTGCAACCAGTATCAATGACCGCTTGCAGGAGCTGGCAGAAGTTAACGGCCAGATCAACGCGAGCGATACGGTTCACTCGAATCAGAACGACTTGCTCGACCGGCGGGATCAGCTGGTTTCGACAATCAGCGAGTCAATACGGGTCAATAGTCATATCAATGACAACGGTACCGTGTCGCTGTTTGGCGCTACCGGTGATGCATTGGTGATTTCCCAGACCGCGTCCACTCTTTCGGTCGGGATAGACGTCCGGGATCCCGGACGTCTCGGATTGAACCTGCAGACAGGGGATCGGGATCTGCCGCTGAACGATGACTTACTGGGCGGCGGCAAACTCGCTGGCTTGTTCGAGTTCTATAATGAAGACTTGCGTGATGCCAGTGCGCGCCTCGGACAGATGGCTGCCGCGCTGACTGAGGGGTACAACCAGCAACAAGCCAATGGTCTGGACCGTGATGGTCAACCGGGTTCGGCCTTGTTTCAGATTTCAGCGCCTGTAACCGTTGCGGCTTCCATCAATACCGGCGACGCGCAAATAAGTGCGCAAGTTGTCGATGGCAGTGTGTTGAAAGCATCTGACTACACCTTGGAGATGCAGGGCGGCGACCTCATTCTGACCCGGTTGTCCGATGACCAGCAAACGACGCTGACTGGTTTGCCTCAAACTGTTGACGGCCTGACTTTCAGTCTGGATAGCGGGGCGCTGGCCGAAGGCGACATCATCGGTATTCGATCCGCTACCGCGATTGCCAAGGATTTCTCGATCGCAATGCAATCGCCCAGTCAATGGGCGAACGCTTATCCGGCAATACCCGTGACCGGAGAAGGCAATCGCGGATCACTCGCGGGAGCCTCGTTCGCCGTCACCGACGCTGGGGCTAATACGACAGCGCCGGTCACGCTGACTTTCACCGGGCCGGACTCATTCGATGTTTCGGGTGCTGGTACCGGCAATCCAACCGGATTGACCTACGCGCCCGGAGAAGCCTTCAGTTTTAACGGCTGGACGCTGACGATGACTGGAACTCCCCAATTGGGCGATACCCTGACCGTAGGCCCTACTGCGGACCCGTCCGCCGATAACCGAAACGCCCGGGCGATACTGGCTTTGAGCAACGAGCCACTGGCCGACGGCAATACGGTGACCGAGTCAGTGAGTAGTCTGATCGGCGAAGTCGGCGCCCGTACTCAGTCGGCAAAAGCTGATGAAGTGCAATCTGAAATCTGGAAGAACAGTGCTCAGGGCGCACGCGATTCGGTCTCGGGCGTGAATCTGGACGAAGAGGCTGCGCGACTTTTGCAATACCAACAAGCTTATCAGGCCGCGGCGAAAGTCATTTCAACTGCCCAGGTCATGTTCGATTCACTGCTGACGATCGGTCGTTAACCAGGACGCTTCGCTATGGACAGAATCTCAACCGCACAACAAGTCAGGCAATCCATCGACTTGATCACGGATCGCCAGACTGAATTGGGCGATCTGCAAAAGCAAATCACCACGGGAAAGCGCGTGCTTAAACCCAGCGATGATCCGTCGGCATCCGCTCAGATCGAGCGCAGTCGCTCTGATGTCGCCCGATTGGATGTAGAGGCACGCATGGTCAGTTTCGCCAAGCTCAAACTCTCTCAGGCTGAGGGTGCGGTGGCGGAAGGCACAGAGGTCTTTCAGCGCTCTCGCGAGATTCTGCTTGCTGCCAATAATGATTCCAGTTCGCCGGAAGACCGTGAACTGTACGCCCATGAGTTACGCAGCCTGCGTGACCAGTTGTTCAACATGGCTAATCGCAGCGACGGTCTGGGCGGCTATATTTTTGCTGGGGCCGGAACCCGGCAAGAGCCTTTTGTCGAAGGCGCCAACGGCATCGAATATCGGGCCGATGCCGGCCGGCAGTTGACAGGCGAGCGGACCGAGTTGAGCACCAGTGTGGACGGCCGATATTTGTTTGGCACCTCTTCGGGGGCGGGCGTCGAAGCAGTATTCGACATCATGAATGATGTTGCCAGCGCGCTGGAAGACACTGGCATGGATAGCGTCTTGCTACACACCAATGTGTCCGCAGCCCTGGATGACATAGATGCCGCCATGAATCGTTTCAGCGGTGTTCGGGCCGAACTGGGCGAACAAATGGTGATGGCTGATCTGGCCGAACAAAGCCTGGCCGCCGGCCAGGAGCTTGCCACTCAGCGTTTGTCCAGCTTGTCTGGTGTCGATATGGCCGAGGCTATTTCGTCTATGCAGGCAAAGAGCACCCAGCTTGATGCAGCGATGCAGACTTACGCGCAGATTTCCGGTCTCTCTCTCTTTAACTATATCCGCTAGCAACCCATTTTTGGAGTTTTTCGAGCATGACTTTGTCCAACGCACTTCTTGGCTATGAACCGGTTCTTGGTAAAGGGCGCGACATCGTCGCGACACGGTTGTCGGTCGTGCCTTCAAGCCCTGGGAAAACCCTGGCCGTCAGTGAAATCTATTCCGAGCTGTCCCAGGCATGGCCCGAAGACGCTGGCGATCTGCTGATTGATGTCCGTGGCTCCGCTCCCGATGAAGCGCTGGCCGGCGTGACGCCGGTTGGAAACTGCGTTCTGGGGCTGGGTGTCGAATGGGGTCAGACGCCGGAAGGTGAGGCTAGTCTGACAAGCCTGCAGGCAAGTGGTTTCCGACTCTATCTGGCCGGAGATCTGATCTCCCGGCTTTCGGATCCGGTCCTGGCCGCAATCGAGATGACGGTTGTCTCGGCTGGCGCCACTGCCGAGAAGCCGTTCGCCTGCGACGGTCTGGCAACGATCGAGGAGACAGTCCAGGCATTCGAGGCCGGTGCCGAACGAGGGATCGGGTGGCCGATTGACGATCTGGTGGCCAAGAGCGAAGGCAGTGGAAACAACCCCAGCTTTGAGGTGATTGGCCGTTTGCTGGCGCTGGTTAATGCCAACGCCGATGCCGATGCACTGGAGCCCGTGTTCAAACAGGATCCGTCACTGTCGTTTCGGCTGCTGCGCTACCTGAACTCCGCGGCATTCGGGCTGAGAGTTGAAGTCCAGTCTATTCAGCACGCGGTGATGATGATCGGAATGCAAAGACTCAAGAAATGGCTGGCCTTGTTACTCGCTACCGCGGCAAAAGACCCTGATTTAAAACCGTTGATGTTTGCTTCGCTGCGACGCGGGTTCCTGTTGGAGGCCCTGGTTGGTGATGTACTTGGTTCTGAATCCAAGGATGAAGCATTTATTCTCGGCGTGTTCTCACTGCTCGACAAACTGTTCAATGAGTCGTTCGAGTCGCTGTTTTCCCGGTTACAGATTCCCGAAGGGGTTCATGACGCCCTGGTTGCGCAACAGGGCCAGTACATGCCTTACCTGAATCTGGTCACCAAACTGGAAGCTCGTCCGGGGAAGGGAACCGATGATGCGATGACCGATGCGTTCGTCGAGCGTGCCGACTGCAACACCGCGCTGGTCAAAGCCCTGGGTGATGCGAGCATGACCGAAAACCAGAAGTAATCCGGGCGATCAGTAGCGTAAACTTCGGGTCATGAATGCAGATGATCTGAAAAAAGCTGCCGCGCGTGTCGCCCTCGAACGGGTCCAGGATGGCGCGGTATTAGGGGTGGGAACCGGGTCTACCGTTAACCATTTTATTGACCTGTTGCCGGAGGCGCCGCAAACCATTGTGGCGGCCGTCTCGAGCTCGGAGGCCTCGACGCGACGCCTCAGTGAGCGGGGCATCCCGGTCATTTCACTCGACGATATGATCGCCAGCAAGCAGTCCATGCCGGTGTATGTCGACGGTGCGGACGAAGTCGATTCGTCGCTGGCGATGATCAAAGGGGGGGGCGGCGCGCTGACCCGCGAGAAAATCATTGCCCAGGCCGCTGACAAATTTGTCTGCATAGTCGACCAGAGCAAGATTGTGTCGGTTCTGGGCAAATTCCCACTGCCGGTGGAAATTATCCCGATGGCCGTCGGCCTGGTGGCCGAGCGGCTTCGCGGACTTGGGGGTGTGCCCACCGAGCGAGCCGGCTTTGTCACAGACAATGGCAACAGCATTCTGGATGTTGCCGGGCTGCACATTACCGACCCGGTCGCTATGGAGCAGGAAATCAACCAGTGGCCGGGCGTGGTGACAGTCGGTTTGTTTGCTCAGCGTGGCGCCGATGAATGTCTGGTCGCCAGCACTGACGGGGTCAAAATCCTTAAACCTTAGTTAAGAGCTTCCTGGCCTTACTCTGACGGCGGGACATAGCCGGCCACCTGGTCGGCGCCGCTACCAAAGAAATATCCCTCAAGTTGCTGCGCGAGGTATTTGCGTGCACGGGCATCGGCCAGATTCAGACGGTTTTCATTGACCAGCATAGTCTGGTGGGTCATCCAGCCCTGCCAGGCTTCTTTTGATACATTTTCCCAGATTTTTTTGCCAAGTTCTCCGGGATACGGCGGTAGATCAAGGCCTTCGGCCTCTTTGCCGAGTTTGATGCATTGAATCATGCGTGTCATTGATATTTCCTTAGAGTGTTTTGATCAGGATGTGTGAGGCGCGGCGCCGGTCGTAGTTGTCGCGGCGCGTGACAGGCAGATTCTCCGGGATTGTGCGGATGAAGCCGCGCTTCAAAAACCAGTGCATGGTACGCGTGGTCAGGACAAAAACCTGTTTCAACCCTGCCGCGCGCGCGCGTTGTTCGACATGGCGGAGTAATCGGTCCCCATCGCCTTGCCCCTGGGCTTTGGGGTTGACTGCGAGGCAGGCGACCTCGGCCACTTTGGAGTCTTCCTGGGGAATCAGGGCGACGCATCCAAAAATGACGCCGTCATGTTCGATGACGGAGTATTGGTCAATATCACGCTCAATAAGCGAATGATCGCGGGCGACCAGAATACCTTCTTCTTCCATCGGGCGAATGATAGACAAGATGCCGCCAACATCGTCGAGCGTGGCCCGACGCAGGGATTCGAGGGTTTCCTCAACCAGCATGCTGCCGACGCCGTCGTGCGTAAACAGTTCGAGCAACACACTGCCATCGACCTTGAATGGCAGGACGTGCGCCCTGGCGACACCGGTTTCACATGCCTTCAGCGCATGCCGAAGATAGTCACTGGTATCGGTATTCAGGTGATTCGCCGCCAGCAGGCGGTGTGCCTGCGCTTCCGAAATCTCTCCTAGCAGTTCACCGGATTCGTCCGTGACGCCGTCAACTTCGGTTAGAAAAATCAGTTTGTCGGCGCCAAGCTCTATTGCGGTTCGGCTGGCGACATCTTCCATTGTCAGGTTGAAGGCTTCCCCGGTCGGGCTGAATCCAAGCGGGGCCATCAAAACGATCGCGCCACTGTCCAGCGCGAAGCGCAGCGATTGAGTATCTATTTTCCGGGCCAGGCCGGTATGGTGATGGTCAACCCCGTTGACCACGCCTATCGGGCGGGCCGCGACAAAATTGCCGGAGACCACACGAACCGACGCATGTTGCATCGGCGTATTGGGCAGCCCTTGAGAAAAAGCGGCTTCCAGGTCGAGGCGCAGCTCGCCGACAGCCTCTTTGACACACTCGAGCGCAGCACCGTCGGTGACTCTCAATGAACCTGAGAAACAGTCTTCGATATGGCGCAGTTTCAGTTGTTCACTGACTTGTGGTCGCGAGCCGAACACCAGCACAATACGCATACCCATGGCGTTGAGCAGACTGAGATCCTGAACCAGATGGTTCAAGTGACCATTGGTGAACAGTTCGCCGGCCACTCCCACGACAAAGGTCTTGCCTCGAAAGGCATGGATATACGGCGCTACCTCGCGTAGCCACTGGACAAATTGTCGGTCGGCTTGCGCGGCGTCAGCCTGCTCGGCTGAAGGGTCGTTTACCGGTTCTGGCAAGGCACTTTGGCTCATGGGTGATTTCGCAGTCTGGCTCAGCGTCGCTGGTCTTCAGTGATAGGTCAAACTCTACGCTGAACAAGGTTTTTCGGATATTGGCTGTAAACGTCTGTCAGGCGATTATAATTGGCGGGAATGTCTAATTCGGTTGCCCGTCCACCACGCCAGTCCGGCGACCAGCCCGCTACCAGGCCCAGACGCCGTGGGCGCGGCAAGAGGCCGGGCGGGCCTCGCGCCGCACAGAAGCCTGTAACCCCATACAGCCCGCTCGTTTTGCCGCCGCTCAGCTACCCGGACGAACTTCCGGTCAGCGCGGTTCGCGATCAGATAGCCAAGGCCGTGTCGGCGCATCCGGTGGTGGTTGTCTGCGGCGAAACCGGGTCGGGCAAAACCACTCAGATTCCGAAAATCTGTGCTTCAGTCGGGCAGGGACGCGCCGGGCGAATCGGCCATACCCAGCCCCGGCGAATTGCAGCCTCGGCAGTGGCCCGGCGGCTTGCTGAAGAAATCGGCACGCCACTGGGAATGCATGTTGGCTACAAGGTTCGGTTTAACGAGCAACTGAATCCCGGCACGGTTTTCAAGATCATGACCGACGGAATTCTGCTGGCCGAGATTCAGTCTGATCCGAACCTGCAGCAATACGACACCATTATTATCGACGAGGCTCATGAGCGCAGCCTCAATATTGATTTCTTACTGGGCTATCTGAAGCGGTTGCTGGACGGGCCTCGCCGGCATGATCTCAAGGTGGTGATTACCTCGGCAACAATCGATGCGGATCGTTTCGCCAGCCATTTTGGCCGGCCCGGTCAGCCGGCGCCCGTCATTCAGGTGTCCGGCCGACTCTATCCGGTCAAGATTGTTTATGAGGAGGATCTTCCGGGTGATGCCGCCAGTGAGGACGAAGACGACGAGACTGAACTGCCCGCCAGGATTGAATCAGCCGTGCAATACCTGTGGCGTGAACAAACCGGCGACATTCTGGTTTTCTTGCCTGGCGAGCGTGAAATTCGCGAAGTTGCAGAGCATTTAAACCGTGCGCACACCAAAGCGCTAAGCTCGCGCCGCGGACCAATAGGCAAAGGGGCGATGGAAATCGTGCCGCTCTTTGCCCGGCTTTCGGTTGCCGAGCAGCAAAAAGTCTTCAGTCCGTCCGGCGGGCGCCGGGTCGTGCTTGCAACCAATGTTGCTGAGACGTCGCTAACGGTGCCCGGGATTCGCTTCGTGATTGACAGTGGCCTGGCCCGGGTCAAGCGATATCGTTTGCGCGGCAAGGTTGAGCAGTTGCAGATTGAACCGATCAGTCTGGCGGCCGCAAACCAGAGAGCCGGACGCTGTGGCCGGGTTGCCGACGGTATTTGTGTTCGTCTCTACGGCTCGCCGGAAACCGAGCCGCGCCCGGAATTTACAGACCCGGAGGTGTTGCGATCGTCGTTGGCGGCAGTCATCCTGCGGATGAAATCCTTGCGGCTTGGCCCGGTTGAGGCGTTTCCTTTTATTGATGTGCCGCACAGTCGGGCGGTAACAGATGGATATGCCTTGTTGGCGGAGTTGGGCGCGGTGGACGGGCAACGTCAAATTACCCCGATAGGCCGCCAATTGGCCCGTCTGCCGCTCGATCCGCGCATTGCGCGAATGCTGCTGGCCGCCCGCGACGATGCTTGTTTGGATGAGTTAATCATCATTGCGGCTTTTCTGGCCGTACAGGATCCGCGGGATCGACCGCTGGAGGCTCAACAAGCCGCCGATCAGGCGCATCGCAAGTTTGCTGATCCGACCTCGGATTTTCTCGGGATTTTGCGGTTGTGGCGGTTCAGCCGGCAAGCCGACCAGGACCGACGAACAGCGGGCGAGTCGCGCCGTTCCCTGTCACGGACCTATGAACGCCATTTTCTATCCGCCCGGCGGATGCGCGAGTGGGCGGATGTCCGGACTCAGCTGGCTCAGTCGGTTGCCGAGCTGAAATGGCCGCTTAATCAGGAGCCAGCCAAACCCGAGCGGGTTCACCGGACGCTGCTGACCGGACTGCTGGGTAATCTGGGCTTTCTGGCACCTGATCAGAAGCAGTACCAGGGCACTCATCAGACCCGCTTCTCGGTACACCCGTCCTCGGTGCTGACCCGCAAGTCTCCGCGCTGGATTATGTGCGCGGAAATGGTCGATACGGCTCGTCTTTATGGCAGAACTGCGGCCGGTGTCCAGCCTGACTGGATCGAGAAAGCCGCCGCCCACTTGTTGTCACGCAGTTTTTCCGATCCACTCTGGTCAAAAAAAGCGGGTCAGGCGATCGTTTACGAGCGGGCCACGCTGTATGGTCTCCAGATTTATGCTCAACGTCGCACGCCGCTGCGTCATCAGGATTCGGCTCTCGCCCGGACAATGTTCATTCGCCACGCACTGGTAGAGGACGACTGGCTGGAAGCGTCGCGCGCCGGACATCTGCCGTTTCTGGCGCATAACCGCAAGCTGATAGCCTCGATACGCAAGCTGGAGGATCAAATTCGTCGCCCGGACCTGCTGGTCGACCAGGACTTTCTTCAGCAATGGTTCGAATCGCGTATTCCGACGACGGTATGCGACGGGCGCAGTCTTGAAAAGTGGTATCAGAAGCAGTCCAAGGATGAGCCGGGTTTGCTCAGGTTCTCTCGCGAGGAGTTGCTGCGCAAGGAAGCCGCCGGCGTTGATTCGTCAGATTTTCCGCGGATGTTGCTGATGCGCGGTGCCGAGTACGCTCTGACCTATCGGTTTGATCCGGGCGCGGATGACGATGGTGTGACGCTTGAAGTGCCGATTGCCTTGTTGAATCAGGTGGATGCCGATCGCTGCGAATGGCTGGTTCCTGGTTTGCTGCCGACCAAAGTCACCGCGCTTGCCAAGAGCCTGCCACAGCGAATTCGTCGGCATCTCGTGCCGTTGCCGGCCTATGCGCAGGGGTTTGTTGAACGTCAGCTCGCCAACAGTCGCGGCGCTTATGAGCAGACACTGGTTGAGACCTTGCGTCAGGATATAGCCGAGCAGCGTCGTGTACAGGCTCAAACGAGTGATTTCAGGCCCGATACGCTGCCGGCTCATTTGTTTATGCGGTTCCGGGTGGTCGATGCTGACGGACGTTTACTCGGAGCCTCTCGGCAACTCGCGCCGTTGCAGGCCCAGCACGGTAGTCAGGCCCGCGGGGCGTTCAGGGAAGCTTTTGCGGTAGCCGCCCGGCAGGGTAAACCCGTAGTCGCCCGGGCTCAGGAATCGAGTGGCGTCGATTTGCCTGAAGCGCCGGCGCTATCGCCGCCTGCCTCGAGCCAAGCCAGTGGCGCTGCGCCGGAAACCCAGGCGCCTGCCGGGGGCGGCTTGCAGTCCATGATTGGGGAACGTCAGCAGAAATGGCCGTTGGCCGCCTTGCCTGAAATCGTTGAAGTGACGCCACCTGGCAGCGATGCCAGAATTGTCGGCTTTCCAGCGCTGGTTGATCAGGGCGATGCTGTTTCGGTTGAGGTGCTTGATGATGAGCGGACGGCCCGTCAGAAGCATCGCCTGGGGGTGCGACGACTGCTGATTATCGCCTGTCGATCAAAGCTGAAATCACTCCATCGTAGCGGTCTCGAAGGGCAAAAACTCATTGTTGCCTATGCGCGGGTTGGTAATGACGATTCTCTGCGCCGTTCAATTGATGCGGCAGTGGTTGACCGCGCCTGTGCTGGTCAGGAATTGCCGGTCACCCGTGAGCAATACGACCAATTGCTGGAACTGGTGCGCGGGCGGGTGTCGCTGATCGGCGCTGAGGTGCAGCGACGACTGGACGACATTCTGGCTGAGTACACGTTGACGATGCGCAAACGGCAAAGTGCCAGGGCTGCGGCTGGCGAAGACCACGTCCGGATGGCATTGGCGGATATCGATCAGCAATTGGAACGGCTGATCTTTGACGGGTTCGTGGCATCGATTCCGGCAGAGCAGTTTGGGCATTTGCCCCGGTATCTGAAAGCGATTGTGATTCGCCTGACCAACATGCGGGCCGAGCCGCAACGCGAAATCAAATATACCCAGGAACTTAAGAGCCTGACGCAGCGCTACGAGCGGCTTCGGGAACGGCAACGGGATCAGGCAGATCCCGAACTCGATCAGTTCCGCTGGTTGCTGGAGGAGTTAAGGGTGTCGCTGTTTGCCCAGGCGTTGCGCACTCCTATGCCGGTATCGATCAAACGGTTAAACAAGATTCTCGAGCGGGTAGGTGCCTGATGGCGGGGTCATCACCAGGACTGACTTGATCCTGGCGTTTGCCGGCGGTTTTATCGGGCGAAACCGCTGAGCGAAATCAGGCGCGGCCAGTTTGATGATGCTGGACAGTTTGCCGCTGATTGCAATTTCCTGCAGCGTCGCTGCGCCCGACAACTCAAACAATGTCTCGATCGAGCCTTCAGTGAATCCGCACAGACTGGAAGCCAGGGTTGCCTTTGATTGAATCCCCTGGGCCAGACTTGCGCTGATGGCAAAACCTTCGACCTCACCGGCCAGCAGGGTTTCTTCCAATAAGGCCAAGGCGGATTCGATATCTGAAAAAACCGTCATTGTCTGCAGGTCTTCGCGATGAATTTCACAGCCTGAGCAGTGTTCCAGTGCTACGCCAAAATGCTCAATAGCTTCCCAGGCAATGAATTGATCATCACTCATCGAAACAAAGCGAACAAGGCATAACATTTTCATCGCTCCACAGTGCCGTGTCGTCGGCCGCAAACGCACAATGCGCCGTCCAAAGGTGGCGGAAACCGGACGTATGGCGGGGCGGCGCTGGTAGCTTGTTACAGAGAGCCTGTCAGGCTCGTCTCAATCGGGCATTATTCAGGCTGATAATCAGCAATATTGGTGTTCGCATGAGATGTTCTTCTACGGGAAACAAGATGTCCCCGTTATTTTCAGCCCTGATCGCAATAACCTTTCTGGGGGGCAATGCCGGTGTCGCGTCGGCGGCTGCGCCGGTGCTCCAGCCCCCGCCGGAAATAGCCACCGGTCGCAGCAGTGGCACAACCGTGCGTACGGACAAAGATATGGCTGTGACGGCGAACCCCCATGCGTCTGAGGCGGCGGCGAATATCCTTGCCCGTGGTGGCAGCGCGGTAGACGCGGTTATCGCCGCGCAAATGGTGTTGAATCTGGTTGAACCGCAGTCATCGGGGATTGGCGGCGGCGGTTTCCTGTTAGTACACGATGAACGGACCAAGCGTCTGCGCGTATTCGACGGTCGCGAAACCAGTCCGGAGGCGGTTGATCAGGACTTGTTCCTGGGCAAGAATTCAAAGCCACTGAAATTCTTTGATGCGGTCGACAGTGGTTTATCAGTTGGTGTGCCCGGCTTGTTGCGGATGCTTGATCTCGCCCATCGTGGGCATGGGCGTCTGCCCTGGGCCGAGTTGTTTCGCCCGGCCATTGCGTTGGCCACAGACGGTTTCGTTGTGTCTGATCGTCTGGCGCAGTCGATTCAGTCAGCTTTACCGCGAATCAAACGTTCTCCCAGTGCCGCAGCGTATTTTCTGACCAAATCCGGGCGGCCGCTCAAAGCAGGCAGCTTGCTGAAAAACCCGGCGCTGGCAAAAACTTTCCAGGAAATCGCCGATCACGGGGCGGGTCGTTTTTATAACGGGCCGATTGCCGCGGCGATTGTCAAAGCGGTTCAGGAGCACCCGGTTCGACCGGGTGCGCTGCAGACAAAAGATCTCGCCGGGTATCGGGCGCTCGAGCGCGAACCCTTATGCGGGGAATACCGTCGCTTCCGGGTCTGTGGAATGCCGGCGCCCAGTTCGGGCGCTATCACCACACTGCAGACGCTTGGCGTGCTTGAGTCGTTCGATCTTTCCGTGCTGGCGCCGGACAGTGCCAAAGCCATGCACCTGATTACCGAGAGTCAGCGGCTCGCTTATGCGGACCGCGCCCGCTACATCGGTGATCCCGAGTTCGCGCCTGTGCCGGTCAGCGGCATGCTCGACCGTGAGTATCTGCGTGCCCGGGCCCGTCTGATCAACCCTGACAAATCAATGGGGGTCGCGAGTCCCGGCCAACCGGAGGGCGCCGCTGAAGCCGGCGTCGATAAAACGACCCCGCTGCCGTCGACGACCCACTTGTCTATCGTTGATCAATCAGGCAATGCCGTGTCGATGACCTCGTCAATTGAACATGCTTTCGGCTCTTTGGTGATGGTCGATGGGTTCCTGCTGAACAACCAGCTAACTGATTTTTCTTTCGTGTCCACCGATAAGGAAGGCCGCCCGGTCATGAACCGGGTTGAGCCGCGCAAACGGCCCCGGTCGTCGATGGCGCCAACCATGGTCTTTGACTGGCGCGGTAACCTTGAGGCGGTGCTGGGCTCGCCAGGCGGCAGTTCCATCATTCAATATGTGACCCAGACGGTAATCGGTCTGATCGACTGGAAACTCACCCCGTATGAAGCGGTCAGCGCACCGCATTTTGGCGCCAAGACCTCGGCGCGGACAACGCTGGAAGCGAAGACCCCAATCGTTAAACGCCAGCAGTCACTGATGGCACTTGGGCACAAGATTCGGGTCGTGCCCCAGACCAGCGGCCTGCACTTAATCGTTTTCAACGGGGTCAGGCCGGATGGGCAGACTGGTATGCTGGCGGCAGGGATGAAACGCAGCCGGTGGGCTGGTGCCGCAGACCCCCGAAGAGAAGGCGTTGTCAGCGGACGCTAGCAGATATTGTTCTGACGAGCCTCAACACGGGAGCAGCAAGCATTGAAGTCAATTGGCTTAATTATCATTGGCGACGAAATCCTGTCAGGACGCAGGCAGGACAAGCACTTCTCAAAAGTGCTCGAAATTCTTCAGCAGCGGGGTCTGGCACTGAGTTGGGTTCAATACCTGGGCGATGACCGAGACCGGCTCACCCGCCTACTGAAAGACAGTTTCAACACTGATGATCTGGTTTTCTGTTGCGGCGGCATAGGCGCGACGCCGGATGACCATACGCGTCAGGCCGCCGGTGCCGCGCTCAATCAGCCGCTGAAACTGCACCCGATAGCACGCGATCGAATTACCCAACGCACGATCGACATGGCTGAGCCGGGTAGCGAGCCGGTTGACATGGCATCCCCGGAGAATCTGCAGCGTCTGAAAATGGGGGAGTTTCCGGCAAACGCTCAAATTATAGAGAACCCGTACAACCGAATTCCAGGCTTCAAGATCGGGGACCACCACTTTGTACCGGGCTTTCCGGTGATGGCCTGGCCAATGATTGAGAACGTTCTGGATGAGCATTATTCAGCCTTACATCATCAGGCGGTACCGACCGAAATCTCATTCTTTGCTGTCGGTCTGCCTGAGTCCCGGATTACACCGTCGCTCGAGAAAATAGAACGCGACTTCGACGGTATCCGGGTGTTTTGTCTGCCGTCGTCAAACGCGGATCCGGCGCTCAGGCATCTTGAGTTGGGCGTAAAAGGTCCGGCAGACGGTGTTGAGGCGGCCCTGACATTTCTGCGTCAGGCGGTTAGCGAACTGGGCGGCGAGATCATTCCTGACCCTGGTAGTTCGGTGACCAGTCCCGACTAATACTGACAAAAATTGTCATTGCTGTTGCACGATTGACAAAATTCGTTGCCTGATCAGGAATCCGATGTTTGTCTTCGGGTCTGCATGGCGTTTCGAGCAGGCAAAGAAATGGCCCGGATAAACCGGGCCGAAAGCACCACAAACAAAGGAGGAGGGAGGAGTTACGTGGTGCTTGGAGGAGAAAACCAAAAAAATCAAAAATTAATCGGTGAAGCCGTTTTGCGGGTAGTTCGGCGTTTGACCTGTTTCGTACCGGAACTACGGGTTCGCCGGGAAGCGGTGATGGATTCCTTTCCGTGGAGCCCGGAGCTTTCTGAGTCGATTACTGGCGAGTTGGCTGGTTGCATCCATGGGAACATTCCCTGGGTACCTGCCGGATCTTCCAGAACCGTAGCTTCAAGCGCCGACTGGATCGAACTTCCGTTCCCGGCGATTTGCTTCTCCATGTCTTTTGCAAGCTCCGTGCCAGTTTCGCTGGTGATGGTTTGAACGTGGCCAAGCCAAGACTGAAACTTCGCGCCACCTGGACTGATCCAGCGGGCCAGCGCATCCCCGGCAGCCTGTACGCTGTCAGCCTGAACCAATTCAGCCAGGTGCTCCCCTGATTCCTCGAAACTGACTTTGATCGTCTGTAATTGCAACTGGTTAAGACGCGCGATGGCCACCAATGAATGACTGGACATCTTGAGCGTCTGATCGAGAACTTGCGCTGGAATCAGGGCAAAGGGGTTGCTTTCTGGGGTAAACATGAAATGGCTCCGCTGAATGGTTTCGGGCTGACGGCTTCCGGTTGAGGATGTCTGACCTGCAAGACAGATCCTGACTTGGTTTGTATTGTGCGCTGCAACATCTTTCGGTTCAAGGGTGTCAGGGCGAAAAAAGGGGTTGGGCGTATTTGGTCAATACTTCTCTTTTTTGAACAGGAAGGGTTGATCTATGTCGGGTGAAGTGATGAGCGCTGCCGCCGCAATGGAATCAAGACGTTCGATTCGGGCGTTTACCGATCAAGCTGTCTCGGCTGAGACCATTGCCGAGATATTGACGCTGGCGGCCAGGGCACCGTCAGGCACCAATACTCAGCCCTGGAAAGTGCACGTGCTGACCGGGCCGAGCCGCGAGAAATTATCGGCGCGCATTCTGGAGGTTTTTAATAATCCGGCTGAATCGGCCAAGTACGAATCTGAATATGCCTATTACCCGACCAAATGGGCGTCCCCTTATATAGATCGTCGTCGCAAAGTCGGGTGGGACCTCTACGGTTTGCTTGGCCTGACCCGGGACGACAAAGAGGGAATGCATGCACAGCATGCTCGAAACTTCAGTTTCTTTGATGCGCCGGTTGGCTTGATGTTCTCAATTGACAGAAGTCTTGAGGTCGGTAGCTGGCTTGATTACGGCATGTTTCTGCAATCCGTGATGCTTGCCGCGCGCGCCAAAGGACTGGATACCTGTCCGCAAGCTGCGTTTACGCAATTCCACCAGATTATCTCGGACGAGCTTTCCCTGCCCGAGTCCGACATGGTTGTTTGCGGCATGTCATTGGGATATGCAAACCCGGACGCCATCGAGAATTCTCTGATCACCGAACGCGAGTCTGTTGCGAACTTCGCGACATTTGTTGGCTTTTGATTAACTGAGACCGGAACCGCCGGCGCCCTTGCTAGACTGATCAGCCGCCTTTTTGCGTTAGCCTGTTTATGTTTGTTGTTTGTCGCGTCGGTTCAAAGCTGGTTTGCCGTCTGATCACCGCATGTTGTTTGTTGGTTGCGCTGATCGGATCGCCTATGTTGTTAAGCGACGGGCAGGCCGGTGCACGCTCTACCAGCTCCGAGTCTGCGAAGCCAGGAGCAAGATCCAGCAGGAAAGACGCTGCGGCCAAGCGCAGCAAGTCAGCCAAGAGCAGTAAGTCAGCCAAGCGCAGTAAGTCAGCCAAGCGGAAGAAGCTGGTCAAGCGCACTAAGTCAGCCAAGCGCACTAAGTCGGCCAAGCGCACTAAGTCGGTTAAACGAAAGAAGCTGGCCAAGCGCAGCAAATCGGCTAAACGGAAGAAGCTTGTCAGGCGCAGTAAGGCGTCCCGGCAAAAACTAAACCGATCTAAAGCGCGCAAGACCAAGGTGTCACGGCGTAGTTCAAAGCGTCGGTCGAAGCGGGCGCGAATCGTACCTGCCCGGCCTACGCTGGGAACGGTATTCGGACTGCACCGCGCCTCCGATCCACTGTCGCTTCGCTCATCAGTGGCCTATGTCTTTGAGCCGGCGACCCAGCGCGTCCTGCTGTCCAAGAACAGCGGCGTGGTGTTGCCGATAGCTTCTATTACCAAGTTGATGACGGCGATCGTGGTTCTCGACGCCGGCCAGTCGCACAAAGAGATGTTGACGGTTACCCGGGCGGATATTGACCGCTTGCGCGGCAGTCGGTCGCGGCTTGCGGTGGGCACGCGCTTGTCACGCGGCGAGATGCTGCAACTGGCATTAATGTCATCGGCAAACCGGGCCGCCAACGCGCTTGGTCGTCATTATCCCGGGGGTTTGAAGGCTTTTGTTTCGGCAATGAACGCCAAGGCAAGACTATTCGGGATGACTGACACTCAGTTCGCCGATCCATCAGGCTTGTCCGGGTCTAACGTTTCAAGTGCGACGGATCTCGCCCGGCTGACTGCGATTGCCAGTGACTACCCGTTGGTGCGCCAATATTCGACCGCCAGTGGTTTGCAGGTGGATACCGGCTATCGGCGTTTGCAGTTTCACAATACCAACCGGTTGATCGCCAGCAACAGTTGGTCGATCGGATTGCAGAAAACCGGATATATCGCTGAGGCAGGGCGTTGCCTGGTGATGCAGACCCGGATTGATGGCCGGGAGCTGGTGATAGTCTTGCTTGATTCGGCGGGAAGCCGGTCTCGTTTTGCCGACGCGCGTCGAATCAAGAAATGGTTGCAGAAGTCTGGGCCGAAAATTTACGCGGCGGGTGGTAGCACCGCGATCAATTAAGCCTGGCCGTTTTCAGGGCCAGGCAAGGTCGCAGCGCTTGCCGATTCCGGCGGCGCGTCATAGCCCAGGGCTTCTGATATCTCGGCGGCTTTTTCAAGCAGCAGATTGACCCACGATTCCTGAACTTGCTCGGCTGGCGCCGAGATAGACAGGCCCGCAACCAGCTTACCGCCATCGTCATGGATTGCCGCGGCCATGCAGCGCACGCCGGGCTCCAGTTCTTCGTTGTCACGGGCGCAACCCGACGCGCGGACTTTGGCCAGTTCAATGTCGAGAGAGGCCATGTTGGTAATGCTGTTGGCGGTCTGACCAGCCAGGCCGGTTCGCTCAGCATAAGACCGTACCTGGGCAGCATCGTCGGCGGCAAGAAACAGCTTGCCTACGGATGTCAGGTGGAGTGGGGCCCGCCCACCAACCGCGCGAACCACTTGCATGCCCGACCGCTCAGAGACAGCGCGTTCAATGTAGACAATTTCATCGCCCTGGCGAATTGACAGGTTGACCGGCTGGCCGGCCATTTGGTGCAGTTCGCGCATTGATCCGAGGGCGGCATCACGCACGTTTAGTCTGGCTTTGACCAGATTGCCCAGCTCCAGCAGGCGAATGCCCAACTGGTAAGTGCCTGGTTCAACCCGGTCTACGATTCGAGCGACCACCAGGTCGTTCAGAATTCGGTGAGCGGTAGACGGGTGTAAACCGGTTCGGGTTGAGAGAATTTTCAGGCTGACCGGTTCGGTATGCTCGGCCAGGGCATCAAGCAGGGTGACCAGCCGATCAATGACCTGAATTGCGGTCTTGCCTTCCTGTGCGGGATGAATTCTGGGACGTGCCATAGTAAAAGCTTCTAATTCGATGTTTGAAAACGTCAGTCACTGCTGCTGAACGCGCTCTAGCAGGTCAGGACCAGCCCGGGTATCAAAGCCCGATCATGTGACAGAGCTGACCAGATGTAGGGAGAAGTATAGGGGGCGCTCCGATATTTGAATCAGCTGTCGGAATTCGACACCGGCATACGGTACACCAACCGCGCTTTGTTGGGTAATCTGACATGTAACCCTTTGGCGCCAGCCGCGCTAAACTGTCTTGATGAAGCAATCCAATCCGCCCGAGCAATCCGCCGGAAACGTCCACGAGACGGGGCTGGACGAAGATACCCTTCGGGTTCGCACACTTGAGTCGCTGCTTGTGGCCAAAGGCTATGTCGAGCCGGCGGCCCTTGATGAATTGATAGAGACCTATGAAAACCGGGTCGGACCGAGAAATGGCGCAACCGTTGTTGCCCGCGCCTGGACCGACCCGGCTTACCGTCAATGGTTGCGTGATGATCCGACTGCAGCAATCGCTGACATGGGGTATTGCGGCCGTCAGGGCGAACACATGCGGGTGGTCGAGAATACCGAGCGAATTCACAATATGGTCGTCTGCACTTTGTGTTCGTGTTATCCGTGGCCGGTTCTGGGCCTGCCACCGGTTTGGTATAAGTCGCTGCCATATCGTTCTCGTGCAGTTTCCGATCCGCGCGGGGTTCTGGCTGATTTTGGTGTCACCTTGCCTCCGTCCGTGCAGATTTCGGTCTGGGACTCGACCGCAGAAGTGCGTTACCTGGTGGTGCCGTTGCCCCCGCCGGGCTGGGAGTCAATGAAGTTCGATGAACTGACTTCGCGAGTGACTCGCGATTCAATGATTGGTTGTGGACTGGTGACGTCAGGATGAATGGCCCGCATGATGTTGGCGGTCTGCACGGTTTTGGTCCGGTGATCCCCGATGCAGACTCCGATCATTTTCATGCCGAATGGGAGCGCCGCCTGTTTGCGCTGACGCTGGCAATGGGGGCGACTGGCACCTGGAATCTCGACCAGTCACGTGCAGCTCGCGAAAAAATTGGCGCGCTGCGCTATCGTCAGAGTAGTTACTTTCAGATATGGCACGCTGGACTGGAGGCGCTGCTGATTGAGCATGGCCTCGTGTCGCAAGCTGAACTTGAGAGCGGCGAGCGCTCCGCCGAACCTGTGCCGCTAAGCCGAACGCTGGCTGCAGACGAAGTCGCGGCCGCGCTGGCGCGTGGCGCGCCAGTGGCCCGTGAGGTGTCCAGTCCGGCTCGTTTCGCACCAGGTGACCGGGTGCGGACCCGAAATCTCCAGCCTGCTAGTCATACTCGTTTGCCGGGCTATATCCGCGCCAAGCCCGGCACGATCGCGCGGCTTCACGGCGCTCATGTGCTGCCTGATGAACATGCTCGCACTGGCGCTGAAGCCCCGGAATGGCTTTATTCAGTCAGTTTCGATGCTCATGAGGTGTTTGGCGCTGAGACGACCGCTGATGCTTTGTATGTCGATTGCTGGGAGTCGTATCTTGAGCCACACCCCTGATAGAGTGAGTCAGGAAAATGAGCGCCCGTTCGATGAACCCTGGCAGGCTGAGGCATTCGCGTTAACGGTTGCGTTAAACGAGGCCGGGCATCTGGAGTGGTCCGACTGGGCGCGGGTTTTTTCTGCCAGGCTGGCCGAGCAGGCTGCGAATCAAGCGCCCGCTTCGCCTGGCTCGTCGTCGCAGCCGCTCCCCAATGATGCGGCCAGTAACGCGGCCTACTGGCGTGCCTGGGTACAGTCGCTCGAACAAGTAGTTCGGGACAAAGGGTTTGCGGGGCCGTTGCAACTGGGCGCGCACCGCGAGGCTGTACGGGCTTATCGCCGGGTCTCGGCTGGTACTGCCATGTTCAGGAAGTCAGTGTAGGTCGAGCGTCAGGCTCTAACCGGTTCCAACAGGGTTTTGGCGGCGCCTGGCAAAGAAATCCTGCGCCACCCGCGCGCATCGACCCACCAGTGCAGGGCCCTCATAGACCAGGCCGGTATAAAGCTGGAGAAGGTCTGCGCCGGCTTCCAGTTTTTCGAGGGCGTCACGTTCATGCCGGATGCCGCCGACACCAATAATCGGAAAACCCGCGGGTAGTACCTTTCTCAAACGGGCGATGACTTCGTTGGACCGTGCCAGCAGGGGGGCGCCGGACAGGCCGCCGCCTTCGCCTGAATGCGCGGCTTGCTCCACGCCTTGTCGGCTGATGGTCGTATTGGTGGCGATCACACCGTCCATCTGGTGGCTGACTAACTGACCGGCAATCTGGTCGATCTGGTCGGTGCTGAGGTCGGGCGCGATTTTGATCAGCATCGGCACCTGGCGGCCGTGTTGCTGGGCAAGTTGCAGGCGAGCGTCGGCCAGGCTGGACAGCATGTCAGTCAGGGCCTGGTCGTGTTGCAAGGCGCGCAGGTCGCTGGTGTTAGGGGAGGAGATATTGACGGTGATGTAGCTGGCGAGCGGAAAGCACCGCTCAAGGCCGGTCAGGTAATCCTGGGTCGCCTGTTCGATCGGCGTGGTGGCGTTTTTGCCGATGTTCAACCCAAGCACGCCCTGGAAGTGGGCGTCTCGAACATTCCGCGTAAAGTCGTCCAGCCCCAGGTTGTTAAAGCCGAACCGGTTGATCACCGCGTGTTGTTCGGGAAGGCGAAACATCCGGGGTTTGGCGTTGCCTGGCTGGGCCTTGGGCGTCACGGTGCCGGCCTCGAGAAAGCCGAATCCGGCTTGTGACAAAGCATCCAGGTAACGTGCGTTTTTGTCCAGGCCGGCCGCAAGACCCACCCGGTTTGTAAAGTTCAGGCCGAGAATCGATACCGGATCGTCAATGCGCGGACCGGCTGCCAGCCTGATTAAGGCGGCTGCTCCCGGAAGCCGGCAAGCCTTGAGTGTGAGGTCGTGGGAGGTTTCCGGGTCAAGCTTGAAGAGCAGCGACTTTAACGGAGCATACAAAGAGGGCATCGGGGCTATGGAGTCGGGTCTGGACGGGGTTGCCAAACGCCGTCAATCAGGACCTCAACCGGTTTGAAATTGACCTTGTACGCCATTTTCGGGCTTTCTTCGATCCAGTAGCCCAGATACAAATACGGCAGGTTGAGAGTCTTGCATTGTTCGATCTGCCACAGGATGTTGAATGTTCCGTAGCTGGCCGATCTTAAATCGGGGTCAAAGAAGGTATAGACCGACGACAGGCCGTCATTCAGGATATCGATAATGGAAACAATCCGCAGCGTGCCTTCCGGGTCACGAAATTCAACCAGCCGTGTATTGACTTTGCTCTGCAATAAAAACTGCGCGTATTGTTCGCGACTGTCGTGGTCCATGCCGCCGCCTGCATGACGGCTGGCCTGATAACGCAGGTATAAATCGTAGTGTTCGGGTGAGAAGCCGAGCCGGGCGACCAGGGTTGTCAGGTCTTTGTGGGCATTGGCTGCTCGGCGCTGGCTTCTGGTTGACTGGAAGCCGGCAACCGGCACCCTAACCGGTACGCACGCACGGCAGCCGTCACAATGCGGTCGGTAAGTGAAGACGCCACTACGGCGAAATCCGGCTTTGACGAGCTCGCTGTATATATCGGCGTTGATCAGGTGGTTTGGTGTGGCGACCTGAGAGCGGGCCTGCCGCTTGGGCAAATAGCTGCACGGGTAGGGCGCAGTGGCATAGAACTGCAATGCTGAAAATGGCAGTTCCTTTAGGTGTGTCATACGGAAGGAAACTCTATGCTCATGGATGACCAATCGGGCGATTGTTCTGACACCAGGTGCTTGATCCCGCAGAGAAAGTCGTCGCGGGTGATTTCGCGGGCCCCGAGGCTCGCAAGGTGCCCGGTATTTTGCTGGCAGTCTAGCATGGGCATGTGATGCCGTCTGAGTAGATCCACCAGGCTGGCCAATGCAATTTTCGAGGCATCACGTTCCAGAGCGAACATTGATTCACCGAAGAACATTCGGCCGATTGAAACGCCGTAGAGCCCACCGATCAATTCGGCGCTTTCAAGCGGGGCATGTTGTCGTTCAAGGCGCCAGATCTCGACCGAAAGCGCGTTGCCAAGTTGGTGCAGCTCGTTATAGGCCTGAAACATTTCGGGGGTAATCCAGGTGCCGTCCTGGTTTTCTCTTGGAGCCGCGCAAGCGTTCATGACTGCCGCGAACGAGTGATTCAGCGTCACCCGGTAGCGCCGGCTTCGCCGCCATTGGCGAATGGTCTTGACCAGAGATCTGCGTAGCTTGAACTGGTCTGTCATCAAGACCATGCGCGGGTCCGGCGACCACCACAAAACCGGCTGGCCTTCGCTATACCAAGGGAACAGACCCATCCGGTAGGCCTCGATCAGTCGTTCGGCACTCAGGTCGTGGCCGGCCGCGAGCAGTCCGGCGGGCCAGAGTTGTTGGCTGTCTGTGTTTGGCGAATCTGTCTGGCCGGCCCGGCAGGCCTCCAAGGGGTCGGGCAATGGTTCACCCGGTTCTACCCAGCGAGGTATCTGGTGGGCTGAGTCTGCGCTCATTGCGGGCCGCTGGCAGGATCAGGTCTTGCGGCGCGACGACCAGTCAATATCGGCGCTGTGCATCGCGTAGTGACCAGTCTGCCGGTCTTCGAAAAACCACCGCAGCGTTTTCTTGACGGTATGAAACGCAATCTCCTCCCACGGGATTTCTGCTTCACTGAATAGTCGGGCCTCAAGTGTCTCGGGCCCGCCACCGATCCGTTCGGAAGTCATGGTCGCCAAATAAAACAAATGCACCTGACCGACGTGCGGCACGCTGAGTATTGAAAAAACTTCACCGAGTTCAAAATCGATGTTCGCTTCTTCATCAGTTTCCCGGCTTGCGCCCTGGGCGACCGTCTCGCCGTTTTCCATGAACCCTGCGGGTAGGGTCCAATAACCGTAGCGCGGTTCAATAGCCCGGCGGCACAGCAAGACTTTGTCCTGGTAAACGGGCAGGGTGCCCAGCACCATTCGTGGGTTCTGATAGTGGATGGTGTCGCACGCTGGGCAGCAATACCGTTCGCGGTTATCACCGTCGGGCACTCGCAATTCGACTTCGGCGCCGCAGTTTGAACAAAATTTCATAGGGGCTCACAAACAAAACACTGGCCCCGCGCGTCCATCCTGGCAGGGGGTCGGCAATAATTTGGCGTCTATTATGGCTGCGGATTCAAAGCTGTCGTTTTGCTGCCATTTTGCGATGCGCTCAGTCAGCGCTATACTAACGGTCATCAGACGCGGGGTGGAGCAGTCTGGCAGCTCGTCGGGCTCATAACCCGAAGGTCGCAGGTTCAAATCCTGCCCCCGCAACCAAGTTTTTTGTGAAATCGTTTTGCGCTTGTCAGATTGTTGCGCTTGCGCCTTGGTTGGTCTTGTTGGCCGGTTCTTCTTGCTGCCCCGTTTTCTGTTCAATCGCCTTGCCGCCATAGCGTCAGTGGCTGATCCGCCGAACCGGGAGCCTGAGCAGGGTAGCAACAGAGCAAGCCTGGCTACCGGGGTGTCGCGACGAGCCCCGACATGTTCCGAGCCTGCTCAAGCCTGCTGCTTTAAGCCTGTTGCTTTAGCCTGTTTGACAAACCTTGGCAGCCCACCCCGGGCTCGCGCAGATGCGCCGCACTTGCCGCGGATCCCGATGGCCCTGGGTCAACGGCACTGGGGGTAGGAATTCGCAGGTGGTGCACTAAGTGGCGCACTAAGCGGAGTATTCAGCGGGAGCCAATGAGGCGGCCCGGGCAGAAGCGGTGGAGCGCATGTTGGTGTGAGCAGCTATTCGGATAGCCATCAGACAACCATTAAAGAGCCGCGGCCGCCAAGCCGATTCCGACAGCGCGGAGATTCGCTGCACTGAGCCGAAGACTGAATTCAACCTGATTATCCGGACTGATATGCCGCTGTTGTCATTCCCGGTTGGTCGGGGCTGGCAGCCGGAGTTTGTAGTTCGTACCTGTACAGAGTGTGGCGTAACGCTTTCTGACCCAATCTAATGCCTGGACTCAATCCATGAATACCGATCAAATCAAACGCGTGCTTGAGGCGGCGCTTTTGTGTTCGGCAAGTCCGCTTTCAATGACTGAAATGCGACGCTTGTTCGATAATGAGCTGAACGCAGAGTTACTGCGTCCGTTGCTTGATGAAATCACGGCGGAGTGGGCTGAGCGTCCCGTCGAGCTTGTCAACGTTGCCAGTGGGTGGCGGTTTCAGTCGCAGCCCGAATATGCCGCCTACATCAATCGCCTGACACCCGAGAAGGCGCCGAAATACTCGCGTGCCGTAATGGAAACACTCGCGATTGTTGCCTATCGTCAGCCGGTCACCCGCGGCGACATCGAAGAGATTCGAGGGGTTTCTGTTTCTTCACAGATCATCAAGACGCTTGAAGAGCGTGGCTGGATTGATGTCATAGGGCACAAGGAAGTGCCAGGTCGTCCGGCGCTGTTCGGCAGTACACGCCAGTTTCTGGATGACCTCGGCCTGGTCAGTATCAAGGAGTTGCCCTCGATTGACGAAATGGGCGACGAAGACGCTCCGGATTTCTTCACGCAGCCGGTTGCCCCGGTTGCGGTGGTTGGAGAAGACGAGGCCGAGGCCGCCGCCGTGGCTGAGCCCGGAGAGCCGGAAGTTGTCGCCGAGTCTGAGGGCACTGACGAGGCGGCTGACGCGACCGCGCCCGTGGCGCTGGTGGACGACGCGACGCCGGAGTTGGCGGCGGGGGAGCAGACCGATCCGACGGAGTCGTCTGGTTCAGACGATGGCGATTCGGTCGCCGAAGCTGTCGAGTCCACCGGGATTGCGGGGGCGGCCGGGTCGGTCGAACTGGCGGATTCCTCCGTCTTGGCAGAGTCAACTGAAGCGACCGGGCCGGTTGTGTCGGAGGCGTCATCGCCGACGGTCGAATCTGCTGAAGGGATCGCATCGTCAGATATCGAGTTGCCGGAAGAAGTTGAGTCATCCGAATCAGCCGGGTCACCGGAGACGGTGGCTTTGGCTGAGGTTGCCGAGCCGGCGCCGGAACTGGTTGAAGCCGGGGGTCTCGAAACCGCGGTACAGACCGGGGCCGGGCATTCTACTGAGGCTGACCGCTCACCTGCGGTGGCTGAAGACGCTGCTCCGCAAGTGGCGGAGCCGCTCTTTGAAGCATCAGAAGCGGCGTCCGACATGGACGAATTGTCGCAGCTGGCTGCGGCAGCAGCAGCAATCGGTCTCCAGAAACAAGTGGAGCCTGAGCAGTCTGAAAGTGAGCCTGCTAACAGTGAAAAAGCGGATGACGCCGGGCACAGCGCGGATTCGGAATCCATGGAGTCAAGATGAGCGAAGCAAAACAGCCTGATGTGCCAAATCCGGATTCCGCCGAGGCTGGCGATGGGCATTCATTGCGGACCGCGTTTAACCGGCGCCGCAACTCGCGCGGACGGCGCGGCAAGCGTGGCGGCCGCGAGGGCGGTGAAGGCAAAGAGGCAACCACCGAATCTGCAGGTTCGGTGGCTGGCGCAGACGGCGCCGCTGGTCAGGAGGCTGCGGCGACTGACACGAAAGCCGGCGATTCTCGTCGAGGCGAAAGCAAGGAGGCAGAGGGCGCCCCGGCAAGACCGGCGCGCCGGCGCTCCAGGTCCCGCTCGCGTCGCAAGTCCGCTGACGGTCAGTCAACCCAGTCCGGGCAGTCGAATGAGCCGGAGCTAAGCGCCGAAGACCTGGCCGATCCGTTGCCCCAAATTGACGTCGTCGCAGCGGTTGGCTCGGGCAAACCAAGTGCCGAGGCGCTGGCTACGGTGGCCGACGACTCGCCAAAGCTGCACAAAGTGCTCGCTGACGCAGGCTTTGGATCGCGCCGCGAAATGGAAGAGGTCATTGTTGCCGGGCGGGTTTCGGTCAACGGGCAGCCGGCTCATATTGGGCAGCGGGTTGGCGCCAAAGACCAGGTCCGGGTAAATGGGCGGCCCATCAAGCGCAAGCCATTGCCTCCGGCGCCACGCGTATTGCTGATGCATAAGCCGGCGGGCTTGATTTGCTCGCGCGATGATCCTGGCAAGCGGCCGACGGTATTCGACAAACTCCCCAAGGTTAAGGCGGGTCGCTGGATTTCAGTGGGGCGTCTCGATTTTAATACCGAGGGGTTGCTGATCTTCACCACCGCAGGCGACCTTGCTAACAAGTTGATGCATCCCCGTTACGGCTGGGAACGGGAGTATGCGGTGCGCGTTCTTGGCCGAATCGACGATGAGGCCAAAAAGAGTCTGCTGGAAGGTGTCGATCTGGCCGACGGTACTGCGCAAGTTTCGGTTATTGAAGAGCTCGGCGGTGATGGCGCGAATGCCTGGTACCGGGTTGTGATCAGTGAAGGGCGGAATCGTGAGATTCGGCGCCTGATGGAACATGTCGGGCTGACGGTCAGCCGCCTGGTCCGGGTGCGGTTTGGCCCGGTCGGTCTGCCGCGTAAGCTTGGACGCAATCGTTGGCAGGAGCTCTCTCCGGACGAAATCGGTGTGTTGATGCAGGCGGTGCGGGAAGCCGCGGCTGTAGCGGCGGCAACCGACCCGGAAAATCCCAAATATGCCGACGAGGTCAGTGCCGCAGATGGCGACGATGAATCTGGCGAGGAGCCGCACACCGCTGAGGCGGCTGGTGACGAAGGATTCTTCGCCGATCCTTATGCCGATGATGATGAAGAATACCCCGATGATGCCCAGCCATTGCACCTGTTCCCGGCTGATGATGTAGATCCTCGGTTTGCAAAACTCTCGGCCGCTCAGTTGGAAGATGACGACTGGCAGCCGGCCGGCGCCAATGCTCACCAGGAAGGTATAACCAAAACGGTTCGGGAAACAATGGCCGCGATGAAGACGCCGGGCACCTCGCGTCGTGCTGCTCGTCGTGGTCAAGGGGCTGGCGGTACCGTCTGGGCTGGCGGGCCAATGGATCGCGGCGGTGATGAGGCCGGCGGCGGGCAGTCGTCGCGCAAGGGGAATAAATCGGGCAAAGGCGGCTCACGCCGGAAAGCGGGGGCCGCTGGCCAGAAACGCGGGAAAGGGGGTGGCGCCAAGAGCGGCGGCAACAAGAGTGACGGCCAGGGCCGTAGCGCTCGCGGCGGGGCTGGGCGCAAGAGTGGCGGCAAAGGCCCGGCGAGCGCGAGTCGTGATGCGAACGGAAATCGCGCCGCGAATGGTTCGCGTGGCCGTACCCGGGGTCCCCGGCGGGGTGGGCGCGGCAAAAAAGCCGAGGGGGGAGCGGACTGATTCGGCAAGTTGTCGGGATTTATAGCCAACAAGCCCTCTAAGCCATTGGTCTGCAACGCAGTTTGGGTCTATACTAGAGGGCTACTCAAGGGCTTTTGTTGCCCGAATGGTAGTGGCAGGCAGCTAGGGTAAGTGGCTAGAGTAGTAAGCGGCTTGTAGTAAGCAGCTAATGGTATGCAGCACAAGGCAGGCAGCAAACGTGGCGACGCAATTTGCCTGGCTGAACAGGCTTGGCTGCAGTGAGTGTGGTAGCAATTCGGCGCCTATCGAATTTTAGTGATTCAGGCTGATCAAACAGCTTGGCGCTCCTGGCACGTCAGTGTGCGGGCATGCCAGGTGTCGACAGAATGGGCTCAGTTGCCCATTTTTTTTTGCAGTTTTGATCTGTTGCCATCTGTTGTCGGTAGGCCGGGCGCCACTGCGTCTGGCGTGGGGTTTAGCCAAATACCTCACCTGAGCATTGGCAGCAGGCAGGAATAGAGTCGAGTGCAGCGTAAAAAAGAGTTGATCGAACAGACCGTCACCGCGATGGGCTATGAAGTCGTTGATATTGAGTTTGCGGCCGGTGGCGTAATGCGGGTTTTCATCGATCATCCGTGGACCGGACCGGCTGAGGCCGCCACTGGCGAAACTGCAGCAGCCGAGCGGTCAATTGCTGTTGAAGATTGTGAACGAGTAAGTCACCAGCTGGGGCACACCTTGTTGGTCGAAGAGATTGATTATGAGCGCCTTGAAGTCTCGTCACCCGGGATCGACCGGCCGCTCAAGACGGAAAGTCACTTCCGCCGGTTCGCCGGAGAAGAAGTGTCTGTTGAATTACGAGAATTATTTGAAGGTCGAAAAAGGTTTTCTGGCGTGTTGACGATAGAAGATAACGGACAGTTCGGATTGGAGCTCCTCCCAGAGGCGGCGCCGTCTCGTCGCGCGCAAAAGCGTTCGGCGGCCAAGAAAACAGATACCAATGATTCGTGGGCTGGCAGAAAACTGGTTTTTTCGCTGGACGAGGTTGATCGGGCAAGACTGGTGCCCAAAGTTGATTTCAGGAGGCAGGCATGAGCCGTGAGGTCTTGTTACTGGTCGATGCGTTAGCGCGCGAGAAAAATGTTGAGCGCGACATCGTTTTTGAAGCACTTGAAAGTGCGCTGGCATCTGCGACCAAAAAGCGTTTCGCTGAAGAGTCGGACGTTCGGGTCCAGATCGATCGCGAAAATGGCGACTATGAAGCGTTTCGGCGCTGGCAGGTAGTGCCTGATGGTGAGCTTGAAGATCATGACTTACAGATTATTCTTAGCGAAGCCCAGAAGCAGAAACCGGATATTCAGCTTGAAGAGTTCATCGAAGAAGGCCTTGAGGCCGTAGAGCTGGGACGTATTGGCGCGCAGGCGGCCAAGCAGGTGATTCTGCAGAGAATTCGCGACGCTGAGCGTGAGCAGATCATCAACGATTTCCTCCAGCGCGGCGAGCCAATCCTGTCCGGGTCAGTCAAGCGGGTCGATCGTGAAGGCGCGATTATCGAATCAGGTAAGGTGGAAGCCCGTCTGCCGCGTGACCAGATGATTCCGAAAGAGAATCTGCGAACCAGCGATCGCGTACGAGCCTATGTTTCCATGGTCAACCGGGAAGGGCGGGGTCCGCAGCTTTTTGTTTCGCGAACCGCACCTGAGTTTATTCAGCACCTCTTCGCCATTGAAGTGCCTGAGATGGAACAAGGTCTGCTTGAAATCAAAGCCGCTGCCCGTGACCCGGGCGTGCGGGCAAAGATTGCCGTCCTTTCACATGACCGCCGGATTGACCCGATCGGTACCTGCGTGGGTGTCAGAGGCTCTCGTGTTCAGGCGGTTACCGGAGAGCTGGCCGGAGAGCGGGTAGATATCGTGCTCTGGTCTGAAGATCCGGCGCAGTTCGTGATTGGTGCACTGGCTCCGGCTAATGTCAGCTCGATTGTGGTTGACGAAGAAAAGCAGTCAATGGATGTGGTGGTCGATGAAGACAACCTGGCCCTGGCGATTGGCACCGGTGGTCGTAACGTTCGCCTGGCTTCGGAGCTGACTGGCTGGCAGATCAACATCATGACTGCTGAAGAGTCTGAAGAAAAAGCAGGTAAGGAACGGGCTGAGATGAAAGGCCTGTTTGTAGAGAAGCTCGACGTCGATGATGATGTTGCCGAGATTCTCGTAGACGAAGGGTTCACAACCCTGGAAGAAGTGGCTTATGTGCCGGTTAATGAGTTGATGGAGATCGAGGCCTTTGACGAGGACACGGTCGAAGAGCTGCGTAGTCGCGCTCGTAACAGCTTGCTGACCGAGGCAATTGCCACCGAAGAAAAGATCGGTAAGTCCGAAGAAGCGCTGCTGGAACTCGAGGGAATGGATCGTGATCTGGCCGGGCTGCTGGCTGATCAGAAGATCTTCTCGAGGGACGACCTTGCTGAACTGGCGGTCGATGAGTTGGTCGAATTTACCGGCATGGACGAAGAACGTGCCAGCGAGCTGATTATGAAAGCTCGCGCGCACTGGTTTGAAAATGAGGATGCCTAAGAGCAGGCGCTGCCTTGTTCTTTTTGTATCCGAGGGAACCGTATGACGAGCAATAAAGTTTCTACTCTGGCAACAGAGCTCCGTATGCCGGCTGATGTGCTGTTGGAACAGCTGCGCGCCGCCGGTGTCGAAAAGAGTTCGGCCGATGACGATCTGAGCGCAACCGATAAAGAGCGGTTGCTGGCGTCTTTGCGTGCTTCGCACGGCAGTGACGACAAGCCCAAGCGCAAAATCACGCTGACCAAGAAATCAACCTCTGAAATCAAACAGGCTGATGCCACTGGCAAAGCCCGCACGATTCAGGTTGAAGTCCGCAAGAAGCGGGTTTTCGTCAAACGAGGTCAGTCGGAACAGGAGGCTCCCCCTGTCGAGGCACCCGAAGTCGCTGCTGAACCGGAAGTGGTTGCGCCGGCTCCGGCCCCCGTTGATGAGGAATTGGTGCGCCAGCGTGAAGCGGAAGAGGCACGCCAGCGGCAATTGCTTGAGCGTCAGGCTGCCGAACTGAAAGCACGCCAGGAAGCGGTTGCTGCTGAGCAGGCCAAGCGTGAAAAAGCCGCTGACGATGCCGAGAAGCTCAACAAGGAAATGCAGGCTGAGCAGGAGCGAGTCAGCTCTTTGCCCAACGAGTCAGTGGCTGAAAAAGCCGAAGCTGACAAGGCGAAAGAACAGGCAGAAAATGCTGCAGCGGAGGCGAAACGCCTGCGCGATGATGCCAAGCGTCAGACGGCTGCCCGCAAATCTGTAGAAAACGAAGTGGCTGAACTGAACCGCTTGATGGCGCAGTCTCGTAAGCCAAAACCCAAGCCGGAGCCGGTTGAGGCGCCCAAGCCTGCCGCGGCCAAAACGACTATTCGCCGTGCGGGTGAAACCCCCGCGAAAACGCCTGCGCCCGGTACCGCTGCACCGGCGTCGCCTGGTGCCAAGAAACATGTCAAGAGTGAAAAACTCTCTTCGACCTGGTCCGACGAAGCCGCCAAGCGACGGGGTGTTAACAAGTCGCGTCCCGATAACAATACCGGCTGGCGTGGTCCGGGCGGTGCGCGTGGGCGCTCTCGTGGTCGGAATTCCCGTGGCGGCGGCGCCGAGCGCGCTGCGGCGCCACCGGCAGAATTTATCGCTCGCGAGATTCATGTCCCGGAGACGATCACCGTTGCTGATCTGGCGCATATGATGTCCGTCAAGGCTGCTGAGGTGATCAAGTCACTGATGAAGCTGGGGCAGATGGTCACTATCAACCAGGTGCTGGATCAGGAAACCGCGATGATTCTCGTCGAGGAACTGGGCCACAAGGCATTGGCAGCCAAGCTGGATGATCCCGAGGCCTTCCTTGAAGAAGGTCTGGTCGCGCAAGAGCAGGGGGAAGCGTTGCCGCGTCCGCCGGTTGTCACGGTGATGGGTCACGTCGATCACGGTAAGACTTCGCTGCTGGACTACATCCGGACCAGTAAAGTGGCTGCCGGCGAAGCTGGCGGGATTACCCAGCATATCGGCGCCTATCACGTGGAAACCGAACGTGGTGTGGTGACTTTCCTGGATACACCGGGTCACGAAGCGTTTACAGCCATGCGGGCTCGCGGTGCGAAAGCTACTGATATCGTGATTCTGGTGGTCGCCGCTGACGATAGCGTTATGCCGCAGACTCGTGAGGCAATCAGCCATTCACGAGCCGCTGGTGTGCCGATTGTTGTGGCCATGAACAAAATCGATAAAGCCGATGCGCAGCCCGAAAAACTCAAACAGGATCTGGTCGCCAACGATGTGATCCCCGAAGAGTACGGCGGCGATGTGCCATTGATTCCGGTGTCGGCCAAGACCGGCCAGGGCGTTGACGACTTACTTGAAAACGTCTTGCTGCAAGCCGAGGTGCTTGAACTGAAAGCGCCGGCCGACGGTGCTGCCAAAGGTATGGTGATCGAAGCCCGTCTTGACAAAGGACGCGGCCCGGTGGCTACTGTGCTTGTGACCTCAGGCCTGCTCCGGAAGGGCGATATCGTTCTGGCGGGTTCCTCGTTTGGTCGGGTTCGGGCAATGGTCGATGAGAACGGTAAATCGACAGACTCTGCCGGTCCGTCAATTCCGGTTGAGATTCAAGGCCTGGCTGAAGTGCCGAACGCAGGTGATGACGTGATTGTGCTTGGCGATGAGCGTAAGGCGCGGGAAATCGCATTGTTCAGACAAGGCAAGTTCCGCGACGTCAAACTGGCCCGTCAGCAGGCGGCCAAGCTCGAGAACATGTTCGATCAGATGACCGAGGGCGATGTTCAGCATCTGCCATTGATCATCAAGGCAGACGTACAGGGTTCGCAAGAGGCGCTGGCTCAATCACTGATGAAGTTGTCCACTGACGAAGTCAAAGTCAGTATCGTTCATCAGGCGGTCGGTGGCATCAATGAGTCTGACATTAATCTTGCTGCAGCATCCAAAGCGGTCATTGTCGGCTTTAATGTTCGTGCTGATCAGCAGGCCCGTCGCATCGCCGAAGGTGAGGGCGTGCAACTGCGCTACTACAACATCATTTACGACGCTGTCGATGATGTGAAGTCTGCAATGGCTGGCATGTTGTCTCCCGAGGAGCGCGAGGAAATTCTCGGCATGGTCGAAATCCGGCAGGTCTTCAAGGTGTCCAGAATCGGCAATATTGCCGGTTGTATGGTGCTCGAAGGTCTGGTCCGCCGGGGATCGAAAGTCAGGCTTTTGCGCGACAGCACGGTCATCTGGTCCGGCGAACTCGATTCACTCAAGCGTTTCAAGGACGACGCAAAAGAAGTCAAGGAAGGCTTCGAATGTGGTTTGTCACTGAAAGGCTATGACGACATCAAAGTCGGTGACCAGCTTGAAACCTTCGAAATCAAGGAAGTGGCCCGCACCTTGTAGGCTGCCGCCGGAAGCGCTCGTTGCATGATGGTTTGTGCAATGAGCGCTGACCAACAAAACTCTGCTCCGCATGAAACGTCAACAAAACACCAACGCGAACCGGTCAGAGCGGGTGGCCCAGCAACTTCATCAAGAGGTCGCCGCAATTGTGCGTGGCGAACTCAAAGACCCACGAATCGGGATGGTCACGATTACCGGTGTGGACCTGACGCCCGATTACGCCTATCTGACGGTCTATTTCTCGGTGCTGCCCGATGACGAGGAAACCGTCGCGAAAACCACCGAAGGTTTACTCGCCTCGGCCGGATATGTTCGCTCGAAGATTGGTCGGCGGGTTCGAATTCATACGACGCCTGATGTTCGCTTTGTCCAGGATGTCAGCACCGCTCACGGAATGGCGATGTCGCAACTCATTGATCAGGCCCTGCGAACCGGACCGGCAGGTAACGATAAGCCAGATAGCGCCGAAAATTCGGATGCGACCGGCAGTTCTTCGTCTGCCGGGTCGGAATAAGCAATGGCCCGTCGCTCGTGGCTGACGGTTGACGGCGTATTGCTGCTCAACAAACCGCTCGGACTGTCGTCCAATGACGCTTTGCAACGAGTGCGTCGGGCCTACCGGGCGCGCAAAGCGGGACATGGCGGCACGCTGGATCCCCTGGCGACCGGTGTGTTGCCGATCGCGTTCGGCGTGGCCACCCGTTTCCTGCATGACCTTGTAGAGGCTGAAAAAATTTATACCGCAACCATCCGTCTCGGTGTTCGGTCGAGTACTGGCGATGGTGAAGGCGAGTTGACCAGTTCGCCCGGATACGTTTCCGCGGTTCCAGGCGCCACTCAGGTAGAGGCAGTCCTGAACCGGTTCCGGGGGCCGATCAGTCAGCGAGCCCCGATGTATTCAGCGCTAAAGCATGAAGGCAAGCCGCTTTACGAATATGCGCGGGCGGGCATCAAGATTGATCTGCCCGACCGACAGGTGACGATTCACGAACTGAGTTCGGTTTCGGTCGGTGTTGATGAGTTGCTTGTTCGGGTTCGGTGCAGCAAGGGAACCTATATCCGCGTGCTGGCCGAAGACATCGGCGAGGCGCTGGGAACCGGGGGCTATCTGGCTGGTTTGCGCCGCGATAGCGTCGGCCGGTTTGACCTGGGCCAGAGCGAGCAACTGACGACGATCGAATCGGCCGCGCTGTCGGTCGAGGAAAACGCGCCGTCCGGCCTGCCGACATTGCTACCAGTTGACGCAATGGTTAGAGATCTACCAGAGGTTGCCCTGAACGACCATGACGCACGACGTTTTGCCCATGGTCAGGCAATTGAAATGACAGCGGTTGAATCACTGACTGGAATGCCCCGGCCTGAAACCGCGACCGAGCCGGCAGTAGACACTGATTGCCGCTGGCGGGTTTATGGCGACGGGCGCTTTCTGGGGCTGGCCCGCCAACAGCAACAAATGCTTAATCCTTTTCGTGTATTACCGATTGGTGCGGATTGATACCCGCTAATCGGCCTACAGACTGACACTCCTGAGAGTACCCCTTGACTACCGAACATATTCGAAATCTGGCGATCATCGCCCACGTTGACCATGGCAAAACGACACTGGTCGATCAATTGCTGCGGCAGTCCGGCACGTTCCGTGACAACCAGCAGGTCAATGACCGCGTCATGGACAACAATGACATTGAGCGGGAACGCGGAATTACGATCCTCGCCAAGAACTGCGCGGTCGAATACAAGGGCACGCGAATTAACATTGTTGATACGCCAGGACACGCGGACTTCGGGGGTGAGGTTGAGCGCGCTTTGTCCATGGTTGACGGTGTCTTGTTGCTGGTTGATGCGGTTGACGGTCCGATGCCGCAAACCCGTTTTGTGACTCGCAAAGCACTGGCGCTGGGTTTGCGCCCGATTGTCGTGATCAACAAGATTGACCGGCCGGGTTCACGACCCGACTGGGTATTGAGCGAGACGTTTGATCTCTTTTACAACCTGGGCGCCGATGAGTCGCAACTGGATTTCGTGTCGGTTCTGGCGTCTGCCCTGCATGGTTGGGCGGTCGCCGATGCAGATCATCTTCCCGACGGGCCGATCAACTCCGAGGCAGAAGCTAAAGCGGCCGGTTTGTCGATGAATCCCTTGTTTGATTCGATTCTTGAGCATGTGCCTGCTCGCCGAGATGATGTGAACGGCGCATTGCAAATGCAGATATCGGCGCTGGATTATTCAAGCTACGTAGGTCGAATCGGTATCGGCCGGATCAATCGAGGCACTGTCAAAACAAACGCCCAGGTGGCTGTGACGGTGCCGGGCCCGGATGGCAAGCCCGAAGTCAAAACGGGCAAGATCGGTCAGGTCTTGCGTTTTGTGGGCCTGGATCGTGCAATGGTTGATTCAGCCGGGGCTGGAGATATCGTGGCGATCACCGGTGTTGAGACAATCGGAATCGGGACGACCATCTGCGACCCGCTCAACCCCGAGCCGCTGCCAATGCTGCACGTGGACGAGCCGACCATGACGATGGAGTTCCTGGTCAATACCTCACCGATGGCCGGGCGCGAAGGCAAATACGTGACGAGCCGGCAATTGCGCGAACGACTCGAACGCGAGTTGAAGGCGAACGTCGCCCTGCGGGTTGAATTCACCAGCGATTCGGATACGTTTATTGTTTCCGGGCGTGGCGAGCTACACCTGACGATTCTGCTGGAGAACATGCGCCGCGAAGGTTACGAGATGGCCGTCTCCAAACCCAAGCCGAAGATTGTTGAGAAAGACGGTCAACGCCTGGAGCCGTTCGAAGCATTGTCCATGGATGTCGAGCAAGACCATCAGGGACCGGTGATGGAATTGTTGGGCCGGCGGCGGGGCGAGATGACCAATATGATTCCGGACAGTGCGGGACGAGTGCGTCTGGATTACCGGATTCCGGCTCGCGGTCTGATCGGGTTTCACCATGAATTTCTCAACATGACTCGCGGCAGCGGCATTATGAGTCATGTCTTTGACGATTACGCGCCGTGGGCTGGTGATATCGAAGGCCGTCGCAATGGCGTGCTGATTTCTCAGGATGACGGCAATTCGGTCGCCTACGCTTTGTGGAAACTGCAAGAACGCGGTCGTATGTTTGTCTCGCCCGGCGAGCCACTGTATGAAGGCATGATTATCGGTATCCACTCCCGGGACAATGATCTCGTGGTGAATCCGGTCAAGGAAAAGAAGCTGACCAACGTCCGCTCGTCCGGAAAAGACGATGCCATCCTGTTGACACCGCCCATGGAGTTGACGCTTGAACGGGCAGTTGAGTTCATCGCTGACGATGAGTTGGTCGAAATTACCCCGACCAGTATTCGTCTGCGCAAGCGCTGGCTGAAAGAGCATGAGCGTCGCAAGTATTCCCGTGAGGCTCAGTCGGCCTGATGTCCGCTTGACGGATGCATGCGTTAATGAATACATTAATGCATGCATCAAAAAGAGACAGAATTTAACGATCGACTGGAGGGGCTGACATTTGTCGGCAGCGGTCTGAATCGGCCGGAATGTGTTCTCTGTACGCGAGCAGGGCACTGGTATAGCGCCGATTGGCGCGGCGGTGTTGCCCACGGATTGCCCGACGGCAGCCAGCATTTGTATCGGGGCCGGATCTCACCGGACCGACCCCTGCGTCCAAATGGCGTCGCTTTGTGCGCGGACGGCAGTTTTCTGCTTGCTGATCTTGGCGAAACTGAAGGCGGTGTCTACCGCCTGACTCGCGACGGACAGGTCTCTGCGTTTCTTACCGCAGTTGACGGCCAGGATCTGCCACCCACGAATTTCGTGGTGCAAGACCGCCAGGGCCGAACCTGGATTACTGTCAGCACCCGGCTAGAGCCTCGCTCGCTCGGTTACAACGCAAACTGTGCAGACGGATTCATCGTGCTGGTTGACAACAGTGGCGCGCGCATTGTTGCCGACGGTCTGGGCTATACCAACGAGTGCGTTATTGATGCGGCCGGTCGCTATCTCTATGTCAATGAAACTTTCGCTCGCCGCCTGACCCGGTTCAGTCTGCAGGCTGACGGCTCTTTGAGCGAACGCACCGTGATCACCGAATTTGGCGCCGGGACTTTTCCGGATGGCCTGGCTCTGGATGAGAACGGCGAGCTATGGGTCACCAGTATTGTCAGCAATCGCCTGATTCGGGTCGGGCTTGATGGTAGCCAGACGATTTGGCTCGAAGATGCTGATCCACAACATTTACAAGCTGTCGAGACGGCCTGGGAGCAGTCCGCGATGGGACGCCCGCACCTGGACGGCATTCGAAGCCAGCGCTTGCGCAATGTGTCGAGCCTGGCCTTCGGGGGTAGCGATCTGCGCGACGGATACCTGGGCTGTCTGCTTGGGGATGCGATTGCGACAATCAGGTTACCGGTTGCCGGGCTTGCGCCCGCGCACTGGCACTTTGACGATTAAGGAGAGAACGATGGAACGATCCAGTCTCGGACACCAGCCAGGTTATACAGAAGGCACGGCCTCCACTGAACCAGCAACCACAGGAGCAAAATCGAAGGCAAAGTCGCGCGCTGGTGAGGCCTATCTCGAAATGCGCCGGCGTATTCTGGAGAACCAGTGGATGCCGGGATTTCGGGCGCTGGAGCAGGAATTGGCAGAGCAGTTGCAAATGAGCCGCACGCCGGTGCGCGAAGCCTTGCTGCGTCTTCAGGATGAAGGTCTGGTCGACGTGATCCCGCGGCATGGCATGCGGGTTTTGCCTGTTTCCGCTGTGGATATGGGCGAGATCTATCAGGTGTTGACCGCACTCGAGGCGCTTGCTGCGCAGCTTGCCGCACGTTCCCGGCCTAAGACAGCCGAACTGAAACCACTGGAAGATGCCTGCCAGGCAATGGAGGCAGCGCTGGAAACCAGGGATCTCGACGCGTGGGCTACAGCCGATGACCAGTTCCATACACAGTTAGTGCTGTTGGGCGGCAATACAATCCTGACCGACTCGGTGATGAGGTTCCGTGACCGGGCTCATCGCGCCCGTTTGTTTACGTTGCGTCTGCGTCCGTTGCCCGAAGCCTCTACCCGTGAACATCGCCGACTGCTCAGCGCCATTGCCGCTGGTGACGAAGCGCTGACGCTCAAGCTGCATGGTGAACATCGCGAGAACAGCAGGCGGCAGTTGCTGCAAATTCTTGAAGTCTTTCAAATCGAACAAGTCTAGGAGCGAGCATGCCCACAAGCCAAACCTTTCGGATTGCATCGCTGCCAGGCGATGGCATCGGGACAGAGGTCGTCGAGGCCACCCAGGTCGTATTGCAGGCGCTTGAGGCGAGGTTGCCGCATGTGTGTTGTCAATTCGAGCATCACGATGCCGGCGCCGCGCATTATCAGGCCGGTGGTGATGCCTTGTCGGATCAGACGCTCAAAGCCTGTGAGCAAGCCGACGCGATTTTTCTGGGGGCTATGGGTTTACCTGATGTGCGAACCAAGGAAGGGACTGAGATCTCTCCGCAACTGGATATTCGCGACGAGTTTGCCTTGTTTGCCGGGGTGCGGCCGATCAAGACTTTTGAAGGACTGCCGACAATCCTGGCTAATCCAAATAGTGCCCGGATCGATATGGTCTTGATTCGCGAGCAGACCGAAGGTCTGTTCCACGAGCGAGGTCAGGCCAATATCAGAGAGGGCGTCGCTTATGACACGATGGCGATCAGCGAAAAAGGAACTCGGCGTCTGACTGAGTTTGCGATTGACTTTGCGACCAGCCGCGGACCGAAAAGCGGTGCAGACAAACCACATGTCACGCTTGTGGACAAGGCGAATGTGCTGGGTTCGATGGCGTATTTCCGAGAGATTTTCCTGAGCATCTGTGACCAGAACGATCAAATCACAACGGACTGCGCCTATATAGATGCAACCGCGCTCAATCTGATCCGCAGGCCGTGGACGTTTGATGTAATGGTGACTGAGAACCAGTTTGGCGATATCTTGTCTGATCTTTGTGCCGGCCTGATCGGCGGGATGGGAATGGCGCCATCGGCCGATATTGGGTTGAAACATGCCATGTTTCAACCGGCCCACGGCAGCGCCCCGGATATCGTCGGCCAGGGGATTGCCAATCCGACTGCTTGCATTCTATCGGCAGCGATGATGCTCGACTGGCTTGGTCAGAAGCATGGCTCGGAAGACGCCCGGCGCGGTGCCGCGATGATCGAAGCGGCGACGCGGGCGGCGTTTGCGACCGGCCAGTTGCTACCGGCCGAGTTCGGCGGCAAGGCCGGAACCAAAGCCCTGACTGAGGCGATAGTCGCGCAACTGGGTTGATCCAGAGCGCACGGAGTGGACTCAGATCTACTGCCAGTAGTCTGGTCTCGCGTAGGTTTTCTTAAGCGTCTCGAGCAATGCGCGAACTCTGAGTGGCAGGTGTTTACGTTGCGCGAAAACCGCGTAGATCGCGGTTTCGGGTGCCTCATAGTTTTCCAGTAACACCTGGAGCCGGCCCTTGTTCAGCTCCTGCTGGACCTCCCACATTGAGCGCCAGGCCAGCCCACGCCCGGCCAGCGCCCAGTCGAGCAGGACAGAGCCATCATTCGATTGCATAGTGCCCACTACGCGAATCGACTCCAGTTGACCGTCGATGAGAAACTGCCAGCCGCGGGACTGGTTACCGTAGTTGCCGAAAGTCAGGCAGTTGTGCTGATTCAGGTCATTTGGGCTGGCCGGTGCGCCATGCTCGACCAGATAAGCCGGGCTGGCAACGACTACCCGGCGGTTATCGGCCAGTTTGATGCCCACCAGGCTTGAATCTTCCAGGCTGCCCAGTCGGACCGCAACATCAAATTGCTCTGAGACAATGTCGGACAGACCGTCGGTGAGCTCCAGTGAGACGGTGACGCCGGGGTTATCGGCCAGAAAAGAAGGCAGTAACGGTGCCACATGACGCCGGCCAAACCCGGCGGGAGCCGTTAGTCGGATATGACCACTCGCCTGTGTGCCGCTGAGCGAAATCGTGGCCTCGGCATTCGTAAAATCGCTGAGAATTTGCTCACTGTCCTGCAGGAAGCGTTCGCCTTCGAACGTCAGTGTCAATTTGCGGGTAGTGCGCACGAATAGTTTGACGCCCAGGCGGGTCTCCAGCGCGTCCAGGCGCCGGCTGACAACGGCTGGCGCAATCCCTTCGGCCGCCGCCGCCGCGGTAAGACTGCCACGGTGGGCGACGCTGACGAAGGTTTCGAGTTGTTTGAAGCGGTCCATAGAGCCTGTTGGCCGGGTTTGGTGCCTCATTATGGGGGATTTCCCCTGACGACACGGAAGCTTGGGCCGCCGATTGCGCGGCCCGCACCGTTTGTCTGATCTGTCTTCGCAGCAGCAGCTTAGAGGATGAGACTGGTGTACCAAAGCATAGACCAGCCCTGAGTAAAACAATATGACCGGACTCTTTAACCTGCGAACCCGACTAGCGCTCTTTTCAGCACTACTCGTGCTTACAGCGCTCGGTAGCGTCTATGGGCTTGCGCAGCGACTGGCGGATGATCTGAACAGCTCCGGATTCCAGCAGGATCTTAGCTCGATTGAAAACCGGGTGATGGGGTCGTGGAGTCGGGAAAGAAGCGCTTTGACGGGCAAGTTGTTCGCCGCTGTCTATGATTCGGCCAATTCGGCTCAGTTGAGAGCCGGCGATGCAGAGTCATTGCTTATGCGGATGACGCTGACGTTGGGTGTGGAACGCGCCTGGGTCATGAATGACAAAGAGGAATTGCTCGCGCAGGCCGGGCAGGGCGCCAATCTTGACGAATCACCCGATACGATCGATTTGCTGCGCCGGGCGCTAAATAGCGGCAAAGCCGACGGCATTGCGGTCATTGGTAACGACGCCTCGATTGTTGCCGCTGTGCGCCTGAACGATGGTGCGCGGGGCAACGTCATGTTTGTTTCACGGCCGATCGACGGACCGCTGGCCCGGGAAATGACTGAGCTGACCGGCTCTCAAGTCGGTTTTTTCAAGTTCGCAGCCGGAAGCAAAGTAACGGTGCTTGGCGCGCAGATGGACGCCACGCTACAAAACGAGTTGACCGGGATTGTCCGCGGCGTTGCCTCCAAGGGCGTGCAGACTTCGCGCGACCTGGCGCTTGGTGACATTCGATTCCGCCTGTCGTTGGTTCATCAGTCTTCAGAAGGCAACGTTTATACCGCGATTCTCCCGGCAGTCCGGCCGGTGGGCGAGAAAGTCACTTCGTTCCTCTATATGGTTGGCATCATTGCCGCGATTTCGCTGGCGCTGGCGCTGGCTGGCGGGCTGATTTTTGGTCATCGATTGACGGGTGCCCTGGTTGACTTGACCAAGGCGGCACGGCAAATCAGCAATGGTCGGTTCGATGTCGATTTGCAGGTCCGGTCCAGCGACGAGCTGGGGCGATTTGTCGAAAGCTTCAATTTACTGTCGCAAAGCCTGAAGCAACGCGAGGCCAAACTTTTTCAGACGGCTCACCGAGACACGGTTACCGGCTTGCCATCGCGCGCACTCTTCGAAAACGAAATTGTTGACGCGATGAACAAGGCCCGTGGACGGGGAGACAAATTGGCGCTGATCACCGTCGTTGTCGATCGTTTGCGAGAAGTCAATGATTCACTGGGTCGCAAGGCCAGTGATGCCATGTTGTCAGAACTGGGTGACCGACTGCGCCGTGTGTTGAAGATGGTCGCTACGGAAACCGGCGGTATCGGTGGCAATGGCTTTATTGCCCGGCTCGCCACTTACGAATTCGGGGTGATCCTGCCTGAATGCGATGAAGAGCAGTGTCTGCTGGTCGCCAACAAGATCAGCGAAGTGCTGGCACGTCGGGTCGAATATGACAGCCAGTCAGTGCTGCCCGGTGGGCAGATTGGCGTGGCGATTTTCCCGGACCACGGGATGGATCCGGGCAGCCTGTTGTATTCGGCTGATATTGCCGCCTCGCATGCCAACGACAAACTGTCTAATGTTGCGGTGTTCGATCCATCGTTTGAGACTGCGCGGGAGAAACAGCTCGCCATGTTGGGTGAGCTCCGTGAGGCATTGGAGCGCGGTGAGTTGCATGTTGCGATGCAGCCGAAGATCAACCTTCAGAAGTCTGGCGTCCTGATGGCCGAAGCCTTGATGCGCTGGGAGCATCCCGAGCGTGGGCCGCAGAATCCGGCCGAGTTTGTGCCGTTTGCTGAGAAGACCGGCTTTATTACGCAGCTGACCAACTGGATTGTTGATGCCGCGCTTGCAATGGCCGCTGAGTATGTACAGAAAGGCATACCGCTGGGGGTTTCAGTCAATCTGTCACCACGCGATCTGGGTAGCCCGGATTTTACAACCTACGTGGTTGAACGCCTGCGCGCTCACAAGCTGCGTGGCTCGACATTGACGCTGGAAGTCACCGAACAAGCGGTGGTGAATGCTTCTCCGGTTGTTCGTCAAAACCTTGACGTCTTGTGGCGGCTGGGCGTGAAGATCGCGATTGATGATTTCGGCTCTGGCTTCGCAAGCCTGGAGCAGCTCAAGGCGTTGCCTCTGTCATATCTTAAGATTGACCGTCAATATGTTAACGGCCTGGTCTCGGATGAGGCTAGTCGAATTGTGGTCAAGACGGCAGTTGAGCTGGGCCATGCGATTGGCGTTGAAGTGGTTGCCGAAGGCGTTGAGACGACCGAACAACTCGAGGCCTTGCGCACGATGGGCTGTGACCAGGCTCAGGGCTATTTTGTGGGTAAGCCGCTGGCTCACGATGACTTTGAAGCCTGGGTTCAAACCCGTTCAGCCGACTTTGAAGTCGGTGGGACCAAGCGCGCAGCCCCTCGTCGCACTGGCGGCAAGGCAGCGCTGGCTGCGGCCGCCGCAGCCGCGGCAGCCGCTTCCGGGCAGGCCGGCGCAGCGCCGGCGCCGGTTGCTCCGGCGCCGGCCGTACCGCCTGATCTGCCGCGTCAGGCAACTACCGCGGATGCTGAGGCAGGCGCGGACGAGGACTTGTCTTTGTCTTTCTCTGTAGAAGTGCCGGAGCCTGAGGCGCCTGTCACCCCGGAAGCCGAGGCGCCTGCAGCCGAGGCCGACGATGGCGAACTGTCGTTTGAGGCGCCAGATGATGCGATGCCGCCGCTCAATTTCGACTTACCTGAGCTGGATCAAAAGTCCTGAATCGGCATTGAGTACTTGACGCAGGCCGGGCCGGCCAGGTCGTAGGCGAATCCGTATCCTGGACCGGGTTGCAGGCTGGAAGACGCGCAGTTCATGGCATCATCGGGGCATTCCTGAAAACGCCTTGTGACTTCCCGACACCCATGCTGATTGTTCTCTCGCCTGCCAAAACCCTGGACCTCGAATCACCCCTCAAGACCAGGCTGCATACCCAGCCTGAAATGCTCGACGAAGCGGCAAAACTGGTCAAAGTGTTGCGGCCGAAGTCTCCGGCATCTTTATCGCGCTTAATGTCTATCAGTGACAAATTGGGCGCGCTGAATGCAAGTCGCTATGACGACTGGACGCTCCCGTTTAATGAAGCCAACGCGCGCCCAGCCGTCCTGACGTTTGCCGGCGATGTCTACGACGGACTCGATGCCGGCTCGTTAAGCGAATCCAGGCTGAAGTGGGCGCAAGACCATGTCCGGATATTGTCTGGTTTATACGGTCTGCTTCGCCCGCTTGATCTGATGCAACCGTATCGCCTTGAAATGGGCACCCGGCTTAAAAACACTCGTGGACCCAACTTGTATGCCTTCTGGGGAAAACGCATCACGAACCGGCTCAATGAAACACTGGCCAATCAGAAATCACCGGTCCTGATCAATCTCGCGTCCGACGAATACTCCAAATCAATTGACAGGAAAGCACTGGCTGCTGACATCGTACAGCCTGTCTTTGAAGAGCCGCGTCCCGGTAAAGACAAACCCTGGGCTGTGATCAGCTTCATGGCCAAGAAGGCTCGCGGCGCGATGGCGCGCTATGTGATTGAAAAGCGACTGACCCGGGTTGAATCGCTGAAAGAGTTCGACCGGGATGGTTATCGCTATAGCCCGGAGGCGTCTACCGATACTCGCTGGGTATTCAGGCGGGTCGAATAATTCGCGGCTCGGGCTCCAGTTCAATCCCGAAGCGCTGCCGCACCTGCCGGACTATCTGATCGGCAAGCGCCAGGACTTGTTGCCCGCTTGCCCGGCCATAGTTGACCAACACCAGCGCATGAGACTTATGCACACCGGCATCGCCGGCGCGAAATCCTTTGAGACCACATTGCTCTATCAGCCAGCCAGCGGCTAGTTTGTAGGTTTGCGGGGCGACTTCAAAGCATGGCATGTCAGGCCAGCGTTTGCGCAGCTGCGATGCTTGCTCGGGCAGAACGATAGGGTTCTTGAAAAAACTGCCGGCATTGCCCAGTACTTTGGGGTCGGGTAGTTTTCTGCGCCTGATATTGGTGACCGCTTGCGCCACGTCTGCCGGGGTAGGCTGCGTGATGCGCTGGCTGGCAAGCTCCTGGCGTATGTCGCCGTAGTCGAGCATCAGTTTCGGTGTCTGGTGAAGACTGAAGCGTACTGCGGTAATCAGCCAGCGCTCCGGTTGACGTTTGAACTCGCTATCCCGGTAGCCAAAGCCACAGTCATTCACACTCAATAAACCGGGTTGGTGGCTGTGGCGGTCAAAGACTTCGACCGAGTGGACCAGGCTGGCAAGTTCGACGCCATAGGCGCCAATGTTCTGAACTGGAGCGGCGCCGACGGTGCCGGGTATCAGTGCGAGATTTTCAAGCCCGGAATAGCCTTCAGCCAGCGACCACAAAACGAATTCATGCCACGACTCGCCAGCGGCGGCCCGCACGACTATCGGCGTTTCGGCATTCTGCCCTGGCAACCGGGCACGTCCGGGCAGGGCGACTTGCAGCACAGCAGGTATTTGGTCTGTGGCGAATAACAGGTTTGTACCTCCGCCCAGAATCAGCCCGTTCTCAAAGCCGTCAATCCAGCGGACTGCCTGAGCAATGGCATCCGGGGTATCGCGGGAAAGTTGAACAAACGATCCGGCGGTGGCCGGGCAGCCAAAACTATTGAGTGGTGTCAGGTCGGCGTGCTGGCGTTGCGGCAGATCGACGAGTTCAGGTTTGTTGGTAGGCAAGCCGGACGTAGATTGGCGCATAGGCTTCAGCCTGGGTGATTTCGACCAGTGATTCACGAGACAGTTCGAGCATGGCCAGGAAGGTCACGACCACAATCTGCTGGTCGTCTTCCGCGGCGAACAAATCGGTGAATTCGGCAAAACGAGTGCCTTGCAGTTTGCGCAAGACCCGTGTCATGTACTCGCGGACTGACAAGGCTTCCCGGCTGATGTGGTGGTGTTGAACCAGCTTGGCCCGTTTCAGGATGTCCAGCCAGGCGGACCGCAAGTCGTCGGGATTGACATCCGGGAGGCGAACCTGCATGGACTGCTCAACATGCACATGGGCCTGAATGAAATCCCGGCCTTGCTGGGGAATTTCATTCAGCTCGAAAGCAGCCAGTTTGATGCGTTCGTATTCGACCAGGCGTCTGGCCAGTTCGGCTCTGGGGTCTTCCACTTCTTCGCCGGTATCGGCATCACGCACCGGTAGCAGCATTCTCGACTTGATATCGATCAGGAGCGCGGCCATCAGGAGGTATTCCGCAGCCAGTTCAAGGTTGTGACTGCGAATCTCGTCGATATAGACCAGGTATTGCTGGGTGACATCGGCCACCGGAATATCGAGAATGTTGAAATTCTGCTTGCGGATCATGTAGAGCAGCAGATCCAGCGGCCCCTCAAATGCGTCCAGAAAGACTTCCAGCGCATCGGGCGGAATATAAAGATCCGAGGGGAGCTTGGTCAGGGGCTCGCCGTACAGCTTGCCATAGACTTTCAGTTCAAGCTGCTCGCCTATCACCGGGTCGAGCGATTTTGCGTCGGCAGCAGGATTGGCTTGTTGGGCGGATTCGGCGTCGGCAGTGGCCGGACTCAGAACCGCGGTTTCACCTTCTGCCACATTGGCGGTGTCAGTCGGTGTTGCCGGTTCATCCGTTGGCATCGAGTGGCTCAGTCTTTGGTCTGGTAGACATAGGGCTTCTGGCTCACCCGGGACTCTGCATTGGATTTCAAGACTTCAGGGTCCTGGGGATGATCCCACCAGATGGCGCGGGCTTCCCGTTGTTTTTGGTCGAGCTCCGGCCGGGCCGTTTTGAGTTCGCGCAGGAAGCGGGTGACGTCAGATTCATACATGTCACAATTTTAACCCACTGTTGGCTTATCCAACAGCGAGAATCGGAGTACGAATGTCAAAGTTTCAAGCCTTTATCCGGTCACTGGCGCTGATCTTGCCGCTCATCCTGCTCGGGGGCTGCGATTATCTTGCCCAGAAGACCCTGGAGCCGGGGGTTTCCACTGAAAAAGACGTGCGCGCCCTGATGGGTAGACCGGGCCTGGTCTGGTCAGAAGAAGACGGCACCCGGGTGCTTGAGTATTCCCGGGCACCGGTCGGTCATGAAACCTATATGGTGACTATCGGTCCGGATGGTTTGTTCCGCGGAATGGAAAATGTCCTGACCAAAGAGCGATTTGACCAGATCAAGACCGGGATGAACCGTGACCAGGTGCGCCGTCTGCTGGGTAAACCCAGCGAGATCGAGTTTTTTACGCTGAGCAAGCAGGAAGTCTGGAGCTTCAAACACATCGGCGAAATGTCAGACAGCGACATGTTCAATGTGCATTTCGATATGGGTGGCATCGTGAAGGAGTTGAGCGTGACCCGCGACCCGCAGATGGATAACGCCTGACTTCAGCGGTGCGGGCACAATGGTGATGACAAACCGCTAACCCTCGATCGAGGCCCGTCTGCCATGATTATCTCTGATGTCCGCACTTATCTTCTTTCTGTCCCGTTCTCTGATCCACCCAAGACCGGTTTTCTGACGCTTGAAAACATTGATCTGCTGGTCGTTGAAGTCGAAACCGACTCAGGCGTGATCGGTACCGGCCATTTGCATCCGCTGGCCGGGGGGATGAGAACGCTGCAAACCTGTATTCATGAGATGTTGCAGCCGCTACTGATGGGGCAGGATGCGCGGGAGGTGGAGAAACTCTGGCAGAAGATGTGGGAGGCGACCTTTATTCAAGGTCGTATGGGTATTACCGTCATGGCGATGTCGGCAATTGATATTGCACTCTGGGATGCCGTCGGCAGAGCGGCAGGGAAGCCGCTTTGGCAGATCTGGGGCGGCCGACCTGATCCAATCCCGGTATACGGGTCGGGTTGTTATCGCGGTCTTGGTCATGACGGCATGATCGAAAAAGCGCAGGCATTTGTGGCGCAGGGTTTCGACGCTATCAAAATGCAGGCTGGTCATCTGTTCACTCACGACGAAGACGTTGCCAACGTGCGCGACATGCGTGCGGCGCTGGGCGATGACATTCTGATCATGGTTGACGTGAATCAGGGCTGGTCGGTTGATGAGGCCATTACCGTTGGCAGAAAACTCGATCAGTATCAGATTGCCTGGCTCGAAGAGCCGGTGATTGCGGACGACTTCGATGGCTATCACACGATTGCTGACGCGCTGGAAACACCGGTCGTTGGCGGGGAAAACCATTTCACCCATCACGACTTAAAACCGTTCTTCGCCAGCGGCAAGATCCCGATTCTGCAACCCGACATCATGCGCGGCGGATACACCGAGTTACGAGTGATCGCCGATCACGCGCACCGGGCCGGGCTCACGATTGCACCGCATATGTTTCCAGAGTTGAGCGTGCACTTGAATGCCGCAATATCGAACCCGTCGTGGCTCGAGCATATGGGTTGGTATGACCATTTGTGGGTGCAGCCGAATCCGCCGGTCAACGGCAAGTTGTCACCGCCGGACCGCCCCGGTCACGGTATGGATTTCCGCCCGGAACTGTTTCGGGACTTTCCCTACCAGGCCTAACGTACCGGCATCCCCGGCTCAGCACCGCTGTCCGGGTTCAGCAGGAAAATGCCGTCGCCATCGGCGCCAGCCGCCAGCACCATACCCTCGGACAAACCGAAGCGCATTTTGCGTGGCGCCAGGTTCGCCACCATGACCGTCAGCCGCCCCTGGAGTTGCTCGGGCGAGTAGGCGCTGCGAATACCGGAAAAAACAGTGCGCTGTTCGCCGTTGCCAAGATCTAGCGTCAGTTTCAGGAGTTTGTCTGATCCGTCAACGAGGGCTGCTGCAACGATACGAGCAACCTTGAGGTCGACTTTCGCAAAATCATCAAAGGTGATCTGATCAGGCGGTCCGTCTGGCGCAGTCTTAGCCGATTTGGCGGCTTTGGACTTTGACTTGCCGGACGTTTTCGCCGGCGGCGTGTCGGCCGGCGGCGCTGCTTCTCCGGTGTCGAACAAAGCATCGAGTTGTTTGGACTCGATACGGGCAACCAGGTGTTGATACTTGTTAATCTGATGGCCGGCGGGCAGGGGGCTGCCAATGTCGGACCAGGCATTGGTGGTCAGATTCAATTGCTGCAAGCCACCGTCAGCCGTGCCCGGAATGACTGGCGCCAGCAGGCGGATCAGGTCGGCATAGGCATTGATCGCGGTCGAGCAGACTGTTTGCAGTTCGGCTTCTCGGGCCGGGTCTTTGGCCAGCTCCCAGGGCTTCTGTGCATCAACATATTGATTGACCGCATCGGCGTATTGCATCGTCTCGCGGATGGCCCGGCCAAAGTCGCGCTGTTCGTAATGGCCGGCAACGCTCTGCGCTCCGGGCCAGGCCTGCGCGAAAGTCTGACGCGCGGATTGATCCGGTTCACTGAGCTTGCCGTCGAATCGTTTGATCAGAAAACCGCTGCAACGGCTGGCAATATTGACCAGCTTGCCGACCAGGTCGCTGTTGACGCGGGCGATGAAGTCGTCCGGGTTGAAATCGACATCTTCAATCCGGGCGTTCAGTTTTGCGGCCAGGTAATAGCGCAACCAGTCCGGGTTCAGGCCGAGCTCCAGATAGCGTAGCGGGGAGATGCCGGTGCCACGGCTTTTGCTCATCTTCAGGCCGCCGACTGTCACAAAACCATGGACGTTGACATTGTCTGGCGTCTTGCGGCCGGCAAAGTGCAGCATGGCCGGCCAGAACAACACATGAAAATAAATGATGTCTTTGCCGATAAAGTGCACTTGCTCAAGATCAGGGTCGGCCATCAGCGCGTCAAAGTCTTGCCCGGTCTTGGCGCAATGCGCTTTGAGCGAGGCCAGGTAGCCGATTGGGGCATCCAGCCACACGTAAAAATACTTGCCGGGTGCGTCCGGGATTTCAATTCCGAAGTAGGGTGCGTCCCGGGAGATATCCCAGTCGTTCAGCCCCGCAACCGCCTGATCATCCGTGCCGTCGTCAGTGTTTTTTCTGTCGCCCAGCCACTCCTGGGCTTTGGCCAGGACCTCCGGCTGCAACCGGGGGCGTCCAAGCCGGTCTGGCTCGTTTGTCCACTGACGCAGGAAATCAACGCAGCGCGGGTCAGACAGTTTGAAAAAGAAATGCTCTGACTCTCTCAGTTCAGGCGTTGCACCGCTAAGCGCGGATTTCGGATTGCCCAGTTCCGTGGGCGAATAGACCGAGCTGCAGACCTCGCAGGCATCGCCGTACTGGTCGGGAGACTTGCAGTTGGGGCAATCGCCCTTAATGAACCGGTCGGCCAGGAACATGCCTTTGACTGGATCAAAGTATTGCTCGATCACCCTGGTGGTAATCAGGCCTTCGTCGCGCAGCCGGCGGTAAATTGACTGTGAGAGTTCCGTGTTTTCCGGTGAGTCGGTGTTGTGCCAGTGATCGAACCGGATATTGAAGCCCTCCAGCGGGCGCTGGCGGCCGGCGGCGATCGTGGCGACAAATTCCTGCGGTGTCTGACCGGCTTTGTCTGCGGCAATCATGATCGCCGCGCCGTGGGCATCGTCGGCGCAGACGAACTGGACCTGATTGCCCTGTTGGCGCTGGTATCGGACCCAGATGTCTGCCTGGATGTATTCCATGACGTGCCCGATATGGAATGCGGCATTGGCATAAGGCAGGGCGGTGGTGACAAAGAGCTTGCGGGACATGGATCGGGCGGGTCTCGGTTGACTGGCGGGGTGGCGAAATTGCAGCCATTGAGTTTATCAGGCACCTATCCTTTAAACTGCTGGTTTTCCAAGTGGCCGGCAGTGTCGGCTAATGGCCAGTAATTCAAGGAATCTTCATGACTCTTTCCGTTGAGCAAGTCTCCCAGGCGCTCTCCAGCATTGTTGACCCCAATACGGGTAAAGACCTGGTGAGCAGCAAGTCTGCCCGCAATATTCGCGTCGAAGACGGCGAAGTTGCCGTCGATGTAGAGCTTGGCTATCCGGCACGCAGTCAGATTGATCCCATCCGCAAGCAGGTGATTGCAACCTTGCGGGCACTCGATGGGGTCGAAAACGTCTCGGCGAACATCTATCAGAAGATCGTTGCCCATACGGTTCAGCGCGGCGTCAAAACCATGCCGAATGTCAAAAATATTATTGCCGTGGCATCAGGCAAGGGTGGCGTGGGCAAGAGCACCACGGCGGCGAATCTGGCTCTGGCTCTGTCGGCAGAAGGGGCCTCCGTCGGTATGCTTGACGCTGATATTTACGGGCCATCGCAGCCAACCATGCTGGGCATCACCGGCCGGCCGGAATCCCGCGACGGCAAGTCTCTGGAGCCCATGGAAGGACATGGTATCCAGGCCTCGTCAATCGGATTCATGATTGATCCGGACACACCAATGGTCTGGCGTGGGCCAATGGTCACCCAGGCACTTGAGCAACTGTTACGCGACACCAACTGGCGCGAACTGGATTACCTGATTATCGATATGCCGCCAGGAACCGGTGATATTCACCTGACGCTGTCTCAGAAGATTCCTGTAACCGGCTCCATCATCGTCACGACCCCTCAGGACATCGCCCTGCTTGATGCGCGAAAAGGTCTGAAGATGTTCGAAAAAGTCGGGATTCCCATTCTCGGCATTGTCGAAAACATGGCCATGCATGTGTGTAGTGAATGTGGCCACAAAGAGCATATCTTCGGCAGCGGTGGCGGTGAAAAAATGGCGGCCGAGTACGAGGTTGAGTATCTGGGTGGACTGCCGCTCGATATTCGTATTCGTGAGCAGGCTGATTCCGGTAAGCCGACCGTCGTCGCAGACCCGGACGGCGAAATCGCGGCCAGTTATCGTGAGATTGCCCGGCGGGTGGCGGTCCGAATTGCCGAACGGGCAAAAGACATGTCGCTGAAGTTTCCGTCAATTGTCGTGCAAAACACCTGAGCCCGGGAACGGGCTGCGGCTCGTCCCCGGTCTGCCAATGACCAGCAGACGGAAAGACGCAGATCAGACCGACCAATGTCGCCGGCTGCTTTGTACGGCGCTGTTCGGTTCGGCAATTGCTGGCGCGCCGGTTGGATTGTTCTCAGGCGCGGCGCAGGCGGCGTCCGGGCCGGGCGGGCCCGTGGTTATTTTCGCGGCGGCCAGTCTGCACGATCTGCTCAATCAGATGCTGGCGCAGTGGCGTACCGAATCTGGTCATCAGGCCGTAGTTTCATACGCCGGCACCTCTGCACTGGCCCGGCAGATCGAGCGGGGAGCGCCTGCTGACCTGTTTATCAGTGCTGATCAACAATGGATGGATTATCTGGTCGGTCTGAACCTTGTTCAATCGGATGCGGTGGTAAAACTGGCCGCCAACTCGCTGGTGTTAATCGTACCGGCGGGCAGTGAACCGGCTGTGCCGGACCGGATCGTTGATTCACGGTTGTCATTGTTGAGTCGGCTCGGCTCGCGCGGCCGTCTCGCGATGGCTAATCCCCAGCATGTCCCCGCCGGGCGGTACGGCATGCAAGCCTTGCAAAGCCTGGGGTTGTTCGACGCGGTACAAACCCGGCTGACCCGGTCGGCCAATGTTCGCCTGGCCCTGACCCTGGTGGCCCGCGGTGAATGCCCGCTTGGTGTTGTCTATGCCAGCGATGCCCATGCGGAGGATGGCGTGCAGGTTCTCGCCTCGTTTCCCGCCGGCAGCCACGAGGCGATCAGCTACCCGGCTGCGACAATCGGCGATACGCCCCGGCCTGAAGCAACTGAATTGCTGGCCTGGCTCGCCGCGGCTGACCGTGCCGGAGCTCTGATCCGTCATGGTTTTCTACAACCGTGAGTGACTATGACGCCTGAAGAGTGGCAAGCAATTGCGCTAAGTCTTCGAGTGGCCCTGGTGGCGACACTGTTCGCGTTGCCGCCCGGTATCTGGGTGGCGCATTTGCTTGCCCGTAAGTCGTTTCGCGGTAAGTGGCTGGTCGATGGGCTGGTTCATATGCCGCTGGTCTTGCCGCCTGTCGTGACCGGTTATCTGTTGCTGCTGATGTTTGGCCGGCAAGGGGCGATCGGCCAGGTGCTGGATCAGTGGTTCGGCCTGAGTTTCGCGTTTCACTGGACCGGGGCTGCGCTGGCCAGCGCGGTGATGGGTTTCCCATTGCTGGTCCGTGCGGTCAGATTGGGGTTTGAAGCGATCGATCATCGGATTGAACAGGCGGCGACCACGCTCGGCGCTTCGTCGTTGCGGGTCTTTCTGACCATCACCTTGCCGCTTGCGTTGCCGGCTGTCGCTGCCGGCGCGATACTGGCATTCGCCAAGTCCCTGGGCGAGTTCGGCGCGACGATTACGTTTGTCTCGAGTATTCCGGGCCAGACTGAAACCCTGCCGGCCGCCATTTATGCCCTGCTACAGGTGCCGGGTGGCGATGCTGCGGCATTGCGGCTGACTGCCTGGGCGGTGGTGCTCGCCTTGCTGGCACTCGGCTTGTCCGAATGGCTTACCAACAGGATGAGGCGGCGGATTCGCGAATGATTCAATTTGACGCGCAACTGAGGCGGGGCAATTTCCAACTGGACGCGGCATTCAGTAGCGACAGTCGCTCGCTCGCCTTGTTCGGTCCGTCTGGTGCCGGCAAATCAACGGTTCTCACGCTGCTCGCCGGTCTGGAGCGCCCCGACAGTGGACGAATCGTTTTCAATGGTCAGGTGTTCTGTGATGTCTCGGCAGACCGTTACCTGCCGGCGCGAAAGCGGCGTATCGGCCTGGTTTTCCAGGATGCGATGCTGTTCCCGCATCTGTCGGTTCGGTCCAACCTTAGCTACGGCCGGTCCCGCTGGTCGGCGAAGCCGTCTGCCCGCGAGCAGATCAGTTTCGACGAGGTCGTCGAACTGTTGGGTATTGAGCCTCTTCTCGAGCGCAAGCCTGGCGCGCTTTCGGGCGGTGAAAGACAGCGGGTCGCCATCGGGCGGGCCTTGTTGTCTGATCCCGATCTGCTGTTGCTCGACGAGCCGCTGGCCTCGCTCGATCTGGCACGGCGGGCAGAAATCATGCCTTATCTGATTGCGCTGCGCGACAATGTTCAGGTGCCGCTGGTGATTGTTTCGCATGCGCTGGAAGAGGTTGTCAGGCTTGCCGAAGATGTGGTGAGTCTTGACCAGGGTAAGGTGGTTAGCGTTTCACCGGTTGCCGAGTTTGTTTTTGGTTTGCGTAGCGATGAGCCAGGATTCAGCGATGTTGCGGTGTTACAGGCCGAGGTCATGCGCTTTGATCCCGACGATCAGATGACAACGCTGGCTCATCCGGCTGGCCGAATAAGCCTGCCCGGGAAGCTGGGTGAGCCGGGCCAGCCTTATCGGGTTCTGGTGCGCGCCACTGATGTCGCGCTTGCTGTTGCCCGACCCAGAGACGTCAGCCATCGAACCGTTTTGAGAGCGCGCATTACCGGCATGCAGCGCGGGGCAGGTCCGCTGGTTCGGGTGACGCTTGCGCTCGAAGGGCAGGGCCGCTTGATGTCTCTGATTACCCGGCAGGCGGTAAACGCGTTGGCGATAGACGTGGGTGATCAGGTTTTTGCGATGACCAAGGCAACAGCAATTGATGACCGGGCGTTCGCGGCGGCGCCAAGGATCCGCTGAATCGGAGGCCCTCAGACTTCGGGTTTAAGGTGTCCAATCAAGTCTGCGAAACGGGCTGAGACCGACTCCCGGGTATCGGCTTCCACTGCCCTGTAGGCCTGAATGATCTGCTTACCCAGCGGCGTCAGTGTGGCTTCAACGGTATCGCCGGCGCTTTCATCATTGGTGACGACGACCGGCTGGTCGAACGCTTTGTTGAGAGAATCAATCAGCAACCAGGCGCGGCGCGCAGACATGTCCTGAGAGGCGCCTGCGGCTGCAACCGACCCGGTCGACAAGACAGATTCCAGCAAGGCCACCTTGCCCGGACCGAGCCGGGCCTGATCGTGAAAGCGCAGGCGTACGCTTAGTTTTGTCTGCGACATGGGTTTTCGGGGGCCGGTTCAGGCTGCTTGCGCTAGCGCCGGCTTTTTCTGGCGCAATTCGACATTGTTCCGGACTGCCACGATTTCTGCCAGGATGGAGACGGCGATTTCGGACGGGGTGCGGCTGCCGATATCGAGCCCGATGGGTCCGTGCAGGCGGTCAATCTGTTGCTCGGTCAGATCAAACAACAGCAAGCGTTTTTTTCGCGCCGCGGTATTGCCTCGGGAGCCCAGGGCGCCGACGTAGAAAGCGTCCGATTGCAGCGCTTCCAGCAACACGAGATCGTCCAGTTTCGGATCGTGGGTGACAGCGACTACCGCACTGTGAGCGTCCAGATTCATTGAGGCGGCAAGGTCGTCAGGCATCTCTTTAGAGAAAATCGTGTCCGGAACGTCCCAGGTGAGATGGTATTCCTCGCGTGGGTCGCAGCACACCACTTCAAAGTCGAGCGCCTGGGCCATCTGGGCAAAAACGCGCGACAACTGGCCGGCACCGATCAGTAAGACCCGCCAGCGCGGACCAAACACAGAACGCATAGTGGCGCCGTCAAATTCGAACACTTCGCCGCGTTCGCCCGGCTCCACGACTGACAGGCCGGTTTCCAGCGTGAGGGTTCGGGTCACGAGTTCATGATTGGCCGTGCGGTCCAGAATTTCCTGGGCCCAGGTTGCGTCGATCAGAGGTTCCTGAACCAGGCGAAGCGTGCCACCGCAAGGCAGACCGAAACGGGCTGCTTCGTCGCGGCTGACGCCATAGCGAATCATGGAAGGCTTGTCGACTCGTTCACCATGGCGAACCCGGTCGATCAAGTCGTCTTCAACGCAGCCACCGGAGACCGACCCGACAACCAGACCGTCGTCGCGCATCGCCAGCAGTGCACCCGGCGGACGCGGGGCAGAGCCCCAGGTTTCGACGACTGTCACAAGCCAGACTTTTCGCCCGTCACGATGCCATTCAAGCGCCTGAGTCAGTACTTGTCGGTCCAGGTTGTCCATGGTGTGTCTCCCGGGCTGTTCGCCCTAATTGATCGGCGTTGCCTAGTTGTTGCTCAGATGTTGTTCGAACGCGGTAAAAAACTCTTCGGCGATCTTCGAGGCTGCTGAATCGACCAGTCGGGAGCCGATCTGGGCAATTTTGCCGCCGACTTGTGCGTTGCTTTCGTAAGTCAGCAAGGTAGCCGTGTTGTCATTTTCGGGGGTCAGGCTGACATCGGCCGAGCCTTTGCCAAAACCGGCAATACCTCCCTGACCCTCAAACCTGATCGTATACGAAGACGGCGCCTGAACATTTTCGAGGTTTAGTTTTCCCTTGAACCGGGCATTGACCGGCCCAATTTTTACTTTGAGCGCCGCCATGAATTCATCCGGCCCGGACTCCTCCAGGGACTCGCATCCTTTAATGCACGCTTTCAGAACTTCCGGGTCGTTAAGCGCGTCCCATGTTTTTTCAACCGGGGAGGGGATGGTTCGCTGGCCAGATAACTTCATGAATAACTTTCCTTGATTGGTCGAATGCAGAAGATGATGGTGGGGTAAGCAAAAGAGGTGATGTCTAGCGGTATCAGGGAAGCGTTCTGCGAAGCGAAACAACTTCGCCGGCATCCTGAGCGCTGTAACCAGGCAAGTCGCGCAGAGCGCGCTGCCAATCCTCAGAGTGTAATGTTTCTGTCAGAGTATGCGCCTGCGGCGTGTCTATGGTCTGTTCCTGGCAGATCAGAAAATACTGCTCGGTCAGCAACGGAACAAACGCGAGATCATAGTGGCTGGCCGCAGCCGCGACGCCGAAGGCGGCGTCAGCTTCGCCTGCGGCAACAGCGGCCGCAGCCGCCAGGTGGGTCGGCTCGGTGCGCGTGTAGCCCGAAAAATGCTCCGCTGGCAGGCCAGCCTGGTTGATTAAGTCGCTGAACAAGACCCGGGTTCCCGAGCCGCGAGCGGCCAGTTCCGGCTGGACCAGCGGCAGATGAATGCCGGCAAGAGCGCTGCTGTTCCTGTCGGCGTGATTCATCGCCGTTCTGGACTCCGGGTGTGACCGGACCGTTTTGTCGCGGCGCCGGAAATCTCTCTGCCCAGTGCTTCCAGGCTTTCAATGTTGTGCATGGGCAGAAAGCGGTCCACATGCGGCAACAATGCACGAATGCCTGCGGCCTTTGGCTCGAATCGATCGTATCGGAGCAGCGGGTTTAACCAGACCAGATGTCTGGCGAACCGGGACAACATGGCAGCCTGTTTTCCGAGCGCCGGAATGTTGTCGCGGTCGAGTCCATCTGTTACCAGCAGAACAGCCGCATTGCCGGTTAACAAACGTCGCGCCCATAATCGGTTGAATTGTTCCAGTGTGCTGGCGATCCGGGTGCCACTGTTCCAGTCGGCAATCTGCTGCGCTGCGCGCGCTGTTGCCTCGTCAGGGTCGCGGTGTCTGAGAGCGTGCGTTAGCGAGGTCAGGCGGGTGCCAAAAGCGAACGTCTGGGTCCTGGGGTCGCGCCGGGTCAGGCCATGAGCAAAATGCAGGAAAAGTCGTGCATAGCGCTCCATCGAGCCACTGATGTCAATGAGTAAGACGACTTTCGGGGCGCGCACGATGGGTGCGCTGAACCGGGCGCTCAGGAGTTCGGGCGTGTGGGCCATCCCACGTAGCGTCTGGCGCATGTCGAGGCGCCCCCGCCGTGCGGGCTTGCGGCGACGGCTGAGCACAGGGGGCAAAGGCAGGCTGATGGTCTGTGCCAGAAGCTTGGCAGCCCGGAATTCTTCCGGCGACATGGATTCGAAGTCGGCCTGACGCAATTGCTCTGCGCCGGAGTGCCCCAGCGCCATTTCAGGTGGCAATGCCTGCGCTGGCGGTTCAGCCGAGTCTTGCCGCTCTGCCTGCAATGCCTGTGCCAGTCGGTGCTGGCGGCTGCTGACTTTGGTTGTTGGTGAAGCGTCGTCGGGCAGGGCTTGTTGAATCAGTTGCTCGAGTAATTCCGGGTTGCGCCAGAATGCGTCAAAGGCGGACTCGAACAACAATCGATGTTCCTGCGAGTCAATCAACACACAGGCCAGCGCGGCACGGACATCGTCCCGGTTCTCAATGCCGACCAGCGATAACACGTCGACCGCCCGGAGAATTCGGTCCGGACCGACGGGCAGGCCGGTGCGACGCATCAATCGTCCGAAATGGACGATGTTCTCAACAAATTTGTCTGCCATCAGCCAGGCCTCAGGTCAGCGTCCGCTGCCGTGTTCAGGAGTCAGCGGCAGCCGGGTTTAGGCTCGCCAGTAATTGTCCGAGATCGGTGTCGCGCAAGCGGGTCAGGTCGTCCTGGTATTTGAGCAGGACGCCAAGCGTATCGCGGATGTTGTCAGGGTCCAGTGCCATGGCATTCATTGCCGTCAAGGCGTTTGCCCAGTCGAGGGTTTCTGCGACGCCTGGCGATTTGAATAGGTCTAGCGCGCGGGTCGCCTGGACGAATTCGACGATCTGGCGCGCAAACCCGGCAGATGCCTGTGGCACCCGAAGCCGCACGATTTCCAGCTCGCGCTCAACATCCGGGTAGTCAACCCAGGCGTACAGACAACGCCTTTTGAGGGCGTCGTGAATTTCGCGGGTTCGGTTCGAGGTAAGGATGACAATCGGAGGCTGGGCGGCCTTGACGACCCCGAACTCCGGAATGCTCATTTGGTATTCCGACAGAATCTCGAGCAGAAATGCTTCAAAAGGCTCGTCAGCGCGGTCGATCTCGTCAATCAGCAATACTGGCGGACGCGCTTGCGAGAGCGCGCTGAGCAGCGGTCTTTCGATCAGCATTTCGCGCCGGTAAAGAGACTGGGCGAAATCCGCCTCTGAGGCCTTGCCTGTCGCTTCAGCGAGCCGGATTTCGATCATCTGGCGGGCAATGTTCCATTCGTAGGCGCTCTGCGAAATATCGAGACCTTCATAGCATTGCAGGCGAATCAGATTGGTCTCGAGTGTCTTCGCCAGGACTTGCGCCAGAGCGGTCTTGCCGACGCCGGCCTCGCCCTCCAGGAACAAGGGTCGGCCCAGGCGCTGGGCCAGGAAAACCGCGGTTGCGATTTCCCGTCCCGCCAGGTATCCAGCGTCGCTCAGAGCCTTTAGCGTGGCATCAACCGAGCCAAAGACCGGGTTCGACAATGCTATTGGCCCAGCGCTGCGGCGACGGCGCGACGCGTCATGACTTTGACCATGGCCGCCCGGTATTCAGCGGTGGCGTGTAAGTCGGCGTTCATGTCGGCCGATGAGATCTCCAGACTGTCTACCGCGTCTGGTGTGAACGACTTGCTCAGGGCTGCTTCGGCATCCGCCCAGCGGAAAGCACTGGTTTTGGCACCGGTCACGCCGACTCGTGCCTGGCCACCACTCTGGCTGACCATCACTCCAACCAGCGCAAACCGTGACGCCGGCTGCTTAAACTTGACGTACGCTGCCTGGTCAGCCCGCGCGAACGATACGGCGGTAATCAGTTCGCCTGGTTCCAGCGCGGTTTCATACAGACCGTGAAAGAAGTCGTCGCCGTCCAGGGTGCGTTGGTCGGTGTGGATCGTGGCCCCCAGGCCCAGGACTGCTGCCGGATAGCAGGCCGCCGGATCAGCGTTGGCGAGGGCGCCGCCCAGGGTGCCCATGTTGCGCACCATGGGATCGCCAATGCCGCCGGCCAGTTCAGCCAGGGCAGGGATGGCCTGGCGGACCGCTTCAGACAAGCCGACCGAGGCGTGCGAGGCCATCGCCCCGATTTTGACCGATTTCTCGTCGACAGAGATGTCGCTAAGGTTTTGTATGCCAGCAAGGTCAATCAAAGTGGTCGCCGAAGCCAGGCGCAGACGCATAGACTGAACTAGGCTCTGGCCGCCAGCCAGGTAACGCGTATCTTCGGTGCTGGCTTTGCGGGCGTCTCCGGTGGAGGCCGGCTTGAGGTATTCAAATTCATACATGGTCAGGGTTCCTTTGAGTGTGCGGCTGTCACGGGCGGGCTGAGGGCCTCGTCACGCTGGCCACCGTCATGCAGTTTCGGCGGCCTTTTGGACTGCGCGCACAATATTGTGATACCCGGTGCAGCGGCAAATGTTGCCTTCAAGCGCGTCGCGGATCTCTTGTTCGTCGGGATGGGGGTTGTCTTTGAGCATTGCAACTGCCGACATCACCATGCCCGGCGTACAAAAGCCGCATTGCAGGCCGTGGCACTCACGGAAAGCCTCTTGCATCGGGTGCATGGCGTCGCCGGTGGCAAGCCCTTCGATGGTATCCACCGAGCCGCCCTCGGCCTGAACCGCGAGCATTGAACAGGCTTTGACGGCCCGGCCGTTCAAATGCACGGTGCAGGCGCCGCATTGAGCCGTATCGCAACCCACATGGGTGCCCGTCAGGCCACAGTTGTCCCGGATGAACTGGACTAACAGCGTGCGCGGGTCAATGTCTGCCTTGATCTGCTTGCCGTTCACTGTCAAGTTGACCGTAGTCATGGATGTCTCCTCTGGGCGGATAAGTCAAAACTGAAACCAAGCCTGCGATTGTTCCACATTTCAGCGGGTCAGACGTTTCCGGCTGAGTTGAGTTCAGGGAAATCTGATATCCGAAACGTTCGCCCGGATCTGGTGCCAAATCAACCCCTGGCCAACCTATGAACTTGATTGCAGAGGTGATATCCTTTTACCTAGGTTGACCCGCCGAACTTTTCGATGGTTCGCGCTTTGTGGTAGGGGTCAGTAGTTTTAAAAACAAATGGAGGCAACATGCAGAAGTCCCTGCACATTAATCCTGATAAATGCACCGGCTGCCTGCAGTGCGAAATGGCCTGTAGCTATGAGAACTACGGCACTTTCAACACCGCCAAGTCACGCATCAAGATATTCGATTTTCACCATACCGGTCGCAAAGTGCCTTACACCTGCACCCAGTGTGATGAAGCCTGGTGTCTGCATGCCTGTCCCGTTGATGCGATCAAGATTGACGCCGCCACCGGTGCCAAGGTCGTCGTTGAAGATACCTGCGTGGGGTGCAAGGTCTGCACCATCGCCTGCCCGTTTGGTACGGTCAACTATGTCCAGGACACCGGCAAAGTTCAAAAATGTGACCTCTGCGGTGGCGACCCCGCCTGCGCGGAAGCCTGCCCGACCGGTGCCATCACTTTCGTTGATGCCGACTGGACCGGCCTTGACCGCATGAAGGACTGGGCTGAGAAGCTCGGTAACCAGACCGCGGCCTGATCGCATTTTCCCGGGGTACGGCTGATCTGTCGCTGTGACCCCATTCAAAGATTCAGTGTGCCAAAGGAGCCAATATGACCTGGGCCGGAAAACTTCTCCGTGTAGACCTAACTGCCGGAACCTGTAAATCAGAGCCACTCAATATGGAGTGGGCCAACCATTATCTGGGCCAGCGCGGCCTGGCAACCAAGTATTTCGTCGAAGAGGTCGATCCAAATGTCGACCCGCTGGGCGATGCCAACAAAATCATCTGGGCAACCGGTCCGCTGACCGGCACGATGGCCTCAACCGGTGGACGGTTCGCCGTAATCACCAAAGGCCCGCTGACCGGCGCGATTGCCTGCTCAAATTCCGGTGGGTACTGGGGTGCCGAGCTGAAATTTGCCGGCTGGGATATGGTCATTTTTGAGGGCACAAGCCCCAAGCCTGTCTATCTGTCCATCGTTGACGACAAAGCCGAACTGAAAGATGCCTCGCATATCTGGGGCAAGACCGTCTGGCAGACCGAAGAAATTCTCAAGAAAGAGTCGCAGGATCCGCTGACTCGCGTTTCATCCATTGGACGTGCCGGCGAGAATAAGGTGCTCTATGCGGCCATCGTCAATGACTTGCATCGTGCAGCAGGGCGCTCAGGTATCGGCGCGGTTGCCGGCGCGAAGAACCTGAAGGCGATTGCGGTTCGCGGCACGCTGGGTGTGGGCAATGTCCATGACCCCAAGGCGTTCATGAAAGTCACCGCCGAAAAGAAAAAAATCCTTGCTGAAAACGCCGTGACGGGACAAGGCCTGCCCACTTACGGCACGCAGGTTCTGATGAACGTGATTAACGAGTCCGGTGCACTGCCGACCCGCAATCATCGCGATGTTCAGTTTGAGGGGGCAAGCAAAATTTCGGCCGAAGCAATGGCCGAGAAACGCCCAACCGACGGAAAATCGCAATTGGTGACCAACCAGGCCTGTTTTGGTTGCACGATCGCTTGCGGCCGTATCTCAAAAATTGACGAAACCCACTTCTCGGTCACGAACAAGCCCGAGTACTGGGGGGCCAGCGGCGGACTCGAATATGAAGCCGCCTGGGCGCTTGGTGCCGCAACCGGCATCGACGACATTGAAGCACTGCAATATGCCAATCTGCTCTGTAACGAAGACGGTTTTGATCCGATTTCATTTGGCGCAACTATTGGTGCGGTGATGGAATTGTTCGAAATGGGCGTTCTGGACGAATCCAAGATCGGCTTGTCCGCCAAGTTCGGATCAGCAGAAGCGCTGTGTGAAATGGCGGAACTGACCGCTCGTGGCGAAGGTTTTGGTGTCGAAATCGGCTTGGGGTCAAAGCGTCTTACCGAGAAGTACGGTCATGGCGATTTGTCCATGTCAGTCAAAGGTCAGGAGTTTCCAGCTTATGACGCGCGTGCCATTCAAGGCATGGGTCTGACCTACGCCACGTCCAACCGGGGCGCCTGTCACCTGCGCTCGTACACGGTTTCTTCCGAGATCATGGGTGTGCCGGTCAAGACCGATCCGCTCACGACCGAAGGCAAGCCTGATCTGGTCAAGGCATTCCAGGATGCCACCGCCGTCGTTGATTCTTCTGGTCTGTGCGTGTTCACCACGTTTGCCTGGACGCTTACCGACTTCGCGCCACAGTTGCAGGCCGCTCTCGGCCCGCAGTTCACCGAAGAAAACCTGAATGTGATTGGCGAGCGTATCTACAACTTGGAACGCGACTTCAATAACAAAGCAGGCTTCACCAGTAAGGACGACGACCTGCCCAAACGCCTCAAGACTGAGGCCGCCAAAGGCGGACCGGCGAAAGGTCTGGTCAGCGGTATCGATGAAATGCGTCCGCTGTACTATGAAGCTCGCGGCTGGGATGCCGACGGTCAGCTCAAGCCTGAAACCCGGGAACGCCTCGGTCTTTAAGCGCCGACCAGTAGTTCGGACAAGGGCGACTCGCGGGTCGCCCTTTTTTCGCCTGTCAGAGAAAGGAGTTGCAGATGCAGCACGTGATTATCGGAAATGGGCCTGCTGGCGTTGTCGCCGCCGAAACCATCCGCAAACACCGCCCGGACGACACGATCGTCCTGATTGGAAACGAGCCGGAACCGCCTTATTCACGTATGGCGATTCCTTATCTGCTGATCGGTAACGTCGCAGAAGACGGCACTTATCTGCGGAAGACCGCCGATCATTTTGAATCCCTGAACATTCAAATGGTGGTCGGGCAAGTCACCTCGGTTGATGTCGAGGGTAAGAAGGTGGCACTCGATGACGGCCAGTCTTTCGAGTTCGACCGGTGCCTGCTGGCAACCGGGTCGTTGCCGGTACAACCTCCGATAACTGGTCTGGATTCGCCGTTTGTGCAAACCTGCTGGACCCTGGCTGACGCGCGCGCCATCATGCAATTGGCCAAACCCGGTGCCCGCGTGTTGCAGATGGGAGCCGGTTTTATTGGTTGCATTATTCTGGAGGCCTTGGCCAAACGCGACGTAAAACTCAGCGTTGTCGAGATGGGTGATCGCATGGTTCCCCGGATGATGGGGCCGGCGGCTGGTGGGCTGATCAAAGACTGGTGCGAGCAACAAGGTGTGACCGTTTACACCAGCACCAAGGTGGAAGCGCTGGAAGCGGCGAGTCCGATTGCTGCGAAATTCTCGAACGGCAAGACTGAAGAATATGATCTCGTGATCCAGGCCACCGGTGTGAAGCCCAACATCGGGTTTCTGTCCGGCTCGGCAATCAAATGTTTACAAGGCATTCTGGTGGACGAGAAAATGCAGACCTCGGTTCCCGGCATTTATGCCGCAGGAGACTGCGCTGAGGCGTTCGATTCTCCCAGCGGTAAAACAATTGTTTCCGCCATTCAGCCAAATGCGGTCGATCAGGCTTATATCGCCGCGATAAACATGGCCGGCGGCGAGACCTCCCAGGACGGCGTTACCCAGATTAACGTCCTGGATACGCTCGGCCTGATTTCGACCTCGTTTGGCCAGTGGGAAGGCGTGGCAGGCGGTGAACATGTCGAGGTGAATAATCTCGCCGAGTTCAAACACCTGCGTCTCGAATTTAAAGATGATGTGATGGTCGGCGCCAACAGCCTGGGCATGACCGAGCATATCGGCGTGTTGCGAAACCTGGTTGAAAAAGCGATCCCTCTGGGTGAGTGGAAAGATCGACTCATGGAAGACCCGACCCGCCTGATGGAAGCTTATCTGGCGAGCGCGCAGTTCCAGGAGGACTGGCAGGGCAAGGCGCGAGGCTCGGCAAAGTCGTGAGAATAACCTTCAAGCTCTATGCGATGTTGTCTGACTATCTGCCGCAGGAGTTTGGCAGTCACAAGCGCGACGGCAATGTGATTCAACTTGACCTGGACGAAGGGACAACCGTGACCCAGATCGTCGAGAAGTTCCAGTTGCCCGACAAATGGGTGCATCTGGTGCTGATTGACGGCGCGTATGTACAACCCGAAGATCGCGCGTCCAGGGCCTTGCAGGAAGGTGAGGCTCTGGCAATCTGGCCGCCGGTAGCCGGCGGCTGAAAACAGGTCATTGGAGAGTACGACTTATGCCGGATTTTGGCGACGATCGGGTCATGGCGGCAACGCAGCGTGACCTTGAGCGCTGGTTCAGGGATTTCACCGATCAGCAGGACCTGGGGTTTGATGGCGGTCGGATGATGTTCGCCCATAATGGTGTTAATTTGACGGTCCGCATTGACTCCATGCCGCCGCGCAGACTGGGCTTAATCACCTTTATCGATACCCGGGTCAGATTCGAATATCCGCCTGAGCAGGCCGCTGAAGCCCGTCGCTGGATAACCAAGTTTGATCACTATACTCAGCGCGGCGGGGGTTAGTCCCGTCATTCCTGGCCGGTTGCCTCCCTGACCGGCCCTTTTTAGAAGAGCACCAAATGAGTATTAAAGCCGATACGTGGATCCGAGAAATGGGTGCGCAAGGCATGATTGAGCCGTTCGAACCCGGTCAGGTTCGCCAGCAGGATGGCCGTCGGATTGTGTCCTATGGCACATCCAGCTACGGCTACGATGTCCGCTGCGCCAATGAGTTCAAGATTTTCACGAACATCAATTCGAGCATCGTGGATCCCAAGGCGTTTGATGAGCGTTCATTTGTTGATGTCAAAGGTGATGTCTGCATCATCCCGCCCAACTCATTCGCGTTGGCGCGGACCGTCGAGTTTTTTCGGATTCCCCGGTCTGTGCTGACTATCTGCCTGGGCAAGTCAACCTATGCCCGTTGCGGCATTATCGTTAACGTGACCCCTCTGGAGCCTGAATGGGAGGGGCATGTGACCCTTGAGTTCTCAAACACGACACCGCTGCCAGCCAAGATTTACGCAGGGGAGGGCTGTGCCCAGATGTTGTTCCTGGAGTCCGATCAGGTCTGCGAGACCTCCTACCGGGATCGGGGAGGCAAATATCAGGGCCAACGCGGTGTCACCCTGCCGGTAACCTGACCGACTTGTCGGTTTGTTCGCCAATGGCGCGAAATGACTGCCCGAAACCCCCTAATCAGGCTATAATTTCGCGCTGCACGGTACTGCAACCCGGCGGTACCGCAAGTCATTAGGGTGGAAGTTCAAGTCTGAGTCGAATCTGATCAGCCAGGATTACCTGATAAAGAGTCAGGGACACTGGAGATTCAGTAACCCTCGGGCGGGGCGCCACGCCATTTTTGGGATATAAAAAGCATGCCAGTAGCAGATATCGACACGGCGAAAATCATCGCCGACAACAAACGCTCAGCCAACGACACCGGCTCCACCGAGGTGCAAGTGGCACTTCTGACAGCCCGTATCGTTGATCTGACCGAGCACTTCAAGACCCACAAGAAAGATCATCATTCGCGGCGCGGACTGCTGCGCATGGTCAGCCGGCGGCGCAAGCTGCTCGATTACCTCAAGTCGCGCGACGTTGTACGTTACCGCGATCTGGTTCAAAAACTCGGGTTACGTGGTTAACCCTGGTTAACCGGGCCCCGGATTACATGATACTGATCCCCACTTGCACCCATTGACAGTGAACCTGGCGATGACCGGCGTTTACTGCCAGCAAAAGCACTGTGTCTGACGTTCAGGCCAGTGCTTTTGTGCTTTGTCGGGTCAGGTCCAGACAATACGAACGGAGAGAGCATTGTTTGAAATAGCGAAAAAGACGATTCAGTGGGGTCAGAACACCCTCACGATCGAGACGGGCGAAGTCGCTCGTCAGGCCTCAGGTGCCGTAGTCGTCACAATGGACGATACGGTCATTCTCGCGACTGTCGTCGCTCGCAAAGATGCCAAACCCGGTCAGGATTTTTTCCCGCTGACCGTGGATTACATGGAAAAGTTCTACGCAGCCGGCCGGATTCCTGGTGGCTTTTTCAAGCGTGAAGGGCGTCCCACCGAGCGTGAGACCCTGATCGCTCGAATGACCGACCGTCCGATCCGCCCGCTTTTTCCGGAAGGCTTTTACAACGAAGTGCAGGTGGCCTTGCAGGTGATGTCGGTTAACCCGGAAGTCGATAGCGATATCCCGGCAATGATTGGCGCGTCTGCCGCGCTGGCTATCTCTGGTATTCCGTTCAACGGACCAATCGGCGCCTGCCGGGTTGGCTACATCGATGGCGAATACGTCTTGAACCCGTCGGCCACCCAAATGCCCGATACCAAGCTCGATCTGATCGTTGCCGGTACCGACCAGGCGGTCCTGATGGTTGAATCCGAAGCCCACGAACTGGCTGAAGATGTCATGCTCGGCGCCGTCATGTATGGCCATGAGCAGATGCAGGCCGTGATCACCGCGATCGACGAACTGGTCGAGATTGCGGGCAAGGAAGAATGGCAATGGTCGGCTCCCGAGCAGGATCAGGCGCTGGTCGCCAAAGTGACGGGTCAGGCTGAAGCTGGTATGCGTGATGCTTATTCGGTCCGCGACAAGCAAGAGCGCACCACCAAGATTCGCGCCGTAGAGAAGGCGTGTCAGGAAGCACTCGCCGCTGGCGATGATGCGCCAGATGCCGGCGTGGTCTCTGACATCCTGCATGATCTGCAGTACAAAATTGTGCGTAGCCAGATTCTCGCGGGTGAGCCCCGGATTGACGGGCGCGATACCCGCACGGTTCGCCCGATCGCGATTCGCACCGGCGTCTTGCCGCGTGCGCACGGCTCAGCCTTGTTTACCCGGGGTGAAACCCAGGCGCTGGTCTCGGCCACGCTTGGCACCAGTCGTGATGAGCAGGTGATTGATGCGGTGGCCGGTGAGCGCCGCGAGCGCTTCATGATGCACTACAACATGCCGCCGTTTGCTACTGGTGAGACCGGTCGTATGGGTACCCCCAAGCGCCGCGAAATCGGCCATGGCCGCCTGGCCAAGCGCGCGATTGCGCCGTTGCTGCCGTCGGTAGAAGACTTCGCTTATTCCATCCGTGTGGTATCCGAGATTACCGAGTCCAACGGTTCTTCATCGATGGCTTCGGTTTGTGGCGGCTGTCTGGCTCTTATGGATGCCGGCGTACCGGTCAAGAATCACGTGGCCGGTATTGCCATGGGGCTCATCAAGGATGACAACAAGTTTGCGGTCCTGACCGATATCCTTGGTGATGAAGATCATCTGGGTGACATGGATTTCAAGGTTGCCGGTACCGAAGAAGGTATTACCGCCTTGCAAATGGATATCAAGATCCAGGGGATTACCCGCGAAATCATGCAGGTCGCGCTGGCCCAGGCTCGTGAGGCCCGCGTGCACATCCTTGGCGAGATGCGCGTGGCTGTCGGCGGTGCCCGCGAAGAATTGTCGGACTTCGCGCCGCGCATGTACAAGATGAAGATCAACCCCGAGCGTATTCGTGACGTGATTGGTAAGGGCGGGGCTACAATCCGGCAGATCACCGAATCGACCGGCACCCAGGTTGATATTCAGGATGATGGTCATATCACGATTGCTGCGGTTGACGGCGCTGCTGCCAAGAAAGCCCAGAAGATGATCGAAGACCTGACCGCTGAGGTTGAAATCGGTCGGGTCTATGACGGTACGGTTCTGAAGATTCTCGACTTCGGTGCGATTGTCCAGGTGATGCCGGGCCGTGATGGCTTGTTGCATGTCTCGCAGATTGCCAATGAGCGGGTCAACAACGTCAGCGATTACGTCACCGAGGGTCAGGCGATTCGAGTCAAAGTTATCGAGGCTGATGACAAAGGTCGTTTGCGTTTGTCGATGAAGGCGGTCGATGATGCTCCCGCGCAAGCGGAGCAGGAGCCTGAAGCCTGAGGCTTTACAGCCTTAAGAAAAGCCCGGTCTGAATGGCCGGGTTTTTTTATGCCGGCTTGCTGCATTAATCGGGTATTTTCTCTCTGAAGAAGTAGAACAACTTACGACAGAAGGCTTCAGAGGAATGGGTGTGTCAGGTGCATCGATTTGAAGTTGCGCCGGCCGCGAGTATCGGGTGGTACTCCTGGCCGATGGCCAGGTTGAAAGCGGCGGCTACTTTGACGGGAACAAGCGGTTTAGCCCACCTCTGTGGCGACATCAGCCGCAGGAACCGATGCAAGCGGTGCTTGCGCGTCGGCTTCAGAGCTATTGCACGGCGCATCGAATGACTCCGGGATACTCTTGAGCAATGCCAGGTCGCTGGTTGAAGCGCGCAATGATGGATGGCGGGAACAAATCGCGGAATAATTATCGAGCACATTGGCTGATAACAGCGTGAAGCCTGAATTCATTTCATCATAGAAGCGGGGCTCTGAAGCCACCTGCATCTGCAAGACCCGTCGATAGAACGCCAAGTGGTTTGTTCGAACGGCTGCGACAGCCCAGTCCGCTTTGACCAAAGCAACCATCATGTGGTGTTTCAGTAGCGCAAACGAGTATCGTTTGTCGTTGCGGTCGGTATCCGGATCAACGGCAAAGCGGTTTCCCGACACCACGCGGACATCGTTTGGCACGCTCTTGACAAGCAAGTCGCCAAAAACCTTATGTTCGGGCAGCATCAACTGGCTTGACGGCTGATAGAACATGCTGCGCATTGTGCCGACCATTTGATCGCCATTGAACAATGCCCAGGTGACCTGATTGGGTCGCTCGTCGTACTGATCTGAAAACATGCCTGAGCGTGACTCAGGTATTTCACCTTCACTCAGGTACGCGCGATAGCGCAACCGAAAGACATCGTCACGTAATTTCGTGTCGTTGACGAGTTGAATGCGAAGAGATTCGCGTTTCCTGGTTGCCATCCTGATACTGTCCTGTGATCTAGTTAAAAGTTAGAGCGCGTGAAACTGGTTTGTTTCTGCTTGCTCTTTGACTTCCGTCTGGCTGGATGGCTGGCGGTCATTGCCGCCGGTACTGCTGTCGCCCGCTTGAAAGCGGATCGGTTCATTTAATTGTTTTCTGACTGCTGCATCGGTGACGATGGTCTGATGCTTGACTGCCTCGAGTAATTCTTCCATACGGACTGGTTTGGCCAGTATGTGGCCTTGTCCATAATCGATCCCTATCGAGCGAAGCAGATCAAGGGTTTCAGTATCCTCGACCCATTCGGCAATACACTCCATGCGAAGCTCGTGCGCCAGCAGGCCGATCGTCTTGATGATTGTCTTTGCAGATCCTTTCTGGCGCAGAGAGTTGACGAAGCGCCCGTCGATCTTCAGGAAGCTTGCCTGCACGTCGGTCAGGGAAGCAAAGTTAGAGTAACCCGAGCCGAAATCATCCAGGGCAATACGTGCACCCGTCTGACGGACAGATTCGATGAACTTCATCATCATGAAAATGTCTTGCATCGCGACCGATTCGGTGACTTCCAGGACGATCCGGTTAGCAACATTGCGGTGTTTCTGCAGCAAGGCGATAACGAAAGTCTTGAAGAATTCGTCATTCAACGAACTGCCGGACAAATTGATTGAGACGAAACTCAGTTCACCGACTTCTTGATTGTGACGGCTAAGCCATTCGAGTGAGCGGCGCACGACCCAGCGATCAATACAGGCCATTTCGCCATTCTGTTCGGCTGCCGTGATCAGTGGGCCGGCAGGCAGCAATTCGCCATTCGGGCCGCGGTGGCGCAACAGGATTTCACAACCGGTTCGGACGCTCGAGTTGAGAGCAACGATCGGCTGGGCGACCAACTCGAACTCATCGAAGGTGCGGTCATCATGCAGGCGGGCAACCAGCGACAACTCACTCATGCGTTTTTGCACCAGGGCGCTGGAGTCGGCGCACATCACGACCTGGTTTCTGCCTTTGCGCTTGGCTTCCTGGCAAGACCGGTCGGCGCCGGCAATCAGCTCTGACTGAGACAGATCCGAGACCAGGTGAAAGACACCGACGCTGGCGGTGACAGAGAAACTCTTGTCATCAAAGCGGAATGGGTCTTCGGTGATGGCTTCCAGTGCCTTCCAGGCGAGCCCTTCCTGCACACTCTGGTCTGCCGGAGGCAGTACGATGACAAATTCGTCGCCGCCAAGTCGGGACAGGATCACATCGGAGCCCAGGACTGAGCGGAAGCGCTTGATGACGTCGACAAGAACCGCATCACCGGCATGGTGGCCGAACATGTCGTTGAGCATCTTGAACCGATCCAGGTCAACATAGCAAAGCGCTACGTGTTCCAGATCATCGCCTTCCTCAAGAATGGCTTCCATTCGGTTGGTCAGACCGAGGCGGTTGAGTGCGCCGGTAAGCGGATCGTGCTCTGCTGCTTTGGCCAGTCGCTCCTGCAGGTTACGCTGCTCGGTGACGTCGGTTGCGCTTGCCTCATATGAGTCTGGGGCGCCGCGAGCCAGGACGCGCAGCCAGCGGACGGTTTCGTGGCCGGTCAGCTTGAACTCGAAGTCGCATTCAACGCTTTGCGTCAGTTCGGTCTTGATCCGCTCTCTCAGGTCCGCGGGGAAAACCGCATCCAGTTTTTCGGCGCTCAGCATTGCGGTGCCGCCGTTTTCGTCCGCTTCGGACAAGGAGCCGAGGCCGAACATTCGGGCGAAGCCTTCGTTATAGCGCTCAATATGACCGGCATGGCCGATCGAAACCAGGCCGATAGGCACGGTCCGGTAGACATCCTCGTATTTTCCCAGCACGCCAATGGCGGTTGCCTGCGAGTCGATTCGTCGCTGTCTTTCCTTCGAAATGGTTGTACCAACTGCCATGCCGGTCAGAACCGCAGCAATCAGGGAAACCTGCTCCGCCTGGAACCAGGAGAAGTACTCACCCAACAGGCCCATCGCATAGAGCACCGCGGTGACTGAGCCCAGGGCATCGCAAAAGACACCGGCAAGAAACCAGTAAGTCGTAATGTCGCGCGCTCTGGTGATCGTGTGATAGACCGTCCAGATGACTGAGATTGCGGTGAGGGCGGCAATGACCCACAAGACACTCTGGAAGATCGGGAAAGGCATGATGAGCGAAAATGCCAGGAACCCTGCGCTCAACCAGAACATGCGTCGCAGGAAACCGTCCAGTACCGATTGTTTGATTTCATCGCGGAACAGCGATCGAATCAGCATTAAGGTGGCAAAAGGTAGTGCCAGGTAAGTAAACTGACGCAACATCAGGCCGAGCTGGCTGCCTGCCAGCTCACCGAACGCAAAATAGTTGAAGCCGGACTCCATCATCACGAAGCCGCAGCGTGCGAGCAACCAGATGCCGAAGACCAGGAAATGTTCTACCCGGCCGGAATTTGCTGCCGCCAGAGCATAAAGCGCAAGAAAGACGAGTGCCCCAATCAGCAGAATGGTGCGCTGCTGCGCTTTGGCCTGCGACTCTTCGAAGTCGCTCGAACGCCAGATATCGCCGCGAATTTTGGTGATGCCCAGTGGCTCGAACCGGAAGATGATTTCCAGCGGTTGCTCGGCAAGATAGGCTGGTAGGTCAATGGCGAACCCGGGGAAGGTTCGCACAGAGTTGGCGGTTTCCAATTTTGCGCCAGCCTGGCCGCGCAGTACTTCGCGGCCTGTCGGGCCGAAAATCACAAACTCGGCGACGCCGATATTCTTCTCCGGCATATGGACGGTGCGTTCAACCTCGCCGGCCGCGGCTGGAACCGCAAGTCGGACCCAGACCGGTGGCGTGTCGAGCCCGGTTCGGTGTACCGTGGACTCCGGCGCAGCGCGCAGGCGGGCCCGCATCTCGTTAACCTTCGAAAAAGAGCTCGTATCGTCGATTGACTGCAGGTTTAGCGGATCTATGGCGCCACGGTCGGTATTGGTATAACTGAAGAACCACATGGCAAAGCCAGCCACCAATAGAAACAGAACCCAGCCAGTCCACTGCATTGCAATGGCATAGCCTGCTTCTTCCGGATTTGCGTCCGCTTTGGAAGTTGCGCTGAAAGGATTCAAAATCTCGAGCACGTTGTGCTCCACCTGGTGGTTACAATTGACCAAATCACTCTAGGTCTTTCACGCATAATGCTGTAGGAGCTGCCGACATTCGTCCCCTAAGCCCAGTCAGGCGGTGGTTCTGGGCCGAACGGGGCCTATAAGCGGGGCTTATTTGCCGCACTATCAGGCGTTAGTCGCATGTCTGTTTCCTCGAAAACATATAATTCAGGGTATGCCGCCTTTTAAATCTGTTGAATCTCCGCTGAGCGACGCCGGGGTCGTCGGAAGTGCCGAGCCGGCGGGGCTATTGAAATCACTTGCCTGGACATTGACCTATGTAGGCTGTCTGGTCGTGGTTGGTGTCCTGATGCTGGCGGCCACGCTGCTTCTGGGGCCTTTGGTGGCCGTCGCTGCTCCAGGCAAGCGCAAATCACGGGCCCGCAGTGTCATTCAACAGGTTTTCAGGTTCTTCATGTGGCTGTTTCAGTCCACCGGGATGGTTAACAGCCGCTTTGACGAACTGGATCGGCTGTCCGCGACCGAGCCGGTGATCGTGATTGCCAATCATCCCTGTCTGCTGGATGCGGTGTTTCTGGTCTCACGTCTGCCCAATGCGGTCTGTATCATGAAGGCGTCGCTTTCCTGGAATCCCTTATTGGGTCTGGGGGCCAAGCTGGCCGGATATATTCCGAATTCCTCGTCGCACGGTCTGGTCCGTGGCGCAGTTCAGAGTCTCAATGACGGTGGTCAACTCGTTATATTTCCCGAGGGCACGCGAACCCGCGGCAAGCCGATGGCTGAAATGAAAGCGGCGTTCGCCACGATCGCCCGGCGGGCGGAAGTGCCGGTCGTACCGGTTGTGATCGAATCCGACAGTCGGTTTCTGAGTAAAGGCTGGCCATTGTGGAGAACGCCGGCTTTTCCCATTACTTATCGGTTCCGGGTCGGACGCCCGCTTGAGCCGACCTTAAGCCGTGAGCAGATGCTGACCCGGGTTGAAGATTTTTATCAGCGTGAACTGCCCGGATCCGGGCAGTTTGACTTGCAGTCTGCCTCTGACCGAGCAACGCAAGGCCAGGTTTGACTGTTTCTGCCTCCTCGTCGCGGCTGGTCATCCTGCCCTCGTATAACTCCGGCGTGCTGCTCGAACAGACTGTCCGCGCTGCGGCTGATGTCTGGGCGCCGGTCTGGGTCGTTGTGGACGGCAGTACCGATGGTTCCGGCAGCGCTCTGGCGGATAGTTGCCGGGATAACCCGGCAATCAAAGTCCTCACGCTACCGGTCAATCGTGGCAAAGGGGCGGCGGTGCTCCACGCCCTTGAACTGGCCGCAGAGCAGGGGTTTACCCACGCATTGACCATGGATGCCGACGGGCAGCATCCGGCCCAGATGATTTCGGCCTTCATGGCCGAGTCTGAGGCAAATCCTCGGGCCATGATTCTTGGCCGTCCGGTCTTTGATGCAAGCGCGCCCGCGCTGCGCGTGAAAGGCCGTCGTATTTCGAATTGGTGGGCGAACCTGGAGACCGTCGGGCACGGTATCGGAGACTCTCTGTTCGGGTTTCGGGTTTATCCGATCAGTCCGTTGGTCCGGATCATGCAGGCCCGTCCGTGGATGCGGCGTTTCGACTTTGATGTTGAGGCGGTGGTGCGTCTCAGTTGGTCGGGTGTACGTCCGATCAACATCGACGCGCCGGTCAAATATCCGCGGGCTGAGGACGGCGGGGTCTCCCATTTTAAGTATGGGCGGGACAACCTGTTGCTGACCTGGATGCACACCCGGCTGTTTGTGGAATTTCTGCTGCGTCTGCCGGTGCTGCTTTGGCGACGATGGTTCGGTGGATAGTCAGTCTGGGGGTCAGGCCAGTGCGCCATTTACTCCGATAATCTGTCCCGAAATATAGCTCGCCTGGTCAGAGGCGAGAAACCCCACCAGCGCGGCAACTTCTTCGGGTTTCCCGGCTCGTTTCATTGGCACCATCTGCGATATGCGATCGGCGTCAAAAGCCTGCTCCGCCATTGCTGATTCGATAATGCCCGGTGTGATTACATTGACGGTAATACCGCGGCTTGCCACTTCAAGTGACAAAGACTTGCTAGCCCCATGGAGCCCGGCCTTGGCGGCAGCATAGTTTGCCTGACCGCGGTTGCCCGTGACGGCAGAAACCGACGACACATTAATAATTCTCCCCCAGCGGGTACGGATCATGGGCATCAACAGTGGCTGGGTGACGTGGAAGAAGCCGTTGAGCGAAACATCGATAACCGAATTCCACTGCGACAGGCTCATGCCCGGCATCACCGCGTCATCGTGAATGCCGGCATTATTGACTAATACCTGTATTGGCCCTTGCTCCAGCAGGCGCTCAAGAGCGGTTGTGCAGGCCTGGGGGTCAGTGATGTCAAATTGTTCAGCCTGCGCAGAGCCGCCAGCCTGTGCGATTTTCTCGACGGTTTCACTGGCACTTGCCAGATTTTTGTTGCTATGAACAACAATGTGTAAACCGTCAGCGGCGAGGCGTTGCGCGATGGCTGATCCCAGGGCTCCGCTGCCGCCCGTCACCAGAGCAATTTTTTTCATGAAACTTCCGGGGTCGAGTTCAGCTTATTTTAAGCTGAGCCCGGATCAATCATGAACATGACCGTTGCTCGCCCGTCAGCGAGCGGCGTATGGTCTGTCGAAACAGAAAAATCGTAGATTGCGGTCTTGCTGTCGCCCGAGAGTAGCGAAACCCGGATGGACAGCGGCCCGGCGATGGCTTGAATGTCGTCGATGAGCAGATTGATTTTGCGGACCCCGGCCAGCACCCCGTGCGGTTGCGAGCCGGAATGGCGGTTGTCTGCCGGAGGCGCCAGAAGAGCGCCATGCAACGCCATGCACTGGGCTGCGTATTCAATCAGGTTGGCGCTGCCCAGGCGGCCATTCTCTGCCAGCGGGTGAGGGTGGCGCCTGTGGGTTTGAGTCTGGCAGAGTGCTGACTCGGGAGACCATTCGAGTAGTGAGTCGATCAGGCACATATCGGCGCTGTGAGGGAGCAAGGCGCGAATCGCGGGCTCGGTCAAAGGCAGCTTTATCATGAGCCGGCGTTTTCCTGTGGTTGGTACCTCAGGCTGATTTTCTGCCCACCGGGCGCCGGCAAGACGACTGAAGCAGCGCGATGGCCGGCGATTAGTTCGAGCAACGGCAGGCAGCGCGCCGCTGGAGCGCCGGTTCGCAGGGATTCCAGAGCGGCTGAACCGAGCCTTGTTTCAGGCTCGTCCGGGTTGAGTTCTAACTGGATACGGCCGTAGCATGGATCGGCGTGGCTGGTCGACGCCGGGGATAACACCATAGCGATCCCGAATGGCGTGTCAATCCGGCGCACCGCGGACAACGGAGCCGGGTAACAGACATCATAGGCAACCAGCAACACCGGGGTCTGCTCGGATTCGCTCAGCAATGCGGCTTCGAGCAAACCTGCCGCGAAGCTTCCGTCAAAACCACACAAGCTGTTGGAAGCCTGCTGGCTACCGGTCGATATACTCCAGTAACCCGACGGCGCGTTGTGAACTGAGTTGGTAAACCGGGTGGGGGAGATCTGTGGATCGGCTTCAGACAGTGCCTCGCACAGAATATGGCAGTTTTGTCCGTCGCCTCCGGACGAGCTGAAAATCGATGGCAGCATCGCGGGGTCGAAACGGCTGTTGGCGCAGGCTTCGTGCGCGACGGCCATCGCAACCTTGACTGCCTGGCTGACGCGACGGCGTTCCGCCCCGGCTAGTCCTGCCGGGGCCGGTATGGCGAGCTCTGCCGGTTGCCAGGCTACCGGGTGTTGCAGGCTGTTGCTGGCGCTTGCCCAGTCGGGCAATCCGGGGCCCAGTACCCCCAGTGATTCGATCAAGACTTGCATCAGCTAGTGGCTCTGGAAAAAATCAGCGAAGCGTTTGCCCCGCCAAATCCGAATGAATTACTCATCACGGTGGTAACCGGTTGCTGTTTCGGTTCGGTCAGATACCGACAACGTAGCGCCGGATCCAGTTTGAGCAGGTTGAGTCCGCCTGGCATTAGCCCCTGCCTGATTGCAGTGACGCAGATTGCCGCCTCTAGTGCTCCGGCCGCTCCCAGTGTGTGCCCGTGCGCGCCCTTGGTGGAGCTGACCGGGGTTGTCGCGCCGAATACAGCGTGAACTGCCGCATCTTCCGAAGCATCATTACTGGGGGTTGCCGTGCCATGCAGGTTAATGTAATCAATCTGGTCAGTCGCACACCGGGCACGACTTAATGCCTCTTGCATGGCCCGTTGCGCACCAGTCCCTTCAGGGTGAGGGGTAGACATGTGGTGCGCATCACTCGATTCGCCAAAGCCGGCGAGTAGTGACAGCGTTCGATTGGTTGAGCCCCGGGTGTCTGGTTTTTCAAGTACGGCGAACGCAGCCGCTTCACCGATCGAAATACCGTTTCGTGCCTGGTCGTACGGTCGGCAAATATCGCTGGACAATAATTCAAGCGACCCGAACCCGTATAAGGTGGTCAGGCAAAGCGAATCGACACCGCCGACAACCGCAGCATCTATCAAACCCGCATCGATCGCCCTGGCTGCGGTTGCAAAGACTTTCGCACTGGACGCGCAGGCTACCGAAGAAACACTTTGTGGTCCGGTCACGCCAAGCCGTTCGGCGACAAAACCGGCAAGCGAGAACATATTGTGTGTATGTTGATAGTCAAGCGTATCGGGTATGCGGCCTTGCGCATCTCGGTTTCGGTAAGCCAGTTCGGTTTGAAGCAAGCCTGAGGTGCTTGATCCGACAAAGACGCCGATCCGGTTGCGGCCATACGCATTGACAGCCTGTTTAACTGATTCAAAAAAATCGTCCTGGCGCAGAGCCAGATGAGCCAGTCGGTTATTGCGGCAGTCGTAAGCGCTCAGTTCGGGCGGCAGTTGTTCTTGATCAACGCCTTGCACCGCTCCAAGGTAGACATCAAGGCCGGTATTCATAAACGGCTTCTTGGTCAACCCGGTCGTGCCGTCTCGCAGGGCTTTTGTTAGCGGCGCCATTCCGTGCCCCAGGCAGCTGCTTGCCGTCATGGCCGTAATTGCCATCGGGTGCGGGTCGGCTTGCGGCATCATGCTGGTCATCAGGAATTGTTCCGGACAGGGGGCGTCCCGTCAGTATTGCCAATCAGCAGAACATTCGCAAACAAGGTGCCTTCGCTGAGGGGTTTTTTCTCTGCATTGAAGCCCGATGCCTCAAGCAATTCAAGCCACTCGGTGACTGAGCGGCAATATAGTTTTGGCAGGCGGTGGCCTCGACACCAGGTGACAACATGATCAACCCAGTTACTCCAGCGAAAACCCAGTCCGCCGTCAGCATCGCCGATTCGTAGCAGTAGTTGTCCGGAGGGTGCCAGAGCAGAACGAATGCGTTGCAGGATATCGCGCTGTTCGTCAAAGTTCAGGTAATGCAAGACGTCGAGGATGACAACCGTATCGCAGGGGGCAAAAGCTGTCAGGGCAATATTGCCGACTTCGAAACTGGCCTGTGGGCCCAGAGCGGCGTGTGCTCTGTGAACATCCGCTGCCATTAGTTCGATGCCATGGACTTCGGCACGTGGCGGTGCTGGCCAGTCCGCCGGCCAGTCTCCGCGCGCATGCGTTTCGCTGCACTCGGTCAGCAATGCGGTCAGTAAACCTTGACCGCAGCCGAGGTCGAGAATCTTCTGGCTGTGGCGCAGTTGACCGGATTGAATCAGAAATTCAAACGCCGGGTCGCCCAGCAATTTGCCGCGGGCAAATCCCATGGCAAAGCGACCACCAGGCTTATAGCGGGCGGCGGTTCGGTTAGCGATTTCTTTGAAGACGGGATGAGTCACTGTGCAAAAGCCATAGGAAGAGAGACACTACGTAGCCCGGCTGACTTAATCTGCTTGAGCAGCTCGGGCAAGACGTCGAGAATAACGGCGCGACTATCGGCTGTTTTTGCACCGTGGCCGTCATGTAAGAGCAGGATGTCGCCGGCTGACAGGTTCCGTGTCAGCCGCTGCAATACTTTATTCGGCTGTTTTTCAACGGTGTCAAAACCGCGTCGGGTCCAGCTGGTCAGCCGCAAATTCTGGCGGGCCAGTACCGTTTGCAGAAACGGATTGCGCATCCCGGCCGGCGCTCGAAAAAACCGCGGGGCCGGCACATCCAGTGCGGTGATTTGTTCCTGAGCCTGCTTGATTTCCTGATGCAGACCGCCTGCACCGCGAAAAGCGAAGCGATGGTGGTGGGTCTGGGTATGGTTTTCAACCGAATGGCCGGCATTGATAATGTCGTGCACGAGGCCGCCGTGTTTCTGAATTTGTGTGCCGATACAGAAAAAACTGGCGGTGGCGTCGTGCGTATGGAGTAAGTCCAGAACTTTCGGCGTCATGTCCGGGTCCGGCCCGTCATCGAAAGTCAGGCAGAGCTGATGTTGCCGCCGGGCGTCGGCCGGCAGGCGGGTGATGTTTGGTCCCAGCAAGTGGCTGCGTGGCAACATGCTCGCGGCGCAGAGCGCGGCATGGTTGGCGACGGTTCCGCCGAGCCAGATCGGCCACCAGTGCGGAGTAAGCGCCATACCCGCAGCCATGGCGCCATGCCAGGCGATCGAAGCCGGCAAGACTCTCGGAAAGACTGGGTTAGGTGGAAGGTTTAAACGATTTGACGGGGTCATGAGGGCGAACGTCGCGTGGCAGAGAGGGGCTCGGGGTGCCGGTCAGAAAAGCCGGCGATCATCATGCCGTGCTTATTGATAATCTGCTGCCAGATGTGTTGCCAGGCAGGCCAGTCATGTTGGCCGTCAACCGTGATGACGTCGTTCGGCGGTAACTTTGCCGCCAGCTCACGTTGTTCGACAGCATATCGATCTTGCCGGGCATACCCAAGGATAATACGGGTCTTGTCGGCCGAAGAGGGATCCGCAGCGCCGGACAGGGACATTTTAAGCCACAGGTGCAGATCACGTTCCCATTGCAGCATTTTGCTGGCGGGGGTTGGCTGCCAGTTGGCATGGCCACCAGCCGCTTTGATTTCTGCCAGCGAGGACTCCCGACCCAGGAACGGCGCGATCGATATCAGCCCGTCAAGGCCGGCGAAGCTGGAGGCCACTAACATGGCGCCAAGCCCGCCCAGTGAGATGCCGGCGAGCCAGATGCGTCGGTACCCGCGCTGGCGGGCCGGTTCAATCACATCATTGACGATCCGCTCGACAATTGAGCCGTTCTGAAAATAGTGCAGATTCGCGTCAACCGAGATCATGTCAATCGGCAGGCGTGCGGCGCGTACCGTTTGATTGAACCCGTATCGATCGAAGTCCTCGGCATAGTCGAGCAGGCCCGGCAGGAAGATCAGAAGTGTCCGTTGCTCCGGATTGCCGGGCAAGGTGTCGAAAATCTGATGGATCGGAACGTTGTCCGACCGCAGGAAGGTGCAAGCGGCCGGCAAGCTTGCGGTCATCAGCAACAACGCGTTTCGTCGTTTCATATGATCGCTTGCTCATGGGTGCGACTTGCGGTCGCCGCCAGAATCAGCACCAGCGGCGCCCCCACTCCAACCGTAATACCCAGCGCCGAAAGCAGGGGGATACTGGATGCCGCCAGTACACCGAATCCGGCCACCGTCGTCAGAGTGGCCAATACAAGCGGCGCCAGGATCAGTGATTGTTCGTTTTCGGCTCGGGCGCTTTCAGCCAGGACCAGGGCATAGTTCGAGCCGATTGCTGCGACGAGCAACAGGCCAACCAGATGTAGCAAATGCATGGCAGTGCCGCTCAGCGCAAAGCCGGCGACAATTATCGCCAGCGCACCAACAATCGGCAAGATGACGCGGATCACTGATTGCCAGCGGCGCAGTGCAACAATTAGTAGAGCCAGAATCGCAACAGCGCCGGTAAGCGAGAGCTTGAGCGCGTCATGGATATAGCCGGCATAGAGTTCGTCTGTGCGGTTCTTCAGGTTCAACACATCAACGCTCGCGTCAGTCAGCGCCGCATTACCCTCAAGCGCCTGGTTCAAGTCATTCTGCAGCCTGATCGAAGAGACTGGTCTATCCGGATTTGTTTCGAGTGTAATGATCGCCGCGTTACGTCCGTCGATGCGGGTCATCAAAGAGTTGATGGTGGCTGCGAGCCGCGTGCCCTGATAGTCGTCGGCGGAAACCGGTGTGCGGGTTCGAGCTGCAGAGACTTCTTTAATGAAAGTGCTTAAGGCCCTGACCGGGAGGCCGGTCTGGGGCTGAATCTCGCTGATGCGAGAGCGTAGTTGTTGAGCACTCGGCAATGACTGCTGGCGCCGCGCCTGGACTTCGACCGACGGGAGCAGATCAGTAACCGTTTTGATGCTTTTAAACTGGCCGAGCGCGGCCAAGGCTCGCAGTTCCCGGCTGACCGCATCGGTCGCATTCAGAACGTCTTGTCCGGGTCGGTCAGCGCGCACCAACACCATGGTATTGATGTCAGGCCCGCCAAGGGCTTCACGCATCGCGGTATCAAGCTGTCGGGCCTGGGCTGACACAGGGTTAAGCGCCGCTATATCCGTGCTCCATAGAGAGCCTCGGTGGCTGGTGGCAATTACCAGGCAGATTGCCACCAGACAAAGCGCCCAGGTGCGCACGGTTGCCAGTTGCCCGGCGAGACGTCTGAGCGCTTGCTCAAGCCCCGACATTCTTCTGACTGCTATGCGGGTGGGGGCCGGCAGAGGCAGTAATGGCATGAGCCAGCGAGTGGTCAGGAATCCGGCGCTCAGACCAATAATCGCAAAAACAGCCAGTTGCGACAGACCGGGGAAGTCCGAAAAAAACAGGGCGGCAAAGCCGGTCAGTGAGGTCAGGACGCCCAGTCTGATCGGCGCCCAAAAAGCAGCATCACGTGGTTTGTCAGTATGTCTGTGAACCAGGTGATAGAGCGCGTAGTCGACACATTCGCCAATCAGGGCGACCCCGAATCCCAGCGTTAAGGCATGAGCAGACCCGAACCCCATTACAACTGCGGCAGACCCGCACAACACCGCCGCGAATAACGGCACCAGTGCGACCGCCAGAACTGCAAGTGACCTGAATATCAGTAATAGCAGGCTGACGATCAAGGCCAGGCCGATGCTGCTCAGGGTGATTACGTCACCACGAATCTGATTGCGGGACTCAACGGCGAACACCGGCGCGCCGGTCAGGGTTATGGTTGCCGCGCCCAGATCCGTGCGGGATTCGAACGGTGTTTTAATTTGGCGAAGCACGCGCTCTTGAGCGTCGAGGTCTGCGCCGTCAATGCCAATCGTCAGGATAAACAACAGATGCTCGCCTGGCGCGTCGACCCACACGCCATCATGGCGTTTGGGGCCACCGGCACCGGCCAGTCGTTGCAGACTCTGCAGAGCGCTACCTGTGGGGTCACGCAGGATAGTCTGTTTGTTGAACAGGCCGGCCGAACTGGCGAGTAGTCCGCGAGCCTGGGTCAAACTGGCGGTCAGGGCCGGCGGTTCAAATGCGCGGCCGTTATCGTTGTCGCTTAACAGGTAGCGCAACTCTAAAAGCTTGTTCCGCTCAACGGCAAAGTCGTCGAGATTGCCATTGCTGGCAGAGTCGACTGCGCTAAGCTCACGCCACTGATTCACCAGTTGGGCCGAGACTTCTGCTTGCCGCTCCGGATCGACAGGACCCACCGATATCAGTAGCGTGCGCGCTGATTCGCCTTGTTGCAGGTTGGCAATCAGCAGCTTTTGCTCTGCGCTTGGTGCGGTCGGTAGAAAGACGCTCATGTCGGTGAGCAATGGTGCGCGAGCCACGACGACTATGGCGATCAACAGCGCAACAGTCCAGACCAGAAAGATCAAGGCTCGGGAAGACATTCGCCGAGCCTGGTTATGAAGAAGAGAGGATGCGCATGACCGACTCGTCACCATTGGTCTGACGAATCTCAATTTGCGCGATTCGCGTGCCGGCGCCAGATACCGTCATTTGCTCCAGGACGTTACTGACACTGCGGCTGATCGGTGTCAGGTGAAGTGTCCAGGCTGAGGCGTCCGAAGCGCTGAATTCCATTTTGAAATGAGCTTCGACATCTGCTGCGTTTCCCGCCAACAAACCGCGCAGGGCGCTGGCCAGGGCCGCGGCCGCCGGTACGGCGTCCAGCGGCAGGCTGCGCGTCGTCCCGTTGATCGTGATCGACAGGCTGTCGCCTGTCAGCTCCATTGTTTCCGCCAGCGGTGCGAGTGTTTTCTTGCGCAAGGTCGCCGGCGGTTCAAAATGCAATTCGCCCCGCGACTCGAGCGGAAGATCCAGTTCACCGATGGTTCGTATCTCGACAAACTGCGCGTGTTGCGCTGACTGGGTGGTTCGATTGGCAAACAGTTCTTCAAGGGTTTGCTGGTTGCTGTCAGCTTGTGCCGTGTTAGCGGGAGCAATAAGCGCTGACGCTAGCAGCAAGCTGAACAGCATTGTGTGGGATCGGCCGATTATCATTGAGACCTCTTGTGAACTTGCGATTGCCGGGCAGTGGCCCAGAAATCAAAGAAGTTAAACCAATTGAACGGTGCCCGCAGGCATAGGGTTTCAAGTGTTTTTGCGTACTGATTCAACGCCTGTTCGATTGCCTGTTTTCGGCCGGAACGTGCGATGTCCGTGAAATCGGTCAGTTCGACAAAATGCAATTCATATCGATTGCCGCCCAGATACAGACCGGCCATGGCGACTACCGGTCGCTTCAGGACTGCCGCCATGCGCAGGACGCCACTGGGGAATGCTGCTGGTGCGCCAAGAAAATCTATGATCTGAGCTGGCGCGTCGCCGAATGCGCGGTCTGCCAAAAAACCGACCATATCGCCACGGTCAAGACGAGCCTGAATTCTCAGCATTGAGTCGACTCGACCAAGAGGGATAATCATGTCCGACAACTGCGGGTCAACGGCACGTAAGACCCGCCCGATCTTTTGCGCGTTCTCCTCAAACATGGCCATGCTGACGTCCCATTTCTGCTGGTTGCGAGCCATGATCCGCAATGCTTCAGAACTGCCCATATGGGCGCCAATCATCAACACGCCGTTGCCTTTCTCGAGGTGGCGGTACAGGTTGTCGCGACCGATAATCGTTAAATCGAATAGTTCCCTATTGCCGCGGAGGAAATAGACCCGGTCCAGAATGGTTGCCGCGAACGTACGGTAGTGATTGAAGGTGTCGCGCGCGGTTGCCGGCCGGTTCAGGACTCGGCTCAGATAGAAGGCCGAGTCACGGCGGGCTGACGGCGTGGTCAACCAGAACCAGCAGGCAATTGGTGTGAGCGTCAGCCGTACGGCCGAGCGCCCCAGAACGCGCGTCAGCCAGACCATCAGGCGTAGCGACAGATCGCTGCCGACTTCCGGGCGGTTAGTCCAGGTGGGTTGTTCCGGCGCGCGGCTCATTAACGACTGGCAGCGGGAGGTAAGAGGGGCTTGGTGGTGATCTGTCCGCTGGCGACTACGCTTGTGCCTACTTCGCAGACATAACGGATCCGACTTGCGGTATTGGTCCAGCTGAGTCGGACCTTATCGCCTGGACGCACCGGCGCGGTAAATTTAGTCTGGGCGATTTCGCAGGCGGTATCTTCCAGCACGCCGGCCCGGTGCAAAGCCTGTACGACCAGATCAAGCAGTTTTGCGCCCGGCAGGATGGGGTCGTTGGGGAAGTGTCCGGCGGCCCATGCGGGCTGGGCGTCGATGCTGATCAGCAAATCGGCCGGTTCGGTCATGGTAAATCACTCCGGTGCGCGCCACCGTGCGCTGACAGTAAGTCCAGTAGTCTTTGGCGGGTCGCCTTGCCTGTGCCGTCGCGCGGAATGGCTTCAAGCTGGATGAGCGGACGGGGCATAAAAGCCGATTCAATCTTCTGTTTCAATTGCTCTAACACCTGAGCCCGGGTGAGCGTGGCAGAAACAAAGAAAGCAGTCAGGCGGACCAGGTCATCGGTGGAATCAGTCAGTAGAAAAACACCGTCGGTAACGCCTGCAATGTCGTTGAGCTGTGCATTGAGCTGGGCAATCGAGCCGCGTTTGCCGGCGACATTCACCAGGTCGGCGGTACGGCCCAGCAGTTGAAATCTCCCGTCGGCTTCAATCTCAAGGAAATCGCTGAGCAGAACATCGGACCCAACATAATCGCCGCTGGCATAGGCCCGACCGTTTCGGTTGGTTATGGTCACACCTTTCAGTGGCGTCCAGCGGGTGTCGTGAACCGGGCGCCGGGTAGCCGTCTGACCGGATTCGGTCGCACCATAGACTTCCTGCAATGGTGCGCGCAGTTTGTCTTCCGCTGAGGCGGCCAGTTCAACCGGCAGTAACGAGGTTGCCGAGATCATCATGTCCAGCGGTGGCACCGTCACCTGGGCGCCGAGCAAGGCGCGCAAATGCACCGGCGTTGTCACCAGAACCCGAGGCCGCGGAAGCTGCTCAATACTATGGGCGATATCGGCCGGGTAAAAAGGGCGCTCAGCGCAAACAGCGCCACCTGTGATCAGGGTCAGAAGAACGCTCGATTCAAAACCATACGAGTGTTGAGCCGGGACGGTTGCAATCGCCGTCCACGGCTGATCGGCAGTCATGCCAAACCGGTCTGCTGCCGCCTTGGCGCTATTCAAGACCACGGACCAGCGACGGGTATAGGCCACCGGGCGCCCGGTTGAGCCTGATGTAAACAGACAGGCGCATAACTGGTCGGCTGGAAAACTCAGTTGTTCGATCCTGGCACTTGCTGGCGCGGTATGCACGCAGTCCAGTTCAACGGCCGGCAGATCCGGAATGTCGGCGGCCGGGCCGCTCAGGTAGTAGAGGTCGGAGAATTCCTGGCGAAGCAGGGTCAAGGTGTCAGGAACCTGATTGTGCGGAAGCACACTCAGGTGGCCGCGCATCATGGCGGCAGCCAGGCCAACAAGAAACCAGTAGCGGTCCGTGCAACCGTTTAGCATCTGACCCGATGCCGGCAGCCGGCTGGCGAGCGCTTGCGCATCTGCGGCCAATTGCTCTGCGCTGACCGGTTCGCCCTGCATGAAAGCAACCGGATCCTGCGGCTGATGACAGGGCAGCATTGCCAGAAGCCGGCTCATCTCGGCCCACCGATTGTTCTGCCGCCGGCTTCCCCGGCGCGTAGTCGTTGATAGGCTCGCCAGCCGTCTGAGAGTCTGGTCGGGCCATCATCGGGCAGTCGCCAGCGGCGAATCATGAACTCGATGACGAACATGGTAATCATCAATGGCAATGCCAGGATATTGACAAGCCACGACCAGGCCAGCGTCTGACCGGTACTGAACAACAGGATTGACGCGCTGGCGGTAACCGCGAAATAGGCAGTCCAGGCCCAGGTGACTTGTCGGGTGTAGCGGTCACGTTGTGGGTTGGTAGTCGTGTGCACCAGTGATGCCATTCTGGTAACCAGTGGGATTCGACCTGGCAGTAACGATAGCCCGAAAAAAACGGCCAGACTGCCGTGTGCGCCGGCGTGTTGAATCAGATATATCCAGGTGGTGCTTAGCTGCGCCTGTTGCCAGAACCACCAGCCGAACACAGCGCCGCCCAGCAGGATCAGGATAAGCAATCCCCAGGCCTTGTTCATGAGTGCGGCGATTGCCAATACGCAGAAAATGGAGGCAATCGCAAAAAGGTAGCTGATTGCGGACCGGTCATCGACGACACTGAATTGGTGGGCCGTAAGACCGTAGGCGATCAAACCAACAACACTACCAGTAGCGATCAGCCAGCCAATGGCCCGTGCGATCACGTCTGACGGTTGGCCTGAACGTGCGCTGCGAGGGTTCGCATAGTCGCAAATATCTGATGGTTGTTCTGGTCATCCGCGCGGAGCTGAAGACCATACTTTTTCGAGATGGTGAGGGCGATTTCGAGGATGTCGATAGAGTCCAGCCCGAGGCTGCCGTCGTACAGGGCTTCCTGGGGGTCAATTTCTTCGGGGGAGACTTCGAGATTAAGGGCTTCGATCAAGTGCGCTGCGATTTCCAGTTCGAACTCACTGGCGCTCGTTCCGCTATCGGCGGGGGCAGGGTGCAGGTGCAGGGACTCAGATTGGTTGGACATGCAAGATGCTCGGTTAAGCCATTCAGCCGTTCAGTGAATCAGTTGCCGGCCCGCGTCGGAGGTGCAGACCAGACGGACACAGACGCAGCAATTGACGGTCGGCGGCACTAAATGTGGATAGTAATCAACGAAGTATATCGTGCCGGCAACCGCTAAGGCAGCGATAGCGTTGGATTTAGGCGTTGCCTGGAAGCCGTTAGTCGCATTGGCTGACGCATCGGTTCAATTCGGTAAAAACCGCCGGATTGAACCGATTGCGTCGTAAAATCCGTTGACGTCGTAAAACTTGCTCGTAAACGCACTAAAAATGGGCCGCGGCTCGGTTATTGCGCCTGCCGAGCGCTCCAGGTGGCCTGTTCCGGGTCGTGGTTGATCCGCTCTTCTTCGACCAATTTGACCAAATGCGCGGTCAGAGATCGTTTGGCCACCTGATGCAGGACTGGATCGACATCGTTGTAGGCAATCAGGACTAATTCATCAATATTAGCCGTGCCGCTTTGCTCAACTGCGGACAGCACCTTGGCTTCGCGTTTGAGCCGATGGCGGACCAGGCCGTCAATTTGCTCGGTCGGCTGACCCAGCACATAGCCGTGCGCCGGAAGGATGAAGCGCACGGGCTCCTGGCGCAGGCGATGCAGCGAGTTCATATAGTCCAGCATGCTGCCGTCCGGATGATCGATAACGGTTGTTGATCCGTTCAGGATGTGATCACCCGAGAACAACAGCTCATCCGATTCCAGCAACAGGCAGACATGATTGGACGCATGGCCGGGCGTATGAAGCGCTCTCAGGGTAAGTTCGCCGCACTGAATCACATCGTTGTCCTGCAGTTCGCGGTCCGGTTCGAAGACCCAGGCAGGGTTGAAATTCGGCCCGGCGAGCCGACCGAGTATCGGACTGTCCGGCTGTTTGAGCAGCTTGCGCAGCGGAATCGCGCCCGGGTAATGATCGGGATGGGAGTGAGTGCAGATTATCGCGACCAGTTTGCCGGTGACTAACGAGGCGATGCGTTGCAAATGCTCCGGGTGGTCCGGACCCGGGTCGATCACGATGGCCTGGCCGGCATCGGAAATAACGTAAGTATTGGTGCCAGGTCCGGTCATGCGACCGGGGTTTGGCGCCGTGATGCGGGTGACGTGTTTCAGTAGCGGGACAGGTTCGTGCTGCCAGTCAAGTGTGTGTCCCAGATTGCCGTCTGGCACAACCATTTCGAGTTCACCGTAAGCGGCTTCGTTCTCACTGAACCGGACCACTTCACCGTTGAGCCAGCCGGCCCGCGGGCAAGACTGCCAGCGCGGGTTGCCATTACTTGTGCCAAGGGTTGCGGCCTGACTCAGCAATTGTTCAGCGTTTTCGTAGTTCAGCAAATGGCGCAGCGTCCGAATGGTCGGGAAGATCATCTCAAACTGACCTTGTTCATGCCTGGCAAGCGCCTCGGCCGGGTTCACCCAGACAGGCTCGAACTGCTCTTGCTGGTCCGCGATGGGTTGTTGATCGGGTGGCGTGTGAGCGACAAAGAATCGGGTGTCAAAACGCTTGGGCAGATCCCGGTCGGTTATCCAATGAGTAAACCAGTGAATTGAATCGAGCGCAGGTTGTAACTGGTGGGTGGCGAGCAGTTGTGCAAATCCGTTGGGGGTCGTGCGATCCAGCGAGTTGACCCATTCGGCGTCAGGCCATTGACCGTCTGGTTGACGGGCAAACAGAATGCCGAGTTCTTCGAAAGACTCGCGAATGGCCGCCAGCGCATAAGCGGTGGTGCGATGCGCCGCATCGTCAGACGGTCCCTCTGACAGGCTATCAGCCAGTACGTGATCTGCGCCGTCGACGCGCCCCCCGGGGAAAACATAGGCGCCAGGAGCAAAACTGGCCTGCATTGAGCGACGAGTCATCATGATCTCAAGCCCGGTACTGCCGTCGCGAACCAGAATAACCGTGGCGGCCGGGTGTGGCTGCACCGGGTCACGCCAACCGTATAACAAGACGTCCTTGTTTTGATCCGCCAAGCGATCTTCAATGCCCATGAGTTCTATTCCTGAAAGGTTGATCGTCAGCCGGCCGGTTGAAACCGCTCGCCGTAGCTCGTGGCGAGTTCGGTCGCGCGGCTGGTGAATTGGTCGCTACCGACATCTCGCAGCCAGGAGGAAATGCCTCCGGTGGCCTCTGGGAACGCCCAGCCGGTCACTGACGCGAGGTCAGCCTGTGCCGCGCTGAGCAGGCCTTCATTGATACAACGGCGTGCCTCCAGGGCCTGAACATAAACCAGTCGGTCCAGAATGTCCTGATCCGGGATGGGTTTGGCACCACGGCTAAAAACACTCAGGCCGTCCCAGAGTTCGCGTGAGCCGTCCTCCTCGTGGTCGTAAAAACCATAGCCGGACGCCGCGCCCATGCGGTCAAATCCATGAGCCATTTTTTCAAGCACATAAACGGCGCTCTCGGGAAAGCGCTGGCTGCTGACTCCGTGTTGATGTCCGTGATCATGACCATGATCATGGTTATGGGCATGGTCATGCTTGTGGTCGTGTTGATGGTCGTGGCCGTGTTCCAGTGCATTTAGCTCGGCATGCAAGGCATGGTCCATTACCGTAAGCGACAAGGTATCGAGCATCGCAAGCGGGGGCTCTTGCATGCCGAAGTCTGTAGCGGCATCCTCGATTTTTTGTGGTGGAACGCCTTCGCCAAGGAGTGCCATTGCCTCGATCATCAGGCTGTGGGTCACGCGGTCAGCAAAGCCTTGTTCGGCGGTAGCCAGGACGACAGTCGTGTAGCCTAATTGCCCGACCTGCGCGGCGATGATTGACAGTACGGTATCGGCGCTCTGCGGTGTTGGCAGTAATTCCGCCAGGCTGCCGGTTTCGCCGGGGCGGGTTAGTCGCAGGATTGGCAGCTCAGGTTCGGCATGCTGCGCTGGCAGATACCCGGTGATTACCCTCACAGCCGGGATTGGCACGTTACCGGCTTCGGGCAGGTTGGCGGTTGAATCGGTGATCCAGATTGCCTCGCAGTCTCTGAGGGCCGCGACGTCGGTACCGGCGGTCACCGCAATTCCTGCCTTCCGGGCACGGGATTGCAGCAGGCTGGCGAGCGAATCGCTGCCGAGGATTCCCAGTGCAGGGACGGACTTCGGGTTGGTGTTCACGGAGGCTGTCATAACGGATATCGGCGACGGTTCAAGTCGCCAGATAATACCGTTACCTTGCAGACAGGCGGAAAGCCCGGCTATGGCGCGTTCTGATCAGAGCCCTGATCCGCGCTCAGGTCAGGCTAGAAGCGGGATAATCTGGCTCTGCCGACAACGGCCCAGACGGGCCAGGTCAGGCTAAGGACCAGTGCCTGCCAGCAGGGATCCACTTCTTCGTTGTCGAAGTGCATTGTTCTGATGTTTCTAATCACCAGAATGGTGCCGGTTATCAGATGTGTGCCGGTTACCAGCGCCGGCAACAGAGGCCAGACGGAAACCAGCGCTCCGGCCAGATTGACGCTCAAGACGTAGAAAGCACAAATGGCGCTGGTAACCAACTGCAGACTATTGTGCTGGGCTCGATAGCCGTCATAAATAAAAGAGCGATAGGACAGGTGCCCGCACGGATCGTGCAGGCGAACAACGGTATTTAGCAAGAGCAAGGCCCACAGGGCACTCAGACTCACCGCTATGGCCAAAGCGCTGACAATAATAGAGGCGTTAATAATGGCTGTTTCCGGATTCTTTCAGAGCCTGACGGCAAACAAAACTTGTTACCCGGAGCAACGCCGCGAGCAGGCTCTTAACCAGACCGCTTCGCGACGAGATACCTGCTTGGCAGGCATATTCCGGCGCGTCGGCCTACATCGAAAGCCAAGTCTCGCTCCGAACCAGGTGAAGCCGCAGGCCCTGGTGATAGATGGATAAAAATCAGGTATGTCCGGTCCGGGCGCGTTGGAGAAATCGAACGGGTCTGGCAATTTTGTTATCGTTAGCCCCGAATCAACCGATAGACCGTGAGGCAGAGATGATAGAGCGCACCTTATTCAATGAAGAGCACGAGATGTTTCGCGACTCTTTACGTCGTTTTCTGGCGCGTGAAGTCGTGCCGTTTCATGATCAATGGGAAGAGCAGGGTTACGTCGACCGCGAGGTGTGGCTGAAGGCTGGCGAAAACGGCTTCCTTTGTCCCACAATGCCTGAGGCGTATGGCGGGGCAGGGGTTGATCGCTTGTACTCGGTGGTGTTGATGGAAGAAATTGCCCGGGTAAATGCCAGCGGATTGGGCTTTTCGCTGCACAATGAAATTGTGGCGCCCTATGTCTTGCATTACGGGTCGGAAGAGCAAAAGCAGCGCTTGCTGCCGCGTATGGCCAGCGGCGAGGCAATTGGCGCTATTGCCATGAGTGAGCCGGCTGCCGGATCCGATTTACAGGGAATCAAGACCACCGCGCAGGCACAAGACGATTCGTATGTGGTCAACGGTTCCAAGACCTTCATTACCAATGGCTGGCATGCAGACGTGGTTGTTACGGTTGCCAAGACGGATCCCGCCAAGGGCGCCAAAGGAACCAGTCTGTTGCTGGTTGAGCGGGGTATGGACGGCTTTACGCGCGGCAAACGACTCAAGAAGGTTGGCATGAAAGCCCAGGACACCAGCGAATTGTTCTTTGACAATGTCAAGGTTCCGGCTGCTAACCTGTTGGGTGAAATCAATCAGGGGTTTATTTACCTGATGCAGGAATTACCCTGGGAACGATTGCAGATCGCAATTTCCGGCATTGCCCTGACGCAGGCGGCGATTGACTGGACGAGCACTTACGTCAAAGAGCGCGAAGTCTTTGGCACAACCGTCGCCAGCTATCAGACGACCCGGTTTAAACTGGCTGAGTTGCAAACCCAGGCGCAGGTCGCTCAGGTTTTCGTCGACCGGTGTATTGAGTTGCTGATGAACGACCAGCTTGATACCGCTACCGCGTCGATGGCCAAGTACTGGGTCAGTGATTTGCAATGCCAGGTCGTCGATGAGTGTGTGCAGTTGCACGGCGGCTATGGTTATATGTGGGAATACCCGATCGGACGTGCCTGGGCTGATTCCCGGGTGCAGCGCATTTACGGCGGAACCAACGAAATCATGAAAGAAGTCATTGCCCGGTCCATCGGACTGGCCGCAACCAAATAACGACACAGGAGCATCATCATGGCACAAGCATTTATTGTTGCAGCAACCCGTACAGCGGCAGGTCGGCGCGGCGGTCGTCTGGCGGGCTGGCATCCGGCTGATCTGGGTGGTGCAATGCTCGATAACTTGCTGGAAAAAACCGGTGCAGACCCGGCGCTCGTTGAAGACGTCATCATGGGTTGCGTTCTGCAAGTAGGCCAGCAGGCGATGAACGTCGCCCGTAACTCAGTCTTGGCGTCAAAGCTACCCGAGTCGGTGCCGGCCACCACCATTGATCGCCAGTGTGGCTCCTCTCAGCAGGCGATTCATTTCGCAGCCCAGGCCGTGATGTCTGGAACGATGGATATCGTCATCGCGGGCGGCGTGGAGAGCATGACTAATGTTCCGATGGGCTCGCCCGTGGTGCTGCCCATGAAGAACGGCATGGGCAGCTATATGAGTCCGGAAATGGAAAAGCGCTATCCCGGCGTTGAATTCAGCCAGTTTATCGGCGCTGAAATGATTGCCAAGAAATACGATCTGTCCCGGGATCAACTTGATCAATACTCTTTCGACAGTCACCAGCGTGCAATTGCCGCAACGCAGGCCGGTGCGTTTGACAATGAAATTTTCCAAGTCGAAGTCAAACTGGCTGACGGTGGCGGGTCTGATGAAATGCATCAGGTCGATGAAGGGATTCGCTTTGACGGGACTCTGGAGGGCATCAAACAGGTTAAGTTGCTGCAGGAGAACGGGCGCATCTCGGCCGCCAACGCGAGCCAGATTGCCGACGGAGCAACCGGTGTCATGATTGTCAATGAAGCCGGCCTGAAAAAACTTGGGCTTGAGCCGCTTGCGCGGATTCATCACATGACGGTGATGGGTCACAACCCGGTCATCATGTTGGAGGCACCGTTGCCAGCCACCGAACTCGCGCTCAAGAAAGCGGGCATGAGCATCGATGACATCGACTTGTTTGAAGTGAATGAGGCGTTCGCGCCGGTACCGCTTGCCTGGCTCAAGAGCACCGGTGCAGATCCGGCCAAACTGAACGTTCATGGCGGCGCGATTGCACTGGGCCACCCCTTGGGCGCTTCCGGTACCAAGCTGGCGACCACTCTGGTGCATGCCTTGCATCGGCACGACAAGCGTTACGGTCTGCAAACCATGTGCGAAGGCGGTGGTATGGCAAACGTGACCATTTACGAGAAGATGTAGGCCGCCTTGAAGCTTTCTGACTGGATTGGTCGCACCGAAACGCTGACCGACGACATCACCGCCACCCCGGTGGCGGCCATGTCGGCTTTGCTTGATCGACCGGTTGTGCGGCCGGCATCCGGAGAGCCGTTGCCGGCGCTCTGGCACTGGCTGAATTTTCTGCCATTGGCGCCGCAGGCCAGCATAGGGCCCGATGGGCACCCGCAGCGCGGTGGTTTTTTACCGCCAGTCCCGCAGCCGCGCAGGATGTGGGCAGGCAGCCAGCTGCAGTTTTCTGAGCCGCTATGCATTGGTGACACGGTTGAACGACACTCGACGATCGAAAACATCAGCGAAAAAACGGGTCGTTCCGGCTCGCTGGTTTTTGTCAAAGTCCGCCATCAGATTTATCGTGGCCCCGCTGGCGGGGTTGTCGGATCAGAACCCGCTTTTGTTGAACACCAGGATATTGTTTACCGCGACGCCCCGGCGCCGGATCAACCTGTACCAAACCCGGTTGCTGCACCGGATCAGGGGCAGTGGGCGCGGCGCATTGATCCTGACCCGGTGATGCTGTTCAGATATTCAGCCCTGACTTTCAATGGTCATCGGATTCACTATGACCGTCACTATGTGACCCAGGAAGAAGGGTATGACGGGCTGGTTGTACACGGGCCGCTAATTGCCACCTTGCTGCTCGACGCGATGCGGCACGAGTTAGACGATCCGCCATTGGCTTCTTTCGAGTTTCGAGCCGTACGCCCAACACTGGACATAAACCCTTTCTTTGTCTGCGGTGAGCCGTCGCCTGATGGCAAAACGGTCAGCTTATGGGCGAAAGACCATGAAGGCTGGTTAACAATGCAGGCAACTGCCACGCTGGCCTGATTTTCCTTGATTGAAGCCTGGTTACCAGCGGAGTTGTCCCTGTTCTGGGCGCTGGCGCTAACGACGCTGTCGTTTTTTACGTCGGCAATGACCGCTGCTTTCGGTATCGGTGGCGGGGTGGCGCTTATTACTGTGCTGTTGCTGATCTTGCCGCCGGCGATTGTTCTGCCGGTTCATGGTGTGGTGCAGGCCGGTTCAAACGTCAGTCGCACCTGGCTCATGCGTGAGTCTGTTCGCTGGCCGATTGCCGGCTGGTTCGCGATTGGTTCGTTGGCCGGCGTGTTAGTTGCCAGTTCTATTGTGGTGGCGTTACCGCAGCGGCTGCTGCAAGGCGTACTCGCCGCTTTCATACTATGGTCTATCTGGTCGCCTGGTTTTAAGAAGCGCGCTATTTCGGATAGAGGCTTTGTCGCGGTTGGCGCTGCGGCCACATTTCTGACGATGTTTCTTGGCGCGACCGGGCCGTTGGTTGCCGCTTTCTGGCGGGTGGAAGCGTTGGGCCGGCAAGGGGTTGTTGCGACGCACGGCGCTGTGATGAGCGTACAACACAGCCTGAAAGTGATTGCTTTCGGCTGGTTGGGTTTTGCGTTTCAGGAATGGTTGCCGGTGATCGCGGCGATGGTTGTTGCCGGGTATCTGGGCACTATTGCGGGCAAGCACATTCTTGCCCGTCTGCCAGAAGCTTTGTTTGCCCGGTTGTTCAAATGGACACTGACACTTCTGGCGCTGCGGCTGGCTTATGCCGCAGTTTTCGAGCTAAGCTGACCGGCGCAGCAAACGAATGGCCCCTAGTGGATTTCTGCGGCTTGCGACAATGCCTGGCGCAGATGCTCAATGGAAAAGCCCTCCGCGCGGGCGCAACTCAAGACGACGGCCTCGCGTTTAACGAGTAAATCGACCGCGCCGGCGATTTCATTGACTACCTGCGCCGGAATGACAACCGCGCCATGGCAGTCGGCGTGGATCAGATCTCCGTCAGAGACGGTCATGCCGAACACATTGACTGAGCCGCCAAAGTCGACCGTATGAACAAACGCATGACTGGGTCCGATCATTCCGGCCAGTAGCTGAAATCCGGGCGCGCACTGGTCGAGGTCTCGAATTGAGCCGTTTGTGACAACCCCTTCACAACCAAGTCCTTTGTGAATGGCGGTGTTGACTTCGCCCCAGAAGGCGCCAACACCGGGGTTCGGATCGAGGTCTTGAATCACGCTGACGGTTGGCAGCGTCGTGTCAGCCACGTATTCATAGTAGGCGACCCGGTGTGCAGAGGCGTCGGCGCCGGTTCGGATTGAGGGAGCAACCGCCCGAATCGTCGCAGTCTTGGCCAGACCGACAAACGGCGGCATGGATGGGTCGCGGCACACCATGTGCTCGACGGTGAAACCGTAACCACGACGCTCCGGAATGACCAGTTCGAGTGCGTTGCAAATAGTCGGGGTGTCGAACTGGCGCAGGCTTTCAATCATGGTGCGGGTGATCGGACTGGTCATGGTGTCTCCGGAAGTGGCTTGGTCGTTGTGACGGTATGGAGACTATAAGGGCTTTCCGAAAACAGGCCCGGATGCCGCTTCTGGGTTCGTCAGTCGAGTGGCACCAGCGTGACGGCAACAACACAGCAGGCAAGCAGGAATTCAGCAACGTAAGGGTTCATCAGAAAGCTCCGTGTGGTTTGAGCCCGCAGTCTGCGCGGGTCGGATTTAAGCAATGGCTAAGCGCCAGATTAAGCGGCGCCAGGCTCACCCGCTGAGCTTGTCTGTAAACGTTGCAAAAAAACCTTGTTTCAGCTGACGATATAGGTGCCATTACCGGTCGCGATCAACCGGCCTGTTTCGTTGGACAGGCTCATCTGAGTGGTCGCTATACGGCGACCAAGCCGGATGGTCTTGGCAGAGGCGGTGAAGCGTTCGCCGATCCCGGATCTGAGGTAGTCAATGCGCAAGTCGATCGTCCCCAGGTGGGCAAATCGGTCCAGCGATTGTGCAGCGGTTTCGCCGCTGTGTTCTTCGACCATGCCCCACATGACGGCGAGGCCGCCGGTCGCGTCGAGCACCGAGGAAATCACCCCGCCGTGTAATCGCCCGTACAAAAAATGGCCGACTAATTCCGGTCGCATGTTAAAGCCGATCTGGACTTCGTCGGCTGTAAGACTCTGTACTTCAAACCCGAGAAACTCGTTAAACGTGATCTGGTGCTCGAAGATTTTTTTTACCGCCAGCTCGATTTTCTTGCTTTCGGCCGGGTCGCGGGGCTCTTTATTGGCGCCGGTTGCGCCCGAGGGGTCAGTCATGGTGCTGGATTAATTTCCTTTGAATTGCGGTGGTCTTTTTTCAAGAAAAGCGCTGACGCCTTCCCGAAAATCATGGGTCATGCCAGCTTGCGTCTGCATGTCGGCTTCCACCTCTAATTGGGCCGCCAGGTCATTGACGGTCGCGGCATCGAGCGCCTGTTTGATCAGCGCCAGCGCGCGGGTTGGCATGCCGGCCATTTTGACGGCAAGCGCGTTCGTGGCCGGCATTAATTCTTCATCGGCGTAGACCTTCCAGACCAGGCCGAAGTCGCGCGCGTCATCGGCCGGGATTTTCTCTGCCAGCATTGCCATCGCGCGCGCGCGCATGGATCCGGCGTAACGATCCAGCAGCCAGGTACTGCCGACATCCGGCACCAGACCGATCTTGGCAAATGCCTGCAGAAAACTGGCCGAACTTGCAGCAAGCACGATATCTGCCGATAAGGCCAGACTCATGCCGGCTCCGGCGGCTATGCCGTTAACCGCAGAGATGACCGGTTTTTCCATTGCGCGCAGTGTCAACAGAATAGGGTGATAGAACTCTCGTAAACCGTCTCCGAGCGGTTCTCTGGAGCCCGAGTTGGCCGCCTGACTGGCGGCGAGATCAGCGCCTGCACAAAAACCACGTCCGGCTCCTGTCAGGACAACCGCACGAACCGAATCATCGGCGGCGGCAGTCTGAAGCTTTTCCAGAAGGGCGATCTGTAAGGGTTTGTTGATTGCATTGAGCACTTCGGGCCGGTTCAGGGTGACCGTCGCGACTGGGCCGGTTTGCTCATAAAGTACTGGGTCCGTCATGAAATTTCCGATGAGTTATACGAGAGGCTGCTTGGCAAGTGTCGCCTATAATGCCTTAACCTGAGCTTTCGCATCGATATGGCTGAATCACTCAACACACCGATTGAAGCACCGGCCGGATTGAGTTCACCCGGACAGGCAGAATCCGGCCAGTCGGCAAACTGGCAGCTTCAGCCGGGCGATGACAACGCAGTCCTGGTGGTTGATCTTGACGGCACACTGATCCGCTCCAACCTACTGTGGGAAAGTTTCGCCGCAGCATTGCGCGAGAGTCCGGTCCGGTGCCTGTTGGCGTTGTTGACCTTGTTTCAGGGCCGGGCCGCGTTAAAGAGAGCGCTCGGGGCTATCGGGCCGATCGACCCGGTTGCCTTGCCGTATCGTCGCAAGTTTCTGTCGTGGCTGCGGCGCCAATATTCGCTTGGCCGTCAGATTGTCCTGGCGACCGCTGCTGATGAGCGGGTCGCTGACGGCATTGCATTACACCTGAGAATCTTCGACCAGGTCCTGGCCAGTGACGGCGAGCAAAACAACAAAGGCAATGCGAAACTTGAGGCAATTCAGCGCAGTTTTCCTGGCAAGTCTTTTGACTACTGTGGCGACAGCCGGGCTGATGGCCCGTTGTTCAAAGCCGCGAGAATCGCCTATGTTGTCGGCGGCACTGATCAGGTGATTGCGCAAGCGCAGGCAGGCGGCAATGCCGATCTGCAGTTTGCGCGCGGATCCGAACCTTTTTTGTGGCGGGCCTGGCTGAAAGCGATCAGGCCGTATCACTGGCTAAAAAATCTGTTGGTTTTGATGCCGTTCTTCTCGGCGTTTCTGTTGACCGATACCAGTGCGCTGGCCAGCGCACTGATAGCGACGGTCGCGATGTGTCTGGCGGCGTCATCTGGTTACCTGGTCAACGATTTGTTAGACATGCAGGCGGACCGGCATCATCCCCGTAAGCGCAGCCGCTCGTTTGCCAGTGGCCAGCTGACAGCGGCTGAGGGTTTTGCCGGCGCGGCTATTCTGCAGCTCGCAGCGCTGACTCTCGCCTGGTTCGTCGGCTGGTCCGTCCTGCTGTGGGTTGCAATCTACCTGCTCGGAACGTTCAGTTATTCGGTGTTCTTCAAACGCGAGCCGATCATTGATGTTCTGTTGCTGGCCGGTCTGTATACAACCCGGGTAATCGTCGGCGCCAACGCTGTCGATGCCGAGCGATCACTGTGGCTGCTGGCGTTTTCTGTTTTCTTCTTCTTCAGTCTGGCCACCATGAAACGGTGTGGTGAGCTGGTGTTGCGAGAGCGTCACGGCGAGCAAACGACTGCCGGGCGGGCCTATGAGCCGGCTGATCTTCAGATGCTGTGTCCGGTTGGGATCTCCGCCGGTGTCGCGGCTGTGCTGGTGCTGGCCCTCTATGTCCAGTCGCCCGGTGTCGGAGAGCGCTACCCGGTGCCCGAGGCGCTGTGGCTCGCCCTGGCCGCGCTGCTGGCCTGGCTGTCCCGTGCCTGGCTCGACACGATGCGCGGGCAAATGCATGACGACCCGCTTATTTATGCGCTTCGGCACCGCCGGGGTCGCCTGGTCTTGATACTCGTCATCGCCTCGTTCAGTGCGGCCGCGTTATGGGGTGTTGCACCAGTTCTGGCGTCTTAGCGACTATTTCAGTTGCGCACCAGCGCCAGCGAAGCCTGGTTTGCTGGCCGCTCTTCGTTCAGAAACCATCTTGAGGCCAGTCGGCGCGCGCGGCGGATCTGGTGTTTGGTCATGCGCTTCTGAAGACGTTCGATAATCTCGGTTGAGCGCCACGGCCCACGTTCAGGGGTTGCGTGGCGGGCCGCGAGAATAAACCATCGCAAAGCCTGAACATCGCTTTGTGGGACGCCACGACCTTCTTCGTAGAAAATCGCCAGATAGTACTGCGCCCATGCTGACCCCTGCGCTGCGGCGCGCCGGTGCCAGCCAATGGCGCGCCGCTGGTTTTTCCTGACCGAGTCTCCTTGTTCATACAGCACACCCAGGCGGCGCTGCGCGACGCGATCACCTCTTTCGGCTGCCCGGTGCAGCCAGCGGAGTGCTCGCGCCCGCTTTTGTTCTGCTTTTTCCGGGGACTCGTCATTGCCAGAGCGATACAGAATCGCAAGTTGTCGCTGAGCTTCAATGACCCCGAGTTGTGCCGCCTGTTCGTACCAGGATTCGGCCTTGGTACGGTTGGCGACCACCCCGGTACCGGATTCGTAGGCCTGGGCGAGGGCGAGTTGGGCGCCCGCGTCGCCCTGGCTGGCGGCTTTACGCAGCCATTTCACCCCATCGGCCAGTCTGTTCTGGTCGCCCGGTTCAGTGGTCAGCAAGATGCCAAGCGCGGCCTGGGCGGGTGCGTGATTCTGGCGGGCGGCTTGTGTCAGCCAGTGCTGTGCTGAGCCAAGGTCGCGTTTGATCCGTTTGCCGTTTCTGTAAACCAGCCCGAGAAGATATTGCGCATTGACATCGCCAGCCAGCGCCAGCGCCCTGAAACCGGCGAGCGCCTGTGGGAAGTCAGCCCGTTTGAAGGCTTGTGCGGCTTTTTCGAAGGTAACGGCTTGCCGTGTGGTCACGGCGAAAGCCGGCTCCGTGCCGGACACCACAAGCACGCAGGCGAGGGCTATCCCTGCGACATTAGAGCCACATTTGATTCCCCGGTGCACCGAAGTGCTTCTATTTGTCGCTGCAAACACAGTTGGTTTGCGAGTCTTTATCGTCACTGAATAGATCGGCATTGCCGAGCAGGCTGCGAGTCGCTTCGTCGCAATAGTTGGCAATACTGACACGACTGTGACGTTTGCACAGCAATTGCCGGCCCATTTTCTGTCTGCTTGGCAATCTGCAACCCTTGTCAAAGAGTATTGACTGGCAGGAGCGTCGCACGGATGGCAATTGTCTGGCCGGCGTGCACAGCACAGAGACAGCCAGGACACGGATAGCCAGGACACGGATGAGCTGGGGGGGGGGCGGGCTGGCGCCTCCGGCACGAATCGAACGTGCGACCCTCCGCTTAGGAGGCGGATGCTCTATCCACTGAGCTACGGAGGCGTGCCCTGCGGCATTGTAAACCGGCGGTGCAAACTGTGAGTCCGGGCTCTGAATCGCTCGCCTGGTGGGTGGTTGGGAGTTGTTTTGAGTCCGCTTGCGCGGGTTATGCGTTCCAGTGCGAGCTGGTTTCGGGCAAACTTGCCGGGTGTTAGAGAACCATGTCAGCTTCGTTGTACCGAAGGCCGTGAGAACTGGGCTCAACCAGGCAATCAGGGCTGAGGCCAGAGGCGTCGCTCCGTTCCGTCATCAACAACTGACATTTGATACGGCTGATGGCATGTGCGTGGAACGCGGCCTGTTTTTGCTCGCTGACGCGAATGCCATTGCTGAATCCGAACGTGTCCATCGTGTCGTTCAGCTGGTCACGGCTTCAGCCGCCCGCGAGGTAGCCTGGCCAGAAGGTCGCCGTCAGTTTGACCTTGAGCGCCTCCAGCTGCTTTTGCAATCAACCGCTACAGACTTCGGGCCGCCGCTGGAGAGCGCGCCAGTTCTGTTGCCGCGTGCGCGGATTGTCTTGCGGGGCAGGCGTGGTCTGCTGCGTGCTCAGGGGGCTGATTCAACCGTCATTGAAGCCGTCAGTCAGCGCTGCGAAATTCGCACGGCGATGAACAATCTGGTGTTGTACCGGTTCGGACTGACGCTGGTCAGCGGCACACTCGATGGCTTGTTTGAGGTGGCACGCGACTGGCAACAGCGGTTCGACCTGACCGTAGATCCGCATCCGCATTATGTCCAGGCGGCGCGATTGGCCGCGGGAAAGCGACGGCGTCCACGAAAGTTCGGGGCCCCGGTCTGGCAGGAAGGGCGTCAGCTTGCAGACACCGCCACCTACCCGGTTGTCGGCGAGGCGGGTGTTCTGGCTGCCGTTATCGCTGATGTACTGATTAACGCCTGTGCCATCTCCGAAGGTGACGCAGATGAGCATCGGTTGCAGGCTTTTGAGGATGCGGTTCATTCGATTGGCTGTCTGCTGGAGCAGCGCCGGGCCGGCACCGTGCCTGCCTCGTTGATGGCTTACCTGCAGGTGCTGCTGAATCGGCGCAGTGAAGCCAGTGCGATTAAATGGTTGGAGCGCGCGTTACGTGACGATTCGTCCGCTCAGGCGCCGGCAATCAAGAGTCTTTTGAGTGCCGCTCGCTCATCAAGTCCGGCCAGCTTGCGCTCGCTCGCGGTCGATCCCAAAACCCGGGCGTGGTTGCTGGAGTTGCTCGGATGGGCGGGCTGCGAAGACGGCATTTCCGGCCCGGGGCATGAGGCGCCCGGCCTGGCTGAGCAAAGCGCTTGTCGTCAGCGACTGGAAACCAGACTATCCAAAGCGCAGGCAGACGCAGAGCTTGCGTTGACCGAAGATGTCAGCCGCCGCGCCCGACTTTGGCATGACTTGTCGCAGTTGGATGAGGCCTTGACCTTGTTCGGACCGATCCTGCCGCGCCGCCTGATGCTGCGTTATCGGATGGTTGCCCGCGCGGCTCTCGGGCCGCTGACCGACTGGCTGACGATCACCCGTGCCATTGAGCGGGCGCCGAACCATCTGACCGATCCTGCCGCCAGCGAGGCACTACTGAGCCAGTGGCGTTCAGAGCAGCAGGCGGCCAACGAGCGGGTGCTGACGCAGTTGAGCCGTTTGTCGCAGTCTTCAAATCTGGGTTCCCGGCCCGGTCTGCCCGCTTTGTGAAGCCAACCTCGATCCTGATTGTGTGGCATTCGGTCACTGGCGCCAGCGAGCAACTAGCCAAGGCGGCTCAGGCGGGGGCGTTAAGCGTCGCCGCAGACCTCGATCATCCGCAGGTGATCGACTGTCTGCATTGCCAGCAGGCCGGCCCCGAGAATCTGCTCGCGGCCGATGCTTATTTGTTTGTTTGCCCCGAGAATCTCGCGGCCATTGCCGGCTTGATGAAAGACTTCTTTGACCGCTGTTATTACCCGGTTCTGGGGGCGATTGAAGCCAGAGCCTACGCGAGCATTGTGGCCGCGGGCTCCGATGGCCACAATGCGGCAGCGCAGATTGCCCGGATCGCTACCGGTTGGCGCCTGAAGCCGATCCGTGAGCCGCTGATCACCAGAGTACAGGCAGAGACCACGGCGCAGATCCTGGCGCCGAAACAGCTTAATCCGCAGCAGCGGCTGGCAGCCCATGAGCTTGGCGCCACCCTGGCCGCCGGCGTGGCAATGGGGATGTTCTAGGGCTGTCTGCGCCAGTCCTGAATCTGGTATTCAATACCGGTTGTAGAGGTGTTCGACTGGCGTGCGACACAAGACCACTCGGTAGTTGGCTGCCAGTGAAAGAAGGCGTCGCCGTCCGGCTCCAGCGCCACCTCGGTCACCAGAATCCGACTGGCAATGTCAGTCGTTTGCTCATAAAGCTGTGCGCCGCCGGCAATGAAGACTTCGGCGTCCGGGGTCGGGTGGTTACTGGTAGCGGTGCCCGCCAGAACCAAGGCCTGGTCGAGGCTGGCGACAATTTCGATGCCATCGGCCTGCAGACCGGCATTGCGCGAAACGACGATCATGCGCCGACCCGGCAATGGCCGGCCGATGGAATCCCAGGTTTTGCGGCCGACGATCAGCGCATGCCCCATCGTTGCCTGTTTGAAGTGCTTGAGTTCTTCAGGGATAGACCAGACAAGTTCATTTTTGTTGCCAATAACCCCGTTGGCGGCGCGCGCCACAATCAGGGAGATTCGCAAATTAGCGGGGACAGACAGTGGTTTGTCAGGTGACATCCGGGCTAAACCGCAACCGGCGCTTTGATGTGCGCGTGGCATTGATAGTCCACGATCTTGATGTCATCAAACGTATAGTCAAAAATGCTCGCCGCCTTACGCAGTGAAAGCCGGGGCAGGTCAAACGCATCGCGTGACAATTGCTCCCGGGCCTGATCGAGGTGGTTGAGATACAAATGGCAATCTCCGCCAGTCCACACGAAGTCGCCGGGCTCCAGCCCGCACTGCTGGGCCACCATTTCGGTCAGGAGCGCATAAGAGGCGATATTAAACGGTACGCCAAGGAATATATCGGCGCTGCGCTGGTAAAGCTGGCAGGACAAACGCCCGTCGGCAACATAGAACTGGAACAGGGCGTGGCAGGGGGCGAGCGCCATCTGCGGAATCTGCGCAACATTCCAGGCAGACACAATCAATCGGCGTGAGTCCGGCGACTGGCGGATCTGGTCCATCACCTGGCTGAACTGATCGATGGTTTTACCGTCGGGTGCCGGCCAGGAGCGCCACTGGTGGCCATATACCGGCCCCAGGTCGCCTTGTTCGTCGGCCCATTCGTCCCAGATACTGACCCCGTTCTTCTTAAGGTAGTCAATATTTGTGGAGCCGCTGAGAAACCAGAGTAACTCGTGAATGATCGACCGGGTGTGGAGCTTTTTGGTTGTGACCATGGGAAACCCATCAGCCAGGTTAAAGCGCATTTGCCAGCCGAATACCGACCGCGTGCCGGTGCCGGTACGGTCAGACTTGACGGTGCCCTTGTCGAGCACGTGTTGCATGAGATCTAGGTAAGCTTGCATTGCCGGATTTTATCAGCAGTCGCTTACGGGTTTCTTCAGGACCGGCCGCATGCCGCCCGGCGCGGTCGGTTATTGCTGGACGACTGGATTGCCGTTGCGGCCGATGCCTTGCAAAGACTGACCAAGCGCGGTTTGGCGCTGTGGCAAGCGGCGGACTTGGGGCGCTTGCTGCGTGACCCGGTTGTTGCCCGGTGTTACGCCTGAAACGGATTGCGAATTTGCGGCCAGCCGGGGCGAGTTGCCGTTTAGCTGACGGGTTCGGTTACGCGGGGCGCCATTGTTTTTGGGAGCCAGTGATCCGCTGGCTGCTGCACCAGCCGGTGGTAGGCTTCTCGGCGGCAGCGGCGGCCGGGCGCTCGCGACTGCCCGGCTGGAAGCTGAGACCGGTGGGCTGGTGCGGGCCAGTTGGCTGTCAACGGGCCGGCCGTTTGCTTGAACTTCGGCATTTGAATTCAAGGCGGTCAGATCGGCGCTGGCCGGCGAAGGCACCCGGATTTGCTCTCCGCGGTGCTCAAAGACGACTTCCTTGGCGCTCACTGACACGACTTTCAGGCTGTCATCGATTTGCTGCCCGACACCAAAGGCGCCTGCTGCCTGGCCATCTACGGAAATGATCGCGGCAGAACGGTCTGAAGAGGCCGCAATGCCCAGAATTTTAATGTTGCGGGGCAAAGGGGCGGACGCGATCCGGGGGGCGCCATCGGCCCGGCCAAACAGAGTACCTGCCAATCCGGTATCGAGGCCGGAATTGCGGCCGACCAGGGAGCCAGCCGGTGCAATCGAGGTCGCAGGGGCGGCCAGCACCATGCTCCAGTACATCAGCGTACCGGCAAGCAGAGCGAGCAGAGTAAACGAGGCAAGACCGGAAACCCACGGGGTGGAGCCGGCAATGCGCGGAAGCTTCATCGTGTCATTCTCAAAAGGGATAGGCCCATGATACGTGTTGTTGGTGATCAGAAAGGTTTCATCGGCAAGCAGGTGCGCTGATATGCAACGGATCGCAACCGAGCTCTAATCAACGCCGAAAACCGGTTTGGGAGGACTGGAAGGTCGGTTTTATGGGGTCAACGGTCGGCAGGAGAGGGATTTCGCGGCAATTTGACCCCTGTTTACCGGTTTTGTCAGCCCGGAAAAACGGGATGGACGTTCTTTGTATCCGACAAACGGTCAGGTGCTCCACAATGAGGGCTCAATCGACTGCTAAATTTATGGATTCCAACGTCTTTTCCGAGCCCAAACTAACCATGTCTGTAAAACCCGCTGCTTCTGTGGCTGTCCACCCCCCGATTGCGACAATCGCCGCTGTCTCCCCAAATCACCCTGGGCGCTCCCGTCAGTTCGGGTTTACGCTGATCGAAGTGATGGTCGTCATCGTGATTCTCGGTGTGCTGGCAGCGCTGGTTGTCCCCCGCATCATGAGCAAGCCTGATGAGGCGAGGGTCACCGCTGCGCGCTATGACATCGGCAATATTCTCCAGTCACTGGATACCTACCGTCTTGATAATCAGCGCTACCCCAGCACGGAACAAGGCCTGCAGGCGCTGGTCACCCGGCCCAGTGTCGCTCCCGTCCCAGGCAACTGGAAGCAATACCTGAAAAACCCGCCAACTGACCCCTGGGGCAAGCCTTACCAGTACCTGAACCCGGGAATCCGCAGCGAGATTGACGTTTTCAGTTACGGTGGCGATGGCCAGCCTGGCGGCGAAGGGACCGATGCCGACATCGGGTCCTGGTCTCTGAATCGTTAGAACGCTAACCCGACAGGCGAACAGCCTGTCGTCGTTGCTGGCCCGAACCTTCCTCCCCGGGTGGCTATGATTGCGATCGACTCCAACCCGGCCGCACAGCGGTCTGCGCGGCGCTTGGCTGAGCGCGGTTTTACCCTGCTTGAAATTCTCGTCGCGATGACGATCGCCGGCGTCCTGATGGCAGCGGTCGGCTTGTCGATCGGCTCAGCCGACCGCAGCCTGCAAACAGATACGGAGCGGGTCGCCTTATTGCTGTCGCTGGCGCGCGAAGAGGCCCAGATTCGTGGCGCACCGATTCGTTTTGAGGCAAACGCCAGCGAATATCAGTTTGTAATTCGGCGCGGGCGGCGCTGGGTGCCAATTCTTGACGATCGCGATTTGCGGGGACGTGAATGGAGCGCCGAAACAAAACTTGTGCTGCGCCGTGAGGATGGCCTGGGCGTGATCGAATTTGGGCGCGATATGGTTGATTCGCCCTTTGAGTTACAAGTGTCGCGCGGCGAGCAAAGCCAGATCATTTACGCCAACGGCCTCGGCGTGTTTGAGGTCAGGTAAATGAACCAGGGCTGGCACAACAAAAAAATTGGCGGTTTCACCCTGATAGAAGTGCTGGTGGCCCTGACGATTGCGGCGGTGGCGCTGATTGCGTCGGTTCGGGCAACCGGCGCTTTAACCCGGGGCAGTGCCGAGCTCAAATCGCGCACGCTGGCTGAGTGGAGTGCCGAAAACCGTCTGGCCATGATCCGGGTTCAGCAACTTTGGCCTAACGTCGGCAAACGCAACTTCGATTGTTCCCAGGGGGGCGTAGTGTTGCAGTGTCGCGAGCGGGTTCTGTCAACCCCGAACCGCTATTTCCGGCGCATCGAGATTAACGTTCATCGTGCCGATGGCCACCGTCTGACACAGTTAAGTGGCTTTGCCACCAATCTGACGCGATGAAGTCGACTTGCCGCAGTCGCGGATTCACGTTGCTTGAGCTGCTGGTGGCTGTCGCCTTGATGGGCGTATTAGCGGTTTTGTGCTGGCGCGGGCTGGACTCAGTCATCACCAGTCGGGAGCGGATTACCGCGGCCGCCGATGAAATGCGCGCGCTGAGTACCGCGTTTACCCAGATGGATCAGGACTTGCGGCGCTCATGGCCGGTTCGCCTGTTTCATTTACAGACCCAGCGCCCGGTTGGTTTTCTGGCCGGGCGTTCAGATCGTGACCCGCTGATGATGGTGTTGCTTCGAGAGGGCTCATCCGCGCAACCTGCACAATTGCAGCGTGTGGTTTACCGGCTTAACAACGGCGTGCTTGAGCGTGGTTTTTCTCAATGGCAGAGCTACGAACCGGACGTGGAAATCAAGTTGGATCAACTCATCTGGCAGCCGTTGATTAACGGGGTATCAGGTCTGTCATTCAGGGCATCCGTGAACCGGCAATGGCTGGCTGGTGAGTCTTTGACAGACCTGACCCAGAAAGCCCTCCCCAGAGGGAACGCCGAAGGCATCATTGAACTCTACGACGGCCCGCGTGGGGTGGAAGTCTCTCTGGTACGTGGTGGTCAGAGTCTGCGCCGCGTGTTTGCAATTGAGGATTAAACGATGAATCGGCAAAACGGCGTCGCCATTATCAGTGTATTGCTGACTGTTGCCCTGGCCACGATTATCGTCAGCGGCCTGTTCTTGCGCGAACACATTACGGTTCGATCGGTCGAGAACCGGCTCGCCCTGACTCAGGTACGCTGGATAGAACGCGCGGCAATCGATTGGTCAAAAGTGATTTTGCGCGCTGATGCGACCAGCACCAAAGTCGATCACCTGGGCGAACCCTGGGCGATTCCGGTACTTGATACCCGCCTGGATGAAACCGTGACGGCCGGTGCAAAAATTGACGACGAAGCACGCGCGGCGACGCTCAGCGGCCAGATGATTGACGCGCAATCCCGATTCAACCTGAACAATCTGGTTGAAACCGGTGAGGACCGCACGCTTGTTCTTTCAATTCCGAATTTACAGTTGTTTCAGCGCTTGCTGGACTTGCTGGGATTGCCGCAGGCGATTGCGAATACGATCGCCAGTCGTATCCTGAGTTACAAACAAGCTGTTGGCGCTGTAATGCCGGAGTCAACTGGTGGGAGCCAACAGCCTGGCAGCGGCCCTCTAACCGGCGGCGTCAGCCAGGCCAGAGACAAAGGGCCGCTGGAAATCCTGCCAATGCTGCGTTTGTCTGACCTGCTGGCGGTGCGCGGCGTCAATGCCGAAGCGCTTGAACTATTGGACGGATTCGTGATTTTCCTGCCCACCGAGAAGACCTTGATAAACGTTGGCACTGCGCCTGCGGAAATTCTGGCGGCGCTGGGTGATTTTGGACTTGAAGAAGCGCGCCGTTTGGTGACCGCCCGCGAGCAGGTTTACTGGAACAATAAAGAAGAATTCATCAAAAACCTCACTGGAGAGGCAAAAACCAACGCAGAAAACCTTTCGGACGTTAAATCTAGCTATTTTCTGGTGCGTGGCCTGATACGATTTGGCAGGGTGGAATCTTTAACAGAAACCCTACTGCGACGCAGCACCAAACTCAAAACAGTTGATGTCATTTGGCAGCGAAGAATTTAAAGAAAAATCAAACCGTCATCTGGTTGCCGCCAAGATCTGTTGGCGAGAGAAGCTTTGCGTCTGAGCCGTCGCTTGTGGCGCTCGTTCATGATGCGGAAGGTCAGCGCTATACCCGATTAAGCCTGGACGCGTTGCCCTCAGTCCGCCAGGCGACGCTGATATTCGATGCCCGCGATGTCACTTTGATTCACATAAAGCTACCACCATTGTCAGGCGTCAAATTGCGACAGGCGTTGCCCAATGCTGTCGAAGACCGGCTGTTACAAGATCCTCAATCATGTCTGTTTGCCATGGGTCCTGCTGTCGCCAGCGGCGAGGCTCGGCTGGTTGCAGTGACTGACAAAAGCTGGCTGGATTTTGTAGTTGGGGCGTTTGAGCGGCGCGGCATTCATATTACCCGCGCCATACCGGCGCAACTGGCGGCTCCGTTCGATGCCGACACCGCGTCTGTCATCTGCGCTCAGGATGGACTGGCGCTGCGTACTGCATTGCATGATGGCCTTGGCTGGACTGCTGGAGAAGACAAAAACAACCGGATCGATGCCCTTGGCAGCGCCCTGGCGACCGTGTTGATTCCGCCCGGCGAGACGGCTGATCTGAACGAGGTAGCCGATGCGGCGGGGGAGGCCCGGCCTGCCGGCCTGCCGGCCCATAAAATTGTCGCGCTGGTAGAAGACGACTCGTGGTTGTACCCGGTTACCACGGTTGCCAAACGCCTTAATCTGCCGGTCGAATTTGAGCCGCTGCCAATTCCCGAGCCGTCGGTGGTGGATTTACTGGACGGGCGCGGTGGTTCGAGTGTCGGGCGAAAAATCGCCGATATCGACTGGCGGGCCTGGCGCTTACCGGCCGGCCTGGCAGCTGCCTGTCTGGCGGTTTTTCTGCTGGGCATTAATCTGCACTGGGGCAAGCTTGCGTCAGAAAAAGCCGAGCTACGCGCAGAAATGGAGCGACGGTTTCGTGAAACGTTCCCCAAGTCCACGACTGTCGTTGACCCGTTATTGCAGATGGAGCGCGAGGTTGCCCGCATGCGGGCGGGTGCCGGGCAGACCGGGCCCGAGGATTTTCTGCCGTTAATGACACGGTTTTCACAAGCATTGGGCGGCCAGGCCGATGATGCGCTGACCTCGCTCGAATATCGCGACGGGCGTTTGCTGGTTAGTTTTCAGCCCTCTCTGGTCGCGGCGCGATCGGTGCGTGAAAAGTTGCAGCAGTCGTGCAAACAAGTGGGATTGAATCTTCGTTTCGAGCCGGGTAAGGATGCGCTGGCCACGGTAGAGGTGTTATGAAGGGCGGCGCGTTTCTGGAGAGCCTGCTTGGCCGTTGGGGGCAGCTGAATCTGCGCGAGCGTCGTCTGGTGAGCTGGGGCGCGGCAATTGTGGCGCTGGCCATTATTTACTTTGTCCTGTTCGAGCCGGCGTGGCTGGGACGGACCCGTTTGCGTGATGAACTGCCTCAGTTACGCGCTCAGGTGGCCAAACTGGAGGCCTTGTCAGCCGAGGCCGGCAAGCTGGCCAAGGTCAGGCAGTCCAGTAAGGCTCAGGCGGTAGTCCGTTCGGAGTTGCAGCGTTCAATCACTGCGGCAGGGCTGGATAGCAGTGCCACCGTCAATGCCGGCTCCGACATCATTCAAGTCAAATTCGATCAGGTCACGATGGCCTCGGTTCTGACCTGGTTATATGGCGCCACGCGCGACGTCAAACTGAGAGTTGTTGACGTGAAAGTCGTCAAAGACGTTGATCCCGGTCGGGTTGCGGCCACGATTTCGCTTGAGCGCCCCGGGAGTGATCAATAATGCGCTTCGCACTCCTGATCGCGGCAGCAGTACTGGGCGTGGTCTTGGCTCTGGTTGGTTTTGCGCCGGCGACTATCGCCGACTGGGGCCTGCAAAAAGCGACCGCCGGGCGGCTGGGTCTGGCGGAAACGGACGGCACCGTCTGGCAGGGGACGGGGCGCCTCGTCTTGATTGATGTCAACAACCGCACTGAAGGATTGCGCACTACACCCGGTGTGGCGATTCCTGGCCGGCTGAGCTGGTCAGTCAGCAAACTGCCGCTGATACTCGGAATTGTTGATGCGCAACTTAAACTGGACGGCATGTCCGATATCGTGCGTCTGAGTGGTGGTGTGGGGGAAATGCGAATTAGCGCCGGACAACTGTCGCTTCCATCCGTCGATCTGGGCCGATTGGGCTCACCCTGGAATACAATCAAACCGGCTGGTGCGCTGTCATTGCGTTGGGAGGGACTGATCCTGCGCGAAGGTTCATTTACCGGTCGGGCAGATATTGAGTTACGTAACATGGCGTCAGCACTGACACCCGTCAATCCACTTGGGAGTTACCGGATCGGCGTGGTCGGAGAAGGCTCGCAGGCGAAACTTGATATCACCACGATCAACGGACCGTTACGCCTGGACGGTAATGGCACCTGGACCAGTCGGCGCGGTGTTCGATTCACGGCTTTTGCAACTGCAGAAGATCGCGAAAAAGACCGCCTCAGAACATTACTCGGCCTGATTGGTCGGCGCCAGGGCGAAAAGACCCTGATTAAGATCGGAGCCTGAGTTTGAACACCTCCAAGACCGCTGCGGCGTCTAGACATCTGAACCAACAAACCCCAGAGGGTGGCTCTGGCGCGAAACGCGTCCGGCGTTCTTACTGGCAGGGCTTGCTGAGCGTGCTTGTCTTGATTGCGCTGAGTCTGCCTGCCGCGCCGGTTCCGGCGCAAAACACCGAGCCGGTTACGCTGAATTTCAAAGACGCGGACATCGACACCGTGATCGGCGCGTTCGGGTTTTTGCTGGGCAGAACCTTCATTATTGATCCGCGGGTGCGCGGCAAGATCACAGTTGAAACGCCTACGCCGGTCTCTCGTGGTGATGCTTACCGCCTGTTGTTGTCTGCCTTACGCCTGCAGGGTTTCACGATAGTCTCATCGGGTCGGCTGGCCAAAGTCGTCCCGGAAGCTGATGCCAAATTGCAATCGGGCCCGGTGACGGCCGGCCGGCAGCCGCCCACCGGCGGGGATCAGATTGTCACGCAGGTGTTTCGCCTCAACTACGAATCAGCAACCAATCTGGTGCCGGTCCTGCGCCCTCTAATTGCGCCCAACAATACAATCAGTGCTTATCCCAATAACAACTCGCTGGTCATTACTGACTACGCCAATAACCTCCAGCGGATCGCGCGCATCATTGGCACGCTCGACAGCCCGAGCACCCGTCAGGTTGAGGTGCTTCAGGTCAGACACGGTATAGCGACCGACCTTGCGATCACGATGAGTGACTTGCTGGACGATACCCAGCGTGCCGGGCAGGGCGCTCAGGTTGATGCCGGTCAACGTATTGTCGTGATGGCCGAGCCGAATTCAAACACCATCATGATCCGGGCCTCAAGCCCGGCCAAAATTAATCTGGCCAAGCAACTCCTGACCCAACTGGATCGCCCGCAAAAGAACCCGGGCAATATCCATGTCGTCTATCTGCGAAATGCTGAGGCCGTTAAACTTGCTGAGACGTTACAAGCTTCTCTTGGCGGTAACGCCTCTGGTAGCACCAGCGCCTCGTCAGTTAAAAACCGTACCCAGCAGGCAACCAGTGTTCTGAGTGGTGCACAAAATAGTGCCCGTGGTCAAAGTGCTTCGCTCAGTGGTGGCCGGGATAGCCAGCGCCTGAGCGCCACCCAGGGTGGGTCAGGGCAGTCGCCCGTCACGGTCGATACCGGCGATGCCATTATCGCGGCCGATCCAACCACTAATTCGCTCATTATTACCGCGCCGGAAGCTGTTTATCGTAATTTGCGCGCCGTGATCGACCAGCTCGATACCCGGCGGGCACAAGTCTTCATTGAATCACTGATTGTTGAAGTCAATGCGGAGCGTGCGGCTGAACTGGGTGTGCAGTTTCAGGCGATTGACCCCACCAATGGCAGTACCCGGGGCATTGGCGGGACCAATTTCACCAATCTCGATGGCGGTGGCAGCATTCTGAGCGCCTCGCAAAATATCGGCAATGCTGGTGCCGGCCTGAACCTGGGCATTGTTCAAGGCACTATCGACGTGCCAGGCGTGGGCGAAATTCTGAATTTGCCTCTGCTGGCGAGAGCGCTGGAAACCGAGGCGGACGGCAATGTACTGGCAACGCCTAACCTGCTGACCATGGACAACGAAGAGGCCCGGATCATCATTGGTCAGAATGTCCCCTTTGTCACCGGGTCGTTCTCATCGACCGGCTCTGGCGGAGCGGTGAATCCGTTTCAGACCATTGAGCGTCAGGACGTCGGGACCACATTGAGCGTCAAACCCCAGGTTTCCGAGTCCGGCACGGTCAAGTTGCAGATCTTTCAGGAGGTCTCCAGCGTAGTGGCCTCGTCGATCGCGTCAAACATCATAACCAACCGACGCGCCATTGAAACCAATGTACTGGTAGATGACGGTCAGATTGTCGTGCTGGGTGGATTGATCGAAGAGCGCATCGAAGGGGGTGTTAATAAAGTACCGTTGCTCGGTGATATTCCCATTCTCGGCCAGTTGTTCCGCTACGACTCGCGTAAGAGAGTCAAAACGAATCTGCTGGTTTTTCTGCGCCCGGTCATTCTGCGCGACGCGAGAGCCTCACATGATGTGACCGCTTCGCGCTACGACTATATGCGTAATCTGCGGGGCAGGGCCGCGTTGCCTGAGCACTGGGCGTTGCCTGATTTTGAGCCGCAGAGCATGGCGCCGTTCCCGCCCGCACCGTCTGCGGCCAAGCCGGCCCCGGTCGAAAAAGGTCCCGCGGGCGATCAGAAACCGGCGCTTGACGCTGCCGGCAACGTGTCTGGCGATCTGACCCGCCCGCCTGGTTATCGTCAGAAGCCTGGCAGTCTGGCACCGGATGTCGATCAGTTTATTGAGCAACGGGGCGGTCCGGCGCCGGTGATAGACCTGCGGCAGCCAACTCGCAGCGTGCCGGGGACCCCGGATGAAACCGGTCGTCCCGGTACGCCAGTTTATTCACCTAACGCCTCGGTGAGTCCCTCGGTGAATCCGGCAACGGCTTCGCGTGAGGCTCGGGTCATCCTGCCGCCGCGACAAGTCGTATCGGTCAATATTGACAACCGCCAGGTACGGCCGGCACCGGGTTCCTCCCGAACCGTTCGTCAGGCACCAGCGGTCGGTGCGACCAACGACAATGCTTTAACTTCTTCAGATGCCTACCTGAACTGACGGGCGTCGCTATGCGCGGTCGTGGGCTCGGGGCACAATGAAGCGTTAGCCGATTGCCGGCTGGCTTAACTGCGATATTGAATACATGTCTACGATCAGCCCCTCCCGCTACGTTCCTTACGGCTTTGCGCGTGCGCACCAGGTTTTGGTTGCCGGTACCACCAGTGACGCGGTAGAGGTGTGGATTGGCGAGGCGACGCCACCGGCGGCCCTGGCTGAGTTATCGCGAACGCTGCCGCTGCGACTGGTGACCGTTCGCAAAGAGGAGGACGAGTTGCGGGCCGCCATTTCAAAGGCGTATTCGCAACAGGAAGGGTCGGCGGCTGCGGTTGCCGATGAAGTTGCCAGTGATCTCGATCTGTCCCGGTTGATGCAGGACATTCCTCGCATCGAAGATTTGCTGGAAACCGAAGACGATGCGCCAATAATCCGGATGATCAACGCGCTGCTGACTCAGGCGAGCCGAGACGGCGCGTCTGATATTCACATTGAGCCGTTCGAATCATATTCGCTGGTCCGGTTCAGGGTTGATGGTACGTTGCGCGATGTTGTGCGCCCACGCCGTGAGATTCATGCTGCGCTGATTTCCCGGATCAAAATCATGGCGCAACTCGATATTGCCGAAAAACGCCTGCCTCAGGATGGGCGGATCACGCTGCGCATTGGTGGGCGGCCGGTTGATGTCCGGGTTTCGACTCTGCCGACCGGCCATGGCGAGCGAGCCGTTCTACGGCTGCTGGATAAGGAAGCCGGCCGCCTGGATCTGGCCCGGCTGGGTCTGAGCAAGCATCACCAGGAGCAATTCGACACCTTGATCCGGGCGCCCCACGGCATTGTTCTGGTGACCGGGCCGACCGGCTCGGGCAAATCAACCACTCTGTATTCAGCGATTGGTCAGCTCGATGTGAACATGACCAACATACTGACAGTAGAAGATCCGGTCGAATACGACCTGGACGGGGTGAGCCAGACCCAGGTCAATCCGCGCATCGACATGACGTTTGCCAAGGCGTTGCGGTCAATTCTTCGCCAGGACCCGGACGTGATCATGATTGGCGAGATTCGCGATCTCGAAACCGCTCAGATCGCAGTACAGTCTTCACTGACCGGGCACCTTGTCCTGGCAACGCTGCATACTAATGATTCGGCTTCGGCGATTACCCGGCTGATAGACATGGGGGTTGAGCCGTTTCTGCTCTCCAGTTCCCTTTTGGGCGTGCTGGCGCAACGCCTGGTCCGCAAACTATGCGAGCAATGCAAAGAACCCGATCCGCTTACCGGTGGTTGGCGTGCCCAGGGCTGTCCGGCCTGCGGCACGACCGGCTTTCAGGGGCGTACCGGTGTTCATGAACTGCTTCTGATCGATGACGAGATCCGATCCTTGATTCATCGTGGCGAACCGGAAGCGAAAATCCGCGAGGCCGGTCGCAGGCAGGGCTCTTTGTCGATGCGTGAAGACGGCCAGCGCTGGGTTGATGAGGGCGTAACCTCTCTGGATGAAATCATCCGCGTGACGCGCGACTAACCATGCCTGCTTTTCGTTTTGAGGCCGCCACCGCGACCGGACAGATTGAAAAAGGGGTCCTTGATGCTGATTCCGCACGACAGGCGCGCGGTCAACTTCGGGATCGCGGCCTCACGCCGATTCAGGTTGACTCACTGCAGCAGTCTGAGACGGCCGAGTCGGTCAACGTTTCCGGCCGCTTGCGCACGCCGGAGTTGACGCTTGCGACCCGGCAGCTGGCAAGTCTGCTGGCCGCCCGGCTGCCGATTGAACAAGCCTTGGCGACCGTTGCCGAGCAAGGCGAGCGGCGAGTCGTTCGTGAGCGTTTCGCGGCCGTCAGGAGCGATGTTGTCGGTGGTCAGACCTTCGCCGAGTCACTGGCCAAATACCCGAAAGACTTTCCTGATGTTTACCGGGCGCTGGTGTCTGCCGGTGAACAATCCGGTGATCTGGGCATGGTGATGAACCGACTTGCCGATTATGTTGAAGCTCGCTCAACGCTGACTCAGAAAATTGTTCTGGCGTTTACCTATCCGGCAATCGTTTCGGCGGTCGCATTCATGGTCATTATTGCGCTGCTGACTTATGTGGTGCCGCAAGTGGTTACCGTGTTCGACCAGACCGATCAGGCGTTGCCGGGCCTGACGGTTGCGCTGATTAAGCTATCTGATTTCATTCGAAACTGGGGCTGGCTGGTCGCAATCGTGCTGGTACTGGGATTCATCTTTTTTCGCCTCACGCTGCGCTCTCCAACGGCGCGGCTGGCCTGGGATACCCGTATGCTTGGCGCGCCGCTGATCGGCCGTCTGTTGCGGGGTATGAATACCTCACGTTTCACCTCGACTCTGGCCATTTTGACTGGTGCGGGAGTCCCGCTGATCGGGGCTTTGGAGGCTGGCGCGAATACTTTGTCCAATTCGGCCTTGAAAAACAATGTGGACGACGCCATATCAAGGGTGCGGGAGGGAGCGTCGCTGGCCAAAGCGCTGGGCGCAGGTAATCAATTCCCGCCGATGGTTGTACACATGATCGCCAGCGGTGAAGCCACGGGAGAGCTTAGCGAAATGCTCGAACGGTGCGCGCAGACAGTCTCTGGAGAGACCGAGCGCCGGGCCCTGGGGCTGACCAATCTACTCGAGCCTTTGCTTATTCTGGTGATGGGTGGGATAGTGCTGCTTATCGTGCTTGCCGTGATGCTGCCGATCATCGAAATCAACTCGCTCGTTCGTTAGCCTGCTGACGTTCCTGAGTGAGTTTTCAGCACTCAGGAGGACTTCTATATGTGGTTAGCAAGAGCTGGTTTCTTACTTAAACGGCTGGGCCGCAACGGCATCATGCTGATATACGCACTGCGCCACCCGGGCACACCACGCGGGGTGAAACTCGGCATTCTGGGACTGCTGCTTTATGTGGTCAGTCCGATTGACCTGGTTCCCGATTTCGCCGCGTTGATCGGTATCACCGATGATGCTGCGGTGCTGCTGGTCGGTATTCCTTTCCTGATGAAAAAATTACCGGTTGATGTGCAGCAAGACGTTAGTGAAAAAGTGAGCCGGCTGCTGGCACGGTTCGGATTTGGTGAGTCACCCAGTAACTGATCTGGCGGCGGCTTACAGGGTGATTTTTCCCGAGTAGCCCGTCAGTTCCAGATAACCCCGGCCAATCACGGATTGGCCGGGGTTTGTTTTTTCGCTGTAGGCGCTTACCACAACCGCGCCTTCCCAATAAATTGTTCCGGTGCTTCGCCGTGAATCCAATTCCTGATCCGGCATTAACGGTTCAAGTCTCAGATCAAGTGCGCCGGCTTGAACCCGCATTGAGACGGGATACTTTGTATTGGTTCGCGGCGAGCGCCAGTGCTTTAGAGCGCTGAACCGAACCGGCAAGTCTTCATGCGAACCGTCCGGATTGATCAGCCGGGCTGTCGATCTGAGCAAACCGCCATTGCGGGTTCGCATCTGAAACGCCATTAGCGCGCGTCCGTCGGAAAAATTGATGCCTATCCAGTCCCACCCCTGAGCTCTTGGGTCGAGCAACTCGCTGGACCACTCATGATCAAGCCATCCTTTGCCGGTAAAAGCAATGGTGGCGGGCGCCTCTTTCCTGTTGTGACCGTGCTTTTGGGTCAGCGAGCCGTGCAAGTCCAGTTGGGGGCGACTGTAGTAGTAGCTCGCCTGTCGGGGCAGAGCGCCTTTCAGGGAGAAGCCAGCATCTCCCTGGCGAATTGGCTGAGCATTCGCAGGCGTGGCCTGCAGTTGCAAATCAAACAAAGGGTCGCGCACGCTGGCAAGATAGTGATCGTTTGCCTGGCGTTGAAGCGTCCAGCGTCGATTGGGTCGTCCGATCTGAATATCGGTATCGACTTCGCTTGACCGGGCGGTGTGCGCCGCGCCGCGCCAGGCCTGCTCCGCATGAATCAGCTTGCCGTTGGCGGGCACAGCAATTGCAGCGTGAGCAAAATACAGCTGGCGCGCGGCCAGGCGCGACGGATTTTGTCTGCCAAACGGGGTGCGGCTACGAAAGAAGGTCAACTGCAGGCCCATTGAGCCAAGCGGTGTTTCAAGCCAGGCTGTCAGATACCACCATTCGGTTCGGTAATCCGGGTGCGAGCCAAAGTCGCGCGGGAAGGTGAGTGGCGTTCCGGTGAGCACTGCCGGATAGTCAGCGGTAGCGTCGACCGGCCGCCCAAGCGCTGCCAACCCAACCCCAGCGGGCAGGGGGGCGAACAAGCCACGGAGCAAGCGGCGGCGAATCAGGAAGTCAGACATGGTCAGGAAGTATCCGCATGGTTACCAGTCGGCGCGAACAGCTGCAATCGGGGCCTGACCGGCTGCCCGGCGCGCCGCGACAATGGCGCAGACGACCCCAAGCGCGACCAGTCCGAAGGCGCTAAGGCCGAGTAATCCGACCGGCCAGTGGGTTTGCATCGTCCAGTGGAAAGACTGCGGGTTTACCCAATGAATCAGAACCTGGGCAATCAACGACCCCAGGCCGGTGCCCCATAAAACCCCAAGGCCAATCGCGATAAACGACTCCGCCGCGAAAAGTCTGGCAAGGCTCGTCCGGGTCAATCCAAGGTGCCGCAGCATACCGAATTCGCGCTCGCGCGAGAGCGCTTCTCCGGAGTAGGTGGTGGCAACACCAAACAGGCCGACAAGCAAGGCGACGGCTTCCAGAGCGTAGGTGACCGCGAAACTGCGGTCGAAGATTTTCAGCGAGACAGCGCGAATGTCTGAGGCACTCCGGATTTGCAAGCCGGGCCGATCACCCAATACCTCGCGTGCCTGGCTAACGACTTGGTCAGCCGACGCGCTGCCGCTCAAGGTTAAGGCGGCGTCGCTGACGCTAAAGTCGCCGGTGAGCGCTTCATAGTCGGCCTTTGCGAGCGCCACGGCACCGTGCTGACGTGCATAGTCGCGCCAAATGGCAACGACTTGGAAACAAGTGCTGCGGGCCAGCTGGTTGATTGGCAGACTGATCTCACTGCCAACTTGCCATTCATACACGGTAGCCGCCGGCTCGCTGGCGTAAACAGCCGTGCAGCCTGGTACGCGAGCGTCAGGGCTAAGCCAGGTGCCGGTCAGTGGCAGGCTGCGCGCCGGGTTGGTGTTGTCGATCGAGCGAGCCAGTACGGCCAGACGGGGGCGGTCAGCCTCGAGTGTCAGATAGAGGCTGCGCAAAAAACCGGTAGTCGCAACCCCTGGTATTGCGCTCAACTGCGCCTGCTCCTGCGGGCTCAGACCGCCCGACAAGGCAGTCGCCGGAACCCGCAAGTACAAGTCTGCCGGCAATACCGTATGCAGCCATTGATCGACCGAAACCCTGAAACTATGCACCATCACGCCCATGGCACAGACCAGGGCGAAGCTCGCGACCACGCCGGCGAGCGCCGGAAACGCCGACTGGTGAGCGCTCTTAAGTCGGGCGATTGCCAGCCAGGTGAGCGGACGACCGCTGGTAATCAGGTCAGAAGATAATCGGTTGGCTACCCAGCCGAGAACCGGGCCGACCAGTAACACGCCGGCAAATAACCAACAGGCAATCGCCGTATACGCGCCCAGAGGGAGACCGGCAATGGCCGGCAGCCACAACAGGCACAAGCCCGCCAAGCCCAGTCCGATGCTGAGGCGAAGCGGCGCGACATGATTGCCCAGCATTGTCTGTCGGCCGCTTTTAAGCGCACTGGCCGGTGCGAGCCGGCGTAGCTTAAGCGCAGGCGATAAGCCGCCGCACAGGGCCGCGCTGACGCCCAGCACCGCAAAGAGTGCCAGCGCGCTTACAGGTGCAACCAGCGGTGGCCTGGTCGTGGAGAAATAGCCGCCCCCCAGGTCACCGCCAATCAGACCAAGTAATAACCATGCCAGACCGACGCCGAGACCAATCCCCGCCGCGGCGCCAAGCATTCCCAGGGAGCCCGCAATCAAGATCACCAGCCTGGGTTGCATCGACTGGGGGGCACCCAGCACGCCGACCAGTGCCATCGCCGGCATCAGACGCAGGATCGCCAACTCCATACTGGCAAACACGATAAAGCCGCCGGTGAGCAAAGCGACCAGCGCAAGAACGTTCAGGTTGACCCGGTAGGCGCGCGACAGGTTTGACATTTGATTCGCGCTATCGGTCGGTCTGGTCAGACGCAGTGCGAAGCCCTCGGGATGTATTTTGGCAAGAGCTTGCCGTAAGTCTTGTTCGTCAGCCCCTGCGGTCAGTCGTATATCAACTCTTGAGAGTTTTCCGACAGAATCGAGTTGCCACTGCGCCGCGCCGATGTCCATGACGGCTAGCGGGGCGCGTCCGCTTGCCCCCGGGACGGTTCCACGGATGGTCAGTGTTTTGAGACGCCCGTTGATGTTGATTAAGAGGGGCTTGCCGATTAGCGTTTGGGTTGTGCCGGCCTGTAAGCGTTGCGCGGCTGCGGTCGATAGGAAAATCGAATCGTCGGCAAATAACTGGCTGGCCGCACCACCTGTCTGTCCGGGCCCGGTTTGCGGCAGTAGTGCCGGTGTGACACTGGCCGCTCGAAAGATATCCATCGCAATGATTTGCAGTCGGTTTCCCGCCTGGTCGGCAGGCGTTGCCGCAGTCCGCGCGAGAACTTCGGTGTCAATAACCGGGCTGGCCGCCTGAACCAGAGATAGTTTCTCGACCCGCTCCAGCCATTGGTCGTCAATTAGCCCGGTTGCGCTCGTCAGCCGGTATTGCGCGGTGCCGTTGACGACGGCCAGCGCATTGTCGAACTCATTCAAGGCAGAGCGATTGACCAGATCAATGCCCAGGCCGAGCGCGACGCCAAGAGCGATTGATCCGATCGCGGCGATCAGTGCGCCGGGTTGTTGGCGCCATGCCGCGAGCATGAGCCAGACATAGAGCCAGGACGACATCAGTCGAGAGGCTCGATCTTGCCGCGCCGTAATTGAACGCGGTAGTCGCAAATAGCGGCCGCGTTGTCCGAGTGCGTGACCATTAGCAGCGCGCATCCGGAGTCTTTGACCACTTTGTTCATCAGGCTCAGGGCCAGCGCGGCGGTTTGCGGATCAAGATTGCCGGTTGGTTCGTCGGCGAGCAACAAAGCTGGTTGATGAACCAGGGCACGCGCCAGCGAAACGCGCTGTTGTTCGCCTCCGGAGAGAATGCTGGGGCGGTCAGCCCCCCGGCCTGACAGGCCGACCTGATCCAGTATCGCGAGAACGGGCGGGTTAGCCGCGGCGGGTGATACACCATTGAGGAGCAACGGCAGGGCGATGTTCTGCGCAACAGTCAGGTGCGGCAACAGATGGAAAGCCTGAAAGACAAATCCGATCGAGCGGCGCCGCATGGCGGCGCTGGCGTCGGCATTCTGCTGACCTGGCGCCAGTCTGTGGCCCGCCACCGTGAGGCTTCCGGAATCAGCCGACTCCAGACCGGCCAGAACATTAAGCAAGGTTGATTTGCCCACGCCGGATTCGCCCAAAAGGGCGATTGATTGACCGGATTGGACCGTCAGATTGATTGAATCAAGAATGACGCGCTCGCCAAAACGTTTACTCAATCGGCACGCTTGCACGACCGTCTGATCCGAGACCGGGCGGGAATCGCCGGTATCAGAGGAGTTGTCAGGAGTTTCCAGTGGCTTGTTCAGCGGTTCGATGATGACAAAGACAGGGGTTATCAAGTATGCCGCGATTATGAAGATCATGTGCTACAGCCCGTGCGCTCCGGGAGGGCTCTATCTGGCGGTTACAAAACTGAAACCTATGCCGGTTATCATGCAGACATGACTGAACAACAGGATCAAGACGCCGCCCACACGCTTGCGATGCTGGCGGCCCGGCCCGCACAACTGCCGCCCAAGCTTTTCTATGACCGGCTGGGCTCCACGCTGTTTACCGCAATCTGTGAGCTGGCTGAGTATTACCCCACCCGTACCGAAGCCGGTATTTTTCGCACGCATGGCGGTGCAATTGCGGGCCAGTTACCGGCTGGTTTCCAGATGATAGATCTCGGCGCGGGTGATTGCCGAAAAGCGGCCAGCCTGTTTGGCGCGCTGTCTCCAGCCGGATATGTCGGCGTGGATATCTCGGGCGAATTCCTGTCCACAGCGATTGCCGGCCTGCAGCGCGAGTATCCGCAAATTCAAATGCAGGCACTTGAGCGCGATTTCACCCGGCAGTGGTCCGTTCCGGACCAGCTGCTGGATTCTCCGCTTCTGTATTTCTATCCGGGCTCAAGTATTGGTAACTTCGAACCGAAGGCGGCCATTGAATTTCTGACCCGTCTGCCAAGGAGCCGGGCTGGAGAAACCTCACTACTGATCGGTATTGATCGGGTCAAGCCGCATTCGGTCCTGACTGATGCCTATGATGACTCTCTTGGTGTGACGGCCGCTTTCAATCGTAATGCGCTGTTGGTTGCCAACCGCGAACTGCGGACAGATTTTGACGTGTCAAACTGGTCTCATCGAGCTCTTTTCAATGAGACACTGAGCCGCATCGAAATGCACCTGGTTGCAAAAAACCAATGCGAAGTTAGTTGGCCCGGTGGCTCGCGGCGCTTTGATGCGGGTGAGTCCATCCACACCGAGAGCAGTCACAAATATGAGCTGGGCCGGTTCACTGAAATGCTTCAGGCGGCCGGTTTTTCAGTTGCGGGCCACTGGGAAGACGAGCAGTCCTGGTATTCGGTTGTTCTGGCGAAATCGTCTGGTGGGGCTAGTCAAAGCGAGCCAGCTCTTTGAACATTGTGTCGGTATCGAGCAGCGTCTGATAACTGCCTTCATCGACCAGCCGACCTCGATCCATCACGAACAACTTGTCGCACCGCCGTACGGTGGAAATGCGATGCGCGATCATGATGGTCGTCATGGTCGGCAACTGATCGTAGATGGCCGCGATGACCTTCGCTTCAGTATGGCTGTCCAGCGCGCTGGTGGCTTCGTCCAGTACCAGCACGCTGGGAGATCGATACAAGGCGCGGGCAAGTCCGAGTCGCTGGCGTTGACCGCCGCTTAGTCTGACACCGCGCTCGCCGATACGGGTCTGATAAGCCTCGGGCATCTCTGCTTGGATTGTTTCGGCAATTTGGGCGATTCGACAGACCTCGCGAACCCGTTCGCTATCAATGACGTCGAACCCGAACGCGACATTCTTTTCGATAGTCTCGTTGTAGAGGAAGACTTCCTGCGGGACATATCCGATTAACGCCTGCCAGCCAGCAACATTGCCGGAATCAATGGCCAGGTTGTCTACGGTCAGCGTGCCGCGTTCGGGAGTGAGCATGCCGGTCACGACATCAATCAATGTGGTTTTGCCCGATCCGGAAGGGCCGACGAATGCGACCTTCTGGCCTTTCTGAATCGTCAGCGAGACATCATCAAGAACTGCCTGGTCTGAATTCGGATATGAAAAATTCAACTGGTTTAGCGCGATGCTGTGACTGAACGATACCTGTGGAGCGGTGTGGGCTGCCGGCTCGGGCGCAGCACTCAGGTCACGGTGAATGTTCTCAATGGCAGGATAGCTGCTGGTGACTTGTGCCAGGCTGACATAGGCCAGATTCAAAGCCGGCATCAAGCGGTAACCGGCCAACGCAAAAAGAGTCAGCGTCGGCATTGTCGTCACGAAGTTGTCTTCCTGGCCTGACAGAACCAATACGATGCCGACAATCGCACCGAATGCCACGGTTTCCACGATATATCGTGGCATTACGGTACTGAGGTGTATTTTGGGTTGGGTCTCCGAGAAACGTTTCGACGGTTTTTCAAATCGCTTGATAAAAAATTCGGCTGCGCCATCGCTCTTGACGGTTTTCATACCTGACATCAAATCGGAAAAAGTTGTATAGCGATCTGAATTGGCTTGTACTCGTTCCCGGCCGAGGTCGGTCAGATATCTTTTTCTGGCCGCAAAGACCAACAGATAGACACCGGCGAAAACAGCTAGTGCTGTAAGCGCCACCCCTGGATTGACGAACGCCAGCAGCGCGAGAATCATGCCGGCGACAATGACTTGCGACAATAGCTGGCAACCAGCAACAACGACGCCGTTGACAAGACTGTTGACATCCTCAATGACCGATTTAATCAGGTCGGCTGAATCGCGATTGAGAAAGAACGCGTAAGGCAGCCGTGAGTACGACCGCGCCAGCTGAACAGAGACTTCATGGGCAATCGTCCAGGCGATGACTTGACGATACCAGGTGGCAACCGCTGCCAGGACGTTGGACACGGTCAAGAGAACCACGACAGCCAAGCCCAGCCAGAACATCATCTGTTGAGTCGAGCCAAAGCCGATCAGCTCGAAACCCTGCCGAATCCAGGGGTTGTCCAGAGCATGCAGTGGGTCTGAGGCAAGCTGCAGAAAAGGCAGGACCGAGGCAATACCGGCGACCTCAAGAAATCCGGTCGCAATGACCACGCCAAGAAGCACCCAGAGCCGGGTGATATCCTGATCAGAACAAAGGCTGCGAAGTTGTCTCAGTGCCTCAAGCATCGGGAGCTGCAATCCGTAGAACTTCTACTGTGGCAATCGGTCGGATGATTGTGCCCGAATTAGAGGCGAGCTTAGCCGGGCGCGCAACCGTCATAGGGACAAGTGTGACATGCCGCACGAAACATCTGATTTATATTCCCAATGGCTGGCATCACAGTTAAGAATAACCTGGGCAGCACTGACTCAAATTTGATGGACAAAAAGAACATAGAAACGATTCTCCCGCTGACCGCCATGCAGCAGGGGTTTCTGTGGCACAGTCTTTCTTCGCCTGATAGTGCCGGCGTCGGACTCATTCAAACGCAGTGCCGCCTTGACGGCCCGCTAGATCATGTCTTGTTCGAACGTGCCTGGCTGCAGACCGTCGAGCAGCATCAAATGCTCCGTGCGACTGTCCACTGGGAAAACGTCAAGAAGCCGGTCATGGTGATTCACCAGCGTGTTTCAGCAACGATAGAGCATCTTGACTGGCGCGGACAAGCTGCGACGAGCAAGGCCTTGCAGGAGTTCCTCTGCGCAGATACGGAAACCGGTCTGGTCTTGAATGAACCGCCGGTGTCGAGAATCACCTTGATCCGGATCGGTGATCATGCGCATAAGCTGGTCTGGACCAGTCACCATCTTCTTCTTGACGGTTGGTCGGGCGGCCTGGTTCTGGACGAGTTGCTTGCCCGGTATGACAGCCTCGTGGAGCAGGGCTCGTTCGAGGCCGGCCCGGCGCCACTGTTTGCCAACTACCTGCAATGGATACAGGCACAAGACCGGAGCGCGGCGCAGCGGTATTGGTCCGACCTATTGTCTGGTTCCCAGCCAAATCATCGCCTCCCTAACGCCGGCCCGCCGGTGATCGCCGAGCTAAGCCTGGATCAAGCCTTGACCGAACGGCTTAGCCTGGCGCAGCGTGACCTTGCGACCACGCTTAATGCGCTGGCTCAGACCGCCTGGTCGATCTTGCTGAGTCAACTCATCGATCGTACCGATGTTGTGTTCGGCGCGACCGTCTCAGGGCGTCAGAATGACTACCGCGGTGTCGAACGTCTGGTCGGGATGCTCGTCAATGTTTTGCCGGTGCGACTCAAAATCGACCCGAAGCAGTCGATAGTTGAATTGCTCCGTACCGTTCAGTCTCAATCGTTCGCGAGCATGTCGTATGGGTTCGTGGATACTGGTCAAATCCAGGCCTGGAGTGGTTGCTCTGGTGGTTTGTTCAACACGTTGCTGACAATCGAAAACCAACCGATCGGTCAGTCACCGACTGCCCTGCAGGTTAGTGACCGGCATTCGGGTATTGTTAGCGCTTATGGCGTGACCATTATCGTGAAGCCTGGCTCTGAACTTGGGTTATCCATTCACACAGTTGAGGCACTATTCGGTTTTGATCAGGCGTCTGCGATACTTGATTGCTTTCGGTTGACGCTTTCGAAACTGATCGCCGCGCCAGAGCAGGCCATCGGAGAACTCGATTTACCTGTGGTGTTGCCTCTCAAGGCGTGGCGCCCGACGACATGCAGCGTTCCACCCCCTGTACAACCCAATTCAATCGCCATGCCGGTCAGTTTGCTGGAGGAACGAGTTGCTAAGATCTGGCGCGAGGTGCTGGGCGTAGAGTCACCAGACCGGCATGACTCATTCTTTGATCTCGGCGGCACTTCAATGCTCGCCATTGTTCTGTTTAATCGACTCGAAGCCGAAGTGGGTGTTCGGCTTCCCAGTACGACTTTGCTGCAACACAACAGTATTGACAGTTTGGTCGACTTGCTTGCTCAGGACGGTGTCGCCGCGCAATGGGCTGATATTGTTGCCATTCAGCCTAACGGCGAGAAGCCACCGCTGTTTATTCCGGACATCTCGACAGATTTGCTGGTTTACAGGCATTTGTCGGCCGAGTTGGGAGACTCGCAACCCGTTTACGGCTTCAACGCGCGCGGGTTAACCCAATTGCCGCTAAGCGAGTTGGCAACCAGGCTCAATAGCCAGCTGCGAGCTGTGCAGCCGGAAGGCCCCTATCATCTCGCCGGGCTCTCAGGAGGAGGGTCATTGGCCTGGATGATGGCGCAACAACTTCGCGATCAAGAGCAAGTGGTTGCCAATCTGATTCTGTTTGACAGCCTGGGGCCGGACTTTCCCAGGCTTCAATCCCCGGCCGGGCGCATCGTATCCAGTCTGCAGGGGGCGACTCGGGTTTTGTACGGCAAGCTGGTTGATCCGGAGCAAGACAAACTAGTGAACTTCAACGCGCCTGAGTCACTGGCGTATCAAACGAATTCAGAGGTCAGTCCGGTCTTTCAGCCGACTCGAATACGGCGTCTGGTGGCATTGGTCGGTGCGGTGACACGCGGTCGGCCTGTTTTCGAAAAAATTGCGAATCTTGTCGTGATGTTCACACTAAAGATTCCAACCCAGTCAAATTCGCTCGCGTGGGCTACTTTCTTGCAGGGTCTGTGGCTCGAGTACATAGCAGAAACAGAGTCGTCTGGTGAGTCAATTGAATCGCCGATGATTGAGCCGCCAATAAAGGCCGCAGGCGGGGTGCATAGACGCTTGTACGGCGAGCTGGAGCCTTATAATGGGCGTATTCAGTTCTTCTGGGCAAGCGAGCGGCCGCCGGCAACCTTACCGGACGAGTATTCCGGCTGGCGCAAGCTGGTCACGGGTGAGTTTGTCATTCACAAGGTGCCGGGCAATCATCTGAGCCTGATCGAACCGCCGAATGTTCGTGGCCTGGCCCGCGTGCTCGCGTCGGTGCTTCGCGAAAGCCAGGTCGCTCGAAAACCTCAGGTGTGAACGCCAAGCATGCCGGCAATGATATTGCGCTGTATGTCTGACGTGCCTGCGTACAACACGCCGCCGAGGGCATCACGAACGTCGCGCTCAAGGCCGTTTTCTACCAGATAGGAATGACCGCCATAAATGCGCATGGCGTCAATTCCTGAAGCCAGGAATTCTTCGCTCAGGACCAACTTAAGCATCGCCGATTCCGTTGCGGCGGCTTTACCTTGTGACAACAGCCAGCCAAGCTTGTAGGCAAGCAGACGAGCCGTTTCCAGTCGTACCTTCATGTCGGCAATGCGATTGGAAACCGATTGATTCGTGCCGATAGAGCGTCCGAACTGCTGTCGCTGGTTCGCATACGCGATACAATTTTCCAGTTGACGCTCCATGCGGCCAAGCATGCTGGAAAAGATGCCGCAACGTTCAAATTCGAGTCCGTGCTGCGCAATACTTGCACCGGCGCCTTCGGGGCCCAGACGGTCTTCTGTGGGCACAAAACAATCCGTCAGCGTGATGGACCCCATTGGAACAGTCTCCAGACCCATCTTGACCGTGGGGGCTGAAATCTCAATCCCGTCGGTAGTGGCAGGAATCAAAAAAGCGGTGATGCCCCAGCGTCCGGCCTCAGGTTTCACATTGGCAAACAGGAAAATCAGATCCGCTGCCGGCGCGAGACTGATCATGCACTTTTGCCCGTTTAGCCGGTAGCCACCGTCGCATGGTGTCGCGGTTGTCTGCATCGAGAACGCATCCGAGCCGGATTCCGGCTCGGTCATTGCGTGGCAGCCGATCCATTCGCCGCTGCAAAGCCGCGGCAGAAAGCGGTGGCGCTGCTCGTCAGTGCCAATTCCCTGCAAGGGCAATTGAATCGTCCAGATGTTGGCGTTTATCGCAAAAGGCAGGCCGTTGTCAGTGCAGCCATAACCCAGTGCTTCCATGGCGATCAGGGCGGTTAGCGGGTCAAGCGGCGCCTGGCCTGAGAACTCCTCTGCTACCATCATTTTCAGCACGCCTTCCTCGGCGCAGCGGTTCCATAAAGTGCGATCAAAAGCGCAGCTTTCACTCACAGGTGTGGTAGGTTCGTTGAGTTGCTGTTTCGCAAATTCGGTCATACGCGAACGAATCGCCTGCTGATTAGCAGTCAGTGAGAAATCCATTGTTACAAGGCCTGTTCGGCGGGTAGAAGGGAAGGGCCTGACTCGGGGCCGTGCTTGGCAGTCCTCGTCTCAGGGAGCACCAATTCCATCGGTTTGTGAACCATGTCTGAATTCTGCTTTGCTTTAAGCTGCATCATAGTGACAGATTTGCAAATAAGCGAGAGTTCGCGTGTCCGGGGCCATTTGTTCGAAGGGAAATATGCCAAGCGTTGTCGTTAGTCCTTATATCTGTACCGAGCCTGGTCGTCGCGGGCAATTGCCATTGTTTTCCCAGGTAGTCGCGTCCGCCCTGGGCCGGGCGCTGATGCTCTTGTTTGCCATTTGCGTGCTTGCCGCGTCAATGCAATCGGCCAATGCGCATGCACTTCGTGAAAACTACGTCTGGGTTAATGTCGAGACTGATCACTTAAGCGGTCGATTCGAACTCAATGCCCGCGACATCAAGAGCAAGCTCGGCATTGATCTGGACGCAATCGGAGCAGATCGACTGGCCGGCGTTCGGGCGAGTGCTGATAAGGTTCAACAATATCTTGTAGAGCATTTCGCCATTCTCGATGGCGGTCAGCCGATGGCCATACAATTTGGGCCGCCCGGGCTTTTTGAGGGGGGCTCTGACTTTGTGCAATATCCCTACCGAACCAGCCGGTTGCCATCGAATGCCAAGGTAGAAATACAGAGTCGTGTGTTCCTGACCGAAGACATGATGAAAAACGACCGGTTGCATCGCAGTGTGCTGGTCGTGGCTTACAACAAGGCGGTCGGTAAAGACTTCGGCGAAGAGACCGTCGCGCTGGTTTTTAGCCCCTCTAACACCTCAAGAACGCTGAATCTGGACGAACCCTCCACGATTCTTAGTTATAAGGACTTTATCTGGCAAGGCGCATTGCATATTTGGGCCGGCATTGACCATGTCTTGTTTCTGGTTGTTTTGCTCCTGACTTCGGTTTTGCGCTATTCCGAAAAAAGGTGGGAGCCTGAGCCGCGTTTACGGACCGCTGGCTGGAATATTCTGGTAATCGTAACCGTCTTTACCGTGGCTCACTCGATCACGTTCGGTTTGACTGCACTGGGTTTCATTACCGTAAATACCGCCTTGATCGAAACCATTATCGCCGCGTCTATCATTGCCGTTGCGCTAAACAACATCTACCCGCGTTATGCCGCCCACGCCTGGGTACTTATTTTTATCTTTGGTTTGTTTCACGGCATTGGGTTTGCATCGGCTATGTCCGACCTGCAGTTCAGAAACGTGCTGATTCACAAGATTCTGCTGCGCTTCAATATCGGTGTCGAATTGGGTCAGCTTGCAATCGTCGCGGTGGTCTTCCCGCTGTTGTTCTGGCTTCGCAAGAAGGCCTTTTATCAGAGATGGGTTGTTTACCCTTTCTCGATTGCCGCGATCGTTCTTGCTGCGCTCTGGGTGCTGCAGCGCTCTGGTGTTTTGCCCGAGTGAGCCCGCTGATGCGCGCCCGCCGCAATTGGCGGGCTTATGCCTTGTTGCGGTTCTCCAGGTAACTCACGATCGCGTTGACACTCTCAAAGTTCTCCAGGACCAGATCAGCGGGGGGGATTGATTTGCCATATTCTGTTTCTAGGTGTTGAACAAGACGCATCAACTGCAATGAATCGAGCATGCCAACCGCCAGCAAGTTGTCGTTAGCCTGTACCTCGATCTTCGCCTCGGCACCAATCAAGGTGTCTGAAATGTATTCACATAACGCTTGCTTCATAGGTTTTCCTTCTGGGCAGGCCAATCGGATTTCAACTGACGGCGGTCAATCTTACCGCTGGTTGTGCGCGGTAATGAATCGACGATCACAATCGTTCGCGGGACAGCGGCTTCAGCCAATCGTGTTCGCGCAAATGTCTTAAGCTGATCGGGCGTGAGATCAGGCTTGTTCGTTAACACAGCGGCGATCACCTGGTTAGTGTTCTCGCGCTGATCAAAAACCGCGAATACACCGGTTTCGAGAACATTCGGGTGCCCGGACAGACTCATCTCAATATGATCCAACTCTATCCTGAATCCTCGGACCTTAACCTGGCGGTCCGCCCGGCCAAGCAGCCTGAGCAGGCCGTCAGTGCTACGTCTGACCAGATCACCCGTCCGGTAATAGACTTGCTTGCCTGTTTCGGTTGCAACCGAATGAAAAACCTCACCGTTCAAATCAGGCCGGTTCCAGTAACCCATCATCATGGTGCTTGAAGACACCAGGAGTTCGCCTGTTTGATCATCTGCTACCGGGTGATCACTAGCGTCTACAACGAGTGCACTGGTTTCAGGCCAGGGCCGGCCTATCGGGACGGTTCCCTCGGATATCTGCCAGGGAACGTTCTGATCATGCGCCGGCAAATCGAAATGAGTGCATTGATTGACTTCGGCGGGGCCGTAGGCATTGCTGATGCGCGCACTCGGAAGCTGGCTGCTGAGATTCATCAGGTGCTTCAGAGAAAAGGGTTCTCCGCCGTAAACAATCCATCGGAGCGACCGGGTGTCGAGTTGGCTCAGAATGCCGGTTTCAAGCATTTGAACCAAAGCTAACGGAACGGAGTACCAGATCGTGAGTTGATACTTTTCCAGCAGATGGCACATGCTGGCAGGCATTTTGCTGTGACTTTCTGGGATGATCACCGTGGTCGCGCCAACGTAAGGTCCGGTCAGGTAGCCGAGCGTGGACATATCCGTATGCAACGGCGCATGACTTCCGATCACATCGTGGGCCGTGATTTGATAGGTTTGCTGGCTCAGTCGGGCATAGCTTAAGCCGCTAGCGTTTGAGTGCATGATGCCTTTGGGTTTCCCGGTGGAACCCGAGGTATGAATAATGTAAGCCAGGTCTGAACCGCTAACCGGGATATTCGGTTTCGTGTCGCTGCCTGACATTATCTCTTCCCACGAGATCCCGATCAGTGAGTGACTCTGGTCACCGGGAAGACCAAACACGGTCAGCTCTGGAATGTTCTGAGCGTTCAACTGACTGACCAATCGATGCATTTGAGGCACCGTAACCAGCATAGAAATCTCACAGTCGGTCAGTAGTTCAGCCACTGATACTGCTGGTGCGCCGGGGTCGATTGGCACAAAAACCGCACCGGCATTCAAAATTCCATAGACAGCGATCGCATTTTGCAGGCAACGCGGCATATAAATGGCGACCCGGTCCCCGGGTTTCACACCAGACAGAATCAGCCGATTCGCCAGCTGTGCGGCCTGGGTCGCCAGTTGCTGATAAGTGAGTGCTTCTTCCTGGCAACGAAACGCTACCCTTGAAGGGTCGCGCTGAGCAGATAGGCAGAGCGCGTCGGCGATGGAATTCATGAATCCTGGTCCGGGGCGAACGAGTCGAACAGATTGTCGAGGTCGTCCTGGTCCAGCGCGGCATCAGGAAAGTCGGAAACGGTAAATCCGCCAGCTTCTGAAGATTCGCAATGATCGATTAACGCCGCAAGATGTTCGGAGTACCTGGTGACCAGTCTTTCGATCGTCTCCGGGCGATGGACGTCATCACTGTAAAGCCAGGTTGAGACCAAACCGTTGTCGGTCATTTCAGTGTTGATTTCGAGCAGGTGGCTTCTGGCATTGTCGGGTGCCCGTAGCGCGACCTGGTCGAAATTGAGAGGCTTGGCCTCGCTTGCCGGAGCAGGGCTGGGGGATCGACCCAGGTAATTGAACAAAACCTGGGATTTTTGGACTGATTCCAGTGATCGTTGAATCTCTTGTGACGACGACAAGTATCTCAACAAACCAAAATAGTTTCCGTTGCCAGGCAACTGGCGAAGCGATTCCTTGGTGGTTTTGATCACAGTTTCAGCGCCAGAACCGGGAGGTATTGCTAAAGCGTGAGGAAAGAACGAGGTAAACCAGCCGACGGTACGGGACACGTCATGGTGCGAGTCGAAGGAGTCGCGGCCATGGCCTTCCAGATCAAACTGTACGGCTGTTTGATGGGTCCATTCGGATAGCGTCAGAGCCAGTGCGGCGATTAGCAAGTCTCGCACTTGAGTGTTGTACGCCTTCATTGCGTTGCCGCTGAGACGGTCGCTTATCGCTTTGCCAAGGGTCGATTGAATAGATTTAACCGACTTTTCAGTCGGCCAGTTCGTCAGAGAGACATCGACCGGGATGTCGCCCGGCACTTCGGTCGTCTGCCAATAAGCGAGCGAAGCCTGGCATTGATCTGAATTGGCCAGGTCAGCGACAAACTGAGACCAGTCGATCAGAGAGGTAGTCCGGGGCGGCAAAGTGATAGTGCTTGAATGACGGACCGCGCTTAGCGCGGTGGCGAGATCCTCGCTCAGAATGTTCCAGGACAAATTGTCGAGTAATAAGTGATGAGCAATCACAACAAGCCGGCCGGGTTTTGCCTGACTGTCCGGCACGTAAGCCACTGCAATCAACGGTCCATCGGCGAGGCTGAACCGTGCCTGGGCTGCCGTCACAAAGTGAGCAACTTCCTCCGGGGTGGCGCTCGCGGGGAGCGTCTGAAAAACTTCGGAGCCGGACTGCGGAATGTCCATCTGGCGGCGTATGCCATCAGCGCTGGCCTGGGGGAACCTGGCGCGCAATCCTTCATGGTGATCAAGGCATGCCTGCACGGCGGCCCGTATCGACGTGTCAGTCAGCCCTGGCTTGAGCTCATAGGAGCGTGCGCTGTTCCAGTGGTTAGGTTTGCTTAAATTACGTTGCACAAACCAATGCTGTATCGGTGTCAGCCCGCCCGTCCCGTGGCGCCGTTCAGGCTCAGCTGGTGTTGATAGGGCGGGCGTTGCCTCATGCAGGTTCGCCGCCATCTCAGCGATTGTTGGCTTATGCTGAAAATGGCTGTGGTTCAGGTTCAGGCCGCGGTCGCGTGCTTTCGACACGATCTGAATGCTGATGATGGAGTCGCCACCCAATTCGAAGAAATTGTCGGATATGCCGATGGGCTCGATTTGAAGTGATTCACTCCAGATTTCGGCCAGGATACTCTCGGTTAGATTTCTTGGTTCGACAAAGTGATCCGTCGCGTTGTTGACCGATACTGAGTTTTGCTCAATGCGGCGGCGCACCGCTGTCCTGTCGAGTTTGCCGTTGGGCAAACGCGGGAGCGAGTCAACAAAATCGATCCGGTCGGGAACCATGTACTGAGGGAGGCGACTGGCCAAGAAGGGCTTGATCTGATCCGCGAGCAAACTGACGTTTGCTTGTGGATCTTCTGCAACCACCAGTGCTCGAATCTGTTTTCTACCACTTGGCGAAGACTGTTGCGGTTCCATGGCCGTCAACCATTGATTCAGAAGATGGCGTTGGGATTCCGACAAAGAGGTCAGCGTATCGTCAAGGCTCTTCATTTATAAGCCTTAATCAAGACCATTGAGTCAGACCACATCGCATCACTGGTATCGTGGGGAATTTCCAGGCCCTCGATCAATGACGATTCAAACCGACTGAAGTGTCCGAACAAGGCGCGCTGATGCGCTCGGCTCAGCGAGTCGATTTCATTGGTCAAGTAGGTAAAAACGCCGCCGTCACACAGATGCTCGGCAGCCACCGGAAAGAAATGCTCAGCAAACGTCGCGCTCTGAACCACTTTTTCGATCACATCAGTCTGATTAAGCGGGTAGGTATGAAAGAAAATGCTGTCGAACTGGCCCAGCGACTGAATGACGTCCTGCCATAACCCGGGAACAAGTTGAATAGACTTGCCGTTGTATTGCTGTAGCCAGTGTTGATACCGGGCAATAACCGAGGCGTTGCATTCAATGATAGTGTGCGAGCGAGGGTCGCCATTCTGTATATAGGATGCGCCGATGCCGCGACCAAAACCGATTTCAAGTACATCACCTTGCGCTTCAGTGACAAACGCGGCCATCCGTTTCATGATCGGGTCTTGCCAGTCTTCCATGATCTGATCGTCGGCGAGATCGCGCGACTCCCGTCCTGCCAGATCGCCTGTTGCGTCGATACCTGGTACGAAATCCGGCGCGATCTGATGGAGATGTTCAAGGTCGTCGGAGAGTTCTTTCAGCGCCCGATTGAGCAACCAGTTCCGTTGGCTTTCCCTGGGGGGGCGAACGAAATCTTCGGAGCGAATGTCAAGTGACAGCTCGAAATTTCGGGTTCTCTTGAGCCGTCGTGTCATTGTTCGTTATCCAGATAGGTTTCGAGTTCGTGATCAGGGATGGCCAGCAACTCGTCGATCAACTGCTTGGAACGGGCGGGCCCGATCGCTTGTAACCGCTCACGCAATTGCGCGACATCGAGCTCAGGATTCGCCGGGAAGTCCTGGTCAAGGTCTTCGATCGAGATGACGGCATCAATGACGGCGGAGTGCTCTTTGAGCTGGCGCTCAATTTCGCCGGGCTCGATGCGGTGTCCGCGTATTTTGACCTGATCGTCTGACCGGCCCGCAAACACGAGCATGCCATCCTGCCTGAGGTATGCGAGATCACCAGTCTTGTACAGCCTGGAGGCGTTGCGGTCGAACGGATTATCGATAAACCGTTCACGCGTGAGGTGATCCTGATTCAGGTAGCCTTTAGCGATTCCCTGTCCGCCCACATACAGTTCGCCGCACACGCCTGGTGGGACAGGGTTCATGTCGTGATCGAGTAGGTAGGCCGACATATTGGCAATAGGTCGCCCGATCGGAATTGACTCGGATGTTCTGTCAGCAGTCAGTTCTGCGGCAAGGCACCAAACGCTGGCCTCGGTTGGCCCATATTCATTGAAGAGTCGTGACCTCGGCAATACCGCCAGATGTTGGTTGACAACTGCGGGATCACAGGCTTCGCCAGCAACGATAACCGTTTGTAAAGACTGCAGTTGCTCCGGCTGGCCGGCTTGGCATAACAACCCATAAAGGCCAGGCAGAGTCAGCAAATGCGAGATCTGGTGTTGCTGAATCAGCGTTGATAGCAAATGTAGCTCTTTCTCCTGGCCTGGCTCAGGCAATACCAGTTTGCCGCCATCAGCTAAAGTCCAGAACAGCCCGACGACAGAACTATCAAACGCGAAAGACGAGAGCAATAAGAAACTGCTGACTGGCTCTCCATAGAATTCACGTCTGGCCAGTGTAGAGTGAGTCAGGTTGTCGTGCGTGACAACGACGCCTTTGGGCCGGCCCTGAGATCCCGAGGTGTAGATAACGTAGGCGGCTTCGCCCCGAAGGCGCTCGTCATCGATTGGCTGAACTTTCGGGGCGTCGCGGTCGGCTTCATCTGGCGCGTCGGGTTCAATGAAGCAGAAAGCTGACGGGTCGATTACGTCGGTGAGACAGGGCACGCTCTGCTGGTTCGTCACAATTAACCGCAAACCGGCATCTTCGCGGACAAAACTCAGGTGGTTGGCCGGGTATTCGGGGTCTAGCGGGACATAGGCTGCACCGATCTTATGAATGCCGAGAATTCCGATGATCAGATCCGGGCCTCTTAGAACCGCTAGTCCAATTCGATCGCCCGGCGACGCCCCCATGTCGAGCAATCGTGAGGCCTGCCGCTCGGCCCGGCGGTCAAGCTCAGCGTAGCTAAGCTGGATATCTCTGAACTGAACCGCGATGGAATCCGGGGTGGATTTGGCGTGTGTCTCTATCAGTTTGAATATTGGCCGGTGCTCAGGGTAGGGTGTTGCCGGGTTGGTGAGTGTTTGTAATGCGTCCCGGTCAGCGGGCGTCAGGCAGTTAATCTTCCCGGCGGGGCGTAACGGGTTTTCAATAAATTCGGTGAGTGCCTGTTGGACGCGTTCAATCAACCCTCTGGCAAATGACGGCTGGTAGCGGGAGCCGTCATGAATCAGGATCAGGCTGATTTCTTCGTCGGGTACAACCAGCAACGCAAGCGGGTAATTGCTTTGCTCTTTGAAGTCGAACCCTGAAGCGACAACCTCGGCGCTGTCAGGATCATGCTGATGCCAGGTGGGGTAGTTCTCGAAAACAACAATACTGTCGAAGAGCGCACTGCCACGCGGGATCTCAGACCATTTCTGTACCTGGCTTAGCGGGCTGTATTCGAACTCGCTAATTGCATTTTGCGCGCGCTGAATCTCGTTGAACCATTCCGGCAGACTACGGCTGCCGATTTTGAGGCGTAGCGGTAAGGTATTGACGAACAGGCCAACGGCCGTCTCAATATGCGGCAATACCGGGGGGCGGCCGGCAACGGTACGGCCGAAGACCAGATCAGTGTCTCCGGAGCTGGCGCTCAGGACCACTCCCCAGGCAGCTAGAATTACCGTGTTTAGCGTGACCTTGTTATCGCGTGCCAGGGACTTCAGTTGTTCTGTCAGCGGCTTACTGATGGTCAGTTGCTGCCGTTCGTATGGCGCGCCGGTTCCGGTAAGCCGGGTGTCCGATGCGGTTTGCGGGGCTATCTGGGTCGGCGTGTGAAATCCGGCCAGGTAGTCGCGCCAGAAGGCTTCAGCACGATCCAGGGGTTGATGATCCAGGTATTCAATAAACTGCCGGTACGGGAGTGATTCTGTCGTCTCCGGGGGCGTGTTGGTGTTAAGCGCGTGGTAGCGCTCGAACAGTTCTTTCAAAAGCAAGGCAACAGACCAGCCGTCGGCAAGCAAATGGTGAAAAGACCAGATAAACCGATAGTCGGCAATGTTTGTCTGAATCAATGTCATCCGGATTAACGGTGCTTGAGACAGATCGAATCCGGCGGTTCTGTCATTGGTCAGGTAAGCCGAGATCTTCTGATCCAGTTCCGCAGGGGAATATTGTTGCCAGTCGAGAATCGTCCAGGCGAGAGCGGTCTCCTCGCGTACAACTTGTAAGGGTTCGTCGAGCCCCTCCCATAGAAAAATTGTTCGCAAGGCGGCGTGCCGGGCAACGAGCTGATCCCAAGTTGATTGAAAGCGGGGCACGTCCAGCGCGCCTGACAGCTGGCAGCAGATTTGCTCGATACAAACGCCACTACCGGGTTCAGAAATGGTGTGAAAAAGCATCCCTTGCTGAATTGGCGACAGCGTATAAACATCGGCGACATTGTCCATGCCTAGTTCGTTCCTCGATCGGTGGCTCTTGCATCCGCTTTGCCCAGTGCAGCTGCCAGCTTGTTCAGGCTTTTGGAGTTGAGTTTCGCCTGCGGGAATTCGGCTGCTGAGCGCTGCCGGGTCGGATCGGCAAGGAGTGCCGTGATAGCTCGCAACACGGCCAGGAAGTCCGCCTCCAGAGCCTCAATAGCGGCTAGCTGTTGCGCGCCCGCCGGGAAAGCCCATTCAATGCTCAGTGCGCCGTCGCCAAGCGAGGCGGCGACCTCAAGTGGGTGCCGGCGCAGCATGCCGGGAGATCGGTAAAGGGCCAGGTCGTGTAGGCGCCAGCGCGAATCCGTCTTGGGCCGGACCGAATCAACCAATCCGAGGTAATTGAACAACACTGGCGAATCAGCCGGCGCCGTCAGAGTCGCCCGCGGCGCGAGGTATTGCAGCAGGCCAAAAGTGAAGCCGTTGCCGGGCACGGCCTGGATCTGATCTGTAATGGCATCGAGCGTTTGCAGATCGGGGTACTCTGCCTGAGACGAGAAATCAATGCCAGGCACTGATAAGGACACCGGGTAAAGGCTGGTAAACCAGCCGACGGTTCGTGAGATGTCTGGTGCCGTCTGAAAAGACTCCCGCCCATGGCCCTCGACATCAATCCGAACACACGGCTGCGCTAACCCCTTGGCGGTTGTACCCTTTGCGATCGCCAGGCCGAGCGCTGCCAGCAGCAGCTCTTGTATGGGGCGTTTGGACTGAGTCGCAACCGAAAGCAGGCTGGCGGTTGCCCGTTTGTCCAATGACGTGATTCTTGTTGTCGAGTGCTCTTCTGTGTTCGGGATATCGGGGTTCTTCGGGATTGGGTCGATAACGCCGGCCAAGGTTTCCCGGGCACGCCAGTAGCGCTTTTCTTGGTTGAACGTTGCCGTTGTTGCATAGGTCGTCAGCGCGTGCGCCCAGGCTTGAAACGAGTGAGTTTTGTTCGGCAGGGTCGGTGACTGGTCAGCGACAATTTGTCGGTAGGCTGATTCGAGGTCTTCGAGCAGGATAGACCACGAGACCGCGTCTACGACCAGATGGTTCGCGACGATTATCAGTTCGCAGGAATCGGCATCAGTCAGAAGCGTCGCTTGGATCAATTGTGCCTGCGCGAGATCGAAACGCTCGGCCATTGCCGTAATGACTTGTTTGCGTTGCCCCTCATTGGGTTTGATTGACCGGACGGTCTCGACTGTCGGGTAGTGTCCCAGGTCGGCCCGGTTCGAGATTTGCCAGCCGCGAGCGCCATGCGTAAATGCCAGGCGCAAGACATCATGATGGCCGATGACGACTCGCAAGGCTTCGGTGAGCGCCTGTGCGTCAAGTAGGCCTTGCAGGCGGACCGAGACAACCTGACTGAACGTCTTGGCCGTTGTTGCTTCCGTTTTGGACAAAAACCAGTGTAGTACTGGCGTCATTGGGACCGGCCCTGAAACGGCGGCCTGGGAGGCAGGCAAGCGGGTAATTCCGGTAGTCGCAAGCTTAGAGATGGTTTGTTTCTCCAGCAGTTGCGGCGCCTCCAGACTCAGACCGATCGTATTGGCCCGGCCAACAATTCGGATAGCGGCAATTGAGTCTCCGCCCAGATCAAAGAAGTTGTCGTTCACGCCTACTGTCTCAAGGCCCAGGACCTGAGCCCAGATCTCTACGAGTTGTTCTTCAATGGCGTTTGTCGGCCCCTGGTAGTTGCCGGTTTGTTCGGTGTTCTGGTCGTAATGCCGTAGGACACGGTCATCTGTTTTGCCGTGTGCCGTGTAAGGCATTTGCGCAACCTGGACAAACCGGGACGGCACCAGATAGTTCGGCAGTCGCTGCGCGAGATAAGTCCGCAAGTCCTCTGGCGCAATCGTCTGGGTTGCCTGGAAATAGGCCGTAAGATGATCTGTCGCGTCGCCGGCCTCGCTCCCAAGCACCCGGACTCTCTGGATTTTTTTGCTAAAAAAGCCAATACGCTGAAGAATCTTCGTGGAAGATTTCAGATTTATCGGGCTGGTGACTTCGCCAATCACTTCGTCGCGATGACTAACACCAAGACGGATATCCCAGCTTAGCGGTGCTTCGTAGTTGTGAAAGCCTTTCTGACTGCTATGAACGCAGATGCCGACATCATTCATGACGCAATTGGATGAGCAGAAGCCGGTATCCTGGGGTTGACTCCAGTAGTCGTCTCTGGCGCGCAGATAGTCTCGTACGCCGCTGACGCCAATGTTGTCGTAACGAAAGAAGTCCACAAAATGGATCTGGTCGATATCGACTGTCTTCAGATCTACCGAGAGTAGTTGGGCAGTCCGGTCTTCGTTGGCATGAAAAACTTTTCGAAACAGCTGAAGATTCTGCTCGACTTGTGCGAGCTCGACGATCCCTTGCTTGTATAGTCCGGCGAGTTTCGTGTCGAAGATCTGCCCACGAGACAGTCCGGTCACAACCATGTTGATATTCTTCTCATGGGCCAATCGGGTGCTGATTGCGGTCAGGGCCCGAAAACATCCGGAGCAGACAGTGGCGTCGGCCAATAGGCTCTCGACAAAGATTTCATCCATCGCGCTAGCGCGCTCGACAATGCTGTCTACTTGGAGCGCCGCCGTCTGACGGCGAATATTTTCAAACGCTGCGTTCGATATAAACCCGTTGTCGAATGTGAAAGCCAGCACTTTCAGACCCAGTTCAACGAGCCGGTGCAAGACATAAGAGCTGTCTTTGCCGCCGCTGTATAACAACATACAGTCGTATTCGGCCGACTCCCTGCCTTTGGCCGCTACAGCGCGCAGGTGCTGGAACTCTTTGATCGACTGAAAATAGGTTTGGCTGGCCTGAGCGTAGTCAGACCATTCTTCGCAAACATTACAGATGTCGTCCTGGTTCAGGCTGACTTCAGGGTGGGCCGTGGTCAACAGGCAGGTTCTACAGCGTTGCGCCTGCGCGGAAGGACGATCGAGATTTGTTTCAATGTTGATTGCCGAGTTGGCACGAACCTGGAAAGAGAGCAGGTGGTGCTCGATTTCCCCGGTTTCAATACGAATTCCCCTGGATTTTATCTGTCCGTCCCGTCGGCCGAGAAAATGGAGGTTTCCATCACTATCGATTCGCCCCTGGTCGCCGGTCAGGTAGGCGCGCCTGTTTGGGTGAAGCGGATGCGGAACGAATTTGCTTTTGGTGAGTTCGGGACGGTTCAGGTAGCCACGCGAAACGCCGGCTCCGGCAATGAGAATCTGGCCCGCGACACCAGTAGGTTGTTGCTTACCGGCTTCGCTCACGATAGTGACTTGCGACTCAGGTAGCGGTTTTCCGATCGGGATAAGCTCGGAAAGTGCTTCAATTGAGTCCGGAGTGATCAGGTAGAAGGTCGTGTCTACACTGCATTCGGCCACGCCGTAAATATTGATGATCTGGGGCTTCTGGGGATGAACCGCCTGGTAGAAAGCCAGGATCTGCGCCCGGTTCATTCGATCACCTCCGAGCACAAAACGTCGGGGCAATTGCAAATTCATCGGACTGCCGGTGTCACTGATTAATCCGAGATGTGCAGGCGTGCCATCAGATAGATCTATTGCCCGCTCAGCATAGAACGCTCTCAATCGGGTGCCGTCAAGACGCGTGCTTTCCGGGACAATATGCAGGCAATGGCCGCCTAGCAATGCTGAGAAAATCTGCTGCACAGAGGCATCAAAAGCGAACGGCGCTACCAACGCTATGTTCAGTGCTTCTGCGGTGCCAGGGTAGACGCATTGGTGAAGACCGGCGGTCAGACTCACAACATTCCGGTGTTCAACCAGAACGCCGTTCGGGGTTCCGGTTGTGCCTGATGTATATAGAAGATATGCCAGATCCGCTGGCTCTATCGACAAGCCCACCTCAACTGGAGCCGAACTTGTTTGTAACTCGCTGATGTTTACGCTTTCCAGGGGTACACCAAAGTTGGCCAGACGTGACTGACCTGAGTCAGGCGCCAGCAGCAATTTCGGTTGGGCGTCTTCGAGGATCAACGAGATACGCTGGTCAGGGTAGGCCGGGTCAATGGGCAAATACGCCCCCCCGGCGATCAAGGTGGCAAGAATGCCGATGATCGTTTCCGCGTCGCGGTTGCAGGCTATCCCGATAATATCGCCGCGAGCCACCTGGTGATCCGTGATCAGCTTGCTTGCAAGTGTTGTCGCGAGTTCGTCGAGCGCACGATAGGTCAGATGATAGTCATCGGTGGCCAGTGCAGTCCTGTCCGGGTAGTGCTCAACGCATTCCCGGAATATCGAGACAATTGTCGTGTTGCCGCGCGCGGACTCTGGCGTGATGTCTTTCGGGGAGATGGCCTCGGATTGCTCGACCAGTTCAATCTGAGATATCCGGCACTGTGGATCGTCGATCAGGGTATCAAGCACGCGAAAGAAGTGATCCATCAGCCACTGGCTCGCCTCCTTGTCGAAGACATCCTGATTGAGGTCGAACAGCAGTTCCGGCTCACCCGTGCTGTCAAAGTCGTGGACTTCGAGCCGTAAGTGGTGATTGGAGTCGCCCGTTTTCGGATGAAGCCATTGCGAGGCGGTCTTGAAGCCGGGCAGATTGATCTTCGCGCTGATGTAGTTCAGGACCACATTAAACGAACGCAGTGCTTCCGGTTGTGACGCGCCCGACTGGGCGTTCATTAACAAGCCGTTGTTTTGTTCGCGGGCTTTTTTGAGAAGAGAAACGAAATTCTCGTTTTCATCAATCTGCAGTTGCAGGGGGTACAGTTCGACCAGCAGTCCGATCGTTTCTTTCAGAGATTTGGTGGGTCGGTTGGCGGCTGGGGTGCCGATGACCAGGTCGCCTCGTCCGCTTAGCCGGTGCAGCAAAGCTGCCAGTGCCGCGACGAAGATATTGTGAACGGTCATGTCCGGTGTGAGCGCCCGTATCTCAGGGTTTAACGCCAGTGCGCGGATCTTCGTGTTTTGCTCGCCGGAGAGCTGGCGTTTGAACCGATTGGAGGCCGTACTGACCGACTTCGGCTGCGATCCGTAGAATTCGATCGCTGGCGGTGGGGAACTTACCAGGGTTTGGGTCTTCTCCAGCCAGTATTTGGCGGCCTGATGGAATTGCGGTGTTTTTTTCGCCTCATGCTGGTGGCGTAGAAAATCTGCATACTGAGGTAGCGACGGGTCAGGCAGCTGATTGTTCAGTGGGTTGTTCAACCTTCGCGTGTAGGCGAGTCCGACCTCCCTGACAATATTGGCCATGGAGGTCGCGTCGGCAATCAGATGATGATTACTGATGAACCAGATATGACGGTCCGCAGCAACCCGGAGTAATGCGCAATCGAAAAGTCTTTGGGAGAGTTTGAACTGTCGCGCGGCGCGGCTCTGACACCAGCTCTGAGCTTGTTCTTCGGCGGCGGGTTTATCGGAAAAATCCAGATACTCAAGGACAGGGTGCACGGTGTCGAGAATTCGGCGGCAGGGCGCGCCGTCGGATTCGGTAAAAGTAGTGCGCAGTGAGTCGCATCGTTTGACGACTGACTCCAGTGCTATGCCGAAAGTTGTCCGGCACAGTCCGCCTTCAATTGTGACCTGCAAAACCATGTTGTAGAGCGGGTCAGCATGGTGGAGCATCTGCCCGATCCAGATCGCTGATTCGGCGCTGGATAACGTGCTCGATGAGGGCAGTGGGGCACTGTCGGGTGTCATGAAACTCAATAGTCGGGTACTGGCTGGGTAGGTCTGGCGGCAATGATCGCCAACCGGGCGGCGGTGCCCTGACGGCGTCCTCACGAACCGGCCGTAAGGTAGGGAAATCATGGGCAAGTTAAACCACTTGCGCAAGTAGAACAATCACACAAATACGGTTATACGGGGGGATGGACTTCAAGCGTCGAGGGAATTGACGCAATTCGGATAAATAGGGTTTAAAGCGGGGTGTGGGCTCGGCGTTCAGGTCCCATGCCTGGTAAGCTGATCGATCAACTCAAGAGTGAGTCGTTGTTCCCGGGCCGGTTCAAAGAGGTGGGCCCGGGCGGCGCAATGTCTGTGCAGGTTGGTCAGATAGTCTGGTTCAATCATGCTGCGTTTTATTAGTGTCGCCAGCGCTTGATCATCCCCGACCTCAAAATACCCCGGATAGTCCGCGCCCAGCATGCCGATAGACCCGGGAATACGCGAGGCCAGCACCGGTACGCCACTGACCACCGCCTCGATCAGCACATTTGCCCCTCCTTCCATCAGTGAAGGCAGAATCAGCAGGCGCCCTTGTCGGATCAACTCGCGAGTGGCGTCATGAGACTGATTGCCAAGCATTTCGATTTGCGGGTTGTTCCTGGCTCGCTCTTTGAAAGCCTGGCCGGTCGCGGGGTCGTCGGCCCGCCCAATCTGTCGCAAGCGAATAATGGGGTCGTTCAGGCGTGCGATTGCCCGTGCGGCGGTAAGCGGGTCTTTTTCCGCGCGTAAATGGCCAACCAAAAGCAGATCGAACGTGCCTGAGCGCGGTTCTAACGGGGGTAGCGAGGGCGCAGATTGTTCGATCACGACGCATTTGTTTCGCGCCGTCTGGCTTAGCTCATCCAGTCCGCATTCCTGCAGGACTACCAGTCGATCAGCCAGCTCGAGTGAGCGCTGGGCAGACGGGTCTGAGCGGATGTCGCGGTACAGATCTGTACCGGTCAGCACGACGCAGACGGGTCTGCCTGTGGCGGCGAAAGCGGCCACGGCTGGCGCGGAGCGGCGGGCATGCAGGGCAATCAATAGATCGGGCGGGTCGTTACTCGGTTCGTATTTCTCATGAAGGCTAACTGCATACCGGTCGCTCAGAAATGAAGCCCACCGATCCGCGGTTCGCCAGTTGCCGTTATTGGCGGCAGCCAGGGCCGGCGTGATGATGGCGACCCGCTTTTTTCTGATTAAGGCATCATTCATGAATATTTTGAACCGACCCTGCTTATTGTTTGAACGCTGATATGCCCGTCGAGACTAACCCCGATTCCTTACGGACTGCCGATACCGAGCGCTTACACGACGCAATCGTTGCGCAGCGCCGGAGCACCTTGCTTGCGCTGGAGCCGTTGTCCGCAGAGCGCTGGCTCGGGCCATGCCTGCCGGTTGTCAATCCGCCGTTGTGGGAGTTTGGCCATGTAGGCTGGTTCCATGAGCGCTGGTGCCTACGAGAACGCGGCGAGCAGACGCCGGCTGACTCCGTTTTACCCGACGCTGACACCTTATACGACTCGACGCCGGTTAAACACAATACCCGATGGGGGCTGCCGTTATTGTCGCCTGAGGCGACCCACGACTACCTTGAGACAGTCTTGCAATTATCATTGGATCGATTGCAGGTTATGTCAGACGACGACCCGGCGATTTATTTTCATCGGCTGTCACTATTTCACGAAATGATGCATCGCGAGGCATTCTGCTATTCGTGGCACACCAAGAGTTACGAGAAACCGACAGACCTGCAGGATCCACAACCGCTTGAGCCGAATCAATGGCTGAGCATCCCGAGCGGAACGGTTCTGGTTGGGTCGCCTCGTGACAGCAGCTTTGTTTTCGACAATGAGAAATGGGCCATGCCGGTCTCGCTTGACGGCTTTCAAATTATGAACCGGGTCGTCTCCGCGGGCGAGTTTGCTGACTTTATTCTTGACGGTGGCTATCAAACTCCTGGTTTCTGGCCGTCAGATGTCTGGGCGCAGATGGAGCAGTCGGGGGCGCGCCTGCCGGCATACTGGCGTGAGCAATCCGGCCGCTTTCAGATCCGGCGCTTTGATCAGTGGCATGACCTGATCCCGGAACTGCCCATGACGCATGTTTCTCAGCATGAGGCAGCTGCCTGGTGTCAGTGGGCCGGATGGTCGTTGCCGTCCGAGGCGCAATGGTTGCACGCCGAGACCACGGCCGGGTTCTCATGGGGGCGGGTCTGGGAGTGGACCGCTAGTGTTTTCGAGCCTTTGCCCGGATTTTCAGCCGATCCCTACAAAGAATATGCCGAGCCGTGGTTTCATACTCATCGGGTTTTGAAGGGCGCCTCGCTGGCCACGCCTGACGGCATGCGCGACGCTCGATTTCGCAATTTTTACGAGCCCTGGCGCGCCGATGTGTTCAATGGGTTTCGAGCGGTCAGGCCATCCCGCTGACAACATGGTGGAAGCCGGCATCGACATAAGTGATTTCGCCGGTCATCCCTGAAGACAGATCAGACATCAGGAAGGCCGCGACATTGCCAACTTCTTCTGTCGTGATGTTCCGTCGGAGCGGGGCGCTGGTGGCCACCTGGTCAAGGATTTTTGAAAAGCCTTTAATGCCGCTGGCGGCCAGTGTTTTGATCGGACCGGCTGAAATGCCGTTCACCCGGACCCCTTCGGGGCCGAGATCAGCAGCAAGATAGCGCACTGATGCCTCCAGGCTCGCTTTGGCAAGACCCATCGTGTTGTAGTTAGGCACGACCTGGTTTGCGCCCAGATAGGTGAGGGTGATTGCCGAGCCATTGCCAGCAACCAGTAAAGGCTGCGCCGCTTTGGTCAGGGCGGTAAAACTGTAGGACGAAATGTCATGGGCAATTTGAAACGCCTCGCGACTGGCGCCTTCCAGGTAGCTGCCGGAAATAGCTTCCCGTGGCGCGAACCCAATAGCGTGGACCAGGCCGTTCAGGGTTGACCATTCTTTGCCCAGATCAGCAAACAGTTTGTCGATCGCTTCGTCGCTGGCGACATCGCATTCGAAGACCAGTGAAGAATCAAACTGGGCAGCGAGGTCTTTGATGCGGTCTTCAAACCGATCGCTCTGATAGGTGAACGCGAGGTCAGCGCCCTGAGCGCGACAGGCTTTCGCGATACCGTAGGCGATAGACCGGTTGGACAGCAAACCGGTAATCAGGATTTTCTTACCTGCGAGAAAACTCATTCGGTGGGGCTCCGTATATGACGTTGTATGCGGCGGTTATTGTCGCATGAGTCAACGATAGCGGGGCCGGCCGCTCACAATCAGGTGACTTTTCCGGATGGTTTGTTGCGGGTCAGGTTGCGGGAACCAACTTTGATTTCCAATCGCTGGCCGCGCCGTATTTTGCTGCCCTTAATTGAATTCCAGCGTCTCAGGTCGCGGACCGAAACGCCATATCGTGACGCGATTGCGCTGAGCGTATCACCAGATTTGACGCGGTGGCCGATCGTCTGCTTGGACCCAGCCATCTTGATAGCGGAGTTGGCGGCGAGTTTGCGAACCGACTTACGCTTTTTGGCGATTGCGGGCGAAACCCTGAGCCGCTGGCCAAGCATGACCTTGCTTGATTTAAGCCGGTTCCAGCGTCTCAGGTCAGAGACAGAGACGCTATAGCGCTTGGCAATACCACTGAGTGTATCGCCGCGCCTGACTTTGTGGTTGCGAATTGCCGCCGCTCTGGCGACCTTGGTCGGCTTTGCGCCGGTTTTGGCGGGCTTGTTAGTCTTGGCGACTTTGATTCGCTGCCCCACAACTATCTTGTTTCCGCGAATGCCGTTCCACTTGCGTAGCGAGCTGACAGATACTTTGTATCGGTTGGCTATCCGACCCAGATTTTCGCCGCGGCGAACCTTATGTACGGTCGCTGAGGCAAGTTTTGGTGAAGCTCTGCGAGTTTTGACTACGCGCGCCGGCGCCACATTGAGGCGTTGGCCAATCAGGATGCGATTATTCTTGATGCGGTTCCAGCGACGCAAAGAATCAACCGATACCTTGTGCTTTCGGGCGATGGCGCCCAGCGTATCACCGCGTTTTACCTTGTAGCGTTTGGCGTTATGACGAATGAGTGTTTCAGTGGTCGCGGCCGACAAAATACGGGTGCGGCCACCGGCGCTGGTTTGAATCGTCTGACGCGCCGGTTGCCGGACCAGCAAGCGCTGGCCGCGGCGCACCGTATCGCTTTTCATGCCGTTCCAGCGCCGCAGAGTCTTGCGGGATACACCCCAGCGCTTGGCAATCTTGGAGAGCGAGTCGCGTCGTTTGACGCGATGGTAGCGAGCCGGACGGTTGACGATTTCAACAATAGTCGGCGCCGCAAAAGCTTCGATGATCTCGGCTTTTGTGTCTTTACCGTGCGGGACGAGAATCCGGGTGCCGGCTATCAGTCTGCGTTTGCTCGACAAGCCGTTCGCCTTGAGCAGGGCTTTGCTTGAAATGCCCGCGCGCTTGGCGACTGTTGCGATAGTTTCGCGTTTCTTGATCGTGTAGGGGCGCCAGGTGACAAACGCTTTGCCCGCTTGTTCATGGGCTTCCATTGCGGTCAGGAAGCTCTCAAGATTTTCTGCGGGTATCTTGATCTGATTGTTGCGGGTCGCCGAAATAATGGGCCGGTTATGCGCCGGATTCAAGGCGACAAATTCTTTCACTGACAGGCCGGAAAATTCGGCAGCCAGTTCAAGATCGATCGGACGCGTTTTTTCGATGACAACAAAATAAGGCTGATCCGGCAGCTCGGGTAGTGCCACGCCGAGTTTGTCGGCGTTCATCAGAATGTTCTTCAGGGCAATCAGCTTGGGCACATAATGCCGCGTCTCGCGCGGCATGCGCAGGCTGAGGTAATCAGTTGGTTTGCCACGTCTTTTGTTGCGCTTGATTGCGCGGTTGACCGAGCCTTCGCCCCAATTGTATGAAGCAAGCGCGAGGAACCAGTCACCGTCGTGCATCAGGTGCAGCGACTCAAGATAGTCAAGCGCGGCCCGGGTCGACTGAACGACATCGCGCCGGTTGTCTACCCACCAGTTTTGTTTCAGGTCGTAGGCGCGGCCGGTTGACGGAATGAACTGCCACAGCCCTGCGGCTTTAGCGCTTGACAGGGCAACCGGGTTCATCGCGCTTTCCACGAAGGGCAGTAACGCAATTTCGGTGGGCATGCCGCGCCGTTCAATTTCCTCGACAATATGAAACAGGTAACGACCGCCCCGGGTCATCATTCGTGCCATGTAATCGGGGCGGGCCAGATAGAACTTCTCTTTGTCGGCAACCAGAGAGGTGGCGAGCTCGGGCATGGCAAAGCCGTCGCGAATTCGCTGCCACAAGTCACCCGGCAAATTGTCCTGGGCGATCGGCCCCTCGATAGTTGCCGGATCCTCCGGGTAACTGGCGGTCTCCAGCGAGTTGAGCAGCTCGCCCATCTTGTCCGGGTCGGCCGGAATTTCTACATGTATTTCTTTATTCGGGACGCTGGTAGCCGCCGGGCTTTCGATAGGGCTGGCGATAATGACCGGTTCGGGCGTGATCGCGGGGAGTTCAGCCGGTGCCGCTTGCGCAGCCTGTACTTCATCTTCGTTCCCCTTGGAAGGTTCCTTGGGGTCAGGCACATGAGCGAAGTCACGGCGGTCCATTACTGGTCCGTTCGGGCCCAGCGCGCCGTCGGTCGAGGTCAGGCTGGTACAGCCCGAAGCGACCAGAATTGTCAGAATCAGCGCTGTCCGGCCGGCTGGAAGCCAGGGCCGTTTTGCTTGGACGTCGCCAGAAAGATCTGAATGAGGTGTTTTAGTCGTCTGCCCGACCGCTTTTTTGTTTGCAAGCAACTTCAAGATGACTGTCCAAGTGATTGAAATTTATACAAGTACCGGCAATGCTACGCACCAGAATCCCTTTGGTCAAGCAAGCTTTTCACAGAAAACCGGATGGTTTTGTCCGTTAATCGTGGTAAAAAATCAGGATGAAAATTCCGGCCTACAGCCAAGACGCAACTTCTGGACCAGATAAGCCCCTGAAGGAGGGGCTGGCAGCGCCATCTGACGAGCCGGCTGAGGGCGCTGACCGAAGGTCTTTGCCGGGGCCGGGCTACGGTCCGCCGCATCCGCCCAACCGCTCAAACGATAAGCGCAGCCATTGGCGTCACTGGCTCACGACGCCCGCCGGGCGTTATGTCCTGGCATGGGAGCAATCCCATCTTGATACGGCAGTGGCGAACCTTTTTGGGTTTGTCGCGGTCCAGTGCGGCCTGCGGGAACTCGACTCTCTGCGTCAGAACCGGATGCGAAGCCGGTTCCTGATTTCCCGCAGTGATAGCGCCGCCAGTTATGACCGCGGCCACCGGGAAGCCGATGTCGTGATCGAACACTATGAAGAGCTACCGCTTGCGACCGAAAGTGCTGATCTGGTCGTATTGCCTCACGTGCTGGAATTCGCCGCTGACCCACACCAGGTTTTGCGCGAAATTGACCGGGTGCTGCGCCCGGATGGGCGAGTCATCATTACCGGGTTCAATCCGGTCAGTCTTTGGGGGATAGGGCAGTCGGTTGGCCGTTTGCTCAGCCGTCCGCCGTTGCCCCCGGACGAGCACTTTATCGGGGTGCCCCGGTTGCGCGATTGGTGCAAATTGCTCAGCTTTGAATTTCAAGCGGGCAGTTATGGTTGTTACCGCCCCCTGGTGGCCAGCGACAAGTGGCTTCACCGGACTCATTTCATGGAAAACGCCGGCGATCGCTGGTGGCCGATTTGCGGGGCCGTCTATTCGGTCACGGTGGTCAAGCGGGTTCGCGGGATGCGGGTGCTTGGCCCGCAATGGAAGCCAGCAGCTCGTCGGGCGGGCGGTGTGGCCGTTGCGTCGCCGGGTTTCGCACCGCCGTCAATTCGGACGCAGGCGAATGCAGACTATGATTCCAGTCTGTCGAATCACTATAAAGGCGCTACTTCTCCATGGCCGAAATTATCGAAATCTTCACTGACGGAGCCTGCAAAGGAAACCCCGGGCCTGGCGGCTGGGGAGCCTTAATTGTCACTGACGGTGCGGAACAGGAATTGTTTGGTGGTGAAGCCAACACCACCAACAACCGAATGGAATTACTCGCGGTTATTCGCGCTCTTGAGGCGATGCCGGTCGAGAAGCCGTTGCGGGTGTTTACCGATTCCCAATATGTTCAGAAAGGCATCACGGAATGGCTTGCCAACTGGCGTCGCCGGGGCTGGAAGACAGCCGCGCGTAAACCAGTAAAAAATGCCGATCTCTGGCAGACCCTGTCGGCGCTGGCCGACCAGCGTAAGGTTGATTGGCAGTGGGTTCGCGGGCATAACGGGCATGCTGGCAATGAACGAGCTGATCAACTTGCCAATCGTGGCGTGCCAGCCCGCTAGCGAGAAAAAACTTTGAAAAAGGCTGCTTTCTACTCGGTTGTTGTCGTGGCGTTCACCGGCGCCGCTCTGCTTGGCTGGCAATTCCTCAAACCGAGCCCGATAGCCGCGCAGACCAAGCCGGCGTCGGCGGCGAGCAAGTCAGATCGCGCGAAACGGCCGGTTACCGTTAATGCCGTGCCAGCTGTCGAGGCGACAATCGAAGACCGGGTGACTGCCGTCGGGTCGTTACTCGCCGCACAGTCGGTTTCATTGGCCCCGGAGGTGGACGGCCGGGTGGTTGAAATCGGCGCAAAAGACGGCCAGGCGGTGCTTGCGAATGATCTGTTATTCCGGCTGGACGATTCCGTGACCGAAGCGGAGCTGGCGCAGTCTGAAGCCGAACTCGGATTGGCCCGCGCCGACCTTAAAAGAGCCCGCAATCTGGCCAAGAACAGTTTTGTCAGCGAACGTTCGCGAGAGGAAGCCGCGGCGAACGTGAAAGTCTTGCGGGCCAAACTTCAAGTCGTTCGTGCGCGCCTGGCCAAGGCCAGAATTCGTGCCCCGTTTGACGGTCAGCTCGGGCTGATCAAAGTCAACCTGGGCGAGTACGTCAAATCCGGCGCCGCGTTGGTCCGGCTTGATGACCTGTCCTCACTGAAGCTCGATTTGCGCGTTCCTGAACGGTTGTTGGCGCGGGTACGCACCGGCCAGACGATTCGGGTTACTTTTGATGCCTACCCGGAACGTGAGTTTGTAGCTGCTGTTGAAACCATCGATACCGCGATCGATAGCGTGGGCCGGTCGCTCATTGTGCGTGGTCGCCTCGCCAATCCTGATCGTTTGTTGCGCCCGGGTATGTTCGCCCGCGCCCGCCTGGTTCTGGGCGCCCGTGATACGGCCGTGATGGTGCCGGAGGAGAGCGTTCTCGCCTCTGCCAAAGGGCAGTACGTGTTTGCGGTTCGCGATGGCAAAGCGCAGCGCCAAATGGTTAAGACCGGTATTCGCCAGGGTGGCCGGATCGAGATCGTTGACGGGGTCAGCGCTGGGGAGCTGGTTGTGACCGCCGGCCAGGTTAAATTGCGTGGTAACAATCTGCCGGTCAAGATTGTTGCGCCGGTAAACGGCGTCAACGCTCGCCAGGATGCCAACGCGCCGGCCCTGGCGCCGCCGCGGGGCTGATCGGCATGAAGATTTCTGAGGTGTGCATTGAGCGACCAGTGCTGACGTCCGTGTTGGCGATTATTCTGGTGTTGCTGGGTGTGGTCAGTTACGACCGAATTCAGATTCGCGAGTATCCCAACATCGACGAGCCGATCGTCACGGTCACGACCAATTACCGTGGCGCGGCGGCAGAGATCATTGAATCCCAGGTCAGCAAACCCATCGAGGATTCCGTCGCCGGCATTGAAGGCGTAGACGTGCTGACCTCCACTTCACGAGCCGAGCGAAGCCAGGTGACCGTGCGGTTCCGTCTCGACCGGGATCCGGATAGCGCTGCAGCTGATGTTCGGGATCGTGTGGCCCGTGTTCGTGGCCGGCTGCCCGACGATATCGACGAGCCCGTGATCTCCAAGGTTGAGGCGGATGCCAGAGCTGTGGTCTGGTTGGCTTTTTCCTCTGAGACCCGCTCGCCGCTGGAAGTCTCGGATCTGGCAAATCGAATCGTCAAGCCGCGATTACAGACATTACCAGGCGCGGCAGACGTCAGGATTTTCGGTGATCGAAAATACTCAATGCGAATCTGGCTAGACCCGGAACGTCTGGCGGCTTTTGGCCTGACACCGGTTGATGTCGAACAGGCATTGCGCAGCCAGAATATCGAATTGCCGAGTGGGCGCATTGAGAGCAATACGCGAGAATTCAATGTGATTTCCCGTACTGATCTGAATGACGTCGAAGAATTTGAATCGGTTGTGGTGCGGGTGGTTCAAGGGTATCCGGTTCAAATCAGGGATGTTGCGCGGGTCGGTATCGGGGCCGAAAACGAGCGCAGCATCGTGCGCTTTAACGGTAGCAACGCGGTTGCGATGGGTTTGATAAAACAAGCGACGGCCAACCCCCTCATATTGTCGCGCGCACTACGCGAGAAGCTGCCGGTACTCGAGCGGGAGCTACCTGACGACGTCAAAGTGACCATCGCCTACGACTCCACAATCTTTATTGACCGCTCGATCCGCGCGGTATTCACCACGATCGCCGAGGCGGTCATACTGGTTGCCTTGATTACTTTTCTGTTCCTGGGGCGGGTGCGGGCCTCGCTGATTCCACTGATCACCATACCCATCAGTCTGGTGTCTGCGTTCACAGTGATTGATCTGCTCGGATTTACGATCAATACGCTGACGCTGTTGTCTTTGGTGGTGGCGATCGGGCTGGTTGTCGATGATGCGATTGTGGTGCTGGAAAACGTTTATCGGCATATCGAAAAGGGGATGCAACCTGTTGCTGCCGCTTTTGCGGGGATTCGCGAAGTTGGCTTTGCCGTGGTGGCGATGACGTTGACGCTCGCCGCAGTTTTCGCGCCGGTGGCGTTTCAGACCGGCCGCACCGGAAAACTCTTTACGGAATTTGCGCTAACCCTGGCTGGAGCGGTGATCGTGTCCGGTTTCCTCGCGCTGACCCTGACGCCAATGATGTGTGGGCGGCTGCTGAAAAACGAGCCGCCGCCACGCTGGTTTGCGGGCAGTATCGATAAGTTCTTGCGCTCAATGACCAGCGGCTATCAGCGGGTGTTAAGCGGCATTATCAATTGGCGCTGGGTGATGGCTGTGGTGGCCGCCTGTTTTGCCGCGCTGACCTGGTGGTTGTGGACCAATACACCCAGTGAATTGGCGCCCAAGGAAGATCGCGGGGTGTTCCTGACCATTATTCGTGCGCCCGAGGGCTCTTCGATCGGGTATACCTCTGCCAACGCGCAGGCAATCGAAAAGATCGCGCTGGGCACCGATGATGTCTGGCGAATATTCATGATTGCCGGGCGTCCCACTCCCTCTGGCGGACTGGCGTTCACCGGCCTGAATGACTGGAGCGAGCGCGATCGGTCGGTAGGTGATGTGATTCGCGAAATCCGGCCGAAACTGGCCAACGTGCCGGGCGTCAGCGCGTTTCCGATTCAACCGTCTTCACTCGGAGGCTCGTCCCGATCTCGGCCGGTGCAGTTCGTGGTGATGAGTCCGGATACCTATGAAGAAACCGCCCGGGTAATGGAGCCGATGGTCGAAGACCTGCGGCAAAGCGGATTGTTGTCTGGCATCGATACAGACCTTACGCTTAACAAACCGGAGTTTCGGGTTACGGTTGACCGGGCACGTGCGGCCGATGTCGGTGTATCGGTTGATGTGGTTGGCCGTACGCTTGAAACAATGCTCGGGGGCCGGACTGTCACGACCTTCAAGCAGAACAACGAGGAGTACAACGTTGTTGTTCAGCTTGAAGCGGGCGACCGGGCCAGCCCGGACGCTATTGATCGTTTGTTTGTGCGCGGCCGGGATGATGCGATGGTGTCATTGTCCTCCCTGGTGTCGATCAAATCCGATATCGGCGCCCGCGAGCTGAACCACTTTGGCCAGCGCCGTGCCATCACAATCCAGGCCAATCTTGCTGAGGGGGTCACGCTGGGTCAGGCGGTGGCGTACTTTGAGGAGATCGCGCCGCGCTATCTCGAGACCGGGTATGCGACCGACTACAGCGGTCCCACCCGCGAGTTCACCGATTCGGCCAATACCTTGCTGATCACATTTGCTCTGGCACTCACTTTTATTTATCTGGTGCTGGCGGCGCAGTTTGAGAGCTTTATTGATCCGTTCACCATCTTGTTTACGGTGCCGCTGTCTCTGGTTGGTGGTCTGGGCCTGCTGCATCTGACCGGTGGGACCGTGAACGTTTACACACAGATCGGACTAATTACGCTGGTTGGCCTGATCACCAAGCATGGCATCCTGATTGTCGAGTTTGCCAACCAGTTGCGCGATGCTGGCAAGCCTTTGCGGGAAGCGATAATCGAGTCGGCAAGTTTGCGTCTGCGGCCAATCCTGATGACGACTTTTTCAACCGTCAGTGGCGCGCTACCGCTCTGGCTGGCTTTTGGTGCCGGTAAGGAAAGTCGTGAGCAAATCGGTCAGGTGATTGTCGGCGGCATGGCCCTGGGAACACTGATGACCTTGTTTGTTGTCCCGGCGGTTTACTATCTTTTTGCGCGGCAACGGTCGGCGCCGCAACCTCATATTTCGCTGGAGAAAGCCTGATGAACGACCGCCAGATTGTTCTGGATACCGAGACCACCGGACTGTCGGCGAGCGACGGCCACCGCATTATTGAGATCGGCTGCGTTGAAATGGAGAATCGGCGCCTGACCGGACGCACGTTTCACCAATATGTGAATCCGGAGCGCGATATCGACGAAGGGGCGATGGAGGTTCACGGGCTGACGCTGGAAATGCTCTCTGACAAGCCGTTATTCGAGCATATCGCGGACGAGTTCATTGCGTTCATTGATTCAGCAGAAATTCTGATTCATAACGCACCGTTTGATGTCGGCTTTCTGAATGCGGAGTTGAAGCGGCTCAAGCGGGATCCCCTGCAAACCTATTGCGGTGAGATTACCGACACGCTGGCCATGGCGCGTGAGTTGCATCCGGGCAGGCGAAACTCTCTGGACGTCCTTTGTGACCGCTACGGTGTTTCCAATGCCCATCGCAAGCTGCACGGTGCTTTGCTTGATTCAGAGTTGCTCGCTGATGTCTATCTGGCCATGACGCGCGGCCAGGACAGCCTGGAGATCGTCTCAACGGCTTCGTCGCAGGCGGCGCAGGTCAGCCAGAGTGGCGACTGGCCGCCAACCGGGCTGGCGGTGGTTGCCGCACAGCCTGATGAGCTCGCGGCTCATCAGGCGTTGCTCGACGAGATGGGTGAGGAGCGCGGCGAACCGGCGCTTTGGGCTACCAGAGGTTAGTCAGCTGCGGCATGCCTTGAGCGCGATTGGTCTGCTCGTCCAACGAACGGTTGTCGGGCGCGCCTTTGGTTGCAGCAGCAGTCGCCGGACATGACCCGGTTGCCAGGTAAGTCAACGCGGCCGCGGTAAGCGTTTCATCGCTACTGCCCAACTGTCCGGCGCCATCGTCTTTAACCGTGCAATTAGGTTCCAGGCCGTCGAAATAATCGGTGACGCCATTGGCATTCTCGAGTCGGAAACTGACAATACTGTAAACCTTGTTGTCAAAACCCGGCGGAGTGAAGCCAACCGGTTTGCCGCAGGTTCTCTCTCCGATACGAGTCGCTGTCCGGTGCGGGTCCAGTCCGACGATCAGCGCTTCGGATGCGGAGCAGCTTGAGCGGCTAGTTAGCCAGACCAGGCGCTCAAAGCGACCTGATCGCGAGTCTGCATTGAACAAATAAGTGCGGTCTGAACTTTGATGTTTGTCGTTAAACGACAGCTTGGTCAGCACTTTTCCTTCCAGCGAATTTCCACCGAGCGCCGAGCCGATCTGTACGGTAGTCGAAAGCAAGCCGCCACCGTTACTGCGCAAATCGACAATGAGGTCTTGTGCGCCGTCTGCCAGGAGGCGATCGAGGGCTTCCCGCCACGGGGTCACGCCTTTGTCGGCGAACGAGAAGAAGTTGACATAGCCCACCAGGCGGCCGTTCGATTCGAAAACCGTGTCAGCAAGAACATAACTCAGGACATAGAGCGCTTTGGTGATGGTCAACGTCACGTTCTCGTCTTGACGCTTGATCGCGAACGAGCGGGTGATTCCTTCTTCCACAGCACCGAAAGCGTCGTTGAGACGGTTCTGGGCGATTAAGGTTTCGACGGTTTCATTGTCGATCTGCTCTATCAGATCGCCACGCAACAGACCGGCCGCTGCCGCCGGCGCGTTCGGTTGGACCATATAGATCCTGATCGATTTATTATCGTCCTGGATGCGGTAGCTGAACCCGAAGCCGATCGTTTTGCCTTCATCAAAAAACCGGTTGTATTCCACCGCCGGAGAAATATTGCTGAACGTATCCTCGGAGACGCGCAGTGCATCGAGCGCAGCCTGGCCCGACGCATAGTCTTGTTCGTTGATCTCATTTGGCAGGCGATCTTCCCAGAGATACCAGTCCTGCATGTACCGGATCACAAATTCTGTGTCGCTGCTTGAATCGTATGTGTCTTGACTGTCCTGATCTGACGAACAGCCGAGCAGGGCGACCAACAAGCCGGCGCTGAGCGCCAGGCGACGGAGGGTCGAGCAGGCGCGGGCTGTTGCTAAAGCCGGGGAGTGCAGGACTTGCTGGTCAATCATGGGCACAGGTGAGGTCACTTTTGGGGCGGGAAGGCCTTGAATTTAGCAGGCAGGGGCGCCATGATGAAGACGCCCGTAGCAACCGGTAGACGCCGACCTGAGGATTCCAGGCCGCAACGTTGCTACACTTGAACCAACCCTGGCCTTGCCAATGAGGGCATGCTGGTCCAGCACCGCTGGCCGTCCCGTCTGATTGCCCCTGGAGAATCAATGAAGGAAAACCGCCCAACGAGAGGCAATCGTGATCGCAAGGCGCATCTGTCGGCAGACGCCGAACGGTTGCTGACCATCTCGCTGGGGCTGGCGAATTCCGGGAGCCGGGTTGAAGACCGTTTCTGGGATGCAGAGCTGTCGGGCAAATTGCAAAAACTGCTCGATTCCGGCCATACGCAGGCGCTATACGACGCGCTGGACCGTCTGCACCAGACAGACCTTGAGGCTTATGGCGCGTTGGTCGAAGCGGTAGAAGAAAATGCTGAGGCCTTGGTTATCGAATTGGATGGACAGCGCTGGCAGGTATTGCTGGTGGCTGCGCCGGTCGTGGCCTGGACGCGTTTTAATATTCCAGCCGGGCCGATTGAGTCCGAGTTGTGCGATTCCCTGGCCGCGATCTGGCAGGAGCATGTCCTGATGTCCGGCGTGAAGTTCTCTCTGAGACCGTGTCTTTACAGTGTTGACCAACTGCCGCGGGACTATGCTGAGTTGCGCCGGCTGACCCTGTCGCTGGGCAGTGCCGCGCTAGGGGTTGCGGATCCAGGCAACAAGCCGGGCAAACTGCCGGAAAGCGCGCTGATGCTGGCTGATGCCAGGTTTCTGGTTGGCGCTGCCGTCGCGCCCGTTGGTGCGCCCTTGTTTCGGTGGCAGGCAACCGATTTACGGCGCCAGGGCGGTCGGATCAAAGCCCTGGAAAGGTGGGTCGAGTCAGCGCGGCCGATTGTTGAACAAATGATGCCTGGCTGCGGCTTTGAGTGTCTGCTGCCCGACGCCTATCACCTCAATATGCGGGAATCGGATCGCCGGGTTCGCCCGTTCGGCGTGCTGGCCGCGGTTCACTTTCTGACGCACGCCCTGAAGGTTGAGCCGGCCAAGATTCATGCCACGATTGCCGCGTTTGGCAACGAGAGGGTCGACGAGTACCGGATCGGGCTGGCAGTGGATGGCGCTGGCGAAGACATCGCCCATGGCATTGTCTGGCCTTTGCTGGGCCCCGAAACAGACGAGGACGACCCGTCACCGCTGGCCCGTATCCGGCAACGCCTGGAGGAGAGCGGCGTGACTAAAATTGCTGTCTGGCCATCCCTGACCGAGCCCGAATTTTGCGAGGATTGTGGTGCGCCGTTGTATCCGAATACCCGTTCAGAACTGATTCATGCGGAACTTCCCTCCGATATTGCGCCCGAGTCGGTACATTTTCACTAACGACCGGACCACGCGGCTCGCCTGAGTCCAACCCGAATTGCCGCTGGCCGCTACAATCTGGGGCGACCGCCAAACAATGCGCGCCTGAATCCGGCGCTTGTGGCGGTTCCCCTGTCGAATTCCCCGGATCTCCCTGAGCTTGTATGAGTAACCCAAAGATTGCCGAACAGGTAGGGCGGCGGCGTACTTTCGCCATCGTTTCCCACCCTGACGCCGGTAAGACAACCCTGACCGAAAAACTGCTGTTATTTGGTGGTGCCATCCAGATGGCCGGCACCGTCAAGGCGCGTAAGAGTGCGCGCCACGCTACCAGTGACTGGATGGAGGTCGAAAAGCAACGTGGCATTTCAGTGGCCAGCTCGGTCATGCAGTTCGAGTACGACAACTGCGTGTTCAACCTGCTGGACACGCCGGGGCACCAGGACTTCTCCGAGGATACTTATCGGGTCTTGACTGCCGTGGATGCGGCCGTCATGGTCATTGACGCGGCCAAAGGGGTTGAAACCCAGACAATCAAGCTGTTGGAGGTCTGCCGACTTCGCAACACGCCGATCATCACATTCATCAACAAGCTCGACCGCGAGGTCCGCGAACCGATCGAATTGCTCGATGAAATCGAGCAAGTGCTCGGAATTGCCTGTGCCCCGGTGACCTGGCCAATTGGCATGGGCAAGCGCTTTCGTGGCGTGTTCAACCTGTTACATGACCGGGTCATGTTGTTTGCGCCGGGGCAGGAGAAGCGCAACGACGACATTGAATTGATCGACGGCCTGGCAGACAGCCAGCTCGCCGAGCGCTTTCCGGACGAAATCGACACCTTGCGCGACGAGATCGAACTGGTGCAGGGCGCCGGTTCGCCATTCGATCTTGAATCGTTTCTGGCCGGCCAGCAATCTCCGGTCTTATTTGGCTCTGCGATCAACAACTTTGGTGTGCGTGAAATTCTAGCTTCGCTGGCTGCCTGGGCGCCGCCACCTGGCTCGCGCGAGGCCGTGCAGCGGACTGTCGAGCCTGACGAAGCCAAATTCACGGGTTTTGTTTTCAAAATTCAAGCCAATATGGACCCGAATCACAGAGACCGGATTGCTTTTTTACGGGTCTGCTCCGGTCGTTATGAGCCCGGCATCAAATCCCAGCACGTGCGCCTCAAACGCCAGATGAAAATCGTCAATGCGGTTACCTTCATGGCAAATGAGCGCGCGCTGACTGAATCAGCGGTTGCAGGCGATATTCTTGGCATTCACAACCATGGTCAGTTGCAGATTGGCGATACCCTGACTGAAGGTGAAGTCTTGTCCTTCAAAGGGATTCCGTACTTCGCCCCAGAATTATTCCGCCGTCCAAGGCTCAAAGATCCTTTAAAAACCAAGCAGTTAAATAAAGGTCTTCGAGAATTAGGTGAAGAGGGCGCGATTCAAGTCTTTGAGTCGATGGCCGACACCTCGTTGTTGCTTGGCGCCGTAGGCCAGTTGCAGTTTGAAGTGGTCAGTCAGCGTCTTTCAACCGAATACGGGGTAACAGCCGACTTCGAAAACGCCAATGTCCAGGCTGCCCGCTGGGTGACCTGCCCGGACTCGCAGATGCTGGCTGAGTTCACCCGGGCCAATCAACTGCGGCTTGGCCATGATGTTGATGGCAACCTGGTTTACCTTGCGGACACCCGGGTGAACATGCAGTTCACCCAGGAGCGATGGCCAAAAGTGGTTTTTCACAGCACCCGCGAGCACGGTCAGTCGCTGGGTTGAGGTTAGCCGTGTCTGATAAGGCCTTTTTGCCCCGGTTTGTGGAAAAATTCTGCTTTGTGATGGTTTGCGGGCAGTCCGCTTGCCGGGCGGCACTAGTCAAAGCGTGTCCGATATGGTAAAATCGCAACAGTTGGGCGAGAACTGTACCCGCTGGCACTGTAAGTGATGTACCAGAAATTTTGGTTCCGATACTGTTTGTTGGTTCCGATACGGATGTACTGAGCACATTGCAGGCGAGGTATCGCAGGTTGGCAACAGCGCTTTAATCCGACTGGCTTGATCAGCGGTTCGGATCTATTGGGTATTTTTCTGTTTGTCACCTGGTTTGCCCCGTTGTCGCGACGACAACTCCCCGAACGGCTTGTCCGCTTCGGGTTTTGTGCAGCAAAACAGTACGGAGGACTCTTTGAAAGCAACCCCTAAACCCAGTTCAGCCATGAGCGCTACCCATCAAAAATCGGTAGTCAGTAAACGTCAGGCGGAGCGCATGCGCAAGGGAAGAGTCGAGTCACGGCCTGAGGACTACAAGAACATTGCTCCTTCAGAGCAGGCAAAGCGTTTGCACGCAGCAAGAGCCAAACTCGAAGACCGCAAAATGATGGAAGAACTCGGACTGCTCTGATCTGGTTTTTTGCGCCAGTCAAGTCCAGACGAAAAAAAGGCCACCGNNCGGTGGCCTTTTTTTCGTCTGGCCGACTTAGCTTTCGTCCGGCAGGTAGTCCGCAACCGACAGATAGCGTTCGCCCGTGTCGTAATTGAAGCCGAGTACGGTCGAGCCTTTCGGAACTTCGGCCAGATGTTTACCGATGGCAGCCAGGGTCGCCCCGGAAGACAGTCCAACCAGCATGCCTTCTTCTGACGCGGCCCGGCGACCCATCTCGCGAGCCTCGTCGGCTTCAACGGCGATAACGCCATCGAGCAGGTCTGTATGCAGGTTGCCCGGGATGAATCCGGCGCCAATGCCCTGGATGGGGTGAGGGGCGGGATCTCCGCCGCCGATTACCGGAGAAGCGGCTGGCTCGACTGCGATCACTTTCAGATTCGGCCAGACTTTCTTGAGCGCTTGAGCGCATCCGCTGAGGTGCCCACCTGTGCCGACCCCGGTAATCAGGACATCTACGCCGTCGGGGAAGTCTTCCAGGATTTCACGCGCTGTGGTTTCAACATGGACCGCGACGTTAGCCGGATTTTCGAATTGATCCGGCATCCAGGCGCCGGGGGTTGTTTCGATCAATTCCTTGGCTCGGGCAATCGCGCCCGGCATGCCTTTGGCGCGAGGCGTCAGTTCCAGCGTGGCGCCGTAGGCCAGCATTAACCGGCGCCGCTCAATAGACATGCTGTCCGGCATGACCAATGTCAGTTTGTAGCCTTTGATCGCGGCAACCATGGCAAGTCCGACACCGGTGTTTCCAGAAGTTGGCTCTACAATCACCGCACCGGGCTTGAGTTTGCCGTGTTTCTCGGCGTCCTCGATCATGGCCAGCGCAATGCGGTCCTTGATCGAGCCCCCAGGATTGGCCCGTTCAGATTTGATCCAGACGGCGTAATCCGGGCCAAACAAACGGTTGATCCGGATGTGCGGCGTATTGCCAATTGTGTCAAGAATGGTCTTAGCCTTCATTGCTGTACCTTTGGGGTTTGTTCGGTTAATTATGGCTGCCCGAGCCACAGTAGAGATTTGTATGTCTTCCAGTTCAGAAAAAAATTCCGGTAATCCGCTTGATAATAGTGAGATTGTTGATGAGCCCGTCAGGGACGCTGCCTCGGTAATATTGCTGCGGGCGCATCCTGATGGTGCCCCTGGGCTTCAGTCCTTCATGTTACGCCGATCCGCAAGTACCACTGTGATGAACAGTGCTTACGTCTTTCCCGGTGGCAAGGTCGATCCCGCTGATGCCTCAGACGAGGCTCGCGATCGATATCGCACGCCCGCGGATGCTGCGGTGGTTATCAATGAACCGGAGTTGACACAGGCGGCAGCGGCAGCGCTTTTCGTTGCTGCCTGCCGTGAATGCGAGGAAGAGTGCGGGGTTAGTTTGTCGGCCAGTCATCTCATGCCGTTCTCGCGCTGGATAACACCCAAAACGCCGGCCATGATGCGTCGCCGCTTCGATACCCGTTTCTTTGTGGCGATACTGCCCGAGGGCGCGCAGGCGGAGCACGACGGCCAGGAGGCCGATGCCAGCGACTGGATGTCGCCGCGGCGGGCAATCGACGCTTACTGCGCCGGTGAGATCGCCCTGGCGCCGCCGCAGATCATGAGCTTGTCTTTTATCTCGCGCTTTGACGACTACGATTCGCTGACCGGGGCGCTGAACGGGCACCGCCCGCCACTGATTGAGCCGTTCCCGTTTAAGGAGTCGTCAGGGGCCCGTAGCCTTGCCTATCCGGGGGATCCGGAGCATCCGGTCGCAAGCCCGGCGTTTCCGGGGCCAACCAGACTGGTCTGGCGTGATGGCCATTTCGAGCCGCAGGACGGGCCAGAGGCTTTTTTCAAGCGGTAAGTCCGGATAGCGCATTCGGGGCAGTTCGGTAGGTCAGCAAAATGCCAGGCGCTGGCTGGACCAGGCAGACCGTGTCACCTGAACGATTCGAATGGCCGCTAGGATCATGCTGCGGCTCTGTGTGTCGCAAACGATTGGGGCGCGGCCTTGAGGGCGCTGCAAGCGTCGTTTGTGCCGGGCGGTGTGCCGGTCAATCTGCCGGATTGACTGTGACTGAAGAGCGACGGACATCATCTCGTTCGGATTCCTGTAACGGTTACGTTTAGCTTCGACCCCGCTGATTGTCCAACACCAATCGTGTGATTGTTGTGACAGGGATTAGCCGCGTTGTATCAGGAAGCAAGCGTACTGACACTGACCTTCGGGCCAGTGTCAATTGACCTGAACAACAGCATGCCCGCCAGGGCGCCGAGTGCTGATAGCGCAAACCCGGCGACATAACCACCGGTGGCATCATGTAAGACGCCACCGACCCAGCCGGCGACCGCGCCACCAATGCCCATGGCCAACAACACGAAGCCGTAAATTGTGGCTTGGGCAGCACCGGCAAACAGACGCGATGAATAGACCGCGACCAACGGCCCGCGCGAACCGGAAACACTGCCAAACAAGATGACAAAGAGAATCAGCGGCAGCAGATTAGGCCAGATTGTCAGTAGCGCCAGGCATCCGGCGCCGGCGATCGAACACAGATAGGCAAACGTGGCAATGTTGCGCTCCCCGTAGCGCTCCGCGATAACGCCGGTTCCAATCATGCCGACAGTAGACAGCAATCCGACAAGCCCGAATGTCGTCGCGGCAAACAATGGTTCAAAGCCAGTGTCAACCAGAAACGCCACCAGCTGAATCTGGACGGTGAAGGTTGAGATGGTGGTGAAGAACATCACCCCCGCGAGTTTCCAGAAGCCTTTGGTTTTTAAAGCCTCAAGCAGTTCGGCGCGGCGATCGCTACGCTGATCGCTGGCCGTCTGGCGGGCATGCCTCGTCGCCATAACCTCGGGCGCGCCCGCCTGAATTCGGCGCCAGGGAAGCATGACCATCAATGGCAAGGCCAGTAACGGCACGCCGCCCAGCCAGAAGTAAGCCTCCCGCCAGCCCAGCGATTCAATCAGCCAGGAGGAAAACGGGGAGAAAATCAGCACGCCGATCCCCAATGAAGCGTAGAGCAGGCTCATCGCCGAGGGCAGGCGTTTGTCAAACCAGGCACTGGCGATTGTCGAGGAGGGCACCATGCCAAGCGCTGCGGTGCCCATACCGGTTAGCACGCCCAGCAAAATATACAGATGCCACAATGCAGTCGCCTGACTGCTTAGTCCGAACGCCAGCGTCAACAACACCAGTCCGCTGGTGTATCCCAGGCGCGCGCCAAACCGGTCAATCAGATAGCCGGTGCCGGGTGCCGCCAGCCCATAGACCAGCATGTAAGTCGAGTAGATTCCGGTCAGGGCGACTCGGTCAACCTGGAAACTTTGCTCCAGAGCTACCAGAAAGACTGGGAACGACTCTGCTGCTCCCCGCGAGAGCAGATTCATCGCTGCGGCCGTTAATAAGACAATTGCCGCCAGAGCCTGGCCGGAAAGTGCGCGCATTGTTGCCCTGGAAAAATCAGATAGACGATCCTAACTGAACCGTTCCCGGGGCCCGATTTATGCGGAACTGACTCCGGCGCGCCTGACCGTCGCCGTTAACTCGCCGGCGCTATTGTCTGGCGATGTGTCGGTCGCAACGGTCGAGAAGTTGGCTGTACAAGGCTTCGCGTTCGAGGCCGCTGCGCTTGGCCAGTTCTTTGAGGGTCCGGTCTGGCAGATCGAGATAGACCCGCCGGTCGCGCGGGTAGGTGCATTCGCGCCAGCCCACCTGGACCAGCCACAGCCACAGTTCATCAGTCGGGTTGATCGAAACTTTCATGCGCAGCGCATCCAGATGAATCTTGCGACCCAGCCGTGGAACGTCGCCGAAGTCACCCGTTGTCCGCGGCTTAGTAATATTGAAAGCGCGACGAACGCCGTTGATAATGGTTTCCATACAGTTGATACCCGTAAGCCAGAGATAACAAACGACACAGCGTTGGCGTCTCTAAGACCCCTGCTCAAGCAGGATTTCTCAAGACGCGGTACAAACCGAGTGTAGGTTTCCCGGCCGGATCCGTCTGTGCGGAAGTAGACTGAAGTGTCTATTTGTCCGACTGCCGGCAGGCGCCGCGGCGACCGTCAGCGTTTCTTAACTCAGAACAACCCAAGGAATCTTCATGTCCTCAGCCGCCCATTTCAGAAACCTAATCGAGTCCGGCAAACTGGTCATGGCACCTGGAGCGCCCGACAGCCTGACGGCACGATTAACTGAGCAGGCGGGATTTCCGGCGGTTTACATGACTGGATTCGGCGCGACCGCCAGTCGCCTGGGTATGCCCGATATCGGCCTGCTCACGCAGACAGAGATGACGGAACAGGCCCGGAATATGACCCGTGCTGTCGATATTCCCGTCATCGCTGATGCTGACACCGGTTATGGCGGGCCATCCAATATTCACCGGACGGTGCTGGAATACCAACAAGCCGGGGTCGCCGCGATTCACCTGGAAGATCAGGTGGCGCCAAAGCGTTGCGGACAAATGGCCGGCATTGCGCTGATCACGCCGGAGCAGGCCGCCCGGACGATATCGCTGGCTTGTCAGGCAAGAGACAATAGTCCGTTTGGCCGGGCGTTGACGGTCATTGCCCGCACGGATGCCTTACCGGCAGCCGGCATGGACGAGGCACTGGCTCGCGTTCAACGATATCGCGACGCCGGTGCCGACATGGTGTTTGTGGATGGCGTCAAAACAATCAGCGAGGTCGAAGCGATTGCCCGCGCGGTGAGCGGTCCCAAAGTGGTGTCGCTGGTTGACGGGACTGAAGCGAGTGCGCTGAACAAGACGCAGTTGGAACAAATGGGGTTTCAGCTGGCTCTCTATGCCGTGACGACTTTGTTTGCGGCCGCCAGCGCAGCGCAGAGCGCCCTGGCTGAGCTGGCGCGTCGTGGCGGTGCCAATCCGAACCCGCCGATGAGCTATGCCGGGTTTTGCGAAGTGGTCGACCTGCCGTTTCACCAGCGGCTGGACGACCAGTCCAGTGCCTAGCCGCTACTGATAGCTTACTGGGCCTGGCTGACCGGCGCGGGTGGGAACGTTGGCGCAGCAGATGGAGGAAACTGAGAGGGCGTGCTTGGCGCGTCGGCTCGAGGGGTTTCGTCCAGGCCGTTGCTGCTGGTTGAGTCGGTTTCGGCTGGCGGCGCCGTGGTCGGATCTGTGGCAGGGTCGGTGGTCGGGTCGGTGGCTGGATCAGCGGCCGGGGCGGTGTCATCGGCTGGCGCGGCTGGCGCAACGGCGGGGATTGCTTCAGGCTTTTGCAGGCACAGATCTACGGTTGCGACCCCGTTGCCAACCACCTGAACCGTTTGTGGCCCACCTTCGCAGACGACCATGCCGGGATGTTCAGCGGCAATCACGTATTCGCCTTCCTTGACGTGCATCTTGTAGTTGCCGCCCCAGTCTGCCTGGCTGGAGTATTCCTTGGTGCTGCCCGCAGGCGTCATCACAATGCGGGCATCGCGGACCGGACGCTTGTCCTGTTCCGTGGAAACGGACCCGATCACAGAGCCTGTATTGGTACAGCCAGCCGCGCTGAGTGCAACCAAAGCAATGGCGGCGGCGGAAAGCAACGGATTTTTCACGGGTGAACTCCTCGGGTATTGAAACTGGGACAGATTCTGACGCTGAATGAAAGGTTGGGCAATGACCAATAGGGATATATTGCCCCGGACTGCTTGATTAGTCGTTTGAGCCGCCGAGGCGGTTCAATCGGGGTTTTGCGCGACGGCCGCATAGTCGGCGTTATACTGGAATCACAAGAGTCCGGATATCACCGAGACTTGGGACGAAAGCAACAGGGAGAGTTCAGTGAAGAATATTCTTAGCGCAGTTGCGGTTGCGTCATTGGTGCTCGCCGCCAGCCCGGTATCAGCGGCCGGCGAGTGTACGAATGACACCTGGAAAAAGGTCATGGAACGCGGCACCCTGGTAGTGGGTGTCAAAGCCGACTACAAGCCCTGGGGATATCGCAACGAGAAAGGCGAAATCATCGGCATGGAAGTCGAGATGGCCAAGGATGTCGCCAGCAAAATGGGCGTGAAGCTGGAGTTGGTCCCGGTACAGTCATCGAACCGGATGCAGTTTCTGGAACAAGGCAAGATCGACCTGATGATCGCCACCATGTCTGATCGCGCTGATCGCCGCAAGATTGTCGGCATCACACAGCCAAACTACTACACCTCGGGCACCAACGTCCTGGCTCCCAAAGCGGTCAAACTCAAAGACTGGGAGTCGCTGCGCGGAAAACCCGTCTGTGGCAAGCAGGGCGCCTTCTACAATAAGATCGTTGAAGAGCGCTATGGTGCAAAGATCATCGCCTTTACCGGTAACGCGGAGGCCAAGCAGGCCTTACGTGACAAGAAATGCATCGCCTGGGTCTATGACGACAGTTCAATCGGTGCTGACCTTGCTTCGGGCAATTACAACGACTACGAAATGCCGTTGCAGACTGAAGACGACAATCCGTGGGGGCTGGCAGTACCGCTGGCAGAAAAAGACTGCATCTTCGGTCAGTTTATGTCCGGTATTTCTTTCAACTGGTTGCAGTCTGGTCAGTTGATCGCCTGGGAAAAAGAAGCCGGTATTCAGGCAAGCGGGTTCCTGGTCAAGGAACAAGAAAGACTCGCAGACTGGTTAAGCAGCAAGAAGTAATCAGCCAGGCGCTGCGCTGATGCTTGACGCATTTCAGGAGTATTTTCGGCAACTGGCCGACGACTATCCCACCTGGAACTTCATCTTCTTTTACCAGAAGAACCAGTGGGATAAAGTCGTTAGTGGTTTGTGGATGACCATTAAACTGTCAGTTATCTGCGTACTCCTGAGCGTCTTGATCGGCGTGATCGGGGCCTGGTTGCAAGGGGCAAAGAGCAAGCTGGTTCGGCTCAGCGTGAGCGGCTACATACAGTTTTTTCGTAATACGCCGCCGTTTGTTCAACACTTGTTCTTCTACTTTGCGTTAGGCCGCTACACCCCGACATACAGCCCGGATGGCTGGTTGGAAATCCCGATCATTTCCAATGTCGGCTGGGCGATCATTTCGCTGAGCTTTTTTGCCGGCGCTTTCAATGTTGAGATTTTCCGTGCCGGAATTGAAGCGGTTCCCGAGTCAACCCAGGAGGCAGCGGACTCACTCGGGCTGACCCGCCTGCAGCGTTATCAGCACATCGTTTTGCCGCTGGCGTTTCGGGTCAGTCTGCCGGCGCTTAATAACAATCTGGTTAACCTGGTCAAAACCACCACCCAGGCGTTTGCTATCGCAGTGCCTGAGTTTCTCTACCAGGCCATCACGATTTACAACGATTATCCGTCGGCGCAGAACCCGATGATGCTGGCGCTTTTTGTCGTGTATATCGGTCTGGTCGGTATCCTCGTGATGGGCATGAACCGCTGGGAGCGATCGATGCGCGTGCCGGGGTATGGTTCATGAGACGCCCGATTCCCCGGGCGCATCTGCCCGGCGTCACCACCGAGGTTGGTGTATCGCCGCCGGGCGGATTGGCCGTGTTGCTTCCGTTCCGGCCTGGTGCTGGTGCGGTGCGTCCGCTGGGGTTCTCGCACTGGCTGGCTCAGATTCCGCCCTGGTTACCGGCGCTGCTGCTGGTCGGGCTGGTGTTGTCGGGCGGTATTGCCCAGGCGCAAGGGGGGCGGGTCACGACAGTACAGGCGGTCGATGCCTTGTTTCGCTGGATGCCTTTTCTGGTGTTCAGCGGCTTTCTTTTTAATGTATTGATCAGTTTTCTGGCAATGCTGACCGGTACGCTTGCCGGCGTTTTGCTTGGGCTGGGTCAGATTTCAAAGAGCCGGTGGGTTCAAAAACCCAGTTGGTTTATTACCCAGTTGTTTCGTAATTCGCCATGGCTGGTATTGCTGTTTATTGTGATGCTGTCGTTTCCGTTTGAAGTCTCGGTGTTTGGACTGATCGTGCCGATCCCTGACTGGATTAAAGCGGTGATTGGCCTGGGCTTGCCCATCATGGCAAACATTGCCGAAATCGTTCGCGGGGCGATCAACTCCGTTCCAACTGCACAGTGGGAGGCGGCTGAGAGTCTTGCGTTTACCCGGCGTCAGACGCTCTGGCGGATCATCCTTCCGCAGTGTTTCAAACGGATGATCCCTCCCTGGATGAACTGGTATGCGATTCTGACAATGGCGACGCCGCTGGTCTCGATTCTGGGTGTGGAAGAAGTTCTGAACCTGTCTCGTCAGGCCATTGAGGCAGAAGACAACCACCCGGAGTTGCTGGTGCCGTTCTATGGTTTTGTGATGCTGATCTTCTTCTGCTATTGCTACCCGATTGCACGCATGACTGTTGCCCTTGAGCGGCGTTTTGCAGTCAAACTATAGGACACCCCAATGAGTTGGACATCAGATCAACCGATCGTCGCGATTACTGACGTTCACAAATCGTTCGGTGACCTGGAGGTCCTGAAAGGCGTCAGTCTCAGCGTCATGAAAGGGGAGGTCATCTGTATCATCGGACCCTCTGGTTCGGGAAAGTCCACGCTGATCCGTTGCATCAACGGCTTGAACGATATTCAGAGTGGGTCCATCACGCTGGCTGGCATCGAGGTCAACGACCCGGCGCTCGACAAACTCGAATTGCGCAAACGAGTTGGCATGGTTTTTCAGCAATACAACCTGTTTCCGCACAAAACAGCCCTTGAGAACGTCATGATGGCGCCAGTCCTGGTGCTCAAGCAAGACCCGGCCCAGGTCGAGGCACGCGCTCGCGAACTCATGGCCAAGGTCCGCCTGCATGGCAAAGAAGACAGTTATCCCGGCGAATTGTCGGGCGGGCAGCAACAACGGGTTGCGATTGCCCGTTCACTGGCGATGAACCCTGAGGTGATGTTGTTTGACGAGGTGACCGCGGCGCTCGACCCGGAAACCGTCAAAGAAGTGTTGGTCACAATCAAGGATCTGGCCGCTGAAGGCATGACCTGTCTGCTGGTCACTCATGAGATGGGTTTTGCCCGGGAGGTCGCAGACCATGTTTACTTCACTGACCGGGGCGTGATCGTTGAGCATGGGCCACCGGATTCGTTCTTTGAGCAGGCAAGTGATCCGCGCACCCGTGAGTTTCTGTCGCAGATTTTATAGCGGTCTTGTTGTGACCATGTCACGGTTTAGCAATGCAAACGGCCCGGCTGGCAGCATGCGTATTCGAATGCTGCCAGCCGGGCCGTTCGTCTGTAGTGAAGCGTGGTAATCAGTAGGACTTCAGCCCTTTGATGTCGATGCCCTTGAAGTAGGCCTCAATGTCCTCAGCCGGTGCTCGGCCTGACACTTCAACCATGATGCGCTTGTCGATCATCGCTGTGATTGCGCCGTTCTTCTTGACCAGGACTTTCTGGCGATTGATCCGCTTCATCGTGCCTTGTGTGCCAGCCAGAGCCGGGTTGTTAAACAACATGCCCATCGAGGCAAGCATTGGCGAGTCAGTGACGAGGTTGATCTTGACTCTGTCCTTACCCCGTCGGTATTCCACATTGGCGGCGGTGCCACCCCCGAACATGGCGGCACCCGCATTCGAGCTGCTTTTGTTTTCCTTACGCGTCCAGCCGTCCAGAGCTTCCGGCAGATACGACTCAAGCTGTTTGGCCCGCATCTGACCAAGCAATTGACTCGCATAGGCGAGTTCTTCTTTGGCCCCGCCAATATCACCCTCGGCATAGGCCTGTTTGGCGTTCTCGAGGGTGTCCGAGAAATCATCGGCTTGCGCCCAGGTTGCGGTGGTGGCGATCAAAGCGCCAATAATGAACTTTTTCACTGGTTCTCCCTTTTAGTAGCGTGACTGCATCATTTTGTACCGAAATGAGTCGCTTCGTCCAAGTACATCGTTCACAGAGTGCCCCACATTTATGGGGATTGAACCTTTTGCGCCGGCGAAGACACCTATAAGCAACTGGGCACTGTCCAAACGGTTCGAAGCGGGCCGTAACAGACAGTGTCAACGCCGGCTCGGAGCGCATACCGGGCACCTACACAGGGCTGGTGCCGAAGGACACCAGCCCTTTTTCATGGGCGCAGATATGCTGCCTTGACGCAATGCTTTATCAACTCTTAACGTAGAGTCCGTGGAACCTGTTAGAGTGGCCGGCTGGTTTTCCCGGACTGCCTATGCCCACGCCTTCCTCATTATCGAATGCAGCCTTGCTTGAATCGGTTCATCGGCATCTCGACGAGTTGCTGATGATGGTCGATGACGCCGGACGTCTGATTATGGATGTCTACCGTCGTGCCGAGCCGGTCGCCGTCTCGCTCAAGTCGGATGATTCCCCGGTAACCGAAGCGGATATCCTGGCGAACACTTTGTTGGTAGAGCGGTTACGGCAGTGTTTTCCTGACCTTCCCATTGTGACCGAGGAGGCGTCGGAGTCTTTTGCTCACCGACATCCGGAAAAGCCGTTCTGGCTGCTCGACCCGCTCGACGGAACCCGCGAGTTTATTAACCGGACAGATCAGTTTACGGTCAATGTTGCATTGGTCGTCGGTGGTTTGCCGGTAGTGGGGGTGGTCGCCGCGCCGGCATTGAACCAGCTCTACTGGGCAATCGAGTCGGTAGGCTCGTTTGCCCGCTCATCCGGCACGATGGTGGCTTTGCAGGCGGCTTCGTTCCCGGAACGCTTACCGGCAGGCGGGTTCGCCACGCCGGTTCGCCTGCTGGCTAGCCAGAATCATCTGAGCGAGGAGACCCGCCGGTTCATCGAAGCGATCCAGCCGCACCAGTTACATCAGGCTGGCAGTTCGCTGAAATTTTGTCGCCTGGCTGAAGGTGCGGCCGATTGTTATCCGCGTCATTCGCCCACCTGCGAATGGGATACCGCCGCCGGACAAGCCGTGCTGGAAATCGCCGGCGGCTCGGTACGCCGCCTCGACGGATCACGCCTGACCTACGGCGCAGGCGGAGAGCTTAACCCGAGCTTTATCGCGACTGGCACCGGTGGTGCCTGGCCGCTAGACTGACCAGGCAAACCCCAGTTTTGAATTGGTCTGCACGCCTCCAGAGAATGCCTTTCTACTACGGCTGGATCGTCGTAGCGGTGGCATTTGTGACCCTGGCGGTCGGCGTCAACGTCCGGACAGGGTTTTCATTGCTATACCCGCCGCTATTGCAGGAATTTGGCTGGGATAGAGGTGTTACCGCAGCCGCGTTTTCGATTGGATTCCTGGTGGCCACCGTCTATGCCCCGATTATCGGCATTCTGTTCGACCGCTACGGTCCGCGAGTGGTGATTTCCGGCGGGGCGGTCATGAGCAGTGCCGGGCTGGCCAGCGCGACCGTCATGACGGAACCCTGGCATTTATATGTCTCGCTGGGCATGCTGGTGGTCGGCGGCTCAACTGCTATGGCCTATATTGGTCATTCGGTATTTTTGCCAAACTGGTTTGTCGCCCGGCGTGGACTAGCGGTTGGCATCGCTTTCTCAGGCGTTGGTGTCGGTTCGATCCTGATGTTTCCGTCAATGCAGTGGATTATCGATCAGCATGGCTGGCGGCTGGCCTGTTGGGGGCTGGTTGTCATCTTGCTGACGGTGGTTGTGCCGCTGAACATCATCTTTCAGCGCAAACGGCCGCAGGAAGTCGGTCAGCATCCTGATGGCATCGACCCCGATGCGCTGGACGCCAGCGGTAATCGGCGCGAGCCGCTCGATACGATTGTTGACGCCGAGTGGGCCGCTACCACCTGGACGCTGTCCAGGGCCGTCCGAACCAGACGTTTCTGGTTGTTGTTTGTGGGTTTTTCAACCGCGATGTTTGCCTGGTACACGGTGGTGGTGCATCAGACCCAATACATCATTGACCAGGGGTTTTCAGCCTCGCAGGCGGCGCTGGCGCTCGGACTGGTCCCGTTGTTCGGGGTTGTCGCACAAATCGGGTTTGGATCGTTGTCCGATAAGATCGGACGCGAATGGGGCTATTCAATCGGGTGCCTCGGTTTTGTGGTCTGTTACGGCGCGTTGTTGATGATGCAGGCTGACCCGGGATCGGGTTCTGCCTGGCTGGCACTGGTGATTTTGTCGCAGGGCTTGCTCGGGTACAGTCTTACGCCAAACTACGGTGCCATTCCTGCCGAGATCTTCCAGGGCCGGCACTTTGGTGCCATATTCGGATTCCTGAATGTTGGTGCCGCGTTCGGGGCGGCTGCCGGCTCCTGGCTGACCGGATGGATACACGACGTCAGTGGGAGTTATACCGTGGCGTTCTGGATGTCCGGTGGCTTCGCTATCGTGTCATTACTCTGTATCTGGGCGGCAGCTCCCCGGAAAGCTCGTCTGGTTGTCGGGCAGGCCAGGCGTCGTGCCACCAGAACCAAAGCCGCTCAATCGAACACCACGGATAAGACAAACCGCCCAACCAGTTCAGAACCGGCGGCGCCTACCGGGGCGGCAAACAAATCATCTCGGCAATCGTGATGATTTGATCGGTTTGCACCTCAGGCGTGACGGTCGCGTCTGGCTCAAGCGCCCGGGTCAGCAGGCGAGGGCGGTTGCCATTATTGGCAAACAGGTACGATGCGATGCAGGCGGCGAGCCTCATGCGTGTCAGTTCCGCAGGGGGTCGCCAGAAGAATGGCCAGTCATGCGCTTAGCGGGCCACAATCAATCGCGCCATTGAGCGGGAGACCAGACTTTTGAACGATACAGCGAAACCCAGTGCGGCACGCCCCAATATTATCTATATCGTTTCAGACGATCTCGGCTTCGCCGACCTGGGCTGCTATAACGGCAGAGACGCCCGTTTTGGCGCTGTCTCGCCCAACATCGACCGCCTTGCCGCGGGCGGCGTGCGCTTCACCGATGGTTATGCCAATTCGCCGGTTTGTTCGCCAACCCGTTTTGCACTGATGACCATGCGTTACCAGTACCGCTTGCGTGGCGCGCTGGAGGAGCCCATCAACAGCAAGACGAAGGGCAGCGATACCCTGGGCTTGCCGCCGCACATTCCCACCTTGCCATCGCAATTGCGGGCGGCCGGTTATGCCACCGCCCTGATCGGCAAATGGCATCTGGGGTATCCGCCGCATTTTGGGCCGCTACGCTCGGGATACGAGGAGTACCTTGGCATTATGGCCGGTGGCGTTGACTACTTTACCCATCGCTCACCGAGCGGCGATCACGACTTGTTTTCCGGTGAGCAAGAGCATCATGAAATCGGTTATCTGACCGATGTTTTTTCTACCAAAGCGGTTGACTACCTCCAGCGCAAAGCGCCGCAGGCAAGACAAGGCAATCCGTTTTTTCTGAGTCTGCACTACACGGCGCCGCACTGGCCCTGGGAAACTCGCGACGATGCCGACGTGTCGGCAGAGGTTGCCGCGAATCTGTTTCATCTGGATGGCGGCAATATTCATCGCTATCAACGGATGATTCACCATATGGACGAAGGGATCGGACAGATTCTTGATACGCTGCGTCGTGAATCACTACTCGACAATACGCTGGTGGTTTTTACCAGCGATAACGGTGGCGAGCGGTTCTCGGACAACTGGCCCTTGGTCGGCGGCAAAATGGATTTGACCGAAGGCGGAATCAGGGTGCCCTGGATCGCTCACTGGCCGGCACAGATTCCGGCGGGCACGGTCAGTTCGCAGCTATGTATGACTATGGACTGGTCAGCGACGATGCTGGCACTGGGTGGAGGACAGCCTCACCCTGATTTTCCGCTGGATGGCGTGTCGTTACTGTCCAATCTGCATCATCCTGAAACCGCGTTTGACCGGTTATTGTTCTGGCGCATGAACTATCGCGAACAGCGCGCGATGCGCTCGCAGAACTGGAAGTATCTGAAGGTCGATGACAACGAGTATTTATTCGACATTGAGTCCGACGCTCGTGAGCGCGCCAATCTCGCTGCCAGAGATCCAGCGCGGCTGCAGCAGATGCGTCGCGACTGGCTGGAGTGGAATCAGACGGTCTTGCCGGTTCCACCTGATGCGACCTACAGCCTTGGGTACTCGGTCAAGGATATGCCGCAGCGTTAAGTCAACCAGCCCCGGATCCGGCTGGCCAGCGCTTGCTCGCTGATGCCGTACTTGTCATGCAAAGTAGGCAACGCGCCGGCATCCAGGAACTGGTCAGGCAACCCGGCCATTTGAAACCCGCCGGGCTGAATCCTGTTGCGCATCAGTGTGCTCGCAACAGCCTCACCGAGACCGCCAACGACCGAATGGTTTTCGGCAACAACAACCAGGCGGGGACTATGTTGCACCGCCTTGATAATCGTTGCCTCATCCAGCGGCTTGATCGTCGGGCAATGCATTACCGCAACCTCAATGTTGTCAGCCTGGAGGGTTTTGGCTGCCTCCAGCGCACGCATTGTCATAAAACCACTGGCAATCAGCAGCACATCCGCGCCGTCGCGCAACAGACTGGCTTTGCCAAGCTCGAATTTGTAGTCGTATTCGTCAAGGACCAGGGGGACGTTGCCCCGCAGCAAGCGCATATAGACCGGGCCTTCGTGGGCGGCAATCTGCGGCACTGCCTGTTCAATATCCAGCGCGTCGCAGGGGTCAACGATTGTGAGCCCCGGTATGGCACGCATCATCGCAAGATCATCGGTGGCCTGATGGCTGGGGCCGTAGCCGGTTGTCAGTCCGGGCAGGGCGCAGCAGATGTTGACGTTGAGATTTTCTTCTGCGATGACCTGATGAATGAAATCATAGCCACGACGGGTGCCAAAAACGGCATAAGTGGTGGCAAAAGGGGTCAGTCCTTCTTTGGCCATTCCGCCGGCGGCAGCCAGTAGTAATTGTTCGGCCATACCCATCTGGTAAAAACGCGCGGGGTAGGCCTGGGCAAATAGATGCAAGTCGGTGTACTTGGCCAGGTCGGCAGTCAGGCCGACCACTCCGGGATTGTCGGCGGCGTATTCAACCAGAGCCTTGCCAAACGGCGCAGCTTTGACGCGTTGCCCTTCGGAGGCAATTGACGCGATCATGGCCGAGGTCGTCAGTCGCGGTTTCTTGTCAGTGACATCATTCATCATTGGCCGCCTGTTTGGGCGTTTTTCGGCTGAGACTGATCCAGAATCTCGAGCGCTAATTGCCATTCAGGCGGATCAACCCGAATGAAGTGATTTTTCTCGCGTTGTTCCAGAAACGGCACACCTTTGCCCATCAAGGTTTCAAACAGGATCACTCTCGGTTTTGCTTCGGTCAGCGCCCGTGCGGTATCAAATGCCTCAACCACAGCAGCCAGGTCATTGCCGTCTACCCGTTGGACATGCCACCCGAAGCCGGCCCATTTCTCGGCCAATGGTTCAAAGCCCAACACCTTGCCTGAGGGGCCGTCAGCCTGCTGATTATTTATGTCCACCAGACAGATCAGGTTGGCCAGTTGGTGATGGCTGGCCCCCATGGCGGCTTCCCAGGTAGAGCCTTCATCCAGTTCGCCATCGGACATTGAGTTGTAAATGAATGCCGGATTCTGTTTTTGGGTCAGTGCCAGCGCCATGCCGACGGCGATGGGCAAGCCGTGGCCAAGCGAGCCGCCGGAAATTTCCATCCCCGGGGTGTAAGTGGCCATGCCTGACATCGGCAGGCGACTGTGGTCACTGCCATAGCTCGCCAATTCTGACTCAGCCAGGAAACCGGCCTCAATCAACGCGGCATACAAGGCAATGGCGTAATGCCCGTGCGACAACAGAAAGCGGTCGCGGCCTTCCCATTGCGGCTGCTCGGCACGCAAGGTCATCGCGTGGCAATAGGCGACGGCCAGTACATCTGCCCAGCCTAGCGCTTGTCCGATATAGCCTTGCCCCTGTACTTCGCCCATGCGGAGCGCGTAACGCCTGATCCGGTAAGCGCTGTGAGCAAGGCGGGCGAGATCGCTGTCTTTGATCATCATGGCTTAGTGGATCAACATGCCGCCGTTGACGTCCAGCGTGATGCCGGTGCAATAGGCGGACAGATCACTGGCCAGGAAGACACAAGCCCCGGCAATGTCTTTGGCCGCGCCCAGCCGGCCCAGCGGCACAATTTGGGCGAACTCGGCTTTTTGCTCGTCGTTGAGCTTGCCCTTGGTGATGTCGGTATCAATCAGGCCGGGAGTCACGCAATTGACGCGGATAGCATCCGAGCCGAGTTCACGGGCCATTGCGCGTGCGAGTCCCAGAATGCCGGCCTTGGCCGCTGAGTAATGGGGGCCGCCGACGATGCCGCCGCCGCGTTGCGCCGAGACCGACGAGATGCAGACGATCGAACCCTGTTGCTGTTTTTGCATTGCCGGGATGACCGCCTGGGACATATTCAGCGTGCCGCGCAGGCTCACGTCCAGTACCGCATCGTAATCTGCCTGGGTAATGTCGGTAGTCTTGCGAGGCTGTGTGATGCCGGCGTTATTGACCAGCACATCCACCCGGCCAAACGCGCCGAGCACCGTGCCTATCGCCGCGTCGCAGGCCGCTTTGTCGGTCACGTCAGCGACCAGGCCCAGATGGCCATCCCCTAATACGGCTGCGGCTGCCGATGGATCGGCGCCGGCCAGGTCCAGTATGGCAACCGTTGCGCCTTGCGCCGCAATCATCCGGGCGGTGGCGAACCCCAGTCCCCTGGGGCCGGCGCCGCCAGTGATGACGGCAATCTTGTCTTTGAGCAGCATGGGAAATGTCTCCGGTTTGTTTTGTTTATCAAATGAATCCTGCGGGTGGACTAAGGTGATGGCAAGAGAATCCTTGTCAGCTTAAGATGACGATCTGTCATCTAACTACGAGAACGCCGTATGGCTCCAGTACCGCCGGTTGCCAACCTGCTCGCCTTTGAGGCTGTTGCCCGTCGGCGCAGTTTCGGACTGGCGGCAACAGAGCTGAACCTGACCGCTTCGGCAATCAGTCATCAGGTGGCCCGGCTGGAGGCGCAGCTCGGGGTTCGTCTGTTTGAGCGCAACGCCCACGGCGTGCGGCTCAGCCCGGCTGGCGAAATGTATCTGTCAAGAGTCGAGGGCGCGTTGGCGGCAATTGTGTCTGCGACGGATGACTTGCAACAAGGCGCCGGCAACAGCTTGTATGTTCATTCCGCCCCCAGTATCGCCAGTCTCTGGCTGATGCCGCGCCTGAGCGGGTTTGCCCAGGCGCACCCGGAAATCACACTGAACCTGTCCGCCGCACACACCCACAGTGATTTCGCCCTGCGCCAGGCCGATATAGATATTCGCTACGGTGAGCCGCGTTGGCCGGACCTGATGGTCAAGCCGTTGTTTGAAGAAAAAATCATGCCACTCGCCAGCCCGGCGTTCATCCGTCAACACCGCTTGAAGCAGGTCGAGCAACTGCTTGATGTGCCGCTTATTCAAAGCAACGTCAGTGTCGTTCAGTGGCCGGACTGGCTGGCAAAGTTCGCCGTCATGCGTGCGCCCGACCGGTTTGCGGTGCGGTTCGACCGGGCTCAGATGTCTCTTGATGCGGCCAGTCAGGGTCTGGGTGTCGCACTGGAGAGTGCGACGATGGCCCGGCAGTATCTGGCGGAGAAAAAACTGAAACCGGTTTTTGGGAGAGATCGGGCCATCAACGTGAAAGCCCATTTCGCGGTTTATCCGGCGCGCCATGCAAAGCGGGCGCCGGTGCAGGCGTTTCTGGCGTGGCTGCATCGGGAAACCGAGCGTCGCTGACAGCTCCTTCAATGCTGACGACAAGGGGTTTCAGCGCCGGTGATGCAAAGCGAACTATCAGCGGTTGAGCTTGCGGCGACGGATTTAGCCGGTGCGGTCTTGATTCAAGTCAAACCGCGCCGCTTGATCTTGAGTAGGGTTGAAAGTAAGAACCCTATCCTGAGGCGGAGATCACATGAACAAGACCGATTGGCGTTTTCTGGCGTTTGGCGCAGCCGTTGTGCTGGCGTCATCGTTTGGCGTTGCCGAAGTCCAGGCGCAGTCGCTGGATCCGGCAGCCTGCTGTGATGACCGATGGGACCCTGTACGGTCAGAACGGGGTCGGTGGACCAAAGGAAGTATGGGGCCGGAGCAAAGCCAGCGCATGCACAGACACTGGACGTTCATGCATCAGGGCACGCCGCCGGAGTACCAGACCGCACTCAATCCGGTGATCGCAACATCGGCAAACCTCAAAGCCGGCGCCGTTTTATATCAGGAAAACTGTGCGCAATGTCATGGCGTTGACGGCATGGGCGACGGCGAGGTCGGCAAAGCGCTCAGCCCGTCACCGGCCCTGGTAGCGTATCTGGTGCAACGACCCTCCGCCGTAGACGGTTACCTGTTGTGGTCGATCGCTGAAGGGGGCGTACCGTTTGAGACCGCAATGCCGGCGTTCAAGGAATCGATGACACCGGGAGAGCTGTGGCGCATCATTTTGTACATGCGCGCGGGCTTGCCACAGTTTGAGAACTAGGATTCGGGCTCTGGCAGGGCATTGAAGCCCCCGGTGGTTCAACGCAACCGGCTGTTGGTGGGCGGTACTGGGTTCGAACCAGTGACCCCTGCCGTGTGAATCCGGATTTTCCACCCACTGGTTTCCACTGCGTGCTTCTAAGTCATTGAGTTGGCGTATTATTGGTCCATGGCGCCCACGGGCGTCTATAGCGTTAGTTCACGGAAAGTTCACGCAAGGACCCCTGCCGTATGAGTCTGGAAACCGTTTCCGGACGCAAAAAGGTGCCGGTCGGCGGTGCTATCCACTAGCAGCGACATTCGACCGGCTGCTCGATTGGCTACCGTCGAACAGCCGAGACACTAGGCACCTGGTGGACTCGATATCGTGAGCCTGGCACCGGGAAACTGAGTTGCGAGCGCCTGGTTGACTATTCATCCCTGACGCGATCGAAACAGTTCAGCGAGGCCATCAAAGACGCCACCAAATGGTTTCGCGGGCATCAGCTCGGAATGACCCATGATGGGGCCGCTCAAACGGTATCAGACGCCTGCCAGGCCTATGTGAATACAGCGATTGCGTACGGGCGGGACCGCAAGGCCTCCGACGCGGAGTCGCGGTTCAAGCGGTATGTCTTCGATGACCCGATCGGGCGCGTCAAACTTTCAGCATTGAAGCCGGCCCAGGTGAAGGCATGGCTGGACCTTCATGAGTTCGAATCGGTTGGGCAAGCCCAGGCGCTGGCGACCGAATGGCTATGGCGCTACAACAATGAACGGCCGAACATGGCGATAGGAGGCGTGCCGCCAAGATACCTGCTGCAAACGGCAGCGTAGCAGTTTCTACTTACTGGCTCTCGCAAAAGCGGGGGGATTACACCCACAGCTCACTGAATTACGAGCCGCCAGCCCTCTACGAACAACGGGCGGCATAGTGAATATCTCCAATTCAAGCCGAGCACCCAGCAGGGGGAACGTCAGGATACATACAGCGAATCCGAGTGGTATTTGGCGGCATCTCCTGCCCAAGTCGACACGATTGAATACGCCTACCTTAATGGAAATTCAGGCCCACAGATTTTCACGCGAGAAGGTTGGGAAGTAGACGGCATCGAGTCTAAGTGTCGCCTCGACTTTGGTGCGGGCGTGCTCGACTGGCGCGGCCTTTACAAGTACGCGGGCACAAGTAGCTAACCGAACCTCCGAGCCAGGGCGAGCAAGCTGCAGCATACCCTTGGTTTTAAGTCGTTATGGAAATCTTCGCTATAACGCTTCTACCCATGCTGCGGTCACGGGCCACGTTTCGCGTGGTGAGGCACTCTTCGGCGCGGGCGATCGTGCGACGGGTGCCATTTGGTGTTTGAAAAACTTCAGTAATTCAAGCCCATTAGGGTTAAACCTATACCCTCCAGCCGCATTAACCACCAAGCTCCGCAAGCCAAAGCTCTCGCTCTTTTAACATCTTGCTGTCTCGTAGTGAACGCATACCAGGAAAGAAGCGGGCTGCCTCAAGACGGATCGTCTCGACGACATCAAAATCGATTTCAGGCACGTCAACAACGAGCCCAGCTGACAGATCAACGAAGAGTTCTTCGAATTTTTCTGGATAGTCCTCTAATTCAAGCTGGCGGACCCTGACTGCCAAAGATTGCTGAAGGTGGTTAATCCCGTCAATTTTCTCGGTAAGATTGTAGAAATAGTTGTCGTCGGGCTTTATAGGTTGTGGAATCAGATCTCGCTCAGCTTGCATCCCTTCCTTACATCCATTCAAGTATTTGAATAGTTTTAGAATCTGCTTCATGGCCATATCAAAGCAAAGTGTTTGCGCCCATGGGCGTAAGACTTTGTCGATAGTTCGCTCATCGGAGCCTTGGCTGAGTAGCATCTTTCGGATTCTGTCAGTGAATTCGATCGCTTTGCGGGGTTCGGTGCCTGAAGTTATCCGACCAGTTTTAGTGTGTAAATCGACAACAGCGGCGCCAGTAACTTCAGTGATTTCGCGAAGGTTTCGCAGCGCATCGTCGGCTTCAGCTAGCTTATGATCAAGAGCCCTGGTTTTTGCTTCAACACCGAGCCCCTTTAGTGACTCGAAACGGTCGATCGTTGCGGCAAAAAGAAGAATCAGCCCCCCAGTTAACGAAGTTGCTGCTATCGCCGAAGATCCATTAAATGCCGAAATCGTTCCAATGATGAGATTAGCGAATCCGACGAGAAAGAATAGAATGTTAGTAAAACTAGGAATTTCGCGGAGTACCCATCGATACTTCGAAAGGGGTTTCGATTCGGACTTGTCATTCATTGGGCAGCGTTCTTAAAAAAAAATGGATTCGTGCGAGGGCGAGCACGAAGGTCACGGCAGCCAACGTTGGGGTGAGCGAAAGCGCGTGACAGGTGCATCAGATATTCGTGGAGTAACCAAGCGATGTTAGGTTTGAGCGTGCCTCGTAGGGCAGTTCTTCACACATGATATTCCGATGAATCGCGTTGATGGCGTTCGAACTCGGGTTGCAGCTTCGCAAGAACGTTTCCGATAGTCTCATAGTACGGGATGGAGAACTCCTCCGGTGGTAACACTGGCGAGTAGTCGATCCCGTCACCGACGAATGCTGCGCGTGCGGCTTCAGCCGTGCGGCCCATTGCTAGCCCATTCAGACGGCCAATATCGTCACGGCAATCGGGCAGTTCATTGTTGTTAATCAAGGTCGCTTTTAGTGTTGTTGATGCCATCAGACCGCGCGCCCACGAAGGCGGATGGGTTCGCGCGCCGAGTTTCACCATCCCACGCTCTCTGCTCAAGACTCCGAAGAAAATATGAAGCGCTACGAAGAACCAGTAAATCCGCGTTTTCTGATCTGGCCTGATCGTCTGCTTCAGTTCGTCATAGATCTCTCCGGGCATCCCGGCTTGAATCAATTTGTCGCGGCTTGGATAGTGATCAAACAGTGCATGTTTGATGCAAATTGTCAATGCCGGGCCATCAGCCTGTGTCTCCACAGCCTGATGAAACATGGAAATCGGAAGCCCATTTAGTGCCGTGTCTATTGCATTTGATGGGAGATGAATACTTGCTGGCAGCGAGTATTGTGCGTTCATGTAGCCTGCGTGGCCGCGCAGTAAGTGCTGCAACTCGTGCTCTATCAGGAAGTCGGTTAAATCAATTATTACTTGGGAGGCCACCTGAAGTCGGACAGGGCAATTTGGAAATCGTAGGCTTTCTATTGAGCCTTTACCACCTAACATGCTGGTGCCAGGGTTGGCTGGAGGTGACTCAAGTTCGACATTGCCTACGCTCGCGAACGCTTTAGGATGTGCGAACAGCGCATTGACGCTGCCAAACACTGCGAGCCACATCTCTTTGCTGAAGGCGACGATGTCGAACTCTCCATCGGTGGATGCAAAGGCGTTAGGTTGTGCCATAGATACCCAATGAAAGTACGGAATAGGATTATCTTCACGGTATCGCTGGAGATAGCACCGCTCCACGACGGCTCGTGCTCTCCTGTCGAACGAAACCCAGGGGGCCATCCCGGTTGAATTTAATTGTGAAAACCGAAACTGCTGAAAATCGAACGGCTTAGACTCACGATGGTGAAATGTCGTTTCGAACCTCCGTTCGGCCTGATCCCGCCTCTGTATGTACAGTGCTTGCCGCGCCAGATGGTGGTCGTGATTTGTTGCCATCGTTTCGGTCCTTACAAGGTTCTGTCGGAATGTTATGGTCGAAAGATAGGCGCGCTGGAATAGACGCGCCAAACGCACGAGAAAAAACAAGTCATCATTGTCGATTGAGTAGCCAGTTCACACCCATGCGATTGACCGTGCTAGCGTGCAGGATGTTGACGAGAATAATCGGGATGCTTGGGTGCTGGCACTGCAAGATGCGTTTGCGAATGGGGAGGCGACTTAAAGGCTTCACGAGTACATTGCGGCCGCGCGTAAGTGATTAAAATTCAGCACGTTCGGGTTCGTCTTTGAGGCTTCTAAATACAAGTCGAGATCCGCTGTAATAAGCGCAACGTCTGCAGATTCACATTTTTCCAATAGGCCCACGTCTGCAAGGCCCAGCGCCACAAACTCGGTCCGTGCAACCAAGTCTTTTGAGGAAACTGGTGCTTCGCTTAGTCCCTGAACTAGGGCGGCAAAGTGCGCGGCGAGTGCCGTTCGCTTAGGCTCCCCCATTTGATTCAACAATGCGGATGTTTCCGCAAGCACGTGGGGCGTTACTAATATTGTTTCGAACCCAGAGACGGTATTTTTTAGCAATCGGTAGTCATCTACTGAATAAACCTTTCGAGTTCTCTTGTGCACATCGATCAGCGATTCATCGAAGCCGCCTACCACCAACACTACCAAGAGGTTCGTATCGATGACCAGTTCTGAAATTCGACCTCTCAAGCGTTGGGTCGATTCTTAATCGATAGCACTTGTCCGGTGTTATCGCTTACTCGAACAATCTTGTACTCGCGTTTGACTCTCGTGTCTCCAAACGGGTTGGCGATACGAGGCCCATCGCCTGGCAACGCCTTTCGGTTGCGTTCAAACCCCACAGTGATTAGAAATTCATGGGTCGCGTCGTCGTAGTCGAACTCTTCGAGAGCTATGTTGGAAAACGGTTGCTCTTTGAATAGCTCGTCGAAAGTCGTCATGGCTCTTTTAGTGGCTTCGTGAATATCCATTCGATTAGTTCACGGAGAGTTCACGCTGAGTTGGGATTGAATTTTTCATGTCCTATAACTCGCTGATTTAATAAACTTTTCTGGTGGGCGGTACTGGGTTCGAACCAGTGACCCCTGCCGTGTGAAGGCAGTGCTCTACCACTGAGCTAACCGCCCAACGCCTGCATGGCATTGGCTGCTGCTGCTGCTGCTGAGCTTCCGCTTCCGATCTGGCCGGTGGCCCGGTTGAAAGCAAAAACAAGCCGGCAATCACGGCTTTGTTCAGACCATTGATCCGGCTTATCTGCCGTTGAATCGACGCAGCGAAGCAATTTTGCCACAAACACTTGATTATCCCCCCTCGACCACTGCTGTTTCCGGTTTTGACTGGCACTAAATCGGGGTGAGTCGGACCTTTTTTAGGTGTTTTTAGCTTTGTTGAAAATTAAATTGCTGCGTAACCAATACTCGCTCGGATTGGCTCGCTCTGACTCAGAATCGTGGTCCGCCCCCATCGGCATTCAGTGCTGCCCCGGTGGTCAGCGATGAATATGGTCTGGCGATGTGCAGGTCTGCTCGTGCTGGCGCTCGGACTGATGATGCTCGTTAACAGTTGCAGTGGCGACCGTTCCGATTCGGCTGTCGAGCCGGCAAATGGCAAACCAGGCGAGTCCACCTCGTCGCTGAATGAATTCTCTCGTTTTTACCCAATTGGTAACCGACTGCCCCCGGTGGCGGCTGGTTTTGGCCGGGGCGTGCCGCACGCTCCCGGGCTTGTACTGAACTTCGATGCGAAGCCGCAGATGTCCAAAGACGGCTCTTCGCTGGAGGTGGAGATGCCGGTAGCCTGATCCTAAAGACTGGCCCGGCTGGTTTGGTCGAGTCCCCGCCGCATTCCTGAGTCGCTCGCTCGGAGGCTGGACTGACCTAACCGCGGCAAACCCACAGTGGCTCTGGCTCCTGTGGGCTTTGCCGCTGGCGCTACAATTGCGCCATGACTGGATCGAATCAAGCCACCGGTGAGCACCGCCCGGTAAGAACGCGCTTTGCGCCAAGCCCCACGGGTTATCTTCATATTGGCGGTGCCCGCACGGCATTGTTTGCCTGGGCATACGCCCGTCACCACAACGGGCAGTTCGTCCTGCGGATCGAAGATACCGATCTGGAGCGCTCGACCCCGGCAGCGGTGCAAGCCATTCTGGACGGTATGAACTGGCTGGGGCTCGTGCCCGACGAGGGCCCGTTTTACCAGACCCGGCGGCTGGCCCGGTATCAGGAAGTGATCGCCGAGTTGCTGGCTGCCGGTAAGGCTTACCTCTGTTACGCCAGCCCGGACGAGCTGGAGCAAATGCGGGAGGCCCAGCGCGCCCGGGGCGAGAAAGCCCGTTACGACGGCCGCTGGCGTCCTGAGAACTCGGCCGGTAAAACACCGCCGGCGGATGTCAAACCGGTGGTGCGCTTTCGTAACCCGGATGACGGCGCGGTGCAGTGGACCGATATGGTCAAAGGGCCGATCAGCATTGCCAATGCCGAGCTTGACGACTTGATTATCGCGCGTGCCGATGGCTCGCCCACTTACAACTTTTGCGTGGTGGTTGATGACGCCGACATGAATATCTCGCACGTTATTCGCGGTGATGATCATGTGAACAACACGCCGCGTCAGATCAATATTCTGGATGCGATCGGCGCGGCTCGCCCGGTCTACGGCCATGTGCCGATGATTCACGGCCAAGACGGACAGAAGCTTTCCAAACGCCATGGTGCGGTTTCGGTCATGCACTATGCTGAAGCCGGGTATCTGCCGGAAGCCACCATCAATTATCTCGCCCGTCTCGGCTGGAGTCACGGTGACGATGAGCTGTTTAGTCGCGAGCAGTTGGTCGGCTGGTTCGATGGCAGCCATTTGTCGCATTCGCCGTCCCAGTTTGATGATGACAAGCTGGGCTGGGTGAATCAGCAATACCTGAAAGCCTCTGACAATCAGCAGCTGGCTGACTGGGTCAGCCCACGTCTGGCACGCCGGCTGGCGGCGGCCGGGCAGGGCGACGCGCTGCCCACCGCCGCACTGCCTGAAATGTGCGGTCTGATGAAAGAGCGCGCCGATACCCTGGAGACACTGGCCGATGATGTTGCGCTGTTTGTGATTGCGCCGGACTGGTCTGCGCCCCGGCCCGAGTTAAGTGCTCAACTGGCCAAGAAGGCGGTGCCGGCCTCGGGTGCTGCGCTTGCCGCGTTTGCCCAGGCGCTGGCTCAAGTGGACTGGTCGGCAGAGGCTATTGCCGCGCTGGTCAAGCAGACGGTCGGTGAGTTTGAACTCAAGATGCCGCAATTCGGCCTGCCGCTGCGGGTGGTAATGTTTGCGCGCGCGCAGACGCCGGCTATTGAGCAAATGCTCAGCCGGATGACCCGAGAGCATGCTATTGCCCGCCTGGAGCAAGGGCTGGCGTGGTGGCAAGAGCAGGGGAACTGAGCATGGCTGGCAGCACATTGGGACAACTATTTGCCGTGACAAACTTCGGCGAATCACACGGGCCGGCGATTGGCTGTGTGGTGGATGGATGCCCGCCGGGAATGGCATTGTCACTGGCCGATATTCAGCCAGACCTTGACCGGCGTCGCCCGGGTACGTCGCGTCACGTGACGCAGCGCCAGGAGGCTGATCAGGTCGAGATTCTGTCAGGGGTATTCGAAGGCAAAACTACCGGCACGCCAATTGCACTGCTGATTCGCAATCAGGATGCGCGCAGCAAAGACTACGGCGAAATCGCCCAACAGTTCCGGCCCGGCCATGCCGACTATGCTTATTGGCATAAGTACGGTATTCGGGACTATCGCGGCGGTGGCAGGTCGTCGGCCCGATTGACGGCACCGACTGTGGCCGCAGCGGCAATTGCCCGTAAGTGGCTCAGGCTTAAATTCGGCACGACGATTCATGGCTATATGTCGCAACTGGGCGATATGCCTATCCCGTTCGAGGGCTTCGAGCATGTGCCGAACAATCCGTTTTTTGCTGCGAATGCCTCCAGCATAACGGCGCTTGAGGCGAAAATGGATGCGTTGCGCAAAGCCGGTGATTCCTGTGGTGCGCGCATCGAGGTGATTGCCCAGCAGATGCCGGTCGGCCTCGGCGAACCACTCTACGACCGACTGGATGCCGATATTGCTCACGCCATGATGGGGCTAAACGCTGTCAAAGGCGTGGAGATCGGCGCTGGTTTTGCGGCGGTCGATCAATTGGGTTCGGCGCACGGCGATGAGGTTTTCCCGGACGGTTTCGCCACTAACAATGCCGGTGGTGTGCTGGGCGGTGTCTCTACGGGTCAGCCGGTGCGGGTATCGCTGGCAATTAAACCGACCTCCAGTATTCGCACCGAGCGACAATCACTCGATATTCACGGCCAGCCTGCTGCGGTCAGGACGATTGGCCGGCACGACCCCTGTGTCGGAATTCGGGCGACGCCGATTGCCGAAGCTTTGCTGGCGTTGGTGTTGATGGATCATGCGCTGCGCCATCGGGCTCAGAACGGAGACGTTCAGGTTGACCCGGGGCCGGTGGCCGGCTCGCGCCCGCTCGGTTGATCGTTGGCTGAAGCGACCCGGCTGAAGGGATTCTTCTTCGCCTATTTCGCCTATGTGGGCATTTTCTCTCCCTACCTGAGCCTGTACCTGGCTGACGGCGGTTTTTCGGTCGCGCAAATCGGCTTTCTGATGAGTCTGCCGCAATGGATGCGGATTGTCGCGCCGCCATTCTGGGGCTGGCTGGCTGATGCCGGGGGGCGGGCTGACCGCCTGATGCGAGTCAGCAGTGTGTTGACCCTGCTGGCGGTTATCGTCCTGCCCTGGGCGACCGATGCGGGCATTTACGGCGTGGCCTTGTTGTTGTCCGTCCTGTTTTTTGTCAGTGCGGCTCAAGTGCCGATCGGCGAGGCCCGGACACTGGCGGCAACCCAGGGTGACTCGGGCGCTTACGGCAAGATTCGGCTCTGGGGCTCGATCGGATTCGTCGGCGGCGTCGCGTTGGTCGGGCCGGCGCTGGACAAACTCGGTACCCATACCTTGCCGCTCTGGATGTCATTGGCTCTGGTGTTGTTGGTTGTGATCGTCTGGCCGGCTTCGGCCGAGGCGGGCGCCGGCCAGCCCAGGGTGAGCCTGGTTCGCTTGCGCGACCGTTTGCGGGAGATCCGGATCGCGGCGTTTTTTGTCGCGAACTTCCTGATGATTTTCGCCCATGCTGCCTACTACGTGTTGTATTCGCTTTACCTCGAAGAGCACGGCTATAGCAAAACCAGTATTGGCGCGCTCTGGACGCTGGGTGTGATCGCCGAGATTGTTCTGTTTCGCTGCCAGCATCTGTTGTTCACCCGATTCTCGGCGCTTGCTTTGCTGGCGTTCAGCATCGCGGTCGCTGCGCTGCGATTCGCCCTGATTGGTGGCTCAACCGGCATGCTCAGTGTTTTGCTGGCGGCCCAGGTGATGCATGCCTTTACGTTTGGTTTGCACCATAGCGCGGTGATGAAGTTGCTGCATCAGTGGTTTGATCCGCGCCAACAGGCCCGGGCGCAGGCCTTGTACATCACGCTGGCCTATGGCCTGGGCGGCGCCTTGGGCGGCCTGGTGGTTAGCGCCTTATGGGTTCGGGTTTCTCCGGCCGCCGCGTTTTACGGGGCTGGAGTCGCCGCTTTTGTTGGTCTGCTCGCAACCGGCTTTTGCATGAGTCGCGCCCCTAAAGAGCGCTGACTTCCTCGGTTGCCGCCTGGGGCGCTTGTGCGACCAACTCGCTCAGCAGCGGCAGCGGGGCCGGTTTGGCGATGAAATAGCCTTGCGCGAGATCGATACTCAACTGATGCAGCATGCGCAGCGTGGCGGCGTCTTCCACAAACTCGGCAACGGTTTTGACGTTCAGGTGGCGGGCCACATCGGCGACGCACCGGACCAGCGCCTGGTCCAGTTGGTTGCTGACAATGTCGCGAATGAACGCGCCGTCAATCTTGATGTAATCGAGTGGTAGTTGCTTGATGTACTCAAGCGATGAGAACCCGGTGCCAAAGTCATCCAGGGCGATCAGGCAGCCAAGGTCTCGCATGGTCTGCAAAAACACCGCCGTCTCGGCGAGGTTGTGAATCGCCGCGGTCTCGGTCATCTCAAAACAAAGATGAGCCGGATTCACGTTGGCCTGTTTGATAGAGTCCACCAGGAACTGTTGGAATTCCGGGTCTGCCGCTGAAGCGCCAGATAGATTGACGCAAACCGCCAGCGGCATATCCGGATCGGCCGACTGTTGTTCCAGCCAGCTCAGGACTTTGCCAACCACCCATTTGTCGATTCGCTCGATCAGGCCGTAGCGTTCTGCTGCAGGGAGAAACGCGCCCGGTGGCAGGATCTGATCGTCGCGGGTACGCATCCGAATCAACACCTCAAAGTGCACGTAACCTGGTTGCTTGTAGGTGACCGGCTGTATTGGCTGGTAGAACAAGACAAAGCGATCTTCCTCGATAGCCTGGGTAACCTGACTGACCCATTGCACCTCGTCGTTGCGACGGAGCAGGGTTTCGTCTTCGGCGTCAAAGACTTGTAGCTTGTTGCGTCCGGACTGCTTGGCTTTGAAGCAGGCGGCGTCTGCATTGGCAAGCGTTTGTGCATTGCGCCCGACTTGCTTGTCGATAGCGGCTAGTCCGATGCTGGCGCTGATCGAATGGACTTCATCTTTCCAGGTAAACCGGTGCTCGCTGATCCGGGCGCGGATTTTCTCGCAGACCTGCAAGCCGTTGGCAAGCGGGCAGGGGTCGAGCAGCAGGGCAAACGTATCGCCGTCCAGGCGCGCCAACAGATCGGTGTCGCGCACTGACTGTTGAATCATTTCTGAAATCTGGCGCAACAACTGGTCGCCAGCCTTATGGCCGCAGGCGTCGTTAATGACTTTGAAGCGGTCCAGGTTGATCACGATTACGCAGGCTGGTTTGCGGACCGACGGCAGCACGGCCATTTTCCGGTTCAGGCGGCGTTCGAATTCAGCGCGGTTCATCAGCCCGGTCAGGTTGTCGTGGAGCTCCTGGTGGGCCAGGGTGCGCTCCAGATTGCTTTCAGCCGTGGTGTCGGTAATGGTGCCGCGCACACCGGTCACAAACCCATGCTTGTTCTTGATCAGATGGGAGACAATGCGCACATTGCGGGGCGCCGTCTCGTCCCCGATAATTTTCAGGTCTCCCTGCCAGCTGCCGATATTGCGCAGACTCATTGCACACATCGCAGGCTCGGACAGCGGCAAGTCATCAGCGATGGCCATGGTCATGAATGAATGACCCAGCAGGCTGTCGGCGTCGGTCCCAAGCACTGACTGAACATCACCGGTAATGAACCGGAAGCGGAAACGTCGGTCGGTTTCCCAATAGCAGTCGGCGCCCAGGTCGGCAAAACCGTGGAAACGGTCGGAGATTTCAATTTTGGTTTTTTCGGCGGCACCAATTGCGCCAAGCATGGCATCAAAGGCCTGGTACAAGTCACCGATCTCGTCGGTCCGGCCCATTTCTTTTGCGGACAATTCGATTGCATCAAGATCGTCTTGCCGGGCATTCATCATGGTTTCGCGCAGAGTGGCCAGCGGGCGCAAGAGAATCGGGCGCAGCGCCAGGACGGTCGCCGCAGTGACGCCAATCCCGATCAGCAGAACCAGACCGGCCAACTTTATGACATAAGCGGTCAGGTCGGCGTTAAGTTGACTGGTGTCTATCCGGATCCCGATTTTCTGCACAACAGAGCTCCCGGGGGCGCTCAGGCTGGTATGAAAATCATAGTGGTTGGCCTGGCGGTCATAGCGACCGGTGGAACCGGTGTACTCGCTCAGGCCGGCCGACTGTCCAAACAGAGTGGTTCTGCCGTAGCCGGCATCAATGCTGATCCCGATGACCGGGTAGCGAATTGCCTCGTCGTCGCTATTGATGAGCGACCGGGCAATCTGGGCATGGGCGCTCGACACCAGGGCCGGCACGGTGACCCGCACACTGGCTTCCGCCTGACGCAGAATGTGTTTCCGCTCGCCTATGGCCGATATCGCCAGCACCAGAGCTTCAATCGCCAGAAAGCAGGCAAAGACGATAAGAATGATCTGGCGGGTTAAAGACGAACGCAGCATTGAGGGCACCGGGAGGTCCGAAGTCGGTTTGTGGCGATCGTGATATGAAAACAGGCCGGCGGCTGTTTGGCTCGTTAGGTAAGCGGTGGCTTTGCCCGCCTTATCTCGGCTCGGCCGGCTCAAACCGCTCAATCAGGGCCGGTGCCGCGCATGGCATACTCGCTGGTTCAGCTCGAATTCACCCGATTAAGGGTGTTTTGACTCTTGCGTGGAAATAATCAATGAACAAATCAAGTACACAGTCCGTCTCACAATCCAGCGTCTCACAATCAAGTCCGCTTAACCAGGCCCGGACGCTGTATGACAAGTTATGGGCCGATCATGTTGTCCATGAGGAAGATGCCAGCACGGCGCTGATTTATATTGACCGTCATCTGGTCCATGAAGTGACCAGTCCGCAGGCTTTTGAAGGCCTGAAACTGGCCGGACGCAAACCGTGGCGAGTGTCGGCGAACCTGGCGGTCGTTGATCACAATGTCCCCACAACTGACCGCTCAATGGGCATTGAAGATCCGACCTCGCGCCTGCAGGTTGAGACGCTGGATGCCAACGCAGCCGAGCACAAGATCACTTACTTCAACATCAACGACCCGCGCCAGGGCATTGTCCATGTGATTGGTCCGGAGCAGGGGGCGACGCTGCCCGGGATGACAGTTGTCTGTGGCGACTCTCATACCAGCACCCACGGGGCATTTGCCTGCCTGGCATTTGGCATCGGCACCAGTGAAGTCGAGCATGTTCTGGCCTCGCAAGTGCTGATGGCCCGCAAAATGAAGAATATGTTGATTCGGGTGGACGGCAAGCTCAAGCCCGGTGTTGGTGCAAAAGATCTCGCACTGGCCATTATTGGCCGCATCGGCACTGCCGGCGGCACCGGCCATGCGATTGAATTTGCCGGTACGGCGGTACAAGGCTTGTCGATGGAAGGGCGTATGACCTTGTGCAACATGTCGATCGAGGCTGGCGCCCGCTCAGGCATGGTGGCCGTCGACGACACCACAATCAACTACCTGAAAAATCGCCCGATGGCGCCCAGCGGGGAGCAATGGGATGCCGCGGTCACCCACTGGCGCACGTTGCGTTCTGACCTCGAGGCCAAATTCGACACAACGGTTGTGATCGACGCGGCGGAAATCATCCCGCAGGTCACCTGGGGAACCTCGCCGGAAATGGTCTTGCCCATTGATGGTCGTTTACCTGACCCGGACAAGGAAAAAGACCCGGTCAAGCGGGAAGGCATCGAGCGCGCGCTGATTTATATGGGTCTGGAGCCCAATACGCCGATCACCTCGATTAAACCCGACAAAGTCTTTATCGGCTCATGCACCAACTCCCGTATCGAAGACTTGCGTCAGGCGGCCGCCATCGCGCGCGGGCGGAAAAAAGCCGATTCGGTGACGATGGCGATGGTCGTGCCTGGCTCGGGCCTGGTCAAGGCGCAGGCCGAGGCCGAGGGTCTGGACAAGATCTTTCTGGCCGCTGGGTTCGAATGGCGTGAACCGGGTTGCTCGATGTGTCTGGCCATGAACGCCGACCGGCTGGAGCCGGGCGAGCGCTGCGCCTCCACCTCAAACCGCAATTTCGAAGGGCGTCAGGGCGCCGGCGGCCGTACCCATCTGGTCAGCCCGGCCATGGCTGCGGCCGCAGCGATTGCCGGCCACTTTGTTGACATTCGCTAGGAGCCTTTTATGGAAAAACTAACCGTTCACCGCGGCATCGTCGCCCCCATGGATCGGGCCAATGTGGATACCGACGCCATCATTCCCAAGCAGTTTCTCAAGTCAATCAAACGCAGTGGCTTTGGTCCGAATCTGTTTGACGCCTGGCGCTACCTGGACCATGGCGAGCCGGGCATGGATAACGAAGCCCGCCCGTTAAATCCGGATTTCGTGCTGAATCAGGAGCGTTACCGCAAAGCCTCGATATTGCTCGCCCGACGCAATTTCGGTTGCGGCTCGTCGCGTGAGCATGCCCCCTGGGCATTGCAAGACCACGGCTTTCGGGTCGTGATTGCTCCGTCGTTTGCCGACATTTTCTTCAACAATTGCTACAAGATCGGACTGCTGCCGATTGTTCTGAGTGAAGGTGCTGTAGACCGTCTGTTTATGGAAACCGCGAGTTTTCCGGGTTTTGAATTGATTGTCGATCTGGAACAACAGATCGTCTCGACGACTGATAACGGGATTTCCCATCCGTTCGAGATTGACGCCACCCGCCGCCACAATCTACTCAACGGTCTGGACGAAATCGCGCTGACGCTGGCTCGCTCGGATCAAATCAAGGCCTATGAATCCAGGCGGCATGCCAGCCAGCCCTGGTTAGCCTGAATCGCTCTTTAAGACTCTATTTAATACGGACATCTTGCTGTTATGACAATAAAACTGGCTATCCTTGCTGGCGACGGTATCGGCCCCGAAATCATCCATCAGAGCTTGCGCGTGATTGAAGTGCTGGGCCGGCAGGGGCTCACGATCGAAACCGAGTCTGCGCCGGTAGGCGGCGCTGGCTACGATGCCTCCGGTGATCCATTGCCGGATGAGACCCTGGCGGTTTGTGAGCGTGCTGATGCCATTTTGTTCGGTGCCGTCGGCGGCCCGGCCTATGACAATCTGCCGCGCGCCCAGCGCCCGGAACAAGGGTTGCTCCGACTGCGCAAGCATTTCGATCTGTACGCCAACCTGCGTCCGGCGATTGTCTATCCGGAACTGGCCCACGCTTCCAGCCTGCGGGCTGATCTGGTTGCCGGCCTGGATATTCTGATCGTGCGCGAGTTAACCGGTGATATTTATTTCGGCCAGCCGCGCGGCATCCACGTTAACGAGGCCGGTGAGCGTGAGGGCTTCGACACCATGCGCTACAACGAGACCGAAATCCGGCGCATTGCGATCAGCGCGTTTGAAGCGGCCCGCAAGCGCCAGGGCAGGGTTTGCTCTGTTGACAAGGCCAATGTGCTGGAAACCACCCAGTTGTGGCGGGATGTGGTGACCGAAGAGCACGCGAACTTCAAAGACGTTGAGTTGACCCACATGTATGTTGACAACGCAGCGATGCAACTGGTTCGCGACCCCAAACAGTTTGATGTGATCGTGACCGGCAACATGTTTGGTGACATCTTGTCCGACGAGGCGTCGATGCTGACAGGTTCTATCGGCATGTTGCCGTCGGCCTCTATAAATCAGAAATCGTTCGGCATGTACGAACCGATTCACGGGTCTGCCCCCGATATCGCGGGCAAGGGCATGGCAAACCCGCTGGCCAGCTTTCTGTCGCTGGCAATGCTGTTGCGCTATTCCGTTGATCAGGCGGAGGCTGCCGACCGAATCGAAGCGGCGGTCAGGCAGGTGCTGGCGCAGGGTTTGCGTACCGCAGATATCGCGGAGCAAGGTAAGCCTGTCGTGGGTCTGGAAGCAATGGGCGACGCAGTGATTGCCGCCTTGTCAAGCAGGTAATAGCAATGGTTTTGAAAGTAGGCATGGTCGGCTGGCGCGGCATGGTTGGCTCTGTCCTGATGCAGCGCATGCATCAGGAACAGGATTTCGCTCTGTTTGAGCCGGTGTTTTTCAGCACCTCAAATGCGGGCGGAAAAGCGCCTGTCGGCTCAAAGCCATTGCTTGATGCGAACGACATCGATGCGCTGGCGGCAATGGATGTGGTGCTGACCTGCCAGGGTGGCGACTACACCAAGGCAATCCATCCGCAGCTCCGGCAGGCCGGCTGGCAAGGCTATTGGCTGGACGCCGCATCAAGTCTGCGGATGGCCGACTCGTCGGTAGTCGTGCTGGACCCGATCAATCGCGCGGTGATTGACGGCGCGCTGGCCGCTGGCACCAAAGACTATATTGGCGGCAATTGCACGGTGAGCCTGATGATGCTCGCGCTGCACGGACTGCTGGCCGAAGACTTGATCCAGTGGGCCACTTGTATGACCTATCAGGCGGCCTCGGGCGGCGGCGCTCAGCAAATGCGAGAACTTCTCGGTCAGATGGGCACCATCCACGGATCAGTGGCGAGTTTGCTGGCTGACCCGCGGTCCCCGATTCTCGACATCGACTCCCAGGTGATTGAGACCATGCGCGGTGGCGATTTTCCGACCACGCAGACCACGGTGCCGCTGGCTGGCAGCCTGATTCCCTGGATCGATACCGATCTGGGCAATGGTATGTCCCGCGAAGAATGGAAGGCCGACGCCGAGTGCAACAAGATTCTCGGATTTGGCGCCGATAAACATATTCCCATCGAAAGTCTCTGTGTCCGCATTGGCGCGATGCGTTGTCACAGTCAGGCGCTGACTATCAAGCTTAAGCAGCCTGTTTCTGCCCGCGAAGTCGAGCAGCGGCTTGCCCAGGGCAATGAGTGGGTGGAGCTGGTGTCGAATGAACGCAACAGTTCAATGCACTCGCTAACCCCATCCAGTGTCACCGGTACCCTGAAAATAGCCGTTGGGCGGGTTAGGGCGCTAGCGGTAGAACCCGGGATCTACAGTCTGTTCACGGTAGGTGACCAGCTCTTGTGGGGGGCAGCCGAACCGCTACGCCGAATGCTGCGCATTCTGGTCGAACGCTAAAAACGGTCGGTCGGGCAAGCAGCAAGAAGCGTTTTCTCTAAGCTGTACGTCCTCACTAATGGCTGTTTATAACCGGGTGACTCGCTAGTCGGGAAGCTCATTGTTTTAGCGTTGCGTTGTTGGGTACTTGTTAAGTGTTGTGGACTGTCCCATTTTTGTGGCAGGAAACGGACATTTACGCAGGCGCTTCAAGTAGACTTCGTTGCTATCTGTCGCTTGGCTTTACTGATTTGACTGATTCTGGTCTGTAAAGCGTCGCGAATTAACCTGGCATCAAGTCCTAACGAGAAGGCTCAGAGTTGGTCGTTGACTGTATACAACGCCGACAATCTGTTTAGCCGGTGTTTAACTTGAAGCACTAAGTGCCTGATGCTACGCTGCAAAGATCCAGGAGATCGTTTTGGGGAAGGTCTTGACGACAAGTAAATCGTCGCCAGTTGGCAGGCGCTCAGCGCTGAATAAGAAGTTCAGCTCATCCGCTATTGCGTTGGCTTTGGCTACTGTTTTTTCGTCAGTAAGTGTTCCAGCTGACGCAGCCGGCCTCGGTCGACTGACAGTCAAATCGGCACTCGGACAACCGCTGCGGGCGGAAGTCGAAGTCACATCACTGACAGATGACGAAGCCTCTTCGCTGGCAGCGAAACTGGCCCGACCGGATGCCTTCCGGCAAGCCGGCCTCGAATTCAATCCGGCACTGACCTCACTGCGGTTTAACGTGCAGCGTCAGGGCACGGGCGCGATCGTCCAAATCACTTCATCGCGACCAGTAAACGAGCCCTTCGTTGACCTGCTGGTCGAGTTGACCTGGTCGAGCGGAAAATTTGTCCGCGAATACACCTTCCTGCTGGATCCCCCGGAGCTTCGGGTTGCCCAGCCGCAGCCGATCGAAGGTGGCGCGTCCAGCTCTTCCGTTGTGACTCCGCGTCAAGCGCCTAACAGTGCAATCGCGCCGGCGGCTGCCAATGTTGCGACACCCTCCAAGCAAGCCGCGGCTGATGCTGCCCGTGCAGCTGCGGTGACGGCGGCGGCTTCCAGTCAGGCGGCAAGCCCGGCGGCAGACGCCAAGCCAGCACCAGCGCAACCGGCCGCTGCGCAAGCGGCTGCCACGCCGGCTCCGACTGCTGCACCTCAGGCTGCAACCAGCCGGGTCGTTCAGCGCGGTGACACCTTGGCCAAGATTGCCAAGGAGTTCCAGCCCGGTGCCGGTTCACTGAACCAGGCGATGGTCGCCATTTATCGTAAGAACAGCGGTGCGTTCTTCGGCAGTGTTCACCAGCTTCGCGCTGGCACCACGCTCGAGATGCCAACCGCTACTGAACTCGCCGCGGTCACCTCCGCTGATGCCACCCGTGAAATCCGGGCCAGCAACGAAGCATGGCGTGCTTACCGGGCCAAGATTGCGCAGGCCGCAACCGAAACGGTTGAGGCGCCTGCCCAAACGGCTGAATCCAATGCTGCTGTTGGCAGTATTTCCGCCGCGACTGAAGAAGCCGCGCCGGAAACGGCTACTACCGACGAACTCAGACTCAGTCGTGACGCGACTGGCGCCAGTGAAGCCGGTGGTTCGGCAACCGCTGCAGGGCAGGCCGATGCCGCCGCTGTTTCTGCCGCCGAGTCAGGGATTGCCCGCGATGCCGCACTGCGTAACGCGCAGGGTCGTGTCTCTGAGCTGGAACGAAATGTTGCCGATTTGCAGCGACTTTTAGAGCTCAAGAACAAGCAACTGGCTGACCTCGGTAACCAGGTTGCCGACCTTGAGACGACAGCAGAAGCTGCCGCTGCTCAGGCGACAACCGGCGTGGTCACCGATACGTCTGCCGACGCAAGCCCGGCCCAAGAGGACACCGCTACTGAAACAGTCAGCTCTGAATCGACCCCGGTTGAGACAGAAGCCGCTGCGACAGAGTCAACCGGCGCGACTGAAGCTGCTGACGCTGTCAGCGATGCTGAAACCACTGAAGCTGCCGCCAGCGTGGCGTTGCCGTCTGTAGAACAGGCTGGTGATGCCGTTGCTGATACCGCTGAAACCATTGAAAATGCAGCAGAAACCGCCGGGGACGCGGTTGCCGATGCGGCGGACGCTGCCGGCGCGGCTGCTCAGTCTGCTGTTGACGCTGCCTCCGGTGCGCAGGCACCGGCTGCAACAGAAACGACCCAGCCAACGCCTGCTCCGATTGTTCAAAGTGAGAGCATGGTTGATACCGTCATGAATACGGTGACTTCCAATCCGATCGTTCCGATCGGCGCCGCTGCCCTGATCGGCATTGGTGGCTTCTTCGCCTGGCGTCGCCGCAAGAGCAAGGGATCTGAAGAGCGTTTCGAAGATACGCTTGGTGGCGACGATGCTTTCGCTGCCAACTCCTTGTTTGGCACAACTGGTGGGCAGGATGTAGACACCAGTAACAGCTTGTTTAATACCAACGCGGTCAGCGACACATCGGTTGATGTGCACACGACCGAAGTTGATCCCATCGCCGAAGCTGAGGTTTATATTGCCTACGGCCGGGAAGCACAGGCAGAAGAAATTCTCAAAGAAGCGCTCAAGCGCCAGCCGGATCGTCAGGCGATTCGCCTGAAGCTTCTGGAAATTTACGCCGGCCGCAAGGACGCGGCAGCTTACGGGGCGGTTGCCCGTGAGATGTACGACGGCACTGGCGGTCAGAACGAAGAATGGCCGAAAGTCATCACGATGGGCTTGTCCATTGACCCGGAGAACCCGCTTTACACCGGTGATGCTGAGGTTGACGGTGCTTCTGATCTGGCTTCGGCAGCAGGGGTTGCTGCCGGTGCAGCGGGCGCTGCCGGTCTGGTGGATGCCTTGTCTGATGATGACGGCGCGACTGACAACAGCCCGATGTCTGATGCGATCGACACTTCAATGCAGTCTTTGACAGCCGATCAGGGCGAGACCCTGATGGCCGGCATGTCTGCTGAGCTGGAAGCCGATGATGACATTGACGGGCTCGACTTCGATCTCGACATCAACACCGAGATTGATACCTCAATGGAGATTTCGGACACCACAGCGGATATCTCTGCCAACACCGAATCGGATGCATTAGGTGCGGCACTGGAAGCCAATGTGGAAATGCCGACGCTTGAACTGGATGACCCGTCAAGCCCGACAGAGCCGGCAGCTATTGCTGATATGGACGACCTCAGTGTCGAGATTCCCTCTATCGACACGATTCGCGGCCAGCCCTCAAACGAAGCCAGCGATGTCGATCTGGCCTCAATCGGACTGGACTTGTCGTCTAATCCGGAGTCTGCTCCGGCTGGCGACGGTGCCAAGTGGCAGGAAATGGCCACCAAACTTGACCTGGCTTCTGCCTACGAAGAGATTGGTGACAAAGAAGGTGCGCGTGAACTTCTCGATGAAGTCGTGAAGGACGGCGACAATGCACAACAACAGAAAGCGCGAGCGATGCTTTCGAAAATAAGCTAGGTCCAGCCAGGGGCCTTTGACGGGGAAGCTTCGGCTTCCCCGTTTTTGTTTCTGGGTTCGGGTTATATGCCCGGGGCGTCGAGCGGCTGAACCTGCCAACACCGTGAACCCGTGCTCGTTTATGATCTCGGGTTGACTGGCTATTTGCAGCGGTGACCCTCTGAATAAGATTGCGCTGACCGTCGCCTACGACGGGCGCCCGTATGACGGTTGGCAGACCCAGCCGGGCGGCGGGACTGTGCAGGACCATCTGCAGGATGCCCTGAGCCGGATTGCTCAGACACCGATCTCGGTTGTGTGTGCAGGCCGCACCGATGCCGGCGTTCACGCTCTTGCTCAAACGGTTCACTTTGAGAGCAAGGTCGAACGTCCACTATCTGCCTGGGTGCGGGGAACCAACAGTCATTTGCCCGATTCAATCGCCGTGACAGCCGCAACGCCGGTGCGCGATGACTTTCATGCTCGGTTTGATGCGACCGAACGTCAGTATCAGTATCTGTTGCGGGTGGCGCCCGTGCGCGAACCCTTCTGGGCCGGCCGCGCCGGCTGGACGTTCCGCCCTGTCGATCCTGAACGCATGCGTCAGGCGGCCCAATGCCTGACGGGCGAGCATGATTTTTCGGCTTTTCGTTCGTCTCAGTGTCAGGCGGCCACGCCGGTACGGCGCCTGCAGGCGGTGCGGGTTTCAGGCAGCGCCGAGCTGATCTGCCTGACCTTTACTGCCAATGCGTTCTTGCACCACATGATTCGCAATCTGGTGGGGTCGCTGATTTATATCGGGCAGAACCGCCAACCGGTCGAGTGGATGGCACAATTGCTGGCTGGCCGGGATCGTTCGGCCGCCGCGCCGACATTCCAGCCTGATGGTTTGTATTTTTGCGGCGCTTCCTATCGGGAACAGGATCGTTTGCCAGCTTACCGGCGCCTGGACTATCCCGAGTTCTCCCTGACGGGCAGTATTGATCACGACAATGTTTGAAACCTTCCGAACCCGAATCAAGTTTTGCGGGCTGGTCCGGCCCCAGGATATCCAGACAGCGGTCAGCCTCGGGGTGGATGCGATCGGGTTTGTTTTCTATCCGCCCAGTTCGAGATTCCTGACACTTGATGATGCCGCGGTTTTACGCCGGCAGCTGCCGTCCTGGGTCAGCGCCGTTGGCTTGTTTGTCGATGCCGCGCCAGCGCTGGTGCAAGAGCATTCATCACGTCTGGGCCTGGATGTGATTCAGTTTCACGGTAACGAGTCGGTGGCGACCTGTCATGACTCGCTTTTGCCGGATCAACCGTATTGGCGAGCGGTCAGAATGCAGTCGCCGGATGATTTGATAACATCCTGTGCAGTGCACAAAAACGCTGAGGCTTTTCTGCTGGATGCTCATACTGAAGGGTATGGTGGCAGCGGAGAGGGTTTCGACTGGGATTGGGTGCCATCGAATTTTCAAGCGCCCCTGATTGTCTCGGGTGGTTTACACAGCGGCAACGTTGGTAAAGCCATAGAATGCCTGAGACCGGTGGCTGTTGATGTCTCTTCCGGAATTCAGACAAGCCCCCGTGAGAAAGATCCTGCCCGCATGGAAGCCTTTGTCCAGACTGTTCTGGCTGCAGACGCGCAAGCATTAAAGAGGAAATCTTGAAACCCTATAACCTTCCCGACGCGACAGGCCATTTTGGTCCGTATGGTGGCATCTTTGTTGCCGAGACCCTCATGCACGCGCTCGCAGAGCTGCGCGAAGCCTATGACAAATATCGTGAAGATCCCGATTTTGTCGCCGAGTTCAAAGACGAGCTGGCAAATTTTGTCGGGCGTCCTTCGCCGATGTATCACGCTCGTCGCTGGTCAGAGCAGATTGGCGGTGCGCAGATCTACTTCAAGCGTGAAGACCTTAATCACACCGGGGCCCACAAGATCAACAATACGATTGGTCAGGTTTTGTTGGCCAAGCGCATGGGTAAGAAGCGGATCATCGCGGAAACCGGCGCCGGGCAGCACGGCGTCGCCAGCGCGACTGTGGCGGCACGGTACGGGATGGAGTGTGTCGTTTATATGGGCTCCACCGATATTGTGCGCCAGCAGCAGAACGTTCAGCGGATGCGCTTGCTGGGGGCCGAAGTGGTCCCGGTGGAGTCGGGCTCCAAGACCCTGAAAGACGCGCTTAATGAGGCCATGCGTGACTGGGTCACCAACGTCAACGACACTTTTTACATTATCGGTACGGTCGCCGGACCGCATCCTTATCCCATGATGGTGCGCGATTTTCAGGCGGTGATCGGCCAGGAGTGTCTTGAGCAGATGCCCAAGGCTATTGGTCGCCAGCCCGATTATGTGGTCGCCTGTGTTGGCGGGGGGTCGAATGCAATTGGTATTTTCCACCCCTACATCGAACACGAAGAGGTCAGGCTGGTTGGGGTTGAAGCCGGCGGGGAAGGGGTCGAGTCGGGTCGTCATGCGGCCTCACTGACCGCCGGTGTGCCCGGTGTCCTGCATGGTAACCGGACTTATCTGCTGCAAAACCACGACGGTCAGATCACCGAGACCCATTCGGTCTCGGCCGGGCTCGATTACCCTGGTGTCGGACCCGAGCACGCCTGGCTCAAAGACAACGAGCGGGCCAGTTATGTCACCGTCGATGATGCCGAAGCATTGGCCGCGTTTCATGACTGCTGCCGGATCGAGGGCATTATTCCGGCGCTCGAATCGAGCCATGCGCTGGCGTATGCGGCCAAACTGGCCCGTGAACTGCCCGGTGACAAAGTGATTCTCGTGAATCTGTCAGGGCGAGGCGACAAAGATATGCAAACTGTTGCTGAGCAGGCCGAACTGGCTAGCCACAGCGGCCTGAACGGTTGAGACTTCCACTATGACTGATCGTATCAAGGCAACCTTTGACCACCTGGCCAGCCAGGGGCGAAAAGCACTCATTCCTTATGTCACCGGTGGATTTCCGACTCGCGAGGTGACTGTACCGTTGATGCACGCCATGGCCGAGGCAGGCGCGAACATCATTGAGCTGGGTGTGCCGTTCTCTGACCCGATGGCAGATGGGCCGGTTATTCAGCAAGCCAATGACAAAGCGCTGATGCAAGGCATCGGTATGACCGATGTGCTTGAAATCGTGCGCGCTTTTCGTACCGAAGACGGCCGCACGCCCATTGTCTTGATGGGTTACATGAACCCGATCGAAGCGATGGGCATGAGCGTGTTTATCGAGGCTGCCAGAGCGGCTGGAGTTGATGGCCTGATCGTTGTTGACTGTCCGCCGGAAGAGTCTGCCGAATTCTCCAGTCTGGCCTGTGAAGCGGGCATTGCTCCGATCTTCCTGGTTGCGCCCACTTCGACCAAAGAGCGCATTGAAGCGGTTGCCAGGATGGCCAGTGGGTACGTCTACTATGTCTCGCTCAAAGGGACCACCGGCGCCGCGACTCTGGATGTCGATGATGTCCGGACCCAGGTGGCCAAGATTCGCCACCAGATCCCGCTGCCGATCGGCGTTGGTTTCGGTATTCGGGATGCCGAGACCGCCAAAGCGGTTGCCGAGGCGGCCGACGCGGTCGTGATCGGCTCGAAAGTTATTCAGATTGTCGAAGACGGCGAGCCCGATCAGGCCGTGCAACGCGTGCGGGACTTCATCGGAGAGATACGGGATGCGCTTGACGAATTGGCCCCATCAGCCGGAGAGCGGTCATGAGTTGGTTTGACAAACTGATTCCGCCACGCATCAAGCGCTCGACCAGCCATCCCAAGAAGGTGCCCGAAGGCGTCTGGGTCAAGTGTCCTTCATGCGATACGGTTTTGTATTCAGCAGACCTGGATGCCAACCAGCATGTTTGCCCCAAATGCAGTCATCATCTGCGAGTTGGCGCGCGTCGCCGCCTCGATTTACTACTGGATGCTGACGGCCGTGTCCCGATCGGCGACAACGTGCTGTCTTCAGATCCGCTGAAGTTCCGTGACAGCAAAAAATACACCGATCGGCTTGACGCCGCGATCAGCACTACCGAAGAAACCGAAGCGCTGCTCGTGATGCGTGGTGCCATCATGACTCTGCCGGTCGTGGTTGCCGCGTTTGATTTCGAATTCATGGGCGGCTCAATGGGATCCGTCGTGGGGGAGCGCTTTTCACGGGGCATCCAGGAGGCGCTGGAACACAGGACCCCGTTCATTTCGGTAGCGGCCTCTGGTGGTGCCCGGATGCAGGAAGGCTTGCTTTCGTTGCTGCAGATGGCCAAAACCACGGCCGGGTTGACCGATCTGTCACGTGCCCGGTTGCCTTATATTTCGGTCCTGACAGATCCCACAATGGGCGGAGTTTCGGCCAGTTTCTGCTTCCTGGGCGATATCGTTGTTGCTGAGCCCGGTGCCTTGATCGGTTTTGCCGGACCGCGGGTCATTGAGCAAACGGTGCGCGAAACGCTGCCGGAGGGCTTTCAGCGTTCTGAATTCCTGCTGCAAAAGGGCGCAGTTGACATGATCGTTGACCGACGCCAGATGCGCCGCGAGATCGCGCAATTATTGGCCTTGCTGCAGAGCCAGCCGGCTGATGTCGTCATGGAGACAGCGCCACCGACGCCAGCGCCGGCGGGGCCGGTCGCCGTCGAAGACAACAGCACTTCTACCTGAGCAGTAGTAAGCTGAACGTGCTGTCTTTGAGCTTTGATGCGTGGTTAGCCCGCATTGAAAAAATGCATCCGGCGGAGATCGAGCTCGGCCTCGATCGGATTGCAGGCGTGTACCAGCGTCTGGGCTCAACCTTGCCCGGCGTCGTGGTCACCGTGGCTGGAACCAACGGTAAAGGTTCAGTTTGCGCGATGCTCGAGGCAATCGCGATGCAATCGGGCTATCGGGTCGCTACCTATACCTCGCCTCATCTGATTCACTTCAACGAACGGGCCCGAATCAACGGTGAGTCGGTCGATGATGCTGGTTTTGTCGCGGCGTTTGAGGCGGTCGAAACCGCACGCGGCGACGTGCCGCTGACCTATTTCGAATTCACCACGCTCGCCATTCTGTGGTTGTTCGCCCGCAGCGAACCGGAAATCAGCATTCTTGAGGTTGGGCTTGGCGGGCGTCTGGACGCGGTCAATATTATTGATGCCGATTGCTCAATCGTGACCTGTGTAGACATCGATCATGTTGGTTTTCTGGGCTCAGACCGGGAAAAGATCGGTGCCGAGAAAGCCCATGTTTACCGGCCCGGCAAGCCGGCCATTTGTGCTGACCCGGTGCCGCCGCAGTCGCTTATCGATCACGCCGAATCCGTCGGTGCGGATTTATGGTTGTTTGGCAGAGACTTCAATTACGCCGGTGACCGCCAGCAGTGGGGGTACGCTGGCCGCTCGCAACGGCGGAATTCACTGGCTTATCCCGCGCTACGGGGCGCGAACCAACTACTCAATGCATCTGCCGCACTGGCCGCTTTTGAGGCCTTGCGTGCAGTTTTGCCGGTGACTCAGCAAGCCGTTCGTACCGGCTTTGCCACCGTTGCGCTGCCCGGACGCTGCCAGATGCTGGCCGGGCGACCGCAAGTGGTGCTGGACGTTGCTCATAACCCTCATGCGGCGGCACACCTGGCTGCAAATCTGGACAATATGGGATTCTTCCCGTTTACCTATGGTGTGTTCGGCGTGCTGGCAGATAAAGACGTTGATCGCATCATTGATGCGATAGGCGATCGAATCGATCACTGGCTGGTGGTTGACCTGCCAACGCCGCGAGCTGCCAGTGCCAATGATCTGGTTGCCCGGTTGCGTGACCGAGGTTTTAGTGATGAAGGCGACAAAACCGTGACAAGTTTTGAAACTCCTTCGATCGCATTGGCGCATGCAAGAGAACTGGCCGATGAGGCTGATAGAATTGTTGTCTTCGGGTCGTTCTTTACTGTGGCGGACACTCTGACCCCATAGCCGTAACGGATTCTGATCATGGCCAGGCGCCCAAGTGCCAAAAACGAAATGCAAGATTCATCGCTGCCAGAAAAGCAGCGTGCCCGGTGGCGGTTTATCGGCGCGACTATTCTGGCGTTGTTCGCGATGATTCTGTTGCCGCTGGCACTGGAATCAGAGCCGCGGCAGGCAATCGGCAGTATTGATGTCAGCATTCCAAAACGCGAAGACCTCGGCCGGCGCGCTCAATACTGGCCCGATGCCGCGTACCGGCAGACGGCAATTGTTGCCGATCAAGGCGACCAGCCGGGCCTGTTTACCCGCACGGATTCAACTGCCCCGGCACTGGACGATAACCGGTTCAATCCCGACGGGGTTGCTGCCTTACAGGAAAAACCGCAGGCCACTGCTGCTGTCCTGGCGGAGCGCTCAGTAAAAACAGTCGATGCAGACAAGCCGGATACCAATCCGGTCAGCCAGAAACCTGCCACCGACAAGAATTCCAAGCCGCTCAAGCTCGCTGTCGCCAAGCCACCCGCGGCAGAACTCAAGGCGCCGCCAATGCCGGAGCGCCGCACTGACCCCAACCAAATCAAAGCAGCGTCGCCCAGCGGGTATGTGGTTCAGATTGGCGCGTTCTCGTCTTCCAAAGGGGCGAGGGCGCAGGTCAAGCGGGCCAAGGCATTGGGTTTCAAAGCCTACACCCAACGGATCACAACAAGCAAAGGCGTTCGCATTCGGGTCCGAATCGGCCCGTATCTCAACCGTGCCCTGGCAAACGATGTCCGCGAGAAGCTTCGCAAGAAGGGCATCGAAACAGCGCTGATCGCGCCTTGATCAACAACAAATTGCAGAGAAGGCAGGGGTAATGGCAGCACTGGATATGCTCACCGGGTGGGATTATCTACTCGCACTGGTTGTCATCATGTCGTTCGGACTCGGCATGTTTCGCGGCATGATCAAAACAGTCTTCGATCTCAGTAGCTGGATCGTTGCATTTGTTGTCGCGCCGTTTGCCGGGCCGTACATCACCGGATTTACCAAACTCGACGCTTATCCCTGGGTCGGTCTGCTGATTGGTTTTGTTGCCGCGTTTTTTCTTATCCGCCTGGTCGGCATCATGGTTTCCAAAGGGCTGACCAGTGTCGGGCTGGCCGGCGCTGACCGCGCCCTGGGCGGCGTGATTGGTATTGCCCGAGCCGCCTTGATTGTGGTCGGTCTGGCAACCGCTGGCACCTTGCTCGACATGCACCGGCAACCGGCCTGGACCAAAGCCTTATCCAAGCCGGTTCTTGATCTGGCGTCGGGTACGGCGCTCAAATATTTCCCGGATTTGCAAAAGCTAAAACCAGCCCGTTCCAGGCTGGCTGGTTAACCCGCAGGAGCGCGGTATGTGCGGCATTCTCGCAGTTGTCTCTCGTCACCCGGTTAATCAGCTGCTCTACGACGGATTGCTGTTAATGCAGCACCGTGGACAGGATGCTGCTGGCATTGCCACAACGTTCACCAATACTTTTGCCATGCATAAAGGCAACGGGATGGTTCGTGACGTTTTTCGCACCCGCAATATGCGCCAGTTACCTGGGCATTCTGGCCTGGCGCATGTTCGCTACCCGACAGCCGGCACTTCCGGAAATCTCGAAGAAGCGCAGCCGTTCTATGTCAACGCGCCGTTTGGCATCACCTTTTCGCACAACGGCAACGTGACCAATTCGCGCCAGCTAAAAGAAGAAATGTTCCGGCTCGACCGGCGTCATATCAATACCGACTCAGATTCCGAGGTGTTGCTGAATGTCTTCGCCAACGCTTTGCAATCAACCGCGCCCGGTGTGAGCCTGGATGAAGCGTCGATTTTCTCAGCGGTTGAGCAAGTGCATCAGCGGGTACGGGGAGGTTATGCCTGTGTGGCCGAGGTTGCCGGCTACGGCGTTGTGGCGTTCCGGGATCCGCACGGGATTCGTCCGCTTTGTTATGGCGTTCGGGAAACCGAAACCGGTAGTGAATATCTGGTTGCCTCGGAGTCGGTGGCGCTTACTGGTCTGGGCTATGAACTGGTTCGCGATATCAATCCGGGCGAGGCCTTGTTTATCGATCTTGATGGCAATTTCAACAGCAAGCAGTGTGCAAGCCGGTTCAGCCTGAATCCATGCATCTTCGAGTATGTTTATTTTGCTCGTCCGGACTCAGTCATTGACGGCGCGTCAGTTTATTCGGCGCGGCTCAATATGGGCGAGCACCTGGCGGCCAAAGTTGCCCGAGAAATTCCACACGGTGAGATCGATGTCGTGATGCCGATTCCGGATACCTCGCGCCCGTCTGCCATGCAGATGGCGATGCGCCTGGGGATTGAATACCGGGAAGGGTTCATCAAAAACCGTTATATTGGTCGTACCTTCATCATGCCCGGGCAGACGGTGCGCAAAAAATCCGTGCGCCAGAAACTTAACGCAATGGGCGTTGAGTTCAAGGGTAAAAACGTCCTTTTGGTTGATGACTCCATCGTGCGCGGCACCACCTCTCAGGAAATCGTGCAGCTCGCCCGGGAAGCTGGTGCCAATAAAGTCTATTTTGCGTCGGCGGCCGCACCGGTGCGTTACCCGAATGTCTACGGCATTGATATGCCGACCCGTTCAGAGCTCATGGCCCACGGCCGGTCGGAAGAAGAAATCCGCCGCGCGCTTGGCGCTGATGCAATGGTCTATCAGTCGGTCCAGGCAATGCGCCAGTCGATCACCGACGCCAACCCACGTCTGACTTCGTTTGATGACTCCTGCTTTACGGCAGACTACATTACTGGCGATGTCGACGAAGCGTATCTTGATAATCTCGAAGCATCCCGGCAAGGGATTCTCGAGCGCCATCGCGAAGAAGAAAACAGCGATCAAATGGACCTGGGCTTCAGCTCAGTTGTAACCTGAAATGACTAACAAAGAACACTCGAACAATAAGCCGCGCCTGGAGACGCTTGCTGTCCGCACCGGCGTCGAGCGCAGCCAGTATCAGGAGCATAGCGAGGCTTTGTACCTGACCTCCAGTTTTATCTTTAATAGCGCCGCCCAGGCTGCTGCGCGTTTCGCCAATGAAGATCCTGGTTATTTCTACAGCCGGGCGGGCAACCCGACAGTGGCGACTTTTGAGCAGCGACTGGCCGCGCTCGAAGGCGGCGAGTCCTGCGTGGCCGCGGCCACCGGAATGGCCTCGATCACCGCGACATTTCTGAGTCTCTGCTCCTCGGGTGATCACATCATTGCGGCTCGTGAGCTGTTCGGGGCAACCGTGCAATTGCTCGGCATACTGAAACGCTTCGGCATTGAATCAACCCTGGTTCCGCTGACTGACCTCGTGGCCTGGAAAAACGCCATCCAGCCCAATACCAAGCTGCTGTATGTTGAGTCGCCATCCAATCCGCTGACTCAGGTGGCAGATATTGCCGCGTTGGCCGACGTTGCCCATCAGCGCGATTGCCTGCTGGTAGTGGACAACTGTTTTTGCTCGCCTGCTTTACAACGACCGATCGATCTTGGCGCTGATCTGGTGATTCATTCAGCGACCAAATACCTTGATGGGCAGGGGCGGGTAATGGGCGGTGCGACTGTCGGGCCAGCCTCGCTAGTTGATGAATCGGTGCGTGGGTTTCTGCGCACCAGTGGCGCTGTGCTGGCGCCTTTCAACGCCTGGGTGACTCTCAAAGGTCTTGAAACACTGTCGGTGCGGGTGATGCAGCAATCCGAGAATGCGCTGCGGGTCGCCCAGTGGCTGGCCGATCAGCCGTCTGTTGCGCAAGTGTTCTATCCGGGCCTTGAGTCGCATCCGCAGCATGAACTGGCCATGCGTCAGCAAAAGACCGGTGGCGCAATGGTCAGTTTCGAGATGGCTGGTGCCGATGAAGCAGCGCAACGCGCGGCTGCCTGGCGCGTGATTGACGGCTGCGAAATGTTATCGATCACGACCAATCTTGGCGATACCAAAACCTCAATTGCCCATCCCGCCAGTACCTCACACGCAAAAGTTGATGCCGCTGAACGGCGAGCGAGCGGGCTTACCGAAGGGGTGATTCGCCTGGCGGTAGGGCTGGAAAATCCACTCGACATCATGGCTGATCTGAGCCGAGGCCTGGACGCACACTAACCCCAGCTGTCTTGATTGTGATTGATTTTCGCCATATGGCGTGATAATGTCTGCCATATGGCAATATTATCGCTTCCAACCCCGCCGGATCTCGCTGACCCGGCAACCTTGTTATCCAATCCGGCCCGGGTGGCGCAGGTGGGTTCCAAGGCGTATCTGCGCGTGGCCCGCATCTGGGCGCTCGATAGCGCTACCGCGGCCGAGCTGATCGCGGTAAGCCCCCGAACCTGGGCCCGAATCAAAGCCGGTGGCTGGAGCGGGCGCCTTAGCCAGGATCAGACCATGCGGATCAGCGCCATCATTGGTTTGTTCAAAGCGCTCCACCTTTACTTCGGCGAGTCGCTGGCCGACCAATGGGTCAGCCTGCCAAACAGCGGCCCGCTTTTCAAAGGCCTGACGCCGCTCGCGTTCATGAAAGCAGGCGGCCTGCCGGCATTGCTTGAGACGCGTAACTATGTTGACGCCCTTCGAGGCGGTATTTGACCCCTCCCACCACCTCGCTACAGCAGCCGGCAACCGTGCGTCTGGTGCCAACCGCGTATTACAAGCCGCCGGTACTTCGAGCGTTGGCCGACGATGACGAAGAGTTTGCATTGCTCGCCGCACTGGAAGGCCTGACCAGCCACCGTGTTAAGGCACAACTGAACGGGATGGCAGGCCTTGACTCACGGGAGTTGGCATTCAACGTGTGGGGGCAGTCGAGTATCAATGCTGCTTTCACTTACACGCGCCCGGAGGGCAACCGTTTCAATGATTCGCAGCGCGGTGCCTGGTACGCCGCCTTTGATGACTTGACCGCGATTGCCGAAGTGGCGTTTCACCGGACCCGCGAACTGGACCGTGCCAATCACTGGGAAGACGAAGTGGTTTACCAGGTGCTCCTGGCCGACTTTATCGGCCGCTTCCATGATTTGCGCGAGGCGCCGCCCGATACCCGGTGTCTGAATCCTGACCCGCTGCTTGGTTATCCGGCCGGACAGGAGCTGGCGATTCAGATTCGGGAGCAAAACGGTCTGGGGGTGGTTTATCCGTCCGTGCGTCGCGCCGGTGGTGTCTGTCTGGCTGCGTTTCGGCCGCATGTGGTTCAAAACGTTCGCCCCGGAGCGCGCTGGCGCCTGATCTGGAAAGGCTCGGCGCATTACACGATTGCTGCTGACTGACCCGTCTAACGGCGCCGGAATGTCAGCGGCAGGGTTTTCGGACCCATCGTGAAAGTAAACGCCTCTTCAATGTCTTGCTTTGGCACAGCTAGTGAAAACTCAAACCGGGTCAGTGCCATCGCCGCCAGGTGAGTCATTTCGGTAAGTGCCAGATACCGACCCGGACACAGCCGGGGGCCGCCGCCAAAAGCAAACTGGTTTGATGAGGCGTTGGCGGACATTCTGGATTCCGAATCCAGGTCGGGCAGCTCCAGTTCGTCATTGTTCAGTTGTGCCGGGGTGGCGCGATTGGCCACTCGTGGCAACAGGGTAAGCGCTTGTTGCGCGGGCACTTCCAGACCGGCAATTGTCATTGGCCGGGCGGTCGTCAGCCCGATCATGGGCGCGACCGGGCGCCGCCGCATCACCTCAAGGCAGACCGCCTGTAATTGCGGTAGCTGGCGAATGGTCTCGGCGGTCAGCTCGATCGGCTTGCTGCCAAAAACCGTCAGGATTGATTGTCGAAGCTGGGTTGCCAGCGCCGGTTGTATGCTGCAATAGTAGAGCAACCAACTCATGGCATTAGCCGTCGTATCTTCACCGGCGGTGAGCATCGTGACCGCGTTACCAAAGACGTTGTCGGCGGTGAAATCCGAGTCCGGTTTCTCGGATTCATCGAGTAGGGCTTCGAGAATATTGCTCGGCTTGCCTTGCCACTGCGCCCGGTTTTGGCGGACCGCCTCTATCGCGTCCCGCGCGGTTTTCTGCAGCAGCTCAATCGCGCGGTCCGAGCGCCGGTCAACCGGTAGTTTGAAGTAGCGCCAGTAGGGAACAGGTTGCCGTACCCGGCGGCCAATGGCATTGAACCAGGTGTCTACCGCAGTCTGTAAATCCTGATCCGGGTTTTCGGTGGCGTTTAAGTCAATGCCCAGCGAAAGCCAGAGCACGACATCCATGGAGTAGCGTTTGAGATCGCCAACAACATTAACGATTTGGCTTTCATCCGCCGCCTGACCCCAGCGCTCCGCAAGCCGGTCGGTCACGGTTCGGATATTGCTGGATGCCGCACTGACAACATTTGGGGTCAGCCCCTGCATCACTAGTCGGCGTTGTCGTTGCCAGTCTTTTCCTTCGGCGGTGAACACCCCACGAAAACCCGTTTGTTCAATCGCATCAGCAAGTTTGCGCTGGCGTCTGAAATCTTCCGGCCTTGCGCGCAGAATTTTGCGTACTAGTTCAGCATCTGAAATGACCAGGTTGCGCTGACGCCCGAGAGAGAACTGGTACATCTGTCCGTACTGTGCCGCCCATTGTTCCATGACAAGATGCGGGGGACGGTCACGAAAACTGGTCATGTTGCCAAGGATGGGATTCCTTGGCGGACCAGGTAGTTCGGCGAGGGTAGAGACGGGTGCCTGATAGTCGGAGCTAATCAGTGCAGAATCAGGGGAGGCCATACAAACAAGTGTATCGCCTTGGTCCAGGCTAAGTCGAGCAAGTAGAAGGAGACAGTTGTGCATGATCTTGTGATTAAGAACGCCAAAATCATTGATGGCACTGGCGCTGCAAGCGCCATCGAAGAGCTTGCTGTTGCCGACGGCATAATTGTGAAACAAGGGAAATCCGTTGGTGCGGGGCGACGCGAAATCGACGCCGAAGGTTTGCTGCTGACGCCGGGGTGGGTGGATATTCACACCCATTACGACGGGCAGGCAACCTGGGACCCGGACATGACGCCGTCTTCCTGGCATGGGGTAACCACAACTGTCTTTGGCAACTGCGGCGTCGGATTTGCGCCGGTCCGTCCGGGTAGTGAGAAATACCTGATCAACCTGATGGAAGGCGTCGAAGACATTCCGGAGTCTGTCCTGGCAGAAGGCCTGCAGTTTGATTGGGAATCGTTTGGCGAATATCTGGACGTCCTGGATCGAACCGGTCGCACGATGGACATTGGCGCTCAGGTCCCGCACGCTGCACTGCGTTTCTATGTCATGGGCGAGCGCGGCGCGGATCACAGGGAAGTGCCGACCGAGGCAGAGATTCAGACGATGGGTGAGTTACTGGAGGAGGCCTTGCATCAGGGGGCGCTCGGGTTTACGACGTCACGCACGACCAAACACCGCGCCGCCGACGGTAGCTTTACGCCAAGCCTCAGCGCCGAAGAGCCGGAGTTGTTCGGTTTGGCACGGGCCATGAAGCGCGCGGGCAAAGGGGTTATTGAAGTGAACTCCGATTTCGGTGCCGGCGACTTTGAGCGTCTGCGTGCGGCGGCTGAAGTCTCGGGTCGCCCGCTGACCATGCTGGTGTTGCAAGTGGATAACGCACCGGAGTTGTGGCGCGAAACAATGGACAAAATCGATCAGGCCGTCAAAGACGGGTTGGAGTTCACGGCTCAGACCGGCTCACGGGCAGTCGGTGTGTTGATGTCGCTGCGCAGTACAGTTCACCCGTTCACGACGCATCCGGCCTGGTTGGAAATGGCAGCCCTGAGCGACGACGAGCGGATCGATCGCCTGAAACGCGACCAAGGATTGCGCGAGCGCCTTGTCAGCGAGCGTCCTGATGATGCGCACGGCAAGTGGATGACTCAGGCCATCGAACGGACTTTTGAAATCGGTAACCCAGTCAATCCTGAGCCAGCTCCCGAACAAGGTATTGCTCGGCGTGCCCGGGCCCAGGGCAAAAATCCGTTTGCTTTTCTGCTGGAGTTGCTGCTTGCCAATAACGGGCACACCTTGTTGCTGCACCAGTTTGAGAACTACACAGCCGGTGATCTGCGCGTGATTGAGACCCTGCTTGAGCGTCCGAATACGATCTGCGGCCTGGCCGATGGCGGTGCTCACGTGGGCCTGATCTGCGACTCCAGTTCGCCAACCACCTTGCTGTCATTCTGGGCGCGAGACCGGCAACGAGGTGGGTTGCTGCCGATCGAACACCTGGTACACAAGCAGACGCAGGCAACAGCCAGGGCTTACGGGCTGCTAGACCGCGGTGTGATTGCGCCGGGTTATCGGGCCGACTTCAACCTGATTGATTTTGATTCGCTGGGCGTGGAGCAACCTTATATTGCCCACGACCTGCCAGCGGGCGGGCGGCGCATCCTGCAGCGCTCCACCGGTTATCAGCACACGTTTGTACGCGGTGTTGAAGTCGCGGCTCATGGCAAGACCACCGGCGAGCGCCCGGGCCGTCTTGTCCGTGGCGCGCAGCCCGCACCCCGGTTCAAGGGAGTCTGAGCATGCTCACTGCGCTTTGGTTTGACCCCGCCGAGTTGTTCATTGGTGGCCAATGGAAAACAGCAACAAATCAACAGACGCTTGCTGTCATCAACCCGTCTGACGGAACAGAAATTGCCCGGATTGCCAAAGGGGACAGTCTGGACATTGATGCCGCCGTGCTCGCAGCACGCGAGGCGCTGGCAGGCGAATGGGGCCGTTACACTGCGGTCGAACGCGGCCGGGTGATGGCCCGGATAGGCCAGAAGGTTCTGGAGCGGGTCGATCAACTCGCCGAGCTGGAAGCGAGCGACGTAGGCAAGCCTCTCAAGCAGGCAAGAGCCGACGCCCTGGCCCTGGCGCGTTATATGGAGTTCTATGCCGGCGCGGCCGACAAGCTGACCGGTCAGACAATTCCGTATCTCGATGGCTATACGGTTTACACCTTGCGCGAGCCGCACGGCGTTACCGGGCACATCGTGCCCTGGAACTACCCGATGCAGATTATCGGCCGGTCGGTCGGCGCGGCTCTGGCAACCGGTAACGCCGCGGTATTGAAACCGGCCGAAGATGCCAGCCTGACCGCACTGGCGTTTGCGCGCCTGGCGCAGGAGGCCGGCTTGCCCGCTGGTGCCTTGAATCTGGTGCCAGGTCTTGGCGCGCAAGCGGGGGCTGCACTGGCGTCGCATCCCGGTGTTCAGCATGTTTCCTTTACCGGATCGGTTGGCGTGGGCTCGGCGATTCAGTCTTCTGCTGCAGCCAATGTCGTGCCGGTAACCCTGGAGTTGGGTGGCAAGTCTCCGCAGCTTGTCTTTGACGATGCAGACCTCGATGCAGCCTTGCCTTTTCTGGTCAATGCCGGCATTCAGAATGCCGGCCAGACGTGCTCGGCTTCTTCGCGCATTCTGGTTCAACGCGGTGTTTATCAAAACGTTCGCAACCGGATGGCAGAGCGTTACGCCCAGTTGCGAGCCGGCCCGGCGATGTCAGATCTCGATGTCGGTCCGTTGATTTCCGCCAAACAGCAAGCTCTGGTCAAGCAGTTTCTGGATCTCGGCAGCGATCTGAAAACCGCTGCGCAAGGCTGTATTGCTGCGGACGCACCGTCCGGTGGCAGCTATGTCGCTCCAACGCTGTTCGAAAACGTTGCGCCGGACCATCCGCTGTCTCAGGACGAAATTTTCGGGCCGGTGCAAGTGTTGATTCCGTTTGAGACCGAGGCGCAAGCCTTGCGTATCGCCAACGGCACCGACTACGGCCTGGTGGCATCTGTCTGGACGCGCGATGGCGCCCGTCAAATGCGTCTGGCCCGTGCGCTTAAGTCAGGTCAGGTGTTTATCAACAATTACGGCGCTGGTGGCGGGGTGGAGTTGCCGTTTGGCGGCGTCGGTAAATCCGGTCATGGGCGCGAGAAAGGCTTTGAGGCTTTATACGGATTTACCCAGCTCAAAACAGTGGCGGCGTTTCATGGCAGTGAGTCACCGTCATGATTTGATTTAACCGTCCTGACGAGTGACATGAATCGTCAAGTCGTTTGTATTGACCTGACCGTAGCTGGTCAGGAAAGCCACGTCGGCCGCATCGCGGCCATACCCCAGTACCACCCGACCCCCGCGCGGGGACGCCTGGGTCGCGTCAACCGTATACCAGCGGCCATCGATGTAAGCCTCGAACCAGGCGTGTAAGTCCATGGGTTCCAGTTCGTGCAGGTAGCCGACAACCATGCGCGCCGGGATCAACAGGCTGCGGCACAGGGAAATACCAATATGGGCAAAGTCCCGGCAAACTCCAGTCCGGCTGTTCAACGAATCAAGCGCGTCCGTGGTTGCATCGCTTTGGCCGTATTGGTAGGTCATGTTCTGGAAAATCCAGGAACGGATCGTTTCGACCTGCGCACTGCCGGGAATGAATCCACCGGCAATCTGCAAGGCCCGTTCGCCCATCTTATCTACCGGACAGTAACGGCTGGGCAGCAGAAATTGCATCACGCCGTCGGGTAAGAACTCAACCGGCGTCGGCGGCAGATTAACCGGCGTGTCAATAGACTGATCCGTCTTGACCACCGCGGCTGACTGGATTAACAGGCGGCCGGCCGGCGCCACGAAGCGCTGGCAAAGGTTGCCGTACTGGTCCATATATTCGGTGGTTTCGACAGACGGCAAGAAATGATAGCTCTCACTGGAAAGCCATTGTGCGGTACCGCTGCGCGGCCTGAGCATCGCAATGCACAGGCAGTCCGCCAGTGAGTCGATCTCCAGCGAACATTCAACTTTCAGTGTAATACTCATCTATTCGCTCTCAAGATGTTCTACAAAATAAAGGATTTGCTTTGCAAGTTTGTTGGTTCCTGACCTGCCATTCATCGACCGAAACCGGGGCTGCCGATCCGTTGACTGCGAGCGAGCTGGAATGCCTGCAACAGCTTCTGGTGCAGACACCGGGCTTGTCTGAGTTGCGACTTCACACGCCCGGCGCTGCAGACGACCCGATGCTGGACGACGGGGCGCCGCCAGTCCTGACGGTACAGCTTTTCTTCGACGATGTCGCGGTGCTTGAGCAGGCCCTGGCGCCTGACGGGTATCTCCAGCAACTGGCAAGTTTCGAGCCTGTCGCAAGGTTTGAGGCGAGTCAGCAGACCATGCTGGTGCGCGCTTACCCGGTCGCGGGCCAGACGCTGCCGGATTCCAGTCGGCAAGTGTATTGCACCTACCTGGTCTGCTATGAAGGTCCGGCCCAGGATACCGCTGCCTGGCTTTGGCATTATCTGAACGGTCATCCGCAGCTCATGGCGCAGCTCCCCGGAATTCGTCACATTGAGATCTATTCCAGGCTGGACTGGTGTGGGTCGTTGCCGTGGCCAAGAGCTGATGCGATGCAACGCAACCAGGTGGTGTTCAGCAGTGGGCAGGCACTGACGGCTGCGTTGCAAACGCCGTTACGCGCTCAAATGCGTGAACACTTCCAGGACTTGCCGGCGTTCTCGGGCGGGGTCACACATTTCCCGGTTAATTCTATCCGCCAGCTGGCCAGCGGATAGACCCGGTCAGGATGCCGCCGGCATTGCAGACATTCGGCCAACCGGTCTGACATTCATCATTAGCTGAGCAACGCCGGCGAGCAGTCCGATCGCAACCGCCCCGCGCCATGCCCAGTCATAGTTACCCAGTGAGGCGTAGATCAGGCCACCGCCCCAGGCGCCAACAAACGATCCCAGTTGGTGGCTGAAAAACGCGATGCCAACCAGCGTTGCCACGTATCGCAAGCCAAAAATCTGAATGACCAGCCCGTTGATCAACGGGACTACACCCAGCCAAAGCGTGCCCATCAACGCCCCGAAAATCATCGTGGAGGTCGGGGTGGGTGTGGTAGAAAAATACGCCACAATGATCAGTGAGCGCAGCACGTAAATACCGCCAAGCAGCGCGCGCTTGGAGTAGCGCCCGCCTAACCAGCCAAATGCTAACGAGCCCATCGCATTGAACAAGCCAATCAATGACAGAGTGGCCGTGGTGACGGATGCCGGCATGCCGCAGATTTCAATATAAGTGGGCAGATGGGTGGTCAGGAAAACCAGTTGCAGGCCGCAGACAAAGAAGGCTGCAGCCATCACGACATAGCCCGAATGGCCGCCCGCTTCGTGGAGTGCCTGTGACATCGACTGGGCCGGTCCTTTGTCCTGGGAAACTGTCAGGCGGTCGGCACCGCCGGCCATGAATGCAACCGGGATGATCACCACCGCCAGTCCGGCAAAAACCACCAGTGCCAGTTGCCAACCACCGCCAGATAATGACAGCTGCGCGAGCGGCGAAACAAACACAAGTCCAAGCGAGCCGGCCGCCGTAACGGCACCCATCGCAAAGCTCCGGTTTTTCGCTGAGACCGTTCTTGAGGTCACCGCCATGGCCAGAGTTGATCCGCAGCAGCTCATCGCCAGCCCGATCGGGATGCCCAGGCCCAGAATGAACCAGAGCGGATCGACACTAAACCGGGCAATCAGCAGACCGGCCGCGTAAATCACGCCGCCGGTCATCATGATTCTCCGGCTGCCATGGCGGTCGGCCAAAGCACCGACAAAGGGCTGGGTCAGGCCCCAGACGATGTTCTGCAGCGCGATGCCGAATGAATAGTCAGCCGCGGTCAAGCTCAGCTCACCGGTCACGGCAGGCTGCAACATGCCCATGCTTTGGCGCATACCCATAGCGAGCGTCACCATGATGGCGGCGCCTATCAGAATCGGCCATTGACGCACGACGCGTTCGCCGGCAGAGAGGGGTTGAGAAGTCTTCACAGGGTTCCGGCCAGAGGAGGGCGGTTTCAGTCTTGAGGACGCAAGTCTACGTCGATTGCCGATCGGTCCGATTTTTGCCATTGCCGGCGAATTTCGTCAGCCCTTGCTGCGCGGGGCGAAAGGCTGACGGTATGATGGCCTGGCAGTGCAAATCACCGACAAGGATCAGCAACTGATGTCGTTATGGCCCGCCGTAAAACACTTCACTGCCGTCGTTGTTGCCGTCACCTGTCTGACCGGAGGAGTCCCAGTTACCCGTGATGGCCCGACCTCGCTTTGGAAGATCAGCAAAAGCGATCGGCACATTTTCATTGGCGGCACCGTGCACGCGTTAAGTCCGTCCGACTATCCGCTACCCCGGCAGTTTGATCACGCCTACGCCGGAGCCGCCGAATTGGTCTTTGAAACCGATCGTGGCCTGACACTCACCCGGCGTGGCCTGAACGGGTTGCTTCGCCAGGCCAGCCTGCGACACGGAGAATCGCTTCAGCAAAAACTCAAACCTGCAACCTGGCAGGCGCTGAAACAATTCATGGCTGCCAGCGGCGTTCCGGTTGAGCGGGTGGCGCGTTACAAGCCTGGCCTGTTGACGGTGATGCTGACCATGGTGCAAAAGCAGAATCTGAAGCCGGCCGCTCAGGGGGTTGACGCTCATTTTCTGGAGCGGGCTTTCCTCGACCAAAAACCAGTCAGTAGTTTTGAAACCCTGTTTGAACAGATGGAGTTTTTCTCCAGACTTGGAGAAGACGATCCGGATGCTGTGGTAACCCATGCCCTTGAGGAGGCAAGCCAGGAACAGTCGGCACTCGACGCTATGGTGCAGGCCTGGCGCCGGGGCGATACCGCTTGGATAGAAGCCAACCCGATAGCGGCGATGAAGTCTTATCCCACCGTTTACAAGGCTGTATTGGCGGACCGGAATACGGCCTGGATTCCCCGGATTGAATCTTTTTTCGAGACCGACGCGGTCGAGTTTGTTCTGGTGGGAACATTTCATCTTGCCGGTCAGGACAGCTTGTTGGTCAAGCTGGCTGATCTCGGCTATCAGATTGAAAAGCAGTGACCGTAAGACAGTCAGTCTTAGGCTGGGGGGCTGGCAAGCGGCATGTTTTCTGATGCCTGCCACTGACCGTCTTTGCCAACCGCCAACACATCGACACCCCAGCGACCAGCAAGTTGAATCGCCTGATCGATACTGCCCATAAACATGACTTTGGTTAAGGCATCGGCCAGCGCGCAACTCTCAGCTGCGACGCTGACGCTGGCTATTTCGGTGGGAGATCGGCCCGTTACCGGATTGAGAATATGGTGGTTGAGTCGATCCGCCGTGAATACATAATGAGCATCTGATGAGGTGGCAATCGAGCGGCCGTCGGACACGACGGTAGTGATCAAACTGTTCGTGGCGGCGGGGTTTTGTAGTCCAAGGCGCCACGGGGTTGCTTGTGGGCTGTTGCCTAGAGGGCTCCATTCGCCGGTGTCGAGCAATGCATGCTCAATGTCGAACGACTGCAAGACCTGGCGGGCAATATCTGCGGCATAGCCTTGCGCGATGCCGTTAAGTGTAATCGCCATGCCCGGTGCCCCAAAGCGGATCTGGTCGGGCGATACCTCAAGCCCCTGCCAGTTTGCCGCTTCGCCGGCGCGCCGTAGCGCCTGGGGGGAGGGGAGTTGCTGGCGCGTGCGCGCCTTGGCCCAGAGTTGCCAGAGCGGCTGAACTGTCACATCGAACAGGCCCGCACTGCGTTGCGAAACCTTCTGTGCAAGCTGCAAGGCGGCGACCAGATCGGGATCTGGTTGCGACAAGAACCCGCTGCGATTTAACTGCGAGACAGCGCTTTGCGCATCGAAAAGACTCAGTTGCCGCTCAATATGCCGGATAGCACTGACTGCTGCATCCAGTGCCCGAGTCAGATGAGGTTTTTCAGGGTGCGCTGCGCGCAGCCACAATGTGGTGCCAAATCCAATCAGAATCCGCTGCTGCCAAACGAGTGCCGACGTTTTGAGGGTCTCGCCGAGGGCGCTGACCGGGCTGGCCAGCAGCGCACCTGCCCCGAGAGAGGCGCGCAGGCATCGACGGCGGCCAGAGTCTGGCGGTAAGGATGGCAGCCCGGTGGGGTGGTGGTTCATGCGTTTTCCGGAACAGGCGTGATTGAGATCCGTGTGCGGGCGCGTTTGCGCTCAACGATCAGGGGCAGGCAGCGTTGATCGTCCTGATAAATCTCAACACAGTCCAGGCACTGAAAACACTCCTGGTAGTCGATTTTTCCAACTGGTTCAATCGCCTGGTAACTGCATCGGAAGCGACAGGTCTGGCAGGGCGTGCCGCACTCGGGTTTGCGTGCAATCCAGGCCAACAGGCGGACGCGGCCCAGAACCGCCAGCGCGGCGCCCAACGGGCACAGGTATTTGCAGTACCCGCGATACACCACCAGGCTGAGCGCCAGGCAGACAACCGCCCATAAAACATACGGCCAATGGCGCTGAAACGTCATGCTGATAGCGGTTTTGAAAGGTTCTATTTCGACAAACCTTTCCGTCCATGGCCCGGACAAGACGGCGGTAATGAGGATTCCCCCCAGAATGCCGTACTTGGTCCACTTGAGTGCTGCGTCTGTCGAGGTGCGCAATGTCTTCTGTTTGAGACCGAACAGCGAAGCCGCTTTGCTGATTAATTCCTGGAATGCGCCGAATGGACAGAGCCAGCCGCAAAAAGTGCCGCGCCCCCAGATAAACAAAGTGGCAATCACAAAAACCCAAAGAGTGACGGCCATTGGGTCGGCCAACAGGAACTCGGCACTCTGGCCGCTGACCAGTGCTTCAATCAACGAGGTGAGATTGACGATGGTCAGTTGGCCTTGTGCATACCAGCCAATAAAGCCAAGCGTAAAAACCAGATAAGCGGTTCGGAACACGGCGAGTCGGCGGGGTCTTGCGCTCAGCCATTTCTGTCCGGTCAGGCCCGCGGTCAGAATCACAAGACCCAGAATCAGAATGCCGATGTCGGTGGTTTTTTGGTGCCAGACCTTCAGCCATTGCGGTGTTTCCAGAACAGGCAACCATTTCTCGACATTCGGGATGGGTGTTTCATAAGTGAAGTCGGCGACTACCGGGTCCGACTTGTCTCCTCGCGAGACGCTCAGAATGACCGAGAACGCTTGCTCGATGTCGAAACCATCGCCTGGACTGGTTCGAAAAAACCGCGGCCTCGCGTCAGCATCCACCCCGGAGCCTTTGCCGGTTAAACGCAGCCGATGCGGATAGTCAACCTCCGTTAGTGGCAATCGTGATGCATTTTGTTGCAGCCAGATGCCTGCTGCCAATCTCGGCTTGTTGGCATCTGAAGCCATCACCGGATAACGCCCGCCATCTTGCACAAGAAAGACTTGAGAGCCTTGCTTTCGAATACTACGGATATGCTCCCAGCCGGCGCCGTTCAGAATGTTTCTGCCGGCTTGCGGCAGACTGACCGGCGCGATCCAGGCGTCAATTGCCAGCGCGCCCGGTCGCAGGATCGCGGTTGAATCCTGCCGGGCACCGGCAGTGTTCTTAAACCGGCTCTCCATCTGATCATTAACCAGTTCGAGTCGTTGAATCAGCCCCTGGTCAACCAGCGGGTTCCAGCCCATTCGCTCATAGCGCTCGTTGCGACCTGTGGTTTTGAATCCCGTCACTTTGGCGTTCGGATCATCAAGTCTGGCTTCCGCGACCTGAACGGCAGCCGACATGATGCTTTTGTCGATGGCAACCGCGGTGACTGTGCCGCGCAGAATACCGTGCAAGCTGGCGACGGTATCAGTGCGGCTCGGCGTGCTCTTGGCGCTATAGATTTGAATCTCGTGATTGATGGTCAGATCGTCGTATTGTTTTGAGAAAGTCGCCAGTTCCCGGAAACCCGATTCACCTCCGAAAATAGGCTCGGAATGTTTGATCAGACGTACGTGCAGCAATTTTCCCGCCGGCGTCATCAGAATCAGCAAATTGATCGGTTTGCCGGAATAGCCGCGCACCGGCTCAACATCGATCGACTCAAACAGGAACGCAAACAACTGCGGTGCCGGCGTGCCGCCGCGACCAGACGGTACTCTTCTGAACACTGGCCAAACCGGCACGTTCGTGTTTTTTTCGCCGAGAATGAGAGAGTCCGACACCTCATCGTGTAAGTGCGTGGCAAGCTGCTCGGCTGACAATTGTCCGGCGAGTGCATTGCCGGTCAGGACAAAAAACACAGCGCTGAAAATCAGCGAAAAAATGCGGAAAAACGGCTGGAAAGCGCAAAAAAGATTTGTTTTTGGCGGCCTGCGTTTGAGGATTGAAAGCGCTTTGATTGGCAAGCTCAAGTGTTGATTTAATCGGGATTCTGCTCGGGAATGTATCAACAGAACGGCGGTATGAGAATTAAGCTGACATACAAGTTTTTTACCAATTCTGAGCAATACTAGTCGGAATTCATGCACAATTGCGCTGCTGGTCTACGTGTTGTTCCAATTCTCAAAACCTTATCGGTTGCGAGACAAGGTTTGGAAGCAGCAAGCGACATATGAATCAAAATGCATGTGGCGCGTAGTGGCAAGAGCAAGTCGGAAACAAGGTATCTAAAAACTTAAGGAGACAGTTTCATGAAATCGATCGTCAAACCGCTGGCGCTTGGCGCCATGCTGGTGTGCGCAAGCATGGCCACTGCGGGAGAATGGGGCGTGTACGGTGGGGACACCGGCAATACCCGATTCAGCAAGGCTGACCTGATCACCACTGATAACGTAGGCAAGCTGGGCGTTGAGTTCGCTGTTCAACTCGGATCGACCCGCTCTCAGGAATCCACACCGATTCTGGTTGGCGATACGCTGTACTTCACCTCCTCGTTTGGTCCCAAGAATGTCTTCGCCGTAGACGCCAAGACGGGCAAGTCCAAATGGCGTTATTCCCCGGATGTGCCGCGCGGCATTGATCAGTTCGCTTGTTGCGACGTTCAAAACCGTGGCGTGACTTATGCCGACGGTAAAATTCTCGTTGGCAAGCTGGACGCCAACGTCATTGCGCTCGACGCTGACACCGGCAAAGAACTGTGGAAGACAAAGATTGTCGACTACAAGCAGGGCTCGGTGATCACGTCGCCCCCAACCGTTGCCAAAGATACCGTTATTACCGGGTTCGGTGGTGGTGAGTACGGCGTGCGTGGCGCACTAGTTGGTCTGGATCTGGAGACCGGTAAGGAAAAGTGGCGCACTTACACGGTGCCGCTGCAAGGTGAAGACAAGAGCGACACCTGGAAGGGCGACTCTGGTCAGTACGGCGGTGGCGCTGCCTGGTTTATCGGTTCGTATGATGCCGATCTTGATCTGGTGTACTACGGCACCAGTAACCCGGCGCCCTGGTCGGCAATTGTTCGCGGCAATGACAGCTCGGACATCGGGAAGTTCACCAACCTCTACACGACCTCGGCATTGGCGCTTAACCCGAGCACCGGCGAGATCAAGTGGCACTACCAGTTCACCCCGCATGATGCATGGGACTACGACGGTGTGAACGAACTTGTTTTCGCCGATCTGCCCATCAATGGCAAAGAGCATAAAGTGGTCATGCAGGCGAACCGAAACGGTTTCTTCTACATCATTGACCGGAGCAACGGTAAATTGCTTTCGGCCAAGCCGTTTGTTGATGGCGTGAACTGGGCGACCGGGATCGATCTTAAGACCGGCATGCCGATTGAGACCGCGGGTAACGTCAAGCGTCCGGGCATGAAACGTAATGCCAAAGATGTTTGTCCTAACCTGATTGGCGGCAAGAACTGGCAGCCAATGTCCTACAACCCGATGACCAAGCTGGTTTACGTGCCTACCAACAATATGTGTATGGACATGGAAGGCATCGAAGCTGAGTACAAGCGCGGCGCGTTTTATCTGGGTGTTAACTTTGACCTTGGCAAGCCAGGACCAGGCAAGCACCTCGGTGGCGTAAAAGCATGGGATCCGGTTAAGCAGGAAGAAGTCTGGTTCAACAAAGACCCGCTTCCGTTTGGTGGCGGCACGATGTCAACCGCAGGTGGTCTGGTGTTCCATGGCGACATGACGGGTGAGTTCATGGCCCTTGATGCCAAGACCGGCAAGAAGGTCTGGAGCTTCCAGACTGGCTCTGGCATTACCGCAGCGCCAATGACCTACGTCATTGATGGCACGCAGTATGTTGCGGTTGTTTCGGGTCGTACTCAGTCCATGCCGGCATTCTTCGGTGCGATTGGTGAGAAGATGGTTGCGGCCAGCCCTGAGGGCGGCACCTTGTTTGTCTTCACGGTCAAGTAATCCGGAGAATCATTAGTATGTTTTTGATGCGTAGTATTTCCACTCTATGCGCATCTGTTGTGGTTGCAGCTGCTGGCGCCTTTTTGGCGCCGGCAGCGCACGCCGAAACAGTTCGCGTTTGTGTTGACCCTGACAACCTGCCGTTCAGCAAGTCCGAAGGCGATGTCAAAGGGATGTATATCGAACTGGCCGAGTTGGTCGGTCAACAGCTTGATGCCAAAGTTGAATACGTCTGGTGGCTGACGTACAGCCAGCGCAAGGCGATGCGCAATACCGTTAAGCAAGGTAAGTGCGACGCAATTTTCGCAGTGCCTACCAGCAAGAAGTGGCATGCTCGCGGCCTTGACCGTACAGCGTCATTTCTCAAACTCTCGTACGCGCTGATAGCTCCCCCGGAGCTGGTGTTCACCAGTCTTGAAGACTTGCGTGACAAGACGGTCGGTGTTCAGTTTCAGACAAATCCTCATGTTCTGATGTCCATGCAAGAGGGCTATCAGATCAAGACTTACCGCACGGCAAGCGATTTGCTCGCCGGTCTGGCGGCCAAAGAAGTTGATGCCGGCATGTTGTGGGGCCCGGTTGCCGGTTATGACAACAAATCTCGTTACGACTCGCGCTGGAAGATCACACCGCTACTTGGCGAAGATGTCGAAGGCGCCGTTTCTGTGGCTGTTCGTTCCGAACTGAAGGGGCTGAAAGACCGCATTGAAACCGCGCTCGGCAAGCTGACGCCGCAAATCGCGGCACTGGCCGAAAAATACGGCATTCCAAGCGGGCCGGGCGTTGACCTCAGCAATCTGAATGTCACCACGAATGAGCAATCGGCCGCACCAGCACTGGCTACAGCCGAGTCATCGTCAGTCAGCGTTCCAGCCGCTGCGGTACACCAGGTAGCGACTGAGAAATCAGAGGCGGCAGGCGGTGCTTCGGCTGCTGCCGGTGCTTCGGCTACTGCCGAAGAGATGGCTGCGGTTGGCAAGGTCAAATTCAACGACGTCTGTGCCCATTGTCATGGCACCAACGGCGTTCAGTTTGTCAAACCGCGTGATCTGCGCCGGCTCAAAAGGCGGTACGACACCGACTGGGAAGAAACAGCGCGGACGACCATCGTGGAAGGAATTCCCGACCTGGGCATGCCAACATGGGCCGAGATTCTGTCCAAGCATCAGATCGAAGAAGTGATTGCTTTCCTGGCGACCATTCAAAAGTAGTGCCTCAGAGAAGCCGGGATGGCGTCGCGAAAGACGCCATCTCGCCAACAACAAGAATGCAGGGGCAGAGCGATGCAGACTAAATCCGGGGTTGCAGGACTGGCGCAGGCCAGGCAGACACCGCTGCGGCCGCCGCCATTTATTGAGCCGATCTGGTTTGAATGGCTGACTTTGGCCGGTTTGTTCTTGTTTGCTGCCTGGTTGTTAGGGGTTCAGGGGGTTTGGGCGCTACTGCTCAATTCTGATCCCACCGGTATCACTTTGCTGATCGTCATAATTTTTACCGGCGGCACATTCTGGTGTGGCAGCCGGGCGCGCGAACTTGCCCGCCAACGTGAGGCAATCGGGCCGGCACTCATGCCGGGCGCCGCGGCAGATCCCGAACAGTGCTGGGTCGCCGAGTATCTGCACGGCCTGCGCAGCCAGCCGGCGGACCCGACCGCGCCGGTTGATTTGTTGCTTGAGCGAACCCACGGTACGCACGCCACCGCATGGTGGGTCAACGGAATACAACTGAAGCTTGGTTTGCTGGGCAAGGTGATTGGCTTTTCAATCCTGGCATTGCAAATTGGTGAAATCCAGAGCTTTGACCCTTCCGAGGCGCAGACCCTGCTCAAAAGTCTTACCGCCGGGCTAGGGGTTGCTTTGTTGACTACGATGGTCGGGCTGGTGGGCAATATTCTGCTGGGCTTGCAACTGACCCGGCTTGATCGGTTTGCCGATGAAATTGTGGCCCTTGCGCAGATGCACAGCATCGCACTGGCGGCTGAGCCGGCATCGCCGCCTGAATCCGTGGAGCGCGGGAACTGATGCGTTCGCGACGCCGCGCCAGGGAACCGGAGGTTGATCCGTTTTACGACATGTTGTTCAACATGCTTATCGCGTTCGTTTTCTGCTTCATTGTTGCGCTGCTCGCGATAAATCCCAAGGCGAGCAAGTCCGGTGACGTGCCGGCCAAGGCCGAATACATTGCAACCCTGGGCTGGCCCGACAACAATCCCAATGATCTGGACTTATGGGCAGAAGGGCCTAACGGGGAATTGATCTGGTTTCGGGCCCGGGAGTCGGGGCTGATGCACCTGGATCGCGACGACAGAGGACTGTCCAACGATACGGTCGTCGTTGATGGCAAGAAGTTTGTCAATCCGCTTAACCAGGAAGTGATCACGATTCGGGGCGTCTCTCCCGGTGAGTACGTGATTAACGCCCACTATTATGAGTCCCGCAAGGACAGCGCCGCAGAGGGTGACGGGAAGTCCGACCCGGCTGCCGGCAAGTCAGTGCAGGCAACACTGACCGTCGTTAAGGTCAACCCTCGCGCAGAGGTGATTTTTTACGGTCAGAAGACCCTGGCCAATAAGGGCGATGAAGTCACGATGGCCCGGTTTACGATCGCGCCGGACGGTAGTGTGTCCGGCGTCAATACATTGGCCAAGCAACTGGCCAGATAGCCCATCGCCGGCATTGCCGCGACACTGCATACGGAATTTGTCATGAGTCTGGGAATCATCTTGGGGTTTGCAACGCTGGCTTTTCTGAGTCTGATGGCGTTGTTGTGGTCGCGCTGGCCGGGTTGGTTCAAAGCCATCCTGATCGCCGGCGTGACAGGCATGTACTTCTTCGGGTACACGGCTGTTCATGCTATCTGGGGAATGCCGAGCACCGATGCGCTGCCCGAACGATTCGTGATGATTGCGGCGGTTGTTGACGAACCAACCCCCAAGAATGCTGGTGCCTTGTACTTGTGGATTAGCGAGCTCGAAGAAGGGCAGAACACCACGATTTCACCGCGCGCCTACAAACTGCCTTATACCCGTGACCTTCATACCCGGATCGAAGAATCGCTACGCAGAGGTCGCGAAGGGGTAAGTCAGATGGGTCTGGCCACTGAGACTAAAAGAGTCAGCAAAGGCAAAGGTCTGGGGGTATTACAGCCGGGCAGCGAGGATCAGGAAATTGAGCTGCGGGATCTGCCCCGGCCGGAACTGCCCGAGAAATAGAATGCCAAGTCGCAAAATGCCAAGCCGCCTGTCGATGCCAGTCGTCGTTAGTCTTGCACTGGTTGCCGGCTGTGAGCAGGCCGCCCAGGGAGATGAACTGTTTCCGCTGTCGTCCGGCCGGCACTGGACTTACCGTGCGACTACCGATTATCAGGGCCAGAGTCCGTACACGCACGAAATGACAATTCGCGCGCTTGGTTCTGACACTATTAATAACCAGACAGCCTGGCGCCGCTACAGTGACACCGGCACCGAATACTGGATTCGCAGTGATGAGTCCGGCATTTACCGGGTGGCCAGTAAGCATGCGCTCGATACCAAGGTCACCGTTGAAAAAAAACAGCGATTCGTTTTGAAAAAACCGGTTGCCGTTGACACAGCCTGGACGGCCAGTACCACCTCGTATCTGCTGGAGCGCCACAACCAGTTGCCCAAACGAATCAGTGCCAAGTATCCGTCGTTTCCAATGAACTACCGGATCACCGCCACTGATGCTGTGGTTTCAACACCCGCTGGTGAGTTCACCCAATGCGTTCAAGTTGAGGGTAAGGCGGCGATTCGACTCTATGTTGATACCGCGTTCTCGTGGCGGGATATCCCGTTGACAACCCAGGAGTGGTATTGCCCGACTGTTGGTCTGGTACGGCTGGAGCGCAGCGAGCCGTCTCCGTCAAGATTTCTCAAAGGCGGCACTTTCACAATGGAATTGCTTGACTGGGAATGACCGATCGGCCGCCTAGGAATTCAGCAACTTCAGCAGCGCTGGCGATACGCCGGAGAAACGGGCGGTATCAGCCTGGTTATTGCCTGGCACATCTGCTGACAAACGGGTTTGAGCGGCTTCAACTTCCAGGCGCCGCGCAAACGACGAGACGCTGTCGATAATCGCCAGGCCGGTTTTGTCCGCCAGTTCGTCGCCATATCCAGCAAATGCAGCACCGCCCAGAATAATCTGGTCTGCACCCTGATCAGCGGCTTGCCGACACGCTTGTGCCAGCAACTCAATCGCCGCCGGGCGGTCCTGGGCCATCTCGGCAGCGCTGCGGTCAACCGCTATCACTTCAGTGAGATTCGCGTCGGTTTGCAGGCTTTGGGCCAGCCGTCTGAGCATTGGCCCCCAGGCGGCACCGCCAGTGACAATCGCGAACTTCCCGCCAGCCGCAGCTTCTTGCATTGAGGCTTGTGCCATACCAATCACGGTTGCCGGACTGATTTGCTCCAGGGCGAGGCCGCCGGGGTCACCAAAACAACCAATGGCGACAGCATCGTGTTGGTCGAAGTGAGCGGCATAAGCGTCTAACAGCGCATGCGCCGCCAGTGCGTAGGCGACTTCCGAGGCAATATAGCTGGCGCCCAGTGTCGCGGTGGCCGCGTCAATCCGCACTGCGGTGTCGGCCGGCAGGGTTTGCCGGATCTGCCTGACCAGACCCTCAGTGACCCATGGCGAGGTGTTCGGGTTTATTAATAACACTCGATACGTCATGCAATTTCCTGCGAATTCAGAAGCCGGCGTCATAGACGGCCTGGATTTGTGCGCTGGCCTGCGCCGGGAGGGCTCCCATTTTCTGGGCGGCGATCGCTTCGTTCAGGTAGTCGATTTTTTCAAACCCAACAACCAGGCAGGCAAAGCGCGGTTCACCCAATACAAATCGTACTGCCGCCTGCGCACGGCTGCCATATCTGTCGCCAAGTGCGGCCGCAATTCTCGCGGCTTTCTCAGTCTCAGAGGCGACCGTATCGCCGGCCGTCAATGGCGCTTCACGGCCGTGTCTCGAATCGGTTGCGATGACGCCGGCAGACATGATGCGAATCGCCATCGGTGCTACCTGGTTGCGCTCACAGGCGGCCAGAACGCCGTCGAAACGGGCACCGGTGTAGTCAGCTGGCATGGCCTGGCCGGCGCTGGGGTTGAGCAGGTTGTAATACACCTGGGCCGATTCAAACTGCGCCGTATCAAGCGCCTGAATGATGCAGTCAGCCTCGCCCAGTCCGGTCAGTCCGATGTGATCGCATAAACCCTGCCGTTTCAGGTCTTGCATGACGTCCAGGACGCCACCGGGTTTAAGGACTTCACTAATGGCCAGTCGTTTGCTGTCAGTCGCGTGGGCGAGTGGGTTGTGAAGTTGCAGCAGTGTGACCGAGGTGCGTTGCAGGCGATTCAGGCTGGCTGTTACTGAGGCTTCAATCTGGCCGGCCAGATCATTTAGCTGGTCCGGGTCGACTGAAAACTTAGTCGACAGGTAAGGCTGCTCGCGCGCCGAACCCAGCTCAGCAAGCAAACTGCCCAGTGCTTGTTCGGAGCGCCCCTGCCCGTAAGAGGCTGCCGTATCTATCCAATTGATGCCGGCTGCCAGCGCCGATTGCAATGCCGCTCTGCGAGTCGTTTCATCGGCGTTGATAAACAGGCCGCCAATCGCGCCGGCACCAATGATCAACTCGGAAACCTGTAATCCGGTATTGCCAAACTGACGTGTCTTCATTCGCGCTTTCCCCTTGGTCAGGCGTTCAAATCATAGCTGTCAGGCAAGGTTAAATCACCATTCGTTCCAACCGACCGACCAATCGTCGGAGTTTGCGGTACGACGAGACTTGTTGCCTTGCGGGAGCGGCTCGCACTCCGGCACACTTATCCCTTCATTTGGGTAGTTTAGTCCACCACAGTCGATATGAGAGTTTATTGATGCAGGCCACCAGCGATTCATCGCAGCTAGTACAAGACGAGATTCTTCGTCGTATCAAAGCGCAGATCTGGGCGCCCGGTGAACTCATGCCCACAGAAAACGAACTGGCTGATGAATTCGGATGTGCCCGCGCGACGGTTAAACATGCCATTCGTGAACTGGCCAGCGCTGGTTTGCTGGAACGTCGTCGCAAAGGGGGCACGCGGGTTGTCCTGACTACCGCACGCAAGGCCGCGGTCGATATTCCGATTGTCAGGCTTGAAGTCGAAGGCAAAGGATTACGTTGGGACCAGACAATCATTGAACGAAAAGTCGGCAAGCCGCCGCTGTCGATTGCCGAGCAACTCGGACTGGGTCCGTCGTCGCGGGTGCTTCGTTTGCGCACCGTTCATTTTGCCAGTCGCAAGCCGTATGCTTATGAAGTTCGCTGGGTGAATCTCGCGATGGCTCCTGAGATCGAAAAAGTCGATCTGACTGGTGTCAGTGCCAATGAATGGCTGGCGCAGAATGTTTCCCTGACCAGCGGCGAAACCAACTGGATGGCCGCCAATGCCACCGCGGCTGAAGCAAAATACCTCGAAACCACCGAAGGCGACGCGATCTTTGTCTGCGAGCGGACCACCTTTAATGGCAGCGAGATCATTACCGCGGTGCGCCTGGCTTATGCCACCGGTCATCTCATCACGACGCAAATCTGAGACTTTCATTGGCCTGAACCTGCGCTTTTCGCCAGGTATTCCCATCAGGCAATTCTCCTGTGCGCAGAGCGGCGATAGAATCAGTCTTTGAACTGATTTCATTGCCAAGGAGAAGAACGTGAGCAATCGCGATGTTGTCGTGCTGGGGGCTGCGCGCTCGGCCGTGGGAACTTTTGCCGGGTCGTTGTCTGACATGGAGCCTGCCGAGCTTGCAGGCCTGGTCATGAAAGAAGCGGTCAGCCGCTCGGGCGTTGATCCTCAAAAGATTAATTACGTAACTGTTGGCAATACCATTCCGACGGAATCCCGTTTTGCTTATGTTGCCCGGGTTGCGGCAATTCAGGCGGGCCTGCCAATGGATTCGGTGGCGATGGCGGTGAACCGGCTGTGTTCTTCAGGGCTACAAGGCATCGTCACTACAGCCCAGAATATTCTGCTGGGTGACTGTGATTACGGCATTGGCGGTGGGGTTGAGGTGATGAGCCGTGGCGGGTATTTGTCCACCGCCATGCGCAGCGGCGCCCGTATGGGCGATACCGCGATGGTCGACACCATGGTTGCCACGCTGACCGATCCGTTCGGGGTGGGGCACATGGGAATTACTGCCGAGAACCTGGCGGTCAAATGGGACATAACCCGCGAACAACAGGATGAACTGGCGGCCGAGTCGCACCGACGCGCGGCAGCCGCTATCGAGGCCGGGCGCTTCAAAGAGCAGATTGTGCCGATCGTCAAAAAGACGCGTAAAGGCGAAGTCACAGTTGATACCGATGAGCATGTCAAACCGGCAACAACCGCCGAGTCGCTGGCCAAAATGCGGCCCGCTTTCAAGAAGGACGGAACGGTTACCGCCGGCAATGCGTCGGGTATTAATGATGGCGCTGCCTTTTTTGTGTTGGCAGATGCCGCTGTTGCCGAAGCCGCCGGGCACAAGCCGCTTGCCCGTCTGGTCTCGTATGCGGTGGCCGGCGTTCCGAATGAAGTTATGGGTGAAGGGCCAATCCCGGCAACCAAACTGGCGTTGAGCAAAGCCGGACTCAAGCTGGCTGATATCGATGTGATCGAAAGTAACGAGGCGTTCGCGGCTCAGGCTATTGCGGTCGCAAGAGGGCTTGATCTGGACATGAGCAAGACTAACGTCAACGGCGGCGCGATTGCGCTGGGGCACCCGATCGGTTGCTCAGGGGCATTCCTGGCGACCAAGGCGATTTACGAGCTGCAGCGCACCCAGACCCGTTATGCGCTGGTCACCATGTGTATTGGCGGCGGGCAGGGGATTGCTGCGGTGTTTGAGCGGCTCTAGGCGCGTTTGGCGGCCAGTGCGACTGGCTCGCCATTAACCCTGATTTGACCGGCCTCAGAGACCTCTATGAGAATTTGAGTGCCGCAAACCTGCCACAAGTAGGTTTTAAGACCCGGGCGGGATAGATCCAGCTCCGGCTGAATGAGATCGCCACCGGGTGCGCCGACGGTCTCCTGGGATGGCCGGACCGGCGACTGAATGAGGCTCGGGACGTAGCTGGCTGGGGCAGGGTCGGCCGGGACAGGGTTGGCCGAACCATAGTCGCCACCCGGCACATCCTGAATCGCAAGATAACTAACCATGGGCTGCGCCTTTATCGATACTGTATATAAAACCAGTATAGCGCAGTTTTATTGCGCGTCACAGAGGGCGGTGCGGTGAACCCGGTTTGGCCGTTTGGAGCGGTGTCGGCCGCTCACGGTAACATCGGCGAGCCGCCTTATAAAAGAGACTCATGCCACTGTCGCTCGAACCCGTTCAGACCATGCTCGGCTGGATCGAATTGATCGGCTTGCTGGCGTTTGCCGCCTCTGGCTATCTGGAGGCCGAACGGCGGCAGATGGATCCGGTGGGCCACTTTGCGCTGGCGTTTATTACCGCGTTCGGGGGCGGCACACTGCGCGACTTGCTGATCGACCGGCGCCCGTTGTTCTGGGTGGAGCATCAGGAATGGGTGCTGGTCATCTTGTTGTTATGTCTTACCTTGCCCTGGATCACCCGGTTGCGACCAATCCGGGAGCAATCGAAACTGCTGCTCTGGTCCGATGCCCTGGGCATGGGTTTGTTTGCGGTCAGTGGCACGGCGTTTGCGTTACAGGCTGGAATGCCGGTTCTGATTGCCGCCATGATGGGCGTTATCACCGCAACCCTGGGCGGCGTTATGCGCGACATGGTCTGCAATGAAGTGCCGCGTGTTTTTCAGCGAACCGAACTCTACGCCACTTGCGCTTTTGCCGGCGCCTGGTTGTTTATCGGTTTGAGCGCGTTGGGCGTGGCGCAGCCGCTTGCCATGGCGGCCGGAACCAGTGTGGCTTTTTTTCTGCGCGTGGCCGCGCTGACGCGGCACTGGACGCTGCCCAGAGTCCGCCCCAAATAATTGACTGGAGATCATGAGCATGCAGGAACAACCTCAATCCGTCGGCGATGTCAGAACTGTCAGTGCTTTCAATTCAGCCCGGTTCTCCAACAATATTATTCACTCCGATGAGTATGCCCGCTCGCGTGGATTTCGCGGCGGACTGGTGCCAGGGTCGGACTCGTGCGGCTACCTGAGCCATCTCGCGGTGAACGCCTGGGGGCTGGCCTGGTTGCGGGCGGGGCAGGCGAGTTTTCGTTTGATCTCGCCGGTATACGAGGGTGATGCGGCAACCGCCGAGGTGACGGCATCGGATGCCTCTGGTTTTGACGCCACGCTGACTGTCGACGGCGTTTGCTGCGCTCGGGCCAGTTTCAAACTGGCTCACGGCTTACAGGAAGACTCGCTTACCCATGTTGAGCGGTTGCCTCTGACCGATTTGCTGATCGCCGCCACACCCGAAGGTTTGTCCGTCGGGACGATGCTGCCGGAAGTCAGCCGTGAAATTGGTCAGCAGCAGGCTCGCGACATTCTGGACGAGTTGCGCGAAGACCTGCCGGTCTATCAGACCGAGTCACTGATTCACCCGGGCTATCTGATCCGTATGGCCAACTGGGCTTTCAGCAATACCGTTCAGCTTGGGCCGTGGGTTCATGTTGGCAGCGAACTAAACAATTTCCGGCCTTGCCCGGCCGGCTCGCGCATTACTGCATTCTCAAGGGTCATTAAAAACTTTGACAACAAAGGCCATCGGTTCGTGACGCTGGACATCCGAATCCATGCTGACGGGATTGGCCTGGTTAGTCAGGTTCTGCACACAGCCATTTATCAACTTCGCCCGGACGCGAAATGAAACTTCAAACGATTGCACTGCATCCGGTTTTTGCCGCTGAAGTCACCGGTGTTGATTTATCTGCGCCGCTAAGTGCCGGCACAGTTCAGGCAATACATGATGGTATGAATCAACATGCGGTCTTGTTGTTCAGAAACCAGCGGCTGACCGAACAGGATCAAATGCGGGTAGGGGAGTCGCTGGGGACGGTTGAGTCGCAGCCCGCAAGCGTTGGCCAGGGCAATGGCCGGCTGCAAGACGCCCGCATGAACGATATTTCCAACCTGGGGCCGGATGGTGAGCTTCTGCCTGAACAACACGCCAGGCGATTGTTCAATCTGGGTAACCGGTTATGGCACACCGACAGTTCATTCAAGGCGTTGCCGTCAAAATACTCGCTGCTCTACGGTAAGCGAATTCCCAGCGCAGGGGGCGATACTGAGTTTGCGGACATGCGCGCCGCCTATGACGGACTTGATGAACAGTGGCGCGCTGAAATTGACTCACTGATTGCCCACCACAGTTTGTTGTACTCGCGCGCGCTGCTGGGGTTTGATCAGTTCAGTGATCAAGAGCGTGAACGATACACGCCGGTGCGTCAGCGACTGGTGCGTCGCCATCCGGGCTCAGCGCGACTGAGTCTTTATCTTGCTGCCCATATTGGCGCCGTGGAAGGGATGAGCCGGCCTGAAGCGATGATGCTGGTGCATGATCTGATCGAACATGCCACCCGTCCCGAGTGGGTCTATCGCCATCAGTGGCAGACGGATGATCTGATCATCTGGGACAACCGCTGCACGATGCACCGGGCCACCCGTTACCCGGAAAAAAACGAGGTGCGTGATATGCGCCGCGTCACGATTGAAGACGACTGCAACACGCTGGAGCAGCCGCGGTAGGCAACCGTGGCTGTCTCCCGCGGCCGGTTTGCCTAAACGACCGATGCTGCGTTGTCACTCAGTTTAAAGACCCGAACCATTTCAGCGAGTCGGTCGGCATCCTGGCGCAGAGTCTCCGCCGAGGCTGCGCTTTCTTCAACCAGTGCCGAGTTCTGCTGGGTTACATGATCCAGATGGGACAGTGCGGTGCTGACCTGGTCGATACCGGCGGTCTGTTCATTGGTTGCTGCGCTGATCTCGCTGATCAGTCCGGCAACACTCTTGGCCTGGGCAACAATGTCTTCCATGGTGGTGCCTGCATTACCCACCAGACGGGAGCCGGCTTCAACCTTGCTGACACTGACTTCGATCAGCGCCTTGATTTCCCGAGCGGCTTCAATACTGCGTGAGGCAAGGGCCCGCACTTCGGTGGCCACGACCGCAAAGCCCCGGCCTTGCTCGCCGGCACGGGCTGCTTCGACCGCCGCGTTCAGCGCAAGGATATTCGTCTGGAAGGCAATGCCGTCAATCACGCCGATGATGTCGGAGATCTGTCGTGAACTGGACGTAATGTCCTCCATGGTCACAACGACTTCGTTCACGACCTGACCACCGTTCTCGGCTGCTTCGCTGGCAGAGGTAGCCAGTTCCGTTGCTTGCTGAGCCGTCTCGGCATTGTTGCGTACGGTAGCGCTCATCTGAGTCATTGAGGCCGCAGTTTCCTGGAGGCTGGCAGCCTGATTCTCTGTGCGCTGGGACAGATCCATATTGCCGGTAGCAATATTGGCGGAACCCGAGGCAATCGAGTCGGACGCCTCACGTACCTGGCCAACCAACTGGGCCAACTGCCCCTGCATTTCGCCCAACGAGGCCAATACGCTGTTGTCTGGGGCGCGGGCGGCTCCTTCAACAATCCGTAAATCACCGCTGGCAACCCGCTTGGCGGCGTCACCAAGCTCCACCGGCTCGGCGCCCAGAGAGCGGCTGATTCCACGAGAGATCAGTGTGGCCAAAACCAGAGCGACGGCGACCGCAGCCGCGCTGATAATCAGCATCAGCATTCGGACGGTTGAGTAAGCATCAGCGGCTGCGGTGGCTTGCCCGTCGGCTTGCTCGGCCAGGAAGCCGAGATAGACATGAGCGGCTTCAATGAGCTGTGCCAGCAAAGGCCGGCACTCGGTATTCATCTTGCCGACAGCCTCTTGAGACTTTCCTGCCAGAGCCTTACCGACGATGTCTAGCGCGACTGGTCCGTATTGAGACTCGACATTCTTGATCTCGTTTAGCAGCGCACGTTCCTTCGGGGTGGCTTCCTTGGCGTTGGCAACTGCCGTCTCCAGTTTGGCCAGAGCCTCACCAACATGGGCATGAGCCGCTTTTACGGCATCTTCTTCAAGCTTGAGGTCGCTGGCAGTTACAACCAGTACCAGATTACGCGCCGCAATGGCTCGCGCATTGACTGCGTCGAGAACCTCGTTAACCAGAGAGAGCCGGGTGGCATCTTCCGAAACGTAATTAGAGAAGCTCTGGTGGCTGACGCTGAGCGACAAAACGGCTCTGCCGGAAATCAGCAGCACAATTAAGACCATGGCCCCGAAAGATGCCAGTAGTTTGAATCGAATAGTCATTGCTCTAGAGCCCTCTGGATTGGAACGGCGAAATTGATTGCTTGAAGGTGGATTGGTTTGAGTAGATCTTCGGCGGTTTCTTCCCAAACTTAAGTAAGAGTGAGCAGATGAAAGCCCGTCTAATTAACGAATCCGGCCAGCATCTGCCGCCGGTATCCTGTCGGTTGCCGTTGATCGGCCGACGCGCCGCTGACATCAGCCGGCTCACCAGGCCGAGTGTGACTTTCCGCACACTGGCGGTGATAAGGTTCGATTGGTGTTGCCTCTGAATTGTCTGATAGTGCACTTATGATTTCTCTTGTTTTCCCGATATTTCATGCGGCGGCGCGGGCGTCAATCTGTCTCTTTTTGTTGCTTGATTGCGGTCTGGTTTCAGCTCAAAGCGCGCGGCCAGCCGGGCAGGCCAATCCGCAGCTATGGCCTAATCTAGCGCCGGTATTCGCCCCGGATCCGCAGATAGAGGCAGCAGTTAAGGCACTGATCAACCGAATGACACTGCCCGAGAAAGTCGGTCAGCTTATTCAGGCAGACCTGGGCTCGGTGACTCCCGAGCAGGTGCGCCGTTTTCACCTCGGGTCTGTTCTTAATAGTGCGGAAACCGGGCCGAACAACGACTCGCGCGCGCCGCTACCGGCCTGGCTGGCACTCGCCGACCGGTTCTGGGCCGCATCAACCGACCGTCGTGACGGACGGACGGGCGTGCCGGTTCTCTGGGGAACCGATGCGGTTCACGGCCACAACAACATCGTGGGCGCCACTGTGTTTCCGCACAACATCGGGTTGGGTGCGACGCGCAACCCGGCGCTGATTGAAGCCATCGGCAGGGTCACTGCCCGCGAGATTCGCATTACCGGGCTTGACTGGACGTTCGCGCCGACCGTCGCTGTTGTGCGCAACGACCGCTGGGGCCGGTCCTACGAGGGGTATAGCGAATCACCGTCGTTGGTTGGGCAATATGCCGCCCGGATGGTCATCGGTCTGCAAGGCCGGGTTGGCACACCCGGGTTCCTGACCGGAGACCACGTGCTGGCAACCGCCAAACATTTCATTGGGGACGGTGCTACTGACAATGGCATCGACCAGGGCAACAATCTGCTGACCGAGACGGCGTTGCGTGACCTGCAATCGAGCGGTTATGTCGCCGCGATAAGCGCCGGTGTTCAATTCGTGATGGCGTCGTTTAGTAGTTGGCACGGCCAGAAGATGCACGGACATGAACCGCTACTGACCGGGGTGTTGCGCAATCGTTTTCACTTTCAAGGGGTGACGGTGGGCGACTGGAATGGTCATGCCCATCTGCCAGGTTGTACCGTATCGGACTGTCCCAGGGCGATAAACGCCGGGCTGGATCTGTTTATGGTGCCGCAGGACTGGCAGCAATTGCACGGCAAGTTGCTTGATAATGTCCGGCGGGGCACGTTGAGTCTTGCCCGGCTTGATGAAGCGGTAGGCCGAATGCTGCGGGTCAAGATGCGAGCCGGTTTGTTCGACGCGGGCAAGCCGTCGCAACGGCCATTGGCCGGCCAATGGGAATTGTTTGGCGGACCAGGCCATCGGGCAATCGCCCGGCAGGCGGTCCGGGAGTCTTTGGTGTTGCTCAAAAATCAAGACCAGGTCTTACCCGTGCAGCCTGGTAAGAGTGTTTTGATCACCGGCGACGGCGCAGACGATATTGGCAGGCAATCCGGCGGCTGGACGGTCAACTGGCAGGGTGGCGTGGGGCGCAATCACGATTTTCCGCACGGCACCTCCATCTCGGACGGATTGACCCAGGCGATTACCGCCACCGGCGGTTCGGTAATTCACCTGCCTCGTTTGCCGGCCCGGTTGCCGGCGGTTGAGCTGGCGATTGTAGTTTTCGGTGAAGACCCTTACGCCGAAATGAAAGGAGACCGACCGAATGTTGACTTTGCACTGGCCAAGCCTTTGCAAACGCTGAGGCGGTTGAAGCGCGCCGGTATTCCCACTGTTTCGGTGTTTTTGTCGGGCCGCCCGTTGGTGGTTAATGACGAGTTGGCCGCCTCTGATGCGTTTGTCGCCGCCTGGTTGCCAGGGGTTGCCGGCGAAGGCATCGCTGATGTGTTGGTCGCCGATCAGCACGGTGCTCCGCGCCATGACTTTACGGGCCGTCTGTCGTTCTCCTGGCCAGGCAAAGCCGGCGATACGGAGCTGAATATCGGCGACCGGCACTATGCGCCGAAATTCCCGTTTGGCTTTGGCCTGAAGTATCAGCCTTGATGCCGCATTACCAGATCAAACCGCAATTGATCCGCCTGTCTGGTGGCCGTCGAAAGACCGGCTTTGTCACCCAGTGACCGATAAAGACTATCTGCCCGATTACGCTGTTGTTCTGCCGGCAGATAAATCTGGGTGGCAAAAGTCTGTGTCACGGCGCTGGTTGTATTGCTGATAATGGCCAGGTGAATGTGGGGGGTACGGCCCGGGTAGGGCGGCGGCACAATCGTGGTGAACCGGTAATGGCCCTGGGCGTCGGTGGTTTGCCAGCCAAAGCCTAAAAATCCGGGGTCGCGGTCCTCAGGGTCACTGTCCCGGCTGTGGTGATACCGGCCGAACGAGTCACATTGCCAGATTTCAATCCGCACGGCGGTCAGGGGGCGGCCAGCCGGGTCGGTCAGACGCCCGCTCAGCAAGACGGTTGCCTGAGATGCTGCGCCCGGTGGTAGCAGGCTGGCCGTGGGGCTTGCAGAGAATGCTTGCGGATAGAACGGGCCAACCGGGCCTGCCGGAGTGGCCGGTAATGGGGCCGACGGTGAATCGGCGGTAATCCGGGCATTGCCTAGGCCCGGCACCGTGGCCAGTAACGCCCCGGCCGCGAGCGAGCCTGCCGATTGCAGGGTTCGGCGGCGGGAGGTCAGGGGAGTTGATAAAACAGTGGTTTTATTCATCGTGTTTGACCTGGTTTAACGTTGGCATCAGTCGTAGCGGGCTTAACACCACAATGCCTGATAAGGAAGTTGCATTCCCTCGGGGTGGGTCGTACGGTAACGCCTTTCTCTGGATGGATGTTGATCATGACAAAAATGATGCGTGGCGTTTGCGGTGTCCTGGCAATTAGTAGTGGCTTTCTATTGGCGTCGTGTTCGTCAACCGATGCCAGCGGTGCGCTGGAAAAACTCAAGAGCAGTGGTTTGTTGAAAACGGCCAGCGGCGCGCTGTCAACCGATGAGATTGTGCTTGGTCTGAAAGAAGCGCTCAGCAAAGGCTCTGAGACCGTTGTGGGTCAGTTGGGTCAGTCTGACGGTTTTAATGGTGACCCAAGCATTCGTATTCCGCTTCCTAAAACGCTGGCCAAGGCGCGCGATTTTGCGGCCAAAGTGGGCCTGGAGGGCTCGTTTGATGAACTGGAAGTCAAGCTCAACCGCGCCGCTGAGCTGGCAACCCCCAAAGCCAAGAGTCTGTTTCTTGGGGCCATTAAAGATATGTCGGTCGAAGATGCCAAAGGCATTTTGCGTGGCCCCGACAACGCCGCTACCGAATTTTTCGAGAAAAAAACCCGCACTCAGTTAGCCGGTGAGATGCGTCCGCTGGTCGAAGGTTCTTTGTCGCAGGTCGGCGCAGTCAAATACTTTAATCAACTGGTTTCGCGTTATCAGAAGATTCCGCTGGCACCCAAGATTGATGCCGACCTGACCGGCCATGTGGTCAACAAGGGGATGGACGGTATTTTTGCCTATGTGGCTAAAGAGGAAAAAGCGATTCGCAGTGATCCGGTCAAGCGCACAACCGAGTTGCTGCGCAAAGTATTCGCATCGAAGTAGTTTTCGCGTCGAAGTCGTTTTAGCGGAAGTCTCGCGAGCGCATGGTCAGCTCGCCCAGCATCGGGGTGTGGTCGACGATGCGCCGGGCAACCAGGTGTCTGACCAGACCGCTGTCTTCGTCTTTTTGCCAGACGCCGTAAACCGTCATGAGTTGGGCGCTTAACACCGCCTGACGAAACTTTTCGACAATATCCGGCCAGACAATGACGTTGATCTGGCCGGTTTCGTCTTCCAGCGTGACAAACAAAACCCCTTTGGCGGTTGCCGGGCGTTGCCGGTGGGTGACGATACCGCTGCCCCGTGCCAGACGCCCGTTCGGGTAAGCCAGCAAGGCCTCGGCAGTCTCAACCTGAAATTTTTTCAGCGACGGCCTGATCAGCGTTAGGGGATGGCGACCCATCGGGATGCCCAGCGACTGATAATCGGCAACAATCTGCACGCCCTCTGGGGGGGCTTGCAGCCGGACCGGGTCTTCATTGAACCGGGCCTCGGCCAGCAGGGGTGGGGTGTGTTGAACCGCCGCCACCTCCCAATGGGCATTGGCCCGGTGCCCGGCCAGGGATTGCAAGGCATTGGCCTGGGCCAGGGCTTGCAGGTCGCGGGCCTCCAGCCGACTACAACGAGCCATGTCTTCAACCGTGTCGAATGCAAATTCGGTGAGTGGTTCGCCGTGTCGGGGCCGGCTGATCCCGCGCTGTTTTTCGCGTAAGCGGCGCGCCGCGAGCAATTTGTCTGCGCCGCCGGCAGTCAGGCCACGAATCCGGTTCAACCCGAGCCTGACGGCCGGCTGCGGGCGGTGGTCTATGGCCTGCTCGCTGGGTTCAAACGGCAGGTCGGGCGCTTCTTCCAGCGTGCACTCCCACTGGCTGATCAACACATCTGCCGCGCGGGTTTCAACGCCGTGCTCGCGAGCATCGCGTACCAGTTGGGCCGGCGCGTAAAACCCCAGGGGCTGGCTGTTGAGCATGGCGGCCAGAAACGCGGCCGGCTCATGGTGTTTGAGCCAGCAACTGATGTACACCAGCAGCGCAAAACTGGCCGCATGGCTTTCCGGAAAACCGTATTCACCAAAGCCTTCAATCTGCTTGAAGATGCGTTCGGCGAACTCAAGGTCGTAACCGCGGGCCAGCATGCCGTCGATGACTCTTTGCTGAAAAGGACCGAGGCCGCCTTTGCGTTTCCAGGCGGCCATCGCGCGGCGTAACTGGTCGGCTTCGCCGGGCGTGAAACCGGCAGCCAGAATCGCCACCTGCATCACCTGTTCCTGAAAAATCGGAATGCCCAGCGTGCGTTCAAGCGCCGGGCGAATCTCATCGCGGGGGTAATCCACCGGTTCCAGGCCCTGACGGCGGCGCAGGTAAGGGTGAATCATGCCGCCTTGTATCGGCCCGGGCCGCACGATGGCCACCTCAATGACCAGATCATAAAACCGTCGGGGGCGCAGCCGCGGCAACATGCTCATCTGCGCGCGTGACTCCACCTGAAACACACCGACCGTATCGGCCCGGCAGATCATCTCGTAAGTGGCCGGATCCTCGCTGGGAATGTGTTGCACCAGAAACGGTTTGCCCGGGCCGACCGCTGGCGCGCGGCGCTGGCTGATCATTTCAAGCGCCCGGCGTATCGCGCTGAGCATGCCCAGCGCGAGTACATCCACTTTGAGCAGGCCAAGCGCATCCAGGTCGTCTTTATCCCATTGGATGACGCTGCGATTTTCCATCGAAGCGTTTTCCACTGGAACCAGCCGGGTGAGCTTGTCTCGGGCGATCACAAAGCCGCCGGTGTGTTGCGACAGGTGGCGGGGAAACGCCATCAGTGTGTTAACCATGCTCACCCAGTGCTGCACCAGCACAGACTCCGGGTCAAAACCGATTTCGGCCAGTTTTTCCGGCCGCATTTCCTTGCCGTCCCACCAGGCGTGTGAGCGGGCGAGTTGATCGAGCCGTTGGATCTCCACGCCCAGCGCCTTACCGACATCGCGCATTGCCGAACGCGGTCGGTAGCTGACGACGGTAGCAGTCAGCGCGGCGCGATCGCGCCCATATTTTTTATAGATGTATTGCATGACTTCTTCGCGGCGCTGGTGCTCAAAGTCAACATCAATGTCGGGCGGCTCGTTGCGTTCCTTGCTGATAAACCGTTCAAACAGCATGCTCATACGCGAGGGGTCAACCTCGGTAATGCCCAGGCAATAACAAACCGCAGAGTTGGCCGCCGAGCCGCGGCCCTGGCACAGAATATTTTGCTCGCGTGCAAACCGGACAATATCGGCTACCGTTAAAAAATACGGCTCATAAGACAGCTCGGCAATCAGCGTGAGTTCATGTTCGATCTGCTCGCGCACGCTGGCGGGCAGGCCGCGCGGATAACGACCGGGAACGCCCTGGTAGGTCAGATGCCGTAACCAGCTTGCCGGCGTGTGTTCGGCGGGCACGATTTCTTCGGGGTATTCGTAGCGCAGTTCGTCCAGCGAGAACTGGCACCGGGCCGCCACCGCCAGAGTCTGCTCAAGCAAAGCCGCCGGATAACGCTGGGCCAGTCGCACCCGGCTGCGCAGATGTTGCTCGGCATTGGGGGCTAGTGCATGGCCGCAGTCTTTGACCGGGGTGTTCAGGCGAATTGCGGTGAGCGTGTCGTGCAGGCTTTTACGGGAGCGCACGTGGTAATGGACATCACCGCTGGCCACCACCGGCGTGCCGAACTGTGCTGACAGGTCACGCAGACGGGCCAGGTGGGCCAGGTCAGCGCCCTGGTTTAGCAAGGCGGCACTCAACCAGAGGCGGTTGCTAAAGCGCTGCTGAAAAAACCCCAGCAATGCCTCAAAACGCTGACCGACATCGCTGCGTGTGGCCAGCCCGGCGGGTGGCACCAGTAATAACAGGCAGTCATCCAGCCCGGTGTCGAAGTCGCTTTGGCGCAGCCGGTAGTGGCCTTTGTCTGCCCGGCCTCTGGCCGTGCTGATGAATTCGCTCAGATTGCCGTAGCCCTGCCGGTTGGTCGCCAGCGCAACCAGCCGGGGCGCATGTTCGGGTCGTTGCAGCTCAGGGCTGATGGCCTGCAAAGCCGGGTCTGGCCAGAGATCGCGCAAAGAGAACTCCGCGCCAATCAGTAAGTGGATAGGGGATTCACGGGTTTGCAGGTGAGCCCGCACGACGCCGGCCAGCGAACATTCATCGGTGATGGCGAGTGCGCTATAGCCCAGGTTGTGGGCGCGGGCGACCATCTCTTCCGGGTGGGAGGCACCCCGCAAGAAAGAGAAATTGCTGGCGCAGTGCAGCTCGGCATAGGCGTGCATGAGGGCGGTATGAATACTGTTTGAATAAACAGTATAAACGCTCGGCCAACCCGCAGGGGTCGTGGTGTCAATTGAGCCGATCTGGTGGCCTTTGATAAGCTGCACCGATGAGCGTACCCGTCCCCTTTGAACTGAATATTGACGAACAGGCCATCACGGACCTGAAGACCCGCCTCGCGCTGACCCGCCTGCCCGACGAGCCCCCGGGCAGTGGCTGGAAGCACGGCACCGCGCTGGGCACCATTCAGCGGATTGCCGATTACTGGCAGCATGAATTTGACTGGCGTGCCCAGGAGGCCCGGCTTAACCGGTTCGAGCAGGGCACTGTGGCGATTGACGGCATCGGCGTGCACTACCTCAGGGCGCCAGGCAAGCAGGCGCCCGGTGCGCCCGAACCAATGCCTTTGTTGTTGGTCCATGGCTGGCCCGGCTCAATCTTTGAGTTTCTCGACATCATCGAGCGCCTGACCGACCCTGAAAAATTCGGCGGTGATCCAGCCGACTCTGTGACGGTGATTGCGCCGAGCCTGCCCGGGTTTACCTTGTCGTTTGCCCCTTACCAGCCGCGCTGCGATCTTGAGCAGATGACTTCCATCCTGACCCGGCTGATGACTGAACAACTGGGCTATCAGAAATTTGGCGCGCAAGGTGGTGACTGGGGCTCGTTTATTGTCTCGCGCATGGCCAGCGAAAGCCCGGAATTCCTAACCGGTATTCACCTGAACATGATGCCGCTGCGGCGCGACAAGAAACTGTTTGTCAATGCCTCCGGAGATGAGCTTCGCTATGAAGAAGAACTGAAGATCTTTCTGCGTGAAGAAACCGGATACCAGGCCATTCAGGGCACCCGACCGCAAACGCTCGCTTATGCGCTGAATGATTCGCCAACCGGGCTGGCCGCCTGGCAGCTTGAGAAATTCCAGCGCTGGACAGACTGCAATGTGATTCCGGACACGGCGGTAGATCTGGACACCATGCTGGCCAACATCAGTCTGTACTGGTTTACCGGTTGCATCGGTTCGTCATTCTGGCCGTATTACGTGCGCCATCATGGTCCCTGGCCGATTTCGCAGGAGCGAACCATCGACGTGCCCGCCGCGTACGCCGAATTCCCCTGTGAAATCCTGCGTCCGCCGCGCTCACTGGCCGAGCATGTCTACACCGACATTCGCCGCTGGACGGTCATGCCCAAAGGTGGACATTTCGCAGCACTGGAGCAACCGGAGGCATTGGCGGGCGAGATTCAAGCCTTCTTTCGCAGCCTGCGAAACCCCGATATTCAACTACCGAGACTGATATGAAACGCATTGGCGACAGCCTGCAGGGCAAACGCACCTTGATTACCCAGTGCACCGAGTTCATGGGCCCGGTGCTCAAAGAAGCCTTTGAAATGCACGGTGCCGAAGTCATCGCCGACGAGCGTCCCCTGGCCGAGCCCGACGCGGTCGAGCAGATGGTCAAAGCAGCCGGGCCAATCGACATCCTGATTGCCAATCTGTCGGTGGCGGCTCCGAATACGCCGGTCGAGAAAGTGCTCGATGATGAATGGCGCACCGTATTCAGTCATTTGGTTGACCCGTTGCCGCGCCTGTCGCGGGCGGTCTTGCCCGGCATGATGGAGCGGGGCGCCGGCAAAATCGTCGTGATGGGCAGCGCCACCGGTCTGCGCGGGCTCAAGCGAACCTCTACCTACAGCGCGGCGCGCGGCGCGCAAATCTCCTATGTGCGGGCTGCCGGCATCGAGCTGGCGCCCAAACAGGTTCAGGTCAATCTGATTGCCCAGAATTTTGTAGAGAACCCGACTTACTTCCCACCCGAGGTCCAGGCGCTGGAGGCATTTCAGGCACGGCTGGCGCGGGACGTCCCGGTCGGCCGGCTTGCCACGCCGGAAGAAGACGCGTTGTTTGCCGTGTTTCTGGCCTCCAGCGAAGTCAATTTTTTTGTCGGCCAGAGTTTTCCGTTTTCGGGTGGCTGGGTCGCCTAGGCAAGCTCAGGCACAATTGGCGGATCAATGCTATTTCTTGGAGCTGAGCATGCAATGGACTGTCTATCTTTCTGGCGAAATTCATACCGACTGGCGCGAGCAGATCATGCGCGGCGTGCGCGAGCATGACTTGCCGGTGCAGTTTGTCTCAGCCGTCACCCACCATGAGTCCAGTGACGCGGCCGGCGACGTGCTTGGCGAGGAGAGCAATCCGTTCTGGCGCGATCACAAATCGGCCAAGGTCAACTCAATCCGCACCCGCACCATGATCGAACGCTGCGACCTCGCGGTGGTTCGCTTTGGCGACAAATACAAGCAATGGAATGCCGCATTTGACGCCGGCTTATGCGCCGCGCTTGGCAAACCCTACATCACCTTGCATGACGAGCAGATCATTCATGCGCTTAAGGAAGTTGATGGCGCAGCCATGGCGTGGGCGCAAACCCCGGAACAAGTGGTGTCGATGATTCAATACGTCGTCCGCGACAAACACTCGTAAATCCGGGTAACGCCTAAGGAACCGCGTCGATCTCAATCTGGAACGGCGCACTCAGGCTGCCCAGATTGCCGTTGCTGTCACGTAACTGCGCGGTAAAACTGTATTGCCCATCGGCCAGGTCCGAGCCCGGCGTGAAGTCGAACGAAGTCGTGCCCGATGAACTGGTCGTCACCAGACTGCCATTGGCGAACAGTAAGACGGTTTCACCCACACCACGCGGCGCGTCCAGTTGCACCGTGATTTGCGGTTGCGCATCATCGGTGACCCCGCCATTGGGCACCGAGCCGGTATCCGGCCCGACATCATCCAGAATGTCGGCAATGGTGACCAGTTGGGTTGGGCCCTGGGTATCAACGGTTACCGGGCGCGACTGGCTGGCGCCGGTATTGCCAGCCGCGTCGGTGGCGACCGCTTCTATCTGATAGGCGCCGTCGGCTGGCACAGCGGTCAGCGTGACCGCCCAGTTGCCCGCGCCGTTGACATTCCCGGTAACCGTCTGACCGTTGAGCGTAACGGCAATGCTTGAACCAGGCTCGGCCGAACCGGTGACCTGAATGCCGTCAGCCGCTTCCGACGCGATAATTTCATCATTGCCTTCCACCGCATTAATGGTGGGCTGACCCGGCGCGGTGGTATCCACGGCCACCGGGCGGGTTGTTACCGCAGAGGTGCCGCCGGCATTAGTCGCATGCGCGGAAACTGTCGCATTGCCGCTCGGAATCTGCGCGCCGGTATAAGTGACCGAATACTGCCCGCCGCTGGCCACGTCAGACAATACCGTGCCGCCCCAGGTGACTTGTACCGTGGCGCCGTCAACCGCAGCGCCACTGATGACAACTCCGTCCGCTGCTTCAGCGGCGTTGACCGCATCATTGCCTTCTACCGGGTTGATCGTCGGGGCGGTTGGCGGCGGCGGCGTATTGTCTATCGTCACATTACGGTTTGTTGCCGGCCCCACATTGCCGGCCGCATCGGTCGCCCGCACGTTAATCGTCGAGGCACCGGCCGGGGGCAGACTGGTAAACGTGGTCTGCCAGTTGCCCGCGCCATTGGCCTGCACGGTCGCAACCTCAATGCCCCAGGTGATCTGCACGATTGCATTGGCTTCGGCATTGCCCTGCACCAGAACCCCGCCGGCCGCTTCGGCCAGCGTCACCACATCATCACCGGTCACCGGCGCAATACTTGCTGCGCCCGGCGCTACCCGATCAATCGTGACTGCCAGCGTGCCCGGTTGGCTGCTGCCACTGGCATTGCTCGCCACGGCGCTGATCGTCGCGCTGCTGGCGGGAATCTGCGCGCCGCTGAATCCGGCGCTCCAGTTGCCTGCCCCGTTGGCTGCGACGGTGACCGTGGTGCCGCCCCAGGTCACCGCGACACTTGCGCCGGCCTGTGCTGAGCCGGTGATCGTCACACCGGCATTCGCTTCACTGGCATTCACAATGCCGTCGGCGGTGACCGGGTTAATGGTTGGCGCGCCCGGCGGCGGCAAGGTGTTGGCCGTCACGTTCTGACTCGCCGTGCCGCTCTGATTGCCGGCAGCATCACGGGAAACAACGTTAATCGTGGCGGCGCCTTGCGCCGGCGCACTGTCAAACTGGGTGCTCCAGACGCCGTTGCCACCAGCCTGAACCGTGCGTTCTGCACCGGCCCAGTTGATCCGAACCGAACTGCCGGCTTCCGCGGTACCGCTGACCTGAATGCCGTTGGCCGCCTCGGCAAATGTAATCACGTTATCGCCTTCGACTGCATTGATGGTCGGGGTTGCCGGAGCATTGGTATCGACGGTTACCTGCACGCTACCCGGATCACTGCTGGTTGAGCTGCCATTGGAGGCGGTCGCGGTAATCGTGGACACGCCTTGACTGGGCACCTGCGCAAAGGTGGAGGACCAGAAGCCGGAGCCATTGGCCTGCGCGGTTGCGGTGGCGCCGTTCCAGAGCAGGTTAATGGTGGCACCGGCCTGGGCCTGCCCGGTGACCTGAACGCCGTCGCTGGCTTCCGCGGCGTTAATCACGTTGTCGCCTTCCACCGTGGCAATGTTGGGCGCGGGCGGTGGCGGCAAGGTGTTGGCCGTTACGCTCTGGCTCGCCGTGCCGCTCTGATTTCCGAAGCTGTCGCGCGCGCTCGCTTCGATAGTGGACGGCCCTTGCACTGGCGCACTGCCAAATGTCACACCCCAGTTGCCGTTGCCATCAACCGTGGCATCCTGGCTGGCACCGGCCCAGTTGACTCGCACGGTTGTGCCGGCTTCGCCACGCCCGGTCACCTGAATGCCGTTGGCGGCTTCAGTCAGCGTGATCGAGTTGTCGCCTTCCACCGGGTTGAAGGTCGGGGTCGCCGGCGGATTGGTATCGGCCGTCACCTGGATTGAGGTTTGCTCACTGGCCGTCTGGCTGCTGTTGGTCGCGGTCGCCGTGATGGTCGAACTGCCTTGCGTTGGCACCTGATTAAACGTGGCCGACCAGAACCCGTTGCCGTCGGCCTGCGCACTGGTGCTGACCCCATTCCAGAGCAGGTTCACTGTAGAGCCGGCCTGTGAGCGGCCGCTAAGCTGAACCCCATCGGCAGCTTCGGCGGCGTTGATCTGATTGTCGCCTTCGACCACTGAAATAGTCGGCGCCGGCGGTGGCGGCAAAGTGTTGGCGGTAACCGTCTGGCTGGCGGTGCCGCTTTGATTGCCGGCAGCGTCACGCGCGGCCACTTCAATCACGGACTGCCCCTGGGTGGGCGCATCCCCAAAGGTGACGCCCCAGTTGCCGTTGCCATTAACCGTGGCGTCACGGCTTTGGCCGGCCCAGTTGACCCGTACCGTGCTGCCGGCTTCGCCGCGCCCGGTCACCTGGATGCCGTCGGCCGCTTCGGCCAGCGTAATGTTGTTATCGCCTTCGACCGCATTGAAGCTCGGCGTGGCCGGTGGATTGGTATCGACCTGGACCGAAACCTGTGCGGCCGCACTGCGGTTTTCGCCGGCATCGATGGCGATGGCCCGTACAGTTGTGTTGCCCTGTGCCGGCGCCTGATCAAACGTCACGCTCCAGAAACCTGAAGTGTTCGCCACAGTGGTACGGGTGGCGCCTTCCCAGGTGACTTCGATGCTGGCGTTGTTCTCGGCGCGGCCGTTGATCTGAATCCCGTTTGCCGCATCCGCTGCGTTTACCTGATTGTCACCTTCGACCGCCGCAATTTCCGGCGCAGCCGGCGGCTGGGTGTCAATCCGGACATTCTGGAAGGCCGAGTTGGTATTGCCCGCGCTGTCACGCACGGTTGCGCTGACCTGGGTCAGGCCGTCACCGGGCACGGTGGCGTAGTTGACCGACCAGTTACCGTTGGCATCGCTTTGCGTGGTCAGAACCTGCCCGGCCCAGTCAATCCGGACATCACTGTTGGCTGCTGCCGAGCCTGAGATCGTGACGCCGCCAGCCGCCTCGGCGCCGGTCACAATGTTGTTCCCTGCAACGGTATTGAGCACTGGTGCCGGCGGCGGCGTGGTGTCAATAATCAGGCCAAACGGCTCGGGGCTGCGCGGGCCGGAATTGCCGGCCTCATCAATGACGCTGACCACATACTCGTGGTCACCATCGCTCAGATTTCTATCGGTAAACGACCAACGGCCATTGTTGATTTCTGCGGTACCGGCAACCTGGCCATCGCGCAGAATGCGTACCACCTCGCCCGGTGCTGCGCCGGTAACCGAGCCGCTCAGGGTGGGGGAGTCGTCATTAATCAGCGCACCGCTGGATACTTGTTGCGAGGCGCCTTCATCATCCGTGGCGGCATCAATACGGGCGCGGCCAGTCGGGGCATTGGTGTCCACCAGAATCGCCAGCGTCGGGCCCGGCGTGACGTTGCCCACAATGTCAGCGGCGCTAGCCTGGGCATTGTAGTTGCCGTCGGGCAACTGCGCATGCGTGAAGCTGGCACTGAACCTGCCCTGGTCATTGACCAGCACGGTGGCGGTAATCGCAGCTCCGCCGTTAACCGGTGTCAGTGTCACCGTGACTTCGTTGCCCGGATCGGCCATGCCGGTCAATGCGACCTGGCTGCCAAACTCTGAGCCATTGATGGCCGCCACCGGCCCACTCAGAATACTGCCCGGACTCGTATCAAACACCGGGGAGCTGGGCAAGCCGGTCACCACATTGACATCGCGCGAACCGGCTGCGCTGACATTGCCGAACGCATCGGTTGCCTGCACCGTAACAGGCTGAATGCCATTGCCGGGCAATAGCGACCGTTCAAATGACACCGACCACTGGCCTTGCGCATCGGCGGTGGTTTGTTGCGTCACCGCCCCCCAGGTAAGATCGATCCGGGTGTTGGCCTCGGCAGTGCCGGTGATCAGCACGGCTTGCTCGGCGTCATTGAAGGTCAGCACGTCATCATCGCTGACCGTATCGATAGTGGGTTTGTCCGGGGCGGTTGCATCCACCGTTACCGTATAAGAAGTGCCGTCTACCGAGCCATTGCCGGCGCGGTCTGTGACCTGGGCGCTATAAGCGTGCGTGCCCTGCGGCGCGCCATTATCGACAAACGTCCATTCCAGGCCGGTCAGGATTGCCTCACCAACTGCGGTATCCCCACGCCAGACGATCACCCGGTCGCCGTCTTCCAGCGGTCCGTCTATCGTGCCGCGAATCGTCGGAGACGGATCATTCGTCTGGCCGCCGCGCGCAATATCGCCCGGCCCGAGTGCCAGATTCGGGTCGCTGTTTGGCAGGCCGTTCGCATCAACCGGGGCAGGGGCATCGCTGCTGACTTCGGTGACGGATGCTGTCTGTACCGGTGCGATCACATCAATCATGATCGAGCCTTCGGTGACCGGGCCGGCATTGCCGGCGGCATCGGTCGCAATGACCCGTGCGGTTGACGGTGTCTCAACCGGTAGGCCGGCAGCAGGCAACGAGCCCGAGAACGGCGTGTCATTGGCCAGGTCAACCGACCAGTTGCCATTGTTGTCAGCCTGCGTTGTGTAGGTCACGCGCTGGCCGGTGTTGCCGACATCAATCGTAATCGTGATCGCACTGTTGGCATCGGCTGTCCCGGAAATGACGGGCTTGGTCGAGTTGGTGTTGAGTTCTGTATCCAGTACCGGCGCGCTGGGCGGGGTGCGGTCGGACGCGACCGCGCTGCTGCTGCCACCGCCGGCTGCCGCACCAATCAACACCACACCGCCGGCAATCCCGGCTATCGGGCGCCAGGCAAGTTCACTGCCCGGATCTTGCGGGGCATGCGTGCCGATTGCAGGCGATGCCCACATCAGGAAGCCGCCTTCGGCCAACGCTGCAATCGGTTCGGACTGCGGCGTGATGACTTCATCGGTCTCGCCGCCCAGACTGCTCAGGCTAAACGTGGTGTCAATGTTGTCGGATGCAAAAAACGTGGTCAGTTCAATTTGCTGTGCGGATTCAGGAATCTCGATCACCAGTGATTCACCGCTGCGCTTGAGCTGCGCGACCGCCTGGCTGGCAGCCTGGTCGTCAGTTAGCAGCCGGTATTGATGCCCGGGCAGAACCTGAACACTGGTTGACTGCTCGCTGACAACAAGCTGCGACACCGCGCCGTCCGGCGATGTAATCTCGATGAACAATCCCATCGGTTTCCTCTTCCTCAGTATTTGGCCTGCAGATCTGGTTAAATCCCGCTAGGGAAGACCGTATCTGTTTGTAACGAATGATAATGCCTCCTCGTGTCAAGGAACTTGACCGGCATCTAACGTTATCGAACCGGCCGATGGCATCGCAAAGCCTTACCGGTACAGGCTCTTAGCCGGTTGACGGTTCCTGTCGTGGCATTTGGCGCTGTTTCATGGCCGGATTCGCCAACATTTTTAACCAATTCTGTCGGCTCCATATACAGTAATGACCCATGACTGATTCAACCAAGACCTCAACGCCTGCCGCTCCCCAATATGGGCAGGGTGACACCTCATTCATTGCCGCCGGAGGCGAAGCCGGGCTGGCCCGACTTGTCGAAGCGTTTTACCGGATCATGGGTGAACGCCCAGAGGCGAAAAGAGTCTTCGAGATGCACGGCGACACCATGCCGGTGGCCATAGATAAACTCAGCCGATTTTTATGCGGCTGGCTGGGCGGGCCGCGTCGCTACAACGAGAAATACGGCGTCATTCGACTACCGATGGCGCATCTGCACCTGCCAATTACCGAAGACGACGCCCGCGCCTGGCTAGACTGCATGCAGGCCGCGCTGGACGAACAAGACTACGACCCTGGCTTTGTGAAATACCTGATGTCTGCGTTTGCCGTGCCGGCCGGGCGCATCGTGATGGCGGTTAAGGCGTCGGGTAAATCTGCTCACAGATCCGCAGACTCTGCGCCGACAAAGGAATCCCCATGACCGAGCTGGTGGACTGGCCGTACCCGAATATCTGCGCGCATCGCGGCGCCGGCAAACTCGCCCCTGAAAACACACTGGCGGCCTTCCGCCTGGGGGCCGAGTTCGGCTACCGGATGTTTGAGCTTGATGCCAAGCTCACCGGCGATGGCTCCATCATTCTGATGCACGACGACACAGTCGAGCGCACCACCGATGGCCGGGGGCGGGTCGCGCAATACAGCCTGGCCGACATGATGCGGCTTGATGCCGGTAGCTGGCATTCCACCACCTACGCAGGCGAGGGGGTTACCACCTTGTGGCGGTTGGGCAAATGGATGCTGGCCAATGACTTTCTCGCCAATATTGAAATCAAGCCGTGCGTGGGCCGTGAGTTTGAAACCGGCGCCGCGGTCGCACAAGAGGCTGAGTTGCTGTTTCGCAATGCTGACGTCCTGCCGGTGTTGTCGTCCTTCTCCGAGAGTGCGCTGGAAGGCGCCCGCGAGGCCGCACCCGACTTGCCCCGGGCCTTGCTGTGCTCCACGCTTGCCCCGGACTGGCTGGCGCGCTGCCGGGCACTGGAATGCGTGGCCATTGACCCCCACCACAAAGCCCTGGAAGAAGACCTGGTTGAAGAAGCCCATGATGCCGGTCTGCGCGTCATGACTTATACCGTCAACGACCCCGCGCGAGTGGCGCTGCTGCAAAGCTGGGGGGTAGACACCATCATCACCGACGCGGTGAATGAAATTGACGCCAACCCTTAGCGCATGAAAGAGCCCAAAAACTTGTACCAGTTACTCAGCGCCTCCCCGAGCCCCTACGCCAGAAAAGTCCGCATCCAGCTTATCGAGAAGCAACTTGATTTTGAGCTGATCACCGAAGTGCCGTGGAACAAGGAGACCACCACGCCGCGCTACAACCCGCTGGAAAAACTGCCGGTGTTAATCACGCCGCACGGCGAGTCGGTGTTCGAGTCGCGCTATATCAATGAGTGGATAGAAATCAAACACCCCGAGCCGGCGCTGATGCCCGCTGACCCTGATGGCAAACTCGCCGTAAAACGCTTTGAAGTAATTGCCGACGGAGCCTGCGATGCACTGGTCTTGATGTTTTTTGAGAAGTCACGCGATGCCGGCAAACGCAGCAAGCCATGGTTTGCCCGTCAGGAGCGCAAACTGGACGGTGCGCTGCGCGACCTGGCCGGGCGCATCGGCGACAAAACGTTTTGCCATGGCGGGCAACTAACCCTGGCCGATATTGCGGTGGGCTCACTGCTGGGGTATGTGGCGTTGCGCTGGCCTGATCATCCCTGGCAAGAGACCTATCCGAATCTCGCGCAGTTTTCACAGGCGATGGAGGCGCGCGATTCGTTTGTCAGCACCAAACCGACGCCGCAGGCCATTCGCGACAAAGTCGCTTAGCCCGTCTGGCGGCCAAAAAAGAAAGCTGAGGTATTCGTTGCGCCGGGCCGCCGTCTTTCTTAATAGTGCGGTGGCTTGTCATCACCCGCCTCAGCCCCGCCGGTGTCATCAACCGAAGCGGTCCGGTCAACCCGGTCCTTCAGGCGCACCAGCTCGCGGCCCAATGCCTCAATCTGCTCCGCCTGTCTGGCCACCTGTTTGTTAAGGGTTTCTAGCAAGTCTTCTGTATAGGCGAGCTTGATCTCGACCTCATCAAGACGGGACGGTTCAGTGGAAGCGTTGGCAGAGTGAGTTGTCATATACAGAGCAGGGATTGACCAGGGGCAATCGTAACCGCAATCGCGCAACAAATCGCACAAGGTCATCCCCGAAAATGCAGGCCGTCGAGCAGGCGCGGTAGTATCGCGCGTTACCCGCGCACCGTGCGCCCCAACAACCAATCTGGCATACAGCCGGATCCGATTTTTCACACCTGAGAGAGACATTTCATATGCGTGATGCCGTCATCGTTTCTACCGCCCGCACCCCCATCGGCAAAGCCTACCGAGGCGCGTTTAACAACACCTCCGCCCAGCAGCTGATTGGCCATGCGGTTGCCAACGCCGTCTCCCGTGCCGGGCTGGACGGATCAGAAATTTCCGACTGCGTTATTGGCACCGCCATTCAACAAGGCTCCACCGGCGGCAACATCGGCCGCCAGGCCGTCATCCGTGCCGGCTTGCCAGTCACTATCGGCGGTATGTCCATGGACCGCCAGTGCGCCAGCGGCATGATGGCAATAGCCACCGCTGCCAAACAAGTCGTGCATGACGGCATGGACGTCGTGATTGGCGGCGGTGTTGAATCCATCAGCCTCGTGCAAAACGACAAAATGCGCACCGACTGGCTGCGCGACCCCTGGAGCTTCGAACACAAACCCGAGCTCTACATGTCCATGCTGGAAACCGCCGAGATCGTTGCCGACCGCTACAAAGTCTCTCGCGAAGATCAGGATGCTTACGCACTGCAATCGCAACAACGCACCGCCGCCGGCCAGGAAGCGGGCCGGTTCGATGATGAAATCGTCCCGCTGACCACCATCATGAAAGTGATGAACAAAGAAACCAAAGAAGTCAGCGACCAGGAAATCACCCTGAGCAAAGACGAAGGCAATCGCCCCTCCACCAAACTGGAAAACCTGCAAGGCCTGGCCCCGGTATTCAAAGACGGGCAAGTCATCAAAGAAGGCAAATTCATCACCGCCGGCAACGCCTCGCAACTGTCAGACGGCGCATCAGCCTCCGTGTTGATGGAAGCCAAAGTCGCCGAAAAACGCGGCCTGCAACCCCTGGGCCGATATGTTGGCGTAATGGCCGCCGGTCTTGAGCCAGACGAAATGGGCATCGGCCCGATTTACGCCGTACCCAAGCTGCTCAAAGCCCACGGCCTGACCATGGACGACATCGGCCTGTGGGAGCTGAACGAAGCGTTCGCCTGTCAGGTCTTGCATTCAGCCAACGTACTGGGCATTCCGATGGAAAACCTCAACGTAGACGGCGGCGCCATCTCCATCGGCCACCCCTACGGCATGTCTGGCGCGCGCATGGTTGGTCATGCGTTGATTGAAGGCAAACGCCGTGGTGTGAAGTACGTCGTTTGCACCATGTGTGTTGGCGGGGGAATGGGCGCTGCTGGTTTGTTTGAGGTGTTGTAAGCCGTTAACCCGTAAGCAAAACCTCGCGCTCAGACCCCGACCAACAATCAACAATTAGAAAAGTCAGGGGAGGGCGCGACCAGCCCAGCGTTTGAACCTAACGGTATGCATCGCCGACTAACCAGTTGGCGATGCCGATCGACCCCCGATCCGGCAGGCCTGCCATCGGGAGGTTCAAATGCTCATTGCTCAGAAGTGCAGAATCCTGGCCGTAACAACAACCGCAACGCTGATACTGGCTGGATGCGGCGGCAGCGAAGACACAACTGATCGACCTGCCGGGATCGGCTCGACCCACTCGGTCGAAATAAGCCCGACCGAAAAAAGCGATTTCGCCAAGGCAGCACAAGCCAGCAGCCAGGCGGTAAACACCATTGGTGTACAAGCGCATCCATTCGCCTCGCCAGCTCACTATGTGGCCAACATGGGCAGAGCCATGCCCGCCCCGAAAAAGATCGGATCACTGCCGGGCCGGGGTCAACTCAGAGCGCCGGGGCATGACCATAACCACAGCCCGTCAAAGCCGGAAATCATCAAAACCAAACCCGCAAAGCAGCCCAGTTTTAGGACTGCCGCGAACGAGCTGGTCGGTAATGGCGGGGCAACCCCAAACTTCACCGAACAATGCGACATCAACTTCAACGATGAATGGGCGCTGTCGAATATTTACGGGCAGGCAAGAGGAAACTTTGGAGAGCCCACAACCTTATTGCCAGACTTCACCCTGGCCGAGTGTGCCAACGTCGCCAACGATGCCTGCTGGCTTTATCGCCAGCGGTGCGGCACCGGTTTTTATGTGCATGTTGAAGAGCCCCCCGAAGACCCACAGGAAGGACACATCCACTTGTCGTTTGAGAACTTCCTTAATGAACAACCGTGTTTTGCAGACCCTGGCGACGGCCTGGACGCTGGGTACGGATACCCGCAGCCCGACGGTAGTTGTCTTGCCGCAGACTGGGCCAACGAGCCGCGCCTGATTTACGCACACACCGGAGCCCATCGAATCCGTGTCTGGCTCAAAGAATGGTTTAGCGATCAGCCGCAGTTGTTCAATGGCGTTTCAATCACCGTGCGCGGCAACTTCGCGGCCAACATATTGATCAAGCGCGGCGGCGAATGGTACGAATGGGAATCCGTCGAGCCCGGCGTGGTTAACCTGTCAATGTGGGCCTGGGAAATTACTGACTTGTATCTAACAACGGCAAACAAATATGGGAGCCCGGCGGGGTATGACGATTTGGTCATTACGCGCTGATGGTCATTGGAACTGACCGGGTTTGCTCGCGGCTTCTATTTATCGTTTGCTTGGGTTTTGTAGTCAGATCGGGTGAGGCGAGGTTGACGGGAAGTGGCTAAGATTGTGGTTGAATTCGCCAGATGGGGATTGATCGAGTGGGCAGGGGATTGATGGATAACTATGTTGGGGCGGGATTATGCGGCGGTACGGATTGTTATACGGCGTTTGCTTGTGGTGTTTGCTGTCTAAAACATAGTTGTACGTCGCGACACATTTTCGCAATGTCAGTGTTTAAGTTTTTCTCTTCGAATAGTAGGGAGCTAAGTAGTGCAGTTGCAGTTTAGGAAGCCGCATATATCGGTAACAAAATTCAATCCCGTGGAGATCGCGGATTTCTCAGTACTAACGGGTGTCAATGGCTCAGGCAAAAGTCATCTACTTCAGGCAATTGACAATCGCAGCGTCACAATTTCCGGCTTCGAAAATGCGAGCATCGTACTGTTCAATTATGAAACCTTTAAGCTCGACAACGAACCTGCCTTCAACGCGCATCAACTTTCAGCAGAGCGAGAACAAGCATGGCAATTTCATCAAACAACGATAAAGCCTCAGGCTGCTAGTTGGCGCTCTCAATTAGGTGGCGCTTACCCTTCGATTCGGGCTGAGTGTGAGGAAGAAAAAAGGTCCCTCTGGGGTTATGCGAAAGAAAAAGCCAATTCTTACGTACAAACTGCTACACAGTGGTTTAATCGTCCGGATATGAAGCAAAATGCGCATGCGCAGGGTATTTACACGCTCGCGAAGAAGGTTCCATACAGCGTCGACGAGTTCAAACACGAAGACTTCGTGCGAATGTATAAGCCGTACGTATTTAAAAAAGATTTCCTGCCAAATCAGCTTGGAAAAGTGTTTTGGGATTACTACGTAAAGTATCGTGGAAACCAAGTCAACAACTATGAAAATGAGAAGAACGGCAAGAACTACGCCGCGCTGACTGAAGCCGAATTCATCGATGCCCATGGGGACAAACCTTGGGATATCGTGAACAAAATCCTTCAGTCCTTCGACTCGCTTTACTATGAAGTAACTTCACCAGAGGGTTCCGATTACTTTGGTTCTTATCAACTTCGTTTGCGGCATACAGAGAAGCCGAATCTAGAAATTGACTTCGACGCTCTTTCATCGGGGGAGCGAATACTAATGGCGCTCGTAGCGTCGGTATATAAGTCTTCATCGGACAACCACTTCCCAGACGTACTTCTATTGGATGAGGTGGATGCATCTCTACACCCATCAATGATGAAAAACATGCTCCAGGTGATCGAAAGAATATTCCTGAAGCAAGGTGTCAAAGTGATTTTGGTGACACACTCTCCAACGACGATTGCGCTTGCACCAGAGGACTCGATTTTTGTAATGAATCGAGACGGTACTAATCGTATAGAAAAGAAATCGAGGTCGGATGCCCTTCAAATCCTAACGCAAGGTTTCGCGACAATCGAGCAGGGGTTAAAGCTATTCGACCAAGTGGCCATGCAGAAAACTACAATTGTAACGGAAGGGCATAACGCTGCCATTCTAAGAAAGGCGCTCGACATCTTTGGGATTTCAGGAGTAGGGGTTTTGTCTGGAGTTGAACACATTACTGGGTCAAAGCAGCTAAGGACTCTGTTTGAGTTCTTTTACCGCGTAGAACATTCCAACAGTGTCATATTCGTTTGGGATTGTGATGCTAAAGGTACAGCGAGTGGTTTGCCCTGCGGAAACAAAACCTTTCCAATCGCTCTCGAAAACAATCCTGACAATACGTTCGTCACAAGGGGAATTGAAAACGCGTTTCCCCAAGCCATGTGCGAAAAATTTACGAAGAAGACGTTTGATTACCAAGGAAAGTTGGTTTCGGCTTCGTTCGATGATCAATCCAAAAAGGATTTTGCGACTCACGTTATTCAGCACGGTACGGTTGCGGATTTCTCACACTTCTCAACACTGGTCGCACGTATCAAGGAGATTTCGACGCAGCAATGAAACTGATAACGACTGTCCTAGTGCCGTACAACATCACGTTGAACGCGGACGCTTTACAAGCTGCCCGAACCCGCGCTCCGCGCAGAACCGGTCACCTTGTAAAGCGCCGGTTAACTCGGCGTTATACACCTTGCATTTGCAACCTGAAGGGCAATAGTGGCGTATCAAAAACTTGAAACCCGTGACGATGATCTAGAAGTCTGGGCCTGTGATGGTCTCTGTTTTTCCCCTTCGAGAGTCGTGGCAGATATTCTCTTGTTGGCAGGGGCTCACGCAGAAACCGGTACATTCTTGGGGCCTGACGAAGATTCCCAATCGGCTTACCTAAGGGAGATATCGCGAACCCTGAGTTCAATATCTTTGTATTGCCGGCAGCAGATGACATCATTTTTTCATCGGTACGGTACGGAAGTTCCGACGAAAGAGAAGATTGCGCGACTTAAGAAGGATTACCCAAGTGCAGATCAGGCGATCTCAGCATTTGTCGGAATTCTGGAATGTCGCGAAACAGGTGAGCTAAAGCCACTCCGCTTTTACGACATGATTGGAAAGCTTTGCCATGTAGAGAAGTGGACTTACCCTGTAAGCTCAACCTTTAAGGGGCGTTGCACAAAGGGGGGGGGGAGATCGATTGTACGGAGAAGTGTGCGGTTCAGATTGAGGTCACAATTCGCGGCAACGAGCCGGTCTCTGGGAATACAGAGACATGCTTTGTTTACATTCCGAGATTCGCTGATGCTGCAAGGGTCTTTGTTACAGGTTGTGTGGAGTGTCAGCTTGCTCAAGTCCCTGAGGCCGCCGACTGTTAGTTTCATGTCAGAGTTCCGTTTGGCTACTGCCCATCGCATAACTGGTCGCCGCACCGGACGCTTGCAAGCGGAGCAGAACCTAGGCTCCGCCCAGAACCTGCTCCACTCGCAAGCGCTCGGTGGGCTAGGTCGTTATGTGCCTTGAAGAGCCAAGTACCACCGCAGGGGGTAGGGGGAGTGGATGCACCGCATTAGTTCTATAGTTATCAAGAATTTTCGAGCGTGTAAGGACGTGTCTCTGCCGCTTGAAAGCTATACGCCGCTAGTCGGACAAAACAATGCTGGAAAATCGACCATTCTTGAGGCGATACAGTGGGTTTTAAAGCCGGCTGCACTTTCGGCCGGCGATTTTACCGTAGCGGGCACGCCGATAGTTGTGGCTGCTTGCATCGATGGCATTTCCCACGAGGTACTGAGCCGAATTCCAGAGCAAAAGCATCGGACCGCGATCGAGCCGTATTGCAGGAATGGAAGGCTTTGGATAAGGGTTTCTGCGTCCGCTGCTGGAGCGAAGGCGATCTCAAAGGAGGTCTGGGATATTGCCCAATGTCCTGGTGATGATCTGCCCGACCATTGGCGTGAGTATCCTACTGGCCTGCCACAAGCAGTGTCAGTACTTTTGCCAGAGCCCATTGTGATTGAGGCTATGGAGGATCTTCAGGAGGATTTAGGTAAGGTCAAAGCAGGTACAACGATCAAAAGCCTCCTGGATGAAATTATGGGGCCTATGTTAAAGGCGCATGCAGACCTCACTAACGCTCTGGATTCGATTAAAAGCATACTCACGACCGATGGGGCCAATCGATCAGCTCACCTTCAGACTTTCGATGCTGCGGCAACTGATGCACTCGCGCACTTTTTCCCCGGCCTGCAGCTTGATCTAGCCCTACAGGTAGTCGAACTAAAGGAAATTTTTAAGGCAGGCGATCTACACGTTACAGATGTCGCAACGGGGGACCGTAGGCGGTTCCACCAAATGGGTACCGGTGCCCAACGTGCCATTCAAATGGCATTGGTACGCTACCTAGCGGAAAGTGCGAATTCAGACGGTTTACGTCCATCTCGCCGCTTACTTTTGGTAGACGAGCCAGAGCTTTACCTACACCCGCAAGGGGTTCGTCGCCTACGGGTGGCGTTGGCGCACCTTGCCGAATCTGGGTTTCAGGTAGTGTTCGCAACCCATTCGCCCTTGATGCTGAGCAGGGAGAATGCCCAAAATGCTATCCGCGTCAGGAATCAGCCAGGTGGAGGGGCAGATATCAAGAGGCCGATGAAGCAGGCCGTTAGCGAGGCACTTGATAATGCCGAAAGCCAGTCCCGCACACTTTTCCAATTAGGAAATATCGCCGAAATCTACTTCTCGGACGTTGTGGTTTTGTGTGAGGGTAAAACTGACTTAAGACTTCTACCTCTCGCATACGAAATGATCTATGGTCATCCGCCGGAGCTCGACCACATTACATTCGTTTCTCTAGGTTCATGTGCTGATATTCCAAAAGCACTTCCCGTTCTCCGTGCAATGGGAATCAAGACACGAGCCGTTGCAGATTTGGATTTTGGATATACCAACGCAAGGTCTGGTGGTCTGCTAGACAAGGATGGTAAGGATTTGACTGACATAAAAGCAATCCTCTGTGCGCTGCAGCCAGTTCATGAATTCACCCTGAATGGCAATGGATTGCCCCAAACTGAGAAGAACGGTGGATGGGCGGCTTCGGACGTTTGGTCGGTAGTTGCCCAAGATGGAAGCGGTAGTGCTGTAGCGCTGCGCACACACGAGGAGTTGAAGATAAAGGATGTTTGGATTTGGCCTGTTGGTTGTATCGAGCAAGTAACCGGCTGCGCTGACAAGGGTGAAGATGCCATCCTTGAGCAAGAAGAGCAGCTTCGGGGCATGTCAGCCGTCGACATTGATTCAACGATGCCGAGATTTAGAGGCTGCTTCGAGTGGATATTAGCCTGAGGTCAGAGATGGCAGCACATAACAAATCGTTGGAACGGACGTTTGAACCGCCGCCCACTTTTGCAGTCGCAAAAATGGCTGCCACCTCAAACGCCGCTCAGCTCGGGCGTTATGCAATCAATAAGAATTCGTGCGATCTTGTTTAGGTCCACCGTTGGCGCAGCTATGGTCGGAAGCATGCTTGCTATTAGCGCTTGTGCCGACACTGAATCGAGTAATCAAATTAACTGCACGGCTGAGGGACGAATATGAAATATCTGGCGAGTTTGCGGTGACGGCCTCGCATGAAGGCTATCAATCTGAAACAGTTGCGGTTACGGTGGGGAGAGGCGTTCGCCATGTCATTACGGAACAAGTTGCAATCATTCTCGAGCCATCCAACTAGACTATCGGGGCGGTCATTGCATACAAATCGGTGAATTCGACATTTGCCAGCGGTGCGGAATCTGGGCTTCGCTCAAAGCCAAGCATCGCTGGAAAGTTGGAGTTAACTGGGCATTAGGCCGCACGAACTTCCTTGCCGCAAGACATCCACAGTGAGAGCCAGCCAATGGATCCGAAGCTTCCCATTAGAATCTAGCCGTTATGTCACAAGCAGCGCAGGAGGAAGCTTCGAATGAGGAAACGTTTCATCTACGTCCTTTTAGTCCTGAAAGGAATGATGGTGGTATGGGGAGTGCTTGGGTTTACTGAATATTTCATCCCGTCAACAGAGTATGGATTGCAAGATCCCAATTTCCCCGCGGGCGTACAGTTCCTTCATTGGTTGCTAATATCATTGACCGGAACAATATTTGTCTTAGGGTTTCTGAAACGTTGGAGATGCACTCCTTTCGTCACAATTATGATGTACGCAACGTTGGCCACGCTTTGCTTTGTAGAGACAGTGGACTTCGATGCTTTTGGCGGTGGCGAGAGGCGTTTCTTTATCATGTTTGTGGAATACATTCTCTACATTGCCCTTTCAACTTACTTACTTCGCTCAACCCTGGTCAGGCAACGATTTCAACGTCATCAATAACCGCATTACAAGTACAGGCTCATTCGCTCCGCTGGGTTATGCTGGGTTCGCAAGAGTGGCGCCCAACGCGTGCGGTGACTTCTTTGCGAGGATTGCTGCGGTGCTGGCGTTTGATGGGCTTGTGTTTGGGGCGGCTGCTCAAAGGTTGCTTAGCAGCTCCCACTTAACGGGAGGGCGCAAGTATGCGGGGGAATACCGCCGATCCAGCCCGCGTTCAAGCCCCCAGCGCCCGATCCAGATGCGTATATCCGCCATCAACAAACACCCATTGCCCGGTGATGTGGCTGGCGCGTGCCGATAGTAAGAACACGACCGTGTCGGCAATCTCGCGTGGCTTTGTCATCCGGTGGCCGAGCGGTATGCGTTGACTGATTCGCTGTATAGCTGCTTGAGGGTCTTCAAAGGTTTGTAGCCATTGTTCGTACAGCGGTGTCATCACCTCTGCCGGGATCACGGCGTTGACTCGTACGCCGTCGCCGGCCATCGCCGCGGCCCATTCACGGACCAGGCCTAATTGGGCTGACTTGGCGGCGACGTAGGCCGATGTATTGCCTTGTCCGGTAACGGCTGTTTTAGAGGACACATTAACCACTGATCCACGGGCCGACCGCAAATCAGGTTCGCAGTGATGCATCAAGGTGTAGTAGTGGGTCAGGTTGCGCTCCAGCGATGCCCGAAATGCTTCCGGGCCAGCGCTCAGGCCGACCGAGTCATTGGCACCCGCATTGTTGACCAGCGCGTCGATTCGACCAAACCGGTTGCGCACTGTTTCAATGGTTCTGGCGCATTGGATATCGTCGGCCAGGTCGGCCTGGATCCAGTGCGCGTCCGGTGATTGTGATTTCAGCTCAGAAAGCGCAGGTTCATTGCGCGCCTGCCGGTCGACGATGACCGGCACCGCGCCCTCCTGGGCCAGCACCTGGGCAACGGCGGCGCCAATACCTGACGCGCCGCCGGTCACAATGACGACTTTGTCGGTGAGGCCCAGATCCATGCTTGTTACTCTTGCTTAGTCGTACAGGACTGCCGCGATTTCAGGGGAGTCCATATTGCTTTTGTCATAGAAGTAAAAGCCGGTATCAATGTTCTTTTGTACCGAGCCGCCTTTTGATGCGGCAAAAGCTGCTTTGACGGTTTCGTAACCAATGCCCACGGGGTTCTGGGTGATTGCACCGGCCATTAAGCCGTCACGAATTGCCTTCTTTTGTGCAGCGCCCGAATCGTAGCCAATGATGACAAGCCCTTTTTTGCCTGACTCTCGCACACCGTTCACCACGCCGATTGCCGAGCCCTCGTTGGCACCAAAAATGCCTTTGAGGTCTGGGTTGGCAAGCAGGATGGATTTGGTGATCTCAGTTGACTTTAGGTGGTCGCCGCCACCGTACTGAATGGATACGATTTCAATCTTCGGATACTTGGCTTTAACCTGGTTGACAAACCCGTCACGGCGATCAATACCGGTGCGCGACGTTTGGTCGTGAACAACCAGTGCCACTTTACCGGCGCCACCAATCAGCTCGGCCATTTTGTCGGCGGCCAGACCAGCAGCGCCCAGATTGTCGGTCGAGGCGGTGGCAACGGGAATGTCACTGTCGACACCTGAATCAAAGGCAACGACCGGTATTTTGGCTTGCATCGCTTTGCGAAGCAGCGGAATGGCGGCCTGACTGTCAAGCGCCGCAAAGCCAATCGCGGTTGGTTTCTTGGCCAGCGCGGCGGTCAGCATATCGATCTGCTTGTCGACCATGGTTTCGTTGTCTGGTCCTTCGAAGGTCACCTCAACCCCCAGCTCTTTGGCTGCCTTGTCGGCACCGGCCTTAACGGCTTGCCAGAACTGATGTTGAAATCCTTTTGAGATCAGGGGGATGTACACCTTGTCTTGCGCCTGAGCCGGTACTGAAAGCGTCAGTATTGTCGCGGCGCTGATTGCGCTGAGTAGTGCTCGTCGTGTGAACATGAAAGTCTCCGTGGTTGCTTTGTTTGACTGGGTGAAACTTGTTCTGCCCGCGCCGCGTTATAGACGGCGTCGGCGCACCATATCGGCATAGACTGCGGCGATAATTATCACCCCGGTCAATACCGTCTGCCATTCCTGCGCAACCGACAAGATGCGTAAGCCGTTGAGCAAGACCGACATGATGAGGGCGCCAATGATAGTGCCCAGAATAGTGCCACGCCCGCCAGATAAGGAAGTACCCCCAATGACGACTGCGGCAATGGCATCCAGTTCATAGCCCAGGCCCAGGGCCGGTTGCGCCGAATTTAGCCGCGAGGCAATCAGTAAACCGGCAATCCCGCAGATTGCCCCGGCCAGCGCATAGATCGCCATTTTCCAGCCATCGGCATTAACACCGGACAGGCGGACGGCTTCCTCATTGGAGCCCAGCGCAAAACAATAACGGCCCAGCACGGTGCGGCCCAGGATGTAACTGGTCACAATGGCGACGACAAACAGAACCAATACACCATTGGGAATCGGCACCGATGGAAAGACCAGCCCGACCAGCGAGCCGGTTGAGATCTCCGGGAATGATGGCGTGTCATTAAAGTAAATTGGCCGGGTGCCTGAGATGACGAGCGACAACCCCTTGAGGATTAACATCATGCCCAGGGTGGCAATAAAAGGCGGTATTTTCATCTTGGCGACAAAAGTGCCGGATGCCAGGCCGCATAGCGCACCGGCTGCGATGGCCGCCAAAATGCCAAACGGCAGGGGCATTCCCCAATAGGTGAGCACAACCCCGGCGATTACCGCGCAAAACGTCATTAGGGTGCCGACGGACAAATCAATGCCGCCGGTAATAATGACCAGGGTTGCCGCAATCGCGAGCACACCATTGACGCTGGTGGCTTGCAGGATCGCCAGAATATTGGCGGTCTGAAAGAAGTTGGGCGACGCGATGCTGAACACAATCATCAGCACAATCAGGCTGGCGAAGGCCAGCAGCTTGTGGTGTGCGCCCGAGGAGCGGAGCCAGGATAGCGCGGCGCTTTGACTCGCGCCGCTGGCGTCGATTTTTGGGGTGTCGTTGGCCATGTCGTTCGGTGGTGTGCTCACTGTGTCATTGTCTCGCGCAAGGTGGCCAGCCGCATAATGTCTTCTTGTCCGGTACCGGGGCCACCGGGCAGTATGCCGGTAATTCGTCCTTCGCACATCACCGCGATACGGTGGGCGACGCGCAGCACTTCGGGCAATTCGGAGCTGATCACCACGATGGCTTTACCTTGTGCCGCCAGATCGGCCAGCAGCTTATATATTTCTGCTTTTGCACCAACATCAATACCGCGGGTTGGTTCATCGAAGATCAACACGTCGCAATTGCGCAAAAGCCACTTGGCAATGACCACTTTCTGTTGATTGCCGCCCGAGAGCAAACGCACTTCCTGCTTGTCTGACGGGGTGCGAATACGGAGCTTGGCGATATAGTCGGCTGCAACGCCAGCCAGTGCGCGCTCATTGACGCGGCCGCCGCGTTGGGTGAATTGATCCATACTGGCCAGCGCAATGTTCGCGCGCACGTCCAGCCCGAGCGCCAGCCCGAAATGCTTGCGATCTTCGGACAGATACCCGATGCCCGCCGCGACCGCATCCTGGGGCGAATTGATAGTGCATGGCTTGCCGTGCACTGCGATCTCGCCACTATCGCGCGGGTCGGCGCCAAAGATCGCGCGCGCCACTTCGGTTCGTCCGGCGCCCATCAGCCCGGCAATGGCCAAAATTTCACCGTGACGGACGGAAAAACTCACATCACGAATGACGCGCTGCCGGTTTAAGCCCGTGACCTGCAAGGCAACTGGCGAGTCTGAATGGTCCGGGATATGGTTGTTCTGCTCGCCCAGCGATCGACCCACCATCATCGAGATGATCGTTTCGACCGGCGTGTCCGCCGCGCTGACGGTGCCAACCGTTTCGCCGTCGCGCATGATTGTCACGCGATCGGCGATCCGTCGTAGTTCATCCATCTTGTGTGAGATATAGACAATGCCGACCCCTTCGGTACGCAGACGGTTAATGATGCGAAACAGCTCGGCAATCTCTGCATCGTTTAGCGCCGCGGTGGGTTCGTCCATGATTAAGATGCGCGATTGGTTTGACAACGCCTTGGCAATTTCAACCATCTGTTGACGCGCAATCGTCAGGTCGGCCACCAGAGTTTTAGGGTCCATGGTCATGTGCATGGACTCAAAAATTTGTTCGGCTTGCCGGTTCAGCGCCTTCTCGTCAAGACGCCCCAGCGATTTGCGCGGTTCGCGCCCAATGAAAATGTTCTGCGCCACATTGAGGTCATTCATCAGCGCCAACTCCTGATGAATAATCCCCACGCCGAGTTGGCGTGCCGCGCGAGGCGAGCCAATCCTGACTGGATTGCCATCAAGTCTGATTTCCCCGCTATCGGGCTGGTAGATACCGGACAACACTTTCATCAAGGTTGATTTGCCGGCGCCGTTTTCGCCCATCAGTGAATGGACTTCGCCTGGCTGTAGTTCGAAGCTGACCGATTTAAGCGCGTGCACGCCGGGAAAGCGCTTGTCGATACGGCTCATCTGGACCAGGGTTGTCATTTTTGAGCCTCAGGGTTCGTGCTCAGCCCGTAAAAGCGCTGGGCATTGCCGCCAAAAATGGCGGCGCGTTCATCGGTGCTTAAATCGGCCAGCAATTTGTCGCTCAGTTCTACCCAGCGCTGGTGTGACGCGGCGAGGGTTAGCACCGGCCAATCTGAACCCCATACAAGCCGTTGTGGGCCAAACCAGTCGAGCAGCGCATCAACGACCGGTCTCAGAACTGTTAACGCGCTGTGCGGGTCAGCCAGTTGGTCCGGGTGCATCTCCGTGAGCAGGCCAGACAACTTGCAGTGCACATGGTCGAACGCGGCTAGCTGCGCCATGCCCTGCGACCACATCGCATGACGCGGGTCGCCGGGCGGCGTAGCGAGTGCCGGCTTGGCCGCATGATCAATGATGACGGGCAGGTCCGGGTAACGTTGCACAAACCGGTTTAACGGCTCAAGGTGGCGCGGCAGGACCAGCGCATCCAGACGCAGGCCAAGCGTTGCCATTCGATCGAGTAGGGCGGGGACAGGGGCACGATTGATCCAGTCGTCCTCGGGAATGTCCTGCAGCATTGGCCGTAGCGACTTAAGAAGCGGGTTGGCGGCCAGTTGCGCCAGCCGGTCAGTTGCCTGGGGATCGGCAAGGTCGAACCAACCCACGACTGCGGCAATTTGCTGATGCTCGGACGCCAGCGCCAGCAAGTATCTCGTTTCTGCTTCTGTAGGTGCCGCCTGTACCGCGACGACCGGGCATCGCTGGTTGATATCGGACAGTTCCGGGGGGAGGAAGTCGCGGCGCAAGCAGTCCAGTTTGGGGCCGGCCTCGTTTAACCAACCGTAGTCGCCGCGTGCGATCTGCCAGAAGTGGCAATGGGCGTCGATACCGGGCATCAGGCTGGGTTTGCGTGCGTAGTGATCACGCCCTTGCGAATAATAAAGTTGCCATACTGGCGCATCTCTGCGGTGGCCACGACCGCGAACGCATTGCGGGCTCGCTCATAAAACTCAAACCGCTCCAGCGCGGTGATACTGACTTGTTCGGCGGCGAATAGTGGCGCAGCATCGCTAACCACCTCAGGCGTTGCGTGCGCATCGCCTACGACTTGCATTGAGTGGACCGGGTGGGCTTCGTAGGTGTCAACCGGCATGACGGACAAGACAGCCTGAACCGCCCGAGGGGCGCCGCATGCGATGCGCAATACCTGGCCGTGGACCGAGCCCTTAGCTATCGTTGCCGACGGAAAATTGGCGTCAGCAATGACCAGTTCATCGCCATGACCCATTGCGGCTAGAACCATCAACAGGTCAGGCCCGATTAACGGATCAACTCCTTTAAGCATGTGGCTCGCGTCTCCGTTGTTCTGAGCGCCGCCAATAAAGCCAGGCAGGGGCCGGCGCGATAGTGTTACTTTAGAGCGCATTATGCATTAAAGTTGCCGTTCTAACCGGGCATTGCCAGCCGCATTGGCCAGCGAACCGGGTTAGCGCCTGCTGCGCTATTGCCAGATTTGCAGGCCTGGAAGACAGTCACCAAGGCGATGCTCGATCATGGCAGCCACGGACAGAATACCCGTGGGTTATGACCTGTATTGTTGAGCTGGCCAGCATCGACTTCGGGCTCATCGAAAATTCTCACCGGCCGGGTTTCATCAAGAGGACGATCAAGCCTGAAGAGAAGAGAGCGATCAACAAACTTACCTGGGAACGAAACAATGATTGACCTGGCTTTGGGCTTTATCCGCGAGTCTCTGAACCACACCCTGAAACAATCGTTGCCCGGGCTCAAAGACCCGGTGCTCTCAGGGGTCGCCGCGCCAGATGGTGCCATCTTGCACGAGATTGAAGACCGGATCGCCATAACCCTAGTCAACGTCCAGACGGTGTCCGCCCTTGCTAGTGGATCGCGTTTCTCGCCAGGTAGCGGAAAAAGCCCTGGTCGCCTTTCGCCTGCCTTGAACCTTGATCTTTATTTGCTGGTGTCAGCTCAATTCAGGGACTACCCGACCTCATTGAAGTGCCTTTCAGTGGTGCTCGAGACTATTAATAATCACCCGGTACATACAAGACAAAGTGCGCCAGAGCTTCCGCCTGCTGTTGAAAGTCTGTCTCTGGAACTGATGAGCCTGAACTTAAACGAGCTGAGCAGCGTCTGGACTACCCTGGGCGCGAAGTATCGACCGTCGGTGATCTACAAGGCGCGCCTGATATCCAATCCAGAAGAGGGTAGGAGGTTACCGGCGTTGTCTCGGGGATGAATCTCTTACTCCAGCGCCGGCCCGCTGCCTGCTCGGCCAATCCATTCACTGTTATGAATCTGTTTGCGATGATGGTTCGTGGCGAGGTGGCCGCGCAACTGCATCCGCAGGTTCCGATCCAGCAGGGATAGCTGTCAATTACTTTGCGTTGTTTATCGCGATCAACACGTCAATCATGGCGCAAAGGGTAGCAATGAGGTTCGGTAGTTCCGGCCAAAAAAGGCTGCTACAAGAAAGGCGACATGCGAATAAATGCGCAGCAGAACAATTTCCCTTGATCGCGTTAAGTAGTCAAATCGGGTGAGGTCGGGGCGATCAGATACGTTTAAGCTTATGGTTGAATGCGCCAACCGGAGTTTGTTGGTGCGGGGTGGGGTTGATGGATAACTATGCTGAGGACGGGATTATGCGGCGGTACGGATTGTTATACGGCGGTTGGTTGCCGTCTTTGCTGTCTAGAACATAGTTAGAACGAGTCAGAGGGCTCGCTTCTACGCGGAAAAGGTATATAATCTATACCATGCGCTTCGAGTTTGATCCAACCAAGAGTGCGGTAAATCGCCAAAAACATGGCATTGATTTCGTCGAGGCTCAGCGCCTTTGGGATGATGTAGATCTCTTGGAAATACCCGCGAGAACGTCTGGCGAACCGAGATTTCTTGTGGTCGGTCGAATCGATTCGAAGCATTGGTCTGCGGTGATCACTTACCGCGAATCTCGTGTGCGGCTGATCTCAGTTCGTCGCTCACGGCCCGAAGAGGTGGCGCTGTATGAAGGCGAGAGTTAAAGCGGCTCGGTTTGACAAAAAGTTTGATGATGGCGAGAGCGTCCTTGAGGATCTAGACGTGTCTGCGGCGAAGCGCGTGAAGCACGAACAAAAGCGGGTTAATGTTGATTTTCCTACTTGGATGATCGAGCTGCTGGACCGTGAGGCGAGTCGTATCGGTGTGACGCGTCAGTCGATTATCAAACTCTGGCTCGCGGAACGTCTGGAGAAGACCGGTTCTAACACTGCGGTTCAAACGGACCAGCCTGCGGCTGGCCGCTGACCTAAGTCGTTCAATGTCATAGCAAAAACCGTAATGTCAAATCTCAGGGTCACGGAAATCAAGGCATTCGTTCCCTCGAAAGACTTCGAGCTTTCCAAGCAGTTCTACAAGGACCTTGGTTTTACGATGGCCTCTGTAGGCGGCGGCATTGCCTATTTTCACTTCGGGCATGTTAGCTTTTTACTCCAGGATTTCTGCGCCGTGTCGTTTGCAGAAAACTTCATGATGCACATCCTGGTAGAAGATGTGAATTCATGGTGGGAGCTGGTCCACGAAAGTGGCGTGCTCGAAAAGTACGGGGTTAAGGTCACCTCCCTGGAGAACCAGCCGTGGGGCATGCGTGATTTCTGTCTCTACGATCCATCAGGTGTTCTTTGGCGCATTGGCCAGAATATCGATTGAACTTCAAAGGGAAAGCGATGCGGTCGAAATCGACACCGAACCCATCATTGCGCCGGGCCGCCTCCGGTGGCCGGTGAATTAAAACGTTAGCCATCAATATGGGAATTTCGGATAAGACGAGAAAAGTTCTGTGGGGCCGTTCTGGCAGCCTCTGTGCTTTTTGTAAAGCGCGCATGGTAGTTGATGCCTCATCAGAGGACTCTGAGTCGGTCGTTGGCGAGGAATGCCACATAGTTTCTGGAAAGAAGAAGGGGCCGCGCTACGACGCGAACTATGACCCAGATGCGATTGACAACCTTAGAAACCTAATTTTGCTGTGTCGGGTGCATCACAAGTTGGTTGATGATCAAGCGGATACTTTTACTGCACCTATGCTTCGCCAGTTGAGAGAGAATCACGAAAATTGGGTAAAGGCCAAATTGTCTGAGCCGGCTAAAGCTGAGCCTATCGGAATATATCGAAAGTCATCGGAAATTCCCAAAGAACTCGTGTTGGTTAAGTCCGCGAAGGTACTGGTAGATCTCGCGCGGGATTGTCAAGGCCGCTACGACGACTATCCAGAGGATCTTACTGACGATAAGCTTGAAACAGTTGGGGCCTTTCTGCAGAACTTAAGTGACTGGGTCGACGTAGGAATCCTCGAGCCGTCTGACCGTATAAGCGCTCAAAAATCCCTCGCGGCGGACATGTCGGAACTCGATCGAGCAAATCTTCGAGTTTATGCCGCCCACGAGAAGCAACAGATGCGAGGTGGCGTCGCCGGACCTACCAATATTCGCGTATTACACTTGAAGGTGGTTCACGAAGATGATCCAACGCAAACTACTCGCGCGGGAGGTGCTGATGGCTAACAATGCGTTGCATCTGACATTGGACCCACTGCACGAACCTGCGCTTCGCGCAGAACCGAGCAGCGCGTCAAATGCTGCTGAACTCAAGCGTTAGCCGCCTAGAAATATTACGAAGGTATTTATGACTATTGAAAGCCAATCTGACATTGACGGCATCATGGCTGCGGGTCGCGTTGTTGCGATGGTGAGAGATTCCATGCTTGAGGTGGTTGAGCCCGGCATGACTACACAGGAACTTGATGCCATTGGGAGCGCCTGCTTGAAGGTGCTGGAGCACAGTCTGCTCCCAGGCTCACATACGATTTTCCTGGAGCAACCTGCATAAGTGTCAATGAGGAGGCAGCGCATGGAGTTCCTGGCTCACGAGTTATTTTCGCTGGGGATGTAGTAAACGTTGATGTGTCTGCGAGTTTGAATGGATATTTCGCCGACACTGGTGGAACAACAGTAGTTCCTCCGATTTCCCCAATCAAAGCACGGCTATGCCATGCGACACGAGTCGCTCTGAGTCATGCGGTTTCTGAGGCGCGTGCCGGAGTGAAAATAAATCGAATCGGTAAAGTCATCCAATCCGTCGCCAAGAAGCATCGATTTAAGATTATCCGTAATCTAGCCGGCCATGGAATTGGTCGCTCCTTGCATGAGGAGCCAGAAGGTATTGTTGGGTACTACGACCGCGGAGATACTCGTACGTTAAGCGCAGGGCAAGTCATTGCTATTGAGCCATTTTTGTCGACTAAAAGCACATATGTCGATGAGGGACAAGATGGCTGGACGCTAATTGGCCATAGGGCGAATTTGTCTGCGCAATATGAACATACAATCATTGTCACAAATGGAGCGCCCATTGTCGCAACGCTTTCTGCAGCCAGCGGCTAACAAATCGTTGCAGCGGACATTTGACCCGCCACCCATTTTTGCTGCCGCGAAAACAGGCGTCGCCACAAACGCCACTGAATTAGGGCGTTAGATAACCTTGCGAGGACGAAGCTAAATGACAGTCAGCTTTGAGAAAATTTCAAAGGGACTTGAATACGAGAGGCCTCAACTCGCGGAGTTGTGGGGCTACAAGGGATTTCAGGCTATCTCTCGAGGTGTCGTCACTCCGAGTCAAACCAATTACATAATTCTTTTCGTTACGGAAGAGAAGCAAGCGTCGCTGACTCAATACAATGATTACTTGGAAGACGGAGAGTTACATTGGGAAGGTGAAGCTAAGCATTCTTCTGACCAGCGGATACTAGGGGCTAACCGATCTAACGATGAGATTCATCTCTTTCATCGCAAGAAGCACCATTCGCCATTCAAATATCTAGGTCAAGTGAAGCTGAATGAGCACAACTTGCGTGTGGACGAGCCAAGTCAGTTCATCTTTACTCTCTCAAATGAATTAAAGGTCGAAGAACCTGTCGCGGGTTATGAAAGTGAATTTGCTGGCGATTTGGTGGGGTTAGAGGAAACAGAACGAAATGCTCTGAGAACGAGCCGAATAGGCCAAGGCGTGTTCCGTGATGGTGTCTTTCGGTTATGGGGCGCTTGTGCCGTAACCGGGTACTCTCGTCCAACAGTTCTTCTTGCGTCGCACATTAAACCTTGGCGAGATTCAACGAATATTGAGCGTCTGGACCCACATAATGGTTTGCTGCTCCAACCGACAATCGACAAATTGTTTGATAGAGGGCTGGTGTCGTTTGATGATGCGGGCAAGCTCATCCGTGCATCATCCTTTACAACTGACGAGCTAGCTTGGTTGGGGGTTGACCCCGACGCGTCGCTTCGTCGGTTGCCGGAGCGCACAATACGGTACCTTCGGTACCACCGTGAATACGAATTTGAGAGGACGGATGCCTAACTCAGCGTTGCAGACGGACACTTGTGGGCGTACGAGAACCTGGCTACGCCAGAACCTCGCACGCCCACAAGTGCCGCTGAACTAGGCGTTAGCAATCAAAAGGACAGCATGGATATCGCATCAATTACCGCTGCGTACGAAGGTTTGCGCGCTGGCAAAGGAATTCTCAAGTCGCTCTATGAGCTGAAAATCGATGCAGATGCTAAGGCCAGAGTAGACGATGTTTTGTTAAAGCTTGGCGACGCGCAGGATGCGCTTTTCTCGATGCGCGAAGAATTGTTCCGCCTTCAAACCGATAATCAGGAATTGAAAGAGAAGATAAGTAAGTCGCGCGATTGGGAAGCTAAACTAGCAGAGTACAAGCTCGTGAAGACGGAGGGCGGAGCTGTAGCTTACGAGTTTCTCGGCGAGCCGATGCATTACGCCTGCCCAAATTGTATTTCTGGAGAGAAGTTACAAATTCTACAGACCAACCGGACCTTAAGCGGGAAGTATCGCTGCGTCGCTTGTAGCGCGGAGTATCCTATTGAGCCGAAGCGGCCTCGGCCGCCCGCGCCTCGCCTCAACTATCCAGGGCGTGATCGCTAACATTTCGTTGAAGGGGGCTTTAAAAGTCGCTCGAACCCGCGCTCTGCTCAGAACCGGTCAATTTGTAAAGCGCCGGTTAACTGTACGTTAGGCCACTAAGACGAGCGTCCCTTCTGCTCCACCATCTATGACACAAAACCGTTCAATCACACTTCCCCGTCAGGGTGGGGCACTCGAAAAGGTCACCACAAGTCAGAACCTCTTGTTCGTGGGTGCCAACGGCTCTGGCAAAACTCGCCTAGGAACTTGGCTGGAGATGCAGTCACCTGACCGCGCCAAGGTCCTGCGAATATCCGCGCAGAAGTCTCTATCGATGCCAGATAGCACAACACCGACGTCCATCGAACTCGCAGAACGCAATCTGTTATTTGGCAACCCGACTGAAGCCGGCAACAAGTCGTTTTACAAGTGGCAGAATAAGCCTGCTACGTCGATGCTAAACGACTATGAAAAGTTGATGGTCTATCTGTTCTCTGATGAAACGGAGGAGAACGCCAAATACAAAATCAATCAACGACTGGCCTCTACGAAGATCGATCCGCCTTTAACAAAGCTCGATAAGGTGAAACAGGCTTGGGAGCGAATACTTCCCCATCGCGAACTCGTCATTGGCGGCCTGCGGCTGCAGACAAAGGTCAGAGGCGACGCGACCAAAATCTACAACTCTTCGGAAATGAGCGACGGAGAGCGGGTCATTTTCTATCTCCTGGGCCAGTGTCTCGCCGCACCCAAAGATGGGATAGTTGTCATAGATGAACCGGAACTTCACTTACACAAATCGGTTCAGGCACCCCTCTGGGCCGAGGTTGAGAAGCTTCGCCCGGACTGTCTGTTCGTCTATCTGACTCATGACGTCGATTTCGCCGCGGCACAAGAGGGCGCCCATCGGGTTTGGCTCAAGTCCTTCGATGGTTCATCCTGGGATTGGGAACTGATTGCAGAGAACCAGGAACTTCCGGACGATCTACTAATAGAAGTACTAGGAAGTCGCAAGCCTGTTGTGTTTGTTGAGGGGGTAAATGGAAGTCACGATGTTTCTCTCTACCGGGAGATACTCACGAACTTCTTGGTTCTGCCACGAGGCAGCTGCGATCAAGTCATTCAATCTACGAAGGCACTACGTGGAAGTCCGCAACTTCACCACCTTCAAGTTTTCGGACTGATCGACCGGGACCGACGTCCCCCAGTGGAGATTGCTTCACTGCAGCAGGACGGCATATACACGCTAGCGGTCGCAGAGGTGGAGAACCTTTTTTGCACCGAGGAGGTTCTAAAGATCGTAAGCACACGCCTAGCGCGAGATCCGGCTTCAGACTTTCAACTCGTAGTCGATCATGTCTTCAAGCAGCTACGGTCAGAGCTTGAAACGCAAATTTCACTCAGGGTCGTTTCAGAAGTAAAGTTTCTATTGAACAGGTTCGACGCTTCTGCAAAGGGAGTGACAGCTCTTTCGACCGCATTGCAGCAGCTTACCCAAGGCATTGACGTACCAGCCTTGTATGCTCAGTTCGAAAGTCAGTTCAGGGCTGTACTTTCAACAAGCGACTACAGAGCCCTTCTTGCCATCTACAACCGCAAGTCACTCGCATCCCAGATTGGCAGCGCACTCGGCCTCAAGTCAGGAGAACTCGCCGAACTCGTTGTTCGTCTTGCAAGAACGGACGAGCGCGCAGGCCTCGCCGCCGCCATCAAGCTCTATCTTGGCCAGTTTGCAGCGAAGGTGGCCTAACAGAGCGATGAACTCGGACGTTTGCCAAGCCACCAGAACCTGGGCTCCGCCCAGAACCTGGCGTCTCGGCAATCGCCGGTTATCTCAGCGTTAGCAATATAACTACCAAAATTCAACGATGTAGTGGGACCGCGTATCGTATTCGATTCCGAACGACAACGCGAATCGTGAACATGGTTTCATTTTTCTTGCTGACCAATTGAGCTTACATGTCTGCGCCTATATCCTGATTCAACACGACGCGGACAAAAGCAAGAAGGGACGTTTAAATGACAGGATCTGTTGAAGGCAGTGCAGAAACCGATACCGGTACCCATGAAACCGACACCGATAATCCGGACGACGGCGCGACGGGGAGGGATCTGGTCGCCAAGTTTGAAGAGCAAGAACACCAGGCACAACAAGCTGCGGAGCAGGCTCAAGTAGCGGCTGACAAGGCAAACGCGGATCTCATCGAAGCTAAAAAGCAAGCACAGAGAACAAGGTTTGCCAAGTTGGCCTCTGAACTGAGTGAGGTGTTTTCCGAACAGGATCCTGACCGAAAGAACGAACCGGCTGCTGACCCGACCACCGTTGACGAACTGACGAAATCATCCGTCGGTGGGGACGGAAAAGTGAATCAGTACGGGGCCGTGATCGTGGAGGATAGCCCCTACGTCGATATGCTTGAAGGTATCTACGGGGAACTGGACAAAGTTGATGCCGGCGAAGGGCTGCTTCCCCAAGGTAGTGGCGATGATGATGGTGGCGGTGGCGGTGGCGATGATGGCGATGATAGTAGCGATGACGATTCGCCTCCTATGAGTCGCCTGAACGTTGAGCAAGTTGCCGAAGAAGCGCGCAGCTACAAACGAATCCTGTTAACTGTCGCACTGGGCAGCGGGGGGCTCGTCTTGTTTGCTGGAGCGATTATCGGTATTGCCGCTTTGGCGGGAGGCTTCAAAAGTTCCAGTGATGAGAACGATAAAAATTCTAGCGATGAGAACGACGCGCCGGTTGCTCCTGACCTCACATTAGCAGAATCGGCACGTAAAAATCAGGCTGAAATAGACGTCTGGGATGGAACCACTCCGGTTACTGACCCGAATGGTGACGACCAGCTCGACAAAACTTCACTAGTGTTTGTTGGTTTTGATACTGACAACAAGACGCAAAAGACAGTACCCGCGGGTGTTTGGTCTTACAACACGGGAAATTCTAAAATTACCTTTACACCCAGCGCTACGTTTGACGGCGGAGCGGTGTCGGTGAAGTACACGGTAGCGGACAAAGATGGTCTTCGATCGAATGAGGCGACACTTACGGTCACTTACCCGAGCAGTGAACCTACCGTCATTCCCCCGCAAGCATTTGAGTTGATCTCCGATAAGCAACCAAGTTTCGCGCATCCCGTGACGCTCAATGCTTTTAGCGGTGATTTTGGCGATAAGCCCAAACCTGGAACGAACGATATTGATATACAGAAAGTATATCTTGTGGCGATGATGCAGGTACCGATGGAGCCGCCACCACCACCAGGCGTTGTGTCAACTGACAAGCAATCGCTCGTCGTGAAAGGCGAGGGGGAATGGATGGCCGCGACGGGTGGGGATATTTCGTTTACACCCGAAGAGGGCTTTGTTGATTCTCCGTCACCGATTCTCTATCAAATTGCCGACGTCAATGGCACGTTATCAAACCAGGCCGCCGTGGTGATCAACGCTGATCTCAAGGCAACGATTAACGCGTTTGGTGCCCTAAACGACATTGATGACGTGCAATTTTGGGATCGCTACAAAACGGTCTTGACCGATCCGGAATCGAAGGTTGATTTGCCGGTTTTTTACGCGGTCACTCGAACGCTCTATCTCAATACGCTTAATGCGATGGACGATACAGACCGGCAGCTGGTTGTCGATGAGATAAAGAAAAATGAGCACAGGGTTGTCGGTCAAATAACGACGTGGGTGACCTCGGGTGCAACACCACTGGCACTATTCAATCTGCTGTCCCAAATTACCGATTCAACAGTACCCAGCCTGAAGGGCGTTAAGAACGGCACCCGAGCGGCACGTTTGGGTCAAATGCTTAGCGTAATAGAAACGTACTTTGTCACCTTGCAACAAGCGCAACCCACGCTGGGATAGGCATAACGGCTTGAGCATGTACAGGACTGTGATCATTAGAATGGAAATAGGTAATGGCTAAACGAGCAGACGAAGACCACGCGTTTCTAGTGCCGCCGGGCGTGTCAAATAATTTGTACCTGGCGTCACTGGGCGGTTACGCGCATGTACAAGACGGCAAGAAGACGTCCGCAAAGAATGCGCTGGAATATCTTGGCTTTTCGAACAAGATTCGCGATCGACACGGCCACGTGACCGATTTCGAATTGGCAAGTCTGGTTGACAGCACCGCGGGTGTTTCAAACCCCAGGTGGACCAGCATGCATCGCTCAGCAATCATTGTTATTGCCAATGGCCTGACCGATGCGTTGGTCGAGACTGAAATGTACGCGACGGACACGACTTATCCAGTTTGGTGGCCGGTTGCACCGAAAGGCATTGAAAAGATGCCGGGTGCCGATAAGAACAACGTGTTCATCCCGGGATTGTTTGCCCTTCCAAACGACGATGGCTCGGTGACTGAACACACTGGCGTTGGTATCTACGCGTTCACTAACGCTGTTAGGGCTTTCGAAGGGGCTGGCGGTGCCATCTCATTTAAGAGTGATGATCCGAACCTGCCCGGAGAAATGGCGCTGGCGTTTCAGGTACCGCTTCGAGGACAGCCAAGTTTTTGGTTCGCCGAGGATTGGAAACAAGAGCTCAATGCAGACGTGAAGAATGTTTCGGCCATGGGGCTGCTACCGGGAGGGCATACAGACTTGGCTCTTTTCTACAACTCAACCGTAGGCGAGAGTAAGTCGCACCTGGGCCATTTGGGAAAATCGCTTAAATCGATGGTGCATGTTTCGGCCGTCGATCTCACTGATGGCGACACGAATTGTATGTTGTACATGGTTTCGATTGTGCCGGTAAAAAAGCAGCAACGACTGTACGACTTTCTGTGGGAGCGGTGCAAAGCAAAGCTTGAATCCGACAAAACACCGTCAGCGCAGGCATCTATCCAGAGTGTTTTCTTTGGTCACGAAGACACGGTGTCGCCAATACTCGCGCAAGCGAAGAGTTCAGGCCTTTTCGCAACAGGTGCCCCTAAGTCGGTTCCTAAAACTCACCGTGAGTACATTTCCAGTGTTGTTCATCAGATACCCAATTCGAAAAACGGGCAACGCTTTAATCACCGAAACTTCAAGGATGTACCGCAGGGTCACGCACAACACAGCTATCGGGTCATCGATGATGAACTCAAGTATTTTTCTTGGTGGGCGAAAGATTAGTCGCGCACCCCGCACTTATTCGTCAGACCTTCGCTTCCACATAATTATTTAAGGGCTAAAGCATGGCTGGATTCAATGCAGATAACGTTGCCGGCATCATTCAAACCGCTTCATTCGGTATTCCGTTCGTAGGGGCTTTTGTTGGCGCCGGCGTACAGGCGTATCGGGAATTCACAAAAGATCCGACAAAAGGTCACCATGCTGCCCCGCTGACGAAACTCGATGTTCAGCAATTATTGGACGCGCAAAAAGACGTGATCGACAACGCCATTTGGAGCGAATTTGGGGACGATCGTCGCGCTAAGTTAGTCGATGCGTATGATCAACTGATGATTCAAATGCCTCGGTCGCGAGCAAGGGACGCGAAAACGAATCTTGACGGAACCCATGCAACAACCGACCCAGCCAACCGCGCTACTCAAAGTGATATTGACGAATGGAAGTCTGAGTTACAAGATTTCTGGGCGTTCGCGGTTGGCTCAGATCATTCGCTTACTGATAGCGTAAATTGGATTGCGCTGCCCAGTCAGAAAACTCACAAATTTGCCACCATTGATTTCTTTGCCTTGATCGGTGCAGCGTTAATCGGCTATTGCAAGCTTGCCCAACGCTGGGAATTACAGATTCAGGTTGCTCAATATCAGTTGGATGAGGCGGCCTATTCGAATAACCCGACGGTCATTGCGCGCACAAAGGAGTATCAAAACGCACTGGTGTTGTGGAAACTTAATAAGGAGAAAGGGGTCAGGCCCGTACTCAAGATTCCAGCAGAAATTACTATTCCTGTCGCACCGAGCAAAGCGCTGACCTACCATGATCAGTACGCCGACAACCTGGCGCTGTATTTTGACAAGATTATTAGTAACTCTGCTGTCCCTGCACTGCGAAAGTTGTGGGACGATCGACAGAAACGGTTAGATCAGGTGCGATCAAAGATCGTTGTGAGTACTTTGGAAGTGAATGATGTTAGTCATCATTGGCAAGTCGACACAGATAGCGGTCATAATTACCCGAAAACTATCCAATCCGCCCAAGTACATGAAAATCTAAGCATTGCCCAGCGTGGAGTGAAATTGCTGGCAATCATGAATGACAAAAAGTACGCACCACTCAAAGGGCTTACGATTCAGGATCTGCAAAAAAAGGAAGCGATTCTTAAAGGGTGGAAAAACGACTCGGCAACACTCAAGAAAATTCGTAGCCAGGCTTAATCGCTGCGCCGGTTAAGTGGGCCGTTGTACGGCTTCACAGATCGCGGCGGCATCAGCGGCATCGTTCTTAGATCGTTTGCCTGTCATCCGATAGGGCGTAACGAACTTGGGCGCTATCAGTTTGACGGTGTGCCCCTAGCGGGCAAACAGACGCGCCCAGTGGTGGGCCCCGGAGCAGGCTTCCATTGCAATAGTGCAGGGTGCCAAAGGCAATCAGCGGTGTTAATTCAGCCCGTTTCACCGTTGGCCTCACTAGTTCTGCTAGTCCATTGCAGTTAACGCCGTGCACGGCAAATACATTCTTGGCAAGATCGATGCCAAAGTAGACAATGTTCATGGATTTTCCCTCTTGAGCGAATTGATGAGATGTAAGCAACCCCATCGTGGCACACAGTTGCCGGTTACCGCACTGCGGTTAGTTCGGGACGGGGAAGTCCCCTTCATTCGTTAGCCATCATGTCTCGAAACGTAGAAATAAAAGCGCACGTTACTGACATGGCCTCTCTGATAGAGCGAGCTAAGTCGATTTCAACCGACGGACCATTTGAGATTAGCCAAGAAGATACGTTCTTTGAATGCAGTACGGGTCGCTTGAAGTTACGCAAGTTCGACGATACTCGCGGAGAACTCATCTTTTATCTGCGTCCCGACAAGGGTGGACCCAAAGAATCGTTCTATCTCAGGTCGGAGACTTCTGACCCCGACACCCTTCGACAATCATTAGAAATTACCTACGGCATGACAGGTAAAGTGAACAAGAAGCGCTTGCTTTACTTGATTGGTCGTACGCGTGTGCACTTGGACAAGGTCGAAGGTCTTGGTGAATTCATGGAGCTTGAAGTCGTGCTTGCGGAGAATGACTCAACAGAGAGTGGCGCAGCCGAGGCAGAGAAACTAATGGATCAGTTGGGCATTGCGTCCACTGCTCTAATTGAAGGGTCGTATTTTGATCTTTTGGAATAGCACGATGCCTAGGAACGCGTTAGGCAGCTCAACCACTACCGACAAATTTGTGAGTTCTAAAACATGAAAGAGTATTTGGGTATTCAACCCTTTTGAGGAACCGCTTAACTGTCAAGGAATGAGAGTATGGCGTCAACTGCGCGTTGCCATGCGGACTCATGATGAAGCACGAGGTGGTTGGCGCTATCGAGGGGAATCAATTTTGCATTCGGAATTTGAGCCGCCATTCTTCTGGCCTCCGGGAATGGAGCCACTTCTTCACGCTGGGAATGCAGAATTAGCGTGGGCGCCTTGACAAGCGGAAGTCTGTCAGAGATGTCAATATCATCGATTGTCTCGCGTAGACGGACAGCATTCTCGGGTGTCGTGGCAATCCGTTGGAGCTCCGTCCACCAACCAATCTGTTCTTCGGTAGCGTCCGGCAGATACAGAGTCGAAAACATCTTCCTGAAAGTCGATGACTCTTTACCCCAGCCACTACGCATGAGGGTTTTGAAGGCCTCAGCCTGCTTTTGATCCTCGATCAGGCCACGCCGGTTTCGACCGCGAGAATAGCCTCCCCAAAGTATTAAGTGGGTTACATTCTCTGGGTGTCGGACGGCATAGTCGATTGCGAGTGCAGCGCCTTGCGAGATACCCAGAAGCGCAAACGATTCCAGACCAGATGCGTCAATGCTCGCTTCGAGATCGCCGCTTAGTGCCGGGAAAGAAAAGTCATCGACATTCCAGTCCGATAATCCGATGCCTCTTGAGTCGTACCGCATCAACAAGTGTCGCGCTGACAGGCCCTGAAACAGATCCCGGAAGACCGGGCTTTCCCAGTCGAACTCCAGGTGATTGAGCCAGCTCATTGTTTTGACCACGGCGCGACCTTGACCAGTGGTTGCATAGGCCAGTCGAACGCCATCGGTGGCGCTGCAGTAGCGAATCGTTTGGTTGACTTTCTGAGGGCTACGCACATCCGCTTCGGTGACGTCTTCCTCGCCGGATTCGATATTGGCCACGAATCGAAAGCCACAGCGGGCGATTGTTCGTACTGCGTGCTGGTTTCGACCGCTGTCTCCAATTGCCCGCCTTACGAAGCTTATGCGACTGCTAACCGTAGCATCCGAAACGATCCGTCCACGCCATATGGTTTCAACTAATTCGTCTTTGGAAACCACACGATCACGGTTTTCGATCAGATAGATGAGTAGACGAAAGACTTGCGGCTCTACCGGGATTAATTCTCCGCCAGTTCGAATTTCCATTCGATCTGTGTCGACCTCGCAGGACTGGAAACGAACAATCATTGGGTTGCGCTGCCTTCTCAGGAACTTCTCAAGAAAAAATCACGAGGGTCTGCAAGTGGAGCAGGTCTGAAGTCGATAGGCTCCAGGTCAATAGATGGATCTCAGTATAGACCGCAACCAGGAGCAATAGCTATGTATGAAACTGTTCAATTTCAATCCGGAGAGCTTATGCTGCGTGGCAGAGAATATCGCCACAGGAATGAAGACACCCCATGGGTGGTTATGACTCATGGCACTTCGGCGACCATCTCTATGGTGGTAGATGCCTATGCAGAGCGCATCCATGACGCTGGTTTCAACGTACTTCTTTTCGATCACGCAAATTTCGGAATTAGTGGTGGCGAGACCCGTCAGCAGATCAATCCCTGGGTTCAGGCGCGGGGCTATCGCGATGCGGTTAACTTTCTAAGAGTACGCTCCGTAATCGGCGAGATTGCTCTGTGGGGCGACAGCTATTCAGCAATGATTGTTCTGGTCGCCGGTGCGATGATTCCAGGCGTCAGTGCGATAGTTGCGCAGATTCCGGCCTGTGGCGTCGCGCTCCCCATTTGGAGCCGAGTGAGGCGCAGTTTTTGAAGATGAAGTCGATCTTTGATGACGGTGACGTAAGCGGCGGGCCGGAGCATACGCTTGGCCCATTGCCGGTTGTTTCGCCTGATCCGGTTCGTGCTCCCTCAATTCTGACGCCAATACAGGCGTTTCGATGGTTCACTGAGTATGGAGGACGGCATGGCTCTCATTGGCAGAACCAGGCAACCCGGGTTGTGCCACCGACCGAGGTTCCGTTTAACCCGTATATTTCTGCCGCGCATATCAAGGCTCCGGTCCTGATGATGATCGGCCAGGACGACGAAATGATTCACTGCAACCCGGAGGTCCAAAAGGCGGTGTTCGATCAGATCGAATCTCCCAAATCGTTCTATGAAATTGCCGGCGGGCATTTCGGGCTGCTTTGGCACCCAGGAAAGCTCTTTGATGAGGCTGTCGAGTATCAGATCAACTTCCTACAGTGCTACGTTCCCGGGACAACTTGATGCTATGCGTCGATAGCGATTCAGACTGTTGAGTCAGGCAATGTCGTGCTCGGCTGCGCAACTGCTGCGGACTTCGACGTCTGTCTCGTCTTGTTGGCGTATTGCCAATCAGGGTTGCTGGATTTTGCCGAGGCATACCCAGCCAACAAATGAGTCGGCTAACGGTAAAAGAAATGGAAAAGATACTGAGGGGGTCATCGATTGCAGGAGCCCGCACGCTAACTCAGAGGTCACGCGACAGCGCTGAGTTCATTTTGGGCGGGCCATAACGGGGGGAGGTCCTCGGTAGCGTAAAACCTATCTATGGTAGAGTCGAAATCACGGTTTCGGTTTGGTTCGTCGGGCATAGAGCCATTGATGGTTCCGTTCAGAGACACGGTTCAATAAAAACACGCAAATAGCTCGCCCTTTTTTGTGCGCGCCAGGAGTGGTTGCAAGCAACACATAGTTCGTGCCTGTCTGACAGTCTCTACTCGCCTGACAAGCGGGGCGGGCTCAACGACGCGTTCGTGCCATGGCTGTGAGGCAGCCCGAACTCAGACTGATGTTGGAGACTATGAAAAATCACTTACCTGTTATTGCTTTCGCGTCTTTGCTAGCCGCTTGCGGCGGTGACGATAACAACCAGACCGGGTCGGATTCCGCTGGCAGTACTCCGGTACCCGCGCCGGCACCAACCCCGGCACCAACCCCAACCCCGGCACCAACACCGGCGGTAACTGAGTTAATGGATGGTGCCTCGGCGACGCTCGATTGTGTACGCGGTAACAATGGTGACCGGCCGACCATAAAAATCACTTACGCCCGGGACAGAATATCCACTGTCGATGTTGATCCGACGGGTTCCTCGTTCGAATATCAAACCCCCAAGGCCGACGCTCAAGTGACGACTAACAATGTCGGCACAACCTATACCTGGAATATGACGCCAAATGGGCTGGAAAAGATCTGGGTAACGCTCGACGCAACTGGACAGATCATTGGCTGGGCAACCCATGCGGCTGAGCGTAGTCTGTATCTGGCGTGCGGCGTCACACGAGACGACGTGGACGCCATTCTTGATCGAAATCCCAACCCGGTTTTGCTCAATGGCGTTTCCGCAACCCTGGCATGCGTGCGCGGCAACAATGGTAGTACGCCGACATTTCGCGTTTCGTATGCCCGCAACGAGTTGACCACTACGGATACCGACCCGACCGGTTCGTCGTTTGTTTACCCGACACCTCGCGGGGAGGCCGTGATTACGAATACGAGCGCCGGAACGGTCTATACGTGGCAATTGTCGCCTGATGGTTTAGAGAAAACCTGGGTGACGCTCGCGGCGAATGGTGGGATCATCGGTTGGGTCGTACACGGGGTGGAAGCCAGCCTTTATGTTGCCTGTGGTGTCAGCAGAGATGATGCTGACGCAATCCTTAACCGTTAGCCGCAGGACGGGACGCGCAGTGCTGCTGCGTCCCGTCTGGCGACGAAGATTCCTCTGAATAAATAACAGTTTTCAGGCCACCAGATCCTGCAGAAAAATGAGGCCGGCAAGCCTGCACCTGATTTGTGTCGCGAACACGGTATGTGCGGCGCGCCTTCGACAAGCGGCCTGCATAATTTGGTGGCATGGTGCCTCAGTGGTCGTCAGGCTCAAGGAGTATGTTCTCCTTTAGTTCTCTCTGATGCAGGTAGCTTGCGTGCCAATCAGGTATCCACTGAGCCAGGTGTTCAGCAAAGGCTTCCGTCAGGGGTAATTCGCTGATTTGTTCGTTTCGATACAAACATACTTGACGCACGGTTTCAGGATTGAGCACACGTCGCATGACGAGTCCGAAGTTTTCGGCCATCACGCCTACATAAGCAGGCGCCAACGTGGCCGCCAGCCCTCGGGAGGCAATACCAAGTGCGGTGGAAATGTTGTCGACAATATCTATCGGGCTGATGCGCTCACCTTCTGGCAGGCTGATACGCATTTGGGCAACACTACGCTCATGGTCATTGCCAGCAGACACGAGCGGATGCTGGCGCAGATCAACCCAGCGTACCTTTTTCAAGCGGGTAAGCGGGTGTTGTGGATGGCACCAAAGAACCCAGGAGCTATTGAATAGCGCTTGTCGCGAAACGGCTTCTGCGAGGGCGCGGTCTGGCCCGATCGCCAGGTCGACGTCACCATCGGCCAAACAGTCAACGAGCTCCTCAACTTTTGTGTCGACAATGCGAACGATCACTTTGGGCCTGTGCTCGACAAAGTGTTTGATTGCTTCGGGCAACACCATACTGGCCAATACTTGTGGCGCTGCTATCCGCAAGACGCCCGATGCACGATTCAAGACGTCATCGGCCGTCTTCTCGGTTATCCGGACATGACGCAATGTTGTTTCAGCCGCGGCGAGAAACTCTCTGCCGGAGCCTGATAAACGAACCCGGCGAGTGGTTCTGACAAACAGCTTGAAGCCGAGAACCGATTCAAGCTCCGCCACAAGGCGGCTGACCGCTTGCGTGGTCAGGGCGAGGCGATCACTGGCTGCGCTAAAGCTGTGCAGTTCGGCGACGGTAACGAAAGCCTCAAGCTGACGTAAGGTGAAACGGGTAAATGACATGATTCTATTGTCAATAAAGTGTTGATAAATAGCAAATTTTTTTTGTTTGTGTTGCCAATAGAGGTTGTCCACACTACGGGCAAATCACGAGGCTCATGGCAATGCACAAAACCGACACGGCGTTAGAACCCGCCACCCACCAGGAACTTGCGGCGTTGCTTAATGAAGCTGAGCGGACCGGCGTTCAGGTGTCGCAGTTCTCTTTGCGATACCCCGAGATGACCATCGCCGACAGCTACGCCATTCAGCATGCTTGGATGGCAATCAAACGGGCCGAGGGTCGCAAGCCCATCGGGCATAAGATCGGCCTGACATCGCGTGCCATGCAGATTGCCTCGCAAATTACTGAGCCCGACTATGGGCTTCTTCTTGATGACATGTTGCTCGGCGACGGGACTGACGTCGAGACAGCGCGCTATATCGTGCCGCGCCTTGAAGTTGAGCTGGCATTCATTCTGGCTAAACCGTTGCAGGGCCCCGGTGTGACGATCACCGATGTGTTGGATGCGACCTCATATGTTGTGCCCGCGCTTGAACTCATTGATGCGCGTATTGAGCAAATTGACAAGCAATCCGGTACCCCGCGGAAAGTGCTCGACACCATTGCTGATAATGCTGCCAACGGCGGAATTGCTATGGGGGGCCGACCGGTCCGACCTGATGAGATTGACTTACGATGGGCGGGCGCCTTGTTATATAAAAACGGCGTGATTGAGGAATCGGGTCTGGCGGCCGCCGTCCTTAATCACCCAGCCAACGGTGTTGCCTGGCTCGCCAACAGACTCGGCGCGCATGGCGAGGCATTGGCTGCCGGTGAAGTGGTTTTGGGTGGATCCTTTACGCGTCCGGTCGCCTGTTCGGTTGGCGATTGTTTTCATGCGGACTATGGGCCGTTGGGCTCAATTTCATTGCGTTTTGTTTGATGAACACGGCGATGCGTGAGCCGGATATTGGCAAGCTGAAAGCATCCATAAGCGGCCGCGTTCTGGTTGCCAGGCAAGACATCACTGCTTTTCTGGCCGACTGGCGCTGATGCAAGTTATCCGCCAGGCGCTTGACCCGCTTGGCCTGATGAACCACGGCAAATCATTTGCTGTCAACCGCAGTTAACCCCACTGGTGAGAACAACCGTGAAACAAAGCTCATTTGAAGTCGCTGGCGTCCTGGTTTCTGGAGATCATTACATCAACGGTGAACGCGTGCCGGGCAAGGAGCGCTTTGTGGTGAATAGCCCAATCGATCAACGCGCGCTGGGCGAAATCTCTCAAGGCTCGCCTGATGATGTCGAGCAAGCGATTCGGGCGGCTCAGGCGGCGTTTCCCGAGTGGGCGGGAATGGCAGCGGCTCAGCGCAAACCTATTCTCGATCGCTTTGCCGCTGAAATCGGTAAACGGGCAGAGGCGTTTTGCGCACTGGAAAGCAATGATGCGGGCGTTTTGTTATCCCGTATGCAGCATGGCGTGGTGCCCAGGGCCATGCTCAATATCACTTGGTTTGCTGAGCATGCGCTTACGCTGCAAGACAAGTTGATCGATACCGAACAGGCCGAGCACCGCGTGCGCCATGATCCGGCGGGTATTGCCGTCATCATTACGCCCTGGAATGCTCCCCTGATGCTTTCAACCTGGAAGTTGGGGCCTGCTCTGGCGGCCGGAAACACTTGCATCCTGAAGCCACCCGAGTGGGCGCCAATGACTTGCTCGCTGTTGGCGCAGGCAGCGCATGAGGCAGGCTTACCGCCAGGTGTTCTCAATGTCGTCCAGGGTGATGGCGCGGGCACCGGCGCGAGGCTAGTCAGTGATCCGCGGGTGGCCCGGGTTTCATTTACCGGATCCGTGCCAACCGCCAAGCTCATTGCGCAGGCTGCCGGTGCGAATCTGGTGCCTTGCAGCCTGGAGCTTGGCGGCAAGAGTCCGTTTATCGTGCTCGAAGATGCAGACATCGACAATGCCGCCGCTACCGCCGCGCTGATGTATCGAAATGCCGGTCAGGTGTGTCTGGCCGGCACCCGGTTACTGGTTCATGAGGCTGTCGCCGATCGCTTTATCGCGGCGCTGAGGGCAAACGTTGAGCAGTTGACCGTGGGAGATCCGCGTGAATCGGGCACCGAAGTCGGGCCCGTTATTCATCCTCGGCAGGTTAAACAGATTCTCGGTTTTATTGATCGGGCGAGGGCGTCAGGCGCGACCGTTTTATGGGGGGGTAATAAGCACGCCTATGGCGCTCAGTATGTAGAACCGACCCTGATTACCGATGTTGAGCAAGAGGCCGAAATCGTGCAAAACGAGGTTTTCGGGCCGGTGCTCACTCTCCAGACATTCAAGAATGACGATGAAGCGGTGGCCATGGCCAACGGCACCGACTATGGCCTGGGCGGCATTTGTTATGGCCAGACTGATCATGCCGCGCAGATTGCCGAGCGTGTCTTGACTGGATTCATCTGGGTCAACAGTTTTGGCATTCGCGATCTGGCGGCCCCGTTTGGTGGCATCAAGCGTAGTGGTATTGGCCGGGAAGGTGGCGACTGGAGTTTCGAGTTCTTCAGCAATATCAAAGACGTCGTTCTGCCAAAGAAACCTTTCAAGGCGAGTTTTAGTCACCGCTGATTCCATTAACTCAACCGAGAAAACGATATGGGCCAAATAGTTGGCGGAGCACTTGTCTCCCACCATCCGGGCTTAATGCAATGCGAAGAATTCAGGCGTTTGCAAGGCGCCGGTGAAGACTCTTCACTAATTGAAGGCTACGCTCGATTGCGCGATCGGCTTCAGGCAGCCAAGCCAGACGCCGTGATTATTTTTGATTCGCACTGGTTTACCACTGGCTACCATCTGGTTGATGGCGGCGAGGCATACAGCGGCACGTTTATCTCCGATGAAATGCCGTGGTATCTGAATGGCGTGCCGTATGACTATCGCGGGCACCCGGGACTGGCCCAACTCATTGAGGATGTTTCGCGAGAGCAGGGCGGTTATAACCGGTCGGTCCGCGATCCGGGTCTTGGGCGTCAGTATGCAACGATAAATCTGATCAAGCATTTGAGGCTTGAACTGAGTAACACGCCGGTGGTGACGGTGAGTTCATGCCAGAACTGCGATTGGCCGCATTTCCTTCAGTCGGGCGAAGCCATTGCTGAAGCGATTCACAGGAGCGATTTAGACGTTGCACTGCTGGCTTCCGGTGCGTTGAGTCATAAGTTCAACAACATTGACTGGCAGCCAAACCACCCAAGGATCTTTCATGAAAGTAATGTCTCCAGGCCAGAGAACATTGAAAGTGACAAACGGGCGATTGAATTGTTTAGCCAGGGCCGCCACGATCTGATTCTTGACCGCTGGGATGATGACTATCGGAAAAAGCCCTGGGAGGCTTTCGGGGCGCATTATCTGCAAATGGCTGGTGCGATGGGCGGGCGGGCGTGCCGCGCCACCGGTGAGCCTCTTTGCGAATACGAAAACGCGCGTGGCACCGGCAATATTCATATCTGGTTTGAACAATCCTGAGGTGAGCATGAATTTCGAATTTCCATTTAAGGCGTTGCCGGCCGTCATGCGAGGCCCACGCGTAGAAAGAAGGCACATCATGATTGGCGGCAGCGCGTACTGGGCCACCCTGATTGAAGAAGACGGGTCAGCGCAGCGGCTACGCCTGGATGATGGCCGGGTGGTTGATGCCGATGAGGTCACGCATTTACCGCCAGTAAATCCCAGCAAGATTATTGCGATCCATATCTCGTACAGTTCTCGCAGCATGGAGACGCGGCAAAAGCCTCGGCCAACCGCAACGCCCACTTATTTCACCAAGCCCAATACCGCACTGAACGGGCATCGCTGCCAGATTCTTAAGCCGGCCGACTGTCAGTACCTGAACTATGAGGGCGAATATGCGGTTGTCATCGGCAAAAACTGCCGCAATGTAACCCCAGATGAGGCTTGGGATTACATCGTCGGATTTTGCGCCGCACTGGATATGGGTCTACAGGACTTCCGGGATACCGATCAGGGCAGCATGTTGCGGGTGAAGGGCGCCGACACGTTATTGCCCATTGGTCCTGGCCTGGTCAGTGGCGTGAATCTTTTTGAACAAACGCTCAGAACCTATGTCAATGGCAAAGTCGTGCAGGAAGCGGTGATTGCTGATGAGACCATTTGGGGACCACACTATGTCATCGCAGATATCGCGCGACACATTACATTGAACGCGGGCGACGTCATTCTGATGGGAACACCTTGCCATTCAAGATCGGTTGATCCCGGCCACGTGGTTGAATGTGAAGTGACGGGCATTGGGCGGGTTTCGGGCACGGTTACCGCGATCGAGGCACCGCGTGCTGCAGCACTGGGTGTCGGTCATGCGCCGACCGATACGCCTGAAGTGAGACGGGTTGCGCTGGGATTCGATGAGCGGGTTCCTGAGCATCTATTGGCAAATCTGCAGGCAGCGAAAGCGCCTGCAGACAAATAAAAACCAGCATAGAAGGGAGACACCATGAGAACAATCAATCGTTTCAAACAGACCCTGGCTGTGGCCGTGATGACAACCTGCTTTGGCGTGCCACTTGCCCAGGCCCAGTCAAAAGAGGCAGCACCGTCACTTGACGGTTGCCCGTCAAAGACCATCATGTCGCGCTTTATCGAGTTCGGCAAAACCGGCAAGATGCCGCCAGACCTTGGCCGCTGGCTGGGTGACCCGAAAGCCCAGGCTGTCGAACCTTATAAAGCGTTTGACAATGTGCACTACGTGGGGGTTTGCTGGGTGTCTGCATGGTTGGTCGACACCGACGACGGCTATGTGCTGATTGATACGCTACATGAACCGTTTGTGGATCTGCTGATCGGCAACATCAAAAAGCTTGGTGTTGATATGGCCGATATCAAGTACGTGCTGATGACCCACGGTCACTTTGACCATGTGGGCGGCGCATACAAACTAAAGCCTTTGATGCCCAATGCTGAGTTTGTAATGACCCAGGCGGGCTGGGACGAAGCATTCGCGGATTCAGCCAAGTCGCAACGCGGTCGGCGTCCCTGGACGTTTGTGGATCAGACCGGCACTGTGGCCAAAGATGGGCAAGCCTTTACGCTGGGCGGGGCCACCTTCACCGCTTATGAAACACCGGGCCACACTTTTGGGACAGCCTCTTATGGTTTTGAAGCAAAAGACGGCGATACCACCCATCATGTGTTCACGGTCGGTGGTCTTGGTTTGAACGCTATCAAGTGCGAGGCCCAGGTCAAGGCTTACATTGACAGCGTGAAGCGTATTCAGGATCTGGCCGCCTCGAATGATGCGCCGATCACCGTGCACCTCACCACTCATGGTTTCAGCACCGGCTTGCCCGAGGCTGCCAGCAAGATTCCCAATCGTAAGGCAGGTGAGCCCCACCCTTTGGTTGATCCACAGGGATTCCAAAAGCAGTTGGCTGGTTTGCAGGGGCGCGCTGAAAAGCGTTTGGTTATTGAGCGGAACAAGGACTGTTAGCAGACCAGGTGTCATCCACGATGCCGCGGGCATTCGCCGCGGGCATTCGCCGCGGGCAATCGGCAGATCATCGGGCTTGAACTCTCGTCGAGCGTGACGCGGGAGCCGCGCGTGGCAGATTATTCGCTGTTTTGAACAAGGGCATAATGGTTGCCTTGAGGGCTTACGCCTTTAGGCACCCCCCGGTTTTTTCAAAGTGCGCATAACGACGCATAGTCCAATAAAAGAGCAGGGTACAACGATGGGATTTAGCCGTTCGGAAGAGCAAAGTCTGTTGCAGGAAAGTGTCGAGCGTTTTGTGGCGCAGGACTATCCGTTTGAAAAGCGCCGCGCCCTGGCGCAGACCCCCTTGGGGTACAGCGCGGACAACTGGAAGACTTTTGCCAGATTGGGTTGGCTTTCTATCCCGTTCCGGGAAGAAAACGGCGGCTTTGGCGGCGGGCTGACCGATGTTGCGGTGGTGGCCGAGGTCTTTGGCCGGGGTCTGGTGCTTGAGCCCTATGTGCCAGGGCTGGTGCTGGGCGGCAGGCTTGTCGAGCTATTGGGTACCCAGGCGCATATTGACCGGGTTCTGGCGCCTGTGATTGCTGGCGAGATGCAGCTTGCGCTGGCTCATACAGAGCGCCGGTCCGCTGGTAACCCCGCTTGTGTCGGCTGCACTGTTGAGCGCGATGGCGATGACTACCTGATCAGCGGTGAGAAGGTGATGGTCTTGAACGGACCGAGTGCCGACTACCTGCTCGTGACCGCCCGCTCCAGCGGTGCCGAGCGCGAGCGTGCCGGCATCGAGGTTTTTCTGGTGGCGGCGGCGAGCGAGGGTATTGAATGCACCGCTTATCCCATTGTCGATCAGTCTCGCGCGGGCGACTTCGTTTTTAACAGCGTCCGGGTGTCTGCGTCGGCCAGACTCGGCAATCCCGAAAGCAATCCTGAAAGCAATGCCGACGCCATCGAGACGGTCATCAACGAGGCGATCGTCGCCAATTGTGCCGAGGCCATTGGTGCCATGGATATCCTGATCAAGGACACCATTGAATACGCCCGTACGCGTGAGCAGTTTGGGGTGTCGCTGGCATCGTTTCAGGTGTTGCAGCACGGGATGGTCGATATGTATATTGCCTGGGAGCAATCTGCCTCGATGCTGGCGATGGCTTTGGAAAGAGTGCCGATGGGCGGAGAGTCCGCGCGCCGCGCCGCCTCGGCGCTCAAGGTGCATGTTTGTGCCTCATCAAAGTTGATTGGTGAAAAAGCCGTGCAGATTCACGGCGGAATGGGAACGACTGACGAACTCCGGCTAGGCCATTATTTCAAACGCTTACTGGCGATTGAGGCGCTGCTGGGCGACGAGCACTACCATCTGACGCGCTATGCCGCCACGCTCGAACTGGAGCCCGGTATTTCGGAGGTGAGCAAACCCGGCGATGCGACGGGCATTGACTACGAGGCATTTCGCCGTGAGGTGCGCGCATTCATCAAGGCCAACCTCCCGGACGATCTGCGCGAGACAGGGCGCTTGTCCACGGGCTTGACGCCAAGAATGGCGCCGGGTATCGCCTGGCAGAAAATCCGCCACGCCAACGGGTGGGCGGCGCCGAGTTGGCCGGTTGAGTATGGCGGGCCGGGGTGGGACGAAAGGCAACGCCAGATCTTCGATGACGAATCGCTCAGGGCCGACGCACCCAATGCGGTCTTGCAAGGGCTGGAGATGTGCGGGCCGTGTCTGATGGGCTATGGCACCCAGGAGCAGAAAGACTATTTTCTGCCGCGCATGCTGGCAGGTGAGGATACCTGGTGCCAGGGTTATTCTGAACCGGGTTCCGGTTCTGATTTGGCGTCGCTGAAAACGTCGGCGGTGTCGGACGGTGATGACTATCTCATCAATGGATCAAAAATCTGGACCTCGAACGCACACGAAGCCACGCACATGTTCTGCCTGGTGAGAACCTCAAATGAAGGGCGGGCGCAGCGCGGCATTACCTTCCTTTTGATTGACATGGCCTCCCCGGGCATTAGCGTTAAGCCGATCTACAACCTGAACCGGGCTCATGAACAAAATCAGGTTTTCTTCGACAATGTGCGCGTGCCCAAGGCGAACAGAGTCGGCCAGGAGAACCAGGGCTGGACGGTTGCCAAATACCTGCTTGAGTTTGAGCGCGGCGGGGTCAGCCGATTTGCCCATCTGGCCAAGAAACTGAGGAGGATCAAACACGCCGCGGCACAACAATCAAATGCCGACGGCACACCGTTAATCGACGACCCGTGTTTCCGCCGGGAGATTGCGGCGCTGGAGATCGAAGCCACGGCACTGGAGTTCACCTGGCGGCGTATTCTTGAAATGTCAGGGCAGGGGCAGACGCCCGGCGTGCTCGCGTCGTTAACGAAAACCCTTAACGGCGAACTGACCCAGGAACTCGACAAGTGGGTCGCCCGTACCGTCGGGCTTGACGCCTTGCCCTTGCAGCCGCAGGCCTTGGTGGCAGGCGCAAACGCGACCTCAATCGTCCCCGATCATGCGATCACCGCGATGGCGTCTTACCTGGAAGGGCGGGGCAGAACGATTGCTGGCGGGACGAGTGAAGTGCAGCGCGGCATTATTGCCAAATCCGTGCTGGGCCTCTAGCGGCCCTTGTCCGTTGCGACAAAGCAATGCGCGGGTTCATCTGCCGGGCGCTGAGCGCTTTAACCATCTACCCAGTTCTTCCCCAAATGGCAACGGCCACTCCCGCTGATGTTGCGTATCGATCTCCGCAATCACAGTCATGCCGGCCCGCAGTCGAGGCGCGTCTGATTGCGGTTCAATTCGCAGGCGCACCGGTACCCGTTGCACAACTTTTACCCAGTTACCTGTGGCATTTTGCGGTGGTAGCAGTGCGAACTCGGCGCCGGTCGCCGGCGCGATGTCACTGACAACGGCTGGCCACTGGATGTCGGGATAGGCGTCAACGCTCAAGGTGGCCTTCTGGCCCGGGGCCAGATGAGTGAGTTGAGTCTCTTTCAGATTGGCCTCGACCCATGTGAGATTGTCGTTGACCAGGCTGAAGATTGCCTTGCCTTCTTCGGCATATTCTCCGACCTGCAGCAACATGTTGCTGACGACGCCGTCGGCCGGGGCGCGCACGACGGTTTGCCGTTCGCGGGTGCGGGCCTGCTCAAGCCGGAACCGGGCGGCCTGGTATGTCGGGTGGTTAGCATAGTCAATATCAACATTACCGCCCAGACTGGCTAGCGCGCGGCGGGCGCGATGGCTGAGCGTGGTGACTTGCTGCTCGGCCACTCTTAGTTCGTGGGCGGCGTCTTCCAGTTTTTCTTCGGTGATGACTCCGCGCTTCATTAAGGTTGCTTGCCGATTGAGCCGGCGTTTGAGATAGCGCACCTGTTGGCTGGCCGTGCGAATAGAGGCCATGGCCTCACGGTAGTCAGAACGAAGGGTTTCTATTGAGGTTCGCGCTTGTTGCAACTGTGCCTGGGCCTCGCCGACCATCAACTGAAACGGCTCGGGGTCAATACGGAACAACTCGGCGCCACGGGCGACTCGCTGATTGTTTCTGACCTTGACGGCGCTCACCCGCCCATCCACATCGGAGCTGATCGCGATGATTTCGGCTCGCACATAGGCGTTCTCGGTGCTCACATAACGACCGCCGGTGTAATAGATATACAGCCCGAGCAGGATCGCAACCAGCGGCACCAGGCCCAGCAGCAGCACCCGTGCGAGCAGGCGCCCGGTGCGCTTGTCTGAGCGCGGACTGTCAGCGGTGGGCTCGGTCGTCTTGCTCATCGGTGTGCGCGGGAAGAGGCGCGTTGTGGCGCACTGGAAGACGGAGCGTCTGGTTCCTGTAAGTTTTCTTTAATCTGCAACAAGGTGTCCACAAACTGCTCGCGCTGGTTATCGGATAAACCACCGAGGGCTTGCTGGCGAACGGCCAGGGCGTGCTGGCGCATCTGCCGCACCAGCGGCTTGACGTCAACGGTCAGGTACACGCGATTGGCGCGCCGATCTTTGGGGTCGTTGCGGCGCGTAATCCAGTTCTTGGTTTCTAGCCGGTCGAGCAATCTACCGAGACTCGGTTTTTCGATCTCCATCAGCTCAGCCAGTTCGGTCTGCGTCAGCCCGTCTTGGCGGTACAGATGGGTCAATACCCACCACTGCGAGCGGGTTAGCCCCAGGTCTCGGACGCGGCGGTCGAAGTTGGTCCGCAGCAACCTCGCCACGTCGTGCAATATCAATCCAAAGTTTCGGTCCAGGCTCTCTTGCTGCATCGGGCAAGTTTAATTACCCTGACAATAATAGGCAAGCATATGATTGTCTATGCAACTATTGTCCGGATATCTCATGCCATCGCGCAATCACCTCATATTCAATCACCAGTCACCTCGAAACGCCTCGTGAGCCAGACCCTGGACAATCCGCGCGATCTGCCAGCACCGAGCCCGTATCTGGTTTTGTTGACGGTTTCGCTATGCACCATGCTTTATTCGATGACCGTCACGGTGGTCAATGTCGCGCTGCCGCAATTGCAGGGGTCGCTATCGGCCAGCCCTGATCAGATCGCCTGGGTGGTGACACTGAATGTGGTTGGCACCGCGATCGTGACGCCGATGACGGGCTGGCTCACGGCCAAACTCGGCCAGCGCAATCTGCTTTTGCTCAGCGTTGCCGGGTTTGCGGTTGCTTCTTTCCTGTGTGCGACTGCGCAATCGTTGACGCCTATGCTGGTGTATCGCGTCATGCAAGGCATGTTTGGTGCGCCGATTGTGCCGGTGTCACAAGCGCTGGTGTTGTCTACCTTCAGCCCGGAAAAACGGGCAATGGCTCAGGGTTTCTTTGGCATGGCGGTGGTCGCCGGAATGGGCGTGGCGCCGGTGATCGGCGGCTATATTGCCGAGTATTACAACTGGCGGGCTATTTTCCTGCTGCTGGTGCCGGTAAGTCTCGCGGCAATGTTGATGACGCTGGCCTTCATTCGCCCGGGCAAGAAAGGGGAGGATCAACGACTGGACTGGACGGGCTTCTTGACGCTTTCGGTAGTCATCGCGTGCCTGCAACTGATGCTTGATCGTGGCGAGAATCTCGGCTGGTTTGAATCGGGCGAGATCCTGATCTATTGCGCCGGTCTGGTCCTGGCCGGCTACCTGTTTGTCGTGCACACCTGGACTTGCGACCAACCGTTTTTTAATCGCGAGTTGCTGCGCGACCGAAATTACGCGATTGGCCTGGTGCTCGTGAGCTTTTACGGCATGTTGAACTTCACGCCGATTACGCTGTTGCCGGCGCTGCTGCAAGGTCTTATGGGTTATCCGGATTCACTGGTTGGCTGGCTGCTGGCTATGCGCGGCATCGGCATGATCGCCGGATTCTATATTGCCGGTCGAATGGGCAGCATTGATCCGCGCATCAGCATGTCGATTGGGTTTGCGCTGATTGGTTTCAGCGGCTGGGCGCTGGCGACAGTTCATCCGGCAGTGCAAGCCGACTGGATCGCCTGGGCAGGGCTGCTGCAAGGCCTGGGCAGTGGCATTCTGTGGGTACCGGTAACCACCGCTGCATTTGCCACTTTGCCGGAGCGCCTGTTGCCCGACGGCGCCGCGATTTTTCATCTGTTGCGCAATGTTGGCCAGAGTCTTTACATTGCCTTGTCGTTTATCGTTATCGTACGATTCAGCCAGATCAATTATGCCGAACTGGTGCAGGGACTGACGCTGTTTAATGAACGGCTGCAATATGGCTCAATCAGCGGGCTGTGGAGTACTGACACGCAGGCCGGGCTACAGGCGTTGAACGGAGAAACCTTCAGGCAGGCCCGGCTGATTGCGTTTAATAACGCATTTTTGCTGTACACCTGGACATGTTTTGCAGTGATTCCGCTGGTCTTACTGTGGCGCAAACCGCGTCAGTAATACCAACGGCGGTGCCTGTTGAATATGGCCCGGCCTGTCCCGCTGGGCACGACCGCTCGGCACGACGGCTCGGCAAAAACCACGATCGCTTGTCAGGGAAATGGGCGAGTCCAGCTCGCCGTCCTCTGTGGCTAAAGAGACAGTCGTTTTCGCGTCCGGTACGATGACCAGGATCCCGCGACGGATTACCAGCCGCTGGCGCACCTGATTCGGGCCAGTACCAGCGAACCTGAGAGCTAGGCTAATAGAGACCTAAAAGAGACGAGTACGAGCAATGGATGTCAGAACCTTAATGCATCAGGCGGTAATCAATAATGCCGCTCGCGAATGTGTAGTCCACGGTGAGCATCGCCTGACTTTTTCCCAGGCATGGCTGCGCGGTATACAGACCGCCAACGGCTTGCTGGCGCTCGGCTTGCAACCTGGTGACCGGGTCGGGGTGCTGGAAGATAATTCTGTCGAGGCTGCTGATTTCTTTCATGGCGCCGCGATTGCCAATCTGGTTCGGGTGCCTTTGTACCCAAGAAACGGAATGGAAGCGCATGTGCATATGTTGTCGCACACCGGGTGCAAAGCGCTTGTCGTCAGTAGCCAGTATCTGCATGAAGTCGATGGCATTCAGGCGCGGATAGCGTCGCTTGAACATCTGGTTGTTCGTGACGACTCCTATGAGTCGTGGCTCGCTGGGCAATCATCCCAACTGCCCGAGATCGATATCAAGCCGCAAGACAACTTCATTATTCGCCATACCGGGGGAACGACCGGGCAGTCAAAAGGGGTTGCCTATACTCACCGGGCCTGGCTAAGCGCCGGGCGCGACTGGTTTTATGCGTTTCCGCCGGTAGAGCCGGGTGACAAGTGTCTGCATCTCGGTCCGATTTCGCATGGCTCGGGCTATCAATACCTGCCTACTTTCTTGTCTGGCGGCTGCAACGTGATGTTGTCGCACTTCGATCCGCCTGAGACACTGGATCTTATAGAAAAAGAAGGTATCGGCTACCTGTTCGTGGTGCCGACCATGCTCAATGCGCTGCTACGCGATCAAACCGGCAAAACCAGAGACTTCTCCAAACTGAAATGTCTGCTGGTCGCCGCCGCCCCCATCGCCGATGCCACCGCGCTGGCCGCCAGACAAGTGTTTGGCGATGTGTTGTACCAGGGTTATGGCCAGACCGAAGTACTCCCGGTGGCGATGATGGGCCCCGCCCAGTGGTTCGCCGATCTTGAGGGCTCGACACCATTGCGCGCCTGTGGGATGCCATTACCGTTTGCGCAGATTCAGATATGGGACGAAGAAAACCAGGCGTTGCCGCGCGGCGAGGTCGGCGAGATTGTGGCCAGATGTGATGGTCAGATGACCGGGTTCTGGAACAACCCGGAAGCGACCGCAGAGCGTGTGGTCAGGGGCTGGGTAAAAACCGGTGACATGGGGCGGCTCGATGAAAACGGTTATCTCTATATCGTTGATCGTGCCGATGACATGATTATTTCCGGCGGCTACAACATCTGGCCGATGGAGTTGGAGAATGTGATTGCGGATCACCCCCAGGTGATTGAAGTGGCCGTGTTCGGCGTGCCGCATGAGAAATGGGGCGAGTCACCACACGCCGTCTGTACGGTGACCCCCGGCGCTTCAGTCACTGCTGAACAAGTGATTGAGCTTTGTGCCCAAAGACTGGGTTCATACAAAAAACCCGGTGGCGTGACATTGCAGGCTGAGCCATTGCCCAAGAGCCCGGTGGGCAAGATTAAACGCAAAGACCTGAGAGAACCGTTCTGGGCAGGGCACGAGCGCCGGGTGTCTGGAAGCTAACGCCTGGCGCACGGTATTGCGCATCGAAGTTTAGGCGCGAAGGTCAGGGTAGCGTTAGCACAATTTTCCCGAAATGCCGGTTGGCTTTCATGTAATCGACCGCGTTAGCCGCTTCACTGAGGGAAAACTCACGGTCAACCGGCAGCGAAAGCTTGCCGGCTGTCACGGCACCCCACAAATCGTTTTTCATCGCCTGCACGATATCGCGAACTTCCTGCAATGATCTTGTGCGAAAAGTGACGCCGATATAATCGATGCGACGCGCGGCATGCAAATCAAAGTTGAATTCACCGGTGAACCCGCCCAGCCGGCCAACGTTAATGATGCGACCCAACACACGGGCTGCGGCGAGATTCTGATTCGCCGCGTAGCCCGAGAGCTGATCAACAATCAAGTGCACGCCTTTGCCGTCGGTTGCCTGTAGCACTTGCTCGACCCATCGTGGGTCTTTTGAATCGATGGCAAGGTCCGCACCAAATTCCGTCAGCCGCGCGCGCCGCTGCGGGTTGGTGGACGAGCCGATCACCAACCCGGCGCCCATCGCCTTGGCTATTTGCATGCCCATCAGCCCAACGCCAGTACTCGCCCCTTGAATCAAGACGGATTCACCTGGTTGCAGACGGCCAGCGGTGACGATTGCGTTATGCATTGTTTGCAGGCCGGTCAGCAAGGTGGCGGCCTGCGACCAGCTCATGTTGTCGGGGATCGCCACGGCGCGTCCCCAGTCAGCGGTTGCGTATTCCGCCCAGCCGGAATGGCCGCCGCACATCACTCGATCACCCGGTTTGAAACCCTGTACCTCGGCGCCGACGTCGATGACTTCGCCGGCAAATTCCATCCCCGGGATGGTGCCGCGCCCACCGATGCTGCCGTGCGTCATGCCGCTGGCGACCATTGAATCGGCCCGGTTCAGGCCGCAGGCTTTGACCCGGATCAGGACTTCGCTGGATGACGGTTTGGGCGCCTCGACATCCCTGATTTCCAGGCCGCCTTCGCTCACAACTGCTGCTCTCATTGATGTCTCCATTTATCCCGGGAATGCCTGCATATTACTGTGGTAGCGTCATCAGGGGTATGCTGTCTGTCGGCGCCTGGAACGGGCGGGTTGAGGCGAACCCGCCGTTCGTTGCTCGTTGTTATGCATACGCGGCCGATACCGCTAAGACGCGAAGTGAACCCAGGTCAGCGTCGCCGACCCGTATTACTATCTAGAGCGGTACCCGGCAACCCGATTATTCACCAATAACGGAAGTTGAAGAGAAAGTGAAGGACACAAGCCACCACGACGATGCAATTGCAAAGATGACATTTGCATCTGTATACCCGCACTATGTAACTAAAATCGAGAAAAAGGGTAGGTCGAAGAATGACCTGCATCTGGTTATCAAGTGGCTGACCGGCTATTCCGACAAGGATTTAAATAAGCTAATCAAAGATCAGGCGACTTTTGAAGATTTCTTTCACAAAGCAACTCTCAATCCTGGCGCTCATCTAATAACAGGCGTGATTTGCGGATACCGCGTTGAGGAGATAGCAAATCCTTTGACGCGAAAAGTTCGCTATCTCGACAAGCTTGTGGATGAACTGGCCAAGGGTAAAAAAATCGAAAAGATACTGAGGGATTCATAACACAGGGCGGTGGCACTACCGGCGGTGGCACTACTCATAACATAACGTCGTAGTGAGAGTCCGCAATGGCTCGTAAACTACTAACGGAAAGAAAAGATTCGCCATACTGTACAACCTCCCATTAAACCTGCGCTCCGCGCAGATCCAATCATCTTCTAAAGCGCTGGTTAACTAGGCGTTATGCTTCACAGCAAGAAGCCCGTAGACCACTCACATTCACTGCAAGAAAGAGCAAATGACAAGATATCGACTTCACTATTTTCCCGAATCAGGAAACAGCTACAAACTGGCCTTAATGTTGACACTGTGCGGTCAGGAGTTTGAGCCCATCTGGACAGACTTTGGCTCACGGATTACCTGGACACCCGAGTGGCGGGCCGCTGTAAATCCCATGGGCGAGATACCTGTCCTTGAAGAAGACGGTGTAAATCTCACGCAGACTGGACCACTGCTAATTAAACTGGCTAAGAAATTTGGGCAGTTTGGCGCGTTGAACGAGTCTGAAGAGTTTGAGATCTTGCGCTGGCTGTTTTGGGATAACCAGAAACTTTCGGGCCATATGGCAACCTATCGCTTTCTTAGAACATTCACCGAGCACTCCAATAAAGAGGTACTCAGTTATCTTCGCAAGCGAGTTGATGATTTTCTCGGAGTCCTGGAAAAGCAAGTATCAAATCAGCCTTTCGTCATTGGTGATCGCGCAACTATTGTGGACATCTCAATGTGCGCTTATCTATCCTATCCAAGTGAGGAAACGGGATACGATTTATCCGTGAGCCACCCAAATGTTCATGAATGGCTGGGCCGAATCGCCGGGCTTCCTAAGTGGAAGTATCAATACGATCTTCTGCCCGGTAAGCGGCTACGTCACTACGTCTAAATCGTCAGTATGATTGCAACGCTTCCGGGGCTGCTCCAGCGGCAAGTCGATCATCGTAGCGTTTGCTCAACACCAGACTGACCGAGCTGCGGACATGGTTGAGCACGAGGGATGGGATCCGGATACCAACTAACCGCACCCGGTACGTCTTTGCTTGGAGTGCTTGTACTGCTATCGGAATGGCTGCGTGAGCGGACACAGGGGCCAGGCCATTGCGACTGGCGCACGAGAAGTATGGATACCAAATTGTTCGGACGAAATCCACGGTCAATCAATACCGTCATGACGGTATTCAAATAATGCAAACAAGGGGAGTTTTAAATGAAGAAGTGGGGGTTTATCTATACGCTAGGCGGTACCTCGACCACAACGCGCACCGACACGATTGGGAGCGAAGAATGCACTCTGGTGTGCGTCGGCGTGCCGGACGTGGCTGCAGCTCCAGATGCCGCGCGTGCTTTGATCGAGGAAGGCGTTCAGCTTATCGAACTTTGCGGGGCATTTAGTGGGGCTGGTCTCGCTGATGTGACTTCAGCCGTTGCGGGTGAAGTACCCATTGGCGCAGTCTTTTACGGTGGTGAGGCCAGTGGTGGTCTGCATCGCCTCTTTGGTTAATCGGCTTGGGTGCCTGGGACTCAGTCTCTCGGCAAACCCTGGGTTTTGCTCTTAACCGTCGGCCGCGAAATTTCCCGCTGAACGCCGACGTTGTGAATTCGGGTGATAATGCTCTCTCATGAATAAGAAGCAAGGAAAGACAAATGCCATTTATTGCCTTTGAATCCGGTCAACTATCTAGTGAAGTAAAGAAAAAGTTGATTGATCGACTAACTGAAGTATCAGTTGAAATTACTGGCATTCCTAAAGAGCTTTTTTAGTCTCGATTCGAGAACTGCCGGATGACAATATTGCCGTTGGGGGGAAATCAGTAAAGCAGCTCAAACAGGATCTAAAGAAAAATTAGGTTAATGCGAAAACCCAACCGAGGTAATAAGGCGCCTAACTATGCTCCAGCCGCTGTCTGTTCGTTTGCTGTTGTCGTCCGCTCGCTGACCACATAGCATGGCGTTGAACGCAGGCGTTTCCCTGGTTCCTGCGCCTGGTCTTTGTCTAGTAGCTGCGGCCGGCTGAAGTTTAGCCGGCGATATTCTTGTATTCAAGACTTAGTATTCGTGAGGAAGTGCTGCATTTCGGTATTCCAGTTCTGAAGTGAGGCAATACTGCTAAGCTCAACGTTGAATAAGAGCTTCGCAGTGCTGGTAATAAGAGAACAGAAAAAGGAACTATCGATGTGCCAATGGAATTCTTGGTTAAGCGTTAGAACCCTTAAGCACTGTTCAACCGATTGTGCCTCGCCGGGTGTGCTAACGCCCGCCAGTAAATCTGAGGTCAGAGAGACATGGCAGAGCCCCTAATCCGACCGGCGCGCGCCGACGATATTTCGACCCTGTTCGATCTCGATCATATCGCCCGCCTTAGTTCAGACCGAAGAGATTTTATCCAGGACGCTGTCAAAAACAGTCGTGCCTGGGTAGCCGAAAGTTCTGATGGCATAGCCGGCTACGGCGTTATCTCTCATGGCTTCTTTGGCCGCTCATTCATTGATTTGATCTATATCGCAGAGACGCTGCGCTCATCTGGTTACGGGCCGAGACTGGTAGCCTTGCTCGAAGGTCAATCTAAATCAAAAGATCTATTCACCTCGACCAACAGATCCAACTCACACATGCAGCATGTCCTTGAGAAACTGGGGTACGAACGGTCAGGGGTTATCCATAATCTTGATCCAGGTGATCCGGAGATCGTCTATGTCAAACGATCTGTGCGGTCCTGACGCAAGATATCGTTCTTGGTCCACGCTTCGCCAAAGAGCAATGAGTTGTCAAAAAGATGGGTTGGTAAATTTTTGCCCCGGCATTGACATGCAGAGATTTCTTCAAGAGCATACAAATGCTAACCAATCATAAACGTAACGTCAGACTTAACTCTTCAGTTGATTAATTGTTCCGGGAGGGAAAAGAGCATGCGGGCATTAGTGATTTTTATTCTGGCGATTTTTTCGCTTACGCTTGCGCCAGAGCGCTCAGATGCTCTTACGCTTGTAAACAATGGACGGTGGCAGCAGGACGCAACTGGCTGGACGATTGTTCGCGTGTGCTACGTTGCCGGGAGTAACGCGGGCAAAGGCTCCATGCGGGTTGCCAAGTACCACATGCGGGGCGCCCTGGCCCAGTGGGAAAAGGGCAGCTCAGTACGCTTTGTGGATTGGCGTTGGTGTGATGTCATACCTCAATCTAGGCGCGCTGAATTTGTCGGACTGTATTTGGACGGAGATCCCGACATGGCAACAGATGCTTTCGACGGAGAACGCGCCAACAAAGGGAAGACTGGGCCTTATACCGATACCGATACCGATAGCAACGTAAGGCAATACGCCGTGCGCTTAAACGCATGGGGCCGGTCGATGGCGCCTTGCGACGATTTTGAAGGCAAATGTATCAGGGAATATGCGGCTCACGAATTTGGACATGTCCTAGGCTATGTGCATGAAGGTCTGCGTCCGGACAGGTTCGCCAACTGCGATGGGCAGGTTGCGAAGCCAGAGACAACGGAAATTCCGTACCAGTATATGCACATTATCCGCAATGCGGATGAAGTCCGTTCGGTTGGAAACTGGCCATACAACGGGGCGAACGGACGCAATTTTAGAAAATATGTTGGATTAGGAAGATATGACAAAAAATCAATAATGACTTATGACACCGATTGCCCAAATGATGATTACGATACCGTTCGATTTGGTTCAACCGGACTAAGCGCTACGGACAAAAAATTTCACCGTTTGGTCTATCCTGAACCCGATACTGGCCGATACGACGTGGGCGTTTTGTCTGGAGATCATAGATGCGATAGTGAGTGGATCACAGTATTTATGGATGCAGAAGACGCTGGCAAATCCTATATGTCCGGGTGGAAGGGGCGGTCTTGGTCCGATCGCAAAGGCAATGTCGCCCTGGAATTTTGCCGCACAAACGGCTTAAACTTTCAGCGCACTGACGGTGCCTATTCTGTTTTAAAACTTGGAAGAGACTGTCCACCCGGATCGAAAGGGCAGAAAATTTATTTGGATAACGAAGATACTAACAATGCAAATTTCGTGTCGGGAAACATCTCGCCCGGCTCTGTGAATAAAGACGGAACATTGTTGCATCTTTGTTATTTTAAAAGTAGGAGTACTTCGCCAAATAATTTTAGTTTTCCGAATCTGAATTATTCCTACGGTGTTTTTTCAAAGGAAGTCAAAGGCGCTAACGTTGTAGGCACTAAAGGCTTCTTCTTTATCGATGATGAAAACTCCGAAAATAACAACAAGTACCGAAAGAAATTTAGATCGACGGGTTCTGATCACCCCATCGAGCAGAATCACAATACCAAGTTTCATGTCAAAAGAGTCCGGTGAGAGGCGGCCCCGTTTGTTTGAGTTGCCAAAGCCGAAAGATTGGCTCTTTCTATGGCGGGCAACTCATCGTGCACCATTTGCGTGTAGAGGTATTATTGCCGAGGCAAACTGGCGCCTACCTGATCCAGTTAACGTAACCGCCTTCGTAGCGATCTCCGAACCACTGGGATGTTGTGGTACCCGGCGTTAAGACGCTTTCCATTCGCACCGCACGAGCCGGAGCAATAATAGGTTCGCCCGGACTGTTTACGATGAGTCTGCTTGCTTCTTGCGGCACCACGACCATCCCAAACGTAATCGCTGGCAAGCCGAAAATCGGATTTCGTGATGAGACTGAGCCATTTAGATCGGTATTGTTCAGAAACATGATTGTGCGGCCGTCAGGCGACCACATTGGGTTACTGTATTGGCTGATAAACCCGTTACCAATCGGCATCGTTGATTGATCAGCCTGATTGACCGCCGGTATCCGGATGCTTAAGTCGTCAAGACTAAGGACTATGATCAGGCCGCCGCCGTCGATGCCATTATTGGCTCCGCTTTTTCTGCGATAGCCGATTAACAGTTGCTTGCCATCGGGATGTAAATCCAGGCTGTCGATATAGCCGATATAGGAAGCAGGCAGTTTTATTCTGCGAGCGATTTTCATCGTGCCCGGTTCGGTCACGTAAACCGTGGGGCGAGTGTCGGCGGGTACTGAGAAAATTACTTCGTCATCAAGGCCCCATTCCAAGGGGGGGTGACCAGGTAGATTGGCGCGGCCTTCGACCTCGTGATCAATCTGAACTGAATCAATGACGTTGCTGCTGGCAACATCCATGAGCAAGATTGTGGCGGTCTGGTTGTAGTAAAGATGCATGTCGCTCATGGCGACCAGTTTGCCTGAGCGAGATAGCTTGGCCGGTTCATCCAGTGTTTTTTCGTGCGCCGCAACCCGGGCGACGACTTGATAGTTGGCGTCATAAATGGCGAGGCAGGCACCCGTGGGGACTGTGAAGCACTGATAGTTGGTTTCTACATAGCCAGGATCTTCAGGGCTTTCGCTGGCGGCGAAAAAGTTGTACTCCCGTACGTTGTCACCTTCGCCGCGGTTGTCCATAAATTGCTTGCTGGTGACGACGGGCAGTTTTCGGGCGGCGCCGGTGCTTAGATCGAACTCATAAGGCTGGAAATCAACGGTGGTGACAAGCCTGCCGGTTAGCTCTCCGTTAAGGTCGCGGTTGGCCCCGTTGTCACTGGTTTCCTGTTCGGCTCCACCACCGCCACAGGCAGCCAGCAAAGCGGGTAGTAAAAGGGCAATCAATTTCATGTTTGCAGGTTTGCTCCGTTAGTGATGATCGGGGGTACGGCTCGCTCAATCATTTAGCCTGGCATTGTAGGATGCATTCGGCATGCGCCGGACTGATGCCACTTAGCCCACAAAACGTGTGCGAGCATGAGCGTTGCGACCGATGCCAGACGACTGGTAGCGTGCGGAGGCACCACCGTTTCACCAGATCCTGTGGACAAATTTCATGTAAATATCTTCGACCGTTGAAATCTGAATCGCTATGTTGATCGCATCGGTTCCATATCAGTCCGGATGGCCTGGCAGACTCGTCGTTGCGGGGAGGGGCAATCAAAGAAGTGTCGATCGTGAAGCAGGCGTATAACATCGTGTTGGGGTCAACCGTTGGCCCGCATCGGTCAGTTGAGTGATGAGCAAGCTATCAACATTGCTTTCGAAGGTACGGTCGTGCGAAATTTGCCACGAGCATTTGCCACTGGGGCCGCGGCCTGTGGTTCAGTTTGATTCGCGAGCCAGGATACTGATTGCCGGACAAGCGCCTGGCAAGAAGGTACACGAGACCGGAGTCCCTTTTGATGACCCCAGCGGTAAGCGTTTGCGTGACTGGCTGGGTATTGAGCCGGATGTTTTCTATGACAAAAAGAACATTGCGATAGTACCGATGGGTTTTTGCTTTCCGGGTACCGGAAATGCCGGGGACCTTCCTCCCAGGCCGGAGTGCGCAGCGGCTTGGCGCGCCCAGTTGCTGGATCATTTGAATGACCTTCAGCTCACGCTGGTTATCGGAAAGTATGCTCAGGACTACCATCTTGGGAATAGCGGCGCTTCGGTAACTGACATCGTGAGCCGATGGAGGACTCACTGGCCCGAGGTAGTGCCGCTACCCCATCCAAGCCCGAGAAATAATCGTTGGTTGCGTAATAATCCGTGGTTTGAAGGCGAGTTAGTGCCGCTACTCCAAAAGCGTGTATCGGCAGTGTTAAAGCAATGAAGATTGGCAGGGCTTATTGCCGTTGGGTCAAATTCGTGGGAGCTTCAGGTGACGAACACCGCGCCGTACAAGAACGCGCTGGAGCCGCGTTGCGGGTGTTGCGCGCATCGGATGGTGGGCGCATCACAGCTGCGATTTAACCAAATGGCAAAGCAGTCGAAGTCCACGGAGTTTTGTTGACTATGTCCCGCAATGTAGAGATCAAGGCAAAGGTGTCAGATATGTCTTCATTATATGAGCGGGCTCGCTCATTGGCGACGGCGGGCCCGGTTGAGATTTTTCAGGAGGATACGTTCTTCCTGTGTCAGGAGGGCCGTCTCAAGCTCAGAAAGTTTGCCGATGATCGCGGCGAGCTGATTTTTTACCGTCGTAGTGACCAGACCGGGCCGAAAGAATCGTTCTATCTGCGGTCTCGTACCGCTGATCCGGAGATCCTACGTGAGTCTCTTGCGTTGGCCTATGGTGTCCTGGGGCAGGTACGCAAGCGTCGCGTGCTCTTTCTGGCCGGTCGCACACGTATTCATTTAGACGAAGTTGACGGGTTGGGGCAGTTCATCGAACTGGAGGTTGTACTTGCCGACACCGACTCCGTAGCCGGCGGTGAAGCGGAGGCGGTGGATCTGATGGCACAACTCGGCATACAGACAGGCGAGCTGGTTGAGGTCGCTTACATTGATTTATTGCAGAGGCAAGATGTCTAGCCCTGTAAACGGTTTTGCCGGACTTATGCGGCACGGTACAGTTATCACAGCACTCAGGAGGCTATATGTCCCATTTTGGTCGCAATATTCGTCCCATTGTTGATATCGAGCTTTCGCTGGCGGCGGCTGCCAGCGCACGGGGCCGGTCTAAAGAGTCGTTTGCCCATCTCGAAAGAGCGCACGTGCTCGGCCAGGCATCAACCTCGCAACATATTCGCGCGCATTGGCACATGCTCGTCTGGGCGTGGCGTGAGCGCAATGCGCATGAAGCCGCAGGGCAGATGCTGCGCCTTGTTGGCGCGGCAACCAAGACTGCGGTTGGCCTGGTGCCTGCTGGCAACACAGGCGGGGCCAATGTGAGCCCCTTCAAGCGGCTGCCGCTTGCACCGGACCTTGAAGCGCTCATTATCAGGGCGAAGAGCCAACCGGAGAAGCCGCGCGCATGAAGCAATTCAGGGCGATTGAGCATTTCCAGCCAGGCCGGCTCGACGGTATTTCCAAACGTTTTGACCAGAAGGCGGGCAGGCTTCCTGAGAGACTGAATGATCCCGATCGCTGGCTGCCGGGCGATGGGCGGCGCCGTTTTCAATTGGTGCAAACTGCGCCGCCCCCGGTTGTTCGCGGGCTCGCCACTTTTTTGCTTGTTACGTCCTCATCATGAACAGTTTTGATGAATCCTGGGCGCTTGCCTGGTCTGACCTGAACCTCCAGCCGCCCGGGCAGCTGCTCGCGCATTTACTGGCGGCCTATCAGGAGCCGCAAAGGCATTATCACTCGCAGCAACATTTGGTCGAATGCCTGACTCATTTTGCTGAGGTCCGGGAGCAGGCCTTGCATCCGGGCGAAGTCAGTCTGGCCTTGTGGTTTCATGACGCTATCTATGATGTCAAGGGAAAATCCAATGAGCAACAAAGCGCGGACTGGGCGGTTAGTGCGCTGTCCGCAGCCGGCGCTGGGCAGACTACCCGGAACCGCGTGCACCAACTGATCATGGCGACCAAACATGACGCATTGGTGGTAGAGCCAGACCAACAGTTGCTGGTGGACATTGATCTGGCTATTCTGGGCGCATCTGCCGAGCGGTTTGCCGAGTATGACGAGCAGGTTCGGGCCGAGTATAGTTGGGTGCCCGGCGTCGTTTACAACATGAAGCGCAAAGCGGTTCTGAAGGCGTTTCTGGCGCGCGATTTCATCTACAGCACGCCGCACTTTCGGCAGTGTTTTGAGGAAAGAGCCCGCAGTAATCTGGCCGCCGTGGTCTGACTTGCCGGCAATCCCGGTTCTTTAGGGAACACACGGCTTGACTGTGGCACCCACCGGCTGATCAATGAGGCCGTGCAACCATGAGGCGATCAATGCAAGACTTCACAGCCGTCTATCTGGTGCTCTGCAAGATTTTGGCGCCGTATGCGGCAAAACTCAATACCAAGAGGAATGATGATTCCGAGCTTTACATTGACACGAATCACATTATGAAGAACAAGAAGCCTTTGTTTTTTGGGGCGGTCAAAGTCAAAAAGTCGTATGTTAGTTTTCACTTGATGCCGGTGTATGTAAAGCCTGAATTACTGGCGTCAGTATCTCCCGAATTGAAATCCAGAATGCACGGCAAATCCTGTTTCAATTTTTCCGCCGTGGAGCCCGCTTTGATCCGCGAACTCACCGCGCTGACCAGAGCGGGGTATGCCAGCTACAAGGCGCAGGGGTTTGTCCGCTAGTCATTGGTCTGGCCGTGCTGTTGAATCGCTTTGGCGGGAAAATTCAGGGTTCAGGCACAGAGAAGGTACAGAGCAGGTACAGAGCAGGCACAGAGCAGGCACAAAAGCTCACGGTATCCTGCCTGCATCGGGCATTTCGCCGAAGCCGGGGAGGTCGGCTCAAGCCCTGCTCGGCGCACCAGGCGCTGCTACGGAGACAGTCCCATGAAGGAAAAGAGATCTGACAGCTATTACATCGACATCCCCGAAGGGGTTACCCGAGACACCTTGATGCCTCTGGTCGAACGCGCGGCAAAATCCGCGGGGCTCTATGTTTCCCACATTGGACGATACCTGGCCCACAAACATCCGGGCTCGGTACATTGGCATTTCAAGCGCGATAAGCGCGAGCCCGGTGTGTTGGACGCGACCTTCTTTGATGTCGAGTCACTGTTCTGGCTGATGATCGCTCATCGGAACCCCAAGTGGGTTAAAGACAAGGTGCCTGTCTTGCTCCATGAACTGGAGCAGGTGTTTTCGACTATTCGCAGCTGATAACCGGTTGGCGCAAACCAGGCTTGCGTTGAAGAGACATCAACGAGATACATACGCCATGACACCCGCACATTCCGGGTCGCCGGGTAATGGGCTGAACAGCCTTTCGGCGCAGAGCCTTTAGAACCATCAATGATGAAACCGATTCGATCCGTCGCCGATATCCGCAATGTGGAAGCGCAAGGCCTGGCGGCGCTCTGCCCGCATGGTTCGCCGCAAAAGATACTTGAGGCGTCGGCTCGCGCCTGGCCCGATCGCACGGCGATTCACTACCTGACTGACCCGGCTGCACCAGAGAAAGACCGGCGCTGGAGCTTTGCCGATCTCTATGCGGATATCCAGGCAGCGGCCAGAGTGTTTCGCGCATACGGGGTTGTCGCCGGCAAGTCAGTGGCTATTTTGGGCAATCACACGCCCTCGGCGCAGATTGCGCTGTGGGGCGCGCAACTGGCCGGACGGGCCTGCCCGATCAATCCGCTATTACGGGCCGAACACATTGCTGTCTTGTTCGACGCCGCGCAGGTGGAAGTGGCGGTCGTGATGGGGCGTAATCATGAGCAGGATTACTGGCAAGCCCTGGTGCCGGCCTTACGCGAGGCCGGTGTCGGTATTCCGATCTTCGACTGTGATGCGGGCGAAGACTCCGCCGGCTCGAGCGGCTCGTTTGAAGCATTGCTCCGCCAGGAGCATGGTCGTGCGCCGCAAATCGATGTCGGTGCGGGTTTTATCGACGGTGACGACGACGCGATTGCTGCGCTTTATCACACCGGCGGGACAACCGGTACGCCCAAGCTGGTGCGCCACACGCGACTCAATGAAGCTCATGTCGCCCGGTCGTGTGCGTTGCTTCACGGATATGGCCCGGAGGATGTGGTCGTCAATGGGTTTCCGCTGTTTCATGTTGCCGGTGCGTTTGTCTACGGGCTTTCGGTTTTGTCCAGTGGCGCAACTCTTGTGGTGCCGGGGCGGCTAGGCATGAGAAACACCGCGTTCATCGGTGATTTCTGGCGCCAGGCGGAACGGCTAGGTGTGACGGCGATTGGGTGCGTCCCAACTCTGCTGGCAGGTCTGATGGCGCGGCCGGTCGATGCTGATGTTTCCCGGATTCGGGTGGCATTGACTGGCGGCTCGCCGCTGCCCCCCGAACTGGCAGATGGTTTTGAAACCCGCACGGGCATCCCGGTTCGCAACATCTTTGGGATGACCGAAACGGCTGGCTCGATTGCGCTGGAGTCGGTTCATGCTGATCGGCAACCGCTTTGCTGCGGATTTCCGTTGCCGTTTTCGCAGGTGGTAATCGTGCCGTACGATGGTGATGAAATTGACATGTCTCAACCGCTGCCGGCGGGCCAGACTGGTATCGTCGCGGTGCGCGGACCGAATGTCTCGCCCGGGTATACCGATCACAGCCGCAATGCCGGCACGTTTTTGGACGGTGGCTGGCTGTTGACCGGTGATCTTGGCCGGCTCGATGATTCGGGTCGGCTCTACCTGACCGGACGAGCCAAAGACGTGATCATCCGGGGCAGCCACAATATTGATCCCCAATCCATTGAAGATGCGCTGCTGGCGCACCCTGATATCGAGCTTGCCGCAGCCGTAGGTATGCCGGACAACTACGCCGGGGAGTTGCCGGTGGCGTTTGTCAGTGTGCGCGAGGGCTCGGCCGTGTCATCAAATGATGTTCTGGCGTTTCTGGTGCCTCGTATTGAAGAACCTGCCGCCTTGCCCAAACGGATTGAAATCATTGAAGTAATGCCGCTAACGCCGGTCGGCAAAATCTTCAAACCACAACTTCGCCGGCAGGCATTCCGCTGGGCGATTGCTGATGCTGTTGCGGCTGCAGGCGTTGCCAATGATCAGGTGTCGGTCGAGGTGGATGACAATCTGGCCGTGAGATTGACGGTAGCTGAGCCTGATGCCGAACGTATTCGTCAGCATCTGGTTGGCATGCCGATCGCTTTCACGCTGATTGAAAAGCGTGCTGACTGACTCTTGAGCACCCCGTCGGACACAGCAGGCGCGTTTTACCAGTCGTTTTACCAGTCAATGGGCTTTCAGCGTCAATCTCGTTAGTAAGCATCCCGGTGCCGGATCCGGTCAAGGCCCACGAGATTTACACGACAAAGTCGGGTATTGTTTCCAAGGCGTTTGATGCAAAAGGAAAACTGGCTGTTGTCGCCGCTATCCTGATGGCCGAGAAGGCATCTGCCTGAAACGCATTAGCACTGGCAGTAACTGGCAGTAGGCTGCCACCCGTAGTGGTTTTCACGCTGGGCCCGACTGTTGTCGGTAAACTGTGTCGCAATGAATCTCACCGCTACGAATCATTTGCGTTTGCTTTCCATCGGTCTTGCCAGGCTTATGCTGGCCGTCGTGATGCTGCTCGCCGGTCAGCTGGCGAGCGCTCAGTCGTCAGGCTCGCCCATCGTGGTGGCCAAGGCGCGTGCCGTCACGGCCGCCCAGTCTATCCGGCTGCCCGGCACCGTGGTGGCGACCAGGGTGTCGCGGCTGTCCACCGCTATTGGCGGGCTGGTTAAGTCGATTGCCCTTGATCTGGGCGACCGGGTCGAGGCCGGCGATACCGTCGCGCAGCTCGACGACACTCTTGCCAGGCATGCCCTTGATCAGGCTGGCGCGGCGGTTGAGGAAGCGCAGGCCGATGCGCAGGAGAAAACCAGACTGCATGTCATTGGCCGCAACCTTACCCGCCGGGGCGTCATTACCCAGGACCAGCTTAATGTTCGCGCTGCCGAAATGCGGATGGCGCGGGCTGTGGTCAAGCGACTGCGAGCCGATGAGGCTGCCAAGAACGAGTTGTTGCAACGCCATCGCATCATCGCCCCGTTTGCCGGGGTGGTCGCCTCGCGTGACGCGGAGATCGGGGAGTGGGCGGCGCCCGGCACCAAGATCATTGAACTGGTGGCCGACAGGCCAGTCGTGGTCGAAGTATCCCTGCCACAGGCGTTTGTGGCATCGGTGCGCAACGGCGTGTCAGCCGAATTGGGTTTTGAGGCGCTTGCCGGCCAGCGGGTTCCGGCGGGACGAATATCGCTCGCGCCGTCAGGCGATGTCACGACACGATCGTTTTTGCTGCGCATCGAGCCGCAAGTCGGTGACCTCGGCATCGCGCCAGGTATGTCCGCGCAGGCGTTCATTTCATTTGGCCAGAGCGCCTCGGTAATTGCCATTCCGCGCGATGCACTCATGCGCCAACCGGATGGGCGCACCATGGTCTGGGTCGTGGAGGAAACCAGTGAGCAACCCACGGTTTCAGCGCGGGCGGTGACTGCCGGTCGAGCTGAAGGCGACCGTATCCGCATCACCAGCGGTCTGCGCGAGGGCGACCGGGTGGTCGTACGCGGCAACGAATCGTTGCGGGCTGGTCAGCCGGTGCGGGTTGTCGGCGATGACAACTGACACAGCCAGCATTGCCGTGCTCCTGGTTGAGCCTTCGGTTGAACTATCGTTCGGAACCCGGTCATGCTAGAGCAAATGGTTCGCCGCGGCACGCTGGTCACGGTCTGTTTTCTGATTCTGTCGGTGGTTGGCATCGTGGCCGCGTTGCAAACGCCGGTTCAGATGATTCCGGATCTGGACGTACGCACGATTTCGGTTCGAACCCAGTGGCCGGGTGCAAGCCCGCAAGATGTCGAAAGTGAGGTGCTCATTGAGCAAGAGCAGTTTTTGCGGCGGGTGCCGAATCTGTCGCGGCTGACCGCGGTCGCGGAGTCAGGCGAGGCAACGATCGAGCTGGAGTTTCCGTTCAATACTGATGTCACTGCGGCGCTGCTCGCCGTGAACAACGCGCTGAACCAGGTGCCTGCTTATCCCGAAACCGTCCGCCGCCCACGGGTGATTGCGAGTGCATTTTCCAGCAATTCGTTCATGTTTTTCCGGGTGTCACCGCTGGCGGGTAATCCGCAATCGGTTGACATGGATCTGATTGTTGACTTCGTCGATCGCCAGGTGCGCTCGCGCATGGAGTCTGTACCCGGCGTCTCAAATGTTGGACTGTTTGGCAGTGCCGACCGACAGATCAAGGTCTGGCTGGACCGGAACGCGCTCAATGACCGCGGGTTGACGCTCACCCGGGTCAGGGAGGTGTTGCGCACGCGTAATCGCGACTTTTCCGCCGGAGACATCGACCAGGGCAAGCGCCGCTACCTGCTGCGCACGATTGGCCGCTTTGATGATGTGCAGGCATTGTCCGGGCTCATTCTGCAACGGCGAGGCGATGCGATCACGCGGCTGGGCGATGTAGCGAGCATTGTTCTCGATCACGCTGAGCCCACCGAGCGCACGACCGTCAACGGAGAGCGTGTGTTGATCATGCCGGTGCGCCGCGAGGCCGGGGCCAATGTTATTCAGGTCAAACGGGCGCTGATTGATCTGATGCCGCAGATTAACCGCGAAGTACTGAACCCGGCTGGCCTGGAGCTTCAACTTACTGCTGACGATGTGGGGTATGTCCAGGCTTCGCTGCAAAATGTCTGGGTCAATCTTGCGCTGGGTGCGGCACTGGCCACGCTGGTGATGTTCGCGTTTCTGCGCTCGGCGCGTACCACGCTTATCGGTGTTATCGGTATTCCGCTGTGTACGGTAGCGGCTGTTCTGGGGCTGGCGATGACCGGCCGCACCATTAATGTCATTTCGCTGGCGGGCGTGGCTTTTGCGCTGGGCATGACACTGGACAATACGATTGTCGTGCTGGACAGTATCGAACGGCGCCGTCGCGCCGGGCTGGACCGAATGCACGCGGCCATTGATGGTGTGCGCGATGTCTGGCCCGCCTTGCTGGCATCGACTGCGACGACGGTTTTGGTGTTTCTGCCCGTGATTTTCATTCGCGAGGAAGCCGGGCAACTGTATTCAGATGTTGCCATTGCGATTTGCGCAGCAATCGTGGCGTCGATGGCGGTGGCCATGACCATCGTGCCTTCGGCCAGCGCGCATATTTTTCAATCGGGGGGGCAGGCTGGTGGCGCTCCCGCTGATCGAGTAGGGTTTTCGCTGAGCGCCTCACTGGAACGCAGCATTGCCTGGCTGACGCAAGGGCTGGTACGGCCCATAGCCTGTGTGTTGCTGACGGTGCTGGCAAGCGGTTTTGTGTTCCTGGTATTGACGCCGCCCGCCTCATACCTGCCGGAAGGCGAGGAGCCCAAAACCTTCGCCTCGATGAGCGCCCCGGCCGGCTACAACCTGTCGACCATGCAGGCAATTGCCGACGAACTGGAGGCGTACTTCCTGCCTTTTGTGGCTGAAAATCAAACCGGCCGAGAAGCTTCGCCGCCGGCCAGCAGTGCCGTTGTTCCGCCGATTCGTTATCTGATCGTGCGCACCACGGCCACGCGAATTCGCATTATCGCCGAGACTGTCGACCCGGCCCGTCTGGGTGAGCTCATGCAGGCGCTGAACAAAAAATTCCGAACCTATCCGGATATGCGCGCGTTCGCCACCCGCGGCTCAATCATCTCCAGCAACGATGGCGGCACGCGAAGCATCAATGTCGAACTCTCCGCCGCGGATCTGCCGGCGCTATATGCGTCGGCCGAGGCGGTTTTCCGGCGCGCCGGCGAAGTGTTCGTCGATCCTCGGGTTCGCGCCACACCATCCACGCGATCCTTGTCGCAACCGATGGTGGAGGTTCGGCCAGACTTTGAGCGGGCTGCTGAGCTCGGGTTGACACCGCAGGAGCTGGGCTATGCGGTTTCGGTCGTGACTGACGGCGCGTTTGCCGACGAGTTCTACCGGGGCGACGAGAAAATCGATATCTACCTGCATGCGGCAACCGGGCAGGGCGGCAGTCTCGATGACATTGCCGGCTTGCAGCTACAGACGCCTGGCGGGCTGGTGCCGCTCAGCTCGGTGGCTCAGGTGCTCGATACTGTGGCCACCGGCACGATCCGTCGGGTCAATGGCGCGCGAACCCTGACGGTCAACATCATTCCGCCCGATGATGTCGCGCTCGAGACCGGTGTTCAAACGGTTCGCGATGAACTGGTGGCTGTATTGCAGCGGGAAGGGCGCATCGCGCCGGGTGTGTCCGTGGCCATCGCGGGCGCCAGCGACCAGCTTGAGGCCACCCGGCAGTCGCTGCTTGGCAACTATGCGATTGCGGTGGTTATCGTTTATCTGTTGCTGGTTGCCATTCTCACCCACTGGGGCTATCCGCTACTTATCATGACAACCATTCCGATGGGCATGGCAGGGGGGATTCTCGGCCTGTTGGCGCTGAATCTGATGGGGCAGTGGCAGTCGGTGCTGGGTCTGCCGGCGTTCAGTCAGCCGCTCGACATGATCTCCATGCTGGGCTTTTTGATTCTGATGGGCACCGTGGTGAACAATCCGATTCTGGTGGTGACCCGTCTGATGCATAACCTGAAGCAACCCGGTATTGCGATTGGCAGTGCGGTGACTGAGGCGACCAGGTCGCGCCTGCGCCCGATAGCAATGACGACAATCACAACCCTGTGCGGACTCGCGCCGCTGGTGTTCTGGGGCGGCGCCGGCACTGAACTCTATCGGGGGGTTGGCGCTATCGTCATGGCCGGGTTGCTCGGTTCCGCGGTTGTGTCGGTGACTTTCTTACCGGCTCTGGCGGTGCTTGTGTTGCGGGTGAGGTCGCGCGTTTCGTCATGAAGCTGACCGTTGGCGTTTTCAAGCCGTGGCACGTCTTGCTCGGCTGGTGAAACTGCATGGCATGGCTATCGCAGTGCCGTGCGCGGCCAAACAACGGGTTGAAAGTCTTCAACCAATATAATGGCATCGGCGCACCCCTGACTGACTCTGATTGGAGCAAAACCTATGACCCCGGACAGCCCCAGCTACTGGAAAGATAACCGCGTTGAGATGCGCGCCGCCGGCTTCGATCCTGATCGCGCTGCACAAACCAACACTATTGTGACGATTGCCAGTGCGTACACTAACGCACACCGTTGCAATAACCGTGTTCGGGAAATTACGGATTTACTGGTCGAACGAATCGGCACGCGCGGCGGTCAGGGCTTGATTGTCGGGGCGCCGGCAGTTTCGGATGCGCTCACTCAGGGCACGCCGACCGCAGGTTTCAGTCTGGTTTCGCGCGATGTCGCCGCCGATTGCTTCGAGATTGGTCATCGCGCCCATCATGGCGAGGCCATGATTGTTGTATCGGGTTGCGACAAGACCGGCGCAGCGGCGCTGATGCCGCTGGCTCGTACCAACGCGTTCGGACTGGTGCTTTATCCGGGTACGGCATCGCCCGGTCGGGTTTCGTTCGAGCCTTACGCCAGCAAAGGCAAAAACATCACGATTATGGATTGGGCGGAAAGCCGCGCCGCGCATGAGGCCGGGCGGCTCTCCCGCGACCAGTATCTTGAAATAGAAAGCAATGTCATGCCAGGGAGCGGAACCTGTGGCGCAATGTTTACCGCCAATACGATGAGCACCTGCGCCGAGGCGATCGGCATGATGCTTCCGCGGGGAGCCTCGCATCCGGCAGACTATGACGCCTCGAGCCCAATGCATGATGATGTGCGCGCCCAGGCCGAGGCTTCGATTGATGCGGTGTACAAGTTGGTCGCGGCGGGCATCCGGCCGCGCGACATCATGACTGAGAAGGCCTTCGAGAACGCGATCACGACACTTTACGCGATGGGCGGCTCGACCAACCTGTACCTGCATGTGCTCGCAATCGCCCGCGAAGCCCAGGTTCCCATCACGATCGAACGCATTCAGGCGGTGGGTGAGCGGGTGCCACTGATAGCCAACCTGCAGCCACACGGCAGCTATGCGATGACCAGTCTTCATGAACTGGGCGGGGTGCCCGTCGTGATGAAGGAGTTGTTACGTCATGGCTTCCTCCACGGCGATGTCATGACGGTTACCGGCAAGACGCTGGCCGAAAACCTTGAGTCTGTCGCAACGCTGGAGCAACTGGGTGAGCAAGACATAGTCTTTCCGATAGAGAAACCCATCGCGACGCCGAATAATCACATCAGTGTATTGAAGGGCAATATTGCACCGGAGAGTTGCGTGCTGAAACTCTCGGGGAAAACGCTGGAGTCGGGTGTTTTCCGGGGGCGGGCGGTGGTCTTTGAGACCGAGGCCGATACGATGGAAGCTATCAAGAACGGCCGGATCGTAGCCGGTGATGTCATTGTTGTGCGTTATGTTGGACCAGTGGGTGGGCCGGGCATGCCCGAGATGGTCATGTTAACCATCCAGTTGCAAGGCCACGGCTTGGGAGCCAATGTGGCGCTGATTACCGATGGCCGTTTTTCAGGCGTGTCGCACGGCATTTTGATTGGGCATGTGTCGCCTGAGGCAGCACGCGGTGGACCGATCGCTGCGGTTCGTGATGGCGACAGCATTGTGATTGACCCGAAGGCCCGAACCGTTAATCTGGAAGTCAGTGATCAGGAAATTGCTGAGCGCATGAAAGGCTGGCAAGCACCCGATCAGTCGGCGCGCATACGCACCGGTAGCGTCCATGACAAGTATGTCCGGCTGGTTTCGACCGCCCACTATGGGTGTGTGCTTTGAGGTTGGCCTGTCAGAGTTAAGTCTGACCGGTCGTCACACCAATTGGCGTCCGGGTCCGACACTGGCCATTCGATCGAATCATATTTCGTCAGGCAGTGCCCTGATGCAACCATCATGGATGGATTGAGCAACGTCCCTGTTGAGCCATCGACTAAGTGACGCTAAGCACTGCTCGAATGGCGCAGCTTATTAGGGAGTGACGCGCCGTGTTTTTACCAAAAACAAGTATACAAAGATCGTCAAGTTGCTACAAATTGCGATCGCATTGGCGGCTTTTTGTGGGCATCGGTGTTGACTCGGCCATTACCGAAATCAGTACTCGAATATCATTCGCCTAAGAATTTGCGCGAGCGGAACCCGATACGATCTGGTGCTCCTTCGGAGTCTTGGCTCTATTCACTCTGCGCTTCATAACCAAATAAGGGGGGGCTAAGCGACTCCTCGCATCGACCCAATGCAGACTCAGGGTTCGACGGTGAGACAATTCGCCGTGATAAGGTTAGAGGCGATTTTCTGTGGGTCTTGATGTTTCGTTTAGCGTTCGCGTGTATCTGGGTCGACTGATTTCGTGCGTCATCGCCCGCTTGCTCTTCGGTGGTCGATCGTAGCGGCTAACTATTCCTAGGTTGCGCCTTAAGCTCACTTAACCAAACGCGAGACATGGAAGATCTTTCACCGTCAGATCTGAAATCGATACTTCACTCCAAAAGAGCGAATCTTTATTACCTCCAACATTGCCGCGTACTGGTCAACGCAGGCAGGGTCGAATATGTAACGGAGGACGGTAAGCGATCCCAGTATTGGAATATACCCATAGCAAACACGACGAGTATCCTGCTGGGAACCGGAACTTCCATTACCCAGGCCGCAATGCGGGAGCTGGCCAAAGCTGGCGTCCTGGTTGGATTCTGCGGTGGTGGCGGAACGCCTCTCTTCGCTTCTACTGAGGTCGAAGTGGACGTGGCCTGGCTGACACCGCAAAGCGAATATCGTCCCACTGAATACTTGCAGCAGTGGGTTCGGTTCTGGTTTGACGATGATCAGCGCTTAGCTGCTGCCGTCGATTTTCAGCGAGCCCGTTTGATTTTCATTCGCAAGCACTGGTCCCGACTGGCGAATGATCCCGATGAGAACTTCAATATCGCAGAGACGGAACTCAGAGGCTTGCTCGATTCGGCATCTCAGGCTCTGGCCTCCTGTCGGTCAGGCACTGAAGTGCTTTCCCAGGAAGCGAGACTCACTAAGGCTCTCTACAAGCTGGCCTGCAATGCAGTCAGTTACGGCGAGTTCACAAGAGCGAAGCACGGGGCGGGCGTGGATTTCGCCAATCGATTTCTTGATCACGGCAATTATCTCGCTTATGGTCTCGCAGCAACTGGGACCTGGGTTCTGGGTATTCCGCATGGTCTAGCTGTTTTGCATGGGAAGACGCGCCGCGGGGGGCTGGTTTTCGATGTCGCCGACTTAGTCAAAGATGCCCTGGTATTGCCGCGCGCCTTTCTGGCTGCCTCGGCGGGTGACGATGAACAGGAATTTCGCCAACGATGTATTGAGTCATTCCGGCAGGCTGAAGCTCTGGATTTTATGATTGACACAATTAAAACCGTCGCTGAGTCCAGGATTCGGACTAGATGAACATCGTCTTGGTTTCTCAATGCAGCAAACGGGCGTTGCCCGGAACCCGGCGGATCCTTGATCAGTTCGCCGAGCGCAAGGGTGACCGTGTTTGGCAGACCGCGATTACGCAACAAGGCCTGAATACCTTGCGAAAAATGCTGCGCAAGACCGCGCGGCGCAACACAGCTGTCTCCTGCCACTGGGTAAGGCGCAGAGATCATAGCGAAATTCTGTGGATTGTTGGCAACCTGCGACGTTTCAATGCCGATGGTTCGGTGCCTACTAACACAACTGCGCGCGATATATTGCGACGCAAAGACGAAAACAATTGGCACAGTGTTGAAGCCATCTCGTTGCTGGCCGGTATTGCGGGCCTGTTTCATGACTTTGGCAAAGCCAATGCATTATTTCAGAACAAGCTGAAACCTGGCGCCAAACACTTCACCGAGCCCTATCGTCACGAGTGGGTGTCACTACGGTTGTTTCAGGCATTCGTGTATGACTGCACGGACCCTGAATGGCTGAAAAAGCTCGCTGAGGCTAGTGTGAAAGACGAATCGCCAATGCTCGTCCGATTGATTAAGGACGCGCCCGGAAATGCTCCAAATCCTTTCACGAGTCTGCCGCCACTGGCACAGACGGTAGGCTGGCTGATTCTGTCACATCACCGTTTGCCAAAATACAATAGTGGTCGCGAGCCTCCGTTAGAAATTATCGATCAATGGTTGACCCATCGCAGTGGTTTGAGATCTACCTGGAATTCTCCGCAGGCTGACTACGATGACTGGACTCCAAAGCAGCGTGATGCGGTCTGGGAATTCCCCGAAGGCACGCCGCTGCGTAGCGTTACCTGGTGTGCCAAGGCGAACAGTATTGCAAAGCGGGCACTGAAGCTGCCGAAGTTCGCGGCGTCTCCATGGTGGCAAGATCGTTTTTCTCTGCATGTGGCCCGGCTCAACCTCATGCTGGCTGACCACAGTTACTCGGCAGGGGCGGCATTGGTCAAGTGGCAGGATAAGGAGTACAACGCCTTTGCCAACACCGATAAGAAAACACGACAACGCAAACAAAAGCTCGATGAGCACAATGTTGGCGTCGGACACAACGCGGTATTACTGAGTAAGAGCCTGCCACGCTTGCGCGATACTCTTCCGGCGATTACCCGTCACAAGGCCTTCAAGGTGCGCAGTAGGAATGCCCGCTTTAGATGGCAGGATAACGCATATGAACTGGCCTGCGGTGTTCGCGACCGTAGCGTACGTCAGGGTTTTTTCGGCGTGAATATGGCCTCGACCGGGTGTGGCAAGACCTTTGCAAACGCGCGCATTATGTACGGTCTTGCGAGCGAAGCGATCGGGTGCCGGTTCAATGTTGCTCTGGGGTTGCGAACATTGACGCTGCAAACTGGTGACGCGCTGCGTGATCGCTTGCATTTGAGCGACGAAGATATTGCGGTGTTGATTGGCTCGCCTGCTGTACGCGATTTACATGAACAATCCAGAAGCGCAGCAGGCAATGGTGAACTAGAGCCTCAAGAGGCGATGGAGCAAAGCGGTTCTGCGTCCGGCGCGGCTCTGCTTGAATCACATCAATACGTTAGGTATGACGGTAGTCTCGATGACGGGCGACTTGGCGAGTGGATCAGGACGTCGCCAAAGCTCCACGCATTGCTGAGTGCGCCAGTGTTGGTCAGTACGATTGACCATCTCATACCGGCAACCGAAGGCGAGCGCGGCGGCAAGCAGATTGCGCCGATGCTGCGGCTGCTAACCTCCGATTTGGTTCTGGACGAACCGGACGACTTTGGGCTGGAAGATCTTCCAGCCCTCTGTCGACTGGTCAACTGGGCGGGGATGCTGGGTAGCCGTCTTTTGCTTTCCTCCGCCACTTTGCCGCCGGCCTTGATTGAAGCACTGTTCGACGCGTACCGGGAGGGCCGCATGGCCTTTAGTCAGGCTTGCGGTGAACCGGGGGTAGATCGGGGCATCTGTTGCGCTTGGTTCGATGAATTCTCTCGGACTCAGACTGATCTGGGCGATTTGCCCGCGTTTGCGAGGGCGCACAACCGCTTTGTAGCTGGGCGCATCATGAAACTCCGTTCAAGCACGCCGCTGCGGCTGGCTGAACTATTACCCGTAAAAGCTGTGGGGAGCGATGAGGAGGCAGTAGTTGAGGCAGTAACTGATGTCATCGCTCGCGGCGTAACCAGGCTTCATCAGGCGCATCACCAGGTGCATGCGGCAACCGGGAAGCGAGTGTCAGTTGGCCTTGTGCGAATGGCGAACATTAACTCAATGGTGACAGTGCTTCAGCACTATATCGCTTGTGCGCCTGCTCAAGGCACTCGAGTTCATTTTGTTTGCTATCACAGCCATCATCCCCTGTTGGTCCGTTCGATGATGGAAGCGAGGCTTGATGCCGCATTGACCCGACACGACGAAGATGCATTGTGGCAAGTGCCAGAAATCGCCTCAGCACTAGAGAATCACACGGAACAGGATCAGGTGTTTATTGTTTTCGCTAGTCCGGTGGCCGAGGTTGGCCGGGATCATGACTATGATTGGGCAATAGCCGAGCCCAGTTCCATGCGATCAATTATTCAACTGGCGGGGCGGATTCAACGTCACCGGGCGCGACCGCCAGACTCACCGAACCTGTTGGTGCTTTCAAAAAACATGCGCGCCCTGCGCGGTTCACCTGTGGCGTACGAAAGGCCGGGCTTTGAAGACAAGCACTTCAAGTTGCATGCCCACGATCTGCAGACTCTACTAGAGCCTTGGCAGTATGAACATATCAGCGCGATTCCCCGTATTCAAGAGAGTCCGCAACCGAATCCCTGCGGTAATTTCGTTGATCTTGAACATGCCCAGCTACGCGCCAGGCTGTTCGGTGAAAGTGCAGTCGATGATGAAGCCCCCCCAGCGGCATACTGGTGGCAGCATCAGGCGACATGGTCAGCTGAATTGCAGCGGCGCAGCCGTTTCCGCAAGAGCCAGCCCGAAGAGGAGTTCATTCTGAGGCTGAATGACGAAGAGGACACACCGATCTGGCATCTCGTCCACGAGAACGGCGAAGCGAAAGCGGCAGGAAAAGGTCGAATTCAGCAAACCGAGGGTAGTTGCCACTCACAGTGTCAGTCTTGGATGCAATTTGATTTCGTGACGTTGATAAATGAGCTTGCGGAAAGGCGTGAGCTTGGTGTGCTTGATACAAGCGACAAATTTGCACGTGTGCGGTTGCCAAAGAGCAGCGGGTCAACCGAGACTGAATGGCTTTACCGTCCAGAATTAGGAGTATGGCGCGCGCTCTGGTGAGCGCGCGCCGGGCTGCCTGTACGGCAGTGGATGTTTAGAAAATGAGAATTATTTCTGAGCTGCCTGTACGGCAGACGGCAAGCTTTGCATATTTGAGCAAATTAAGCAGGCGGTCTGTTAAGTTCATTTATGCTTTCGATATTCATTTAGATAATGATAATTAGGTATTATTCATGTGTAATCTCGTCTAGTATCTCCGCATAGCACGAGAGCAATATTGCATTAACTGAATCGCAATAGGGGGTAACGATGCAGGAAAAGGCCCTGTCAGAACAGATTGCAGACTTCATCAGTGCCAGGGCGGTGACTAAGCTCGAGGCGTTAAACAAGCGTATAGCCAAGGAAAGAACAGAGCTTGATGGAGCTAACGCGGTTGCCATAGCAGAGTTCGAAACCGCGTCTGCTCAGAAGCTCCGTGAAGAGTCTGCCAAGTTTACGATCGAACACTGGTTGACTGACGCAGCCGCCCGCGCCAAACAAATCAACATGGTGACCCATGCGCCTAAATACACTCACGGCGACGCGAAAGGTAGTGGCGTCTACATGCAGGCAACAGATGATTCAACGGAGAATCCAGGGCTGCTACATAGCGGTTCTGTTGAATGCTCGCAGATGGATATAGTAGGGAACGCAGCTGCCCTAGACGTTGCTGGCTTGCTGCAACTTTCGGAGAATGGCGTAAGTCTCCTGGATCGCATCGAAAACGGAGATGCCTCTGCGATCGCTGGGTTCAGTAAGAACGAGAAGCAACTGGCGGATTGGATGGCGGGTTTTTCCGATGCGCTAAAGGCCAAAGAACTAAGTTCGCATAAATTTTCCAAGCAAATCTATTTCCCACTCAGTGATGGCAGTTACCATCTGATCAGCCCTCTGTTTGCAAGCTCGCTAGCCCATGAAGTGCATCAGCGCATTATTCAGACCCGTTACTCCGAAGAGTCCATAGCGCGACGTCGGAGCCGTCGCAATGGCAAATATGCTGATGGGGTCATCTATGAATATCCCAGTATGGCCGCGCAGACTTACGGCGGCACCAAACCGCAAAACATTTCTCAATTGAACAGTGTCAGAGGCGGCAGGGGTTTTCTGTTTACCTGCCAGCCGCCGGTTTGGAAGCGGCAGATTAGACCGCCGATGGCAAAGACTGCTTTCTGGAAGGCCTACGACCGGCGTGTCTGGCGAACGGCTAAGACGCTGCGCGAGTATCTCGAGCGAATTGAACCTCGTGGCAGCAATCAACTTTTTCGAAAAAGGCGCGACAATTTTGTTGATGAACTCATCAGCGAGTTTTTGCAACTTGCGGCAGAAATCAGGAATCTGTCAGTGACTCCCGGCTGGAGTGCCGAATCGGCACTTCCTTTTCATGAACAGCTTTGGCTGGATCCCATGCGTCCCGATGCAGCGTTTCAAGCAGAGCGGGAAAAACTAGACTGGGTAAATAAAGTTGCGGCGCAGTTCTCCAATTGGCTGAACTCTCATCTTAATCGGAGCAAAACGTTGGCATTCGGCGATGTGGAGTTTAGTGTCTGGAAAAATGATGTCGAGGGCGCACTGAAGGCTGATCTGAGGGCTATGTAGAAATGAAATCATTACTGATTTTCAGTCACATTGAGGTGGAGAACGCCAATGCAATTGCGGGGCTGACCTGGGGCTTTCCGGCAATATCCAATTTCCTCGGCTTTGCGCATGCCTTGTCGCGAAAACTGAATAATTACTGTGGCCTGACTTTGGGCGGCTGCGCGGTTGTATGTCATCGGCATGATGTTCAGGCTTATCAGCCGTCGGGGTGGGGCGACTACGTGTTTGCACTGACACGAAACCCGCTGACAAAAGAGGCTAAGTCACCTGCATTCGTCGAAGAGGGTCGCATGTACCTTGATATTAGTTTAGTCATCGAATGTGACTTTAAGCATCACGAGCTTGACTTTCCAAACACAGATGATACCGACGAGGCGCAGGAGCAGCATCTCATTGACTGGTTGTATCGACAAGCCCTGATGCAAAGGCTGGCAGGAGGTAGTATCAGATCCATGCGAAAGCCTGAGTACGAGACATCTCCGCTACAGAATGGGCGAAAGCTACTGATGCAACTTCTACCAGGTTACTTTCTCGTTGATCGGCGCGAAATTCTGCAACGCCATCACGAAAAGCGATTAGCCGCCAATCACCGGGCATCACTGCTCGATAGCTGGACGGACTTTGTTGCCATTACATATAAGGCGCACGCGGAGGGTCAAGAAGGCGAACTCACAGACGAGAGTGCCGCGACTTGGGAGCGCCTCCCAAGACCGGGCTCAGGGTGGCTGGTGCCAATATCAGTGGGTTTCAAAGCAATATCAACGTTGTACCAACCGGGGGCGGTTCTGCGTACGCGTGACGTGGATACACCCTTTCGCTTTGTTGAGTCGGTTTATAGCATTGGCCAATGGATTAGCCCGCACCGCATTCATGATCTTGCCAGCGTGTTCTGGCACTACCAACAGGATGGTGGTTGGTATCTCTGTCGGAACGATTTTTCTCAAAGTCATCAAACTCAAGCTTCTTTCGATCAAGGGGTATAGATATGTCACAAACGAAACTGAAAACGGCGTCTGTACTGGCGTTTGAGCGCAAATTGTCAAATTCGGATGGCCTGTTGCACGCTGGTAACTGGGGTGACAGAAACAAGTCGGGTTCCTGGGCGCCAGTGACCGTACTGAGCAAGGACGTCCGTGGGACAATATCGAACCGTCTAAAGAATGATATCGCCAGTGATCCAGCTAAACTGGACGCCGAAATACAGAAACCCAATCCGCAGCGAGTAGATATTGCTTCTTTACCATTCGACGCAGATACTCTGCGAATCAGTTTCACCCTGCGTGTTTTGGGTGGTTTGTCCAATCCGTCTGCGTGCAACAATCGAGATTATCAGGCTGCGTTGGCACAAAAGATCAATGACTACATCGCCGAGCACGAATTTACCGAACTGGCTAATCGTTATGCCGAAAATCTTGCCAACGGGCGGTTTTTGTGGCGAAACCGGATTGGCGCAGAAGCAATAGAAGTGCGTGTTTCGCATCTGAAGAATCAGGCCGTGGAGAAAGAATGGGTCTTCAACGGTGAAGACTTCAACCTTCGGGAGTTCGCCACGCCAGAGGGTGATTTGGCTGAGCTTGCGGAGGTGGTTCGCGCAGGTCTATGCGGCGACGAATTTGTCTTCTTGAAGGTCGAAGCGTTTTCTAGACTTGGGCAAGGGCAAGAAGTATTTCCTTCTCAGGAACTTGTTCTTGACAGCGGGCGAGATAGTGCGAAAAGCAAGTATCTGTATCAAGTCAATCAAGTCGCAGCGATGCACTCACAAAAAATTGGCAATGCGTTGCGTACTATTGATACTTGGTATCCGCAATCGAACGGCCTGGGTCCGATTGCCGTTGAACCTTACGGTTCGGTGACAAACCGAGGAACAGCCTATCGCCAGCCCAAAGACAAAATGGACTTTTACAATCTGCTGGACGGTTGGGTGATTAAGGACAAAGTTCCCGCTGTGGAGCAGCAGCATTATGTGATCGCGGGCATCGTCCGTGGTGGTGTTTTTGGTGAGAAAGCGGACTAGGTGATTCGATGGACTATTTTGTCGATATACGGGTTTTGCCCGACCCGGAGTTTAAAGAGACAACGCTACTCAATGCAGTGTTCGCCAAGTTGCATCGTGAATTGACAGCGCTGAAAGAAACAGGCATCGGAGTTAGCTTTCCGAATGCCAGTTCGACCCTCGGCGATAAACTGCGACTGCATGGTAGTCAGAACGCACTAGAGATACTCATGGCTACGATCTGGCTAAAGGGCCTCCGAGATTACACCCAGAACGAGGGCATTGAGGCGGTTCCGGAAGGTTGTCTATTTCGAAGTGTGAGACGAGTTCAATTGAAAAGCAGTGCTGCGAGGTTATTTCGCCGTTCTCTGTCGAAGGGCTGGATTGACGAAGATGAAGCGAAACAGAGAGTGGCTACTGCTCGAGAAAAGCGCACAAAACTGCCTTATCTTCAGCTACACAGTCAGTCTACAGGGCAAAAGTTCAAACTCTTTATTCAGCAGGGAAGGCCCAACGATTCCTTGCTCGCAGGTAGCTTCAACGCGTATGGTCTCAGCCAAACCGCGACTGTGCCAGCCTTTTGACCCATTTATTTCGACGTGCTTCTAAGTGCTTGATTTTTCGACTTTTAGTAGTGCGCGATAAAAGATGGGTTAATAGTTGCTGAAAGGCAGTTTTCTTTAAAAATCAGTGTGATACAAGGGAAATGCCGCTGTTCACTGCCGCGCAGGCAGCTCAGAAAGCGAACAGTGATATTGGCGCTGACGTTGCCGCGTTCACTGCCGCGCAGGCAGCTCAGAAAGTCAACCATTCACCCGGATTGATGCTGATGTTGTTCACTGCCGCGCAGGCAGCTCAGAAATCGAGCAGAAGGAACAAGCGCGCCTGCCGACCGTTCACTGCCGCGCAGGCAGCTCAGAAAATCTCGGTTACGTCGGCGGCCACGGCGTACAAGGTTCACTGCCGCGCAGGCAGCTCAGAAAGTCATAAATTGGTCGGCGTCGTCGGGGCTTTGGTTCACTGCCGCGCAGGCAGCTCAGAAAAAGCCCCCGTTTCAGTGCAAGAACTGTTTTGCGTTCACTGCCGCGCAGGCAGCTCAGAAACCTGTCGCGTCAAGGTCGAATGAACTGGAAAAGTTCACTGCCGCGCAGGCAGCTCAGAAACGCGTTTCGCGGGCCGTAATGCTTTTAATGTCGTTCACTGCCGCGCAGGCAGCTCAGAAATGCCTGGAGGTGAAGGGATTCAACCCGCAGACGTTCACTGCCGCGCAGGCAGCTCAGAAATCAAACGCCGCGCCAGTCACCGAGCTATCCGAGTTCACTGCCGCGCAGGCAGCTCAGAAAAGGCGCGTCATATTGCAATCGGCGTACCAAGTGTTCACTGCCGCGCAGGCAGCTCAGAAAGAGGGGACAAATAAGGGGATGTCTGTAACCGAGTTCACTGCCGCGCAGGCAGCTCAGAAAAAACGTACCGCTCCCCGCCTCATTGAATACGAGTTCACTGCCGCGCAGGCAGCTCAGAAAATTCACACGGCCCGACACCACATTGTCGCTGCGTTCACTGCCGCGCAGGC
>JBOEGY010000007.1:0-330 GCA_050633665.1 Burkholderiaceae bacterium | reverse complement strand
CCGCGCAGGCAGCTCAGAAATGAATGCCGTGTCGGCATCCCCGAGTCAAGGAGTTCACTGCCGCGCAGGCAGCTCAGAAAGAATGGCCGTTGCCCGTGCCGTTAGGCGTCGCGTTCACTGCCGCGCAGGCAGCTCAGAAACACAAAACTGACGGGTAATCCCCCCAATAAAGCGCGGTAGTCGGAGGTGGAATTTTCTCGTAAAGTAAACGACGGAGATTCCCATGAAGAAATCACGATTCTCAGACCACCAGATCATTCAGATCCTCAAGCAGGCCGAGGCCGGTAAGCCAGTGCCCGAGCTGTGTCGCGAGCACGGTATGAGCAGCGC
>JBOEGY010000006.1:717940-720984 GCA_050633665.1 Burkholderiaceae bacterium | reverse complement strand
CCGGGGCTTCGATCAAGAGCTTGCACCCCATCAATTAACCTTCCGGCACCGGGCAGGCGTCACACCCTATACGTCCACTTTCGTGTTTGCAGAGTGCTGTGTTTTTGATAAACAGTCGCAGCCACCGATTTTTTGCAACCCTTTCGCCCGCAGGATGTTCTCCATTAAGCTACCAGGGCATACCTTCTCCCGAAGTTACGGTATCAATTTGCCGAGTTCCTTCTCCTGGGTTCTCTCAAGCGCCTGAGAATACTCATCTCGCGCACCAGTGTCGGTTTGCGGTACGGTCGTTCTGAGCTGAAGCTTAGAGGCTTTTCTTGGAACCACTTCCAATTGCTTCGCGGCACAAGGCCACTCGTCTCAACCCCTCGGTATATGCCTGGCGGATTTACCTACCAGACGCCTACAAGTCAAGAACCGGGACATCCAACACCCGGACAATCTTCCACGATCCGTCCCCCCATCGCACTCAGAATCGGTGCAGGAATATTAACCTGCTTCCCATCAGCTACGGCCTTCGCCCTCACCTTAGGGGCCGACTCACCCTACGCCGATGAACGTTGCGTAGGAAACCTTGCGCTTACGGCGAACGGGCTTTTCACCCGTTTTAACGCTACTCATGTCAGCATTCGCACTTCTGATACCTCCAGCAAGCCTTACGACTCACCTTCACAGGCCTACAGAACGCTCCCCTACCATGCACAAAGTGCATCCGCAGCTTCGGTTATTCGCTTAGCCCCGTTACATCTTCCGCGCAGGACGACTAGATCAGTGAGCTATTACGCTTTCTTTAAAGGATGGCTGCTTCTAAGCCAACCTCCTGACTGTCTGTGCCTTCCCACTTCGTTTCCCACTTAGCGAATATTTGGGACCTTAGCTGGCGGTCTGGGTTGTTTCCCTCTCGACCTAGGACGTTAGCACCCTAAGTCTGTCTGCCACGCTGGTACTTCCGGGTATTCGGAGTTTGCTATGACGCGGTAAATCGCGATGACCCCCACAATCATGACAGTGCTCTACCCCCCGGAGCAATACGTGACGCACTACCTCAATAGTTTTCGGGGAGAACCAGCTATCTCCAGATTTGTTTAGCCTTTCACCCCTACCCACAGGTCATCCGCTACTATTGCAACAGCAGTCGGTTCGGACCTCCAGTGCGTGTTACCGCACCTTCATCCTGCCCATGAGTAGATCATCTGGTTTCGGGTCTACAGCTAGCAACTAAGTCGCCCTATTCGGACTCGATTTCTCTACGCCTTCCCTACACGGTTAAGCTTGCTACTAACCATAAGTCGCTGACCCATTATACAAAAGGTACGCAGTCACCCCTAAGGGCTCCTACTGTTTGTATGCATACGGTTTCAGGATCTATTTCACTCCCCTCCCGGGGTTCTTTTCGCCTTTCCCTCACGGTACTGGTTCACTATCGGTCGATTACGAGTATTTAGCCTTGGAGGATGGTCCCCCCACGTTCAGACAAGATAACACGTGTCCCGCCCTACTTATTACACGCTTAGTACCACCAAAATGTTTTCGAGTACGGGGCTATCACCCACTATGGCCGGACTTTCCAGACCGCTCCTCTAACAAAATGGCTATCACGTGATGGCTGATCCGATTTCGCTCGCCGCTACTTTCGGAATCTCGGTTGATTTCTTTTCCTACAGCTACTTAGATGTTTCAGTTCGCTGCGTTCGCTTCACCACACCTATGTATTCAGTGTGAGATAACCCTTGCGGGTTGGGTTTCCCCATTCGGAAATTTACGGATCAAAGCTTGTTTGCCAGCTAACCGTAACTTATCGCAGGCTACTACGTCCTTCATCGCCTGTAATCGCCTAGGCATCCACCATATGCACTTATTCACTTGACCCTATAACTTTGCCACCTTGGTAATGATCCGAAGATCCTAGTTTGCTGACTTACCAAAGTGCAGAATCAAGCTTGAGTTTTACGCCGCATCTCAAGGTTATTTTCAGTATTACTGAGAAGAACCACTTATGAAATGTTGTTGTGTTTTGCAATCACAACCCGTAATAAGTCAAAAAGACTAAATTACGACTACTACTTCCAAATTTTTAAAGAACGGCCGATACATTTCTCAAGCACCTGGTCGAACCAGGCTGCCTGCTGATCTGCTTGATCAGAACCAAAGAAATGAAGCGTTTGTCCGAGCTACTTAGCCAGTCACCTAGTGACCGAGTCAGACAAATGCTTCATTGCTCTAGTGCGTTGTTGGAGCTACCTACTTCACTTACCTCTTCACTTGATGACTGTCATCAGACGGTCATTCAAGTGCACTTGAATATGGTGGAGGTGAACGGGATCGAACCGATGACCCCCTGCTTGCAAAGCAGGTGCTCTCCCAGCTGAGCTACACCCCCGATGAGTCTGCACAGTGATAAATGCAACCTCTGAAAACCTGGTGGGTCTGGATGGACTCGAACCATCGACCCCCGCCTTATCAAGACGATGCTCTAACCAACTGAGCTACAGACCCAGGCCCTCTACCCAAGGCTTTGGCGCATAGCTCTATGCCGTTTAGCCTACAGCCGATAAGTGTGGACGCCAATGCGAGGCGCTTTTTACTGAAAGGAGGTGATCCAGCCGCACCTTCCGATACGGCTACCTTGTTACGACTTCACCCCAGTCATGAGCCCTACCGTGGTAATCGCCCTCCTTGCGGTTAGGCTAACTACTTCTGGTAAAACCCACTCCCATGGTGTGACGGGCGGTGTGTACAAGACCCGGGAACGTATTCACCGCGACATTCTGATCCGCGATTACTAGCGATTCCGACTTCATGCAGTCGAGTTGCAGACTGCAATCCGGACTACGATCGGTTTTCTGGGATTAGCTCCACCTCGCGGCTTGGCAACCCTCTGTACCGACCATTGTATGACGTGTGAAGCCCTACACATAAGGGCCATGAGGACTTGACGTCATCCCCACCTTCCTCCGGTTTGTCACCGGCAGTCTCCTTAGAGTGCCCTTGCGTAGCAACTAAGGATAAGGGTTGCGCTCGTTGCGGGACTTAACCCAACATCT
>JBOEGY010000006.1:330440-715440 GCA_050633665.1 Burkholderiaceae bacterium | reverse complement strand
GTTCAGCGCGCGGGTCGGAGCGGCATTTACGATATCCGGGTCAACAACCAGCGCGACGAACTGGTCGCGGTTTTCAGAGGTAGGGCCGCAACAATCAAGGGGCAACTCGTAGAATCGGTGCAGTAATCCCGGCGTCGACCGGGCTCACCTAGGCAGTATCTAATTCAGATCAAAGGAGACTTTTCTTGTCATCTAGACTTTCAGCAGGCGGTATGCCGCTTGAGCCGATTGAAACGGCCAGCGTCGATGAGTTGCGCGCCCTCCAGCTGCAACGCCTCAAACAAACACTTGAACACGCGTATTCAAACGTTGCGTTCTACAAGAGCAGCTTTGACAAGGCCGGTGTAAACCCCGCTGATTTGAAAACCCTGAGCGATATCAGGCATTTTCCGTTTACTGTAAAGAACGACTTGCGCGATAACTATCCGTTTGGTTTGTTTGCCGTTCCGCGTGAACAAGTTGTGCGGATTCACGCCTCCAGCGGAACCACCGGCAAGCCAACAGTTGTCGGTTACACGCAGGCAGATATCGATATGTGGGCAGGGCTGGTTGCGCGATCGATAAAGGCTGCTGGCGCACGAACTGGCGATATCGTGCACGTCAGCTATGGCTACGGATTATTCACCGGCGGCCTGGGCGCGCACTATGGTGCTGAAAAACTCGGGCTTACTGTGGTGCCGTTCGGTGGTGGCCAGACCGAACGACAAGTACAACTCATCCAGGACTTTCAAGCCAATATCATCATGGTCACGCCCAGCTATATGCTCGCGATTGCCGATGAATTTGAGCGCCAGGGGATCAACCCGTCACAAAGCAGTCTGCGAATCGGCATCTTTGGCGCCGAACCCTGGACCAATCAAATGCGCAGCAAAATTGAAGCGCGTGCCGGCATTGAGGCGGTTGATATTTTTGGGCTTTCTGAAGTCATGGGGCCGGGCGTTGCGAGCGAATGCGGTGAAACCAAGGACGGGCCGACAATCTGGGAAGATCATTTCCTGCCGGAAATCATCGATCCAGATACCGGCGAAGTTCTGCCTGACGGAGAGTTTGGTGAGCTGGTTTTTACCTCGCTGACGAAGCAAGCTTTACCGATAATTCGGTATAGAACCCGCGACTTGACGCGCTTGTTACCGGGCACCGCCCGCACGATGCGGCGCATGGAGAAGATCACCGGACGCTCTGACGACATGATGATTATTCGCGGCGTCAATGTGTTTCCGACCCAAGTCGAAGAGCTGATCATGAAACAGCCGGCCCTAGCCCCACACTATGTCTGTGAAATCAGCCGCACCGGAAACATGGACGATTTTGCAGTGCGGGTTGAAGCCAATCCCAACAGTAGCGCCGAAGATTCAAAGGCGGCTGCATCGGCACTGGCCAGCGCAATCAAGACCATGATTGGCGTAACAGCAAGTATCAATCTTGCAGAAGCGGGCACGATTGAGCGCTCAATGGGCAAAGCCAAGCGCGTGATCGACAATCGGTAACGTTGATAGCCAGCGACCCGTATTTTTTGCGGGTCGCATTCGGTAGAATCGGGCGCTCTCATCCAACCTTCAGGCCGATATCGGCTGTTGCCAACATACGGAGTAAACATGTTCAACGCAGTTTTTCTTGAACAGGAAAATGGCAAAGTCGTTTCCAGATGCACGGCTCTTGAAGACGAACTACTTGACCAGCATGCCTCTGACGGGGATACCGTTGTTGATGTTGAATTCTCAACGATCAACTACAAAGACGGCCTGGCGATTTCTCATGGCTCGCCAGTCGTACGCAAATGGCCGATGGTGCCAGGCATTGATATGGCAGGCACCGTACGCGAGTGCCCTGGCGGACAATTTGCGGTCGGCGACCGTGTGGTCTTGAACGGCTGGGGGGTCGGGGAAGCACACTGGGGCGGGTTGTCGCAGAAGGCGCGGCTAAAGTCGGACTGGCTGATTCCGCTGCCAGCGTCCATGACAACTGAGCAGGCAATGTCAATAGGTACGGCTGGTTACACCGCAATGTTGTGCGTCATGATGCTCGACCGGCACGGCGTAAAACCCGGTGATGGTGAGATTCTGGTCACCGGTGCCGGCGGCGGAGTTGGCAGTGTTGCCATTGCGCTGCTCGCCGAACGCGGCTACAAAATTGTTGCTTCATCCGGACGCCAGGAACTCAACGATTACCTGACCGGGCTGGGAGCCAGCGAAGTCATAGATCGCACCTCTCTCGGCGCGCCAGGCAAACCATTGCAACGCGAGCGCTGGGCCGGAGTGATTGATTCTGTGGGCTCCTACACCTTGTCAAACGCCTGTGCTCAGACGCGCTACCGCGGCACGGTCGTTGCCTGCGGTCTTGCACAGGGAATGGATTTCCCGGCGACAGTTGCACCGTTTATTCTGCGCGGCGTGACGCTTGTAGGCGTGGACTCGGTGATGTGTCCGCGCGAAGATCGAATCGAAGCCTGGACCCGGCTGTCAAAAGAGCTCAACGTCAACAAACTTGATGCCATGACCACTCGAATCGGCCTGAAAGACTGCATCAAGAGCGCCCACGACATCCTTGAAGGAAAAATCCGTGGCCGTCTCGTCGTGGATGTTAACGCCTGAACGACCTGACCGCATCGAGCCCGGGCCGGCATTTGATCTCTGGAACAAGAACAATGACAACTAACCCACTGAAATCTTCAGCCACAAAAAAAAAGAGCCGGAAAGCCGTTGGCGCACCGATAATCCACTACCGCATCTGGCCTTCTGACCCGGCCGCCCATTTGTTCAGCATAGAACTGACAATCGATCGACCGGATGCAAACGGTCAGTTGTTGAGCATGCCGGCATGGATACCCGGCAGTTACATGATCCGCGATTTCGCGCGACATATCGTCGGCATTGACGCACAGTCTGCTGGTCAGACAGTTGAGTTGACGAAAACCGACAAGCACACCTGGCGCGCCGAACCATGCGAAGGTCCATTGCTGGTGAGCTATCAGGTCTATGCCTGGGATCTATCGGTCCGGGGGGCACATCTTGATCAGACCCATGGATTTTTTAACGGAACCAGTGTGTTTCTGGCGGTCAACAGTCAGGTTGACCAGCCGGTTAGCGTCGAAATTCTTGGCCCCGGGGACGAGATGCTTGCTGACTGGCGGGTGGCAACGACAATGCCTTCTGCCGGCGCAAAGACCTGGAAGTTCGGTCGCTATCAAGCGCAAGACTATGACGAACTGATTGATCACCCAGTAGAGATGGGCGTGTTTCAAACGGCCGGATTCAAAGCAGGCGGCGCTCATCACGAAATAGTGATTACCGGGGCCGAGGCAGTCGACATGAAGCGGCTGATCAAAGACCTGAAGCCCGTCTGCGAAAAACAAGCCAGGCTGTTCGAGCCCAAATCAGGGCGTGCGCCAATAGACCGCTACCTGTTTCTGACTATGGCCGTCGGCCAAGGCTACGGCGGTCTGGAGCATCGCTCCAGTACCGCCTTGATCTGCAAGCGTAACGACCTGCCCTACCCGGGCATGACGGGTCAGCCTGAGGGCTATAAGACGTTCCTCGGGTTGGCCAGCCACGAGTACTTTCATACCTGGAACGTAAAGCGGATCAAGCCTGCGGCGTTCGCCCCTTATCAACTGGCACAGGAAACCTATACAGAACTGCTCTGGGTTTTTGAAGGATTCACCTCTTACTACGACGACTTGATGCTGGCCCGGGCTGGCGTGATTTCGAAAGAAGACTATCTGGCTTTGGTGGGTCAGACGGTTTCGCGTATAGAGCAAGGCTCCGGACGCAAAATTCAGAGTATTGCCGAATCAAGTTATGACGCCTGGACCAAGTTTTATCGCCAGGATGAAAACGCGCCTAACTCGATTGTCAGCTACTACGGTAAAGGCGCACTGGTCGCCATGGCGCTTGATCTGACGATTCGCCTGAAGAGCAAACACAAGAAATCGCTCGATGATGTGATGCGGGCGCTGTGGAAAACCTACGGCCGGGATTTTTACCGTAAACATAGCGACAAAGGCCTTGGCGAAAAAGAAATGCCTGCGCTGATTCGTGAGGCCACCGGCGTGAACCTCACCCGTGAAATCAACGCCTGGGTGTACGGGACCAATGATCTGCCACTGGCCAGGCTATTGAAAAAATTTGGTGTTGAACTGCGCTTTGAACAAACCGGGACACAACCGAACTGGCTGGGATGCCGAATCAGCGACCAGGATGGCGGTTGCAGGATCACCCATGTCTTGTCGGACGGCCCGGCGCACCAGGCCGGCTTGTCAGCGGGCGATACGGTGGTGGCGCTCGATGGATTGCGCGTCACCAGAGAACAGACGTTCAACGACTTACTCGCCCGGCGCGAAGCCGGAGCGCGAATCAAACTGCACTTGTTTCGAGCCGACCAACTGCTGGTAAAAGACGTTTTACCGGTCAAGCCACCAACCACTCAGGCAAAACTAAGCCTAAAAAACGCCGCCGCGGCAAAATTCCTGAAAGGAAAATGAGTCGCTTGGAGGCGTTGACCAAATTGCTGCTCTGCGCGGTTGGCGGACTTGCGGCCACTACGGCGCCAGGGTTCACCTATGCGCAAACAAGTGCGGTTGACCAGTGCCTTGAAAAGCTGGTCGCGCAAGCGACAGATGACCAGACGATGGGCGAATTGCGGGCGCAATGCGAAACTGGAGAAACCGAGAAAGATATAGTCACTCGCATTGAAAACCGTTCGCCGGCAGAACGTCGGTTTGCCAGCGAGGTGGGATTGCTGGTTGACCGCCTGGGGTTCATGCCACACCGACCCAATCTGATGCTGCCACTAACTTATGGCGAAGGGTTTCTGAAACCAGACCCTTCCTCAAAACCGTATGAAATACAGTTTCAGGTTAGTCTGAAACTGCCGTTTACGCCAAGTAAACACAGCGAGAACCCGCGCCAGCCTATTCTCTTCTTCGCCTACACAGGCAGTGCCTGGTGGCAGGCCTATAACAGCCGCCGGTCGCGCCCGTTTAGGGAATATAATCACGCGCCCGAAGTCTTTTTGTCGATACCGACCCGCCGGCAGGCCCTGGGCTGGAATCTGCAGTCATTCCAGTTCGGATTTGAACATCATTCGAATGGCCGCGACAGTGGCAGTTCGCGTAGCTGGAACAAATTGTTTACGCAGTTCGAACTGGACCGGGCCAGCAACCACTGGCTGACATTACGAAGCTGGTGGCGAATCCCTGAAGATGCCAAAGTTGACCCGGCTGATCCGGAAGGCGATGACAACCCGGACATTACCCGCTTCCTCGGGCACAACGAACTGCGTTTTGGTTATAGCTCGTCGGGCCTGAACTGGAACATGATGTTGCGACGCAGTCTACGCAGCTCTGGCAAAGGCGCCGCCGAACTGAGCCTGAGTTACCCGACCGGATTCAATCCCAAGACTCGCTGGACTTTGCGCCTGTTTGATGGCTACGGCGAAAGTCTGATTGACTACAATCGCCGATCAAAGAGAATCGCATTCGGCTTGATGCTCAATGACTGGTATTGACCCGCGGCATGCCGCGAAACGCGATTAACCGTCCAAGCGCTCTGACCCACTGACGCCATGCTCCTGGTCGGTTCAGCTGCCACGCTGAATCATCCAGGGCCATGCGAACATGCCGGAGCGATACCTGATCAGCCTGTTCGCAATAGGCGGCAAGCAATGATTTTTCAGCCAGAATATTCATGCGCCGTGCCAGGCCATGACTGGCGCGGGTAATTTTCCGGGCTGCCCTGGGGCTGAACAGATCACTCTGCCCGCCTGCGTTCTGAACCCTGAATGACAAATAGCGCTGAGATTGCGCCGCGTTGAGCGATTCGACTCGAAAATGATGAGTGATCCGCTCCCGCAGTGGCCGCAATGCTGGAGTGGCAAGCGCCTCAACCAACTCGGGCTGGCCGATCAGCACAACCTGTAAGAGCTTGCTCGCACTGGTTTCCAGGTTCGTCAGCAGCCGGATTTCCTGCAAAGTCGCGCACGGCATTTCATGTGCCTCATCGACCAGCAAAACGACTTGACGGCCCGTCGCATGCAAGGCAATCAGTTCACGCTGAATCCTGCCAAGCAGGGACGGGCCTTTCTGCACATCGGACAGATGAAGTTCATGAGCGACCGCAAGTTGAAGTTCATCACGACTGATTGCAGGGTTTGAAATGTAAACGAACTGCAAGAGCTTTGAAGCCCGACTCATCAAGACCCGTGACAAGGTTGTCTTGCCGCTGCCGACTTCACCGGTAACGGCGATAATGCCGTCGCTATGCATCAACGCGTAAGTCATGCCGGTCAACATGGCCGCGCGGTCAGCGCCACTGTAGAAGCAGTCGATTGCCGGTGTCAGCCGGAACGGGCTGGTGTTCAGACCAAAGTGGTCAAGATAAACCGGGCGGCTCAGAATCTGTTTGTTACTCATGCGAATTCAGCCTCATCTGATTGTTCGATGCAATGCAGGAATGCTTGCTCAAGTGATCCTGTACCTAGTTCGGGATCGAGGTATTGCTTGCGTAGAATTTCTGGAGAATCACAAAAGATCAGCCGGCCTTCGTGCATGATGGCGACTTGGTCACTCAACCGATCAAGATCAACAAGACTGTGCGCGGTAAACACCAGACTGCGCCCGGCATCACGCCATTGCAAGAGCGCCTGCACCAGCGAGCGCCTGGCTCTGGGGTCCAGGCCCGTGAACGGTTCATCCAGAACGAGCAATCGGGCACTGCTATTAATTGCGGCGACCAGACCGATCTTCTGTGACATCCCTTTTGAATAGGTTTTGGCCGGAGCATCCAGTTGGTCGAGCGGAAAACCCATTGAGGACAATTTTTGCTCGCAGTCCGCTCGATCCGCCTGTAGTTTTCGAACGCCCAGTAGCAGCTCTATCGACTGCCAGCCACTCAACTCCGGGGTTAGCAATAGGCGCTCCGGCAGAAACGCCACCCGCTGCCGAGATGCCGGGCGCTCAGCGTCGACGCCAAACAATTGAATCCGACCCTGATCAACACCAACAAAACCCAGCGTCGCGCGTAGCAAAGTGGTCTTCCCTGCTCCGTTCAGACCGATTACCGCGATAGATTCGCCACACTCGCAGCGCAGGCTTACATCAGACAAAGCCTGATGGTTTTTGAATCGCTTCGAAACGGCCTTGATCACAAGCGCAGCCACAGATGCCGTCACCGGCTGTCGAACCGGCGGATTGCTCTCGGAATAGTCGATTGAATCTATTGTCATAAACAGCAGATTACGAACCCTGGCCGCCCGACAAGCACGAAATAAGCCAGTAATACCCCCTGCTATTCGACTCTTACAGATCGGCAATGAACAGGATACTGGGCAGGCGACGCTGATTGCCGCTCGCCAGACTCGACCTATTGCCGCTCTCCGGTGCCCAGATATGAATGAACCGAATCGATTTATTTCAACCGCCAGTCGCCTTTCTTTGGCCCGCTTATGGCTAAGTACGGGTTCAGTTCTGGCCTTGGCGGCATGCTCCGGGGCGCCCATGAAACCCAGCGACCACCACTTGATGGGCAACTCGCGGGCAACCCTGGCCAGCACCGCCCCCGTTGAAAAAGAGATTCCCAAGATTGTCGAAGGCCCGGTTCTACCGCCACCGCCACGAGTCTCTCCCGCTCTGGAGACTTACTCTGTCGTCGTAGACAACCTCGAGATTGCTGAACTGCTGTTCGCGATGGCCAGAGATGCCAAGATCAACGTCGACGTCCATCCCGAGGTCAAGGGAAAAGTCACGATTAATGCAATCGAGCAAACTCTGCCGCAAATCCTGACTCGCCTGGCCCGGCAGATCGATCTGCGCTATGAGTTCGACGGACAGAACCTGATCGTCACCCCTGATAAGCCGTTCATACGGCACTATCCGGTTGACTACGTCAATATCACCCGTGAATCCAATGCCAATACCAGTATTGCCACGCAGATCTCATCGGCCGGCGGCAGTGCTTTGGGTTCCGGCTCCGGCAATACCGCAAACAACAATTCAACAACCAGTATCACGAATACTTCCAAGAACGAGTTCTGGAAGCGTCTGGTTTCCAGCATTGAGCAGCTGGTCAGCGATGGTGCCTCGCAGTCACCGCACGGCGAAGACTCTGATCAGAGCGAGACCGACGCATCGACCGAGCAGCAACAGAGCGCGTCGACAGATGATCAACCAGACTCCGGAGCAGCGCCGTCCAGGCAGGCCGCCTCCCCGCCCACCGGAATGCGGGCCCCGAACACTTCTCGCGTGATTGCCAACCCGGAGTCCAGCATGATTTCAGTCTGGGCTACCGAGCGCCGACAGGCCCGCGTTCAGGAATACATTGATCGCACACTCAAATCGGCCAGACGGCAGGTGTTGATCGAGGCAACGATTGCCGAGGTGCAACTGTCCGAGGACTACCAGCAAGGCATCAACTGGCAGAAACTTCGCCTGGACGGATCCGGCTGGTCTTTTACTCAGCAACCGAACGGAACCACACCGTTAACGACAGGCAATTCAGCCCAGACCGGCCCTGGCGGGATCAGCTTTTCAAATAATGTGCAGTCGCCTGGGTCGCTGCCTGGCGCTGCCGCCGTTGGAGCCGCCACGTCCAGCCTCGGTGTCCTGCGGTATTTGCGCAGCAACAGTTCCGGCAATATCGGATTTGCGCTGTCGTTGTTGCAGTCTTTTGGTCAGGTCAAAGTACTGTCCAGCCCGAAAATCAGTGTATTGAATAATCAGACGGCCGTCTTGAAGGTTGTCGATAATCGGATCTACTTCACGATTGATGTGCAGGTAACACCGGGAACCGACACCACCGCGCCATTGGTGACTTATACCTCGACCCCGAATACCGTCCCGGTCGGCTTTGTGATGAGCGTCACCCCACAGATCAAGGCATCTGGAACCGTCACAATGAATGTTCGTCCGACAATCTCGCGGATTATCGGATTCGTGAATGATCCGAACCCGGCGCTTGCTCAAAACAATGTCGTGAGCCGGATTCCTGAAATTCAAACGCGCGAAATCGAGTCGATACTCAAGGTGAATACCGGTGACGTCGCGGTAATGGGCGGACTCATGCAGGAGTCAATCGATGACCAGACCGACTCCGTCCCAGGCCCCGGTAACCTGCCATTGGTCGGAGAGCTGTTCCGGTATCGCAGTGACAGTTCTCGCAAGAGCGAACTGGTTATCTTCCTGCGGCCGATTGTCGTCAACGATGCCAGCATAGAAGGTGACTACAGCGGTTTCAAATCCTTGTTGCCAGACGCGGACTTCTTTACCAAACCCTCTGGTGTCCCGACGCCCAGGACCTGGCGTTCCGGCGAGTCGGCCGAAGATGAGGCCGATGCCCAGAGCCAGAGGCGGGATGAATCATGAGCTTGCTCCTGAAGGCACTGAAGCAGGCCGAACGACAGAATCGCGAGGCCTCAGTATCTCCCGAGGCGCTGGATATCGAACTACCGGCCACCCCGGCTCCGCCTCCTGCCACGCCGCAGCAAACGCCTCTGACCTTATCCCCTGCCAATCAGGTTGAAGAGTCGGAGCCCTTCCCCGCAATAGACGCTGCTGACCCCGTGCCCGAGTCAACACTTGCGTTTGCTGAGGAAGACGCCCCGGTTGCACGGCCCGCGACGCCGCAGCAAACGAGCTCGCCGGAAGCGTTCCCGCGTCACGCCCCATCCGATGAGTCGCCTGAGGCGCCGACAGCGCCCGTGACTATTGCCGAAGCCGAAACGGATAGCGGAAAACCCGAAACTGCGGAGCCTGAAGCGACGCCGGCAAGTCCCGCGCCTTATCTGCGAGCCAGCGAGGCCGGCTTAGTCCTGAGCCGTTCACCAAACAAGAACCTGCGCCTCTTGATAATGGCGATTACCGGTATCGCGATTGGTGTCACGATCTGGTGGACGCTGTTTGATCAGCCAATGACCGCGACAAATCCCCCGGTTCTGGCGACGCCGTTGACCGCGCTTCCGGTTGTAACGACCAAAACCGTAGTAGCAACCCAGGCCCAGCCGCCAACCCGCACCACGACACAAGACCCCGCCCCGGATCCGAGCGTCAGCCGGGAAAAACCCGCCGCCGTGGCCGCGGCATTGCCGCAAAGCCCGGCAAGCAGCCCGGTCAGGGGCAAGTCGTCGGTCGAACCGGCCAGAGTAGCGGCAAGCCCGGCGACTGACACCCGCTCTGACAGCCGGCCGCCGGCCCCACCGGTTCGGTTCGTCCGCGCGGCCAGGCCCGGGAAGTCCAGGCAGACATTGTTGAATGAAGGCTACACCGCGCTAACCGCGGGAAATTACGCCCAGGCACGTGCGGCCTATCAAACGGCTCTGAAGCGGGACCGGAATCTTATCGACGGTTGGGTCGGACTCGCCAGTGTGGCCGCCCATGAAGGCAACCGATCGCTTGCGCTTGAGCACTATCAACGAGCACTGAATCTTGACCCCAGTGATCCTGCCGCGCGCAGCGGCATGATCGCAATGCGGGGTAGTCATCAAGGCCAGGAAGGTGAAAGCGCGTTGCGGACCTTGCTGAGCAATGCGGATGACAACCCGACAGCGATACTCGCCCTGGCCAACCGGCTCGCCGGCCAGGGCCGGTGGCGTGAAGCGCAACAAGCGTATTTCGATGCAAACACCGTCCAGCCCGATCGACCAGACACCTTGTTCAATCTGGCCGTTTCACTGGAACAGATCCGCCAGCCGGCTGCGGCGCTTCAGTACTATGAAAAAGCCCTGTTGCTTGCGAATTCCCGACCCCATCAGTTCGACCAGGCCGTCGCCCGTACACGGATAAAAGCGCTACGTCCTGCCGGGGAGTTGTGAATTGAACACGAGCACTGACACGCGCCAGGCCAATCCGCCAAGCGGCGCAAAGCCGCGTAGCAAGCCACTTGGCCAGACGCTGATCGACCGCGGTGTGCTGAGCGAGGATCAGCTGCGCATCGCCTTGCTCGAGCAAAAGAGTCGCGGCCAGCCGCTGGGCACGGTGCTTGTTGCACTGGGTTTTCTGACCGAGCAGACCTTGCGCGAAGCCCTGGCCGAAAACCTTGGCCATGAACAGATCGATCTGACCAGGCTGATTCCCAGCGCCCAGGCGCTTGCGCTGGTACCCAGCGAATTGGCCAAGCAACATCGGATCTTCCCGGTCTCGGTCGACGATAGCGAGAACCTGCTAACACTGGCCTCACCCAATCCGAACGATGTGGTGATGTTGGACCAGCTCAACGCAACCCTGGACGGCCAATACCGGATTGACGTCCGGATGGCTGCTGGCGGTGAAGTCGTCAATGCGATCGAAACCCACTACGGTCACGTACTCTCGATCGACGGCATTCTGAACGAAATGGAAACTGGCGAGATCGATTTCGCCAGTGTGGAAAGCGCCAATAGCGAATTCACCGGCCCAGTCGTCCGTATGATTGATTCCATCCTGATGGATGCTGTGCAGCGGCAGGCAAGCGACATTCACTTTGAACCCGAGCAGGGGTTCGTCAGAATACGGTATCGAATTGACGGTGTGTTGCGGCAGATCAGAGCTTTGCACGCCAAGTACTGGCCGCCAATGCTGGTCAGACTGAAGATTGTCTGTCAGATGAATATTGCCGAGTCCAGAGCGCCACAGGACGGCCGCACCTCGTTGTTAATGAATGGCCGGCATATTGACTTCAGAGCTGCCGCGCAGCCAACGCTGTACGGCGAGAATGTCGTACTGCGAATTCTTGACCGGGCGCGTTCTCTGGTCAATATGAATTCACTGGGCATGACAGAGAACCAGCTCTCGGTTATGGAGACCATGGTCTCAAGACCTGAAGGCATGATTCTGGTTACCGGACCAACCGGCAGTGGCAAGACCACAACCCTGTACTCAATACTGACCCGACTGAATCGCGAAGGGGTAAACATCATGACCCTGGAGGATCCGGTGGAATACCCGGTTCCGATGTTGCGCCAGGTGAATCTGGCCGCCGGGCTGAAACTTGATTTCGCGACCGGTATCCGCTCATTGATGCGGCAAGACCCCGACATTATTCTGGTTGGTGAAATACGCGACGGCGACACCGCAACAATGGCATTGCGGGCCGCCATGACCGGGCACCAGGTCTATTCGACGTTGCATACTAATTCGGCGATCGGCGTCTTGCCCCGTTTACAAGACCTGGGTTTGAAGCCGGAATTGCTGGCTGGCAATCTTGTCGGGGCTGTCGGGCAACGCCTGGTCAGAAAACTTTGCGTTCATTGCGCGGACTCATATGTCCTGGATGGCGAACTGGCTGCCGGGCTGGGATTGACCAACGGTGAAGACATCACTCTGAAACGACCGGTCGGATGTAAGCGCTGCGATCACCAGGGATTTAGCGGTCGAATCGCGCTGATGGAGGTCTTGCGTTTTGAAGAGGAGCTGGAAGACCTGTTGGCCCAGAACGCACCGATTAAATTGATCCGCGACACGGCAAAGCGCAACGGCTTTCGTGATCTTCGAGACGATGCGCTTAGACGAGTCATCGAAGGAATTACATCGTTGGACGAAGCGGCCCGGGTCGTCGACATGACGCAATCACTGATTGCACATCCGGGTAGCCAGTAATAATGGGATTGTTCGTCTACCGTGCGATTGATACGAATGGGACGATCACGCGTGGCCGTATGCCCGCCGTCACCACTCGGGAGCTGGAGTCTCGCCTGGTCAGCAGCGGTATGGAGTTGCTGGAGGCGAGACCGGTCAGCTCGATCAGCTTGTTCAAACCGCGGCTGAGCAATCGGGACTTGATCAGTTTTTGCCTGCATATGGAAACGACGCTTCAGGCGGGTCTGATTGTGACCGAAGCGCTGCAAGATCAGGTTGAAGGTGCCGACCGGGGTAACCTGAGGGACACACTCAGTGCAATCCTGCAGTCCGTAAAAGAAGGGACAGCCTTATCCACGGCACTATCTTCTTTTCCCACGATGTTCGATGAAACGTTCGTTGGTATGGTCAGGTCCGGGGAAGAATCGGGCCGCTTAAGCGATGCGTTCAAGAAACTGGGCGAGAACCTGCGGTGGCAGGATGACTTAAACGGCCAGCTAAAGAAGCTTCTGCTCTACCCGGCTTTCACGATCACGGTATTGATCGCCGTCACCCTCTTTATGCTGTTGTATCTGGTGCCGCAGCTTGCTGATTTCATCCGGACGATGAGTGGCGGTGACTTGCCGTTACAAACTTTGATCCTGCTCAGGGCCTCTGAGTTTGTCCAGGAATACTGGATCGCCCTGGGTGCCGGGCCGTTTCTGCTGGTCATCGCTTTCATTGCAATACGGCAAATGGGCGGCGCAGTCGCCCGGACCCAGATAGACGCTCTGAAGCTGAAGTTTCCGGTGATCGGATCGGTCATGACCAAAATCCTGTTGTCCCGGTTCTGCGCTTTGCTTGGCATGTTGTATCAGTCGGGGTTACCGGTCATTGATTCGATCAAGATTGCCCGCGATGCGGTGGGCAATCGCGCGTTGGCGGCAGCCATCGACACTGCGGTTGGAGAGATTGAACAAGGCAAAGGCATTACCGATGCATTTGCCAGCACCCGGTTATTTCCAAGTCTCATGACCAGGATGATTCGCATTGGCGAAACCACAGGTGAAGTGGACAAAGGACTTCGTAACGTCAGTGAGTTCTATAACCGCGATGTCGAAGAGACTATTGCCAAGGTTCAGGCCATGATCGAACCGGCGCTGACGCTGATACTGGGTGTCATTCTTGCCTGGTTGATGATGTCAGTCCTTGGTCCGATCTATGACTTGCTTTCACGGATAGGAGTCTGATGTGAGTCTATTCAACCCCCGCTCGCATACGCTCTATGTAACCGCCCAAGGATTGATTGCATTGACCCATCAACGCAATCATATTGAGGTGGCCGCGCGATTTGAAGCACCCGAGGAGGAAATCGGGCACGCCATCAGCGATTCGCCGGCGATTAGCGACTTTCAGCACTGGGTCAGCCAACACCGAAACGATGTCTTCAATCTACTCATTGATCATGTTGACGAACAGCAACTGATTGAAGACATCCCACGGCTCGGGAGCCGCGATCGCGAGACGCTAATTCTGAAACGCGCAGCGCAGCGTTTCAGGGACAGTGAATTCATCATGCATCAACTGATCGAACGGGTCTCCGACCAGAAACGCAAACAACACCGAATCGCGATGATGGCGCTTAAGGCCAGCGTCCCGGTGGCACCCTGGCTGGATGTCTTGCTCGAGCAACAGGTACGCATCAGACGGGTCACCTCACCTTCTCTACTGGCAGATCCGCTGATGCGGCGCTTCGCCCCAGGGCAGACCGGATTGCTGGTCAGTCGCAATCCTGCGGGTCTGCGCCAGACCTTGCTAATCAATGGCAGCGTGAGATTTTCACGACTGGCTCGACTCAAGGCATTCGATACAGAACAAGTCAGCGGCGAGGTGCAGCGCTCGTTGCAATATCTGATCATGACTCAGCGGCTGACCCGGGCCGAGCTGGACAATCAGGCATTCAGGGTCTGGATAATCGATGATGGCATTGCCGGTGCTGCGACGTTTCCGTCTCAGCTAAAACTTGATTCCGGTGCCGAACTGTCGATACGCCTGCTTAACCCTCCGAGACTTGGTCTGCCCACGCTGCCCGACGATTTCGCGCTTGGCTTATGGACTGCCGTTGCCATGCGACTGGCGGGAAAGCGAGACTACGGAAACGCCAGAACGAGTCTGTACGATCAGATACACCGATGGAAGATCCGTCTGTGGAGCGGCTCAGTCGCTGTCGCCGTCATTGGCGGGCTGATGACCTTCTCTGTAGACAGAGCCGTTCAACATACGATTCCAGACACCAAACAGACCAGAATCCAGACGAGTCACCTTAGCGAGGAAATCCGGGCACTGGAAGCAACCGTGGCGACTTACCCGTTGCCGCCGCAAGATCTGAAGTCTTCAGTCGCGATTGCCAGACGGATTCGCTCAAATGAAACAGACCTGGTTCATCTGTTTTCAAGCATCGCCGCGGCCTGGCGAGGAAACACCGGATTGACGCTGACCGAACTCAGTTTCGAACCACTGGCACCACCGACCGAGCAGTTCACGATGACCGGAGGGACTGGTCAGAACAGAACTGCATCAACCCTGCTCAATGGCAACAAACGGTTTCTAATTGCCGGTTCAACAAACAAGACCCTGAGCCGAAGCCTCGCGAATGATCAGATTCAGTCGCTGGCGGCAAGACTGGCTCAGCACTGCGAATGCTCAATCGATGAAGTGGTCCTGCCCCACGACCCGTCCCCCAATGCCGGCCTGACTGGTTTGCTCCCCGCAACGAATGCAAAACCCGGAGAGTTCCGTATCGCAATGATTCAACACGGTCACGGTTCGCAGGCGACAGGCCCGGACGCTTATGAAACAGCGGTGCATCCGGCGATGGCTGCTTCAGCGATGAGCAAATCCCAATGAGTAATACTGATCACAACAAAGCGACGCCCGATCTCACGAAGAAGGCAATGCTGAAACCGACGCTGATTGGAGTGGCCACGGTTGTTGTTATCGGACTGGCCCTGGCGACGTTCGCCCTGCTCGACTACCAGGAGAAAGTCGAATCTCGAGAACTCGACATCACCCGTCTCGCACAAGCTCATCGGCAACTGTCACATCTCAAGCAGGAGGCTTCGGACGCGGCGCGTGCGATGCCGGAGTTTGCCGAGCTACAACGAACCGGGATTCTCAGTCCGCTCGCCAAAACAAGAGAGATTGATCGATTTGTGCAATCAGCGGGCGTTCGGCCGGCGGGCGTTGCGAGTTTCTCGCTCGGCGGTATTGAAACCCTGACCCCGCCGCCCGACCTGCCGCTGGTTGAGCTGGAACTCGGCCGCCATGAACTGACGTTCGACGCAACGCCCAGACACGAAATCCACTTACTTCATTTTCTCGACGATTTGAGAAATTCGCTAGACGGTCTGGCGCTTGTTCGGGCGTGCTCAATGCAGCGATCCATCTCGATGGCCCGATCCAGACGGGGCGAGGAAGATGAGGAAGCCGGCCCGGGTGAGTCGACCCTGCATGCACAGTGTTCCATTGACTGGTACCTGTTTAATGAGCGCAAGGAAACGACTGAGGCTTCTGTGGCAGCGCCGATTCCCCAGGGAGATTTCTAATGAAGATCAACTGGTACATCACAGTATTTCTCTTGAGCCTGATCGGGTCGCCCGCCAGCAGCGCCGACAATCACCTGATTGGCCCCTTGTTCCTGACACCGGAGCAACGAGATCAACTTGACGCGTCGGGGCAAGTATCGCCTGGCCTGCCTGAGCAGGTCGCGCCGGGTTCGATTCGCTTTAACGGCAGCATCAGTCGCTCGTCCGGGCAGCGCACCGGCTGGCTCAATGGGAAGCGACTGAGTCGGTTTATCAAGCCTGAGGATCTTGGCCGACTGGAACTGGCTGATGACAAACTACTGGTAGAGCGTTCGGACGGAACAGCAATCCTGAAGGCCGGTGATTCGCTCAATATTGAGGGCGGAGCAACGAGAAGGCGCGCGCAGTGAACTCGCCGGTCAGGTCACGTCACGCACAAAGCGGTGTCGCGTTCTATCTGTTTGTCATCTTCGCGTTGATTACGATTACAGCGGTTGGCGGCCTGACCACATCGATGCTGTCCCGACAGGCAGACCGGTCAGATCAGACCCGGCGAACGCTGTCCCAGGCGCGAGAACTGGTGATAGCCCGACTGACTCAGCCGCAACTACAAGAACCCGGCACCCGGCTTGGTCAGATAACACTGTTACCGGATCTGCCGATAGCCGCCGGCGCCGGTGCTGACGCCGCAGAGCCGGCCTATGACGGCTTGTCCGAGACGACTGGCTGTGCCTTTCGCGGTTGGGCCAGCGGCCAGAATCTGCGGTTACCGGCCACCTCCGGCGCCGCCGCGCGCTGTTTTGGCCGGCTCGACTGGCAGTCTCTTGGTTTGTCGGTTAGCGGTGTCGCGAATGACGACCCCCAGGGGGTTATTCCCTGGTTGATTCTGTCGCCGAATCTTGCCACCGGCCAGGCCTGCCTGCCCAACCTCAATCCTTTGATGCTCGCCGAGGGTTATGCCGGATACGCCTGCCCCACCGCACAACCATATCCGTGGCTGACCGTACTGGACGAACGAGGAAATGTGATTTCAGACCGGGTGGCATTTGCGCTCATCGCACCGGGACCCGTCTTGCCCGGCCAGGTCAGAACCGCTACCGCCGGCCCCCAGGCCTGGCTTGATACGGCACAGGTGGGCGCCGCATGCGCCGCGCCGTGCAACCCCGGGAACTACAACAACGCCGATTTCAACCATGCGGATGCAACACCATGGACGCTGATACAGGCTGACCATATGAGCAGCCCGCCACAAGGCCCCAGCAACTATGTTGCCCCCCACCGGTTTAACGACACACTGGTTTTTGTCACTGCTGACGAACTGTTCGCTGAACTGGAAAAGCGAGCGAACCGCACGATCCTGGCAGAACTGAATCGCTACCAGTCCGTGCAAGGCCATCTGCCTTTCGCGGCCGCTTTGAGCGATTCCCTGAGCCGCTGCCAGGCCGGCCTGAACTTCGGTCACGTGGCAACCGATGATGGCACCTGTGGCGCTGGCTCAGTCGCAACCCTGCCCGCCTGGTTGCTCGGCAGCGGTTGGACGAACTACTTGTTATATGCCGTATCGGCCAGATGCAACCAAAGCAACCCGGCATGCAATGCGCCCGGTCTTGTTCTTGACGCACGAACCGACATCAATGGGCTGTTGATCTCTCCCGGGGCCGCCATTCAACAGAACCCGTTCGCCACCTCGCTGGGAGCGGCGCAGCGACCGATCACCGCCGGCGCAATGTCAGCGAACCGGTCTGACTGGCTGGACACTCTCGAAAATGCCGGCGGCACGCCCGATGTCTACGTCTCTTACGCGCAAAGCGCCGGCCCTCGCAATGACCGTTTGTTTCCGATTGAGTAAATGATGCGATCTATCCCAACCCTACAATCCGACGTCCGTGGATTCTCTTTGGTGGAAATTGCGATTGGCCTGGCGATTCTGTCATTCGCGGCTGTCGGCCTGCTCGCATCAATCTCCAAACAGACCGAGCAAGCCGACATGCAGAAAACCCGTGTTCTTCTCGACCATTCCCGAGAAGCCATCATGGCGTTCGTTGGCATTAACGGGCGCCTGCCCTGCCCGGCTCAGGCCGGATCAAACGGACAGGAGTCGATTGCGCTGGTGGCCGGAGGCACCGTGACCTGCACCGCCGAATCCGGGTTTCTGCCGGCGGTTACCCTTGGACTATCGGGAGTCAGCGCCAACGGCTTGTTGAACGACGGGTTTGAAGACGGCGCAGGCGTTGGCAACGGCACGTTTTTACGCGCGATCCGATACGGAACGTCAAGCCTGGTCGCTCCGTATCAGAGCGCGTTGACCTCGCCCGGCCTGGGCTCGGCGGCAACCATGTCCAGGCGCATTGATATTCAGCAAAGTATTAACGCCGGCGCCGGCGTGTTCGTCTGCCGTCAAGCGGCCGGCATGGGGGCTGCCGCGAATCGCTGCGGCACGCTGGCCAATACACTGGCTAGCAACGCAGTTGCCGTTATCTGGTCGCGCGGACTGAATGGCAATGATTTGCCGGCTTACTCGGCTGATGAAACTCAAAACGCGAACCAGGCGGTCGCACGCGGCTATGTCAATCGCCCGTTCGCGCCGCGGGGCGCAGCCGGCGGCGGATTTGACGACCAGTTGGTCTGGATCTCTTATCCCCTCCTGGCCGACCGCCTGGTTCGTGGGGGGTTTGTGCAATGACATCCGTAATCAGAACCCTGGCCTGGCAGACCTGGCTGGAAGCCAGACACGGCCACCTGCTCGCAATGCTGTTGGCCCTGGCCGCCCTCGGTACCGGGCTGCGCTGGTTCATCAGTGCTGTCGCGCTGATTGACCCGGAGGCGTCCGGCCTGGCCATTACCGCCCCGGCAATTCGCCTGATCGCCGTGATGGTGATTGCGTCACTGGCTGCTCATCTGATTTGCCGGGAGTTCGGCGACCGCAGAATCGACTTGCTGCTAAGCGCACCGATTAGCCGAACCACCTGGGTTGCCGGACGCATGTTGGGCATCATGCTGATCGCCACCACGGTCTCCGCATTTGCCGCAATCGCCTTGATGGGCGGAACGCCATTGACCGCCTTGTTCGCCTGGACGGGTTCATTGGCAATGGAACTGAGTCTGGTCGGATCGCTGGCGATTACCGTTTCAGTAGCCCTCAAACGACTAGTTCCCAGTCTTGTTGCCGTTTTGCTGCTTTATGTTGGCGCACGGCTGACCGGCATCATTGAATTACTGGCTCATAGTGATATTCCGGGTCTCGCCGACTCAGGTCTGGCCGGCTGGGTGGCCAGCGCGCTGGCCAACGGACTACCCCGACTGGGTAATTTCACCGCCACTGAATGGTTACTGGGGCCGGTGGCTGACCAGAGCTTCATGACATCTCTGGCCGGCAATGCTGCGCAAGCGGGCGTATCGATCACCATTCTCTTGCTTGTCTGTGTTGTGGACTTCTCGCGTGATCTGGACTGAGTACGCCAGGCCGAAACGCGCCGCAATGATTGGACTTGGGCTTGCCCTGGCCGCGCAATTCTGGCTTAACAGCAACCAGTCTTCAGGCTGGCGGGCGCAAACTGAAGCGGCCGATGTACCAGGCCGGATGGCGCTTCGCCTGGCAAGCCTGGGAGAAGACCGTGCCGCGGCAACCGCCGCTGCGCTTTATGCGCAATCGTTCGATGCGCAGGCTGGTCGTTCTGTTCCGATCAATCGCCTTAACCTTGAGCGACTACAACAATGGCTGATACTCTCTTCCGAGTTACAACCGGATTCCGCATACCCGACGTTCCTGGCAAGTCGATTTTTCGCTGAGAAGGCTGCACCAATGACTTCGCGATCGATGTTGACCTGGATTCTGGAACGTCATGAAATATCGCCGGCAGCACACTGGCCTGCTCTGGCCCACGCCGTACAGATCGCCCGTCATCAGCTTGACGATGCCGCGCTCGCGAGAACACTGGCCGCAGGTCTGCGCCAGACTGACCCATCGATTCGAATCCCGGCCTGGGCCCGCCAGATGGAGGGTTTCCTGCAATCCGACGCCGATGAACTTGAGGAGGCCCGCGCCTTAGTCGGCGGCTTGATCGCTCACGGCGATATCAAAGACCAAAAAGCGCTTGCCGTACTGATGCAGGATTTGCGCGATATCGAACGGCGCCTGGCAGCCGACAAGAGGCCTCAATAAGTTACCCACCATGCCGACAATCCTCATAGCAGCCATGAACCTGCCGCAAACGGGGCTCGCCCCTGCCACCACGGAGTATGAAATGAGAAGCAAACCCACCTTGAAAATCACCAATTCACGACGACCGCAAAAACAACAAGGTTTCACCTTGGTGGAAATCGCCATTGTGCTCGTGATCGTCGGTTTGCTCCTTGGCGCGGTACTCAAAGGCCAGGAGTTGATTTTTAACACCAAGGTCAAGTCAACCTACAATATGAGTCGCGAAACCGCAGCCGCGCTCTATGCCTATCAAGACCGCTACAGGGTAAGTCCGGGCGATGACAATCAGGCGACCAACCGATTCCCGACGGCCAATCCGGCCGTCACAAACGGCAACGGTGACGGATTGATTGCATACGGCTCAAACTGCCAGGCTGCGGGCGTGGCCAATGCCGGCGAAAACTGCAATGCTCTCCATCACATGCGAGTCTCCGGATTCATCTCGGGTTCGGGTAATGAAGGCTTACGCACTGCGTTTGGCGGTCTGGCCTCACCGGCTCGCTGGGAGAACTACTACACTCAGGCGGGTAACAACCCGGCCATGGGTTACGACCCGCGCGGCGTCACGCACAAGATTATGAGCACAATTGACATTTCTTTCGATGACGGCAGTCCGACCACCGGCTCGGTCCGCTGCCGGAACCTGGCACTCTACGACCTGGCTAATCCGGATGGCCGGGTGCCCGACTGGTGCTCGGCTGCCATGTAAGCCTGCTCACTCGCCGATCAACGCGCGCAGCGCGGCCCCGGGGTCATCTGCGCGCATAAAAGCTTCCCCGATCAGAAAAGTATTCACGCCGGCGCGCTGCATTGTCGCGACATCCTGGGAGGACAAAATACCGCTTTCGGTGACGACAAGTTTGTCTGCCGGCATCTGGCCCAGCAAATCGAGCGTGTTCTGCAAACTGACCTCGAATGTGCGCAGATTTCGGTTGTTCACGCCAACCAGACCGCTTTGCATCGTCAGAGCGGTTTCCAATTCGTCAGCGTCATGAACTTCAATCAAGACGTCCATGCCCAGATCCAGCGCGTGTGACTCCAGAGCGACCAGATCTGGTGGGCTCAGCGCTGCGACGATCAGCAATATACAATCTGCCCCCCACGCCCTGGCCTGATCTACCTGATAGGTATCCACAATGAAGTCTTTGCGAATTACAGGCAGGCCGCACGCCGCGCGCGCTTGTTTAAGATAGCGCTCATGACCTTGAAAGAATTGCTCATCGGTTAGCACGGATAAGCAAGCCGCACCGCCCGCTTCATAACTGCGCGCGATCAGCTCGGGCTCAAAAGGCTCTCGTAAAACCCCTTTGCTCGGACTCGCTTTTTTGATCTCGGCAATCACGCCCGACCGACCCGCTTGCGCCCGATCCCGTAACGCGCGCTCAAACCCGCGCGGATAGATTGCAGCCGAGGAATCGGCGAGGGTTTCACGGGCGAGTTCGCTCATCGCGCCGGTAGAAGTCTGCTGACGGGCCGCCGAAATCTCTTGTAATTTGACAGATAGAATTCGGGTCAGAATATCGCTACGGTCTGGATCGGTCGTCTTCATCAGCTTAGTCGGATCCCGGCAATGAGGTCGAGAATTTAAGATATTGCTCTAGCTTGGCAGTCGCCGCGCCGGTCTCGATCAAAGACCTGGCACGGGCGATGCCGTCAGCGACAGTCTCTGCCCGCCCGCACACATACAGCGCGGCGCCGGCATTTAGCACGACAATGTCTCTGGCCGTCGTGTTGGCTCCGGATAAAGCATCAATCAGCATCTGGCGGGACTCATCGGCATTCTCAACGATTACCTGCCGATGACTCTGCATCGATAAGCCAAAGTCTTCCGGGTGAATCTCATATTCAGTCACTTTGCCATCGCGCAGCTCGCCCACCATCGTGGTCGCACCGAGTGAAATCTCGTCCATGCCGTCTTTACCCCAGACGACCATTGCCCGCTTGGCGCCAAGGCGCTCCAGCGCACGCACGTGAATGCCAACGAGATCCGGATGAAACACCCCTAGCAAGAGATTCGGCGCGCCAGCCGGGTTCGTCAGAGGCCCCAGAATATTAAAAATGGTTCGCACACCCATTTCCTTGCGAACGGGAACAACGTTTTTCATTGCCGGATGATGGCTTGGTGCAAACATGAAACCGAGACCCGTGGCTTCAATACTGGCCCGGACCTGATCAGGCGTGAGCATAATGTTCGCGCCCAGCGCCTCAAGGACATCGGCACTGCCAGAACTTGAAGAGACGCTGCGATTACCGTGCTTGGCAACATTCGCGCCGCCGGCAGCGGCAACGAACATTGAAGCCGTTGAAATATTAAAGGTATGCGAGCCATCGCCACCAGTCCCGACAATATCCAGGAAATGGGGCCCCCCATCGATTTCAACCGTATGAGCGAACTCGCGCATGACGCGGGCAGCGGCCGTGATCTCGCCAATCGTTTCCTTCTTGACCCGTAAGCCGGTCAGAATGGCGGCGGACATCATGGCGGACATCTCACCGCTCATGATCATGCGCATCAATTGCTCCATTTCGTCCGGAAAAATCTCCCGGCTCTCTATGCAGCGTTGCAAGGCCTCCTGGGGGGTAATCGGCATAACGCTCTCCTTTGATTGCTCTGGTTCGGCTCAGACGGTGGCCGGCTTAGCGGCAACCTTACGAACACGGTCCAGATAATTATTCAACATTTGATGGCCCGCCTCTGAAGCGATTGACTCGGGATGGAACTGCACCCCTTCAATATCCAGGGCGTGATGTCTGATCCCCATGATCTCGCCGTCATCGCTCCATGCGGTCAGGGTCAGCTCGGAAGGCAAATCACTCAGCGCCAGCGAGTGATAGCGCACGACTGTAAGCGGATCCGGCAACTCGGCGAATACGCCTTGTCCGTTGTGCCGGATCCGGTCTGTCTTGCCGTGCATGACTTGTCGCGCCGCCCCGAGCGTGGCCCCGAAAGCCATGCCAATCGCCTGATGGCCGAGACAAACTCCCAATACCGGCACTTTGCCGCCAAAGAACCGAACGGCCTCTAGGGACACGCCGGCCTCTCTGGGCGTACACGGCCCGGGCGAAACCACAACCCCATCAGCCTGAAGCGCGGCTAGTTCAGACAATTCAGTCTGATCGTTACGAACCGTCACAACCGTGGCACCGAGTTCGCCCAGATATTGAACAAGGTTGTAGGTGAATGAGTCATAGTTATCAATCATGAGTATTTTCATCGTGACCCACCCTTTATTATCCTTAGTGAACCTGTCGTCATTCCGATCAATAATGTTCTATCGTGCCGCCAGACATTTCCAATACTGGAACCGCTTTGAAAATCATCCCAGATACCACCAGAACCCTGCGCTTTCTGTCTGCTCTGTTTTTGACGGTTGTTATCACGGCCTGCGGTAGCGGTGATGAGAGTTCTAACCCGGCCGGTGACAACTCGGGCAACAATGCAGATGCCGGCACTATCGAGCAACAACCCGATACGAGTGTTGGCAGCACTGGCGACGGCTCGGGCCTGCCCGGCACTGACCAGGGTTTTATTGACGAAGCCGTGCAACGCATTACCGAGGCGCGCTCGGTGCAACGCAACTGTGGAGATACCGTTATGCCGGCTCAGATAGCACTTGTCTGGGACGCGAAAGCCGAGCTGGCGGCCCAGGGGCATAGTGAGTGGATGCAGCAAACCGAGACTTTCGATCACACTGGCGAAAACGACACCAGTCCGGGAGATCGGCTGACCAATGCCGGCTATATCTGGGGAGCGGTTGCTGAGAATATCGCGGCGGGATACCCGAGCCTGCAAGCCGTTATCGACGGCTGGCTGAACAGTCCGGGGCATTGCCGGAACATCATGAGTGCGAGTGTCAGCGAATTTGCCATAGCGCTGGTTAACGGCAATCAGAGCAACACTTATAGTACTTACTGGACGATGTTGCTGGCTGACCCGCTGTAGTGCTAACCGTCTGTCAAACATTGCCAGCCGCCGCCTCCTGCACCAACTCCGAGGCGCGAACCAAGGCCCGGGCTTTGGATTCAGTCTCCTGCCATTCATTGACGGGAATCGAATCGTAAACAATGCCAGCGGCTGCCTGAACAAACAGGGTTTGATCTTTCACCACCCCGGTGCGAATCGCGATCGCAACGTCCATATCGCCTGAGTAACTTAGATACCCACACGCACCGCCATATAAGCCACGCCGGGTTGGCTCAAGCTCCGAGATGATTTCCATCGCCCGGACCTTGGGAGCCCCAGTCAAAGTGCCAGCCGGAAAACTGGCCCGGAACACGTCGATTGCATCAAGATCCGTGCGCAGAACACCTTCAACATTGCTGACAATATGCTGGACATGGGAATACTTTTCAATCGCCATCTGATCGGTCACCTTGACCGTTCCCGTTACCGCAATACGGCCAACATCGTTGCGCGCCAGATCAATCAGCATCAAGTGCTCAGCACGCTCTTTGGGGTCCGCCAGCAACTCCTCGGCCAAGGCCTTATCCTGCGCAGGCGACATGCCCCGCTTGCGAGTTCCGGCCAACGGACGGATAGTGACCTTGCGCACCTGCCCATCGACCGCACAAGCCTGCACGGCCGGCAAGTCATCATCCGTAACCGGGACTTGTTCCTGGCGCACCAGAATCTCCGGCGAGGCGCCGACAACATTGAAATCACCAAAGTCGTAGTAATACATATAGGGCGACGGGTTCACCGAGCGCAATGCTCTATATAACGACAATGGAGAATGCGGAAACGGCTGACGCAGCGTCTGCCCGATCTGCACTTGCATGAGATCGCCCGCAATAATGTATTCGCGGGCACGTTCGGCGGCTGCCAGATAGTCCGCCTGGGGGAAGTCCCGCGTCAGCATGCTCTCAGTATCGGCTTGCGAGTCGAGCGGTGGAGGGACAACCGCGCGGCGCAGCCTGGCATCCAGTTCGCGCAGGCGACGCTTTGCCTGCCCATAGGCTTCGGGCTGAGAAGGGTCGGCATACACAAGCAGATACAACTTGCCATGGAGGTTATCGACGATGGCCAGTTCATCGACCAGCAGAAACAACATATCGGGCGTGCCAATCGGGTTCGGTTTCTGATTCACGCCCAGCTTGGGTTCAACAAAACGAATCAAGTCATAACCGAAGTAGCCGGCCAGTCCGCCACAAAAGCGCGGCAGGCCCGGTCTCACCGCAGCCCGGAAGCGATTGTGAAAATCACGCACGAACTCGATTGGGTCGCCCTGATGGCGCTCGACGACCTCGCCATCCCGGAGTACTTCGATTTGATCGTCGGTCGACTGGATTCGGGTTCGGGCGGGCAGACCGATAAATGAATACCGGCCAAACCGTTCGCCGCCAACAACCGATTCCAACAAGAAGGAGTTAGCCCGCGAGCCACCTTCGGTGAGTTTCAGATAGATGGAAAGTGGCGTATCAAGGTCGGCGAGATGCTCTGCCAACAAGGGAATCCGGTTGTAGCCCTCGGCGGCCAATGCTACGAATTCAATCTCTGTCATGGGGATAACCTGTGTCGTCGGCTGGTTGATCTGGTGATCATCACCGGCCTAACCGGAAAATAAGGCAACCGTTGCGTCTTAGCATTGCTAGCGGTGCCAGGGAGAGCATCACAATCGGAGTTTGAGGCGCGGTCATGGGCGCGGAACGGCTTTGAAGCACTGTAGGCTTCAAACGCTGATCAGTGATTTGTCAGAAGAGGCAGATTCTGACCTGCCTGAAAGCACTAACACCCCGACGCCAGTAATTGGCTTAATCATCCGTTGGGGCGGACTTACAAATCCCGAATCAGCGCCACGACCGAACGCTTGTTACAGCGTCGTGGTGCAAACGGCTATTGCAGATACAGCAACGCCATCGCCCGCTACTGCCTCCACACCGCCAATAATTCCAGGATTGAGTCTTCATGCTTGGTACTGAATGCTTAATTCTTCGTACTAGGGTTAGTCGCTACCCGGTTAGGTGCCGCCGGGTTGGGAGCCAGCGCTTGTTACAAGTGCGGCCGCTTGTTCCAACGATGAGACTATACCATCGGAATCAAGCTGTGCAACATCGTGCCCCTCGTTATACCCGTAAGGCACCAGCAGCACCGGCATCTTCGCCGCCCGGGCTGCCTGGGCGTCGTTGATCGAGTCTCCGATCATCAGGCACTCAGCCGGGAGCAGGCCGAACCGCTCGGCTATATGCAGCAGTGGCAGCGGGTCAGGCTTTTTGCGCGGCAGCGCATCACCGCCCACAACCAGCTCAAAAAAGCCGTCCATTTCCTGGCGCTTCAGCAAGGGGTCCGTAAACACCTGCGGTTTGTTGGTCACGCAGGCCAGCCGCAGCCCCGCTGATTTCATCGCGGTCAGGCCTGCGAGAACACCAGCATAAGGCTTGGCCGACCGACCGTTCTCGCGGGTGTAGTGTCGGTCGAAAGTTGCCCGGGCCACTGCGAATTCGGTTTCAGCCAACTGGCCGTCGGCCGAATCGGTCATCGCCCGGTGCACCAGGACATCGGCACCTTTGCCGACAAAGCTGGCAATGCGTTCGAGCGGCAACTCTGGAAGCGAAAATTCGGTTCGCACCAAATTGGCGGCGCTGGCGAGGTCAGCGATGGTATCGAGCAAGGTGCCATCGAGATCGATCAGCACCGCTTTGACATTGAATAGTTTGCTCATCAGACGCTCTCTCAGATCAACGCGCCACAGTGAGCGCGGCATCCCTGAGCGTGGTAACGATCTCGCGGTACCCGGCATCAGGATCACCTGCCGAGAAAACAGCCGATCCGGCAACAAACGCATCAGCGCCTGCTGTGGCGGCCTCGACAATTGTGTTCTGGTTGATACCGCCATCCACTTGCAAGCGGACCGGCTGGCCGCCAGCGGACATATGCGCCTCGATTCGGGCCCGGACTGCACGTAACTTCGGCAATACAGAGGGTAGAAACTTCTGTCCGCCAAAACCCGGATTAACCGACATCAACAAAATCAGATCAACCCGCTCCATGATGTGATCAAGAACACTGAGCGGCGTTGCCGGATTCAAAACCACCCCGGCGCGACACCCGCCGTCCGCAATAAGCTGCAACGTCCGGTCAAGGTGTCGGGTCGACTCCGGGTGGACCGTAATGTTGTCAGCGCCCGCCTTGATGAAATCGCCGATCAGGCGATCAGGCGACTCCACCATCAAGTGCACATCGATTGGCAAAGAGACGACCGGCCGGATAGCCTCGCAGATCATCGGGCCGATGGTCAGGTTGGGCACGTAATGATTGTCCATCACGTCAAAGTGAACCCAGTCCGCGCCACAGGCTTCGAGTTGGCGAACCTCATCACCTAACCGGGCGAAGTCAGCTGACAAAATGCTTGGCGCGATAATGCAGGGGTTGCCACCCGCGAACAGGTCACGTTTTTCGGGCGATGAGTAATCAGCCATGACTTTCCTCAGATCAAAACAAGTTGGCCATCATACCGGGCGGTTTGACAGCTAAGATACGCAGCGGAGAATTCACGAGGTAAACGCATGACTGAAGCAGCAGGAAAATATCATTTCGAGATCAGGGTTAAAACTGAATATCTGCGTGACCAGTCCAGCCCCGACGATGATCAGTTCGCATTCGCCTACACCGTCAGTATTCTGAACGAAGGAGTCGTCGCAGCACAACTGATCAGCCGCCACTGGATCATCGAAGATGTCGCCGGTCAGCTTGCTGAGGTGAAAGGCCTGGGAGTGGTAGGACACCAGCCACTTATCAAGCCAGGTGAACAGTTTGAATACACCAGCGGCAGTCAGCTGCGATCGGCAAACGGGTCAATGCACGGCAGTTACTTCTTTGTCGCCGAAGACGGCCACCGCTTCGATGTTGACATTCCGATGTTTGCGCTCAGCGTGCCGAGGTCTTTGCATTAATGACGCCCGACACGATTACTTTCTGGTCCCGCGCATGACCCACCAGACAAATGCTATGACCAGCAGCAGCACACCCGCCGCTTCGAGATATATCACCCACATAAAAACCCCACCCGGCAATCAGTTTGAAATGATTCTACCGCCGCCTCTCCCGCGCCTGCGGCGCAGTCTGGCAAGAATTGCCGCGGCGCTGGCTCTGATCTGTTTTACCTCCGCCTGCACCTGGGCCAGCCAGGGACAACCCTGGGTGATTGCCGGCCCCCGGTCTGCCGCGCTTCTGCCCGCCTGGAGCGAAGACTCTGCCCTGGGCTTGCGAACGGCCTTGGCCGCTCAATGTGCACACCCGGAGAGGGTCGGACGCCAATGGCCCGAGCTTTGTCGCGAGTTACGGGCACTGCCAGCGCTGGCAACCGATACCACCAGCGATACCGACTTGCGACGCTGGATCAGCAACCGGTTCGACGCCTGGGCGATTACAACCGATCGTGGCGGCGCACGCGGCTTGCTGACCGGCTACTTTGAACCGGTTTTCGCTGGCAGCCTCCGCCGGGAGCTACCGGGTCAGACCCCGCTCTACGCCCCCCCGGACAAGCTGGGCAAGCGCCTGCCATTCGCAACCCGGGAGCAACTGAGCCGGCTTCACCTGGAGCCGGCGCAGACCGCGGCAGACTCGGCTGGCCTGCGGTCCGAAATGGCCGACAGGGTTATCGCCTGGCTCGATGACCCTGTCGACGCATTCTTTCTGAGCATTCAGGGGTCCGGGCGCATCCGGTTACGCGACGGAACTCTGCTGCGGATCGGTTACGCCGGACACAATGGGCACGAGTATGTGGCAATCGGCCGTCCACTTATTGAACGCGGTGAAATCGCCCGTTCCAGCATGAGCGCGCAAGCCATTCGGCAATGGCTGGCCGACAACCCCGATCAGGCCGAGGCGACTATGAATCTGAACCCGCGCTATATTTTTTTCAGGAAACTGCCGGCGCCGAAACAAGCCCTGGGCAATACAATTGCAGGACCGATCGGCAGTCTGGGAGTCGCCCTCACTGCCGGGCGGTCCGTGGCAACCGATCCGAAATACCTACCGGCAGGCAATTTGTTTTATCTGACCTCCAAGACCAGGCACGGTCAGCCCCAGATGGCACGTCTGACTGTCAGCCAGGACACGGGCAGCGCGATTCGCGGCGCGGTGCGAGCGGACTTGTTTACCGGCACCGGAGCAAGCGCCGGCGACCAGGCCGGCCGGCTCCGTCACCCTATGCAACTGTGGCTGTTGTGGCCGAAAGGCAGGCAACCACCCGGTCGCCTGCCGGTGTTGCAGGCAGACCTGGACGACTAATCCGTAGCCTTCAGGATGCTGGCGCAACCTGGTTTTTGTTCAGCATTTCCACAAAACGGGTCGGCGGTGCATAGCCTTGTAAACGAACGCCGTTCGGGAAAAACATGGTTGGGGTGGCCTGAATTCCATAGCGCTCCCCCAGGGCCTTGAATTCTGCAACCGGGTTTTGGCAACTACCGTCATTGTCAGGCGCAACCCCTTCCAGCATCAGTCTGTTCCAGGCAGCTGAGGGGTCTTCAGCACACAAAGCCTGACGCGACTTGGTATCGGAATCGGCGGCCAGGATCGGAAAAGCGAATGTATAGACCGTAATGTTGTCGATCTTCATGAGGTCGGCGCGCAAGCGGCGGCAATAACCGCAGTTAGGATCTTCAAACAAGGCGACCACCCGCTTACCATCGCCATTGACCAGTTTGACGGCACGATCTACCGGCAAGTCTTCAAACTTGATTGCCATGACTTGTTCCATCCGCTCGCGCGTCAGGTTGCGGCTGTTGGCAATATCAACCATCTCCCCTTCAATCAGGATATAGCGCGCCGACTCATCGACAAAAAATAAATCGTTCTGAATGCGGATTTCGAGCAATCCGTCGATTGGCGTGGAGCGAACCTCTTCAACCTTGTAGCGCCCTTTGGTCCATTGACCAATCGTGGAACGAATTTTCTCGGCCAACGCGGCATCTACCGGAACGCTGGCTGGCGCCGCGGGCTGGCTTGACTGCGCGGAAGCTGAAACCACCAGGCCCGAGAAGGCAACGGCTGCGAGGAGAATCGCGACAATGGCGGCACCTTGCCGGCGAACGAACTGGATCATATTTGTCTCTGGGTTGCCCGCGAAATTAGCGGCTGTTGGGGAAGATACGGAATCACGACTCAAGCGAAACCTAAAACTGTTGAGTAGCGTAACGGACAAACTGCTTACGCAGGAACCGATTTTGCGACGCCAGCGCCCAGCCAGCATCTCGTAGGGCTTCAAACGGCGCGCGCGGCAATTCGCCCAATGATGGCAGCAATTGCTGGCCAGGGTCGAATGCCCTGCTCAGCAAGTCGGTAATTTGCTGCATTGCGGCAATCGGTTCAGCCCGGTAGCGCTGGTAGCGGCGCAGTAGTAATGGACTGCCAGCATCAAAACTAGCTTTTCGATAATGGCTGCGGGCCTGACTGAGCGTCCGGGCCAGCACCGCAACATCTGCCAGGCCAACATTCAGGCCCTGCCCGGCCAGCGGATGAATCACGTGCGCCGCATCGCCTACCAACACCAGCCGGTTTGCGATCAGAGAAGCTGAGCGGCATAAACGCAAATCGAAGCCCACGGCAGGCTCCAGCACCTGGATCTCCCCGAGGCGGCGCCCAGTCAACGCCGTCAGTGCCTCGCCAAGCGCCGCAGGCGGCTGAGCGAGCATGTGCTCGGCAAATTCTGTATGAGTCGACCACACCAGGCTGGCCCGATGCCCTCCCGTATCGGGATCAAGCGCCGGCAGGTGGGAGCCGGCCAGAGAAGCATGCCGTGGCAGTGGCAGAACCGCTAAAACCCCGTGGTCGCCAAACCATTGCCAGGCGCCGTCGCGATGCGGCAGCCCGAGCGCCAGTGGCGCAACCAGTGCCTTCTGGTTGTACGGTTTACGGCTCTGGGCAATACCGGCCAATCCACGTAGCGGCGAACCCGCACCATCGGCCGCCACGACCAGCCCGGCCTGGACGGTCTGCCCGTCAGCGAGCGTCAAGGTTGAATAGTGTTGCCCGGCGTCAGGATCGAGCGAAACCACAGTTCCGATGTGCGACTTAACCCGCGCAAAACTCAGCGCCTGCTCCAGGACGGCAATCAATGCTTCGGACTCGGCAATCCAGGCCAGAGCCTCACACCCCGCCTCATAAGCACTCAGGTGCAATTCCTGCGCCTCTTGATGCGTTGCCGGAAATACACGCATATCGTAAACAGGCGCAACCCGGTCAGGCGGCAATGACTGCCAGACAGACATCGATTCCAGCAATGCCCGGGATGCCGGCGCAATAGCGTAGACCCGCCGGTCAAAGGGGCGATCAGGTGCGGGCGGCGTCGGCGCAGGCTCGGCCTGGCGAATATGCAGTACTTTCAGGCCTGCCTGAGCCAGGCTCAGTGCGGCCGAGAGCCCGACAATACCGGCCCCCACTACCGCGATTTCTGTTTTGATTGCTCTCACAGAATCATTATAGGTTGCACAGTGCTATAATGCTTTTCGCAGGGCCAGCGACACTTTGTTTAAGTGTCATCCGCTGGCTCTTTTAGCGACAGGTAGGATTTTCTGGACATTGCGATTTTCTGGAAATTGCTTTTCCAGAGAGCTTGATGCAGAAAGCCTCAAGCAAAAAGCTAAGCCTGACGTGGCCAAGTAGCTCAGTTGGTAGAGCAGAGGATTGAAAATCCTTGTGTCGGTGGTTCGATTCCGCCCTTGGCCACCACTTCCCCTGCAGCTGCTCGCCTATCCGTTCGTCTATTCAGACGCCAGCGCGCTCGCACTCAATCAACAGGCTCTCATGCCGCCGCTGGCTGCTGAATCCTGGCTGAGAGTCTTCAATCTTTTCGATCCCGGACAGTTCTTCGCTTTGGCCCCAGTCACAACGCTTGATATTCACGAATCCCGCGTCCTGTAACAACTGAACCAACGTCTTGAAATCGTAGGCCATCTGGTGGCCGTGGTTATAGATCATGCCCATGAATATCTGGGCATTGGTCTGGTAGGCCGGATTTTCTCTACCGAGATAGGTGCTTTTGTACCAGTCGAAGAACTGATCCTTGTCGTTGATATAGTTCCGGCACCAGAGTTCAAGGTCTGGCACGACCAGCCTCATCACGCCACCGGGTTTCAGGCAGCGGTAACACTGCGCCAGGAAACTCCGGCCGTCTTCTCGGGTCAGGTGTTCAAGAAAATGCGAGTGATAAATCACGTCCAGCGAATCTGGCAGCGCCGGGATGCCGTCCCGCAAATCGTGTTTCATCACGTAGGTGTTCGGCTTTTCCTGCAACGCGTAGACAGCACCCGATTTGAGTTCGGATGAAATATCGCCAAAGTCTTCATCGACGTTGACAAAGCCTTCGGCAATAAGCGAGCCGCAACCGAGATGGAATTTGCCGTTCTGGCTGGCAGCCGCGGCCGCAGCAGCGATGTCACTCATCAGAGCGCCTTCCTTATTGAGGGGATGTTAGCTGACTGTAGCCTCAGCCAACGCCCCCCAATCCGGCGGTCAGGCAGACAAACCCTGCCTTTTTCATCGTCAATACCGTCGAGGACGGATTCAACTGCCGGCGCTTACAAAGGCAGTGTCAAAGCAGTGCCGTCGGCCTCGTAGACTTTACCGTCGGTGCCAATGAAAACCAGATCATCGCCACGGTTGGCGCGGGTACGCCAGACCGGCGACGGAATGGGCAACTTGGTAATGCCAGTCACCGGACCAGCACCTTGTACCGCGCCAGTCGCATCCGCAAACTTCGGATACTCCACTTCATAGACGCTGCCGTCACAGCCAATCACGTATGGCGCCCGGGTCCAGCACATGCGGGGAGCCGTGATCAGCAAGGGGTCAGCCGCCGGCGTGAGCAACTCGCGAGTCTCGTCACCGTCCAGCTCCGTCGCGACTGAGCCATTCGGATTGCGGAACAACACCGAGTGGTTGGCATCAAGATGAAACAATGCGCCGTCGCTGCGCAGGCCAAGGCTGACGACCTGATCACTGCTGACCTGAACAATGTCTTCTATGGTCTGATCCAGACCCGCCACCTGCTCACCTGGCGCGAACACCGGCCGCCACAACTTGACTTTGCCATCCAGCGAAGCACCAATACACAAGCCGTTGTTGTCATCTCCGTTCGGATCCGCACCCAACTCGGTATCGCCACCCGGGGGCAGCGCGCCGGCGAACTCGGGCCGGAAAGTGAAATTGATAACTCCAGGCGGCGTCGGCTCGTTAACAAAGCTGTTACTGCCGCCATTGAATCGCATCAGACTGCCGTCCGAAACCCGAACCACAGCGCTGGCGCCGTCCATCAACTCAACAAAAGTCTTACCACCCGGCGCCGGCACTTCGAACGAAGCACTACCGTCAGCCGGGTTTGAAAACATCAACACACCTTTACCGTCGCGACGCAGAGCAGCTACCGGTTGGTCTGCCGCAAAGAACAACAACTGGGAAAAACGAATCCCGTCGGCTGGTCTTTGCACATTGCCACCACCAACATCAGGATTCAGATTGGTAATCAGCTCGCCGCTGGAGGTCAGGATGTATTCGGTTTCGACGGTGCCGCCCATGCCCTCGTCACGATGCCGAACGTAGCCGATAACCACTTTGTCGCTTTGCAGGTTACCGTTACCGTTCTCTTGTGCAGTCGAACCGGTACTGACTGCCGCCTGGGTCCAGAGTGTCTCGAACGTATAAGGCAGTTTGTCGGCAGTACTGAGCACCACGCCATCGGGAGACTTGAGGTCAATTTTGGCGTCGCGAAGATCATCGATCAAGACATCGGCCAGATCCAGCGCCGGCGCAGTACTGGCCGGCAGCGTCGTGGTACCGGTCTTCGCAAGACCTGCCAGAATCGCGCCGTACACGCCGTTCTGGTTGTCTTCCAGTGTGTTGGAGCCAACCCGGTCATTGTCCGCGTTCAAGGCGATTGGCAGACGGCGCAGGTCAGTAACCCTATAGATACTGGGGAGTTGATCATTAATCAATGCCAGCAATTCTGCGTGGGCCTGACCGATGATTGTCGGATTCTTCCAGCCTTCCGCGCTGCCTTGCACCCGGCCGATTTCCATTGCCCGCTCATAAAGCGCATGGCTCAACGGCGTTACGCCGGTATTGGTATCGAGCGCGGTAATCAGGCCAATGCGGCGCTTGCTGAAAAATGAAACGTCGCGCTTGAGACCTTCGTCGTAATAGGTTGCGTCGACTGCTTTGCCTTCGAACGTTACCTTCACAGGCAACGGCTCATTACAGGGGACGTAGGTCACCATGCCTTTCGTGTCGTCAACGCTGAGCGGCCCGTAGGTTTTACCGTCTACCGTTTCGACGGTCACTGCGACATTTCGGTACTGGCCATCAGCACCACCAATGCCGTTACCCTCACCACCGCCAACACCGCCTTCGCCATCACCGCCCTGACCTTCCTGGACGCTGACCGAAGCGATTGGTGCATCGCCGACTTTTTGATCAAAGCCCTGGATTAGCCCGGGTCTGCAATTGCTGCTGACTGACGTGTCGTCATCGTTACCGCCGCCACAGGCGGCCAGGGTCGATAGCGCGAGCAAACCTGCGAGCCAGCGCCAACCCGATGAAGATGACTGAGCTGCCGATTGATGCGGCACGGAGCGAACAATTCGCATGACGAGCTTTCTCCCTGTTTCTGTGAACTTAAAAATATTGTGACGGCCATGGTAGCTCAGCACCACTGCATTTCAGCCATCAGGCTACTCACCCATACTTGGTATTTCGATTGAATTTACAGTCCTGTAAACCTAAGGAGCCCGTGATTACACAAGACCGTCTATGCTTGCTCTTCCTGCAAGCCCCAAACAAGATGTGGATGGAATGAAAGACAAAACAGAATTGACAAGCAAACTGCATCGGGCGGCTTCGACACGGCTATGGCGGCCGGCAACCAGCGTCTTAAGCGCTTTGCTACTGCTCGTCTATTTGTTCTCGACCGGACAAGTACAGGCCCAGCAAAAACAGGCTCAACAGGATCAGAATCGTTTTGTGCGGGTCGAACTGGGCGCCCATAGCGGACCGGTTCGGCGCATTGATGTTTCCGAGCGCTTCAGCCTGGTGGCCACCGCCTCTGATGACAAGACTGTCCGAATCTGGGACTACCGTGCAGGGACGCTACGCCATGTGCTGCGCCCGCAGGTCGGCAGCGATGAAACCGGAAGAATGTACGGAGTCGCTATTCATCCCAGCGAAGATCTGATCGCTGTCGGCGGTACAACTGGCGGGCCTGACCGCGGCCATCAAATCTTGTTGTTTCAGTTGACCACCGGACGCTTGCTGTCTGCGATCGATGCCCGTGCCGGCCATGTGAAAGACTTGCGCTGGGCCGGCGACGGCCGGCTGATATTTGCCATCTATGACGGCTCACACGGTGTTCGCGCATTTAACCGCGCTGGCAAACTCGTCTATGAAGAACGTTTCTCCGCGCCCAGCTACGGCCTTGATACCGGACGCACCGGCCAGCTCGCCGTGGCTGCCTATGACGGGCAAATCCGACTCTATCAGTCCAACGGGGAAACGGTTCGGCCACTGAAGACTTTTGCCAGTCAATTCCCGTATCCCCGTTCGGTCGCGTTCTCCCCCGACGATCGTTTGCTTGCCGTCGGATACCGGGGCTCCAGAAAGGATCAGGGCGCGCCCACGATATACGACGCCAACACCGGAGCTCAGGTTCTGCAAATCGAGAAGCCCGACTCAGGTCTGGGCGACATGCGGGCAGTTAGTTGGTCCGGCAATGGTAACCAGTTGATTGCCGGTGGTTCGCGATACACCACAGAGGGCGAACATGCTCTTTACGTTTTTGATGCTCGCAACGGCGAATTCATCTCAAAGACTATCGTGGCGGGCAATTCCATAACAGACTTGATTCAGACATCCAGTCAATCAATCTATGCCTCATTCGACGGCACCTGGGGAACCATCCAGAACCAGCATGTCATGCTAAGTGTGGGCGGCAACCTGCCCGATTTCCGGGGCCCTGAAAATCTCAGAATTTCGGCTGACGCCTCGAAAATTTCTGTCAGTTTTGCCAATGGCGAAAAACCGGCCTGGTTCGATGTGAGTGATCGGCAGCTCATTCTGGGTTCCCCGCCGGGCGACCTGGAAACGCCAAAAATAAAGAACGGATTTTTCGATTCATCCGAGTGGCAGAACACGCGCCAGCCAAAAATTTTCGGCGAATCAATTCCGATGTTGGGCGCCGAGATATCCCGGTCGATTGCCTACCTGCCGCAAAAAGCAGGCGCGTTGCTGGGAACCAGTAAAAGATTCAAACGACTGAATACCGACGGCCAGGTTATCTGGGATGTCTTTGCGCCAGGCGAGGTGTGGGCCATCAATATTTCGGAGAACGGCAAAGTTGCCGTAACCACGCAGTCAGACGGCACCGTGCGTTGGTGGACGACCGCCGACGGGAAGAACTTTTTGTCGATGTTCCTGATGGCGCAAGGTCGCTGGGTTATCTGGACAGCGGATGGCTTTTTTGATGCCGATATCGGCGCCGACCGATTGGCGGGGTGGGCAGTCAACCGTTACGATGCCCCGCTTTCCGACTATTTCTCCCTGAACCGGTTCCGGGAGAAGTACAACCGACCGGACAAGATTCACGAGGCGTTGACAGTCGCGCTTGATCAACATCGATTCCGGTCAACCGAGAATGCCACGGATGGCCAACCAGTGTCCGCTGAGCCCGCCCCATTACCGACACCACCAGTGGTTGAACTAGGCAGCCTCGCGACACCGGTTCTCGCTAACCAGCAAGTGTCTATTCCGGTGTCAGTGCGCTCTGACGCAGCAGCCTCACTGGAGCTTCGTATTGACGGTCGGCCGGTTGGCAATGCAACCGCTTCAAGCCAGGCAACCTCAGGTCAACCGATTACGACGCTTTCGGTCCCGGCGCCCGAACCCGGGTCAACGATTCAGGTGATCGCGAAAAATGCCGCCGGTGCGTCCGAGCCACTCAGCTTTCAGGTGCCCGTGATCAAACCGGTTAACTCCAATGTGATTCAGGCCGCAGCACTGACCCCGGTACCCGCAGTGCCGCCAGCGGTTGTTACCGGTGTCGCGGCCGAGCAAACGGCCGCGCTCGCCATTGTGGAAGCAGCCGCCCAACGAGCGGCCCGGCCGGCCGGCGACAAGCCCCGTTTGTTTATTCTGGCCATTGGTGTCAGCGATTACCAAAGGCAAGAGTATCGTCTCGAGCTGGCGGCCAAGGACGCGAGCGATTTCTCAACCGTGTTTACAAGCCAGCCCAATGAGTTCTATTCCCAGATCAATAGCCGGTTGCTGGTGAATCAGGATGCGTCCCGCCAGGGTATTGAACAAGGCCTGGCCTGGTTGCGAGAGTCGGTCACCGAAAAAGATGTCGGCATTGTGTTCCTTGCCGGGCACGGGCTCAACGCGGCAGACGGCCGATACTACTATCTGCCCTGGGATGGCAAACACGAAAGTCTGAGCACAACCTCAGTACCCGAAAGCACGCTGCGAAACACGCTTGGCACAATCAAGGGAAAAGCCCTGTTGTTTGTCGATACCTGTCATGCGGGGCGAGCAATCGGACTGTTCAGCACCGCCAAACGTGAGCTGACGCGACTGGCCAACGATCTTGCTGCGGCCGAAAACGGCGTGATTGTTTTTGCCTCCAGTACGGCAGGACAGTTGTCAGAGGAGTCAGACGTCTGGCAGAACGGCGCGTTTACCAAGGCTCTGGTTGACGGTTTACTTGGCAACGCAGACTTCAGATCCACCGGCAGAGTCACTTACAAAGGTCTGGACTTCTTTGTCTCGTCGGAGGTGAGCAAGCTGACCGAAACACGGCAGACCCCGGTTACGATCTCCCCGGTCGGCCTGCCCGACTTCAGTCTGACAAAAGTGGTTGCGCGGCGCTAAGCCGTTATCGCCAGAATCGCACCGCGAACCGTTGAGCGGTCGGTACTGCCGGGTATCGTGATTTACACGTCCTGTCCATGCGCTGAACTGTCCAGGCAATTGGATTCGCGAACTGAACCGGCGAAATGGCCCAATACCCCAGTACTCTTTTCGCGTGTTTTGATTGCACAGGTAACCTTACGGGATTGTTGCTACAGATAGGGAAAGACACGTGCAAGCTCTTCAGGGAATTAAGGTACTCGAACTCGGCCAACTTATTGCCGGCCCTTTTGCGGCCAAAACATTGGGTGACTTCGGCGCCGATGTCATCAAAGTTGAAACCGTTAACGGAGGAGATCCGCTCCGAAAATGGCGAACCATGCAAGACGGGAATTCCTTATGGTGGGAAGTACAGTCCCGGAATAAGCGTTCAGTTTGCCTGGACTTGCGCAGCGCCGAAGGCCAGGCGGCCGCACGAGAACTGGCCCGGGAAGCCGACGTCGTCATTGAGAATTTCAAACCTGGCACGCTGGAAGGCTGGGGCCTGGGATGGGAAGCCCTGCACGAACTAAACCCGGGGCTGATTATGTTGCGTATCTCCGGTTACGGACAAACCGGCCCTTACAGCCGAAAACCAGGATTTGGAGCGCTAGGCGAGGCAATGGGCGGATTACGCAATCTGACCGGAGAACCCGGTCGCGTGCCGGTTCGGGTTGGCGTTTCCATTGGGGATACGCTTGCCGCGCTTCACGGCGTGATCGGAGTGCTGACCGCGCTGCATCACCGAACGGCAAACGGCGGGGAAGGACAGTTCGTTGATGTGGCGCTATACGAAAGCGTTTTCAACGTGATGGAGTCATTGCTCCCGGAGTATGACGTCACCGGAGAGGTGCGCGAACGTGCCGGCAGCGCCCTGCCCGGCATCGTGCCAACCAATGCTTATCCCTGCGAAGACGGCTCCTGGGTCTTGATTGCCGGCAATGGCGACAGTATCTTCAAACGCCTGATGACCGCGATCGGGCGGGACGACATGGCTAACAATCCCGAGTTCGAACACAACGATGGCAGAGTTCGCAATACTGCGCTGATTGACGATGCCATTAAGCAATGGACTCTGACGCAATCGATTGAGGCGGTTTTGCAGATCATGGATGACGCCAGTGTTCCGGTTGGCCGGATCTATTCGGTTGCCGATATCGCGGCCGATCCCCACTACCAGGCTCGGGATATGCTGGTAGACACCACAACCTCGGGCGGGAAAACGCTGAAAGTGCCTGGCATCGTCCCAAAGCTCAGCGCGACCCCTGGACAACTGGCGTATCCGGCACCACTACTGGGCGAACATACTGAAGATTGCGTGAACACCAGCGGATGGCCTGCACGCAAGGACAAGCAATGAAACCTGCAAATAACCGTCCCATCAAAATCAATGAAGTGGCCACCCGAGATGGTCTGCAAAACGAAGACCGGTTTGTTGAGACGGCTGACAAAGTTGCCCTGATTGATGCCTTGAGCCTGAGCGGCTATGCAAAAATCGAGGTGACTTCATTTACATCGCCCAAAGCGATTCCGGCCTTGCGTGATGCCGAAGCCGTGATGAAACAGATTCGCCGTCATCCGGATCTGATCTATACCGCGCTGGTGCCAAATGCCCGCGGCGCTGAACGCGCGCTTGAGTCATGTGTCGATGAATTCAATGTCGTGATGTCAGTCACCGATACGCATAATCTGACCAATCTGAGAATGACGTGCGAGCAGTCTTTTGCACAACTCGAATCGGTCATTCGTTATGCCGAGAAAGCGGACGTGCCAGTGAACGTGTCGCTATCCTGCGTATTTGGCTGCCCGATGGAAGGAGAGGTCGCTCCCCAGGTCGTGCAGCAGTGGATCGACCGATTTGCTGCACTGCCGATTGCCGGGATTACCTTGTGCGATACGACTGGCATGGCTTACCCACCGCAGGTAACCGATATTTTCGAGACGGCCAGCGAGAAGCATCCGTCATTACCTCTGTGCGGCCACTTTCATAACACCCGTGGCATGGGCTTGATTAACGCAGTCGCGGCGATTGAAGCCGGCGCACAAGCGCTTGACACTTCACTGGGCGGCATTGGCGGCTGCCCATATGCGCCCGGCGCAACCGGCAATGTGGCAACCGAGGATGTTGTGCATATGCTTGAATGCATGGGCTATCAAACCGGTATCGATTTGAATCGGCTACTCCTGGCGAGCAAACAACTGGCCGAACTCATCGGTCACGACGTCCCTAGTCAGGTGAGTCACGCAGGGCCGCGAACCGTTAAACACCCGCTCCCGGAAGACTTCGACGCGATCCGGGCCCAGGCCGCGGCGCGGCCAAAAACGGGCAGACAACCCTACGCCTGACCGGTGCGCTCAAAAGACCAGCGCGAGTCTTACTATCACCAGTCTTACTTTCAGAAGGTGAGTAACGGCTCCGCGTCTGACAAGCGATGGTCTGTCGCGCCCGGCATCGCGGCAATCGCCGCCTTGAGGCCGGTCGGGTCAATAGACGGGTAATCGGCGGTCGCCCTCTGAACCAACTCCCAGGCCAGACGAGTCAGTTGCCGCGATGACGCCTTGATTCTTTGCCTGAACTGATCTGCATCGAGTTGGTCAAGCAGACTCGCATTGAGCTGCGCAAACCAGGGAAGCAATGCCTGGTCGTGCATCACGGCGGGATTCGATTTGTTGCTCAGGGTTGACCACTCTCGCAGGAAACGCTGCATGGCCAGATTGAGCGCCTGACAATGTGACAACTCTTCGCGCAATTGACTCAGCATGCTCAGGTCTGCAAGCCGCTCCTGAAAAAACAATTGCGACAGAACCCCCCAATAATAGGTGTAGTCCCAGATCACCTTGCGCGGCAGTACTTCCGGGTCACCGAAAATGGCGTATTGGTCTACATACAAGGCCAGCGTGCTTTGATAGAACGACTGGTAAAGCTGATCATACGTATGAGCGTGAGCGCCCAGGCGCTCCCGGGCGTTGTCGCGAGCCACTAACTCTGTAATAAAGGTATTGCTGATCGCGATGAAATCAGTACCCGGCGAATAAAACGGGTCAAGAAACAGCCCGGCCTCGCCGGTCAATGCCCACCGGTCTTGGGAGAACACCTGTTTGCATCCATAGGAGAATCGCTTGAAGCTGACAAAGTCAATAACGTCCTCGCGACGGCCGTCGAGATCATCAAACAAACGCGGTTGATACTCCTCAAGCCAATCCATCGCCTTGTCGAAAGTGTTCATTCGATTGATGGGATGATGACGCGGGTCAGCCACAATACCAATTGAGTGGTGCCCGGAAGACAAGGGGATCAGCCAGACCCAGTACCCGGCCCCAACCAGATGATTGGTGGACAACCATCTTGCAGGCGGGTCACAACGTGCCTTCCAGGCGGGGTCATCCACCCAGTCGTCAATTCTGATCGTTCCCTTGATTCGAAACCAGACAGCGTAAGCGGCGTGATCGTTGGTTTGTGCAAGCCCCAGTTTGCGCTTGATGAGCCCGGCGCGCCCACTCGCATCAATCACCCATCTGGCGCTGGTCCGGTGCGACTCGGACTGCCGCGACCACTCGATCTGATGGGCTTGTTCGGCAGTGGCTTCCTGTTCGGGCTCGATTAGTCCGACCTCGGTTACCCGGGCATCGTCGATTAACTCGATCCCGTTGGTGCGAACGTGATCAGCCAGAAAATTCTCAAACACACCACGATCGATTTGATAACTGGGGGTTCGCAACGCACGGCTCACGCCAATCTCAGTCACCTTGTTCAGCTCGCGCTGCCCCTCAGAGAAGAAAAACCGAAAACCGAATTTATTCAATTGGCTTGAAACCAGATGTTCTTTCAGATCGAGAACATCCGCCAGATAGCGGGCGCCAATCTCCACCGTGGATTCGCCGATTTTGTGAGCCGCGACGGACACCGGATAAACATGGCGTTCCAACACCTGAATACTCAGCGACGGAAACCGGCGACGCAATTGCAAAGCCAGCGTAAGACCAGCCAACCCTCCCCCCATGATGACAACATCAACGTTTCGGTTAACAGGGGTCTGGCTGCCAACAATCTCATTGCTCATCATGCTTGTTTGCCAGGTTGGAGGTCGATCATCAGGGAGAGCCGCGGGCCGGCGGATAACTCGATCGCGGCGCGTGAGCCTCGTGCGAATGCCTCGCAAAATGGCAGGCAGCTCTTCAACGGATTGCCCGCAAGCGCGAGAGCCGCCGGCGTGACCGGCAAATTCGCGGGCCCGGGGGAGGTTTCGGCGCCCAGGGACCAATCGACAGAGTATTGCGTCGCTGGCGAGAACCGGGGCGATAACACCATCGCGACGGCCAGTAGTCCGACGCTTGAAGTCACTTCAGCCAACGCCCCTGTGGCGGCGACATCATAAGCCACAAACAATACGGGGCGTTCTTCTGCAGCACACAAAACCAGGGCTTCAAGCAACCCGGCACCAAAGGTCGAATGGTAGGCGGCAAGCGCAGTTGAGGCTTCATGCGCCCCGGCGCCAATAGTCCAATACCCGGCCGGTGCGTTATGAACTGAATTATGAAATTTGGTAGGTGACATCGTTGAGGCGTCGGTGACAACGCTCTCACACAGGTAGTCGGTCAGCGGCAGATCTCCATGACTGGAGGCAAAGACGCACGGCAGATCGGCTGCCGCCTGGCCACTGGCATTGACCGCCTCGTCTGCGCACTGCATCGCCAGACATACCGTGTCGGGTGCGCGGCGCCGCTCAGCGGGTGCGAGTTTTTGCGGGCCCGGCCGCCGGGCTTTTTCGCCTGGCGCTTCCCGCCGCCCGGCCAATACCTCGCGAGCGACTTCCCAGCCCGGCATGTACTCAGACCAGAAACCGAAGCCGTCAATGAACACCTGCCTCATGCATTGCCCCCGGTTGCAAAGAGCAACACACAGTTGTTACCCCCAAAACCAAAGGAGTGAGTCGCGGCGAACCGGATAGCATGTTGCTCGGTGGCGAGTCGAATCTGCGCTGAGCATTGCGGATCAATCCGGGTAGAATTTAATGTGCCAGGCAACACCCCCGTCTCAAGCGCATTCAGGGTGATCGCAGCCTCGACAATACCGGCGGCCCCGAGAGTGTGAGCCGTCCAGCCTTTGGTTGAACTGGCGTGCAGGTCCGGGCCATAACAATGTTGAATTAAGGCCGCCTCGACCGCATCGTTCTTCACGCTGGCAGTGCCGTGCAGGTTCAGGTATTGAATCTGACCGCCAGTTAAACCGGCAAATTTCAGTGCCTGTGCGACCGCTTTGCTCACACCCACCCCGGTCGGATGTGGCGACGACATATGATGCGCGTCACTGCTTTCTCCGTACCCGACCAGTTGCAGCGAACCGGATCGACGGGTAAGCAATGCGAATCCGCCAGCCTCGCCAAGGTTTATTCCGTTTCGATCCTGGTCAAACGGACGGCAAGGGTCTGCGGAAACCAGCTGCAATGCATTGAAACCGTGCAGCACGCTTTCACACAAGGTATCGACGCCACCCACAATGACCGCGTCGACGAGATCGAGTCGCAACCAGCGCTCAGCGGTGCCGAAAACCTTCGCGCTGGACGAGCAGGCGGTGGAAACCGTCACGCAGGGTCCGTCAATTCCGAGGGCTTTTTGCACAAAGATACCCAGCGAATGCGGTGTGTGCACTTCGGGGCGTTGCTTTTGCTCCGGCAACAAATGCCCGTGTTGATCGCGGCTACGATAGGCGGCTTCTGTTTCGCCAACACTGGAAGTTGACGTTCCAAGTGCCAGACCGACCCGCAGCGGCCCGAATTGCTCAACCGCCCGAAGGGCGTGGCCGATAAAACCGTCTGCCTGAAGACTGAGCCATGCAAGTCTGTTGTTGCGGCAGTCAAACCGACTCAGCTCGGCCGGCAAAGGCGAAGAATCCGCCGCCGAAACCTGACCGACAAAGGTATCAAGTGGTGCCTCGGTAAACCGGTTGGGGGTCAGGCCCGTGCGACCGGCGGTAATCGCGTGGTTCAGTTCGGCCAGCCCGCTGGCACATGCCGTCGTGCAGGTGTAGTGCTCGACAGTAATAGCAGCGGAACGGTTTTCAGTCATAGCACACAAGCGTGAAAATAAGTCATTTTATCAAGCAGCTCCTGCCACAGGGAGGAATCGTCGATTTTGGAGCATCATCAACCCCTCACGGACTGACGATACATCATATGATTCAGGCCAACCCCTCGTTACCCATTCAAAATCAGTAGCCCGAGATGACGAACTACCCCTCTTTTTCCAAACCCTGTTTTGGCACGGCTTCGCGATCTTGCGCCAGGATTGCCATCGCCGCAAAAAATGCCCTGGCAATGGCTACGGCAATCACACTTTTTCTGATCCCGGTGTTGAGCCCGGTCGCTCAGGCCCAGGACAAAACGGCTCCTGCAGCACTACAGACAACATCTGCCCCAGTCACCCCGTCAGAGGAAGAGGCCGCCGCCGCGGCCAAAAAACTCAATGCGCTCAAGATCGACCGCCGCCTCAGTGAACTGGACGACCAGATTGCTGAGCGCGAAAAAGAGCTGACGGACTTACGGAACGAAATCAAGGGCATTCCGTCTGACCGGCTGGGTACCAACATGACGCAAGAGCTGGAACGACTCCAGGGCGAACTGTCAACATTGCGCCGGAGCTTCGAGCAAATTGCCCTTGGCGGATTGGACATCTCGCCGCTTAAACCCGAGCCCGACAAACCGTACAACTGGCAGGCCGAGTTACTCGAAGTAGTCCGCCCGGTTCTGGCAAGCCTGAAAGACCTGACCGACAAGCCCAGGCGTATTGAGTCAACCCGTCAACGGATTGCCCAGACCGAGGCCCAGATCAATATTGCCAACGAGGCGATCAAGTCACTGACGAGCCTGCAGGCAAGTACTGAGGACAAGGATGTCAAGGCCGAACTAAGGAGAATGGCGCATGCCTGGGGCTCCAGACGCACTGACTTTGAAAACCAGGTTGATGTCGCACGGTTTCAGTTGGCGGCGCTACAGGAAGATCGCCGGACCAATTGGGAAATTATTAGCGAAGCCTTAGAACAATTCTTTGCCGGCCGCGGCCTGACGCTTGCCATTGCGTTTGCTGCGGCTGTCGTCGTCTGGCTGATCATCCGCCTGATCGTGCTGATCATGCGACGACTCAAAACCACCTCTTCGCGTAAATCGAAACGCCGACGCGATCGGGCCATGTATTACTCAAGCCGGCTGATTACCGGTCTTCTGATGATTCTGGTTGTACTGGGGACGTTCTACCTGCGCAGCGATGTCTTTCTGTTGGCCATATCCATTCTGATCATCGCGGCACTGGCAATCGGCTTGCGTCAGATTCTGCCGCAGTTTTACGACGAAATTCGTTTGCTACTCGACTTCGGATCAGTACGCGATGGGGAACGCCTGCTTTATAACGGCGTACCAATGCAAGTCCGCGAAATGAACGCTTTTGCGATTCTGATGAACCCGGCACTAAAGGGTTTTGTTCGGGTACCGCTAAACAACCTGACGTCCATGGTGTCGCGTCCGCCGGCAGATGAACCCTGGTTTCCCTGCCGACAGGGGGATTTTGTTCGGTTCGGCGATGGCGGAGTGGCACAGATTGAGGAGCAGACGGTGGACACGGTTGTGGTCCGTCAGGTGGGCAGTCTGCGCAATATCCGCACCGCAGATTTTTACGCCTCATCGCCGGCGAACCTGTCTCTCGATGGCTTCTCGGTCGCGGTGACCTTCGGCATTGGGTATAGCCATCAGGCTATCAGCCTGACGGAAGTCCCCGAAAAAATGAAGCATGCAGTCGAGGCGGCGACAGCAAGCGCCGACTGGGGTGAACACTGCAATGGTGTCATTGTTGAGTTCAAAGAGGCTGCGGCAAGCTCTCTTGATTATCTGATCGTGATCAAAATGAAAGGCGACGCCGCCAGTGCCTACTTCGGAATTTCACGGGCGGTTCAACGCTGCCTCGTCGCGTTGTGCAATGAAAACGACTGGGAAATTCCGTTTGCCCAAATTACGGTTCACTCGGCAAACTCATGACCGGGTCAGTCGGCCAGCCTGAGCAGGGTGGCCGACACATAGCCAAAAGCCGCCCCGCGACGGTCAATCAATAGCCAGTCGTTTGCGGTGCGGCCGCTCACCGTCAGCGGCGTCCCGGCAGGCACGGTATCAATGATGTCATGATCCAGGCCCGGACCGATCCGGATGTTGGAGCGCTTGAGTGTGACCCCGGCTGCTCTCATTTCTGTCAAGCCGAGATCCGGCGCTTTTTGTTCGGCCACCACCGGGGCTGCGGCAAGCTCAGGAGTCGAAGTCTGACTGAACACCGCAGGCTGGCTCTCAGTAAGGGCTTCGGCTGTTCCGCCTGGCCTAAGCGGCTCAGGGGACTCACCCGCAGACTCAGAATCGTCGGCGGTCAGGCGTTCCTGTGGCGGCCGTAAGACGCCAGGCAAAACAGAGGTCACGGCCTGCCCCGCTGAATCGAGTCCACGATTAATCGATTGGTTCACCTGGGAATTGTCTACGTGATCAACCACCAATTTGTCGGCAGCCGCATCATACTGATTGACTTTCTGATTGACCCCCTGACAGGCGGCAAGCGCGAGTGACACGACCAGGACAGATGGCCTGTTCACTGTAAGAAGAGAGGTTTTAAACATCAGCGAGCATCCTGCGACAACATTGAGTAGAAGAAGCCGTTTAAGTGAGGTTATTGCATCGCGCCGATATGTTCGGCGATAGCCAGACTGCTGGTCAGCCCGGGCGACTCAAAGCCAAACAGCTGAATCAGCACCGGTCCGCAGGCGCCATCATGCGACTGGATGATGAAGTCATCGGCAATCTTTCCGTTCACCGCAACTTTCGGGCGAATCCCGGCATAGTCAGGAACCAGAGAGTCATCCGGCAAGCCGGGCCAGTAGCTCCTGATGGCTTCATAAAAGTGCTCAACCCGGTTCGGGCTGACTTCATAGTCAACACAGTCGACCCATTCAACATCCGGACCAAACCGTGCCTGCCCCCCCAGATCCAGCGTCAGGTGTACGCCAAGCCCGCCCGGTTCAGGCACGGGGTAGATCAGGCGCGAACACGGCGCGCGCCCGGAAAACCGAAAGTAATTGCCTTTGGCCAGCGCAGCGGCAGCAGGTGGTCTGGTCGTCTTGTTCTGCGCGGTTCGCGCGAGATCCGGTGCGCCGTGACCCGCGCAGTTGACCACCAGGCGAGCGTTCAGACTCATCGTCTCGACCGCTCCTTTTTCGGTCATTTCGACTCGGACCAGGCACCCTTGATCATTCGGGTCCAAAGCAACCACTTTGCTGAGCAAAGCCAGACTCGCACCAGCTTGCTCTGCCTGGCCAAGCAAAGAAAGCATCAGTCCGTGCGAATCGATAATACCGGTAGCACTTGACAGCAAGGCCGCCTGGGCAGACAGAGCGGGCTCAAGCTCTGCCACCTGTCCAGCCTCCAGAAGCTCGAGTTCGGTCACACCGTTGTTACGGCCTTTGGCCAGCAACTGCTCCAGCGTCTTAACCTGGCTGGCATTGGTTGCGACAATGAGTTTCCCACAGCGCTGATGCGCCACCTGATGAGTCTCACAGTGTTGATAAAGCAACTCCCGCCCCCGCACGCAGAACCGGGCTTTGAGAGAACCAGCCGGATAATAAATACCCGCATGAATGACTTCGGAATGACGCGAACTGGTTTGCGTCCCGATTGCATTTTGCGATTCCAGGATAATCACCTCGCGGCCCGCCATGGCCAGGCGCGCCGCTGTCGCCAGCCCGATCACGCCAGCGCCAATCACAACCGCATCAACCTGCTCCGCTGCTGTCGTTGCGTGCATTCAGGGCTCAATGACGCCGTGACGAACGGCTAACAAGGTAATTTCTGCCTGATTGTTGAGCCCCAGTTTTTGTTTGACGTTGTACAGGTGAGTGCCAACTGTTGACGGAGACAGACTCAGGGTTTCTGCAATCTGGCTGACGCTTTTTCCCAGGGCGAGTTTTTCAAAAACCTCGAACTCCCGCTCCGAAAGCTCTTCGAGAGGATTGTTGCCCCCGCTTAAGCCGGCCACTGCCATCTGCTGGGCCAACTCCGGATCAATGACCCGCCGCCCCGCGGCGATTTGACGAATCGCATCGATCAACACTTCCGGTGCCTGCCGCTTGGACAAATAACCCAGCGCACCAGCTTGCAGAACGCGCCTCGGATGACTGATATCTTCATGGGCAGACAAAGCGAGAATTCTTGCGTCGGGATCGCGGGCAATAAGCCTCTTGATCGCTTCAATACCGCCGATCCCCGGCATGGCCAGATCGATCATGACGACATCCGGCGAAACCTCACCATACAACGCGTACGCCTTCTCGCCGGAATCTGCCTCAGCGACCACTTCAATGTCACTGGGTTCGTCCAGCAACAGCCGAAAGCCGGTCCGGACCAATGCATGATCATCGGCGATCAAAACCCGGATCATGATCGCCCGGCGATGGGTTGTTCGCGCAATGGGTTTGTCGCATCGCCGATGGCCAGCGGGTCTGGCTGCTGCTCATTGGTATAGCTCTCAGACAAAGGCAGGCGCGCCCTGACCTGAATACCGCCGAGACGTGACCGCCCGAACTCCACCTGCCCGCCAACAGCGGTGGAGCGTTCGGTCATGCCGGTGAGACCAAAACCTGGCACCAACTGCCCGTCCGCAGGCCCCTGGCCGTTGTCCTGCACCTGCAAGACGAGCATATTGTCCAGCGAGCGCAGATTCAGCTCGACCAGATCGGCCCGCGCGTGGCGTACCGCATTGGTTACCGACTCCTGAGCGATTCGGAAAGCGGCTGTTGCGACCGATGGCGGCAAGTCTTCCAGACCCGGCCCGATTCGCAGCGTGAACCGCATCTCCGGATGTTTGAGACGCCAGTCGGCGATCAGGTCGCCCAGCGCATCAGCCAGACCGAAGCGGTCCAGCGAGACTGGTCGCAGCCGGGTAAGCATGTCGCGCACGACCGCATGCACAGTATCGGCTGAATCAACGATCAGGCCCGCGGCCTGACTAATCGGGGATTGCTCATCTTTGACCCGCCGGGAAATAGAGACGCCAAGCGTCTTGATCGCCGTCACGTGCTGACCGAGTTCATCATGTAACTCGCGGGCCAATGCATTGTGATCATGCTCAATGCGACGCTGGATCTCCTGGGTCAGTTCCCGGTTCCTGGCCAGCTCCGCGGTCGCCCTGGCGGCTGCTTCACGCGCTGCCAGGCTGTCAGCCACACTGTCGACCATCGCATTGAAAGTCTGACCGACTGCGTTTGCTTCGGCGCCACGCAATGCTGGCAAACGAGTTTGATAATTGCCGGCCTGAACCTCGCGCAGACCGTCAATGATGCGGGCAAAAGGGGCCATTGCGCGACCGATCGTCCAGTAGGCCAGGATAACCAGCATCAGGAAGCCGACCCCGATGATGCCCAATAACAAAGTGAACTGATCCCAGCCATCGAGCGCAGCCCGTGAGGCGTTGCTACGAACCACCAACTGGCCATTGCTGAGATCAAATGTTTTGTCTTTATCGGCCGGTGACACGATCGCGGCGAACCAGGCAGGGGCAGCGCGACCAAGCTGATACTGGCTCGGCGGCGAGGTATAGAGCACTTTGCCCTGTTCATCGTAGAGCGCTATTTCGTTCGCCGGCACCCGCCCGAGCCGGTCCAGAAATTTGAGCATCGCTTCGGAACCGGCATTCTGATTAACCTCGTTGACGCGGGACAAGACGCGGGCCGCAACCAGCCCGGCAACTTCTATTTCTTCATGGACACCATGACGGGTCGCGTGAATCTGCTGCCATACCAATGCCCCGGCCACCAGCGCCAGAATCATCGTCAACAGCAGATTAAATTTAAGTCTAAGACTCATGCAGGTTTCCATCGGCTGGCCAACGCTCAAAATGGCCATCAGTTGCGAACAAATTAGTGGCGGACACGAGCGCGTCTTTCATGGACGGGCTAAACGGGTCGTGAGCAGCGTCGGCTAATAACCGCAGTCTACTGCCAGCCATTTTAAGCGCCAACTGCCAGGCATTTTGTGGCCGGCAGACCCAGTCAAGCCGACCGTGAACAATGACAGTAGGCAGATGCGCGACTTTGGCGCCAGCCGCAAGGACTGCAGGCTCGCCAAGATCACACAAGCGGTTTAGAAAGCTGGCCTGCAACCGGTATTTTCGCGCCAGCGAGGCGTCCACTTTTTCGCCTGGCTTCGGGGGCGACTTTCCCGGACTGGACAACGCATACTCCCAGGCGAGCCAGGCGCCCGCAGCCGCTTGCGCTGCTGGCGAATCGACGTCTTCGAGCGCGTGGGTATAGGCAGCAAGCAGGCCCGCCGTCGAGGTTTGGCCGACATGACCGGCAAAACGTTGCCAGGCATCCGGGATCAACTGGGCGCTGCGCTCGAAGAACCATTCCATGTCGCCAGTGCCGGTCAGAAAAATACCTCTCAACACCAGACCAAGACAGGCCTGCGGGCAACTGGAAGCATAGGCCAGGGCCAGCGCTGACCCCCACGACCCACCAAACACCAGCCATTGTCTGATGCCAAGCGATTCACGCAAGGCTTCGATATCTCCGACCAGTGCTGCCGTGTTGTTTGCTTCCCGTTCGCCATGGGGGCTGCTTTGCCCGCAGCCTCGCTGGTCAAACAAACAGATACGGTATTTCGCCGGGTCGAAAAACTGCCGGTGCCGCGGCGAAAACCCGCCAGCCGGTCCGCCGTGGAGAAAGAGCACTGGCAGGCCGTCAGGGTTGCCGCATTGCTCATAGTAGACCTGGTGCCCTTGCCGGGCCGGCAACCAGGCCTTCTGAAATGGCTCGATTGGAGGGAATAAGTCCAGCCGCGAGGGACTGACTGTCGGTGCCGGATTGGCAGCTGACTGAGACACAGCAAAAACGCCTATTGTGGGATTGGCCAGACCGGTAAGGATATCGCGAAGCGGCGCCGCTCCATTTGGACGGCTTCTGATCGATCCATTGCACAAGCGAACCAAATTCCGTATGACAAAAAACCCTGTCGCACGGTGATCGGAAACCGCCGGCGCAGCGGCCTCATGAAAATCATGAGGCATAAATCATGACCCGCCTGAGAGCCAACCCAACCCGATTCGCGCATTATTCGGAAGGTGGAAAGAGCCCGCTCTTTCTGACCAACTAACCATGCAAAGGTTGGGTGACACGCTCAGACCGGCGCATTTTATCCAAATAGGAGACTGTTATGAAATGGCAAACCCCCGCAGCATCGGACTTCCGCTTCGGCTTTGAAATCACGATGTACATCGCCAACCGCTAAGCGTTTGGTAACCGCTGGCCGCCCAAGGTGGCTGGCGGGGTGAAAGAAAAGCCGGATCTTGTATCCGGCTTTTTGTTGCGCGGCGTCCGTGTATGACCGCGTAGAACAGGCCGGCAGTAACCGGCTGGGTGGAGGAGACATTTGAAACTACGAGTACTGGGATCCGCGGCGGGCGGCGGCTATCCCCAATGGAACTGTAACTGCCCCATGTGCAAGGGTGTCCGTGACGGCTCCGTCAATGCCGTACGCCGAACGCAATCATCCATCGCAGTCAGCGACGACGGAACTGACTGGGTATTGTTTAATGCCTCACCCGACATCCTGACCCAGATTCAGCACTTCGACGCGTTGCAACCGGCGCGCTCGCTGCGCGACACCGGCATTGCCTCGGTCGTTCTGATGGATGCCCAGATTGATCACACCACCGGCCTGCTGATGCTTAGAGAACATCAGAAACCGCTGAGCCTCTGGTGTACCGCCGCTGTGCGGGAAGATCTGAGCCATGGCAACCCGTTGTTCGGCGTCCTGGAACACTATTGCCGCGTCGACTGGCAGGAACTCACCACGGAAGGCAAGACCGCAACAATTGCCGGCGCCGCTTCGATTGAGTTTCTACCATTGGCCCTGACCAGTAACGCCCCGCCCTACTCCCCGCATCGGAACAAACCGGTTCCTGGCGATACACTAGGCATGTTGATGACCGACACCACTACCGGCCGAAAGCTGTTCTACGCGCCTGGCCTGGGCGAAATGGAAGACCATGTCTGGGCCGCGATGCAGCAGGCTGATGTGATTCTGGTCGACGGCACGATGTGGACCGACGACGAGATGATCAAGGTCGGCGCATCCCAAAAGACCGCCGCCTCTATGGGGCACCTGGCTCAATCCGGACCGGGTGGCATGATCGAATGGCTGGACAAGCTACCGGCCACGACCCGCAAAGTCCTGATCCACATCAATAATACGAACCCGATCCTCAACGAAGATGGTGAGGAACGAGCCACTCTTGCCCGGCACGGCATTGAAGTCGCCTTTGACGGCATGGAAATCGAGCTATGACTGAGCAATCTCCCTGGCCTCGCGATGAATTCGAAGCCCGCTTGCGCGAACAAGGCAAGGCCTATCACATACATCATCCGTTCAATGTCATGCTCAATACAGGTGCCGCCAGTAAAGAGCAGATCCAGGGCTGGGTAGCCAACCGGTTTTACTATCAGGTCGCCATTCCAATCAAGGATGCAGCGGTAATGTCAAACTGCACCGACCGGGAAGTCCGGCGCGAATGGATTCAGCGGATGCTGGATCATGACGGCTACGAGATGAATGGCGTCAAAGACGAAGGCGGCATCGAGGCATGGATCAGGCTTGGCGAAGCAGTCGGCCTGAGCCGCGAAGAAGTGACTGACTTACGCCATGTCTCGCCCGGCGTGAGATTTGCGGTGGATGCTTATATCAACTTTGCCAGGACCCGTCCCTGGCAAGAGTCAGTTTGTGCTTCGCTGACCGAGTTGTTTGCGCCCGCGATCCACAAGCAAAGGCTGGCGACCTGGCCGGAGCACTATCCGTGGATTGATTCGGAAGGTCTGCAGTATTTCCGTAACCGGGTCAGTCAGGCCAGGCGCGACGTCGATCACGGACTATCGGTAACGCTGGAGTATTTCAATACCCGCAGCCTGCAGGAACGGGCATTAGAAATTCTGAAGTTCAAACTTGACGTCCTTTGGACGATGAATGATGCAATGGCCACCCGCTATGGCGTCAGTGGAGCAGCTGAATGAGTCAGGAAGACGCCCCCGCAGTCAGCGGCGATGCTATTCCTTCGATTGCCGCCGGCTTCCGGCTGCAGTTTGAAAAAGCTCAGGACTCCTGGGTGTTGTTATACCCGGAAGGCATGGTCAAGCTGAATCAGAGCGCCGGCGAAATACTGCAGCGATGTGACGGCAAACGCAATGTGACACAACTGATCGAAGTCCTCGAGCAGGCATTTGATGAAACCGGACTAACCGATGACATCAAATCGTTTATGGCAATTGCGCTTCGCCAACAATGGATCACCCTGGACTAAACCATGGCCGAAAACACGCAATCAGGCTCCACGCTGTCCGACCACCTGCCGGGCCCGCAGGTTCCCTCGCTTGGTGACTCAGCCAACGGCCGGCCCGGCCCGCCGCTCTGGCTACTGGCCGAGCTGACTTACCGCTGTCCGTTGCATTGCGTGTTTTGCTACAACCCAGTCGACTACGCGACCCACAAGGCCGAACTGGACACCGACGCCTGGATTAAAGTCCTGGAACAGTCCCGGGCACTTGGCAGCGTGCAATGCGGGTTTTCCGGCGGCGAGCCGATGCTCCGCGACGACCTTGAAGTCCTGGTGGCTCATGCCAACAAACTGGGGTTCTACACCAATCTGCTGACCTCGGGAGTGGGCCTGAATGAGAAGCGCGCGCGGGCGCTTAAAGACGCCGGACTGGCGCATGTGCAGCTTTCCTTTCAGGACTCCACCCGTGAGCTGAATGACTTTCTCTCACATACCAAGACTTTCGCGCTAAAAAACCGGGTTGCGGCCATTATCAAAGATCACGACTGGCCGATGGTGCTGAACTGCGTAATTCACCGACTCAACATCGACTACATCGACAAAATCATCGAGATGGCGATCGAGCTGGGCGCCGAATACCTGGAGCTGGCCAATACGCAATTTTATTCCTGGGCCAAAGTAAACCAGGAACACTTGCTGCCCTCGCAGGAACAACTCGAGCGAGCCGAACGCATCACGCAAGAGTACCGGGAGCGCTATGCCGATAAGATCCGGATCTTTTTTGTTGTCCCTGACTACTACGAAAAGCGCCCGAAAAAATGTATGAATGGCTGGGGCAATGTCTTTCTGACGATCACGCCCGACGGCACCGCCCTGCCCTGTCATACCGCCCGCATGTTGCCCGGGCTGTCATTCCCAAATGTCACTGAGCACAGTCTTGAACACATCTGGTACGAATCCGAAGGCTTTAACCGCTTCCGGGGCAAGAGCTGGATGAAAGAGCCCTGCCGGTCGTGCCCCGAACAGGAGAACGACCTGGGCGGATGCCGGTGTCAGGCCTTCATGTTGACCGGCGACCCTGCCGCAACCGATCCGGTCTGCGACAAGTCTCCCGACCACCAGCAGATTGAACAAGCTGTTGCGAGCGCCCAGCACCCCGATACGGTCTTACCCAAGGTATCGCCACTGGTTTTTCGCGACCCCAAATCGTCGTTGAAGCTCAGCGCCGAGGCCAACACCTCAGAGGGTGACTAAGCGCCGAATTGAGGCGTCGTCAGCAACGCGTAAACTTCAGGATTATTCTGATGGTTACCCCACAATGGCGCACCTGTTCCTGACCCGACACGCTCAGGCCTCTTTCGGCCAGGCTAATTATGATCAACTCTCTGCGCTTGGCGAGCAGCAGGCAAAATGGCTGGGTGAGTATTTTCATCAACGCGACCTAAGCTTTAGTCGTGTAATGACAGGCACCCTCGTACGCCAGCGAGAGACTGCCCGACTGGCTCTTGAGGCGATGCAGGCGTCGCATCTGACTCCGGTCGAAAACGACGGATTGAACGAATATCATGCCGAGGCTATTGTCCGCGCCCATCTTGGCGATTTCGATCCGGCCAGTCTGCAGCGCAGCAACTATCGCGAATACTGGCGCATGTTTCGCGAGGCGATGTCAGCCTGGACCAACAATGAACTCGATGGTGCCCCGGAAAGCTGGCAGCAATTCGGTGACCGGGTTAGCGGCGCAATTCAACTTGCCGTGGAAGACGCCGGGCGGGATGACACCATACTAATCGTCAGTTCTGGTGGTGCCATCAGCCGTGCGCTCAGCGAATTGCTGGGCACCTCTGCGGCATCCGCTATCGAACTGAACCTGCAGTTTCGCAACACGGCGTTCTGCGAGCTGATCACCAGCCGCTCAGGTATGCGACTGGTCAGTTTCAACAGCCTGCCCCATCTGGACACCAGAGACCGCCGCGACTCGATAACCGCTGCATGACACCAGGCAGCCCGTCGCATCAACTGACGCGGGCTGACCTCGTGCGGGCGCAGGTAGCGCTGATCGGCTCGACTTTTATTGCGCTAATCGGTCAGTTCATGTTGTCGCCCTGGCTGGTCTTTCAACTTGAAGGCCGCGGCATTAGCGCATCACTGATCGGCTGGTTCAGCGCGGCAAGCTGGCTCGGGCTGTTGCTGACCACGCCGTTTGCCACCCAGATTGTCCGCGCCATGGGTCAGCGACGAGCTTTGTTGCTGTCACTGGCGGTGCCCTTGCTAACCGCGATTGGCATCACGCAGACTGAGCATCTGTTGTGGTGGGCCGGTCTGAGTTTCCTGAGCGGCGGCGCGATGTCGATTCGGTGGATTGTTGCTGAAGCCTGTATTGCCGAGTTGGCGCCGGATAAGCGACGCGGCAGAATTGTCAGCTTCTACCAGACGCTGCTCAGCGTGGCGTTTATTCTGGCCCCATCATTGCTGGCCTGGATCAAGCCGACAAACCCGAACGCTCCCTGGGTGGCAGTTGCTTTCCTGGCGACAGGTCTCGCAATAACCTGCTTGGTACCGCGCCTGACACTGGCGGACCATTCGCAGGAACAATCCGGCTTCGTCGGTTTGATGCAGGCCGTCCGCAATAACCCGGCAATTGTCGTGGCCGGTTTTCTCGGCGGCATCTTTGAACTAGGCATCACCTCGCTGCTACCCGTCTATGGCCTGGCGCTGGGCTTCGCAAGCAGCACTGCCGCCCTGCTGATCGCCGCCAGCGGGGCGGGCAGCATGATGGTGATGATGCCGGTAGGCGAGGCGGCAGATCGTTTTGCTCCGCATCGCATCAGGCTGTTTCTGGTTTCGCTGATTTTGCTTACCAGCCTCAGCGCGCTCGGCGTTTCAAGCTGGCCCTGGCTACTCTGGGGGCTGGCCTTTTTGTGGGGAGCCGGTGGCGGGGCACTCTATACGGTGAGCATGATCAGCCTGGGCCGGGTGGCACGCGGTTCGGCGCTGATCAGCGCAACGGCGGTGCTGGTTTTAAGCTATACCAGCGGTGGGCTGATCGGCCCGATTATTGCCGGGTCGTCAATTGATCTGTCGCTGACCTGGGGGCTCGGACTGGTCGCTGCCAGCATCGCCGTCTCAGCGCTGCTGGCGATTGCCCGAACCCGCTGAACCGAGCCCATCAGTTAGCCCGGCAGACAAGTCTTATCGCTAGCATTGACGGTCAAACCGTGAGGCTTGAATTCACTGTTTGGCACTGGCTTACCATGTAGATAGCCCTGAAACCCGCTACATCCCCAACGGGTCAGCAATGCCTGCTGCTCACTGGTCTCTACGCCTTCGACAATCAGTTTGAGACCAAGATTCTTGGCCATTCCGATGATTGTTCGCACAATGACTGCATCATTGGGGTCGGTCAGGATATCGCGCGTGAATGTCCGGTCGATTTTAAGTTCATCAATCGGCAAGCGCTTCAAGTAGGCCAGCGACGAGTAGCCGGTGCCAAAATCGTCCAACGAGAAACCCACGCCAAGACGGCGAATTTCGTTCATCTTGTCGATCGCGTCTTCAGGATGATCTAACAACATGCTTTCGGTCAGCTCCAGAGTCAGGAGATCAGCACGTGCGCCCGAACGCTGCAATGCGCCCGTCAACTGTTGCACAAAATCCGGTTGCCTGAACTGCCTGGCGCTCACATTCACCGATAAACGAAATTGCTGATAGCCGGGGATAGTTGCCCAGCTTGCCAGGCGGTCACAGGCGCGATTCAACACCCAGGACCCCAACGGGATAATCACGCCGGTCTCCTCTGCCAATGCGATGAATTCCAGCGGAGAAACCATACCGCGCTCGGGATGAATCCAGCGCAACAACACTTCGGCGCCGATTGTTTCGAGTTGCTGATTGACCTGTATCTGATAGTACAGTTCAAACTGACCGGAACGCAGCGCCTGACGCAGGTCTATTTCCAGCGAGGCTCGCCGCTGTACCACCGCTTGCAACGACGCATCGAAGAACCGAACCTGATTGCGACCGAGGGACTTGCTTTGTTCTACCGCCGCATGAGCGTTTTGCAAGACCACATCAGCTGACTCTGTCGTGATGTCAAACTCCACCAGCCCCAGACTGGCCGTCACGTGAAAATCCATCCCGTTGATTTGATACGGTCGGCGTATCGCCTCAAGAAAACGGGTCGCCGCTGACTCCGCCAATGAAGCCGCGCGACTAGTATTGCGAGCAAGGTCTTGCATCACCACCACGAACTCGTCGCCGGCAACACGGGCAACCAGATCCTGTTCACGGGTCAGCTGCAACAGACGTCGCGATGTTTCCACCAACACCTGATCCGCGCCGTCGTGGCCGATCGTCTCATTCATCGCCTTGAAGGAGTCCAGATTGATATGGACAACCGCACCAATCGAGGAACCGACTGGCCGGCGACTCAACAGTTGCTCAAGCCGACGCGTCAGCATCAGTCGATTAGGCAGTTGGGTCAACGGATCAACCGAGGCGAGTCGCTCGATTTCGGCCCGAGCGGCCAGCCGTTCGGTCAAGTCGTTGATCAACACCACGTGAGCGCGCTGCGACGGTGATTCCATCGGGCACAGCCGGCATTCGACCTCAATGACATCGCCGTTATGACGGCGATGACGCATCTGTTCAGACCGCGGCCCGTCGGACGCATGGGCCAGCCTGAGTTTTTGAAACCGCTGTCGGTGGGGACCGACGATTAGCTGCTCGATTGCCAGCCCATTCATCCTGCCAGTGTCGTAGCCGTAGAGTTTGTGAGCCGCTTCGTTCGCCTCCAGGACTCTGTCAGCGGCCTCGTCAATCAGCCACATTGGTAGTGGAGCGGCGGTAAACATGGCGCGATAGCGCTCTTCGCCCGCGCGCAGTTCGGCCTCAATCCGTTTCGAAAAGCTGATATCGCGAATGACGGCAACCAGATATACAGGCTCGCCATGATCGTCCAGAACAGACCGGGCCGTTCCCATTACCCAGATGTAACTCCCGTCTCTGCGTCGCAGGCGATAGCTGCGCTCGAACAACTGCCCAGACATGATGGCCTCGTCGCGCGCCGCGATAGTGCGGACGGCATCATCCGGATGAATCATGCTGGACAGGCGGAAATCGATCCCCTCCAGGTTGCCCACTTCATAACCCAGCAATCGGACCAGACCATCGGAGACTTCATAGTCCCCCGTCTGCAGATCGAGAGTAACCAGCCCGGAGGCGCTCGTATCGACAATCAGTTCCAGATGCTCTTTGCGCAACCGGCCATTGCCATTGCCCCCGAGCGAAACCGAGGCGGCCTGAGCTTTTGTGATTTGAAGCCGGCGCCCGACACCGGCTCGCGGCTGTTCAGAACGCGGTTTGTGACGCGGAATGGATTTGGTCGGTATTTCGGTCATACCCTGCACCTGTGAATGGTGCAACAAGCATGCCCTCCGGCGATTGAAGTCGATCGGGCCAATAACCCCGCATCGACCGCCTATTTTCGCTGGTTCAGTTTCTTTTCAATCGCCGCGAGACGGTCATCAAGTTTACCCAGCGTCGATTTAGCTGATTGAAATGCCTGACCGGCAACGGTGCTCGCCTTATCGCGGCTGGTCGCCTCCCTGGCTACCGCTGCCGCCTGCTCACGGACTCGCCCGGCAAGATGGCTCGCCGTTTTCTGGCCGGTCTTCAGGGCTTCGCCCACCCGCCGTGCTGCCGGATCGCCGACAACCCTGGCAAGGTCATCTTCGTAGTCCCAGCGCAGTTCCTGAAGCAGTTCACCGAGCAAACCAGCGAGCAAGACGTCGCCCTCAACTCGCAAATGAGACGACAGTCCGCCAACGCCGCCTGCGGCAAAGTCCTGCCCGGCCGCCAGCGAGGGTTTCAGCAAAAGCTCGACATCGGCCTGCTCTTGCGTGACCGGCCGCAGGGTTCCTGCCTCGGTAATTTCAGCCCAGAGCTGAGCTCGCGGCAGGATAGAAGGCAAACCAGTAGCATCGACACCGATTCGGACTCGCCGACCCGCGTGCGCGGCAAGACGCTCACCGGCGTTCGGATGCTGCGTCAACAAGTGATTGAACGCCGCCATGAACGCCTTCAGCGTGCTCGCACCGAGCAACCGGGGGCCGGCAACCTTAAGGAGTGCGCCAATCATCGTGCTATTGACTCAGGCGGGCGTGTCGGATTGTTCGATACCAGCAAGAACCCAGCCGCCTGCCCCGGACTTGGGTTTGCTCAACAACCAAATCTCGCTGAACGGCTCGGCGGCAGACTCGGCTTCTTCTCGGATCATGCCATTGAAGTGCACACTGGCGTAATAGTCACTCCCTTCGGTATCCACGCCCAGCAACTCGGCCTCGAGGGTCACAACATCGGTCTGGTTACTGGTGCCAGCCCGCTCATTGATCTCGAGTTTCAACTCGGCAAAAACCTCGGGTGTGGTGAAGCTGGACAAGTCTTCCAGATCCGCAGCGTCAAAGACCGCTTGCAGACGGACAAACTGCACTTTGGCTTGATGCAGGAAGCCGTCGGTATCAAAATCAGCCGGGATCGGCCCCGCTGCGGCGGGGCTTTGCTCCGGAGCCCGGGAAGCGGCACCAGCGACAGCCGCCGAGCCGGGCATAGCCGAGCGCTCGCCAGTAAAGTCACGCGCTGCCGCCGGTGGAGAAGACTGCCCCCCGATCCCGGCGCCAGCCGGTCTCAGACCATTAGCCCCCGCTCCTTGCCCAGCCTGCCTGCGTCCGCCCAGAAACCGCAGCAGGAGGAACCCACCGCCGACCAGCAAGAGAATCATCATCAGATTGGCCAGCTCTTCGCCGAACCCAAGTGAATTAGCCAGCCAGGCCAGACCCAGGCCGGCGGCCAGCCCGCCAACCATTCCCATCATGCCGCTGCGACCTTGCTGACCCGCAGCCTGCTTGCCGGCGCCGGCTGCCGCATTCTGTTTGGGCGCAGCCGTCGGTGAGCGCTTGAATAATGACCCTGAGGACTTGCCGAACGAACGGCCGCCGCCAAGTCTGCGCGCTTCTGCATCGGGGCTCAGCATCACAAACGTTGCCACAGCAGCGACAACCAGCATTAAGTAACGACTCCATTGCAACATTTGATGTCCTTGCGGTTAGAAGACCTTAGAGGTCAGGATATTGGGTCAGATCAACACAGAATCAAGGTTAATCCGCATTGCGAAACAGGTCTTTCGTCAGTCTAGTCGAGCACGACACCTTCGTGAAGCGCGACAATCCCCAGAGCCAGATTCACATACTGAACGCGACCAAACCCGACCTCACGCAACATATCGGCCAGTGTTTCCTGATCGGGGTGCATACGGATGGATTCGGCCAGGTAGCGGTAACTGTCATCATCGTTGGTAATCATTTTGCCCAGCTTTGGCAACACCTGAAATGAATACAAGTCGTAAAGCTTTTCCAGTGGTTGCGCCACTTTGGAAAACTCCAGGACCAGCAGGCGGCCACCGGGTTTTAACACTCGCTTCATTTCGGCCAAAGCGGCCGACTTGTCAGTCATATTGCGAAGTCCGAAGGCAACCGTCACCCGATCGAAGTACCGATCCGGGAACGGCAGTTTTTCGGCATCACATTGTGCGGCCGGCTGCATGAATCCGGCATCGATCATGCGGTCGCGGCCAATTTCCAACATCGGCCCGTTGATGTCAGTCAACCAGACCTGACCGGTCGGCCCGACTCGTTTGGCAAATCCACGAGCCAGGTCAGCGGTACCACCGGCGACATCGAGCACTTTCATGCCGGGCCGAACGGCCGCACGCGACAGCGTGTGGGCTTTCCAGAGCCGATGCAGGCCACCCGACATCAAGTCGTTCATGATGTCATAGCGTTGGGCGACGGACTCGAAGACGTCTTTCACATGCGAGGCTTTCGCCTGCGCGTCAACAGTCTGGTAACCGAAATGTGTTTTCTCAGACATAAGGGTTAGCGCGGCCGGGAAACTGACTGGGCGTCCAGCGTTGAGTCATCCGGGGCCTGGCCGTCAGGTTCACGGCTCGCGCCGGCGGCGGTCAATTGATCGAGGTATTTCTGCCAGAGGTCTTCCTGCTGATCGCCCAGCCAGTAAAGATAGTCCCATGAGTAGATACCCGTGTTGTGCGTATCATCGAAATGAGGCTGGATCGCGTAGTTACCCACCGGTTCTACCGCTTCAATCCCCACCCGGCGCTTGCCTGTCTGGAGGGTTTCCTGACCCGGTCCATGACCGCGAACCTCCGCCGATGGCGAATACACGCGCAGCAGCTCAAAAGGCAACTGGAAAATGCGTTCGTCTGCAAACTCGATTTCGAGAACGCGTGATTGCTGATGGACGACGATTCGCGTGGGTGCTGGGACTTCTTTGTTTAATCCGGCCATGTCGCAAGTTTAGCCGATTGGCTGGCATGGGCCGAACGGCTCTTAAATTGTCCCGGCACCCCTGGGATTGACCACATACTGTTCGTAGTCGGGGCCTCTGGTCACTAACTGACCGATTTCCACGCTAACCTGATCATCGGGGCGCCGTAACACCAGTTTGACCCCGGCGCTGATGTGCGAGAGCGGCACAAACAGAGTGGCCGGGTGGTCCGCAGTCTTACCTGAAAGCAAATATGCTCCCACAACGGCAGTACCGGCATTGTCCTGAATTTCGACCGGTGTCGGGACGCCTTCAAAAGTCTCCATGGCAAGCCGATGAGAGTCGTTATCCGGGCCTGCCTCTGAAACCCGCTGAATGGCTTTGACCCGGCCCAGCCGCAAGCCTTGTAAAACCGGCTCGTCGCTAGTGTGATTAATACGCGGAAATGATCCGTCTCCGGGCGCGATTTGATTCGGCCCCGGTTCGATCGCGAAAGCGACGATACCTGACAATGCCGGCGCCGATTCAGAGGCGTGGCGATCGACCACGACCCCCTGCCGGTCTACAAATGACCACTGCCCGCGATCGGCCCCGCGCAATACCTGGGTAGCCAGACGAGCAAGCGACTCGGCGGGACGGGTAATCTCGAGCGATCCCTCGTGCTGATAGTGACCATAGTCATAGGACGAGCCGGTTCGACCGCTAAACAGGAGTTCGCGGGACGGCAGGCCAAAGCGCATTCTGACTGCCCCGCCCGGGGCCGGTCGCCGTTTCGGCGCACGCCAGGCCGGGCTCCAGCGAATAAACAGATCTTCAAGCAGATCGGCAAGTTGGACCCGACTGAAACCCATGGGCAACTGGCTGGCATCTGTCTGTGGATTGAACCATTTTGACTGACGCCGGACCATCGAGTCACGGAGGCGATGGGTATCAAGTCGTACACGATACTCAATACCCAGTTTCAGGCTCGGTCCGTATTTGTTCGTGCGCACCGTCTTGATGGAGTCAATCCGGAAACCAACCCGGTCAGCCCAGTAACCGGCCAGGCGGTTTATCAGTGACGCCTGATTGGGCTGGCGCTCCTCAAGTGCCGCGATCCGTAACAACAAGGGCAGCGCAAACCATGCCCGGGCGGTCCGATTACCGTCGGGGTCATCATCCTTGCCCAGCAATTCATCAATGAAGGTTGACTGCCTCATCGCAAGCGCCAGATCCCCCAGCTCATGCCATAAGACATCCGGGACGACCGTCCGGGTGCGCAACATGGCGATAATTCGCATCGATTGAAGCTGCAACGCCCGAGCCAGAGGCAGAACCTCCGCTGGGCTGGTGCGGGTACCTGGCATTTGCTGGCGCGTGGTGTCCCCCGAGTCAGGACCACCAGCAGTATCGGCAGCCATCGAAGCCAGTCGCAGACGATCCATCAACGTGTCCAGGGCGTGAAGGTCAGCGCTGAACTGAGCATCGGGGAGTTTCAGCGAGCCAGCGACCTGGTCGACCAGTTTTTTGGCCGGCGCACTAACGGCGCAACGGATAATCTCAACCAGCTCAAACAAAGCCTGCGGGGAGCGAGGGCGCAGGCGCTCAGCGTCGACAGCCTCTGAGAGCTTTAGCAGCGTTCCGGCAAAACCCTGGCCATCGGCAAGATGGCGGGCAACCCAAAAGCGGCAGTGTTGGACATCGCGAAAAGTTGGCGTCAAGAGTGCACCCCGGAAATAGCTACGGCGCAGAAATCCGGTTTTGCGCCCGTAGTGACCAGAATGTTGACCTACTCAGACCTTGCGCGATCCAGAGAAGACCCCGAGCGGCCAGTCAGCCCGACGAATGGTCAGCGGCTTGCGCCGAAAAGTGCTCAATCACGGCCTGGGTATAGCGCTCCAACCGCGCCGGATCGAGCGCGTAGGGTTTTCTGTCAGGCAATGGTGCCGCCCAGATCGGGCGGGGGAAATGGCTGTCCTGCTGCCAGCGCGGAATAACATGCCAGTGCAGGTGATCGACCATGTTGCCGAGGCTCGCCAGGTTGATTTTGTCAGGCTGCAGATACTTGATCATGAGCGACTCGACCGCAAAAACCAAGCTCATCATCGTTATCTGGTCGGGACCTGACAGCGCCGACATCTCGCGGATGTGAGGCTGCCAGATCACGCGGGTAAAACCGGGGAACGGCAAGGCATCAGCTTCCGTGGCGAGAACTACCCGCCATTGAGTCGTCTCGACAAGAATCTGCCCCCCGGGCTCACGACAAAGAACACACTGAGCAGGCTCAGCCATCGGACATCTCAGACAAACTCAACGCGACCCGGACATAAGGGGTGACGCTTGGCTGAGCGGCCGAAATATGCAACTCGCGGGCGGTCAGATCCATAATCGTGCTGACGACGGTTTCGACCCGGGCAGCCGGCGCTGCGGCCGGATCAGGAAAGCGGCATATTGAGGTCAGTCCGGCGGAAGTGTCAGACAAGAGAATGCCGGCAGTCGCAACATCATGGACAGTATGAATCTCCTGAAGCGCTTTTTCGAGTCTCTCGGTGGTGGACAGATTCCCGGCGACGCTGGCGTCAATTAATGCCAGCTCAGGATCACAGAAGTGGTTCGTATGGCAAAGGCTTGCACGCTGCCCACTGACAGATGGCCTCAGAGCGACTGCCCCGCGCGGAGAACACTCCAGACTGGCGATTGCACCGCCGGCATCGGCCAGCAGAACGTTACTGGACCCGCAATATTGCAATGACAGGCCAAGTTCGAGAGCCTCGTCAAGGCTCGTACAGTCGAGCAGGCCTCGCAAAAGAGCATGAACCGGCATACCGGGCTGCCGACCATCTTCATGAGACCGCAGGATGTTCAGAGTGACGCCAAGACCATGTTCATTAAATCCGATCTTCGCCATCATGCCGGCTTCGGCGACGGTCAGGTGGGCTGGGCCACTGGCGGGGCGCTGGTCCAGCATGACCAGGGACTCACGCTGCGCCCCGACCCAGTCCCAGTTCTGGGCCAGTAAGACATTTGCCTCACCGTCTGCGACGGCAAACGAGGTGCATTCATTGATCTGACCGCCGTCGGCGGGGCGCTGACCTTCCGGCCGGCTGACCAGAGCAAGATAATTGGCGGGAAGCAATTCGGTTCGGCAGTTGAGCGCCAGCAAGGCCCCGAAATCGACGCCGCAACCGGCAGCGACACCATGCAACTCATCAACAATCACCGGGAAGGTCCGACCAATAATCTCCTCGAAAGGGGCTGCCCGTTTAACGGCCTCGTCCCACGGCAGATCAACCGACTCGAACATGGACTTATAGTTCCGCAAGGAACGCTCAATTCGGGCCTGCGCCGACTGGCCATAAACCCGGCCACGATCTTCAGCACTGCCAGTCAGTTTGATTTGGGGCGGTATAACAGGCGTTGGGACAGGCGTTTGGCTCATGAATCTCTCCGGTCGGATAGTTGGCTAAGTGTAGCCTCAGCGATCAAAAGTCAGCTAGTGCCCGCCAGTATCAGCGGAACCGACATTTCGGCTGCCATGATGCCGCCATGCATGCCGACGAATTGATGCGCCTGTTCACCCGGCACGGCGTCAACAAGCGTATGGCCATCCCGCATGACCAGCGTATGGGAACCGATCCGCGCCAGCAGGTCCGGGCTCGCTGGCGCCGATGTCAGGTCTGGGCCAAACCAGCCGGCGCGCAGCAAGTCAGCGCTGGAATAAACATCACAAAATTGCGACAGCGTTGAGTTCGCGAGCTTTTGCTCAAACCCCTCCTGAGCGCTGGGCGCCACACGGCAAAAGACCGCACGCGGCTCTCCGGCCAGCGGCGCCACAAGACAGCGTTGAATCTCGGGAAAATCAGTCATCTCGTGTTGAGACTCTGGCAAGACATCGATAAAACCATGGTCGGCGACCGCCACGACCAGAGTAGGAGTGTTCTGCACGGCGGTCAGGAGTTGTTCGAACCAGCTATCAAATGCGCGCAGACATTGCGCGGCCTGTTCGCTTTCGCACCCGAACTGATGGCTGATCGTGTCGAATTGGGGCAGGTACACATAGACAAACTGGCGCCGACGATTTTGTTGCCGGGCGATCTGAGCCAACCTGGCAGGCAACTCCGACGGCTCGCAATATCCGAGTCGCTGTGCGCCGGCCAACGCCTGCCGAGAGTAAGCTGAATCACAGATAAAATCGGGCTGAAAACCGTAGAAATCCCCCCTCGCCCGCCGCATCCAGCCGCCCCAGGACCACAAGTCTGCCGGCGCTGGGCTGACCGGGTCCCCCCGTACATCCATGGGTAGCGAACGAAAAATTGTGTCAGGCCGCTCATGGTGAATGAACCAGGCCGCTGTACCGTGCGCTGCGGGTGTCAGGCCGGTCATCAGGCTGGTAATCGCCGGCGCTGTGCTCGACGGGAAGACAGACGTCAGGTCTGAGTGCTGATGCGCGGCCAGGCAACCATCGGGCATATGCCGCTCGAGTTGTGCCATCCCAACGCCGTCCAGCACGACCAGCATAACCGTGGCCGCTTCCGCGAGCCGCTCTGAGAGCCTCAGCGAATTATCCAGCGCGTCTGACAGCGGCGCTCCACCCGCCGGTGCGCCGAAACCCTGAGCAATAGTTGCTGATAAATTCGCGATGGAACCGCCCGCATAATCGGCCGGGCCGTCGGGAATTTTGGCAGCAATTCTGCAAGAATGAACCGATTGACTCAAAGACGTCACCAATCTCTCACTTATCTTTGGAGGAAACAATGAATAGTTATATGCAGTTCTGGCAACGCGCGCTGGATTTTTCAGGGCGGACGCGACGGCGGGACTACTGGCTGGCGATGCTGGTCCACATCGTTATCATGATGCTGTTAGCTTACATCGGCGGCGGAATTGACGAATCGGGAGAGTATTCACCCGGGATATTGGGCAGCCTGTATGTATTAGCCAGCCTGGTCCCGGCCATAGCGATCGGTATTCGACGTTTCCATGACACCGGGCGCAGTGGCTGGTGGATGCTGATCGGCTTTATTCCGTTTATCGGCGGCTTGATCGTTTTGATTTTCATGCTGATCGCCGGTCAGCCGGATGAGAATCAGTACGGGCCCAGCCCCAAATAGACGTTTGTCTGAATTGCAATTTCCGAGCCGAACGGCGCGCAGTCAGGTATCAGCGGTCGATCGCAAGCGCCTTGAGGCTGCCTGATCACGAGAGGTCACCGTATATCTCGGAGATGCAACCATCCGGCACAACTCCGGCGACGCGATAGGAGCCGAATCGTAGGATGCAAGGTTGATAAAACTTGTATTCAGGGTTCTCTCTCTCACCGCCGGGCATGAAGGTCGATTCCACCCAAGCAGCACAAGCCAATCCGTCCCACGAGACGGGGACTTGGTTGCGCCTGTTCAAATCGAACGATCCCAACGCGCCGGGCTACCGGGCCCGGATGATCAAGACGGTGCTGGATCTGACCCCGTTCTCAATGGGATCGAATGCGCTGAACGCATTGGTCCTGGTATGGCTGTTTGCCGGGCAAGTCCATCCGGTGATCGGTGTCTTGTGGCTCTCGGCGATCACCCTGCAAATCACCCGGGCGATGGGCGCCTGGTTCCGGTCGCGCGGCAAGACAGTGACCCGGGCGTCCGAACGCGGCATTCGTCACGCCATTGCTTTCGCGACGGTTCAAGGCATCACCTGGGGCCTGGTACCGGTCGTCCTGTTTGAATCAGCACCGCCCGGAGGCCAGCTGATTATCGCGGTGATGACGACCGGTATGATCTGCGCCGGCGCGTTCGTGTTGTCCGCAATCCGGGCGGCAGCGATCAGTTATGCATTGATTCTGGGGACGCTGACGGCGGCCACAATGTTCTCGGCCAGTTCTAATGTCAGTTTGTCGATGACGGCGGTCATCGTGCCGCTATCCATCCTGATGGCAGTGTATTGCCTGATCGTGGTTGCCGGCATTATGAATCTGTCCTCGACGATCGTATCGAGACTGATTGCCGAAACCCGCGCTGAAAACCAGAACCATGTGATTGGCCTGTTGTTGCGCGACTTCGAAGAACATGCAAGCGACATCCTTTGGGAAGTCGATGAACACCGGGTTCTGCGACACGCCTCTCCACGCCTGATGGAAGTGCTCGGCATTGCCGAGAATGCGACCACAACGATGCCGTTCAATGACCTGCTGGCCCGCGTTGGCTACCCCGACCGTGAAGGCACGAATGCGCTCAATGCTTTGGGCGAAGTGCTCGCCGGCGAACAGCCGTTTCGCGACGTTTCACTGAAGCTCAGCGCCAACGGGCAAGTGCGCTGGTGGACAATTACCGCAAAACCGCTGACCAGTAATGCGGGGCATGTGATTGGCTGGCGGGGCATCCTGGCTGACGTAACTGAAACGCGCGACACCCATGAAAGCCTGGTCAGGCTGGCGCACCATTGCTCACTGACCAATCTGGCAAACCGGCACTATTTTGTGACCCGGCTTGCGGAAGACCTGCAGAACCTCTCTGGAGACCGGCGACTGGCTGTGTTATACGTTGACCTGGACGACTTCAAGAAAGTGAATGATTCATTCGGGCATAGCTACGGTGATACGCTGCTGAAGAACATTTCGACCAGGCTGCAGGAGACGGTTCGCGAAGACGATCTGGTTGCCCGCCTGGGCGGTGATGAATTCGCTGTTCTGCTACACGACGTCAATGACGAGACGCAGGCGATGAGCTATGCCAAGCGCCTGCTGGAGTATGTGGAGCCGGCCTATCAGGTCAACGGCACTTTGATGCCGGTTGGCATGAGTGTGGGCGTGGCTTTGGCGCCGTTGCATGGCAGCAGACCAGACGAACTGATGCGCGCCGCTGACCTGGCGATGTATGCCGCCAAGTCAGCCGGCAAAGGCATGGTTGAGTTTTACTCCAAAGACATGGGCGCCATGAGCCACCGCAGGCGGACCCTTGAAGAGGGTTTGCGCGAAGTCATTGAACGCAACGAACTCAGTCTTGTCTATCAGCCACAAATCTCCATTGAAAGCGGGCAGATCACCGCGTTTGAGGCACTGCTGCGCTGGGATCATCCGGCCCTGGGCACGATCTCTCCCAGCGAGTTCATTCCCATTGCCGAAGAAACCGGCCAGATTGAAGCGATTGGTAATTGGGTCTTGTTAAACGCCTGTCGGGACGCCCGCAAATGGCCGGCCCAGATTGGCGTCGCGGTCAATGTGTCAGCAGCCCAGGCCATGTCAGGCCGCCTGCTCGACGCTGTCAAACATGCGTTGGCAGAATCCAGACTGAACGTGCGACGACTGGAACTGGAAATTACTGAATCGATCTTCCTCAGCGAGAGCCCCACGACGCTACGCGTCTTGCATGAATTGCGCGACCTGGGCGCCAAAATAGCGCTTGACGACTTTGGCGTGGGTTATTCCTCGCTGGCTTATCTACGCCGTTTTCCGTTCAGCAGCCTGAAGATTGACCGGGCGTTTACGCATGAAATCGTCACCAGTGAGCAGTCGCGCTCAATCATCAGGGCAATTGTGGCGCTGGCCCGCTCGATGGGGATGACCATCATTGCAGAAGGCGTTGAACGGCCGGAGCAGGTGACGATTCTGAATCGCCTCGGTGCCGATTGGGCACAAGGCTATCTGTTCGCTGCACCCGTGCAGCCCCACAAAGTAGCCACGACCCTGGTGGAGTGGGAGCCGCGCTCTATGGCAGCAGCCCCGACTCAACAATAGCGCCGGGAATTACTCCGGGTGCCTACACCAGTACCCGCTCGATACCGCCGGTGTTTGCCAGTCGCACATAGTCAGCCATCCATTGCTCGCCAAGAATATGGCGCGCCAGTTCGACCACGATGTACTCCGCCTCAACGGCCGTCTCACCTTCATACCGGGACAAGCCCTGCAAACAAGACGGGCACGCAGTCAGTATCTTGACGCTGCTGTCCTGCGCTGCTCCGGTAGACCGTCGCAACTCTTTTGCCGCCAGGCTAAGCTCTTCGGCTTTGCGAAAGCGCACCTGAGTCGAAATATCGGGCCGGGTTACGCCCAGAGTGCCAGACTCACCGCAACATCGTTCATTGTTGGCAATCTCGCCGTTAGATTCACTGTTCATCAGGCTGTTCACCACATCAAGCGGGCGGTGCTGTTTCATCGGGCTGTGGCAGGGGTCGTGGTACATGTATTTTGAACCGGTCACGCCGTCCAGTTGCACCCCTTTCTCGAGCAGGTATTCATGAATGTCGAGAATCCGGCAGCCCGGGAATATTTTCTCGAACTCATAGCCTGCAAGCTGGTCATAACAAGTACCACACGACACGACAACCGTCTTGATATCCAGATAGTTCAAGGTGTTGGCCATCCGATGAAACAACACCCGGTTATCCGTAATGATTTTCTCTGCCTTGTCGAACTGGCCGGAGCCTCGCTGCGGGTAACCGCAACACAAATAGCCCGGTGGCAACACGGTCTGCACGCCAACCTGCCAGAGCATCGCCTGTGTCGCCAGACCAACCTGGGAGAACAGGCGTTCGGATCCGCACCCGGGGAAATAAAAGACGGATTCGCTCTCGACACTGGTTTTCTGCGGATCGCGGATTATGGGGACATACCGCGCGTCTTCGATGTCCAGTAACGCTCGTGCGGTTTTCTTGGGCAGGTTACCCGGCATTTTCCGGTTGATAAAGTGCACGACCTGCTCTTTCAGCGGCGCCTTCCCGACTGTCGCCGGCGGGGCAGCCAACTGCTCTTTCACCGGCCCGGCAAGCAAACGGTTAGCCAGGCGTTGCGCTTTGAATCCGACACCCACCATGGCGCCACGGGTCGCCTTGATGACGTCCGGATCCGTTGCATTCAGAAAGAACATCGCGGCCGCATTACCCGGATTGAATTTTTTCTTGCCCATTTTGCGCAACAGGTTGCGCATATTCATGGTGACTTCACCGAAGTCAATGTTTACCGGACAGGGCGACTCACACTTGTGACACACCGTGCAGTGATCCGCCACGTCCGAGAACTCTTCCCAATGCCGGGCCGACACACCGCGACGGGTTTGCTCTTCGTAGAGGATCGCCTCGATCAGTAGCGAAGTCGCCAGAATTTTATTGCGCGGCGAATAAGGCAGATTGGCTCGCGGCACGTGGGTTGCACAAACCGGCTTGCATTTGCCGCAACGCAGGCAGTTCTTGACTGAGTCAGCAATGTCGCCGAGGTCCGAGGCCTGCAGAATCAGCGACTCTGCCCCCATCAAACCAAAAGAAGGCGTCCAGGCATTGCGCAAATCACCGCCGCTCATCAACTTGCCGCGATTGAAATTATCGTTTGGATCGACCCGCTTTTTGTATTCCCGGAACGGCAGTATTTCGTCTTCGGTCAGAAATTCAAGTTTAGTGATGCCAATACCGTGCTCGCCCGAGATCACGCCGTCCAGCGAACGGGCCAGCGCCATGACTCTGCGGACCGATTCCTCGGCCTCTTTAAGCATCTGGTAGTCATCAGAGTTCACCGGGATATTGGTATGGACATTGCCGTCGCCGGCATGCATGTGAAGCGCGATAAACACGCGCGAGCGCAGGAGGCGGTCGTGCGTACCGTCTACCGAAGCAAGAACGGGTGCGAAACGCTGCCCGCTCAGAATATCGGCCAGTGGCTGACGGACCTCGAGCTTCCAGGAAACCCGAATACTGTGATCCTGCAACAATTCAAACAAGGTTGCCTGATCGTTATGCCCGATAAGCCCGGTCGCTGCCGGCACGGCCTCATGCAAACCCAGCGCCTCAAACTGTGGCATCAGCTCGACGACGGAATCATCCAGGCGACCAAGCAGAAATACCCAGCGCTCGCGAACCCGGTCGATTAACTCAAGGCATTGCTGGCGACGCTCGGCCTGCAACTGGTCAAGCGCTTCACCTTGCTGGCTGCTCTCGGTTTCATCACCTACCGCCAGCGACCAGTCATTGACCAGTGCCTCACGGACCTGGTTAAGCATGCGCAGCTTGTTGCGCCCCGAAAGCTCGATGTTCAGACGCTCAATGCCATCGGTATATTCCGCCATTCGCGGCAACGGAATCACAACGTCTTCGTTGATTTTGAACGCATTCGTATGGCGGGCAATCGCCGCGGTCCGGCTGCGATCAGACCAGAACGACTTGCGCGCTTCGCCGGAAACCGCTGTGAACCCTTCGCCAGAGCGCTGATTGGCAAGCCGGACGACTTGTGCCGCGGCTTTGGCGACCTGGTCTTCGTCTTCACCGACGATATCGCCGATCAAGACCATTTTGGGCAAACCGCCCCGGCGAGACTTGGTCGAATAACCAACCGCGCGCAGATAACGATCGTCCAGATGTTCAAGGCCGGCCAGCAAAACCCTCTGTTGCGGATCCTTGAGTCGGGCGGTGTCGGCCAGGTAGTCTTTGATTTCGACGATTGACGGCACGGCGTCGCGGGCGTGGCCGAAGAACTCAAGGCAAACGGTTCTGATGTGAGTCGGCATCCGGTGAAGAATCCAGCGCGCCGCCGTGATCAATCCGTCACAGCCTTCTTTCTGAACTCCTGGCAATCCGGCCAGGAATTTGTCCGTCACGTCTTTGCCAAGACCGGTCTTGCGAAAAGTTGCCCCCGGAATAACTAGCGTTTCGCTACGCACCGGCTTGCCTTGCATCTGACCGTCTTTGGCCAGACGCTCGGGCGGATACCAATCGAGCCGGAACTCGGCCTGCGGCGCTTCGTGAATCTTGCCCAGGTTATGCCCGACGCGGGTAACCTCGAGCCACTGCCCCTGCGGGTCAACCATGCGCCACCAGGCCAGGTTATCCAGGGCTGTCCCCCATAAAACCGCCTTCTTGCCGCCGGCGTTTACCGCGACGTTGCCGCCAATACAGGACGCATCGAGTGACGTAGGGTCAACGGCAAAAACAAGCCCGCTTGCCTCAGCCTGGTTGGTCACCCGCCGGGTCACCACCCCGGCCTGGCTAAACACAGTGGGGACCGTTTGCTCCAGACCCGGCAATACCTGGTGCTCAACCTCGCCGAGATTTTCGAGTTTTTCTGTATTGATGACCGCACAACGGTCAGTCAGGGGCACTGCCCCGCCGGTATAACCGGTACCGCCGCCTCGCGGAATAATCGTCAGGCCAAGATCGATACACGCACTGACCAGACCGGCGACCTCATGTTCGTGGTTTGGTGAGATGACGACAAACGGATATTCAACCCGCCAGTCAGTGGCATCTGTGACGTGAGAGACGCGGGCCATGGCGTCAAAGGCAATATTGTCCCGTCCGGTATGACGACGCAGGCGCCGCGCGGCCTTGTCACGCAATCTTTCGGTATCTGTCAGGCTGCGTTCAAATGCCTCCAGCGCGCTACGCGCCCGGGTCAGCAACTGGGCGACCGACAGCTCCCGACTGACCAGGGAATCGGGGGTGTCGCCTGGCTGCTCATCTGAGGCCGACTCGCTGACAACGGTCTGCTGCTTGTCGGAATCGCGACGGCGATCGATCTCAGCGAGCCGGTGCCGCAACGCATCAACCAGCGCAATCCGCCGCTTTCGATCAAGAATCAGATCATCCTGGAGGTAAGGGTTACGCTGAACAACCCAGATATCACCCAGCACCTCGAACAGCATCCGCGCGGAGCGACCGGTACGCCGCTCCGAACGAAGTTGATCCAGCAACGCCCAGCCCTGCTCTCCCAACAAGCGACAGACGATCTCTCTATCTGAAAACGAAGTGTAATTGTAGGGAATCTCACGCAGCCGGGGGGCGGCATCGGGCGTCAGGACGGCTTCTGGCAGGTTCAACGGTGCATTCATCACCGCATTTTACTGATTGCTGATTGCAGTGCAGCAATTCATCAAAATAAAGATGGAGATACGGTGCCCCGACGTGCTAGAGCCCGGCAATCGGTTTGAGCAGCGTCGTCCACCAGGCGTCCGGCACCCAGAGCAAAGCAGCCGTCATGGTGCTGTAGCGCAGGAATTTACCCACCCCCATCCAGGCAAGCGAACGCCAGAACGGGAGCCGCAACCATCCGGCCACAGCGCAAAGCGGGTCTCCGACCACAGGCAACCATGAAAAAATCAGTGCGGCAGGCCCGAGCCGCTCAAACCATTTTAGGTACCGGGTTTCATGGTCTCGCGCCACGGCCCGCTTGGCTCCCCTGCCAAGCCAGTAATCCAGTGCCCCGCCCAGCGTATTGCCGGCGGTCGCGACCAGCACCACCAACCAGAATTGATCCGGATTGAGTTTCGCGAAGCCAAAGACAGCCGGCTCCGAGCCCATTGGCAGCAATGTCGCCGAGACAAACGCGATAATGAAGACCGAGGTCAGGCCATTGGTGGGCAGCGCAAACCAGGCAATCGCAGCGTGAACAAATGATTCCATAGGGGGTGAAGTGTATCGACTTGGCGCCGATCAATCCGCCGCTGACAAACCGGCACAGCAATTAACGCGCAATCTCGGCACAATACGCGATTCGAATCTGATCTAAGTACCCAATGGACACCGACTATCTCAAACGAATACTAACCGCGCGTGTCTACGATGTTGCTGAACAAACCTCGCTGGATGCCGCTCCTGCGCTCAGCGCCCGCCTCGGTAACCGGGTGTTGCTCAAGCGAGAAGACTTACAGCAAGTGTTCTCGTTCAAGTTGCGCGGCGCCTATAACAAAATGGCCAATCTGGACGCTCAGGCACTGAGCCGCGGCGTAATCGCAGCCTCGGCCGGCAATCATGCTCAGGGGGTTGCCCTGGCGGCGGCGCGATTGGGCTGCCGCTCAGTCATTGTGATGCCCGTCACGACACCCCAGGTAAAAGTGGACGCGGTACGCGAGCGCGGCGCGGAAGTCGTATTGCACGGGGAGTCCTACACAGAGGCGTTTGGCCACGCCAACCGCCTCATGGCCGAACGCGGCCTGACCTTCGTTCATCCGTTTGATGACCCCGACGTGATTGCCGGCCAGGGAACCATCGGAATGGAATTGCTCAGGCAGCACACAGGCCCGATCCACGCGATATTTATTCCTATTGGTGGTGGCGGGCTGATCTCCGGCGTCGCCACCTATATCAAACAACTCAAGCCCGAGATCAGGATTATTGGTGTTCAGACCGACGATTCCGATGCAATGCTTCAATCGATAGCAAACGGAACCCGGGTAGAGCTCAAAGAGGTTGGCCTGTTTGCCGACGGCACTGCGGTGAAACTGGTCGGTGAAGAAACCTACCGACTGGCCAGCCGATATGTGGATGAAATCATCCGGGTCGATAACGACGCGGTCTGTGCCGCCATAAAAGACGTCTTCACAGAGACCCGCGCCATTCTGGAACCCTCCGGAGCCTTGTCGATCGCCGGACTGAAAGCCTATGCCGCCCGTGAACAGCTTCGCGATGAAACGATGATCGCGATTGCCACGGGCGCGAACATGAATTTCGACCGTCTGCGCTTCGTCTCAGAGCGTGCTGAAATGGGCGAGCAACGAGAGGCTGTCTTTGCCGTCACGATTCCGGAAGAGCGCGGCAGTTTCCGGCGCTTTTGCGAACTGGTCGGCGACCGCAACGTCACCGAGTTCAATTATCGAATCACCGATGCCAACGAAGCTCATATCTTTGCCGGTATCCAGATTGCCCAACGGTCGGAGGCTACGCTGATTGCCGAGTCGTTTGACGCAGCCGGCTTCAAGACACTGGACCTGACTGACGACGAACTGGCCAAACTACATCTTCGCCACCTGGTGGGCGGATGTTCGCCTCTGGCTTCGCAAGAACACTTGTTTCGGGTCGAAATACCGGAACGGCCGGGCGCATTGACACGGTTTTTGAACAGTATCGACCCCGACTGGAATATCTCGCTGTTTCATTACCGAAACCATGGCGCCGATTTTGGCCGGATTCTGGTTGGCATACAGATGCCCGAGGGTGAATCTGCGGCCCTCCCCGCTTTTCTGAACAAACTGGGTTATCGCTATACCGACGAAACAGACAATCCGGCTTATCGTTTGTTTTTGTCAGCCAAGTAACAATACTGGCAATGACAAGAAAGCCGCGTATATTGCTTTGCGGATCGGTTTGCGGCGGGCAAAATGACTCGCGGAAAACCTTTGTAACCGCTTTGTCGCAGACAAAGTTGTGTGAAAAGCGATTCCGTTTAACAATCATAGACCCACTCCAGCCTATTTGAGAGGGCGCCTCTAACCCAAAAAGGGGAAGCCAGTCGCCAGACTGGCGAATGTAAACGGGGTTAGAGAGTTAGGGGTTTAGGGGCTTAATAGAGTTTTAGGAATAGTCATGCGCGTAGCAATTTTGGAAGATGATCTTTCCCAGCAGAAGAATTTGAGCGACATCATGTCGCGCGCGGGCATTGAGGCAAAAATCTACGGCACTGGTAAAGAGTTCAGCTTCGCCCTGCGACGCGAGAGCTTTGATGTGATGGTGCTCGACTGGACGGTTCCCGACACCACTGGCATTGAGTTGCTGAAAGTCCTGCGCGTAAACGGCAGCAGAATCCCGGTGCTGTTTGCCACTGTCCGCGATGCTGAAGAAGATGTCGTCGAAGCATTACAAGCCGGTGCCGACGACTACATGGTCAAACCGTTACGTGGCGGCGAACTGATTGCCCGACTGAATGCATTGGTTCGCCGGGCGCAACCACCGACATCTGAAGAGCGTTTTCTGGATTTTGATCGCTTCAAGTTTGATCTTCGCACACAGACGCTGACCGCCAACAATGAAGCGGTCGACATGACCCAGAAAGAATTCCATCTGGCACTGCTGTTGTTTCGTAATATTGGCCGCCCGTTATCGCGCGGCCATATTCGCGAAGAGGTCTGGGGCCATGACTCAGATGTGCCATCCCGGACCATGGACACCCATGTCTCGCGGGTGCGTACCAAATTGAATCTGCGCCCCGAAGAAGGTTATCTGCTGGCTCCTGTTTACAGTTACGGATACCGACTGGAGCACCTCAACGAGGACAAGGAAGCTTGAACTCGCTGGCTTTATCGCCGACAGGTCTTAGCCGCGGACTGATTGTTACCGCGATGCTGGCGTTGTTGACCCCGGCAGGTTTTGCAAAAGACAAACCAACTGAGCAGAACCTTGAACCGGTTGGCCGGGTTCGTCTGGTGCCTAACGACCAGACCAAATCAATTAGGCCGGTTAGCAGGGAAGTTAACTATATCGTGGCGCCTGGTGATACCTTGATCAGCATCGCCACCAAACTCCTGCGCCCTGAACTCGACTGGCGGTATTTGCGCGCGGTTAACGGACTGCGTGATGAACGCCAACTGGTGCCGGGTCAGCGCCTGAGGGTACCGGCGAACTGGTTGCGCGACGACCCTGTCAAGATGAAGATCAATGCGATCAGTGGCAACGTTAAAATCAACGGCCAGCCAGCCACCCGGAACACGCCGATTCTGGTCAACGACACGGTCGAAACCGGCGCCAACGGCACCGTCCTCGTCACGTTACCCGATGGCACGGAAATGCAAATCGCTCCCAGTTCCCAGGTTCGCATTGACCGCCTGAAAAAATACTTTGGCAATGAGGCTATCGACGCCCGGCTCCGACTGGAGCGCGGCGGCATCGAGACCCGGGTTCCTCCCAAGGGATCGTTCAGCCCGGCCGGCCCCGGCTCCGTCGTTCCAGACATCCGTACCTCACCCAGTGGCTCGGCCGGGCCGGACCGGCGCTTCATCATTGAAACGCCGAAAGCCACTGCTGCAGTGCGCGGCACAGAGTTCCGGGTAGGTGAGAGCGACTCCATCTCATCCAGCGCTGTCCTTGAAGGCAATGTTGACTGGGCTGCCGGGGAAAGCAGTATCGGTGTCGAGAAAGGCTTTGGGTCAACCGCCGATGACGCAGGCAGTGTTACCCAACCGGAGAAACTGCTGGCGCCACCGGTCATCAAACCTGACCCGGCTCCGGTCACCGACATCCTGACCAAACTGGATTTTGAAGCGGTGGACGGCGCGGCCGGTTACAGGGTCCGGGTGGCCCGTGACGCGGCGTTTACCCAGGAAGTCGTCGAGCAGGTTGTCGACTCACCCAGCGCGCTTGTCTCCAGCCAGCAGGACGGTGTTTATTTCGTCGCCGCACGCGGCATCAGCAAAACCGGAGTAGAAGGATTTGACGGCACAGCAAAAGTCTTGTTCGATGCCCGCCCGATCGCTCCCAACCCCAACGAACCGGCAAATGGGTCTACCCAGTTCAGCGATTCAACCCGGCTAAAATGGTTGCAACCCAAAGGCGTTGAGCAATACCTGCTGCAAATCGCTTCTGATGAAACGTTTTCCACGATTGTTGCCGAACACACGGTTACAGACCTGACCTATGTCTACAAAACCGGGTTGGACGAACCGGCGCCACGGCGGCGCTGGTGGCGGGTTGCCTCGCTGGACGACACCGGACAGGGACCATTCTCCGCCGTGCAGAGTTTTGTACAACGCGACCCGGGTCCGGCCCCCGAGGCACAAGTCAGCGCCAAGGGAACCCGCGTCAGCTGGTCTGAAATCCCGGAAGCCAGCTACGTGGTTCAGGTTAGTCCAACCAATGCTTCGGCGTCTCCGGCGCGCGAAGTTCAGACCGATGAACCGTCAGTCCTGCTGACCGGGCTGGAGCCCGGTAAATATGAAATCCGGGTTATCACGGTTTTTGACGGCGGACTGCGCTCACCACCAGGCGATGCCCAGGCATTTACCGTGGAACTTCTGCTTCGGGATTCGGCCGGCAATCCAGTCAGGAGTGGTGGCGAGATGATCAGAGGTATTCAACCGGATTGATTTGCGACCGGGTTTTCCGTCTTTGCCGGCCTCGTCGCTGGCCGTCTATGCGCGTGATGCGCGGTAGGTAATTGTGCAACGGGTATTTATCGAGTGGTGCGCGATTCTGGCCTTGCTGCTGGCAATCGGGCTGGCGCTGAGTACCGGGCCGCTCAATTCGGTTTCCGGCCGCATCGAGAGCCTGGATTCCGCCGCCTATGACCTGGCCAACAGGCTGCGCCCTCTGCCGGCCGCCTCCGAACTGGCCATCATCGAGATCGACGAAGCCAGTCTGGCTCAGATTGGCCGCTGGCCCTGGCCTCGCAGCATCCATGCCGCCTTGCTCAGCCTGTTGAATGAAGGTGGCGCCAAAGCCATCGGACTGGACATTCTGATGGCCGAGTCGGCGGAGGATGATCAGATTCTCGCCAAGGCGATTCAAAGCGGACCTCCGGTTGTGCTGCCGGTGGCAAGCGAATCAGACGCAAACGGCCGTTCCTGGCCGATTTACCCGGTCCACCAGAGTGGCAGTCTGGCCCGACTGGGCCATGCCCATTTCAGCTTCGACGAAGATGGCGTCGTACGCGGACTGTATCTTGAAGAAGGCGGCAATACAGCTTTTTCACTGGCGGCCCACCAGGCACTACAACACCCCATCGTGCATCCACAGGCTCGCAAAGCAGTGGCTCAGGCGACCAAAGCCCGCCGCGACGGCACGCTCAGCAATGGCGAGTGGCAGCGCAGCCAGTTTGCTTTTCTGCCCTCCTCTCAGCCGGTTCAGCAACGCTACTCTTACGCACAGGTCTTGCGCGGCGATGTCGACAACAAGGTTTTTGCCGGGCGAGTGGTGTTGATCGGTGCCACCGCAACTGGCATGCGCGATGCGTATTCCAATTCGGTCATGGCCGGACAAACCGTCAGCTCTGGCGTCGATCTGCACGCTTCTGCCTTTAATGCCATCGGCGCGAACAAACTGATCAACCGAGTCTCTTTCCTCAACCATGCCGGGGTGATTGTCGTCAGTATTGTATTGACGATGTTGCTGCTTTATTTCACTTCGCCGCGCTATGGTCTGGCCGCTACAGCAGCACTGGCCATAGCGGTCCTCATACTCAGCATTCTGGTGTTGCAGCTGGGAACCTGGATGCCGCCTGGCGGAACGATCATCGCCGTCTTGCTGGCTTATCCGCTGTGGAGCTGGCGCCGGCTGGAATCGGTGATATCAGGCCTGATCGAGCAATCCAGAACGCTCGAATCCGAACCGGAATTGCTCGGCCTGGTCAGTGAAAATACCGACTTCGTCGAGCACTCCGGTCGCGCCAGACTTTTGAACGGAGCCCGCCAGACTGGCGGTCGATCGAATCGCCTTTTGCGGGCGCTGCGCCCACCGGCTGATCCAATCACCGTCGAATTGAGCTCACTGCGCAGCGCTGCGACGCGAGTCAATACACTGCGCCATTTGCTGGTGACAGCGCTGGAACGACTGCCTCATGCGGCATTGATCAGCAGTACACAGGGGCAAGTCATTATTCGCAACCGTCTGGCCCGCGAATCTTTTCCGCAACTCGAAGGCGGCGGGCCGGTTTCTACCTGGAAGTGGCTGCAAGATGAATTCAATGTCAACATCCAGCAACTTCAAAGCCTGTCGGACAAGGCGTCAGACTTTGACAATCTTGAGAGAAAAGACCGCAGCGGACGCGACTGGCTGATCGATGCCAACCATGTCGAAACCGATAACCTGCCCGCGTTATGGCTGATCCAGTTTACAGATATAAGCAAACTGCGCGCGATGCAGCGCGAACGCGATGAAATGATGCGTTTCATCTCGCATGATTTACGCTCGCCGCAAATCTCAATCATCAGCGCCTTGCAGCAGATTCCCAATGCCGGTCAGTCAGAGTGGACCGATGCGATTCAGCGCCATGCCGATCATTCGCTGGCGCTGGCCGAGAGCTTCATTCAATGGACCCGGGCAGAGAACAAACCGTTTGATGTCCAGCAGATTGATTTGTGTTCAATAGCCGTGGAAGCCAGCGACGCCGCCTGGCCGGTCAGCAACCGGGTGGGTGTTCCAATCAATGTAGATGCGCCCGAGGTTGCTATTACCTACGGTGACGCCCAGTTGCTGCGCCGGGCAATCGGCAACCTGATTGAAAACGCGCTCAAGTACGGCGGCACGCCAAACGTCATTTCTGTTGAGATTCGCCAGGACGAGAATAGCTGGGTTCTTAGCGTCTCTGACCAGGGGCCGGGGCTCGGCCGGATAGACACGAGCCGGATCTTTGACCCCTATGTGCGCGGCGCCGCTCCCGAAGACCGGCACGGCACCGGTCTGGGCCTGGCATTCGTTCGCATGGTTGCCGAACGCCATGGCGGCCGCGCGACCGCCCGGAACAATCCGGATCGGGGCGCGCTGTTCAGCATTATCATTCCGGTCAATGGGGTGGTCACTGATCCGGCAGTCCTGGAGCGGGTGGCGAACGATGCCCAGGCAGCCGAATAAGCGGGTTCAGCGAGGTCTGACTCACGGGGTACGCTCAGCCTGCTAAAATCATCAGATGGAAATTGTGACTCTCGGCCTGAACCACAATAGCGCACCACTGGCGGTGCGTGAACGAGTCGCGTTCAATGCCGACCAGTTGCAAAGCGCTATTGCCGACTTCAAGCGAGCCATGCATCTGGTTGCCCCCGAGTCAGCCATTCTGTCGACTTGCAACCGGACTGAAATCGTCTGTGCCGCTCCCAAGGCAGATGCTGCCGCCCATGAAGTCGCCAACTGGCTGAGCACCCGGCAGGGTTTGCAAACCAGCGAATTATCGCGCCACTGGTACGTGTTGCCGGGTATTGAAGCCGTTCGCCATACCTATCGGGTCGCCAGCGGCCTGGATTCCATGGTTCTGGGCGAGCCCCAGATTCTGGGTCAGATGAAGGAAGCTTTCCGGCATGCTCAGAAGGCCGGCTCGCTTGGCACCCATTTACACAAGTTGTTTCAAGGCACCTTCGCCGTGGCCAAGGAAGTGCGCACTGGCACGGAAGTTGGGGCCAATTCGGTTTCGATGGCAGCCGCTTCGGTTAGGCTGGCGCGACGTATTTTTGAAACCATCTCCGACTGCTCAGTCTTGTTCGTCGGTGCCGGCGAAATGATTGAACTGGTTGCGACTCATTTTGCGGCACAACACCCCAGGCGGACCGTGATTGCCAACCGCACTGCCGCGCGGGGCGAAAAGCTGGCGCAAAAAATCGGGGGCGAAACTATGTTGCTGGGCGAATTGCCCGAGCAACTGCATAAGTTCGACATTATTATTTCCTGCACCGCCAGCTCACTGCCGATTATTGGGCTTGGCATGGTCGAAGCTGCGGTTAAAGCCCGTCGCCACAAGCCACTATTCATGGTGGACCTGGCGGTTCCGCGTGATATCGAACCGGCCGTCGACAAACTCGACGATGTCTTTCTGCATACGGTCGATGATCTCGGCAAAGTGGTCAACGACGGCCTGGAAAGTCGCCGCTCTGCTGTTTCGCAGGCTGAGGCCATCATCGAAACCCGGGCCGATGCCTTCATGCAATGGATGTCCTCACGGGCCACCGTGCCGGCTATTCAACGGCTGCATCAAAAAGCCGGCCGAATCCGCAAACAGGAATTGCTCAGAGCCCAACGCGCGTTGGAGCAAGGGGCAGCACCGGAAGAAGTTCTGGCTGCGTTTGCCAATGCCTTGTCTGCAAAATTTCTACACGGCCCGACCAGTCTGCTAAACGGTACAAGCGATCAGCGTGAGGCCATCAGCGGGCTGGTAGAGCACTTGCTGCCAGAGGTTGGACCAGCTCCGGGCGCTGAACCCAACGACCGTTCGTGAATCCGTCCATGCTGGCCAGGCTGGAAGACCTGGAGCAACGGCTCGCCGAAGTAGGCGCCCTCTTGTCGAGCGAAGAAGCCGCCAACAACATGGAGCAGTTTCGCAAACTGGGCAAAGAGCATGCTGAAATCACCGAAGTGATCGAGCATTTTCAGGCGTGGCGACAAGCCTCTTCTGATCTTGAGGCGGCCAATCAGATGCGCAGTGATCCTGAATTGCGCGAGTTCGCTGATGCCGAGGCGCTCGCAGCCCAGGAGCAACTCGATTCCCAGGACGTCTTACTACAACGCCTGTTACTACCACGCGACCCTGACGACTCACGCGACGCGCTAATCGAAATCCGAGCCGGCACCGGTGGCGATGAGTCTGCGCTCTTTGCGGGCGACCTGCTGCGCATGTATACCCGGTTCGCCGAGCAACGCGGTTGGCAAACCGAACTGGTCTCAGAAAGTCCGTCCGATCTCGGTGGCTACAAGGAAGCAATCCTGCGTGTCTCTGGCAATAGTCCGTTTGGCATTCTGAAGTTTGAGTCTGGCGGACACCGCGTGCAGCGGGTCCCCGAGACGGAAGCTCAGGGCCGAATTCACACTTCGGCCTGTACGGTCGCGGTTTTGGCAGAGCCAGACGGCGAATCAGATATTCATGTCAGTCCGGACGAAATCCGCATTGATGTGTATCGCGCCTCGGGCGCCGGCGGCCAGCACGTGAACAAGACCGAATCGGCGGTTCGCATTACCCATCTGCCCACCGGGATCGTCGCAGAATGCCAGGACGATCGCTCCCAGCACCGCAACCGGGACAAGGCCATGCAAGTCCTGCTGGCCCGCATCAAAGACAAACGTGACCGTGAAACCCAGCAGCGTGAAGCTGACCACCGCCGCTCCCTGATTGGCTCGGGCGACCGTAGCGAGCGGATTCGCACCTATAACTTCCCGCAAGGCCGGCTGACCGATCACCGGATAAACCTGACGCTCTACAAGCTAGACAAAATCATCGCCGGTGATCTGGACGAAGTCATTGATGCGATTCAATCAGCGGATCAGGCCGAACAACTGGCCGAGCTGGCTGGCGGCAACGGGCTCTGAAACCGGCCCAGTCATTCGAGCAGTGCCTGCACCGGGCCGATTTGCCGCGCCATGAGGCCAGAGCCCTGATGGAATTCGTCAGTGGCAGGCGCCGGGAATGGTTGATCGCCTACGGCGATCAACCCATGCCAGCCGGACAGCAAGCGCAGTTCTTCAATTTATGCCAGGCTCGCCGCGACGGGCAGCCGCTTGCGTATCTGCTCGGTCAGCGGGAGTTCTACTCCCGCTCGTTTCAGGTAACGCCAGAGGTGTTGATCCCCAGGGCGGAAAGCGAGGTAATCGTCCACTCGGCAATAGCCCTGGCCCCGCAGCAGGCGCGGGTCCTGGACATGGGTACCGGCAGCGGCGCGCTGGCGATAACCCTGGCGCTGGAGCGCCCCGACCTGACCGTCACCGGCTCGGACCTGAGTCAGGCGGCCCTGAATGTTGCTGCCCGCAATGCGAACACACTGGGCGCGGCGGTCACCTGGTGTCAAGGCGACTGGCTCGATGCCGTTTCGCCGGACAGCCGTTTCGAACTGATCATGACAAATCCGCCCTACATCGCTACCGGCGACGAGCACCTGCAACAAGGCGACTTGCGATTTGAGCCAACACAGGCCCTGAGCAGCGGCGCTGACGGACTGGACGACATCAGGAAAATCGTCACCAGCGCTGCCCGGGCAATGGTTCCAGGTGGTTTTTTGCTGATTGAACATGGCTGGCAGCAAGCCCCACAGGTGCGGCAGATGCTGAGCGAATCCGGCTATACGCAGATTCGCTCGGTCCGTGACGACCTGGGCCATGAACGAATTTCTCTGGGACAAAGCCCGCCAGACTGAAGGTTGTTTGACCACCCCGGCTCACGATCCGTAAAATGCAACTTCTTTAAAAGGAACCCATCATGGACGCCAAAGAATTTGTCGGTAATACCGTCAAGGAACATCCCGTCGTACTTTTCATGAAAGGCACGGCCCAGTTTCCGCAGTGCGGCTTTTCAGGCAAAGCCATTCAGCTCATGAAAGCCTGCGGCATCAAGAATCTGGTCACTGTCAACGTCCTTGAGGACGATGAAGTCCGCCAGGCGGTCAAAGACTACTCCAGCTGGCCTACTGTCCCGCAACTCTATGTCAACGGTGAGTTCATCGGCGGATCGGACATCCTGGGCGAGATGTTCGAAACCGGCGAATTGCAGAAAGTCCTGCCCGAGCAGGCCGCCTGATTGACCCCGACAGCGCGCTACTGTCACCGACATGTCTAGCCGGTGGTGAACAGCCCTCCTGTTCTGGTCGCCATCACTGGTGCCTCTGGCGCCAGTCTTGGGGTGGGCGTCTTGGAGCAACTCAGGCAGATTGACGGCCTGCGCACCCACCTGATCGTTTCACCGGCTGGCTGGATGAACCTAGAGCATGAGCTCGACCGCTCACGGGACGAAATCGAAGCGCTCGCCGATGAAACCCATAGTTTCAGGGACGTCGGCGCCAGCATTGCTTCCGGATCGTTCAGTACCGCCGGTATGATCATTGCCCCCTGCTCGATGCGCACGCTTGCCGCTGTAGCCTGCGGGCTGTCAGACAACCTGATCACCCGCGCGGCTGATGTCACCCTGAAGGAACGGCGCCGCCTGATTCTAATGGCGCGGGAAACACCGCTAAACCTGGCCCATTTGCGCAACATGACCTCGGTCACGGAAATGGGCGGCATTGTCTTTCCGCCTGTTCCGGCTTATTACAATCGCCCTGAGTCTGTGCAGCAAATGACAACAGACCTGTGTGCCAGGGCCATTGATCTGCTTCAGCTCTGCCCGCCAGTGGCCACTCAGTGGGCCGGGCTCAGAGCCGGCAAAACGACTGACTAAGGCTGACGCGAAGAGGCCCCCGGGATCAATCAGCTCTACCCCTTCCGGGGCGCATCATAAAAAAGCCCGCAGCGCCGAAAACACTGCGGGCTTTCTGACCCGACCCGCTTGCCGGTGTCAGAGGTCTGGCGGCTAGGCAGACAAGTCTAGCGGCAGACGACGCAAACGCTTGCCCGTCAACGCGTACAAGGCATTGGCTACGGCGGGCGCAATAGGCGGTGTTCCCGGCTCGCCCACGCCGCCCGGCGGCTGATCCGACGCCACCAGATGCACCTCGACCGCTGGCATTTCGTTCATGCGCAAGACGGGGTAATCATGGAAGTTCGACTGCTCGACCTGACCGTCCTTATAGGTGATCTTGCCGTGAAGCGCTGCACTAAGACCGAACACCATCGCCCCTTCAAGCTGGGCTTCCACCGTATCCGGGTTAACCACCGCACCGACATCCGCGGCTATCACAACCCGATGGACCCGTGGCGCGCCGTCGACCAGAGAAACCTCGGCTACCTGGGCGACATAGGAGCCAAACGATTCGACGACCGCAATACCGCGGGCCTGGCCACCTGCCATCGGCTGACCCCAGCCCGCTTTCTCGGCAGCCAATTCAAGCACGGCCTTGTGACGGGGGTGAGCGGAAAGCAAATCGCGCCGGAACTCGAATGGATCTTTACCTGCTGCCCAGGCCAGTTCATCCGCAAAGCTCTCAGCCACAAAAGCGTTTTGAGAATTGCCCACTGAGCGCCAGAACCAGGTTCTGACCCCCGGTTCGTAGGCGACCCACTCGACCCGCTTGTTGGGGCAATCATATGCCCAATTATCGAGCGCCTCAGTGGCAGTAGTATCGAGCCGGTCTTTGACCAGCGCCCCTTCGAAGCCGGAACCAGCGGCAATCGATGAGCAGATTGCACGGGCATGCATGGCTACCGGCATTCCCTGCGCATCGAGCCCACCCGACACGGTAACCACCGAAGCCGGCCGATAATACTGGGCGCGGGTATCGTCCTCGCGCGAGAACACCAATTTGATCGGTGCCTTGGCCATCCGGGAAATCAGCGTGGCCTCTATCAGCGCGTCCGGCGCAAACCGGCGACCAAAACCACCGCCTAGATTAGTCGTTTTGATACGGATCTGATCAGGCTTCATACCGAGCAGTTTTGCGATCGTGAACTGATTCGGTCCTTGCGCCTGCGTGCCGCCGTAGATATCGACGCCCTCTTTCTTTACCCATACAGTCAGGTTCATCGGCTCCATAGGCGCATGCGCCAGATACGGTTGCTCGTAGGTCGCCTTTATGGATTTGATCGGTTGAACACTGTCGACATCGCCCTGGTCAAGCGCCACAACCGGGTCTTCAGCGGTCTGCCCGGCCTCCAGCATCGCAGCCCGAATCGACTCTGACGACACCGACTGATTAGCGCCGTTATCCCACTCAATCTCCAGCGCATCACGCCCCATCTTGGCAGCCCAATAGGTTTCAGCAACCACAGCCACCCCTTGCTGGATCGGCCCGCGCAGAGGCAACACCATGCGCACGCCGGCAACGTCGCGGGCCTTGTCTGCGTTGAATGAAGCCAGCTTCGCGCCGAGAACCGGCGCTTTGGCGACCACGGCAGTCAGCAAACCGGGCAACTTCACGTCCATCCCGAATTCGGCAGTACCGTTCACTTTCGATGGCGTATCCAGTCTCTTGACCCGCTGACCAATGACTTTGAAATCGGCCGCCGGTTTAAGCGTGACAGCGGCCATATCAGGCGGAGTCATCGAGGCGGCAGCCTGGGCCATGTCGCCATAGGTTGCCTCTTTGCCATCCGGACCCGTAAGTTTGCCGGCGGCCGCCGAGATCTGCCCGGCATCAACGCCCCACTCACTGGCTGCGGCAGCAACCAGTAGCTGGCGAGCCGCGGCACCCGCCCGACGCAAGGGTTCGTACATCGCCCGAACCGAGGTGGAACCGCCGGTGCCCTGAACCCCAAACAACGGGTTGGCATATTGCTGCGCGGCCGGTGCGTATTCGAATGAGACCAGTGACCAGTCCGGATCAAGTTCTTCGGCGATCAGCATCGGCATCGAAGTGGAAACGCCTTGCCCCATTTCGGATTTATCAACGACGAAAATCACTGAGTTATCGGGCAGGATCTTGATCCATTGCATCGGATTCAACGCCGGAGCGGCGGCATTCGCCTCGCTAGCTGCGCCCAGCGCGCCGGGCAGCAACGAAGGCATCATGACGCCAAGCGCAACACCGCCACCGGCCAGAGCGCTTACCGACAAAAACGACCGACGTGACATACCGGCCGGATTCTCACTGACCTGGTCCTGTTTTTCAATTAGTCTGTTCATCATTGGCTCCAGGTCAGGCGAGATCGCTGGCGGCGTCTTTGATTGCCGCGCGAATCCGGTTATAGGTTCCACATCGGCAGACATTGCCTGACATGGCCTGATCAATCGCCTCATCATCTGGCTGCGGGTTCTCGCGCAACAAGGCAACCGCACTCATAATCTGACCGGACTGGCAGTAGCCGCACTGTGGCACATCATGCTGGACCCAGGCGGCCTGTACCGCCGAGCCAATTGCGTCATCAACAATGGCTTCAATCGTGGTGATCTGACTTCCCGCGGCCGCACTGATCGGGGTTGAGCAAGAGCGCACCGGAGCGCCGTTCAAGTGAACCGTGCAAGCTCCGCAGAGCGCGGCACCGCAGCCGAACTTGGTGCCGGTCATGTTGAGATGATCGCGCAGCGCCCAAAGGACGGGCGTAGACGGGTCGGCGTCGATTTCGACGTCTTTCCCGTTGACATTGAGGGTAAGCATCCGAGTCTCCTGGTTGGTTGCCTTTCTTAGATGAGCGTCAGCTCAAGACTACACAACCGGGACGGTAGCACTGTTCAGTGAACTAACGCAGAATTGCCCTGCGGCAGAAGTCTGGATTAATCGGTCAGACTTCCAGCCACTCCTGACGGATTTGCTCGTTTGCCCGCAGTTCTGCTGGTGTTCCCTCGAACACCATATGACCATGGCCCATGACGAAAACGCGGTGCGAAATGTTCAAGGCGATCGTCAACTTCTGCTCCACCAGCAGAATCGACAGACCGCGATTGGCGATTTCTTCTAGCAGGCGGGCTACCTGTTCAACGATCTTGGGAGCAAGCCCTTCGGTGGGCTCGTCGATCATGATCAATTCGGGATCACCCATCAGCGCGCGACACATAGTCAGCATCTGCTGCTCACCGCCGGACAAAACTCCGGCCGGGGTATCCGCCCGCTCGCGCAGGTTGCTGAACATATCGAACATGTCCTGCATTTTCCAGCTGCCTTCCCGGTTAGCCTTTTTCTGGCCGAGCAAGAGATTCTGGCGCACTGTCAACGTCGGAAAAATATCGCGGTTTTCAGGGACATAACCCAGCCCGCGACGAGCGATTTCGTGTGGCTTAAGCCCGGCGATTTCTTTGTCGCGAAACTTGATTGAACCGTGCGGCACGACATCGCCCATGATCGCCTTGCATGTCGTTGATCGGCCGACGCCGTTGCGCCCCAGCAGGCTGACGATTTCGCCTTCCTTAACGTCGAAATTCACCCCTTGCAGGATGTGGCTCTTGCCATAGTAAGCATTGAGATCTTTGACGACTAGCATTCGTCGAGCTCCTCGCCCAGATAGGCTTCACGCACCGCAGCATTGCCGCGGATCTGGTCCGGCGTACCGGACGCAATAATCTGGCCGTAGACCAGCACTGAAATTCGATCAGCAAGACCGAACACGACGCCCATGTCGTGCTCGACCATTACCAGTGTCTTGCCTTCTGTCACGCGGCGAATCAACTCAATCGCCTGATCAGTCTCTGACATGCTCATACCGGCCGTAGGTTCGTCCAGCAGAATCACACTGGCCCCGCTGGCCATCGTGATACCGATTTCCAAAGCTCGCTGCTCGGCATAGGTCAGCACGCCTGCTGGCACCTCGGCCCGTGCGGTCATACCAATTTCGGCCAATATTTCGGCAGCTCTGTCGTTCGCGTCGGTCAGTTTGTCGACGTTATGCCAGAACGAATATTTGTAGCCCAGTGAATATAAAACCCCGCACCGGACGTTTTCGAAAACGCTGAGTCGCGGGAAGATATTGGTGACCTGAAAACTACGTGACAAGCCCTTACGGTTTATTTGATACGGCGCCAGCCCGGCCAGGCTTTCGCCGCGCAGCTTGATCTCGCCGGAAGTCACCGGAAACCGGGCAGTTATCAGGTTATACATAGTAGATTTACCAGCCCCGTTCGGGCCGATCACCGCGTGACGCTCACCGTCTGCAATACTCAGATTAACGCCGCGGATAATCTCCGTGGCGCCAAACTGCTTGCAAACATCTTTGAGTTCAATCGCCGGTGCAGTTTGCTGATTCATGATGCGCTCCGGTTGTAGGCTTTCTCAAGAGCCGACTGATAGACATCATAGATTCCGGGAGCCAGTCGCTTGCAGATCAAGAACCCACCAATCAACAGCGCGCCGAAGATTAGCCAGGGCCAGAAAGTTGTGAATGTCCAGGTAATACCAAAGACATGCGCCTCTGTTTCCCCTGTAGCAGCCTCAGAAACATGATGCAGTAATTCGAGAATGCCGATCAGACCGATCAGGCATAACAGGGCTGGACCAGCGATGGTCAGATAAGGTTTGACCAGTCGCCCGATTTGCCCGCTCTTCCAGATCGGAACATGCATCATGACGATTCCCGTCAGCCCGGCTGGTGCATACATGACCGTAGCAACGAACAGAATGCCGACGTAGAGCGCCCAGATACCCGTGTAGTTGGACAACAAAGTCTGCAACAAGGTGAAGACCACGGCACCAACAATCGGACCGGCAAAGAATCCAACGCCGCCAATATAAGCCTGCAGCAAGACGACGCCCGAGGTAATCGCATTAACGGTTTCTTCGGTGACAATTTCGTAGTTAATCGCAAACAAGGCGCCGGCAATACCAGCGAAGAAGCCGGCAATACAAAATGACAGGAAGCGAATGCGCTTTTGGGAGTACCCCACGAACTCGGCCCGCTCCGGATTGTCACGGACAGCATTGGCCATTCGCCCAACGGGCGTTCGTGAAAACTTGTACATCAGCCAAACAGAAAACAACATCCAGGCGGCAATCAGGTAATAGACCTCAGTCTCCTGAGCAAAATCGAACCCCATGAACTCTGGCGGCTCGGTCCGATCGGCCGTAATGCCTTCCTCACCACCGGAAAACTTGGTGAGAATTAGCGAGGAAGAGGCAATCATTTCGCCAATACCTAGCGAGATCATTGCGAACACCGTACCGGCTTTATTGGTAGAGAAACTGCCAATGATGAACGAAAAGATCAGGCCTGCCACCCCGCCAATGAGTGGCACCAGTGGCAGCGGTATAGCCCATTCGCCTTCGCCGATCATATTGATCAGGTGAATGGAAAAATATCCGCCCAGTCCGAAATAAACCGCATGACCAAACGACAACATCCCGCCTTGCCCGAGCAACATGTTGTAGGAAACGGTAAACAGAACCATGATCAGCATTTGATTCAACACTGCCATTCCCAGGCCGCCATCGAAGATCAAAGGCATGATGGCCAGGACAATAGCGGCAATAACCCAGACCAGATTGCGCCTGGCAAATGACGGTCGTGAAAGCGGCAGACCGGCTGCAGTTGTACTCATTAGATTAACTCTCGCGTGTGCCGAACAGGCCGGTAGGTTTAAAGACCAGAATCAGAACCAGCAATAGATACGGCAGGATTGGACCAATTTGCGCGACCGTCAGCGAATACAAATCGCTGAGCATGCTGTCGGCGTCTGCTGTCACGCCGATGGTGGCGAAAAAGTCGTTCAAGGAGTAGTCAATCGCGACCGCGAATGTCTGCAACATACCAATCAGCAATGAGGCCACGAACGCGCCCATCAACGAGCCGAGTCCGCCGACCACGATGACGACAAAGACAATACTGCCCAGCACGATAGCCATACCCGGAAAGGTCCCAAGTACCGGCCCCGCAATAACCCCGGCCAATCCGGCCAGCGCAGATCCAACACCAAAAACGCCCATAAATACCAGAGGCACGTTATGTCCGAGCATCGCAACCTGATTGGGATGCGTGATTGCAGCCTGAATAATCAGGCCAACCCGCGACTTGGTCAGAACAAGCATTAACAGGGCAAAGATTGAGATCGACACCAGCAACATGAACGCTTTATAAGCGGGGAATGTCGTGCCGAACAGCGTAAACAATGCGAACGTCAGCTCAACCGGCTCCGTGTAGTCAACGTTTTCCTTGCCCCAGATTAACTGCACAACCTCTTCAATCAGATAGGCAACGCCGAAGGTGAAGATCAGTTCCGCAACGTGGCCATACTGGTGAACGCGGCGTAATCCGTACCGTTCAATAAACGCACCAACAAGCCCCGCAAGAATTGGAGCGATGATCAGCGCGGGCCAGAAGCCGATCGCGGCACTGACCGAGTAGGCCAGGTAAGCGCCCAGCATATAGACACTGGCGTGCGCGAAATTGAGCACGCCCATCATCGAAAAAATCAGCGTCAAACCGCTGGAGAGCATGAACAACAACAGGCCATATACCAGCCCGTTGAGCAAGGAGAATAGGATCAGTTCCGCCACGGCCCGACGTCCTTATATCGGTGCAGCAAAGCCGCACCGGGAAATTCAAATATGAGAATGGCCAAGCAGTCATGTCCAATAACGCTGACGCTCGGCAATGAAAGGCGACGCCGGCCCATGCAGGGCCTGCGTCGTCGGCAGCCGCTTAAGACTTGGGCCGCTTCATCTTGCAAGAGGTTTCGGTCGATGCATCAGCTGCCGAGATGGTTGCCTCGGTAACCAGACCAAATCCGGAGTTGTCGCCATCTTGAACGACGTCTTTGTCAGTGTGCACCGAAATACGCAAAGGCAACTGAAGCTGGTGATCAGAGGCACGCATGGATACTTCATCACCCCAATACGTCTTGTGGGTCATGCCTTCCAATGCGGTTGCAACCGCAAACGGCTCAGTCGACCCGGCTTTTTCAATGGCCTTGGCGGTCATACCGATAGCGTTTGTGATGCGATTCTGGGTGAAGTCAGCATCCGGATGCAGCTTCTTGAATGCAACCTGCAACGCACGCCATTCATCAGTGATTGCCGGGTTGTCGGTGCCTTCGTGAACGAGGCGAACACGATCGACACCACCGGCGCCGATGGCCTTGGTAATACCGGTCTTGGCACCGTAGTAGGTGTAGACGGGCACATCCAGACCTGCGTCGCTGGCGGCTTTAGCCAGACCAACCATGTCAGCGCCCCAGTTACCGGTAATCACAGCATCAGCACCAGAAGACTTAATCTTGGCGATGTAAGGTGAGAAATCCTTAACCTTACCAATCGGGTGCAGTTCGCTACCGACGATCTTCAGGTCGCTACGAGCTTCCGGCAGGTACTTGGCAGCGGCGGCAGCAACCGCTTTGCCGAAGGAATAATCCTGACCAATCACGTAGACATTCTTGAGGTCTTTGTTGGCGGCGAGATTTGCAGCCAGCGCCTTCATCTTCATGTCAGCGTTGGCATCAAAACGGAAATGCCAGAAATTGCACTTCTTGTTGGTCAGTGCAGGATCAACAGCCGAGTAGTTCAGGAACAGAACACGCTCTTTGGGATTGCGCTTGTTGTGCTTGGCGATCGCGTCGGTCAACGCGTTGGCCACACCTGAGGAATTACCCTGGAAAACAAACTGGATCCCCTCGCCGATCACACGCTTGAGCTGGATCAGGCTTTCTTTGGGAGAGATCTTGTTGTCGAAACCGATGACTTCGAGCTTCTTGCCCATGACGCCGCCGGCTTTGTTGATTTCTTCGGCGAAGAACTGAAATTCCTTCAGGCCGGTAGAGCCGGTAGCGGCGAAAGGACCGGAAAGCGGATCAATAAACGCCATGCGGATAGTGTCGGCCGCTTGTGCCGGTAGCGCGGATGCGCCGAGAATGGCAGCCGTGGTGACGGCGCCGATCAGATTGCGTCTCATAAGTGTCTCCATTGATGGTAGTACCGATACCCTGACGGATACGGCCCCCTGTGAATGAGTGTGACAAGCCAGTCCGTGCCAGCAAATCTGGGCTCATTCTAGCCTGAACTTTGTCAGGATATGCAAGCCAGCGGTTGGCATACCGCTATAAACGTGAATTTCCGCAAGAAACTTTTTGGCTCGGATGACTCAATAACTCTTTGATCACCTAAAACCTCGCACAACACGAAACCGCATTCTGGGTGGGGAAAAACCCGCCCGAATTGATCGGGCGCCCGAGCCCAACCGGAGGCCGACGCACTGTCCAGTATCAGTGCAATTGCACCTGCAACTGACGGTCTAGGCAGTTCCGCGCAAACGTTTCGCGAACCGACGCATGCCGCCCAGCCACCGATCGTAGTCTGCGGCTTTGCGCTGGAAATACGTCAACACATCAGCATGCGGGAGGATCAGGAATTTTTCATCGGCCAACCCTTTGACCACACAGTCCGCAAGATCCTGCGCGCTGATCACCCCGTCATTCGCTGCGGCCATCGAGCCTGCACGACCGCTGATCATTGGAGTAGCCACCGCCTGCGGACAAAGCACGGAGACACGAACGCCATCGTCACCATGGCTGATAGACAGATATTCTGCGAGCGCGATAGCCGCATGCTTGCTAACCGCATAAGTCGCTGACGGGAGCGACGTAATCAATCCGGCCGCTGAGGCGGTATTGAGCAGATACCCACCCCCGGCTGCAATCATTGACGGCACAACCGCACGGGCGGCATAGAGGTGCGCCATCACATGTACCTGAAAGTTAAGATTCCATTCCGAATCGGGCGCGTGTTCGGTGCCATCCCGGATGATGCCGGCGTTGGAACAGAATAAATCCACGCGGCCAAAGCGAGTTAGAGCGGCGGCCGTCAGTGCTTGTACATCCGCCTCAACCCCCACATCAGCCGGATGAATCACGGTTTCAGGGGCGGCATCACCAGCCGCTGACAATTCGGCCGCGACTGCCTCCAGGCCCGACTGCTGGGCGGGTAAGTCAGATAAGACGATTGCCCTGGGCTGCTCTGCCGCAAACCGTTGCGCCAGGCCGGCCCCGATTCCGCTGGCCGCTCCGGTAATAACAATAACTTTGTCTCTCAGATTCATTTGGAAGATGCTCACTTGTGATTCGGTCTGACAGATAATAGCGGTGGTCAGTATTTCCCCGTCAGGAGCAAGCCATCCCTTCAAGCCCAACCCACCAGCCCAGCAGACATACACGCGGACTTGCAATTGCCACGCTGATCATTTGTGGCCTGCTGTTAAGCAGTGCCGGTATTGTCGTACGCCGACTCGAACAAGCGGCCGGATTTGAAATCACCTTCTGGCGCTCATTCACCTGTTTGATTTTCTTGCTGGCCATCCTGATCGCACGCGAACGGCAGCACTGGACGCGCGAACTGCGCCGGGGCGGCTGGCCAATCTTGCTGTCGGGCATGCTCTGGGCAGTCATGTTCACCTGCTTTTCAGTCGCGCTGACTCTGACGACTGTTGCCAACGCATTGATCCTCATCGCGATAGCGCCGTTAGTGGCCGCATTGATGGCGCGGCTCTTTCTGAGCGAACGAATTGCGCCACACACCTGGCTGGCGATAACCGTCGCCGCACTGGGGTGCATCTGGATGGTGTCGGATGGGCTACTGTCTGAGGACAGCCTGCCCCACAGCCACTGGGGAATGCTGATCGCCGCCGCAGTCCCTCTGGCCTCAGCCACCAATCTGATCTTGCTCAAGAAAAACCAGGGGCAAATCGATTTTCTGCCGGCAATCCTGATTGGCGCAGCCATATCCTCGTTGTTGATGCTGCCGTTACTCTTCCCGGTAAGCGCAACTGGTCGCGACATTGCCTGGCTGGCAGCCCTTGGAGTCTTTCAACTGGGCTTGCCGTGCAGTCTGATTGTCATTGCAGCCCGGTATCTCGCGCCACAGGAAGTCGCGATGATTCTATTGCTGGAAGTCGTTTTTGGCCCGGTATGGGTCTGGCTGGGCGTTGGCGAACGCCCTGCGGACGCCACCCTTTGGGGCGGCTGCCTGGTCATTGGTGCGCTGATCGGCAACGAACTTGGCCAAACTCGATCCGCCACCGCCGGTCGCCATCTGCGCGACAAGACCAGCGTGGGCTGATCCATTCGATAGAGCCGATAAAGCCGGTTTCTGCTTTCCTTTTTACGGAATTGGCCGCACCCGAGGTGTCGATAATCAAAGTTCGATGACGCCGCTTAACGAGGCGTTCGCCACTTCTTTATTAACCGGCTGCGAAAGTCTCTTGTGGTTAGACCTGACCAGGCCCGGGCGAGCTACGTCCTGGTCGATCCCTTCTCATCGCATACAAGCGGCGTAACGCGTTATTGTCAGCTTGCTGGCGAACGCCTCCGGCAACAAGCCGACTCGATCACCCAGATCACCCGACAAGCTGATGAATCCATCGAGGCCTTCGCCAAGAGGCTGCCACGTGAGCTCGCGCGAACCGCCCGCCCCGGTGCAATTGTTGAAGTCCCGGAAACGCTTGCCGCCGCACGACATATCGACAAGCGCTGGCTCATACACGTTCGGCTACATGGCTCCAGAGATCTCGGCGCCAGACTCCAGGGCCTGCCGGTAGACGAAACAGCCCAGACACTAGAGCAAGAACTACTGGACCGGGCGTGGATGATTTCCGCGCCCTCTCAGGCTGCGGTAACCGCCGGCAATATGTCTTTCAGACTTCCCGATGGCGTTGTCGTCTATCCAAACCCGGCGCCGCCGAGCGAAACCCGCCGCAGACAACCCGATATTGATGTCTTGTTTCTGGGGCGCTGGCAGTCACTGAAAGGACGGGACTATGTGCGCGCACTGATAAAGCGGCTGCCCGATTGTCGCTTTGCACTCGCCACTGCCGCTCAAGATTTGCGATTGCCGCGAAACGCGATCGCGCTAGCCGCCGACACGCCGGCGAAACGAGCCGAAGCGCTGTCCAGATCAAAAGTCGTCATCATTCCGAGTCAATTTGAGACCGCCTCGATGGTTGGACTAGAGGCTCTCGCAGCGGGTTGTCGAATAGTCTGCTGGTCACACCTGGGCTTAACAGAATACGCGGGCAACGATCTTCTGTATCACGCGAAGCCGTTCAGCCTGGATGACCTTGCGACTAAAGTTGAATCAGCGCTGAAAGAGACCCGTATTTCGAACGTTGATGAAGCGATCTCACGAATAAACTGTGGATTCGATATGGCCACCAACACCCTGTTACGACAGACTCGACCTGCGTCGATTCCTCCTTTGAGCTCGCCAGACCACACCAATATCAGGCAGACTTTGACCCAGGAAATCAAGAGAATGAACCGCACGGACTGGACACAACGCAGCCGTATATTGCAACGAAAAGTGCGCAAACTGGTGCGCGATCCGAATCAGTTCTGGCTGGATTCAACGCTGCGCAGTACGCTAACTCGTCCAGAGGCTCACGCCGCCGTCACCCGACAAGTTTTCAACACCGCGTCAGGACTGAATATCAAACCGGCCAGCAGAGCGAGCCGCTATCCCGAGCGGCAACTGGTCAGTCGGATCAAGAAAACAGACTTCATCAAGATCGATCTGCCGAACAAAAAAGCCAATGGCTGGACCACCGGCCTGGCTCATGACAGTGGTGACCGTGAACGAATCGCCCAGCTTTGCGCGAACCTGGATTGTTTTGAAGACTTTTCGCCCACCCAGACCCGTAACCTGTCTTTGTTCGAATACGACGACCTGATCGATCAGACGGACGATTCAATCATTGAACGCATTGATCGCAAGAACAAAGAGAAAATCGAAACATTCGATTTTGTCTTCTTCGTCGATACCCCAGCCCACCTGATTCGAGCATTCAAGGCTTGCATGCCGACCGGAAAAACCGTTTTGATTCTGACCGACCGGGCTCCGGCAGATCTGCCACTAGACCCGGTATCAACCGACGCCCTGATTTTCGACAATCGCTGCGCCCCGTCCAGCCCTGCCCCCTGGCGACGAAGTACCCCGTTCTTGCGGGCCGAAAACCTCCCGGCAACGATTCGACGCGTCGTCCAGGAACTGGGCCCCAAGCAGCCCGACATGTTGCTGCCACTGATCGGTGCGAACGATTACGACCCTGAGTTGTTCGGGTTTGATCCGAATAGATTTCAGGGGATTATCGAGCTTGGCGAAATGCGCGCAATCAAGGCCGACTGCCTGGACGACTATCTGCGCAACATGGCGCCAAGCATAAAACGAATGCTTGTTCTGGATTCGGTCTATATGCGATATCGCTCGTTATGCGAGGCCGTTGAAAATGGCGAGTCAGCGAGCGATCTGATTCGCCTGGCCCTGAGAGATGGAATGCTGTTCGATGTCCGTTAACGTCATTCATATCAGTCCGACCCCGCTGGTCGGCGCTCCGGCGAAAGTAACCCGGGTCCTGAATACCAACGGCTTCGAAGCCCTGCATATTTGTTTGCGCGATTATCCGTCCGGCGGCCCACTGTCCGGGAAATTTATCGCCGATTCACTTATCGTTGATAACGCCGATGACTACTGCCTCGACTCGATAGACCATGCCCTCGCCCAGGCTGACATCATTCATGTCCATAATGACCTGCCTGCGGAGCAACAGGACTGGATTCAAGGTCTTGCGCCTCGCGCCGCATACGTCTATCAAGTCCATTCGCCGCTTGGTGAAGGCCCTCTGTACTATGAACGGGCAAAAACCATCAGGCTGCCTTTTCGGGCACGATTGGTCGTGGGTCAATACCAACCACGCCATTACCCCGATTACACGCCGGTGCCGAATTTGGTGCTGGATCAACCGACGATCAATTTGCGTAAGCAAGGTGAGCCGCTGCGTGTGTTGTTCAGCCCGAGTCACACCCGCGGTGGACGCTGGAACTCGAAATGTTCCGATTCCCTGATGAAAATTCTCGAGGCCTTGGCCACATTGGGCAAGATTGAACTGGTGACACCTGAGAAGCCACTGTCGCCATCAACCCTGATGTTTCTGCGTAAAACCTGCCACGTGACCATTGATGAAATAGTGACCGGTGCTTTCCACCAGGTTTCCCTTGAAGGTCTGTGCGCGGGCAATATTGTAGTGAACCGGGCCGACTTTTTTTGCAGAGCCATGATGGCCCAATGTGCAGACACTGAAGATCTTCCGCCGTTTACCTATGCCGACGAGCAAACGGCTCAGGAATTACTGATTAATCTGTCTGACGACTTTGAGCTGACCCGCCGGTTACAGCAGGAGAGCTATGACTACTATTGCGAGCATCTTCGGCCCGAAGCACTGATCAAACCGTATATTAAGGTCTATGACAATGTACTTTGACGTCGCCGGAAGTTTGCGTAACAAAGAGCAGGACAAAGATGTTTTTATTCTGGGAAACGGCCCTTCTGTTCTAAACGAAGACCTGACCAAACTGACTGACAAGCTGGTCATCGGCATGAACGGATCGACCAGCCTCCAGAGTCGGTTCGGATTCATTCAGGACTACTACGTTGTTTCTGATCGCCGATTCCTCACCCACCCGGTCAAACGAAGATGGGCGACCAGCGACTTAGACGCCAGCACGATTCGAGTGCTGCGCGCCGACCTGGAAGCCGATGACGATCCGGCATTCGCAGATCGAACCACTTACACGCCGCATATCAAGCGAGACGGTTTTTCAGCAGACTTGTCCGCCGGATTTTTCTATGGGTGCACGACAACCATGCTTGCGATTCAGCTTGCGGCCTTTATGGGATGCCGACGGGTTTTCCTGATGGGGGTTGATTTACGATACAGCGCCGAATCGCCTCGTTGCTACACTGAAGCCAACCCCCAGATTGAAGACTCGTTTACGTCAGTTCAGATTTGGAACATCGCCAATGCCTCCAAGGTCATGGCGCAAGCCGGCTGCCAGTTAGTCAATTGCAGCGAGCATTCGCTTCTGCGACCCCATTTGCCTTTCCGGCAATTTGACGACGTCGTCTCATCTGCAACCGTCCCGGCATGAAGTTGATCACCGATCCGACATCTGTGCGAACCAATCCGAGCCCCCCGCTGGACACCCCCGCAATCGCCGCACAGGTTTTGCCGGCTCAGCCGCCCACCCCCCCTGGCCGCGCCGAAGCAGCCCCAACACCCCCGACGCCAAAGCCATTCGAGCGATTCGTGGTGCAGGAAAACGGCATTGACGCCCTGGTCATGTGCGGTGCCAACCCACGCAAGGCGATTATCTCGTTTTCCAGCATGAGTCCTGGCAAGTACGAGCGCTGGTCATGGTTCTTCGACCGACACATGAGCGGCAGCGAAGACTTATACATCGTATTCAAGGATGAATCACATCACTACTACCTTGGCGATGATCAAAAGGCGATGAATCTTCGACATCACCGATTCATCAGCGGACTGCTAGAGAAAAACGGGCTCGGCGTAAAAGAGACTTACCTGCTGGGCAGCTCGATGGGCGGTTATGCAGCCCTGTATTTCGGTTTCTGGCTTGATGTGGGTGGCATTATCGCAATCAACCCGCAAATCGACTATGCGAGCACCCGCCGCCACTCGCTCCAGAACTGGGAACGAAAGATTCGCGAGGTGGGCAGCAGTTGGGTCGATATGCATGACTTCGTGTACCGATATCCGTCGCGACCCAGGCTGCACCTGGAGCACGGGGAATATCCGGCCGACGTCTCGGCTGTCAACCGCCTGGTCGCCTCACTGGACGACCTGCGACTGTCCTATAACCGGAACTTCGTCGCTGGAGACCACAGCACCAACCACCTAACCCGCGAAAGACTCTTTCAAATGATTGATTTCTGGTCATCATGAACGTCTATTCAGCGCCAAGCAGACGTCCGGCGTGGCAGGTACAACGCGCGGTTGTCTTTGCCCTATACCTGCGCGAGTTACGCACCCGGTTTGGCGACCATCGCCTCGGCTACCTGTGGGTCGTGCTGGAGCCTCTGGTACACATCGGCACGTTGCTGGTTGTATTCGGGCTGCTCAGTGCGCGAACCATGCCCAACATCAGCTTCCCTGTCTTCCTTGCCAGTGGCGTTGCGCCATGGTTGTTATTCAGCAATACCGTCACACGATGCATGGTGGCAATGGCATCAAACCGAGGGCTGATGGGGTTCAGCCCGGTGAAACCCATTGATACCGTGATCACCAGGATGCTGGTTGAACTGATCATGTTCATCAGCGTTGCGATTGTACTGGCAGCCATTGCCTGGTGGCTGGGGTTTCCAGTTCAGATTCAGAATCCGCTTCTGCTCGTCTTCCTGGTACTTAGTCTGCTGGTTTTCAGCGGCGCGATCGGTCTGATTCTGGCCATTGCGACGAACCGGCGGCCCGACGTCGGCAAATTTGTTCCGGCAGTCATGCGCCCGTTGTATTTTGCGTCTGGCATCTTTTTCATGCTGGCGACGTTGCCGGGTAATTTGCGCGAATGGGCGCTAATGAACCCTCTGGCACACTGGCTTGATTTGATTCGGGTAGCGATTTTTTCGAACTACCCGGCCGCTTCCGGGAGCCTGTGGGTAATCGGGGCCTGCACCTTGCTCAGTTCGGTATTGGCGTTGATGCTCTATCGGATCAAACGGTTTGATCTCATTGCCAGTTAGCGGTACCGACTGAGGGGCTCGACCCCTCGTTCTTCTCGCGTTAACGCATGCCGGCCAGGCGAACATCGTCCGGGTGGCATGCGACAGCCGACGGCTAAGCATCACTCATCTCGGCGATGGAGTCTGCATAGACGTTGCCACCGCTCGAAATGTGTTCAGTCATAATTTCGAATGCAGCATCTTCGTCGCCCCTAACAATCGCCTCGAGCAATGTCTGATGCTCAGCGAGCGAGTTCACCATACGCCTGGGCCGATCGAACAAGGCACGCCTCGGGTGACGCATACGCAGACGCATGGCCCTCAGCTGGCGCGCCAGCACCTCGTTGAGGCTACCGTCATAAATGATCTCGTGAAAAATGCGATTTGCCTCGCCATAGGCGGCCGGATCGTCGTTTTTTGCGGCAAGCCGGCAGGCCTTATTTGCATCCTTGAGCAACTTGCGCTGCGATGCGGGCATACGTCGCGCAGCCAGCCGCGCAGCCAGCCCTTCAAGCGCCATCAGAATTTCCAGCATCGCGATATATTCGGCGAGCGACAACTGGGCAACCACCACTCCCTGGCGCGGCATATTGGTCACAAGACCAAGCGACAGCAATTGCAAAATGGCCTCGCGCGCCGGCGTACGCGAGACGCTGAACCGATCCATCAGTGCCTGTTCATCGATATGCTCGCCCGCGACCAACTTACCAGACGTTATCTCGTCCTCAAGTGTTTCGCGAATCTTTGCACTAAGGTTGATACGATTCGAGTTCGCCATGGGTCCTGTGATTGTTCAAGCCGGTAACGCCGACGCGCGATGGGCATAGCTCATTAGCTTCATAGCTCATTGCCTTGTTTGATTCGCTTATTTTAACCCTCTCAGTCACCTGTTCGCGGGCTCGCCGGCGGCGGCGTTGGCTGCTCGCGCAGCCAACGCCTGGTCGAACCGGTCGATTCGCGCCTCTTTCCACGAAGCTCGTCGTTGAACAGCCGCCCACCAGGCTCGAACCTGAGGCAGATGATTGCCGGCCAGCGCATCGGGCGCCAACTCTTCGATTCGCGCAATAAACGGAATCGCCGCAATATCAGCCAGAGAAAAGACTTCGCCCACCAACCAAGGGGAATCGACCAGCATCGCCTCCATTTTGTCCAGGATTTTCAACAGCCGATTAAGCGCAGCAGCCTTTTCCTCCGGTGAATAGGGGCGTCGCGCAATTCGCTCCCAGGCCTCGCGTCTCTCGGCATTTGGAATCCGCGCCAGTTTTTCCTTCAATTCGGCGTCACTCCACTGACTGGCTCCAGGCTGCAAGGCAATACTCCAGTTCAGAATGAGCAGGTTTGGTAGGGCTTTGTCATCAGTCCAGCGCACGAAATTGCGCATCACCGCTCGTGCAAACGGATCTTTTGGGCGCAGCGGTGGCTCTTCATAACAATCGTCCAGGTACTCGCAGATTGTTGAGCTCTCGTGCAGGGACTGCCCCGCTTCAGTCAGTAATGCCGGCACCACACCCTCCGGATTTAAGGCCAGATATTCGGGTGAATGATGCTCTTGACGTCCCATGTCCACGGGCAAGCTTTCGTAGGCAATCCCTTTTTCAGCCAGGCACAACCGAACCCGCCGGGAGGCACTTGAGAGCCATGCGTGATACAGCTTAATTGTCATTGGGGCTACCTATTGTTTAAGGGTTTAAGGAATCAATACCGGCGCACCGGTAGTTAAGCGACCTTCAAGCGCGCGATGGGCGCCGCGCGCATCGGTAAGCGCGAACCGCTGTCCAACGGCCAGGCTCACATGGCCGCGATTCAGTGCCTCAAAGAAGCGGTCCGCCGATTGGCGCAAATCTGCCGGGTCCGCGATGAAACTGCGTAAGGTTGGACGACAAACCCGAAGCGATTTCGCATGGAGCAGGTTCAGGTCAAACCCTTCGACGTCGCCGGAGGCGGTACCGTAGTTGATCGCCATGCCGAGTACCTGCAGACATTGCAGAGAAGCCACGAAGACATCTTTGCCGACGGCGTCATAAACGACTGCGACTCCTTCGCCTGAAGTGAATTCGAGCGTCCTTGCGACGAAATCCTCAGCCCGATAGTCAATGACATGGTGACAACCATTGGCACGTGCGACGTCTACTTTCTCAGCGGAGCCGACAGTACCGATGACGGTTGCGCCAAGGGCTCTTGCCCACTGCGTCAGGATCACCCCCATCCCGCCAGCGGCGGCATGGACCAGAACGGTGTCGCCGGGCTGCACCACATAGAGCCGGCGCAACAGATACTCAGCCGTGAGACCGCGCAGCAGGTTGGCGCCAGCGAGTTCTTGCGAAACCCCGTCGGGCAGCTTTAGTACCCGCACGGCTGGTACGTTGCGGACGGTCTGGTAGGCGCCGGGCAAAAAGTAAGCAACAGACTGCCCAACAGCAAAGCCTTCGACATCGGCGCCCACCGCCTCAATCACACCAGCCCCCTGCGAGCCCGGTGTGATCGGAAACGGCGTCGGCGCCTGCGGGCCATGAGCCCCTTTACGTTGATAGATATCAGCGAAGTTGAGCCCGATTGCTGTTTGGCGGATGCGGACCTCACCTGGGGCTAGCGCCGGCACATCGACGGTCACAACTTCAAGCACGTCGGGGTCGCCATTGCGGGAGAACTGGATCGCGGTGCTTTGCATAGGGTTTCCGACTGAATGAACCAGGTGAAGTTTACCCGACGACGCCCTATAAAAATACTTATAAATAGGTTTTGCATATTTATATAAATTATGAGTACACTAAATTGCGCAACAAAAACAAACTCAAATGGAGGCGACAGCCATGACAATTACCCGACGACGCTTCAATACGCTTGCAGCATCAACGCTTGCAGTCCCCTGGATTCACGCCCGGGCGGCCGACCCACTCGCCAATCTGTACGAGGCTGCCAAGAAGGAAGGTGAACTCACCTGGTACATCGTATTTCTGCCCTCGGAAGACGCCGAGACCATGGGCCGCACCTTCACCAAGCGGTATCCGGGCATCAAGGTGAATGTGGTGCGCACGACGGCGCAAGTCGCCTTCCAGCGTCTGAACCAGGACATCAAGGCGAGCAGCGCCAACTGCGATGTGTTCTCGTCAACAGATGTCGGCCACTATGTGGACCTGAAAGCACGCAAGCTACTCACCCAGTTCACGCCGGAGTCAACGTCCCGGCTGGACAAGCGGCTGCAAGGCATCGACCCCGATGGCTATTTTCATGTAGCCAACCTGTTCATGGTTGGCCTGCTCTACAACACAAACAAGGTAACCGCAGCAGAGGCGCCGACGAGCTGGGCCGATCTGCTTGATCCCAAATGGATGGGGTTGGGCGCGACCGGCCACCCCGGCTTCAGCGGGGCGGTCGGCACCTGGGCGATCGAAATGCGACGCCTCTACGGAGACGAATGGTTTGACAAACTCGCGGCGAACAAACCACACGTCGGTCGGTCAATTATCGATACCGTCACCACCTTGAACTCGGGCGAACGCTCCGTCTCAGCCGGACCGCTCACGCTCGCTGCGCGGGTTGCAGCCAAGGGCAACCCGATCGGCTCTGTAGCGCCCAAGGAAGGCCCGGTCATGATCGTCTCGCCGTCGGGCATCCTGGCCAATGCGCCACACCCGAATGCGGCGAAGCTGTTTTCCGAGTGGTTGATCTCCAGCGACGATACCGATCAACTGACGCGCGAATTATACGGCGTGCCACGACGCCCTGGCGTCAAACCTCTGCCGGGTGTGATCGGTATGGATGATGTCGAAAATGTGCTGATCCCAACGCCTGAGGAGTCAGTCGCTCAGCGTCCGGAAGTGATTGAACTGTGGCGGGATGCTTTCGGTGTCTGAGACTACATCGATGCCCCTGGCGCGTCCCAGCGCGCTGGGGCGCTATTTCGACCCGTCCAAGCTACTGTTCGCCCTCCTGATCCTGTTTCTGGTGGTGTTGGTCGCCAATCCGATCCTGCGTCTGGTCTGGGACAGCTTCCATTCAGCCAGTGGCGACTGGACCGTCAACGCTTACGTTCAAGCGCTCAGTCGGCCGCGCCACTTACAGGCGTTGCTGAACTCTCTCTACCTGGGCGGCGCGGTCACTGCAGTGTCGCTTGCGATTGGCGTGCCCCTGGCACTGGCGGTCTCACGTACCGACATGCCGGGCCGTGGCTTCACCCATATGAGTGTCCTGGCGGCGTTCGTCATGCCGAATTTTCTCGGCGCGATCGCCTGGATACTTCTGGCCGGACCGAACGCCGGCTGGATGAACCGGGCCTGGAACGGCTTGTTCGGAACCGAGACCGGTCCGTTCAATGTCTTTAGCTTCTGGGGCCTGGCGTTTGTCATCGCGCTGTACGTCTATCCGCTTATTTATGTGTTCACCAAATCTGCCCTGGACCTCGTCTCCACCGAAATGGAAGACGCTGCTGCGATCCACGGAGCCGGCAAGTTCCGCACGCTGACCCGCGTCACGCTGCCACTGGTATTGCCGTCTATCGTCGGGGCCGGCATTTTGATTTTTCTTGAAACCATCGCCCTGTACGGCACCCCGGCGTTGCTCGCCATTCCAGCCGGGATCAATCTGGCGACCATCCAGATCGTATCGTTCTTCGAGTACCCATTACGGGTCGAACAGGCGGCTGCGTTCTCGATGCCCATCTTGCTGCTAACGGTTGTCATGTTGTTCATGCAGCGTCGGTTGCTCGCACGCAAAGGCTTTGTATCTGTTTCAGGAAAAGGCGGCGAGCGTCGCCCCTTTGAAATTGGCGTCTGGAAATGGCCCTTGTTAGGTTTTTCTCTGTTGGTCTCGCTGCTTACGGTCATTCTGCCGTTGGCGATCCTGATCTCAGCCTCTTTCTCAAAGGCCTGGGGCCGTGGCCTTTCTCCAGACAACCTGACGCTTGCCAACTTTCACGACATCTTGTTTCAGCAACTTACCGTGCGCTCTGCGCTGATCAACACGGTGACCTACTCTGCCGCTACCGCTTTCATCTGTGTGATTGTCGGACTTTGTGTAGCTTACGCCGTGCAACGGCGCATCACCCCGCTGCCTAATCTGGTCCAGTTTCTGGCGCTCGCCCCAATTGCCGTACCTGGCCTGATTCTGGCAATCGGTTTGTACGCCGCTTACGCCTCACCGCCATTCTCGCTGTATGGCACCGGCGCCTTGATCGTCGTGGCGTTCACGACCCGGTTCCTGCCGATTGCAGTCACAGCGTGTGGTGCAGCAGTACGCTCACTAAACCCCGAACTCGAAGAAGCGGTACGTGTTCTTGGCGGCAACCGACTCACCGTCTTACGCAAAGTAGTGGTGCCCTTGTTGATCAAAACGCTTGTCGGTGCATTTGTCCTCGTGTTCGTGATTTGCACCAAAGAACTATCAACGGCAGTTTTCCTCACCGGCCCCGCCTCTCGCGTGGTCTCCGTCCTCACCCTCGATTTAAGTGAGCAAGGCAACTATGAAAGCCTCGCTGCGATGGGAGTCGTTCTCGTGGTAATTGTCACTCTGGTCGTCGCGGTCGGCATGCGCGTTGCCGGCAGGGACTTCATGTTGCGACGTGGGTAATCAACCCAATGAAAAATATGACCAAACTCGAACTCACGCAACTTACCAAGCGCTATGGTCGGCTTACCGTCGTCGACAATCTCGACCTGCAACTTCACAAAGGCGAGCTCGTCACCTTGCTGGGGCCTTCAGGCTGTGGCAAAACGACGACCTTGCGCATGATTGCCGGCTTTGTTGAGCCAAGCGACGGTTCGATTGCAATCGATGGGCAGACCATCTCGACTGCAGCACGAACCGTGCCGCCCGAACGTCGCGGCATGTCCATGATTTTCCAGAGCTACGCGATCTGGCCCAACATGACGGTCGAAGAAAACGTCGCATTCGGTCTGAACGTTCGCCGGGTACCGAGCGAGGAGCGCAGACGCCGTGTCGCCGAAATGCTCGAAGTGGTCAAGCTTGACGCGCTTGCCGGACGTTACCCGGCCGAACTTTCCGGCGGGCAGCAGCAACGAGTGGCGCTTGCCCGCGCCATGATTGTGCGCCCCGAAGTTTTACTGCTCGACGAACCGTTGTCTAATCTTGATGCCAACTTGCGCGAAGAAATGGCCAGCGAGATCCGCCGCCTGCACGACGAATTTCACTACACCACGGTCTATGTCACCCACGACCAGGCCGAAGCCATGACCATATCGGACCGGATTGCCGTCATCAACCAGGGGAAGCTCGAACAAGTCGATACCCCCTGGAACCTGTACAACCGACCTCGCACGCCGTTTGTCGCCGGATTCATCGGTCAAACGAATCTTATCGAAGGCCAGCTCGACAACGGCCACCTTCATCTGGATGGGCTTGACGGCACCGTTCCGGTAAGCGGCTCAGCGTCAAGCTCTAATCGTTCGCAACGGGTATCGATTCGTCCCCATGCCTTGTTTCTCGACGAAGCACCGACTGCAGCCCGCCAGATTGGCACCGTTGAAGTCATCACTCGCACATATCTCGGTGAGTTCTGGGACTACCTGGTCAGACCAGTGACTGGCGGCTGCGAAATAAAAGTCCACGCACCGCCAGCCTGTGTCTTTGAGATCGGCCACCAGTCGATGCTGTTCGTCGACCCCGAAGGGGTAGCACTTGTCGGCTGACTCTGTCACCGATTGTTCCAGGAAAACTCATGTCCACGACCCTCACCACCGCCTCATCAATGCCTTTGTCGGGTTTCAAGGTGCTCGATCTGACCATCGCCCGCGCCGGTCCCACCGCAGTGCGCCTGCTCGCCGATTGGGGTGCGGACGTCACCCGGATTGAACCACTCGCCCGGATGGATCGCGGGTCGGTCACGGGACGCCGCCGCGGCTCTGATGATCAGAACCTGCACCGCAACAAGCGGAGTATCTGTGTCGACCTGAAAACAGCTAACGGCGCCAAGATCCTGCAAAAACTGATCAAGCGTAGCGATGTCGTCGTTGAGAACTTTCGCGCCGAAGTCAAAACACGCCTCGGTCTGGACTATGAACATCTAAAGGCCATCAACCCGCGCGTTGTGCTCGCGAGCATCTCGGGTTTCGGCCAGGATGGGCCGTATTGCTCGCGACCGGGTGTCGACCAAATCGTGCAAGGCATGTCCGGCCTGAGTTCGGTAACCGGCGAACCCGGTCGCGGCGCCATGCGGGTCGGCATCGCGATTTCCGACACAACGGCCGGCATGTTTCTCGGGCAGGGAATACTGCTCGCCCTGCTGCACCGCGAACGAACTGGCGAAGGCCAGTGGGTGACCACGTCACTCATCGAAGGCATGCTGAACAAGCTCGACTTCCAGGCCACGCGTTACACCGTCGACGGCAAAGTCGCCGGGCAGGAAGGCAATGCCCATCCGACCCAGGTCCCCATGAGCGCCTATGATGCCAAAGACGGCCAGGTGAACATCTGCGCCAGCACGCGCCACATGTGGGCCGGCTTTTGTAAAGCGCTCGAGGCAGATTCGTTACAGGACAACCCCGATTATCGGGAACCGGCAGACCGGGTTAAGCACCGCCATCAGCTCGATGCAGCAATCAACGCGCTGACACGTCAACTCACCTGCGCTGAGCTGGTCGAGAAACTAAACCGGGCGGGCGTTCCCTGCGGCCCTGTCTACAACATTGGCGAAGCTTTCGAGGATCCTCAGGTTCGTCATCTTCGCATGACCCGACCCGCGCACCATCCGGTTCTTGGTGAGCTCGCCCTGATTCGCTCGCCAATCAACCTGTCAGCATCGCCCCATCCGGAAGCCTTTCATCACGCCGCTCCCGATCCCGGCGAACAGACCGATGAGCTGCTGGCCGAGCTGGGCTATGAACCGGCCGATATTGAAACGCTTAAGCAAAGCGGAGACATTGAATGACAACCAGTGCCGCGCGCGAAGTCTGCCTGAGAACGACTCGCATCGTGGCGCGAATTGAAGACGGCATCGGCTGGCTCACCCTCAACCACCCTGAACGACGCAACGCGTTGTCACTAGAAATGTGGCAAGGCCTGGGTGATGCGGTAGAAGCCTTTTCGGCGGACCAGACCGTTCGGGTAATCGTCATACACGGCGCCGGGGGAAAATCATTCGCGGCAGGCGCTGACATAAGCGAATTTGACAGCAATCGCGCCAACGCGGAACAAAAGCGACACTACGGCGAGATTTCCGCGCGGGCGAGCCTAGGCTTAAGTCAACTCGACAAGCCGCTGATCGCGATGATCGACGGTTTTTGCATCGGTGGCGGACTGGCGATTGCGCTTACTGCCGATATTCGAATCGCAAGCACCGCAGCCACTTTCGGCATCCCGGCCGCGAAGCTCGGTTTGGGTTACGAGTACGAAGGTATCGCCGCGCTTGCGCGATTGATTGGCCCCTCCTACACCAAGGACTTACTCTTTAGCGCTCGCTTCCTGGATTCCGGCGAGGCCTTACGAATTGGCTTGATCAATAACGAAGTGGCCCCTCAGGAACTCGAACAAACCGTGCGCGACTATGCCGCGCGCATCGTCGCCAACGCACCGCTTACGATTCACGCAGCCAAGGCGGCTGTCCGCCTGTACGAGCAATACACTTCAGGGGCAGATAGCAAACCGGTGGCCAGGCTGGTTGATCACTGCTTCGACAGTGCCGACTATCAGGAAGGTCGCCGCGCATTCATGGAAAAACGTAAACCGAAATTCATAGGCCAATGAGTACCTGACATTGAATACCAAGACTGAAGGGCAAAGCCCCGAACTAACGCTTAACGGCGCGATCGCCACCATCACCTTGCGCCGCCCCGATCAGGCCAACCGCCTCGGGCCGGACGATCTCGCCGCAATCGCCGACCATATCGCTGCCGTCAATCAACGACCTGAAGTGCTCGTGCTGAAACTGTGCGGCACCGGCAAGTATTTCTGCAGCGGTTACAACATCACCCAGATTGGCACGAGCACACGCTCGGTGAATTTTGAGGAAGTCGTGACCGCTGTCGAGCAAGCCCGGCCAATCACCATCGCGGTCTTGCACGGCGGCGTCTATGGTGGAGCAACCGACCTTGCGCTCGCCTGCGACTTCAGGGTCGGTGTCCGCGGCATCCAGATGTTTATGCCCGCTGCCCGGCTCGGCCTGCACTACTACCAGAGCGGGCTTGAGCGCTATGTCAGTCGAATCGGACTCGACAATACCAAGCGACTTTTCCTGACAGCCGAGAAAATCGACGCGGAGCAAATGAAAGCGATCGGCTATCTCACGCAACTCATTGAGGCCGACCAACTGCACACTGAAGTTACGCGAATCGCCGATGCCTGCGCCGCAATGGCGCCGATCGCCCTGCTCGGCATGAAAAAACACCTGAACGCGATTGCCCGGGGCAGTCTGGACCCCAACGCCCTCCACGCCGATATCACCCGCGCGCTGCAATCGGATGATTTGAAAGAGGGGCAGGCAGCATGGGTAGAAAAACGCACCCCACGCTTCATAGGAAGCTGAGAGGCGGGACAGCGATTAGATGGGTTGTGAGCGTGAACTGCTGCGAAGCTGCGGGAATGGTGCCGACTGAGGGACTCGAACTCTCGACCTACCGCTTACAAGGCGGTTGCTCTACCAACTGAGCTAAGCCGGCTATTACCTGTTAACTGTGCTTCTTTTACCGGCGTATCTTGTACCGGTAATTCTTTACTACTTGACTCTCGTGAGCTTGGGCTTGCCGCGTGGCTTACGCGCCGCGCCGGCGTTATTATCCGCTGAACCGGGCGTGCCGTCACCATTGGGATCGGGTTCATCGTCGGAACCGTCGTTTGAATCAGACCCTGAATCCACTGAGGAAACCGGATCGGGCACAGCGGTCAGCATCGGGCGCGGACGCGGCGCCGGTGCCGGCGCCTGATCGTCGTCTCCGGGCAGATCATCAACCGGATCATCGGCTACTTCGGGGGTCACCAGGCGCACCATGGAGGCATCGCCCTGCTCTTCCTGATCCGCCACGAGCGCCATCGCCTTAGGCACGTCAAATGCCATTCCGTGGCCGTTTTCACGCGCATAGATTGCCGAGACATTCTCAACCGGTATCGACAAATCCTGTGCCTGCCCGTTGAAACGGGCCTGAAACTGAATCAAGTCGTTGCTGATTTCGAGCCGGTTGGTCGCCGAGCTTGAGACATTCAGAACAATTTCACCAGCCCGTACGAAGTCAGGAGGGACCAGGGTCCGGTCATCAACCGTGACGGCGATGTACGGGGTAAATCCACTATCAGTGCACCATTCATGAATGGCGCGCAGCATATAGGGCTTGGTAGAAATCTCTGCCATAGGTCTTAGCGGCGCATTACCTTTTCAGACGGCGTCAGAGCTTCGATGTAGGCCGGACGCGAGAACATGCGCTCGGAGTATCGCAGCAACGGGGCGGCCGACTTGGGCATCTCGATACCGTAGTGATCGAGGCGCCACAACAAGGGAGCAATGGCTACGTCAAGCATCGAGAATTCCTCGCCAAGCATGAATTTGTTCTTGACGAATATCGGCGTGAGCTGGGTCAGCCGGTCACGAATCTGCGAACGGGCTTCTTCCAACACCTTGGTGTCATTGGACGGATGATCCCGCCGCTCCAGCGTCTGAACATGAATGAACAATTCGCGCTCAAAGTTAAACAGGAACAAACGGGCACGCGCACGCATGACCGGGTCAGCAGGCATCAGTTGCGGGTGCGGGAAGCGCTCGTCGATGTATTCATTGATGATATTTGACTCATACAGAATCAAGTCACGTTCAACCAGCACCGGCACTTGTGCATACGGGTTCATGATCGAAATGTCTTCGGGCTTGTTATAGAGATCGACATCGCGAATCTCGAAATCCATGCCCTTCTCGAACAATACAAACCGGCAGCGTTGGCTAAACGGGCAGGTGGTTCCTGAGTACAGGACCATCATATCGGGAAACTCCTAATTAATGACGCGTCGGCAAGACCGGCGCGTGGGGACAGCTAGTTCAAGATGGAACAAACCCGGAGGCACCCCAAAAGAGTGCATCCGGGTTAGAAATGCTGTTAAAGATGTCGAAACTGACACCGGGCAAACAAGCGCCTGGCTTCTGGCTCGACAACTGCTGGAAATAACCGCTACTTGATGTCTTTCCAGAAGGCTTTGTTCAACATCCAGGCAACCACGAAGAATATGCTAATAAACAGCAATACCCAAACGCCGAGGCGGTTGCGGGTTTTTGCTGTCGGGTCAGACATATAGGTCAGGTAGGCAACCAGATCTCCGACCGCCTCGTCGTACTCGAATGAATTCATTGACCCCTGAACAGGCGAACCGAATGTGAATTGCTTTTTATGCAACATCACGCCCGGAGCCGGTGTCACGGTTTCCTGGGAAGCCGCGCCGGTGTTGTCGTAAGTGGTTTTGATGGCTTCGGCCGGGCCGTCACCGTGGCCCTCGCCATGATGCGATGGCTCAAGGGTTTCAGCGCCTCGTTGCCCTTGCAGAGTCCACAAAACATGCGGCATGCCGACGTTCGGGAACAGTGCATTGTTCCAGCCTGTCGCTTTGGAGTCGTCGCGGTAGTAAGAGCGCAGGAAAGTGTACAACCAGTCTGATCCGGAACCGGCGCCTGACGAGCGGGCACGCGCAATCACCGACAAGTCCGGCGGGGCCGCGCCGAGCCACTCTTTGGCATCCTTCGGGCTCATCGCGATCCTCATCTGATCGCCGACTTTGGTCCCGGTGAACAAGAGATTCTCTTTAATGAGGTCGTCGGTCAGACCGATGTCAGCGAGCCGGTTATAGCGCATGTAATTGGCACTATGGCAACCCAGACAATAGTTGACGAACAACTGAGCACCGCGCTGCAGCGACGGCAGATTGTTCAGCTTGTCCTGTGGGAAGTGATCAAGCGGATATTCGCCGCCCGCAGCCTGTGCCAGCGAGCCAGTCAGGAGGGAAGCGGCAGCAAGGGCCGCAGCGGCAACAAAGCGAGTGAGTCGGAATGTCATGAGAACCCTGAATTTAATGAGGCTGGAAGGTCACGCGGCTGGGCACAGGCTTAGACTCGCCCATCTTGCTCCACCAAGGCATGAACATAAAGAAGCCGAAGTAAACCAGTGTCAGAAACTGCGATAGTCGCTCGCCGGTCGGGAACGGAGGCAAAACACCAAGATACCCGAGGATGGCAAAGGCAACGACGAAAGCGGCGTACATCAGTTTGTGCCAGGAAGGCCGGTAGCGAATAGACCGGACCGGGCTGTTGTCAATCCAGGGCAAGGCAAAGAAGATCAGCGTCGAAGCGCCCATCATGGCCACACCCCAGAACTTGGCACTGAACTGCTCAGGGAAGAAGGCAAACGCGCCGATAAACCCGGCGACGCCAACAGTCGCGATCAGCTTGTTCAGCATGTGGGTTCTGGAAACAATCAACAGCAGCCACCAGACCCCGAGGAATGCCGCCATCCACCACAGGAATTCTGAGGTAATCGCCCGCAGGATTGAATAGAAAGGGGTGAAATACCAGACCGGTGCGATATGCGCCGGTGTCTTGAGCGAATCGGCCGGGATGAAGTTATTGAATTCCAGGAAGTAACCGCCCATTTCCGGCGCGAAGAAGATAATCGCCGAGAAAATGAACAAGAAACCAGCCACACCAACGATGTCATGCACCGAGTAGTAGGGATGGAATGGAATACCGTCGCGCGGAATGCCTTGTTCGTCCTTGTTTTCCTTGATGTCGATGCCATCGGGGTTGTTTGAGCCAACCTCATGCAAAGCGACAATGTGTGCGGCCACCAGACCCAGCAACACCAGGGGAATGGCAATCACGTGAAACGAGAAGAACCGGTTCAGCGTTGCGTCGGAAATCACGTAGTCGCCGCGAATCAGCAATGACAGGTCGGGACCGATGAACGGAATTGCCGAGAACAGGTTGACGATCACCTGGGCGCCCCAGTAGGACATCTGGCCCCACGGCAGCAGGTAACCAAAGAAGGCTTCGGCCATCAGGCACAGGAAGATCATGCAGCCAAACACCCAGACCAGTTCGCGCGGCTTGCGGTATGAACCGTAAATCAGCCCACGGAACATATGCAGGTAGATCACCACAAAAAACGCGGACGCGCCGGTGGAATGCATATAACGAACCAGCCAGCCCCAGGGCACATCCCGCATGATGTACTCGACCGACTCAAACGCCTTGGCGGCGTCCGGCTTGTAATGCATGACCAGAAAGATACCGGTGACAATCTGGATAACGAGCACCAGCATTGCCAGAGACCCGAAGAAATACCAGAAATTAAAGTTCTTGGGCGCGTAGTACTCGGAAAGATGTTCTTTCCAGAGAGTGGTGGCCGGGAACCGTCGATCAACCCAGCCCATCAGGCCGGTGGTTTCAACCGCTTTTTCGCTCGCCATGGCTTAGTGCTCCATTCGCTTGGCTGTTTTATTGGTAAGACCGGATCAGGCCGCGCTTTGATCTTCGCCGATCAGCAAGGTGCTGTCGGACAGGTACATGTGCGGAGGCACATCGAGATTCTTATTGGCCGGCTTGTTCTGGAACACCCGACCCGACAGGTCGAAGGTTGAGCCATGACACGGACACAGGAAACCGCCTGGCCAGTCGGTCGGCAGCGACGGCTGAGCGCCGGCCTGCAGCCGATCTGACGGAGAGCACCCCAGATGCGAACAAATTCCGACAACAACCAGCAGCTCAGGCTTGATTGAGCGAGTCTCATTCTTGACGTACTCCGGCACTTTGAGCTGATAGCTCTCAGTCGAATCGGGGTCCAGCAGTTGAGGGTCAGGAGTTTTGACCGCCTCGATCATCTCAGGCGTGCGGTGCAGGATCCAGACCGGGTTGCCGCGCCACTCGACGACTTTCTTCTCGCCGGGGGCAATACCTGAAACATCCACCTCAACCGGAGCACCGGCCGCCTTGGCTTTCTCGGACGGAGAAAACGTGCTGACAAAAGGCACGGCGACCGCTGCACCACCAACGGCGCCTAAAACAGCCGTCATGCCCAGGGTATTGCGCTTGTCTTTGTCAAGAGAGCCCTGCTCGAAACTGCGCTCCGGCGGGATGTACTGTTCAGCTTGATTGTTCGTAGTATCTGAAGACATGAGTTATTCAATGCTCATCAATGAATTGTGGCGCCACCAAACCCGACATTCTAGCTCATTGCAGTGCGTCAATTACGCGGATTAACGTGCGATTGCCCATCAAGCAACAGATGTCGCGTCCTGACACACTCATCGAGCCATCGATGTGCTAATTTTCGCGGCGACTCTCAGGCGTCTGAGAACGGCTCGCAGCAACCGGCGCGCCCGTCAAACCCGGCTGGCTGACCTTGGGCAGTCACGGCCGTTTTCTGGAAAATAAAAAGGAGAAATTGCATGTCCATGATGTCGGAGTTCAAAGATTTTATTGCCAAGGGCAACGTGATGGATCTCGCCGTTGGCGTGATTATTGGTGCGGCCTTTGGAAAAATAGTCGATTCGCTGGTCAAAGACATAATCATGCCGGTCGTCGGCGCCATTTTCGGAGGACTGGATTTCTCCAATTATTTTGTACTGCTTGGCAAAGCACCCGAGGGTGTGGCTCAAACCTATGCCGCCCTGAGCAAGGCCGGCGCGCCGATGCTCGCCTACGGTAACTTCATTACCGTCCTGATCAATTTCATCATTCTGGCGTTTATTATTTTTCAAATGGTAAAAATGGTAAGCCGCTTCAAGAAAGAGGAAGAAGCTGCGCCGTCCGCTCCGCCAGAAGATACCGTCTTGTTGCGTGACATTCGCGACCTGCTCAAGAAGAGCTGATTTACCGGGTCTTGATGGGCCGAAACGACAAACGGCTGCCTTCTGGCAGCCGTTTGTCGTTGGCAGGCCCGCTTCAGACCGGATTGGGGTCATCAATGAACCGGTGTTGCACGCCCAACGCCCGAGCGGCATGCTCGCCAAGCGCCTGGACGCCGAAGCGCTCGGTCGCATGATGCCCGGCTGAGACATACAAAAGCCCCGCTTCACGGGCTATATGAGTTGTCCGCTCGGAAATCTCTCCGCTCAAATAGGCATCGGCGCCAAGCTCGATCGCCGTATCAATGGCATCCTGCGCACCGCCGGTGCACCAGGCAATCCGCTTCAGGGCGGGCGACTCCAGACCGGCATGTTCTCCGACAATCAGCGGTTTCTGTCCCAGGCGGCCCGTCAGCTTGCGAGTCAGTTGGCGGGCACTGATCGCATCGGTCAGATCGGTATAGAAAACCAGACCATCGCGCCCCGCCCGCCCGGCCACCGACCAGCCAAGCTGATTGGCCAGTTGTACGTTGTTGCCAAGTTCCGGGTGGGCATCCAGCGGCAGATGATAGGCAAACAGACTCATCTCTGCCCGGATCATGACTTTCAGACGGGCCATTTTGGCCCCGACCAGACAGGCGTCCTCGCCCCGCCAGAACCAGCCGTGATGGACCAGCACGGCGTCGGCGCCGGCCTGTTCGGCCGCCTCCAGGAAGCGCAGACTGGCCGTCACCCCGGTGACCAGCATGCTGACTTGCCCGGCCCCCTCAACCTGGAGACCGTTCGGGCAATAGTCTTTGAAAAGAGCCGGCTCCAGCGTCCGGGAGAAAAAGTCATGTAACGTCTGGCGCGGAACGGCTGCAGTCTGCTCCGGCCTAATGGCGTTACCCTTGTGTTTTGGCTTACGGGCGCTCAATGCCTGGCTCCATGTCTGAAAGGCTCTGGTTGGTGTTTGCGCAAACAGTTACTGTTTGCCTCGCAATAGTATTCACATTGTCGGTCATGCGGCCCGAATGGCTGCAGGGCTCCCGCCCCGCAGCCAAGCCGTCGCCGCCGACCGCGGTGCCGTCAGCCCCGGCCAGCCCGCCGGCCCGGGTGCAGAAACTCCCCTCGTACTCGGATGCGGCTGCCAAAGCAGTCCCGGCAGTCGTTAATATCATCTCGGAAGATGCCGACGGGCCACCCCCGCCCAGGCCTGGATTTCCCGGACACGAGGAAATTCCCACCCCCGACGGAAGCAGTCTTGGCAGCCTGGGCTCAGGCGTTATTGTTGACGCCAGCGGATTGGTTTTGACCAACAGCCATGTTGTCGATGCCGCCCAGCGCCTCGAATTGCTACTCGCCGATGGGCGCCGGATCGGCGCGCGGCTACTGGGCACCGACCCTGAAACAGATCTTGCACTACTACAGGCCGACCAGGGTAATCTGCCAGCAATTCAATTACGGCAGACAGATGATTCCCGGGTGGGCGACACCGTTCTCGCGATCGGCAACCCGTTTGGGGTGGGCCAGACGGTCACGATGGGCATTATCAGTGCGCTGGGCCGCGATACGCTGGGCATTAATACCTTCGAGAATTTCATTCAGACCGATGCGGCAATCAATCCGGGTAATTCCGGTGGCGCACTGGTTGACAGCAATGGCGAGCTACTCGGCATCAACACAGCAATCTACTCACGAACCGGCGGTTCGCTGGGAATTGGCTTTGCCATCCCGATCACTACGGCCCGGGATGTGATCGAGCAGTTACGCGATCATGGCTCAGTGGTCAGAGGGTTTATCGGTGTTGAACCGCAAGACATTACGCCGGAGCTGGCCCGCGCTTTTGATCTGCCGCTGGAAGCCGGTACGTTTGTGGCCGGGATCGTAGAAGGCGGCCCGGCCGATGTCGCAGGGGTCGAAGTGGGCGATATCGTCTTGTCGGTCCAAGGCCAGCCAGCCTCCAGCACCTCTACCTTGCTGAACCTGGTCTCGCGCCTGACACCAGCATCGGCGGTGGTTTTTGGCATGCTGCGCCAAGGTAAACCGCAAGAGGTTGTCATCACGATTGGCAAACGGCCAAAGCCGGAGCGCTGACCAGCTTCCGGGCTCGTTCAGATCAAGCCGTCTCTTCAGTATCAGTTGCCGGATCTTCCGTTTGATCGTCGTCTGCTTCCGGATTGCGACTGCGCGTCTTAATGAACTGCGCCAGGTAAATACCGAGTTCATAAAGCAGGATCAGCGGAATCGCGAGCATGAACTGCGACAACACATCGGGCGGCGTCAGCACAGCAGCCAGTACAAAGGCGCCGACCACCACATAGCGACGGGCTTCCCGCAACTGGGAGGCGGTAACAACGCCGGCCTTGACTAGCAACATTTGTACTACCGGCACCTCAAACGTCAACCCGAAACCGAAAAAGATGGCGAGCGTGAAGTCCCAGTATTTTTGCAAATCCTGCAAGATATCGGCGCCGGTCGGCGTCGCCATCAGGACAAAGAATTTGTAGGCGGCCGGTAGCACAAACGTATAGGCGAATGAAATCCCCAGCACCAGAAAAAAGACGCTCGAGACCATCAGCGGCACAGCGAACTTGCGCTCATGGGAATACAAACCCGGCGCCACGAAAGCCCACGCCTGATAGAGGATCCATGGCATTGAGATCAATACCGCCGACATGAAGGCGACTTTGGTCAGCGTGAAGAACGCACCAGCCTGATCGGTGAAGATCGGCCGCGACCCCTCGGGCAACGCTTCGTAGAGCGGCAGGGACAACAACCGCATCAAATCAGCGGAGAAATAAAAACAGACAAAAAACAAGGCGAGCACCACGACCAGCGCCTTGATCATCCGGTCGCGCAATTCGATCAGATGCGAGACGAAACTCTCTTCCTGTTCCGGTTGCTCGTCAGCCACCTGTCACCTCAACGGCCGGACGGGTCCGAAAAAACAAGCGATGGCTCAAGTTGGTCAATCTCACTTAGTACCGCGGCCTTGGCCGCTTCTGGCCCAGCGCCTTCCCGCGTTCAATGCGGCGGTCGCGCAGTTTCTCGCGCATGCGGCGACTTTCATAAACCTTGTCCCAGTCAGTCTGCGCGGCAGCCTTGTTGGCCGCCTCGACCGGGTCTTCGGACTCATCGCCATCGCCGGTCAGCGACGTGGACAGCGCGTCAAAATCCTTCTGGGTTTCATTGACCGTGGCCTTGAACGACCCTTCCAGATCACGGGCAGCCGCAGAGACTTCAGATTTGATATTGCGCAGCTCTTCAAGCTCCATCTGCTTGTTCAGATCGGATTTGACATCATTGACATAGCGCTGCAATTTGCCCGCCCATTGACCCACCTGACGGGCAAGTTTGGGCAGGCGCTCGGGCCCGACCACGAGCAGCGCAATGACGGCCATGATGACCATCTCGGTGAAAGCAATATCGAACATGAATAGAGGCGCCGAAAAAAGGGCCTGAGCGGTCCGTCAAAAAACGGACACCGGATCAGGGCTTCTCTTTTGCCTCAACATCGATGGTTTGCTGATTGCTGGTTGAAGTCGAGGAAGACTCAGCAGCAGCGTTGTCTGCACCCTCTTTGACGCCATCCTTGAAACCGCGCACAGCACCACCCAGATCTGAACCGATATTTCGCAACTTTTTAGTGCCAAATACCAGCATGATGATGACCAGCACGATTAACCAGTGCCAAATGCTCATCGCACCCATGAATTACTCTCCTAAGTCTTGTCTGGCGCAGGCTTCATACCGGAGCGCAACGGCTCCGACCCGCCCATGACGTGGATATGCAGATGATACACCTCCTGCCTGCCTACCCGGCCGTTGTTTATCACAACCCGGAAGCCATCATCGCACCCTTGCTCACGGGCGAGCTGCCCGGTCATGCCCATCAGCTTGCCCAGCAAGGCCTGGTGGGACATGTCAGCATCGTAAAGGTTATCGACGTGTTCCTTGGGGATGATCAGGAAATGCACAGGCGCCGACGGATTAATGTCGTGAAACGCCAGCATATCGTCGTCTTCGTAGACTTTCCTGGCCGGGATCTCGCCGGCCACAATTTTGCAAAAAAGGCAATCTTCCTGGTGATTCATGATTGGTCCTGAGTGACGCCGGCGGCGCCCGGGGAACGGGTCGCACGGGCGGCTTTTTCGTCTAACCCACTGATGCCGGCACGCCCCTGCAGTTCGTCCAGCACCGCTTGCGGATGCAACCCATATTGAGCCAGCATCACCAGACAATGAAACCAGAGGTCGGCGGTTTCTGAAATGATCGCCTTTGGATCGGCATCTTTGGCCGCCATTACGGTTTCAGTGGCTTCTTCGCCGATCTTCTTCAGGACGGCGTCCGGGGCGCGCGAAAGCAGGCGGGCAACATAACTGAAGTCCGGGTCATCACCGCGACGGCTTTCAATGACGGCGGCGAGGGTCGCGAGAACATCCGCGCTGTTCGAGGGTGTGTCGGGGGTAGTCATTTAGAGGGCCCATACAGTTCTTCAGGTGATTTTATCGGCTGGTCGGTTTCCAGCCAGCGCCCGTCTTTTAGCTCCTGATAAAAACACGACTCCCGGCCCGTATGACAGGCAATGCCGCCAACCTGCTCGATCTCAAGCAGGACGGCATCGCCATCGCAATCAAGCCGGATCGATTTGACCCGCTGCGTATTGCCCGATTCTTCACCTTTGCGCCAGAGCCTTCGACGTGAGCGGGAGAAGTAGACGGCCCGACCACTGGCGACGGTTTCCTGCAAGGCCGCCCGGTTCATCCAGGCCACCATGAGAATCCGGCGGCTCACCGCATCCTGCGCGATGGCGCAGATCAGTCCGCTGGCGTCAAATGACACGGATGCCAGCCAGCCTGTGTCGTAGTTCGAACCGGGCTCAGTCATCCAATGGCATCCGGATGGTGATACCGCGGTCAGCCATCAGTTGCTTGGCTTCGCGTACCGTGTGCTGCCCGAAGTGGAAAATACTGGCCGCCAGTACCGCGTCTGCCCGGCCTTCGGTAACACCTTCAGCAAGATGCGCAAGATTACCCACGCCACCAGACGCGATGACCGGAACCGGGACCGCATCACTGACGGCCCGGGTCAACGGCAAGTCAAAGCCCTCGCCGGTCCCGTCGCGGTCCATGCTGGTCAGCAGGATCTCGCCAGCACCCAGCGCGCAGACTTGCTGAGCCCACTCGACAGCATCAAGGCCGGTTGGGTTACGGCCACCATGTGTGAAGACTTCCCATCGCCCGGGGGCAACCGCTTTGGCGTCAATCGCGCAGACAATGCACTGTGAGCCGAATCGAGCGGCAGCATCGGCAACCAGTTGCGGATTGGTGATCGCAGCGGTATTGATTGAAATCTTGTCAGCGCCGGCGTTCAACAGACGGCGGACATCGCCAACAGCCCTGACCCCGCCACCCACCGTCAGCGGAATGAACACCTCCGAGGCAACCGCTTCGATCACATGCAGAATAATGTCGCGCTCATCACTGGACGCGGTGATATCGAGGAAGGTTAGCTCGTCCGCGCCCTGATCATCATAGCGGCGGGCGATTTCGACTGGATCACCCGCATCGCGAAGCGAGACAAAGTTGACCCCTTTGACCACCCTGCCGGCGGTGACATCCAGGCAGGGGATGATGCGCTTAGAGAGCATCAGTCATCGCCAAACTGACGCGGTCGCAATTCGTCGGCGCGCGCCTGGGCGGCGGTCAGGTCGATCGTTCCTTCATACAGGGACCGGCCCAGAATCACACCTTCAACGCCGTCTTCTTCGGCCTCACAAAGCGCTTCTATGTCGTCAATGTTTGACGCCCCGCCCGAAGCGATGACCGGGATCAATAGTTCGGCCGCCAGCTTGCGGGTGGAGTCAAGATTGATGCCGGACATCATGCCATCGCGACCAATATCGGTATAGATGATCGCCTTGACACCATAATCTTCGAACTTCTTGGCCAGATCGAGCACATCGTGCCCAGTCAGCTTGCTCCAGCCGTCAGTGGCGACTTTGCCATCTTTCGCATCTAGACCGACGATTATCTGACCCACAAATGCGCTACACGCGTCTTGCAGAAAACCCGGGTTCTTGACTGCTGCGGTGCCGATGATTGCGGTACTGATGCCGAGATCCAGAAAGCGCTCGATTGTATCGAGGTCGCGCAGACCGCCACCAAGCTGAATCGGGATCAGTTCCTCGACTTCGTCGATGATGGTCCGAATCGCCGATTCGTTTTTCGGCTTGCCGGCAACCGCGCCGTCCAGATCAACCAGATGCAGGCGACGCGCGCCTTTATCCAGCCAGTGTCTGGCCATGGCAGCCGGATCTTCTGAAAAAACGGTGGCGTCGTCCATGTTCCCCTGACGCAGGCGCACACAGCGACCGTCTTTGATATCGATAGCAGGTATTAGCAGCATTCTGAAGGCAGTTTCAAAGAGTTGAGGAAGAGGTTGTAGAGCTGAAACGGTAACTCAGGAAAGACTATGGATTCCAGCTGACGAAATTCTGGTAGAGCCGCAGCCCCCGTGAAGCACTCTTCTCGGGGTGGAACTGCGTTGCAAAAATGTTATCGCGAGCCAACGCACAGGTAAAGCGACCGCCGTAATCGGTTTCAGCCGCAGCATCGCTGGCATGGGCCGGCACGGCATAGAAGCTGTGCACGAAGTAAAACCACGACCCGTCTTCAATACCGGACCACAGCGGATGATCACCCAGCTGATGCACCCGGTTCCAGCCCATATGAGGCACTTTGAGCCGGACACCGTTTGCGGACAAACCCTTTGCAAACCGGGCTACCCGGCCTTCGATCAATCCCAGGCCAGGCGTTGGCTCTGCACCGGCTGACTCTTCGCTCTCGGTCAGCAGCATATGCTCGCCGACACAAATACCCAGCAACGGGCGAGTCGCCGCCGCCCGGATGAGCGCGTCAGTCAGACCCGACTCCTGCAGATGCGCCATGCAGTCAGGCATCGCCCCCTGACCAGGGAAAACGACCCGCTCAGCACTATCGATAACCGCGGCATCGCCGCTGATCACAACCGTGTGCCGGGGCGCGACATGTTCGATCGCTTTGGCAACCGAGCGCAGGTTGCCCATTCCGTAATCAACAACCGCAATCGTTGCCATGCTTGTCAGCCGCCGGATTCAGAGGGTTTCTTTGGTGGAAGGGATCTGGCCCGCTGCCCGGTCATCTGCCTCTGCGGCCATCCGCAGCGCGCGACCGAACGCTTTGAAAATCGTTTCACACTGATGATGCGCGTTTTCGCCGCGCAAATTGTCAATGTGTACGGTCATATTCGCGTGGTTCACAAGACCTTGAAAAAACTCATGGGCCAGATCAACATCGAAGGCGCCGATCATTGCTCGCTTAAATTGAACATCAAACACCAGTCCGGGGCGACCAGAAAAATCAATGACCACTCGCGACAGGGCTTCATCCAGCGGGACGTAGGCGTGCCCGTAGCGACGAATACCGCGCTTGTCACCGATGGCTTTGGCCAGCGCCTGCCCGATCGTGATGCCGATGTCTTCAACGGTATGGTGCGCATCGATATGCAAGTCACCATCAGCTTTGACGGTCAGGTCGACCAGACCGTGACGGGCAATCTGATCCAGCATGTGATCGAGAAACGGGACACCCGTCGCCAGCGATTGCTGACCTGTTCCGTCCAGATTCAGACTGACATCAATACTGGTCTCTGCGGTCACACGCTTGACTTGAGCCGTGCGCATTCAATTTCTCCGTGGGGGGCTTGAGGATCTGGCGTTCAGGCCAGGATTTGCCGGATTGAGCTCAACAGCAACTGGTTTTCAGCGGGAGTCGAGACGGTCAGACGCAGACAGTTTTCCAACAGCGGATGCATCTTACCGGCGTTTTTCACCATGATAGATCGTTCCAGCAGTCCCGCGTATACCTTGTCGCCGTCCGGGAACCGGGCGAGTATGAAATTGGTGGCCGAATCATAGGTCGTCACGCCCGGTATGGCGGCCAGCTCTGCAGTCAGCCTATCTCGCGCGGCAACCAGCGTGGCGGCCTGGGCGTCCAGAATAGCCTTATGCTCGAGCGCAAAAATGGCAGCCGTCTCATCAAGCACGCTGATGTTGTAGGGAGGCCGCACTTTTTCGAGTTCGCGGGTTATTGCCTCGGCTGCGGCCAGATAACCAATTCGAATGCCAGCAAGACCGATTTTGGAGACGGTTCGCATGACCACCAGATTCGGGTGTTCGGGCAGCCGGTTCATCCAGCTCTTGCCGGCAAACGGTTGGTACGCCTCATCAATAACAACCAAGCCCGGGGCCGCCTCAACAATCGCCTGCATCGCAGTGGCGTCAAAACTCGCGCCGGTCGGGTTGTTCGGATACGCGAGATACACCAGCGCCGGACGGTGTTCGGCAAGAGCAGCCAGCATCTCGGGCAAGCGCAATTGAAAGTGTTCGTCGAGATCGACCCCAATGTACCGCGACCCGGTGAGATTGGCGCCGATCTGATACATCACGAACGACGGAGCCGGCGCAAGGATCGGCCCGCTACCGCGCACCGCGAGGGTCAACATGCTGATCAACTCGTCGGAACCGTTGCCGACCACCACCGGATAGCCGGCCGGTATATCGTAAGCAGTCGCTATTTGCTTTTTCAGGTCAAGATAACTCGGCACCGGATAACGATTCAGATCGACTGTCGCCAACCGGTCGGCCAGCGCCCGGCGCAACTCGTCCGGTAGCTGGTAAGGGTTTTCCATCGCATCAAGCTTGGTAAAACCTGCTGCATCGGCAACCGGATAAGCGTGCATCTTGCGAACCACCGGACTGATGGCTCTGAGCGCAACTTCGTGCGCCGGACTGACGGGTGCCGCGCCGGAATCGCCAGTGCGAACAGTCGTTTCATCGAGTCGCAGGCGCGCACTGGCCGCGTGGGCAGCGAAGCCTTCGGTATCCGCCAGTGTTCCGGCAATCTGCCCCAGGACCTGGGCCCCGGCGTGCGAGACTTCGATCAGGCTGGAGCGCTTCTGAAAATCGTAAACCCCCAGCGGCGACGAGAAACGAGCCGTCCGCATGGTGGGCAAGACGTGATTGGGCCCTGCGCAATAATCGCCCAGCGACTCAGACGTATACGGCCCCAGAAACAATGCTCCGGCGTGACGCAACTGGCTGACCCACTGGTGCGGCTGCTCAACCATCAGCTCCAGATGTTCCGGTGCAATCGAGTTGGATACCGCGCAGGCCTGCTCGAGGGATTCAACCTGAATCAGCGCTCCCCGGTCAGCCAGAGAGCGGCGGATAACCTCTGCCCGCGGCATGGTCGGCAGCAACCGGTCAATGCTGGCCTGTACCTGTTGAATGAACGCCGCATCGGGGCACAACAGAATGGCCTGAGCCATCTGATCATGTTCAGCCTGCGAGAACAAATCCATCGCGACCCAGTCCGGATTAACCGATCCGTCGCAGATGACCAGAATTTCACTTGGCCCGGCGATCATGTCGATACCGACCGCGCCGAATACCTGCCGCTTGGCTTCCGCGACAAAGGCATTGCCAGGACCGGTGATCTTGTCGACCGGCGCAATCGTCTCGGTGCCGTAAGCCAGCGCGGCAACCGCTTGTGCACCACCGATTGCATACACTTCGGACACACCGGCCAAGTGGGCAGCCGCCAGCACGGTTGGGTTACGCACGCCGTCCGGGGTCGGCACCGCCACAACCAGCGAGCCAACGCCAGCAACGGTGGCCGGCATGGCGTTCATCAGAACCGAAGACGGGTAAGCGGCCTTACCACCGGGCACATACAAACCCGCCCGGTCCAGCGCATTGATTCGCTGACCCAGACGGGTGCCGTCTGCCTCGGTATAAGCCCAGGACTGATCGAGTTGGCGCTCATGGAACGCCCGCACTCTTGCCGCCGCGGCTTGCAGCGCCGCTGACGCCTCCGCCCCCAGAGACTGAAACGCCGACTTCAGCTCGGCCGCCTGAATCCTGAGCTCGGCAATGCCGGCAACATCAAGTCGGTCGAACTGCCTGGTGTAGTCAATGACCGCCTGGTCACCGCGCTCGCGGACATCCGCCAGAATCCCACTGACAGTCGCCACGACCGCGTTATCAACGTCTTGCTCGTAACGGGTCAGCTCGGCCAGTTGCTGATCAAAATCGGGATCGGCGGTATTGAGGTGCCGGATACTTTCTGACGCGCTCATGACTGGGTCGCTGCCTGCAAACGCTCGAGCATCGGACGCAAGCGGTCTCCCTTGGTTTTCAGGGCTGCCTGGTTAACGGCAAGGCGCGCGGTGACCGGCATGATTTCTTCGACCTCGGCGAGTTGATTCGCGCGCAAGGTATTGCCCGAAGAAACGATATCAACAATTGCATCAGCCAACCCCACCAGCGGCGCCAGTTCCATCGAGCCATATAACTTGATCAGATCAACATGAACCCCTTTGCTGGCAAAGTGCTCCCGCGCTGCTTTGACGAATTTGGTCGCTATCCGCAACCGGGCCCCCTTCCGAACCGCCGCCTGATAGTCAAACCCGACCGGCGCGGCGACACTCAGCCGGCATTCGGAAATACCAAGATCAATAGGCTGATACAAGCCGTCACCACCGTGTTCAATCAGCACATCACGACCGGCAACACCGAGGTCTGCGGCACCGTACTGAACATAAGTTGGCACATCGGTCGCCCGCACGATAATGACGCGCACATCGGGATCGCTGGTCGGGATAATCAACTCACGACCGGCAACCAGATCAGGATTCACCTCGATACCGGCAGCCGCGAGCAGCGGGAGGGTTTCGTCAAAGATGCGTCCTTTAGACAACGCAAAAGTAATCGGATAGGCCATGTGTTTTAGCTTGGGCTCAAGCCTGCTGTGCGGTAATGCGGTTAATCGTTGCGCCAAGCCCGGTAAGTTTGGCTTCCATTTTCTCATAGCCACGATCGAGGTGATAAACGCGCTCAATTGTGGTCTCACCGTCCGCGACCAGGCCGGCCACCACCAGTGAGGCGGAGGCTCGCAGGTCGGTCGCCATCACGGTAGCGCCGGACAATCGATCGACGCCTTTAACCAGGGCGGTATTGCCTTCGATGGTGATATCGGCCCCGAGACGCTGTAATTCAAGCGCGTGCATAAACCGGTTTTCGAAGATTGTCTCTGTCACCACTGCCGCGCCTTCGGCAACGCAGTTCAGCGTCATGAACTGAGCTTGCATATCGGTCGCAAAAGCCGGATAGGGTGCTGTTCGGACCCCGACCGCCAACGGCCTGGCCATCATGCGCAACTCAATCCAGTCATCGCCGACCGTGATACTGGCGCCAGCTTCGCGCAGTTTGTCCAGCGTGGCATCCATCAGGGATGGATCGACCTGGGTCAGGCGCACCTGCCCGCGGGTCGCTGCCGCGGCACAGAGAAAACTACCGGCCTCAATTCGGTCTGGCTGCACGTTGAATTCGCCACCGTGCAGTCGCTCGACTCCTTCGATCACGATCCGGGTTGAACCCGCGCCCGAGATCTTCGCTCCCAAGGCAATCAAGGCGTTCGCCAGGTCAACGACTTCAGGCTCACGGGCCGCGTTTTCGATGACAGTCTCACCCTGCGCCAGCGTCGCGGCCATCATCAGGTTTTCAGTGCCAGTCACCGTCACCATATCGGTCATCAGGCGCGCGCCCTGCAAACGATCGGCGCGGGCATGAATATAGCCCTGCTCAATTTGTATTGAAGCGCCCATGGCGCGTAAGCCGCGAATATGCTGATCCACCGGGCGCTGACCAATCGCGCACCCGCCAGGCAACGATACCCGCGCCTCGCCAAACCGGGCCAGCAACGGGCCCAATACCAGGATCGAAGCCCGCATCGTCTTGACCAGATCGTACGGTGCCTCGACGGAGTCAACATTGGCGGCATTGATGTCAATGCAATTGCCATTGGTTGTGACGCCAGCGCCCAGTGTGGTCAGGACGCTCGCGGTCGTGGCGACATCGCGCAGCGCCGGCACGTTACTCAAGCGTACGGTATCTCCGACCAGCAGGCAGGCGCACATGATTGGCAGCGCGGCATTTTTGGCGCCAGATATCCGGACCTCTCCTGACAATGGCGAGCCGCCGGTGATACGCAGAACGTCCATTATTTTGCGGCGTGCTCTTCTGGCGTGAGAGTCTTCATCGACAGCGCGTGAATTTCTTCCCGCATCCGGTCACCCAAAGCAGCATAAACGAGCTGGTGGCGCTGTATCAGACGCTTGCCTGCAAATGCGTCAGAAACAATCAAGGCCTGAAAGTGACTGCCGTCGCCTTCAACTTCAAGGACCGAGCACTCTAGACCTTGCTCGATGTATTGCTTCACGTTTTCGGGTTGGACCATGAACAGACCTTTGGAAAATAGTGTTGATTTAGTGGCGCAGTTTATAACCGCTCGAGAGCATTCTGAGCGCAATCAGGACTAAAACGACCAGCGCGATCGAAACGAAAACCAAACTGGTCCAGGGGTCGGTATCAGACTGACCAAAGAAACCGTAACGAAAGCCGTCAACCATGTAGAAAAACGGGTTGAAATGCGAGGCTGTCTGCCAAAAACCAGTCAGGGACTGAATCGAATAAAAAACCCCTGACAGGAACGTCATAGGCATGATGAAGAAGTTCTGAAAAGCGGCCATCTGATCGAATTTGTCTGCCCAGATGCCGGCGATCAAGCCCATTGTACCGAGGATCGCACTGCACAGAAGCGCAAAAGCCAGCGCCCAAAGGGGCTCCAGCAGAGTCGGCGCGGCAAACATAAACGTCACCAGCAACACACCAGCCCCAACCACCAGGCCGCGGATCATTGAGGCAATGATGTAGGCAAGCATAATTTCAAGGTGAGACAACGGCGGCAACAGCACAAAAACAATATTGCCGGTGATCTTGCTTTGCACCATCGAAGAGGCCGTATTCGCGAACGAATTCTGCAAAATGGCCATCATGACCAGCCCCGGCGCCAGAAACTGGGTGTAGTCGACCCCGGCAAACACCGTAACCTTGCCTTGCAGGACATGGGCGAAAATCATCAGATAAAGCAGCGAGCTGATCACTGGCGCGGCAATCGTCTGGATGCCAACCTTGGCAAACCGGCGCAACTCCTTGACCAGCAGGGTCTTGAAGCCAAGCATCAGTGTGACTCCTGCATGATGCTTACGAATACGTCTTCCAGGTCGGCATGGGAGACTTCGAGCTCCTCGATCACGCAGCCTCCCTGCCGCAACATGGCCAAAGAGTGCTCGACCAGGTCGTAGCGATCTATCCTCAGGGTATAGCGGTTGCCCTCTTGTTCAAGAATTTGTTCGTTGAGCGTTTCGGGCAACGGAGCACCCGACAAACGCACCATCATCCGGCCGGCTGAAAACCGGCTGAGCAACGACTGAGTCGGCTCCAGTGCCACCATTCGACCAGCCTTGAGCATGCCAATTCGAGAACAGAGCTCTTGCGCCTCTTCCAGATAATGGGTCGTCAGGACAATCGTGTGGCCTTCCTCATTGAGTTGCCGAATGAACTCCCAGAGTGTTTTGCGCAACTCCACATCAACGCCGGCAGTCGGCTCGTCGAGCACGATAACCGGCGGCCGGTGAACCAGCGCCTGCGCCACCAATACCCGTCTCTTCATGCCTCCCGACAACTTCCGAGTGTTGGTATTCGCCTTGTCGGCCAGACCCAACCCATCCAGAATCTGGTCGATCCAGCGCTCGTTTCCCGACACGCCGTAATAACCAGAGGTAAGCTGCAGGCTCTCGCGAACCGTGAAAAACGGGTCAAAAACCAACTCCTGGGGCACCACACCCAATGCACTCCTGGCCTGCCGGTACTGGCGGGTCACGTCAAACCCGTCGACCAGGATGGTCCCGGAGCTCGGTCTGGCCAGACCTGCCAGCATGGAGATAAGCGTCGTCTTGCCTGCGCCGTTTGGTCCGAGCAGGCCGAAAAACTCGCCTTTTTCGACCTGCAAGCTGGTTTCATGAAGCGCCACAAAATTACCGTATTGCTTGCTAACCGACTGAATATCGAGAGCCAATGCCATGGGGTTTCGGAAGTAGCGCGACACAGTGCCGCAGGAAAACGAACGGCCCGCGACTAGCGGGCCGATGAATCAAACCGGATTGAAAGAGCGATCTAGCCGGGAAACAGCATCGCCTCTACACCGTACAAGACCGCGAGTTTACGCAAGTTATCCGGCGGGTTCAGAAAAACCGGTTTGACTGGTGCTGCTGCGCGGCGCAGCGCCAGCAAAGCCGCTACTGCCGAGGAGTCGATCGGCGCATAGCCCGCCAGATCGATCTCGGTGCGTCCGGCAGCCAGTTGCTCACGCGCCCGGGCCAGAAACTGATTGGCCTCGAGCATGGTGAGACGGTTGCCTGCCACCTCGCTGGTCCCAGGCTGACTCAACTACCTGATGCCTGCGCGAACTGCTGGTTTTTCTTGACCAGGGTATTGAGCAAACCATCAACCCCATCCCGGTTAACAATCTGCTTGAACTGGTTGCGGTACGTCTCGATCAGCCAGACACCCAGGACATTGATGTCAAAAATCTTCCAGCCGTCAGGCAGTTTTTCCATTCGGTAGTTCAGTTGAATAGGCTCACCCCGGCCTACGATATTGCTGCGCACGATGACTTCGTCATCGCCGGGCTTGGCACGCAGGGGGCGCATTTTGACGGTCTCGTCCTTCAGCTGGCTCATCGCGCCCGAATAGGTTCGCAGCAACAAAATCCGGAACTCCTTGACCAGAGCAGCACGCTGCTCTGGGGTCGCGGCACGCCAGCCACGACCGACCGCAAGGGCAGTCATGCGTTCAAAATTAACATGCGGCATGATGGTTTCATCGACCAGGGTCGAGATGCGACTGAAGTCTCCGGCCTGAATTTTCGGATCGGCCTTGATCTTGGTCAGGACTTCGGTGCTGACCTGGTCAATCAGTTGATCCGGCGCGATGACCTCGGCCCGGAGCTGCCCGGCACTGAAAAGAAGCCCTGCCAGCAATACAACAGCGGCCGCCAGCATCATCCAGGGACGGGACCCGGTTAGTTTCGAGACAGCTCGGTTATTGCGAATCATGCGTTTTTTCCTGAATCGGTAGAAGTCGGAGAGAACAGTCGTTTTCACCAGTTGATACTAACGGGCAAGTCCGAGAATCGGATGACCCAATCGTAACGGATGGCTTCAAACGGCCTATTTTGCGGGCCTGCCAGCCTGAAGGCTCATTGGCTAGTCTTTGTAGGTTGGCAGGGCTTCCTCGTCGGAGTCATCAAACGGCGGGTCGCCATCGTAAATCTGATTGCGCCGGCGCTGCAGATAGCCATCCCGGACGAAACTGTATTCATCGAGTGCCGCGCCCTGGAGCAAATTTGAGGCACCGAGCAGGCCGGCGCGAATATCGACGATATTGACTACGCCAACCCCCCATCGCGTGCCATTGTCCTCGATGATCTGATTGGTCGGGTCAACGACCCAGTCAGTAACCAGGCCGGTGGAACCACGGACGGAGGACGGGCCAAACAGAGGCAGGACGAGGTAGGGACCACTAGGCACCCCCCAGACGCCCAGCGTCTGGCCAAAGTCTTCGCGGTGTTTGCGAAACCCCATCTCGGACGCCGGATCAGACATCCCAAAGAAACCAAAAGTTGTATTGAGCAGCACGCGGGTCCAGTCGTGAACCGCGGCACCGGGCTTGCCTTGCAGCAGGTTGTTCGCGCCAATCCAAACGTCGCCAATATTCGATAAAAAGCTACGGAACGAATACTGAAAAACATACGGGACATATTCTTTGTATGCACGAGCGGTCGGCGCCAGCACAGCCTCATCGAGCGCCGAGTTAAACGCATAGACCTTACGATTTAGCGGCTCCAGCGGGTCACGCGGATCGCCGTTGGTCGCGCAGCCGGCAAGCAGGCAGGCTGTTATAGCCAGCCCTGCCAGTCGGATCGCAGGGAAATTCAGCCTCATTTACCGCCACCTCCGTCGTCTTGCCGTCCATACAGAAACTGACCAATCAGGTTCTCAAGCACGACAGCCGACTGAGTCAGCGTCAGCTTGTCGCCGTCGGCCAGATTCTTAAGATCGCCGCCCGGCTCCAGGCCGACATATTGCTCACCAAGCAACCCGGATGTCAGAATTTTGACTGAAGAGTCTTTGGGAAACTTGTACTGCTCTTCGATTTCGAGCACCACACTGGCCCTGAAAGTCTGATCGTCAAAAGAGATCTGCGCGATCCGGCCGACGGTAACACCGGCACTTTTGATCGGTGCCCGTACTTTCAAGCCGCCGATGTTATCGAAACGGGCTGAGACCGCATAACTCTTCGCGAGACTGAAGCTGGCAAGATTGCCCGCCTGCAAAGCGAGAAAAAGCAGCGCCCCAAAGCCCAGTACAACAAACAGGCCAACCAGTACGTCGGTAACTTTTCGATTCATTATTTTTTGCCTTGATGATTAGGTACTGAACATCAGCGCGGTGAGGATGAAGTCAAAAGCCAGCACCGCCAGTGATGATGCGACCACCGTCGTAGTGGTTGCCCGCGAGACACCTTCGGGTGTGGGCTTGGCCTCATGGCCGACAAAAAGCGCGATAAACGCACAGACAAACCCAAATACAATGCTCTTGATGACCCCGTTGCCCACATCGGCGAACACATCAACACCAGCCTGGGTCTGCGACCAGAAAGCGCCCGGATCAACCCCGATTAGCGGCACGCCAACGATATAGCCCCCCATCACACCGACCGCTGAGAACATTGCGGCCAACAGAGGGAGTGAAATAACCGCCGCCAGAAACCGGGGTGCCAGCACGCGGGCCACCGGATCCACTGCCATCATTTCCATCGCAACCAGTTGCTCGCCGGATTTCATCAAGCCGATTTCGGCGGTCAGGGAAGTACCGGCGCGACCAGCAAACAGCAACGCTGCCACAACCGGCCCGAGTTCACGCACCAGAGACAAGGTCACCATCAGGCCGAGCGCCTCACCGGAGCCGTAACGCTGCAAGGTGTAATAACCCTGCAAACCAAGTACGAAACCAACGAACAGGCCGGAAACCAGAATAATCGAGAGCGAGTGGTTACCAATAAAGTGAATTTGCTCGATGACCAGTCGCGGCCGCTTCAGCGAACTGATGGACAACCACAACAGCCGAAAGAAGAATCGCGCGCCATAACCCACGCCGGCAAAAACACCTCTAACCCAGGCGCCGATGGCCGCAAGCCCATTGAGCAAGGTATTCAAACCTTGCCCCCCGATGGCGAGCCGCCCTGACCCAGTTGCGCTGCGTAATCCGGGGCCGGGTAATGGAAACCGACCGGTCCTTCCCGCTTGCCGTTCAGGAACTGGTCGAGTTCGGGGTCAGTCGTCCTGGCCAGGTCCGCCGGCTTGCCGTGGCCGATGACCTTGCCATGGCCAAGCACGTAGATATAGTCACAGATCTCAAATGATTCATGCACATCATGACTGACCAGAATAGAGGTCGCGCCGAGCGCGTCATTGAGCTGGCGGATGATCTGGGCAATCGTGCCCAGTGAAATCGGGTCAAGGCCAGCGAAAGGCTCGTCATACAAAAGCAGTGCCGGGTCCAGCGCGATTGCGCGGGCCAGCGCGACCCGGCGGGCCATGCCGCCGGAAATCTCGGCAGGCATCAAATGCGCAGCGCCGCGCAAGCCCACCGCGTTGAGCTTCATCAGTACCAGATCATGAATCAGGTCTTCGTCGAGACCGCTATGCTCGCGCAATGGGAAAGCGACGTTATCAAATACCGACATGTCGGTAAACAAGGCACCGAACTGGAACAACATGCCCATCTGACGCCGCAATCCATACAAGCCGTCGCGATCGAGTTTCGCGACATCCAGGCCATCAAAGGTGATCTTCCCGGACAGTGGTTTTTCCTGGCCACTGATCAGGCGCAACAAGGTCGTCTTGCCGCAACCCGAGCCGCCCATCAGGGCGGACACGGTCCCGACATTGAACTCCAGCGACACATCATCGAGGATGAGCCGGTCGCCGTAGCCAAAGCGCAGATTCTCGATGGTCAGGATGGGAGCGGAAGCGATGAGGGCACCGTATGAGGTCAGGAGTAAAGGTTAACGTCAGTGTTAGGGTCAGCGAAGACGGCAACAGCAGGCCGCAGGCGTGCAAAAGCGCGACACGCCAGTTTAGCAAGCGACTCTAAAGAAACGCTAAGCAAAACCCTCTTAAGTGTTGCGACTCAGCCTACCCAGCATGAAGGAGAGCCTCGGCAGCACCAATCTGATCGGCAGTCCCGACTAACACGACGGTATCGTGGGGCTCCAGAATCAGGGTCTCGGGCGGCTCCACAATACGACCGGAGCGCCTCATGATGGCATTCACGCGCGCGCCGTGCCAGTCAAGTTCATTAAGCGCTTTGCCAATGCTTTGGCTACCGGGGTCAAGACGTATCGCATGCAACACCACTTGCTCTGATTCAATGGCTTCGCCGGTTGAATCATCAGCACCGCGGAAAAACCCCTGTAACAACTCGTAACGACCTTCCCGGATGGTTCTCATCCGGCGCAGGACTTTGACTCTGGACAAGCCGGCCAGCGCGAGCGCGTGCGAGGCCAGAATCAAACTGCCTTCAGTGACTTCAGGCACCACTTCGGTTGCACCAGCTTCACGCAGCCGGGGCAGTTCGACTTCGGTACTGGACCGAACCAGAATCGGCAGCTGCGGCGCCAGGACCCGCAATCGGTCGAGCAATCGGTAAGTTGCCTGCAGATCGTCGAAGGTAATGGCAATCGCACTGGCCCGATGCACACCGGCGGCGGTTAACGCCTCAGCCCGGGTGGCATCGCCATAAACAACCGATTCTCCTGCCGCGCTGGCCTCCCGAACCCGGTCCGGGTCAAGATCGAGCGCAATATATTTGACTTGCTCGCTCTCAAGTACGTGCGCCAGAGACTGCCCACTACGCCCGTAACCGGCAATCAGAATGTGGCCGGAGCGGGCAATACTCTTGGAGGCAATCGTCTGAATCTGCAGCGATCGTTGCAGCCACTCCTGGGAGCTGGCGCGCAACGCGATGCGATTGGCCTGCGAGATCAGCAACGGACTGAGCAATAGCGACAGCAACATCGCGGCGAGCGCCGGTTGCATTGTTGATTCGGCGAGCAAACCCGTCGAAAACGACAGCGACAACAGCACAAACCCGAACTCTCCACCCTGTGCCAGCCACAGACTGGTTCGAATAGCCGTTCCCGCAGTACCGCCAAGCAATTTGACCAGCCCCAGGACCAGCAAAAACTTCGCGGTAATCGGAATCAGCAGTAAAACCAACACCTGCAACCACGACTGGACCAGCACCGAGACATCCAGTTGCATGCCAACCGTGACAAAAAACAGTCCAAGCAGGACGTCCCGAAACGGTTTGATGTCCTCCTCGACCTGATAGCGAAACTCGGTTTCGGCGATCAGCATGCCGGCGACAAACGCGCCCAGCTCCATTGACAAGCCAAATTGCTTGGTCAGCCAGGCAAACAGCAAGGTGGCCAGAAGCACATTAAGCGTAAACACTTCGTGGGAGCGTTGCCGGGCCACCAGCGAGAACCAGCGGCGCATCAGCGGCGGGCCGAAACGGAGCAAGATTGCCAGCAGACAAACCGCTTTGAACAAGGCCAGCATGAGCCCCATCCACCAGTCTTTGTCACCACTGGCCAGCGCCGGGATCAGAATCAGCAACGGAATGACGGCCAGATCCTGAAACAGCAGCACACTGAATACTCGGCGTCCATGGTCTGTTTCAAGCTCACGCCGTTCGGTCAACAGTTTGCTGACCAGAGCAGTCGAACTCATCGCAACCGCGCCACTGACCGCAATCGCGGCGCGCCAGTCGATCCCGCCCGGGAATAACACGGTCAGCCAGGCCAGTGGCATCAGGGTGAGCGCCAGAAAACTGACCGCCATCGTGGTACCCACCTGGGCCGCACCAAGTCCAAACACATGACGCCGAAGAGAATTGAGCTTGGGTAGCGAGAACTCCAGCCCCAGCGAGAACATCAGGAATACGACGCCGATCTCGCCAAGTCCGTGCGTGGCGTCTTCCTCGCCGGCGAGACCTGCGGCGTGGGGTCCGATCAACACACCCACGGCGAGATAGGCGACTAAGGGCGGCACGCCGAACGCACGCAGGGCGACCACCGCAATCACGGCAGCCGCGAGAAGGATGAGGGTTAGTTCTAAAGCAGTCACAGCTCGAGGGTAACTGACATTCGACGTCAATAGAGCCTGCACGTCACCTGTCAGCCATATACACAGCGCTTATACTCTCGGACATGCCAAATCCTTCGCCCGAAGCAGCGACCGCGCTGCCTGACCACGCCCCTTCGTCCGAGCCACTCAACGACCAGACGCTCATTGCGCGGGCGCGGCAGGTCCTGGCCATTGAAGCAGACGCGGTCGGGCGAATGGCCAAATCGATCAACGCGGATTTTCTCGCTGCCTGCAAACTCATTCTAAATTGCCAGGGCCGCCTGGTAGTCAGCGGCATGGGCAAATCGGGGCATATCGCGAACAAACTGGCCGCGACTTTCGCCTCAACCGGCACGCCTTCGTTTTTTGTCCACCCGGCAGAAGCCAGTCACGGGGATCTGGGCATGATTACCGCCGTTGATGTCTTTCTTTGCCTGTCCAATTCGGGTACCACGGAAGAGCTGGTCAGAATTGTCCCCCTGATCAAAAGACAGGGCGCGCGCCTCATTGCCATGACCGGCAACTCGGCATCTGAGCTGGCCCAGATTGCCGATGTACACCTGAATGCCAGTGTCGAACAAGAAGCCTGTCCGCTGAACCTGGCGCCCACCGCCAGCACGACTGCCGCGCTGGCACTCGGCGACGCGCTGGCGGTGGCAGTGCTTGAAGCGCGTTCTTTCAGTCCGGACGATTTCGCCCGCTCCCATCCCGGTGGCGCGCTCGGCCGCCGCCTCCTGACGCGGGTGAGTGACATCATGCATCGCGGCGAACAATTGCCCAGCGTCCGGCCCGATTCGCTGCTGGTCGATGCCATTATGGAGATCACCAATAAACGTCTGGGCATCACCGCTGTAACCGATCAGAGCGGGAAAATCGTGGGCGCGCTAACCGATGGTGACTTGCGCCGCCTCCTGGTCAGCGGCCAGGACTTACGCCAGACCCGGACCGACGCCGTCATGACCAACACCCCGACTTGCGTGGCCCCCGACACCCTGGCCGCCGAAGCGCTCCGACTCATGCAGGAAAAACGTATCGGCCAACTGCTAGTCGCCGGTCCCGATCAACAATTGATGGGCGCCCTGAATTTTCAGGACATGCTCGCCGCCAAAATCGTCTAATGAATTCAATCCAATCACTCGCCTCAGGCGTCCAACTGGTCGGACTTGACGTCGACGGCACCCTGACTGATGGCCGGATCATCATTGGCGCTGACGGGGAGATGGCCAAGTTTTTTTCGGTGCGGGACGGTCTTGGCCTGCGACTGTTAATGGATGCCGGCATCGCCGTAGCAATCATTACCGCGCGCGAATCATCTATCGTGACCGCCCGTTGCCGCGAGCTGCGAATCGATCATGTCCTGCAAGCGGTCGGCGACAAGGCAACCGCGCTGAGCACTCTCGCCGATTCGCTGAACATTCCGCTCTCGGCCACCGCTTTCATGGGTGATGACTTACCTGACTTACCGGCGATGCAGATTGCCGGGCTCGCCGCCTGTGTGGGCAACGCATCGGCCGAAGTGCGTGCACAGGCAAACTGGATTGCCGACCAGGACGGGGGCCACGGCGCCGTCCGGTCGTTCGCAGAAATGCTACTGAAATCGCGCGGCGGCTGGGCCGGTGCAATCACCCGATTTACTGGCGACCGGCAATGAACGCGCGGTTCTACGACCGCCTTGCCGCGGTTGCCTCCATTGTGTTCCTCCTGGTTCTGGCTGCCGGAACCTACTACCTGGCAGTCTGGGTCTCCCGGGACCAGGAAACCAGCCTGACGACCAAGTCCAACGAGCCTGATGTCTTTGTTGAAGGCGTCTCACTGACCCGCGTCAACACCCATGGCGAACCGGTGTTTCAGATGTCGGCTCACTCAATGCTGCACTATCCGATTGACGGCACCAGTGAATTCCGAATGCCGACCCTGGTCAGCCTGGACCGAAACCGTCCGCGCATGACAGTCCGGGCGGATATTGCCGTGGCAAGCCAGGAGGGTCAGTCAACCGTATTGGAAGGCAATGTCGTCCTGGAACGTCAGGCCATGCCGGAAAACCCGACACTGACCATCAGAACCGAAAGACTGCGGTTGACGCCCGATGACGAAACCGCCCGAACCGAGCTCCCTGTGCTGATAGAACATGGCAGCGCCCGGCTGCGCGGTGTCGGCATGGAATTTGATAACCTGTTGAGAACGATGCGCCTGCATTCGCAGGTGCAGGCCGATGTACCCGAAAAAGCTACCGACTCGTTGCGGCAGCCGTGAGCCTGACAGACCGTGATTGCCTCTGAACCTCATTCGCCACCCACCGCGGCCGGCAACGCCCGGCCCCTGGCTATCCTGAGCCTGGTTGCTGCCTGCCTGTGGCTGCCCGCCGGCGCAGCGCCGGCGGCGGACGCCGGGGACAAACCACCAGCCGGCGCGATCAAGATAGAAGCCGATCAGATGCAATACGATGACAAGGCTCGGGTGAATATCTTTAAAGGCAACGTCGTGCTGCACCGTGGCGATATTGAAATCCGGGCCGCTCAACTACGATTGTCTCAGGACGCAGCAGGCAACCAGATCGCCAGGGCTACTGGCAATCCGGCCCGGTTTGTCCAGCACCGCTCCGGAACAAAGCTGACCGTCAAAGGTCAAGGGCGCGAATTGCGCTACAGCAATAAAACCGAAGCGGTCGAGATCATTGGCGGCGCCACCCTGCTCCGATCGCGCCCGGGTCAGGCACCAGACCGGGTCAAAGGTGCCCGAATCGTCTACCAGAGCAACAATGACTTCTTTTCGGTTGAAGGGGGCAAAGACGGTACCAGCGAAACCAACCCCAAAGGCCGGGTTCAGGTGGTGATCCAGCCGCGACAGGACAAGAAAGGCAAGACACCGGCCAGCACCCAACTGCAGCCGGCCAAGTCGCTTAAAACGCCCGGCAAGCCCCAATGATGAACCTAAAGCGCTCTCTGACCAATGGGCAACAAAGCGTAGAGAAAGCAGCGAGAACCGCACCGGAGCCGGTATCCCAACCGCCAGGGGCAAACGAGGCGGCTCCCGACAATATCCTGACCGTCAATAATCTCAAGAAGTCTTATCACGGCCGTCAAGTCGTCCAGGATGTCAGTCTTTCGGTTGCCAGTGGCGAAGTTGTCGGCCTGCTGGGGCCCAACGGCGCCGGTAAGACCACCTGTTTTTACATGATCGTCGGACTGGTGCCTAGCGACGCCGGATCGATCGACCTGAGCGGCGTTCCGCTGGGCCGATTGCCCATACACCGACGAGCGCGGCTCGGTTTGAGCTACCTGCCACAAGAAGCCTCGGTCTTCCGCAAACTGACCGTCGAAGAGAACATCAAGGCCGTGCTCGAACTTCAGGTCGATAAGCGCGGGCGCTCACTGGGACGTAACGTGGTCAAGCAGCGCATGAACGAATTGCTCGACGAACTACAGATCGAGCATATTCGCTCAAACACCGCGATGTCGCTGTCTGGCGGCGAAAGGCGGCGGGTCGAGATTGCGCGAGCGCTGGCCAATTCACCCCGCTTTATCCTGCTGGACGAACCTTTCGCCGGGGTAGACCCTATTGCCGTGATTGAAATCCAGCGAATCGTCAAGTTTCTCAAGGACCGGGGAATCGGGGTGTTGATCACGGACCACAACGTCAGGGAGACACTTGGCATCTGCGACCGAGCGTATATCATCCGAGCTGGTACCGTTCTTGCTTCCGGCGGCCCAGAAGATGTTGTAAAAAACGAAGACGTGCGCCGTTACTACCTCGGAGAACATTTTTCCATGTAGCCATCGGGCGCAGTCAGAGCGTCAGACGACCTGACCTGCCGCTAATAGCTCTTCTGGATACGTTCATCGTGGCGTCTGTCGGAAATGCATTGCCCCCGGAAGCAACCTTGCTTTATCGGTACTCTATCAATGGAGTTCGATGAAACCCTCTTTACAGCTTCGATTCAGTCAGCAACTCACGCTGACCCCACAGCTTCAGCAGTCCATCCGGCTTTTGCAGATGTCGACGATGGAGCTGGGACAGGAAATCGATCAAGCCCTCGCCGATAACCCGATGCTTGAGCGATCGGACGATCCTCTTGACTCTGCGTTACGGCTCGCCCCCAATGGCGGCCTGGAGCAATCAGGCCAGGCAGACCCCAATGCCGGGGCCAGCGAAGGCGAGACGGCCGCACCATCAGGTGACGCAGCCCCCGCCCAATCGGAAGCTGCCCCGGCCGAACCCGCTTACGAAGGCGACTGGCAACAACGTGGCAGCAAATCACGCAGCGATAGCAGTGACGATGAAAGCGATTACGCTCAACTGGCTGGCACTGAGATCAGTCTGCGCGATCACCTGATGCAGCAGTTAACCGCCACAATGGTCAGTTCACGGGACAAAGTCCTGGTTGAACTGCTGATTGACGAACTCAGCGAAGATGGCTACCTGCAAACCGATGTGGCGGAGATCCACGCCATGCTTCCCGCTGAAGCGGAAATTGAGGAACAAGAGGTCGTTGCAGCCTTACGACTGCTGCAAAGCTTCGATCCGATCGGCGTAGGCGGCCGCGACCTGCGCCAGTGCCTGCTGTTACAACTCGATGCGCAGATCAGTATGGCCAATGAGGAGCAGCAAGACCCGTCTGCACCGGTCTCACCGCTGCTGGCTGTCGCACGGCGTTTGGTGGATGGACATCTGGATGCGCTCGCGGCTAAAGACTTCAACAAATTGAAAAGAAGTCTTAAATGCAACGATGAGACCTTGCGCCGTGCTCAGCAAGTAATTGTCGGCTTATCGCCGCGACCAGGCGCCAAATTCGCCCAACCAGAGCTTAACTACATCGTACCGGACGTAACCGTTCGGCGGTCAGAGAACGGCTGGGAGGTCAGCCTGAACCCCAGCGTGATGCCGAAGCTGCGCGTTAACGACATGTACGCGGACATTTTGCGGCAGAACCGCGGAATTAGCGGAAACCTGTCTGGACAGTTGCAAGAAGCACGCTGGTTGATTAAGAATGTTCAACAGAGGTTCGACACCATTCTCCGGGTATCAGAAGCCATCGTAGACAGACAAAAAGCATTCTTCTCCCACGGCGAGGTCGCGATGCGACCACTCGTACTGCGTGAAATCGCCGACACCCTGGGTCTCCATGAATCAACGGTCTCACGAGTCACGACGCAAAAATACATGCTCACACCACATGGTACTTTTGAGCTTAAGTATTTCTTTGGCAGTCATGTGGCGACCGATAGCGGCGGTGCCGCTTCGAGTACCGCGATTCGGGCCCTGATCAAACAACTCATTGCTGCGGAGGACACCAAACACCCACTATCAGATAATCGAATTGCCCAACTGCTCGGCGAACAAGGCTTTGTAGTCGCCCGACGGACCGTCGCGAAGTACCGGGAAGCCATGCGTATCTATCCGGTATCGCAACGAAAGACGCTCTGACAGACACTGCAAATTCTGGTTTTGCCCAATCGTCATCATTAATGCTTCGTGTTGCCCGCAGAAGCGGCTCACCAAGCAGAAGGAGGTTGCATGAATCTTTCGATCAGCGGTCATCATGTCAGTGTCACTCCCGCCCTCAGGGACTACGCCACCGGCAAGCTAGAACGGATTACTCGTCACTTTGATCACGTCATTGATGTGCAGATGCTGTTTTCTGTCAATAAACTCGACCAGAAAGCGGAAATAAACGTCCATGTCAGGGGTCGCGATCTTTTTGCTGAAGCGACGAACGAAGATTTATACGCGGCAATTGACAGTCTGGTCGACAAACTTGATCGACAAGTTATCAAATACAAAAAGAAAAGGGCTCAACATGGCCACGAAGCCCTTAAACATCAAGCAGTTGAAGAACTGACCTCAGAGACTTGATTAGTCTTTGACCCACCAGGAACCACGGTATAGACCAATCCGGTGGTTCCTGGCGTAAACGCCTTGAGATCTGAATGCGGAACGCCGAAGGGACAGAACCTGTGAAATGCTTCACACTATATGCTGCACAGCATCAAATTTTCTGCGCCTAACTCGTGCCAACTCTTATAATCGGTGCCACTGCCTCTAGTCTGCTTTTGGACGTTTTCGGGCAGCATTTAGTCTTAGGGATCAAGAAGCAATGAACCGGATTTCCCGCCTGTTGACACCTGACAATGTCCGTGTCGACCTGCCGGTAACCAGCAAAAAGCGCCTGTTCGAGCAAGTTGGGCTGATGTTTGAAGCCAGCCACAACATCGAACGCGATAAGGTCTTTGATTCGCTGTTTGCACGTGAACGACTCGGCTCGACCGGTCTGGGCGAAGCCGTCGCCATTCCGCACGGCCGTATAAAAGGCCTGAAGGAAGCGCTTGCCGCTGTGATCAGGGTTGCAACGCCTATTCCGTTTGACGCCCCCGATGGTGAGCCAGTCAGTCTGCTGGTGTTTCTGCTGGTGCCTGAGAACGCCAACGAAGAACATCTTGAAATACTCTCCGAATTGGCCGAGTTACTGTCGGATGAAAATATCCGCGAGTCACTGATGACAGAAACCGATCCAGGTCAAATGCATCGGGTCCTGTCTACCTGGACCCCTTACCGTCCGGCTGCCTGACCCCGGCCTATCATGACAATGACTGTCGCCAGGTTGTTTGCCGAGAGAAAAGAAGTGCTTGGCATGGTCTTGCTTTCTGACAGCGAGCCCAACTCTCGGGAAATCAGTACCGGGAGCATGGAGCCGGCCGACCTGGTTGGTCACCTGAATATGATTCATCCGGGCCGGATTCACGTCATTGGCGCGGCTGAAATGAAATACATCGAGCGGCTTGAGCCAGTCCGGGGCAAAGCACTATTAAAAGACCTGATTAACGGTGCCCCGCCAGCACTCGTATTTGCCGAGAATCTGGCTGCGCCCGCTTCCATCCTTCGCGAGGCCAACAAGGCTGGCATCTCAGTATTTGGTTCATCGGAAACTTCTGCGCGAGTCATTGAATCGCTGCGATCGCTGCTGGCACGAGCCAATGCCGCGCAAACATCCTTGCATGGCGTCTTTATGGATGTTTTGGGCATGGGGGTATTGATTTCAGGTCAATCTGGACTGGGCAAGAGCGAGTTGGCTCTTGAGTTGATTAGCCGGGGACACGGACTGGTTGCTGATGATGTGGTCGAATTAAGCCGTATTTCCTCCAATGCGATCGAGGGGCGTTGTCCGCCCCTGCTGATGAATCTGCTGGAAGTACGCGGACTTGGCCTGCTGGACATAAAGGCCATATTTGGCGAGACAGCCGTACGTCGCCGCATGAGGCTGAAATTAATTGTCCAGCTAGTCAAACGCTCCGACATGGTGGACGATGCCCAACGATTGCCTCTGCAGGCTCAAACTCAGAACGTGTTGGGTTTGCCTGTCAGAACAGTGGTTGTTCCGGTTGCGGCTGGCCGTAATCTGGCAGTATTAACCGAGGGCGCGGTTCGGAGCACCGTTTTGCAATTACGGGGCATCGATACGACAGCTGAATTCGTCGAGAGACAACGCCAGGCAATAGCCAGCGACACTGAGCTCGACTATTAAGGAAAAAAGGATGAACGGTTGAAAGTTGTACTGGTCACCGGTATTTCGGGCTCGGGGAAGTCCATTGCCGCGAATGCACTCGAAGACGATGGATACTTTTGCATCGATAATCTGCCGTTGCGCTTTCTGCACGAAGTTGTCATGTCGTTACAGGAAGACGGGCTAGACAGGGTGGCGGTTGCCATCGATGCCCGGGCCGGCGATATTCGCGACCTGCCCCAGATCGTCAACGGCCTTTCTCGCTTCGGCCATGACGTGAAAGTTATTTTCCTGAATGCCCGCTCGGACGTCTTGATTCAGCGCTACTCCGAATCGCGCCGTCGTCACCCGCTCGCCTTACGTATCGCTTCTGAAGATCGCCTTCCGACACTCGAGGAGTCAATCGAGAAAGAGCGCGAGCTGATGAGCGACATGATGGAAATCGGTAACGCGCTGGACACCAGCGATCTACACCCCAACTCAATGCGAAAATGGCTGCGAGAGATGGTCGGCTCTGATCGAACCTCGCTGACACTAGTGTTTCAATCTTTCGCATTTAAATATGGCATTCCGCTGGATGCCGACCTCGTTTTTGACGTGCGGTGCCTGCCGAACCCGCATTACGTACCCGAGTTGAAAAAACTGACCGGGCAGGATGAACCGGTCGCTCAATACCTGAACAACATTCCGTCAGTAAACAACATGATTGAGTCGATCAGCGATTTCCTCAATACGTGGCTGCCGCACTATATTCAGGAACACCGGAGCTACCTGACCGTTGGCATCGGTTGCACGGGCGGCCAGCATCGCAGCGTTTACTGCGTTGAAACCCTGGCCGACAGGTTTGCCCGAACCGAAAGTGTGCTGATTCGACATCGCGGCATTCAAATGAGAGCAGTTTCCGCGATCACCGCCACTCAGGCTCCGTGAGCAAATCGGCCGAAAGCGACGTTGCCAAGTCTGCTACGGTCGAGATACCAATTTTCCCGCTTAGTGCGGTGTTGTTCCCTGAAGGCGTGTTGCCGCTGCGAATTTTTGAGGCGCGCTATATGGACATGGTGCGCGATTGCCTGAAAAGTGAAACCCGCTTTGGGGTTTGCCTGATCACCGATGGCGGGGAAGTTGGCCAGCCGGCCGAACACACCTCGACAGGATGCGCCGCCGCCATTACCGAGTGGGATATGGAACAGCTTGGCCTGTTGAATATTCGCACAATCGGACAAGAGCGCTTTTCAATCGAAACCGCACGTACCGAAAAAAGCGGGCTGATCATTGCCAATGTCAGTTTCATTGAACCTGAATGCGACGTCCAAGTGCCGGCCGAATATGCGGCTTGTGTGCCTCTGCTCGAACGCATCGTGCGAGGTCTCGTCGAGAAGGAAACCAACCCGATGCGCAAGATGATCGAAGCGCCTTATCGGTTTGAATCTTCTAGCTGGGTATCTAATCGGTTGTGTGAATTTCTACCGATTCCTGCACCAACCAAACACAAGCTAATGATGGTTGATGACCCGGTTGCCCGGCTAACCGTTGTGCATGACTTCCTTAAGCGTCAAGGCATCATCTAACCCGCGCAGAACCGAACTACCGACCCGGTTTGATGTCGCTGAACAATGAAGTGAATGATCCCATGGGCTGGTTTTGCGGATTTGTCAGTACCGATAGGTCCGAACGACTTACCACGAACTAATTTTCCACGAGACCCGTCATGCGAAAAACGATCCGACAAGCTTTTCTCTCCATTGCAACTCTTTCTTCGCTCGCGCTGACCATCCCGGCAGGCGCACAGACCGACTTCAGCAAAGTCGAGATCAAAACTACCGCGCTTGAGAATGGCATTTTCATGCTGACCGGCGCGGGCGGTAATATCGGCGTATCGATTGGCGAGGACGGCATTTTCCTAATTGACGACCAGTTCGCCCCGCTTAGCAAGAAAATCATGGCGGCCATCAATGAACTGTCCGACAAACCGGTTCGATATGTTCTAAATACCCATTGGCATGGCGACCATACAGGGGGTAACGAGAATTTTGGCAAGACTGGCGCCGTCGTCGTTGCCCACCGCAATGTGCGCGAAAGAATGTCAACCAAACAATTCATGAAGGCATTCGGTCGAGAAGTCCCGCCCTCACCCAATGCGGCGCTGCCTGTGGTGACTTTCTCCAATGATGTGTCGTTCTACTTTAACGGCCATCATATTCGAGTTATGCACCGCCCGGCAGCGCATACCGACGGGGATTCGGTAGTCTATTTCACCGAGCCAAACGTCTTGCATATGGGCGATACATTTTTCAACGGGTTCTTTCCGTTCATTGACCAAAGCAGTGGTGGTTCAGTGACCGGCATCGTCAAGGCTGCGCAATCGGCGATTGCGATGATCAATGATGAAACCCGGATTATTCCCGGGCACGGCCCGATCGCCACCAAGGCAGACCTGGTCGCCTATCAAGACATGCTGCAAAACGTACTGGCTGCGATTCGTCCATTGATCAAGGCGGGCCAGACGCGTGAGCAGGTACTGGCTGCCAACCCGTTGGCGGAAATTGGCAAAACCTGGGGCAATGGATTCATGAAAACCGGTGTTTTTACCGGTATCGTTTACGATCTCGAAACCAACAGTCAGTAATCGGTTTTGTTGATGTTGACAATGACGCCGGTGATCGCGCCGGCTGCTCATTGCGCGACTGCACGTCTCAGGCCGCGTTGGCGGCGTGCTGCGCGGCGCGGCGACCGAACACCAGACCACGCAATACGGATGTCGAACCCGTGTAGATCTGGTGATAAATACCCATTGTCTCGCCTGCGGCATAGAGCCCCTTCATGACCTTACCGTCCTGATCAAGAACCTGGGCATCGGAATTGACCTTTAGCCCGCCAAACGTAAAACAATTGGTGGCGATAATAGGAAACGCGCGGAACGGGCCTTTGTCGATAGTCCGTGCCCAATGACTCTTGGGCACGGGCAAGTCAGTCGCGGCGCGGTTGTCCAATTGGAACGGTTGAAACTGTCCGGCGTCGTCCGGGCAGGCGGCATTAAATTCGGCCACGGTCTTAATCAGCGCCCGTTCGGGTAACGCCAATTGCTGAGCCAGTTCGGCGAGCGTATCCGCTTCAAAGGGCGGATGATCCGAGCGGATACTAGTTTTCCAGCGTTCGATTTCCTCGACTTTCGAGTCAAAAATGACATAGCTGATCCCGTCAGGCTGATCGGCAATGGACCGAGTGATGTTGTCATAGTGAGCATCAACCGTACCGGGGGCTTCATCAATGAATCGTTGGGCGAATTTGTCGACCAGAATGCCGTAAGGGTAAATAAACACAACCGCTTCAGCCATCTTGGATCTCGGATCGACCGGCTCGGCATGGTAGGAACCATACTCTCCAGCCGGGGCGGCGCCGGCAGCAAGTGCCATTCGAATTCCTTCACCCTTGTTGTAATAGCCTCCGATAGCGACTGGTCGGATATGCTTGCTTCGCAAACCAACATATTGCGTCATCATCTCAGGGTTGCCCTGAAAACCGCCGCTTGCCAACAGCACATGGCGAGCAGCCAGGGTCTGGCGCTGACCATCGGGACCAACACAAACAATGCCGTTGATGACGCCGCTCGCCGTGCGCACGAGATCTACCGCCGTGGTCTGATACCGAATTTCGCCGCCCAGTGCCAAGACCTGCTCACGCAATGCCTCAATGATCCCCAGCCCGCCGCCCTTGGCGGCGATGCGCGTCGTATTCTGCGTCAACAGGTAAATTGGTTGCGGCCCGAAACTCAGACCGAGACTTTTGAGCCAGCTTATCGTGGGCGCCACGGAGTCGGCAAAGGCAGAGATCAACTCGGGATCCGGCAATGAGTGAGACTTGACATAAGACGGCCACTGTGAGGAATCATCCACCAGCGCGCCCAGGACATTCGGGTCGACATTCCAGCCGGCATTCTTTGCGAAATGTTCCTCGAAATCGTCGGCAATCTCCGTATCGTTTTTCATGCGCATGTAGGCTTCAGTCCAACGGGAGTTACCGCCGAAATGCTCCTCCGGCGAGCGCTCGAGATTGATGACTTTCAAACCGCTCTGCAGAGCAGTGACAGCAGCCGACATGCCGGCCACGCCGCAACCGATAATGACCATATCGGCATCCGGTTTCCTGTTCATGATGTCTCCTTATTTGATTCTGGTCAGGGTTAGCCCAATACGAATGGGTTCGCGCGTGACGGTTGGGTAGTAATCCAGACACTCTTGGATTGCAGATACGCCTTAATTGCATCGACGCCACCTTCACGCCCAATGCCACTACGCTTATAACCACCAAATGGCGTCGTGAAACTAGTCGCCCGATAATTGTTAACCCACACCGTCCCCGCCTTGATTCGGTCAGACAAGTAGATGGCGCGGTGCAGGTCCCGGGTCCAGATGCCGGCGGCCAGACCAAACGGTGAATCGTTGGCAATCGTTAACGCGTCGGCTTCATCATCGAAAGGGATTATCGACAACACAGGCCCGAATACTTCCTCTCGGGCTATCTGCATCTGATTGGTCACCTCGGTGAAGATCGTGGGGGCAACGAATTGGCCCTGACCATACTTGTCTCCCGTCAAGGCATGGCCGCCAAGCACCAGACGGGCACCTTCAGATTTCGCGATATCGATGTATCGCAGGATTCTCTGAAACTGGGCCTCTGTTGCGATCGGACCTATCTCGGTTGCTTGGTTGGCGGGATCGCCAATCACTGCCTGACCCGCCACTGCAATGAGTTGGTCCACGAAACTATCGTGAATGTTGCGTTGAACCAGTAACCTGGAACCGGCCATGCAAGTCTGTCCGGCCGCACCGAAAATGCCAGCGACCACCCCTTTAACAGCCTGATCCTGATCCGCGTCATCGAACACAATGTTGGCCGATTTTCCGCCGAGCTCCAGCGTCACTTTTTTAAAGTCGCGAGCGGCGATTTGATTAATCCTCTGCCCGGCCGCGTCGCCACCGGTGAAAGCGATTTTCGCCACCAAGGGATGACTGATCAGCGACTCGCCCACGTCAGCGCCAAACCCGGTAATGACATTGAAAACACCTGGCGGGAAACCTGCCTGCTTGACCAGTGAGGCCAACTCCAGCAACGACGCTGACGTGTACTCAGAAGGTTTGACAACGATGGTATTACCGGCAGCAAGTGCAGGCGCGACTTTCCATGCCGTCAAGGCCAGCGGCGAGTTCCACGGCGTAATCGCCGCGACAACACCCAGTGGCTCGTATCGAACATAGTTAAATACGCCATCCTTGTTAATCGGAACTACGGCGCCCTGCACTTTATCGGCCAGGCCAGCGTAGTAATAGAACCATTGGGCAACATTGTTGACCTGTCCGATCACCTCCGAAATCAACTTGCCATTGTCGCGCTGCTCGACATGGGCAAGAAGCTCGCTATTCCGGGCGATCAAGTCCCCCAGCTGACGCAATAGTTCGCCGCGCCGGGTCGCCGTCAGATCCCCCCAGGCGGGCTCATCAAAGGCCTTGTGAGCTGCGCTTACCGCTGCCTCCACATCCTCGGCGCCCCCTTGCGGAACTTGCGACCAGGGCTCGCCGGAGAAGGGTTCGGTGGACTCGAACCACTTGCCGGTCGAGGGCTCGACCCACTCATTGCCAATAAAAAGCTTGTATCGCTTCATTTGTCTTCCCTGCCGGGCTCCTGGAGAGTTGCTTCGGGAATTCTATTATTGATTAAGTGATTCTGTCTATCAGAACGAAAGCCCGGCGCCCGGCGCATCCCATCGGTACACACCGCGTATATCGGAAGGGCCGTCCGGAGCGCCATGCTTGAGCACGCAGACCGGGTGACCACGTTTTACGATGCGATAGAATCGACGCTACAGAAACAGCGCTCATGCCACACGGCCCAGACCTTCGCGACGAATCCCGAAATGCCTACTTCGCCCCCTGCCCCGGAAGCCGGAGTCGCTGCCGTTGATCGCGCCCTATCCATTCTGGAGGCATTTCGCGACGAAGATCATTCGTTAGCGCTGGCCGATATTGCCCAACGAACCGGGCTGTACAAAAGTACAATTTTGCGGCTCATAGAATCCCTGTTGCGCTCTTATTACCTGCGCAGGCTGGCTGACGGAACCTACCAACTGGGGCCTGCCACGCTACGGCTGGCATCACTGTTCCAGCGCCAGTGCCGCACGTTCGATCTGGTACCACCCGTTCTGCGAACGATTGTTGAACAGACTAGCGAGTGCGCATCGTTCTACACCCGTGAAGGCGAGTTCGGCGTCTGCCTGCATCGGGTGGACTCCGCACGCATGGTGCGCGACGCGATCCGTGAAGGTGACCGACTCCCGATCGACTGCGGGGCAGCCTCCCATGTGCTTCGCGCATTTGGCGGCGACTCAGGCGAACACCTGGACCGAGTGCGCAACGATGGCTTTTGCGCTTCGGCCGGCGAAGTCGACGCCGAAATTGCAGCCTTGTCGATCCCGGTACTAGGGGTCAACAAGTCACTGATCGGCGCGCTCACTATATCCGGCCCCCGGTACCGCTTTGACAACGGACAAGACATGGACATGTTGCCCGCCCTGCTGGCCGGCGCAAGGAAGTTGTCAGAGGATTTTGGCGGAGATCCCACCTGGCTGACGGCAATTACACCGCAAGGCTAGATCCCCCGCAGCCTTCATCCTGCGACCGCGAGCCTGCCGCATCATGTTAGGTCGGCGACTCAGATTGACTCACGCGGGTCAACAGCGTTTTGATGGGACGAGGCAAAGCGGCTGTTTCTATTTGGCTCAATGAAACAAACCGCGCAAGGCCCGCAGTCGAGTCATTCAGCGCCGGCATGCTCGCCGATACGCGTATGACAACCGGTCGCAGCGTGAGTTTGAAATGCGTGAATGTATGGTTGATCGGAGCAAGCTCTGGACCAGACATACCAGCGTGCCCCGACTGGGCGACCATTGAGCCTAATCCACAGTCTTGTAAGTGAGCAATCGATCGACTATCCGGCGGCAGACCAGATTCCGGCAAACTCAACAAACCACCCCAGATTCCGGTATCAGGGCGCAACTGAAGCAATACTTCGCGACGCTCGTTGAGCAACACCAACACGGTTGTCTGACGTTGCGGCAGGCTTGCCCGTTTGCGTCGGGTTGGTAACTCGTGAACCCGGTCCTGCTGAAAAGCCTGACAAGTACCGGCAATCGGGCAGCGATCACAGTCCGGCTTGGTGCGCAGGCAAATCGTTGCCCCAAGATCCATCAGACCCTGGGTGTAAGCAACCACGTTTCGCTCAGCCAACTCCCGTTCAGCCACAGGCCAGAGTTGGCGCAACACTGGCGCAGAGTCCGGAACACCGGTAATGCCAAAGTGTCGGCAAAACACGCGCTTGACATTGCCATCAAGAATGGCATCGCGCTGACCGTGTGCAAACACCATGATCGCCGCCGCAGTCGAACGGCCGATCCCCGGCAAAGACATTAACGCCTCACGGGTACACGGGAACTTGCCGCCATGATGTTCCACAACCAGTTGCGCACAACGATGCAGATTGCGCGCCCGACTGTAATATCCGAGGCCGCTCCATTGCTCCATAACCTGCTCGCTGGGGGCCGCCGCCAACGCCTGCAACGAAGGAAATGCCCGTAAAAACCGTTCAAAATACGGTATAACGGTGGCAACCTGAGTCTGCTGTAGCATGACTTCGGAAAGCCAGACCCGATAGTCACTGCGCGGTTTTTGCCACGGCAAGTGATGGCGGCCATATTTACGCTGCCACTCGGTTAACCGAACAGCAAGCGAGGCGGCGACCGATGAGTCTATTGAGGCCGAGTTTAAGGCCGAGTTTGAGGCCGGGTCTGTTACAGCCATGATGCGGATTTGGTCAAAGAAGATTCGTTTCGGACGCGCTCGCCGCTATTGTAATGAATACCCAATTAATCTTTACCAGGAGACGCCAATGAAAATGCCTTCCCGCCGTATCGCCGCTCTCGCGCTGGCGGCCACAACAGTACTCGCTTCGTTGTGGCTCAGCGCGGCGCCCGCCATTGCCCAGGACCGCTATGGCAAACAGAAAGTTGTCTATCACATTAATTTCGACAACCCCAAGAAACAAAAGGGGGCGCTGATCAATATCCAAAATCACATCAACGCTGTGGGCAAGGAGAATCTCGACTTGAAAGTCGTGATGCACGGCAACGGTTTGTCTCTGCTGCTTGAACCTGACTCCCTGCCCGAGCTGCAAAAATTCAAGTACGCCAACGCTGATATCAACATGACTGCGCGCATTGACAATCTCAAATCGCAAGGTATTGAGTTTCAAGTCTGTGCGAACACCATCCGCGGCCGCAAGGTGGACTTGCAGAACGACTTGTACGGTGTCGACGAAAAAGACGTTGTGCCCAGCGGAGTCGCCGAACTAGCCCGTTTGCAGCAAATGGGTTACGCCTATATCCGCCCATAAAGAAAGCCGACCAGATCCGGTCGGCTTCGCGCGCTGGATGTCGGTTGCCCGGCCAGGCAACCGACCTTAAGCCGCTTCCAGTTCGGCAGTCGTGTCGGGCTGGCCCAGGATCGACCGCACTGACGCTACGGCCGCATCACAGGCTGCCAGCTTGTATTCAGCCGACTCCTTGTTCGCTTCAATTTCGGCGATCTTGTCATCAAGACTTTCATTTGCCTCAAGGACCCGCTTGACCGAATCGAGTCGGCGCTTGAGTTGACCTTGATGTTCGCGCACCTGCCCTTCAATGGGTGCCATTACTGAACGCAGCCAAGCTTGAATTTCCTTGGTCGCCGAGCGATACACGTCTTTGATGCGAACCGCGATAGTCTCGTAGAAGCGGCGCATCAACGCCCACCGCTCAGTGGTCATCATTGTCGCCGGGCCAAACTGGTTGCGGCGAACCGAATCCAGACGTTCGATCTCGCGGCGGAATCGGTCCATCGAGAACAAAACCGGGCTACCGAGATTCAGACCATGTTCGGCGCTAAAACTGCGGTACATAGCACCCATCATGGTTGAAATTTCCCGAATCACTTCATCCGCTTCGTTGAGATCATCGCCAATCCGAAGGAACAAATGATTCATGCCTTCGTGCAGGCCAATCGACAGTTTGGACGCGCGCATCATGTCGCGGGACTCGCGTACATGGCGCTTAAGGCGATCAGTGCCCATGGTGGCGGTCAGCGCCGACGAGTGACGGGCAAACACCGAACGCAAGCCCTGAAGCTGACGCAGACTCTTATCGAATTCCTCACGTTCCATACGGATACGCGTGGCCATATGCCCCATCTTGTCACGATTTTTTCCGCGCAGACTCGACAACTCGAACGCTTGCTCGGCAGCATTTCGACGCTGCGCTTTTAAAAGACTGGTGACCTGAGCGGCAACTGATTCAAACTCACGATCAACATGTTCGGAAACAATTCGCCGCTGCTGCGGGACCAGGTCATCAGACAGCGTTTTTTCAAGCGCCAGCAAGCCACTGCGTGCCAGCAAGGGGTCATCATTCTGGATGCGGGCGACCAGCCCTTTTTGAGCCGAAACCGGAAACACCCGGTCCTGGTCGATACGCAGTGTCTCGGCTACCCGGGTCACCTGCCCGTTGATTTCGTCGTCGATCTGGGCGGGAGTTTTGAGTTCATCCCAGAGCCCGTCGATCTTGTTCAGCACCGCCAGTCGGCCAGTGCCGTGTGACGCACTGATGTGCTCATTCCAGACGTCAATATCGGAGCGCGTCACTCCGGCGTCCGCGGCAAGCACAAACAACACAGCATCCGCATTCGGGATGGTATTGATCGTCAGTTCAGGCTCGTTACCAATGGCGTTGAGACCCGGGGTGTCAATGATGGTCAGCCCGGACTTCAGCAGCGGGTGCGGAATATTCACCAGCGCATAGCGCCAGCGAGGCACATCGACAGACCCATCAGCATTAACCTCTACGCCGTCGGCGGGGTTTTCGGTATCAACAAAGAAACCCAACTCGCTGGCACGCTCGACGGTTACTTTATCGACTTCCTTGACGGAATCGAACGCGGCTTTCAGTTCGCCGGCATTGCCGGCGGTGAATTCACGCAACTCCCAGGTTGAGAGATCTTCGCGGAGTTCGGAAATCGGTCGATCATCACGGCGGGAGTCCATCGGCAACAGGCGAATACCGGGCCCTAACGCCGGGTCCCAGAGCAATTCAGTCGGGCACATGGTGGTCCGGCCTGCAGAGCTGGGCACGATTCGCTGACCCTGATCGGCAAAGAACAGCGCATTGATCAGCTCGGACTTGCCGCGCGAGAACTCGGCGACAAAGGCGATCGACACTGCGCTGCGCCCGAGGCGCTGCTGGATCCGGTCCATTCGCTCAAGCATTGTGGCGTCAGCCAGGTCAGATTCCGACAACCACTCACGAAAGTTGGACACGGCCTGACCAAGGTCGCCTTGCCATCCGCCCAGTTCCGCTATTGTCTTGTCAAGTACACCCATTTAAGCAGCTCGCCTGTTATCAAGCACCAGAAGCGCAGGCATGGTCAGCATTGACAGCCCCCAAGCTTACTGGCAATCAGAAAATCTAGCACAAGCGCGACCGACTATCGCGCCGCAAACTTTGATTATCGTTACCGCGGGCTGGTATAGGGCATCTGACCGCCCCAATGGCAGATAAACGGCACCGGACGGACGCCGACCGGCCTCTTGAAAGGCCCGAAGCAACGAAAAGGAGTTAAATATTCCGACAAACCGATAAAAATACAAGGCCTGCGGACTAATGCTGGCAGTCCGGACACCAATATGTTGCCCGCGCCTGCTGGACTGCACGCTTGATCGGGGTGTCGCAGACGACGCACGGCTGGCCGGTTCGGCCATAAACACGACAAGAAAGCTGAAAATATCCACCCGTGCCGCTGGCGCCGGCAAAGTCGCGCAAAGTCGTACCCCCCTGGGCAATAGCGTCAGCCAGCGTTTCCTTGATCGCTTCGGCCAGTTTGTCGCAACGGGGCCGGCTCAGGCGGCCCACCCGCGTCCCCGGCCGGATGCCGGCCCGAAACAGACTCTCAGAGGCGTAAATGTTGCCAACCCCGACGACAGCCAAACCAGCCAGCAAAAATTGTTTGACGCTGACGCTTCGCCCGCGGCTGGCCTGGTGCAGGACGGCGCCTGAGAACTCGCCGGCCAGCGGCTCCACGCCCAGCGAGGCAAGTAATTTGTTAGTCAGGACCGGGCCCGCTGACTGATCATGCCAGACCATGGCGCCGAACCGGCGCGGGTCGTTAAACCTTAAATACCCCTCGTCAAACTCTATATCGATATGGTCGTGCCGTTGCGCGGGCACATCAGCCGGCACAAACATGAGGTTACCTGACATGCCCAGATGCATGATGAGCGTACCGCTGGAGAAGTTCGCCAGCAGATACTTGCCGCGACGCTCCAGAGAGGAAAGCGTACAACCTTCAATGAAGCCCGGTAGACTCGGATTCACCGGCCAGCGCAGGCGCCCCTCCCGGATGACCACGCGACGCACTGTTTTACCGACCAGATGAGGCTCAAGACCTTGTCGGACCACCTCTACTTCAGGCAATTCTGGCATTCAAGATTCCTTGCCGCGCCATCGAAACAACCTTAATATCGTCTAATGAATTCAGCCGCAACCCTACCAGCCGCAACCCTGAAAACCGCCAAAACCCTGCTGCCTGTTTTGCTCGCAGCGTTGGTTTCGGCCTGTGCCTCCAGCGGCGCGAATATAGCTGGTAAGTCGGCCGATGCCGCGGCACCTTCGACACTGCAATCCAAGGCCGCCCCGGATACTAACCGTAAGGTGGCAACTCGCTCGGTGTTTGGCAGCACCGAGGCCGAGCCGGTCGAGTCGCTCCCGAATCTGTCGTTGAGCCCGCAATTGCTGTTTCAGTTGCTGGCCTCGGAAATCGCCGCTCAGCGCGGGCAGCTCGGGAGTGCGACCGCCACTTACCAGCGCATGGCCGAAGATACCCGTGACCCCAGACTGGCGCGTCGCGCGACTGAGCTGGCGTTGGCACAACGAGCGCTGGACCGGGCTCTGCCGGCGGCGCGCCTGTGGCACGAACTGTCACCCAACTCGGCTCAGGCAAGCACTACCTTTGAAACCCTGCTGCTGTCGACGGGCGAGCTGAAAGAAGCGGAACCGCTGATGGCCAGGCGGCTGAGCAAAGCTCGCACAGACCGCAAACTACCCGAATATTACCGGCAGACTGAACGCGCCCTGTCACGAGTGACTGACAAGCCGGCAGCGCTGCAATTGCTGGAAAGGCTGGCCAGCGAAGACCTCAAACTTACCGAAGCACGACTGGCGCTGGCGGCAATAGCCAGCGCTGCCGGCGATGGCGAACGCGCGGTCGCGGAGGCCCGGGCGGCTGCCAAGCTGGACCCGTCCAATGAACTGACGGCTATTACCGCTGCCCGTTTCGCCAACGATGGGCCAGACGGACAGGCACCGGGCCTGGCAATCCTTGACGATTTCCTGAACCGTAAACCCAAGGCGATCGAAGCCAGGTTTGCCTATGCCCGCCTGCTGGCCAAGGAAGGCCGTAAAGACGATGCCAAAGAGCAGTTTGAACTGGCGCTCAAGCAGGAACCGGAAAGCCCGGCTATTTTGTTTTCGCTCGGCCAGCTTGCCTACCAGACCGACCAGAAAGAACTCGCGATCGACTACCTGAGTCGCTATGTGGCGCTGGCCGATACAGTCCAGCGGGACAACAATCCGGCCTACCTGTTTCTGGGCCAGATCACTGAAGAGCTCAAGCGCTACAAGGACTCGATCGGCTACTACGAAAAAGTCGGTCAGGGCCAGCAATACCTGGATGCCAGAATCCGCCGGGCAATCGTTATGGGCAATGACGGCCAGGTTGATGCAGGCCGGGAAGTCCTGCGCAGCACTTCAGTTGGTTCAGCGCGTGAGCGAGCGCGCCTGACCAGCGCTGAAGCCGAGATTCTGCGGGTCGCCGAACGCGACCAGGAAGCCTTCGAGCTGTTGTCGGCAGCCATTCTTAAGCAGCCGGAAAACCCCGATCTCCTCTATGACCATGCCATGTCTGCTGAGCGGGTCGACAAGATCGACACGATGGAGAAAAGCCTGCGCAAGGTCATCTCGATCAACCCGGAAAGCGCCCATGCCTATAACGCGCTGGGCTATACCCTGGCCGACCGGAACCTGCGCCTGGACGATGCGCGCAAGCTGATCGAAAAATCCCTGAAGCTCGCCCCGAACGACGCCCACATCCTTGACAGCATGGGATGGGTTCTCTATCGACAAGGCGATCTTGAAGGGGCTGAAAAATACCTGCGCAAAGCCTATGAAGCGGCGCCCGAGGCCGAGGTATCGACCCACCTCGGGGAAGTACTGCATGTCGCCGGAAAGACCGAGGAAGCACGAGCCCTGTGGATCAAAGCCCAGGAACTGGACCCGGACAACAAAATTCTCAAGTCGACGCTCGCCAGACTTAACATCAGTCTGTGAGCGTCTGGCTGCAATTGACCGGCTCAGCTCCGGGCCGGCTCACGCGGCACCTGAAAGTCCTCACCTTGAGCGCCCTGTTGAGCCTTGGCGCCTGCACAACGCCGGCGCCGCCTGAAACGGGCGGGCCTGCCTCGCTACCTGAGCGCTGGCAGGGCAGGTTCTCGATTACCCTTATCGACCCCTCGGACCAGCGCTCTAACGCGCTGGAAGCCCACGAAGAGCGCGCTCAGGGTCGGTTTAAACTCACCCAAACCGAGCAAATCCTTGAGCTGCAATTGTTCTCTCCGTTTGGTCAAACACTAGCAAATGCGGTCAGCGGCCCCGAAGGCGCACAATTAACCACCTCTGACGGTCGCACGTTTTCTGCCGCAGACCCTGATACGCTCATTGAACAGGCGCTGGGCTGGAAACTTCCGGTCAGTGACCTGGCGGGCTGGCTCAACGGCGCCAGCCTGTCTGCTGGCAGTGAACCGGTCGCCGTCAATGGCTGGCAGGTGAAGGCTGAGCAGCGGTTCAGCTCTGGCCAGCCGCGTCGGCTGGCCGCCCGGTGGCCGGTGAAACAACGCTTTAATGAGCGACGAATTAACCTATTTCTGGTGGTAGATCGAGCTTCATGACTTCGTCGGTTGAACCCATAGCAGCGGTTGAGCTGCGTAACTGCCTTGCTCCGGCAAAACTCAATCTGTTCCTTCATGTGTTGGGCCAGCGCGACGACGGATATCACGAACTCGAGACTGTCTTTGAGCTGGTTGATTTATGCGATCGGCTGCACTTCAGTGTCCGTTCGGACGGCGCGATCATGCGGCGCGGTGGTATCCACGGACTGGCCCACGACAATGATCTGAGTGTCCGCGCCGCCCGGCTGCTGGCCGCAGCCAGTGAAACCCGGCACGGGGTAGATATTGAAATCGAAAAACATATTCCGATGGGCGGTGGCCTGGGCGGCGGCAGTTCAAATGCCGCCACCACCTTGCTCGCGCTGAACCGACTCTGGAATATTCACTGGCCGGTTGCCCGGCTCGCCAGACTGGCCATTCAACTGGGTGCGGACGTCCCGGTTTTTGTCCACGGAACGGCTGCCCTGGCCGCCGGAGTCGGCGAAAAACTGACACCGCTGACACTGCCGCGGCAAATGTATGTCGTGGTCGCACCGCCGGTCACCGTCCCAACGGCCGAAATTTTCAGCGCTCCGGAATTGACACGGGATTCGAAACCCCTCAAAATCCTGCCTCTTTCGAGCTTGACTGTTGAAGCGATAGAAAAGATCGGTCGCAATGACATGGAAGGCGCAGCATTTGCCCGCTATCCGGCGGTCCAACAAGCATTGCTCGAACTGAACAAAGCGGCTGGCGTAGTCTTTAAGGCTGCGGCGGCCAAGGAAGCAAAAGACGCAAAAGCAGCAGCGAAGGCAAAAGCAGCAGCAAAAGCTATTGCAGCAACAAAGGAATCAGCAGGACAGCAAGACCAACCGGGCTTGAACTCAGACATAAACTCTGAGTCAGACAACTCAGCATCAGACGCTGACGAACTGATTGAAAAACCTGGTGCAAAATGGTCAACTGGCAGGATGAGTGGTTCAGGGGGGTGTGTTTTTATCCCTGCGCCAACCCGGGAACAGGCGGAGGCGATCGCCGAACGGGTTAACAAAACGGAAGTGGGTGAGGCACTGGTTGTCTCGTCAATAAAGGTTCACCCGATGCGATCCTGGGCATTTGGACGCGGGTTGCCGAAAAAAGTGTCGAAAGCATCAAATCAGGGCTCTGGCACCGAGCCCGCAAAGTAGAATTTAAGGTGTTGAGGTTGTTGTTTAGGTTGTAATAGTCACCATCGGGCAGCATGTGTTGTCCAAGCAGTACCGGATGGGGAGTGGCCAAGTTGGTTAAGGCACCGGATTTTGATTCCGGCATGCGCAGGTTCGAATCCTGCCTCCCCAGCCACTACAACGCGTTGCCAGTATCGTTGACGGCGTCTCACCGCGGTTAGCGCCGATTTACCGCCCTGTTATCCCGGATCTTTATCCCGGATCATTGCCTTCGAGCAATCCGCGTCAGTCCTGACCGGCCGCACCCGAGAGCCCCTGCTGTTATGCCTTCCAAATTCAATCGCAACGACGTGATGACCGCCGAAGGTCCAGTGCTCTTTACTGGTAACGCGGTGCCTAATCTTGCTGCCGATGTCGCCAAACACCTGAACATCTCGCTGGGCCGGGCAACAGTCGGTCGGTTTTCAGACGGCGAAGTAATGGTCGAGATTCTCGAAAACGTGCGTGGGCGGGATGTTTACATCCTGCAGTCAACCTGCGCGCCGACCAATGATCACCTGATGGAATTGATGATCATGACCGATGCGCTAAAACGCGCCTCGGCCGGGCGTATCACCGCTGCAATGCCTTATTACGGATACGCCCGTCAGGATCGCCGGGTTCGTTCAATGCGCGTGGCCATCAGCGCGAAAGTCGTCGCCAATATGTTGCAGGTCGCCGGTGTGGACCGGGTACTGACCATGGATTTGCACGCAGACCAGATTCAGGGCTTCTTTGATATCCCGGTCGATAACGTTTACGCCGCCCCATTGCTGCTGGCCGACGTCCATAAGCAGCAATTTGAAGACCTTATAGTCGTATCACCTGATGTCGGTGGCGTGGTTCGCGCGCGAGCGCTGGCCAAGCAACTCGATTGCGAACTGGCCATCATTGACAAACGACGACCCAAAGCGAACGTGGCCGAAGTCATGAATATCATCGGCGACGTTGATGGCCGAACCTGCGTCATCATGGACGACATGGTCGATACAGCAAACACCTTGTGCAAAGCCGCCTCGGCGCTAAAGGCGAAAGGGGCGAAACAAGTGCTGGCGTATTGCACACACCCGGTGCTGTCAGGCGGCGCGGTTGCCCGGGTTGCTGAATCGACGCTTGACGAACTGGTTGTGACAGACACCGCCCCGCTGCCCCGGGATGCAAAAGCCTGCGACAAAATCCGCGTACTGAGCACCGGACAGTTGCTGGCCGAAACCATCTTGCGCATCAACCGCGCGGATTCCGTCTCGTCGCTGTTCGTCGACTGAACCACTGTTTTTTAAACCGCCGCCGATTGGTCGCGATCGGTGGTGTTCTATTGGAGCAAGACCATGAAAGTAGAAGCTAATCCACGGCAATTGCAGGGATCGAGTGCGAGCCGCCGCCTGCGCCGTGCGGGCCGGGTGCCCGGTATTATTTATGGTGGCGGCAAAGATGCCACCGCCATTGATATGGACCACAACACAATCTTCCATTCATTGCGCGTCGAATCATTCTCGGCCTCAGTGCTGGACATGACCGTCGGTGGCTCAGCCGAGCAGGTTGTTCTGCGTGATGTTCAATGGCATCCGTACAAGCGCCAGGTCTTGCACGTTGACTTCCAGCGCATTAAGGCTAACGAGAAGATGACCATGACCGTGCCATTGCACTTCGAAGGTCAGGATGAATCTCCGGCGATCAAGCTGCACAGCGCGATCATCAACCACGTCCTGACTGAAGTTCATGTCAGCTGCCTGCCACGCGATATCCCAGAGTACATCGCCGTCGATATGTCTGCGGTTGACCTGGACACCTCTTTGCATGTCAGCGACCTCAAGATGCCGGCCAATGTTGAGCTGATGATTGCTGAGGACACCGACCCCGTCATTGCTACCGTTACCGTCAAGACCGTGAAGGACGAAGCTGAGGACGCAGCAGACGCACCGGCAGCATCTGGTGATGAACCTGCCGCTGACGACGCCAAGCCGGAAGGCGACAGCTAATTTCCGATGGCCGGCATTCGTCTGATTGTTGGCCTCGGTAATGTCGGCGCTGCCTACGAAAACACCCGGCATAACGCCGGGTTCTGGTTTGTAGACCAGGTAGCCGACCAGAATGGCGCTTCATTCACTTCTGAAAGCCGCTTCCATGGCATGGTCGCCAAAGTTTCAGTTGGCGGCCGGCCGGTCTGGCTGCTCAAACCCTCCACCCTGATGAATCTGTCGGGGCGGTCGGTAGCCGCCATTGCGAACTTCTACAAGATTGACCTGGAAGACATTCTGGTGGCGCATGACGAACTGGACATGATGCCCGGCCAGGCCAAACTGAAACAAGGCGGCGGTGTAGCCGGCCACAACGGCTTGAAAGATATCCGCAAGAGCTGCGGCGGCGACAATTTCTGGCGCCTGCGCCTGGGCATCGGGCATCCGCGCGAACTCAATCTGCGTCAACCGGTTGCGGACTTTGTGCTGCGCCCGCCAAGCCCCGAACACACCCGTGAAATTGAAGACGCCATGACGGCGGCACTGGCCCGTATTCCGTTGCTGGTTGCCGGTGAAATACGGGAAGCCATGCAGGCATTGCATCGGGATGTCGGCAAACCCAAAACCGGGAAGCCTGACGGCTGAGCCGGCTTTTCCAGCCGGATTGTTGGTTGGCCACAACGCAGAAACCCTGAAAGTTTGCGCTTGATCGGTCGTTGAACGCCTTTCAACGACCTTGAAACATCCCTGACCTCACCGCTTGATATGCTTGTGCAGAACAATCAAACGAGTGAATACGCACCATGCAGGCAATGATTCTGGCGGGCGGCTTCGGCACCCGCATCAGCGAAGAAAGCTCCGTCCGGCCCAAACCGATGGTCGAAATCGGTGGACGCCCCGTGCTTTGGCACATCATGAAGTCTTACTCTTCCCACGGCATCAACGATTTCGTGATCTGTTGCGGCTACAAGGGCCACATGATCAAGGAGTACTTCGCCAGCTATGCGCTGGGCATGTCTGACGTGACGGTGGACTTGCGTAACAACTCGGTCACGATGCATCAGACTCATGCCGAGCCCTGGAACATCACGCTGGTCGAAACCGGCCTGAACACGATGACCGGCGGACGGATGAAGCGTGCCGCCAAATACCTGAACCCGGATGAGCCGTTTTGCTGCACCTACGGCGACGGGGTTACTGACGCGAACATTGGTGATGCCATTGCAATGCACCGCGCCGAAGGGCGCTTGTCTACCGTCACAGCGGTACAACCCCCGGGACGTTTTGGTGCGTTCACACTGCCGGCTGACAAGACGCTGGTACCCAGTTTCAAAGAAAAGCCCAAAGGCGATGGCGCCTGGATCAACGGCGGCTACTTCGTCCTTGACCCCAAAGTAATCAACTACATCGAAGGCGACTCCACCATCTGGGAACGCGAGCCGATGGAACGCCTGGCAAGCGAAGGCCAGATGACTGCTTTTCGCCATACCGGCTTCTGGCAACCCATGGACACTTTGCGCGACAAACAGGTTCTGGAGGAGCTCTGGGAAAACAACGAAGCGCCCTGGAAATCCTGGTAGCAAGAGCAGCAACAAAAAAAGCCGGTCGAAATTGACCGGCTTTTTTTGTTGCATTGACGCTTACCGCGCCGTCAGTGACAGATCATCCAGGTACAGCGAGCCTGCCGAGTTGTTCCACCCGAAAACCTGTACATACTGCGTATTGCCAGGCGTCTGAAACTCGACTGCCTGCTGCTTATAGGTACTGGAAAAATAACCGGATAGCTGTTGATCGCCAATCTGCTGGTAAGCGGCATCAAAGAATTTGACGCCCAGACGGGCTCCCGTGCCATTGATGGCTTTACCCCAGGCCGCAAACACATAACGCCGGTTTGCCTGAACGGCCACGACATTCGTGCCGCCGCCATTGGACGGCAAGACGCGGACAGCCCAGTTTCCGCTGCGAGCGTTTCCGTCATTGGCCGGATAGAAACTGCCCCAGGCGCTCCAGGGACTCAGCTTACCGCCTTCGAAACCAGTATTGGTGAGCAGGTTGTCTGCGCCACTGACATCGTCTTGCACCGGCACGCTGACCTCAGGAACCACTTCTGGCGCGGCGACAGCCGCAGTGCCACCCGCCTCATCGATCAGGGCAACATCATCGACATAAGCAGCGCCACCTGCCGAATTCCAGGCAAACACCTGAGCATAAGCAGCATTGGCCGGCAAGGTAAACGTCAGAGAACGGCGCTCGTAGTTGGCAGAAAACGGGCTTGAATAGACCGGCAATCCGATCTGATTGAATCCGCTGTCAAAGAACTTGTGACCAATACGCGCGCCACTGCCACCCTTACCCCAGGCCGAAAAGACGTAGCGGCCACCGGGTTTAACCGACGCAACATTCGACCCGCCGCCACTGCCGGCGCCTATCATCGCCGACCATGACCCCGAGCGCGCATTCCCGTTGCGGGTTGCCGAAAAACTTCCCCAGGCACGCCACGGCGCAGTATTACCATCTTCGAATCCGGCGTTGCGCAGCAGGTTCTCACCAGCCGCCGTATCGTCTTGTGCCGAACCATTGTCGGGTTTCGCCGTTTCGCTCTGATCGGCTTCAGGAACAGTGGGCGACGGCGCCGGGTTGCTGGTAGCGTTTCCGGTGACATCCAGAATAAAGCGACGATAAGTCTTCATCGGATGACCCACACCGTTGTCTTTAACCTCCACAATGATATGGATTTCCTTGCCGAGCGCATTCGCCGGCACCGTCAAGGAAGCATTGTTGGACGAGGCAGCCCGGACAGGAATCGTCGATGCGACGAACGGATCATCGCCCGCATGGCGATAGTGATACCAGCGATAAGTCAGCGAATTGCCGTCAGGGTCGGAAGCCGACACCCCGAGATTCACCGTCTGGCCCGGGGCAACCTCGCGCCGCAGACTACCGCTTACCGAAGCAATCACCGGTGGATGATTCGCCTGCCGGTAATTGGAATACAGCGCCCAGTCCATTCGCGCGCCGAAGTCGCTCTGAATGTCGAAGACCCAGCGCCAGAATCCCTTGCCGCGATTACCGTCATCATAAGCGTCGGTCCAGAAGTTAACCCCGACCGGGCGCGTACGACCGCCCCAGCCCCCCCAGGTCGGATTCTCGAAACTGCGCAAACCGCGATCCAAAACATGGAAGAACGCCAGACTGTCGCCCTCTGAACTGACCGCCCGATAGTGACGACCAAGCGCGCCATGGCCGGCAACATTGCTGCCGTACCAGGAGGGCTGATAGATGTAGTCGTTGTAATGGGGATTGACCGAATCGGCGTAGCTACCGCCCCCGACCCCCATATTGCGTCCCGGATTAACACCGTCGCCCATATAGGCGAACAGCCAGGGCTGAACTACTGGCTGGATGATCTTCAGGCTCGGAAAATTACGCTGCAACCATTCTGAGTTGCGCCCGGTGGTACCGTAACGAGGCGCGCCGTACGGCGTGGGGTTTTCCTGCTCGACAACCGCATACACTCTTGCTTTTGACAGGGCACGGTTCAGCTGATCCTGAGAATAAGAGGCACGCAGCCTATAAAAAGCCTGCGCAATGGTGCTCAATCCGCCCCAGGCCTGTAACCATACCCGGCGACTGTCGCCGTCCAGCAGATTGCGGATGATCAGGTCGGAGCCATCGGTGTCCCAGCCCTCGCCGACCGCGCCATTATCGTAGACGTTACCAAAGCCACGGTTGCGGGCACCGCGATTGCCGTTTCTGATTACAGCTCGCAGTTGCGAGCCCGCCGGCCAGCCGCTGGCATGGACACGCAGATTGCCAAGACTGGCTTCATATTGACTGATCGTTTGCTCAATCCAGCCGTTGGCGCCGACCTGATGATTCGCTATGGGTGAAACATCGCTGTGATGAAACTGCGAATTCGAATAGATAAAGCCGTTGATATCAATTTCATTGGCGTACATCAGCAGTCGCACCAGCGACGCCTTGTCATCCCCTTCACCATCGGTCGTAACAATGACTCTTTCTTTAGCCTGCGCAACGCCCGCGAACAAAATCGCGCACATCACCAGCAGGCGCATTCTGCACCAACAACTCATTCAACTCTCCCGGACATCTGGTTCAGCTAGACGACATCGCGCCGTCAGGACGCCGAACTATCAGCGTTGGAGGCAGATTAAGGTGTAACTTAGATCGACATCTTGTTGCCAATCACATACCTAAAAGTAGGCACTCTTGATAAGAACGCTCTCTGTGGGCACCGCAATCAGATGAAGCATGAACAACTGTTACGGAATCGGCGGGGAATCAGCGATAGATCACGGTCTGGGCGGTTTGTTTATCCGCACGAATTGAGTCAACCCGGCGCTGCTGGTCAAACACGATCTGAAATTCGCGGCTACTGGAAAGCCAATAACGCCATAGATCGGCGCTCCGGTCTGGGTTTTCACTGGTCACCGGCCAGCCTAACGCCATAATGACTTGATCTTCTGTCATGCCTCGCATGACTTTGGCGGATTTGATCGCGGCCTGGATCATCACCGGATAAGTAGCGATTTCCGGGCGCGGGTCTTCGCTGACAATATAGCGACGTGCAAACGCCTGTTGGGTCAGATCGCGACTATAGTCATTGCCCAGATACTGGCCTGCAGACTGCCCCTCGACGGTAAACCCGACCCGCTGTCGGCCATAGGCAGTCAGCGACACCGGGGTGCCGGCAGCCAGCAACTGCTTGTCGGTGTCGCGGTAATTTATATCGCTGACCCAGAAGCCATCGGTATACAGGTTGCAACACAGATAGCCGGCCCGGATCGGCACAAAATTGCGGGCCGCTTCCAGTTTGTTTTGGTTTAGAGACACGCTTTCACAGCCGGTCAGCGCTATCCCGGCCAGGCACACAGCCCCCAGCAAGCGCTGAACTTTTTTTGTTCGTTGCCTGTTCACTATCGAGCCTCCCGACTTAGCCAGCCTTTGCGCCAGAAAAAAAATGTCATGCCCAGAACCATCAAAGCCATCACACTCAACGCCAGAGGATAGCCAAACCGCCAGCCCAACTCCGGCATATTCCAGGGTGAAGCACTACGGTCGAAATTCATGCCGAATAATCCAGTAATAAAACTCAGCGGAATAAACACCGTCGAAATCAGGGTGAGGACTTTCATCACGTCATTCAGCCGGGCGCTGGTTCTGGCCAGAATCACCTCTTGCAATGCGGCCGCAATTTCTCGATAGGTTTCTACAATTTCGAGCAGCTGAATGGAGTGGTCATAACAATCACGCAGATAGACACGAGTACTCTCGGTCACCAGTGTCGACTCCTCCCTAACCAGCGCACTGACCATCTCCCGCAGCGGCCAGATCACCCGGCGCGCGGCCATCAGTTGCCGACGCACCCGATGCAATTTTTCTGGCTGATGAACCGATGACTTTGCATCGATGGCGTCTTCGAGTGTTTCCAGCTCGCTACCGTATTGCTCAAGCATCGGGTAGTAACTGTCGATGGCGGTATCGATCAGCGCATACGCCAGATAATCGCTGGGAGAGCGGCGGATTCGCCCTTTGCTTTTCTCGATTCGCTGGCGGACCGGACCAAAACAGTCACCAGCCAGCTCCTGAAACGTCAGTACAAACCCCTCTCCAAAAAACATGGAAAGTTGTTCGGTTGCCGAGTCTGCCCCCGGATTGGGCATTTTCATCACGACGAAAAGGTGACTGTCGAATTCTTCGACTTTCGGGCGCTGGTGCGTATTAACGACGTCTTCGAGCGCCAGCGCATGGATGCCGAACAATCGACCAATCTGTTCAATCGCGCCGACATCGGCGAGACCAACCACATCCACCCAGAGAACTTTACCTGACGCGATTTTCGACTGGAGCGAGCTGACCGGACAATCGGATTCGGCAGTGCAGGATCCGGCGTCATAGACAATCGTATTGATCATGGTGCGATTTGCGTCGGCAGAAGCGGCCAGCGTTCCCGGCATGGCTCCTGGTTCAGCCCGCCTTGCGAGCTGGGCGATTGCGCGGTGCTGGCCGGCGTCGGCACTCTTTCGCGCGGCATGTCTCGAACGGATTTTTCTGTGGCTCATGATCTCTGCACTGAATCTCGGTTAGGAAGCGGTTTCTTTGCGCCCACCGGAAGTCGGACCATTTGAGACTACTTGTCCGGTAGGTCCGGCCAATGCACCGGATTCGCAGTGACCCATCTGATCATCAAAGAAAAAGTCCGGCTCAAATGCGGATAAGAATGGGCCTTTCGGCAGACCGCCAAGAAACATCGCTTCATCGACCTCAATACCCCAGTGATCAAGCGTTCGAATGGCGCGCTCGTGAGCCGGAGCGCTGCGCGCGGTCACTAACGCCGTGCGAATTCGCATCGGACTGGATGACTCGGACTTGCGCAGCCGGTGCAGCCCTTCGAGCAAGGGCTTGAACGGGCCCGGTGGCAAAGGCGAGGCAACATTGGCCGTCTCCCAGGCCTGAAAAGCATCAAGGCCGTCACGCTGAAAAACCTGCTCCGATTCATCTGAAAACAAAACGGCGTCACCGTCAAACGCAATGCGGATTTCGTCCGGATGAGACTCAGAAGCCTGAACAGACTCCGGGAATACCCGCGCCGCGGGGAAACCCCGGTCAACCGCTTCACGAACGTCCTGGTCATTCGCGGACAGGAAGAGCCTGGCATTCAACGGCACCAGGTACGGCCAGGGATTGCGGCCACGGGTAAACACCCCCCGCTGTAGTCGCAGGCCCGCTTTGTCAGCTGAACGAAAAACCCGCAAACCGCTGACCGGATCATTGCGCGAAACAACAACCACTTCGACCTGCCGCTCGCCGTCCGGTAAATGATCCGGATCAAAAGCCAGCAGCTTACGGACCAGCGCATAAGCAACACCGGGCCGCGCAGGCGCATCAAGCCGCTCACGTTGCAACGCCATATACGCATGGTCATCGTCGCGCTCGAAAACGGTGTTCTCTTCTTCAAAATCGAACACTGCCCGCGACGAAATCGCCACGACTAATTTGCCATCTAGGGAAACTGCCATTGGTTCACGCCATTGTTAACCGAGACATGGATAATGCACCAATCGTAACCGCTGGCGGGCCTCGCCCGCCCCAACCGGAAACCCTGATGCCATCGACCGATTCTTACCAACACTTCGACCGCCTGCTGGGTGCCTGCGCCGATCAACCCCCGTTACCCACCGCTATCGCGTGTCCAAACAATGAACCAGCCCTCGCCGGGGTGCTCGAGGCCGTCGATGCCGGCCTGATTACGCCGATTCTGGTGGGTGAACCAGACCGGATTGCCGCCGCTGCGGCTGGGCTGGGTGTTGATATCGGGCGTTTTCCAGTGGTTGCCGCATCCGGAGAGACGGAATCTGCAGCCAAAGCGGTGGAACAGGTCAACCTTGGCCATGCCCATGCCGTCATGAAGGGCAACCTGCATTCAGACGTCTTGCTCAGTGCAATCGTCAAGCGGGACACCGGGCTACGCACCGACAAACGCCTGAGCCATGTCTTTGTGACCGATATGCCGGGCTTTGACCGGCTACTGGCAGTCACCGACGGCGCCCTGAATATCGCGCCTGACGTGACCAGTCGGGCCGACATCATAGAAAACGCCGGCTTGCTGGCCCAGGCCTATGGCGTCAACACCCCCAGGGTTGCCATCCTGAGTGCGGTTGAGGTGGTCAACCCGGCGATACCATCATCAGTCGAAGCCGATCAGATCAAAGCGCTGGCCGGCCAGGGACGTTTTGCCGGATTGCTGGTGGACGGCCCGCTGGCCATGGACAATGCGGTAAGTGCCGAGGCAGCGAAAATCAAAGGAATTGAATCCGAGGTTGCCGGCTATGCCGACATCCTCGCGGTGCCCACGATTGAAAACGGCAATATGGTGGTCAAAGCACTGACGTTCATTGCCGGAGCGGATGCCGCCGGCATCATTATGGGTGCCAAAGTGCCGGTTATGCTGACCAGCCGGGCGGACAGTTCGCTGGCCCGCAAAATGTCCTGTGCGCTAGCGGTCCTGGTCGCCCATTATCAACAAACCGGTAAGTCGTTGCTCTGAACCTGAACCCCGGGTGAAGTCCTGCCCGGCAAGCTAGAATGTCGGGCTCCTATCAATCACGGTGTCGTCATGGGTCTTAAGTGTGGAATCGTCGGGCTGCCAAACGTGGGCAAGTCCACCTTGTTCAATGCGCTGACCAAAGCGGGAATTGCAGCGGAGAACTACCCGTTTTGCACGATCGAGCCGAATGTCGGCATTGTGGAAGTCCCCGATCCGCGGCTTGACGCCCTGGCCAGTATTGCCAAGCCAGAGAAAGTGTTACCGGCAACCGTTGAGTTTGTCGACATCGCCGGGCTGGTCGCCGGCGCCTCGAAAGGAGAAGGGCTGGGCAATCAGTTCCTGGCCCATATTCGGGAGTGCGACGCCATCTCCCATGTGGTTCGGTGCTTCGATGATGGCAATGTTGTCCACGTCAACGGCAGTGTAAATCCGCTGTCAGATATTGAAATCATCAACACTGAACTGGCGCTGGCCGACATGGCGACCGCCGAAAAAGCACTCGCCCGTTATATCAAACCCGCCCGAGCCGGTGACAAGGAAGCACGCCGCATCTGCGACGTGCTCGAAAAATGCATCGCGGTTCTGGATCAGGCCAAGCCGATCCGGGCCATGGATCTGGCCAAAGAAGAGCATGCGGTGCTGGCGCCTCTGTGCTTCATAACAGCCAAGCCGCTGATGTACATTGCCAATATTCCGGATGGCAACGAGCCCGACAATCCGCACCTGTTGAAAGTCAATGAAATGGCCAAGGCTGAAGCGGCGATCGTTGTCCCGGTCAGCGCAGCGCTGGAAGCGCAGATCGCAGACCTGGACGATGAAGACAAAGCCATGTTCCTGGACGACATGGGGATGACCGAGCCCGGGCTTGACCGGGTTATTCGGGCGGCGTTCGAACTCCTTGGCTTGCAAACCTATTTCACCGCCGGCGAAAAAGAAGTCCGTGCCTGGACGGTGCGGGTGGGCGCAACAGCACCGCAGGCGGCCGGTGTGATTCACACCGACTTTGAGCGCGGATTCATCCGCGCCGAAACCATCGCCTACGATGACTATGTCGCCCTGAACGGCGAAGCCGGCGCCAAAGAAAAAGGCAAAATGCGCCTGGAAGGCAAAGAGTATGTCTTAAGCGACGGAGACGTGATGCATTTCAGGTTTAACGTCTGAGCCGCCTTACTGCTACCGCTTCGACTAGGCAGCGGTCATGTTCTTGAGGCGTTGATTAATCAAACCGTCCGCCTCGGACATAATGGTGTCAATGAGTTCCTGGCAACTGGGAACACTATGAATAAGACCGGCCACCATGCCGCAAGACCAGACGCCGGAATCCATGTCGCCGTCGATCATGACCTTCGGGTAAACGCCGGCGACATCCTCAAGAATGTCTTCAAATTTGAGATCGGCACCGCGATCGCGTTCGGTTGCCAATACCCGCTCCGTTGCCGGATTGTTCAGCACGCGCTCGGTATTGCGTAACGGACGCATCACCAGACGGGTATCGAGCTCACTGGCCGCCACAATCGCCTTCTTCACGTTCTCGTGAATCGGCGCTTCCTGGGTTGCCATAAAACGCGTTCCCATGTTCATGCCATCCGCACCCAGCGCCAGTGCCGCTACCAGGCTACGGGCATCAGCCATGCCGCCCGAGGCAACAAACGGGATCTTCAGTTCTTCCGCGGCGCGCGGCAGCAGAATCATGTTCGGAATATCATCTTCACCAGGATGACCACCACATTCAAAACCATCGACTGACACGGCGTCGCAGCCGATGGCTTCGGCTTTCAGTGAATGCCGGACCGAAGTGCACTTATGAATAATTTTGACGCCGGCGTCTTTCAGGCGGGGCAAATGCTCGGCCGGATTACGCCCAGCTGTTTCAACGATTCTGACACCGCCATCAATGATGGCGCTGACATAGCCGGGATAATCCGGTGAAGCAACAGTGGGCAGGAAAGTCAGGTTTACGCCGAAAGGTTTGTCGGTCAGTTTGCGGCACTTGGCGATCTCGTTGGCAAGATCTTGCGGCGTTTTCTGGGTCAGTCCGGTGATGATTCCCAGGCCCCCGGCGTTGGAAACGGCTGCGGCCAGTTCGGCAAAACCAACATAATGCATCCCCCCCTGAATAATCGGGTGCTCAATACCAAACAGCTCTGTAATTCGCGTCTTCATACGGTTGTCTCCTGTCATTAACCGTAATCTTGACACAAACTCAGCCAGTCGTGATTCGCCACCAAAGCCGCTTCAAACCACGGTCAACACTTCGACGACCCGGCTAGGGTTTCTTCTTTTGTGCGGCAGCCAGTGCCAGAGCCATGACGCCTTGGGGTTTGTCACCGGCATCGTGACCCTGGCGACGACTCGCCCCGCCCCCCGGGCGACTGTCACGCCGCCCTGGTTTGCCACTCGAATGCCGTTCGCCCCGATTGCGGTTACCGCCCCGCTTGCCGGGAGCGGACGCATCTGCGGTGCCGGGTTTCGGCACCTCGTCCTGCAAACGCATCGTCAAGGCAATTCGTTTGCGCTTGGGGTCAACCTCAAGCACTTTGACCTTGACCACGTCACCGGCTTTGACAACCGTATGCGGGTCAGCAACATATTTGTTTGCCAGCGCCGAAATATGGACCAGTCCGTCCTGATGAACGCCCACATCGATAAAAGCGCCGAACGCCGCCACATTGGTTACGACACCTTCCAGCGTCATCCCCGGCTGCAGGTCAGAGAGTTTCTCGACACCGTCTTTGAATGCTGCCGTCTTGAATTCAGGACGCGGGTCTCGACCTGGTTTTTCGAGCTCTTTTAAAATGTCGAGAACCGTTGGCAAGCCAAAACGATCGTCCGCATAAGCCTCGGGCTTCAGCGTTGAGATCACCTCTGGCTGGCCGATTACTTCACGAATGTCTTTCTGAATCCCGGCGAGCATGCGTTCGACCAGCGGATATGCCTCGGGGTGCACGGCTGACGAATCGAGCGGATTGACCCCTTCATTAATCCGCAGGAATCCAGCGGCCTGCTCAAACGAACGCTCTCCGAGGCGCGCCACTTTCAGTAGCTGCCCGCGCTCGGCAAACGCGCCGTTTTCATCGCGATACTTCACGATATTCTGCGCCTGGGTTGAGCTGAGTCCGGCAATGCGAGCAAGCAATGGCGCACTGGCCGTGTTGACATCAACGCCGACGCCGTTCACGCAGTCTTCGACGACACCATCCAGCGCTTTTGCCAGCCGGGTCTGACTGACGTCGTGCTGATATTGCCCAACCCCGATGGCCTTGGGTTCGATTTTGACCAACTCTGCCAGAGGGTCTTGCAGGCGGCGCGCAATTGACACCGCGCCGCGCAGACTGACATCCACATCCGGAAACTCCTTGGCGGCCAGTTCGGACGCAGAATAAACTGACGCACCGGCCTCTGAGACCGACACCTTGGTCAGCCGGAGATCCGCTTGCTGGCTGATCAGTTCGGCAACCAGTTTGTCGGTCTCGCGGGAGGCCGTGCCGTTGCCGATTGCTACCAGATCAACTTTGTGTTGCCGGGCCAGCGCCGCCAGTGTGGTGATTGACCCATTGATATCTTTCTGCGGCGGATGCGGATAGATCGTTTCGGTTGCCACCAGTTTGCCCGTGTTGTCGACGACCGCCACCTTAACGCCGGTTCTCAGGCCCGGATCAAGCCCCATGGTGCTGCGCCGGCCAGCTGGCGCGGCCAGGAGCAAAGCCTTCAGGTTGCGCCCGAAGACCTCGATCGCGTCGGCCTCGGCCCGCTCTCGCAACGAACTGATTAGATCAGTGGTAATTTGCCAGGAGAGTTTCACCTGCCAGGTCCAACGGGCCGTCTCGTTCAACCACGGGTCAGCAGGCCGGCCCTGACTGGCAATTCCGGCGCGCAACGCAATTTGCTGCTGACACCATCCTGGCCCATCGGCTGGTTCAGGGTCGTCGGGCAACTCCAGCGCGACGGTCAGAACCTCCTCGCGGCGTCCGCGCAACAGCGCCAGCGCCCGATGTGACGGCACCTTGGACAAAGGCTCCTGGTATTCAAAGTAATCCCGGAATTTTTCACCGCCCTCTTCTTTACCGGCAATGACTTTGGACACCACGACACCGCGCGATTCAAGCTCGGTCCTCAGGCGCCCTACCAGATCTGCGTCTTCGGCAAACCGTTCCATCAAAATCTGCCGGGCGCCGTCGAGCGCCGATTTCGCATCGGGCACCCCGGGGTTGTCACCTGCCTCTGTTGAAAATGCGTCTCGCAAGAATGCCGCGGCAGCGGCTTCCGGCACCTGGGCAGGATCACTCAACAACAGATCGGCCAACGGCTCCAATCCGGCCTCCCGGGCAATCTGAGCTTTGGTACGACGCTTTTTCTTGTAGGGCGCATACAAGTCTTCGAGTCGTTGTTTGGTTTCAGCCGCATCGAGACTGGCCGCCAACTGATCGGTCAGTTTGCCCTGTTCGGTAATGGCGGCAATAATCGCGTCCCGACGCTGATCCATTTCGCGTAGGTATTCAAGGCGCTCGGCGAGTTGGCGTAACTGCGTGTCATCCAGTCCATCAGTCACCTCTTTACGGTAGCGGGCGATAAACGGGACGGTCGCGCCTTCATCCAGCAGTTCTATCGTCGCCCGTACTTGTTGCGGTCGGACAGAAAGTTCATTGGCCAGGCGTTGTTCGAGGGGAAGTGGCATCAGTTAAGGTCAAGACTAGGAAACGAGCGCGCAGCATGCCCTAAGCGGCGCACCAGTTCAACCCGGGAAGCGGCTATACTGCGCTTAGCCGGCTCCACCCGCCCCAATCAGGAGCATTATCGCAACCCCGGCACCGGTTTTCGGGCCGACGGCGAGGCATCGGACGGCTCGGCCGGAAAACGCAGCATGACCTCTGTCCCACCACCGGCCCGAGGTCCGAGCACCAGGGTTGCGCCGATTACCGCTGCGCGCTGCTTCATATTCCCCAGACCTCGCCCCCCGGAAATCGCCGCGACTTCTGCAGCGCTCGTCTCATCGGCGACGCTGGGTTGGTGCGCGCCCAGACCGACCCCATCATCGGCCAGTCGAACCCAGACTTGATTGTTTTGCTCATCCAGACCACAGGCGATTTCTATGACGTTGGCGCCGGCATGCTTCAAGACGTTGTTGATGCCTTCCTGGATGATTCGCATGACACTCAAGACCCCTTGTGGACTGAGCCAGGCCACCGGTGGCAGGCTGCTGACCTGCCAGTCGACGCGCAGGCCGGCGGCGCTTAAACGCGGCGTCAGCCGCGAACGCAGGCTGGCCAGTACCGTCACCAGATCGCCGTCGACCGGATCAAGCGAGTCGATCATCAGGCGCAAGTCCTCGATTGCCGCCTGCAACGCCTGCTCAAGCGTGTCAGGCTTGAGCGAACCGGATTTGACCATAGCCAGCGTTGAGACCAGCGTGCCACCGAGCCCGTCGTGCATATCCCGTACCAGCCGTTCCCGTTCGTTGAGAATTGCCTGCTCAGTCTGGAGCTTAAGCAGACGCTGATGAGTCTGGGCGATCTCCTGTTCGCGCTCTTTAAGTTTCTGCTCAAGAGACTGATTCATCGTTGCCAGCGACCTCAGCGCAACACCAAACCGCCGGGTCAATAAGATGCCGATCACCAACATGATTGCAAGCGAACCATAAGGCATCAGATAGTGAGAGTCGCGATTCCAGTAGCCCGAGATCATGAGCCAGTCATGCACGCCAAACACTGATTCAATCGAGCCGGCGGGAATCATCAACGACAAGTCAGCAGAGCCCGTCCGGATCTTGACAAGCACGACACACAACAAGGGGTAACCCGACAAAATCAGGGTCACCGTGTCATTGATATAAATACCCCATTCGTAAAACAGATGCGGCGCGAGCCAGGCAAGCAGCGTCATCGTCACGGTACTGCTCATCGCCCAGTAAAGAAAGCGTCGCTCAAAGACGGACTCGTCACGGTGCAAATAACGAAAAACGAAAACGCAGACTGAAAAGACGAACCAGACCAGCGAAACATGCCAGAACCAGTCCAGTAGCAACGGGGTGATCCAGTTGGACGTGATCAGCGGATAAATATCGTGAATAGCCCATGCCAGCATCATGACCGCGTAAGATCCGTAAGCCTGGTCTCGCTGACCCCACCACCACAGCAATGCCATAAAGACGGCACTGAGCAACATAAGCAATACGATCAACTGCAATAGCTGCTGTGAAAAAAAATGATTGACGTTATGGTAGGAGCGCAGTGCCGAGTCGGGCCCGATGTAAATCTCGCGCAACAACCCCTGACCCGCCCGCTCCGCAACGACATGAATCGCCAACAGGTTTTCGGTTGCGAGCAGCCGTTCTGCCGGCAACGGGATTAGCCAGGGCAGGTTCCAGTACCGGCTGACCGGCTCGGTTAACTGGCCGCGCAGTGCCAGGGGTTGGCCGTTTAACCAGACCTGGGCATTCATGGCCAGACGGGGTATCCACAACGACAAGTCCTTGCGCGCGTCTGCCGCAAGAGGAAAGAAATACCAGGCCTGCGTCACAGAAGGTTTGCTGCCGACCCAGTCGTGTGGCAATGATTGCGGTGCCGCGCCAGGCAACCGACGAGCCTGCGAAAAGCGCTCCGGAACGTGAGTCAGGTCGCCGGGTACAAATACCGACTCATGATGGCGCAAACTCTCATCCGATGGCGAATTCATCGCGATCAGGCTGACGATGCCAGCTATCAACAGGCCCATCGCCAACACGACAGGTGCCTGCCAGAGTTGCCGCGTTTTCATTCAGCCGACCAGGGACTCCGGACGCGGGCAGTATTGCCGGACCGCCTGCGAGTTCTATTCACTATGGGCTTCAAGCTTGATCAGGCCGAGCTGCATCGCCTCGAACACCGCCTCTCCGCGCGAGCGAACCGCAAGCTTGCGATAGATATGTTTGATGTGTGTTGTGACGGTATGGACCGAGATCCCGAGTGCGGTCGATATTTCGTCGTAGGAATACCCTTTGGCAATTTGCTGCAACACGGTCGTCTCGCGAGGCGTCAACAGGGCAACACTACGCGCCGCAGAGTCGGCACCGGCAGCCGGCTCTCGGGCAACAAACTCGCTGCGTCGCGACCCAACTTCAGGTTCGGTGGGTTTCGGGTTTGATGGTTCACGAAGTCGGCGCAACAGATGCCGGGCAATTGAAGGGCTGATCGGTGACCCCCCGGCGTAAAGTTCGCGAATCGAGGCCAGGATGATGTCAACCGTGCCGTCTTTGAGTAAATAACCGGTCGCGCCGGCTTCAAGCGCACCAAGTACATGAGATTCATCGCCGAAAGTTGTGATGGCGGCGACTTCGGTATCAGGGCACTCTTTGCTGGCAGCCTTGACCAGATCCAGACCGCAACCATCAGGCAAACCCAGATCAACCAGCAAAACGTCTGGCTGGCTGGCCAGCAATAGCATTCCGCTGGCGACAGAATCAGCAGCACCTACCAGCTCGAAGTCAGGCTCCTGCTCGACGGAAGTGCCAAGATAAGACCGAATGTGAGGGTCATCCTCAACAATGGCTACCCGGATAGTCGCAATAGAATCTCGTTTCAAAACATATCCCCGTGGCTAAGCTGCTTAACCGGCAGTTAACTCATTACCAAAAGTTTGACACAATGTGTCTAAATGTTCAGGTTTGATTTATACCCTGATGACTCAGGCATTTCTTCGCCCAGATGGGTCGGGTCAGTTCGTCAATTAGTTCATGTAAAGTTTGACGACAGATCCGTTCATCGCGATTGGGAGTGATTTCCAACCAAATCCGGCGACTTGATGCGAAATTTGTTTTTGCGGACTGACTGAAGGGTAAACCTGGTGTCGAAAACCGCCTGTTAACTAGTGCCTGCTACCGTCGATCTCACGAACCCCCTCGTTAATCGTGACTTGTTTCAGATTTTGGGCCAACTCGTGAAATCCTTACGGGATGCATATGTCCACACTCGAAAACCCCGCTGACACGCCCGTTGACACGGTTGACACCGCAGAACATCCCACAGACAAAGCCATTACGCCGCCGGGTTCGGAGCGCTCTTCAGGTGGAGGCTCGCCGCCGCCGGCAAACGCTGAACCATCGCCCCGACCCACCTCAGGCCCGCAGGTGCTTAAGCCGCGGTTTTTGGCCACCGGCGGCGAGTACTTTGGTATCTGGATCGTTAATATTCTGTTGATGGCTGTCACACTGGGGCTCTACTACCCGTGGGCTCGCGTTCGGAAGCTGCAATTCTTCGCTGGCAATACCGATGTCGGTGGTCACCGGCTATCCTTCACAGGAATTGCCAAACAAATGTTCACCGGCTTCGCGCTGGCGGCGGTCGGATTTATCCTTTATTCGGTCGCCGATGCCTTCAGCCCGGTTCTGGGTCTGGTCGTCATCGTGGTATTTGCCGGCGTCTGGCCATGGTTATTCAGGGCCGCGCTGCGGTTTCGGCTGGCCCGAACGACATGGCGCGGTCTGCCGTTGAGTTTTACCGCGACCACCCGCTCCGCCTATGCCGCGTTTACGCCTGCTTATGTTGCGGCCGCTGTGGCAATCGGCGTCTCACTGAGCGGCGCTTTGTTCAGCGTCACCAATGCCGACTTATCGTCGGTAGAGATGGTAGCCGCCAGTGGCTTCGGTTTGTTCATCCTGATAGGTTTGTGTCTGGTTCCGTGGCTTCATTTCAGAATCAAGCGACTGCAACACAGTCATTTCCAATATGCCGAATGCAAGTCACGCTTCACCGCCGGCGTGGGGTCCTTCTACCTGCTCTATCTCAAGACCGGGTTGGTTGCTCTTCTGGGAGCGGTGATCAGCGCTATCACAGTTGCCTTGTTCGTCGCGCTTACCGGGCTGGCGGCCAGTCTTGACATGGCAGAGATAGAAGTTGCCATGGGTGAAGGCGTCGGCTTTGTGTTGGCCGCAGTCGCTGCGATGGCGATCGGCTACTTCACGATCTGGCAGGCAGTGACAGCATACTTCAACCGGACCCTGCATAATCTGGTCTGGTCCAATACCCAAGGCGACGGCTTCGCATTCGCCGCCGCCCTGAAGTTCTGGCCGTATTTCGGCCTGCGGGTACTGAACCTGATTCTGAAAATGCTCACAATGGGTCTGTACACTCCTTTTGCCCAGGTCGCCATAACCCGAATGAAACTAGCGTCTATTGCCCTGGCCGTCGATATCGACCTCGATGCCATGATTCATCAGACTCAAAACGCTGAAGTGTCGGCGACTGCCGATGCGGCAGCAGACTTGTTCGACGTGGATATTGGTCTGTGACCGAAGCTCCAGCGCACTTTTTTGATGGCCAGACCAGTCGGGCAAATCCCGCCAAAGTCCGAATATCTGATCAGTCGCTGGTAGTCGAAACCGAGTCCGATACCCGGCACTTTCCCCTGCACGAGGTTGTCTGGCCCGAGCGGACCAATTCGGCCTCGCGCGTCATTCAACTGCCCGGCGGTGCCTCTGTGCACGCGCTGGATAACGACAGCTGGAGCGATCTGGCCAGCGCCGCCGGCCTCGAGGAGAGTCCGGTCGTTCAATGGCAGCGAAGCGGCTGGAAAATCGCCGCCTCACTGATACTGGTGGTAGCAATCGGCCTGGCTGGATTCCGCTGGGGCATACCGCTGGCAGCCAGAGGCCTTCTGGCGTTTGTTCCAGAGCAGATTGATGTCGCCATCGGCAAGCAGACAATGGCACAACTCGACAAGACATCGTTTGGGCCCAGCGAACTACCCGAAGCACTGAAATCAACCCTGCAAGATCGGCTGGACGATGTTGTTGCCAATGCCTGGGCGCAGTCGGTTGCGCCACCGCCGAATTACAGGCTCTTGTTTCGCACCAGCTCGTTTGGGCCCAATGCATTCGCCTTACCGGGCGGCAGCATTGTCTTGACCGACGAGTTGGTTGAGTTGGCCGATGGCAATCTGGACATGGTGATTGGCGTATTGGCTCATGAGATTGGCCATGTTGAGGGGCGACACAGCATGCGGGGAATATCGCAAACCTTGCTTGCTGCGACCGCAATGGCCGTGCTGATTGGCGACACCAGCTCTCTGATTGCGAGCGCGCCAGTCATGCTGGGCTCGCTTGCCTATACCCGGGATCTCGAGCGCGAAGCCGACGACAGTGCAATCAGACTGATGAAAGCCAGTGGCATCTCGCCCGTATTAATGGCCGATTTCTTTCGTCTCATTCTGGACGAAGTCGGCCATGGCGATTCGGACGGGACGGCGAGCGATCTCGGGCTGCTGTTTTCAAGCCACCCGGATGCGCGCGAACGAATCAAAAAGTTTGAACAGGCTGAGCGTCATTAACTGACGTCTTCGTTTCAGCTTTCAGCCATTTGCGCAGCCAGGACAGAACCATCACTGCGGTCAGCGCGCCAAGCATGTCTGACATCCAGTCTGCCGCACTGGAGTCACGAACCGGGTTAAACGCCTGAGTCCACTCGTCGGCCAGCCCGATCAATCCGGCTGACAGCAAGGCCAACGCATCAGCGCGCCGGCGGGTTCCGCCATAAACCACCCAGAAAATCCCGGCCAGGCCGCCAAAAAACAGGTAGTGAACGAGTTTGTCCCAAACATGTACAAACAAGCTGCCAGACATCGGCTTGGCGCCCAGATAGAACAAGGCAAAGACCAGCGACGATGCCAGCAGCACACCGAGCAGACGCAAGCGCCGCCCTGGAAAGATCAGCGGAGTCAGGTGCGGCGCCAGCGCAGCTCGCCAGGACAAGAGATCAACCCGACACAGGGGTGAATGGCGCCCATTGGCGGTCTTTTTCTGACAAGACCACCGGAGTGATTGGCCAGTCTATTGCGAACGCCGGATCATCCCAACAGGCACCACGTTCAGCTCCCGGCGTGTAGGCCTCACTGACCAGATAAAACATATCGGTGTTGTCTTCGAGTGTGAGATAGCCGTGTGCACACAGAGGCGGCACATACAGCGCCTGCTGGTTATCGGCACTCAACTCAACCCCAAACCACTTCAGATAGGTCGGAGAGTTCTCGCGCACGTCAACCAGTACATCAAAGACAGAACCCCGCACACAACGCATCAGCTTGGCTTCGGCTGCCGGCGCGACCTGATAGTGTAGGCCGCGCATGGTCCCGCGTTTTACCGTGTTGGCCAGGTTCGCCTGAACCACTGGCATCTCGATACCCTGAGCCTTGAATTCTTCGGTGCAAAAAGCGCGACCGAAAGAACCGCGATCATCAGCGCGAGACTCCAGATCAATCAACCACGCCCCTTCAACGCTGGTGGAGTGAAATTTCATGGTCAGGACAGACTCAGACCAATGCCTTCATAGGCGGGCAACTGATTGGCCGTAAACATCCGGCGACCATCAACGACCAGTGGTTTCGCGCCAGCGGCCTCTAGCATCTGCGGCAACTCCCGGAACTGCGGCCAGGAGGTAGCAACCACGATCACTTCTGCGCCCTCAATACACTGCGCCATGGATTCAGAGTAGGTGATGCCGTCCGAGCCGAGTTCCTCACGGCCCGTCTCAATTGCGATCGGATCGTAAGCCGTAATACTCGCGCCTTTGCCCCGCAGCTCACGCACCAGCGTCAGAGACGGAGACTCACGAACATCGTCGGTGCCGGGCTTGAAGGCTATTCCCAGCACGGCAATCTTCTTGCCCGACACATCAGGGTAATGTTTTTGAATCAGTTCAATCAGCCGGTTTGGCTGATCAGCATTAATGTTGATCACCGACCGAAGCAATTGCATTGAGGAATTTTTCCGCTCACCGTACTCGATAAGCGCTTTGACGTCTTTCGGGAAACAACTCCCGCCAAAACCGCAACCCGCTTCAACATAAGTAGTCATCGAAGGGGTTACCCGCGAACCATCACCCATGATTGGCGAGAAGCGCTTATCGAGGCAAACCCCTTTCAGCACCTCGACCACGTCAACATTGCCTACCTGCGAGCAAAGATTGCCAATTTCGTTGGAAAACGAAATCAAGGTGGCGAGCAATGAATTGGCCGCGTATTTGATCATCTCGGCGGTTCGCGGAGAAGTGCGAACCTTATCGGTATCAGGAAAGCAAGCATATAACTCACCCAGTGTGTCGCGGGTGCGTTCGTCGATGCCGCCCAGAACAATCCGGTCAGGCTCCATGAAATCCGCGATGGCTTCGCCTTCTTTAAGGAACTCCGGGTTCATGCCGACACCGAAATCGATACCGGCTTTTTTGCCCGAGTGCTTTTCCAGCAAAGGCAGAACGACGTCTTCGGTGGTACCCGGCACCACGGTGCTTTTGACAATCACGACGTGGTAGCTGTCTTTTTTGGCAATCGCCTTGCCAATTTGCTCAGACACCTGTTTGATATAAGTGAGGTCGATTTGCTCACCATCAAACGGCGTACCGACCGCAATCATCGACAGATCGCTGTTAATGACTGAGTCTTCCAGGTCTGTGGTGGCGCGGAGTTTTTTGGCCTCGACCAGGCGCTTGAGCATTGGCTCAAGCCCGATTTCATAAATAGGGGGATCGCCGGCATTAATGCGTGCCACTTTCTCGGGCAACACGTCAATGCAAACCACGTCATGATCCTTGTCAGCCAGGCAAACGCCTGAAACCAGACCGACATAACCGGTACCAACAATTGAGACTTTCATTATGCTTCCACCGTTTCTTGGTTATCCTGATACCAGATCATCGTCCGGCGCAGACCATCCTGGACACTCACCGTCGGCTCATAACCCAGCTCGGTACGAGCCTTCTCGATAATCGGGCAGCGGCGATTTGGGTTGTCGACCAGATAGTCTTTGTCATCACTCGTCTGACGAACCAGTTTGCCCTTGTAATCAAACAAATCCTGAGCGTTTTCAATCACCCGGTCGGCCAGCTCTTTCATCGAGATTTCAGGCTTTTCGATACCGATGTTGTAAGCCTCGCCATCGCGACCTTTAAACATGATCTTGTAATACCCGACAATGGCGTCAGCGATATAGCAGAAGGTACGGGTCGGTGAACCATCAGACAACATCACGATATCCCGATCAGCCAGAACGTCTCGCACAAAATCAGGTAGCACTCGTGCGTCGGTGAGCTTCAAACCGGGGCCGTAATTGTTAAACGGTCTTGCGATTCGGACCGGAATGCCGTGCTGCTGGGCAAAGTTGACACACAGGGTCTCACCATAGCGCTTGGACTCATCGTAGCAAGCACGCGGTCCGGTACAAGACACATTACCGCGGTAAGTCTCAGGCGTCGGAATGAATTCGGGTTGGGGGTCGCCGTAGATTTCGCTGGTCGAGTAGAAAAGAATGCCCGACATTGGTGTGCCGGCATCCTTCTGGGCAACCGCGTAATCGAGCACGTTACGCAAACCGTTAACGTTGGCATCCATCGTTTCGATCGGCCACTTTCGGTAGTACTTGGGCGAGGCAATCGAAGCGGCGTGCACGATGTAATCCAGATGGCCGATATCAGCCGGCAACGGGTCCGTGACATCATGCTTGCCCATCTTGAACTTGGGGCTGCCTTCCAGCGCCGTCAGCCACTCGGGAACACCGCGAATGAAGTTGTCATAGACCAGCAGTTCGCATTGATTGGCTGCGTCTTGCGATTTATTGAAATGCAGGACGGCCTGCACCAGGTAATAGCCGAGGAAGCCGGCTCCACCAATAATCAGTAAACGCTTGCCCTGCAAATTGGCAAACTCTTCGGTCAGGCCGGCACAGATGTAGTCCAGGTCCTGGGTAATTACCTCTTGCGCAGTCGTGGCAGTGTTCATGTAACCCTGATAGTGAATGATAGTAGTAGGCACCCTGACGACAGGATGCACCCCATAACGCGTGCCGCTTAACAATGCCGGGCGCGGCGCCAATTCAGAACCGGAGCCCGACGAGCGGTCGCTTATCCGGCAACGACCCGGGCAAAACCGGGTGGAGAGAGAGGTTAGGCTGCCACGAAAATCGTCAGCAGCCGGGTCTTAACCAAAGAACAAAGCGTCTTGCTCAGCGCGCAGTTTGACGCACAGATTGTCCGGCAGTTCAACGTCATCGTAAGTAATAAACGCGTCTTTTGCGACAGGCCGCTTAAGCCTGGCACCCTCGGCGATACCGATAGGCAGCAGTTTTTCAGCAATTGTGGTGTCCGCGTTCTCGCACATGCCATAACAAGTGTATCCGCCCAGCATGTCGAGTGTATCGCCCGCTTTGAGATCAATCTTGGCAGCCGTGACAACATCAACGACTGGTTTTCCTGCCGGCGCGATCACGACATCACGGTGTAACACCGCCCGTGCGGCAGACAGTGGCACTTCAAAGATTGTCAGATGGTAAGGCACGTAAAAGCTGTACAGCGGCCCTTTGCCCAGCTTACCGTAATCGAGGTAGATCTCCTGCCCCGGGTTCTTGACTTCTGCAAACACGTAGACGCCGGGACTCGGCAAAGCGCCCACGACATAGTCAACGATCCCGCCGTGAGACCGCAACATATCGATGTCATACATTGAGGTCATTTCATCAACATGACCTTTGAATTCCCAGCCAATCATGCCGCGCTGCGAGACTTTCATCCCGGTCGCATTGCCGACGATCGCCTGCTCGAAGGAAATCTTGGTGCCATCGGCAAAACTGGTCACCATTGTCGGTGTCTGCCCCCACTGCTTGGCAAATGCCTCTTGGGTGGTTGGATTCCGATAACGGTCTTGCAACCCTTTGATATTGCCGCAGACCAGCGGACGCAAGCCCATGGTCTCAACAAAGCGCAACAGATTGATCTGAACGCCCGGCTGATCCCCATCACAGCCGGTGTAGATCACCCCGGCCTTGTCAGCCTTGGTTTTCAGAATCGGCCCTACCGTGCCATCCAGCTCAGCATTCATCAGCACGATATCCTTGCCACACTCGATCGCATAGGTGGTGATCTGGGCGCCAAACTCAACAATGCCGGTCGCCTCGATCAACACGTCGATCTGGGACGACTCACACAACAGACGGGCATCTCCAGTGACGCAGGGCTTGCCCGCTGAGATCGCGTCCTCGAGTGCGCCAAGCGTCTGGGCTTCGACGACTTCGTTCACGCCGCCATAGGCGTAGGTCTTGACCGCGTTGGCGACGGTCCGGTTGGAAATCGCCGCCAGTGACATACCGGGCAGAAAATTACATAGTTGATTAGCAATGCCGCGGGCCATGAAACCTGCGCCAATCAACCCCACCCTGACAGGGCGGCCTTCAGCGGCCCGCGCTTGTAACGCGGTGTCAACAATAATCATCGGAGAGGGCCTATTTTTTGTAAAGGCTATAGCATCAGTTAATCAGAAGTCTAATCGACCGCACGGAAGCCGTAGTAATTGAGTTGTGCTCGACAGACAAATATGTCCTTGGCTGTCAGCCTGCAAGACGGCAGACTCTAGGCCCGAAAAACCTCTCCGGACCATCGCCTGAATTCGTAATGTGTCCGACCAACCACAATACGGCATGAATCAATGGCTGAAAGGTCGCTTTGGCGGGACAGTCCGCGCTCCGCACGCCGCGCCGGTGCGGCATACTCTGATCAATCATGAGTAAGAGTAATAACAATGCCAGGCGATCTGGCCTGCTGGCCGCTGTCGACCTGGGCTCGAACAGCTTTCGTTTGCTGATCGGGCAAATCGAAAGCACTTCGCTGGGAGAGCAGATACGGCCTATCGACACCTTAAAGGAGCCGGTCAGGCTCGCCGCCGGACTGGCGCCGGACGGTTATCTCGATGTTGAAGCCCGACAGCGAGGCATGGCTGCGCTCGCCCGCTTCGGTGAGCGACTCGCTTCATTCTCGCCGGACTCGGTAAGAGCCGTGGCGACCAATGCCTTGCGCATTGCCTCGAACGCCAATTCGTTTCTGGTTCCCGGGCAGACCGCACTAGGCTTCCCTATTGAGGTGATTTCAGGGCGCGAAGAAGCGCGGATGATCTATCTTGGCGCCTCACATTCTTTGCCGCACGACAAACTCGACCGACTGGTTGTTGATATCGGCGGCGGCTCGACCGAACTTATCATCGGCCGCGACGATCAGGCCACCCTGGTGGAATCCGCTCCAATCGGGTGCGTCTCACTGTCCCGGCAGTTCTTCCCGGACGGCAAGGTGACCGCCAAGGCGATGGAAAAAGCACGGGTTGCGGCACGGGATGCGCTCGCACCCTACGCCGAGGCATACCGCAAACATGGCTGGCAGTATTCGGTCGGCACCTCGGGGACCGCTAAATCCCTGATGCAGATCAACGAAGAGAACTACGGCGAAGGCCGGATCTCGAACGAATCAATGGAGCGAATTGCGTCCATCCTGATTCAGGAGGGCAATGCCAATACCTCCAAGATTTCCGGACTGCGGTCAGATCGGCGCCCCATTCTTCCGGGTGGGCTCGCCCTGATGATGGCTGTCTTTGACGAATTTGGCACCGACAAGATGCGCTATTGCGATGGCGCCCTCCGCGAGGGTGCCTTGTACGACTTGATGGGCCGCAGCGCCGGCCACGATATGCGCCGGATCACTGTCAGCCAGATGGCCCAGCGTTATGCAATAGACCACACCCATGCGGATCGTCTCACCAAGACAGCGCTGGATCTGTTTGATCAGGTCACCAAAGAGGTTGACGAAGACGGCCTGGAACCGGGCGAACGACGTCAGACGCTTGACTGGGGCTGCCGTCTGGCCGAAATCGGACTGGCCATTTCCCATGATTCTTATCACAAGCATTCGGCCTATGTCTTGTCGAATGCGGATATGCAGGGCTTCTCGAAGTCCGAGCAGCGCCTGCTCGCCACGCTGGCACTGGGCCAGACCGGTGGTTTGAGAAAAATGCGCTCAATCGTGCGTAACCGCAGCGAGTGGCTGATGGTGTTGTGCCTGCGCCTGGCCTCGGTCATGCACCGCCGCCGGGATAACGAACCCCGGCCGATGCCCAAGCTCACGCTGAGCAAGAACAAGGTCACGATCGAACTTCCCGCCAAATGGGCGGAGGTTCACCCCCTGACCGACGGCACGCTGGCCTCTGAAGTCCTGACCTGGGAAGACGTGAACGCGTTCGACTCGGTCGACTACAAGACCGTCTGAGTGGCCGTTATCAACCCTTGACCCGATCCAGCAGACGCCGGTCCATCGCCCACATATCCACCAGGACCGGAAAATCAGCGCAGGCAAACTCCGGGTCGTAATACGGTTCGCCTAACAGGCGCGCGCCCATCCGCAAATATCCCTTGATCAGCGGTGGCATTTGCAACAGGCGGGTAGAGCCAAAATCATCCTCCAGCATCGGCAACCGACGACGCGGCCAGGCCCGCCAGGGTTCTTCGGCCATACTGGTCTGGCTCAGGTGCCGGTAGATCCGCGTCGCCAGATCCCCGCCGTCTTCAAGCGAAACACTGGCCGCGCCAATCGCATAGCGTTGGCCGGTTGTCTCGACAAAGTTCAGCAGCGCCGACCACAGCAGGCGAATCGTGACGCCGTCACGATGATCCGATGACACACAAACCCGCCCCACCTCCACGGTCTGGTCTCGGATCGAATTGAGCCGGGTGAGCCAGAACTCCCCATCGCAGTACAGGCAGCCCAGTTCACTGGCTTTTTCAGGCAACAGCAAACGGCAGGTGCCAATCACTTTCCCGCTTGCCGTTTCAACTGCCAGCAAGTGCTCACAATACGGATCAAACAAATCGCGCTCCAGCGTGGCTTCTCCAGGCAGCCCCAATGAAGCCCCCATTTCGCCAACGAATACGCGGTGCCGCAGCGCCAGCGCCAGTTCGACCTGGCGGGTGGTACGAGCCACAAATACCTTAACCGCACCATTGCTCGCCTGAATTTCCATCCCCGCCAACTCCGTGGCCGTGATCCGGTCAGCCGCGCATTGCGGCGGCTGCAATAATGCAGCCTCACTGCGAATCAGTTCCGCTCTGGCCGTAAGCGTATTCGTCGTCATGCTTGACTCCTGTGATCAGATACCAGGATGTTCTCAAGCGGCGATGGCAGCGGAATGACAGACTGATGAAGCTTCGATGACTTTGGGGGGCTTACTTGTCGTTCGTTTGGGGTGTCGGACTGGCAGGGGGACGCGCTGGCGGTGCAACACCCCAAACGCCAAACAGCCCTACAAAAGCGATTTCTGCAGCCCCTCGTACTTCCCCATCAGCATTTCCTGAGTCTCAACCCGCTCAGGATTCACCGGAATACACTCAACCGGACAAACCTGAACACATTGCGGCTCATCAAAATGCCCGACGCACTCCGTACATTTGTCCGGGTCGATCTCATAAATCTCGACGCCCATGAAAATGGCTTCATTGGGACACTCCGGCTCGCAGACATCGCAATTAATGCACTCGTCTGTAATCATCAAAGCCATCTTAGTTTCCTTTTGCCGCCTGGCGCCGCTCCGCGGCTCTGGCCAGCAGGCGCGGCAGAACCGCAGCGGGAACAAACCTGCTGACGTCGCCTTCCATTGTCGCAATTTCGCGAACCAGCGTGCCGCTGACAAACTGATAGTCGTCGGCGGGTGTCAAAAACACCGTCTCGACACCCGGCATTAGCTGTCGATTCATACCGGCGAGCTGCAGTTCGTAGTCGAAGTCAGTCACCGAACGAACGCCGCGAATTACAACACCGGCCCTTTCCTGCTGAACCACATTCACCATCAAACCCGAGAAACGGGTCACCGAGACATTGGGCAGGTCAGCGAAAACCTCAGCAGACAATGCCAGCCGTTCTTCAATGGTGAACATCGGCTTCTTGGAGCGACTGTCAGCAATGGCCAGCACCACTGAATCGAACATGGCCGCAGCGCGGCGTGTCAGGTTTTCGTGGCCGCTGGTCAGCGGGTCAAAGGTGCCGGGATAGAGCGCAATTGTCATAGATCTGGATTCTTTTGGTAACGAAACAAATGATAGTGGACTTGACCAGCCCGGGCATAGCGAAGGCGTTCGAACTGACTACCGGTCGCCGCTTGCGGATCGGCCAGGCTTTCAACCTCCTGACCTCGCTCCAGATAGATCAACGCGGAATCTGCCAGTACCCCTGGCAATACAGAGAGCAACCGCGACTGCCACTCCTGCGAAAAAGGCGGGTCCAGAAAGACCAGATCAAACTGACGGCCAGCGCGATGATGGTCGGCAAGCGCGGCCAGCGCATCCTGTCGGGTCAGGGTCAGTGAGTGGCCCAGCGCCTGAACTTGCGGATCATTCGCCGCGCGCAGTGAATCAATCCGGGTTTGCAGCTCGCGCACAATGCGCGGATTACGCTCGTTGAAAAAAACCGGCTTCGCCCCGCGCGACGCTGCTTCCAGACCGAGCGCGCCGGAGCCCGCAAACAGATCAAGGCAGCGGGCACCGGCGACCTGATCGCCTAGCCAGTTGAATACAGTTTCCCGGACTCGGTCCGGCGTGGGCCGCATACTGGCCTCATCGCTCACAACGGTTACCGGAGTTCTCTTGAGCAAACCGCCAATAATACGGACCTGCCCGCCGCGTGATGTTTTCATTCCGAGACGGCTGTCTCGCCAACTACCACCGTGACCATTTGCTCAGGCCGGATCCGGCGCCTGACCGCGTCTTTAACTTGCTCGAGTGTGACCGCCCGAATTTTTTGCGCCCAGGTTTCGAGATAGTCCAGCGGCAAACCGTGATAGCCGATAGCGCTCAGCAGACCGAGTATCTTTCCGTTGGAATCGATACGCAGGGCAAACCCACCGGCCAGATTGCTGCGGGCCGCTTCGACTTCGGCCTCTGTCGGCCCTTCATTGACGAAGGAATTCAACACCTCGCGCACGACAGTCAGGGCTTCAGCTGTTTTTTCGCGGCGCGTCTGCAGTGAGATCGAAAACGGTCCTGGCTGAGCGCGCAGGGAAAAACCAGAAGACACGCTATAGGCAAGACCGCGGTCTTCACGAACCTCCTTATACAGCCGCGAAACAAAGCTGCCGCCGCCAAGCACATGGTTGCCGACCAGCAAGGCGAAATAGTCCGGATCGCCGCGCGCTATCAATGGTGCTCCGATTACGATATGACTTTGCGTCGCGGGGTGAGCCAGTCTTTTTTCAGCCGGCTTGATCTGGGCAACCGGCTTGAGCGTGTTGCCTGATTTACCGATTGGCAGGTCAGCCAGCAACTGCTCAGCGATCGCCTGGGCTTGCTCGCGGCTAATAGCACCAATCATCGCGATCGACGCACGGCTGCGTACGAAATGCTCGTGGTGAAACTGCCGCAGGTGCTCGGCGTTGATCGACTCCATCGACCCAATGGTCGTGAGCGCGCCATAGGGATGCCCCGGATACAAGAGCTTGAAATAAGCACGGCGCATCAGAACCCCAGGGCGCTTCAATGCCTCTCGAAGCCCTTGCACTGCGCGCTGCTTTTCCCGTTCCACCACCGCGTCTGAAAATTTTGGCCGGCTGATCATGTCGGTTATCAGCTTCAAGGACTCGGTCAGTTCCGGCTCGCTGGTCAGCGTTCTGAGTTGCACAGAGGCACTGTCCATGCTGGACCAGGTCGAGCGCCGCGATCCTAGCAAGGCAAACGCATCTGCAATACCGGCCTCGTCCAGGTCACCCGCGCCGGCGTCGAGCAAAGAGGCCGTCATGTCGGCCAGCCCAGCCTGACCAGGCGGATCCAGCCGGTCGCCGGCATCAAACCGAACCGCGACATCCAACATGGGAATGCCATCGGCCTGCACAAACAGAACTTTTACGCCGTGGCTGGTCGTCCATTGCTCGATGGGTAAAACCGCTTGCGCGACCGAAGCGCTACAGGCAAACATCAGCACCAGCAGACGAAAACAAACGCCGGCCAGGCGGCTGGACTCAGAAGTATTAGCGCTCAATGTTTTACCTTGATGGAGGGGTCAACAACCCGTTTCTTTTTCTGATCAAGCGGCTGGGGGGCGAGCGACACGACAGTCAACTGATCGTCGCCAAAGTATTTTCCCGCCACCGCTTTTACAGCATCAGAGTCAACCTGACGCACCCGTTCAATGACCCGATCAATATCGCCATGGTCAAATCCGATGGTTTCGAGCAAGCCGATTTCCATCACCTGCCCATAGAGCGAGTCGCGGCCGAAAATTCGGCCAGCGACATATTGCGACTTGATCCGGCGCAGCTCAAGTTCTTCAACCCCGTCTCTGGCGATCCGCGAAACCTGTTCACGTAACGCCGTTTCCAGTTCTTCCACAGAACCGCCAGCCAGAGGTGTGCCGCTGAGCGTAAACATTTTCGGGCCACGTCCCAGCATGGAGTAACCGGCATCAGCGTCGTTGGCCTGACGCTTACCCCGCACCAGCTCACGCGTCATTCGCCCGGTGTCACCACTACCGAGAATCGCCGCAAGCATTTCCAGGGCATAAGCATCGCTGGGTTTATCAAGACTCTCAAGCCGGGGAGTCTTGAAGCCCATCACAATATACGGAGACTGCGCCGGCGCTTTGACAACCGCCCGGCGGATTCCTCGTTGCTCGGGCTCTTTCTGAGGGCGGCGTTCGGCCAGCTCACGACGAGGGATTTTTGCGTAAGTGCGTGCAACATCGGCCATGACTTCGTCAGGCTGGACATCGCCGGCGATGATCAATACCGCATTGTTCGGCGCGTACCAGCGGGCATACCAGTCCAGCGCATCAGCACGGGTCAGGTGCTGCAAATCGTCCATCCAGCCAATCACTGGCGAGCGATATGGCGAGGCGTTATAAGCCAATGCCATGAACTGCTCGCTGACCTGTCCGTAGGGGTTGTCCTCGACCCGGCTGCGTCGCTCTTCCATCACCACCGCAACTTCTTTGGCGAATGGGTCTTGATGCAGGCGCAGGTTGGTCATACGGTCAGCCTCAAGTCGCATCATTTCGGGCAGCGATGCAGGCGGAACCTGTTGAAAATAAGCCGTGTAGTCCCGATTCGTGAACGCATTCTCGCGACCGCCGGCTGCTGCCACCCGCCGGGAAAACTCGCCATCGGGGACAGTATCGGTTCCCTTGAACATCAGATGTTCAAGCACGTGGGCAATTCCGGTCCGGCCGTTGACCTCATCCATGGACCCGGCCCGATACCAGATCATCTGAATGGCGGTCGGCGCACGGTGGTCTTCCTTGATGATGACCTTCAAACCGTTTTCCAGCACGTGCTCGGTAATTTTTGCATGGATCGGCAGCGCCATTGAGAACGCCACACAAGCCGCGAGCGGTGTGATCACCTGCCGCTTTATCCGGCTCAAGAAAGACATCATTGGCGCCACACTTGTCTGGCCGCCATCACAAAATCGATTTAGCAACGGGTTTCCCGGTGAATCTCCAATAGAATTCAGTGTAGCAGCGCCATCTCTTCCAATCACCGGTACCCCTCCTGACGCATGTTCGGATTCCTCAGACGCAAAAAGCCCGCCACCGCCCAGCCTGACGCCAGCCCGGCGACGCCCACCCCCGCCGCGCCGGCCGATAGCGAAACGGTCGGCCAGTCACCTGAGCGCTCCCAATGGATGGGCCGGCTCCGTGATGGCCTGGGCCGCACGCGCAAAAGTCTGTCGACGTTGTTCACCGGCGTCAGTATTGACGAAAACCTGTATGAAGAACTCGAAACCGCGCTGCTCAGTTGCGATGCGGGTATCCATGTAACCGAACACCTGCTGGAGCAATTGCGCCAGAAAGTCCGAACCGATCGGCTGGAATCCGGTGAGCAGGTTCGCGATGCGTTACGTACGGCTCTGACCGAATTGCTTACGCCGCTGGAATCTCCACTCGATATTGATCGAGCCGAGCCGCTGGTCATGATGATTGCCGGTGTAAACGGCGCAGGTAAAACCACCTCTATTGGCAAACTGGCCAATCACCTGCAATCAGAAGGCAAATCAGTGCTGCTCGCCGCCGGAGACACCTTCCGCGCCGCAGCCCGTGAGCAACTGCAGGAATGGGGCGAGCGCAACAATGTTCAGGTGATTGCCCAGGAAAGCGGCGACCCGGCGGCCGTCGCCTTTGATGCCGTCAAAGCCGGTCAGGCACGTGACAGCGGCATCGTCATGATCGACACTGCCGGCCGCTTGCCGACCCAGGCCAACCTGATGCAGGAACTGGCCAAGATCAAACGGGTGCTGACCAAATCAATGGACGGCGCCCCCCATGAGGTCTTGCTGGTTCTGGATGGCAACACCGGCCAGAACATGCTGGCGCAGGCCCAGGCCTTTGATGAGTGCATTGGCCTGACCGGTCTTATCGTGACCAAACTGGACGGAACCGCCAAAGGCGGCGCGCTGGCCGCGCTAGCTTATGCGCGCCGCAATAACCCGCTGCCGGTCTATTTCATCGGCGTTGGCGAGGCCATCGAGGATTTGCAGGCTTTTTCGGCCAGCGAGTTCGCGACCGCCCTGATTGGCTGAGCCCTGACGGGCAAGTCAGCCCAGCCTCGGATCGCTTGCCTCCGGTTGCGCGCCCGGGGCAGCCTCCGTAAATGCCGCCAGCTCATTGCAAGCGGCATCGATTCGCTCAATTGTCGGATAGCGGCTCATATCCACTTTGAAGCGACGGGCGTTAAAGACCTGCGGAACCAGACAAATATCCATCAGCCCGGGCGACTCACCAAACGCAAACGTCTGCTTCGGCAGGCGTGCAAGTGCTTGCTCCAGGCCGGCGAGCCCCTCATCGCACCAGTGGCGATACCAGGTATCAACCGTTTCCTGATCATGACCCAACTCATTTTTGAGGTATTTCAGGATCCGCAGATTGTTCAGTGGGTGAATATCGCAGGCTATCGCCTGGGACAGCGACCGAACCTGCGCCCGGGCGGCTGCAGTGGCCGGCATTAGCGCAGGGCCGGTCTGGGTTTCGTCCAGATATTCGATGATCGCCAGTGACTGGCTGATCGTGTGCTCACCGTCAATCAGCGTCGGCACCAGAGCCTGCGGATTCGTCTGACGATAAGTCGCCTGACTATGCTCGCCGGCAGGCAACCAGACAACGCGCGGCTCGAAGGCCAGTCCCTTCAGGTTCAGCGCGATGCGAACCCGATAAGCCGCCGAACTCCGGAAGTAGGTGTAGAGCTGCAACATAGATAACTCCAAAATGACTACAAACTGAGACACCGATGTGATCCGGATTCGTGAAACTGTCGGGTCCGGCTGGCACATCGACTGCGAAGTGTAGCGGCTGACACGCTGACTTCACGCGATCGGCGCGTGCAAGCCAAAGCGACGGTCTATCGTAAAGATTTGACAATTGACTCTACCTATAATATAATCACTCTATGAGTTTGCATTGTTGATAGAAAAACACTCAGTCGAATAGCTTCGACTCCGACGCAACTTAAGAGTCGATTACTACGGTTTTTCCGTACCAAACAAACAAATAGTCCGCTTTATCTTTACTCTTGTCTGGCGGATACTACGAATATAGTGATTCAGCGTTGGTTTTAGAGACACTTCACTTCCGTCTGTCACCAACAACGTCTGATTCGTTAACTCTTCGTTTAGCACTCATAAGTACCGAGTGCTAAAATTAACCATGGATTTGATCCAAGGAGCCTACTAATGAATGCACTGTCCAACACCGCTCTGATGCCGATGTCCGGGTCGGCCAATGCACTGGCCCTGCCCCCGGTTGGCAATATTGAAGCGTATATTTCAGCGGCCCATCGTTTTCCGATGCTTACGGCTGAACGCGAACAGTCCCTGGCGCGCCGTCTTCGCGACGACGGGGATCTCGAAGCTGCACGCGAGATGGTGATGTCTCACCTGCGTCTGGTCGTGTCGATCTCCCGTCAATATCTCGGTTATGGGCTGCCCCACAGCGACCTGATACAAGAAGGCAGCATTGGCCTGATGAAAGCGGTCAAGCGCTTTGACCCTGACCGCGGCGTGCGCCTGGTGTCGTTTGCCATGCACTGGATCAAGGCTGAGATCCACGAGTTTGTCCTGCGTAACTGGCGCCTGGTCAAAGTAGCGACCACCAAGGCTCAGCGCAAACTGTTCTTCAACCTGCGGTCGATGAAGACCTCACCGGGCACGTTGTCGCCCGATGAAGTTGAAACCATCGCAGCAGATCTGAACGTGCGCACCTCTGATGTGATCGAGATGGAAACACGTCTCGGTGGCCAGGACATCGCTCTGGACAAACCCAGTGATGACGAGGAAGGTTACTCGCCCCTGTCTTATCTGGTAGCCCCGGAAGCTCAGCCCGATGCGGTGCTGGAGTCTCGCGAAAACGATCACCTTCAGACTGAAGGGATCAAAGAGGCCTTGCTGACCCTGGACGACCGTTCGCGGCGCATCGTCGAGTCTCGCTGGTTGCGCGACGAAGACGATGGCGGCACCATGACTTTGCAACAACTGGCTGACGAGTACGGCGTTTCGGCCGAGCGGATCCGCCAGATCGAATCAAAAGCCTTGAAAACCATGCGATCGACTCTCGCCGAATACCAGTAAACCAGTCTGATCTCTCCTCGGGCGCCGCCTTCGAGCGGCGCTTTTTCTATCGTTGCCAGGAGCCCCTGGTTTGTCTCGATCCTGGCCGGCTTTCGCCGCCCTCCTCCTGAACGCATTTATCTTTGGCGTTTCCTGGTGGCCGTTTCGCGAGCTTGATAGCCGTGGCCTGCATAGCCTGTGGGCTACGGCGTTCTCGTATTCGCTGGTCGTTCTCGGGCTGCTGATCCTGCGCCCTGGCGCTGTGCGGCAGGTGTTGGCAAACAAGTCCCTGCTCTTATTGTTTGTCGCGGCAGGACTAACCAATTCGGCTTTTAACTGGGGCGTTCTGATCGGCGACGTGATTCGCGTCGTCTTGCTGTTTTATCTGATGCCGGTCTGGGCGATCCTGCTCGGGCGGTGGGTCCTGGGCGAACCCATTACTGTCGCTTCGGTTGTCCGGATGGCAATGGCTGTCACTGGTGCGTGCCTGGTGTTGTACGAGCCGGGTTCGGGAATGCCCGTGCCGCAGAGCCTGGGCGACTGGTTAGGCTTGTTTGGGGGTTTCTGGTTTGCCGTGACGAACATTACGCTCAAACACCAGAGTCACAGCCCAACCGAGGCCAAAATGCTGGCGATGTTCGCCGGTGGCACGGCTATTCCGGCACTGCTTGCGCTTGGGCTGATGACCGTGGATCTGGTGCCCGCACCAGGCGCGCCGCTTGCCTGGCTGCCAGGCCTGTTGCTCTTTGCCGCGGTCATGATTGTTGCCAATCTTTGTCTACAGTTCGGCACTGGACGCTTACCGGCAAATGTCACGGCAGTCGTGATGCTCAGTGAAGTATTGTTTGCGGCCGCCTCGGCGGCATTGCTCGGCAGCGGCATCGTGACGACACAGACTTTGTTGGGAGGCTTGCTGATTATTCTGGCGTCACTGGCCGCAACGCTTTGGGGAAAGCCGGCGCGCACCGGGCCCCCGAGCTGAATCTACATTAGCTGACTGATGTCGTTGGCAGTCGCGTCAACTGGCGCGTTGTGCTTGACCATCAGCCGAATCTTGCCGGTCTTGTCAAAGATATAGCTCGCCGCCGTATGGTCGATCGAGTAACTTCCTTCCGTCGTACCAGGCACTTTGGCATAAAAAACCTTGAACTCACGAGCGGTTTTCTTGATGGTTTCTGCCGAGCCTCGCAGTCCGACGAAACTTGGATCGAACGCGGGAACATACTGAGCCAACACCTCGTTGGTATCGCGCTCAGGATCGACGGTAATGAACAAGACTTGCAAATCCTTGCCATGCTCAGGCCCTAGCGCTTCTTTGACGGCTTTGTAGTGAATAAGCGTTGTCGGACAGACATCAGGGCACTGAGTAAATCCGAAAAAAACTGCAACCACTTTGCCGGCATAGTCGGCCAGTGTGCGGGTTTTGCCATCGGTATCCGTCAGCTCAAAGTCTTGTGCAAACGAAGCGCCGGTTATGTCGGTCGCGGTGAACGCAGCCGGCTTTTCTGTACACGCGGCAAGACTCAAACCGGCGGCAGCCAACATGGCCAGCAACCAGCGACGGGAGCGAAACAGCGATTGACAGTGCAGATCCATCTGAAGTGGTTTCCTGGCAGAGTATTGAGGAGGAGCGGTGCGACTTACTAACGGTTCCGGGCAATTAGCCAAACCGGATTCAGGCAATCAGATAATGGTCCAGCAGCATCGCACCAAACAGCGCACTGAGATAAAAGATTGAGTAACCAAAGGTTTTGCGTGCCAGCGCGTCTGAATACTCACGCCACAACAACCAGGCATAGCCGGTAAAAATAGCGCCCAGGATCAGCGCACTGACCAGGTATATCCAGCCACTCATTTGCAGCACAAAAGGCAACACGGTCGTGGCAACCAGCATCACGGTGTACAACAAGATGCTCAGCCGCGTGTAACGGGAACCATGGGTTACCGGCAACATCGGCAGGCCGGTGCGTCGATAGTCTTCAACCCGATACAAAGCCAGCGCCCAGAAGTGCGGCGGCGTCCAGACGAAAATGATCAGAAACAGGATCATTGCCTGGATGGGGACATCATTGGCTACCGCAGCCCAACCCAGCACAGGCGGCATTGCACCCGAAGCCCCGCCGATCACAATGTTCTGCGGGGTAGCTGGTTTAAGAACCACCGTATAGATCACCGCATACCCAACAAACGTTGCGACGGTAAGCCACATGGTAAGCACGTTGACCTGGGTATACAGAAGGAGTGAGCCAATGCCACCGAGAACACCGGCGAAGATCAGCGTGCCGGTTGGGCTGACCTCGCCGCGAGCTGAGGCCCGCGCGCGAGTGCGAGCCATTTTGGCATCGAGACGACGCTCAATAAGACAGTTAAATGCAAACCCGGCCCCGGCCAACATGCCGATGCCCAGGTTACCAAAAATCAGAATCCGCCAGGCGACGGGTTCACGGGAAACCAGCAACATGCCAATCAGTGAGCAAAAAACGGCGAGCATCACAATACGAGGCTTGGTCAACTCATAATATTGACCAACCGTATGCTTCCAGCCAGATTGTTGAAGTCGCAAAGTTTGCATAAAGTCTGAATCGGTTCCTGCGGTCTCAGTANNGCTATCTCAGTAACAGCTATCTATCCCGGCCGCTACTCGTTTGCCCGGACTTAACCCGAAATTTTAACATCACGAGGATCATAATCAGTACCGCGGCACCGCCATTGTGGGCAATTGCAATCGGCAGCGGCAAACTGAGCAGAACATTTGAAATGCCGAGCGCCACCTGGGCTATCAGCGCCAGCAATAGTCCTGTGCCCAGTTGACGGAGCGCCGGCTCCCGCCAGGCAGCCAGCACCAGCCACAACAACACCGCGGTCGCCACGATGGCCCCAATCCGGTGAGTCAGGTGGATCGCGGTCAGGGCATCCAGTGCCAAAGGCTCGCCAGTCGCAGTCTGCCCCAGTTCGCGAGTCAGGTGGAAAGCGTGAGAGTAGTCGGTATCTGGCAGCCACTTCCCCTGGCAGGTGGGAAAATCAGCACAGGCCAGCGCGGCATAGTTGGTGCTGACCCAGCCGCCCAGCGCAATCTGGGCAACCAACACCACCATGCCCAGAGAAACGGCCCAACGCAAGCTGGCTGACCGGGAAACATCCACCCTGGCGACCCGCGCGGGCAACTCGGCAACCCGCCGCCAGAGCCAGACGAGCAGACCAAGCGTCAGCAGCCCGCCCAGCAAGTGCCCGGTCACAATGGCTGGTTTGAGCAGCAAAGTGACCGTCCATTTGCCAAACATGCCCTGCAAACCCACCACGCCCACCAAAACAGTCGCCAGCCAGGGGCCACCAGGCAGGTCTCGCCGCCAGATCCACCCCAACACCATCAAGCCGATAATCAACAGCCCCAGTCCCATCGCGATATAGCGGTGGACCATTTCGCGCCAGGCCTTGCCCATCGAGACCGGACCGTGCTCGCCCCCCTGCGCGGCGACCGCCGAGGAAATCTCTTCAGCAGCATGAAGCGGGCTTAACTTGCCATAACAGCCGGGCCAGTCCGGGCAGCCCAGGCCGGCATCTGTCAGCCGGACGCCGGCGCCCAGCATGATTAACCCGAGCGTGATCAACACGGTCATCAGGCAAAGATTCCGATACAGCCGTTGGCGACGGGTAATGGTTGCGTCGTCAGACGCAGATAAGCTGGAATTAACCAATTCGGGATGCCTTCAACAGTCGGATCATGTCTTTTTTCATGCGCGACGGATTCGCGTCGGCCGGGAATCGCATCATCAGATTACCGAGCGGATCGACCAGAAAAATATGGGCCATTGGCGGCTTGCCGTCGGCAGGAACAAAGAGCCCGTTGGCCGCGTCGCGGCTGACCCGGGCCGCCACCATGCCTTTGTGCCCCGCCAACAATTCGGACGACGGTTCGCCCTGGTCACTGACCAGCCAAAGTCGCTGAACCCGATCCCGGTATTTGCCTGTCGTCAGACGGACCTGACGCATGTTGTACAGGTTGGTCTGACATGCCTGCGGGCAATCGGCCGGTGCCAGCAAGACCATCAACCAGCGCCCCCGCCAGTCGCCCAGGCTGACGGAATCCGCAGTGGCCGGCGCACGCGGGGTATCCAGCGCCAGTCGGGCCTTCTGATCAGCGGGCAGCAAGCCTGCCAAAGGGGCAGTTGCCAGCCCGGCGACCTCGCGCTGCGGATCGACGAGGTCACCATAGTTCACTCGTCCATCGGGAGGAAGAAAGTAGTAGGCCAGGTACGACGCAATCACCGGCGCGACACAAACCAGAATCAACAGCAGCAATACCCGCCGATTATTAGGCGCTGCTTTTCGGCGCTGCTGACCGGGCTGCTGACCCGGTTGCGGCGGGGACAAATTTTGCTGAACCGACATGTTAGGAACTACTCACCTATGAGACTTTCGACGTACTTTTAATGAATTTTGATCAGGGATGAAGAACAACCGTCTGTTCCTGTTCTGCCTATTGTAGGGGCGCTGCGGCATACTTGCTGGCTAACTCCTTTCAGCGCCCACAGCGCAACAGATACCGGAGCAAAGTTTGAAGTGGATAGTCTTGATTGCGTTCATGCTGATTATCGGATCACTCGCCTCGGCGATGGTTTTCCTGATCAAAGATAGGGGCAATACAAAGAATATGGCCTGGGCACTGACCTTCCGGGTCGGCTTTTCGATCGCCCTTTTCGCCTTGTTGCTGTTTGCCCACTACATGGGCTGGGTGCAGACGACTGGATTGCCGATTGGCTCGTGAGCCGCTTGCAGCCTGGGTTTCCTCATACGTTAGTGGGCGCTAACGTATCGTATTTGTTGCCAATGTTGGCCGCGACAATGCAGGCGCCGGGAATGGCGAGAGGCGGCGGTCCAGCGAAACCGGACTTCCCGCGACTGGTGTTAGCAGCGCCCCCGTTGTCGCGGGCTCTTGGCAAGCACTTTCTTTGCTTGCGTGCTCGAGAGCTTCGGTCTGATCGTTGACACCTTTGCAAACTCATCGCTCAGTAGAGCTGACCTGCTGCCTGAGCCAAAGGCGAGTATGAGTTCACCCCCCGGACCCACAAAAGCAATGCACAAAAAAAACGGCGCCACAAAAGCGCCGTTTTGATATGAACGTGAACCCGATTAGAAAATCGATTCGCGAACGAAAATCAGATCGTCAGGCTTGATTGAATCATCGAGGCGCGGCTCGAGCACCTGAACCGTACGCTCCTGATAGCGGCGGTGAACCCGAACACCTCGATCAGTCCCGCGCAAGGTCAGACCACCGCCTTTGGCAATTGCCTGGGCCAGCGTCATGCCGCGCTCAAGCGTATACATGCCTGGGCGCTGAACCTGTCCATAAACATAGAAGATCGGGGCACGGTTCACGTAGACCACATCACCCGCTTGCAGCGCCAGGTCTTTCTTGGTGTCGCCAGTCGCAAACATTTCGACCAGATCGATGTCGATTTTCTGTTGTTTGCCTTTGCGCTTGGTCACCAGGGTGACATAGTCAGCACCGGCGGTGGTCACGCCACCCGCCATCGACAAGACCTCTGACAATCGCATGCCAGTCGTCTCAAGCGCGTAACGACCAGGCTTGGCCACATTGCCCAGCACTGAAACCTGTTGACTGCGGAACTGCAAGACGTTCAGCGTTACCTGCGGATTCTGCAGAAAGTTGCCCTTCTTGAGGCGACTGGCGATTGATCGCTCGGCGTCAGTTGGCGACAGCCCGGCCAGCTTGATCACGCCCAGCAACGGATAGGAAATGACGCCGGACTCTGAAACACGCGCCTCGACAGTCAGGTCGGTGTTCTGGAAAACCTGGATACGAACCACATCGCCCGGGCCGATGCGGTAGTCAACCCGATCCTGGGCGACAGCGCCAGAAGCGGCAAACAGCGAGAGCAGCAGGCCGATCATGGCCCATGCCATACGCCTGAAAGCCCCGGAAACAGGCTTGGTCAGCCCAGCGGGTGATTGTGTGGTCATTGAATTGATCATCTTGGCAGCATATCCGTCAGTGAGTTCTACTCGGAAATAATATCGTCCGGGACTTAAGACCCCTGTGAACGATTTCGCATTAGTCAGGCGGACCGACGGTCAACTTACCGCGCGAGGCGGTCAACTGACCGTTTTCGGGTCTAAAAGGTGATTCGCCCGCCGATTCCGACAATATTGTTGGTGTATTTCACGTTGTTGATGTTGGAGTCCCGGTTTATTCGTGAGAACCCGACATTAAACAAAACATTTCTTGAATACTGCCAGTCAGCCCGCAGTCCGAAGGTGGTTACATCATCTTTTCGAACGTTGGCGCTACTGGCGACAAATCCCGGATCCCCTTCATAGGCCAGCTTGGAATAACTGTACTCACCGTTCAAGGTGATCTTGCCGGTCATCCGAAAGCTCGGTCGCAACGAGATTTTGGTGGTGTCGACATAATTTGAAGTCAGGATTTCCTGAGACGCAATATCGCGAATCAGATCAGCCGCCATAAAAAAGCGGCCACCGGGGCGGAATTCATAAGTCAGTCTGGCGGTCGGACCGGAAAAATCCCGCTCGGCAAGATTGGTGAAACTCCGTTTGGTCAGGCCGATCTCACCGAATATGCGGGCGTCTTCATTCGGCTTGTACTGCGCTCTGAGCAGGAACTGGTCTTGCGTAAAGCCATTATCGACCGCAGCGCCAAGCACCCCGCCGCCAGCATCAACCACTTGCCGGTTCGGGTATTTGCCATCCAGCCGGCGGTAGACGAATGCCAGCTCAGTGCCGGTACCAGGCGCATAGCGGACCCCTGCCTCAACACCGGTGAAGTCCTGGTCCGAGGCCTCCTGGGCCGCGGTGGAGTTGGTCAGGGTTGCATTGTCGATGCCGGCGATCAACGCCCAGCTTGGGGTCAGGCGCAGCCCACCCGTGAAATAGACCCGGCGCGTGCGCTGCAGGTTTTTCTCTGACTGGCGGATATCCGAAAACGAGGATGCGCGCTGGGCGAAATTGGCGCCTAACGTACCAAACCAGGGCCGGCCAACAGCCCAGTTCCAGTTTGCGCCAAGGTCGTAACCGACATAGTCAAACTGGGAATAGTTCATGTACTTGACCGGCAGAATCCGGCCATTGACGGTAAACCGCTGCAAGCTGACGTCCCGGTCAAATTTGACCCCGAGGGTCGCGGTCAGCAAGGTATCGCCACGAGCCGAATCCCCAAATATGGCCTGCGGGCTGGTGCCATCAGGCAACAAGAAGATATTGCTGTGTCGTGCGAGGTCAGCCGCCGCTTCGAACGTCAGCACATCGTCAACCTGGACGGGCTGCCCCAGACCCTGGTTCTGTGCCTGCGCACCGCCAGACATCATGCCCAGCAGGACAGCGGTCGTCAGTAGGCTGAAAGCGGGCAATCCGTTCGTTACGGGCCGCTTCCGGCTGGATTGGGCTGCCTGCGCCAATTTGTGCAAAAACATAAGCATCCTGTAGTCGATTAGCCGCAATATTCCGGCCATACGTTGATTTCATCACCGTTCAAACATGGTACTCGACCGATAATCCATCCCCTCACCGATAAACCGGCAAACGCACGGCATTCTGTCGAACCAGACCACGCTTGTCGCACTTTCACTACAAATGGCCGACCTACGACCTCAATCGCTTAGCGGTCCTCACTCTCATGTGAAGACTGGAACCAGCAGCTTGTCCGACCTGGGCAAATCAGTGACCGACCCGCTGATCGCCGTCCTCTGCCTGTTTCTTTCGGCAGTCGCCTGGGGTCAACAGATCGGCCCCGGTGAAATGGTGCTGGCGCTGATTACCTTCTCGCTGATGTATCCCGGCGGCGTCCCGTTCGCTTATCAGCAGCGCAAACTCCTGCGCCAACTCGCCGGACAATGGGGTCTGGTGGTGGCCTTATTGCTAATGTTCGGACTGGTCGTGGACATGCTAAGGCTGTTCGACACCAATATGCTGGCGACCTGGGTGGTCGCAACCCCGGTGGTGCAGGCTGCGGTGCATTTTCTGGTGCCGCTGGTTATGCCCAAGATCACCGCGATCCGGGGTGAAAGCACAGCAATCATCATCGGCGCAAACGATCTCGGGCGCGCCCTGGCGCAATCGCTGGCCTCTGACCCCTATTCGCAGACCCGCGTTACCGCGTTCTTTGACGACCGCGAACTAACCCGATTGGGGGATGTCATTGAAGCGCCGATCAGTGGCCGAATTGACCGCGTAGCCGATTTTGTTCGGTTTAATCGGACCGACCAGATTTTTGTTGCGCTGCCGATGGCCTCGCAGCCGCGCATCCTGAAGCTGCTTGATGAACTGCGTGACACGACCGCTTCAATCTACTTCGTGCCAGACATCTTTATGTATGACTTGATCCAGGCACGGGTCGATACCGTCGTCGGCTTGCCAGTCGTCGCCGTCTGCGAAACTCCGTTCCATGGCACGACCGGCATGATTAAGCGCCTGTCGGACCTGTTGATCTCTCTGACTGCCGTCATCATGTTGATGCCGCTGATGCTGCTGATAGCGCTCGCGATCAAGATTTCGATGCCTGGCCCGGTTTTGTTCCGGCAACGCCGCTACGGGCTGGACGGCAAAGAGATCGTTGTCTGGAAGTTCCGGTCGATGAAAGTCGCCGAAGATGGCGATGAAGTACGCCAGGCAACCAAAGGCGACGACCGCATCACGCCGCTAGGCAACTTTTTGCGGCGCAGCTCTCTGGACGAGCTGCCACAGTTCTTTAATGTGCTCAGCGGGCGTATGAGTGTGGTTGGGCCACGACCACATGCTGTTGTTCACAATGAAACATACCGTAAGCTCATCAAAGGCTACATGATCCGGCACAAGGTTAAACCGGGCATCACCGGGCTTGCACAGGTCAATGGCGCACGGGGTGAGACGGAAACTGTCGATAAAATGGAGCGTCGTATTCGTTACGACTTGAAATATTTACGTGACTGGTCACTGCGACTTGACCTGATCATCATCTGGAAGACGGTGCAGCAAGCTTTTGGGCGAGATCCTAACGCCTATTGATTTTGCGGTGCCGGGCGAGTTTCCCGTGCTTCGGCACCCATGCAAAATTGAAAGAAGATCGAGCCCGGAGTATCACCGGGCCGGGTTCAGGAGGATGAACGCACCATGGCCGTATTTCTCGAGGTCATCGACGCTGCCGGCAATGTCACCCGACTGCCGGTGGAGAATGGCCGAGTCGATATCGCCGCTCAACCAGGCACTATTTACCGACTGGTTGACCAGAACGGTGCCGCCCTCGGCACCGGTCCGCGCGTTCTGCGTGTCGAAGAAGATCTGATCATCACCGACCTGCCCGGTGGCGACATCATTGGTATCACTGAATTTTTCTCTGCCTGCACTCCCGCGACGCCTTGCACGCTGTCGCTGGAAGAACTGGGCGGCTCGGCCGGTGAAACGGTAACTCCGGCCAGTGAGCCTGTCGCCGCCTTGCAGGAAGGTGGCTTCCTGATGAACCGCAGTGAGCAGACCGGGCAGACGCTGGTCGCGCCCGAGGCCGAAAGCAATTTCAACTGGAAACCGATAGCAGCGGCTGGCGGTGGCTTGCTCGTGTTGGGCGCTGTAGCCGGAGGCGGTAGCAGCGGCGGCGGCGGCGACTCCGAAAAACCAGTCGCGCCATCACTGAATACGACCAGCATTGATGGGCCAAAACCAGTACTGGAAGGTCAGGCCGAACCGAACGCCCGCGTCACCGTGACGATAGATGTGGGCGGCTCCGGTCAGGTGGTTCGCTATGAAGCAACTTCTGACGCCAACGGCGCCTGGTCGGTTGACCTGGCCAGCGACCAGCCGATTCTGGGTGAACTGCCAGAGGCGGGCTTACCGGTGACACCGCCGTCACCGGTAACACTGGTTGCGATTGACTCGGCGGGCAATACCAGCGAAGGCGCGACGGCTTCACTGGTAATAGATACCATCTCACCGAACCTCACGATTGCCAGCGACGGTGGGTCCGTCACCAACGACCCGTTTACGCTGACGTTCACCTTTGACGAAGCGGTCACCTCGTTCGCCGCTGACGATATCGACGTGACCGGCGGCACGCTCGGTAATTTTTCCGGTAGTGGCGCTAGCTATACCGCCACGGTGACACCCACAGCCGGCCAGGAAGGCAACGCCGTGATCAGCGTTGCTGCAGGCGCTGCCATCGACTCAGCCAACAACCTGAGTAACGCGGCGACCAGTCTGTCCCAGGCAGTTGATACCCTCGGGCCCACGCTAAACATCACCGACAACGTCGCTGGCACCGCGACCGGCAACGTCACCTTCACGTTTACGTTCAGTGAAGCCGTAACCGGATTCAGTGCGAGCGACATACAGGTCTCAGGGGGGACGGCAGGCGCTTTCACTGCAGTCAATGCGTCTACCTACAGGCTGGTGGTTGCGCCGGGCGGCGGCGCCTCTGGCACCATCAGTATTACGGTTGCGGACGGCGTCGCCGCAGACGCCGCAGGCAATGCCAACACTGGCGATACGACGACGCAGGCTTATGTCAACGACCTGACCGACCCTGTCTTAACCATTACGGACAATATCGCCGGTGCCGGTGTTGCCGACGGCCCGGTGACCTTCACCTTCACCTTTGATGAACCGGTGACCGGGTTTACCGCCGCTGATGTCAGCATCACCAATGGCTCGGGCGGTGCGTTGAGCAGCAATACGGCTGGTACCGTTTACACGATGGTGGTCACGCCGGACGAGAACGACAGCGGCACGCTGGGCGTGAGCGTCGCGGCCGGCGCCGCCACTGATGCCGCCGGCAATCCCAGCGAGGCTGACAGCGCCACCCAGGCATTCGACACCGATGTTGACCCGACTGTCACTATCACCAGTGATGCTCCCACCAGCGTACCCGCCAACGCCGCTTATGAGTACACCCTCACCTTCAGCGAGCCCGTCACCGGACTGACGCTGGGCGATCTGAACATTACCGGCGGCACGCTCAGCGGTTTGTCTGGATCGGGGGCTGTCTATACGGTTACCGCCACCCCGACCAACAACGCGGCCGGCAACGTCGCCTTCTCAATCGATGCCAATGCGGTCCAAGATGCCGGCAACAACGGCAACGCCGCCACCAGCGCCACTGCCGTTGCCTTTGACCGCGAAGACCCTGATCCGGTCATTACCGATAATGTCGCCGCAGCATTTGCAACCGGTCCGGTGGAATTCACGATTGACTTTGGCGAACCGGTCTCCGGTCTTGCCCTGGGAGATCTGACCGTCACGACCAACAGCGAAGCACCACTTGAGGACGTCACGCTGGCCGCCGGCAGCAACGCCGGCGAATTCATTCTCACGGTTACGCCTGCTGATGCCGACCTGGGCAGAATCGATGTGATCGTACCCGCCGCGGCGACCACCGATCTGGCCGGCAACCCGAGCACGGCAGCCAACCGCAGTCAGCTCTACAACACGCCGACCGCCACTGACAATGACAACAACACAGCCGGCAGCGACCCTGGCACGGCGCTGATCATTACCGAACAAGACTTGCTTGCCACTGACCCGCTGCTGTTCAGCGACGGTGAACAATCGTCAACCACTGTGACTGACCCACTTCCAGACCCCGGCGTGGCCGCTTCTCCTCCCGGATTGCTCCCCGCGATCGAGCAGAACACGGTGTTATAGCGACCTCGGCCACGACAAAGTCGTGGCATATTAGGGAGTTACCGAGCTTCGGACTTCACCGGGCCGGGTTCAGGAGGAAGATCACACCATGGCCGTATTTCTGGAGGTCATTGACGCCGCCGGCAATCCAACCCGCTTGCCCGTCGTCGATGGCCGCATTGATGTGACCGCCCAACCGGGCACTATTTACCGATTGGTCGACCAGAACGGCGATCCGATCGGCACCGGGCCGAGGGTTCTTCGCGTCGACAGCGATCTGGTCATCACTGACCTGCCGGAAGGCCAGATTGTCGGTATCACTGAGTTCTTCTCGGCTTGTAGCCCGGCGGACCCCTGCACCTTATCGCTTGCAGAGCTGGGCGGACTTGCCGATGAATCGATCACGCCAGCCTCCGAGCCGGTTGCAGCCCTTCAGGAAGGCGGATTCCTGATGAACCGAGGCGCCCAGGGTGAGCAAAACGTTGTTGCGCCGGAGGCCGAACGCGACATCAACTGGAAGCCAATCGCAGCGGCCGGCGGTGGCCTGGTGATTCTGGGCGCAGTTGCTGGCGGCGGCGGTGGCGGTGGCGGTGACTCAGACCCTCCGGTTGCACCTACCCTGACGACATCAAGTGTCAACAACCCCAAGCCAGTCCTGGAAGGTCAGGCGGAGCCCAATTCGCGCGTCACCGTGACAATCGATATTGGCGGAAGCGGCAATACGGTTCGCTACGCCACAACAACCGATGCAAACGGCGCATGGTCGGTTGACCTGGCGACCGATTCACCCATCCTGGGCACTTTGCCGGATGCCGGCCTGCCAGCCAATGAGTCGTCACCGATATCGCTGGTCGCGACCGATTCGGCTGGCAATGCCAGCGAAGGCGTCACGACCTCCGTTGTCATCGACACCACGCCGCCGGTGGCTGTTGCCACCCTGGTCAGCGTTGGCGACAACCTCGACCCCATCAGCGGCGCCATCACCGCAAACGGTGTCACCAACGACCGAACACCGACGCTCAGCGGCACGCTGAGCGCAGCGCTGGACGAAGGCGATTCGGTCGCGGTCCTGCGCGACGGGCAAGTCGTCGGGCAAGCGACAGTCACCGGCACCGATTTTGTCTTTGAAGACGGGCCTCTGGCTGATTCCAACGGTCAGAATGAGGTGACCTATACCGTCCAGGTCAGGGATGCCGCCGGCAATACCACTGCAGCGTCTGCACCGTTTTCCTTTGCGGTGGATGCCACTGCACCCGGTGCCCCGACTATTACCAGCCCGGCGCCCGGCAGCACGATTACGGCGGCCCAGTCGCAAAGCGGCATCACCGTCAGTGGCACCACAGCGACAAGCAGCGACGCCACGACGGTATCCGTGACCTTCGGAGGCGTCACGCAACTGGCCACGGTCGATCAGAACAATGCCTGGACGACCACTTTTGCGACCGGGCAGCTCCCCGCTGATGGCAACCGCTCCATATCGGCTCATGCCATCGACGCGGCTGGCAATGAAGGGGCCGACGTTGCGTCCACCACCGTCACCCTGGACCGCACCCCGCCATCCGTGTCCATGACTAGTGATGCCGCCGGCGGCCCGACCAACTCCCCGTTCACGGTGACGTTTGTCTTCAGTGAGCCTGTCACCGGCTTTACCGCTGCAGACCTCACGGTGACTGGCGGCACCGCCGGAAGCGTGACCGGCAGCGGCACCACCTACTCGGCGGTTATCAGCCCGGCTGCAGGCCTGAACGGCAATGCAGTCGTTACCGTGCGTGAAAATACCGTTGTAGACGGTAGCGGCAATCCCAATACCGCCGGCAGTCTTAACCAGCCAATTGATACCGTCGGACCGTCGCTGAGCATTACCGACAATGTTGCCGGCACGGCAACCGGCCCCGTCACGTTTACCTTCAGCTTCAGTGAAGGTGTTACCGGTTTTAGCGCCAGCGACATTAACGTCACCGGTGGCACGGCGGGCGCGCTGAACCAGGTCAACAGCGCCACTTATACGATGGTCGTCACACCCGGTAGTGCCGCCTCGGGCACGATTGGCATCAGTGTCGGCAATAATGCGGTCACCGACACATTAGGCAATCCCAACTCCAGCGCCAGCGCCTCGCAAGCCTATATCAACGATGTCACCGACCCGGTGCTGACCATTACCGACAACGTGTCCGGCAATGCAACCGGCCCGGTGACGTTCACGTTTCAGTTCAATGAGCCTGTCACCGGTTTTACTGCCGGCGATATCAGCGTTAGCGGTGGCACCGCCGGCACTTTCACCGCGGTTAGCGCCACGATTTATCAACTGATTGTTCAGCCTGGCACCGCGGCGACCGGCACCATCAATGTTTCTGTCGCGGCAGGCGCGGCGCAGGATGCGGCGGGCAATCCGAGTGAAGCGGCCAGCGCCAGCCAGGGCTTTACCAACGATCTGGTTGACCCGGTCCTGACCATCACCGATAACGCTACCGGCACGGCAACCGGCCCGGTGACGTTTACCTTTTCATTCGACGAAGCCGTTACTGGTTTCACCACGGCTGACGTCCAGGTAACAGGCGGAACGGCAAGCGCCGTCACCACCGTCAATGCCTCAACCTACCAGATGGTAGTGACGCCGCCAGCCAATGACACCGGCACGCTGGGCGTGAGCGTCGCAGCCGGCGCCGCCACTGATGCCGCCGGCAATCCCAGCGAGGCTGACAGCGCCACCCAGGCATTCGACACCGATGTTGACCCGACGCTCACGATCACCAACGACGCGCCCACCGCTGTGCCGGCCCGCGCCCCTTACGACTACACCCTCACCTTCAGTGAACCGGTCACCGGACTGACGCTTGGCGATCTGAACGTGTCCGGTGGCACGCTGAGCGGCCTTTCAGGCTCGGGGGCGGTCTATACCGTCACTGTCACCCCGACCGACAACACCACGGGCAATATTTCATTCTCTGTTGATGCCGATGCCGTACAGGATGCAGGCGGCAACGGCAATGCCGCCACCAGTTCAACCGCCGTCGCTTTTGACCGCGAAGACCCGGCTCCGGTCATTACCGACAATGTCGCCGCAACTATCGCGACTGGTCCGGTGGAATTCACGATTGACTTCGGTGAACCGGTAAACGGTTTTACGCTGGCCGATCTGAACGTCTCTACCAACAGCGCCACACCACTGGATGATGTCTCGCTCGCCGCCGGCAGCAGCGCCGGTGAATTTGTGCTCACAGTAACGCCGGCCGATGCGGATGCAGGCCGGATCACCGTTGCCTTGCCCGCTGGCGCCGCAACCGATGATGCCGGCAACAACAGCCGCGCGGCGGTTACCCGCACCCAGCTCTACAACACGCCGACCGCCACTGACAATGACAACAGCACAGCCAGCGGCGACTCTGGCACGGCGCTGATCATTACCGAACAAGATTTGCTTGCCACCGACCCGCTGCTGTTCAGCGACGGTGAACAGTCATCAAGCGGCGCAGCCGACTCGTCTGCCGCCATCAGCACCGGCGCGTTTAACAGCGCGTTGCTCCCGGAGCAGCAACAAACCGGCGCGTTTTAGCCACTTTGCGTCAACGCACCCGGTAACCAAGCCTCACAGCTTTTGCGCCGGTTGCCGGACCCGCCGGTCCTGACCGGCGGTACGATACCTTTCTCTTCATTCAAACCGGAAACATGAGCACACCTAACCTGCAGGTTATCGACCCGGCTGGAAATATCACCGACGTATCGCTGGCATCAGCGCGCTCGCAAGTCGATGCTGCGCCCGGTTACAGCTACCAGATTCGCGGCGACGGCGTCCAGCCCGCTCCACGCCTGTTACGCATAGACGGCGATCTGGTTATCGAAGGATTGCCCGGTGGCCAGGAACTTGTACTGGCCGGATTCTTCTCGGCCTGCACACCGGAGCAAGTCTGTACTGCCGCGATCAGCAATTTTGAAGGCGCGAACAATGTGGCGATAACACCAGCCACCCAGCCATTGGCCGCGCTGGCTGAAGGCAGTTTCCTGATGTTTTCGCCCGCCTCGCAGAGTGCTGAAATTCCACCACCGCCTGAGGCGGAACGACCGCTTAACTGGAAGCCGATAGCCGCGCTGGGTGGCGGCTTACTCGTTGCAGCAGCCGGACTGTCGGGCGGCTCCAGCGGTGGCGATGAATCCGCCCCGGCAGCGCCCAGCATCGACAACCCGGTCACCAACAGCTCGAGGCCTACTTTCACCGGCTCCGCCGAGCCGGGCAGCAATGTCGCGATGACAATCGCTATTGGTGAAAACGGCCAGCGCGTCACCTACAACACCACCGCCGATGCGGACGGCCGCTGGAGTATCAATACCGCGACCGCCACTCCAACAGCCGGCAGCCTGCCGGAGGCCGGCCTACCGGCCGATGGCAGCGCGACAATCAATGCCGTCGCCACCGACCCGGCCGGTAATGTGAGCCCCACAACGGTGACCCAGGTTGTCCTCGATGTCACGCCGCCAGATGCCCCAACCCTGCAAACCACCGGCGAGCTTTCCGGGCCGGGCGCAAGCCTGGTGCTGAACAAGGCCGAAACGGCCGACGGCACGGTATTAAGCGGGTCTGCCGAAGCCGACTCGGAAGTCACGGTCAGACTCAACAATGCCAACGGCTTCAGCCTGATCGAAGCGGTTCGCGCTGACGCCAGCGGCAACTGGTCATTATCACTGGACGCTGGCGAGCTGCCGGCCAGCGACGGCACCGTCAGCATTACGCTATCCGCCGTGGATGCTGCAGGCAATATCGGGGCGGCAGCGACTACCGAAGTCACGATTGATCGCAGCCTGTCCGGCGCTCAAGGCGTCATTACCCGAATCAAAGACGATGCCTCAGACACCACGCTGAGCATCGGCAACAATGGCATCACCAATGACACCACACCAGCCATCCAGGGAACCCTCTCAAACGAACTCGCCACCGATGAAAGTCTGCTTGTGCTGCGCGACGGCGTGGCGATCGGGACCGCGACGGTGGCCGGCACCCGGTTCAGCCTGACCGACAACATCACCCGGAACGGCACGCTCGAATACCAGGTGCAAGTGGTAGACAGCGCGGGCAATCAGGCCACGCCGAGCGACACGTTCAGCGTCACTCTCGATACCGTCGCCCCGGATCAGTTGCTTAGCTTTGAGCAGTTTGTGGCCGTTGACGGCACTCGCGAAGTTCCGCTGACCTCGGGCGAGGACACCACCGGAAACCAGTTCGTCGTAACGATAGGCTTGTCGGATGTCCTGGAAAGCGACGAATCAGTGCAATTGTTCCGGGTTACCGGCGCCAACCGGGCATTGGTTGGTTCGGCAGACGCCCAGGAAGCCGGCGACGGTCTCAGTCTGGCGTTTGCAGACTCGGCTCCAAACGACGGCACTTATCTCTATGAAGCCCAGATTGTCGATGCAGCTAACAACATCGGCGCTTCGACAGCCGCTTTCACCGTCACAGTGCTCCCGGAAACAGCCAGCGACCCGAATCTGATCTGAGCCCGAGTGAGGCAAAGTGCACAGCAAATAGCAGACACTCCGGGCCGCCATCAAAGGTAAGCGCCTACAATTGGGCGTGATGCGGCTTATTCGATCTAACCTTTTGCTCTGGCGCCCCCCCACGACCGTCTGGGCCGGGCTGGGCGCTGTATTGATTATGGCCTGGCTAAGCCCGTCTGTCGCCAGCGCCGAGAGCCCGGTTGCGCCCCGGACCGGTGATCTTCCCGGCGCCATCCACCTGGCGGAGTTGGTCAACTATGCGTTGAGCAACTACCCGGCCATCATGATTGCCCGTGCCGACCGCAACGTGGCCCGTTTTGACATTAAGCGGGCCCGCAGCAAACACTATCCGACCGTCTCGGTTGCCGGCGCCCGCAAACTGGATGGCTCAGTCACCGGCTCACTGGGTCCGCGCCTGAGTCTGAATCTGTATGCGTCCGGCGCGATCAACGCGGAAATCGAACGCGAGACCTGGCGCGAAAAATCACTCGCCAGCACAGAGACCGAGCGTCGCGAGGACATCACTTTCGATGTCGTCGGCAACTATTTCCGCCTGCTGGGGGCGAACCGGTTGCACGCGACCACGCAACGCAGCCTCGAGCGCCACCTGAAACTGGTCGAAGATTTCCGGGAAATCGCACGCATCGACAAAGGCCGGCGATTTGATCTGATTCAAGCTCGGGCACGGGCCGAACAAGTCCGTTTTCAATTGGCCGAAAGAGATACCGAGATTGCTCTGGCAAAAGAAGCTCTGAGCCGCTTTTACCCACTGCCGTTTGCCGCCGACGCACTGGCCGAACCGCCCGGCATGAGCGAACCCGAGCGCACAAACGCGGCGCGAGAAGCCGCGCTTGCCGACCAACACCCCACGGTCGTGGCAGCGGAACATCAGTACATGGCCGCTCAGGCCAACCTGAAAGTCGCTCGCGGCAATCGCGGCCCGCGGGTCGACGTGGAATCACAAACCGGCGCGAACCGCTTCTCACAACTCACCCTGAGCTGGCCTGCATTCGATCTGGCCGCATCAGCCGCTCAGGACTCGGCTGATGCAGCGCTGGTCGGAGCCCGAGCCAGCGTCGATGAACAACGCCGTCTGATTCTGGAAACCCAGCGCACCGCGATGGCCGCCTGGCGTACCGCTAAACAGCGCGCGAGCATCGCCCGTAGTCAAATCAAAATTGCAGAACAAGTCGTACAAGTCTATCGCGAGCAATTCGGCATTGGCCGGCGCAACCTGCTCGATTTACTCAATGCCTATACTGAGCTGGCCAATGCTGAAGCCGCTGCTGAATCCAGCCAGATCGACGCCGCACTGGCCCGACACCAGATCGAATATGCGGCAGGACGACTCTCACTTGCGTTCGTCAATCCCGAGTAAGCTGTGACCATGAGCAAAATGCCCACCAACCTGCTGGAAGGACTGTCGCAACTGGCGCAGGCCCGACAACGGCCCATGTCAGTGGTGGCGATGCGGGCCCAGGTCACTTTCGATCAAAGCGGTGAGGTCAACATGAACTCGCTCAGTACCGCGGTAACCGCCGCCGGTCTGAGCCTGCTACGCCATGACGGCCCGCTTGCCGAACTGTCAGCAGAAAACCTGCCTGCGCTGGCCGCCTGCGGAGACGGCTCGTTCCAGCTGGTCAGCGATCCAGAGCAACTCCAGGATGGCGATTTACCTGACGGCTACGCCGATTACTGTCTGCTACTGATTCCGCGGCCCGGCCCCGACCTGCGCAGCGAATTGCCGGCGCGCCGCAGTGCCCGCGCCTGGTTCTGGAAAGTACTCTGGGGACTGAAGCCTTTCTACGGTCATGTGGCGCTGGCTACTCTGCTGGTCAACCTGTTGTCGATAGCCGTCTCACTCTACGTGATGAATGTGTATGACCGGGTCGTACCCAACCGGACCTATGAAACACTCTGGGTGTTGACAATCGGCACCGGTGTTGCCTTGGGGTTCGACTTTCTGGCCCGCACACTGCGCGCCTGGCTGATCGACATCGCCGGCAAGCGGGCTGACATCCAGATCAGTTCCGGCCTGTTTCAACGCATGATGTCGATGCAACTGATCCAAAAACCCGCTTCCTCCGGGTCATTCGCCAACAACTTGCGCGACTTCGAAACCATCCGCGAAGTGTTGACCTCCGCCAGCCTGACAACCCTGATTGATCTGCCGTTCTTTTTGTTGTTTGTGCTGGTCATCGGCATGATTGCCCCGCCACTGGCGATCGTGCCGCTGGTCGCCGCGGTACTCGTTGTTATTGCCGGTCTGTTGGTGCAACGACCACTGGCGCGCCACATCCTTGACTCCATGAAAGAAGGGTCGCAACGCCAGGGCATGGCGGTCGAAGCCGTTGAGGGCATGGAAACACTCAAGGTCAACAATGCACTTGGCCATATGCAGCAACGCTGGGAGTGGTATACCGCTTCGGTGGCAAGCTCATCACTTAAAGCCCGCAACCTGTCGAACTTCGTGATGAACTCAACTTCGACGGTTCAACAACTGTGCACCGTTGGCACTGTCGTGATTGGCGTGCACCTGATTCATGCCGGAGAGCTGTCAATGGGCGGCATGATCGGCGCGGTGATTCTATGCGGACGGGCTATTGCCCCGCTGGCTCAGGTCGCCGGCCTGGCGGTGCGGGTACAACAGGCCAGAGCCGCGTTTTCCGGTTTGCAGGCCATGATGGACAAACCGCTCGAACGCGAAGCGGACCGGACCTACCTGAGCATCCCTCGTCCGCAGGGTGCGATTGCGCTGTCCGCACTGACGTTCAAACACGACCCGCAAGGCCCCAACCTGTTTGAGAATCTGAACCTTAATATCAAAGCGGGCGAACGGGTGGCGATTCTCGGGCGCACTGGCAGCGGCAAATCAACCGTCTTGCGTCTGGCCGCCGGGCTATATACCCCGCAAGCGGGTCTGGCCACTTTCGATGGCATCGATTTACGCCAGCTCGACCCGGCCGAGTTACGTGCCTCAATCGGCCTGTTGCCCCAGGATGCCCGCTTGTTCCTGGGAACACTACGTGAGAATCTTGAACTGGCCCGCACCGATCGCCGCGGCGATGACGAGCAATTGATCAACGTGCTGAAACAGTTTGGCCTGGACCAGCTCATTGCCCGCCATCCGCGTGGGCTGGACATGAATCTTGGCGAAGACGGCATGGGCTTGTCGGGCGGGCAGAAACGCCTGGTCTCGCTTGCCCGGCTGGCACTCAGGGAGCCAGCCGTTGCACTCCTGGATGAGCCCACTGCCGGGCTCGATCCCAATACCGAACGCAGCATCCTGAACTCTCTAAGCCAGTGGGCCCAGCAGCCGACTGCCCATGCGGCGCGCCGCGGCCTGGTCATCGTGACTCACCGCCCGCCGGTTCTCGATATCGTCGAACGGGTCATCGTGATGGAAGCCGGTCGCATCGTGGTTGACGGTCCGCGCGCTGAAGTCATGGAGCAACTGGCCAAAGGCATCACAATCACCCCATGAGCGTCTCACTACCCAACGCCAGCGTCGGTGCCGGCGAAAAACCCTGGCTCGCGTTTATGTCGATCACGCTGATCTGCGCCTTGCTGGTCGCGTTTTTTGTCTGGGCGAATTTTTCCGAGCTAGAAGAAATTACCCGTGGCCAGGGGCGAGTCATTCCCTCCAGCCGCGAACAAGTGATTCAAAGCCTCGATGCCGGACTGCTGACCGAACTGAAAGTTCGCGAAGGCGATCTCGTCAAAGCCGGGGACATGTTGTTACGCATTGACGACACCCGCGCCTCCGCGCTTTATCGCGAACTCGCCGCCAAGACGACCTCTCTGGCGGCTTCGGCGGCACGCCTGCGGGCCGAAGCCTATGGAGGGACACCCGAATACCCGCCGGAAGTTCTGCGCCACGAAGCCATTGTCAAACGCGAAAACCGGGCATTCAAGGCGCGAACAAATGCCCTCGAAACAAGTCTGGCCGGGCTCAAGAAAGGCATCGCCTTGCTCGAACGGGAGATCTCAATCACCAGCCCGATGGTCAAGCGCGGCCTTGTCTCCGAAGTCGAACTCTTACGCCTGCGACGCCAGCGCAACGAACTGGCGGTACAAATCACCGACCGCCGTGACAAGTTCAGCGCCGACGCTGCCGCCGACCTGATCAAGTTTGAGTCTGAACTTGCCCAGGCCAGTGAGTCTCGCAATGCGCGCGAAGATACTTTTCGCCGCACGGAAATCCTGTCGCCCATGAACGGCACGGTAAAGTCAATCAAGATCAATACGATTGGCGGTGTGGTTCAGGCCGGCCAGGAGATCATGACCATCGTCCCCACCGAAGACACCTTGATGATTGAAGCCTATGTCCGACCGGCTGACGTCGCGTTTCTGCACCCCGGACAGGAAGCCACCGTCAAGATCAGCGCCTACGACTACGCCATCTACGGTGGGCTGCCAGGCAAGATAGAAAACATCAGCCCGGACACTCTGCGCGACGAACGCCGCGGCAACACGCCGGTTGCCGATGTTGCCGACGAAGCCAATTCATATTACCGGGTGCTGGTGCGCACCAACGAAAATGTCTTGACCACACCAGACGGGCGGGAGCTGCCGATCATTCCCGGCATGACTGCCACAGTCGAAATGCTGACCGGCCGCAAGACCGTCCTGCAATATCTGGTCAAACCATTGAATCGTGCTGGCGAAGCGCTTCGAGAACGCTAGCCAGGACATTCACCGGACCATCTTTCATGAACATCAGCCGCACCGTGACAGTCCTCGCGACGACGTTTCTGGTGTTGTCACTGGGCGGCTCTGCAATTGCGCTGTGGACCACGAACCGAAGCAATTTTTACGATGAAAGAATTCGTCTGGCGCGAGATTCGTACGAATTGCATTTGCGGCTCTCCTCAAACACTTATCAGCTATTCAAACAGTATTCAGACACCATCCTGATCGGGCATTCTGAGCAGACCTCAGCAAACGCCAGAAAGAAAAATCTCATTGGCCTGATTCGCGAGAATATCGCCGGCATACGCGCGATTATCAATAGTGAAATCGAACTGGTCGGCAATGAAGAACTGGAAGAGTTCGAACTGCTGTCCGTGATCGACAATACGATCAAAAATCTGACCGCAAGCTTTGAGACACTCCAGATCGACAGAACACCGGGCCCGCCAGATTCTGAACACGCACGCCTGTCGTTAATCCTTGAACAGAAAATCGACCGGGATTTTCACCATCTGATCGCACTATCCCTTGCCGAAGAAAAGCAGGAAGTTGCACAAGCGCGCTCCGCCGCCGACGAGCATCGTCGACTGGCCAGTGCACTGGCACTGGGATTCAGCGCCCTGGCGATTGCCCTCACGCTTGTATCGCTCCTCGCCTACCGCGCCCAGATTATCAACCCGCTGGGCCGTGTCATGACCGGTGTGCGACGACTGGCTGATGGTACGTTTGACCGTCCGATCAATCTGACCGGACTTTCGACGCGCAATGAACTGTATCAGGTCGGGTCGGTTCTTGACCAGATGGCAGCAACCGTCGCCCGGCGAACCGATAACCTGCTTGAGCAGAATGCATCGCTTGAAGACGCCGTCAGGGAAAGAACCGACGAACTGGAGCATCTGCTGGTCAAGGCGAAAGAATCCGCCAGCAACCGACAGCGCATGATGGCCGACGTTAGTCACGAGTTGCGCACGCCGCTGACTATCATTCAAGGCGAAAGCGATATTGCCTTACGAGGCAAGGAAAAATCCGGTGCGACCTACCGGGACGCGCTGACCCGCACGCGTGAGGCTGCGGCTCACACGGCGATGCTGGTCAATGATCTGCTGTTCATCTCCCGCCAGGAAGCCGGCGAAGCCCGGCTCGCCATCTCGACTTACGATTTGAACGACCTGGTCAAAGAAGTGGCCAACCTGAGCGCTCCGGGAATTAAAATTGGCCTCTGTGACGGCTCCGCTCCAGCGCAGGTGGATGGGGTCAAGATTCGCCAGGCCATTCTCGCGCTACTTCAGAATGCCAGGCTGCATGGCGGCAACGCCACTGCAATTCAGTTAAGCCGTACCGGTGAGAACTATCAGATCCAGGTAGAAGACGACGGCCCCGGATTGTCAGACCTGGAGAAGGAAAAAGCCTTCGAACGCTATTTTCGGGGCTCAAATGCGGCGACCAGCTATTCCGACGGTACCGGACTCGGCCTGCCCGTCGTTCGGTCTATTCTCGAGGCACACGGAGGCAGCGCCACGCTACAAGACCGGCCCGAAGGCGGTCTTAGTGCCATCATGACTTTCCCGGCCACGCAGCCGTCAACACTCCACACCGCTAACGAGGCCCAGGCGTGAACGTATTGGTTATTGAAGATGAATCCCGTGTCGCCGACCTGATCCGACGCGGTCTTGAGTCAGAGGGCTGGCAGGTAGAACTGGCCGATAGCGGCGAACTGGCAATAGGGTATCTGCGTCAACACCGCTACGACGTCGTCACGCTGGACCTGATGTTGCCTGGTATTTCCGGACAAACCGTCTGCCAGGCCATGCGGGCCAATCAAGACCACACACCGGTTCTGATGCTGTCGGCACTTGATGCGACAGATGAACGGATTGCCGGATTGAAACTGGGCGCTGATGACTATCTGGCCAAACCATTCGACTTCGACGAACTGGTGGCCCGCATTGAAGCATTGGCGCGCCGGGCCAAAACCTACTCACCATCCGGTTCCGAATTGCAGTCCCACGAGCAAGGACTGAGTTTTGATCGCCACGCGATGGCGTTGATCGCCGACGGTCAGCGGATTGATTTATCGGCAAAAGAGCGCGAACTGGCCGAGCTGTTTCTGGCCAATCGCGATCAAGTATTGAGCCGGAGCAAAATTCTGAATGCGGTCTGGGGGACTGACGAAGACCCGATGACCAATATTGTTGACGTCTATATTGGCCGGCTACGACGCAAAATCGGTGCCCACGGTGCACGGATAAAAACCGTGCGCGGCGTCGGTTATCGGTTTGAATAAACCCGCTGTTTACTCACACCAGAAGCTGATCAATCGCGGCTTCATTCCAGCTGACCCCGGTGCCGGGCTCGTTATCAGGAATAGCCATGCCTTTGTCTACCTGCAAGGGCCGGGCAAGAACCGGATTCCACCAATCGGCGTATTCAAGCCAGTGAGCCGTAGGGGTACAACTCATCAGACGCGCGCTGATTTCAGGCCACAGATGATTTGAAACTTTCAGATTTTCGGTTGCGGCCAGTGCCGCCGCCTGCATCCAGCCGGTCACCCCGCCAATCTTCATCACGTCAGGCATCAGGTAGTCGCTCGCTTTTGCCTGAATGGCCAGACGCATGTCAGCCGGGCCCCACCAGTTTTCACCCGCCTGGATCGGGGTATCAACCGCCGCGGCAACCGTCGCATGGCCGGCATAGTCATGAGCAAGTGTTGGCTCTTCTATCCAGACCAGACCTTCCTGATCCAGGACCCGGATTCGGGCAATAGCCTCGGCAGGCAATAACGACTGGTTGTAGTCCACCATGATCGACACGTCCGGACCGACCGCGCTGCGCATCGCCCGCACCACAGCCAGATCTTCCTGCGCACTGGCATATCCGATCTTTGCCTTGACCGCTGTAAACCCTTTCGCCGCCCATTGTTCAGCAGTCTTTGCTGACCCGGCGATACCGTCAAAGCCGACAGCGCCGTATGCCGGAATCGGCCTGGCCGAGCCACCAAGCAGACTCATCAGTGAACACTCCCGGGTTTTCGCCAGGGCGTCCCACAGCGCCATGTCAATCGCGGCCAGCGCCATGCCCACCAGGCCTTGCGAGCCAAGCAGGCGCATCCGCGCGGTCAGATCCTGGTGAACCTGTCGCGGGGCCAGCGGAACGTCCGTCAGCATTGCCCCGATATTACGAATCAGGTCGCCGGTTGGGGATAGCGCGGCCGGCGTATAGGTAAAAACCATACTGGAACCGACCACCCCCTGGTCGGTTTTAATATCTGTCAGCACCAGCGGTGACTCGGCCACCACGCCGCTTGCAGTGCGATGCGGCTCGGCCATCGGTACCTTGACCGCCCGTACACTGACCGATTGGATGGTCGGTTCGGCAGAAAGTCCCATCGGCAACTCTACCGCCGCCAGGCGCGCAACATGCGCGTTGGCTCATCAGTCTGCCAGGAGGCGGCAAATTTATCGATACCCGCTGTAATCGCCTGAGCCAGCGGCAGCTGCTCCCATGTCGTCATTAGCGCCTTCTGGGCACGAACCGACTGCGGACCGTTCGCCAGCAACGAGGTCAGAATTTCATCGACTTGTTCGTCAAGGGTTGCGCGTGGCACCACCCGGTTAATCAGACCCCATTGCTCGGCGCGATGAGCATCGAAGTTATCTCCCAGAAGCAGGATTTCGCGAGTGCGTCCCCAGCCAATCAGACCAGGCAACAAGGCGGCTTCGACGACCGACGGAATACCCAGTTTTACCTCGGGCATGCCAAGCATGATGTCGTCGGCAGCAATGCGAATATCACAGGCCGCCGCCAACTCCAGCCCCGCGCCAAACGCGACACCGTTCATGCGTGCAATGACCGGGGCGGGGAACAAGCGTACCGCGTCACAACAGTGGTGAACCGCGGTGATGAACTCACGCGCCGTGTCTTCATCAAGCGCTCCCATTGTGGCAATGTCGGCGCCGGCAACGAATGCCCGGTCACCAGCGCCGGTCACGACCAGTGCTCGAACCGTATCGTCTTCAGCTGCCTGTTTTACCGCCGCAACAAACGCACTCATGGTAGCCGGATTCAACGCATTGCTTTTAGCGGCTCGGTTTATCGTCAACCAGGCGACGCTTGCCGGCTGGTCAAGTCCGGGAGCATTAGCCTCGGCCGGACGAATTTCTAGGATTACTGGGTCATCGTTCATGGCCTAACAATAACGCAGGTTGGCCGGTCACCTGAAAACCTCAATCGGCCCCGGTTTTTCCAGACCCGTCTTTGCTGAGCCCGCTTTTGCTGCGCCTAAAGAACTTTAACCACAACCAGAATGCCAGCATCGCCGCTGACATCGCAAACCACTGAAACGCATAGCCGTAGTGACGGTCTACCTTCGAGCCGGGTGTCGTCCAGTCACGGACCAGGCCGTCGGGTGTTGCCCCGTCCGAATTTGTCGGCATGGTCTGACGCAGCAACAACGGCGCCAGCGCTAAACCAGACCATTGCTCAAATTCGCGCCGACTCACCCGCTGCCAGAGCCGGTCGTGTTTGCCCGGCTGCGCCGCCTCCCCCAGCATCAGCGTTTGCTCAACATCTGCTTCAGCCATGCCAGTCACGGAGATCTCGCCACTGGCGTGGCCTACCGGCGGCAGCGCCGTTCGGTCGCGCACATTGCGCGGCGCCCAGCCTCTTAAGACCAATACATACACCGGCGGCTGCTGCGAGCCCGACAGGCGCAACGGCGTAAAGACATGGAATCCGGCCTGACGGTTATACGTGCGGTTATCGAGAAAGACGGTGCGTTCGGCAAGCCACTCACCGGTGGCCGTAACCTGCCCGCCGAGCGGCAAGCGGCCCCGCAATGACTCTGCTGTTAGCGCCAGCGGCCCGTTCGCCGCAAGCGCGTCTCGTTGCGCCTGCGCCTGCAGGCGCTCACTGGCACGGTTCAACTGCCAGTTTCCTAACGACCCCGTCAGAATAATGACCAGGAAGATACCAACTGTCGCAGGCCAGCCCAGGCGGGTGGTTCGATCAGGCTCAGATGAAATTGCTGTTCGTCCGTTTTTGCTGGACGCCGTTGATCCGCCATTGACCCCGGGCATCGCGGGTCAGAGAGTAAGTCACCATCCAGAGCATGCCTTGCGCATCGCTCATCAATACCGGTTGAACCCGAGAGCCGTTGACCCCTTTGATCAGGGGTTGAAACTCAATGCTGGTCGGATCCACAACCACCGGATAACCTTGCCGGACCATGGCGATGAATCGCTCGGCCGTGCCGAATCGGTCCTGAATGGCCGGGGCTGCCGCAGAGAAGGCGGCTTTGGCATTATTGCTGCGAAACGAATCGATTTGCCCGCGAATTGTCTGCTCTATCGCGGCGGCCTCATCGATCAGGCCGGTTTTGCCAGACTGCGCCGAGTCTGCGGAAACGTCGGGGCCGGGGCCAAGTGTAAGTAACACGATCAGCAGCCCTGCTGCAAACCCCGAACGCCCTCTTTCCTGCAGCCCCATCAAACCTGTCTGGCAGGCGCGCATGGTCTAGAGCCAGTAGACAACGATGTAGAGGCCGAGCCACACCACATCAACAAAGTGCCAGTACCAGGCCGCCCCCTCAAACGCGAAGTGGTGTTTCGAACTGAAATGCCCGCGTGACAAGCGGAACAACACCGCAGCCAGCATCAAGGCACCGACAGTCACATGAAAACCATGGAAGCCGGTCAGCATGAAGAAGGTTGAACCGTAAATTCCCGAGGTGAGTTTCAGGTTCAGCTCTGCATAGGCATGGTAGTACTCGTAACCCTGCACGAACATGAACACGACACCAAGCACAATAGTCAGGAATAACCAGAGCATGGTCTTGCCACGCTGATCAGCCAGCAACGCATGGTGCGAAATCGTCAGCGTGACGCCGGAAGTCAGCAGCAACAAGGTGTTGATCGTGGGCAGCGGGAACGGCCCCATTGCCTCAAAGCCGTCAACGACCTTGGCCGGGCCAACATGGGGCCACACGGCGGCAAAATCGGGCCACAGCAACGCTTTGTGATCCAGGTCGCCAAGCCAGGGCATCGTAATGACGCGGGCATACCAGAGCGCACCAAAGAAGGCGGCAAAGAACATGACCTCCGAAAAGATGAACCAGCCCATGGACCAGCGAAACGAGATATCGACCCGCTCGTTGTAACTGCCAGCCTCAGACTCTTTGGCAACCGTACCGATCCAGCCAAACAACATATAGATGAAGATCGCGCCAAAGCCGTAGAGCAGATAAGCGCCCCAGGCGGCATCGTTGGTCAGACCAACCATTCCGAAGCCAAAGAGTGCCAGCGCAATCGAACCGACCATCGGCCATTTGGACGGGTCTGGCACAAAGTAGTAAGGGGCGGCGCCGTGGGCGGTCGAACTCATGAACTATTCCTTGTTATGAATGATTTGCTGTCACCAAATGGCTCAGGGGATTATCCCACGACCCATCGAACAATCGTTATCAGGGTCAGCACGAAAAGCACGGCCATCATGATTCCTGCAATGATGACATGCACCGGGTTCAAATTTGAAACATCTGCCTCGTGATCCTGGCGTCGCCGAACCCCGAAAAACGACCAGGCAACCGCTTTGATTGACTGCGCGAAACTGGCGCGGGACTTGACGGACTCAACCATGGCGGGACGCCTTTGCCACCACCGGCACCGGGAGCATCTCGGGCGATCCGGGTATCAGTGCCGGACTGACCGTTCCAGCCGGTGCCAATGCAATGCCACCCACTTCAAAGTAGGTATACGACAGCGTAATGGTATTGATGTCTTTGGGTAGCTCCGGATCGATCACGAAGACAACCTGAAACTGGCGGGTGGTATTGGGTTCCAGCATCTGCTGATCAAAACAGAAACACTCAACTTTCTTGAAATACCGGGCCGAATTAAGCGGTGCATAGCTCGGGATCGCCTGTCCGGCGGTGCGACGCGGCCGGGTATTGATCAGGTCATAAACCACAGTGAACAATTGCCCGGGGTGAACTTCCGCATGGGCAATCTCAGGCTTGAACTGCATTGCGCCGCGGCTGTTGGAGTCGAATTCCACATTCACTTTACGGCTCGTGTCGATCTGGGTGTTTTCGGCGAACTCGCGGTTATCGGGTTCTGCACGAGTCAGAAAATTGACCCCGGTCACCTCACAGATGGCCTTGTAGATCGGCACCATCGCATAACCGAAACCAAACATCAGCAACACCATCAGCGACAGCTTGCCGACAACCTGCCAGTTGGCCTGCCGGGTCTCTCCGGCAGACGGATGCTGTTGATCACGGGTGGGCTGGTCCGCCATTGCCGTCGCCTTAGCCGAACAGCATTCGGTTAACGACAACACCACCGAAAAACACGGCCGCGATCAGCCCCAGTACCAGCGCAGTACGCAGGTTACTGGGGTGTCTGGTCGCTGGCTCGGCGTTTTGGGCCGCCGGCTTTGTGGATTCAGCAGACATGCTTACTTGACCTGAGGAGGTGTCTCAAAGGTGTGGAACGGTGCCGGACTTGGTACTGTCCACTCGAGTCCTTCAGCGCCTTCCCAGACTTTGTCATCAGCCTTCTCTCCGCCTTTGATGCATTTGAGCACGGCGTAAAGGAAGATCAGCTGCGAGAAGCCAAAGCCAAACGCACCGATCGTGGCAACCATATTGAAATCTGCGAACTGCATGGCGTAGTCAGCATAGCGACGCGGCATGCCGGCCAGACCCAGGAAGTGCATCGGGAAGAAAGTGATGTTGAAGAAGATCATGGACGCCCAGAAATGCAGCTGGCCGAGCTTTTCGTCGTACATGTGACCGGTCCACTTCGGCAGCCAGAAGTAGGTGCCGGCAAACAACGCAAACAGCGAACCGGCAACCAGAACGTAATGGAAATGAGCCACCACGTAATAGGTGTCGTGCAATGCGATATCCAGTGGGGCAACCGCCAGGATCACACCCGTCAGGCCACCAATGGTGAACACGAAAATGAAGCCCAGTGCGAACAGCATCGGAGTTTCGAACGTCATGGAACCACGCCACATCGTGGCAATCCAGTTGAAGATCTTCACGCCGGTTGGCACGGCAATCAACATCGTGGCGTACATGAAGAACAACTGACCGGTCACCGGCATACCAGTCGTGAACATGTGGTGTGCCCACACGATGAACGACAGGATGGCGATTGATGCAGTCGCGTAAACCATCGAGCTGTAGCCGAACAAACGCTTGCGGGCAAACGCGGGAATGATCTCCGAAACGATGCCGAACGCCGGCAGGATCATGATGTAGACCTCGGGATGGCCGAAGAACCAGAAAATATGCTGGTACATCACCGGGTCACCGCCGCCAGCAGCATTAAAGAAGCTGGTACCGAAGTGACGATCAGTCAGAACCATGGTGATAGCACCGGCCAGAACAGGCATCACGGCGATCAGCAGGAAAGCGGTGATCAGCCAGGTCCAGGCAAACATCGGCATCTTCATCAACGTCATGCCCGGAGCACGCATGTTCAGAATGGTCGTGATGATGTTGATCGAACCCATGATTGAACTGGCGCCAAGAATGTGCATGGCAAAAATACCCATGTCCATGCCCGGACCCATCTGCACAGAGAGAGGTGCATAAAGCGTCCAGCCGGCAGCAGTAGCGCCGCCAGGCACAAAATAGGAACCCACCAGCAACAAGGCGGCAGGCGGCAACAACCAGAAACTGAAGTTGTTCATCCGCGCGAATGCCATGTCTGCCGCGCCAACCTGCAATGGCAGCATCCAGTTGGCGAAGCCGACAAACGCCGGCATGATCGCGCCAAACACCATGATCAGACCGTGCATGGTGGTGAGCTGATTAAAGAACTCGGGCTCCATGATCTGCAGTCCGGGCGTGAACAGCTCCGAACGCAACAACAGCGCATTAACGCCACCCACAAGAAACATGGTGAAACTGAACCACAGGTACATCGTGCCGATGTCCTTGTGATTGGTTGCATAGACCCATCGCCGCCACCCTGACGGATGATCGTGCGAATGATCGTGATCGTGGGCCTGGTCAGCGCCGCCAACTACTGCACTCATGGAATACTCCTGTGATCTCTCTGTTGCATCTGGACCGACCCTGTTCGCCGGTCCGAACTCTAAACTCTAGAACCTGAAAACTATCGTGCGTCCTGGAACTGCTTGGGTTGCACCACGGCCTCTTCGCTCTGGTTACCCCAGGCGTTACGGGTGTAGGTCATGACTGCGGCCAGTTCGACGTCGCTAAGCTGCTTGAATGAAGCCATTGCGGTACCGCTGACCCCTTTAAGCAGGAGGTCAATCTGGGCTGCCGCCGGGCCGGTCACCTTGGCTGACCCGGCCAGTGCCGGGAACGCACCGGGAACCCCTTTGCCGGTGGCCTGATGGCAGGCCGCGCAATTGGAGGCATAGACTTTTTCGCCGCGAGCGGTCAGTTCAGCCGCTTCCCAGGTCTTGTTCGGGTCGTCCGCCAGAGCCAGCAGCTCAGCCTGTTTTTCGGCAACCCAGGTTGCGTAGTCGGCCTGCGATTTCACTTCAACCACAATCGGCATGAACGCATGGTTCTTGCCGCACAACTCGGTGCAGTAACCGCGGAAGGTCCCGACTTTTTCAGATTTAAACCAGAGGTCACGGACAAAGCCAGGAATCGCGTCTTGTTTGACGCCAAACGCCGGTATATACCAGGAGTGGATCACATCGTTGGCGGTCACGATCATCCGGACCTTCTTGTTTACCGGCACAACTAACACGTTATCGACTTCAGTCAGATAGGTGACCGACTTTTCTTCGGTGCCGCGGATCTGGGCTTCTGGCGTAGTCAGCGTTGACAGGAAGCTGATCCCTTCGCCTTCGCCTTTGACGTAGTCATAACCCCATTTCCACTGATAGCCGGTCGCCTTGATTGTGACGTCCGCGTTGGAGGTGTCTTTCTGGGAGATGACCTCGCCGGTTGCCACAGCGCCAAGGCCGACAACGATGATAAAAGGGACGACAGTCCAGAGAATCTCGACGGCTGTGCTTTCGTGGAAATCTGCCGACTTCGCCCCCTTGGATTTGCGGTGCGCAAAGACCGAATAAAACATGACGGCGAACACGACCACAAAAATGGCCAGGCAGACCCACAACAACAAGTTGTGAATGTCATGCTGGCCTGCGGCAATTGTCGTAGCCGGTTCAGCGAGATTCAACTGGTTGACTGCCGGGCCTCCCGGCATATCTTCAACGGCTAATGCAGTCATTGGCAAACCCAACCAGAACAGCCCTTTGGACAACCCGCCTGCAACACGATTCAATTTCATGGATATGCGACCTACTTGAACTTCGATAATAAGAGTTATACGGTCTTGCCGACCCGGCCTGAACAAATCAGCCTGATGTCAGCCAGCCCCTGACGCTTGCGCTCCGGAAAATACCAACCGGAGCTCTCGAGCCAGTCTCCCCCGCGTATTGCCTGGCACAAAACGCCCCACTGGAAAGGAACGCTTCGCCGAAACGACCTTGATAAGGTCGCGCGGCCTGCCTGAATACTCAACCCGAAACCAGGCGGACGATTGCTCATAGCGATCCACACTGGGCCCGAAACTTGTTTCCACTACCAACCTGCCCGGCTCAGCCACGATGCGTTCATAGTCTGCCGCGTGCCGGGCAAAAACCAGAAAGGCAACGGCCAGAGCCGAAATCTCAATAACCGCAAAAGGCAACACCAACCAGGCGCCTTTCGTGGCGAAAAAAATGGCGATAGTCAGCGTCAGGACGGCCAGAAGAACAAACCAGATGGCCAGCTGGGACGGCGCAAGAGAACAATTGCGTTTGAGCAGCCATTCGTGGCTGCCTGCCTCAGTCCGGTGATTCCATCGATACGGCATGCCGATTTTGACGATCCAAGTCGACTAACGACAGGCAATTGTAGTGGTGCCGGTACTGAGTCGCAAATCGGTCTGCGAGCGGGAGAGCCAGAGAAGGCTCAGGCTGGCCGGATTTAGCCGGCTGTTCAGTCGACCCGTTTATCGGGTCGATGAAATTCGACGGGCTGCAATCCCCCCGGGAGGCGCTTTCGCGACGGACACCAGGCATGCCCGTAGACGATCTCGAAGGTTACCGGGATCGATCCTTCCCTGTCTCGCAATTGCGACAGTCCGAGCCGCCACTGGCGCAGCCGCTCCCGACCGGAAAGACCTGCCCGGCGGCTTTGCAGGGCATTTCCGCCAAGACTGCGCAGGTCAGTCAGAAGTTTGTCGGGCGAGCCGAACGTGACCTTCATAAAACTCATATCCATGACCGGGTCGGCAAAACCGGCCGCGACCAGGGCGTCGCCCAGATCATGCATGTCATTGAATTTCATCAGGCCGTCATCGCCGCCCCGCAGCTCTTTCAGCGTGTCAACACCAAACATCGAGAACATCAGCAAGCCGTCAGGCCGGATCACGCGCTGCCATTCCTTGACCGCACTGACCGGGTCAGGCAGCCAGTGCAGGCACAGATTTGACCAGATCAGATCTGCCGACGAATCGGCCAGAGGCAACTGGCCGGCGTCGGCGACCGTCAGACTGGCCAGCGGCTCACGTTTACGCCGGGCCGATTCCATCACGCGGGCAAGAAACCCATCGGACGGCGGTAACAGTCGGTGATGAGCATGCCGAACCATCGGCTCAGCCGAATCAATCCCCAGCATCGAGGCATTGGGATAACGCTTGCGCAGCGCCAGAACCCCGTCACCGCGACCGCAGCCAATTTCAACGATCGATTGCGGCGCCAGCTTGACCATATCGAGCCGGCTGAGCATTTGACTCTCAGCTTCGCGCAACAGGAAATTGGCATTGGCAATGCTGTCCGCGCGACGGGAGAATTGTCGCCGAACTGCGAGTTTGTCTATGCCAGGTAGGTGATCCATAGGGTCAGTATACGAAGCCCGGCAAGAAAAATTAAGCTCCAGGCAGCCTAATCCCGGAGAAATCATGACTTGTGAGCTGCCATCCGATCGGCCCGAATCTGCCACCCATCTGTCCGCGCCCCGGGCGTACAACAAATTCCTTGCCAGGCTGTCCGGTTTGGCGGATGCCGTCTTGCCGCGTACCTGCGGGCTTTGCGGGCTGGCGTTTGCCGGGGCAGGCATCTGCCCGCCCTGCACCCGGAATCTGACCGGACTAGACCGGGCCCGGTGCCCGGTGTGTGCGGGGCCGGTTCAACCCGATCTGGCTCCAAATCAGGCTTGTCGCGACTGCCCGCTTAACGAGCAACCCATCGGTACCTCCTGCCGAATCACAACGCTCGCGCTGGCTGACTATGCAATGCCGCTCGACCGTATGCTGCTGGCAGCCAAGCGTGGCAACCGCCCCCATCTGGCCCGGGCGGTGGCGGCGAGCATGGCCCGCTCACTGGCTGGCCGGCAACCGGCGCCTGCCTGGCCAGACCTGATCATCCCGGTGCCGTTAAGCGATCGCCGTCTGCGTCAGCGTGGCTTCAACCAGAGTGCTCTGATGGCCGCTGTCATCGCCCGGACATGGGGCTTACCCTGGCACCGCAACGCGCTGGCCAGGGTCCGCGACACCCCCTCACAGCAAGGCCTGAACCGGCCGGCCCGCCTGAGCAATCTGGTCGGAGCCTTCCGGTGTGCGACCGACTTGACCGGCCGCAGGGTTGCGCTGGTCGATGATGTCATGACCAGCGGGGCAACCGCTCGGGCGGGTGCCAATGCGCTGCTACAGGCTGGCGCCAGCAGCGTACTTGTGCTGGTCGCTGCGCGCACGCCTTGATTCCCCGATTCTGTCGGGCAGAATCCACGCATGATCAATCTCGTTCTCGTACAGCCTGAAATCCCCCCAAACACCGGCAATATCATCCGGCTATGCGCCAATTGCGGCGCCCACTTACACCTGGTGGGCCCGATGGGATTCGCCCTGGATCACGCCAAGATGCGCCGTGCCGGACTGGATTATCACGAGTTCGCCGAATTAACCTTTCATCACACCTGGGCGGACTTTGCCGCCCAACTACCGCCCGACGCCCGCCTGTTTGCGATCACCACCAGGGGCCGGCGCTCGGCGTTCGAGGTGAGCTATCAGCACGGTGACTGGCTGGCTTTCGGATCGGAAACCCGCGGCCTGTCAACAGAGGCTTTCGAGGCCATCGACCCGGCCAACTGGCTGCGCCTGCCAATGCAACCAGGGAATCGCAGCATGAACCTGTCGAATGCGGCTGCCGTCGTCGCATTTGAGGCCTGGCGCCAGCTGGGATTTGACGGCGGTGCATGATATGCACCACAGGTTGCATTGAGTTGTGACCGCTTTGCCGCTAACTTGAACGGTGACGATTCCTCCCCCCTGTTTCCGTAGAAAATTCATGTCCGCTCCGTTCAAGCTGTTTGCCTCATCTTTTCCCTGTTCACTGACAACCAGCCCGATCACCGGGCAAACCGGCTTATTGCGGGCCACACTGGCCTGCGGCCTGCTGCTAGTCGGCCTGAGCGGCTGTGGCGGTGGCGCCGGCGCTGGCAGCCCTGGCGATACAGCCAATGACGATCCCAACAACCCGCCGATCGGATCAGGCGGTCAGGACCCACTCCCCATCACAACGGGCTTTCAGACCCAGACGGTGAATGCGGCCAACAACGCCGAAGCGTTTATTGCTCAAGTCAATGAACAAGGTCAGCAGGGCTATCGCTATCGCAGTGGACAATTGTTTGGCACGACGATCAAAAGCGTCTTCATCACTGATCTGTCGAAGTCGAGCCGATTCACCCACAAGGCGCTTGACCCAAGCAGCAATCCCAGCGCGCTGGTCAGTCAGGCGAACGAACAGGGTGCCCTGGGTTTCCGGTTCCGGGGCAATCTGAGTTTCACTACCGGCACGGCCAGTGTGGTGGCGCTTTACACCAGCGACTCAGAACAGACCGCGACCTATGCCTACAAAGCGCTGACCCCACAAGATACGGTCTCGGCCCGCCAGACGCAGCTTAAATCACAAGGCGCACTGGGCTATCGTTTTATTGCAGATTTTGACTTTGGCAGCAACGGCTCACGCAGCCTGTATGCCCGCGACACCAGCAGCGATATCACCTTCGATTACATCGTTCAATCGGCGGCAACGACCACCAGCAGCTTCCTGACGGTTGCCAACCTGCAAGGCGGCAACGGCTACCGGTTCCGCTCAAATATTGCGCTGGTCAACGGCAGCGAAATTGCGTCGATCTTCATGAGCAGCTCGGCGGGCGGCACGGTCAGCTACAGTTTTCTCGACCCGGCCACCACCACCGAACTCGACTATCTTGAGCAAGTCAACGCACAGGGCGCCGAGAGCAAACTGCTGCAAACCGAACTGGTCTTTGGAGGGACTACCAAAGCCCTGTATGCCGACCTGAGCAACTGCAATTGTCAGGCACTGCGGATTGCAGACCCGTTTACTGATTAGCGCCTGACGGCCGGTCCCTAGCGTTCGGCTGTAGCCGGCAAGGCCGCCACCAGACGGTCGAGCAACGGCTCGATTGTCGTTTCAACAATCAGGTGATCAACATCCGCCTGGCCGACAAACCCATGGCCGGCGAATCCGTTCAAGGTGCTGACCAGACCATCGAAATAACCGCTCGCATTCAAAATGCTGTTCGGCTTCTGATGGAACCCGATCTGGCGCAGCGTCATGACTTCGAACAATTCGTCGAGCGTGCCCAGGCCACCGGGCAGTGTCAGAAAAGCATCGGCCAGGTCAATCATGCGCGTTTTGCGCTCAGCCATGGAATCAACCCGCTCCAGGCGGGTCACCGCTAGATTGCCCTGTTCCTGAGCCATTAACAGGTGCGGGATAACCCCTACCACCTGGCCTTGCTCAGACAATGCGCCACGGGCTACCGCGCCCATCAGGCCAACACCGCCACCGCCATAGACGACCCCCAGACCACGACGTGCCAGACTGGCACCTACCTTGAATGCCAGCGGCATCCAGGCATCGTCCGCTCCGGGACGGGCCCCACAAAACACGCAAACGCAGAATTCAGGATTCACAATCACTCCACAGCGGCCAAATCAGTTTGACAAACGCCTATTGTGACTCGGCAATCGGATCCCGTGCGAGCAGACTCGACACCGCGTCGCGCGCTGTCTGCCGCTGGTCGATTACTGCCTGTACCGCACTGGCAATCGGCAAATCGACGCCGACCGCGGCGGCTTGGGCCAGCGCGGCCGCACAACACGGGACGCCTTCGGCCACATGACCCAGCGACCGCGTAATCTGCGCGACCGGCTGGCCGGTAGCCAGAGCCAGCCCGACTCGACGATTACGAGACAAGCCACCGGTACAGGTCAGCATTAGATCGCCCAGGCCGGCCAGTCCCATGAAAGTTGACGGCTGAGCGCCTAAGGCGACGCCTAAACGGGTCATTTCAGCCAAACCACGAGTCACCAGGGCTGCGCGGGCGTTGTCCCCCAACGCCAGGCCGTCCGCAATGCCGGCAGCCAGTGCCATCACGTTTTTGAGCGCGCCGGCCAACTCAACCCCGAGCAAGTCATCGCTGAGGTAAACCCGCAGGGCGCGCCGGTGAAAAACCTGTTGAATCTGTTGCGCCGTCGTCGCGCGATCACCCGCAGCGACCAGGGCACAAGGTAGCTCACGAGCCACCTCGGCCGCAAAGCTCGGCCCGGACAACACGCCAAAAGAATGATCCGGCATCAACCGGGCCGCCAACTGATGGGGCAACTCGCCAGAGGCGGGATCAATGCCTTTGGCAACGCCAACAATCGGGGGCAGATGACCATGCCCGGCCAGTGCGGTCAGCGCGGCGGGTAACCCGGCCACCGGCGTGGCCAGAATAATCAGGCCGTCGGCGCCGGCAAATGCCACCGCCTCCGCAAACCCGGTCGTGACACTGATACCGTCAGGCAGGTGAACATCCGGCAGGTATTGCGGATTGGATCGTCGGGTGGCAATTTCGGTGGCCAGCTCCGCACGGCGCGCCCAGAGCTTGACCGGGCCGGCATGACTCAGATGACAGGCCAGCGCGGTGCCCCAGGCACCGGCTCCCAATACCGTGCATTGCACACTCATGACTGCGGCGCGCCCCAGCCGGGCGCTATCAACATTTTTACCGGCCGGGCAGGATGATCCCGCTGTCACCGGCGCCATTGCCATTTCCGTTGGCGGGCTTGGCGGCGGCTTCTTCCTGCAACTTCTGCTGATACAAGGCTTCGAAGTTGATTTCAGCCAGATGGATCGGCGGGAATCCGGTGCGCTGAATGGTGTCGGCCACGTTGGAGCGAAGATAAGGATAGATAATGTTCGGACAGACCACGTTGGCCAGCATGTCCATCTGTTCCGCCGGAATGTTGCGCATCTCGAAGATGCCGCCCTGCTTGGCTTCGATCAGGAACGCGACCTTGTCTTCGACCTTGGTAGTCACGGTCACGGTCACGGTTGTTTCATGGACGCCTTCAGTCACCCCTTGCGACTCGACCCCGAGTGAGACCTCGACCGTTGGCTGCTGCGACTCAAGAAAGATCTGTGGTGCGTTGGGGATCTCCAGCGATAAGTCTTTCAGATACATCCGTTGAATCGTGAATACCGGCTCTTGCTGTTCAGCCATTAGGGGTCCTTGGTTAGTTCGATTTAAAGAAATTAGCCAGCCAGGAGCTGGTCCAGCTTGCCCGATTGCTCCAGCGCCATCAGTTCGTCGCAACCGCCGACATGCTCACCGGCGATAAAAATCTGGGGAACCGAGGTGCGGCCGGCCTTTTCGACCATGATTGCCCGTTGATCGGGCTGTTCATCGAGGTCGATCATCTCGACGCGGGCCTGTTCCTTACGGGCCAGCAGCGACTCTGCGCGTTGGCAGAAGGGGCACCAACCGGTGCGATAAACGGTAACGTCAATACTCATGAGACAAAGGTTTCCATTGGTCAGATCTGTTGGTCCGGCCCGGCACAGGCGGCGCGCAGGCTCCTAGATGGGGACAAGACGCGCCCAGTCAAGCCCCAGGCTACTTCTTGACGACTGGCAACCCGGCGCCGGTCCAGCCATTCAGGCCACCGGCCAGACTGAAAGCCTCTTCCCGCCCGGCCGAGCGCAGCTTGGAGGCGGCCTTGCCAGAGCTCATGCCGGTGGCGCAAGTCAGCAAAACCGGACGATTGGCCGGAATTTCGCCGGCACGGGTCTCCAGGTCGTCCAGTGGGATATTTTTAGCGTTAATCAGGTGGCCTGTCTCATAATCGGCCGCCGGACGGACATCGACGACGACAGGATCCCTATCATTGATTAAACGGGTTGCCCCAAGCACATCCAGGCTGGATGCGGCACCAGCCCGGCCGGCCAGGGTCGGCCAAAGCAGCATGGCACCCGAGATCAGGGCGATTGCAATAAGAAATATATTTTCGGTGACGAACGCCACGGCACTACCTCCAGAATCGCAGGATTATAGAATGCGAGCACAAGGGAAACGTAATGACATACAAAATAGTTTTGCTACGCCACGGTGAAAGCCAGTGGAATCTTGAAAATCGCTTTACCGGCTGGACCGATGTTGAGCTGACCGAAAAGGGCCGGGCCGAGGCCAAAGCCGCCGGCGCACTGCTGCGTGAGGAAGGCTTTCAGTTCGATATCGCGTTCACGTCCATGCTGCGCCGGGCCATTGGCACTCTCTGGTCTGTGCTGGATGAAATGGACCGCATGTGGATCCCAATCGTCAATGCCTGGGAGCTCAATGAGCGCCACTACGGGGCTTTGCAGGGTCTGAACAAAGCTGAAACCGCTGCCCAGTATGGGGATGAACAAGTCCTGATCTGGCGCCGGGCTTACGGAACACCGCCTAACCCCCTGCCAGCCGACGACCCGCGAGTAGCGACCGGCGACCCGCGCTACGCTCATCTTGACCCCAGCCAGATCCCGCTCACCGAATGCCTGAAGGATACGGTTGACCGGGTGGTCCCTTATTGGACAAATTCCATTGCCCCGGCAGTCAAGAGTGGCCGCAGTGTGGTTGTGGCAGCGCACGGCAATAGCTTGCGGGCGCTGATCAAACACCTGGACAACGTTTCAGAAGACGATATCGTCAACCTGAACATCCCGACCGCCCGACCGCTGGTCTATGAACTGGACGAAGACCTGAAACCCATCCGCCATTACTACCTGGGCGACGCCGCAGAAATTGAAGCGGCTATGGCCGCTGTCGCAGCCCAGGGGAAATCCAAAAAAGACTGACCCACACCGGCCCGGACCGGGCCGGCCACCGACTGTCTTATCCCACAACAGCCTGTCGCCTGAAAGGCCCGCGCCTGAGGCTTGGCGGGTATACTGGATTTAGGACAGGTGCTCGTAAATCGGAAATTGGTCGTATGACGGAAAGTCAGCGACGCCCAATGGCTGGCCGCGGGCGGTATCAACCCCATGTGAAGATCTATGAACAGCAAGACTAAACACTTCGGACTGATTTCCGTTGGCGCCATCGCAGGCGTCCTGGTGAGTGTCGGCATTACCGCCGTCGCCCAGAAAGACCAGCGCAAAACCCTGCCGCTTACTGAATTACGGCAATTTACCGATGTGTTCGGCGCAATTCAGGCCAACTATGTCGAGCCGGTAGCGGACAAGAAACTGATTACCCAGGCCATCAGCGGCATGCTCGCCGGCCTGGACCCGCACTCGGCCTATCTCGACACGGAAGCGTTCCGGGAATTGCAGGTCGGGACGCAGGGTGAGTTTGGTGGACTGGGCATTGAAGTCGGCCAGGAAGACGGTTTCATCAAAGTCGTTTCGCCGATCGAAGACACCCCGGCCGCCAGAGCTGGTGTGAAAGCCGGTGACCTGATCATCAAGATCGACGAAAAACCCACCAAGGGCATGACGCTGAGCGACGCAGTCAAACTGATGCGCGGCAAGCCCAAGACACCGATTGTCCTGACAGTCTCCCGTAAAGGCGCCGGCCAGCCGATCGTGATCGAAATCATCCGCGATGTCATCAAGGTACGCTCTGTTCGCTGGAAGTCGCTTGAGCCGGGCTACGGTTACATCCGAATTACCCAGTTCCAGGAGCAGACGGTTGCCAACCTGGCCAAAGCGCTGCGCGAGCTAAGTGAGCAAGGCCTGGAGAAAGGTCTGGTGCTTGACCTTCGAAACGATCCGGGTGGCCTGTTGCACGGGGCGGTTGGCGTGTCTGCTGCCTTTCTGAAACCACGGGTGACGGTGGTATCTACCAACGGCCGCACCGACGATGCTGCCCGTGACTATCTCGCCGCCCCTGAAGATTATCTGCGCGGGTCACGCCGTGACCTGCTTGCGGACCTGCCAGCTATCGCCAAGACCGTCCCGATGGTTGTTCTGGTGAACAGCGGCTCGGCATCAGCGTCCGAAATTGTCGCCGGTGCGCTGCAAGACCACGACCGAGCCAAGGTTCTCGGTACCCAGACCTTCGGCAAAGGATCGGTCCAGTCAATCTTGCCGCTGACCAACAACACGGCAATCAAGCTGACCACCGCCCGGTATTACACGCCTAAGGGGCGTTCAATCCAGGCCAAGGGCATCACCCCTGACCTGATCGTCCAGGAGACGCCGGATGGAGACCTGTCCAGTTTCCGGGTACGCGAAGTCGATCTGAATCGCCATTTGTCTAACGACAAAAGCGAAGAAGCAAAAGTTCGCAAGCCCAAGGCAAGCGATGCTGAGCGCCTGAAAGATCGCAAACCGATCGTTTTCGGATCAGAAGACGATTATCAGTTGCAGCAAGCCATGAACCAACTCAAAGGCCTGCCCGTGATAATCGCCAAAGATCAGAACACCAGCGAACCCAAAAAGGTCAAAAAGCAATAAGCCTCACGAGGCGACAGCACGAAAAAAAAAACCGGCCACTCGGCCGGTTTTTTTCACGACGCCGCGATCCGCCGGCTGTCACTGCCGGCTTGTCGAAACCAGTACATCGCTGCCACTGACGGCGCGGAACTGCTGACCACCAGACTGACCTCATGCCGGTCAGCGAGCTTGCGGGCTGCGAGCACAATTCGGTCGTAGGTTTGATAAGTCAGCAAAGTGGCCTGAGCACGCTGAAACGACTGGCCATGAACCCGGGACAGCGAGTCAAAGCCGTTCAGCGTTTCGGCCGCCCTCAAACGCAAACGGGCCGCAGGTTTCTCGCCCGTGGGCCAGTCTCGGCAGAACCGAGCCCAGCCCTGCAAATCAGCAATAAGCTGGCGCGACCAGGTCAGACTGGCCGCATGCCCGGCTACGGCCTGCCAGGCGAGTGATACACCGCCTGACGGAATGCGCTGTGGCCCGGGCATCAACTGACTGAATAGATCGGCAACCAGCCGGTAACGGGCCCGGGGAGCGTGAAGCGTGGGCGATGTGGGCGGCGTGGGCATTTCCCGGCCGATCTCAGGGACGGCCGATACCGTAATCGGTCCGGCGGCGTCACAGTCCGACTGTTCGCGTAAACCCTTGAAACCCGGTAATAGACCCAAATCGATCCAGCGTAAGACACGCTGCGGCGCAAGCGCATCAATTTGCAGGACAATAGCCGGAGCGGGGGCGGGCTTTAACGCCATAGAAGAACCTGAGGTTTCTGTGGGAGACGCTATCCTACGAACCGTGCCGCCTGCTAGCTGTGGGATAGTTCACACGAACCCCTCTACACGGTTTTCGTGATGTATTTACTAGGTCGGACCCGCTCAAAGCCATAATCTCCAGAGGTTCACGGAACCCCCAGATGATGCAAAAGGAACTGATCTTGCCATCCCCAGTCAAATCCGGCATCGGCTTTGGCGTCTTCGAGTTAGTCCGCGCCGTCACTGACGCGGCCATAGCTGTCGTCGTCCTGCTGGTGTCTGCCGCCTTGTGGCAACAACCGTTCGGCCCCGCCGAAAGCGTGGTCGCCGCCATGGCGTTCATGCTGCAATACCGGGGCAGGCGCGGACTCGGCGTCCCGCGCAATCAAGTGGTCTCGTCAATCCTGAAGCGCTGGGCTATTACCGTCATCGTATTGCTGTCGATTGGTCTGCTGACGCATTTTGTCGCCAGTTTCAACGAATACATGTTGCTCACCTGGATTGCTGTCACACCAATGGCCCAGATTGCCGCCCACTGGCTGGGGCCGTATGTCTACGCTCCGATTGTCCGGATGCGCGGTTTGCGCCGGTCGATCGTAGTAGGCAGCACCGAACTGGGCAGATCGTTTGCCAAGACCATCAATCGTGATCCGCTGGCTTATGAGCGGGTCATTGCCTTTTTTGACGACCGCGAAATCGACCGCATTCCGCCCGAACACCGGCGTCGGCTCGCCGGCCGACTGGACGCGGTCGGTGACTTTGTCCGCGCCAACAACATTGACCAGATTTTCATCGCGCTGCCGATTGCGGCACAACCGCGCATCCTGAAAATGATTGATGATCTGCACAATTCAACCGCCTCGATCTGGTTTGTCGCCGACCTGGCGCGTTTTCAGCCGGTGCAACCGAGCATCTCGTCTATTTCCGGCTTTCCGGTACTGGCCGTCTGCGAAAGCCCGTTCCGCGGCATGCCTGGCACGATCAAACGCATCCTCGACATCGTCATTGCCAGCATTGCCCTGATACTGACCGCTCCAGTCATGTTGCTGGCCGCACTGGCCATCCTGCTGACCTCACGCGGACCGGTCATTTTTAAACAGACCCGCTACGGACTCGAAGGCGGCGAAATTACCGTCTATAAATTCCGCAGCATGACGGTGACCGAAAACGGTAGTGATCAATACGAGCAAGTCTCTCGCGGCGACGCCCGGGTTACCCGGGTTGGCGCGTTTTTGCGTAAGACCTCACTGGACGAGTTGCCACAGTTCATCAACGTGTTGCAAGGCCGGATGAGCGTCGTGGGCCCAAGACCCCATGCGGTCGCGGTCAACCAGCATTACCGGGACCAGATTCCCAGTTATATGGTTCGCCACAAGGTGCGGCCCGGCATCACCGGCTGGGCGCAGATTCATGGTTACCGTGGCGGCGATGATTTACCCAGCATGACCAAAAGAATTGAATTCGATCTGCACTACCTGCGCAACTGGTCGATCTGGCTTGACCTGAAAATCCTCATGCGCACGATCGCGGTCATTTTCAAAGACCCCTCGGCTTACTGATTACCAGCCACTCCCGGCTAACTGATGCTTGCCCAAAACCTGCGACCCGATTTGAGACCGGGCCGAACCGATTGGCTAACCCCGCTGATTGTTTTTGGTCCGCTGATTCTCACCACCTACTTTGCCAAAGTTGGCATGCCGGTCGGCCCACGCGCTATTCCGGCGTCGCTCTATGGCATTCTGGTGTTGCTCGCACTCGGCGTGGCCACTTCACGTCTGGTGATTGACCTGAAACGCCTGGGCGCGTTCATTCTGGCGATGAGTTTCCTCGGCGGCGTGATGGTGTTACGCGGTGATGAATGGTCGGTCACGTCGTTTCTGATGATGGCCAGTCTTTACGCGACCTATACCGTGTCGGTGACGCACCCACAGTACAACGTAAAGCGCGGCATCGAATTCTTTCTCAATGTTGCTGCAATTATTGCGGTGGGCGGCATCGCGCAATTTTTCCTGCAGTTTGTCATTGGCCCGCGCCTGGCGTTTCCAGTGGACTACCTGTTGCCGGCAGGTTTTCTCGTTGAGAAATACATGAATCTCAACGTCTTGCACTACGGCTCAACCATCCATAAGCCAAACGGCATTTTCCTGCTGGAGGCGTCATTCTTCAGCCAGTTGCTGGCCATTGCGGTACTGGCCGAGCTGCTGACCAGCAACAGGATGCGCTATCTGATTCTGTTCATGGCCGGCATGGTGGTTTCATATTCGGGCACCGGCATTATTGTCCTGGCTGTCACCATGCCGTTTCTGGTGGTGACCCAAAAGCGCTGGGACTTGATCCTGCTGGCACTGGGCGGGCTGGTTGCAGCGGCCTTGATGTACGAGGCGTTGAATCTCGAAATTTTTGTCACCCGGGCCACTGAGTTCGGCCACCCCCGATCGAGCGGCTTCATGCGATTTGTCGGGGCCTACTATATGTTCGACCAATTCCTGTGGGTCGACCAGTGGCGAAGCCTGTTCGGCTACGGCGCCGGGGTCTTCAAAGACTATGAAATCCGTACCGATCTGCCGGTGCATGAATCGGCTCTGACAAAAATTGTGTTCGAGTTCGGCCTGATCGGCGCCCTGGTCAACATCGGCTTTCTATTTTTCTGTGTCGCGCGTTCCTCGGCACCCGGCATTCTGAAACTCGGCGTTGCGGTCATGTTCTTTATGGCCGGTATCTATACCCCTTCTTCCCACGGGATCGCGCTGACCATCATGATGTGGCCCAGCCCGGCACCGGAGCCGCTGCGCGCCGTAGAGCGGAGCACAGCGGTGCTGAAATGGTTCGGCATCGACTTCAGCCGCGTGCGCGTTCATGCGGCGAACCGCCGACGTATCGCCGCCAACAAACAAACCTGACATGACCACTTTCTTCCTCACGCTGGCAGCGCTTTGCCTGCTCGCAGCCATCCACCCTTACACCACTTTTCCGTTCAGTTTGTGGGTAATGAAACGGATGGGTCGGCGCAACCCGCCGGTCGCCCGCGACCCGGTATTCGCTGCCGGCGAGTCGGCGCCGACAGTCCCCGTGCCGTCAGTCCAGGCGTCACCACAACTGGCGATTCTGATGTGCGTGCACAATGAACAGAACGTCATCTCCGGACGCATGAGCAACCTGATCGCGCTGGCAGACCAACTGCCAGGCACGGAAATACTGGTTTATGTCGATGGCAGCACTGACGCCACAGAAGAACGCCTGCGTGTTTTCGGCGATCGTATCCGGGTGTTTGTCAGCCCTGAGCAGACCGGCAAGACACCGGGGATGAATCTGCTGGTCACGAAAACCGATGCGCCTGTTGTGGTGTTTACTGATGCCGCTGTCCGGATGTCAGAAACCGCCTTGCCCACCATGATGAGCTACTTTAATGACCCCTCGGTCGGCTGTGTCTGTGGCCGTATTGTTGCGGTCAATGGCGGAGGCAGCGACGAACTGACTGCGACCGCTGACACCTCTATCCGCTACTGGGCATTTGACGCGATGCTCAGACGCCTGGAATCCGAGGTTGCCTCGGTCATGGGCGCGCACGGCCCGCTGTTCGCGATTCGGCGCAGTCTGCACGAGCCGCCACCGGCCGAGTTGTTCGATGACTTCTGGGTTTCAATGGCGATTCTCTATGCCGGTCATCGCGTGGTTCAGGCCGAAGACTTTGTCGGACACAAGGCAATTGCCAGCAAGCAATCGGACGAATACACCCGCAAAACCCGGATTGCCTGCCAGTCGTTCAACATCCATCGGGGTCTGTTACCCCGTCTGAAGCAGCAATCGTGGTTGATTCGCTACTGCTATTTCTCGCACAAGACCTTGCGCTGGCTAACGATTTTCTCGCTAAGCGGCTTTGCCCTGTTTGCGACCCTGGCCGCCGCAAGCGCCGGAATGACGGTGTTTGCCGCAAGTGCCTGGGGTTTGTCCGGACTCGGCCTGGCACTCGGGCTGGCCGGATTAAGACCGTTTGACCGGGTCTTTTCAGCACTGGCGGCACTGGTCGCCAACGGCAGAGGTGTGATTCAATCAATACGAGGCACGACCTATCAGACCTGGTCACCTGTGAAATCCGCCCGAGAAACTCAATAATGCCGACCCCTCTCCTATCTACCTGGATTCTCTCCCATGAAAACCGCTCTTCGTAAGCGCGTTCTGGTCACCGGCGGTGCCGGCTTCCTTGGCTCACATTTGTGCGAACGACTGCTATCGCTTGGCCATGAAGTGATCAGCGTTGACAATTACTTCACCGGCGGCAAAGAGAATATCGCGCCGCTTATGGGCAACCCGCGGTTTGAGTTTATTCGCCACGACGTCACCTTCCCGTTGTACATAGAAGTCGATGAAATCTTCAACCTTGCCTGCCCGGCCTCACCGATTCATTATCAGCACGACCCGGTCCAGACTACCAAGACCAGCGTTCATGGCGCAATCAACATGCTGGGACTGGCCAAACGGTGCGGCGCGAAGATTTTTCAGGCTTCTACCAGTGAAGTCTACGGTGACCCAACCCAGCACCCACAGCAGGAAGCCTATTGGGGTAACGTCAACCCGATCGGACTGCGTTCCTGCTATGACGAAGGTAAACGCTGCGCCGAGACCTTGTTTTTTGACTATCACCGCCAGCACAAGGTCAACATCCGGGTCGCCCGTATTTTCAATACCTACGGCCCGCGTATGCACCCCAATGACGGCCGGGTGGTTTCCAATTTTATCGTGCAGGCACTGAAAGGCGAGCCAATCACGCTCTACGGTGAAGGACAGCAAACCCGCTCCTTCTGTTATGTCAGCGACCTCATCGAAGCGTTTATTCGTTTCATGGACGCACCCGATGACGTCACCGGGCCGATCAACCTGGGCAATCCGGGTGAATTCACCATCCGCGAACTGGCCGAAAAAGTGGTTGAGCTGACCGGCTCTTCATCAGAACTGGTTTTTGAGCCGCTTCCGCCCGACGACCCCAAGCAACGCCAGCCAGACATATCTCTGGCGCAAAGCAAACTGGACTGGAAGCCCGTCGTTAACCTCGATACCGGACTGTCCAATACGATCAGTTATTTTCAAGGTCTGATCAAAGCAGGCCTGGCCTGAACAATATGATCGGACTGTTTTTGAAAGGCCTGGCAATGGGCGCCGCCAATGTTGTGCCTGGCGTTTCCGGTGGCACGATCGCGCTGATTACCGGCATCTATGAACGGCTTATTTTCGCGATCAAGTCCTGCAATCTGAGCGCCGTACGCCTATTGCTGAAAGGCAATCTCCAGGCCTTCTGGCAACAGGTTGATGCCGGCTTTCTGGCCCCTTTGCTCGCCGGGGTCGCCACCGGCATCATCTTGTTGGCCAAGCTGGTCAAATCACTGCTCGAGCTGCACCCGGTGCTGACGATGGCGTTCTTTTTCGGGTTGATATTACTGTCAGTCTGGTTTGTTGGTCGGTCTGTCGGTCGCTGGTCGGCGGGCAGTATCGGCTCGCTGCTTGCTGGCACCGCGATTGCTGTAGGCATCGCCCTGATGGCGCCGGCCAGCGAAAACCCCTCATTCTTTTATTTGTTTCTGTGTGGCGTGGTTGCGATTTGCTCAATGATTTTGCCCGGCCTGTCCGGCTCTTTCGTGCTGATCATCATGGGCAACTACGCGTTGGTGATTGGCGCCATCGGTCAGTTCAATCTGTCCGTGCTCGTGCCAATGGCGCTGGGCTGCGTCTTTGGCCTGATTGCTTTTTCCAATCTGCTGACACTGGTCTTCAAACGGTTCCACGATCAAACCATTGCGCTGATGACCGGTTTTGTCCTTGGCTCTCTGGCTGTCATCTGGCCCTGGAAGAACACCTTGACGGTGTTGATCGAACGCGAAGGCCAGGCGGCCAAGGAAGCTGTCATCGGATACGAATGGTTTCTGCCGGCGGTGGGCGATACCCAGACACTGATTGCTATTGGATTGATGATTCTCGGCGGCCTGACCATCTGGGCGACCGAACGCCTGGGTGACTCGACTTAAGTCACTGACCGAGGCCGGCGCCGGCCTCGGGACGGACCAGCATCAGCCGGATTGGCCAGGCAGACATGACACCGCTGCCGCCTAGCGATTCTCAATAGCCGCTTTGAGCAAATCACCACGGTCAGCCCAGTCATATTCAGTCAGCGCGCTTGCCAGCGCCTCATGTTGCATCCGGTTCAGCTCGTCAATGTCGTCGATGCGCGCGATGATGGCTTTGACCAGGCCATCGAGGTCCGGGGCGCTGATCACGTTGTTCTTGACCCCGGCCGGCAGGCCGGCCACGGCTGTATCAATGGTGGCGACCGGCAGGCGGCCAAAGAGATAGTCCAGGAATTTCAGCTTGAACCCGCCGCCGATCACCTCGGGCACCACCGCAATACGGGCACGGGAAAAAAGTGGCAGCGTATCTGCGACATATCCGTGCAAAGTAGTCGCACGTAAGCCTGGCTCAAGACTGCGCCGCAACTCTTCCGGCACCATCCCGATCACGTCAAAGCGAATGCCGTGGCGGGCAAAAGCCGGATCAGCCACCGCGAGAAACTGGCGCAGGTTTTCCTGTTTGATTGCCCAGCGGAATGAGCCGACCATCACGGCACGACGCGGCGTCTTGGCTGAGATCGACCGAACCGGCGTGGGTTGGTCTGCATAGCCGGGGGTAATAATCGCCGGCGACGGCGGCGCGCCGTCAGCCAGCAGCGCCAGCGCGTCTTCGACAGTGATGTTCACCACCTGATCAACCGATTGAATCAGTGCAGATTCAAGCCTTGCTACCTTGCGGGCATTGTTTGAAATACCAAATTTGCGCAGGCGGTTTGCAGACGCTTCACGGGTCATGTCGGCCCAGACCCGGCGTTCATGGTTATGCGCCAGATACAGCAACTTGGGCGCTTTGAAACGACGATCCATAGCACGGCGTTTGGCAATCCACCGGCGCACCTGATTCAACGCCCAACCGGACCCCAACTGATCGAACAGAATTGCGTTTAGGTCAGGCCCGGTGGATTTCAATATTGCAGCCAAACGTCGCCGGGCCACCCAGGTGTCGTGAATCGCCGCCGTCACGGGCAACGCCTTGGTCGCAGCCACCCAGTAATAAGACTTCGTTCCGCCTCGGATCCCTTCCCATTGAACATTGCAGGTGTCAGGGCCTCGCTCGCGTCCGGCGCCTCCTTCGTGGGCCAGAAACGTTATTTCAACCCCGCTGTTGGCCAGGGCGGCCGACAAACCGGCGGTATAAACGCGATCACCCGATACCAGCGGGTAAGGCATTTCGCGAGCCAGCCAGAGGCATCGAATCGGCGCCTCGCTCATACGCCAGTCTCGCCAGTCATCGATTGCTTGGACTGCCTGCTATGCCACATCATGCCCAGATCGCGGCGGAAGACCCAGCCGCCGACCGTCAGCATGATCGCGGTATAAACAGCAACCCCTAGCGCGGCCGGACCCAGGCCCTCGCCCAGAGCCGCCTGCAGACCCAGCCACCAGGCAATCACGAAACCCGCCACCACCAACAACTGATCAAGCGCGAGTTGTGAAACAGCGATGCCTTCGCGTCGCTGCAACAGATAGAACGCCGGAATCACCATCACCAATTGGGCCAGGCCGATCCCGATCACCAGATTCATCATGCCAAAGCGGGCCGATATCAGCACCGCAATTAACTGCACCAGCGATGCACCAACCGCAAGCCCGGTAGACGAACGGGCAGCACCCACAGCAATCAACACGTGTACCGCCGTCGAGATCAGCGCGCCAGCGGTAGCAAACAAGGCCAACACCCGCAGTGGTTCCGCCGCATCGCTCATTTGCTCACCGAACAGCGTCGGCACGAATGCCGGGGCCACCAGTGCCAGAACCCCGAAAAAATACAGACAGCCGAAGCCGGTCAACCGCATTGCCCGCCGGATGCCAGCACGCAACCGTTCCGGGTCATGTTGTAGCCGCGACAGAACCGCCAGTGAGATCTCACCGATCGAAAATTGCGAGACCGTCTGGGCCGCCTGAATCAGGCGGGTCACCAGAAAATAAATGCCGACCTCGTGGTTACCCATAAACAAGCCCAACGCGACGGTATCCAGCTTGCGCGCAGACTGGGAAGCGAACTGGCTCAACATGAATGACTTGGCAACATGGATCAACGGGCGAAACTCGCGCCACTGAAAATCAAACGGCCAGGGTTTGACCGTTGATACCCGCAGCAACATCAGCAGCCCAATACCAGCAACCGTTAACTGCTGCGCCACCAGCGCCCACGGACCATACCCGGCCCGCGCCAACAAGATGGCCACCAGGCCGCCAACCGAAGTGGCAACCAGCGTGCGAATGGCAATAGACTTCAGATCCAGAGCGCGGCGCAGCAGACCGTGCAAGGGAAAGCTCAGACTCTGAAAAATCAGCACGCAGGATAGCGCGAGAAAGATTGGCGGGAATTCATCCCGGCCCAGCAACCAGGCCAGCGGCCATGCCAGCACCACCGCCAACATGAGCAAGGCGAGGCCCAGCATGAAGCTGGCACTCATGGCCGAACGGATGTTCGCCGGCGACAACCGTGGTCGTTGAATCAAGGCTTCCGGAATACCGAACTGCAGCAAACACTGCAACGACATGACAATCGAGCTGGCCAGGGCGACCAGGCCGAAATGCTCCGGTATCAGTAGCCGAGCCATCACCACGAACAACAAGAAAGACAAACCTTCGCTGCCGGCGGTTTCCAGCGCACGCCAGGCCGCACTGCGGGAAGTGCGACCGATCAGATCTTCGGTTTCGCCCGCCTGCGGCTCAGCCACGGCTAAAAACCCGGATGTAATCAATTTGGAATCGGGCTGGCAATGGTGTGGTCTCGTCCGGATTCGGAATCCAGTTGGGTTCATGACTGCCTAAGGCCAAATTAGCCAGCAAATACATGGGCTCATGAACTTTATGCCCGCGTACAGCCCACACCCTGATGCCATCGACGATGAAACTGATTTGTGTGTCTGTCCATTCGCAGGCAAACGTCTGCCAGCCATCGGCGGGACGCTGAACGTCGATCCAGTCGCTGCCAGCGCCTTTCTTGTCACCAGGGTTGCGAGCCGCAAAGTGTAACCGTCCTGGCCGGCTTCCGCTGGCTTCGAAGATATCAATTTCGGGTGGCCAGGCGTCGCGTAACGGCATTAGCCAGAAACTGGGCCAGAAGCTCTTGCCCAGCGGCAACCGGGCACGCATCTCGAAGTAACCATACTGCTGGGCAAACGAGCGCTCGGTCGTGATGCACCCGGAGGTATAGCCCTGGCCGTATAAAACCGGCCGGTGCCGCGCCAGAGTGCGTTCGGCGATAATCGAGAAAATGCCGTCCTGAACATGAAACGGGTTTAGCCCCAGCGGCACCTTTCCGCTGCCGGCATAGGCAGAATCAACATAAATTTGCTTCTCCTGATTGATGAAGTCTTTACGCGGATGCCGGTACCGGCTACGCCAGGCCGGCGCGCCATCAACCGAAATACGGCCGTCCTCGCTAAACCGCGATAAATCCGCAACCGAGAATTCCTCGGTGAAGCTGGGCTTGTACTGTGAGGCAATGACAAACGGAGCACGTTCGGTTCGCACCTCGTATGCTCCGGCCGGCTTGCAACCCGTCGCGAGCATCGCGGCCGCACCAAGCAAGGTGCGGCGCTGCGCATCGACTCCCCTGGGTAACGACACGATTTAATACTCGTTGAAGATCAGACCATGAACCGCAACATCATCATCACGCAAACTGGCATCAAGCTCTTGCAACGCGAAAGTGGCCGTTTGGTCTTTGCGGGCAACCAGCACGCAGGCACCGGCGGCCTGCGCGACCACTTGCGCGTCGGTAGACCCTTCGGCAGCCGCGGTATCCAGAATGATCACGCTGAATTGCTGACTCAATTCGGTCAATAGTTTCTTGAAAGCGCGCTGCTCAAGCAATTCAGTTGGGTTTGGCGGCGCCGCGCCGCCCGGCAAGACAGACAACCCCGGTACTGCGCTGATCGCTTTAATCGGTCGATGGCTGCCGCGCCCGGCCAGTAGTCCGGACAAGCCCCGACTTCGAGGCATACGGAAAAGGCGACGCATCATGGGTCGGCGCAGATCGGCATCAATCAACAAAACACGCTCGCCCCGCTGAGCAAAAACAGCGGCCAGGTTGGCAGCGACATAACTACGCCCTTCGTCACTACCAACGCCACAAATCGCCAGGCAGCGACGCTCGGGTTCATCAAACCAACGCCGACCCAGTTGCATACGGAGTGCTCGCATCGCCTCGACGAAAGGACTGCGCGGCGCATGAGCAGCAACCACGCGTGACGAAATAGACTGCGTCTGAGATACGGGAAGGAACGGCGAATTAAACTGACGCGCCAGGGCTTGCTCAAGCTGCGCGCCCGAAATGAATCCCATGCCACTGGCAATTTCGCCAAACAACTTGTCGGACTTGGCCTGCTTGGTCAGTACCCGCTCTACTTCTGCGGGCGTCATGGCACCAAGATCAACGAGTAACGAACCGATCGTGCCATCCGGATCTTCGATCATGGAAATGACTTCGCCCGTATTCGAGACGACCGTTACCGGATTGTCGGACTCGCCAGGGATTTGGCTTTTTGATTTATACATAGGATTTTGCTCCGGGTTCCGCAGTGCTCAGGACTTGTTTTCTAATCTCGGGGCTGATGCCGCCGAACCAAGATGGGATAACTTTGGCAACACTCGTGAGCCGGATTTACCGATGTTCAGGCTGCCGTCTGGCAATGACACCAGAACCGGTAAATCAAACGCAGCCGTCAGGTCTGCTACCGAACGTACTTGAGGCCGGCTCGATTCACGGAACAAGGCAATCGCAGCGCCGATCAGAGCGCCGAGCAGGCCGCCAATAATACTGTTGATCAGTAGCTTCGGACTGGCCGGCTTGAGCGGTTCGGTTGCCGGCGTCAGAATGGAAGCATTCGTCTGACGGTTTTCAATCGCCAGTGAGTTAATCGTGCCGCGCTCACTGATCAGATCAAAAGATTTCTGTGCATTGTTGACCTCGTTGCGCATCAGATCCATCTGGTCGCGCAGGCCTTTGAGATCGATAACCTTCTGGCGTTGGGCTTCGAGTGCCCGGGCAATTTCACGGGTTCGCTTGGTCGTGACCTGACCCATTTGCAGAATCGCATTGGCCTGGCGGGCAATCTCGGCGTCTAGTTTGGTTCGCAGACTACTGACCTGGGATACCTGCGCGATGTAGGTCGGATGCTGCCGACCCAGGCGGTTGGATAGCTGACTCAGGGTCGCCTCGGCATCGGCCAGTCGCTGACGCAGACTCTGCACAACCGGATTGGACAATACTTCGGGCAAGGCAGCGCGGTCGTTCCTGCCGGGCTGGCGCGCCCGCACTTCGGCAGCCTGGCTTTCGAGCTGCACCAATTCCTGGGACAAACCAGCCAGCCGTTCGTTCTCGACATCAAAGCGATCAGAGACATCAATAATGTTGTTGGCTTTTTGATAGTCCGACAAACGCTTCTTTGAGTTCTCGAGATAGACCCGGGCAGTCTCCACCCGATCGGCAAAGAACTCTGCGTTCTGGCGAGCCGGGTCAACCTGCAAGACCGTGGCAGTATTGAGATAGGCCTGGACAAAAGTATTGGCGATTTTCGCCGCCAGTGCGCCGGTCTCAGCCTGATAATTAACTCGAATAATGCTGCCATCAGCATCGGCACGCACCGATAAGTCTTCCAACAGTTTTTCAGCAAGCCAGACTTTGATGCTGCCGCGCCCGTCGGTATCGTCACGCCACTCTCTGACCCACTGCTCGTCTTCAGCCATTCGCAGAATATCAACCACGACTAGCGCAACCCGTCGACTCTCGAGGACGTCAACCTGGGTCGCGACCTTGGCGGCCAGCGCCGCATGCGGCGCAACCGTACCCGATATCGCATCAGCGGAGCCCAGATTGATCAACACGTCAGCCGAGGCTTTATAAGTCTTGGGCAACAACACGCTGACGGCAAGCGCCAGTGCAAAAAGCAGTCCGCCCAATCCGAGAATCGTTTTTCGGCGAGCCCATAAGATGCGCAGGATTTGCGGCAAAGTCATTGTTTTTTCACTCGATCAGTCATGGCATGCCCGATTGGCATGCGTGCTTACCTTAACTGAAGCTTGCGCCACACACCGTGACGAAATCATCGGCAAGGACACTCTTGCGAGAAATAACTCGTCAGTGACGAGCAGAGGTTCAAGCCAGCGGGGTGCCGTTTCAGGCTTGCTGACCAGTTGATTCACCGGGTCATCAAATACCCAGGTGGGCATCTGCCTGAATGCCAGCACGTAATGTACCGAATGGCGCTGCGCGGCAGCCTGAATTTCACCGCCGGACCACACCTTATTGGTATAGACGGGTAACGGGACACCAATGACCGTACGGGTCGCGGGCAATGCCCGGTTTAACACCAGACTCAGACCATGGGCATGCGAGGTCAGCAATGCCGAGCCCTGGTTCGGATCTCGTTGCAGCCAGCCCAATACCGACTCACCCTGAATCTGATGGGTGGATAGTATTTCCTTGATCATGCCGGGTTGAGCGCCGGCAATCCGCGCCAGCATAGGCGACTGAAATGCAAGAAATTGCAACATTGCCACGGCAGCAATCACGCTGGTCAACACCAGCGGGGCGTGATGCCCCCGGTTGAGACGGGCGATCAGACCAAGACTGCACAAGCCCATCGCAACGGCCGGAACAACCATAAACAGACTGTTCACGGTCAAATACCGTAATTCGATCACATAAACCGTCGAAACCAGACTCAAACCGGCCAGCAGTCCGATATTGGCGCCGTAAGCGAGCAGGCAAAACACCAGCGCTACCCGCAACCGCCGCCCAAACACCGCCGGGCGTGATCGGCAGACGTCAAACTGGCGCACCCACAAGGTCGTTCCCAACACAAACGCCGCCAGTGCAGAAGCGAGCAGAAGCGCCAGACCGGTCATCTGCCATGCCTGCGGTAACCAGGCGATTCGACTGGCCACTTCAGCCAGCGTCTGGCCTTGATCTGAATGCGCCCCGCCAGTCAGCGAACCGGTAATCAGCCAGTTCCGGGTCAACAGCCCGACTGCGACCGCACCCGGAAGCGCAACCGCCAGCAGACTGGCAATCAGGCGGCGCGCAAGCCGGGTTCCAGGCGGCGGCACCAGCGATGCGGCAACCGCCAGCGGACCGATCAGGGCGATTGCCTGGTACCGACTCAACACCGCGCCAGCAACCGCAATACCGGCGCTCAATAGCCAGAATCGATACGGCGTGGGCGACCCGTTTGCCGGCTGCCAGGCCGGCGTTTCGCAAGGACGGGCCGCTTTGATTAGCGCCAGAACAGCCAGAATGGCAAAGACCTGGAACAACGGCTCTGCCAGGCCACGGGTGACATTGAGCAGTGCCGGCGTATAGATGGCCCAGCCAACCGCAACCGCCGTCGGCAATACCGGCGTTATCTGGCCGCGCCCGAGCGCAAGCCAGACGATCGCCGCCAGAGCCAGCGCGGTTATCAGGTGGGCGGCCAGCAAGACGGCGACAACTGACGATTCGAGCGACCCGCCGGTCAGCCTGGCTAACGCCGCAGCCGAATAAGGCAGTCCGGGCGGCCAGACGGTCTGACGAGCCGGCGCCGACTGATCAAGTTGCGAGTCGTAATACAAGACCGAGGTGGCAACACCATGACCCTGGTAGAGATGCGCCGCGGTACTTAGTGTCTGCGCAGCATCATCCTGGAAGGTCAGCGCGGAACTGGTCTGCCAGACCCAATGAGTCACACCGATCGCCACCGCCAGCAACACCAGCAGACAGACCCAGTTGACGACACGCTGAAACGACACGACGCAGCGGGTCAGCCAGAAACTGACGATTGAGGATTGGGGCGTTTCAGAACGGAGCGAAGCGGTCATGTCGCGGCAGTCGTCGAACAGATTTAGAATTCAGAGGCGGTTATTCACTAGTGTCGGCACAACTGACAATAAATGCGGCCAAATGAATCACAGACCCGCTGATAAAGAACCGCTGGCCTGATCCACCCCCAACAATTTGAGAAAACCGTGATGAATGACACGCAACTGCTCCGCTATAGCCGGCACATCCTGCTCGATGAAATAGGCGTCGAAGCCCAGGAGCGCTTGCTGCAAAGCCGGGCGTTAATCGTCGGCGCCGGCGGTCTCGGTTCCCCGGCCGCGCTTTATCTCGCCTCTGCCGGTATTGGCTCGATTGTGCTGGCGGATGGCGATGTCGTTGACCTGACCAATCTGCAGCGCCAGATCATGCATCGCGCCGACCGGATCGACCAGCCCAAAGCCATCTCAGGCCGGCAGTCAATGCATGAAATCAATCCGGACATCGAGGTCATATCGATCACCGAACGACTGGCCGGACAAGCCTTGCTGGATCAGGTCGCAGCGGCGACTGTCGTGCTCGACTGCAGCGACAATTTCGACACTCGTCATGCGATCAATCAGGCGTGTGTCAGCGCCGGTGTTCCGCTGGTATCCGGTGCAGCAATCCGGTTTGACGGACAACTCGCCGTCTACGATGTACGGAACGAGCAATCCCCTTGTTATCACTGCCTGTTTCCAGGCGGCACAGACGTTGAAGATATTCGCTGCGCGGTGATGGGCGTGTTCGCGCCGCTGACCGGCATCATCGGCACGATGCAGGCGGCGGAAGCCCTTAAAGTCGCCGGGCAATTCGCGCAACCCATGCTGGGCAAACTTATCCTGCTTGACGCGCGCACGATGGAAATCAATCAGATCAACATTCCGCGCGATCCCAACTGCCCCGTCTGCAAGTCACGGTGATAGCATCGTTACATGCGGTTGCAATGATTGCGCTTAAACCAGCCTGACATGTCAGCGCTTCCGACAAGTTCGTTGGATACTTAGGCCAGCCAACACTCGCATCGTCGATAGTTTTTACACTCTTAGCTATTGCCTGGAAATGACATCGTCATTGATCGCCAGACACTGTGTGAGGCTTGAGTTGTAAAGCAACCGCTTGAGAAACACCTGTTTTACGAAAGATGTCCTGTTTCGTTAAACAGGGTCAACGAACCGTGCCATAAAACACGGAAATGCCACACACGCATGTCATACTCGCCAGCCCATTTAACGCACTCTCTCTGACACCCAGCCCGCATGTCGCTCAAGTTGCTTTTGATCGCTTCATTCTTTGTTGCTCTCCTTGCCATGCTCGGAACAGCACCAATGGTCCGGCGTCTGGCTGTTCAATTGAAACCCCGCAAGATTCATTCGCAAACACCCGTCGGAGCTGGCGGCATCTCCCTCGCTGTAGCGCTGCTACTGGTATCGTTTTATCTGCTGCCGCTGCCGGCAAGTGCATCGCCATTGCTCGCCGGCATCGGCATCGTCTTGTTGTTCAATGGTCTGCTCTGGTGGCGGCTGCCGCCGCAGCGGGCTCGCATCTGGCGCAACCGGTTAGGCCCGTTCGTCATGGTGCTTGTCGTGCCGATCCTGATCGGCATTCCAGCCGATCTTATTTTCGACTATACCGGCGCGATTCTCACAGTCGGATTTGCGACCGCGGTTTCACTGACTCCTCTGGCCCTGGCCGGACTGGGCGACCGGTTTCCGGTGCGTTCCACCATGAGCCCGTCGTACCTGGTCGTGCCAGCAATGCTGGGCATCATCACGATCAGCCTGAACGCTGATTTCTCAGGCGGGCCGGCGTTTCGCTCCATGATCGATGTCATGCAGGTATTCCTGCCCACGCTGGGTGCAATTGCCGGGTGCAGTTTTTACACGTTTCGGCTGCCCTGGCGTAACAGCTCACAAGTCTGCATGGGCGCCTCTGGCCAGATGATGATGGGTCTGATCTTCGGCTGGGCCGCAATGGAAGTAGCGGCCGCAGCACCGCGCCCCGGCGCAACAATGGTGGCACTGCTGTGGATGATGCTGCCCGCTTTGTTTGAAGTGGCCCGCGAACAGATCCGGGTCCGTATCGCTCCGACGCTCGACCCGTCCCAGGTTGATCCGCGCATCATCTGTCTGCTGCTCGCGCCGTCCTCTGCACGCTTTATCTATGGCAACGCGATTGCCATGCTGATTGCCGGCCTGATCAGTTTCTGGTCACCATTCATCAGCGTCTGGGCGTCCGGCGTTGCCATACCATTTGTATTCATCGCCTACGTGATTGGCGGCGGCTGGCTCAGTGATCTGCTCGGCTCGTCGCAGGCATCGCTCCCCCCCTACAAATCGTCGGACACCCGCCGTTGAGAACAGGCGCGTGATACCTGTGCCAACCCGCTAGAATCAGGTATGGGTGCTGTCGTCCACTATGCTCGGGGTCGCTTCTCGATGCTGCCATTGGCAGAGGGGCTGGTTCTGGTTTGCTCAATGCTAATCGGATTCGAGCTCAGACTCGGCGAAGCCATCGGCGTTCCCCTGTTGCACGGTCTGGTCTTCGCCGGGCTGATGTTGCTGGCCATGACAGCATTCGGTCTGTACGACGACACCCTCGACGAGCCATTCCGGGTTACCGTTCAACGCCTGTTAATGGCCTACATCGTTTCGCTGGTGATGCTGACGGTGGTCTTTTATTTTCTACCCGACGCCAAGGTCGGACGCGGCGTTTTTGCAATTGCATCAGTTGTTGCGGTGGGCGGTGTACTGGCTGTTCGCTGGCTGGCTCACAAAGCCAACTTCCTGAACCGGCCTGGCCGGACAGTCTTGATCGTCGGCGACCAATCAGACGCGAACGAGTTGCTGGCGATGCTGGAAGCCAATAACGAAAAACTGTCATCCAATATTGCCGGCATGGTGCCGTTGTCCAATCTGGTCAAATCGCCCAGCCCGGAAGACATCGATTTACAACCCGAGCATTTTTCCAGCGAAATCGAAGCGCAAGGCATCACCGAGATCGTCGTGACCAGCCGTGATCGCCGCAACGGTCAGGTACCAATGCAACTGCTGCTGCAGCTTCGATTGCGAGGCTACAAAGTCAGAGACCTGGTGTCGTTCTATGAACAGGAACTCGGCCTGATCAAGATTGACCACTTGCGGACCAGCTGGCTCGTCTTTAACAACGGCTTCGATCAGTCAATCTCACGGGCACTGGCCAAGCGGGCGTTCGATATGATTTTCTCGCTCGGTCTGTTGCTGATTGCCTCGCCCTTCATGTTGCTTGCTGCGCTGGCCATTCTGATCGAGACCGGCCGCCCTATCCTGTTCCGCCAGACCCGCTGCGGTGAATTCAGCCAGCCCTTTGAAATCTTGAAGTTCCGCTCAATGCGTCAGGATGCGGAAAAGGACGGCAAACCCCGATGGGCCTCACGCGCCGATGAGCGAATCACCCCGGTGGGGCGGTTTCTGCGCAAGACCCGGATTGACGAGCTGCCCCAGCTCTTTAACGTGCTGGCAGGCGACATGAGTTTTGTCGGTCCCCGGCCTGAACGCCCCTATTTTGTGGGCCGGCTGGAGGAGAAGATCCCCTACTATGGACTGCGCCACAATGTTAAGCCGGGCGTTACCGGCTGGGCTCAGGTAAGACTGCCATACGGCGATACGGATGAAGCAGCCGCGCGCAAACTAGAATACGATTTGTACTACGTCAAGAACAACTCCCCGGCGTTCGATCTGATTATTCTGCTCGAAACCATCCAGGTTGTTCTGCGGGCCAAGGGGCAGTAACCGGGCTAACCCGGGTTTTACGGAAATGTGACCGAATCGCTTGATGCACTCACTGCGTCTGCTGCGTTTGCATCACATAACCGGGGCAAGCGGGCGGGTGCGACTCGAGTGTGCGTTTGAACACGGCGCTAATCAGCGGTTTTCCTAGAATGACAACTCGCGCCCGGCGTAACTGACCAGGCCTGCGTCCATGTTTTTTTTCGGACAGACTTTTGAAACAACCTAGATCATCCTCCCAAGTGGAAAACGATTCGACGCGTCCCATGAGTTTGCAGGCCTGCTTACGCGCCCGCCCCTCAGACACCGCCAATGGCTGGCAGCGCATCATCGAGCCGCTGAACTGGGAAGCCAGTGACCTTCAGGAACGGATCCAAAGTCTGAGCGTCACACTGGAGAGCCTGGCCCGCAGTGCCTGGGTCGCGACCGTCCATCGGTACACCGGTGCGCCGACCGTCGCCGCGGGCGTCGAGTTCACCAATCAGCGGCCGGCATCACCAGCCCATCCTGACACCACTATCGGCCTGCAACTTGCCTGTCAGAATGACTTGACCAGCTCGCAGCTTTGCCAGCTGATCGAACGTGAGACCGCCCGCCAGCGCGAACAAAGGCCCGGCGCCGGCGAGAAAACGCTGCCGGCGATCGACTTGTTAATGACCCAGTCACTCACGCGACACCATCCTGACTGGCCCACCAACTGGTTGATCGGCAGTCTGAAAACTGACGGCCAGACCTCGCTTGAGTTGCATTTTCACGGCGACATCTATGACGAGCCGACCGCCCGCCAGTTTTTGCGCAACGCCTGCGCAGCGCTGAGCGACATGCTTGAACAACCCGACATGCCACTGGGTAACTTGCGACTGGTTGACCCGGCACCCATGCGCGCACTGAACGAGCACGGGTCGCTGGAGAAATGGGCTTATCAGGGGCCAACCGATATTCCAGGTGCGCTGGCCCGCCAGGCCGAGCAATCGCCGGAGGCGATCGCGCTCAGGTTTTCGCTGCCGGGCCATCAGACCAGTCACTGGACATATACCGAACTGATCTCTGCGGCTAACCGCTGGGCGACCGAACTGACCCGCCTGGGTGTTGGCGCAGGCGATGTGGTTGCGCTGGCTGTCGGCCGTGGCCCGGCCACAATCGCCGCGATGCTCGGCATTCTGAAAACCGGCGCGGCTTACCTGCCGATTGACACCAGCTTCCCGGCCGAGCGCATTCGATTCATGTTGGCACATGCGCGGGCCAGTCTGGCGATTTGCCAACAGCAACACCAGTCTCTGTTCAGCGAGGAAATTGAAACCCTCACCCTGAACGACGATACGATCGATGGCCTGGCTCCGCTGGTGTCGCGCCTGACCGGCACGCAGGAGCAACCGACCCATCTGGCGATTCGCCCGGTTGATACGGCCTACATCATGTATACCTCCGGCTCGACCGGAAAACCCAAAGGCGTCTGCGTCAGCCATCAGGCAATTCTGCGCCTGGTCAGCAATGCCCGCTTCATGCAACTGGACTCAACCGTGTCGATGTTGCATGCGGCACCGCTGGGTTTTGATGCTTCCACCCTGGAAATCTGGGGCCCGCTGCTTAACGGCGGCACCTGTGTGTTGTATACCGAGCCGCTGCCGACCGGTTTTGATCTGGCCACTACGATCAACCGGCATGGTGCAAACGCCGCCTGGATCACCGCCGCCCTGTTCAACACAATCATTGATGACGACCCTCAACACCTGGCCGGGCTGAAGCAGATCCTGACCGGCGGCGAAGCCTTGTCGGTAGCGCACATGCGCCGCGCAATGCTCGCACTGCCGGACGCTACTTTCATCAACGGCTACGGCCCAACCGAATCAACCACGTTTACGACAACACACACGATCACCGCGCTGGCTGACGATGCCACCCAGGTTCCAATCGGCCGCCCAATATCGGCAACCTGGTTAGCCATTGCCAATGAAACCCTGCAACCGGTGCCAGCCGGGGTAGTCGGTGAATTACTGACTGGCGGCGTCGGACTGACCCAGGGCTACCTGAACAGTGCCGACCAGACCCGCCGCAGCTTTATCGAAAATCCGTTTGGCGAAGGGCCGCCACTGCTTTATCGCACCGGAGACTTGGTCCGGCTGGACCGCGACGGTCACCTCCAGTTTGTCGGCCGTGCTGACGACCAGGTAAAGATAAGAGGTTACCGGGTAGAACCGCGCGAAATTGAGGCGGTGATCTCCCAAGCGGCGGGTGTCAGCCAGTGCGCAGTCGTGACCGAAACTGACCCGGCCACCGGCATTCGGTTTGTCGCCTACGTGGTTGCACAAGAAAACACCTCGCTCGATACCGCCGCCTTGCAAAAAACCCTAGCCGCGCAACTACCCGGCTATATGCAACCTGCCGACTATATTGCACTCGACGCCCTGCCACTGACCGCCAACGGCAAGCTGGATCGCCGGCAATTGCCGACGGCCGCGCAGACACCGACTACGGCACCGGCTGCGGCTGTCGTAACAGAGTCGGCACCCGCCACGGCTGACAGCAGCCGTCCCGGTGAACCGGCCGCAGCGCGGTCATCGACGTCCGGGCAGCAGACGCCACAGACACGCCAGTCCGTTCAAGAAACAATTCAAAAAGTCTTCGCGCAAGTACTCAACACCGGGCAGTTTGCCAGCACCGATCACTTTTTCGACCAGGGTGGCAACTCACTACTGGCAATTGCGGCAATCAACGCCTTACGAAGCCAGCACGACATCGTCTGTCCGGTTGGCGATTTCTACAGCTTCCCGACTGCCCGGGGATTGGCAGCAGCCCTGGTTCCGGACGACGCCAGTCACCCGCCGGTAACGCAAACCGGGCCCGGCACCGCAACCCCGGACACCGATCGCGACGACGACGCCATTGCCATCATCGGCATGACTGCCCGCCTGCCAGGCGCTGAATCCATCGAACAGTTCTGGAACAATCTGATCGGCGCGGTGGATTCCATTCACCAGTTCTCTCGCGACGAACTCGACCCCAGCCTGCCGGAAGCTCTGCGTCATGATCCCGCCTACGTCCCGGCCCGCGGCATACTGACCGGCGCCGACCAATTCGATGCTGCCTTCTTCGGCATATCGCCCCGGGAGGCAGAGTTGCTGGATCCACAGCAACGCATTTTTCTGCAACTGTGCTGGAGTTGCCTGGAAGACGCCGGCTACATTCCGGACGAGACCAGTCGGCCCGATGCGCCGGTTGGTGTTTTTGCCGGCATGTATAACGCCAGCTATCGTCAGAACAATCTGGCGGCGCACCCCGACAAGATTGCACAACTGGGCGAGTTCCTCGTCATGCTGGGCAATGAGAAAGACTACATAGCGACTCGGACCGCCCACCGGCTCAATCTGACCGGACCGGCAATCAGTGTGCATACCGCCTGCTCAACCTCGCTGGTCGCGATCATTCAGGCGTGCGACAGCTTACTGGCCGGGCAATGTGAATCTGCCCTGGCCGGCGGCGTCTCGATTACCTGCCCGCCGGCCAGTGGTCACTTGTTCCTGGAAGGCGCCATGATGTCGCCTGACGGGCTCACCCGACCTTTTGATGCCCAGGCTGCCGGCACCGTGTTCAGCGATGGCGCGGGCGTTGTCTTGTTGAAAAAACTCTCGCATGCGCAGCGCGATGGCGATCAGATTCACGCGGTTATTCGGGGTGGCGCGATCAACAATGATGGCGGCGGCAAAGCCAGCTTCATGGCCCCCAGCGCAGCCGGTCAGGCGCAAGTCATTCGCCAGGCACTCAAGCGCGCCCGGGTTTCACCGCGCAGCATCAGCTATGTTGAAGCCCACGGCACGGCAACCCCGTCAGGCGACCCGATCGAGACCGATGGTCTGAAGCAGGTTTATGCCCCGCGCGAGACGGTTGCACAGCCCTGGTGTGCCCTGGGTTCGGTCAAAAGCAATATCGGTCATACCGTTACCGCGGCAGGCGTAGCCGGGCTGATCAAGACGGTTTTGGCACTGAAGCATGAATTGATTCCAGCCACGCTGCACTTCGAACAACTTAATCCGGCAATCGATCTGGACGGCAGCCCGTTCCGGATTGCCAGCGAAGCAATCCCCTGGCCTCACCAAGACGGACAACCCCGCCGTGCCGGTATCAGCGCGTTTGGCGTTGGCGGCACCAACGCCCACCTGATTATCGAAGAAGCGCCGCCGAGCGCCCCGCCGATTCAATCAGCCGCTGACACGGAAACGCCGTCGGTTCTGCGTGTCTCGGCAAACTCTGAAGCTGCGCTGAAACGCGCGGTCCGGCAACTGGGTCAGGCCTTGACTGCCGCAGACGCCGCGACGGTCAGCCTCGGTGATGTCGCCCATACCTTGCATGTTGCCCGCAAGCCGATGCGCTGGCGTGCGGCAGTTTGTACCACCAGTCTCGAACAAGCGGCCGCCCAACTGAACCAGCCGATTCGGGCAACCGATGCCTCTCCGGCCGGCCAGACCCGTCCATTGGTCTTTGTCTTTCCCGGGCAGGGCTCGCAATATGTTCGGATGGGCTCTGGCTTGATGCAGACGAGCCCGGTCTTTGACCAGGCTTATCGCGCCGCCATCGCACAAGTCGACCCGCACCTGAGCAGGCCTGGCATTTTAAAAACCCTGCTGCTCGATAGCGATGATGCCGATGCTCTGGCGCAGACCGAATTTTTGCAGCCCGCGCTGTATTGCCTGGAACTCGCGCTGGCCAGAACCCTGATGGCCGCCGGCTTCGAGCCGGATGCCATGATCGGTCACAGCATCGGTGAGTTTGCCGCTGCCGTGCTCGCCGGCATCATGAGTGACACCGATGCCGCCCGGCTGGTGGCGCGGCGCGGCGCACTCATGCAAGACCAGCCCGCCGGCGCAATGCTGTCGGTTCGGCTATCGGCCAACGAACTGCGCAAAATGCTGCCAGCAGGCGTGGATCTTGCCGCCAACAATGGTCCGGCCAGCGCTGTATGCGCCGGCACTACCGAGGCGATTGACGCATTCGCCAAACAACTGGAACAACAGGAAATTCCCTGCCGGGTATTGCAGACCTCACACGCGTTTCACTCGGCCATGATGCAGCCGGCGGCAGACGCTTTCCGCCAAGCATGCGCCGGCGTCAGCCTGGCCGCTCCCGGGTTGACCGTCATCTCCACCTGCACCGGCGAAACACTGGGGGCTGAGCAGGCCGTCAGCGCCGATTACTGGGCGGATCAACTGCGCTCACCCGTGCAATTTGCGCCGGCCATCATGCAGGCGCAGACTCAGTTCTCCAACCCGGTTTTTCTTGAACTGGGCCCGCGCGCAAGCCTGAGTGCCCTGATCAAGACACTGCGCGGTGCAGACAAATCAACCCCGACCGCGTTTGCCGCGTTTGCCGACAGCCCTGATCAGGAAGCCTGCGGATTCGCTGCAATGCTTGGCCAGTTGTGGTGCACTGGTTTCGACTGCCGGGGCGCTCTGCCAACCAGCGGCCGCCGGATCAGCCTGCCGACTTATCCATTTGAGCCAACCCGACACTGGCTTGATGCTGCCCCGGCCGGCAGCCAGACCGTCGCGGTCGTTGCCGCAACAAGCAACATGCCGGACCCGGTAAGCGCTGAAGCAGAACCGGCCGTGAGCGCTACCCCGGTCAACGACCAGTTAAGAGGCTTGCTGGAGCAGGCCTCTGGCCTGGAATTCACGGCTGACGATGATGAGGTCAGTTTTGCCGAGCTGGGACTGGACTCCCTGTCATTGACCCAGATCGCCATGCAAGTGCAACGGGCATTCAGAACCGAAGTCAGCTTCCGCCAACTGATGCAGGAAACCGACAGCATTGCGCGGCTGGCCGACTACCTGACAGAACATTCACCTCCTGCTGCCGCCCAACAACCCGCGACGACGGCGGCAAGCCCGGTTAAATCAGCTCAGGCTTCGAGTGCACCGGCCAAACCAGCCAAATCGAAAGCCTTTGGCGCGATCGCCCGCATCCAGACCAACAAGACCGAACTGACCGAAGACCAGCGTAACCGCGTCAGCAAACTGATTGAGCAATACAGTCAGCGCACCGCCCGCTCAAAAGCTTATGCCCAGGAACACCGGGATCAGATGGCTGATCCGCGCGTGGTCAATGGCTTCAAACCGATTCTTAAAGAAATCACCTACCCGATCGTGACCCAACGCTCGGCAGGTGCGTATTTCTGGGATCTGGATGGTCATCAGTACATTGATGCGTTGAACGGTTTCGGCATGAATCTGTTCGGCTGGCAGCCGCAGTTTGTTACCGACGCGGTTCGCCAGGCCATCGACAACGGCTATGAAATCGGCCCTCAGCATCCTCTGGCGGGCGCGGTAGCCGCCGGCGTCTGTGAGCTGACCGGCGCCGACCGGGCAGCGCTTTGTAACACCGGCTCCGAAGCTGTGATGGGCGCCACACGCATGGCGCGCACGGTCACCGGGCGACCGAAAGTGGTTGTTTTTGATGGGGCTTACCACGGCATTTTTGATGAAGTCATTGTCAGAGGAGCGCGCAATCATCGCGCCATTCCCGCCGCCCCCGGCATCATGCCGAACACCTCTGAAAACGTCATTTCATTGCCATACGGCACGCCGGAATCACTGCAAGTCATCCGCGACAATGCCGATGATATTGCCGCCGTGCTGGTCGAACCCGTGCAGAGCCGACGGCCTGATTTTCAGCCGGTGGAATTCCTGCGGGAGTTGCGACAACTGACCAGTGATACCGGCGTGGTGTTGGTGTTCGATGAAGTGGTGACCGGATTCCGGACACACCCGGCCGGCATCCAGGCGGTGTTTGATATTAAGGCCGACATCACCACCTACGGCAAAGTGGTCGGCGGTGGATTCCCGATTGGCATCATTGCCGGCAAGCGGCAATACATGGATTCACTGGACGGAGGCACCTGGCAGTTTGGTGATGATTCCGTGCCGACGGTGGGTGTGACTTATTTTGCCGGCACGTTTGTCCGCCACCCGCTGGCACTCGCGGCGGCCGACGCGGTACTGAAACACCTGAAAGCCGCTGGCCCCGAACTGCAGGAAAACCTGAACCGGCGCACGACGGCTTTCGCCCGTGAACTCAATGAATTCACCGAGCGAGTGGGGGCGCCAGTTGAGATTCGCCACTTCAGTTCATTCTGGAAAATCACGTTTACGGCGGATCACCTGATGCAGGAACTGTTGTTCCCGATGATGCGCCAGCGCGGCATTCATATCCTGGACGGCTTCCCCAGTTTCATGACCACCGCACACACCGACGAAGACATCAACGCGATCAAAGAAGCCTATATCGCCTGCGTGACCGAATTGCAGCGTGGCCGGTTCCTGCCAGGCCGGGGCAGTAAGCCAGGCGTCTTGTTTGACGCCCGGCGCCCACCGGTTCCCGGCGCGCGCCTTGGCCGCGACCACAATGGAAAACCGGCCTGGTTTGTTCCCAACCCGAATGCGCCGGGTAAGTACCTGAGGATTGAAGACAATGCCTGACCACGACACCACCTCCGGCCTGGAGCCAACGCCTGCTGATCAGGCTCGTTATGTTGAAGTGGATTTTGATCCGTTTGCCGGGGCGCAAATTCAATCCGTCATTCCGACTACCGAAGCGCAACGGGAAGTCTGGCTGGCCGACCAGCTCGATCCGATTGCCTCACTGGCGTTTAACGAATCTGTGACTGTCGCGTTCCGGGGCAAACTGGACGGGCCGGCAATGCAGCGCGCCATCAGTGCACTCGTTCAACGTCATGACATCCTGGGCGCGGTGCTCGGACAAGACGGTACCGAACTGGTCATTCAGGAGAACCAGGAGTCCCCGCTTGAGTTCGAAGACCTGACGCAGATTTCTTCCGCGCAAGCCGACACCATGTTGTCCACTTTCCTGGCAACCGAATCGGCCACGCCGTTTGATCTGGTCAGCGGCCCATTGTTTCGGGCCCGACTGATCTCACTGGCCGAGGATGAACACGCGCTGATCATCGGGGCGCATCACATTGTCTGCGACGGATTTTCTTTTGGCATCTTGCTCAGGGAACTGGCCAGCCTGTATCGACGTCAGATCAGCAACCAGCCCGCCGAATCAGTCGCGAACGAGCTCCCGCCGGCGGACCAGTTTGCTGACTATGCCGCCCAACTGGCCGCCGAACAGGCCAGTAATGAGGCCAGTGATGAAGACGAGCAATACTGGCTGGGCCAGTATCAGGAGTCGCTTCCGCCGAGCCTCAATCTGCCAACCCGTCAGGCTCGGCCCGGTTCGCGAAGTTTTGCCTCGGCCCGGCTTGACCTGGCGATCAAGGCTGAGCAAGTCAGTCAGATCCGGCAACTCGCCAGTGAGGCCAAGTCTGGCGTTTTCGCCGTGCTATTGACCGGGTTTGCCACCTTGTTGGCCAGACTGTCCGGTCAGGACGATCTGGTTGTCGGGATTCCGTCGGCAGGCCAGTCTGCGGTCGGCTCGGATTCGCTCGTCGGGCATTGCGTCAATCTGCTGCCGATCCGACTGGCGATGGACTTGAACCAGACCGCGCGCGAAAGCATCAAGACGGTACAGGAACAAGTTTTCGAAGCCTTTGACCACCAGTCTTATACGTTCGGCAGTCTGCTCAAGAAACTTCCAATCGAACGGGATCCGGCGCGGCCGACACTGGTCAGCGTCATGTTCAATCTGGACCAGGCCCTGGATGGCGCCGATCTCGACTTCGGTGGGGCCAGGGCGCAAATCCTGTCCAATCCAAGACAGGCGGAAAACTTCGAGATGTTCCTGAACATCTCCCAGACCCGCGAGCAGATGTCTCTGGAGTGCCAGTACAACACTGACTTATTTGATGAAGCGACTGTTCGGTTATGGATGGGTGGTTTGCGTTCATTGCTCCGGCAAATGGCAACCGAGGCTGACCAGCCGCTCGCTATTCTTGATATTGTTGGACAACAACAAGCCCAGGCGATCGCCAGGCTGAACGCAACCGATACCGATCTGCCTCCCTATGAAAGCCTGGGCGCCTGGTTGTCAGCCAGTGCGCAGACCCATGCCAATCGCACCCTGTTGGTCACGCGCCATGCGGAATCCGGCGCGCTGAACTCGTTGACTTACCAGGCAATTGAAGAACGCAGCAATCAACTCGCGCGGGCGTTACGCCAGCGGGCGATCGGCAGAGGCAAAACTGTCGGCATCTGTCTGCCGCGCGATGAGCGCATGATTATCGCGCAATGGGCCGTGCTGAAATCGGGTGCCGCCTATGTACCACTTGACCCGAGTTACCCGGCTCAGCGACTGGCCATGATGGCGCAGGATGCCGGCATCGAGTTAGTGATCAGCCTGCTCGATACGGTTGCCGAACTGGACCTTGGTATTGGGGAAGTGCTGTTGCTGGATGACCCCACCGATGAAATCGCCACCTTGCCCGGCACGCCGCTACCGGCCAGCTCGCTGGACGCCGTGGCAAACGATCCGGCCTATCTGATCTATACCTCGGGCTCAACCGGCAGACCGAAAGGCGTCCGGGTTCCGCATCGGGCGGTTGTCAACTTTCTGGGCAGCATGGCCCGCAAGCCGGGGCTTACCGCAGATGACCGGCTGCTCGCAGTTACCACGCTCAGTTTTGACATCGCAGTCCTGGAATTAATACTGCCGCCAGTCGTGGGCGCGCAGATCGTGCTGGCCGATACAGAAACCACCCGCGATGGCGCCGCGCTGTTGGCGTTGCTGACTGAAACCGAAACCACAATCGTTCAGGCCACGCCTTCTACCTGGCGACTGCTGCTCGAGGCGGGTTTGCCGCAAGACCGGCGGGTCAAAGCCTTATGCGGTGGCGAGGCGCTACCACCCGATCTGGCCAATAGCTTGTTGCGCCATTGCCGCTCGGTGTGGAATCTTTACGGCCCGACCGAAACAACGATCTGGTCAACCGTATGGCGAGTCCGCAAGCCGGGCTCTGGTATCCGGATCGGCCGGCCAATTGCCAATACGCAAATACATGTGCTTGACGAACGAGCGCAACCCTGCCCGATCGGAGTCCCGGGCGAAATCGTCATTGGCGGCGCCGGCGTCACGCTGGGTTATCACGACCAGCCACTGCTCACGACCGAGCGCTTTATGCCGGACAGTTTTTGCAGCGAGCCCGGAGCCCGGCTGTACCGGACCGGCGACCTTGGTCGCTGGACATGGACGGGCGACCTCGAACACATGGGCCGCCTGGACCAGCAGGTCAAGCTGCGAGGCTTCAGAATCGAACTGGGTGAAATTGAAGCCACCTTGCAAAACCATCCGGCCGTGCAAAACGCGGTTGTCACCACCCAGCAGATCAGCGCTGACGATACACGCCTGATTGCCTACCTGGTTGCCCCGGACGCACCAGACGAAAAAGTGTTGCGCGACGCGCTGCGTAAGACACTGCCTGAATACATGATTCCGCAACACTTCATTGTCATTGATGAAGTGCCATTGCTGAACAACGGCAAGATCAACCGGAAGGCCTTACCCCAACTGGAGTCTGGCAAGCTGAATCCGGCCGACAGTGCCGGCATTGCCCCGGCCAGCGACCTTGAGCGGCAAGTGGTTCAAGCGATGACTCATGCGCTTAACCAGTCAACCCTCGGCACAACCGATGATTTCTTTGCCGTCGGCGGCCATTCGATTCTGGCGGCACGGGTTATCTCCCGGCTGAACGACCAGTTGCAGATCAAACTGCCGATGCGGGCCATCTTCGAGGCGCCCACCGCCGCTGCGCTGGCCGCACGGATCGCCGCAATGCCTGGCGCTCAGTCAAACACCGTCAAAACCGATCCGCTGCCGGTCATTGCGCAGGCCGATCAGACCGAAGGTCCGCTCACACCCATGCAACAACGGGTCTTGTTTGTCGAGCAGATGTCACCCGGACGGGTTGTCTACAACGTGCCCTCCGCCCACCGGCTCAAAGGGCCAATCGACCTGCCCCGGTTTACCCGGGCGCTGGCCTCTGTGGTCGCGAACCAGCCGAGTCTGCGTACTGTGATTGCCAATGCAGACAGTGCGCCGATCCAGCGTGTGCTCGAATCCGTGCCGGTTCGCCTGCCCCTGACCGACCTGACCGACGTACCGGCCGAGCGTCTTGAGATCACCTTGCGGCGCAAACTCGACTCACTGATTGCCGTGCCGTTCAATCTTGTCGATGGCCCGTTGTTCAAGGGCGCCATGATCAAGATGTCGGAACAGGAACATGTGTTCTTTTTCATGGCTCATCACATGGTCTGGGATGGCTGGTCGTTCGATGTGCTCTATCAGGAGATGGCGAACGCCTACTCAGCCGATCAACCATCCGCGGCCACCCCGCCAGCGGCCAGCTATATTGATTTTGCGCACTGGCAGAAACAATGGCTGGCCAGCGACGCCTGCCGGGAGCAGGTTGCTTTCTGGGTCGACAGAATTGCGCGGCAACCCAAAACAGAAGCCCTGCCCTCAGACATGCCACGCGGCGGTCAGCGCTCCGGCGACGGCGAAACCGTCTGGATCGATATGTCCGACGGCCTGGCCACCCGGTTACGCGAACTGGCCTCAAGCACCGGCACGACTCTGAACATGTTGATGCTTGCGGCCTACTCGCTGATGATGAGCGATATGGCCACTGACAAACAGATTGTTATCGGGCTACCGATGCGCGGGCGCGAACGCCCGGAGTTTGAATCACTCATGGGGTTCTTCAACAATCTGCTGCCCCTGCATCTCAAACCGCAACTGGATATGCCGTTCACCGACTGGCTTAACCATGTTCGCCATGAAGTCATCGACATCTTTGAGCATCAAAGCGTCCCGTTTGAGCGACTGGCGACCGAGATCGGCGATGCCGGTCAACTCGACTACCAGGTTTTGTTCTCGTTTCAGGAAGCGCGCGACCGCTCCAGTCAATGGGGTGATCTGAAGCATTCGAATATTCCGGTCTTTCAACGCGGCGCGACCGAAGACCTCGGCTTGTGGTTACTGGACGGCAACGACGGTCTGAAAGGCGGCATTACTTTTAATACCGACTTGTACCGACGCACAACCGCCAGGGCTTTGCGGCGTCGGTTCTCCAACCTGCTCAAATCGGTTGCCCGGCATCCCGATATGACGATTGCCCGGTTGCTGCCGCGCATGCACCGTGAGGCGCCCTCAAGAGAGGCCGTACACAAAGCGGCCGCCGTCGCACCGATCGCTTCAACAGCAACGACAGCACCGGTCGCGCACGCCGAAGACAAACACGCAAAACTGGGCGACAAAATCGATTTCACGCCGGTCAGTTCCTTTGAAGATACTGGCGGCGAGCCGACGGTCGCAGTCGTCGATGCACCCCACCCGACTGCGCCTGCCGGGGATGCCGACACCGGCATGGCACCGGGCGGCAGCCTGCCGCTCGGCAATACGTCCACCCCGGAAAACCCGGCCTCGCTCGGAACAGACCCGTTGGCAACAGACGAACCCGAAGCAGACAGCCTGATCAGCGAAGCCAGGATTCTCTCCGAGTCAGCAGCGGGGTCCGAGCCGGCTGCACCCACCAACGGACGCTCAGCGAACGAACAAACACTAGCCGAGATCTGGACCAAAGTCCTGGGCCTGGACAGCCCCGAAGAACTCGAACTGACCGACAACTTCTTTGATCTCGGTGGTACCTCTTTGCAGGCAATGCAGGTGATGGATCGCCTTGAAGCCCTCAGCGGTATCCGGGGCAACCCGCGGCTGATGGTGTTTGGCACGCTTAAGCAATTGGCTTCGAGCTATCTGGGCAACTCTGAGGCTCAGTCATCGCCGGTCCATCTGGCTTCATCCAATGACAGCATTCAGCCGACAGACGACGACCCGCTGGCAGACTTCAAACCAGAGTCCAAGCCAGCCCCGGCCGCACCTCAAAAAGGGTTCCTGGGTCGTTTGTTCGGCGGACGCTAAGCCGTCATGGACTGGTCTGCCCGGCAACTGCCGGCACTCTCTTCAGCGGGAGTTGCCGTGCAGTGGCTGGACATGGACCAGGTAGACACCACCGCAAGCCGGTTCGAGGCACTTAGTCCGGACGAACTGACTCGCGCCCGAAAATTCGCAACAACTCGTTTAGCTAGCCACTACCGGATCGCGCATGCGTTTCTTCGTGACCGGCTGGCTGAGAAAACCGGCATCAACGCCGCGGCGATTCGCTATACGACCAATCACTGGGGCAAGCCCGCCCTGCCTGAAGCGCACTGTCAGTTCAATTTGTCGCACAGCGACAACCTTGCCCTGCTGGGCATCGGCAATACCAGTCCGATCGGCGTAGACATCGAAAAGTTCAGAACCTTCGAGACCAAAGAGCTTCGCTCTCTCGCCAGAACCATTATGACCGCCGCCGAACAGACCGAACTTGATGCCTTGTTGAGCGGGTCGGCCGAATCCAGCGCGGCAACCGCCTCCCAAGCATTTCTGACCGCCTGGACACGCAAGGAAGCCTGCGTCAAAGCCCTGGGACTCGGTTTGTCTTTTGGGGTTGAAAATCTGCAAGTGGGGCTGACCGGCCAGACCCGCCAGATCGCAATCCCGGCAGACTCGGCCAGCGGCCGCCCGCTAATCCGAATGACGCTCAGCAGTCATCAGATTGACGCAACAGCCGTCTGTTCACTGGCGGTGACAGATCCCGCTTAACCGGATCGCTTTTCGCCGCTGCGGCAATCGATATAGTCACCCGGCTCGGCAATCACCACTTCGGCATTCGGCACAGCCTTACGGGCAGCGTCCAGGAATTCCTGCCACGGTCGAGAGCTAACCCCCATCATCGCGTGAAACTTGTCATGCGGCGGGTAAAGCACAATCAGGCCCGGGTCCAGCGCCCTGGCACCGCGCGCCAGATCCTGAACAAAATCCAGTTGCATCCCGGCGAGCAGTACATCGGTGTGAAACTGTTTGCCGAGCGCCTGAATTTCGGCATCGGTCATCTTGGAATTGAAGCCCTCGTTGTAGTTCAGCACCGTCAGGCCGTCGGGAAGCGCCAGGTGATAACCCGTATACGGTGCATAGAACGGCGCCGAGGTCGCGCTCGACCACGCCCATGACAACTGAGTGGCATTGCCGTGAAAAACCGCTTTGCTTAATGCCTTGAGCAGATTGATGTCCCGGTGCTGCCAGTTAAACGCCGATATCCTGAATCCGGGAATCTCAAGCGTCTGGCCGGCATTGACCGTTTTGAGCTGCTCGGCTGGCAGCCCGCGACGCCGGGCCAGAAACCGACTGACCGCCGCCGGGCCGACCACAGTGGCACCGGTTTTCTTGGCAATGACGGGCACATCCAGAAAATGCTCTTCATGGCCGTGGGTGACGCAAATCGTATCGATCGCGGCAAAGTCGGCCAAATCAAACCACTTCGCGCCGCAATACTCCCGAAAGAAGGGATCAAACGCCAGCGTACCCTGTTCGGTATGGACCGACAGACCGGACCAGCCGTAATAACGTAGGGTTGTCATGGCTCAGGCAATTTCGAAGGTGCCGTCGATTTCCACAGCCGCGCCGGCAGGCAGCGTCGCCACGCCAACCGCAAAACGCGCATGCCGCCCCTTGTCACCAAACAGCTCGACAAACAAGTCTGAGGCGCCGTTTATACACTTGGGTGCATCAACAAAATCCGGTGCCACATTCACGAACCCACCCAGCCGCAGTACTTTGACCACCCGGTTCAGATCGCCGCCACAGGCGGCGCGAAGCTGGGCAATCAGATTGATCGCGCAGATACGGCCAGCCTCATATCCCTGCTCCACCGTGACATCCGCGCCGACTTTTCCGGTCACGGCAACCGCGCCATCTTGCAGCGGCAGTTGGCCCGATACGTAAACCGTATTACCTGAAACGGTGTAGCCGACATAGTTGCCCAGGGGCGCAGCGGCCTCGGGAATCGTCAGGTTCAATGCCGTAAGCTTCTGTTCAATCGTTGCCATGGTTAACTCCATCTTGAATTGGGTTGAATCGTAAGGTTTGCATCATGCCTGCATCGCCGCTTTCAGAAACGCATCATTTTCTGCCGGCGTTCCGATTGTGACCCGAAGACACCCGGCCAGACCAAACAACTTGTCCTGCCGACGCACCAGCACACCGGCGGTCAGCAGCCGGGCATGAGCCTGCGCAGCGTCTGGCGTTTTAATCAGCACAAAATTGGTTGCAGACGGTATCACCTGCCAGGACGGATGGGCAGCAAGCGCCTCGGACACCCGAACTCTTTCTGCCACCGTGCGGCGAACCCGCTCCCGCATATAAGCCGGGTTCTCCAGCGCCACACAGGCACTGACCAATTGCATCGTCGAGACGCCGAACGGCGGCAGCAGTTTGCGCAGATTGGCTGCAACCGTTTCTCCGGCCAGCGCATAGCCCAGTCGCAAACCCGCCAGCCCCCAGGCCTTGGAGAAAGTTCGCAGCAGGACAATATTGTTATAACGGCGCGCCAGATCTACCGCGTGACTACCCGCAAACTGATAGTAAGCCTCATCAATCACCAGCAGCCAGTGTTGCGCCGCCTGTGCCAACTGCTCCAACTCCTGCACTGGCGCAACGGTTCCGGTGGGGGCATGCGGCTGCGAAACGAAAATGATGCCGTTGGGTTCATCACCGGGCGCGCCGGGCGTGTCGTCAATCGTTTCAATGACCCGGTCCACATCCATCGAAAAGTCGTCATTCAGCGCGACTTCGATTAGCGAGGCTCCCATCAGACCAGCATCCAGCGAATACAGACCGAAATTGGGTTTGGTGGTAATCACCCTGCCGCGCAGCGCGGTAAGTTGAATCAGCAAGGGAATCATCACATTGCTGCCGGTTGAGACCACCACACCGGCAGCCGGCCAGTCGTCGTGCCGGGCAATCAACTGGCTGAGCTCGCGGGCATGCAGGTCTGGATAACGATGCCACGGCGCCGCCGAGACCCGGTCCATGACTTGCTGCTTCAAAGCATCAGGAAAGTCTTCGCTTGCCTCGTTCTGATCGAGTTTGACCGGCGCGCTGTACGGGTCGTACGGATATTCAGGGCTGCTCAACACAGCCTGCCTGAGTAGATTCATCGTTGCATTGAATCACAAACCGCTGCGACCCGTTGGTTCTGCACCGCGCCTGGGCCGGAACACCCGCTTTGCGCAGCGCACTGTGGCATATTGTCGTTACGACCTGAAAAGACAAACTATGACCTCTCCCCCATCGCCACCGGTGGCAGGTGCAGACCATCTACTGGTCAATCAGACTGAGCCTCGCCTGATAACCGGCTCATGTGCCGCCGGACAATTCGGCCTGTTTTCGCAGGCGGCTCCGGCCAAACCGGTAAACCAGGACAGCGCGGCCGTTTTCGAGCTGAGCGAAACAGTCTGCGTGCTGGCGGTTGCCGACGGCGTGGGCGGCTACCCGCGCGGCGAAGATGCCTCAAAAATTGCCATTGAAATGCTGCAACTGTCGTTGCTGGGGGCAGCGACAGTGCAGGCTGCGCACACCGGCATTCTCAACGGTTTTGAACTGGCCCATCAGAGCATCATCGGCTTGCAGGCCGGTGCCGCGACAACCCTGATCGTCGCGGTTGTCACTGAGGAGTCGATTCGCACCTATCACGCCGGCGACTCAGGTTGTCTTGTTTATGGCCAGCGAGGCAAGATCAAACTCAAAACCATTAATCACTCACCGACCGGTTTTGCTGAACTGGCCGGCCAACTGACCGAAACCGAATCCATCATGCATCCGGCGCGTCACCTGGTGTCCAATCTGCTGGGGGTTGAAGGCATGCAGGTCGAGGTAGGCGAACCGACCCGCCTGGCCAAACTGGATACCGTGGTGGTCGCCAGCGATGGCCTGCTGGACAACGCCATGACCAAAACCATTGGTGATGCAGTACGGACGGGCCGCCTGCCAGCGGTCACCGAACGACTTCAGCAAACCATCACGCAGACCATGGCCGGCAACCCGGCCGCCGGCCCATGCAAACCCGACGACTTGTCAGTGGTGTTGTACCGACCCCGGCGCAGTTAAGGCGAGCGCTGTTACAGCGGTTTGTAAGCGACCGCCTTGATCTCAATGAGCAACAACGGATGCGGTAACTGGTGGACTGCTACCGTCGTTCGCGCCGGGCCGTCGTAACCAAAATACTCGCCATACACTTCGTTGTAGCCCGCAAAATCATTCATGCTGACCAGAAAACTGCTGACTTCAACCAGATCAGAGAGGTCGGCGTCAACACTGACCAGAATATCTCTGATGTTCTCAATCACGGCCCGGGTCTGCACCCGGATATCCAGCGTCGCCGTTCCCATGTTGTCAACACTCGCACCGGCGATCTGATTGTCTGGCAGACGCGAGCTGGTGCCGGATACAAACAGGAAATCGCCGGCCCGGCGCACATGCGGAAATCGACCGCGAGGTTTGGCTTTTCCGGCGGTCACCGTTGCCTGCTGTCCGCCGGGTCCAGGGGGTTGATTCATGATGAACGGTCTTCCGCTTGAGTTCTTGGTATCCTGACTGGAACAGACTGGCCCGGACACACCATGAAGCTTGCCTCGCAGATGCTGACCGAACCCACTATCCAGTCGGTTCAGGAACTCTACCACCGTAACGGCTGGACGGACGGATTACCAATCGTCCCCCCGACGCCCGAAGCTGTGAGCGAATGCCTGGAATGGTCGCTGATGACACCGGAACAGATCATCGGTTTTGAACCCGTCCGGGAGAAACCCATCACCGCCGAAAAAATCGCGATCAATGCGGTCATGGCCGGCTGCCTGCCGATGCACTTTCCGGCGGTCGCGACGGCCTGGTCAGCGATGCTGCAAGAGCAGTTTCTATTGCACGGCGCAACCGCCAGTACGGGCGGATGCGCCATCATGGTTGTCCTTAACGGGCCGGTTCGCCAGGAGATCGGCGCCGCCACCAGTTTTAATCCGCTGGGCGGCGGCGACCGGGCTACTGCCGCAATTGGCCGGGCAATTCGCCTGGGCCTGATCAACATCATGGATGTGCGCCCCGGCGCGATTGACCGCTCCACCCTCGGCCACCCGGGCAAGATCAGCTTCTGCTTTGCTGAAGACGAAGAACAGACCAGTTGGCAACCACTTGCCGAACAACGCGGCATGCCTCCCGGTGCCTCATCGGTTACCGTCTTCGCGGCCAGCGGCCCGCGCCAGATCATGAATGAATGGACCACAGAGCCGGAAGAAATACTCGAAACATTCGCCGCCGAGATTCGCGCCAATATGCGCCACTACTCGATCTGGGCCGGCAACTACGCGGTGATCATCGCTGCGCAACACCGCGCCCACCTGGAAAAAGCCGGCTGGAGCAAACAAGATGTCGCCCGGTTTCTGTTTGAGCGGGCGCGCATCAAGCGCAGCGAATGGGCCGAGGTCGGCAAGCGCGCGGTCATTAAAGGTCGCGGCGAGACGGAATACGCCGCGCTGAACTCCCCTGATGATTTACTGGTGATTGCCGCAGGCGGCCCCGCCGGCGGCTTTGGTGCCGTCATTCCGCCCTGGCTGGGCCCGAAAAGTCGCGCCGTCACCGCACCGATCGGTGTGTGCATCGATTGCGAACCAGCGCCGCCAGCAGGCCTGCCAAACTAATACCCCCAACCCAGGAGCAACACTCATGGCGTTTCAAGTGCTGAACCCAACCGACCAGACAAACAGTGCGAAACACACCCTGGCCCCACGGCTGTCAGGGCTTCGCGGCAAAACAGTCGGTTTTATCTCCAACGGCAAGCAAGGCACCAAGGGGTTTTTCGCCCACCTTGAACGCCTGCTGCTGACCGAGGCGGGCGTCGCCCAGGTGCAGTGGCTGGTCAAACCGAACTACAGCGCGCCTGCCGGTGCCGCGCTGATTGAGTCAGCCAGCCACTGGGACTTCGGCGTGACAGGGCTGGGCGACTGAGGCAGTTGCTCGTCGTGCAGTTTGCATGACGCGATTGCCTTGGAAACCGCCGGCATTCCGGCAGCGGGTGTGATGACAGAACAGTTTGTGAGCGCCGCCGAACTCATGAGCCGAATACTCGGCCTGCCTGACTATGCATTTGCGCAAATAGAACATCCGGTCAGTAGTGCCAGCGACGCCGGGCTCGAAGCCCGGGCCAGAACCACCCTGGAATTTATTAACACGCATATCCGACAAGCCACTGCCTGAAGACGGGCCTGATAAGCCATCGTTACCATGCCCAACTGGGCCGAGCACGCACTGCGTCCGCCCACCGGCTGACTTCCCGCAGAAAAACCGTGACTCGATAAGCGTTGGGCGCCTTGGCTGAATATAGTTTCAATGGAATGCCTCTCTGATAATTACTGAACCATTTGGTTGACTATCCGCCTGAACGGCGATAAAGTCAATCGCAATTCCTTCGGTTGGAACAAGCAGATGAGCAAACTCGATCAGACGTTCTCGGCATTAGGTGATGGCACCCGGCGAGCGATATTGGCACGACTGAGCCAGGGCGAAATCACGCTGTCAGAGATCGCAGCCCCGTTTGAAATCTCCCAGACGGCTGTCTCAAAACATGTCCGAATCCTGGCAGACGCCGGCCTGGTCAAAGTCAGCAAGCGGGGACGCAGCCGGTATTGCAGCTTGCAGGCGCAGCCCATGAAAGAAGCGACCGACTGGCTGAGCCAATACCAGCGCTTCTGGCACACCCGCTTTGCTGCGCTGGCAAAACACCTGGAATCCACCCCATGAGTTCTTCGCTGCTGATGTCATCGCCTGGCGCAGAGCCTGTCGTGATTGAAGCCTTGTTCGCGGCACGGCCGGCGCGGGTTTTTCAAGCCTGGTCATCGGCGGATGAACTGCGCCTGTGGTTCGGTTCGACCGACAAACCGCCGCGATCGATTGAAATCGATTTTCGGGTCGGCGGCAACTGGCGTTGTACGTTCGCCGCCGACGACGGCGCGCAGGACGCGTTATTTGGCCAGTATGTCGTGATCGAACCGGATCGTCGCCTGGTCTTTAGCTGGACCCACCAGCGTACCGCCAGCGACGGCAATATCACCACGACTCAACCCTCACAAGTAACCGTCACTTTTGAAGCAACCTCCGATGGCGCGAGAGTGCGGCTGATCCATGAGGCCATTGTGCGCGAGGCAGGCCGACGCGGCGTTGGCGGCGGCTGGAGCGAATCATTCACAAAACTGAGTGAGCTTGTCCACTCAGCCGGCTAAATCAACTCTGGAAGAAACATCATGGCTGACCCGACAATCGTTGACAGAGATACCTGGCTGATAGCGCGTCAGAACCTGCTCGCAGCAGAAAAACAATTTACCCGCGAGCGCGACCGGCTCAATGCCAGCCGGCGCGCGCTGCCGGCCGTGCTGGTAGACAAGCCCTACCGATTTTCCACAGAGCGCGGTGAACAGACACTGACCGGGTTATTTGGCGACAACAGTCAGCTTCTGATTTATCACTTCATGTTTGGCAAAACCTGGCAGGAAGGCTGCCCGAGCTGCTCGTTCTGGGCCGACAGTTTCAATGGCAGCTCGGTGCATCTTGCGGCCCGGGACACCGCTTTCTTCTGCGTCTCCAGCGCCCCGCTCACCCGTTTACTCGCCTACCGTGCCCGGATGGGCTGGCAGTTTGACTGGGCATCCAGCGGCGACTCGGATTTCAATGCCGACTTCGGAGTCACGTTTGCCGGCAACGAGCCCGGCCCCACCAACGGCTACAACTACGGCAGCAGCGGGTTCGGCGAAGAAATGCCGGGCATCAGCGCTTTTAGCAGACTTGCCGATGGCTCGGTCGTTCATACCTACTCAGCCTATAGCCGAGGCCTTGACATGATTAACGGCACCTATCATTTGCTGGACCTGACCGCCAGCGGACGCGACGAAGCGGCACTACCGTTTACCCAGGCCTGGGTGCGGCGTCATGATCAGTACGACTGAAACTGAGTTTGCAGTGAACTGAGTAGCGCCTCACGGGCCGTATAGCCCAGCGCAAATCCTGGACAGTCCAGCGACCTGATTGGCAGTTGCCCACCTCTGATGTTCAAACGGGTCGCGCCAGACTCGTCGCTATACAGATCGCCGTGATCTTGCTGAAAGCTTTCTGGCACTTGCGGCGGACTACCGGCAAAACCGTCAACATAATGATGTCCGTTGCGCTCAACATGGTTCAGCCCGATCAGGCTGACCAGCGCCAGGTCTTGTTGTACCGCCACCCCGGCCTGGTTGCTCAGATCTTCTGCGGTCATGAATAAATGCCCGCCTTGCCGGTTATGTGCCTCACAACGCGCAGCATTAATCAGCGACTTATACAAGCCTTTGCACAGCTTGGATGACACGCCGCTATAGCCCAGCTCGCGAGCCTGGGTGAAGGCATTGAGCGAGTCATCCGATTCATCAATCACCAGTGGCTTGCGGCGGGCCAGGGCGCAAACGGAAAGCCGTTTCGCCGCAGCACGCCTGATCGGTTGTTCAATGAACCCGATGGAGCGCACCAAACGCGCCAGTCTCGGGGTTTCCTCCATCTGCCGCCACAACTGTTCAAGCGGTTCGATCTCGTCGAACTGCTCATTGCCATCAAGCGTGGCCAGATATTCCTGCGGCGACTGGTCGAGCACCGCCGCAATTTGCTCCAGACGGGCCAGATCAACACGGATATCCCCCGACACCTTCAGCTTAAAGTGGCGATGACCGTAACGCTCGATGATGTCAGGCAGGGTTTCAGGCAATCCGTCGCGGGTCGAACGGTGCGGTTCAGGCAGGGCCTCGATTGGATCAAGCAGCCCGATCGTATGGCGGGCAGCCATCAGGTGATTGGGGCGCAGCATCCGCAACCAGGCGTCAATCTCGAACGCATCGAGATCCGCCACCACTTGCGCCGGATCAAATCCCAGCAGGTTCTGCCGGGCCAGTTCGTAAAAAGACAAGCCGGCCAGGCGGCCGGTGGCATCAGCAATCGCGGCATCCAACAACGCCGGGCCAAAACCCGCGGTCAGCGGGTTGATACCTTCGGCCGCTGCGGCGGCCAGCACCTGCTCATAATGGAGCGCAAAATGGCCGAACCCGGTGCGCCGCGTCTTGTCGCTTTGATAGGCTTGCGCGGCCAGCTCGAGCGCACGCCGCAAGTGTTCGATATTCAGGGAGTCTGCTCTGTCCGGCGTTTTATCAAACCACTTGGGCACCAGCAGCGATGCTGCCAGCCCCTGCGCCGTCCGGCCGCCGGCAGCGCTCACACTGACCCGCAAAAAAACCTGTGACGCCTCATCGAGCGTTGACTGGCCAAACCGGAAAGGCAACCTGAATCGAACCGATTGCTCGGCGACCTCGACCGAATTGATCGTGATATTCAGGGAGTGAACCATGTCGCAGACGCCTCCAGACCGAGTCAGCTTAGGAGGGGTCTTACGGCTTGTCAACGCTCTGACGGAGATCTGAGGCGACCACAATGACAAGACTTGACCTTCCAGTGACTGGAATGATTATGATCATAGTTCCGACAAATCAGTCAACCCGATCAGGCTAACGATCATGGCATCCACAGTCAGTCTTACGTTTGAAATCGACGGAATGAGTTGCGCCGGCTGCGTCGGGCGCGCCGAAAAAGCACTCGCGGCCACCCGTGGCGTGGCGAACAGTCAGGTAAATCTGGCCACCGAGTCCGCAACCGTCACCGGGACCGCCACCCCTCAGGCGCTGGCGCAGGCGCTGACACTCGCCGGCTACCCGGCCCGCACCAGTCGGATCACGCTGGAGATCTCGGCCATGAGTTGCGCCTCCTGTGTCGCCCGGGTAGAAAAAGCTCTGACCGCCGTACCAGGCGTAATTGATGCCAGTGTCAATCTGACCAGCGAAACCGCCAGCATCACGGTATTGGCCGGCAGCATCAGCGCCAACGACCTTGCCGGGGTTGCCACCGCCGCCGGTTACCCGGCGCAGGTCCGGGCTGACGACCACCCAGGCACGGTCACGCGCAAGTCTCAGGAAGCCGCCGGCCTCAAACGCATGACCCTGGTCGCCCTGGTGTTGACACTGCCGGTCTTCATACTGGAGATGGGCGGGCACTTGATCCCCGCGTTTCATCACTGGGTGGCCAATACAATCGGCACTCATAACAGTTGGGTTCTGCAATTTGTGCTGACCAGTCTCGTCCTGGCCTGGCCGGGCGCACCGTTTTTCCGCAAAGGCCTGCCGGCATTATTCCGGCTGGCCCCGGACATGAATTCGCTGGTGGCGATCGGCACACTGGCCGCCTGGTCGTTTTCGGTCGTGGCAACGTTTCTGCCCGCACTCCTGCCGGCCGCTTCCAGAGCCGTTTATTTCGAGGCGGCAGCGGTTATCGTGACGCTGATTCTGCTCGGGCGTTTTCTTGAAGCAAGAGCCAAGGGTCGTACCAGCGAGGCCATCGCCAAACTGATTGGCTTGCAACCGAGAACCGCGCGGGTTCAAAAAGACGGGCAGATCGTGCAAGCGCCGGTTGAATCCATTCGCACCGGCGACTCGATTCAAGTGCGCCCCGGCGAGCGCCTGCCGGTGGACGGCGAAGTCACGGCGGGACATTCGTTTGTTGATGAAAGCATGATCAGCGGTGAGCCTGCGCCGGTCGAAAAACGGGTCGGAGCGGCGGTCACTGGTGGCACGATCAACGGTAACGGCACACTGAGCTTTGCCGCCACCAGGGTCGGGCGCGACACCACGCTGGCACAAATCATCCGGCTGGTTGAACAGGCGCAGAGCGCCCGGCTGCCGATTCAGAATCTGGTCAATCAAATCACCGCCTGGTTCGTCCCGTTTGTCTTGCTCGCCGCGGCGCTGACGATCGCCGCCTGGTTATTGCTCGGGCCTTCGCCGGCACTGACTCATGCGCTGGTCGCCGGCGTCGCCGTGCTGATTATCGCGTGCCCCTGCGCGATGGGGCTGGCCACGCCGACATCCATCATGGTGGGCACCGCGAGAGCCGCCGAGCTGGGCGTGTTGTTTCGCCAGGGTAGCGCGCTGCAAACCTTGCATGAAGCCAGTATCGTGGCTGTCGATAAAACCGGCACACTCACCGCCGGCAAACCCAGCCTGACCGACCTTCATCTGGCCAGCGGGTTTGATCAAGCCGAGGTCTTGCGTTTGATCGCCGCGGTCGAAGCCGGTTCCGAACATCCGATCGCACGCGCAATCGTCACGGCAGCGCAAGAGCGCGAACTCAGCATCCCGGCGCCTGAACAGTTCGAGTCGCTCACCGGGTACGGAGTACGTGCGGTAGTTGACGGGCTCACGGTTATGATTGGCGCCGATCGCTGGCTAATGCGCGAGCAAATCGATATCAGTGAACTGACAGACCGGGCCGCTGAGCTGGCCGCCCAGGGACACACCCCTTTATATGCCGCCATTGACGGCAAACTCGCCGCCGCCATCACGGTCTCCGATCCGATCAAACCGGGCACGCCGGCGGCAATCGACGCCATGCACGCCCTGGGCCTGCAAGTGGCGATGATCACCGGCGACAACCAGGCCACGGCGCAGTCAATTGCGCGAACACTGGGCATTGATCATGTGATCGCCGAAGTACTGCCCGAAGGCAAGGTAAAAGCCCTGGAGGCGCTTCGTAAAGACGGAGGCAAAATCGCATTTGTCGGCGATGGCATTAATGACGCGCCAGCATTGGCCGCCGCCGATGTCGGCATCGCGATCGGCACAGGGACCGATGTCGCGATTGAAAGCGCCGATGTTGTCCTGATGTCCGGAGACATGCGCGGGGTGATCAACGCATTCAAAATCAGCCGGCATACGCTGGCCAATATTCGCCAGAATCTGTTCTGGGCGTTTGGCTACAACACCTTGTTGATACCGGTCGCGGCCGGCGTGTTGTATCCGCTGAACGGCATGCAACTATCACCGATGCTGGCCGCCGGGGCCATGGCTATGTCCAGTGTTCTGGTGTTGAGCAACGCGCTTCGCCTGCGCTGGGTACAACCGGGAATCTGACCATGAACATCCGAGACGCCGCCGGCAAATCCGGCCTGCCTGCCAAGACTATTCGCTACTATGAATCCATCGGGCTACTCCGTCTGTCGCGGGATCAAAACGGCTATCGTCATTTTACCGACAGCGATATCCATAAACTCACCTTCCTGGGCCGGGCCAGAACACTGGGCTTCACAATAGAAGACTGCCGCGCATTGCTTTCGCTGTATGAAGACCAGTCTCGCGCCAGCGCCGATGTCAAAGACATTGCCTCGCGTCACCTGACCATGATTACCGAAAAGATTGCCGCGCTGGAAACCATGCGGGCCACCCTGACGCACCTGGTGGCCGAATGCCACGGCGATAACCGCCCGGACTGCCCGATTCTTGCCGACCTGGCCGCGACTGAGATCTGAGGTCTGCGCACGCCAGCGCTAAACACCTAACGCCACAAAAAAGCCCGCTGACAGGCGGGCTTTTTGACGAGAACGACAGGCTTTACCCTTCGACGGGTTTATCCCCGTTGCCGGCGAACCGGGCATTCAGGCGTGCAATATCTTTAGTGATCCTGGCGCTGATCACCTCAAGTGTGCGGAGCCGGTCGCTTATTTCGGTGAACCATTTTTTTCCCCCTCCGCTGGTCACGGATTGGTACTCGCCGCCGGTATCAAAAGAGGGACTGCCGTCGGTCGGCTCATGGGTGATCGAAACGGCTTCGGTACGCATCTCTTCAACGGTTTCGTCGAAGAACTTTGTCGAAACAACATCAGAATCATTCAGGAAGGTGGTCAACAGCAGGCGATCACACAATGAATTGATTTGTCGCGGCAGCCCGCCAGACATTTCATGAATGCGGCTGAGCACATTGCTTGAAAACCGGGGCGAGCCTTTCCAGCCAACTTTTTTCAGGCGATAGCCGATATAGCGCTTGGTTTCCGGCGCAGTCAAGGGGCCAAGATGATAAGACGCCACGATGCGCTGACGGAACTGCGTCATGTCATCGCGCTGCATGGTTTCACGCAACTCCGGCTGGCCCAGGAGCAACGCCTGAATGACCGTACGATTGCCGACATTGAAGTTGGTCAGCATGCGCAATTCTTCGAGCGTATCGCGAGTCAGGTTCTGAGCTTCATCGACCAGCACCAACGTCCGGCGACCTTCTTCATAGTTGCGCTCAAGCTCATTACCAATCAGATTGAGCATGGACGCTTTGTCCAGACCCGCCACCTGCAAACCGAGTTCAGTGGCCAACAGGCGAAGGAAATCGTCGGCATGGACCTGGGTTGAAGTGATTTCGACCGGGAACATCGCATCACGGTCGATCTGATCAAGCAGGCCGCGCATCAGCGTGGTTTTGCCGGCGCCTATCTCGCCGGTAATCAGAATAAATCCTTCCCCTTTGTGCAAACCATATTGCAAGTAGGCACGGGCACGCTGATGCCCGGCACTGGCAAAAAAGAATGCCGGATCTGGGTTGAGTTGGAACGGCTTGCTATCGAACCCGAAATGTTGCTCGTACATTGAATGAAGGCCTGTAGGCTTTGGAAGAGAGATCTGGTGAGAGTACCGCCTGTCGGAAACTGAAGAACGGAACTAGTCGATACTTCGCCAGAAATCAGTCACCGCGACCGGCTGATGATGCGCCGGTATTTTTTACATCTTCATCTTGTTCAGTAATAGAGAGACTCTGGAATGACGCTCTAATGCGCCCAGTGCCTCAGCCAGTGTCTTGCGCGGCGTACGATCAGCAGCCACGACAACCACAACCTGCCCGGCAAGACTCGCCAGTATTGTCGCATTGCTATTGCCAACAATGGCAGGCGCGCCCAAAACGACCAGATCATCCGGAAACCGGCTGCTCATCGCCAGTAAGAATGCATTGATTGACTGGCGATCCAGTTTGAGCCCGCGCCGCGTCACCGCCGCCGGCGTCCCGCAGGCAATCAGTTTAAGCCCGTTCAGTTCGGTTGGCACGACCAGGGCATCAATTGTCTTGACGCCCCCATCCAGCCAGTCGGCCACACCAGGACCGGGCTTGACTCCCAGACTCGGCACAATGGGTGATCCGTTGAAATCCATATCGACATAGGTCACCGTCTGCGCGTGATCGACCACCAGACTCAGGGCCAGATGCACACCGCACAGGCTCCTGCCGGCGCCAGGCTCAGCACTGCTGACCATGATCCGGCGCCCCATCGGGGTCGCTGCTGACGCGTCACTGGCCATCTGCTCGAGCAACTCATCGGCCATCGGCTCAAACGCCTCGCGCAGCGGATCTTCACGCCCGTCCGGATCAAGATAGGCCTGGGCGCGAATCGATTTGAGACTCAGCTTACCGCCTCCTTGCCGGTAAGTGGCAAGCGGAACGGGTTCGGTAACGGGTGAGTCACCCGCCGGCGCCGGCCCGGCGGGCACCACCGCTTTGCTATCTGTTGAGTCAACAGCCTGGGGCTCTTCAGCCAGAGGCTCACTCACCGCTTTCTGTTTGGCTGTTGTCACGCTGTCCGGCTCAGTCGCCGGAACAGCCCCGGCTACGGCCGCAACGCCGGCAACCGCCGGCACGACCGCTGCCGCAGGCAACGTGGGAATTTCCGGCACTGTCTGATCGGCCGGGCCGGTGCCCGACGGCATGGCGACTGACGCCTCATCGACCGACGCTTCGACTTCGTCGATCTTGGCTCGTAGCGCGCGCACATGCGCCGCCCTGATCCGGTCGGTGCTGTTCCGAAAAACGGCGCCGGTATAGGTGTCAACATTGTCGCGGTCAATCGCTTCATCATCGAGATCGTTGTCGTAACCGGTATCGAGATGGCCTTCGTTGATTTCAGTAATCTGATCGGGCTCGACCACTTCGGCGACCGGCCCCGTGCTCACAGCCGGCTCCGCGTTCGCCAGCGGTCGGGTGTTGCCGACTTCGAGATCGCCTGTGCCTGGTGTTTCCGGAATTGGCGCCGAAGACTGCGCATCGCTATGTCGCGCAGCTTCATGGGCATCTTCCATCACCCGTACCGCTCGTTCGATAAAATTCATCGCGATTTGCTCCCGAAATTCAGCCAGGCTGGATCAAGCTCCAGTTGGGTCGATACATTCTGCCCCAGGCTGAGCAAAGCCGATTTAACCGCCGGCCAGTCGATCGGCCACCATCCGCCGCCTTTCTCGACCATCGCAATAAACAAGAGGTAAACCAACCCGTACAACAGAACCACCAGAGCGAAGATCAACACACTCCACAGCGCGCGAATGGCACGACCCCGCGACGCAAACCGAGGCACTGCACCCAGTGCGCGCATGCCGGTAATTCGCTCCAGCTCGTTAACGTCATGAAAAGCGTTTCGCCGCAACCCCAGCAGGCATGCCACCAACGCACCGACCAGCAAAGACCCGAGCAATCCGGCCAGCAACCATTGTGGCCGGTAAGGATTACTCAACGCCGGGACAACCTGCGGCCCCTGAACCAGCAGCAAACCCGCGCTGGCAACACCTGTCGTGTCGGCAACCGGTAGCTGGTTTTTTATCCGAGCGGTTTCCTGGCGCGCCAGCGCCAACGCATCGCCGGCTTCCTGTCTTGAAGCCTGGCGCGAATTCAATTGATCTGCCAGCGTCTGACGCTCACGCTTGAGGGCGGCCAGTTCATCCGGCGTTGGCTCAACTAGCGCTGGCAATTCCAACGCCTCCAACGCCTGCGCCGCTCCGCCACTACCGGCTGCGGCCAGCGCGTCACGGGCAATTTCCTCTTGGCGGGTCGCAGCCGCCAGCGCAGTCTGCGCCGTGGCGACTTTTTGCTGAAGCTCGCTGCGCAAAACCTGCTGACGTTCCTGGCCGGACGCCTGCTGCTTTTTGTCTGTGGCCAGTGCCGCCTGCGCTTTGCTGCGCGCCGCTTCAATCTCGCTCAGACGCTCACGCAAACTGTCGGCGCGAACGCCGGCCTTGAGTTGCTCGGCCTGAATCTCGCGGTAAACCGGATTGCCCCGGGTGACCGAACGCGCGCCGATCGTTGGCGCCTGACTCACTTGCGACTGACCGGGCGACTCGAGGTCGGCAATGATGGCCAGTTGCCGGCGCACATCCGGATGGTTATCGGTGAACCGAACCCGCAACTCGGTCAGCGTGGCTTGCTCACGGGCGATCAGCGCTTTGTTGGCGGTGATCGCCGGCGCCACAGGCGCAGGCGCCGAAATGACTTCGGTGATTTGCTCCGGCGTCTGGCTCAAGCGGCTGGCCAGCAACTCGGAACGTTCAGTAACCTGTGCCAGTTCGCGCCGCACTGCGGTGGCCTGTCGCTCGAGCAGCCGGGCTTCGGCGAGTCTCTGCTCAGTCGCCGCGCGGTCGGTTTGCTCACCACTGCTTTGACCCGCGGCGGCAAGTCGCGCTTGCAAATCGCGCAGATTTTGCGCAGCGGTCTGACGGGCCGCCTGCCGGCTCGCCAGCGCCTCTGACAAGACCTGCTGGTTACCGGCGGCTTCCTGCGTCTGCCGCTGTTGCTCTTGCCGGGCTCGCTCGCGCGCAGCCCGTGCCGCGGTCAGTTTCTTTGCCGCCGCTGCCTGAGTGCGGTCAAACCGGGCCAGCGCCTGCTGGGCCGCGTCCAATTCTGCCTGTGCGCTGTTGACGCTCCGGCTCAAGGATTGTTCTTTGGTCTGCGCGGCAGTCAGCGCTACCGGTGTCTGCGGCGTCGCGTCCGGTTTACCGGCAGTGTTGCCATATAACGAACGGGCCGCATCAATCCAGCTCGACACCCCTTCCAGTGCACGACCATCGGAGCGACCGGTGTAGCTGACTTCAAACTCATCGGGCTGGCCCGTCGCACGCAAGCCGAAGTTGCGCTTGAAGGCATCGATCGGATCCACCGGACGCGGATCAAGGGGATTAGGCGGCTCAATGTCTATCTGCTGTAATACCCGCGTCACGATGCGCTGGTCATCGAGCAAAGCAGACGTTACAGAGCCCTGCGCGGCGGTTCCCTGAACACTTGACGGCGCGAGTACAAAACGGGCGAACGCCTGCTGGCGTTCGGGTAGCAACATCACGAGAATCGCGGCGGCCACACCAATCAAGCATGCGGCAAGTAAACCTTGATAACGATGTTGCCAGATTCGGTTAAGCATAGGGCTGGGAGCTCAGGCGCGATTTCTCACGCCCGATTGACGCCTGAGCGTCTTTTTTGGTTAACAGTTAAGGACTGGATTGAGTCCTGAGTTACACCTGCGAAGCAGGCCACCGGATCTTCCGGCCATCCTCGGAACTCAGGGAGGAAATATGTCACAAAGGGCCGCGCCGTTCCACCCTGTGACGCAATGCCGGGTGTAACAATGAAGCGGAACAGATTGAATCTTAGGGGAAAAACGATTCATAAACCGAACACTACCGTGAATAGGTTACTGGTACAGGCACTCGTGTCGAGCACACTGACACTTGCCTTGCTTAGCCCCGCCGAGCCCGCTGTTGCAAGCGACTTCATTGATTTTTTCAATGAGTCAGCCAAACCGTGGGTGCACCGCTGGCGCGCATGGCGTGCCGACTTATCAATCACGCCACGGGTGGCCATCCCGGTGGCGGGAAAACCGCCGCTCCAGGCCTCTCTGGCGCTACCAGAGGCCGCCTTAAGCACCCCTCAAGGCGTTGGCACGGTGCTGGTCTTGTTGCCGTATGGTCGGACCGAATACGGCGAGGCGTTGCGGGCCGCCATTGAGTTCGGGCGCGCCGGTTTTGCTGTCGTCACGGTGGACTTGCGCGGTTACGAAACAGATCCGCCCGCAGACAGTGATCACCGCCGGCCGATTCCCTGGCAAGGCGTCGGCCCGGATGCCAGCGCCGCGCTGGACTGGATCATTCAGCAGCCCTGGTCCAACGGCAAAGTCGGCACGTTTGGCTGCTCGGCGCTGGGCGAATCCCAGTTCGCACTCGCCCGTCTGCAGCATCCGGCCCATGCAGCCATGCTGGTCTCCGGCGCCGGTGGCGCGCTGGGCCGGCTCAACAACCGGACCGGATATTTCGGACTATTTGAAGGCGGCATCCTGCAACTGGCCTCCGGCTACGGCTGGCTGGCCAAGCGGGGCTGGCTGCACGCGCCGTTTGTACGCACCCCGTTCCAAGACCCGCAGACGCCCCTGACTGAACTGGGCCGCCTGCCGGTTACCACCATGATTGATTCGCCCGAAAACGCCTGGCGCTTTTTTACCGCAACACCGCTGGACGATCCCGCCTGGCAGACCATGGGATATGTCATGGACGGTGATCCGCTTGCTGTCCCACTGCTGACCATCAATACCTGGGCAGACCAGACACTGGGCGAATCCATCGCCGTTCATCAATATGCGTCCGCACCGGACAAGCGGCTGATTCTCGGTCCGGGTGGTCACTGCAATCATGAGCAGACAAGCCCGCCGGGCGGCAAACCCGAGGCGGGCTGGCAAGCGGTTTACAACGACTGGTTTTCGCAATGGCTGACCAATCCCCCGGCGCCGACAGAACCGGCCACGAGCCGACTGCCGGCAGTGTCATACCGGGCTCCGGGCGATACCGCCTGGCGTGCCGCCGGGCAATGGCCGCCTGCAAACGCCATCGAACAAAAGTGGCGGCTAAGCACGACAGCCGGCCCAACCAATCTTTCGCTGAACCAGGACACTGCGGCCAGAGTGGCAACCGCCAGCACCACGCACACCGGCTGGATTGCCAACCCCGACAATCCTGTGCCTTCACTGGGCGGGCCGGTCTGCTGCACCAACACGGCGGTTATCCGCAGCGGCTCAGTCGATCAGGCTGCTATCGAACAGCGCGATGATGTGCTGGTCTTTACCAGCGACGCTTTCACCGAGCCGACGCTTTATGCCGGGCCGGTCAGCGCCCGCTTGTTTTTGTCATCCACGGCGGTTGATGCCGACATGATTGTCCGGCTGACGGATGTTTCACCGGCAGGCGTCTCCATGAATATTCAGGAAGGCGGACAACGGGTCAGTCTGCGCAAACCCGGCGGACGTCACTGGCTGAGTCCGGATGAAATTGTTGCGGTGGATGTCACCGTCAGGCCGATGGCCCATCGCTTTGAAACCGGCCATCGCTTACGGGTTCATATCGCCGCCAGCAGTTTCCCGCGCCTGGCGCGCAACCTGCAGAGCGGTGGCTTTAACCGCGCGGCGAGCAAGCTCACGGTCGCCACCCATACCTTGCATCACAGCGACAACTATCCGTCGACGCTCACGCTGACCCGCCTGCCCTAAGCACTCAGCTTAGCGGTACCGGTAGTTGTAAGTCAGCGTACCGGCGGTTTCCTTGTAGCTGTCCGCGCCGCCGTCACCGTCCTGAATCGAATGACGCACACCAAGACGCAACCAGGCGCGACTGTTCAGGTTGTATCGCCAGGAAAGGTCAACCCCGTTAAACAAGGCTGATTCACCAGAGGTTGGCAGATCCGTGCGGCGGTACTGGCCAACAAGGCGGAGCGAGTTTCGCGAATTCATCCGGTAGTCAACCACGCCGTAACCGCCCCATTGGTTTACTTCCTGATCACTGTTGGCGCTGAAGGTTTCAGTGGCCGCTGACCGGTCAGACGTGAACAAAGAGACCAGCCCGGCAATTCTGGGGCGAATATGAGCGGCAGAGATCGACACGGTATCGTCTCTGACCAGGGCCGAATTCACTGAGGCCACAAACAACTCGGAACCCGAATTGAAATCCAGGTCGCGTTCGGTCAGTTGGGCATTAAATTCATTGAGGCGGGTATCACTGGTGCGACGCGTAGACCCTTCAAAGGAATCAATCGGGCGAAACAAAAAAGTACTGGCCCGGTTGCCGTCTTCAACACTCTTGCGGTAGTTGGCCGACAACACCCAGCGCTTGAACAACTGACGGAACCGGATCGCGATATTGTCACCGTAGTAGGTATCAGCAACCTGTCCCTGAAATGCGCTGCGTTCACTGGCGCGCCAGTCCCAGTAAAGCGCCGGACCAACACTGCTGTTCTCACCGTCGCTGTTTTCGAGCACATCAATAGCGGTGTAATAAGCTCCCAGCCCAACTTTGAAGCGGCCGGTCAGCGCCCAGCTCGCACCCAGCAGACCGGAAATATTGTCATACTCGAAATCGTTTTCGTAGCTGACCTGACTGGCATCCACGCGAGCCAGCAGACCGAGCCGGCCGTCGCCGAGCGACGTATTCTGGATTTCACCAAAAACCCGATTGCTGTCGTTCTGCAAGCCGCGGTCGATTAACTCGTACTCGTAGCCGATCTCGTAGTCTGAGGCGAGTCCGATCCGGCCGACCGAATACGGCGAAACCCGCAGTGACCGAAACAATGTGGTGTTCTGGGTGCGCGCCCCGCCGGTTACTGCGGTACCCCCCAGGCCGGTTTCATCAATGCGGAACAAATCGGCGTCGCCGCGCAGGCGCAGGCGATTGTCCACGATGGACAAATCACCACTGGCGGCGAGATTACCGTCAAGGCGGTCATCGACAAACTGGCTGTCAGTGAATTTCTGTGCTCGCACCGATGCCGACAGATCCGCGGTGGAACCAGGTCGCCGGACGCGCACTTCAACGAACGGGGTAACCTCGAAAAGGTTACCCGCCTCGCGTCGCTGGGCCGGCAACAAATCGATGTTGTCCGAGGCGGTAAACCCGGCGCTGAAACCCGGAATGATCTGCAGACTGCGCTCGGTATTCGTGCGCCGGCCAACCCCGATCAAGGTCACACCGGAACTGTCGGGCCGGTTTTGAATGACAGCACCCGTCTGATCAGAGCTGGCCGAACCGGTGGCAGACGCCGGGGTTTGTTTGGTCTGGGTAGATCCGGCCGCCGCCGGCGCATTAGTCTGCGCCACAGCCGGGGTCACGATCAGTGCTGGCGATACCAAAGCCGCCAGCAATGTTTTGTGGAGTCGCGTCAAGGGGAGAAGTTTTTGTGTATGCAAGACAACCTCAATAACCGTAGCCGTAACCATAGCCAGCATTCTTAGGCTGATGGCGCGATTTATTCAGAACCAATCCAACCACTTCAATATCGGTCAACATCTCCAGCGCATCGGCGACCACTGTTTTCGGTGTTTCGCCCGCCTCGACCACGACCACCACCTGACCCATGTAAGTGGCCAGCACCTTGGTTTCGGTGGCCGGCAACAGCGGCGGCGCGTCCACGATGATCAAGTCATCCGGATACGCCCGCTCCAACTCATCAAAAAAGGTGCTCATCGCCCGGCTCGCCAGCATGTCGATTGAATCTGGCGCCCCTTTTCCGGCTGGCACAATCTTGAGCCCCGGAATCTCAGTGGCGACCGTCAGGTCACAGACATCCATGCTCTGGTTGGCAAACCAGTTGGACAAGCCTTTACGCTGACGAATCTTGAGTTTCTTCAGAATGCTGGGCTTGGCAACATCGGCCTCTACCAGCACCACATTGTTTTCGACTTCAGAGGCAATACTCAGCGCCAGGTGAATCGCGCAAAAACTCTTACCCTCAGATGGCAATGCGCTGGTGATCATGATGCGGGTGCCGTTGACTGCAGCCGGCAGTCCCTGGCCAAATGCATTGGCCAGCAGCGGTCGTTTGATCCGGCGAAACTCCTCTGATAACAAGCCCGCCTTTCCTTCCGCCCCCAGATAACCCTCGGCGAACAATTCACTCAGGTCAATGCGTACCTTGCCAGAGGTCCGGTTGGGCGTCTTGACCCGGGTAACCGGCTCAGCCAGTTGTGACGGGGTGTCGGCAAGCGTCTCAGAGTCCAGAAAATGGGTGCTGGTGGCGTCGGGCTCTTCAAGCGTCTGGGTGCCCAGCGAATGCACGACCGTGTCAAAACGCTCGGTGGGTTGCTCAGCCGCCGGATAACCGGTCTGGTGAGACACCCGGCGCTCCAGCTTGGCAACCCTCGGGTTGTTCTTGACTCGCCGGTCATTGGCCGGGTCGGCATATTTGAGTGCGTCATTGCTCGCCTTGCGCTCCGCCCTGACGGTGGCTTCAAGCTGCCGGCGGCGTTTGGTTTCAGCGCGGGCGATCTCGCGAATCTGGCCCGGCGTCAGCGAGGGCATCGAATCCCCGCCCGGCTCGGCTACCGGCGCAACATCTTTCAGGGCGCGAATCTCGCGGCGCGACTTCCTGGCCTTCTCCAGCGCTCTGCCCTCGGCGCTCTTGGCGGGGCGTGCGGCCCGCAGCGCCTCCTTACTGCCCGGCTCGGGCTGCTTGATCTGCGAGATAGCCCGCTCAATAAAATTCATGGTTAACGAGACCGATTCGAATTGGAGGAGGTGTCTGTCGATCCAGGGCGACGCGCACCGATCTGCGACGGTGTCAGGTAGTCATTGAGGATCGATGACTGAGAAAACTGTGACGCCGGTTCCGGCTCCTTGGGCTTGCCCACCAGCAACAAGCCGATCGCCACCACAAACGCGGCGATATACCCGAGCACCAGTAACCAGAAGCTGAACGTACTCAGGCCACTCATCACCGTGCCGTTAGCGCCTTCGGCATAACTGACCGAGCCGAACACCGGCACATCAGTCGCGCTGCGCAACGAGTAGACATCATAAAAAGCTGGCGAGCTTTGCGATCGCACCAGCGCGGCAAACAAACCGGCAGCCAGAGATGCCAGGCAGACCAGAATCAACAGGAACGGCCGGTTCGGCCACACCGGTGAGGTGGAAACCTTGGGCGGATCGACCACGCGGAAATCACCTGCGCCACTGGTGGCATCAAGGTTTCCGGACAGCAGCGCCGACTCACGGCGCGAGACCAGTTGCTCGTAAGTGGTCTTGTTGACTTCGTAGTCGCGGTTAAGCTGCTTGTATTGGGCTTCAACCTCAGGGACCGTTTTGGCCAGCGTGCGGACCGAAGCCAGACGACGGTTGGCGTCGGCAACCCGGGCGCGCAACGACGCCACCTGGGCATCGGTACTGGCCAGCGATACTTTCAAATCCTGAAAGACCCGGTTCGGGATCACAATCTGGCCGGGGGCAACTCCGCCATTGCTGGCAATTTCAATTTTTTCCGCCTCGCGGGCAGCCTGCAAGTCTTTAACGATTCGCGCCGTGTTTTGTACGTCGGGGTGTTGCTCTGTATAGCGCATCCGCAAATCACCCAGTCGGTCCTCGGCATCGCGCAAGCGCTTTTGAAGCTCAGACAAGGTGTTAACACCACCCGCTCTCGGGTCAGCACTGCTGAAACTCTGCGGCACGCCGGCAAGCTGCGCCCGCAGTGCTGCCCGGGCGTTCAGCGTCTGCTGCAACTCAAGCTGGGCAGCCTGCTGCGCCTGCTGAACCTTTGCCGTCTGCGCAAAATAGTCTTGCTGCAGGTTAGGCATGACCTCAAGGTTATTGACCTTGAATTCCTTCAAGGCGTTTTCGGCAGCGATCAGGCGTTTTTCGTAAACCTTGATTTGTTCATCCAGAAACACGACGGCCTGGCGGGTGTCTCTTTCCTGGTCAGAGCGAGCGCTGTTGAAAAATATCTCGAGCAGTGAACTGACCACTGACAGCGCCACTTCCGGCTCACCGTCACGGTATTTAAGGCTGAAGAAGTTTTCACGGCCGGCGGGTTCAAACTGAATTTTCTTGCGCAAACCATCAACCAGTTGGTCGGTGCTCTGACCCGGCTCCAGTTTGTCGAGCATGCCGGCATCTTCGGCAACCCGCAACACATTGGCCCGGCTCAGCAGGGCTCGCGACATCATGCTCAACTGCTGATTGACATCCGGCTGTACAGCCATGCCTTCCATCAGCGGGCGCAGTATTGACTGGGTATCAACATAAGCACGCGCCGAGGCTTCGTACCGGTTAGGCAATATCGCAATCACGATCGCGCCGAGTATGCCCAGCGCCAGTGTCGTGAGAAACCCCAGCCGGCGGTGCTTCCACAAGCCGGGCAGGAACGAAAGATACTTCGAAAAACTCGCCATCATGACAATCTCTCCGCCGCTTAGAGCAGGCCTTCGGGGATCATGATCACGTCGCCGGGCAGCATTTCAACATTTGCCGATACGTCGCCGCTGCGCAGCAAGTCCTGCAAACGTACCCGATACTTCTTGTTGTCTTCGGTGCTGCGGATCAACACGGCCCGGTTGCCTGCTGCAAACTCGGTGATACCGCCCACCTTGATCATCACGTCAAGCAAGGTCATGCCCTGACGATACGGAATGGCGGCCGGCTTGGCCGCCTGGCCAACCACCCGGATCTGATGATCCGAGTTACCAACGAATTCGGTCACGACTACGGTTACGGTCGGCTCACGAATGAACTTGGTCAGCTGCTTTTCGATTTCACGGGCCAGCTCTTCCGGATTGCGCCCGGCCGCCTGCAAGTCTTCAATCAGCGGCGAGGTGATTTTCCCGTCGGGGCTGACCGGCACTTCGGCTGACAACTCGGGATTGCGCCAGACGCTGATATTAAGCTTGTCGCCCGGGCCGATCTGATAGCGGAAATTTTCTGACGCCGCTTTGGCCGGTGCCTGCGGCAGCGAACTACAAGCGCTGATCGCGAAAGCAACAATCAAAAGGCAAATCCGACTGAGCATGAATCTCTCCTGGGTAAATCGTTGTTGGGAACTATCGTTGTTGAGAACCAGAGGGCGATGACGCATCATGCAATCGCCTCGCCGGCGTTATTCTGAACTGGGTTCATTCTGAGTTGTCGGGGGGAACTCTGGCAGGAACTAAATCACGGTCGCAGCATCCGACCGGTTCAGCGACGCCGGGGTCGGGTCGCGCCAGCGCTGTCGGTCGTTTGCCGCGACTGCCGCGAACCCTGAAGTATCGAACAAATTCAAGACCTTGGCCACCCGGGAGATATCCGGGAGGCGTCGGTTAATTTGTCACATTACTCCGGTTTACTAACCGCGCCTGAATTTTCCAGGTACCACTGCACGGCCACGTCCAGACCCTGGGAGACCGTATGCGTCGGCGCATAAGCGAGCTGATTCGCGGCTCTTGAGATATCGGCCTGCGAGTGACGTACATCGCCCGCCCGGAAATCACGGTACTCAGGCTCACGGGAGGCGGCCTGTGGATAAACCCGGCTGACCCGGTCCCGAAGCAGGTAGAACAACTCATTCAAGGTGGTTCGATGACCCACTGCAACGTTGTATGCAAAGTGTGAAGCCTCACCGGTCGTGTCTGATCCGACCGGCTCCCCCGCTGGGGTCACCCCCAGCAATGCCGCGCGCAGGTTGATCTGCACGACGTTATCCACAAAGCAGAAGTCACGGCTGGTTTCGCCGTCACCATTGATATACACCGGTTCGCCCGATATCAAGGCATCCACCCAGCGTGGAATCACCGCCGCATACGGGCCGTTTGGATCCTGGCGCGCACCAAACACATTGAAATAGCGCAGCCCGGCACAAGACATGCCGTAACAACGGCTGACCATCGCGGCAAACAACTCATTGGAAGCCTTGGTCGCCGCATACGGCGATAACGGATTGCCGGTCTTGGGCTCCAGCTTGGGCAGATCCGGATGGTCTCCGTAAATCGAACTCGACGAGGCATAGACAAAGCGCTTAACGCCGGCGTCTTTGGCCGCGATGATCACTTTGAAGAAGCCATCAACATTGTTGCTGAACGAGGCAAGCGGTTGCGCCAGAGATCGCGGCACTGAACCGAGTGCCGCCTGATGCAAAACATAATCCACCCCGACCATCGCCTGCGCCACGCTGGCCTCATCGGTAATGTCCGCCTCGACCAGCCGGTAGTGCTCACGGGCGGCCGGTGGCACCGCCGCCAGCACCCGATCCAGGTTGTGCCGATGACCGGTCAGGAAATTGTCCAGAGCCACCACTTGCTGCCCGGCGTTCAACAAGGCCTGAACCAGATGAGAACCAATGAATCCGCCCGCGCCGGTGACCAGCCAACGACTGACAGGTTTTTCGGCACCCTCAAACAGGGGATTCAACATGGCGCTCAGGGTTGTATCAGATAAGTCGGCCAAAGCCATCTACTCCAGGAGGGGTCAGTCAGAGGGCCTAAGTGTACGGCCAGGCAGCGGCCACGCGGACGCCGGCAAGCCGCGATGTGCGATAAGTCACGGTCCGGATCAGGCCTGTTTGTAGAATGAACGTCCAGCCAATGGTCATCACCCGCGCCATTTTGCCGTTTCAGCCCGAGTTCCAGCCCCTGTTGTAGTCATCTCATGGCCATCGTTCCCATTCGAATCAACCCGATCGATCCCGGCATGCCCGCGCGCGAGCTGATCGGTTTTGCCCACCGGGCCCGCCGCAAAAACCCTGACGCGCCGCGTCGGGCCGTCCTGATGCTCAATCCGTTCGGTCAGGAAGCCGTCCGCACCCATCGGTTGCTGCGGGTCGCCGCAGACCGGTTGGCGCGGTCAGGCTATGACGTCTTACGCTTCGATTACTTCGGCAGCGGAGACTCGCCCGGCGATGACATGGACGCCGACCTGAACGGCTGGGCACAAGACGCGATTGCCGCCGATTGCATGTTGCGTGAGATCTCCAGGGCCGAGCGAATCAGCTGGCTGGGCATTCGCCTTGGGGCCAGCGTCGGCCTGATGGCGGCGGCCAAGACGACTCAACCGCCAGCACAACTGGTGTTGTGGGAACCGGTGCTGGACGGCGCAGCCCACCTCAAAGCCCTGGCTGCCGACCACCGCCGCGCTTTGTTCAGCAGCTACAGCCTGCCCGCCGAACCGGCCCGCCTGCAAGCCGCGCATGACGCCGCGTGGCCGCCAACCGAGTTAATGGGGTTTGGGGTGTCAGCAGCCATGGCCGCGCAGATTGAAGCCCTGGCCGGCAAGAACCTTGCGGTCAACACCCCGGCTATCGCCTTGCTGGCCAACAATCCTGAACAAGCGCAGGCCAGCAGTGCCGCTGCCCCGTCTGCACCGCTGCACGAAACCGCGTGGCGCGAAGCCTGCCAGGCAAATCACTGCGAATTCTCGCATCACCGTTTTGATAGCGACTTCGACTGGACCTCAGAAGAAGCCCTCAATACGGCGCTCGTCCCAGCCCCGGCGGTCGGGGCGATTCTGGCCGCCATCTCAGGCGACACCGCATGATTGAAACCACCGCCACTTTCGGTGAACATCAACACCTGCTTGGCACCCTCACCGCTGGCAAGCCTGGCGCCGCAATCGGCTGCATTCTGCTTTGCGCCGGGGTGATTCACCGGATCGGCCCGCACCGGTTCAATGTCAAACTGGCGCGCGCGCTTGCCGGCGCCGGCCATCCGGTCTTGCGCCTGGATCTGGCCGCTGTGGGTGACAGCCGCTCACCGCCCACCGACACCGCCTATGATCAACAGGCAGTCATTGACATCCGGGCCGGTATAGACCACTTGATCAAACACACCGGGGTGAGCCAGGTGGTGTTGATCGGCCTGTGCTCTGGCGCGGTTTATTCACTGCGCACCGCGCTGCTCGATGCGCGCGTCACCGGCATTCACATGATTGACGGTTATGCATACCCAACCGCCCGTACCGGACGCGAACGAGTCCTGCAACGAGCCCGCACGCTGACAGCCGGAGTAATCGCCAAGTCATTACGCAGCCGTCTGTTGCGCAAACCCTCTGCCCAGGCGGCCATACCTGCCGGTCAGGCCGCGCCTGACTACGGTCTGGACCATCCGCCACAAGCCGAGTTCGCCGCCGACCTTGAGCGCCTGTTGCGGCGCGGGGTCAGCATCTACCAGATGTTCAGCGGCAGCATCCTGCAACACTACAACTACGCCGACCAGTTCGCCGACGGCTTTCACCAGTATCCGGCGCTCGGTGCGGTGCGTACTGAATACACGCCGCACATCGACCATACGGCGACCGCGCTCAGCGTCCAGCAGGAGCTGATCGAGCGGATCGTGCCGTGGGTTACGCAGATCAGCGACAACTAACGATGCTTTTTTTCGGTGACGCCAGCGAAATTCTCACGCCCGGCCCGGTGCAGTTAATCCTTTTGCTCGCGCTTGCCTGGTGGTGGTTGCGTGAGCATCGCTTCGCCCGTGACCTGACGGCCATGTTGTTTGTCTGGACCTGGATTTTCTCGGCCCCGGCAATCGCCAATCTGGCGCTGGCCCAGCTCGAAGGCGTTCCCGGTCAGCCGGCATCACCGCAAACCGCCCGCCCTTTTTATCTGGTGATGGGTGCCGGCACGCCGCCGCAAGCCAACCATGAAGGTCGCGCTGAACTGACGCTCGCCGGATGGCGGCGCACCCAGGCCGCGATCAGACACTGGCGACAGACCGGCGGCAAGCTGGTGTTCGTTGGTGGTTTTGGCACCGGGCCTGATCCGGACCAGAACAGTATTGCCGCCGCCATGGCAGCCCTGGCCAGCCAATGGGGTGTTCCGGCCAGCGCCATCGTCACCGCCGGCCACCAGACCAGCAACAGCCGCGAAGATCTATTAGCCGCCCAACCCCTGGTGGCAGCCTATCCACACCCGGCTTATCTGATTACCAGCGCAGCCCATATGCCACGCGCCATGTCGGCGGCCCGCTCGCTTGGCATGACGCTCAGCGCCCTGCCGTGCGACTACCAACAACTGCAACAACCGGGCTGGCGTGCCTGGTTCCCCAACAACGGTGGCCCGCAACTGTGGCAGCAGTCATTGCACGAGTTGCTCGGGACAGTGGTCTATCAGTGGCGCGGCTGGTTGTAAGCGTTGGTGTAAGTGTTAACAGCACCCGCCCGCCACAGCCGGGCATAACCATCTGGCGTAAAACCAACCACCGATTTGAACATCCGCGTCATATGCGCCTGATCCGCGAACCCGGCGGCCAGTGCCAGGTCGCCCAGACTGCCGGCCAGCGGCAAGCGTGAGCGAACAAACCCTACCCGGCGCATCAGCAAATAACGGTACGGCGACGTCCCGAACCGGCGCCGGAAGTTGGTGGCGATGCAATACCGTGATTCGCCAGAAACATACTCCAACTGGCTGACCGGAATAACACGGGTGTAGTGAGTGTCGAGAAATTCACGCAGCCGCATCAACACCGCCTCACTCATCATTCGATGACGCGAGTTTGCGGTTTTTGGCGACGCCGCCGCGAGCAGGCGGACAGCGATGGTCTGAATCAGATCATCAGCGGCCAGAGGTTCAAGAACCGAATCCGTTGTGCCGGCAACCGCCTGCGTCACTAGCTGCGCCAACACCGGGTCGTTAAACACCGGGGAGTCAATAAACGGCAGCAAGCCGAGCACCTCAGACAAACAAGCCGGGTCAAGATTCAGCGCGCAATAGGTGAAACCGCCAGGCTTGCCGCTGCGGCCATCATGTGGCTCATCCGGATGGAGCACGACCACCTGACCAGGCAGGCTGCGATACACGCTGCCCCGGTAGTCGAACTCCTGCACCCCGGAGCCGGTCACCGCGATCGTATAAGTGTCATGGCGATGCCGGGCGTAAGCCCTGCGCAGCAACCCAGCGCGCAGACTGCTGATGCCATCGCAGACCGGATGACCAGTCATCCAGTCTTGCCGGCGCAGTGTGCCGGATCGTTCAAGACAGCCGGTTGCCGGCCTGTCATAACGGGGATGTTTTGAGTTCATGGACTGCTATGCCTCCAGACCAGATTGTCGCCTTCTTTATCTTCGCACTGGTAGCGGCGATTACGCCAGGGCCGAGCAACGTCTTGATTCTGGCTGCCGGATCCCGCGCCGGGTTTGTTGGCGGGCTGCGCTGCCTGGCCGGCGTGGTCACCGGCATGGCCTTGCTAATGGGTCTGGGCAGCCTCGGGTTGGCCGGATTTGCCGACACCTATCCACAATCCCTGATCACCCTGAAATGGCTCGGGTCGGCGTTTCTGTTGTGGCTTGCCTGGCAGATTGGCACGGCGCCGGCGATGAGCGATCAGCCGCAAGCGGCAACCGTGGGGTTCTGGCAGGCGCTCGTCTTTCAATGGATCAACCCGAAATCCTGGGTGGTCACCCTGAGCGCAGTAGGCGTTTATGGCGCAGAGGTCAGCGACGCCGGAGGCGTCATGAGCCGGGCATTCCAGATGGCTGGCGTCTTTGCCGTGGCCGCCACCATCAGCAGCACCGTCTGGCTGGCGTTTGGTGCATCCATGAAGCAATGGCTGAGCCATCAGCGCCGCGCCCGGCGCTTTAACCAGGCTATGGGAGTGTTACTGGCATTGTCAGTCGCGCTGGTCATTCGCTGACCAGACTGGCGCCACACTAGGGCATGGCGCCTTCGGGAATCCGCAGAAAATAAGCATCAACATCTTGCGCGTCGGGTTTGTTCCAGTTTGAGGTGAACAACACCCGGCTGAAATCCCGGCTGACTGACGCATGCGGCTCGGTCCAATAGCCTTTTTCCACGGAGCGGTGATGCGCAAGCGGCACGATTCTCGGGTTGGCTTTGAGTTCCATCGCAAAGATCTTGTCATGCAACCACTCCTGTTTGTCAGTCGTGTTCGCATAAGTGGAAACAATCACCCAGCCTGGTTTGTCATAGCCTTTGCCTGAGAAATGCATCGCGGTGGCGGTGCCGTTCAGATAGGTCGGCAGCAAATCGGTACGCTTGCCGGTCACCAGGTCAATCATGAAGATGTCACCGTCATTGGCGCCGTAGTCAATCGAAACCAGGACATCATGGCCGTCTGCCCCAATCGCAATGTCGGAGTGCTCACTGCGCCGGGTCAGTTGCCGTTCATTGGAAAAGTCGCGATCAAAAACCACGGTCCGGTTCACCCAGGACACGACAACATAATTACCCGACGGGCTGATGCTCAGATGATCGGGCCGCTCGGTCACATCGCGATAGGCCAGGATTTTATCTTCGAGCAAATCCACCACCACCATGCCCACCGACTGAAACGCCTCGTCTTCAACCAGTAACGCCATGTACCGGGCATCCGCCGACGGCGCGCCTTCGCTGCGCGTCCAGGCGGCACTGGCGTTCGGCCAGCGCTCTATCAGGCGGTCTGCCAGATCAATCAGCGTTCGAGAGGCACCGGTACGCACATTCAACTCATTAATGGTCATGCCAACGCCATTGTTTGGCAGAAACAGCATCCGGTTCGGATCGGTCGGGTGCCACTGCGGTTCGGCATCGGCTACCGGACCAGTCAGTTGCCCCTGGTGCGAAAAATCAATGCCGCTGTACAAATGCCAGTAGCCGTTTATCGCATAGACGAGAAACATCGAGTTGTCGGCATTGAACGCCTGACGGCGCGAGTAATCATTACGTGCAAATCCGCTGGGCGGTTCCTTGATGTGATCGGTCGCGCGCAACAGGCATGACCGGTAGACAGGATCTTTGAACACAACGCCTTTAACCGGTCGCGGCACCAGCGGCACAAGCTCGTTGGTCTGGCCGATCGCCAGGGCGCCGGTCTGCGCGGTACAGGTCTTCAGGTTGGCCGCCGCTTCGGGTACCGCGCCACGGGATACCAGGCCGCTGGTGGAGCAGGCACCCAAAAGACCAGTCAGCAATACAACTGCCGACCCCGAGAAAAGTGTATCCAGACGCATAGTGATTCCAGTTGAATTCAGTGTTTCATGAGCGAAGCAGACGGCCATTCTGGTCGCGTGTCGGCTTGTTCGATTGAGGGTTCAGCACCGCTTGTGCAAACATCGGCTCATCCTCTGAAGGCGCGCCCGCCCCGGCCAGCCGGCGACCACTGGCACTGCGGGTAGCAGGCCGGGCAGTCAGCTGAACCGCGGCGGCTTGCTCAGCGGTGGCATCCGGCGCAGCCGCCGCCAGCGAGGCGAGCTGAAAATAGCGGGCAACCAATGCGGCCAGCACCCAGTAATTACCAACGACTTCACCATTGAGAAAGCGGCTGCCGTAAAAATTACCCATGATCAGCGCCAGCGTGGCACCCATAAATCCGTAAGCCAGCGTCTTGGCCTCGGGCGATTGCGCCAGGCGCATATTGCGCCGGGCAAACAGCAATAGCGCGGCAATCAGCCAGCTGATTGAAATCATGCCGAGCACGCCCGCCTCAGCAGAAATCAGCACATAAAAATTGTGGGCATCCAGATTGGTATAAGCGCTGTAATTGCTGATTTCACGCTTCCAGTGATTCAGGCCGATGCCCAGCGGCTTGTCCTGAATCATCCGGGCACCGCCCTGCCAGAGATCAAACCGGCTGGCCGTACTGTGATCGACCTGCACCGTGGTTTTACCGAAGTCACTGCTGGTTGACTGGGTGGTCATTTGCACCCGTTCGACCGCCGCGTTCGGCACCCAGAGGTCGTAGTTCCAGATGGCCATCGAAATCAACAGGCCGAGCACCAGATTTTTACGCAACGCCATCAACAGCAAGACAATCGCCACAATCAGATAGGCCTGGCGCGAATAGGTAAAGAAAATCGCAAAGATCAGCAATGCCGCACCGCCCATCGCCGCAAACCGGTAAAACGGCCGGTCGCGCAGATAAAAGCCGACGGCAACAAACAACGGCAGAAAAATACAGAAGAAAACCGCCGCCAGATTGGACGCTTTGTAGTCCGTCCCGAACGGGCCGGCGGCGCGTTTGGATTCAGAATATGCGGCCAATCCGTAGTCGAGTGCTTCGCGCATCGCCTCCAGCCCGGCCAGCGCCGCGACCAGCAAGATGACCGCCACCAATCGGTAAATCGTTTTGACATCCTGCACGGCAAAGTAAAAAAGAAAATACAGGCCGATGTAGAACACGCCGGTCTTGAACACGGTGAAGTCTTCGACCAGATAAGTCCGGTCGTAGAGCAGGCCGATAATCAGCGCATAACCCAGCGTAAAAAAGAAAAACAGAATCGGCCACTTGAGCGGCATTTCCAGTTTGCCCAGCCCGGCCACTACCGGTTTGCGCTCGACAAACAGAATTAGCATTACGGCCGCGATGACCAGCAGGTTCATCGAATTGAGCCCGCGTATCCCGAAAGTTGACGGCAGGTGAATCTGGTTGACCAGCCAGAAAACAATGACCGCCAACAAGACTTTCAGCACTCTCATCAGACCACCAGTTTCGGTACACCGGTACCGATCTGCGCCCCGTCTGGTTCGCCCCTGCCGATCGGCACGGTGCACAAAGCCCGTTTTAAATCAGCCACCGTGGCATTGGGCATGCCGACCCGATAAATCGCCTGGGTGCGCAGGTCAGCCGCATTGATGCCGCGGTCGGCACTGACCGCATAATTGAACCCGGCATAACGAACCACGGCTTGCAAGGCTTCTGAGTGATAGCCACTCGGGTAGGCAAAAGCAGACACCGGCTGGTTCAGGATTGCTTCCAGGTGTTGGCGAGACTCAAGCAACTCCCGGCTGGCCTCTTTGGTGCTCAGGCTGCGCATATCAACATGGCGAATCGTATGCGCGCCAATGTCAAAACCCATCGCATGCAACTCGGCCACTTGCGCCGGCGTCATGCGCGGCGCCCGCACCTGCTCGGCGGTGTCATAAGCAGCACCAGGCACCAGCGCCGTGATGACTTCTTCGATCGCGCCGGGCAATGCGGTCGGGGGTAGCGCCCACAACCCGGCCAGAATCTGCTCAACACTGGTCAGGCGCCGCATTGGCGACAATGACAAGGGTGCACTGAAACCGAGTGTCGGCAGCAAGACGGATTCCATCGTGCTGTCGGCCAGTGCCGCAATCACCCGGTCCCACCAGAAGGCCGCGCCTTCGGTCAGCCCGCCAGTGGTCACAAAAAAAGTTGCCGGCAATTGATAGCGTTGCAACAAAGGTGCCGCATCGGTGAGGTTGTCCAGATAGCCGTCATCAAACGTTATGGCGGCCGAATACGCCGGCAAGGTCTCACCCTGGCGCACGCGCTGCACCGCTTCGTCCAGCGGCAACACCTGAAAATTATGCTTCAGCCACTTGAGTTGGGCTTCAAAGTGGCGGCGCTCCACGCACATGCCCAGGCCGAACGGATCGAGCGTCGGGTCGGTGACAACCCGGTGATACATCATGACCAGCAAGCGACCGGGCTGACCGAGCAGTCTTGCCAGTCGGCGGTCCAGCACACCGCTGGCATCAAGAACCGGCGAGACGATTCTTTTGGTCAGCGACTTGAGAGACTGTTTCACGCGGCCTGTGCCATCGCGGGCAAGTCGTAACCAAAACGCTGCGCCCACAATTCGAAGCCAAGCAATAACCAAAGCATCTCACCGCGCTGGTGGGTGCCGGCCATGTGTTGATTTACCAGCGTCTGAACACCGGCCTGGTTGAACAAACCGCGTTGCCTGAACCCGGCGCTGGCAAACGTATCGAGCAACAGCGGCTTGAGTTCACCGCGAAACCAGTCATCAAGCGGAATGGCAAACCCCTGTTTGGGTTTATCCATGACCTCGGCCGGCAACAAGGTGCGGGCAATCTGCTTGAACAGGTATTTGCCCGTGTTGCCGCGTAGTTTGGTATCAAACGGCAACCGGGCGCTGAACTTGATCAGCTTCTGGTCGAGCAGCGGCGCCCGCGCTTCGAGGGAGTTAGCCATCGTAGCCCGGTCGACCTTCACCAGAATGTCATCTACCAAATAACTGCGCATATCGCCATACAGCACCCGTTCCAACGGCTCGGCAATGTCATGCCGGCTGAAGTGTCCGCGTAACGACCCAAACAACTGATCCGCGCTTGGTTGTTCGCCAAACAACAGTTGCAAGTCATCGCGCGTACTGAGTGCTACCCCTGATAAATACTGATCCGGAAAATCCTGACGCAGCCGGTTGGCAATACGCTGAAAGCGATTTCCCCGAGTCTTACCCAAAAAGTGTGACGCGCCGGCCAATAGCGGACCAGCCAGCCCCAACGTGTTTTTATTGAGTCGGGATAATTGACGGTAATGCTGATACCGGCTGTAGCCGGCAAACAATTCATCACCCCCGTCACCTGACAACACCATTTTTACATGTTGTGCGGCTAATCGTGAAACGACAAATGTCGGAATTGAGGAAGAATCCCCAAAAGGCTCGTCATAAAACCAGCTTAAATCCTGAGCGAGCTGCACCGCATCGGGCGAAACCACCAGCTCATGGTGTTCTGCGCCGATATGCTCCGCTACCCGGCGGGCGTCCGGCATTTCATCAAAGCGGCGCTCGTTAAAACCGATTGTGAAGGTTTTTAACGGTTGCGACAGATTTCTGGCCATTAGCGCGCAAACGACGCTGGAGTCAGTGCCGCCACTCAGAAAAGCGCCAAACGGCACATCGCTGACCAGACGCACTTTGACCGCCTCTTCGATTTCAGCGGCCAGCATCGCCTGCAGGGTCGGCTCGTCTTCGGTGAACTTCGGACCGAAATCTATGCTGCCGTAGTCGCTGACAATCACGCGCTGGTTTTCCAGCACCATCAGATGAGCCGGCGGCAGCTTGCTGGTATTGCTATAAATACTGGCCGGCGCCGGCACATAGCCATAGGTGAAGTAATCACGCATGGCCGTGTGGTTCAGGGTTTTGTCAAAACCCGGTACTTGATGCAAGGCCTTCAGCTCAGACGCAAAGGCAAACTGGCCATTGCTCAGAGCCGAGAAATACAACGGCTTCTTGCCAATGCGGTCGCGGGCCAACAAGGTACGGTTGCGGTCATGATCAACAATGCAAAGCGCAAACATGCCGCGCAGCCGCGCCACTGCCTCATCGCCCCAGGCACGGTAAGCCTGCAACACCACTTCGGAGTCAGAGTCGGAATGAAACCGATGACCCAGTTTGATCAACTCCGCCCGTAATTCGCGAAAATTGTAGATCTCCCCGTTGAACACCAGTTGCACCCGCTGATCATCGCTGGCCATGGGCTGGTGGCCGCCGGGCACGTCAATAATGGCGAGCCGTCGCATCCCGATATGCGCGCGTTGCCCGCTATAAACGCCTTGATCATCCGGGCCGCGATGCACGATCGTGTCGCACATGGCCTGCACCACCCCGGGCGCCGGCGCTGGCGCGTCATCACGCAGAGCAATCAGGCCGACAATGCCGCACATTAAAGAGACTCCCGGCGTTCTGGGGTCATCACAAAATGTTCGGGCCGGCTATGCAGCGCGTAGTTGTGCAGCAAAGCATGGGTGACCGCCTGTACCGAGGCACGTTTGACCACCTCGTCGTGGGCCGCCTGGCTCAACCGTTTAAGCGCCTCAGGAGAAGTGGCGCGCGCGGCCGACAGTTGCCGCGCCAGCATTGCGCCGTCGCCGGCCTCAAACAACCAGCCGGTCTCCCCTTCGCGCACAAAATCTTCGGTCCCGCTGATCCGTGAGCCCAGAACCGGCAAGCCACCGGCCATGCCCTCCAACAGGGAATTCGACAAGCCTTCGCTATCCGACACCAGCGCCATCGCGTCGGCCGCATGAATGTAGTCGGCAATCGCCGCGACCCGCCCGGTGAACACCACCCGGTCGGCAATGCCGTTGGCGCGCGCCAGCGCCTCAAGCTGTTCGCGCTCACTGCCGGCACCAGCTAACACCAGCCAGGCGGATTTGTCATGCGCCAGCGCGTCGCGCCAGGCGTCCAGCAGCAAATCCAGCCGCTTGACCTGCTCCAGCCGACCGGAGAACAACATCACAAAGCTGGCGCCCGGGCAGAGTTGATCACGCAGCGCAGGCGGTGCCGGATGTTTGCCGCCCGCTTCGAATTTGCCGACTTCCCGGGCGACGCCGTCCTGACGGCGCTGGCCAAACCGGTTCAGATCAACCGCATTGGCAATCGGCAGAATTTTCTCGGCCGGCAGCCCGACCGCAATAATCGCACGTACGATTTCGGAGCTGATCGCCTGATAGCCAGTGGCCCGGGTCAGTGCTGCCCGCTTCAAACGGGCGAGCCAGTTGCCGTCAGGGTCCAGCGCGCCGCCAGCCAGTTCGGTCGTGCCGGTCATCTTCACAAAAACAGGCAAACCAATCAGCGGACCAAGCAGGCAGCAAGTGGCCGCCATCCAGCTCCCGATATGCGCGTGGATTGCGCAACTGCGATGCCGGTATTGCCAGAGCGTTGCGGCTAGCTTCAGGTGTAACACCAGCGCACCGATCAGGCGAAACCGCGGATAGCGCAGCCGCAGAACCGGCAACCCGTCGATGACTTCCGATTCAATCTGGCGGGCCTCACGCAGCAACGGCGTCACCAGAGTGGCCGGGTAACCATTGGCGTTAAACCACCGGCCCAGGGTGCCCACTTGCGATTCGGCTCCGCCGCCGCCTTCTGACGGATAAGTGCTGTCCATCACCAGTAGCGGGCCAAACTGCAGTCGGGCATTCTGGTTCATCTGTTGCGCCGCCAGGGCCGGGTTCAGATCAGGGATAGCCGGCGGCATGCCGAGCGCAACCGGATCGGGTTTGCCGGCACTGTCAGTCCGTGGGCGGCCAGCCGCAGGCGAACGCGCGGGGGTTGGCAACGGCAGCTTGCTCTGCGCAGGATTCTGCCGCGGTAGCGGCGGCGGGTCAGGCTCGGTTCTACCCATGATGGTCCAGATGACGTTGATGCCACAGCTCGAGCATGGTCAGCAGATACAACTCACCGGCATGGTCCCAGGCGCCGCGCTGATGACGCTCGAGCAGCCGCTCTATCGCCGCCGGCTGAAACAACCCGCGCTCGCGGGCAGCCTGACTCAGCAAGGTGTCATTGACCAGATCACGAAAAGGGCCAGGCCGGCGCATCCAGACACTGACCGGTAAGCCAAAGCCTTGCTTTTTCTTTTTGACAATCGCGTCGGGCAGGATGCCGGTCATGGCCCGCTTGAACAGATAGCGTTTGTTGATGCCGCGAAGCTTGGCGTCTTCAGGCAGATGACCGGCAAAGTCGACCAGATTTTTGTCCAGGAACGGAAACGCCACGCCAACGCCGGCCAACCGGGTCGCGCGCGTGACCTTGACCACATCATTGGCTGCGATGGTCATCTTCAGGTCGAGATACATCAGCCGGTGCAACTCGGCACTGGCATCGGCGCGTGCGAACAAGTCGCGCTGCAACTGCAGGGAGTCATCCACCTCTACCGATGAGCGCAGGCGTTCGCCCAGCAGAGAATCAAACTGCTCAGAGGCAAATGCATCATCCGTGTAGAAGCGATCCGGGTTGGGCAGATTGGCCCGGCGCACAAAGTTCTTGACCTTGTTGGGCAGGCGCGAATCCATCGTCTGCATTGCCGAGGCCAGCGAGTCGCCCAGCCCGCGCACCGCGCCCGGCGCACGATGGTAGGCCGTAAAAATGCGGTCTTTCAGGTAGCGCTCATTGCCACCAAAAATTTCATCGCCACCGTCACCGGCGACCAACAGGTTCATGCCTTGCTCAGCGGCCAGTAGCGCGCAGTAGTGGGTGGGTATTGCCGACGGGTTACCAAAAGGCTCGTCAAAAGCATCCGCCAGCGGCTCAAGCACCGCCAGTGCATCTGCCTCGGATACACGGCGCTGATGGGCCAGCATGTCGAAGTGATCACTGGCAATGCTCGCGTAGGCCAGTTCGTCATAGCCAGGCTCGGCAAACCCGATTGAAAAACTGTTGACCTGCTCACCGCGAAACTCACGTCGCTTGGCCGCCAGGATGCCTGAAATACTCGAGCTGTCGGTGCCGCCCGACAAGAACGTGCCCCAGTTGTCCGCCGGCGCCGTGGCATAACGCCGCACCGAGGCCAGCACCTGCTTGCGCAACGAGCTGGCCATGGTGTTTTCATCATCAGGATTGTCTTCCGGATAGGCAGCATCCCACCAGGTTTCGGTGGTCGGGGCGTGCCCGGCCCGCCAGCGCAACACACTGCCCGGCGGCAGTTTGTCGGCCTGCTGCCAGATGCACGACTCATTGGGCACGAATGAAAAATTCAGGTAGTGATAGACCGCTCTCGGGTCTACTGTCATCGGCGCAACCGACGCTTCAAACGCCCGCCGCAGCAGACGGGTATCACTGGCCGCAAAGAAAGTCTCGCTCGCTGGCGGCCCGTTCGCCGCTTTGGCGCCGTCTGCGCAGACCACCGGATACGTCCGAAAGGCATCGGTCGCCACCACAACCTGGCGGTCGGCGGCGTCCCATAACACCATCAGGAAACGGGCGGAGGTACCGCTCAGATCAACCGCGCGATTATCCAACCAGCCCTGCACGGCAGCAGCCGCTTCATCACGATGCGGCGAGTCAATGCTAAGTAACCAGGCGCCGGCCTGGCCGGCTGTTTTTATGATGCCGGCGCCGCGCACCAACAAACTGGCGCCCGGCCATAAGTCGAGCCGTTCCACCGCCGCCGGCACTGCCCCGAGCGCCGGCCACTGCGCCCCATCAAGCAAACGATCATCAAGGCGCTCGCCGGGCGGACGAATCGCCAGCAGAAAGTCGCCCAGCCCGCTCATCGGGTGAATTGTGCTCATGCTGCAACCCTCATGCTGACACCTCTTGCAGTGACGGCAACCCGAGGACTTGCCGGTAATGCTGTTCAGTCTGTTCGGCCAGTGTTTGCAACGCAAACGTCTGAGCCACCCGCTCGCGGCCGGCCGAACCGAGCCGATCAGCCAGCGGCTGGTCAGAGGCCAGGCGCAGCATTTCAAACGCCAGTGCCTGCGGGTCAGCCGGGTCAAACAGCAAGCCGGTCTGATCGGGAATCACCGACTCGGTATTGCCGCCGGTCCGGGAGGCCACCACCGGCTTACCCGCTTGCATGGCTTCCAGAATCACGTTGGACAATCCTTCTCGCCAGGACGGCAGAACCACCGTATCGCAGGCATTCATCAATGCCGGAACATCCCGGCGCTCGCCCAGCCATTGCACGGTTTCACGCAGACCCAACGCATCGGTCAGCGCAGCCAGCGCCTGCCGCTCGGGGCCGTCACCGGCCAGCATCAGGCGCACCGGTCGCGCCAACTCGTCGGCCAGTTCAGGCAGCAGCGACATCGCCCGCAGCAAGGTGGGAATGTTCTTGTGTTCAATCAGCCGGCCCACAAACAACACAACAAAATCACCGTCAGCAAACCCGCACTGGTTGCGTAACTGGGCCCGCTCGGCCGGCGGGCGCGGCGGCTGCTCGGGCAAGCCGTTATAAACCACCTGAATACGCGAGGCCGGCAAGTCCATCTTCTGGGCCGCATAGCCGGCCGCGTTGCGGGAATTGGCAATCACCAGTGCGGAGTTCTCCGTCACCCACCGCTTAAGCCGCCACTGGGTCGGTGAATACCATTCGTAAGTGCCGCGCACCGAGGAAATCAGCGCCGCGCGCCGAGCCGCAAATAGGGTTTTAAGCGCCACGCCCGCCCATAACTCGCTGGTGAACGAAAACGCATGCACCAGTTGGTAGCCACCCGAAACGATCAGGCGCCGCAAGGCGATCAAGAACGACAGATCAAGCCGGCCGCGTTTGGGGACATAGTGAACCGGCACGCCCAGCGCTTTGAATTCATCAATCAAAAAAGACGACACCCGGAAATACGCAACCTCTACCGTGAAGCTGTTGCGATCCAGCGCGCGCACGAGATTAAGCATCTGGCGCTGGGTGCCGCCTACTTCCATTTCATCAATGACCAGCAAGACCCTGACGGTCATGCGCTTTCTCCTTCACCAGCGGCTTTGAAAGCCTCTAATAACCGGGCCGACTCAACGGCCACATCAAATGACTGCTCTATTCTCTCGCGTCCGGCCCGGGCCATTTGCGCGGCCTGTTGCGGATGCGTGAGCTGCGACTGAACCGCATCGGCCAGCGCAGCCGGCTCATCGGCCGGCACCAGCAAACCGTGCGTCCCTGACTCTATCAGTTCCGGGATGCCGGACACGGTGGTCGAAACAACCGGCGTTCCGGCAGCCATCGCCTCCATCAGCGCCACCGGTATACCGTCCCGATCCCCCTCAGGCGTAACTCGCGAAGGCAGAACAAACACTTGCGCACTGGCCAGCAATGCCCGCACCGCTTCACCGGGCTGAGCGCCGGGCAGCGTGAACTGCCCGGTCAGGCCGGCCGCATCAATGCGCGCCTGTAACGCCTGGCGCAACGGCCCCTCGCCGACCAGCACACACCGAAAGGGAATACTCCGGCCAGCCAACTGCGCGCAGGCATCGATCAGGGTTTCAAACCCCTTGATCGCATCGAGCCGGCCTACCGACACAATCAGTCCCGGCTCACGGCCCGACCCGTTTGACAAATCAAACGGGACAAACGGAATCTGCGCCGGCACCACACCGCAGTGAATCACCTTGAGCCGCTGGCGGGCGACCGGACCAACCCGCTCGGCCAGAAAATCGACATTAAAGCGCGAGATCGTCACCGCAAAGTCGGCCTCACGCAGTTTGGCGCCCACGAACTGCCGCTCAACAAAAATATCATGCGCATGACAGGTGAAACTAAACGGCACCCGGACTCGTGGCGCGAGCGACTGCGCCGCAGTGGTTGGGTAGGTTGCCCAGTGGGCATGCAGGCGGTCGGGGTTGAGCTTGCGCAACGGCGCGGCCAGCCCGAGCGCGCGCCACCAGGTCACCACACTCTTGAGCAGTTTGGCCGGCTCGCCAATCAGCGCGCCCGTCATGCGCGCCAGTTCGCGCACCGCGAGTCCGGGACGGGTTAGCAATTCAGTCCCCGCCGCGATGGAACCTGCAAACACCGGGCGCGGGTAAATTACCCGATCAAGCAGCGCTTGCGCGTCTGTCTGCACGAGCGTCTCGCTGGGATGCTTCAACGATACAATCCGCACATCTACGCCGGCGGCAATCAGCTCGTTGATTTCGCGCACGATAAAGGTTTCAGACCAGCACGGAAACAAAGACACCACATAAACAATTCTCATCGAGTTTCCCGTGTGGCGCCGGCGTGCCGCGTGGTTTCCCAGAGCTGCGGCTGGCGGTTACGCCAGAACCAGACAAACCCGAGCACCGCAAACCATTGCAGCCGGACAAAACCACGCAGGGTTTTGAGCAGGCGCATCGGTTTGGTTTGCCAGAGCGCGCCCTGCCCTTCGGGCAATACCGTGACCGTGTAAACCAGCAACTGCGCCAGCAACAACCACAGCCAGAACAACCCGGCGCCGGCAAGCCCGACATTGGCCAGCAGAAAAGCCGCCATCGCCACCGGTGCGAGCACGCGAAACAACTTGTGCGAGAAAAACTGCCACCACAGCGGATTGCGCGCCGGGCTGACCAGCGCCGGGCGCAACGCCACCAACTGAAAATTACCGGCCAGCGTGCGAATCTTGCGCTGGCGCTCCTGCGCCTCACTGATGGAAGCCAGATCGAATGCCACCGCCTCACGGTCAAACAACACCCGCCAGCCGTTCATCACCGCCACCATCGGAATCAACACATCATCCAGAATTGTCTGCGCCGGTATCGGTTCAAACGCGGCGCGGCGCAGCGCGTAGATTGCGCCGGTCACGCCGACCGCGGAATGCACTTGCGATTCGGCGGCCCGCAGTTTTTTCTCCATCCGCCAATACGCGCCGGCAGAGGCGACCACGCCATCGCCGCCGGGGGCGGCCGGATCAATCTCCAGCGCGCCACTGACCGCACCAACCGCCGGATCGGCAAAATGCCTGACCAGCCGCCTGGCCGCATCAGGCTTAAACGTCTGACGGGCATCGGTTAACAGCAGCAGCTCGGTGCTGGTCGCGGCAACCGCATCATTCAGGCAGGCCGCCTTGCCGCGTCGTTCGGCAAAAGCCAGCAACCGCACCCGGTCATCCTGGCGGCTGACCGCCTCAACCAGATCATTGGTCGCATCCACCGACCCGTCGGAGACCACCAGCACTGACAATTTATCGGCCGGATAGTCCAGCGCCAGCATACTGGCCAGCTTGCGCTGAATGTGCGCCTGCGCGTTGAAAGCCGAAATAAGAATCGTCAGCGGCGGCAGGGCGGCATGAGCGTCCTCAGCGGCGGCAACAGTATCAGCACGCGCCGGACCATAGCGCCAACGTTTGCGCTGCAGCCAGCTCATCAGCAACGGATACCCGGCATAGGTATAAACCAGAAACCCCGCCGCAATTGCCATCACCAGCAAAGCGAACCCATGCCCTGCCGCGAAGCTCATGCCGAAAACCCGCCCACCAGCGCCTGACGCAAACGCTCGTAGCGTTGATTGCCCACCGCCCGCTTGGCCACATTCAGTACCGTGCCGCGCGACTTCATCACCAGCAACTCACGGCGACTGTTATTGACCCAGCGCGAAAAACGCGGCTTGTGCGTGCCGGCCAGCACCGCCAGGCGCGGCAGCATCAAGGCTTTGCTGTCTTGCTCGGTGGCCTCCAGCAGACCCGGACGGAAAGACCAGAACCCAACCGCCGACGAGCAGACCGCCCGGTAACCGGCCGCCCGCGCCGTGCGGGCGAAGCCGGCTGGCATACGACCGCCGGCCGGCGCAAACAACGGCACCGGTGCGCCCAGTTGCTGCTCGATCGCATCGCGTGACTCAGCCAGCTCCTGGCGGACTTCCGGCGGGCTCAGATCATTCAGATAGCGATGCACCATCCCGTGCGACTGAATAGACATGCCCATCGCATGCATCTCGCGCAGCTCTGACCAGGTCAGAAAACCGATCGTGCCCACGCTGGAAGGATTGACAAAAAAATCTGCCGTCATGCCCACCGCCGCCAGTGTTTCGGCCGCATGGCGGTTGGAGGCATGGCCATCATCAAACGTAATCGCGACGGCCGGTTGGTCTGACGGACGGGTTAACAGGTCGAGCACGCTGCTGCCCACGCGACCGGCGGCGCGAATCACCCGTAGCTGCTCCGCAAAGCCCGGGCGATGCACCGTGTAATACGGATCAGCGCCAACCGCATCCGCTTCATCAATGGCGTGATACATCAACACCGTCACGGGGCGAGCCACGCTATTCTTTGCAGCCGAAATATTTGCAGCCGAAATCATTTACACCATTGCCTTGAGTCGATTAAGCACAAACGGCCACAAGCGCCGTGCTTCGGGGTCCAGCGCAAACATCAGCGCGCCATAGACAGTAGTTCCTAGCAACACCTGGGCCAGCAGACTGAACGCGGGCGCAGAAAACGCCACCGAGGCGCTCAACACCGACAAAACCCAGGCCATCAATAGTGCCGCGCCAACAAACCGACACAATGCCAGCCAGGGCCAGGCCAGCCGCAGCTCACCGCGGCTGGCAAACAAAGCCAGCACCAGCATCAATCCATAACTGCCAAAGGTCGCCCAGGCCGCCCCGGCAATCCCGTAAACCGGCACCAGCCAAAGATTAGCCAGAATATTCACCACCGCGGCAATCACCACCAGCTTAAGTATGACCTTGCTTTGTTTTCTTATGTAGAGCGCGGCGCCAACCACTGGTAACAATCCCTCCAGCGCCATACCGGCCATGACCCACGGAATAATGGCGGCGCCCGGCGCATATTTGCTCGAGGCCACCAATGCCACCAACGGCTCGCCCACAACCGCCAGGCCGGCCACAACCGGCACCGCAACCAGCAGATAAAAGTGCAACACCTGGCCGAGAAACGCGAGCGTGCGGGCTTCGCCCTCTTGCTCATACAGACGCAGATAAACCGGCATCACCGCACTGGCCACCGAAGTGATCAATACAATGCGGATGTAATCGCTCAGGTTATAAGCAGCCGAGTAAATGCCCAGGTCCGCAGCGCCGAGCCGGCTTTGAATCACATAGCGGTCGCCAAGTGACAACACCACCGACGCCAGCTCAAAACCAATCATCGGGATTGAATACGCGAGCATCGTTTTTAACAAGCCGGGCGAAAACGCGGCAAGAGATACCGGCTGCCTGCGGCAATACCAGACCACCAGCACCGCCAGCCCGAGCACTTGCACCGCAATCGTTGCCACATAAAACCCAACCAGCGTGCGCGACACAAAAAACAGGGTCAGCAAAATGACAACCAGCTCGACATAACGGCGCACCACCGTAAACACACCCAACGCCCCGCTGCGCTCATCGGCTTTTAACAAATTGACGAACGCGCTCTCTACCGTGCGCAGAAACACCAGCGAACTGGTCAACAACAGCAACGGCTTCATCAGCGGGTGGTTCCAGACCGCATCCGGCAACACCTGGCTCACCCCCGCCCAGATCAGCGTAACCGCCAGCCCGGCCAGCGCCATGCCATAAATGACTGTTGCGACATATTCATTGACGCCGGTTTCACCCCGCGTCTCAACCTCACTGCGAAAGCGCACCGCCGCATGTTGCATACCCAGCTTGGCCAGTCCGACCAGCATCGTCAGCACCAGCCCCACATAACTGAGCAAGCCGTATTGCTCCACCGAGAACATCCGCGTGAGAATCGGGAACGAAATCAGACTCGCCACCGTTAACAACAGGCTGGCGCCTGCATAACGGGATAAATGGCCGGAGAGTCGGGCGAGCATGCGGTGCAAGTGTGAAAAAAGAGAAATAAAGTGGAAGCTGCGAGAAAAATGTAACGTCCGGCAGCACAAAACTAGGTCAGCATGCGGAATGGTAGCCGAGCCCTCCCTCGCTTCGTCTATTATTCGGCGATTAAATGTGCCGAACTGCCTCATAACAAGGAAACTCTTCGATGACCCAAGCCTCTGCAGCCAAACCCACTGACGTTGTTGCCGTAATCGGGCTCGGCTATGTCGGCCTGCCACTGGCGCTGGAATTTGGCAAAGTGTTCGACACGATTGGCTTCGACATCTCGGCGTCCAAAGTCAAAGACTGTGCCCAGGCCGTCGACCCAACGGGTGAAGCAACCCCCGAGCAGTTCGAACAGTCGCGCCACATAAGCTTCACCGATCAGCCGGAAGATCTCGCTCGCGCTGACATCATCATCGTTGCCGTACCAACACCGGTCGATGCCAGCAACCGCCCGGACTTCAGCCCCCTGATCGGCGCCAGCCGCACCATCGGCGCCAACCTGAAACCAGGCGTGATCATCGCGTATGAATCCACCGTCTACCCGGGAGCGACCGAGGAAATCTGTGTGCCGGTGCTGGAGGAGGTCTCCGGCAGGCAGTGGAAAAAAGACTTCTTTGTCGGCTACTCGCCTGAACGCATCAATCCGGGCGACAAAGTACATACCCTGCCCAACATCATTAAAGTGGTGGCCGGCGACACCCCGGAAACCGGCAGAAAACTCGAACAGATTTACGGCACCGTCGTCAAAGCCGGTATCCACCTGGCCAGCAGCATCAAGGTGGCCGAAGCCGCGAAGGTGATCGAAAACACCCAGCGCGACCTGAACATCGCGCTGATGAATGAACTGGCGCTGATCTTCGACCGGATGGGTATCGATACGCTGGAAGTACTGCGAGCCGCCGGCACCAAGTGGAACTTCCTGCCATTCAGGCCGGGCCTGGTGGGCGGCCACTGCATTGGCGTTGACCCGTATTACCTGACCGCAAAAGCCCAGATGCTGGGCTATACCCCGCAAGTCATTCTGGCCGGCCGGCGCATTAACGATGCGATGGGCCCGTATGTGGCGCGTCAGACCATCAAGAAAATGATCAACAATGGCAAGGCCGTGGGCAACACCGCCATCACCGTGCTGGGGCTGACATTCAAAGAAGACGTGCCCGATGTCCGCAACACCAAGGTGGTAGACGTAATTGAAGAACTGGAGTCATTCGGCGTCAAAGTGTTTGTGCACGACCCGATCGCCTCGAAAGAAGAAGCCCTGCATGAATACGGCGTCGAACTCACCGACTGGGCAGATATCCCCAAAACCGACGCCGTCATTGCGGCCGTAAATCACACCGCGTATTCACAAATGGCGCTGGCCGACCTCACCAGCAAATGCACTGATGGTGCGATCTTTGTCGATGTGAAAGGCGCGTTTGATCAACGCGCACTCGAAGAGCTGGGCTTGAAAGTCTGGCGCTTGTAGCGCCCGACGTCAGGCGGCAGCCGGTGCCGCCTGAAACTCCTCGCGCCCTTCAAGAATAGTGCGCGGGTTGGCATCGGTTAACACCTCGCCAGCCTCTTCGCCAAACATTTCGTCCAGTGCCGCACGCGCTGCCGCCATAATGGGCGGACGATGCGCAAGATTATGCGCATCGGTGGCCACCACGGTTGCCCAGCCATTGTCGAGCAACTGCAAAGACGTTTTATGAGCCGGCGCACCAAACTTGCCGCACACCGACGCGGCCGTTAACTGCACCAGGCAACCGGCTTTCAGCAAAGGCTCAAGCCGCTTCACGTTACGCATCACTTCCTTGTTGCGCTCCGGGTGAGCAATCATCGGCAAATAACCGGCGCGGATGAACATATCAATGGCTTTCAACACGCCCACCGGAATATGACTGTCGGGCAGCTCCAGCAAAATCACCTTGTAACCGCGCCAGACGCCAATATGCGGCAAGTCTTGCGTGTCCATCAATGTGAACGCGTCGGGCAGCAAATGCACCTCACCGCCAAGATAAATCTCCAGCGGAATCTGCGCGGAAGCCAGCGCCGTCTGGAACGACTCAAACACCGGCCCCAGATTGGACAAGCGATTATCCCAGCGGCCCGCATAAATGTGCGGCGTCATCACCGCATGGGTAATGCCATTGGCCACCGAAGCACGCGCCAGATCAAGCGCCATGCGCATATCGCGCGCACCATCATCGATTCCGGGCAGCAAGTGGCAGTGAAGATCAATCATGGCGAGTCGGTGAAAATGACGTGAGGACCGAACATTCTGCCCTGTGGAATGGATCGTGTCACAGAAAGAAGTCACAGGACTTGATAAATGCTTGTTACACAAAAAGTGTAACGGCACGCGGCATATTGTAGGCAATTGACGGGAAATCTGACATTCTTGGCTGAATGTTAAGTCTCGGTCGGTGTTGATCAGAAATTTGCGGTCAACAAATCGTGAGATTCTTCCGCTTCCCCCTTGAAAATGCTTGCTAGTTCAACCCGTTTCACTAAAATGTGAGTGATGCAGTGCGCATTGTTTCAGCAAACCCCTGAAACCTGCTTTGCCTGTCAAAGCCATTGCCGCCGCGTCATATCGCTTGTCATTACCCCCTATAACTAATTCCCGACCAGGTCTGACGTTTGAATTCGTCTTCTCTATTGCTGACCACGCTCATTGCCATGATGGTTGCGCTGCTGCTTGCGCGCCCCGTCTCGTGGCTGTGTAGCCGTATTGGCTGGGTAGACAAACCAGACGCCCGCAAAAAACACAGCGGCGCGGTGCCCTTGTCCGGCGGCCTGATCATCCTGAGCAGCATTGCCGCAACCGCTTTCATCTTTCAGCTACCGGGTTTTGATCCCGGCCTGGTCGCCGCTGCGCTGCTGATCTTTGGCATCGGCTTTTATGATGACCGCTTTCCATTGCGCGCCCGCTACCGGTTTATCTGTCACCTGGCCGCTGCGGCAATGCTTATCTTTGCCAGCGATACCGCGGTGCTTTATTTGGGCTATTGCTTTGGTCCGGTTCCAGTGTCGCTGGGCATTCTGGCCGTGCCGTTTACACTGGTTGCTATCCCTGGCCTGATTAACGCCTACAACATGGTGGACGGGGCGGACGGCCTGAGCGGCGGGCAATGCCTGGCCGCGGTTTTCTGGCTCATTGTTGCCGCCTGCGCCATTCCGCTGGCCACACCCGATCAATATGCCATCAACGAGTTAGGCCCGGTGTTGTTCCCGGTGGCCGGCGCACTCATTGCGTTTTTGTACTACAACATGCGCGCGCCCTGGCGCCAGCGCGCCACCTTGTTTATGGGTGACGGCGGCAGCATGATGCTTGGGCTGATCATCGCCTGGGCGGTGATCCGACTCAGCAATTACTACGGCCCAAGTGGCATGGGCGCCGCCAGCGCGCTATGGATAGTTGCGGTGCCCCTGTTCGATCTGTTCTCGGCCATCATCCGGCGCGTGTCGGAAGGCCGCACCCCGATGTCTCCGGACCGCAAGCACATGCACCACCTGCTTATTCAGCGCGGGGTACGGGTTAATGGCGCAGTCATGACGATGAACCTGATCGCCTTTGTCAGCGGCGCAATCGGGGTTGTCGGCTGGTTGCTTGAAGTGCCGCAGTATTACCTGTTTTGGTCGCTGGTTGTTTTGTTTGCCGCTTACATGGGTTATGCGCATCGCTTCTGGCAGACCCATGACCAAAGCGTGGCCAGCCGGCAAGGCCTGTTCACGACGGCGTCTGACCGTCCGTAATCAGGGCTCGCCACTTGGCGACCGATGCTTTCAGGTCAAAATGCTCAACCGCCATCTGGCGGGCGTTCTTACCGTGCCGCGACAACATTGCCGGATCTTGCTGATAGCGCTTGATTGCAGCGGCCAGCGCCGCCGGGTCGGCCGGGTCAACCGTCACACCACAGTCATAGCGCGCGACCATCCGGGCAACCTCCCCGTCAGCGTCCCCCAGAAAAATCGATGGCCGGCCGGCAGCGGCAACCCCATAGAATTTGCTGGGCACAATCAGCCCTTCCATCTTGGGCCGTAAGGTCACAATATGGACGTCCGGCACCGACAGACTGTTAGCCAATGCCTCGCGCGGCTGATAAGGCTTCAACAACACATTACCCAGATTGCGCTGGGCAATGTCACGCTCGACATAGATTTTTCTTTTGCCGTTGCCGATGAGCAGAAACAATATTTGCGGATCGACAGACAGCAGCGCGGCAGCGCTCAGCAAGACATCAAAGTCATGCGCAATCCCCATGTTGCCTGAGTAGCCAACTACAAATTGCCCCTGGGCAATCCATTGCCGACGCAGCGGGTTGGCGCCATGCGCTACGGGAAAGACTGTCTGTGTATTGGCCCAGTTGGGAATCACCGCCAGTCGCTCGGCATCAATCCCCTCGTCACTCAAATGCTCTTGCATTCGCTCGCCGAGAATGACTGTCCTGGCGGTGTGCTGAAGCGACAAATTTCGCATGCCGGTCAACAGCCCGAAGAACGCCTTGTCGAGCAGGCGATGTTTGGTACTAACACCGGCGGCCTGGGCAATTTCCGGAAATGCGTCCTGCAACCAGTTAATCTGCCGCCACCCGCACAGCCGGGACAACAACATGGTTGGCACGGACAACAAGGGCGGATCAGTCTTGACGATCACTGTGTCACCACGGCGGGCCAGCCTGAACAACCGCCACAGGCCGAAAGCAAAGAACGAAACATAGTCAACGATCTGATGCCGATTGCGCAACCGGCCAAGACTGGTTGTCCAGATCCGGTGAATGTGAACGCCCTCGATGGATTCTTCGTTCGGCAGACGGGCGAAGTTGTCGTCGTACAGGAGACGACTGGTCACGACATGGACATCCAGGCCACTGGCAGCCAGTTCAAACGCCAGATCGCTCAGCATCTGGCTGGTCGCCGAGATATCGGGGTAGAAGAAGCGATTAATGAATACGAGCTTGGACAATTCGGACCTTCGCGGTGCCAGTCTGGCAGAGGGCAGGCATCGCGATTTAATCGGCACCGTTCCACAACATGACAAATAGGGTAAGTCAGCGATTAATTTTGACAGCAATTTCACCACTGGCGGCGACTAAAGTGCGGCGCACCCCCCTATATGCGGGATTCAATAACAATGTTTTACTGTGACTTTCGCAAGCACATTGGGACTATTGGGGTACTCGGAACTGATTTCGCTTGATACACTTGATGGCTTGCTTTTGGGGCGGAATCAGGCCGCTTTCTAATCAAAGTAGCAGGTCCGGTTTCTGCTGTTGGTCACAACAGACGAAAGGCGACAGAGCGTGACCGGCGTCACAAAGAGCGTTGTTTTTGTAGACTAGGATCAGTTTCAGGCCGAGTTCAACCGACGTGGCCGATTTAGCACCTATGCCGCAAGGCCGCGAACAAACTCAAACCAAACCCTGCAACGACGACTAATTGTCACGTTCAGGCAGCTTCAATAAGCCAGTGTACGCAAGGCCGGAAATCTATTGCCAACGGCTCGCGTTTTGGAACGACTGAAAAGCAAAAATGAATAAACCAGAAATGCTCCCCGCCTACGGCACTGAAACAGCCAGACGTAACCTGACCGCACCACTTGAGAGCATGGCTGCCGGCGCCGCACCGACTGTTGCTGCCTACATGCGCATGTTGCGCGCCCGTAAATGGATGATCGGTGTCCTGACGCTGATTGCCATCGTTCTTGCGGCGTTTCTGGTGAACCTGGCCACGCCTATCTACCGGGCGACCACCATGATGAAGCTCGAAGACGGTAAACAGAAGATCGTCTCTATTGAGCAGCTTTATTCCGGAGATGTTGGCACCAACCGTGAAAACGTCCAGACACAAACCGCGTTCATTCGCTCGCGAGATGTCACCGGTCGCGTGGTCACCAGCCTGGAGCTGGACAAGCACCCGGCGTTTGACCCGCGCCAGGCCGAGCCCAGCGGCCTGCTGGTTCGCCTGCGCGAACTCACCTGGCTGGAACCTGTCATGCCCTTCCTGGAAGACATGCTTGCGCCGGCCGTCCCCACCGAATTAATCGATGAAGATCTCGTGATCGCCACCGCGCAGGAAAAAGTCCAGCGAAACATCTCGGTGAACCCGGTCCGCCAGAGCCAGTTGATCGAAATCAGCTACGAAGACCCGAACCCGGCGATGGCCGCTGAAATTGCGAATACGATTGCCGACCAGTTCATCCGGGCAGACCTGGACTCGCGCTTTGAAATGCACTCTGAGGCAAGCACCTGGTTGTCCGGCCGGCTCGATGAACTCAAGGTAGCGCTTGATCAATCCGAGGCGGCCCTGCAGAAGTTTCGCGAGGACGCCGGCATCATTGCCACGCCCGACTCGATGGGCGGCACCATCAGCCAGCTCGAGACCGCCTCCAGCCGCTTGATCCAGGCCCGGATTGCCCGGGCCCAGGCCGCCCAGGTTTTCCGGCAGGTGCGCCGCGGTGCGGCTAACCGCTACCAGGTACCGGCGGTCTTCAACAACCCGACCGTAATTGAAGCCCGACAGGAAGAAGCCCGGGCCGAAGCCAATGTCAATGAACTGGCCCAGAACCTCGGTGCCGCCCACCCGCTTTACCTGAAAGCCAAAGCCGAGCTGGAAAGCGCCCAAAGCAATACCCGCGCCCAGTCCGAGGCGGTCATCGCCAGTATCGCCAAAGAATTCGAAGTGGCCCGCAGCACCGAAAAAGCGATCGAAGCCGAATTGGCCAGCTCGCGCGGCAACATTCAAGACCTGAACCGCAACCAGGGCAGCCTGAACGCGCTTGAGCGGGAAGTCTCAACCAACCGCCGCCTGTATGAGACCTTCCTGTCGCGGGTTAAGGAAACTGACGCCACCGCAGATTTTCAGAACCCGGTGGCGCGCGTCGTGGATGAAGCCATTGTCCCGACCATTCCGGTCAAGCCTCGCAAGGCACTGATTGTTTTGCTGGCCGGCCTGGGCGGCGTGTTGCTGGCCTCTGCGCTGGCCATCAGCCTGGAAATTCAATCCAGCGTGCTGCGCTCCAGCGATGATGTTGCCGAGAAACTGGGTGCGGACTTGCTGGCGGCCGTGCCCAAAGCCAAACGCAATCAGAAATCCACACTGGCGATCATTCAGCATCAGGACTCAAGATCGCTGATTGCCGAGGCGGTGCGAACCGCCATGACCGGCATCCGCCTGGCCACCCATGGCGAAAAATGTCCGATCATTGGCTTTACCTCATCGGTTCCCGGTGAAGGTAAATCGACCCTGGCGATCAATGCAGCGATTGAAGCGGGCCGCACCAAAAAAGTCCTGCTGATAGACGCCGATTTGCGCAAACCGTCGCTGGCCGAATACCTGAACCTGCCGGATGACGGGCCGGGCCTGACCGACATTCTCGCAGGCGCGCCACTGGACATCTGCCTGAATCACTCCGAAGACTTGCGCGTCAGCGTGATTCGCGCCGGCACCGTGCGCCAGAACCCGCTCGATCAGTTGATGGGTGCCGAGTTCCGCAATACGCTGGAAATGCTGCAAGAGCGTTACGACATGATCGTCATTGACACGCCGCCGATTGAGCTGGTGTCAGATGCGCTGCCAATCGGTAAGGTTGCTTCCGGCATGGTCTACGTGGCCAAGGCCAATGAAACCCCGATTGGTATGATTAAGCGCGGCCTGAGCCGGCTGGAGTCTGCCGACGTCAATGTGATGGGCGTCGTGTTGAACGCGCACGATTTCGAAAAAGCCTCCAAGTACTACGGCGAAGAATCTGCCTACGGCGCCTACGGTGCTTACGGCTACCATTCAGGGACCGACGGTCGGGCCTGACAAGGCGCTTGATTAAACCCGGTGGCGAGATCTTCCTTCTTAAGCAGGCTGCCACGGCGCGCCTGGTACATCCTTATCGTGACCCTCGCCCTGGCGCCGGCGCTGGTCACGCTAATTGATGGCCGGGATGTTGACGGGCTTAACTTTATTGCAATTGTCGACCCTGACTCGATTGCCGCCTGGACTGGCCGACTAGCCACCGCAACCATCTTGCTGGCGGCAGCGACGGTTGTCTTACTTACGCCGCAGCGAACCGTTCAGTCAAAAACTGCCCGCCGACGACTTAGGTGGCTGGCCGCCGCACTGGTCGTTTTTGCCCTGGGCCACACCATTCTTCCCTCATTTCTTGGCGCAGTCCCAAGCTTTGATCCGGGCGCGCTGTATGCGTTTGCGGTGTTAGCCGCGGCCTATTCGGCGCGGTCCTTGCCGAGCAGTGTTTTCTTCTCGGCCATGAAGGGCAGCCTGCTCGTTCTGATGGTGAGTGGTTTTGTCGTCGCGGCGGCTAAGCCCGAAATGGCACTGCAATACGTCTCGGCGGATTTGCGACTGCCGATAATCGACTTCCGTTACTGGGGAATTGGCTCAAGCCCAAACAACATTGCCCCGCTGGCGCTGCTGCTGGTAATGCTGACCGTCCACACGCCGTATAAGTCGATACTGTTGAATGCGACAGCCTATGCAACAGCAGGGGTGACGATACTGCTGTCCCAATCCCAGACCACCTGGGCCGCGGCGCTGATCGTGCTGCCAGTTTTCGTCTTTTACTGCAAAACGCCGAAACCCATCAGGAAAGCGCGTGTTAACCCGCTGTTTGCTGTGGCCGCCATCGTGGGGGTTGGGGCCGGCCTCATCCTGCTTGTCTGGGAGGCCTCGCATGTGGATCTGAGCAGCCTGTTTGACGCGTCGTTACGCCTGGAGTCTGGCGGGCTGGTTAACCGCGATGAAAATGCGCCCGATTCATTCACGGGCAGAACTGTTATCTGGGAGGCTGCGATGAATACCTGGCGCGACCACCCCTGGTTTGGATATGGCCTGACTGCCTGGGGCGTGGATTTCCGGCGGGAGCTAGGCCTGCCATTCGCCTCTAACGCGCATAATCAATTTATGCAGTCGGTCAGTATTGGCGGATCGATTGCTTTGTTCGCATTGATTGTCTACCTCTCTACCTTATTGGTCTTAAGTTACAGACAGGCCAGAAAGGTGAATGGGTTGAGTCTTGCAATTTTGGGTCTTACGCTGATCCGGGTACTAACTGAAGGGCCGCTGGATACCAACACTTTGCTCAGCGGTGAATTATTGATTCACTCGACACTCATTGTGATTACCGCTATGAGCGTGACCAGGATGACCGGTAAGCAACAAATGAAGTCGACGAATAAGGCGTCAAAACAATCGGACGTTCTACTGAATTGGTCTGAGGAATCAAGGCAGTCTGAGCAAACCTTCCTGAAGCCGTAGGTATGCGATTATTCGCAGTTGCAAAATTCCCTTATGACACAGGCTCCTATCCGAAACGATTCAACTGTCTTGTGCAGTTCCGGCCCGATATCGGTGGGTTTTATTTACAGCTTCCAGGCCTTGCTCGGATAACTGCCTCCTCGCCGCCAGAAAGGCAAAGACACCTAAGATGCGAATCCTATACTTTCACCAACATTTTAGTACGCCGTCTGGCGCGACAGGACTGCGCTCCTATCAAATGGCCCGGCATCTGGTTTCAAAGGGCCATCAAGTGACGATGGTCTGCGGAAGCTACGGAGTGGGCAAAACTGGTCTCGACGTAGATTTTCTTAACGGGAAACGACAAGGACTGGTAGACGGTATTAACGTAATCGAATTTGATGTTGCTTATTCAAACTCAGACTCATTCACAAAACGCACACTTTCTTTTGTGAAATATGCGGCCAGTAGCCTCGTGCTTGCGTTGACTCTCAAATATGATCTTGTATTCGCTACATCAACGCCACTCACTGCAGGCATTCCTGGTATAGCCGCTAAGATCTTTCGTGGAAAACCATTCGTCTTTGAAGTCCGAGATCTTTGGCCAGAACTTCCGAGAGAGATGGGCGTAATCAAAAATAGAGCTGTGCTTCTGGCAATGAGTGCGTTGGAGTGGACGTCTTACCATACTGCTAGCAGCTGTATCGGGCTTTCGCCAGGAATAGTCGAAGGCATTGTCCGACGCGGTATCTCTCGCGACAAAGTCCGGATGATTCCGAATGGATGTGATCTGGACGCTTTTGACCCGGATTTACCCGGAAGATGGAGACCAGAGGGCATCAAACCAGATAACTATCTCGCAGTCTTCACTGGGACTCATGGGATAGCAAATGGCCTTGACGCCGTATTGGACGCCGCTTTAGAACTAAAGAGGCGAGGGATCGACAATATCAAGATAGTAATGATTGGTCACGGCAAGCAAAAGCCCGCTCTTATGCACCGCGCCGCAACAGAAAACTTAGACAATTGCATATTCCTGGATTCGGTTCCAAAGAATAGACTTGCCGACCTCCTAAGAGAGGCAGATATAGGCCTAATGATCCTTGCAAATATTCCAGCGTTCTACTTTGGCACCTCGCCGAATAAATTCTTTGACTACATCGCTGCTGGTTTGCCTGTCTTAAACAACTATCCCGGGTGGTTAGCCGAAATGATCAAAGAAAACGACCTTGGCTACACAGTACCGCCAGACGACCCGATTCTCTTCGCTGATGCACTCGTAAAAGCACAATTAACTGGCTCAACGAAAGAGGACGGAAGAAATCCGGCACGAGAATTTGCAATTAGTAGATTCGCTTGGGCCGACCTGGCGATAGACTTCGAAGACTCATTGCTCCATGCAGTAGATATCAAAAATTAAATTGCGAAACAAAGCATTTAATTAACTCTCGTATCTCCAAGCACTAGATTCGGCGTAACCAAAGAACGTCATCCCAAAAGAAACGCTCGCCAACCCTCCCTTTTCAAATACGAACTAGAGCGGATTTTCGACTCCTAGCGAATATGAAAGCTGACTGTTTCATCTATTTCGTTCGAATCGCGGTACGCACCTCTGCTTAAGACTTAAATGAATTCGAACAATAATCAAACTTACCGAGCGAACTACAAGTGACCGTCAAAACTGTACTCATTATTGCGCAGGATTTCTCACCCAAAGGAGTCACGGCAAGCAGGCGGCCTGGTTACATGGCCAAATACCTGCCCGAATTCGGTTGGAATCCAATCGTGTTGACCAGAAAATGGACAGAAGACAACTGTAACTATGACCCAACAATCGTCCCGAATCTAAGTGAGCAGATACCCAGATACGAAATTGATATACCGCCTCGAAGCCGCCTATCTCTAGCTTCACTACGGCGGCTTGCCTACCGTTCTCTATACCCTGGCAAACACCCAATCGGCTTTATTGATGAGGGGAAGCGACTTATTGACGAGATTCTCAAGACCCATAACGTTGATGCGATTTGGTCAACGGCGCCTCCAAATTCTGTCTTATCGCTTGGCTCTTACGCGGCCCAACAAAGCGGAAAACCCTGGATAGCAGATTTTCGTGATGTCTGGCAATGGATACCAAGCCCATTCGTGAGATTTACGCTTCCTCTGCGTTTCCATCACGAGAGAAATGAACTGCGCCATGCCACGACGATCATTGCGGTTTCAAAAGGCTTCGCCGAAACTATAGGGAAGCGGGTAAATCGCAAAGTCGATGTTATTTGCCACGGATACGATGAAGAGATCTTCGCGGTGAAGCGTGATAGTTCGATCCAAAAGTTTAGTATTGTGTACACAGGAGGATTGCGACTCGGCCGCCCGAATCTCAGACCTCTATTGGATGCAATAGATTTACTAATACGGGCAAAAAAAGTAGACCCATCCAAAATCAGCTTGGACTTTTATGGAATCGGCAACGCGGAACATTTAGAACGAATGTTTGGCGGGCACAAGCACAAATACTTGGTACATGACCACGGGCCTATCCCCAGAGAAAAGGTACTAGAAAAACAAAGACAATCCGCTTTGCTACTAGCCGCTACTCACCCTGGAATGCCAGGATGGTTGGGCAGCAAAATGATTGAATATGTTGTGTCCGGCCGTCCGATTCTTGCCATACCAAAGGACCACGACTGTATCGACGAACTTCTTGCCGAGACTTCAACTGGTATTAGCGCAACCGATCCAGAAGAAATTGCTAAGTTACTAAGCTACTGGTACGAGGAATGGGAATCAACTGGCGCAATTACACTATCAGCAGACGAAAACGCAATCGCCCTATACTCAGGGCGGGAACAAGCTAAGAAACTTGCGATGAAACTCAACAAAAGCGTTGCGGAACATGGCTAGAGATCTATCACCTACTCTCGCGTCCGCCTTAGTAGCGTCGTCGGCTTTGATTGCACTTACTGTACTGCCGCCTTGGGTCGGCGTACTCCTCGGCATAAGCATTCTCTTGCTTATTGGAAGCCGGTATGGAGCTAGCCTTCCTTTCGTCTCGATTGGCCTATTTGGGATTCCTTTTCTTTCCATAGCCGGTAACGTCATCGGAGCCACAGCCACTCAGTTGATAATAGTCCTTGATTTAGTGATGGTTGTGGTTGTAGCCATGAAGCTAAGTCGGATGGCAAACGTGCCGAAATGGATAATCTGGTTCCTAAGTTGGTGGTACCTTCTACTTGCACTGTACTCACTACAGTTCCTACTAGGCCCTGGCTCTGCGTACAGTCTGTATTCGTGGCAGTTTCTATTCATATACGGGCACCTTGCCGTCCTAACGGCGTTGCTGACGAATATCGACCGAATTCACGTAGCAGACGTAGCGAGCGTTGGGATATTCTTGTTCTCATACATATTTGTAGCGGTTGACATATCTATTCTGGAAGTGTCCGAGTTTTCGCACAAGACTCTTGGCCTTCGAATTACAGAAGGATTTGACCCGATTTCTATGCCGCGCGCGGCAGGTATGCTGTCAGTATTTGCAATAGCTGTCTATCTACTTGGTCGCCGACGACCCGATTCTTTGGGCCAAATTTTGGCGACGACAAGTTTGGCCATCCCTGTAGTTTTCTTTTCGTATACCCGACAGGTATACCTAGCCCTTGCATTTACAATCGCCGCCATTTTCGTTTACTCAATTGCCCGTCGCAAGGAAGTTCGAAAATCCGTTGCCCAAGGGCTTACGATGATCGGGTTCTTCGTTTGCGTTGTGGTCGCGATTTATTACGCGTACCAACTTCTATTAGGTTCGGGAACAAGCCGGGTAATTGAAAAAGGGCTGTCGGGCAACGTGCGGTCGGAACTTTGGAATGATGGTTGGCGAGTGATCCTTGAACAACCAATACTTGGAGTAGGCGTAGGCGGGTTTCAGCTCCAATCATCGTTTTCGTGGCCCCATAATTGGTTTATTGAGGCTTGGGTAGAACTGGGATTCTTTGGCCTTCTTTTATCAATAGTTCCGGCAATACTAATTGTCAGTCGCCTAAGAATAACTAGCTTGGATTCCGCCTCGGTTTGGACTTTTGCCGCGATGTATTTTTTGATCGTCGTTCAGTTCAGCGCAGACATTCCGCGTAACTTCCTAATGGTCTTCTTTACAGGTGTGCTTTTCGGAATACAGCAGTCGTCGACAACGAGAAGCTCTGTTCGTCGGCTAAAACCGTCAGAACGGCAACACTCCCGGCGCCCATTTGAAATTTGAAGAACCTTTGTAATCTCCACGCCCAGATTCCGAACAATAGTTCCGCATAGTAGACTAGAACTTCAGGATCGCATCACAGTTCCGATTTCTTTTTTGCTATCCCTTATTTCAATTAACTTGCGCTACCAGCCTTTGAATCGAGTTTCACCCCCGAGAGTGTCGGGTATTTGCTACGCGAGAGTTCATTGTTTGCAGCAAAACCGCCGCCCGAAAAAATTGACAATCGCCAATCGGAGTTGAACACGCCATCGAATTAGCATGGTTTAAGCAGTCCAAAGGCTGATAGGCGAATTCACGTTGTCACAAGTCAGAATCGGCGCATACATGAAAAGAATTAATTGCCGTGCAACCGCATGGCGCCAAGCCTTGAGCCGTTTCCAACCGAACACTGTGAGTTGATCAAAGAGATGCTAAGTGCGCCCCATACTTGGTCCTTCATTTAACCATTCAACTGGCGCCGAGCTCTTTCAGAATAGAACTGGACCCATTGTGGTCAGCAGGGCATGCTGCCTAAGAGTCATGCTATTGCTCGCTTCGGAAACGAGCGAGACAACTTGTAATTTGCTGTCGATTCTATCGCGTGTGTTGCGCCCCCGAATAAGCTAATTGTTATGATCAAAAAGGTTATCAAACGAATACGAGAAAGCTCTTTCGTTAGCAGTGTCCGAACGCTGATGACAGGTATTTTTATTGCCCAACTAGTAACAGTTGCTGCTTATCCCATAATCACTAGGCTTTACGGCCCGGAGAGCTTTGCGGCGCTAGTATTGTTTTCTGCAATTGCCTCTACACCAGCCGCCGCCGCTTCTGGGCGCTACGATCTAGCTATTGTCATTGCGAAGGACCCACTTGACCGGCTACGGCTACTCTACCTCTCTTTATGCATTTGCGGCGGATTCAGCGCGTTCCTTGCTGCTGCTCTGCTATTAGGAAGAACGCCGTTAGTCGATCTCCTCAACGCCGAGCATCTAGGCAACTGGCTCTTCGTTGCGCCCCTCGCGTTGTTTCTATTTGCCGCAAATGCTGCTCTTCGGGGCTTCGCTAACGGCATTAACAATTACTCATTAATTAGCCGGACAATCGGAGGACAATCGGTTGTAGTTTGCACCGTATCGATTCTACTAGGAGGACTCGGTTTTGAAGCGAGCGGCCAAATCTTGGCCTTTACTTTAGGCTTGACCTTCTGTTTCCTGGTGCTTTCATACTCTTATCGAAAAGAACTTTCCGCCTTCGTAAGCGAGAAAAACCACGGGCTTCTGCGACTAGCGGTTGCGTACAAACGTTTCCCTATCTTTGAGGCCCTTCCAAGCTTGCTCAACGGAATTCAGCTAGCAATGCCAATTTTCTTTCTGACTAAGTACTACCCCGAATCTGTAGTAGGCTTCTATGCCTTATTGAGCCGCGTCGCAGGCATCCCTATGACTCTAGTCGGCCAGGCCGTTTCCCTGGTTCATCTGAGAAAGTCTGCGGAACTATCCGACAAACAAGACGAAGCTCGAAGATACATATACCGCCTGACTTTGGTCTTGTTCGCTCTAATTTGCCCTGTAACCATCATACTAATGCTATTCGCGCCTGAAATATTCGGAACCGCTTTCGGGCAGAGGTGGCGTGAGGCCGGCGAATTCTTGACAATTTTGATGCCTTCGATTGCATTGCGCTTCGTCGTATCTTCACTGAGTAACGCCGTATCGAGCACTGGAAATAATCATCTTGGGGCAGCGTGGAAGCTATTTGCATTCACCATAACGCTGGCGATGTATTTGAAACTGGCAGGAACACTAGATGTGAGAGATATGCTCTTCGCTATGATGCTCACGGATCTTATAAGTTATTCAATGTACTACTTGGTCATAATATATTCCGTACGAAATCCGCGCACTACAGAAAAATAGCTCTCTTAGAATTTTCGAAATGTCGATCTGATTTGAGAGAAGAATTAAGTTATTCGCAAAGGCGGCTATGCTAAATATCCCGTACCCTCACCGCAGTTTCACTTACTAGCACATTAGGATAAAAGGATTCTCCCCGTAAATAACTATGGCCCATCTGCCTCGAGCGAATGAAACCAATTTACTTGACTATCGCATTTTCGATCACCGCTCTAATAGCCCCTACTCTAGCCAGACAAGCGGAAGCTACGACAACTCTTGAAAGCGATTTGGCCCGGTTACCAAACCTAACCAAGACTCACTACTCCTGGCCAGTCCCCAATGACCTACCTGAGGGAGTAATTCGCGAATTCATGCGCATTACAAATGCGTATTCAATTCGAGGCGAATCACACGTAGGGAATCAACGCGCCCAATTAAAGCTGACACTGGAGAAAGTGAATAGAATTGCAAAAGGAATGAGACACAGCAATAAAAATAGAATCCCATCAATTGCAATCAACTACTCAGTCTGGCACCACAAGTTTCCCAAAGATGTAGCGCCTTTTCAGAACCGTGTTCAGCATCGGGCCGAATTAGAACTCCTGAGAGAAAATTTCTCATTCGTATCGCAGACTCTCAAAGAGCTAGAAAGAACCCAAGGGTATGCCGTGCCAGTGTCCGCAATCCTCTTTGACTCGGAAAGATTTAGAAGCAAGAGTGGGTTGTTTGGGAGCTCCTGGAACTCAGCAATTGCAGAAAAACACACGGCCGCGTTCGAACTTGCCAAAGCCATTTTCCCGAATGCAAGAATCGAATGGTACGGTAGAGGTTGCTGGCGATTCAACGGCCTCATTAAGGAATGGCGCCGGTCAAGAAGCCTGACTCTCAAGGAGCCAGGGCTATCCTACAGTTGTCCACTGTACACTCCGCCAATTCGAGCCGAAATGCTCGAATCGCTGGTTCGCACCACTATTTTTGCCAGCCAAAATAGAGTGCCCCAAGTAACCCCTTGGATATCACTAGCTTCTGGCTATAAGCCCGAAGGTGACGGTAGGCGGAAATGGGTTTTTGACTGGAAATACAACACAAGCCACTCGTGGTGGCTAGGGAAAACGGTTAACTATGATCGAACGTGGAAAAGCCCGCTGCACCCTGAAGTCAAGAACTCCGCCTCCATTGTCATTTTGTATCCCGAACCATTTGGGAGAGCACCAGATTGGGCCACCCATTTTGGTGCATATGTTAACGGGGCAACAAAGGGCCATCCGAAATAAAACTTTCCCTGTTAAGTTGTCTTATTGTTAGCTCGCGAATTAGGTGCGCATCCTAATTGTAGTTGCAGGCACTCCAGCTACTATGGCGTTTTCAGTGACATCGCGAGTAACCACCGAACCCGCAGCAATTATGCATCCACGACCGATCTTAACCCCCGGCAAGATAGTGCAATTTGCGCCGATCCAAACGTCCTCGCCTATCACCACTGCTTCGTTCTCATGGCCGGAATCAAAGACTCGCGCAGGTAAGGCAGGAACGCGATGGTTACTCGACAGAATCGCTGTGCCATACCCAATTAACGTTCTAGATCCAATTGTGACGCCGCCTGAGGTCGTTACTAATACTCCATGAGCAAAGTCAACATCATCGCCAACAACGAGATTTCGCCCAGTAAAAATCCAGATTCCCGGGTAGTAGACGACTCTTCTTCCAACTACAGCTCCGAATGCAAATTGTAGGTATAGCGACTTCATTGCATTTAGGAGTCGAAATCGCGGTAGCAGAAATATCAAATAAGAAACTGTCTCGACGAACACTACAAGAAAGTACTTCAAGTTTTCAACTCAATTCGGGTAAGACCAGCCTGTACAAGCTGAAAGTATTTCTCGATTTTACGGCCAGCAGACTGAAGATGATGCAACTGTTCTTCTCCACTGCGAATAAGAGATCTAAGTCGAGCGTCACTCTCGAGAGAGTTGGCAATTCGTTCTGCAGCATCAGTAGCATTCTGAGGGTCAATATAAACCGCCGCGTCGCCGCAGGATTCCCGGGCCCATTGCGCGTCAGTTGAGATTAGCGGTCTTCGAAAAGCCCATGCCTCGACCCAATTATTACTGAAGCTCTCCAGAGCCGCAATGTTGATCATCGCGTCACACGACCGAATGAGTTCACCGACCCTATCGGGGGCAACCGGCCCTTTGTTGAGCAAGCAATTTTCAATTCCAAGGCCAGAAAATGCGTCTTGTACTGTCCTAAGAAACGCGCTTCCTTCAGGCAAGGTAGTAACCAGTCTGTATTCTCTTTTAGTCATGTCGCTAATGCTTCGCGAATTAAGATTTGCAACAATCGGCGCTAACAGGTGAATCCGTTTATTGGGATGAGGACCCGCTAGATAGAGGAGGTCGACAAACGGTTCTACATCGGAACTAACATCTCTGTCTCCCGCTGTATTGAGAATAAATGAGCTAGGCTCCATTTCGACCACATGGACGGTTTTGTCTGAAAAGACCCCTTGCTCAGCTCTTCGCTTGAGGTACGCAGTTTCAACTACTATTTCGTTAGATAGTCGCGCCAAATAGAGCCTTAGTCGATCCTTTCCTTTTTTAATCAATTTCTTTGCAGGGCTCAGAAATCCCCAGAAATCGATGCTATCGTCGATTATATTGGAATATGCGAAGCCACTTATTGAGTATGCGTCCCTACATGCAAACGGTGTGTTGCCGAACAACGTAAATACGAGAGTTGAACCGTACTTTCTCAAAAGTTGGTTGGAGTAGAAAGTTTCGAAAAGCAAGCGACCAAACCTCCCTCCTGCAACAGGCTCGCAAGGAATATTCAGCTTCATGCATTGGCTATGAATGGGGCTATCGCGGACGCAAACAATGACAGCCTGACCGAGAAATTCAGGGATACTTGGAAGCTGCTCAAGAAAAGACAGCCCGTTTTGCAGCCCACCACCAGCCCCAATAGGAACTAGATTCACAAGTACCGTCGCTCTTGTCATAGTCTTTTGACCTCGTCTAATTCAAATAATAGAGAGCGAAGTGGCAATGGTGTTTGAGCATTCGCGAGTTTCCTACCAATCAGGTTGAGACCTAGATTTTTGAGTGCATTAGCCAGTTCAAGTCGTTTTGCGTCGAGAGTCATTCCAATTTCGCGGTTATCCATCAAACCGAGGCGATTTTAGCTCATCGTTTTTATCCGCTCATCGATCTGCACCCAACCTTCTAACAGACCGAGAGGATTCGAAAGCGGCAAAATGAGGTGACAAGGGGCGCTTCTGTAAAACGATGCGGGCCAGTCGCCGAGCCGACAGACGCAAACTGGCATATCGGATCGAAATAATAGAGGAGCAAAATGGGATTCATCGATAAAGTAGCGGATATGTTTGAGCTCATACAGCCAACCCTCGTAACAACGGCCCCTACCGTTTAGACTATCGTCCTCAAAACTTGGAATACCCCATTGAAACAAGTTCTGCAATCACTCCGCTCGGGTGAAACCTGGGCCGAGAATGTGCCCTACCCGAGTCTCAAACCTGGTCATCTGCTGGTACAAACCCGCAAAACCCTGGTATCAGTTGGCACCGAACGGATGCTGGTCGACTTTGGACGCTCCAATTTCGTACAAAAGGCTCGGAAGCAACCGGATAAGGTCCGGATGGTACTGGACAAAGTTCGAACAGACGGCCTGGCGCCGACCCTCGAAGCGGTTTTCAACAAGCTGGACCAGCCGTTGCCGCTGGGTTATTGCAATGTTGGAACCGTGCTTGAATTCGACCCGGCTCTCGAAGGACTCGAGAAAGGAATGAGGGTAGTCTCGAACGGAGCCCATGCTCAGGCGGTACGTGTGCCGCTAAACCTCAGCGCGAAGGTACCTGACCCGGTTAGTGACGAAGAGGCAGCATTTACCGTGCTGGGAGCCGTTGCACTTGAAGGTGTCCGCCTGATTCAACCAACACTGGGCGAGACTGTGGTTGTTACCGGGCTCGGGCTTATCGGCTTGGTGACGGTGCAATTGCTCCGCGCTCACGGTTGTAGAGTGATCGGTCTGGACTATGACAGCTCAAGGGTTGAGCTAGCTAAAGCGATGGGTGCTGACGCCATCGATCTTTCAACAGGGCAGGACCCGGTTGCAGTCTCCAAAGCCTTTGCCAAAGGGCGCGGAGTTGATGCTGTGATCATCACTGCGTCAACCGATAGCAGCGAACCTGTGAAACAGGCCGCTAATATGTGCCGCATTCGAGGCCGGGTTGTACTGGTTGGCGTTACAGGTCTTGAACTATCGCGAAACGACTTCTACGAAAAGGAGTTGTCGTTTCAAGTGTCGTGTTCTTATGGCCCGGGTCGCTACGATTCAAACTACGAAGAACTTGGCCAGGACTATCCAATCGGCTATGTGCGCTGGACAGCTCAACGCAATTTCGAGGCTGTACTCGATATGATGGCCGACGGCAGGCTCGATGTAAAACCACTTATCTCGCATCGATTCGCCATCGATGAGGCCGCTAAGGCATATGAAGTTGTCGCCGGGAGCGAGCCCTCGATGGGCATTCTGCTCGATTACCCGTCGTTAGCTTCGGACGAGGTGTCATCCGATCTAATACGGGAACGCACTGTCAGCATCCACTCATCCGCTAGCCCGGCGTTGGGAAATGACCCGTCGGTCAGCTTTATTGGCGCTGGCAACTATGCTGGTGCAATTCTGATTCCAGCGTTCAAACAAGCAGGAGCCGCGCTTCGGACAATTGCGTCAAGCGGCGGTGTCAGTGGCGTTCACAACGGCAAGAAGTTCGGATTCGCTCAGACTTCGACAGACGTAGACACACTGTTCAGTGATACCAACACCCAAATTGTCACTATTGCAACCCGACATGACTCGCACGCAGATTATGTACTTCGAGCCATCGAAGCGGGCAAACATGTATTTGTGGAAAAACCACTTTGCCTGGAAGTTTCAGAGCTAACCAAGATCGAGGAAGCCGCGAAGCAATACAACGGCAGGTTGATGGTTGGATTTAACCGCCGATTTGCTCCGCTGGTTGAGAAAGCCGCGACACTGCTTCGTAGTCGCAGCGCAGCTTCGGCGTTTGTCTATACCGTAAATGCTGGAGCAATTCCTGCTACTCACTGGGCTCACGACGAGCAGGCGGGCGGCGGGCGTATCTTGGGTGAAGCCTGTCACTTTATCGACTTGCTTCGATTTTTGGCTGGCTCGCCGATCATCGGATCACACATTGACTATATGAGTGCCGAGACAAACGATACAGCTTGTATTCAGCTTCGGTTTGCCAACGGCTCGATTGGATCCATCAACTATTTAGCCAACGGTAGCAAGTCATTTCCGAAAGAACGCATTGAGATTTTTTCGGGCGGCGGTATTCTGCAGATCGACAACTTTAGAAAACTTTCATGCTTTGGCTGGGATGGTGCAGGCAACCATCGATTATGGCGTCAGGATAAAGGGCAGAATGCCTGCGTCGCTGCATTCGTGAAATCAATAAAGGAAGGGACTCAGGCCCCTATTCCGCTTGATGAGATCCTTGAAGTGAGTCGAGTCAGCATTGAACTGGGACGGACAAAGCAACGTTGATCAACCGGGCCAAATTGCAGACTCTATGGAAGCTGGGCCCGGTAAACGTGCTGGCCGTAGCCAGATACCGTGCGCTGCTGAGGCTGGGAGTTTTCAAAAGAACATTGCCACTAAAAGAGCCTCTCTCCGGACCTTTTTTGAGTGACCGTACCGACAGTGATTCTGCGGTCGACGTCCCGTTCTTTTCCCACCATTCGTTCAGGATCGATTTTCCTCCTGACTGGTTTGTCAATCGATGGAATTCGGCTCGTGTCGATTCCGCCCACGCCCATTGGTCCGGATTAAGCGACTTCGACCCGAGCCTTGGTGATATTAAGACCGTCTGGGAGTTATCCAGAATGGACTGGGCGCCCCGATTTTGCTGGTCAGCCAGACGCGGAAATTCAGAGCTAGTGAGCATCGTCGAGAGTTGGCTGCGCGACTGGTGCGAAAAAAATCCGGGGAACGCAGGCGTCAATTGGAAATGCGGTCAGGAAACAGCCCTGCGAGCCTTGAACCTGCTCGTCTCGGCAAAAGTACTCGGTGATCGGTTTGACAGCCCCTATTCAGGATTTGTTGACTTGCTGGAACAACACGGAGAGCGAATCAACAAAACGCTTTCTTACGCGATTGCGCAAGACAACAACCACGGGACCAGTGAAGCGGCAGGGTTGTTCCTGATTGGCAGTTATCTGGCAAGACATCTGGACAGGGCGAAAAAGAACAAAGCCCTACGATGGCAGGCAGCCGGGCGCAAGTGGCTGGAAAACCGCGCCCGCAGGTTGATCATGCGAGACGGAAGCTTCTCCCAACACTCAGTTGTTTACCATCGGATGATGCTTGACACCTTGGCGCTTACAGAATTAATGCGCCGGGAGTTCGCAGAGCCGCCATTTAGTCGAGTGCTTTATGAAAGAGCGGGCGCGGCGACGAACTGGTTAGCCGCAATGGTCGACCCCGTTAGCGGAGACGCACCCAATCTCGGCGCCAACGACGGCACCCACCTGTTCAGAATGGATGACACCAGCTATCGCGATTTCCGGCAAAGCGCCAATCTTGCCTCATCCGTGTTCTTGAACGCCACCATTTTCCCGATTAGCGAACTTCATCCGCTAATGCAGTTGTTTGATGCAGAAACTGGCTCGGCAAGCGACGACAACACGGCAGGTTGCCAGCTGTTTCCGGAGGGTGGATATGCGGTTATGAGAAACAAACAATCGATGGCCTTGCTTCGACTACCCATATTCAAATTCAGACCAAGTCATGCCGATGCGCTGCATGTGGATATCTGGGAAGGCGGCGCCAATCTAGTCGTGGATAGCGGAACCTTTAGCTATAACGGCGAGATTAAGGGAAACGATAGCCAACGCTGGTTCTCAGGTACAGCCAGACACAACACAGTAGAGTTTGACAGCAAAGATCAAATGCCGGCAATTAGTCGATTTCTATTCTCGGATTGGCTGGAGCCCTCGTCACTCGACTTTGACCCGGCTAAATGCCGCATATGCTGCGGCTATGTCACGAAAGGCCGTGGGTCACACACACGCTCACTTAGTTTGAACGAGGCTGGGTGGTGTGTGACTGACACGATTGATGGGTCCTTTAAGACCGCAGTCATCAGATGGCATCTAGCGCCTGGCGACTGGTCAATTGAAGACAGTTCACTTGTGAGCAGCCTGGCGACAATAACCGTGGACGCGAGCCAGCCCTGTAAGCTGACACTTGGCGAATCCCTGGTTTCCCGCCACTATCTTGAGTACGAAAAAGTATCTGTCCTGGAAGTGACAGTGACAGAACCTGCAATCGTAACAACTGCAATATCGCCACGGCGAACATAGCAAGATCATCTATCATCCCTTTATCTGCAATTTTCACGCGGAAGACTCAGAAAAAATGACAACAAAACTCTGCCTCGTCGCTGGCGCCCGCCCGAATTTCAGCAAAATCGCTCCGCTTATCAGAGCGTTGCAGGCCAGGCCAAAAGATCTTGACTATACGCTTGTGCATACAGGCCAACACTACGACGCACAGATGAGCGACGTGTTTTTTTCTGATCTTGGCATCCCCGCGCCTGATGTCTCACTCGAGTGCGGCGGCGGCACTCACGCTGAGCAAACCGCCAAGATAATGATGGCATTTGAGAAACATCTGCAAGCTGACCGGCCAGACTGGGTCGTCGTCGTCGGTGATGTTAACTCCACGCTGGCTTGTTCAATAGTTGCCAAGAAACTCCAGATCAATGTCGCTCATATTGAGGCAGGTCTGCGCAGTGGTGACCGCGCCATGCCTGAAGAGATAAATCGTATGGTTACCGATTCAATCTCAGATCTGTTCTTTACTACAGAGCCGGATGGCCAACTAAATCTTCTACGCGAAGGCCAGGATGCCGCGAAGATTCATTTTGTCGGCAATCTGATGATCGACAATCTTTACTATCAACTCGAGAAAATGAGTTCGGTCGCTGATAGCGAACTTGATCCAGATGGCTTGCGCCAGAAACTGCTGGCAAACTCTGATCGTTTCGGGGCAGTGACGTTGCACCGGCCAAGCAACGTCGACGTACCAGAAAAACTCACTGAGCTTATTGAGGCTATAAACGGTATTGCAGAAAAGCTCCCGTTGATTTTTCCGGCACACCCGCGGACCCACAACGCACTGAAATCTCTGGGTATCCAGACCCATAAAAATCTGTTGATTACCGAGCCGCTGTCCTACATGAAGTTTCTTAATTTGTGGCGCGATGCCGCTGTCGTCGTGACTGATTCGGGTGGGTTGCAAGAAGAAACCACGGCTCTGGGGATCCCCTGTGTCACCGCCCGTGAATCCACTGAAAGGCCTATTACGCTTACACAGGGTTCGAACGTACTGGCGGGAGCCAATAAAGAAAAAGTCTTGGCATATGCCATAGATGCATTAGGGCAAGGGCGTTCGGACAAGCGGCCGGAACTTTGGGATGGCAAAGCAGCAACAAGAATTGCCGAGATATTCGCTAACCAGTGACTCGGACTCCCGGCTCCTTGGCCGGGTTGCCGTAAACCGTCGTTCCAGCGAGTACGTTGCGAGTTACAACAGCTCCCATACCGACTGTCGCACCCTCTCCGATCACCAGAGGCGCTGATGGATTCCCCTGCCGGATTACAGCACCCGCGCCAATGTACGCATCATCTTCAATAACCACATTGCCATTACAGTGCACACCAGGGGCGAACGTGACGAAGTCGCCGATTCTGCAATCGTGCGAAATATACGCGTAGTTGTTTGCATGAAAGTAAGCGCCAATCGAAACATTGACGGTGACAGTCGTAAACGGGCTGAAGATTGCACCTTCACCAAGATTATTCTCATCCAGTTGACAAAAATTCTCGGCGAATACTGAAAATGCCGGCACGCCGGCATGGTTCATCTCGCCGGCGACTCTCCGCCTGATCGCACTATTGGCAATCGCTGGATTAAAGTACTTTTCCCCAGGGAGGTCAAGAAACTCTTCAGTCTCCATTACCTTGAAGCCATTGACCGTCGATCGAACAACTTCTTTATCGACGAAAACAAGCTCAATACCCTTGGCCTGCAAGGCGGGCATTCGTCTGGCCATTGCCATGGTCTCTCGGCCATGCCCGCCAGTCCCGACAATTGCGTAAGTAGCCATGCTGACGTCAGTCGCCTTCCTGAACCGGTGTTGGCGATTCGTTCAAGCGCGCATCCAGCTCGGGTAGCCCTTGAAACGCGGAGCTGGCAAAACTAGAGCCCGGAAACAGAATACTGACAGCGGTCAGTATGATGATTTTTATGTCTGTCCAGGTTGAGCGGTTCTTAAAGTACCAGGACTCAAGCGCACCTTTGTGCGGATAGATCACATTGCGATAGTAAGCGCGCGGATCCTCGCCACTTGCTTTGACCAGCCCGGCCTCATCCCTGAACACGAGTGAGCCAATACCAGTCAGCCCGGGCCTGGATTCATATACGATTTCCTGAACCTCCGGCGAATACATGTCGAAACTCACTCGCATGAGCGGTCTTGGCCCGACAATACTCATGTCTCCGACAAAGACATTCCACAACTGAGGCAGTTCGTTGATTTTGGTCTTGCGCAAGATGCCGCCCATTGGCGTGATTCGGGGGTCTTTGTCCAGCGTGATTTCGCCGCCGGGCATGTTCAGGCTGTCTTCCAGCATGGTGGCGAATTTAAGAATGCTGAATTTCTGATTCTTGTAACCGAGCCGTTCCTGTCGATAGAAAATTTTCCCCTCCCCGGTCAGGCGCAGCAGCAGCATGACGGGCAGCGCGAAAGGCAGTAACAGCAAAATAGCTATCCCTGACGCAACAATATCGAATAGTCTTTTGAACGCCTGATACATCACATTCTCGCGTCTATGGTCTTGCCGGTCTCCAAATGACCGAACTTGCCAAAATAACGGGTGAGTGCGTCAACGACTTCCGCTTTGTTGATCGCCTGACTTTTAAACATAGCCTCTAGTTCTTCGAGAAATGGCAGGACGTGTCTTTGCTGGTCACCATTCTCAGCCAGTACAACACCAAGCGCCTGAAAGCGGTCGGTGATGATGGATTCTTCCTGTGCGTAAAACTCTTCAATGGGTTTTTCACCCGTCGTATCGGAGCCGAAAAAGAACACCGGATACGACTTGTCGCCAGCTTGTCTGGAGGCTGCTCGCTCACGCGCCTCTTCTTCTGACTGACAGACTACCGGCACCAGTTTCAGGGTTTCCAGCAAGGAGACGGCAATGTCTGAGAAACGTCGGGCGTGCGCGGTTTCGCTCAAGATGGGAAAGAAGATTTCGCCTGGTTTACCCAGCAGACAAGCCATCATGCAGATCTGCCCGCTCTCCTGCGGCGTGACGAAATAACGGCGCACATCATTGGGCGCGGAAAGCGGCTGCCCCTTGGCCAGGCGCTCCAGAAATGCCTGCAACAAACTGCCATTGGAAAACGCCACATTGGCAAAACGTGCGGTCGTTACCGGCGACTCTTTGGCATAAGCCAGCAACATGTCTTCCATGAGCTTTTTGCTGGCGCCCATGATGTTGACCGGGTTTGCCGCTTTGTCGGTGGAGACAGCAAAAATCCGTTTCGGCTTCTGCCTGACGATTGCCTGCATGAACCGGTTGGCTCTGAAGACATTGTTGTCCAGCATGGTCTCGACCGAGAAAATATCTTTCTCGCTGCGCACATGTTTGTGGGCGGCAAAATTGGCGACAATATCAAACGGGCCGTGGTGCGCAATGATTTTGTCTGCCACCGGATCGGCATAGCTGACCGGGTAGGTAATGAAGTCATCCGGCACGGTAATACCGTGGGTGCTGCGCAAGTCTCTTATCTGCTCGGCCAGGCCATTCTCACTGCCGTCAATCACCACGACTTTCCTGGGCTTGTAAGCCAGCAGCGCTTTGACAAAAGACGCGCCGATAGTGCCCGCACCACCAACCGCCAGCACACTCGCACCAGCGATTTGCTCAGACAATTCAGCCCGGTGCTGTTCCAGGTCAGCGCTAAACAGGCTCTGGCTTCGCCCGGTTACCGCAGGCAGGAATTGCTCAAGACTGAAATTGCTACTCATGCTTGTTGCTCATAAAAATGCTTGATGTGATCAATGACCCGTTCTCCCTGTTCAGCCGTCAGGTTGCCCGAAGACGGAATGCTGATGCAGCTTTCATAGAGCTGGCCGCTCACATTCTGCTCACCAATGAACGGGCAATTTGCAAACATGGGCAACTGGTTCATCGGCACCCACAAGGGGCGGCATTCAATAGCTGCCTGGGTCAATGAGGCCAGCAGTTCGCGCATATGCCGCGTGCGGAAAGTGGTAAGCCAGCCGTTTGGGTTTACGTCCGGCAAGACCCGGGCAAAAGTGATGTCACCAACGCCGGCAAGCGCTTGTCGGTAATGGCCTTCTATACGGCGGCGAGTGGCGAGCGTGTCGGGAAACACTTCGGCTTGCGATAGCCCGACAGCAGCCAGCAAATTGACGAGGCGAAAGTTATACCCCACTTCATCATGAAAATACTCGTCGGGCCGGGTCTTGGCCGTGGTGGTCAAATGCTTGGCACGCCTGGCCAGTTGTTCATCGCCGGTGACAATCATGCCGCCGCCGCCGGTACTTAGAATTTTGTTGCCATTAAAGCTGAATGTGCCGAGGCGGCCAAACGTACCGGCCGATTGGCCTTCGTAGGTTGAACCCAGCGCCTCGGTGGAATCTTCGACCACTGTCAGCCCGTACTGCTCAGCCAGAGCCATAAGCCGCCGGACATGACCGATATTGCCCAGTACATGCACAGGCAGAATTGTCGTGATGATCAAACCCTCAGGCGAGCGGACACCTTGCTCGACTCTTTCACACGAATTGGCCAGATAGTCTTCGAGCAGATCAAGATCCATCTGCCAACCATCTGCCTCGGCATCAATCAGCACCGGAACAGCATTCAAATAGCTGATCGCATTGAGCGAGGCAACGAAGGTCAGGTTGGGAGCAATCACGCCCTGCCCGGCCTCGACCCCGGCCACGAGCAGCGCAATCTGCAAAGCTGCCGTACCGTTGACCGTGGCAACCGCATAGGGGGCGCCCGCAAGCCCTGCAATCGCTTGTTCGAAGTCTCCGACAAACTTGCCGGCCGAAGAGATCCAGCCGGTATCCAGGCATTCCTTGACGTAAGTCCAGGCGTTGCCTTCAATCACAGGCACGGATAAGTGGATACGGGCGGTCTCAGTCATTCGAATCGTCTATCTCTTGAGCCAGACGTCTATCAGGGAGGATTTGAGGGAGTCGAGGGGATACCAGGATTACGCTACCCAATATTATGGAACGGAGACGGCTGATCAAGCCAGCACAGATTGCCGCCCGCATACGATTTGTGACGAATACCGCAGGATTTGTCGGCGAATGTGTTGCAAGACATTTCTATGACAACCTGGCCATCAACACCCCTGCGTCGCTACCGGCAGGTATGCCAGCCAAATGCCTGGTAGTTATTTAGCTTGGCGGTTGTGCCTTGCTCTCATTTATTCGCCACGCAAAATTTTCTGCGCAATAACTGTGTTTAGGCGGGATACGGCGCCTTCAGTGCATGGAATGCTCAAGCATCGTGCGGCAATCTGGTCAGCTACGGTTAAGCCGTCACAACGCCCGTGTTCCAAGTAAGCCGCCTGCCGATTCAGTGGCCTGGGATAGTGCATCGCCGTCGGCAGACCAAGGTCTTTTAATTTCGTCTGCAGGCTTTCACGGTGCCCGGTCAACAGAGTGAGTTGCCCCCACGCGCTGGTGCGACCCGGCTTGACTCTTACGCGGCTTAACTCGTCGGACTGACCTGCTTCGGGCAGCCTCAAAGAACCAGCGGCCAACTGCCTCGCCGCCAACTCCCGATCAAACCGCCCCAACTTCCCCAACACCACCGCACACTGAATCGTATCCATCCGCCCGCCAACGCCAATGCGCGAATGAACATAACGCTCACTCTGCCCGTGCACGCGTATCTGCCGGCAAGCCTCGGCAATGCCTTCATCACTGGTAAAGATGGCGCCGCCGTCGCCGTAGCAGCCCAGCGGCTTGCTCGGGAAAAAGCTCGTGCAGCCTATCGTCGATAAGTTGCAACTCTTTTTCCCCTTATAGGTTGCCCCAAAACTCTGCGCGGCATCCTCTATGACCACCAGTTTGTGCCGGGCCGCAATCGCGTTGATCTCGTCCATGTCGCAGGGCTGGCCATACAGGCTCACTGGCATGATGGCGCGGGTCCGGGTGGTGATGGCCGCCTCGATCAGGCTGGCATCGAGGTTGCAGGTGTCTGCCTCAATGTCCACAAACATCGGCCGCCCGCCTGCCCTGACGATGCTCTCGGCGGTGGCCGCGAAGGTAAACGGGGTGGTGATGACTTCATCGCCCGGTTGCAGGTCTATGGCCATCAGGCTGATTAACAAGGCTTCGGTGCCGCTGGCCACGGTGATGCAGTATTTGGCGCCGGTATAGTCGGCCAGCCGCTCTTCCAGCTCGAACACTTCGGGGCCCATGATGTACTGGCCATGGTCAAGCACAGCCTGGATGCGGGCGTCTATGTCGGGTTTAAGCGCCTGATACTGCGACTTCAGGTCGATAAACGGCATCATCGGCGGTTTGCTGTCTGGCTGGTTCATTGCTGTTCGGGGCGGCAGTGGGTGTCGGTGATCTGGTAGCGGGCGCCGCAGGCACTACAAGCGTGTTTGCCTGCCTCTTTGGGCAGGCCCACGCCGCAGGCGCAGACCCAGCCGAGCTGGTAGGCCGGCACGCCAACCATCAGCGCAAAGTTCGGGACGTTCTCGGTGACGACTGCGCCAGCACCAATCATCGCGTAGCGCCCAACGGTATTGCCGCACACGACGGTGGCATTGGCGCCCAGTGAGGCGCCGGTCAGGATGTGGGTTTTTTTGTATTCGTTTTTGCGTGGCTGGTGGCTGCGCGGATTGATCACGTTGGTAAACACGACGCTGGGGCCACAGAACACGTCGTCTTCCAGCACCACGCCATCAAATACGGACACGTTGTTCTGCACTTTGACCCGGTTGCCGATGCTCACGTCATTGGCCACGTAAACGTTTTGCCCAAACGAGCAAGCGCTGCCAATGACCGCGCCGCTGCTGATATGGCTCCAGTGCCAGACTTTGGTACCGGCGCCGATGGTGGCGCCTTCGTCAATGATGGCGCTGGGGTGTACCGTCACGGTCATGGTCAATAGTCCAGCGGCAACGAGACCCGTTTGCCGTCGCGGGCCGACAGGTACGAGGCTACCAGCAACTCCAGCGATTTAAGCCCTTCGCGGCCATCGGTGGTCACAACCGGTTCGCCACGCAAGGCTTTGATCACGTCTTCGTAAAACGCCGGGTGACCAAAGCCATAGACGGAGTCGGTCTGGTAGCTGGCGCTGCGCACTTGTTCGTCCTCAGGGCGGGTATCGGCAAACTCCCAGTGGGTGATTTCATTGACGGCCACGCCACCGACTTTGACCGTGCCGTGTTCGCCCAGGATGGTGATGCTGCCTTCCAGGTTTTTGGGATAGGTCAGCATGGTGGCATTGACGGTGCCCAGTGCCCCGGACCGCCAGCGCAGGCTGATCACGCCGCTGTCTTCCACCTGGATGTTGCGATCCAGGGTGGCGGTGTAGGCCTGTACCGACTCTACCGGGCCGATCAGCCAGTCCAGCAAGTCAATGTAGTGACTGGCCTGGTTCATGAACGCACCGCCGTCGTATTCCCAGGTGCCGCGCCATTTGGCGCTGTCATAATAGGCCTGCGGGCGGGTCCAGAAGACGTTGACATTCACCATGTAGATGCGACCAAACCGGCCCTGCTCCATCGCGCGCTTGAGCGCTTGCAAGGTGGCATTGCGGCGGTTTTGCTTGACCACAAACAAACGCACGCCGGCCTGGTCGCAGGCAGTCACCATGCGTTTGCCGTCGGCCCAGTTGGTTGCCATGGGCTTTTCGGTCATGACATTGACGCCGGCGGTGGCCAGCTCTATCGCCTGATTCGGATGCAGGCCGGATGGCGTGGCAAGCACGCCAACATCGGGCCGCTCGCCTGCCAGCATCTCTCGGATGCTCCCATACGGCCGCGCGCCGCTGCCGGTGGCGGCTGCCGCGCGAGCGGCTGCATCCACATCACAGACGGCGACCAGTTCAGCCTGTTCGTTGTGCGCTTTGAGCGCGGCCAGATGATTGTTCGAGATACGACCGCAACCAATCACGGCAAAGCGGATTTTTCGGTCAGTAATCGGAGCTGGATAGTTATACATTTCGCATGGCGCCAGGGCGGTCCGCGCAGAGAGTTATCAACCAAGTATGGCAACCCGGCATCGGTTTGCGGTTGTTGCGCTCTGCCACCGGGCAGGTCACAACAACCGTTAAACTGCTGGCCAGGTTTAAGGCGCCGGGCTACCCTGTTGACAGTGAGCGAGGCGATAAACCGCTTTGCCCGACTCTACTAATAAACTGCGACTGCTCTGATGATCTGGATCCAATACCTCCCTGCCGCGTTAATTGCGTTCGTTGTGGTGCTTGCCAGCGTGGTACCGCTGGCTGCGCTCGGCCTGCACTATGGCTGGGTCTATGAAAACAAGCGCGCCGTGCGCCACGTGGTGATGCCGCCGGTTCCTTTTGTGGGCGGTATTGCCGTCTTGCTCGGGTTGATAGCCGCGGCGTTGTTTTCCGCCTGGCCGGTTGAAACAATCGGCCTGGCCATCGGGATGGTGATTGTCTTTCTGTTTGGCGTGGCCGAAGATCGCGCACCCATTCGGCGCCGCTTCTGGTTTCTGGGCATGGCCGGTGCGGCAGCCGCCGCCGTGATTGGCGGCCAACAGATGATCACCACAACCGGCCCGGTGTTTGGCCCGTTTGAAATTCCATTGTGGATTTTTTCCGTCCCGGCCACGGTGGCCATTGTTGGCGTGATAGCGCTGGGGTTTCGCACGATTGACCGGGCCGACGGCTTGTGCGATGGGCAGGCTTTGATCAGTACGATTGCGTTGACGGTGGTGGCCGCGATTCTCGCCGGGCAGGGCTCGGCGGCCTGGCCACTGCCCGGTTTTGCGGTGGTTTCCCTGTCAATGATTGGCGCATTACTGGGGCTGGCGTTTTATACCTTCCGCCGCCCGGGGCGACGCCTTGCTGCCGTTTACCTGGGCAGCGCCGGGGCGATGATGCTCGGGTTGCTGGTCGGCTGGCTTGGCCTGCAAGTGCATGCCGGTTTCGGCGAGGCCGGGATCGGGCTGGGCGGCCTGCTCTGGCTGGTGGCCATTCCACTGACCGATTTGCTATTTTATGTCTTGCGCCGGGTATTGGCCGGCTCGCACTGGAGCGCGGCAGACAAATACCGCCTTTATCACTGGCTTAAAGAGCAGCAGTTTACGGTGGGTCAGGCGGTGATGATTACGCACGGGCTTTCGGTTGCCGCCGCCACGATCGGCGTCGTCGCCTGGTATCTGGGCGTGCCGGACTTTCTGTTGTTCTGGGCGTTTTGTGGCGCGTTTGCGGTGTACGCGATAACGGCGATGTCATTCTGGACGACGCGGTCGCTCAACAAGGAGAACATCGCTCACTGGAGCACGGCAGATCAGACCGCATCGGCCGATGACCCGGTCACGATTGATATCGAAGCCCATACGGTGCTGGGCACTTTTGATGAGGCGCCCAGCAACCCGAACGGTTTCAAGCCGGTAGCGGAGTCTCGCCCGGGCAACTAACCCGGTTTACCCCGAGATGTGCGCTAATTCCCGGCGCCCGCCGGGTGACCCGCTATGATCGCCTATAAGCCCCTGACGGGGCATTTGCCTCAAAAAGGTGACTGGCGAGATGAGTTCCACCGCGCAATTCTCATATCCGGGCGGTTTTCAGCCCAACGACGGCACGATTGATTTCTATCTGCGGGTGCGCAGCGTCCTGCCGGAAAACGGTGTGGTGGTCGATCTTGGCGCCGGGCGCGCCGGCTGGTTTGAAGATGAAACCAGCACCATCCGGCGAGAAATTCGCACGCTCCGGCCGGCTGCCGGCAAAATTATTGCCATCGATGTCGACCCGGCCGTTCTTGACAACCGGGCGGCCGACGAGACGCTGCATGCGTCGTCTCATGAACTGCCGCTGGATGACGAATCAGTCGATGTGATTGTTTGCGATTTTGTGCTGGAACATGTCGAGGACCCGGCCGGGTTTGTGGCCGAGTTATCACGGGTGCTCAAGCCCGGCGGCTGGTTTTGTGCGCGCACGCCGCACAAGTTTCACTATGTGTCGATCGGGGCCCGTCTGTTTGCCAACCACTCGCACCGGCGGGTGTTAAAAGTCTTGCAGCCTGATCGCAAACCCGAAGATGTGTTCCCCACCGTCTACCGGATGAATACCCGGCGTCTGTTGCAGGACGCGTTCCAGGGCTGGACTAACCGCTCGTTTCTGTTTCGCTCGAACCCGTCTTACTTTGCCGGCAATGCAGCGCTGTATGGTGTGCTCGATTTTGCGCATCGGGTTGCGCCATTGCCGCTGGTGGGTAACCTGATGGGCTTCTTTCAGAAACCGCCAACGGCATCGGCCGCTCAGCCGACAAACGCATAGATTTCTTTAGATTTTTTGTTCGATCCGCGCCTGCGGCAATGGGTTGCCCATGCCACTGGCACCCGTGGCCGCCGGATTGCTGCGCGGTGCGGCAGCCACCGGTGCACCCAGCAGTAACGTGGCGGCATGATCAAAGCCTTCAACCGGTGATCGTTTGAAGTCGCTCTTGGCATAAAGCAGCCAGCGGCCGGTCACAAACGACAAAATCACACCGGCCCGCGCGCCGGTATCGGTATTGCCTGGCAGGCGTTGCTGGCTGATCGCATTGCGCAGGGATTGCTTCAGGCTGGTTTCAAGCCGCTCAATGATCTGGTTGATCCGGCCCTGCAACCGGGGGTCTTCAGTGATCAGCGCATCACCCACCAACACCCGCGTCATGCCCGGGTTTTTATCGGCAAAAGCCAGCAGCATGGAAATGATGGCGCGCAACTGGCGCAGGCCGTCGGGCTCCTGGGTCGTGATTTTGTTGATCAGCGAGAAGATGCTGCGCTCGATGAAATCAATCAGCCCCTCAAACATCTGGGCTTTGCTGGCAAAGTGCCTGTAGAGCGCCGCCTCCGAGACCTCAAGGCGGCGGGCGAGCGCTGCGGTGGTGACGCGATCAGCGCCGGGTTGCTGCAACATCATCGCCAGGGTTTGCAAAATCTGCACGCGTCGCTCACCCGGTTTGGGACGAGTGGCTTTGGCGGGTTTTTCTGGCGATCCGGTTTGTTCTGACATGCGGTTGGGTCTCTGTTGGCTGCCCGTGAGTGTACCTTGTTGGGCCGCGTGAAGTCAGTAGCGACTAACCTTGTGACACCCGGAATTTATGCAGGTGTCTGGGCAGTTGTTCGAACGTGCGTAACTGCGTGATCAGCCGCCGCCCGCTCATGGAACGACCAGATCGCTGGTGTCCGCCGGCTGGCCGGCCAAACCCGGTGACCCAGACGCCTTGAATCCCCACCGCTCTGGCATGACGCAGGTTGATCAGTGAGTCCTCAACGAGAATGCAGCGCGAGGCATGGACCCGCTGCGCCGCTACGACCCGTCGGAACATCGGGCGCGACGGCTTGGGTTGCAGGCGCCCGCCCATCCCCATGCGCTCGATCGTGACGATCTCATCGAGCCACTGGGTAATGCCCAGCAGACGTACCACCCGGGCCGCATAGGCGGCTGGCGCATTGGTCAGCAGGACCCGCCGCCCCGGCAGTCGGCGCAGGCTGGCCCGCAGGCGCAGACTCGGTCTGATCACTCCGGGCAGATGTTCCAGCGGATGGGCGCCAGCCAGAAAATCATGTGGATCGATCGCGTGGTGGCGCACCAGGCCCAGCAGGGTCGCGCCGTATCGTGCGCCATAGTGGTCCCGCAGGCGTCCCGCCTCGTCTGGCGACAAGGTCAGCGCCCGCTCGATGTAAGCGCCCATGGCCAGCTTGATGCCCGGAAACGTCGAACGCATCGCATCATGCAAGGTGTTGTCCAGATCAAGCAGCCAGACCGGCGCCGGGCCGGAAAACGCGCCGATCGGTCGGGCGGACTGGCGGGTGGGTGGTTTCAACGGCGATGTTCCGGGGTCAGCATGTCTCAACAATACAACGAGCCTGCCCGGATCGGGAACGGTGTGCGGCATGCCACGGGCTAGCATGATCTACCGGCCTGCCCGGCACTCCCGCCGCGGCCCATCACTCTTGTCTGCATGAACCCTTCTCCTGCAAACCGTCAGTCTTCTTCCCTGCGCGCCGTGCATCTGGATTCATTGCGGGGGCTGGCGGCAATGATGGTGGTGACTGCCCATTTTCTGGCGGCATTCTATCCGTGGGCCGTGTTTGCCGACGGATCGCGCGCCGGCAGTGCCGCAGCGCTGGCGACATTCAGTCGCCATTACGGCTGGGAGGGGCTCTTTCACTGGCCACCGCTCAGTCTGTTCACCGCCGGCCATTTCGCGGTCTGTCTGTTCTTTGTGCTCAGTGGTTATGTGTTGTCGGTATCGTTCATCGGTAGTCAGTCCCGCTGGCCCGGCATTGTCGGGGCCATCATCAAACGGCCGTTCCGGCTGCTCGGTCTGGCCATCATGTCGTTACTGGTTGGCGCGCTGCTCTGGTCATCCGGTCTGCTCTGGCACCGCGAGGTCGCTGAACTGTCCGGCGCCGGGCGCTGGCTGAATATGTTCTGGGCGGGAGAGTTCGACTGGTCGGTATTCTGGCGCACCTTGCTGACCGGTAAAGCGGGCAGTGAATACAACCCGCCCCTGTGGACAATCAAGATCGAGGTGATCGGATCGTTCCTGGTGTTTTTCACCTTGCTCGCGATCAACTGGATGCCGCGCCTGGCCCGTTTGCTCGCGCTGCTGGCCCTGCTGATTGCCACGCTCGGCACGTATTACGATGGGTTTGCGTTGGGCATGTTGTTTGCCCAGCTATTCAAGGCGGATCAACCCGGCCTGAATGGCGTTTACCCCGAGACCCCTGCCTGGCGACCGGGGCCGGCCAGCGCCGGCGCCCTGGTCGCGGTGGTCGTGCTGCTGGCGGCTTATCCCTATTATGCCGCCCCGACTTTACTGCCCGACTGGACGCTGATCACCCGGCACGTCAGCATGGCCAGTGCCGCCGTGGTGTTTCTGATCATTCACCGCACGCTCGCCTGGCGCGCCTGGTTGTCCCATCGCTGGCTGGTCAAACTGGGCGAGTGGTCATACGCGATCTACGTGTTGCACTTTTTGCTGATGGCCTCGTTAACCTCATGGATCGTGGTCACCGCAACACCAATGATCGGCTACGGCCCGGCAACGATTGTTGCCGCGCTTGTCTCCCTGCCCTGCCTGATGATCTTGTCAATGCTGGCCAACCAATGGATTGACAAACCCAGTATCGCGGCCGGGCGCTGGGTTGAAAGACACGGCCTGCGGCTGATTCCCAGGCGGGTGGCTTCATGACCAGAGCGGTTGCCTGCGCCATTGTGCTGACTGTCATGCTGGCGCTGTTCGCCACGCCTGCCACGACCCGCCACGCGAGTGCCGACGAGCCCACCCGGTTTCGGTTATTCAACGCCATGCTCTACAAAGACATGCCGCCTTTTGGTGAAAAGCAAGTGGTCGTTTACGAGCAGAGTTTTTTCGGGGCCGGGAAACTGGCCGATGGCATCCGCCCCAGTGATGAAGGTATTGCGCAGGCGGTGAATAATGCGCGCATTCAACAGCGCCACAGCAGCCGGCCGATCAGTCCATTCATTGCGCTTGACCTGGAGCGCTGGCCAACCTGGCCGTTTGCCTCGCAGGCAGAACACCTTGAGTCGGTCGGCCACTATGCCGATACCGCCCGCCGCTTTCAGCAAAGCGCCCGGGAACCAATCTGTCTGTACAGTATCTTGCCGACCGGCGGCATCAATGCCTCAACCCGGGCCACCAAGGATGCCGCGCTCGAGCGCCAGTTCAGACAGGCAAACCAGGCCACTGCGCGCCGGCTCGATGGCATTGTCAACGCCTTGTGTCCGCAGCTGTACAGCTACTACCGCTACCCGCTAAGCCTGGGCCAGTCGGTTGCACTGAATCAATGGAAACTGTTTGCCACGCAAATGATCACGCTGGCCCGCGAACTGGCGCCGGGCCTGCCGGTTTATCCGTTTGTCTGGCCGCAGTATCACCACGGCGGCAATGTAAAAGACTTTTCATTTGTTAATGACGACGTCTGGCGGGCGCAACTGGAGCACCTGAAAACACTTGCCGATGGCATCATTCTCTGGGGTGGCTATGATTTCGGCCCCAACCAACCGCTGGCCTGGGACGAACAGGCCTCCTGGTGGCAGGTACTTCAGGAAACACTGCCGCAACAAACCCGCCGGACCGACAAAACCAATTAACGACATGGCTCCGTGACAGAAACCGAAAACCGTTTTGGAATCGCCAGGGGCGCTTTCCCACGGGCGGAAATTGACTTGCTGTCGCCGCTGGCCGAGCCCATGACGATTGATGGCGTCTGTTTTCTTGACCCTGAAGCCGCCGCTGATACCGGCGCGCTTGAGTTGCTTGCCGAACGCCAGTTTGTCGTGCGTTCAGCAGTCATGGAAACCATGCATGGCGCGCCATTCCAGAAAGCGTTACAGCAAATGGCCGGGCATCTGCGCGGCCAGCATTTTGCGGGCGACGCGTATTTTCAAAAAACCCCGTCACTGCGCTTGTATCTGCCCGGCGCGCTGGGCACAAGCTGGCATTGCGATCACTGGTACGGCCACGCGGGCAACACCCGCACTTTCTGGATTCCGCTCACCCCGGTGCCGGCCGGCGCCGGGGTGCAGTTTATAGACTCGGCGCAATTCACCGATGCGCTGGAGGCCAAACTCCTCACGCAGCAAATCGGTCTGCATGACATCAACGAGCTCTGCAACGGTGCGGGCGAGGAATGGTTGTGCGAACCGGGCCAGTACCTGACGTTCTGTGGTCGCACCTTGCACGGCAGTGTCCGAAACACATCCGGCGTATTGCGCTGCTCGATTGATTTTCGCGGCTGCGCCGGCCAGCACGAAATGGGCAGCAAACCCCTCAATAACTACCGGATAATCGGCGCTGGCGGCGCCCGGGATGCCACCGACAGTTACCTTCATACGCAGGCAGTCAAATATGTTTGTGGCGCCGGCGGCATCAGTACCAAATACCAACATGTATTAATTGAAGCTTATGCGCACGACAACGGCATGTCAGTAGTGTGCAATGAGGCAGAAATCGAAGCTCTGCCCAGTCTGCCGGTGCTAAGCGCCTACCTGCGCCGTGAAGCGCCCACCGCAAATGACTACGCCGCCGTCATTGTGGCCACCATGAGCGCATTGCCGGCGCCGCCTGCGGCCTGTCTGAGCTTGTTAAAGCATTGCCTGGACAACAACATCAGTCTGCACTTTGTGCTGGAAGACCGAGTCTTTCCCGGCACAGCCAGCGTCAGTGACTGCCTGGCGGCCCGCAAAGCCACCGCGCCGACCGAGCCGGTGCGCAAACTGGCGGACACCATCGCGCCCGCCGTTCAAAGTTAGCCGCGCCGGCGCAGCACCAGAAAAAGACTGGTCGGGCGAAGTTTTGCGAGCACTGAGGTGGCGTGGTAGCTCGAATTCCACGCAAACAAGCGGCTCAGCCAACTATCCAGCCGGGTCGCCACGCCACTGTTGTACACCTCGCCAACCAGCGGCCCGAACAAACGCGGCGTCAGCGCAAAGCCGCACGGGGCGGCACGCACGATCTCAAAACCCGCCTCAACACAGATTCGTTTGAGAATCGGCGCCGGAATGCCTCGTTCATGGATGGTCAGCCCGGCCCGGGGCTTGCGCCAGTCGCCCATTGAAACAACCGGCTCACGTAACAGAAAGTAGGCGCCCGGTTTCAACGTGCGGGCAATCTCGGCGACGACGCTGGAAACATTGGGAATATGGTGCAAGACACCCAGACAGGTGCCCATGTCGAAGCTGGCATCCGCGACGGGCAACTGCCCGGTAACACCGGGTTTGATGTAGGTTGCCGGCACCCCGTGAATAGCGCTGCGCACAAACGCATCGGAGGGATCGACCACGGTAATTGCATCGGTTCGATCAACCACCGGCACAAGCTCTTCGCCATAAGCACTGCCAAACGCCAGCAAGTGTTCAAAACGCCCCTGAGCCGGCAACTGCGAAAACCCGTGCAGACGGTTCCACTGGTGATAAACATAGCGGTAGTCTTTTTCGTTGGACGCGCCCAGATTGGCATAGCCTTCTTCTTCGTCGGCAAACCACTGCGCGATACCGTCACGATCGAGGTCGTCTCCGTAAAGCGCCTCGCCGCTGAAGTAACGGGACATATCCGGCGTTGTCATGGTTTGGCGGCTCCTGAGGGCAGTGATTGACTGACGCTTCGTAACTGCTGGTGGTTGCGTATCATTTGGCGGAACTGGCTCAGTGAGGGCGTGGTGTAGCGATGCCCGCCGCGTTGCTCAACCGCCTGCGCACGCAGTTGCGGGTAATGCTCGCAGGCGTGGCGCACGGCAGCCGGTACCCGGCTATAAGTCAGCGCCATCGTGCGTCGAACAGTCTGCGGCAGTGTCTCGCCAAATACAATGGGGTAGGTTTCCTGATGCAGGATCTCGCCAGTGTCGATCTGACGCGCAATGCGATGCACGGTCAGACCGGTCTGCGTCTCACCATTGTGAATCGGCCAGATCACACTGGAGGCATTCTGGTAGGCGGGCAGCAATTCACAATGCACATTCAACATGTCCACCTTGGGGACCTCATACACACTGGGCGCCATAAAACCGTTACCCAGCGACAGACCCAGTTGCGCGTCAAATGTTTTTAGCAAGGCAACGGTATCCGGAGAATTCAGGTACGGCGTTTCGGCGAGCTCAACCTGATGCTCGGCGCAGACCTGCGCCAGTGAGCCGGCTTGTTCGTCATTGAACCAGGCGCGCATCCGGTAGCCGTTAATCGCGCCACCCACGCCGATGCGCGCAATCTTGCGCAGCTTCTGGCGCCAGCGCCGCATTGTGTCGGGATGTGCACCCGCCACCCGGATGACGCCGGCTACTTGCAGGGTCGGGCTGGCCAGCAACTCAGGCAGGCAGCGCGAGGCCAGCCCGCGATCAACGCTGGTGATAATGACAACCTTCAAGACACCGGCTCCTCGCGGGCACCGCGCGCGAAATAGCGCACATGGGCCAGCGGCCATTCGGGTTCAAAGTGATGGCGCGGGATATTAAACGGGTCGGTTTTACCGGGCCGGATCTGACCACGCCAGGCACCGAAGCAGGCTTCATAGCCGGCTTCCCGAACCAGCGCCAGCGAGCGATCATCGGCATCGGACAAGCGCCCGTACGGCCATGAAATATACGGGCACGGCAAGCCGAGTTCGCGTTCGATGTCGGCCTTCGAGCCGAAGATTTCGTCTTCCATCCGCGAGCGATCGGCGGACATGTCGCTGAACCGGGTGTGTGTACGCGTGTGCGAGGCGATATCAATCCCCTGCTCGGCCAGCCGGCCTAATTGCTCCCAGGAAGCGAGTTCGACGACGGCGCGATACTGGGTGACATCCAGGCAGAAGTGGCGCACGGTTTGATAGTCGGCACCGATGATTGATGTCGGCACAAAAAACGTGCCTGGAATACCGAGCCGTTTCATGATGGGCGCGGCATTGGTGGCAATATTGGCAAAGCCGTCATCGAACGACAAATGAAAACTGGGCCGTTCAATCGGCACCTGACCGCGCAGCATCTGCAAGCACCTGGCGGTGGAAACAAATTCGCCAATCCCCTGAAGCTGCTTAAGCTGCGCCTCGAATGCCGCCCGCTGATTGTCGAACACGTAGTGACAAAACAGCAGGCGTAGCGAGGCCGTGGCATTCGCCTGCCCGGTGAGTTCGGCCAGTTGTGCCGCGCCGGTAATGGCACCGCGGCGCAACAGCCGCCGGGCCTTGCCAATGAGCCCGACCGGTCTTTCCTGAGCTTGTTGCCAGCGGGTGGCAAATTGGGGCGTATCGATCCGCTCAGTCATCGGGCGCTCCGCTGCTGGTCAAGGTAATCAATGAGCGCATTAAAACCTGACACCATGCTTTGCTCGTTAAAAGTCTGTTGAACACAGGCCAGCGCAGCCTCACCCATACGCTGGCGCAAGGCTTGATCGGCCAGCAGCGGCTCAAGCGCCGCCGCCAGCGCATCAGCATCCAGTGAGCCGGCCACCGTCCCGTTAACCCCGTTAACCAACGCGACAATTTCCGGATTGTGCGCCGACAACGGTTCGCACACGACGCCCGGCAATGCATAGTTGAACGCGTGGATCAGACTGAGCCCGACATTGCTCGGGTAAACGAACACATCGGCGGCAATCATCCATGGGGCCAGTTCCTGTTCCTGATAAACCGGTCCGACCCAGACTAAGTGGTCGGCCACTTGAGCTTGTTCAGCGTGGGCCTCGAGACGCGCTTGTTCTTCCGGGCCACTCCCAATGACAACCAGTCGCAGCGCCGGATACTGCCGCGCCAGCAAACCGATTGCATCGATCGCCACATCCAGCCGGTTGTCCGCAAACAGCCGACCCAGAAAAACCAGGACGGGCGCAGCACCAAACCCCTTGGCCTGACGCCAGGCGACGCGGTCGGCCAGCGCCAGCGCATCTGCACGCGCCGCCTGAATACTGCGGGTATCCAGACCATTGGGCGCCACAAAGACTTTTTCTGCGGGCAGGCCCGAGGCGACCAGACGCTCGGCCGTCTGCCCATCATAAACAATGACCGCACTGGCCAGTCTGGCCGGCAGGTTGCGCAGAAAGCTGCGCCAGCTTGAGGCCCGTTTGGAAAACCCGTGCCCCCACAAGGCAACCGGTACACCGGTCAGGCGGGCGCGTATCAACGCGGGAATCAGGCTCAGGAAGCGGGTGTTCCAGCACATGATGGCCACATCGGCACGTTTGCGACTGGCCAGACGCCACTGAGTCTGATGCCAGAAGAAAAGCTGCCCGAGCATTTTGGGCAACCGGAAAAACGGCTCAAAACTCCCGGCAAAACCCTCCGGGTCGACATTGGCCAGCGCCGGCGCCTCCGACCCATAGTGCAGGCGCAGCGCCCGGCCAGGCACCGCCGCCAACTGCCTGAATATGGGCAGGCGGTAACGCGGCAGGGAGGTTTGCTGGAAAGCCACGCGCAGCGCGGGCTCGGGGAGGCTTGAAGACATCCGCTTATTCTACTGGCGCGCAGCGTGCCAGGCTGTTAACAAATGCGCTGCCCGGCTAAGCAATCGCACCCCTATTCGAGAGTCAGATCGGGCCACTGGCGTGGCGGCTCAGGCAATGGGGCGCCCAGCCGTGCCCGAATCAGCGCCGTCCAGTGGGCCCGCACATTGTCGCCGGCCATGAAATCGAGAAACGCCTGCGCCGAAGGGCCGGGCTGCCAGTGAGTACTGGCCGCAAGACATGAGGGCAACAGACGCGTCAGGGATTCCTGGTCGTGCAGATCACAAACCCGGCCCAGTTCAAACGCCGGAATCACATAACCCATCCAGCCGGTATCGGCACCCAGCGACATGCGCTGCGCCATCGCAGCGCGCGCCACAATGCTGACTGAACCGACAAAATCAGGATATGGCGTGACCATTAAGTCGATCGCACTGGTCGCGAATAAGAGTTCGTCATTATCGAGATATCGGTCAATCGAAATAATGCGCTCCTTTACGGCGGCATCGTCTAGCGATTCAATTTGCCGGCGAATCTCATCGGTCTGACGGCCGGCCAGCAGCAGTCGATCGCTTGCCTGCAGCTCAGCACGCGCAAAGGCGTTGATTAAGCGGTCCATGCCTTTGCGCTGATCGATACGACCGACACAGCCCAGTAAACGGCCCGCCGCAGGCAATTGCAGTGCGTTTCGCGCGGTCTGCCGGTCAACCCCGGGCAGATACGGTGTTGGATCCGGCATCAGGTTGCAACGCTGGTTCAGTCGCGGATATTTGCGGGCGATGAGTCTGGCAGGCAGCGGGTCTATCCAGTGAATACGCTCACTGCCCGACCAGCTCAGAGTGCGCAGGTTAGTCCACGCGCTTAAGCGCGGAGCGCCAGCATAGGCAAAGCCGCCGCGCATCAGCAGTGCCTCAGTTACCAGATTGGCCGGCCAGCGGAACAACGGATTTAGCCGCATCACACCAAGCATCTGGAGCATGCCGTCCGCATAGGGTATGTACAAATGATCGAAGGCGCGCTCAGCGAGCAGCGCCGACAACACCCGCACTTTTTCGGCGGCGATCTTCAACGACCCCGCGCCGCGCGTAAACCCGGGGATCGCAACGAAGTCGAAGCGATCGCGCACTGGCGCTAACTGAAGCTCAAACTCTTCTGTGGTGACGGCCGCTGCAATCGAGGCGAGGCTGATCTGCAAAGGCTCGCTGCTATCGATCTGCGCGAGCGCGTCAATCAGCATCCGCACGGCCGTAAAGCGGTGACCACCAGGATCGGGTTCGTAAATCAGGATCTTCATCGGGTGCCCGGGTCAATGCAATCGGGGCGTGCCGCACCATGTGCGAGCCAGTCATAGACCGAATGAAACTGCCCGGCCACCTGCGACCAATCAAAATTCTCGCGCACATAGGTATTGCCTTTGCGACCCATCTCGGATCGCTCGGCTTCACTGAGTTGCATGAAGCGGTGCAGTTGCGCGGCCATTGCTGCCGGCTCGGTCTGTGCCTCAAGCGCCGCGCCCAGTTCGAAGGCTTCGGGAAAGTTGCATTGCCGACTCAATACCGCCGGCAACTCCCAGGCCCAGGCCTCCAGCATCGCAACCGGCAAGGCTTCCCCATGAGAAACCAGCACGAAGCCGCTGGCGCCGGCCAGGGCGGCCGCTTTGTCTGCCCCGAATAAGGGGCCCAGACAATGGGCAGCCTGCAACTGCAGCCGTTCAAACACCGCATTGAGCGCCACTTCGTCTGGCGGGTCGCCCCAGCCGGCAATGACCAGATGCCAGGGATCGGTTTTGCCCGCCTGCTCAAGGATTTGCCAGGCATGCAACAAGCCGTCCAGGTTTTTGATCGGGTGTTTGCGTCCCAGGTAAAGCAACACCGGGGTGCGCCCGGTCAGTGATGACTGTTCGCGCAACCAGGGTGCCGGCCCGAGGGGCGCGCCATCGGGCAGCGTGACGCCGTTCGGGATCACACAAACCGGCCCGCGATACCCAAAACGCCGGATTGCCTCGAGTTCGGTATCCACCAGCGCATGCAGGCAGTCGGCATTCATGACGTGAGCCCGCTCGTATGCCATCAACGCGATGGATTTCTTGAATCGTGCAACCGCCAGTGCCTGGCTATTGAGCATGCCATGTGGCGACACGACCAGCGGCAGCCTGCGACGTTGTTGCAGACGACGGCCCAGCACCGACGGGTATTTCCACAAACCATGACAGTGCACCACGGCGGCGGGCGCGTTCGCCACCGCGTCCCGCATGGCTGGCGCATAACCAAACGCCCGCGGGCCTCGCTGGGCATGGGCAAATACCTGCTGGCCGTGCCAGGTGGCTGCATCAGCCGCCCATCCGGCATCGGTCAGCCCGTGCAGGCAAACCTGATCGCCGGTGGCTGCCAGTGCCGGCAGCAGACCTTGTAATGCCGTGAACAGGCCGCCGCCATCGCGAGACAGCGAGCCGGTCAGATACAACAGATTCAATTGCAACATCCCATGGAACAATCGTGCCATGAAACGATACCGGCCATCGCAGCCAATCAGATAAAAGGCCGTCGGTGTTGCAGGACTCGCGATATACGGCGCGCCGGAACTAAGTCCTCCCGCCAGTGCGGGATAATAGCTATCCTAAACCTATGCAAACTCAATCCCGCATGACCCGAACCCATCACTTTCGCCAGGATGCGCTGAGCCGTCGCAATGTGATGGCGCGAGCCGCCTGGTCAGCGGTGTGGATGCTCTTGTTCCGGCCAAGCCCGCGACCCATGCACCGCTGGCGTTGCTGGCTGCTACGCCTTTTCGGCGCGCAGATTGGCGATTCGGTGCGCATTTATCAGACCACCCGCATCTGGGCGCCGTGGAACCTGGAAATGCACGACGGTAGCTGCCTGGGCGATTATGTCGATTGTTATAACGTGGCGCGAATCACGCTGGCACGAAAAGCGGTGGTCAGCCAATACTCTTATTTGTGCGCGGCCAGCCGCGATTACCGCGACCCGGCTCTGCCACTGATCAAAGCGCCGATCACGATTGGCAAACATGCCTGGGTGACCGCTGATGTTTTTGTGGGGCCGGGTGTCGCAATTGGCGCGGGCGCAGTCATTACCGCACGCTCGACCGTCATGTCCGATATTGCGCCGTGGGTTATCGCCAGTGGCAATCCGGCGATCGGCGTCAAGACACGCGAATTTCCGGACTCGCAAACATTAGATCAGCCTGTAGCAGACGACCATTTCGGCGCATAGGCTGGAAAAAATCCAGAAAGCGATAGCCCAGCTTGTCCATCAGCGCGAGATATTCATGCATGGGCCGTTGCCCGGCATAGGTTTCGGCCAGGATGCATTCAAACTGAATCAGCTTGATCGCGTGTTTGCCCAGCATTTGCCTGGCTCCCTGTAAGACCTCGTGTTCGGCGCCTTGCACATCGATCTTGATGATATCGATTTGCTCTATCTTGTTCCGCGTGCAAAAGTTGTCGAGGGTTTCACAGGTAATGTTGATTTGCTCGCTCGGTGTGAGCCGCCCCTCCCCCCAGTTTTCACTGGCCAGATCACTCAGGGGCTTCAACGAGTTAGTCGCTTCCGACTGATTGACGAACAGGGTTTTGGAGCCGTCCTGATCTGACATGGCCAGCGGGTGCAAATGGGTACCGGCTTGCTGGCCTACGCGCGCCTCAAGCCGAGAGAACGAGTCGGGAAACGGCTCGAACGCGTGAATAGTCGCGCTGGGAAAAACCTGCCGATAGGCATCAACGGTCAGCCCAATATGCGCGCCAACATCAAAGATGACCGGCGTATCCGATGAGATCAGTCTGACCTGCAACTGGAGCGGATCGATGAATGGGTTACGCCGCAACTCCAGGCCGGCGGCGGCCAGACGGTCTTTGATGAATTCGCCGACGACTTGCCGGCGAGGCTTGGATGGGTTATTGGGCATTCGGATTTACAGCCTGGTCCGGCGGTTGATCGGATTTCATGAGTTCGCTTTCGACCAGATTGCGGGCGCGCGCATCATGGGCATCGGCTGCGGCTTGCGCTTCAGCCATGGCCTGCTGGCGACGCACCCGGTTGGCAACCGACACGCCCCGCATTTTGAATTCGGTCACGATCACACCGACCATGGTCAGCCAGTGAGCCCCGTTGCCGTAGTGAGCCGCTGAGAACTGCGAACCCACCAGAAAGAAGATGGCCAGCAACGCAAACCACTCATAGCCGTCCTCGCGCGCCAGCAGTTTCAAGGCCGCGACAATCATCAATACGACACACACCAGATAGGCAATCCCGCCCACCAAACCAGTCGCCATCAGGCTTTCAAGGACCGAGTTATGAGGATAAGTGCCGGTGACTTTCTCGAACATGGAGTCGCCGAAGATCGGGTTATCGGTGAACTGTTGCCAGGCCCCGGCAAATGATTCCTGACGACTGGTCGCACTGGTGTCATACGCGTCGCCGGCGTCGATAAAGCGCGCGAACACGTCTATTTCAAACTCCCGCAGGATCAACCCGCGCATCAGGTAAACGCCAATCCCCCCCACCACGGCCAGCACCCCGGTGAGCATCAGGCGTCCGAAACGCGGGGGGATGGTGGCATAAGCGAGCAACGCGACGGCCGTCGCCACGGCCGGGCCGCGCGAGGCAGAAATCACCAGCGTGAACAAGCCAGCCGCCATGCCGACGCCAAAAACACCGGTCCAGAATACCGAGGGTTTGCGCCACGGCCGGAACAAGCCCACCGCATTCATTAACATGAAAGTACCGCCGACATAACCCACCGAGATGGGATTGAGTTTTTCCACCGCAAAACGGATGCGACTTTCATCGATCATTTGCAGCGCGATGTCACGGCTTTGAAACAACAACACAAGAACGGTAATGGCGCCCAACACCATATAGACCTGATAACCAGCGGCCGAACTCTTGGGATTAAGCCCGATAAACAACGGCATGGTCGGCAACAGCGTGAACAATACAACCATGGCCAGCAGCTCAACCGGATTGAACGGCGAAGTGACCAGCGACAGAAAACCCTCATCAATAATGCGAAAGACATACACCGCCCAAAACAGCAAAAAGGCTGCCAACAGCTCCGGGCGGTATATGCGCAGCGATTTGCGATTGGCAATCAGCACCCAGATAGCCAGCAGACCAACACCAAGCCGCAAGACGATTGACGGCAGCCTGGTATCTGGCGAACCGGCGACGGTCATCAGAGCGGCCAGCAGCGGATAAGCGCTGATGGCAACAGCAATCAGGAGACCCATCAGGAAGGTACGGGAGATCATGGCTGGCCTGGGTGTGCAGATAAGGTGATGCGACTCGTCAGAGCCTGACGTAAGGGATGTTGCCACGTGAACGCCAACAACACCGCGACCAGTGTCAAGTACCCAACGCCGGCCAGCCAGTGAGGCATGCCCCGGCCTTGCCAGTGCAGCGCGTAATAGAGCAGGCCGGCGACGCCGGTCAGGCTGATGGCAATCAGCCGGAGCAGCCCGCCGGGCAGCGTGCTGACCAGTGACACCTGATACTCACGGTGAAACTGCACAATCACCACCATCGTGCCGGCCGCGAGCGCCAGCATGGCGCCAATGACCACCCCCAGACCACCGAATAGATGGCCGCCCAACCAGCCCAGGATCAGGTTGAGTATGCCGATAACCAGTTGATTCATGGCCACCCAGCGCAGGCGGCCGACCGACAGGTAGATCATAAAGGCGGGCACTGCCAGCGTACTGACGAACCAGCCCATCAGGCAGATCAGGCCGATCCGCACAAACTGGTCTGAATATCCACCCGACCAGACCGTCAGCAGAAACGGCAAACCCGCTGCGATCAGCGCAAAATACGGGACAGCCGTCAGCCACATAAACGGCATCACACGCTCGTAAGAGGCCCGCGTCTGCTGCCGGTTATTGCCGGCCTGACTAAACCGGGCGGACAGATAAGGCACAAGCATCTGATAGGCCGCCACCACCACCTGGCGTAGCTGTATCACTGCGCGACTGGCCATTTCGTAGTAACCGGTAATGGCGAGCCCGGCGAATGCCCCAAGAAACCACCGGACGGTCGGTTCAAAAAGCAGATGCCCGATTGCGGTCAGTTGAAAGGCGGCGCCGTATCGGAACAACTCATTCAGTCGGACGCGCTCCCAGACCGGCACGCCCCACCCCCCCAGTCGGGCAACCCGGAAAACAGACAGGCAGAGCAAGACCATCTGGATGGCGACAAAGCCCGATTGAATCGGGCCCAGAGCGGCCAGCCCATGCGCCGGCACAAACGCGTAAACCAAAGCCAGTTGCACCGCGTTGCCGCACACCATTGACATCGCCCGCAAGTCGGTTCGCTGGCAACCATCCAGCGCGGCGGCCAGCGCGTTGACCAGTGAGGTCAGCCACGCAGCGCCAAGCACCCAGGGCAATAAACCTAATGCCGTCGCCAGCAAGTGCGGATCATGTACCGTTCGCCGGATCAACCACTGCACGACCGGCCAGAGCGCAAAACAGGCCAGACCGACGGTGATCGCAATGACCGAGGTGCCCATTAAGAGGGTATTGGCCGCGCGACCTTTGCGCTGACTGCCAAGATCACCGGCAATAAATTTGACCAGCCCGCCAGTCATCCCGAGTTCGGCAAGCCGCACGATACCGGCGGAGGCCAGAACCAGCGACCAGACCCCGATCTGCTCAACACCAATGGTATAAGACAGAAAACGGTACAGCTCGAACAGTAACCCGGCCCCGACGATAATCATCGCCGAGGACGAAAACGCATTGCGCGAGAGTCTGCGCAGACTCATGCCATTAACGCGGCCGACAAAGAATGTCGCCGAATTCGCGCGTACCAGGCACTACCGAAGGACGTAGCGGGTCCGTGACCTGATAGTCGTAGCGCTCAAACATCTGAACGACTTGAGCCGCGGAAGATCCGTTCGACTTAAGCAAGGGGTCAGTCAGCTCGGCAAGAATGATCGGACGGTGTTTGCTCAGTAATTGATCGGCACCGCTAAACACCAGATGCTCGACCCCTTCAACATCCACTTTGACGAAACCGGGATTCAACTGGTGTTGGTCAACCAGTTGATCAACCGTTGCCGCGCTGACCGTTTCAAGATTGAATTTTTCGCCGCGTGCCGAAGGGTGTTCGATATTGCCAATGCTGGAAAACTCCTCACGGCCCGGGATGGTTTTGATGGTGATCTCTCCGGCCGCATCGGAGACTGCCCCGTGGTGAACGATGACTTTTTCGCCGACCTGGTTAAGCTCAATATTGTGTTTGAGCCGGGCCAGTGCGTTATTGGTCGGTTCAACCGAAAGCACGCGGCCCGAACGCAGCAGTTTGCCAAACAAAACAGCATGAAACCCGACGTTTGCACCGATATCCAGGACATCCCTGTCCCGGTCGACAAGCTCGCGGCAAAGACTGCTTAACTCAGGTTCGTAGTGGCCGCTATGGACCAGGCGTCGAAACAGCGCCGAGCGAGCATCGACATGAAACACGCCGTCAAACTCATTGACGCGGACACAGATATCTCCTTGAACAAGCGCTGAAATACGATCGAGCGCGCCTTCAATGGCGTTAATCTCGCGCGCCGAAGAACGGCGTCGCAACGCCAGCGCCGAGCGCCGTGCACTACCGAGCAGCCGCGGATGCCGGTCCGCCAGACTGGAAAGGGTGTGCAACAGGGAATCTTTCATGGATGGGCGTCACTCGCGGCTGGCCGAGTCATTGAGAAGTTCGATTTAGGGTTTAGGCTGAGTTTACTTGGCCAGCCACGCTCTGACGATGGAATAGTTCCCCAAAACCACGATCTCACCTCGACAACCCAGCACCGGGCGCGCCGCGACGACGCCCGGACACGGTTAGTCCGGAAAAATCTCCTGGTAGATCTGATACCAGCTTGCGTTCGGATTGAACACGGCCTGCCGGTTTGTGGTGAAGTCCCAGCCACCCCATAAGATCACGCCATCGGCATGGTCACGCACCAGTTCGAGCTGAGCACGCCAGTAGCGGTCTTCCAGCAGTCGGTAGTCTGAATAGGTACCGCCGGAATGATATTGCGGCCAGACAAACGTGTAGACCGGCTTGTCGGGTGCGATGCGCCGGGCTTCGGCGATCGTTTCGAGCGCAAAGGTTTGCCACTGCGCAATGGACTGATCCAGCTCGGCCTCGGTGGTGCCGCCGTAATAGGTATAGAGCGCGGGACACAAGGCATCCACCTCTGGCACCAACACTTCGGCCGTGACGTCACTGGCAGCAGTCCAGGCAGCGCGTATGGCCGGGTCGGTCACGGACCAGTTCGCATGCAGCAAGCCGGCAGCCGGCGCAATGGAGTAAATACAAACCGGTTGATTGGTGCCGGCGCGTGTCCGGCTGGCCACGTCAGCGTATTTTTCGATCGCTGTCCGATGGGCGTCACCCACCACCCATGGCCAGACATGCCAGCGCTCAACATCGATTACAACCAACTCGTTGGTCGCTGGAAGCGCCGGATGATAGTACTGCGCCTGCGCATTCTGAACCGCATACTGATAGCCAAGATCCGTCGGTAACCCGGTCGCCGTTTGCTGTCCGCCAGGGTAGTACGCATGCTCATACAACACGGCCGGACGATCGCCGACGGCGGGCATATTCGAATACAGCATCGCATTAAAGATCTGGAAATCGCGGGCAGAGACGTCTGTGTCAGGCGTTGGTGTTGGTGCCGGTGTTGGTGTCGGTGTTGGTGTCGGTGTCGGTGTCGGAACCGGTGTCGGAACCGGTGTCGGTGTTGGTACCGGCGTCGGTGTCGGTGCTGGGGTCGGAACCGGTGTTGGTGTCGGCGTTGGTGTCGGCGTTGGTGTCGGCGTTGGTGTCGGCGTTGGTGTCGGCGTTGGTGTCGGCGTTGGTGTCGGTGTTGGCGTTGGTGTTGGCGTTGGCGTTGGTGTCGGAACCGGTGTCGGCTTAGGAGTCGGCGCAGGTGTCAGCGTGTCTTCCGGCGACTCTCGTTGCTCTGTTTCCCGACTCAACGCCGGTGCCGGAGAAGGCTCGGCAGCGGAGCCGTTCGATGAGGCCTGGGTATTTTCCGGCTGACCACTTGCCGCGATCGTTGCCGATTGATCGCTGACCGGAACCGCCGCACCAGCAGATTCCGATTCACTACCGGCCCCACCGCAGGCGGTAAGCAAGACAGCGATTGAACAACAGACAAGCGACGTTGCCAATGACGAGCGCGCACGCCCGCGAAACTCTTGCAGAGTAAGCATAGGTCCATCACAAATTTCAGCCAGGGATGTGAACTATTGCTTACTTCTGTTGCTTATTGACGCTTTAGTCGGTTGGCTGGTTGAGTTTGCCGGTTGGGCGGTCACGGTATGCGTACTGGTCGGCAGGGTCTCGTGCAGCGTTGCCTGACTTAATGACTCCGAATCATCGTCCCAACCCCTTCCTCGGTCATGATCTCCAGCAACAAACTGTGATCGACCCGCCCATCAATAATGTGCACGGCGGCCACGCCACCTTTGGCCGCATCCAGCGCCGACTCGATCTTGGGCAACATGCCGCCGGAGATCGTGCCGTCGTCGAACAATTCGTCAATCTCCCGCGAGGTCAGCCCGGTTATCAGTTCGCCGGACTTGTCCAGGACGCCGGGGGTATTGGTCAGCAACACGAGTTTCTCGGCCTTTAGAATCTCGGCTATCTTGCCGGCGACGACATCGGCATTGATGTTGTAGGTCTCGCCGCTCTCCCCCGAGCCGATCGGCGCGATGACCGGAATGAACCCGTTTTGCGTCAAAGTGTAAATAACCGACGGGTCGATCGACTTGATCTGACCAACCTGGCCGATGTCGATCATTTCGTCAGGGTTTTCACGATTTCGAATGGTGAGTTTGCCGGCGCTGATTAGGTTGCCGTCCTGACCGGTCAGGCCAACCGCCCGGCCACCGGCCTGATTGATGTTTTCGACGATTTCCTTGTTCACCTGGCCGGCGAGCACCATTTCAACGATGTCCATGGTTTCGGCGTCGGTCACGCGCATGCCCTGGACGAACTCACCCTTTTTGCCGACACGGCTCAGCAGCTTCTCAATTTGTGGTCCACCACCATGGACGACGACCGGGTTCAGCCCGACCAGTTTGAGCAACACAACATCATGCGCAAAGCTGCGTTTCAGGTGGTCGTCCATCATGGCATTGCCGCCGTACTTAACAACGATCAATTTGCCGTGAAAGCGCCGGATGTAAGGTAAGGCTTCGGCCAGGGTGGCTGCTTTCTCGGCAGCCGTGACGGCATTGATCAGGTTGTCAACAGGTTTCTTATCAGCTTTATTGGGCATTGGCGCTGGCGTTTCAAAACACCACATTTCAAGGGGTATAGGGCAGACATCAGGTCTGGCGGGACTGAACAGAGTGAATAATACGGCTTGGCGGGCAGGCCCAAGGTTTTGTTCTTGTCGATCTTTTTTACTGCCAGTTATATGAACCGGAGGCAACTCTGGTTGCACTTATCGTGGCAGGAAGGCAACTCAGTACACCAAGTTGCCAAATATTTCCTCATTTTTGACCCTTCGATGCTGCCAGCAGAAAACGATTCGCGCATACTTTACCTATCGGTCAGGAGGACCGCGCTAAATAATGGATATACCAAGAGTGGCGCATAACGTTCAGTTCGGCGCGCGGCAAGTCGTCGATGTGATTAAATTTGCTACCGACCCATTGTTGGTCGTTGTGACGTTGATCGCAGCAACTTTGCTGCATGGGCAACCAATTCGCGGCGCAGAGGTGATTCTCGCGCTGCTCGCTTTCTCTCTTTGTTATCCCGGCACGATCGAATTTCGCCATCGGCAGCTCAACCTGTTGCGTGCGCTGGCTGGTAACTGGGCGGTGGTGGCAGCGCTGTTACTCGGCCTGGGCTATGTCACCGGGATGGCCGATGCGTTTGATAGCAACGTCATGTTGTTCTGGATTCTTGGCGTGCCGCTGGTGCAGTTTGGGGTGCACTTTCTGGCCCCGTCTCTGGTACCCCGGGTGCTGGCGCTCAGCCGCAAGGAACGCACCATTGTGATCGGCGCCAATGAGGCGAGCCGCCAGATTGCCGGCACCTTCAACAACGACCCGTTCAGTAACAAGCGCGTGCTGGCCTTTTTTGATGACCGCAATGAAAACCGCCTGGGCGATGTCAGCGAAGCGCCGATTGCCGGCCGGGTTCAGGATGCCGCCCCGTTTGTAAAGGCCAACGGCGTCAGCAGCATATACATTGCCCTGCCGATGGCCGGCCAGCCGCGCATCCTGCGCCTGCTGGACAGCCTGCGCGACACGACAGCCTCTATTTACTTCGTCCCGGACATCTTCATGGTTGACCTGATCCAGGCCCGCCTGGACGCGGTTGGCGGCGTGCCGGTCGTGGCTGTCTGCGATACCCCGTTTGAAGGGGTGACCGGCGTTACCAAGCGGCTCAGTGACATCTGCATCTCGCTGGTGGCCATTGTGCTGACCTCGCCGCTGATGCTGGCGGTGGCGCTTGCAGTCAAACTATCGTCGCCCGGCCCGATCATTTTCCGCCAGAAGCGGTACGGCCTGGACGGACGCGAGATCAATGTCTGGAAGTTCCGCTCCATGACGGTTGTCGAGAACGGCGAGCAAGTCACCCAGGCCACCAAGGCCGACCCGCGCATCACCAAGGTGGGTGCGTTCCTGCGCCGCACCTCGCTGGACGAATTACCGCAGTTCTTTAATGTGCTTGAGGGCCGGATGAGTGTGGTGGGCCCGCGTCCGCATGCAGTCTCGCATAACGAGACCTTCCGTAAGGTCATCAAGGGCTATATGGTTCGCCACAAGGTCAAGCCCGGCATTACCGGCTGGGCCCAGGTTAACGGCGCCCGCGGCGAAACCCCCGAACTCAAGGATATGGAGCGCCGGGTTGAGTTTGATCTGGAATACCTGCGCACCTGGTCTTTGCGCATGGATCTCGTCATTATCTGGCGCACGGTCAAACTGATCCTGAAAGGCGACCCTCAGGCGTACTGACCCCATTTGAAGACGCTGACCGTCCTGGGGGCCCGCCCCCAATTTGTGAAAGCCTCGGTCGTCAGCGCCGCGTTTGCCCGCCAGGCTGGCCACCAGGAAGTGCTGGTACATACCGGCCAGCACTTCGACGCCAATATGTCCGCCGTCTTTTTTGATGAGCTGGGCATTCCGCGCCCCGATCACACACTGGACATTCACTCCCTGCCCCACGGCGCCATGACCGGGCGCATGCTGGAGGCGCTCGAGCAACTGATTGAGCGCGAAGCACCTGACTGGGTGCTGGTGTACGGCGATACCAATTCCACGCTGGCCGGCGCGCTGGCCGCCGCCAAGCTCCATGTGCCGGTTGCGCATGTTGAGGCCGGCCTGCGCTCGTTTAACCGGCGCATGCCCGAAGAGGTCAACCGGGTCATGACCGACCATCTCAGCGACCGCTTGTTTGTGCCCACGCAAGCGGCGATCACCAATCTGACCGCCGAGGGCATCACCGGTGATAAGGTGATCAACACCGGCGATGTGATGTTTGACTGTGCCCGCCGCTACGGGCAACTGGCCAGTGAACGCAGCCAGATTCTGAGCTCGCTCGCGCTCGAACCAGGTGGTTTTATCCTGTGCACCGCCCACCGGGCCGAAAACACCGACTCGCCGGAACTGTTGCGCACTTTGTTCGACACGCTGAACGCCTTGTCAGCGCAATTGCCGGTGGTCTTGCCCTTACACCCCCGAACCCGCGCTCTGGCACTGGCAGCGGGCATCGCGCTGCCGCCAGACGCCACCGCGCCGCTGATCATTACCGAGCCGGTGGGCTACCTGGACATGGTCCGGCTTGAACAAGCCGCCGCGTTAATCCTGACCGACTCGGGCGGGGTACAAAAGGAAGCGTTTTTCCATCAGGTGCCGTGCCTGACGCTACGCCCCGAAACCGAATGGGTGGAACTGGTTGACAGCGGCTGGAACCGGCTCAGCCCGTTGAGCAATGGCAGCGAGGCGGTAGTCAGCGCCGCGCTGGCGCAGCTTGGCCGCACGGGGCAGCCGGTGCAGCCCTATGGCGACGGCAATGCCGCTGATTTGATTGTCCACTCTTTAGGCGATTGCCGTTCGTAACAAAGTCATCCGTTTGGGTCAGGCAGCGTTCTTCTTAATCTGCAACAATTCTGCTGACCATGACGGAGTTGACCATGCCCCCTGTTGCTTACCGCTTATTTCCCCGCCTGTTTCCCCGCTTAACCAGGCAGCGCCTGCCCGCAGCGCTGGCCATCGGCGCCGCCGTGATCGCCGCTGGCTGCGCGCACAAGCCCGGGCCGCCAACCAACATGGAAGCCCCGCAAACCGCCAACGCGCAACGCGCCGCCCAACAAGCGGTGGTCAATGCGGCGCCGGCAAAACCCGTGCTCAAGCGCAAGATTGCGCTGGGCCGAATTACCAACGAAACCCGCTACGGTCAGTCTTTGTTGCGCACCGATGGCGGTGACCCGCTAGGCAAACAAGTCACCGATCTGCTGAGCAAAGCGCTAAGCGAATCTGGGGCGTACCTGGTCTTTGAACGACCGGACATTGCCAAATTGCAGTCGGAAAGCAAGCTCACCGGTCAGGAGTTGGATCTGGTCGGGGTCGATGCGCTGGTGATCGGGTCGCTGACCGAGTTTGGCCGCAAAACGGTGGGCAAGTCGGGGTTTATCTCTTCCACCAAAAAGCAGGTGGCATTTGCCAAAGTTGATTTACGACTGGTTGATGCCAAAACCGGTCTGGTCTTTCACACGACGTCGGGCGCCGGTGAGGCCTCTATTGAGGCCGGCTCTACGTTCGGGTTTGGTTCCCGCGCCGGCTATGACGGCACCCTCAACGACGCCGCAATCCGGCAAGCTGTCTCGGAAGGCGTCAACGGGTTGGCCAACGGGCTGAAAGACCGCCCCTGGGAGACCTCGATCCTGTCAGTTGAAGGCGAGCAGATTTATGTATCGGGCGGCAAAGCCCAGGGCATTAAACCGGGCATGGTGTTCTCGGTGCAAACCGCCGGCAAGAAAGTGAAATCCCGCCAGACCGGGTTCACCGTGCAGTTGCCCGGCAAGGAGATTGCCCGCTTGAAAATTGACGCGCTGTTTGGCGATACCGATGCCAACCAGGGCTCGGTCGGCAGTGTGATCTCGGGCTCGATTGCCGGTCAAAAACCTGAATCCCTGGTCGTACGCGCAACAGGAGGCGTCTGATGAACCCAACTCAAAACCACCCGTCGAAACTCGCCACCCGTCTGCTTGTCATTGCGGCACTGGCCACGTTACCGGTGGCCTGTATTCAGCCACCGACCAGCAGCGCAAGCGTTTCTGATCTGCGCCCGGGTATCTCTTTTAACGCCAGCCAGTCGGGTGATGCTTCGGTAATCGTGGATGGCCAGACGATGGGCCTGGTGGGCGACTTCCTGACCGGCCACGGTGTATTGCGGGTCCTGCCCGGCACTCATCAGGTTAAAGTGGTTCGCGGCGATGCGGTGTTGCTCGACGAACGGGTTTACCTGGGCGACGGGGTTAACCGCAGCTTCCGGGTTGACTGATTCATGAAGATGTTTTCAGTGCGAGGCTCGTGCCACAGATCAATGAGCGGCCCGGTGGCTCTGGGTCTGCTTTTACTGGTCTCCGGCTGTGCCACCGGCTTGTATGAATGGGGGCAGTACGAACAAACCCTCTATCAAAAGTACAAAGACCCCGGCCAGTCCGAAGCGATGCGGGTTAATCTAACCAATCACATCGCGCTGATGGAAAAAAGCAATCTCAAGGTGGCGCCCGGTTTGTATGCTGAACTGGGCACTTTGTATCTGGAGGCCGGCGATGCGAAGTCAGCGATTCGATACTACGAGCTCGAGCAGGCCGCCTGGCCGGAAAGCGAAGCCCTGATGACCGCAATGATCACCAACCTGAAGCGTATGAACAAACCGTCAACACAAAACAAGGGAAAGACCGAATGAAACGGCTGGCGGTCTTACTCCTGTTTTCCCTGCTTGGCGCCTGCGCCGCCCTGGAGCCCAAACCCAACCCTGCGCTCGATACTTTTCGCTCGGTGGCGCCACGGTCCATTCTGATTGTGCCGGTCGTCAATGAATCGCTTGAGATCGACGCCGGCAATTACCTGTTATCGACATTGCCGGTCCAGCTGGCTGAGCGCGGCTATTATGTGTTTCCGGTGAACACCGTCAAAGTGGTGTTGGAGCAAGAGGGTTTCTATGAAGCCGCGCGAGTACACCAACAACCGCCGGAAGTGCTGGCCAGGCTGTTCGGTGCCGACGCCATTCTGTACCTGACCATCAAACGCTGGGATGCCCAGTACGTGGTGACGAACACCACGGTCACTGTCCAGCTTGAATACCGGATGGTCGCTGCAGACGGTACTGAAATCTGGCGCGAAGAACGCACCAAACAACACTCCCCGCAAAACCAGTCTCAGGCCGGTCAAAGCAAAGGCTCCGCGCTGATTGCCGCGCTGATCGGCGCGGCGGTCGCGCGCGCCTCGCCCAACTACCTGCCGCTTGCCCGCGATGCCAACCGGGATGCAATTACCTACGGGCGCAACGCTGTGCCGTGGGGGCCGTACAAGCCATTGGAAAAGCCGACCAAGTAATAGCCGGAACAGACGCTTTCCCTGAAAGCCATCCAAGATTGGCCGCGCCATTAGGCCCACTGGCTTCCGAGTGCATGAGTGCCGGCCCGGTCGAGCCATTACATCGTGCGCTTGATGCGCCGCCCGGCCACCGCCTGCAACGGCCGGGCGTTGTGATCAAACAGCCGCTCGAAAGTCTTGAGCTGGCGAGCGCCAACTGGCACAGTCTCGGTCAGCACAATCCAGCGGACGCCCTCGGTGCATGGCGGCGTGGTCAGTGATCCGTCATAGACGTAATAGCCGCGCTTGTCGGCTGGCGGCAGGAAATCGTTTGCATCCAGCATGCCCAGCGCTTTGACCCGTCCGCCCGGTTCCAGCGGCAAGCCATCGATGATGGATTGCACTGCCGGGTTGTTCTGGTCGCTGCGCACCAGACTGATTGCCACAATCATTGCCGGGCCGTGTTGGTTCTCGTGAATCAGATGAACACTCATGTCCGGCGGCTCCGGCCCCAGCCAATGCTCACCGGGGCGATGCAGTCGTATCTGCGTCAACCGAAGCGGCATGCGTCCGTAAGTCAGACGATTGCGCGGGTCGAGTTTGACTACGACGCTGCGGCCGTCATCCAACACCTCAAACCGACTTGGCCGATAACTCATCTCGGGAGCAGAGCCGGAAATCGGTATGGCCGCATCCAGGGCAATGGGCGATTGCCGCTGTCCTGCAGAACAACTGGCAAAGTCCGGTCGCAACTGCCCCCAGTGACTTGGCCCGCCCGCGCCGTGATAAGCCCATCGGGTCGTGACGACCGGTGGCGGCAGATCACGGGTGGCCTGGTCAAATGTCCGCTGCACTGCCCGCTCGATCACCAGCGTGATCGGGTCGGGTTTCGGTTTGGGCTTGGGCTTGGGTTTCGGTTTCGGCTTGGGCCGGGGTTTTGGCTTGGGCGGCAGCGGTGAAATTCGCAAGTCATCAGAGTTGCCCCGACGGGTTTTTTTGACCTGCCGGGACTGGCTCAGCGCTTTTTGCAGTTTCTCGGCCAGATTGGCGCGCACTTCCGGGTCGCTGATAGACGGGCGGAAGTCTTCGGCGCGCAAGGTGACAGGCGGCACAACCCACAGGCAGACCACAATACCAAGCAGAACGCGGGCATAGCGATGGTGGCCGAAAATTCGGCAAAACTCGGGCTGGCGAGAAGGGGTTTTCACCCCAGTGGTATCGGCTTGTTAAGCCTTGTGCTGAATGAAAATCAGACCGGCGGTCGATCCGGCGGTGGCTGCTTACTCAAGCGCCTGAATCGTTTCCTTGGCCTGCCACAAATTAGGGGCAATCGTGACGCTGATTGCCCGACCGGTTGTAATGTCCCGTTCGATCTGCAGCTCGAATGTCTGTTTGCCCTTCACGAGCTCGTATTCGGAATGGGTAGGCAGAGATTCGTTGGCGGCGGTGATTCTGTAGCCGGCCGCGGTCAGCGTCTGCTGATACTCAGACATGGTTTTGCCGACCGGCAATTCCTGCTCAAGCTTTTCCTGGCGTTGAGTCCATTCGGCCAAATGGTTACTGTCTCTTACTTCTGCGGCGCGCGTCTGATCGAATTCAACCGGCCCGGGCTTCCAGCGCGGCTCTTTCATGGCTCGGGCGGTGTTGGCCGCCAGCCAGATATTGGTGGTCACGTCGATGGCGTCAGCCGGACCTTGTTCGCGCTCGAAACCCAGCAGGACTTCATGGCTGCGGCCGTCTTTGACGACTTCAAACTCAAGCTTGTGCGCTGAGTCTTCATTGACAGCGGTAATGACAAACCCGCGCTTGGCAATAAAGGCGCGATAACCGGCCCGTTTGCCCACCGCCAGCAGGTCGCGCTCGAGCTGACGCTGCTCATCAATATAGGCGGTGATCCGGCTACGGTCGCTCCAGTCCAGTGAGGATCCACTCTGCGCCGCGGCAGCCGACATCCACAGAAAATTCAGGCCGGCCGCGATTGCAGCGGTTGCTTTCAGCTTAGTTTTACTCATAACAAAAGCATAACGAGGCTGGTCTGCGCCCGCCAGAGAGGTCGTCGCTTCTGCCCCGGGCGAATGTAACAAAGCTTTGCCCAGAGAGGACGCCTACAGCACGAACTGCGACAAGTCTTCACTGGCAGCAGTCTCGGCCAGTCGTTCATTGACGAATTCGGCCGTGATGGACACGGTTTTCTCCTGCCGGTTACCGGCGTCAAAGGACAAGACTTCCAGCAGACGCTCCATGACGGTATGCAGCCGCCGCGCGCCGATATTCTCGACCCGTTCGTTGACGTCAAACGCGATCTCTGCCAACCGGCGAACCCCTTCGTCGGTGAACTCGAGTTCGATCTCTTCGGTTTTCATCAGGGCGCAGTATTGCTTGGTCAGGCTGGCATCGGTGTCGCACAGAATGCGTACGAAATCGTCGGTGGTCAGCGACTTCATCTCGACCCGGATCGGTAGCCGACCCTGCAACTCGGGAACCAGGTCAGAAGGCTTGCTCAGGTGAAATGCTCCGGAGGCAATAAACAGAATGTGATCGGTTTTGACCGAGCCATATTTGGTATTGACCGCTGTGCCTTCGATCAGGGGCAGCAAATCCCTTTGTACGCCCTGGCGCGAGACATCCGCCCCCTGAGCACTGCCGCGGGTAGCGACTTTGTCGATTTCGTCGAGAAAGACGATTCCGTTCTGCTCAACCGCCTGAACCGCCATGGATTTGGCATCGTCTTCGTTGACCAGTTTGCCGGCCTCTTCGTCGGTCAGCAGCTTGAGTGCCTCGCGAATCGGCAGCCGCCGGCTTTTCTTTTTGCCCGGCATGTTGGAGAACATGTTCTGCAACTGGTTGGTCATCTCTTCCATGCCGGCCGGCCCCATGAACTCCATGCCAGGTGCGCTTTGAGCAATATCGATTTCGATTTCCTTGTCGTCCAGCTCGCCCTCACGCAGGCGTTTGCGCAGAATCTGGCGCGTACCGGAATCGGGCCGGGCAGAAGCCGGTGTCGCAGCGGCCTCGCCCGCTTCGGTTATCGGGTTGAACCCGAAGCCCGGAGTTTCTGTCTGACGCGGGGGCGGCAGCAAGACGTCCAGGATGCGGTCTTCGGCGGCATCTTGTGCGCGCTGCTGAACCTTGTCTTTTTCCTGGTCTTGCACTTGCTTGAACGCAACCTCAACGAGATCACGAATGATGGAATCAACGTCGCGCCCGACATAGCCCACTTCGGTGAACTTGGTTGCTTCAACCTTGATGAACGGTGCGTTGGCCAGCCGGGCCAGCCGGCGAGCGATTTCGGTCTTGCCGACACCGGTCGGCCCGATCATCAAGATGTTCTTGGGGGTGATTTCAGAGCGCAACGGCTCATCGACCTGCTGGCGCCGCCAACGGTTACGCAGCGCTATCGCCACGGCGCGTTTGGCATCTTGCTGACCAACAATGTGTTTGTCGAGTTCGGAAACGATTTCTGGGGGGGTCATGGTGCTCACAAGACTTCTACCGTATGAGATTGGTTGGTATAGATGCAAAGATCGCCGGCAATCGTGAGCGATTTCCTGACGATTACTTCGGGGCTCAAGTCGGTGTTTTCAAGCAGCGCCAAGGCAGCAGACTGGGCATAAGGCCCACCCGATCCAATGGCAATCAAACCATGCTCGGGTTCCAGTACGTCACCGTTGCCGGTAATGGTCAGGGAGTGCTCGGCATCAGCGACCGCCAGCATGGCCTCCAGGCGACGCAGGGTGCGGTCGGTGCGCCAGTCCTTGGCCAGCTCGACCGCAGCGCGCAGCATTTGCCCGGAGTGTTTTTCCAGCTTGGCTTCGAAATGTTCAAACAAGGTGAACGCGTCGGCGGTGCCGCCGGCAAAACCGGCCAGAACCTTGTTGTGGTGCAGGCGGCGGACTTTGCGCGCCGAGCCCTTGATGACAATATTGCCAAGCGTGACCTGGCCGTCGCCACCCAGTGCTACCTGGTTGCCGCGACGGACCGAAATAATCGTAGTGCCGTGATACTGTTCCATGCGTTCGTTCAGCACGCCTTGGGCGCGCTGCCTTTGAGAGGTTGAACGCTAGATTTTACGCCGCCTTATCTCAGACATCTCGTGGATGCCCATAACCAGCATCAGGGCGTACACCAGGAAGTTCGGCTCGATAAACTGAACCTTCCGGCCCCGCCCCATCATGGCGGCCAGTTCGTTAAGGAGTTCACCGGCAGCGGAGAAGTCCATACAGCGCAAGGCGCGGCAATCGACCCGCACCGTGCTGTTGGTTTCAGCCAGGGACTGCATGGCTTCTTTCTCGGCTTGAATCTTGCCGCTCAGGTCGTCCCGCAGAATCAGCCGGTTGTTGCTGATTTCAGCCTTGCGAATCACCGCCGGCGTTTCATCGCCGGCGTCTTTGGCTGCACCGGCACTGATTTCGTCGGTCAGAACGAATATGGGCGGCATTGGCTCCCAGGGCGGTGGCGAGACTTCGAAGGTAACGCAATAGTCAATGCTCAGGTCATCGAAACGAGCCTGTTCGCCGAGCAACCTCAGCAACAACAACGACAACTGCCAGAAGGCCTCGCTGTCATCGACCCGGCCGACTTCTATGTTGGTCAGGACCAGCTCCAGGAAGGCTTCCACACCCGTCAGACTGAGTTTGTGGTCGGCTTCAAGGAAGCCATTGAACAGCCGGCAGATCTCCTGAGCAGCTTCATCATCCATCTGGCGCACGCCAGACAAGTCCAGGCAACAGTCGCGCTTGTTTCCGGCAGCGCGCAGCAGCTGATCAACGAATTTGGCGAACGTACCGTCGATTTCGCGTAAGGCAGCAATATTGGACGGACTGGCCCGACGATCAGATTTGCGCCGGTCAGGCGCGCGCATGTCTTCATTCCAGGTGGGTGGCGAAGACTCCGTGAGGCTGGCGTATTTGATCGCCAGCGAATCGAATTGCTCGCGCTCGCCCATTACCTGCAACAGGTCGAATAACATCTGCCAGGACAGCAACTGATGTTGTTTGCTCAAGCCGTCGTCGTCAAGGCAGGCGCTCAAGGTGTCGACGGTGGCCTGATATTGCCCATTGGAATAAAGAATGGCGGCTTCTTCAAGCTGACCGGGTAGCGAGCCATCGACAATGTCAATCGCGAGATCGTCTTCGGCTTCTGAACTTCTGCGCCCACCGACAGTCGTGGCACCGTTTGCCGGGTCAGCTTCTTCAGTGGCGTCGCTTTCAAGCCCGGCCTCTGGCGCTACCGATAAGGGCGCCATCGCGGTGGATGCGCCAAGATCAGTGGCCGGGTCAGGCAGATGGTGAATGGGGTTATCAATGCCGTTTTCTTTGTCGCTTATGGCCTGCAACAATTGCACCGCGGTTGGCTTGAACGACATGCCGGTGTCGGGGCCACCGGTTTGGGTTGCAGCGGTCTGGGTTGCGGCGTCTTTCGACGGAAATTCCAGCGGCTCTTGTTCAGGGACCGCACTGGTTGCACTCGCACTGGCGTTCGTATTGCGCGACTCGGCGCCTGACTCGGGGCTGTCCGGAGTGGCCGCGGCGCCCGGCTTGGTGATGCCCGTCAAGGCATCGGCAATCATTTCGTTTTCAATCTGGTCGATTTTTTCCGCCGTAATCCGAGCGGCTTCACGAGCAGCATGCTCGGCCTGATCGAGTGATTGCGACGACACGCCATTCACCACACCAGACCCTTCGGCCGAAGTGATTGACGAGTTGTTGGCAGCGACAGAACCGGTTTGCCTGCCCTTGCGGGAAGCGCTTTTATCCTGGCGGCGAAAGAGAGAAAAAACCATGCAAGATCAAGATGTTTTGACCAATCCAGTCTAGCATGTGGGCCCTATTTTTCGGGCTTTCCGGGCCGCCGCAGGTCTGCGCCAGACGACCTATTGTCCGGGTATAGCCGGGGCTTGAAAGCTTGTTGGCAGACCTCGCCTCATGAACGGTCTGCGCCCCGGGACAGACGGCATCAAGTGTCAGTCACCAAACATTTTCTGGCGCAGTTCGCGGCGCTGCTGTGCTTCCAGAGACAAAGTGGCCGTGGGCCGGGCCATCAGTCGGCCAACGCCAATCGGCTCACCGGTTTCTTCGCAGAACCCGTAGTCACCTTCAGCGATACGAACCATTGCCTGCTGAACCTTCTTGAGCAGCTTGCGCTCGCGATCACGGGTTCGAAGCTCAAGCGCATGCTCTTCTTCGATGGTGGCCCGATCGGCCGGATCGGGCACGATCACGGTTTCACGCAGATGCTCGGTCGTTTCGCCCGCATTGGACAAGATGTCTTGTTCCATCTGGGCCAGTCGCTCGCGGAAGAACGCCAGCTGGGCGTCGTTCATATAGGCCGAATCAGGCATCTTCAACAGCTCTTTTTCGGTAGGGACTTTTACTTCTTTAACAGCCATAGTTCAGGCTCCTTCGTGGCTTGGGCCCAGCTTACGCCAGACATTGCTCCAACCCTTTGATAAACGTCTCTTTCGGAAGATTTCGACCAATAAAGACCATCTTGCTGGACTTCTTTTCATCGGCTCGCCATTTGCGACCAACATCTGCACCCATCATCATGTGCACACCCTGGAAAACAGTCTGACGATCTGACCCCTTCATGTAGAGCACACCTTTGTAGCGCAACATGCTTTCGCCATACACCTGAATCAGGCCGGAAAGAAAATCTTCCAGCTTGCCCGGGTCGAACGGCTTCTTGGCCCGAAACACAAACGAGGCGATTTCCTCACTGTGTTCGTGTTCGTTGTCTTCAAGGAAATCCGGGTCAATATCCAGAATGGCATTGAGATTAAAGCCACGGATATCGAGTACCTCTTTTACATCTACTTCACCAAAATGAACCGGCATGATCCGGGCACGAGGGTTGAGTCGCACCAGGCGCTTGCGAAGTTCATCCTGCTCTTGCTCTGTGGCCACATCGACCTTGCTCATCAACAGCCGGTCAGCAAAAGCGACCTGTTCCTGGGCTTCCCGGTTGTCATCGAGCTGTTGATTACCGTGTTTGGCATCAATAACCGTCAAGACGGCATCAAGCAGGAAATACTCGGCGATCTCGTCATCAATAAAGAAGGTCTGCGCCACCGGCGCCGGATCGGCCATGCCGGTGGTTTCGATCACCACACGGTCAAAGTTCAGCTCACCGGCGTCGCGCTTGGTTCGCAGATCCGCCAGAATTCGAATCAGGTCGCCACGAACCGTGCAGCAGATACAACCGTTGTTCATCTCGATGATCTGCTCATCGGCGCTCTGGGTCAGCAACTCGTTATCAACGCCTTCGGCGCCAAACTCATTTTCGATAACAGCGATCTTCATGCCGTGGTTCTCATTGAGAACGCGGTTCAGCAGCGTTGTCTTACCGCTGCCTAGGAAGCCAGTCAAAATCGTTACTGGAACATGGGTGCTCATGGATCGCTACTCTCGGTTATCTTCTAAATGTCTATGCTGAAAACCTGCGCTCTGAATCTAATCTTTCTGACTCTAATCCCTCTGAATCTAATCTCTTTGTGACGGCTCTGCGGTCCGGCTTCTACCCAATCGCTTCTACCCAATCTGCCACCCGCCACAATTCTTGCCGCGGCAACTAACGGCCGAGATTTCGGGGAGCCCGGATTGTACTGGCTGCCGGCCAAAAACTCTAATCAACAAAAATGGGGGACAAGCGTCCAGATTCAAGACCGGACTTGTCAGCCAATCAAAGAAGAGTGAGACCTATGGTCGATAGCTCGCATCAAAGCCTTGTCAACAGGCCCGCCCTGACCGACGAACGGCCGGGCATCGTGGGTTTCGGGTCAAACCCGCTGGGCCTTGTCCACCGCTAATTCACAGCAACCCCACCGCTTCTGCACAAGCAACCCACAGCCTTGTTCAAGCTCAAAGGCCCGCACGCTCAGGATTGTTCAGTGATTTCCACGGATATTGCACAGGCTGTCCACAGCCACAAGCGGCTTTGTCCCCAACTTGTTCAGTGTTAATAATTTCGACAGACGCTCAGTTTTACCCTGAGGATTGTCTATTCAGAGGTGTCCCGACGGGCTCGGGGGTGCGCGGCGTCATAGACCTGGGCCAGCCGCTGGAAATCCAGCGAGGTGTAGACCTGGGTGGTCGAGATGCTGGCATGACCAAGCAACTCCTGCACCGCCCGTAGGTCGCCACTGGACTGCAACACATGGCTGGCAAACGAGTGGCGCAACACGTGCGGATGCACATTGGCCGGAATTCCCTGCTTCAGCGCGAGTCGCTTCAAGCGCACTTGCACGCTGCGGTGTGACAGGCGCCGCCCCCGGTTGCTGAGAAACAAGGCGGCCTGGTCCGCGCGGGGGTGGTCTTGCAGCCACTGGCCGCGCATTTCCAGCCAGAGCGCGAGCGCGTCCAGCGCTGCCCGTCCGACCGGCACGGTTCGGGATTTACTGCCTTTGCCCAGGACAGTCACCTGCGCCTCGGCAACATCAAGCCAGGACTCCGACTGGTAGCCGCTGACCCGGTCTTGCTGATAAGCAGCATCGAGAGAGCAAAGCTCGGCCAGGCGCAGACCACTGGAGTACAGCAACTCAAGCATGGCTTTGTCGCGTTGCATCTCGAACGATGCGCCGGGCTGATAATCAACCAGTTGCCCAGCCAGATCCGGACTTAGCGCTTTGGGCAATCGGCGGGGCGCACGCGGTGCCTTGATCCCACGAGCCGGGTTCGCCAGCGCTTCCGCTGCCGCTGCTGGCTGGCCGGTTTCCCGAGCGCAATAATCGAAAAAGCCGCGCCAGACGGATAAACGCTGGGCAGTCGTGCGAGGTGCCTGGCCTTGCCTGGATAACCGGGCTATCCAGCCGCGCACCTGTTGCGCGGTAATGGCAGCGAATTCGGTTGGGCCGGCTAGCTCGGCCAACAAAGCCAATGCCTGACGATAGCTGGCTATCGTGCGCGGACTGTATCCGCGTTCGACAGTCAGCCGTTCAAGCCACTGCTCGGCCAGTGGCGGCAGGTCAGGCGGGCCGGCCGCCGGCAGGCCCGCCGGGGGCTTAGTCTTGCTGGGCGGCAACCGTGGTCTCTTCAGGCATCAGCCGACAGAGCGCCGCGCTGGCAACTTCGCCAATCCGATCCAGGAAGGCTGTTCCCATGCCCGACTGAAAACGATCCGGATCCGGCGAGCCGAATACGATCAGGCCACAGACTTGCGGGCTCACGCCGCTGCGCAGTGGCAGCAAGGCGACCGACCGTGCCTCCGCGCCGTTGTCAGGCAGCCAGCGGATCGGGGCGAGATCATTTTTTAGACCGCAATAAGGTGTGATCAGTTCATCAAAGTAACGCTGCACGTCTGGCTCTACCGGAGCGGCAAACGGCTGGTCGGCATACTCATCAGCCACCCGCCACAAACGCAGGACAACCTGCGGCACTTTGAATTGCTCGGCCAGCGCCTGTTCAATGCGCCCGGGCATTTCGACCGGATGACGAATCAGCAGAAGCTCACGGGTAAAACTGGCCAGCCGGTCGGCAATCTGATCATTTTCCTGACCCATGCGAACCAGCTCCGAGAGCCTGAATTCAAGCTGACGGTGTTTGTCACGCAAGACTTCGAGTTGGCGTTCCTGCAGCGAGATAGCACGGCCGGCATTTTGATCCGGCACCCGGATATCGGCGAGGACATGACCAAAGCGCTGAAAGAACTCGGGGTTATCGCGCAGATAATCGGCAAGGTCTTGCTCGCTGAGCGGCACCATCTCTACAGATGCTTCGCTTTGAGCGGTTTTCTGGTCAGGCGTCGCGCCCGATCCATCGTCGTTCTCGGCATCGCCGGCCTTCATGGTCTGCATGATTGCGTGGTTCCTTTGTTTTGTTTTGTTTGGATTTTTTTGGTTCTTGTTTTTAGAGTAATTGGTCTGGGTCTATCGTGCTCTCGAACACGGGAACGGCATTGCCGGACATCCAGATTGGGTCTTGTGCCCCGCCCTGCCATTCCAGCAATAGTTCGCCGCCGCGAGCCTGCAAACGAACAACCGGATCAAGCAAACCCAGTTGCACGCCTAAAGCCATTGCCGCGCAGGCACCGGTGCCGCATGCCAGCGTCTCGCCGGCACCGCGCTCGAAGACCCGCAACCGGACTTCAGTGCGACTGACCACCTGCATGAACCCGGCATTCACGCCATTGGGAAAACGCGCATGCCCAACCGTCAGCGGCCCTTCGGTCAGCACCGGCGCAGTATCAACATCATCGACAATCTGTACTGCATGTGGGTTGCCCATTGAGGCGACCGCCACCGAGCGCACCGTGCCGTTCAGCTCAAGCGGCCAGAACTGCCCCGCGCCGCTTGGCACAGCCTGCAAACCATCAGCCAGGAACGGCACCTCGCTCAATTCAAAGCGCGGGGCATCCATATTGACTCGCACCAGCCCGCTCTCCAGCAGCTCGGGCTCAACAATACCGTTCACGGTTTTTACTTTCAGCCGGCGTTTGCTTGTCAGCCCCTGGTCCCGAACGAACCGGACGAAACAACGGGCGCCATTGCCGCAATGCTCCACTTCGTTGCCATCGGCATTAAAAATCCGATAGCGGAAATCAATGTCATCAGCATCACTCGCCTGCGGCGACTCGACCAGCAGGATCTGATCAGCACCAATCCCGAAATGACGATCAGCCAGCGCACGGTAATGCGCAGCCGACAAATCGATCGACTGGGTAACGCCGTTGAGCATGACAAAATCATTGCCGGCGCCGTGCATTTTGGTGAATTGCAGAGACATCGGGTCATTATCCCCGATCAATAGAACGAGCGCTCCGCAGGGGGCCGCGTTTTGAAGCGCTTGTGGCTCCAGAGATACTGTTCTGGCGCTTCCAGCACGCGCTGTTCGATAAAAGCGTTCATTCGACGCGTCGCAACCGCGAGATCATCGCCCGGATAGTCGGTCCAGGGTTCGTAGAACTGAACGTGATAACCGCTGCGGGTCAGCGTGGTGACGCAAGGCAGAACAGTTGCCCCGGTCAAGCGGGCCAGCCGCGCCACCGATGTCACGGTTGCTGCCGGAACCCCGAAAAAAGGAACAAAAACCGCCTCCCGAGCGCCAAGGTCCATGTCTGGCAGAAAGTAAAACGGAACGCCGTCGCGCAGGCTTCTGACCGCGCCACGCAAGCCTTCGTTACGCAGGAACATTTTTGGGTCGTTGAATCGCGACCGTCCTTCTGTCATAGCGCGGGTCAGTGTTGCACTCTTTTGCTGGGCATACATGGAGTCAACCCGCCTGTCGAGTTGCAAGCGCACGCCACCGGCATCCAGCCCGACGAAATGAGGCGCCAGCACAATGACAGGCTTGCCGGCCAACGCCTGCAGGTGAGACATCCCATCGACAGTGCAGATCTGGCGAATTCGATCTGCCGGACCCGACCAGAAAATGAAGCGCTCAAAAAACGTCACGACAAAAGCATGAAAATGCGCAATCGCCACCTGGCGTCGCCGGGCCGGCGTCCAGTGCGGAAAACACAGGCCCAGATTGGTTAAGGCGACCCGGCGCCGGCCGCCCGCCAGCGCCCAGATCAGCCAGGCTACAGGCCAGGACAGGTCACGGATGATCGCCAGCGGCAGGCGCGAGATGGCTCGCAAAACGATCAGGCCCAACATGGCCAGTCGCTCACTCATGTGAATTCATCGGGCGTCGGTTCGGTTGGCTTTGCCGGTGACGAAACCCGACCGGGCGTCAGCACCCTGGCGCAGCAGATCATCATTGCGATTGTCGCGCACACCGGGTGGTCGCTTGTAGCGGTTATAACCCCAGAGGTATTGCTCCGGACGCCGCCGGATCAGGGTTTCAAAACGCGCGTTGATCACAGCCGGAGTGGGCAACTCATTGAGTGGCTCAAAATGCATGCGCCACCCTTTACCCCCGCTGAGCCGCTCCCCGACCGCAAGCACTACTGCGCAATCAGTCATCTCGACCAGCCGCTGGGGCAATGTCATGGTGTAGGCAGGTTGCCCGAAAAACGGCGCCCAGACGCCGTCACCTTCGGTAGGCACCTGATCAGGCAGCAATCCGACAATGTCGCCTCGGCGCAAGGTGCGCAACATGGTTCGCAGACCACCCACGGTTGGCGTTACGCCCTGAATGCCGTCCACGCTGCGCGCGGCCACCAGCCAGCGGCGCACAAACTCCATCTTGGGCGGTTTGAACAACACCGTAATGGGACGCCGGCCTGCATAAAAGCGAGCCGCCATCTCGAACGATCCGAGGTGCGGTGTGAGGATCAACACCCCTTTGCCGCGCCGCTCGGCGTGTTCGATTGATTCGGTTTCTGTGGCTAGCACTCTTCGGCCGATATGACGCGGTTTGTGGGTCCAGATATAAGGGCATTCGGTGATCATTCGACCCGCTTCCATGATCGCGCTGCGCCGCACCCGGCCCGGACCGAAGCCCGCCATCCGCAGATTATCCGTGAGTTTGGTCCGATAACTCGGCGAAGCAAGCCAGGTCGCGATGCCAACCAGACGCCCCAGCAAACTGGCAATCGATAACGGGATAGTGCCCAGCACACGCAGCGCCAGGGGCAGCCGCACGGTGTCCGCTGGTAGTTTGGGGCTGTTGGAGCCGTGATCGGGCTTGGCCGTCACGGGCAGAGATGATTGCTTGGGGGCGGTGGGACTGGCGGTGGTCATGAATCAGTACTGGGTCGGAAAAGAACAAGCTGGTTGTCCGAGGATACGACAGCTTGCCTGACAGACGGTGGCGTATTCGGGGAAATATTCACGACGAGAAGCCAAATTTTTTCTATAATGCAAGAGTCGCCGAGTTAAACGGACAACTTGCGGGGCGACACAACGACAGTTTCCGAGCGCCAGCCTCCAGGCACCTGCCACGGCAGGCAGGCAGAACCCACCCGGTAACTACCGCTAAAGCGTCGCCACTTCTCCGGAGTCGGCTGCGTATCGACTTTATTTATGGAGAAGTACCCAATTGGCAGATTATCTCTTTACCTCTGAATCCGTCTCGGAAGGCCATCCCGACAAGGTCTCTGATCAGATCTCTGATGCCGTCCTTGACGCGCTGCTCGCACAAGACCCGAAATCCCGGGTAGCGGCAGAAACCCTCTGCAATACCGGCCTGGTAGTCATGGCGGGCGAAATTACCAGCAACGCCAATGTCGATTACATCCAGATCGCGCGCGACACGATCAAGGAAATCGGCTACGACAATACTGACTACGGCATCGACTACAAAGGCTGTTCCGTACAGGTTTGCTACGACAAACAAAGTCAGGACATCAAGCAAGGGGTTGACGCCGCACAAGACGACGACCTCGACCAGGGCGCCGGCGACCAGGGCCTGATGTTTGGCTACGCCTGTAAAGAAACCCCGGAACTGATGCCGGCGGCAATTTACTACTCGCACCGTCTGGTCGAGCGGCAATCACAGCTGCGCAAAGATGGTCGCCTGCCCTGGTTGCAACCCGATGCCAAAGCCCAGCTCACGCTGCGCATTGAAAACGGTCTGCCAGTCGCGGTTGATACGGTCGTGTTGTCGACCCAGCATTCCCCTGAAATCTCCCAGGAAGACCTGCGGGAGGCGGTGATCGAAGAAATCATCAAGCCAGTGCTGCCTGACGAGTTGATGAAAGGTGAAGTCAAATACCTGATCAACCCGACGGGTCGCTTCGTGATTGGTGGCCCGCAGGGCGATTGCGGCCTGACCGGTCGCAAGATTATTGTGGACACCTACGGCGGCGCAGCCCCTCACGGCGGCGGTGCTTTCTCAGGCAAAGACCCTTCCAAGGTGGATCGTTCTGCCGCTTACGCCGCACGGTATGTCGCCAAAAATATCGTTGCCGCCGGCCTCGCCGAGACCTGTCTGGTCCAGCTTTCCTACGCAATCGGCGTCGCGCAGCCCACCTCGGTATGGGTCACTACAAACGGCACCGGCAAGGTCTCGGATGAAAAAATTGCCGAGCTGGTTCGCGATCATTTCGATCTGCGCCCCAAAGGCATTGTGCAAATGCTCGACCTGTTGCGCCCCATCTATCGCAAGACTGCCGCCTACGGGCATTTCGGTCGCTCAGAGCCGGAGTTCACCTGGGAACACACTGACAAGGCAGAAGCACTGAAGTCGTCGATCTGATTCACCAAGACGCACTGAAAGCCGGGTTTAATCACCCGGCTTTTTTTCGCCCGTCTGTTGCGCAGCGTTTCGCCTGGCGACGCCGGCAAATGTAAATCCTTTGCATGACCACCACAGCCGCGCTTGCGCGCCGGCGAATCATCCCTAGAATGACAGAACTGCCTAATTGTTTCGTATATTAATATTTTGTTACATAAGCAGTCACGATAAACCAACCTCAATATGCCTCGCCCCTCCAGCGACCAGTTCGGATTTTGCCCAGTAGCCACGTATCGGCAGGCCACCGCCGTTCGAGCAGGCAAGCCACGACGGCCTGAGCGGTATTGCCTATATTGGTTTGGTAGCGATACAACACGACCTGGTTATTTGTAATGAAACAAACCCGCTTAGCCACTGCCCTGCTTACCCTCAGTTGTCTTGCCCTGGGGGCGTGCGCCAGTACTGCCAATGATGTGACGGCCAAGCCCGTCCCGATGTCGGCTTACGACGCTTATCAATGCCAGGAGCTGGCCGCTGAATACCACCGCGTGAGTGCTGAAGCTGACAAGCTGGCCTCCAGTATCGACCAGGGCGCGATGGCGGAGCGCATTAAGATGGGCGTCGGCGTTGTCTTGTTCTGGCCGGCGCTGCTGCTGCTGGATGGCGAAACCGAAAACCATTCCTCGCTGGCAAGCCTGAAGGGCGAACGCCAGACACTGGCCAACTCGATGAAAGCGCGCAACTGCAACCGGGCCGCCGGTAATCGAACCGCCGGCAAACGACCTGCTGCGTCGGCCCGGTCCAGGGTGTAGCATTTCTGCCTATGCAGGCAAACTGGCCCGAGTGGCTAACCCAGTTCATTTCACCCGAGCAGCTTGAACAGTCGCTGCCGGCAATGCAGATCGGCGGCCGGATTGCCGTGATTGTGCTGCTCGCCTGGGTGATGCGATCGCTGGTGCGTCGCGTGCTTGGCAAAGTCGGCGAACGCATATCGTTGCAGACTGACGATCCGGGCAGCACCAGGCGTTCCCAGACACTGGTTCGGGTTCTCAGTTATTTGCTGTCAGTGATTGTGGTGGTGGTCACCGTATTGCTGATTCTCGGTGAGTTCGGTGTCTCCGTGGCGCCGCTGTTGGGTGCTGCCGGTGTTGCCGGCATTGCGATTGGCTTCGGTGCACAGTCCCTGGTCAAAGACTTCTTCACCGGCTTTTTCCTGTTGCTGGAAGATCAGATCCGCACCGGTGATGTCGTCAAAGTAGCCGGCTACAGCGGCTCTGTCGAAGAAGTCAACCTGCGCTACATCCGTCTGCGCGACTATGAAGGCACCGTCCACTACATCCCCAACGGTTTGATCACCGGCGTCTCCAACAGCAGCCGCGGTTTCTCCTACGCCGTCATGGAACTGGGCATCAGCTATGACAGCAACATCGACCGGGCGATCGAAGTCATTACCCAAACCGCAGCCCAGATGCGCGCTGAAACAAACTGGCTGGCCAGCCTGATCGAAGACATGGAAATCGCCGGTGTCGAACGCCTGGGTGACTCTGCGGTGACAATTAAATGTAGATTCAAAACCCGCGCATTAGATCAATGGAAAGTGCGCCGAGAGTTCCTGAAACGAATCAAACAGGCATTCGACGCAAACGATATTGAAATCCCATTCCCGCACCTAAAAGTGATCTCGCAAACGACCGCAGATGGCGACAAAAACAACCCGGCGTGACAATTGGTTCGGCGGAGAGTGGGAGT
>JBOEGY010000006.1:296-330434 GCA_050633665.1 Burkholderiaceae bacterium | reverse complement strand
ACTCCCACTCTCCGCCGAACCACCGGCTATCGACTCATTGCAGCCTTTGGCCGGTCCGTCGTCGATTCCGGCGGGGTAACGCGGGTATTGCTGGCAATTCCCTTCAGTTTCGCTACAATGCATGGGTTCCGAGGAGCGTTGCGACGTCTGCCAGTAGGGCAAGACGCCAGGCTTGGAATGCAACTGTTGGTCTGTAACTACTGATCCGTATTTTGCGGGCCAAATTTGCGGGCCAAATCAACAGCAGTTGAGTAGCAACGGCGCTCGTTAAACCAGAATCGATTGATTGATCTTTTCATGGCAACAACGAGTGCGGTGCTGAACTCCTTCTCACCACACCTGAATGATGGCAATGCCTGTTCTGATGGCTTGCCAGCTTTTGCGCGCGCGTTGTTGCTGACAATTTGACTGCGACTCAGGAGCATCTATGTCCGCCGTATTAAAACCCTCTGACTCTTTTACCGATTATCAAGTGGCTGATATCGGACTGGCCGGTTTTGGCCGCCAGGAAATCGCCATTGCTGAAACTGAAATGCCTGGCCTGGTCGCGATTCGCGACGAATTTGCGGCCAGTAAGCCACTGAAAGGTGCGCGGATCTCAGGCTCGCTGCACATGACGATTCAAACCGCCGTGCTAATTGAAACCCTGACCGCTCTGGGCGCTGAAGTGCGCTGGGCTTCCTGCAATATCTTCTCAACACAAGACCATGCGGCGGCGGCAATTGCGGCAACCAACACGCCAGTGTTCGCCCACAAAGGGGAATCACTTGACGAGTACTGGGAGTTCTCTCACCAGATCTTCAGCTGGGCCGACGGCCAGCCGAGCAACATGATTCTTGACGATGGTGGCGACGCCACCATGCTGATCCACCTCGGTGCCGAGGCGGCCAAAGACATCTCGGTGCTGGACAAGCCAGGCAGCGAGGAAGAAGTTGCGCTGTTCAAATCGATCAAGGCCAAGCTCAAGGAAGACCCCCAGTTCTATCAGCGTCACCTTGACGCGATTGTTGGCGTAACCGAAGAAACCACCACGGGCGTCATCCGGCTCAAGCAGATGTCTGAGCGCGGTGAACTGCGATTCCGCGCCATCAACGTCAACGACTCGGTCACCAAGAGCAAATTCGACAACCTCTACGGTTGCCGGGAGTCGCTGGTTGACTCAATCAAGCGCGCCACCGATGTCATGGTTGCCGGCAAGGTTGCGGTTGTCGCCGGTTACGGTGATGTCGGCAAAGGCTCTGCACAAGCACTGCGGGCGTTGTCTGCCCAGGTCTGGGTTACCGAGATTGATCCGATCTGCGCCCTGCAAGCTGCGATGGAAGGCTATAAAGTCGTCACGATGGAATATGCAGCCGACAAGGCCGACATCTTTGTTACCGCGACCGGCAACAAAGACATTATTCGCCGCGAGCACATGGAGGCCATGAAAGACCAGGCGATCGTCTGCAACATTGGTCACTTTGACAATGAGATCCAGATCGCTTCCCTGGACAACTGCACCTGGGAGAACATCAAGCCGCAGGTCGATCATGTGATCTTCCCCGATGGCAAGCGCATTATCATGCTCGCCGAAGGCCGTCTGGTGAATCTGGGTTGTGCCACCGGCCACCCGTCATTCGTCATGTCATCATCGTTTGCCAACCAGACAATGGCTCAGATCGAATTGTGGGCGAACAAAGACGAGTACGAAGTTGGGCAAGTCTATGTTCTGCCCAAGCACCTTGACGAGAAAGTCGCTCGCCTGCACCTGAAGAAGCTCGGGGTTCAATTGACCGAGTTGTCTGAGGAACAGGCTTCTTATCTCGGGGTTCAGGTGACCGGCCCATTCAAGCCGGAAACCTACCGCTACTAATTGAGCGATCGCATTGATCAGCGGTTAGTCCAACTGGGTCTGGTGCGTTCGCGCAGTCAGGCCCAGGCGCTGATTGATGCCGGTCAGGTCATGTTGACCCGGCCGGCTCAAACCCCTGAGTCCGTACGCCGGGCATCGCAAAAAGTTGGCCCCGAGGTGATGCTTGCCTTGAAGGAAGACGCCGCCGGGCAACCGGTGTCGCGCGGCGCACACAAACTGGACGCCATCATCGAGGTAGTCCGCCCGAAAATCACCGGCGCTTTGTGCATCGATGCCGGGCAAAGCACCGGCGGCTTTACTGAACGCCTGCTGACTCATGGCGCCACCACGGTGATCGGCCTGGAAGTTGGCCATGGTCAACTGGCTCAATCACTCCGAAACGATGACCGGGTCTTTTGCTTTGAACGGACAAACGTGCGTGAGTGTTCGCGAGACGTACTGGAGAAAAAACTGATCGACTCTTCTGCTCCGGCATTAGCGCAGCGGCTCCAGGCTGACGGAGCCGACATCATCGTTGCCGACCTGTCCTTTATTTCGCTGCGCAAAGTATTGTCGCCGCTAAGCGACCTGCTGGCGCACGACGGCGTCTTGCTGGCGCTGATCAAACCGCAGTTCGAGCTCGGCCCCGGCGCGGTCAATAAACGCGGCATCGTCACCGATACCGAAGGCCGAAATCAGTTGCATAGTCAGTTCAAGCTTGCCTGCCAGATGGCCGGTCTGGTTCTGCGAGACTGGATCGACAGTCCGATTGCCGGCGGCGACGGTAACCATGAATTCCTGATGCACGCCATCCCAACCCCACATTCCTGATCGCTATGACACCTGAAATCAGCTTTGAATTCTTCCCGCCCAATACGCCGGTCGGCGTCGAAAAACTGGTCACCACCCGGGCAACGCTCAACGCGTTAAAGCCAAGTTTTTTCAGCGTGACTTATGGCGCGGGCGGGGCCACTCAGGAAAAAACCTTCAGCGTCGTGCGCGACATGGCCGGCGAAGGCCTGGATGTTGCGCCACATATGAGTTGCATTGGCAGCACCAGCGCCTCGATTGCCGAATTACTTGAAAGATACCGCTCACTGGGCGTGCGACGGATCGTCGCGTTGCGCGGCGACCTGCCCTCTGGTGTCGGCCCGAGCCATGGCGGAGACTTCCGTTATGCCAGCGACCTGGTGCGCTTCATTCGAGAGCAGACTGGCGAGCATTTTCAGATTGAAGTGGCTGCTTATCCGGAAAAGCATCCGCAGGCCAGCTCCTATCAGGCTGACCTCGACGCGTTTCAGGCCAAAGTCAACGCCGGGGCCGATACGGCCATTTCACAATATTTCTATAGCGCCGATGCCTACTTCCGCTTTCGCGACGATTGCGTCGCCCGGGGAGTGAATATTCCGTTGATCCCCGGCATCATGCCCATCATGAATGCCTCTCAGCTGATTCGCTTCTCTGAGGCATGTGGTGCGGAGATACCCCGCTGGATTCGCATTCGTTTGGCCGATTACGGTGACGATCTTGTCTCTATTCGACAATTTGGTCATGAAGTGGTGACGCGACTGTGCGAACAACTCCTGGAAGGCGGTGCGCCGGGTCTGCATGTCTACACACTGAACCAGTCCGAGCCGACCGTACTGTTGTGCCAGGCGCTCGGCATGCCCCGTTAACAGTTCTCAGGCGACCGCTCATCCGCTCACGCCCTGATTAGGGGACCGCCCGGCCGGCTCCCCCTGACCTTTCGGTCTGCGCCTCAGTAATATCGTCTGACCAGTCCTACTTTGAGCGCCATGAGCACGGATACAGCACAGCTTGTCAGGAAAAAAGCCAGTTCTACGGTGAGTGAGCCGGGTAGCGCTTCGCCCGATAGCCCGGGCCCGGACGGCAATGATCAGCTTGGCCATCGATTCAAAATCCCGTGTAACAAGCTTGCCGTGGGCATGTTTGTCGCCGAGCTTGACCGGCCGTGGCTGGACACACCATTTCTGATCCAGGGCTTCCCGATAACGAACACTGCCGAGCAGATTGCGCTTTCCCGCCATTGCCGCTATGTGTTCGTTGATCTGGACAAATCAGACTCTTCTGTCGTTGAGGCGATCAAGGCAGCCGAAATGCGACGCCTGCCGATCGATGACCCGGCCCCCGCCCGGCAAAGTTTCCGTACCGATAAAAAAGCCGGTCCGAAGACGCCGATCCGCACCCCGAAAGACATCTCAGAGGGGCGCGAGCGTTTCAATCAGTACATGAAGCTGATTGAACCGGACAGCAGTTTTGAAAACCGCGACCAGGGCTTTTTTGCCCGCATCTGGGCCTGGATTGACGGCCTGTTCGAAAAGAAGGAAGACCCGCGTGCGGTCGCCGCCCGGGCCAAACAACGCGCTCATGAACTCAAAAAGCTCATGCCGCGCAATCTGAAGACTGAAAAACACGAGATCAAGGCACCGATCGAAGAAGAGCTGCCGCGCGCGAATCAGGCTTTCAAGAAAGGCGAAAGCACGCTGCGCGAGTTGATGGGACACGTGAAAGCCGGCTCGATGCCCAACATCGAGAAAGCCGAAGCAGTGGTTGAAGATATTGTTGAAAGCATGATCAGCAATCCGGATGCCATGATGTGGGTAGCCCGGATGCGGGACGATAATCAGTCCACGCTCGGTCATGCGGTGAAAGTCGCGCTGTACATGGTGGCGATCGGTCGCCATATGGGATTCCCGAAAGGCGAGTTACAACACCTGGGCATGATCGGCTTGCTGGCCGATGTCGGTAAAACGAAACTCCCCAAAGCGGTGCTTGAGAAACCCGGCATGCTGACCGCACAGGAATACACGGTCGTTAAAGAACATGTACGGCTCGGACTGGAAGCGCTTCAAAAACAGAAGCCGCTCAATGACATTGTGTTGCAAGGTATTGCCCAGCATCACGAACGACTCGATGGCTCGGGCTACCCAAAAGGGTTAAAAGGCCCCGAGATTGGTATCTACGGGCGCATGGCAGCAATTGCCGATACCTTTGCCGCCCTGATTACCCCGCGGGTATACGCCAACCCGGTGTCCCCGCATGAAGCACTGCTTAACCTGTTTGAGTGGGCCGGCAGTTCTTTCCATGAGCCGCTGGTGGAACAATTTGTACAGGCAGTCGGGGTCTTTCCGGTCGGCACCATGGTTGAACTCTCAACCCATGAAGTTGCGATCGTTTTGGCGCACAATAGGATTCGGCGGTTGGAACCCAGAGTACTGGTCCTGACCTGGCCGGACAAAACCCAACTGGCCGCGCCGGTTGAGCGTAACCTGTTCGACAAACCCAAAGGCGCTGACGGCAAACCGATCCGGATTCTCCGCAGCGTCTCCGCCAATGAATTTGACCTGAACATCACCGACTACTATGGTGCAGAAATGGCCAAGTCAAACCGCCTGATCTAAAGACCTATGAGCGAACAACAAAGCGGTGCCGAGAAAACCCGATATCGGTTAACCCCGGACGAGCTGGTTAAAGAGCTGAGAAATCGCCACCACGGCATGGGCGAAAAACGCACCGCGCTGCTGATGCTCCAGCTCAACCGCTCAGACCGACTGCAGGCACTGGCGCGTAACGACAGCGCCAGCGCAGCCGTTCGCGAAATCGCCAAACGGATCAAGGCCATCCTGCGCGTCAGTGATCGTTTCTCTTTTGTCACCCCCGACGAAGTCTGGTTGCTGCTGTGCGACCTGCCCAGCGAAGCCCTGGCCGAGCTGGCCGGTCGAACCCTGCGCGAATCCCTGATGCGGCCAATCAATATTGATCGCGACGGCGAGAACACCACCATCGTTCAATTGCGTCCGGTCGTGGGCGGCTGCTGGGCGCCGGGCGGCACCATTCCTGACCCGATGACGGTCGTCAATGCCGCTTCGGCTGCGGCCTTACGGGCCCGCCATGCCGATGAACATGTTCTGGTGTCAAAACTTGATGCCGACATGGCAACCTTGCACCGCGCCTCACTTGAGCGGGAGCTGCGGGCCGCGCTTTACAGCAATGAGCTCGACGTGCATTTTCAGCCACAGATTGAACTGGCCAGCGGCCGGTGCGTGGCAGTCGAAGCACTGATTCGCTGGAACCGCAGCGATGGTAAAGCCGTTAACCCGGGTCTGATCGCCTCAGTCTGCGAAGAACGCGGCATGATGGCCCAGCTCACCCAGTATGTCTTGAACACCGCATTGCGTCACCTGATGTTCTGGCGCACCCAGGGAATAGATATTTCGGTCGGTATTAACCTGTCGGCCACAACCTTGTCTGACTCCGCGTTTCCGTCGCTGGTTGGCCAGGCCCTGAATACCTGGAATATCCCCGGCGACAAGCTGTTGCTCGAACTGACCGAAAGCTCAATTGTTCAACACGAAAACAGTGCGGTTGAATTCATGCGCCGCCTGAAAGAACATGGCTGTACGCTCGCGATTGATGATTTCGGTACGGGTTATTCGTCATTTTCGTATCTGCGACAGTTCCCGCTTGATGAACTCAAAGTTGACCAGTCTTTTGTCGAGCATGTCGCGCGCGACAAAGGCGACCGCCAGATTGTGGCCGCACTGATTGACCTGGCCCATACGTTTGAAATGCATGCGCTGGCCGAAGGCGTCGAAGATGCCGACGCACGCGCAGCCCTGCTGGAACTGGGCTGCGACCGGGGCCAGGGGTATCACTATTCAAGGCCGATGCCGCCGACCGATTTTTCCAGCTGGTACAACGAGTACAACAAGACACTCGACACCGAAGAACAGCAGCCCGAAGCCTCATCCTGACAAGCAAGCGCGTCAGTACCAGCCGTTGTCGGTTGCAATAGCGTCCAGCGGCTGGTCGTGAGTTTGCGCCTCGAATGAATCGACCAGCGTTTCCTGGTAGGCAACCCCGATAGCCATGCCGGCCACGCCAGTCAGGGTCCGGTCGTAATAGCCCCCGCCATACCCAAGCCGATAACCTCCAGAGCCGTAGCCGACACAAGGCGCGATGATCCGGTCAGGTGTCATCACCGCAGCCTGCGCCGGTGTGGCGATGCCATATGAATCCGTCAGCATAGGAGCGCCTGGCTCGTAACGCAGAAACGCCAGCGGCCCCGGTTGCGATGGTGTTTGTGGCAAGGCAAGCGTCCAGCCAAGCGCTATCCATTGCTGATAAAAGCCGGTCAGATCGGGTTCGCCGCGAATCGGCCAGAACAATCCCACGACCGGATGCTGCGTACGCACACTGAGATCGGCTTTGCTGCGGATTAACCAGGGTGTGATGAGTTGGCCGATACGGTCGCTGCGTCGCGCCCGCTCTGCCGAGGCCATCGTTCGACGCCACTGCAAAATGGCCGCTCGTGCGGCTTTTCTATCGACTGGCCAGACGGGCCTGCATGCTATGCTCGAATTGATCGGTTTAATCCTGAACGATGCGGTTAGTTGACTAACGATGACTGAACAGATGACTGAACATCGGCGACTGACAACCGGTTTCCCTGAAAACACGGCAAACTCACTGCGACACCGTCTATGCTGGCCTGTAATGCGTCCAACCTCCGGCTCCTGATAATAACGCTTGCCTGTCTGGTCATCATGCAGGTTACTGGCGCGGCTCCAGCGGGCGCCACGCCGAAGCCGGACGCCCTGCCGTCAGCACAGGGTCAGACTGGCGCGCCGTTCCGACAAACCGCCACTGATCGCAGTCCGGCAGACCGCGCTTTCCTGGACGCTTTTCGTGCCCAGCAGTCCGATCGACTGATTCAGTTTGAACTGGCCGCGCGACAGGTTCCGGCCGACCATCTGTTGGCCGATTACCTGGGGTATTGGCGGTTGCGCCTTCAGCTACGCAGTGCCGGTCAACCCGAGGCATCGCTCGACGCCGCCGTACGAGCGTTTATTCGCCTGAATCCGAAGTCGATACCCGGTGATTTGTTACGCCGCCAGTGGATGTTGAAACTCGCTGAGCGGGGCCAGTGGGCGGAAATGCTGAGTCATCTGCCTCACTGGCGCCGCCGGAATGACACCCGGGTCTTGTGCCGTGCCGGTCAGGCCCGGATGATGCTCGGCAAAGCGCCGGGCAGTGTTGCGATGCGCGCGTTACAAAGAGACCGCGATCTGGGCGAGGATTGCGGCGAGTTTGCCAGGCTGTTGCTGGCCCGGGAACAAATCGACTCGTCGTTTCTGCGCCGCCGACTGTGGCTGGCGCTGGAAGTGCGCGACTGGAAGTCGGTTCGGTTACTGGCCGGCCTGCTTGGGTCCGACGAATCTCGAATTGAACAATCATTGAAACAGTCGCTCGCCTTGATTCAGGCCGCAGTTGCGCCAGTTCCACCAGCTAACCATGACGACGCCATCGATCGCAACACCCTGTTGATCGCGCTAGTGAGTCACTCCCGTCCGAAACCGAGCGAGGCGGCAGCCTGGATGGCTTCGGCCGGTCAACGACTAACCCCGGCCGAACAACGATTTGTCTGGTCACAGATTGCCGCCTCGGCAATGCGCGACATGATCCCCCAGGCCTATAACTATGCTCAGAAAGCAGTCGCCTCCGGCGCGCATGACATCACCCGCCGCTGGCTGGCCCGGGCCGCGCTACGCCAACAGGACTGGCGCTTACTCGATACCTTCATCCACGAGATGGCGCCCGGCACGCAAACTCAGTCCACCTGGGTGTACTGGCGGGCCCGGGCCATGCTCGCGCGGGGCGAACTAAACGGCGGGCAAGCCTTGTTTGAGCAAATCGCCGAGCGCCCCGGTTTTTACGGCGCACTGGCAGCCGAAGAACTTGGCCGGCCGGTCCAACTGCCGATCCAGCAATCGCCGGAGCCCGGCGCGGGTGAGATGGCAGCCGCCACCCGTTTGCCCGGCCTGAAAAGAGCATTCAAGTTTTACGACCTGGGGCTTAAATACCGGGGTAATCGCGAATGGTCTTTGCAACTGAGAGGGTTGAGCGACCGTCGTCTGCTTGCCGTGGCCGCGCTTGCCTGCCAGCGGCAACTGGCCGAGCGCTGCCTGGCAACCGCCGCCCGGACCCGAAAACTGCATGACTACCAGCTTCGCTACATGACACCGTTCCGACCCACTCTGGAGCCGCTGGCATTGAGTAATGGTCTTGATCCGGCATGGGTCTACGGCTTGATTCACCAGGAATCCCGTTTTGACATCAGGGCGCGGTCAAGCGTGGGGGCGCGCGGCCTGATGCAAATCATGCCGTCCACCGGCCGCTGGATTGCCGGGCGCCTGGGTCAGCAAAACTTTGAAACCGCGCACCTGTATCACTTTGCCACCAATGTTCAGTACGGCACGTACTACCTGAAGACGGTTTACGATTCGCTCAACAACTCGGCTTTGCTGGCCAGCGCCGGCTATAACGCCGGCCCCAGGCGGCCGCGCTACTGGCAGTCCACGCTGCCCGATACTGTCGATGGAGCGTTATTTGCAGAAATCATTCCATTCGCGCAAACGCGTCAATACGTCAAGAAGGTACTGCTGAATGCCGCATACTATGGGTCTGTGTTTGAAGGCAAACCGCAGTCACTGAAAACCCTGCTGGGTACCGTACCCAAAGTGCCGTTCAAACCTTCTTCCATTCCGTAGCCGGGCCGTCATTCAAGGCCATAACCAATACTCGATCATGCGCTATCCATCACTCCTCGTCATCGGCGGCACCGGGTTCATCGGGCAACGCCTTGTTTCCCGACTGTCCGGCGACAACTACGACATTGTGGTTCCGACCAAGCGACGGCGCCACGGGCGTGACCTGTTCCTGCTGCCCAAGGTCCAGGTTGTCACGACCGATATCCACGATGATGCACAACTCGACCCTCTGATTGAAGCGGCCGACGCGGTGATCAATCTGGTCGGTGTTCTGCACAGTTCAGCGCCGGTTGACGATGCCGCCTACGGCCCCGAATTTGCCAAAGCCCATGTGGAGTTGCCGCAGCGTATCGCAACAGCCTGCGCCCGGTATGGCAAACGGCTGGTTCATATTTCTGCCCTGGGGGCGGACCCAGAGCGCGCCCAGCTACCGTCGGGGTATCTGCGCTCCAAGGCCGACGGTGAACGAGCCATCGCCGCCAGCGGTCTGAAGGAATTTACCGTGTTGCGTCCGTCGGTTGTCTTCGGCCCGGGGGACAAATTCCTGAATATGTTCGCCACCTTGCAACAGTTTTTTCCGGTAATGCCTTTGGCCCGGGGCGGCGCGCAATTGCAACCGGTCTTTGTCGGTGACCTGGTCACGGCGATCGTCAACGTCCTGAACAACGTACTGACGTTTGGTCGTGCCTACGAGGTCGCCGGCCCGGAGATTTTCACGCTGCGTGAGCTGGTCGCCCTGGCCGGCGAGTACTCCGGCCACCCCCGCAAGATCATCGATTTACCGGATGCGGCCGGCCGGCTGCAGGCCCGCGCGCTGGAACTGGCCCCTGGCCCGACCCTGATGTCGCGAGACAACTTTGACTCGTTGGCCAAACCGAATATTGCCACCGGCCCGCTGGCGCCCGAACTCGGTATTACGCCAGCCTCGCTCACCGCGATTGGCCCGACTTATCTTCGCCACCGCACCTCTGCGTTTAACGAAGAGCGTGCCCGCGCGCGTCGTTAGTGAAAATATTCCGGGTTGGCGGGTCGGTCAGAGACGAACTGCTCGGCCTGCCATTTCATGATGCCGACTGGGTAGTGGTTGGCGCGACGCCAGCGCAAATGACCGAGCTTGGCTATCAACCAGTCGGCAAAGACTTCCCGGTTTTTCTACACCCCGAAAGCCACGAGGAATACGCACTGGCTCGCACTGAGCGCAAGACCGGTCCCGGCTACAAAGGCTTTGATGTTCATTTCTCGCCCGATGTCACGCTGGAGGAAGATCTGCTCCGGCGCGACCTCACTATTAACGCGATGGCGCGCGCGGAAGATGGCACGCTGATTGATCCATATCACGGCCAGTCAGATTTAGCGAATCGCCTGTTCCGTCATGTCAGTGATGCGTTTTCCGAAGACCCGGTGCGCATTTTGCGGCTGGCCAGATTTGCGGCGCGCTTCGCCGACTTCTCGGTTGCCCCCGAAACCCTGGCGCTGATGCGCCAGATGACGGCTGCCGGCGAAGTCGATGCCCTGGTCGCCGAGCGAGTTTGGCAGGAGCTGGCCCGCGGCCTGATGGAAGCGGCGCCGGCACGCATGATGACGGTGCTGGCTGATGCCAATGCACTAACCCGCCTGATTCCCGGGCTAAAAGACTTAGAGCAGCTGGAACAGGCCTTGAACCGGGCGGCTCAGGCGGCACTCAGCCTGCCCGGCAGATTCGCGCTTGTTGCACTGGCCTGTGACAACGGCCTGGAATTGGCTGCGGCTTTGCGGGCGCCCAATGAATGCCGCGACATCGCCCGGTTACTGATTCAGGAAAAAACCAGGCTGTTCGATGACCGCTCACTCGCGGACGCCGCAAGTGTGGCCGAGCCGGAAACCCTGCTGGGCTGGATTGAACGGCTGGACGGCCTGCGCCGACCCGAACGCCTGCCGGTGGTGATGGCTGCGGCCGATGCCTGGGCTCCTGGCGCCACCGGGCTACTGGCCGCCCGACTCAGCCAGTCCTTACAGGCGGTTCAGACGGTTAATGCCGGCGCTATCGCCAAACCGCTCGCCCCCCAGGGGCCGGCGGCGATCGCGGCCGGCTTGCGGGCCGCACGTCTGCAGGCGATCGGTGATTCGTTCAGAGCAAAACCATAATCAATGCCATCAGCGCCGACAATAAAATCGTCGAAGCCACGGGTACGCGGATATCACGACCAAACAAACGCAGGGTAAAGTCGCCGGGCAGATGACCAAAACCAAGTTTGCGCAAAGTGTTTTCCAGCCCGGAAAACAAGATCAGCGCCAACACCAGCGCAATAAGCCACTTGAGCATGTCAGTCGCGCAGCGCCACACCGAGAACCGCGCTACGGTCTCCACGACCAAAAGCACCGCCCGGCTCCACCACGCCCCGGCTCAGGGCAATCACTTTGAACAACTCTCCCATTTCGGCCTCACTGACCAGTCGCTGTACGGCTTGCGCCTGGCGGGCGTACTCGACGGTCTGCTCAGCCGAAAGGTGACTCAAGCCCTCCAGCAGGCCGGTATTCAGCAGGAAATTTGCCTGCGAGGTATAGCCCAACACTTCCAGCCCGACACGTTCAGCCGCATAAGCAATAGCCGAAAAATCAACATGAGCCGTAATGTCTTGCAAACCTGGATTCCAGAGCGGATCGTGATGCACCCGATGGCGGTAGTGACAGGCCAGTGTCCCGGTTGCCCGCTGCGGATGAAAATACTCACCGGCCGGAAAACCGTAGTCGATAAACAGCATCACGCCCCGGCTTAGCCGCTCACCCAGCGTGCGGACCCAGGCAGTGGCTTGCTCACCCAGCTCAGAGGTGTATTGATCGGGCCAGGCGTTGAAGTTCAAATCGCGGTGATCGTCGCCGCCCCACTGACTGCGCGCCAGCGTTTGGCGAACGGCGCGCTCGAATGATTCGTCGGCGCGCCGGGCCTGCCAGGCCAAAGCCGCATCGCCGCGCCCACGAACCAGACCGCGCTCCATGATCGCGCCGTCCGACAGCTCGAACAGACGAACCGGCATCGCATCAAGCACTTCATTCGCCAGCACCACCCCTTCGAGCAGCGCCGGTAGTTCATCCAGCCAGCGGACCCGGCCAGCCAGTTCGGGGGCCAGCAGGTTCAGCGTGTGCTGTTGCTGGGCCCGCAGAGCGGCAGAAAGCTCGACGATCAGATATTCAGCCGGGGCTTGATCGACCCGGTCCAGGGCATTCAGGACCTGGGCAGCCAATTGCCCGGTGCCGGCCCCGAATTCAATAACTCTTGACTCGGTCTGTTGCAGCCAGGGCAGCATGGCCTGAGCGACGCAATGGCCGAACAACGGGGTCAGCTCCGGCGCCGTCACAAAGTCCCCGTCCGGTCCGAATCGACGCGAGCCGCCGCTGTAATACCCCAGCACCGGCTCGTAGAGCGCACTGTTCATGAACTGATCAAAACCCAACCAGCCACCGGCTGATTGCACCCTGGCTCGCAGGCGGGCCTGAAGTTCGTCACTGCTCTGTTGAGCATTTGTATCCGGGATCGGCAATTCTTCCATCCCCCGATTGTAGAATCGGAATATGTCCAGCCCAGAACAAGCCCCTGCCCCCATCTCCGGCCCTCGTCCGGGGGTCAGCATAGACGCCCGGGGCTGCAAGGCCGCTCTGGTCACCGGAGCCGGTAAACGCCTGGGCCGGGAGATCGCAATCGGGCTGGCCGAACGGGGCTGGGATATCGCCGTGCACTACCACCGTTCGGCTGATGCGGCGGAGCAGACGGTGCAGCAGATTGTCCGGCTGGGGCGGCGGGCCATCGCGGTTCAGGCCGATTTGTCGAACCCTGAGGCGGTCGCCAGCTTGTTCACGGCCGCTTCGGCGCTACCGCTGCGGGCGGTGATCAACAGTGCGTCCCACTTTGAGCATGACACCCCGGCCTCGTTCGAGGCGGCTCATTTGCAGGCGCACCTGGGCCCCAATCTGGCCGCGCCAGTCCAACTGGCTCAGTGTCTTCACCGCTGGCTGGCGGACACGGACCGAGGCGCTGTGATCAATATTCTCGACCAGAAACTCGACAGCCTGAATCCGGACTTCTTCTCGTATACGCTGACCAAACAGGCCTTGCTCGGGGCCACCCGGATGATGGCCATGAGCCTGGCACCAAAACTGCGGGTCGTCGGGGTTTCACCCGGACTGACCCTGCCAAGCTACCTGCAGACCGAAGCCGAATTCGCCCAGGCCCACCAGAACACGGCATTGCTGGACACTTCCAGTACTGCCGCAGATATTGTCCAGACAGTCGCATTCATGCTTGATTCCCCCGCCATTACCGGTGTGAACCTGACGGTAGACGGGGGTCAGCACCTGCTCGGCCTGCAACGCGACGTCAGTTACCTGAACAATACGACACCCACCCAACCCGGATAGCCGCATGCCCACCGATCCAAGACGCCAGCGACACGAGCGCAACAAGCTGCATAAACGCCTGTTGCGCCAGGCCGGCCAGGCCATCTCCGACTATCAGATGATTGCAGACGGTGACCGCATCATGGTCTGCCTGTCGGGCGGCAAAGACAGCTATGCGATGCTCGATCTGCTGATGACGCTGCGCGAACGGGCTCCGGTCAGCTTCGAGCTGATTGCGGTCAATCTTGACCAGAAGCAACCCGGCTTCCCCGAGGAAGTACTGCCTACTTACCTCCGTGCGCTGGACGTGCCGTTTCACATCGAAAACCAGGATACCTACAGCATTGTCAAAAGAGTCATTGAACCGGGCAAGACCACTTGCTCGCTTTGCTCGCGGCTGCGGCGCGGCATCCTGTATCGGGTGGCCGGCGAACTGGGCGCCACCAAGGTGGCGCTCGGGCATCATCGCGACGATATCCTTGAAACCTTTTTCCTGAATTTTTTCTACGGCGGCAAGCTCAAAGCCATGCCCCCCAAACTGGTTTCAGACGACGGGCGCAATGTCTTGATCCGACCGCTGGCCTATGCTGGCGAAGCCGACTTGCAAGCCTATGCCGACTGGCGGGAATACCCGATCATTCCGTGTACCTTGTGCGGCAGCCAGCCCAACCTGAAGCGCCAGCAGGTCAAAGCGCTTCTGCAAGACTGGTCGCGGCGCTATCCGGGCCGGGTCGAAAATATGTTTGCCGCGCTGTCGCGGGTTACGCCGTCACACCTGATGGATACCAGCTTGTTTGACTTTGCCGGACTGACCGCAACCGGACAACCCTGGCAAGGTGAAAAAGACCTGGCATTCGACCCGGATCCGACCCTGAATCAACCGGCTCCGGTGGTCGAATCAGCACAAGACGAACTGTCAAGCACCCCAATCATCCGGCTCACACCGCTTTCAGCCTCATAAGCGCCTGGCATCGCTCTACAATCGCTGTAGCGACGACCCCTGTATCGCCTCGACCCTCTATTCACGCTTTTCTGGCAGCCTGTTTTGCGCATTCTCCGATTACTGAAGATCTTCTTTATCGTCTGGCGGTTTGGCCTGGACGAAATCGTGGCTTCAGGCCCCTCTGGCAAACCAGCCGGAGCCTGGCATTTCAGATTGGTCCGACTGCTGCGCTTTGGCCGCAAGCTTTCCGCGCCCCGGGGCCAGCGCCTGCGTGAAGCACTGGAGAGTCTTGGGCCGATCTTCGTCAAATTTGGCCAGGTCTTGTCGACCCGGCGCGACTTGTTGCCGGAAGATATTGCCAACGAACTGGCCTTGTTGCAGGACAATGTCCCACCGTTCGATGCGCAGGTCGCACGCGCCGTTATCGAAAAAGGCTTACGCCGCAAGATTCCGGAAATGTTCAGCGAGTTTGAGAACAAGCCAATTGCGTCGGCGTCTATTGCCCAGGTGCATTTCGCCAAGCTGCTGGACGGCACTGAGGTCGCGGTCAAAGTGGTCCGCCCGGGCATGCTGGATGTGATCGAGCGAGACCTCGCCCTGCTCAAGGTTCTAGGCACGCAATTCACACGGGTATCGGCCGACGCCCGGCGCCTGCGCCCCCTGGAAGTCATTGCCGAATTCGATACCTATTTGCACGACGAACTCGATCTGATTCGGGAAGCCGCCAACGCGAATCAGTTACGCCGTAACTTTACCGACTCCGATTTGCTGAGAATCCCGATCATGTACTGGGATTACTGCGCCACCAGCGTGCTGACCATGGAACGTATGGTCGGCCTGCCTATCGGTCGCATGGACCGCCTGCGTGAAGCCGGTATGGATATGTCCAAGCTGAGCCGCGACGGAGTTGAAATTTTCTTCCGTCAGGTATTTCAGGACGGATTCTTTCATGCTGACATGCATCCCGGCAACATTCTGGTCGGCACCGAAGGCGAGGATTTCAACCGGTATATCGCGCTGGACTTCGGCATTGTTGGCGCGCTGTCTGAGTTTGACAAAAACTATCTGGCGCAGAACTTCCTGGCGTTTTTCCGGCGTGACTACCGCCGGGTGGCCGAGTTGCATATTGAATCCGGATGGGTACCGGCTCACACCCGGGTTGAGCAACTGGAAGCGGCGGTACGCTCGGTCTGTGAACCATTCTTTGACCGGCCGCTTAAGGAAATCTCGCTGGGGCTGGTCTTGATGCGTTTGTTCCAGGCGTCGCGCCGGTTTGAGGTGGAGATCCAGCCGCAGCTCGTCTTGCTGCAAAAAACACTGCTTAATGTGGAAGGACTTGGTCGCGAGCTGGACCCGGAGCTGGATTTATGGGTCACCGCCAAGCCGATTCTGGAGCGCTGGATGAACTCGCAGATTGGTCTGAATGCGTTCACCGAGCGGGTCAAGAACGAAGCGCCGCGCTGGGCTCAGACGCTGCCGCAAATCCCCAGGCTTGTTCATGCCGCGTTGTCGGCACCGAATGCCGCGCAAGCCATCCAGAAAAACCAGAAAGTTGTCGGTCAATTAGTTGAGGAACAAAAGCGCTTGCATCGATCGGTCCGGCTGCTGTCGCTGCTGGTTTTGATTCTGGCCGCCATCAGTTTGTGGCCCTGGGTAAGCTCGCTGATTTAGCGACTGACGCCAGCGTGCGCCGCCCGTTCACTCGGCAGGAACAAGACAACCGCCGCGGTGCATAGGGAAATTACCGCCATCGACAGCAACAAGGTCGTAAAACCGCCGGACTTTACGACCGGTCCGAGCAGCCAGACCGCAATCGAACTGATTCCCAGGGAGACGGCCAGACGCATCCCGGCCACTCTTGACCGCATCCGGTCATCAACATACCGAACGATCATTGCATCGGTAAACGGGATCGCGCCAAACACCATGATCATCGACAAGACCAGCAAGCCATAAAGCACCCAGCCCTGGGCATAAGCAGCCAACGCCAGAACCGGCGCTTGCGCCAGCACAATCGACAGGTAAAGACTCTTGAGCGACATTCGGTCAATCAGGCGACCTACGACCAACTGCGCGAACGACGCCACGGTGTAAACAACAGCCAGCAATACGCCCAGCGTCGACGGGTCGTCGACCGTGCCTTGCAAACGCTCGGCAAGCAACTGCCCGTTGCCATTCGTTGTAAAGTTGAACAACAGGCTGCCAGTTACCGCCGCCGCGGTCATTACGAAAAATGCGCGGGCCAGCATGCCCGGCGGCAAACTGACCGCCGCCTTCTGGCTGCGTTTTGCCGGCGGCTCAATCTCCGCCGGCGCGTAGCGCGCGAACAGGAATCCGCACAACAGACTGATAAGCCCCGGCACAATGAACGCGGCCCGCCAGTTGAACAATTCAACCAGGTAGCCGGTCAGCAATGCCGCGCCAGCCACGCCAAGGTTTCCGGCCAGGCCGTTAATGCCGATCGTGGCGCCGGGATTCCTGGCATGCTGAACCAGCATCGGAATACCAACCGGGTGATAGATCGACGAGAAAGCGCCAATCAACACCATGGCAGCAGCCAGTTGCCATGGTCCCTGGGTCAATGAGGCGAGCACGGACGCAATGCCTATCCCGAAAAAGAATACCAGCATCATCTGGCGGCGACCCCATAAATCGCCCAGACGGCCCGCCGGTAACGAGCCCAGTCCGAACAGAAAGAACGCCCCCACGCCGTAAGGCATCAGATCTTCCCAGCGCTCGACCCCGAAGTCCAGACTGATACTGGCGACTGCGGCCGCGAAGATCAACAAAAACAGATGATCCAGCGCGTGAGCGACATTCAGAAGCAGCGAGGTCCGACGGGGCAGTTGTGCAGGTGGTGTCATGCGGGATATTCTGCGCCGCTTTCAGGAAGACGCGGTTCTTGGGCAAACTGGCTTGCGGCATTAAGATTCCCAGGCGTCACCAACCCCCTGAACGATCCGAGGACTGCCTTCATGACACCCACTGACTTCGACCAACCCATCGACCGCATCGGCACTCACTCACTCAAATGGGATGCGATGCAGACCTTCCACGGCGTATCGCCGGAGGATGGTATTGCGATGTGGGTTGCAGACATGGACTTCCGGGCGCCACAAGCCGTCACCCGGGCGCTCACCGAACTGACCGAACAAGGCATTTACGGCTACTATGGCGACGACGGCGACTACTTTGCCAATATTGCCTGGTGGATGAAAACCCGTCATCAGTGGGAGATTGAAAAGGACTGGATTTTCAGTACCCACGGGCTGGTCAACGGGACCGCGATGTGCGTCGAGACATTCAGTGAGCCGGGTGATGCGGTAATCCTGATGACGCCGGTCTACCATGCGTTCGCGAAAATCATTCGCGCTGCTGGTCGCGAAGTGCGCGAATGCCCAATGCCTCAGCGTGATGGCCGCTATGAGATGGATCTGGCCGGCTGGCAAGACCTGCTCACCGGAAACGAAAAAATCGTCGTGCTGTGCTCACCACACAATCCCGGTGGCAGAGTCTGGCATGCCAGCGAGTTGAAAGCGCTCGCCGCCTTCTGCCAGCGCAATGACTTGATTCTGGTTTCCGATGAAATCCATCATGACCTGGTGTTCGCCGGACATCAACACACCATCATGGCCAAAGCCGCGCCCGAGGCGCTTGACCGCATCATTGTCTTGTCGGCCGCGACCAAAACCTTCAACCTGGCCGGTGCTCATGTTGGCAACGTCATTATTGCCGACCCCGGTTTGCGGGCCGCGTTCACCGCTCGCATGCAAGGCCTGGGTATGTCGCCCAACGGATTCGGCGTCCATATGGTGACAGCCGCGTATAGCCCCGAAGGCGCGCAATGGGTGGACGCCTTGCTGCCCTACCTACAGGAAAACTGCCGCCTGTTTGATCACGGTATCGATCAGATCAACGGCGCCCGGTCGATGACGCTCGAATCGACGTATCTTGCCTGGGTCGATTTTTCCGGCACCGGTATGAGCGATGCAACGCTAGCCTCGCGGGTTCGCGAAGAGGCAAAAATTGCGGTCAATCTCGGACCGACATTTGGTCAGGGCGGCACGCAATGGTTACGATTTAATCTGGCCACCCAGAGAGATCGCGTGGTCGAGGCGATTGCACGTTTGCAGCGAGTCTTTGGGTAGTCAGCCCTCGCTGGCGAGCCAGGCTCGCGCCGCGTCGATATCGGCAACCGTAAAATAACGCACCGGCATCGAAAGCATCGGGCCCATCATCTGAATGAAGCCTTCCAGCCAGCCATAGTCGGAAACCACTGCGGTGCGCTCAATGTCCTTGAAGTGGCTGAACATCCACTTCAGGTCTTCCCAGAGGGTCAGCGGGTCCGTCAGACCAAACGCCCGCACTTCTTCAAGCAGACGCACACTGCCGTGCTCGGCAATGTTGGCATTGAGAATACTGATGACGGCATCAAAATCAGCCCGGTCGATATGGCCATCAACCACAAACTCAACGATATTGGACTGCGGGATGTCACGGGTTTCAAGCATCACGGTCTCCTGAACCGAACCGTTCGGTTTCAGCCGTAAGATACCCCGATGAGCGCCTTGCTGCCAGACCTCCAAATGCTGATTGTGCTGGCGCCCGTCGTCTTTCTGGGCTGTTTTGTCTTTACGACCATCGGCTTTGGTGGTGGTGTTATTGCAGTTCCGCTGGCCGCCTTGTTTCTGCCACCACTGGATTTACTGCCTATTCTTGCGGTTACCGAGACATTCACCGTCTTGCGAATGGCGACGCTGGACCGACAAAACGTGGTGCGCGGTGACATGCTCCGCATTATGGCGGCTGCGGCAGTCGGCACGGTTATCGGCACCATGGCGCTGGTGAATCTGCCGGTACGGTTACTGATGTTTGGCATGGCCGGATTCATCGTCAGTTTTCTTGCCGCCCGACTGTTGAACCGAAAGACCACCGCACCGATATCGCAGAGCTGGGCCTGGCCTATGGGTGGACTCGCCGGCGTGTGCTCGGGTGCCTTCGGTGCGGGCGGCCCGCCAGCGGCGATTTTTCTAAGCATGCGCCGCCACAGTTTGTTGCAGGTGCGGGCGACCATTGCGTTTACCGGCGGGGCGAACCTGTTGTTCCGGCTGACGGCTTTCGGTCTGGCCGGGCTTTATGCCAGGCCGGTGATTCTGGTTACTGCACTGTGGCTGATTCCGGTTGCCTATATCAGCATCCGGTTCGCCGAAACCCTGCGCCACCGAATCTCAGACCAGCGAATCCTGGCGGCCACCTACGCCATTCTGGGTTTCAGCGCGCTCTCCCTGCTGATACGGGCCGCGACGATCGGCTGAACAATGAACCAGTGGGCTGGACAACCCGACTAATCCGGCAACCCATCCCCAAACCGGCGCCCTCCAGCAGCTAACAGGAATCCGACATGACTCGCTTTATCCTGACAATACTCATTCTGATCGGCGCCGCCTGGAGCAACCCGCTGTATGCGAAGGCGCAACTGCCCAGCGCCGACGCCGCCAAGACGGCTGACCACCCAGCCATGAAACGGTATGAAGGCTCGCTGATCCTGTCCCAGACCAGGCGCGAATATGATTCGTTCACAATGCCGCTTTCTGTTCTGAAGGCAGTACCCGGCAAGAAAGTCGGATCGCTAACCGTAAAAGCGTATGAACCGGAACAGAAACTCACACTGGAAGGCGCTTATACGCGCACGATTTATCTCGGCCCCGAGGGGCGCAGTTCCGTTGAAATCTTTCGAAACTACCTGGATGAAGTAACCGCTAATGGCGGTAAAGTTTTATACCAATGCCAGGGAGCGAACTGTGGCGGCGATCCGACCCGCTCGGTGGGCGGTAACGGCGGCAAACAAAGCCTGGCGATGTATCTGTTTCCACCCGACGAACTTGACGCGAACCTTCTGAGCAACGCCTGGTGCGGTGCTGCGGTCCGGCCGATCGCCGACCAGCATTACCTGGTCGCAAAACTCGGGGCATCAGGTCCGACCGTATCCGTGTTGACTTATCGGGTCAGAGACAAGAACAAGCTGACCTGTGGTGCGTTTAATGGCCGCACGATTGCAGTTCTCGATATCCTCCAGGATCAGGCCCGAGATCAAAAAATGGTGACGGTCAAAGCCGATCAAATGGCCGCGCAGCTATCGCGCGAAGGAACCGTGGCGCTCTACGGCATCTTTTTCGATACAGGCAAAGCAAGCGTCCAGTCCAAATCTGACTCGACGCTGGAGCAGGTAGGCAAACTCATGGCTGCCGACCCGTCACTACAGCTCCTGGTCGTTGGGCATACGGATAACCAGGGCTCCTTCAAGCAGAATATGAAATTGTCGAATGCCCGGGCCAGCGCTGTCGTTCAGTCGCTAACCTCACGATTTGGTGTTGCAGCCAAACGCCTGCACCCGGTGGGCGTGTCGTTTGCAGCGCCGCGGGCGAGCAATGACAACGACGCCGGACGCGCAATAAACCGGCGGGTGGAATTGGTCAAAGCACGCTAGACCTTGTTTTGCAGAATGGCCATCGTGATTCGCGAGACGCAGGTCAGGCGGCCCTGCTCGTCGGTCAGTTTGATTTCCCAGACATGGGTAGTGCGGCCGACGTGCAGGGGCCGGCAGGTACCGGTCACCCAGCCTTCGGAAACCGCGCGAATGTGATTGGCATTGATATCCAGGCCCACCGCGTGAAACCCCTCGGGCGACGCGCAGGCAGCGCCGCACGAGCCAAGAGTCTCGGCCAGTACCACCGAGATACCGCCGTGCAGGATACCCATGGGTTGCCGCGTTCGGGTATCGACCGGCACTCGTGCAGTAATGGTGTCTTCACCGACATCCGTGAATTCGATTCCCAGTCGCGCCACCGTGGTGTCGATGTGCCGCTCGGTGAGCGATGCGACCGAGACAGGTTTTTTCCAGAAGGCCATAACAGATATCAGTCCAGATGAGTTGAGCCCGGGTAATCCGGGCAAGACGGGAAACTATGCCAGTTGCTTGAGCATCTCGATTCGTCCGAGCACGGGTCCGAGTTTTTCCGGCTCGGCCTGGTGCTCGTAAATCTCGCGCAGATTACCGAGCATCCGCATCAGAATGTCTCGCTCACTGGCCGGCTGCAGAAACGACTCGACCGGCACCTCGCCCTCACTACCCAGACCCAGGTGCTCGCGAAATGGCTCGAGACGTTCCTGAAGATTATCGCGGGACAGGCTACTGCCGGTGAAAGGGTCGATGATGACGGTGCCGTCATGCAGATTAACGGCGACCAGGAAGTGCCCAGGAAACGAAATACCATTGGCATTGAGGCCCACATGCCCGGCCAGTTCGATCAGCAATACCGCCAGACTGATTGGTATGCCGCGGCGAGTCTCCAGCACCCGGTGGATAAAGCTGTTATCGGGGGAGTAATAGTCGTTCACATTGCCTGCGAAACCCGACTCCTTGTAGAAGAAATTCAAGCTTGCCTGCAACCGTCCCAGTTCAGTGGAACTATTCCGGCATCGCTCAGCCAGTCGCTGCGCAAGCCGGTCAACGCCCGACAAGACCTGCTGCAAATCCAGGTTCGGATGCTCATCCTGAGCCAGCGAGGCAGCCGCCTCCAGCAACGGGAGTTGCTCCGGGTCAGCGACCAGCGTCTGAAAATATGCCAACTCAGTGATCGGTTCATCCATGCCTGATTATGCCAGTGGTCCAATTACCGACAGAATGACGGACTGATGCATAATTCAACTCAAAGCCATTGTTCGAGGAACCGCCGCATGTCACTTCGATTTATACGCACCGCTGCTCTTGCCGCTCTGCTGAGCCCGCTCACGATGATGAACGCCCTGGCTCATGCCGGTCACGACCACAAGACGACATCAACGACGATCACTGAACACCATCAGCCCACTTGCCATCGTGGTCACCAGCATGCCGAACACCGACCTGACGCCGGAGATCGTGTTGCAGACTGCCCACCCAGACAGGACGGCCACGACAAGACCTGAGTTGCCGCACGGCGCGACGAAAAACGTTGAGCCGTAGCAACAAAACAGCCTCTGCGCAAGCAATGCAAGTCGAAAGCCAGTCATGTCAGTCACCCCACCCGCCCGCGAACAAACTCCAGCCGCCACTTCTTCAGACAACCGGCGTGCGGAAATTCGCGAGCAGTTGCTGCAAACTACGGCGTTGCTCAGACAGCTCGCCGGATCGCGTGAATGGCTTGATGAACTAACCGACCAGGAACGCTTTGATCTGCAGGCGGCAGCCGGCGATATCTACTGCGAAGACTCGGTCACCCGCCGTGCCCGGGTCAAGGCGAGGCGCCGGGAAAAACAGCATCAGAAAATCGCCCGCGACGAGGCAGTCTTGTCCGGGACCGGCATTCGGACGTTGCGCAGCAAACCCGTCTTTACAACGCCCAATGCTTATGCCCCTGAGCATTTCATTCAAAGCGACCACGTTGACCCGGGGTTTCGGGAAACCGTCGAGGAGCAACATTGTTATATCTGCAAGAAGCACTACAAGCAGATTCATCACTTCTACGACCAGCTCTGTCCCGACTGCGCCAGTTTTAATTTTGCCAAGCGCGCTGAGCTGACTGACCTGACCGGAAAAGTGGCGCTGCTTACCGGCGGCCGGGTCAAGATCGGCTATCAAGCCGGCATCAAGTTGTTGCGATGCGGTGCCAGCCTGATCGTGGCCACCCGGTTTCCCAGAGATGCGGCAGCACGTTATGCGGCAGAATCCGATTTTGAGCAATGGGGCCACCGGCTGGAAGTCTTCGGTCTGGACCTGCGCCATACGCCCAGTGTTGAATCATTCTGTCAGCACATCAACGCCACCCGTGACCGGCTCGACTTTATTATCAACAATGCCTGCCAGACTGTACGACGACCGCCGGGCTTTTACCGGCACATGATGGACGGCGAAGTCGCCGCGCTGCAGAGTCTGACGCCAGACATTCTGAAACTGGTCGGAGCCTATGAAGGTCTGCGCAGCTATGACATTTTGCCGGGCCCCGAGAATGATGCCACCAGCCTGCCCGCAGCATTGAGCAATCCAGCCGGAGTGGCAGGTCTGACCAATGCCGCCGAATTATCGCAAACACCGCTGCTGCCCGATGAGTTTGCGCCCGCCGATACAGCTCAGAATGCCTTGTTTCCTGAAGGCCGGCTGGATCAGGACTTGCAACAGGTGGATTTACGCGATCGCAACTCCTGGCGCCTGCTTTTGCATGAAGTCTCTTCGGTAGAGTTACTCGAGACCCAACTGGTCAATGCCGTCGCACCGTTTCTGATCAACGCCCGCCTGAAGCCTCTGATGGAGCGTACACCCAGTGATCCCCAGACGCCGCATCAGCATATCGTGAACGTCTCTGCGGTAGAGGGGCAGTTTTACCGGCGCTACAAAACCACCCGTCACCCCCATACCAACATGGCCAAGGCGGCACTCAATATGATGACCCGCACCTCGGCGACTGACTACCATGCCAGCGGTATTCATATGAACAGTGTTGACACCGGCTGGGTCAGCGACGAAGACCCCATTGAAATCGCTGCCCAGAAAACAGCCGAACAACGCTTCCATCCGCCACTGGATATTGTTGATGGCGCTGCTCGCATTGTTGATCCGATAATCGCAGGTGCTAATACGGGCAAACACATCTGGGGCGAGTTCCTCAAAGACTATATGCCCGCTGACTGGTAACGCCATGAACCGCGACCTGATAAAGCTAGGACTAACGCCTCACTTTACCCAGCAATTATCGGTCGATGAATATGACAGTGCTCACCTGGCCCGGATTGTCGAAGTCCAGCGGTCGCAACTATGCGCAAGCGACGGCAAGACCGACTGGATCGTCTCACTACACGGCGCCTGGCATCAGGCAACTGCCGAGCAAAAGCCTACCGTAGGCGATTGGGTGTTACTCGATGAAAGCCATCAGACGATTCAACGCCTGCTTGAACGAAAAAGCCTGTTCGAGCGAATCGCCCCGGGCACCCGGGTCGAAAGTCAACTCATTGCCGCCAATATCGATACGCTGTTTATTGTCACCTCCTGCAATGAGGAGTTTTCAGAATCCAGGCTGGAGCGCTATCTTGCACTGGCACTAAAAGCCGGAGTTGATCCGGTTGTCGTCCTGACCAAGAAAGACCTCGCGGACGACCCCGAGCAATTCCGTCAGCGCGCACTCGCGCTGAAAACCGGCCTGCCCGTGGAGTTGATCAATGCAACCGACAGCGCAAGCCTTAGGTCACTGTCCGCCTGGATATCCGAAGGATCAACGGTGGCGCTGGTCGGCTCCTCTGGAGTCGGCAAGTCTTCGATTGTCAACGCCCTGGCCGGCGAACAGATCACCGAGACAGCGGCTATTCGCGACGATGATGCCAAGGGGCGTCATACGACCAGCCACCGGGCGCTGTACCAACTACCCGGCGGCGGCCTGATGCTTGATGTTCCCGGCATGCGCGAACTCAAGGTTGCCGATATTGATGCGGCCCTGCCAGAGGTATTTACGGATATTGAGGCATTAGCTAAACAATGCCAGTTTGATGACTGCCGGCACGAGCAGGAACCGGGTTGCGCGGTGCGCAAGGCAATCGACGAAGGCTCGATCAGCGACCGGCGCCTGCGCAGCTACCAGAAACTGATTCGGGAGCAAGCCCACCACTCGGCCACTCTCGCGGAAAAACGCGACCAGGGCCGGCAACTCAGTAAACTGATCAGACAGGCAACCAACCGCAAGCGCCAGTCATGATTCGATCCTGACCCCATCACTAAACCGACAGGTTTGATTGCGGCCAGAATGCTTGGCGTCATACAGAGCGGCGTCTGCCTGCGATAACAAGAGATCAATTGAACCACCGGGCTTAAACACGGCAACCCCGATCGAAACGCTGACGGACAAGTCCGGCACGATTTCTGGCCAGGCGTACTCCTGGACCGCCATGCGGTAACGCTCCATGATCTTGACTGCATTACTCTCAGTGCAATGCGGCAGGATTACGAAAAACTCCTCACCGCCAAATCGACCAAAGCAATCGGACACACGCAAAGATTCATGCGCGAGCAACGAAAACCGCTTCAATACGGTATCGCCGACCAGATGCCCGAACCGGTCATTAACCTGTTTGAAATTATCCAGATCAAGCATGGCGACGCAAAGCGGCAGCTTGTAGCGCACGGCGCGCTCAACTTCCTGGCTCAGGATGCCCATCAGGCTGCGCCGGTTCAATGCACCGGTTAAGTCATCCGTGGTGGCCAGCCGGTGATTCTCAACGAGTGCCGCCGACAATTCACGGTTATTTCGGTCCAGCCGCACTCGGAACGAGCGGGCAAAAGCACCCAACAACATCACCCGACCAAGTGTTGCCGCAAAGATCAGCCAGAAAACCCACTGCAAAGCAAACGTGTCCAACGGCAAAGAAGGCTGAATCCCGAAGTAGCCGATTTCGACGGCCAAGACGGCTACGGTCAATAACCAGGTAACCGCGCACTGGCGCAGTGGCTGGATCAACGCGCTAAAGCCGAAAACCACGAATAACAAGAGCATGAACATGACGCCGATTTCCGGAGCCACGACAACAAAAGACAATTGCACCGTTGCAGCAAAGATCAACTGCCAGGCGACCAGGTGGTTATCAGCCGAACGACTGTGAACCTTCAGGAAAATGGCCGTGGTAAACCCGGCTACATGGGTAATACCGCATAACAGGTAAGCCATGACCAGCAACCAGGAGATTTCTTCAATAGCGGCATACAACGCGAGGACCCCGGCATCCAGCAGATAGCTGGCGCCAATCATCTTCTGGATTTTCTGAGTGCGTATCAGCCTCTTACGTCTATCAGGCTCGTCGCGGTTACCGTTCATTCAGGTCTCACTAGGACACTGCGAACAGCTTAGGGCACTAAGCCCGCTGCGACGAGCAACCAGAGATAGACGGCCCAACCGCCCGACCGATTGCCCTGGAAATGCCGTGCAAAAACAAATGCGCGGATTTATTGCCGCAAACGGCCATATCAGAGAGGAATCATCAGGTTCGGTATGATCGAAAAATTCTGATGCGAGGCCACTATGCCGCCCCAAAATGATTTATCCGTTCAGCCAGCGCCGGAGAGGACTCTGGGCTCAGAGACCTACTTTCAACGGGAAGAGCCCTTTTTCGAGGCATTCGCACAGCAATTCAGTCTCGACCCTGAGGTTACCTATTTTATGGCTGGCCAGAAAGGCTCGATGCCGCGCAGCGTGCTCGCCCGATTCAAAGAAGGTCTGGATGATATTGCCCGCGACCCGTTCCCTGTTTATGTCGAACCTTCAGCTCAGACCCGTGAGCATATTGCCCGCTGCTATGGCACCAGCCCCGATCAGATTGCGATCACGAGAAACACCACGGACGCGCTGTCGCTGGTCTTCAATGGTATCGATTGGCGACCCGGCGACCAGCTCCTGATCTCCCCGCTTGAACACCCCAGCGGCATCACGCTTGCGCTGCGTACCGCTGCCCGCTGGGGGCTTGAAGTTAAACAATGGGGCGTGCCGACCGACGGACAGGCGACTGCCGATGAGGTTGTCGCCGCGTTGCAGTCGCAAGTCGTCCCGGGTAAAACCAAAGCCATTTTTTTCTCCTCACCGGTCTGGCCGCTGGGGCAACGGATGCCGGAACGAAGAATCGCCGAGATTGCGCAGCGCGCCGGCGCTCTGACAATCGTTGATGGCGCGCACTACAACGGCATGTTCGATCCACAACTTGACCAGACCGGTGTCGACTTCTTTGCCCTGTGCGGGCACAAGTGGCAATGCGGGCCCGGTGGCACTGGCGTGCTCTACATACGCAACCGGAGACTGGCATCAAACGATACGGACTTGCCTACATTCTTCATTAGCCGCTCCTTATCCCGCGATGCTCCTTTCGACGGCTCCCGAGGGGACTTCGACATCGGGGCCGCGTTATCGTCGTATGGGTTTCCGGAGTCTGCGGAATGGCGCGCACTAGGTGATGCCTGTCTGTTATGGGACACGATGGGCCGTTCGCGAATTGAGCAATGGCATCTGAATCTGGGAGAGTATTTTCGCCAGCAGCTTATCAAGACTTTTGGCGAAGCATCAATCCTTGGCGCCCGTCAGGATTCAGCGCTGAAATCTGGCATCGTGGCGTTCAATCCGTTCCCCCAACAAAAGCAACGGGATGATCTTGCGCTGAACCTCGATTTTCGTTCGCGCCTGTTAAGCGAGTACGGGTTTCGAATTTCGGGCAAAGGTCTGGGCGCCGACGGCCTGACGCGGGCGCCTGATCCCCAGGCCAGCGCGTTTGCTCCCGGCACAATACCCAACCGGCATCCGGTCACGCTGGCGCCGGCACCCATCGACCACCCGCACCGGGTGAACGCCTGTGTCTGGAACAACCGGGCGCAAATAGATCAGTTTGCCAGTGCCGCACAAGCCCTGGTCAGTCGCATGATCTGATCCGGACACTCACTGACCGCACGCCCAGCGCCCGAATGCCTGCAACAATCTGTCGCGAGCGCTGCGCCGGTCGGCGGAAAAACTGATCCAGCGTTTCGAGACGACTGCCTGGCCTGGATCGCGCTGGGCTGGATCGCTTAAAAGCATTCTGAATCGGATGCCGGAGCAATCATGCCAGACCAGATACTGATTGATCGGTTTTGCCATGCGACTAACCGCCACATGAAACCGGGCGGTCGTCGCTACCGCCCGGGTCGAGTCTGGTCCGACCGAACGTTGCACCTGACTGGCGCACATCTCGCCAACGCCGCCATCGAACAGCGCACAGATAGTTTCTGTCCCGGACTGCCGGGCCGCCTGATCTGAGGAGTCAGTTGCCGCCGCGGCCGCCACATTGAAAAATCCGATCGCTGAACTCAGAGCAACCGAGAAACACACGCCTGTCGTTAAGTCTTGCATTAACCCTCCGGGCAATTACTGACTGTCCGGCATAGTCTCTGCAGTCGTTGGAAAAAAGTCCTGAAGGTTTTCTGAAATCAGTCGACTGTCATTGCATTAATCGCGACCGGCAACCATGACTTTTTCGGCAAGCAATTCCGGATTGGTGAAACAGGACTCATGACTCCCAGGCATCTGAACCAACCGAAACAAGCCGAGTTTCTCAGACAGCCGTGGGTGCCAACTCAGGCTATGAGGCATCGCCGCATCTTCGGTGCAATTGAGGTATGACTTGCCGATTTCCATTTCAGCCGGATTCTTGCTCAGACTGATTTTGTCCTGAAAAGTCTTATGGGAATGCGGGTTTAGCTGGTCATAGGCTTTTTGGGCAAGCTCACCATCGGCATCATTGATGAACGCCTCGCGCCAGACCGGAAAAGGCAGAACTATCGAACCATCGTCCGCTTCCAGCTGTTCGAACATGGCCACATAGTGCGGCGGCACCATGTCGTTCAGCGACTCACCGTTGTTGGGGACAAATGCGTTCCAGTAGATCAGCCGGCGGATCGTGCCGGGAGCAACCCGGTCGGCGGTACCGGTTATCACCATGCCGCCATAACTGTGTCCAAGCAGAATCACATCGGTGAGTTGATTTTCCTGCAGGTAGTCGATCAGTGAATTGATCGCCTCATCGAGACTGGTCTTGCGGGAATCTCCCTCCCGGTTCCCCTTGAGCGTCGGCGTGTGCACGGTATGACCTGCTGCTCTGATTGGCGCAGCCACTGCCGCCAGTTCATTACCGGTATGCCATGCACCATGACACAGAACATAAATCGCCATTGTCTTCTCCACGTTATTAGTAAGCGCAACGATAACCCAATACCCCTATTTTGAGGAGTAGCGTTATGATGCACGACCAAACAAAAACAAACCCACCAGCAGGAGACAATTCATGAATACACTCGTCAGGCTTTCTGTCTTACCCGTGCTTCTGGCTACCCATTTTATGGGCAGCCAGGCAGCAGCCGCGGAGTTGCCGCGCGCCGACCCGGCCTCTGTCGGACTGTCAGCAGACCGGCTTCAGGCGATGGACGACGCCATTAACAAGAAAATTGCCGCGGGTAGTTTTCCTGGCGCCATCACGATGGTGATCCGACAAGGGAAGATCGCTCATCTTTCAACTCTCGGTAGCCGCACAGAGGGTGGCGAGCCGATGTCTGAAGACGCGATCTTCAGAATTTACTCAATGACCAAACCCATTGTGTCGGTCGCAACAATGATGCTGGCAGAGGAAGGCAAACTGGGACTCGCTGACCCGGTCTACAAGTATCTTCCCGAGTTCAAAGACATGACAGTCGCCACCGGGAAAGCCGAAGACGGGACCATCAAAACCGTCAAGGCCAAACGAACGATGACGGTCCAGGACTTGCTACGACACACCTCTGGCCTGACTTACGGCTTCTTTGGCAAAGGACCGGCGCGCGACGCGATGAACGCGGTCAACATCGCCAATGGCAAGCGCAGCAATCGCGAGATGGCCAAACTGCTGGGCGGTTTGCCCCTGGAACACGAACCGGGCACGACCTGGGAGTACAGCCGCTCCACCGATGTTCTGGGCGCTTTGCTTGAGGTGGTTGAAGGCAAATCACTGGGCGATATTCTCAAACAAAAGCTGTTTGACCCGCTTGGTATGTCAGACACCAGTTTTTGGGTGGCAGACACCTCAAAACATGCCCGGCTTGCCGAGGCGCTCGCCAGCGATCAGAAAATCGGCAAGCTGCCCATGTACGACCCCAAAGTGCAGCGCCCCTTTGAAAGCGGCGGCGGTGGTTTGTTGTCGACGGTTCATGACTATGGTCGCTTTGCGCAGATGCTGATGAATGACGGCGAGCTTGATGGCACGCGCTACCTGTCGCCGTATACGATTCGCTACATGACAACCGATCATCTTGGCAGCCGTATCAAACCCGGAAAATACTACCTGCCAGGGCCGGCCTATGGATTCGGACTCGGTTTTGGCGTGCGCACCGAAACCGGTGTTTCACCGTTCATTGGGAATGCCGGCGAATACTCCTGGGGTGGCGCAGCAGGCACTTATTTCTTCGCTGATCCCGAACTGGACCTGGTTTTTGTGTACATGATGCAATCGCCAAAACACCGGGTGCCGCTGCGCTCGCTCCTGCGCAATTCAATCTATGGCGCAATAACCGAATAGAGCGAGTCAGCCAGGCTTCCAGCAATGACAGCAGGCATTGGCATACCAGGCCCGTGCCTGCTGGTCACCGGCGGATGAATCTCGACGGACCCCGATTGGAATTTGTGCGTATTATTCGCTGCAAGCCCGAGCGAGCAGGCGACGCTACGGACATAACATTCTACGGAGAGACTCATCATGAAATTCGCTTCAACCGCGGCAACAGTGATGGCCGCGATAACGCTATGCACCACAAACCTAGCCAGTGCCGCTGACTGGAAACCCGCCGGCCCGCTGAAAATCCAGATTGGCTTTCAAGCCGGTGGCGCCACCGATACGCTGGGGCGCCTGGTCGCCAAAACCATGAAAGAACAAACCGGCTGGAACGTGATTGCCGAGAACAAACCAGGCGGCGGTGGTGTGGCCATGTTCACCGGCATCGCCAAGGCGCCGGCAAACGGACAACTTATCGGCCTGGGCGTCAACATGCCGGTCATGATCAATCTGGTCATGCGCGCCGACAAGCTGAGTTTCACCGCTGACAGTTTTGATTATTTGGGAACCGTTGCGCGCGCGCAATTGGCTTTGATCTCTAAAACAGAAACAGAATTCAACGACATTGCCGGTTTGATCGAATACTCCAAGGCCAATGGCGGCGCTGCAATCGCTTTTGATGCAAAACCCCAGGAGCTGATCCTCAGACGCATCAATAAAGAGACCGGTGCCGGATTCAAGCCAGTCTCCACCAAAGGCGGTGCCGAAATCATCAAACTGCTGCTCGGCGGTCAAGTCGTTGCCGGTTTCAACGCGGGTACGCATCTGCCCTATATCGAAAAAGGCACGATGAAAATGCTGGCCAGCGCAAACGACGCGCGCCACAACTACGCGCCGGAAACCAAAACCGTTCGCGAGCAGGGGTTTGATGTTTATGTTGACCCGGTGTTTTACTTTGCAGCCCCAAAAGGACTGTCTGACGAAGCCCGTACCGCGCTATCAACCGCGCTGAACAACGCGGTCACATCCGCCGCTGTAAAAGACGGCGTGGCTAAAGCACTAAAGTCTGAAGCCTTCAACATGGGCCCGGACGGCACTCGGAAAATGCTGATAGACGGCATGCAGAACGTCAAAGTACTGTTTGGCAAGTAAGCCGGCTCGATGCATTCGGCCGACCGTCTCTCCGGGCTTTTCTTTCTGTTGCTGGGGGCCGTCTTTTACTGGATGGTCATCCCGGCTCAGACCGAGATGGTTGACTACGGCTGGGTCCTGCCCCAGACCCTGCCGAACCTCACCGCAATACTAATCGCAGCCTGCGGGGCCAGCCTGTTGATTCGGCCCCCGCCAGCAGAACAGCCTCCTCCCGGCATCAATCCATCGCCGGCTCGCGCCGGACTCGCGCTTGGCATCTTGCTGGCAGGCGTCTGGCTGATTGGCCAGATTGGCTTTATGTTGGCTGCCCCGCCACTGGCACTGAGTGTCATGTTATTGATCGGCGAACGCCGCAAGCGCTGGCTCGCCCTGGGTACGCTGGGTATGCCGGCATTGATCTGGTTTGCCGTGGCCGTGCTGCTTGAACGCCCGCTACCCTGAATCCGGTGCATCCCGATGCCTGATCTGAATACGATTCTCGCCGGGCTCGGCGATGCTTTCTCGCTATTCAATCTCATGTTCGTGCTGGCCGGCATTGTCGTCGGTCAGTTTGTCGGCGCGGTACCGGGAATTGGTCCGGTGATGGCCATGGCGATCGCCATTCCGTTTACCTACGGGCTCGACCCATTGCCAGCGATCGGATTCCTGGTGGGCGTCAACAAAGGCGGGCTGGTGGGCGGCGCCATTCCGGCCATTCTGATCAATACACCGGGAACACCTGATGCGGCGGCTACCGCACTGGACGGCCACCCACTTGCCCAACAGGGCAAGCCGCTCAAAGCAACCAAGATGGCGTTGTTCTCATCGATCACCGGCGATACTTTCAGCGATATCGTGCTGGTCACTGTATCGGCGCCCATTGCAATACTCGCGTTGCGAATGGGTCCGGTGGAAGTGCTCGCACTAATGGTGTTTGCTTTTTCCATCATTGCTGGCCTGATCGGCAATTCACTAGCCAAGGGATTTATTGCAGCCGCGCTTGGCCTGTTGTGCGCCACTGTTGGTCTTGACCCTGAACATGCAACACCGCGATTGTATTTTGGCTGGTTTGAGCTTTACGATGGGCTGCCACTGGCCTCGGTGGCAATCGGCATGCTGGCGATTTCGGAAATCATCCGGCGCCTGGCAAGCGCGGGCGGTGCGATGCGCCCGGCTATCCGGATTGCCCCGCACACCAAACAGGCAGACACCAGAATCAGTTGGTCAGAATATTGGGGCTGCCGGATAACCATGGTACGCGGCGCCTTCATTGGTACCGTATTGGGTGTCTTGCCCGGCATCGGCTCCACCGCGGCCGCCTTCATGTCTTACGCATCAGCTAAAAAAGTCTCCAAAACCCCTGATGAGTTCGGCCGCGGCAGCCTGCACGGCATTGCAGCGTCCGAGTCTGCCAATTCGGCAGTCGTTGGAGCGAACCTGATACCTCTTCTGACGCTGGGCATTCCCGGCAGTGTCGGCGCCGCGCTGATCATCAGCGCGTTCATGATTCACGGCATTCAACCCGGGCCGCTTCTATTTGAACAACAAGGCCGGCTGATTTACGGTTTGTTCGGCGCAATGATCCTGGCGAATTTCCTGAATCTCTGGGTTGGTCAACTCGGTTTGCGCTTATGGATACGGGTGGTCGCCGCACCCGAGTCGTTTATTTTCAGCGCCGCTTTGTTGCTTTGTATTGTTGGTGTCTCGATGGCCACCGGCGGCCTGTTTGGCGTAGTGGTCATGCTGATCTTTGCAGGCGTGGGTTACCTGATGACCCGCTTCGGTTATTCGGTCGTCATTTTTGTCATTGCCTTTTTCCTCGGACCGAGATTTGAGATTTCACTGTCGCAATCGCTTGTCCTGACCGACGGGAATCCGGCTGCGCTGCTGAACTACCCGATTGCGCTGGCGCTGCTGGCGCTGGCCGCCATCAGCGCCGTTTGGTTCAGACGAGATACCCGCCGACCAAACTAAGCCGCGGCGATCACGACCCGGCCTGGACCGGGTCTGAGTTTGATGCAGGTCAACCCTCGGCACGCCGTAACAGACGAGTATGAACATTCGACTGTCTCTGCGCCGCCCTGAACCGATGCCCAGCCCGAAACGATCATCTTTTTCTCCCATGAAAATCAACCTGGGCTATCTGGCCCTCGCCTGGGCTTTCATCTTGCTGTTTCAGGTTTGGGTAGGTAGCGGCAAGGTCAAAGAGCTGAGCTATAGCGAGTTTCGCCAACGTTTGGCGGCCGGCGACATCAGCAACGTGGTGATCGCCCCGAACCAGCTCAACGGAGAGTTTCTGTCACCTATTGACGGACGCACCGCGTTTGTCGTGCAGCGGGTAGACCAGGATCTGGCTGACGAACTGGATCAATACAAAGTGCAGTATGCGGCCAAATTGCAGCTGCCCTGGCTTGATTCGCTGATTTCGTGGCTCGCCCCTGCGCTCGTATTCTTTGCGATCTGGATGCTGCTTATCAGGCGCATGACTGCCCGCAGCGGTGTCGGTGGCTTCATGAACGTCGGCAAGTCGAACGCCCGGGTTCACATGCAGAAGCACACCGATGTCACTTTCGATGATGTCGCCGGTGCTGATGAAGCGAAGGCCGAACTACAGGAAGTGGTTTCTTTTCTGACCAACCGAAAACGTTACAGCCGCCTGGGAGCCCATGTACCCAAAGGCATATTGCTCGTTGGTCCGCCCGGCTGCGGAAAGACTCTGCTGGCTCGGGCGGTGGCCGGCCAGGCCGGCGTGCCGTTCTTTTCGATCAGCGGCTCCGAATTCGTCGAAATGTTTGTTGGTGTTGGAGCGGCACGCGTGCGTGACTTGTTTGAGCAGGCTGGCAAGGTAGCGCCATGCATTATTTTTATCGACGAACTCGATTCACTCGGGAAATCCCGCGCGGCGCTTTCGGTGGGTGGGTCAGATGAAAAAGAGCAGACGCTGAATCAGCTCCTGGCTGAGTTGGACGGCTTCGACCCAAACGAAGGCATCGTTTTATTGGCCGCGACCAACCGGCCCGAGATTCTTGATCCCGCACTGCTTCGTGCCGGCCGCTTTGATCGCCGCATTGTTGTTGATCTCCCCGATCGCCGTGGGCGCGAGGCCATTCTAAACGTACACCTGAGCCGGATCACACAAGCTCAAGACCTGAACGTCGGAGAAATAGCGGCAATGACACCGGGTTTCTCAGGCGCCGATCTTGCCAATCTGGCCAATGAGGCAGCGATTTTTGCCACGCGCCGCGAAGCGAATGCGGTCAGTCTTGAAGACTTCACGGCTGCCATTGAACGCATAGTTGCCGGCGCTGAACGACCAGGACGCCTGATGAATCCTATTGAGCGGCAGCGCGTGGCGACTCATGAAATCGGACATGCCTTGGTGGCGGCGAAATTGCCGGGCGCAGAACCGGTTCGCAAGGTTTCGATTATCCCCCGAAGCATTGGCGCGCTCGGCTACACGATGCAGCTTCCCACAGAGGACCGTTATGTGATCACCAAAGCGGAAATCGAAGACCGTATGACTGTCCTGATGGCTGGCAGAGCTGCCGAATCAATGGTCTATGGATCGTATTCGTCTGGCGCCGCTGACGACCTGGCCAAGGTAACTGACATGGCTCGCCATATGGTTACCTCACTAGGGATGGAGGCCAGCATCGGTCAGGCGGTTCTTGAACGCGAGTCCAGTAGCTATTTGACTGACCATCAAATTGCGGTACGGCAAAAAGATTATTCTGAACAAACGGCACGCGAAATCGATCTCGCGGTTCGCGCCCTGATCGAGCGCGCTTATCAACGCGCCGAATCCCTGTTGAACGAACATGAGGCCACGCTTCACGACGGGGTGACCCTGTTGCTTGAGAAGGAAACGCTGACGCCAGACGATTTCCCCGCGCTGCGCCAGTCAGCCGAAGACGATACGACTGTCGCGCAGCTAGCGAATCACGACGCTGAAAACACGGCGCCGCAAAAGTAGGCTGTCATTAACTCACCAGCGCAATCGGAAACGCCACGCCGTCGAGCGTCTCGGCAATATCCGGTTGATCAAAAACCGGATGATCAACGGGTACCACCATCAGACTGCAATCAGCAGCAGCAAGATCGGCCAGATAGCCGGCGCACGCTGCGACGGGCATCTCCAAGAACCTCAGGACCACCCCGCTGCCCGCAACCGTCTGCTCAACCTGGGCAATCAAACCGGCATCCGGCTCAAGTCCGGCCCGCAAAACCACAACAAGCTCGGCTCCAGCCAGTGCGCAAGCCTCTTTAGCCAGTATCAGCGCCCGGATCGAGGCCGGGGAATCGTCCATGATCACCTGTACCGGGCCCAGAGATGTCGGCGGTTTTGCCTGAGCGGCAAGACGTTGGCGAAATCGGGTATCGAGCTGACGATCGGGTACATTCAGATAAACAACATCTTGTTCAGTCGTGGCATTCAACACCGCTGATGCGAACCGCCCGCGAATAACCTGCACATTAATTTCGATTTGGCGCGGACCGACGGTTTGAGCGAGTTGCCGACGCACCGCCTGTGTCTGCACGGCCATCTCACGCAATAGTTCACGGCTTTCCAGGTTCTTGACGGCGCCGGAAGTCCGGTTCACTTCCTGAGTGAACGGCAGGCGCGCCAGGTCGAACAAGCGCTGGTCTTCAATGTATAGGGCCGCCACCTGTGCATTGAGCAAATCCGCCAATCTCACCGCGTGATCCAGCGCCACCGGACTCCGGCGCAAGTGATCAAGAGCGATCACGACCCGACGACTAGTCGCTGTCATGATCTTTCCGCCGATTAGCGGACCGGTCGTCGGTGGCGTCATCAGGATGCTCGGCCGCCAATCGCCTTCTGAGGGTGGAGAATTGAGCAAGCCGTTCCTGAACTTCCCAATTCACACTGTTTTCCGGAAACTGGCCCTGCGGGTCTTGCTCACCAGCCGGCATACCCGTCAACAACTCAATCGCCTGATCAACCGTCTGCACCGCATACACCTGGAAGGTACCGGCCCGCACTGCGTCAACGACGTCACCGCGCAGCATCAGGTGGCGAATATTGGTTTGCGGAATAATCACGGCTTGCCCTGCGCTCAGACCAGCGCGACGGCAGACATCAAAAAAGCCCTCAATCTTCTCGTTGACGCCGCCAATCGGTTGCACCTGCCCGAACTGATTGACCGACCCGGTCAAAGCAAAATGCTGCCTGATTGGGACTCTCGCCAGTGAGGACAGGATCGCGCAGAGTTCTGCCAGTGAGGCACTATCACCATCAACCATGCCATAAGACTGTTCAAAAACCAGGCTGGCGGCCACCGAAAGCGGTTGTTCCTGGCTATAGCGTGAGGCCAGGAAACTAGACAGGATAAACACACCTTTTGTATGAATAGGGCCGCCGAGTTTGGTCTCTCGTTCGATGTCAACCACCTTGCCGCTGCCCAGTCGTGTCGTGGCGGTAATACGGGCTGGCTGACCAAAGCTGAACTGCCCCAACTGCAATACGGATAGTCCGTTGACTTGCCCGACCGTCTCGCCAGACAGATCGATCATGATCGTGCCGTCGTCAATTCTTTCGTAGACCAGATTACGAACCCGGGAAGCGCGCTCTGTATTCTGGTCAATGGCTTTTTGAACGTCAGTCTCATCAATCAGGTCACGGGCGGACACCATAGACCAGTGATTCGACTCCCGCAGCAAATCGACAATCGCGCCAAGATTGGTGGATGTCTTACCAGCATCGCCGGCAAGTCTTGACGAGTGTTCGATCAAACGCGCCACGCCCGCCCGACTCATCGGCCGCAACTGATGACTCCTGAGCAGCGAACCGAACAACCCCGCATACAAAGCATCTCCGCGCGCACCACGTTCCATGACTTCATCGAAGTCGGCCATGACTTTGAACAACTCATTAAAGTCCGGATCAAACTGACTCAGCAAATAGTAAAGCTGCCGGTCGCCCACCAGGACAACCTTTACCGTCAATGGAATATGCTCGGGCTCCAGAGAGACGGTACTGATCACACTCAGGGTTCGTTCCAGCGAATCAAGTCGGATTTCCTTGGCCTGTAACGCCCGCTTCAACCCATCCCAGGCAAGCGGTTGCATTAACACCTGCCTCGCGTCGAGGATCAGGAAGCCGCCATTGGCACGATGCAGGGCTCCGGCACGGATCAGACTGAAGTCTGTGGTCAGGGTGCCCATATGCGCCTGATACTCGGTGCGGCCCATCAGGTTGGAAAAACTTGGTAAGTCCTCGACAATCACCGGGGCAGCATTGGCACCGGCATTGTCGACGAGAAGATTTACCGCATAGCGTTGCAGGGCACTCCCCCCGGGCGCCTGCCCCATGAGTGACAAGGCTTGCTCTCGTTGCGGCATGAATGCCTCAACATGCTCAATGACATCAGCTTCGACGGTTTTCAGGTAGGCGAGTATGTCTTCGGATCCGGCAAAGCGTTCTCGCAGGTCCGATATCAACTGACCGACCACTGACGCCGAAATATCCCGATTCACCCGCTTGAGTTTTTCACGGGTCTCTTTTATCCATTGTGGCAATTGACGCAGCGCTTTTTGCAAATCACTTTGCAGTCGAAGGACTTTCTCTTCAATGGTCTTGCGTTCAGCCTCGGGCATTCGCTGAAACTGCTCTGGCGTAATCACCTCGCCGCTCTCATTGACCGGCGCAAAAGCGAAACCATTCGGTGTATTAAGCAACGTGATCTGCTCTTTGACAGCATCCTCGCGAACCCGTTCAGTCGCCTCTCGCTGGCGCTCTTTGAGCGCCGCGTCCAGTTCTTCTGCCTGGGTTCGATAGTCCTCGCTTTCGAAGGCTGCCGGTATCGCCAGCTGCAGGTTGTCAACCAGAAGCTGCATTTGGTCGCGTAGCCAAGTTCCTTCGCCGGCCGGCAAACTAATGGCAATTGGCTTGTGTGGCGCGCTGAAGTTGAAGACGTAACACCAGTCGGGCGGCGGCGGGGCAAGCTGCGCCTCCTGATCGACCAGTTGGCGAACCGTTGTCTTCTTGCCAATACCGGAAGGCCCCAGCGCGAACGAATTGTAGCCATCCGCATTAATTCTCAGGCCGAACTGAAGCGCCTCGATTGCCCGCGTCTGCCCCAGTCCGATGCTGATTTCCGGCAGCGCGGCGGTTGTCTCAAATCCCAGACTAGCCGGATCGCAAGTCTTCCTGAGTTCTTCGGGTTTCAGTGATCGGGTCGTTGCCATCATTTACGTCTTGTGAAATACCAGGACAGTGCGGTCGCAGCGACTATCCAGGGCCAACGCCGCGCAGCACCTGAGGCGGCCAGCCCGACTGCGGGCGAAACCCGCCGTTGGATTTCCCGGGTGCGCTCAAGGGTGTTGACGATTTCGTGCCGCTGCATGGCGATCGTGCGCAACAGTTCCTGACGTCGCTGCTCGCGACTGGCGAATGTACGGCTCACCTGAAGCGCTCCAGTGCCTGCAAATCGTCGTGCAGGGTCTGAAGCGTGTCACGCATCAACAAGGGCGACTGATTCAAACGCCTCATCACTAAAGCCAGCAATGCGGCACCAGTCAGACCGTAGACCAGTCCGACGATGCTAAGCGCCCAGACCGGACTGGCCGACCAATAGGCAACAATAAAGGCGCCGGCGCCAAATACGGTGCCCAGGAGGATCAGCAAACACGAGACCAGACACAGACAGATTGCCCACGCCGCGGTCCAGACTGACTGCTCAAGATCAAGACCGATCAACGCCAATCGGGTGCGGGCGAACGACAGTCCGCTGCCGGCAAAGCGTGCCAGAGAGTCTGGTATAGCCACCGGTTTACTTGCGCCCGACTAACAGACCGATCAGCATGCCTACGCCAACACCAACCCCCATAGACTCCCATGGATGGCTCCGCACCAGCTTGTCGGTATCTTTCACCGCTTCTTCGGCGCCCCGTCGCAATGATCGCTCAACACCACTCAGCCGGTCTTTAGCTTCAGCAATAGTCTGCTCAAGCCGGTCACGCGCCTCAGCGTAGTCGTCTGTGACATCAGTCAGCTTGTGCCGCAACACACTGTCGGCATCGCGTAAGACCAAGCGTAAGTCTTCTGCCAGGCGACGGCGATCTTCTCGTAGCAGGTCCATATCGTTCATGACTTTCCTCTACACGTCGATGAGTAAATAGTCATGCTGAGGTCTGCCGGCGGTTCGCACTTTGATGCACATCAATTCTTTTGCCAGCAGTCAACTTATCCGTAAACGCCCGAATCGGGATGTGAATGAATTGATGCTAATCAAGGCAGATGATCCGTATGGGGACGATTATCCAGACAGGTCTGGGCGTTCAACTCGAGTGCCACCTGCATCACACGAACTTCGATCGCCCAGACCCATCCCGTGATGATCAATGATGCTTGCGCGTCGGCAACGGCTTGGAATGATTGGTGACTAATCCAATAACAAGAATCGTCCTTGCGATCTGTTCCAGTCTGGCCATCGGATTCGCGCTGCTTGCCAGCGGCGCGCTTAACGCTTCGCCCGCGGCCTCCGAATCCGGGGCCGGCCCTTGCCCGACGATTGAGTTCTTTCATCGGGACGGCTGCCCGCATTGCGCGAAAGCATTTCTTTTTCTTAACGACTTTCAATCACGGCACCCGAAAATTCAGATTCTCGACTATGACGTCGAACGATCCGACACTGCCCTGGCTCGGTTTGAGGCGGTAAATGATGCCGCCGGCGTTGTGATTCCAGGCGTGCCATTGTTTTTCATCTGCGGCAGAGTGGTTGTCGGTTTTGATGATTCTGAAACGACCGGACGCAGCATTGAGGCATTGGTCGAACTGAACCAGATCCAGGCTTCCAGGCGATTGCCGCCGGGCGACGCGGTTACCGGTTCATTCGATTCGGCTCCGGTGACCAGCTGGCTCGGCACCCTGGATGATCAAGAGCTGGGACTTCCCTTGTTTACGGTGGCACTGGGCCTGCTCGATGGTTTTAATCCGTGCGCCATGTGGGTTCTGCTTTTCCTGCTCTCGTTGTTAGTCAACCTGAAGGATCGGCGGCGTATTGCGCTGATTGCAGGCGTTTTCGTTGTAACAAGCGGGGCCGTCTATTTTGCTTTTATGGCCGCCTGGTTGAATATGTTTCTCATCATCGGCTTTTCCCGTCCCCTGCAAGTCACGGTGGGAACCGTGGCGATATTGATCGGATTAATTCACATCAAAACATTTTTGGCCCCGGCCTCGGGATTTGATCTGAGCATTCCGGAACACGCGAAACCGGGTTTGTATGCCCGCGCAAGACGTGTGCTTCAGGCGGAAAATCTGTTTGGCGCCTTGTTGGGAACCGTGATCCTGGCGGTGGTCGTCAACTTGATCGAATTGATGTGTACGGCCGGATTGCCCGCCGTTTATACGCAGGTATTGACTCGGCACGGATTAAGCACCAGTCAGTATTACTCCTACCTGTTGTTATACAACCTTGCCTATATGTTTGATGATGCGGTAATGGTTGGTATTACCGTCTACACGCTGACCCGCCACAAACTGCAGCAGTCGCAGGGGCGGTGGCTTAAGTTAATTGGCGGTATCGTCGTGCTGGGGCTCGGTATTATGCTTATTGTTGCGCCACACGCCTTGAGTTGAACGAGCTGACGTCGAAGCCCGTCGGCCGGGATCTCAGCCAGCAGCCCGGGCAGGCCAGCCGGTCGCAGCGGCACGTTGCAGGACAGCTTTGGCAACCATTCGGTGAAACGGCAAAATCAGCTTGAGATACGCGCGCCCCAGTCGATTGTGACAATGCACAACCGTAGCCAACACGACTTGTTCTGGTTGCACGTGCACCGACAGCCTGAAATCAAGATGCGTATCATCCTCGCCCAGTATTATTTCTGCCGGCTTGATTTGATAAACCCGAAAAAAGCTGATGCGCTCGAATGGCTCGCTGTCATCATGGAGCTGCAGCGATTGAGTCGTTTTCAGGCCCAGCGGTGCGACGAGAGCATCACGCAAGGCCAGCAGAGCTTTCATCCAGCCGGGCTGTTGCGCGAGCAGAAATCGCGCCAGACGTTCCGGGTCGGTATCCACGCCTGCAGGCAAGCTGATAGAAAACGCATCCGTCAGATGGGTGGACCCAAAGCAACCAGCCAGACTGGTTCCAGCCGGGAAATCAACGGCGCGGGCGGTTTTCACAGCGAGGTCTTTGGATCGATACCCAGCATTAGGTTGAGATTTTGCACTGCGGCCCCCGACGCGCCTTTGCCGAGATTGTCATAGGCGGCAATCAGGACAGCTTGCGCGGCCTGCTGATTGACATAGACATGCAAGCGCATCTGATTGGAGCCGTTAAATGCCTGTGGGTTGACCTCGGTCTCGTCAGCCAGTGGAGCGACCTCGACGAACCCGTCGCTGATCCCGGCGTAGTGGTCTGCGATCGCGCCATGTATCTGCGCCGCCGTTGGGATTTTTTCAAGCAATGACAAATGCAGCGGAATACTAACCAGCATCCCTTGCCGGAAACGGCCGACGGCCGGCGTGAAAACCGGCGTCTTGCCGAGCATGCTGTAAGCCTGCAGCTCAGGAAGATGTTTATGCTGAAGCGTCAGCCCGTAAGGGGTGAAATGGCTGGCCTGCTCGCCCTGGCTTTCGTAGGATTCAATCATTGTGCGGCCGCCACCGGAATAGCCCGAGATTCCGTTCATGGTGACCGGGAAGTCAGCCGGCAGCACACCAGCCTCAATCAGCGGACGGAGCATGGCAATACCGCCCTGCGGCCAGCAACCTGGATTCGCCACCCGGCGAGCCGAGGCTATCTCCGCCCGCTGGCTCCGGGTCATTTCGGGAAAGCCGTACGACCAGCCGTCCGCCACCCGAAACGCGGTAGAAGCATCGATGACCCGGGTCGTGTCGTTTTCAATCAGGCTGACGCTTTCTCTGGCTGCCTGGTCGGGCAGACAGAGAATGGCGACATCGGCCGCATTAAGCAGCCGTTGCCGCTCTTTGATGTCTTTGCGTTTGTCGGGGGCGATGCTGAGCAAAGTCAGATCGGGGCGCTCTGCCAGACGCTCGCGGATCTGTAACCCGGTAGTGCCTGCCTCGCCGTCGATGAAGATATTTGCTGTCATGATTCCGCCTTCCCGCCTACCCTTGAAATTGCAGACTCGCAGAAGCCTGACCTACGACGTACTGTACCGAAGGAGGCCCCGATTTCAAAGGGCAATCTGACCTGTGGCGCCCATCAGAGGCACTTATTCGCCACGCAAGGCCTGCAATTCGGTCAACAGCCAGCCGCGGCTCCGCACCGCTGGCTGATCGGCACACTGAACCAGGTAAGGCCGGCCTGAGAACGAACTGGCACTGGCGCCAAGTTCAATGAACTGCTCAGCGCTGTTCACGCGATTTCGGGCCGCAAGATAGTTGAGCTTGCGGGTCAGGTGATCTCGTGCCTGCCGACCGGAATACCATGACCCATTGCGGTTGAACCGGCATGCAGACGCCTGCAGCCGACCCAGCAACAACTCGACCTCAGATCTGACCACGCTGGATTCAGCCGCCGCCAGCGGCATTGCGCTCAGCCAGACTGCTGCCAGCAGCATCGCCTGTGTTTGCCGGCTCACTCCAGCGCCGCCTGTTTCAAGAGATCAAGACCGGGTCGCAACCGGTCCGCAGCGGCAACCGGCAAACCACTGACGCCGCGAAGATCGTCAGCAAAACCGGCGAACAGATCACGCGCATGAGCGAATTGAGCCGGGCGGGCTATCGCCAGCATGTCCGTCACGATCTGATCGGCCCGCCTGACCCGTGAGTCTGACTGCCGCGCCGCGCTATCGTCTTGCGATTTGCCGTATTCCCGGAACGCCAGTCGGATTTCATCAGTCGCAACCCGGACTTCTGGTTTGTCGGTGGCCAGGCGCCGCAGCAAAGCCATCGTGCTTGCCTGCCGCCGCAACCGTCCTTCCCACCATCCGGTGATTGGCGGCAACGCTCTGACGCGACGGTCCAGCCGGGCCTGCTGCTTCTCGGTCAACTCGCCAAAAAAGTACTCGAGCCGGCTTTGCCACCGCTCAACGCGGCGATCAAGCGTGGCCCGGTCATCGCGCAGACGATACTTGCGATGCAATTCTTCATTGTTTTGTTTGAGCCGGCGGTCGATCTGATCGAGTTGCTGATGGGTAAACGTCAGCGCCAGTTCGGCGAACGGGCGGGCAGTCGCCTGAAACAGCGGATCAAAATGACCCAGCAACTGCGCCCGCCACTGCCCCACCTCCTGGACACTCAGCGCCAGCTCCGGTCTGATCTGACCATTGGGCCCCGCAGCACTGGCAAGACTGAGTGGTTCAAGCCGGGTGACTGCCTGATCCAGCCAGTCAATATACGCTGGGACCTGGGTGCTTCTATGCCATTCGTGCAAGCTCTCCAGTCGTTGATCGGCCATCACTTGTTGCGAGCCGTCAAACGTGACGTACTCCGATATTTCCCACTTGGCGAGAGTAGGCACCATTTCATAGCCAATTTTTACCATTGAACAAGCTGTTGCCATTAACCCGCAACCGAGCAGAACTAGCCAATTGCGATAGCGGCGCGTGATAACATTTTTCGAGCGCTGGGCCATACTCTCTAACCCTCTGATCTAAAAAAGGTTTTTAACAACCGTGAACATCGTCGTCCTCGCTGCCGGAATGGGCAAGCGCATGAAATCCGACCTGCCCAAGGTGTTGCACCGGCTTGCCAACAAACCCTTGCTCGGCCATGTACTGGACTGTGCCCGCAGTCTATCGCCCAAGCGCATTGTTGTGGTCTACGGCCATGGTGGCGACAAGGTTCAAGCCGCGATGCCAAATGATGATTTGCAGTGGGCCGAGCAAGCCCCTCAGCTCGGCACCGGACACGCGGTTCAACAAGCCATCCCATTACTCGATGAGTCGGTCCCGACGCTCGTTCTTTACGGTGACGTCCCCCTGACCCGCGCCGATACGCTCGCCGAATTGATTCAGGCCGCCGGGCCGGACAAACTCGCCCTGCTGACCGTCTTGCTGGACGACCCGACCGGTTACGGGCGAATCGTGCGCGAAGACGGACAGGTTCGGGCAATCGTCGAACAAAAAGATGCCAATGAACATCAACAGGCTATCAATGAAACCAATACCGGTATTCTGGTCGCACCAACCAAAGCGCTGGTCCGGTGGCTACAGGGCTTGTCCAATGACAATGCCCAGGGCGAGTATTACCTGACCGATATTGTTGCCGCTGCGGTGGCCGACCAGGTTGAAGTTGTGGCGACTCACCCGGCACGGGAATGGGAAGCCAACGGCGTGAACAGCAAGCCCCAACTGGCCGAACTCGAGCGCACGTTCCAACGCGACCTGGCCGACTCTCTGATGGTTGACGGCGTGCACTTGATGGACCCGAACCGACTGGACATTCGCGGTCAACTGAGCTGCGGACGTGATGTCGTGATCGACGTGAACTGTGTCTTTGAAGGGACGGTAACGCTGGGCGATGGCGTCAGGATTGGCGCCAACTGTGTGATCAGCGACGCTAGCATTGCAGCGGGCACCGAGATTCTGCCGTTCACGCACATCGACTCTGCCCAGGTGGGCGGACAGGCAAAGATTGGTCCGTTCGCGCGCCTGCGACCAGGAACAGTGCTTGGCGATCAGACTCATGTCGGCAATTTCGTCGAGATGAAAAACACCCGGATGGATACTGGCAGCAAAGCGAATCACCTGGCTTATGTCGGCGACGCCGAAGTCGGCCAGCGGGTCAATATCGGTGCCGGCACGATCACCTGCAACTACGACGGGGCAAACAAGCACAAGACGATCATCGAGGACGATGCTTTCATCGGCAGCGATACCCAACTCGTTGCTCCGGTCACCGTAGGACGCGGCGCCACGCTTGGCGCCGGCACGACACTAACCAAAAACGCGCCGCCCGAACAGTTGACCATCACCCGGGCCCCCCAGAAAAGTCTCGATGGCTGGCAACGTCCAGTCAAGAATAAGTAGCCAGGAGTTATAGCCATGTGCGGTATCGTCGGCGCTGCGGCGCAGCGCAATATTGTCCCCGTTCTGATTGAGGGGCTACTCAAACTCGAGTATCGGGGGTATGACTCTGCGGGCATTGCGATTCTCAACGGTGACCTGCACCGGGTCCGCGCCGTTGGCCGCGTGGCTGATCTGCAAAAGAAGACTGACGAAGAAAAGTCCGATTCGGTCACTGGAATAGCCCATACACGCTGGGCGACTCATGGCGGCGTCACTGAGGTAAACGCCCATCCGCATGCCTCGACCGCGGGCAGCCATCAGGTCTGCGTTGTTCATAACGGCATTATCGAAAACCATGCGCCGCTGCGAGAACGCCTGAAGCAACAAGGTTATCGCTTCGACTCTGAAACCGATACCGAGGTAATTGCTCACCTGGTCCATAGCTATGTTTCCGGCGGCGACAAATTGTTCGAGGCGGTACGCAAAGCAGTCCGCGAACTAGACGGTGCGTATGCGGTTGCCGTCATCTCACACGACGAGCCCAACACGGTTGTCGGCTCACGCAAAGGTTCACCGCTGTTGCTGGGCGTTGGTATGGATGGCACCGGCAAAGGCGAGAACTTCCTGGCATCGGACACCTCAGCATTGCTGCAAGTCACCAAACATGTCGCCTATCTCGAAGAAGGTGATGTGGTTGAGATACGCCCCGACGGCTATCGGATTGTTGATGCCGACGATCAGGCGTGCGAGCGCCCCATCATTGAAAGCCAGCTTTCCGCAGATGCTGTCGAACTGGGCAACTATGACCACTACATGCAGAAAGAAACTTTTGAGCAGCCAGGCGCTATCGCCAATACGCTCGAAATGGTCATCAATGCCAAAACGCTTTCAGCCGGTTTGTTCGGCGCCGAGGCCGAAGAGATTTTCTCGCGGGCAGACCGGATTCTGATCCTCGCTTGCGGCACCAGCTTTCATGCCGGCATGGTCGCCAAGTACTGGCTTGAATCAATTGCCGGCATTCCGACCAATGTCGAAATTGCCAGCGAATACCGCTACCGCGATTCGGTCGCAGAGCCCAACACCTTGCTGGTCACCATCTCCCAGTCGGGCGAAACCGCCGACACGCTGGCAGCTCTGGCCCATGCCAAATCAATGGGAATGACCGATACGCTGAGTGTTTGCAATGTGCCGGAAAGCGCACTGATTCGACAGAGCAAGCTACGGTTTCTGACCCGCGCCGGCCCGGAAATCGGAGTCGCCTCAACCAAGGCATTCACCACCCAGCTGGCAGCACTGTTTACACTGACGATGGTGATGGCCAAACTGCGCGGCCGCCTGCCGGCGGACGAAGAAAACAAGCTGATTCAGCAATTGCGGCACCTGCCAGCGGCGATGAACAACGTGCTGGAATGCGAGCCTGTGGTCAAGCACTGGGCGCAGCGGTTCTCCCCCAAACATCATTGCTTGTTCCTGGGCCGTGGCGTGCACTTCCCGATTGCAATGGAAGGCGCACTCAAGCTCAAGGAAATCAGCTATATCCATGCCGAGGCCTATGCTGCCGGTGAACTCAAACACGGTCCGCTGGCGTTGGTTGATCGCTATATGCCGGTTGTCGTGGTGGCCCCGAACGATGCCCTGATTGAGAAGCTCAAGAGCAATCTGCAAGAGGTTCGTGCCCGTGGTGGAGAGTTGTTTGTCTTTGCCGACAAAGACACTCACATCGAACCGGAAGACGGCGTCAACGTAATCAATCTTGTTGACCATGCCGGGCCGCTCAGCCCGATCCTGCACGTCGTTCCGTTGCAGCTACTCAGCTACCATGTCGCCCTGGCCAAAGGCACCGATGTCGATAAACCCCGGAACCTGGCCAAGAGTGTCACGGTCGAGTAACTTAATGCGTTGTACGCTGAGCCGGCAGGGCTTCTCCGGCCAGCGTCTGCTCCAGCGTGAGCGGAGCCACGACGGATGCCTGGTCTGATCTTTCTGGCTGTTCGCCGGCAACCACAGAAGCTGACTCCGCCGTTTTTTCCTTTGCGTCAGCCGGTGGCGCTGCTACCGCTGCCGGTGTCATCACTTGTACTGCCACCGGCCCGTCGGCGCCAATATCAAAAATCTGCAGAACACCACAAACCGATTTGCTCGAATCTACGACGATTAACGCGTTGACCCTGGCAGCCTGCATCTTTTCCTCCGCGATCGCGAATCGTTCCTCTTCGGAAACCACCAGCGGTTGCGGCGCCATCAAGTCGCTGGCCAGCAAATGTGTCGGTACCGGATAGTTTTCAAACGCCCGGCGCAAGTCGCCATCGCTGACCACCCCGATCAATTGTTCAGGCTCACCAACCAGCGCCATGCCCAGGCGGCCGGTGCTGATCGCATGAACCACCTCTTTGAAACCTGCTTGCGGTTTGACCCAGGGCAACGGGCCACGATGCATGACCTCCGACACCCGGGTCAGCAGGCGACGCCCCAGTGACCCACCCGGATGAAACCGGGCAAAGTCTTCGGGTTTGAAGCCCTTGATTGTCGACAGCGAAACCGCAATGGCATCGCCCATAACCAGCGCCGCAGTCGTCGAACTTGTCGGGGCCAGGTTGTTGTTACAGGCTTCCATCTCGACGCTGACATCCAAAACGGCCGGTGCATGGCGGGCGAGCGTTGAATTTAGTTTCCCGGTCATCGCAATCACACGGTTGCCCTGCTCGACCAGAAACGGCAACAGGCGAACCAGTTCCTCGGTTTCACCACTATTGGAAATCATCAACACGACATCTTCGGGTTTGATCATGCCGAGGTCGCCGTGAAACGCTTCCCCGGGATGAATGCAATAAGCAGGCGTGCCAGTCGAGGCAAGCGTTGCCGCAATTTTCTTACCGATAATCCCTGATTTACCCATTCCCAAAACAATCACCCGCCCGCTGGACTGCAGGATCGACGCAATCGCGCTGTCGAAACTACCGTTCAATTTTTCCTGCATCAGGGACAAGGCTTCGATTTCAGCCTGGATAACATTGCGACCAAGGTCAATTGCATTCATGCAACGAGGACTCCTTTGTGAGTGGGTTTGCCGGCTATAAGCCGAGGGCGACTCGGGCAGCCACCGCGATCTGATAGATGATCTGGGTGATACCGCGCGTGACTTCTATGCTCTTGGTCTGGGTTCGGGGCAAGACCATCAACTCATCGCCGGGGTTTAGCGTTGCCTCGCCCTCAACCTCTGTAACCAGACCGTTTCTGGCCATCAGCAAGATGCGAGAGGTATCCGCGTTTTGACCAAAACCGCCGGCCTGCCCGATATAGTCTTTGGCACTCAGGCCGCGCTGATGTTGCAAAGCAATTGGAAACATCACTTCACCGTGAATCATGACTTGTGAAGAGCGTTCCGGCACGACAATCAGGTCGCCGTCTTCCAACACGGTGTCCGCAGCAGTATCCATATTGGCAAGAACCAGCTGCCCTTTCGGATTGACGGCACGAGCGCGCTGGGTGAACTTCAATACCAGTTCCGCCTCACTGACCCGTAGCCGAGCTTCTTCGTTGGTGGCAGACCGAGCGGTCAGCGCCTGAGTCTCGAGCTTCTTAAGCGCAACATCCAGCATTTCCTTCTGGCGCTCGGCAACCGATTTCCTGAACACCTGCAAGTTGTCCATATCGCTCAGACGATTGGGCTTGAGGCGGGCGATTGCATCTTGCAGCGTCGCCCCGTACGGCAGGACAACACCATGCTCCCCGGAGTGAGCGCCGTCCAGACGCACCAGGATGGTTCCGGCAAAACGATCGGCAGTCACCCGAACCTGGTCGCCATCGCCGACTGATACCAGATGAGCCTGTGTGATCGGAATGTACTCACTTTGGCGGCGTGCGCCACGCCCCCGGATAATGCTGATGTGGGTTGCATTGGGTGCCGGACGCGCGAATGCCAGGACTTCCAGTAGCGGCATGTGCGGTTTGGCGAACTCAAACCGGTACTCATTGGCAACCTCGCCGTGAACCGCGATCGTATGCTGGCGCGGCGCGACGACCAGCGTATCGCCATCGGCCAGTTGCACTTGCGGCATCTCGCCACTCATCAGGAATTCATACAAATCAACCTGTTGGCGAATCTGCCCGCCGCGCTTGACCATCACGCTAATAAAGCTACCCCGGTCTGCATCAACACCACCCGCCTGATCCAGATAGTTCAGAACAGAATCGGACGACAAACCGCCGTACAAACCTGGTTTGCTAACAAAACCGGTCACATAGACTTTGACAGGCTGGGCCGCTTCCAGGCTGGCATAGACCTGGACATTCGTTCGATACACAGACTTGATCGCCCGCTCAACGCGCTTATTGAGATCTCCGTTGCGCACACCTCGTACGGTGACCGGACCGACATTCGGCACAAAGATGTTGCCTTGCGGGTCTACCGTCAGCGTGCCTTCGGACGTAATCGCCCCCCAGAGGCGCAAGACAATGCGATCGCCTTGTTGAATCTGATAGCCCGCATTGAATCCGGTTGCAGATTGAGCCTTGAACTGCCCGGTAAACAATTGCTGACCGAAAGTCGGCAATGCGGCGATTGCGGTTATTGCGTGAGCCGGCAAACCGCCCGCCAGCGATAACAACACCAGGCAGCTAGCAAGCCACGAAGCACGGGGTAGTTTCATGTTCAGTTACTCTCGGTGATCATCGATAGTGGCTTTGGTTAAGCTGACCAGACCGAACAAGGCCAGCAAGCCAAGCAACCAGGTCAGGGTCAGATATATCCGGCGCGGCCTGAGCGCCTCATCGGGCCGGTGTGGCGACACAATGAGCGCCAGACTCTTCAGTTTCATCGTGGCGTCAACCCGGGCGCGCTCAAGGGCCGAGAGCGCTGTCTTATACAGGTCTGCGGCAAAATCCGCGCTCAGCGTCAATGCCTGGTAGTCGGCTGCAATCTGATTGAGTTTCAGCAACCCGTCCCCGGAAATTGCTGCCTTTTCCTTGGCGATTTGTTTTCCAATGGCGGCAATTCTGGCGCGCAATGCCAGCACTGGCGGCGCTTTTGGCTGGAGATAACTCAGGCTGCTGTTGAGTTCGGCCTGCAACTCACTGAGACGGGTTTCCAGGTCGGCGGCCAGACGGGCCTTCATCTCTGCCTGTTTGGTTGGATCCAGTACCTGATGCTGGTTCTGGTAGGCCAGTACGCTGGCCCGTGTCGCCTCCACCCGCCGCTGTGATTCGATCAACTCCTGCTCGATGAAAGCGACTTGTTCGCGGGCGACCCGATTCGACAGTTCATTGATGAACTCGTCACTAATCGACAATATTCCCTGATTGATGATTCGCGCATCATCCGGATCAAACGCTTCCGTCTCGACCGTAATAATGCCGGTACTCGCATCCGCTGACACATGCACCCGGCTACGGTAGTACTGCAGGAAGCTCTCCAGGCTGGCGTCTGCTTCCAGACGGCCAAACCGGTCTGGACTGGCCATCCAGCGATCCCGCAATGACAGCTTCCGCTCCAACGACAACAACATATCGAGTGAATGAATGTGTTGCTCCAGAAAATGCATGTCTTCCATGGAACGTAATCCACCGAGTCCGATCAGGCCGAGGCCGGCCGAGCCCGACTGCGCACCGTCGGCTTGTTTGATCGCGATACGAGACTCAGAGACATAGCGGTCACTCGCGTATCCCCAGAGATAGATGCTGACAAGAAACATCGGAAAAACGACCAGCCAGAAAAACAGGCGGTACCGACGTAGCGCGTGAATGGTTGAACCGGTTGATCCGAACCACGACTGCAGTTGCGCGAACGGTTTGGAAAACCGCTCGCCGTGCGACGCGATAAGGTCAGAGTTGCTGATAAGCTGAGATGGCATCTTCGATGTTGTCGAACGATTGAAATTCGCCTTGATTTAAGACGATCCCAACATTACACAGGGACTTTAGTAAGCTCAGATCGTGAGAAACAGTGATTAAGCGAGCCTTTTCCTGCTTTTGACGAAAAGCGGCCTGGCTCTTTTCCTTGAACTGCTTGTCACCCACGGCAATCACTTCATCGACCAGGTACACATCGAAATCGAAAGCCATGCTCAATCCGAAGCTGAGCCGGCTTCTCATCCCGGACGAATAAGTATTAACCGGCATATTAAAGTAGTCGCCGATTTCGGCGAAGTCCGCGACATACTCGAGACGCTCAATTCTTGTCGCGGCATCATCCCCATACACCCGACTGACAAATTTGACGTTTTCCCGTCCTGTCAGGCTGCCTTGAAATCCGGACGACAGACCAATCGGCCACGAAATCCGGCAATCTGTTTTCACCCGCCCCGAATTGGCGAAATCGGTCCCCCCAATCAAACGCATCAGGGTTGACTTACCAGCCCCGTTATAACCAAGTACGCCAATATTCCCGGTCTCTGGCAACGCATAGTTAACGTTACGAAAGACGTAGCGCCGGCCGTCTTTGGTCGGGTAGTACTTGGTCAGGTTCTCGAGTTGAATCATGTCGTTTAGGCTAAGCGCCGCCCCGGTGTTGCGAACGCACGAATAGCAAGCCTTATCCGGGCTTTTCAGACCACTGTTCGCGGCCCGGCCGGGCAACCATTACCAGATGAATCGCGAACCCGAACGCGTCTGGCCAACTTCGGCCGGCATCCGCCGAATCCCGTTGCTGAGCGAAATGCTTGACGCTCAGGTTCTGCCCGCACGCCTGCGCGGGCTGGGCAGCCCGAGCGCAAAGACAACGGTAATCGCCGGCTGGGGCGCCCGGCCCAGTGGCCGCCGGGCAGAACAACAGGCCAAACGACTGGGCTTACCGTGCTGGCGACTCGAAGACGGCTTCCTGCGCTCCTTTGGCCTGGGCGATCAGTTTCCGCCGCTGTCAGTCACGGTGGACCCAGTAGGTATCTACTACGATTCGACCCGCCCCAGTCTGCTCGAGAATCTGTTGAACGAGCGCGGTGATTTGCTCGCCGGCATTGCCGACGACGTTCAACGGGCCCGCAGCCTGATCGTTGCCCACCGCCTGAGCAAATACAACCATGCACCCAATGCAAAGGCAACCTTGCACGGCTACCGGCCGATAACCATTCTGGTGGTCGACCAGACAGTTGGTGACATGAGTATTGCCCTGTCGGGCGCGACCGCACAGACGTTCACCTCAATGCTGGCGGCTGCCAAGACCGCCAACCCGGCTGCCCGCATTATCGTCAAGACCCACCCGGAAGCAATCGCCGGTCGCAAGGCGGGCCATCTGACCGGCCTGGGAGAGGATCCCCGGGTCCTGGTTTTGCGCGACGACGTTAATCCGTTGAGCCTGCTGGAACAAGTCGACCAGGTCTATACGGTCAGCTCACATCTGGGCTTTGAAGGCTTGCTGGCGGGCAAGGAAGTCCATTGCTTCGGCATGCCCTGGTATGCCGGATGGGGGTTGACTCATGACCGGGGGTTCTGCGAGCGCCGGCGCAGACGACGTTCAATCGATGATTTGTTCGCCGCAGCTTACTTTCATTTAAGCCGCTATATCAACCCGGCCACTCACCGACAGGGCACGATCTTTGATGTGATCGATTTTCTGATTCGCCAGAAAACCATGGCGGCCAGCGAGCCACCCAAGACCTGGTGTGTCGGATTCCGGCGCTGGAAGGCAGTCAATACCCGCCCGTTGATCGGCCTGCACCAGAAGCGCATTGAATTTGTCGATTCCTTCGCCACCCTCAGGAAACGTCATGTCGGCCCCAAAGACAGAGTCGTGCGCTGGGGGGTGGCTGATCCGCCGGCAGTCGATACTGAGGAGCGGGCGTATCCATTTTCATGCCGGATGGAAGATGGGTTTATCCGCTCGATCGGACTAGGCTCCGATCTTATTCGACCGGTTTCGCTGGTATTGGACAGTCGCGGCATCTATTTCGACCCCAGCCAACCGAGTGCGCTTGAAGTCATGCTCTGCGAGGGGAAGTTTCGTCCGCGCGAACTGGCACAAGCGGCTCATGTTCGACGACTGCTGGTCAATTGCCAGTTAACCAAGTACAACACCGACGTGCTTAAAGAGCCCGACTGGTCGGCCGCCGGCGACCGCCTGCGTATTCTCGTACCTGGCCAGGTTGCAGACGATGCGTCGATTCGACTTGGATCAGCCAGCACCCCCGACAATCTGGCGCTGCTGCGTTCGGTGCGTCGTTATCACCCGGATGCCTTTATTGTTTATCGCCCGCATCCCGACGTGATGAGCCGCAACAGAAAAGGCGCCCTGGCGGCCGCAGAAGTCATGAAGTGGGCGGATCATATCGAAACAGAGGCCGGCATTCTCGGTTGCATCGCGGTAAGCGACTGCGTTCACACAATCAGTTCGCTGACCGGGTTCGATGCCTTGCTGCGCGATAAACCGGTGGTCACTTATGGCCAGCCTTTTTACGCAGGCTGGGGTTTGACCGAAGACCGGGCACCGGTGGCCCGGCGTGGGCGCAAGCTTGACCTCAATGAACTCATCGCAGCCACCTTGTTGCGCTACCCGGTTTACTGGGACTGGACGCTGAACGGCTACACCAGTTGCGAAGCAGCGATCAATCACTTGATTGACAGCCGGGAAACCCTGCGCGGCGAAGGCAACGGCGAGTTGCCTCGGACGAACTACTGGCAGCGTCAATCGCGCAAGCTGAAAATACTGGGGCGCGCGTGGACGGCGGACTGATTCTGGAGCGACTCGCTGGCAATAAAAACATTCTGTTGCTTCAAGGGCCGTGCGGCTGGTTCTTCAGCCGACTGGCGAATTTCCTGAAGCACGCCGGCTGCGAGGTAGACAAAGTCAATTTTAATGCCGGAGACGATTTTTTCTACCGCCACGATGACGCGTTCAACTACCGTGGCAACCGTGATCAATGGACTCACTGGCTTGAGCAATTAATGGCGCGCCGTGCTACCGACTGCATTATGTTGTTTGGTGACTGTCGGGCGCACCACGCAGAGGCGATCAAACTGGCCCGGAAAAAAGGGATTCGTGTACTCGTCTTTGAAGAAGGTTATTTGCGACCGGGATTTGTCACGCTCGAACCCAACGGCGTCAATGCCAACTCTGATATCCCGCAAAAGTTCAACCAGGATCGCCCGCACACCATCGGTATGCTACCGGCCAGAACCTCGCCCATCAAAATGCCGGCCGGCACCCCCGGCCAGCGCCTGATAGATTTTCTGGCGATGGGTTTGCAAAGCAGTGCTTATGTTCTGGCGACTCGCCTCGGGAGCTCGCAATATCCGCACTACATCCATCACAAACCGTTTCGGATCCGGCGCGAAATTGGGTGCGGGTTTCTCAGTGCCTGGCGAAAGCTGGTCTACCGGCTTGAAGATCTGCCGAGTCGGTATCGGCTGCGCCATCGATTCGCCAATAAGTATTTTGTCGTGCCGTTGCAGGTCTTTAATGACAGCCAGCTCACCCATCATTGCAACTATGCTGATCAGGGCGATTTCATTGAAGCAGTCGTTGCTTCATTTGCCCGAAGCAGTCAGTCGGACCATCAACTTGTTTTCAAGCATCATCCGATGGACCGGGGCCATCGCTACTATGGCGAACTGCTTGAGCAGCTCGCAGCACGATACTCACTGACCGGCCGGGTTCACTACCTGCACGATATCAGGCTCCCGGTTTTGTTCCGCTATGCATTGGGAGTTGTTACGGTCAACAGCACGGCGGGCCTGTCTGCGCTTTACCATGGAAAACCGGTCGTCTGCATGGGCCGCTCACTTTATGACCTGGACGGGCTGACCCATCGCGACGGTATAGATCGATTCTGGCGGGCAGCACATCCGCCCCAGGCCACCGAAGTCCTGAGGTTCAGAACCCTGTTACGCGACCATGCCTTGCTGCCCGGGAATTTTTACCGCGGTCGTCCGATATTGCCAGCGAATCAGCCAGTGCCACAGCAAAACATTGGGCAGCGAGAAGTCTCCCTGGACTGACGCCGAGGCGTCGGCGGATTTTTAGTTGTAGCGGATAGTAAACTGGGCGAATAGCAATGGCGTTGATTGCTTACCGGCCAGCTTGACTTTAGGGATTGCCAGCAGATTGACCCCAACACGGTTCTTGAACAAACCAAAAGATACCGTAGGCAGAATTGCAGGCACTACCGTCATACGGCCGTCCCAACTTTCTGATCGATAAAAGAGATAAGCGCCCAGGCCGATCGACGCATTGAAGTCGCCGTTGCGATTGAACTGACGCACATAAGCGGCACCGGCATAACCACCGGGTACGTTTCGGGAATCCCGCATGACACCCATCGTCCAGCGACCGCCCCAGTCGGCTTGCGGGCGCGGCCGGTATTCAAGACCGACGCCCGGGTGGTTCTGATTCCATTCGCGATTACTCGCCCCGGTGCTCACGAAGTGGTGAGACAGTCCGCCGGTATGCATATGCCACTGTGAATCGGTGCCGCTCTTCGCCATAGCGGTCGTCAGACCGAACATATTCAGGGCGAGGCAAACAAGAACAATTTCACGGAATCGACGAATGATCATTTTTTCCTTACGAACGGTAGCTTGGGCAGAACTGAAGGTTAAGAAAACCGACGAACGGCGTCTGTTGAATACCGCACATCCCGCCGGTCCCCACCACGCTGTTTTGAACAGACAGGTGTTTCCGCACAAGTTCCCCTCCAAATGCCCTGCTTCAGGCTGGTAGTGACCATTCGCCAGCAGACTGACGCCGCTCATCTCATCTTGCATTGCCAATGGCTGCAACGGCAGAGAACATCACCTTCCAACTCCACTGAGCTACCTGGCAAGGTTTGATGATGGAAAACACAACTCCCCACCATATTCACGAAACCGAACTGACCTCTTTGTCCGAGTCAGACAGTCCGCTGTACCGTGCAGATCAATTCGATCCGCGTGATTCGGTTGGCAACCTGATCCGACTGGCATTGAGTTCATTACAGGCGCAGATCGACCGCGAAATGAACCCGCACGACCTGACGGCAATGCAGTGGCAGCCGCTTTATCTGGTTGCGATGGGCAGAGCCCAGACTGCCGCTGATCTGGCCCGTGAGATGCAGGTTGATACTGGTGCCACTACGCGCATGATCGACCGGCTGGCAGCGAAAGGATTACTGACCCGTGAGCGCAGCAGCAGCGATCGGCGCCTGGTCAAACTGGTCTTGACCGAAGCGGGCCAGACAGCGGCACGCGAAGTGCCCGAAGTCTTGTGCCGTTCGCTCAATTCGCATCTTGACGGTTTCAGCGCAGCGGAACTGGACCAACTCAAACACTTGCTGACGCGGGTGATCACCAACGGGCAATCACATCGGCCTGACGCATTACCCGTATGACAGCCAAGACCAAAGCCCGAACTTCGGGCTTGATGATCATTGGATTGATCGCCGCCATCAGTGCGGGGGGTTGGTATCTGTGGCATGAGAATATCGGGCGGCTGACCCAGAGCACGGACAATGCGTATGTTCAGGGGCCGGTTGTACCGGTCACGGCGCAGGTTCCTGGTACGGTGATCAGTGTTGCTGCTGACAATACAGACTTTGTCACGCAGGGCCAGGTGTTGGTCAGACTTGATCCGGCCGATGCCAATCTGGCCCTGGATCAGGCGCAGGCCCGACTGGCCCAGACGGTTCGCGAGGTCCGCGCGCTGTTCAGCAACAACGATACCCTGCTGGCTCAGATCAGTGCTCGCAAGGCCAATGTCGGCCGGGCCGCTGGCGACGTCAGGCAACTCACCCAAGACGTCGCGCGCCGAAAACGCCTGGCGAAAAGCGGTGTCGTCTCGACCGAAGAACTGAGTCGGATCCAAAACCGACTGGCGGCCGCCAGAAGCAGCTTGCGCGCAGCGCAGGCGGCTGTATCTGTCGCACGTCAGCAGCTGGTGAGCAGTCGTGCGCTGACCGCTGACACCACCGTGATGAACCATCCGAAAGTATTGCTTGCCGCGGCGACCGTCCGCGAGGCATTGCTGAGCCTGGAGCGCATGTCGATTCGCGCCCCGGTTGACGGCTATGTTGCCAAACGTAGCGTCCAGCCCGGACAACGGGCGCAGCCAGGAATGCCGATGCTGTCAGTCATCCCGCTGAACAAAGTCTGGGTGGAAGCGAACTTCAAGGAAAGCCAGTTACAGGAAATCCGCATCGGTCAGCCGGTGGAACTGGTCGCCGATGTTTACGGTGACCAGACGATCTTTAACGGCGTCGTGGCGGGACTTGGCGCCGGAACCGGCGCCGCGTTTGCTCTTCTGCCGGCTCAGAATGCCACGGGCAACTGGATCAAAGTGATTCAACGCGTGCCCGTGCGTATCAGCCTGGATCCAAACCAACTGAGCGAGAATCCGCTGCAACTTGGATTATCAATGAAGGCCAGTGTCACGGTGTCTGACTCCTCTGGTCCGCGGCTGGCACAGGCGCCACGGCGAGCGCCAGCCGAGACTTACACGAGTGTCGCCTCAATTGATGACAAAGTGCGGCTGATGGTCACAGACATCATTACCCGGAACCTGCCGGCGCCGGCGCTAACCACCAAGCCAGCCAAGCCGGCCAAACCCGCAGCCAGATTGGCGCTCAGCCGCAAGACTGTCCCTGCGCGAGTCACCAAAAATCAGCTGCCCTCGCCTGCCGAACTGGCCGGAAAAAGCCGTAGCCTGGTCCGCAGCGAAGCCAGTATCAAGGCCGCACGACAGGCATTGCGCGATAGAGCGCGCCGCATGGCAGAAGCGCAGCAGGTTAAGTAATCATGGCGCCACCCGAGACGCAGCCGCCGCCGCTGACCGGCTTGCTGCTGGTGCTTGGCACCTTGGCCATGTCGCTGGGCGTGTTCATGAACGTGCTGGACATGTCGATTGCCAATGTCTCATTGCCGACCATTGCCGGCGACCTTGGCGTCAGTCCCAACCAGGGCACCTGGATCATCACCTCGTTTGCAGTAGCCAATGCGATCTCAATCCCTCTGACCGGATGGCTGACCGAACGCATTGGTCAGGTACGTCTGTTTGTCGCCAGTACCGTATTGTTCACGCTCGCGTCCTGGCTGTGTGGGCTGGCTCCCAATATCGAGACACTGATCGCGGCGCGGATTTTGCAGGGCGCCGTCTGTGGGCCGATGATTCCGTTGTCCCAGTCGCTGCTGTTGTCAAGCTACCCGAAGTCGAAAGCCGGTCTGGCCATGGCCATGTGGGGCATGACAATGTTGGTTGCGCCAGTCGTGGGCCCGTTGCTGGGCGGCTGGATTACCGAGACTTTTTCCTGGCCCTGGATCTTCTACATTAATATCCCGATCGGATTCGGGTCGGCCGCGCTGACCTGGGCGCTATACAAGAACCGCGAAACCCGCACACAGAAACTGCCGATTGACAAAATCGGCCTTGTCTTACTGGTCGTCTGGGTTGGCGCGCTGCAGATTCTGCTCGATAAGGGCAAGGAACTGGACTGGTTCGCCTCCCCGGTTGTGATTACCCTCGCAGTCGTAGCCGCCGTCGGGCTCGCCGTGTTTATTGTCTGGGAACTGACTGATGACCATCCGATTGTCGATCTGAGCCTGTTCCGGGAGCGCAATTTTCTGGTCGGCACCGTCGCGATGGGGCTGGCATTCGGCGCATATTTTGGCAATGTTGTCTTACTGCCCTTGTGGCTACAGCAATTCATGGGCTACACCGCGACCTGGGCCGGGCTGGTCACCGCGCCGGTTGGCATTCTGGCCATTGTTGTGTCACCGATCGTCGGCAAGAAGATTGATACGACCGACGCCCGGATGATCGTCACCGTGTCGTTCCTGATTTTTGCGGTCGTCATGTGGATGCGATCCCAGTTCAACACCAGCGTCGATCCCCAGACCATCCTGCTACCCATTGTGATTCAAGGCATCGCACTGGCAACCTTTTTCGTCCCGCTCATTACGCTGACCTTATCCGGGCTCCCGCCGGAGCGCATTCCGGCTGCTTCCGGTCTGAGCAACTTCGTGCGGATCATCGCGGGCGCTTTTGGCACGTCGATTGGCACCACCTTGTGGGAAGACCGGGCGACTTTCCATCGATCCCGTATGGCGGAAGGCCTCAGTGAGGACAATCCGGTACTCAACGGCTACCTGGAGGGCTTTGAAGCCCACGGCGTCACTCAGGAGCAAGGCCTGGCCATCATTGACCGCCTGGCCGTCCAGCAAGCCTACACAATCGGTATTGACGAGATCTTTCTGGCCTCTGCCGCGCTCTATCTGTTGATGATTCCACTGCTCTGGTTCGCCCGTCCCGCCCAGAACCAGCCAGCCTGAATTTTTTTACGTGCGGATTGAACCGATCCGGCCAGACACCCCACTCAGGAACAAGCCTAATCGTTCCCTCTGGAGGGGTTCCTCATGTCAGCCGTTACTCGCGAGCCATTCGCATCACCTTCTTCCCACGCGACCAACTCCCGCAACACGCTACGTCTGCTGACATTGTTCGCCGTTATGCTGGTCGTTCTGTTCAAACACCCTGGAGTCGAAAACAAGCCAAAAACGACGGTTCTGGCCAAAGCTGAGCAAGTCACCGAACAACAAGCCAGCCGGTAAGCTAGTCAACTGACTGGCTCAACTGCCCCCGGGCCACGTCGGCAATCTGCTCAACCAGCCACGCGAGCGCCGGATCACCGTCTGATCGCGAATGCCAGAGCATGGCGAGCGGTATCGTCGGCGCATCCACAGGCACCGGGCTAATCGACAAACCAAACTGATTCGCAAAAACCTGCGCACTCGCCCGAGGCATTGTCGCGACATAAGGCGCCGACTTCAGGTAATAAGACATCCCCAGAAATCCAGGCGTGCTGAGCAATACGGTTCTCTCCCGTCCAATGCTCTCCAGCACATCGTCAATCTGACCGGTCAGTCCGCCCATAAACGACGTCAGCAAGTGCGGATACGAGAGGTATTCGTCCAGGGTTATCGGATTGCTGACCTTGAGGTGGTCCGGGCTATACAAGACGGCAAATCGCTCCAGCCCGACCTCGCGCAGCCGATAGCGCGGCGAGTCATCGGAATAAACCCCTATCGCCAGATCCAGCGTGCCTTTGTCCAGATCGTCGCGGGCATCACCAACGGCGGCACTTCGCAATGAAAAACGCAGGCCCGGCGCGGTTTCACGGAGCCGTTTCAACAAGGGCGGAAAGAGCGCCACCTCGACACTGTCGGCCAGACGAATACGGAATGTCCGGGTGGCGGTTGCCGGATCGAAAGTATCGGGCTGAAAAAAGGCCGCCTCAATTGCCTCAAGCGCCGGCTTGATCTGCTCGGCCAGTTGCAGTGCCCGAACCGTCGGGTCCATGCCATTAGCACCCCGCACAAACAGCTTGTCACCGGTGGCCTCACGCAAACGGGACAAGGCAGCGCTGACCGCCGGCTGCCCCAGAAACAACTTGCTGGCAGCGCGAGTGACACTGCGCTCGCGGATCATGACCGAAAAGACCAACAGGAGATTCAGATCAAGGCGGCGAAATTTACTTTCATCAATGTCTATGTTCATGGGGAGACATCATAGACGCCGTTGCGCGGGCCAGCCGGCCAACCCGCGCGATGCTGCGCGTGGCCCGGTCGAAAACGCACCGGGGCTGACCGTATTGGCTTGCACGCCCAGCTTGAGCCAGTGCGCTGTCTGGGGATAACAGGCCAAGCCCGCAGAACCTAAGCAGACGAGCGCTTGTTATAAAACCGATATCTTTGAGAGACCATGGCGCAACCAGCAACGGGCACACTAGAGGCAATTCAAATAAACACATGCTGTCACATCATGAATACTTCCGCTGCCTCTCCTGCTCCCTCTGCCACCTACGCTTCCTGTACTAACGAACCCGCCGATTCCGGGCTCGGCAGTACGATTGTGATCAGTGTCGCAACTGCCGCGCTCGCGGCGGTCAGCATGCTGGTGATCTGGACTCAGGTTGAGCCGGTAATCACGCTGGTCAGCCGCGCAGTGAGCTGACCAGACTTAGCCGTCTTTGACGCGGTCAACGCCCTCAGGCCAGACGCTCATTCTGGGGGAACATCGATTTTTTTGCCTGATCGTCCATTTCCGTTTTGAATACATGGGCTTTTTGCAGCTCGGCGACCTTCAGCGCTGCCGGGCGCTCATTGATCTCATCGAGCAGACGCTTCAGATTGGGTTTGTGATCCCAGGCCTGCTTGTCACCCAGCACGAACGGCACCATGCGCGCCCATCCCCAGACTGCCATATCGACAATTGAGTAGGTGTCACCCAGCATATAGCGGCCCGTCGCGAGTCGATCCTCGATAACCTGCCAGTGACGATTGGCTTCAAAGTCGTAGCGGTTAAGTGCGTACTCCTTGGGTTCGGGCGCGAATGCCCGGAAATGTACGCACTGGCCAGAGAACGGCCCCACCCCACTGGCAACAAACATCAGCCACGACAACATCTCGCCGCGCGCTTTGCTGGTCAGATCGGTCGGCACGAAACGACCAGTCTTGTCGCCAAGCCAGAGCAGGATGGCATTGCTGTCAAAAATAGTGGTGCCATCATCGACAAGCACCGGCACTTTTGCGTTCGGGTTGATTGCCTTGAACGCCTCGGTGTGCTGATCCCCCAGGCGGGAATCAACCGGGACGGTTTCATAAGCCAGACCCATTTCCTCGAGAGCCAGCGCAACCTTGATCGGGTTGGGCGCGGTGTTGTAGTAAAACTTGATCATTTCGGTAAAGCCTCGGTAAGCATTAAGCGTGTTCGGAAAAATCGGTCGGCACCAGAATCGTATTGCTGATGTGAGCGACAATTGCCTGATCTTTCTCGCTGGCAGCTCTGGCGGTCAGCCAGTCTGGGTCACTGGCAAAAGCGTTCCAACGGGTTTCGCGATCGGCCAGACTGTCCCATTCGAGCAGGTAGTACAACTCGTGCGTATTTTCACCAATGGCGACGGTCCAGAAACCTTTCTGACGGATGCCGTGTTTTTGCCAGAGCTTCAGCGTGGTGTTGCGAAAACGATCCTGCAAAGCCGGCAGACGCCCCGGGACACATTGGTAAATTCTCAGCTCGTGCAACATGAAGTCTCCAGTACTTTAATTTAGTGGATTGAATCTCGAATGGCTGATGACTAAAACTTGTCACTCGGCATCAAGGAATTGTCGCGACCACTGCTGAAACTGCTCATGCTTGGACAGTGATTTCATCAGCTCGGCAGAAGCCAGATTTGGCAATTCACTGCCTGGCGTTCCCGCCTTGAGGAGCCGCATTGTTTCGTATATGGCCTGGGTGGCAGCCGCAAAAGGCTGGTGACCACGCAGGCAGATTTTGACCCGGTTGGCATTGAGCACTTCGGGCTGTGTCACCTCGGCACCGGCACTGCCAAGGATCAGCGGTAAAGTCGTGGCAGCCGAGATAAGCTCTAAGTCAGGCACGGTTTTCACACCAACCAGAAACAAGGCGTCAACGCCGGCCTCTTCATAGGCTTTGACCCGCAGCGCGGCATCTTGAGAATTGCTTATGGCGGCGGCGCTGGTTCTGCCCGCAATAACCAGCGACGGGTCGGTCCGGGCCTGCAAGGCGGCCCGCATCTTGCCAACGCCTTCTTCTACAGAGGTCAGCCGGGGCTTGCCGCCGGCACCGGCCGCTGCCGGCAATTCAGTATCTTCAATGGACAGCGCGGACACGCCCGCCGTCTCGAGTTCGTTCACACAGCGCATGACATTGAGCGCGTTACCGTAGCCGTGATCGGCATCGACCAGTAACGGCAGAGAGCCGGCGCGGGTAATCCGCCGGGCCTGCTCGGCAAATTCAGTCAGGGTCAGGAGAATCAGATCGGGCGAGCCCAACACTGCCAGCGAAGCAACCGAACCGGCAAAAATGCCTAGTTCGAATTCAAGATGCTCGGCGATACGGGCCGAGATCGGATCATGAACCGAGGCAGGTGAGGAACAACCCGGTTGGATCAGCAGTTGCCGAAACCGGTCGCGTGGTGTCGATGTCCCAGCCATATCTAATCTCCAAGCAGCCTGTTGATGCCAAGCATGTTACGGCAAGAATCTGACCAGTCAGGATTTGTCCATAGCAGCAATCATGAGAGCGAGTAATTCGGGAAACGGTTCGGGAAAAAACTTGGGCTGAGCGTCGCCGTAGTCGTTCCACTCGTTCTTGCCGTACTTCTCACCCGAATCGGAAATCTTCTTGAACGTTTTGAACTGGCCCGGATTGACGCTGGACTCCCGCTTGCCCTCTTCCAGCACCCCGATACCCAGGAGAATCTTGTTGGCCTTGGAGGCACCAAACGGAGCGTTATGCTCTTTCAGCAAATGCGTGATTGCGACGGCATCTTTCATTGCAAACCTCTCCTTGAAAATTAGGGAAATGATACAAAACACACTAAACCGGCACCCGGGAAAGCCCGGAATAGGGGTTCGGACTGGCATATACTCTAGCCAAACGCGGCCTCGCCGTGACGAACAATGACCAATGGGAGACCCCAATGAAATCGGTATTCGTAAAAAGACGAGGCATTGCCGCGACGCTGCTCGCCACGACCGCTGCCGCGTTTGCCCTGACTATTGCCACTCCGGCCACCCCTGCCGGCGCGGCCGACAAATCCCCGATTGAAAACCTGCACTTCCTGATCCCCGGTGGCGCCGGGGGTGGCTGGGATGGTACAGCTCGCGGCACCGGCGAGGCACTGACCAAATCCGGCCTGGTCAGCAATGCCTCGTTTGAGAACATGTCTGGCGGTGGCGGTGGTAAGGCCATCGGCTATCTGATTGAAAACGCTGATTCCAACAAAGAAACCATTATGGTCGGCTCAACCCCGTTCGTGATTCGGGGCCTGACCGGACGCTACAAAGGCAAGACCTTCCGCGACCTGACCATGATTGCAGGCACGATCGGTGACTATGCCGCTTTGGTCGTCAACAAAAACAGCCCGATCAAGGATTTCAAGCAACTGGTCGCGCAATACAAGAAAGACCCCCGCAGTGTTGCGCTGGGCGGCGGGTCTGTTCCGGGTGGCATGGATCATCTGGTCGCCGCCATGATCATGAAAACTGCCGGCGCGGAGCCAACCAAGGTCAAATACATCCCGTATGACGCAGGCGGAAAAGCGATGGCTGCCCTGCTTTCGGGTGAAATCAAGGCGTTGTCCACCGGATTCTCGGAAGCGGTTGAGCTGGCCAAGGCCGGCGAGGTGCGCATCATCGGCATAACTGCCGCTGAACGAATCGACACCTATAAAGAAGCGCCTACTTTCAAAGAGCAAGGGGTTGACGCCCAGTTTGTGAACTGGCGCGGTTTCTTTGCCGCGCCCGGCCTGGACGACGCCCGCGCAACCGAGGTTCGCAACGCGATTGCCGCCATGTATGACACGCCTGAATGGGAGGCCGTTCGCAAGCGTAATGGCTGGGTCAATATTCACAACCCGGGCGACAAGTTCGTCAGCTTCCTGAATGAGCAGGAAAAAACCATTGGCTCGCTGATGAAAGAACTTGGCTTTCTGTAAGCAGGCTCCAGAACCGGCAGGCAACAGACAATGGCCCTGGACCGCTGGATTGCGCTGATCTTTTTTGTGATCAGCGCAGCCTACGGCTATGAAGCTTTCTTCACCATGGAAGCCGGCTTGCTGCCATTTGAACGTCACGAGTCGTTCCTGCCCAATTCTCTGCCCAAAGTCCTGGCCGTCTTCAGTATGGCGGTTTCCCTGTTCATCGCCGTATTCCAGAAACCCGATACCGCGCCCGCCACTGATATTGATCTCAAGCAGTGGCATCAGTATCACTTCGGGCAGGCTGGCGGCCTGCTGGCCTTGATGGTCGGCTACGCGCTCGCCCTGCGCCCGGTTGGTTTTCTGACTGCAACCATTGTGTTCATTGCCGGTGGCGCGTTTATTCTGGGTGAACGCCGCTGGTTGCGCATGCTGCTGGCCGCAGGCATTGGCGCCGGCATCATCTGGTGGCTGGTCCAGGAGGTGCTGGGAATTTTCCTGCGTCCCTGGCCCCTGTTTCTGACCGGAGGCTGATCATGCTTGAAGGCATCATGACCGGCCTGGCGACCGCGCTCAATCTGCAGAACCTGTTGATGGTGATTGCCGGTTGCATTATCGGCACGTTTATCGGCATGTTGCCCGGCCTCGGGCCGATGTCAATTATTGCGATCATGATTCCGGTTGCAATCAAGATCGGCGATCCGGCGGCCGCGCTGATTCTGCTGGCTGGCGTTTACTACGGCGCCATTTTTGGCGGCTCGACCTCCTCGATTCTCATCAATGCACCGGGGGTTGCCGGGACAGTGGCAACTGCTTTTGACGGCTTCCCAATGGCCCAGCAGGGCAAGGCGGGGAAAGCACTGACGATCGCCGCGATCTGCTCGTTCGCAGGTGGCACTATTGCAACCATCTTGCTGATGATATTTGCCCCGGCGCTATCCTCGGTCGCTTTGCTGTTTCATTCGGCCGAATACTTCGCCATGATGGTCGTCGGTTTGTCTGCCATTGCGGCGTTTGCCGGCCCCGGAAAAGTCGCCAAAGCCCTGTTGATGACACTGATCGGAGTCATGCTCTCTACCGTTGGCGAGAGCGCCTTGTTCAACGCGCCACGGTTTACCTTCGACATCCAGGACTTGCAGTCAGGCCTCGGTTTCATCACGCTGGCGATGGCGATGTTTGCCCTGCCCGAGGCCATCTTCCTGGTGCTCGATCCCAAACGGAGCGCGCGGCAGTCGGCAAACAGCGAAATCAAAGACCTGCGTATCACCGGCGCGGAAGCGAAAGCGATCGCCCCGGTTGTGGCACGCCAGTCGGTGCAGGGCTTCCTGATCGGCGTGATGCCCGGCGCCGGCGCAACACTAGCTTCGTTCCTTGGGTATGCGGTTGAGCGAAACATCGCATCCCCGGCAGAACAAAAAGAATTCGGCAAAGGCTCGGTCAAAGGGCTTGCCGCACCGGAAACCGCCAACAATGCGGCCTGCTCCGGGTCGTTTGTACCATTGCTGACCCTCGGAATTCCCGGCTCCGGCACAACAGCGATTTTGCTCGGTGCGCTGATAGCACTAAATGTCCAACCCGGTCCGCGCCTGATGCTGGATCGTCCGGACGTCTTCTGGGCAGTCATTATCTCGATGTACCTGGGCAACCTCGTGTTGCTGGTGCTAAACCTTCCGCTGATCCCCTACATCGCCAGGCTGCTGGCCATACCGCGTAACTATCTGATCCCGTTCATTCTATTCTTTACCCTGATGGGCGCTTACATCGGACAGAACAATGCGACCGAACTGCTATTGCTGATCGGCCTGGGAATTGGCGCAACAGTCTTGCGCTTTGCCAACTACCCACTGGCGCCATTGCTGATCGGTTTCATTCTGGGCGGCATGCTGGAAAACAATTTTTCCAGAGCCGTCACACTTGCTGACGGCGTGAGCTTCCTCTGGAACCGGCCCATGACGCTCGGGCTGATCACGTTTGCAGTCTTACTGATTGTCGTGCCGGCCTGGCGTCGCCGGCGTTTGAAACCCAATCCGGAGAATCAATGAGTCATCGACTGGAAGGAAAAATTGCGGTGGTCACCGGCGGCGCCGGCGGCATTGGCGAAGCGACAGTCCGGCGGTTTGTGCGTGAAGGTGCCAGGGTCGGCTTCTGCGATGTCAATGCCGAGCGCGGCAAAGCGCTTGCCGATGAACTCAATCAGCAAAGCGAATCAAGCGCATTATTCATGGCGGCTGATGTCAGCCGTGAGGCCGAACTGGAGGCCTTGATTCAGGCTACCGCCGAACAGTTCGGCGGACTGGACATTCTGGTGAACAATGCAGCAATCAGAAACTACCAGGATGTGACCGAAGCCAGCACTGAGAGTTGGAACCAGATCCTGGGCACCAATCTGATGGGTTTCGTCTTTGGGGCGCGGGCTGGCATTGCCCTGATGCGCGAACGGGGCGGCGGGGTTGTCGTCAATCTGGCCTCAGTGCGGTCAGTGACTGCCGGTTCAAAGTGCGTGCAATATGACACGTCCAAAGCCGCCATCATGGGTCTGACCCGATCCATGGCCCGAGATCATGCTGATGACAATGTGCGGGTGGTCGCCGTCGGGCCAGGACCTATCTTTACCCCGTTTCACGAGCGGCGCGCCGGGGACCTGGGCCAGTCGGCTGATCAATATGTTACTGAATTCGGTGCGGACACGATGATGAACCGGCCCGGCACGGCCGAAGAAGTCGCCAACGCCATTCTGTTTCTGGCCTCAGACGAAGCCTCATTCATTACCGGCACTTGCCTGTTTGTCGATGGCGGCCAGACTGCGCTGTAATCAGCGCGCTCCGAAGCTGCCGCTGGCCTCAAAGCGCACAGCATTGAAGCCGTCGTCAGCGCCCAGTTTGCCGGTCAGTTTGTATTGCACCGCTGCGACCTGACCCGGCGACGCCGGCTCAGGCCCTGAGCGCCGCTCCAGCCGTGCGAACAGCTGCCTGAGGGCGGCAAACGGTGACACCGTCACTGGCACGGTCAACACCGATTCGCCGTACCGTGGCACCACCCCCTGCTGATCATCAACACCGCTGGCAAGACCATAGCCGTCAACCGCGAGCTTAACCGCGACACCGTTGTAGGCGATCGGGCGACCGTCCGGGTTTTGAACCCGTAGCTTGAGCGCAAAGCGCAACTCAAGTCCCTCGCCAGGCAAAGGCTGCAGGCTGACAACACGCACGATCGGCGCGTCCCGCCCCTGAAAACTGGCACACCCCGACAACAGGACTGCGACCGCCAGTGCCGCGCCTAAGCGCCAATGGCGAAAAGCCCTGACAGCCGGACAGTGCCTAAACCAGGTCAAGTGAAGCTCAGGCGCTGGCTTTTAATTGAAGGCGTCGGGCATGCAAGACTGGTTCCGTGTAGCCGGACGGTTGCTCCACCCCTTTGAAGACCAGGTCGCAAGCGGCCTGAAATGCCAGGCCGTCGAAAGCAGGCGCCATTGGCCGGTACTCGGGATCGCCTGCGTTTTGCTGATCAACCACGCCCGCCATCCGCTTCATGACGGTCATGACCTGCTCCTCGGAAACCACGTCATGATGCAGCCAGTTGGCAATGTGTTGCGACGAAATCCGGCAGGTGGCCCGGTCTTCCATCAGGCCGACATTATTGATGTCGGGCACTTTGGAACAGCCGACACCCTGGTCCACCCAGCGGACTACATAGCCAAGAATGCCCTGGGCGTTGTTTTCCAGCTCGGCATTGATGTCGGCGTCAGACCAGTCTGCGGAGGCGGCAACCGGAATGTTCAGAATATCTGTCAAACTGGCTCGCGGACCACCGGCGGCAATCTCTTTCTGGCGGGCGATGACATCGACTTCATGATAGTGAGTCGCATGCAGGGTCGCAGCAGTCGGGCTGGGAACCCAGGCGCAGTTGGCGCCGGCACGCGGGTGCCCGATTTTCTGCTCAAGCATTGCATGCATCAGGTCGGGCATGGCCCACATTCCCTTACCGATCTGGGCACTGCCTGCCAGGCCACAGGCCAGTCCGGTATCGACATTCCAGTCTTCATAGGCGCTGATCCAGGCCGTGGCTTTCATATCGGCTTTGCGGACCATCGGGCCGGCATTCATGGAGGTATGGATTTCATCGCCGGTGCGATCCAGGAAGCCGGTATTAATAAAGGCAATCCGGTTCTTAGCCGAACGGATACAAGCCTTCAGGTTAATCGTCGTGCGGCGCTCTTCATCCATGATGCCGATCTTGACGGTGTTGGCTGGCAGACCCAGTGTCTTTTCAACAATCGCAAAAGTCTCATCAGCGAACGCAACTTCTTCAGGGCCGTGCATTTTGGGTTTGACGATGTATACCGAGCCTGCAGTTGAGTTACGGCTGCCACCGGTCTTCTGAATGTCGTGCATGGCGATCATGACGGTACACATCGCATCGAGCAGACCTTCAAACGCCTCCTGACCATCAGCATCCAACACCGCAGGATTGGTCATCAAATGGCCGACGTTACGCACCAGCATCAGTGAACGGCCCTTCAGACTCAGCGGTTTACCGTCAATACCGGTGTAGTCGCGGTCCGGATTAAGCACCCGCTTGATTGACTTGCCGCCTTTGTCCAGCGTCTCCGCAAGATCCCCTTTCATCAGACCAAGCCAATTGCGGTAGGCGAGGGCCTTGTCTTCACCATCAACAGCAGCAACCGAGTCTTCGCAATCCATAATGGTGGAAATCGCGGACTCAAGCAGGACGTCGGCGACACCGGCCGGATCGGATTGGCCGACTTGATGCTGGCGATCAATGAGCAATTCGACATGCAGTGAGTTGTTGCGCAGCACGAGTGCGGTCGGCCGGGCGGCATCACCGCGAAAGCCGACCAACTGCTGCCCATCAGCCAGCGCACGATCCCCGGCGCTGGTCCGCGCAAGCAACTTGCCCGCATCAATCACGTACTCGGTGACATCGGCATGACTGGCATCGGCCAGGGGCATGGCTTTGTCCAGAAACGTCTTGGACCAGGCAATAACCCGCTCACCTCGCGCCGCATCATAACCACCGGCTACCGGTCCGTCGCCCATGGCATCGGTACCGTAAAGAGCGTCATAGAGACTGCCCCAGCGGGCATTCGCGGCGTTCAACGCATAACGGGCATTCATCACTGGTACGACGAGCTGCGGCCCCGGAGTAGTGGCGATCTCAGGGTCAACAGCGCCAGTCTGGACTTTGAAGTCATCGCCGGCATCAAGCAAATAGCCGATTTCGCGCAGGAAGGCTTCATAGGCAGCCGCATCATGGGCCTGGCCGCGACGCTGGTTGTGCCAATCGTCGATTGTCGATTGCAGACTGGCACGTTTTTCCAGCAGCGCCCGATTCTTTGGGCCCTGGGTTTTAAGCAAGTCAGCCAGGCCCTGCCAGAACTGGTCGGACGAAACACCCGTGCCCGGCAACGCCTCCTGCTCAATCATTTGATAAAGATTGTCGGATACGGAAAGGCCATGCGTCTGGGTGCGTCCAGTCATGAAAATGCTCCTGGCAAGTAAGTTGGGGGAATAGGGAAATTGAGACGAATTGCGAGCGCCGGATACCCGGAGCCGAGAATTCAATGGGCTGTATTTTAGCGACCCTGACGCCTTGGGATGTATTTATTAAAGCCAAATAAAGCAAAAGACTTTTAACCAAATCAACCGCAATACGAGCCTGAGGTCGCGACCCGACGGCTTACGGGTCAGGCGATTGAGGGGCTGCTCATCTGACTGACTGACAAACCCAGCAGCGGCTCGGGAGAGTGAAGCCCGTAGCCTTGCAGATAATTCACGCCGATATCAACCATGGCAAGCCGGGTGCGTTCGTCCTCCACAAACTCGGCCACCGTTTTGACCTGCAAGATCTCGGCGATGCGCTGGATAGATTGAACAAAAGCAAAATCAAGTTCGTTTTCGCAGGCGCCGCGAACATAGCTGCCATCAATCTTGATCTGATCAACCGGTAACTGCCGCAAATTATCGAACGAGTTGAATCCGCTGCCGACATCGTCCAGAGCCACTCGGCAGCCAAGCGCTTTGAGACCACGAAAGAAGGACTGAGCCTGGCCGAGATCAAAAATTGCCGCGCTCTCAGTCAACTCAAAAACCAGTTGATTACCCGGCAGGGCAAATTGCTCAAGTGATTGCCCGATATAAGTCAGCAAAGCCGGATCCCGCAAACTGGAAGGCGATAAATTAACCGAAAGAGTCGGCACGATTTTCTGGCGCTTCATCATGACCGACAGCGCCGACATCGCCAACCGAATAACCTCGCGATCTATTGCGCTGACCAGATCAAAGCGTTCGGCAGCCGGCATGAACGTGCCCGGTTGCACGATACTGCCGTCCGGATTGACCATCCGGATCAACACCTCAAAATGAGGATGGCTGGCCTCGCGCACCTGAGAGGGGCTTATCCGCTGGGCAAACAAGACGAAACGATGCTGCTCCAGCGCTTCATTGATGCGTGTCGCCCAACTCATATCGCGTTGATGGCGCGACACTTCGACATCACCAAGCGTATAGACCTGAACGCAGTTCCGGCCTTTTTGTTTGGCCAGATAACAGGCTGAATCAGCCCGCGACAACAAAGACTGAGCCTCACGCAAATCGTCGGTCTGCTGAGCAATACCCAGGCTCGCACCAACCTTGAAGCTACGCCCCTGACGCACGAAACGCAGCGCACGAAATTCCTGGATCAGAAGATCCGATATGGACTGAGTTTGTTGCAGCGACGTGTTGGTCAGAATAATGCCGAACTCATCACCGCCGAGCCGCGCCAGCTGCGCTGTCTCCGGAATGATATTGCGCATCATCGAGGCGACGTTACGCAACAGATCGTCGCCAGCATCATGCCCGCAGGCATCGTTAACCATTTTGAACTGATCCAGATCAATCGCGATCACGCTGGTCCTGAGCCCAGGCGACTGAGGCCCACCCAGCGTCACTTGCAAGGCATTGATAAACCCGCGTCGGTTCAGCAAACCAGTCAAAACATCATGGGTTGCCGCATGCTCCAGCTCTTTCATCAGCCGCTGCGCATCAGAAACATCGCGCACCACCAGAACGAAACCATCGACTTGACCGGAATACTGCAACAATGGTGAGATCGACAAGCGGATAAACCGGTGCTCGCCATTGGCCCTGGCGATCGTGCCGCCAATCATCTCGGGACTGACCGCCGCCGCGTTGCTCACCGCTCGGCGTCGATTGTTTACTCTGGTCGCCAGGTATTTCAATGTCTCGCTCAACGGCCGTTGATCAGCAAACTCGCACAAGTGATCAATCAGCGGGTGCGACTCCTGGCTGTCGTGCGTGCCAAACAGGTCGCGCGCCCCTTTATTCATGAAACGCACGCGCCCTTCGTTGTCTATCGTGACCACCGCCTCACTGAGTTGGGTCATCGCAACATGCGAGATTGCGCGCTGCGCGCGGTTGCGCCGCCGCATGTCATTGAACTGGCCACCAACCATGCACAAGGTCAGCAAGGCAATGGCCAGCGAGAACAACTGCACGACTCCCTGACCGGCCGCTTCGTCGGCACCGAAATCGAATCGAAATCCGGTTTCAATGATTGCCAGCAACATCAACAAAGACGCAAGACCCAGCAACGACCAGAATCCAAACCGGAAGCTCGCAAAGACGAAAACAATCGGAATCGTTAAAACGGCTATCCCGTGTCCTTCTGGCGTCGCCTGGTAGGCCACGAACAACATCGTCAGTGTCGCCGACACGGTTTGCAGTTTCGTCATGCTTGGATCGGCAAAGCGTCGGTTAATACCCGTTGCCAGCAGCAAATGAGTCACCACAATCACAGTGCTTACAGCACCGATCGACCAGGCCAGGCTCTTGCTCGTCAACATGCTGTTCAAATACATCATCAACAGCAATCCAATCATGCCGAATGCGCAGACTGTCGCCATCATCGTGCGCTTGAAACGCAGACGCTGACTATCGACAGGATCCAGGTAGAAATCCAGTAAACCTGGCAGATGAGGAGCCTTCATTATTGGTTAGGGGGTCTCAACAGACGGCAGAGTCTTATATTTCCATTGATCCCGGGGCAAATACAGCCCAAATTTTGCATTTAGACAAAATTCGCCCGCAACTGTGGCGGCATGACCGCAACCGCCCGGCCGCATCCTGCGTCAGGAGCCTAACTGGCCTAAGACGCGTCCTGGCCGGCTTCCGAGGCACTAATCGCCCGGGCAATCGGCTCGGGCCTGAGTGGCACCCGGGCCGCTGCATCCAGCGGTTCGGGCTTATGCAGGCCATAGCCCTGCAGAAAGTCCACGCCAATGCTGGTCATCGTCGCTCGAATCTCATCATTCTCGACAAACTCGGCAACTGTTTGTACTTGCAGAATCGAGGCGATCCGCTGGATGGATTCGACAAACGCCAGGTCAAGCGGGTTTTCACAAACGCTGCGAACATAACTGCCATCAATCTTGATTTGATCTACTGGCAACTGACGCAGGTTGTAGAACGAGTTGAAGCCACTGCCCACGTCATCAAGAGCAACCCGGCAGCCGAGATCTTTCAGCCCCTGAAAGAAACGCTGGGCCTGATCGAGATCAAAGATCGCAGCAGTTTCCGTCAGTTCAAAGGTAATCTGACTGCCGGGCACTTCGAATTCGATCAATGAATTGGCGATGTGAGTCAGAAGACTCCGATCACGCAGACTTGAGGGCGACAGGTTTATCGAAATAAACGGAAGCTGGCGCCGATCCCGACGCATTTCGGCCAGCGCGAGCATCGCCAGTCGGATGACTTCACGATCAATCGCACTGATCAGATTAAACCTTTCGGCTGCAGGCAAAAAGGCACTGGGCTCGACCACAGTACCGTCTGAATCGATCAGGCGAATCAACACTTCAAAATGGTCGCGCTCATCAGCCGTCACGACAGACGGGGTAATTCGTTGAGCAAACAAGACGAAGCGCTGCTGTTCAAGAGCATCCCCAATTCGGGACGCCCAACTCATATCTCGCTGATGACGCGATACTTCAACGTCACCAAGTGAATAGAGCTGCACGCAGTTACGCCCACGCTGTTTCGCCAGATAACATGCTGAGTCAGCCCTGGAGAGTAATGACTGGGCATCAAGGCAATCAACCGACTGTTGCGCAATACCGATACTCGCACCGATTTTGAAACTGCGTTCCTGACGCACAAAACGCAATTCGGCAAACTCCCGGATCAGTCGATTGGCGATCAACTCTACCTGGGGCAACGGCGCACCGGTCAAGATAATGCCGAACTCGTCGCCACCGAGACGAGCAAGTTGAGTGTCGCCCGGCACGGTACTACGCATCATGGTTGCGACGACTCTGAGCAAATCGTCGCCAGCATCATGACCGCAGGCATCGTTGACCATCTTGAACTGGTCGAGGTCAATTGCAATCACACTGACATCATCGACGAGACTCTCTGAATCACCGAGACGTTCTTGCAAAGCGCTGATGAAGCCGCGCCGATTCAACAAGCCAGTCAACACATCATGGGTTGCCGCGTGTTGGAGCTCTTCCATTAACTGCTGGGCATCGGAAACATCTCGAACCACCAGAACAAACCCGTCAACAGAACCGCTCTGGTGCAGCAATGGCGATACCGACAAGCGGATGAACCGGTATTGACCGTCGCGACGACGGATCGCGCCGCCGACCAGTTCAGCTGTTGAGGCCGCGTCCTGTGCAAGCCGGGAGTTGTTATCAAGTTTTTCAGCCAGCTCACGCAGGGTTTCGCCTAACGGCGGCTGATCCGTAAACTGACAAAGCCCATCAATATCGATTGAGTGCTCATGCTCGGTACTGAGGCTGAACAGTGCGCGCGCGCCCTCATTCATGAAGCGGACTTTGCCGGTTTTCTCGACCGTCACAACGGCCTCACTCAGCTGGGTCATTGCCACATGGGAGATCGCCCGTTCGGCTCGATTGCGCCGGCGCATATCATTGAACTGGCCGCCAACCATTGACAGAGTTGTCAAGGCAATCGCCAGAGCAATCAGGTGTACCGCCGCGCCGGCGGCGCCAGCGGCCCGTCCCAGGTCGAATCGCACCAGAAATTCAATCATCGCCAGCGTCAGGATAAGACCGCTAAGCTTAAGCAACTCTTTGAATCCGAAACGAAAGCTGGAAAAAACAAAGATGCTGGGTATGGTCAGCAAAGCCACGCCGTGCCCAACCGGTGTCGCCATATAAGCAACCATAATCATGGTTGCAACTGCTGACATAGTTTGCAGTTTGGTCATACTCGGGTCTGAGAAGCGCTTATTAAGCTGCGTCACCAGGAGCATATGAACAATCACGCTTCCCACCACAACCGTAATTGCCGCCAGGATTGTCGCCGGGGCGGAAAGCATCTGCGCCAGATACATCGCGCAGATCAGCACCAGCACGCCCAAAGCCGTCCCGGTTGCCAGCAAAGTACGCTGAAAGCGGACACGCTGGCCATCGACGGGTGTCAGATACAGATCAAGGGCCCCGGGCGGTTGCGCCGAGGGCTTTTTGGGGGAGCGTTTCAAACCATTTGCTGGGGTTGAGTCAACAATCAATCATTCTTTCATTGATCGGCTGAAATGCCCCATAACTAATCAACGGTTCATCGCACGAATGTAACCGTTCGTCAGTTTGGCCGACCCATCAGTCTGTCGTGGCCGCTGCCGCAATCGCGCTGGCCACGATGACATCAAGATGAGCCCCACCGCCGTTCTTGAATACGGTGATCTCGTCAGCGTGATTGCGCGCCTGCCGCCCCTGGACCAAGGCGTACAAATCGCCCTGAATATCGGCGAGTCTGAGGGCGCCACTGTCCAGAGGTATTTGGATCTCACCGATATGCCCGACCGTTGTCTCGAATGAATCGACGAACACCCGGCTACGCTGAAGCACGGCGTCATCAGCTTCGCGCATCTGCGGTGTATACGCGCCAACCAAATCTACATGGGTGCCCGGCTTCAACCAGCGACCTTCAATCAGCGGGTCTACCGACAAGGTTGCACAACAGACAATATCGGCGCGGGCAACAGCCTGAGCCAGGTCCGTCACCACACTGACCTGCGGGGCAAGATCAGTGAGCCGGCGTGCCAGCTCGCCGACCCGGGGGGCACTGCGATTGAACAACAATACGCTGGCGATCGCGGGTCGCACGCTCAGGTGCGCGCGAATCAAGGGTTCAGCCATTGCGCCGGCACCGATCATCAACATTACCCGGGAGTCAGGACGCGACAGCAACTGCGACCCCAACGCAGAGTCACCCGCAGTCTTCCATTGCGTGATGGGTTCACCCGGCAGCGACGCGGCGATAGCGCCGGTCTCACGATCAAACAACAAGACCTGTCCCTGCACGGATGGCAGCGAGGGAGACCGAGCCGGATTATCCGGAAATACAGTCACTGCTTTCACGCCGGCCCCAACCCCTGGAACCCAGGCCGAGCGCACCAGCATTTTTCGATCGCCTTCCGACAAAAGGGTATCGCCAAGCTTGGCCGGCTCAAGCAAATGCCCGGCGCGCAGCGCGTCAATAATTAGCGGCCAATGGGTGACTTTGGCAATCTGTGACTCAGTGATCAGTTTCATCAGGGTTCCGTTGGTCTGATTAGCGGCGAGGACTCAACTGCTGAACCAATGCAGGGTTTCAGTCGCCGCTTCACGCGGCACCAGTGCAGAGTCCAGGCCAACAATTGCCTGCAAACGCGAGCCTTGCGAACTGGTCGCCCACTTACCCGTTCCTGCCACGCCATTGACCGCCATCGGATCAATTTCGAGGCGCAGCTTTTCCGCCTGCTCACGAGTACGGGTCTTGACGGCGATTCGCAAGATCACCTCATAGGGATCGTCGGGTCCGGCCGGGGAAGCCTCGCGATGGACACTGTTGACCCCGAGATGGTCAAACCGGATCTGTTCGGCCTCTAACTGAATCATCTCGAATCGCTTGCGCAGAACCTGCTCGGTCAATGCCGCCCGCCCGGCCGCCCCTGGCCCCGCAAACAACACCATCTCTTCGGTCATGAAGCCTTCGCGAAGGCCGATCAGCGCCTTCAGTGTCGGCGGCGCCGGCTTACCGGCCTGATCCACGAACACCTCAACACGGTCGGGGCCTGCCTGCTCAAACCGGACCCGGGTGAAATCAGCCACCACGTCCGGGCACAGATAGTTGGCCGGGTCCTGGACTTCGTAAAGCAATTGCTCTTTGCAGGTGGCTGGCGACACCAGACCACCAGTATTGGCCAATTTCGTGATCAGGGTCCGGTTGGCGGAAACTTCGGCAATCGGGTTGCCGACGTTGTGCAGATCGGGGACGTTCTTGTAGCCGGGGTCTGCGAAGTAACCACCGCTTACCTGGCACCCGCACTCCATCAGATGGCCGATCACCATCCCGCGCGCCATGGCATGAACGTCATCTGCCGCCCAGTTGAATTCATGCATCAGAGGCCCGAGGTAAACACAAGCATCGGCAATCCGCGTCGTAATGACGATGTGCGCTCCTTCATCCAGCGCCCGGGCAATCGTGCGTGCCCCCAGATAGGTCTCGGCAGACAGCAGCTGATCACGACGAGCCGCAACCGGCTCGCCGGTTTCGACAAAGTTCAAGCCCATGTCAGCGATCTGGTCAGTTAACTGCCCGCCGGTCACTGCTGCCACTTTGAGTCCCTTGATGCCTTGTGATTCAGCCAGTTCGACGATTCGTTGTGCGGCCGCAACCGGATCAAGCCAGCCCTGATTCGTCACCAGCCGAACCCCGCGATCCATCGCCGGTTTCAACAGCGGCGCCAGCCGGGTTTCAAGCGACGGGTCGTAGCCGGGGAGAGTTGGATCTGCGCCACGCGCCACCTGGGCGGCACTCATGGTGATTTCCGACATCGAGTCGAACCCAAGGTAATCCACGTCGCCGCGCTCGATCAGAGCCAGTGCCGGTTCATACCTGTCCCGGGACCAGCCGGTTGCACTGCCCAGGCGGACAGCGTCTTTCGCATGTCGGTCAGTCGCCTGACCAGCCGCCTCGGCTGCGCCGATACCGCCTCTCTCAAAGCCATTCAATGCAACCTGAGCGGCCCGGCCGACGTAATCATCAGCGACAGTCATCGGCAAGCTCAGGATCAGCGAGGACAGTGCTTTGCCGGATTCCTCGAATGCGATCGTGCGCGAGCGACCGCCATCCAGCGCATCGTGGAGGACGAAGTTCAACGCGCCGATTGCCGGCGCTTCAAAGCGCTCCACACCACCCAGGGCCACCGCGCCGTAAAGCCTGGCGACGGCAGCTTCAGTCACCTGTTCCTTCAGCAGATCGTAGTCACTCTCATGATAGGCAATGACTGCAATATTGGCATGCCGGCCCTTCTCACCAGAGCGCGCGTGGGCGATCTCTCGCAAGCTAATGGTCTGACTCATCCTGGTCTCTCTTGTTGGTCTTTACAGTCGGCACCGCTAAAACCACTGGGCCAATGGTGCAAGCCGTTATACCATTTCGCACGAATTTTGACGGTGACCTGTATGAGTATCCCACTGACCCCACTCGTAAGCGCCCTGCCCGCCACGGTTCCCTTTGTCGGACCGGAAACACTTGAACGACAAACCGGCCAGATTTTTACTGCCAGAATTGGCGCGAACGAAAGCGCTTTTGGCATGTCCCCGAAAGCAACCCAGGCGATTGCCGGTGAAGTTGCCAATGCCGCCTGGTATGGCGACCCGGAAAATTTCGACTTACGCTGCGCTCTTGCCGAGAAACACGGAGTTCGTCTTGATCAGATTTGTGTAGACGCCGGAATTGACTGCCTGCTGGGTCTTATCGTCCGCATGCTGGTGTCGCCCGGTCAGTCGGTCGTAACCTCACTCGGCGCATACCCAACCTTCAACTATCACGTCGCCGGTTTTGGGGGCGTGCTGAAACCGGTTCCCTACCTGAATGATCACGAAGATCCGGACGGGCTGCTGGCCCAGGCCGAACAATGCCAGCCCCCGCTGATATACCTGGCCAACCCGGACAACCCGATGGGGTCGTGGCATGACGCACAGACGATCGACCGTTTGATCGAACAGATACCGGCCGGGCGGGTACTGGTCCTGGACGAGGCCTATGCTGAGTTTGCGCCTGCCGGCACCCTGCCCCCGATTGATACCAGCAATGACCGGGTCATCCGGCTGCGCACTTTTTCCAAGGCACACGGGATGGCGGGTCTGCGAATTGGCTATGCGATTGCCCATGCCGACCTGATCAACGGCCTCAGCCGGATTCGCAACCACTTCGGTGTGAATCGCCTGGCCCAGGCGGCGGCGCTGGCGTCACTACAGGATGCCGACTTCCTGGCCGGGTCCATCAGTCAGGTCTCGGCCGGACGCGAAAAAATCAGCTCTCTGGCCAGGCGCCATCAGTTAACTGCGCTACCGTCGGCAACCAATTTTGTCGCTCTGGATATGGGCGATCCTGACCGTGCAAACCGCTTGCGGATATCGCTACAAGACCTCGGTGTGTTTGTCCGAATGCCTGGAGTTGCCCCGTTAAACCGGACGATTCGAATCGGCGTCGGCAATCAGGCCGAACACGCCCATCTCGAAAGAGTGTTTACCGAAGCCTTGCAGATTGCCGACGCTAACTAGTGACCTGCGGCATCACCCCAGAGTTCAGCCAGGCGCTGATCCCGCCCACAACCGTTACGGTAGAACCGATAGCGGATGGGGTTTTTGAGGTAGTAATCCTGGTGGTATACCTCGGCCGGATAGAAGGTCGTTGCCGGCGTAATTTCAGTGACGATCTCAGCCTCAAACGGCTTGGTTTCAGACAAGGCATCACGCGACTCAGTCGCCAGTTTCTGCTGTTCATCATTGATCGGGAAAATACCGCTGCGGTATTGCGAGCCCCGGTCGCAGAATTGCCGGTCTTTCACGGTCGGATCGATATTGACCCAGAAGACTTCAAGTAACTGCTCATAGCTGACTTTGCCGGGGTCGAAAACCACTTCGACGGCTTCCGTATGGCCGGTGCTGCCAGCAGACACTTCCCGGTAAGTCGGATTTTCCGTCTGCCCGGCGATATACCCCGACTGGGTTGAAACAACACCGTCAAGATCATCAAACGGCTTCTCCATACACCAGAAACAACCGCCGGCGAAAATGGCACGTGTCTGACCGGGCCCGACTGGCGCGCGTTCAGCGAGCCCTTTATCAGCAGCCTTGGCCTGCCCACCCGTCGGACCGAAACCCGTTAACGGTAGTGACAAAGTCAGTACACCAGCAACACCGATCAAGGCGAGAACCAACATCGGCCTGTTCATGCCGGAACAAAGGCCAACGCCAGTCCGTTGTTGCAATAGCGCTTGCCCGACGGTTGCGGCCCGTCGTTGAACACATGCCCTTGATGCCCTTCGCAACGGGCACAGTGATATTCAGTGCGCGGCAGAATCATCTTGAAGTCTGTCTTGGTCGCCACTGCACCTGGCAATGCTTCCCAGAAGCTGGGCCAGCCGGTGCGACTATCGTATTTCGCAGCGCTATCAAACAACGGCAGGCGGCAAGCAGCGCAGACAAACAGCCCCGCCCTTTTCTCATCGTTGAGTTCACTGGTGAACGGTCGCTCCGTCCCCTCCTCGCGCAAGATTTTGAACTGGGCCGGCGTCAGTATTTCGCGCCACTGCTCAGCCGACTTTTCAATGCGATCGATGGTTCCGGCAGCCTGCGCCGCACGCGCTGACTCCCGTTGAGGCGTCAGGGCCAACCCGGTCACGGCCGCCACGGGAACCGCCAGCAGGCCAAAAGAAAGGAAACGTCGTCGTTGCATATCAATCTCCGTCGCAATCAAAAGAGTCGTCAGGGCATAACTCCGTCGGGTCACGAACCGCCCCCTTACGGCCCAGTCAGCCCCCGGACAGCTGAAGAGCCAAGGCTGCCAACCTTGTCACAAAACCGGATAACTCACACTTTCGATCACTTTTACGCCGTCGGCCACGCATCGGTCTAATACAATAGGTGTTTTCTCCCGGAGCCTCACATGAAAGCCGTCTCGCTCGTTGCCGTCTGCGCCAGTCTGCTGGTCGCCGGCTGCTCGGAAAAACCTGCTGAAATGCTTACCGGGTGTTTTGCCACCGGTGCCAATGAGCCTGTCAGCCTGAAAATTACCGAACAGGATGATGAAAGCTTCGAACTGTCTTCCTGGGGCGAGAAAGGCTGGCTAACCCCGGCAACCCCGCTGCAAGCCGTCCCGGAAGCGGCGCTCAAGACGGTATTGAGCGAATCAGCAGAACCGACGGCAGTCCTGGCCGGCCTGCAAGACGTCAATGGCGCCACCACGATTTATGTGCTCGCCGAGGACACCTCGATTCAGGGCAAACCGCTCGACAGTCAATACCTGGGCGTATTCTTCTTTGGCTCGGGCAGCCTGTACAAGAAAGACTGTCCGGACGACTAAGCCCCCGGCCAGCGGCGGCCGGTTACGGCCGCCGGGCCAACTCGGCCACAGCGCTCCAGGCCTGTTGCACATCGCTCTCGGTGCACTCAAACGGACCCACCTGAAACCGAATGACCAGATGCTGATCGAGCCGGGTCTGGGTTAGATAGGTCCGCCCGTCACTATTGATCGCTTCCAGCAATTGCAGGTTCAGTTGGTTCAGCTCGGCGCAGGCACTCTCGCTTAACGGCTCGCCTGGCGCACCAAAACGGGCAGGACGGTAGCGGAAACTGAACAGCGACAAAACCGGTTCCGAGCTCAGCTCGAAGTCTGGCTGGCTGGCAATCTGGCCCGCCAGTGCCTGCGACCAGCGCACATGATTGCGGATCATTTCGCGCAGACCACTCAGGCCGTAATGACGAATCAGGAACCAGAGCTTCAGTGCCCGAAACCGGCGGCCTAAGGTAACCGACCATTCACTGAAATTAACCAGGCCGTCCTGGCCATGTGTTTTCAGGTACTCGGGCTGAATAGCCAGCGTGCGGACCAGAGAATCAGGGTCGGCAACAAAGTGCGCCGAACACTCCATCGGGACGCCAAGCCACTTGTGCGGATTAAAAACGATTGAATCGGCATGCTCTACACCGGCCCACAGGTCTCTGAACTCAGGGCAGATCATTGCCGAACCGGCCCAGGCGGCATCAACATGCAGATATAAATCTTCTTCCCGCGCCAATTGCGCGAGCGCCGCGATATCGTCGCTACCCCCAATCGAGGTGCCGCCCACACAACCGATGATGCCCGCCGGGATCAACCCCGCGGCGCGATCGGCGCGAATTGCCTGTCTGGCGGCGGCGATGTCTATCGGCCAGGGATGGGTCCGGGCAGCAGGAATCTTGACCAGATTGTCCTGGCCGATGCCGCTTATCCACATGGCGCGATCAATCGAGCTATGGGTCTGGGTAGACGCATAAATCCTGATCCGAGCCTGCCCGGCCAGTCCTCTTTGGTTGCCCTGCCATTGCAGCGCCCGCTCACGCATGGTCAACACCGCACACAAGGTTGCGGTTGACGCAGTGTCTTGCAGCACGCCTTTGAAGCGATCTGGCAGTCCGGTGGCCTGCGCCAGCCAGGCCACCATTTGAATCTCCAGTTCGGTGAGCGCAGGCGAGGTCTGCCAGAGCATTCCCTGCGCGGCGATAGCGCCAGCGAGTTGCTCAGCAATCACCGCCGGTGGCGCGGCATTCGAGGGGAAATAGGCAAAAAAACGGGGATGCTGCCAGTGTGTCATGGCATCCGGAATGATGCTCTCGAAGTCCGAGAATATGGACTCGAAGCTTTCCGGCTGCTCCGGGGGAGTGGCCGCAAGTGCAGCCAGAACCTCCCCGGGTTGCACCCGCGCCCGGACCGGCCGCTGCGGCAACTGCTCGCGATAATCGGCGCTCCAGTCGGCAGCGCGATGCATCCAGCGCCTGAATTGATCGTTGTTCATTGACCGGGTGTCTTCATCACGCGCTGCATTGCGGTCGTTGCTTTGCTTTAGCTAGCCGGTGTCAGCACATGAATAACGCGGTCTGCAATCAGGTCTTTGACCTTGGCGGCATAAGCGGCCATGTGAGGGGCGACCGCGTGAGCCTTCAACGCATCAAGCGAAGCCCATTTCTCGACGACCATGAATGTATCCTCGCCCAGTTGGGTCTGGAACCTGCCAACACCGTCTGCATCAATCACCGGACCATATTCGATACATCCGTCCTCAGCTTGTACCGCCGGGATGTTGGCGCGGAATTCCGTCAGGATATCTTCCCGGCGGCCGGGCTTGGCAGTAATAAGGGCTACTACATGAATCATCGTCTCGCTCCTGGTATTTTCGTTCAACAAGCGTCAATCGTAGCAGGGGATCAGAAAGTCAGCCCTTGCGACCAGGCCGCCAGGCCAACCACAATCAGCATCGATCCGGCCATGACCAGATTTATCGCGAACTGCATCTTGCCGGACAAAGCCAGTTTGCGCAGACTGACGCCTGCGGCAAGCCACAGCAGATGGATCGGAATCCAGATGATGTTGATGACGGCGAATTTAATCAACGTCTCGATCAGCAAACTGTCAGGCCAGAAAGCAAAACCAGTAAACAAGGCCGTGTTAACCGCGTACGCTTTTGGATTGATCGTCTGAACAATAACGCCGTTAAAGACGCCCGGCGCTTTCCGGGCCGCAATGAACGCGACGTTCGCTCCGGATAAAGCAATTCGCAACGCCAGATAGACCAGATAAGAAGCCGAGGCAACCAACAGCACAATTCGCAGCACCGGGATTGACAGGGCTACCGCGGCCATACCACTGACGACCGCCAGCGCCACAAGATTGGTCCCGATAAACAACCCGATCAGATACTTCAGGCCTGCCCGATAACCGAACCCAGAGCCAACACCGGCAGTTGAAAGAACGCCGGGCCCTGGTGTAATCAACAGGAAAAACACGGCAACAGCGAAAGTCAGCATCAGGTTGTACGCAAAGAGAAAGAGGCAAGCATCTTAATACGGCACTAAAACCGGTCAATTTGCCAGTTGGCGAACACGCTTGCGGTCATAACATTGAACGATGTCAGAAAGTCTATCCAATGCACCTGACGAGAGCAGTACGCCGGAAGCCTCACAGGCTTACCAGCGATTGCGATCGGCTATAGAGTCGCAGCGCGATCTGCCCCCGCTTGGCGATGCGCCACGTCGCCTCGCGTCTGCCGCCAACGATATCGAGGGCAAAGTCGATACGATGGTGCAGCTCGCACTTAGCGACCCGGCACTGGTCATCCGCCTGCTTAGAATTGTGAACGGTTCCGCCTACGAAACCCGGGACCGCGCCAATGTCGTTTCGATGCACCGCGCAATCACTTTGCTTGGCAATGATGAAGTCCGTCATCAATCAACCGTGATGCGCGAGAGATCCGAACGCAATGAGAAAATTTCGCCGATGGCGTCCATGGCGATCGCGCAGACGGTTTTCGCCGCCTGCTTCGCACGCAATCTGTTGGACACCCGCAATCCGATGGTGTCTGATGAGGGCGCGGTCGCGGTTATTCTGAGTCATCTGCCGGATATCGTCTGCGCCATGCAGGCCCCCGACGAAGTCTGTGCGCTCAAGACCGTCAGAAAATACAAACCCGGCCTGTACGACAGCGTCTTTCGCGAACTGTTCGCCACCGAACCCGGCACGCTCGGGCGCCAGATTATCGAATCCTGGTCACTGCCCACCGCGGTTCTGGATACTATTTCAAGATCACGCCAACGCCACTCGCCGGCCATGGCCGCGCGCGACTGGCTCCCGATTGGCGTTGGCCTGGCTAACGACGTAGCCCAGTGTGTGCGGCTCGACACTCAGTCCGAGCGAGACGCGGCCATCCTTGAGATCGTCCGCCGCTACGGACACGTCATGGATATAGACACACCACGGCTGGAAGCCATGCTGGAACAGTCGGCTTACGAAGCTATCAGTCTGGAGCGCTCCGCAAGCAACCCCACAGAAAAACTGATGGTTTCGCAACTGCTGCAGCCGGTTCTCAGAAGAACAGACCGGACAGAGTCATTCTGGTATTTACCGACCCGGCTAGATATCACCGGCGTCATCCGGCGGACGCTGCCGATACCCGCGCCCTCTATCTATGAGCGCTTTGAAGCGCCACAGGAAACCGATACCGACCAGATCTGCATTCGCCTGAACCGCGTGCTCGGTGACTTGAACAAATTCATCCCGCACTACAATCGGGCCGAAAACGACGGCTTGTATCGCAAAGCGGAACCAATACCGGGCGAACCGGTGCCGCGCCTGCCAACCCGTCGCGAAAGAACGGTTTCGAGGGTCGGGCCGTTTCTGTTTGATGGGTTCCGGATGGCCGTCGGCTATGACAGCGTGGCCTGCTATTTGATGCCATCAGATGATGACTTGCTGTTCCCGGCCTGGATTGCCCCTGAGCCGGCGGTGTTCGACAAGGCCCGTGAGATCAGCATCAAGCATGACGACCTGATCAGCAAAGCCAGTCAGAATCGGATTGATGCCTATATTGCCAATAGCGCCACCGCAAGAATTCAGGACCGCTTGCCGTTATGGTTCAAGCGGGCCCATCCGCATTGCCGCAGTTTTGTCTACCTGCCATTAACGAATGGCGAGAAACTCCGCGGATTCATCATTGCCGAGCATCATCATGTTGACGATGAAAGCATCAGCAAGGAAAGCATGAATGTGATGCGGGAAATCAGAGATGCGTTTAACGAGGCGCTTGCCGTAGCGGAAGCCGCCGACGCACTGGCCGCGACAGAGCCGGAAACCGGCACGGCGACTTCTACGCACGCCATGCCGGTTTAAGCGCTCAACGCTTAGAACTTAACACTCAGCCTTAGTTGATGGCCAGTCGCCGCGCGGCGGCAGCCGCCTTCTTGGGCAGGGTGAGTTCGAGCACACCGTTTTCAAACCGGGCGTTCGCCGCGTCTTCGTCAATCTCGCTGGCGAGCGTAAACACACGACTCATTTCGCCTGAATAACGCTCTTCGCGCAGCACGGTTTCCCCTTCGGTTTTGGTGCGCGCTTCAAGCTTGGCGGAAACCGACACTTGTGCGCCATCGATTTTTACGTCGATATTTTCCTTGGTGACACCAGGCATTTCAGCATGGACAACATAGGCGGTTTCAGTCTCGGTGACGTCCATACGAATCTTCAGGGGTTGCGTCTGCGTCACAGAATCGCCGAACCGACGACCTGGCTGGACAAACCCACGAAACAGGCCGGGAAAGACGTCTGCAAAAGGATCAATAGTGGTGACTTGATTCATGGCTAACTCCGTCAAAACAAACAATAGGTTATAAATGGGGTCTACTAAAGGACTTTCAAGCTGTCTTGGTTTGCCCTTACGAGACTCAAATTGAGCTTCCAGAATCGGCTTTCAAGTCCTCAGATCAAAAAATTTTTCTTCTATTGAGCAAACACCATGTATCAAATTTTGTCCGGCCTGCGAATTATCGAAGCCTCTTCGTTTGTGGCCGCGCCGTCAGCGGGTATGCACCTGGCCCAACTGGGTGCCCAGGTGATTCGAATTGACCAGATTGGCGGCGGTCTGGACTATCGGCGCTGGCCCAAGCTTGATCAAGCCAGCTTGTATTGGGAGGGTTTGCAAAAGAGCAAATCGTCTGTCGCGCTGAACCTGCGCGATCCGGAAGGACGTGAACTGGCCCAAAGACTCATTACAGCACCCGGCGAAGAAGCCGGCTTGTTCGTGACCAATTTTCCGCGCGACGGTTTTCTGTCTCATGAAAAACTCTCCGCGCTGCGAGCCGACCTGATCACCATGCGGGTACAGGGCTGGTCCGATGGTCGTAGCGGTCTGGACTTCACCATCAACGCGGTCACCGGTTATCCCTACAGCACCGGTCCGGACACACTGGACCAACCCGACCAGCCGCCAGAAGCAGTCAACCATGTCTTACCTGCCTGGGATCTATTGACCGGCGCCCTCGGCGCCATGAACCTGCTGGCCGCTGAACGATACCGACGCGCCACCGGTCAGGGACAGGAAATTGCCATGCCGCTGTCCAATGTCGCGTTTAGTGCGCTTGGCGCACTCGGACAAATTGCCGAAGTCGAGGTCTTGAATGAAGAACGCCCCCGCCTGGGCAATCAGGTATTCGGCGCGATGGGGCGTGACTTTCTGACCCGGGACGGGCGACGGGTAATGGCAGTCGCCATCTCACCGAAGCAATGGCGCGGACTTATCGCTTCACTCAATATCGGTGAGGGTATACAGGCGATCGAACAGGAGCACGGTGTCGATCTGTCCAAGGATGAAGGCTTTCGCTTTACCCACCGCGATGCGATCAACCCGCTGATCGCCCAGGCGATTTCGCAACTCGACTTTGCGACAGTCAGCGAGAAGTTCGAAGCTCACGAAGTCTGCTGGGGTCCGTACCAGAGCCTGCGCGATACCGTCTTGAGTCATCCGGAAATGCAGGCTGACAGCGAGCTGATAGACCAGATTCAACACCCCAGCGGTGCAACCTACCGGACGCCCGGCAGCCCCGCTCAGTACTCCACAAGCGAGCGACAAACCGTACAGCCGGCGCCAAAATTAGGCGAAAACACCGAGGCAGTGCTCGCGGACATTATCGGCCTGAGTAGCGGAGAAATCGGCTCTCTGGTCGAACGTGGCATTGTTGCCGGAAGCAACTGAGCCTATCAACGCATCGACTTTTGACGCCAGCTGAACCTTCAGCAATACCAACAGGACTTTATGGAACGTCTTCTATTTGACAGCCTGCCCAGCGCCAATCAGGCAGCTCAGGCTTATTTTGAATCGGCGCGGCAGACCGTCGGAAATCTGGTCGGCCAGATTACTGCAAACCCACCGACGGCCGGCGCGGCGCAACGCCCTCTCGAAGCACACGACCAGGCGCAACGTGCGGTGCACGGACTCGCCTGGGTCAGCACTTATGTCAACGCATTGCGGGAGATCCAGCACTGGGTGACCCGGCTTCGCGATGCCGGCAATCTTAGCCAGACAGATCAACTTATTGCCGCAATCGGGGCCGGAGAATATCTTTCGCAGTTGTGTAGCGCGCTGCCAATGACCCAACTGGAATTGCTCAGGCCAGCCGATATGGGCTGCGCCGACGCCGCGGCGGTTCTGGCGGCAACACCAGCGGTGCGCGAACTGCTCGGCAAAGGCAATACGCCGGAAAACCGTATGGCTCTGGCCAGACGTATCGGCGAGAACGACTACGGCACCGAGGGGCTCGGCGATGAATCGCTCGATCTGGTGCGTGAGACTTTTCGTCGTTTTGCGCGAGAACAGGTTCGGCCGCATGCACACAGTTGGCATCTGGCCGATGCGTTGATCCCTGAGCCGGTCATTGAGCAACTGGCTCAGATGGGGGCGTTCGGTGTCACCGTGCCTGAAGCTCACGGCGGCCTGGGCATGGGCAAACTGGCCATGTGTATTGTTTCGGAAGAACTCTCGCGCGGTTACCTGACCGTGGGCTCACTGGGTACGCGCGCTGAGATTGCGGCCGAACTGATTCACCTGAACGGAACCGACGCGCAAAAAGCGCGCTGGCTGCCTGGTATTGCAGCGGGCGAGGTTCTGCCATGCGCGGTCTTTACCGAACCCGATACCGGCTCCGATCTGGCCAGTCTGGTCACCCGTGCCACTCAAGCCGAGGATGGCACCTGGTCGATTCAGGGCAACAAGACCTGGAGCACGCACGGGGCGCGCAGCGATATGATGACCTTGCTGGCCAGGACCAACCCGGAGGTCGGTGGCTACCGCGGCTTGTCCATGTTGCTGGCCCCCAAACCACGCGGCACGGTCAGTGATCCGTTCCCGGCACAGGGTATGACGGGCAGCGAGATCGAAGTACTCGGCTATCGGGGCATGAAAGAGTATGAAATCGGATTCGACGGATTTCAGGTGCCAGCGGGCAGTATTCTCGGCGACGAACCGGGGATGGGCTTCAAGCAACTCATGCAGACTTTTGAAAGCGCGCGCATTCAAACGGCGGCACGTGCGCTGGGTACCGCATTTGATGTGCTCGATGTCTCAACCCGATACGCGCTCGACCGTCGCCAGTTTGGCAGACAACTGATTGAGTTTCCGCGGGTGGCCGACAAACTGGCACTCATGCTGGCCGAAACTGTCATGGCCAGGGAGCTGACCTATTTCGCCGCCCGAGAAAAAGATCTCGGCAAGCGCTGCGACATGGAAGCCGGCATGGCCAAGTTGCTGGGTGCCCGGGTCGCCTGGGCGGCCGCCGATACCGGCCTGCAAATTCACGGCGGAAATGGGTATGCGCTTGAGTATGAGATCAGTCGCTTGCTGTGCGACGCCCGCATTCTGAACATCTTTGAAGGAGCGGGGGAAATTCAGGCCCAGGTCATCGGCCGGCGGCTGCTGTAGCGGAGCGCTACAAGACTTTGCAGACTTCGTCGAATTCGAAACGCGGACTACGCGGAAAGGTTTTGTCGGGGTCTGCCCGGCCCAGGTTGCACAGAAAATTGGACTTGAACCGACCTTCCGGGAAGAACTCTTCGTCTACAAGCTGGTTATCAAAACCAGACATCGGCCCGCAGTCCAGGCCGACGGCTCGCGCGGCAAGAATGAAATACCCACCTTGCAGGGTCCCGTTGCGCATTGCCGCAACTTCACGTTTCTCGCGATTTTGTTCGCCATCAAACATGTCTTTGAAATCCGGGGCATGCGGAAACAGGCGCGGCAAATGCTCCTGAAACTGCGTGTCGTGTGCGATGATCGTCACCACCGGGGCTTTCAGAGTCTTGTCGAGGTTGTTCGGTGACAAAGCCGGCCGCAGTCGCTCTTTTGCCTCGGGCGAGCGCAGAAATACGAGCCTGACTGGTTGGCAATTAGCCGAAGTAGGCGGCATTCTGGTCAGCTCGAAGATCTCTTTGAGCTGTGCGTCTGTTACATCACCTGATTGCCAGCCGTTCGCCGTGCGAGCGGAAAGAAACAACTGATCCAGGGCTTCGTCGTTCATGATCCTGTCTGCCTGAGTGGGAGTGGGATTTAAAAGGTCCGCAAGTTTAGCAGGCTGAGCCCCCCCCGGTTTTAAAGGCTATCCGGCAGGTATTGGCGTGGTTTCCCAGGCAACAAACTTCCAGTCAGCCCCTTCTTTGGCCCAAACCTGGAGATATCGCCCCGTGAAATTCTTTTCCGTGCCGTCGACGATCACGTGAATCTGCATATCGCCGTGCACCAGAACAGTGTCGCCAAAACGGCGAAAGTCCCGGCGGATCGGCTTCATGGCCTTGTAGTCGTAAAATCCCTGGCGCAGCCGCTCAAGATACAGAGAGCGGTCTTCATCGGTCGCGCTGCCGTGAACATAGCGCAGGCTCGAGCCTAAAACGGCTTCAACCTGGTCGAACGCCTTGGCGATTGTGGCCGCCTGGCGGGCGTCATCCAGTGCGGTGATGTGATCGAAAATGGCTTGATCGTCCATGTTTTCTCCTGTCAGGGTTTGTTATGGGCTGCCAGCATTTGCGGCAGGAACCGATAAATCTGTACCGCGATAAACATCGCGCCGAGCGGGTCGCCAAAGCAACCGGCAGTAGCCGGGCCGATCAGGCGCAGGCCGGCCAGCGGCGTCTGGTCCGCCCCGAGCACCCGGTTCTGATCGTCAACCCGATAACCCAGGCCGGTCGGATGCCTCGTGAGCAGGCCGTCATCCAACAGGCTGGCCGCCAGGCTGCCAGGAGCCGGCGCGGCGGTGATATCAAGACCCGTGCAATTGATTAGCGCGTCGCACTGTACCCGGGTGGGCTCGTTAGCCGGGGTTGACGCGAGTTGGAGCGATAGCTCGAGTTGCCGGCCATCGATCGCTCTGATTTCTTGCAGCCGCGCGGCCAGATGGCGGACCTGACCGGATTCTTCGGCCGGCGACACCACCGCATAGGTCGGTGGTGACAGGCGGAACCGGTGCACGTCATACCAGGGACGCAATCGCCGCAGAATCCGCTGTTGCTCCTGTACCGGAATTCGAGGCCAAACCTGCCAAAGGACATCGCGCAATTCGTCGAATCCGACCTGCCATGCCGCGCCGGCAGCGGTCACCCGGTCAATTTCCTGACGCACCGCGCGCAACAGCGCACGGGCGGTCGGCTCACGCCGCAGCGTCTTGGTCAAAAAACCGGCGACCGGGCCGTTGATCCGGTCAACCAGCCAACTTGCCGGCGGGGGGTCAGACGGCGGGGGCTCTGCCGGGCGCTGTGGCCGGGGCGCCAGGCCGCGGCGGGAAAACACGGTGATCGGCCCTTGGTGTTGCTGACGGACCAGTGTTGCCAGCACATCAATCGCGGTGAGACTGGACCCCATGATCACGACAGAGGCCTGCGGCGAAATGGCATGTAGATCAGCCTGCTGCCAGGGACTGCCAATCATCGCGGGATGCTCCGACCAGGGCCTCAGAGACGCCGGCAGCCTGGGCTCAGGATTACCGAATGCCAGAACCACTTCGTCAGCCTTCAGTGAGCCGCCCGCCGCCAAGCTGAGCTGCCAACCGCTGGTGAGAGGTTTGAGGCGGGTTACCCGGTCGCGTTGATGCGTAATGGTTGAACCGGACGGATTGCGTTGAGCATGCTCAGCGACCGAGTCGGCCAGATACCGGGCATAGTCGCGGCGGCGCGGAAAAATCCCGGTGTCCCATTGCGCCTGCGGATCATCGCGCAGCAAACCGACTCGCGCAGCCCAGTCATCGCCATGACCGGTCTCCAGCGGGTCGATCGAATGGGTATAAAAAGGGCCGTTGACCCGGTGGTCGGGATCGTCGGTACCGTAAGCGAGCCCGCGGCCAAGCTGGGCCGCCGGCTCCACGATGGTGATCTGGAGCGGGTAAGGCGAGTAGCGGGCCGTCTGTACGGCCATTGACGCGCCAGCGAACCCGCCACCGACGATAACAAGGTGTTTCGCCACCCGCTGACCCTCAGAGGCTTTCAATCAGCGAAGCGATTCCCTGACCGACGCCAATACACATTGTGGCCACCGCCCGCTTACCACCGGTTTGCTCCAACTGACTGACCGCGCTCAAAACCAGTCTGGCGCCAGACATACCAAGAGGATGGCCCAGTGCAATGGCTCCGCCCAGACGATTCACGTGCGCGGCATCATCAGGTAAACCGAGTTGACGCATGACGGCCAGCCCTTGCGCGGCGAATGCTTCGTTCAGTTCAATCAGATCGATATCACTAATCGACAGACCGGCTTTCTCCAGCAAACGCTTGGTTGCCGGTGCCGGACCAATGCCCATGATTCTTGGCGCTACGCCGGCGGTGGCCATTGCCACCAGCCGTGCGCGCGGCTTCAGGTTGAATCGTTTGACCGCGGCCTCCGAGGCCACGATGATCGCTGCCGCGCCGTCATTGACACCCGACGCATTGCCGGCGGTAACAGTCCCGCCGGCTTTGACGACGCCTTTCAGGCGGGCCAGCGATTCAACGGTTGTCGCCCGGGGATGCTCGTCGGTATCCACAATGATCGGGTCACCTCGTCGCGGCGTTATGGTGACGGGAACGATCTCGCGGGCGAGCGAACCGTCAGCCTGGGCTGCGGCGGCGCGCTGTTGACTGCGCAGCGCAAAAGCGTCCTGGTCTTCTCGACTGATATTGAATTCTTCGGCCACATTCTCTGCGGTTTCTGGCATTGAGTCGATCCCGAATGCCGATTTCATCTGCGGATTCACAAACCGCCAGCCAATCGTGGTGTCGTAGATTTCTGCCTGACGGCTGAACGCGGTGGCAGCCTTGGGCATCACGAACGGCGCACGCGACATGCTCTCAACACCACCGGCAATCACCAGGTCAAGCTCACCCGAACGGATCGCGCGGGCCGCCGTGCCGACTGCGTCCATTCCGGAGCCGCACAGTCGATTGATCGTCGCGCCGGCTGCCGTTTCAGGCAACCCGCCCAGAAGGGCTGACATACGCGCAACGTTTCGATTGTCTTCGCCCGCCTGATTGGCGCAGCCATAAAAGACCTCTTCTACGGCGGCTGGATCAAGATCCGGATTTCTTTCGAGCAACGCGCGAATGGGCACCGCGCCCAGGTCGTCTGTCCGTACGGCGCTCAATGAACCACCGAAGCGGCCAATCGGCGTTCTGACTGCGTCACAAATAAAAGCATCCTGAGTCATGATTTTGTCCTGATAAAAAGTGAATTGATGAATTAGCGCGGCGGCAGCAACGGCGCCGCTGTCAAAGCGACAAGGTCGTCAAATGTCAGTCCCTCGACCCATTCAACCGCTTGAAATCCAGCTTCGGTCACATCGATGACGGCGAGATCGGTATAGACGCGGGAGACGCAACCAATACCGGTCAACGGGTAAGTACAGGTCTCAACCAGCTTGCTTTGTCCCTCGCGGGTCAGTTGCTCCATCATGATGAACACGGCCCGGGCACCTGCAGCCAGGTCCATCGCCCCGCCCACGGCGGGAATCGCGCCGGGAGCGCCGGTACTCCAGTTGGCGAGGTCGCCGCTGGCAGAAACCTGAAAGGCACCGAGAACACAGATATCCAGATGCCCGCCACGCATCATGCCGAACGAATCAGCCTGATGAAAAAATGATGCGCCAGGCAAAGTCGTAACCGGCTGCTTGCCGGCGTTGATCATGTCGGGGTCTTCCTGACCTTCGGCCGGTGCCGGCCCCATACCCAGGACGCCGTTCTCGGACTGCAACACGATTTCACGGTCGGCCGGCAAGTGATTTGCGACCAGAGTGGGCAGGCCAATGCCCAGGTTCACAAACGAACCGTCAGCAATGTCCTGAGCAACGCGGGCCGCGATCGCCGGGCGCTTTCGACGGCTCACGCTGGCGATTTTGTCCAGCGCTGCGACGGGTGAAAGAATCTGACTCATGCGGTTTCTCCCGGGGCAGTTACCACCACTCGCTGGACGTACACCCCCGGGGTGATGATGGCTTCCGGATCCATCTCGCCCAGCGGCACGACTTGTTTCACCTCAGCAACTGTACAGGCAGCGGCCGTCGCCATGACCGGATTGAAGTTGCGCGCAGTCTTGCTGTAGGTAAGATTGCCCCAGCGGTCGGCGCATCGGGCCTGAATCAGGGCGACATCGCCGTGAATGGGCGACTCAAACACATGATCCCGTCCGTTGATGCGACGCACTTCCTTGCCTTTGGCCAACTCAGTCCCGAAACCGGTCGGGGTAAAGAAACCGCCAATGCCCGCACCCGCTGCCCGCAGTCGCTCAGCCAGGTTTCCTTGTGGCACCAGCTCAAGTTCGATTTCGCCGGCCCGGTACAGGCCATCAAAGACATGGGAATCAGCAGAACGGGGAAACGAACACAGGATGCGTTTCACGCGGCGCGCTTTCAGCAGTGCAGCCAGACCGGTCTCGCCGTTGCCCGCATTGTTGACGACCACCGTCAGGTCCCGGGCACCTTGAGCGAGCAAGCCGTCGATCAGGTGGGTCGGACTACCGGCACCACCAAAACCACCAATTAGTACAGTTGCACCGTCGGCAACATCGCTCAGCGCGGTGGCTACATCATCAACAATTCGATTAATCATTGCACTTTATCTGACAGAACGGCCTGCAAGTGTAGCCCGGCTCAATCGAGCGATCATTTCCGCGCGGGCTCGCCCGGACCGGCATCCAGCTCCAGCACCGCCGGGCGTAACCAGCGCAGCAAAACCAGCCCGGGCAGCGCCGTAATCACTGTCACCAGAAAGAAGTGAGGCCAGCCGAATGCGGACACCATCACGCCGGCAGCAGGCCCGACGTAAATTCTGCCGACCGCAGACAACGCGGACAGCAATGCGTACTGGGCGGCGGAATAACGCCGGTCAGTCAGTGCCATCAGGAACGCCACAAACGCCGCCGTGCCCATACCGCCGCAGAGATTTTCAAGGCCGATAGCCGCAGCCATCAAGGCGTAGCTCTTGGGCAGAATGGCAATCAGCCAGTAGCCGAAGTTGGACACGGCTTGCAACAGACCGAAAATCATCAGGGACTGATACAGCGGCTTGCGCGCCAGCCAGGCGCCACCGGCCAGCGCGCCGACTATGGTGGCCCCCAGGCCCAGCAACTTGTTGACTGCGCCAACTTCGGTCGGCGTGAACTCGGCGCCGCGAATGAGAAACGTCGTGGACAGACTGCCGGCGAAAGCATCGCCCAGCTTGTAAAACACAATCAGTGCCAGCAACGCGAATGCCTGGCGCCGGCTGAAAAACGCGTCCCAGGGTTCGGTAAAAGAAGGAAAGCCGACACGGCGTGCGGCGATCAACGCAGCAGCACAGGCCAGCACCATCGCAATCGAATTGAAAGCCAGTTCGGTGAAATCGCTGGTGAAGCTGATCTGCGCCGCCCACCAACGGGCCAGCGCAATCACCGCCACGCCAGCCAGAATCATGGCGGCGAACCCGCTCAACTCCTTACGCACCGAGGTCAGGGCGCGAACCGGATCTGGCAGGCCAGGAACCACCAGACTGACACAGGCGGCCAGTGCCATCAGGCCGCCCATCACCCGGTAGGCATTAGGCCAGCCCAGCCATTGATCAGCAAGAATCAGCGCCAGCCCGCCCGAGACCAGCATGGCCAGCCGATAACCCAGCACCGACAATGCCGCACCCGCCCCGCGTTCGCGGTCGGTTAGCAAGTCACTGCGATAAGCATCAAACACGACATCCTGCGAGGCCGACAGAAACGCCATGGCGACCGCCAGCGCCGCCAGCCATTCGATTTGCTCGGTCGGCGAAACCTCTGCCATCAGAAAACACACGACCGCCAGACCGACCTGGGTTGCGACCAGCCAGCCGCGTCGGCGGGTCAGGCGCGGCGGCTCAAACCGGTCCAGCAACGGCGCCCAGACAAACTTGAAGGTATATGGCAGACCGACCAGGGAAAAATAGCCAATCGTCTTGATGTCGATAGACTCGACAGTCAGCCAGGCCTGCAAGGTTCCGGCCGACAACGCCAGTGGCAAGCCACTGGCGAAACCGAGTGCCAGCATTGCCAGCATCCGCAGGCTGAAGAAAACGCTGGCCCCCGACTGGCGGCTCATCGCCGGCGGGTTATCGCCGGACGGCATAGTCAATGGTCAGCGGCGCATGGTCGGAGAATCGATCATCGGTATAAATCGCGGTTTCTTTCGCCTTCCCGGCAATGCCGGGCGTGGCGACGTGGTAGTCCAGCCGCCAGCCAACGTTCTTGGCCCAGGCCTGGCCACGGTTACTCCACCAGGTGTATTGCTCCTCGCGCTGATCAAGCCGGCGAAAAACATCGACATAGCCGACCCGGTCGAACAGATCACTCAGCCAGGCGCGCTCTTCAGGCAGAAATCCCGAGTTCTTCTGATTCGATCGCCAGTTCTTCAGATCGATCTGCTGATGGGCGATATTCCAGTCACCGCACACGATGATTTCGCGCCCGGACTTGAACAGCTTTTCCAGGTGCGCCATTAAGACGTCCATGAAACGGTACTTGAACGCGAGTCGCTCGTCGCCGCTGGTACCAGAGGGCAGGTACAACGACACCACTGAATAACGACCGTAGTCCGCCTCAAGAAAGCGACCCTCGGCGTCAAATTCGGGATGACCCAAACCGTGAATCACTTTTACCGGCTTGCGCCGGGTGTAGATCCCGACCCCGCTATAGCCTTTTTTCTCCGCACAATGGAAATGCCCGGTCAGGCCGTCAATTTCCCGTAGAGAGTCTTCAATATCTGGCAGTTGCGCCTTCAGCTCCTGAACACAAATTACGTCTGCCGCCTGCTGACTCACCCAATCGGCCAGTCCTTTGCGGGCCGCTGACCGGATACCGTTCAGGTTCAGTGAAATCACCCTTATCATCGCGCTTGTTACCTTTGAACATAGTGAGAGGTGTTGCCATGTCTGCCGATCTGCGCGAGCAGTTTATCCGTTTCTGTGTGGAAAGCGGAATTCTGAAATTCGGCGAGTTTCAGACCAAAGCGGGTCGATTATCGCCCTATTTCTTTAATGCCGGACTGTTCAACGACGGCAGCTTACTGGGCCAACTGGCTCAATTCTACGCAGCCACACTGTTGCGCGCCCAGGCCGACACCGGGCTTGAGGTCGACATGTTGTACGGCCCGGCCTACAAAGGCATTACGCTGGCCAGTGCCACAGCCGTCGAACTTTCCCGTCAGGGCGTCAACCTGCCGTTTGCATTTAACCGCAAGGAAACCAAGACCCATGGCGAGGGCGGCAATCTGATTGGAGCACCGCTGTCAGGAAAAGTAGTGATCGTTGATGATGTGATCAGTGCCGGCACGTCGGTGCGCGAGTCAATTGCCGTCATCGAGGGGGCTGGCGCGACCCCGGCGGCGGTGTTGCTCGCACTGGATCGGCAAGAGCGCGGTGGCAATGCGCAAACCCCCAGCGAGCTGTCTGCCGTTCAGGAGGTTGAGCAGACCGCCCAGTTACCGGTATTTGCGATAGCGAGCCTCAGCGACCTGTTAAGAGTGCTTTCGAATGACGCCCAGGACCCGGCAATTGCCGCCCATCGCGACCGGGTTACCGCTTATCGAACCCAGTATGGAGTCAGCCCGGATGCAGATTAGCATTCCTGCTTATGAGTGTTACCGGTCTTTCATTTCGAACTGTTTTTGCCGCCTGCTGTCTGGCGTGGGCGGTTGGCGCCCTGGCGAACGGCAACGTTCAACACGGAGCGACCGGGTCAATCTACACCTGTAAAGATTCCAACGGCAAGACAATCACCAGCGATCGGCCGATTCAGGCTTGTGCAAGATTGCCAATGCGCGAATTGCGCCGCGATGGCGCCCTCAGGCGTGAGATCGCCCCGCCGTTGACGCGCGCGCAGCGCCGGATGCTGCGTGAACGACGTGCCCGCCAACGAGCGGCCGAACTTCTCGCCCGCCAGGAACGCACCCGCGACCGTGCCTTACTTGAAGCCTTCCCGACCATGAACGCGCTGGACGAGAGCCGTGAACGCCAGATCGCCGAAATTCAGGTTCAGGTTGACCAGACCTATGCCCGAATGGTCGAACTTCACAAGGAATTGCAGGCAGCCCAGGCAGCCTCGCGGGCTTATCCTCCGGGTAAGGCACCGGGTACGGTCAAGCAGAAAGTAGCTCAGATTGCCGGCGCCATCCTGACCGAAGACTCACTGGTCAAGTCGCATATCGAGGAGCAGGAGCAGATTCGCCGACGCTACGCGTCTGACGCCGACCGACTGCGTGTGCTGCTGAAACTTCAGGCTGAAGCCGACCGTCGCGCCGGCTGATCGTTTCAGCCCCGCGCCGCAGTCTCCCGCAATAACTCGTTAATCCGCTTGGGGTTGGCTTTGCCCTGGGTGGCCTTCATGACTTGCCCAACCAAAGCATTCAATGCCTTGTCCTTGCCGCTGTTGAATTGCTCAACAGACTTCGGGTTGGCCGCTATCACTTCGTCAATGACGGATTGCAGCGCGCCATCATCGTTGATCTGCTTCAGGCCGCTGGTCTCGATCAGCTGATCCAGGTCTTGCAGTGCCTGATCGGCCGATGCCGCTGCCGGAGCCTGCCAGAGCCGGGCGAACAGATCTTTCGCTACCTTGCCGGAAATCGTGCCGTCGTCGATACGGGTAATCAGTGCGCCCAGCGTGGCGGGTCGTAGTGGGACCTCGGCCAGCGAGAGTTCTTCCCGGTTGGCCGCCGCTGACAGATCACTCATGATCCAGTTGGCAACCTGCTTGGCCTGCCCGGGCCCGCTCTTGCCCAACTGCTTCAGGACCACCAGGGTCTGATCGAAGTAATTGGCAAGATCACGGGAGGCGGTCAATACTGAGGCATCATAGGCCGACAATTGATGGTCGGCCATCAGGCGATCGCGCATCGCGCCGGGCAGCTCTGGCATTTGCGCCTTTATCTGTTCGATCCAGGCGTTTTCGATGATCAAGGCCGGCAGATCAGGATCGGGGAAGTAGCGATAATCCTGCGCGTCTTCCTTGCTCCGCATAGAGCGGGTTTCATCCCGGTCAGGGTCGTACAGGCGCGTTTCCTGAATCACCCGTCCGCCGTCCTCAATCAGCTCAATTTGCCGGGCGATCTCGAACTCGATCGCTCGCTCCATGAAGCGAAAAGAGTTCAGGTTCTTGATTTCACAGCGCGTCCCCAGTGGCTCGCCCGGACGTCGCACCGATACGTTGGCATCGCAGCGGAACGATCCTTCCTGCATATTACCGTCGCAAATGCCCAGCCAGACAACCAGACCGTGCAACTGGCGCGCATAAGCAACCGCCTCAGCGGACGAGGCCAGTTCCGGCTCGGTTACGATTTCCAGCAACGGCGTACCGGCACGATTCAGATCAATCCCTGAAGCTCCGACAAAGTCTTCGTGTAATGACTTACCCGCATCTTCTTCCAGGTGGGCGCGGGTCAGGTTGAGTGTCTTGAAGATTTCCTGGCCGGCGCTGCCAACCGCAAAAGTGACCTGGCCACCCGAGACCACTGGCAGCTCCATCTGACTGATCTGATACCCCTTGGGCAGATCGGGATAAAAGTAGTTTTTACGGGCAAACACCGAACGCTGCGCGACGGTCGCGCCAATCGCCAGTCCGAATCGGATGGCACAACTGACTGCCTCGCGATTGAGAACCGGCAGCACACCTGGCAGCGCCAGATCGACCGCGCAGGCCTGCCGGTTCGGCTCGGCGCCAAACGCAGTCGACGCACCCGAGAATATTTTTGACCGAGTGGCCAATTGGGCATGGGTTTCCATACCGATAACGACTTCCCAAACCATGTCTATTAACGCCTTCTAACGCCGGATATCGGCACAACGACCGCTTTTGGGGTTGAACATCACAGGCCAGGCCTTGCTATACGTGCCACGTGTACAAAACTTTGCGCAACCGGCATGGGCCAGCGTCACCCGCCGCGGATCGGACCACATCAGTAACTTGCAACCCGAGCCATCTTTGGCGATCAGCTCGACACTCGGGCTGGATTTGGTTTGGCGGAATTTCTTGCCATCAAAGCGGCAAGTACCTCTCTTGCCCATGCGGATTTTCCAGTCAAGCTGGGTGACTTTGCCGCCCGCCACTCGCACCGTCGCGTCTTCGGTATACCCGCCATGATCGGTCTGCTTGCAGCGACCGTTGATTGAAATGCCACGCGCTTTACGCCCGACACCTGGGCTGCGGCGGGATTGCTTGCCTAAGTCAACGGCAGCCCCGCCTGGTACCTTCGCAGTACTGGTTTTTGCCGGCGCACGACGGAAAGTCTGAGTCGAACAACCGGCCATCACGACGGTCAGGCCAATCAGGCCGACTAACAAAACCCGGCCACAACCGCGGGCAAACTGACGCTCGGAACTCATGATTCCTCCTGTGGAGTCTGTAGGTGCCAATCAGTCACCTGCTGGTATTGGTGCGCCACTCTCAATAAGCGCGCCTCGTCGAAATAGTTACCGATGATCTGCAAGCCGATCGGATGATGTTCAGAATCAAAGCCGGCGGGCACTGAAATACCCGGCAAGCCAGCCAGCGAAGCCGGTAGCGTATAGATATCAGCCAGATAGTTCTGCACGGGATCATTTGTGCGCTCGCCGATTTTCCAGGCAGTTGCCGGGGTGACCGGCCCGGCAATCACGTCGACTTTCTTAAAGCACTCGGTGAACTCATCGGCAATCAGGCGGCGCAGTCGCTGCGCCTTAAGGTAATAAGCATCATAGTAGCCATGAGACAAAACATAGGCCCCGATCAAAATGCGGCGCTTGACCTCTGGGCCAAAACCCTCGGACCGGGTGCGGCGGTAGAACTGATCGAGGTCTTCATACTCGTCAGCCCGATGACCGTATCGAACCCCGTCAAAGCGCGACAGATTGCTGGACGCCTCTGCAGGCGCAATGACGTAGTAGGCCGGAATCGACAACTCGGTATCGGGCAGATTCACCTCGACAAGCTCCGCTCCCAGGTTTTCGAGCTGCGCCAGCGCTGTCCGGACCGCCTCACGCACCGGCGCAGACAGGCCCGGCCCGAAAAACTCGGCCGGCACTCCAACCCGAAGACCTTTGATGTCTTGATCGATGCCGGCGCCGAAATCTTCCGGCGCCCGCTCGATACTGGTTGAATCGCGTGGATCGAAACCGGCCATCGCGGATAGCCAGGGCGCACAGGCTTCGGCTGATCGAGCCATCACGCCGGCCTGATCCAGACTGGAGGCAAAAGCAATCATGCCGTAGCGGGAGACCCGGCCATAAGTGGGCTTGATTCCGGTAACCCCGCACATCGCCGCCGGCTGACGGACCGAGCCACCGGTATCCGTGCCGGTGGACACAGGCGCCAGCGCCGCAGCCACCGCAGCCGCCGAGCCACCGGAAGATCCCCCGGCAATCACCGAAGCGTCCCAGGGATTGAGCACCGGCCCAAACGCCGAATTTTCATTACCCGAGCCCATTGCGAATTCGTCGCAATTGAGTTTGCCCAGACACACTGCACCGGCTTCCTGGAGGCGGGTCACAACGGTTGCATCAAACGGGCTGACATAGTCTTCCAGCATTCTGGAACCGGCCGTTGAGCGCCATCCCTGAGTCACGAAAATATCCTTGTGGGCGACTGGCATCCCCAGCAACGGGGTTTTGTCACCGGCGGCAAGTCGCTGATCGGCGGCTTCTGCCTGCGCCAGCGTCAACTCAGGCCGCACATCAATAAAAGCATTCAGACGGCTCGCCTCAATACGGGCAAGATAATGTTTGGCCAGATCAACAGAAGAGACAGATCGGGCTTGAAGTTGCTGAGTTAGTTCGGCAACGGATAGTTCGTGCAACGCCATGGCAGGGTCTGGGTAACCGGTAGGGTAAACAGGAAATTAGCGAAGAACGCGGATCATTCAATCACACGGGGCACAAGATACAGACCGCGCTCGGTCTGGGGCGCGCAGGCCTGAAAAGCCTCACGCTGATCATGCTCGGTCACTTCATCATCGCGCAAGCGGATGACAGCGTCCTGAGGGTGCGTCAGCGGCGCCACCCCCTCGGTGTCGGCCGCGTTCATTGTTTCGATGAGCTGAAAGACCTGATTCAACTGGGCCAGGGTTTGCTCGCCCTCTTGTTCGGTCAGTGTCAGTTTGGCTAGCGTGGCCAGGGTTTGAACATCTTTGGAGTCGAGTGACATAGGATTTTCCTGGGGAGTCCATCGCGGCCATTCAGCCGTAAAATCAAAAGTTTATACGTTATCATCGCTTTACGGTGGTAGCCACGACCCTCCAGAGCCCATGCTCGCCCGATTCAGCAAACTCAATAAACACCTCGCGCTAGACTTGTCGATAGACCCCGGCACGGCCAATACGGTCGTTGGCTGCGCTGAATCGCCAGTTTTGTTCCGCGAACCGTCTGTAGTCGCAGTCCGCGAGCATGGCGCCAGCAACATCGAGCAGGCCGTGACCGCGGTTGGCCAGCAGGCCCGCGACATGATCGGCCGTGCGCCGGGCAATCTGCGAATCGTTCATCCCATTCGGGCCGGTGTCATTGCCGACCTCAATATCGCCCAGGAAATGCTGCGCAGGTTCTTTCAACAGGCCCAGCAAAAACGTTTCCAGATCAAACGACCCACCGTTGTCGTCGCGGTACCCGGTGAATCCACCCAGGTTGAGCGCCGGGCGATTCAGCAATCCATCCTGGGCGCCGGCGCGGGCACCGTTGCGATGCTCGAAGCGCCAACCGCCGCGGCGATCGGCGCAGGCCTGCCCGTCTCCGAAGCCGCCGGTTCGATGATTGTCGACATCGGGGCGGGCACAACCGAGGTGGGCCTGCTGTCATTGTCCGGTCTGGTGGCCCACCGTTCGATTCGCATTGCCGGCAACCGCTTCGATGAAGCCATTACCCAATTTGTCCGCCGGCACTTTGGCGTCCTGATCGGCGAACAAACCGCCGAGGCGATCAAACTTGAACTCGGCGCAGCGTTCCCGACCGGGGAACGCCGCGAAATGGAGGTCAATGGACGCAGCCTGAACGAAGGCATACCGCGCAGCGTCCGGATCTCATCAAACGAAGTGCTCGAAGCCTTATCGACTCCGCTGGGCGAAATCGTCGCCAGCGTCAAACAGGCTCTGGAAGAAACCCCGCCTGAACTCAGCGCCGACTTGTCGCGCCGCGGCATCATGTTGTGCGGCGGTAGCGCCCAACTACGGGAAATTGACAAGCTGCTGATGGAAGAAACCGGTTTGTCCGTCTTGATTGCAGACGCACCGGAATCCTGTGTCGCCCGAGGTTGCGCACAAGCCCTGGCCCAGATTGATGTGGTCAGCGGTTTGTTTGCCACCGAATGATCACCCTTCAGGACGGCCCATGGAAATAGCGCTGCTACTGCTGCTGGTATTGCTGAACGGACTGTTCGCCATGTCGGAGCTTGCCCTGGTGGCCGCCCGTCAGGCCCGCCTGAAAGCGGCGATCGCCGCCGGTGACAGTCGGGCCCGGGCAGCGCTTGATCTCAAGCGGGACCCCACCCGATTCCTGTCAACCGTACAGATCGGCATCACCTCGATCAGCATTCTGAACGGCATAGTCGGCGAAGCGGCGCTGGCCGGGCCGGTCGCCTTATGGATACAGGGACTGGGCGTTGCCCCCGAGACCTCTGGCATCGCCGCCACCATCCTGGTCGTGGTCACCATCACCTATGTGTCCATCGTGATCGGCGAACTCCTGCCCAAACGAATCGCCCAGGTGGCGCCGGCGTCAATCGCGCTGGCCATTGCCATCCCTATGCTATGGCTTGCCAGACTGGCCGCGCCATTCGTCTGGCTGTTGTCGGTCTCGACCGAAGGCTTGCTGAAGCTGCTGCGGATCAGGGCTCGCAGTGGGCCGCCTATCACCGAGGAAGAAATTCACGCGATGCTGGTAGAAGGCTCTAACGTCGGCGTGATCAAACCGGGGGAGTACGACATGGTCCGCCATGTTTTCGGCCTCGATGACCGGCGCATCACCACTTACATGACAACTCGTTCAGAGTTGGTTTTGCTGGATGCCAAAACCACTATCGGACAGGCCTTGGTGGCAGTCAGCGACAGCCCGCACTATGCGTTTCCGGTCATCGACGGGTCAGCAGAAAACGTCGTCGGTATCGTCTCGATGAAAAAGCTGGCCGCCGGCCTGGTCAGCGGTGGGGCGCGCCCGCTGCAAGAATTGGTTGAAACGGCCCTGTTTGTTCCCGAAACGATCAGCGGCCGCGAGTTACTGGAGAGTTTCCGGGCGGCCCGCACCCGTACCGCGCTGGTCGTTGATGAATACGGCGCTTTGCAAGGGCTGGCGACCCTGAATGACTTGATGCAGGCTATTGCCGGCGATATTGATGCCGATGCGAGCCGGCAGCGCGCCGTGCAACTGGAAGATGGCTCCTGGATGCTGGACGGGAGAGTCTCAACCGACCAGTTAAAGGAACTCTTACGGGTACGCGAATTGCCCGATGAGACCCGCAATGAATATCAAACAGTCGCCGGCATGATGATGACGCTGTCGGGTGAAGTCGGAACGATTGGTGATACCGCCGATCTTGAGGATTGGCGCCTGACGATTATCCACATGAAAGGTCGGCGGATCAGCCGTATCAAAGCAACGCCGGTCGCACCGACTGATTCCATCAGCGCCTAAAGGTTTCTACATCATCTGCCCCACACCCGACTGCCGCAACATGAGCCCGGTCTTTTTCAAGTCGATAGAACTCGAACTCGCCATGCCCGACCAACCCATCAGCGCAGCCCGCGCCGAGATCGCGCTGTCGATTAGTTTTACAAAAAGCTTGACGACCGCTGCAAACAGGCATAACTTAAGCCTAACGACGATCCAACGGCGTAGTGGCAAGAAACGGATCCGGGTGCCGAAGCGGCATTCCCCCGTAGAAAGCAACTGCGTACGCGGAAGCAAAGCTGCCACTCGCAGCCAATTCCCTGGAGTAGCCGCTGATGGCGGCCCATGGGGCGCGATTATTCGCGCCCCGTTTTATTTTCCGGGACGAGCATGAGGCTCAAAGATGCTCCGTTGTTAGCCGCCGCTGTGATCGGATGCGGCGGTGTCGGCCTCGCCGGACACCTGAACAACTCTCCTGAAATCATCTGGATCTTCCAGCCGCTGACTCTCGGACTGATTGTCTGGGCTGCGTGGCGACGCGGACTACTGGCGAATCATTACGCTCAGTTCATCACGCTTGGCCTGGCCGCCTCGCTGCTGGCCGATACCGTACGGCTGGCCCCCGAACAAGTCTTGATCAGCGCGAGCCTGCTTCTCGTGGCCTGTCTCAGTTACCTGTGGGCTTTTACCGCAGAATGCCCGCTAAGGCCGACGACCTGGCCGGTCGTTCTGGCGGCCATACCGGCAGCGCTCTTCGGGGTTCTGATCATCCCGCAACTGCCGGTAACCCATCAGATCCCGGCCGGCTTTGGCATTATCCTGGGCGCCATCATGCTGGGTCAGGCGACCGTACGGGCGCTGTCACTGCGCAGCAGCCATCGCATCCTGGCATTCCGCTCGGTTCTCGGCTCTGCACTGTTGCTAAGCTCAATGATTGCCTTGCTGATCAACGGCTACAGCCAGGCGTTACCCTATGCAATTGTCTGGGAGATGGTGCCTTACTGGGCCGGGCAGACCTTGCTCGCACTGTCGGTTCCTGAACGACACCCTGACACCCCCACTGTGGGATAAGCCCTGCCCCCGCCATGTCTGACAAGAAATCGAATATTGCCGGTCAACTAACCGCAGCCGCCAAAAGACTCCGAACCAAAGTCAACAAACTTCAATTCGCCGGGCAGGTCTGCTGGACTTACAACCCGCTGGACTATGCCTGGGCGCCACACCAGCAGTTCATCACCCGCTTCGGCAATTCCCGCAAACGAGTGCTGTTTCTGGGGATGAACCCCGGCCCGTTTGGCATGATGCAAACCGGCATACCATTCGGAGAAGTTGCTGCGGTGCGCGACTGGATGCAGATTGACGCGCCAGTCGACACCCCGGCCAGCTTTCATCCCAAGCGCCCGATCCAGGGGATGGCCTGTACCCGGTCAGAAGTCAGCGGCCGCCGACTGTGGGGGTGGGCGCAAGAGAGATTCGGATCAGCCGAAAATTTTTTTACCGATTGTTTTGTCGTGAATTATTGTCCGCTGGTTTTTCTGGGGGAAACCGGGCGCAACCTCACGCCGGATAAGCTGCCTGCAGCGGAGCTTGCTCCGCTGCAGGCAGCATGCGACGAACATCTGCTCAGAATTATCCAGATACTGTCACCGGAGTGGACGCTCGGCGTCGGTGGTTTTGCCGCCAAGCGCCTGAGCCATGTCCTGGGCGGCAATATCGAAAACACGCCGCGCCCCGCGTCCGATAGCCCAGCCGACGGACCACGAATCGGCCAGATTCTTCACCCCAGTCCAGCCAGCCCACTGGCCAATCGGGGATGGGCACCAGCCGTCGAAAAACAACTGGCGGCAATGGGCTTGTTTCAAGCCTGAGCTACTTCAGATAGCCCCATGACTTGAGCCGGCCAACCGCGTATTGCGAGGCATTGCCCGCGCGTACGTTTCTGGCGTACTCGTAATAATGCTTGGCTGCCGCTTTGCGATTACCGGTTCCTTCGAGCGAAACGCCTTTCAGGAACAAGACGCCGGGATCGCCCGGCAATAGTTTGTCAAAGCTGTTCAGCGAGGCATAAGCGCCGGAAAAATCCTTACGGGCAAGACTGGCAACACCGGCCAGCTTATGGGCTTGCGCCTCTTGTGGATAAATCGCTTTGGCAATATCGGCGTACCGCTGAGCCGCACCGGTTTTTTCCTGGGCAATGAGAACTTTGGCCATCAAGACATTGGAGGCATAGTCTTTCTTGCTATGCGCCAAGGCCTGACTAAAGTGCGTTTCTGCTTCCGGAAGTTTTTTCTGGGCCGCAGCCGCTTCGCCACGCTGGCAAGCCTGAATGGTTGGCTTGAGTTTGCGCAGACTGGCAGTGTTGTCCATATAACGCTCTCGTTTGACCGGCGCACCCGCTGTCTTCTGGTACTTGGTTTCGGCCAGACGGCGCGCCGTCTCTACCCGCTCTGCCGCCATCGGGTGGGTTGAAAACATGGTTTGCAACATACTGGGCTCTGAAGAATGCTTGGAGACCAGCAACTTGTGCAAATCGGTCATGCCGTTGGCCGGATAGCCCGAACGCGCCATGTATTCCTGACCCAACGCATCTGCCTCGCGCTCATTGTCTCGCGAATAGGACGACAACAGGGCGCTGGATCCGACCTGGCTGGCAATCCCGGCCAGCTGCCCCCATTGCGAATTCCGAGCCGCCACATTGACGCCGACCACCGCAACCTGCGCCACCATTGCCTTGCCCTGACGCTGGGCGGCATGGCGGGCATTAACATGGCCCAGTTCATGACCAAGCAAGGCGGCCAGCTCAGCCTCGCTTTTCATGTCAGTCACGATGCCGCGGGTCAAGCCCATGGCGCCACCGGGAAACGTATAGGCGTTGACATAGTTCGCATTCAGGACGCGATAGTTATAAGGCATTTTTGGCCGGTGAGTCCGCCGGGACATGGAGTCGCCCACCGACCGGACATAGTTGTTGACCGGGTCATCCTGAATTGCGCCGAGATCCTGGGAGAACTGATGCGGTGCAGCCTCTTTATCAATGCTGCGCTCTTGCGCCTCGCTCATGCCAACCAGAATGCGCTCACCGGTTACCGGCGACTTTGCGCAGCCTTGCAACGAACCCGTCGTAACGGCGGCAGTGGATACGGCCATCAACCACAAGACGTCGCGCCGCTCGAGGCTCCCGCGCCGCAGTCGATCAGGCAAACCCGGGTTGCCGCCGTCCAATACATCGTGCTCGGTAGTTCTCATCTGTTTTCCTGTCTGCAAAACTATCAGTTGACGTTCGTCGCGCCTCTGCCCAAGATGCGATCATGGCAGAGTTCACGATCAGTGAGTTGGCCGCCGAATTCGATATCACGGCCAGAACAATCAGATTTTACGAAGATCACGGCATTCTTGCACCAAAACGCGGCGGAGCCGGTGGGCGCCAGCGTGTTTATTCGCAACGCGACCGAATCCGCCTACGCCTGACCTTGCGCGGCAAGCGGCTTGGCTTAAGCCTCGCACAGGTGAGCGAACTGATCGACATGTACGAGTCTCCCGCCGACACGCGAGCGCAGTTGGAGCGATTTCTCGATGTGCTTGGCCAACACCGGCGTCATCTGCTGCGCCAGCGCGAAGACCTCGACATCACCCTGGCCGAAATTGAGTCCCATCTGGACCGGGCCCAGTCATTACTCGCCGGCATCGAAGAACGCGAGCGTTCGGCAAAACCGGACTGACCGCGAGCTCAGGCGCCTGGCGGGCGACGCACCAACAAACGGCGCTGCTCAACGAATCCGAGTCGCTCAAACAAGGCGAGCGTGCGGGGATCCGGCACGGCATGAACCATCTGCACGCTTAAGGCATTTTGCTGGCAATACTTTGCGAACGCCTGGACCAGCGCCTCGGCTATCCCTTTGCTGCGAACGGCCGGCGACACATAGAGCGTCTCAAGCTCGGCAAACCTGACATACACCTGATGAGGCCGGCCCTGTTTGATCGACCAGGCGCAATGCCCGACCAGATGATTGTCCTGCTGGGCAACGACCACCCAGCCTTTCTCAATGTGATAGCGTACATAGGCCAGACCATCGGCCGAGCCGATCCAGCCCGGAACATAACCGGCGGGGTCTGATCGCCCAATCTGCTCAACCATCTCTACCAACTGGTCGCAATCGGACTGCACTGCATTTCTGATCTGGATTCTGGCTGACATGGAATCGGGTTGTTTGGGGATCCGGCGAGACAACGGCCGGTTTGGTTGTCGCGGCCCTGACCCACTATCTTATCGCGATTGTTAACTTTTTCGACACATCCGGCCTGAATATCGGCCTCTTATTTTTGAATCCGGAAAATCCTCTTATGTCTGCCCGCCCAGAGTCCGAACCGTCAACCGAGCTACTTCCCGATGAACGCCGCAGCACGCTCCGCGATGTGCAACTCGCCGCTTCTATTGCGGAAACCATTCTTGCCGGCATTCAGCGACATTACGGTTTGTTTCGCTATCACGCGCAGCGTGGCAAGACGCGCTTTGAAGCCGGTGACTTTCATGCCATTCGGCGTCTGGCCAGTGAACGCATCTCGTTTTACGACCAGCGCGTCGCGGAGGCGGTTGACAAGCTCGCCCAGGAATTTCACGGCGACGAGCTTGATGATGCCATCTGGCAACAGGTGAAGCGGCATTACGTCGTGTTGCTGGAGCGCTCGCAACAACCGGCGCTGGCCGAGACTTTTTTCAACTCGGTTTGCTGCAAGATCCTGTCCCGCACTTACTTCAATAACGACTTCATTTTTGTGCGCCCGGCCGTCGCCACCGATTACCTGGATGCTGACCCGCCGTCGTACCGGTGTTATTACCCCGGTACCAGCGACTGGCGCCAGGCGCTGCGTGCAATCGTCATTGACTTCGGCCTGGCCTGCCCGTTCGAGGATATTGAGCGCGACATCAACTTTGTCCTGGAAGCCGGCAAAGCCTTTCTGAAAGAAGACTTCGAGCCCCGGCCGGATTGCCAGTTACATGTTTTGGGAAGCCTGTTCTTTCGCAACAAGGCAGCCTACATCATTGGCCGGCTGATTAACGACGGGGTGATCGTGCCTTTTTCCATTCCGCTGCTCAGAGTCCGTAGCGGCAAACTTGTCATTGATGCCGCCTTATTCGGCAGTGACCAGATAGAAGGCTTGTTCAACTTCTCGCGCGCCTACTTCATGGTCGACATGGAAGTCCCCTCAGCTTATGTGCGGTTTTTGCGCTCGCTGGTACCGAACAAGCCGGAGTCTGAGTTCTACACCATGCTCGGACTGCAAAAACAGGGCAAAACACTTTTCTACCGCGATCTGCTTGACCACTTGCGCCACTCGCATGACCAGTTCGTGATCGCCCCAGGCATTAAGGGGCTGGTCATGGGCGTGTTTACGCTGCCGTCGTTTCCGTATGTTTTCAAATTCATCAAGGACAAGCGCGGCAAAGACGTTTCGCGCAAGTTCATCAAGTCGCAGTATCAGCTGGTCAAGTTCCATGACCGGGTCGGGCGCATGGCCGACACCTGGGAATACTCTCACGTGATTTTCCCGCGTAGCCGCATGTCAGAAGAACTGGTCGCCGAACTACAGGAAACAGCCCCGTCTCTGCTGGAAATTGACGGCGACAACCTGATTATTTCGCACCTGTATATCGAGCGGCGCATGACGCCGCTGAATATCTATCTCGAAAGTGCATCCGAGGATGACCGCCGACATGCCCTCCAGGAATACGGCCAGGCAATCAAAGATATGGTTGCCGCCAACATTTTTCCGGGCGATATGCTGTACAAGAACTTCGGCATGACTCGTCAGGGCCGCGTCGTGTTTTACGACTATGACGAAGTGGCCTACCTAACCGACTGCAATTTCCGTAAAGTCCCTGAACCACGAACTCCGGAAGACGAAATGGCGAGCGAGCCGTGGTATTCGGTCGCGCCTAATGATGTCTTCCCCGAGGAGTTCGGCACCTTCCTGTTAGGTAACCCGAAAGTCCGACCGTTCTTTCTGCAATACCACGCCGATTTGCTTAAGCCGGATTACTGGCAGGACAAGCAGCGACGAATTGAGAGCGGTGAGTTGGTTGATGTATTCCCGTATCCTGAGCGTTACCGATTTGACCTGGCGCACGCCGCGCCACCTGGAGAAACCGAATGACAGACCGTGTCGTGATTGTTGCCGCCAAACGCACACCGATAGGCGCCATGCTGGGCAGCCTGTCCAGGCTGCAAGGACATCAACTGGGCAGCATCGCGATTCGCGCTGCCCTTGAACAGGCTCAGATACCGGCCGACAAGATTCAGGAAGTCTTGCTGGGATGTGTTCTGCCGGCCGGCCAGGGACAAGCGCCCGCAAGACAGGCAGCAATCAATGCCGGGCTGCCGAACGCCACCGGGGCAACAACCTTGAACAAGGTTTGCGGCTCAGGCATGAAGGCAGCAATGCTGGCCCATGATCTCATTCAAGCCGGTAGCCAGGACGTCGTTCTGGCCGGCGGCATGGAAAGCATGAGTAACGCCCCTTACCTGCTGGCCCGCGCCCGCGACGGTTACCGCTATGGCCACGGGACGGTTTTTGATCACATGGCGCTGGACGGACTGGAAGACGCCTACGACAAACTGCCCAACGGCGGCGGTAAATCAATGGGCCAGTTCGCCGAGCTGTGTGCTTCAAAGTTCGCATTCTCCCGCGAAGCGCAGGACGCGTATGCGATCGAATCTTCCCGGCGGGCCAGACAAGCGAACGAACAAGGTTACTTCGACTGGGAGATGGCCGCGGTCACCGTCAAAACTCGTCAGGGCGAGACTCTTGTCGAGCGCGATGAAAGCCCGTTTAAAATCAACCCGGAGAAAATACCGACGCTGAAACCAGCGTTCCAGTCGGACGGCACAGTGACGGCAGCCAGTTCATCCTCGATTTCCGACGGCGCTGCCGCCCTGGTCTTAATGCGCGAATCGACCGCGAATCAAATGGGCCTGACCCCGATCGCGGCGATTGCCGGCCATGCCACGCACGCCCAGGCGCCTGACTGGTTTACGACTGCACCAGTCGGTGCAATCAACAAGCTTTACCAAAAAACCGGCTGGAGCAGCAAAGAAGTTGATCTTTTCGAGATCAATGAGGCGTTTGCCGTTGTTGCGATGGCAACCATGCGTGAACACGACCTGCCGCACAATCGTGTGAATGTTCACGGTGGCGCGGTCGCGCTGGGGCATCCAATCGGTGCGTCGGGCGCGCGCCTGCTGGTCACCTTGCTCGGCGCGTTGAAACGCACCGGCGGCAGGCGGGGAGTAGCCTCTTTATGTATCGGCGGCGGTGAAGCAACCGCAGTCGGCCTTGAAATGTTGGAGTCTTAGAAGTGGCAATAGCAGGAACAGCACTGATTATTGGCGCCTCCCGGGGAATCGGGCTGGAGCTGTGTAAGCAATATCTCGCGCAGGGTTGGCGGGTTTTTGGCACCCACCGCAGCGAACAGGATCGGATCGTGTTGCGCGACATGGGCGCGCAGACGCTTCGCCTGGATGTTCACGACACCAATGACGTCGCCGGACTTGCCTGGCAACTGGACGGTGAAAACATCGACCTGATCGTTATGAATGCCGGCGTCTACGGCCCGCGGGACAGCAACCTCCTGTCCCCCCCGGCGCCGGAAGACTTCGCAGCCGTGATGAATACCAACGTGCTGGGCACCTTGCGCTTGTTACCCGTCGTCGCCCCGTTGTTATTTAAATCTGCCGGCACGCTGGCATTTGTATCCAGTCGCATGGGTTCTATTACTGACAGCACCGCCAGCTATGGCGCGCTGTACCGAATTTCCAAAGCCGCGGTCAACATGGTTGCCCGAATGGCACACGGCGAATTCGGGCCGCAAGGGGTCCGCGTACTATCCCTTCATCCGGGCTGGGTCCGTACCGACATGGGAGGCCCGAATGCCAACGTCTCGCCGGCCGACAGCGTCGCCGGTCTGCGCACCGTCATTGCCGATAAAGAACGCTTCGCGGCTGGCGGATTTTATGACTACAAAGGCGAACGACTCGCCTGGTAAACCCGGCCAACAGGAGCCATGTTGTTATGTTGTTAACTGAAGATCAGCGCCTGTTGCGCGAAGCGATCAACCAGTTCGTTCAAGCCGAAGTCAAACCCCACTCAGCCCGCTGGGACGCCGAGAAATCCTTTCCCCACGACGCCCTGAAAGGGCTGGCGGCGCTTGGCTGCTTTGGCATTGCCGTGCCGGCAGAGCAAGGCGGCTCTGGCCTTGATTATCAGAGCATGGCTCTGATATTGGAAGAAATCGCTGCCGGAGACGGCGCCTTATCAACGATTATTTCAGTCAACAATTGCCCGGTTTGCTCCATCTTGATGGCCTGGGCCAGTGACGAGCAGCAGAGGCAATGGTTACGCCCTCTGGCCAGCGGCGAAATGCTCGGCGCCTTCTGCCTGACCGAACCGCATGTCGGATCCCAGGCGGACGGGTTGACGACAACCGCAACCCTGTCAGCCGATGGCGCTCATTATTATTTGAACGGCACTAAACAATTCATCACTTCAGGCAAACATGCCGATGTTGCCATCGTGATGGCGGTTACCGACAAGGCGGCTGGCAAGAAAGGTATTTCGGCGTTTATCGTGCCAACCGATACGCCCGGATACCAGGTCGCCAGTCTTGAGCGAAAACTCGGCCAGCATGCGTCTGACACGGCTCAAATCCGATTCGAACAATGTCAGGTCCCAGTGCAAAACAGACTGGGCTCGGAAGGCCAGGGCCTGAAAATTGCGCTGTCAGGCCTGGAAGGTGGCCGCATCGGCATCGCCGCCCAATCGGTTGGCATGGCGCGCGCCGCCTACGAGGCAGCCCTTGATTATGCTCATGAGCGGCAAGCCTTCGGACAGCCGATTTTTAATCATCAGGCGGTCCAGTTCCGGCTCGCTGACATGGCCACCCGGATCGAAGTGGCGCGGCAGATGATTCAACATGCGGCCAGTTTGAAGGACGCCGGGCTGCCCTGCCTCAAGGAAGCGGCCATGGGCAAACTGTTTGCGTCTGAAATAGCCGAAAAAGTCTGCTCAGACGCGATTCAGATCCACGGCGGATACGGCTATGTGGCCGATTTTCCGGTTGAGCAGATCTACCGTGATGTCAGGGTTTGCCAGATTTATGAGGGAACCAGCGATATTCAACGCCTCCTGATCGCCCGGGCTATCGCCAAATAGAACCCATTGCTGAGGCTAAACTGTCAAAGAATCGGTCTCAGTGCCCCAGAATCGACCGGCAACGCGCTAAACTGTGATTCACGGGGTATTAGAGCGGCGTCGTTTTCAGGCCTGTTGCTCATTGAAAGAGGCCAGATATCCCGCATTCCGTGCCGGCTGGTCAGCGGCTGGAATCAGAACTGAATATTCAATGCAATTAAATTTTTCGCCGCAATCAACACGCCATCCCGGTTCGCCGGCTGGTCAGCCTCGTGGCATGTCCGGTCAGCAGCTTGCCAATCAGGTCAACCGCCCGACCTCCGGTAGAGCCGAACCCAACGCAGACTTTTCAGATAAATACCTCGAACCGCTGAGTTTGCTGCTTGTCGACGACGACCGCCTGTCCCGCATCATGCTGGCGAGTCTGCTGGCCGCAAACAATCTCAATGTTGCCCAGGCCGAGAACGGGCTAGATGCCTTGCTGCAGTTTCAGAACCGCCGCTTCGATGTCGTCCTGACCGACCTCAGAATGCCAGTCATGGATGGCGAAACCCTGGCCACCCGGTTGCGCGAGTATGAACACGCCAATCGCTTGCCGCATTGTCGGCTGGTCGCTCTGGCCGCCGTGCTGGAAGCTCCCGAATCCACTTTGCTGGTCGACGGCTTGTTCGATGCGGCACTGGAAAAACCGGCTCTGGTTGGCGACGTCCTGAACGTCATCTTCGAAGACTGAGCCTGCCTCGGATATAGGCAATAATCGTCGGTGATCCGGCAGGCTTGCGTATGCCTGTGATGCCCACTCGACCCAAAGGTGAGTCACATTGGAAACCCTGGAAGTAAGCGATAGCAATGCCGTGCGAACCATCTGGCTGAACCGGCCCGACAAACGCAATGCCATGAACGGCGAAATGATCGCCGAACTCAATGAGTCTATTACGAAGGCAATAGCCGACGACTCAGTGCGGGTGATCGCCCTGGCCGGCCGTGGCAAAGCATTTTGCTCGGGCGGTGACCTTGCCTGGATGAAAACCGCCCGCAATATGACGCCCGAACAGGCAACCGCTGACTCGGGTCAGCTTGCCAGGGTTATGCAACAACTCTACGAGAGCCCGAAACCGACGATTGCCTGCGTTCACGGCTCCGCCTTCGCGGGCGCAATGGGTCTGGTCAGCGCGGTCGATATTGCTATTGCCAGTGCCGAGACCCGCTTCTGCCTCTCGGAAGTCAAACTCGGACTGATTCCCGCCATGATCAGTCCCTATGTCGTCAAAGCCATTGGCGAACGCAACGCCCGACGCCTGATGCTCACCGCAGAAATCTTCGAAGCGCCGTTCGCGGCCAGCATCGGCTTGATTCACGAGTCCGTCGCGGCCGATCAACTCGAGGCCACCAGGCAGGCTTATCTGGAGCATCTGCTAAAAGCCGGGCCGAACTCCCTGGGCGCATGCAAGTCGCTTATCCGCGCAGTCAGCGGCAAAGCCATCAGTGAAGAACTGGTTGCCGATACCGCGGCCAGAATCGGCCGCGCCCGAGCCGGCGACGAAGCCCAGGAAGGCATTGCCGCATTCTTTGAGAAACGCGCTCCGAACTGGATCAGTGACCACTAGTGCAGACAAGCTCCCGGCGCCGGTTGGCGCATGCTCTGCTGTTTATTGCGCCGGCCATGTGGGCGGCCAACTATCTGGTCGCACGACTCGCGCCCGGCATTATTGAGCCGCACCAGCTGGCATTGATGCGCTGGTCAATTGCCCTGTTGCTGATGCTGCCCTTCGCCTGGAGCGAACTACGTCAGAAATCTGTTCAGTGGCGCCGGGAATGGCGCGGCCTGCTCGTCCTTGGCGCACTGGGCATGTGGGTCTGCGGCGCTTTCGTCTACATTGGCGGTCACACCACCAGCGCGGTGAACATCGGTCTGCTCTATTCCCTGGCGCCTGTACTGATCGCGGTGATCTCAGCCCGACTGTTTGACGATCAGTTACGTGGCTGGCAAGTGGTTGGCGTCGTCTTATCGTTGCTGGGCATGGTGTTGATCGTGGCCAAGGGCTCGGTTCAGAACCTGATCAACGTTCAGTTTGTCTCCGGCGATCTATGGATTATTACGGCAGTCCTGTGCTGGACGGCTTACTCGATTCTGTTGCGACGTCAACCGACATCGCTGGGGCCGTTTGCCCGTCTTACCGTGATTTGCGCGGCCGGGGTTCTGGTATTGATTCCGTTCACCGTGACCGAAATTTTTCTGCTCGGCCCACCAACTGACTGGCCTGCTGCGCTCACGCTGGGCATTACCGCGGCGGTCTTGCCCGGATTCGGCGCCTATCAGGCCTACTCTTTCATGCAACGCGAACTTGGCGCGGCCAGAACCGGCCTGGTGCTCTACCTGGGGCCACTCTACGCAGCCGGTGCCGCCTGGCTGGTCTTGAGTGAACCGCCGGCCTGGTATCACCTGGCGGGCGGATTGCTGATTCTGCCCGGCATGTATCTCGCCACCCGAAGCGCCGGCACCCCGGTGACCCAAACGACCCAGCCAGACAACCCGCCCGGCACACCTGTTGGAGAGTCAGCCCGATGAAAACCGAAGTACTGGTCTCTCATACCAGCGAAGAAGCCCGCGATAAATGGGTGACAGCATTGCGGGCCAGATTGCCTGATCAGTACACGGTCGTCACGGAACCTGGTCCGCAAGTCAAACACCTGGTTGCCTGGTCGCCGCCGCCGGAGCTGTTCTCCCGGCTGACACAGTTGCAAACCTGTTTCAGCGCCGCAGCCGGCGTCGATCACCTGCTGGGCAATCCGTCTCTCCCTGCTGAACTGCCGGTTTTCAGGCTGGAGGACGCCGGCATGGCCGGGCAAATGGCCCGCTATGTCCGGCATGAGGTTGAGCGGGTGTTATTGCGCAAGCAGACTTACGAAACACAGCAAAGCGAGCGCAACTGGACCGAGCACTCTGCGACTGACCCTGGCGAACTGCCGGTCGGCCTGCTTGGCTTCGGCGTCCTTGGTCGCGCTATCGCAAAAACCCTCGCCCGCGACGGCTATCCGGTTACCGCGTTTCGCCGCCAAGCCGGCAACCATCTGGAACAACTCGATTCCGACACATCGGTCCGACTGGTTGGCGGAACCGATCAGTGGGAGAATTTTCTTGCCACTTGCCGCGTCCTGGTTCTGATTGCACCACTGACGGACGCCACACGCCACATTATTGATGCCAAATCGCTGGCGACGTTGCCGACCGGCGCCGCCGTCATTAACGTCGGACGCGGTGAACTGATTGATACCGCTGCCCTGATCGACGCACTCAAGTCAAAACACCTCGCCGGCGCCAGTCTTGATGTGTTTGACACTGAACCCTTGCCCGAACAAGACCCGCTCTGGGCAATGTCTTCGGTCAGGATTACGCCACATGTCTCGGCCCTGACCTTAACGGAACCAGCGGCGGCACAAGTGGCCAACGGCATTATGGCTTTTGATCAGGGCCAGCCGGTGACCGGATCCGTTGACAGGGCGCTTGGTTACTGACGAGCCGCAGGGCGATCAGATATGCGGTCAGACCTGGGCGCAAACCGCTGTTGGGATCAGCGCCCGCAAACGATCCAACAGCGTTTCAATCGAGACCGGTTTGGAGATAACAGCATCGAAAACCGATAGCAAATTTGTCTCATCGGCCCGACTACTGATACTGCCTGTCAAGGCTAGCAACGGCGTCCTGGCGAGCTGGCCGGCCGGGTCGGCCGCCTGCTTCTGACGCAGTAGTCCAGCCAGCGTCAGGCCGTCCATCTGCGGCATCTGAATGTCAGAAATGATCACATCAAACGCGGTATCGCGCTCCAGCACGGCGAGCGCAGCATGCCCGGACTCGGCCTGAACGACCTCCAGCCCGGCCGCCAGCATCCCCTCGCCAAGCAGAAGCAGGGCGAGTCGGTCGTCGTCAACAAGCAAAACCTTCATCAATAAAGCACACGATTGGATACTGGTGATGAGATCTTCCCGGGTTTGCCGGCAAACGATTATCCCGAGCCGACAGTCGGCCGATTCGGGCACGTCAAGGCCGCGCGCCGGTCGAAAACGTTGGATTAACGGATCAACTGATAAAATCGGGTTCATTTCCAGGCTCGATAAGCTAACCACCGAGCTACACCGGAATCGCCCACAACCGCGCCCCTGGAGGCCCCGATGAGTTTGCCCGTCAAAGTCCACATAACCGAGGTCGGCGCGCGCGACGGCCTTCAGAATGAAAAACAACCGGTTCCGGCGAGCACAAAGATTGAGCTGTGCGACCGACTCACCGCTGCCGGAGTCACCCAGTTGGAGGCGACCTCTTTCGTTTCTCCCAAGTGGATTCCACAAATGGCAGATGCGGCCGAAGTCATGGCCGGTATCAAGCGAGACGGCATCCGCGTCTCGGTACTGACGCCAAATGTGCGCGGCATTGAAGGGGCACTGGCCAGTGGCGCGGACGAAGTCGTCATTTTCGGCGCAGCCAGCGAAGCCTTTTCCCAAAAGAACATCAATTGCTCTATCGCCGAGAGCATCGCCCGGTTCGAACCGGTTGCCAAGATAGCCCTGGACAACGGCATCCGCTTACGCGCCGCCGTCTCGGTCGCGTTTGGCTGCCCCTACCAGGGTGAAGTGCCGGTGGCGTCGGTTGTTGATGTCACCCAGAGATTCAAAGACCTTGGCTGCGCGGAGATCGGTATCGCCGATACCATCGGCGTGGCCACCGGCGACCAGGTCAAGCAGGTGTTCGATGCTGTATCCAAAGTCACCTCGCTGGACGATCTCTCCGGGCACTTTCACGATACTTACGGGCAGGCCGTCACCAACGTGTACGCCAGCCTGCAAGCCGGCATCAGTCGTTTTGACACCTCAATCGCCGGCCTTGGCGGTTGTCCGTTTGCAAAAGGGGCAACAGGCAATGTTGCGACTGAAGATGTCGTGTACTTAATGCACGGACTCGGCATTCAAACCGGGCTCGACCTGAACGCGTTGGTCGAAACGGGTCAGTGGATCTCGGCATTTCTGAATCGCAAGAGCAACGCCCGTGCGGGCAATGCGATTACGGCGAAGCTGGCGGCAGCCCGTGACCAGGGTGAGCATTCTGTTGCAGCCTGACCCTCCCTCCCCTTGCGTGTCAATCTGCCGCCTCGATACGGCTGGTAACTGTACGGGGTGTTTTCGCACGGTCGAAGAAATCGCCGCCTGGTCTACCATGAACAATCAAGATAAACATCGGGTACTGGCGCGAATCAAGCCGATGCTCGAAAACACCGACTCACGCGATGACGGGTCTTCATCATGATGCCGACCTCACCGCCATCGAACGAAGTGATGGCCCGCCTGATACCCAATGAAGTAACCGGCTACGCCTATGGGAAGGCCATGCGGGCAGGCGCATTGCTGTTGGTGATTTTCAGCGTACTGTTCGCAGTCGGTGGCTGGTCTAACGGCGTGCCATTAAACTCCGGCCCCGGCGCGCTGATCGGCGCGGTCGCAATCGGCATGATCATCTCGGGCTGGTACATCGTGATGGGCAAGACCACGGTAAACGCGCAAGGCGTCAGCCAGGAATGGGTCATGCCCAAGACGTACAAATGGGAAGAGATTTTCCGGGCCCGACTGGTCAGGCTGCCCATGAATACCCGCTTGATAATCAATACCGGCAGACCCCCCTTCAAGACGATTCACGCCGGCACGCCGGAACTGCGTGAAGCATTTGAGCGAGTCGCCAAGATGTATAGCGAAACCGCTGCAAAACCGCGTCGGTAAGCCGCGAAACTTCAGACATGAGCGGCGCAGCGCAAAAACTCCCAGGCACGATCCGTTTCCTTGAGCGAGACTGGTTATCATCAAACAATGTCTTGATGTTTGATGGCGAACAAGCCAGCCTGTTCGATACCGGTTATTACAAACATGCTGAGCTGACCGATCAGTTGGTCAGCACCTTGTTAGCTGACAACACCCGCCTGACCCGCATCATCAATACCCATCTGCACTCCGACCATTGCGGCGGCAACGCAACCTTGTTCGCCCGGCATCAGTGCCAGATACTGGTTCCTGAAGCCTGCGTGGCATCTGTTCAGGATTGGACCGAACAAGCGCAAAACCATCAAGATCTCGCGCAATGGTGCGAACGTTTTCCGGTTCACCGCGGCGTGAGCCCCGGCGAGGTCATTCATGCTGGCGCGCTTGACTGGGTAGCGCATGCCGCGCCCGGGCACGACCCCACCTCACTGATATTCTTCAATGAGCAACACCGGATTCTCATTTCGGCCGACGCGCTCTGGGAAAACGGCTTTGGCGTGATCTTTCCGGAAGTATTCGGAGAAAGTGGTTTTGCAGAGCAGGCAGCCGTGCTGGACTTGATTGAGTCGCTCGACCCGCTTCTGGTTATCCCCGGACATGGGCGGGTATTTGACACACCTGCGGCCGCGCTCAAGGCGGCCCGGCAACGTCTGGACGCGCTGGTCAAATCACCCCAACGCTCGCATCGCAACGCGCTGAAGGTAATGATCAAGTTTTTGCTGCTCGACAAAGAGCAAATGACGGTGCCGGCATTGCATCAGCTCACGCAAGAAACCCGCATTTTTTTGGTGCTCTGTGAGCTTCTTGAGATGCAATCGCCCGAGCAGGCAACTGACTGGGCGATCGAGCAACTGATCCGGCAATCCGAGCTAACCCGCAACGGTGATTTGATTTGCAACGCCTGAGATCAGGCCGATAACAAGGCCTGTACCTGCTCGCGACGGGGAATCGGTGTGACCGCGCCGTAACCTTGTGTCGACAACGCGGCGGCGGCGTTGCCGTAGCGCGCAGCGTCAATCGGATCGTGATGATGCAGCCATTGCGCCAGAAAGCAGCCGTCAAAGGTATCGCCGGCACCGGTTGCGTCAACCGGTGTCACCGAATGGGCCGGTAATCGCTCGCGTTGATGCTGCGTGGCGACAAGCACCCCGTCGGCCCCGAGCGTCAGGGCGACCACTTCCATACCGAGTTGCAGATAAAAATCGGCAATCCGGTCAGCATCGTCCAGACCGGTCAGCAGACGCGCATCATCCAGTCCAGGGAGCGCCACCTGACATAAAGACATTGCCTCGTGAATCACGGCGCGAGCACGTCTTAACGGCCAAAGTGCCGGGCGGTAGTTGGGATCGAAACTCACGGTCGCGCCAGATTGACGGGCAATATCAATGGCTTCAAAACCAGCGTCGGCGGCACTCGGCGAAATTCCCAGAGTAATGCCAGATAAATGCAGGACGCGGACTGTCGATAGCAGATCCCGTGGCAAATCGCCAGGCTGAATCAAACTGGCTGACGAACCCTGACGCCGATAGCTGAAGTGATGGCCTTGTTGATCATGGCTAACAAAATAAAGACCCGTGACCCCTTCACGGCAGTCAATCACCGGCGACGAATCAACCCCCTCTTGCTGCCAGCAGTGTTTTATCTGGCGGGCGAACAAGTCATCGCCCAGCCGGCACAAATAGCCAACTGTCGCTCCCTGGCGGGCCGCGGCGATTGCGCAGTTGGAAGTGTCCCCCCCAATGCCGGACAAATAGCGGCCATCGTCCTGCTGATTTAGCTCGACCAGCGGCTCGCCCATGCAAAGCAGATCCATCGCAATATGCCCCGTGGTCAGAGTTTCCAGTCCGTGCGCGGTCGATCGGGCTCCGGCACGCTGAGTGGCTCGACTTCTTTCAGGCCTTGCAGGCAACGCTCGGCCAGCTCTACATACATATCCGTGCCCTGCGATTTGCCCGCGACCTGTGCCTCAGAGAGTTCGCGCACGACTTTGCCGGGTACGCCAGTCCACAAGACTTGCTCCGGTACGTCGCCGCCCATCTTGACCAGACTCATCGCGCCAACAATCGCACGATCACCCACTCGAGCCTTGTCCAATACAACCGCATTCATACCTACCAGGGCATTCACACCGATATAAGCGCCGTGAATAATGGCACCGTGTCCGATGTGTGCCCGCTCGGCCATCACGCAATCAAAATCTGGCAGAGAATGCACCGTGCAGTTGTCTTGCACGTTAGATTCGGCTTTCATTTCTATGCGGCCAAAATCTCCGCGCAATACCGCGTTGCCGCCGATGTAGCAGCGCGGGCCGACAATCACGTCGCCGATCAACACAGCGCTGGGATGAACATAAGCTGAGCTGTTAATTACCGGCGTCACGCCTTCGAACGCATAAACCCGGGCCATCGCGATTAACTCCTTTGAGCACGATCTTTGGTGTTCTGACTTTCAATACTCTCGCGGGCCTCTTGCCATTGCTGGTCGGACCATTCGCGCAACTCATAAAAATTGCCGCCAGTCGCCAGATGGTTACCGCCATCCATATGAATGATTTGCCCGGTGAGCCAGTCGCAGCCGCCAGACATCAGGAAGCTGGCCAGGTTCTGCAACTCACTCATATCGCCCACTCGTCCGTGAGGGTTGGTACGGGCCGAGCGGGCGCCCGGCTGTTCGCCCGGGTTCAGGCGTTTGCTCATTCCTTCGGTTGGAATTTCGCCCGGTCCGATGGCGTTTAGCCGGATGCCGTACTTGGCCCACTCTACCGCTAAAGACTGGGTCATCACCGCAATACCGGCTTTGCTCATCGCACTGGGTACGACATAAGGCCCGCCGTTGTCGACCCAGGTCACCACAATCGAGACGACCGACTTCATCGGATCACCTGGTTTGTATCCGCCATTCGCCTTGACTTGTTCAACCCAGCGCCGGCCAACCGCATGGGTGACATAGAACGTTCCGTGAAAAACAATATTTGCAATTGCGTCGAAGCCGCGTGGCGACATCGCCTCGGTCGGGCTGATGAAATTGCCGGCTGCGTTATTGACCAGGCCATCCACACCACCACTGGCAAAAAGCTGGTCAACCATATCGTCAACCGCAGCCGCATCGCGAATATCAAGGTTAAAAGTCCTGACCTTGCCGCCGGTTGACGCCATCAGCGCCTGCGCCGTTTCATCCAGTACGGCTTTTCTGCGGCCACAGATGGCAACACTGGCACCCAGCCGCAAGTACTGTTCGCTCATAGCACGGCCCAGGCCGGTGCCGCCACCGGTCACCAGAATCTGCTTTCCTGCCAATAGGTCAGATTGAAACATCAGAGATCTCCATTTGATTGTTGCTTAAGCCAGGTGTCGTAACGCGCCTGGTTTTTTTGATTGGGTGGATACAAACCGGGCAGGCTCGCGCCGTCGGCCACCTCGTTCATTATCCATTGCTCGAGATTTTCCTGAGCAACGGCCAAATCCGCTATCTCATCGGCTATTGCCTGCGGCACCACCAACGCACCATCATCGTCTGAAACGATAATGTCGCCGGGGAAAATCGCCACGCCGCCACAGGCAACAGGCTCTTGCCAACTGACGAACGTTAACCCTGCTACCGACGGTGGCGACGCAGCGCCGGCGCACCAGATCGGCAGATTGGTTGCCAGGACACCAGCCTGATCACGAATAACGCCATCGGTAATCAGCGCTGTTACCCCGCGCTTGACCATACGTGCGCACAGAATGTCTCCGAAGATCCCCGCATCCAGCACGCCCATGGCATCCGCAACCGCAATGACTCCGGCCGGCATGTCTTCGATTGCCGCCCGGGTGCTGATTGGTGAGGCCCAACTCGCTGGCGTCGCGAGATCCTCACGAGCTGGCACGAAGCGCAATGTGAACGCAGCTCCCGCTAAGCGTGGCTGTCCGTCACGAATAGGTTTTGGGCCACGTAACCAGACATTACGCAGACCTTTTTTTAGCAGTACCGTACTTAAGGTTCCGGTTGACGCGGCAGTCAATTTGTTTAGCAGCGCCGGAGCCGGGGACGATACACTGGCAGATTCGGTCATGGTCACTCTTCCGTGGCTAATGTGTCTGTCATGGTAGCTCAGTGCTCCATGAACATCTGCCAAGAGGGCGTTTAAATGAAATCAAAGATTCTCTGCCTGGCGGCCAGCCTGCGTCAGGACTCCATCAACAAGAAACTCGCCCGCAGTGCGGCCGTCTGTACCGAGTTGCGAGGCGCCAGCGCCCAGACGCTCGATCTGCGCGACTTTACAATGCCTATTTACGATGGTGATATCGAAGCCACCGACGGCGTACCGGCTACGGCCCGCGACCTGAGCAAACAAATCGCCTCGGCCAGGGGCTTGATTATCTGCACCCCTGAGTACAACGGCGCCACACCGGCTCTACTTAAAAACACGCTTGACTGGGTCTCGCGGGTCAGGCCGGACGACTCCCCGGGCAGCATCAGCGGCCTGGATGCGATGCGCATGAAACCGGTTTTGTTGTTGTCTGCCACGCCCGGTGCCAGCGCGGGAGCGCGCACCCTGGTGGTGACGCGGATTGTCCTGAGTCACCTCGGCTTTCTGGTATTACCAACCGTGGTTGGCGTTGGCAACGCATCGGACGGGTTCTCAGCAGACGGACAATTGGCCGACGACACCGCGCAGCAGCGTCTTGAGCAGGCTGTCGACACGCTGATTCAATACACTTCCTGACGGCCCGGAGCGTTTGCCATGTTGTCGCATCTGACGATCAGCGCTAAGGACTTTGATCGCGCTTATGAGTTCTACACGGCGTTCACCAACCTGCTTGGTTTGCCGTTACGGCTACTGGAACAGGAAAACCGTTTTGCGGTCTGGAGTTGTGCCGACGGCTCGCGCCCGTATCTGATTCTCTGCACGCCGGTTGATGAACAGGATCACCACCCGGGCAACGGACAGATGTTTGCATTTACCGCAGACAGCCCTGCCACCGTGGACGCCTGCCATGAGGCGGCCTTGCGAGCTGGCTGCCAGTCTGAGGGGGAGCCTGGGCTGCGTCCGCATTACCATCCAGACTACTACGGCGCATATTTTCGTGATCCGTCCGGCAACAAACTCTGTGTTGTCTGCCACGAACCGCAGAGCGGCACTGTCTGAGCAGACCTTGACTACCGAGGCACTGATGACAACCAGTGCGGTTCGCTGCTGCCCAATTCGCCAGCCGGCAGTGCCCAACTGATATCGACGCCTGCCAACTGCAACGGAAACCGGGTTCGCTTGAGCGCCCCCCAGCTCGTGTGCTCAAATTTTGCCTCCTGGTCAGCGGCAGTCACCCGGGCCAATGTATCGGAATGATCGCCGGCAGGCCCGTCACTGAGTAATACAGCGGTACGAGCCAGACTGAGCCGCGCGGTTCGAACACAACCAGTCAGAACCTGCTCGGTCAATCCCCGTAACACCGCTGCGGCCATCAGATTCCCAGTGGCATGATCAAGCGCCTGCACGGGCAATGGGAATGGCGCTTGTTTGTTGAATCCAAGCATCCCGGCATGCGCAATCCCGCTACTCATCTGAACCAGGCTATCGAATCCCCGGCGCTCACGCCATGGCCCACTCCAGCCATACGCATTCAGACAGACATCGACCAGGCCAGGAACAACCCGCTGCCGGTAATCGCTGCCAAGCCCCAATCGATCAAGCGCATCAGATCGATACCCATGTACCAAAACATCAGCGTCAGCCAGAAGCGCTTCAAACACCGCCCGCCCGGCACGGCTCTTCAAGTCCACCCGCGCGCAGCGTTTGCCAACAGTGACATCAGGCAAGACCGCCGGTTCATTCCAGTCCGGTGGGTCCAGACGCAAAACCTCGGCACCCAGGCCGGCCAGCAACCGCGTAGCCACCGGCCCGGCCAGCACACGAGTCAGATCCAGCACCCGGATACCGGTCAACGGACGCGCCAGACTAAATTCTTCGCGACGGTATCGGATCGAAGTCGGGCGATTCGGACCGAAATCAATCAGCGGTTCGGCGGCAACCGCCTGCCCTTGAGGGTGCTCCTGCCATTGCTGAGCAGACAACATCGCTGCCGCGCAGCCGCCTTGTTTCACGATGGCTTGCTCCAGCTCACTCTTGTGCCAGGCGTGTATAGCAGCGGCCACCTGTTGCCGGGCAACAGGCAAAGTGCTGGTATCAGCAAGCCCGAGAACCGTCAGCGCCGCGACCCGATGATGGGGAGCATTTGTATGCAGCCGAATCCATCCATCGGCGCAGGCGTAAACGCCGGCCACGGAATCCCAGAGCTCCGGCAAAGACCAGTCAATCGGTTCAACCGAACTGCGAAACCAGTGAGAGGCGAGCCGGCGGTCAACCTGAACATCCGGCATGACGCCGGCTTGCGCCGAGATGAATTCGGCAGCAGCCACGCCGGCAACCCCTGTTACCGCAGCCGCCAGCGGGCTGACACAGAACGCCGAAGACAAATTACCGCTACCGGTGAAAGTCAGACTAGCCGGGACGGCATCCCGCCCGGCCAATCCCTGCCAGAGAGCGCTCACAAAATAAGCCTCGGCCGAACTGGTCGCGCTACGATCAGGCATGGTTTTCAAATCAGGTATTCAGACTGATTATCGTGACCGAGAATGACGTAGTTGACGCGCCGCAAGTCTGTCAACACCGTGCCGCCCGCATAGGAAATTGCGCTTTGCATGTCTTCTTCCATTTCGCGCAGCGTGTCGCTCAGGTGACCTTTTATCGGCTCGAGAATCCGCTTGCCTTCAATGAAAGAGCGTTGTTCCTTGTTGTGCTCGGAGGCGGAGCCGAAATACTCCTTGAACCGCTCGCCGTTTTCAACCACGGTCGGGCCCGGAGATTCTTCATGGCCGGCAAACAGCGATCCGACCATCACCATCGTCGCGCCAAACCGCACCGACTTGGCAATATCACCATGCTCCCGAATCCCCCCGTCTGCAATAATGGGTTTGTTCGCTACCCGGGAACACCATTTAACCGCAGACAGTTGCCATCCGCCGGTACCGAAACCGGTTTTCATCCGGGTAATGCAAACCTTGCCCGGCCCGATACCGACTTTGGTGGCATCAGCCCCCCAACGCTCCAGATCCATAACGGCTTCCGGCGTTCCGACATTGCCGGCAATCACGAAACAATCGGGCAGATGCTTCTTGATATGGCGAATCATCAGCTTGACTGAATCGGCATGGCCGTGCGCGATATCAATCGTCAGATAGTCGGCGTTGACGCCCGTACTGGCCAGAGCCTCAACCAATGCCTGGTCTTCCTGCTGCACGCCGACCGATAATGAGACAAACAGATTCTGCTCACGCATAGATCGGGCAAATGCCAGGGCATCCACATCAAAGCGGTGAAAGACATAAAAGTACCCACCTTCAGCCAGTTGCTGACAAATTGATTCGTCAACAACCGTGCGCATATTGGCGGGCACCGCAGGCAGGCGAAACCGGCGACCACCCAACTCAACCGACGGATCACATTCGCGGCGACTGCTCACCGCGCATCTGCGCGGCAACAGCAAGACGTTTTCGTAGTCGAATATTTCCATCAGGCTTCAGACCAGATCCTGAAAGCGAATGCCTGCGCGCCGGCAGATGCCATCAAAGACCAACTGGCCGGGTGTCTCGCCCATATGCATGGCTTCGTTTTGTTGCCGGATATTCGCCAGGACTTCAGGAGAAATGGGGATGTTCTCACCCGCGGCGCTGTCGGCGGCCATCTGCACTTCGCACGCCCGTTGCAGGGTCCACATCGTCCAGTAAGCCTCCGCGATAGAGCCTCCGGTACCCAACAATCCGTGATTACGCAGAATCATGATCTTTTTATCGGCCAGGCTGGCAACCAGGCGATCGCATTCTTCCGGGTTTGTCGTGACACCCTCAAAGTCGTGATAGGCAATCAGGCCGGTAAGCTGGGCAGAATAAAAATTGTCATGACGAAGACCATGCGCTTTACAGGCAACCGCCATGCCGGCTGTTGTATGCGTATGAATGACGCATTTCGCATCATGGCGAGCGGTATGAACCGCACTATGAATGACGAAACCGGCAGGATTAACCGGATGCTGATCCGGGCCCAGTTGCTTGCCATGGCGGTCTATCTTGACCAGATTCCGGGCGGTTACTTCGGCGTAATGCAAACCGAACGGGTTTATAAGATAGTGCGGGTTATCGTCTTCGCCGCCAGGCACCCGAACCGTAATGTGATTAAAGATCATCTCGGTCCAGCCAAGATAATCAAACAGCCGGTAGCAAGCCGCCAGCTCCAGCCGCAAATGCCATTCCGGCAAAGTGATTCCCTTAGGGCAGAGATGATCTACGGATTCAATATTGCGCATGATGACTCCCAAACGGCTGCGGGTTGCAGACTACAGTATTCAAAGACAACAAGCAGTGTAGCGGGCTTGTCGCTGCTACGGCTTTTTCAGGTTGGCCCGGCCACAATTTAACGCCCGAGACGCCCGGTTTCGGGTCTGCGCGAACCTGGCCATCACTGTAAATTTGCTAGCATCAGCCACGCAAGTAAATCCGATACCAAGCGGGGTTCCAAGCAGCCCGGCCAGGAGCAGACAAATGCAAGCTACCGAACCCGGTCTGGAGCAAGCCGCCATCCAGGCAACCATTGTCAAAGCCCGAGCGGCCATGCAAACCTATGAGAACCATGACCAGACCCGAATTGACGAAGCGGTCACAGCACTCGCCTGGGCAATATATAAACCGGAAAACGCCAGAATGCTTGCTGAACTTGCCGTTGCTGACACCGGCCTGGGCAATGTGGAGTCAAAAGTCATCAAGAACACCCGCAAAACTTTTGGCACGCTGCGCGACCTGATGCGGGTCAAAACCACTGGCGTGATTTCGCAAGAACCCGAGCGCGGCATCGTTAAATACGGAAAACCGGTCGGGGTGGTTGGTGCCGTCTGCCCGTCTACCAATCCTGCTGCCACACCGGTCAACAAGGCAATGATGGCACTCAAAGGCGGCAACGCGGTAATAATTGCGCCATCACCGGCAGGCTATGCCACAACCTGTAAGACCGTAGACCTGATGCGGGCCGAACTGGCCAAAGCCGGGCATCCGAAAGATCTGGTGCAGATTCTGCCATCGCCCGTCTCCAAGGAAATGACGCAGCAACTGATGAATCAATGCGACCTGGTGGTCGTGACGGGTTCGCAGAATAATGTCAGACGTGCGATGCAATCGGGCACGGTTGCGATCGGCGTTGGCGCCGGCAATGTACCGGTCATTATTGATTCGACCGCAGACCTGATAGACGCTGCGCAAAAAATCACAGCATCCAAGATCTTTGACAACGCAACCTCATGCTCATCTGAGAATGCAGTCGTCATTCTGGATGATGTATACGAGGCTGCTATCGCGGCATTGCAAGAGGCAGGTGCTTATCGCTGCAACCCGCAGGAAAAAGCCAATGTTGCAAACACGTTATGGAAGAACGGCAATCTGAACCGGAACGTGATTGCCAAAGACGCTGATATTTCGGCCGAAGTTCTCGGCTTATCCGAGCAGGCCCGCTCCGCGCGGTATTTTCTGGTCGAGGAAGACGAGGTTGGCGGAAAGCATTCCTTCGCCGATGAAAAACTGTCGTTGATCCTGACGGTATACCGCGCCCGCGATTTCGCCCATGCCAAACAACTGGTCCGGGAGATTCTGAATGTCACCGGCAAAGGCCACTCGACCGGCATTCACACCAAAAATCCGGAGCATGCCGCTCAGCTGGCCAATGAAACCGATGTGGTCCGTGTGTTGGTTAACCAGGCGCATACCTTTGGCAACGGTGGCAGCTTTGACAACAGCTTGCCGTTTACGCTGTCAATGGGCGGCGGGACGTGGGCCGGCAACACTATTTCAGACAACCTTAACTGGTCGCATTTTATCAATACCACTTATTTGGTCACCACGATCGCCGAAGACAAACCATCAGAACAATCCTTGTTTGGCGGACATTGGGCAAGATACGGCAAATAAGATGATCACCTGTCGCCACTTTTTCGTCGAACCTCTCAGGAAACTCTATGCAACCGCTTAAAGGTATCAAGGTCGTTGAATTCACCAATATTCTGTCAGGGCCTTTTTGCGGCATGCTGTTGTCTGATCTCGGCGCCGACGTGATCAAAGTGGAAAAACCCACGGGCGACGACATGCGTTTCTGGCCGCCAATCACTGACGGATACAGCGAGAATTTCGCCTCAGTGAATCGCAACAAACAGTCCATTGCGATGGACCTCAAGTCGGAAGAAGATCAAGCCCTCGCTCGCAAGCTATGCCGGGATGCCCATGTGGTGATAGAGAACAACCGGGCCGGCGTGATGGATCGCCTGGGTCTGGGCTATGAAGACCTCAAAGCAATCAACCCGGCCCTGATTTACTGCTCAATCAACGCGTTTGGATCCGACGGCCCCTATGCGCAACGCGGCGGGTTTGATCTGGTGATTCAGGCCGCCAGCGGCATCATGAGCGTCACCGGCGAAGACGAACCCGTGAAATGTGGTGTTCCGATCAGCGACACCGCAACCGGCCTATATGGCGCCTTTGCTATTGCCGCTGCGCTACGAGAGGTTGAACGAACCGGCGAAGGCGTGCATATCGACGCCTCTATGCTGGGCGCCTCAATTGGCATTTCAGCTTTACAAACAAGCGAATTTTTCGGCACCGGCAAAAGTTCGCCCCGAATGGGCTCCCGGCACCCCCGCAACGCGCCCTACCAGGCGTTCAAAGCCAGTGACGGTTTCTTTTGTATTGCCGCCGGCAACGACAAACTCTACCGGGACGTCTGCCATATTGTCGGCATGCCGGAACTGATTGAACACGAACAATTCAAGACCACCGCACTGCGGGCCAAAAACCAGACTGAACTGGCTGATATTCTGGCAGTACCGTTCGGAAATAAGACCGCCGATGAATGGATGGATATTTTTGGCGAAGCTGGCGTGCCTTGTGGGCTGATCAACTCTTTCGAGAAAGCGCTCGAGCACCCGCAGGTGCAGCATAGCGAATGGGTGCAGGACATGACTTTGCCCAACGGCGTACAGACCAGAACGTTCGGCAACCCGATTCGATTTGACTTTCAGTCGACAAAAATACGATCTATGCCTCCGGCACTGAACGAACACGGTGAGCAGATCCGAGCCTCCGCGTCACCGACGGATTGATTTCCGGCCGGCTCCATGAAGTTCCAAAAGAATATTCTGATGCTGGGCACCAAACCGGGCGCCGTCGACGATCAACTGGCTGGCCGGGCCCTGACACTGGAGCAGGTCGGCGAACTTCGCGACGACATCTCTACCGATGAAATCACCCCGCTCCCGACGCTGCTTCACTATGATGAAAAAATTGCCCGCTACGCTCATACCGGCACCCGAGTCGGTTCGGAGCAGCCGATTCGGGTGAATGCGCTGGCCGTCAGCGGTGTTCAGGTATTGGTGGCCGGCAAACGATATGGCAAAGGGTCTTCACGAGAGCACTCCCCGTTTGCCGAATACGCAGCAGGAATTCGCCTGATTATTGCCAGAAGTTTTGAACGCATCTACCGCCAGAATTGCGACAACATCGGTCTGTTCACCGCAACCGACTTCGGCCTGATTGATCGCATCCAGGCCGGCTCCGAGATTTCCGTTGAGGAGTTGCTCGCTGGCCGCGACCCACTGGCCAGCGATATTCTTCGGGCCGGCGGACTTCTGGCTTACGGCCAAACACATCTGCATCGCGCAAAGCGAGTATTACCAGGCCAGACTGGCGGCCGGACTCTGGCCGAGAAGATCGTGGCCCGGTACGCACTCCAGGTAGACGGACTGGACTGGTCAGCCAAACCGGGCACCGGCGGTTTTGTGCAGTCTGACTACCGGTTTATTCATGAAATCTATACCGGCATGGCCGCGCACCTGCTGCACCAGAGGTTTCCGACACCGCTCAAGTTGCACAGGCCTGACAAGATCATTCTGTTCGAAGATCACAATGCTTACGCACACCGGTCCCCTACTCACATCAATCTGGATCTGCTTCCCGGTGTGCGTAGTCTCAGTAAGGCGCACCGGGATTTTGCCGCACAGACCGGCCTGACAAACCACGGATACCTGAGTGACGAAGAAGGCTCGGAAGGGATCAGCCATGCCATGATGCTGGAAAGCTATTCGCTTCCGGGCCAGATTGTAGTCGGCACCGACAGCCATACTCCTCACTCCGGTGCGATTGGCTGCTTTGCCTATGGGGTTGGTACGACGGATATGGCCAATGCCTTCATGACCGGTGCGACCCGACTGACGATGGCCGAGGGAATTCTGGTACGCCTTGAAGGCCAATGCCCCGCTGGTGTCACCGCCAAAGACATCGTGTTGACTCTTTTGGCGATGCCAGCGATACGCAACGGCGGCGGCATCGGCAAGATCTTCGAATTTGCCGGCCCGGTGGTTGCCGCAATGTCCATCGATGAACGCGCGACACTGACCAACATGAGCGCTGAAATGGGCGGACTCACCGGGATTTGCGCTCCAGACGCAGAAACGCTCAGATTCTTAAAGCAAAGGCGCGGTATCGACTTCACCCTTGAGCCCTGGATGTGCTCCGATGCCAACGCCCAGTATGCAACAACCCTGACCCTTGATTGCACTGACACGGAACCCATGCTGGCCCGCCCGGGAGATCCCGGTAACGGCCTGGCGATCAGCCAGCTTGGGCAGACGGTAAAAGTGGATATTGCTTACGGTGGTTCGTGTACGGCGGGCAAACGGGAAGACTTCGACCGCTATCACGAAGTAGCAAAATGGGCGCTTGACCACAACCGGAAAGTCGCCGAAGGCGTATCACTCTTTTTGCAGTGCGGCTCAGTGCAAGTGCGTGACTACTGCATTCAACAAGGCTATCTCGATACGTTCAGGCAGATTGGCGCCGAAATGCTTGGCCCTGCCTGCGGCGCGTGCGCCCAATGCGGCCCCGGCGTCTCAACCCGTGAACAGCAAGTCACGATCTCGGCGATCAATCGAAATTTTCCTGGTCGCGGCGGCCCCGGGCAGACCTGGCTGGCCAGCCCGATGACAGTAGTCGCCAGCGCGATTGCCGGATCAATTGCTTCCTATGATGCGCTCCGTGCATCTGAGGTAAATTCAGATGACTGACTGGCTCAAAAGGATTCCCGATGACCGCAAGCAAACCCGATGCTGAATTCGGCTCATTAGAAACCGCATACGATCGCGACGGCTTCTTCCTGCCCTATGACGTGATTTCCGAGAACGAAGCCCGGGCCATCCGTGAAGACCTGGAGGCTGCAGAGCAGGAACTGGCCGACCGGCCTGAAGAGCTGGCCTTGCTACGCTCGTTCCCCGATCGCCTGCTGCCGTCATTCGACGCCCTGATCCGCCACCCCCGCCTGCTGGACGCGGCCGCCCAACTGCTAGGCCCTGACCTGATGGTCTGGAGCAGCGGTTTATTTATCAAGGAAGCCGCAACCCCCAGTTTCGTCACCTGGCATCAAGACCTCACCTACTGGGGCCTGAACAACGCGGAAGAAGTGACCGCCTGGGTCGCTTTGTCGCCATCAACGCTAGAAAGCGGTTGCATGCGCTTCATTCCCGGCAGCCACAAACAACAACTTGTCGCGCATCAGGATTCATTCGACAAAGACAATCTATTAAGCCGCGGTCAGGAAATCGCGGTACGGGTTGACGATGCCACTGCTGTTGACGTGATTCTGAAACCAGGCCAGACGTCATTACATCATGGACATCTGTTTCATGCCTCCGGACCGAATCAATCGAACGATCGTCGCATTGGCGCAGCGATTCGATACATCAAACCCTCCATGCGGCAAACCAACGGAGAGCGCACTCGTGTCGCGCTGGTAAGTGGACAGGATCAGTTTAATCACTTTGAGGTGGCAGCACCGACAAAAGGCCGACTGCTTCCAGAGGATTTCGACCATTGCCGCCGCGACTCAGCAGTGCGACGTCAGGTGTTGTATCAGGGCGCGGCGCAATCCAATGGTCAACGCTATTGAGCTGGGGATTTATTCCCCAGCCAGACCAGTATGATTCCGATCGTCGCCGGCACGGTTTGAATCATCAGGATTTTTGGCGCTGCAGTGAGCGCTCCCCAGATTCCGGCGACCGCGACAAACAACAGGAAACAGGTGGCGACCCGCCGCCGCCAGACGACTTCTGAAATAAACAGCGACCAAATCAGTCCAGCCGCGAGAAAGCCGTTGTAAAGCCCCTGGTTAGAGGCGAGCGTTTTGGTAGGTTCAAACAACTCCGCCGGAAAACTCGTAAACACGGCTGGCCCTCTGGTCGTCCAGGCGAACATCTCGAACCAGGCAATATACAAATGCAGGGCAGCAATCAATCCAACAACAATAATCGACAATAAACGCATCAGTATTCTCCCGGGCGATCTGAAGAACAGAAGCATACGCTACCCATACGCTACCGTTCGCCGCCCGGCTAGCGCCGCATCATTGTTTCCGGTATCCACAACGCAAGATTGGGCCACCACATCACCGCCAGCATCACGCCGATCATCAGCATCACATAAGGGGCGGCGCCACGGACAATATCCGCCATTGGCGCACGGGTGATTGCTTTTATCGTAAACAGATTCATCCCGACTGGCGGTGTTATCTGGGCCAGTTCGAGATTGATCATCAACAACACGCCATACCAGATCGGGTTGATATCCAGATGGATAATTGCCGGCAAAATGACAGGTGTGGTCACCAGAATAATCGCAATTGATTCCAGGAACATTCCCATCAGGAAAATCAAACCCATCATCATCAACAGAAAACCGATCGTGCCGATATCTGCCGCAATAAGCGCCTCAACGATTTGCTGCGGAATTCGTAGCTTGGTCAGTACGTGGCCAAACACGGTTGCCCCAGCCAGAATCATGAATAACATCGCGGACATTCGGCTGGCATCAATCGCTGAGGCCCAGATATCGCGCCAGGATAGCGAACGATAAATCACGCCCGCCACAATGAGCGCCAGCCAGGCTCCGGCGGCGGCCGCTTCGGTCGCAGTAAAGATACCGGCATACATGCCCCCCAAGACGAATACCGGCAGTGAGATCGCCCAGATTGACTGACGAATCGACACAAGCACTTCTGCCAGCGAGGCGCGGGGTTCGGATTTGACATGCCGGTGGGTGAATGCTGTTCGCAAAACACACCAGCTAATGAAAACGCCGGCCATCAACAGGCCGGGCATTATCCCGGCCATGAACAAACCGCCAATTGAGGTGTCTGTTGTGACGCCATACAAGACCATCGGCCCAGAGGGTGGAATAAGAATCCCCAGGGTCCCTCCCGCCGCAACCAAACCGTAAGCGGTGCGCTTGTCGTAACCGAAACGCAGCATCTGCGGGATCGCAACCGCGCCGATTGTGATGGCGGTTGCCACGCTAGAGCCCGAAATAGCAGCAAAAACCGTACAGGCCAGAATGGTGGCAATGCCCAGCCCTCCGGGCAGGTGACGCGTCAGCGTATAGGCCGAGTTGTACAGATCATCGACTATCCTGCCTCGAATCATCACATGAGCCATGAATCCGAACATTGGGATTGCAACCAGCAGATAGTGATTTAGCTCGGCAAAAACAGTCTCAGTTACGCCCCCCAGTTCGCCCTGAGTGGCAAACAACATCATCGCGCCATACAGGATCAGTCCGACGAAAATCGGCAAACCTGTCAACAACAACACCAGCAAACCGAGAAACAGTAAGCCAACTGTCATGATTGATTCCGGGGCAGCTCCGGCAATCCGGCCAATGTCCGCCAGATGATTTCGATGGATGCCAACCCTAACAACCCGCCGCCCACCGGCAGCAAGAGCATTAGTATCCAGACCGGCCATTCAAGATAACCCTCGGTCAGCAGTCCGAGCATGCGGGCCAGTTCAATTGAACCGATTCCGTTCACGATAAGAATCGCCGCAGCCAGTCCGGTAGCAAAGCCCACCCACAGTGAGAGCCGGCGGCGACCGGCCGCGCCGAGACGGGTCACCAGCAAATCCACTGCAATATGCTCTCCGCGTCGCATGGGCTCAGCCGCGCCAAGCATCACAATAGCGATCAACAGGAAACCCACGACCTCATCCACCCAGACCGGTGCGGCGTTAAATCCATACCGCATCACCACAGCCCAGCCAATCAGGCCCAGACTGAGCAATATTCCAGCAGCCGACACAGCTTGCCCGATCCGCGCAAGCCATCCCAATACCCGTGAAAATCGATCCAGGTTTTTGGCGGCCATCGCTTAGAGTTTTTCAATCATTTGCAGCAATTTTTGACCGTCAGCACCGGTCGCATCAATGAACTCCTTCTTCACTGCCGGTTGGAACGCTTCAGCCATCGCAGCTTCCTGCGCTTTGGTCAGCGCAATCGTTGTCATGCCTTTTTCATTAAGGACCGCAATATCTTCGACCGGCACACCATCTGTTGTCCGGATTGAGCGAGCCACGGCTTTATCAGCCGCCGCCTGAATTGCGCTACGAATGTCAGCCGGCAAGCCCTCCCACCAGGCAGGGTTCACGACGAGGTTGTCGAATGCCAATATCAGATTCGAGGCAACGCCGTACTTTTGAATTTCAAAAAACTTGCGGCTGTTAGCGGCTTTAACCCCGGTAAACCCGGCCTCAATCACGCCGGTTTGCAAAGCCTGGTAAACCTCTGAACCCGGCATCGAAACAGGCGTCGCGCCCGACGCCACCAGACCCGCATTAAACAGCTTGTTCAAGCCGCGGATTCTGATATCTTTAAAATCATCCGGCGTGACCAGCGGACGCGGGTTTGAAGTAAAAATGCCATCATTGGTATCAACAATCCAGGCGATGTTCTTCACGCCTTTGGCGGCCATTTTTTCGTCCAGCATTTTCGAGGCTTCAGAACCGATGAATGCTTTCTGCTTGGCAACCGAAGTCATCAGGTAAGGAATAATTGATACGCTCATTTCCGGGATATTTCCGCCCCACTGGAAATTCAGGATCGCTGCCGCCTCAATTTTTCCGCTGGCCACCGATGGATGATGTTGCTTGGGCTTATAAAGTTGTGCGGCACCAAAAATCTGCACCTCAACGCGATTGTCGGTGGCAGCGGCAACGTCTTTGGCGAACTGGTCCAGGTTCAGTGCGGTGTGATGTTGGGGCGGAAACTGGTGGCTCAGTCGCATTGTTATTTCAGCACCACTAGCCGTAACCTGCCAGCCCATGGCCAATATCGCAACCGCAGCAATGCCTGTCGTCACAGTCAACTGTCTGATCGAAGCCATGATATCTCCTTGCTTGTCTTTGTTTATTGTCTGAGTGAGTTCTTTAAATCACCGACTGTTGCTCCCGCAATGCTTCGATTTCGCTAAGGGTCAGGCCCAGCCCTTCCAGTAGCTCTTGCGTATGCTGACCAATTCGGGGTGGCTGGAGCCGTACCCCGAGGCGGGTTCCGTCCAGCGTGAACGGAAACAGCGTCGCCTTGACCGTACTGCCTGCTTTTTCACCGTCGGGCACAACAACGTCGGCCAGCCCGCCGGTCTTGAGCAGATGTTCATCGTCGAGCAACTCTTCCGGCCGGCGGATCAGCGCAAACGGCAGCTCTGCGCTTTCCATCAGAGTGGCCAGTGCGCTGACGCTGTGCGTGGCCAGTCGCTCCCGCAAGGTTTCTATCAGCCAGGGACGAACTTCGACCCGCTGGTTGTTTGTCTTCAGATCTTCCCGCTCATACAGATCATCCAGAGCCAGTGTCTTGCAAAATACCTGCCATTGCTTGTCACTCACCGCAGCGAGAAAAATCTGCTCGTTGTCTTTGACGGTAAAGACATCATAGACGGCCCACGGGTTATCGCGCGCAGGCATCGGCTTGGGTTGCTGGCCGGTAACCGCATACTGCAACATGTGTTGCCCCATCAGAAAGACATTGTTCTCGTAAAGCGCAGACTGCACCTCCATGCCTTTACCGTTGATGCCGCGCTGGATCAACGCACCCAGCGCGCCAATGGCACCAAACATACCACCCATAATGTCGTTTACGCTAGAGCCGGCGCGTAGCGGGTCACCCGGGCGGCCAGTCATATAGGCCAGTCCACCCATCATTTGCACGACTTCATCGAGAGCCGGCCGATTGTCGTAAGGCCCCGGCAGAAAACCCTTGTTCGTCACGTAAATCAGTGTGGGGTTTTCGGGGCTCAGGCTGGCATAGTCGAGTCGGTATTTCTTCATGACGCCTGACTTGAAGTTTTCAACGATCATGTCGGCACTCAGGCAGAGCTTACGCGCGACCGCCAGCCCTTCGGTATCGCGTAGATTTATGCCGATACTCTTCTTGTTTCGGTTGAACATCGGGAAAAACCCTGCCCCAGCGCCAAGCAGCCGGCGGGTGTTCTCCCCGGTAACAGGCTCTACCTTGATCACTTCAGCCCCCAGATCGGCCAATATCATGCCGCAGGTCGGACCCATCACCATGTGCGAAAACTCAATCACGCGCAAGCCCTTTAAAGGCTGTGTTGCGGGATTGATCGCCGCAGCGCCCGGCGCTCCTGTTGCTGTCATTGTCGACTCTGATTGTTATTGTGAGTGAATGGCCGGGGTGCAGGCTTAAGCCGGCACCATGGTCTTGGGCAACCCGGCCTGGGCAATGCTCCCGAATAACGGCTCGCCCGGCAACCACCGGGCTAGACTCGCCCGCACGGCCATCAGGGCAGACCAGTCAATTCCGGTGCTATAGCCCATGCTGCTCATCAGGTAGACAAGGTCTTCGGTGGCCACATTGCCACTCGCACCGGGAGCGTGCGGGCAGCCTCCCAGCCCACCCAGGCAGGCGTCAAACCGGGTGATTCCTGATTCCAGTGCAGCCATCACATTGGCCATGCCCAGACCGCGAGTATTGTGAAAGTGAGCGCAACTGAGTCGGTCACCGGCCACTTCGCGGGTTGCCGCAATCAGGTCTTTGACTTGGCGCGGATCGGCATAACCGACCGTATCGGCCAACGAAATCAAGTCTGCGCCAGCATCCAGCGAGGCTTTGACAAGGTCCAGTACCGCCGCCGTCCTGACCCGCCCCTGGATCGTACAGCCGAATGCCGTGCTGAGACCGACTTCGACCAGGCAGGCGGACCCGATGATGTCTCGGTGGGCGCAGGCTTTGACCACCTCCTCGACCGCCTGCCCGGGTGTCTTGCGCAAGTTGGCCAGACTGTGTTGGTGGCTGGCCGACAAAGGCATCAGGATCAGATCAACTTCGGTTTGCAGCGCGTCTTGTGCACCACGAAAATTTGGCACCAAAGCAGAAACGGTCAAGCCTTCCAGCGCGCCAGCCGTTTTGATCAGTTCGGCAGTATCGGCCAGTTGAGGCAAACGTGAGGCGGGCACAAAAGACCCCATTTCGATCTCACGGATTCCGGCTTCATACGCCTGACGGATCCAGTCCAGCTTGTTTTCGGTCGGCATGACCTGCGGCAAAATCTGCAATCCGTCACGCAGCCCTACTTCACGAATGATGATCCGGTTGGAATCCAAGTCCTGCCTCTCATAGCGCTTCAGTCAGGCCGATTCTAGATCTGATGTTTTGATCGCGCCGCGCTATTTTTTCGACTATGATTTTCCAAACTGGAAAACCTCAAACGCGAGCAACTCCTGTTCGCCGGAGCTTCACCATGCGCGATCTGGATTTAACCTCTCTGCGTCTGTTCGTCACCGTCTGCGAAGAGCGAAGCGTCAGCCGGGCCGCCGAGAAAGCCAGTATCGCCGGATCCGCAATCAGCAAGCGAATGCGCGCGCTTGAAAAACAATGGGGCACCAGCTTACTGACTCGTCGGCGCTATGGAGTCGAGCCGACAATGGCAGGCGAAACCCTGTTAGGCCATGCCCGGAGCCTGCTGGCCACCAGCCAGCGCGTCGAACGTGACATGGGAGACCATACCCATGGCATCGTTGGCCATGTCCGGTTACTCGCCTCCGTCTCCATGCTCAACGAATCACTGGTCGAGGACATCGGCCTGTTTTTGCGCCAGCCCGAACACGGCGGTATTCGCGTCGACATCGAAGAGGGGGTCAGCCCGAACATGGCCCAACAGGTGCGCGACGGCGAGGCCGCACTGGGTGTCATCTGGGACGTCGCCAACTTGCGCGAACTGGAAGCCTCCCCATACTTTCACGATCAGTTTGCCGTGGCCGTGCCGGCCGGGCACGAACTCGCCGGCAGGCAATCTGTTTCATTCGCGGAAACACTTGACTGGGAGCATGTAGGCATGCCGCCAAACAGTATCATTCACGGCATCATGTCCCGCGCCGCCGCGACTGAGGGTTATACGTTGAACCCACGGCTGGTCATGCGCAACCCTGAGACCGCCTTGCACGCGGTACACGCCGGGCTGGCAATTGCATTGATCCCTCAGGGGATTGCCGAACGATTTGCCCGTCACGGCTCAGTCGCGGTGATCAGGCTGGACGAACCCTGGGCATACCGGAAATTTGTTGTCTGCCACAAACCCCGGCGATGGCTCTCAGCCGCTGCGCTGGCCTTGCTGGACTTTCTTGCCAATGCCCACTCTTAAACCGGAGCTTCCAATGACGTTGAAATTTTTTCCACTACTGAGCTCACTGGTGATCGTCGTATACCTGCTGATCGCCGAATCTGCGAGCGCGCAATCGGGCGACTTATCTGGCGGCCTTTCGGCCGCGGCTGGAAAACCGTTCAGCCTGCCTGCCACCGACCCGAAGCTCGAGCGCAACAAGAAGAACGTTCTGGCGTTTTACGACTTGATGTTCAATCAGTCGAAACCCGCCGAGGCGGTTCGCCTTTACACAGGTGCTACCTATATTCAACACAACCCGGAAGTCGCTGACGGCAAAGAAGCGTTCATTGCTTTCTTCGAGAAAATGGCTCGTGACTACCCCGAAAAATCAGTTGAATTCAAACGAGTCTTTGCGGAAGGCAACTATGTGATTCTGCACAGCGACCACCGCTTCCCCGGCTGGCGTGGCGGTAGCTGGGCCGCGATGGATATCTTCCGCCTTGACCCGGACGGCAAGCTGCTTGAGCACTGGGATGTCTTGCAGAAAGTCCCCGGTAAATCAGCTAATTCAAACGGCATGTTCTAAGCTCGCACCGATGACCAAAACCCGAGAAAACCACCGCGAAGCCGTGCCCGGCCGTGCAAATGTTGCTGATTCGCCCGAACTGGATGCCTATTACGATCAGCTCGATCAAATCAACGCCGGTCCGCTATGGACGGTTGCCAACAAGATCGAGCCGTGGGAACCACAGTCTGCATCAATACCGATGATCTGGCGCTATCAGGATTTACGCGAACACGTCTTGCGCTCGGTTGATCTGGTCACACCAGAGCAAGCTGGCCGGCGGGTGATCTATTTACGCAACCCGGGCCGTGATGATGTCGCCGCTGCGGTCGGCTGGATCTACGCCGGCCTGCAAGTGATGCATCCGGGCGAGCTGGCCAGCGCCCACCGTCATTCCGCCTCGGCAATCCGGTTCATCATGGAAGGGCGCGGCGCTTATACGATTGTTGATGGTCACAAGATGACGCTGGGCGAGAATGACTTTGTTCTGACGCCGAACGGCACCTGGCACGAGCACGGCGTCGCCGACGATGGCAGCCCGTGTATCTGGCAAGACGGGCTGGATATTCCTTTCGTCAATGCCATGGAAGCCAATTTTTATCAGGTTCACCCGGACTTGCAGCAGGCGGTGACCTACCCGGTAGATGACATGACGAACACCTGGGCCAACCCGGGTCTCTCGCCGGGGCCGGGCACCTGGAGCAAAGCTTATTCGCCGATGTTCAAGTATGAATGGGAGCCAACCTATGAAGCGCTAAGCCGTTACTCGAAAACCAGCGCAGGCTCGCCTTTCGACGGCACCTTACTTGAGTACATTAACCCGGTCACCTCGGGACCGGTCATGCAGACCCTGGGCGCATCGATGCAATTGCTGCGCGCTTGCGAGCACACCAAAGCGCATAGACATACGGGGAGTTTCCTGTATCACGTCGCCAAAGGCCGGGGTTACTCAATCATTAACGGCCAGCGCTTCGACTGGCGCGAACGCGACATTTTCTGCGTTCCTTCATGGGCCTGGCACGAGCATGTCAATACAGCCACCACTGATGATGCCTGCCTGTTCTGCCTGAACGATTTACCCGTCATGCGGGCACTGGGCTTGTATCGCGAACAGGCGCTAGCTGATCACGGCGGATACCAACCTGAGTTTGCCGCCAACGACTGAGCTTTGACTACCATCAAATTGAAAACAGAATCGGGCGCTACGCTTGTCTTGTTCTCAATCTGCGTATGGAGTCTTTATGCTTGTCCTGGTCATCTACGGTACCGTCGAAGGACATACCGGCAAAATCGCCGGTAAGGTTGCCAGCCAGATTGAGGCGGCCGGCCACCAGGTCAACCTGACCGACGTGCGCCAGCCTGGTTTTGCCGTGCCAGGGCAATTTGACGCAGCCATCGTCTGCGCACCGATTCACCTCGGTGAGTATCCCGCACCGGTGGTTCAGTTTCTGCACGACTACGCCGCGGCCCTTAACCAGATTCCGTCAGCGTTGATCACGGTCTCGCTCAGCATTGCCAGTTTGTTTGAAGCGGAAGTCAAACAAGCCAATGCCTACCCTGAGCACCTGGTTTCGAAAACCGGCTGGCTTCCCACAATGCGCCATAATGCCGCTGGCGCGTTAAAGTATCTTGAGTACAGTTACTTCAAACGACTGCTCATGCGCCACATTGCGGCCAAAGAAGGCGGGCCGGTCAATACCACAGCCGATCACGAACTGACCGACTGGGATAGCCTGCAGGCTTTTGTGGGCGCATTCGCGGACCGTTACCTGCGTTAGAAGGCCTCAGTCACAAGCCGGTCTTGTCACTCGCTATCATCAGATTCGACCAATAATTTCAGTAACAGGGAGAATCACGAATGAGCATTTGGCGATGCTGGTCACGGTACCGGGTGACCCTGTCCACACTAACGGTCCTATTCCTGAGCGGCATCAGCCCGGTCAGCGCCCAGTCAGTGCTTGACGACAACGGTCAGCGCTGGCAACTTGTGCTGGGCACCGGGGCCACTTATGGCGGTGACAGGCTGGCGATCAACATCCGCGACGACGGCCGTCGCGAGAGCATCAGAGCCGGCCAGTACATCCAGATTTTTGCCGGGGTTCAGGTTCGCCTGACGCCGTCCTGGTATGCCTCGCTCACCGGCGGCTACCACTACGAATCCGCTGACTCCTACTACGGCGCGGCCCGTTTCTCCCGTTATCCGGTCGAACTGCTGACTCACTACAGACCAACCCGGTTCTGGCGGTTCGGCGGCGGCCTGCGGGCGGCCCTGAGCCCTAGCCTGAAAGGCAGCGGAGATGCTGCTTTCCTGAGCGAGGAGTTCAAAGACGCGCTCAGCCCGGTGGTCGAGGTCGAGCTATTACTAAGTCGGCGACAAGGGCTTAGGCTGCGTTATGTCCGCGAACGGTTCCGGTCACTATCGGCCACACCGACGGTCCGGGCCGACCATCTGGGCCTGCTGCTCACCTGGTACTTTTAGGGATCAGCACAAGCGGCTAGACTGGAGGACTCGCTGCACCAGTAAGCAGCACCGACAAGCCCTTCGTGGAGACGGCCCGTGAACCTGAACGATATCGATCTACTGAAAGAGAATAATGCTCGCCAGATGTGGCATCCGATGGCGCACCCTGCGGAGTCACAAGAGAATCCTCCAAAAATTATCGCGTCCGCAAAAGGTGTTCGCATTACGGATGTCGATGGCCACACGACTATCGATGGCGTCGGCGGCCTCTGGAATGTCAATCTGGGATATTCCTGCGAACCGATCAAAAAGGCGATTGCCGCCCAACTTGAAACGCTGCCGTATTACTCGGCATTCAGGGGTACCTCGACTGCGCCGGCAATTGAACTGTCGGCATTGGTTGGGCAATGGTTTGCTCCTGACGGCATGGCGCGCAGCTTCTTCACCTCAGGCGGCTCGGACAGTGTTGAGTCAGCCCTGCGACTGGCGCGGCAATATCACAAGATTCGCGGGGACCGCGATCGAACCAAATTCATCAGCCTGAAGCGGGGCTACCACGGCACTCACTTTGGCGCCGCCTCGGTAAACGGCAACACGAATTTCCGGCGCAACTACGAACCGCTGTTGGCCGGTTGTTTTCATATTGCCACGCCCTACCCCTATCGCAATCCGTTCAACGAATCTGATCCGGCGAAACTCGCGCAGGCCTGCGCCGCCGCCCTCGAAGATGAAATCCTTTTTCAGGGACCAGACACGGTTGCTGCTTTCATCATGGAGCCAGTCCTTGGCGCAGGTGGCGTTATTCCGCCGCACGAGACTTTCATGCCCCTGGTACGAGACATCTGCACCCGCCACGGCATTCTGATGATTGCCGATGAAGTCATTACCGGCTTCGGCCGTACCGGCGCCTGGACCGGCTGCCGGCTTTCCGGCGTTCAACCCGACATGATGTGTATTGCGAAGGCGATTACCAACGGCTATTTTCCGTTCGGTGCAACCATGATCAGCGGAGCGGTCGCCGAAGTGTTCGAGCAGGATCAGTCTGCGTTCGGCGCCGTCTTTCATGGCTACACTTACTCAGCTCATCCGGTTGGCGCTGCCGCCGCACTTGCCTGTATTCCTGAACTGACCCGGCTTAACGTGGCCGGCAACGCCCAGGCACGCGGCGAAGAATTGCTCGCCGGCGCAAAAGCCCTGATGGCCAAACATGAAATTGTCGGCGATGTGCGCGGCAAAGGCCTGATGATTGCCCTGGAACTGGTCAGTGACCGCCAGAACAAAACGCCGGCAGACAAAGAACTGACCAGCAAGATTGGCGCGGCAATCTACAAAGCAGGCGTCATGGTCCGCATCTCCGGGCCCAACCTGATCCTGTCACCGCCGCTGGTCATCACGGCCGCAGATGTGACTGAAATTCTCGGCGCCCTGGACGCCGGCCTGGCTGCAGCCGCTTAGTCGCACAGGTGATTCAATACCTCAGGCCTGACAGTGTTGCTTGAGCCGGCGCCCCTGAACGCGCGGGCATTTGCCGCTTTCGGCCAGATCATCGAGGTTCCGGCTGACGGCGGCCGCACGATTAACGGCGGCACCGCCATCAGACACTCCCGGCTGGCCACCGTCGATACTACTACCTGTGAGGGCGAAGCCGTTATCAGTTTGTTTGTGGCCCAGGCACGCTCGCTACCGCTGGATCTTCAGGAGCTGGAAAGACATCCGTTGGGCTCACAAGCCTTCATGCCGCTAGACGGCGAACCCTATCTGATTGTGGTTGCGCCAGGCAATGAAGATGGCAGCCCCGGTTTGCCACAAGCGTTTATCGCCCGGCCGGACCAAGGCATCAACCTGCATCGCGGCGTCTGGCACCATCCACTGCTGGCGCTGCATCAGACATGCCGTTTTCTGGTGGTTGACCGTGACGGGCCGGGTGACAACCTTGAGGTTGTGCCGCTGAACTCAGGCCGCTATCAGATTGACCTGCCGCCTGCCGCTTAGGAAGCAAACGGATTTGAAGTGGCAAACCACATGCCGATGCCGGTCGCAATAATAAAAGCGCCGTCCAGGACACCAACCGCCAGAAAGAACTTGGTCTGCAAAGCCGGCGCAATCTCTGGTTGACGGGCCACGCCTTCCAGCAGTTTCTGGGCAGCCAGCCCGATCCCGATGCACGAACCGAGTGCAGGAATCCCGATCAATAAGGCGACCGCAAGCGGAAGAAGATCAATCTGGTTCATGGCGCGTTCCTCAAAGTCATGATGAACTGTGAGTATCAACCTTGTACCGTGCTGACTCAATTACCTGCCAGGTAATCAACCGCGATCAGATCAGCCGTGTTCGTCCCCCGGGCCCGGGCCCAGCAAAACCACTTCGCAGGTCTGACTCATCGCAACCGGGCAGTGCTCAACCCCATGCGGAACCACAATAAACTCGCCCTGCTCGACCACTTCGTCGCGATCGCGAAACTTCATCATCAACCGCCCTTTATGAACAAAGAAGGCCGTGTCTTTGGCGGGCTGGTAATGCCAGACGTAGTCGCCTTCAAAACGCGCCAGCCTGATTTGCATGTCGTTTACCTGACCGGCAAGACTGGACTGCCATGGATGGTCGATATCACTGAACGACTGATCAAGGTTCATCTTTGGAAACGGTGAGATATGGTCATTCACCTGGGCAACGTCTTTCATGATGGCCCGCAACTGACTAGCCAGCTCCGGCCCATCGGCCGGATACTCTCCGTCGAGTGCGGCAGTGCCAATCGTAAACCCGGCTGCGCCGACTTCTTTCACGACCGAAATATGCTCGCGGGAACGGATGGAGCCGGCCATGATCACTGGTTTTTCGGTTGCGGCGCAAACCGCTTTCATCAGCTCGGGGACGTTTTGACGCGATCGATAAGCCAGGAGGTCGAGCCCGTCCACACCCGGTTTGTTAGTGATGTCCTGGGCGCTTCGCACCACCTCATCGATACCGCCTTCCAGCACGCTCGGATGCCCGGATATCCGGCCGGGGAAAGGGTAATAGCGCACGCCGCTCCCGGCCAGAACCGGCAAGACCTCGTCAACATGCGTGCCGCCAAGCAAAATATCAACGCCAAACGCCACGGCAGCCCGGGCCGATTCCACTTCACTGGCTTGGTCCAGCGAGACAACCTCGAGATAACTGGTCGCCCCGCCGGCCTTAATGGCCGCATTGAGCTCAGTCAGCGCCGACACCGGTAAGCCAACATCCTTGAAGCCAATATGGTGCACACCGGCTGCCAGCGCCGTTTCCAGGTGTGTCTGCGCTCTGACAACCGTTTTGTCATTGCGCGTCAGCATAAAGATGAATCGCAGTCCCACAAGACCCCCGGTGATTTGCCGCTTGCCCTCGCCGGAGACGCCGCCGAGACCAAATGGTAATTGTCAGGAACACGATAGCTGTCCCGACTGTAGAGTATGCCAATTTTGCTCAAACAATTGATTCAGAATTACAAAAGCCTGATGCTCGGCTCGACACCGCCTGAGTTGATCGACCGGGTTGTGCATGAACAGACCTCGCGGCGCCAGTCAGTTTGGTTTAAGTCGGTGCTGCGGGCCGGTCACCAGGCGCCCGATATCAATCTGCCGGTTTCCGGGGAACCAAATTCGGAGTGGGTACCGCTGAGCCGCTTACTGCAACACGGCCCTGTGTTGTTGAAGTTCTACCGCGGGCGCTGGTGCCCGTTTTGCACGCTCGAGTTGAAGGCCTATCAAAAACTCATGCCTGCGCTTGAACAAGCCGGCGTACGGTTAATCGCCATCACCGGAGAGTCACCGGAGAAAATCGCGCTTACCCGCCGCCACGACATGCTGAGTTTTGATTGTGTCCACGACACGGGACTGAATATCGCTCGTGAGTTCGGCCTGGCGTATTCGCTCGGCCCTGCTGAAATTGAACTGTATCAACGGCATAGCTGCCTGACCGATCAATGCTCCGAGTCACATAAAATGGAGCTGCCGCTGCCTGCGCTATATCTGATTGGCGCCGACCGGAAAATACTGCATGCGCATGTCTCGACCGACGCCAGCGAGCGTGCAGAGCCCGCTCAATTGATCCGGCTGATTCAGCAAAACGCCTTCGAGTGAAGCCGTCTTAATGATGGATCAAATCACTGGTCAAATTTTCTGATGTCTTCTATTACCAGTCCGTCATTGGGTAGCGACCCAGACTCAAGCAACTCGACCGTCCCGCGCAGTTTGGTCGATTCACGCAACGCCTGAACGATTTTATCGGCCAAGCCGTCAGGTCTCGCACTGACTTCACAGCGCAACACCATTTCATCATTGGCCATCTCACCGCTGACGGTCAACCGCGCTTTCAGCACCTCAGGGAATCGCTTGGCAACCGTATTCACCTGCTCGGGTCGCACAAACATGCCCCGCACTTTGGTTGCCTGATCTGCGCGCCCCATCCAACCCTTGATGCGCGTATTGGTACGCCCGCAAGGCGAAGCGCCGGGCAAGATTGCAGACAGATCGCCAGTACCAAAACGGATCAGCGGATAGACCTCATTGAAACTGGTCACTACAATCTCGCCGACCTCGCCGTCGGGGACCGGATCATTCGTCCCGGGCCGGACAATTTCCAGAATGAGCTCTTCTTCAAGAATCATTCCTTCCTGGGCCTCTGATTCATAGGCAATCAGACCGAGATCTGCTGTACCGTACCACTGCAACACCTGCTCCAGACCCTGATTGAGGAACCACTGGCGCAGACTGGGCGGCAATGCTTCAGCGGCTACCAGCGCACGCTTCAGGTTGGAGATATCGGCACCGGTCTGTTGCGCTTTTTCGATCATGATGCGCAAGAACGACGGCGTACCAACATAAGCGTCAGGCTTGAACATACTCACGAGTTCAAGCTGCTGCTCGGTCTGCCCAATGCCGGCCGGAATAATCGCGCAGCCCAGCTTGCGAGCAGCCTGATGGACCATCCAGGCGCCCGGCGTCATGTGATAACCAAAGCAGTTCTGCAAAACGTCGCCGCTACGGATACCGGCGGCATACAAGGCACGCGCGGTCCGCCAGGGATCATCGCCAGTGCCCTCGGCATCAAATACAGGGCCGGGCGACATATACAGCGCGCCAAGCTGGCCTGGCGGCACGGTGACCAGACCGCCAAACGGCGGGTCGGCTTTCTGCAAGTCACCGAGTTCGGATTTGCGCAACACCGGCAGGGTTGCCAGCGCGGCTCGGGAGTCCACCGCACCCGGTTCCACCCCGCCGAGCCGGGCGTCCCAGCCCCTGGCGTTGCCTACCGCATTGGCGAGCAAGCCAGGCAATCTGCCCATCAAGTGGGCTTCGCGCTCTTCAGTGCTGCGGATTTCGAGTGCGTCGTAAAAATTGCTCATGGATGATGCTCGATTCAGAGCCAGCGCTTACGCCGGCGATAGGCTTTGATATCACGGAAGGACTTACGACCTTCCTGGGCGACGCCCAGATAAAACTCTTTAACGTCTTCGTTTTCAGCCAGGTCTTTGGCAGCGCCGTCCATGACAATGCGCCCGCTCTCGAGAATGTAGCCATAGTCCGAATTACGCAGCGCGACATTGGTGTTTTGCTCTGCGAGCAAGAAACTGACCTGCTCTCGCTGGTTCAGATCTTTGACGATTTCAAAAATCTCGGCAACGATCTGCGGCGCCAGACCCATTGAGGGTTCGTCCAGCAGAATCATCTTGGGGTTGGCCATCAGGGCGCGACCAACCGCACACATCTGTTGCTCACCGCCGGAGGTATAACCGGCCAGAGAGTTCCGTCTCTGTCGCAAGCGGGGGAAATAGTGATACACCTTCTCCAGCGCTTCGTTCAGATCAGCACGAGAAAGTTTGCGGGTATAGGAACCCGTCAACAGGTTTTCTTCCAGGGTCAGGTGTTCAAAACAATGACGACCTTCCATCACCTGAATCACACCACGACGCACCAGATCGGACGGTGTCAGTTTGGCCACTGACTCGCCCTGGTATTGAATCGAGCCTTTGGTGACTTCGCCCCGCTCACCTTTGAGCAAACTGGAGACAGCGCGCAAAGTTGTCGTCTTGCCAGCGCCATTCGCACCCAGCAACGCCACAATCTTGCCTTGCGGCACTGTCAGTGAAACGCCTTTAAGCACCAGGATCACATGGTTATAGATCACTTCAATGCCATTGACGACGAGCATCGGGTCTGCCACTTGCCTTCTCCGTGTTTCTGGTTAAAACCGGCCATCCGGAACAACTCCGGATGGCCGCCACGCCTGACGACGCGGGTTACTTCATATTGCCAATCAGGAAAGTTCCTTCGCGCAATCACGAACGGTCAGGTTCTTCTCTTTGGCATAAGCAGCGGCTGTCTTGTCCTGGATCGGCTTCAGGATTTGCATGTCAGCCTTGTAGATCTTGTCATTGACGTCCCAGGATTTGCCATTCCAGGTAGATACCTGAGCGGTATTGGCGCCCATATGATCTTTGCAAGAGGTACTGACTTCATACATCAAGCCGGACAGGCCCAACTCTTCAATGCGCTTGGCATCAATGTTCAGATTTTCAAGACCCCAGCGAACTTCTTCGCCGCTCAGAGCGCGCTTGCCAAATTTGCCTTGCGCGGCGCGAATCGCCTCAACACCCAGGAGCGCAGAAGCAACGCCACGGTTATACAACACCTGTCCAACCTCATCGGCCGGCCCGGTGTTTTTGCCTTTGGCATGAACGTACTTCATGATGTCTTCATGCGCCTTGGCTTTGCCGCTGGGCATCAGGAAAGACAAAGCGTTATAGCCTTTGGCACCATCACCAGCAGGAACGACATCGGGCTCAGCACCTGACCACCACACGCCGTACATCTTCTCGCGCGGGTAACCGGTCGCGACTGCTTCCTTGATCGCCGTAGAGTTCATTACTCCCCAGCCCCACAGGAAAACAGCATCCGGACGGCTGCGGCGAATCTGCAGCCAGGCGGCTTTCTGCTCAACACCCGGGTGGGTGACCGGAATCTTCTGAAACTCGTAGCCTTCAATCTTGGACAACTCATCCAGGATGGTGATCGGCTCTTTTCCGTACGGTGAGTCGTGATAAACCAGCGCTATCTTCTTGCCTTTCAAAGACCCCTTTCCGCCCATCTTTTCTTTTAGGTGCTGGACCAGAATATCGGCAGCGACCCAATAGCTGCCGCCCAGCGGGAAGTTCCACTTGAAGGTCTCGCCATTGGCAGACTCAGAGCGGCCATAGCCGGCAGTGATGATGGGGATCTTGTCAATCGTGGTCTTATCGGTCAGCGCGAAAGTACCGCCAGTTGAAAACGGGTGTACGAAAGAAGCGCCTTTGGCCCCTTCGTTTTTGAGACGCTCGTAACACTCAACGATCCGGTCGGTTGAGTAACCAGTCTCGCATTCTTCAGTTTTCAGCATGATGCCGTTCACGCCGCCATCGCGCTCGTTGACAAGCGCGTAGTAGTCATTCATGCCATTGGCAACCGGCACACCGTTAGGCGCGTAAGGTCCAGTCCGGTAAACCAGTGAAGGAATAAACTGCTCCTCCGCCATTGCCGGCGCGGCAGCCGCAGCGGCGCTGATTAGCGCAGCAGTGGCGATCAGTTTCATCGACATTGTCTTCCTCATGTAAGTCTCCTTAGAGTTTTGAGTCACTGCACGACCCGTGGGTCAGATAAAAAATAGTGAGAATGCACCTGCATCAGTGTGGGAACGGCCATAGTCTTAACTTCTCTTTAGCGATAGACCAGAGTCGCGCAAGTCCGTGCGGCTCGGCAATCAGGAAGAATACGATCAAGGCACCGAAGATCATGAATTCAACGTGCGAGATGGTCGCCGTTGACATGGGCAAACCGAGCCAGGTGGGCAACTGGTTCAGAAAGATCGGCATGATGACGATAAATGCCGCGCCAAAGAAGCTTCCCATGATGGAGCCCATCCCGCCAATAATGATCATGAACAACAGATCAAGCGAGATGTTGACATCAAAGGCGGCTGGCTCCCAGGCGCCGAGGTAGATAAATCCGTACATCGCACCGGCGACCCCGATATAGAACGAGCTCACGGCAAAGGCGCTGAGTTTGGCGTACATCGGGCGAATTCCGATGACCTCTGCGGCCACGTCCATGTCGCGAATAGCCATCCAGGAGCGCCCCAGATGGCCGCGCACAAGATTTTTGGCCAGCAGCGCGAAGATCACCACGATCGTCAGGCAAAACAGGTACTTCTGGTAAGGCTCAATCACCGGCAGACCAAACACATACAGACTGGGCACGGAAACCGAACCGGATGGCGCATAGTTCGTAAACCAGTCGATCCGTGCAAATACCCAGTCAAAAAAGAACTGGGCAGCCAGTGTTGCCACCGCCAGGTATAAGCCCTTGATGCGCAGGCTGGGAATGCCAAACAGAATACCAACCAGCATCGCGGAGAATCCGCCGATCAGGAATGCCACCGGAACCGGCATGCCCTCGATACGGGTAAATGCGTTGTAGGCCATGTACGCGCCAACCGCCATGAACGCTCCAGAGCCAAGCGATATCTGGCCGCAATATCCAACCAGAAGGTTCAGGCCAAGCGCCGCCAGCGACAGAATCAGTAACGGGATCAGAATCGCCAGAAAGAAGTAATCGGTGACCACAAACGGCACCACGGCAAATGCCAGCACCAGGAAACCGATGATGAACCATTTGTCTTGTAGCACCGGGAAGATCTGCTGGTCTGCCTGGTAGTTGGTCTTGAATTGACCGTTTTCGCGATAAAACATGTTTTGAATTCCGTGAGATCAGACGCGATCAATAATGCGTTCGCCAAACAAGCCTTGTGGCCGAACCAGCAACACCATGAGTGCCAGGCCGTAGGCAAACCAGTTCTCGAGACCACCGCCAATAACCGGGCCGAGATATACCTCTGCAAGTTTTTCGCCCAGGCCAACAATCAGGCCGGCGATGATGGCGCCTGGAATCGAGGTCAGGCCTCCGAGGATCACAACCGGCAACGCTTTGAGTGCCAGCAATGACAAAGAGAACTGGGCACCGAGTTTGCTGCCCCAGACCATGCCGGCGACCAGCGCGGTGAAGCCGGCTACCGACCAGACAATCACCCAGATGCGGTTCAGGGGAATACCGATTGACTGGGCTGCCTGGTGATCATCGGCAACCGCCCGCAAGGCTCGGCCGGTCGCAGTTTTCTGGAAGAACAACGCGAGGGCACCAACCAGTAGCACCGCCATTGCCGCCGCAACAATGTCATCCCTGTTCAACAGCACCCCGCCTTCAAATACGCCTTCCAGAAGGAACAGGGGATCTTTGGAGATGCCCAGGTTGATCTGATAGATGTCAGAGCCCCAGATCGTCTGACCGAAACCGTCCAGGAAGAAGGTAATCCCCAGGGTGGCCATTAACAAGGCCACTTCCGGTTGATTGACCAAAGGACGAAGGACCAGCCGCTCGATCAGGATTGCCAGCACGATCATGACCAGCAAAGCGAGCCCGAACGCCACAATATTGCCCAGCAACAAGTTCTCGATGCCAAGCATTGGCGGCACCCACTCCGACAGGCGGGCCATTGCCAGCGCGGCGAACAAAACCATCGCCCCCTGAGCAAAATTGAAAACACCCGATGCCTTGAAGATCAGCACAAAACCGAGCGCAACCAACGAATACAAAACGCCGGCCATCAAACCACCGAGCGCTACTTCAACAAAAAATCCCATGTCTCGACTCCCCGGCCAGCTTAGTGCGATACGCCAAGATAGGCGTCGATCACGTTTTGATTATTACGGACCGAATCAGGATCCCCGTCGCCGATCTTCTTGCCGTAGTCCAGAACCACTACCCGGTCAGAAATATCCATCACCACACTCATATCGTGTTCAATCAGCACAATCGTGGTGCCAAATTCATCGTTTACATCCAGGATGAACCGGCTCATGTCTTGTTTTTCTTCCAGGTTCATCCCGGCCATTGGCTCATCAAGCAACAGCAGTGATGGCTCCATCGCCAGCGCGCGTCCCAAATCGACCCGTTTTTGCAAGCCGTAAGGCAATCGGCCTACCGGCGTCTTGCGGTATTGCTGAATCTCGAGAAAGTCGATTACCTGCTCCACGTATTCGCGATTCGCGATTTCTTCGCGGCGGGCCGGACCAACATGAAACATCTGCGCCAGTATCCCGCTTTTCATCTGCAGGTTCCGGCCGGTCATGATGTTGTCCAGAACGCTCATGCCTGAAAACAGCGCCAGTGACTGAAAAGTCCTGGCCACCCCGCTCTCAGCCGCCTTACGAGAGTTCATCTTGCGAAACTTGTCTCCCCGAAAGGTGATCTCACCCTTCTGCGGTGTGTAGACACCGTTAATGACGTTAAGCATTGAGCTCTTGCCGGCCCCGTTGGGCCCGATGATTGCTCGAACTTCATGCTCTTTGACATCAAACGAAATATCGGTCAACGCGTTGACGCCGCCAAAAGACAAAGAAATATTATTCAGTTCGAGGATGGTTTCCCCGATTTCTCTACGTGCCATACCTAATACTCTGAATGTCCCTGTTGCTGACTACCGGTAACCGGTAATCAGATTTTGTAAGTCTCGCCGAGCCAGCTCAAGCCGCCTTTTTCGCCGCATCCGTACTGTAAGTCTTGACCTCTGCGATCTTTACTGTTGCTGACACGCTTCCCTTGCGACCGTCTTCGAACTGTACCGCTGTTTCGATAAAACATTCACTCTTGCCATCGTAAAGGGCATTAACCAGCGGTTCGTATTTCTCAGCGATGAACTTGCGGCGCACCTTTCTGGTTCGGGTCAGTTCGCCATCATCGGCGTCGAGCTCTTTGTGCAGAATCAGAAACCGGTGGACCTGTGAATCAGCCATCATCGGATCAGTGGCGAGATCTGCATTGGTTTTGGCAATGCAATCGGAGACCAGCGCGTAAATCTCTTCGCGTGCGGCCAGATCGACATAGCCAGCATATGAAAGGTTGTGCCGTTCAGCAAAATTACCGCAGGCTTCCATGTCGATATTGATCAGCGCCATTGCGCGGTCCCGGCCATCGCCAAACGCGACGGCTTCCTTGATAAACGGAAAGAACTTGAGCTTGTTTTCGACATACTTGGGCGCAAACATGCTGCCGCTGGACAATTTGCCCACGTCTTTGGCCCGGTCGATAATCTTGAGATGGCCATCAGCATCGAGATAACCGGCATCACCGGTGTGATACCAGCCCTCGGGGTCTTTGACTTCCGCTGTTGCCTCCGGGTTACGGTAATACTCGCGCAACAGGCCAGGACTGCGAACCAGCACCTCACCGGATTCCGAGGCCTTGATTTCAACGCCGCTCAAAGCCGGTCCAACCGTATCGGGCCGGACCTGTCCGTTGGGTTGCACGCACACCCAGACCGCAGTTTCCGTCTGGCCGTAGAGCTGTTTGAGGTTTATGCCAATCGAGCGGAAAAATACAAACAGATCTGGCCCGATTGCCTCGCCAGCGGTATAAGCCAGCCGCACGTTACTCATGCCCAGATTGTTGCGCAACGAACCGTATAGGAACCAGTCGCCGATCCGGTACTTTAGCCGGTCAAGCCCGCTCACCTGGTCATCCCCGTCAAGGATGCGACCGCCGACCCGGCGGGCCACGCCCATGAAATAGTCGTAGAGCTTGCGCTTGATTGGCGCGGCATCTTCCATCCGGATGGTGACCTGGGTCAGCAGGCCTTCCAGGACTCGCGGCGGCGCAAAATAATAGGTCGGGCCGATTTCGCGCAGGTTAGATTCAACCGTCTCAGCCGACTCGGGGCAGTTGACGGTAAATCCGTTGATCATCCATTGCGCATAGGAAAAGATGTTCTGGCCGATCCAGGCAACCGGCAGGTAGGCAAGAATCTCTTCTTTGTCGGTCAGGCCTTCGAGCTCAGACGCGATTCGCGACATGGAAATCAGGGTGCGGTGAGTATGAATCACCCCTTTGGGGTTTCCGGTTGTTCCGGAGGTATAGAACATTGCCGCGGTTTCGTCGGGCGTGCCTGCCTTAATTTGCTCAGCCACATAGTCGGGGTTCTTTTGCCGGGCAGCTTCGCCACGCTTGAGCAGACCATCATGGCTTATCAATGATGCTTCCGGATAGTTTCGCAAGCCACGAGGATCGTCATAAACAATGTGTTCCAGGCTGGGCCAGGACTCGGCGACCTCAAGCATTTTGTCGACCTGCTCCTGGTCTTCGACAATGGCAAGCCGGACATTGGCGTTTTCGAAGACAAACGCCATTTCCTTGGCCACAGCGTCCTGATAAAGCGGCACGGCAATACCACCAAGCATCTGGACGGCAAGCATACTGGCATACAAACGCGGGCGATTCTCACCAATGAGCGCAACATTGTCGCCACGCTTGACACCGAGCTCGGCCAACGCTGCGGCCAGTGTCATGGCTTCGTCGTTCAGCCGGCTCCAGGTCCATGTCTGCCAGATGCCCAGATCTTTTTCGCGTACCGCCGCACCATTCGGGCGCAGCCGCGCGTGGTCGGCAAGTAGGCGGGGGAAGGTCGAATTGCCCTTCTCGGCAAAATGATCGCGTTCGTCGCTAGTCAATTCAATTTGGCTGGTGCTGGCCATGCCAGAGTCTCCTGTTTGTTATCGGCGGATGCAATCGCCTGCGCGCAGTGTAACCGTTTGACGCGGCCAGATTTGTCACCGACACGACAAACTTCGCACTCAGGGCAAAATAGCGTTCTTTTATTCTTGACCGAGCATTCGTTTTGACTGGACCCGACGACATATCGGACAGGCTGCTACAGCAAAGCGCCTGGTGGCACTCCCTTGCTGCATCGCAACAAGAGAAAGTCAGAGCCGAATTGTTAACAAAAGTGTTTCCCACCAATGCGGCTGTCTGTATCAAAGGCGACCCGGTGGATTTCTGGCCCGGTGTTGCCTCTGGCCTGCTCAAAATCTGCACCACTGACATACACGGGCGCGCCGCGACCCTGATGGGCGTGCCCTCAGGCGGCTGGTTCGGAGAGGGGTCATTGCTCAAGAACGAGCCCCGCCGCTATGACGCGATCGCCTTGCGGGAAAGCACCGTCGTGATGATGACGCGCAGTTGTTTTAGCTGGCTGCTGGACAACAGTATCGGGTTTAACCGGTTCATCCTGCTCCAGATCAATGAACGACTCGGGCAGTTCATCGGCTCGGTCGAATACCAGCGCCTGCTGACACCGGAAGGGCGACTGGCCCGCACGCTGGCGCAGATGTTCAATCCGCTGTTGTTTCCAGGGGTTGACCTGACCCTGTCTTTCTCACAACTCGAACTGGGACAACTGTCCGGCTTGTCCAGACAGCGGATCAATCAGGCACTGCGAGAACTCGAAGAAGCCGGGCTGATTGAAGTTCAGTATGGGTCAGTCGTCGTCAAATCGGTAGAGGGCTTGCGCTATTACCCGGAAGACATTCCAAGCGGTTAGCGGGAAAAGCGGCCGAAGAATTCACGCAGGGTGGAGCGAATACCGCTGAGCGATTCATCGTCGAGCTCCGGTTGAGCCGGATCAAACAGCGCTTTGATTTCGGCGGTCTTCGCGGCCGCATCATGTCGGCCCATTTCAATCAACTCGCTGGTGAACGCCGGCTCGAACAACAAATAACTCGCCAGCGCCATTCCGGAAGACTCCGTTCCCCCAAACGTCTTGAGAAAACTCCGGACTCTCGGCGGCAACGCTTTGACATGGCGAAGCGCAATCGTCTCAATGGGCTCGCTAGGCGAAATGGCCAATACTTCTATCGGCCGAAACGGAAACGACTCGGGCAACTCCTGATGCAGTAACTGCAAGGCGGCATTGACGCGATCAATCTGATCGATCTCAGCGGGTAGTGCATCGTAAAAGACGCTGGCCAAAGCATGGCCGGCAACCTGGGCCAGAGTTGGCGCCCGTTTGCCGGTATCCTGGCGCTCACCAAACATTGACGCCCGCTCTTCAGGGCCTACTGAAATCGCCAGGATTCGCCGGGCACCGGCTTCCACCAACGGCATCAGCGGAGCACTCTGCCGCATGGTGCCATCGCCGAACCACTCCGGTTTCCCATCAACCTGCAACTGTACGGGCCCGAATACAAACGGTATGGCGCTCGAGGCGGCCAGATGCGAGATAGACAAATGTTGACGAATGGCAACCCGGTCTGCTGACTGCCAGTCAGCGATATCGTGACGGGCCTGATAGAAGGTGACATGGCGGCCACTGGTGTAACTCGATGCACCGATTCCGATCGCGTCGAACACCCCGTCAGCCAGATTCTGGTCAATCTGATCGGTATCAATCAGCTCGCGCAGCGTTTCAATCAGTGGTGAGTTATCAAGAATGGCGTCAGGCTGGCGACTGATCAACCGCGGCAGAGCCAGCCAGGAAATCCAGCGCGCACCGCGCATATACCAATCGAGCATTTCGGTCGTAAAAACCCGTTCTGCCCGGATCGACGCCCAGATATCGCATAAATCCGTACTCGCCTGGGGCCAGCGCGTGGCATGAGCTGCAAGATAAGAGGCGTTGATTGACCCGGCTGAAGTGCCTGACAGGAAGCGGTAGGGGAACACCGTCTCTTGCACGATGTCAGCCACGCCCGCCAGCACGCCGGCCTGATAGGCCGCACGGGCGCCGCCGCCAGTCAGCAGCAAGCCGATGCCAGCCGAGGCGGCTTGCCCGCTGGAAAAATCGCTGATGATGGCTGGATCGGTTTCTTGCGCCATAACTGACATTCCTGGAGAACGACTGCGTCCATCCTGATTTTGCCAGTGCCGCGCGGGTCAAAACGGTCCCTAACGTCTGACCACAACGACAAGTATGACGAACGGTCGAAAAATGGCATAGTGACGGCATGAAGCCCTCGATTCCACCGGCCAGAGACAATGATCCGGGCGCGGCAATCGACACCTTGTTCGACATTGCCGAATCGCTCGACGCTTTCAACCAGAAGGATGATGTCTTTCGGCGCTCCTGGTATGACCCGGCAGTTCGTACCGACGCGGCAATGCGCTTCTATGAGACCTACCGCAAGCCGCTCGCGAACTTTCGCAGCGCCGACGGGTTCAAACAAAAGGACTATGCGCTCCGAAATGCCACCTGGCATGTCAGCGACTTGTTCACTGAAGCAAAAGAACACGAAGACCGGCGTGAAGGTTTCTCAGACGCTTTCACCCAGAACCGTAACCCGGCCGCCGACAAGACCATCTTTGCCAGCCCGCTGGAAGCATCCGAAACCGTCAAGCGCGTCGCTCGGGAAGTCGGCGCTGCTGATGTCGGTATCACCCGTGTTGACAAGCGCTGGCTCTACAGCGAAAAGTTCAGTGATATGAGCCGCATCAGCCGGCCCAACGACATTACCGACGACTTAACGCATGTAATTGTCACGGTTCAACCGATGAATCGCAGCCTGATCGATACAGTGCCGTCGGCTTTGTCGGGTGCGGCTACCGGGTTGGGATATTCCCATGACGCGCTCGTCGTCCTGGCTCTGGCGCAGTTTATCCGCAACCTGGGCTACCAGGCGGTCGCCAGCATGAATGACAGCTCCCTGGCGATCCCGATGGCAATACAGGCCGGACTGGGCGAATATGGCCGGCACGGCTTGCTGATCACTCCCGAATACGGCCCCGCGGTACGGCTGGGTAAAGTATTTACCGACATGCCACTCAATACCGATTCACCGCTGTCTTTTGGCGTCCGAGAGTTCTGCGAGCAATGCGGGATTTGCGCCGGGGCCTGCCCGGTCAAAGCCATAGACAGCGGCCCACCCAGTAAACACGTTCACAACATCAGCAACATCAAAGGCGTAAAAAAATGGACGGTTAATGGCGAAAAGTGTTTTGCTTACTGGGCACAGCAGAACACTGACTGCGCTGTTTGCATTCGCGTCTGCCCGTTCAATCGTGACTTGAAGCGCTGGCCCGGAAAAACCTGGCGGCGGCTGGCCGGCTGGGCGGCACGGCGAGCGCCCTGGTTGGTTCGACTACTACTGAGAATTGATCGCGGCCTGAAACAAGGCACAAGACTGAAACCTTCGCGATGGTGGTCGGGCTAAGGGCCAGGCGATAAGACAGGTAGAAACCAAAAAAAAACAAACAGGAGACAGATTTCATGCAGAACAATTCAATCAAGGCATCCTGCCTGGCCGGCGAGACCGTCGCCGGCGCCATGGTGTTTGAGTTTTTTTCGCCTGGAATCGCCAAGATCCTTAGTGACACGGGATGTCAGTTCGTCATCTACGATATGGAGCACACCGGGCTGGGGCTGGAAACGCTCAAAACACTGTTTGCCACCTGTCGTGGTGTACCGATTGAACCAATGGTCCGCGTGCCGCGTGGCGACTATGCGTTCCTGGCCCGCGCCCTCGACATTGGCGCAACCGGCGTGATGATTCCCATGGTCGAGTCCGCAGAGCATGCCACCCAGATTGCCAGTGCCTGCCGCTACCCGCCAACCGGCCGGCGCGGAGCGGCGTTTGGATTTGCCCATGACGACTACGAGAGCGGGTCGGTGCTTGCCAAAATCGAAACCGCAAATGAGCGAACCATGGTGATTGCCCAGATAGAAACCGAGCGCGGCCTGGAAAACCTTGAAGCGATAGCCGCCGTCCCCGGAATAGACGTCTTGTGGCTGGGCCACTTTGATCTGACTAACTTTCTGGGGATACCCGGAGATTTTGATCACCCCCGGTTTGACGCCGCGATGCGCGAAATCGCCGCAGTGGCCCGAAAACATGGCAAGGCAGCCGGCTTCATGGCGACCGATCACGCCTGGGTCGAACGCGCCAGACAATCGGGATACAACATGATCGCAATAGGCTCCGACATCTCCTTGTTGTCGGCCGGTGCAAGCCAACTCATTGAACAGGTGAATTCATGAGCCGCTTCACTGTCGGACTGACCCGCGATTTGCTAACCCCATCGGGAGAACCCTCTTTTGGCGCGGGGCCGCTGGAAATTCTGGCTGCCGACGCCAACATTGAATGGTCTTATCTGCCTGAGGCAGTCAATGAGATCACCCCGGATATTGCGGCGCAGTACGACGCGCTTTATGTCAACGCGCCACTGGTGACCGCGAAGTCTGTCGCACGCGGGGACTGCCGTCTGAAAATCGTGGCGCGCCACGGTGTTGGCTACGACAGCGTTGACATCAAAGCACTTGGCGCGCGCGGCATCAGTGTGACCAATACACCGATGGCGGTACGCCGGCCGGTGGCTGTTGCCTCACTAACGCTGGTCTTTGCGCTCGCCGGGCACTTGTTCAAGAAAGACCAGCTCACCCGTACCAATGCCTGGCATGAGCGCACCGGACATATGGGGCTGGGTTTGACCACTCGCACCCTCGGCATCGTTGGGGCCGGCGGCATTGGCCAGGAACTCATGACCCTCGCCCGGCCGTTCGGCTGGAAGATGCTGGCCAGTGATCCGTTCGTCCCGGCAAGCGCAGTCAATCAACATGGCGCATCGCTGGTCGACCTGGAGCAATTGCTCGGCGAATCAGATTTCGTGGTGTTGACCTGTGTACTAAATGAGCAGACCCGGCATCTGATCAACGCGGAGCGATTGCGCGCGATGAAAGCGTCAGCCTACCTGATCAACATGGCCCGTGGCCCGGTCATTGATGAAACCGCACTGATTGACGCCTTGAACCAGCGCACGATTGCCGGCGCCGGCCTGGATGTATTTGAACAAGAACCCGTTGCGCCAGACAACCCGTTGCTCGCGATGGAGCAGGTCATTCTGACGCCTCATTCCCTGTGCTGGACCGATGAATGTTTCGATCAGATTGCCCGCGAAGGGCTGGGTTGTCTTGCCGACTATGCCAGCGGCAAGACACCTGGCTCAGTAGTCAACCAGGCCCACCTGCCCGACTAAGCATCTGCGCCGGACGAGATTGTCTCCGGCGCGCCGCGTATCACCCGGCGCGCGTAGTAGTCAAAAGTTGTGTTCATCACCAGGGGCTTGTGCAGGAAGTCGTGAGCCTCCTGCGCTTTTGCCGGATCAACCGGGCGAACAGGCGCCACCGCGCTGGCTGCCAGCTGGACTCGTGCCACCCGCTCGATCATCAAGGCCATCACGGCGGCTTGCTCAATACTCTTGCCGGCGCAAAGCTGACCATGATGAGCCAGCAATATCGCGTGTTTCTGCCCCAGCGCCGATGAGATGATCCGTCCTTCATCATCGGCAATCGGCAAGCCTGGCCAGGTTTCCAGCCAGGCGCAGTCGTTGTGAAACAAGGTGGCATCCATATGCGCAACCGCCAGCGGCCGCCCAATCATGGACAATGCCGAAATTGCCGGTGGATGGGTATGAACAATGCACTGAACATCAGGGCGTTCCCGATACACCCAGAGATGAAACCGGGTCGCCGGGTTAGGGGTGCCCTCGCCTTCCAGAGTTTGCAAATCCTGCCCGACCCGGATAAAAGACCGGCTTTCGGCTTCGTCGAATCCGAGACCGAAATGCAGCGTCCATATTGAACCGGGCTCGCTGGCCCGGCAAGTGATCTGGCCGGCAACGCCCGACTCATGACCATCATCAGCCAGCATCCGGCAAGTCAGCGCGAGCTTGTCGCGTGCCGACCAGGACGGTCGAACCATATGACCGGCGGCGCGTTGCTCAAAAGCCGCCTCAAAAGTGGCTTTATCGGTGTCATCAGACATAAAGAGGCTCCTCACTCATTGCCGCCGATTGCTCGCGCAGCTCCAGAATACGGTCTTGCCAATAGCGGTGTGATTCAAACCAGGGAAAAGCCGCCTTGAATGCCGGATCATGCCAGCGGCGGGCGATCCAGGCACTGTAGTGAATCAACCGCAATGTCCGTAGCGGCTCGATCAGTCGTAATTCGCGTCGGTCAAAAGGCTCGAAATTCTCGTAACCGGCCAGTACATCAGAAAGCTGGCGGGTCATATCAGAGCGATCGCCAGACAACAGCATCCATAGATCCTGAATGGCAGGCCCGGACCGGGAGTCATCAAGGTCTACAAAATGCGGGCCACTGTCTGTCCACAGGACATTACCCATATGACAGTCGCCATGCACACGCAACTGCTTCACTCCGGCACACTGCTCAAAAGCATGCTGCGCAGCATCAACACACTGATCCACGATGGCTTGCCAGGAAGGTAGCAACTCGTCCGGTACGACATGATTTGTCAACAGAAAGTCGCGAGGCTCGATCGCATAGGAAGCCACATCAATAGACGGCCGGGTCTGAAAAGACCTGTCTTTTCCAACCCGGTGAATACGGCCCAGGAACTGACCTAGACGCTCCAGCACTTCGGGCTTATCAAGCTCAGGAGCGCGGCCACCCGCGCGTTCGTAGGCCGCAAATCGCAGACCCTGATAATGGTGCAAGGTCTGGTCACCGATGATTCGTGGGGCTACGACCGGAATTTCATGGCCGGCCAGCTCCAGGGCAAACTGATGTTCTTCATGAATCTGCTCGTTGCTCCAGCGGCCGGGCCGGTAAAACTTGACCACCACATCCGGTTCATCGTCGCCGTAAACCAGGTAAACCCGGTTTTCGTAGCTGTTAAGCGGCAATAAGCGGCCGTCACCCCGGATACCGATCGCGAACAAGGCGTCGAGAATCACATCGGGCATCAGGCTTGAAAAGTCGTCGGGTTCAGTGGTGTGTGTCATCAGGCGCACATTGTGTTGGCCCTGACCCGCGCCGTCAAACCGACGCATACAGACTCAGAGCGCGCCGGCCTGTTTCAAAACGGCACTCAGCGATTCGGCGATATCCCGGTACCCGCGCTGATTAAAGTGAACCGAGTCGGATTTTTTGCCTGGGGAGCGAAGCAGATCGGAGATCAGCGATCGTTCAAATACCAGATCGAATCTTTCGGCCAGCGCGGGATAGATCGGCGCCACATCCGAGAACAGATTTTTTTCCGGCACGCCGATCAGCACAACTTCAATACCGCGTGCCCGCGCCAACTGAATCATTGCCGCAAGATTATCTGAAGCTTGTTGCTGGGGCAGGTTTTGCAGAATGTCATTGCCACCATGTAACAGCAGCAACAGACGGGGTTGTACCTCGTCGAGTACCGCTGGCAGGCGTCTGAGCCCCTGCGCCGAGGTTTCGCCGGAGATCCCCGCATTGACGACTCTGACCCCACTCAGTTGCTGAAGGACCGCCGGATAACTCTCCAGAGCGGAAACCCCTTTGCCCTCGGTCAGCGAGTCGCCAAAGGCGAGAATGACGTCGTCGGCGGCCAGCGGCGTCAGCTTTTGCTCCTGACACGCGGACAGCAGCCCCAGCGCGACCAGCACGAGCAATAGCGGCTTCAGGAAGCGGGCCGACAATACGAACAGGAAATGATTCATCACGAACGCAATATCGGGATGATCCGGCCTTGACTCAAGCCCTGACTGACCAGCGGATAACCCGACCCGGCAGACCGGCGACACTTCAATCAATTCATGCGGCCGGCCAGTTGATTCGCTGACCTGAAGAAGCCTCAAACCAATGCATTGAATCGCGGTCTATTCGAACACCAACCCGCTGGCCGACGGTAACCGCGAGATTGCCGGGCAATCGGACCACGCCGGTCACCGGCGCGTCGTTCATCTCGACGCTGGGTACGTCCGCATTGCCCGCAAGCTGGTAGGGGAGTATCAGCCCATGCACCAGTGTATCGGCGCCAAGCCGCTCAATCGCCTTGATTTCAATCGCCAGATCAGCCTCTCTGACCGATGCTGCCACGAGATGTTCGGGACGAATCCCAAACAAACAGTTATCGGTTGGCGGATGCAGAATGTCGCTACGTAGGCGCACCGGTCCGCTTAGTTCGACCACGCCGCTACCGGCTGCCCGCCGCACCGGCCACAAATTCATAGCCGGTGATCCGATAAACCCGGCCACAAATGTCGTGGCCGGTCGCTGGTATACCGCCAGCGGAGAGTCGAACTGTTCGGCAATACCGGCGTTCATCACAATCAGGCGATCAGCCAGTGTCATGGCCTCGACCTGATCATGGGTGACGTATAAGGCCGTCACCGCCACCGATTGCTGCAACTCCCTGATTTCCAGTCGCATCTGGACCCGCAGCTTGGCATCGAGATTGCTCAACGGTTCGTCCAGCAAGAACACCGCCGGGTCGCGAACCAGCGCCCGTCCCATGGCCACCCGCTGGCGTTGCCCGCCAGACAGCGCACTGGGTTTACGCGCCAGAAAGTTGGTTAGCTGCAAGGTTGAGGCAATGCTGTCTATACGGGTTTTGATATCGCTCTTGCTGAGGCCTGAAATTTTTAGCCCGTAGGCCATGTTTTGGTACACCGTCATGTGCGGATAGAGCGCGTAGTTCTGGAAAACCATTGCGATATTTCGATCTTTGGGCTCTTCTTCATTGACAACCCGGCCGTCTATCCTGATCTCGCCCGACGTTATTGTTTCCAGCCCGGCGACCATTCGAAGCAATGTGGACTTGCCACAACCCGAAGGGCCGACAATCACGATGAACTCGCCATCCTGGATATCGACATTGATTCCGTGAATGACCTCGGTCGTCCCGTAAGACTTGCGGACATCAGTGAGATTTACCGCTGCCATCTGACAGCCTTGCAATCTGGCGATTTATTTTTCACTGTCTATCAATCCTTTTACGAACAAGCGCTGCATGAGCACCACAACCAGAACCGGCGGAATCACTGCCAGCATTGCGGTTGCCATTGTGACGGGCCAGTCACCGTAGTCGTCGGCTTGCGGAATCATTAGTTTGAGACCCATCACAATGGTATTCATGTCGGGCTCGGTGGTAATGACCAACGGCCACAGGTACTGGTTCCAGCCATAGATAAACAAAATGACGAACAGCGCAGCGATATTGGTGCGCGACAAGGGCAATAGAATGTCCTTGAAGAACCGCATCGGGCCGGCGCCGTCCACCCGGGCAGCTTCCAGCAACTCTTCCGGCACAGTCATGAAAAACTGCCGGAACAGAAAAGTTGCGGTTGCCGACGCAATTAGCGGCAATATCAATCCGCTATAAGAATTGAGCATTCCCAATGACGCAACGACTTCATAAGTCGGCACGATGCGAACCTCGACCGGCAACATCAAGGTCATGAATATTGCCCAGAAAAAAAACATCCTGCCCCGAAAGCGGAAGTAGACAATCGCGTAAGCAGACAGCAACGAGAACAGAATTTTGCCAAACGCAATCCCAAGCGACATGATGGCACTGTTGATCAACATCGACCATACCGGCGTCCCGTTGCCATCAAACAGCGCCCGCCCGTAGTTATCCATCAGGTGCGGTCCCGGCAGCAAGGGCAACGGCGGCTGCACGATTTGATCCTGGGTAACCGTTGAGGCGACAAACGTCAGGAATATCGGGAAGCAGATGATCAGCACGCCGAGAATCAACACGCCGTGCAAAATTCGATGTCCCCAGCCGTGTCGCTCAACCATCATGCGTAGTGCACCCGTCGCTCAATAAACCGGAATTGCACCACGGTTAATGCGCCCACAACAACCATCAAGACCACTGACTGCGCGGCTGATGAGCCTAGATCCTGGCCGACAAAACCATCTGCATAGACTTTGTAGACCAGAATCATTGTCGACTGCCCCGGCCCGCCGCTCGTGATGGTGTGAATCACCCCGAACGTCTCGAAGAAGGCATAGATAATATTGACCACCAGCAGGAAAAACGTAGTCGGCGACAACAAAGGAAAGACAATCGTCTTGAACCGCTGAAACTGGCTGGCGCCATCTATAGCGGCCGCTTCAATCAAACTGCGCGGGATCGCCTGCAAACCCGCCAGAAAAAACAGGAAGTTATAACTCACCTGCTTCCATGCCGAGGCAATCACCACCAGCGACATGGCTTCGCCACTGTTAAGGACATGATTCCACTCATAACCAAGAGCTTTGAGATACCAGGCGACAACGCCGATTGATGGCTGAAACATGAACAGCCACATCACACCGGCAATCGCCGGCGCCACCGCGTAAGGCCAGATCAACAGAGTCTTGTAGACGCCGGCCCCTTTGATCACTTGATCAGCAGCGACCGCAAACACTAACGCCAGGCTTAGCGAGACCAGCGTCACCAACACACTGAACACTGCAGTTGTTTTGAACGATGCCAGGTAATACGGATCAGTGAACAAAAATGCGAAATTCTCGAGCCCGACGAATTCAGCACTCAGTCCAAACGGATCAGGCAACTGGAACGATTGAACCAGTGCCTGACCCGCCGGCCAGAAGAAGAACACCACGGTAACCACCAACTGCGGCAATAGCAGCAGGTATGGCAGAAACCGATGACTGAAGGTGACTCTCTTATCCAAGTTTAGTGACTGAGTGTCTTGCCGGGAACTAGCGGGCGAACCGGGTTAGCAGCTTGTTGCCTCGCTCTGTCGCGGAAGTCAATGCAGATTTGGCGTCTTTCTTACCCGACCAGACGGCTTCAAGCTCTTCGTCGATGATGCCGCGAATCTGATCAAAATTACCCAGGCGCAAGCCTTTCGAGTTGGCCGTCGGCTCTTTACCGGTCATTTGCACGATCGCAATGTCGGTGCCAGGATTTTTCTCGTAGAAACCTGACTTGCGGGTTGTATCGTAAGCAGCCGAGGTAATCGGCAGGTAACCCGTCTCCTGATGCCAGGCGGCCTGCACGTCTGGCGACGACAAATAGCTCATGAAACTGGCAACCCCTTTATAGGCGGCGGCAGATTTACCAGACATTACCCATAGCGAAGCGCCACCAATAATTGTATTCTGGGGAGCGCCTTTTGCCTCCGGCCAGTAAGGCAGATTGGTCACGGTGAACGGAAACTTGGCCTCGGCCTTCACGCCGGCATAACCGGCCGAAGATTCGGTGAACATGGCACATTCACCCGAGCGAAAGCGGGCGCCGCCCTCGTTACGCCGACCGGAATAACTGAACAAGCCGTCTTTTGCCCACTTGCCCATTTGTCCGATATGCGCGACCTGCAAGTCGTTGTTGAACACCAGCTGCGTATCGGTGCCACCAAAGCCATTGGACTTCGTGGCAAACGCGGTGTCATGGTAGGCGGAGAGATTTTCGAGGTGAATCCAGGACTGCCAGGCTGTCGTCAACGGGCAATCGATGCCGGCAGCCTTCAGCTTGACCAACGCCTCACCAACCTCTCCCCAGGTTTTGGGTCGGAGTTTCGGGTCAAGCCCGGCCTTGGCCAGAGCATCCTGATTCAGATACAGAACCGGCGTCGAGGCGTTATAAGGCAAGGACAACATCTTGCCATCGGTTGTTGTGTAATACCCCGTCACTGCGGACAGATAACCTTTGGGGTCAAATGCCTGGCCGGCATCCGCCATCACTTCATAGACCGGCTTGATCGCGCCCTTGGCTTTCATCATCGTCGCGGTGCCGACTTCGTAAACCATCAACATGTCCGGCTGCTTGCCGGCGCGAAACGCGGCAATCCCGGCGTTAAGTGTTTCGGAATAATTGCCTTTGTAGCTGCCCACCACTTTATAGTCGGACTGGGAAGCGTTGTAGTCTTCGATCTGTTTGGCCAGGATCCCGCCGAGCCGCCCCTGGAACGCGTGCCACCACTGAATTTCGGTCGCCGCACTGGCCACGACCGGCTGAAAAACGAAGGAAGCCGCGATCATAGGCGCGGCATAGTGCCAATGTTTCATGTTGATGCCTCTCAGGTGGGTTGACTGCTTATGCAGCCACGCATGACACCATAGTTTTATGACAGCCGTCAAAGCGGTCCAGTCGGCTCTGCTGCGACGCAGCATAACGCCATCAGCTCGCCGGGCCTGAGTTCGACTACACTGCTCCGGGCAGGCACCCGACGACGTTTCGCCCCGTTTAAACCAAACCAGGAGATTCCGGTGAAAACAGTGATCGCAGCAGTCGCTGCAGCTTTGACAATCTCATTGCCAGGCGCCGCCTCGGCAGACTTCAAACTGGACGCCCGCTATACCGATGCAGACGGTGACCTGATTGCGGACATCCCCACGGATGCAGCGAAACAAGTCGACCCGGGCACTCTGATCTTCGCTTACACCCCGGTAGAAGATCCGGCTGTCTACAAAGAGGCCTGGGCCGATTTTCTCGACCACCTGAGCAAAACCACCGGCAAGAAGGTCTTGTTTTTTCCGGTGCAGTCCAACGCCGCTCAGATTGAAGCCATGCGTGCCGGGCGATTGCATATTGCCGGGTTTAATACCGGCTCCAATCCGCTGGCAGTAGCCTGCGCCGGCTTTCGGCCCTTCACCATGATGGCCAAGGCTGACGGTTCATTCGGCTACGAAATGGAGATCATCACGTTCCCTGGTTCCGGGATAGAAAAAGTCGAGGACATCAAAGGCAAGAAGATGGCTTTTACCTCGCAGACTTCGAATTCTGGCTTCAAAGCACCGTCGGCCATCCTGAAAGCCGACTACAACATGGAGCCGAAGAAAGACTTCGAGCCGGTTTTTTCAGGCAAGCATGACAACTCGATTCTCGGGGTTGCCAATAAAGACTACCCGGCTGCCGCGATTGCCAACTCGGTCCTGGCCCGAATGCTCAACCGGGACGTCGTTAAATCCGAACAACTCAAATCCATTTACAAGTCACAGACGTTCCCGACCACCGGCTACGGCATCGCGCACAATCTGAACGCAGACCTTCAGGCGAAAATCCAGGAGGCGTTCAAGACGTTCAATTGGAAAGGCAGCTCGCTTGAGAAGGAGTTTTCAAAGTCTGGGGAAGCGCAGTTTGTGCCGATCACTTTCAAAGAGCATTGGGCGGTAATCCGCAAAATCGATACCGCCAACAGCGTCGAATACAACTGCAAATAACCGCTTTATGCTCACAGTAGAGAGTCTGTCCAAGACCTACAAGACCGGCGACAAAGCGGTCAACGACGTCAGTTTTAGCGTTGCCGCCGGTCAGGTCGTGGGCTTGATCGGGCCGTCGGGTGCCGGCAAGTCTTCTTTGATTCGTTGCGTGAACCGTCTGGTCGAACCATCCGAAGGAAAAATCTGGCTGGGTGATCGTGAACTGACGGCCTTGAGCGCTACCGGCTTGCGCGAGGCGCGCCGCCGAATCGGCATGATTTTTCAGGAATACGCGCTGGTTGAGCGCTTATCAGTGATGGAAAACGTCTTGTCGGGCCGGCTGGGTTATGTCTCATTCTGGCGTAGTCTGTTGCGGCGGTACAAGCAGGCCGATATTGACAACGCGTTCGAGTTGCTGGAAAGAGTCGGCCTGGCAGAGCATGCGAACAAGCGCGCCGATGCTTTGTCGGGCGGGCAACGACAGCGCGTCGGCATTGCCCGCGCGCTGGAGCAGGACCCGGAACTGTTGCTGGTTGATGAACCCACCGCCTCGCTCGACCCCAAAACGTCGCGCCAGATCATGCGGCTGATTCGCGAGATCTGCGACGAACGTGGCCTGCCGGCCATTATCAATATCCATGATGTTGTACTGGCCCGGCAATTCACCCAGCGGATTATCGGTTTGCGAGCCGGCGCAATCGTCTTTGACGGCCCGCCATCGGCACTGGACCAGACGGTCTTGACGCGCATTTACGGCGAAGAAGACTGGGAGGCGATTCGCAAGCCCCAGGATGAGCAAACCAATTCCGCGCAAGACCCGACTGACCAGGAACGTCTGGCCGGCCTGGCCTGACAACCCCGAATGATGATGCATTCAGGCCCTGCCCCTGCGACTCGGCACACCCGATGGCGACGGCCTCATACGATGATTCCGGATCGACGCTGGCGGATCGGTCTGGCACTGGCCGCGGTGCTCTACCTGGGCGCCGCGATCAGTTCGGTTGACGTCAACTGGGTGCGGGTCTGGGATGGACTGGAACGAGGGGCCCGGTTCATTCAGGGTTTTTTTCCGCCCGACTTCGTGTCACGCTGGCCCGACATGTCACAAGGCCTGGTCGAGAGCCTGACCATGACAGTCACCTCGACGGTCGTCGGCATTGCGATATCAATCCCGGTCGGACTCGGGGCGGCACGCAACCTTGCACCGCGGCCTGTCTACCACCTGTGCCGGGCAGTCATAGCAGTTTCGCGCTCCCTGCAGGAAATCATCATTGCTATCCTGTTTGTAGCCATGTTCGGCTTTGGCCCGTTTGCCGGCTTTCTGACGCTGAGTTTTGCCACAATCGGGTTTCTTGCCAAGCTGCTGGCCGAAGACATTGAAGACATAGACCCGGTCCAGGTAGAGGCAATCAGGTCTACCGGTGCCTCATGGGCACAAGTGATCAATTACGCCGTGCAACCCCAGGTCATGCCGCGCTTGATCGGTTTGTCGCTGTATCGACTGGACATCAATTTCCGTGAGTCGGCGGTCATTGGCATTGTCGGCGCAGGCGGCATTGGCGCGACGCTCAATACGGCTATGGACCGCTATGAATTTGATTCGGCTGCCGCGATTCTCCTGATCATTATCGCTGTGGTAATGGTGGCCGAATACCTGTCAGGCTATGTCCGCAAGTGGGTCCAATGAACACTCCTGACACCAACCGAGTCTGGTTGCATCGAACCACCGGCGAGCGACTACTGCGCTGGGTTGGCTGGCTGATCGCAATCGCTTTTGTCAGTTATTGCTGGCAAGTGATGACGGCAGACACAATCTGGAGCTTTGTGGCAGACGCCCCCCGGCAGGCGGCAGACATCGGGTCTCGCATGCTTCCGCCAAGGTGGAGCTATCTGGACGACTTGATCAAACCCATGTGGGATACCTTGAATATTGCAACCCTTGGTACTTTGCTTGGGATCATTTGTGCCATTCCAGTTGCCTTCCTGGCGGCGAGCAATACAACACCCAGCACCGTTTTTGTGCGCCCGGTAGCCTTGTTCATCATTGTCGCCTCACGATCGATTAACTCACTAATCTGGGCACTGCTGCTGGTCTCGGTTATCGGACCCGGATTGCTGGCCGGCATTATCGCAATTGGACTGCGTTCAATCGGGTTTGTTGCCAAGCTGCTCTATGAGGCAATCGAGGAGACAGATCACACTCAGATAGAAGCGGTTCGCGCGACCGGCGCCAGCGGCCTGCAAGTCCTGGACTATGCAATCGTGCCGCAGGTCTTGCCTGCCTTCTTTGGCATAGCCGTGTTCCGCTGGGATATTAATATCCGCGAATCCACGATTCTCGGCCTGGTTGGCGCCGGTGGTATCGGACTCCAGCTACAGGAGTCGCTCAACATACTGGCCTGGCCTCAGGTGACAATGATTTTTGTCGTAATACTTTCCACTGTTATCGTCAGCGAATGGGTCTCTGCCAAAGTGCGCCATGCGATCATCTGAGCCACCGGGTTTGGTGATCATCAAAAAACTGGGTAGTGTCACGATACGAGCTATTAGTCAGCCTTAAAAAGTAGTCAGCCTTAAAATTCGACAATACGAGGCGGCCCTGGCCGCCTACCAAGGGAGATATCCATGCAATCATTTTTCGCGAAGTCCCTATTGGCCACCGGTCTGATCGCCGCATCATCAATAGCAGCCGCACAAACCACGTTGACATATTCGTCCTGGGTACCCTGGACACATCCGATCAATATTGAGCTTTACATCCCGTGGATGGAAGCGATCGAAAAAGACAGCAAAGGCAGCATCAAATTCAAACGCCTGCCAAAACCGGTCGCTTCGCCACCCGCCCACCTCAGTGCGATTCGCACCGGTCAGGCCGATGTCGCGTTTAGCGTTCATGGTTATTCACCCAAGGCTTTTGCGGCCTATCTGTTTGCCGAACTGCCAATGCTTGGCGACACCGGCACCGCGACTTCAATCGCATTGCAGCGCACCCATGAGAAATTCATGGCTGACAAGAAATTCTACAAAGGTGTACACGTCATTGGCATGAACACCCACGGGCCGGGCCTGATTCATCACAGCAGCAAGCATATTCTTAAACCCGAAGACATGGCCGGCCAGAAAATCCGTACCGGTGGCCCGATTCCGCTGAAGATTGTTGAGGCCTGGGGCGGCGTTTCTATTCGCCAGCCGGCACCCAAGTCATACGAAATACTGTCTACCGGGGTTGCTGACGGCATTACTTTTCCGTTCGAGTCTCTGAGCAGTTTCAAGATCACCAAGCTGGTGCCGTTCTCAACCTATATTCCGGGCGGCCTTTATACATCCAGCCATTACCTGATCATGAATCAGAAGAAATACGCCCGCCTGTCCGCTGCGGACAAAGCGGTTATTGACAAGCATTCAGGTGAGGCATTTGCCGAGCGCGCCGGCAAGGCCTGGGACTTGATCAATAAAAACGGTAAAGAAGCGGCCATGAAAGCCGGGAACAACATTGTGACCGCGCCTGAGTCTCTGGTGGCCGAAGTTCGCCGGCTCAACACCAAGTTTGAAGCCGACTATATTGCCGGCGCCAAGGGAACCGGCGTTGATGGCGCGGAAATCCTGAAGTTCTTCCGCGCGGAAGTTGCCAAACTGTCCGCCAAGTAAGCTGCCAAGCCATTGGAAACCACACCGATAAAACCGCAACCCCATCCTGCCGGCTCAGAACCGGGCCGCCAGGATGGCGGGCTTCGCTTCTGGCTCGGCATCCTGCCGAGCCGGATTCTTGGCGTGGTTTCCTGTGTTGGCTTGTTTGCCATGATGCTGGTAACTTTTGTCGACGTCCTGGGGCGATACTTTTTCGCAAGCCCGTTGCCTGCCGCGTACGAGCTGATTTCGCTGATCATGCCGGCCATTATTTTTTGCGCCCTGCCAACGGTTAATCTTGGCGGCGGGCATGTCACGATTGATTTGCTCGATACCTTCGTCCCCGCTTTTGTTCAGCGCTGGCAGTCGTTTATTGTCAATCTTGTCTCATCGGGCGCTTTGCTGCTGATTGCCTGGCGGCTCGCCGTCTTGTCGCAAGACCATCACGAGTTTGACGGCGTCACTGATGAATTGTATTTACCCCTGTGGCCGTTCAGCGCGGTCATGAGTGTGCTTTGTCTGATCGCGGCGGGCACCATGGTGGTTGCCGCGTTTAACCAACTGGCCGGCGAGCCAAGCGGCCACGCAGGAAACGAACTTTGAGTATTGCGCTTTGAATATCGCATTAACCGGCCTTGGCTGCCTGCTGCTCCTGTCTTTCCTGCGAGTACCGGTGGCGTTCTCCATGGTGATTGTTGGCACTGCCGGCATGGCCCATATCCTCGGGCCGGAAGGGGCACTGGCCAGTGTCGGTCAGACCGCATTTGATGCGGCAATCAACTACGAACTATCAGTGGTCCCGTTGTTTGTGCTGATGGGCAACTTTGTTGCCCGCGCCCGGCTGGCCGAAGAACTCTACTCGGCGTCCAACGCGTTTCTCGGGCACCGCAAAGGCGGGCTGGCCATGGCAACTGTGGTTGCCTGCGGCGGGTTCAGTGCCATCTGCGGATCATCACTGGCAACCGCCGCCACCATGGCCAAAGTCGCCATCCCCTCAATGAGGCGGTTTCATTATCACGATACGCTGGCGACCGGCTCAATTGCCGCCGGCGGCACACTGGGTATTCTAATCCCGCCGAGCGTTTTGCTTGTGATCTACGGAATCCTCACTCAGACCAATATTGGCAAACTGTTTGCCGCCGGTGTTCTACCCGGTCTGGTGGCAATCGGGTTTTACCTGTTGGCAGTGCGCAGCGTGGTGTTTTTCAATCCGAAAGCCGGCCCGGTGGCTGACCGTCAGGACTGGGCCACGCGCTGGCGTGCAGTTTCAAAAGTCTGGGGTGTTCTGCTGCTGTTCGCCATTGTGATGGGCGGTATCTACGGCGGCGTCTTCAGTCCGACCGAAGCGGCCGGTATCGGCGCGTTCGGTGCTTTTCTGTTTGCGCTGAGCCGCCGAGCCCTGAGTTGGCGGAAACTCTACGAGGTCTTGCTCGAGAGCGCGTCAACGACCGCGATGCTGTTTGCCGTCCTGATTGGCGCACTACTGTTTGCCAATTTCATCAACCTGACTGACTTTCCCGATGCCTTGTTGCAAATTGCGGGCCAATACCGGGACACCCCGTGGCTGGTCATCGCGGCAATCCTGCTTATTTATGTTCTGCTGGGATGCGTATTCGAAAGCCTGTCAATGATCTTACTGACCGTCCCGATCTTTTTCCCGCTGATTACGTCTCTGGGTTATGACCCGATCTGGTTCGGCATTGTGGTGGTGGTAGTGGTCGAAATCAGCCTGATCACGCCGCCAGTAGGACTCAATGTGTTTGTTCTGCGTGGCGTGCTGCCGGACGTCAGCACTGCCACCATCTTCAAAGGCGTCACGCCATTCTGGATTGCCGACCTGTTCCGACTGGCGATCATTGTCAGCTTCCCGATGCTCTCGCTCTGGTTACCCGGGTTTGTTCGCTAGCTGGCAGCGCACCTCAAGATAACCCCGGAACCGGGCACGCCCACCACGCACCGGCTCTGCGACGATTGAATAATCCGGAAACTTCTCTACGAAACGGGCAATCGCGATTTGCCCCTCGAGCCGCGCCAGGCTCATACCAACGCACTGATGAATACCTGCCGCAAATGCCAGGTGGTGCCGGGACGGTCGTTGAATCCAGAAATTGTCGGGATCATCAAAGCGCTCGGGGTCGCGGTTGGCAGCCCCAATGCACAAGGTAACCGGCGTATTGGCCGGCATGCTTACGCCGCCCACAGACACCTCGGCCAGCGTCATGCGATTACCCAGTTGATTGGAGCTTTCGAAGCGCAGGATTTCCTCGATAGTCTGTTTGATCAAAGCGGGTTCCTGCTGCAATGCCGCCAGTTGGTCGCGATGCTCTGAGAGCAAGACCAGTCCGTTGCCAATCAGGTTGGTGGTGGTCTCGTGGCCGGCGTTCAGCAGAAAGATGCAATTATGAATTAACTCAGGCAGAGACAATTCCTCACCGGAACCATCTCCCTGGATCAGCCGCGTCAAGACGTCGCGCTCCGGGTCTCCGGGATTTTCCCGGCGCTCAGCAATCAAGCCCTTCAGGTAAGCGGCGAACTCCGTCACTGAGCGATTTCCCCATTCGAATGCCTCCGGTGACACAACCGGTTCCAGCGCCCCCAGAATTGCCAGCGACCAGTCACGTAACGGCCCCCGGTCGGCGACCGGCACGGCGAGCAGATTCCCGATGACTTCGATCGGAATCTGTGAGGCGTAATCAGCAATCAGATCCACCTCATCGGTTCTCGCCATGTTTTCAAGCAGGCGATCTACCAGCGACTCCAGGCCTGGTTGCATATGGGCGATCGCCTTAGGCAACAAAGCGCTGGATATCAAGCGCCGGACCCGGGTGTGACGGGGAGGATCGTTAAATACCAGACTGGTCGTATGGTGCTCAAACAACGGCGAATTGCCGTATTTAGGCGCGAACTCCGCCTGCTTGTCGGAGCTGAACAAACCCGGGTTCTTGTAAACGTACTCACAGTCGGCGTGGCGCGTCAGCAGATAACTGCCGTCTGGCATTGGCTTGACCGGTTGGTAGTCACGCAAGGCGCGGTAATACCGATACGGGTCCTGGTCAAAATCTGCCGGCAGCGCTTTGAGATCGAACTGAGCAGCACGTTGCTGCGCGTCCGACGGCGTCCACTGGCTGGTGTTAGCTGACTTCAATGGTCTGTTTCCGTGCACAAGGATAAGCCGTCAAAGTTTAGTCGGTTTAGACCGGATGCCCTGAATTTGAGTTGATCGGCATCAAACCCGCATCTCGTACAGTGGCTTAGGCTTGAAATATCGCTTTCAATCCCGGCAACCGGAACAATCATGATCTATGAATTCAAATCCCAGGCCAGCAGTACTGTCACCATGAACAGCGGCATCGCCGAAACGATTCTCAAGGCAATTGGGCGAGATCCCGGGCCAAGGGGCGTCATTACCGTCGAGCAAATGCCGCAGGCAATCGGTGCGGTAAAAGCAATTGCCAGTGGCGAAGCAGATGCTGCTGCTGTTGCGACTCATACCGCTGGGTTTATCACCTTGCTTGAGACGTCACTGGCGGCCAATAAGAACATCACCTGGGGCGTTTAAACAACGCCGCAATCCTATTTGACACAAACGCAGGTGCAAGCGGCCCGATCAAGCACCTTCTGCGAAACGCTTCCCAGCAGAAAGTCTTTCACGCCGCTAAGACCACGGGTGCCGATGACAATCATCTCGGCATGAATTCGGTTGGCAAACGCGATAATTTCATCATCAGGTTTGCCGTCCAGAATCGCGACATTGACATCGCTCACCCCGTGCGACTCCGCCTGCGCTTTGGCGTCTACGGAAACAATCTCGGCCAGTTGCCTGACGACTGCGTTCGAGGCTCCCGGAACAAAGGAAACCTGTCCGGAGACCATCAGATCAGCCAGAGCTTTTTGTTCCGCCTCGACGACATCAGACAAATGCGCATTGCCCTCATACTTGCTTAATTGCGCGAACGTCAAATCGCGCATCAGCACATGAACGAAATACAATCGAGCTGAATAGCGCGCGGCGAGATCTGCAGCCAGTTCAACCGCTTTATCTGAGTGTTCGGACCCATCAATCGCGCACAGAATCGTCTGCAGATTCATTGCGCAGCCTGTGTTGCATCATCAACGACGGACCGCAACAGTTTGTCGATCTCCTGAACGGCAGCGCGGCTGGCCTGGCCATCGGCACCGTACGGCCGACGATAACCAAGAACCGTCTTGCCCGGACTGTCCTTCAGCTCATACGCGAAGACAACAAACGGACAGAGGGCGATATTCCCGGGGTTGGCAGACACGGCAGCATGGGTCAGTTTCGCGGAACAGAACTGCAAATAACCGGCGTTGGCGTACGGCGTCAGCGCGCCAACGTCAGGGCCAGTCCGTGCCAGCATTGCGCCGACCATGCCGGTGTAATCAATCACCAGTCCCTTATTGACAACCGCCTCTTGCAGGGCCGCAAGGGACTCAGAAAAATCAGCCTTAATCGTTGAGTGATAAGCAACGTCTTGCGCCTCGGCGCCTCGAGCCGGGCCGCCCAGCCAGATCAGTGCAACGATGGCTATCAGGGTAAGCGATTTCGGTGTCATGGTTTGTTCCCTCAGGATGCTGATTGTTTGTCGAACGCTATCATCATGGTCGACTGAAGCAGCCTTCTCTGGTTTGACCTGCATCAACACGGTGCGGATATCGCTGCATGACAGAACGCCTGTTTTAGGCCAGCAGCAATCGCGCGCCTTCGGTCGTCAGCAAGCCCGCCGAAATCACCGCCCCGAACAGTCCCCAATAACGCCAGCGCCTGAGCACCGGCGCAGCATCCGGGCGCAGGCCAATTCGCCAGAGTGCGAGATTCACCAGGATAAAGACGCACAGGGTAACCAGACTGGTCAGTTGGGCCAGTTGAATCAACGGCAGCCCAAGTGTCAACACGGCGATCGAGACGACCACCAGCCCGATAGCACGGGCGGGCGTCAGCCGCTTGGCGTCGAGCCGGCCAAGCCCGGCGGGAGCCAGACCCTCCCGGGACATTCCGTATATCACCCGACTGGCCATTACGATTTGAACAAGAATGCCATTGATCATCGCAATCGAAGCCATCGCGGCGACTGGTTTGCCGGAGTATCCGGTCACAGACTCAAACAAGAACGCCAGTGGCGCGCTACTGCCCAGCAAGCCCTCACGATCGGGCAGCGCCACTGCGATGATCGAGATGACCAAATACAGGAATACCGTAATCAATAAGGTTAAGACAATGGCTTGCGGCAAAGTCCGATGCGGGTTGACGGTTTCCTCCGCCATATTTTCGATGTCTTCGAACCCGATAAACGCAAAGAATGCAATCATGCTCGCCGAGAAAACAAGTGCCCAACTGGCCGAATCGGTGGGTGGTGCAAGCGCCTCGGTCACAAGCTCGACATTGGCCAGAAGCGGCGCACTGGAAAAACCAATCACCAGTAAAGTGCCGACTTCGATAACGGTTATCACCGCCGCAAATGCGACACTCTCGCGAACGCCGAGCCAGGCAATCGCGCCGAGCAAAAGTAAAACCCCGATCGACAGAACCGATTGCGGCAAGGGAATCAGGGTACTGAGATACCCGCCAAAAGCCAGTGTGATGACCGCGCTGGAGATAATCGCGGTAAGCGTTACGCCGTAGCCGACGATCCGCGCCAAATTCTGACCCAGGCCAATCTTGACAAATACGGCTTCTCCGGCAGCGCGCGGATATACACTGGCCAACACCGCATAAGACAGGCCTGTCGCGCCAGCAATCGCACCGGCAACCAGAAACGCGATGGGAGCATGATCACCCGCAACCCGGACGATCTCCCCAATCAGGGCAAATATCCCTGCGCCAATAGTGACACCAACACCATAAAAAACCAGCATTGGCAGGCGAATGACTCGCCGCAATACTGGGTCGTTGGGTTCTTGTTGCTTGGGTTGCCCTTGTTGGTCAGGCATTAAGTCTCCCTGGCTCTGGTTTTAGTCAGAGCGGCCGGAGGCCACTCCGACTTTCCGACCGGCAACGTTACTGCGGGCATTCGCCAAGGTCAATAGTCTTGCCGGCTGCCACGGCTTGTTTGGCCTCACGGCGAACTTCGGCGCGGGTTCGTACCATACCCGCCTCGGTTGGCGCAGCCGCAACATCAGGGCACTCGCCAATGCCTGTGGTGGTTGCACCAAGCTTCTCCACCTCCGCTTTGACCTCAGCCCGAGTCATCGGTGTGCAACCGGTAGTATCGATCTTGGGGCCTTCCGCATCGCATTCGCCATTCTGTGCCTGCGCCATACCTGCGAAAGCCAAGCCAACTACAAAAGGAAGCGCCATAAATAATTGCTTGTTCATGAGAAATCTCCTGTTCTGAAAAAGAGGTAAATCCAACAAGACCACAATGGGCTTGTTGAACAATTCCTACCTTGATCAAAATCAACAAAAGTTCTGAGGCGAATTCGAGCGCCCGTGTCAAATGCCCCAGCATCAGGCCTCACCCATTCGACCATCGAATCATTTGTACCAATCCATTGCGCCACCTGGCTAAGGCCGGCGCTAAATCGCTGACGCCGTTCATTCAGGACGGCCTCGCTGCCGCGGAGCAGCTCAATGGCCAGGGCCTCATCGACAGACACCTACGCCAATTGCGCGCGACCTTTGCAGGCAATATCAAGCGCATTACATCACTGGTAGAGTCCTCGTTCCCAGCCGGCACGCGGGTCAGCCGACCGGCTGGCGGATTCGTGCTTTGGGTGCAACTGCCGGGGCGCTTTGATACCCGTTCACTCTATGATGCCGCGCTGTCCGAAGGAATCTGCTTTGCGCCGGGAGAGGTATTTGCTGCAGGAAGTGGGTACCGAAATTGTCTGCGGCTGAGTGCTGGCAATACTTGGAACAGGCGAATTGAAAAAGGTGTTGTGAGGCTGGGGGAACTGGCTTGTGCGATGCCAGTTGTCCATGAGAGCCAAGAAAAATAGAACTGCCAGGTCAATTCCATTCCCGCAAGCCTCCACCAGCTATTTCGTACTCCGACATCCGAACCTGGCTACCAAGGGCCGCAAGACTCACTGATCCGCTTCTACCGACGATTGACACTCGATGCAGTTTGCCGCCAGCGGCTGAGCAAGCAGGCGGGCAGCCGGAATCGGTTCAGAGCACTGATCACAGTATCCGTAAGTGCCGGCATTCAATTTGCTCAACGCGCTACGGGCCTGTCGCAACTCGGTCAGATCACGCTGTATTTCAGCCGAGTCCACATCAGCAATCGCATCATCAAATACCTGGTCTTCCGTTCCGCTTTGGTCGCCGAGAAAACGGGACAACCCCTTTACCTCGTCGACCTTGCTGGCTATTTCGCTACGCAATTGTTCGATGCGCTGGTCAATCCGTTCGCGAAGCCCGTCTGGCTCGGCGTGATTTGTAGTATTCATCCTGGTTCTCCTCCTGGGTTCTTACCGGCCTGCCGGCGAAGCGGCAGTCAGGATCACTTCCACACGGCGGTTTCGCTGGCGGTTTTCCGCTGAGTCGTTGGCGGCGACCGATTGATAATGCGAATGCCCGACGGCCTCAAGCCGAACGGGATCAATTTCATACTTACCCTGGAAATACCGGACGACGCTGGCCGCGCGCGCGCCGGAGAGTTCCCAGTTTGTCGGATAGCGCTCTCTTAAGGCTGCGCTGATGGGAACGTCATCTGTATGACCCTCGACTCTGATCCTGTCTGTTCCGTCAACCAGGACCTCGGCGATTGTCCCGAGGATATTGAGACCTTCCGGCTGAATTGCCGCACTACCTGAATCGAACAATATTCTGTCCAGCACCCGCACCGCCAGTCGCCCTTTGAGCAATTCAATCTGGACATCTTTTTTGGCTATTGCAGACTGCAGACGATCAGCCAGTTCCTTTTTGGTCCGGGCCAATTCGCTCGTTTCGGTCCGCATCTGCCTGGCACTCGACTGGCATTGACTCAACTCGGCCTGCACAGCATTCCGGGATTTTATTGCCTCAGTATGGGCGCTAGTCTGCTCAACCAGATTTCTCGACAGCCGATCGAGCCGGATCAGACAGGTATCCCGCTCTGCCTGGCAGGAATCTCGTGCCGGCTCACACTGAGCTAGCAACGCCACCGCCGGATCTTCCAGCGTTACCGGCGCTGCGCAGGCAACCAGCAAACTGCTGACCGGCCCTGCCCACAACAAGCATTTCAAGAGTTTTCTCATTGATTTCGCCCTTCCGTCTATGCTGACTCTGAAGCATAGAAACTTTGCGAGCGTCTGCGAAGCATGTTTCGGCTATTGATTGATGCAGATCAATCAGGCCTCGGTTCGCCAACGGGAGTTCTGCACGATCGAGATGATGAGCAGGGGAACGACCAGACCGATCAGCGCCACGGTAATCAGCAAGACACCAAGATCACTATAGTCGGCGGGAACAACCACGGCTTGACTGGTTTTATCTCGTACCTCGCGGGTGACGAGCAACCAGCGGTTCAGGTATTTGGTGCCAAGACTGCTCGCCGACAATGCCAGATTCGTGAATGACGCCATGACGGCAAAAAAAGTCGCTTTGAGGTGGTCTGGAGCAATTCGGGCAATCCAGGCCAGCATCGGAATCATGGCAATCTGACCAAGTGGCGATTCAAGCATCGTGTCGACCAACGCAATCGCCCGGGCATCAACGACGCCGCCGGTCCAGGCAGCGGTCCAGTTGTGAACCCCGTAGAACAGACCAATATTAGGCAGGGCCAGAACCCCCGCAGCGATAGTCAGCAACGCCACCACATAGGCAATTGAGCGGCTGGCCATCAGCGGACGCAAGACGACCATGCCGACCATCGCGATCATTGTCGAGATCAGCGACAACACCGCCAGAAACTGCTGATCAAAGCCGAGCGCATCAATTTCAAACCAGGTGGCACCAGCGCCTGGCATGGGCAGTGCCCGGAAAACGAAGACGATCACAGCGGTGCCGATCAGCCCGCGGCGCGCTTGCGGATTCAACTCACGCAACAGACGATTCATCAGGAAGAGAATGATTCCAAAGGCGCCAACAAAAACAATTTCCTGAGCAGCAGGTAAGTCACTCGCCCCAACCAGTACCGTAAACAACACGAATACCAGCGAGCCGCCGAGAATCCACCAGTTGGGCCGGGCGGGTTCGGCAGGAAGGGCAACCGGTTGTTTGCGCCGCGAGTTCAACACAGCAGCCATCAGGACGCCGGCAACCGAAATACAGGGAATGACCAGTGAGATCAGATAGATGCGGCCGTAAACGGCGATGCGATCGGCCTCGGACATGTCGGCCACGCCGGAAAACAAACTGATATTGAGCGCCGCAACCAGCATCGATCCACCAATGATGGCAAAACGACCGAAAGTCTGCATTGTGGTGTGTTTACGCTTGACAACATCTTCCGGAAACGGCACGCCCGCCGGATCATTGACCGGCACCGCTTCGACCGTCATCGCATCGGCCACCACGTCCTGAACCACATAGCCGGTGGGCGCGAGCAAAGTACTCAGGACGAACCAGGTCTCGACCGACATCAGGGCGCGCATGGCATCTGCATGCATGACCAGCCCATACATGATGGCCAGGCTTGCCGCGATCAGCGTGGCGCCCAGATAAACCAGCCAGGCTTTGCGGTGCCACCAGAGATCAACCAGATGCCCAAGCGGCATCTTGAGCGTCCAGGGAAGACCGGCCCAGAAACCGAGACCGGCCAGATAGCCGGCAGACAATCCAAGATATTCCTTGATAAAAAATGTGCCGACCACTGCCGTCAGACCCGATACACCGGCGGCCAGATAAACCATCAACGGCGGGACATAAGACCAGTGAAACTGACGAAAAGCGTCTACGACAATCAGATCGAGCCACCGGCGCAGCGAATCGCGGCTCCGCGAGCCATACTGCTTGTTCTGATCGGGGGTCATCGTAGGTGAGCCTTGTCAGTCGTCGGGTTTCGATCTTACTGGGGTTTGTCGTCTGACTGGTCGCTGCAGTTTGACGCTGCGGCAATTGCATTGAGGCGTTGATTCCCCTATGCTTGAGTGCATGGCTTTCCTAGTGATCCGACGTAGTCCCTGACGCTGCTTCCGACCCTGTTCGGAGGCAGGCCAACGGCTGCCTCCGGATCGAAATCTAGCCACTAGAATCCAGCCCCGGCAGGTATGACCACCGGGGCTTTTTCTATTTCTGGCAACGAGGTTTTTTGTGAATCAGACCAATCCTTTTTCAAGTCAGGCTCTCATGCCCATCACCACCCGGCCACCAGTCGTGTTCGCCCGCGGGCAAGGCTCCTGGTTATGGGACGAAGACGACAATCGCTATCTCGATTTTGTACAGGGCTGGGCTGTTAACAGCCTGGGCCACTGCCCCGAACAAATCATCAATGCGCTGAATACACAAGCAAGCCAGCTTATTTCACCCAGCCCGGCTTACTTCAATCGCCCGGCGGCCGAGCTGGCCGGGCTGATCGTCGCTAACAGTAGCTTCGACCATGTGTTTCTGGCCAGCTCCGGCGCCGAAGCCAATGAAGGCGCCATCAAGCTGGCGCGTCGCTGGGGTCAACCGCAGGGTCGCCATGAAATCATTACCTTTGAACACTCGTTTCACGGCCGCACACTGGCCACGATGTCGGCTTCCGGCAAACCCGCGTTCAAACCACTCTTCGAGCCCAAGGTCAGCGGCTTCCCAAAAGCGAAACTCAATGATCTGGAGTCAGTGAAAAGACTGATCTCCGATCAAACGGTTGCGGTGATGCTGGAGCCGATTCAGGGCGAGGCCGGCGTCTTGCTGGCCGAGGATGAATTTCTGCAACAACTGCGTGCCCTGACCACTGAACACGGGCTGTTGCTGATTGTCGATGAAATCCAGACCGGTGTGGCCCGTACCGGCAAGCTGTGGGGTCATGAGTGGGCCGGAATAAAACCTGATGTGATGACTTTAGGCAAAGGTCTGGGCGGAGGCGTGCCACTCTCGGCGCTGGTTGCTACCCGCGAAGCCAGTTGCTTCGAGCCCGGCGACCAAGGGGGTACTTATTGCGGCAACCCACTTATGGCAGCAGTTGGTAGCGCGATTTTGAATACTGTCATGGACCCGACGATGCTCGCCGCCATCAACCAGAAATCAACGCGCCTGACCACCGCCTTGACGGCGCTGTCCAAGCGCTACGGTCTGGGCGCGCCAAGAGGCCGTGGTTTGCTGATTGCACTCGATTTGAAATCCGATATTGCCAATCAGGTCGTCAGTGACGCACTGGACGGTGGCTTGCTGATCAACGCGCCGCGAGCCGACACCTTGCGATTCATGCCGGCGCTGACTGTCAGCTTTGAAGAAATTGACCAAATGATTTCACTGCTGGACAAAGCAATTGCCCGCAGCAAATGAGCCGGGCGGGTTGACGTCAACTGCGACATTCGTTGACCCGCGCAATCTGATAACCACGAATGCCGAGCAATGACAGCACACCCGAATCCGTCACGAGATTGGCCGCGTCGATCACCAGCAATGCGGTAGCAGGAGTAGCCAGCAACGCTTCAATTGCCCGCAGCCAGGCGAGGTTTTTCTGGATCAGGTCGGTCCGCAGGAATGGCGGGCCACGATCGAGCAGCCGGGGGATTTCCAGAATTGACGACATTGCCTCGATATCGCCTTGTCGCCAGGCCGGCTTGATGGCCAGCATTGTCTGGTCAAGTTGTGCGAGATGATTTATCACTTCAATGAGATACTCATCTTCGTGGCCGTCGGTCAGCTTCAGTGCACGCGCTATGTATTGGTCGGGCGTATCGATGAATTCAATCGGTTTGCGATCGGTCACGGCCAGATCGATCAGATACGCCTCCAGACCCCGGGGGTTCCTGACGTTTTGAGTCAACCGCCTGTTGGTCAGAACACTGGCCAGCACCGCCGGCTTCATGCGGGCATAGGGTTCACTGCCCAGGCCGGCCTCGGCAAGCAGTTCGTCAAGTTGGATGCGGTTTGCCGGCGTCAGTCGGTCATACAGACTTGATCCATCAGCAAAGTAAAAACCAGCCGCCTGCCGCCGCTGAAACGCACGGTGTTTGAGAACCCGGTGGTCTACCTCCAGCGTCATTTGCTCAGCCAAACCGTACACAAACTCAAACTCGCACGGCAAGGGGTAGTCGTTTTCGCCCAGATAATGAATGGACGCGGCGACGTAAACATGACTATCCGAATCGCTAACCTTCCAGACGGATGACCGGGCGTGAACGCCGGAGCAGATCAACCCCGCCAGCAACGCCACGATGAATAGCCCGGCTCGCATGACTCAACGGCTTACCCATGCCTGCAAAGACTCGTCATCAACTTCCGTCAGCGACGACAACACCTCCAGCGCCATCATTCGGATCTCAGTACTGGGTGGTTGCAGATCAGGCACCAGAACAACGCCCATGCCGGCCGCAAGCGCTCCCATGGCGCCGGCCTCGGAGTCTTCGAAAACGAGGCAACGGTCTGCGCTGATACCCAGTCGCTCGGCGGACAACAAAAACAAATCAGGCGCCGGCTTGCCCTGAGTGACTTCGTCCCCACAGGAAACCGACTCGAAGTGATCAAATACGCCGGCCATTGTCAGACGGCGCTTGACTTCGCTGCGCCGGCTTGATGACGCAACAGCCAGTCGGGTTCCGTTCTCGCGCAGCGCGCCAATCAGTTCAATGGCTCCCGGCATCAGAGAAAACCCGGCGCCATTGCTGATGGCTTCTATCGAGGCGACCGTTTCGGCAACGATTTTGGCGTAGAGCGCTTCATCGTCAATCAGTTCGCGCAAAATGAGATCTGAATCACGGAAATTCCGACCGATCACCTGATCATATTGCTCGGTCTCAAAAGCAAACCCCTGGTTATGACAGGCTTCTATCCAGGCATCACGGATTGGTCGCTCCGAATCAAGTAACAATCCATCCATGTCAAACACCACCGCTTCAAACGGTGGTTTCCCAGCCCCTGACGAATTGCGCCGGCCAGACCCGGGCGTGCTTTCGGCCGGCATCCTGGATGGTTGATGATTGAACCGGGGGGCGCGTTTTTCCAGAAACGCCTGCACGCCTTCACTGGCGTCATCAGTATAAAAAACCTGGCGTACTTCCCGATCTTCGACATCAAGCCCGGCCTGGACAACATTGGTTTGGGCCACGGCAACACAAGCACGAACCGCATCAATTGCCGGCTGGCTATATTGGGTAATTTCGCGGGTAAAAGAAACCGCTTGCGCCAACAAGTCCTGGGCGGGGTCAGCAATGCGGGTGAGCAAGCCTATGCGCTCGGCCTCCTCGGCATACACCGGGCGACCGGTCAGCATCATTTCCAGCGCCTTGTCACGCCCGACCAGTGGCGAAAGGAATTGAGTCCCACCATAAGCCGGAATCAAGCCGAGTTTGATTTCAGGCAACGACAACCGCACGTGCGGTAAGCCGATCCGAAACATGCAACCCATGGCCAGCTCGAGCCCGCCGCCATAGGCAAGCCCGTTCAATGCCGCAACCGTCAGAATCGACGATTGCGACAAACGGAACATCAGTTGCCGGGCCATCTTGTTTTTGGTGAGACGGTCGGCCGCCGCCATGCCTTGAATCTCGGCCAGATCGGTGCCGGCGCAAAAAGACTTTTCTCCGGCACCAGTAATAATCAGCGCTCTGCCTGCTCCCCCTCGCTCCATCGAGTCCAGCAAGTCTTCCAGGCCAATCAGCATTGGCTTGGTCAGCGAATTAAGTTTGGCGGGGCGATTCAGATGAAAGACCTGAATGTCCGGGTCAATTCGCTCAATAAAAAACGGTGCAGATGAGTCGGCAAGATCCATCGGGATTACATCTCCTATCCGGGGTCGGAGAACCGATGATGACATACAAACCCCGGATAGCGTCCATTTGGCCTAGCAGCGCTTGGGGCCGGACTGACACCCGCCAGCGTTTCGATTGACCAGGCCACGGAACCAGTTGAACGACAGCTTGAGAAAATGCAGGATCTCAACACTGCGCAGATGGCGTCCGTAAGCAATCAACCGGGCCTCATCAATGTCCGCGAAAACACTGGTTTGAGTACGGATGTTCTGAGTATATTTGGTCATGGTTGACTCCTTTGGGTAAGTTCATTGCTGCTTCGATGAATGAACTGTATGGCCCAAGGAGGCCGCCGGTAAGCCCCAAAACCGTAAAATGGCTTTGCAGTTTCTGCAAAACCGAGTCAGGTGGCCCGCTTGCGCAGCAAATACTTCTGCATTCCTTTCATGACCGGTTCGTTGTGCTGGTTCAACACCAGCGAGCTCAAAGTAATCACGCCGGTAGTACGCCCCGGCACCAACTCCGCTACGGTCAGGCTACTGTACAAGGTATCGCCCACGAAGACCGGATTCAGGAACTGACTGCTTTGCTCAATAAAGCCTTTCAGGGAATCCTCAACCATATGGGGAAACATCCCCGCGCCGGCGGCGGTCTGGATCAACACCTGGTAGCCGTGCGCCAGCATGTGCGGCATGCCATGCGCCCGGCAATATTCCAGGTCGTAGTGGACCGGATGATTATCGCCACTGGCCAGTTGAAAAGCCGCAAACAGCGCATCGGTCATGGTGCGCGACGGAATCACAAAACGCTCACCCAGAGCGAAGTCTTCAAAGAAGCGTTGTTCGCACATCTGATGCGTCTGATAGGGTTTCTGATCCATGTTTCCTACTCCGGTAGTTTCTCTGAGCCATCGCTACTCACGATAAAGCCAACCCGCACTCCATCGCTGACATTCTCCGCAAACGCCCGTCCACCATGGAATTCGGCAATCAGCCTGACCAGGTACAAGCCCAGACCAAGATGGCTTTGATCATTCGCGCCGGCACCTCGTACCGAAACCATTGATTCAAACAGACTGCTACTCATCTGATCTGGCAACGGCCGGCCCTGATTGCGAACGGCCAAACTGAACCCGCCGTGACGCGGATCAGACGGCCCCGGCCTGACGACACCCAGTTCCAACTGAATCACGGAGTCTTTGTCGGCATAGTCGACCGCGTTGCTGACCAGTTTGTCGAATGCCTGAGCAATGGTTTCCGGGACAACCGATGCCACCGCTGATTCGCCCGCGAGCAGTTCAGGTGACAAAACGACCGCAAAACGGGGTTTGCCGGACTGCTTGCTGTCATGCGAATCATCGGCCGACTCCGGATAAGCCAGATCATAAGACTGGGCCAGACCACGCAGCAAGGTCGCCAGATCGGTCCGCTCGAGCTGGGAGTCTGCCAGCATGCTCTCCAGACTGGCCGCCTCGCTCATGCTGGAAACAATTTTCTCGAGCCGCACTGTGCCGCCTAAGGCCCGCTGTACAAACGCGCTGTCGGGGGCGGCGGGCTCATAACTGGCGCCAGCGGCTGACGATTGACTCAGTTGAATATCTTGAAGGTTCTCCAGCGAACTACGCACGACCATGATTGGCGTGCGCAGTTCATGAACCAGTCTTGCCCTCAGGTTGGCCAGATACTGCTGATGTTCGCGCAGACGATCCAGAACCCGTTCATAGCCAGCCGCCAGTGAACCGACTTCATCATGCCAGCGAAACCTCGGAATTCCCCCGATGACCCGGCCACGTGCATCAATGGCAGCGTCGGCTGCCTGGCGCAGTTTTTCAATCCGGGAAACGGTCAGGCTGGACAAGGCAAACAAGGCCAACACGGTGGCGGCGATTGCCAGCGCTGCCAGTAAGGCCAGCCATTCGAGCGCCTTCTGACCGCTGGACAGATCGCTGGCATTGCTCTGTTCGAGCACCAGTGCACCAACAATCTGATCATTTGACCAGACCGGATGCGCGCTTGTCGTTAACCAATAAGAGCCGCCGCCGCGTCCGGGCAATCGCAGGCTCTGTTGTGCCGGAACTCCCGCCAGCGCTGAGGTCAGCGGTGCGACATCCAGATCACTCGAATTGAACTCTGCACTCAGGCCGACTGCCAGTGACAACAACCGGGCCGCAATTGAATTGATCAAACCGCTGTTGTGACTGGTTTGATCATCGGCCAGTGAGCCCTGGCGCGTTTGTAGTCGGCCGGCGGCGTCATAGACCGCTACCTGCATGTCAGCACGTTCCAGACCCCGTAACGCTTCACCCCAGCGAGATTGTTTTTCGGCCGCCTGTAACTGATCCCAGCCATCATCTTCCAGTGACGGTGAGGTCAGCCCAAAAATCGGCGACCGGGCGGTCGCCTCAAGTTTACGGCTGGCCTGATAGTCAACATCGACCGCTTCAATCCGCACAAACCGGGTGCTGGGCTCCAGGCGTAGTTCCGCCAGCCAGCCCTCGGTGGTGCCATGCATGGGCGCCGGTACTTCGAATAAACGGTCTGGGGCCGGACCGGCCAGCACTCTGAGCTGGTCTCCGAGAAGCGACTTGCTGTTTTGGTTGGCGCGGGCCGGCAGTGGACGCAGGAAGCGCTCGTCTTTGGCATTGACCAGCAGAAACATTTCCCCGGCCTGCTCCTGGCTGCGCGCCACTGTAACGGTAATCTGCAGCGTCGATAGCGGTACGCCGGGTAACGCGGCTGTTTCTATTTCGCGCCCCTGAACACCCACCCATTCATCAGCAAGACCATCAATGGTCGCCCTGAAAATCAGGGCCACCGGCAACGGGCGGGCGTTGGCTGGCAGTTTTGACTCGCCGGCTCCGCTGCCCAGAAGATCAGTCCGTTCGTGCAAGGTGGCGGCGAAAGTCCGGGCGGCATCATCGATGCTCTGGCGGCGTTCGGTGCGGGTTATCTCTGCCATCTGGCCGACAAACCACAAACCAATAACCGGCAACAACAAGACTGGCAACATGCCAAGCAGCAAGCCCCAACGCAGGCCGGGGCGAATTCTCAACACCCGGCTCACGAGGCGTCAATGAATCGATAACCCAGTCCGTAGACGGTCTCGATTGCATTGCTTTGCGGATCGATAGCCTGCAGTTTGCGGCGAATCCGTTTAACGTACGAGGTGATGGTGTGATCATCAACGACCAGATTTGCCTCGCGCATCAATGCGTCCCGGTCTTTCACGTGACCGGGTATCCGGGCCAAAGCATGCAGCATCCAGAATTCGGTCACGGTAAGGTCAAGTCGCTCACCCGACCAGCTCGCTTCAAAGCGCTGGGTATCCATGCGTAACGCGCCCCGCTCGATCAGCTGCTCAGCCGGTGTGGCATTCGCATTCAATTCGGCGCGCCGAAATAATGCCGTGACTCTGGCCATCAGGTGCGGCAGGCTGACATTTTTGGTCACGTAGTCATCGGCCCCCAGACGCAGCCCTGACACAACATCAATGTCAGAGTCGCGGGCCGACAGAATCAAAATCGGCAACCCCGGGGCAAGCTCACGAAGCCAGCGGCACAGCTCAAACCCGCCCTCCGGTTCATCGACCAGGCCAACATCAATAATGGCCATATCCGGCAGCGCTTGTGCAGCGGCCTGTTGCGCGGCTGGCCGGTCTTCGAAACACTCGACCTGATTGCCATGCCGACGCAAGGCATCGGCAAGGTTCTCGCGAATCGCCAGATCGTCTTCAACGATAAACACCTGTTTTCCCATGCGCCAAGAGTAGCGCAAGCATTGCCGGCTACCAAGGAAGAACAGCCTGGCGTGGCGGCGTTTCAGACGAATTTCGCGGAACTTTTCAGGCCGTGGATCGTTTGTCACCAGATTGTCAGAATTGATCACCAGCCTGCCCCCGCAGCGGCACGCCCGGCCCTCCTGATTGCCTTCCAATGGGATCACTGACCCGAAGGAAGCTCCAATCATGGCAAACGCACAATCCCTGAATCACGCTGGCACCGGCGAATCGCTCGCCGCCCCTTTTCAACCAAATCACTGGCGCGGCTGGTTACGTCTGCTATTTGAAGCTATCGGGTATTCGCTGTTGATCGCCTTGTTGCTGGCCGGCTCAGTACTGATGGGTGCCGCGCTGACGCACGCCAAGACCCGGCCCCAGACGAGCGCGGCCGAACTCACGCCACCCTCAATGCAAGCGCCCGACGGAGCAGCCCTGGTCTTTCGAACCGAAACAGGCCTGGTCGCCGCGCCGCTGCAAAAGAGCCGGGTTACCTTGCAGGTGACTGGCCATATCGTTCGAGCCAAAGTCTCGCAGACTTACACGAACCCGGGCGCCGACTGGCTCAATGCAATTTATCAATTCCCATTGCCGGAAGATTCTGCGGTCGACACCCTTCGAATGAAAGCCGGCAACCGCACCATCGTCGGTGAGATCAAGCCACGAGCCAAGGCCCGGGCCTCATTTGAGCGTGCTCGCGCCGCAGGCAAGCGTGCGTCACTGATTGAACAACAGCGGCCAAATGTCTTTACGGCCAACATTGCCAATGTCGCGCCCAACGCCGACATTACGATAGACATTGAGTATCAGCAGGCGCTGGCACTGACTGAGTCTGGCTGGGCGTTGCGTTTTCCCACCGTCGTGGCTCCGCGCTACTCGCCCCGCAACCACTCCGAAGCCCTGCCGGTTGCCCTGAGCAGTGATCAGGCGCTCCCCCCGCAACCGCTGCTTCTGGAGCCGGACTCCGACCAGAACCGTCTGCAACTGGAGGTGATTGTTGACGCTGGCGTACCGGTTTCCGTGCCAGTGTCCGCCACCCACAATATTGCGGTCACCCAGGTCAACGGTGAAGTTGCCTCATATCGGGTTCAACTGTCGTCCGAAGCGCTGGCCGACCGCGACTTCGAACTGACCTGGGCTCCCAAACCGAATGCCGAACCACAAGCCAGTCTGCAGATGGAACAACACGGATCTGACTGGTTCGGGCTGTTGACCGTAGCCCCGCCTGCGCTGAACGAGCAAATCATCATCGGACGCCCACGGGAAATCGTGCTGGTGCTGGACACCTCCGGCTCCATGCACGGCACGCTGGATGAGGCCAAAGCGGCGATTGCCTATGCTTTACAGCAACTTCAGCCGGCCGATCGATTCAACATCATTGAATTCAACAGCAGCCACTCCAGTCTGTTTCGGGAGTCGCGCCTGGCCACGCCGCGCAACCTGCAAACCGCTACCCGCTTCCTGACGGCACTGAAATCAACCGGAGGCACGGAAATGCGCGGCGCCTTGCTGGAAGCGCTGAAGCCGTCGATTCCTGCAGACATGTTCAGCCAGGTTGTCTTTGTTACTGACGGCGCGGTGGGCAACGAGGTCGAACTGTTCAATCTTATCGAAACAATGCTGGGCGAACGAAAACTGTTCACAGTGGGCATCGGCTCTGCGCCGAACAGCTTTTTCATGCGCAAAGCAGCCGCAGCCGGCCGTGGCTCCTTCACTTTGATCAATCAGGGCAGCGAGGTCGCGTCGCGGATGAAGACTCTGCTTGGCCGCCTGGCCTCCCCGATGCTGACCGATCTGAAGATGCGTGACCAGGCCGGACAGTTGGTTGAGTCCGGGGACGCAATCCGGGACCTCTATGCCGGAGAGCCGATTGTGCATGTGCTCAGGCTGCCGTCTTTGCCTGAGCACCTGGTGATCGAAGGCGAGCAGAATGAATTCGCCTGGCAACAACCGATTCAGGTAAAAGTCGTTCAGGGGCGTGGTATTGACCGCCTTTGGGCCCGGGGTGAAATCGACACGCTGGCAGATCAGATCCGTCGCTTTGCCCATGAGGGTCGTGACCCACAACTGCTGCGCGACCAGGCCACCGATGTCGCGATGAATCATCATCTGGTCAGTGCCTACACCAGCCTGGTCGCGATTGACACCACGCCGGTACGCCCGGCGGATCAGTCGGCCGAAGATCGCGCCATACCACGCCACCTGCCCAAAGGCTGGAATGCACGAGCCCTGCTTGGTGCCAATGCTGCCGGCGCGCCATTGGCGCAAACCAGCAATGGCTTGTGGTGGCAACTGGCAACCGGCGCTTTGCTCTTATTGCTGGCGACCGGGTTTCTTGCCGTCTTTCTATTCCGGGCCCAGTCGTTGCTTGACCAGAACACCCGGCTGAGCGACCAGGCATGACTGAACTGAGCATCTCCCCTCCCGCCGGGAGCTTGCCCGGCGCCTGTGAAGCACCCGCCGAAGGGCTCTCCTACCGACGGCGGGTGCGCGACGGGTTGATCCGAAAACTGGCCGCGACCCTGATTGTTGCCGGATTGTTCGGCGGAGCGGCCTACCAGCTTGGCGGCGGCATTTATATCATTCTCAAAGCCCATCTGGCGCAAATCCTGATTGCAAACGCCTGGGAGGCCAACCTGGCATCGCACCACCCGCGCGAGAAGCCCTGGCCATGGGCAGACATGAGGCCAATAGCCCGCATGGAACTGCCCAGACAACAGAAACAACTTTATATTCTCGATAATGATTCGAACCGGACCCTGGCGTTCGGGCCCGGACTGCGCACCAATTCATCCAGACCGGGCCAGGGTGGCAACACCGTGATCAGTGGTCACCGCGACACCCACTTTGCGGCGCTGCGCGACATTGAGCCTAATGAGCTCATTGAAATACAGACGATTGACGGCCGCCTGCTGAGCTATCGGGTCAGCGGATTGCGGATAGTCGATCAGAGTGATGCCTGGGTCGCCGCGGAACACGGTATCGACGAGCTGACTCTGGTGACCTGCTGGCCGTTTGATGCGCTTACGCCGCGTGGGCCGGAACGACTGATTGTGTCGGCTGAGCGGATTCACCAAAGCGTGCGAAAAATCACGTCGCCATAAATGACACTAAAGCGTGGACTATGCCACCGACAAGCGGTTTGATTAATTGAACAATGCTGGCTTCCAACGGAGATCAGCATGCCCAGAATTCTTCCCCTGACCGTCTTGTTCGCCGCCACCGTTGTCGCTACCGGCTGCTCCAGCATTGCCGCCCGACAAGGCGGATCTGAACCAACAGTTGCCCCTGTCGCTGCTGTCACTCCGGCTCGTTCGATTGCACCGGCCGCACCAGTCACCGCAGAGTTGTCAGGAACAGCGCCAACCCCCTCCGTGGCGCAGATACAGTCGGATATCGTCCAAGATCCATCGATGGCGGTGACCGTGCGCCGGGGCTGGACCATGGCGAAAGATACGCAAGGTTTTGTCCTGTGGACTTTCACGCCCGAGAAACATCCTGCGCACCCGTCCGCGATTCGCCGCCAGGTAGTCAACCGGGACGGCGCAGCGCGAATCGAGATGAGTGTCTTCTGCGAGTCGTCCCAGACCGCCTGCGATGCACTGGTCGCACAGTTCAAAGACAAGAATCGTCTGATCAAAAACCGTCTACGGGCCAAACATCGGATGACAAACGTTTAAAGACACGGACTGGTCGATTACTGTGGCTGGCAGATCTTGGCAGCCGCAGCCGCGGCCCCGAAACCATTGTCGATATTGACGCAGACAACGCCGGGCGCACAACTGGCCAGTGCACTGCTCAACGCAGCCCGCCCTCCCTGGGCGACGCCGTAGCCAACCGAACTTGGCACGGCGATGACTATGCCTGGCACCAAACCGGCAACAACACTGAACAACGCCCCCTCCATGCCCGCAACCGCAATCAGCGCCCGGTACTGCGAGAGCTCATCGACGATATCCATCAGCCGCCACAAACCGGCAACACCAACATCCGCGTAAAGCCGGGACGGGCAGCCCAGGAAAGTCAGGGTTTGCTGAGCCTCGAGAGCCACTGGCAAATCTGAAGTGCCGGCGCACAGAAGACCCACGCCCGGCCCGTTGCCGACCGGTGGTGGCGCTCCCCAAACGGCTGTTTGCGATGCCTCGTGAAAGACCAGCGGCGGCGCGGACAGGTGCGCCCGCAATTGCCCGATCACCAACTCAAACAGCGCCGGACTAAGACGAGTCAACAAGACGGATTGCTCGCGCTGATGCGCTTCGAGCAAGACCGAGGCGATCTGCCCGGCTTGCTTGCCGGCTGCAAAAATCACCTCGGGCAAACCAGTACGCGCCTGGCGCTCCCAGTCAAACTGAACGGAATCGGTCATAGCTGCTGGCGCCTGATGGTTTTTGCCAGCAACTGGGGACTGACCAGAAACGCGCTGCCACGTCGATACGGCCGCCACCCGGCGTAGATCCGACCCGCATCGGCACACAACTGCTGCATGAACCGTGTTACTGAGACGGCCATGGCCGGGTTGTCAGACGCCTGCGACACCATGCCACCAGTCTGCGCGGTTTCGAACCAGACACCTTGCCTGGTGATACGGCAGCGAATATCAGTCAGGTGGCACACTGACATTAGCTGCCGCTCGGCCATATCAATAAACGCCAGATCGGCCGCATCAATGGCTATGCCGGTTTCAACCCGACTGGCCAGACACGGCTGGGCCGGCAGCTCGGCGATGTCGGTCAGGCCCATCTCGCTCGCCAGCCGCCGCACGGCGGCTTTGTTCATGCCGGCCTCAACAAAAGGATGCACGACGTGATGCTCTTTGGCAGCGGTCAGCCCCGGACGAAAATCGCCGAGATCATCCAGATTGGTGCCGGCTGCTATCGGAGCGCTACTCGCGCCGCGAATCCGGTCGTACAAATTGTTTTTGCAAAAATAGCAGCGGTCCGCTGGATTGCGGCGGTAGTTGGGGTCGTCATACTCGCCCGCGTTGATTTCGCGATAAGTCCAGCTTGCCCGGCGCGCATGCTCGCGTACCCGTTGCGTCGCTGAGACCGGCACAGCCGGCCCGGCCGCATGCAAGACAGTCAATGACAGGCCCGGCACCCGGCCGGCGGCCCAGGCCAGTGTCAGACTATCAACGCCGCCACTGACGGCCACCGCCAGGGCGGAGCGGCGCGCCAGGACGTCAGCCAGTGTCACCGGCATCGGCTCAGTCATTGCCATCACCGGAAGCCGCGATACGACGACGCTCAACCAGACTTGCGGTAGCGGCCAGCGCGTCAGCCTCCACTTTGGTGGAGACGATGCCACCCGGACGCCAGGCATGCTTAACCGGTATTTCCCTGCCATCGAGTTGGACACTGGCTGATTCGCGGCGCAGGACGCAACGCTGCTGCTCACTGATCCGAACCCCCAGCGTACTGGTTTCGGTCAGACACAAGCGCACCACTGACTGCATCGAATCAAGCTGCGCAATAACTTGCACCGCAAACTGCGGACGGCCTTTCTTGGCCAGACGGAGCTGGTAGCTGATATCAAGCACGCCGGCGCTGTCACGCAGGCGGTCCAGCGCCGTCGCCAGTTCCTCGGGCGTCATGTCATCGATCTCGAAATGCAGCAACGCCACTGTATCCTGCCGGGTTTCCGGCTCAACACCGGAGCCGGCACCCGATTCCACGCTCAGCACCAGCACTCGCAGGATGTTTGGTATTGACTCAAATCGAAGCGTCCCACATCCGGTTCCGGTACCGATCAGGCGGCCCGCCGGTCGTCGCGAAATTGCCGGGCAAGCAGCCGGCACGAGATACCTGACGATGGCTGCACCGGTCGGCGTGACCCGCTCGCCTGCCTGGCCGTCATCATGCAATTCCAGACCTTCCAGCAATAGCGCTGTTGCCGGAGCCGGTACCGGCAGCACGCCATGCGCCGTCTTAACCGTACCGCCGCCAACCGGCAGCGAACCGCAAGACCAGGAGTTGACGCCTGAGCGGACGATCAGGCTTGCAGCACCCACGATATCGGCGATTGAATCCCAGTCGGCAACTTCATGGAAATGAACCCTGGCCACCGGAACGTCATGCACACGGGCCTCGGCCTGTGCCAACAAATCAAAGATACCCAGCGCAACAGCGCTTACCTCGGGCGCCAGCGATGACGCTTGCAGGCCTTGCCGGATTTCCTGGTAATGCCCGGTGGCGCGCGGGCTTCGGTCATGGGCGGTTACCGACAGCAAGGTGGCGGAAAGACCGTTTACAAGCTCACTCGATGCTTGTACCCGGACATGCTCAAGTACCCCTGCCGCAGACAAATCAGTCTGCAAAGATTCAGCCAGCGCCGGAAATGCCGCGAGCATCGTCGCGCAAAACATGTCGCCGGCCAGCCCGCCGACAGGATCAAGATGACAGTGCATCAGACTCACAGGCTGGCTCAGCCGCTTACTTGCGCGGTCGTCCCGGCGAACGGCACCACATACGGGCCTTCGGGAATCACGGCGATTTCGGGGTCGTTATGACGGGCAATACTCTGTGCAATCGCCGCCTCAACACTATCTGCACGCTCGACACCGGTGACCGCGTAATCGGCATCTGACAAACCATCGGAATACAACATAATCGAGCCAAGCCGCATTGGCTTGAGCTGCATTTCGGTCTGCCACTCATCGACATCAGCCAGTTGCTTGGCTTGCAGAGTTTTCAGGAAGGCATCAGGCCCGAGTTGGACCAGTCTTTCCTGGGCAGCTCGAAAATGCGGTGAACCAATGCCTTCGGCACAGCGCGACGCGATAATCAGCGTCCCACCCGGCTCAAGAATATCGAGCGGGGTCACCATGCCTTTGACGGTCTGGTAATAGGTTTCGTCCAGCGGATAACCAGCCGACGATGTCACGACGGTTTTGAATTTCCGGCCCACCGGTATTTCGGTATAAGCCCGGGTGAATTCAACCGCTGCCAGATGACTGGCAATGACTTCGCCAAAGGTCGCAAAGACCAGTCGGCGGTTTTCATCCAGCACGGTATTGAGAGCATAGATCTCTCCAACCATCCGCACGATTTCCAGTTGTTCTTCATGTAGCGGGTTCTGGCTCAGATTGCACTGCACCGCATGCGGGTCTTCCATAAACCGGGCACTGTGAAAGGTTCGTATTGTCTTGTGACCGGCAATACCGGGGGCGACGACTTTGCGCCCGCCAGAGTATCCCGCCATGAAATGCGGCTCAACCAGCCCGGTGGCGATCCGCAGTTCAGCTTCAACGAAACGCCGGTCAATGGATACCGGGGTTCCCCGCGTTGCAGTGACGCCCAGATCAACATGATCCTCGTCCCGGGTAGCGAAATGGTTTTCAACCGTGACATTTTCCAACACCCAGGGATCAGCGACCAGCGCTTTCAATTCCTCGCCCTCATTGGGCCGATGCAAGCCAGTCGCAATCAATACGGTGATTTTGTCAGCCGGAATGCCTGCTGAGATCAGGCGGCGAATCATCGGTTGCAGGAACAAACCGTTAGGCACTGGTCGGGTGAAATCGCAAATCAGGATGCAGGCGCTACGGCGTTGCTTTGCCAGTTGTTCAAGTGGTAAAGCATCAACCGGATTGGCCAGCGCCTGCTCAATGATGTCTGACGGCATTGACGGCGCGGGAAACTCGGGCTTGCGAATGACGGTTGCGCGAGCCTGCTCAGGCAACTCGACAGCTAGCTCGGCTTTGCCATAGGCTAATTCGATTTTCATGATGACCTCTTGGTGGCATCGGGCGTTGGCGGATTCGGATTCAGTGTCACGACTGACACAGGTTCTGTCAAACCGGTTATCAGACGCCGTTGCGAACCCATTTCGCCGGCTCGCCCCGGGCCACCACTGCACGCACATTGTCATGCGCCCACTCCCAGATGCGAGCCGTCGTGTCAGACGCCACCCCCGCCACATGAGCGGTCAGCAGACAATTGGGAAGCCCGATCAACGGGTTATCAGGAACAATCGGCTCAGGGTCGAACACATCAATCGCGGCGGCGGCGATTGAGCCTGACTTGAGCGCACTGGCCAGCGCCGGCTCGTCAACGATGCCACCACGGGCACAACAGATGAACATGGCATGAGCAGGCATCAGTTCAAATACACTGGCGTCTATCATGCCGCGCGAGGAGTCATTCAGATCAGTACAGACGCTGACGAAATCCGACTCACGGTATAGCTGCTCTTTCTCGACTCTTTTGGCGCCGATGCTTGCGGCCAGCGCGTCATTGACATCGCGCGGATCGTTGTACAGAAGGTCCATTTCAAATGCCTTCGCGCGCAGTGCCAGTTGCGAGCCGGTGTTACCAAACCCAATAATGCCCAGCGTCTTGCCTTTCAGCTCAAACGTACTGGGCGTCAGCCGGCGCGCAGCGAGCCAGTCAGCTTTCTGGGTTGCCGCATTAGCCTCAGGCAGCTTCTTGGCCAGCGCCAGCATAAACATCATCGCGTGTTCAGCAACCGCTTCCTTGTTTACCCCTTCGATATTGCAGGCTGGCACGCCATGGGCGGCACAGTCTTTGAGATTCAGGGTTTCAAATCCCACTCCCAGGCGCTGGACGATCTTGAGCTTTGGGGCGGCGGCCAGAATTTGCTCATGTACCGGCTCCATTCCGATCACAAACGCCTCAACCTCGCCCAGCCGGGCCAGATCGACCTCGCTATATCGGCCGCCCTCACCTGCATGCATCCAGATTCCCTCTACGTCAGCGGGCATGGCGTCTTCCAGATCGGGACGGTTTCGGATCAGATAGGCGATTTTCACGAGAAGTCTCCTTATTGGCTGGGATGAACAAAGGATTGCATCCGCTTCGGTGAGTTTAAGCCAGCCGGCTCCGGACACCACACCCTGCCAGGCCAAGCCCCGCCAGCGCCGACCCGTGAATCGACGAAGCATGCGGAAAATCACACTGAATTGGCTCCTAACTCCCTGTTTCGGCTCAGTTTCCCGTAGACTTCGGCCTCACCAGGAAACTCCCATGCCCAAAACACCCGATTCTGTCGCGACTTTTCGCGACATGAACCTGCCTGACACATTGCTTTCCGCGCTTGACGCGGTCGGTTATGAGACCCCTTCTCCGATTCAGGCCCGGACAATTCCCTTCTTGCTGGCCGGCGATGATTTACTGGGCAATGCGCCCACCGGTACTGGCAAGACGGCCGCTTTCGCGCTCCCTCTGCTGGCCCGGCTTAATCTGAAGAAAGCCCAGGTCCAGTTGATGGTCTTGACCCCGACCCGCGAACTGACCATTCAGGTCGCCGAGGCGTTTCAGCGCTACGCGGCAAAAATGCCAGGCTTTCATGTACTGCCAATCTACGGTGGCCAGGATTACGGCGGCCAGATTCGCCAATTGAACCGTGGCGTTCATGTTGTCGTCGGCACACCGGGTCGCGTGATGGACCATATGCGTAAAGGCACGCTTCGTCTGGACAACCTCAGTGCGATGGTGCTCGACGAAGCGGACGAAATGCTACGCATGGGCTTTATTGACGATGTTGAATGGATTCTTGAGCAACTGCCCAAAGAGCGCCAGATGGCCCTTTTTTCAGCCACGATGCCCAAGGAAGTGCAACGCATTGCCCGGCGCCATCTGAAAGACCCGAAAGAAGTCACGATCGAGAGCAAAACCGCGACCGCCGAAACGATTCGCCAGCGCTACTGGCTGGTCAGCGGTCTGCACAAACTTGATGCCCTCACCCGGATTCTGGAAGTAGAAGACTTTGACGGCCTGCTGATTTTTGTGCGGACCCGGATTGCCACGACCGAACTGGCCGAGCGCCTTGAAGCACGTGGCCACTCTGCGGCGGCCCTGAACGGCGACATGCCGCAAAAAGCGCGCGAGCAGACCATCGAACGACTCAAAAAAGGCACTCTGGATATTCTGGTGGCGACCGACGTCGCCGCGCGTGGTCTTGATGTCGAGCGGGTCAGCCATGTGGTGAACTACGACATTCCCTACGACACCGAAGCCTATATTCACCGGATCGGCCGTACCGGGCGTGCTGGTCGCAGCGGCGAGGCAATTTTGTTTGTCTCGCCTCGCGAGCGGCGCATGCTTGGCGCCATCGAGCGGGCCACACGCCAGAAAATTGAAGCGCTGACGCTGCCCACAACCGAGATGGTCAACAACAAGCGAATCGCCAATTTCAAACAAGGCATTACCGATACGCTGGCCGCCGGCGAACTGCAATTCATGCAAAATCTGGTCGAGCAATATCAACAGGAACACGATATTGCGCCGCTGGAAATTGCCGCTGCGCTGGCCAAGCAACTGATTGGCGACCGCTCATTAATGCTTAAACCCGAGCGCGATCGACCCGCCGCCGAACCCGAGGGCCGCGGCAGACCCTCCCGCGACCGGGATCGCTCACGATCGGACCGCCCGGAACGGGGCGAACGCCCGCCGCGCAAAGCGCGCGATGCCGACGTCAACAGCGAACGGTTTCGCATTGATGTCGGCCTGGATCACGGTGTCAAAGCGGGCAATATCGTCGGGGCAATCGCCAACGAGGCCGGCCTGGACTCACAATACATCGGGCGCATTGATCTCCAGGCGGATCACAGTTTTGTCGACCTGCCCACCGGCATGCCCGACAATGTGTTTCATGAACTCAAGAAGGCCTGGGTCTGTGGTCAGCGTCTCAATATCACACGCGTCAACGCTGCACCACCAAAAGACAAACGACCAGTCAAAGACGGGCCACCCAAGAAAAGCAAACCCAAGGGCAAAGACAAACCCAAGAGCCCGAAAAACAAGTCCAAACCGCGCGACAAGAAACCGCGCTAGGTAAGATTGGTTACAAACCGCTTCGGACCGCCCGCAGCCCATCCTTGAAAGACCGGGCTGCGCGCGGTTTCGCGCTTGTTTCATGTTTCACATCGCCAATTGACGGGATACATCGCAGCCTGAGCAGTCATGCACAATGCGGGCATTCGCAGACCTCAGGAGAGCCAGATGCCCGCCTCAGCAGATTCATTGTTTGTTGCCACACCAACAATACATCGCCGCTTTCTCGGCACACTGGGAACAGTCAGCGCCTTGCTTGGTGGTCCGGCAATGGCCGCAGACCTGAACACTTTCGATCAGGTGAATCAGCGCGAGTTTCGACTTATCTCCGAGGACCTCGGCTCGGCTCTGTCCTATAAGGGTCTGGTGCCGGCTGAAACAACCGGCATCACCGGGTTTGATATCAGCGGTGCCGTCACCGCAACCAAACTGCAAAGCGAGTCCCTGATCAGCAAAGCGGCCGGCGGTTCGAATATTTCCGCCACGTTCCCGGTCCCGTCATTGCGGGTGTACAAAGGCCTGCCATTCGGACTAAGCGTTGGCGGCATGCTGGCGCAATCCAACTCTACCGACTTACGCCTGATCGGTGGTGAGTTGCGCTGGGCTATCGTGCCGGGAGATGTGGTCTTTCCCGCGGTGGCGGTACGGGGCGCATTCACCAAAGTAACCGGCGTGGACCAACTGGACTTCAGCACACGGTCGATTGATGTGTCCATCTCCAAGGGTATTCTCAACCTCACCCCTTACGCCGGCATCGGGCGGGTTCAGGTCACCAGCACACCGAACGGGGTCCCCGGCCTGACCGAAGAAAAATTCTGGCAGACCCGAACTTTTGTCGGAATAAATGTCAATCTGGGCATCAATCTGGCTTTCGAGGCCGACCGGACGGGTGATGCCACCAGCTACGGGATCAAGGCAGGCATCCGTTTCTAACGAAATGCCCCGGCTCACTGGCCGGCTCGTCACACATCCGTCACAATCCAGGTTAACCATCGCTTGATGGCCGGCGCGATCATGCTCCGGCCACCAACTTGCGCGGCCCCGATCAGCCCGTCTGAGGTCAGAGCCCGACGCAACCAATGCTGGAGAACCGACGATGACCAAACCGGAAGATCTATGGGCAGAGCGCATCCGTGCAGATCTGCTGGACGGCTTTGACGAGGAGTTCGAACTCGAAGTCGAAGACTGGGTTCCGGGCGACCGTGACGCCGACCCGAGCCAGCAGGCCCAGGACCGCCTGGCCCGGCGGGAGTATTTCAATCAACTGTTTCGACTGCAACGGGAGCTGGTCAAACTGCAAGACTGGGTTGCCGCAACCAAACAGAAGGTGGTGATCATCTTTGAAGGTCGTGATGCGGCCGGCAAAGGAGGGGCCATCAAACGCATTACCCAGCGACTGAATCCGCGCGTCTGCCGGGTGGTCGCCTTACCGGCCCCCAATGACCGCGAAAAAACCCAGTGGTATTTCCAGCGATACGTGCCGCACCTGCCGGCCGGCGGTGAAATCGTCTTGTTTGACCGCAGCTGGTATAACCGCGCCGGCGTTGAAAGAGTCATGGGGTTTTGCACCGAAGACGAAGTGGAAGAATTCTTCCGGTCAGTACCCGAATTCGAGCGTATGTTGGTGCGCTCGGGGATCCGCCTGGTGAAATACTGGTTCTCCATTACCGATGAAGAACAACATGTGCGCTTTCTTGGGCGAATTCACGACCCGCTTAAACAGTGGAAGATCAGCCCGATGGATCTTGAGTCACGCCGCCGCTGGGAGGAATACACCCGCGCCAAGGAAGTCATGCTTCAGCGCACCCATATTGAGGAAGCCCCGTGGTGGGTGATCCAGGCGGTCAATAAAAAACGCGCCCGGCTCAATTGCATCAACCACCTCTTACAGCAGTTTGACTACCATGAGGTAGAAAAACCAATGGTCGAATTACCCTCAAGGGAGCGCAGTCCGAACTACACCCGCCATCCGGTCCCAGCGTCCATGATCGTGCCAGACGCGTTCTAGTCTGCGGTCTCGGTCCGCCGGGGCAGCACCCAGTCTTTGCGAATAAAGTGGCAGGTATAGCCGTGCGGCAAACGCTCGAGATAATCCTGATGCTCGGGCTCAGCCACCCAGAAATCACCGACCGCTTCAACCTCGGTCACGACCGGCCCCGGCCATAAGCCGGATGCATCCACATCAGCAATCGTATTGAGCGCTTCGCGATGCTGCGTCTCATCGACGAAATAAATTGCCGAACGATAAGACTTGCCACGGTCATTGCCCTGACGATCTTTGGTACTGGGGTCGTGAATCTGAAAAAAGAATTCCAGCAACTGCCGGTAGCTGATTACGGTGTTTTCGAACGTAATCTCGATGCCTTCGGCATGGGTGCCGTGATTCGGGTAGGTCGCGTTGGGCGTGTCACCGCCGGTATAGCCGACCCGGGTGGTCAGCACGCCGGGCATCTTGCGGATCAGATCTTGCATTCCCCAAAAACAGCCGCCAGCCAGGACTGCGCGTTCTTGTGCCATGTTGAATCTCCGTTGGATCTCTGACTCTGGAGTCTACTAGACAGAGCAGCGGGCGTTTCTGCTGAGCGAGGTTGCCCAGGGCAACTCCCGCGCACTAATTCCCGTGCACTATTGCCCGGCAAGCAGCGTCTTATAAAAGGTAATGCCGCGAGCCAGGTTCTCCAGTGACAGACGCTCATCAATCCCGTGAAAACGCGCCAGATCGGAGCGATCAATGAGGAATGGGTTGAACCGATAGGCATCTTGCGCAATTCTGGTGTAGTAACGGCTGTCCGTGCCGGCAATCGTCATCCCTGGCACAGTAATTACCCTGCCGAAACTGGCCAGTGCCGATGCCTCAATCGCCCGATAACCCGGCGCGCGATGACTCGACTCGCCAGACGCCTCGGAGTCGTATGTCGTGGGCTGACTCAACTCGACTCTGGGGTCGGCAACTGTGTCACGAACAAAGGCAATGACCTGGTCAATCGAGTCACGCGGATGCAGCCGAAAATTCACCATCGCACTGGCCTGCGTGGGCAATACATTCGGTGCCGTTGAGCCAGTGAGCATTGTCGGCGCGGTGGTGGTTCGCAACACAGCATTCGTCGTCTTTTCTGCCGACAGGACCGATGACAGTAAAGGACCAAAAAGCCACTGATTGGCAAACAGCATCCGACGGCCAAAATCAAAGTGCCGGGCCAGTGAATCGAAGAAGGTTTTGGTCACCCCGGTCAGACCGCCTGGCACGGGAGCATTCTGCAAACGGTCAATCGCCGCAGCCAGCACACCGACGGCTGTTTCACGCGGCGGCATTGACGAGTGCCCGCCCGCGGAGTTAACGGTCAGGCGCAGATTCAACACTCCTTTTTCAGCAACGTTTATGCTTGCGACCGGGCGCTCAAGCCCGGCAATAATGCCGTCCAGTACGAACGACCCTTCGTCCAGACTCCAGGCGGGTTCGACACCCTGACTCTTCAGCAACTCGGTGGTCGCCTGTGCGCCCCTTTCTCCGCCGGTTTCCTCATCATGTCCAAAACTCAGATAAACCGTCCGCTGCGGCTGAAAGCCAGCGCCTACGAGCCGCTCGACAGCTTCGCAAATGGCGATGACCGCCCCTTTGTTGTCGAGCGTGCCACGGCCCCAGACAAATCCATCGGCCACCACCCCCTTGTAAGGAGGGTGAGTCCATCTATCGAGCGTTTCCGGCCGAACCGGCACGACGTCATAGTGAGCCGCCAGCAATATCGGCTTTAATGATTCATCAGAGCCTTGCCAGCGATACAGCAATGAAAGCTGCCCCTCGTTCTGCCTGATCAGAGTCTGGTGAACAACCGGATAGGCAGCCTCCAGCCAGCCGATAAACCGCTCAAACGGCTGCGGGTTGTCCACCGCCCGAACGGTTTGGAACCGAATGCTCTGAGCCAGCTTTTCAGCAGCTGACCCAACCGTCTCCCGCGTTGGCAACGGTGCGGAACCGACAGACTCCGTCGGTGAGTACCGAAGCGTATTCACTATCAACACCAGTAACAGTGCGGCTACGGCGGCCAGACAAAACTGGAAAATTCGCTTTGCAAGCAGCCTCATAAACACCCTCTTCGAAAGATCTGGAGGTTAACCTTGAGCCGCCAACCCGTTATCGAGTAAAGCCCGCGATTCGGCAACTTGTTTCTCGAGCAGCTTCAGACTATGCCGTAGATTCTTGTTGCCAGAAAATGTCTCAGTGACCACCTGATAGACAAGGCTCTTTTGGGTAATGGCGTTTAGTGCAAAGCTCAGGATCTTGTCGGTGTGACGATACGCCCTGGGTATCAAGCGAAGTGAAAGAATCCAGGAGGCAATGTTATCGGTCGGGTAGTGAACGCCGGCAAACACCCGGCGATCCCCCAGATCGACTGCATACCAGCCAAGCTGTTCCGTTGATTCGCGACTGGGCTCGCCGGCATCCAGCCATGTTTCAAGGACCAGGCTTGATAACAAAATACCCTGGACACTATGACCGCTGATCAGCGCAGGATGGAGACCGGTATGGCGCCCTATCTCTGCAATTCGGGTCTGGAATTTATCCAGCCCATAGATTGACGCCACCTGATGCGGTCTGGGACGCGCAAAATACGGCTTGAAATCGAACAGCCCGTGAATCTTGCGCCGGGCCTGGCCCAGAAAAACCGAGACAAAAACATCCGGGTCGTAGCTCGGGTCGTAGTACAGATAATTGTTGATCGATGTCTTGGAGGCGAGCGCGTCCAGAAAAGGCTCTTGATGCTCCTGCCCGTCTTCAACTCTGAAATGCCACAAGTGATTGCGACGAAACGGTTCAGGCAACGAATCGCACGCCTGTGGATAGCGCTCAAGAATGCCTGCTCTCTGAAACCGGTCAATACAGATTTTCAGTTCAGCCTTGGTCGCGGCCTCGGCAAACTCGCTGGCCGCGCCTTTCCACTTGCCCCGCCGGTAGTCATATGCAGGCCAGATGTGGGTCGCGATGTCCCGACGCATTTCTTTGATAAAGCGCTGGTACTGTGCGCTCGACCCCTGCCAGTCGAGCATTGGTTTGTCTGACAAGGCTACTTGGTACTCGTTGCTCAACAGACCATACGGTGGTAGCTGCATTGTCAGACTCCTTGGTAGCGTTAATTGGGCCCCAGATAGACCATCCCGTCGACGACGAATTGACGCGAGGCATGGCTCGCGAGTGGATACTCGGGCGAAGCCAGCAGCTCGGCAGAAAAATCAGGATCGCGCTTTTTGAGCTTCTCTCTGATTCTTATCGCCTCCTCGCCCTGTTTGAGATGCGCGTACGAGCCAAGCAAATGAAGCAGCGGCGGGCGAAACTCGGGCGCCCCTTCGATGGCCAGTTCACCATGAACAATTGATTGCTGGAACTGACCCGACAAAGCGGCCGCCATGCAACAGATCGATTCAACCACCGGCTGAACGAAAGTAGTCCGGCCAGCTTGTCTGGCTTGCAAGGCCAAAGAATAGGCCTTCGATTGCTCGCCCGCGTACAGCAGCGAGGTCGCGCGCATCACCTGACAAATCGGATTATTGGGCGCCAGTGCAATCGCCGTTGCCGTGTGGTCAAGGGCCACCCCCGGAGACAGCCGATAGAACCCGGCAACCTGCCCGGACAGCGCGTGAATAACCGCGTTGGAAGGATCCAGTTGCTGCGCGGCTCGCAAATCGGCACTGATAGCCGATTCCACATCGGAGTCGGCTTTGCGATCTCCGAACTGATACAAAGAGGTCATCGCCCGCAGCGCAAATTGCAGACCACTGGGCTGAGTGCCAATGGCTGTGTCCAGATACCGGCGCACGGTAGCCATGTCGAACCGTCCCGGCGTGAACAAGCCGGTCAATGCGACGCCAACGGCCAGGCCAGCATTGTCGCCCGCCGACTCGATACCTGCCAGACGCTGTTCTTTGTTGATCAGGAAATCGATGAACAATTGAGTGGTTCTGGCGAATCGCTCAGAATGCTTTGCCCCTCTGCGGGCAGAAAACTCGACACGAGTATTCCAAAGCACTCGCCGGTCGGCAATCCGGGTCACCATCAGGTACCCCATATGCAAGCCACCTTCACGTCTGAGACGAAGGGTGATTTCGCAATCCAGCGGTGTCGGACGTCGCAGATCAATGTCTTCGGCCATTGAAATATTCCGCCGGTCCTCCAGCAGAGCACCCGAAAAAGTACGGGCTCCGTCGATCAGATGATCAAGCAGGTGATTTGCCGCGTCCAGCGTCTGCGGTGTCGAATCAGCCACCGGCATCTGAAACAGGAAAGTCGGCGTCGCCGGGGTTGAATCAAATCGATGCTCGGACAATGAGTTTTGACTTGACGCCGCGCGCCTGGGTCGTTGATACCACTGGCGGATGTTCGAGAGCCATTCCTCAAACGGTTCCTCGGCAATGTCCATGCCCTCCAGTACCTCTCCCGCCAGCGGGAGTCCCGACTCTCTGAGCGCACTCTGATGCTCCAGTTCGACGCGGTCTGGGTTCAGCCAGATTTCCGTCCGGCTGGATTCGATGATCGAACCGGCCGGATCGGGCAGGTGACGAATATTAAGCAAGGCCTGACGAAGATTGGCGGCGCTGCGCCGCGGTGAGCTGTCACCCCAAAGGCGGCTCTGCAGCCATGACCGGGATCTGCGCTGCCTGGACGACAACGCCAGCATCGCCAGTAACGCGCACTCTTTTTTGTTCCGTGGCGCCAGCGAATTTCCGTGGGGACCAGTCAGGCTGAAACCGCCCAGGACGCCGAGACGGCACCTTCGCATTACCTTCCCCCTTATTGGGTAAAACCCTTGTTTTTATGCTCAATAAGGGGAATGCGGATCCCCTGCCGTGAGCACTTACTAAAGAGTAATTGACTCTAGAGCAACGATAAGACCGGCGCAACCGATTTCCCCGCACAGATGACGCTCAATTGACGATGAATTGACGCTCGCAAAGTAGGCTGCAAAAAAAGACAAAACAAGGGCGTGGTAATGGATTCGAATCTCGATACAGAGCAAACCAATAACATCCGCAGTTATTCCTATCCCGGACATTCGGAGGAGCAATCGAATAACACCGGGACAAACGGATTCGCACCGTCGTGCGAAAACCTGAAACCCGCATCCCCTGACTGGGAAGTTGCCGTCAGAGTTTTTGACAACATCGACTATCCCTACCTGATCATCGATGAAGATATCCGGCTCATCTGGACCAACCGCGCCGCACGCCAGGTCATTGGCCGAAACCCGGATCTTGAAATTAGCAGTAACGGCAATCTGTGCGCCGCCGGCGTCACACAGTCTCAATGGCAACGCGTCTTCAGAGAGCTTGACGATCAGGAACGAGCAGCGCTGGTAATCGGCCGCAGCGCAGCAGTGATCAGCGAACTGACACCGAACAAGACGGGCCTCATGAGTCAGCGGCAATACCTGATTGCTTTAAGTAAAAGCAGAAGCTGCAATAACCATACCCTGAAACTTGTGGCAACCAAACTGGGACTCACCCCGTCCGAGTGCAAGATTCTGCTCAGACTGACTGCCGGCATCCCGCCGCTGAAAATCGCCGAAGAACGGCAGGTATCAGAGTCAACCGTTCGCGCCCAGATAAAAGCAATTCTGGCCAAATTCGGCTGCAACAGCATTAGCAATCTGTTGCTGGAAACCGCGAAGCTCCCGCTGGATTTATCATGATCTGCCCGGAATCGGGACAGACGGCAGCCGCGTTCTGAGTGCTCTGGCTAACAGCAAGCCAATCCAGACAAACCAGGCAATACAACCAAGGCCAAAGATAACGCCACAGATTTCGCCAAGCCCCGGCCAGGCACTGACCGCTCCGGTCAGGCCGAGCAACCCGCTCAAGCCAATCAGACTGGGCGGCAGACTGGCGTCTCGCAAACCGGCAGCCGCCACAAGCAGCAGCCAGATCGCGCCAGTAATTTCGTTCCCGCCTCCCAGGCCGTTAACAACAATCTGAATCGCCTGCCACGCTTCACCGCAGCCAGCGGAACTGCTGCGACAGAAATCGGCCACGGTGGTAACGCCAACACTGGCAACCAGACCCGCCGCCAACAGCAGGCCGGCCCAGACCACTCCGAATATCAACGACAACAGAGCCAGCCCGGGGGCAAGCGGCCGGAAGCGATAGTAAAGAGCTGTTGCCAACACGATCAACAAGACGCCGTTCAAACAATAAACAAGCAGATACCAGAGCGACAGGCCAATGCGGTTGTCCACAATCAGTTGTACCTGCTCCTGCAAATTGGCATTGCCGTCGGCATATCCTGCCGGTGCCAGCCACCCGATCAGGATGATGAACCCGATCAGGTAAATTGCCGCCGTGGCAATGGCGCAGACCGACCCGGCTCTGGACAGATCGGCAACCGCCGCAGCAGTCGATTGTGCTTCGGCACTCATGAGCCCCGACCCCGCTGGACATCACTGACAGAAGCCGTGCTATTGGCCAGTCCGTCACCGGAGTGCATTGCAGCATCCGTGGCAAACCAGACCACCATACTGCCGACGACCAGCAGACTGATCGCAACCCACCGCCGTGGCACGCTAACGGCCATGGCTGCCCGGACACCGTCGTTCTCCGGCGAAAACGAGCATGAATAGACCAACAACGGCACTGCAGACACCATGCCCGCCACTTCTATCAACCCTAACAGAGCCGGCATTGGCGTAGGCGACTGGGGAAACAACCGGGCCAGGTCAATCGCATAGACTGCGAAATACAGAACCGCCGCCACGGCAGCCCAGCGAAACGCCCAGGCCCTGCCCTGCAGGGTAAACAACATTAAAACGATTGAACCGAAGTTCAGTCCGGTCAGAAACAGATTGAAGCTGCCCAACACCAGCGGTTGCAGATGAGAGAAGTCCCGGTTTTCAACCGGCCCACCTGGAATCAGTGAGGCGAGTAGTAGCGCCGATACGCCGAGAAGCATGGTGACGGAATAGCGATGGCTGATTCTCATGACGGCACTCCTTAGAACTGCCAGCGCAAGCCGAAGCCGGCGTAACCCGTCTTCAGGCTCTCAGCGGCTTTGCCTCGTGACTCCATCTCGAAAAACAGCGAGGCAGCCGGGCTCAGTCGGTAATTGACCTCAAAGCCGGGGAAAACCAATCGGGTCGGATGGCCCTGGAGTTTTGCAAACTGAGCCGCATCGCCGGTCACTGAAACCTGGGTTGTCTTGTTGTAGTTAATTGCGAGCTTACCGATCAGACTCCAGCGCTCATTGACCGGCAGCCGTCCCAGCAGACTGACGCCGGCTGAACGAACCCGGCCCCGAAAACTACCGGTGGTGTAGGTCTGGGTGAACTTGCCCAGTTCTGCATAAGATGCCGCAACGCCCCAGTGCTGCGAGAACCAATAACCCACGCTCACTTTGCCGGCGCCGTTGCCGTGCTCGGTATCACCGGTTTCGACCAACCCGATCGACTGGGTTTCAATTCCGGCGCCGCCGACTGAGGCGCTGACGAACAAGCCAGTCGGTAGCTCGGATCCGGCCTGAGCGGTAGAGGAAAGAGCCAACAACGCGCCGGCGCCAAGAAGAGAGACAAACAAGGATTTCATCGTGTTTTCCAAAAGAGTGAAGTGAAATGCCAAATCGATGGCAACAGGAGTCCCTTGAGCGCTCAAAGTCGCTCAACAGGGGTTACAGAATCTGGGTTGTGCTGGAGTTATGAATCAGGCCACAGCCGGCCCGATCACTCTGGTTCGGCAGGTATGGTGGTTCGGCCGGGTCGGAAGCGTTCGCGATACTCGCTCGCTGATATCCCGAGATGGCGTTGAAACGCGCGCCGCATTCGCTCGGCCTGATCAAAGCCACTGCGGATAGCGATTTGCTCGATGGCAACATCGCTCTGCTCCAGGGCGACTCTGGCGGCCTGGATTCGCGCCGCCTCGACATACTGAGCCGGAGTCATCCCCGTCTCGTCCTTGAACTTGCGTGCGAACGAGCGCTCGGACATGCACGCACTGGCAGCCAGTTGTGTCACGGTCAAGTCATCTGTCAGGTGTTCCAGGATATGCGTCAGCGCTGCCCCGATCGCTGGATTATCGGCTTTCTGTGCGATCAGTTGCGTGCTGAACTGCGCCTGCCCGCCGGGGCGCATCATATACATCACGTTGTACTGGGCAATCTGCAGGGCCACATCATGGCCCAGATCTTCCTCAACCAGAGCAAGCGCCATATCCATTCCGGTTGTGACACCCGCCGATGTCCACACGCGTCCGTCGCGCACATAAATCGCGTCCGGATCAACCGTCACCTGTGGGTACTCGCGGGCGAGGATCGGACACCACCACCAGTGAGTCGTTGCCCGCTTCCCATTCAGTAGTCCCAGTTCGCCGAGGATCATCGCGCCGGTGCAAATCGAAACCACCCGCCGCGCCCGGGCGGCAGCCCAGCGGACGAAATCCAGCAGTGTTGTATCGTCACGAGCCTTAAGAACGCCGTGCCCGCCGCCGATAATCAGCGTATCGATGGGGCGTTTGCTGCGACGCGCCATGGCAAACGACTGGTCGGCTTGCACCGTCAGGCCGCTGCTGGTCCGAAGCGGGCCCTCCTTATGGGCAACAATCCGAAGGTCATACGGAGAAAGACCGTCAGCGGAAAAAAGTTTGGCGCCGCTGAATATTTCGAGCGGGCCGACGATATCGAGCACATGGGCGTCCGGGAAGCCGACCATCACAATACTGGATCGCCGGAGCCGGGTTTGCGGGGTTGCCGCTTTGTCTGTCTTGTCCATGTTTCAGACTTTAGCGGTGAGCGCGAAAGACGGAAAGGACAATAACCCCTCGATTTCTGCCAGACTGAATAACCCGGTCAGAGGGCTCAGTTCAGATCGAAGCCTTCATAGTCATTCGCGACCAGACTCGCGACTTTCTCGGTGTAGTTTTGAACGCCACCGACGTAAGGCATGAAGATCCTCGGCTTACCCGGAATGTTGGCGCCCATGTACCAGGAGTTGGCTTTCGGATACAACGTCATATTGGCGACCTCGTTGTTATGCGTGACCCAGTTGTCCTCGGCCTGCTGACTCGCCGACATCTGACGTAAACCCTTATCGCGCATGTGAGCCAAGGCCTGGGCAATGAAGTTCACATGATGTTCAATCGACAACATCATGTTGCTCTTGACGCCCGGACTTTGCGGGCCTGTCACCAGAAACAGGTTAGGCAGACCCGCGGCCATCAGACCGAGATAAGTTCTCGGTCCATCCTGCCATTTCTGACGCAATTCCATGCCATCAGAGGTGGTGATGTCAATTTCCCGCAAAGCACCGGTCATCGCATCAAAGCCGGTTGCAAACACCACCGCATCGAATTCATATTCAGCCGTCGAAGTCGCCAGGCCTTCAGGCGTGAATGACTCGATCGGCGCCGAGCGCACATCAACCAATGTCACATTGTCCCGATTAAAGGTTTCGAAATAACCGCTGTCGAGTATTAACCGCTTTGAGCCAATCGGATGATCGTCAGGACACAATAAGTCAGCTACCTTGGGGTCATTCACCAACGCCCTGATCTTGTTGCGCACGAACTCAGCCGCAGTTTCATTCGCCTGCGGGTTAACCAGCAAGTCCTGATAGGCGTACAGGAAGCTGATCTGGCCACCATTGCTCCACTTGAATTCATAGTCCGCCTCGCGCTGTTCTGGCGAGACATCCAATGCCTTATGAGCCGGCGGCGGATAGCCTGATATGCCAAACGGCGTCTGATAGGCAGCGCGACGGCGCTCCGCATAAGAGGCTTTATGAGCCTGCTCTTTTTCCTGGGGCACTGGGCCGTTACGAGCCGGCAAGATGAAATTTGCCGTCCGTTGAAACACGGTCAGGTGGCTGGCTTGCTCAGCGATGTGTGGGATTGACTGCACGCCGGAAGAGCCCGTGCCAATGACGGCCACCCGCTTGCCGCTAAAATCAACCCCGTCATGGGGCCAGGTTCCGGTGTGATACCAGTCTCCCCGGAAGGTCTCGAGTCCGGCGAAATCCGGCGTTCGCGGCGTCGACAGATTACCGACGGCCATCATGCAGTACGGCGCGATCAGCGTCTGGCCATCCGCAGTCGTCAGTGACCAGTGGCTGGCCTTGGCATCATAGTGGGCCGCAAGCACCCGGGTGTTGAACATAATGTGCTCGCGCAGTTCGAACCGGTCGGCGACATGATTGAGATACTCCAGAATCTGCGTCTGCGTACCGTAGCGCTCGGACCAGTGCCACTCCTGTTGCAGCGCTTCAGAGAAAGAATAGGAATACTCCAGACTCTCGACGTCGCACCGACACCCCGGATAACGGTTCCAGTACCAGGTGCCACCAACGCCGCTACCGGCTTCCACAACCTGCACTGAGAACCCGAGTTGGCGCAACTTGTAAATAGCGTATAGGCCGGCAACTCCGGCACCCACAACGAGAACATCGGCACATGCCTGCCGGGTGGCTTTGTCTGCGCTTGTCATAACTGCCTGGCCTTGTCTGTCAGTGAGTTATCACGATCATACCGACAGACATGCCGCAGGCATTGTCAGGCGTGCGCCGCTCCTGCCGGCTCACGCCTGACCACCCAGGCCAGAACCAGACCGACTGCGCTTAAGACCAGCGCCGCCGAGTTGATTTCCAGGTGGCTATATCCGACCGCGGGTGAATTACCCGGCAGCGCCATGACAACACCGCCGGCAACCAGGATAAACCGGGTTACATAGCCCAACACGCTGTCCGAGATTGCGCCTATCCGGTACACATAACCTTGCAGACCGGCCGATATCAGGACAATACCCACGACAGCCGCGCTGAAGACCGTTACGACCTCAACCAGCGTGCCATTACCAATCAGCGCCGGATTAAGGACAAAGAAAAACGGCACGAAATAAATAATCGACCCAAGACGCATCGCCTCGAAGCCGGTTTTCAGAGGATCGGCCTGCGCAACCGACGCGGCCGCGTAAGCACCGATCGCAACCGGCGGTGTAATGAACGAAATCATGCCCCAATACATCATGAACAAATGCACGGCGAGCGGATCGAGACCCGAGTTTGTCAGCGCAGGTGCCATGGTGACCGCCAGGAACAGATAAGCAGCCGTCACCGTCATGCCAATACCCAGCACGAAACTGGTGATCGCACCCATAACCAACAACAGGATTGTTGAGTCTCCGGCAACCCGGACCAGTTCATAAGTCAGACTGCCAACTTTTCCGGTCAGGGTCAGCGCACCGATAATCAGGCCAACACCGGCAAGCAAGGCGGCCAGTTCGGCAAACAAGGTGCCGACCCCGCGAATAAACTCCATCAGGCGCTTGAAGTCCCAACGATGCTTGGGCGCCAGTTGATTGATCACCAGCAACAACACCGAAGCGTAATACGGTGCTTGTGCTTCCCGCTGCATGTAGAGCAGCATGACGATCAGCAAAATGAAGACAAAAACAAAATACCAGCCATCCCGCAGGACCTGACCGAGCTTTGGCAGCTCATCTTCGGTCAGGCCGCGCAGACCTTCACGCGCCGCATACGCATCAATTTGCATGAACAGGGCGAGGTAATAAAGAATTGACGGAAACGCCGCAGCAATAATGATGGACGCATACGGAATCTCAAGAAAAGTGGCCATCACAAAAGCCGTCGCGCCCATTACCGGTGGCATCAACACGCCGCCGGTTGATGCGCAAGCCTCTACACCGGCCGCATAAGACGGCCTGAAACCGACTTTTTTCATCGCCGGTATGGACATCACCCCGGTTGTTAACACATTGGTGATCACGCTACCGCTCATCGAGCCCATCAGGCCAGACGCAAAAATCGCCACCTTGGCCGGCCCGCCACGGCGACGACCTAACAGCGCAAACGCCAGATTCAAGAAGAAAGCGCCACCGCCGGTGTATTGCAGTGCTACTCCGAACACCAGGAAACCCACCACCAGATTGGCGAACGCATTCATGGGAATGCCGAGCGTGCTCTCAGTGCCAAACATATGAAAGCCGGCGGTTACTTCCGGGTCAACGTTGTCGCCAGCCAGAAAGCCTGGTGCGAACTCGGACACCATCGGGTAAACCGAGACAACCAGACAGATCGCAAAAATGGCATTGCCGCCGGCGCGGCGGGTCGCCTCCAGGACGATCGCCCACAAAACAAACGCCAGATACTTGGCGTGTTGAGGCGCGTCGTACTCCCAACCGACCTCAAGAATGTCGTTGCCGCGAAAAGCAAAATACGCCGGAACCAGAAAAGCCACTAACGCCAGCAACTGATCATGCCAGGGGATGTAATCTGCCTGCGATTTAAACAGCGGATAGATGATGTAGGCCAGCGGCAACAACAACGCGAGCATGAAGTAAAAGTACTCGGTCTCCAGTGGCACATAGGTATCAAACCAGTTACCCACCCCAAAAATAATGTAGACCGAGGCGAAGATAGAGCCTAGTGCTGAAAAAGTAATCAGTGAGTTAGACCAGGCGCTGGGCTTGCGGTAACGAGCGTTCATCGGCTCTGGCGCGTTTACGCCCGGACTGTCGGTCTTATCTGCTTGGGTCATGGATTCGGCTTGAATAACAAAAGACGCGGCCAGTACAGCCGCGCCAGAAAATCAGGCAGTGCCGGCCTGAGCCGGCACTGGTGTTTTGCTTATATCGATCAATTACCAGCTACGGAACGGAACATCCAGGCCGGCGGCGTCGAGTGCATCAGCACGTACTTTCTGCCAGGCGGCAATAAAAGCGTCATCAGCAAGGTCTTTGTCCATCTTGGCCCAGGCATCAGCCAGAACTTTCTGACGGTTCAGCAGACCATCGTTATAAGTGTCGTGGTCGGCTGTCCAGACGCCTTTTTCCTTGTAGTACTTGATAGCGGCCGGGTGATACGGAAACGCCCATTTCAGCGGCTGACGAACCAGACGGTAGCCGTCCATGCCCGGGCCGCTGTCTTTGATCTGCTCATAGTTTTCCATCACGGCTTTGGTCAGGCTGTAAGCCGTTTCATCGGAAATCTTGGGCGAGGCCACATAGATCGGGTAGGGGTAGTTATTACCTTCATAACTTTTGCCGCCCGACTCGTTTTTCTCGATATCAACTGCTTTTTCAACTTTCGACTGTGACCAGTGCGGGGCCACCTTGCGAGCCCGGGCCCATCCTTCGGCATCGCTGTGCGGCAGGTTCAACCAATACAGGCCGCGCGGTGACGCGGCCAGTTTCTGGTAGGCACTTGAGACAGTGCTGCCCCAGGTGGCATCTGCCTGCCCGTTAACAACCGCTTCAGCAGACTGGCCCCAGCCCGGAACAGTGACTTTCTTGACGTCGTCCCAGGTCAGGCCGGCAAAAGCGAGCATGGCTTCGGCGTTCAGATTCAGCGCCGGCGCACCCTTAACAAAAGTGACACGCTTGCCTTTCAGGTCTGCTGCAGTCTTGATCCCCGAGTCGCCGGCAACCACCAGTTGCTGACCATTGCTACCCAGGTTGTTAAACAGGTTCAGCAATGGCATCGGGCCCCATTTCTTGGAGCCGAACATCAGCGCGCCTTCCTGGGCGAAAACCGCAGCCGCACCACAGGCGCAGATTTCAGACTGACCTGAACGCAGCGGCACCATCCGCGAAACATCATTCTTGCCGGGAATGATTCGCAGTGCTGTGCCGTAGTTTTTCTTGAGCATCTGGCCGATGCCCACGCCTTGCGCATAGCCGGACGACTTCGTCCCGTATGCAGTCCATGACAACTGATTCGGTAGTTTCACGTCTTCTGCACTGGCCGCAAAACTGGTCAACGCGACCGCTACGGCGGTCGCCGCAATTGAACTTTTAACCATCAACATAGGTAGTCTCCTTTTCCCCTGATCAAAACGGCCGACCCTGTTTGAATCGATCGGCCCACTAGCAAAGCTTAATCTAAACAACGTTAAGCCTGTCGAACGGCTTACCCGGCTCTTATTGCACCGCAGCATTCCACTCTCTAAACAACTTACCCGGGTATGCTCCAATCCCTTGATGGAATTGAACATACTCACGGCTTTCGAACTCTTGACGCTTGACCCGGCGCTTGCCTCCCGCTTGGCAGTCAGGCCTGTGCCAGCCAGTCAATGACCACCGTTGACGCCCCTGATGGAATCGCCCGGTTACTGAGTAGCCGGGACTTTGTCTGCCTGTGGTGGGTCGGTCTCACTTCCTTTCTGATTCGCTGGCTGGAAATCCTGGTCTTCGGGATTGTGACCTATCAACTGACCAACTCAGCATTTTTGGTCGCCGCTATGACGATGCTGCGCTTGCTGCCAATGGCTTTGTTCGGCGCAGTGTTTGGCACAATTGCCGAGCGGATTGTTCGACACCATGCCCTGCTGGTCGTTATTGCCGTCTCCCTGCTTACAGCCACCATCCTGACAGGTGTCAGCATATTTGGTCAACTGGAAGTCTGGCACCTGGGCATTGCGAGTTTTATAAACGGCACAGCCTGGGCCACCGACAACTCGGTGCGAAGAACCATGATTGGCGATGTCGTTGGCAATGAGTGGATGAGCCGGGCGATGTCAATTGAGGTGGGCACCAGCAATGCCAGCCGTCTCGCAGGCCCCAGCCTGGGTGGCCTGTTGCTCGCCACTGCGGGCATTCAGGGGACTTTGTTGCTGACGCTGGTGTTGTATGTGCTGGCAATGATCGCGGCGCTGGCGACCAGCCATCGCAACGAAGTCCCCCCAACCGCCGGTCGCTCGCTGCTGCAGACAATGTCTGCCAGCTGGTCGGTTCTCAGGAAAGACACCCGGTTGACCGGGGCAATGTGTGTCACAATTGTTTTCAATATTTTCGGCTGGCCGGTCCTGAGCATGGTCCCGGTCATTGGTCAGGATCAACTTAGGTTGAGTCCGGACAGCATCGGCTTGCTGGCCAGCGCCGACGGTTTGGGCGCGCTGATCGGCTCGCTGGTGATTGCGCGCCTGTCACGGCCCGGACGATTCGGTCGAATTTACATTGTTGGCGTCATCACTTTTCTGGGTTTGTTACCGGCGTTTGCGCTCGCGGGTGATCCAATGCTGGCCGGGCTGGCGCTATTTCTGGTCGGCACCGGTCAGGCCGGATTCGCGATCATGCAGTCAACCATCACCTTTGTGACCGCCCCCCCGGGCATGAGGAGTCAGGCGATGGGCATGATGACGATGTGCATCGGCATCGGGCCGATCGGGTTTATCGTGCTTGGCGCGATGGCCGAAACCTTCGGCGCGCCGGTTACTGCGGTGATGATGACGCTGACCGGCCTGATCGTCCTGGCATTGAGCTGGCGCTGGTGGCGTGACACCTGGTTGACGTGATTCAGCCCACCCGCTCTGGTCGGTGATTGGCTACTCGCCGGCGCCGCTAAGTTGCCTCAAAGTCGCCAGCAACAGATTGGCCCCCTGCTCAAGGTAGCGCCAGTCGGTCCATTCTCGCGGGGAGTGGCTGACGCCGTCACGGCTGGGCACGAAAATCAGCGCCGACGGGCAGAGTGACTGCATCGTCTGGGCGTCATGACCGGCGCCGGACGGCATGGGCATGGTGGCCAGACCCAGCGCTGTCGCCTGCTGTTGCACAACCTGCCGCAAAGACTGGTCCAGCTCAATCGGTGCCAACCAGCTTTGCTCCTCGATGGTGGCATCCAGACGGTGAGCCGCTGCGGCACTGCGAACCGTATCGGCAATTGCATCGCGTAGCTGATGCAAGCTTGCCTCCGTGCTGTCTCGTATGATCACGGTGAAATCGGCCTGGCCGGGAATCGTGTGCGCAAAGTTAGGCTGCAAATTCACCTGGCCGATCGTGATCCTTGATTGCGGCCCACCAAACTGTTCGATGATGGCGTCAATCGCCACAGCCACCTGGGCCAGGCCGGCAAACGCATCGGCGCGCAAGTGCATCGGCGTCGTACCGGAATGATTGGCCTTGCCCATGAACCGAACCGCCAGACTGCTGATGCCGGAAATCCCCTCAACCAGCCCGATCGGAATGCCCTCGGCCTCCAGCACCGGACCTTGCTCAATATGCAGCTCAACAAATGCCGTGACTTCATCTGCGCGTCGTGCACTGGCCGCCAGCTTTGTCGGGTCAAGCCCTTGCGCACGCATGGCATCAGTCAGCAACTCCCCAGAGGCACTGACCGCACCGGCTAACCAGCCCGCCGGAATCTGCCCGGCTATCGTCTGCGAGCCCAGCATTCCGCCGTAGCGCCCTTCTTCTTCCGCCGTCGCCACCACCTCAATGGCGCGCGCCGGCACCAGACCGGCATCTTGCATCGCACGTACCGATTCCAGGGCGGCGCAAACGCCTAGCAAGCCGTCAAAAGCGCCCCCTTCCGGCACGGTATCCAGATGCGAGCCGCTCATGATGCACGGGCCTTGCTCCGGGCCGAAGCGGCCGATCACGTTACCGGCTGCATCAAGCCGCACCGTCAATCCATCAGCCCTCATTTGCTCAGCGAGCCAGTGGCGCGCGGCCATATCCGCCGCCGAGAAACTGGGACGATTACACCCGCCAGTGGCCGGATTCAGGCCGTGAGCATTGACCCCGTCGAGCAACGCTCGCAGCCGCGCTGCGTTAATGGAAAGCTGTTTCATGACTCAATCGCTCACTGGATGGGACAGATGACCGGATGCACCGAGACGGCACAACCGCACCAAAATTTATCATGATTAAAGCTTGCATTTATCTTATTTTTGTTGATTAATTAGGGTACACATGACATCGCCAACAAAGGCGAAAGGGAGAAACGAATGAAACGCCTATTGACTGCCCTCGGGCTGGCTTGCTGGATGGCTGCGGCCCCGGTGCATGCCCAGACACCGTCCAATGTTCTGCTGGTCGGACAAATCGCAGAGCCCAAGTCTCTGGATCCGCAGGCGGTCACTGCCGTCAACGACTTTCGAATCCTGGTGAATCTGTATGACGGGCTGACCCGGTACAAAGACGGTACGCTTGAAGTGGAGCCGTCACTGGCCGAAAGCTGGACCATCGCCGACGACGGCAAAACCTATACCTTCAAATTGCGCAGCGATGTCAAATTCCATGACGGCACCGCATTTGATGCCTCGGCCGTCAAATTCAATTTTGATCGCATGCTGGACAAGAAGCATCCGTTCCACAATACCGGCCCGTTCCCGCTGGCATTTTTCTTCTCGGCCGTCGAAAAAGTCAACGCGCTTGACTCACACACCGTCGAATTCAAACTCAAAGATCCTTACGCGCCATTTCTGTCAAACCTGGCCTACCCAACCGGCCTGATGGTTTCGCCCAGTGCGGTCAAGGAAAATGGTAAAGGTTTCGGTCGCAAGCCAGTGGGCACTGGCGCTTATAAGTTCGAAGCCTGGGAGGCAAACTCCAAAGTCGTTGTCAGTCGTAACCCCGACTACTGGGGCGGCAGCGCACCGCTTGAGGCGATCATTTTCCGCCCGATCACCGACGCCAACACACGCATTGCCGAAATGCTGGCCGGCGGCCTGGATGTAATGGTGGAGGTGCCACCGGACAGCTTGCAGCAGTTCCGCAGCAACAATGATTTCACCGTCCAGGAACAAGCCGGGCCACACGTCTGGTTCCTGATTCTGAATGCCAAGGAAGGCCCGTTCGCCAACAAGGCTGTGCGGCAGGCGGCCAACTACGCAATCAACAAGAAAGCGCTGGTTGAGAACATTCTGCAAGGTACCGCTGAGGTGGCGGCCGGCCCCACTCCACCCGCATTTGCCTGGGCTTATAACAAGTCTTTGCAGCCCTATCCCTATGATCCGGCCAAGGCCAAAGCCTTGCTTGAGCAGGCCGGCTACAAAGGGGAAGAACTGACATTTTTTGTTGCCGAAGGCGGCTCTGGCATGCTCGACCCGATTGCGATGGGCACGGCCATTCAGGCTGACCTGCAAGCGGTTGGCATGAAGGTCAAAATCGAAACCTACGAATGGAATACCTATCTGGGCAAAGTCAATCCGGGCCTGGCTGGCAAAGCCGACATGGCCGAGATGGCGTGGATGACGAATGACCCCGATACGCTGCCATTCCTGGCCTTGCGTACCGCCGCCTCGCCGGATAAAGGGGGGTTCAACTCAGGCTATTACTCCAACAAGAAAGTGGACGAACTACTCAGCGCGGCCCGCACTGAAACCGACCAGAGTAAACGCGCCTCGCTCTACCAGGAGATGCAGACCATCGTGAAAGATGACGCTCCGTGGGTATTCGTGGCCAACTGGAAGCAGAATGCGGTGGTGTCGAAACGGGTCAAGCAGTTCAAGCTTCAACCCTCGTTCGTGTTGATGCTGCAACAAGTATCCAAACCTTAGAGTGCTGGTAAGTTGAACTGGCGGCGATTCCGGTCTGTTTGCCCTGACCAGCCGGAACGCCGCCAGTTTCTATTTGGAGCCTGCCTGTGAGCGCCTACATCTTCAAACGCCTGCTTGCCGCCATACCGGTCCTGTTCGGCTTGACGGTCATTGTTTTTCTCACGATGGCCATGATCCCGGGGGACCCGGCGACAGCGATTCTCGGCTCTTACGCAACGCCCGACAATATTGCCAGACTCAATGCGAGTCTCGGGCTCGACAAATCACTTCCCGAACAGTACTGGATCTGGCTGACCAACCTGCTGCAAGGTGATTTCGGGCAGTCATACACCTTGAACCGACCGGTACTGGATGAAGTCCTTGAGCGATTTAATGCCACCCTCTTGCTAGCCGGATCCGCTCTCGTGATGTGTTCGCTGCTTGGCCTGGTGGCCGGGGTCATCTCTGCGGTCTACCAATACGGCTGGGCGGACCGTATCGTCACTGTCCTGGTCTTGATCGGGATTTCCACACCGTCTTTCTGGCTCGGGCTGTTACTTATCCTGCTCTTTTCAGTCACCCTGAAGTGGACGCCGGTCAGCGGCATGTACGCGATTTACGGGGGCGGAGATCTGCCCGACCTGCTCCATCACCTGGCTCTGCCCGCGATTACCCTGGCCGTCGTCGCCACTGGCGTCATCGCCCGGCTGACCCGCACGTCAATGCTCGAGGTTTTACGCCAGGACTACATTCGGACCGCGCGCGCCAAAGGCCTGAGCGAACGCCAGGTCATCCTGCGCCATGCTTTCAAGGCCGCGCTGGTTAGCGTGATTCCCGTCCTCGGCATTCAGGCCGGATTCGTCATGGGCGGCGCGGTCTATATTGAAACCGTCTTTCAATGGCCCGGTATTGGCTCGATGCTGGTCAAAGCCATTTCAACCCGGGACTTACTCCTGGTACAAGGCGGCGTGCTGGTCGTCGCGGCGGCATATGTTCTATTCAACCTTGCCGCTGATGTCGTACAGACGGTCATCGATCCGAGGTTACGCTGATGGCAAGCGCACGCAAACCTGTCCGTCCCGGCACGCTCAGCCTGCTTTTTCATAACCGCCTGGCAACCGCCGGGCTGATTGTCCTGTTGCTGATTACCGCTTTGGCTCTCGCGGCACCATGGCTGCCGTTACCGGACCCCGACATTACCGACCCGGCCAACCGCCTGCTGCGTCCAGGGGCTCAAGGCCACATCCTGGGCACAGACTCGCTTGGCCGTGACCTGCTCTCCCGGTTGATCTGGGGCAGCCGGGTCAGTCTGGCCGTCGGTCTGTCAGCCTCTCTGATTGCTGCCGTATTCGGCTCACTGATCGGCCTGGTGGCGGGCTACGCCGGCGGCCGGACAGATGCCCTGCTGATGCGTGGCGTCGACATGGTGATGGCTTTTCCATACATCTTGCTGGCGCTGGCCATCGTCGCGGTTCTCGGCCCGGGACTGATCAACGCCTTATACGCAATAGCAATCGTCAACATTCCATTCTTTGCGCGCAACATCCGCGGCATTACACTGGGGTTGTCAAAACGCGAATTTGTTGATGCCGCCAGATTGAGCGGCAAGTCGCATTGGCAAATCCTGTTCGGCGAGGTCTTGCCCAATGTCATGCCGATCATCATTATTACAATCTCAACCACAGTCGGCTGGATGATTCTGGAAACAGCCGGCCTGTCATTTCTGGGGCTGGGGGCACAGCCACCACAAGCAGACCTGGGATCAATGCTCGGCGAAGGCCGCAAAATCCTGTTTACTTCACCCCATGTCTCAGTGGTACCCGGTGTGATGATCTTCCTGGTCGTGATGTCGATCAACCTGCTTGGCGACGGCATCCGGGACGTCCTTGACCCGCGCTTGCGCTCCGGTGCCCTGATGCGTCCGGTCGCCCGCACTGCAGTTACCCGTCAGTCAGTGCCAGCGCGTGCAGTGACCGAATCCGCCGCTTTGCTTGAGGTGCGGCATCTAAGTACACAGTTTCATATTGGTTCAGAGATCTATCAGGCGACCGGCGGCATTCACCTACAACTTGCCGCCGGCGAATGTCTCGGCCTGGTCGGTGAGTCAGGCTCTGGAAAATCAGTCACCGCGATGTCCATCATGGGCCTGGTCCCGTCTCCGCCGGGGCAGATTGCCGGCGGTGCCGCCTGGCTGGAAGGCGAAGACTTGTTTGGCGTCAGCAACGAGCGACTGCGCGAATTACGAGGATCGGCTGTCGCGCACGTCTTTCAAGATCCGCTATCCACGCTGCATCCGCTTTACCGGATTGGCGACCAGGTCATTGAGGCAATACAGGCCCACTCGCCGCTCAATCGGCGCGATGCACGCGAGCGCGCTACGGCGCTTTTGAAACAGGTTCGAATCCCGAATGCTGAACAACGGCTTGATGCCTATCCCCACGAATTGTCGGGCGGCATGCGCCAGAGAGTCTGTATTGCCATCGCACTGGCCAACGACCCCAAGGTATTGATTGCTGATGAACCCACAACGGCGCTTGATGTCACGGTTCAGGCTCAGATCCTCAGTCTGATGAACCGTCTGCGACACGAGCGGCAGGCTGCAATTCTTTTTATCACCCATGACTTCGGTGTGGTGTCGGCAATATGCGACCGGGTTGCGGTCATGTATGCCGGCAAAATCGTCGAAACCGGCTCAACTGCAGACATTCTCGCAACGCCCGCCCATCCCTACACCGCCCGGCTGATCGACTGCGTCCCCGTCTTGAACAACCCCGGGCAACATCTGCAGGCGATTGAAGGGCGCCCGCCGGTTGTCAACAAACTGCCGACCGGCTGTGCGTTTGCCGAACGTTGCGAACAGGCGAGAGACGTTTGTCGCGAGCAGGAAATTCCCCTGAGAACACTCGCCAGCCAGCAGTCGGTCCGGTGTCTGTTCCCGCTTCAGCAGAGCGAGCAAGCCTGATGAAATCCGACCCGCCTCTCCTTGAGATCACTGGCGTGGAACGCCGCTTCGGCGGCGAGAAGCGCTTATTCGCCTCCGTCCGGCCTGCGGTACATGCCGTGCAGGATATTTCACTGCAACTAAACCGCGGAGAGACGCTTGGCATTGTTGGCGAAAGCGGGTGCGGGAAGTCAACACTGGCCCGTTTGATTGTCGGGCTGGACCACCCTACCGACGGCATCATCCGGTTTGCCGGCGAAGATGTGACGCTTGCCGCGCGCAAGAACAGCAACACGTTGGCGCGCAAGATTCAATACGTCTTTCAGGACCCGATCGCCTCGCTGAATCCGCGCAAGACCATTCGTGCAACGCTGGAGGCGCCGCTGATCCACCTGCTCGGGATGTCGGCCACTGAACGCGCCAAACGCCTGCCAGAACTACTGGAAGCAGTAAATCTGGCACCTGAATTCCTTGACCGCTATCCGCATGAATTTTCTGGCGGGCAAGCGCAACGAATTGCCATCGCGCGGGCTCTGGCGGCCAATCCGTCGCTAATTGTGCTTGACGAGCCGGTCTCCGCACTGGACGTTTCGGTACAGGCCCAGGTACTTAACCTGCTCAAGGAACTCAAGCAACGGTTCAATCTGACCTATGTGTTTATCAGTCACGACCTGTCGGTTGTCCAGAATATCTGCGACCGGGTCGCGGTGATGTACTTTGGCCGCCTGGCGGAAATCGGGCAGGCAAGCGATGTTTTTGCTCGGCCACGCCACCCCTACACTCACTTGTTATTGCAGTCAGTCCCGACGCCGGGGCGCCAAACCCTGGTTACCCAGGATGCGCAGACCGAATTACCTGACCCGTATAACCCGCCTATTGGCTGTGCGTTTGCCGAACGTTGCGAACGCGTGAGCGAAAAGTGCCGGCAAGCCCGCCCGACGCTTGCAGGTTCGCCAGCCCCGATCAACCATCAAAGTGCCTGCTACCATCCCCATGATGGAGAATGACAGGCATGACCGACGCTGATAACCCGCAAAACCCTGACACCGGCATTCTGCCCAAACGCCCCAAGCGGCCCGAAACAATCGCCAGCCATATTCGCGACCTGATCGTCGAACAAGGCCTGCAACCCGGCGACCGTCTGCCGGCATCCTGGTTGCAAGGGGACGAGCTGACCGCCTCGCGCGGCACGATGCGCGAGGCCATGAAGATTCTGCAGATTCAGGGACTGATCACCAGCAAGACCGGCCCCGGAGGCGGCGCATTTATCTCCGCGCTAACTCACGAGCAGGCCATTCAATTGCTGGATAATCTATTCTTGTTTTTTCAGCCGTCGATCGCTGATATTTACGCGCTGCGTAAACTGCTTGAGCCCGAATTGGCGGCTGATGTCTCCGGCCGTCTGTCAGACCAAGGTCACAATGACTTGCAGCAAACGATCCGACTCTACCAGGACGAACCTCGGACCGCTCAGGAAGAATACGAGCAGCGCATGGCCGAACTGGAATTTCACAGCGTACTTGCCCGCCACTGCAGTAACGCCCTGCTGGGATTTGTCTGTACATTCCTGATCAGCCTGTTACGCGACACGACAGAATGCCGGGCGATCTACGCCGACCCGCACCCGGAGCTGCGCGAAGCCGGCCTGGGCTATCAGGTCAGTTTGCTGCGGGCCATCAAAGCCGGCAACCATGACCGAGCCCGCCAGATCATGAGCGATCACATGCTCAAAGCGGAACAATACATGCTCGAACGCGCTGCGATCCGTGCACGGTCCCGGGCCGACTGACTGTTTTTTGATTTTTTCCTGTGGCGTAGTATTTGAGTCTTGAGACAAAGACACCAAGAATTTGCGACGGAGAAAATGCAGTGAAAGCCAAGCGACGAACCGGATTGTTTGAATCAGTCAGCAAACGGGTAGCCCGTAGCTGGTTTGCGGCAGCCTTGGCGCTGGCTTGCGCGCCAGCCGTTCTGGCTGCGCCGGCGCCTTCCCGGGTGTTGTTCGTTCTGGATGCCTCCGGCTCGATGTGGGCAAAAGTGGATAGCCGCATCAAAATGGATGTCGCTAAGACCGTGTTGTCCGATCTGGTCAAGGAGCTGCCGGTCAGCAGCGCAGTGGGCTTGCAAATCTACGGCCATCGCCGCAAAGGTGACTGCAAAGACATCGAGCTTTTGCCGCCTGCGCCGTCAAACCGCGCCTTGTTGCTGCAAGCCATCTCGCGGGTATCCCCGCGAGGCAAAACACCAATAGCAGGAGCGATGGCGCAAGCTGCGGATGAAGTTCTCAGCAACGAAGACAGCACCTCAATTGTCCTGATCAGCGACGGCGCCGAATCCTGCGGCGGCGACCCCTGCCAGCAGGTCGAACGCCTGCGTGCGGGCGGCGTGGCAGTCAGGGTTCACGTCGTCGGGTTTGATGTTGAAGGCAAAGAGCGCGCCCAGTTGCAGTGCATTGCCAAAGCCGGTGGCGGTAAGTATTTCACCGCTTCCAACTCCAAGGAGCTGAAAACCGCCCTGACTTCCGTCAAAAAAGAAGTCATGGCACCTGCCGAGAAGATTGCGCCGCTGCAAACGACAACCGCGACTCAGGCGACCGAAGTCGTCATGATCAACTTCCCGCCAAATGTCAGCCTCGGCCTGATCAACGCCAGTGGCAACGCCACAACTATTAATGATCGCTCCAGTGCGAGTACCGAAAGGCCTTATCGACTCAAGCCTGGTAGCTACAAGCTGCGAATCAACCGGCAGGTAAGCGAGCAGGCTATGGAAATCCCGGCCAACCAACAGACACCTGTCAACCTGCTGGCGTTTGCCGCAGTGATTAATTTCAAGAATGCTGACGGCAGCGTCGTGCTGGTGCAGCCGTCCAATCCTTCCTGGAACAAACGGATCTCCAGTGCCGCAACCCGAATCCTGCCCGTCTTACCAGGCACTTATCGCCTGAAAGACAGAAGCGGCGAGTTTGGCGCTGCCATTACGGTCAACGCGGGCGACCAGATTGAGATTGATCTCACCCGCTAAGAAGTGAGAGACAAAAAAAGGGCCGCTACAGCGGCCCTTTGTTATATCGGTCAGCCTATTTTGCCATTGAGCCGGCAGGAATCTTGGCACCGATTTCCTTATAATATCGTTGCGCGCCTGGGTGTAGTGCCAGGCCACCTTCTTTGATGGCGTACTCCATCGTGATGTTGTTCATCCAGGGGGCGGACTTTCTAGCCTCAGCGACATTATCCCAAAAGGCTTTGGTAACCTGATAGACCTGCTCTTCCGACATGTCTTTGCGCACGGTAATGCCCACCGTCGCTCCGTTGGTGTAAATGTCGTGATCCATCTTGACGTTCTTACCGTATGTGCCCTGCTTAATTACACCTAGATCACGCCCGGGAATTCCCGTCATATATTTTTTGGCAGCCGGGTTGCCCTCGTAGGTTTTCTTGTCAACACCCAACAGACGAATCTCACTGGTCAGAGAAAGCTGCTCTACCTGAGGGAAAGGTGCAATGCCGCCATTGACATAAGCATCGAACTGGCGGTCCTGAAAACCCTGAAAAGCAGACGACCAGCTCGCCTTGACACCTTCGAAATCTCCTTTCTTTGCATCCAGCCCGCCAACAAACTTCATCCAGGAATAAGCCGCATTCCAGGCGCCGCCTCCCGGCGGCCCGAGAAAGACTTTCTTGCCTTTGAGGTCACCCAGCGTTTTAATGCCGCTGTCTTCGTGCACAATGAAGTGATACTGCCCATACGGAAACCACATCACAAGACTAAGCTTGTCGGCCAGTTTTGGCGCATCCTTCAGTTTCTTGTACATGGCTTTGCCATTCTTGAGAAAGAAATGAATGGTAGGCGACGACATCGCATAGTCGAGCTTTCCTCTGGCGACTTCAATAATATGTTTGGTCGCTGCACCGGTTGCGTCAACCGTAAATTCATAGTCTTTCTGGTTCTGGTTAACGATATTGGCAAACGTCGTCATGGTCAGATACGCAGAAGTTCCTGGCGCAATGGTTGCCATTTTGACTTTTTCGGCAGCATTGGCCGAAACTACGGCGAATGACAGCGCACCAGCAGTTATCAGGGTTGTGATTGGTTTCATCAGTAAGTCTCTCCGAGAGGTCTTGAAGCAAGGGTGTAGGAAAATCAGACAGGACGATCTGAACGCACCGGCAAACGATGACTGGCCAGCAACAGCACAGCCACGATAAACGCCGGCACTGCGATTAACGCCTGAGGAATCAAGACGCCGACACCGGCAATCAGGCGCAACACGCGTTGCCAGCCCGGCAACCGTCTGGCATCAAAACCGGCCAGTGCTGATGCGATCGACCAGGTTGCAATAGCAAAGGCAATCAACGACCAGCCAAGACCGGGCAGGGAAAAATCGTCAACAATCAGCAGGACATCCTGGTGATACACGAAAACGAACGGAATGATGAACCCGGCAATCGCGAGCCGAACGGCTTCAAAACCGGTTTCCATCGGGCCGGCGCCGGCGATCGGAGCGGCCGCGAATGCCGCCAGCGCGACCGGCGGCGTAATCACCGACAACACGCCGAAGTACACAACGAACAGATGTGCTGCTATCGTTGGCAGGCCAAGTCGTTCCAGCGCAGGTCCAAGCACGATCGCGATAATCAGATAAGCCGCGCCGGTCGGCACGCCCATGCCCATCACCAGGCAACCGAGCATCACCAGTAACAGACTCAGGAACAAGTCGGTTCCCGCAACCGACAGAATTGCCTCGGCGAACTGCAAGCCGATCCCGGTCATGTTGACCACGCCGATCACGAATCCGATCGCGGTGACAATAATCATCAGCGTCGCCGCGACATAACCGGCAGAGATAATGGTTTCGAGCCATTTTCGCGGATGCCGGAATGCCGGAAACAGAATCAGACAAAGAATGCTCGCGACAACAGTGGCCGCGAAGCCGGCATTTTGCGGCGTCCGGCCATCGATCAGATAAGCAATCAACACACCAAGCGGAATCCAGAAGGCCAGACTTGACAGCCAGTCACGTCGGGTGAGTCGTTCGCGCTCGGCGACCGGAACCGGCGCAATGCCTTGCTTGCGCGACTCAATCAGCACGACCAGGAACAAAGACGCGTAGTACATTGCTGCGGGTATCAACGCAGCAACGACAATTTTTAAATACGGAATACCGGTGACATCAGCCATCAGAAATGCCACGACGCCCATCACGGGCGGCATGATCTGCCCGCCGGTTGAAGCCGCCGCTTCGACCGCGCCGGCGAACCGGGCTGAGAAACCCGAGCGTTTGATGATCGGTATGGTGAAGACGCCGGTCGACACAACATTTGCCACCGCAGCACCGGACAGAGTCCCGAACATGGCCGAACCAACGATGGCTGCATGAGCCGGGCCACCCGAGAAGCGCCCGGTCGCGGCGAAAGCGAGTTTCAGGAGCACCTCACCTGCCCCGGAAGTCTGCAAAATGGCGCCAAACAAAATGAAGATCAGGACGACCCGCCCAACGACTTCGACCGGGCGCCCGAATGCGCCATCCGTTGAGTACCAGAGATTGTCAGCCACACGGGTCCAATGCTCGCCGACCCCCAACCAACTACCGGGCATTAGAACGTAGTAACAAGACAGCAGGAAAACCAGCAACATGGGCAGCCCGAAGTACCGCCATGTCATGTAGCCAGCAATCGCCAGGCCTACCCAGGCCAGCAGATGGTCTGCGTGGGTGATCTCAATGAAGAATTCTTCCTGCTCCAGCATGACGCCGGTCCAGCGCCACATCGCATAGCTGAACAAAGCCGCAAGACCAAAATGCAGAACCAGAAAGAAGGTCTGCACCGGTTTTGATTCGCTGTCCCGGACGCGATCCGACCAGACCAGAAAGCCCGCCATGAAGCCGAACCAGACGGTCAGCCCGGAAACCCAGACATTATCAAATACGCCCCAGCCGGCCACATAAAAGGCCAGAACTGACAAACAAACAGCAAAGCCGTCGGCAGAAAGTTTCGCCAGGCTCATCTCAGAGGCCTCCGTCGCGCGGAAAAACAAACCATGCGCTGACTCTACAAATTGTTGGAGGCCAAGGTTACACCAGTCAGTCCCCACCAGAGGACTGACAGGGGCTTTCGGAGTAAAGGAAACCGACTAAAACGAAACAGTGGTCACGCTTATTCAGGCAGTGGCGTGTATTCCTGGTCGTCACCGGGGGGAAGCCTGAACTGGCCTGTTTTCCAGTCAGCCTCACGCCAGGCACGCTCTGCCTTGTCGATCAGATTCTGGGACGAGGCAACGAAGTTCCAGGAGAGCAAGCGCGGCCCATCGAGCGGCGCACCGCCGGCCAGCATTAAGCGCGCCTCGTGATCCGCCGCAACAGCGGTCACCCGGGCGCCCGGAGTTAGAACCAGCATGCGACCGGACTCATAACGTTTGCCATTCACGAATACAGAGCCGGCCGCAATATGAATACAGCGCTCTTCGTACTCAATCGGGACTTCGACTGAATGGCCCGGGTCCAGACGCGCATCGACATAAAACAGGTCGGAATAAATCTGCACAGGCGAGGTCTGATCGAATGCGGTACCGAGAATGACTCGCAGCTTTCTGCCCGGCTCCTTCAACAGTGGCAGCGACGACTTGGCATGATGCTCGAACAGCGGTGCCATTGTTTCCTGGGCCTTGGGTAACGCCACCCAGACCTGCACACCGAAAGCCCTGTGTCCCTCTTTGAGCGTTGACTCACTGGTGCGCTCCGAATGGGTAATCCCGCGTCCGGCAACCATCCAGTTGACCGCGCCGGGGTAAATCATCTGGTCTGTGCCGAGTGAGTCCCGATGCCGGAACTCTCCCTCGAACAAATACGTCACGGTGGCCAGACCGATATGGGGATGGGGGCGAACGTTCAGCCCCTGACCCGGTGGAAATTCGGTCGGCCCCATCTGGTCAAAAAAGACAAAAGGCCCGACCGCTCGCCTTTCAGCCGCTGGTAACACCCTCCGGACTTCAAATCCGCCAAGATCGCGTACTCTGGGAATCACGACGGTCTCGATGGCTTCGCTATGAACGGTGGTCTCACTCATGGCATTTTCTCCGGCAATTATTTTTGTGAATGTAGTTCCTGCTCCAGCAAATGCAGTGTCTCATAGCAAGGCATGACTTGATGCACCGATGAATTGGGCTCACGGCCTTCCTGAATTGCCGCGAAGAACTCCCGGTCCTGGAGTTCAATACCGTTCATTGACACATCCACTTTCGACACATCGATCGGTTCTTCCCTGCCATTAACCAGGTCATCATAGCGGGCAATATAGGTGCCGTTATCACCGATGTACCGAAAAAACGTGCCCAGCGGGCCATCATTGTTGAACGACAGCGATAGCGTACAAATTGAGCCGCCGCTGGTTTTGAGCTGGATTGACATATCCAGCGAGATACCCAACTCAGGGTGGATCGGCCCTTCTATCGCATGAGCGACGACGACCGGCTCGCCAACCTGATATTGAAACAGGTCAACCGTATGAGCCGCGTGATGCCATAACAGATGATCCGTCCATGACCGGGCCTGGCCAAGCGCATTAGTGTTGGTCCGACGGAAAAAATAGGTCTGAACATCCATTTGCTGAATCTTCAGCCGTGACTCGGTAATTTCACGATGCACCCACTGATGCGACGGATTAAAACGCCGGGTATGCCCGACCATGCAGACCAGCCCGGTCGATTTTTGCAGATCAGCGACGGCTCTGGCATCCGCCAGATTGTCGGCCAGTGGAATCTCCACCTGAACATGTTTGCCTGCCTTCATGCACTGAATCGCCTGGCTCGCATGCATTTGAGTCGGTGTACACAAGATTGCGGCATCCACACCGTCCAGACTGAGCGCCTCGTCCAGATCTGTCAATGCGTTCGGTATGCCGTATTTCTGCGCCATCTCCTGGGTAGGTTCAAGCCGGCGCCCGACCAGCGCTGCGACCTCGACACCCGAAATCTTCGCGATGCCATCCAGATGTTTGGCTCCAAACGCACCACCACCGGCAACAATAACTTTCATAGTTTGTCCTGTTTGAGACTCAGATATTTTCAAGAATCAGATGACCGACCGCCGTGTTTGACGCGGGCACATGATAGAAGCGATGTTTCTCGACGACCTTGGGATCAAGCGCGCCACGGGCAACCAGCCACATGACCAGCTCAACCCCTTCGGAGCCCGCCTCGCGCAGATATTCAACATGAGGTTTTTGCGCCAGCTTGTCTGGCGAATCAACCAGATCTTGCAGGAACTTCTTGTCAAACTCGGCATTGATCAGACCGGCTCGCGGCCCTTGTAACTGATGGCTCATGCCGCCAGTTCCCCAGATCTGGACGTTGAGGTCGCGATCGAATGATTCAATCGCGCGCCGCAGCGCTTTACCCAGCTGGTAACACCGGTTGCCGGTCGGTGGCGGATATTGCACGACGTTAACGGCCAGCGGAATGACGGGGCACGGCCATTGGTCGGGCTGGCCATGCATCAGGGTGAGCGGTACGGTCAGGCCGTGATCGACCGGCATCTCGTTGACAATGGTCAGGTCAAATTCATCCAGAATGACCGACTGAGCAATGTGCCAGGCCAGATCCGGGTGCCCCTTGACCGGAGGCACCGGGCGAGCGCCCCAGCCTTCATCGGCAATCGGGTACGACTCGGCGCATCCGATCGCAAACGTTGGAATCATGCTCAGGTCAAAAGCACTGGCATGATCGTTGTAAACCAACAGAATCACATCAGGCTTGTGCTCGGCCATCCATTGTTTTGAATACTCGTACCCGGCGAATACCGGCGCCCAGTAGTCGTCCTGCGTCTTGCCCAGATCTACGGCTGCGCCTATCGCGGGCACATGCGATGTAAAAACACCGGCTGACAAATGAGCCATCAAGAATTCTCCCGGCTGTCGTGGTTTTTGTTCTGCCACTCGTGGGTGTAGCGGTTCCCCTCAATGGAGCGGCCGCCGCTGAGCATCATTGCCCGGTAGTCTTCCTGCGCCATCCCGGTCATCAGCGATGCTGCTTTTTCAAAACTCATCTGATCGGTGAAAAACAGCTTGGCCAGAAAGTAGACATTGCCACCCAATTCAATCATGCGGTTGTAGTCACGGGCCAGAAACGCGGCAGCCTGTTCAGCAGTCATCGGCCAGTCTTTCAGGTAGGCAGCTTCATCCTGCTTGAGCCGCTCGCGATTCTCCGCCTTCATCAGCGACATGCAACACTGGTTCAGGTGGTAACCGCGGCGCGACTGGTCGGCGTCAAAGACCGTAGTCCCCGGAATATCGAGGTAGGGTTTATCAAGCGCCATGTGGCAACTCCATCATAGGTTTAGTCATCGAACGGCAGTCCGACATATTGTTCTGCCAGTGTTGCCTGGGCGTGCTCCGAGCGCAGCAGGTATTCATATTCGTTCGCATGGATCTTCCGGTCAAAGCGTGCCTCATCCGGAAAAACATGCAGCAGACTCGTCATCCACCAGGATAGCCGCACCGAGGACCATACCCGACTCAACGCGGTCGCGGAGTATGTCTCCAGATAGTGATCATTGTTGTGCCGATAATGCTCCGCAAACGCGCGACTGAGATAGTAAACATCAGAAACGGCCAGATTCAGGCCCTTGGCACCGGTCGGAGGGACAATATGCGCCGCATCGCCGGCCAGGTACATGCGCCCGTATTGCATCGGCTCTGCAACAAAACTGCGCAACGGCGCGATGGATTTTTCAATACTGGGTCCGGTGATGATCTGCGCGGCCATTTCAGCGGGAAATCTTGATTTAAGCTCCTCCCAGAAACGGTCGTCGGACCATTGGTCAATCTTGTCATTCACGTCGCATTGAATATAGTAGCGGCTGAGCATGGGATTACGCTGAGAGGCAAGCGCAAACCCGCGCGAATGATGGGCATAAGAGATATCCGGCAAAGGCGGTGTTTCCGACATCACACCAAGCCAGCCAAATGGATAAGCCCGTTCAAATGTCTTGATCACTTCGGCCGGAATAGACTGCCTGCCGACGCCATGAAAACCGTCACAGGCAGCGACGAAGTCGCAGCTGATTCGTTCGGTTTTGCCGTTGAATTCGCAAGTCACAAACGGCTGGTCGGATTTCAGGTCATGCAAGACCACATTGGCCGCTTCATGCATCATTTGCGCGCCGGCTTGGTCGCGGGCTGCATACAAATCTTCAGTAATATTGGTCTGCCCGTAAGCCATCATTTGCTTGCCGCAGTACTTCATCGTGTCGACGAACAGATTCGGATGGTCTTCCCAGGTAATCAGAGCGCCGTTGTGCTCGGCGCCCTCGCGATCCATTCGCTCGCCAAGGCCGACGTCCCGCAGCAGTTTGACGGTTCCGTATTCGAGCACCCCTGCGCGAATACGTTTGAGAACATAATTTTTGCTCTGACGCTCGAGCAGGATGGAGTCGATCTGATGCTGATCGAGAATATGCGCCAGTAACAAACCCGCAGGTCCGCCTCCGACAATGACGACTTGTGTTCTAAGCATGCTTGCCTCCGCAAAGCAGCCGGCCCGGATTCGGTCAGCCGCTGACATTGCCAGCATTTAAGACAGCAATGCTGTTAAAGTCAACATAACGGACCATGGTCCATCAGATGGACCAATCCATTTCAGAGCAAATTGCCAATGAGTTCTGCCCGCCCACCCGACTCCCGCCCGGCCTCTGCCACCGGTGAGGTCCGCTCGTTACTACGCGGCCTGAATGTCCTGGGCGCAGTCAACGACTTTGCGCCCGCCAGCGTCAGCCAGATCGTGCTGGCCACTGACCTGCCAAAGGCGACTGTTATCCGGCTCCTGGCCACCTTGCGCCAGGGCGGATACATCCGTCAGGACCCGACGAGCACCCGGTATTTGCCCCTGCCGGCGGTCCGTCGGCTTGCTGGGGCGATGCGCCAGAGCGGATCTTTCGCCGAGCAGGCTGGCGAGGTACTCAACGAGTTTGGCCAGCAAATTAGCTGGCCGTCGGAGTTGCTGATTGCCGAGTCCGACGCCATGGCGATCCTGGCGTCAAACCGTGAAACCTCGCCGATTCGCCTGCGCCTGTTTGAACAGCGGCGCTTTCCAATGCTCGACTCAGCAGGCGGCATTGCTTTTCTTTCCGGCGTTGCTCCGAGCGCGCGTCAGGAGATCGTCATCCGGCTATCTGCCGCACCCGGCGACGGACGCCAGGCAAGCAATACCCGAGCTGCGCGGGCCTTCAAAGACATTACCGACGCCCAGAAACGCGGGTATTCAGTTCACGAATATCGCGCACCGGTATCGGGGATGCGGGCCGTCGGAGTTGCGATCAAAGCCAGCAATAAATCGGTCGGCGCTTTAGTCTTGCTGACGCTGGCCAATGTCGTGACAACCACGCAACTGGAACATGAGTTGCTGCCCGCCCTGCAGGCCACCGCGCAAAAACTGGGCGGACTTTACGCCGAAACCCTGGCTCAGTCAGCCCAGTAAAGTCGCATTGGATTATCGACCAGCAATTTCTGCTGCAACTGGGCAGTCGGGGCAATACGTGGAATGATATTCACCAGGGCGCCGTCATCAGGCATGTGTGTCTTCATGTTGGGGTGCGGCCAGTCAGTTCCCCAGAGAACCCGCTCGGGAAAGCGCTCAACCAGATGCCGGGCAAACGGCACAACATCATCGTAGGTATCAGGACCACTGACGCTTAAACGCTCCGGACAACTGACCTTGGACCAGATGTTCGGATGGTTTTCCATCATGCTGGCAAAACGCTGAAACTCCGGTCCGTCTACCGGCAGGCTGACATCCGGGCGGCCCATATGATCCACAACGACTGTGGTGGGCAAGCTGGTGAAAAACCCCTCCAGGTCGGGCAAATCCGGAGCCTCGAAATAAACAACGATATGCCAGCCCAGTGGAGCGATACGCTCGGCCAGTGCGGTCAGCGCATCGCGCGGCGTGACATCAACCAATCGCTTGACGAAATTAAACCGGGTACCGCGAACACCGGCCTGGTGTAGCTCCTGCAACTCAGCGTCCGAAATATCAGTGGCAACGGTCGCGACACCTCGCGCCATCCCGTTGGAATGCTCCAGCGCATCGACCAGCGCCCGATTATCCGAGCCATGACAGGTCGCCTGAACAATCACGTTACGGCTGAAACCAAGGTGATCCCGCAACGCCCAGAGCTGATCCTTGGACGCGTCACAGGGCGTATATTTACGCTGCGGCGCAAACGGAAACTGATCACCCGGGCCAAACACATGGCAGTGAGCATCGACTGCGCCGGGCGGTGGCACGAAATCAGGCTTTACCGGGTCAGGGTGAAAACACAACCAGTCGGCGTCCATCGTGAAAGTCTGTTTGCTCATGTTCAGCGCCCCTGGGCTTTCAACAAAGAATCCAGCCGCGGAAAAACGCGGCGGGCATTACCTTCGAAGACATCTTGCTTGATCTGATCGCTGACGGTCAGCTTGTCAATGTAGCGCTTGGTATCGTCGAAAAACTGACCGGTTTGCGGATCAATGCCGCGCACTGCGCCCACCATCTCTGAGCCAAACAGGATATTTTTAGGATCAATCACTTCAAACAACAGGTCAATACCCGGCTGATGATAGACACAGGTATCAAAGAACACATTGTTCATCAGATGTGAATCCAGCAACGGCTTGTCCAGCATCTGGGCGAGCCCACGGTAACGCCCCCAGTGATACGGCACCGCGCCGCCGCCGTGCGGAATGATCAGCCGCAAATCGGGAAAGTCCTTGAACAAGTCGCCCTGAATCATCTGCATGAACGCGGTGGTATCAGCATTGATGTAATGCGCGCCGGTCGCGTGGAAATTCGGGTTACAAGAGGCCGACACGTGGATCATGGCCGGCACATCGAGCTCAACCATTTTTTCGTACATCGGGTACCAGAACCGGTCGGTCAGCGGTTTGGACGTCCAGTTGCCGCCTGACGGGTCCGGATTCAGGTTACAGCCGATAAAGCCCAACTCGCTGACGCAACGCTCCAGTTCAGCAACCGAACCGGCCAGTGAGACATCGGGCGATTGCGGTAGCTGACAAACCGGCGCAAAGTTATGCGGATACAAATCGGTCACCCGCTTGATCAAGTCGTTACAGGCGCGCGTCCAGGCCAGGCTGACCGCTTCAGAGCCCTGGTGATGGCCCATGGCCGAGGCACGGGGCGAGAAGATTGTCAGGTCAGCGCCGCGCTCCTTTTGCAGGCGGAGCTGGTTCTGATCAATTGATTCCCGAATCTGATCGTCTGAGATATCGCCGTAGGCCGGGGCTGACGCTGACGGGTCCTTGATTTGTTTCAGTTGTGCCTGACGGAAAGCGTCGTGCTGATCGGGGGCGGTCGTATAGTGACCATGGCAATCGATAATCATTGCTTGTCCTGTTTGGTTAGGTTGGCGCGCATGGCATCAAGAAACGGCCCTAGGGATTCGTGTACCAATGCCTCGGTATGCCGGGGCGCCCACTGCTGACGCTCGACACAGGCCGCAGACATCCAGGGATCCACCCCGGCCTGCTCAACGGTCTTGACCACCTCGCGCATTTCTTCAGCGCGACGGCCGCCATGTTCAATCGAACGGGAGATCATATAGCGCGCAAATTTATGCCAGTCATCTGACGGCAACAAGTTGGTGAATGAGTCAAGCACGCCGTCCTCAACGCCATAATGACGCGCGGCCAGCATTGACTCGGTCAACAAGGCTTCCATGCCTTTGATGACGACGCTGCGGCACATTTTGGTCGCAGAAGCTTTGCCGACGGTAGCCGAATGCACTTGGGTCCCGCTAAAACCCAGCGCGGTTGCGCGCGTCTTAAAGGCTTCGGCATGTGCGCCGCCCAACAGCATCGGCGAGGTGATGCGCTTGGGGAATATCGGAGACATCACAGCGGCTTCAACATAGGCGCCACCGGCCGCGTCGATCAATTGTGACGCCTGTTGCTTCACTCCTGGCGAGGCTGAATTGAGGTCGGCGTAAAGACATCCGGCGGGTATAGCCTGGGCGCAGGCTTGAGCAGCGTCCAGATCTGCCGCCGCGGTAACCGCACAGATAATCATGCTCGCCGGCCCTGAGGCCGGCGCGAGAATTGCCGCTGTTGCGCTGTCATGCATCGCCAGGCCGCGTGACTTCGCCGCCCTGGCCGGCACGCTGTCCGGGTCACTGAACAGCAGGTCGTAAACCTGTACTTCTGACTGACCGGCTTTGGCGAGATCGTCATATAGCGCCTGACCGACTTCGCCAAAACCGATCAGGATCACGCGCTCCAGAATAGATGTCATGCGGATGCACTTCCTTGGATGACTGGCCCCGGACCGCCCCAGACGGATTCGGGCACATAGACTTCACCACGCATCAGCTTGCGCGCGGTACGTAACAGAGCGGACCGGCTGACAACCACCTGTTCGGCCTGCTCATCCAGTTCAATCGATACCGAGAAAAAACCGGTCGGATGTTCGACATCTATCAACGTGGCACCTGCCGCGCCGGTAGCCGGCAACCGGCAGACCCGCGCGGCGACTGAATCGGGAATCACGCAGGCAGTCGCAACGCTTACCGCGCCGAACACGCCGATAGCCTCATGAACCCGGTGAGGAATAAAACTGCGCGTATTGATTGCGCCGTTCGCCACCGGTGGCGACACCAGAGTCATCTTGGGAACGCTTTTGCCGCTAACGTCGCCCAGGTTCATCAGGCCCCCCACCGCCAGGCGGATTTTTTCAACCCGGCTTTTAAGCGCCTGGTCAGCTTCCAGATCCGCCGGCGACTCATCGCCGCGCAGGCCCAGGCTGGCGGCATCCATGATCGCCACCGGCATCCCGTTATCGATCAGCGTAAGATCGATCTGGTCGACCCGATCCACCGGTCGGCCGGTTGGCAGGAGCTGGCCGCACAATGACCCGGCAACATCCAGAAAGTTCAGCGATACCGGCGCATGGCTTCCGGGCACGCCATCTATCCGGGCCTGCCCGGTATAACTCACCCGACCGTGCGGCGTCTGGACCGTTGCCACGGCCAGACTGCCGGTATTGACCATATGAATTCGCACCGGCGTCTGATCACCAGTGGCGGCGACTAACCCGTTTTCAATCGCCCAGGGGCCGACGCAGGCCAGAATATTGCCGCAGTTCTGGGTATCGAGCACCTGGGCTTTGTCGACGACGACTTGCAAAAAGAGGTAATCGACATCTGCGCCGGGGACCGACGCCGGGCCGATTACCGCGACTTTGCTGGTCAACGGATGCGCGCCGCCGACGCCGTCGATCTGCCTGGGGTCAGGGGACCCCATTGCGGCCAACAAGACCTTATCCCGCACCTCCGGATCAGTCGGCAGGTCATCCTGGTGAAACACCATCCCTTTTGAAGTGCCGCCCCGCATCAACGTACACGGTATCGCCGTTTGCATCGCTTACTCGCCGTCGGTGGATTGACCCTGATCCTGGTAGACCAGTCCTTTCTCGGCCAGCCGTTCGCGCATGCCATAAACGTCAAGCCCCAGCTCGCCCGCTTTGAGTCGCTTGCGAACCTCGGCCTCACGCTCTTCGCGCTCGATTGATTTCAACAGCACTCGGGCGGCATCATCGCGCTCAACAACCACAATCCCGTCATCATCAGCGACCACGAGGTCTCCAGCCCGAACCAGTTGACCGGCGCAGACAACTGGCACATTGACACTGCCCAGCGTCTCTTTGACGGTTCCCTCGGCAAATATCGCCTTGGACCAGACCGGAAACGCCATATCGGTCAGGTCTTGAACATCGCGCACGCCACCATCAATGACCAGGCCCAGAACGCCCCGCGCGACCAGCGAGTTGGCCAGCAGGTCACCGAAATAGCCGACCTCGCATGATGAGGTCGGCGCAACCACCAGCACATCACCCGCCTGGCACTGCTCGACGGCAACATGAATCATCCAGTTGTCACCTGGCGGCAGGCTCACTGTCACTGCCGGACCGGCGATTCGGCTACCCCGGAATATGGGTCTCATCGAGGGCGCCATTAACCCTTTGCGCCCTTGTGCCTCATGCGCAGTTGCCACCCCAATATCGCGGAAGCCGGCGACAGCTTGTGGATCGGCACGGCGAATATTTGTGATCACTTTCGACACGGGGTAGTCTCCTGAAACTGTTTCATAACCAATTGATTGTAAGTCGACTAATCGTAGGCCCTTAAATGACTCTCAAACCACTTAGTCACACCGACCTGATGGTCTCGCCGCTGTGCTTCGGCGGCAACGTATTCGGCTGGACGCTCGATCAGACCCAGTCGTTCCGCTTGCTCGACCAACTGGTCGACGAGGGCTGGAACTTCATCGATACCGCCGATATGTACTCACGCTGGAAGCCCGGTAACGTGGGAGGCGAGTCAGAAACCATCCTGGGAGAATGGTTTGCCCGCAGCGGCAAACGAGACCAGGTAGTCCTGACCAGCAAAGTCGGGATGGACATGGGCGAGGGCCGAATCGGCCTGAAAGCGGCTTACATCATGCAAGCCGTCGAGGACTCTTTGCGCCGGCTGCAAACCGACAGGATTGACCTGTATCAGGCTCACCAGGACGACCCCGATACCCCGCAGGACGAATCCCTGGAGGCTTTCGACCGGCTGGTCAAAGACGGCAAGGTGCGCTACATCGGCGCATCCAATTTCAGCGCCGCACGACTAGACAGCGCGCTGCAGGTCAGTGATCAGAACAATCTCGCCCGCTATCGTACGCTGCAACCGCTGTACAACCTGATGGAACGCGACGCATTCGAGACCGAATTACAACCGCTTTGTGTTCGCGAAAAAATCGACGTACTGCCTTATTACAGCCTGGCCAGTGGTTTTCTGACTGGCAAGTACCGCACCGCAGCAGACGCTGGCAAAAGCGCCAGAGGACAGGGCATTGTCGATAAGTACCTGAACGATCGCGGCCGACGTGTGCTGCAGGCGCTGGACGAGACCGCCGCACAACTCGATACAAAACCGGGGGCTGTTGCGCTTGCCTGGTTGATGGCAAGACCTGCGGTTGCAGCGCCAATTGTCAGCGCAACCAGTGCCAGCCAACTGGCAGAACTGATTGCTGCGATAGCAGTCGCCCTGCCGCCAGCGGCGATCGACAAACTTGATGCCGCCAGCGCGACCTGACTAATCGGGTGCCGGTCCGGCAGTTGCCCGCTCTACCAGATGAAACGGCAACTGCTCGCAGCGCGGCACCGCGGTACCGGCCAGCCGGTCCAGCAAGCGGCGGCCCGCCAGGGCGCCGATATCATCAGAGGGGACATGTACCGTCGTGATACCGGGCGAAATCTGTCCGGCCAGCTCGATGTCATCGAATCCAACCACCGAGATATCCTGCGGCACCCGTATCCCGCGTGCATGACACTCAAACACCGCACCGATCGCGAGCGTATCGTTGCCGCAGATCATCGCAGTGACCCGGGCATTGCTTTCCAGCAGACGCGCCGCAGCCAGCCGGCCCTCGGCGATCGTGAACGAGACTTGCTGAATGTTGTCGTCGGCAAGCTCAATGCCCTCACTTGCCAGCAGTTGTCTGACCCCGTCAAGCCGCGCGGCTGCCCGGTCGTTGCGGTCGGTCTGCCCGGCGATTACTCCAAAGCGCCGATGGCCCATCCCTAACAGGTAAGCAGTCATGGCCTGTGCGGCCGCCGAGTGATCAATGCCAACGCTGAAATAGTCTTCTGCCTGATCAATCGACCAGGTCAGCTCGAACGGAACACCAGCTTTCTCAAGCAACGGCAGCAAACTGGGTTCATGCTCCCGCCCGACGAGCACCAGGCCATCCACACCGCGCTCCAACAAGCGCCGGGCGACCGATAATTCGTCCTCGTGGTTGTAGTCATGGGTGGCGAGCAACAAGGTATAACCCGCCGCGGACAAAGTCTGCGACAGAGCATGTGTGCCGGTTGCAAACACCGGGTTTTCAAGCGGTGGGAAAATCGCGCCAATGGTTCGCGTGCGTTGCGACGCCAGCGCCCTGGCGGCACCATGCGCCAGATATCCCAGTTGGTTGGCCGCCTGGACAACCCGGTCGCGAGTTTTAGCTCGAACCTGTTCCGGCGCCGAGAGCGCCCGCGAAGCGGTGGCCAGAGAAACGCCGGCAGCTTCAGCGACATCGATCAGCTTCGGGCTTGATCCGGATGTAGAGCCAAAAACTGGCGCGGATTTTTCGCCAGGCGTCTTGGTCGCGTGCGAGCCATTGGTGTTTGTCGTTGTCATTCAACCCAGACTATCAGGTGCCGCAGGCGGATTCAATTCGGCCCGTTGACACCTGCTCTGGCACAGCAGTCGAATGCTGCACTGCAAGTTGACCCTTCGCCTGGATCGGCCTATGGTCTTGAAAGCGCTTTCATCAAGGGACTCTTCTTGATCGTGAGGTGCCACGACAAATGCCACTCAATAAAGTGTCAAGCAATCAATACCAAACAGGAGACCACTCATGAAGCTAGCCAACTGGCTGTCCGGTTCGCCCGGACTCATCAGAAAGAGCCTTGTCGCCGGTGCAATAGGCGTTGGCATTGCGGGCGCAAGCCTGGTCACAAGCAGCGCTGTTGCCGCTGACAAGAAAGTCAAGATTCGGATTCAATCTGTTATTCCCTCAAGCGCCGATGAAGTCGTCATGCTCAAACAGTTTGGCGACGACGTCACGGCGCTTACCGCCGGGACGGTGACATTCGAGGTATTGCCTGCCGGCGCGGTCGTACCGGTCGCAGAAACGCTGGACGCCGTAGACAAAGGGCTGATTGAGGGCGGCTTTGCCTGGACCCATTACTGGTCTGGCAAGCACCCGGCCGCCATGCTGTTCGGCTCGCCCAGTGCCGGAGCCGGTGTTGGCATGGACAATTTTTCCTGGATGTCCTGGTACATGTATGGCGGCGGCAAAGACATGTATGACCAACTCTGGAAAGAGATGAAGATCAACGTCAAGGGCTTCATGTTGCAGCCGGTTGGTCCCGAAGCGCTCGGCTGGTTCAAAGAACCAATCGAGTCAATGGATGACTTCCGAAAGCTGCGGTTTCGTACCCCGCCAGGCATTCCGGGCCAGATCTACAAAGACATTGGTGTCGCATCGGTCGCGATGGGCGGTGGCGAAATATTGCCTGCGCTCGAGAAAGGGGTCATTGACGCGGCGGAGTGGTGCTGCCCTAAACCAGATAGCGTGTTCGGTTTTCAGAAAGTGCTTAAACACTATTACCTGCAAGGTTTGCACCAGAATATCGTGAATGCCGACCTGTACATCAATGGCGATGTCTGGAAAAAAATGTCTCCGGCTCAGCAGAAAGCGGTTGAAGTTGCCGCCAATGCATCACTGATGAATGCCGTCTCCTACCGAATTGCCGAAAATGGCAAAGCGCTGCAGGAATTGACGACCAAACACGGTGTGCAACTGCATGACACGCCGGCCGAGTATTTTGAAGAATACGGAGCGGCGGCGCTGAAGAGTTTTGAGAAGAATGCGGCCAGCAATCCGTTCTTCAAGAAAGTCTGGGACAGTCAGAAAGAGTTTGCCAACATGGTCGTTCCGTTCTGGGCTGGCGCTCAGAAATCGAACGCCGGCATTGGCGCCGCTTATGCAGCGACGCTGAAAAAGAAGTAAACCGCCAGGCGGTTCACCACGGTCGAATTCAGTGCGCAATTATTTAGCGCGCAACATTGGCGCGCTGAATTCGGCCCACCCTATTTTGCGACGCTCCGAGCTATTCGCCGCGGCTGTCCGCCACTAAAAGGCAGGTCGTCGGACAAGCTCACCTTGCCAAAGGTCAGGCCAGTGACTAACAAACCCGAACTCGCTGACGAATCAATTGCCAGCCGCCGATCAGATAATATCGCCGACTTGCCGGCCGATATGCCGGGCTGGGCCAAAGCAATTATTGTCCCGATCGACTGGTTGAATCTCTGGATCGGAAAACTGGTCGGCTTTTTGATCCTGCCGCTGATTTTCGCGATGACCTACGAGATCTTCATGCGCAAGGCATTCACCGCACCAACGGCCTGGGCGTTTGATATCTCCCGCATGCTCTATGGCGCGATGTTCATACTCGGCGCCGCTTATGGTTTATCCAAAGGCATCCACATCCGATCCGACTTTCTGTATCGAAACTGGTCGATCAAGACTCAGGGACGGGTTGATCTCTTTCTGTATCTGGTGTTTTTTCTGCCAACGATGACGGTCTTTCTGTGGGTGTCCACCGAGTGGGCACTGAAGGCAGTTATGGGTGGTGAGCGCGGCATGGACTCCGCATGGATGCCATTACTGGGACCGATTAAGAGCAGCCTGCCGGTCGGCGTTCTGTTGCTCCTGTTGCAAGGGCTGTCCGAGACAGTCAAAAGTTGGTACGCGGCCACCCGGGGCAGGTGGCCAAATGAAACCTACGACCCTGAAGCGGACCTCGCCGCGAAGGAAGCCTGAGCATGTCACCGGAAATTATCGGCCTGTTAATGATTGGCGGGATGCTGGGCGGCATCTTTATCGGTTTTCCCATTTCCTTCACCCTGGTCTTTCTCGGCCTGACATTCGGCTACTGGGGTTTTGGAGATCTGGTTTTCTATCTACTGACCTTGCAGTTCTATGGGTCAATGATGGAACAAACACTGGCGGCAGTACCGCTGTTCGTTTTCATGGGCATCATGATGGAACAGGCGAACCTGATGGAACGCCTGTTTAATTCCATTCAACGAATTCTGTCCCGGCTGACGGGCTCCCTCTATCTTGCCGTTGCGTTTGTCTCAACCGTCTTTGCGGCAGCCACGGGCATCGTCGGCGCATCAGTCACGATTCTGGGCATCATGGCGGGCAAACCCATGATTCGCTCGAAATATGATGTGCAGTTGTCCTCGGGACTGATTGCCGCCGGCGGTACGCTGGGCATCCTGATCCCCCCCTCGATCATGCTGGTCGTGATGGGCCCTGTTCTGGAAGTCCCGGTGACCACCTTGTTTGCTGCGGCGATCGTGCCGGGCATTTTGCTCGCCTCAATGTTTACCGGTTATGCGATGATCCGTTGCTGGCTCAATCCCTCACTCGGACCGCCGCTGGCAGTGGCAGAAAGACCGGCCAGCCGCGCCGAAGTCTGGGGTGAGTTCTTCAAAGGACTGGTACCGCCTGCCGGCCTGGTCCTGGCGGCGCTTGGCAGCATCTTGTTCGGTTTCGCGACCCCAACCGAAGGCGCTGGCGCAGGAGCGTTTGGTGCGCTGATCATGTCCGCAGCCTATGGCAAACTAAGCTGGAACAACCTCAAAGACGCTTGCATCAAAACGCTGGAAATTTCGGTCCTGATTTTGTTTCTGGTAGCCGCATCCAACTTCTTTGGCGCGGTTTTCTCCCGGTTGGGCACGCCAACCATGCTGACCGAAGCGCTGCTGGCCCTCGAGATGAATCGCTACGCCATTCTGGCTATCGTGATGGCCTTGATTTTCCTGCTGGGCTGGCCGCTTGAATGGGTACCGATTGTCTTGATCGTCGTGCCGTTTCTGATCCCGCTGATTACCGAACTGGGTTTCGATCTCACCTGGTTCGGCATTCTGGTAGCAGTCAACTTGCAGACCGCATGGCTTAGTCCACCCGTCGCCTTATCGGCCTACTTTCTGAAAGGCGTCGTCCCGGAGTGGCAGCTTTCCGATATTTACAAGGGCATGCTGCAGTTCATGGGTCTGCAACTGTTTGGCCTGATCATGATCATTATTTTTCCGGAAATCGCGCTCTGGTTGCCGCACTGGATCTACGGGGAGTAAACGGTGGCACCAACTGCTGATGTGCGAACAGACTACGACTACATCATCGTGGGCGGTGGGACTGCCGGCTGCGTCCTGGCCAACCGCCTGAGCGCGAGCGGCCGCTATTCCGTCTTGTTGCTGGAAGCCGGCCCACCGGACCGTTATCCGTGGATACACATTCCGATCGGTTATGCCAAGACGATGTTCCATCCGGTCTATAACTGGCGCTTCGAAACCGAACCCGAACCGGCCATGAACGGACGCAAGGTGTACTGGCCACGTGGTCGCACGCTGGGCGGCTCTTCGTCGATCAACGGGCTGGTGTTTATTCGTGGCCAGGCGGAGGACTACGACGCCTGGGCGGCGCTCGGCAACCACGACTGGAGCTGGAAGGAAGTACTGCCGTACTTCAAAAAGCTCGAAAACAATACCCGAGGGGAGTCTGACTACCATGGCGTCGGCGGCCCGATCACCTGCTCGGACATTGCGGCCAAACATGAGCTGATCGAGGCGATCATTCGCGGCGGCGCAGAGCTGGGGGTGCCGCCTACCACTGACTTCAATGGCGCCAGCCAGGAAGGTGTGGGTTACTTCCAGTTGTTTACCCGAAAAGGCCTGAGGTGCAGCACCTCAGTCGGCTACCTGCGTCCCGCACGCAAACGGTCAAACCTGACAGTACAAACCAATGCCCAGGCGACCGGGGTTCATTTTGAATCACCGGAGTCCAAACGAATCAATGCGGTCAGCTATCGGCAGGATAATGCTCAGCACACAGTAACAGCGAGAAGAGAAGTGATTCTCGCCGCTGGCTCTTTGCAAAGCCCTCAGTTGCTGCAATTATCCGGCATCGGTCCAGCCGATCTCCTGGCCGAGCATGGCATCCCACTGCGACACGAACTACCCGGCGTTGGCGAAAACCTGCAAGACCATCTGCAATTCCGTTTGATATTCCGATGTACCCGGCCCATCACGCTGAATGATGATCTTGCCTCCTGGTGGCGTAGCGCGAAGATTGGCTTGCAGTGGGCTATATCCAGAAGCGGGCCGCTTGCCGTCGGTATCAATCAGGGCGGCATGTTTACCAGCGTTATGCCCGACTCCCTCACACCGGACATTCAGTTCCACTTTGCCACCTTGTCGGCCGACATGGCCGGTGCCAAACCACACCCGTTCCCCGGCTTCACATTCAGTGTGTGTCAGTTGCGCCCAAGCTCGCGTGGCCATGTGCGGATCAAGTCTGCTGACCCGATGCAGGCCCCGGCAATGGTGGCCAATTACCTGACGACCGAACATGACCGTCAGTGCGCCATCAAGGCGATTCGGTTTGCGCGACGACTCTCTCAGACATCCGCTCTGCGCGAATACGTCGCAGAAGAACTCAAACCCGGACTGACAACCGATACCGATGAACAGATTCTGGCGTTTGCCCGGCAAAACGGCGCCACGATATTCCATCCGACCGGCACCTGCAAAATGGGCAGCGATCGACTTGCCGTCGTCGATCAGCGCCTGCGAGTCCGCGGCGTTCAAGGCCTGCGGGTAGTTGATTGCTCGATCATGCCCAACCTGGTGTCAGGCAATACCAGCGCACCGGCCGCCATGATTGCCGAGAAAGCGAGCGACCTGATCCTGGAAGATGCGCAACACGCTTGAGGCTGATTAAACCGGCACGCTGCGAACCAATTCAATCGCACCGGCCCGGGAAAGACCCAGCAAGGCAGACAGCTCGGCCAGCAAATCTGCCAGTTCAGGCGAACTCCAGCCGTTTTCCAGCGCTGACGCGATCAGGATGGCAAGACGCACCCGCCGCATCTGCGGATCAAGACGCTCCTGGTCTCCTGTAATCAACCGGGCAAACGGCTCCGGGAACCCTGCCGCTTCCAGAATACTGCCGGTTTCAGCCAGGTCTGGCAGCGTTCGTTTGGCCGTAATCACCTGCTCGGGCCGTTCAACGCAATCCCGAAGACTGGCCAGTGCATGCAGCAAACCGGCCAGAAACAACCCGCCCACATCGGGATCATGGCAAGGCACGCAGAAAGCGCCCACCAGGCGGGCGGCGCGTCGGGACAAGCGAACCAGTCGGCGATATTCCTGCAGCGCCAACGGGTTTGATTCGAGCGTCTGCTCAACTGAACTCAAGCCGACGTAGCGTTCAAAAAACGGTTCAATGCCAAGCAGCAGAATCGCACTCGTCACAGTCGTCATCGTCGGCGGGCGGTCGAGAATCGAATCAACATCTGACAACAGCCGAAACGCCATCGCAGGGTCGTCGAGTATCAGTTCGGTCAGTTGTTTGACCTCAACCGCTTCGCTTTGCTCTGCGAATTGGTTCAGACGTTTCGCGGTATGCGCCAGGACTGGCCAGGTCACCGAACTGGCAATCATCGGCTGCTCTGGATTTAAGACAGTCATGGCGACAACCATAGCAACCGACCACCGAAGTAATGGCAGGAATAGCCGGGTAATAGCCGACTTATTGCATCTCTTGTCTGTATCAGGGGTGCAACGATTAACAAAAATTTTTTTGTCTCGACCAACAAGTGAATCAGCGCCGAAAGTGAAAGTTCTCGTCGGTAAACGACGAAAACTATGCCTGCAAATTGCACCCTAAAAGACCATTCACAAACCAGTTTGGGGCGGCGCATGGCGAAAACCGTGCGAACAAGCCCGCGTGCCGGCGTTTTTAAGCCATCTGTCCAGCTCAACCGAAAAAAAATGTCGTCGGGAACAGATCTCGCTACTGTACTGCTGTGCATAACCGCGCGATTCGCATTGACGTAAGCGTCAAGCATACCGGCAATTGTTAACCAGAAAATCCTGATAGCCGGTCAACGCCAGTGAACCGAATTCGTTTAGGCTAATACTTAAGTAGTGTCGGAATAACAGTTAGTGGCCTCAGGCCGTATCAGTTCATGAACCATTCCCAAGGAGGTTCAAGAGTATGAATCTGTTCGACTCGTACCGTGAAACGTACGTCAATGCCCGCGACGAAGAGATGTCGCTACTCGACTACCTGGAGTTGTGTCGCGATGACCAACTTGCGTATGCCACCTCGGCCGAGCGAATGCTCAGCGCGATCGGCGAGCCAGAGGTTGTCGATACTCGCAATGACCCGCGCCTCTCAAGACTGTTCTCAAACCGTGTGATCCGGCGCTACCCTGCTTTCAAAGAATTTTACGGGATGGAAGACGCCATCTCGCAAATCGTTTCGTACTTCAAGCATGCGGCTCAGGGGCTTGAAGAACGCAAACAAGTCCTTTATTTGCTCGGTCCGGTAGGTGGTGGAAAATCATCGATTGCCGAAAAACTCAAAGAGTTAATGCAGTCGCACCCGATCTACGCGCTAAAAGACTCACCGGTCAATGAGTCCCCGCTCGGTTTGTTTAACCCCGAACGCGAGGGGGATGCACTCGAGAAGGAATACGGCATACCCAAGCGTTATCTGACCGGCATCATGAGTCCGTGGGCAATAAAACGGCTGGCTGAATATGAAGGCGATATCACCAAATTCAGAGTGGTTCGGATTCAGCCTTCGGTGCTTAAACAGGTTGCAATCGCCAAGACAGAGCCCGGCGACGAAAACAACCAGGATATCTCCTCGCTGGTAGGCAAAGTTGATATTCGCAAGCTGGAAATGCTGGCGCAGGATGACCCTGACGCCTACAGTTACTCTGGCGGACTCTGTCTGGCCAACCAGGGCTTGCTTGAATTTGTCGAGATGTTCAAAGCACCGATCAAGATGTTGCACCCGTTGCTGACAGCCACCCAGGAAGGAAACTACAAAGGAACCGAGGGCTTTTCGGCAATTCCCTTCCAGGGAATAATTCTCGCGCACTCAAACGAATCGGAGTGGACGACTTTCCGCAACAACCGGAACAACGAAGCCTTTCTCGACCGAATCTATATTGTCAAAGTGCCTTACTGCCTGCAGGTATCGGAAGAGCTTCGCATCTACAAGAAGCTACTCGATCATAGCTCGCTATCGCAGGCGGCATGCGCTCCCGGCACTTTGGACATGATGGCGCAGTTCGCAGTGCTGAGCCGCCTGGTCGAACCCGAGAATTCAAGCATCACGACCAAAATGCGGGTCTATGATGGCGAGAATCTCAAAGACGTCGAACCCAATGCGAAGTCGGTTCAGGAGTATCGCGACTACGCCGGCATCGATGAAGGCATGAGCGGCGTATCGACGCGCTTTGCCTATAAGGTCTTGTCGAGTGTGTTCAACTTTGATCAGTCCGAGGTGGCCGCTAATCCGGTGCATCTGATGTATGTCCTGGAACAGCGCATCATGCGCGAGCAACTCCCCGAAGACGTTCAGCGCCGTTATCTGGAGTTCATCAAAGGCTTTCTCAGCCCCCGCTATGCTGAATTTATCGGCAAGGAAATTCAAACGGCATACCTGGAGAGTTATTCCGAGTACGGTCAGAACATCTTCGACCGTTATGTGACCTACGCCGATTACTGGATTCAGGACGAAGACTATCGCGACCCCGAAACCGGTGAGAGCTTTGATCGCAGCCAACTCAATGGCGAACTCGAGAAAATAGAGAAACCAGCAGGCATTGCGAACCCCAAAGATTTCCGTAACGAAATTGTCAATTTCGTGTTGCGGGCACGGGCGAACAACGCCGGCAAAAACCCCGCCTGGACCAGCTACGAAAAACTTCGGGAAGTCATTGAGAAGAAGATGTTCTCGAACACCGAAGAGTTACTCCCGGTGATTTCCTTCAACGCCAAGTCTTCCTCTGAGGACCAACGCAAGCACGACAGTTTTGTCGCCAGAATGGTTGAAAAAGGCTATACGGAAAAACAGGTTCGCTTGCTCTGCGAGTGGTATCTGCGAGTCAGAAAATCACAGTAGGCGGGCGGCCGTAAACCTGCCCCTGCGGAGGTGTGTAGTGTCTGAAATCATTGATCGGCGACTGAACGACCGCAACAAGAGTGCGACTAACCGTGCGCGCTTCATGCGTCGCTACAAAGGCCATATCAAACGGGCGGTTTCGGATATGGTGGGTGGGCGCTCCATCAAAGAGATGGAACAAGGCGGCAATGTCACGATCTCCCGTAAGGATATTTCAGAACCCACCATGCGCCATGGGGGCGGAGACCGTGAGATCGTCCTGCCGGGTAACCGGGAGTTCAATCCCGGGGACAAACTCGAACGCCCGCCTTCTGGCGGCGACGGTCAAGGCAATGGTGAAGGCGGCGAAGGTCAGAGCGGACAGGATGAGTTTGTCTTTACTCTGTCCCGGGAAGAGTTCATGAACATCTTCTTCGACGACCTGGAACTGCCTCGCCTGATTCGCACCTACGTGGGCGAGATCAAGGAAAGCAAACCGCAAAGAGCAGGCTATACCTCGCAGGGTTCGCCAACCAATCTCTCGGTTATTCGCACCATGCGTAGCGCAATCAGTCGAAGAGTTGCCTTGTCCGGCAGTGCTCGACAGGAATTGCGGCGCCTGCTGGCCGAACAGGAGGCAGACGGCGATCTTCACAATCAGAACCGGCTCGATCAGATTGAGGCGTTGCAGCGGCGAATCGCCCGGGTACCCTTCCTTGACGACATCGACCTACGGTTTCGGCACCGGGTAATGGTGCCCAAGCCGATCAGCCAGGCCGTGATGTTCTGCCTGATGGATGTTTCCGCGTCGATGGACGAGCTCAAGAAAGATCTTGCCAAGCGCTTTTACACCTTGCTTTACATGTTCCTGTCCCGCAAATACGAACATGTCGAGGTGGTCTTTATTCGCCACACGGATGACGCCGAAGAGGTGGACGAAGAACAGTTTTTCCACGACCGAAAGACTGGCGGCACTGTTGTCTTTTCGGCCCTCAAACTGATGCGCGACGTCATTGACGAGCGCTACTCACCGACCGAATGGAACATTTACGGAGCTCAAGCCTCTGATGGCGACGCGTTTGGCGCCGACCCGGAAAAGAGCCGTAGTTTCCTCGAAGAGAAACTGCTTCCGCTGGCACGCCACTTTGCTTATATCGAAGTGACCGAACAACGCAGCCTGCGTCTGTCAACGCTCTCCAATGCCTATAGCCGGGTAGATTGCGATCACTTTGCGATGGTTGAGGTTGAAGAGCACCGGGATATCTATCCGGTTTTTCGGGACTTGTTTTCACGCCAGAGCGAGAAGCTGAGTGCCTACTGACGCATCTCACCCAGGAGCGGGCAATGAATAAGCGCGAACTCCTCTCGACAGGATCGGACTGGACGTTCGATCTGATCGACAAGTACGACCGTGCGATTGCGGACATTGCGGTCAATGAATTCGGTCTGGATTGTTACCCAAACCAGATCGAGGTGATTGCCTCCGAACAAATGCTTGACGCATACGCCTCTGTCGGCCTGCCTATCAGCTACCCGCACTGGTCGTTTGGCAAAGAATTCATTTCCAGTGAACAGGCCTACCGAAAAGGTGCCCGCGGCCTCGCCTACGAAATCGTGATCAACTCCGACCCTTGCATCTCCTACCTGATGGAAGAAAACTCGATGCCCTTGCAAGGTCTGGTCATCGCGCACGCCTGCTACGGTCATAACTCCTTCTTCAAAGGCAACTACCTGTTCAGGCAATGGACCAATGCAGACGCCATCATCGACTACATGGTGTTCGCCCGGCAGTATGTGCTCGACTGCGAGCGGCGCTACGGTGAAGCGGAAGTCGAAGAGCTGCTGGATGCCTGCCACTCGCTCATGGACTTTGGCGTCAGCCGATACACAAGACCCAAGCCCTTGTCAGCCAGCGAGGAAGCTGCCCGCCAGCAGGAACGGGAGGCGTATGCCTGGAGTCAACACAACGAAATCTGGCGTACCGTGCCCGCAGCGGAAAAACCAGACTCGTCAGAACAGGAACCGGGGCTCACCGGGGAGCCTCAGGAAAATCTGCTCTATTTCATCGAAAAGTTCTCTCCGCGCCTGCAGGGCTGGCAACGGGAAATCATCCGAATCGTTCGCAAAATGGCCCAGTACTTCTATCCACAAGGCCAGACCAAGGTCATGAACGAAGGCTGGGCGACATTCTGGCACTACACCTTGCTGAACCGGCTATATGACTACGGCCAGGTGAATGATGGCTTCATGATGGAGGTGTTGGCATCTCATACCAATGTTGTCGCCCAGCGCGGTTTTGATCAACAGGGATACGGCGGGATCAACCCTTATGCACTCGGGTTTGCGATGTTCACAGACATTAAGCGAATCTGCGAAGCGCCGACCGATGAAGATCGTCAATGGTTTCCGGATATCGCCGGCTCCGACTGGCGTAAAACGCTCGACTTTGCCATGCGCAACTTCAAGGACGAATCGTTTATCGGGCAGTTTCTGTCTCCAAAGCTGATCCGGGACTTCCATCTTTTTGCGCTGGCTGACCACAAGAACAACGACTATCTCGAGGTGGACAGTATTCACAATGAAACCGGCTATCGTCGGGTGCGCCAACTGCTGGCCCAGCAATACAACCGGGATTCACAGCTACCAGACGTCCAGATCATCGGCTATGACAAAGACGGCGACCGGAGCCTGGTTTTGTCACACCGCGTTCACCGTGACCGGCCACTGACCGGCGATGCCGACCGCGTCTTGCAGAACATTCAGCGGCTGTGGGGCTTCAAGGTGACCCTCGAGACCTGTGAGGAAGACGGTCGCACGATAAGCACCCGGACATTTGCCGACTGAGCGACCCGGCTGGCATACTGCGCCTCCCGTTTAGTGCTTACTGTCAGGTTGCCCATGTCAGCTCCCATGCCCGAAACCACCCAATTGGTTATTGATGTCATTTCAGATGTTGTCTGCCCCTGGTGTTTTATTGGCAAAAGACAGCTTGAGCAGGCGCTAAGCCGGTTTGCCCAGACCTACCCGGATCTCCCAACGCCGATCGTGCGCTGGCATCCGTTTCAGCTCAATCCGGATATCCCACAGGAAGGAATGGCTCGCAATGCCTACTTACAGGCGAAATTCGGTGCCGGCGACGGGGGGGATGTTTATCAGCAAGTCGTTGAGGCAGCACAGGCAGTCGATCTGCCGCTCAACCTGGCCGGCATTACCGTTCAGCCCAACACCATCCGGGCCCATGCGGTCGTCTCGATGACGCCTGAGTCCGCCCAGGACTCAGTGGTCGAGGACTTGTTCACCGGATATTTCCAGCGCGGGCTTGATCTGTCCGAAGAAGCCACTCTGATTCAGATTGCCCGGGCCGGCGGTATCCCCGAACCCTCAATAGAAGCGGCCATTAATGACGAATCCGTCCATCAAACGATTCGGGCCGCAGACCAGAGCGCCCGTGATTTAGGCGTCGAGGCGGTGCCGTTTTTTATCTTCAATCACAAGGTGGCCGTCAACGGCGCCGCAGGCCCTGAAGCGCTGCTGCAGGCAGCCGCCAGAGTCTTGTCGGTTGGCGGCGAGACCGACGAATCGGGCGCGCCTGACTAGTCGCCACCTTCGGCCATCACCCCAACCGGTACACCGGCGAAGCCGGCCGGCTCAGGCTGCGTGCCAGGCCGGCTCCGATTGCCGGCTACAACCGGTTTGCTTTCGGATCTTTCCGGCTGGACCGAGATAAACGCGCAGATAACCGCAGCCAGATATGGCACCGCCTGCAGGGCGAGAATCCACATCCAGAGCGCGCTTTCAATATGCTCCGGGCGGCGGGTCACAAACACACCAATCACACAGACGATCAGCGCCAGCAACAAGCCTGCTTCCTCGCGAACCTGGCTCAAGGCCTTGCGCACCATTGAGGGCTCTCTGAGCTGCGCTGGCGATGCTGTCGCGGCGTGGGTATGGCTGTTTTTCAGGCCGGCCGATACAGGCTGAGTGGGATTCGCACTAGTGCCAGCCCCGCCGGCTTTTTCGGTAATTTCAAAGACTGCAGTCCGTTTGCACAAGCCAGTGAACACGCCAAGGGCGATGCCGTGCGATAACGCCATGCCGGCCAGCGCCGATCCGGCAACATCGCTCAGACTACAAGGCACGCGGCGCCAGTACAGCAGCGGGCCCATCAAGGCCTTGCCGACGAAAAACACGAAGACCGGCAACATGAACAAGACGATGGGCAGGCTGAACAGATGCGGCGCCCAGATGATCCCGACGGTCCAGAACATTGCGCTGAAAGCAAACACCAGATGCAAGGCATCACCAAACCATGACATCCAACCGGCCACGAAGTGATAGCGCTGACCGCCGGTGAGCTTGCGGGTCGGCTGACCTTGCTCGTCCAGATCTGCGGAACCCTTGAACAGGGAACCGGCATGTGCCTTCATGATCTGCATGGCACCCTGAGCCCAGCGGCGACGTTGCTTGCGGAAAGCAGAGAAAGTGTCCGGTGTCAGACCGCGACCCATCACTTCATCGACATAGACGGTTTTGAGGCCGGCTTTCATCAGGCGCAGTCCCAGTTCGGTGTCTTCGCAGATGCACCACTCGGACCACTTCCCGTGCGAATACAAGGCCTCGGCGCGAATCAGAGACATGGTGCCGTGCTGAATGATCGCGTCACGCTCATTGCGGTGATGCATGCCCACCCGGAAGAAGCCGTCAAATTCGAAGTTCATCATGCGGCGGAAAGCCTGTCGATGCCAGTCGCGGTGCGCCTGAGGCGCCTGAACCACCGCAACGTCATCATCGTCAAACTTGCAGACCAGGCCACTGAGCCAGTCCGGGTTAACTTCATAGTCGGCGTCAACGACACCGATAATCTCGGCATCCGGGTCGGTGTGATCCAACGCGAAATTCAGCGCGCCGGCTTTATACCCCTCCCAGACAGGCAGGTGAAAAAACTTGAAGTTCTCACCCAGGGTGGCCATGTGGTCACGGACCGGCTGCCACAGGGCGTCATCACGGGTGTTGTTGTCAACGACCAGCACTTCAAAGTTGTCATAACGCAGGTTGCGCAGACTGTTGATCGTGCCAATCACCATTTCAGGGGGTTCATTACAACAGGCCAGGTGAACCGACACTTTGGGCTGGCGATGGTTTGGCGCCATCGGCTTGGCTTCGAAGTTGCGGCGCAGATTGCCCTTCCAGAACATCTCGGCGAATTCGAAACCGTTGGCCAACAGGATCAACACCATCATGGCCAGTGTGGGCAACAGAACCGCAACGCCAATCCAGTCAACCGGGCGCATGTAGTACTCAGCCGGGATGGCGAGAATCCAGACCGTCAATGACACAATTGCCTGGATCAACACCGAGTAAAACACCCGGCTGGACAAACGCATGCCACGAAAAGCGATCAGGAAAGCCAGCATCGGAACCAGTGCGAGCACTGACGCGATAATGGCTTTTGATTCCCAGCGCGAATCGGTTTCGATCGGCCCGCTCAACGGGAATTTCAACTCGCGGTCGGCGTTAAACATGCCCCAGTAAGAACCGACCCGTCCCTCAGTCGCTCTCTTCCAGGGTTGGTCAATGCCTTCCATCAGGAAGTAATCCCAGTTCTGCCCTTTGCTGCGCGCCAGGAAGTCACGCAGGAAGATTGCCTGACGGGCACTGCTGGCAGTAGCAGTGTCAAAGCGGTCACCCTGACTGGGCCAGCCAATCTCGCCAATGACGACATGTTTGCCGGGAAAGCGTCGTTTGACTTCTTCAAAGCGGGTCATCGCATAGTCGACCGCCATGGTTTCGGGCACCCCCTCCCAGTACGGCAGCAAGTGCACGGCGATGAAGTCAACATGCTCTGCGAGTTCAGGATGGCTCAGCCAGACATGCCACGGTTCAGCCGTCGAAACCGGTACGCCGACAGCCTCACGGATCTGTTTGAGGTAGCCGATCATGCGCTCAGGAGTGATAAAGCCGCTGAGAATGGTCTCGTTTCCGACCATGATGCGTTCAATGTTGCGGTTCTCTTTGGCGGCGGCAATCGCAGCGGCAATCTCCTTCTGATTGTTCTGCTCACGCAAATCAATCCAGACCCCGGCCGTCAGCTTCAGACCGTAGGTTGCGGCAATGCCGGGCAACTGCGGCATTTCTGACGAGCTGTAAGTTCGCAAGCGTTGTGTATGGGATGCCAGCAAGGCCATGTCTCGATGGATCGACTCGTCGTCCGGATAAGTCTGCGTCAGCGGGCTATCCCAACGACCGAATGCGTTGTATGCGAGGCCGGCGATCGGACCTTCAGCATCGGGCGCGCTGATGGTCGGATTACTGGCTTGCCACAAGCCCATATTCGCGGCCGAAACGGCAAGAGCGATCACTGCGGCCATCATCAGACTGAGCACGGCGCGGCTCGTGCGGCTCAGCCAGAGGCGGGAATTGGAGGTATCGATGGCCGGCTTGACGCGCCCGTTAGCCTGCCCCTGAGTCAGGGCAAGATCGGAAGTGCTGATACCGGCGTATAAATTACTTTTCATGGAGGCGACGATTCCTACGAGGCTGACGTCAAAACTTCTATGACGCTGCCTGTCGGCAGCGACTGGATCCTTTGCGTTTTCTACAACCCTCAACACAACACCTGTTTGCAGACGTGTTTTCGCTGAGGCATTACCGACCGGCTGCAAGCGCACCGATGAGTCGGTCTTCATTGCACGGCCAAAGGCCAAAATTGCAGGCTCGTGCAGGTTCATACGCGCACGTTCGCGCAGCTTGTATCGACCGAGCTACCAGCTCCGGACAGGCAAAACCTTCAACAATGCCAAATCCCGGAGAACTCGTTTCGAGGTCAGTGCAGAATATGATTGCTCATGTTCTGGGTGACTCGACCGGAGTGTAGAACACCCCCAAATCGTTTAACGATCCGAATATGTAAGTGATCGTTTCCATTGTTTCGACTGAGATTTCGTGATTTTGAGAGCTTTAATCTGTATTGCCATCTTCACTGCCCTGAGTTTGTTCTGGCTGACCCACAGCAAGAACGATGCCCAGCCCGTCGCGTTGACAGAAGCCGGCGCCAAAAAAATTGCCTGTGTCTCGTACGCGCCGTATCGCAAGCCAGGAGAAACACCGTTTGATCCCGGACACCGTGTCAGTGAGTCGCGGCTCAGGGAAGACCTGACCCTGTTGACCTCACTAACAGGGTGCATCCGCACCTATTCATCGCAAAGCGGCCTTGAAGCCGTGCCCAAAATTGCTCGCGAATTAGGAATGAAGGTCATTCTGGGCGTGTGGATTGGACGCGATCCGGTCAGCAATCAGCTTGAAATCGACTCAGGCATCAAGCTGGCCAATCAATTCCCTGACACGATCCGCGGCCTGATCGTCGGCAACGAGGTGTTGCTGCGGCGTGAACAAACCCGCGACGCCATGGCCAGCTACCTGAAAGAAGTACGCCAGGCTGTAGATATTCCAGTGACTTACGCCGATGTCTGGGAGTTCTGGGTGAAGAACAAACCGCTGGCTGAGCAGGTTGACTATCTGACCATCCATATCCTGCCGTATTGGGAAGATGAACCGGTCGGTATCGATCAGGCCGTCAAACATGTCGTCGATGTTTTCGAACACGTACAAGACGAGTTTCCCGGCCGCAAGATGATGATTGGTGAAACCGGATGGCCAAGCGCAGGCCGACAGCGCGGGCCTGCCGCACCAGGACGGCTCGCCCAGGCGGAGTTTATTCGGGGCTGGGTCGCCGTTGCGAGTGACAAAAAAATCGACTACAACCTGATTGAATCTTTTGACCAGCCCTGGAAGAGAGCGCTGGAAGGCGCGATGGGCGGTCACTGGGGAATGCTCGATTCGGCCGGGGAAATAAAATTTCCCTGGCAAGGCGAGGTGGCAGAAAATCCGACGGGTTTACAGAGTGCGCTGCTTGGCGCCGCTCTGATGTTGATTGCTTTCGTTACAACCTCATTAGGGTTACACCGTCTGCATCCATTCAACGAGCCTGAAAAAGACATGCCAGACGCCTGGCCACTCGGATTAAAACTGGCGCTGGCGGCAGTCATCGGCCTCAGCGCTGGCGCGTTGCTACCGCAACAGGTTCACTATCTGAGTACCTGGAACCGCTACCCGGCCGAATGGATAACGAGTGGGCTCTTTGCCGTGGCCGGTCTGCTGATGGCATTACTGCTACCAACGCTGGCCGGATCCGGCCGATCTCTGGCTCCGGCGCGGTCTGCCTGGCGCCAGTGGCGTGCCCGTCGGCAAGATGAAGGCGGCGCGTCGTTGTTGCTGCTGGCAGGCTCCTGGCTCAGACTCAGCCTGCTGGCCGGAGTCGCCTTGTTTATGCTGTTGCATGCGTTTGACGCCCGTTACCGTGGCTTCGCCGTCCCCCTGTACCTGTTGCCTGCCGCCGTCATGTTGACGCTCTGGATTGCCGGGCAGAAGTTCAGTCAGGAGGCTCGCGAGGAACGCTGGTTATCGCTGGTGGCGGCGGTCTGCCAGCCATTCATGCTCTGGCATGAATGGCCCGAGAACCAGCAGGCGATTACACTGGGCGCGCTGGTACTGCCGATTGCCGCTTACGGCTTGCTGGCCCGGCGCAACAACAATGTGGTTGCCAGCAGCACGGCGGCAGCGGCAGGCTCAACCGAATAAAGCATCAGGGCGGCGGCGCCAATCAGGAGTCCGGCACCGGTCAGCCAGCGCCATCGTGCCAGCCCACCCAGCACGGTGATCAGTAGCGCCACCCAGCCGACCCGTTCGCCCTGAAACAACATCACGACAAACGCTCGCAACTGACACAAAGCGACGGAAGGATCCGCCGCGCAAGCGGCTGAGCGAGCCAACGGCTCAACCAGTTCAAATCGAATCCAGGCGGCGAGCAACGCCACCACTGCGGCCGCCAGCAACCATGAAAGTCGTGGAGCGGGAAACACTGGTGCGGGGTTGATTGTCATTGGCAGGTATCGGTCGAGTCGAAAGTCAGGCGGTGGCAGGACTGCTACTGTACCAAGTGTTGAACCAATTCCCGCGAACAGAGACACGCCGATGACTTCCGATACAAAACATCACCCCAACTGGGCCGACGTACGCGACTATGCCCGCGCACACGAAACCGATTGGGCTCGGGACCCGTCGATCGACGCAGACAACTGGGGCATTCATCTGAACGATCTCCCGCCCTGGAACCGTCTGCTAGGGCCGGTCTTTGATCGCGGTCCGGCCAGTGGCCTGGTGCTCCGGAATGGTATCGAGCAGTGTCGGTGGGGAACGCCTGATCGGGCAGATCTGACATTTAGTATCGCCAAGACTTATCTCGCGTTGTTGGCCGGGATAGCCTTTGATCAGGGTTTGCTGAAATCGACCTCGGAACCGGTCAGCCGGACCCTGCCAGGCATCGGTTTTGACAGCGAGCAGAACCGGGCCATCACCTGGGAGCATTTGCTGCAACAAACGAGCGAATGGCGCGGTGAATTGTTTTCTGTTTCCGATCAGGTTGATCATTACCGGCGTCTGTCATTCGAACCGCCGCTGCCCGATCCGGCCAGTTGGCCGGGCAAAGGCACTGAACGCCCCGCCAGCCAACCAGGAACCTACTGGGAATACAACGATGTTCGTATCAACCAGTTGTCGCTTGCACTGGCGCATCTTTTCGGTCGCGCCCTGCCCGCCGTGTTCGATGAATTTATCGGCCAGCCGCTAGGCTTGTCTGATACCTGGCGTTGGCACGGTTACGACAATAGCTGGATCGACGTGGCCGGCGAAAAAATCCAGAGCGTTCCCGGCGGGAGTCATTGGGGCGGCGGCATCCAGATCAGTGCGCTCGATCAATCCCTGATCGCTCGCCTGCTGATGGCTAACGGCATCTGGCAAGGCCGTCAGATTTTGTCGGCCAGGTGGCTTGAACAGATGCGCACACCGTGTTCAATTGCCCCGTTTTACGGCTACCTGGTCTGGCTGAACAGCGCCTTGGATTTGTTTCCATCTGCCCCGGAAGATACTTATTGCGGCATCGGCGCAGGTAGTTCGGTCGTCGCGCACCTGCCAACCCAGAATGTCATTGTGGTGACGCGCTGGATCAAAGCAGATGCGGTGGACGGATTGTTGGCGCGCGTGATCCGCGCACTATGAACGGTTAGTCTGCAACCTGGGCAATGCCATGAGACAGGGCAACTATGTCGCGCTCGGCGACCCGTGTCTGAAACTGAATCCCCAGATCGGTTTTCCAGATATCAGTGATCAGGGTTTCGCCCGGATAAACCGGTGAGCTGAAGCGCAAGCCAATCGATTTCAGTCGGGCGGGATCCAGATCACAACAGGTTTTGAGAATGGCATGCGCTGCGACTCCGTAGCTTGCCAGCCCGTGCAGGATGGGTTGCTTGAACCCAGCGTCAGCAGCCACTTTCGGATCGGCATGCAAAGGATTCAGATCAGCGCACAGCCGATAGAAAAGCGCCGTATTCGCCGGCACTTTCAGTTCGCAACTCAGATCAGGCGCGCGCTCAGGCACTTTCGGCTTTGGCGCGGCCGGCTCATCACCACCCGCCGGGCCGTTGTCAGGCAATGCTGAAAACCCACCATCGCCACGACAAAAGGTCAGCGACTCTACAGTAGCGATCAGATCACCGGTAGCTTCATCGAGCAACTGACGTTGCTGAACCAGAATGGCGCCCCGACCCTCACCTTTATCGATGATTTTTTCAATTGAATTCGTACTGAGCAGCGTCGCGCTAGCCGGCAGCGGCTTGTGCAAGGTCAGTTGCTGCTCGCCGTGAAGCACCTTAACCCAGTCAATGCCGGAGTCAGGATGTTTGGGCCAGAACCCCGGCGTTGCCAGAACAACAGCCATTGTCGGCACGGCAATCAGTTCACCTTTGCCATCGGCCTCGGCGCCGGCAACCCCTTCATATACGAATTTCAGCTCGGATTCATTCATTGGATCAGCGGCATACCCGATGCTCAGGGCATAGAGCGCAGCGTCTTTCCAATCGTAGTGATGGCGCACCGTTTCAAACGGCCATGCCTTAAGCTTCTGATAGTTGATCGTCATGTCGTCTCCAGAGGAATAAGCTGGCTTAAACCGGATCCCAGCAAAACACTTCCGGTGAGCGTTCAAGCGGAATCAGTGATGGGCGCAACGCAGCCATCGCATGTTCACCTATGGTCTTTGGCGTCCAGCCCTCGCCGCGATGCACAGTGCGAACCGGCCGGTTGTGATTGAACAGGAATATCTCATTGGCCCTTACGCCAAAGATCTGGCCGGTGATGTCCTGGGCTTCATCAGACATCAGGTACACGGCAAGCGGCGCAATCTGATTGGCCTGCATGCGCTTCATGCGCTCAACCCGCTCTTTCTCTGCTTCAGTTTCACTCGGAATAGTGCCAATCAGGCGGCTCCAGGCGAACGGCGAAATGCAGTTCGAGCGGACGTTTGCGCGTGACATGTCAAGGGCAATCGATTTCGACAAGCCAACGATGCCCATCTTGGCGGCCGCGTAATTGGCCTGGCCGAAATTACCGACCAACCCGGAAGTAGACGTCATGTGGATATAAGCGCCGCTTCCCTGATCTCGAAAATAGTTCGCAGCCGCTCTGGAGACAAAGAAGCTGCCGCTCAGGTGAACATTGATTACTGACTGCCATTCTTCGAGATTCATCTTGAAGAACATCCGGTCGCGCAGGATGCCGGCGTTATTGATGACACCGTCTACCCGACCAAAGTGATCTATAGCCGTCTTGATGATTTGATTGGCTGATTGCCACTCGGCAACACTGTCAGTGCTGGGTACCGCTTTGCCGCCCGCGGCGATGATCTCATCGGCGACGACTCCGGCTGCGCTGGCGTCCTCACCCTCGCCGCTGGCTGATGTCCCCAGGTCATTGACTACCACCTTGGCTCCGGCGGCCGCAGCGGCCAGAGCAAACTCGCGGCCAATCCCCTGGCCGGCACCGGTAACTACGATAACTTTGTCTTGAAGTTCTGCGCTCATGTCTCCTCCTATGCGCAGTCAGTTTATATCAGCTCAAGTTATCGCCCGAAAAAGCTGGACTATCCAGTCAGATCAAATGAACTGATAGAGCAGATTGCCATCCTGAAACGAGTGCTCATCGTAGAGATGCTGAATATAGTTGGCTCTTAACATGCCACTGCCAATCTGCACGGCACGTTCGCGCGACACGTCGCAATAGCGCGCGATCCAGGTCACCGCCTCCTGACCGCGAAAACAATTGGGGAATCGAACGAACCGGCGATAGCGGGGCCCATACGACAGTCCGTCTTTGCCTCTCATTGCCTGCGCCAGCTCGGCCAGGTAAATCAGGTCAAGCCCCGGGTCAGCCACTTGAATCCCCTGTGGGCCGGGGCCGATCCGAAAAAGCAGGTGTTCGTCCTTGAACGGGTGCTCGCCTGCCACATGCAGCAAGTAATCGCTTGCCTCCAGTTGCTGCCCCAGGCGCAACGCCTGACCACGACTGATCTGAAACGTTGTGCCAAGATAGTCCACCAGCGCTTTGCCGTAAAAGCACGACTTATAGCGCCGCAGACGATAGTAATGATCGCGAATTTCAAAATCCGGGTCACGGCCGATCAGACGCGTGACAGCAGCCAGATCGTCGATATTGACAGTTGAGATTCCGGTCGGACTGGTACTGGGCGGATCTCGACGCTGCAGGTGACGGGCAAGAGTTGGAGCGTTCATATCGGGACGAAAGCGTTCATGTCACTGGCAAAATGATTGGCCCATTGCCTGCGGGGACTGTTCTGCGGAAAACGTTCCTTTTTTGTAGCGTGGCGGGCATATACCCCATCGGCAGAAGTCGCTTCATCTGCTGCGTCATCGGCCAGCGCATCGGCGATAAACGGATTAGCGGTAACTGTTGGCGTCGCTGACGAAGAAAGACGCTCCGGTGCCGGTCTCGCTGTCGGGTCATTCTCTGATCTGGCGTAGGCTTTGTGGTTCTTGCGCGAGTACAACCATTGCCCGAACTGGGCGACTGGCATTGGCTTGCTCACGAGATACCCTTGAATCGACTTCACGCCTCCTTCAACCAGTAAAGCGTGCTGCTCTGGCGTTTCAACACCTTCTGCAATGGTGCCGACGTTCAATTGCCGGGCCAACTCCAGAATCGCATCGAGCACCGGCCGGCCAACATCCGTATCGCCGATTGAAGTGATAAAACTCCGGTCGATCTTCAAGACGTCGAATTCAATTTCAGACAGTAGGGCCAGTGAACTCTGTCCAGTACCAAAGTCATCAATCGCGACCCGATATCCTTTGCCTCGCAGGCGTGCCAGTGCCACTCTTGCCTGTGCGTCGATCGCTTCTCTCTCAACCAGTTCAAGAACCACATTCGTCGGTTGAACGTCGTCTGACTCAAACAACTGCTCAAGTTGCCGTCCGAAAGCCGGGTCGCGGAGCTGCGACGCTTCGACATTGAATGAAAAATACAGTTCGGGATGGTTCTTCAGCACCGGAATCAACTGATCTCTAGCCCGCGCGATGATCATCATCGTCATTTCCGCTGTCAGGCCCATCTTGTCTGCCAGACCCAGAAATTCGGCCGGCGCGAGGAGCCCGCGGGCGGGATGCCGCCACCGCATTAAGACTTCGCCCCCCCGGCAAATCCCGGTCTGCGCGTCGACAATGGGCTGAATGACCGGTTCGAACTGACGCTTGCGAAGCGCGATCTTCAGGCGCCGCTCCAGACTGATTCTTCTGGCCAGCGCGACATTGGCAAATGCAATCACAATCAACGTGACCACAACGGCCAAAGCCAGGCCAGCCAATGCATAGCGCGAGGCTGATTTCAACAACGCGACCGGCGTGGTGAGCATCTCAACTGCCAGAGGGAAACGGTCGCTTTGCACGGTTACCCGAATCATCTGAATCAGTGGCCAGGCAGAAGCAGGCCCGCCTAGATCAGACCGGGAGACCGGAGTCATTGGTTCAATCAGACCAGCGGAATCGCTCAGGACCGGACCATCCCAGCGACGGGTGACAGCCCGCAATTCTCGGCTGTTGTTAAGGCCCAGCACGGCAAGCGCACGGTTGTGGGCAATCTCTCCGATGAGGTATCCCCCAGTCTTCAGAGGCCAGCCAATCAGCAGACTGGTCTGGTTACTACTCAGGATGACGTCCTGACCCAGGTTGTCGGTCTGCGAGCGGACCAGGTCTAAGTCATGGGCGATTCGAAGTTGATCTGATTCAATTGGTGAGCAAGTCCCGAAGCCGCCGGCAGGCGCCCAGTGAATCTGGCTGACAATTTTGCTCTGCAGGCTTTGCTGAATGAGGACTTCCCGTCCGCCGGAGTTGCAATTGGCAAGCATCAGGGCGCCGGTTCTCTGGAGGTCTGTAATCGTGCGCCCGATCATGCTGTCAAACGCGGCAATCCGCATCTGCGCCTCGGTCGAGAGTTTGGACTGAAGATTGCTCCAGAGCAGACTGCCCATGCCAGCTTGAGTGATGATCAGCAACAGACTGAAGACCAACAGGCAACCGCTTGCCGATACGCGCGGCAAATCAGGCGCCAGCCAATCGCTGGAGCCCGAGCTGGCCGTCTGCGAAGGGCTCGCTGGCTTGCTGGCACGTGGAAACAATCTCATCATGCCATTCTCATCCGCCGAGCCACGAACGGTTGATCGGCCGGACAGACGCGCCCCCAGGCGCGGTCAGTGGCGGTATTGCTTGTCTGGATTAAACAACCCGCCGCAGGTCGGCCGCGGGCGCCTCCATTCAGCCTTCTGAAGCGGCCGTTGATTCCCAGCAGGCACCCCAAAAGTATTTCAGGTGTAATGACCAACGAGTGCCGAAAGCTGCGAGAATTGCGGCATGCTTCAATCAAGTCTCAAGGCTCGTATCGGCATTGACCTGCTTGCCTGTCTTCTGGCGCTCGGTGCGTTTCCCGCCGCAGCGGCCGACTGGCCGGATCTGTCCCGGTTGGCCATCCATGTTGACAATGACGAATTCACCGGCAATCGACCCGATGACCGGTGGTATTCAAGCGGAGGGCGTATCGACTGGCTCCGTCGCGCACAGTCAAATCGTCGCTTTGCCCCGGCTAATTGTCTGCGGTTGCCGGGCAGTCTGGGCAACCCGGCAGCAAGACGGTTCATCTCTCTTGGCCAGGATATCTACTCTCAGAACTCACGACTCAATACCACTGTAGACCCCGACGACAGGCCGCTGGGGGCATTGCTTTATCTGCAAGCCGGGCAGAGTGTAATCAGCCGCTCTGTGGGCGGCAAGAGCAATCACGCCATGGCGAAGTTGGAAATCGGCATTACCGGACCGGCCGCGCTGGGCGAACAAGTTCAAAACGGTTTGCATGACATTCTGGGCGTGGCCCAGGTCCAGATATGGGGCAATCAGATTCGGCCGCGACTGGGCATTAACCTGCATCTCGCCTGTACAACTCAGTTGGCGAAAGCTGATCCGGAAGGCCGCACACCGTTGGTGTTGAATGCCCGCTACGAACTGTCTGTTGGCAATCTGCTGACTCAGGCCGGTATCGGGCTTGCCGTGGCTGCGGGGCCGGACGCCCGCCAAATGAATATGCCGCGACCGGCGCGCCTGGCCAACCCGATTGTTCGCAAGGTCAGGCACTGGGGAGTCATTGCCGGCGCGTCTTTACGTGCGGTAGCCTATGACGCCAGTATCGACGGCGACACCTATGGCTACCAGAGCCGGGTCAGTTCGCAACCGCTCCAGGGCGATGTGTTTATCGGGCTGACCGCTTCGATCGGAGAACGCTGGCAACTGACTTACGCGCTGATACGCCGCAGTATTGACTTCAAAGGCCCGGGAGTTGATCAACAGCATTTCAAGATGCAGACAGTCGGCCAACTCGTGTTGCAGGCACCACTGGACTGACCGCACCCTGGCCGAACAGAATCAGACAGAAAGTTCGCCCCTTTCAATCAGCTGCTCTCGAATGATTTTCTTCGTGACCTTGCCATAACCAGACTTCGGCAAAGCCGGCCAGATCACAAAACTGGCTGGCCATCGATAGCGTGCGCAACGTCCTTCGAGGTGAGCGAGCAATTGGTGCGCGGCGGGCGGTTCGGCCGGATTACGAGGCACGACGACCGCCAGTCCGACCTCTCCCCACTTCTGATCGGGAACCCCGAGTACTGCGACCTCTGCCACCTCGGAGTGGCTGAGCAGGACTTCCTCAACCTCGCGCGGGTAGACATTGGAGCCACCCGAAATATACATATCGGACTCCCGGCCTGTAATAGTCAGAAAGCCCCGTTCATCGATGCGGCCCAGATCGCCGGTATGAAACCAGCCGCCCCGCAATGCTTTGGCGGTGGCTTCATCGTTGGCGTGATAGCCTGCGAAAACAGCCGGCCCCCGACAACAGATTTCACCCACCTCACCGACTGGCAAACGCTGCAACTGCTCATCGAGAATGCCTACTTCCATCCCGGTGCGCGGTCGTCCGCATGAACCGACATTGGCATCGGGGTCGTCGTCATCAGCGCTATGGGATTCCCGATTGAGCACGGTTATGCATCCGGTGACTTCACCGAGACCAAAATACTGGACCAGAACCTTACCGAGTTTTTCCAGGGCGAACTTTTGGTCTGAGCGGTACATCGGTGCGCCCGCGTAAATCAGATATCGCAACGACGAATGATCGAACTGATCAACGGACGAGTCCTCGACCAGCCGCTTGACGATCGTTGGCACCGTAAACAGATTCGATACCTTGTGCTTCTCAACCAGGCGCCAGACCTCTTCGGGAACCAGCCGGTCACTCTCGGGCAGAACCGTCGCGGCGCCACGCGCCACATTGAGCAACATGTGAATACCCGCCCCGTGCGAGAGCGGAGCAACCGCGATGGAACAGTCTTTTTCGGTCGTACCCGGAATCAGATCGGCCAGGTGATTGGTGACGACAAACGCCATCTGACCATGGGTCAGAATGCCAGCCTTGGGTGCGCCCGTGGTCCCGGAGGTATAGAAAAACCAGAGCGGATCGTCCGCCCCGACAACCGACTCGTCGGCTTGCTGACCCAGATGCCGGCTAACGAGGTCTTCATAGACGTCACCCGTCATGCCATCTGCCGCAGACTCGCCGATCCAGACCACATGAGTCAGTGAATCAGAAGCCGCACTGACTGCTTGCACATGCTCGGCGAAGTCGGGTTCTGCCAGCATTGCAACAGCACCGCTGGATTTGCCGAGATATGCCACCTCGGGCGGCGTCAGCCGGAAATTGGTTGGCACCCAGACGCAGCCCATCCTGAAAGCCACCCAGCAACTTTCGAACAAGGCCAGGTTATTGCGCGACTGAACCAGGATACGATCGCCTTGCTGCAAGCCCTTCTGGCGCAACGCCGCAACCAACGCATCAACCCGTTCGTCGAGCTGGCGCCAGGTCAGATGGGTATCGCCATGAATCAGACCGGGAAGATCTGGAAACTGACGCGCCGTCTGGCGAAGCAATTGCGCCAGATTCATTACCTGAGCAGCGTTCATGACGCTTGCAGAATGCTGAGGTAGTTGGCAACTGACGACCCCCCCATATTGAAAACCGCGCCCAGCCCGGCGTTATTCACTTGCATATCGCCGGCCTGCCCTGACAATTGCATGGCGGCCATGACATGTTGCGACACGCCGGTCGCGCCAATCGGATGACCTTTTGACTTCAGGCCACCTGACGGATTCACCGGCAGCCTGCCATCTTTCTGGGTGACACCATCAAGAATTACCTGCGCGCCCTTGCCATGTTCAGCCAGTCCCATTGCTTCGTATTCGAGCAGCTCTGCGACTGTGAAGCAGTCGTGAGTCTCAACGAACTGCAACTGATCCAGTGAAACTCCGGCATTCGCCAACCCTTTACTCCAAGCCATTTCGCAGCCGACGAAACGAGTCGGGTCACGACGTGACAATGGCAGAAAATCATTGACATGAGTACGGGATCGCCAGGTCACCGGTGCGACCTGTGCTCCCGGCAATGCCTCATTGGACAACACCAGCGCAGCCGCGCCATCCGAGACCAGTGAGCAATCCGAACGCTTGAGCGGACCGGCCACAAACGGGTTCTTGTCGGAAGGATTGCGGCAGAAGTCGAATCCGAAATCGCGGCGCATGTGGGCATAGGGGTTATGCATGCCGTTGCTATGGTTCTTTGCAGAAATCGCGGCCAGTGCATCCGACTGATCGCCGAAGCGTTCGAAGTAACTCCCGGCAATCTTGCCAAATACGCCCGCAAAGCCGCCCGGCGTATCACCTTCTTCTTTGACATAAGAGCATTTGAGCAGGGTTTCGCCAATCTGCTGTCCCGACAGGGTATTCATCATTTCCATACCCACCACAAGCACCCGGTTCATCCGGCCGCTGGCCAAAGCATCGAGCGCCGTCCAGATTGCGGCAGAACCTGTCGCGCAGGCGTTCTCCGTGCGTACCGCCGGCGTATGACGGAATTCAGGAATCGCGACCGCAACCAGTGACGCGCCAAAATCCTGTTGCGAAAAGCCGGCATTGAAATGCCCAACGAAAATGCCGTCGATATCAGACGGCTCAAGACCGGCGGTCTCAAGAGCAGGATTAACCGCATCACGGATAAGCTGTTCGAGATTGGTGTTGTCGAGTTTGCCAAACGGGGTATGTCCCCAGCCGACGATTTTCTGCGTATTCATGAGGCACAGCCAGTCTGTTTATGAGGCCGAAAGATTACCCTAACTGGCGTTAGTTGGCTTTCAGCGCCTGATAGGCAGCATGCTGAGACAGAAAAACCTGACCCGTAAGCGCTTCCAGAAAATCGCTTCGCGACAAGCGGTCCATTACCGGGCCTTTGACTTCCGACAAGTGGAGCTGGATGCCAAGCTCCTCAAGCCTGTGATTGATCGCCTCCAGGGATTCGAGCGCGCTCATGTCGATTTCGTTAACAGCCGAACACATCAACACGAGATGCCGTATGGATGGCGCTCCCACGACCCGCGCCAGGATGTAGTCTTCGAGATAACGCGCGTTGGCAAAGTAGAGGCTTTCATCGACCCGCAGCGTCAGCAGGCGCTCAGTCGTTTGGACATCATGGCGTTCTATATTGCGGAAATGTTCGGTGCCCGGAACCTGACCGACCTCTGCGATATGCGGGCGCGAGGTCTTGAACAAAAACATGGCGATAGAGACCAACACCCCGGAAACAACACCTACTTCAACGCCCAGAGCAAGCGTGAGCACCACGGTGGCGCTCACGGCGGCAAAGTCTGGTTTTGAATACCGCCAGGTACGACCCAGTATTGAAAAATCAACCAGCGACAACACGGCAACGATAATCGTCGCAGCCAGAGTCGCTTTGGGCAGGAAAAAAATCAGCGGCGTCAGGGTTAACGCGGCCAGCATCAAACCGAGTGCAGTGAATGCGCCAGCGGCAGGTGTTTTCGCCCCGGCATCAAAGTTGACCACTGAACGGGAGAATCCGCCAGTCACCGGAAATCCGCCGGTCAGAGCGGCGCCGACATTCGCCGCGCCCAGGCCGATCAATTCCTGGTCGGGATCGATCCGCTGACGCCGCTTGGCCGCCAACGTCTGCGCGACTGAAATGGACTCGACAAACCCGATCAATGAAATCAACAAGGCCGGCACAATCAGCTCCGCCATTAATCCGACCGAGGCAGAAGGCAGCGTCAGCGGCGGCAGCCCCTGAGGTACATCGCCGACAATCCTGACGCCCGCAGCGCCAAGACCGAGCCACCAGACGACGGCGGTCGTCGCCGCAACCGCGATAACCGGTCCGACTTTGGTCAAGCCATCAGCCAGGCCGGCGTTTACCCCAAGCTTTAGCAAAAGAGGCTTGAGCCCGCCCCGCACCCAAAACAGAAACCCGGTTGCGCTGACGCCGATTAACAGCGTCGGCCAGTGAGTTGCCTGTACATTCGCCACCAGCGATCCGACCAGCTCAATCAGGGTGTGACCGGCAGCATCAATCCCCAGAATATGTTTGAGTTGGCTGGTCGCAATCAGAACTCCGGACGCGGTGATAAACCCGGCAATGACCGGATGGGAAAGCAGGTTCGCCAGAAACCCCAGTCGTAAGAAACCCATCAGTAGCAATATGCCGCCGGACATGCCCGCAAGAGTCAACGCTGCGACCGCATAACCGGCCGTCCCGCTTTGCGCAATATCGCCAATCGCAGCCGCCGTCATCAGCGAGACAACCGCTACCGGGCCAACCGCCAGTGCACGGCTGGTGCCGAATATGGCGTAGAGAATAATGGGCAGAATCGATGCATACAAGCCGGCCTCAGGGGGCAGGCCCGCGAGCAACGCATAGGCGAGCGACTGCGGGATCAGCATGATCGTGACGATCACCGCCGCAATCAGATCACTGACCAGAACGGATCGATCGTAGCGTGCACCCCAATCGAGAATCGGCAAGAACTGCTTTATTTCCAAAGACACCTCAGGAAACGGTGACCTTCTCCGGCCTGGCCATCCACTCTTTGCCCCGCAGCATAGCCTTCCAGTAAACGGGCGGCAAAATACGCTCTTTTAGCAGCCAGGCAGCTCGTGACGGCTGCGTACCGTCAACCAGCCACTTTGGAAAACTAGGCAATAGTGCGCCCCCATATCCAAACTCCGCCAACACGATTTTGCCGCGTTCAACGGTCAAGGGACAAGAGCCATAGCCGTCGTAGACCGCTACCGGAGACTTACCCTGGATGTCGGCAATCACGTTGGCGGCGACAACCGGCGCCTGCTTGCGGGCAGCCGCCGCTGTCTTGGCATTGGGTGCGCTGGTGACGTCACCGAGAGACCAGATATTGTCGAACATCTGATGACGCAAAGTACTTTGATCAATATCGACCCATCCGGCCGGATTTGCCAGCGGTGAGACCCGAATGAAATCGGGCGCAGTCTGCGGCGGGCAAACATGCATCATGTCGAACTCAACCGACACCCGGTTTACCTCAGTATCAGGCTTGCCGACATCGAACCAGGCTTTCTTTGCCGGCCCGTCAACCGCGACCAGGTTACTGAAAAAGTTAACCCCGGCCTGATACTTTTCGATATATTTCTGAAGCGCCGGTACATAGTCTTTGATGCCAAAGAGAACGCCGCCGGCATTGTGAAACTCAATTTCAATATCGCTCAGCACGCCTTGTCGCCACCAGTGATCGCCTGACAGATATAAGGCTTTTTGCGGGGCGCCGGCGCATTTGATCGGCATAGGGGGCTGGGTAAACAATGCCCGACCGGCACGCATCGACCTGACCAGCTCCCAGGTATAAGGCGCCAGATCGTAGCGATAGTTGGAGGTAACCCCATGACTACCAAGCGTTTCGACCAGGCCCTCTACCCGATGCCAGTCCAGCTTGATACCCGGACAGACGATCAGGCGCTTGTACTTGACGACCCGGCAGCCATCCAGAATGACTGCATCACTCTTGGGTTCGAAAGCGGCCACAGCGGCCTTTAGCCAGTGAACGCCCGCCGGAATAACTGAGCCCATCGTGCGAGCGGTTTCCGCTGGCTCAAAAATACCGCCGCCCACCATTGTCCAACCCGGCTGGTAATAATGAACGTCCGCCGGATCGACGACCGCAATATTCAGATCAGCCTGGCGGGACTGCAAACTCGCAGCAACCGAGATACCGGCTGCACCTGCACCGACAATGACAATATCAAAACTCGCGTCGCCGGTATCAGTAGGGGTTTTCCCGCCGTTGGCAATGCGCCGCACCACGCCTGACACATCAATATCTGCTGCCTTGGTCAGCGCCAGAATCTCGGCGACCGGCCGATGCCGAGCCTCACTGAGTGACCACAGCGTTGCCGAGCGCGTCCCGGTACGACAATAGGCATGTATGGGCCTGGGCAGCGTCCGCATCAGCTCGCCAAAGTCCCTGGCATCATCATCGCTGACTTTGCCGGCTGCGACTGGTTGATACTGAACCTGTATTCCGGTCTGCTTGGCAGCCGTTTGAATTTCAGAGAATGTCGGCTGATCAGCCGCTTCGCCGTCGGGGCGGTTGCAAATGATCGAACGAACCCCGTTCGCCGCAAGCATGGGGAGGTCCGCCGCGGTCACCTGCGCGGAGATTGATAACTCATCAGTCAAAGACTTGGTTTTCATGTGAGCGTCCGGGAGGGGTTATCGGAAATTGTTGATCAGAGCGCGTTAAGCGGCACTTTCAACATCAGGTTGCCGTCAGCATCCGTTGGCAACTGCCCTGCTCTCATATTGACTTGCAGCGACGGAAGAATGAGCCTGGGCATGCCCAGGGTTGCATCCCGTTCAGAGCGAAACACCACAAACTGTTCCCGGGTCTTGCCGGCGCCGACATGGATGTTGTTTTGTTTCTCCTGGGCAACCGTGGTTTCCCAGGCGATCGCGCGGCCATCTGGCCCATAGTCATGGCACATGAACAGGCGCATCGAGTCGGGCAATGACAGAACTCGTTGAATCGAGTCATAGAGCACGCCTGCATCGCCGCCAGGAAAATCGGCTCTCGCGGAGCCACCGTCTGGCATGAACAAGGTATCGCCGACAAACGCCGCATTACCAATGACATGCACCATGCAGGCCGGCGTGTGTCCGGGCGTGGCCATTGCGGTCGCGGTCATCGACCCTATCTGATAACTTGAACCGTCCTCAAATAATTCATCGAACTGACTGCCATCACGTTCAAAATCCGTCCCTTCGTTGAAGACTTTGCCGAAAACCTCCTGTACCACTTTGATCTGCTTGCCAATACCAATCTTGCCGCCGAGTTTGCTTTGGATATACGGCGCGGCCGATAAGTGATCCGCATGCACATGCGTCTCGATCAACCAGGTCAGTTCCAACCCCTGATCACGAATCTGGGCGATGATCTTGTCGGCGCCTGTATAAGAGATCCGCCCGGAGGCATAGTCCAGATCCAATACTGAATCAATGACAGCGCATGCCGACGAGTTCGGGTCTTTGACCAAATAGCTGATGGTATTGGTCTGTTCGTCAAAAAATCCGGTGACCTCGGGGATCACATCCATTTGAACGGAAACAGGTGTCATAAGTGGCTCCAAATGCTGAGCTGACCAATATGCGTGAATTCGCCTGTAAGTTCAGTGACAAGGTCACCAAACCCTGCGGGCCTAAACCGGGGTATCGGCCAGCGCGGCCATACCCGGAGCTTCAGCCAACTCGATGACCCCTCGGCTTTGCGCGACCCAGCCTCTGCGCTGAAACTCCTGAAGCTGCCTGGAAACGACCTCACGCGCGGTCCCCAGCTCGGCTGCCATCTGCTGATGAGTGGCTTTGACCGTGCTGCCCGATCCGGCCAGCTCAAGAAGCTTTTGTGCCAGACGAATGTCAATGCGTTGAAAAGCAATCTCTTCAATCACATAGAACAAGTCGGTTATCCGCTTGGAATAGGCCGAAAACACGAACTGGCGAAATTCCTTTGACCGAGCGACCAACTCGTCGAATACGGTTCGGGGAATCGCAACCGCCTGAGCATCGGTCTCTGCGATCCCTTCGGCCGAATAATCCTCAAACGCCAACAGGCAAGCGGTCGTGAGCACGCAACTCTCGCCAGCCCTGACGCGGTACAAGACGATTTCTCGCCCGCCTTCCGATAGCTGCTGCACCCGGACCGTGCCTTCGAGCATCAATAACAGGTTTTCGGGCGACTTGCCGGGCCCGAAAATGACCGTACCCTGGGGCACGTTGACAATCTTGCTTTGGTCAATCAGCAATGACTGAATCGACTCATCCAGCGAAGACAAACCGGGGAACCTGCTCAGCCAGCTCATGACGGCTCTCCGGGGATCATTGGCTGAGTGCAGCGGCGATAAAGTCCAGCCGGTCTTGCCCGAAAAACAGCTTCTCGCCCACAAAACAACTGGGCGCACCAAAGACTCCCCGGTTTACCGCCTCTTCAGTATTGGCGATCAGTTGCTGCTTGACCAGTGGATCGGCAATCAACGCCATGAATTGCCCGGCATCGAACTCATGCTCGGTCAACAGCGCGGCGACAACGGCAGGATCGTTCAAGTCGCGAGGTTTGACCCACATAGCCGAAAATATCGCATCGAGGTAGCGCTTGAGGTCTTGCGGTTGCCGCATCTGAATGCCGGTGGCACCGCGCATCAAAGCCAGGGTATTAATAGGGAAATGAGGATTGAACTGAAAAGGGACAGCGTATTTATCAGCCCAGTGTTGCAGATCATCGGCCATCCACCGCCCTTTGGCTGGAACCGTGATCGGGCTGGCATTACCTGTCGCCTTGAACACTCCGCCGAGCAGCATCGGCTTGTAAATCAGCTCGGCGTTGCCGGTCTGCGCAAGTGCCGGAAGCTGGGTATAGGCGAGATAAGTCGCGGGGCTGCCGACATCAAAGTAGAACTCGATTGATTGGGTCATAAAAGGTGATTTGTTCCAGTTTCTGGTCGCGGCTCGGGCTCGCCGGCACGCGGGGTTTAGGACTGATGAGTCGGTAGCCAGGGAGCTTACTGCAGTCAATTGAGCGACGCAATCAAGACCCGCAACCATCAACCGCTTCAATGCCTTTGCCAATAGCCGGACAATAACCCGCCTGTTTACCCGATCGCTGGTCGGCCGGGCGGCGCATAGTCAGACATTGACCTCCTAAGCCTCGCACTACCAACTGATCGGCACGTGGATTATTGCTAAATGCCTGACCGCACCGGAAAAAAACCGCGCGACGTCCTCGTCATTGACGATGATGAAACGATTCGCCTGCTGACCCAATCTCATCTGGAAGATAACGGGTTTGTCGTGCGTACGGCCGAAGACGGCGAAAGCGGCATTGAGTCGTTCAGGCAGTCTCCTCCCGGTATTGTCCTGCTCGATGTCAGAATGCCCGGAATCAATGGATTTGAAGTATGCGCCCATTTGCGAGCGTTACCTGCCGGCCGCCACACGCCGATCCTGATCATGACCGGCTCGGAAGACTCAGATTCGGTTGCGAATGCATTCGGTGCCGGCGCCACAGACTTTACCAACAAACCGCTTAATCTGGATTTGCTCGTTCACAGAATGAATTTTATTCTGCGAGCCAAAGACACCGCTGACCAGCTCCGTCACCGGGAAGAGTCGCTGATCCACGCCCAGCGCATTGCCCGCCTGGGGACCTGGACATACGATCTGCCAGGCAGCGGTTTCAAGTGCTCGAACGTTCTGGCCGACTTGCTTGGCCTGGATGAGCAATACCTGCATCAGACGGAATTTCTCAATTCGGTGCATCGGGATGATCGCGCCAGGATAGAGCATTCTCTCTGGCAGATTATTGAAAACAAAGCCGGCCGGCGTTTTGAATTCCGGTGGGTCACCTATGAGCAACGCGAGCTTTATGTAAGCTTCGACGCCTGGGTGGAAAAAGACGAAGACGGTCAATTGCTCCGCCTGTCAGGCACTATGCAAGACATCACCGAGCGCCGTCAGGCCGAGACGCGGATCAGAACGCTCGCCTACTATGACGGCGTTACCGGGCTGCCAAACCGTGCCCTGCTGCAAGAGCATCTCAACCAGGCAGTTGGCATCGCTATTCGCCATAAACAACCGATGGCAGTCCTGCTGATCGATCTCGACCACTTCAAGAGCGTTAACGACCGCTGGGGTCATCAGATTGGCGATCAGGTATTGGAAGAAGTCGGCACACGACTGCGTAGCTGCCTGCGGGACACCGACATCGTTGCCAGCGCAGCCCATGCTGAACCCGTCAGGACAAGCACAAAGAAGGTTGTTGCCCGAATCGGGGGCGATGAATTCGTCATTCTGCTGTCCAAGCTCCGCCAGGTCGAAGATGCAGCCATCGTTGCGCGCAGAGTCAATGAAGCACTTGCGGTACCGTTCCGGGTTGACGAAACCGACGTCCACATCGGCAGTAGCATCGGCATCAGCGTTTGCCCTGACGACTCTGAAGACGCCCAGACCCTGCTTAAGCAGGCTGACGGCGCAATGTATGAAACCAAAAACAGAGGGCGTAACGGATTCCATTTTTATACCAATGAAATCCAGGAGCGAGCCCTTAAGCGAATAGATATTGAGGCCCGCTTGCGACGGGCGATCGAACAAGACGAATTTGTTCTTCACTATCAACCGAAAATATCGATCGCCAATGGAGAAATTTGTGGGCTGGAAGCCCTGATACGCTGGCAAGACCCCGCGCTGGGGTTGATTAGCCCGGCTGAATTCATTCCGGTGGCAGAAGACACCGGGTTGATCGTCCCGCTCGGCCAGTGGGTAACCAATACGGCTTGTCATCAGGTACAGGCGTTGCACAAGCAAATTGGCAAAGAAGTGGCGGTCTCGGTAAATTTGTCAGCCCGGCAACTGAAACATAGCCACCTGATCGAAGAACTCGAAGACTCGTTACGAGCCTCTGGCCTGCCGGCAAATTGTCTGGAATTGGAATTAACCGAACGACTACTGGTCGAGAATGTTGAAAGCCAGATAAACCTGCTGCATCAATTGAAGGCGACCGGTATTAAGTTATCAATAGATGACTTCGGCACCGGCTATTCATCGCTAAGCTATCTGAAGCGCTTCCCGATTGATACGCTCAAAATTGATCGCAGTTTTATTAAAGACCTGCAAACGGATGCGGACGACGCGGCCATCGTCAATGCTGCGATCACACTGGCTCACAGTCTGCGACTCGACGTTGTCGCTGAAGGCGTTGAAACCATCGCCCAGGAAGAAATACTGCGTGAGTTCAAATGTGATCTCGTTCAGGGATACCTGCATTGCAGGCCCAAACCAATTCAGGACTTGCAGGACTGGATCTTGGCTCGCGAGAGCATCGCCCTCACCGCCGCCAACTGACGCTGCCAAGCAGCTGGTTCCGACCTTCCCAGGCGGGAACCAGCAATCATCAGTCCGAGTTACCGCAAGCGAACGGGTTCAGAGGTTTCATCGGCAGCAACGGCTGCTGATCCGGAACCGTTCGGCTTAGCAATTCTGACCGGCTCTCCGGACTCCTGATCGGGGTTGGCGAAATCCTTGACCCAGGCCAGAAAGCTATTGCTGCTGTTGAACGCACTTGCCGGCATGTTTCCGTCCGTCTGGGCAACGCTGGAACCATCATCGGCATTATCCGCACTGCTACCGGCGCTTGTATCACCACCACCGCCGCAGGCCGCAACCGTTATCACACTGACATAAGCACCGACTCTGAGCCAGTGAACAAAAGACTTACTTAGTGAAGTTGCACTCATCTTCTGCTCCTAGTGGGTCGTTGCACCGGGAAGCGGTGCAACCAGGTAGGGAAATGTTGTGTAAAACTGGCTCGCATCGGTACGCACCCCGTCCGTGATCGGCGCACCGCCTGCCGCCGCATCTGCGGGGGTACAACCGACGTTAAGATTGTCGTCTGCGCCGCTCAAGGCACACAATGCCCCCATCGCAACCCTCAGCGAAACATCAACGACATCATCGCCAGGCCGGCGCCCATTGGGGAAACCGGCAAGATCACCCCCTGCGACCCCAAGATTGTGCTGACGGTCAGCGGGCGTCGGCGCGATCTGGGTATTCAGACGCAGCATCTCAGCCGGTGTGACATTAACGGGTTGATTCACGACCGTCCCATCTTTTAGCTTCAGTCCGGTCAGAAAAGCCGCGACCAGGTCGGTACGAGGAAAATTGGTCGGTGCCGGCGCACTTGGGAACAGCAACTCCACCAGAGCAGGCAGAGTCGGATTAGTCACATAAGTAGCGAACTGACCATCATTAGCCGGCTTGGACGCGTTAAAACGATCCTTGTCTCCTAGACCGATTACGACTTCATTGACCAACGGCATGCCGAGTCGCGAAACTTGAGCCCACGGGCCACCTTGCACATCCGCATCGCCAAAACCCGCCGGCTCCGGGTTCAGGATGCGCCCCTGGCGCAGACTGGCAGTAGTCCATGCGCCAATGACCGGCTCCGAACCGTTGGTCAGGCAGGAGATCGGCGCCTCCAGAATAAGCGAGGTGACGTTCTTGTCATTCAGATCGTCAGCATTACCGCCCGCTTCCGCGCCCAGCGGATTCAGATTGATCAGGTCGAATATACGGCCCAACGGCAACATGAACGGGTCTTTACGCTGGCCAACGAACACTTTGCCCGGTGCTGCACAGCCGGGAATATTAATTTCACTGGCGTGCTGCCAGGCATATTGGGCATATCCTTGCCCGGGCCCAAAAGTTTTCTCGCCGATATTATCGACAGGCTTGGCGAATACGGCGCTCCCGCCGGCCAGATCAGTCACCGCCTCGCGCGTTCCGCTACGCCGCCCACCGCGTGTGATATCCAATGAATAAGACTCGGTGACATTGATCGTACCGTCGCCTCGCGATGCAATGCCGCCAGCCTGCGACAACGGAATCTCAACCTGTTGTCCGCCGACATTGAGTGCGATCTTCTGATGACTGTTGGTGAATCGAAAACCGAACGTAATATCCTCTTGCGCGTCGCCATTATTGTCTATGTGAATTTCGTAGAGCGCGGACGGATCGAGCCTGAAATAATTAGGGCCACCGTAAGCGTCTTGCAATGGCAGATAATTTGCGATCAATGTGACATAGCCTTCGCGGCCCGACTCATAACTGCGAAACATATAAAAGTCTGTCGCATCGACTTTGGGCATTACGGTAATAGCCGGCGCCTCGCGATGACTTGAGGCAAACGCGTTGTCAACATTGATTGTCAGCCCCGCGGCAAGACTTGCCGCGATTACCGAAACCCCGGCTAACGCGGATCTTGGATTAGTGATTCTCATGGTTGCTCCATCTGGCAGTTGTAGTGGCAGGTGCGCCTAATAGCGCGTCTGTCTATTCACTACGTTTCAGAAGCACCTATGGATGCAGATCATGCGAAAAAGTTTGCTCAGTGTTGCTTCGCTCAGAGTTGCTCCGTATTACCAGCAAACAGAATCGGACCGGTCGGCAAGCCGGTGGGGGACCCCCCTTGAGGTTCAAGCGAAATTGCAAACAATTGCTCTCCGGCCAGCCCGGGCAGCTGTTTGAGCGGAATTTCCAACGTCTGTCCAGGGGAAACCAGGGCGACCGGCATTGGCGCGTCAGCACCCGCCGGCTGAGTCCACAATTGCAGCGATTTATCGACGGGAATGGTTGTGGCGGCATCAAGCGGCACGAGGCGGATTGTGCCGCTCGTTCGGGCCTTGACCAACCAGCCGGTCTGCTGATCGGGTGATTTCAGCACCGCCAGATAGACCCGTACCTCTGACGGTTGCTGAACGATATAACCGCCCAGTATCAAGGCGATCGAAACGGCTACCGCACTGACGGTGCGCCAGAACCCAAGACTGCCCCAGTAACCGCGTGTCTCGACCGTTGCGGGTTTGGTGGGGCTTGCGGGTCTGGCGACAGGAACCGGATGCGCTTTATCGGGAAGCGCCTGAGCAATACGGTTCCACAATTGAGCTGTCGGTTCCGTCGTCGCAACCCGTTCAGTCAGACCGACCAGATCGTCCCGCCAGCGTGCAACTTCGGCGCGAAGCTGCGCATCCCTGGCCAGGGCTTGCTCAAATTCAAGACGATCACTTTCTTCGAGCAAGCCAATTACATACTGACCACTGGCGACCACCCGATCTTCTGCGTCGTGTAAGTTCATCTCAAGCACTCCCGCAGCGTGAGCAGACCACGACGAATCCATGATTTGATCGTCCCCAGTGGTTTATCGAACCGGGCAGCGAGTTCCGATTGGGTATACCCCTCCAGAAAAGCGGCCTCAATGCAAACGCGACGCTCCTCGTCGAGACCGTCGAGGCAATGCTGAAGTAACTGAGAGTCGGCGGCGGCGATAGACGCGCCGGCGACCGTTTGTTCATGGATGGACGGTTCGACCTCGTCCAATCGGACACTGCGGGAGAAAGACGGCCGGCGAACCTCACTAATGGCACGATGCCTGACGACGGTATAGATCCACCCTCGGGCCGAGCCCTGGGTTGAATCGAATGAATCAGCGCGACTCCAGATCTGGATAAAAGAATCCTGAACAATATCTTCGGCAAGCTGCCGATCACGGACGATCCGCAATGCCACCCCCAGTAGCCATCTGACCTCACGATCATAAAGGCTTTTAAGTGCCAGACGGTCACCTTGTTTGCAGGCTTCCAGCGTTGCTTCGTAATTGAATGAATCGGATTGCATTGAAGTGCTGCCAGTTTATGAAATGGATTGCCGCGGGCGGGCTTCAGGTCCAGTGCCCAAAGCTGATTCGTTCGATCAACCAGCTGGCACCCAGCAATGCCAGCAAGAGAGACAAAACCGGTGCAACCAGATTGGCGGTCTTCGGCAGGCGGGCAAGCATCCAGAACGCCGGAAACAGCATTGCAATGAACATCAACTGGCCAATTTCGACACCGAGATTAAAGCCGAACAAGCCGAACACGACAGAGTCCGGGCTTGCGCCCGCTTCACGCATCACATTGGCGAATCCGAATCCGTGTAGCAAACCGAACGAACCGGCTATTGGCAACGTAATTGATTTTGTCCGACTCACCATACCGGCCAGTGCTGCGAAAATAATGCTGGCGGCGATCGCCGCTTCGATTGGTTGCGCCGGCACCGTAACCACTTCGAGCACCGCCAGACAGAGCGTCAGGGAGTGGGCCAGCGTAAAAACTGAAACCACCCAGAACAAGCGCTTGAGCCGATGCATACCGCTCGCCGTCTCCCGGCCAGCGCCCTGAAGAAATACCGGTATCAATAGCGCCATCAGAAACGCCAGATGATCCCAGCCCGCCAGAATATGTCCAATACCGCTGGTGACGAAACTCAGGAATGCCTGCCCGGTTGCTGCCGGACCGAGGCCCGTGCCGGCCAGCCGGGTCGGCACGCCGGGTTTAATCATCTGACTCTGGCCGTTGATCTCGATCCATCCGCGATGCGAAGCATCAACCCCGGCAAGCAAGCCATAGTCAAGCACCAACGGCCCCTGAGCATCCGGGCATTGCAAGTCTGTTTCCAGTCGCATCATCTTGCCCGCAGGTTTTTGCGCCAGTTTCTGACTTACCTTGCCCAGGACACAGGGCTCGCCGGCTATCGAAAACTTCAGCAACTGAGCCGGCAGACGAGTCAGCAGTTCGCGTGCGCCATTCAACTCGGCACGGGTAAGCTGCCCATCCAGATTGCGATCAAGGTCCAGAATCAGATCGAGATCCTGAAAGGACAGATCCCATTGGAGATGCCGCGCGGCATTTCCAGCGCCTTGCGGGTTCATAGTCAGATAACTCTTGCCATTGTTATGAGCGAATGCAGTCAGCGGCAATAACGCCCCGATAGTTAACAGACAGATCAGCCAGCGCTTGAAACAGGCACTCATAGCAGACCCTGCTGACGCAACTGACCCAGAACACCGAACATCTGCAAACTGCCCAGGTCCTCGCCCAGAGCGGCCGAAGTCTCATTGCTCCCAGCCAACCGGGCGGCACGCGCCAACAGGATCGCGTCGATCGGCTCTTTCTGATTTCGCCAGTTCTCGCTGGCGTGTTCAAGCGCAGCGGCATAGTCTTGTTCGACGACCAGGGCGAACCGCGTCAGTTCGCGCCAGTGCGCTTGCCCGCCTGTTGAATCCCGGTGTCGATGGAACTCCCGCTCCAAAGCCACCAGTCGATGACGATCACCCTGACTCGACGCGATCTGCGCCTGGTTCAGAATGTCAGACAGAGAAGGCTCGGATCGTTGAGCCAGCCACCAGGTCAGCAGCCGTTCCGCGGCCTCGGGTTGATGATGCTCAAGCAAAAACCGGAAGTACCGATCAACCCCGTACGGGCCGATTCCCAACACCAGCGCATCTTTGAAGTGCTGCCGGGCCTGCGCTTCAAATCCGGCCCGGTCAGCCATATCAGCCAGCCAGACGGCCGCAAGCGGATCTTGTTGCCACTGACTGCCGAGCTCGGCTAATGCCCGCACACTACTCGGGTAGGCAGCTGACCGGCCCGCCAGTATCGCCAGGTCCGCCGAGCACAGCACCGACCAGAGAGTAGGCTTGGGCTGACCGGCCTTGATACAAGCGGTATTCGCATCATCCAGCCGGCCTTGCACGCGGGCCAGATTGGCACTTAACAACCAGGTTTGCGATCCGCCCTGGCCCGAGCGGCGCAAGCGAGACAACAGTTGTTCGGATTCATCGAAGCGATGCTGAAACTGGTAGAGATCAGCCAATAGCAACATGGCCCGGGGTTCAGTTTTTACCGCCTCACCAAGCAACAGGGTTTCGGTGAACCCCCCTATCTGACTGTCGCCGTCACGGCGCAGGGTTTCCAGATTCCGGGCCGCGAGCACCATCGTTTCAAGCGGACTGCGAACCAGCGAGCCGCGCGCCGCGAGGCGCAATTGCGGGTTACGGTTTGCTGCCGGTAGTCGGGCCAACACTTCCTGAGAATCACCATGGTCACTACCCGTTGGCTGAACGACCGGATTGCTCCGGGCAGTACCCGGCTCCCACTTGACGAACAGACCCGCCAGAACGACCAGCCCGATCAGGGCAATCAACGTCGAACGACGATTTTCCAGAACCTGCTGTTGCAACACTTGTGCCCCCTTGTTATCCGCACAAACTCAAAGACCCCGGCGCTTTGTCGACGAACAAAGCGCGGTCCATGCAAGTACTACGGATTAACCAGGCATTTGGATGCAGCGAGGCCGGGAAATTTGAGAATCAGCGCAAAATCAAGGACTTGTAAAGAGATCAAACGCCCTGGCCGGCATCAGAGCCTGACCGTAAGCGGCGGCGCTGCAAGACGGTGATTGCCACCAGAGACAGCGCAATGATCAGGAAGGAGACAGCGGTTGTTACGGTACCAAGCGCGTACAAGACCGGCGTGGTGACGTTGGTCGTCATGCCAAAAATTTCCAGGGGCAGCGTATTGTCGACGCCGGCAGCCATCAGCGTGCGGGCGAATTCGTCGAATGACAAGGTAAACCCGAACAGTCCCACACCAACCAGACTCGGCCCGACGATTGGCAACACCACGTACCGAATCACCTGCCAGTTACTGGCGCCCAGGTCTCGACCGGCCTCCTCGTACGAGGGGTCAAAACGGTTGAACACGGCAAACATGATCAGCAGACCAAAAGGTAGCGTCCAGGTCAGGTGTGCGCCCAGCGCAGAAGAATACCAAGCTGTTTCCAGCCCGGCCTGATCGAACATCAGGCCGATACCCAGTGTGATCAGTATCGAGGGCACAATCAGGCTGGCAACCGCCAGATAGAAGACCACAGTCGCGCCGCGAAAATTCTTTCTGAAAGCCAGGCCCGCCAGAAACGACAAAACCACGGTCAGAATGGTGACCATCAGTGCCAGGCCAAAAGAGCGGGAGAAGGATGACTTGAAGTCGCCGACCATTTGTTCTTCAAACAGATTTCCAAACCAGTGCAGGGAAACGCCATTCATTGGAAACGTCAGTCCGCCATCGGGCCCCTGAAAAGACAGCAAAATCACGGCGAAAATCGGGCCGTACAAAAAGATGACAAACAGGCCGAAAAACGTTGCCAATCCGTAAAAGCCCAGACCGCGATTACCCAGCATATTCATGGATCAGAGCTCCTTGCGGACGTTAACCAGCCGCATCAGCCCGGCGACCATCATCAGGACAACGGCCAGCAAGATGATCGCGTCGGCCGCCGCCGCCGGGTATTGCAGCAAGGCGCGCTTGTTGTTCATTGCGACGCCGACGGAAGCGCTTTGTCCGCCAGACATCATTTGCACGGTTACGAAATCGCCCATCACCATAGTGACAACAAAAATGGTTCCGATTGCAATGCCCGGCTTGCATAAGGGCAAAATGACATGCCATATGGTCTTGATCGCACCGGCGCCAGCATCATAGGCCGCTTCGATAACCGCTTTGTCAATCCGCATCATCGAGTTGAAGATCGGAACAGCCATGAACAAGGTGTACAGGTGAACAAACGCGAGTACGACCGCAAAGTCGGAGTAAAGCAGCCATTCAACCGGCTGATCGACCAATCCGCTGGCGATCAAGCCGTCGTTAACCAGACCATGCCGGCCAAGCACCGGAATCCAGGCAATCATTCGAATGATGTTTGAGGTCCAGAACGGGATCGTGCAAAGCAGGAACAAGGCGATCTGCCAGCGCAACTGCCTGACATGAAACGCCAGAAAATACGCGACAAAAAACCCAACAAGCAACGTCACCAACCAGGTTAGAAACGCGAACTTGAAAGTCGACAGGTATACCGAAACCGTAATCGAGGAAGTAAAAAGCTCTTCGTAGTTGGTCCAGACAAAATCCGGGATTAGTTCGAATTCACTGTAGTCCCAGAAACTCACCACGGCTATCAGGGCGACAGGCACAACCATGAAGACAAGCAGAATCATGGTCAGTGGCAATACCTGTAAGTAGCGCATTTAGAGCAACGGCCTGTCAGAGTAGAGGGGGGTCAACCCTGCGCCAAACGGCGCAGGGAAATCGGCATTAAGCGGAAATGAACTCATTCCACTTGCGAACCATATAACGGTTCTCGTCCATCACGGAATTCCAGCAAACGACGCCGCCCATCCGGTCGTAGAACGAGCCACCGTCCCGGATAGCACCCGCTGACTCCAGTTTTTCGCCAAACGGATTGATGATGTCACCCTGGGCTTTCTTGCCTTCAAACCAGTAACCCCATTCATCGTCACTGACAAACGAGCGGGAGTTCTCAGGCGCCGCGGAATAGTAGCCTTGGCGCATTAGCAGACCACCCACCCAGCCCGACAGATACCAGTCGATGTATTCGTAAGCGGCATCAAGCTCAATGCCAGACAAATTCTGCGACAACGCCAGGCCGCCACCCCAGGAGCGATAACCTTCTTTTAGCGGCTGGTATTTCACCTCATGCCCCATGGAGCGCACCTTGGTGATTGCCGGCGACCACATGGACTGAATCACCACCTCGCCGGAGGCCATGAGATTGACCGACTCATCAAAGGTTTTCCAGAAGGCACGGAACTGACCGTCTTTCTTGGCCTCGGTAAAGATCGCCATCGTTTTGTCGATCTCTTCCTTGGTCATGTTGCCTTTGTCACCATACTGGACAGCGCCCATTGCCTCGCAAACCATTGCGGCATCCATGATGCCGATGGACGAGATATTCAGAATCGACGCCTTGCCTCTGAACTCCGGGTTAAGCAATTCCTTCCAGCTTTCAATCGGACGCTTGATCAGATCCGGGCGTATCCCCAGGGTGTCAGCGTTATAGATGGTCGGCACCATCGTATAGAGATCAGTCATGCCTTTGGCGAATTGCTTGTCGCCGGATTTGTTGACAAAACTCACTGTGTGCGGCGCTGTTCCCTGGGCAATCGTTGATTCCGGAGTCAGTTTGCCGTCCTTGAAAATGCCGACAATTTTGTCAAACTGCTTGAGTCGTTTGATCTCCATCGGTTGCAGATTGCCCGCTCCCCAGACCTTCTTGAGCGTGAAGTACTCGATATCGGCAATATCGAAACTCTTGGGCTGGGTAACGATTCGCTGAGCCGTTGAGTCGGTATCAAGTGCGGTCATCTTGAGCGTAATGCCCAGATCCGCTTTGGCCTGTTTGGCAATCTCGTTGATATTCGAAACACCGGTACCAAATTGCCGCAAGGTCACGTCTTTGATTTTCTGTGCCCAGACCATTGGGAAACCGGTAATAGCGCCACTGCCAACCGCCGTACCAGCGGCAATGACAGAACCTGATTTCAACAACGATCGGCGAGTCTCGCTTTTTGCTATTTTCTTGGCCACAAATTCCTCCGTTTAGGGGTTGTTTTGTTATCTGACTATGGATCCAGCAAGTGGTTGTCTTCGGCCCGCCATTCTGCCAATACTTTGTCGCCCACCTCGAACGGGCGGTCAAAAAAGACGGTCTCATCGACGGTCACGTTAAAGTCGTCGATCTCATTGTTCTGCAATGCCAGCCGGACCGAAGCACCGTGATACTCAATTGCATGAACTGTGCCGGCCAGTGCGTTGTCCGGCAGGCTTGAGCGCGCCTGGCCCAGCTTGATTCGATCGGCCCGGATGGCCACGCTGGCCGGCTGACTGACTACATGCCCGGGCGCGGTTGAGTCGCCCAGCTGACGCAGCCCGGTAATCGCGACGCCGCTGGCGCTGACCGCAAACCCGGCCTCATCGAGTGCATTCAGGTTTCCGCCAATCACGTTGTGCCCGCCAATAAACCGGGCAACAAATTCGCTGCGTGGTTGATTGAACACTTGACGAGGCGTGCCGACCTGTTCGATCAGACCATGATTCATCACCACGACCTGGTCGGCCACAGACATCGCTTCCTGCTGGGAGTGCGTGACATGAATAAAAGTGATTTTCAGTTCACGCTGCAACCGGCGTAGTTCGCTACGCATACGGACCCGTAAAAACGGATCCAGCGCCGATAAAGGTTCATCCAGGAGCAACACCGACGGGTTCGTCACCAGCGCCCGGGCCAGCGCCACGCGCTGCTGCTGACCGCCTGACAATTGAGCCGGCATGCGATCGGCATACTGGATCATGTCGACAAGTGCCAGCGATTCCTGAGCCCGGGCGTGGCGATCCGGTTTGTCAATCCCCTGCATCCGCAAGCTGAACGCGACATTGTCCAGGCAGCTCAGATGGGGAAATAACGCATAGTTCTGGAACATCATGGCAGTGGGCCGCCGCGCCGGCGGAAGCCGGCCGACATCGCTGCCATCTATGGACACCGTACCCGAGGAAATACTCTCATGCCCGGCGACCATACGCAGAGTAGACGTCTTGCCACAGCCTGACGGACCAAGCAGGCAGCAATAACTTCCCGCTTTGACCGTCAGATCGATGCCGTCTACCGCTCTGACCTGGCCGTACTGTTTTACGACGTCACTTAATTGAACCTGTCCTTCCACGCTGTCTTCTCCCCGGGCGCTACCAGTGTCGATACCCGGCATCATTGTGGCTCATTTCGTCACAATTTCAATCCCCGCCTACGAACGCACCATCAATACCCGTAGCGCCCCGGCGCGGGGCTTGTTTGCACCTGAATGACGCGGCGAAGCGGCCAGGAGGCGTCAGAGTATTTAAAGTTCGAACTACAATCGGGCTCACTTATGCCGACAATCACCTTACTGGCGCTGGCGCTGAGCGTATTACCCTGCCTGGCTGTGGCGTGGATCTCTTATCGCTGGACCAGCCGCGGCTCGGAGCTGATTTACGCGGTCGCCCGGATGGTGTTGCAACTCCTGTTGATCGGGTTCGCGCTGGTATTCATTTTTGAATCTGATCAGGTTTTGCTCGGTGCGGCAATCATTGTCACGATGATTTTGATCTCGGCATTGATCAGTATTCGGCTGATCAAAACAAACCGCAAGACCGCTTTTGTAAGGGCCTCATTGTCGCTGGGGCTGGCCGGCTCGGCCACTTTGGCCTTTATGCTGACAGGGGTCTTGCAACTCCACGACCCCTGGTACCAACCGCGACTAATTGTGCCGATCGCCGGGATGATTTTCTCGAATGCCATGACGGCGATAACACTGGCTGCCGAACGATTTCAGAATGAAACCGCAATAGGCCAGCCGTATGAGGCGGCTCGCAGTGCAGCCTGGACAACCGCCCTGATTCCCCAGATCAATGCCTTGCTGGCGGTAGGCCTGGTGTCTCTGCCAGGCATGATGACCGGGCAGATACTATCGGGCGTCGATCCGCTGGTAGCAGTGCGCTACCAGATCGTCATCATGGCAATGATTCTGCAGGCATCGGCTTTCTCGGTGGCCATCTTTCTGTGGCTTTACCGGCCGCGCCCGTCTTAGCTTTTCGGACGGTCAGCGGCACCGGCCAGTGCATCAGCCTCAGGCGCGGCCGCGGTGTGTTCATCGGCCGCCTCAGTTGCCAGATGGGTTGCGGCGATATAGCCGAATGTCACCGCCGGGCCCAGTGTGATACCGCCACCGGGATAGTTGCCGCCCATGATACTGGCCGCATCATTGCCACAAGCATACAAACCAGGCACCGGCGTTTGCGATGAACCAGCCAGTACCTGGGCATGTTGATTACACCGCAAGCCGGCAAACGTCCCGAGGTCGCCCATGACCAGTTTCACCGCATAAAATGGCCCCTGGATGATCGGCGCCACGCAGGGATTGGGTTGATGTTCGGGATCGCCCAGCGAACGGTTATAGGCATTGGAGCCGCGACCGAACTGCGGGTCTTCTCCGTTAACCGCATGCCGATTAAATTCAGACACGGTTTGCTCCAGCGCAGCCGGGTCAGCTCCAAAGTCCAGTGCCAGAGCGGCCAGCGTCTCGCCTTTGTGCAAATAGCCCGACTTCAGGTGGCGCGACAAAGGCACTGGCGCCGGTTTGACATAGCCGAGACCATACTTACGCAGGGTTTTGTGATCCACCACGAAAAAGGCGCAGATCTCGGTTCCCTCTTGCGTACAGCGCGCCACCATTGACTGACCGAAGTCGTGATAGCTGTTCGCCTCATTGCAAAAGCGCCGGCCCGACCGTGTTACCGCGATCACGCCGGGTTTTGAGCGGTCAACGAAATGCGGAAAGACGCCTCGCGATCCATCGAACATCGTCGGGCGTGAGACAGGCACCCAGGCTGCGGCGTTAGGCAGACTCTGATCAACGGAGCCGCCAACGCTTTCGCCCAGTCGCAAGCCATCGCCGGTGTTGCCCGGCGGTGCCGGTGAGGTATGTTCATAGCCACTGGGCGCATGATCGAACATATCGCGGCGGCGCACCGGGTCTTGCGGAAACCCGCCAGCGGCAAGGACAACACCGCGTGACGCCTGCACTTGAACATCGCCGTTTGCGGTATGAACCGTCGCCCCAACGATTCGCCCCGATGAGTCTTTCCGGAGGTGGCTTACCGGAGCGCGGGTCCACAAACTGACCCCCTGGTCAAAACACGAGCGGGCTAACCGGGCAACCAGCGCATTACCGTTCATCAGGCGCATCGAACGGCCGTGAAACGCCAGGTCGCGCAGATATTTGAAGAGCAGACCAACCACAAACAGCGCCGACACCGCGGAGCGCGTGACATTGAAAAAATGCAGCAACTCCTTACCGGTTCCAATCATCATGCCCAGAAACGTGATCTCGGCCAACGGCTTGCGCAAACGCTTTATCTCATCACCCAGCTCGCGCCCATCGAACGGCCGCGCAACAATCGAACGACCGCCGTCCATGCCACCTGGTGCTGTGGGATGATAGTCGGCGAACGCCGGGCCAAGGTCAAACTGAAGCCGGGTTTTCTGCTCAAAGAAATCAACCGCTTTGGGGCCAGCGTCCAGATAAGCATCAACCCGCGCAGCGTCAAAATGCTCGCCCGCCTCATGTTGCAGGTAGCTTCGGGCTTTATCAACGCTGTCCTGTACACCGGCGCGTTTTGCCGGCGCATTGTTGGGCACCCAGAGCCAACCACCCGACCGGGCCGTGGTGCCGCCAAACACATGCTCTTTTTCAACCACCAGGACTTTTAATCCCTTGTGGGCTGCCGCTGCCGCGCAGGACAATCCACCCGCGCCGGAGCCAACGACAAGAACATCACACTGATAGGTTTGCTGATCCACCGCTGTCTCTCCTTTGCACCCGGAGCCTGGCTTCTCGCCAGACCCGCTAACAGCCAAAAGGTAGCACGAGCATACGCCGGCGCCTGAATCGACCCGCCGGACTGCCCTCTAAGAACGCACTGCCCGCTGCATCAGAGCGGTTATAGCACTGAGCAGTAAGACCGCGCCGGCAAAGACCAGACCCGGCGTGACATCACCCATCGAGTCGGCCAGTGCCCCCGCGGCTACGGGCCCGATAATCTGCCCGGCGGCAAAGACGACCGTAAACAAAGCCATCGCCCCGCCCCATTGCGAAGCCGGGAAACGCTTGCGGGAAAAACTGGTGGCGGCAGTTGGCGCAATAAAAAATGAACCGCCAAACAGTGCAGCCGACAAGACGATACCCACCGTCGTCGGCAGCAGTAGCGGCAGAAAAACAGCCACCCCACTGGTCAGACATGCCAGAAACAATGCGCCTCCTTTTTGCGCCCGGGCCAGTACGGACCGCCAGATAAACGGCGATGCAATCACCATAATGCTGATGACTGCCCAGGTCAGCGCAACCAGTAGAGGCTGAGCACCCTGATTCTTCATCCAGGCAACCAGGAACGTCAGATAGACGATATAACCGACGCCAAACAACCCGTAGCTGAGCAGCGCAGGCATCACCGGCCTGACCGACGACCAGTCCAGACTGTCGGTTTCTTGTTGTCCGGCCGGAGAATGCAGCGAGCGGGTGGCAAGCCAGGATGGCCAGATTGCGACCGCGCTTGCGACGCCAAGCAACATCCAGACTTGCGGCCAGGCCGACACAGTCCATCGCTCAAGCACCACTGGGATCGCAACCCCTGACAAAAACATCCCCGCCCCGCCACCGCCGGCCAGGCAGACAGCAATGGCAAGCGCGTTTCGGGACGGGTGGTCGGTGAACAAGGCGGAAGCCAGAGCACCGGCAGCAATAAACACCGGTGCACCGCCGATACCTGCGACAACCCGCCAAAATGTCAGCAACCAGAAGTCGCGGGTCAGGCCGGAGCAAAACAGCGCCAGCGCAATGAACACCATGCCAACATTGAACAGCCGGGCCGCTCCCAGGCGGTTGATCATGGCCAGCCCGAGTAGTGCGCCGGCCAGGTAGCCAATGGCGTTTGCTGTGTTGATCCAGCCAGCCTGGGTGTAAGTCCAGCCGAGATCATCGCGCATAGCGGGTAAGATCAAGCCATAAGCAAACCGGGCAAACCCGTTGCTGATGGCGGTGCCGAGCGCCAGTCCGGCAACAATCAGCCAGGTTCTGGTTGGCGAATCAGATGAGCCCACGAGGCGATCGAACAGTCAGCATGGTGCAATAGTACGACTTACCCGGAAGAGACGAATCCATGACACAGACCCAGTCCCATCAACCGCTTGACCCGCAAACCCGAGAAGCACTGCGCCTGATCAGTACCGCTACGCTGTGCACTGCTTTATTCAAACGCGGTTTGCGCAACCAGTTCATTCAGTCAGTCTCGCCACTGGCTGAATACAAACAGAATATGGTCGGTCAGGCCTATACCTTAAGGTACATTCCGGCCCGCGAAGACCTGAACCCGATTTCGGTTTTTCAGGATCCGGACCACCCACAGCGAGTCGGGGTAGAGCAATGCCCGCCCGGATATGTGATGGTGATGGACAGTCGCAAAGACGCCCGGGCGGCTTCTGCCGGTTCGATACTGGTTACCCGGATGATGACCCGTGGAGTTGCCGGCGTCGTCACAGACGGAGGCTTCAGAGACTCGGGCGAAATCGCCGCACTGGATATTCCGTGTTATCACCATCGGCCGTCCGCACCGACCAATCTGACACTTCACCAGGCAATTGAGCTGAACGGCGCCATTGCCTGTGGGGATGTCGCCGTATTCCCTGGCGATGTGCTGGTGGGCGATCAAGACGGCGTTGTTGTCGTGCCGCTAGAGATCGCCGATGAAATTGCAGCAGAAGGCACCGAAATGACAAGCTTTGAAGACTTTGTGACTGAGCGCGTTACCAACGGTGCCTCAATTGCCGGTCTTTATCCACCGACCAACCCGGATACCGTTGAGCAGTTCGCCGATTGGCGCAAACAGAACGGCAGGTAAGAAGCCTCAGGAGCTGGGCAGGCCCGCGAGGTATTTGTCCAGATGGCTGGCAAATGCGTTTCGATCCCGCTGATTCAACGGAGGCGGTCCACCGGTTTCAATGCCACTGGAACGCAGCGTGTCCATCAGGTCACGCATCGTCAGTTGCGCACTGATCGTTTGTTCGGAGAACATTTCTCCGCGTGGACTCAACGCCTTGCCTTGCCCGGCAATCACTTCGGCCGCGAGCGGAATGTCGCTGGTAATCACCAGGTCGCCGGGCGCCAGGCGCTTGACGATTTCATCATCGGCAACATCGAAGCCTCGGGGCACCTGCAAGAAACTGATGTAAGGCGACGGTGGCACAGACAAAACCTGATTCGCCACCAGCGTCAGCCGGGTAGCTGTTCTCTGTGCCGCGCGAAACAACACCTCTTTGATCACAACCGGACACGCGTCCGCATCAACCCAGATGGTCATAGCTGCCTGACCGGGTTTGGCAGTAACAGCTTTTCAGGAGTAGCGGGCATTGCCGGCTCCAGAAGCGTTGTCTTTGATTCCAGCGCATTCCTGAATCGCCCACTTCAGGTCAGCAAGATAGTCATCGACAATCGGCTCATGGGTGAGATTAAGCATTAAGTGAATGGCCACTGGTTCACGCAAACGGCCGACAAACCAACCCCGGCTGGCGAGCTTGTCTGCAATCGCGCCGGTATTCCCCTCGGCAGAGCCATAGGCAATGATGCCGAGCTGCGGATTGCCATAGACAGTCATGCCCAATTCGCCCACGCCTTGTTCTATCGCCTGGCGGATCGCCAGCACCCGATCGGTGATTTTCAGATAACCGGATTCGCCCAGATAGTTCATGACCGCCCAGGCCGCGGCGATAGCGCCACCCGGACGCGTGCCAACGAGCGTGTTTGTACTATAGATACCGCTTGGCCAGTCATCGAATTCATACGCCTGGCAGGCGAAGCTCTCGGCGTCGCGGTACAACACGGTTGAGGCGCCTTTCGCTGCGTAGCCGTACTTGTGCAAGTCAGCGCTCATTGAGCGAACGCCGTTGACGCTGAAATCAAATGCTTCAATTGCAATGCCGAGACGACGGGCAAACGGTGCAATAAAACCGCCCACACAAGCATCGACGTGCATCCACAGATCGTGTTTTTCTGCCAGCGCGGCCAGCGCCTGGATTGGGTCCATCACGCCATGTGGATACGCGGGCGCTGAGCCTACCACCATGATGGTATCGGGAGTGACCGCGGCATCCATTGCCACCGGGTCGGCCCGGTAATCGGCTCCGGGCGCGATACGTCGCACTCGCATCCCGAAAAAATCAGCCGCCTTGTTGAACGCGGGATGAGCCGTTCGGGCGAGAAGAATTTCAGGGCAGGTAATTTGCGGGCGGTGCCGCTGAGCCCATTCACGCGCCGCCCGTACCACCAGGAAAATGCTTTCTGTGCCACCGGTTGTCATTGCTCCGGTTGCCTCGGGGCCGCCGCCAAGCAGATCGAGCGTCATCGCAATGACTTCGCGCTCAAATCGGGCCAGACTGGGAAACGCACGCGGTCCAAGTCCGTTCTCTGAGAAATACTTCAGGTAGGCCTGCTTGGCCACCTCGAGAACATCTTCCCCGCCGTAATGGATATAGACGCCGACCCGGCCGCGTCGCCAGTCAACATCGTCCGCCCTGGCAGCGTCCAGTTGTTTGTCCAGATCCTGCCACGAGGACCCCGACCGGGGTAAGGCCATTTCAGTCTCCGGTAGTTGAACCTAATACTACTTCGGCTCACTCCGGAGACCTAAATTAACTCATTCGGCCAACTGACTACTGCCTTCAACAGCCCAGGCCAATTGCTGTTCAATGCTGGGCGCACCAACAGCAGTCCAGTTCTCGACCACTTTGCCATCGGCAATCTGGTAGATCTCCATCCGCGACTCACTCACCAGGCCGCCGTGACCACTGACCCCTTGATACTGACCGTCAAAGCGGCCGCTGCGTTGCACTTCAGTGATAACTTTGTCTTCAATGACGTAACTCGCGCGCACCCGGACCGTCAAGTGTGGCAGGGCATGAGCCACACCACCCAGTCCCGTCTGCGCGACATGACGGGCAACCACTTGCAGCATCGCCTGCGCTTGCGCGGCACCCACACCGTCCGCAACATGAACATAGCCATTGCTAAAGGAATCGGCAATCGTATTCGTTGCAGCCGGGGCGATTGCTTCACCTCCGGCCGGATGCCGATAACGATGAGCAGCCGGATCGAAACCGGGGGTTCTCTTGGCGACAATCACTGCCGGATGGTTACCGAGTGACGCGCTGGCCTGAAGATCCGGTGTTAGTTCGGCGGCAATGGCCGGAGCACTCGTTGCAATAGAAACGGCGGCGGTAACAGCAAGACCAAGCAGAGCATTCGAAACTTTCATGATGACTCCTGAATTCGTGTGAAACGATCAAGTCACGATTGTTGATGGCGCTGCCTGATAAATCCAATGAATGTTCGTGATTACTGTTATCACCTGCGTTGATACTAGGCAGATTGGTGAACCAATCCGCACTGTTCGAAAGCAGCCCGGGTCACCGCTTTTTCATGCTCCGTCATTTGCAGCAAAGGCTGTCGTACCGGCCCTCCCGCCTGACCCAGTAGTTCCTGCCAGTACTTTTGGTGAGCCTGCGGTTTGCCGCCCGGGCGAGTGGTTTTGAGCGCCTGGCGCACCGGCTCGAGGCTCTCTTTTATTTTCCTGGCTTGTGCGGTATTTCCTGCAAAAGCCAGCTCTGTGTACTCGTGCATGCGCAGATCGTGCTTGGTTTGTAGCAGATACGGTGGCGAGGAACAAAGATACAACTGCCAGTTCAACTCAATGATGTTGTCCAGCCATTCATCCTCAGAGGCCGTACTAACCAGAATTTTGTCACCCGCCAACTCAGTGAGCTCCCGATACATGTCGCGCGGCACCGAATACTTGATTGCCATGATATTGGGCAGATCCGCCAGGCGCGCGCACAATCCGGGACTCATCAGATAACCGCTATCGGGATGACTCCACAAAGCGATGCCAATATCGACATGGTCGCAAATAGTCTTGTAATAGTTATAAAGGGTTTCATCCCGGTCTTGAATAAAATGCAATACCGGCGCATGCACCACGATATAGTCCGCGCCGATCTGCTGGGCATGCCTGGCCAACTCAATCACCGTATCCAGATTCTGGTCAGAGCAAGACATTATGGTGCCGGCCCCTGTGCCGCACTCATCGACCGCAACATCAAAATTCGCTTTTCGTTCGGCGACCGACATCGAGAAAAACTCGCCCTGTTTTCCGGCAATGAACAGACCCTGAATCTTCAAGTCGTCAATCCAGTGACGAATATTCCGGCGCAACCCAACCTCGTTGAGACTAAAGTCAGGATTCATCGGATTCAGCGCAGCGGCCCAGACTCCCTTCATGTTTTCGCGTGAATACTCTTTGGCTTCGTTTTTCTTGTATTTCATGACTCAGTTTCCTGACTTCAGCGTTTGCAGAATCTGCCAGACTTTGACACTCGTGAACGGCATGGATAGCGACCTCACATCATAGTCGGACAAGGCGTTGTGCAGCGCATTGGCAATAGCAGCCGGCGCCCCTATCGTGCCCGCTTCACCGACGCCTTTGGCGCCGAGCCCGTTAAACGGAGAGCGAGTTTCGAGCGACTTGATCGTGACAGGCGGCATGTCTGCAGCGCGCGGCACCGCATAGTCCATCAGGGAGCCTGTTAGCAGCTGGCCGTCGTGGTCATAGACCACGCGCTCAAACAGTGCCTCCCCCACCCCTTGTGCAATGCCGCCCAGAATCTGCCCACGGACAAGGTCCTTGTTCACCACCGCGCCAATATCATCGACCACCACGATCTGTTCCAGACTTACCCGACCAGTCTCCCCGTCGACCGCCACAACCGCCAGAAAGAGTCCGTACCCCCAGGCTTCACCGTCCGGCTCATAAACGACTTCCTTGCTGATGGCATCCGGTTGATCACCGGCGCCAAGCGCGACGCTGGCACGCCTGGCTGCCTCCTGCATGGCACTGCCTCCGATCGCCGTGCTGCGGCTGGCCAGCGCGCCGATACCGTCCGGGCAGCGCGCGGTATCACCATGGACAACCGTCACCGTCTGTGAATCCACGCCCAGCTGGTCGGCAACAATTTTCGCGTAGGCGGTTTCGCGCCCCTGACCCTGCGAACTGCCCCCGGTAAAAGCCGTAATGCTACCGGCCTGATCGATACAGACTCTTGCGCTTTCCCAGCCGGTGCCGCAGGGCTCAATGAAAACCGCCAGGCCAGCCCCGACCAGTTCGCCGGCGTCGCGCCGACGGCTTAATGCTTCCTGCAGTTGATCATAGGAGGCTTCTGCCTTGAGCATCTCAAGCGCCTCGTGATAACGCCCCGAATCAATTCGGATCCCGGTCGGCCCGTCATAGGGCATCTGCTCGCTGCGAATCAGATTTCGCCGGCGGATCTCGAATGAATCGAGCCCTGTTGCCAGCGCTGCACGCTCGACCAGTTGCTCCATCAACGCAGCCGCTTCCGGCCGACCTGCACCGCGATAAATACCAACAGCGGCCGTATTGCTCAGCACCGCCTCGGTGCCGATGCTCACCGTCGGTACCTGATACGGCCCGGGCAGAATTCGAGCCGCATTCCAGGCCGGTATTGCCGCGCTGTTCGGCAGCCAGTGGCCTAACGGCATGTGAATCTCTGCCCGCAATCCCAGAAACTGTCCGGCCCCACTAACGGCAAGCTCGCCGAGAGTGACACCACCCCGGCCATGGGTCGCGGAAAGAAAGTCTTCACTGCGACTCGCCGACCATCGGACTGATCGTTTGAGGATGATTGCCGCCCACACAACGAACACTTCCTCGGGATACAGCGAAGCCTTCAACCCGAACGCCCCGCCAACATCCGGCGATATAACTCTCAGGCGGGTGGGTTCAACCGAGAGTATCCTGGCGAGATGATGACGCGCCCGATGAGGCGTCTGCGAAGACAACCAGATGGTCAGTCCATCCGAGTCGGCATCAAACGCTACAGCTATTGCTCTGGGCTCCATCGACAGGGGAACCAGTCTGGGATGTTCGACCCGGGCGCTGACAATATGGTCTGCGTCACGGAACACCTGCTCGTCGTCACCTGTCGCCCAGGTCCGGGCAAAACAAGGTGTGGTTGATGCCGTCTCACTGAACAGACTCGGGTGCGATTCTTCGAGCTCAACCACAACAAGATCGGCGGCATCCAGGCCTGCCTGCTCACTGGAAGCAACGATCGCCACCACTGGCTGGCCAACCGCCAGGACTTGATCAACGGCCAGCACCGGGTACCCAGGCAAGCGGTTCGTATCCAGGACTGGATTCACAGGCAGCTCGCCCAGCATCCTGAGATCAGAGCCGGTGAAAATCGCATGCACACCCGCAACGCATCGTGCCGCCTCCAGATCAAGCGACAAAATCGTTGCGCTGGCTACGGCTGACCTGACAAAGGTTACGACCAGAGCATCATCAAGGCGCACATCACTGACGTACCGGCCTTGGCCGGTAAGCATGCGCTTGTACTCACGGGGGGGTCTGGATTTCGAGTTCAAGATCTGATTCTATTCGCTTGCCGGCAGACCGTCGCCACAATGCTCTAAGCTTCAGTCCTCAGCGCAGACCAACCATCAGAGGCCGGACAATGAACGTCGTCATACTCGGGCACGGGGCGATCGCCGCTTATGTCGTCGAAAAACTGCGACAAGACCCGCGTATCCATCTGCGCGGGGTGATTTGTCGCCCCGGACGGGAGCAAGCGGCCCGCGAGGCACTTGGCAACGCCATGCCTGCGGCCAGCAGAATCGATGACATCCGCGGCCCGATTGATCTGCTGATCGAATGCGCAGGACATCAGGCTCTTGCCACCCATGCAGGCGACGCCCTGAGCCGCGGGATTGATCTGATCATCGTCTCCAACGGCGCGCTGGCCGAAGACGGTCTCGCGATCAGCCTGGAGCAGGCAGCAAAGACAGCCGGTGCCACGGTCACACTGGCTTGCGGGGCGATCGGTGCGATCGACGCCATCTGCGCCGCCGCCGTCGGCGGCATTGACCGACTGGTTTATCGCGGGCGCAAACCGCCTGAGGGCTGGCGCGGCTCAGCCGCCGAGCAGGCTATTAACCTTGATCACATCAACGAACCGACCGTGCATTTCAGCGGCACCGCCAGACAAGCCGCATTGCTTTACCCCAAGAATGCCAATGTGGCAGCAACTGTCGCATTGGCCGGCATCGGACTGGACGAGACAACGGTTGAGCTGATCGCCGACCCAACGATTACCGAAAACATTCACCAACTCGATCTAAGCGGATTATTTGGCCATATGCAGTTCACGATCGCCGGCAAGCCTTTGCCAAACAACCCGAAATCGTCGGCACTGACCGCGATGAGCATCATCGCCGCGGTCAACCGACGACTAAATCCGCTAGTGGTTTGATAAGCTGCCACTACATTCCAGACACCAGGCCCGCCGGATGACAATGCAGTCGAGATTCAAGCCATTCAATTTTCAACACTGGATCAATGAAAATCAGCAGTTCCTGAAGCCACCGGTCAGCAACAGGCAATTGTTCGATACGAAGACCGATATGGTGGTCATGATTGTCGGCGGGCCGAACCAACGGGTTGACTTTCATGACGACGCCGTTGAAGAATTTTTCTACCAGCTCAAAGGCGACATGGTGCTGAAGATCGCAGAGAACGGTCAGATCTTTGATGTTCCGATCCGCGAAGGCGAAGTGTTTCTACTGCCGCCACACGTCCGGCACTCGCCACAACGGCCAGTGCCTGGTTCGGTGGGCCTGGTGGTGGAAGGGACTCGCCGGGCGGAAGATAAAGACGGGTTTGAATGGTTCTGCTTTAACTGCGGGCATCTCGTGCACCGGGTCGAACTGGCGGTGACCGACATCGTCAAAGACCTGCCGCCGCTATTCGACGCCTTCTATCAAAACCCGGAACAGCGGAGCTGTTCACAGTGCGGTGCGATTCACCCAGGCAAGGAGCCGCCGGAAAACTGGGCCCCTCTATAGCGTAAACCACCTGAAACACCAAGGTTTGATAGTTAAAACCTATCAAACCCTCATATTGCCTACCTGTGGCAAACGAGCCAGCCGGATCACCAGATGCCGAATTGTGGGCTCTCCGGTCTTAGCCAGAATCGCCTTGATATGGGTTCGCACGGTGCTTTCGGATATTTCCTGGGCAAAAGCAATTCTCTTGGGTTCAAGCCCGAGAGACAGCTTCCAGAGAATTCGCCGTTCGGCGCAGGTCAGCGAGTAACGAAGCGCATAGACCTCAAACAAAGCCTCATCACAGATCGCCTCGGCCTCCAGCGTCACCAATACATCATTGCTTCTGCCCTTCTGTAAACAGGCGTGCGCCACCCGGGGCCGAACGCCGATCCGGCAGATTTGGGGGCTGCCTGCCATCGACACCAATTGGACAGCGTCGAACCATTCGATGTCGAACTTCGCGTCAGCCGGACGAAGCAAGCCCTCATCGCGTCGCAACGGTGCTCCCGCTGACAAACGTAACAGCGCTGCCGTGGAGGTATTAAGCAAGCGCCCGCTCGCATCAATGCGAAAATCAAATACGGGCTCGCTGGATCGGCGTTCTGGCCTGGCATAACGTGACCAGACGATGTCGGCCGGGCGCCCCACGAGTTCTGACTTCCTGGTTAGCAATCCTTGGTCCATGGTTCACTCCTGTCTGAGATTCCGGCGCTGACAACGCCTTATAAGCTTGGGATTGGCGCTGTTACTAGCTCTGATGGGCTAAACAGTCACCGTTGATGCCTACTTTCGCGCCTGACGCGACCAACCGTCCTTCAACAGTCTGAAACCAGTATTAAATATTCTAAAGAAGACCGGATTGGAGTAGATTTACCCAAGAGGGACCACAACGATTGGACGGAAGAGAAACAACAAGACCGACCCCGGACAAATTTATTCTTGGCCGGTTTGAGATCCGCATCACGGAACGGCTGCTGCTGGAAGACGGGCAACCGTGCCCTATCGGTACGCGCGCGTTCGATGTCCTCAGAGTCCTGATCGAAAACTACGGTCTGGTCGTCAGCCGGACCGCCCTGATAGACGCCGCCTGGACCGGGCTGATCGTCGAAGAAAACAACTTGTCAGTTCAGATCTCGACGCTGCGAAAGTTGCTCGGTCCGGAAACCATCAAGACAATTCCCGGCCGTGGTTACCAACTGGTCGCTCCGGTCGGCGCGGAGGGCGTTGAATCCAACCCGGACAGTCCGTCGGTCGAGCCGGCTCCCGAATCCGCGCCAAGGCTGAGCAATCTGCCCGCCCGGCTCCCCGTGCTGTACGGCCGCGAGCAGGAACTGATCGACCTTGGCGACCAGCTTGATCGACGATCCCTGGTAACAATTACCGGCCCATCGGGCATCGGCAAGACCCGACTGGCTCAGGCAATAGCCGATGATCTGCAGCCGCGTTTTCCCGATGGGGTCTGGATGGTTGAACTGGATTCGATCGAGCAGGCGGAGCAATTAGCAGGCAGCATTGCCCAGGCCTTGCAAATCTCGCTACCAGCGGACAGGCCAGCGCTCCCCGCGCTCTCTCAGGCGCTGCGTCCGCGTCGCTTACTACTGGTACTGGATAACTGCGAACACCTGATAGAGGCGGTGCGGCCGGTTATTCATGCACTGCTCCATGAAGCCCCCGAAATCAAGATTCTGGCCACCAGTCAGACAGTGTTGCGCATTCCCGAAGAACAACTCTTCCGGCTCGAGCCACTGGCTTTACCCGGCCTGAATGCGATTGATCATGCCACTCCGACTGGCGCGGTTCGCCTGTTTGTAGAGCGCGTGCGTGAGCTTGATTCAAATTTCGTCCTGACCACCGACAAAGCCGCCGCGACTGCCGCGATCTGCCAACAACTCGACGGCATTCCCCTGGCACTCGAACTGGCAGCCGCGCGCGTTCCCATGTACGGACTTGAGCGCCTGCTTGCCCGAATCAACGACTCGCTGCGTATTTTCAACAACGGTATGCAACTAACGCCGCGCCATCAGACCCTGCGGGCAGCACTGGACTGGAGTCATGATCTACTCAGTGACGATGAACAACGCGTATTCCGTCGACTGTCAGTTTTTGTAGGCGGTTTCACGCTGGAAGCCATGCAGGCTGTCGTCATGGACGATTCGCTTGATGAATGGGAAGCCGCCGACCACCTCAGCTCCCTGATAGACAAATCGCTGGTCAGTATCCAGCAGACAGAACCGCCTCGCTACCGGCTGCTGGAAACCAGTCGCAACTATGCCAACGAAAAACTGGAACTGGCGGCAGAGACGGCGCAAACCAGACGCCGTCATGCATCGGCCACCCTGGCCGCACTGAGACAAGCGATCAAGGCGCGCGACACTGAATCCAGCGTGCGCGAGATGAACAATACACGCCGCGCTTATCTATGGGCCGTCGGCCCGGACGGTGACGATGAAATGGCCATAGAACTGGTCTGCGCTTCGGGAATGATTCTCGCGGTAGAAGGATTTGTGGCCGAAGCCCTCGCCCGCCACCTGAAGGTAAAACCGCTACTCAAGCCGTCCACGCCGCAACCACTGCAAGCACAGTACTGGCAGTGGCTCGGTCGGCTCGGTTCTGACGGCCGGTTACCGGTCAAACAATGCATCGAGGCGTTCGACCGGGCAGCGCTTATTTTTGAGACGCTCGGCAACCGCCGGCATCAACACGCCTGTCTGCGACAAAAAGCGCAAGCCCTGCTGGAAATTCAGGCATTTGATCTGGCCTCTGAAGCACTGGCGCGTGCCGCCGAGATGGAGGCTCACCGGCTTCCGGTTGCCGACAAGATCAGGCGTCTGCGAGTACAAGGCATGCTGGAGGACCGGTCGGGCGACTATGCCCGCTCACTGAGCACCTGGGAACAGGCCTACGAACTGGCCGAGTCTTCCGGCGTCAGTCGTTACAGTCTTATCCTGCTCAACGACATCGCCGGAGCCCACCTGATTCTGGGCAACGCCAATGAAGCCAGCAGCCGCTACCACGACCTCGCCGCCCGGGCTCGAGGCACTCGCGGCGCCGGGCTCACATTAAGCCATGCGTTGGCAGGACTGACCGCCGCCCTGATTTTTGAACACCAACTGCCTGCGGCACGTCAGACGGCCACTGAAGCGATTCCCCATCTGCAACGCTCAAGCCTGTTCTTTGCCCGCGGCGATGTCTTCGCTTTGCTGCTGGCTCACGAAAACCGACTGTCCGATGCAGCACGACTCATTGGCGCAGCCGACGAAGCCCGCCGCCGCAGCGCCAGCAGCCGCAATTCGCTGGAACAAACAATTCGCAATGCCGCAATGACGCTTATCGGCGCCGCCGATAACAGCGCGCAGACGCAGACTTGGATAGACGAAGGCAGCTTCATGAGCGAAGACGATCTAACCGAATTGATCTTGCGAACACCACGCGGACACACTGAGACACCGGGCTAGAGGTTTCCCGCTCGAAACAATTAACCCGAATGAGAAAGGCAATGAATTTCCAGACACAGCGATTGGCAGAGATGGCCTATGACAGCAGCGAGCCCGGAGCTGTTGCTGGCGGGCTGAATCTGTTCCTTGAGCTGGAAGATCCTCAGCAAATGCGAATCTTATTGTCGACGTTATTCAAATTCCGGCGCAGGACCAATCAATCGCTGCGTGCGCTGAACTTCATCCACACCGCCCGGTTCTTGCCAACGCCTGACGGCTCGGCGCTACAGGTGATCACCGTTTTTGACGGGGAACTGGAACCCTATATCAATGACTTCACCGCCACGATCGGCGACACTTTCGATCTGATCATGGCGTTTATCCGCGACGCGCCACCCCTACCGGTTCGAGACAACCCGGTTGAGTTTCTGCAATTCATCAAAGCCAACAACAAAGTGCTGGGTGGTGTTGTAGACCCCTGGCCTGTTTATTCGGCTTATCCGGAAAAGACAGTACTCGACATTGTCGATCCCGCCGATTTGCCGCCCCGCCATTATGAGCACGCGCGTCCGTTCGATATTGACAAGGCTGACATTCAAGCCAATACGCTGGAACCTTACAGAGCCCGGGTAGGGCATCACTTCGCGCTGGAGTTTGAGACGACGTCGCAAGCACAGGCCTTGATCAGCGCTCTGACATCACAGGGCGCACCGGGTCAACTCGAGGTGACCAGTCTTGCCGCGAGTGAAGAACTCCAACCCGCTTATTGCCTGACGATCGGCCTGACCCACCGGGGACTCGCCACGCTGGGCGTACCGGCCCACGAGCTGACCCGCTTTCCGGCTGCGTTTTCCGACGGACCAGCTCATCCCGAGCGCGCCAAAAGACATGCCGACACTGGCGCAAACAGCCCAGACACCTGGATACTCGGTCACCCGGGGCAGGCGATTGACTGCATGGTCTCGATTCTGGCCAGAAAACCACAGGCTTTGATCGACGCCTGTGAGCGACTCACCGAACTACTCAACACCCATGAGATAACAACCGTCTGGTCGGACTGCGCGGCGGTACCCGCGACTGGCCGGGGGCATTTTGGCTATCGCGAAGGCATCGCCCAACCACAGATTGCCGGGCTCGGTCAGCCGCCGACCCTTGATACCCGTGACGACTGCCAACCCAAGGCCGGCGTCGGAGAGTTTCTATTGGGCACGGCGTTTCTCAACGCCTACGGCGCTAAATCAATCGGCAAAATTGCGCCAGAAATCGGTCAAAACGGCACATTCGCAGCCATCCGGCTAATGCGTCAAGATGTCGACGCTTTCGACAAACTATTGCAAGACGCCGCCCGTCAGACCGGTATCAGCGAAGAGGCAGTCGCCGCCCGTCTGATGGGACGCTGGCGCAATGGAACACCGCTTTCACAACAGACTTCACTGTGTGATCAGCAGGCCGGGCGACGCATTGATCTGACTGACGCAAACCGGTTTGACTATGCGCCCACCGTCAACCACCCTGAAGTCGAACCCGACCACCAGGGCGCCATCTGCCCGCTGGGTTCGCATGTGCGGCGCATGAATCCGCGCGGCGCTCAGACCACGGGCAAACCCTACAGCCGCCGCCTGATCAGGCGCGGCATGCCCTATCAGTGGCCAGCACCCGGGAAACCCGACGAACGCGGTCTGCTCGGCGTATTCATCTGCGCTGACCTGGAACGCCAATATGAATTTCTGTTGCAGGCCTGGGCGCAGGGCAACAAGACTGTTCAGGCTATTCGCGGTCAGGCTGACCCGATCATCGGGAACCAACAGAACAGCGGGCATTTCGATTTCCAGCAATCAGCGCAACCCGGCCGCTGTAAAGTCAGCCTGCCGCAACTGGTCACCACTCGCGGCAGCCTGTACGTATTCATGCCAGGCATCGCCGCGCTACGGCGGCTTGCCGGAAAAAGTCCTGCTGAGCAGCCGGCAAACCAGGCGCTTACCGCTGCCGCGCCCGCCTATATCCGTCACGGAAAAAGCAAACCGTTCGACGCTGATTACCTAGACGTCAAGGATCCACAGTTTATTGCCGACCCTTACCTCTTCTATGAAGGATGCCGCTCATACAGCCCGGTCTGCCGAATCCGGCAACACGACTCTTACTGGGTATTCACCCGCGAGCTGATAGAAGAAGTCTGCGAAACCCGAAAAGACATCTTCCTGAAACGCCCGCCCAACGAAACCTGGGACCGAGGTATCTTTCACCTCGATGGGTCACGCCATACTGAGGTCCGCGGCGCGCTCGACGAAGTCCTTCAGCGAGCCCGCGACAGCCAGCAGGCAGCCATCACGGATGCTATTGAGTCAGCGCTTGACGCCCTGGAGCAGGCATCAGGCAGACCGGTAGATCTGGTCGGTCAGTTTGCCGCGCGTGTGCCGCGCGATGCTTTCATGACGTTTTTCGGCACTGGGGCGGGTAGTGCAATCTCCGCCGAACTGGCTCAGCTAATGACCATCATGTTCCACACTCGGGATCGTGCGCTCAGTGCCAACATTCGGGCGAACGCGGCAAGAGCCCAGGCGAAAACCGAATTCATTATTGATCAGATCATTACCGGTACCAGCCCGCTACCGGCAGACTCTATACTCGAGCGGGTTCGTCACCTGTTTCAGGCCGGAAAACTCACCTCAGGAGAGGCTGCATTAAGCGCGATGCATTTCCTGATGGGGGGCTATCTGTCAACTGAGTTCTTGCTAACGACCGGTATCAAAAACCTGCTGGAGTCAGACAACTGGAGAGCCTGCTCCGACAAGTCGGCGGTGCAGGCCGACGATATCCTCGAACTGATTCGACTTGACGCGCCATTCCAGCTGGCAGATCGGTTTGCAGCCGAAGACACTCAGATTGCCGGCGTAGCAATCCCGGCCGATACCCGCGTCGTCGTTGTATATGGCTCAGCCAACCGGGAGCCCGGTCTCTTTGAAAATCCTGATGAGTTCCGGCCGGGGCGACCCAATGCTGACAAGCACTACGGCTTTGGTCACGGGTTGCACAGATGCATTGGCGAGCCGCTGGCTCAGGAAACGGCGAGGCTTGCCTTGAACCGGCTTTTCGCCCGGTTTCCAAAATTGCGACTACAGACAGCACAAACATTCAGCTGGCAAAGCGACCCCTACTTCAGATCGCTCAAAACATTGCAGGCTAAGCTGAGCTGATCACGACAGCCATAGCTGGAACAACAGGCCAGCCAGGAAAGCGCCACTTAATGACAGGCCGATATAAAGACCGAACACCTGGCGCTTGACAAGCGCAAACACGGCAATAGCCGCTGGCAAGGAGGTCACGCCACCAGCGACCAGAAACGCCAGGCCCGCGCCCGAAGCCATGCCTTGATCGACCAAACCGGAAACAAGCGGCAGCGCCGCATAGCCGTTCAGGTAAGCCGGCACGCCAACCAGACTGGCGAGCGCTATTGCACTCATACCGCTTCCCCCAAGCGCCGAACTAACCCACTGCGCCGGCAGGTAAGCCAGCATCAGACTCTCCAGAATGAACGCAAGCGTTAGCCATTTCGCCAGAAAGAGCGTGGTCTTGAGCGCTTCACGCCAGAACTTGTGTAACCGCTCCGCGTCTGTCCAGAACTTCCAGGCGACCGGCTTGCACTGACGAACAGCCGACCCGCCACATCCCCCATTGCCAACCCCGTCTCGTAGTGGGTTCGTCAGGCCGCCGGAACGCAGCATTAGTTCGGATATTGCGCCGCCAAAAACACCCAGGCCGACGGCGGCAAGCGTCTTGGCGATCGCAAATTCCAAGCCCAGCACGCCGGTAGTCAAGGCGAACATGGACGGGTCCATCACCGGAGAAGCCAGCCAGAACGCCATTACCGCCGACAACGGCACCCCCATTGTCAGCAGGGCCGCAATCAACGGAATCACACCGCAAGAACAAAAAGGCGACAAGCCGCCGGCCAACGCCGCCAGCAAAATCATGGTGGCTGGAGATCCGGTAAACGCGCGCGCCACCAGGCTATCTGCGCCAGATGCGCCCGCATAAGCGGCCAGCCCAATCGAAAGCAGCAGGAACGGCGCCGTGCTTACGACACTCCTGAACGCAAAATCGGCGCTTGCGAGTCCTTGCGCCGGGCTCAGCAAAAACAGTATGGCGAGAATCGCGGCACTCGCCAGCCAGACGCTATACCGACGCCACACCGACAACAGTTCCTGGCCAAGCCATCGCCACCGGGCAGGCGGGTGAATCACTGAACTGTTCATACTGACACCTCTGAATTCAGGGTTGCATTAAGTCAGCAGACCCCCGCCTGCCTACCCGGTGTTTTACGCCGCTTGTTTGTTGACGATCTCGACGCCACTACAGCACTGCGAAGTCAGGAACTCCATGACGTCTCGCATCACATCGAAATCCACGCGGTTTATGACTTCGCGCCCGCGCTTTTGCTGCTTGACCAGACCCGCCTCAACCAGCGTTGACAGATGATGAGCCAGGGTCGTTGCCGGAATGCTCAAGTAAGCGCCCATATCTCCAACATTCAGGCCGTCGTTGCCGGCTTTCACCAGTAATCGGAAAATAGACAGCCGGGCTTCATGGCCAAGCGCGGACAGGGCTCGTGCGTTGTAAGCAATTTTTCTCATATCATAACTATATAACTAGGTTTATAGTTATGTAAAGCGAAAACCGGACGAAACCCTTGCCGTCCTGGTTTACGCCGCCGGCAAGCCAATCTGAACAAACCGCCCACACCGACGATTAAAGGCATTCGACCAGCCGTCGCCTGCCGCTTCCTGGCACAGAAGGCCATCGGTATCGTCGGCGGCTGTCTGCCCAGTCTCTCTCTCCATGAAAATCAGATTTATTCAGCTTTGCCTGTTGGCCGCCGTTGTTTTGTTCGTTTCTGGCGCGAGCTGGGTATTAACTCATTCATTCGCCTCTGGCGACTACGACGACAAAGGTATCGCGGCGACGTTCCGAACCGTGCCGGACGAACAAAACCTTTTTGATGCGCTTCAATACATTGAGGCTGAAGGCTTTCGCTTCGTCAAAAACGAATCAGAGAGCCTGGCGCTGAAACAGTTTGTCACCGGCACTCACTGGAACCAGGACGCAGTCGATGGTCTGCTTGCCTCTCATGCCGATCGAATCACAGACCTGGGGGATGCGATCAGCCGTCCCTATTTCCAGTCTGGCCCTGCCGAATGGGGCCCAAAGGCATACGCCCCGAAATACAACGAGTATCTGACGTTAAACGATTTGCTGTTATTGAAGGCCAGTTCGCAGCAACGGTCCCGGCAATACGATCAGGCGGTTGCTTCCTTAACCCGGTCCATGACGTTTGCCAATCGATTGCAACATGATGAAAACGGCAGTCTCGTTGCGCACGTCGTCGGGCTGACCATGCTCGAGTCCACGCTTCAATGGCTGGAGCGGGCGGTGCAAACCGGTGATCTGAACAACCAGCAACTCGATCAAATAGCTCAGGCCCTCGCTGCACTTCCCGGCTTTGATCGCGATGGTTTTCGCAAGACGCTCATGAGCGAGTTCATGACCACCAAGGCTCTGGTTGCCAGCTTGAACGAGCAACTGTTGGAGCAAACCCGGGGGGAACCCGCAGCGGGAGAGCCCGACAACCAGCTGGAAGCGGCCAGTCGGGTCGGCACACAGGTATCTTCTGCCTTCTCGTTTCTGCTGGCCGCCGGACTGTCGAATTACCTGTTGCAGCCCGACGAATTGCTTGCACAACGGGCCGCCGAAATTCAGGAACTGATTCTTCTGTCGGAGTTGCCGTGTCAGGCAGTCAGCTTCCCGACTCACGAGCATGAGGGCTCATCCTGGGATATCTTCAAGCCGGGCGGCTTGCTTAAGAATATGTTGTTGGTCGGCACAAATAGCTATCAGCGCTACTTTGAGCGACGTTGCCTGTCCCACACTCAGGTTCAGTCTTTGCAGGCGCTGGTTGCCGTGCAGCGCTACGAGCGCGCAGAAGCCGCCCTGCCGGAACATCTGCGCCGGCTGGTACCGGAATATCTTGCTCAGGAGCCGCGCGACTGGTTTAACGGTCAGTCACTGAAGTTCAATAAGCTCAATGGCTGGATTTATTCAGCCGGCCTGAACTACCGCGACGAAGCCGGCAACAAAGAGGCAATCCTGGCGGCCCGGTGCGGGACGAATCCGGCCTGCATGAACGAGCCCACTTTTGCCCTGCGAGCAAGCCCGGCTCCGGGCAGCTAAACCATCGGACGGACCCTCAATTCCGGTTTCGGGATTGCCGTAAACCCGGAAACATATTGCTCATCGGTGAAACGCTCGCAATAAGTCCGTAAGGCTTCAATCATTAACTTGAGTGCGTCAATCTGCTGATCGGTCAATGGCGATTCATATCCGGGGGTGTCGGGCTGCATGCCTTGATTGCGCTGATCCTGGTAGCGCTGGAGAATTTCATCGAAGTTGCTCGCATGCAGAATATCTTCGTTGAGCGCTTGCGCCACTCCCGGCGCCCTGGCCTCGAGCATGGCCAGAAAAGTACTGAGCCGGATAAACCGATGATCATCCCAACCCTGGGCTTGCTTGTCTGGCGCCGGCGCTTGCGCGAACTGTCTGAGCAACTGGCAGACCGCCAGTTCACCGCGAGCCGCCAACTCGTGAATCAGCTCCGGCGTCATATTCAGATTCATCCCGCCTTCACCGGGTCGTAGACGCACCCGGGCCACCCGATCCCGCACCCCGGGCATGCGCGCCAGCGTGGTGTCATTCCAGTTCTGCATTGACGAAATCATGGCAGTGGCGAACCATTGCAAACGAAGAAAAGCACTTTTGTTTTCGTTCAGGGAATTCCAGCGTTCGGCATAACCCTCATCATAGCGAGTCGGCAGGTAAACCATTGGCTGCCCGGCAATTTCGGGCTCCAGGTTAATGCCGAATGTTGGCCACCGGGGTACCAGCCCGTCGAACAAGTGCATGGGAAAATTGGAGCTGATGCCTCCGTCTGAAAACCAGCAACGCTCAAACCGGGGCGTTGTCGAATCCGACTGCATATTGAGCGCATAAAGCGGCACTGCGGACATTAACAGCGGAAAACTCAGGCTCAACCGGGCCGCAAGCAAAACCGGCAAATCGTCCGAATCCGGTAACACCCGCATCGAATGATCGTGTTCGTTGACGGGCGCGTGTTCATTCATCCACGCCAGGACTCGGACGGGCAGATAGGGTTCGAGATCGGCTGGCCGGTAATACAGACGGTCACATCGAGAGAACCGCGAAGGCTCGCAGACCTGCTCTTCGAGCGGAAAAACATACGGCCTGCCATGAGACAGATTGGTTGCGTAAATCTTCAGGTTTATCGAGGGCCGCTCCCTGCTGCCTGACGTAGTGCCGGGTGAATTGCCATGTAGTTGCGCGGGAGAATCAGGCGCTGCACGCAAATCCCCGAACGTCAAGGGCAGCCCGTCCACTTCCCGACCGGCAGCAGTCTGAATCAGCCGGTGTAGCCAGGGGGTCAGCGCCTCTACCTCTCCCGCCGCCGACATGCCGGTGCAAAGGCCGAAGCCATTCGGGACAAACCCGTTGCGAATATCCAGAATAACCCAGAGTGCAATAAACAAGACGGGTAGCGAAAATGCGAGCGCCAGGCTCCCCAACAGACCTGCTCCTGAGAGCATTGCGAGCGCACTGATAACAAGCCCAGCCAACGCCGCCGGCCAGTACCCGCCCAGCAGCCCGAACACGACCCACCCCGAACGACTCAGATTGTTTCGACTGTTCAGGGCGCTGGTCAGCACTTTGAACAAGCGACGGGTTCCTTTGCCAGCCCGAAACAAGCTCAGCAACTTGCGAACCCCGGCCTGCGGCACCTCCTGTGCCAACTCATCCGGCACCGCGCGCAACAAATCAAAACCTTTCAGATCGCCGTCTGAACAGCGCCGTCTGAACTCTGCGGCGGCGGTAATGGCAGCGGCGATTGCCCCTGCAGATGTACCCCCAATACTGTGAAACCGATAGTGATCGGCCAGGTTCGCGACCGCCCGGGGATAGACAACGCCACTGGTTATACCGCCTTTCATCACAAGGTCGCAGAAACGGTCTTTGGGTGCTTTTTTTGGCTCATTCATCAGTTGTTCCAGTCTTCATCGCCGTCGCGACGCTCAAATGAATACTCAGATGAATTCGCTGAATTTGCAATCGCTCATAGAGGCGACCCGATGTCGTATCCTGTGGCTTATCTATTCACCGGAAATAATGATGGCGTACAGACAACCCCCACCCCTGCTTGACGAGCAACTTGTGACATCGTTTCGCCAGGATGGCGCCGTCCTCTTGAAAGGCTTGTTCCTGCCATTTGTCGAAGGGGCTCGCGAGGCGATCGAACAAAACAAGGCAGCGCCCAGTTGGCGCGAACGGACATACCGCCCGGAAACAGACGACGGCGCAGTCTTCTTTCAGGATTACTGCGTATGGTCGAAGTTTGCAGGGTACAGAGCCCTGGTGGCCGACTCCCCCATGCCGGCTGTTGCTGCCCAACTGATGGGCTCGAAAACCGCGCGGATCTTTCATGATCATGTTCTGGTCAAAGAGCCTGGCTCATCCGTCGTAACCCCCTGGCATCAAGACCGCCCTTACTACCTGGTGCGCGCCTCGCAAACCGTCAGCTTCTGGGTGCCGTTGGATCCGGTACCGCGTGAAAGAACGATTGAATACGTTGCCGGATCCCACCGCTGGGGTTTTGATTACCGTCCGAAGCGATTTGATGGCACAGACCTTTATGACGGCGATCTGTCTGAGTCTATGCCCGACATAGACGCCAACCGCGACCGGTTCACGATTCTGGGCTGGGCCGTTGAACCAGGCGATGCGGTAGCGTTCGACTTCGGTGTCATACACGGCGCACCGGCGAATTCATCACCGACCCGCAGACGGGTAACATCTATCCGGTGGGTTGGTGATGACGCAACGTTTGCAACACGGCCTGGCAAGACCTCACCGGCTTATCCTGAGCTCAACTATCAAGACGGCGACCGGTTTGACGGAACGGAATTTCCGATCCTGTACAAATCCTAAAACCCGCCACTACTCAAAAGGAAAACAACCATGTCAGTCAATACACTGAAAGCACGCTGGAAAGCCGGTAAAGCCGCCGTCAACGGCTGGCTCGCGATTCCGTCCGGATTCTCTGCCGAGGTGATGGCTCAATGCGGCTTTGACAGTGTCACGGTAGACATGCAACACGGCGTGCAGGATTATCAGTCGATGATCCAATGCTTTCAGGCGATGGAAAAGCATCCGGTCGCCCGCATGGTGCGCGTGCCGTGGAATGAGCCGGGCATCATTGGCAAAGCGCTTGATGGCGGCGCCTGGGGAGTCATTGCCCCAATGATCAATACGAAAGAGCAAGCAGAGGCACTGGTCGCCGCTTGTTGTTACCCGCCACTGGGCTCGCGCAGCAACGGGCCGATCCGGCATGCAACTTATGGTGTACCAAGCAGCTACCAGAAGACTGCCAATGACGAAGTGCTGGTGATCCCGATGATCGAAACGCAGCAGGCACTCGATAACCTGGAACAGATTCTTGACGTGCCCGGCCTCGACGGCATTTATGTCGGGCCCAGCGACCTGGCCTTCTCGCTGGGCAAAACGCCTCAGCTCGATCATGAAGATCCGGAAATTCTTAAGATCTACGAACGCCTGATTGCCGAATGCGCCAAGCGCGGTCTATATCCCGGGATCCATTGCGGTTCGGCAGCCTATGCGGCCCGCATGATCAACATGGGGTTCCGCCTCGCGACGATTGCCAATGACAGCGGGCTCATGGCCAAAGCAGCAATTGAAGCAGTTGGCATTGTCCGCAAAGATGCCGGCGACGCTAATGCCTGACGGCTTTTCGCGGCACTCAGGTGCCGCAAAAAGTCTGATAAGGCGCACTATCAAGCGGCGCCGGCTCTTCATAAACCTCTTGGCCCGGTTGCCAGTCGTACGGCCGGGAAACCACTTTGAGTAGTTGGTCAAAAGCGGTGAAGTCATGCTGATCGACCGCAGCGCCAAGCGCTTGTTCGACCAGATGATTGCGCGGGATATACAGCGGGTTTAGCGCCCGCATCAATTGAGCGGATTGCTGATCCGGCCGGGCCAGCGCCTGCCACCGGCTTATCCATTGAGCCATCGGCGCTGCGCCAAACAAACCTTCGAGCGGGCTGGTATTTCCCTCGGCCGCCTCGACAAGACGGCGCATTGATTGGGTGTAGTCAACACGCTCACGCTCTGCCAGGGCAAGAAAGTCATCAATCAGGGATTTGCCCTGTGCGCTCTGTTCGGCCAATCCGAACTTGGCCGCCATGCCGGTCAGCCAGTGCGCGTCATATACCTCCGGGAAGGCTTCAAGCTGTTCGGTCGCCAGTTCGACGGCTTTATCACTGTCTTCGTCGATTAATGGCAGCAGCGTTTCTGCCAGGCGCGCAAGATTCCATTGAGCAGCAACCGGTTGATTGGCATAAGCATACCGGCCCTGCATATCGATCGAGCTGTAGACCGTCTTCGGATCGTAGCGATCCATGAACGCACACGGTCCGTAATCAATCGTCTCACCGCTGATTGTCATATTGTCAGTGTTCATTACGCCGTGAATGAAACCGACCTGCATCCACTGGGCCACCAGTGCCGCCTGCCGGTCACGTACGATTTCAAGCAATTTCAGATAGCGGTTTTCAGCCTCTGCGGCCTGCGGGTAATGACGCCGAATGACATAGTCGGCCAAAAGCTGCACTTTTGAGTTCTCGCCGCGCGACGCAAAATACTGAAAGGTTCCGACCCGGATATGGCTTGCGGCGACCCGTGCCAGGACTGCTCCCGGCAGCGTGGTTTCACGAAACACCGGATCACCCGTACTGACGGCCGCCAGCGCGCGGGTTGTTGGAATGCCCAGCGCGTGCATTGCTTCACCAATCAGGTATTCACGCAATACGGGCCCCAGCGCTGCCCGGCCATCACCTCGCCGTGAGAACGGCGTACGGCCTGACCCCTTCAATTGCAAATCACGGCGCTGGCCGTCAGCGTCTATCAACTCGCCAAGCAGGAGAGCCCGACCATCTCCAAGCTGAGGAGAAAACCCGCCGAACTGATGTCCCGCATAGGCCAGTGCAATGGGATGGGCGCCATGTGGCACCAGGTTGCCGGAAAAAACCTGAGCGGCTTCCGCGCCGCTCAACGCCGCTTCGTCCAGGCCTAACTCGGTAGCCAGCGCATAATTAACGCGCAGCAATCGCGGCGCTGAAGCAGGCTCTGCCTGAACCGATGCATAAAAGCCGTCGAGTTCGCGCGCGTAAGTGTTGTCAAACGCGAACGCCGTCGAGGCGCTCTGGTTGGCCGAGTCAGTCATGGTGTTTTCCGGCAAGGTCTGCGACACAGCATTACTTGGTGCTCAGTTCGCGATGGACGAAACCGTTCACCTGGCTGTTCACGACTTCGCCGTACTCTGGCACGAACACCGCAATTGCCGGAAAACCGTTTGACTCGAATCCGACCGTCACACATTGACTAAACGCATTGCCCCGAACCTTGCAGGGACCGATCTTTTGCACTGAACGCTCGGAAGGCTCGCCGTTGTCGTTAACAGTCTTCCAGTGCTCGCCTGCTTTCGCCGGCAGCTTAAGCATCAGTGTTTCTGGTGCGGTGGGAGACTCGGAGAAACGCGCATACAAACCCTGTTGATCCGCTCGTTGATAGACGACTTTATGGGGAGCGCGAACCCGGCGGGCACTGGCGGTCAGTTCCCGGTAGACGTGATCACCGATTTTTACCTCACGACCGGCATTGAGTGTCATCGTACCGCGCATCGCATGAGACTTCATTTTGTAGGTGATAGTCGTCAGATGGTCCGGCCAGAAATAGGGTTGCGCCTCTGAAGCCGATTTCGCCTGAGCCTGACTGGCGGAGCCAGCCCCGAGGCAGACGGCAAAAGCGGCAACAACCGCAACCAGAGCCGGACCGCCCCGACGCCCGGCACTGAGCCGGAATTCAGACTGGCGCTCGGACTGAGCTTTGAGTTTGGTGTCGGTCTTGACTATGGATTGATCGGGCATGATGTTGTCTCCTTTGTTCGGGTCGATATTACGCGACTCAATTATTGATGGCCAGCCTCATCATTGCTCTGAAACCCGTGCCTTCTGGGCTGAGTTACTATGCGCGCACCAACAAACAAGCCTCCCTGTCTTGCCAACCGCCAACCGAAAACTAGGCATCGCCTGCGCCATAGGCGTGTTCATCATCTGGTCCAGCTTTTTTGTGATCTCCCGAATGGGTGTCACCACTGCGCTGACGCCATTTGACCTCACCGCTTTGCGGTTCATTGTGTCGCTCTGTCTGGTCCTACCCGTGGCCTGGCGATGGTGGCCGAGACACCTGCCACCGACTGGCCTGTTTGTCATGGGTTTGTTCGGACCAGGAGCCCTGTATTCACTCATTATGTACACCGGGCTTTCAAGCGCGCCAGTCGCCTATGCCGGCGTGTTCGCAAACGGCTCGCTGCCCATCTTCAGCATTCTCTTTTTGCTCATCCTGAAACGAGATCGACCGGCGCTCAATCAGGTACTCGGCGTCGCGGTAATTGTCGCCGGTAGCGTTATGCTCAGCCTGAAAGGATTGTCCGCAACCAGCGGCGATGTCTTGTCGGGCGTCATGTTTTTCCTGCTTGCCTCGGCAACCATTTCCATTTACCTGATTGGTGTTCAACACTGGCGCCTCACACCAAGACAGGCGTTGGCTTTGGTCACCGTGCCAAACGCCCTGATGTATCTGCCACTCTGGTACTTCTGGCTGCCCTCGGGGCTGAGCGAAACCGATCTCACAACCGTTGTGGCGCAAGCAATGTTCCAGGGCCTGTTCCCAGGATTTCTGGCCGTCCTGTTATTTGCGACCGCGACCATCAACCTCGGTTCTACCGCAACCTCCGGATTTGCCGCCTCAGTACCGGCCGGTGCCGCGCTGTTGGCGGTACCGGTGCTGGGCGAAATACCGACGGTCCTCGAGTGGTTTGGCATTCTCACCGTGACGATCGGCCTGGCGCTCACATTGATACGCCGTACCGTCCCCACAAAAACCACGCCCCCTGGTAAATAAATCACCAGGGGGCGTGGAGTCCCACACACTTAACTGTTGTTAGCTGCGTTTGCCGCCGCGCTCTCCGCGCTCACCACGCTTGCCCCGCCTGTTCATACGCTCACGAAGTTTCGTCGCCTGTTCGTCGGTCAACACATCCACGACTGCCGACATGCTCTGGGCTCTGACGGTAGCCAGTTCACCCACCGCTTTTTCCAGTGCAGCGGAGCTCTGGGCAATCTGTTCCGGGCTGACTTTGCCTTGCAATGCCAGCTCCCGCAGACTCTTGCGGGCCTGACGCATTTGCTTGGAAGCGTCGCGCATCGCCGGCATGGCCGCATGACGAATCTCGAAAACCTGATCGCGCTGAGCCTCGGTCAGGTCCAGGCCTTTCAACATCATTTTCATGCCGAACTCCCCGTGCCCGCCGCGCTGTCCGTGATGACCACCACGGTGACCATGATGGCCTCGTTCGCCGCGACTCTTACCGCAATGTTTGCCATGCCCGGCATGATGTCCGCCGGGGCCGGCGCGGTGTTTGGCACTGGCTTCGGTCTGACTGCCTGAATCGCCTCCGGCAGCCAGCGCGAGTCCGGAGACTGAAGCCAGAGCGGTTGCAAGAATCAGGGCTGCTCGTTGGTTACGCTTGTTTTTGATTGAATTCATGATGACCCTCAAAAGAAGAAGTAGATTGATGACTTGAAGCTTGAGTTGATTGTGAGTCGGGCCTGTCTCAAGAAGTGTCTGGCCTGCGTAAAGATCGGTAAAGATCCGCCGCTAGTGAGATCTGTGCATCGCCGTAACCGCCCGTGCTCGGTAAACTGCGCACATGGACCACATCCTGATCGTTGACGATGACACCCAGCTGGCCAACCTGTTACGCGAGTATCTGGTGGCGGAGGGCTTGCAAGTCAGTCTCGCCCATAACGGCGAGGCCGGTGTTCGTATGGCCCGTGAAACCGAACCAGACCTGATTGTCATGGATGTCATGATGCCTGGCACCGACGGCATCACGGCACTCAGACTACTGCGCGAAACCAGCTCGACTCCGGTCCTGATGCTGACCGCCAAGGGCGACGACATAGACCGTATCGTGGGCCTGGAACTCGGCGCTGACGACTATGTGCCCAAGCCTTGCACACCACGCGAGTTGCTGGCCCGGATCCGCGCCATTCTGCGCCGACACCGGGCGGGCGCAACCGAGCCCGACCTCCAGGCAGAGGTCATCGCAGGCGTCTTCACCATTCAGCCGGCTCGGCGAACCGCTCAGTTTGACGGACAGACGCTCACCCTGACCGGCGCTGAGTTTGGCTTGCTGCTGGCGTTGGCCCGGGCGCCCGGCCAGGTGGTCTCGAAGGCGGACTTGTCACAGCAAGGTCTGGGCCGGCCGCTGGCCCGATACGACCGCAGTATAGATGTCCATATCAGCAGCATTCGCAACAAGCTGGGCAAACGCCCCGATGGCGAATCATGGGTTCAGACGGTACGCGGCCAGGGCTATCTGCTGGTGCCGGACAAATGACGACGAGTCCGCTAACCAGTCGCCTGTTCTGGAAAGTTTTTCTGGGTTTCTGGCTGACCATGCTTTTGGCCGCAGGCGTTGCGGCGCTGGCCGTGTATGCCGCGCAGCAGGATCGCGAGCGCGACTTTGAAGCGCCCGCCGCGGGCGAAGCCGGCCTTTATACCAACCGCTGGGTCGATGAACGTCTCCGGCGCTACGCCACTTTGTTGATGTTCGGGGGCGAACAAGCGCTTCGCCATGTAATTGCTGAAGACCAGCAGGCCAGCGATGCGCGCGCCCGGCGCGAGGGCCCGCGCGGGTTCAGACCTAGCGTACTGGTGGTTGATGCCGCAGGCAGCGAACTTCTCGGCCGCGCCGTTCCCCCGCGCTCGTTGCGTCTTGCCAAGCGCCGCACGGTTCGCACCGGCCCGAGAGTCAGCCATGAAAACAACGCCAGAGGATCTCTGGTTGCCGCCCGCGGGGTCAGACGCGTGGAGATGACCGATGGCGGGCAATGGTGGCTATTTGTGCCGCGAACCGCAGCTACCGACAAACGGGTCCCGTCGCGTTCCAGGTTGCCCCGACTCTCGCCAGGCGCGATTGCATTGCTGGCGCTGGCTTCCAGCCTGCTGTTCAGCGGTGCGCTGGCCTGGTACCTCGCCCGACCAATCAAAATCCTGCGTGACGGCTTCAAACAAGTAGCGGACGGACGGCTCGAAACCAGGCTGTCGGCTCAGATGGGCCAGCGACGCGACGAACTGGCGGACCTGGGCCGTGACTTTGACAAGACAACCGCTCGGCTTCAGGCGCTGATTGTCTCGCAACGACAGTTACTACATGATGTCTCCCATGAATTGCGCTCACCACTGGCTCGAATTCAGGCGGCCATCGGCTTACTCGATCAATCTCCGGAGCGGGCGCATGAACTGGCGGAACGCATTCAGCATGAAAGCGAACGACTCGACGCCCTGGTGGGCGAAATTCTGACGCTGGCGCGTCTGGACGAACAACAACATCAACAAGTTGGCGTACCGTTTGATCTTAACGATTTACTGGCTGATTTACTCGTTGATGCACGCTTCGAAGCCAATGCGGAACAAAAAGAAGTCACCCTTGATGGCGAAATTGACGGCGACGTATTCGGCAATCCGCTGCTGATCCAACGCGCATGCGAAAACCTGGTTCGCAATGCCATCCGCTACTCTCCCGCCGGGGAAACCGTCACGATAACCGCCAGCGCCAAAGACAACCCTGCCGGCGTGCGTGAAATACATATTGAAGTCTCGGACCGTGGGCCGGGTCTCGCAGAATCAGAGCTGGCCGCAGTACTGGAGCCTTTTGCGCGGGGTCGTCATTCAAGCCAGGAGGGCTTCGGCTTGGGTCTTGCGATTGCGCGCCGTGCCGCGCAAGTCAATAACGGCGAACTCACCTTGACCAACCGCACAGGCGGTGGGTTGTCCGCTCACCTGAGCTGGCCGTCACCGCTGCCAGCCTCTGACTAAGCCCAACGACAATCACAGGATATTCATGCTCGATAGAATCAAAGCGTTCTTTGACCAAAACCTCGCTCCGGCACTCGGCGGCTCCACGCCGTCCGGGCAGAACAATGCTGGTCGAGTGCAACTGGCCAGTTGTGCATTGTTGCTTGAAATGGTGAGAATCGACAGCGAAACATCTGTCGTCGAGCAACAGACAGTTTTGAAGGCAATGCGCCTGACCTTCAACCTTGACGAAAAGGAAGCGCAGTCTCTAGTGGCGCTTGCCCAGGAAGAGTTGGTGCAATCAACCGACTACTTTCAGTTCACCTCGCTGATCAACGAACATTTCAGCCAGGAGCAGAAGATCGAAGTGATTGAGGCCATGTGGCAGGTCGCTTATTCAGATCACTCGATTGATGCTCATGAGCGCCATTTGATGCGCAAGATCAGCTCGCTGCTTCACGTGCCGCACGGCGATCATATGGCCGCGAAGAGTCGCGGCAAGGCCAGAGCCGGCCAATAAAAAAGGGGCCGAAGCCCCTTTTTTACTTCTCACACCACTGACTGTTTCTTTAGCGCTTCTTGGCCGCAGCCTTGGTCGCCGGTGCGGCGAAGCTGCTCTCAACCATTTCAGCGGCTTGCTTGCCGGCCTTGTTGGCTTGCTCGTAAGCAGAGCGGGCAGCGGTCAGTGACTGCTTCATGAAGCTGATGGCGCTCTCGCTGCCAGCAGGCGCGTTCTTGGCCATTGCATCAATAGCGGCGAACAATTGCTTGTTGCTTTCCTCAACCTGCTCTTCAACCAGAGAAACAACTTCCTGGCCAGCAGCGCTGGTGATTGCATAAGCGTCTTTGACGTAAGCCGTAACCTGATCAGCGGCGGGCTGGCTCATCGTGGTCAGTGCTTCTGACAGACCTTTGGGATCTTTTGCAGCCATCAGGGTCTTAACCTGCTCAGCCGACGCTTCCATGCTCGACTTGGCGGTTTTCATGTTCAGGTCAGCAAGCTTCTGGAAGCCTTCAACACCTTTGGCGGCGAGTGAGTTCGAAGCTTTAACAGCTTCGGCCTGGAATTTCATAAAGTCAGATGTGTTCATCATCATGGTAGCTAGTCCGTAAGATTTCCAATCGATGCGAATCCGTTGGAATTAACAAAATGGGGTGGCCGTAATCCGAACAGACTTAGGCTGTGGTTCGCATTTGCTGCATCGCACAAACCAAATTATGAGGATTATGTTGCACTGCGTCAAGAGATTTTTGACGCAGTGCACAAATATTTCTCATAAAAAGCTCTTAACGCAGGAAATATCGCATAAGCCATTGTTTTATAACATTAATATCTCTCACTCCCACAGAGATCTTATGCGCGCGGCGACGTTGGTTGTTGTAATTTCGGCTACCTCGGCCTCTGTTTCGGGACTTGTTGACCCCTGAAAATCATGCCGGTCTGCTGCTCCGTCAGCTTGTTGCTGTTGGGCGGCGCCGGCCAGAGCGTGGCAATCGAGCGTGTCGAGCAAACTCTGGTCCAGGAAGCGACTGCGGGCACCGTAGACGTGAGCCGCGCCGTAACGTGGCTGCTGAGTCAGGTAATAACGCATGGGCTCAATAAGCTCCAGATGCTCACGCGCGCGAGTCATGGCTACATAGAGCAGGCGACGCTCTTCCGCCAGCGCCTTGTCATTGCTGGTCGAAAACTCATTCGGGAAGTTGCCATCGGCAACGTTTATCACTGACACGCTCTGCCATTCCTGACCTTTGGCCGAATGCACGGTCGACAGGATCAGGTAGTCCTCGTCATGGCTGGCGTTGTCACCCCAGCCACCCGTTGCATTGGGCGGATCCAGAGCCAGCGCATGAATGAACTGAGACATGTCGGGAAACTGGGCACTGATGGATTCAAGCATGCGAATGTCGGCCTGACGGGCTTCGGGTTGATCATAGCGACCCGCGATGCTGACCGACATCCACTCGGCCAGGGCTGCCACCTGCGCGGTCAGGCGACCGTGAGGCTCGCTTAGCTGCTCCAGCAGGTCGCATAAACCAGTCCAGTCCTCATCGGCCACACCGCGGGGCATCTGCCGCTTCAGCCGGCTAAATAGTGTCTTGCTTGCGCACGAGTCTGCATCGGCTGAGAAGGTGTCAAGGCAGGATCGGGCCAGCACCGGCCCGACACCGGCAAGCAACTGCAATACCCGAAACCCGGCGAGCCCATCGCGCGGATTGATCGCCCAGCGCAACAACGCCAGCGCATCTCTGATGTGAGCAGACTCAACAAACTTGAGGCCACCGTATTTAACAAACGGAATATTCCGACGCGCCAATTCAATTTCAAGGCCATCGCTGTGATGGCTGTTGCGAAACAGGACGGCCTGCTGCTTCAGGGCAATCCCCTGCTCACGCCGCTCAAGAATGCGCTCGACCAGATACATGGACTGTTCGGCATCATCCAGAACGGTCACCAGCCGTGGGCTTGCTCCGCGACGTTGATCTGCCGCAACCAGGGTCTTGTCATAAGGTCCGTGAGCGCCGGCAATCAGACAATTGGCAGTATCAAGGATTGCCTGTGTAGAGCGGTAATTGCGTTGCAGTGCGACCCGGCTTGCCGGCGGTGAAAACTGTGCACTGAAGCGATAGAGATGATCTACCTCTGCACCGCGAAAAGAATAGATTGACTGTGCGTCATCGCCGACCACAAAGAGCCCGCGACCATCGGGTTTCAGACCGCTGAGCAATTCAACCTGCAACCGGTTGCTATCCTGGTATTCATCGACCAGGATGTGATCGAACAGGCAACGAACCCGATCGGCGAACCCCGGCTCTTCCAGGCCGTATCGCCACCACAGCAGCAAGTCATCGAAGTCGAGCAATGCCTGGGCTTGTTTGCGGGTGACATAAGCGGCCATCAGAGACTGCAGGTCAGTCAGCCAGTTCTTACACCAGGGATAGCGCTGCTCAAGAACCACTTCCAGCGAAGCGCCGGTGTTGGTCACGTCAGAATAAATGGACAAGCAAGTGGCCGCGCGGGGAAAGCGCTTCTTGCCTGCTTGCTCGGCATAGCTCTCGCGCAGCCAGTCGAACAGATCAATACTGTCACTGCGGTCTAGGATTGTGAAGTTGGGGTTGAGCCCGATCAGTGAAGCATAGCGCCGCAATAGCAGTGCAGCGACCGAATGGAAAGTGCCGGCCCAGGGCAGATGGAACCGCTGACCCGCGCCCGGTCCCACCAGCAGCGCGCCAGCCCGGTGAATCATTTCTGATGCCGCCCGGCGACTGAACGTCAGTAACAGCACGCGCTCCGGCGGTACGCCTTGCTCGATCAACCAGGCAACCCGGTGGGCCAGCGTCGCGGTTTTACCGGTACCAGCACCGGCGAGCACCAGCAATGGCGGGCAGCAATCGGTTTCAGCCGCGCCATGCCTGACCGCCTGCTGCTGTTCAGGATTAAGCGAGAGCCCTGCCCGTGAGGCGGCAGAGACGTCGATGGGGTCGGCAAGTTCAGTCAAGAGAGTTCCGATACTGACAAACCACCCAGTGTGCGCCAGCCCAGGCTCACCCGCTGAGCTACTCAGCTCGCGCTGGGTCGCGGTGCCGGTACCGCCGCGCAATAAGACAGCTTCATCATTTCATCGATCGGGCAAGACCCGCCGAATCAGCGATCTGTTTCTTATTGACACAGTCTAGCGAGGCGGCCGAAATGCCGAGCGGATATCCCTATTGTTGATACAGGTCGGCCGCCGCCTGCAGTCTACGGTGCAAGTTCTGGCGTAAAGAGTCTGGCGCCAGAACTTGCACATGTTCGCCATGACGCAGAATATCCATCTCCAGTTCAGTGCTGTTGGCATAGGGAAGCTTCACGCCGAGTCGCCCATCCGGCAGTTCGGTAAGCTCCTGATCAGGATGCCAGCGCTCATGCCGAACCCAGCGTGCGGCCTCCGCCGAAAACACCAGCTCGGCCCAGGCTTCCGGCTGGCCGGCGAAGATACCGTAACTGCCGGCTGTTCTTTGCTCCAGTTGCTCAGCCTCGATTTCCAGGCAGGCGTCATCAAGTGGGTCGACCCGGGCCATGGCATCAACCGCAAACAGCCGCAATCCCTCGCTTCGATGGCACCAGGCGTCGAGATACCAGGCGTTTCGGTAGTGAATCAGTCGCTGAGGCGAAATAGTTCGCTCGCTGCTGGTATTTCTGGCTCTTGAAAAATGCTCAATCTTCAGCAAACGGCGTTCAATCAAAGCCTGACTCACCTGAGCAAAATGGTTCGGGGCAACCAGCCTGTCCTGCACGCCGGCAAAGCGCACTCTTGACGTCAACCGGGACGCCGGATTGTCAACTGTTGTCTGCGCGGACAACAACTGATTGATGCGATCAATCAGTGGCGCCAAAGGCTCGCCGATCCGGTCGCCGAGATCGAGATCCTGGAGGATCTGATAGGCGCTGAGCAGGCCGATCAATTCCTGACTGCTTAGCCACAGGCCCGGCAATGCATATTGCGGACCGGTTTGCTGGGTGCCAAGCCGGTAGCCTTGCTGGTCCCGGTCAAAAACAATTGGTGCATTGAAACGCTCGCGCATGAATGCCAGATCGCGTTTCAGGGTTGCGGGAGAGACTTCGAGCTCTTGACGCAAGTCGTCGAAACTGACGACTCGCCGGTTACGCAGCAATCGGTCAATGAGATAGAGACGTTCGGTTTGTTTCACAGCGGCTAAGAGTCAGATCACAGTCATCATGCAAGACCCTCACGATAACAAACTCGTCCGAAACCCTGGCCGCATCTTCTACAATAGGCGCTTGTATTGCCCACGCTGAAAGCCAGCCTGAGCCGACCCTCAATCCTCACCACGGAGCAGCATCCCAGAATGCGCTTGTCTTTTCGCCTGATCAGCCTGTTGGTTCTTGCGCTACTCCTTGGCATTGTGGGCATCGTGGCCGGTGCCTACCAGATTGGTATTCCGGTTAGCGCTGCCGGCATGGCGGCCAAGAACGTCTGCTCGGCTATGTTTGTCTCCGGGCGCAAACTGGAAGACGTCATCGAGCATGACATCCTGCCAGCCAGCGTGATCATGCAACTAGCCAGAATCAATGCTGACACCAACCTAAAACAAGTCAGCGCCAGCCTTCCCGGCACCAGCGAACGGCACGCCATCTACCGCAAGAAGCTCGGCTGCATGGTGCTTGGTCCTGGAGAATTGCCGCCGCCGCCCGGTATTGATCGCGCGCCCTGGCCCCAGGATGACCGACACCATGACAGCCGCGCTGTTGAAACAATCCAACCCAATCTGCCGTGGCCGAGGGGCAGCGGTCCTGCCGAAACCAACTGGCCTGCCAACATCAAGGCCTCGTCGCTGCAGGCAAGCATCAGCGCCGCATTTAAGACCCCGCATGTGTCCAGTACCAGCCCGGATCGCGGCGACCTTGCCGGATCGCGTTCCGGCCCAAATACGCGGGCAGTTCTTGTGGTTCACCAGGGCCGCCTGCTTGCCGAGCGCTACGGCAAGGGCTTCGACTTGAACACGCCGCAACTGGGCTGGTCGATGGCTAAATCCCTGCTGTCGGTACTGACCTGGAATTACTTTGCCGATCACGACGCCAAACTGGACCTGCCGGTGGCACAAGTCATTCAACGGGTGCCACGCCCTAACTGGGTGGGTCGATGGGCCGGTGACGAGCGTGCCGGCATCACGGTTCGCCACCTGCTAATGATGCGCGACGGCCTTGATCACCTTGACAGCTACCAACCCTGGAGTGAGGTTCCCAGGATGCTCTGGTCCGTCCCCGACATCGCAGCTTTTGCCGGCTCGGCGCCGGTCGTCAATAAACCGGGCAGCGACTGGCGCTACTCCAGCGCGGTCAGCAATCTGCTCTCAGGGGTTTTGCGGGATCAATTCTCATCAGACCGCGAGTATTGGCAATACCCGGCCAAAGCGATTTTCGAGCCGCTTGGCATGGACAGCGCAATTCTCGAGACGGACGCCAGCGGCACGTTTATCGCCTCCTCTTACCTCTGGGCCACCCCGCGCGACTGGGCGCGACTTGGCTGGACGATGTTAAATGACGGGCAGTGGCTGGGGGAACAGGTATTCCCGAAAGGCTGGCTGGAACTGGCTCGCCAATCCACTACCCTGGCCGACGGAACACGATCCCCTTATGGTGCTCACATCTGGCAAACCCACGACTCATCCCGTTTGCAATGCGCAAGCGAAGCACGCCTGCCTGATGACGGCATTTTGTTGTCGGGCCACTGGGGCCAGATTGTCGGCATCTTTCCAACCCAACAAACCGTGATTGTCAGGATGGGCTGGACGGTTGATCGTTCCCAGTGGGATAAATGCGCCTTCCTGAGCGACATCCTCGGTGCAATCAAACCAGCGTCGGGCTAGGCTGTCGTGAATCCGGACAAGCGCAACTTCCTGCTCGGCCTTAGCGGCGTCGGCCTGGTACCGGCTGCCGTCCTGCTCGCAGGCGGAGGCTTATCCGCCTGCTCATTTGGTAGCGGTCCACACCATACCGGCCGGCATGCGCCCGGCCTGGCCCGGGCTGCCGACAAGGAAAAACATGCCGGCGCCACCGCACTGGTGCTCAGCTCCGGTGGCCCCAGAGGGTTTGTCCATGTCGGCGTGCTCGAGGCGCTGGATGAAATTGGTTTTCACCCGGAGTTGGTCGTAGGCGCGTCGGTGGGCGCACTGCTGGCCGCTCTATATTGCAGCGGATTGAACGGTAAAGCGCTGCGCGAACTGGCCCTGGAGCTCTCGGTAACCGAACTGGCAAACGTGGCCCTGGGTGCCGACGAAACCTTCAACGGCGCGCCGCTGGCCCGCTATGTCAACGACAAGATCGATCACAAATCCCTGGAACAACTGGCCAGGCCTTGCGCAATCGCCGCACTCGAAAAAGAAACCCGCACCCCGGTGTTGTTCACTCGCGGAGATACCGGTGTTGCAGTCCAGGCGTCCGCTGCCATTGAAGGGCGGTTTACCCCGGTCATGATCAACCAACGCAACTATATGGATCTGGACAGTGTCGCGCCGCTGCCGGTGCGGCTGACCCGCCATCTTGGCGCCTCACGGGTTGTTTCAGTTGATGCGTCTGCGCATGAAAACCGGGCCCCGCCTGGCGCTGAGCGGTATCGGACTGGCGACCGTATCAAACGCTCGATTACCCGTCCCGACGCTGAATCGGCTGATCTCAACCTGCATCCGTTTTTCGGCTACTGGGTCAGCATGAGCACAGAGTTTCGCGAACGGGCAATCAACGCCGGCTATACCGAAACCATCGCCCGCCGACGCGAAATCGAACGACTGATCGACAACCGGGCGTTGGCTTCCACCAGCGGCTGACTACTTGGCCGCGGCCGCCACCATTTCGGCCAGCTCGGCACCCGACTTATAGTGGTCGACCTTGAACACAAGCCGTTTGCCGCGCTGCCAGAATGCATTGCTGTCGGCAACCTCCTCGGCCCAGTATTGCTCAGCCAGTTTCAGGTTGGTTTCGGTGTCCAGCAAAAACGCGTCCAGCGACGCGCGACCGCCAAAGATATACAGCTTGTCGTCAATGATCTGCCAGATATTGGCATCGCCCCCCCAGGGAATCGCATAGGCAATTCCGTTGGCGCAATAGCCGCCGTACTGCGGAATGTATTTGTCAGGATCAGCATCAAACAGCGTCTTGTGTTCAGCGGACGCGAACCAGAACGAAACGCCTTTGTGAACGGTTTTGTATTCCGCCGTCCCCATCGCATGACCGCCCTGGGTAAAGTAGTTCACGACGTCATGACCGGCGAGCATTAAATGCTCATCGTCGCCAACCGCGACAGCATTGACCGGGCTAAGGCCCTGGTCAGGACTTTGAACAATCAGCGGGCCGCAACCGGCCAACAGAACCAGAGCGGCGGCGGCGAGGCAAAGCTTGAACTTCATGGTGTCTTCCTGTTTGAACTACTTCAACCAAAGCAGTCGCAACAGAATAGCAGCGCTTACAACCGCGACCGAATCCGCAACCGGGGAGGCCGGGCCTGAAGGCGCCTCAGGCGTCTTCCGCCGGAGAAGGTTCCAGCCCGAAAAGCAGATAACCAGACCAGAGAATGACCACTGACATAATTAATGCCAGAGGATCCGCCATCAAGGCGGAAACATAACATTGCAGCAGGCTCACTTGCATCAGTAACTCCTGTGGTTATCATCACCCGGTAAACCGCATGAAGTGGGCTCAGATCGGACTTTTACAGCGTCCGCCAGTTCAGAACCGTGTTTCGAGAGGGTCGGGACACACATCGGAGATCGATTCATGGGTTCCATAACGTCCACCCGTCAAACAACTGAAGCGGCAATCACCAGCGACGCGGTCCGGCTGCAGGTTTCGGCCGACGAATGGTCGGCCCGCCAGAATCTGGCCGCCTGTTACCGACTGCTTCACCGCTTCGACATGACCGATCTGATTTACAACCATGTCACCCTGCGGATTCCGGGCACCGAACACTTACTGATCAATGCGTTTGGGTTTCTCTATAACGAGGTCTGCGCCTCCAATCTGATCACGGTTGATCTCCAGGGCAATATTGTGTTCGCGCCGCCCAATCCTTACGGGTATGGCCTGAACGAAGCCGGAATCGTGATTCACACCGCGGTTCACCAGGCCCGCGAAGACGCCCATTGCGTTATTCATACGCACACCCGGGCTGGCATGGCCGTGTCGGCCATGGAAAATGGGCTACTCCCGCTGACTCAGTCGGCGATGCGGTTTTACGGCCACATTGGCCACCATGACTTCGAAGGCCCGGCCATTGACCTGGATGAACAGGCCCGGCTCGTCAAAGACCTTGGCAGTCATGACGCCTTGCTATTGCATAACCATGGCCTGCTGGCCGTTGGCGGTTCGGCTGCGCAGGCTTTCAATACCATGCACTGGCTGGAGTTGGCCTGCCGCGCGCAGGTTGATGCGCTGGCTGGTAACCAGACGCTCAAACTGCCTCCAGAAGACGTTCGGCTGAAAACGGCTGATCTCTATCAGCCCGATACCCGCCGACCATTTGGCGAGCTCGAATGGGGAGCCATGTTGCGCGAGCTGGATCGAATCGACTCGGGCTGGCGAAACTGATCCACACCACAGATGTGTACAAACTACGTTCCCACCCGAGGCGATCGGCTACGCGAATTCTTTGACGCGGCGCCGCCTCCGATCGCACTGCGTGAGGAAACCTATCCGGGGTACCTCGCGCCGATTATCAGAGGGCCTGGTAATCACGAGACAGAGAGTCAAGAGCAGGCGACCGCCGCCTGTTTCGGGCTGATTCCGTCCTGGTCGCGCGACGGCAAGAACTTCCGGTTCTGCTACAACGCCCGGGCCGAGACCATTGCGGAAAAGCCTTCTTTTCGTCATGCCTGGCGACAACAGCAACGCTGTGTGATTCCGGTTGATGCGTTTTTCGAGCCCAATTATGAGAGTGGGCGACCAGTTCGCTGGCGCATCGGCGCCGCCAACGGAGAGCCGCTGGCGCTGGCCGGCATCTGGGAGGCCTGGCGAAAGCCGGGACCCGCGCCTGACCGGCAGGCGTCCGGAACAAAAGTCGTCGGCCCCCCGGAGGCCCACCTGATCGATCAGGACTGGCTGATCAGCTTCTCAATGGTGACAATCAACGCCGATCAACACCCGCTGATGAACCAGTTTCACGCCCCGGGCGATGAAAAACGATCGGTCGTCATGCTTGAGCCGGAACAAACATCCTTATGGCTTGAAGGCTCGACGGATCAGGTACGGAAAATGCTTACAGCCTATGAGGCCGACCGCCTGGTCGCTCGGCCAGACCCCAGGCCCCGTGGGCCTAAGAAGCCCACCAAGGCCGCCCCGCCCATCCCGATCCCACAGCGGAAGCTCTTTTGATGTCAGCTTTGCCGACAGTTGTTAAATTAACAAATCAGTTACGATTCAGAGGCCCGTCTGGCACCTGGCAACGCTTGTTTGCCGCAAATACCGAACACTGATGAAACCCTCTGCGTCCCAGAGAACTCGGCGGGCCCACGAGGAGTCTCCATGCCAGTAATTGATCCAGCTTTGAACCAAACCCTCTGGTGGTTTGTGCTCGGCGCGTTTAGCGGCTGGTTGCTCTGGTTGCTGATCGACCGCTTGTTCTGGCGGGATGGCATTCCCGCTGACGGCTTTGACGCCAATCAGTCTCCGTCGCTCAAATCAGAACTCGATGCGGCGCGGCGCGAAGAATCACTCCTGCGCAGCGAACTCGTCCGCGAGCAGGAAGAAACTCAGCGACTGGTCACCTTGAGCAAAGAGCTGCGCGACAAGCTCGACGGCCAGGATCAGATCGTTGCCAACCTGGAGGCGGCGCTTGATGCCGCCCGATTCAGCTCCCCGGGAGCTGCTGCGGCAATTGCCAGCGCCTCGGCTGCGCAACAGGCCAGCAGCCTGAATTCGGCTGACGCGCCGGTTACTGCCACTCCGAAACCAACCTCGGCCCGCCATCCGGCCAACAACCCGGATGACGGCGAGCAGGCACTACGTGACTTACTCGCTCAGACTGAAGCCAATCAGGATCTGGACGAATTGCTAGGCTCGGACGACGACTTATTCGGCGCTCCCACCGAAATATTGAGCCCGAGCCCGGCCAGTGCCAGCGGCCTGGATTCCGGCCCGGCCGGCAGCCCTGCCGCCTCGAACGGCCCGTTAAGTGATGAGGAGCTCGACAAACTGCTCGACCTCGACACTCAAACCCTGTTTGGTGACCTCGACGACCCGGAACCCGCTGAGCCTTCAAAAACAAGCTCCAGCGACCCGGATTCCGCAGCCCCCGATCTGGGCGGACACACCCTGAACATGTTGGAACGCCTTAAAGACACCGGGCCAGATGATGAAAGCAGTGAGTCCGTCCGGGAGAGTCTGCGCGCCGCTGAAAGAGCGAACGCCAACAAACAGGCTGCCCCCGGAGATACAGGCTTGATTGGCAGGCTTCGCGGCGCATTCAGCCGCAAACCCTCCGACCCTCAAAACTAGGCCCTGCAATTATGGCTCGGGTCTCACGTTCACAGGTTCGAACGGCAGCAGGATGGCGAAAGCTGGACATCCTGAATCTATTCGTCGGTGCGGGCTTCGTCGGCGCGCTGGCGGTATTCTGGCCCGGTAGTTTTACCCCACAAACAGCCGAACAATTGGCTGACGCCAAGCGCCCGGAGGCGACGGCCGAAGCGGTGCAGGCGTCCGAAGAAACGCTCCGCCTGGCTCGTGCCGAAGAAGAAGCCGAAGCCCGCCTGATGGCACAGGCAGAACGAACCGCCGAAGCACAGCGCATCGCCGAAGCTGAGAAAGCCGCTGAAGCACAACGTATTGCCGAAGCTGAAAAAGCCGCCGAAGCGCAACG
>JBOEGY010000006.1:0-227 GCA_050633665.1 Burkholderiaceae bacterium | reverse complement strand
AAAGCCGCCGAAGCGCAACGCATCGCCGAAGCCGAAAAAGCCGCCGAAGCACAGCGCATCGCCGAGGCTGAGAAAGCTGCCGAAGCGCAACGCATCGCCGAAGCTGAAAAAGCTGCCGAAGCGCAACGAATCGCCGAAGCTGAAAAAGCCGCTGAAGCACAGCGCATCGCCGAGGCTGAGAAAGCTGCCGAAGCAGAACGTATTGCCGAAGCAGAGAAAGCTGCCGA
>JBOEGY010000005.1:0-341195 GCA_050633665.1 Burkholderiaceae bacterium | reverse complement strand
CAGGTTTGCTGGGGAAGATCACTTGCCGAGCCCACTACCTTTGAGATTGGCACGGCCTCTCTCGGGAATAACGCCCATTCGACGACCGATTTCTACGGCCCTGCCCCTACATTGATTTTCGACAGAGTCAGGAATGTTGTCTGGCCGGCCTAGTTTCCCGTGCTTGTTTATCCAGCCATCGGGGCCGTACACACCGATTTCACGGCCGCTTGGGTCTCTTACATGGATCCCAAACGAAGATCTTCCATCGATATTAATAGTATCAATTGCTCCGCTGTATCCCTCTCCTAGATTTGTAATCGTCCGCGCAAGCCCGAACGGGTCAACCGAAAGTGTAGGGTTAAGAGAAACGTAAGCGTAGGTATTTATACCGCCCCCAAGTCCAATAGGATCCGATTGCACAAACATCCCTCTGGAATTATCGCTTCTTTTCTAACGGCGCTCCGCAATGTCTGCAGGATTTCGGTATCGGTAACGGAAACTGACGATACTCATAAAGTTTTTCTTTGCAATCGTCACAAGTTAACTGCCTAACTCGTTTTGACACATGAAGTCCTAACCACGTCGCAAAGGCTGCCCAGCCAACGAGAATCGTCAACGCCACTGCTAAATGAAGTTGGTCAGCTGCCTTTACGGCTAAGAACCCTGATATTAGGCCTGACCCACAATAGAGCACGAACATTCGAATGATTTTGCGTTTCATAGTCACCTTAGTATCCAAAGTAACTAGTCACCCATCTGTAGGCACGGCCTATTCCAAGGTTCTCTAGGCTCAGAGTGCGAGTTTCACTTCGATTCAGCGATCCGCCGAGCCCTGGCCCAAAAGAGAATCCACCGTAAACGGAGCAATCTTCAAGACTCACTCCGCCTTGGGCCGAAACTACATGACCGTTGATGTCGAAGCCGACCGACGCTCCCTCAATGTCACCAGGTGTGTAGATCCCTCCAACCCCAAAACCAGCATTTGCTCCTGCGGATACCCCCAAAGTAAGGAACCAACCTGAGTCAAATATATTGTCTGAGTCATAGACAACACCGAAGCCGTACTCAACGCCAGGAAATAGTGCGGTGAGATCAACTTCCACCCCAACCGCGTAGTCGTCTAATCCAAAGAAATCTACCCTGCTCGTCGATTGAGACCGTGCGTACGCATAAGCGTTGATGCCGCCTTGCAGCCCGACGGGATCTACTTGCACATACGTACTTTCAATTAATCGTAGTCATACCTTAATCTCAGCGCGAGAAGTTTCTCGAAAAAACCGACACTTTCGTCATTCGCTCGTCCGTAGAAAGTTGAGGCGTTGACCGTCCGCTCTTGGCCGGACTGCGACTAATAGCGTTCCCACGGGAACGTCCGCTTTTGTCTGTTCCACGCTGGCCCGCCGCCACAAGCACCATCTCTCTCGTCGCCAATCATTTGACTCAGTTGGAAGTGGCTTCGCGAAGCGGCACATTTTCGCCAGAACGAGCTGAGCGCGGCGATGATGCGAGGCGCGCCGGATAACTGAGGCTCAGGCTTGACCTAGGACTGCCTATATCTCACCTGTTTTATTGCATCACATCGCCTACCCTCTCTCAGAAAAGCGTCTGATTCCGGGTGATAATCACCAAACCGTTTATGACCAGCCAAACCGAAAACAAACGTCGGAACAACGGACCTGACAGCTTGGGTTCAATGCGCCGGCCCAGACGCATGCCCAGCATAGCGGCAACTGTGCCAGTAACGGAGACACCGATCCAGGCCTCGGAATTAAGCGAGACCCAATGTTCTGAGTAAATCCAGAGCAGGCCGCCCAGACTGACCGAACCGACGGTGAACATCAGGCCGAGCGCCTGAATCAGCTGGCGCCGCTCGAAGCCAAGCGATTGCAGATAGGCCAGACCTGGCATCACCATGATGCCGGTCGCCCCGGCTAGCCCCCCTGTGACGACGCCGGCCAGCGGGCTCAGGAATGTCTCGGCTTCGGTGCCGGTTTTCGGTAACGAAGCCCGCAGACCGAACACGGCATAAACAATTAACAACAAGCCCAGAGCCATGCCTACCAGCGCCTGATGCGCGCCAAGCATCAACTTAACGCCGAACCAGACACCAACAACCATCGCGAGCATCATCGTTAACAGGCGGCGCAGAATTTCGGCTCGGGCATCGCCGCCGCAGAACTGCCAGATATTGGTGGCCAGTGCTGGCAAAATAATCAGACTGGCCGCCTGGGTCGGCGAAATCATCAACCCCAACAGACCGATCGAAACGGTCGGCAAACCCAGGCCAAGAACCCCTTTTACGGTACCTGCAAGAAAAAACGCCAGAGACCCCAGCAGTACAAGCCCGCCCGATAAATGCCCGATATCCATTGAGCGCTAATCGCGCTCAGGCGTCGGCATCAAAGACGTCATCAACCGGTATCTGCAAACCGTTAAGTAAGTGGTTTGTCTTGGCCGCCAATGAGACAACGCGCAGCAACTCGGCATGCTGGGCCTCTGTCATCCCTTTTGCTTTGGCCGCTGCCGTATGGGAGTGCACGCAATACTGACAACTGTTCGTAATGGAGACGGCCATGTAGATCATCTCCTTGACCATCGGGTCCAGCGTGCCGGGCGTCGCCATCACTGCTTTTACTTGCGCCCAGGTCTCTTCAAGCAAGGTCGGATCAAACGCCAGATACAGCCAAAGGTTATTGATAAAGTCGGACCCTCTGGTTTCGCGAATATCATCGAATACAGCTTTGACTCTGGGGTCATGCTCGGGATTGGCGACAGCGGTTACGGTGCTCATAGGTTCAGTGTCTCTCTCATTGTTTTAGGCAATACAGGTGTAGCGATGGTTCAGCAGGAAATCGTCATGCCGTCAGCCGGCGCACAACCAGCGTCCCTGACGGCCCGTTGAGATATTCGGCGAATGCAGTCACCGGATCAAAAGCCAGTTTCAGGTCCGGGCCAAGCTCGACAACATCGCCCGCTTTAAGCACTGACTCTGATGCAATCGCATAATTAGTCAGCGCAAAAAACAATTCGGATATCTGCAACGATTCTTCGTTCGTTCCGCTCAATGCGAAATCCGGCAGACCCCAACGATGCATACCCTTGGAGCAGAACCACAAATCTTGTTCTGTCACAAACATCTTCACAAAGCCTGTCCATAAGCCAGCCGGGATTGAGCTGCGGAAACCGTTCAGCGTTGTCGCTTTGGTAATCTCGAGCAGAGTCGCCGCCGGCAGGCAGTTCCAGGCCTCCGGGTCAATGACCCCGGTCAGCCCTTCCGGCACCAGTGCTGCAGCCAGTCGGTGGATTGCGATGATTCGTTCAGCGGGGTCTTCATGCTCACCCAGGTAGTAGCAAACCAGATGCGCTTTATGTTCGGCAAGAAGCTGTTTATCTGCAGCGCTCCAGTGCGAACATTCAATCGCCCGGCCCAGGCTGTCATCCTGCGCCACACCGTGCTGACCAATCATCCGGAACTGATGTTGGTCGTACTGTACCGAGGCGTGTATTTGACCGTCCTGCTCAACGACATCATAAACAAGCAACGGTGCCACCAATGCCTGATCGGCAGATAAACGCTCGCTTAAGCGGGCGGCAATCGGCGGGAGCATGCCGTGCGGCCCGGACAGTTCAGGCATCTGACTGAACACAAAGACCACCGCCTGTTTCCACGGCTCTTGCTCCTGCTCGCCGGGCGTCTGGTTCAAGCCATCAACCGCCATCAGAACCAGGCCTCCTGCATGTCCAGTGCCGAACGATCAAGACTGTTCAACGCATTGAGCATTACCTGGATTTTGGGCACTTCCCAGGTGAAGAACCACATCGCAGCGGCCAGCTTTCCCTGATAGAACTCCGCCTGCACGCCAGTGGCACCAGCATCGATCGCAGCGGTTGCCACGCAAGCCTGCTCAAGCCAGATCCAGCCCATCACGGCGTGACCGAACGCCTCCAGAAACGCAGTTGAGTTAGCCAGCGTGAGATCCAGATCCTGTTGCGCATAGAGTTTTTCCACGGTTTCCTGGAGGCCGTCAAAGGCTTGGCTCAACTGCCCACCCGCCTGCTTCAGCCCGGCATCCAAACTGCCGGCGCGAGTCACCGTCTGGTCGACCTCACGGCGCAGGGCGACAAATGCCGCGCCGTCTCGCATCCGAATCTTGCGGCCCAGCAAATCAAGGCCTTGAATACCGTGCGTCCCCTCGTGAATCGGATTGAGTCGCTGGTCACGCCACAACTGCTCGACCTGGAAGTCACGGGTGTAGCCATAGCCCCCGTGAATCTGAATCGCAAGACTATTGCCCTCCTGACACCATTGCGACGGCCAGCTCTTACAGATGGGCGTCAACAACTCGAGCAGTAAGTTGGCGCGGGTTGCATCAGCCTCGTCTGCGGCGGTGGCTTGCCAGTCAATCAGGCGGGCGCAATACAAAGTCAGCGCCAGCGCGCCTTCCGAATAGGCTTTCTGCGCCAGCAACATTCGCCGAACATCGGCGTGTTCAATGATGCGCACCGGGGCCGCCTTCGGATCTTTGTTCTGCGGTCGCCTGCCCTGGGTGCGGTTGCGGGCATATTCGAGCGAATGCAGATAGCCTGAATAGCCGATCGCCGCGGCTGCACCACCAATCATAATCCGTGCATCGTTCATCATATGGAACATGCAGGCAAGTCCACGATGCTCCTCGCCAACCAGTGTCGCCACTGCGCCCGCCTGGCCTGCGACCGGGTACTTGCCTTCGCCGAAATTGAGCAGGCAGTTGGGAATGCCGCGGAAACCCAGTTTGTGGTTTAGACCGGCCACAGCGACATCATTGCGCTCACCATGATTGCCTTGCTCATCCACAAGTATCTTTGGTACCGCAAACAACGAAATGCCGCGGGTGCCGGGAATCGGCTTGCCATCAGGGCCAGGAATCTTGGCCAGAACCAGATGAATAATGTTCTCTGAAACATCTTCATCGCCGCCGGAAATCCACATCTTGTTGCCGAACAGCCGATACGTGCCGTCGTCTTGCCGAACCGCCCGGGTCGTGATGTCAGACAGGGACGAACCGGCTTGCGGCTCAGACAGACACATGGTGCCGAAATAGCGCCCTTCGAGCATGCGGGGCACATAAACGGAGCGGTGAAAGTCCGTGCCATGTAATACCAGCGTACTGGCGTTGGCTGGCGTCAGGCCAAACAAGGTGCCGCCGACCGAGGCCGCGCTGACCCAGATGCTGGCGGCGCGCTGAATCAGCGACGGCAATTGCATTCCACCGACATCATGGTCAAAGCCGGCAGCCAGCAAACCGGCGTCGCAGTAGGCGCGAACGGCCGGCTTTAACTCAGCGGGCGTATGCACCGTCTCGCCGTCAAACCGGGGCTCCTGGGTATCGAGAATCCGGTTGATCGGATAGAACTGCTCGGTGGCAAGCTTTTCAGACAACTCCAGCACCGCGTCAAAGGTTTCGCGCGAGTGCTCGGCGAATCGTTCTCGAGACAGTAAGTCGGTCGCCTCCAGCCATTCGTAGAGAAGGAATTCAAGATCTCGGCGAGACAATATCAATGCGGGGTTCATTCGTTGATTTTGAGGTTTGGTTGACGGACCCCAAGGGTACTAGAAAGCCTCGCAGCCATTCCCGCTGCCGGTGGACTATTATGGCGCCATGGAAAACAGACTAATCGGACCGTTACGCGTTTCTGCCCTCGGGGCAGGTTGTATGAGCCTATCCCACGGCTATGGTCCGCCACCGGAAGAACAACACGCCCTCCGGCTGATCAATGAAGCGCTGGATCTCGGTTACACCTTGATAGACACGGCGGCGCTGTACGGGTTCGGCGCCAATGAAACCCTGGTGGGCAAAGCGATCAGCCACCGGCGTAGCGAATACACCCTGGCCAGTAAAGCCGGCATTTTCAAGAACGCCGAAGGCAAACGCGAAATCAATGGCCGACCCGAAGCGCTGACAGCCTCTTGCGAGGCCAGCCTGAAACGACTGGGGGTGGACTATATCGACTTGTTCTATTTGCACCGCTGGGATAAGAACGTGCCGATCGAAGACAGTATCGGCGCGTTAGCAGATCTGGTCAAAGCCGGCAAAATCGGCCACCTGGGTTTGTCCGAAGTCTCGGCCACCACCCTGATGAAAGCCCATGCGGTGCATCCGATTGCCGCGGTTCAAAGCGAGTATTCCCTATGGACTCGAAATCCGGAAATTGACATCCTGGCCGCCTGCGAGCAAATTGGCGCTGGATTTGTGGCGTTCAGCCCGCTTGCCCGGCAGTTTCTAACCGGGAAACTGACAGATATCACCGCGCTGCACAGTAGCGACCTGCGCCGCAATATGCCGCGCTTTGAGCCGGACACTTATGCGGCAAACCTGAAGCTATTGACGCAATATCAGCAAATTGCCGACCAGGCCGGCTGCACACCGGCTCAGTTGGCGCTGGCATGGCTGCTGAACAAATCAGACAACATAGTCCCGATTCCCGGCACCACCAACTCAGAGCACCTGCGCGAAAACACCGCGTCCGCAGCAATATCGCTGAGCAGTGAAACCATGAGCCAGGTGGAAAAACTAATCAATCAACACACCGTGACCGGGCCGCGTTACAACGCCAACAATCAGCGCGAAGTCGACTCAGTGGAATATGAACACCACCGGTTAATCTGAGCGGCAAAAGTTCAGAGCGGCGCGATCAGCTTCACCAGCTTGGCGGGCAGGTTCGGGGCTGTTATGACGCTACCATGGCAAGGAATGATGAGCTTTGGTTTGTCGTGTTCGATCTGGCTCAGCAACCAGTCCTTGTATAACTGACGATCTGCAATACCGAACGACGGAAACGTGCCGAGCAACAATGGCGTGTTGCACTGCTGGACGGAGCCAGACATGGTTTTGCCACAAAACGCATCGGTCACGAACCAGCCTATTGTCGTGCCAGTCTTGAAGCGAATCCACATCTCGCCAGTCTTGAGCCCTGCCGGCTCAAGCAACGAAATCCCGGCCGGCAACTTGCGGGCCAGCGCGGTGAGGGTTTTTATCTTCAGGCCGGTGAGCTTCTCCAGCCGCGGTCGAGCTGCGCTGGGCGCACAGAGTTGGGCGCGCGGATGCGCCGCATGGAAGGCGGCAAGTCCTTTGTGGTGATAATGATTCGGTGCCACGAGATGGCTTACCGCTGCGGCGGGAGGCGCAACTGACTGCATCCCGTTGAGCGGACTAATCAGGCAGACAGTTCCGTCTGTTAACGTCATTGCGGCCATACGAGCATTCTTCCGACACAGCGCGAATAAATCCGACCTGCCGGCCTGAAGTTTGTAACCCGCGGCCTGATTCGGTTTGATTGTCATATTGTATTTTTGAACGATTGATCAATAACTGCTACATTGATCGCATTCATCCTGGATGTCAAGGTATGGGAAGACCACCACAATTTAACGAGCAGCAAGTCCTGAAGAACGCCATGAACGTGTTCTGGCGCCATGGTTATACCGGCACCAGCCTGTCCGGTCTTCGCGCCGCCACCGGGCTGAACCCTGGCAGCATCTACAACCACTTCGGCAGCAAGAAAGAGCTGTTTCTTCAGGCGCTAGGCTTTTATATCAATGCGGTCGTCGGCGAACGAATCACCACTGTCTTGAATCGCGGGGAGCCACTTGAAGGGATTGAGTCTTTCTTTACAACGGCATTCGAGCCGGTACCCCTGCAAGACCTGATTGGCTGCCTGCTCACCAACACAGCCTTGGACCGGGAAATTGAAGATGGGCAGATCAATGCTGTCGTACGCGACGGTATTGGCCGCATTGAACAGGCGATCGCCGCCCGTTTAGATCAAGCGCAGGCGGCGGGCGATATTTCGCCAGATATTGACTCGCGCGACGCGGCCATTCACCTCGTGTCGTGCTTCCAGGGCCTTAGTGTTATCGGGCGGCTGACCAAAGATAAGCAGCGGCTTGCGGTCATTACCGAACAGGCGATGCGGATGTTGCGCCGGCAGAAACCACTCTCGCCGGTGAATGCCCGCTGAGCAGGCTGACCAGACATTGTGTTGAACCTTCGCCGACGGCGTTGCCACTAAACCAAAACAGAGCCGATCACACCAGCAGAAACCCTCGCACACAGGAGTCAGAACTGATGAGTCCGTCAATGGCACCAAGGTCCACGATGATTACCGGTAGCGACAGTGGCAACATCCGAGTTCATATCGAACAAGCGCCCGGACTCCTTGGCGAAATGGGCTTGCAACGCGTCGAAATCAACAAACAGGTGTCATACATGAGCAGACAGGCTTTGGAAGAAACCTGTTTCTATCTTGGAGCCGGTCGCCATACTACTGCGACATAGTGTCCGGATCAGCCGTTTCGGTATGTATAGCTATAACCGTTGAGCGCCGGAGCGCCGCCCAGGTGGGCATACAGAATTTTCGAACCGGCGGGGAAGAAATCTTTGTGCACCAGATCAATCATGCCCTGCATGGATTTTCCCTCATACACGGGATCTGTGATCATGGCCTCGGTGCGAGCAGCAAGGCGGATAGCTTCATTCGTCTCATGGCTTGGCACCCCATAGGCGGGATAGGCATAGTCGGGATTAATAATGATTTCGTCGTCACGTACTTCACGGCCAAGTTCAACCAGCCGGGCTGTGTTGTCGACAATGCCGCGCATTTGTTCGCGCAGTTGTTCAGGCGTTCCGGAGCCATCTATGCCAATGACCCGATCGGCTCGGTCATCGGCGGCAAATCCGACGATCATCCCGGCTTGGGTGGAACCCGTGACACAGCAGACGATGATGTAGTCGAAGCTGACGCCCATCTCTGCTTCCTGGGCGCGTACCTCATCGGCAAAGCCAACGTAACCCAGGCCGCCATATTTATGAACCGACGCACCGGCGGGTATGGGATAAGGGGTGCCGCCTGAATCCCTGACCGATTGCATGGCGTCTTCCCAACTCTGGCGAATGCCGATGTCGAATCCTTCGTCGACTAACCGGCTGTCCGCGCCCATCAGCCGGGTCAACAAGATGTTGCCGACCCGGTCATAAACCGCATCGTCATGTGGCACCCAACTTTCCTGAATGACCACGCATTTCATCCCGATTTTTGCCGCCGTCGCCGCCACCATTCTGGTGTGATTGGACTGCACGCCGCCTATGGATACCAGTGTGTCTGCACCGGAAGCTATCGCGTCCGGGACGATGTACTCCAGTTTGCGCAGTTTGTTACCCCCCAGGGCCAGCCCGGAATTGCAATCGTCACGCTTTGCATAGATTTCGACTTTGCCGCCAAGAGCGTCGGAAAGCCGGGGAAGGTATTCAATCGGTGTTGGGCCGAAAGTCAACGGATAGCGTTCAAATTTGGCGAGGTTCATGGCGTTGGCTACTCAATCAGTTGTCTGGCCAAATCATAGTTGAACCTCCAAGCAAGTTGCTTTCATTTTTCGCCATATAATTGATGAAAACCTCCAGCTTAAAGGAAATTCTTGACTGCCATGGACACATCAGAGACAAAACTGAAAGATTCTTTCAGCAAAACCGGGCTCGACCGTACCGATCGAAAAATCTTGAAGGCCTTACAGGCGGCCGGACGGCTAAGCAATGCCGACCTGGCCGACGAGGTAAACGTCAGTGCCGCCACTTGCCACCGGCGAACGCAACGCCTGATTGATGAAGGCTTTATTGGCAGCTTTCGGGCAATGATCAATCCAGGCGCTGTGGACCGCGGGGCGTTGGTGATGGTCGGCGTGGTGCTGGACCGCTCAACGCCAAAGAGTTTCGAAGCGTTCGAGACAGCAATCCGGAATCTGAGCTTTGTGCTGGACTGCCATCTGGTTGCCGGGGATTTTGATTATTTTTTGAAGGTACGCGTACGCGATATGTCTGACTTCAACAAACTACACGGCGAACAACTCATTGCGTTCCCCGGGGTTCGCCAGATTCGTAGCTTCTTTGTGATCAAAGAGGTAACCGACAACGCGCTATTGGACTTCTAACTCAAATGACGGATTCGGACCTACTGAAGCAATCACCAGCTACCGGTATTTTCCATACTGGCCCAGGGCTCTTGTGGGGGCCTGGCGCCGCCTTTTTGAAGGATTTCGACTGAAATACCGTCCGGTGAGCGAACAAACGCCATGTAGCCATCGCGCGGAGGACGATTAATCGTGACGCCGTTGGCCTGAAGTTTTTCGCAAAACGAATAGATGTCCTCAACCTCATAAGCCAAATGACCGAAGTTGCGACCACCGTCGTAAACTTCGGCTGCTTCATTGTCGAGCGGCCAGTTGTAGGTTAGTTCGATGACGGGCGCTCTCTCTTTGCGGCCCCGGTCTTCGTCTTCCGAAGCAGCCAGAAAGACAAGCGTGAACCGCCCTTTCTCATTATCTACCCGGCGGACTTCGACCATTCCCATCAGGTCGCAGAAGAAGTTCATCGTGGCATCGAGATCGGTCACCCGAATCATTGTGTGCAAAAAGCGCATCTGTGGCTCCTTTGGTTCAATTCTCTTGTTGACGCTTTATTATCCCACCTTGACTGACCTCTTATCGCACATAAACCATGACAAGCCCGCAAGAACTCATCACCAGCCTGAATCAATCGCCCGAAACGCTGCAATTCGCGGACGTTATCGCTGTCATTGACGGGCATTACGAATACACCCCCAGCGCATTCAGTAATGGCGAGCTATCCAATGCAGCTGGTACCAACGAAGGCAGTTGCAAAGTGCTGTATTTTGCGCAGCTTCACGGACTCGACCAGCAACAAACCCTGGCGCTGTTCGCCCAGTACTACCGGGACGATGTGCTCAAGAACCCCGACGGGACCGACCATGGCAACATCCGCAATTTTATGAAAACGGGTTGGCCAGGGGTCCGATTCGAGCAAACGGTATTAGTCTGACCGACCGGACCCTTGCCCCGTAAGCTCAGGCAAAAGTCCGCAATAGATAAATCGCCAACACCCCAACAAACATAGTGGCAAGCAGATTTCTGCTGACCAGCGCTGTGACACCAGCTAATGCACCGGCAATCCATTCCTGCGGGCCTGCACCCAACAGCAATACGGCGACCAGCGCAGCAATAAGACACCCGGGCAATGCGTTGAGTCCGCGTGCCCAGGCGCCTTGTCGGGGTAGACGCTGCCCCATCAATACGCCGCCAAGGCGAATGGCGAATGTCAGGCACGCCACCACAAGGATCACCAACCAGGGCTCACTCATCGGAGCGTGCGGCTGCGACGGCCGCGCCAGTAATACCACCTGCCATTAGAGCCCAGGAAGAATCAACCCAGCCGGTCAGCATGGCGAGGGCGACCACGCCTGCCGAACTGATCCAGGGAATCAGGTCGGATCTGCCACGCCACAAGGACCGTGCGATTGCAATGAAAGCCGCAGTAAAAGCGAAGTCCATACCTAAAGCCCGAGGCTCGGGAATGGCTGCTGAGAAGTAGACTCCGGCGACGGTGGAGACAATCCAGGCAACAAACAAGCAGGCGCCGCCTCCGACCAGATACCAATAGCCGGCGGCTCGACCGCCCGCCCGGGTTGACAACAACAACGCCCAGTTTTCATCGGTCGTGAAATGCGCGCCGAGAAACAACTGCCAGACCGGCCGGTTTTGAAAAACATCTCGAATCGAGGCGGTCACCAGGAACAAACGCAGGTTAAGCGCTACCGCAGCAGCGATCGCAGCGGTAGCGCCCACTCCGGCAACCAGTCGCTCAACCGCGACTATCTGCGAAGCACCACCAAACACGAACGCCCCCATCACGCCGACTTGCAATTCACTCATGCTCGCCTGCGCGGCCAGTAAGCCAAATGCCAGGCCGTAAACGGCGACACCCAGCGCAAGCGGAGAGATGTCTCTGACGGCTTGCCAGAACTCCCGAGCGGCTTCAGCCTTAACCATCAGACGATTTCATCATCGGGCAGTACGGTCTGGCCGGGACGAACTATCGTGAACTCGACCGCTTGCTCGGTCACTTGAATAACCCCGGCGCGTTCACGGGCTACGGTAAACCGGGAACTATCGAGATCGCCGGCTGCCGGGAAATCTTCACGAAAATGGGCTCCACGCGAATTTTCACGGGCCAGCGCGGCCTGGGCGATCACCAGCGATACATCGACCAGGCTGCGCATATTCAGCCAGTCATGCCAGGTCAGATTAAAGGCGAGACTCGTTTGCGCAATGCCGCTGTCCAGCAGCTGCTCGCGAATTTGCGTGACTTTGGCAATGCCGCGCTCTATGCCTGCCTTGTTGCGCATGACGCCGACATCCTCCCACATCACATCCATTAACTCACGACGCAGGCTGAACACGTTAGCTGGCGGCTTTGATAGCGGGTGCAAGACGCGCGCCATCTCAGCGTCCAGCAAGTCTTCGTCTGGGTCCCTCAGCGTGTTCATGGCGCCGGCGGCTTGCGCCATAACATCGCCGGCAATACCGCCGTAGACCGTAGAGTTGGCAACACCGTTACCCCCAAGCCGGTTAGAGCCATGCGCGCCACCAGCGTCTTCGCCCGCAACGAATAGTCCTTCGAGTTCGGTGCGGGTGTCGGGATCGACCACCACCCCGCCCATAAAGTAATGGGCCGTCGGGACCACTTCGACTTTGCCGGCGGCCAGGTCAAACCCGCTGTCAGCACAGCGTTTGACCATGCCGGAAAAGCGCTGTCGAACACTGTCAGGGCCGAGGTGGCCCATTGAAATGTACGCGCCGCCGTTCGGGGAAGTTCTGCCGCTGCGCATTTGATCATAAATTGCGCGGCTGACCACATCGCGCGTCGCCCGTTCGCCTTTCTCATCGTAGTTGAACATGAAGCGCTCACCGGCGCCGTTCAACAGATGCCCGCCGGCGCCTCTGAGCCCTTCTTCAAGGACGGTACCAGTCATTTTGGTTGCATCACCGGCGAGTAACCCAGTCGGATGGAACTGCACCATTTCCATGTCGCGAAGCGGCAAGCCGAGTCGCAGTGCCATCGCCTGCCCGTCCATGGTTTTGTCACCCGACGGAGTGTGATAACGGTACATTGTCGGTCCGCCACCGGTGGCCATCAGAACTGTCTTGGCTCTGACAAAACGGAACCCGCCGGTACGCATATCAATAAACAAAACGCCGGCAATAGCACCACCCTCTTTGCTGGGAATCAGGCCGACGGCACGGTGCTCCTCCAGCTTATCAATCGGCCGGGCCAGCACTTGCTCCATCAGGCGATTGATAATTTCAATTCCGGTCAAATCGCCTTTGTGCACGGTACGATCAAACGTCTGTCCGGCAAACGCTTTCTGGTGCAGGCTACCGTCGGCATTGCGATCAAAGAAACAGCCGATCTCGTTTTCGAGTTCACGGATCCGGGTGACTGCGGTTTCACACAGACGCCAGGCCATGTCCTGATTCGGCAACCACTTGCCGCCGCGTATCGTATCCATGAAGTGGCGTTCCACAGAATCACCTTGCGCGACCGCCACGTTATAGCCACCCTGGACCATTCGGGTACAACCACATTTGCCAGTCAGACCTTTCACAGCAAGCGTAATCCGCTGCTTTGGCGCAGCCTTTTGAGCATGCAGCGCGGCAAACAGGCCGGCCCCGCCTGAGCCGAGAATCAGGATATCGGTATCCAGTCTTTCCAGTTGGGTCATTGCGCACTCAAGAAGAAGCAACAGGCAATCAACAACGCGCCTGCCGCAGCCAGAGCCGCAAAGGTTTTCTGACGGGCTGACCACGGCAAAAACTCCAGCGCCATCAAGCGCAAGCCCCCAAACAGGTGAACCGACAGCAGGAAAACCAGGGCCAATTCCGCGAGTTTAACCAGCGGCGTATCGGCCCAATGGAGGAAACCGTCCAGACGCCCGGGATCGGTCAACGCCATCGCCAACACGTAAAAATGCAATGGCAGAAACAAGCCAAGCGCCAACCCGGACAGGCGGTGCAAGACAAACGCGTACCACAGCGGATTCGATCGCGCCGGCCTGATCATCCGAACGTCACCGCGATCACGGCTCTTGCGCCAAGCCATAACAAACCGGCGAAGACGAGGCCGGTAAATACGCCCAGCAGCCGCCGGTTCAGGCCGGTAATCTCAAATACGATCACCCGCAAACCGATGGCCGCGTGAACAGCAACGGCCAATACGAATAGTCCGTAAAAACCGGCCCACAAGAAACTGCCCTGCGTGCGGGACAGAATTTCGGCTGCGCTGACCCCGCCATGCACGGCGTAGATCATCACGGCCAGATGACCCAATACGAGCGGCGCCATCACAATAGCGGTCAGGCGCTGCAAAAAATATAACCGCACATCCAGCATCGTTTACCGCCCTCCTCGCAGATAGCTCAATAAAGTCTGCCGTTTCAGGCCGGCAATCGCGGCAGTCGGATTAAGTTCATTCGGGCACGCCTGCTGACAACTTTGATGCGAATGGCAGTTGTGACAACCATCGTCACCCGAGACCGCTTCAAGTCGGGTTTTACCCGCAGCATCTCTTGCATCATTCACCAGCGTCCAGGCACGGTTAAGTGCGGCCGGGCCAAGATAGTCCTGGTTGGCCGCAACCGCATCACAGGCTGCATAGCAAACCGCGCAGTTAATACACTCGATTCCCGCGCTCGCTGTCCTGCGGACTGGATCGTCGGGGTCAATCGGCGCCACCGGGTCAGCACGGCTGGAAGACGGATGAAACACGCCTTCGGCCTTGATCCATTTATCGAAGAATTGGGTCATGTCGGTTGCAAGATCTTTGATAACCGGCAGGTTTCTCAGCGGTGCAATCTGCAGTGACTTTTTTTGCAGAACGCTTCTGACATGCGTACGACAAGTCCAGCGTGGCTTGCCATTGACCATCATGGCACAGGAACCGCACATGCCCACCCGGCAGGCGAAGCGATACGCCAGCGTCGGATCGCTTTCCTGTTGAATCCAGGCAACCACATCAAGAACCGTCTGATTCTCGAGCGCCGGCACTTCAAATTGCTGAAAACGCCCCTGATCACCCTCGCCTCGCCAGACCGACACCTGCATAAAGGAATCTTTCTTCATAGCTACCCGCTGAATGAACCCGCGCTCATTGTAGGCTACCCGTGCGATAGATATACTGGGCAGCCCGAGACAATTTTCGAAAGACCTTTGAGGTAGCCGTTATGATTGACCTCGCTGCCGTCGAAAGCGCCGGCTACGAAATAATGCGAAAAGCCGCGATTGACATCCCCGACGACTACCTCGGCGGCATCAAAGCAGTCCAGAAAACGGAACAACAGACCTTGTCCGGCTATGTGATCAAGACCATGGTCGACAATTACGAGGCGGCCACCGAAGACCGCCGCCCAATGTGCGCGGATACCGGCTTGCCGCGCTACTACATCAAGGTCGGCGATAACGCGCCACTGAAAGGCGGTTTTACCGGCATCGAGCGCGCACTGCGCAGCGCCACCGCCCGCGCGACTCATGACGTGCCACTCAGGCCAAACCGGGTACACCCGCTCTGGCGCACTGAACACAACAACAACGTCGGCATCAACGCGCCCGAGATGGAATGGTCGTTTGAACCCGACGCCGACTGGATAGACATCACGACGGTTCACAAAGGCGGTTTGTTCGGCACCGATTACCGCATGCTGTTCCCGGCCGACGGCATTGACGGCATCAAACGTTTTTTGCTGGACACACTGATTTCCTTCGGCAAACGCGGCCTGGCCTGCCAACCAGCCATTGTCGGCGTCGGCATTGGCGGCTCCAAAGACACCTGCATGCAGTTGGGCAAACAAGCGGCCTGTCTGCGAGCGGTCGGGGACCGCAACCCGGACCCGAAAATCGCCGAACTTGAAATCGAACTTAAAGAACTTGGCAACAGCATCGGGATGGGCCCGATGGGCTTTGTCGGTTCTTCGATGGTGGTTGATTGCCACATAGAAGTCGGCCATACCCATACAGGCGGCATGCCCGTCAGCGTACACACTTTTTGCCTGTCCTCGCGCCGCGCTACAGCGCGGATTCACCCCGACGGACAAATCCAGTACCGGACAGACCCCATCTGGTTCACCCCCTATATGCGTCGGGAGACAGTCGAATGGCCGAGCCACTGAAAGAAGTTTTCCTGCAGTTGCCGGCGGCACCCGAGGCAATTGCAGCGCTCACGCCCGGGTCAATCGTTTTCCTGACCGGTGTGGTTTACACCGCCCGCGAGGGCGTCTATGAAAGCGTCCTGAGCGGCAGGAAAACCCTGCCGGAGAATCTGGCCAGTATCAGCAACGTTAACTTTCACTGCTCGCCTGCTGCCGCGCCACAGGCGGACGGCTCTTATAGCATCGGTGGCGTCACAGCGACCGCCAGTTTTCGCTTCTCAAGATACCTGGAACGCTGGCTCGATCTGACCGACACTAAAGTCGTGATAGGCAAAGGCGGCATGCCGCTGGCCGATTACAAAAACATTCTTGCGCCTCGCGGTGCGGTCTATCTGACCACTGTCGGGTACGGTACCGGCGCGTTGCTTGGCCGTGGTGTAAAGAAGGTACGCGACGTTCTATGGCTGGATGAACTCGGCATTGCCCAGGCGATGTGGATGTTCGAAGTGGAGCGCTTCGGCCCGTTTCTTGTGGACAGCGATTTGCAGGGTAATTCGCTATTCGCGCAGCAAGGCGAGCAAGTCAACCGGAACATCGCCAGACTCTATGACGGCCTTAAGAAACCAACCCTGCAACGATATGGCGAGACCGACGACCGCACCGACGAACTCTTGTAGACGCAAGATTCCAAAACGTATCGGTCCCTACTCAGACCAGCCCGAGATAGCGCTCAAGAATACAGGCGAGCGGGCCAATCAGGGTAGTGACCGAAACCAGCGCCAGGCCGGCAAGCGCGACAGTCGAAACAAAGATAACAATCGCGCCGCCTGAAAAAGCTGGAGAGAGAGTGTTCATGCCGAACCCCGTTGAATGAATCAGGAAGTTCAGTATCGAGCAACAGGCACTTGTTCGCAATTGCATATCTTTAAATGAAAGATATGCAAAAATGAATATAAATACCTGTTGAGCCCTACGGCGCAGCAGGAGCCGGCGCGCCCACCATCATTACATTGACGCAAGCAGGCAGGCCACTTTGAATCGCCCGCTGCAATGCCGCTTCCAGTTGCTCGGGTTTTGTAACGTATTCGCCATGGCCACCAAGAGCAGCGGCGACCAGGTCATAACGCGCGGCAGACAACTGACATCCAATCAGGCGCTCGGGGCCATAGTCCCGCAATTGAATCTGATGCTCGGCATTCCAGCAGGCATCGTTGCCAACGACGGCGACAAGCGGGGTTTGCTCTCGCACCGCAGTCTCGAACTCGGCCAAATGAAAGCCAACCGTTCCGTCGCCCATCATGGCAACCACCAGTGACTGCGGGCGAGCTTTACAGGCGGCAATCGCATAGGCCAGAGCGCCACCAATGGCGCCGGAAGCGCCGTTGATGATGCGCTGCCTCGCGCTGGTACCCGCCTGCGCCCACTGGCCAAACTCTCCCCCATCACAGATCAACACCGGGTCATCCGCCAAATCCAGTTGGTTTTGAACCGCCTGACTCAATACGGCGGGAGTCACAATTCCGGTGGACTGAGAATGAAGCTTCGGTGAACTGCGGGCCGCCACCAACCCGGCGACCTTTTCGCGCCAGGCAGCGCGATGGGTATCGTTACTTGACGCCTCGCTCAGTTGAACAGCAGCGTCGCGCGGGTCAGCAGTCAGAGACAACGTCAGATCCGCGCCCAGGTTCCGGCGGGCTCGTTGATGCTCGTTCGGGTCGGCATCAATCATGATCCAGCGCGACGCGTCGGCGCGATGCGCCTGAGCACCAAAACCCAGAGTGAAATTGACAGACTTGCCGAGACAGACCACCAGATCGGCTTCCAGAAGCGCCTTCTTGAAGCCACCCAGAGATGGATCGTTAAGCCCGCGCGGGCTTTCCAGTGCCAGTACCGGCGCATCCAGCGCCGCTGACAGCAATCCGGGTTCAACCGGACTACGGGTCCGGTTCAGTGCAGGGCCGCACAACACCAACGGGGCGCTTGCCGCTTTCAGCAAGTCCTTGACGGCCAACAAATCGCCAGCCTCAAGCCGCTGGCAGGTGCGCCAAAACGCGTCGCGGCCGGGGAGCGATTCCTCGCGGACATCAGCCTGCACCAGGTCAAATGGCAGCGCCAGATGAACCGGACCGGGTCGCCCGGAAGTCGCCAGCCTGATGGCCTCGGCCACGTCATGCCCCAAGCGCTCGGCGTCGCTGGCGCGTCTGGAACACTTGGTCACCGCTGTCATCACCGAAACCTGGTCCAGCTCCTGAAACGCGCCGCTGCCGTCCTGGCTAAGCGGTGAGTCCCCGGTCAGCAGTAAAACCGGGCTTTCTGAATGCCGCGCGCTAAACAACGGGCCCACAGCATTCGCCGCGCCTGGCGCGGCGGTGACCAGACAGACACCAGGCAGCCCGGTCAGTTGCGCATAGGCATCGGCCATGAATACAGCCGCCGCCTCATGGCGGGTATGAATCAACTCAATACCGGCATCAAGACAAGCATCGAAAACCGGCATGATCTGGTTACCGGACAAGGTGAAGATCCGCTCAACGCCGGCCAGTGCGAGCGCTTTTACCAGGAGGTCAGCGCCGCGCATGTCAAACGCTGATGACGATTTTGCCGAAGTGTTTTGCCTGCGCCATGGACCAATAAGCTGCCGGCGCTTCATTGAACCCAAACACCTGATCAATCACCGGTTTGAGGCCGTTGGCGTCTATCGCTTTGACCATGTCTTTGAACATCGCCTGAGAGCCGACATAAATACCTTGCAGGTTAATCGACTTGCGCATGATGGCGGTGGGGTCAAACTGACCACCGCTCAGGATACCAATCAGCGCAATGCGCCCGGCTACCCGGGTTGCCGCAACCGACCGTGCAATCGTGCCAGCGCCGCCAACCTCGACAACCAGATCCACGCCGACACCGTCTGTCAGCTTCAGAACCTCTTGCTCCCAATCCGGATGGGTTCGATAGTTAATCGTCTGCCAGGCGCCCATTTGTTTGGCGCGTTGCAGTTTCTCGCCGCTTGACGAGGTGATGATCGCCCGGGCGCCCATCATCGTCAGAAATTGCAATGCAAAAATTGAGACGCCGCCTGTGCCAAGCAACAAAACGGTATCGCCCGACTTCACCTGACCTTCGACCACAATGGCTCGCCAGGCGGTCAGCGCCGCACACGGCAGAGTCGACGCTTCTTCATAACTGAGCGCATCCGGAATCTTGACCACGCCCGTGGCTGACAACACAACCTGCCTGCTCAGGACGCCATCAATCGCACCACCCATCGCGCTATTCATCGCCTGCACGCTGCACGGGCCGTCAACCCAGTCCTGAAAAAAACAGGTCGCAACACGGTCACCGATCTGCAGCCCCTGCACCCCCGGACCCACGGCCACAATCTGCCCCGCGCCATCTGAATTGGGAATCCTGGGTAGCGCGATGTTCCGGGCAATCGGATCGCTGACAATCATGTAGTCGCGGTAATTGACCGAGTTTGCCTTGATGGCGACGGTTACCTGCCCCGGTCCGGGATCAACCTCCGTCGGCTGAAACTGCTCCAGGCTGTCAATGCCATCGCCTGAGACCATCTGCCATGCCAACATATTCTTGCTCCTTAGGTTGATTTCAATATGGCGTCAATACCATGCAAATCGTAAAAGTGAGGCAGCGGGTCCGCCGCGCCTACTGATTTTTGTTTGTCGAGATCCGGGCGCCACAACAAGACTGACTGCATGCCTATGTTGCGCGCGGCTTCGAAATCCAGCTTCGGATCATCGCCAACATGAAGAATACTGTCAGCAGGAATGCCCGCACGGCGGCATGCCAACTCAAAGATGCGACGGTCCGGTTTGGCAAAACCCACTTCATGAGCACTGATCTTGGTGTTGAACAAGTGACCGATGCCGATTCGGTCAAGGTCTGCATTGCCATTGGACACGGCAATCAGGTGGTAGCGTTGATGCCATTGTTCCAGCACCGGAATGACATCATCGTACAGAGTCACTTGCTGACGGGCCGCCAGAAACACATCAAACGCCCCGTCGGCTTTTGCAACACTGTCACCAGCCTCTTGCATCGCCATCTGAAGTAATCGCAGCCGCGCGAAACTCATATCGTGAAGACGCTCAGGATGCTCGCTCATCACAGCCGATCGCAACCGTTTGCGGGTCTCGGCAGTCAGATGGGCGGCCGTCGCCGGCGCATTGATCGCCAGCCAGGCGCCCAGGGTTTTCTCAGCCTGGATGAGCGTTGGCACGACCGGCCAGAGCGTATCGTCGAGATCCAGTGAGATTGCCTGGATGGGTGGCGAAGAGGTTTCTGTCGTTAGCATTGCGGCATTTTATGGCAAGCGAGCCGGAATCCGTTTGGCCCGTCCCATTAATCGACCAATTGACATTTAATTCATATATATGATTGAATTGAGTGACTCGAGACGAGATCAGCGGAGGAGACAAACAATGATTCATTTCGTCGTACACGAAGAAGGCGATGGCGTTGGCGTCGTCGTGGTGGAAGGCGTCACCGCCGGCCAGACCCTGAACGGCTGGATCATGGAGCAGGACAAAGACATCCAGTTCAAAGCCGTCAACGATATTCCCATCGGGCACAAGCTCTCACTGAAAGACTTTTCCGCTGACGACACAGTGCTGAAGTACGGCGTAGACATCGGCAAGGTCGTCAAGCCGATCAAGCAGGGCGAACACCTGCACGTTCATAACGTCAAAACCAAGCGCTGGTAAGGATCGAATCCATGGATATCAAAAACGCAAGCTTCTGGGGTTACAAGCGCGAAAACGGTCGGGTTGGAGTACGCAACCATGTCATCATTCTGCCGGTTGACGACTTATCAAACTCGGCGAGCGAAGCAGTTGCCGCGCATATTAAAGGCACGATGGCTATCCCCCATCCTTACGGCCGACTGCAATTCGGTGCCGACCTTGATCTGCACTTCCGTACTCTGATCGGCACTGGCTGCAACCCCAACGTCGCCGCAGTCGTCGTTATCGGCATTGAACCGGGCTGGACCCAGAAAGTGGTCGACGGCATTGCTGCCAGCGGCAAACCGGTCGCCGGCTTTTCAATAGAGGGTAACGGCGACATCGCCACTATTGCATCCGCTTCGCACGCGGCATTCAAGTTTCAAAAGCATGCCACGTCCCTGCACCGCCAGGAACACCCCATCAGCGAATTATGGGTATCAACCAAATGCGGCGAATCCGACACCACCTCCGGCTGCGGCGCCAACCCAACCGTGGGCAACGCATTCGACAAACTCTACGAAGCCGGCAATACCCTGGTTTTCGGTGAAACGACTGAGCTAACCGGCGGTGAGCATCTGGTGGCACAACGGTGCCGGACACCGGAAATTCGCGATCAGTTCATGGCCATGTTTGATCGCTACCAGGCAGTCGTTGACCGGCACAAAACCAGCGACTTGTCTGAGTCTCAGCCAACCAAAGGCAATATTGCCGGCGGCCTGACAACCATTGAAGAAAAAGCCCTCGGCAATATTCAGAAAATTGGCCGCAAGTGCATGGTAGACGGCGTAATCGACAAAGCCGAAGAACCGACCGGCCCGGGTTTATGGTTTATGGACTCATCCTCTGCCGCGGCGGAGATGGTCACCTTGTGTGCCGCCTCAGGGTACGCCGTGCATTTCTTCCCGACCGGCCAGGGCAATGTCATTGGCAACCCTATCCTGCCCGTAATCAAAATCTGCGCCAACCCCAAAACGGTTCGCACGATGCAAGAGCACGTTGATGTTGATACCTCCGGGCTGCTGCGGCGGGAAATGAACATGGATGAAGCGGGCGATGCTTTGCTCGACTGCATGCTTCGCACCGCAAATGGTGAATGGACGTCGGCAGAATTACTCGGTCATCGCGAGTTCGTGCTGACGCGCTTGTACGAAAGCGCCTGACCGCGATTCAGGAGAGGGCATGAATCAACTGGCCGGACTCTTTGATCTGTCGGGCAGGCATGCCCTCATTAGTGGCGGCAATTCCGGTATCGGCGAGGCCATGGCGCGTGCGCTTGGCCTCGCCGGCGCTTCGATCACGCTACTCGCCCGCCGGGCCGACTTACTGGATGCAGCGGCTAGGCGGCTGACGGCCGACCACATTGACTGCAGCGTCATCAGCGCGGACCTGTCAGATGTTGGCGCAATCAAGACCGCTTGCGCCAGAACCCTGGATCGTACCGGTGCAATTGACATTCTGATCAACGCGGCCGGCGTCAATCTGCGTCAGCCGTTCGACCAAGTCGATGAAGCTGCCTGGAATCAGCATATCGCTCTGCATCTGAGTGCACCGTTTTTCCTGACGCAGCAGCTGGCCCCGGCCATGAAAAAGAACGGTTGGGGGCGAATCATCAACCTTGCCTCTTTGCAATCGCATCGGGCATTCGAGAACAGCGCCCCTTATGGCGCCGGAAAAGGCGGCATAGTTCAACTGACCCGCGCAATTGCGCAGGAATACTCCCGGTACGGCATCACCTGCAATGCCATCGGCCCCGGCTTCTTCCCGACACCACTGACTGAACCCGTCTTTGCCGATGCCAGCCGGGCGCAACGCCTGGCCGAGCAAACCGCGATAGGCCGCAACGGCGAGTTAAGCGACCTCTACGGTGCCACTGTCTTTCTTGCCAGCAACGCTTCCGCCTACATCACCGGCCAGACGCTGATGGTCGACGGCGGATTCACCGCCAAGTAATCCTTCGGGGAACTCTCATGACAACTGCGCGACCAGCCAATACCCCCGGCCAGCCGGCCGGCGAGATGCCGGTGCTCGTTTACGCCCGGCCCAATGAAATGGAGTTGCGGACAGCGCCAGTCCCGGAGCCGGCCGCTAACGAAGTCCTGCTTCGTATTGAAGCCGTTGGCATCTGCGGCTCCGACATGCATGCTTTTCACGGCCATGATCCGCGCCGCCTGCCCGGTTTGATCCTGGGCCATGAATTCGCCGGCACTGTCGTGAACGGCCCAGCGGCTGGACGCCGCGTGACAGGCAACCCGTTAATCACCTGCGGGCGCTGCGAATACTGCCGTCAAGGCCGTACCAATTTGTGTTCAGACCGCACCATGATTGGCATGAACCGTCCTGGCGCTTTTGCGGCATACATGGCCGCGCCCGAGAGGATTCTGATTGACCTGCCCGCGACCTTGAGCGCCGCCCACGGCGCGCTGGCAGAACCCGCCGCCACCGCATGGCATGCGATCGCGCTGGGCAGAAAAAGTCTGATCAAACCGCTGACTGACGCTCGGGTTCTGGTCATTGGTGGTGGCGCCATCGGCATGTTGTCTGCCTTGCTGCTCAGGTCTATTGGTGCCGGAGAAGTCTGGGTCGCTGAGACTCATGCCGCACGCCGCGAATCAATCGCCCGGCATACCGGCGCCAATACTTTTGACCCCGGTGATCAAACCGGGCCAGGACCGGACAGTTGTGACCTGGTGCTCGACGCAGTCGGCGCCGCATCTACCCGAACCATGATGCTTGAAGCAGCCAACCCGGGCAGCGTCGCGGTGCACATCGGGCTTCTGGACTGGGCCAGTGAGATTGATATGCGTAAGCTGACCCTGGCTGAAATTACGCTGATTGGCAGCTATACCTACACCGACCAGGATCTGGCCGATACGGTAGACGCTTTAGCTGGCGGCGAATTCGGCGACCTCACCTGGGTTGAACAACGCCCGCTAAGCAGCGGCGCTGCCGCATTCGATGATTTGCATTATCGCCGCACGACAGCCGCGAAAATATTGTTACGACCACAGGACTAAGCGTGTCAGCAGTAATCAAATTTGGCGTCAACTCTGCTCAGCCGCTCTACCAGGTCGCCAGAGCCCAGTTAGTCAAAGCTCTTGCCGGCGGTCAATACCGGCCCGGTACCGCACTGCCGCCCGAAAAGACACTATCTGCCGAATTCGGGATCAGTATCGGCACGCTGCGCAAGGCGGTCGATGAACTGGTCGCAGAAGGCATCCTGATTCGACAACAAGGCCGCGGCACATTTGTCGCCAGCCATGACCAGGAACGGCTGCTCTATTACTTTTTTCATATTGTTCCGTTTGACGGCGGCAAAACCGAATATCCGGTTGTCGAACTCATCGATTTCAAACGGACCAAAGCCAGCGCCGTGGTGGCCCAGAAACTGGCATTACGACCCGGCGACCCGATCTTTGAAATGAGAAACCGGCTGTCACTGGGCGGACAGGCACTGATAGTAGATGACATCAGTCTGCCAGCGGCCCGGTTTCGCGGGCTGACTGCCGCCCGCATCCGGGATCGGGACAATACGCTCTACCAGCTCTACCAGGAGGCGTTCGGGCTCAGTGTTGCCCACACATCAGAACGCCTGCGCGCCGTCATAGCCGACGACGATATGCGCCGGCTGCTTGATCTGCCAGCCCACTCGCCGGCGATGATGATTCGCCGGATTGCCTTTGGCTATGAGCACGAGCCGATCGAATGGCGGGTTTCACATGTTGATACTCGCACTCACGAATATCTGCAAGACACAAGCTGACAGCTTCTGTGACTTGAAAGCGTACGAGTCCGCGTCCATTTACACTGCAGATATCTGAATTTTTGCAGGAGGCACGCTTATGCCGCGCCTGATACTGATTGTCGGGATTGTGCTGCTAGGCGGCATGTTGTTACGCAAACTACGCGATAGTGGCCTGTTCGGGTCGCAAAACACTTTTCGCCCACGCCAGCGACCGTTCCGCTCAGGACCGGCGTCTGATACCGGTCCGGCCACTTTTCTGGTGTCACGGGCCGAATTAACCGGTATCCGCGACAGCTTTAGTGCAGAACCGATTGACCCGGACCGGGCGTTGATGCGCTGTCCGGGCTGCCAGTCCTACTATCACGCCGACAGCATAAAAGTCCTTGAGCGCGAAAACGGTGGGCAATGCGTGACCTGTCAGGCGACTCACTTTGATGCCGTCCAGGTGACGGCTTAGACATGTCCGAACCGACTGTCACGACGACCGTGAGCGACCGGTTTTTGCGTCACGAACAAATCGACGGTTTCTCGCAAGCGGCCGTCTCTCGGCTGAAAGTGGTCGTGATCGGAGCCGGAGCGATTGGTAACGAGGTGATCAAAAATCTGGTTTTGCTGGGAGTCGGTCAATCACCCACGGCCCCGATCAACCTCTATGATTTTGACCGGGTCGAAAAACATAATCTGACGCGCTCGGTTCTGCTGCGCGAGTCAGATATCGGTCAAAGCAAAGCGACCGCAGTTGCCCACCATGCCAGGACACTCGACCCGAACGCCCACCTGGCGGCATTCGACGGCGATATCGCGGACACGCTGAGCCTGGATGCGGTCGCAGCGGCAGATGTGGTGTTCGGGTGCGTAGACAATTTTGAGGCCCGCATCCGGATCAATCAGCTCTGCCTGCTGGCCGGCACGGCCTGGATCAACACAGCAATTGACAGCCGCTATGCAAGCGTCGAGGTCTTCCCGCTGAACGGGCCATCACAATCCCCGTGCTATGAATGCACCCTGCCGGCAAGCGTCTATGAAAAAATGGCCGAGCGCCGCTCTTGTGGCGGTCTATTGAAAACAGCGCTGGCCCGGCAGATCATGCCCACGACCACTTTGACAACCAGTCTGGCAGCCGCACTGGCCGTCAATCAGGCACTGGTCTTGACCGGATGTGACACCCGCGCACCGACGCCCGGCGCCGCGACAGACGTCCCGCCCGCCACCCGTTTGTTCACAGACTCGCTGACCGGCATCACCACCCGCAGTGAGATTCCGTCCGTTTCACTTTGCGCCTGTTGCGACGCCCTGCCCTGGCGAGTCACGCCCGCCGGGTCCGCTCTTACAGGATCTGAGCTGCGCCAGATTATTGGGGCCGAAAAGCTGTCTGATCATCCCGACCCCACGGTTTGCCTGAGCGACGCACTGATTGCCAGCGCCGCCTGCACTCACTGCGGCGCGCAGGCCGCTACTGATCAGCTGGCGGGCCGCCGGGCCGCCGCAGTGCCCGATGGCGTCATTCTGTGTTCCCGCTGCGGGCAGACTTCGGTCGCTATTGAAATCAGGGATCAATTTGCGCTTGCCGAATTGTCCGCCCTGATTGGCAACCGGCGGATACCAGGAAGCTGGGTTGAAATTGGCGGCAAATATATCTCGTTAGGAAAACCAGGGAGGGAAAACCCATGAGTCAGATACAGCGAACCGACGACATACCGCTTACCGTCCGAACCGCCGACCAGACCCGCAAGGCTGCGATCGAAATCGACCCTGACGCCACCGGCGCCAAGGTAATTCAGACCGCGGCGGATAACTGGTCGTTACCGGCGAACACCGATTACGCGCTGGTCAATACCACCTCAGGTGTGATGATCGCGCCGAATGAATCCTTGAAAGACAAGGTTCAACCGGGCGACACCCTGGAAATCCAACCGGTTCTGGTGGCTGGATAATGAGTGGACTGAGCAAGCGCAGAGAGGCGGATCTCATCCGCCTGCGGGCAATGGCCGGCGCATCGGCTGGCCAGCTCTCGCTCACCCACGCGGACCCGGACGGCCGTCGCCTGCAATTTACGCTGCGGCTGCCAACTGCCGGCACTGCCGCTTATCCCGGCACCGTGCAGCCGGAAAGCCGCTTTGAAGTGAGCCTGCCGGCCAGATATCCGTTTGAGGCGCCCACCGCCCGTATGAATGGCACGCCAATTCTGCACCCCAATGTGTTTGAGTCCGGCGTCATCTGCGTCGGCAGCCGCTGGAACCCCAGCGAAGGTCTGGACATCTATGTTCGCAGGCTTGCGCAGTTGCTTTGTTTTGACCCGATGCTGGTCAACCTGGGGTCGATCGCCAATGCCGCTGGTGCGAACTGGTACTCAAAAACCCTGCGCGCCCACCCTGAGGCTTTTCCAAGCGCCCGGATAGACTGGGCCGAAGCGCCTGAAAAAGTCGTCCGCAGTTGCCCGTCCTGCCAGACCAAAATGCGTTTACCGGCTGGCCAGCAAGGCGCCGTGGTCTGCCCACGCTGCCAGCATGAGTTCACGGCAAGCACTTGAGCCAATACCAATGAAATGGACGGATCAATCCCCCGATACGATTTTGCCTGCCCTGCCTGCCGCGCAGGCCAGCCAGCCGCGTGGCCGCATCCTGTGTCAGACTCGATCCGCGCCACCGGACGGCGCTGAGGTTGTCATTGATGCGCAGGTTCATACGCAGGTGCTCGCCCAGTTGCGCGGCAGCCGGCGCGAACTCGGCGGCCTGCTGATCGGTCAGGCGTTTAGTGCGAGCGGGCAAACCGACCAGGTAACCCGGGTGGCAGTCAGCGCCGCGGTTCCCGCTGATGACTCATCGGGCAACGGTTATTCATTGCGAATGGAAGCTTCGGTATGGTCGGCAGCCAACCGCCTGATCAGCCTTCACCCGACCCAGAGCGCCGTTTTGAAAATCGTTGGCTGGTATCACAGCCACCCCGGGCTGGGCGCTTTCTTCAGCGGCACCGATCGCGCGACACAGGCTGCGTTTTTCAATCAGGCTTATAGCGTCGGTTGGGTGATCGATCCGAGCGATGATACGCACGCCTGTTTTATCGGCGCCGCCAGTCTCGACGTGATCCGGTGTTTTCTACCAGGGCCAGGAAACTGACTGGGCCAGACCGGACAACAACTCAGTCAGTGCCGCCACTATCGCCGTGCCGAGCAACGCCCCGGCTAGCGATACGATAGCGACCAGAACCAGCAGTAACACTAGCAGTGCCGGCACGGCAGCGACGGCCAGCTTCACACCAAACCGGACGAGCGACCAGAACGGGATATCAATTGCCGTGATTTTGACCGCCTGGGCAGGCGGGACCGGTTCCGTACGCGGCTGGACCTTGTTCGCTTCAGGTGGCGCCCATGGGTCGCCGGACGTTTTTGCTGGCTCAGTCGCCACAGGCGTCCCTACTTCTTTTTCTTGTCGCGCGGAACTCTGCCCATCAGGTAGAACTCTTCATTGGGCATCATGTTTGAAACATTCGCCATTCGGTTTGACAAGGCAAAGAAGGCTGCAATACCGCCAATATCCCAGGCGTCATCATCGGTAAAACCGTGATCATGCAGGGTTTGATAATCCGAGTCGGCAATTTCGGCGGAATCAATTGCCACCATCATCGCAAAGTCGATCATCGCCCGTTGCCGGTCGGTAAGCTCGGCCTTGGCAGGATTGGTCGCGAGTTGGTCGGCAACACGCGGGTTCTTGGAATAAATTCGCAGCAGCGCGCCATGCGCCACCACGCAATACAGACAGCTATTGGTCGCGCTGGTCGCCACCACGATCATTTCCTTCTCGGCTTTGCTCAGCCCACTCTCTCGCAGCATCAAGGCATCATGATAGGCAAAGAAGGCACGAAATTCATCGGGACGGCGAGCCAGCTTCAGAAAAACGTTCGGAATAAAACCGGATTTCTCCTGAATCTCAAGCAACATGGTTTTCATGTCCTGAGGTAACGAATTAACGTCCGGCATAGGAAAGCGTTCGGCGGGCTTGTTCATAAACTGCATCCTGCATTGAGTCGGTTAAGTCGCGAGCTTAACAGGCCTTGCTGACGCTCAATGCTTTGCCCGCCTGAGTTCACCAGCCATACGGTACCGCAGCCAGGTACCGTAGGCATTTGCCCATCCAAGCATCACGCCATATCGGCCATCAAGCAGGCCGCCGCGTAGAAACACACCGCGAACAAACGTCCAGCTGGCGTGCAACCAGGCGGACACCATGCCGCCTTTGCCCTTGCTCGCGACTCGCGGGGCAGCGGCTTCGGCGTAGCGATACGCCTTCACACGCGCCTCGGCCATAGAGTCCAGGGTGTAGTGCATTAACAGGCCACTCAGGCGCGAAGTCGGTGCTTCACAAATCAGTTGTTCATGCACTGGCACGTCAGAAAAACTGGCCGAGCCATTGCGGATCAGGCGGAGCACTTTGTCAGAAGACCAGTCACCGAAGCGCAGCGGACGGCCGGCAAAACAGGAACGCCGGTTAATCCAGAAGCCATTGAAAGACTGACCGTTGCCAGCGCCCGGCGCCATGCCGGCAACAACTTCCTGAATCGACATTTTAAGCTCCGGCGTCAGAGCCTCATCTGCATCCAGTGACAAGACCCATTCATGGGTGGCCATCGCCAACACCCGGTTTTTCTGCCGACCAAATCCGGGCCAGACCGGATCGACCTCGACTCTGGCGCCAAACCGGCGCGCCTGCTCGACCGTATCATCTTCGCTGGCGCCGTCGAGCAGTATGATTTCGTCGGCGAACGATACGCTGTCAAGACAGCGTGCAATCCGACCCGCTTCATTCTTGGTAATCATGACGACCGACAAACCGGGCTTGAAGGGATCGGTAGTCATTTTCTTGACGCTTCCGTCAGCCCCATCAAGGTAACCACCGCAAGCGCGTAACAGATGGTGGCAAACTGCACATAAAAGATTGGATCAAAAAGGCTGAAAATAAATGTCAGGGTGGTCAGTAAACTGCCGGCAACCGCACAGGCTCGATACCGGCGGTTGGTCGGGGAGGATGCACTCTCGCCCGAAGCTGCCGCCACCCGCGAGGCCTGCGAAACCCGCCGGACAAAATAAATCAGCGGCCCTAGCAGGGCCGCCGTAACTCCGATCAGCCCCAGGATCCCGCCGGTTGCCCACCACATTAACAACTCATTGTGGGCATGGCCATGGTGGGCAATTTGCGGATCGAGAATTCCCTGCGAAACCAGTTGGCGCAACCCCGGGTTGTAGTTATTCAACCCAATCCCGGTCAGCGGCTCTTGTTTGATCATGATGATCGCTCCGCGCCAGAGCTCAAACCGCTCACCGATGGAGCTTTCTTCCCAGTCCCCGGCGAAATACCGTTGCAATTCAACGGTGGTTTTCTCCCAGCGCTGTTGCACCACCTTGCCCTCGAGAGTGGCAAAAATTATGGCACCAAACACCACAACCGCCAACACTCCGAGACGGGTTCGCCATCGTATCGACTGACTCAGCAAGAACCATCCGCCAAGTGCTGCGGCAAACGCCAGCCAGGCTCCGCGTGTGCCACTGAGCAGCAAACCTACCGTCGCCATCATGCCGCCGCTGGCCAACAACCAGGCTGGCGGACGCTCGGATTTGTGCAATTCGAAAGCGGCCAGACATGCCAGCGCAGAACTGGCGGTGACATAGGCAAACTTGTTCGGATTATCGAGCATCCCGGTGGCAAGCGCTGAATCACCCGCCAGAAAAGGATAAAGCGCAAAACATCCGCCAGCAAAACCGCCTATTGCATGTGCGACGAACCAGTACCTGGGCGATGGCCCCAGCCCGGCGATCACGACGGCCACCGGCAACAACAACAAAAACCGGCTGGGGTTGTCCAGATTGGCGCCTTTTCCGTCCAGGGTGAAGATAATCACCATCACAAGTATCGGAAACAGCGCCAGACCTATCGCGCCGATATTGCCCAGGGTCTGACCGGCCGGACGGCGCGCGGTGGCCCGCCGCCAGACGAACATACTGAAGATCAACCAGGCGACTCCGACCAACCCGGTCCACTTCTGAGTGGCATAGACCATCAGTGGAAGCACCATCAACATAAGCGCGCAGACCGAACGCGGCCAGTCCGCCAGAGGTCCCCAGTCCGAACCGCCGATTGCCTTCAATGCCCAACCTCGGCCAGTCCGATGTTTGCCCGGGTCTTGCCACTGCTGATCGCATACTGGAATATTTGTTTGTTCTTTTCGACCGCCTCGCGCGATTGCTCGCGATGCCATAGATGGAACACACCAAGAGCCCACCGGCCGGACCGAATTCGCAGCCCCGCGTTAATCGCGCGCACGGCAAACTCCGAATCTTCCAGCCCCCAGCCTTCCATTTCAGCTTCAAACCCATTGACTCGTACAAAATCTTCCCGCATCAGCCCGACATTGGCCGACCGGAACGATTTCCAGTCACGCTGGCGCCAGGCACGACCAAGTTTGTAAGGCCAGAAATTCAACGGATGTAGCCGGTTGACTCCGCCCTGTTGCCGACACGATTTCCATTGCCCGCGCGACCATCGATGAATCGGCAGTGCATCGGCTTCGACTTGCGCAGTAAATTGCTCCGATAAGAGCATCCGGTCACCAGCCAGCATCCAGCCTGGCTCGGCCAGCTCGCACACTCTTTCAACCAGAGAGGTCTGGGCGACACAGTCGCCGTCAAGGAAATGCAACCAGTCTCCACTGCTACGGGAGACGGCCAGGTTTCGAACAGCCGAAAGTCGAAAGCCGTGATCTTCCTGCCAGGCATGAATCAACGGCACGGGAAAATGTTGTTTTACCTGTTCGACGAGCGCCGCAGTTTCTGGCTGCGAGCCATCATCGGCTACCACCACCTCTAACGGCGCGACAGTCTGGCTGGCCAGCGCATCAAGCACCCGGGCAAGTGCACGCGGGCGATTAAAAGTGGAAACAAGAACCGACACACGCATCATGAGGTTGACGAATCAGTAGCCTGCTCTGTCGTGGTGAACTGAAGCTTATGCAGGCTGGCGTAAATACCGCCTTTGGCCAGTAACTCAGGGTGGGTTCCCATTTCCACGATGCGTCCGTGATCCATCACGGCGATCCGGTCAGCCCTTTCGATGGTGGACAGGCGGTGCGCAATAACCAACGTCGTCCGGTTGGCCATAATTCGCTCCAGAGCAAGCTGGACATCACGCTCGGTGCGTGAATCCAGCGCCGAGGTCGCCTCGTCGAGTAACAGAATCGGAGGGTCTTTGAGTAATGCCCTGGCGATCGCCATGCGTTGACGCTGCCCGCCCGAAAACTTGGTGCCGCGCTCGCCGATTTCATGATCGAGTCCGCCAGGCAAGCTGCGAACATGCTCTTCGAGAGCGGCGCCCCGCAATGCAGCCCAGACCTGCTCATCGTCAAAACTATCGGCACCAAAGGCCACGTTGCCGCGTACCGAGTCGTTAAACAACACGACATCCTGACTCACCAGGCCAAACTGCTCGCGAACATCATCAAGCACAATATCGTTGATCGGAATGCCGTCCAGCAGGATGCGTCCACCGGTAGGGTGCACAAGGCGAGGCAGCAGATTGATCAGCGAACTCTTGCCCGCGCCGGACGGCCCGACCAGCGCCACGACTTCGCCGGCACCGATCGTCAGATCAATATTACGCAACGCATCGGTTTCAGCTTCGCGATAACGGAAACTGACCGACTCAAATTGAACTGCGCCTTTGGAGCGACCCATCGTCTGGGTGCCGGTATCCATTTCAGACTGCTTGTCGAGCAACTTGAATACCGCTTCGGCCGCGGCCAGACCGCGCTGCAATTCAGCATTGACATCAGCCAGATGCTTGAGGGGTGCCAACAACATCAGCATCGCCGTAATAAACGAGACGAAACCGCCGACGCTGGTCTGTCCGTTCATGGATTGCACCAACGCAATTGTGACCACGACGGAAACTGCAATCGCGGCACACAACTGGGTAATCGGGACAGTCGCACTACCGGCGACGGTCATCCGCATGGCAAATCCACGCAGTTTTTCGGCGGTTTTTTCAAACAGACGGCCTTCTTGCGCGTAGCCACCGAAAATCTTGACCACTTTGTATCCGTGCACCGCCTCTTCAACCACCCGGGTCAACTCGCCGGTGTACTCAAGGTTTCGACGCGACAACACCCGCATACGCTTGCTATAGATACTGATTATGAAAGCCGTCGCCGGAATCAGAAACAAGGCGACCAGTGTCAGTTTCCAGTTCAGGTAGAGCAACCAGCTCAGCAAGCCAATCACAACCAGTGAATCCTTGACCAGCACGGTCAGGGTACGGGTTGCCGCGCCGGTCACATTCGTGACCTCAAATACAATTTTCGAGATCAGCAGACCAGACGCTTCGCGTTCGAACTCATCGGACGGCAAGCGCAACATGTGCATGAACATTTTGCGGCGCAGATCAATCAACACCTTGTTTGCCACCCAGGCAAGCGCGTAATTGCTGCCAAAAGTGGCAATACCGCGCACCACGAAGATACCAATCAGAGCGGTCGGCACAACCCAGATCGGGATACCCCCCTGATTAACGAAACCGTCATCGAGTAAGGGTTTCATCAACGCCGGGAAAAGAGGCTCGGTGGCCGCAGCGATGATCATGCCGACAAGCGCCAGAACGAACCCGGCCTTATAGGGCAAGGTATGCGCCAGCAGGCGCCGATAAACCGCCCAACTCGCCTTCATGAAAGATTTACCCGGACACGCTGATAGTGTCGTCGGCTCAGGTCCAGACCGAACAGGGATTCCAGTTTCTTTTTCATTAGTAGACGACGCTCACGACGGGTCGGCTCGTGGGTCTGATCAGGCTGGAAGGTGTCATCAGCATTTTCCTGCAACCAGTCAGTCATCACCGCAGGGTGGCTTGAGTCATAAGCCTGCAAGAAGCGAGGATCAATGCGATAGCGATCAAACTGATGCTGGTCGTTCCAGTATTTGCCAACCGCGGCGAGTTTCTCACGCATCAGACGGGCCGGCCGAACGTGACCATAGTGATAAATGCGCTCATCCAGCACCACGGCATTCGGATAGCGCAAGCGCTTGTTACCGCGGTCGCTCACCGCAAAGAACAAGCCGTCAGGAGAATAGGCGCGACAGGTATTGCGGATGATCCGCACGGCGGTTCGATACCAGCCCGGGCCGGTCGCCAGCCAGCGGTGACTACCGAAGAAATGATGGTAATGAAACGCAAAAGCTTCTACCCGGGTGTCGTCTGCGTAATCATCAAGCGCTTTGCTGATCGCAGGAAGGTCTTTCTCGTGAATGACTTCGTCACCTTCCAGGTAGAAGGCCCACTGACCGTTGCAGCAGTAATGGGCAATCATTTTCTGTTGCCCATAGACAAATCCGCGGCTACGCATCGATTCATTCCAGACCGTATCGATAATGCGTATTTTGGGCTCTTGCATGGCGACCAGGCGCTCGCGGGTTGCGTCCTCGCCCTGCCCCAGCGCAACGATGAATTCGTCACAAATAGGAAGCACCGAGCGAATACTCTGCTCAAACGGGTAACCCAGTCGTTCGGCATCTCGCAAGAACGTGAACCCACTCAGGCGGATGGGCGAAGTCGAAGGCTGATCAGCCATAGTCAATTTCCACACTGGCATTATCCAGCCAGCCGCGCAAATTGAGCAGCAGATTGTCGTCTACGCGCAAACGCCATTCGGGGGCGAGCCGAACCCGACAGGCCGCACTGCCGGTCTGGTATTCGATTTCAACCGGACAACCGGGCTGCTCTTCGGTCGCCACATAGGGCTGAATATGCTCGCGCAGTTGCTTGCTGCAGGCGTTACCGTTCAGGCTGACCCGCAGACGGCGGGCAAATTCATGCCTGGCCGCAGCCAGATCCAGGACTTTTTCAGCCACGATCCGCAAACCGCCAGAATAGTCGTCGCGCGAGACTTTTGCCGAGATCACCAGCAGCTCGTCCTCGCGGATAATTCGTTTGTATTGCTCATACAACTCGTTGTAGATCGCAATATCAGCGCTGCCAGTCGCATCATCAATCGTGACGAAAACCATTTTGCCGCGCCGGGTGTTTTGCACCCGGGTGTCGGTCACGATACCGGTTAGCAACAACGTCTGCGACTGGGCATTAAGATGGCTCAAGCGGGTTGAGGCAAACCGCCGGACCTCGGTTGCGTAGCCATGAAACAAGTGGCCCGACAGGAAAAAGCCCAGCGCCGATTTTTCTTCCTGCAGACGCTGGCGCTCGGTGAATGGCGGAACATCACGCCAGACTGGTGCATCCGCGCCGGTTTCTTCTTCGCCCCCGAAAAGACTGACCTGGTTAACCGACTGGGCGGCCACCTCGGCCATTTCCATTGCCGGCCCGACATTCGCCAGCAGGCGGGCACGGTTGTCTTCGAGCAGATCAAAAGCACCGGCCCGGATCAATGCCTCCAGAGAGCGCTTGTTAACCATGCGCCTATCAACTCGCCGGCAAAAATCGAACAAATCGCGAAAAGGCCCGCTGGCGGCTCTTTCCTGCACGGCATTGGCGATCGCTGCTTCGCCAGCGCCTTTAACCGCGCCGAGGCCGTAACGGACGGTTTTGTCGCCCACCGCAGTAAACGACCAGGCCGATGCGTTGATGTCCGGCGGCAGGATTTCGACCGAATTTTCCTTGGCGTCATGAACGAACAGACGGACCTTCTCGGTATCGTTCATGTCCGAGGAAAGCGTGCCCGCAAAGAACTCGGCCGGATAATGGGCTTTAAGCCAGGCAGTCTGATAAGTCAGCACGGCATAGGCTGCGGTGTGCGACTTGTTAAAACCATACTCGGCAAACATGGCCATCAGGTCAAACAGCTGATTGGCGAGTGCTTCCTCGTAGTTGTTCTTGAGCGCGCCGGCGACAAAGATATCCCGGTGCTTGGCCATCTCTTCGGCTTTTTTCTTACCCATGGCCCGGCGCAGCAGGTCGGCGCCGCCCAGCGTATACCCGCCGATGATCTGCGCAATCTGCATCACCTGTTCCTGATACACAATCACGCCGTAAGTCGGCTCCAGGCTCTGGGTCAGGTCCGGGTGAAAATAATCAATCGCCTGCTGGCCTTTCTTGCGCAGAATGAAATCGTCGACCATACCCGACCCCAACGGACCCGGACGATAGAGCGCCAGCACAGCAATAATGTCTTCAAAGCGGTCAGGCGCAAGCTTCTTCAGAAGCTTCTTCATCCCGTCACTTTCCACCTGGAAAACCGCAGTGGTGTTGGCGTCGCGCAGAATCTGATAAGCAGCCGGGTCGTTAAACTCGAGCTTGTTCAGATCAAGGTTGAGATCCGGGTGACGCTCGTTAATGGAATCAACCGCGTACTGAATAATTGTCAGGTTACGCAGGCCCAGGAAGTCAAATTTCACCAGACCGACTGATTCAACATCGTCTTTGTCGTATTGGCTGACCACGCCTGACTCGGCACCAGGTGCCTGATAAAGCGGCGTGAAGTCAGTCAGGCGGCCTGGCGCGATCAAGACACCGCCGGCATGCATCCCAACGTTTCGGATCAGATCCTCGAGCGGCTCGGCCAGTGCCAGCAAACCGCGAACTTCGTCTTCCTTGGCTTCACGGTCAGCCAGTTGAGGCTCGGCTTCGCGAGCCTTGGCCAGCGACAAGGGCTTGTTCTGGACAACCGGAATCAACTTGGATAACTGATCGCAGAAGTTGTAGCCCATATCAAGTACGCGTCCGGTATCCCGGATCACCGCCTTCGAGGCCATCGTTCCAAACGTGACGATCTGTGAAACAGCCTGGGCACCATAACGCTCACGCACATAATCGATGACCATGTAGCGTTTGTCCTGACAGAAATCGATATCGAAGTCAGGCATGGAGACCCGCTCGGGGTTCAGGAATCGCTCGAAAAGCAAAGCATATGGAATGGGATCGAGGTCAGTAATTCCCATCGCATAAGCGACCAGAGAGCCGGCTCCGGAGCCCCGGCCCGGTCCAACCGGCACGCCGTTCTCCTTGGCCCAGTTTATGAAGTCCGCCACAATCAGGAAGTAGCCTGGAAAACCCATCTCGACGATGGTTTCGCACTCGTGGTGTAAGCGGTGTTCGTATTGCTCACGCACCGCCTCACGCTCGGCTTCATCCGGGAACAAGACCGCCATTCGCTCACGTAAACCCTGCTCGGCGGAGCTGACCATGAACTGATCGATACTCACCCCGTCAGGCGTGGGGAAATCTGGCAACTGAGGCTGGTCCAGCGTCATCGGCAAACTGCAGCGACGGGCAATCTCAATTGAATTCGCCAGTGCGGCGGGCAGGTCCGCAAAGCGCTCCGCCATCTCGGCCTGGGAGAGCATGTATTGCGCCGGCGTAAAGCGTTTGGGTCGCCGTTTGTTGGCGAGAATCTCGCCGTTGGCAATGCATACCCGGGCTTCATGGGCCCGGAACTCATCAGGCTTCAAAAACTGCACTGGATGGGTGGCCACGACCGGCAAACCGATCCGGCTGGCCAGCGTCGCGGCGGCCCGCACATGATCTTCATCTTCGGGATGATCGGCGCGCTGCAACTCCAGGTAATAAGCCCCCGGAAAACGAGCCTCCCATTGCAGGGCCAGTTGCTCGGCATGACTATCCCGGCCGGCGAGCAAAGCCTGTCCGACGTCACCGGCGGCAGCGCCCGACAAAACGATCAGGCCGCTGTTGTCGGCACCGTCTTGATCAAACCAGGCCGGATCAATTTCGGCACGGCCCCGCCATTCGTTATCCAGCCAGGCTTGCGAGAGCAGCTCACAAATGCGTAGATAACCGGCGGTGTTTCGAGCCAGCAGGAGAATCCGGAAGGGTCGGTCCCGGTCTTCATGGTTGCTGATCCAGCAATCGGCACCGCAAATCGGTTTGATGCCGGCCCGTCGTGCCGCCCGGTAGAACTTGACCCATCCGAACAAATTGCCGAGATCGGTCACTGCGATTGCCGGCTGCTGGTCGGCAGCCGCAGTCGCTACAAGTTTCTTGTGCCGAACAATGGAGTCAATCACCGAGTACTCGGAATGGACCCGCAAATGAACGAACTGCGGCACGAACTGGGGGTCTGCTTCCGGCGGGGCGACGGGCGACTCAGACTGCGGGTTATCAGGCATCGGCCCGGACGGCTCTCGTTGTTTGAAGACGGCCTTCTATTCTACCTGTCAGCCGCCCATCACCGGCCGGTGTTCAGACCAGGCGGCCCAATGCCGCCAATGCCAGCCGCTCGCCGTATAAACGACCGGTTTCGACATCCCCGGCCGGCGGGCTTTGTTCCGGCGGCACGTTATCAGCTTGCGCCATCAGACCGAGGTAAGAGCCGAGCCGGTTGATCGTATCCGGGTCGCCCGGGTCGCCGCCAGGCATCATGCCCAGGCCAACCCAGACCATGCCATGCTGGGCCGCCAGGGTCGAAAAATACATCAGGGTTGCATACTTGTCGCCGCTCATTGCGCCGGAGCAGGTAAAGCCCCCGGCAATCTTGTTTTTCCAGCCCTGAGTGAACCAGATTTTCGAGGACTCATCGGCAAATGTCTTGAACGCGCCGCTTGGCCCGCCCATGTAAGTGGGAGAACCCAGAACTATCGCCCGCGCCTGATTCAGACGCTCCCAGCCGGCCTCGTCAATAGCGGAAACATCCAGCAATGAGGCGCTTACCCCGTCGGTCGCGTCAGCGCCGGCAACGATCGCCTCGGCAATTTTTAGCGTATGGCCGTAACCGGAATGAAAGGCGACGACGACTGATACTTCGGTGTTACTCATTGAAAAAACTCCTTTGGCCAATCAGGCGTCGGCCATGTCAAACAATAAAACTTCAGCGCTTTGGCCATCAGTCAATCTGATTGCCTGGGCGTCCGCGCCACCACGTATCTTGAGTGCATCACCCGCCTGCAGGGGCTGGCCGTTGACCGACAACCCTCCCTGAACAACGTGCAGGTAAGCCATGCGGCCATGCTCGAGCCGCCATTCAGCGCTCTCAGCTCCCTCGAACAGTCCGGCGTAGAGCCGAACATCTTGATGAATGACGACCGCTCCAGGCTCACCATGCCCTGAACCGATCAGACACAGGCGACCACGTTTGTCGGCCTCAGTGAACCGGCGCTCTTCATAGCCAGGCTGCAAACCGCGCTCGGCCGGCTCAATCCAGATCTGCAGAAAGTGGGTGCCCTGATCCTGCTGCGGATTGAATTCCGAATGCTCGACCCCGGTGCCGGCGGTCATACGCTGGACATCGCCCGGCAAAATGCCGGACCCGTTGCCCATGCTGTCTTTATGAGCCAGCTCGCCGGCAATGACGTAGCTGATGATTTCCATGTCACGATGGCCATGGCGGTCAAAGCCGGCTCCGGCTGAAATCCGATCTTCATTGATCACCCGCAATGGCCCAAAGCCCATGTGCGCCGAGTCAAAGTAATTGGCGAATGAAAAACTGTGAGCGCTTTGCAGCCATCCATGATCCGCCTGCCCTCGCTCGGCGGCAGCTCTTAATTCAAACATATTGAACTCCCATAAATCACTATTTGTAGATAATGCAGCTCAACTGAAACGATATCGCTCAAAATATTCCGCCCCTATATTCAAATATTTTGAATATGGGACTGAGCCGTGATAGCCTGCTGCCATGCCACTGGATCTGAGCGCCGTGAATCTCATCGCAACTATTGCGCGGCACGGCAGTTTTGCGGCGGCGGCCCGCGAACTGGGCAAGGTACCGTCGGCACTGACCTACTCGGTCCGCAAGTTCGAAGACGAGCTCGACGTCTTGTTATTTGACCGGCGCGGCCAGCGCGCGGTCCTGACCCCGGCTGGCAGAATCCTGCTGGCAGACGGGCAAAACCTGCTTAACGAGGCGCAATCACTCACCCGACGGGTCCGCCAGATTGGCTCGGGCTGGGAAGACGAGTTGCGAATCGGCATTGATGCCGTCGTCGCGTTCGAAGCAGTAGCGCCGCTACTCGCCGATTTCGACCAACTGGAGGCCCCAACCCGGATTCGACTGACTTACGAGGTCTATCACGGCACCTGGCTCTCACTAACCCGGAATAAAGTGGATCTTGCAATCGGAACCACAGGGGCACAGCCACCGGTCGGTCTGGCACCGGCCGACCAGGGCCGAGAGCATGGCCAGGGCGGTCGGTTTTTCAGTTCGCCGCTGGGAACCGTGCAATTTGTCTTTTGCGTCGCACCGGGGCACCCCTTAAGCCAATGGCCGGCCAATGAGCCGATCACCGACGAAGCCTTGCGCCGGCACCGGGTTGTCGTCGTGGCGGACTCCTCAGACACGCAGGTTAACGCCAGCGTGGGCATTGTCGATGGCCAGGACTGCATTACCGTTGCCACCCTGGAGCAAAAGATCCGCGCCCAGGCGAGCGGCCTGGGCATTGGCTACATTCCCGAGTCGTTTGCCCGCCCGTGGCTTGAAAGCGGTCGGCTGGTTGAGCGCCAGGTACTGACCCGGCGCGATCCAACCGACATCTTTTTCGCCTGGTCGCAACCGCTCCCAGGCAAAGCCCTGGCCTGGTGGCTGGACAAACTGGCCACCAGGAGAGTCCGTCAGAAGCTCCTGATGGGGCCACTGAATTGAACCCGGTTAATCGTCCAAGAACAGCTTATGTCGGCCGGTTTGCGCCTTCGCCGACCGGGCCTTTACATGCTGGCTCACTGGTCGCCGCGACCGCCAGCTTTCTGGACGCTCGCGCACACCATGGGCAGTGGCTGATCAGACTGGAGGATGTCGACGAACCGCGCACCGAACCGGGCGCCGCCGATTCGATCCTGGCGACGTTACACGCCTACGGGTTTATCACCAGTCAGCCTGTTATGCACCAGAGCCGGCGCACGGCTCGCTATGAAGCAGCACTGAACCAACTGCGCAAATCCAATCGCGCCTACCGCTGCCGGTGCTCCCGAAAACAGATTGTTGCGACCCGTCAGACGCTAGGCCTGCCGGAAACCCCACCAGGCAGTCACACACCTTATCCGGGCACTTGTCGCAACGCCGGCGTTTCTGCCACTGAAGCGCATAGCTGGCGGCTCAACACCGATGGCTGTTCAATTCACTGGACCGACCGCTGGAGCCGGCAAGAAAACTCTGAGTCTGTCGGCGAAACGGTTGGCGACTTTATTCTGCGCCGACGCGACCTGCTCTGGAGCTATCAACTGGCGGTAGTGGTGGATGACGCAGCCCAGCAAGTAACCGACGTCGTGCGCGGCGACGACCTGGCCGACAACACCGCCCGGCAGTGCTGCCTGCAGGCAGCACTCGGCGCGCCACGGCCACGCTACCTGCACGTTCCGGTGTTACGCGATCTGGCGGGTAACAAACTGTCCAAACAAACCCAGGCGCCAGCCCTGCCAAAGCCGGCCAGCGAGCAACAGGCTGTAGCGGTTCTCAATCAGGCGCTGAGCCATCTGGAACTGGGACAGATCTCAGCCGGATCGATAACAGGGTTCTGGTCTGAAGCGACCGCCCGCTGGGCAGCCCAATTCAAAATAATTCATACCGAATCGTGAACGAAGCGCAGGCGACGGCCTTTTTCAGCAAACTGCAAAACCAATGGCTGCAGTTTCTGATCGGCGCTCAACCAGAAAGCCACATCAACTGTGTCGCGTTGATCGGCCACCCGGGTGATGCGGTAACCACTAACGCGAGATCCACGCGACGGACCTTCGTCTTCCTGGCGCACCAGCGGTTCCGGCCCGCGTACCCGCCAGCGGCTTTCTGACACCCGGCTCACTCGCGCGAACGGCATGCCGAATTCGGCGTCATTGCTCAGCAATTGCGGTTGCCGGCGACTCATCCAGATAACCTGCAGAATCAGACTCAGCCGGTCTTGCGCCCCAGTGGGAACAAACAACTGATCTCCGACCTGAGTATTTTGAATTTTACTGTCGTCGGTGTGCACATACATCACCGTCTTTTCTCGTGCAGAACGAAAAGCGACTTTGCGACGCTCCTGGTATTGCAACGGCTTCAAACCATGCTGGTCAATAATGCCGCGACTGCGATAAGTCAGGTCGGCCAGAAAGCTTTCAACGACCAGCTCCACGCTAAAACGCCCGCCTTCGCTTGCGGCCGTCAGACGCGCCGAAGCCAGCGGCGTTGAACCCATGCCACTGACCAGATAACCCGAATAATCCAGCGCAAAAGGCTGAAGCGTCAAACTGTGCTCAGCGGCAAGACCGAGTGCCGGCATCGCGACCAGAGCGCTGACGCCCCCGGCCGCACCGAGAACCCGCCGGCGCCCCGCATCTGCCAGCGTAGCCTGTCCGATCATTGGCCGGTCCGGGCTATGCATCAGCCAGCCGGTTTAAGTCCGCCCAATAGCGCGGCAAGCGGGCTCTTGCGCCCTTTGCGGTCTTGCTCACGTCTGGCGATGATTGCTGAGCCTCGAGCCCCATCCCCGCCAGCGTCATCAGCGGCCGGAGCCGGCTGCGCCGCCGACTCATAGGGTTGGTAGAAAAACGGATCAGTCGAACTGCCCGGCAATTTGGTTTTTGCGGGCCCCCGTGAATAGTTGCGATTGCCGCGCTCTGATTTGTCGGAGCGGCCGGAACGAGATCCGTCCCGGGACCCGCTTCGCGAGTCACGGCCAGAACTTTCTGATCTGGAGCGCATAGCCGGCTCACCTTTGATCGTCAGTTCAGTCACTTTCAGTTCGCGCTTGATCAGTCGTTCGATTTCAACGCGCAGTTTGTCTTCTTCGCGAACCATCAACGACAAAGCCAGACCGCTGGCGCCGGCACGCCCAGTCCGGCCAATCCGGTGAACATAATCCTCAGCGGAATAAGGCAGGTCGTAGTTGATCACGGCTGGTAATTCGGCGATGTCCAGTCCGCGTGCGGCAACATCAGTGGCCACCAATACGCGCACTTCGTTCTTTTTGAACGCATCCAGTGTCGCCAGCCTTTCCTGCTGCGACTTGTCGCCATGAATGGCGCTTGCGTTCAAACCTTCTTTTTCGAGAATTCTGGCCAGGCGGCTCGCGCCGATCTTGGTATTCGTAAACACGATGACTTGCGCCATCTCGCGATCGCGAATCAACTGCGCTACGGCGGCGCGTTTGGCGTCAGCATCGCGCACTTTGTAGATAGTCTGCTCAACATTCTCTGCGGTGGCGTTTCGGCGCGCTGTTTCGATCAGCTGCGGATCGTTCAGGAACGTTCCGGCAAGACGACGAATCTCTTTGGAGAAAGTGGCGGAAAACATCAGATTCTGGCGCTGCGCGGGCAACAGCTTGATAATGCGTTGAATATCCGGCAGAAAACCCATATCCAGCATGCGGTCGGCTTCGTCCAGAACCAGCACTTCAACCATGCCAAGATTTGCGGTTTTTTGCTCAACGTGATCAAGCAGCCGGCCCGGGGTTGCAATCAGCACTTCGCAACCCTGCCGCAACGCCAATATCTGCGGTTTGATATCAACACCGCCGAACACAGCAGCGCTTCGCAAACCGGAGTGCTTGGCATAAGCGGCCACGTTGACGTAGATCTGATCGGCCAGTTCGCGGGTCGGCGCCAGAATCAGGGCGCGGACCGGGTGCCGCGCAGGTGAGGCGCTGGTGTTCGCGTGGCGCATCAGCCGTTGCAGAATCGGCAGTGCAAAACCGGCCGTCTTACCGGTACCCGTCTGGGCCGCCCCCATAACGTCAAGGCCTTGCATTACCACCGGAATGGCCTGCGCCTGGATCGGGGTCGGGACCTCATAGCCCATTTCCGCTACCGCTCTGGCGATCGGTTCTGCCAGTCCGAAATCGCTGAACCGAACAGTCGGTTCTTCTGCCGCCGCAGGCTCTTCAACGACAGCGGTTTCGCTGACCGGTGCAGTCTGCAACGTTTCAGCTATCGGTTCAGCAGTGGCTGGAGACACGGATTCAGGGGTTTGGTCAGCAGGTGTGTTCAAACTAGGGCAGCTCACAGAAAAAATGAAAAAAGAAATCTGGGGTCTAGAGATTTTTCGGTCGGGTGTGTGACGATGCGACAAGTCCGGCGGGCACAAAGTGACCGGGCGCCACGGCCTGGGACCAGGGGCCTGAAACGGCTGACCCCGAAAAGACTTACGGTAACCCGCTATTGTGACCTTATTGGGCGGCCAGTGGTTGTGGGATTTGACCGATTACCGCAAACTGACCAGCTAAACTGGATAAATACACAGTAAAATCTCCAAATGAAGCGCTGCCCGATGAAAAATTCAACAAACCGTCACACCCGCGGGCACCCCGGCAGCCCGCGGCCGGCATGATCACGCCGGCAACCCCGGTTCACGATTCGCCGCCCGTGGCGGGCGAGCCGGCGTCCCCTCCTCTGGCGAGCAAGCTCGCTGCCCAGCCCCTGGCGAGCAAGCTCGCCTTTGTCGACGTCGAAACAACCGGCTCTTCTCCGGCTCGGGGCCGGGTGACTGAGGTGGGGATTGTGACCGTCCAGTGGCCGCACCCGTATGCCGGCCCGCCGCGGGTGGTACATTGGGCCAGTCTGATCAACCCCGGGGTGCCAATCCCGCCGGAGATTCAGTTTCTCACGGGCATTGATCAATCGATGCTCGCAGACCAGCCTGAGTTTGCTGCTGTCGCTGACACCATCGAACATCACTTGCAAGACGCGGTTTTTGTTGCCCACCATGCACGATTTGACTACGGCTTCATCAAAGCAGAAATGGCCCGCGCCGGGCGCCTGTTCCAGGCACGCACTTTGTGCACGGTGCGATTGTCACGCGCGCTGACTGATCACGCAGAGTCTCACTCGCTGGATGCTGTCATCCTGAGAAACGGATTACGCTGCATCGAACGCCACAGGGCATTGGGCGACGCTGAAGTCCTGTGGCAGTTTGTGCAATCACTGGTCAACGAGCACGGTGCCGAACCGGTGTTCGCCACAGCCCGGCGCCTGATCAGCCGCCCCAACCTGCCCGCACATCTGAACATCGCTTCGGTTGAAGCCTTGCCTGCCGGCCCCGGTATCTATTTTTTTCATGGGCTAAACGAACACCCGCTGTATATCGGCAAAAGCATCAATATCCGCCAACGCATCGCGAGCCATTTCTGTACCGACTATCAGTCCGAGCGGGGGCTGCGGCTGGCCAGTGAAACCCGCCGGCTCAGCTGGCAGGAAACCGCTGGCGAATTCAGTGCGCTGCTCGCTGAAATTCAGGCAATCGAGCGCTATCAACCTGCCCATAACCGCGCCTTACGCAGTCACCAGCAAGCCTGGTTTGTCGGCTTTGGCGAGCAATCCGTCCAGCCACAATTCATTCGGCTCGAATCCCTGCAACCGGAACAACTACACAACGGCATGCTGAACGGTTTGCTCGGCCCGTTCGCCTCGCGCAGCGCTGCCCGACAACGGCTGATCGCGCATGGCCGCGAGTTCGGCTGGTGTCTGGCGACCCTCGGGCTCGAAAAAGCGGAACCCGGAGCGCCTTGTTTTGCCCGCCAGCTACAACGCTGCGCCGGCGCCTGCATAGGCGAACAAACCCATCAGGCATTGCTGGAACGCATTCATGCCGACCTCTTGCCTCACAACGTGCCGGACTGGCCCGACGCGCGCTTGTTATTGATCGAACAAGACACTGAGCGCGAACTGATGAGCTGGCATTGTTTTGAGCAATGGCACTGGTTGCAGTCCGGTAGCGAACAAGCCTCGCTGACCGAATGGCTCACACAAACCGAACCGACCACGCAGGACCGGGCCGTCCGCTTCAACCGTCACGTGCAGGCTCTGTTACTCAAAACCTTGCGAGGCCGCAAACGAACACCTTTGAACCTGTGGACGCAACTGCCGTCTCGCGCGCCCGAATCACTACCGCTGACACCGGAATTTGACGACGAACAGCATTGGGTCCATCGCAAAAAAGGCACGGCGCTGATCAGCTGGTGCTGGCTGGCGCGGCCAGTACGCAATCAACCGCCTGAATAACTTCGCCGTCGGACGCTTGCACAAAAGCGGCCAACCCGGTACCTGCGGCGCTGTCTGAAACGGCATTCCCAGGCAGTTCGATCTCCCGCTCGAATGACAGAGCCGATTTCATGGGCTGCGGCCGGGCCCAGTGTCGAACTACCCGGTCATGGACCAGATGACGGCCCGCATTCTCGCCTCGACTGACCTCGCTTGCCAGGCCGTTCTGATACATCACCACGTGAACAGTTGCCGGTCCTGCCGACAGGGCCGACGCATCCTGCACGTCGACCCCTACGGTCACCGTCGCCGAGCCGGGCCGGGTCTGCGATGCCTGCAGTTGCATCGTTACCGGAGAGGGCTGCGAACTGATGGCCTCGACCCGGCTCAAAAACGAACCAGCGCGATACCAGTCGCGCGTGTCTTGTCCGTTGGTCACCACTTGCGGCGTATAGATTGAATTGAGCCGGTTTCTGGCGGCATGACCACGCTGGCGTTTGGTATACGCCGGCTCAGCGAAGCGGTCTTTCCAGCCGATGTAGTCCCAGTAGTCCACATGCAGCGCCAGCGGCAAGACTTTATCGGCCGACAACGCAGAGCTTGATAACGCGGAAAGCCACTGATCAGCCGGCGGGCAACTGCTACAGCCTTCTGAGGTGTACAACTCGACCAGCGCTACGCGATGGGCCGGACTGCTTGCCTGACAGGTCATGCCAGCAATTGCCGGCCCTGAACCGACGGCCAGCAGGGCTAGTGCCAGCGCGTTCAGCGAGAGGTTTCTCATTTGAAATCCACCTGATGCTCGTCTTGTGAATTAGTGTGTCCGTGCGATCGGGGCCGGCTTACAAGACCACGACGCGGCGTCCGGACCGGCTCGGGTGCGGACCGGCGGGCCTTGTTCTTGTTATCCTCGGCAGCGACGACTGGCGACCGCTTGCGAAAAAGATCGCAACGGCTGACCTGACAATACCGGACAGACCCGGACACAGCCCGGCTCACGAGGAGGAACCATGCGCTGGAGAGGACGAAGAGAAAGCAGTAACGTTGAGGATAGACGTAGTCAGAATGGCGGCCTGGGCGGACTAGGGCGCTCAGGGCGAATGCCCAGAATGACCGGGCGCCGAGGTGGCGGACTGGGCCTGGGTACCATCGTGATCGGCCTGATCGTGGCCTGGTTATTCGGGATTAACCCGATGACTCTGCTGGGCATGTTTGGCGGCGGTGGTGGCGGTCTGGGTGGCATGGCCGCGCCAAGCTCATCGGTCTCATCACAAACCTCCCCGGCCAGTGGCTCCCCAGGCGACGACATGGGCAAATTCGTCTCAGTGGTGCTGGCCAGCACCGAAGACGTCTGGGCACCCAAATTTGAAGCCAGTGGCTCTCGCTACCCTGCTCCGGACCTTGTCTTGTTCACCGGAGCCACCGCAACCTCTTGCGGCCAGGGCTCAGCGGCTTCCGGGCCGTTCTACTGTCCGGCCGATCGCAAGGTCTACATCGATCTGAGTTTTTTCCAGATGATGCATCAGCGTCTGGGTGCCCCTGGCGATTTTGCTCAAGCCTATGTCATTGCCCACGAAGTCGGCCATCACATCCAGAACATCTCCGGCACGATGAAAAAAATGGATGAGCAGCGGCGCCGGTTGCCCAAAACCCAATACAACCAGTTGTCCGTGCGCCTTGAGCTGCAAGCGGATTGCCTTGCCGGCATTTGGGCCAGAGAGTCCCAGCAAGCCAGCGGCTGGCTCGAAAGCGGTGACATCGAAGAAGCCATGAACGCTGCCGCGGCAGTGGGTGATGACAACATGATGCGTCAATCCGGCGCGCCGGTTCGCCCGGAACACTTTACCCACGGCAGCGCCAAGCAACGGGCCAAGTGGTTCAACGTCGGCCTGCAACAAGGTTCGGTCAAAGCCTGCGACACCTTTTCCGCGCTCAGGCTGTAGCACTCGATTTGCGGGAAATCGGCCAGCCTGTTTAAGCGACCGGCCCGGCCCGGTGAGTGTCAGTATCGTCGATTAAGAGACCAATCGACGATACAGGACACTCATGAACGACGGCACTGCGCCCGTGACACCTGCTGCAGCCCGAATCAGCAAGCTGGCTATTGCAGTCACGTTTCACTTTGCGCCGGCACGACTAGGCTTCCTGCGTCAGATCGCCGCCGAATTCGAGCAACTGGCCGATCTGGTCGAAATCTATGTGATTACCAATGTGACTGATGCCTTTAATCAGTCACAAATTCGCCAGGCGCTGGCCCTGCGGGATTGTGAGCCCCAGATACTGGCACCTGCGCTACTGGGCCACCCTTTTCTGCTCACCTGGTGCCACCGCGAAATCTTCAGGCAACGATTTGAACAAGACCCGGGCATCAGCCACTTCCTGTATGTGGAAGACGACATCCGGGTCAGACCCCATAATATCCAGTACTGGCTGCGCGGGCGCGAAGCCCTCAGACCATTTGGGCTGATCCCTTCTTTTTTGCGCTATGAAAGACGCGGCAATCAGGGCGCAGACCTCGCTACCGACATCATCGACCCGGTTGACCGGCTCAAACTGCCCAATGTGAGGCTGTCCGAGCAGTATGTCTTCCTGAACCTGCCCAACCCCTATCAGGCGATGTACCTGCTCGACCGCGAGTTAATGGCAGAAATGATTGACAACCCGAGATGCGGCCCTGAATTCGGCCCCTGGGGTATTCGGGAAAAAGCGGCCCAGGGCGTAACCTTCTCTAATGTCCCGAACGGGTGTTTTTCACGGAATTTCGTCGGTTTTGACGCGGCCCGGGGGGAGATCGACCCTGCGTGCCTGGTGCATCACACGCCCAACAACTATGCTGACGACCCGAAGTCCCGGTTTGGCACGATTCCGGTTCGGGATCTGGTTTTGCCACTGAATGACGTCCCAGCGCCCTCGGCGCAGGAACTGGCCACCCAGTGATGATTCTGGTGGGCCCCCGGAGAGTCGAACTCCGCACCAACGGATTATGAGTCCGCTGCTCTAACCAACATGAGCTAGAGGCCCGCAGGCGCGAGTATAGCTAAACCGCCAGCCAGTTATCAGCTATGGCCGACCGCCCCCCTTTTTGGGTCAACAAATGTCTAGTAGATCACGGCACAATGATTGAGAACCAAGTAAATTGATCAACCTCGATTAACTCCCTTCCCGGCTGATACCCGCTTTATGACATTGAGCCTCGACTCGCTTAGACTTTGGTTCGCTCCAAACGATCCGGACCTGCTGGAACAAAGGGTTCTCGCCCTTGCCGAGACCAAGATGCGCAGCTTTGCGCTGGTGATTGGCCTTACCCTGCTGATTTCAGCGCTGGTGATTGGCAAATTGCCAGTCGCCTGGCTGATCGGCGCGGGACTCATCACGATTGCACTGGCCGGTGCCAGCGCCGCGATTCTGCATCGCCACCGCTCGGGCGCCAAAGCAGATTCCGCGCAGTTCAAGCAGACAGAACGACTCGTCGCGGTTGTTGGCTTCTTTGTCGCTTGTTATCTGGGTTGGCTGATCGCCAGTCCCGGCACCCTGAGCCTGGACCGGCAGGTCGCGCTGATCATGCTCGGCCTGCTGACACCGTTGGCTCTGGTCCGTACCCTGGGCGCCAGTCGCCTGGTGTTCATTGCCGCCGCTGCACCGGTGCTGATCGGCTCTGGCTGGGCGACATATCATCTGGGCTCGAACATTCAGCCCTATTTGCTGATCGGTTTTGCCGCCGCCGTCTTGCTGATGATCGAACACACGTTGCTGGTGGTTAACTCAATCGATCAGGCCATGCGCGCCAAATCCCGCGAACGGTCTTTACTATCGCAGCAGTTAGCGCTGTTCAGTACCAGCCAACTCGGTATCGCTCAAACAGTAAACGGCAAAATTGGTCGCGCCAACGCCAGATTTCGCCAGTGGTTCGGCGAAGAAGGCTCTGGCGAAGCCTTGCTGGTAGACCTTGCCGCCTCGATCGGCCTGAATAAGGAACGCCTGCTCCGACTGATCAACCGTGCTGATGCCCGCATCGTGGCCCACGAAAGTCGCAATATCAACATTTTGCTCAATGGGGCCACGCCGCGCTACTTCAGCGTGCAGGTACGGCGCTTTGATCCGACCAATCAAACCCGCGGCCTGCTCTGGACCGTCAGCGACCAGACGTCGGATTGGCTCAGCCGAAAAGCCAGTGAGCGTGCTGCCACCCGTGACCCGCTTACAGGGGCACTTAACCGGCGCGCCCTGCATAAACGCCTGTCCACCATGCTGATGCGCGACCTGCGTCGCCAGCCGTTCGCTGTCTTGTGCGTAGATATCAACCGGTTTGGCGAACTGAACAATGCCAACGGCCAAGGCTTCGGCGATCAGATTCTGTGCATCGTCACCCGCCGGGTTCAGCGCATGCTGCGCGAGCAAGATGTGATCGCCCGCACCGGTGGCAACGAATTCGTGCTGGTTCTTGAAAATGTCAACGGCATGGAACGGGCAACCGTCATTGCCGAGAAAGTCATGGAAACCCTGTCAGCCCCGATTGTCCTGACCAGCATGACTTGCTCGATTGCCGCAGCGGTTGGTGTTGCGGTCGCGCCGGCTCATGGCCGCCGCACTGATGAAATTCTCAGCCGGGCACGCGCCTCGATGTTCGCTGTCAAGCGGACACTGGTGCAGGTTCAGGCCGGCCAGATGGGTCGTCGTTCGCCGTAAGAGACACCCGGAGCAGCCCGCACGGCGGCTCCGGCTGCCGTGGCCTGCTCAAATGCCCAGCGCCCACTGGATGATGCTTTTGGCGATAAACCCCAACATGCCAAAAGACAGAACAAAGAACAATACAAACGTGCCCAGCCGCCCGGCACCGGAATCGCGGGCCAGCTTCAGAATAATGAACAACATGTACAGGATGAGCGCGCCGACGCCAAACGTCACGCCAAACTGCGCGATCTGCGCTTCGGTCAGGCCAAACAACATGGTCAGACGGCTCCGGTCAGATCCCGGTACGCATGCCAACTGGCATGTCCCAACACCGGAATCAACACCAACAAGCCAACCACGCTAACGATCGACAACAGGGTCAGTCCCATGATGACTATCGCCCAAATCACCATGGCGACCGGGTTATCACCGACCGCCTTGATACTGGCAAGCATTGCTGCCCGCACACCAAGTTCTGGACGGTCGATCAGCATGGGTAGAGAAATGGCACTGGCCGCAAATACCAACGCCGCCAACAAGCCGCCGGCCAGCAACCACAACCAGAACAGCAGGGGATTTGAAGCGCCGGCGAAGAAACTGAGATAACCCCGCACGCCACCGGCCTCAACCGCGCTGGCCGAGACAATTATCGACGAACACAGAACCCAGGCGGAGCCAAGCAAGGCCAGCAACAAGCCGTATCGAACGACGGTCGGGCCAACTCGGCGCCAGGTCACACCGACAGTGGCAAACCCGGTGGTTTCACCCAACTCGAGCGCACGGCTCTGAGCGTACATGCCAACCACCAGCGCGGGCGCCACCAGAACAAATCCGGAAAACGCGCCGGCGAGCAACACGGCCTGAGAATAACCGATCGCCACAATAGCCAGCATCGACAATGCCAACACCGCGCCGTGCAAAAGTGACAAAGCGGGCACTCGCAGAAAATCCTGCCAGCCCCGCTTTAACCAGGCCAGGCAGGCCGTCTCTGATACCCGCTGGCTGGCCTGCTCAGTCATGCCGAGATTACTGCCCTTCGAGGAAGCTCTTGAGCTTGTCGGCACGCGACGGATGACGCAGTTTGCGCAACGCTTTCGCCTCAATCTGACGAATCCGCTCGCGCGTCACGTCAAACTGCTTACCCACTTCCTCAAGCGTGTGATCAGTACTCATCTCAACACCAAAGCGCATCCGCAGAACCTTCGCTTCACGCGGGGTCAGGGAATCGAGCACTTCTTTAACGACATCACGCATGGAGTCATGCAGCGCAGCCTCAGACGGTGCCAGCGTATGGGTGTCCTCGATGAAATCACCCAGATGGGAATCATCATCGTCACCGATTGGGGTTTCCATTGAGATCGGCTCTTTGGCAATCTTGAGAATTTTGCGGATTTTCTCTTCCGGCATTTCCATCTTCTCGGCCAGGGTTGCCGGATCCGGTTCAGAACCGGTTTCCTGCAGAATCTGCCGGCTGATCCGGTTCATCTTGTTGATTGTTTCAATCATGTGGACCGGAATCCGGATCGTGCGCGCCTGGTCAGCAATCGAGCGGGTGATCGCCTGGCGGATCCACCATGTGGCGTAAGTGGAAAACTTGTAACCACGGCGGTACTCGAACTTGTCGACCGCTTTCATCAGACCGATATTGCCTTCCTGGATCAGGTCAAGGAACTGCAGACCCCGATTGGTGTACTTCTTGGCAATGGAAATCACCAGACGCAGGTTAGCCTCGGTCATTTCGCGCTTAGCCCGCCGGGCGCGTGCTTCGCCGGCAGCCATCTGACGATAAATGTTCTTGAGATCAGCCAGAGGCAATACGGTACGAGCCTGCAGGTCGATCAGCTTTTGCTGACGGTCCTGAATCGCCGGAATCGCACGAGCCAGCACCTCGGAGTAAGGCTTGCCCATGGCGAGTTCGCGCTCCGACCATTCGAGATCAATCTCGAAGCCCGGATATTTACCGATGAAGTATTCATGGGTCATGCCGACCTTGTTCACGCAGATGTCGCGAATACCGCGCTCAAGCTGACGAACATCATCAACCTGACCACGCAAGGTGTCACACAGCTTCTCAACCATCTTGGCGGTGAAGCGGATAGTCATGAACTGGTCTTGAATGATCTGCTGGGCATCGTTATAGGCATCGGACAAATAGCCATCATTCTCGTACGACGCGCGCATTTTGGTGAACGCCTTATCGATCAACGTGAATTTATCCAGGGCGGCTTCACGCAACTCACCCAGACGCGCCGCGTGAGCAGCTTTTTCAGCGTCCGGATCATCGGCGTCAGCCGGCCGCGGGCCAAAGATGACGTCTTCCGCATCTTCGTCGAGCAAACCGTCAACAACTTCATCAACCCGCATGGTGTTGGCGCGAATTTTTTCTGAATCAGCCAGCGTCTCGGCGATCGTGACCGGGCAGGCAGAAATAGCCTGAACCATGTGCTTCAGACCGCCTTCAATACGCTTGGCGATTTCGATCTCGCCCTCACGCGTCAGCAGTTCCACCGAACCCATTTCACGCATGTACATTCTGACCGGGTCGGTTGTTCGGCCGAACTCCGAGTCTACGGTCGAGAGCGCGGCTTCGGCCTGCTCTTCAGCATCATCATCAGAGTTGTTGACCGCAGTGCCATCGCCAATCAGCAATTGCTCGGCGTCAGGCGCTTGTTCAAATACCTTGATGCCCATATCGGCAAACGTGCCGGTAATGTTGTCGGTTGATTCGCTGTCGATCAGGTCTTGTGGCAGGTGGTCGTTGATTTCCGCATAGGTCAGGAAGCCACGCTCCTTGCCCATCTTGATCAACAGGCGCAGGTTTTCCCGTGTTGCCTCACGTTGGGCCTCGGACATCCCGGGCTTGCCGCCGAACTCCTTGAGAAGCGCGCGCTCTTTGGCACGGCTACCCCGACGGCCTTTGCTGGGCTTGGGCGGCTCAGGAATCTCAACATTGGCAGAGTCGTCATTGCCGTCGTTGTCGGCATCAGCGCCGGAATCGAGATCGGCTTTGGCAACAGCTTTGCCTTTCTTGGCCTTGGTGGTCTTGGTTGCTTTGGCGCCTTTGGCCGAACCCTTCGAGCTGGCCTTCTTGACGGCCTTGTTGATTACCGCATCGGCAACCGCATCAGAGAGTTTTTCAATTTCCGCCCGAGTCACCTTGGGCTCTTTGACAGCCTCTTTTGCCGCAGCGGTTTTTTTCGCTGCGGTTTTCTTGGCAGCCGCCTTCTTGGCAGCCGGTTTTTTAGCCGCAGCCTTCTTGGCCGGCGCTTTTTTGGCGACAGCGGTTGAATCAGCGGCTTTTTTTGCTGCCGGCTTCTTGGTAGCGGCTGTCTTGGTGCTTGACGGCGATTTCACAGACGACTTGCTGGCTGGTTTCTTGGCCGCAGCAGACTTCTTCGCGGCAGCAGGCTTCTTGGCCGCTACAGCTTTGGTCGCCGAGCTCCGCTTTTTGGTTGCTGCGGCTGTTTTGGTGGCTGGCTTTCCGCTGCTTGCGGTTTTGCTGTTGCTCACGCTGTCTTCCTTTTTCGCTGCCATCAACATCCTCGATTCAAGTGCAGGCGCCAACGCGCCAGTTTCGCTCAATACTTCAAGGCGTCCGGCGATCAACCGGGCGCTCTCCAGATCTGGTGCCGCCATCCTGAAACCAGTCATCCGCCCAGTCTGACCTGGTAAGCCGGGCCAGACAGTCGCCGCTCCGGACCAAACCCAACGGCCAGAGCAGACGCGATCAGCGGCCATGCACCTTGACTAGATGACAAACGTTTCAGGTTTTCAACCCCGGCCAAACCGGTAACAACCGGCCATGCTCAATATGCGAATACAGCGTTGATCGTCTTTGTATCTGGAGGCCAAACATGAAATCTCAATTGAAATCTCGATCGAAGCGAAAAATCAATCATTGGCGCTACGGGCTAAACCTATGCGGGCTGAACCTACGGTCCACCCGCAGCAACCCGCAACCCTTAGCGAACCCGTCCGAATATAACGATCAACCCTCGCAATCTCACCATTGCCTGCAGCGCCTGGAATGGTCTGAAAAGACCGTTGGGCAAATTGGCCGGCTGCCTCAGCTTGCACTGTTGAGGCCAGAAACAGGGTTTCTGGCGCTATGCAATCAGTGCCTGAGCAGCAAAATGCCGGGTGCCCGAAGTTGACAAGCGCTTTAGTCGACTTTAAAAGTCGAGGGTAGCCTGCCATTCTAGCAAGATCATCGCTTGCTGGCCAGCAACTCTCGATGAATTCGGCGCTCTTCCTCGGTTTGGAGACCGGTTTCAACCATATTTATCGCCGCCAGCCTCGTGGCACGACGCTCAAGTTGCTCCAGCGCGCCCTCCAGCTCCAGAAATGCCTCCTCAGGCGTGAGCTGGGCAATCCCGCCGAACTGGGCAGCAAGATCCCGCTCAACCTCGACAATTTCAGGGAAACCCTGGGGGCGCAAGGCTTCCAGCCCGGCCTGCGGGCTGGCGGCTGGCGGCAAAGCCGCCAAAACCTGAAACCAGCGTGTCAGGTCAGGCCCGAGCACGACCGGATCAGTCGTTTCCAGAACCGCAGCGCAACTGGACGGGAAACAAACCGACAGCAGCCGCAGGCGGCGATCAAGATTCGGCCGCCCGGCACGAGGCTGGGCCCGAACAAACGACCGGCCGCCGCGTGACGATTCGCCCCGGCCAGATCCTCCGGTGCGGCCATCCCCACGCTGGCGCCCGGACCGCTCAGACCGCCCGGACTGACCATTTTGACTTGTTTTTGAGTTTTGACGCGATTGCCATCGCTGGTCTCCGTCACCAGCGGCACCAGCCCTGTTGCTATCGTACTCACCAGGCGCGGGCCCGGTTCGCTTTGCCGGCTCCGCCTCACCAGCCGCCAGAAATTTATCGAGCTCCGCCAGGCCCACTTGGGCCAGTTCAGCGATTTGATGACGTAACTGCAAGCGCAGACCGTCGGCGCCAATACTGAGCAACAACGGCCGGGCGGCAGCCAGCATGCGCGCCCGGCCCTCGGGGGATTCGAGCGACAAGTCATCAGTCAGCCCCTGAACCAGAAAACTGGACATTGGCATGGCGGAGTCGACGCGCTCGTAAAACACCGTCTGACCAAACTCGCGCACAAAACTATCGGGGTCGGCGCCATCTGGCAGAAACAGGAACGAAGCCTGCTGGGTATCACTGACCATTGGCAGACAAGCTGTTAAGGCGCGCCAGGCTGCTTTCAGTCCCGCTTTGTCACCATCAAAACTAAAAACCAGATGATCGACCTGCCGCAACAGCTTGCGCACATGGTCCGGTGTTGTGGCGGTCCCAAGGGTTGCCACGGCGTTATCGACGCCATGCTCGGCCAGCATCACAACATCCATATAGCCTTCAACCACGATCGCCTGGTTTTTTTCACGCAATGCCTGGCGGCCTTCGTATAGCCCGTATAACTCCCGGCCCTTGGAGAAAACAGGCGTCTCCGGCGAGTTCAGATACTTGGGCTCCCCCTGATGGAGAATGCGCGCGCCAAAACCGATCACCCCCCCACGGGGACTGCGAATCGGAAACATGATTCGATCGCGAAACCGGTCGTAGCGCTTATTCTGGCGACCAGCTCCCGAGCTGGCGGGCTCAGCGGCCTGATCGGCGTTGGTCTTTACCAACCCGGCCTCCTCCCAGGCGGCATCAGCATAGTCTGCCGCCACTGCCTCCAGGTTTTGCCAGCCGGGCGGCGAATACCCAAGCGCAAACCGCGCGGCGGTTTTACCGCTCAGACCGCGCGACTTGAGGTAGTCAATGGCATTGGGAGACTCGCGCAAACGGCGCTGATAATACCGGGCAGCCTGCCCGAGCAATTCAATCAGGTTCGGTCGCCCGGCATCAGAGACTGCACCTGGAGTGCCTTTCTCATGAGGCACCTCAAGGCCAAGTTCGCGGGCCAGATCTTCAACCGCCTCCACAAAACTCAGGCCGGCATGCTCCATCAGAAACCCGATAGCGGAGCCGTGAGCCTGACAGCCAAAGCAGTGATAAAACTGCTTGCTGGGGCTCACCGTAAACGAAGGGGATTTTTCGCCGTGAAACGGACACAGGCCGATCATGTTGGCGCCAGCTTTGCGCAACTTGACATGGCGGCCCACCACATCCGCGATATCAACGCGGGCGAGCAAGTCCTGAATAAAACCCTGAGGAATCATTGGAGCATGGTAGCCGGCTCAAACCGGCAGCGGCTACAGAGATTTACTCGGCAGACGCTTTAGTTGCCAGAACCGTCTTAACCCGGCCAGACATAGCACCCATATCGGCCTGCCCGGCCAATTCGGTCTTCAGAATACCCATGACTTTACCCATATCGCGCATACCGGTAGCCCCGGTCTTGGCAATCGCCGCTTCAATCGCTGCGGCAATCTCCTCATCGGACGCCTGAGCCGGCAAATAAGCGGACAAAACATCCAGCTCAAACCGCTCAACCTTGGCCAGGTCGTCGCGCCCGGCCTTATCGTATTGCTCAATCGAATCACGACGCTGTTTGATCTGCTTTTCAATGACCGCCAGCGCCTGGGCGTCATCAAGCTCAATCTGCTCGTCAATCTCTTTTTGTTTTACGGCGGCAATCAGCATCCGGATAGCAGACAGTTTCTGAGTTTCCTTGCTGCGCATCGCCGCCTTCATATCATCTGAAATACGAGTCTTCAAGGACATCAGGATTCTCCTGGGGTGGCACGCCTGGGGGCGGGCCAAAGTGGCGAGGCGGTGCAGCAAAACGAAAGCCCGCTAATGCGGGCCTTTCGTCTGGGAAGCATCCAGCGCATCATGCAGCAAGTTCGGGCTTTCAGGCTACGAGCGGCCTCTTGTCAAGCGGCCCGCCAAACTTACCAACGCTAAAGCGACTCTGGTTAATACATCTTCTTGGGCAGCATCTGGCTGCGAAGGCGCTTGAAGTGGCGCTTCACGGCCGCAGCCTTCTTACGCTTACGCTCAGCCGTCGGCTTCTCGTAATACTCGCGTGAACGCAATTCAGTGATGATGCCGGCCTTCTCGATGGTGCGCTTGAAACGGCGCAACGCTACATCAAAAGGCTCATTTTCTTTGACGCGAACCGTCGGCATAAGTAACAAAACTCCAGATTAGGGCTGCCACCTTAAATGACGGCGACAAATCACAAGTAAACACAAAATGAGTGCGGCGGGACTCTGGGCATTGCTTCTACAACAGCCTAATGAAACATTAGCCCAAAGAAGCTTAGCCACATCGGCCTCACCGGCCACACCGCTCGAAGAGCATTCTCCCCGAGGAACCCGCAATTCTACTGTGACTCGCCCGAACCTGGCAAGTCAGCGATGACCCGGCCACCACAATATTGGGCCGGATGGCGGCCTGGCAATTGCTGACGCGGCCCCAATCCCTTGCTGGCCGTGGTTTCTGAGCCAACACAGACCGCGTTCGGCTCAATATTGCCGCCGCCCACGTGAGACAATGAGCGGGTGTGCACCGAAGCGTAGTTCGGGCGCAATGCAGTACTTGCCTCACGGCGCACCAGGGTTGTGCGCTCGCGGGTCTCGGCCAGCCAGCTTCCAGGCTCTGCCGGGGCCGGAGTTCGGTTCTTACACGGTTGGAGTGCCCTGGACCAACCGTTGGGAGTCGCAGTCATGGCGACAGTCATTCTGATTGAGCTTGAGCATGTGTATCTGCTGGCCAGCTTCCTGGCATTGATCACCGCAACCGGGGTGTTCTTGCTACGCGAGATGGAAAAAACCAGCCCCTTGGCAATGCCGCTTTATGTGCTGGGCCTGTTGCTGGGCGCGGGTGCACTGGCCATCGCGACAGTCGGTAACCAACCGACCGCCGAATCAGCCGGGTTTTCCGGGTTTTCAATGGCCAGCGCGACCGGGATCCTGCTGCACACAATCGCGATGATAATCTGCGTTGAGGTGGCACTGAGACTTTTCTGCGCCGAGTCGCGCCTGCGACTGGTGCTGATCGCAATCGCCACCGCGACGGTGCTGGTATTCGGCACAGCGTTGATCAGCGACTCCAGCGGCCACCCGGCTCTGGTCGGCGAACTACTGACTTTCGCTGCAGTCTCGGCGGGAACCTGGTGGCTGCTCAGTTCCGAACAAACCCGCTCGCCTCACTACAAGCGGCTGGCGACGCTGATTGGTGCCGCTTACATCACCGCGAGTGCCGCCGAGATTTACCTGATCGCCGGAGGCTTTTGGTACAACGGCGCAACCGCTGTTCAAATTACGCCCTCAATCGCATTGATGCTGATGGCAAAACTGGTACTGCCAGTCGCCTTCACCGCGGTATTGCTACTGGAAATCAATACGCAAAACGTCCTGGCGTTACGGCACCGGGTTGATACTGATGCGCTAACCCACCTGACCTCACGCGGCAGTCTCAACGAGCATGGCGAATCCCTGATCGAACGGACCCGACTGAGCGGCAAACTGGTCGCCGTGCTGATGCTGGACATCGACCACTTCAAGCGCGTGAACGACGAACACGGCCATGATGTCGGCGACCGGGTGCTTGAACACTGCGCCAAAGTCCTGCGTAAAAGCCTGCGACCGGAAGCCGTTATTGCCCGCTACGGCGGCGAAGAGTTCTGCGCGATTGTCCCGATCAATAATGAACAAGACTCCTGGATCGTGGCCGAACGCCTGCGCCAGGCCGTGCAGAGCCAGCCCTACCGCCAGCGAGCCAATGACTCCAGCGACGGCCCAAACTCACCAGGCATGGCGAAACCAGGCGCGGCGCCGTTAACATTACCCATGACCATCAGCGTGGGCGGCACGATTGCCAACCAGGGCGAGCAACTCGATGAGTTGCTGGCGGCGGCCGACCAGGAACTCTACAAAGCCAAACGGGCAGGACGAAATCGAGTCTCGCTGGCCTCTGCCGATCAATCCGCTGATACGGAAGAATTGTTCGTTGTATAGCCGGAATCAGTAATGCTTGTCCTAGGAATTGAAAGCTCGTGTGATGAAACCGGTGTTGCCGTCTATTGCACCCGACGCGGCCTGTTAGCGCAGGCATTGCATTCGCAAATTGAAATGCATAAAGAATATGGCGGCGTGGTGCCGGAGCTGGCGTCGCGCGACCATATCCGCCGGCTGACGCCGCTGATCGAGCAAGTTCTCGATGAAGCAAGCTACGCGCTGACGGATGTCGGCGCTATTGCCTACACCCGTGGCCCTGGCCTTTCCGGCGCGTTGCTGGTCGGCGCCGCCACCGCCGCCTCTCTGGCCTATTCGCTGGGCGCGTATGCCGTGCCGGTCAACCACATGGAAGGGCATCTGCTTTCGCCGTTGCTGGCCGACCCACCGCCGGATTTTCCGTTCGTCGCGCTGCTGGTCTCGGGCGGGCACACGCAGTTGCTGGCCGCGCGCGGCGTAGGCCGCTATGAACTACTCGGCGATACGCTGGATGACGCAGCCGGCGAGGCTTTCGACAAAAGCGCCAAACTGATGGGCCTTAGCTACCCGGGCGGCCCGGCATTGGCCGCCATAGCAGGCGCCGGCACCCCGGGCGTATTCTCCCTGCCAAGGCCGATGCTGCGCTCAGGTGATTGCGATTTCAGTTTTTCCGGATTGAAAACCGCGGTGTTAACGCAAGCAGCAAAACTTACCTTAAACGACGCCAATCGCGCCGACCTGGCTGCCGAAATTCAGGAAGCCATTACCGAGGTATTGGTCAGTAAGGCGCTGACCGCAATGAAGTCCAGCGGGATCAACCGGCTGGTTGTTGCCGGCGGTGTCAGCGCAAACCAGCGTTTGCGCGAACGCTTCGCCCAAGCCCGTACGCGGCAGGAATTTGAAGTCAGCTTTCCGCCAATTTCGCTGTGTTCGGATAACGGCGCCATGATTGCCCTGGCCGGTGCGTTCCGCCTGACCGGTGCTCACAGCATTGCGGCCATGAGTGCACTTGACGACGATCAGATTCGTGCAGCCGTGGCACGCGACAACCCCCAAATCGGCCCGGATCAGGTGCCGCAATTTGATATTCAACCGCGCTGGCCGATCGACTCGCTGGAGCCAGTCTGCGGGAACTGAAACGCCGTCTTCTAAAACGCCGTCAGCAGCGCCGCCTATTTGCGCGATCTACGGCGCGACTTGTGCGGCTTGCCAGCCGGCGCTGCCGCCCCACCACCAATACGGGTTTCCTTGCCCTCGATGAGTTTTCCGATGTTGGACCGATGGCGCCAGATCAAAAGCAAAGAGATAAAGACTACCGCCAGCGCCGAAACACTGAACCCAAACAGAAAAACAAAATAAAGCGGTGCGAAGATCGCGCTGATCAACGCCGCCAATGACGATACCCGAAAGAACACCGCAATGATGATCCAGGTCGTCAGGGTCGCCAGACCCAGCCAGATATTCAACCCCAGCAGGACGCCGGCGGCCGTCGCCACGCCTTTGCCCCCCTTAAATCCATGAAACACTGGGAACAGGTGCCCGAGAAACACCGCGACCGCCACCATTGCGATATCAGCCTCAGACAACCCGAATTGCTGCGCAAAGTATTTGGCCAACAATACCGCGGCCAGCCCTTTCAGTAAGTCGCCAAGCAGGGTCAGCACCGCTGCCGCCTTGTTTCCAGTGCGCAACACGTTGGTTGCACCCGGGTTGCCGGAGCCAAAACTGCGCGGATCGGCCAGACCGAACAAACGACTCACCACAACGGCAAAGGAAATTGAACCCAGCAGATAGGCCAGAACAATCGCGATCAAACTAGAAATCAGACTTGTCATCGGAGCGAGAATCAGTGGTTAGTCAGCAAGCGCGCAGTTTACCGGCTTTGCGCTCAATGTCTCGACCAGACTCGCTGGCGAAATAGAGACCAGCATGCCGCGCCGGCCACCGTTAATGTAAATCTCGGGTAGATCGAGCACCGAAGCCTCGACATAGATTGGCATTGCCTTGCGCAAGCCGAAAGGTGAAGTCCCGCCGACCTGATACCCGGAATGACGCTCGGCGTCGGCTGGCACACAAGGCTCTACGGACTTACAGCCGATTTCGCGGGCGAGGTTTTTGGTCGAGACGTTGCAGTCACCATGCATCAGAATCAGCAACGGGCGACGCGCTTCGTCCTGCATCACCAGGGTTTTCACCACCACATGCTCGCCCACCCCGAGCTGGCGGGCTGATTCGCCCGCGCCGCCATGGTCCACATAGCTATACGGATGTTCGCAGAATGCAATACCAGCCTTCTTTAAAACCTGGGTTGCCCGGGTAACACTATGTTTCTTTCCCATAAGCGCCGCTTGCTCTGATCAGTCACCGCAAGCATACAAGGTAACCCGTCGGACTGCTCGCCTATCTGAACAATAAGGCTGATTCAGCCGCGCGGATGGTGTTGCGCATGAAGTGTCTTCAAACGCTCACGCGCAACGTGGGTGTAGATCTGCGTCGTGGAGATGTCGGCGTGCCCGAGCAACATTTGCACCACTCGCAGATCAGCACCGTGATTAAGCAAGTGGGTGGCGAATGCATGGCGCAGCACGTGGGGCGACAAATGAGCACGAATGCCCGCATGCTCCGCGTAACGTTTGATCATCACCCAGAACATCTGCCGGGTCATGCCACTCCCCCGTCGGGTAACAAACAAATCATCGGCGGCGCGCGCGCCCAGTAGCGATTGTCTTGGCCCGGCCAGGAACTCCCGAACCGCCCAGACCGCCTGCTCACCCAACGGCACCAGTCGCTCCTTATTGCCTTTGCCAACCACCTTGACCACGCCTTCGTTGAGCGCCACCTGGTGGGTTTGCAAACCCACCAGCTCTGACACCCGCAACCCGGTTGCATACAAGACCTCGAGCATCGCAAAGTCACGCGCACCCAGATCGGTACTCATATCCGGCGCTTTCAACAAGGCTTCGACCTGCGCCTCGGTCAGTGACTTTGGAAATCTTGGTGCCTGCCGGGCAGCGCGAATATTCTCGGTGGGGTCGGTGGTCCGCCGCCCTTCGCGAATCAACCAGCGGAAAAAGCGCCGTAAAACCGACAACCGACGATTGCCACTGGTCGCCTTGGAGTTGGCGTAGCGCGCCGCGATGTAACGGTGCAACGCTTCCCCGTCAAGATCAATCAGCGCTTGCGACAAATTCGCCTCCACCCAATTTGCCGCCGCGTTCAAGTCACGGCGGTAAGCTGCAATCGTATTGTCAGCCAGACCGTCTTCAAGCCACAATGCTTCGCAGAATCGTTCGATCTGCTGACTGGAAAGTGATTCGGCTGAAGACCGTTCTGCAGTCACGGCAATCGCCCCTGGAGTTGCAGAATCGCCCAGTTGACATGCTCTCGCACCAGTGGCGAAGCATCATTCTCACGTCCCCGCAATACAGCCAGCGCGGCCCGGGTGACTTTCGCATCGTCTGCCGTCATGTTGCCCAACCCAACAGCAATATTGCGCAACCATCGCTCATAACCGATCCGGCGAATCGCCGAGCCACGGGTCTTCTGATCGAACTCGTCGGCCGTCCAGCCGAACAACTTAATCAGACTGGCCTGCTCCAGACCGTGACGAGGTGCGAATTCATCATCGCCGGGCTGCGCGTATTTATTCCACGGACAAACCAACTGGCAATCATCGCAGCCGTATACCCGGTTACCAATCAGCGGGCGCAGTTCGGTGGGAATAGCCTCTTTGAGTTCGATCGTCAGGTATGAAATACAGCGCCGCGCATCGAGTTCGTACGGCGCGACAATCGCCTGGGTCGGACAAACATCGAGACAACGCCGACATGAACCGCAATGTCCTTCCGGGTCCGCCGGCACCGTTGGCGCCAACGGTAAATCTGTCAGCAAAGCACCCAGAAAAAACATCGAGCCATGTTGACGATTCAACAGCAACGTATGCTTACCGCGCCAGCCCAGGCCAGCTTGCTCAGCTAACGCAACCTCCATCACCGGCGCGGAATCGCAGAATGCCCGGTAGCCAAACGGGCCGATCAGCTCAACCAGGCGATCAGCCAGCTTTTGAAGTCGATTGCGCACCAGCTTGTGATAATCACGACCACGAGCATAAGTCGAGACGTAGGCGGCACCCGGCGCGGTGAGTTGTTGCCAGCCGTCGGCGACCCAGTCAGCCGTTTGCGGCGCATAACCCAGCGATACGATTAAGGCGCTGACAGTGCCCGGCACCAATTCGTCAGGGCGCGCCCGCTTTGCCGGATCACGCGCGAGATACTCCATTTGCCCGTGAAAGCCGCGTGAAATCCACGCCTGCAATGACTCGGTTTGATCAAACTGACGAGTGTCGGCAATGCCCAGCAATTGGAAGCCGAGCCCGGCAGCCCAATCGGCCAGAATTTCCGCGCTGGGCGTGATACTGTTTTCAGACATGAGTAATAACGTCGTTCCTTCCAGTCAGAGTCTTAGCCTCCTGTTACCTTCCGAGCAAGCGACTCAACTGGTCGCGGCCACAATTGGCCCCGCTTTGTTGCCTGGCTGCATCATCTACCTGTCCGGCCCGCTCGGCGCAGGCAAAACAGCCTTCTGCCGGGCACTGATTCGGTCGCTTGGCTACAACGGTCGGGTCAAGAGTCCTACTTATACGCTTGTCGAACCTTATAATCTATCTAAGATTGACCTGTATCACTTTGATTTTTATAGATTCTCTTCCGAGGAAGAACTACGCGACGCTGGTTTCGAGGAATTGCTCGACTCGTCCGCAGTTACCTTGGTGGAGTGGCCCGAGATGGCTGCCACGACCCTGCCCGCCCCCCATGTTCGATTGCGCCTGGAGCTTGCCGAAACAGAGGATGCGCGCCGCCTGCACATCAGTGTTGACGGCGTGCAGGGACTCGCATGTCTAAACGCCCTCAATTCAAACCGCGAACTCGACCGCTGGCGCTTGAGCGACAAAACCGATTGAGCCTTGCCGATCCGGCGAAAGAGCATCCGGGCGAAGACAGAGCAGCAAACAATCTCCCGGCCGTGAGTAAGCGTCGTCAATTCTTAAGCGCTGGTGCGGGCGCCCTGCTGCTGAGCTTGCCGATTCGCCAGGCGAACGCGGCCGTGATTGTCGGCGTGAGAGTCTGGCCCGCCGCCGACTACACCCGAGTGACGCTTGAACTCGACCGGACCCTAAAATACCGCTACCACACACTTGAGAGCCCCAACCGCCTCGTTATTGACTTAAGCGGTATTGATATTGATGGCGATATCCGCAAACTGATCGCCAAGGTCAAAGCAGACGACCCTTATATTCATGCAGTGCGCGTCGGTCAAAGCAAACCCGGTGAAGTCAGACTGGTGTTCGACCTGCGCCAACCGGTGCATCCGGAGCTGTTCACGCTTGACCCGATTGCCCGCTACAGTCATCGACTCGTGGTTGACCTGCATCCGTCGCGCGCACGCGACCCGCTGGTCGCCCTGCTGGACCAGCAGGCAAGCAATGATCCGCTGGCCGGACTCCTGCAAAACCGCCCCAAACCAAACTCACGCCCGGCAGACCCGATCGCTGACTTGCTCGCCCGACGGGAATTTCCCCGCCCGGCGGACAAAGCGCCACCAGCCAGAACCCGGCGCCGCAAAGCCGACAAAAAGCGCTTCGCGCGTAATCCGGCACCAATACGCCGAATGGTGACCATTGCCATTGATGCCGGGCATGGCGGCGAAGACCCCGGCGCGCTGGGCCGAGGCGGCGCACAAGAAAAAGATGTCGTGTTGGCGATTGCAGCCGAATTACGCCAGCTCATCAAGATGGAGCCCGGTATGCGCCCGTTCATGACTCGTGAGGGAGATTATTTTGTGCCACTCGCGCGGCGGGTCACCAAAGCACACCGGGTCTCGGCCGACTTGTTCGTGTCTATTCATGCCGATGCCTTCGTTCGCCCGGATGCACGCGGCGCGTCGGTCTACGTCTTGTCTGAACGCGGCGCAACCAGTACGGCGGCACGCTGGCTCGCACAACGGGAGAATCTTGCCGACAAAGTGGGCGGAGCCCGCTACGGGCCGGTGCGCAACCGGCAGGCCCGCGCCTTGCTGGTCGAAATGTCTGCCCGCAACAAACTCCATGAAAGCGATCGGCTTGGCAAAACCGTGCTGGCGCAACTAAAAGACGTCGCTGCGTTACACAAGCCGGCGATCGAACGCGCCGCGTTTGCCGTTCTCAAAACACCGGACATTCCGTCCATCCTGGTAGAAACAGCCTTCATCAGCAACCCGGAAGAAGAAAAACGCCTGATTGATCCGCGCTACCAACGCAAGGTAGCCGCGGCCATCTTTGCAGGCTTGCAGGACTATGTGCAACACAACCCGGCCAGCAGACGTCGATCAGCCTGAGTCGCCGATGAAGACCAGCGAAATCAACGACCGACTGACCGCACTGGCCCGAACCAGCCGTGCGAGCAGTCCAGAGGAACGACTACCGTTTGAAATCGAAGACCGGGTTGTTGGCAGCGTAACACCGGCTGATGCACGACTGCTGGCCAGGGAAGTCCCCGGCGTCGAACTGACCGACGACAGTCTGAGCGTCTTGCCAGTCTGCGCGCCAGATGCCCCCGCCGTACTCGAAGCAATGGCGCTCGTTCTGAAACAAGCCGGCCGAATCATCCGCTGGCGCGACGAACTGCTCCCCGTCTGCGCCGATGACGGCACTGTCATGGGCAAGCTTGAACGTGGTTGTGTCCGTACCCTCGGTGTACGAACCTTCGCGGTTCACCTGGTAGGACTGATCGCAGAGAAAGACACCTCCGACTTCTGGCTTCAGCGACGCGCGGCTGACAAAGACGTAGATCCGAACATGCTGGACACGCTGGCCGGTGGCCTGGTCGGCATGAGTGCAGATGGCCGCGAGATGGAAGCGTTCGGCCCGGCGTTAACCCGGGAAGTTCAGGAAGAAGCGGGACTGAACCCTGACCAGTACTCGCTACCGATCAGCGCAGGCACCTGGCGAGTAAACGCACCGGTAGACGGAGGCTATATGGTTGAAGACCTGATGGTCTGGCATGCAACACTGGCCAAAAATCAAACACCGGTCAATCAGGATGGAGAAGTCAGCGAGTTCATGCGGGTCAGCCAGGACGAACTGATCGATCTGATAGACCGGCAAAAGCTGACGCGAGAAGCGGCCATTGTGAGTCTGCTGGCGATGCAGAATCTGGACCGTTAGTCTGTCAATGAGATTGATTCCTGCGAGACCGGATACTCTGACTTAAAGCATGAATAGCCGACACCTTTTGAAGCGATAAAACGGGCGTGCGTTGCGTAGGACTGAGGGTCGGCTAGATTCCCTTATTGAGTGACCGTCTCCTCATTACTTGTCATTCGCCCGACGGCCAAGCCATTCCACAAAGCGCTCTTTGCCGCCGTAGAGTAATACAGCGGTGACACCCAGGGTCAGTAGTGGTTCAATCTGATTCCGTCTTGACGGTATCGGAGAGCATTTGCGCCAATTGCTCAGCAGCGATGCTGAGTGGCTTACCACTGCGTTGAACACGAGCTTGTATGAGCGCCCCTTGGATTGCCGAAGTACAAACGCTTGCTAACTGAGACGCACGCTGTTCTGAAAATCCGTCACCGACCAATTTGTCGCAAAGTATCTGAATTCTATCTGAATAGGCTTGCCGCCCAGCTATTGTGACAGCTCTATCGTCGGGCGAGAGTTCAAGAAGAACCGTCGTAATCGGACATCCATCCTTAAAGCCTGAGCGCTTCATCCACTTTATAAGTAAGACAACATGAGCCTTGAGCAAGTCAGATGTCGTTGAAGACTCATTGGCCAGTTCAGACAGCGTCTCGCAAACCCGACGGCCGGCTTCATCGACGGCCGCCACAGCGATGGACGATTTACCGCCGGGGAAGTAGTGGTAAAGCGACCCTTTTGGTGCCTGGCTTAGCTCGACGATGTCATTCAGTCCGGTTGCGGAATAGCCATGGCGACGAAACAGCGTTACGGCCGAATCGATGACAGGTTGGCGATGTTTTTGCTTGGGAGCCAAAGAAACCTCGGAATTATATTGATTGGTCTAATTCGAATAGTAATAATTTTTTCTCCAATTAGCCAACCGATGGAATCCTCATGTCAGAACTTGTTCAATACAGCCTGTTTGACGGCGTAGCCCACATTGCAATGGACGACGGAAAAGTAAACGTTATGTCAACCGCGATGCTCCAGCAACTCGACTTAGCTTTCAGTCGAGCTGAAAACGAGGCCAGACTAGTCGTCCTTCGGTCAAGTATTCCGGGGATATTTTCCGCCGGTTTCGATCTGAAATTATTTGCCGCAAATGATGCGGAGAAAAGCCATGAAATGGTACGTACCGGTGCCGAACTTGCGCTGCGCTTGATGGCACTCCCGATCCCAACCCTGGGCATTATGGAAGGTCACGCATTTCCGATGGGTACATTCCTGTTGCTCGCCTGTGACTTCCGAATTGCTCTTCAAGGCCCCTACCGGATGGGGCTCAACGAAGTGGCTATTCGCATTACACCGCCAAGCTTCGCGGTCGAGCTTGCGCGAAGCAGAGTTCACCCTGCCTGGCTTAGTAGAACGGTAACCTTAGGCGAAACGTTTGAGCCAGATGACGCCTTGAGCGCAGGCTTTGTGGACAAAGTAGAGCCGCAAGATCGAATAGATCATGCAATCGAGGAGGCAATCTCACTTCTTGGCAAAGTGCATTTACCATCTCATGCCGCTGCGAAACTAAGACTGAGAAAAAGCGCAATGGCGTTGATACGGCAGGCAATTGACGCAGAGATAACGCTTGAGGCTTATCAAAGACGAAGTACTGGAAAAGTCAAACTTCCTTAACAAACGAACCGAACTGCTCTGGCACGCCCAGGATTGTTGATCCAATCGCGATGCCAGGGCTCTATTGGCACCGGGACACGAGGTTGTCAGCATCCGTCCGGACAATCGGTTCGACACGGGTAGCGGGTCTTCAATTCGACTCTGGCGGCCCAAACTCGTTGCTACTTGCGAAAAGAGGACTTCCATCGAAGTGCCAGTCATTACTTGCAGTTCTGGATCCCAGCCAAGCTCACCGCCAGGTTGTCGATCACGAGAAATCAACGAGACCAAAACCTTCCCGGACCTCGATCGGCGTCTTACCGGTCCAGCGCTTGAAGGCTCTTGTAAACGAAGATGCTTCTGAGAAACCGAGAAGATAGGCGACTTGATTGACAGAAGCCTTTCTCGCGTTCAGATAATCAATAGCCATGCGATGTCGTAGCTCATCGTGAATGGCAGCAAACGTCACTTGCTCTTCTCGAAGCCGTCGATAAAGGGTTTGGCGACTCATACCCAAATCAGAGGCGACGTCATCCATCGTGACATCGCCTCGGTGCAAGATGCCGAGCAAATGACGCTCAATACGGCCCTTGATGGTTTGATTTCGATCGAGCTGCGCGATTAGCGCGTCAGCGCGATCTGCAAAGACGCCAAAGACATAGGCGCTTTCATTGTCGAACGTTTTATTGAGCCAGTCCGGGTCAATCCGCATCGCGTTTCTCGCGCAACTGAAGCGCACGGGTACCCGCAATATTTCTTGATACGCGCTGGCGTGTTTGGGCTTGGCGTGCGTCACGTCCAGAGCGATCGCAAAAGGCGTGTCGGGGAAATGCCGGCGAAACTCACCGATGAAGCGGCCAAACGCAATCTCCGTTAGTGCTGGAAAGCTATTCGGATCGGGGCGGTTGTCCGTGATCCAGACCTCGCCCTGCTCTGCGTTCACACTGAATCGTTCGCCATTTGGCATTACATCAACTTCGACCATCAGTCGGGCATAACGATTGAGCTGCTCAAGAGAGTCGGCCATTGAGGCGGAGGAATGAACGATCAGACCCACTATCGACACCGTTTCCAACCGGGTGTCCACGCAATAGCGCAGGGGCAAGGCGTCGTCAGCGGTGATCTCAATGGCGCACTCAATGAGTGCCTGGTAAGCAGCTAGCGGGATCCTTGCATCCTGATCTGTCAAGGCCTCGCTCCTGAGACCGCTGCCGCCCAGCAAGGCTGGCAGCGGGGCTCCCAGCGCCACTGCATATTCAAGAAAGCTGCGTGCCAGACCAGCAGCCACTGTCGGTGTTTTCATCGGTTGATTCCTGCTGCCATTGATCTTTGATACCAGAGAGCAAGTCATTGTTACGAGGGGTCATGTACCTCGATGGCACTCAAATCTACAGTTCTTGTGTCTGCTCAAAACCCTCAACCTAAGAGCAAGCCGACACTCTATCAATTTTTGGAAACCTTAAGATGAAACGCACCTATACCGCCCTTCTCAACGTCTGCTTGCTGGCAACACTGCTTACACCGCTATACGCGAGCGCCAATGACTCCGCTAACCCAAAGATCGGCCCGTTTGTCGGACTCTCAATCGGCGGCGCTGATATTTCAGCAGATGCTATCGGCGTAGCCCGGACCGGTGAAACAGAGCACGGCCAAGGCGCCGCCAAGCTCACCGCTGGCTACTGGTTCTCCAAACACTGGGGCGTCGCCGCCAGCTATGTTGATCTTGGCGAGTTTACGCAAACCTACTCGAGCGGCAGCTTCAGTGGCAGTGCTCAGTCGGTGGGTCTTGGCTTATTAGCTCGGTTACCCATCAATGATCGCTGGAACGTTGTGGCCAAAGCCACCCTCACCCGAAACAAAACCAAGCAAGAATCGGTGACGGGAGACGCGGCCCAATTTACCCAGCTTTCTGGCAAGTCTTCGAATCTGGTTCTGCCTGGTCTGGAGGTCAATTATCGAGTCAACGACTCAGCGACCGTCTTCTTTGAGGCAGAGTCGCGCGGGGCCATTGCCGACAAGGCCAGTGCCGCCTACGCGGGTTTCGGTTTACGGTGGCATTTCTAGAGGCATTGTCCACTTGAGTGTGAGGGAAAATTCCGAGCCCGCTTGGTGCAATGCAATAGCGGGACATTTGCGTTAAGTTGACAATGCCAAGATTCCCGCTATGCCTTCTTATCTGCGACTATTTCGACCGGGGCAATCAGACCGCGAACGATGTTATCGATCATGTTCTTGAATTTAACCGGCGCACTTTGACCCATCAAAATATGTAATCCGAGCGGTGGAGGCCCGTCGGCCTTGGCATTATTTTTTTGAAGTTGGTCGAAGAACTCAAGAGCAAAGTCGCGTCGGTTTCGTTCGGTGACGATACTAAAACCTGCTGCTTCGAGAGCCGACCTGTATACCGCCGGTGAGGAAACTGAACTTCCTTCCGGACCGGTTGCCCAGGGCACCGGAAACTCCAGTTCTCCGTCGTCGACCTGCATGACATCGTAAATCCCGATCTTCCCACCAGGTCGTACCACGCGATAAAGCTCGGCAGCAAGGGCGTTCTTATCATTGATATTCATCCCGACATGCATCATATACGCTCGGTCGAAGGTGTCGTCCGAATGTGGCAGAGCCGTTGCATCTCCAATTTCAAGATGGATTCGGTCGGCCAACCCTACCCATTCGCACAATGTGTTGCCAGTTTCTACGTACTCCCGGGTAAGGTCGATTCCGGTCACGCGACACCCATACCTCAGTGCCGCACGTCGGCTACCTCCGCCCAAGCCGCACCCAACATCCAGTACATGGTGAGTGCTATCAATGTAGAGTTGATCCAGAAAGCTTTCCGTCGCTATTCGCCCGCCGATGTGAAACTCATCGACTGGTCCGAGATCGTCGATATGGACTTTGTCGATGGTCGTCCCTAATTTCTGGACGCCATCTCGAATTGCATCAACGAGAGTTCCGTGCGTGTAGTGGCTCGCAACTATGCTTTTTTTCGGCATCGTTCAGTCCTCTAAGTTATACGTTGTCTCAATACGATTTTCCAGGGGTCAGCTTATCAGAGCAAACTGCGCTATGGGTAGCGTCTCGGGCGTGCGCTTCATGGGCGGATTGAACCACTGCACTTGAATTGTTGATTGGCGATCGTGACAAGCCGTTGAGATCCCTGGCCGGCAATTTGAGTCAGACCTCTTGAGTCAGGCCTCTTTTGAATCCGCCTGCAAGCGCAGCGCAGATCGCTGCTGCCGATTTGACCTGCATGGGCACCGCTTCTCTGACTGGTGCCCATGCATTGTTATGCCGCTTTCAAATAGGTAGCTCTTTAGTGTGACTTGGAGCGCTACCGATTTCCGTCCTCATTTGATCATTTGGCGAACTGACTCTGGCAAGTCAGCCAGCGAAGCAGGCGTTGGCGGATATGTCGTGATATTGAGAACCTGGATATTGGCGTCGCCACCGCCAGCGATGGGATTTCGTTTGGTACACACCACGAATTCCGTACTGCGTAGATGCACTGAAACCCGCAATCCGTCGTCATCAGAGCGGACGCCAGAATCGAAGTCATTGGCTATCCCGCGCAGGCTGAACCGAATCAGATGATCCAGCGACAATGCTGCCAGTTCCGCTGGGTTGGTCGATTGATCGAGTACCGTACAGAATCCCGGTGAGGTTGATGTGCTAACTGTCGGTAGACCCGTATTGGCGTCGAGATGGATGCCGTCAAAGTCGAAGCTACCTGCCGTACCCCCCGGGTTTACATTGAAAAATGGCGCGCCGTCGGTACTTCCGTCGCTATCGCGCTGCTCGCCCAGGACACCAAAAATAACAACATCTGTTCCTGGTCCACCGTCAAAAAAATCACTGCCGTCACCAGGCGCCCAGATGAAAACATCGTCGCCCTTACCGCCGAAGGCACGATCCCGGTTGTCCGAACCCTTGTCGTCACCGTCCACGCTGGAGTTGAAATCCTCGGTCCCGCCGATCATCACATCATTGCCATCAGCCCCTAACATCACATCAACGCCCAGCCCGCCAATAAGCACTTCGTCCGACGGTCCGCCCTGAAGTACGTCGCCCCCTCGCAGGCTTTGATTGGGCGAGCCACCTGGGCCCTGAGGATTCAGTGACAGCAATGGACTGTCAATACTGTTACGGTCATTGCCCACGATAGCCAGGCGCACCGTTGCAGATGGAGGTGGGGCTTCGGATGGAGGTGGGGCTTCGGCAGGAGGTTGGTTGTCTACTGCGGTGCCAGAGTCTCCGCAGCCGACAAGCAACAAACTAAAAGCAAGACATATGCTGAACTGAACGCTGATCATTTTCTGCAGTCGTGCAGATTTTGCAAAATTCATGAGGGTGTTACTCCGGTTAGTCATCAAATTGAGTTATCGAACAAGGCTGCTTGCTTGAGCGGGAATTTGTGAAATGTCAATGGCGGTGGGTGGAGAAGTCCTGAGGTCCAGAACCGATATCCCACCAGCAACCTGGCTGCCGCACACCAGATACTCGGTGTTTAGGAGATGGACAGCGATGCGTAGACCGGTATCAGGATTAGAGGTGTCCGCCGCGGGGCCGCGAAGGGTAAAGCGAACCAGATGATCCAGCCCAAGAGCCGTCAGTTCAGCCTGCTCGGCATCACTACCACTGCCATCGACGACCTCGCAAAATCCGGGGCCGCCTGCCACGTCTATAGTCGGTAAACCTGATGACGGGTTGATATAAATGCCATCGAAATCCTGGCTCCCCGGCCCGGGAGGATTGACATTGAAAAACGGTGCCCCGACTTCGCTGCCGTTCGCATCACGCTGTTCACCGACCAAGCCGAGTATCAAGACGTCAAGACCTTCACCGCCGTCGAATAGATCATTGCCATCGCCCGGCGCCCAAAGAAAGGTATCGTCGCCGGATCCTCCAAACGCGCGGTCTCGGTTGAACGGGTTAAAGTCTTCCGTACCGCCAATTAAGATGTCTGGCCCACCGTTGCCCAGAAGCACGTCGATTCCCAGCGCACCGATTAACAGGTCAGCGGATTCGGTTCCAACCAGTGAGTCGCCCGCCTGAAGGCTTTGATCTCCCCCGCCGTTGCTACCCCGATTAGCGGACAGAAATGCTCGAATATTCTCTTCGACGCCGAAAAGAGCGTTCTGGTCTGTTCCAACAACCGGAGCCGATATCTGAGCAGATGCCGTTAGAGAAAAACTTGCTGTAACGAGGAATCCAGCCAATTTCGACCAGAAAGTTCGACTGAATGTTTGTTTGTGTGACATGAATCTAAATCTCCTTGTAGACGCGGTTGCGTCGAGCTGGATAACGAATCGCCCTTAGACAGGCATGTTTTTCGTCAGTTGGTAGCCTCTTACGACGGCATGGGCTTGAAACTCCCTAAGGGACAGCCGCAGACGAAGCCAGGGATTCATCCTGTTCTCCCGCGAGCTGTGTTGGTCGGTGAGTACTGCGACGGCAGCAGAGTGTTCAACCGCACGTTGAAATTGCCGGAGTTTTTCCCGCAAGCGCCTAATTTCTTTTCGGTTTGAACACTTGGGGCAGCCCGGCGTACTAATATCTGTATCCAGGAGGGCGGTAATGTCCAGCCAGACGAACGACGAAGACTTAGTACTGATTGATCGAATAAGCGAGCAAGATAAGAGTGCCTTCGAGTTGCTGTACCGCCGTTACTATGGCCGCGTATTTCACTTCGTCCTGCGAATGGTCCAGCAGCGAGAGTTAGCCGAGGAAGTCGTGGATGACACGCTTTTTGCGATTTGGCGAACCAGCGTCTCCTTTCAACGGCGTTCCAGTGTTTCCACCTGGATATTTGGGATCGCTTATCGCCAGGGCTTAACCGCAATTTCCAGGCAGTCTCGTCGCTCGGAGATCGACAATGATCAGCAAGCACTTGCTGAGGTCACGCACGTCGATGATCAATACGACCTGAGCCGGTCAATCAGCTCAAATGAGCTTTTCAACGAATTATCCAAGGCCGTCGCCGCGTTAAGTACCGACCATAAAGCCATCATTGAACTGGCCGCACTGGGTCACAACGCCACTGAGATTGGCCAGATTGTGCAATGCAGTTCGGCAACCGCACGAACTCGCCTGTTTTATGCCCGACGCAAGCTCAAGGCCTGCCTGGCCGAATCGGATGACACAATTAAGTCAGCAAGGACCGGAACCAATGATGAATAACAATCTCGCCCCCGCCGATGAGCACGACACGGTATTCGCTGAATTGTCCTGGTATGCAAATGGCACTCTTCCTGACAGTCTCGTTGACCGGGTTGATCAACACCTTGTGCATTGCGCGATCTGCCAAAATGAGCTTCATTTGTTGCGCAAGACTTATGAGAGTGTGACAGTCGATACGACAACTCATGAGCAGGTTGACCGGTCGTTCGCGCGGGTTTCGCAACGGATTGATACCTATGAAGCACAGCTCCGTACGGCAGGGGGCACCGCTGATCATCCGAAGAGCCCTAAGTCCGGCCCGTTTACTCAATGGGCGGAGCGGTTTCGGCAGATGATTCCCGGGTCTGGCTCATCCTGGTTCCCCGCTGCTGCGAGTCTGGCCGCCGTAGCCCTGGTCTCAGTCCTGGCAGTGCAAATGCTTTGGGCGCCGGCTGGCGATCATTATTCCGTCCTGACTTCTGACGACGCCGCCTCACTCTCTTTGCGCTTACGGTTCAAAGAAACGGTCCGGCCTGCCGTTGTCATTCGCATGGTTCAGGAGATGGGTATCAGTGCATCCGTGCAAGCCGTTGATGAGCAGGTATATTTGGTAAATTTGCGCGCCGACGCGGCGTTCCCCGATCTCAACAAGGCGTTCGAGCAATTCAACTCGAACCCGGACATCCAAAATGTCGAGGCGGTCCTCAGTCCTGCAAAATGAGAGAAGCTATGCCCGGGTGTCATATTCGTTTGCTCAGTCTGTTGATGGTAATCAGCCTTATGGGCGGATGCGTTGCCACATCAAGCGAGTCAGCCGACAGCCTGCGCGCAACGGTCAATTTCAAAATGGGACTTGCGACGCAAGAACGTGAGCAGCGTATTCTTATCGTGACCATGTCTGACGAGCAGCACGGCAAACTCGTTGGAACAGGGGCAATTGCAGCAATCAAGAAGGATCAGCCGTTGCGCTACCGGGAGCTGCTTAACCGGTGGGAGCGAGACTATGCAATGACTCGGCTCGCCGACTGGCCTTTGTCAGAACTTGGCATTCGATGCATGGTCTTCGAACTAGGCGATAGCCAAGACATTTCAAACGTGCTTGCATTACTGACCCAAGAACCGGTCGTTGAAACCGCCCAGCAGTTACAATCGTTTCGCACGGTCGCCGGCGCCTACAACGATCCGTACTTCAAATTGCAACATGGCCTGGCCAGCATGAATGTGGACCGTTCGCATCGCTGGGCAACCGGCAAGGGTGTGACGGTTGCCGTCATTGATACCGGGCTGGACTCTAGCCATCCGGAGTTGCAAGGAAGAGTTGCCGTTAAACGCAATCTGGTTAATGGTGATCCCGATGACTTTAACCAGGATGTTCACGGCACCGCTGTTGCCGGTGTAATCGCCGCCAATGCGAACAACGATATCGGCATTGTTGGTGTCGCCCCAGACGCGGCGATCTTGGCTATGAAAGCTTGCTGGCAAATCCAACTGGGTAATGATGCAGCCTCTTGTAATTCCTTTACGCTTGCAAAGTCGCTGAACGCGAGTATTGCGGCCAACACAGATGTAATTAACCTAAGTCTGGCCGGCCCCAGTGATCCCTTGCTGAATAGACTGGTACGCCTGGCCATTGAAAAAAGAATCATTGTGGTTGGCGCTGCGGATTCAGCGGAACCTGATTCTTTTCCTGCTTCTACGCGTGGCGTTTTGGCGGTGTCCACTCCCGGCCGACAAGCCCGTAACACCTCCGTAGCGGGCGCCCGGCTTCTATTGGCACCGGGACACCAGGTTGTCAGCATCCGCCCGGGCAATCGATTCGATACATATAGCGGGTCTTCAATTTCTGCCGCGCACCTCTCCGGTGTAGCGGCCCTCGCCAAGGAACGCAAGCCAGATCTTGATAGTCGCGCGTTTGCACAAATCTTGCGTGATACCGCCGATCAAAATTCCGGCCAGTCCGACGCCTGCGCCATGATGTCTCGGCTACTGGCGGTATCTTCGGATGGCTGTCTCGATGCTCCACAGTAGGAATATGGACAAACTCTCATCATTGCTGTTTGTAGCGGCTCAACGCCTGCCAGGAGGACTCGCGGCGACACTCGGTTCGCGCAGGCACAGTACTGAGCCACAAGTGGCAGTCTGGAATCGCGCTGTTGTCTGAACCGCCACTGCCTCCTTCCTCCACTCAGCTCATCCACTGACCGCCGTCGACATTGTAGGTTTGAGACAGAATGTAGTCAGACGCCGATGACGCCAGAAAAACCGCCATGCCGGTTAAGTCATCTGGCGTGGCAAAGCGACCCGCTGGAACGCTAGCGGCGACCTCTGCTTTTTTCTGTCCGGGTTCCTTTCCCTCGAGCTTTGCAAACATTTCGTCAACATGTTCCCAGTGTTCACCATCAACCACACCCGGAGCGATCGCGTTCACGTTGATCCCGTGCTTGATCAGGTTGAGGCCGGCTGACTGAGTCATTGAGATCACTGCAGCCTTGGTTGAGCAATAGACCAGAACCAGACTCTCGCCGCGGCGTCCGGCCTGCGAAGCCATGTTGATGATTTTGCCGCCATGCCCTTGCTTGATCATCTGTTTTGCGGCGGCCTGCAACATAAACAAGGTGCCGCCAACGTTGACGGCATAGAGCTTCTCATAGCTGGCGCGAGTAATATCAACCGTCTCGGACGCATCAAACAAGGCAGCATTGTTGATCAAGATATCCAGCTTGCCTGTCTTTTCAACGACAATATTGATAGCGGCATCAATGCTGTCTTGATTCGCGACGTCCAGCCGTATGGGATAGGCAGAATCGCCGATCGACTTTGCTGTCGCTTGCGCTGCGGCGAAGTCTATGTCTGCAATGGCGACAACGGCTCCTTCGCGCACGTACGCTTCGGCGAACCCCCGGCCAATGCCTCTGGCAGAACCTGTGATGAGGGCAGATTTTGTTTTGAGCTGACCCATGGCTTTACTCGAGATTTGAAGGTGGATTGAATCGAGGCGATGGTGCTTAAGGCAAAGCCATTAAGCCCAATGAATATACCAGTCGATGAGAAAGTAACGACGATCCCGGCGTTTAGGACAAGACGTCAGACAGCGTCAAAGCGCGCTATCGAGACAGGTAGCCACCATCCACCGGGTAATAACTACCGGTGACAAAAGACGACCGGGGCGAACTGAGCCATAAGACCAGCTCGGCAACTTCTTCTGCTTTGCCCAGCCGACCCATCGAATGGCGCGATTCGATCTCATCACGAGCTTTCTGGTCTTGCGTGCGATGTTCAGTCATCGGCGTTTCGATATAGCCCGGACCAATCGCATTGACCCGGATGCCCCTGGCTGCATATTCCGAAGATGCGGTTTGCGTCAATCCAACCACGCCGTGTTTGGACGCGACATATGCCGGCACCCCGGCCTGCCCTACGGCTCCAAGGACCGACGAGATATTGACGATTGACCCACCGCCGTTACGCAACATCGCAGGGATCTGGGCGCGCATACAATAGAAAACACCGGACAGATTCACCGCTATGACATTGCGCCAGTTTTCAAGGTCTGCGTCCGCAGTCGGCGCGACCGAACCGCTGATCCCGGCGTTGTTGCACGCGATATCAAGCCGCCCAAAATGTGCGACGGCCTGGTCAATCAGCGAAAGACAGTCATCCGGGTCTCTCACATCAGTCTGGACGAACAGCGCATCAACGCCGGACGCACGCAGCCTGGTTACGGTGTCATTGCCCGCCTCTGTGTTCATATCCGAGACAACAATGCTGGCACCTTCGCGACCATAAGCTGTTGCTACAGCCTTGCCAATACCCGAGCCGGCGCCAGTCACAAGCGCTACTTTTTTCTTAAGCAAATTGTCTCCTGATTAATTGCCGCTTTATTCGTTCAGTGACGCTAAACAGCAATCAACCCTTTGTCAACGGGCCCAGGTGGCTCGCCCAATGCGACATGATTTCCCGCCCAAAGTCGGTTAACGGCATTGAGGGCTGCCGTGCAGCAGTGTTCTCGATCCCCAGACGCTGGCCGAGCAGGTATTTCCCGTAAGCGATGAAATTTTCAACCGAGCTCATCATGAAGACAATCAGCGGCAGCAACTCACGATGAATTGCCTCCGCCTGCGCGATTGATTCCGGCGTCTCTTCACGCATGAGTTCGTATATTCGCACCTGCGGGTCGAATAAATCAGCAGCCGGGATCATCCCAACGCAGCCCGCGCGCAAGGAGTCCGGGAACTGGATGCCGGCCATGCCGCCAAAAATGTCAAAAACACCTTCTGTGTCGTGGATCAGTTGGCTGATATAGGTTGCCGGCCCTTCCGCTTTGAGTAAACAGACATTCGGGTGATGGCGGTTGAGTGTCTTTAGTGCGCTGTTGGATAAGCTCGTGGCCATTAACCCAGGGGCGTTTTGAACCCCCAGAGGCAGTTCCGACTTATCGGCCACGTTACCCAGGAAGCGGACGTATTCAAGCTCCGGGACGCCCTGAATAGCGGGCGGCTGCAGTACGGCCCAGTCAGCGCCGGCGGCGCGGGCGGCTTTTACGAACGCAATCTGGCCCGATACGCTCCCCTCCCCGACGGTCACCGCATAAGGAACCCGCCCGGCGATATCTTCACCGACCCAGTCAATGACCTGACGACGTTCGTTGACATCCAGTTTTCCGACTTCGGTCGCCAGACCCATGACGGCAATACCGTGGGCGCCACCGGCGATACAGGCTTCCACCTGACGTCGCATGGCTACCCGGTCCAGCGCTCCGGCTGCATCGAAAAAGCTGTACAGAATTGGGTAGACGCCGTGAAATGCTGTGTTGGCGCGCATTGATCCGGCTCCGGTTTACCGAATGAACTGATCAACAAAGTCCGCGCCCAAGCCAACGGCTTCGTAGTGTTTTCGGCAGAGATCTATCTTGGTGAAAACGTCCTCATAGCCTTTGACATTGCCGTACGGATCGACATAACACATCACACCGTTAACCTGGAAGAAGGTAATCATTTCATCAACGCCATCGGGCACGACCAGGGTATGGGTTTCGCCCGGCGGCTCGTAAACATAGCTGCCTTCGGTTGCCTCCCAGTCATGCTCCAGATAATGCCAGCGGCCTTTCAGCACCCAGCCGTGTACCGCTTGCGGATGCCGGTGGCGGGACAAAACACCGGACTTGCGTACCTTAAGCAGGTTCATCCAGTAGCCCTCTGAGCGATTCAGACAGAGGGGTCGAAACCAGACATTCTCGGCCTGGGGGACCCACACCCGATCGTCTAGCGGCACCCCGTCGGGAATAACAATTTCCTGTAGGGCATCTTTCGGAAACGGCAGCTGATAAGGCATGCGACTGTCGTCGCCGGCTTCTTGTTGAGTCATATCGTCTGATCCTGGTTTGGTTTGAACCAATTCGGTACCTACTTCATCGCCCAAAGCACTGGTATATCATATACCAGTTAGTTTGATGAGCTGCGGTTAGGATCTTCCGAGCGTGCGCTGTGGCGTCGCCGCGCAAGACACGATCAATTCAGCTCATTCTTCGCAACAAAGTGCCGACATCCTCAAGCACGCGTTCGAGCTCATGCCCATCGTCTCCGGCGAGCGGCTCCAGCTCCTGGGCCAGATAACAAACGGTCATGCGCGCAAACACACTATCTAGCGCTTTACGCGCCGCCGACAATTGTTGGGCTACCTGCATACACGGCGTGTCTTCATCAATCATGCGAATCACGCCACGCAACTGGCCCTCGATACGGCGCAGTCGTTTGGAAATATCTTCGCGGGAGGCAGTGTGAACAATGTGCGTCACGTAGGGGTCCGTTTGGTCTGAAATAGCCGGGTTGATTCTATCAAGAGGCCTGTCCTGCGCGCACGATGTCGGCCTCACTGCGCACATGAAAGACTTTCGTCAGAATAGTATTGAGCGGGCAAAGGCCGGTAAACGCGCTTTGCAACAGGTTGGCCCCGACAAAAACAGTCACCCAAAGCCAGTAGGCGCTGTGAAATATCGGGCTGGCTGATGCACCCAGCGCAAGCGACAGCAAAATAACCCCGCCGGCAAAAGCGCGGATGACTTTTTCGGTGGTCACGCCTGTCACGCCGCAAGCGGCTTGCGAATTAGTGTGTGCGTTCATGCTCGGTTCTCCTGAAAAGGTAATAAAGCAAAGGAATCACGACCAGCGTAAGCAAGGTCGAGACCAGAATCCCGAAGATCAAGGTCACAGCAAGACCATTGAAGATGGGATCGTCAAGAATAAAAAATCCGCCCATCATCGCTGCAATAGCGGTAAGCAAAATGGGTTGGGCCCGAACCTCTGCCGAGCGGCGGACGGCTTGTGCCAACGGCACGCCACCGGTCAGTTCCAGTTCGATAAAGTCAACCAGAAGAATCGAGTTGCGCACGATAATCCCGGCGAGTGCGATCATCCCGATCATTGATGTTGCGGTGAATTGCGCGTTGAGCAATGCGTGACCGGGCATTACGCCGATGACCGTCAGCGGAATAGGCGCCATGATGATCAGCGGGGTCAGGTAAGAGCGAAACTGCGCGACGACCAGCAGGTAAATCAGGACCAGGCCAACCGCGTAAGCCATCCCCATATCGCGGAACGTTTCATAGGTCACCTGCCATTCACCATCCCACTTGATTGCATATTGACGCAATGGGTCGGTGGGCTGGTTAATGAAGTACTCGCCCAGCGCGCCAGTTCCGGGCAGCGCAACCTGCGCCAGCTTGTCACGCAGTTTGATCAGACCGTAAAGCGGACTGTCGATTGGATTGCCGTCAACCAGGCCCAGGTCACCGAGGACGTAGACCACCGGCAGCAGGTTCTTATGGAAAATCGGTGAATCACGGTCTGACTCGACAATCCGCACCAGTTCGCCCAACGGCACTACCTGACCGGATGCTGCCATCACCGGCACATTGAGCAGCTCGCTGATCCGCCCCTTGTCAGCCTCCGGCAGACTGACCCGGACGGGAACGGCGCGCCGAGCCGAGCCGTCATGCAAGTAGGTGGCATCGAGGCCGTTCAGTGCTGCATAAGCGGCCTGTGTCACCGCAGCATCGGAAACCCCAAGCGCCCGGGCACGACCACGGTCAACAACCAGACGCTGGCGGATCGCCCCATCTCTCAGGGTGGTGTCAGCGGCGACCATGCCCGGCAAGGACTCGAAACTTCCGTATAGCCGTCGCGCCAATTCCGCACGACCTTTTGCATCAGGGCCGTACACTTCGGCCACCAGTGGCGATAAAACCGGCGGCCCCGGCGGCACTTCAACCAGCTTCATGCGTGCGCCATGAGACTCGGCGATCGGGCGCAGCGAGGCGATCATGCGCTGAGCAATCGCATGGCTTTGTTCAGCCCGGTGCTGCTTGTCGACCAGATTGACCTGCAGATCACCTTGCTCGGGGTCACCCCGGAAATCGTATTGACGCACCAGGCCGTTGAAGTTGATCGGTGCCGCTGTGCCGGCATAGCCCTGAACATCGCGCACCAGAGGTTCATCGGACAATGTCAGTGCCAAATCGATCAGCGCGGCATTCGTCCGCTCCAGGGGAGTCCCGGCCGGCATATCAACAACCACCTGAAACTCGGACTTATTATCGAACGGCAGCATCTTCAGGATCACCGACTGCGTTCCAACCAAAGCCACCGAAGCGAGTATTGCCAACGCCAGCGTGAGCCAGAGCAGCCAGCGGCGCCAGGCAGCGCTGCGCGCACTACGGGACTGATCAGCGGTGGTATCCAGAAACGATCCGAGCGCACCGCCGAATGTGCGTCTGAGCAGGCCCGATATCCATGACTCCGAATGATGTGAAGCCTCCGGCCCAGTCTTCATGAACCGAATCGCTAGCCAGGGTGTCACCACGAACGCAATGGCCAGTGACAGCAACATGCCCATTGAGGCGTTGATCGGGATTGGCGCCATGTACGGGCCCATTAAGCCGCTGACAAAAGCCATTGGTAACAGCGCGGCAATCACGGTGAGCGTTGCCAGAATTGTTGGTCCGCCCACCTCATCAACGGCGCCCGGAATGATTTCCCAAAGGGGGCGGCCAGGATACAAACTGCGATGGCGATGAATATTCTCAACGACAACGATGGCATCATCCACCAGAATACCGATCGAAAAAATCAGCGCAAACAGAGACACCCGGTTCAGAGTGAAGCCCCACGCCCAGGATGCAAACAAGGTTGCCGTCAGGGTCAGAATTACGGCCCCGCCCACAATGACGGCTTCGCGCACACCCAGGGCAAATGCCACCAGGACAATAACCGAGGCGGTCGCGAACACCAGCTTCTGGATCAATTTGCCAGCCTTGTCCGCAGCGGTAAGACCGTAGTCGCGCGTCACGGTGACTTCAACATTCTCTGGGATCAAGACGTTTTTCAGGGAATCCAGACGAGTTTGCAATGCTTGCGTGACACTCACAGCATTTTCACCCGCCTTTTTCGTGACGGCGACGGTGACGGCCGGGTAAAGCTGCCCCTGCCCTGTAGCCTGAGTCTCAGTGTTGTGCGCGACGCTCCCAGCGCCTGTCATTGTCCAGACGTATTCATCAGCCGGTAGTGGCGCATATTCAATTTGCGCCACGTCACGCAAGAACACCGGCCGGCCGGCGGTATTGCCCACCATCAACTCAGCCACATCCTCCAACGTGGCCAGAAAACTCCCCGTTTCGATCCGAATACTCTGTCCGTCGCGAACAAGGTCGCCCGACGGCAACGCCAGATTTGCGGCGCGCAGAGAATCCAGAATAGGCTGTACCGCTACCCCCGTAGCACTCATTCGGGCCGGATCAAGCCGCACCTGAACCGCCCGTCCGGGCCCGCCAATAATATTGACCTCGCGAGTGCCGGGCACGCGCTTGAGTTCCTGTTCAATACTGTGAGCGACCGACTCCAACACCGCAGCACTTCGCACCTCGGACGACCATAGGGTCGCGGCAAAGACTGGCACATCATCAATGCCCCGCGGCTTGACGACCGGGGCTCCGACACCGAGACCGGCCGGCAGCCAGTCGCTGTTGGCGTTGAGCGTTTCATGAACGCGAACCAGAGCGGTATTGCGCGGCACGCCAACATCAAACTGCAAGGTGATCAATGCCAGGCCATCACGCGAGACTGAATAGACATGCTCCAGCCCGACGACCTGCGACAACACCTGCTCAGCCGGGCCGGCGACCAGGGACTCCACATCACGAGCCGCCGCCCCTGGAAATGGAATCAGGATATTGGCGACGGTCACGTCGATCTGCGGCTCTTCTTCACGCGGGGTCACCGTGGCCGCGAACAAACCCACCAGCAAGAGCACTAACGCCAGGAGTGGCGTAACAGCATTACGCTGAAAACGGGCGGCGATCTTGCCGGAAATACCTTTGACCGGCGCAGCGCTATCGGCAGGAGTTGTCATGGCTTACTCAAGACCGGTCAGCGGGACGCGCACCCAGCAAGCCGGCGCGCACCGGGTCACTGGCAATGCGTTCGCCGCTGCTCAGCCCGGCCAGGATCTCAACATGCTCACCTGCGCGCGGGCCCACCCGCACGGCGCGCAAGATGAACCGGTTATCTGAAACGACGTAAACCGCTTTCAGCTCACCCCGCTCAAGCAATGCCGAATGCGGGATGAAAACACCCTCGCCATCGGGAGAGAAAGTCGCCACCCGAAGATATTGTCCAGGCCTGAGTCCGGCGCCGAGTGCCTGCGGCAATTCGATCCGTACCTCTACTGTGGCACTACCGGGGTCGGCAGACGGCATCACACGCAAGGGCAGAGGCTCTGACCATTGATCGGCGCTGGCCTGACGGACAAACTGCCCCCCGGGCTGGACCACCGCTCTGCTGGAGGCACTCAGACCGGTCGCGTAGGAAGTGGGGACGCGCAGCGAAACCCGCAACGCCTCTGGTGCCAGCATGCGTATCAGCACCCGACCGGGCTGGGCAATTTCACCAACCTCGGCAGTGACTTCTGCGATCAGCCCGTCGTATGGCGCTCTGATGCTCAGATAGGTTGACGCGACGGACACTCGCCGCACGCCAGCAAGCGCCTGCGCAACCGTCGCGTTGGCCGCTGCCAGTTGAGTCTCGGAGTCGTCAAGCGAAGCCTGACTGATAAAGCCCTGGTCAAACAATCGCTTGTTGCGCTCCCAGGCGGCCGCCACACCGGTTTTGGCGGCTCTCGCCTGAGCCAGAATGGCTTGTGCCTGGGCCATGCCAGCCGTACTTTCCCGGGCGTCAATGACCGCCAATTCCTGATTGGCAGTGACCTGCTCACCCGCGCGAACCTTTATCTGATCAATCCGCCCGGGCACTTGCGCGGTGAGCGAGGATTCCTGCACCGCCACCACGATGCCGTTCCAGACACTGCGCGCCTGACGCGGTTCGACACTGGCGGCAACTGTCTTGATAGTTAGTTCACCAGACTCCGCAGCGACCAACGGTGACGCAAAACATACGGCAGCCGCAGCCATCAGAATGGTACAGCGCTGCTTAACTGCATTGCCCAACACGTTCATGGGAACTCTCTTTGGTCATTAATCTGTATACCCCCCATAGTATATACCCCCAGGGGTATAGTCAAGCGATCTCTACCGCTCATGTTTAGGCCGCAACCGTAGTCAGAGCAGCGGCCAAATCGGGGTCTCCTACCGCGATGTCGGAGAATCCAGGTACGGCTCTCTATAATCAGGGAATGCCAGCTTCCGATACCGCCCGAATTGCAGCCCTGCCCGACCGCCTGATCAGCCAGATAGCCGCAGGCGAGGTCGTTGAACGCCCGGCCTCTGCCGTCAAGGAGTTACTCGAGAACGCGGTCGATGCTGGTGCCACCCAGATTGAAATGCGGATAGAGCTTGGCGGAGCCCGCCGGATTGTGATTACCGATAATGGCCACGGCATCGCCCCTGGCCAGTTGCCTTTGGCGCTGCAACGCCACGCCACCAGCAAGATCGGATCACTTGGAGATCTTGAATCCGTCGCCAGCATGGGGTTTCGGGGAGAAGCACTCGCCGCATTGGCTGCCGTCTCAGACCTGACGCTGACCAGCCGACAAGCCAATGCCGAAAGTGCCAGTCAGATCACCGCCGCCCGGCCCGAGCAGATTGAACCGGCCGCCGGCGCTGTCGGCACGCGCATAGAAATACTCGATCTGTTTGCCCATACGCCGGCCCGACGAAAGTTTCTGAAAAGCCAGGGCACCGAAACCGCTCACTGTCTGGACGCGTTTCGGCGGATTGCCCTGGGGCAGCCAGAGGTCGGCTTCACCGCTTTTGTTGACAATCGCAATGTCGAGCGCTTCGAGCCGGGCAACTGGACTGCAAGAGCGCTTGCTGTGATGGGTGATGACTTCCGCGAGCGGCATCACCAGATCGAGAAACACGGTGCGCTTTCTCTGCGTGGACTGATCGGCTGGCCAACGGCCTCGCGTGCTCGAGCCGACCGTCAGTATTTGTATGTCAACTCAAGAGCCGTCAAAGACCGTTTACTGGCCCATGCGATCAGGCGCGCTTATCGGGATGTCTTACACGGTGACCGACACCCGGCATATGTATTGTTTCTTGAAATCGACCCCATGCTGGTTGATGTCAATGTGCACCCGGCCAAGGCCGAAGTCCGGTTTCGCGATTCGCGGGCGGTTCATGAACTGGTCTATCGGACGATACGTGATGCTTTGGCAGTCGGCGCCGGTAGCGATGGCCGACCAGGCCCGGCTGTTCCGGACGGCTCGCAAGCCAATCGCCTGGCCCCGGAATTGACCCCGAGGATGGCGTCACCAATGGTGCCGCCAGTGCAACAGGGACTCGGCCTGCAGGAAAACACCACGCCCGCCAATCGCCCGTGGCTCGCCCAGGATCAATCACCCCGTGACAACAACCGCTGGAGTGGACCGGGCCGGGAAACCCGCCAGGCTATTGACGCCGCGTTAACAGCCCAGCGACCGCTGGCGACTGACCCGCTGGCACCGGCAACGACCGATACCAATCGCGAGCTGCCACCGCTTGGGTTTGCGCTCGCCCAGTTACATGGCGTGCATATCCTGGCTCAGAATCAACATGGCCTGGTTGTCGTCGATATGCACGCAGCACACGAACGCATTGTCTACGAACAAATGAAAGCCGACCTCGCCACGCTCAGTATGCCGATCCAGCCGCTGTTGATACCGGCAACATTCGTCGCAGAACCGATTGAAATGGCAACTGCGCGTGATGAAGCAACAACGCTGGCAGAACTCGGTCTTGAGGTTGACGAGATGTCGCCAACGACGCTGGCCGTACGCAGCGTACCGGCGATTCTGCGTCGTGCCGACCCGGCGGCTCTGGCCCGCTCGGTTCTGGCCGATCTGCAAGAGCATGGCGCCAGTGGCGTCGTCGATGAGCGCCGGGAGCGGCTCCTGGGCACAATGGCATGCCATGCTGCCGTCCGGGCCAACCGTCAGCTCACGCTGGAGGAAATGAATCACTTGCTGCGGCAGATGGAACAGACTCCCGGCGCCGACCAATGCAATCACGGCCGCCCGACCTGGGTTCAGTTTGGTTTGTCTGACATAGACCGCTGGTTTCTGCGTGGCCGCTGAAATTCCGCCGGTGCTGACGATTCTGGGGCCGACGGCTTCGGGTAAGAGTGCGGCGGCAATGGCGCTGGCCCGGGTTCGCCCCATTGAAATCATCAGCGTCGATTCCGCCCAGGTTTACCAGGACCTGGATCTCGGCACCGCCAAACCGTCTGCGGCAGAACTGGCCGAAGTGCCGCACCACCTGATCGATATCGTCAGTCCGGCAAACCGTTATTCGGCCGCCAGATTTGCCCATGATGCGGCCGAACTGATTCCGCAGATCAGAGCGCGCAATCGCGAACCGGTGATTGTTGGTGGCACCATGCTTTATATCAAGGCGCTGATCGAAGGCCTGCATAACCTGCCGATAGCCGACCCTGGATTGCGCGAGCAACTGGAAGACGATGCAAGAACATCTGGCTGGCCGGCAATGCATGCCCGGCTCGCGGATCTCGACCCACCAACAGCAGCCCGTCTCAAACCGACTGACTCGCAACGCATTCAACGCGCGCTCGAAATCTGCCTTTTATCGGGCCAGGCCATGTCAACGCTGCTGAGCAAAGCCCGCAATGTGCCAGGCTCCGGGGGGTTACGTTTCACCCGGGTAGCTCTGGAACCGTCTGACCGGCTGGTTTTGCACCAGCGAATCGAAACACGATTTCGGCAAATGATCAGCAATGGCTTAATTGACGAGGTCAGGCAATTGCGCGATCGCGACGACTTGCATGCCGACTTGCCGTCAATGCGCTGCGTCGGCTACCGTCAGGTCTGGCGCTGGTTTGACGAAGGAGCCCGGCCGGGCCAACTCGAGGCCATGATTCAGTCAGGAATCGCGGCAACCCGACAGCTCGCCAAAAGACAACTGACCTGGTTGCGGGCCAGCCCCGATCGAATCAGCATTGATTGCCTGGCCCAGGACTGCGCCGAACAGGTGATCAGGCTTTCGACCCACACCTGACCTGACCGTCAGGCGTGCAGATACACTTCGCCTTCGATCTCCACCGGGATATCAAACGGCAGAGCAGCCATCCCGACCGCGCTGCGACTATGCTCTCCCACCTCAGGGCCAAAAACCTCCAGAATCAGATCCGAGAAGCCATTGATCACCCCGGGCAGACGATTGAACTCTGGCGCGACATTGACCATCCCGAAAACCCGCCCCCAGGCTGCGATTGCATCCAGGTCGCCCAGCGCGCGCTGCAGACTCGCCAGCATAGACAGTCCGGTCAGGCGCGCGGCTTCATAGGCCTGAGCTTCAGTCAGATCAGCACCTACTTTTCCCAATGGACGGGCAATCGAGCCATCAGGTGACTGCGGTCCGTGCCCGGAGATCAAGGCGCGAGAGCCGATCACCCGTACGAACGAAAAAGGCAGGTTAACGTCGGGAGCAACCATTTCCGGGGGCAGAACCAGACCTAGCGATTGCAGTCGAGCTTCAATCTGCGGCATCGCTCACCTCGACGGTCTCGATTTCTTTGGTCTCAAATTCTGCCGGCATCACGATCTCGAGCAACTCAAGATCTTTGCTGTGCCCCAGTTCCCGGTGCCGAATACCGGGAGGTTGGTGCACACTTGAACCCGCCAGTAGTTTGACAGCACCCTGCCCTTCGTATTCAAACTCTATCCAGCCTTTCAGAATATAAACGAACTGAAATTGGGTTTCATGAAGATGGGGTTGGGCGGCGAAGTCGGCGCCATCAACCGCGCGAATAATATGCGCGACGAACTGTCCGTCAGTTGCTGCACGAATGCCCAGATCGCGGTATTCAAAAAACGATCTCAGGCCGCGCTCGAAAGTGGCGCCATCGGCGTGGGTTACGACAAATCCCTTGGTGGTCATTCTGACTGTCTCCGTGCGTGTGATTTATTCGTCCTGACCTTTTATTCGTCCTGACTCAACGTCACCTGAAAAATTTGGTGTTTGCGTTTTGAGGTATGCGGGCGCACTTCGGCAGGCCAGCGCCCACGCTCAACCGCAGCCGCCCATTCCGGGCTGTTCAGTACCGCCGGACTGTCTATTTCATAAACGGCAGTGTAGATCGGATCCGGAGCCGGCATCTGCGTTTCCTTGCCGCCGACATGCATTGAGAATGGTTCGCCCCGTAAACGGCTGACTGAACGCACGCCAGGCACCTCCAACAGGAACGGAATATGTTCAGTGTCATAGACTTCATTGAATATAGCGTCGGCTTCGGCTGCTACATCCATGGTCGCCATCATGACATAGCGGGTCTTGATCGACATCAGCATCTCCGGGTTGAGTAATCCGCGGCCAATCCTGGCGGCCGCAATCAGAATCAGTCTACCCTGCCGGGACTTGCGCGGATTCTGCGGGGCCGGCCCACTGGTATGATGCCGCCTGACCCGTATCCCACGCGCTGTTTCCCATACGGATAACCCCAACCGCAATGCCACTCGCGATCTACGCACTCATGGCAGTCAATTTTGCGATCGGCACACAGACGTTTGTCTTTGCCGGCCTGATCGCGGACCTGGCCGCGGATTTGCAGGTTCCACTAGGCTCCGCCGGGCTGCTCATTGCCGCCGGCTCGGTCACCTTCGCAATCGGCGCGCCGCTGGCAGCCATTGCGGTCTTTAAGCAAGAACGCCGCCGGGTAATGCTGATCGGGCTTGGAGTGCTGGCGCTAAGCAATCTGGCCGCAACCATTGCGCCGGATTTCTGGAGTTTGCTCAGCCTGCGCATTATTGGCGGAGCAGGCACGGCGTTTGCCGGCTCGCTTGTCACGGTTTCGGTTGCCGCCCTGGTACCGCCGGAGAAACGCGGTCAGGCTTTTGCGCTGGTTGTCGGCGGACTGACTGTCGCCTTCATTCTCGGCATACCGGCGGGAACGGCAATCGGCGGATACTATGGCTGGCGTTCAACCTTTGGTTTCGGCGCCTGCGTGATTGCCGGCGCGATCGCCCTGGTCGTCTTGTTAGTGCCCCGACTACCACCTGAGCCGGCCGAGCGCCCCGATTTAACGTCGGCATTCAGTCAGCGCGCGGTTAATCGCTATCTGGCCATGACCTTCGTAGGCTTTGTCTCGTTGTTCACCATCATGGCCTACCAAGGCCCCGTCATTACTCACGCCACCGGCATCACCGGAAGCGGCATCGGAAGTTTTCAACTCTTTATCGGCATCGGATCTATTGTCGGTCTGGCCGTCGGTGGGCGTCTGGCCAGCCGCAATTTGACCACCGGCGGGATCCGCGCCGTCTTTGGTTTACTGGCCCTCGCTGCGACAGGCTTCTGGGCAATACTGTCCGCACCATCCGGATCAAGCCCGGCGATCTTTCTGGCGGCTTTGATTTTTCTGGGATCGGCGGCGATCTTCACGCTGGTACCGATGACGCTCACCCGGTTATCGGCAATCGCGGGGGCTTTGTTGCCGGTAGTCCTGCCGCTAAACGGTTCACTGGTGGCACTGGGTCAGGGCGTCGGCGCCGGTTTCGGCGCGCTGCTTACCGAGACGTTCGGATTCAGCTCGATTGGAATCGGCGGACTCATTGTCGGCATAATCGGGCTACGCCTGAGCTTCTCCCGTTCACAGTAAGACATCTTTACCCATGCCGACCTCTCCTGACGCAGACCTGCGCGAACCAACCTGGCAGCTTCTCCTTGAGGTTTCCTGTCTGCGCCGGGCGGCTCAATTGCCATCGCATCCGGCCGGTTTTGCGCTTGACGCCGCCGGATCACTCCTGTTTTGCGCGCCGGAGGATCTCAACACCGCCCTGTTGTGGCACCCGGAAGCCGGCCTCGCGCCCGGCCCGGCTCTCAGTGCCGCTCAGCAAGATCTGGCTTCACTGTATTGTCCGATTGCCGCCGGCCCGACAAACAAACCCGTGGCCATCGCGCATCTGGGTCAGAGCCTGGACGCCCGGATAGCCACTGCATCGGGAGATTCCTACTATGTCACCGGCCCGGAAAATCTGCTGCATTTGCATCGGATGCGGGCATTGTGCGATGCGATCCTGGTTGGCTCCAACACGGTTCAGCAAGACGATCCGAAACTCACCACCCGCCTGGCGGCCGGCCCCAATCCGGTTCGCATCATTCTGGACCCGGCTGCGCGCCTGCCGTTAGACCATCAGTTGTTTTCAGACGGCTCGGCACCGAGCTTCCGGATCGTGGCTGACCAGGCCGGCCTATCGATTCCAGACGCTGTGCGCAATGATCCGCGCACCATCCTGGTCAGCGGCGAAAACCGAACAATCAACCCTGCCAGGATCAGACAGGTATTGGCCGATCGTGGCTACAGGGTCTTGTTTTTGGAAGGCGGAGGCCTGACCATTTCCTCCTGGCTGGAGCACCATGAGCTGGATCGATTGCAGCTGGCCTGCGCACCGATACTCGTTGGCGACGGCATAGCCAGTGTTCAACACCCGCCGGTAACAGCGATGCGTGACGCAATGCGCGCGCCGTGCAATATCTATCAGATGGGCGAAGACATCATGTGGGATTTTGCGCTGAATCGAACAAATCCGGCCAACGCCAGCACAGCGACAGATGGCGTATTCCGGCGGCTTAAGTAGCCACTTGAGATTGATACCCGGGCAAGGCAAGTTGGTCAGCATGCCCGACCAGCAGTCGGCTCGCGCTGTCCGTCGTGAGGCCAGCACGCTCACCTGACCAGCGCTCGATCTGCTCGCGCTGACTCGCGGCAAGGCCGATTAGAGGCTCTGACACCGCCTCGGTCCAACCGGTGAGTAACGCCTGATGAAGTTCGCGCTGATCAGCGCCGATTGTCCAGGGGGAATACCGCTGAAGCAACCGAAAACCTGAGCCACCAAAGACACGGTGAAAATCAGTGACCGCCGATGAGCCCAGCGCCATGCCAAAACCTTTGTCCTGGCGCTGATGTCGGTTCAGCAGGAGATTAACCTGACTATCCAGCGGCAGGCGCGGCTGCCATCTGATCGAACCGTCGAAAGTCAGCGAAAACAAGGCCGCACATTGATGCTGAGCACAAAGCCCGGCAAGCTCACCTAACCATTGCGAGCTGACCAGATCAAGCAGAGCGGCACCAGTCACAAGATTCGTCTGCTCAAACGGTAGTGACGGCATCTCGCGTGCGAGATCAATTGTCTGGCATTCGACGCGTGCGCTGAAGTGCTCTGCACTAAGCACACACCCGGTCTCGGTAGGCGTGGCGGTCGCGGCGTTCGCCTGCGCCCAGGCCTGGATGCGATCAGCGGCACGCGCCAGTAACGACGCATCGTGATCAAGTAGCAACCATTGTTGGCCGTGCCCCAGCAGCGGCGCCATGAAGCGCAGATTCGAACCAGTACCTGCGCCCAAATCCATGATTCGCAGCGATGGTAGCGCCTCATAGTAGCGGCGCACCTCCTGCACCAACGCAAGGTTTCGGGCTCGCTGATCAGCCGGCTCTCGCAATGCCAGCCAGCTATCGGTGAATCCGCTCACTGGATTGCCGCGGCGAATTGATCGCCGGCTTGTTGCCAGGACCGACGGTCCGCGCGCGCCGCGCGAGCGGCTGAGCGCATCGCGGTAAGAGCGCCGTTTGCTTGTCGTGCGGCTGGATCCAGTAACGGTCGCAAGACTTCAGTCATCGCTTCAGTGTCGTGCGCAGGCACCAGACGGCGGGCACCGGCAGGAACGATTTGCTCAACCGCTCCTACACGAGTGGAAGCCACCGGCAATCCACAGGAGATTGCCTCGTCATAGACCATTCCGTATCCCTCGTAAGCTGACGCCATCACCAATAAATCGGCCTGATGATAGAGACCGGCGAGTGCTGCATCCGCCAACTCGCCGTGCATGGTTATTCTGTCATTTAGACCGGACCGCGTAATTTGATCCAACACGGTTTGAGCATGGTCGGCAGCCCGATCCAGACTACCGACACAATCGAGTCGCCAGGCGAGTCCGGCCAACGGATTAAGCGCCCTGACCAGCTCATGATGACACTTGCGTGGCGTCACCGTGCCCACGCATAGCAAACGGGTCGGCCCAGTGCCGGAACCGGCGGCTTGCTCCATCAAGTCTACGCCCGGGCGCACGACGCTTATCTGGTCGCGCTCAATCCCATAGCCGAGTAATTCGTCAGCAGTGAAGTCGCTGGTCACGATGATGCCAGTCGCCGCAGCAAGCGCTTGTTTCTCGCTTTCAAACAAGGTCTTCCGGCGCGCCGGAGACAGACCGGTTTCCTGCGCCAGCGGGTGATGAATCAGCGCCAGCAATTTCAGGCGCCGGCGGTGCTCGGCCATGAGCTGCGGCAGGCACGCAAAAGCCAGGCCGTCCACCACGACCTGTTGGCCATCAGGAAGACTGGCAAAGACGCGGCCGGCCGCCTGCAAGGCCTGCGCGTCGGGCTCGGGGAAACCGTGGTCGAGTTCATGCAATTGCACGGACCAGCCCAGACGGCGCAGTTCGCTGATCATGCGCCGGTCATAGTGATAGCCACCGGTTCGGGTGGTCAGGTGGCCAGGAACCACAAAATGCAATACCCGGCCGATTGGCGATTCAGGCAGAAAGTTCCCCTTCGTAGCTGGCCCAGGCCACATGCGATTCATTCAGTGTCACGCACAGCTCACTCAAACCGATGGCACCAGGCCCGAGATCGCCAGCCAGCCAGCGCTCGCGAATACGATTAAACAACTCTCTGGCCAAAAACTCAGTCGTGGTGTTTTTGCCGCTCAAGGCGGGCTCATCGTCGAGATTGCGGTAGTTCAGTTTGGCCAGCTCTGAAGACAAGACTTCGCTGGCAAGACCGATGTCGACCACCAGACCGTCTTCGTCCAATTCGGGTCGTCGCAACTCAAGATCGACCACATAGGTAGCACCATGCAAACGCTGGGCTGGCCCGAACACCTGACCTTTGAAGCTATGGGCAATCATGAAGTGATCACGCACCGAGAGTTTAAACATAAACGGGTTAATCCTTTGAAGGGTAGGCAATGCGATGAAAAATGCTGTTGCCTGGTTCAGTAGAGAGCTTCGCCATCACTTCCGGCAAATCATCAAAATGGCTTTGATCTGAGATGAGCGCGTCCAGCTCCGACGATTCAAGCAAGCTCAAAGCCAGTGACAGCCGTCGCTGAAAAGACCATCGCGATCGGCGGCCGGCTGTAATCTCGCCGACCTGCGAAGACTGGATAGTCAGCCGCCGGGAGTGGAAGGATTCGCCCAATTGCAAATGTGCCGTTCGCTGGCCAAACCAGCTCATCTCAATCAGGCGGGCTTCCTGCCCGGCCAGATCCAGCGCGGTTTGCAGACCGGCGGGATTCCCGCTGGTGTGAAAAACCAGATCGCATTCACCGACCGCCTGCTCCGGCAAAGAAAATGCCAGGCCAAGGCGTTGAGCGATCATGTGCCGGGCCGGTCGAGTATCGATCAGTTGCACCTGACAACCCGGAATCTGCCGCAGCAACCAGGCCACCAGACAACCGACCGATCCGGCGCCAATCACGGCAACCCTGTCACCGACCCCGGGCTGAGCATCCCAGAGGCCGTTGATCGCGGTTTCCAGATTTGCGGCCAGAATCGCGCGCGCAGCCGGCACGCCTTCGGGAATCACCTGAACCGCGGTGGCCGGTACGACAAATTCGGTCTGATGAGGATGCAGGCAGAACACCCGGCGATCGAGCAGCGCTTGCGGCCCTTCAGTCACTTCACCGACAGCCGCGTAGCCGTATTTAACCGGCCCGGGAAAATCGCCGGCCTGAAACGGCGCCCGCATACGGGTGTGTTCTGAAGCCGGCACCTCACCGCGAAAAACCATCGTCTCGGTGCCACGGCTGATGCCGCTGTATAGACATCGAACCACGATCTGACCGTCCTGACATACCGGCAATGACTCGGTTCTGATTTCACTGGCGCCGGGTCCGGTCACCCAGAAAGCGCGTGCTGTTCGATCTTGGCTCATACCGTGCGATTATTACCTATTGAGAACCCCCGATGACAAATTTGCAGAACGACGCCAAAACACAGGCAGCCTTGCAGCGCAGCGCGTCGCGTGCCGGCGTGGTCAGCGTCTTTATGCTGGCGGCCGCCAGCATCGCGCTGGGTACGACACTGGCGACCTCGCATGACACATCAGTCCAGGCAATCCTGCTGTTTGGTTCCAAGGCATTGCTGTTCTTGGCGGTTGCGTTGGCATGGCTGGTTCGCTCGCTGCCCGAGCACCTGCCTCATCACAGAATCGGACCGGCTAATGCGGTCACGCTGGGCAGACTGATCATAGTGGCACTGCTGGTCGGCTTGCTGGGTCAGACCCAGGCTTTCGTACAGTGGCTGGCCTGGGCGCTGGGAATGACCTGCCTGGTCCTGGATGGCGTCGACGGCTGGCTGGCCCGGCGCGGCAACTGGAGCACGCCGTTTGGCGCAAAACTGGACATGGAAACCGATGCCTTGCTGATCTTGTTGCTCAGCCTGCTGGTCTGGCAATTTGACAAAGCCGGCCTCTGGATTGTGCTGGCCGGACTGACTCGCTACGGATTTGTCCTGGCTGGCAAGCAACTGCCTTGGCTGCGGCAGCCTTTGCCAGAAAGTTTCCGGCGTAAGTTGATCTGTGTCGTACAGGCGGCATCATTACTGATTGCGCTGCTCCCAACCGTCTCGCCAGGCATTAGTTCGATCATTGCCCTGACAGGCTTGATCGCACTTGCCGTCTCATTTGGGCTTGACACGGTTTATCTGTACCGGCGTCGGTCATGATGATCAAGGTGATTCATGCCGGCGCACGGCTAATCGCCTTGATCGTCCTGATCGCCCTGCTTAACCTGAGCCTGAGTTTTCATAACCTGTGGCCTACCCCGTGGATTACCGCTCGGTTCGAAATTTCGGTCGAAGCGGCTCTCATCGTTCTGGTGCTGGCACTGCTCGCCTGGCGCGGGCGACGACTTTCAAGCGGGCCGGCCACTGTATTGGCCTGGCTGGTGTTACTGATGATTGCCGGCCGCTATGCTGATGTCACGGCGCCGGCACTCTACGGCAGACCAATCAATCTGTACTGGGACTCACAGCACTTTCCGGGCGTCGTCGCAATGCTTGCGCGAGTCGCAAGCTGGTGGCAACTGACACTGGCTGGCCTCGGCATTGTATTGATCATCGGCGGACTGATTCGCGGCCTGCGGGCCTTGTTGACTGGCATCTCAATCAGACTTGAGCCGCCTGTGCGCCATCGATCGGCACTGGTTGCCAGCGCCGCACTGATTACTCTGTTTGGAATGGGGCTGGCCGGTCAAGCGACGCCTATGCGGCATTATTTTTCGCATCCGGTATTACTCAGTTTCGGCACCCAGGTATTCAGGCTGTATCAGGCGATGAGCGACCAGACCCGACTGGACCTGCAAGCAAACCCCGTCTTGAAACCCGACCTTGAATTAATCAAAAACGCCAACGTGCTGGTGATGTTTATTGAGTCTTACGGGGTGACCACGCTGGACAAGCCCGCTCACGCGCAGGCATTGCTGCCTGCTCGCGAACGCCTGACCAAGGCCATTACCGATTCAGGCCGTCAGGTAGTGTCAACCCGGGTTCAGTCACCCACTTATGGCGGTGGCTCGTGGCTGGCTCATTCCAGTTTCCTGAGCGCCTACCCGATAACGGATCAGCCGACTTACCAACAACTCCTGGCCAGCCAGCGGGAGACCTGGGTAAAGTCTTTCGCTGACCGCGGATACCGGACGGTCGGGCTGCTGCCAGGCATCCGACTGGCCTGGCCCGAAGGGGCTTACTACGGCTTTGACCAGATATACGACGCACAGGCACTGGCCTATACCGGCCCGGAATTCGGATGGTGGCGCATTCCGGATCAATACTCTTTGGCCAAGGCGGTGGCCCTTGAGGACAAGATCAATTCGCAGACACCGGTCATGATGTTCTTCACGACAATTTCCTCCCATGCTCCGTTCAGGCCAATCGCACCGTATGTTGAAAACTGGCAGACGCTGGCCGATGCCCCGTACGCAACAGAGTCGTCCCTGGGCCAGCTTGATGAGTTGCTGGCCGCCAAACCGGACTGGAGTAATCTCGCACCGGCTTATCTCGACTCCGTCAGCTATGCACTAACAGTGCTGGCAGGTTTTCTGAGCGAACCCAAAGACCGGGAGCAGATCGTGATTGTGATCGGTGACCACCAGCCGGCAGCGTCAGTAACCGGACCAGACGCCAGCTGGGCGGTGCCAGTCCACGTCATTGCGCCCGAACCGCTGCTGACCCAACTGAGCCACAACGGTTTTGCACCCGGACTGACGCCGGTAGGCCCGACGACCATGGCGATGCACAAGCTAACGAATCAGCTTCTCAGCGCTTTCAGTCAGACGAGCGTAGATATCCCCCGAACCGTCAGCGATTCGCAGTGACCCCAGAAATTCACGCATCTGATCAGCATCAGACCAGTGCTTCTGTACGAGTTGGTGGCTCTCTCCGGGAGAGCGGTTGTACTCGTAACAGCCCAGCGCCTCAAGCCGGTCAATACAGGCCAGCGCGTTCGCAACAGCGACTGGCAGGTATTCGAACGACAGACTCGGTAACGGCACCTGCAATCCGGCCAATACCTGCTCCTCAAAACCCTCAACATCGATTTTCACGAATGCGGGCAAACCGTAGCGATCTATCAGTGCCTGCAAGGTCGTGACAGCAACCTCACGCTCTGCCTGCCAGCGAACCCCGTCAAAGGACGGGTCTTGCTTCACCTGCTCGATCCAGCTTTCCGACAGGCTCGATACGGTTGGGTTTGACGGATCAGCGAACAAGGTCAGCCGTCCCGCAGTCTCACCAACCGCCTGATCAAGCAGCGTGACCGATTCATCCTGTGAAAACAGGAATGCGAGCACCTTCTGACAATCAGGCTGGGGCTCGACGGCAACGACTCGCGCGCCGAGCGCACGCCAGGACCGAGTCCGGTTCCCCATATGCGCGCCGATATCAAAACAAAGCGAATCCCGGGCAACGAACGGCGCGTAAAAGCGCCGCATTCGCGCCGAACGCCCCGGAATACCGTGATAGATGAACAAAGAGCGGGCAATACCCAGCAAAGAGCGCACTGACAAGGATCTGATCCGAAAGAAGCTGACAACCTTTCACACCATACCAGCGTCAACGCACTTTTATTGTGCGAACGCCCGATAATTATCCCCTTGAATTATCGACCGATCGGCCTCATCTAAAGACTCCTCCTAACCGACGGGACCCTCGCTATGAATCGATTTTTTGCCGCCATTCCTCTCGCGCTAACCTTGATTATGGCGCCGCTTGCGCAGGCTCAGACTTATACGGACTCGGACCGGGTCGGGCTCAGAGCCAGCCAGACTCCCGGGCTGGGCATTGAGATGCGCTTTGGGCAGACCATCACGACTGACAATTTCGGTAGTTCCGACCTTGGCAACGGCGCGACATTTGAATTTCACGGTGTCTACCAGCTGTCGAGAAACTTCGGTTTGTACACGGGTGTCACCGGTGCGATTTTCGATGCCAACAATGACTTTACATCGCGCGACAACCTGATCGCCGATCTTGGCTATGTTGCCGGCGTTCGGCTGAACGGCGGCTTTGGTCAGAGCCGGGTCGGCTGGCGCCTGCACGGTGGCGCCAACTACGGCGAGATCAAACTCTATGAAGAAGACACCGACTCTAATATTGGCGCCAGTGGCCATAAGCTCGGCTGGGAAGCCGGCGCAGCCATCACGATTGACCTGCCCAATGAATGGGTGTTGTCGCCGGGCGTGACCTACCGGTCCCGCAGCGCAAATCTTCGTATCAACGGAATCGACCGGGAGGTCGATCTCAACTATGTCACGGTCGGCGTCGGACTGGGCGTAACCTTCTAGACGCTATTTTCCCTGCACAGGTATCCTCTGGTAACAAAGGAGCCTGTTCATGAAAGCTGTTGGCATCAATTTCCACGGAGACGGTTTCGCCGATCTCCAGCTGGATTCCCCGGTTGCGGGCGGCCGCGACCTGCTGGTCGCGGTCGAAGCTGTTTCGGTAAACCCACTGGACACCAAAGTCCACGCGAGCGCCCGGCTCGCGCCGCAGCCACCCGATGACCCGAAAATCCTGGGCTGGGACGCCGCTGGGAAAGTGGTTGCCACCGGCCCGGACGTAGAGCACTTCTCCGTAGGGCAGAAGGTGTTTTATGCCGGCGAAATCACCCGAAGCGGATCTAACAGCCAATTCCACCTGGTCGATGAACGCATCGCCGGCCAGATGCCGGAAACGCTCGATTATGCGCAGGCTGCTGCGCTGCCGCTCACGAGCCTGACCGCCTGGGAGGCGCTGTTCGACCGACTGGGCATTTCTAAAACAGGGCAGGACGAAGGCGGAACACTGTTAGTGATTGGCGGCGCCGGAGGGGTCGGTTCGATTGCCATTCAACTGGCCAGCAAACTGGCACGCCTGAAGGTGATTGCCACAGCATCCCGACCTGAAAGCGCAGACTGGGTCAGAAAAGCTGGCGCAAGCCTCGTCATTGACCATCACGGCGATATGCCCGAACAGCTCAAGGCCGCAGGCTACAAAACCGCAGATTTCATTCTCTGCCTGAACAATACCGAGCAACACTGGGCCGCCATGGCCAGGATGGCTTCAGTCGCAGGTCGCATCTGCTCTATAGTCGAAACAAGTAAACCGATTGACCTGGACTTGCTTAAAAGAAAATGCGTAAGCTTTGTCTGGGAATCAATGTTTACCCGGTCGATCTACAAAACACCCGACATGATTGAACAACACCACATCCTGAATCAGGTCAGCCGACTGATCGACCAGGGGCTACTCACCACAACGCTGACCCAGACGGTCACACCGATTAACGCCCAAAACCTCGCCCAGGTGCACGCCAGCATCGGGCAAGGACATTCATTGGGTAAATGGGTATTGTCGGGCTGGCAATAGACGCGGCCATTCTTAAAACTAGAAATCAGGAGCCCGGACATGCCATTGAAAAACACAAGCACTCACTTTGGAACAATCAGCCGCTTTTTTCACTGGTCAGTCTTCTTGTTGATTCTTTATCAGATGATCGGCGCCAACATCATGACCCGCCTCGGGCGGGAAGGCTCGCTGCTGGGGATGGACGCCAATTTCTTTTATAACTGGCATAAATCTGTGGGCCTGGTGATTCTTGGGCTGGCCGTTGCGCGACTGCTGTGGCGCAAGCTTGCGCCGCTGCCCGAGTGGCACGATTCACTGACTCCGGTTGAAAAGACTCTGAGTCACCGTCTGGAGAGCTGGCTCTATTGGCTGATGTTTGCACTGCCTATTACGGGGTATCTGTTTGTCATGGCCGGTGGTTACGGCATCAAGCTATTTGGGGTGTACGACCTGCCAAACCCGATTGGCAAACAGCCGTCATGGTCCTGGGTCGTCTGGTCGCTACACATTCTTTTCGCCTACTGCGCGGTGATCGTGATTTCCTGGCATGTCGGGCACGTGATCAAAAAACACAAGCTGGAAAAGACCGGGCTGATGAACCGCATGCTGCCGTTCCGGCGCTGACCAGATATCAGTGCCGGCGCAGGAATGAAAGCGCGCCGCAGGCCGCAAGACCCAGAAGAGCAGTCAGCCAAAGAGCATGAACCCCCCAATGAACCAGTGCCAGCCCGAACAGATACGGTGACAACGCCTGCGCCACTTTGGCGGGCATCATCAGCCAGCCCTGGCGCGCGCCGTAGCCGGCAGCGCCGAAATACACCAGCGGCAAAGACCCTTTGGCAATCGTCAGAATGCCATTGCCGGCGCCGTGCAACAGCGCAAATGCCGCCACTGCCGGCGCGCCAAACAACAACAATGTTGCCGCGCCCAATGGATGCCCGATAGCGGCCAACCGGGCGGACCAGATTGGATGGGCATGTCGCAACACACCGAATTCAAGCAACCGCGCAGCTACTTGCGCCGGTCCGATCAATGCACCGGCCGCGACCGATGCTGCGAGGCTCGCACCAGAGGCCTGTAACAAGCCGGGTAAATGCGCGGCCATCGCACCGGTTGTAAACAAGGTGGCAGCAAATACAAACGCCAGCAATAGAGTCGTTGAGAATGGTGGCGCTGGCATAGAAGCATCTGGCGGCGACGCGCACTCTGTCGCAGCAGACGGCGTCACCGGACCAGTGGTTTCTTCGGGCCGCCCGATCCGCGGCAACGTCAGGTTCAGCGGCAGTCCGATCACCAGATGTAGCGCGGCCCACGCAAAACAGGTTCCACGCCAGCCAAGTTGCAACTCGAACATGCTCGATAAGGGCCAGCCCACCGTGCTCGCGAATCCAGCTATTAACGTCACGCCGGTGATGGCTCCCCGGGACTGCGAACCGACCAGTCTGACAATGGTGGCGAATGCTCCTTCATAAAGGCCGACGCCCATCGCCACCCCAAGAATCAACCAGGCGGCAAACAACATCCCAATGTTTTGCGAGAGGCCCAGCACCAGCAGACCGACCGCGAACAGACCATTAGAGCCGGCAAGCATCGGACGGCCGCCCCAGCGGTCAATCATGTCCCCTGCCCAGGGCCCGGTGATGGCAGAAAAAATCAATGCAACCGAGAACGCGGCAAATATCGTGGGGACAGAAAGCTTCAGCTCTTCAGCAATGGCGACGGCCAGCATCGCCGGCAGGTAATACGACGACGCCCAGGCCAGCGTCTGCGTAAAACCCAAGGTCCAGACAAGCCGGCCTCGGCTAAAGCCGGCTGATTCAACAGATCCGGTTGACAATTTCATTACTTCTAGTATTCTCGATATATTGAAATGACATACCCCGACAAACTCAAGCGTCGCACACTCATGAGTAAACCCGACTTTGACACAGACCAGGCGCTGAACGCGTTTTCAGCGCTTAGCCAGCAGACCCGTCTTGAAGTCTTTCGTTTGCTGATTTCTGCCGGAGCCGACGGAATCGCGGCGGGCGACATCAGTGAGCAATTGGACGTCAGACAAAACACCTTATCCACAAACCTGAATATTCTGGTTAATGCTGACCTGATTACCCGATCCCGTCAGGGCCGGTCGATCCGATATTTCGCCAACTTCAACGGCTTGCGTGGCTTGCTTAAGTTTCTGATGGAAGACTGCTGCGGCGGGCAACCCGAACAATGCGAACCCATCATTACGGAAATCGCCTGTGCCGCCTGCTGAACCGCTTGATGGCCCTACCCGGGAACAGCTTCACGCCGCCTCTTTCAGAAAGCCGGCGTCAGATCAGTTATCAATTGGCACCGCCACCCATCCGCCGCGCATCCTGCTGCTGTATGGCTCACTACGAGAGCGATCTTATAGCCGCCTGGTCACCGAAGAGGCTGCCCGGCTGCTGACTGTTATGGGTGCAGAACCCAGAATTTACGATCCGCGTGGTTTGCCACAGCCTGACACCGACCCCGGCACACACCACAAAGTTCAGGAACTGCGCGAGCTTGCCCAGTGGGCCGAGGGTATGGTCTGGTGTTCACCCGAGCGCCACGGCAGCATGACCGGAATCCTCAAGTCGCAGATCGACTGGATACCGCTCAGCCTGGGCGCGGTGCGGCCCACTCAGGGCAAGACTCTCGCCGTCATGCAGGTCAGCGGTGGTTCGCAATCATTTAACGCGGTCAATCAGCTGCGTGTTCTGGGTCGCTGGATGCGCATGATCACGATTCCGAATCAGTCATCGGTTGCCAAGGCGTTTCTGGAATTTGACGAAGACGGCCGCATGAAGCCGTCCGCTTATTACGACCGCATCGTCGATGTGATGGAAGAACTGGTGAAATTCACGCTATTGACCCGCGCCAGCGCCGGGTATCTGGTTGACCGTTACAGCGAACGCAAGGAAAACCCCGAACAACTGTCTCAACGCGTCAATCAGGCGACGCTTTGAGCGGCCGACAATCTCCACTCTGGTAATCAAACACAATGGGCTTATTTGAACGATATCTAAGCGTCTGGGTTGCCGCGGCAATAGCGGCGGGGGTAGGCCTGGGCCTGCTCGCTCCAGGCATCTTTCAGACGGTTGCCAGGGTCGAGGTGGCCCATGTCAACCTGATCGTCGCCGCGCTGATCTGGATCATGATTTACCCGATGATGATTCAGATTGATTTCACGGCGATCAAGAATGTTGGGCGACGACCCGCCGGACTGATCCTGACGCTGATCGTCAACTGGTTAATCAAACCGTTCACGATGGCGGTGCTGGGCATCTTTTTCTTTCGCTATGTCTTTGCCCCGATCGTCGACCCGCAATCGGCGAACGAATACATTGCTGGCATGATCCTGCTCGGCGTCGCGCCCTGTACCGCGATGGTATTTGTCTGGAGTCAGCTCACCAAGGGCGACCCCAACTACACCCTGGTTCAAGTCTCGGTAAACGACATCATTATGGTGTTTGCTTTTGCGCCAATAGCAGCTTTCCTGCTTGGCGTGACCGATGTCGTCGTTCCCTGGGAGACGCTGTTGCTCTCCACGGTGCTATACGTGGTGTTACCGCTGCTGGCAGGCATCGCGACCAGACACTTTTTGCGCAAACCCGAAACCCAGAACGGACAGGCGGATAAAGACTCGCCAGTGACGCGCCTGGTGGCGAGCCTGAAACCGTGGTCGATTGTCGGTTTGTTATCGACTGTCGTTTTGCTGTTTGGCTTTCAGGCGCAGACAATTGTCTCCAAACCACTGATCATTGTTCTGATCGCCATCCCGCTGATAATTCAAAGCTATGGTATTTATTTCATCGCCTTGATTGGCGCGCGGGCCATCAAGCTGCCTTACCGGGTTGCGGCGCCGGCTTGCCTGATTGGCACCTCCAATTTCTTTGAGCTCGCAGTAGCGGTCGCGATTTCGTTGTTCGGCCTGAACTCAGGCGCCGCGTTGGCGACCGTGGTGGGGGTTCTGGTCGAAGTACCGGTCATGTTGTCGCTGGTGGCGTTCTCCAACAGCCACCAGCACTGGTTCACGAACGAGTCAGACTAACACCTCGTCAACGCATTACTCGTCAACACATTGCCCAACCACATCAAGCAAAGTCCGAAAATCCAGTGGTTTGGGCAGATACAGATTTGCGCCGGACTTCAGGAGTTGCTGCACATCGTATTTGCGGCGCAAAGCGGAGATCATCACGACCGGCACGTTTTTCCAGTCATCATTGGCGCGAATTTTCTCCAGTAGCAAGTCCCCGGACAAGCCCGGAAGCATCCGGTCCAGTACGACGACACTGGGCGGCGCTGACTCTTCAATGTACTGGGAAAATTGATGCCCATCAGATAACGCCACGACTTCCGCTTCGACGGGCGCCAGAGTCATACAGATCAGTTTGCGAATATCGGGGTTGTCTTCAACGACCACAACCGAGCGCGTGGTGTGAACAATCTGGATGTCGTCAACAACAGATTGTGTCGAGGTCTCGGCACAATCGGCAAAAACTGCATTTGCTAAGCTCACTATTGAATCCTTCATGCGAAATCAAACACAACTGCCTCCTGTTTGCAGAGACAGCGAATCCTGACAGCAACGGGAAACCCGAATAGTCAGATCCGGCCAGGGACGCTGACAATGATAGAACCATAAGCGGCGCATGTTGACACCACTGAACAGCAGGCCTTGACCGTTAGTCGGAGTTACACGACTTTTCACATGAAATTTGGCTTCTTCGCTAGGCGCAGGCCGTTGATGCTGGTAGCTAAACCCAGCGACGCACCGCGCTCAGGTAAGCGGCATAGTCATCGCCAAACCGCGCCAGCAGAACGCGCTCTTCCGGTTCTATCTGAAGACGGTTAATGAGCAGAACAAACAGCGGGGGCAGGACAATAGCGATCAAGTGGCCGAGATAAACAGCCCAGCCACATAAGATCAACAACATGCCCACATACATCGGATTCCGGGTAAAGCGATATACCCCGGTCGTCACAACCGATGAGGTGTTGCCCGGCTTGAGTGGATTGATGGTGGTTTGATGTTGCCGAAATGCGATCAGACCGGAGAGATCAAATGCGGCACCGGCTAACGCCAGCGTGAGCGCGAGGAAGGTGGCAACACTTGTTGCCTCCCCAGCCGACCTGAGAAACGTCAGGTTGAGTGCCTGCGGCCATCCGTATTTTGCAGCGCACCACATCAACAGGGCGACAGACAGGCCGATTACCGGGGGCGGGATTTTGAGTTCAAGGTTGCGCATTGCTGTCGAATTTACCATTGGAGAGCGACCCGGTAAGAGCCATATCCATTCTGGAAGATGGACTTTTGGTGGATCCTGTAAATTCAGGTTTATCCGCACCACGCGCCTGTTGTTGAGCCCTCTAAAAGGTCCAGACCCTCTGATGAACCCCACTATAGATTTACTCAAAGCCCACCGGTCGATTCGCAAGTTCACCGATAAGCCCATTGAAGCCGATTTGCTCCAGGAACTGGTGCTGGCCGGCCAGGCAGCCGCGACATCGAGTTTTCTCCAGGGTACGACTGTTATCCGGGTCACCCGGCCGGAAGTCCGCGCTCAATTTGCCGAGCTTGCCGGCAATCAGGGCTACATCAAGAGTGCCGCCGAGTTTCTGGTTTTCTGCGCTGACCTGCGCCGCTCTGCGCAGTGCTGCGCCACTCACGGCCGAGAATTCAGCGAGGGCATGACCGAGCACTTCATGATTGCGACCATTGATGTCGCATTGTTTGCTCAGAGCACCGCTGTTGCTGCCGAGTCAGCGGGTTTGGGCATTTGTTATATCGGCGGCATCCGGAACGACCCCCAGCGCGCCTCGGATCTTCTGGAGCTGCCGCGCAATGTCTATCCGGTGTTCGGCCTGTGCCTGGGCTATCCGGACCAGGACCCGGAAGTCAAACCACGCCTGCCGCTCGATATCGTCCTCAAACAGGATACCTATACCGACGCGACCGATCAGACGGTAATCAGTGAATACGACGAAATAGTCCGCGAGTACTACAAGACCCGGACCGGCAACCAGAAAGAGATGAGCTGGAGCGAACAGATGTCCGGCCTGCTTGGTAAGGAGTCCCGCCCGCATATGCGTGACTTCCTGGCCCGCCGCGGCTTTGCCATGCGCTAGGAGCAATCATGAAACTGTATAACTCACGTGGCCCGAACCCGCATGTCGTGCGCATGTTCATGGCGGAGAAAAACATTGAGATTGACAAACATGAGATTGACGTTCGCGGCGGTGAGAACCGCCTCGAACCATACATGACCAAAGTCAATCCGCGTGGTCAGTGCCCGGCCCTGGAACTGGATGACGGCACCGTCATTACCGAGATCACGGCTATTTGCGAATACCTGGAAGAAAAACACCCCACTCCGGCACTGATTGGCACAACCGCTCAAGAGCGCGCGGTTACACGCATGTGGACTCGCCGGGTCGATATCGCCATTTGCGAGCCAATGACTAACGGATACCGGGCAGCAGAAGCCTATGAACGATTCAAGCTGCGCTTTCGGGTGTTACCGGAATCAGCGGCCAATCTGAAAGCCATCGGGCAGGACAACCTGACCTGGCTGGACGGTGAAATGGCGAGCCGCCCCTACCTGTGTGGCGATCGCTTCTCGATGGCAGACATTCACTTGTACGGATTCTTGTCATTTCTGGCCGACAACGGGCAACCGCTGGATCCGGCGCTGAAAAACAACGCCGCCTGGTTTGATCGAATCGCGGCCCGCCCCAGTGCGAGCGCCTGAGGTAAACATGAAATTCTACGATTGCTCTACCGCGCCCTCACCCCGCCGGGTCCGTATGTTCATCGCCGAGAAAGGTCTGGACATACCGGTTGTCGAGGTCAATTTGCGCGAACAGGAACAACTCTCCGCTGAGTTCCTGAAAATCAATCCGCAAGCCACCGTACCCGTGCTGGAACTGGACGACGGGTCGCGTTTGCTCAGTACGGCAGGTTGCCGGGCCTATCTGGAAAGCGCCTACCCCACGCCGGCGTTGCTGGGGCGGACGCCGTCTGAGCGAGGTCGGGTTGCCGATATCATCAGCAAGATCGAGAACAACGGGCTGGCCGCTGTTGCCGAAGCGTTGCGCAATTCGGCCAAGGCAATGAAAAACCGCGCCGTCCCCGGACCTGATAACTACGAGCAGATCCCGGAGTTGGCCGAGCGAGGCCGGCAGCGGGCCGCCCGGTTCTTCAAATCCCTTGATCAAATCGTGGGTCAACAGGCGTTTATGGCCGGCGATGCATTCAGCGCCGCTGATATTGATGCGCTGATGTTCGTCGACTTTGTTAAGTGGATCAAAGTCGCAATGCCTGACGATTGTGAGAATCTGATTCGGTGGTACGGCGAAGTCAGCCAGCGGCCCAGCGCCAAGCTATAGTTCAGGCTGAGTCGTATAATTAAGTCAGACGCTGAATAAGGGGCGTTTGAGGAGAAAACACGATTGAGGAGATCTCACCCATGGGAATCAAGCTGTCGTCATTTATCGATATCCGACTGATTGCCGCAGCCGCTGTGTCGCTAAGCCATTTAAGCGCGCCCGCCCAGTCAACACCTGGGCCGACCGCGTATCAATGCAATGTCGGCAGCGAGGTTCGGCTGGTGAACATCTCCTACGGCACCCATCCTGAAGGTGGTGGCTGCGAAGTGGTCTACGAAAAACGCACCGAAGGCACGCCCCCAAAAGTCATCTGGCGAGCGAAAAACGATCTCAACTTCTGCTCCACCAAGTTACTGGCCACCGTCGGCAAGCTGACTGCGGGCGGCTGGCAATGCAATGCCAGTGGTCAAAGTGCTGCGCCCAGCGCAATGACGACGCCGGATGCCGACCGTGTCATGCCCCTGAAAAACGCCGGCAATAAGGCCGGATTCGGCGCTGCTGACACGCCGTCGTCGAGCGCGCCCGTGAAAGTCTCGACAAGAGCAGCCTTGAGCCGGCCAACCAAGCCGGCCCAGACCAACAGTCTTCCGCTCAAACAGCAGGCAGTCGAAAAGCGTCCGGCCGCGACGTCCAAACACAATTTTGACGACTGGATCTTCCGCTGGGACAGCGACCGTAAGAAACTGGTCTTCACGCTATACGACAGCCACGAACCGAGCAAGGTTCACAGTTTCTCCTGGGCGCATAGCCGCCTGGCGGAGTCAGCAGCCAGTCCTTCAAACATCGTCCTCGCGCTTGATGAAAACGATAACCAGATCCTGATCATCGCCTGGCCCGGCGCTCAGTCACAACACATTACGGTGCTGGATCCGCTGTTCCGGGAACGCCCGGTCTGTGAAATTGAAACAGAAAGCACCCGGGACTCAGGCTGGAGTTATGTGGTCGAGAACAAAAAGCTGTACCTGACCGGCATGAAGTCGCGCAACGGCAACCGAAGCGATCTCGTGGAGTTCAAAAAACCCTGTACTTACGTTCGCTGAGCAAGCCAGCTACTGAGCTGACCCGATACAGGCCGGCCGATCTTAAGCCGGCAAGCGGAGCTTCTCCTCGACGACCCGGGCAAAAAAACTGGCGCCGAGTGGCAGCGCGGCATCATTAAAGTCGTATTCCGGGTTGTGAACCTCGCATGACCCTTCAACATCCCCGTTACCTATCATCAGGTAACAGCCGGGACGCTCGCGCAGCATAAAAGAAAAGTCTTCGGACGCCAGCACCAGCGGCGGATTGCGATCAACTTTGCCCGCTCCGACCAGGCTGTCACATACGTCGGCCGCGAACCGGGATTGCTCGGCGTCATTGACGGTCGGCAGGAAGTTCACCGAGAAATTCAACTTGGCTCGGGCCCCCATCGCGGTTGCCGTGTTTTCTACAATGCGGCGCATATTGGCTTCTATCAAGGCCATGTTGGCATCGGTAAACGCGCGGGCAGTGCCAGACAGACGGGCAGTCTGCGGAATCACGTTGTAGGCATCGCCGGCATGAAATTGCGTGATCGACAACACCGCCTGATCGCGCGGCGCGACATTGCGCGAAACAATGCTCTGCAGTGTCGAGCTGATCTGCACGCCGACCAGCAAGGCATCCACCCCGGACTCCGGTCGCGCGCCATGCGCGCCAACGCCTTCGATATCAATATCGAAAAACGCACCGCCAGCCATGACCGGGCCAGTACCGACCATAAACTCACCGACCGGCAACTTGGGCCGGTTATGCATGCCGAAGATCGAGTCACACGGAAAACGGTCGAATAACCCGTCTTTCAGCATTGCCCGGGCACCGCCAAGTCCTTCTTCAGCCGGCTGAAAAATGAAATTGACCGTGCCGTCGAATTGCTTCGTCTGCGCCAGGTATTGAGCCGCGCCCAACAACATAGTGGTATGCCCGTCGTGACCACAAGCATGCATCACGCCCACATGGATTGAGCGATGACCAAAAGTATTCTGCTCCTGAACCGGCAATGCATCCATATCAGCACGTAGACCAATGCAGCGGGCGGACGATCCATTTTTAAGAACGCCAACAACACCTGTTTTGCCCACCCCGCGATGGACTTCAAGGCCAAATCCGGCGAGCCGTTGCGCAACAAACTCTGCAGTCCGGTTTTCTTCGAAACCGAGCTCCGGATGAGCATGAATATCGTGACGCCATTCGGTCATTTCGGTCAGCCGGCTTGCTATTGGCTCAAGTGCACCCATCAAAGTATCCTTGTTGTGTGGTTGACGCTGCCAGCTTACCAAATTCGAGCAAGCATATGAGTTTTACCGGCTTTTCGATAAGCCGCTTATCATTCCGTCTATCCCTAGTGATCTTCACCTGTAAACAGGAGACCTGATGAACGCCCCTCATGAACTCTTAACCGACCCACCGGTCACCGTCCCGGCAGGTTATAGCGAGGCCGAGTGGCAAACTCGAACTGACCTGGCCGCCTGCTACAGACTGATTCATCATCACGGCTGGACGACCCAGGTTTTCAATCACATTACCGCGCGAATCCCCGGTACCGAAGAGCTGCTGATCAACCCGTTCGGACTGCACTACGACGAAATTACCGCGTCGAATCTGGTCAAGATCGACGTTGAGGGCAACAAACTCGATGACAGCCCTTTTTTCGTCAACCGTGCCGGCTATGTTATTCACTCCGCCATTCACATGGCTCGCCATGATCTGCAATGCACACTGCACACCCATTCGGAAGACTCCGAAGCTGTTTCCTGCCTGAAAGGCGGCTTCATTCCAATGACCCAGAACGCCTGCGTCTTTCACGACCGAATCGGCTATCACGACTACGAAGGCGTCGCGGTTGACGAGGACGAGCGGCAACGCCTCGTGGCTGATCTTGGCCCCACAAATCACACGCTTATCCTCAGAAATCACGGCGTCCTGATCGGCGGTGAATCGATCGCCTGCGCCTACACACGCTTGTTCGACTTCGAAAACGCTTGTCGCGCCCAACTCAAGGCGATGGCGACCGGGGACGAACTGGTCGCCTTGTCCGAAGCGGTTCTGGTTCGCACGCGTGATCAGTTCGAAGCAATGGCGCCACCAGCCGGCGGCACGAACCGCTTTCCCCAATGGCCTGCAGCCTTGCGGATGCTCGACAGAATCGACCCAAGCTGGCGCCAATAGTTCTCACTTATGACTAGTTCGGTAATACCTGATGGGTTTGCTCCGCTCACATTACGGAGCAACCCGTTCATTGACCCGCTCGGGCCTTTGTATGCTCGCAGAGACGGCAATAAACTCGCCATCGGCATTCCGGTAGAGGAAAGACACTGCAATCCGGGCGGGTTCTGTCACGGTGGCATGTTGATGACACTGGCCGACATGCTCTTGATCTTCAACAGCAACTCACAAACCGGCATTGCCCAGTTCATGCTCACCGTCAATCTGACCGGCGACTATATAGGGCCTGCTCCGGCCGGCTGCTGGCTGGAAGGTACCGCCACCGTTTTGCGGGCCTCAAAGAACATGGTGTTCACCAACGGCTTGTTCACCGCAAACGATCAACCTGTCATGCGCGTTAACGGCATTTTCAAACCAACGGGTGAGTCCAACGCCGCATTTGCCTCAGACTCCCTGCTGGGCACTCGCTGACAACTAGGCCGGCTCGCTGAGTTTGCTACCAGCCGGGATCGATGCGTCTTGCACGGTCGAAATCCGGTGGCGCCGGCACTGGTCAACCAGATGATCCGCCAGGCGAAGCGCGAGAGCCGTCAATGTCATCGTCGGATGATTCCCGGAAGATGTCGGGAAGACGGAAGAACCCGCGATAAACAGATTCTCGACGCCATGGACCCGGCAGTCAGCGTTCACGACCCCCTGGCGGGGCGACTCATGCATACGCGTGGTTCCCATGTGGTGATACGTCCCCTCGTATTCGGTAGTCTCAGGGTTTATCGGCCCACGCTGATCGGGCAATACCTGTGCAATGCCGTTTTGCTCCAGCGTCTGGGAGATACGCGCCGCCGTTTGCTCAAAAGTACGCCAGACGCGGTCTGATAAACGCCAGTCTATTCTGGCTCTGCGTAAGCCCAGGGCATCGATCTTGTCGGACAGCACCAGTCTGCTGTCAGGATCTGGTTCCGGTTCAACGATAATATCCAGCCCTACCCGGCGCACCGCTGATCGCGACGCGGTCAGATGCGCCGCGATATAGGCCAGGGTTGCATACGGATGCCGGCCCAGTTTCAGCGAATCGGCCAGCAAACCATCAACGAAACCCCGCTTACCAGTCAGACGGGTTCGCAAACGATGCAGGACCGGTTGCAATCCATCTGATTCGCCGACATAGGTCGAACGGAAACACACCTGGGCGTCCAGTAGTTGCTCACGCTGTTGAACCGAAAACGGCAGGCGCATCTGCCCGCCAATTCGCTGCCCGTCAATACGCAAATCATCGGCGATGCAATGAAACTTCAAGTCGTACAGGGGATTGTGGCGATATTCAGCCGCAAGTTTGACGTCGCCCCAGAAGATTCTGGGATGATCCTGAAAATACCGACCAACGACACCATACCGATTGCCAAGACCGTTGCATTGTTGAGAGTTGGCATTCAGCAAGAGCCGCGGATTTTCGATGCCGCCGGCCGCCAGAACCACCCGATTGGCGCTGACACTGAAAGTCGAGCCTGTGAGTGTCTTTACCTTTACCGCTTTCACCCGGGCCGCCCCTTCTTCAAGCGGCAGGTCAACCACGTTAGCGTACAAGTAGGTTTGAATCAGCTCGGACTGGTCCAGATGGGCTCGATGGATTTTGCCCAGCCGTACCGGCGGACTGAGTTGAGTCAGAATCTCTTCGATGCCGTCAGCATCAAGGGGCAGGCGCTCAAGCCGCGAGCCAAGTTGTCGTGCGATTCCTTGCCAGGTCTCCGGCAGAAAATTACGCTGACTGATTTGCAGAAACGGTGCGGCGCGGTCGTAATAGGCTTGCAGTTGTGCCAGGCCGATCGGCCAGCCGCTGCCCGCAACCCAGTCGCGAGCCCAAAAAGCCTGTTCGTCCCACGGGCGGCAGAACCCGCCCCAGCAGTTACTGCTGCCACCGAGAAACCGGCTTCGATATCCGTCGCCATAGTCGTAGCCCAGTTGAGCGCTGAGTCCGCGGTTTAGGTCGGCGGTCGCCTCATCACGACGATGGCCGCCGCTTTCCAGCAAGACGCAGGCGACACCCGCGCGCTCGAGTTCGAGCGCAATTGCCATTCCGGCTGGACCGGACCCGACAATACAGACCTCTGTTTTCAAAACCTTGCCAGCCGGCATCGACCGCGCATCGAACAGCATATTCGCTCCAACAGGAATCGATGCCGCTTCAGCGCCGACATCGACGACCAAGTCTAGCCAGCGAAGTCAGAAACACTGGGTGACAAAGTCACGATAACGGTCTTACGGTGTGCGATTTATCACGGAAGCCCGGTCTGCAAGACTTTTATGGCAAACGCCTGGCTGCGAGCAGTGTCGCCCAGCATGCCGTACCGTCCGGTTTGCCCGAAGTGGCCTGAACTCATATTGGTTTTTAACACCAGCAGATTGGAGTCTGATCGCAGGCTCCGGTGGCGCGCGACCCACTTTGCGGCTTCCCAGTAGGTGACACGCGGATCGGAGACCCCGCAGGTCACCAACATCGGCGGGTAAGGCCGCGCCTGAACATTCTCATAAGGTGAGTAACTCTGAATATCCCGGAATGCCTGCTCGCTTTCGATCGGATTGCCCCACTGCGACCACTCCCCCGGGGTCAACGGTAACGAGGCGTCCAGAATAGTATTGAGTACATCAACAAACGGAACATCAGCGATGGCACCGCCCCATAAGTCTGGCGAGCGATTTAACGCTGCGCCAACCAGCAGGCCGCCGGCTGATCCTCCTTCGATGACGATTCGTTCGCGGGCGGTGTAGCACTCGCGAACCAGATGCTCACCGACCGCAATAAAGTCATCGAAAGTTTTTGGCTTTCCGCCGAACTTGGCAGCCTCATACCAGGCCCGGCCTTTCTCTTCTCCGCCGCGGACATGCGCAATAGCATAAACAAAACCGCGATCAACCAGCGACAGGCGAGAGCCCGAGAAAGACGCTGGCATTGCCGCGCCGTAAGAACCATAGCCATATAGCAGACAGGGGGCGGACCCGTCGAGGACGGTACTACGGTGGTAGAGGATGGTCACAGGAACCAGCTCGCCATCGGTGGATGGTGCCTGCACTCGCTCAACGCGATAGTCGGCCGGGTTATGCCCGGCCGGAATTTCCCTGGTTTTAAGCAACACGCGCGTCCCGGTTCGCAAATCATGGGAAAAAACCTGCGATGGCGTTGTCGGAGACTCATACCCATAGCGGAACGAGTCTGAATCAAACTCAATTTCGGGCTGCATTGACAGCGAATAAGCCTGCTCTTCAAATGCCAGCTCGCCTGACTCCCCTCCGACACCAAGATAGCGCAGGCAAGGTAAGGCGTTTTCGCGTTCAATCCAGAGCAGCCAGTCTCGGTAGGCCGCAATCGATAAAACCATTTTTCCGGGTTGATACGGGACCAGATCCTGCCAGTTAGATCGCGATGGCGAAGCAACCGGAGCCTGAACAATCTTGAAATCAGTGGCGCCGTCAGCATTGGTCAGGATGATAAAGTGCTCGCCCTGATGCTCGACATCGTATTCCAGGCCTTCAGTTCGCACCTCGATCAGTTGCGGCGTCTGCCCCGGATTCGCGGTTGGAATAAACCGAATTTCCGATTGGTCGTTCATGTTGATTCCGATGAACACGTAATCACCGGAGCGACTCGTCCAGACCGAGCAGAAAAATCTCGGATCAGCTTCATCGTGCACCAGCACGTCTTCAGCCGGATTCGCCCCCAGCCGGTGCCAGAATATTTTGCTCGGACGATGTGATTCATCAACTCGGGAATAAAACAGACTGGTCCCGGTTGCCCAGGTCACCCCGCCGACATCCTCAATAAACTCAATATCCTGGCCATTCGACAAGTCACGTATGGCCAGGCGAAAGTATTCGGAGCCATTGGTATCTGCTGTCCAGGCCAGATAGCGATGGTCCGGGCTGTGGTCAATGTCACCAGCATCAAAATACTCATGCGCGGCGGCCAGCTCGTTCAGATCAAGTAGCGTCTCCTCAGCGCCCCCGTCGCGCGGCTGACGCAGATACACCGGGTGCTCGTCCCCTGCCCGGTAGCGATGAAAATACGCCCAAGGCCCGTCTTTGACCGGCACCGACTGATCATCCGGCGCGATCCGTGATTTCATTTCGGCGATCAGGGTCTGCTGCAAATCCTCAGTGTCCTGCATCTGCAGGTCATACCACTCGTTCTCGGCGGCGAGATAGTCGTGAATAGGCTGGGGTAACAAGCCCGGGTCGCGCACACAGGCTTGCCAGTTCTCGGCTCGCAGCCAGTCGTAATCGTCTGTCCAGGTCACGCCGTGGGCAGATTTCTCGACCGGATGTTTATCGGCGACAGGAGGAGTTTTCTTCATGAGCGGGCCATTGTGGTGGTCAGTTTGAGTTATCAGAAGGAAGGCCTAGAATTTCAGGCTGAAAAATATCATTCAACAAGCCTGATGCAGGAGACAAAGTATGGCCGGAAACAGGTCTAAACACCGGTTAAGCCCCGCGAGACGTTCGGCCACTCCAATTGGCTTGCTGATCGTCGGCCTGATCAGTGCAGCCTGCGGTTCCGAGCCAGCCGCAACTGCGGCATCCGACGAGACGCATAATCTTGCCACCAAGGCCCTTTTTACCAGCAAGAACGCTGCTCAACAGCAAGTCTTGCCGGCCAGTTTTGGGTCAATCAATCTGACCGGCGACTGGGCCGACTGGCGTGGCAAGCCGACCGGCATTCAGTACGACTCTGACACCGATAGCCTATCCATCCCCGCGCCAGTCGGCGCCAGCCAGCTGGTGCTGGGAGTCAAACGTTTCAGCCAACAGCTGCAGGCGGGGCGTTCTTACTCGATTGATACTGCCGGCTCAACGCCTGGATCGGCAGTCATCATCTATCTGCGCAACAGCAACGGCTCACAGATTGACTCAATGCGGGTAGAGGGCGGCCAGCGGAAGGCTTTCATCGCAACCGCAGGCATCGTCGCATTCGACCTGCAAGCCCAGGGCGTCTGGCAGGCCAACAGCGCATCAACTGTTCGTGCACGGTTTTCGGTAACCAGTGCAGAAACCCCCGCGCCGGTACCGGCGCCTGCCCCGGCTCCTACCCCGACACCGACCCCGGCGCCAGCGCCAGCACCAGCACCGATTTACTCAGACTTCCGTCCAGCGGGTTACGACCAACTGTTCCTTGCCGACGAATTTAACGGCTCGAACCTGGATCGCAGTTTGTGGTGTACCCGACTTCCCTATGGCGGCGGACCGGCATTGCAAGTCCCGGATGCCGAGTGCACAAAGTTTGCCGGCCAGGGCACGCTTGACTACGCGAACGAAGAGGAACAGCAACGCTTCAGGGATTTTTCGGCCGGCACAGGTGAAGCATTGCATCAGGTCTATGGCGGCTCGCTGAAGCTGCGCTCGACCCGGACCGGACGCAATAGTTACCTGCGCTTCGAGTCGGGCGCGATTCGCAGCAAGAAGGTGTTCAAGCCGTCGGGTGGGCGCAGCTTCTACATTACCTCGCGAGTCAGACTACCCAACATCCTGGGTATCTGGCCTGCGCTCTTTCTGAACCCATCTCTTGAGCCAACAGGCACCAGTACCTGGCCGCCAGAAATAGACATCTTCGAGGCTCCCATCAATGGCACCGGCGGTGAGAACCAGCACACGATGATCCAACACGGACGAATTCGTGGCGCGCAGACCGCCTCAGGCAATAGCGAGTGGGTCTACGCAGCCCCTGGTTTCAATACCGACTGGGGTTTTTACACGGCGCCAGACAATCTGCGTGACCGCTGGATAGAAATCGGCGCCGAATGGACGGAGACTGGTGTTTGCTACTTTATTGACGGGCTCAAAACCGGTTGCGAGAACTACCGCTGGGTTGCCAACTCCGGTCAGCCCGCAAACCCCGCAACGCTGATTATGTATCTTGCGGTTGGCGGCCCATGGGCCGGTAAGAACGGTATTGATGACAGCCGCTTTCCAGCCCGGATGGAAGTGGATTATGTGCGGGTGTACCAGAAGTAAGCGGGGTCCGGGAGTCAGCGCCCGGAGCGTGCGCGCTTGTCGAACTTCTGCCAGAACTGAAACTCATCCTCGTGCACCTCGATGTCGACCTCAGACACCCTGGCCAGGAGCCGCTCCTGCACATCGAGCACTGCCTGGTTATAGATGGACGGGCCAACTTCTTCGAGCAGAAATCCGAGTAAGGCGCCGGCCGCTACATTACCAATGCCGTCGTCCATGTTTTGCTCAAAGTAGCGTTGAATGGATTCAACGGCAGCTTTGCGGGTTTCTTTGTTCAGTTCAATTGTCACAGTCAGCTCCAGATAGGGGATGCCCAGTCATCGCCCCAAAGCTTACACCGCCACGGCGGCGAACGACGCGCTGGTGCGCGCCAGCCACCGGAGCGGATGGACCAAACAGATAGAAATCAATCTGCCTGTTCGCCGTCGCGCTGACGCAAGAACGCATCAAAATCCCGTTGATCGGCGCTGCGACTTTCGGCATCCTTGAACGCCTCAAATGCTTTCACCAACTCTGCGAGCTTTTCCTGCTCTGCTTTCAGACGGTCTTGTTCACGCTCAAGATATGAAGCAAGTGCAGAGTTACTAGGACGGCGCGCCATGAACGCCGAGCGGTGGGAGCGCTCGCCTGAGTGGCGGCCTCGACATGAGGAGAGTTTTTGATAGACCCTGGTTTCCCGAATCTGATCACGCCATATCGTCCAGACCAGCAACGCAAGACCAATCGGCCAGAACACAAGAAAACCGACAACGATCATGGCGATTCGCAAAGGGGTGAACTGTCGGCAACCGTCATGACGCTGAAACGGACTCAGCGGCTCTACCGCCGCTTCTGAAGGATTGGATGTTGTACTCATGGTGGCTCCTTGAAGAATCAAACAGAAAAGCAATGAGCCTTGATCCTAAGAGCCGCCTGCTATTGCAGTGCAACGAAGTACGAAGCTTTGTTAAGCAAACATCCGAATCGATCGGTCATTGCAGTTCGTATTCCAGCGGAATCGTAAATCGATACGGTGCCGGGCCGTAGCCATCGGGCACCGGCGGCATCGGAGAGGCACGTTCGAGCATTGTCATCGCAGCCTGATCAAGCACCGGATAGCCGGATGAAGCCGCGATCCGACGCGAAACCATCTGGCCAGAGGCGGTCAGTTCAAACTGAACCGTTACAGTGCCGCTCATCCCCCTCTGACGCGCCTTGTCCGGATATTGCCGGTATTTCAGTAATCGGGCGACGATCAGCGCCTGATAGCTGCTTCGCAAACCCGGGTCACTAAGTGCTGCCATCTGCACGTCGGCATTGTCGCGCGGGCCGGGCTGACTGGCAGCGGCCTCGCCAGGCTTCGCGTCTCGCAGCGCCACAACCGATGTCGAGGCAACGGCTGACGGCGATGGAGTCTGCAAAACATCTGTTTCGAGCGAAACGGCCTCAGGTTTCGGCGGCTTTGGGGAAGACCGCCTGGGATTGTCCGCAGCAACCCCTGCTTTGGCTGGTTTGGCACTGGCTGGACTGACCTGAGCAGGCGCGACGTTGGCCTGTTGACGCCGAACTGGTTTGGCGCGGGTTGGCCTGGCTTTCGTAGTTCGGCTTTTTTTGGGTTTGTTGGATTTGACCTGGGCCGGTTTAGACGCCGGAGCTGGCGCCGGCTCTGCGGACACTCTGGTCACCTTTGATGGCTTGACAATCGGGGCCGAAGGGCTTGGTGTTGCGGCCGCAATAGGCGTCAGCCGCAGGCTGACCTGACGCACAGAAGCTGCAGCAGCCGGGGGTGGCTTCTCAAATACCTGACTGATCACCCAGACCGCGCTGATTTCTAATCCAATGACAAGTGCCAGAGCGCTTAGCCAGTGACCCGCATGCAGTTTCAAGATCCTGACCGCTGGGTAATCAACTGAACCGCTTCAAAGCCCAGTCGCGACAGAAGTTGCAGTAAGACTTGCAAATCCCCACTATGGGCCCGACGGTCGGCCAGAATCTGAACACGCGCCGGTAATCGACCCCGCAACAATTGAACCAGTTCCGCATGACTGACCGGCTCCCCGCCAAACAGTAAATCGCCTTCTTTCGTCAGGCCGAGTTTGAGTTCTCCGCTGCGGTCCGGATTTGCATTGACCGACAGCGCCGGTTCAATCCTGGATTTACCAGTCGACTCCAGTGTGCCTGCCAGCAACAGAAACACCAGCAACAGAAACACGACATTAACCAACGGCAGCAGATTGCTGTCGTCCGGCGTAGCGGCAGTTTGCGAACGAACAAACTTCACGGGCTATCCGGCTGGTTGACAGCCAGCGACAGATTGACGATGCCGGCGGACCGCAGCAGCTCCAACAATGAAACCAGTGTCTGTACGGGCGCCTGAGCCGCTGGCGCAACAATTACCGTCACAGATGGCTGCCTCCTGAGCCGCGCGTCCAGACGAGCCAGCAACTCGGGTTGATCAAGCGGCTCGTTATCCCAGAAGTATCGCTGGTGCCTGAGCGCAATCGTGACGGACGCCGCCTCATCAGTAGACGGGCTGCTCTCGAGCACCGCAGTATTGACCGGAACCGCCTGCCAGTGCTGATAGTTGGTCGCCAGCATAAAGAACAACAACAGAATAAAGACTACGTCGATCAGCGGCGTCAGACTCAGCGCCTTGCCGCCACGCGACGCTCGTCGCGAGCCTGACCGAAATCGTATTGCGGTCATGCCGGTCTCAGGCTACCCGCGAGAGAGACTGTCTGACAGCAGTCTTGCCGGACATTTCGGCGGTAAAGACCCGTGTCGCGCAATCTCCCAGCGAATGAGCGAATCGGTCCAGGCGGCGCTCGAGCATGCCGTGCAGGAAGGAAATCGGTATTGCAACCGACAGGCCGACAGCGGTGGTCAGCAAAGCAACCCAGATACCACCGGACAAGACGGCCGGGTCAACCTGGTTCCCGGCAACTTCAATACCCTGAAAAGCGGCGATCATGCCAATAACCGTGCCTAACAATCCCAGCAACGGACTAACCGTGGCGATGAATTCCAGGGGCCGCAGATACCAGCCTAGACTCGCCAGTTCCGCACTACCAATCCGCTCGGTTTCTTCCCTGACCAGCGCTTCGGGAGCACCATCGAGCAAACCGTTCATTGCCGTTCGCACAACTCGCGCCCGAGGCGTGTCAGCACCGTGGAGTGTTTCTATTGCAAGATCCCGCTGGCCGGAACGCCAGTCTCGCAACGCGCTCTCTACCAGCCGGTCATGAGTCAGGCGCGCTACCGAGAACTGCCAGAGCTTGAGCAGCACGATCGTCAGCGCAACAGTACCCAATGCGATCAGTAACCAGACGACCGGCCCGCCAAGTTCAAGACTGGCTACAGCCTGCTGCCACCAGGCCTCGCCATCGGTGTCAGCGGTAGTGGGAAGGGACGCTGGCGCCGCCATGAATCGGCCAGCCTAGCGGCCGGCAACACCCCAGTTACTCAACCAGTTCGTCGCGCGGCCCGGCCGGGTAAGCGCATCAAGAAACGAGCGTGCCCAATAGCGAATATCGTTCGCTTCGAGTGTGGCGTACATTTCAGAATGGCGGGCCTGACGCTCCTCAAGAGACATATTGAGCGCCTGCGCAATCGCCTCTGCCATGGCATCCCGATCGTGCGGATTGACCAGCAACGCCGCCTCAAGTTCCTCAGCAGCGCCGGCAAATTCCGACAGAATCAGCACACCAGGATCTTTCGGGTCTTGCGCCGCAACGAATTCTTTCGCCACCAGATTCATGCCATCACGCAAAGGCGTGATCAGGCCCACTTGTGCATGTCTGAGCATGCCGGCAACCGAACGACGCTGGTAGTTTCGATTGACATAGCGTACCGGCACCCAACCAACATCGCCGTAGCGGCCATTGACCTCACCAATCGCCCGGTTCACCTGCTCGTACATGTCGGTGTACTCGGGAATGTCCTCGCGACTCTTGGGGGCAATTTGCAGGTAAGTGACTTTACCGCGCCAGTCGGTCACGGTTTCAAGGAAGCGCTCGAACGCCACGATCCGGTGCATGATGCCTTTTGAGTAATCCAGCCGGTCTATCCCCAGCACCAGTTGCCGATCCCGCAAGCTGTCATCAAGCTCGCTGATAAATGTCGAGCCGGCAGCCTGCTCGGCCTCGGTCCTGAACAGGTCAGGTTCAACACCGACCGGAAACACGCCAAGCCTGAATGAATGCTCGCCCAGGCGGTACAGTCGTCCATCCTGGGTTGAGGCGCCGATAACGCCAGTGATATAGCGGGCAAAATTGGCCGCATCAGATTCGGTCTGAAAGCCGACCAGATCATAGTCAGCGAGGGTGCCAATGACAGACTGGTGTTTTGGCAGCGTTTTGAGCAGATCCGGCGGTGGCAAAGGAATATGCAGAAAAAAACCAATCCGGTTTTTGCAGCCGCGCTGGCGCAGCGCATGCGCCATTGGCATCAAGTGGTAGTCATGAACCCAGATGACATCATCTGGCTCAAGTAGCGACATCAGCCGGTCGGCAAAAAACTCATTGACCCGCTGATAGCCTTTGTAATCGGTATTCTGAAATTCAGCCAGGTCGGTCCGGTAGTGCAATAACGGCCAGAGAGAGCGATTGGCAAAACCGTTGTAGTACTCTTGGAAGTCGTTTGGCCGCAGGTCGGTCAGGATGTAGTCGACGTTACCAACTTTGTTGTGCCGCAGCGGTGGTGGATTCTCTGAGACTTGTCCGCTCCACCCAAACCAAAGCCCCTCCCGCTCGCGCATTGCTGCGTCGATGGCAACTGCAAGACCGCCAGGTGCGGTTTTGCCGGAAGCATCAGGAACTGCAACGCGATTGGAAATTACGACGAGCCTAGCCATGTACCCTCTTCCCAGGATTTCGATAAGCGCATTGCCGACTGGACAATACCGGCCATCGAATAAGTTTGTGGAATGTTGCCCCATAGTGCACCAGTCTCGGGGTGCAAATCTTCAGACAGCAAACCGTATCGATTTCGGGAGGCAAGTAACGACTCAAACAGAGTGCGCGCCTCGTCCTCACGACCAATTGATGCCAAAGCATCAAGGTACCAGAACTTGATCACCAGAAAGGCAGTCTCGGGTTCACCGAAATCATCGGCTGCGGCATAGCGCAGCATATGGCCGTTACGATTCAATTCGCGACCGATACATTCGACAGTACTGATGAAGCGCGGGTCTTGCGCCTCGATAATGCCCAGGTCATGCATGAGCAGAACACTGGCATCAAGATCTTCGGTGCCGATTGCCGCGGTAAACGCCTGGCGGCTCTCGCTCCAGCACTCGGTCAGAATTCGTTCACGAATCTTGTCGGCTTCCTGGCGCCAGCGGCTGGAATCCCCGTCAAGATCCAGGCCATGCGATATCCGGGAGAGCCGGTCGCAGGCAACCCAGCACAGAATGGCCGAATGGGTATGCACCCGCCGACGTCCGCGATACTCCCAAATGCCGGCATCTGGCTCAAACGCCAATTGAGCCGCCAGTTCACCCAGCGGTTCGAGACGACGGAACAAGCCTTCATCACCGAGGTTAGGCAAACGTTGATCCATGAAACTCTGCATCACGGCCAGAACGATTGAACCGTAGACGTCATGTTGATTCTGTTCGGCGGCCTGGTTGCCAACCCGCACCGGCGCCTGCCCCTGGAAACCAGCAAGATTTTCGGCCACCCGCTCTTCCAGTGGCGCGTTGGGAACCACACCGTATAGCGGTTTGATATCTTTGGCCGCGCCAGCCGCTACTGTGGCGATGTAGTCAATATAGCCTTCCATCGTGCGCGTTGCGCCCAGCCGGTTCAAAGCCTGAACCACAAAGTAGGCATCGCGCAACCAGCAATAGCGATAGTCCCAGTTGCGCTCGGAATCAGGTGCCTCAGAAACCGATGTGGTATGCGCGGCCACAATGGCCCCGGTTTCTTCAAATGAACAGAGCTTCAGCGTAATTGCCGAACGAATCACTGCCGTCTGCCATTCAAACGGGACGGCCAGCGCGCGCACCCAGTCACGCCAATACGAAAGCGTGCGATCCAGGAAGTCGCGGGCCGTGGCATCCGGGGCATCGTTGAACGACTCGTCTGGACCGAACACCAGGGTCACCGGCCGCATGAGCGCAAACGCAGTCTCGTCCTGAACATACGACAGCGACGCGTCAGTGGTAACGCGCATGGAGTCATGACCGAGTTTGTAGCGAATGTGATTGGAGCCGGCGCGTCCCTTTGACTCAAGACCGTAGTCGAACGTCGGGCGCACCCGGATGGTTACTCTGGGCAGGCCGGCGATCGGCTCGATGATCCGCATGATCTGAGCTGGCCTGAAATTACGGCCGTACATCTTGAAACGAGGCGCGAAATCGGTAATGCGCACCGCATTGCCCTGATCATCGTGTAACTCGGTTCGGATAATCGCCGAATTGCGCTCGTAGGAAGACTCGGTTCTGACCTGGCCATCCAGCACAACGTCGGTGAAGCCTTTTTCTTCATCACCAGCCACCAGGCGAGAAAACACCGGGTTTGAATCAAACCGCGGATAACACCACCAGACGATACGGCCCAGTGGATTGACCAATGCAGCGACCCGGCCGTTACCGACCAAACCGAGATCCAGGGGTTGAAAATCATTCATGCGGACAACATCCTGTTCAGGGCCCGGGTCAGCGCCTCGGCGAGCGCCAGACGTACCCCTGCCGGGCTATCAAAAACGGCTTCTACGCCAGTCAGTTCACGGCCAACGCCTAGTGACAAGCCACCGGACCTGGCGACTTGCGCGAACGCGGCTTCGTCGGTTGTATCGTCACCAATCATAATGGGCATTCGGGAGGCAAAAGCCGGTTGCTTCAAAAACTGCGAGATTGCCCACCCTTTGTCAAAACCGGCGGGCTTGATTTCGTAAATCATTTTGCCGGCGATCAGGTCGGGAGACTCATGAGTCCGTTTTCTGGCATCAGCCAGCAACTCGTCGACCCTGGCGCGAAGCGGCTCAGCCAGCTCAGGCGCACCGCGATAATGCAGTGCCACGCTGGTGCTCTTGTTCTCGAACAGCAGCCGGGGATCGGACTGCGCCAGTGCGGCAACAGCTTCGATCAGAAACGCCGGCAGCGGTGAATCGACCTGAGCCGTCATTACCGGCTCGCCCGCCTGCAGTCTTAGCTGGGCCCCGTGTCCGCCGGCACTGGCGAGCGAAATCGGCGTAAACAGACGGTCCAGCTCGGTAATGGTCCGCCCGCTAACCAGCGCCAGCGCCCCATCAAGGTGCTTGGACAAGCCCGCGATCAGTGCCGGCAAAGCATCAGGGACCACAACCGTATCAGGCCGGTCGGCAATGTCGATTAACGTGCCATCTACATCAAGAAACAACGCAAAGTCGCGGTGCTGGTCGATCAATCGCTCCACGAGCAGGGCTTGGGCAGCGAGGCTGCCGGGCGTTGCTGTTGGCACCATATATGTTTACTCGAAAATCCAATTAGTCCAGGCTAAAAACTGGCCCGATCGGCCTAACGGCGCCGGGCTAGGCCTCCCGACTAATTGTATGCGCTGCATCAGGGTCAGTTATCCTTGCCCCTTTGTTCGTTGCAAAAGGAACACCCTACTATGCGATTTGGCATCGATTTAGGCGGCACGAAGGTCGAAATCGTCGGTTTGAAGGCCGACGGGGAAGTTGCGCTGCGTGAGCGGACCCAGACACCGGCCGGCGATTACAGGCAAACGGTTCAAACCCTGGTCGATCTGGTGCTGGCGGCCGAAAAAACACTCGGTGTCCAAGGCACCGTAGGCATCGGAATTCCAGGCTCCCTGTCGCTTGCAACCGGCATGGTCCGCAACGCCAACTCAACCGCACTGAACGGTTTTCCGCTTAAGCAAGACCTCGAGCTTGGCCTGCAACGCGAGGTCCGCCTGGCTAACGACGCCAATTGTTTTGCCCTCTCGGAGGCGGCCGATGGCGCGGCGGCCGGCAGCAATAATGTCTTCGGTGTCATTTTCGGGACTGGCTGCGGCGGCGGTGTCGTTATCAACGGCCAGATTGTCGAAGGCATAAACGGCATCGGCGGCGAGTGGGGCCACAACCCCTTACCCGCGCCCCGCGATGACGAGCGCCCCGGACCAAACTGCTATTGCGGCCGGGCCGGTTGCACCGAAGCCTGGCTATCGGGCCCCAGTTTTGCCAGAAGTTATCAGCGCGCTGGCGGAGAGAAAATACTGCCCCGCGAAGTCATGACCCGGGTCAGAGCCGGTGAGGCGCTGGCCAATCAGTGTTTCGACGATTACATTGATCGCGCCGCGCGCGCGCTTGCAAGCATCATGAATGTGCTCGACCCTGAAATCATTGTGCTTGGCGGAGGCATGTCCAATGTTGACGAACTCTACGACCGGATCCCCAAAGTCTGGGGTCCGCATGTGTTCTCCGACCGCATTGATACGCGCCTGGTCAAGAACAAACACGGTGACTCTTCAGGGGTTCGCGGCGCGGCCTGGCTGTGGCCGCTAGAGTCTTCTGTCGGCCAATGATTCAGGAGGCACTGACCCAACTCAAGAAATACTGGGGATATGACAGTTTTCGGGGGTTGCAAGAGTCGATCATCGAGCATGTTGTGACGGGTGGCGATGCCCTCATCCTGATGCCGACCGGCGCCGGCAAGTCATTGTGCTATCAGTTGCCGGCGCTACTGCAGTCAGAACTGACCATTGTCGTTTCCCCTCTGATCGCCCTGATGCAGGATCAGGTCGAAGCGCTGAATGCGATGGGTATTCAGGCACGGTTTCTCAACTCCAGTCTCAGCAGTGATGAGATCCGCCGGGTCGAAGCCGATGCGCGGAGCGGCCAAATCGACTTGTTATACATGGCGCCGGAACGCATTCTCAGCGAACGCGGAATGGAATTGCTCAGTCACTGCCGGCTGGGGAGAATCGCCATTGACGAAGCCCACTGTGTTTCGCAATGGGGCCATGACTTTCGGCCTGAGTATGCTCAGCTTGCAGTATTGCGAGATCGATTTCCGCACGTGCCGTGTATTGCGTTAACCGCCACGGCGGACGCCACGACGCGGCGCGAAATCCAGGAACGCCTGGGGCTGGAAACCGCGCGCGTTTTTGTCGCCAGTTTTGACCGCCCGAATATTCGTTACACCATTATCGAACGGCGCGAAGCGCGCGGCCAGTTATTGAGTTTTCTGGGCGAGCAAGGACGCTGCGCCGGAATCGTTTATTGTTTGAGCCGGCGCAAAGTCGAAGAAACCGCGCTCGCCCTGCAAGCGGCCGGTTATAACGCACTGCCCTACCATGCAGGCCTGGCAACCGATACCCGGGCAGAACACCAACGCCGGTTCCTGGAGCTGGATGATTGCATTATCGTGGCAACGATTGCATTCGGCATGGGCATAGACAAACCCAACGTCCGGTTTGTCGCCCACCTCGATCTTCCAAAAAGCATTGAAGGCTACTACCAGGAGACCGGGCGCGCCGGACGCGACGGAGACCCTGCCCAGGCCTGGATGGTGTATGGCCTGCAAGACGTTGTCCAGCAGCGGCGCCTGATTGATGACTCCGACGCTGATGAAATTCACAAGCGAGTCTCGGGCGCAAAACTTGATGCCATGCTGGGACTGTGCGAAACAGTCCAGTGTCGACGTGCGCGATTACTCGCCTACTTTGACGAACAACAACCCGATGGCTGGCGTTGCGGTAACTGTGACATCTGCCTGGATCCACCGGTCACTATTGACGGCACGGCAATTCTGCAAAAACTCTTGTCAGCGATATATCGGACAGGGCAGCGCTTTGGCAGCGGCCATGTCATTGATGTGCTGCGCGGGCAGGACAATGTCAAAGTCCAGCGATTCAATCACCAAGACCTCAAAGTCTTCGGCGTCGGAGCAGATCTGAGCGCGCAGCAATGGCGTGCCTACCTGCGCCAGGCGATTGCGGCCGGTCTGATTGATGTCGATCACCAGCAGTTCGGTTCGCTCCGGCTCACTGAACAAGCCCGGCCGGTACTGCGCGGGGAGCAGCCAATACAACTCAGGGAGTCAGTCAAGAAAGCCGCGGGCTCACGCAGCAAACGCGCGACGCCCGCCTCGGCTCCGCGTGATGTCAGTCTGGATGTTGACGGCGAACGCCGGTTTGAAGCGCTGCGCGAATGGCGGCGGGAAACCGCCAAGACTGCAGGCGTTCCGCCCTATGTGGTCTTTCATGACCGCACACTGATCGCCATCGCAGAGCGCAACCCGGCCGACACCGAAGATCTGGCCGAGATTTCGGGTTTCGGCGAGAAAAAGCTGGCGCAGTATGGCGCCGAAGTCTTGGCCGTCTGCGTACAAGTGCCGTGACCCAATAGCCGGACAGAACCCATTCGTAGTAAGGTCTGCCGTATACCGGAGGAATCTACAATGGCCTTAGACATCCAGCCCAGTGGGCAAACCTGTGGCGCGACAGTTCGCGGCATTGATCTATCCAGACCGCTGACCGACGAAGCCCTGACCGAGCTGCGCCAGGCCTGGCTCAGGCACCAGGTCATTAACCTGCCGGATCAGGCACTCACCCCGAAATCAATGCTGGCGCTGGCCGACCGGCTGGGCCCCAAAAGTGAAGACCCGTATCTGGTCGGCCTGCCCGAGCAGCCCCGGGTTGTGGAAGTTCGTCGCGAACCCGACGAGAAAGCGCGAATTTTTGCCGATAACTGGCACTCGGACTGGAGTTTTCTGGCGCAACCGCCCTCGGCAACCATGCTTTACGGGGTTGAAATACCGCCGACCGGTGGCGACACGCTGTTTGAAAACCTGATTGCCGCATGTGCAGCCTTACCAGCCAGCAAACTGGCCGCGCTATCGAAACTGAACGCCATTCACTCGGCAAAACTCGGCTATGCGCGCAACGGCCGCTACGGCGATGCCGACGCCGGCCGGTCCATGAACATTACCGCCAGCGACTCCGCGCTGGCCACCCAGGAGCATCCGCTGATCAGGGTTCACCCTGAAACCGGACAACAGGCTCTGTTCATCAGCCCGGCTTATACGATTGGCATCGCTGGCATGTCAGAGCAGTCCGGCGCAGATCTGCTGAAAGAACTCTTTGAGTACATTCAGCAACCCGAGTTTATATATCGCCATCAATGGCAGGCAGGAATGCTCACCATCTGGGATAACCGCTGCCTGAATCACCGCGCCACCGGTGGCTATGAAGGCCATCGCCGCCTGTTACACCGGGTCACTGTGGGTGAACCTCATGCTTATGTCTGAACCGGCTCGTCAGGATCAGTCTGACGCCCCGACCGAGTACTAACATCGCAACCGCCCTCCCGGGCTTCCCGACCAGGACTCGTGACCATGTCTGTCAACAACCGCAATGCCGGCCTTCGGATTGAATTCCCCAGCGCCCAGGGCGACAAGCTCGCAGCCCGGCTCGATTTGCCCGACATTACGCCGCGCGGTTATGCGTTGTTCGCGCATTGTTTTACCTGCTCCAAAGACACCAAGGGGGCGGCATATATCGCGCGTGCGCTGGTAGAACAAGGCTTCGGCGTTTTACGGTTTGACTTCACCGGCCTGGGTGGCAGCGGCGGCGAGTTCGGCAACACCACTTTCTCGTCCAACATTGATGACATCCTGAGTGCCGCGCAGTGGCTGCGTGAGCACTATGCAGCGCCTGCGCTGATGATTGGCCACTCCCTAGGCGGCGCGGCCACGCTGGCCACAGCGGACAAAGTCCCGGAGTGCACAGCGGTCGTCACGATTGGTGCGCCGTTCGACCCGGAACATGTCCGCCTTCAGTTCGAGCAAGACCTCGCGCTGATTGAGCAACAAGGTCAGGCGCAAGTCTCGATCGCTGGCAGGCCGTTCACAATTTCCCGCGAGTTCATCGACGACTTGTGTGGCCAGCCGCAACAACAGCGTATTGCCGGCCTGAAACGGGCTTTGCTGATCCTGCACTCGGCTCATGACGGTACGGTCAATGTCGATAACGCACGCCGGATTTTCACCGTAGCCAATCATCCGAAATCTTTCGTCTCGCTCGATGATGCCGACCATCTGCTCAACAAAGAAGCTGACGCCCAGTATGCCGCACAGGTCATCAGCGCCTGGGCAAGCCGCTACCTGCCGGAATCTCGAACCGAGGCAGAGCCTGTCCCGCCCGAGCTGGTTCGTACCCGTGAGCGGGGCACAGGCCGGTTTGCCAACACGGTCAGTACCGCCGACCACACCTTGCTTGCTGACGAACCGGTATCGGTTGGCGGCACGAATCTGGGGCTTAGCCCTTACCAGTTGCTACAGGCGGCGCTCGGTGCCTGCACAGCCATGACGATTCGCATGGTCGCAGACCGCAAAAAAATTCCAGTTGAGCGAATCACGGTCGATTGCACCCATGACAAAGTGCATGCGTTTGACTGTTCGGGTTGCGAAGAGTCTCCGGTCAAGGTCGATCGCATTGAAAGACATATTGAATTCGCCGGCGATCTCGACGATGCCCAGCGAGAATACCTGCTCGGCATTGCCGATAAATGCCCGGTTCATCGCACCTTGCATAGCGGCGAAGTCCAGGTAGTCACCACTTTGCGGAAGTAACCGCGGTGTTTTGTTTCAGGGCAGTTTCACGGTGAAAGTGTCGCCACCTGCGCCGTCTGGTTTCATTGCGGCGCGAACCGTCACCGATTTGATGTCCGCCGCAATCCTGACGCCTCCGACTGACCGCGTAAACGGCTGCTCACCGACATGTGGATGCGCCAGAATCCGGGTCCCGAGCACGGTGCCATCAGGCCCGACGATTTCGAATCGGTCGCAGTAATAGTCCCAACCTTTGTCATTGGATTTGATCGTGACATCAAAGCGCCAGCTACTGCTCCCGGTAGAGGTGGCCACGGCATTCAGGACGTCGGCCTCACCAGCCTCCGAAACACCGCAGAAAAACATCAGAGACAATGAAACTGAAGCAATTAGTGAGCGGCGGTTTTTCATGCGAACTCCAAGGCAACAACGAGATTCTTGGCAGATTGATCGGGTTGGTGACAGGCTAACGACGAGCCAACGACGGGTCAATCCGGCTCCTGAGCAGTCAATTGTACGATCAGGGTTTCGAATCCCAAAGAGAAGACAGAAATGACGACAGACAATTCGCCGCGCGTCGGCTTCATCGGCCTGGGTGTTATGGGTGAGCCCATGTGCGAAAACCTCGCCAAGAAGCTACCCGGCCCCGTCATTGCGTTTGACCGGGCGGCCGAACCGCTTGCCCGACTCAAACCCGCCGGAGTCGAATCCGTTGACTCAACAGCCGCCCTGGCCGGCCGTTGTGACATCGTATTCCTCTCATTGCCCGATGGCAGCGCCGTGCAGCAAGTCTGTCTTGGCCCGGACGGGCTGCTCGCCCACATGAAACCCGGCACCACCCTGGTCGATATGAGCACCTCGCCGGTCGAACTGACCCGGGCGCTGGCCACTCAGTGTGCGGCCCGGGAGATCGGATTCGCTGACGCCCCGGTTGCCCGTACACGGGAAGCGGCAATCCGCGGTGACCTGAGCATCATGGTCGGCTGCGACGAAGCGACGTTTCAATTCATAAAACCGTTTCTCGCCTGTATGGGCAGTGAGATCAACCACTGCGGTGACGCCGGTTGCGGTCAAATCGTCAAGATTCTGAACAATATGGTGTTGTTTCAGAATGTCTGCGCCCTGGCCGAAGCCATGGGCATCGCGAGACGCAGCGGGCTGAGCGAAGAGGTCTTGCTGTCGGTCATGTCCAAAGGCTCTGGCGACAGCTTTGCATTGCGCAACCATGGCATGAAAGCAATGCTGCCCAGAACCTTCCCGGAGCGCGCTTTTCCGACTGACTATGCCAAGAAAGACCTGAGCTATGCGCTGGCGCTCGCGCAAAGCGCCGGGATCGACGCGGCGGGAGCTGAATTGGTCATGGAGCGTTTTGAAGCAAGCCGCGCGGCGGGGTTCGCCAATGAGTACTTCCCTGCTGTTCTGAAGGTGATAGACCCGGCGACGGATTAAGGTTTAGTCAAACGACCAGAAGTACAGCAGGTCAACCGCGTTCTCACTGCCGGTCTGGGCCCGTAGGGACAACCGCTTGTTGAGTTCGTATTGCACCCTGAGCAGATTGAACAAACCGCGAACCCCTTGCTCATAACTGACGCTCAGTCGATCTGACAATTTCTTGCCAAGCGTCACTACCTCCTGGTAGGCACTGGCAGAGGTCTGCCCCCCGGCGCCAGGCAGACCGGTCGGGGCGCCACTGTCGCGCACGCCCTGTGCCTGACCGGTCTCGGATGCATAACCGAAACCGAGTGAATCCAGCCCCAGTTTGTCGGAAAAACCGCCGCCCGATACGCTGCCATCGTCTTGGCCGAGCAAACGCGAAGCCGCTTCTTTCAGCGCCAGTGACTGGGCACCACTTTGCGCGCTATCAATCGGCACACCAAGTACCAGCCAACTGAGCTTCTCAGCATCAGACATGGAAGGATCTGAATAGAGTTCGATACGGGGGCTTAGCGCGGTTCCCCGTATTGCCACGCCCACCGTGACTGGCAACTTTGGGCGACTCGCCTCGATGTTCAGCGCCGGGTTATCAATCGGGCCGTTAAAGCGAACGTCCCCGTCGTTGATCTGCAAGTCCTGGCTGTAAGCACGGTAAGAACCATCCACTATCTTGACCAGACCTTCCGCGCGCGGATCGGCCGGCAGATTGCCTTTTAACTGCAACAAGCCGGTCAGGCGGGCATTCACACCGCCACCTTGTACGCGCAGGTTTTTGCCCAGATTGATATTCAACAAGGTTGCCACGCTGATTCCCGCATCCGGTTCTTCGGCCGGGGGTGCTGGCTTGGCCACCGGATTCGCCGAGACGACCTCAACATCATCGGGTAAAGACGGCGCCCCGGAACCGGCGATTTCGATCAAGCCCTCATCGGCGTTCATGTCACCACGCCATGACAACCCCTCGCGGTTGGCAATTAATTCGGTCTTTCCCGACAAGATCAGCCGCTGCCCCGGCCCGATCGGCACGACAAACCTGTCGGTATTCAATTCAAACCGACCATCGATTGGCAGCGTCGATTTTCGGCGGCGTGCGACCGCAGGGGGCAGTAGATCCGCCTGCCCGTACAGTTCAATCTTGCCATCGCCCGACTGCAGACGTAACGCCTCGATAGCAAGTTTTGAATCAGACACCTGGGCACGCAAAACCCCTTTATCGAGACGCCAGCCCAGTGACGGTTGCAGCAAAGACAAGTCGGTTGCCGTCAACTGGACATCGTAAGTGGGTTTTGCAACCGTCCCGGCGACAACGCCGGCCAGACTGGCGCGTCCGTCGATTACCCAGCCGGGTCCGGTGAACTTGCGCGAGAAAGCGAGCGATGGCAGCGTCAGATCAATGTCGCCATCCAGCTGACCCAGCTTGAAGCGGAATACCGCTTCATTTCGCCCGCCCAGGCGGAGTTTCTTTTTCGACCTGATTTCATTCAGACTAGCCGACAACTGACCGGTCAGATCCTCGACACCGGTCCCTGACAACTGGAATTCGCTGCTCAGGCGTAAGCCGCTCAGTTCTTCCGGCAAGGGCTCAGCCTGAAACGCGCCGACGAGTTCAGCAATAGGCAAACCGGACATTCCGCCGCGCACCGTGAACGCCGGGGCCGCACCCAATGCTGCCACGGCCTGCGTGATTGAGATTCGTCCCCGGTCGCTACGTGCCGCCTGCACCGTCAACTCTGCTTTCGCCACCCGTATGTTTTGCGCCGAGGCCAGCAACTCCATCGGCTGCGTACTGCGCACTGTGAGCTTGCCGCTGGAGCGAATTCTCTCGACTGTCCCCACCCACACTGGCGAGTCCTGCAACTCAACCCGTCCTCGCGCCAACAAATTCAGCTTCTGCCCGGCGGCTGTCGTATCAAAGTCAATCTGGTGTCGCTCGGGCGTCCCCTTAATCTGCAGGACGGCCGCACTGACTTTCTGACCGGCGGCCTGCAGATTGCGTAACCGGCTGGTCAGGCTGATTGATGATTTGGGCGCAAACGGCCAGGCTACCGGCAGCGCCATGTCGGCCTCGATACTGCCCAGCGAAGTCTTCGGCTGTCCGGCCTGGCTATAGCGGATTCGAGTGCCGTTCAGTCGAGCGCCGACGCGCAGTTTGTCCAGCGTGCCCGTCAACTCGCCGCCGAGGGTTATCTTGCCCTGCACACTGGGTTCGATTGCCGCGGGATCGTTCAGGTCGAGTTGGAATTTCAGACCTCTGGTTTTCCCATTCGCCGCCGGCGGGTCGCCCGAAAGACTGCCTTTCGCGGTGAATCTGTTTTTCCCCAGGCGCAACAACGCGTCCAGAGCACGCACTGACTGCAGCTTGCCGTCCGCGCCCATACGGATACCGGTGCGGATTGCCGCTTGCAATGGCTGCCCCGCCAGCCGCGATGAGTCAATGTTCAACGCCACACTCAGGTCAGCCGCTGGATCAATAACCCCCTGCGCTGTCCAGCCGCCATAAATAGTGCCTTTACGCCATCGCGCAGGCATCTCAACCGAAGCCGGTATCCAGCGGTTCAGGTCCAACTTGACAATTTTACCGCCAAGATCGAGCCGATACGGGCTGGCGACCTGCGCCGAGCCGAACACAGCCAGCTCGGTGGCGCCGACCGCCATCCGCACGTCAGACAGCCGCAGGCGGTCTTGTTCGATAAAACCACGGGCAACCAGCGAGGCATCGCCGGGCGGCAGCGAAGAAAAATATGTGTCCGGATTCGCCTGACGTTCGGCCGCACTCTGGGCAGCCTGGTTCAGAGTAAGGTTGAACTCATTGCGCAGCAATGAGATTTGCCCCGACATAGCGGTCTTGAGTTCGGCGCCGGCGAATAACGACAGATCAAGACCGCTCACAGCCAGTTCGGCCAGAACCGTTGGAATACTCATCCCGACTATGGATTGCTGGTCGCTCAGATCAATGTCGATCTGCCCGGTGACCCGGCCCGGATTATCCACTGACTCACCCGGCAGATGCAGATCAATCTGCCGAAGCTGAATTTTCTCAACCGGTTTGAGCAACGGATCATCCATTGAAACGTCTAAAGACAGTCCCGCAAGCGGCAATCGTTTATCGCGTAACGGCCCGGCAGCGGCGTTCTCCAGTTGCAACCCAAGCAACCAGCCAGGCAATGCCTGGCCTTGCGGATCGACGGTTCGCAACGTTGCTGACAATTGAATCGCGGTTTGCGGCAGAGTAGCGTCGACTTTCTGCAAGCCAACATCGCTTACCGTCAGATCCGCGGCGGTCAACGCCGAGACTTCCAGTGGTCGCAACGTGCTGGTCGCCTGCGCAAACATTGTCAGCGCCCGAATTTGCGCGGCCAGCCTTAGCTGCTCAAGATCACCGTGACCGGTCAGATTTACCGTTGCCGGCTTGGCTGGCTCAGCCTCACTGGCCGGGATTTCGCCAGACACCCGGGCCTGCAACTCAATGGCATGCGGCAGGTCGGCGCCAACTCGCAATTCAACTTGAGACAGGTCCGCCCACGGCGATTTCAAATCAAACCGCGAAACCTGATAATGGCCATCAGCATAAGAAAGCGCGACCTGCAGATCAGAAAATTTCAGCGGCTCGCCTTGCGGGTCGGCTGACACGAGGACCAGATCGGCGACGGCCAGTTGATTGATACTGACCTCGACCGGCAACCTCAGAGAACCAGGCATCGGGATGGCCTGACGGGGCGTCGGTTCGCCCGCAGGTGGCAATTGCACACTCAGTCTGCCCACGGCAAGCTGGCTAACCGTCAACCGGCCGCTCAATAAATCTGTCAGCCGCCATTGGCTTTGAACGGACTCGAGATCGACCGAAGTCTGGCCGTCTGACCACTTCAGGTGTTCAATCTGGACTCCTCCCCACAGACTGCCGCCAGCCCGCTCGGTTATCAGGATGCCGCCACCATCGGCGACAAACTGCCGCGCCTGACCCAGCGCAAACCCGAGTCCCAGCGGGCTGAGCAGCCAGACCACGGCCAACACCAGCACGACCAGCAAAGTCGCCAGTCCGAGTGCTCCCAGTCGGAATGATCGGGCAAGCCAGGAACGTTGGGCAGGCGCGGAAGGCATGATGGCCATTTAAAAGGTATAGCCGACTGAAAAGTGCAACCGCAGGCGACGCGCCTGATGCCCGTAGGCCAGGTCCAGATTGACCGGACCGACCGGTGTGCGAAACCGGGCACCAATCCCATACCCGGCAAACGGCACATAGTCTTTGCGTGAATCCACCGCATTACCGTAGTCAAAGAATGTCGCCAACGAATACAGGTCACTGACCCGGTGCTGGTACTCGATGCTGCCCAGCAAGGCATAACGACCGCCCACCGTCGCGCCGGCATCGGTCGCGCCGAGAGACCGATAACTATAGCCACGAATCGTCTGCGCACCACCGGTGCGAAAAAGGTTCTCTGACGGAATTCCCTCGCGCGACTCGGCAGAAACCAGGCCCAGTTCACCCAGCAAGACCAGCGTGCCTTTCTCAAACATCGAACCGACAGGCATTGGCTGGAATCGGATCGCGCGGGTGTACAGACGCACGAAACTCTGGTCTGCAAGCCAATCCTGCCGGGCCCCAGAGAGCTGCGCGCTGATCGTATAACCACGCCGCGGATCAATCGTGGAATCCAGGCGGCGCAGATTCCAGGAGTAACCCAGCACCAATGCTTTTTGCGAGAAAACCCGGCCCTCGGAATCGGACCCGGGCGATATTTTTTGCTCTTCCGTCTGGAACTGCAGGGACAAGAAGGTTTCGATGTTGCCGATCCGCCGTCCACGGCCAATATAGGTATTACTGGAGGAACTGACCAGCCCTTCAATGTCTTCGCTCTCGACTCGTCCACCGAAGCCATTGAAATAATTATTATGATCGTACGGTGTCTTGATGTTGGCAAACGCCCGTTGACGCTTGGCAGAAACCACAAGCGCTGATTCCAACTGCCAGTTGCGATTGAACAGGTCACGGTGCTCAAGCCCAAGCTGCCCTCTTGGCCCTTCGTCGGTCGAGTAACCGACCCCAATCGCCGCGCGCTTGGATTCCCGCTCGGTTAGTTCAACCCGAATCGGTACCTGGATCAGCGACTCGTCTTTCTCGACGAGATCCAGGCGCGGCAACACCAGTACATCTTTGAAGTATCCGGCCGAACGCAGTCTGGCCTGATAAAGCAACAAGACATCCAAGGTGTAGGGATCGCCCTCAGTAAATGGGCGCAAATCCGCTACAGTCAACAAGTCATAGCGTTCCAGCCCGACAATTTCCAGATCACCAAATTGCAATCGCTTTCCGCTGTCCACGGTAACGCTCAGCGCCGCGGCGGTTAACTCTGGGTCAACCCTGGCTTTGCTGCTTTGAATCCTGGCGCGCAGATACCCTTGCTGGTGCAAGGCTTCGATCAGATTGCGCTTACTCGACTGCCAGACGGTCGTGTCAAAAAAACTGCCGGCCGGCAAGGCCCAGCGAGACAATGAAAACTTCAACACCTGAGCATCGTCTTTGGCCGGCCCCACGACGTCCAGCGACATCTGGTTGACCGTCGTGCGAGCGCCCGCTCTGACTACCAGACTGACGTGTTTCTTCTCGGCCGACGCAGTCACTGTCGCCTTGCCGTTGAAATAACCCTTGGAGCGCAGGATCGCCAACACCTCACTTTCCAGTTGTGCGGCCAGGCCTTCAAACTGCGACTCGCTGTAATCCTTGCGGCGCTGCCAGCGCCCGACAAACGTCTGCGTTCGGATCGAATCCAGCAATGACTCGGGTGCTTTGATCTCAAATTGGTAGTTCGGCGGCGGTTTTTTGCCGGTGATCTTGTTGACCACGTCGGTCAAAGCGTCTTTTTCGACCGGCTTATCCGATGCGCTCTGGTCAGGCGACTTCCCCGGTGACGCCTCTGAAGAGACCGGACTGGTGCTGGCGCACGCCGCGACCAGTGTCACGACCGTCAGCAGTATGACGAACCTGACCAGTGGTGCGCCTGATAGACGAGACGTAATCACGCTTGAGTCAGGCAAATACCGTACCCGTGCCCGGGTCAACCCGCGGTTCGATCTGACCGATCACGTATGCCGCTTCACCAGACTGCTGTAACGCTGCCACTGCCTCGTCTGCGCGTTCCGGGGCGACGATAACCACCATCCCGATGCCACAGTTAAACACCCGCAACATTTCGGCCTGTTCGATGGAACCCTCACGCTGAAGCCAGTCAAACAACACCGGCGTCGGCCAACTGCCGAGGTCAATACGGGCCTGCAGACTCTCAGGCAGGACCCGCGGTACGTTTTCGGTCAATCCGCCGCCGGTAATATGTACCAGGCCGTGAACACCGATATTGCGGATCAGCGACAACACCGGTTTGACATAGATTCGGGTGGGAGCCAGCAATCGGTCAGCCAGAGGCTCTCCGGCCAGGTCCATCGTCAGAGACTGAGCGGACACAGAGCCCAGACTTCGCTCGATGACCTGACGCACCAGCGAGTAGCCATTGGAATGAGCGCCGCTCGAAGCAACCCCGATCACGACATCGTTTGCGGCAATTTTTGCCCCGTCAATCAGAGAGGTCTTTTCAACGATTCCGACCGCAAAACCCGCTACGTCATAGTCGCCGCCGTGGTACATGCCGGGCATTTCGGCGGTTTCGCCGCCCATCAAGGCACAACCGGCTTGTTCACAACCGGCTGCCACGCCAGCAACCACGCTGGCTGCAACCTCTACATCAAGATGGCCGGTGGCGAAATAATCCAGAAAATAGAGGGGTTCCGCACCCTGCACCAGAATGTCATTCACACTCATCGCGACCAGATCGATACCAATCGTGTCATGCCGGTTAAGCTCAATGGCGAGTCGCAATTTAGTGCCGACCCCGTCGGTGCCGGACACCAGAACCGGTTGCTGGTAGCCGGCCGGAATCTCAAAAAGCGCCCCAAACCCGCCGATACCCCCCATGACACCGGGTCTATGGGTCGCTTTGGCCAAAGGCTTGATTCGATCAACCAGCCGGTCACCGGCATCAATATCGACGCCAGACGCCTTATAAGACAGGGGTGAATTCATATTTCTCCGTTGCTCGGGTCCGTTGTTACCAACCTAGGTCTGAACCGGCATTCTAGCTGGCAGTAAACTTCCGTGTTTGGCTAAAAGGACCACCATGCCACTTACTCCACGCCAGACTCAGACGGCACTTTGGACCGGCATCGCCGTCGTGCTGACTGTTGCCCTGCTTACGCTTGGGCCGGTCCTGACACCGTTTGTCACTGCGGCCATCCTGGCCTATGCGTTTGAGCCCGGGGTTCGCTGGCTAGCCGGCCATAAAGTGCCCCGTTCGCTGGCGGTCATATTGACTCTGTCTACGGCCGTCCTGGGCGGGTTGCTGATCGTGCTGATCCTGATTCCGATCGTGCAGCAGGAAATCGCCCTGATACGAGAAAGGCTACCGGCGCTGATCTCGACCATTACCGAGCGCTTGCTGCCCTGGATTCAGCAACGGTTCGGGTTCGAGGTAAAACTGGATATCTCCAGCGTCCGGACCTGGCTGACCGACAATTTCAGCGATTTAGGTGATGACATCGCGGCCAAGGTTCTGGCTTACGCGAAAACAGGCTGGGGGGCGGCGCTGGAAATCCTGAGCCTGGTCTTGTTGGTTCCGATCGTCAGCTTTTTTCTGCTGATGGACTGGGACCATCTTCTGGTGCAGCTCAAGGCGCTGATTCCGCCACGCTGGATGGACCAGTCCCAGGACTTGCTGTCCGAAGTAGACAAACTGCTTGGGCAGTACTTACGTGGCCAACTACAGGTAATGCTGGCAATGGCCGTGTTTTACTCGGCCGGCCTGGCGATAGCCGGCTTCGATTTGTGGCTTCCGATTGGCGTGCTGAGCGGCCTGCTGATGGCTATCCCCTACCTGGGTTTCGCACTGGGCATGACGTTCGCGCTAATTGACGGGATGCTGCAACTCGGACCGCTTGCGGGCCTGATTTCCGTTGGCGTGGTCTACGGACTCGGACAAGTCGTTGAAAGTTATTTCCTGACGCCGCGCCTCGTCGGCGAGCGCATCGGACTGCATCCGGTGGCTGTTATTTTTGCGTTACTGGCTTTCGGCGCAGTGTTTGGATTTGTCGGCGTACTGCTTGCACTGCCACTGGCTGCGATTCTTGCCGTTGCCCTGCGACGCGTTCGCAACGCCTACCAGGACAGCGAATTCTTTAACCGGACCGGCTAAATCCCTCCACCCATGCAACAGTTAACACTCGACATCCTGCAGACCGCCGCACCAAAGCTGGACAATTTTGTCGTCGGACCCAACGCCGAAGCCGTCTCGATTGCCGCAGCGATCGGCGCCGGGCAGGTGCCGGCTCGCACCGTCTTGTTTTGGGGGCCGCCCGGCAGTGGCAAATCTCATTTGCTCCAGTCGGTTGCTGCGCAGCGGGCCGACAGCCACCGCTGGCTGAGCCCCGCCCATCCGGAATCATTCGAGCCCACCGCCGGCGCCACCGTTTTCCTGGCCCAGGACATCGAGCAATGGCCGGCCGAACCGCTGCATCGGTTATTTCACCTGTTGAACCTCTTACGGCCCCGGGAAGACGCCACCGTGCTGGTCTGCTCGCCACAACCGCCGGCCGGGATGACCATCAGGGATGACTTGCGCACCCGGCTGGCTGCCGGGCTGGTCATTGGTATTGCCTTGCTGTCCGACGCCGAAAAATCCGAGGCTATGCAGCAACATGCGCTCGCTCAAGGCCATAAAGACATTCAGCCGGTCTGCAAATGGCTTCTCGAGCACCGAGCCCGTGATATCCGTGCCCTGATGAGCTATCTGGACGCGCTCGACCAGTTTGCGTTGCAGACCCGTCGTCCGGTAACCCTCAGACTGTTGCATGAGTTCGAAAGAAACCGGCAACAAAGCAAGCTAGCCTGATAAACTTGCGAAACCACTATGCACCTAGCCCTTTTCGACCTCGACAATACGCTCTTGCCCCTTGACAGCGATCACGCGTGGGCGAGCTTCCTTGGTCGGCTGGGTGTGATTGACGGGACAGCCCATGAGCTCAAGAACAATGAGTTTTACGCCCAATACCAGGCTGGCACGCTCAATATCGAAGAATTTCTGGCGTTTCAACTGAAGCCGCTGGCGCAAAACAGCCGCGAACAACTTGACCGCTGGCATCAGCAATACATGGCTGAGTGCATTACCCCGCATATTCACGATGCGGCGCGCACGCTAATCAGACAACATCAACAAAACGGCGATCTCACCGCCATCGTGACGGCAACCAACGAATTTGTGACCCGGCCGATCGCCACAGCGTTCAATATTGAGCATCTGCTGGCAATCGAACTTGAACAACAAGCCGGTGCCTATACCGGCCGGCATACAGGCACGCCGTCTTTTCGCGAAGGCAAAGTCACCCGCCTTCACCAATGGCTCGCCAGTCGGGGCCAAAAACTAGAAGATTTCGACCAATGCTGGTTTTACAGTGACTCAATCAACGATCTGCCCTTGCTGGAAGTGGTCAGCAATCCGGTTGCGGTTAATCCCGATCAAAAACTACTCACAATTGCCCAGGCCAGACAATGGCCGGTAATGCAATTGTTCGAGACCCACAATGATTCGTAAATTCATTGGCCGGATTCTGGGCAAAAAACGCGCCACCGGACACTTAAACCGAAAAGTTCAGCGCTACCGGGCTTCGGAGCTCGGTATCGACCACACCGAAGTCTCCAGCGCCGCGATGCGGACCTGCGAAACACTTCGGAAGGCCGGATACAAAGCCTTTGTCGTTGGCGGCGGGGTGCGCGACCTGATCGCCAAACTCAAGCCCAAGGACTTTGACGTCTCCACCGACGCCACCCCGGAGCAAGTCGTCAGCCTGTTCAGACGCGCTCGCCTGATCGGCCGACGCTTTCAAATTGTTCATGTCATTTTCGGGCGTGAAACCATTGAGGTGTCCACTTTCCGTTCGCTGCAGTCCAATGCCGAAACCGATGACCACGGGCGGGTGCTGCGCGACAACGTCTGGGGCACCCAGACCGATGATGCCGCGCGACGCGATTTCTCGATCAACGCGCTCTACTACGATCCGATCGGCGATGAAGTACTCGACTTCCATGACGGTGTTGCCGATATGCGGGGCAAAGTCATTCGCATGATCGGCGACCCGGCTACCCGGTACCGCGAAGATCCGGTGCGCATGCTGCGTACAGCCCGTTTTGCCGCCAAGTTGTCTTTTGATGTTGAGCCGGCGACCCGCGCTCCGATGCAGGAGCTGGCCCCGCTCATCTCAAACGTGCCCAAGGCCCGCCTGTTCGACGAAATGCTCAAACTGCTGATGTCCGGGAATGCGCTGGCCTGTCTGCATGAGTTGCGCCGGGCGGGCCTGGACCGAGGCTTGCTGCCTTTGCTGGATGTCATCCTTGAGCAACCCGACGGGGAACGATTCATCAGCGCGGCCTTGTCACGGACTGACGAACGAATCGCCAAGGGCAAAACCGTCTCACCCGGCTTCCTGTTCGGCACTTTACTTTGGCAACAGGTCAACCAGCGCTGGGAACGAGGTGTCGCCGCTGGCGAACATAAGATTCCCGCGCTGATGGAGGCGATTGACTCAGTACTCGATGAACAAGCCGGCCAACTTGCTATTCAGAAACGTTTCACGGCCGATATGCGAGAGATCTGGTCGCTCCAGCCCCGGTTCGAAAAACGCAACGGACAAGCCCCTTACCGCCTGGTCGAACACATGCGATTTCGAGCGGCCTACGACTTTCTGCTGCTGCGCTGCGATACCGGCAATGCCGATGAAGGGCTTGGCAAGTGGTGGACGGACTTCATTGATGCCGACCCGGTCGCCCGCGAGACGCTGGTCAACAACGCTCCCGCGGCCGGTGGACGAAAACGCTCCAGAAACCGGCGACGACGGCGCCCCAGAAACGCCGACAGCGCGCCGGTCGCCCAGGCGCGCCCGGACCATGATCCTTCCTGATACAAAACATGTCGCGTTTGTCAGCGTAGGCGCCAATCTTGGCGAAGCATCCCAGACGGTCACGGCAGCAATCGCCCGCTTGTCGGCACTGCCCGGCATTACCCTGAAGGCGCAGTCCAGTCTGTACCGCACCGCGCCTTTCGAGGCCTCCGGCCCCGATTTCATCAATGCAGCGGTCCGGATCGAAACCACATTGAGGCCGGCGGCGCTGCTCAAAACACTACTTGATCTCGAAATGGCTTTCGGCCGGGAGCGGCCGTTTCGACATGCGCCACGCACGCTGGATCTCGACCTGCTCATCTACGATAAACTGCAACTTACGACGCCGTTTCTGACGCTGCCCCATCCGCGTATGCACCAACGGGCTTTTGTCCTGGCCCCATTGGCGGAAATTTCACCAACGCTGGTTCTGGAGCCTTATGGTCGGGTTGATGCCCTGCTGAACCGGCTCGCTGATCAACCTATCGAGCGCCTGAGCCCCTAGGCCCTGCTAATTTCATGTCAACGCCTCTTTCCCCGTCTGCAACAGGCCCGTCTCCCTTCGAGAAGTATCGGCACATTGTTATTGAAGGGCCGATCGGCGTAGGCAAAACGTCTCTGGCATTGAAATTCTCGGAACGCTTCCGAGCTGAGCCGGTGCTTGAAGAGCCGGCTGAAAACCCGTTCCTTGAACGGTTTTATCGTGATACCAATCGTTATGCGCTGCCCACGCAGTTGTTCTTTTTGTTCCAGCGCGTCAATCAGCTCCGGGACATCGCGCAGCGAGACCTGTTTTCGCAAGCGCTGGTTGGCGACTTTCTGCTCGACAAAGACCCGCTTTTCGCGCGCCTGACACTTGATGACGACGAACTGAACCTGTATCAGACGCTCTATGACAGCCTGCGCCCGCAAGCACCAACGCCAGACCTGGTAATTTACTTACAGGCGCCCGCGGACTATCTGATCGAGCGGGTGCACCGGCGCGGTATCCGCATGGAAGCCAATATCACCGAGCAATACCTGCGAACCCTGGCGGACGCTTATAGCCGTTATTTTTATCGCTATGACGATGCGCCATTGATGATCATCAATACCGAGCACTTAAACCCGATTGAAAGCGAAGAGGATTTCCAGACCCTCTTGCGCCAGCTCGCCGACCTCAAAGGCAGGCGAGTCTTTTTCAACCAGAATTAACCAGTTACAGCCTCAGGCTGCCTGATCCAGCAGACCGAAGCCGTTCGGATTTCCCTGCTGCCAGCGCCAACCATCGGCGCACATCTGCTCAATTCCTTTTTCGGCGGCCCAACCCAGCAAGGCCTTGGCATGAGCCGGGTCGGCATAACAGGTGGCGATATCGCCCGGGCGCCGGTCAACAACCTCATAAGCCACCGGTTTACCGCTGGCTTTTTCAAACGCTTTGATCATGTCGAGTACAGAATAACCATTGCCGGTGCCCAGGTTGACGGTGACCTCGCCCTTGTTTGCTCCTGCGTAGTCCAGCGCCGCCAGATGGCCGCGCGCCAGATCGACCACATGAATGTAGTCGCGAACCCCCGTGCCATCAGGCGTGTCGTAGTCAGCGCCAAATACCGCCAGTTTTTCACGGCGACCGACGGCCACCTGCGCAACAAACGGCATCAGGTTGTTCGGTTTTCCCTGTGGATCCTCACCAATCAGGCCGCTCTCATGAGCGCCAACCGGATTGAAATAGCGCAGGTTGGCAATTGCCCAGTCCGGATCCGCAGCAGCCAGATCCCGCAGCATGAATTCGATCATCCATTTGGTCCGACCGTAGGGATTCGTCGGCCCGGTAGGCGCGTCCTCCTGAATCGGAACCGTCGCGGGATCGCCATACACCGTGGCTGAGGAGCTGAAAACAAACCGCTTGACAGCCGCTTTTTTCAGCGCGTTGAGCAGGACAACCGTGCCATTGACATTGTTGTCGTAGTACTCGAGCGGCAATTCAACCGATTCACCGACCGCCTTTAGGCCGGCAAAATGCATAGTCGCGTCGAATTTTTCGCTGGCAAGCAGTTGATCGAGCAGATTCGCATCGCGGATATCACCTTTCACCAGCCGCGGCCGTTGCCCGGTAATCCGCTCAACCCGATTCAATGACTCCGCACTGGCATTGCTCAGGTTATCCAGAACCACTGCCGAATGACCGGCGTTGATTAGTTCAACGACCGTATGAGAGCCGATATAGCCGGCGCCGCCGGTAACCAGCACGTGTTGCTTGGGACCACTTGAATTCACTCGGAATCTCCGACAGACGCGACAGAATCCGGTTAGTGTCGCATTTTCCGGCACAGTTTGTGCCGGTCGCCGGCAGCCGGTCGAAAAAAGCCGAAAATCGGTCTGTTTTGCTGGAGAATCGACTTATAGCGGTCTTTTAGCCGCATGCCGGCCGGCTTGTCATCGAACTGTCAAAGAGCCGTCATACTCTACAGACCCGAGCCCAATTGTGACAATCCAGTGAACGAACGAATTCTGATCGTTGAAGACGAACCCGCCATCCGCGAACTGGTCGCGGTTAACCTGCGACACGCCGGCTACCGGGTGTCAGAAGCACCGGATGCCGACGCGGCCCAATCTCTGGTTTCTCTAGAAAAGCCCGACCTGATCGTCCTTGACTGGATGCTTCCGGGCGTTTCCGGCGTCGATTTCGCCCGACGCCTGCGGGCGACCGGGGCAACCCGCCAGACCCCGATCATCATGTTGACCGCGCGTGCCCAGGAAGGGGACAAACTGCATGGTTTTGACGCCGGCGCTGACGACTATGTGACCAAGCCTTTCTCGCCCCGGGAACTGGGCGCCAGAATCAAGGCGCTGCTCAGACGTACCAGCGCCGAAGGCGAAACCGATGATGTTCTGGAAACCGGCGGCCTGCGTCTCGAGCCCGAAACCCATCGGGTTTACGCCGCCGGCAAACCGGTTGAGCTTAGCCCGACCGAATTCAAATTGCTGGGCTGCTTCATGCGCAACCCGGAGCGGGTCATGTCGCGAGCCCGCTTACTCGACAGCGTCTGGGGCGACAGTGTCTTTATCGAAGAGCGTACAGTGGATGTGCATATCAGACGTCTGAGACTCGCGCTACGGCCCAGCGGGCTGGACAAGCGAATCGAAACAGTCCGGGGCGGCGGCTATCGGTTCGCACCCAATTAAACTTTTCAGGCCTGCTCGCCATGGTGTGGTTCAAAAGTCTGTTTTTCCTGGCAGTTTCACTGACCCTGGCGGGCGTGATCGCGCTCTTCTCGCCGTTAGGGGCCGTCCTGGTCTTGTCATTTGCCATGATCGCGATCGTCGTCATGCAAACCATTCATACCCAGCGTCTGTATGACTGGTTGCTCGCGCCGCAGGCGCGCTCAGTGCCCGAAGGCTCCGGGCTCTGGGGAGAAATGTTTGACCGAATTTCGCGGTTCATGCGCGATGAGGCGGTCGCCCGCGAAGAACTGACCGATGAGATCGAACAGATTCGCGAGTCGGTTGATCGCCTGCCAGATGCCTTGATTGTGCTCAACGATCAGAACGTGGTGCAGTGGTGCAACCTCGCCGCAGAAAAGCTGCTCGGCAACACGGGCTCGCGCCGGGCAATCACCCAGTTCATTCGCCAGCCTGAGTTCGCCCGCTACCTGAGCACCGGCGCTTTTGAGGCGCCGCTTGAAATCGAACTGAGCGCCACGCCGGGCCGCATATTCGAGATTCGGGTTCATGAAACCGAGGACGACAAAAGACTGTTAATCAGCCGCGATATTACCGAACAGGCGATGCTCAATCAGATGCGTAGCGACTTCGTCGCCAATGTTTCGCATGAAATCCGCACGCCGGTCACGGTGATCGGCGGGTTTGCGGAAACCATGCTCGACATCGAACTCGAGCCGGCCAAGCAGCGCGAATACCTCGATACGATTGCCCGCAACAGCCACACCATGAAACGTCTGGTCGAAGACTTGCTGACGCTGTCTTCTCTGGAAGCCGCCGACATGCAGGGGCTGGACGAATCAATCGACCTGAATCTGCTTTTTGTCACGCTGGCTGGCGAAGCGCGGGACTTGTCCAATGGCAAGCATGACATTCGATGCGAACCACCGGCACCTGGGCTGCGGATCATTGGCCGCGCCTCCGAAATTGAAAGCGCTATTCGCAACTTTCTGACCAACGCGGTGCGCTATACCCCCGAGCAAGGGACAGTCTCACTGGAATGGTCCCAGAAAGAAAACGCCGACGGCTGGATTACCGTGCGCGACAATGGCATCGGTATTTCGCGTGAAGATTTACCCCGTCTGTCGGAGCGTTTTTACCGGGTTGACCGCGGACGGTCACGAGCGACAGGCGGGACCGGGCTGGGCCTGGCAATTGTCAAACGCATTGCCAATCGCCACAACGCCAGACTGAATGTCGAGAGTGAACTCGGCACAGGTAGTGCTTTCTCGCTGGTCTTGCCTGGCAGCCGGATCAACCGCGCTGACAAGCCAGCCTAGCTTTCCGCGGCCCGCCGGGCAGCAGCGGCCACGCTGCGCCGGTGGCGAGGGTCTACACCCTCGACGACCGTGACAACATATTCGCCGATATTTTTGGCGTGGTCGCCAACTCTTTCAAGCGACTGCACAACAAAGACCAGTGCCAGACTCTCAGACACTGACGCGGGTGTATCAGACATGGTCTTGATCAGATCAACCGTAAGCTCGTCGCGCATTTTATCGACATCTTTATCGCGCTTTAAGAGCGGCTCACAGGCATCAGCATCCTGACGCACAAACGCGTCGGTCGCGGTTCGCAACATGTCCCGGACCATCTCGGACATCTGGTCGATTCGCTCGATACCGACAGGCAGGGAACGGCCATGCAACTCCCGCGCCTTCTTGGCGATTTTTTTGGCTTCGTCGCCGATGCGCTCCAGGTCATTATTCATATGAAGCACCGCGATAATCTCACGCAAGTCCACGGCAATCGGCTGCAACTTCGCGATGATCTGATGGCAATGCAGATCAATGGAAATGTGCATCCGATTGACCTCTGCCTCATCGGTCAGCACTTGCGCCACTCGATCAAGGTCTGCCTCGCGAACGGCTTCAACCGAGCGCATGAACTGCTCTTCCACCAGCCCGGCCATAGCGGTAACAGAACTGCGCAGAGATTCCAGGTCGGTGTCGAATTGAGAGATAGTGTGGTCCATATCGGACTCCGATCAGCCAAAGCGGCCGGTAATGTAGTCTTCAGTAGCCTGCTTGCGAGGTTTAACAAACAACTCGTCTGTTTTGCCGAACTCAATCAATTCGCCAAGATACATATAAGCCGTGTAGTCGGAAATCCGCGCTGCCTGCTGCATATTATGTGTAACGATAGCGATGGTGTAGTCGTTTTTCAACTCAGTGACCAATTCTTCGATCTTGGCGGTCGAAATCGGGTCCAGCGCGCTGGTGGGCTCGTCCAGCAACAGAACCTCCGGCTTCACAGCCACCATTCGGGCAATACACAATCGCTGTTGCTGCCCGCCCGACAGACTCAGTCCACTCTGGTTCAGCTTGTCTTTGACCTCGTCCCAGAGGGCCGCCTTACGCAGCGCCCATTCGACCCGCTCGGCCATCTTGCGCGCATTCATGGACTCATACAGGCGCACGCCAAACGCAATGTTCTCGTGAATCGTCATGGGAAACGGTGTTGGTTTCTGAAACACCATGCCAACCTTGGCCCTGAGCAGATTGACGTCCTGGGTTTTCTTCAATACGTTCTTGCCGTGAAAGAGAATTTCTCCTTCGGCACGCTGGTTCGGATACAAGTCGAACATTCGGTTGAAGGTTCTCAGCAGCGTCGATTTGCCACAGCCAGACGGGCCGATAAACGCCGTCACTTTGTTTCGCTCCAGAGAGAAGGAAACATCTTTCAGGCCCTGAAATTTGCCGTAGAAAAAATTCAGGTTCCTGACTTGCATCACGGCGTCAGCCGCGGCTACCAGTTGCATATCCTCCTGGCCGGCGCCGTCATTAGCCGGGCCATTCGCTTGAGGATCCATTACCGCTTGTGTCATCAGATTTCCGCAAAAGTGCCGATCATCGGCGTTGCTGATCCCGGAACAAAGTTCTGGCCACTATATTGATCGCCAGGACGATCAGTGCAATGAGTGCCGCCCCACCCCAGGCAAGTTGCTGCCAGTTCTCGTAAGGGCTCATCGCGAAGTTAAAGATAACCACCGGCAGGTTGGCCATTGGTTTGGCCATGTCGGTCGTAAAGAACTGATTGTTCAGCGCCGTAAACAACAAAGGGGCAGTCTCGCCGATAATCCGGGCGACGGCCAGCAAGACGCCGGTGACCACTCCGCCCTTGACCGCCCGAAGCGCAACCGACAGATTGACCTTCCAGCGAGGCGCTCCCAGCGCGAACGCCGCTTCGCGCAAACCGCCGGGCACCAGTTGCAGCATATTGTCCGTAGCTCGCACGATTACCGGAATGGCGATCAGTGCCAGCGCAATCGCGCCAGCCCATCCCGAAAAATGCCGGAAAGTCGCCACGGCTATCGAGTAGACAAACAAACCGATCACAATCGACGGAGCGGACAACATGATGTCGGTGACGAACCGGGTTGCCGCGGCAAATCGGGATGTCTGCCCATACTCGGCCAGAAAAATACCCGCCAGAATTCCGACCGGCGTTGCCACCAGAGTAGCCGCACCCACCATCATCAAGCTGCCGACGATTGCGTTTGCCAATCCACCGCCTTCGGTTCCGGGCGCCGGCGTGGACTCAGTAAAAAACTCCCAGCTCAGCGCCGAGAAGCCGTTATAAAAAAGCGTCCAGAGTATCCAGGCCAGTGCCAGCAGGCCGAGCACCATCGCAACCATCGACAGTCCGAGACCGGCTTTATTGACGAGCTGGCGGCGAGCATAGCGGCGCGGTTCGAGGACGTCGTTTGGGTCAACTGACATCAGGCTCCCTGCTTTCGAATGCCGCGTTCGGTCAGCCATTTGGCGGCGGATAACACCAAAAACGTAATAGCGAACAATATGAGACCAAGCGCGTAAAGTGAAGGAATGTGCAGATCCGGATCGGCCTCGGCAAACTCGTTGGCCAGTGTTGAGGCAATCGAGTTACCCGGCGCGAACAGCGAGTGACTGATCCGGTTGGCATTGCCAATCACGAAGGTGACTGCCATGGTTTCACCCAGCGCCCGCCCCAGACCCAGCATAATGCCGCCAACTACGCCAACCCGGGTGTAGGGAACCACCACGTGACGCATCACCTCCCAGGTCGTACAGCCGATGCCATAGGCCGACTCTTTCAGTACCGGCGGTACGGTCTCGAACACATCGCGCATCACAGAGGCGATAAACGGAATCACCATCAGCGATAAGACAATGCCGGCAGTCAGGATGCCGACACCCAGTGGCGGCCCCGAAAACCAGCCGATACCGGTCGCACCCAACATCGGCTGCAAGTGATCCTGGAGAATCGGGGCCAGCACAAACAGACCCCAGATACCGTAAATAATTGACGGCACACCGGCGAGCAATTCAATGGCTGTGCCCAGCGGGCGACGCAAGACAACCGGACAGGTTTCGGTCAGAAAGACGGCAATACCGAAACTGACTGGTATTGCAATCAGCAATGCGATCGCAGAGGTAACCAGCGTCCCGTAGATTGCAATGACCGCGCCGTACTCATCATCAGCTGGGCTCCAGATTGTTCCGATCAGGAATCCGGCGCCGTATTCGCGGATTGCCGGCCAGGCTTCGTAGATCAATGCCCCCAGGACCCCCACCAGACTCAGGAGAACCACGAACGCGAAAAAGAAGGTCACACGGGCAAACCAGCGATCCTGGGCCGCGAAGCGGGCGACCTTCGCATGCAATTCGTCGGGCGGCAATGCCTCGTGGCCAACGCCTGCATCTGCCCCGGAGTTGCGGTCTTTGCTAGTCATTGGACATTGTGAGATGAATCCTGGCTGGCCAGACAGTGACCAGAACGAAGTGAAGACACAAAAATGGGAAAAGGGCGACGCTGGTTTCAGCCTCGCCCCGGACGGGTTGTACCACTAATTAACCAATTGTGGCAGCCGCGATTCTAGTTGACCATAGCCATCACGGGTTTGCCCGTCTCGTTTTTAATCTCGCCCCAGGCCGTTTCGATCAACTTGACCGTGGGCGGCGGCAGCGGCACGTAATCAAGATCCAGAGCCAACTGTTGAGCGTCGTTAAGCGCCCACTTGAAAAACTTGAGTACCTCGGCCGACTGATCGGGGTTTTCGGCCACTTTGTACATCAGGATAAAACTCGCCGAGGTGATCGGCCAGGCAGTGTCAGCGCCCTGGTTGTTAAGGCTGATTCCAAAGCCAGGTGCCTGGCTCCAGTCAGCGCCAGCGGCCGCTGCTGCAAAGGTTGAATCATCCGGCTGTACCGCTTTGCCCGCCTTGTTGATCATCGCGGCATGCGACATCTTGTTCTGTTTGGCGAACGCATATTCGACATAACCGATTGAGTTCTTCAGCTTCAAAACATTGGCGGCCACGCCTGCATTGCCTTTGCCACCGATTCCGGTCGGCCAGTTGACCGTTTTGCCAGCACCGACCTTGTCTTCAAAGCCCGGCTGGACATCCGCCAGATAGGTGGTGAAGCCGGAAGTGGTGCCAGATGAATCCGAACGGTAAACCACGGTAATCGGCTTGGCCGGCAGCGTCAGCTCGGGATTCAGCTTGGCCAGTGCCGGATCATTCCAGGTGGTGACCGCACCGCTGAAGATGTCCGCCAGCAACGGACCGCTAAGTTTTAGCTCACCCGGCTTGATACCGGCAACATTCAGCACCGGCACAATGCCGCCAATGACGGCCGGAAATTGCAGCAAACCCCGTTTATCGAGGTCTTTGCCGGTCATTGGCGCATCGGTTGCGCCAAAGTCCACGGTGCGCTTCTTAATCTGTTTGATGCCGCCGCCCGACCCGATCGCCTGATAGTTCAGACGATTCCCGGTTGCCTTGTGATAGGCCTCTGCCCATTTGGCATAGACCGGTGCCGGGAACGAAGCGCCTGCTCCAGTGATGTCCACGGCATCTGCGATACCGGCAGCAGTAATCAGGATGCCAGCCAGTCCGATTTTGACGACCTTCAGGGTGAAATTTGGGTTCACAGGGATTCCTTAGATTGGGATGCCTGAACTGTAATTTGGCCAGATGACATTGGTGTGACAGTAATGAGTTTTATGACAATCCTTGATTGACCTGACCATCAAGAAGAAAATACTCGTTAACAATCAATCACTTATATGAAATCGAGTTGCTGCGAATTCTCATCCGAATGACAAAATCAGCTGCCGGACTGTCATGTTCAAGTGGTGGCAGCCAGCGCATACCAGGCAAGCCCCGCATCATCCAGACGCTCAGTGATCTGACCGCGTCGAAGCAAATGATTCACATGGGCGCGGGCTTCGCCGGTCGCCATGCCCAGCAAACCGGACTCGCCTTCAATTTTGCGGCCAAACAAGGCCACGAAAGTATCTACTAGCAGGCGCGGTTCATCGAGGCGCTTGCACAGGCGGTCCAGCGCCACATGGTGGCCCCGGTCCAGCGCGTCCAGGCGGGCGTGAAGACCATAGAACGGCTCATTGTGGGAAGGCAGGACCAGCACATCATCAGGCACTTGCGCCCGGATCTTCGCGATAGACCGGATCCAGTCATCCAGCGGATCGGCATGGGGCTCAGTCGGAAAGACCGACACATTGGAGGAAATTCTGGGTAAGACCTGATCCCCGGAAATCAGCAATTTGAGCGTCGGGTTGTACAGACAAGCATGCTCTGGTGAGTGCCCGTTGCCCACGACGATCTGCCAGTCGCTGTCACCAATCGTCAGTAACTGGCCATCGGACAAGCGCTCCATGCTCTCAGGCAAGGCATGAATATCGCGCCCGAAGCCACCAAATCTGGCCCGGTAATCCTGTATGGATTCCTCACTCCACCCGGCCGATCGATAAAAACGGATCGCCTCTTCAGGAGCCTCCCGGCCGGTATCTGCGACCAGAACCCGGCAGGTCAGATACTCAAGTCGGGTCATGTAGAGCGGGCACTTGAAACGCCGGGTCAGCCAGCCAGCCATGCCGACATGGTCGGGATGCATGTGGGTGCAAATCACCCGTGTGATCGGCTGGCCGCCGAAAGGCCCGGATATCACCGAGCGCCAGGCCGCGACGGTTTCAGGCGTATTGACGCCGGAGTCCACAACCGCCCAGCCGTCACCGTCTTTGATGGCCCACAGGTTGATATGATTCAACGCGTAAGGCAGTGGCATACGCAACCACAGAACGCCGGGCGCCACTTCGGTGGCCTGACCGGACTCTGGCAGCCCGTCAAACGGAAACTTCAGGCGGGCGGCCCCTGATCCGGACTTCTTTTCTCTCAAAACAGACTCTCCTGGTAAGCAGTCGATATTACCCGGGTGAAAACTTCCGGCAAAAGCCGACTACCCCTATTATCGACCCCTCACCTCAACCAGGAGTTTCTTATGGGTCGCCTGCAAGCCATTAGTAAAACAGCATTGGTGTTATCAGGCATGCTTACCACAGGATCTGCCGGACTGTCGGCCGCCGAACCGAGTGTGCCGGTTGTCCCCGGCCAGTACGAAATGTCGAACAACATTGTCGAAAACACGAGCAAACAGTGTTTTACCAGCGACAGAATTTCTGCGGCAACCATTCGCGAACAGATGGGCGTCAGCGACAGCAACCAATGCGATATCGTTGACTCTGAAATGAATGGCAAAGATCTGATCCTGAATATGAACTGCCGGTATGAAGGCAATGCAAAAGGCACCGGTCGCATGACGATCTCGTCTACCGGCGAGCAACTGACAATCAAATCAGTGTTTAAAATCAGCGTCGAAGGGCAAGAGCGCACGATCGAAATGACCGGCAAAGGCAAACGCATTGGCGGCTGCTGACTTTATTCACAATAACTTTTAAACAGGGTTCTGCGCGACATGATGAAACTTTTCGGCCACCCGGATTCGGGCCATGCGTACAAGGTTCGCTTCTTTCTGACTGCCGCCGCTATCCCCCACCAATACGAAGTGGCTGACATTTGGGCCGACCGACAAAGCCGGCAACCCGAATTCAAAGAGCACTCACGCTATGGTGAAGTGCCTTTGCTAATTGACGGGGCTCACTCACTGGTTCAGTCCAACGCGATCCTGTTGTACCTGGCCGATCGTTCCGGGCAGTGGGGCGCGCAAGATCCGGACACCTTACAAACCGTTCGTGAGTGGCTGTTCTGGGAAGCCAACAAGATCGGCTTGTGCCTGCCTCAGCTCAGGGCCCACCAGATGTTTGACACTGCGCGCCTGAGCGAGGGCGCGCATCAGTGGCTGAGCGAGCGCTACGCCCATGATGTCGGCTTGCTCGACAAGGCCCTCTCTGAAGGCTCGGGATTCATCATAGGGGATCAGCCAACGGTGGCCGATTTCTCTCTTAGCGCCTACCTGTTCTATGCCGATCAGGCCAAAGTATCCGTGCCGCCGAATGTGCAACACTGGCTGAACGCTCTCGCCAGGCTGCCAGGCTGGCAACCACCCGAAACCCTGCTGGCCTGAGTCGCCCGGCTCAGCCTGCCCGAGTGCTCGCCGCTTGAAGTCTCTTCTTGACTGGTATTACCAGCAGCCAACCCTGTTGCTGATCACCGCTGTCCTGTGCTGGGGAGCCAATACGGTTTTCGGCCAACTGGCGGTTGATCAGATTTCGCCGATCATGGTGGTATTTACCCGGTGGCTTTTTGTGTCGGCCTTGTTGTGGCCACTGTTTGGCCACCGGGTGCGCGCCGACTGGCCGTTGATCAAACCACGGCTGGGCATGACCATCCTGATGGCCTCGCTGGGCTTCACGGGCTTCAACTCATTGTTTTACGCAGCCGCTTATACAACCGGCGCCCTGAACGTTGGCATCCTGCAAGGCAGCATGCCAATCTTCGTACTGGCGGGATCACTACTCCTGTTCGGCACGCGGGTAACCCCCTTGCAAATCTTCGGCAGCCTGCTCGGTCTGACGGGTGTGATCGCCGTTGCGACGGAAGGCCGCCCACTCGCGTTACTCGAACTGGATATCGCCATTGGCGACGGCCTGATGCTGATTGCCTGCCTGCTCTATTCGTTCTATACCCTGGCACTGAAGAACCGACCGGCTATCAGCGGCCTGTCATTCTTTACGTTGATGGCGCCTATCGCAATGATCACCGCGCTGCCGCTGGTCATTGGTGAAACCCTGATTCAGGGTTTTCAATGGCCAAGCCTGCAAGGCTGGCTGGTCACGCTGGCGATTGCAGTCTTTCCGTCGTGCATTGCCCAGATCGTCTTTCTGCGGGCGGTCGACTTGATCGGCCCGGGACCCGCCGGCGGGTATATGAACCTCACGCCGGTATTTGCCGCCGCAATGGGCGTGGCATTTCTGGGCGAAAGTTTCTACGGCTTCCATGCCGCAGGCCTGAGTCTGGTAATTGGTGGCATCTGGCTGGTTCAGCGCCGCTGACGACGGTCAGTCTGCCGACTGTACCAGCGCGTCCGGAATATCGAACCAGACTTCGATGGCCGCAGTCGCCACCACAATCTGGTCATGAGGCCCGTCGGCGGGCAGATTGGCGCCACCAAGCCGGGCGACCGGCTTAACCGTGCCAAACGGTAGCGACCCGGCCACCTTGTCGAGATCCACCTTGGCGGGCTCCTGAACGCCAATCGTCAGATCGATTTTCATATCGTTGCCACTCAGATTCAGGCTCTTGAACAGAGACAGGGAACTATGATGCAGCGCATCCTGTACCGCCCGCAGTGCCGCCTTGGTGTAGTCGCTGCCGTGCAAGTCATTGCCGGTCCCCATCTCCAGAATGATTCGGGCGCGCTTCATGATTTGACTCCGGCCTCAGCAAGACAGGCCTCGGGGAAATCCAGATAAACCGCCGCAATCACATTGGCAATTACGGTGTTGTCTCCGGAAACCGGATGCGGCACATCCAGCCCCCCCTGAACCACCGAAATGTTGGACCGCCCATAAGGCAGCACTTTCTGAACGATTGCCGTGTCAACCTGTTCAGGTTGCGCAACAGCAACCGTCACTTCAACCATCATGCTGTCACGGTCAAAACCGAATGCGGGCGCAACCGCCAGCGAGTTGTGCCACAGCGCATCACGCAACGCCCGCTCGGCTGCCTTGGTGTAGTTCTGACCATGCAAGTCAGTGCCCATGCCGATCTCAACAGCCATCCGTTTGTAAGCCATGCCGTGATTGCTCCTGCAACGCGCCAAAAATGACAAAGCCCGCAGCCTCATCGGGTGTTGATGAGCAGAACCGCGGGCTGAATCAAAAAGCTGAAAAATTTGGTGCCGGAGGCGAGAATCGAACTCGCACCCTGTTTCCAGGACCGGATTTTGAATCCGGCGCGTCTACCAGTTCCACCACTCCGGCAACGGGGTGAGGCAAGACAGGGATTATCGGCAATACCGGGCAAGGAAGCAAATCGACCCGATTTCGGCCTACTCAGCCCTCGTACCCCGGGTTTACCCGATCGAGCAGCCGCAGCAAATGTGGCCACTCCCGGTTACGCGGCGGATCCGGATAGGTTTCAAACTGCCGGGCGGTCCGCTCACACAGCGCCTCGTCGGGCAGGTGAAGCTCCTCCAGGGAATCGGTCATTGCCAGCGTGGCGACCTGCACCCGGCAAGCCACTTCAAGCGAGTAAATGGCGGAAAACGCATCGGCACAGTCATCGCCCACCGTCAGCAGACCGTGATTGCGGAGCAACATCGCCTGATGAGGCCCCAGATCCTTGACCAGCCGCTCCCGCTCAGCCAGATCAAACGCCAGACCCTCGTATTCATGAAAAGCCAGCCGATTATGAAACATCAGGCCTTTCTGATTGAGTGGCAGCAGGCCGCGCCGGTAAGCAGCGACGGCCATCCCAGCCTCGGTATGAGTATGGAGGACGCAATGCGCATCCTCCCGCTCCCGGTGGATCGCGCTGTGCACGACAAACCCGGCCGGGTTGATTTTCGCCCCGGCCGGTGCCAGCACCTGACCCTCGAAATCAATCTTGACCAGCGAGGACGCACAGACCTCATCAAACAGAGAGCCAAACGGGTTGATCAGGAACTGATCGGGCTGGTCGGGCACCCGCAAGGTAATGTGGGTATAAATGAGATCTGTCATCCCGAAATGGGCAACCAGCCGGTAACAAGCGGCCAGATCAACCCGCGCCTGCCATTCAGCGGCACTGACCTGGTCAGCCTGCACCGACGGCAAGCCGCCTTGACTGGGTCTGTTCATAGGTATTCCCCGAGTTTTCGCTGTGTTTTTACCGGCCTCATCGTAGCAGCGCAGCCTGCAGGCACTACAATCGCGCCCCATGCACTTGTCAGACTTCGATTACGAGCTGCCCGCTGATCTCATCGCGCAGCAACCACTGGACCGGCGAACCGATTCACGCCTGCTACATCTGCGGTACCCGACCGGGGCCCGCCCCGAGGCTGGCGCCCTCCTCGCGGACCGCTCTTTTACCGACCTGCCCGAGCTGCTACGCGCCGGCGACCTGCTGGTTGTCAATGACAGCAAGGTGATCGCGGCGCGTCTGCTGGGCCGCAAGGAAACCGGCGGACAGGTCGAAGTCATGGTCGAGCGCCTGCTGGACGCCCACCGGGCTCTGGCCCTGATCAAAGCCAGCAAAAGCCCGCGCCCGGGCACCATCATTGAACTGGACAGCGGGCAGCGCCTTGAAGTTGGCGGTCGCCAGGACATGTTCTTTGAAATCAGATTCGAACAGGAAGCCGAACAAGTGATTCAGGCAGCCGGCCGGTTGCCGCTGCCCCCTTATATTGAACGGGCAGCCGGGACTGAAGACGATGCCCGCTATCAAACGGTTTATGCCCGGAACGCCGGCTCGGTCGCAGCGCCGACTGCCGGTTTGCACTTTGATGACGCCTTGCTCCAGACCCTGGAAGCCCGCGGGATTGAACAAGCATCGGTCACGTTGCACGTGGGCGCTGGCACTTTTGCGCCGGTAAGAGTCGAGCAGATCGCCGAACACCGGATGCATGCCGAGCGCTTCTGGATACCGCCCGAAACCGTTGCTGCAGTCCGGCGCACCCGAGCCCGGGGCGGGCGGGTGGTGGCGGTCGGCACCACTTCTTTACGGAGTCTTGAGAGCGCCGCCGACGGACTGGCCGGGCGCGGCATCAACCCGGGCAATGCCGAGACTCGTTTGTTCATTACGCCCGGCTACCGCTTTCAAGTGGTCGATGCGCTGGTGACGAATTTCCATCTGCCCCGGTCAACCCTGCTGATGCTGGTCGCCTCAATGGCCGGATTGCCGGCAATCCGGCAGGCTTATGCTCACGCCATCGAGCGCCGCTACCGATTCTTCAGTTACGGTGACGCCATGTTGATTGAACCCGACACCCCTGCCAACCCTGTCAAACCCGGCTCCCATGCTTGAATTTACCCAACTGGCCGCTGACGGCATGGCCCGCACCGGCCGGATCAAGACCGCCCACGGTGAAATCGAAACGCCGATTTTCATGCCGGTAGGCACCTATGGCGCAGTCAAGGCGATGTCGCCACGCGAGCTGCTGGAGATTGAATCCCGAATTATTCTGGGCAATACCTTCCACCTGTGGCTACGCCCGGGTTTGTCGGTTATCGAAAAATTCGGCGGACTGCATCAGTTCAACCAATGGACTGGCCCGATCCTGACAGATTCCGGCGGGTTTCAGGTGTTCAGTCTGGGCGCGATGCGGAAAATCACCGAGGAAGGCGTGCGTTTTGCCTCGCCGGTCAACGGCGAACGCCTGTTCCTGACGCCAGAAGAATCAATGAACATCCAGCGTGTGCTGAACAGCGACATCGCAATGGTGCTGGACGAATGCACACCTTTTGAGATCGACGGACGCCCGGCCACCAAGGACGAGGCGGCAAGATCGATGCAAATGAGTCTGCGCTGGGCAAAACGGTCTCTTGACGCGTTTGAAGGTCATCACAACCCGAACTCGCTGTTCGGCATTGTGCAGGGCGGCATGTTTGAAGACTTGCGTGACGAATCCCTGGCCGGGCTGGTTGATATCGGTTTTCACGGTTATGCAATTGGCGGCCTGTCGGTGGGCGAACCCAAAGAAGACATGCTGCGCATCCTGAAACACCTGGGCCACCGATTGCCGGCGCACGCGCCACGTTATCTGATGGGCGTCGGTACACCCGAAGACCTGGTCGATGGTGTGGCCAACGGCATTGATATGTTCGATTGCGTCATGCCGACCCGCAATGCCCGCAATGGCTGGCTTTTTACCTCCAGAGGCGACCTGAAGCTGCGCAACGCCCGTTACAAAGACGATTTGCGCCCAATTGACCCGGACTGTGACTGCCATGCCTGTGAACACTTCTCACGGGCCTATATCCATCATCTGCAAAAGGTTAACGAGATTCTGGGCGCCCGTCTGGCGACGATTCACAACCTGCGCTTCTATCTGCGCCTGATGGCCGACATGCGGGCGGCAATCACCGCCGGCCGTTTCGCGCAGTTCCAGGCGGAATTCGCCCGTAGCCGGGCCAGCGGCATCGACTGAACCAAAAAACCGTGGCTGCCAGCGATCGAATCATGACCGGCGGGGCCTTGACGCGACACAAGCGGCGCCGGTAAGCGCCTGCGAGCCCGACAGACCGCCAGCGCGGGCTATACTTGCCGGCTAACAAGGAGGGTTAACGTGCTGATTTCCAATGCTTATGCGCAATCCGGCGGCGGTGCCGGAGGCGGCCTGATCGGCTTCCTGCCGATTATTCTGATGTTTGTGGTTTTGTACTTTCTGATGATCCGTCCTCAGATGAAACGGGCCAAAGAGCACAAAACCATGCTCGAAGCCCTGAAAAAGGGTGATGAGATCGTCACCAGTGGCGGTTTGGCCGGACGAGTCACCAAAGTCGGCGAAGCCTATGTTTCCGTCGAAGTAGCCAAAGTCGCCGGCGGAAAAGATGGCTCAACCCCGGTTGAGCTGAAGTTTCAGAAAGGAGCGGTTCAGACGCTGCTTCCGAACGGCAGCCTGAAAGAGCTCTGAGAGCCGACTCGCGGTCGTCCGTTTTGACGCCTGATCCAGGGCGGCGGACGGTCCGGCCGTTTTCTTTTTCTCTATCCAGTTATTCAAGAACCCTCGTCCCGGGACCACCCGCATGAACCGATACCCCATCTGGAAATACGTGGCGATGATCATCGCACTCGTATTTGGCCTTCTTTACACGCTGCCAAATTTTTTCGGGGAATCCCCAGCAGTCCAGATCTCAAGCGGCCGCACAACCGTGAAAGTGGATCTCGATACGATGGACGAGGTTCAGTCCATACTGACCGAAGCCGGCATCACACCGAGCAAGATCCTGTTCGATGGCAATTCAGTGCGGGCCCGGTTTGACGACACCGACAGCCAGCTCAAGGCCAAGGACACGCTGACCACAGCGCTGAATCCCGACGCCAGTGCGCCGAGTTATATCGTCGCGCTGAACCTGCTGAGCAATACCCCCGACTGGCTGACCGGCATCAGCGCACTGCCCATGTACCTGGGCCTGGACTTACGCGGCGGTGTGCACTTCCTGCTGGAAGTCGATATGGAAGAAGCACTGCTCAAGCGTATCGAGACCACCGGCAGCGACGCCCGTAACCTGTTGCGCGAAAACAAGATCCGCCATCGCGGCATTGATCGCGCGGGCAATGAATTGCAAATCAAATTCGCCGATGAAGCCACCCGTACCCGGGCACTACAGTTGATCGGCACTGCTATCACCGATATGGCGTTTGTCGAGGGCCAGACCGGCGACCGCCCTTCCCTGATCGGCACGTTCACCGAAGACGCGGAAACCAATATCAAGGAAAACGCGCTTAACCAGAACATCACCACGCTGAACAACCGGGTCAATGAACTGGCGGTCGCCGAGCCGGTGATCCAGCGCCAGGGCGAAGACCGGATCATCGTTCAGTTACCCGGCGTGCAAGACCCAGCCAAGGCCAAAGACATACTCGGTCGGACAGCGACCCTGGAGATTCGAATGGTCTGTGAAGATCCGGATCAACTCTCGGCGCTGGCTGCAGGCAACGTACCGGTCGGCTGCGAGCGCTATAACGAGCGCCGTGGCAACCCGATCCTGGTGCGCAAACAGATCGTCCTGACCGGCGAAAACCTCCAGGACGCCCAGGCCGGTTTCGACGGACAGACCCAGGAAGCGGCAGTCCACCTGACCCTTGATGGTAAAGGCACCCGTGTCTTCCGCGACATCACCCGCCGCAATGTCGGCAAGCGCATGGCTATTCTGTTGTTTGAGAAAGGCGTTGGCGAAGTGGTCACCGCCCCGGTGATCCGGACCGAAATTGGCGGCGGTCGGGTACAGATTTCTGGCGCCATGACGACCGTGGAAGCCGCCGACATCGCCTTGTTGCTCCGAGCCGGTTCACTGGCTGCGCCAATGGAAATCATTGAAGAGCGCACAATCGGGCCGAGTCTTGGCGCCGAGAACATTCAAAAGGGTTTCAACAGCGTGCTCTGGGGATTCCTGGTTCTGGCCTTGTTCATCATGATCTACTACATGGTGTTCGGCGTGTTCTCAACAATCTCGCTGGCGTTCAACCTGACCTTGCTGATTGCCATCCTGTCTCTGCTACAGGCCACGCTCACGCTGCCTGGTATGGCCGCAATCGCGCTGACGCTAGGCATGGCAATTGATGCCAACGTACTGATCAACGAGCGTATCCGCGAAGAACTCCGTAACGGCGCGACACCACAGGCGGCTATTACCGAAGGCTATGACCGCGCCTGGGGCACGATTCTCGACTCCAACATCACCACGCTGATTGCCGGTGTTGCCTTGCTGGCATTCGGCTCCGGCCCGGTCCGTGGTTTTGCGGTCGTGCACTGCATCGGTTTGCTGACCTCGATGTTCTCGGCCGTGTTCTTCTCACGCGGCCTGGTCAATTTCTGGTATGGCCGCCAAAAGCGCATTGACAACCTTTCGATTGGCACGGTGTTCAAAACCAAAGAGCCGACCGGACGGCGTCGGGTCAAGGCATAAGCCAGCCCGACCTGGCCGAAGTAGCGCCTCGAACCCGACGATCAGTGACCCAACAAACAAACGCCTGAGCAAAACACCATGGATTTTTTCCGGATCACCCGCACTATTCCGTTTATGCGCTATGCGATACCAGCGAACATTCTGTCGTTCTCGCTGTTTATCCTGGCGGTGATTTTCATCTCAGTGCGCGGACTGGCTTTTTCTATCGAATTCACCGGCGGCACAGTCATGGAGGTCGCCTATCCGCAGGCGGCCAACCTTCAGGACATCCGAACTACTGTTACCGGACTAGGCTATGAAGATGCCCAGGTGCAGGCTTTCGGCACCTCTCGTGACGTCTTGATTCGCCTGCCCCTACGAGACGGTGCGACCACCGCCCAAGTCAGTGAGGAAGTCTTTACGGCATTGAAAACAGCCAATCCTGAAGTCGATCGCCGCCGCACCGAGTTCGTCGGACCACAAATCGGCAAGGAACTGGCCGAAGACGGCGCACTGGCGCTGCTGTTTGTGATCATCGGCATCATGGCCTATCTGGCGGTTCGCTTTGAGTGGAAATTTTCAATCGCCGCGATCGTCGCCAACCTGCACGATGTGGTGATCATCCTGGGATTTTTTGCGGCGTTTCAGTGGGAGTTTTCGCTTTCTGTGCTCGCAGCCGTACTGGCCATTCTGGGCTATTCGGTTAACGAGTCAGTTGTGATCTTCGACCGGGTCAGAGAAAATTTCCGCAAGATGCGAAAAGCCACGACAGTTGAGGTGATCGACGATGCGATTACCAAGACGATGTCACGCACCATCATCACCCACGGTTCAACCCAGATTTTTGTGCTGACCATGTTGTTGTTCGGCGGACCAACGCTGTTTTACTTCTCGCTGGCCTTAACCATCGGCATTCTGTTCGGTATTTATTCATCGATCTTCGTTGGCGCCGCCACCGCAATGTGGCTTGGCGTCAAACGCGAAGATCTGATTAAACCGATCAAGAAAAAAGACGATACCGAGCCCGAACTGCCCTGAAAACCACGCCTGCGGTTATTGCTCCGGTTTTCGTAACTGCACGGCAAACTTCGCATTGGCCCGGACGGTCACCGTCTGGGATTCATTGTTGCGCCGGCCAGAGCGCCGGCCATGCTGAACATTCAGTTTGGTCAACTCGCAGGCGGCGGCAAACTGTTTGAGCATTTCCTCGCATTCCAGATTGATCCGGTGATAAATCATCTTTCCGGACTGATCCAGCGCCTGGCTCACTGTTTCGAGATCTCCGGCGGTGACTGGCACCTGTAATTCGTAATTGACGGTCACAACGAGTGGCGCCTGATGGCCTGCTGCGCCGGCCGCCCCTGAAACCGCAAGCATTGCTGTGGCAATCCACGACCCGGCGCAGCGGCGGGTCAGTCGGCGAATAACAGGCGAGAGCTTTTTCATGCGGTTCGGTTTCCATGACGGATTGAGGTTGATCGCATCATCGTTGCCCGCACGTGCGCTTGAAACGGCTTTCCTTTATTTGGTCGCTCTGGCGCGATGGCCGGCACGCCGCCAGCGCTCACGCCCAAACTTGACCCGTCACCGGCCAGTCGATACTCTGGAAAAATCCTCTTCAGGAACAATCCATTGTATGGAACTCAACGCTGACTTTATCAACGCAGACTTTACTGAGCGAGTCGTGGTCCATGGTGATCAGACCGACTGGAAAGACTCTCCCATGCCCGGCGTGCGACGCCGAATGTTCGACCGCCTGGGCAATGAAGTGGCGCGCGCCACAACCATTGTCAGCTACGCGCCCGACAGTCGGTTTTCAGCCCACACCCATAGTGGTGGCGAAGAATTTCTCATCCTGGAGGGCGTGTTTGAGGACGAGCACGGCATTTACCCAAAAGGGTCGTATGTTCGCAACCCACCTCAAACGGCACATACACCAGGCTCAACGCCGGGTTGCGTCATGTTTGTCAAACTCTGGCAGTTCGATCCAGCCGATCGTACGCATATTATCCAGAACTTTGAGATGATGGCCCCGGTTGACGACCTCCACCGACCAGGTGTGTCTGTCATTCCGTTGTTCAGAGATGCCCGCGAGACAGTCCGGATAGAAACCCTGAGTCCGGGCGTCCGGGCCGAGATAGATACCACCGGCGGCGCGGAAATCCTGGTCCTGAACGGTCTGTTTGAACAAGGCGGCGATACCTTCCGACAACAGTCGTGGCTCAGGATTCCGGTCGGCGGGGCGGCAACACTGACCGCCCTTGATCAGGGCGCAAGGGTTTGGATAAAGAACGGTCACCTCCGGTACGTCAGCGCCCCCGGCGCGGCATCCAGTACCAGCGACAGCCAGTAGTCGGCCCATCGGATTGGTTGTTCACACAGGGCGACGATCTAAAGCGCCGTGACAGACGCGATGACTCGGGCTACTTGATCTGCTCGATAAAACTATTTGCCTCGGCCACAGCATCATTGATGTCATCAATTAGTCGATCAACCTGGGCATCAACCACTTTCACTTCACTCTTGAGGCTCGCCAGCGCATTGGCGTTGAGGTTGTGCTTGAGGAATAGGACTTGATCACGCAACGGGCTTAACGCCGGCGCCAGGCGGTCACGGGCACGCTTCATTGCGGCCATCATGCGCTTGTAACGTTGCTGAGTTTCATCCAGCTGCTTCTTGCTGCGATCACGCAATGACTTGTTGGCGTATTTGTCCAGCTCGTCTTTCCATTCCTCAAACAAGGCAGTCGCCGTAGACTCGACTTTCCCGACCCGGTTGCGAACGTTTTCGGCAGCAGACTCGCTGGCTTCCAGCTTGCCCTTGAAGGTTCGATACTGTTTTTCCAGTTCGCCGCCCTTGTAATTGACGGCCTGACTGAAGGACTCGAGGGCGCTGACGACTTCCTCACGCGCTTCGGTTTGCGCATCGCGGGCGTTCTCAACCCGGCTGGCCAGAATGTTGCGCTTTTCGTAGCCCAGTTTCTCCCAGGCCGCGTAGTACGCCGTCTGGCAACCGGTCAGGAGTAGCGTTGCGGCAAGCAACAGGCCCAGGCCCAGGCGGCTTGAAGCTACCCGTTGCGCATGCATTGAAGAAGGTAAGACAGTAACAGCCGAGGGGGTGATCATGAGACGGTCCATGAGCGAGAGTGGTGGAAAAAGAGTAGTCCAGCGCAGTTTAGCCCAGCGACCCGGACGCCCCCTAAAACTATGGCCGGATTGTCGCTCAACGGCTAAGGTTGACAATCCGGCCATGGCCTTGTTTACGACATTACCTGCCGCCTTTCACTAGCCTACTTCTTGAGCGCTTCTACCTGAATAAGCAGCTGGGCAACACCGCCAGCGGCGTCACGCGAACCGTAAGTCATGCCGAAATCGCGACGGTTGAATTCACCGCTGACGTCCGCGCCGCAGGCCTCGACTTTTAGCATCGGATGCTGAATACACTTGAAGCTGTTGATGGTCAGCTTGACGGGTTTGGTCTGTCCGATCATGGTGAGTTCACCATCGACAGAAGCCGGCTTGTCGCCGTCGAAATTCAAGGTGCCGGTATAAGTGATCTCAGGGAACTTCTCCACGTTGAAGAAATCATCTTTCTTTGCGTGCTGGTTCATCTTTTCATGGCCGAAATCCACACTGGCCGCGTCAATCACAATCTTGACCGTGCCGGTTTTCGCTTCCCGGTCAAGCGTGATGGTGCCGGCAGTCTTGTTGAACTTGCCCATCCACCACGAAATGCCCATATGCGGCGCGCGGAAGCTCGGATAAGTATGGCTGGGTTCGATCATGTAAGTGGTTTCAGCTGCGGCCGCCGGACTTACCGAGACAGCCAGCAACGCAGCGGCCAGCGATGAGAAGATCATTTTTTTCAAGGTTAACTCCTGTCAGTTGTTTGCAAATGTTGTGCGGTTGATTGGTAGGCAAGCCGGGGTTTATGGCTTGCTTGCGACAATGCTGAACCTCACCGTAACCTGGTCGGCCACGATTGAAGTATCTTTCCATTCGGTTGCGCCCAGGCCGTAGTCCAGACGCTTGATCGGCAACGTGCCGCTGAACACCCACTGTCCGTCTGCCTCGGCGAACGTCACCGGTGCGCTAACAGCCTGCTGAACGCCTTTGATAGTCAGCGTACCTTCAACCAGAAATTGCTTGTCTCCGTCCGGCCGCGCGCCCCTGGCATCAAACCGCGCCTGCGGAAATTTCTCGGTATCAAACCACTCAGGCTTGCGAACCTCAGCGTTGTACTCCTCTGCCCCCGGCCCGAAGTCGAAGCTGGCAGTATCAATAATGATGGTTGCTGACGCATCAGCAGGGTTGGCTGGATCAAAATCTGCCTGTACCTCGAAACGAGTGAACTGCGCATCAACAGCGACACTCATTTGGGTAAACGTGACCCCGACCTCGCTGGCCGATTGATCGACGTTCAACGGCGCGGCGCTGGTGTTGCCGGCCAGCGATAACAACATGACTGCCGCAAAAGACCGTATCAACAGAGACGGTGCGAGAATGGATAAATTCATATTCAACCTTTATTCAGAGAACTGTTCTTGATAGGCAGGATCCTGCCCAGGGTGCCGTCCCGGTCGATGACAGCATGCTTTATCGCGGCGGCAATATGGAGCAATACCAATGCAGCCAACCCGGTGCTCAGATACCAGTGAATGCTTTTAAGCAAATCTTTCAGCTCGGGACTTTTGCCAATCAGGTCCGGAATGGGAACCAGCCCCAGATAGACCAGCGAAAACCCGGTAGACGAAGAAAACAACCAGCCCGAAACCGGGACGGCGAAAAACAAGACATATAGCAGAGCATGGGTAACACTCGCCGCATGTCGCTGCCAGGCTGGCTGACCAGGGATAGCCGGCGGCGGCCGGTGAGTCCAGCGCCAGACCAGGCGTAACAAGGCAAGCACAAAAGCGGTGAACCCAATCCATTTGTGCCAGTTGTAGAGTTGCAGCTTGTCTGGCGAGAATTTGAGATCCACCATGTACTGGCCCATCACCCAGCCGGCGACAATCACCAACGCCATCAACCAGTGCAAGCCGATCGCCGTTTTTGTGTATTGCCCGGTCATTGCGCGGCCTCCGAGCTTAAGTCTTCACCAATCGAGTCACCGCCCGGACGTCCCCGGCCTTTAAAGCAGTCACGCAAGCGAGTGAATTGCTGACTTAGCAGCGTGAAGTCTTCTTCCTGATATCCGGCCTGCGCGAACAATTGTTCAAGTCCCTCCAGCATGGCCGGAAAAGCTCGCTCAAACATGGTTTCTCCTTTGCTGGTCAACTTCACAACGATGGTTCTTCGGTCTGGCTGACCTGTCTTGCGTTCGACCAGGCCCAGCGCGCTCAAACGATCAACGACGCCGGTCAGGGTTCCTTTCGTGATTAACGTCTTCTGACCCAGTTCGCCAAAAGTCAGTCCGGCGGTATTACCCAGAGTCGCAATAATGTCGAATTGGGCCGGGGTCAGGCCAAAAGCCCTAAGCTGCGTACGGTTCAAGCTGTCGAACGCAAAAAAAGCCTCAGACATCAGACGAATTGAACGCAGGAAGACTTGCGGGCTGGCAAATGACTTTGCGGATGGGGGCATGAATTTTCTATCGAAGACGTTTGTTCTAGTCAGTACTGTACTAGTTAGAACTAAATTGAGTCAACAGTAGGGTTAATTTCCCGGACCGTCACAGACGGCCCGGATGGAATCAACGCTTCCTGGCCAGTCCGGCGGCCAAGCCGGTATAGCTTGCGGGCGTCATTGCCTTCAGTCGGTCACGTTCGGCGGCCGGAATTTCCAGAGAATCAACCAGCGCGATCAGGTCTTCACGAGTGATAGCTTTGCCCCGGGTGAACGCCTTGAGCCGGTCGTAGGGATTTTCCAGCCCGTAGCGGCGCATCACGGTCTGAATGGGCTCGGCAAGCACTTCCCAGGCATTGTCGAGATCTGCGGCCAGACGCTGCTCGTTGACCTCCAGTTTGCCCAGACCCCGCAAGCTAGAGGTGTAAGCCAGCAGACAATAACCCAGCGCGACACCGACGTTACGCAGAACGGTCGAATCAGTCAGATCACGCTGCCATCTTGAAATTGGCAACTTCTCGGCAAGATGGCGTAACAAGGCATTGGCAATCCCGAGGTTTCCTTCGGCATTTTCGAAATCAATCGGATTCACCTTGTGCGGCATTGTCGACGAACCGACCTCACCTTCCTTGAGGCGCTGTCGAAAATAACCCAGCGAGATATAACCCCACAAATCACGGCTCAGGTCGATCAGAATCGTATTAACCCGGGCAATCGCATCAAACAGTTCGGCCATGTAGTCATGAGGCTCGATCTGGATAGTCATCGGGTTGAACTGCAAACCCAGCGACCGGACAACCTGCTCACTGAAAACAGGCCAGTCAAAGTCAGGGTAAGCAGCCAGATGCGCGTTGTAGTTACCAACCGCGCCATTCATTTTTGCCATCACCTGTACGGATTCAACCCGGGCAATCGCTTGCTCCAGACGCGCCAGCACATTCGCCATCTCCTTGCCCAGAGTCGTCGGCGAAGCCGTCTGCCCATGCGTGCGGCTCAGCATTGGCGTGCTGGCGTGATCATTGGCGAGCTGGCGCAACGCGGCCACTATCCGGCCCATTGCCGGCAGGATTACCTGTTCCCGGGCTGCGGAGATCATCAGCGCATGGGAGGTATTGTTGATGTCCTCCGAAGTGCAGGCGAAGTGAATGAACTCGGTACTGCGAGCCAGGTCGGCATCGCCTTCAACCGACTCGCGAATGAATATCTCCACGGCTTTGACATCATGATTGGTCGTGGCTTCAATGGCTTTGATTCGGGCGGCGGTCGATGCATCAAAATTGCTGACCAACTCATTCAGGTGGCGACGCGAGGCCTCGCTTAAGGGCGTGAACTCGGCGAACCCGGCGTCAGACAGCGCAATGAGCCAGGCCACTTCGACTTGCAGGCGGCAACGCATAAAACCCGCTTCAGAGAAGATCGGGGCAAGATCGGTGACTTGTCTGGCATAACGCCCATCAAGAGGCGATAAGGCATACAAAGAGGTTGTTGGAGGATTCTCAGGTATTTTCATGGCGCGTAATTTATCACTTGCGGTCTATGTGAGGCCAGTTAAAAACCGTGTTGGGGCTCAAAGGTTTCGGCCGACGCCATGGACCAGAAACGTTTGAACACCGGCGGCTCAGCCTCGGCATCCAGCAACTCACCCGGTTGCAGCTGCGGATAGACGGTTGCCAGGGTTTCAACCTTCCCTTCCGAGCGTCGCATCACAATATGGTGAGGCATCAGTTGCGACGGGTGGCCCAATCCTGCTGCACCAACCAGTTCGGCCAGCGCCTTGAGGGTATTACGATGAAAATGCTCTACACGCTGCGATTTATTAGCAACAACCAGGGCTTTCTGACGTTCAGGATCCTGTGTGGTCACACCGGTCGGGCAATGCCCGGTGTGACAAGCCTGAGCCTGGATGCAACCAATGGCAAACATGAATCCGCGTCCGCTATTACACCAGTCGGCGCCAAGCGCCATTGCGCGCGCCATATCAAAAGCCGTCACAATCTTGCCGGCAGCTCCGACTTTTATCCGGTGCCGTAAATTCAAGCCGATCAAGGAGTTATGAACCAACACCAGTGCCTCCCGCATTGGTGTGCCAATCCGGTCGAGAAACTCAGCGGGAGCGGCTCCAGTACCGCCCTCTTTACCATCGACCACGATGAAATCAGGGGTTATGCCGGTCTTGACCATCGCCTTGCAAATGGCAAACCACTCCCAGGGGTGTCCCATCGCGAATTTGAAGCCGACCGGTTTGCCGCCGGACAGCCCGCGCAGGCGGTCGACAAACTCCAGTAATTCAATCGGGGTTGAAAATGCTGAATGGCTTGACGGGGAAATCACGTCTTTCCAGGGTTCAACTTCCCTCGCCGCAGCAATTTCCGGCGTAACCTTCGGGCCGGGCAACATGCCACCGTGTCCTGGCTTGGCGCCCTGAGACAGCTTGATCTCAATCATTTTGACCTGTTCACGCCGCGCGTTCGCCTCGAAACGCTCCTGATTGAAAGTGCCATCTGGGTTGCGGCAGCCAAAGTAGCCACTCCCGATTTCCCAGATCAGATCGCCGCCAGCTTCTTCATGATATTTGGAAATAGACCCTTCGCCGGTATCGTGAGCGAACTTGCCTTCCAGCGCCCCCCGGTTCAAGGAAAGAATCGCATTGGCCGACAAAGATCCGAAACTCATTGCCGAGATATTGAATACCGACGCCGAGTACGGCTGAGTGCAGTGATTGAGATGATCACCTGCTTGTGGCGTTTCGCCGATCATCACCCGAAAATCATGGGTAGGAACATGCACCGGTGCCATCGAGTGATTCAACCACTCAAAGCCATCTTCATAAACATCATGCTGGGTTCCGAAAGGCCGTTTGTCGAGTTCCTGCTTGGCACGCTGGTAGACAATCGCCCGTTGCTGGCGCGAAAACGGAATCGAATCGGTGTCTGATTCAAAGAAATACTGCCGTATTTCCGGACGGATGTATTCAAACAGATAGCGCAAGTGGCCGATGATCGGATAGTTTTTGAGAATCGCGTGACGTGTCTGAATCACATCGCGGATACCGAGCATCGCCAGTGCGCCGGCAAGCAGCGGAAAAAAACCGTGCGCCCACCCGAGTTGCCAGAAAATCGCCAGCAATACTGTCAGAGCACAGGCGGTAACCAGCGCCGTATAACGGACCATGTCGAGCATCAACGTCTCCCAGGCGCAGGATGCGCGCCCTGATTTACTGTTTCAATCGCCAGCGCTTAGCGCATCTGAGCGATGCGAGCGCATGAATGTTGCATACAGCAACGGAACCACAAACAGAGTCAATAGTGTCGCAACGCCCAAACCCCAGACGATGGAAGACGCGATCGGCCCCCAAAGCAATGACTTGCCGCCCAAACCTATCGCCAGCGAAAACAAGCCGGCAATCGTTGTCAGACTGGTGATCATCACCGGGACAACCCGGCGCCGGCCAGCCCAGACAACCGCATGCATCACCGGCCAGCCGCTGCGTACCCGCTTGTTCATTGCATCGGTCAGCACAATCGCCGAGTTCACCGCAATACCGACCAGCGCAATCACGCCATACATCGTGAACAACGACAACGGATTGCCGCTGACGACCAGGCCAATCGTGACCCCGGCAAATGCTAGCGGGACGGTACTGATCATCAGGAACGGTTGGAAATAGCTCCGAAACTGAGCCGCAAGGATCAGATAAATCAGACCAACTCCCATCGGAAACAACACATAAAACGCTTTGAGTGATTCCTGAACATCTTCGAGTTCACCGCCAAATTCCAGGTTCACTTGTGGGTGATTCTGGCTGATTTCATCCCAGGCCGAAACGATCAAATCGTTGGCTTCAGTGGTGCTGATCGGTTGATTGCCCTCTTTGTCGGTCACGATATTGGCTTCGACCACAATACTGCGCCGCAGGTTGTAATGCTTGACAATTGCGCGGCTGCGGCGGGTTTCGAACTTCGCTAGCGAGCCCAGCGTGGTCACCCCACCAGTACTGCCATCAACACCGGGCAAGGCAATCGGAAACTGCAACAAGGAAGCAATGTCATCGCGTTCGATCTGCTGCGCCTGCACCCGCATTTCAATGCGATTGCCTTCGCTGCGCATGACGGAGACGACTTCGCCGTTTACCGCCAACCTGACAATTCTGGCCAGCGTCGCGGCATCGAGCCCGGCTTGTCGCAGCGCATCGGGCTTAAAGCTCAGGCTAAGCTCAGGGCGACCGGCAACATCGTCGTCGGTCACATCAATCGTGCCGGGGATCGCGCGAACGATCTCCACCATGTCATCGACGGCAGCCCGAAGGTCAGCATAATTGTCGCCCCGAACTTTTACGTTGATCGGCTTGGCGCGCGGCGGACCGCCAGACAACTGCAGGAAAGAAATTTTTGCCGGAGACTGAATGCTCTCGACCGGCTCCCGTAATCCATCAACAATCTCGCTGACCGACCGTCCGCCATCCGCCTGGGCGTACAAAGAGACTATCAACTGACCATAGCCTTCACCAAATAAAGGCTCGGTTTCGGTGAACTTCAAACCGGCCTGGGCGATGACGGTTCGGGCCTCTCCCTCGCGCAACCTCTGCTTGACGACTTTTTCATAGCGCGCCAATTCTCGGGCTGTATCCTGAATCGATGCAGACGGCGGCATATCCACATTGATATAAAAAATCCGCAACGAATCAAACGCAAAAAACTGCACTTTCACCTGACCGGTTGCAAACGCCGCTACCGCGCCGGCCAACAACGCTAACACCAGAACCGCAGTCACCACCTGATGACGCAATGCCTTGACCAGCCAGCGCCCGTAAACAAGCCGCACCTTCTTGTTGAACCCATTACGCCATCGCTGGGTGCGTGATGGCGAATCCAGACGCAAACCTACCGCGTGAATATGGGTCGGTAACAACCAGAACGCTTCGACGAGCGAGATCAACAAAGCGACCGACACGACAAATGGAATGACAAACATGAATTTCCCGACAATGCCTGGCATCAGCATCAGCGGTAAAAAGGCTGCCATGGTTGTTGCAACCGACGCCAGCACCGGGCGCCAGACTTCGCCCAGTCCGTTGACGCAGGCGCGGAATGTCTGCTCACCCCGGGCAATACGATAATAGATCGCCTCGACAACGACGACCGCGTCATCGACCAGCATACCCAGCGAAATCACCGTCGCCAGCAAAACCGATACATTGAGCGTGAAACCGGTTGAATACAGCACGCCGAAAGTACCCGCCAGCGAGAACGGAATGCCGATACCGACGAGCAGCGCAACCTTCCAGCCCAGAAAGATCCAGCACACGAGAATGACAAAAACCAGCCCTTGAAGCGCGTTCGTCTGCATCACGCTCAGCGCCTTGCGGGTCGGCACCGTCTGATCGTCGCCTATTGACAGCCTCAGTCCCAGCGGCTCCAGCCGCGGATTGGATTTTTCGATATATGCCCTGATGCGCCCGACCAGTTCTATCGTATTGGTCTGGCTCCGCTTGTTGACCGACAAAGTGACGGTTGGCAGGCTATCAACACGGGTTACCTGCTCGGCATCGCTGCGACTACGCTCGACGGTCGCGACCTCGCCCACCAGCGCGCTGACCCCGGCGCGGTTAAAAACCGGTATCCGGGCTATTTCTTCCGGGTTGGCGGTCTGACCGGCAAGCCGGACCAACCATTCACTGTCGCCCGCCCGAAGCGAACCGGCGGACACATCGCGAAACCAGGCCCTGATACCGTCGGCAAGATCAGTCGGCGTCAGACCTCTGGAAGCCAGGCGGTTAGGATCAAAACGAATCCGCAACTCCGGCTCTCGCAGACCGAGCGCGATCACACTATCGACACCCAGAATCCGCTCGAGGTCGCCTTTGATGATGCGACCGTTTTCGCGCAGGGTTTCGTCATCCGCCTGTCCTTGCAGCACGACGATTGCCGTGGGAAAACCGTTACTGGTGGTTATCTCGACAATAGACGGGTCGGAGGCCTCTTCAGGCAGTTCTGCCGAGGCCTTGTTCTGTACGGCACGGCGCAGATCACTGATCCGCTTGTCGAACGTGCGTTGATTGATCTCACCGAAACGAACCAACATCGAGGACACACTCTCGCGCGAGTTCGAGACCACAAAGCGAAGATCCGACACGCCTTTGATGGCATCTTCGAGCGGATTTGTAATCAGCCGCTCGACGTCTTCGGCAGACGCCCCGGGCAGCGCGGTCGTGACATTTACCCAGTTGAAATTGATTTCCGGGTCTTGCTCGCGGGGTAACAACACGAAACTGGCCGCCCCAAGAGTCAGGATCAGCACGAACAGGATATTGGCCAGCGGATGGTTCCGCAGCAAGGTCTCGAGAAAACGCACTAGCTGGCGCCCGCCGGTCGCGGATTAACAGCCTGTCCTGATTGCAGGCGTGCCTGTCCTTCGGTGATGACGGGCATATTCGGCGGCAGCTCGGACCGGGCCGGCCGGCCTTCCTGAGCGCCGGGCACGGGAACAAATACCGCCCGACCCTCCTGCACAGTAAAAACACCCAGTTCGCCGTTTCGCTGAACCATCAGGGCCGGCGGTAGATGAGGCAATCCCGATTGCCAGACCAGACGGCCTTCGGTTCCGGCGGGCAAGGGTTCACCCGCAAACGAGAACCGCGCTTCGCGAGTCCGGGTCTGTCGGGTAATCACCGGTGATATCCGCAAAAGGCGCAACGGTGCGGCGAGTTGATCAGACTGAAAATAAAATCGCTCGGCTGGCGCCCGTTCCAGCGCCAGCGCGGACTCATTGGCAATCTGAGCGGCTATCTGCTCTCCGCCGAGCTCCACCATCGTAAACATCGGCGCGCCGGGTGAGGTCAGTTCGCCCAGTTGCGCCTGCCGGGCACTGATCACCGCATCAAACGGGGCCTTAACCTGTGCTTTGTCCAGGCGCCTCTGGGCAATCGCGACCTGGGCATCCGCGCCGGCGGCCTCGGCACGCAGACTAACCACTTCGGCCGTTCGCTGGTTGACCGCATCAGTCGAGACAAAATTGTTGGTCTTCAATTCGCGAGCCCGTTTGAGTTGCGACTGCGCCAGCCGCAATCTGGCCCGTAAGCCGTCTCGCTGAGCCTGCACCTGCGCCAGGCTCAGACGGGCGTCAGTCGGGTCGAGGGTTGCCAACAGATCACCAGCTTTGACGCGCTGACCGACATCGACCGCGATGCTCTTGATCACGGCCGACAACTCCGCAGAGACCTGACTTTGATTGCGCGCCAATACAGAAGCCTGCGCCTCGCGGCGCGGGTAGACAACCGCGTCACTGACCTGGCGCCAGCGCACCGGGAGCGGCTCGGTCGGGCCGCTGCCACTGACCTGGCGGTCCTGAGCATGAACCGGCAGTACCGCACCGCCCGCAAGCGCAACGGCCAGCAAAACGCCTGCAGCGTGAAAACTAGTGGGAACCGGCAATGAAACCGCCTCCCAGGCATTGATCGCCTTGATACAACACCACACTCTGCCCCGGGGTAACCGCCCATTGGGGCTCGTCAAACTCAATTTCAACCGTGCCATGACTCTCCGACAAAAGACGACAATCCGCATCGGATTGCCGGTAGCGCGTCTTTGCCGTCATCGGCCCGGTCGGCGCTTGCCCGGCAATCCAGTGCATTTGATCCGCCGTCAGCCGGCGCGATTGCAGCCAGGGATGATCATGCCCCTGCCCGACAATCAGAACGTTGCGATCCAGATCTTTGCGCAACACGTACCAGGGCTCGCCACCGGCATCCGCACGTCCACCCATCCCGATACCGCGGCGTTGCCCGAGCGTATAGAACGCCAGGCCCACATGCTCGCCGATAACCTGTCCGTCAGGCGTTTCGATTGCCCCGGGCCGGGTCGGCAGATATTGATTCAGAAAAGCACGAAAAGGCCGCTCGCCGATAAAACAGATGCCGGTGGAGTCTTTTTTACGGGCATTGCCCAGACCAATACGCTCGGCCATCTCCCGCACCTGGGATTTGGGCAACTCGCCCAGCGGAAACATGACCCGTGCAAGCTGCTCGCGGGTCAGCCGATGCAGGAAGTAGCTCTGATCCTTGGTGGCATCCAAACCGCGGGCCAGACCAACCGGGTCTGCTGTCACCCGGGCGTAATGGCCGGTGGCAATATGCTCGGCCCCCATTTGCATCGCGAAATCCAGAAATGCCCGAAATTTAATCTCGGCATTGCACAAAATGTCCGGGTTCGGGGTTCGGCCGGCGGAATACTCACGCAGGAACTCCGCAAACACCCGCTCCCGATATTCCGCAGCAAAATTGACCGCTTCGATTTCGATACCGATCACATCGGCGACACTGGCCGCGTCTACCCAGTCCTGGCGACTCGAGCAGTATTCATCATCATCATCGTCTTCCCAGTTTTTCATGAACAGACCGATCACTTCGTAGCCCTGCTCCTTGAGCAGCCAGGCGGCGACTGAAGAATCGACGCCACCGGACAGGCCAACCACGACTCGGTTGGCAACGGGTTTGCCAACCAGAGCAGTCGGGTCGACAGTTGTATTGAATTCAGAGGTTTTCATACAGGCAACGAGGATCGGTTGTCAGGGCATCCAGCGGGTACAGCCGCCCGGCGAGATAATCTTCAAGGCTTTGCAGCACCTGGGGGCTGCGATGTTCGGGCACACAGGCCCGGATCTGATCTGCGCTCAGCCAGATTGCTTCAATAATGCCGTCATCCAGAAGTGGGTCCGGCTCACAGCTTAATGCCTGACAGGCAAAAGTGAATCTCAGATAGGTCACATCGGTTTTCCGGTCAGGTGACTGATAACGGGACAGATACATCCCGATCAGCCCGGTGGGCCGCACCGTCCAGCCGGTTTCTTCGCGGGTTTCCCGCACGGCGGCACTCTCAAGGCTTTCTCCCGGGTCCAGGTGGCCGGCTGGCTGGTTGAGCCGAACCCCGTCGGGACAATGCTCCCGCACGAGCAAAAACAGGCCGTCGCGCTCAATTACCGCGGCGGCCGTCACCTTGGGATTCCACGATTGCATGCGTTAAGCTGGCCTGTCCAAAACGCTATTTTACGGCCCGGATTGGTCATTTCATTAACGTTGGCGACGATTGACGCATAATTGACTTTTTTCCAGTCATGAAATCCGTGTAAAGCGGGGTTCTGCAAATGCCCGGATCACGGCTGGATACTATGAATTGAGGGGGAATCCATGCACATCGGCGTGCCAGCCGAAACGCGCCCTGGCGAGACCCGGGTAGCGGCCACTGCAGAAACAGTTACCAAGCTGGTCAAGCAGGGGCATTCGGTCACCATCGAAACCGGCGCCGGCGTTGCCGCCGGACAGCTTGATGCTGCCTACACCGCGGCTGGAGCCACGGTCGGGTCGCGCGAAGAGGCGTTCGGCGCCCAGATTATCTTCAAGGTCCGGGCGCCGGACCCCGAAGAAACTCGGCTCATCCATGAAGGCGGACTCGTGATCGGCATGCTCGATCCGTTCGACCGTGAAGGGCTGGGCCGGCTGGCCCGGCGCAACCTGATTGCGTTTTCCCTGGAAGCGGCGCCAAGAACCACCCGGGCTCAAAGCCTGGACGTTCTGTCCTCCCAGGCGAATCTGGCCGGTTACAAGGCCGTGATGGTTGCCGCGAACGCCTATCCCAAGCTGATGCCCATGATGATGACAGCGGCCGGCACGATCAAAGCCGCCCGCACAGTTATTCTGGGCGCCGGCGTGGCCGGACTCCAGGCAATTGCCACCGCGCGGCGGCTGGGCGCAATCGTCGAGGTCTCAGATGTCCGCCCGGCAGTTAAGGAGCAGGTCGAGTCATTGGGCGCCAAGTACATCGACGTGCCCTACGAGACCGACGAAGAGCGCGACGCGGCGCAAGGTGTCGGCGGTTATGCCCGGCCAATGCCGGCCAGCTGGATGGCCCGACAGGCAGAAGAAGTCGCCAAACGCCTCACTCAGGCCGATATCGTGATCACCACTGCGCTGATTCCTGGCCGCAAAGCGCCGATGCTGATTTCCAGGCATATGGTGCAGGCCATGAAACCAGGCTCGGTCATTGTTGATATGGCGGCCGGCCAGGGCGGCAACTGTGAATTGTCGAGCCCTGACGCTATCGTTGAGAAACACGATGTTCAGATTCTCGGACCGACCAATCTGCCGGCCCTGGTGCCTGCCGATGCGTCAGCGCTTTATGCCCGCAACGTCATTGATTTCCTGAAACTGATCATCGACAAGGACGGCTACGTCGAAATCAACATGGAAGACGACATCGTTAAAGCCTGCATGATGTGCGGCAACGGCCGCCTGATGCACGACAAGAAAGAATAGAGACAGTGCCAACCCACTGTCGATTCATTGATTAACCCCCAATCCGGGAGTATCCGACCATGGAAGCGATCAGCCCCACAGTCATCAACCTGATCATTTTTGTGCTGGCCATCTACGTGGGCTACCACGTTGTCTGGAACGTCACCTCAGCCTTGCATACGCCGCTGATGGCGGTCACCAACGCCATCTCTGCGATCATTATTGTTGGCGCCATGCTGGCAGCAGCCCTGACGACCGGCGTCCTCGCCAAAAGCATGGGTGTACTGGCGGTGGCACTGGCTTCAGTCAATGTGTTCGGGGGCTTCCTCGTCACACGCCGCATGCTGGAAATGTTCCGCAAGAAAGAACCCAAAAAATCCCTTCTCACTGACCAGGCCAGGTCCTGACCGCCACGGTTCGGTTTCCGTTCGGCTAACAGGGAATATTCATGACTCTCAGTCTAGACATCGTTGTACTGCTTTATTTGGTTGCCTCAGTCTTCTTCATCCAGGCACTGAAAGGGCTCTCTCACCCCACCACCGCCAGAATCGGTAACGGTTTCGGCATGGCCGGCATGGCGATCGCTATCGCCACCACGGTTGGCCTGATTTTCAAGCTGGCTCCGGAAATGGCCGCGCCAGGCATGGTCTGGGTCATCGTCGGCGTCGTCATCGGTGGCGCCGCCGGCTCGATCATGGCCAAACGGGTCGAAATGACCAAAATGCCCGAACTGGTTGCTTTCATGCATTCCATGATCGGTCTGGCGGCGGTCTTTATTGCCATTGCCGCAGTCGCCGAACCCTGGGCGTTCAATATCGTTGAGCAAGGCAATCCGATCCCGCTGGGTAACCGGATCGAGCTGTTCATCGGAACGTTCGTCGGTGCCATTACCTTCTCCGGCTCGGTCATTGCTTTTGGCAAGCTCTCAGGCAAGTACAAGTTCCGACTGTTTCAGGGTCGGCCGGTGACTTTCCCGGGCCAGCATGCACTGAACCTGTTGCTGGCACTCGTGATGCTTGGCATGGGCGTCTGGTTTGCGATGAGCCAGTTATGGACGCCGTTTGCCGTGATGACGATCATCGCGTTTATTCTCGGCGTGCTGATCATCATCCCGATTGGCGGGGCCGACATGCCAGTCGTGGTGTCCATGCTCAACAGCTATTCGGGCTGGGCGGCCGCCGGCATCGGATTCTCACTCAACAACCCGATGCTGATTATCGCCGGTTCACTGGTGGGTTCATCAGGCGCGATCCTGTCCTACATCATGTGTAAGGCGATGAATCGTTCGTTCTTCAACGTGATTCTTGGCGGCTTTGGCGGCGAAGCTGCCGCTGGCGGCGCCGATGGCGATGCCGAGCAAAGACCGGTCAAAACCGGGTCTTCAGACGACGCCGCCTTTATGCTGAGCAATTCCGATTCAGTGATCATCGTGCCCGGCTATGGTCTTGCGGTCGCCCGCGCCCAGCATCCACTCAAGGAGCTCACTGACAAACTGATTGCCAGTGGTGTTCAGGTGCGCTATGCCATCCACCCGGTCGCAGGACGAATGCCGGGCCATATGAATGTCTTACTTGCCGAAGCTGAAGTGCCGTACGACCAGGTCCATGAGATGGAAGACATCAACAACGATTTTGGCGAGACCGATGTCGTGCTGGTGCTCGGCGCAAACGATGTCGTCAACCCGGCCGCCAAAGACCCGAAATCACCAATCGCCGGCATGCCGATTCTCGAGGCATTCAAGGCCAACCAGGTCATTGTGAACAAACGCAGTATGGCCTCGGGCTATGCCGGACTGGACAACGAATTGTTCTATATGGACAAGACCATGATGGTATTCGGTGATGCCAAGAAGGTCATCGAAGACATGGTGAAGGCACTCGATTAAGCACGCCTGACCGACCCAGCACTTGGACGCCTCTGTTCGCAAGTCGGTCATTAAAGGCATGGCATGGATGGCGCTTGGTGGTCTTGTACTGACCACCATGAACGCCATCATGCGACTGATGACGCAGCAGATTGAGCCGATGCAGGCACAGTTTCTGCGTTATTTTTTTGGCTTTTTCGCATTGCTGCCACTGATTCTGAGTGGACCGATCAGCCGGCTGAAGCCGAAAAACATGGCCGGGCAGATCTGGCGCGGCGTAGCTCAGGCCGGCGCCCTGACCTTGTTTTTTCTGGCGCTGCCGCACATACCGCTGGCAGACATGACGGCAATTCTGTTCACGACCCCGTTCTGGGTATTGATCGGCGCGGCAGCATTTCTCGGTGAGACCGTAACAGCGGCAAGGTGGATGGCGGCGTTCGCCGGGTTTGCCGGTGTCTCGATTGTGCTGTGGCCGCATTTCTCGTTGTCTGACGGAGCCGGCACCTGGAGCCTGGTCATGCTCGGCGCCGCGCCGCTGTTCGCGGCCTCTCTACTGCTCAGCAAAGCCCTCACCCGAAACGAATCCAGCGACACGCTGGTCACCTGGCAAAACATTGTCGTCACCGTAATCACCCTGCCCGCGGCGCTGTATTTCTGGTCTGCCCCGACCGCCAGCCAATGGGGATTGCTCGCGCTATGCGGCGTCCTCGGGACAATCGCCCATTGGTGTTTTACCCGCGCGTTCTATCTGGCAGACATCTCGGTGGTCCAGCCGGTCCGGTTCCTGGATCTGCTGTGGTCATCTCTACTGGGCTTACTGTTGTTTGCCAACCCGCCCAGTTCGTATGCGCTTGGTGGCGGTGTGGTGATTGTCCTGGCGACGATCTGGCTGGCGCGGTTTGAATCCAGGAAAGCAAGCGCTAAACCGTCGCCACCGTAGGCTCCAGCGGACGATGCATAAGCGTGGCCCGGTCATCGCACAGCATTGAAAACTGTTTGGTCGAGCCTATCTGGGGCGGCACCGACTTGCGATCTGCCGGACTGAATCCGAGGCGGCTAAAGACTCTTTGCGCGCCCTCGGTCAGCAACCAGGCGTGACGGGCGCCTGACTGCTGGGCCTGAGCAAGAACCGCCGGTACGATCTGCCAGACCAGTCCGTGACCGCGATGGCCAGGCAAGACGACAATTGAACGTACCAGCGCGTGCTCACCATGGGTCTCAAAGCCGCCAAAGCCGGCGAGCGTATTACGATTGGTGAAATACGCATAGAACGCTCGGCCGGGCTCGCGAAGATCTTCCACAGGCAAACCTTCGGCCGCGAGCGCCGCGCACAACGCGGTAAACAGTGGGCCGGCATTGATCGGCTGCTCCTGCAACTGGTTTTGCGGTTCATCGGAACTGGCCGGACCAGCTCCTGCGTGGGCAGATGAAACCATCACGGAAATACTCTCGGAAACGTCACACGGAGAGTTTAAGCGGCATGACCGGCCGTTATCCAGCGATCAAAGGCCACCTGCCGACAAACGGTAGTTTCCACCAGTCGAAACGCCGGATAATGTTGGTAAGCTGTTGATTTAATTGCACTTAACTGAATTTATCGCATGCAGATAAAACAGGTGTTGCGAGCAAACGACTAGCTGCCCTGATACCAGTATGGGCGTACCGGGTCAGGCAGGCTGTCCGACTTTTGATAAGTCGGTAGACTGAATTTCACGGACCAGTTGCCGAATGATTTCCTCGACGGGCAATGCGACATCAACGGTCAGTCCGAGTTCATTAGGACCCAGATGCTCCAGCGTGGCCAATTGAGTGTCCAGTTGCTGTGACGGCATGAAGTGGTCTTCGTTATCCATCAGGCGTCGATGCATGATTTCGCGTGCGCCGTGCAAATGGGCGAAGAAGATTGGCTCGCCTGCCGCTTCGGACATAAAGTCCCGGTACGGACGGCGCAATGCCGAACATGCCGCCACCGAACAACCAATGGCCTCTGCCGCACCAGCGCCGCCGGCTTTACGAATCTGTTGCTCATTTCGAGCGACATGGCCGCGCATAGCGCCCATCACAAGATTAAGCCAAGGCCAGCGGTCGTGATCAGACAAGGCTTCGCCGCGCCCCATTTTTTCGACATTGGCACGCGGGTGGTAGTCGTCACCATCAATGAAAGTGGTGTTCAGGGCTTCGGCAAGAGCCTGGCCGATAGTTGTCTTACCGCTGCCAGCCACCCCCATGACGGCAACAAAACGTACCGGGGTAGGCGCCGGTTGATCGGGTTCGGTGATAGACATGACAATTAATCCGTTTACTGAGCTGATCCGTTGATGGTGCAGTGATCTTACCTTGCCCACGCCGCCGATAGCGACACAGCGAGACCCGTAACGTTACAGACCGTGTTTTTGCGGGCAATAGTCCGTCGGGTAACGACTCAGAGCCCGGCAATCAGGCCGGACAATTCGATATCGGCAGCCATCTCGATAAGCCAGCGATCAGATCCGGCCGCGCCCAGCAGGGAGATACCGATCGGGGCGCCGTTATGGCTGGCCAACGGCAGCGTGAGTTGCGGCAAGCCGGCCAGACTGGCTGGTGCCGTCATTTCAAGGGCTCTGGAACGGTATTCGTCAAGCACTGACTGATCTGTTTGCGTACGCAGCGGCGACACATCGTGGATAGTCGGCAAGACGATTACGCCGTCGTCCCCGAGCAGGTTGGTCAGATACTCGCGATACCGTTGAGAGAAAATCTGCGCGGCGGCCCGGTCCGGGTCGGGCAGGTCCCGCCCCGCATGCAGACGCGCCAGTACGCCCGGTGCAACACCGATCCGGTGTTTTTCAATCAGCGCGCCGTTGGTTTCCCAGGCCTGAGTCGATTGAATGGATCGAAACGCATGGGTCAGCGACTCAAGCGCCCCCATGCTAACGGAGACGGCGGTAGCCGACTGACCGGTTTTAGCCTGAAAAGCATTGAGCACCAGATCGCGGGCGGGCTCCAGCGACGCCGAAACCGCCGGCGACAGCAACGCCCAGAGATCTTCCGCAAGCATGACGCGGGGCTCGCCGCTGAACCGCGGTGGTGGCAGCAGGGCAGCACTAACCCGCGAAAAAGTCGCCAGATCGCGGGCAAAAAAACCGCAAGTATCGAAGCTGGGCGACAAATCCCAACATCCGGTCAGGCTGATGGCACCATGAGTTGGTCGCAAACCAAACAGATTGCAGTGACTGGCCGGTACCCGTATGGAGCCTCCAGTATCAGTGCCGAGGGCGAAATCAACCAGCCCGTTGCTTACTGCCGCCGCTGAACCCGACGACGACCCGCCGGTGTAACGATCCGGCGCGGCGCCATTGATGGGCGTGCTGAACGAAGGGTTGCTGCCGATAATCGAAAACGCAAACTCTTCCGTATGCGTCTTGCCAGCGAAACGCGCACCGGCGTCCAGCAACTGCTGAACCACGACAGCATGGCGTTCACGCTGCCCCATCAGGGCGAGCATCATCGGATTACCCACGCTGGTGGGATAACCCGCAACATCGAACACATCTTTGACCGCGAAGCTCAGCGACGAAAGACTGCCAGCGGGTGCCGACTTAACCGGCGCACTGGGATAGGGCACGAATGCGAAGGCCAGGTCGCTGTCCTGATCCATCAGTTTGCCCGTTGAGAACGGTTCACTATCGTTTGCCGCCTAGAACGTCTGCGCGCCAATCGCGGCAAGCGCTGCATTGGCAACCGCCATATCCTGCTCGCCGCTGCCGGACCCAATACCAACACCGCCCAGCACCTGTCCGTCAATCACGATAGGCAGTCCGCCGGCGATGCCGGTGACCTCGCCCTGGGTGGCGAACGCGATCGGGGTCCGGAAAGATTCCGGCACGTTTGCCGAGGGCGCGCGATTGGAGGCGGCCGTACGGGCTTTGGTCAGCGCGCTCTTGAGACTGATGAACTTGGCGCCGGTCATGCGCAACTGCGCGTGAATTTCACCGCTCGCATCGACAATGACAATGCACTGGGGTTGACCGACGACATCCGCTTCGGCGATAGCGGCAGCCAGCATTTCCATGGCGCCCTGGTGCGTCAGAGCGAGCGTTGATTGTGTTGAATTCATGAAGCTTCCCGGATTCGTGTTTCAACCCATTGTATGTGAACGAAACGACGACTGATTGTTTCGGCCAGTCGCGTCCCTCGTAAATTCAGGGGAGAAAATTCCGTTTCCGGGGCTTACGGCCCGGCCACCTGCAATGCGGACGGAGCCAGCTCGATGCGCTGGCTAACCTTCGCCTTCAGCCGGCCCGGTCGAGGTCGAACCGCGACGGGTCGGCGAACGCCCCGGGTCCCGGCCACCGCGGCGCGACTCCCGGGAGCGCCGCTCATTTTTGTGGGGGATGACAGGAACGGCTCTGCCGGCCCGGGGGCTGGGCCGCACCTGTGGTCTGCCAGCGTTACGGTTTGGCCGCGTCTCGCGGCGTCCTTCCCGGCCGCGCCAGGTTGACCGCCCGCCGGACCGGTGCCCCCGACTGTAATCACGGCGCGAACCGCGATGCCGGTGGACGGAACGCCGATGTTGGCGAAATCCAGGCCAGACATAGACCGGGCCACGGTCAATATAGACAACATCAGGGCTGCGAGTCGCACGGCCGTCGTAGTCGCGGGCATCTTCGTAGATAACTGAATCGCCCGGCACAACGGCACAGCCGGTCAGCCCAAGCAGCAATATCGACAGCAAACCGAACGATAGGCGCCGCCATCCGGCCGACAGACTGCTAGTCCGATCGGTTGTCCGTAAGTCTTGACCCTTCTGATCCATGAGCCTGGCCTATCCTGCATCGTTGGTTTCAGATTACTTTAACGAAGCATCGTGCATCCGGTGCACAACCGGGTGTAAGCAGGTGCAAGTTAGTCAGTAGCCTCACCGGCCGGCACGGCGGCGGGATGGTCCGCATTGACTTGCTGCAATGCCTGTAATGCGCGCTCTGAGCACACCACCAACAAGTGCATGGATGCGCGGGTCATCCCGACGAACAATTTTCGACGGGCCAGGTCATCCAGAGACTCGAAATCACACTCGGTCAGAATGACACAAGGGGCACTCTGCCCTTTAAAGCGATAGACCGTGTCGATCAGGATATCCCCGTCGGTGTATTCGGGGTTACCAAACAAATCATACTTGCCGCGAAAGGCCTTGAATCGGTGGGGGCCCAGCGCTCGCTGCCTAAGCAATCCCGAGCGGGCCATCCCCACCATGGTGAGCAATGCAATATCCTCGCGCCGAAACCCGGCCCGCAATGCCAGCGTTATCGCATGCTTGGTCTGACTCTCCAGACTCGATTGATCTGTCCACGCCAGAAACTGAATCTCCTGGCCCTGGATCGGACCGGCCCCTTGAATCAGCTTGTCATGCATCAGATGATCATTCAGATACTGAACCACTGACCTCGGACTCCGATAGTTGACCATTGCCGAAAGCAATGGCCAGTCGGGCGGGGCTGCCGGTTGCCGCGCATACAGGTTCTGCATTTGATCTTCAAGCCACCAGACCTGGGTCGGGACCGGTGCCTCGGTTTGCGGGCCAGCAGTCTGGACCGGCGCAACCAGTCGCAACAAGTCGTCGCGCCAGGCAGCGGAAAAATCCTGTCCTTCGTCGATGATCAGACAGTCGGTCTGCTCAGCCTGCAGAATCGGCAGTTCGATCGAACGCTCGGTCAACCAGTCGAAAACGCCATCCCGGGAGAAATCGATTTTGTCACCGGCGGCGCGAATCCGATGCTGGCACCACTGATGATAAGAATAAACCTGGGCACCGGCCGGCGCCGCCGCCTGGATGTGATCAGCCAGTGGTCGGTTAAAGCAAACATACAAGACACGCCGGCCCTCTTGCACCGCCTGCTCGATGACGGCCAGCGCCAACTGGGTTTTGCCGGATCCGGCGGTCGCCGAAACCCGCAGCCGAAACGGCTCGACATGAAATCGCCGGGCCCAGGTCTGCAATCCCTCTGACATTCTGGTGTAGAGCGCATTGGCTCGGCCGACCAACGCACTGGCGTCCGGCACCAGTTCGAGCTCGTTGGCAAAGAAACGATGCAAGCGTGGTGTGATCGCGGCAACCGATCGCTGATCGGTCGCGCCGGCATCAAGCCTGGCCAGCAACTCGGTGATGCGTTGACACAGCCTCGGCCGGGCCTTGCTATCAACGATATGCTCGGCATCCAGGCCGGCACTGCCGGCGCTTTTGACCGCATAGTCCGGGCAGAACAACAGATAGGAAATACGGGGTTCTGCCTCAAGGCGCAACGGTTCGAGCCGGCGCCGAAGACGGGCGATTGTCTGATCCACCTGCACTCTGACCGTGATGCTGCGCCCGCGAACCCGTTTCACCAACCCCTGCTCGGTTTCATTCAGCCAGCCGGACTTCTGCTCAATGAGCAAGAGCGACCCAGCCGGAGACAACACGACAAAGTCAACCTCACCAATACCGGCCAGGCCGTTCTCGGTGCGACTCCAGTGAACACCATGAAACACCACAACCTCTTTCGGTAAGCCGCGTTCAAGAACTGTAAGGGTTTCAGTGACGCGGGAGGCCCAGTGAGCGTTTTCACCGGTTTTCCAGTCGCCGGGCAGAATTTTGGCCAAAGATCAGTCCTGAGGTGCGCCAGCAAGCGATCGCGGTATCTGACCGGCGAATCGACCCGCCCGCCGGGTTTCGATGATGAGTCAAAGTGTAGCCACTTTTGACCGGGCAGGAACTTACAGCTTGGCGCGAATGCTCACTCTGTCAGATCACCCAATGGCCGCACGATAACCATTCAGGCGCCAAATGGGCGTCGTCACCTGGGAGTTTAATCATGAGGAAAATCCTGTCGGTTCTGATCGCCGGCTTGCTGGGGCTCACACTGAGCGTGCAAGCTGCCACACAAAACCTGCTGGAGGTGGCCGGACAATCCGGCCAGTTCACAACTTTTTTGCGGGCGATTGAGGCGGCTGGCCTGACCGAAGCATTGTCCCAACAAGGTCCGTACACGTTACTGGCACCCAATGACGCTGCATTCGAAAAGATCCCCAAACAGGAACTCGCCGCGCTGATGCAAGACCGTAAGACCTTGCAGACCCTGGTTGCCTATCATGTGTTGCCAGGCAAAAAGGCTTCAGCCGACCTGAAAGACGGACCGGTCAAGACCGTCCAGGGAATCAGCCTGACAGTGAATTCCCAGGCGGGTAAGCAAGTCGAAAATGCCAAACTGGTCAGCGCTGACATTGAAGCCAGCAACGGCGTTGTCCACGGAATCGACAGCGTAATCCTGCCGCGCTGACCGGCAAGCGCGGCTTAGTCGGCAATACTCAGATTTCGTCCGAGGGATTTGGCCCGGCGCAGGGCGCTATCGGCTTGCTGACACGCCGGGGCACAAGCTGGCAGCGTTTCGCACACCCGTGAAACGCCGACGCTGACAGTGATTGCCAGCCGGGTACCGTCTTGCAAGTCGATACTCATTCGCGAAACAGCTTGCCGGGCGCGTTCCGCCATGACTTGCGCCACGTCGGCCGGCAGACCAATGCAGGCCACCAGGAACTGCTGCCCGGAAACCCGCGCCACGCAATCACCGGCGCGAAAATTCAACACTAGCTCCTGAGCCACTTTTCTCAGGACTTCGTCACCAGTCTCAAAACCGTAACGTTCATTAACCGCATTCAGGTGGTCAACATCGAATTTCAGCAAGACGGCCGGCTCCGCGCCGGGAAACGAAAAATGCCGGGTCAGAAATTCTTCAATGCCGTTAAGACGGGTCAACCCGGTGAGCGGCTCACGCTGGCCGGAAAAACGCGACCGCCAAACCAAACGCTCAACGACCAGCCAACTCACCAGCACCGAGGCGAACAGGCCAGCCGAATACCCCAGCATCAGTTGAATCCCTGAGGTCGTCAGTAAAGAGATTGATAACACCAGGCAAGCCGGGGTCAACAACATCAGCGGCAGTCGCGAGTGATTACCGTGGCGCCAGCTCTGACGCCATGCCACCTTACCCGCAGCAGCCGTCATTACGGCCAAAAGCCCGCAGGCGCCAGCCTGATGACTTTGCGGCGCCAGCATGACCAACAGAAAATTCGTGAGAATTGCGAGCAATGCCGCTAGTGCCGGTAAACCGCTGGCACTCCAGGAAGCGGCTCTGCGTCCTTCGTATTGCAACAGCGACAAACCGATGGTCAGCGCCGCAACCGCCAGCATCGCCGGCACCATCAGCACCGCGTCAGCCCATGGGCCCGCATCGGCTGCGCGTAACACGGTGCCCAGACTCGCAATACCCGCCAGAACGGCACCCTGACTCCAGACCGTCAGCGGCGAAATATCGGACACGACCCGGCTTACCCACAAACCGGCAAAACCTGCGAGCAGCAGAAAGACGCCAAGCACCCAGGCAAAGAGATCAATCGCCATGCGTCACCCGACCGGATACAACGAGGTTGGCGGCGAGCCGGCTATCGGCATTCAGTAAGTCCAGTTAACTGAAACGCCGCCGGCAATGTCATAGCCGTACAGACGCTCGCCAACAGACTGCGACCATTCCAACTGCTCCAGCGGGCTCGATGGAGACTGTTGAACACCCATATTGCTGGCAACTTCTGGCAGGTTTGGCAAGACACTGGCCAACATGTCACGGACACCGCTCATCGCGACATTGATCACATTCATATCGCCGCTCTGGGTCGGAAAAGCAATCGACAAGTCCATTTCTTCGAGCATCGCCTGGAACATGGCGTTTTGTTCGCGGAACATCACGACATAACGCACGCCTTCACCGCTGGCAGCCGTCGGAATCATGGCACAGCGCGTCGGAACGACACCGACCCGCTTGGACGAATTGATCAACAGCGGATAACTGGCGCCCGGTATGCAACCGGCCTGAGGTTCGACAAAGACGCCACAGGCATCATCGGTACACATCGTACTTAGTGAACCGGAGTCGTTGCCTGTTACCAATTCAACAACACCGCCTTCGGCGTGGCGCTTGATTTCCCAACTTGGTGCGGGTGTTCCATCAGACAGCGGGGTCAGGTCACCCTCTGCTTGAACAGGTCCAGATGTGACCAACAGCGTCACCAGAGTTACTCCGAAGCTCAGCTTTACTGCTTTATACGTATTCATCGTGTCACCTCGTTGGGTTGGTCCCTTCGAAGGTGCAGGATGCGTGCCGTTATCGCTCCCGTTTATCGGTTTTGCCGGTCCGACAAACGGTGCGAAAAACTCACGAGAAATAACACTTTTTAAAGCGATTTAAAACGGTCTTCCGGTTCGCTTGTTGGGGCTTTATCGACCGCCGGTAAAAACGACTGAAGTTTCTTGATTGCCGAGCGAAGTCCGTTGGTTGAAACAGCAATCACATCGACTGATCCGGCCTGGGTCGGGAATGCAATGGAAACGTCCAGACCCTGTTCGATCGGCGCAAACAAGGCTTGATGCACCAGGACCCGCGCGACCCGTCGTCCCGGCTGACCTTCGGTCTTCATAATGGTGCATTCCGACGGAACCACGCCCACCGATCGTGCGGTGTTCAACAACAAGGGATATCTTTGTCCGGGATGACATCCCGACGCCGGTTCTACAAAGAAGACGCACCCACTGGCCTGGCAAGCCGCTCCGAAATTTCCCGCGCCACCCGAAGCGGCAAGCTCTACGACGTTACCGGAGCCGTGCTTTATGACTCGCCATAAAGGCTCTGGAGACGATGCCTGGTCTTCCAGGTGGGCACCAGCGGCGAAAGTCAGCGGTGAGAACAAGGTGATGCTAATGAACGCACAAGACAACAAGTTGGTATTCATGACGGAAATCCTCCTGGTTGTTCGTGTCCCGACGAGCTGCCTGGGGCACAGAACAGAGCATTGCAACTTCCGTTCCAGTCTTGCTGAAGCGCCTACTTCTGCTGCAGAGCCTGTTCCAGATCCGCGATCAGTGTGCCGACCGGTTCGATGCCAACCGACAATCTCAACAGGTTCTCCGGGCAGGCGGTTCCCGGCCCCTCAACGCTGGCCCGATGCTCGACGAGACTCTCGGTAGAGCCTAGCGATGTCGCGCGCTTGATCAACTGCAAACGCCCGGCTGCGCTGACAGCGGCTGAGCGCCCCCCTGCGACCTGTATAGACAACATGGCGCCATAGCCACCATGCATCTGTTTTGTCGCGATCAAGTGCCCCGGGTGCGACGCCAGTCCCGGGTACAACACACGCTCAACCAACGGATGGTTCTCAAAGTGCCCGGCCAGTTGCGCAGCGGCCGCGCTCGCGGCGCGAACCCGGACAAACAGGGTGCGCATGCCACGGGCGAGCAACCAGGCCTCCATCGGACCGCATACGGCGCCGCCCAAGGAACGCTGTGTCTTGATTGCCTGCCACTGGTCATCCTCTCTTGCCGTCACCAGTGCACCGGCGACAACATCGGCATGACCATTCAGGGCTTTGGTTGCCGAGTGCATCACCAGATCGGCGCCCAGTAACAATGGCTGCGTGTGCACCGGTGTTGGCACGGTTGAGTCAACAACCAGACGCGCGCCGGCAGCATGAGCCAAGCCTGCGGCCGCTTCGATATCGGTGACGTCCCAGGTGGGATTTGCCGGCGTCTCTATCCATACCAGCTCGGCAGGCCGGGTTAACAATGCGGCCAGATTAGCGGTTCCTGCGGCATCAGCCGATCCGGGGCTGCTCCCGGCCGGCCCGAAAAACTCAAGCTGCATACCGCGCTGCTCGGCAAAAGTGATTAACCAGTTTCGCAGCCCCCAATACATAATTGCCGGGGCGACAATCCGCGCGCCGGTCGGCAAGGTCTGAAACACCGCCACCGCCGCCGCCAGGCCGGATCCGAACAGCATTGCTGCTGCGCCGTGTTCCAGATCAGCCAGCATCCGCTCGGCCGGCAGGTAAGTCGGATTGTCAGCCCGTGAGTAAACCAGGCCGCTGGCATAAGACAGATCCGGCTCGCGCTCGTAAGTGCTCGCCATGTAAACAGGCGGCGTGACATCTCCCCAGGGGGCGCTCACCTGACCGCCACCCTGGGCAATTCGGGCCTCTAGCAAGTCTTCGGCGCACGGCGGATTAACCGGGGTGGATAGAATGTTGTCGGGCATGGTCTTGCTCGGTTGGCTGACTCAGCCAGCGATCATACTGGCTAAACGACCCGGCCTGACCGGCGCTTGTTTTTTAGAGAAACGCGAGCGCCAGTCCGGTAATCAGCCAACTGATCAGCGCGACAACCACGAACAATCGTTCACGGCTCCACAACCAGGACAACAGCCCCGGCATCCGCCAGGCCTGTAACCGCTGCGGCGCGACTGGGTGCGAACCATTGGCCTGCAAACCTGGCCCGCCACAATTGGTTTTGGGGCGCCGGCGTTTCCGGCAACACGCAGGCAACTCAGCCAGCTCGGGCAGGCAGCTTCGTACAGACGAGCAAATCAAGAGAGGCTCCAGAAAAGAGTCAGGGAGGGGTTCTGACGACAACCGGATAAGGCTGTCAAAGCCGATCATATTCCCTCTGGCCAGACGCCGGCCAAAGATCCACATTTCCTGGAAGGCTATTCTGGCGAACCAGCCCGACAGTTAACAATCGGGCCGGTTAACCGCCAGGTCCCTAGCTGACTTTGACGGGCAGATAGATTTTCGCTGTGCCCCGCATCAGCAACAACGCCACCGATTTCTTACTCTGTGATACTGCGGTACGGATTTCACCCACCGACTTCACCGGCGTACTGTTCACCGACAAAATGACATCGCCGGGTCGCACCCCGGCCGACCTTGCCGAGCCACTGACATTGGCAACTGCAAGACCTTGCTCAAGACCCGCTCTTTCCAGTTCCTGAGGCATCAAGGGGCGCAAGGTAAGACCCAGGCTGGCTTTCTGGTTGTCTTGCTGTTCGACCGCTGCCCTTTTTTGTGCCTTGGGCTCAGGGCCTCCCAGCTCGGCATCAATTTGCCGGGACTTGCCGTCCCGCCACAAGGTCAGTCTGACTGAGCTGCCCGGAATTGACAGCCCGATCAGCGACGGCAATTCGCCAGAGCTGATAATTTCACGCTCACCCACAGCCTGAATCACATCACCGGTCTCGATGCCGGCTCGAGCTGCCGGACTGTCAGGCATAACCTCGGAGACCAATGCACCGGCAGGTTTTGGCAGACCAAACGCATTGGCGAGCGCCTGATTCACTTCCTGAATCTGGACGCCTAGCCGGGCATGTTGAACTGATCCGTTTAGCTCGATCTGTTGCCTCACCTTCAAAGCGAGATCAATGGGAATAGCGAAGGACACCCCTTGGTACCCACCGGAGCGACTGAAAATCTGCGAGTTGATGCCAATCACTTCGCCGCGGGTATTAAACAGCGGGCCCCCGGAATTACCCGGATTCACCGCAACATCGGTTTGAATAAACGGCACCAGACCGTCATTGGGCAATGAGCGCCCCTTGGCGCTGACGACACCGACTGTCACGGTATTGTCGAAGCCGAACGGCGAACCAATCGCGAGCACCCATTCGCCGACCGATAGTTGATCGGGCTGGCCGAATTTAACGACCGGCAGATCCTCCGCGTCTATCTTGAGCACCGCGACATCGGTTCGTTTGTCAGCACCGAGCACCTTGGCTGTGTACTCGCGCCGGTCAGTCAGTTTGACCACCACTTCATCAGCCTGATCGACCACGTGAGCGTTCGTCAGCACGATGCCATCCTGGCTGACGATAAAACCAGAGCCTTCACCACCGACCGGCCCACGACGCGGCCCACGTTTGCCGAAAGACTCGGGTGCGCCAAAGCGACGGAAGAACTCCGGCAGGCTGTCCGGATCGAATGGAAGCTGCGCCTGGTTGTCGTCGTCATCGGCGGCTTTGGATTTGACTGTAATGTTGACGACTGCTGCGCCGTGCTCGGCGACAATCCGGGAAAAACCGGGCGCACCAATACCAAGGGCCCCCGCCGTAGAAGTTGACTGTTGTGAGGTCGCTTCAATCAGCGCGACATTGGCTGCCGGTTTCGCCGCCACAGCATTGCCGAAAGAAGACAGTCCGAATGCGCCAGCCGTTACCGCGAGAATTGCCGCTGCGGCTAAAGGTTTCAGCGTGGTGCGGCGTCTGGCCTTGGGATTGGGTTGCAGTTCTGTTTGCATCAGAGCTCCGGGAGTAAAGTTGGAAACACCCGGTTACTTTGACGGCATGACCTTAAATGAGACTTAAGCCAGTCAACTCTTCTCAGCCGGAAAGCGCACGCTGACCCGCAAGCCACCCAGCCGGGGCGACCTGGCGAGCAACAACTTGGCACGATGCCGGTCGGCGATTGTTTTAACCAGCGCAAGGCCAAGCCCGCTGCCAGGGACATCAGTTGAATCGGAGGCTTGCGGCACCCGATGGAAACGTTCGAGTACCCGTTCACGCTCCGCCGGTTCAATGCCAGGACCGCTGTCTTCTATAACCAACTCTACTGCCCCGTCTACCGAAACAACCGAAACATCGATCGTGCCTCCGGCGGGCGTGTATTTCAGAGCGTTATCCAGCAGATTGCCCGTCAGCATATCGAGCGCGTCTGACCAACCGCGTACGCTTAACGACTCAACACTGGCCGCGCCGAGATCAATCTGGCGTTGCTCAGCCTGCGACGCACGTTCAGCCACTGCGCGGAGAATAGCCTCTGCCAGATCGATGGATTCGGACGCCCGGCCATCTTCAGCAGCAGCCTCCTCGCGGGCCAGCGCCATCAACTGATCAATCAGCCGTGCGGCGCGGTTAACCCCTTTCTCAAGGGTCTCCAGCGCCTTATCCCGGTCGAGATCCGGCCCGGCATGACGCAGGTTCTGTAGCTGCAGTTTCAGGGCAGCCAGCGGTGTTCTTAATTCATGGGCAGCATTCGCGACAAAATGACGTTGGCCATCGAACGCGCTTTCCGCCCGGGACAACAGCGAATTAAATGCCTGCACCAGAGGGCGAACCTCCGACGGCATACCTTGCTCGCTGACCGCTTGCAGATCATTGGCCGCCCTACTCTCAAGCTGGTCTCTTACCTGACGGACCGGCGCAAGCGAACTGGTCACCGCCCACCAGACGAGTCCCATTAGAAACGGCACCAGAAAAAGAACCGGCGCCGCGCTTTGCCAGGCCATTGAGCGAGCAACCGAAGCACGTGCTTTCAGATCCTGCGCCACTTGCACGGATCGGCCTTGATGGTGAATCGAGTAAACCCGCCAGGTTGAGTTCTCGGCTTTAACGATCGAGAAACCGCGCGCCTGGGTGGCGGGCACGACCCGCCGGGAACTGGACTGATAAACCCGGCGTCCATCTTCGGTCCAGACTTGAATCACAAAATCCAGATCTTCGGTTTCATTTGGGCGCCGTGGTATACCGTTGGCCAGACCATTCATGCGAAACGCCAGCGCCATCTGCCTCATCTGGTAGTCGAACGCCGCGTCAGCCTGCGCTGTGGCACCGCGATAAGCCATCGTCCCCTGAATGGCGGCCACCACCAGGATTCCGGCCAGTAAAAGCAAAACCAGACGGCGGCGCAACGAATGCACCTTGAACCATGAAGAACGGGCAAACAGCGACCCTGTCACGGAGCGGGCACCATATAACCCAGTCCGCGAACATTACGAATCGCCTGCGTGCCTAGCTTGCGGCGCAGTTTATGCACATACACTTCAACCGCATTACTGCTGATCTCTTCGCCCCAGCCGTAGAGTTTTTCTTCGAGTTGCGCCCGTGACAGGATCTGCCCCGGCCTGCTGACAAGCGGCTCTAACACCGCCCATTCCCGTCCCGACAAAACAACCGGCGACCCCGCCAGCAATACGCGCTTGTTGACCGTATCCACTTCGAGGCTGCCAAATGACCAGGCCGGCTCGGCCCGACCCGCGCTACGCCGGATAAGCGCTCGCAAACGAGCCAGGAGTTCATCGACATCAAACGGTTTCAAGAGATAGTCATCGGCCCCGGCGTCGAGTCCGTCAATACGGTTTGTGACAGTGTCGCGGGCGGTGACGATCAACACCGGAACCTGTTCGCCACGCGACCGAATGTCCCGCAAGACGCTCAGACCGTCCCGCCCGGGTAAACCGAGATCAAGCAATACCGCGTCATATTGCTGGGCTCGCAACGCAGTGTCTGCCTGCTCCGCATCACGAACCCAGTCCACGGCGTAATCCGCGCGCTGAAGTGCCTGCCCAACGGCATCTCCGATCATGGCGTCATCTTCAATCAGCAGAACTCGCATGCCTGGCCTGTCATTGCGGGTAAATAGGATTTGTACCCAAATCAGCTTAAACGAAACTTAAAGCGATTAGTGCGGCTGGCGTATTGCATTCACCAGTTGCCGGGCGATCTCTGGACTGATCGTACTGGAGCCTGCGGCCAGTGCCTGCAAAGCCTGAGTCATCTGGGCGCCACTCTGACCTTCTTTAAGCAGGCAGGCATTGGCGCCGGCGCGCACGGCGCTCATCGCTTCGGCTGTATTGGCCGCCGAGAATACGGCCATGATCTGCACTGTAGGCGTTTGAGTGAACAGGAGCCGGATCGCGCCAACGCTGGCCCATAACGGCATGTCGAAATCGATCAGGGCGATATCCAGCGACTCAATGTCGGTGGTCGCGGCCAGTTCCTCAGCGGCGGAAACCCAACCGCAAATCTGGATTGCCCTGGCGGCGCTGGTCGCCGTAATCAGCCGCTTCAGCAAGCGCTGATCATGGGTCACCACCAGGAGCTGTAGAGGCCTCACGTGATCCGGCGCGGCGGACGCGTTCGCCAACCTCGAGCTTCCGGCAGAGATCGTCTGTTCATTCACGGTGTCATTCCCCAAGCAGCTCCAGTTAACCCTCTTTGAGCCGGCCTCCAGCGTAGTGATATTGCCATGGCAAACCAATCCCGTAATCCCGGTATTGGGGCAGTATCGGGCCGATTTCGACCGGTTACTGGTCGTAACGTTGTTGCAGAACGGCGGAAATCTGATCGGCAAAGCGAGCCGCAGCCACTGGCAGGCTGCGACTTCTCAACTGGCCCACGTAAAGCGTACCGGCCGGTGTATCACGCTCGTCTACCGGCCGGGCAATCAGCCCGGGCACTTCGCTCGCCGCATGCAGGCCAATCGGAATCTGAAATGAAATCAGACTCTCCGACATGGCGTAATTCCGAAGAAACTCGAAACTGTCGGACTCCACCACCGGCGCAAGCGTCAGAGACGAACGGAGCATTGCCGCCTCAAGTAAATGCCGCACGCCATAAGCGGCGGTCGGCAAGGCAATGGGATAGGTCAGACATTGCCGCAGACGCAGGGTTTTCTGACTCGCCAGTGGATGATCGGCAGCCATCACCCCGTGTACCGGCTGGCGAACGGTTACCAGTGTCTGAAATTCGGCCAGCCGCACCGGCTCAAACACCAGCGCAAGATCCGCGGAGTGATCCACCAGCGATGCCTCAGCAGCGGCCCGGTCGCGCAGGTAAACGCTAAACGTCACGCCCGGGTGATCACGCCGGTAACAGGCGATTTGCTCCGGCAGAAAATAAGGCAATAAGGCTTGACTACAGGCAATCGACACGTGCCCGCGCCGCACGCCGGACAAATCCGCGATTTGCGACCTAACCCGCTCCATATCGGAAATCTGCGTACGAATATGGTGAATCAACACCTCGCCCGCCGTACTGAGCCGAACCCCTCTCGGTAAGCGCTCGAAGATCTGTACGCCCAGTTCTTCTTCAAGCGCCTGAATCCGTCGATTGAGTGCAGACGGCGTAATAGCGAGTGTTTCCGCCGCACTCCGGATCGAGCCGGCGCGGGCGACCGCATCAACAAAACGAAAAGACTGCAGATGTCTCAATCCAATTCTCTCGATGAGTGAGCGGTGCAATTTTTGCACCAGTGCGTTGTCATATTAACAGCAGACCGAATCACATAAGCCGCCTAGGATCCGCTTATCCGTCGATTACCCAGCGCCACACCCGGCGACCGGCTCTCGACAACCACTCAAAATCGAGGACACAGCTCATGGGATCTAAACAGTTTTTCGGCCGCCGTCAGGCACTTCGCACCGGAGGCATGGCACTCGGCGCCGCCGCGTTCGGACTGGCCGCGCCGGCCCGCTTCGCGCATGCTGAAGACTTGACCGTCGGATTTATTTACGTCGGCCCCAAGGATGACTATGGCTACAACCAATCTCACGCGGAAGGTGCAGCGGCGATCAAAAAACTTTCCGGCGTGAAAGTCGTCGAAGAAGAAAGCGTCGCAGAAACGGTAGACGTTCAGAAGTCCATGCAGAGCATGATTGAACTGGATGGCGCAAAGATGATGTTTCCGACCTCGTTCGGCTACTTTGATCCGCACATCCTGGCTGTCGCCCCGAAATACCCTGAGTTGCGATTTGAGCATTGCGGCGGCCTGTGGAAAGAAGGCACTCATCCGGCCAATGTCGGCTCGTATTTCGGTTATATCGGCATGGGGCAGTATCTGAACGGCGTGGTGGCCGGTCATATGAGCAAATCCAAGAAAATCGGATTTGTCGCGGCCAAACCCATCCCGCAGGTACTGCTGAACATCAATTCGTTTCTGCTCGGCGCGCGCTCTGTTGATCCAAGCATCACCTGCCAGGTGATCTTCACGGGTGAATGGTCGTTGGCCGTGAAAGAAGCTGAAGCCACTAACGCGCTGGTCGATCAGGGCGCTGATGTGATCACCTGCCATGTCGACGGGCCGAAGGTCGTCGTCGAGACTGCCGCAGGTCGAGGCGCCTATGTTTGCGGTTACCACGCCGACCAGACCGCGCTGGCTCCGGAGAAGTATCTGACCGGAGCCGAGTGGAACTGGGCGAAGGTCTATACCGATATGGTTCAGGCGCAGCTCGCCGGCAAACCGATATCGAATTTTGTTCGCGGTGGACTGGCCGATGGCTTTGTCAAAATGAGCCCGCTGGGTTCGGCGGTTTCGGAGCCGGCGCGCAAACAGTTCGAGGCGACAAAAGCACAAATCATGAAAGGTGGATTTGCCGCGATTAAGGGGCCGCTCAAAGACAACAAGGGCAAGACTATCGCCAAAGCGGGCGAGTCTTATGTTGAGTCTGATGTTGCGCTCGAAAGTATGGACTATCTCGTTGAAGGCGTGATCGGTTCAACCTCCTGATCACGCTGCCCCGTGCAAACCAACCTGACCTCCCCGGCGCCCGTCTTCGTCATGCCAGCTCGGCTGGCCTGGCTGGCGCGCCGCTCGGAACGTTTACTCATTCCCCTGGGAGCGCTGCTGGCCGGTTTGTTGTTGTTCTCTGTTTTTCTCTTGTTGCAAAGCAAATCGCCGGTTCAATTCTGGGCACTGGTTTACAAAGCAGGTTTCGGCACGAGCTTCTCGTGGGGCAATACCCTCTCCCGGGCTGCGCCGTTGCTCTTGACGGCCTTGTGCGTCGCGCTGCCGGCTCGACTTGGCCTGATTGTGATTGGCGGTGAAGGCGCCGTTGTCCTGGGCGGCCTGGCGGCCGGCGCCCTGGGTGCCAACCTGAATCAACTCCCGGCACTGCCAGCGCTGACCTTGATGGCCGCCAGCGCGATGCTCGCCGGCGGCGTATGGATCGGCCTGGTCGGAGCGCTTCGCTTTCGGCGGGGTGTCAATGAAACCATCGCCAGTCTGTTGCTTGCCTATATTGCGATCGCTTTGTTGAATCATTTCGTCGAGGGTCCGCTCCGAGACCCCGGCAGCCTTAACAAGCCGTCCACTTCGCCAATTGATGAAAGCCATCGCATCGGCGCATTGCCCGGGCTGGATGTGCACTGGGGGCTGGTCGCCGGAATAGTCGCCTGTGTTGCCTGCTGGATTCTGATTGACTACACCCGTTGGGGGTTTGCCGCTCGAATTGCCGGCGGCAATGCCCGTGCCGCACAGATACAAGGTCTGCCTGTGGGCAAACTCATGGTCGGCTTTTGTGCACTGGGCGGCGCCTGCGCCGGACTAGCCGGGTTTTATGAAGTTGCGGCAGTTCACGGGTCAGCCAATGCCTCACTCAATGCGGGCTTCGGCTATACCGGCATTCTGATTGGATTCATGGCGCAACACCACCCGCTGGCGATCATTCCAACGACCATCCTGCTCGCCGGCTTTGAAGCGTCAAGTGGCTTGATACAGCGACGCATGGATCTACCTGACGCAACGATTCTGGTGATGCAAGGCTTCGTCTTTATTTCGATTCTGGTCAGCGAGTCAGTCTACGGCCGACTCAAAATGTTCACGCCTGAACAATGGCGCCAGTCATGACCGACACTGAACTCGGTCTGTGGGGGGTTCCCCTGGCGATGCTCGCTGGTGCGATTCGCGTTTCAACCCCATTTATCTTTGTCAGCCTGGGAGAGTGCCTGACCGAACGATCCGGGCGCATCAATCTCGGACTTGAAGGCACTCTTGTTTTTGGTGCGATGGCCGGCTATGCCCTGGCGGTTGAATCGGGCTCCCCATGGATTGGCGTCTGCGCCGCGGCCATTGCCGGCCTCTTGTTCGGTTGCCTGCATGCAGTTTGTTGTCAGCTACCGCGTGTCAACGATATTGCAATTGGCATTGCGTTAATGCTGCTCGGCACCGGCCTGGCGTTTTATTTTGGCAAACCCTATGTCCAGCCGGTTGCACCAGACCTGCCATCGTTAGACCTGGGTTGGTGGTCCGACTCCAGCCAGGTTCAGGCAGCACTGAAAGTCAACATCTTGTTTCCACTGGGTGTCGCCCTGGCTGTGGCGATGGCCTGGTTGCTCCGGTCTACCCGCTTTGGCTTAACGGTTCGTGTGGTGGGCGACAGTACCGAGGCTGCACGGGCGCTGGGCTTCAACCCGAACTGGATTCGCCTGCTGAGCACGGCGGCCGGCGGCGCACTGGCCGGCATCGGTGGCGCTTACCTTTCCCTGTACTACCCGGGAAGCTGGAATGAGGGGATCTCATCCGGGCAGGGACTTATCGCAGTGGCGCTGGTGATCTTTGCCCGCTGGCAGCCGATCTACTGCGTCGGCGCGGCGATGATTTTTGGCGGCGCCGGCGCGCTTGGCCCGGCACTGCAATCGGTTGGCTTCACCAGCAGCTACTACCTGACCTACGCCGCGCCATTTGTGCTCACCCTGGGTGTGTTGATTGCGAGCAGTTCGACAACCCGGGCACTGACCGGCGCACCCGGCGAAATTCAACGTCAGACCAGTCACTAGGGAGTGTAGATATGAACGGATTGGGCGGACTCAATAAATCGCCGAACGGCGTAGTGATTGGCATGGTCCAGTTGCAGCTACCCGTGGTGCAGACGCCGGATGATCTGGCTGGACAAACCGCGCGCATTGTCGAGATGGTTGGCAAAGCGCGGCGAAATCTTGCCGGTATGGATCTGGTTGTCTTTCCGGAATACTCCCTGCACGGCCTGAGTATGGATACCAATCCGGCCATTATGTGCACATTGGATGGGCCGGAGGTCGCCGCGTTCAAACAGGCTTGTCTTGACAATAACATCTGGGGTTGTTTCTCGATCATGGAGTTAAACCCGCAGGGCATGCCTTATAACAGCGGCCTGGTGATCGACAACCAGGGCGAGCTGAAACTTTACTACCGAAAAATGCATCCCTGGGTTCCGGTTGAACCCTGGGAGCCGGGCAACACCGGGATACCCGTTATAGACGGACCCAACGGATGCAAGCTGTCGCTAATCATCTGTCATGACGGAATGTTCCCTGAAATGGCCCGCGAGTGTGCTTACAAAGGCGCGGAAATCATGATCCGCACCGCCGGCTATACCGCACCGATTCGACAGAGTTGGCAGTTCACCAATCAATCCAATGCATTTTGCAATCTGATGGCAACAGCTAATGTATGTATGTGCGGCAGTGATGGCACGTTCGACAGCATGGGCGAAGCCATGATTGTCAACTTCGATGGCAGCATCATCGCACACGGGAAGACCGGGCGGGCGGACGAAATCGTCAGCGCAGAGTTGCGCCCGGACCTGATCCGGGAAGCCCGCCAGCACTGGGGTGTTGAAAACAATATCTACCAGTTCGGGCATCGCGGCTATGTCGCCGTCAAAGGTGGCGCGCAAGACTGCCCTTATTCCTACATGCACGACTTGATAGCAGGCGAATACCGACTGCCGTGGGAGAGCGAAGTCGCGATAAAAGACGGCACCTCCTGTGGTTTCGAAGCCCCAACCCGGGCCTACGGGGAAGAATCATGACCAAAGTGAACGCAGATCCTTATCACTGGCCGTTCAATGGCGATCTTCGCGCGAACAATACGGCGTTGATCGTGATTGATATGCAAACCGATTTCTGCGGGGTTGGCGGCTATGTCGATTCGATGGGCTACGACTTAAGCCTGACCCGTGCGCCAATAGAGCCAATCCAGCGCGTGCTGAATGCGATGCGCTCCGGGGGCTATTCCATCATTCACACCAGAGAAGGACACCGGCCCGACCTTTCTGATCTGCCGGCCAACAAACAATGGCGATCCCGACAAGTCGGCGCCGGGATCGGCGACCCCGGACCCTGCGGGAAGATTCTCGTGCGTGGCGAACCGGGCTGGGAAATCATTCCGGAGCTGGCACCGCAGGAGCAGGAACCCATTATCGACAAACCTGGCAAAGGCAGCTTTTACGCAACCGATCTGGAACTGATCTTGCGCACCAGAGGCATTGAAAACCTGGTGCTGACCGGCATCACGACCGATGTGTGCGTCCACACGACAATGCGTGAAGCTAACGACCGTGGCTTTGAATGCCTGCTGTTATCAGACTGCTGTGGCGCAACCGATCGTAGCAACCACGACGCGGCTATTAGCATGATCAAGATGCAAGGCGGCGTCTTTGGTTCGGTCAGCAGCAGCACCCAGTTGATTGCACAGCTCGCATGAAGTCACTCGCGCCGATCTCGCTCGAAACCATTGGCGTCACGATGCGCTTCGGGTCGTTTACCGCGCTCGACGATGTGTCCGTAAAAGTTGAGGCCGGGACGTTTCATGCCTTGTTGGGCGAGAATGGTGCCGGCAAGTCCACGCTGGTCAAATGCATGATGGGGTTCAATAAACCCGAGACGGGTCAGCTACTGATTGACGGGCGTGAGCAAATCATTGCCGACCCCAGGCAAGCCCACGCATTGGGGCTGGGCATGGTGTACCAACACTTCACCCTCGCGCCCTCACTGACCGGAGCGGAAAACCTGCTGGTGGCCAGCCAGATAATCCCTGGCCGAATCAACTGGCGGCAAGTCAACGAGAGCATCCATGCCTTCATGAGCACGATGCCGTTTCAGGTTCAGTTGAACCGCCCGGTACGAACGCTGTCGGCTGGGGAAAAACAGAAACTCGAGATTCTCAAACAACTCTATCTTGGGCGTCGCCTGCTGATTCTGGATGAACCTACCTCAGTGTTGACGCCCGCAGAAGCCGATGACGTCCTGGGCATGATCCGGCAGATGACTTCGGCCGGGTCTCTTACGGTGTTGATGATCACGCACAAGTTTCGGGAGGTCACTGCTTTCGCCGATACCGTCAGCATCCTGAGGCGGGGACGGCTTGCCGGCACTGCGCCATCGCGGTCTTTGAGTCACCGGGAAATGGGACAAATGATGGTCGGTGCGTCCAATGATGCTGAAACGCCGGCAGCAGTCGAGTTGACGCCGGCAACCCGAACCAGAATGCTGTCGATCAATGGCATCAAAGCGCAGGACAAAGCAGGTCTGCGGCAGATTTCGATCGACTCACTGGATGTCGCCAGCGGCGAAATCGTGGGTATCGCCGGCGTTTCTGGAAACGGGCAATCCGAACTATTGGAAATGCTCAGCGGACAACGGCCCTTGCTACAGGGAAATATCGAAGTCGGCGGCGAACCGTTCAGCGCCAGCCGGGAGCAAATGATCAGCCGCAAGATACGGTTTCTTCCCGAGGAACCGATGAGCAACGCCTGCGCGCCGAATATGTCGGTCATTGAGAACCTCTCGTTCCGCCGATTTGACCGAAACCAGGACGGCACCCTCCGCTTCTGGTTAAACCGGAGCGAACTTCGCGAACAGGCACTGCAACTCATCCGTCGTTTCCAGGTGAAAACCGCCTCACCGGACAGTCCCATCAGAACTCTCTCGGGCGGCAATGTCCAAAGAACCGTGCTGGCACGGGAGTTAAGTGGAGAAGTGGCACTGTTGATCATTGCCAATCCCTGCTTCGGACTGGATTTTGGCGCGGTGCGCGAAATACGTGCCCGGATAATGGCCGCCCGCAATGCGGGCACAGCGATCTTATTGATCAGTGAAGACCTTGATGAGATTCTTGAACTCTCTGATCGCATCATGGTCATGACCGAGGGGCGGATTACCTACCAGACACCCCGTGCGGATGCGGACATAAACGCGATCGGTCAACACATGGCCGGGCATCAACACGAGCTTGCCGCATGAACGCTCAGGCGATTGCCATTGATGCAACACCGTTTGCATTCGAACTCCGTCCGGACGCTGTTGCGCTGATTATCATCGACATGCAGCGTGATTTCATCGAACCGGGCGGCTTTGGCGCAAGCCTCGGTAACGATGTTGCCCCGCTGGGTGCCATCGTGCCTACGGTCCGACGTCTCCTCGAGGCTTTCCGGCGTCACCGCTTGCCGGTTATCCATACGCGCGAATGCCATCAACCAGATCTATCGGACTGCCCCCCGGCAAAATTGACCCGTGGCAACCCGGCTCTGCGAATTGGCGACCCAGGTCCGATGGGTCGAATTCTGATTGCCGGTGAATCCGGCGCTGACATTATTCCCGCACTAACACCGGAGCCGGGCGAACTGGTCATCAACAAACCTGGCAAGGGCGGCTTCTACGGTACCGCGCTCGGCGAGGAACTCGCGAGCCGAAAAATTCAACAACTGATTTTTGCCGGCGTAACGACCGAGGTCTGCGTCCAGACCACCATGCGCGAAGCGAATGACCGCGGTTTCGACTGCCTGCTTGCGACCGACGCGACCGAGAGCTATTTCCCGCAATTCAAACTAGCCACTATTGACATGATCCACGCCCAGGGGGCGATTGTCGGCTGGACGGCAACGGTCGATCAAATTCTGAACCCTCTGGAGTCTGGTCATGACTAAGACAGCCCCGCTTAAGCCCGCAAACGTTTTTCCGGATCTGTTGACCGGCAACTGGAAGCACCTGGTGTTCGAGGCGTTTCGCCCGGGCATTGAGATCTGCGAACTGCTCGGCAACGACGGCGATGCGACTCAGCCGAGTATGGCGCTGTTGCGCTACGCGCCTGGCGCCACTGTTCCCTTGCACCGGCACCATGGCGTGGAAACCATTCTGGTACTGGAAGGAGAACAGTCCGATGAACGTGGCAGTTATCCGGCCGGCACGGTTGTCATCAACCAGCCAGACACGATTCACTCAGTGCAGTCCGTTGGCGGATGCGTTGTGTTGATTCAATGGGACCGCCCCGTCGAAATCCTCGCTTCTCCCTGAAAAAACCAATCATGACTTCACCTGACCTCACCCAACTCCCGTTCGACATCCAGAGTATTCACGCTGCCTACGAAGACGGTCTTACTGCCGCCCAACTGATTTCGGAAGCTTATCGGCGAATCGACGCGACCGAAGATCCCGGCATTTTCATCAACTTGTTCGAGCCCGCGAAGTTACTCAGCCAGGCCGAAGCGCTGGGCGCTTTTGATCCGGAGAAACAACCTCTTTGGGGCGTGCCTTTTGTCGTCAAAGACAACATAGATGTTGGCGGCCACGAAACCACCGCCGGTTGCCCCGAGTATGCGTACACCGCCGAGCAGGACGCTATCGTCGTCGCGCGATTACGCGCGGCCGGCGCTCTGGTGCTGGGCAAGACCAATCTGGATCAGTTCGCGACAGGTCTGGTCGGTGTTCGGTCACCTTATTCACCGCCGAAGAATGCCCTCGACCCGGCCATCGCGCCCGGCGGATCCAGCTCCGGCTCGGCAGTCGCGGTCGCCCACGGCGCTGTCTGCTTCTCGCTGGGAACAGACACCGCCGGCTCTGGTCGCGTTCCGGCTGCACTCAACAACCTGGTCGGCCTGAAGCCGACCTTAGGCATGTTGTCTGCCTCCGGCGTTGTTCCTGCCTGTCGGACTCTCGACACCGTTTCAATTTTCGCGCTCAACGTTGGCGATGCCCATAAGGTCTTGTCCTGTTGCTCTGGCTTTGATGCATCCGACGCCTACTCAAGAGACATTCCGGCAACACCACTAAACGCCGGCAAAGCGCTACAACGAATCGCGATTCCGGATCAGGCCAGTCTGGAGTTCTACGGCGATCAGGTTCAGCGCCAGTCTTTTAGCGATGCCATTGAACTGTTGCACGCTTGCGGTGTTACCACGACCGAGATTGATTTCACTCCCTTCTACGCCATTGCCGACATGCTCTATGCCGGGACCTGGGTCGCCGAAAGACACTCGGTCATCGAATCACTGCTGGCCAGGAGTCCGGAAGCAGTTCATCCGGTCACTCGCAGCATCATTGAAAAAGCAACGACGTTTTCCGCTACTGACGCTTTTCGGGATCAATACAAACTGAAATCGCTACGGCGTGTTTGCGACACCTTGTTGGAACCTTTCGACGGCATGTGTGTGCCAACCATTCCGGAATTTTGCACACTGGCTGCGTTGGCTGACGATCCGATAGGCCCCAATAATCGCCTGGGTCGTTACACCAACTTTGTCAACCTTCTCGATTTGTGCGGCATTGCTGTGCCGGTAAAACACCGTTCCGACGGACGCCCCGGCAATGTCACCTTGCTTGGCCCGGCCGGATCCGATGGCTCAATAGCAACCCTCGCGCAGCGACTTCAGCAACTGGCCAATACCTCACCCGGTGCAACCTCATGGCCTCTTCCTGCTCTGGATGCACCGGTGCCAGCGACAACCGGCCCGGACGAAATGGAAATCGCTGTCGTGGGCGCCCACCTGTCTGGTATGCCGCTGAATAATCAACTCACCAGTCGTGGCGGCCGGCTTATCAAAACAACCCAGACGGCGGACACCTACCAGTTATTCGCCCTGGCCGGAGGCCCGCCCGCCAGGCCCGGCCTGGTTGCCAGCGATCACGGCGCCGCGATTCAGATTGAAATTTGGGCACTGCCGAGCGAATCGATCGGCAGTTTTCTGGACGGCATTCCTGGTCCACTTGGATTAGGCACGTTAGAGCTGGCTGATGGCTCTCAATGCAAAGGTTTTATTTGCGAACCGCGCGGACTTATCGGCGCAAAAGACGTCACGGCATTTGGCGGTTGGCGCAACTTCATTTCTAACCAGGGGAAACAGTCATGAAAGATCACTACCCGGAAACACTGAATACCGATTCCACCCGGCGCAGTCTGCTCAAGGGGGCAACACTGAGTGCAGGCGTCCTGCCATTCCTGCGCGTGCTGCCCGCTTCGGCGGCCAGCGACACGATTGTCGTTGCCATGGGACAGACCATCAACAGCCTGGATATCCACCGCAAAGGAACCAACCGGCCCAGCTACCAGGTAGCGGTAAACGTTTACGACCGACTCGTCAGTTTCGGCACCAAGTCCACCCCCGATGGCGGGCTTTCCTATGACTATGCAACGATCGAACCCGAGATTGCCGAGAGTTGGGAAATTGCCGACGACGGTTTGTCCATGACCTTCAAGCTGCGCGCCGATGGTAAGTTTCATGACGGCTCGCCGATCACGGCTCACGATGTCAAGTGGTCGTACGACCGCGCCGTGTCAGTCGGCGGCTTCCCGACTGTTCAGATGAAGGCCGGCTCGCTTGAAAAACCGGAGCAGTTCGAAGCCATCGATGATCTGACTTTCCGAATTACCCTGCCCCGAAAATCCAAACTGACTTTGCCTGATCTCGCAGTACCTGTGCCGATGATCATCAATTCGACTATCGCCAAAGCCAAAGCCACGAAAGACGATCCATGGGCAACAGAATATCTGCACAAAACGCCGGCGGGCTCGGGTGCCTTCAAGGTTGCTCGATGGGACCCCGGTCAGCAATTGGTTTATGTCCGCAACGAAAACTGGACTTCAGGAAAACTTCCGGCGGTTAAACGAATCATTGTTCGTGAAGTGCCCAGTTCTGCCACGCGGCGTGCGTTGCTTGAGCGCGGTGATGTTCAAATGTCTTTCAATATGCCGAACAAAGACGCCAAAGAACTCAGCTCGAAACCGGACATTCAAATCAATTCCACTCCGGTCGAAAATGCAATCTACTGCCTGAATCCGAATCTCACATTTGAACCATTTAAAGACAAACGGGTCAGGCAGGCGGTTGCCTGGTCTGTCCCCTACCAGGCGCTTTTCGAGACCGCCGCTTACGGGCAGGGAAAACCGATGTGGGGAGGCAAGCTCAGCAAGCCGGAGAATATTGCCTGGCCGCAAGCTTTCCCCTACGACACCGATCTCGACAAGGCGAAAGAGTTACTCGAGCAAGCCGGCTACGGCAAAGGCTTTGACGTACCGCTGTCCATCTCACTGAGCCAGGCCGACTGGATGGAACCGGCAGCGCTGCTGATTCAGGAAAATCTCGGCAAGATCGGCGTGCGCGCGAAAATCGACAAGATCCCCGGTGCCAACTGGCGTACTGCCTCATTGGTGGAAAAGCGCCTGCCACTGGCGTTAGAAACTTTTGGCGGCTGGCTCAACTACCCCTGTTATTACTTCTTCTGGGCGTATCAACACGGGCACCTGTTTAATTCGTCCAACTACAAGAATGACGAAATCGAGGCGTTGACCAATGAAACCCTCCATCTGGCTGTGGATGATCCCGACTACGCGCCGAAGATCAAACGCATGATTGAAATCGCCTGGGATGAAGTGCCTCGTATTGCCCTGTGGCAGCCGGCCCTCAATGTTGGCCTGAACGGTGCGCAAGACTACGAGTTCTGGTTCCATCGTCAACTAGACGCCCGCAGTCTCAAGAAGGCGTAAGTCACGTGAGTTCAAGAACCGCACTGATTGGCGCCCGAATAGCCCAGGCCATTCCGGCGCTGATCGGCGTCGTTGTCGTGAGTTTTCTGCTGACCCGGGCATTGCCCGGTGATCCGGCAGCCTACTATGCCGGCCCGGCAGCAACCCCCGAATCGATCGCTCAGATCAGAACGGCGCTTGGACTTGACCAGCCACTCCCAGTGCAATTCTTTTCCTATGCCAAAGACTTGCTGAGCGGTGACCTCGGTCAGAGTCTCTCGACCGGCCAACCCGTCACCGAGGAACTGGCCCGGCGCCTGCCGGCCTCGCTCGAACTGACGCTGACCGCCTTGTTGATTTCGTGCGCGATTGCGCTGCCACTCGGTGTACTGGCAGCCACCCGGCAGGAAACCGTCTGGGATCATCTGTGCAGAGCGCTGGTCACCGCCGGCGTTTCACTACCCACCTTCTTTACCGGCATCGTCCTGGTTTACGTGTTCTACTATCTGCTGGGCTGGGCGCCCTCGCCAATCGGCCGGCTGGATTTTTTATATCTGTCGCCGCCGGAGGTAACCGGTTTTTATGTCATCGACGCCCTGCTGGCCGGAGACATTGAAACCGCTGGTGGCGCAATGCGTCAACTTATCCTGCCTGCCGCCACGCTCGCCTTGTTCACGCTGGCCCCGATTGCCCGAATGACCCGTGGCGCGATGTTGCAAGCCTTGTCATCCGACTATATCCGTACAGCACGAGCATCCGGGCTGAGTCGCGCAAAACTGGTTTATGGCTATGCGTTTCGCAACGCCTTGTTGTCTGTCGTGACCACCTTGTCGATGGTTTTCTCGTTCTCTCTCGGTGCGAACGTTCTGGTCGAAAAAGTCTTTTCATGGCCGGGCATTGGTTCTTACGCAGTCGAGGCTCTGGTGGTTTCGGACTACGCGGCTATTCAGGGCTTTGTCCTTGCAATGGCTATTCTGTTCGTTCTGCTTAATCTGGTGGTCGACATCAGCTATACGCTGATTGACCCCCGAACCCGCCAGGAATAAACCGTGACCCATTCCTCTGACAATCTGGTCGCGCATACCCTCTATGTCCTGCGCGGAAATCGGCTCACCGCGCTGGCATTCTGTGCGCTCGGCATCATTATTCTGGTCGCCGCGCTCGGGCCGGCGATCGTACCGTTCGATCCATTGGCGTCCAATGCTTCTGCGGCGCTACAACCGCCGTCCTGGACGCATTGGTTCGGCACCGATACCGTGGGCCGCGATGTGTTCTCACGAGTGGTCGTCGCGACCCGGCTTGATTTGACAATATCTATCGCAGCGGTGGCCATCTCGTGCGTGATCGGATCGGCACTGGGCGCTGCGGCAGGTTATTGGGGCGGCGTCACCGATGCCGTTGTCGGCCGCTCGATCGACACAATCATGGCGTTCCCCCTGTTTGTTCTGGCCATGGGCATCGTCTCGGCATTGGGCAATACGGTTGAAAACATCATCTATGCCACCGCTATTATCAACCTGCCTTTTTATGCGCGGGTCGCCCGCGCCGAAGTTCAGGTACGCCGGCAGGCCGGATTCGCCAATGCCGCCCGATTGTCCGGCAATACGGATTTACAGGTACTGGCGCTTCACATTTTCCCCAACATCATCCCACCGATGATGGTGCAGATTTCGCTCAACATGGGCTGGGCGATTCTCAATGCCGCCGGTTTGTCATTCATCGGCCTGGGCGTCAGGCCACCAACCGCAGAATGGGGAATCATGGTTGCCGAGGGGGCCAATACGATTGTTTCCGGTGAATGGTGGCTGGCATTCTTCCCGGGACTGGCCCTGATGATCACAGTATTCACCTTCAACCTGCTGGGCGACGGCCTGCGTGACATTTTTGATCCCCGTACCCGGACCTGACCCATGTTGCTATCAGTAGAAAACCTCGAAGTCTGTTTTGCGACCCGCCGCGGTACCGTGCAGGCGGTTCGCTCCGCCAGTTTCGAAATCAAACGCGGAGAAACCATCGGCATCGTCGGCGAAAGCGGCTCGGGAAAATCGGTGTCTTCTTACGCAATCCTGCAGATTCTCGACAAAGGCGGCGCAATCACCGGCGGCCAGATCCATTTTGACGGCACCGAACTGAGCAAGAGCTCCGAGCAAGCGTTGCGCGAAATCCGCGGGCGCGATATTGCAATGGTTTTTCAGAACCCACGTTCGGCACTCAATCCGATTCGCAAGATCGGTCAGCAAATCGAAGACGTTCAACGCCGCCATGCGCGAAGCGCAGGCGACCAGGCGCACGATGCCGCGGTGGAAATGCTCCGGGCCGTCCGCATTGCCAACCCGGAAAGACGCTACCACGCTTACCCGTTCGAACTGTCAGGCGGCATGTGCCAGCGCGTGTTAATCGCCATTGCTCTGGCTTGCAACCCGCGTCTGCTCATTGCTGATGAACCCACCACCGGGCTGGACGTCACCACCCAGAAAGTCATCATGGACTTGATTGCCGAACTGACCCATGAACGGCAAATGGCCAGTCTCCTGATTACCCATGACCTCGGTCTGGCAGCCCAATACTGCGACCGGATTGTCGTCATGAAAGATGGCGAGGTCGTCGAAACCGGGCTCCCGGCAGACCTGTTTTCCAACCCTTCTCACGCCTATACCCGTCGCCTGATTCGCTCAACGCCACGAGCAGGAGCCAGCGCCCGCGACCTGCTCGATGCCCCCTCTGCCGAACCGGTCCGGCCCGCCATTGGCGGCCCGTTACTAGTCGTGGACCGGCTACGCAAAGTCTTCGGCCAGGGCGAAAACAGCGTGCGGGCGGTTGACGACGTCTCTTTCGTGATTAATGAGGGGGAAACGCTTGGCCTGGTGGGCGAGTCTGGAAGCGGGAAATCCACCGTCTCGGCAATGATCTGCCGGCTATCAGACCCAACCGGCGGCGCGATCACACTGGCTGGTGAGTCATTGCTTGATGTTCCGGCCGCCCGTTTTGCCCGCGACCCAAGACGCGCCAGCATCCAGATGGTGTTCCAGGATGCCACTGACAGCCTTAACCCGAGATTCACGGTTCGCGACGCTATTGCCGACCCGATCAGGCGGCTTACCGATGAAGAACCAGAGTCACGAGTCCCGGAACTGGCGGCTCAGGTTGGGTTGCCGGCAAGCCTGCTGGACCGCCTGCCCCATCAGTTGTCGGGTGGACAGAAAGCAAGAGTCGGGATAGCCCGCGCCCTGGCCAGCAGGCCACGCCTGCTCGTGCTTGATGAGCCGACAGCCGCACTGGATGTATCGATTCAGGCGACGGTTCTAAATTTACTGGTGGATTTGCGGGCTGAGCTGGGAATCAGCTATCTGTTTGTGAGCCATGATCTGCAAGTCGTGCGCTTGCTGTGTGATCAAGTCATCGTGATGCAGGCCGGTAAAATCGTTGAGTCCGGGAAAACCACAGCAATCATGGCGGCGCCCACTACGGACTACACGAAATCATTGCTGGCGGCTGCGCCAGTGTTTGGGCAACAGTCGATTAGCGGTCAAACGTAAAGTCGTAGCCATAACCCTTGAGTAACTCTTCCGGGCCGCTAACGGCGACGACCGCTGCTGCCGGCTCTATCCGGGCGCATGAGTAACTCACCTTCTGGCCGGCGAACTGTAAATAGGTCACCGGGCCACCACTTACTTCGGTGGACTCGCCAAGATTAAGACGCTCCGCTTCAGCGCGGGCAAATGCCAGGCAGGATTCCGCAGTATCAATCTGGCGGAATCCACTGACCATCATGACGTTTTCGTGGGCTACCCGATCCGCGATGTGCCAGGACGGATCCTCTCCGGTCGTATTAGTGCCGCCCATCAGCTGGGCAAAGACGACAAACGACGTCGCGGGAATCTGTAATGGCATGTCTAACCCCTCACTCTATTGTCATTCGGCGGATTAACTTGGAACCGAATGTGTAAGCACAGTGTTACAGGTCTACTGGCCTGCAGCGCTCATTTTTAGCATCAACGGTCGCTAAAACCCGACAGCCGGCCGCATAACGCGCAATCAAGTTACTGTACTTATCAAAACGTTACCGTGAAAAAATTCACGAAGCGAGTATTCAACCCTGAACACGGCACCCATACAACAGGGCAAACGTCAATTTGGTTGAAATAGCCTGGCCTGATGCCTAAAGACCGTAGGGGATCGTCAACACCAGACCGGGCCAGAACCAAAGTAACACCGCGGTTGCCAGCATAATCAGCGCAAAAGGGGCAGCTCCCCGGACGACTTCTTCGATTTTCGCATTCCCCACGGCTTGAATAACAAACAGATTCAAGCCTACCGGCGGCGTGATCAACGCGGTTTCAATCAGGACGACGAAGAAAATACCAAACCAGATCGGGTCAATGCCCATCGCCTGAAGCGATGGGAATAGCACCGGCACCATGATCAACATCATCGACAAGGCCTCAAGAAAGAAGCCGATCACTAGCAATACCGAGCCTACCGCCAACATGAACAAGCCGGCTGTCGCAATATTTGACGTTAGCGCGGCACTGATTTGCTGCGGGATCAGGTACAAAGTAATGGCGTAGCTGAAGACTTTGGCCCCGATAATGATCACGAAAATCATCACGGTGGTTTTCATTGCCGACTCAACCGACTCGGTCAGTTTTGTTCTGTCCATTCGGCCCATACCGAACGTGATGATCAAGGATAAGACAAACCCCAGCCCGGCAGCCTCTGAGGGAGTCGCGATGCCCATGTATATCGAACCGATAATCACAGTTGCCAGGGCAAGAGTCGGCAGCGCCATCAGTGAGGCTCGCCGACGCTGCGTACCGCTCGCTTTCGGAATTGCCTGGTAGTTCTTGCTGCGCCGGGCATACAACATGCTGTAAACCAGAAAAACGAACGCCAGAAACAATCCCGGACCGATACCGGCGAGAAACAGAGTTGGGATTGACTCTTCGGTGATCACGCCAAAAATAATCAGCGGAATTGACGGCGGTATCAGAATGCCCAGCGTGCCGCCCGCTGCCAGCAATCCCAGTACAAACGACCGGTCATAACCGCGTTGTGTCATTTCCGGCAAAGCGACTGTGCCGATCGTAGCGGCGGTGGCAACCGAAGATCCGGAGATTGCCGAAAACAAGGCGCAGGAAATAATCGTGGCCGCACCAAGGCCACCGGGCCAATGCCCCACCCAGGACTGCACTGCAGCGAACAAGTCCTTGCCAACGCCGCCTTTTAGCAAGACATTGGACATCAGCAAAAACATTGGCACCGCCAACAACTCAAAGCTATCGAGCGTGCCGTAGATTCGCTGCGGCACACCGATGAGCGGCAGCCCTTTCATCGCCAGCAGAAACACACCAAGGCCGGCCATTGCAAACGCGACCGGCACCCGTGCAACCAACAACAAGACAAGGGCAGTCAAAATCAGGGCAGCTTCCATCAGCGCAGCCCATCCGGTAGTTCAAGGCTATGCGCCTCGGGTTCGCGAACCCGGCCGGTCCAGGTTTTAGCGATTTCGGCGCAAGCCTGCAAAAAAAGCAATCCGAAACCAACCCAGAGCGATCCGTGGGTCAACCACTTGGGAGGTGCAAGGAATGAGTCAGTTGTATGCCCCATCCGGAAAGCCTTCAGCCAGAGTTCGAAGCCATACCAGCAGACAACCGCACTGACCGCGATGATGACTAGCATGGCGAACGTATCAGCGAGCTTTCGTGACAAGCTGCCCTGCGTCTTGAACGCAACATCGATCACAACATGCTCCCGTTCACTGAGAACATAAGCCGCAGCAATAAGCGTTCCCCAGATCTGGAAGATTCGGGCAACCTCGTCAACCCAGATCGTCGGTAGCGTAAAACCGTGCCGCATGATGACCTCATAACAAATCATCATGCCGACGGCAAAGAACATCCATGCGGCGAGTCGGCCCGCCCAGGCCGAAGCCGTATCAATCGCGTTAATCAATGGTTTTACAGCGCCTTGGCAGCCTCAATCACTTTGGCCGCGTCAGGTCCGCCTTCTTTTACGAAGCGCGTCATCACGGGTTTGGTCGCCTCACGCCACAGTTCCCGCTCAGCGTCGGTCAGCTCAATAACCTTGATTTTGTCTTTGATGAATTCAAGCGCATCTGCCTCGAGTTTCTCGATGTTGCCGCGCAACTTGGCTTCTACTTCGCGGCCGCAACTATCGACAACGCCACGGGTCTTTTCTGACAAACCGTTATAAGTGTCATTGTTCATCACAGCGACGAACTCGATATCAGCATCATATGTCAGTGTGATGTAGTCCATCACTTCGTAGAGTTTGCGCGATTTCACCCCTGTGATACCGGTGGTGCCAACGTCAACAGCCCCTTGCTGATAGGCCAAAAATTGCTTTGAACCGCTCATCAGTGTCGGCGCGCCTCCCAGTGTTTCGGCAGTCCAGCCAAGCAATTTCCCGAAGGTACGGACTTTCTTGCCCTTAATGTCGGCGGGAACGCGAATCGGCTCTTTCTTGGACAAATAAATGGTTCGTCCAAATGCCTGCCACCACAGAATGCGTGCGCCGGTTTGCTTCAAAACCGCATCATCGATGATCTTGCGAGCAGGAGAGTCCGGCGCAGTGAACTTGGCTGCCTTTTCCGGAGAGTCAAGCAGGAACGGAACGTAAACGGCATCAACAGCAGGAACGCTGCCGGCGAATCTTGTCAGAGAAGCCGTGCCCATTTCAATGGCGCCGGAGCCAACCGCTTCAGGCACTTGCTTATCGGTATACAGCTGGGCGGAGGGAAAAATCTGAATGTCCAACTCATCAGACTTGGCCTCGACACATTTTTTCCAGTCGTCCAGATTGACACCCAGTGAATGGGTTCCCGGCACCTGAACGGTAATACGAATCGGGGTCTTAGCGGCTGCCGGAACAGCAGTCAGTGAAAGCAGCGCGGCGGCTGTCAGTAAAACCGGCGCTGCAAAAGGGCTCCCGGCGTTGGTCAAAAAACGCTTCATGAATGTCTCCTCCACGGAAATTGGGTCGCTGACTTCCCTGTCAGCTTTATGAAGCCGATAATACACTGCATTGGCATACAGCCAAATCCTCACCTTCCAGGATCAAACCGATGTCACTGTACCCACCCCCGGAACGACGCTCACTTGAAGTCTGGACAAGCATGCCGGCAGATTTCCGGCATGCCGATACGGTTCCTTCATGGGCGGTAGCCAATAAATCAGGACTGCCTGCCGATTCATTCCTGGAAGGCCCCGGCTTTGATCGCAACGGCAATCTGTGGGTCACCGACATTCCTTATGGAAGACTGTTCTGCATCAGCCCCGAAGGAAACTGGCGGCTGGCGTTGCAATACGACGGCTGGCCAAATGGGATGAAATTTCACCGCGACGGGTACGCGGTCATCACCGACTACCGCCATGGACTGATGCGATTTAATCCAGAGACTTCAACGATCACGCCACTGCTGATCGACAAAGCCTCGGAAGGATTCAAAGGCGTCAATGATTTGTTTTTCGATCGTGACGGGTTGATATGGTTTACCGACCAGGGCCAGACCGGGCAGCATGACCCAAGTGGTCGCGTGTACCGATATGACCCGGCATCCGGATCACTGGACTGTCTTATCAATACCTGTCCCAGCCCGAACGGACTGGTCATGTCCGCCGATGAGAAATCATTATTTGTCGCCATGACCCGCGGCAACGCCATCTGGAGGCTGCCTATTCTTCACAATGGCAATACGTCGAAGGTCGGCATTTTTACTCATCTTGCTGGCGGTGTCAGTGGCGCTGACGGCCTGGCAATGGATGAACAAGACAATCTGTATGTCTGTGACGCGGGCAACGGATGCGTCTGGGTATTCTCCCGCTGGGGCGAACCCTTGTTTGTTTATCGCTCTCCCACCGGGGGACGAACCACCACGAACATCGCGTTCGGCGGCCCCGACCGGCAGACGATGTTTGTGACCGAATCCGATACCGGCAATATTCTCTGCGCGCGCGCTGTCACTCCGGGCCAGCGACTCTATTCCCACCGCGAGCCGGACAGGTAAACCCGGCGGCGTCAGCCGGTCAGAGCGATGCGCTGCCAGACATGCATTTCAGTTCCCGGCTTGGGCTCGACAAACAGACAAATATCCTCGCAATGCAGCGGTTCGCAAAGACTGTCTGCAAAGTAAAGCTGCGCCTGATTGAAAACATCCGCCCTGGCGCCCGCGAATTCGGGCTGATCCGGGATTCGCCCTGTCAAAGTCATATGGAAACGCCAGGCATCGAGCACATAGGGATATCCCCATTGTGACAACATTGATTGCTCCAACGTGGTTAACCCGCCTTGTTGCCGGGCGGCGATTTGCGCAGCAGAGGCTGGCTGACGCAACGGGTCAAGGCCGCGCACTACTTCTGCGGCAGTCTTGACCAACGCTGCCACCCCAGGGTCTTGGGGACTTACCGGACGCAGTGCCAGAAACCCATTGAGCCACTGCACCGACAACCGGGGCATTTCAAATGGAGCAAGCCGAGCCGCCAGCTTTCGGGTTTGCTCACCAACCTGCCCGGCATCGATACCCGGTCTGAGTTCAAACGGCGGTTTGAACGTTGCGTGAAACCCGTAACGTCGCGGCGCCTGAACCACGGAGGCCGACACCGGACAGGACGCCGACAATGAAGCGGCGCGGCAACTCGCGTCGCGCCCCAGCCACTGACTCCCCGTTCGCCATAACAGATGCTCCGGTCGCGGCGCAAAAAACGCGGCAATACGATGTGCCTTGATGTCAGCGGTCATCAATGGTCAAAGCATAGGTCAAAGGCGCGGCAGAAAAACTAATCTCGATTACTTTGTCTTTAACACGTTAACCGAATCAACCGACAGGTTACGACTATCCCGATCGACCGATAACCGTAAGTCGACTTCATCGGCATCACCGGTCAGATCAAACGTCGCGTCGGAATCAGTCCCGTCGACTCGCACCGAAACACGCACATTACCGCCGCGGAAATTCTCGTAGACCTTGAAATTAAAGCGGCCCTCACTATTTGAATCGCCACATTCGCCAAAAATGCAAACCCGCCCGATCAGGGGCGAATCAGGGGCACCGCCCGTCTGGCGCTCAGACAAGACACCGGAGAACCGAATGCTGATATCAAGTTCATCGATATCGCCGCATCCGCTCAGGCCCGCCGACAGAGCCAGCGCGGTAACTAGTGACACCAGTAACACCTTCATACAAACCTCTTGAATAGAAAAATTGCCGACGTTCTGGTCGATGAACCCCGGGCCAGGCGAACAGCTTACCGATTTTAATGATCGACCTCCAACCGGGCAGAACCAGCAGCAAAGACTGCCTGCCCGGCTTCAATGACAACGCCAGCGTCGATCAGTTCCGGGTGCCCCTCATTATGCTTGCACCCGGCTATTGGTTCCGTCATCTTTCGCCTGAGGCCCCTCGATAAATCTACTTCTGGAAGTTTGAAATCTCAACAAACGTATCGTGTTGCATCAGCAGGCGGGAAGCCAGGCGAACTCTTGAACGAGACGAATCTCACTATCCATTGAGGCGAGAGTATTGCGTTGCAGGGAGAATCCGGATACGGCAAGTCAACTTTGCTGCGCTGCCTGTATGGCAGTTACGAAGTTAATGCCCGACACATCCTGTTGCATCAGAACGGTCAGGTTGTTGATCTTGCCAAAACCAATCCAAGTACTATCCTGCCAATGCGCCACAACAGGAGTACCGTGCGATCTGACCTCGCGACAGACGCCGAACAGGAGATCGGCCGAGAGCGTGCTCGCGAGACCGCTTCACGGTATCTGGAGAAGCGACGCTTACCGGTGGCGCACAGTAACGAATCAATATCGCCCGTGGGTTAATCACACGGCCGCCGCGACTACTTCCGGACGAACCCGCTGCCTCTTTGGACAGGCAGAACAAGCAGGCACCGCCGTTGTTGGCATATTTCATGACCAGGCTGCCCGGGAAACCGTTGCGGACAGCTGCGTGGAGGTTTGATTGAAATCAGAAGCATTCGCTGTAGAACCGGCAACACCAGGCCATCCGACGCCCGACTGTGCGGTTCCGCTGATCATCAAAAATGCACGGCTGGTGCTGGCGGACGAAGTGATTCACGGCTGCCTCAAAATTGTCGGTGGCCGAATCACAGCGATAGATAGCGGTTCAACCAGAGACCCGGGTGCAATCGATGCCAATGGCGACACGCTTGTTGCCGGATTAGTCGAATTGCATACAGACAATCTTGAGCGACACATGATGCCGCGTCCGAAAACCTCGTTTCCGGCGCAACCGGCTTTGCTCGCCCATGATGCTGAAGTTGTGTCGGCCGGCATCACCACCGTTTTTGACGCATTGGGCGTAGGCGATCCATATAGCGGCGGGTTCCGTGACAACAGTCAGCAAGAGATATTGCGTCTGCTTGACTCACTGGCCGCGCACGGTGTTCTGCGCGCCGAACACCTGATTCACGTGCGTTGCGAATTGCCGGCACCCAATGCCCGCGCACTGTTCGAACCATTCATCGCGAATTCGCGCTTGAAAATGATCTCGCTGATGGATCACACACCGGGTCAACGACAATGGACCGACATTGAACACGCTCGCACCTATTACACCGGCAAGAAAGGCTGGAGCGAGCAGCGTTTTGACGAAGAAATCACCTTGGCGCCGGCTCGTCAGGCCGAGCATGCCAAGCCCAATCGGGAGTATTTCCGGCGTTATGCAATCGACGCCGGACTGGCATTGGCCACTCATGATGACACCACCGAGGAGCAAGTAATTCAAGCTCATACGGAGGGTGCATCGATCAGCGAGTTTCCGACCACGCTGGTTGCAGCCAGGAAAGCCAAAGAGCTGTCATTGGTCACAATCGCTGGCGCGCCGAACATCGTGCGCGGCGGCTCGCACTCAGGCAATGTTGCGGCAGCCGACCTGGCCCGTCATGGCTTGCTGGACATTCTTTCTTCCGACTACGTCCCGACTAGTCTTATCAACGCCGCCTGGAAGCTGACTCAGTGCGCCGGCCTTGCCTTACCCAAGGCAATCGCCACTGTTACCAGCAATCCGGCTCGCGCCGCGGGCCTCACCGACCGCGGGCAGATTAAAATCGGCCTGCGGGCAGACCTGGTGCGGGTGCGTGAGATCGGCGATATGCCGGCAATTGCCGATGTCTGGGTAGAAGGTCGTCGGGTGCATTAAACAAATCATCGCCCCCAGGCGTGACCCATCACGCGCGGACGCCAGACGCGTTGATTTCGCAATATGAATACCTATTGAAATCAAGCCCGTAACCCTCATATAGTTACCCATTAAAGCCAGCCGGAGCCATTCAATGACCGACACTACCAACGCCTCTGCGACGCCCCCCTCTGCCGATCCCAACACACCGGCATTGAGCACGCGGGATGAGTCGCTTCGCAAGATCACACTGTTTGACTACGCGCTGCATATTGCCAGCCCGATCATTTCAATGATGAGTCTCACACTCGTCGCGTTGATCATCAACTACGTCAAACGCGACGACGCACAGGGCACGGTCTACGCCAGCCACATGGACTGGATGATCAGCACGTGCTGGTGGACGCTGCTTTGGCTGGTCATTACCGGCACCATCACCCTGCTCTCGTTCACTTTGCTCGGGTTCACCATGATCATCCCGGTGCTCTGGTACCTGTACCGAATGATTAAAGGGCTACTCCGGGCAATGGACGATCAACCGGTCAGCTAACCATGACAAGCTCACCGCCAAGTCAGCAGCCCGACCACCCGCGTCGCCGGGTGCTGGCAGCAGTCGGACTTCTAATCGCCGGTTGCGCGGGCAACCCGAATCGAATCAGTCCTCCTGAGCAGCCCCTGCGCGCCGCTACAGTTCGTAGCGGTGAGCGCTGGCGCTATCAACGAATCAATCGCTTTAACAATGAACCCCTGGGCGAAATCCTGGCGGAAGTGATTCAGGTGCAGCCCCAGGTCATCGTGCAACTCACCGACCAGGCAGGCCAGGACTGGGGCAGGGAAATCTACAGCGCACCGTGGCAGATTATTCAGGAGCCGTTTTATAATCAGACCCTGCGGTTCGCCGAACCGGTCCCTTTGTTGCCGCCTCTGCCCACCGGCTCACAACCAGGCAGTACCCGGACAAGCTACCAGATTGATTCAGGCAACCGAGCGAGACCCTGGACAGCCCGTCTGGAGACTCGCGGCTGGGAACGGATCTCCGTTCCCGCGGGTCAGTACGACTGCCTTCGGGTCGAGCGAACCATCTACTTTCAGCCGGAACAGGCGTCTCGGTTTGACGCCCGCAGAGTCGAAACACTCTGGTATGCGCCGGCAGTCAATCGCTGGGTCAAAAGAGACTGGACGGGTTTTTATCTGGACGAGACAACCCTGTCTGACCGGCGCACCGCCCTGCCGCTGGAAGATCGGGAAGACTCGGTCAGCTGGATTCTGCTGGAACACCAGCCGGCGCCAATTGCAGGCTAATACCGTCCTGAAACCTCTTTCACCACAATGATCTAACCAGATAAGTCATAATTCCTCCCAGACATTCAATCTGGGAGAAACTTTTGACAGACAAGACTAAATCCACAAGCGTGCGGCGAATGATCATCGCCTCCGTGCTCGCCGTCACAGCGGGCGCAGCCGGCCTTACACCGAGCCTGAGTTTCGCAGCCGAGAAACTCAAAGTCGCCGCCATTTACACCGTACCGGTTGAGCAGCAATGGGTCAGCCGGATTCACAAAGCGCTGACGGCGGCGGTAACCCGCGGCGATATAGATTACGTCTTCTCCGAAAGCGTCGCCAATGCCGACTACGAACGCGTCATGCGCGAATATGCGGAAAACGGCAAACAGATGATTATCGGTGAGTCGTTCGCGGTAGAGGCAGCGGCGCGCAAGGTAGCCAAGGATTATCCGGAAGTTTCTTTCCTGATGGGCTCTTCCGGCAAGCCGCAGCAGCCGAACTTTGCGGTCTTTGACAACTACATTCAGGAGCCGGCCTACCTGAGCGGCATGATTGCCGGTGGTATGAGCAAGACCGGCAAGATTGGCATGGTCGGCGGCTACCCGATTCCCGAAGTCAACCGACTCATGAATGCATTCATGGCAGGTGTACGGGAGATCAATCCGTCGGCAGAATTCATGGTGAGCTTCATCAATTCCTGGTTTGATCCGCCCAAGGCCAAGGAAGCCGCGTTTGCCATGATCGACAAAGGGGCAGACATCATGTACGCCGAACGGTTTGGTGTCTCGGATGCTGCCAAGGAACGAAAAATCCTGGCTATCGGCAACGTGATCAATACGCAGGCTCAGTATCCGGAAACAGTCGTTGCCTCTGCCCTGTGGAATATGGAACCGACTGTCGACGCCGCCCTGAAAGCGATCAAGGCAAAACAGTTCAAGGCGGAAGACTATGGCCAGTACTCGATGATGAAATTCAAAGGCTCGGAACTGGCACCGCTCGGCACGTTCAGTGACAAGACACCGGCCGATATCATCGCGAAAGTCGAAGCAAAGCAAAAAGCGATTCTTGCCGGCGAGTTCAATGTTGTCATAGACGACGGACAACCCAAAGCGGGCAAGTAACCCCGCCTGAGAACCAGCCCTCCCAGACGCCGGCGTCATGCCGGCGTCTGCTTTTGGAAGCTTTGCCCATGACGGTTTTTTCCGAAACCGAAACAGCACCAATCCTGGAACTCGTCGGGATTACCAAGCGATTTGGCTCACTGGTTGCCAATGACAATATTTCGCTGTCGCTGAACGCCGGCCAGATCCTCGCCCTGCTGGGCGAGAACGGCGCCGGAAAGTCAACGCTGGTGTCGATCCTGTTTGGGCATTACACAGCCGACGAAGGAACGATCAACGTTTTCGGAGAACCATTGCCGGCCGGAGACCCGGGCGCTGCCCTGGCGCGCGGTATCGGGATGGTTCATCAGCATTTTGCATTGGCGGACAATCTGTCAGTGCTCGAGAACATTGTCGCGGGTACCCGATCGCTGTTGTCGCCGACGATCCGTAGTTCCGCAGTCACCCGCGAAATCTCCCGGACCGCCGAGCGGTTCGGCCTGTGGATTGACCCGTCTGCCCGGGTAGGAGACTTGTCGGTCGGGGAGCGGCAGCGGGTCGAAATTCTGAAAGCGCTGTATCGCGGCGCCAGAATCCTGATTCTCGATGAGCCAACCGCTGTCCTGACACCACAGGAAAGCGAGTCTTTGTTCGATACGCTCGAACAACTGGTTCAACAAGGGCTGTCAATCATTTTTATCAGCCACAAACTGGATGAAGTGGTGCGGGTTTCTGATCGCATCGCGGTTCTGCGCGGTGGCCAGCTAGTGGCCAATCTGGAGCGGGCCGAAGCTGGCCGCGACCAACTTGCCGAACTAATGGTCGGGCGCCAGATCGAAACCGTCAAACGGGACGCCGCCTCGCGGCAAACCAGCGACACCGAGGTCATCGAGCGTTGCCGGCTAGAACACGCTGGAGTTAATCAAGCCGATGGTCGCGCGCTGCTGTCCGGGATCAACCTGACTGCCAACGCCGGCGAAATCATTGGCATTGCGGGTGTTTCGGGCAACGGGCAGGCTGCGCTGGCAGAAGTTTTGTGCGGGGTACGCCCATTGGATAAGGGTTCGCTGATTGTCGGCGGGAAATCGCCAGCAACTAACCCGCGGGCGTTTACCGCCGCTGGTGTTGCCAGAATCCCCGAAGACCGCCACACAACCGGCGTGATCGGTGAACTGACGCTCTGGGAGAACACCATCCTTGAGCAGTACCATACCCGCGCCTTCTCATTTTTGGGCTGGCTGCGGCGCGGCAGGGCCCGACGACTGGCCGATACTATCGTGCAGACTTTCGATGTCCGGGGTTTACAGGAGCAAGGCTTGAACACTTCAATCCGTTCCCTGTCTGGTGGCAATATGCAAAAACTCATTCTCGGTCGCGCACTGACCGGCGCAGCTCAAACCCCCACGCTGATTATCGCGAATCAACCCACCTGGGGGCTGGACGTGGGTGCGGTCGCGTTCGTGCATCAACAATTGCTCGCCGCGGCCAGTGGTGGCGCGGCAATTATTCTGATCTCGGAAGATCTGGACGAGATCTTCGCTCTGGCATCAGGCATCGCTGTTATCCATGATGGCAAACTGACCGAGACTCGTGCCAGCGCCAACTGGACAATGACCGCAATCGGATCGGCGATGGCCGGAGCGCTGCACTGATGCGGGTTGAACGCCGCACCCGGCCGGCCAGATTGCTCAGCGTTGGAGCGCCGGTCGCAGCCGTTGTCGCCACGTTGATTTTCAGCTCGTTGCTGGTTGCCATGGCGGGCGCGCCGATCGGTGAGGCGTATAGCCATTTGCTGAACAGCGCGTTCGGTTCTCGCTTTGCCTGGAGCGAAACCCTGACGCGCGCGACGCCGCTCATGCTGACCGGACTGGCGATTGCAATTGCCTTTCGCGCCCGTTTATACAACATTGGGGCAGAGGGGCAACTCTATGCCGGCGCTCTCGCGGCCGTGGCCATTGGCGGCATGCAGGCAGGCGCCCCGCCGGCCCTGCCAATACCCGTCCTGTTTGGGCTGATGCTTGCCGGGTCCGCGCTGGCTGGCGCCTTGTTGCTGCTCGGCCCGGCACTCTTGAAATCCCGCTTCGGGGTTGACGAAGTCGTCACCACTTTATTGCTCAATTTTATTGTGCTGTTGTTCGTCTCGATGATGCTGGACGGCCCGATGAAAGACCCAATGGCAATGGGCTGGCCGCAAAGTGCAGCCTTGCACCCCGAGCTGGAACTGAATCGGCTGATACCGCGAACCCGCCTTCATACTGGCTTGCTCATTGCAGCCGGACTCGCTTTGGCCATCTGGATTGTGCTTCGGGTGACCCGCTGGGGGTTTGAAATCCGGGCGGTCGGGCTGAACCCCAAAGCCGCCGCTTTCGCCGGCATGCCGGTCAACCGCGTGATGGTTCTGGTTGCGCTGAGTTCCGGCGCGCTCGCTGGTCTGGCCGGCGCGATCGAAGTGGCAGGGCGGACCAGCTATGTCACGCTTGATATGTCACCCGGTTACGGTTACGCCGGCATCGTCATTGCGATGCTGGCCAACCTGAATCCGATTGCGGTGGTTATCGCAGCGATATTTGTGGCCGGCATGCAAGTGGGCGCCGACGGCATGAGCCGCGCCGTTGGCGTACCCAACTCAATTGCCGATGTCATCGTTGCCGCAGCGCTCTTGTTTATGCTGGTGGCAGCCATGTTCTCTCAATACCGACTCAGGCGTGGCTGATGCTGGAAACCTTTGATCTCATGCTGGATGCACCGTTCTGGGTAGCTGTGCTGCGAATTGCCACACCGCTGATTCTGGGCACACTGGGCGTGCTGCTTTGCGAAAAAGCCGGCGTCCTGAACCTTGGCATTGAAGGCATTATGGTCGCCGGGGCTTTTACTGGCTGGCTGGCCGTGTATGCGGGCGCCAACCTCTGGGTCGGGGTTGCTGCCGCTGCCCTGACCGGCGCTGGTTTCGGATTACTGCACGGTGTGCTGACGGTAAGCCTGGCCTTGTCGCAACATGTGACCGGGCTCGGCATTACACTGTTCGCGTCGAGTCTTTCCTACTTCAGTTACCGGGTGTTGTTTCCAAAAGTCAGCACCCCACCGACGGTTGAACCCTTTCAGCCAATGACATGGCTGGACGTGCCGGTATTGTCCGACCTGACCGGCATGACGCTGCTGGCAATTGGCCTGGTCGTAGTGCTTGCCTGGCTACTGAACCGTACCCCGCTGGGTCTGGCCATCCGGCTGGTGGGCGAAAACCCAAACGCGGCCGAAAGTCAGGGGATCAGCGTGATTCCGATGCGTATCGGCGCGATTGTTGCCGGCTCTGCGTTAATGGGGGTTGCCGGTTCGTTTCTGACCTTGTCGGCATTCAATGCATTCTTTTTCAACATGGTCAATGGGCGCGGCTGGATTTGCATTGCGCTGGTCGTCTTTGCCTCATGGCGACCAGGCAAGGCATTGTTGGGTGCATTGCTGTTTGCCTTCTTTGATGCCTGGCAACTCCGGCTCGCGCAGGAAAAAGGAGGTTTATTCGGACTGGAGATTCCTTATCAGATGTACCTGATGCTGCCATACGCGTTGTCAATACTCGCGTTAATTCTGGTCGCCCGAAAAGCAAGCTATCCGCAGGCGTTGATGCGCCCCTTCCGCCGCGGAGAGCGTTAGTCAAACCCTGACGAATTTAATTTGCTGCACCACAACACGGCATCGAAGTGCCCTATCTGTGCAGAATTGCGCATACGCCAGCCTGCCCGGTTTGACCTGACGGGTCGGTATCGGTGACAGTACAGCTATGGACAACAAAAAATCTCAGAGTCATATACGACTAACCTCCCATTCCGCGCAGACCGGCAGCGCCAGAATCGTCTGGGGGGCTCCCAGTGCGGCAGAGCGAGGCCCGGTGATCGGTACGGTCTCAGACCGCAGTCACCGCAATGTCATTGGCACTCATTCCGGCTCGTACGGGATATACCGCGCACTAGCTGTTGCTGCCGGCTCTCTCCAGGCGGGCCACAAGGCAGATCTCACCAATACGGCGCCAACCGATCCGTTCGGCCCGCACCCGCAATGGGAGGACCCCGATCGCATTGTGTCCATAGACCCTTACGGTGCCATCGTGGCTGAGGCGTTTGCTGAGCAGATTGCCCAGGGATATGACATTCGCCCAACAATTGCCGTAACCAAAGCGCATATAGATTTGCCGGAGATTCGCACGGCAATGGCTTTTCAAAGACTGCGGGCGGACGGCAAAGTCCTGCTAGAAAACGGCTCGGCAGTCGTGACCAAAATTGCGGTTGAACCGGTCTGGTATCTGCCCGGCGTTGCCAAACGCTTTGGTTGTACCGAGAGCGACTTGCGCCGCGCACTGTTCGAAGAAACCGGCGGCATGTACCCGGAACTGGTCACGCGCAGCGACCTGGAAGTATTTTTACCGCCGGTGGGAGGACAAACCCTGTACATCTTTGGCGACCCTGCCGACTTGTCTGATGAACAAGTGCCACTGACCGCCCGCGTTCACGACGAATGTAATGGCTCCGATGTGTTCGGCTCTGATATCTGCACCTGCCGCCCTTACCTGACCCATGCGATTGAAGAAGCGATTCGCGGCGCGCAACAAGGCGGCGTCGGATTGATTTCCTACAGCCGCAAAGAGGGACGCGCTCTGGGAGAGGTCACCAAGTTTCTGGTGTACAACGCCCGCAAGCGGCAGGTCGGAGGCGATTCGGCAGATAAATACTTCCTGCGCACCGAATGCGTGGCAGGCGTCCAGGACATGCGTTTCCAGGAACTCATGCCGGATGTGCTCAACTGGCTCGGGATCAAAACAATTCACCGCCTGGTTTCCATGAGTAACGACAAATACGATGCGATCACCGGCGCCGGCATCAAAGTGCTTGAGCGCGTGAAGATTCCGGACGAACTCGTGCCAGCGGACGCACAAGTCGAAATCGAGGCCAAACTGGCTGCCGGGTACTATGCCGATGGCGGCCTGGTGCCTGATGCCGAAAAGCTCGCGACTGTGCGCGGACGAGGACTGGACAAATGATTGCTGACATCCTGCGTGACCCGCGAACCATCCGAGAAAGATGTCTCAACATCACCCAGGCTGTCGAACAAAACCAGTCCTCTTATTTCACACTGAACAAGCCAGCGCTGGATCTGGCCGCCGACCATGTCGTTCAAACGACTCGCGAGCGCTATCCGGCAGGGCTGATTCCCTACCACAGTCGGTGGCGTCACTTTGAAGCAGGCAGCGTCAACCGGCGGGCAGAGCTGCAAACCAGACTCGAAGAGGTGTTCGGCACCCCGTCCAGGGTTGAGACTGCGCGTGCCCAGATTGATCTGACCGTCGTCAGCGTTTTGCTGGATGCCGGTGCCGGCCCGGCCTGGGAATACAACGAGTCGCGCTCCGGTCAGGCGTTCAAACGATCCGAAGGACTGGGTGTCGCCTGTTTCAGAGCTTTCCTGGCTGGCGCCTTCTCGTCCCGCCCGGATGACCCGTGCCGGGTTGACGGCAGTGCGCTACAAAAAATAAACCCCAACCGCCTGGCCCATGTCTTTCAGGCCCATGAAGACAATCCACTGGTCGGACTGGAACATCGCGCCACGCTGATGAACCGCCTCGGCGAAACCCTGCTGCGCGACCCGGCGCGTTTTGGACCCGATGGCCGCCCGGGTGAGGTTTTTTTCAGGCTGACCGACAAGGGCCGGCGCACAGACCTGCCGGCGGCAGAATTGCTCCACGGACTGCTCACCGGATACGCTGACGTCTGGATGACCGGCAACCAGATCAACGATGTCCCGTTAGGTGACACCTGGCAACATCGACTGGCTGGTGGCCAGGGAGACTCTGCCGGCTGGGTTCCTTTCCATAAGCTCACCCAATGGCTGACCTACTCGTTGCTTGAACCTTTTGAACAAGCCGGTGTCACCATCACCGCGCTCGATGACCTGACCGGTTTGCCCGAGTACCGTAACGGCGGGCTGTTAATCGATAGCGGCGTCATTCAACTGCGTGACCCGGCTCTCGCTGAGCAACCCATGACTCCGGCCGATGAAGCCATCATCGAGTGGCGTGCACTAACTATCAGTCTGCTGGATGAACTGGCGCCACTGGTGCGCGAACGCCTGGGCCAGAGCGAAGCACAAATGCCACTGGCCAGAGTGCTTGAGGGAGGCACCTGGGCTGCGGGCCGTGCACTCGCTACAAACCTGCGCGACGGTGCCCCACCATTGCAGATCATCAGTGACGGCACCGTCTTTTGAACCCAGCCGGCTATGCCGCACAGACCTTGATAGCTTCAGCCGCACTAAACGACCCGATTGAACTGGCCACGGACGTCGTCTTGTTGCCCGGTCGGGCAGAAGCAAGTCCCATCCTGAGTGCTGTCGCCGCTGTAGTCGGACTTTCCCCGTGGCGTCGGATGCAAGTCCCCGGTGGCGGCACGATGTCTGTAGCCATGAGCAATTGCGGTGACCTTGGCTGGGTCTCTGATGCGCGCGGCTATCGATACCAGGCAAACGACCCACTCAATAACCAGCGCTGGCCGAATATGCCGGAGATTTTCACCCGACTCGCCAATAACAGCGCGGCCGAAGCCGGATTCACTGGATCGGGTAGCGCCGACGAATTATTCAATCCCGATGCCTGCCTATTAAACGCCTACCGGCAAGCGGCCAAGTTGTCTTTGCATCAGGACAGCAACGAACAAGATTTTTCCCACCCTATTGTGTCGGTCAGTCTGGGTGCCTCAGCTCGTTTTCTGATCGGTGGCAACCGTCGCTCCGATCCGACAACAGCGGTCATGCTGAGCCACGGCGATGTTCTGGTCTGGGGTCGCAGTGCCCGCCTGATGCATCATGGCGTGGGTGTACCCAGAGTTCGAACTGCACCGAATAACCTCAGCCCGGTACCGGGTGATTTCCTCAGAATCAATCTGACCTTCCGCCGCGCCGGCTAAACAGCCGCCAAGGAGCAACCATGACCCAGCAGATTCACGTTATTGATCACCCTCTGGTTCAGCATAAACTCACGCTGATTCGAGAGGCATCGCGCAGCACAAAGAGCTTTCGTGAACTGGTCACCGAGTTGTCGGCCCTGCTGGCCTACGAGGTCACCCGGGATATGCCGATGCATGAAGTGCAAATAGAAACCCCGCTTGAATCCATGAAGTCACGCCTGATCGATGGCAAGAAAATCGTGTTTGTCTCGATCATGCGCGCCGGAGCCGGGATTCTGGACGGCATGCTCGACGTCATTCCGGGTGCCCGGGTAGGTCATGTCGGTTTGTACAGAGATCCGAAAACGCTGGGAGCGATTGAGTATTATTTCAAGCTACCCCAGGACATGAACGAGCGCGATGTCATCATTGTGGATCCGATGCTCGCGACCGGAAATACCGCAGTCGCCGCGATTGATCGCGTCAAGGAAGTTCAGCCAAAATCGATTCGCTTTGTCTGTCTGGTGGCCAGCCCCCAAGGCGTCACCAATCTAAGCACCCGGCATCCCGATGTTGCGGTTTACACGGCCGCCATAGACCGTGAGCTTGATGCGCATGGCTATATCAGACCGGGGCTGGGCGATGCCGGCGACCGTTTATTTGGAACCCGCTAATGAATGATCTGATCGTCACGAACGCCTTGGTATCCGGCGCCAAACAAACGCAAGACATCTGGATTGAACACGGCACAATCAAAGCCATTGATTCGGGTATTTCCAGCGCGCAACCGTCTGTTCCTACGCTTGATGCACAAGGCTATCTGGTCAGCCCGCCGTTCGTCGATGCCCATTTCCATATGGATGCGACGCTGTCTTATGGCCAGCCCCGCGTCAATGAATCAGGCACCTTGCTGGAAGGCATACAGTTGTGGGGCGAACTCAAACCCAATTTGACCCGGGAAGCGCTAATCGAACGAGCGCTGACTTACTGCGACTGGGCAGTTGGCAAAGGCCTGCTGGCCATCCGCAGTCATGTCGATATCTGTGACGACAGTTTGCTGGCGGTTGAGGCACTGCTTGATGTTCGCGAACAAGTGCGCGACTACCTGGATCTGCAACTCGTGGCATTCCCGCAAGACGGCTTGTTACGTTCGCCTGGCGCCCGGAACAACCTGATACGCGCGCTGGATATGGGCGTCGATGTTGTAGGCGGCATTCCGCACTTTGAACGCACCATGTCTGACGGCGCCCAGAGCATTGAAATCCTGATGGAGCTGGCAGCCGATCGCGGCCTGCAAGTCGATATGCACTGTGACGAAACCGACGACCCGCTGTCACGCCACATTGAAACCCTGGCCATGCAGACCCATCGCCTGGGCCTTGGCGCACGGGTCAACGCGTCTCATCTGACTTCCATGCATTCGATGGACAACTATTACGTGTCCAAGCTAATTCCCCTGATGGCGGAATCCGGGCTGCAAGTGGTTGCCAATCCGTTGATCAACATCACAATTCAGGGGCGCCATGACGCTTACCCGAAACGCCGCGGCCTGACGCGGGTACCCGAACTACTCGCCGCAGGCGTGAACGTCGGGTTTGGCCATGACTGCGTAATGGACCCCTGGTACTCGATGGGATCGGCAGACATGCTCGAAGTTGCCGCCATGGGCTTGCACGCCTGTCAAATGACCTCATCCAAAGCGATGCAACAGTGTTTTGATGCAGTGACGGTCAACAACGCCTCGGTCATGCAATTGCCCGGCTACGGAATGAAGCCGGGTTGCCACGGAGATCTGGTCGTCCTGCAGGCGCATGACCCGGTCGAAGCCCTGCGGCTGCGAGCCACGCGCTTGTTTGTCATTCGACGAGGTCGCCTGCTGGCCCGGACCGAGCCAGCAACCGCATCGCTGACTTTACCGTCCAGGCCTGCCAGTACCAGCTGGCTTGCGAGTGATACTTAGACTCTGCACTCGTTGGCCAGTTGACGGCCACGTTTGGTATCGAGCAGCATCGACTTGCCAACAATCGTGATCCAGGTCAGGCCTGATGCTTTGTTCTCCAGACGCAAAGCGCCGGTGGCAGTCTGTACTGCCTTCATCTGGTAGCGCCGCTTACGCCATTGCAATACGGCCTGATCCTGGCCCTCGCTTACTTGCCGAACGATGACTTTGCGATTCAACTCACAGTTATAGGTGCCAGCTTTGACGCTAAACAGCGGCCGGGGCTTAGGCGCAGGCGCGACCACAACTGGTTCAGGCGCTTTGACCACTGGCTGGGCAACCGGGGCAGGCTGGGGAGTTGAGCAGGCAGCTGCAAACAGGGCAACTAACGCAGCGGACGCGACTTTAATAGATTTCATTGACGGCTCCGTGTGCCTGCAAAGACAGGCGGTCTAGCTGATGGGTGTCACCACCAGCGCAGTGAGTTCACAGAGATAGTCAGTTTTTACGTCGTAGAAAAACAGCAATGACTTGCCGACGGCCGGTATGACCTGACCATTGGCGTGATCGTCCGTGCCGAAACAGCAATTCAGTGCCGTCGCTTTAGCGGGACGTTGAGTCGCTCAGCTTGTCTGTCGGCTCTTGAGCCGCCTCCACGCCCGCGATGGACTGGTCAGGAGCGACCGTAGGCCGGTACCGCTGCGTGCCGCTGACAACCTGCCGGCGCCGGCGTGACTCTTCCCAGAACCAGCGTCGCGGCAAGCCGTCTGCCGGGTCAAACGCCAGATAATGCTGCAGATTGAGGCGGCAGAAGAAGTCCAGGGCGTCAAATGAGGAGAAAAAAGGAGTCACACGCACTTGCGCTGCTTCGGGATCATCGGGGCCAATTCGCTCGCCCAGTGCGATCTGAACCGGTTCGCCGTTGCCTTTGATTTCGATGAGTTCGAGGTCGAGGTGAATTTTGACGCGCTCAATAAACGGATACCGCTCCGGCTCAAACGAACTGACGATTTCGTCGCGACGGCCAATACCCCAGGTATTAAATTGCATATTGGATCTCACAGTTAACTGCCCTGATTAGACGCCAATATCCGCCGGATGTCCCTTAAAGTTGCCAAATAAAAGATATCAATTTCGTCTCGTAACCCCCGCAACTTGCGGAAACCCGGGTTTCCGGCCGTTAGCGGGCTGGCATTACCATTCCTTCACAGTCGCCAAACCCGATGCGCCGGAAGCCGTCTGCCTCACACCAGGCTTTCAGCACCACTGAGTCGTTGTCCTCAAGGAAAGTCCGTTGCTCGCCGTTGGCCAAGGTCACCGGCTCTTTCCCGCCCTTGGTGATTTCAATCAGCGCGGCGGCCTCGGTCTCGTTGGGGCCGGATTGAGTCCCACTGCCGATCAGGTCGCCGGCACGCAGATTGCACCCACCGACCGTATGGTGAGCAAGCATTTGGGCCACGGACCAGTACGAGTGTCTGAAACTCGAATGTGACAAACGATGTGCCGGCTGACCCGCCGCGCGCATTTTCTCGCTGGACAACCAGGTTTCGATCTGGATATCAAAGCCACCGGAGTTGCGGTTGGTTTCGGATTCCAGGTAGGGCAATGGTTGCGGGTCTGACGCGGGCCGGGTCCAGGGCACCCGGAACGGCTCAAGCGCCTCCAGCGTCACCATCCACGGAGAAATCGTCGAGGCAAAATTCTTGGCCAGGAACGGGCCGAGTGGCTGATACTCCCAGGCCTGAATATCTCTGGCGGACCAGTCATTCAGCAAACAAAGGCCAAACACGTGATTATTAGTCTGATCGAGCGGTATCGGGCTGCCCAATTCATTGCCCTGCCCCACCCAGATTCCGATCTCGAGTTCGTAGTCCATTCGCTTGCACGGGCCGAAAACCGGGGCGGTTGCACCCGGCGGCATCGTCTGCCCGGAGGGCCGGGGGAATCGCTGGCCGCTGACATCGATCGAAGAAGCCCGGCCATGGTAGCCAACCGGCAACCACTGGAAGTTTGGCATCAGTGGATTGTCCGGGCGAAACAGTTTGCCGATATTGGTCGCATGGTGAATCGAGGTATACATATCGGTGTAGTCACCGATCTGGGCCGGCACACGCATTTGCGCCTCGGAGCGCGGCACCAGGCAATCGGCCAGCGCGGACTGCGCCGGCGAGTCAGTCGCCAATGCCTCTGACAATGCCGCCCGTAGCGCACCGCTGACTACCGGCCCGGCGTTCATCAGTTCATTCAACTGGTCCAGGGCGCCAAGCGCTACGCCATGCTGGGCCTGATCTTTGAAAACACCCGTTTGATCCGCTGCGGCCAGATCAAGAATCTGATCTCCGATCGCCACGCCACCGCGCCAGCCTTGCTCACCAGCTACCGGACGAAACACGCCAAAAGGCAGATTCTGAATGGGGAAGTCAGCCGCCGGATCGTTTGCGCTGTCGACCCAGCTCGTTAGCGCGGGATTGTGAGTTTCATTCATCGGTGTTTACCGTCTTCCATTCTGTTTAGTCATTGATCGATTGCTTTACCAGCGCGATGACCTGCTGCTGGAAACGCCGTCTGGCGTCGTCAGGGTAAGTGTCGGACTCCGGCAGTGCGGCCAACAAAACAATGACCAGACGCTCTGCGGGCGACACCCACAACAACTGGCCACCGGGAGACGCCACTCCAAATTCGCCGGGCTGGACAGCCAGAGCCGTCGGTTGTCCGGCCGGCACAACCGAAACGCCCAGACCGACATCAAAACCCGGCGCGCCCGATTCGGTAAGACCGTCGAGCCGGTTCTGAACATCAGCACCTAGTTGGCGGCCGACGATGCGACGTGCACTGGGACGACTCAACACGCGCTGCTCAGCCACAAGACCGTCGTTGAGCAACATTGTCGCAAAGCGCAGATAGTCCTCGGCCGTACCCGTGAGACAGGCACCACCACATTCGAAATTCACCGGGTTGCGCGGGTCGCGCGCGCCCGCCGAGCTCCCCGCGCCGACCAGTCGGTTTTCCATGCCTGCGGGTGGATTAAAGCCGGTATCCCACATATCCATCGGGATGAACAGGTTACGCAGGAAAAAGGTTCCCAGCGTCTGATTGCTTGCTTTTTCGAGTGCAAGCCCCAGCACATCGTAAGCAAACCCACGCTCGGCAACCTGACCGGGCTGATAACGCACCGGCTGCTCGGCCAGCCGTCGGATGAAGGACTGACCGGTGAAACGGGTCGCCGCCTGCACCGACAACCGCAGGCGATCAGAATGTCGCACAACCTCGCCGGGCGCAAAACGCAATGGCGGAATCGAGTCAGTCAGCCCGGTCGTGTGTCGTAGCGCATCCCATACCGATAGTGACGACTGGGCAAATTCGGGCAGATATCGTCCAATGGGGTCGGCCAGCAACCATTGCCCTTGTTCCTGCATGATCAGTGCGGCTGCGGCGGTTACCGGTTCCGTCAGGCGCCCCAGGTCAAAGACGGCATTAACCGGCATGGGTTGACGCCGTTGGGCGTCAAGGTGTCCGTAGGCCCGGGAAAAAGCAGTCTGCCCGCGTCTCGCCACGACGACGACCGCGCCGGTCAGGCCGCCATCCTGAACCCGACTATTGAGATAGTCATCGAGCCGGCTCAGACGGTTGTCGGACAAGCCGGTTTCCTGGGCGCTCGCCGGCAAGGCCAGCAACATGCCCAGCAGGCTCAATCCGATAAGACAGCCACGCGCAACGGCTACACTGAAGCCCGCCGCTCGCAGACAGGACGGGTATAGACGGGGCCGGAAATTTGATCGGTTCATGGCCCACAAGGATACCGCACCGTCAGAGCCCGGCCAGATGATTCCGGCTATTGCATTGCCTCGTCCAGCCATTCGATCCAGTGCCGCACCGGCTGTGATGAACCCGATTGCAGGTGAGTCAGACAGCCGATGTTTGCCGAGAGAATCTCAGCCGCTCCGTGGGCGGTCAGCCCTTGCAGTTTGCGGTCGCGCAAGCGGGTCGCCAGTTCGGGTTGTGTGACCGAATATGTTCCCGCGGAACCACAACACAGATGGCTGTCAATGACCGGCGTGAGATTGACGCCGACAGCGGCAAGCAAAGACTCGACCGATCCCTGAACCTGCTGGCCGTGCTGCAAAGTACAAGGCGGATGAAACGCCACCGGATGGTCTTTGCGCAACCGCACCAACGGTTTGATCTGATCGACCAGTTCGGGCAGATATTCAGCCAGGTCGCGGGTCATCTCGACAACTCTTGCGGCTTTGTCTGCGTAATCCGGGTCATCGCGCAACAAATGGGCATAGTCTTTCACCATGGCGCCGCAGCCCGAGGCATTCATTAGCAACGCTTCGACCGCGCCGCTGTCAATCAGCGGCCACCAGGCGTCGATGTTGCGCTTGATGTCGGCGTTTGCGCCGGTGTGATCATTCAAGTGTTGGCGAATGGCACCGCAACAACCCGATCCGCCCGGTACCACAGATTCAACGCCCAGACGATCCAGAACGCGTGCGGTGGCGGCATCAATCGACGGCATCATTGCCGGCTGCACACACCCATTGAGCAAAATGACTTTACGTGGGTGTGTTCCGGCTGGCCACTGACCTGGCGGCGCGGATTGCGGGATCTTCTTTCTGAGGGCACCCGGCAAGAAAGGTCGCATCATCTTGCCGACTTTCATTGCCGGATCGAACAACCACCGCCGGGTGAGCCCTTCCCGTAATGCTATTCGCAGCCATTTGTCAGCCCCGGTGCGCGGTACTGCCTCATCAACCAGCTTGCGACCAATGTCGGCCAGATGGCCGTACGAAACGCCGGAGGGACAGGTTGACTCACAATTACGGCAAGTCAGACACCGGTCAAGGTGGGTCTGCGTGGCCGCGGTCGGCTGCACGCCTTCCACAACCTGTTTGATCAGATAAATCCGGCCGCGCGGGCCATCAAGCTCATCGCCCAGCAATTGATAAGTCGGACAGGTAGCCGTGCAAAACCCGCAGTGCACACACTTGCGCAGAATTGATTCGGCCATTTGGCCGTCGGGTGTGTCTTTCAGCCAGTCGGCTAGATGGGTTTCCATGAATTGCCTTTGAACTTCACAGTCCGGGGTACATCCGGCCCGGATTAAACAGTCCGAGTGGATCGAACTGTGATTTAAGCTTGCGGTGAATTTTTTCGATTGGCGGCGCAAGCGGCGCGAAGACACCGTCAGATTTATCACCTCCTCGGAACAGACTGGCTGTACCACCAAGAGAGCTGGCCGCCGCGCGCACGGTTTCAGCCGGCGCATCGGTTCGCCACCATCGCAACGCGCCGCCCCATTCAATCAATTGCTGGCCCGGCAGATTGATCCGGGCTGCCGTTGAGGGCATTGAAAGCCGCCACAAGGGCAAGTCCGGTTCGGTGGACTCGAAAAATCCAATTTGCTGATCACGCAACTCAGACCAACGGGTCTGCGGATCGTCAAGCTCGGTCGCGCCATGTTTTTCTGCAAACTGGGCAACGGCGTAATTGACCGCGCTGGCGGCGCCGGAAAAACGAATTGACAAGGTACCGCCCTGCCAGCATGTCGCGGTCACCGGCCAGGGTTGGCCGCCCCATTCGTTCATCAGTTGAATCGCCTGCGCCTCCTGCACCTGGAATTCAACCGAACGCTCAGCAACCGGCTTTGGCAACACCTTCAGGGACACTTCGGCAATGACACCGAGAATGCCAAGTGAGCCTGCCAGCAAACGGGAAATATCGTAACCGGCAACGTTCTTCATGACTTGCCCGCCGAAAGCAAGCCACTGGCCGCGGGCGTCGATAAGATTCGCGCCCAGGACAAAGTCGCGGGCCGCGCCGGCACTGGCTCGCCGCGGCCCGGACAGGCCGGCGGCGATGACTCCGCCAACGGTGCTCTCAGGGCCGAACACCGGCGGTTCAAACGGCAGGAACTGCCCTTGCTCGGCCAGCGTCGCCGTCAGTTCGGAGAGCAAGGTGCCGGCGCGCACCGAAACCACCAGCTCCGTGGGTTCATAACTGACGATGCCAGTCAGTTCGGCCGTTGATAACAACTCGCCGGCTGGCGCTTGACCATAAAACGATTTGGTTCCGCCACCTCGAATACACAGCGGCTGTTGGTGGCTGCTGGCATGGCCAATCAGTTCGCGAATTCTTAACAGGGCAGGTGAATCAATGGTCATCAGAATCGAGGCAGGTCGGCAAAAGGCATCTTGCCATGATGGATGTGCATCTTGCCGAACTCGGCGCAACGCGATAACGTTGGAATGGCTTTGCCAGGGTTCAGCAGGCCCGGCTCATCGAACGCCGCCTTGAGGGCAAAAAATGCCTTGCGCTCCGCCTCCGAGAACTGAACACACATGGAATTGATTTTCTCAATGCCAACGCCGTGCTCGCCGGTCACGGTGCCGCCGTATGCAACGCAGGCTTCGAGGATCTCCGCACCGAACAATTCGGCTCGTTCCCATTCAGCCGGATCGTTTGCATCAAACAGGATTAACGGGTGCAGGTTCCCGTCGCCGGCGTGAAAGACATTCAGACAACGTAACTCGTACTTGCGTTCCATCGCAGCGATATCGAGCAACATCGGGCCAAGATTCTTACGCGGAATCGTGCCGTCCATGCAGTAATAATCGGGCGATATCCGGCCCGCAGCCGGAAACGCATTCTTGCGACCCGACCAGAAACGCAGCCGCTGCTCTTCATCGCGCGACACTGCAATCGCGGTCGCACCGGCTGCGCGCAAGACTTTTTCCATGGCCGCGATTTCGTCTTCGACTTCCTGAGCGCTGCCATCTGACTCAGCCAGCAGTATGGCTTCCGCGTCCAGGTCGTAACCGGCTTTGACGAAAGGCTCGACCGCATGCGCGGTTTTTTTGTCCATCATTTCCAGCCCGGCCGGAATAATGCCTGCGGCAATAATGTCTGCAACCGCATTACCGGCTTTGAGCACATCATCAAACGAGGCCATCACCACGCGGGCAAGCGGCGGCTTGGCCAGCAACTTGACGGTCACTTCGGTCACGACAGCGAGCATGCCTTCCGAACCGATCATGGCGGCGAGCAAATCCAGACCCGGGCCATCAAGCGCCTCATTGCCGAGTTCGATAATTTCACCTTCGATAGTGACGGCACGCACCCGCAACACGTTGTGAACCGTCAAGCCGTATTTGAGGCAATGCACGCCACCGGAATTTTCCGCAATGTTGCCGCCGATCGTACAGGCAATCTGCGACGATGGGTCGGGGGCGTAGTAGAGAGAGTATGGCGCCGCCGCATCTGACACCGCCAGATTGCGAACCCCGGGTTGCACACGAGCAGTACGAGCGGCCGGGTCCACTGACAGAATGCGGTTGAATTTCGCCAATGACATGATGACGCCCGAAGCGTGCGGTGTCGCTCCGCCGGATAAACCGGTGCCCGCACCACGGGCAACCACCGGCACATCAAGTTCATGACAGGCTTGCAGAATCTGCTGAACCTGGGACTCGGATTCCGGTAAGACCACCACCATGGGCAGTTGCCGGAAGGCGGAAAGGCCGTCGCACTCATACGGCCGGGTTTCCTCCTCCCGCCACAAGACCGCGCCTTCGGGCACAATCGCGCGTAAGCGCTCCGCAACCTCATGCTGCCGGCCCGCTTTGGGGAGGGCAGCAATATCCGCGTAGCGCAACTCATCCCGGCTCGAGGCTGTATCAGTGGCCGCTCTATCAGTGGCCGCTTCAGGAGTCACATCGACGACGGGGCTGGACTCAGGCGCATTCATTTCACATTACCTTTTGTTGATACCCGTTCACTTGAATAAACAGGCCAAAGCTTGACTGCTAATCAGTTAGCGCGAAACCGCGGCGACGGCAAAAGACTTTTGACCTGCGTGCCTGTCGCCCCACCGATGTTGGCTGTTGCCTCTGTGATTTGCTGCCTCAGAGGCTTGATTATAAAGGTGAATCCTGTTGAGTAGTCGCTACACCGGCTATTTGCTCCTGCTCAGCGGCATGGCGGTAGTTGGCAGTTATGTGGCCTTGTCCAAGCCGCTGACCGCCATGATGCCGGTGCTATTGATCGCCTGGCTCCGGTTTGGAATCGGCGCGCTGGCCATGGCCCCCTGGCTCAGGCGCGGCCCGACAGACCAGGTTTTATCACGCCCGGTGATCACCCAGTTGTTCCTGCAATCGTTCTTCGGGAATTTCCTGTTCTCGATTTGCATGCTTTACGGCGTCTCCATGACCTCGGCGACGGCGTCAGGCGTTATTCTGAGCTCGATGCCGGCCGTGGTCGCCCTGCTCTCCTGGTTATTGCTCCGGGAACATCTGAGCGCCCGGGTATGGCTGGCAATCGCCATGGCAGTTGTCGGCGTCCTGCTCTTGAGCATCGGCGCTCCGCAGGCCCATTCCGGTGGTTCGGCGAGCCTCTCCTGGCTGGGCAACCTACTGGTGTTTGCCAGTGTATTTTGTGAATCGATGTACGTCATATTGGGCAAAAGACTGACCAGCTCGTTGTCTGCCCGGCGCATTTCGGCCCTGATCAACCTGTGCGGGCTTGTCCTGATGACGCCGTTCGGTCTCTGGTATGCGCTTGACTTTGATTTTGCCGCAATTGACGCTTCCGGCTGGCTGCTGCTGGTCTTATATGCGTTAGCCGCCAGCCAGTGGTCAACCTGGCTCTGGCTAAGCGGCCTGCGCTCGGTTCCGGCCAGTCGCAGCGGCGTGTTTACAATCGCCATGCCATTGGCGGCCACCGCGATTGGCGTCGGCTTCCTGGGCGAAACCCTGCAATGGACGCATGCCGCCGCATTTGGGCTTGCCTGTGCCGGCATTGTGCTGATCACAACCGAGCGCCAGTAGCGGCGAGTTGACAGAAGCCGGGCAAGTTGGCACATTCAGGTCAGCTTTTATATCTGGTGCGGGAGAGACCGGTTGAACCGGCGCCGAAGGGGAATTGCCCCAACAAACTCTCAGGCAAAAGGACTGCATCAGACAAGCTCTCTGGAGAGTAGCCGGCCCGGTTCTGCAACCGCTCACGGCTCGCCGAAGGTTGCAAGCCTAGCCGCTTAATCTCTCAGGCACCAAGGACAGAGGGGGCTCCGACATCATTTCGTATGGAGCTCACCCGTGACCGATTCAAACGTTTCAACTGCACCGTCCAACCCGTCTGACCGCAAGTACTCGCCGTCCCATGAATGGCTTCGCCTGGAAGCTGATGGCTCTTGCACCATCGGTATTTCACACCATGCACAAGAGGCATTGGGCGAACTTGTCTATGTCGAACTACCCGATGTGGGTGAGCAACTAAGTCAGGGTGACCAGTTTGGCGTCGTCGAATCAACCAAGGCGGCCTCGGATGTCTACTGCCCGGTTGCCGGCGAGATCATCGCCATCAACCAGAGCCTGGCCGACGCCCCTGAAGCGGTTAACAATGATCCGTTTGAGACAGGCTGGCTAATTCGTATCCAGCCCAGCGATCCAACCCAACTGGACAAGCTGCTTAGCGCAGAAGACTACAGCGCCGGACTGGCATGATCGGCAGCAACCCTGAATTCCATCGTCGGCACATCGGCCCGGCCGCTGAGGACGAAGCATTAATGCTGCAGGCGCTTGGCGTGGCGTCACGGACCAGCCTGGTCGAACAGACTATCCCCGAACACCTACGGCTGAACCAGTCGCTGGACCTGCCGCAAGCCGTCAGCGAAACCGAAGCCTTAAGAGAACTCCAACAACTAGCAGGCCAGAACGAGTGCTGGCGATCCATGATTGGCTGCGGTTATTACGGGACGATCACCCCCCAGCCGATTGTTCGTAATGTTCTGGAAAACCCCGGCTGGTACACGGCTTATACGCCATATCAGGCAGAGATCGCCCAGGGTCGCCTGGAAGCGCTGCTTAACTTCCAGCAAATGGTGATCGACCTGACCGGCTTACCGGTGGCCAATGCCTCACTGCTCGATGAAGCCACCGCCGCCGCCGAAGCAATTTCAGTTTGTCGACGAGCCTCGCGCAGCAAAAGTAACCGATTTCTGATCAGCGAAAAAACCCACCCGCAAGTCCTGGCTGTCATGCGTACCCGTGCCCGCCACAGTGGCATTGAGCTCGACGTGATCGCGCCCGAGCAAGCAGATGCAGGCCAGTATTTTGGCGCCTACCTGCAAACGCCGGATACCGAAGGCAGGCTGCACGACTACACCGACCTGATCAGCCGCATTCGGGCGGCTGGCGGCAAAACCTGCATCGGAACCGATTTGCTGGCGCTGATGCTGATCAAGTCGCCGGGCGAAATGGGTGCCGATATTGCCGTCGGGTCCGCACAGCGATTTGGCGTACCACTGGGCTATGGCGGGCCGCACGCCGCATTCATGGCGTGTAGCGAGAAACTGGTTCGGCTTCTACCGGGACGAGTCATTGGTGTGTCCAATGATGTCTCCGGAAAACCAGCTTTGCGCATGGCCTTGCAAACCCGGGAACAACATATTCGGCGCGACAAAGCGACCAGCAATATCTGCACGGCGCAAGCCCTGCTTGCAAACATGGCCAGCTTCTATGCGATCTATCACGGGCCGACCGGACTGCGCCGAATCGCGCAACGTGTCAACACGATGGGCGCCCTGCTGTTAAGCCAGATCGGCTCTGATCTACCAGCCCGTCATCAGCACTGGTTTGATACCCTGGTCTTTGACTGTCCGGCCAAAGGCGAACTGGCGCGAGACCAGGTCATTGAACGCGCCAGCCGGAAAAAGATTAATCTGCGCCCGCTGGATCAACATTCGATTGGGGTGAGCCTTGATGAGACCACAACCATCCAGGACATCTCTGATCTGATAGAAGTGTTTTCTGCCAGACAGAGCAATCCGGCAGAACTGCAAGAATCCTGGCAAATCATCTCGACCGCGTGCGACTCGATTCCGCAGCCAATGCAGCGCCAGTCCGCCGTCCTTGGCCACCCGGTATTTAACCGTTATCACAGCGAAACCGAGTTCATGCGTTATGCCAAGCGACTCGAGAACAAGGATATCTCGCTGGTTCATTCAATGATTCCGCTCGGCTCCTGCACGATGAAGCTTAATGCCGCCAGCGAGATGGCGCCGATCAGCTGGCCGGCATTCGCGCAGATTCACCCGTTTGCGCCCCCCGGACAGGCAGCCGGTTATGCCCGCATGCACGAACAGCTTGGCCGCTGGCTCGCCTCGATCACCGGTTTTTCAGCCGTCTCGTTTCAACCGAACTCGGGCGCCCAGGGAGAATACGCAGGACTCATGGCGATTCGCCAATACCTGAATCACCAGGGCCAGCAACACCGGGATGTCTGCCTGATTCCGGCCAGCGCTCATGGTACTAACCCGGCCTCGGCTTCCATGATGGGTATGCGGGTGGTGGTGGTGCGTTGTGACAACCACGGCAATATTGATTTGACCGATCTCGATGACAAGATCACCGAGCACCAGGAAAAACTAGCCGCGTTAATGGTGACCTACCCCTCGACTCACGGCGTTTTCGAACCATCGATCAAGACCGTCTGTGAGAAGGTACATGCCGCTGGCGGCCAGGTCTACATGGACGGTGCCAACATGAATGCCCAGGCCGGGCTTACCAGCCCGGGCACCATCGGAGCCGATGTCTGTCACCTGAATCTTCACAAGACATTTTGCATTCCGCACGGTGGCGGCGGCCCGGGCATGGGGCCGATCGCCGTCGCGGCTCATCTGGCGGCGCATCTGCCGACGCATCCGTTTACGGATCAAGCCGGTGAGCCGCATACGGTTTCAGCAGCACCATTCGGCAGCGCGCTGATCTCAACCATCTCGTGGATGTACATCCGCATGATGGGAGCCGACGGCATTCGCGCGGCATCAGAAGTGGCGATTCTCAGTGCGAATTATGTCGCCAACCGCCTGCACCCGTATTTCCCGGTGCTTTACCGCGGCGCGCAGGAGCGCGTCGCCCACGAGTGCATCATTGATCTGCGCGACCTGAAAACCCGATTTGGCGTCACGGCGGAAGATGTCGCCAAGAGACTGATGGACTACGGGTTTCATGCGCCAACCATGTCGTTCCCGGTCACCGATACCTTGATGATCGAACCGACCGAATCGGAATCTCTGGATGAATTAAACCGGTTCTGCGATGCAATGATCGCCATTCATGGTGAACTGACAGCCATCGAACAAGGTCAATTTGACCGGACCGACAATCCACTGAAAAACGCGCCCCATACCGCCGTCGAAATTGCCGGCGACTGGACTCATCCCTACACTCGTGAGCAAGCGGTGTTCCCTCTGCCCTGGCTACAGGAAGCGAAATTCTGGCCCAGCGTCAAACGAATTGACAATGTTGCCGGCGATCGACATCTGATCTGCACCTGCCCGCCTGTTTCCGATTACTCCAACTGACAAGAGCTGCCCATGAGTCCCTCAGAGACGCCAAGCCGCCGCCTGCCCCTGGACGCGTTGCATCAGGAGCTCGGTGCAAAAATGATTGACTTTTCCGGCTGGCAGATGCCCGTGCAATATCCCGACGGGTTAAAGGCGGAGCATTTGCATGTGCGAACTCACGCCGGTCTATTTGATGTGAGTCACATGGGGCAACTCAGAGTCACCGCGCGCGACAACAAAGAGTCCACTTTGCATCGCCAACTGGAGGCGGCATTGCCAGTCGACTTTCAGGGCTGGCCGAAAGGGCTGCAACGTTACACACTGCTACTGAACGAACAAGGCGGCATCGAAGACGATTTGATGCTGGCCAACCTCGAAGACTGTGTCGTGATGGTTGTTAATGCCGGCAATCGTGAGGCCGACTATGCACTGTTGACTGAACGCTGCCCCGATCTGATTTTCGAATGGATTGATGCTGCCCTGATCGCCCTTCAAGGCCCCAGAGCGGCTGACGTTCTGAGCATGTTTGACCAACACTCCGAAAGTCTGAGATTCATGCGAACCGGGTTTCTGAACCTCGAAGACGCCTATTGTTTTACGGCACGCGCCGGGTACACCGGAGAAGATGGTTTCGAAATCTCGGTACCGACGATGGCCGCCGAACGGGTCGTACGGCAGTTATTACGTCACCCCAGTGTCAAACCGGTTGGCCTGGGCGCCCGCGACAGCCTGCGTCTTGAAGCAGGCTTACCCTTACACGGCCATGACATCACATCGAACACGACGCCCCAGGAAGCGGGGCTGACATTCGCGATTGCCCGCTCACGCAGAATCGGCGGCGACAAGGCGGGAGGATTTCCAGGAACAAAAAAAATTGCCGAGCAATCAATCGCCGGCGTGCGTCGACGACTAACCGGCTTGAGTTCCAGCGAGGCAATTCCCATCAGGGCCGGCACTGTGATTATTGATCATCGCGGCGAACAAGTCGGCGAGGTCACGAGTGGGACGGTTTCGCCAAGCCTTAATCGACCGATTATGCTGGCTTATCTGGATCAACAAGTGCTCGATCAGGAGAACCCGGTAGCGCTACGGGCAAAGGTCAGAACCAAGACCCCCGCCGTAGCAATAACCGGGTTGCCGTTTGTAGAGAAACGCTACAAACGCTAGCAACCCGGACACCGTTTAACGGTGCTCTTTCTGCCATTGGCGCAGGCCAATGAACAAACTGACGCACATCACAAGCAAGACGATGGCAAACGGGAAGCCGGTTGACACTGCCATTGCCTGCAACGCCGTCAGCGCCTGGGCTCCGCCGACCAGCAACAATGTCGCCGCGACCAATCCTTCAAACACACACCAGAAAACCCGCTGGGCAACGGGCGCGTCGGTCTTGCCACCGGCTGTAATGGTGTCGATTACCAGCGACCCGGAGTCCGAAGAGGTCACAAAAAACACCAGGACAAGCACAATACCGATTAGCGAAGTGACTTGCGCGAACGGCAGCGGTTTGAGCATTTCAAACAACTGCAACTCAACCGCGGCATCCTTGATCGGTGCTGCAGCATCAGCCGCGAGTTGCGCAATAGCAGTACCGCCAAACGCCCCCATCCAGACCACGCAAACCAGCATCGGGATCACGATCACACAAAAGACGAACTCACGAACGGTACGACCGCGCGAAACGCGAGCGATAAACATGCCCACAAACGGCGACCAGGACATCCACCAGGCCCAGTAAAACGCAGTCCAGCCCTGAGAGAAGTTTGCATCTTCGCGGCCAAACGGCATCGACAGCGGCAGAATCTCTTTGGCATAGGCCACTCCACCCTCGGCAATCGTGCTGAAGATTGTCGCGGTTGGCCCGACGCCAATGACAAAAAGCAGCAACAAGCCAGCCAGCGCGATATTGATCTCAGACAGGATTTTCACCCCCCCGTCCAGACCACGAATTACCGACAAAGTCGCCAGTCCGGTGATAATCGCGATCAACAAGACTTTGGCGCCGTTGCCTTTGCTCCAGCCAAACAGGAAATTCAGTCCCGCCAATGCTTGCTCGGTACCAAAACCAAGCGAAGTCGCCAGTCCGAACAGCGTTGCAAACACGGCAACCGTGTCAATCAGGTGTCCCCACCAGCCCCATACGCGCTCACCCAGAATCGGGTAGAACGCCGAGCGCAACGTCAGTGGCAAACCACGATTAAACGTAAAGAAGGCCAATGCCAGCGCGACGACCGCATAGATCGCCCAGGGGTGAATAGCCCAGTGAAAAATAGTGGCCGCCATACCCAGTTGACGCGCCGCGTCAACATCGCCGGCCGCTGCACCAAGAGGTGCCCAGTCAGTGCGTGCGCCGGCTTCACCGGCAACGCCGCCTAGTGACGAACCGAAATGCGACATCGGCTCAGAGACGCCGAAGAACATGAGACCGATACCCATACCGGCAGCAAACAGCATCGCAAACCAGCCAACATAGGAATAATCCGGTTTGGCATCATCGCCACCCAGTCGGATTTTGCCCAGCGGTGTGATGAGCAAAATCGCGCAAAACACGACGAATACATTCGCGGCGCTCAGAAAAAACCAGTCGAATGTCTCGGTAATAGCGGGTCGCAGCCACTTGAAAAACTCGCTGGCTTCAGCCTGAAACATCAGCGTACAGAAGACAAACGCCACGATCGCGAGACCGGAAATCAGAAAAACCGGGTTGTGAATGTCCAACCCAAAAGGTGTGATGTTGTCCTGCCCTACCTCGTAATCCGTTTCGGATTGGGTGGGCGGATTGGTGTCTGAACTGACACTCATATTATTTCTCCCCGGCGGCATGAGAATTTTTCGCAGAACAGGGCCGCCTGAACTCAACTGCGCCCATAATCGTACACGGACTAGAAAAAAGCTAATTACTCATCGAACTGGATTGAAATCCTTGATCGCCCGAACGATTAGTGGACAACATCCACCAAAAGTTTGATGATGCCCCCTGGCTCACTCCTCCGAGACCCTGGTTGCCATCCCAAACGTTCAAACAACAGGAAGTCGTTGAGGCAGTACGGCGATTCTCAAGGTATTACACCCGCCGGCTCAACTTCCTCAACGAAAAGCTGTTGAACAGCCCGTTCACGTTAACCGAGGCCCGGATCGTCTTCGAGGTATCCCGGCAGCCGGGCATCACCGCAGCCCAGATTGCCCACTCGTTGTCGCTTGACACCAGTTTTCTCAGTCGCACGCTCAGCCAACTGGAAAAAAGCGGGTTTATTGTCCGTGAGCCGTCAAACAGCGATCGCCGCGAATTGGCGCTGACCCTCACCTGTAAAGGTCAGGAGAATTCAGCAGCGAACGTCAAGCAATCAGAACTGCATATCCAGCGAATGCTCAGCAACATATCACTGCGGGATCAATGCGAACTCATTGACGCGATGCAATCCATCGAAGCCATTCTGGAGCAGGAGAAGTCTTCGGCAGCCGCTTATTCGATCCGAACCCACCAACCGGGAGACATCGGCTGGGTCATTCAGCGACACGCAGTTCTGTATGCGCAGGAATACGGATGGGATCAGAGTTTCGAGGTAATGGTCGGCGAGATTGCGATCGATTTTCTCAAGAACCATCAGCCCGACCATGAGCGATGCTGGATAGCCGAGAAAAACGGTATCAACATAGGCTCGGTATTCCTGGTCCGTGAGTCAAAACAAATCGCCAAGCTTCGTTTACTCATAGTAGACCCGTCGGCCCGCGGTCTGGGCGTTGGCCGGCAACTGGTTGCCAAGTGTATTCGCTTCGCACGCCTCAATGGCTATAAGACACTTTCTCTCTGGACCAATGATATTCTGGTTGCGGCTCGCAGAATCTATCAAGACGCCGGATTCGTGCTGGTGGACGAGACGCCTCATGACAGCTTCGGCAAGCAGCTTGTCGGCCAGAATTGGAGCCTGGATCTGACCTCAGAAGCGTTGGACCCGGGCCGCGAGACTCCAGACGCTTAATCGCCGCAATGCTCGTCAGGCAGTGCGGACAAGCTCGGTGCTGCCGTTGAGAACTTTGAACGCAGCAATGACATCGGCCGTTGCGGCAGGGGATCTGACACTACTCATACCGACCATTTCAACCGACATGTCTTGGATTGACAAGTTCACCCGCAGATAGCCCCGGCGGTCAGTATGCGTAAACACAACCGCATCATGTTCGGACTGAACCCGCCGGACGAAACGGTCACTGGGCACCGGCGAGGTAATCGCCCCGCAAGCAAATTCAGTGGCGACGAATGCAGAACCGGGCTCGGCGTCGTCCGCCTTGAGATTGTTGGCATAAAACGCATGCACGTCCCCGCTAAAAACCACCGGATTGCGAACCCGGGCATTGGCCAGTGCCGCCAGCAGAGTTTGCCGCTCACCTGGAAACCCGTCCCAGCCATCGGTAAAAATGCGTGGCTCGCCCCGTATCTGAATCGAAGCTGGCTGAAACAGGGTTTGTTGGCCGAGAATAGTCCAGGGAATTACGGGGTCGGCTGGCAACCGACTTAACAGCCAGTCGCGCTGGCGCTGGCCGAGCATTGAATGGGCCGGGTCGAACAAAGCTTCGCACGCCGTCGGATCCAGACCATGACGATGTTTTCTGGCGGGCCAGGCGCATGCTTCAGGGCTGCGATATTGACGGGTATCGAGCATAAAGAAGCGAGCCAGCCCGCCATACCAGAACTCGGTATGCAACCGCATATGCGGGCCCAAAGGCACCATGCGGCGCGGTAGGGGCATGTGCTCGTAGTACGCCTTGTAAGCTGCGGCCCTGCGCATTAAAAACCATTCACGCGGGTCTGCGCCCTGCGACCGGTCAGCCGCGTAGTCGTTTTCTACTTCATGATCATCCCAGGTGAGCAGCCAGGGACAGCAGGCATGCGCCTGTTGCAGATCAACATCTTGTTTATAGCGTGCGTGACGACACCGATAGTCGTCAAGGGTAACCGGCACTGGCTCGGCGATTGTCCGGACCGCGCTTTTGTCGCCGGAGCCTTCATAGATGTAGTCGCCGACATGGACAACAAGATCTGGTTGATCCGCAAGCACTTGCTGATACGCGGTGAAATAGCCAAGCTCAAAATTCTGGCAGCAAACCACCGCCATACGCAGTTGCTGTTCGGCTGACGGCGCGCTGGCCAGCGGTGTCGTCCGGGTGCGTCCAATCGGGCTGACCCAGCCCGCGACAGAAAACTGATACCAATACCATCGGTCCGGTTCCAGGCCACGTACTTCGACATGAACCGAATGAGCCCAATCCGCCGACGCCCAGGATTTCCCCTGAACGACTAGCGTGCTCATCGACGGATCGGTCGCGACCGCGTACGTCACCTGAACCGGCGAGCCGGGCATGCCACCTCCAGGCGCATCCGGAATCGGCGCAAGCCGGGTCCATAAGACCATCCCATCGCTGTGCGGATAGCCTGACGCAACCCCCAGCGTAAACGGATCTTTGCTGCCGGTATCCGCGCTGCCTGACCGGGCTGCGCCACTCAATGCAGCAAGCACGGGCAGCGCCAGCACCTGATTGATGACCTGACGGCGCCCGGGAGTCGCCGGGCGGCTGGCGGGACGAGTCACGGGATCTGTCATGCAAAAGCTCCGAGGGCCTCAGGCAGCGCGCATCCCCGAGAGGCCTGCGCGCTGCTTACCGACCCAGACCAGAGTCTAGCCAGCGGCCTTCTGCCGCTCCTGAAACTGGATAAACCGAATCGCGTCTTGTGCTTCAACGCGACCAATCGGTCCGGTACTGTAGGTTGCCGACAAAACCTTACCAGCATCATTAAGGACGAAATTGGAGGGCTGGATGATCTGCCGGCGATCCTCCCACCAGGAACCGATTTGATCGGCCTGCTCCCGCGTAACACCATACCCAACCGGTACCGATACCTTGGCCGCCACTTCCTGGGCTTTTTCAAGGGGCTCTGCCGTGGCCGCGATTACCCGGGCGCCCAATTGCGCGAATTCTTCCAACTTCTCACTGAAGCCGTCCAACTGACGGAGACAGTAAGGTCAGAATGCCCCCCGATAGAACAAAACCACAAGATAGCTGGCTCGCGGATCAGCCGGTAAGACGACTTCACTGCCATCAACCAGTTTCAATGGCATCGAGGGGAATTCGTCTCCGGTATTTAGCTTGCTTTTCATGCTGCCTCCTGAAGTGTGAGACCGTCTAGTTGACCAGATTGGCGGGCCGATCACAAGCCGGACCCGCAAGCCGAATGGTCTTGTCAGCGGGAACGGCGATTTGTCGTACTGAAAGTCAGTGCGATTGAAACCAGGACAAGACCCAGGGACGTCAGCTTCTGCCAGGTCACGGTATCACCCAATAACCACATTGAAGAACCGACGCCAACCACAGGAGCAAACAGGGCCGACAAGGCGACAACCCCTGCCGGTAAACGGGCAATCATGATTGTCCAGAGTGCATAACAAAGACTCATCGGGCCTGCCACGTGATAGGCGAGGATCCAGAGTACCCGTGAGCCCGGCCATGTCTGATCCGATAGTGGCTCGAAAATCAAGACCAGCGGCCAGCTACAAAAAGCGGCCACAACAAAAAACCAGAAGGTTAGCCCAAGTGACGACAAGCTCCACTGCCGGGCCTTCAAAAGGATATTACCGACCGCCCAGGACAAGGCGGCGAACAACATCACCAGTGCGCCGGACGGGTTATCAAACAAGCCGGCGAAGTCCTCGGCAGCCAGCACAATCAACCCGAGCGAGCCGGCAAGCAAAGCCAGGCCACCCCGTCGCGACAAGCGCTCACCAAGAAACAAGGCCGCCAGTACCACCGTCATTGCCGGCATCGTATAAGCGATAATCGCCGCTCTCGAGGTTTCGGTCATCAACTGCCCGAACGTCGTGAGCATGTTAAACCCGAACACCAGGAAAAAGCCGGTCAGAAATAATGGCATCCAGTCCCGGCGGGCTGGCTTTAACGGCTGCTTGATCACATGTGCCAACACCGCCAGGCATAGCGCCGCCAGGGGAAACGCAAACGCCCTGACTGACAAAGGAGGCAACTCGGTCAGCATGACTTTAACCGCCGGCCAGTTGATTCCCCACAAGAACCCGATCAGCAGAACAATCAAGATATGGGTGATACCGAAGCGCCGTTCCGGGGAGGTATCCAATCTACTGCTTGCTATCGAAATCGCTATCTCCTGACGTCGGCCCGAATCAAATCGGCCCGGCAAAAAAGTCCGCTACAGTAGGCGCCGCCGCAGTAAGTCCATCAGTAAGTTCAGAATCGACGACGGAGACAGAATGATTCACTACCATGATCCGAGAGCCAGCGTTGCAACACCTATGGACGCTTATACGCTATTCCATCAGTTCTCGAGCACCGGGGCGGGCACAACAATCGGCTTGCTGGCCAACGGCTTTCCGGATTCCGAGAATTTTCTGAACCGGCTTGGAGAAGTCATGCAGCAACGGCTGCCAGACGCTCGCTTGCGGCACTGGAATAAAGGCAATCCAACGGTCACTGCCTCCGCAAAAATGCTCGACCAGATTCGCTCAAGTTGCCAGGTGGTGGTCGCCGCCTATGGCCACTGAGGTAGCTGTACGACCGGCACCGTGCGTGACGGCATCAGCATTGCCCGCCTGGGAATTCCGACCGTGGCACTCATTACAGATGAATTCTGGCAACAAGGTGAATTCGTGGCTCGCTCGCTAGGCATGCCCGGCGCCCCGCGAGTCCGGCTGCCCCACCCGGTCGCCGGCAGCGGCGACACCAATATGCTGCGAATCGCAGAATTGACCGCCGACACAGTTATTGAGCAATTAAGCCGATGAATGCCCCCAATGAAAACCTACTCAGCGCCGAAGACGAATCCGTGGCTCTGGAGCAACTACACGAATTGGGCTGTACCGATGGCCTGCCGGTTGTCATACCGACAGTGCAGCGGGTATCGCGAATGATTCTGGCCAGCGGCCAGGATGCCGACATGGTGCTTGGCGAGATGGGCCCCGGCAACGGTACCACCACGATTGAAAAAATAGCGATAGCCGCCGTCATGGCCGGCTGCCTGCCTGACTACATGCCACTAGTTGTCGCAAGCGTAAAAGCCATCCTGGATCCGGTCTTCGACCTGACCGAAATGCAGGCAACCACCCATTGCACCGCACCGCTGATTCTGGTCAACGGGCCCGCAAGACAGAGTTGTGGGCCGGTCGCGTCCGGATTCGGCGCGCTCGGCCCCGGCCATCGGGCGAACGCCAGTATCGGACGCGCGCTGCGCCTGTGCATGATTAATATCGGCGGGGGTCGGCCAGGTTCGTCTGACATGGCCTTGCTCGGTCATCCCGGCAAGTTCACCTATTGCCTGGCAGAAAGCGAGGAGCAGTCGCCGCTACCGCCGATGCATGTTGACCTTGGCTTCAAAGCCGATGACAGTGTGGTCACCGTGATCGGCGCCGAAGCGCCACATTCCGTGATCTACGCCAGTAGCGCCGACGATCCTGACGACGCAGAAAAACTACTCTATGTCCTGGCCACCGGTCTGGCGAATCTGGCGACCAACAATGCGGCACTGCCGGGTGGATCGGCAGTGGTTGTCCTGAACCCGGAACATGCGCAAATACTGGTTAGTGCCGGGTTGTCACGCGCCGCCATCGCCAACCGCTTATGGGAACTGACCCATCTGCCGGTTGAGCAGCTCAAACGTTACGGACCGGTATTCGCCAGCCGGATGAATTCATCCGATCTGACTTACCGTGTATTTGAGCAAGCGTCGCAAATCCTGATACTGGTTGCCGGCGGCGGCGGCCTGTACTCGATGGTGATGCCCAGTTGGAGCGTTGGCGGTCATAAGAACTCACCGGTCAGCATCGTGGTCGATGCCGATCAGTATTGCGAACTTCCTGCCCAGTCCGGTTACCTCCCTCCCTCTTCACAGGCTGACTCATGAGTAACACGCTTCCTCTTAGTGGTATTCAGGTATTGGATATCAGCACTTTCATTGCCGCGCCATCGGCTGCGGTCGTTTTAGGCGATTACGGAGCGGATGTGATCAAAGTGGAGCAACCCGGCAGCGGCGACCCGAACCGACACGCCAGAAATTTCGCTGCGTATCCTGATTCAGAAGTGAACTATCCCTGGCTGATGGATTCTCGGAACAAGCGCTCGCTGGCTCTGGACCTGAAACATCCCGATTCGACCGATGTCCTGCATCGCCTGGTGCGCAAAACCGACATACTCATTACCAACATGCCCCACCCGGTTCGCGAACGGCTGAATATCCGCTATGCCGATCTGGCCGCCCTCAATGACCGGTTGATCTACGCCTCGTTGACCGGTTACGGCGAAAGCGGCGCGGATCGTGATCAACCCGGGTTTGATGCGAACGCGTATTTCGCCAGAACCGGATTTCTTGACGCTCTCAAATATGATGACGGCCCGCCGCATTTTCAGTTGCCGGCGTCGGGCGATCGAGCGACCGCGATGTCACTGGTTGCCGCAATAATGATGGCGCTCTATCAACGTGACCGCACGGGACGCGGCAGCGAGGTCGGCACTTCGCTCATCGGTGCCGGGCTATGGTCAAACGGAGTACTGGCGCAAGCCGCTCTGGTTGACTCATACATTGAGCCTCGTCCAACCCGGGACCGCCCGCGCTCGGCCGTCAGCAATACCTACCAGACCCGCGATGGCCGGTGGTTGCTGCTCGCGCTTGCGCGCGAAGAAGCCGGCTGGCCCGGTTTATGTGAAGCACTAGGAAAACAGGAATGGCTTGCCGATGAACGCTTCCAAACGACCGCAAGCCGAAAAACCCATCGGGTTGAGCTGACCTCAAAACTCGACGCCGTTTTTGCCGCCCAGGACCTGCCCTACTGGCAGGAGTGTCTGTCCAGGCATCGCATTATCTTTAGCGTTGTTCAACGCATGAAAGACATCAGAGACGATCCGCAAGCGATTGCCGCAGGCGCTGTCGTCGAGACCAATATTGCCGAGATGCCGCGGACAATCGCGGCGCCCATTAGACTAAACGGGGTAACACCGCGTACCGCGGAACGGGCACCAGCACTAGGTGAGCACACTGAAGCCGTTCTGGCTGAAGCGGGTCTGAGCCCCGAGGATATTCGCGCGCTGGAGCAAACCGGAGCGATCTACAGAACACCCGACTAGTCTCGTCGCCCATCAGTTCGTTCATAATGGCGGCTTCAGCACAGCAGCCAAGGCCATGGCCAAGAACCTGTATCAAGCAATACCGTCACTCGAGAAAATGCTCCAGCGTGAGGATATTCGCGCCCTGGTTGAGCGCCACGGTCACCAGACGGTCAGGAATCAATTGCGACTGAGCAGCCAGGCAATGCGAAATGATATCGCCGCCAGCAACATTGTTGCCAACCCGGACGACATTCCGCAACTTTGGGCCGAACAGACGGCCAGCGCGATTGCCAAGCGACATCAGTCAACCCACCGGGCAGTGCTCAACCTGACCGGTACGGTATTGCATACCAACCTCGGTCGCGCTGTCTTGCCAGAACAGGCGGTCGCAGCATTGACCCATGCGGCAGCCAACCCAACCACCGTGGAGTTCGATCTTGACTCCGGATCGCGGGGCGACAGAGACTCGCATGTGGAGGCGTTGCTCAGGGAACTCACCGGCGCGCAGGCAGCCACAGTGGTCAACAATAACGCGGCAGCAGTCTTGCTGACGCTAAACAGTATTGCCAGCGGCCGCGAAGTCATCGTGTCGCGTGGCGAACTGGTCGAAATCGGCGGCGCGTTCAGAATGCCTCAAATCATGTCTTCTGCCGGTTGCGTGCTGGCCGAAGTCGGCACCACCAATCGCACTCATCTGGCGGATTTCTCCGAGCGCATCAACGGGCAGACCGCCGCTCTGATGACGGTCCATCCAAGCAACTATCAGATACAGGGTTTCACCCATAAAGTTGAGCAAGCTGATCTGGCCGAACTTGCCCACCAGCATGGGCTTCCCCTGATCGATGACATTGGCAGCGGCTCACTGATCGACATGAGAAAGTTCGGCCTGCCCCATGAAACAACCGTTGCCCAGGCACTCGAAGCCGGTGCGGATGTCGTTACGTTCAGCGGCGACAAACTACTGGGCGGCCCACAGTGCGGCATGATTGTCGGCAAAAAAGAACTGATCAACCAGATCAAAAAAAACCCGATGAAACGTGCGCTTCGGATTGACAAGCTAACGCTGGCAGCGCTGGAGGCAGTGTTACGGCTCTATCAAGACCCTGACTCCCTCGATCAGCAGCTTCCCGCGCTGCGCCAGTTGACGCGCGCCAAAGAGGATATTGCCGCCACGGCCAGCCAGGTGCTGGATGGGTTTCAACAAACCCTCGCCGCGCATGCTGAATTTGAAATTGTCGACTGCATGAGCCAGATTGGCAGTGGCGCCCTTCCGGTAGATTTGCTGCCGAGTGCCGCAATCGCCATCAATCCGGCTGGTGCTGGCGACAGACGCGGTACCGAGCTTACCCGTTGGTCTGCAGCGATGCGACAACTGCCGCGCCCGGTTATCGGACGCATCAGCAATGACCGCCTGATTCTCGACTTGCGCACGCTAGAGCGGACCCATGAGCTTCTCGAGCAATTGCCCAGGTTGCAGCAACTTCTCGCCGCACGCTGATGCTGATCGCGACCGCCGGCCACATCGATCACGGCAAGACCTCGCTGATCCGGCTGCTGACCGATGTTGACACTGACCGCCTGCCACAGGAGAAATCGCGGGGTGTCAGTATTGACCTTGGTTTTGCCTATCACACGCTCGGCACCGACCAGGTGTTCGGCTTTGTTGATGTGCCGGGTCACGAAAAATTTGTGCGCAATATGCTCGCCGGTGTCAGCGCTATCGATGCTGCCATCCTGGTTGTTGCCGCTGATGACGGTCCGATGCCGCAAACCCTCGAACACCTGGCTATCCTTAACCTGTTGGGCGTCAAGCAGGGTCTTGTGGCCATTACCAAAACCGACCGGGTCGATGCCGGGCGAGTCCGCCAAGTACAAGATCAGGTCGCCGAACTACTCGCAACAACAAGTCTGCGCCAGGCAAATAGCTTTCCCGTGTCGTCAGTGACCGGTGACGGGATAGACTTGTTGCGAAAGGAACTGACTGCACTGCGCAACCGTCGCCCTGAGTCACCCGCAGGCGGGCGGTTCCGATTACCTGTTGACCGCCAGTTTACGATTCAGGGCGCAGGCCTGATTGTCACCGGCGCCGTCTTTTCAGGCAGCGTCAAAACCGGCGACGAATTATTTCTGGCGCCGGCCAATCTGCCGGTACGTGTCCGCAGTCTGCACATTCAGGATAAACCGGCCGATGCCCTGACTGCCGGCTCGGCTGGCGACCGTTGCGCCTTGAATCTGGTCGGGCTGCGCTCACAGTCGCCATCACCGGTGCGCGGCGACTGGCTGGTTGGGGCACCGCCACCTGAGCCAACTCAGCGCATCGACGCCACGGTGACCGTATTGGCGGCTCAGGCCCGCCCGCTTGCGCACTGGACACCGATTCATCTGCATCACGGCGCCAGCTCGCTTACTGGGCGCATCGCAACCCTGGAGGGCAGGGAAATTTCACCCGGAACAACCGCACTGGCGCAACTGGTCCTCGATCAGCCAACAGTTGTTGCCCGTGGCGATCGATTTATCGTTCGCGATCAATCGGCGAGCCGAACAATCGCCGGCGGCCAGGTGGTTGACTCCTATGGCGCCAGCAAGGGCCGGGCACGAACCGAGCGCATGACATCACTGCGATCAATGCAGCTTGCTTCACCCACAGACGCGCTGCAACAGCTCGCGGAGAACAACCCGGCCGGAGTCGACCTGAGGCACTTCAACGACGCCTGGAATCTGACTCCAGCAGAAACAGAAGCAGTTGAACAACAAGTGTCGCTGCACCGATTTGAAATTCGCCATCGCCGGTTTGCTTTGACCCATGAACGCTGGCGGCGTCTTGAAACCCTTTTGCTCGACGCGTTGGCAGACCGGCACCAACAGAACCCTGATGATCCTGGCCCGCACCCCGGCGAGCTTAGACGCGCCGCTCGTGATGCCGCAAGCGGCGAAATCATCGACTTGTGTATCAGTCAGCTCGTTCGCCAGGAAAAGATTGTCCGGCGTGGCCTGTCTCTCAGGCTGAGTTCGCATCAACCTGGCGTGACCGCACAAGACGAAAACCTCTGGCGTCAGGTCGAACCACTCTTACCGCCCGAACAGACCAAACCCCCTGTCATCAGCGCGCTGGCCGCTCAGCTTGGGTTCGACAAAGACGAACTGACTTCATTTTTGCAGCGAACCGCGAATCGCGGCTTGTTATCAAGAGTCGCCGGGAACCGATATTTCCACCCCCGGGCGGTCGCCCGTCTCGCCGGGATAGCTGAGCAGGTGGCCGCTGAAAACGGTGGTGAACTTGGCGTCAAACAATATCGGGATGCCGCCGGCATAGGCCGCAACCTGACCATTGAAGTATTGGAGTATTTTGATGCGCTGGGCCTCACGCGGCGACTTGGTGATTCCCGGCGCATAATCGGTGACCGTCAGGAACTTTTTGGAGTGTTGTCATCAGAGTAGCGCGTTAGACCACGGAAAGGGATCGGGTCCGGTGGCCCGCACGGCCTTCAAAGCCGATGAGATGCGTCAAGCGTGTCTGGTGAGTTCAACTCCCACCCCTTTCCGCCAACCCTCTGGTACCGAGCGCTTACCGATTCAACACCGGGGTTTTGGCCCATCGATCAGCAAACTCCCTGGCCGGGCACGGCCGGTCAAAGTGATAGCCTTGCATCCAGCGCATCCCCAGGCTATCAAGATACTGTTGCTGAGCAACAGTCTCGACACCCTCGGCAATAGTCGCGATGCCGAGTTTTCCGCAAATCTCCACCAATTGTTTCAGCACCACTGTCTTGCGGGCCGCGGACGATTCGCGGGGATCGGCGATCCAGCTTTTGTCAATCTTGGCTATCGTCACGCCGTCCCAGGCAAGTCGGTCAAGGTTTGACCCTTCTATCCCCACATCGTCAGCAGCCAGTGCGACGCCATTGTCAGCATAGCGCTGCAGAATCTGCCGGTTACAGGCTCGCGACTCCTCAGAAATTTCAAGAATGATGTTGTCAGCCGGCACGTCGGCCCTTTGCCGAATCGACTCGAAAATCTCGATGAAATCCTTGCTGTTGGTGGCTTGAGCGCTGAGGTTAATCGCCAGCCGAAAATGTTGGTCAAATATCTTCAATTTGCGCCACAGTCCAAGCGTATTGAGTGCCAACTCGCAAACCCGCTCCTCCAGTGCCCGCATTACCGGTGCGTGGCTGATTTGCGGCAAGAACTCCCCCGGCTCTACAAGGCGCCCCGACGGATCGCGCAGGCGGACAAGCGCTTCCGCACCATAGATTTTCTGGCCCTGATCAGTGGGCGCCACAATCGCCTGAAACCAGATCTGCACCTGATGATCGCGAATTGCTGTTTCTACCAAACGGGTCGTCTCCAGAATACCTGCCCTGGGGTCGCGCATCTGTTTCATCGCAAGCATCTTGACGTCAGCCTTGTTCACGACATCAATCGCCCGCAGTTCAGGCGCCGACGAGCCCACGCCAATACTGGCACTGACCTTGAAACTGCCGCGATTGACCGCGATCGGCACTGAAATCAGGTCACGAACGAAATCTGCCGTCTGCTCCGCGCCAGTCCGGTCAACAGACGGCAGGATCGCAACAAATTCGTCGCCCCCCCATCTTGCCACCAGGCCATCCGGCATCGCCCGGCATAGTCGGGCTGCTGTTACCTTGAGGATTTCGTCGCCGACCGCATGTCCGTGGCCGTCGTTAATGCTCTTGAAGCCGTTAAGATCCAGAAACAAGATCGAACTGATGTTGTTGGCCTCGGGACTAAGAAATTTTCGGATAAAGTCGTTGGCCTTTTTGCGATTGAAGACCTGCGTCAGATCATCGTGAGTTGCCTGATATTCGAGCTTCTTTTCCGCATTGACGCGCAGTCGGTTACCAGCCGACAAGTCATTGGCAAGACGATCAATCGAACGAGACATTTCGCCAATTTCATCACCGGTTCTGTCACTGATCAGCGACGAGTAATCCCCCGAGGCGATGCGGTCTGCGGCTATAGCCGCGTTATCAATCCGTTTGCCCAGCGGCCGCAGAAACAAAAACCAGCCACCAAACAATGCCAGACAGGCAATCACAGCCGCAGATAGCAACACCCATTGAATTTCAACAATCGGCGCGACTGCTTCTGACAAGTCTTTCTTGACCACCAGACCCCAGCCGGTTTTCGGAACGGTTTCGATCGCCAGCACAGACAATTGATTGCGATAGTCCGCCGCACGGATGACTTTTCCGCCAGTCGCCTGCAATGACTGATTGATCGGCAGGTTGCGATCGCGAGGCACCACCAGATCAAAGGCAGCCTGCCGGTTAAATCTCAACAACGTAATGAACTGTGCGTCGCCATCCGGAGTAAGCTGGGCAATATGAGATTCGGTGGTTTCACCGTAAGCTTCATGCTCAAGGACCAGACCAACAATCGGATCCAGTGCCATCTCGAGAATCAGCGCGCCAACGATTTCACTATCAACAGAGAAAATCGGTGCGACCAGACCAAGACGGTCATCGCCTTGAGATACGCGAAATGCATTACCAAACTGTGGCTTTCCAGTCTCAAGTGTGCGAGTAACAACCTCGGTGTCATACGGTTGGTCCCACGAAAAACCGGCGCTTTGCCCTAGTATCCGACCGTCCAGACCCACCAGCTGCAGATCACGCACATCAGAGCCAGTGGTAATGGCTTTGCCTTTCAGGCGTCGGGCCAGTTGTGCCAGCGGGACCGGTCCAAGAGGATCAATCTGTTTGAATTGATCAACGCCGCCAATTACCGTGTCTGCCGGCAAAACACCCCGGTAATAATCGGCGAGCATGCCGACAAAGCTACGGACATGTTTGCCGGCCGTCAGCTGGGTCGCCTGTTTTTCATAAGCACTAAGCGCATCGACGATGCGCGCGGCCTCCAGGCGCCGAGCATTGACCAGATTGGCTTCGATTTCTTCTGCCAATCGGGTCTCGATGACCGACATTGCCATCCAGGCAGCAATAACACCGGGCACACCAATTGCAATCAACCAGACAAGAAACCGGGATCGAACACCCAGTTTGGGAAATTTCATAAGAATTGAAATTATCGCGTAGCTGCCAGCTGACTACGATAGCCGAATTGCCTGATTTGGCGAATAGCCAGCCACACATATTGTGGCGGCCAAACGCCAATCGCGCATTACGCTGATGGAGCGGCCTGGCTCCGGGCCTGCCGTACCAGCTCTACAAGGGCCTCATAGGGCTGAGCTCCCACCACACCTTGCATTGCAGCAACAAACGTCGGCACGCCGGTCACGCCGTATTGCCGTGACTTGGCCCAGTCGGCGTCTACCGCTTGCTGATGAGTGCGTTTGAGCAGGACTTCACGGGCTTTTTCTTCAGGCAGACCAACCGAGCCGGCAACCGCGACCAGAACGTCCGGATCGCTGACATCTTTGGCATCGACGAAATAGGCTCGGAACAGCGCGTCGTGAATCGCCTCACCGCCCGGCTGTGAATCGGCCCAGGTGCCCAACTCTTGAGCCAGGCGGCTGTTATACGTCATGGTCCGGTTGCCATAAGGGAGGCCCTCGGCCGCCATGCGTTCACGCATTTGAGCCTGCATGGCTGGAATGTCTTTGCCCCTGCCAGCGAACAAATCTTCCAGTGAACGTCCCTCAGCGGGTGTGTCCGGATGCAAGGGAAAATGAACCCACTTGATCTTGACATTGTGTTCCCTGACCAGTTTTTCAATACGCACGGTACTGAGATAACACCAGGGTCAGACGTAGTCGGAGAAAACCTCAACAACCAGGGGTTCAGCAATAGGGCTAGTCATAGTCTGACGCTCTTTTCCAAGTCAAAAGAAAACAGTATCGCACGCGCACAAACCGGGCAGGCAAAGCCATTCAGATTTGCCGGATATCGGTTGCCGTTTCCTGTCCGAAGCGGGTCGAAAACAAATGCGACACGATTGCGGCGGCACTGGTCTGGGCGGAAGCAAGCGCGCCGTCCTTCTTCATGGCTTCAAAGCGCTCAAGGGCCGGAAAACGATCGGCGGTCGTGGCGCGAATCTGGGCCTGCATCGCCGTATCGATAACCCCTGGCGCCAGACTCTCTATCAGTAACCCGGCGACATTGTCTGCCACGACACCGGCGGCATGTTGATCCAGCGCTGCCTTGGTCGCGCAATAAATACTCCAACCGGCATAGGCGTTACGCGCTGCGCCACTGGAAATATGCAGCACTCTCCGGTCGCCAAGGCCTTGAGTCGCGGCAACGAAAGCATCGGTGAGCATTAACGGAGCGGCAACATTCAGACTGACTGCCTGCGCGATATTGGCAGGATTCTGTCGCCCAGGCGGACCAATCGGCTCAACCCGGCCCGCATTGTTAATCAGGATTGCCTGTTCAGCGCCGGCCAGAAAATCGCGTAACGCACCACTATCAAGCCAATCGACCACGGCGGTCAGATCCGACAAATCGAGGGGGACTTGCTGCAACGACCCGACCGAGGACGCTTCAGTTTGCGCGGAGGCGGTACGGCTAATAGCCATGACATGAGCGCCGCGACTAACCAGCTCAACGGCAAGAGCTGCACCCAGGCCATAAGAATGGCCTGTCAGGATTATTTTGTTCAAAGGACTTTCCTCAAAGGCGTTATTGATCAGATACGGATTTCTGACTAAGCGATTCGCGCAATTCGCTGACTTGTTGTTCGAGCGCGGTTATCCGGCGCTCCAGGGTTTCCAGCCGACCGGACTCCTGCCCTGCGACAGGTCCAACGGGTTCCCGAACAGCCACCTTATCTGGCACGATTACGTCGCCGCAAAGCAGATGGGCCCAGCGGGATTCACGCGCACCAGGCTGGCGGGGCAACTTGACCACCAGTGCGCCGCTCGAACGTTCCGCCAATTCGTTCAGGAACGCCTCCACTGAAGAAGCATCGACGAATGCATACCAGCGCTGACTGTTGGCACGCAGTTCGGCAACGGTCTGCGGTCCGCGCAACATCAGCACAGCGAGCAGAATCATGCCGTTGCCCGCAATACCCAACACCCGGGCAGCGTTCTGCTCGTAGCGCGAGACCCGCGAACCAGAGCTTTCGATGACCCATGACTGACGCCGTAGTTTTTCCAGTGCCACTAATACGTCTTGATCGTCCAGAGCCATCACCGGCTCGCGAGCCGATTTCTGGTTGCAACCGGAGACCAGTGCCGACAACGATAACGGATAGGTATCAGGCACGGTCAGTTTTTTTTCGAGCAATACGGCAACAATGCGGGCCTCGACAGGCGACAGGATTGGATCAGTCACGACAGTGGTCACAAGAGTGGGCAAGCGGGCATTCTAGGCCGAATCCCGCGCATGCCTAGCGTTTGCGCAACAGCAGATTGACAGCCTCGCTCAAGGCGCTGTTATAACGTTCGGATTCAGCGCGGGCAGCCGCCTGCGGCCAGGGCCGAAACCCTTGACCGCTTTTCAGCCCCAGATGGCCGGCCTCGACTGTCTCGGTCAACATTCTGGCGGGCAGCGAGTCGTTGCACAGATCCGGATAGATTGCGGTCGCGGACGAGAGCTGGGTATCCAGCCCCGAAATTTCTTTCTGAAGCAGCGGCCCGGCAGCAAGATATCGAAACCCGAACCCATACCGCACAGCCGCATCGATGTCATCTGCACTGGCCAGTCCTTGCTGCATCAGCGAGTAAGCCTCTCTCATTAACGCGTGTTGCATCCGGTTGGCCAGCAAACCGGGAATATCGCTACTGATACGCACCGGTACCAGGTTGACCGCGGCGAACACCTGATGCAGCGACTCTATGGTTTGCGAGCTGGTGAATGAAGCGCTGGCCAGTTCCACCAGCGGGACGAGATGTGCCGGCATAAAAAAGTGAGCATGCGCCATTCGCTCACGGCCGGGGCAGTTCGCGGCAATCTCGGAAACCCGGAACCCGCTGGTATTGGTGGCAATCGGAATCGACTCCGGCACCAGGGCATCCAGCTCGCGGAACAACTGTTGTTTGACCTGCAGATTCTCAACAATTGTTTCAATCACTAACTCGGTTCGGGTGAAATCAGCCTCGCCAAGGTCGGCATGGCAGTCAACCCGCCCCGAGTCACCTGACTCACTCTGGCCGGCGAATGCCGCCGTCTGAGCCCGCAGCTCTGGCCATTTTTGTGGATTGCGCGCAATGACTTGCACCTGCCATCCTGCTCTGACAAAGACGGCAGCAATCCCCCGACCCATGATGCCACTCCCCACAATGACAAGACTGCGCTGATCCATCTCCTCTCCCGTTATTCATATCTCCCGACATGGACGGTACACGCTTTCGAACCCCTGGTGACAAAAATGAACGTCTGGCTGCTGGCGACCGACTAAGCTGTTTAGCCCTCCCCGAATAACGGCCGGTTCCCCGGCCCGCTACACAGGAAGATATCGCCGTGAGCAAAATTGAACTCGTTTCACCGGAAGGCGATATTCGCGACCTGGTTCTCGGTACGACGCCGGCCTCCCTACCCGCCCTGCCCGGTACGGTCTACCGGATTACCAGTACCGACGGCGGCAGGCCACCACGTATCCTGAGAGACGGAAACGATTTGATCGTCCAGGGGTTACCGGATGGTGTTGACCTGACCATTAACGACTTTTATCTGGCCTGTCGCGACGGTAATGACTGCACTGTTCTGCTCAATCAGTTTGCAGGCGTGGACAACGAAGCCATTACCCCGCAAACCCAACCGCTGGCAGCACTGAGCAGCGGCCGCTTTGTGATTTTCAGTGCCGATAACGTCGCCCCGCCGCCACCGGAAGCGGAGTCCGGATCGACGATTGGCTGGGGGCCGATTCTGGCCGCCGGCGGCGGAGTGCTTGCGCTTGCCGCATTAGCCGGTGGATCTTCCGCTTCAACCGCAACTTCCTCCTCGCCAGCCCCGGCGCCCGCGCCGACACCTTCACCGGCGCCCGGCCCTTCTCCGGATCCATCTCCGGTTCCTTCCCCCGGCCCCACACCAGCGCCGGTGCCCGAGCCGCCTCCTGCTCCCGCCCCGGAGCCCACACTGCCAGCGCCCACCGTCTCCATTAGCGCCGACGGAGCGGCCGAGCCTACGACTCAGGACGTGACCTATACATTTACCTTCAGCGAGGCGGTGACGGGATTCACAGACAGCGACATCCAGGTGTCCGGTGGCACTGTCTCAGCCTTCAGCGGAACCGGCGCGAACTACACCGCAGTCATTACGCCCAACCAGAATGAACAAGGCTCGCTGATCGTCAGCGTGCCAGCAGATGCTGCAAACTCGGCCGGCAATATCGGCAATCTGGCAGCCAGCGCGCCAGCGGTTGAATTCGACCGGCTTGCGCCTGACCTGGACATTACTGACAATGAAACCACGGTGGCATCGGGCCCGGTGGTTTTCACGTTTACGTTTACCGAACCCGTCACCGGATTCAGCATTGACTCCATTGATATTGAATCCACCGGCGATGATCCGGCGGTCGGCAATTTGGTCGAGGTTAACGCCACAACCTACCAGCTTACGGTAACGCCACCAGATGATCAGTCAGGGGTGTTAAGTATTTCGGTAGAGGCTAACGAGGTGGTCGACCGGGCCGGCAATGGCAACCAGGCCTCTACCCAGGTGCAGCCGTTTACAAGTCTGGCGCAATCCGGGTCTTCGGTATTGCTGAGCAGCGTGGACGTCCTTGAAGCCCAAAGCCTCGACACCGCAGCAGAACAAGACCCGGTGTTACCGGTTTTGACAAGTAACACCGGGCTGACAGCCAGTGTGCTGCCACCAGACAATAACGCGCCGTCAATCTGATTCGGGCTGAAGCACCACCTACCCCGGAAACAGAACGCCGGGCAGCCACAAAGCGATCGGCGGAAACAACACGATGATAAACAAGCCAGTCAGTTCGACGACCGTATACGGGCCGACGGACCAATAGATATCTTTCATTGTCACTTCCGGCGGCGCCACTGACCTCAGGTAAAACAGGTTAAACCCGAATGGCGGTGTCATGTAGCTGATTTCCATCATCACGACAAACAAGATGCCGAACCAGACCGGATCGAAACCGTGAGCATTCACCAATGGCAGAAAGACCGGCAGCGTAATCAACATGATCCCTACCGGATCCAACACCATACCTAGCAGGAACAAAACCACCATCATGAAGGCCATCGCGCCCCAACGCCCGCCGGGGATCGCTTCGGTAAGCCCGGTGATGAAACTCTCGGCGCCCATTGCTGTGTAAGCCATCGAATAGGCGTGAGCGGCAAAGACAATCCAGGTGATGATGGTGGTCAGGCGAAACGTGCGTAGCGCCGACTCCGATACAACCTTCCAGCTAAGCTTGCGATTGACAGCGCTGGCAGCCAGGGCGCCGAATACACCCACCGCAGCAGCTTCGGTCACCGTGGCGATGCCGGCGAAAATCGCGCCGAGCACGATGAAAATGATGAAAATGGGCAACAGGACGGCTTTCAGCGCACCTAATTTCTCGGGCCAGCCGGCCCGCTCTTCCTTGGGTAGGGCCGGCCCTAGTTCGGGCTGCAACCAACACCGCACAATGATGTAAATTGAGACCAGCCCAAACAACAAAAGCCCCGGTCCGACGCCGGCAGCAAACAACTTGCCAACCGACACCTCGGAAATCAGCGCATACAACACCATCAGAATGCTTGGCGGTATCAGGATGCCCCAGCCGCCACCGGCATTGATAGCCCCCAGCGCCAGACGCTTGTCATAGCCCCGGTCAAGCATCTGGGGTAAGGCAATCGTGCCCATCGTCACAACTGCCGCACCGGATATCCCTGACATGGCGGCAAAAATAGTACAGATCGCCACCGTACCAAACGCGAGCCCACCGCGCACGCCACCCCACCACAGGTGCATCATCCGGTACAGATCATGGGCTACGCCACTGCGTTCGAGAATCATCGCCATAAACACGTACAGCGGTATCGCAATCAGTGAGGAGGTCTCCATGAGATCCCACATTTTTGATGCGATCAGATAAAACGCAATCGAGCCTTGTTCAAAGAAAAGAAATATGACCGACAGCCCACCCAGCACAAATGCCAGTGGCACGCCGAGCATGATGAAAACGAACAAGAGACCGAAGAACAACATCGTGAGAAATTCGATCGAAAGTGATTCATACATCAGACAGATTCCTTCTCATCGATGTCATCATCCTTGATCGGGCCAAACGCGGTCTCATCGACCTCAATACCCATCACGATCAGAATGTCGGCAATTAATTTGATGACGCCTTGCAACAAGAGCAACACGGCGGCAACAACGATCATGACTTTTGACGGCCAGATCGCGACTTGCCAGGTTGTCTCATAACTCACCTCTAGTCGCGAGACGCTGTCATAGGCGAGCGAATAGCTCTCAGAGACCAACACGCCGATAAACAGAAAAAACAAAACCGATGTCACGATATCGACCAGCGCTTTGCGTTTGGGCGAAAAACTACCGTAGAACAAATCGACATTGACATGATCACGACGTGCCAGCAGATAACCGCCGCCAATGATGGCGTAAACGCCAAACACCAGCTTGGAAGCCTGAGCAGACCAGGAAATCGGACTCTCTGTGATGTAGCGCATGATCACGTCACCCAGCAGCAGCGCGAACAGGATCAGCACAACCAGGCTCATCGCACGACCGATGCGCGTATTCAGCACGGTGATCAATCGCGCCATTGAAGTCAGGGTATCCATTACTACTCCCTAGTTACGGCCAACGCATTGCCGGTGGCCGCAAAATTCTGACCCGCCAGGCATAAGCCTGACGGGTCAGCACTGCTGAATCAGAAGATTCCTCAGACGTAACCGAGAACTTTCAGGAACGAGGTCAGCATGTCAGTGGCCTTCTCTGCGTTACCGCCTTTGGCCCGCTCGTCTTTGAGAATCGCGGCTGATGCTTCCGAAAACTTCTTCAACACGCCTTCGGGGAACTGAGCCACTTTGACGCTCTGCTCTTTCAAACCGCTGGCGAGCGCTACCTTTTCTTTGTATTGGTATTCTGTTGAGCGCTTCCAGAAACGGGTGTCTACCAGGTCGAAGAATTCGTTCTTCATTTCCGGAGACAGCTTGTCAATTGCCCCCTGGTTCATGATGAGCGTATCCATAGCCAGGCCCATCGTCGGCTTCATGTGGAATTTAGCCACCTCCCACAAGCTCATTGACTTGGCGCCTTGCGCGGCACCCCAGTGTGCGCCATCAACAATGCCACTGGCCAGACTCTGATAGAGCTCCGGACCGGCAACATACTGAGGCGAAGCGCCTGCAGCTTCCAGGTATTTAAGATAGCTGCCGGAAGATCGCAGCTTCAGCTTGGAGAAGTCTTCAACGCTCTTGATTTCCTTGGTCACGACCAGCTCAGTCGGATAGACCTTCTCGGCTCTTGCCACGACTCCGTGCTTGGCAAGATCAGCATTGAACAGGTCTTCAAAGCCCATGTTCTTGAGGAAATGAGCAAACTCCCAGGGCTCGCGGAACGTGCCTGGCACCCCGAATGCCAAACCAGCAGTTGGTGCCTCGCCCAGGATGTATCCAGGAGAAATAGTCCCCATCTCGACAACGCCACGGCGAACAATATTGAAGATCTCAGCACCTTTGGCGAATTCACCGGCACCGTGGAGCTGCAACTTGAACTTACCCTTGGTGTTCTCTTCGAGTTCTGCGGCAATCTTGGCCAGACTGTCGCCAAAAGAGGAAGAAGCCTTCGGCCAGTGCGACTGAACCTTCCAGGTGACACTCTCAGCCGCATTGGCTGATGTGATCAGCGCTGGAGCTGCCACTAATGCCGTGCTGCTGGCCAGCACCTTGCGCCGCGTCGTCGAAGTCGAAGTCTTGCCTTCTTTCATGTTGAGTCTCCTTGGTTAGTTGATTCAATCTTGTGGCTGGGCACTCTGCGTTGCCCGAACTCTTACTACTATAGGCCGGCTGAAAGCCGGCACGCAATTGCTTAATCATAGAGGGCCTGACGGATCTCCAGGAAAATCTCATCCGACCCCTCATCCGACCCCAATAGGAAGCCCCCTCCACGCCTTGATGGAACGCAGGGTAAATAGCGACCGCATGCTTGCCACACCAGGCAGCCGGGCGAGAATATCGCGGTGAATCCGGTCGTAATCGGCGACGTTACGGGCCACTACGCGGATGATGTAGTCTGAAGCACCCGAAGTCAGCCGGCACTCGAGGATTTCTGCGTCATCGACAACAGCCTGCTCAAACTGCTCCAGCGCGACCTGCGCCTGCGAGTTCAGTGAAATTTCAACAAAGACTTCGATTTCCAGGCCCAGAGCGCTGGCATTGAGTTGCGCGCAATAGCCTTCAATCATGCCCGCCGACTCCAGCAATTTGACGCGGCGATGGCAGGCTGACAGCGACAAGCCAGCGCGGGCCGCGATGTCGGTCATCGGCTGGCGGGAATCGCGCTGCAATTCAGAGAGAATAACTCGATCAATCCGGTCCATCTCGCGCTCCGTGTGTCACCGCGGCTCACCCCGTGTTGAGCTCAACAGCAATTCTTATCGCTGTTTGTCGGTTTACCAGGAGAATATGGCAATTCTTCATATAAATACAGGATATTCGCGAACAATTTCCATTGATCTCTGGGCATAGTGTCAATAGAACTGACGCGACATTTCACCCTGACCCCAAGAGGCAAGCCCATGCTGATCGGCACTCCCAAAGAAATCAAGAATCATGAATACCGCGTGGGCCTAACGCCCGAAAGCGTGACTGAGCTGGCCGCGCACGGCCATCAGATTCTGGTTGAAGCCGGAGCCGGCAGCGGTATTGGTGCCGACGATATCCAGTACCAGCAAGCTGGTGCGACTATCGTTGACAGCGCCAGTGAGGTTTACGCCAGGGCCGACATGGTGGTCAAAGTCAAAGAACCGCAACCGGGCGAACGCGCGATGCTTCGTGAGGGACAGATTCTTTACACTTATCTGCATCTGGCGCCAGATCCGAAACAGACTGAAGACCTGCTGGCTTCGGGCGTCATCGGAATTGCCTACGAGACGGTTACGGATAAAACGGGTGGGCTGCCTCTGTTGAAACCCATGAGTCAGGTGGCTGGCCGCATGTCGATCCAGGCCGGAGCGACCGCGCTGGAAAAATCACACGGCGGCCGGGGTGTCTTGCTGGGCGGAGTGCCCGGCGTGGCGCCGGGCAAAGTCCTGGTGATTGGCGGCGGTGTCGTCGGCTTTAACGCTGCCCAGATGGCGGTTGGGGTCGGCGCAGATGTGACGATTCTTGACCGGGATCCGGAAGTGATGGAACGAATCGGTATTCACTTCGGTGCCAGTGCCAAAACCCGGTTCTCCAATCGCGCGAATCTGGCCGAAGTAGTAGCAGCTGCCGACCTGGTCATCGGGGCTGTTTTGATTCCGGGAGCGGCTGCGCCAAAACTGGTTTCGCGCGAAATGCTCGCCACAATGAAGCCGGGTGCCGTTCTGGTGGACGTTGCCATCGACCAGGGCGGCTGCTTTGAAACCTCCCGTGCAACCACCCATGAAGATCCGACTTATGTAGTTGACGGTATCGTCCATTACTGTGTCGCAAACATGCCGGGTGGCGTCGCAAGAACCTCGACTTATGCGCTGAACAACGTCACCTTGCCACACAGTTTGCGCATTGCCGACAAAGGGTGGAGCCAGGCACTGCGCGACGACCCACACCTGCAAAACGGTTTGAATATCTGGCGCGGTCATGTCACCTGCGAACCGGTGGCGCAAGCACTTAACCATACCTACAAACCCGCCGCCGATGCGATAGCAGCCGAAGGGCAGCGCACAAGCTGAAACCGCGACATAGCCGCCGGACTGAAGAACCTGCTATAAATCGGTCATTCTCAGCATGCGGAGGCAATGATGGCAGCAGAACTCTCGGTGACCCGCTTAGCCGGCTCACTTGGCGCGCAAATTCACGGCATCTCTTTAAGTACGCCAACCCCGGCGCAAATCGAGCAAATCCAACAACTCCTGCTGGAACACCTGGTGCTGTTCTTTCCGGGGCAACACCTAAAACCGGCCGACCATATTGCATTCGGCAGGCATTTTGGCGAACTTGAAGCCCATCCTAATCTCGACAATCCGTTCAGCAAAGACTACCCGGAAATATTCGAACTGGCAGCAAGCCACGGCGGCCTGGCTGACGAATGGCACAGCGACATCACATTTGCGGAACATCCATCAGTGATGTCGATTCTGAACATGATCGAGTGCCCAAGCGTCGGGGGCGATACCATGTGGGCAAATGCTTATGCCGCCTACGAAGCCTTGTCGGCTCCTCTACGAGACTTATGCGACGGTCTCACCGCGCTGCACGACGCCGCACCGCATGGCAAGCGAGAGCTGACATTCATTCACCCGGTCGTCCGAATCCATCCGGTCACGCAAAGGAAGAGCTTGTTCGTCAACGAACACTTCACCCGCCGGATCGTTGAAATGAGCCACCAGGAAAGCAATTTACTACTGGATTATCTGACCCGATGGGTTGCCAGCCCGCGCTTCACGGTTCGATACCGCTGGTCTGCCGGCACCCTGGCTATGTGGGACAACCGCTGCACACAACACTTCGTCCTGAGTGATTTCGACGAACAGCGGGTGATTCAGCGGGTCACGATTCTTGGGGATACCCCGACCAGTAATACCGCGCCGCGATGGGAGCCGTTCTCCAGAACAGAAAACGTTGGCGCGACCAGTCGCTACGACTCGCAACTGAACAAGCATCTCGGCCGGGGCGGTATGACCCTGGAATCGAACGCCCGTCAGTGGGCAGACAAGCGCGCTTCCTGATGGGCGGATATTGCACCCAGAATCAGCTCGCGTAGCTGTGCGTATTGCTCGGCCGTACGCTGCGGCCCTTTCATGATCGTACTCATGAACAATCCGTCCAGTAGCAGTTGAAACAAAGCACAAGAGCCGTCAGTGAGCCCGCTTTGCTCTGCCGCACGCTCATGCCAGCAACCCGAACGGGCACGAACCTTTTCTGCCAGGGAAGCGTCTATCGAGATCGCAGCGACCAGGGAGCCAATTAGTTCCCCGCGCTCGCGAACCTCTTCAAGAGCGACATCAACCATCGACTCCAACACCGGGTGGCCTAGCTGAATACGAGCCTCCATGCGTTGATCAAAATCGTTAAACACGGAATCCAGCAGGGCAAACACCATTTCATCCTTGCTCTTGAAATGGTAGAAGAACGCCCCTTTGCTAACCCCGGCCCGGCGGTTGACATTGTCAATGCCCAGACTGAGCACTCCTTCTGTCGCGGCAATTTCGGCGGCGGCCTTCAGGATGCGATCTCTGGCGGACAAATTCAGACTCCTGCGGCGACGTTGGTCGCAGTGTAAGGGATCGCACGCACGCGAAACAAGGTTGAATAGAAGACGGGCACAGCAACTAATGTTAACAAAGAGGCGAACGCCAGTCCGCCCATGATGGTCACCGCCATACTGGCGAAGAAGGCATCCCCGAGCAGCGGAATCATACCCAGTATGGTTGTCCCTGCAGCAAGAAACACCGGCCGCAACCGGCTGACGCTCGCATCAATGATAGCCAGGTGTTTCTCTTTGCCTTCGTCGATCTGCGCATCGATTTCATCCACCAGCACGATGGCGTTTTTCATCAACATGCCAGACAGACTCAGCAGGCCCAGTAATGCGGTAAAACTAAACGGCAAGCCAGTGCCGAGCAAACCGGCGACAACGCCGCAGACGGCCATCGGTACGACCAGCCAGATAATCAGCGGTTGACGTACCTTGCCGAACAACAACACTGATATCAGAAACATCACCAGAAAACTGATCGGCATCTGCCCGCCCAGCGACGCCTGCGCTTCACCGGCGTTTTCATACTCACCGCCCCAGGCAAGCGAATAACCATCAGGCAGCTCAATTGCTTCAACTTCTGACTTGATGCGTTTGAGCGCCTCATCGGGGGTGAGTCCATTTGCCGGATCGGCCAGAACGGTCAGCGTGCGGTTGCGGTCGCGCCGTCGAATCACAGTCTCTTCGGCCCGCGTCTCGAAGCGGTCAACCACTTGCGTCATTGACAGATACGTCTGTGCGCTGGAACTCCAGACCAGCCGGTTTTCAAGCGCCATTCCCTGAGCTCTTTCTGATGCCGGCGCCCGCACGACGATGGGGATTTCATCGTCCCCTTCCCAGTAGGTGCCGGCCCGAATGCCATTGGAACCGTAAAGGAGCGCCTGGCCGACATCGGCACGACTGACACCGGCCAGACGCGCACGTTCGGCATTCAACGCCGGTTCAATGACCAGACCCCGTTGACGCCAGTTCTGCCGGATATCGATAATACTGCCGTCGGCGCGCAATACGTCTATTGTCTTGTCAGCCAGATTGCGAAGCACCTCTGGATCGGGGCCTTGAAAACGAGCCTCGATCTTGGCCCCGCCACCCGGCCCGAAAATCAGTCTTTCAGTACGGATTTCCGCCCCGGGAAATTGCCGCGCCAGCGTCAGCCGCAACTGTGCCGCAAGCGGATCAATGACCTCCAGACTCTCTGCCCGCACGATTAGTTGGCCATAGGCAGAATTAGGCTGCTCGGGCGCATACGTCAGCATAAACCGGCTCGCGCCCTGCCCGATGAAACTGGCCACTGACACGACCCCAGGCTGCGCCCGAACATGACGGCTTATCTGAGCGATGTCACGCGCTGTGGCGCGAATATCCGTGCCCTGACGAAGCTCGTAGTTCACAAAGAACAATGGCGTGCTTGAGTCCGGAAAAAACTGCTGCTTGACCTGCCCGAAACCATACAGACTGACCACTGTGGTTGCCAGCAACGCGATGATCGTCAGCGTGCGGATTCGCAAAGCGCCACGCAACAACCAGCGATACGCCCCATAAGATCTTCCGGCATACGGATCGACACTGGCCGAACCCGGTTTCACCTTGAGCAGATAAGTCCCGAACAGCGGAGTAATGGTGATAGCCAACAACCAACTCAGCAGCAACGACAAGGCGATTACGGCGAACAGGGAAAACAGGAACTCCCCGGTCGCATCCGGAGACAGGCCAATCCCTGAAAACGCCATGATGCCGATCACGGTCGCGCCGAGCAACGGTATCTGGGTCCGCCTGGCCGCATCGCTGGCGGCAGGCGCTGCCTGCATGCCACGTTGCATGTTGATCAACATTCCTTCGGCAACCACAATCGCATTGTCGACCAGCATCCCCATTGCGATGATCAACGCGCCCAGGGAAATTCGCTCCATCTGGATATTGGCCAGACGCATCATGAGGACAGTGCCAAACACCGTCAGCAATAGGGTAATCCCGACCACGATTCCAACGCGCCAGCCCATGAACAAGCACAACACGCCAATGACAATAGCGACTGAGACACCCAGGTTGACAATAAACCCGTCCATAGCCTGCTCAACAACCACATGCTGCTCATAGATCGGCGTCAGTTTCACGCCCAGTGGAATCTGCGGCTGGATACTCGCCAGATGGGCGGTGACGGCTTTGCCAACCTCCACGATATTCGAGCCGGCCGCTCCGGCCACAGCAATCGTAAACGCGGACTTACCATCGAACCGGACATAATTGCGCGGCGTTTCATCCGGCACCCGCCGGATGGTTGCAATGTCGAGCAGACTGATCTGCTCAGCCGTGCCCGCGCGCCCGACCCGCAACGACGCGATAGCAGCGGCCGAATCGAGACCCGCTGGCGGAGCCACCCGGACCCGCAGATCGCCGCTGCGATTGGCACCGCCCTCCAGCACCACATTCTCAGCATTAATCGCGGCGATTACCTCCTGTAGAGGCACGCCCAGGCTAATTAGCTTTTGATTGGAAATCTCAACGTAAATTGTTTCGGTCGGCTCCCCCTGGGTTTCGATCTTGGCGACTCCCGGTACGGTCAGCAGTTCGCGTCGCAGATAGCCGGCCACTTCCCGCTTCTGAGCATCGGAGAAGCCGTCGGCAACGACTGCATAGAAGATGCCGAACACATCACCGAAGTCATCATTGACCATGGGCGCCCTGGCACCATCTGGCAAGCGTATCGCTGCATCGCCAACTTTGTTTCGCAAGCGCGTCCAGATTTGTGGCAACTCGCTACCGTCGTAAGTGGGCTGTATCTCCAGCGTGATTTCAGACAAACCGGGTACTGACTTGGATTTCACCCACTTCAATTCAGGCATCTGCTGAATCGCTGACTCAAGCGGTTCGGATATCTCTTTTTCAACTTCAGCAGCGGTGGCGCCCGGATATTGAGTGGTCACAACCGCATTCTTGATCGTGAAAGCCGGATCCTCCAGGCGCCCAATGGTCAGCAACCCCCATAACCCTCCTAACAGACAGATCAACGCGATCAGCCAGGTGTTGACCGGTTTTTCAATTGACTTGGCGGCAATATCCATCCGTTTCCTCTCAGCGCGCTTTGATCGGGTCAACTTTCATGTCTTCGCGTAGCAAGTGCACCCCGGCGGTGACAATTCTCTCGCCGGGCTCAAGCCCGGCAATGACAGGAACCCGGTCACCGTAAGCCACCCCGAGTTGAACCCGACGGGCCTGGACCGTGTTGGTTTTCGGCGCGATGACCCAGACTTGAAACTGTTCATTGCTGACCGGATTGATCGCCCCCACTGGCACGCTGAGAGTGGCTTGCCTTGACTGATCTTTCGGTTTGATCAAAACAGTCGCTGTCATTCCCGGCAGCAAACCGCTCACGATCGGCTGAGCGACCCCGAAGACCACCCGGTAGGTTCGTCCAACCTGATTGGTTTGAATCGAATGCTCGCGATACTCGAGTGGAACACTCAAATCATCCCGTTCACCGATAATGCCGCTTACCTCGAACGCCTCGGGCGTTGAGAGCAAGCCGATCAAATCCTGAGGTAGCGCAATCTCAACCCGTAACTCCGTCACGTCCTGAACCCGCACAACCGGTGTATTGGCTTGCACATTGGTATGCTGATAGACCAGTCGCTGCGCGATCAGCGCGTCGAACGGCGCCTCTATCCGCGCATATTGCTTGCTCAGTTGTGCCGACTCCATCGCGACCATCCGAACCCGGAATTCTGCATCAGCCCGATCAACACTGGCCTGCGACGCCGCACTGCCAATAAGCCGTCTTTGGCGGTCACGATCACTGCGAGCCAGTTTTAACTGAGCAGCCGCCTGGCGCAGACCAAGATTGAACTGGCGTTGATCCAGCGCGGCGATCAATTCGCCCTTGGGGACCACTCGGCCTGGTTTAACCGGTAAGCGAGTCAATTCACCGCTAACCCGGAATGACAGGTCAACCGTACTGACGGGCAACAACTGGCCGACAAATCGCCGACCGTCCAGAAACGGGTCATTCGCGACCTGCTCCGCCAGCACTGTTTTTACGGGCTGCGAGGCTGCTGTTTCATCAGCCCGGGCAGGGCCGTCCTGGCTTGCCTGGACGTCAAGCCGGTCACAGGCGGCTAAGGTCAGGCAGCCGCTGATTACGAGGGCCGCCGGCCAAAGCCGGACCGAATCAGGTTTCAACATATCAATAAATCGTCAAGAAGGAAGGGGGCGCCCGGACAATCAAGCCCGAAATTCACATTACGGAATGCGAAGACGCAGTCCGGTTATGGTACAGACTGGTTTGTATAGATTCAAGCGATGCAAGTCACAATCTGGTCTCAAATCGGTGCCGATTGCTGTGTTTAGTCGCCTACTTTGAACCGCTCGTCTACTGGCACCTGCATCGCGGTCATCATGCGATTGCCTTCAGTCGCCAAGCCAATGATGTCCAGCATCTCGTTGTACTGGCCGGCCGTCATGTCTTTTTGCCGCGCAAAATGGCTATGGGTATGGATGCAGTATTCGCAATCATTCATGATCGAGACAGTCAGGTAGATCAGGTCATTGGTCAGCGGAGGCCGGGATCAGCCGCCACAGCGAAGTCACTTCGTCTACACGGGCCGCATGGAGCGGATCTGAAGCGTCAGTGGTCTTGGGATGTTGAGGCCGCACGTTGGCACGGCCACTAGCCGACAAACCCGCCGCCGCAAACATGGCCAGCAAGTCGTCCCGTGTCCGCAAGCCCAGACGCTCGGCAATATCCGACAATATCAACCACGCCTCGCCACCGGGTATCAGGTGCTCAGCCACCCCGTTCAGAAATCCGGCAAGCATCGCGCCGTCTTGATCATAGATTGCCCGTTCAATCGGAGTGCTGGGGCGAGCCGACAGCCAGGGCGGATTGCAAACAATCAGGGAGGCTTTACCGGACGGAAAGAGATCGGTTTGCTCAACCTGTACCTGCTCATTCAAACCCAGGCGCGCAATATTCTCGCGAGCACACAGAAGAGCGCGCTGGTCGGTTTCGGTGGCGATTACATGAGGCACTCCGCGGCGGGCCAGCAAGGCGGCAAGCACTCCTGTGCCGGTCCCAATATCAAACGCGGTAAAAGATGGATCCATCGGATCGGGCAGCGGCGCCGAGGCGAGCAATTCAAGATACTCGCCGCGGACTGGCGAAAAGACACCGTAATGAGGGTGTATCCGGTTGTACGGGCCGCCTAGCGCGGGGACTTCAACCCCTTTCAAGCGCCATTCATGGGCGCCGGCAATTCCCTGTAACTCCCGCAGGGAAACAACGATACCGTCTACCGGCTCTACCGGTTCGGATTCTGGCGCCCCCCAGGTGTCTTGCAGCGCCTGATGCATGTCGGGCGCTCGGCGCAATGCGATCTGATGATTAAGCTCGATCGGAATCAACAACATCCCCAGCGTGCGGGCGCGCTGGGCACGGCTCATCCGCAGCAGATTGAATTGCTCTACCCCCTCTGGCGCCGACTGTTTCGCCTGCTTGCGCGCCGCTTTCTTGGCCTTGGCGACAGCCGCCTGATCCAGCCGGCGAATCATGGCCTTGAGCAACTGCTGGGCGTTATAGAAGTCACCGTGCCAGAGCAGCCCGGTTCCTTCGCTGGCATGGCGAAATGCCGAATCAGCCGTTAGCGTGTCGTCAACCGGAATAATTCTGCGCGGCGGCCTGGCTCCGCTCTCGGAGCGCCAGTAAGCCGTCCGGATTTCGCCTTCGTCCTCCCACTGGATTAAAGGAAAAGCAGTCGTTGGCTGGCCAGTCGTTGGCTGGCTGTTGTTTGCGGGCATTTTGGACTATCAGGCTCGGAAGGACGGCAAGGCTACACGAATCGAATGGTCCGACTGTAAACTGAACCAATTCCGGAAAGCTGGCATTGTCCCACGGCCAGGCCTCGCTTCGCCAGCTATCCTCGCAAGACCTGTCCTGACCCCTTCTTCGGACCACCATTGATCTCACCCGCCCAGACCCGCCCTTTCCTGCTGACCGGCTTCGAACCCTTCGGGCAATGGTCGATCAACCCATCGGAATTACTGGTCCGACATTTTTCAAACCAGACCGTCGGGGCAAATGAACGACTCATCTGCGAGGTATTGCCGACAGTTTACGGCGCGGCCGGGCAGCAGATCAGCGAGTTGATCCTGAAACATCAGCCATCCATCGTGTTGTCGCTGGGTCTGTCCGGCGGGCGCACGCGGATATGTCTGGAGCGGTTTGCGCTCAATATTGATGATGTCGCGGTTGCTGACAACGCCGCCAATATCCGGCGTGGCACTCCGATCGACCCAGACGGCCCGGCAGCTCTGAAAACGCCAGCGGAGCTGAATCTGCTGCTTCAGACCCTGCGTGACAATGACCTGGACGCCGAGATCTCCAACCATGCCGGCACCTATGTCTGTAATCACGTGTTCTACCAGCAACTTCGAAGTCTCGGCCGCCTCCCGGCCGCGAGCTGCGGGCTGTTCCTGCACCTGCCGATGATTCAGGAAGGTTATGCGGAACCGGCCGCAACCGAAACACTCTGGACACTCGACAGACTGATTAACGCCACTACGCTGATCATTGAGGCCTTGATCGCTCAACGGGATCAGCAAAACCGCCAAGTCTAAATCACGCTGTATTACTGATTCAGTGTGGCTGCCGGATCAACCGCATGATCGAGTGCGGCGGCCAGCAAGGCCCGCGTATAGTCAGTTTGCGGACGGTCAAAGATTGCCTGGGTTGTCCCCTGCTCAACAATCAAGCCGTTGCGCATCACCAGGACTTCGTTCGCCAGCGCCCGCACCACCTTAAGATCATGGCTGATAAACAAATAGGCCAGCCCGTGACGTTTCTGCAAGCCGCATAACAAATCTACGATTTGTGCCTGCACGCACATGTCAAGCGCGCTGGTTGGCTCATCCAGCAAAACGAACTTAGGTTCGAGCGCCATCGCTCTGGCGATCGCAATACGTTGGCGTTGTCCGCCAGAAAACTCATGCGGATACCGCTCCATCGCGGTCGAATCAATGCCGACTTCGTCGAGCGCGCGGGCCACCCGGCTTAAACGCTCACCCGTTGTCATCGACTTGTTTTGAATCAACAAACCTTCCTCAACGATCTGACGAACAGACATTCGCGGGGATAACGAGCCATAGGGGTCCTGAAACACCACTTGCAACTCCTTGCGCAGCGGCCGCATGCGCCGCGCATTGAATCGCTCAATCGACTCGCCGGCATAAGCGATCCGCCCTTGTGACTCCACCAGCCGCATGATCGCCAGGCCGAGCGTGGTCTTGCCGGAGCCAGATTCACCCACCACCCCCAGGGTCTGCCCTTCCCGCACAGAAAAGCTGACACCGTCAACCGCTTTGACATGGCCAACGGTTCTGCGCAGGAAGCCGCGCTTGATCGGAAACCAGACCTTCAAGTCGGTCACTTCAACAACCTGCGGCTGTGTCGGATCTGCACCGGGTGGCGAACTTGAAGGTTCGGCCTCCAGCAATTGCACGGTGTAAGCATTCTGCGGATTCGTAAACACCTGCTCGATCGGGCCTTGCTCAACAATGCAACCGGCCTGCATCACGCATATCCGATCGGCAAAATGCCGTGCAATGCCCAGGTCATGGGTGATCATCAGAATCGCCATACCGGTTTCGGCCTGCAACTCTTTCAGCAACCTGAGAATTTGCGCCTGCACCGTAACATCCAGGGCAGTGGTCGGCTCGTCAGCAATCAGCAACTCAGGCTTGTTGGCCAGGGCCATCGCAATCATGATGCGCTGTCTCTGCCCGCCCGAAAGCTGATGCGGATAACTTTGCAGGCGGGTATCGGGGTCAGGAATTCCAACCCGTTCAAGCAACCGCAGCGCTTCCGCGCGTGCAGCCTGACGCCGCATACCTTGATGGCGCTCAAGCACTTCGCCAATCTGTTGCTCGACCGTATGTAACGGATTGAGCGACGTCATGGGCTCCTGAAAAATCATCGCAATGTCGTTGCCGCGAACCTGCCGCAGAGTTTGTTCATCGGCACCCAGTAGCTCTTGCCCTTTGAAACGAACCGAGCCGCGTGGATGACTGGCAGACGGATAAGACAACAGCTTGAGCACAGACAAAGCAGTCGCAGACTTACCTGAGCCCGATTCGCCAACCAACGCCAGAGTCTCTCCGCGAGCAATCGACAAACTAACCCCACGAACCGCATGCGTGACTTTTCCGGCCTGGGTGTAATCGACCGCAAGATCACTGACTTCAAGCAAATTGTCCTGTGCTGAGTTCATGCGAATGTTTTCCTGGGATCGAATGAATCACGTACTGCCTCTCCGATGAACACCAGCAGACTGAGCATTATCGAAACAACCGCAAAAGCCGTCAGCCCGAGCCACGGGGCCTGAAGATTCGCTTTACCCTGCGCAAGCAACTCGCCAAGCGACGGAGACCCCGGCGGCAGACCGAAACCAAGAAAATCCAAGGCGGTCAGCGTCGTAATAGAGCCCGAAACAATAAAGGGCATGAAGGTGATCGTCGCGACCATTGCGTTGGGCAGCAGATGTCTGAACATGATTTTGCGATCAGATAATCCAAGCGCACGCGCCGCTCGCACATATTCAAAATTCCGGCCTCTCAGGAATTCAGCTCGAACCACTCCCACCAGCGCCGTCCAGGAAAACAACAACAAAATCCCCAGCAACAACCAAAACGACGGCGTAATAAAAGCAGCCAGAATAATCAACAGGTAAAGCGTCGGCACTGAAGTCCAGATTTCGATAAAGCGCTGCAACAGCAAATCTGTCCAACCGCCGAAATAGCCTTGCAGAGCCCCGGCAATGACGCCAATCACCGATGACAGCAACGACAAGACCAATCCAAAGAAAATTGACAGTCGAAAGCCGTAGATCAGTCGGGCGACGACGTCCCGGCCTTGATCGTCGGTACCCAGCCAGTTCAGATTCCCGGCGATACAGTTCGGGTCAGACAAGCCCCTTTCGGGCCTGGGCGCACCGCCATCGACCAACTCTCTGGCCAGCGGGTACTGGGAACAGGCTTCGACATCAGTCAGCATCCAGGCCGGTGGCGACGGCGCCGGTGTTGGTAGCTGGTTGTTGACGGTGCGGTAGCTATACCGAATCGGCGGCCAGATCATCCAGCCGTTCGCCTCAATTTCCTCTTGTATGAACGGGTCGCGAAAATCGGTCGTTGCCAGAAACCCTCCGAATTTTTCTTCCGGATAGTCATTAAATAATGGCACCAGCAACTCGCCTTTATACGAGGCGGCAATCGGTTTGTCGTTTGCGATGAATTCGGCAAAGAGGCTCAGCACAAACAAGAGCAGGAATACCCACAACGACCAGAAGCCGCGACGGTTCGCCTGAAACAAGGCCCAGCGACGTTGATTCAGGCCGGAAACCCGCTGAGTGCCTACGGTGGAGTCAATCATTCAGAGCGCCCGCGCTTCGAAGTCGATTCGCGGATCAATCCAGGTGTAAACCAGATCACTGATCAGATTGGTCAACAGACCCAGCAATGAAAAAATGTAGAGCGTGGCAAAGACAACCGGGTAGTCACGATTGATTGCCGACTCATAACCCAGCAAGCCCAGCCCGTCCAGTGAGAAAATTGTCTCGATCAGCAGCGAACCGGCGAAGAACGCACTAACAAACGCACCGGGAAACCCGGCAACCACGATAAGCATCGCATTACGAAAGACATGCCCGTACAAGACCTGGCGCTCGGTTGCGCCTTTAGCCCGTGCGGTCACGACATATTGCTTTTTAATTTCGTCCAGAAACGAGTTTTTGGTCAGCAATGTCATTGTCGCAAACGACGAAATAGCCATCGCCGTCAACGGCAGGACAAGATGCCAGGCATAGTCCAGAATCTGCTGCCACCAGGGAAGTTGATCAAAGTTGTCGGAGACCAGGCCCCGTAATGGAAACCAGCTCACGAACGAACCACCAGCGAACAAAACCACCAGCAATATCGCAAACAAAAACCCCGGTATCGCGTACCCCACGATAATCACGCCAGAGGTCCACACATCAAACCGTGACCCGTCGCGGACAGCTTTGGCCACGCCCAGCGGAATCGAAATCGCATACGAAATAAACGTCAGCCAAAGCCCGAGCGAAATCGAGACAGGCAGTTTTTCCTTGATTAACGCCAGAACCGAGACATCACGAAAATAGCTTTCGCCAAAGTCGAACATCAGGTAGTTCTTGATCATCAGCCAAAAACGTTCATGCGCCGGTTTGTCAAAACCGAACTGGATCTCAAGGGATTTGATGAAATCTTCATCCAGCCCTTGAGCTCCCCGGTAACTGGTGGCGGCCGAGCCTGCCGCTCCCTGCGCGCCGGCACTGATTTCACGCCCACCGCCGCCAATACGGGCGGTAGCACCGACGTCGGTGCCTTCGATCTGAGCCAGCACCCGCTCGACCGGACCTCCAGGCGCAAACTGAATGATCGCAAAGCTGATCAACATGATGCCAAGCAAAGTGGGCACCATCAGCAACAGTCTTTTGAGAATATAGGCGGCCATTAACGGCTAATACGATTCATTGACTCAGGAACCACGCTTAAGCGTTGCGGCTTTTTTCTGATCACTCCACCAGGTGTCGAGAATTCCCCGAGTGAACCGGGGTTTGATCGCCGGCCGACCGAAAACATCCCAGTGGGCGATGTTGTGAGCCCCTTTAAACCAATGGGGAACCCAGAGATATTGCGCCCTCAACGCCCGGTCCAGCGCCCGGGCGGCAGTTTGCAGCCGGTTTCGGTCAGGTGCCTGAATGACATGATCAACCAGTTTGTCTACGGCCGCCGACTTCAGGCCCGACAAATTCATACTGCCGCGCATCTCTGCAGTGCTGGACGAAAAGATTGCCTCAAGCTCAACGCCGGGCGTGTCACTCATCGTAAACCGCCGCACCGTGATATCGAAGTCAAAGCCCTTCAGACGTTCCTGAAACTGTGCCGCCTCGACCTGGCGAATTTTGGCATCCACGCCGAGCAACTTGAGATTGCGCACAAAAGGCGAAATGATTCGCTCCATCGTTGGCGAGAAAATCAGAAACTCAACCGTAAACGGTTCGCCATCGGCGCTTACCAATTGGCGACCTTTACGCTTCCAGCCGGCAGCAGACAACAACTGATTGGCTTTACGCAGCAGTTTGCGGTCCTGGCCACTGCCATCACTGACTGGCGGCTCGACAGCGGGGCCGAATGCAACCGCCGGCAACTCGCTCCTGAGTGGATTCAGTAATTCAAGTTCGTCCGCAGTCGGGCTACCAGTTGCCTTGAGGACTGAGTTTTCAAAGAAGCTGGTGGTACGGCGATACTGCCCGAAGAACAGATTGGTATTTGACCATTCGAAGTCAAATGCCAGACCGAGTGCCTCACGGGTGCGGGGGTCGGCAAATTTGTCGCGCCGCATGTTCAGAAAGAAACCCTGCGCTCCCGAGGTTGTTTCATCCGGCAGCGTTTGCTTGATCAACCGTTTTTCTTTTACCGCTGCAATGTTGTATTCGGTCGCCCAGTGTTTTGATGTGAAATCCTCGCGTAGATCGAGCTCACCGGCTTTGATCGCCTCCAGCTCGGTCGAGCGATCACGAAAATAGAGCAGTTTTATTTCGTCGAAATTGTAACGACCGCGGTTCACCGGCAAGTCTTTGGCCCAGTAGTCGTCACGACGTCCGTAGCTGATGAAATTGCCCTGCTTGAGATTATCGACCCGGTAAGGACCCGACCCCAGCGGCGGCTTGAGACTGGTTTTGGTGAAGTCGTTTGCTGTGTAGTAGGCAGCCGACAATACCGGCAGGCCACCAACCAGCATGGGCAGGTCACGCACGTTACTGCCGGTAAACGTATATCTAACCTTGTTCGGCCCCAATGCCTCTGGCTGATTAACATTGCGCAGCGCAATTTTGAAACTGGGGTGTCCGCTCTCTTTGAGTAATTCGAAACTCTTGATGACATCAGCGGACGTCACCGGCGAGCCGTCCGAAAACCGGGCTTGTGGACGCATCGTAAACGTCACACTCATTCGGTCAGCGGCAACATCAGCGGTACTGGCGATCAAACCATACATGGCATCAGGTTCGTCATAGGCGCGGACCATCAGCGTATCGAACAATAAATCCAGCCGTTGGGCGGCGTCTCCTTTCAGGATAAAACCGTTGAGGCTGTCAAACGTCGTTAGTCCGGCGGTGCCCAGTGTGACGATCCGCCCCCCTTTTGGCGCATCCGGGTTGACATAGTCAAAGTGCGCGAATTCGGCCGGGTACTTCAGGTCGCCAAATGCAGACAGGCCATGCTGCGGCGCCGCGGCGACCAGGTCTGGCAGCGCCATCACGCAGGCTAGCGCCGCCGTGAAAGCTCCAGTCATTAAACGACTGGCACGGTCCGATCTGATTCCTGGCATTTGCTGATCTCCCTGATGTGGTCCTGACAGGATATTGCCACGTTCAGCCATAACCGTTTTGCCCGGTTTCAGCCGACTTGACACAAACGGTCCGTGACACCTCGAAATTCCGTCCACCGACAAGCCACCGCTGGTATTGGGAATTTACCGTTCATCGGGGGTTTAACTGTCTTTAACGCCTTACCGGCGCCGTTCATCCCCCATCCGCGACCAGTGTCCGTCATTCGTCAAGACCGGCAGTCCACTCGTCCGGCGTTCGTCGTGATCACGCGACAGGAAGATTAGATTCTGTGCATTAGTTCCAGTTGAGCAGCGAATTAGTGTGCTAATCCGAGCCACCAGCACGCAACGCTCAGTATTAATTTAGGGGTGCAACATGTTTCACGCAATCACGCACCCAGCCGCGGAAATCTCTCGCCCCAAAGTGGGCAGCCCGAAGAGCGCAAAAAGTGCCTGGGCAATCGCACTGTCAGTTTCTATCTCTGTTTTGATTTCCGCCTGTGGCGGTAGTCAGGGAGAGGAGAACGGAACAGGATCTTCAACAGTTGCCTCAGACGCCACCGTGCGGACCAGCGCTGACATTACGGTTTCATCCAGTAAATCAGTTGCTGCCACAGTCTATGGTGTGAATGGACGGCCCACGCTGAACGCGTTCAGCTCAGTCGATCTCGTCCGAGCCAGCAACGCCAACACCTTTGATTTCACGATCAGCGGTACCCAACGAAGCGCTGGCGGCTATCAGACATGGACCGATCAGTCCTGGGCATCAGTGCAATACATGGGTGCACTGGGTCAGTACCGCCTGACCATCGATACCAGCCAATGGCCGGCTAACGAAAGCGAACGCACTTTCACGCTGACAGCGAATAACGACTCAGGTCAAACCCTGATGACCGTTATTGCTCGTATTCCCCAAATGCTGACGCTACCAGCACCGGCTATCGCCAGCGCCGCCTCTATCGCCGGTGTCAACGGTCGCCCTTCCATTGCGACCGCCGGCAATTTCCAGGTTCAGGCCGGTCAATCGAACAATCCGATCGATTTCACCATCAGTGGTGCTCAGCGCGCGGCTGGCGGCTATCAGTCCTGGACAAACCAGGGCTGGGCTAATGTCACCTACCTGGGAGAGCTGGGTAAGTATCAGGTTAATGTCGATACCAGTGGCTGGGCCGGCAATGAAACATCGCGCTCATTTGACCTGATTGCCAACAATGATTCAGGCCAGACGATCCTGAAGATCGAAGTCAGCCTGCCTGCTGCCACGCCAGCGCCGACCCCGGCCCCTGCGCCGACAGTGGCCCCGGCGCCGGTAGTAGCGCCAGCGCCGGTTGTGGCGCCGGTGCCGGCTCCCACCCCAGCGCCCATGCCGGTGACCACGACGGTCACCGTCACTGGCACAAATAACCGCCCGACGATCACGGCTGCTGACGCCCTGAATATTGAGCCGGGATCGGTCAATGTCAGTCGCGACTATGTCATCTCAGGGCCGCAACACAGCAATGGTGGTTACCAGACCTGGACGGATGTCTCCTGGGCGACCGCCAGTTATGCCGGATCGCTCGGTGCCTACCGTCTGACCGCTGACACCAGCGGCTGGGGCGCCAATGAATCGAGTCGCAGCTTTAATCTGATTGCCAACAACAACGCCGGTCAGACCACGCTGAATGTCACCATCAATCGCCAGGCCGCCTCGCCGGCGCCGGCGCCAGTCGTTGCGCCAGCACCAGTGGTTGCGCCTGCGCCGGTCGTGGCCCCTGCCCCCGCGTCACTCCAGGCAGCCGTTGAGACGGTTGTCGGCCAGAACTCACGCCCGACGATCGCGGCCGCAAGCTCGTTTGCAGTCGTGCGCAATAGCGGAGACAACACGCTGAGCTATACGATCAGCGGCCCGCAAATCGCGGGCGGTGGCTACCAGTCCTGGGCGAGCCAGCCCTGGGCCTCTGTTCGCTATGCCGGCGAGTTGGGTCAGTACGAAGTATCTGTCGATACCAGTGGCTGGGCGGCAACCGAATCGAGTCGGGCATTCCAGCTTGTGGCCAACAACAGCGCCGGTCAGACCCTGATCACGGTTGAGGCGCTTATCTCCGGTGAGACGGGCGAAACCACAGCGCCGGTAACAGCGCCGGTAACGGTTGTCGAACCAACACCCGAGCCGGTCGTCGCCTCACCAACGCCACAAATTGAACTGCCGACACCGCAACCGGTAACCGCTCCGGAAGAAGTCACGGTGGCCGGTAGCTGCAGCATCAAAACGGCACCTGGTGCGGTCAAAACAGCAATGGTCACGCCTGCTTCTCCAGTCAATGTTCCCAAGGAATTCATGGGAATGCACCGCAGTATTCATCTGCCGGACTGGCGCCCTAACGGTGGTTCCGCGATTGCGGCACCAACCTTCCCGTACGGCGTCGTGCGAAACCTGCGCATGGAAGTCGATGGAAAAGATGAGCGCGGATTCTGGCGCAATATCGAGGTCGCGCCCGGCGTCTATGACTGGAGCTCCGTAGACCAGTGGGCTCAGGCTAACGCAGGCCATCCGATCATCTGGATGATCTACGGCACGCCTAGCTTCTACCAGAAGTATCCGGGTGAACCGTCACGCTGGCCGAGCTGGTCGGGTGTCGGCAGCCCGCCGACGGACGACGGTCACGAGGCGCTCAAGCGTTTCGCGCAAGCAGTCAAGGCGCGGTACGGTTCGCAAATCACCGCATTCGAAGTCTGGAACGAGCCGACGCTGCCCTGGACCGGTGGTGCCACCTCGTATAACGATCGGTGGAGCCCGGAGTGGGGCCGCGCCAACGGCCAGTATTACCCGCCGTTTTTCAGTGGCTCTGCCTCAGACCTCGCCAACATCGCCTACACCTTGAACAATGCGCAGCTTGGTGTTCCGATTATCGGTGCTGCTTTTGTCGACCTCTGGACTGATGGTGCCACCACGGTCAACCGTTTTCTGAATGCGCCGGTCACGCTGCCCGGCGGATGGGGAACTGGCAAGAATCATATTCAGGGATTGTCGACCCACTTTTATGACTACAACTTCAATCCGGAAACCCTGATCGATCATGTTGACGGCTATCGCAAAAAACTTCGCGAAGCCGGTGTTCCCAACATGCCCATCTGGGGAACCGAAACAGGTGCGGAAGACGGCGGTGTCTTCAGTCAGTATGACTGGCGCGCGCCGATCAACGTGCAACGCTGGGTCCTGATTGGCGCATCGAAAGGCATGCAATCGCTGACATTGTATGGCCACTTCGGTGAGTCAGATGCCGTAAAGTACCTGGGTGGCACAACCGACAATCCGAGTGTCATTGCTTCTCTAACCAAGGCCTACCAGATTGGCGGCCAGACGATTTGCAACGCCGCAGTCCTGACGGACGGCCGGGTCTGGGTGAATACTGCCCAGGGTCAGGATTTCCTGATGTAGTCGAACCACTGACCCGCTTGCTTATGGGTCATGCAAAAGCAAAACGGGCTGCGATGCAGCCCGTTTTGCTTTCCTCGTTTGCTTATCTGTTAGCCAGAACAGACTTGATCCTTAATACAAAGCAATCGGGTTCCCCGGCGAGCCGGTTCCGCCTTTGATTTTTAGAGGCGCCCAGGTAAACAGGAACTCGTAAGCCTTGTCCTCAACCAGTTGGGACAGATCCATGTTTTCGAGGTTCCAGATACCACGCTTGGTCTGCAATTTGATATGACATTCGAACGGCTGCGCGGTTTCACCACCAAAGCCCTTACCGACAGCCTCAACCGCCCAGGTATCGGCACCGGTCAGGATAATCTTGCGCGAAGCCATATATTCACAAGCCGAAGTGCCAAATCCGGGTTCACCGGAGTTGAACTTGGCAACTCGTTTGGTTTTTTCAGCCGCGTCAAAGGTATCCCATTTTTTCGGGTCCCAGATGTTGCCGTGACCGGTATAGAGAAAAACACAATCGCCCTCGCCAATTTCGGCAATGCCCTGGTTCTTGACCATCGCTTTCACGTCATCGGCCGTAATGATGCCGGGATCGGCTGGGTCATTCTCTTTGGGAATTGGTAGTTGACCGCCCCGCAATGCCACCGCATCAAGAAGCACGCCTCGACAGACAAAGCCTTTTTGCGCAACGTGTTCAACCCCCAGTGGGCCAACACCGTAAGCCGTAATATCTTTGTCCTTGAGAAAACGGCCGTTGTAGAAGTACATCCCTTTTGAGGTTGTGACGCCGATATGGCCCGGTCCGTCAAACTGAGTGCCGATCTGGCCAATCTCGGTGGACAGATATTCGTCGTTGTACACCATTTGCTGATCCCCAAACGGCCCGCCAGTTGGCAGACCGGGAATAGTCATGCGCCAGCCGCGTGAGCCGAACGCCGGTGCATCGCCGGCATAGACTTTTCCGAGTGTCGCGACCTTGCCTTTCTTGACCAGACCAACCGCGTTCATCACGATTGCTGGCGTGGTGCGGTTAACAGCACCGATTTTGTCATCGGCGCCCCATTCGGTGGGTGACCATTTTTCGGTCAGGGGTTCGTCATTAACAGCCGGGCCGGCGGCCATCAGACCCGACGACAGCAACAGTGAGCCTGTCGCTACAACGGTTCGTAAACGCATCATCATCTCCTGGTTTTAGTTTTGTCAGGCGCTGACGGCAATTCGCAGCGCGCACGCCAAGATTAACAAGAGAGCCAGTCAGCCGCAATGCGTACGGGGCCGCCGCCCTCTATTTCAATGCGTGATATCTGTCACAACCCCGCCTTGCGGATGCCGGAACAATACCGACAAACAAGGCCGGCTCGACCGTCCTGCCCGTCAAACGAGGACCCATGAAGCCATCACCGTCTTTCTCCAGAGCCCGCTATTGCAGCACTATTACTATTGCAGCCTTGTTGACTGGCAGTCTTGTCAGCGGTTGCGGTGGTACGGAATCCAGTCACCAGGGCGCGGCAGATCAACGCACAAAAATCAGTTCTGAGCCCGCGTTTCTGGGGCGTCAGTGTGATGAAACAAACAGCCCGCAACTGTCTTGCCCCGGTGCATAACGAACGTTAGATCTGCGGCACGAATAGATTGGTGGTGCCGTCATGGCTCACCCGCCCGGAAACGCCTAGCAAGTCCTGGTTTTGCATCAGATGTAGTAAGTCAGCATCCTCGGGAGTGTTCGCGATAAATCTCTCGCCACCCGACAAGCGACCGATAACAATCGCCTGGGACGGCCCCTGGCGATCATTCATGACCGTCCAGGTTTCTACCTGCGCCGTTCCGTCAGCAAGCGGGACGACTACCGGACTCTCGCCCTGATCGAGCGCAGGTTGCAGATCGGCCGGCGCCGGCAACAAACCCGCGGGCGGTTCGGTTGAATAAACCCCTGCCGAATGCTTAGTCAGATAATTCCCGTTTGCGGTAACCAATCCCAGTTTTCCGGGTCGCTGTCTCAATTCGGTCATCATCTGGGCGATCGAGTGCGTGACGTAATTGTTACCGGGTCCGCCAAAATATGGCAACCCACCGGTGATTGTCAGACCGCGCGAATCATTGCTTGCAATTCCCAGAGACGAACAGGCAACTTCAACTGCACTGGAGAAGCAACTGTACAAGTCCAACTGGTCAATCTGATCGATCGATACATCAGCCATTTCCAGCGCTGCCGCAAACACCGCCGTCATTGCCGGCGACGAATGAAAATCCCGCCTGTCGGTCACAAACCAGTGATCATGCGCATCGGCGTACCCATGCAGAAACACCCATCTATCGCGGGGAATTCCCAGTGCACGGGCGCGCCCGACACTGGTCATGATCAGAGCGGCACTTTGGTCAATAAAAGCGTTTGCATTCATCAGGCGGGTATAGGGAAATCCGATGTACGGATTTCCCGCGTGTGCCTGAGAGATTTCGTTCGCGCTGAAGCCGTCACGCCGGTCGGCCAGCGGATTGGCCGCGGCCACTGCGGCAAAATGGGCGAGCAATTCTCCGAGCGCTGATTGATGGGCTGCAAGGCTTCTGCCCAACGCGCCTCGAATCGCCTGTTCAAACAACGGATAGGCATAGATGGCACCGCGCATCCCATGACGGTCCTCAAGATCCGACCAACCACGCCGGGGCACACCCCAGGACTGCGCTTTGCCGCCGGTTTCTTCGGCCCAGTCAAGCGCCAGTCCAGCGCGCTGCGCCGCTTTCTGGGTCGCCAGCGCTTCGCCACCGGCAATCAGTGCTGAACCGACTTCCCCACGACTGATCATTTCGCCCAGCCGGTTGACACACCACTGAGGCATGTTGCCGCCTGCTTCTGTGTAAATCAGGCGCGCGGCGCTACTGGCCCCCAAGCGGCCGGCCAACGAGGCCGGTGGGTTGCTCACCTGGCCGAACGGACAGGCAAAGCGCCAACTGGTATCTGAAAACGAGCGGATAACGGCAATGGTATCCAGTTGCGCGAGCATCGTATCGCCGATGCCGGTATCCCTGAGCGCGGCGAAAGCGGCATCGGCAGTCAGCGCCATCGGCGACTGGGCAAGCGCCGGGTCTGACTCTGTTTGCGTGAGCTGCGAACAACCAACCAGTACCGGCATGTTGTCGTCTACGGTCTGTTCGGTTTTGATTCCCATGGCGAGGCGCACTCCGTATGAGCTTGATGACAGGTCAGCGTGCCGGGCACGCCCTTGAGACCAGATTGTGACACTGATCACGGTAGGAACCCTGGCGCAGCCGCACACTTCGAGAACAACCCCTCTTCATCGCACACCCAATCATGACAGCATCCAGTTTCGGACTCGGCAGACTGTTGCGCCGGTCATTGTCAGGCGCCGCCTTTATTGCGCTCACCGCCTGCGGCAGTCAGAGCGATCAGGCACCGCAAGACTCGAACGATATCTTTCTGAGCAAGCTCTCCGCACAATGTCAGACACCACTGGCCGTCAGCTTGTCAAAAATAAGTATCCACGCCAATGACCCGCTGCTGGAAGCCAATCTGGAACTGGCGAACCGATGTGGCAAGGAAATGGCACAAGCGGTGCGTGCGAACACGCCGGTGACCAAAGCTGACCGGATCATTTCGCCACTTAACGGTCTGATTAATTTTGAATCGCCTCATGTCCATCCGATCGACCTGACACCCGATGGCAATACATTGGTCGGCGTCAATACGGCGGCCCACAAACTGGAAGTCTGGCGACTCACCGGTAATCAACTGACGGCAATCGCGTCTATTCCGGTCGGCATGGACCCGGTGACGGTTCGGGCCAGATCAAATAATGAAGTCTGGGTTGTCAATCACATCTCGGACTCGATCAGCATCGTTGACCTGAGCCGGCAGACTGTCATTCGAACCTTGTCCACGGACAACGAACCGGCCGATGTTGTGTTTGCAGGATCTAACAAGGCTTTCGTCACTGCATCAGAAGCCAATTCGATCAATGTTTTCGACCTAAACGACCTCAATGTACCAGCGCAGGTTGTGAGTATTGACGGCGAGGACCCTCGCTCGCTTGCCGTCTCGGCTGACGGTCAGACCGTGTATGCCGCGATTTTTGAGTCCGGCAATGGCACCAGGCAGAACGGCACCGCGTTTGGCGCCGGTGGCAGTATTGTCCGTGACAATCTCAATCCGGATAACGACGTCGCCATTATCGATACCGGCACACTCACCGTCGAATACCGGCGCCGGCTGATGAATATGGTGATGGCCGTCGGGGTCCATCCGGTCAGCCAGCAAGTCTATGCCGTTGGCACGGAAGCGCTGAACGATATTGCCGGCGAGCCAGCACTGAACGGCAAATTCATCAAGGTCCAGGTTGCAAACTTTACTGGTCCGGGTCTTGGCAACGCCACCATCAGCGATCTCAATCCGCATCTTGACTACAGTTCGCCTACCGTGGCGCCAACGCTCAGACAACTGTCGCTTGGGGACCCACGCGCTATTACCTGGCGAAACGACGGCCAACAGGCATTCGTGACGGGTATGGGGTCCAACAATATTGCGGTGATCAACACCGACAATGGACGGGTCTCGCAGTTCAGCGTCGGCCAGGGCCCGACCGGTATCGTCCTGAACGATTCGGCGAATCTGGGTTTTGTGATGAACAAGTTCGCCGGATCGATTTCGATCATCGATCTGAATGGGCTGACTGAAATCTCGCAAATCGCTTTTGACGATCCGACACCGGCTGCAATAAAGGCCGGTCGTCCTTTTATTTACGATACGCACCTGACTTCAGGGACTGGTCACTTGTCATGCGCGTCCTGCCATGTCGACTCACGGACAGACCGCCTGGGATGGCAATTAAGCGACGGTGAAGACAGACAACTCACCATTGACCGGGCCAGCAACAGCCTGCCAGGCAATGTGATCGGCACCTCTACGATCAGCAGCAACAAGCAAGTCATGGTGACGCAGACGCTGCTCGACATCATGGAGCACCCAAACTTTCACTGGCGCGGAGACAAACCGTCGATAGACAGTTTTAACCCGACCTATGTGAACCTGATGGGCCGTGACTCGGAGATTGGATCCGCTGAAATGGCGGCAATGAAAGACTATCTGCGCACGCTCTGGCTCCCGCCCAACCCGTACCGGAATATTGATAACACCCGCCCGACTACAGTTGTATTGCCAGACGGTTCAACCGCAACCTCCAACCGGGTCCAGGTCGGCCGGACCAATGCGCTACGAGGCGGCGGCAACTCCAACAATTGCCTGATGTGCCATTCAGGCCAGACACTGGCGACCCGCAATTTCGGCGCCAACCCGGAAGTCGGTTCAAACGTCGTCGCGCCGACTCTGCCGGCCCTATACGACAAAATTGGTTTCACATTCGGGCGCTCCGGGTTCGGCTTTTTCCACCATGGTGGCGCAGATCTTTTTGAGGCGTCCAGAACCCGGGAATTCCTGGCGGAAATCCTTACGCTCGAAGGCCCGGAAGGACCGCTGGCCAACGGTGAAATTCGTCAAGCGCCCCATGCCGGAGTCGGCCAGCAGATCACGATCGGGAGCAATCCGTCTGCGGACGACCTGGCCCGACTTGATCGGCTGATCACGATCGCCAATACCAGCGCCTGGGCTGAACTGGTCGCGCACGGCAATATTAATGACGTCCAGCGCGGCTTCGTTCTGCGCAGTGGCCAGACCTTCGCGGCTGACGCTACAGGCGAAACGGCAAGCCGGGCAGAATTGCTGACCCAGGCGAGCAACGGCAGACCCATTACCTTCACGATTGTCGCGACTGGTATGTCGACACGACTTGCGCTCGACAGCAATCTTGATGGCATATTGAACAATGAAATCATCGACAGTGATTCGGACGGCACGCCTGACAATCAGGATGCGTTTCCGTTCGACCCCACCGAGCAATTGGACACTGACGGCGATGGCACCGGAAACAACGCCGATGATGATGACGACAACGATGGCGTACCAGACGTTGACGACCTCGACCCACTCGATCCGGCAATCGGCGGCAATGATCTGGTTTGCAATCTGTTCTCTGATCCCGGCTTTGAATCGGGCCTGGGTAACTGGGCCAGTAATGCCGACCCGACCCCGACCAGTACAGCCCACTCGGGAAGCCGCGCACTGGTATTGAACAACGGCTACCTGGGGCAAGTCCTCCCGGCGAGCCCCGGCACCCGCTACGATTTCTCCGGTTTCTACCAGAGTGCCGGTTCAGAGTGGGCTGGCTTCGGTGTTGACTTTGTTGATGCCAGCGGCAACGAGATCGGTGAAGTGGTACGCAGCCTGGATACTGCCGACAGTTATGCAGCATTTTCACTGCAGGTCCAGGTCCCTTTCGACGCCGGGTTTATTCGCCCGTGGTTCTACAGTCAGTCGGGTCGCACACTGATTCTGGACGACTTGAATCTACGAAAATCCGGTTGCCGTGCGGGCAATGCCGGCAACCAGGCGCCATTCATCGCCAATCCAGGCGACCAGACTCATCAGATCGGTGCGAGCATTAATCTGAGTCTCAACGGTACGGACCCTGAAGGGGAGTCGATCACTTATTCGGCCAGCCATTTACCTGAAGGACTGACGATTGACTCTTCGACTGGCGTCATCAGCGGCATTGCAACCGGCGCTGTGTCCACCACTGTTGTGATTTCAGCCAGTGACGGCCAGAACACCACTCAGATCAGTTTCGCCTGGCAGGTAACCGATGATCTTGCCGGCACCAGTTGCAACCAGTTGGCAAACGGCGGCTTCGACTCCGGCCTGGCCGGTTGGATCAGTTCGGTCAATCCTCAACTGGTTTCGATTGCAGGCAATGGCAACCAGGCGGTGCAATTCGAAGCGGGATGGATCAGTACGACCCTCCCGGCGTCGGCCGGCGCTGGTTTTGTCTTATCGGGCAACTACCTCAGTTCCGGCAATAGCGGCTGGGCAGGATTCGGCATCGACTTCCTGGACAGCTCGAACCTTGAAATCGGCGAGCAAGTGGCAACCCTTGGTCCCAGGCAGGATACCGGTGCGCTCAGTCTGACCGCTTCGGCACCGACCGGTACGAGCGCGATTCGACTGTGGTTTTATGCGGATGCGGGGCGCACCCTGACGATTGATGCGATCGACTTGCGTACGCCTGGCTGCGAGTAACCGGGTTCGGGGCAGATTAGTGCTGCTCTGCCTCCAGCGCTTCCAGCGCCTGTGCCAGAGTCGCCATCACCGGTTCGACACCAGGGCGGCGCTTAAATTCGCGCTCTTTCTCAGCCAGCGAGTCAGGCTGGGCGGTTAACTCAAAATCGTTCTGCAATTGTCGAACGGATGTATGGGTCATGTTGTCCGGTCTCATTCGAACTCACTCCAAGTGATAGCGCCTGGTTCCAGGCGATACCCTATTGGAAGCTCTTTTGATCACCGCAGGATGATTCAATAGACCACTGGCGAGCAGGTCATGACCAATGGCCGGAGCCAGCTAACCAGACCAGCTTTTCATGCACCGGTCTTGCGCCATCGAATCGCCTGTAACCCCACTAGTGCAGCCAGCAATGCCACGGTTGTCGTGACTGTTCTGATCGTATTCCATTGCGTCCACTCGCTCGAATACGCGGCCCATAGGGCCGGCGCAGGATCTGCAACCAGAGCCAGCGCTTCATTCATCGGCACATTGACAACGACAGTAGGCAGGAAGCCCAGCAGGCAATAGAGGACGGCGGCCATTGCAAACCAGAACGAAGCGCTTCTGAGTCCGCCGAACCAGGCTACCAGGGCGGCCAGAATCGCGATAACCGGCGTGAGAAAAAACGTACCGAAAAAAACCGGATTTCGAACCGCCTCATTTATTTTTTGCATCGCGGGAATCGCCACGGTTGGCTCAGTCAGGTCAAGCCCTGGCATCACAGACACGGAGAAGGCGTAGAAGAACCCTGCCATCAGCGCCAGCAGCGTCACGACTATAGATCCCAGGACACAAGTCAGATACTTCATTTTCGGCTCCAGATTTTCTAATCCGTACACATCTATACGGAAAACCAAGCGTACATAAGAGTACGGACGCAGTCAAGCCCGTCCCGCTATCCGGATGACCGACCAGGTGCGGCACAATCACGCCACAGATGAACCTGGGCAAAACGGAGAACGACATGTTTCGGTCAGTACAAGATCCCACCGACCCACCCGCCATCTGCGCCGCCTTGGTCGGTGTTGGCGAATTCGGCAGCTCGTTTCTGTTTCGTTCCGGTCGAGCCGAAGGGCTGCGGGTCGCCGCGGCCGCCGATCCGGATACCAATAAGATCGTTGAGGCCGCGATGACGGCCGGCTGGCCGCGCGACAAAGTCAGCGTGTGCGGGACAACAGCGCAAGTCAGCCAGGCATTCGACCGTACCGATCTGGTCGCGGTCACGGATGCTCGCTTGCTGACCCATTTACCGCTGGACTTTATCGTTGAGGCCACCGGCGCCCCCGAGTCAGCAGCAAAAGTCGCGCTGACAGCAATAGCCAACAAAATCAATGTCGCCATGGTCAGCAAGGAGTGCGATTCCGTTGTCGGTCCGATCCTGCAGGAACGAGCGCGACAAGCCGGCGTGTTCAGCACAATCGTGGACGGTGATCAGCCTAGTCTGGCGGTCGGGCTGATTCAATGGGCGCGTCACCTCGGGCTGGAAGTAGTCTGCGCAGGCAAAGCCAGTGAGTACGACTTTGTAGCCGACCTGTCAGGCGAACAAGTCACCGCCAACAATCGCCAGGAATCGACACCCGGCCTTGCCGGCCTCTGGGCCTCTACCGACGCCAACGCCACGGATCAGGTTGCCGCCCGCGCCAGGCTCATGTCGTCATGGCCCCATGCCACCACTCCGGATTTGTGCGAGTTGGGCCTGATCGCCAATGCCACGGATTTGAACCCCGCTTCGCCGTCTTTGCATGCGCCGATTGCCAGAACGGTCGAACTGCCGCATCTGTTCAGGCCGCGCAGTGACGGCGGCCTGCTCGACCATAGTGGCTCACTGGATATCTTCAATTGCCTGCGTCGCCCTGACGAATTGAGCTTCGCCGGTGGCGTTTTTGTCATCGTTAAGTGTGACGATCCGGCCACCTGGGCAGTATTACGAGGCAAAGGCATCCCCGTCTCAGCAGACGGACGCTATGGTTTGCTGCACAACCCGGTTCATTTGCTCGGGCTGGAAGCGCCGGCCACCTTGTTTAAGACCATCCAAGACCGGCAGCCAGCGGCGCAATTCACCCCCCGCTACGACCTGGTCGCACAAACGACTGAGCCGCTACGAGCGGGAACCCGACTGACCATGGGTCCCCGCCACTCCATTCACGGCTTGAAGGCACTCCTGCTGCCGGCACAGCCAGCCCGCGCCAGTGCTCCAATTCCGTATTACATGGCTGCTGACCAGATACTGGCCAGCGATGTTCCGGCTGGTGCAATGCTTGAGACCGAACAATTGTGCCCCCCTGCTGAGTCAACTTTATGGTCGCTACGTGCCGATCAAGATCAGCTCTTCTTTCCCGCTTGATTACTGCGTACCATCACTGCTTATGTCAGAACTAAAAATTATTGATGCTCATCACCATTTCTGGGATCTGAGCAATGGTTCAATCTATTACCCCTGGCTACAGGATGAAGCGCCGGAGCCTTTTTTTCTTGGCGAAAACGACGCCCTGAAAAGCGACTTTCTTCCGCCCGACTACCGCCGCGATTCGGCAAATCACAATATCGTGCAGACCGTTCACGTCGAGGCTGAATGCAGCCGGGACCAACAGCTTCTGGAAACCGAGTGGCTCACCAGTCTCAACAAGACTCAGGGAATGCCGGGTGCAATCGTGGCCCATGCCTGGTTTCATACGCCCGACGCGCAGAGCATTCTGGAGCAACAAGCGCAGTTTCCGCTGGTGCGGGGGATTCGCTCCAAACCAGTCACCCGCTCAAATCCGAATGGCTCGCTTCCCGGCTCTGCCGGCACCATGACCGACCCGCAATGGCTGGCCGGGCTGCAACAGCTGCGGCGTTTTAATTTGTCCTGGGACTTACGGGTGCCGACCTGGCATCTGCAGGAAGCGGCGACAGTCCTGCAGACCATCCCTGACACGCCGGTCGTGTTGAACCATACCGGGTTTCCCTGGGACCGCTCTGCCGACGGTCTTGAAATGTGGCGTGCCGGCATGAAAGACCTGGCAGCCAGAGACAACTGTTTTTGCAAACTGTCTTGCTTGTGCCTGCCGGACGGCCCATGGGATTACGAAAGTAACCGAGAGCTGGTTCTGGAAGCCATCGACTTGTTCGGCGTCGAACGCTGCATGTTTGCGTCGAACTTTCCGGTGGATGGTTTGCGGGTGAACATGGATACGCTGTGGCGGGACTACAAACGCATGACCGAAGATTTCTCGATCACTGACCGCGAACGACTGTTTTACGGATCTGCCGCCGAGTTCTATCGCATCTGACGCAAGTTCGCCTCTCCTGCGCGCATTCAATACAGGGTAAGCGCACCGGTTACTTTGTCGATCAAGGCTTCATCGTCAGGGCCGATGGCACAAGCCGTCAGCGTGGGCACGCCCCCAAACTCGGTACGACCGCTATCCCGTATCAAGTAGGCCTTCAGGCCTAGGTCGCGCGCCTGATCGTGACAGTCAATCAGTTCCTGTTCGGAATTGACCCGCAGGCAGATTTTGGCCACTCCGACCTCAAGCCATTGCAGTGTTGCCGGGTCCAGTGCAACCGTCATGGCCGGATCAAGCGGCTGGTTGCGTAACTGACTCACCAGAAACGCCATCGCAGCATGCGCCCCCTGAGCAATTTCCTTGCCGCGGCGCATCTTCAGATCTTTACGTATCAGGATTACCTGCTTAATCTTCAACCGACAGTTCCCATGCGAAATCGCCCATTGTAATTAACCCGGCTCGGCGATTTCAATTGCTCAAACCAGAGACAACAATACCGACTCAAGCCTCTCCAAATCCCACTGGATGGTGATTCATGGTTGACTCTCTTTCTCTCGAAGATGTCCACGCACTGGCCCTGGCGGTCGCCTCCTTCCTGGTGGTGGGCGCCGGCACGGTTCTCGGGTTTCGTACCAGTCACCGGATACTGGGTGTGTTGATTGCCACTGGCGGTGTCTTTTCGTTACTGGGAGATCAGCAACTCATCTCGCTGGTTTTCGATTCAGGCAACCCGGGAACCGGCTTATGTGAACTGGCTGGCCATTGCGGTTGGTTTATCGTTGGTATCTGTTCCGTTCTGCTGGCCGCGCAGTGCACGATGCCTCATCAGCATCATAGCCGCCTCTAACCGTCTTATGAGCACCACCGAAACCGCAATAACACTGCTACAGCAGATGCTCAATCCATTCCTGTTTCTGGCCGCGGGCTTTATCTGGGTGTTACTACGGCCCCGTCAACCTGGCTGTTGGTTGCTACTGACCGGCGGCATCCTGATGTTTACCGACAAAGCATTGCAGTATTCAGACGCAGGTGCTCAGCTTGTCAGCCGCTCGGCCAGTGACGAGTTACACCAGCTATCCATAACACTCGCACCGGCCATGGTCGGACTCGGCATCCTGCTGATTGCGATCAACATGCTGCGCCATCCAGTAAGACCTTAAGAACCGCAAACCGGTAATCTTCTATTATGGTGTTGGGCTAAAACCATCATTGAGACGGAATCCGGCATGCAAAAAGCAGCTATCGGCTTTATCGGACTGGGCGGCATGGGCGCCGGCCTGGTCAAAAACCTGTTGAAACACTCGTTCGCGGTCTGCGTGCATGACTTACGCGAGCCGGCCGTTCAACATGCAGTCGAACAAGGCGCCACCCGTGCCGCTGACCTGACCGACCTGGCGGCATCAGTAGACGTACTGGCGATTTGCATCTCAACCGCAGAAGCCGTGCAGTCACTCCTTCTGGGAGCCAACGGCCTGCTGAACTCGATGCGTCCCGGCTCCACCCTGCTCGATCACACGACGGTCTCCCCACAACATGTTGATCTGATGCGCGAGGCCTGCGCGGCAGCCGGAGTCGAATACGCGGAAGCGCCAATGACGCGCACGCCCGCTCATGCTGACCGCGGCGAAGTCAACGTCTTGTTTGGCGGCTCTGAAGAACAACTGACCAAATTGCAGCCGGTATTCGATGCTTATGCAGAAAACGTCTTCCACGTCGGGCCGGCCGGTCACGCGATTCGCCTCAAACTGATTCATAACTATATCTCGTTCGCCAATGTCGCCAGTTGGTGCGAAGGCTTTGCGCTAGCGGCCCGCGACGGTCTTGATATGACCAAAGTCATCGACATTATTTCTGCGGCCGGCGGACGCTCTGGCATGATGGATTTGTACGGCAAGCAAACCCTCGAACGGGACTTCACTCCACATATGTCACTCGCTAACGCACAAAAAGACGTCCGCTACTACGCTCGCTGGCTTGAAGACGCGGGCATGCCAGGTTTTATGGCGGAGTCGGTCCACCAAACCTACGCGCTTGCGTCCATCATGGGGCACGGCGATGAAAGTTGTACCGCCGTCATCAAAGCATACGAACAACTCACCGGCGTCCAAGCCAGGCTTCCAGAAGGAAAACCCGAATGATCTTCGACCATCGCACCTATACCTGCAAAGCCGGCACGGTCGGCAAACATCTCGCCCTGTACGAAAAACACGGCTGGCATTTACAGGAGAAGCACCTCGGCACACCAATCGTCTATGCCACCACCGATAACGGTGATGTGAACTCTTATGTACACATCTGGGTTTACAAAGACGCCGCCGACCGGGCTAACCGCCGCGCCGCAATGATGGCGGATCAGGAATGGCTGGATTACCTGAAGATCAGTGCGGAAGCCGGCTATGTACTCAGTCAGGTCACCAAGATCCTGAAGCCGGTTTCATTCGTCAAGCAAGGCTGACATGATCAATCTGTTCGCTGTTCCCGCGCAGGCAAGAGCCGAATATGCCGAGCATGGTGCAACAGTCTTGCGCTCTGCGGTCAGCGCCGAGTGGGTCGAGTTACTTCGCGCGGCAATTGAGCGCGATATTGAGTCGCCCGGCCCGTACTTTCACGGCTACAAGCCCAGCGACGGCCAGGGCAGATTCCACGGCAATCTTCGCCTGTGGCAACACGATGAAATCTTCCGGGAGTTTTGCCTGGAGTCCTACCTGCCCACAATAGCCCAACAGTTTTTCGAAGGCGGTCAGGTCAACCTGCTCTACGACCAGTTGTTCGTCAAAGAGCCCGGCACAAAAAACCGGACCCGGTGGCATAACGATCAACCCTATTGGCCAATTAGCGGCAAGCAGGTGATTTCGCTCTGGATTGCCCTCGACCCGGTTCGTAAAAACAGTGGCGCGCTTGAGTTTATCAGCGGCTCCAACCGCTGGGACCGCTGGTTTCAACCACGACAGTTCGGCGAGACCGAAACGATAGGCTACGACATCAACCCGGATTACGAGGAGATTCCCGACATAGAATCAAATCGCGATGACTATCAACTGCTGTCCTGGGATTTAAACCCAGGGGATTGTTATGTCTTTAATGGCATGACAGTGCATGGCGCGGGCGGCAACACCGATCTGCAACTACGGCGTCGCGGCTATACGATCCGCTACACCGGGGACGATGTGCGCTACGACCCCAGGGTTGGCACCTCGGCGCCATTGCACAACAGCCAACTCGCCCCCGGTGACAAACTCGACAGCGAGATGTTCCCGCTGATTATCGCGAACTAAGCGGAGCCATCCGCCGGGACCCCGCTCTGCTCCGGTCTCAGGATCGGGTTCCCCCGGCGATCGACTCCCGGCGCAACCGCCGCATACCTTTGATCCAGCGATCAACATCATCCCCTTTGCGCCGGACATATTCCTCTACCTCGGGGTGCGGCAAAACATGAAAACGCTCCTCGTCTATTGCCTGCAAGACCACTTGCGCCAGTTCGTCGGCCTCGATGATGCCGTCAGTCTGGCCACTGCCAAGACTCTTGGGCGCCATCGCCGTGTTGACGCCTTGCGGACAGAGCACTGAAACCTTAATGCCATCATCCCCGTGGGTGATCGCGAGAAACTCGGCCAGTTTTACCGCCGCCGCCTTTGAAACCGTGTACGGACCAGAATCTATTGCCGCGAGTAAGCCGGCCGCTGAGGCAGTATTGAGCAAGTAACCGTCGCCGCGCTCAATCATGCCGGGCAACACAGCACGGGCCGCATACAAGTGGGCCATGACATGCAGATCCCACTGACCTTGCCAGAGGTCATTCGGGGCGTCACTCAGCACGCCTGGGATTGCAGCGCCCGCATTTGAACAAAACAGATCTATCCGTCCGTGACGGTCAATCGTTTGCTTCACCAGATCCTGCAGTTGCCGCTCGTCCGTCACGTTACAGGCGATCCCCTCGCATCCGATTGCCTTGGCAACCGACTCGACTTTGGCTTTATCCAGATCGGAAATAACAACAGCGGCCGCCCCTGCAGCAAGAAAAACTCTCGCCATTGCCTGACCGATTCCGCCGGTACCGCCGGTGATGACGGCTACCTTTCCACTTACCTGCATGTCTTTGTCTCCTGATCTGAACTTCAGTTTCAATTTCAGGGAAAACCCAGGTTTGAGTCTTCCGCCTGACTGGTCGCCCGAATGGGAAATCAGTACACTCCGGTGGGATGAAAACACATATTTTTAAAAGCCCGCTACCGACTATCGACATTCCTGAAGTACCGCTCACCGAGTTTGTACTGCGTCAGGCTGCCAAGATACCCGATCATCCAGCCATTATTGATGCGCCGACCGGCCGCACCCTGACATTCGGGCAACTCTCCGACGCCATCCATCGCCTCGCCGGCGGCCTGCAAGCCTATGGCTTCAAGCCGGGCGATACGCTCGCCCTGATGGCACCGAATATTCCGGAATATGCTGTCGTTTTCCACGCAGTGGCGGTCTGCGGCGGCGTGGTCACGACGGTCAACCCGACATACGGCGCCGAAGAGGTCCGCTTTCAGCTCAATGACGCAGGCGCCCGCCTGCTGGTCACGATTCCCGCATTTATCGATACCGCGCGCGAAGCTGTTTCAGAGTCCCCCGTAACCGAGATTTTTGCGATTGGCGGTGCGGAAAACACCCGGTCACTCGATGAACTGATGGGCGATGCCATCAGCCAGGTCCCAATAGAGGTCAAAACCCAAACCGTTTCACTCCCTTATTCGTCAGGCACCACCGGCCTGCCGAAAGGTGTGATGCTCAGTCACTACAATCTGGTCGCAAATCTGGCTCAGACCAATGCCTGCACCGGCTATGTTCACGGCGACTCAGCGTTGGCGGTTCTGCCGTTTTTTCACATCTACGGCATGCAGGTATTAATGAACAGTCTGCTGGCAGATGGCGTGACTGTCCTGACGTTGCCGCGTTTCGATATGGAACAAGTGCTGGAGTTAATTCAGAAGTACAAAGTCACCCACTTTTTCGCCGTCCCGCCGATTGTCCTGGGGCTGGCCAAACATCCCATCGTTGACAAATTTAATATCACCAGCCTGAAACGGATCTTTTCCGGCGCTGCGCCTCTGGGCGGAGACCTTGCTGAAGAAGCCTCCAAGCGCATCGGATGTCCGGTCATTCAGGGCTACGGTATGACCGAACTTAGCCCGGTCAGTCACATCACGGTTGGTAGTGACTTCAAGCCAGGCACAAACGGGGTCACGATTAATAACACCGAATCCCGGGTCATTGACGATCAAGGCAACGATCTTGGCGTCAACGAAGACGGCGAACTGCTGGTCCGTGGCCCACAGGTGATGCAAGGCTATCTGAACAATCCACAAGCAACCGCCGCCACCATTGACGCGGATGGCTGGCTACACACCGGTGATGTTGCTCGTTTCGATGAAGACGGCCACATGATGATCGTCGACCGGGTCAAAGAGTTAATCAAGTACAAGGGGTTTCAGGTCGCACCGGCAGAACTCGAAGCCTTGATCATCACACATCCGGCTGTCGCAGATGTGGCCGTCATCGGCATGCCCGACGAAGAAGCCGGCGAACTGCCCAAGGCCTTTGTCACCCTCAAGCCGGATGCCAGCGCTACTGCCGAAGAAATCCAGGCGTTCGTCAAAGAACATGTCGCCAGCTACAAACAGGTTCGACAGGTTCAGTTTATTGATGCCATCCCGAAATCAGCCAGCGGCAAGATTCTACGTCGCCACCTGCGCGACCAGGCCTGATCACCCGATGAAGGCTGGCGCCATCCGATGGCGCCGGCCCTCGCTGCTGCCATACTGATCCAAAGTCAGCAGGATTTATCAAGTCGCCTCATGTGACACTGGATTTGTTCAACAAACCAGGGAATCAGTCATGTCACCAACAACCCGAACCAACACCCATCAACAGCGACTTGGTCGTGTGATGGACTACATTTACGACCATCTTGAAGACGATATTTCGATTGACCGTCTGGCCGAGGTTGCGCACCTCTCCCCGTATCACTGGCATCGGATTTTTACCGCGATGCGCGGCGAGACGGTTGCCAACACCGTCAAGCGACTGCGACTGCAACGGGCAGCGGAAAGACTCGCCAACAGCGATCAACCCATCAAAGACATTGCTGCGCGGGCCGGGTACACGGCGATTGAGTCGTTCACCCGGGCGTTCAAACAAGCATACGCGAAATCGCCAGCCGACTACCGGGCCAATGGTACTCACGCCGCTTTCAAGATAGCACTGGCCGCACAAGGGCCCGACCGCTTCCCGGTCGAGGTGTTGGATGTGCCCGCGCTGTCTTGTGCTGGCGTCGCTCATCAAGGCGAATACCTGGGCATTGATCAGGCGATTGGCCAGCTCTTTGCCGCGCTGGCCGGGCTGGGCGCCCTGAACCAGGAGACACGAATGCTGGCATTGTTCTACGATGACCCTGACCTCAAGGCCGCTGCGCAGCTTCGTTCAATCGGATGCGCAACCATTGATACAACGGTTGAACTCGCCGCACCGGTCCAAGCGATCACAATCCGTGGTGGACTCTACGCCCGGCTTAACTATCAAGGCCCCTATGCCGACATGAAAGACGCGTATAGATGGTTGTACGGCGTCTGGTTGCCTGCTTCAGGTTATGACGCAGCCGATGCACCCGCTTTTGAAGAGTATCTGAACAATCCGCAAGAGGTTGCGCCTACCGAATTGCTAACGGATATTTATCTGCCGCTAGAGACACTGAAATGACCCAGACGACCCTACCGCCCGTACCCGCAGCCGTGGCCGAAGTGCTGAAGACTTACCCGCCGGCGATGCGCCGAAAAGTTCAGAACATTCGCAAACTGATTTTCGAGACCGCTGCAGCAACTGATGGCGTCGGGCCGTTGACGGAAACCCTGAAATGGGGGGAACCGGCTTATCTGACGGACTCAAGCAAGAGTGGCACGACCATCCGGGTTGCCTGGAAAGCCACGAAACCGGAGCAATTCGGCCTGTACTTCAATTGCCAGACCACGCTGATCGGCTCATTCCGGCGCCTGTATCCAGACGAGCTGAACTTCGAAGGCAACCGGGCCATTGTGCTCCAGGCAAGCGGCCGTCTGCCCCTTTCTGCGCTGCGCGACTGCATCACCAGAGCGCTGACTTACCACCGCAGCAAGTAACTACCAAGCGGGCCCCGACAAGCCTCTTTATTCCGTATCGACAACCATCACAGCACCGGGCCAGCCTCTGAATCTGCGCGCAATACTAATTGGCTTGACGTTTTCGATCATGTGGTCGAGCGCGTTTACTTCAGCCCGGGTTGCGGTTGCTGATGCGCCCCCGCTGCTGATTCTTGCCGTTCGATTTGCAATCTCGGGACTACTGGCCATCGCCATTGCTTACGCCGTCGGGCAAAAGATTCAATTGAGCCGGCAGGAGTCTGTTGCGGTCGTTGTGCTGGGTATTTGCCAGAATACCGTTTATCTTGGCATGTGTTTTATGGCCGTGCAGCGGGTCGATGCCAGCCTGGTGGTGATCATCGCCAGTATGCTGCCGCTGCTGGTCGCAATTGCACACTGGCTCTTCTTTGGTGAACGAACGCGTTTGCCTGGCGTAATAGGTCTTCTGGGCGGATTGGCCGGCGTCATGCTCATCACAAGTCACCGAATGGCCGCCGGCGCCGATCCAGTCGGAGTCATACTGGCCGGTATTGGCCTGCTTGCACTAACTGCCGCCACCTTGCTGGTCGGAAGAACCTTCTCACACCAGCGCAACCTGCTAATGCTGGTAGGGCTTCAAATGCTGGCGGGTAGTCTGACGCTGCTGCCGATCTCGATGGCGTTTGAAACCTGGACGGTGAACTGGACAACCAGCCTGATGGTTTCGTTCAGCTACACGGTTCTGGTGCCCGGCATTGGCGCGACGCTGATCTGGTTTATGTTGGTCGGTCAGCTAGGTCCGATTCGGGCGGCAACATTTCATTTCCTGAACCCGTTTTTTGGGGTCTTGATTGCCGCCATCATTCTGGCAGAGCCAGTTTCAACGCGCGATATTCTTGGCGTCGTGGTCATCATGGCTGGCATCCTCACCGTGCAGCTGAGCCGGCAAGCCACTGCCGCGACCTGACCCATCGTCTCTTTCGCCCCTGCCTGCGCCGGCAAGCCCAACCCTCAGGCCGGGCCAAGCGCGGGCTTCAAACGAGCCTCGCGAATCGGCAGATGCACCACAGCAGCAAGCAAGGCGAGCGCCGCGTCGGCATACCACATCCAGATGTAGTTTCCGCTTGCTTCAAACGCCAGGCCCCCCAGCCAGGCGCCGAGAAACCCACCCGTTTGGTGAGACAACAGGGTCAGGCCGAACAGTGTCGCGAGATACCGTACACCGAATAGCTTACCAACAAGCCCTGCGGTCGGCGGAACAGTTGCCAGAAACGTCAGACCCATGCCGGCCGAAAAAAGATAAAACGTCCAGGCAATTTTAGGAGCCATCAAATAACCCAGCACGAGTACCGCTCTTGCCAGGTAGATCCAGAACAAGGTGTATTTCATGCGGTAGTGATTGCCCAGTACACCGGCCCCCAGGCTGCCGACGATGTTGGCCAGCCCGATAATCGCAATCGAGAACCCGGCCACTGTTGCCGGCAGCCCGCAAACCGCTATCTCACCGGGTAAATGAGTAATCAGAAAGGCCACATGAAAGCCGCAGGTGAAGAACCCCAGGTGCAATAAGAGATAGCTACGGTCGCGCAGCGCAATCTTCAATTGCTTACGCAAGGTCAACTCCGCCGATTTTGCATGTGACGGCATTGCAGACCCGCTCGGAGCGGGTGACGCCTGCTCCGAACCTGGCCGGCGCAGCATCCATACTAGTGGTAGCGCAAGCAAGGCGGCCACCGCCAGCGCATACATCGCAGCAAACCAGCCGGCAATTGCAATCAGCCGCTCGGTAACCGGTGCGAAAACCATTTGTCCGAACGAGCCGCCGGCATTAATGAAGCCCGCGCTGAATGAACGGCGCTCAGGCGGTAGATATTGCGCGGCCAGGCTGATCAGAATCGAAAAACTGGCAGCGCCGGCGCCGGCAGCGGTCAACACGCCGATAGCGAAAACAAGCCCCCACTGACTGGTCATAAACGGCGTGATCGCCAGCCCGGCTGCCAGCAACAGACATCCGAAGGACATCACAGCAACGGCGCCGAATTTATCAGCCAGCGCGCCAAAAACTGGTTGTGTGGCTCCCCAGAAAAACTGACCGACAGCCAGCGCCAGACTAATGCCGGCAACGCCAACGCCGGTCGAGGTATTAATGGGGGAAACAAACAAGCCAGTCACCTGTCTTGAGCCCATGGTTATGGCCATCACCAGCGCTGCCGGAATTAACACTCCCCAAACCGCCGCTGCTTTTCCCGCTGCCGCTGTATTCATTGCAATCTGCCTGCCCGGATCAAGCCGGCAGTCTAGTCCTTTTCGCAAACGACTATGATTGAGATGACCCGACTAACCACTCTTGGAATCTCATGACTCAACTGAGCAGCGTCACCCAGGAACTCGCCCCAATCCTGAAAGAACGGGAACAGACCGTGTGTGTGGCCGAATCGTCAACCGGTGGTTTGATTGCCGCCTCGCTACTGGCCGTCCCCGGCGCATCGGCATATTTCATTGGCGGCTCTGTGATCTACACCGCGCGATCCCGCAAGATATTGCTACAAGTGAAGCGTGAAGACCTCGAAGGTCTGGAACCGCTGACCGAAGCAATGGCAGCCGCTTTTGCCAAAACAGCCAGAGAGCAACTGAAGACGACCTGGGCAATCAGCGAGCTTGGTATTGCAGGCCCAACACCGGCCCGTTACGGAAATCCGCCCGGCATTTCGGTGATAGCGATCGACGGCCCGGTCTGCAAAACCAGAGTTGTCGAGACCGGCAGCAACGACCGTGAAGCCAATATGTGGCAGTTCACCAAAGCCTCGCTGGAACTCCTGAGAGAAGCGTTGGTGGCACAGGCAAACTAAAGCTGTTCGGCTGCGAGCGCCCTGGCGACAGCAGGCCGGGAGCGCATCAACCGGCCATGAGCAGCGATTTTCGGAAACTGCGCTGGGTCAACACTGTCGCCTGGCATCCACTGTGCCAACGTGAACAGATACGGATCGGCAATCGTGTATTGCTCTCCCATCACATAGGGCCCGGCGAACAAATCTGCTTCAATATGGGCAAATCCGGCTGCGACGGTTTCCGGGACTTTTTTTCTGAGTGCTTCAATCGCATCAGGATCATCTGTCCAGCGATGACCTCTCATGCGATGAGCATGCGACACATGGACTGTTGAACAAAGATAGCTGTTGAACGACTGAACCCTCGCGAATTCGAAAACATCATTGAGTGGCGCGAGTCCGGCATCCGGAAACGACTGGGCAATATAGGCAAGGATTGCCGGCGTTTCGGTTAATATGCCGTCCGGCGTCACCAGGACCGGCACCCGGCCTTTAGGGTTTAACCTCAAAAACTCACGACTGGACTGCTCTTTGTTGGCAAAGCTGACAGGATGCAGCTTATGCGGCGCGCCAACCTCCTCAAGGGCGATATGTGAGGCCAGCGCACAAGTCCCAGGCGCAATAAACAATTCCAGCATCAAATTCCTCCATCATCGCCCTAGCATCCCCTAGCATCCCCTAGCATCGAACTCCGGGCAGTTACAAATCTATCGGTCAGCCAGTGCCAGACGCAAGCCAAGCAAGCCAAATGCACCAGCAAAACCGCGCCGCAACCATAATACGACGCCAGGCCTGGTGATCACGTAGTCGCGCGCCAGGGATGCACACGCCCCGTAACCAACAAACACCGCGAACGTCAGCAACATGAAGACAAAACCCAGCACCAGCATTTGCACTGACACCCGACCGCCGCCTTGAGTGACAAACTGAGGCAGAAAAGCCAAAAAGAATAGTGACAATTTCGGATTGAGAATATTCAACAGAAATCCGTTACGGATAATCCTTCCGGGCGATTCAAGCGTGCGCTGTTCGGAGACTTCCAAAGCACCGCCCTCACGCATAACCCCCCAGGCCATGTAAAACAAATAGGCAACTCCTAAATACTTGATGACCTGAAAGGCAAGCGCACTGGTATGCAATACCGCAGCCAGGCCGGCAATCGCAGCGACCAGAGCCGGCACAATCCCCAGCGTGCACCCGAACGAAGCAAACACGCTTGCACGCATGCCGCGCCCCAGCCCGTAGGCCAGCGTGTAAATAACACCGGTGCCAGGCAACAGAATGACAACCAGGGATGTGAAGAAAAATTCAACACTCATGCGCACATTCAGAATCGATCAATCGGGTTCAAACTCGAAGGCAACCCCAATCGCAGCGAAACTCTCGTCGCCCGTCCGGCCAAGACGGGCGAAGATGCTGGTATCCCCGCTTGCTTTGTAGCGCAGGCCGAGCGCTTGTGTCGCGCGGGCATTTGCCTCCCCGTAGACTTCGCCCGTAACAGTAAATCGACGCGAGATTCGCTTCTCCATACCTAACGCGTAAATCGTGACGAACTCGCTTTCTTCGTCCTCTTCTTCCGCGGCTTCATGGGCCATGCCGATATTGAAGTGAACTTTGGGGCCACTCTGAAAGTCATAAGAAAAAACGCCAACGACTGAACGCTCGGTTTCGTACTCTTTTTCGCCCTGACGGTCATCTTCGAGTTCCCGTCCGATCGAAAATCGGACGCCATAAGCCAGCCCCTGACCAGACTGTTCAGGCACCCATTTCAGTGAAAAGCCGGCCTCTGACTCGCGCGAAGCAGGGTCGTCTGCAGAGTTCTGAGCGGTTTCGACTTCAATCTCGATTTCAATGTTCTCAAAGGGAACATAACCGACTTCGACTTCCAGCCCACGGGAGTCCTCTTCAGTGAAGATCTGCGCTGCAGCCTCAAACGCCCCTTCGCTTTCTGTTTCGGCGCCGTCGGTTTCGAGCGGTGCTTCGGCATTAGCCGCTGGCACTACGGTCAGCGCGGCCATCGAAATCGCGCTTGCGATTGATGCCCACAACAGCCGTTTTTTTATGGACGAGCCGCTCTGGCAGGGCGCGCATAAGTGAGTCATTTTGTCTCCATCATTCATTATTCTGTTCATGCTTTATTCATCTTTCATTCATGTTGGTCAGCCCAGGATTTTTCAACAGCGCCGACCAGTCAGAACAATACGGCGCAGGTAGTTCACCGTCAAATCCGAATCAATTCGAGCCGTTACCAGACGCTCTGACTGCGCCGCTCAGACGGGCGTAGACATCATCTCTGAACTGAACAGCGCCCGACTGGTTTACCCAGGCAGTCACGTAAACCAAATGGACGGGCACCGGTGTTTGAAGTACTGCGGTCAGCGGCCGGGATGCGCGGAGCACTTCACCGATCTGATCCAGACTCCAGTCTTGTTTATCCGCAAGCAGCCAGTGACTCAACTCGACAATTCGGGCAACGCGAACACAACCAGAGCTTAACGCCCGTGCTGGTCGTGAGAAAAGCCAGCTCGCAGGAGAGTCATGCAAAAAAATCGCCAGACTGTTCGGCATGGACAGCCGGATTCTCCCAAGAGGATTTGTCGGGCCGGGAGGCTTTTGCAACCAAACCTGATGTGGCGTCAGTTTTTGCGCTAACACTTGTTCCTGGGGAATTTCCTGATTGTCAGTCCCACGAAAAAACTGATAACCCTCGCGCCGTAAGTAGCCCGGATTAGTCTTAAGCAATGGGAACAGATCTCGCTGCGAAATACTGAACGGCACATGCCAGGTGGGATGAAAATTCACGGCCGTGATTCTGGAGGACAACTCCGGCGTCTGCCGGTCGGCCTTTCCGATCACCACCGCACTAGTGAGTTCGACCTGGCCATCCTGGACAGCGCTCAACTCAAGCGCAGGAATATTCACCAACACATAACGTGATGCCGTCACCGATTCGGCGAGCCTTTCAAGACGTTCGTAATTCAGCCGGAGCTGCGCCAAACGGTGAGCGGCTGGCACCGACATTGCACGAACAGTAGCCGGACCTATTCGCCCGTCAGGGAGCAAGCCGTGCCGCCGCTGAAACCGCTGTACATCCTGACCGAGTGAATCATCGTAGCGCTCTGAAGCAAGCGACTCTTTGTCGGTTAGTTCATCTACCGCCAACAAGCGGGCGCGGACCGCGCGAATCCGGATATCCCGATCGCCCGGCTCAAGCAAAGGCCCGACCGGCACCGCCCGCCATCCGCCGCGATCAAGCACCGCCTGATAGGTGGTTATTGCGCCCAACATTTGAGTTCTTGTCTGCTGCGAGAAGATCGGTTCGCCAGAGGTTTGCGCAAAGACGGGCTGAACGATGAACTGCAAAACCAGGAACAGCCGGCACAACATCAAACGGCTCATCGGTTCGAACGGAAGCGCCTCTTGAACACTGATACGCGTCATCCGCCGGCGACACCCTGGGTATTCACATACAGCGAATAAACGGATGTGCTTGCCGCCATGAACAGACGGTTGCGATGTAGCCCGCCGAAACAGACATTGGCGCACCGCTCGGGCAAATCAATTCGACCAATCAGCCGGCCATCGGGATTAAAGACATGAACCCCGTCCAGACCGGCCTCACCCATACCCCATCCACACCACAGGTTGCCATGAATATCCAGTCTGAATCCATCGGGCGTGCCTTTCGCCCCGGCGTCGATCAGGACCCGCTGATTACCCAGGCTAAGGTCATCCGCAACATCAAGAGCCAGAATCTTGCGTGGCTGTCCTCTCGACTGAACGACGTACAGAATCGATTCATCAGGAGAAAATGCGAGACCGTTGGGCTGGTTGATGCCTTCGGCCACCACATTGAGCTTGCCGTCCGGGTCGAAGCGATAAACGTTAGGCGCGATCTCGGCGTCAGACTTCAGACCTTCGTAGTTACCCAGAATGCCAAAGACCGGATCTGTAAACCAGATCGAGCCGTCAGATTTGCAGACGATATCGTTGGGGGAATTGAGCCGCTTGCCCTGATAGGAATCCGCGAGCACGGTGATCTGCCCGTCGTACTCGGTCCGAGTCACCCGTCGGGCAAGATGTTCGCAGGTAAGCAGCCGGCCCTGACGGTCCCGGGTATTGCCGTTGCTGTTGTTTGAGGGTTTCCTGAAAACGCTGGTCTGGCCGGATTGCTCGTCCCAGCGAGCCATACAGTTTCCCGGCACATCACTCCAGATCAGTGAACGCGCGTCACCTATCCAGACTGGCCCTTCGCACCAGCGAAATCCGCTCGCCAGGCGCTCGATTTTCGCGAGCGGCAGAATCAGTGACGCGAACGATTCGTCAATAACAACGACACTGGGGTCAGGATAGCGCTGACTCGGCTGCCATTCGGTGTCCATACCTATTCCTCGATCCAAATACCTGCAGTATTACACTGGAAGCCATCGGCCACCATGAGCCCGGAGACAATCCCATGCCCAGCACCATTGAATCGATCGAAGCCATTCCGCTCGCCGTTCCTTTTTCCCACGCCGGACCGCCAACTGGTTTTGGTGGCAGCATCTGGACAAAAGCCAACTACCTGCTGGTCAAAGTCACCACCTCTGACGGGCTGACCGGATGGGGAGAGTCATTTGGCTACAACGTCATACCGGCAACCCGCGCGGCACTCGAACAAATCGTCAAGCCTCTGGCAATTGGCGAGCCAAGTGAGAACATTGCCGACCTGATGAGCCGCCTGGAGCGCCCGCTTCATTTGTTCGGGCGCAGCGGCCCGGTTCAGTATGCACTCAGCGGGCTTGATATTGCCCTCTGGGATATTGCCGGTAAACGCGCCGGCATGTCGATCGCCAGGTTGCTGGGCGGCGGCGCCAGAACCAGTCTACCGGCCTATTCCAGCCTGCTGCGCATTGGCGACAAAGCGGGCCTGCAAGCTGTTTGCGAAACCATGCTGGCTCGCGGCTTCAAGGCGGTCAAACTCCATGAAATCGAGCCCGCTCTCGCGGTAGCCGCCCGGCAGGCGCTGGGCCCGGATGCCGACCTGATGCTCGATGTGAATTGCGCCTGGGATGTGACTGCGGCAAGACAGGCGGCGCGCGATCTCCAGCCGGCCCGGTTGACCTGGCTCGAAGAGCCGGTATGGCCTCCCGAAAACCTGGCAGGTCTCGACGCGGTGGCCGAGATCGGCTGCGACATCGCGGCAGGTGAAAACATCGCCAATGCCATCAGTTTTGTCCCTGCGGCAGAAACCGGTGGCCTGACTTACCTGCAACCCAGTGTTACCAAGGTTGGCGGCATTTCAGCCTTTGTCTCGGTTGGCCAACTCGCGGCGCTTAAAGGCAAACAACTGGCCCCTCATTCGCCTTACTTCGGACCCGGCTATCTGGCGACCCTGCAACTGGCCTCGGTCTTCCCGATGATTCGCTGGATTGAGGTGTTTGCGATGGATCTGGCCAGCCCGATCTTTGGCGGTAGCGAACAACCGGACCCGAACGCCTCGATTGCCATTCCGGATGGCCCCGGCCTGGGTCTGGATCCAGACCCGGGAGTCCTTCGGGATTTTCGAATCGACTGATACTTTGATCCGCATCAATCTGCCTGGACGGCATCGGAACAGAATGACATTTTAAGGGAGGGACATGATGTCTGAATTTGTCGATAACCATCCCCTGGGCCGGGAATTCCCCGAGCATAAGGAACGACTCCATCAGCTAAAAACATCCGACGCACACTTTCGCCGGCTGGCAGAGCAATACGAAGAAGTAGACAAGTCTGTCGTGCGGGCCGAGCAGAGCCTGGAGCATTTGTCCGATCAAGACCTCGAAGCGCTAAAGCTTGAGCGGGTCAAGCTCAAAGACAGCTTATATTCGATCCTGACCGCGCCACCCGGCTAGTTAGCGGCGCCGTTCCCGGTGCTGCCTCAAGCGTGCGACGTTTTCCAGAAATAGTACTTGCCTTTGTTTGCGCCAGGAACATAATCTGGGGCTTTCCGCCCTTACGGGTGAGCAGGGAAACCGATGAAAGTACGAATCGCCGCTGTCCAGTATTTGCTGCGTCAAATAGACGACTGGTCAGGCTTTGAAAACCAGGTCCGGTTCGTGATGCAAGCGGCTGGCGACTACCAGCCGCAGTTTGTCCTGCTACCCGAGATTTTCACGACCCAGTTGCTGTCCTTCATGGATACCAGCGACTTGCCGAGTGCGGTCCGAAAGCTCGACGAATTTACAAAACCCTATATCAATCTGCTCAGCGAACTGGCTGACCGCTGGGGCGTCCACATTATTGGCGGTTCGCACCCTACCCTCAACCCGGACGGCCGTTTACTCAATACGGCTTATCTGTTTACGCCGTCGGGTCATGTCTATACCCAGGACAAAATCCATCGCACCCGCTGGGAGCGTGAAAAATGGGACACCGAGGCAGGAGATCAACTCCGGGTCTTCGATACCCCCTATGGCAAGATCGCCATTCTGGTTTGCTACGACATCGAGTTTCCCGAGCTATCGCGAAGCGTTTGCGAGGCCGGTGCTGACATTTTGTTTGTCCCGTCGTGCACCGACGACAAACAAGGATATCTGCGCGTACGGTATTGCTGTCACGCCCGCGCCATCGAAAACCAGGTTTATGTGGCAATGACCTCAACCGTCGGCAATCTGCCGGTCGAAGGGCTTGGCCTGCACTACGGACAGGCCAGCATTCTGACCCCGTCCGATTTTGCGTTCGCTCGCGATGGCATTGCCGCCGAAGGCACGCCGAACGTCGAACAGATCGTGATCGCCGACGTACATACCGGAGCGCTGCAGGAAAATCGAATCAACGGCTCGGTGATTCCGCTTGATGACAAGCGCCGCGATGTCTATGCCCGCCAGGTTGAAACGGTTGCCGTGCAATGAGCAAAGACACGCCTATCGCAAACGAAGCGCCCGATACGGTTCCGCACGCAGTTCTGACAGGGCCGGCTTCCTCACACCCGGTCAGTAAAAGCCGCTCCCGGGGAGTCAATGACTTGACTATTCGCCATACCCGCGCGGAAGATGTTGAACCCCTTATTGCCTTGCAAAAACGCATCTATCCGGATCTCGACCCCTGGCCGGCCGAACAGGTTTATCACCAGTTAGAGGTCTTTCCGCAAGGTCAGGTCGTCGCGACAGTCGGCACCCGGCTGGTCGGTTGCGCCAGCTCGATCATCGTCAACTGGGACAACTGGAAAGCAGTGCACACCTGGGATGCGGTCACCGCCGAAGGCTCATTCGAAACCCATGATCCAACCGGGAAGACCTTATACGGTGCCGAGGTTTTTGTAGACCCGACGGTGCGAGGCCGAAGAATCGGACACTGGCTCTATGACGCCCGGCGCAAGATTTGCCGCAGTCTGAACCTCAAACGCATCATCGCCTGTGGGCGGCTGCCCGGTTACCATCGTTATGCGCTGGAGATGTCGGCTGAGACTTACGCCAAAAGCGTCGTCTGGGGAGACATCATTGACCCGGTTCTGAATTTTCAGCTACGCGAGGGATTTGATTTCTGTGGTGTTGTTGAGGGGTATTTGCCCGACGATCGAGAGTCCGGTAGCTTTGCCTCACTCATTGTCTGGTTGAATCCGCGTTTCAAGGCGTCGCGCCCGACGACAATCACCGACCGGCGCCCACTGGATCCGATCAGTAAGTAACCTTTGACCGGCAAACGGAAACCCTATGATCAAACCCGGTTCCGACTCGCGTTTTATCTCCCGGATCCTGATCGCGCTTGCCAGTGTGGCCGCGCTGGCCGGCTGTGCCAGCAACAAAACAGCCGACGCGGCGTGCGAGCTTGACGCCATTCGAGAGCAAAGACTCGCGACCGAAGTCGAGCAAACCTTGTTTGACGGCGAGATCAAACGGATCAGCCTGCCCGCTGCATCCCAACCCGCCAAAGACTTTCTGGCCATCTACCTTGATGGCCAGCCTGACAAACCGCTCGTGATTGCACTACATGGACCAGGCCAGAATGCCGGTTCCGCCTGGATTACCGAACTTGGCGCCGCACTGAATGAACGCGGCTATCCGGTTCTGACACTCCAAATGCCCGTTCAAAAGAAAGACTGCGAGGCCTCGGAGACCTACCCCCAGATTTTCCCGGCCGCCTTTGAGAGAATAACCGCGGCCGCCCAGTCGGCAGAAGCTGCCGACAAGCCAGGCAGAGTCCTGCTCGGAGACTGGCTGGCCAACAGCTATCTGGGAGCTACCGCAGACGCCCCGTTTGATAGCTGGGTCGTTACCGGGCTGACCGGCGCTTTCCGATCGATCAATAACAATACGCTGAACGTCCTCGACTTATACGGCAGCGACGGGCCGGCAATTACTCGACGCACCGCCTGGATTCGCTCTGCTCGCCTTTGGTTCTGGGGCAACTCAAAGCAAATTCGCATTCAGGATGCCGCGCGCGGATTCTCCGGAAAATCTGACGAAGTCGCCAGGCATGTCGATGACTTCCTGTCCGAGCGCGTTCAATAATCCTGCGGCCCGGTAGTCAAGGTAGTCCCTGTAGTGTCATTGAAATAATCGCGCTACGATCAGCACAGCAGCCCATAAACCGGAGACAAGCCAATGAGTCAGCCCGCAACACAGAGCGACACACTTACCTGGCGCAAGCGAGCCCGCTATTTCAACTCCGGTAATGCGTTTGCCTTACAACACCCTCCGGTGCCGAGCGTTCAGTTCACTGCCGAACGGGACAAAGCGTTTGACCCGGCGACGCCCACTGGCCTGATCACCATGGATTTAAGTGAAACCCTGGAGACACCTTTCCCGGCAACGACACCACTGACCCTGTCTCATTACCTGGTCATCAAAGCCGGCGAATCTGTTGCGCCGGATCTGCTCGCCAGCGCGCAAACGCTGTGCATCCTGAAAGGCTCTGGTTGCACCCGGATTGACGACGAACAGACGACCTGGGCGGCAGGCGACGTTCTGTTATTGCCCGGCACCGGCATCATTGAGCATCAGGCCAGCACCGACACGGTAGGCTGGCTGGTGACTGATGAACCGGTCCTTGCCTTTATGGGCCTGGATCCGACCGGCTCCGAACGGGCGACAGTCGCCCCGGTTCATTATCTGGCCGATGACCTGAGCCGCGAACTCGAAACGGTTTATCAACACCCGGATGCCAAGGATTTTGCCGGCTTTGCAGTCGTGCTCTCGCATCAAAAACTTGAACACACCCGCAATATTCACCCCACGCTGACGCTCGCATTGAACTCGCTTCCGCCAGCCAGTGCGCAACGCCCTCATCGGCACAATTCAATGGCATTGACGCTCTGCCTGGACGGTCAGAATTGCTTTTCAATGATTGACGGCAAACGGAAAGACTGGGAGCAATATGCGGTGATGGTCACGCCTCCGGGGGCGGTCCATTCGCACCACAATGACGGCGATGCGCGCATGCGCTGCCTGATTGTGCAAGACGGTGGCCTGCACTATCACGCGCGTACGATGGGTTTTGAATTTTCATAAAACGATCGCCTGAGCCCATGTCGAATCAACGATTGATCCAAACGGTCCGAGGCTGGATCAGCGCGGCAAACCGGATTGTCGCGCTGACCGGAGCCGGTATTTCCACAGACTCCGGCATTCCCGACTTTCGCGGGCCGCAAGGCGTCTGGACGAAAAACCCCGCCGCTGAAAAACAGTCGAACATTCAGCACTACATGGCCGACGAACAGATACGCGTACAGAGCTGGCGTGCCCGGATGAATCACGCCGCCTGGACCGCCCGCCCGAATCCCGGACATCTCGCCCTGGTTGATCTGGAAAAACAAGGCAGACTGCATGCACTCATCACCCAGAATATCGACGAACTCCATCAGGTAGCGGGCAATTCGGCCGCATTAGTTATTGAAGTTCACGGCACCGTCCGCCGGGTAGTCTGTATGGCTTGCGGTCAGCGCACGCCAATGACGCAGGTGCTGGACAGAGTGCGCGCTGGCGAACCAGATCCGCGCTGCCTGCAATGCGCGGGTATTCAAAAAAGCGATACGATTTCATTCGGCCAGGCGCTGATTCCTGCCGTCATAGACCGTGCGTTGCAAGCAGCCGGCCAGGCAGACCTGCTGCTGGCAATCGGCAGCACCTTGCAGGTTTACCCGGTTGCTGACGCCGTACCGATTGCCGCCCGTGCTGGCGCCAAAATCGTAATCATCAATGCCGAACCAACGGGCATGGATGATCTCGCTGATACCTTATTGCATGCCCCCATCAGCGAAGTTCTGCCGCAGATATGTCGGCCACTCTAAGACAGGCTATCAGGCGATACGGAGTTCGGCACTACGGCTGACTCGCCTCGTCATCATCTGCGCCGAGAATAGACCCTTTTGTCGCGCGTTCATCACGAGTGGGCCAGGCGCCGGCCTGCACCGTATGAAAAAACTCGGCGAGATGATTGTTATAGGCGCCAGGATCTTCCAGGTTAATGGTATGTCCTGCATTCGGCATGACGACCAATGCCGCAGTCGAAATAGTTTTTTTCATCAGCAAGGCGGGTTCGAGGCATGGCCAGTCTTCATCGCCGGTAATAACCAGGGTCGGAGACTGGATGCTCTGCATCTTCGCGACCAGATCAAACAGTGATGGACGCCGGGCCTGAACCCCACGCATGGTTCTGGCCGCTCCTTCGGTCGAATGCTCGGCCAGTTGATCGATAAACTCCTGCCAACCACGAGGGTCGTTATTCTGGAACTGCACACGAGTCGGACCCAGTCCGTACGCCAGCGCGGCGTGCTTCATGGTTTTTGCCTCGAAACCAGCAGCAGCGGCTTCAGCCTCCGCAGCAAACTGCTCACGCAAATCCGGTTCAGCTCCGTAACCGCAACCGCCAACCACTAACGACAGCACACGCTCAGGATAGGTAAATCCAAAGTGCAGAGTCGCAAAACCGCCCATCGACAGTCCAACAATATGCGCTTTCTCAATACTGAGGCCATCCAGTACAGATCGAATGTCGTCACGGGCGCGGTCCTGGGAGTAGCTATCGACAGCCTCAGGAACATCTGACGGCGGAAAACCGCGCGCGTTGAATGCAATACAACGGTAGCGGCGGCTGAAGTAACGCATCTGCGCCTCCCAGGAGCGCGTGTCGCCGGCAAATTCATGGACAAACACTATCGGGGCGCCCTGGCCCACCTCCTCATAGTAGAGTCTGACTCCATCATCGGTTGTCACGTGAGGCATTAGAAGGTCTCCATTAAAATGTACGGCGTTTGTCTAGTGCCAGTATATTCGTCTTGAACAAACGCCAAATCAAATGAGACCGGACAATCATGCCAAAAATCACTGCTTCGCCGACGTTGGCCCGTTTTAAGGTTCTTGACCTGACTCGCGTACGGGCCGGGCCAACCTGTGTTCGCATGCTGGCCGACTTTGGGGCTGATGTCATTCGTATCGAGCCGCCCCGCGGCGTCGATCCGAATGAAGGAATGTTCTCCGCCAACCGGATGTCCGGCGACTTCCAAAATCTGAATCGCAACAAGCGGTCACTGACGTTAAACCTGAAAAAACCGGAAGGTCTCGCGGTTTTCAAGCGGCTTGTCCAGGATGCCGATGTCGTGGTCGAGAACTGGCGACCTGATGTCAAGACCCGGCTCGGGGTTGACTACGACACACTGGCCGCCATAAACCCAGGCATTATTCTGGCCAGCATCTCCGGCTACGGTCAGTCCGGCCCGATTTCCCATCGCCCGGGATTCGATCAGATCATGCAGGGCATGGGCGGACTGATGTCGGTTACCGGATTCCCGGGCCAAGCTCCTACGCGGGCCGGGCTCGCTGTCGCTGACTCCAGCGCGGGTCTTTACGCCGCGCTGGGCATATTTGCCGCTCTGCTGGAGCGAGAAACCTCCGGCAAAGGTCAATGGGTACATGCTTCGCTGTTGCATGCTCAAATTGCCATGATGGATTTTCAGGGGGCTCGCTACCTGAACGAAGGCGATATTCCGAAGCAAGTCGGCAATGATCACCCAACCAGCAGCCCGATGGGGCTTTTTCAGGCATCCGATGGGCCGTTCAATCTGGGGGCTTCGGGGCAAGGCAATTGGCGACGCTTTTGTGACGCGCTGGGCAAGCCGGAATGGTTGGAATTACCTGAGTTCTCAGATGAAAAGGCGCGGGTCATCAATCGTACGGCTTTAACCGCATTGATTCAGCCTGAGTTCGATAAGCAGCCTGTGTCTTACTGGGTTGAAGTGCTGAACAAGGCCGGCGTTCCCTGCGGGCCTGTCTACACCGTGCCGCAGATGTTCGAAGATGAACAAGTCAAAGCACTAGGCGTGGTCAGCGAAGCGACCTCCCCGGACGGGCAGAAGGTCCGGGTTATCAGTCAGCCCGTCACACTTGAGCGCACCCCCGCGTCCGTACAGACCTCGGCGCCGGGCTGGGGAGCGCACACCGATGAAGTCCTGCAGGAAGCCGGTTACACGGTCGCCGAAATTTCTGAATTACGAGCCGCGGAGGCAATATGACAAACAAACAAGCAGGCAGAATTACCTTTGAACAAGACGGTGCGATTGCCCGACTGGGGATAGACAACCCCGACCGACGCAACGCGATGTCTTTGTCCATGTGGCTCTCAGTCGCCGACGCGATGAGCCGGGTCGGGGAAAACAGCGATATCCGGGTCGTTGTGATGCGCGGCGTCGGCGACAAGGCTTTTGTATCGGGGGCGGATATCTCCGAGTTCAAAACCCAGCGCAGCAGCACAGAGGGCGTTTCTTCTTACGGCGATGCGGTCGCGCTGGCTCAGTCCAGAATCGCCCGATGCCCGGTGCCGGTGATTGCCAATATTCACGGCATTTGCATGGGCGGCGGGCTGGGGCTGGCCATGTCTTGCGACTTGCGCTATTGCACTTCCGATACCCGTTTTCGTATGCCCGCGGCCCGACTCGGCCTGGGCTATGGTTTTTCAGGTATGCAACAACTGGTTGGCGTGGTGGGCGCAGCACGCGCGGCAGACATTTTCTATACGGCCCGAATCTTTGACGGTCAGGAAGCTGAGCGGATCGCGCTGGTGCACCAGAGTTTGCCGGCCGCCGAACTTGACCAGCATGTCGAACAAACCGCCCGGATGATTGCCGGTAATGCCCCACTGACGATCAAAGCGGCAAAACTGGCTATCGGCAATGCAGTTACTGACCCCGACAAGCGCGACCTGAAAGCCGTCGAACAAGCGGTCAATGCCTGCTTTAAGAGTCAGGATTACTCCGAGGGCAGCGCAGCCTTCATGGCCAAACGTCCGCCAGACTTCACCGGCCAGTGAATCTCAACCCCAGACAGAGGAATCCCCGCCACTCATCGCAACCCGCTGTACCGCACGACTGAGCCGGCCGACGACCGCTTCGGGAAAGTCTTCCATTGTTAATGAGGTTGCGCCCACCGAAACCGTCAACTGCCTTGTCTGGTCCTCGCCAAACTCAATCGGTTTTTCCCGGAACAGATCGGTAATCTCATCGGCAAGACTTTCCAGCTCGCCAACCGATGCCGAGTCAACGAGCAACAGCAAGCGCTGGTCTTCATAGCGGCCGATGTCAAAATCAGGCCTGGCAATGCTGATAATCCGCCGGGCCATTTCATCGACTAGTGCATTGCACGCCGAAGGCGGCAAGTCGCGGGTCACCCGAACCATGCCATCAATTTCTACGAGTAATGCTCCCGATCTTGACGATTTACTCTGCCGGCTACAAAGACGGTGCAGGCCTGAGAGAATAGTCGCCAGACTCATTACCGCTGCGGTCGAGGACCGGTCAATCTGTGCGCCGAGCTCGAAACTAACTTCCGGCAAGTCATCTTTGGAGTTGGCCAACAGCCCACTGGATTTACCGAGCATGAACTGAATTTCATGCCCTTTGTCCATCAGGGACGACACCCGCTCGCCGAATTGAGCGCGCTCTTGTTCAGATAAACTGGAACTGAACTGTTCAAGCTGATCGAGTAGACTCGCGGCGCTGTCCATCGAACCATTTACCGAACGTTCGATTTGATCAACAGCTGCGCTGAGCCGGCGCATGACCTCGTCCTGCCCTGCTTCACCCTCGACGTCGAACATGCTCTTATAACTGGCGTCGCGCTCGGCGGCGGTCATCCGCCGCCCTGCCGAGATGTACGGCTCTAGTTCAGAGACAGCGTTCTCATCGCCAAGCGCATAGGAAAACCACAAGGCGTAACTCTCAGGGCAATAGTCCGTCGCATGTGAATTCATTAGCATCATGGCAGACTTGAAAATATCCTTTGACGCCTGCGACGACAAAGCTGATGGGGCTTGTACCAATGCTGATTCTCTCTGATTCAGGTAATGCCAAAGGCGGAAAACATGAGCGCTTCGCGATATTTTTCGGCTGATATCGCCCGATCTTAATCAAACCGGGATCAATGGCATTGGGTCAAAGACAGACGGCTTAAAAAACCTCAGGCACTTTCGCTGGCAGCTGCCGAGGCAGCAATGATGGATTGCACCGCCTTAAGAAACGCCGCGACTTCTTCGCCACTGTTGTAGTGACACATCGACACACGAACGCAGGATTCCAAACCGAGAGGCGTCAGGAAATTGCTGGAATAGTGATCATTTTTTCGGACATGGGTTCGGATGCCTTGTTCGCGGAGTGCGCTGACAATATCTGCTGAGGCAATACCGTCAATCGTCATGGCGACCAGCCCTTCACGCATGGGATTATCAATGCCGCCAATCACGGTCACTTCCGACATATCGGCCAGGCCTGGCAAGCCGTTCACGCCATGCAACATGCATTGCGACAGGTAGGCCTCCTGGGCGCTGATCGCGACTCCGGCAGCTTCGATCCGGGCGCGCCGGTCACCGGACGCCGTAAACTTTGAGCCGAGCCATTCAAAATAATCAACCACATCAGAGAAGGTGGCATAAGCACCCGTATCCCGTGTCCCAAGCTCCCATTGACTGTCGGGCGTGCCATTCAAGCGCTCATGGGGCAGAGCACTTAACCGGTCTGATACCCAGGCCAGGCCGTATCCGTGTCTTGAAAAAACCTTGTAGGGAGAAATCACATAGCCGTCAATCTGATAGCTATCAAGATCGAGGCCGCCATGGGCGGCATGCTGAATGCCATCGACCACAATGATGCAGTCTGGCGAGATTTGTCGAATCGCCGCCGCAATAGCGCCGACATCAACCCCCATTCCGGTGCCCGGACTGGTATGAACAATCGTGGCTACCCGGGTTTGCGCCGTAATGTGCGGCAGATAATCCTCAACGGTTACGCTGCCGGTCTGAGCGTTGTGCTCCACCAGCACGTGCGGTCGGCCCGTGTAGCGCGCCCACTGGTCACACGCGCTCCGGGTTGACGGATGCTCAAGCGTCGATCCGAGAACAATACCGCCTGGCATCGCGCCGGTAATGGCAGAGCGGATTAACCGGAACAACAATTCGGTTCCAGATTCCCCCACAAACACCTGCCCGCCAGTCACGCCAAGAAATATGCGCGTATCCGCTTTGGCCTTGTCAATGATGCGAACCAGCTCGTGAGCTGCCGGATTATCGCGGCCCTGGTTATCGGGAATAGCAGCCATCATTGCACTGGTCTGCACAACGGAATTCAGCGTCAAGGCCCCGCCCGCATTCTCAAAGAACACCCGCTTACCCTGGAACGGGCAGCTATCAACATGAGCAAAACGACTGCGAACTTCCTGAAGGATTTCTGGGCTAAACATGGAACCTCTGGGAGATGGCGGACCCGGATTGACCTGGCCCAGGTTGTTGAATATCGGCTCAAGACCGCCTTGGGCAACCCGTTCGGAAAGTCGTCGATTTGACAACAGGGATTGCGCAAACCGGTGAGCCCCAACACGGCAGCTTCGCCTGACCGAAGCCGAGTTCGCTCCGGTAATCTCAATAAGTCTACGCCAACCGTCGTGACGTTTTCACCTAACGCCCTGGGACATCTTGCTCAGCTCAATCGTAGCTGCGGATTGTGCCCAGACCACCCTACCGGGTCGACAGGTACAGACTGGTTTCGCTCTTGGTCACCCCGTTGATCAGGCGAATTCGCCGCAACACCGAATCAAGCGCCGGCAGACTTTTGGTCCCGACCTCGACGATCAAATCCCAGCGCCCGTTAGTCGTGTGAATTTCCTGAACTTCAGGCATCCCCTGTAACTCTCGAACAATGCGCTCAGTCTGGCTGCCTTCAATTTCAATCAGGGTAATGCCACGGGTCGGCAAATGCCGCCCCTCGCCCTCGACGACAACCGTAAATCCAAGAATTTCTCCCGACGCCATCAAACGCTGGAGTCGCGTGCGAACGGTCGCCCGCGACATTTGAAGCTGATCGGCGAGATCGGAAATTGAGGCGCGCGCGTTCCGGCGCAATGCCGAAACCAGTTGTTGGTCGGAGCTATCCATAGGGTCGAAACACCGGGTCAAAATCAAGCCAATGACCAATCTGGCATAAATGTTAGGAAAGTTGGCCGAATTCGAGCCATTTTTACCACTTTGATCAATACTAATTGCCACTATTTACCACTCTAATAAGCAAATTGGACACTTCGCTGATGCAAACGACAAAGTCATGACACAAATCTACTTAATTGGCGCCCCGGTTGACTGTGGCAGCCCACAGGTCGGCTGCGTGAGCGGCCCGGCGGCGTTACGGCAGGCCGGCATCGCCAGCGAACTCATCCGACTGGGCCATCAAGTCATTGATGGCGGCGATCTGCCGACGCGGGCAATCCACGGTATTTCCCATCAAAACCCGGCCATCTCACGCCTGACTGATAGCGCCGGCTGGGTGCAAACGCTACAACAGGCAACCCGACAGCTCGCAGGCAGTTCAGTGCTCCCGATCTTCCTGGGCGGCGACCACCTCTTGGCCGCCGGTACGATTCCACCGCTTTGCGCGCCTGCCAATGCCGACCCGCGCCCTTTGTTCGTCCTCTGGCTGGACGCCCATGCTGATTTCCATACGCTTACCAGTACCCAGAGCGGCAACCTTCACGGAACACCTGCCGCCTATGTCTGCGGGCAAGGAAGCTTCGACGGCGTCTTTCCACCGCTGGCGCATCCGCTTGACCCGGCGCGCTTGTGCCAGGTTGGCGTACGCTCAATAGATCGCGCGGAACATGATTTGCTCGCGCGACTACCCACCAGACTCGTCACAATGTCTGCGCTTAATGAAGCCGGACCTGCACAATCGCTACAACCATTCCTGGATTCGGTCATTGCCGCAAATGGCAGACTGCATCTGAGTTTTGACATCGATTGTCTGGACCCGTCTGTGGCGCCAGGCGTCGGCACCGCAGTCGAAAACGGCATCAGCCTGGCTCAGGCCGGGGCAATCATGTCTCTTGTTCGTGACTGCCAGCGCCTCAGCTCGGTCGACATTGCGGAATTGAATCCGCAACTCGATACAGCCGGGCAGTCAGCCCGCGCCGTCGTGCAACTGATGGCTGTCTTGTTCGGACCGCCCGGCAATGGCTCAGGGCAGCAAAACCAGTCCAGCCGCGACGACAGGATAGACTACCGGTGTGAAAACAGATCCCGAACTCCGACAGAAGATCAGTGCCGCACTGAGTGACTTTGAGGTTATCAGTGCCAATAGCAAACCCGGCAATGCCCAACTCAAGAAAGCCGCCGTCGTCGTTGCGGTAACCGACGCAGGCTTCGGAGCCTCACTGGACAGCCTGCCGCAGCATTCCACCTGGAGCACAAGCGGCGCACTTATTCTGACCCGCCGCTCGTCCAGACTTCGCAACCATGCCGGCCAGTGGGCTCTGCCAGGCGGCAGGCTCGATGCTGGCGAAACGCCCGAGCAGGCAGCTCTGCGGGAGTTGCGCGAAGAGGTTCACCTGCACTGCGAGCCAGACGCCGTATTGGGACGCCTGGACGATGTGATTACACGGTCAGGTTACTCAATGACGCCAATTGTGGTGTGGGCCGGCGCCGCGCAGGAAATAAAGCCAAATCCGGATGAAGTCGCGAGCATCCATCGCATTCCGATCAGTGAACTGTTGCGAGCCGATGCGCCGATCCTGACTGAGACAGATCACAGCGACTACCCGGAACTGCGCATGCCAGTCGGGCAGTCCTGGATTGCCGCACCAACCGCCTGCGTGCTGTATCAGTTCAGAGAGCTATGTCTGCTGGGCAATCCAACTCGGGTAGATCGTTTTGAGCAGCCCAAATTCACCTGGCGTTAGCGCGACAAGCGTCGGTAGGCGCAAGACCCATGTGATTGATAAAGGCCCGCGTGACCGACCGGGCGCTGACATTCTTGTGCCAAACAACGAAGATATCCAGCCGCCGCCCGCTCCAGTCAGGCAGGATTCTCTTCAAGCGACCTGACTTCAACTCATCACTGACCAGAGCATTCGGCAGGCCTGCCAGTCCAAGCCCACCGCAGACCATTCTGTGCATCACATGAACCGAATCAGTTACCGCGGAGACTGTTTCCCATTTCGGGCGGACTATTTCGGACCCCTTCTTGAAGAGTAGATCGTCAGGCACCGGAAAAAAACCAATGCGCTCCCAGCTTCGCAGATCGTCCGGATGCGCCGGCTTCTTGTGAGTTTTCAAAAAAGCAGGTGACGCCACAACAATCTGCTGGTCTTCACCGATCTTGCGCGCTTTAAGCTCCGAATCTTTCAGGCGACCGACACGAATCGCAACATCCATGGTCTCCCGGATCATATTGGTTGCTGTATCTGAGGAAGTAAGCACCAGTTGCACGCCCGGGTTTTTCCGGGCGAAATCCGTGATGCGATCAAAGATCGGGTTGGAGCTGAGCATCTCGGGGATGGCCACGCGTAACTGGGTAATACCGGAATCGCTTGTCTTTGAGAACTCACCCAGGCCGTCGGACGCGGCAACAAGCATGGCCTTGGCGCTCTGATAAAAGCGACGACCTTCATCTGTGAGCGAAAACGACCGGGTGGAACGATATATAAGTGCCACATTAAGCTTCTTTTCAAGCGAAGCTATGTGATGACTGATAACCGACGGCGATAACGACAAACGATCTGCAGCCCGCCGGAAGGACTCTTCTTCAACCACAACTGCGAAAACAGCTATTGCTTTTAAGTGATCAATCATGGGGCGACCCCGACACCGTCAATTTTCTGCTACCCATCAATTCTCTGCTACCCAATAGCTCCGAGTTGCCCCGAGACCTTGGATTCGCGCATCTGTTTATTCTGCTAACCAGAACAGTCTATTCGATTAAATCGTACATTACCTGGCGACTTGCGGTGTTAGATTTTGCTTTCCCGGAACATTTAGGACTAGCAAAATGAATATTCGATTAACACTCAGATCAGCGATGGCACGAATCCCCGCGGCCTTGGCCGGCCTGATCATTACGACGGCATCAGCCACCGCCGCCGACCTCAACACCCAGGAAATCGAGACAAACAAGGCGAAAGTTGCTGCGCTACTCAACAGCTTCAACACTGGAGACAGCGCACCGATTGCGGCTATAAACAAAGACGAATACACCCAACACAATCTCGACCTGGCTGACGGCCTCGCCGGTCTGAGCGCAGTGATAAAAAATGCGCCGCCGCAGGGGTTTAAAGCAAAGACGCACCGCCTGTTTGCTGACGGAAACTATGTGGTGGCGCACACGGAATATGATTTCTTTGGACCCAAAGCCGGTTTCGATGTGTTTCGCTTTGAGGATGGCCTGATTGTCGAGCACTGGGATAACCTGACCAAAATAACACCGCCAAACCCAAGCGGACGAACACAGTTCGATGGCGAAACCAGGGTCAGCGACATCGCCGCCACTGACAAGAACAAAGCAATTGTCTCGGGGTTTGTCGAAGATGTTCTGGTAGGTGGTCAGGCTGACAAACTGACTCAATACGTCAGCACTGAGAAATACCTGCAACACAACCCCGGAGTCGCCGACGGGCTCGACGGCCTTGGCGCCGCGCTGAAATACTTTGCTGATAACGGCCTGCTGATGCAATACGACAAACTGCACAAGGTATTAGGCGAGGGAAATTTTGTCCTGGCTATCAGTGAAGGAAAATTCGGACCAGGCGACCATGTTGCCTACTACGATCTGTTCAGGCTCGAAGACAGTCTTATCGTAGAACACTGGGATGTTATTCAGACCATACCGGACAAGAAGGCCTGGAAGAATCAGAACGGCAAGTTCTGAGATTCTGAGTATCAGTGCCGCGCCCAGGCAAATAGACCAAGCACGGCACTGACCGGAGTGATGTACACCAATAGTAAATAGGCGATGCGCAATCCCGAGAATGACGACGCGCTGGTCGCCTGATTGACGAATGCTCCGAACGTGTGACTGATCGTTTTGAAGCGAACCAGATCGAGAATCAGAACGACCAGCCCGATCGCCACCAGAATAAAACCCACGCGAGTGACGCCGCCTGAATGCCCGGCGTAGTTCAGGAGCAGCCAGGGCGCGCAGGCAATCACAAGCAGGAAAATGCCCATGGCGAAAAGTTTTGTTGTCAGATTCATAAACGGCACACTACGGTTAAGTCAGAGACTCGGGGCAGATGCCTGCAAGCGCTGAGACAAGATGAACAAACAGATTAGACCTGACCGCCGCGCCTGCGTCGAGCGAATTCAACAGGCTGACCCTGCGGATTTGATCAGGGTCAAACCGGCGAAGTCAGATAAACGGCTTCACGGCCCACTATCGGCTCACGGGTGGGCATGAAAACCGTACAGTCATCGCACGGTGACACAATCTCCTCGGTGCCGTTGCGAGCAATGAGCTCACCCTTGGCAAAAGTCTCAAAACCCACCAAAGGCCGGGTAAATGCAAATGCTTCGGACTTGACGACATGTGTCTCTAATAGCTCAAAACGACGCTGCGGCTCCGGCGCGCGACCTGACTCTGATGCCGTGTTATCGATCAGCCCGAAATGGGCCAGAAACGCGAGCGTCACGCGAGTGGCCAGATCAGCTGTGGCCTGCTTGAAATGCTGGCCGCACTCGACAACGACAGAAGCCCCCGGCCCGTCTGACTGACCGTGCCGGTCATATTGCATCAGTGCCACCCCGGTACCGAGACCGGCTGGCATTAACAGATGCACCGCTGGTAAACCAATGGTGGCGGTCGCCGCACTATTGCGCCCAAACGGCATATAGACCCAGAAAGGCACCACATCCGTGCTGGTCGAGTGAATATCCAGAACATGATCGGCCTGGGCAACAACAGAGCGCAACTCGCGAGCACGCTCCAGCTCCGGACTCTGTTCAGATCCGTCCAGCATCTCCGGTGACCAGATGCGGTTCAGGTTATGAACCAGTTGCCGGCTTTCGAAGGGTTGCTCTGGATTGAAAGAGTTATAAGCTTGTACGTTCGCAAAACTCACCGTCAGCGAACCGATTCTGGGGCGCACGCTGCTATCGAGCAAATGCGTTGCAGCCACCATGCCGCAAAACTCGTTGCCATGAGTCAGGGCGTTAATCAGAACACTCGGGCCGGGCTTGCCGGAATCGAAGCGGTGCACATAATCAATACCGGTATTACCCTGGCGATAAGCAGACAAGTCGCGATGACCAACTTCGATCGGCGGGTTTGAACTGGCAGCAGTTGAATTGGCAGATGTCATGCGTCAATCATACCGGCACATAACGAGAGCGCTTTCTCATAAGAGCTGGCGGGGTCTTGAACATCAAACAGAGCCGGGTCAAACGGGCCACCCCATGTAAGCGTTCCCGGGGCGAGTCCCAGACACGTTTCAGTGCGGCGGAGGGTCTCAAATAAGGTCTGGCTGATGACGCCACCGAAGTCCAGAATCAGCGCGCAATTCAAATGATCCCTCTGGCGACCCAGTGGTCAAAACGCTCAAGCGCTGCATCGACAAACGCATCATCATTGATATGCGCGTCAATTGTCACAACGTCCAGGTCAGCGGTCGCCGCCTCAATCGCGTTCAGAAAACTCTGCAAACCCTGGGGGTCATGCATCGGCCCGCCCTCAACATCCCAGGCATGCAGCCCCCGCCGAGGAATCATCAGGCAGGTTGGGCTGGCGGCGCCGCGCAGGCGTTGCGCGATCACCTGCGCGACCTGGGCGCGTTGCGCCGAGTCGAGCGTGGCCGAGGCGATCAGCCGGTTGTGCACATGGCCCGGCCGGTCTTCGAAGCCAGGTGGTGGTGGTGCCCAGGCAGGGAAGTCAATCATATCAACCGCGCCAGGCGCAACGATCTGTGGCACGCCGGCACTGCCCGCCGCCGTTAGCCGGTCCGGCCCTGCTGTCACGCAAGAACCACCCAGATGATTGCTGATTTCCTGCAGACTAAAATCAAAGACGGCAGCAAACAGTTTCTTATGAGCCAGTGACTCAAACGCCCGCCCGCCCATTCCGGTGGTATGAAACACGGCCACATCAAACCCGCGCGCCTCGAGGGCGGGTTTGAGCCGCACGATGTAGCGCAGACAACTGGTTCCAAATGAAGTTACGCCGATCAAAGGTCTGGCGTCGCCCACCGGCTCAGCCATCTGACAGGCGCCGACAGCGGCGCCGGCGGCCTGACTTAATGCCGACCGACATACCGGGTTCAGGCCGTACAGACCACCAGCCCAGAGAATCATGATCAGGTCAGGCGGAACCCGCTGCGGACCAATCAGGTGGGAATGGGCAATAGTCGACAACACGACCTTCGGGACACCGGGCGGCAGAGCGTTTGCCACCTCCAGGGCCAGGTCGGTTCCCATGGAGCCGCCAAGCGCCAGGATCCCATCGAAGCGGTGCTGCGCAAACCAGCGCTGTGCCAAGCGCGCGGCGCCGCTGGCCATCGCCTGGATCGCCCGGCTTTCCTGCCCGTCCATCTGAAGTTGCGTCAACGTTGAGCCACCAGCGAGGGCGACCTGATCATTGCTGATCTCAGGTGTAAACCGGGCCGGCTCCAATATACCGACGTCCATCATCAGCGTGGAGGCTCCGGCCGCCTCAATCCGCTCGCGCAGATACAACAGCTCATCACCCTTGGTATCGGCCGTACCAATCAGCAAGATAACGGGAGAAGGCTTGTTCATGCGGCAACCGGATTCGGGCAGGACGATCAGTCTGCAAACTATACCTTCCCACCTGCCGGTTAGCGTTATAGTGAGTCTTCCGAGCACCCGGAGCGATGCCATGACCACCGAAATCAGAGGGCTGCATCATGCAGCCTACCGCTGTCGAAACAGCGAGCAAACCCGGCAGTTCTACGAAGAATTTCTGGAACTACCGCTGATGGAAGCCTTTCCGATCAACACCACCAAGACCGGGCGTCAGGCAAACGTTCTGCATACGTTCTATCAGATGGCTAACGGCGGCTGCCTGGCCTTCTTTGAAGCGCCGGATCAGGCATTCGAATTCAAAGACCAGCATGACTTTGATCTGCACATTGCGCTGGAAGTCAGCTACCCGACCCTGGAACGCATGCTGGCGAAAGGCAAATCAGCCGGACTGGAGGTACGCGGGCCCAGCGATCATGGGTTTATTCATTCGATTTATTTCCGGGATCCAAACGGTTACGTGGTCGAACTCACCGCACCAGTCGACAGTGGCAAGCAGGCCGCGTTTGACCCGGTCAGAGCGCGCGAGGCCCTGGACACCTGGACCCGTACGACCCTGTCGGCGAAAGGGCGCTAACGGACCCATGCAACACCACAACCATCTCGGCTGCTGCCGCTGCATCGGTGATCCTGCACCAGAAACGTCGGCTGAATAGGCATGAGTCAATCCGACCTTAATCCGTTTCCAGGCCGTATACCTGCGGAGCCGTTTCTGACGGGTTCATGTATTGCGCCTTGGGCGGCTTTATCCACCAATTGACAGCCATCGTGATGCGCAGTTGATCGGCTTGCATAGGCTGCTGCATACGACCAATAACTCCGTGCAACAACCCGCCCGGAAACACGGCATAAGCATTCGCCTGCGGACGCATGAACTCCATCGCGCCGGGCTGGTACGGCCACGGCCCGTCTTCGGTCAGCGTCTGGTCAGTGACGACAAGATCCCCGTAAGGGACCTCATTGAGAAACAACACACTAGCCAGATCAGGATGCCGAATGCGCGAGAACTTTTTCTCAAACAGATCAGCTCGATCAAAGTGCAATGGCAGCAACCAGAGCGGGGTCGAATTGATTCTGGAAACACTGAACCACCATTCGACTCCGGTCACGCCAGCCGGCGGGCTGGCCAAGGGCTTTAACTGTTGAATTACACGCTCAAACCGATTGAGCGGCTCGCGTTTGAGCGGATACCAGAAAGTCTGCTGGTAGAACTTGAACTGCTCGCTCTGGAGACGTTCGAACTGCGTCAGTGGAAACCAGGCCAGCAACGCGTCAAAGTCATCAGCCGGAATCGCCGACCGGGTCAGGACAACTTGTTGAAGATCTTGTTTTGACAAGGCGATGCGTTCCGGTAAAGCAGACGGATCTGGATGTTAGCAGCAGTCCTGACATACCGGATTGATCGATTCTCATACGGTATGCTCTGCGCTCCAATCAGATGAACTGCCACTCATTCCGATCATGTTTTTCAATCGCAAGAAGAAACCCAAAGCTGAGAAATCCAAAGCGGACAACACCGACTTTTCTTCAGGTGTCGCGTCAATTGACACCTGGGATCAGTTCCTGCTGGATAACCACCCGGAGACCGGGTTCATGCAGTCTGGCTGGTGGGCGCATTACATGAACCAGAGGGGTTGGGCTCATTTTGGCGCTATTCTTCGCGACGGCGATGAAATTCTGGGAGGCGCCCGGGTCTTCAGACAACCTTTCAGCGAAACATTCGCTTTTTACTATCTGCCCGAAGCCCCGGTGTTACCAGCCGACGCCAGCGATGCCGAGCAGGTTTTTGATGCCACGCTTCAGTATCTTGAAACCAAACGCAAACGCGAGTCGAGCATTATCAGTCATAGCCGTTTGGAGCTTCGGTGGCCGACGCTGCCTGGCCACGTCAAGAACTTTAGAACTGGGCAAAACTGGCTGGAGCCCCGCAACACCTTACAGGTTGACCTGACACTCAGCGAAGCGGAGATCCTGGCCCAGATGAAACCCAAGGGTCGCTACAACATCAAACTGGCGAAACGCCACGGCGTGAACATTGTTCAACAGACGCCGCTCGATGGCATGGCGGCATTTGAGCAGATTCACTCGGATACAGCACGGCGTCAGGGTATGCGCGGCGAGGAATCCGCCATGCTCAAAGAGCTGGCCAAAATACTCACGACCGAAAATCGCGGCGTCTTGTTGTTTGCGATGCTCGACGGTGAACCAATCGCCGCAGCTTTGTTGGTGTTCTTCGCAAACCGCGCAACCTATCTCTTTGGTGGCTCACTAGACAGTCAGCGGCGGGTGATGGCGCCCTACCTGTTGCACTTCGAGGCAATGCTCGAAGCGCAACGCCGGGGACACACCTGTTATGACTTTTATGGCACCGCGCCGCCAGACCAACCGGATCACGCCTGGGCGGGCATTAGCGCATTTAAACGAAAATTTGGCGGCGAAGAGCTGGCGTTCGTTCAGCCGATTGACTATGTCTACGATGAAGCCGGCTACTCAGCCTATCAGGACTATGCGTTGGGAAGTCGCCTGACTGATTCGGCCGCGATCACCGACTGAGCAGGCTCACGCAGGCGGCGGTCCGACACAATACGCCCCTCCCCCATCGTAATCACGCGATCGGCCGACCGAATTGTCTCGGGCCGGTGCGCAACAATGATGCGCGTCATACTTGATCGCTTGAGCGCGTCATTGACATGTCGCTCGCGGTCTACATCCAGATGACTGGTCGCCTCATCAAGCAACAGAATGCGCGGCCGCCGGTAAAGCGCTCGCGCCAGCAAAAGGCGCTGCTTCTGCCCGCCAGACAAAGAAGTGCCCATATCACCAATCAGGGATTCGTAGGCCATCGGCATCATACTGATGTCGTCATGAACCGCCGCGATTCGGGCGCATTTCTCAACCCGACGACGATCCGGGCTGGCCGAGAAAAAACTGATGTTCTCGGTAATTGACCCAGCCAGCAATTGATCATCCTGCAACACCACGCCTATTGCCCGGCGATAGTTGCCCAGACCGAGATGGGCAACCGGTTCGCCGCCAACCAGCATCTTGCCTTCCGTCGGGTCGAGCAGACTGGCCAGTATTTTCAACAAAGTCGTCTTGCCGCAACCAGACGGTCCAACAATAGCAACCGACTCACCCGCTTCAATGTCGAGAGTCACACCATCCAGCACCCAGGGATCTTGCTGGCTATAACGAAACCTGAGATCACGCAGCGCGACCGAAGGGGCAAACTCAACCGCAATGGGAGCCACCTCATGATTGGGCTCTGGATCCGTGTTTACGATATCAGCGAGGCGTTCGCCATGTAGTCGCAACATTCGCAGATCAATCAACAAGTCAGTTAGCGCACTGATGCGATTCTGAAACTGAGTCTTGTAGGCCGCAAATGCCAGCAACATCCCAACAGTGAACGCCCCCTCCAACACCATTTTGGCACCCAGCCAGATGACGAGAATTGTCAGTAGACCGCTCAGTAACTGATTGGCGGTTTTAAACGCCAGACCCAGTTTTTGTGCGGTCAGTTCGCGGTTGACGGTTTCGACCATCAGGTTCATCCAGCGCGTGCGGCGCTTGCCCTGACCATTGAGTAGCTTAATGGTGCGGATACCCCGCAAAGTCTCCAGGAAGTGACTATCCTGACGAGCCTCCCAGATGATGCCCTCCATGGAGGCAGCTCTTAACGGGCCATACAAGGCTACCCGCATCAGCGCATAGAGTGCCGCGCCGATCACAACCACTATTGCCAGCAAGGGGCTGATATAGAACATGATCACCAGTGTGATGATCGTGAACAAGCCGTCAAGGACGCCTTCAATCAAATCCTGGGTCAGCGCGCTTTGAATCTCGTTGAGCGAACCAAAGCGAGACATGATGTCAGCCAGATGGCGCGACTCAAAATACTGCGTTGGCAGCCGCAACAAATGCGAGAACAGATTGGCCCTGCCCTGTACTTTCAAAGAAGCGGCCATCGCCATGATGGTCCACCCGCGCATCAAGCCAATTACAACCTGGGTCAGGATAATGACCGAAAACCCAAGCGCCAGCATCGTCAGCAGGCCCTGGTCACCGCTTAACAAGGCGTTATCAACAACAGTCTGCAAATAGAATGGAATACTGATGCCGAGCAGCTCGATTGCCAGCGCAAGGACGAATACAACACTCATCAACCGGCCCAGTCCGACCACCCGGCCCAAAGCCGCGCTGAGTTTCATCGACGGTGCGGCTGCCTGTTTTTCAAAGCCGGGCGTTGGCGTGAGCTCCAGGGCCACCCCGGTAAAATGCCGGGAGAAAGTCGCATGATCAAGCTTGCGCATTCCCATTGCCGGGTCATGAATAACCACCGCAGTGCGGGTGACTTCTCGCAACACGACAAAGTGGTTCATATCCCAGTGCAAGATGCATGGTGTCGCAAGCTGCGACAACTCATCCATTTCAAGCCGCACCGCCCGACTCGACATATGCAAACGCTCGGCAATTCGCACCAGGTCAGTCAGGCGTGAGCCCTTGATGGACATGCCCGCATGTTTGCGCAGCTCGGGCAAATCTGCATAGCGCCCGTGAAACCCACTGATCATCGCCAGGCAGGCCAGTCCGCATTCAGCCGCTTCGGTCTGGTAGATGACCGGCAGTCCACGACGCAATCCGAGATTGATTTTCTGGGTCATGCTTGCACTCACAAGCGTCCTGTCATTGTATAGAGTGGATCAAGAACCCATTCCCAGAGACGACGGGACTCAATCAGGATATCGGCTTCAAGCTGCATACCCGGACGTAGTCGGTATTGTTCGCCATAAGCCAGAACCTGCTGCGTCTCAGGCGCCACGCTGATTCGGTAAACCGGCTCAGTGCCGGTCATCAACTTACTCAATCCCGTTAGTTCCCGCGGCATTTCAGCCGGACTGATCGCTGTACGCGAAACCGCGGTGATCATCCCGGGGTGATGACCAAATTTTTGATAAGGGTAAGCGGCATAACTCAGCTTGACGGTCTGACCTGTCTGCACAAAACCCATCGCACGGCTCGCACCAAACAAATGCGCTACCAGCCGCGCGCCTTCCGGAATGATGCTCAGCAACGGGACTCCGGTTTCGGCCGCACTACCCGATTCAATCTGCATGGCGGTCACAACGCCCGCTTGCGATGCGGTAACAACCAGCTCCCGGCGTGCTTCACTCAAAGCGATTTCCTGATCAACCGCGCTGATTTCCCGATCCAGATTGAGCAGACCTGATTGCGTTCGCAAAGGCAGCTCATCGGCTTCTGCCCGCATCCCGATCAATTCGCGTGAACGTTCAGCGCGCTCTCTTTGCAAAGTGCTTAGCCGGCCCCGCTGTTCGAGCAACATTTCCTCTTGCTGCTGCGACTGCGCGAGTGAAACAAATCCGCGCCCAAGTAAATCACGCTGGCGTTGCGCTGACTGCTCAACAAGACGGGTCCGTTCGGTTTGCACACGGGTTTCGCGCCCCAACTCCTGGATTTCCCGGCGCAAGGCGGCAATCCGGCTTTTGTATCCGGCGAGCTGTTGTTTCAGCAAACGCTGCCGGTGCGTGCGCTCAGCCAATAAAGAGGTACGCCGAGTCCGCAACAACTTCACGATTTCGGCTTGCGTCGCGCCGACGGCCGCACTGCGTTGCTCAGCAGAAATGACCAACAGTGGCTGGCCTTCAACAACTTTGTCGCCTTCTTTTACATAGAGTTCTGTCACAACCCCGGCTTGCGAGGCCAGAACCCGCGCCTGCCCTTGTTCAGCGACCAACAATCCGCCAACCCGTACCTTGCTGGTGTAGCTGCCGAACCCCAGGATGGCAGCAAAAGCAAGGATTACCACCGTGCCGACAAGCGCAAACGTTGCCGTGGACGGCGGCGCAGCGAGCAATACCGTACCCAGCCGTGAGCTTTGCTGCTCATGACGAACCTGCACTCGGTAGAGCGGTTGATCTTTACTCATGATCGGTTTACTTACTGGCTGTTGAGTTAGTCGCGGAAAGCTGGCCGCATTATAGAAGGCTGACAGCATAGCCAGGCCAGACCAATCACATCGTGTGAAAGTTGCCAGAACAGGCAATGAATCGGCGCGAAACACAAAAAAACGGCAGCAAAAAGCTGCCGTTTTCTTAGTCTGGCAGGCAAACCCACCAAACGAGGCAATAGTCAGTACTTAGCAGCCGTACTTACCGCCGCCGTTGCCGCCCTTGCCGCCGCCGTTGTCATCGCTGCCGCCTTTACCGCCACCGTTGCTGCCGCCGTGACCGCCTTTGCTACCGCCATAACCGTGGCCGCTCTTGTTGCCCCAGAACGAACGGAAGAAACGGAAGATTCCGAAGAATGTTCCGCCAGAAACTTCGTTCATTTCTTCGACAGATAAGTTACGCATAATGTTTTCTCCAACATTGAGTTTTTGATGAATTGCCGTCCGTGCCTGCAAGCTACGCACGAAAGACCCACAACCGAAGCCACTTTTTTTTGGTTCGCTTTCGGCGCGCCAAGACTACCATGCCCATCGCCTATTTAGGTGACGGAAAAGTTTCGTAACTTGACCCGACGAACCGGTGCGGGTGTGGCGCCATCGCCGGTTGCATTTAACCGCTCACTTCGCGCCTGACGATACGTACCCGGTGATGCCGCTTAAAAGACTCAGAGGCTCAACAAAAGCGGATCAGACAAGCGCCGCTACAATGATCAGAGCCCGGCGTTTTCGACTCGCCTGGGTACGCCGTTGTCCCTCAACGCGGAACGACAGATAAGAACCAGACTCTGGAGATTTCATGACCAGCCCAAATAGCGCCTATATTGTTGGGGCCTACGAGCATCCGACCCGACTGGCCCCGGACAAATCAGTCCCTCAGCTACATGCTGAGTGCGCACACGGCGCACTGGCTGATGCAGGGCTTTCCCTATCAGACGTTGACGGCTACTTCTGCGCCGGGGATGCACCTGGGACTGCACCACTTTGGATGGCCGACTACCTCAATCTGAAACTGTCATGGTTTGATGGCACTGAAGCGGGTGGTTGCTCGTATCTTGCACACATTCAACATGCCGCCGCGGCTATTGCCAGTGGCGCCTGCAAAGTGGCGCTGATCACGCTGGCCGGCAAGCCGCGCAGTAGCGGACAGGCGACCGGCACGGCCCCGCGAGCCCTGGGCCCGGATCGCCCGGAAGTGCCGTGGGAGTCTTCGTATAAATGGACGATCGCGGGCATCTACGGCATGATGGCCCAACGTCACATGCATGAGTACGGCACCACTCGCGAGCAAATCGCCTGGGTAAAAGTCGCCGCTTCGCAGCATGCCCAACACAATCCGAACGCGCTGCTTAAAAAGCCGGTTACCGTCGAAGATGTCGCGACCTCACCGATGATCTCCGACCCCATCCGGCGCCTGGACTGCTGTGTGATCACAGATGGCGGCGGCGCGATCGTCCTGACGACCCCTGAAATTGCCCGGGACCTGAAACGTCCATTAGTCAAAGTCAGAGGCTGTGGCCACACGGTTCATACCAACAACGGCGGATACATTGATCTGACCCGGACCGGTGCAGAACGCTCCGGACCTGCCGCATTCAGCCAGGCGGGTATCAAGCCGGCAGACATTGACTACGCTTCGGTTTACGACAACTTCACGATCATGGTGTTGATGCAACTTGAAGATCTGGGCTTTTGCGAAAAAGGCCAGGGCGGAAAGTTCGTTGCCGATGGAAACCTGATTTCCGGCGTTGGCAAGCTACCGTTTAATACCGACGGCGGAGGCTTGTGTAATAACCATCCGATGAACCGCGGCGGCATCACCAAGGCAATCGAGGCCGTTCGCCAGTTACGCGGCGAGGCCCACCCGGCAGTTCAGGTCAAAGACTGCCGTCTGGCACTGGCTGCCGGCCCCGGCATGGTCGTTGGCGGCGGTCACAACCATGCCACCGTAATCCTAGAGCGAGAGTAAACCGATGACTGACAAAACCAATCCCTGGGAAAACGATCCGTTCGCGGCAGCTTACCCCGAAACCACCGAATTCTGGTCTGCCGCCGCTGATGGCCGTCTACTGCTGAAAACCTGTGACGACTGCAACAAGGCACACTGGTATCCGCGCGCCGTTTGTCCGATGTGCGGCAGTAGCAAGCTGAGCTGGACCCAGGCCAGTGGTCGCGGCAAGGTGTATGCATTTAGTCCGGCCCGTCGTGCTGACCCCACTTACACGCTCGCTTACGTGACGCTGGATGAAGGCCCGACAGTCATGACTAACATTGTCGACGCGGAGCCGGAAGCCCTGCAGATCGGCCAAACCGTGCAAGTCCAGTTTAAGCCCGCGACCGAAGGACGGATGATGCCGTTTTTTGCGCCGGCCTAAACGGGTTTAAGTAAGCATAAGCGGGTGTCCCGGCAGTAGCCGGGCACCCGAGCCAACAGCTCGGCTTCAGCGATCCTTCATCAAAGATTCTTCTCAAGAATCAGGCTGCCCTGTGTCGCCCGGCCCGAGACCCATTTGCCGATGGGTGTCTTCTCCCAGCCGGACGCGTATTTCTTGGCAGTAAGCCACCAGACATACCACTGACCATCTTCGTGTTTCAGTGCCGTGGCAAACTTGAATTCGTCCCACTTGTACTGCCAGGTTTCGCGGGTACCGCTCAGGGTCAGTGTGCCTGACAGACTCAGGTCGAACTCCTTGATCGTCTCTCGGGATACCTCTTTTTCTCGGGTCACAATTTTGTCGGTGGTCAGAACGACAGGGCCGTGCGGCCCGAACTCATACTCCGGATTTGCCAGAATTTGTTTGGCAATCGCAAGACGCTGGGCATCAGTGCTAACAGCCTTTGGCAGTCTGGAGTCGCCCAGCGCCTTCACCCGATTGTTCGCGTAACGCTGGCGCAACTGTTTGATCTCGTCGATTCGCGCCACTATCGCCGGGATTGGTTGCTTACCGAACGCCTGGTAAAAGGCTGCATATGACATTGCCAGCTCTTTCTGTTTGTCGAGTCGTTCGTAAACGCCCGCTTCCGCGCCCTCTTGTAAGAACATATTGGCCTTGTGCTGTTTGTTGGCCGGATCAAGTTTTCGGAAGAAAGGCAGTTCGTGTTTGTCTGCGAAAGCGAAACTGTGCTTGAGTTGCCCATTTGTCGCGCTGACCGCCTGCTTGCCTTTTTGCACCGCATTTTCAGTCCAGCGCAGCAAACTGTTGGCCCGCTTGGGCGAGTATTTCGCATCCGCTGGCAGATAGGCTATTGGCAACAAGACGTTTACTTCCTGTCTGGCGGCTTGAGCGGCTGCCTTACTTTCTGAAAGCTGCGCGACCCATGTCTTCGCCTGAGCCAGCGTGAACGGCATTAGCAATTGACCCGGAGGTTGTTTGGCCCGGAGGTTTGTCTCAACTGCGGCCAGTCTCGCCTGAGCGTCTCCGACCTGGGCAAGCTGCTGCCTACTGCGGGCGAACTCTGACTTGATATCAGCAACAAACGCCTTGTATTCTGCAACCGCCGCACCAATATCCGGGTCCGGGGCAAACCCCTTGTAACGCGACAAGGCATTGGCATATTTTTTCAACGCTTTGTTGTACCGTGCGACCACCCGACCGTCCTGCATTGGTGACGGCCCGGTGTTGTCTATGGTCTGGCGGGCATTATTAATATCGCGGGCAAGCTTTTTCACCTGTACCCGCTGACCGGAAACCAGTTGCTTGCCGCTAGCCGCTTTGATCGCGGCAGGCGGAGTCGCGGGACGGGAACTACCGGCGCTGGCCGGCTGCGGCGCCCGATCTCCATCGATAAACGCCTGCAACCGCGTCTGTAACGCAATGAATTGCTGATCGGCCTCGCGCCATGACGGATGCGATTTATTGGCGGAACCTTCCAGCCGCTGACGAGTGATCTTCATCAGCTTGAGCATCCGCCGAATACTGGATTTGCTACTGGCGGCCGAAAACTCGCTGGCCTGTTGTTCGAAGCGGGCGATGTCGGCCTGAGCGCTCTTGATCTGATTGTCGGCCGGCGGAGTTGCCGCCAGGGACGCACTGGCAATCAGGAGCGAGCAGGTAAGCGTCATGCAGGTGAATATTCGGGTGATAAGCACTGGGGTCGTCTCTGAGGGCTAGGGTCAGAACAAGTGTAGACAAACACCCCGACACCCGGGTATCAGGCAAACCAGGGAGAGTTAAGCTGAAGTCGCGGCGCGAGTCATTGGTGTGGGCTTCTGAACATCCGTTGAATATCCTGGCAAAGGAACCGTTTATTTACTTGCGCACTACTTGATTAATCAAGTACCATGCAATTATTATGAAATCCAAACTCGCACCACACACTGAACCGACCGTCCTTGCCTTCCTGGAGACGGCCTACAACCTTGAGCGTCGGCTTGACAGCGCCTTGTCGTACCGGGGAACCAGTTTCAGCGAATACCGCTTGCTGAACGCGCTGGCCCGGCACGGCCCCTCCGGCTCGGCCAAAGTTGATCTGGCCCGCGAGGTCGGGCTCACCCCCTCGGCCGTCACCCGGGCGCTGAAACCATTGGAAAAACTCGGCTATCTGACAACTCGCAAGAATGAACGCGACGCGCGCCAGAGCATTGCACTGATAACGGCTGAAGGTCAGACACTGCTAAGCGACGCGCAAGGTTTTTTGCATGAATTGTTGCTGACTTTGCCGTTAAACAAGCTGCCGCAGCAGCAAGTGACAGACTTTCAGGAACGGTTGCAGGATTTGCGCTGACAGGAGCTGGCTATCATTGGCGCAATGACGCGGTACGTGAAAGCGACCCTGCGGTGGCCGTCGCCGTCGACCTGAACGGAGATGGCAGCTTCAGTAGTCGCGGCAATGTAGTCCTGCGGGTGATCGGTCAGCCCGTCACCCTGTCGGTCAACGGCAACCTCTATGACGTCTCACTGGACCTGGAGATCGCCGGCGGCAGGCAGGCAAATGGTTCGTTTAGCGGGGCTTCGTTCAGATAGATCGCGCCAACCAGTTCTAAGCGGACCAACGCTTGCTGACATTTGATATGCTACACAGCTTGAACTTTAAGGATTGGTATTCTCGGCACGCACGCTTTGCCGGGCACCTGCCCTTGACAGCTTCGGCCAGAGACACCGGAAATCCCAAATGACAAGCATTGAACGCCCTCAATCACTTGCGGCGATGGTTCTGAGCCATTTGCGCGAACAGATCGTTTCGGGCGAGCTTGAACTGGGTTCGGCCATTTCAGAACGTCAGCTCGCCGAAACGATGAATGTGTCGAAGACGCCGGTGCGAGAGTCGCTGGTTCAGCTCAAAGCCGAAGGTTTGGTGACCATCAGGCCGCAGCGTGGCGCTTTTGTGTTTACGCTCAGCGCGCGTGAGGTCAGCGAGATATGCGAATTCCGGGTGGCCCTCGAAAACACCGCGATGAAGCTGTCTCTCGAGCGCAACCGGCAGGCGCTGCTCGACGATCTGTCGAAACTCGTCTCGCATATGAAAATCGCCAGAGCGACTGGTGATTCCCGGCAATATCTGAAGCTGGATACTGAGTTTCATGCGAGCTTTTTCCGGCACTGCGAAAACCACTATCTGCAAGACAGCTATGAACGCTATGCCGGCAAAATTGCCGCACTCAGAACGCATCTTGCCTTGAAGCCCTGGCACACCAAACTCTCGTTTGAAGAGCATATTAAAATATGCGATGCCTTGTGCGGCGGCGCAGACGTGGAATCACTGCTCCGCGCCCATATCATTCGGACACGCGAGTCTTACTCTGACGAAGTAGACGACATTGCTGCGGCCGACAAAAAGCAACCTGAGAGCTGACCATTCCAATGTCGCCGGGTTACCGGTTTTCCGGGTCTATATCTTTGATCCTGCCGGTAAACTCCGCGAGCTGCTCGACCGTGTATTTTGTGTGCACCCGGCGCGTTGATGCCGGTGCGTACTCAAGCCCGGTCCGCTCGCGCCAGGCAGTTTGTGGGCGGACCGGCCGCGCAGAGAATCCGCCTCCGCAGTTCGGGCACACATTAAAAAGCACTTCATCGACACAGCGGCGACAAAACGTACATTCATAGGAGCAGATGCAAGCGTCAGTGGACGCGGCAGGCAGATCTGTATCGCAGTATTCGCAGTTGGCTCTAAGCTCTAACATGTCAGGAGGCCCCCGCCGTATCTGCCGCCAGTGATCGCATTGGCACCTGCCCGGCAGTCGCTCCGGCATCAACCGGCAAAATAACACCGGTAACCCACCGCGCTTCATCGCTCGCCAGATAAGCCACGGCATGTCCGACATCCCAGGCGGTTCCCTCCGTTTGTAGCAACGAGCGCTTGCGGCGCATTTCGCGAGTCTCCGGCGTCATACGGCCCGCGACCATCGGTGTATGCACCATGCCTGGTGCAATACAGTTGACCCGAATTCCCTCAGTGCCGTGATGAGACGCCATCGCCCGCGTCATATTGACAACCGCGCCTTTGGAAGTCGGATACATCAGACTGGGGGTACCACCAAGCAAACCGGCCACCGAAGCAATGTTCACGATCGCCCCGGCGCCTTGCTTATGCATTTCCGGTATCGCAAATCGAGCCATCAACATCATCGAGGTCACGTTGACACGCATTGCGGAGTCCCAGGCTTCCAGGTCAAGATCAACCGCAGTGCCGTCGGGTCCGCCAATGCCGACATTGTTGATCAGGATATCGACCCGCCCCCAGGTGTTCACTGCGACCTCAACTGCGTTGCGGCATTCATCAGGTTTTGCAACATCGGTGCGCAACACTTGCGCCTGGTTGCCTTCCTGTCTGATCAACTCGCAAGTCGCTTCGCCGGCGGCTTGGTCTGCGTCCAGCACCAGAACACGCGCGCCCCGGCGAGCGAGCAATACGGCCGCGGCGCGACCATTGCCGATTCCGTCAGAACGGGAGCCGGCTCCTGTTACGATCGCGACCCGGTCATCGAGCCGACTCAGATCAGGACACTCAGTTTGATTGTTCATAAGCTTCCTCAAGGTCTATTGCCGTGACGGTTAATCGGCAGGCTTGACATCTAATCCGACCAATATTCGCGACACCATGTTGTAGGACGCGATCACGACCAGAAATTCAAATATCTGCCGGTCATCCGCAAGGACTGCCCGGGCTGCATCAAACGTGACATCGGAGACAGACACTGACAACGTCGATTCGACCACCAGCCGGAGCAACGCTCTTTCTTCAGCGTCAAACGCCGCATCATTCAGCGCGTCAGTCGGCTCTGGGCTCAGCTTGCGCAACGCCTGCAACTGATCAACGCGGCCGCCAGCCTGTTCATATAGCGGCGCATGATGAACCCACTCGTATTCGGCACCGTTCAACACCGCGACGGCACACATGGCCAATTCACTCCAGCGGGCCGGAAGAGCAAGCTCGCTACGGACTCTGCCCATCAGTGGCGCCCATCCGGTCGCTACGGGCAGGCTATGCAGTAGCAGGCGATCAAGCGCACCGAGTTGTCCACCGCGCCGGGCTTTGATCGCAGCGACCAGGTCGGACTCGCCCGCTTGCGCGTCCGTGATATAGGGAATCCGTGCCATAGGTTTCAGCCTCCTTTGTTTTATGGCGACATCATAGGCCAGGTTCGTCAGAGTCAGCTTCCTCGCCGGCCGGCAGGGATTTCAGATTCGCCAGGATGCGTCGCAACATGCCATTGAGCTGCAAAACCTCGTCGGCTGAAAAGCCGGCGAATAATTTCCGCTGCCTGGCAAGCGCCTCAACCAGAACCTGATCGTGTAAACCCCGACCGCCCGCGGTCAGGGTCCAGCCCCGGCTGCGACCATTCGCCTGCACTTCTCCCTGAATCGCCAGCCCTTTTTCTTTGAGTTGCTGCAACGAACGACTCACCGCAGCTTTATCAATGCCGATCGCATCAGCGGCCCGCGACACGGTTGCACCTGGCTCGCGTGTCAGCATGACCAACAGGCGCCAGTCTGTCACGCCGATACTGTAGTGCTGCCGATAAATACGCGCTGCCGCCTGGGTGAAATGATTTGCAGCGAAACACAACATCACTGCCGGTGAACTTGTAAAGCTCAGTGTTCGATAAACCCCGTGCACCCCCTCGGCAATGACGTGTTCAAGAAACATCTCGTCCGGCAATTCGTGACTTTCAAGATCGGCAGAAGATGTAGTGTTCTTTTTCATAAGACCTTTGTGGTTTGTTCGGGCTGTTCTTTCGGGTCCGTGTCATGGTCGCTCATGATCAACCGCCTATTCTTCACTTTCGTAGCTGTCTTGACGGCAGAGGATGATCCATTCACCCTGACATTTTTGATTTCCGTCACGGAATCGCCATCTTTTGGCCGCGTGCTATGCCAGTCTCTGAGTTTGCTCATTGACTGATATCACACGTTTTCAGAGTAAACCTAACAGGCTCGTATACTCTTTCTCAGACAGCGACAAGGAGTAGCGACAAG
>JBOEGY010000004.1:0-225393 GCA_050633665.1 Burkholderiaceae bacterium | reverse complement strand
GACAAGGAGTAGCGACAAGGAGCCAAGTTGGAGCCAGATAGAACCCATCACCCCGAACCGCCGAGAGCGAACGCAAAGCAGCCGTGGTATTTGCCAACAGGCGATGAAGTAGAAGTTTTTGAAGCAGCCTATTCGGCGCGTCTGCCCGTCTTGCTGAAAGGCCCGACCGGTTGTGGCAAAACCCGCTTTATCGAGCACATGGCCTGGCGAGTATCCGGGACGAAGTCAGCATCACTACTGACGGTCGCCTGCCATGAAGACCTTACCGGAACTGACCTGGTCGGGCGCTATCTGATTTCGGGGAATGAAACCGTCTGGATGGACGGACCACTGACCCGGGCCGTGCGCACCGGGGCTATCTGCTACCTGGACGAGGTCGTTGAAGCGCGCAAAGACACGACTGTCATTATTCACTCGCTAACCGACCACCGCCGGATTTTGCCAATCGAAAAGACTGGTGAGTCGCTGAACGCTCATCCCGATTTTCAACTCGTGATTTCGTATAACCCCGGTTACCAGAGCGTCCTGAAAGACCTGAAGCCTTCAACACGGCAACGTTTTGTCAGCCTGAGTTTTGACTACCCCTCGGTCGAAATCGAGACCCGGATCATCTCGCACGAAAGCGGAGTTGACCCGAGCAGCGCCGAGCGGCTGGCCACCATCGGCGCCAAGACCCGGCAACTCAGAGAGCATGGATTTGAAGACGGCGTCAGCACCCGCTTGCTCGTCTATGCCGGGCAATTGATGGTTGCCGGCATAGCCGCGCGACGCGCCTGCGACGTGGCGGTCGCCCGCGCCGTCACCGACGACGACGATATTCGACTGGCCATCGCAGACATCGTCGATATCGTCATGCCATGAGCACCGGCTCAGGCGCGGCCCTGCTGGTTGATATCCAACGCCGGATGACACTATTCGCCGAAGCAGTCAGCGGACGCAGCGTTTTACTCGCTCCGATCGGACAACTCGAACAACACTACCGGGTCGACGCGTTCAGCAGTGATGGCAAACACTACTGGTTACCTGAAATCATCGACGATGCGCCGGATTTTGCAACCAACTACGCCCATTACCGGGTCGCTCTGATTCATCAGATCGGCTACCAGATTCACGGGACGTTTTGCTTCGACCTGACTCGGTTTTATCAACTACACCCTGAAATGCCTGCTCCGGTGAACAATGTGCCCGAACCCGGGTCTTACCACTCCCGCAGCCAGGCACTTGATCTGGAGCGATTGTTTTCCTCGCAAGCGGAGCCTGAACTGATGCGCTTGCTGTTTTCCGTCCTTGAAGGCTGGCGCGTCGACCTGCAGAACTATCGGCAGTTTCCGGGTTTGCGTGCAGACCTGACCCATGCGATGGCACTGGCGCTCGCCGCCCGCCCTGCGCCGCAGACCGGGTCGCAGGCTCAGGCAGGCCTTGAGGCCTTGATCCGCCTGACCTTACGCGCGCCCGGATCCACTTCCGCTCAGTCTGGACTGTCGCCGACCTATCACTGGATTGCCGAATCGGTCCGGCTATTAACCCTTGACCATGCCAGTGTTTATGACACGGCGGCCGCGGCCGTTACGCTTTGCCGCCGTCTGAGTGCAGACGGCGGCTTTGCGGCCACAAAAAGAACACAGCTAGAACCTGTCGCCGCTCCTGGCGCCAGTCAGCTTCCGGTTCCTTCGCGGGGACGGCCAGTCATCAACGCCGTTCACTATCGCGGCGAGGCTTTTGCCGTGCCCGCCATGGCCAGTCGACGCCGGCTTGCAGCCGATGCCGCAATCGCAGCCAGCAGCGCCAACGGTGGAACCTTTCAGCCCGAACCAGATTCACAGGAACCTGATCGCGTTCCGCGCCATGTCGAGCCAACGAAAGCCACTGTGCAGCAACCACGCGAACGCCACGTCCTGATTGATGAATGGGACTACCTGAACCAACAAACCCTCAGAGGGTGGTGTTGCCTGAAAGAGTACCGGCTGCAAAGCAAACCCGGCACGTTCATGTCGGATCTCCTGAAACGCTACAAAGACAGCTACGAGCAGATCAAGCGGCAGTTCAATACGCTGCGGCCCGAAGCCATTCGGTTGCAGCGGGGCCTGCCGGACGGCGAGAGCATTGAACTGGATCGCATGATCGAACGCTTTGCCGACCGGCAGGCCGGGCTGCCAGGAGACGATCGCCTATACCAACGTCGCGATCGAGCCGAGCGCGATGTTGCCGCAGCATTCCTGCTGGACATGAGTGCCTCTACTGATTTTCAAGTCGCCGATCCACTGAATCGAACGGATCAGATCGATCCACCTGCACCGGAGACAGAGCTGGACGACATCGGCTGGTCGCCCTACGACGCGTTACAGCTAAATATCCCATCAGCACAAGGTCCAAAGCGCAGAGTCATCGATATCGCGCGCGAGTCATTGGGGCTTATCAGTGCCGTTCTCCAGGATCTCGGCGACCGCTTCGCCCTCTATGCCTACTCGGGTCAGGGCCGACATCAGGTGAATTTTGGTGTCGCTAAAGAGTTCGATCAAACCTGCTCGGCTCAAACCTGGGGCGCGCTCGCCGCGATTGAGCCACAAGGCTCTTCGCGAATGGGCGCTCCGATTCGTCATACAGGCGCCAAGCTGGCTAAGACGGTCGCTCGAATGAAAATCATGATGATCGTCTCGGACGGTTATCCGCAGGATATCGACTACGGGCCGGACAGGTTAAGTGATGAATATGGTTTGCAGGATACGGCTCGCGCTATCGAAGAGGTCAGCCGAATGGGAGTTCAGGTCTTCTGCCTGTCAGTAGATCCAGGCGGGCATGACTATCTGCGCCGCGTCTGCGCGCCAGACAGTTACCTGGTCATCGACGAAGTAAACGATTTGCCAGTTGAGCTGGTCAAGGTCTATCGCAGACTGACTGCATCAGGCGGACGCTAAGGCCTCCTTAGTCATCAACCGCACTCATTTGGCACAAAAACCCCTACCAGCGTTCATCTGCTGAAAAACCGCATAAGCAAGGTGAATAGTTGGTATTTAATCTTCGGTTCGTTTGCTTTTTTTCACCGATGGTGCGTCATCAGTTCGCCGGTTGCCAGTATTGTGGAGCGCACAAAGAGCACAGCAAGTGCCGCCTCTCCCCCCTCAACTGCGTTACAAGGATATGACATGATTAATTCTTATGCGGATAGCCCGGAAGTCACCGGACTGAAAGAATCACGCGGCGGATTCTGGCGCCGGCTTTTCAGAACCATCCTGCTTAGCCGGGAGCGCTCGGCAATCAGCCAGATCGCACGATTTGATCCGGGAATGGCTGAACGTATACGAGAAGCCCGGAATGCCCCGTCCGGTCCCACCTGACCCCGCGTGTGTTTCTGATCAGAGCAATGCCAGACCACGCGCCGCAATCGTGATCAGCGGCCCGATAATATCGACCAAACCGATCACGGCAATCGAAGCCACCAGTCCGGCTGACCCCAACATCAACGCCAGACTGGCGAAACCATTTTGATTCTGTTGCGCTTTCATCAAACTTCTCCGAGGTGTCTCAGCACCATGTTCGTCTTTCCCTGAACACCAATGCTGCCGGAGCGAGATGATGGGTTTGCAAGCGATTGTGTAGAAGTATGAAGCGCCGGCAGCTACCTCAGTCCTGAGCGCGCGGCATCAGCCGGTCGTCCTCGTGGTGCACCCCTGGCTCAAACGTTAACGCCGACGCATCAGCAACCAGTCGCTCCGCCACTGCCCGAAGCCGCAACTCACGCTGTTCCAATGTGACCGGTTCAGACTGGTGCCAGCCAAACTGATGCCCGCAGAACCCGGAGAATTCGACATCAGTCACCTGAAGATCAAACTCGTGCTCGAACTCCAGGCGCCCGGCGTAAGTCCGGGCAACTTTCCCGGTCCAGGTGATGTTGTAGTGAGCGGCACCGGCGTCGCGAGTGATGCTGACCTTGTGATCCGCCAGCGAATCCCATCCCAGAATATGCGATTGAAACGCCAGAGCATCCTGGTAGTCGTAATCCTGGGTGTCGATTTCATCAAGTGGATCAATTGTCCGCACGAAATGATCAAAACTGTTCAGCTCAAACGGTTCCTCCGGCGTAGCCAGCTCCAGGTCTTCATGCGTGGCCAACGCAGTGGCATGAGCATTCTTGAAGTTGAGCCAGACACCAATGGCTTCCCAGTCGTCCACAAAATCTGATTGGGCGCCGGCCGCCGCACCCACTTCATCAAGGCCTTGAGGATAGTGATACGCCTCAGTTGTAAACCGGAGGTCCAGGCTCGCGATGGCCTCATGACTGACTGTCGGTTCATGCAAAACCACCGCAAGACGGAATCCGCTGAGCAAGTGACCATCCGGCCACGGATTACCTTTGAAAGTCAGCGTGCCGTTCATGCGGCACCCCGTATCGAACTCATGTGCACAAGGTGTGATTGTTCAACACTGATTGGACGATGCGCGTGACCGCTGATGAACTCAGGACTCAGCCAAAACTCAGCCAGGGCTTTCGGTGATGCAGACCGAGTCTGGATAGCCCGCCAATCGGCGCGGGAGGAACTTAAGCCTCGTTCGCCATGTTGGGCTACCAAGGTTTCGATCAGCGGGGTCGGATTCGGGCTCATCAGTAGCTCCACGGTTAGAGAATTCGAAGAGCCGCGATTATAGACGCGCCCGGCGAACGGCCTGTTAGACCCGACCGCCGTTCGTCAGAAATCTTCAGCCATCGCGCCACCAAGGCTGGCCGCAACGACTGGCTTGTCCGACGATGACCCACTGACCCATCTGTTGTGGAACTTAATCGGAGCCTGTATTGCTACACATCAACGTAGCCAGTGTGATTTTCGGGGAAGCCCCGGACGACGGCAATCTGCCGGATCTGTCATTCACGCTGCCATTCAATACACTGACGTTGGCCGACCTGATCGCCCGAACCGTGGAAAACCAGGTCAATGACTTGCTCGAAAGACACGAGCGCTCCGAGCGACAGATTCAGGCGATGCTCGCCAAGCGCTTTCTGGCCGCAGCTGAAATCGCCCAACAAGCGAAGTCCGGAAAAATCGCGCTACCCAGTGCAGCCAGAACAAGTCCTTTCCGGCTTGACGTTGACGCCGAAATCAAGCGCGCCATCACCGCTTTCGAACAAGACAAATACAAGATCTTCATTGATGGACGTGAGTACGACGACCTGACGGCATCGCTGACCTTTGAGCAGGCCGTCAAAGTGAAATTCATGCGCATCATGCCCCTGGCTGGCGGCTAACCTCCACTCCCCGAGATATCAATCCACTCATGAGCGAAACCACGCAAAATCATGGCGCCGTCCAGAACGCGTTCAAGATCTTCCTTGAAGCCAATCTGACCGAGAACCGTAACGTCTACCGCCTGCGACGGGCCAAAAGTGAAGAGACTCAGTTGGCGATTCGCTACATCAAAGCGACACTGGGCGACGATGCCGACCATTTGATGGCCGCCTATCTGACTGATCCGGCGGGACACCTTAATGATGAGTCCATCATTGAAGAACAGAATACGCGTCAGATCCTGGGCGAATTCGCGCTTCATTACATCGCGGCGTATCCGACCGACGAGTCCGCGAAACAGCTGATTAGTCGTCTGAAAATGATTCTCGGCAAATCGTTTCAGGCCGGCGAAATAGAGCGCCCCAGCTATCTGAGCGACAGTATCGAAGACTTTGCGGAGTATTTCTTTGAACCAAAGGCGGGCGTTTGTCTTGACTTGTTGATGCATCGACACGCTGACAAGCCCGGTGTTCAGGAATTTCTGCTGGCGATCATCAATGGTGAGTTTCTGCAAACACGAGAGATCGAGGATTACGACGAACCGGTTAGCAATTATGAGCGACTGTTCTATGTCGATGGATCTCACTTTGAACCTTTTGCCCGGCACTTGTTTGCCCAAGGCCTCCTGAATGATGAACTTTTCTCGAAGCTGGCCGAGCGATTTCCAGGGGCAATTGTCGGGTCGCGCCTGTTCGAGGCAGACCAGGACGACGATCAGCAAGCGATCGAGGCAATGCCACCCGGTTTTCTGGAGGCGTATAAGGCACTAACTGATTCACTGGCCAGGAAGCTGTGCGCCGAATTGCCGGCAAAGGCCGAGCGATTTGAAGAGATTTTCTCTTACGTCGACTTTTCCGGCCTGTATTGGCTAGAACAAGGACTTAGTCAAATTCGCGATCACGAGGTCAGCGCGAAAACCCTTAAAAGCGACGACTACTTCGCCGACGTTCTGCATCGACTGCTAGGCGTTGTCAGCCTTGGCCCCGGGGAGACGGAACAAGACGCCCTGCAAATGCTGGAAAGCTTCGATAAGAAGATCCTGAAACTCGCCCTGCCCTATTGCCGCGCGGGAAAAAGCGCGGTGATGCAGGCACTGGGTATGAGTGACCTGTCCAGCCTGGACAAGCTGGTTATGGAATTTTCCGGCGGCGAGCACGGCGAAGATAACGTCTACAACTGCGCCAGTGACACCAATGGCGTGATTGATCTGGCCCGGCTCAGGCAGACGATTGAACGCTCTGACATAAAGGAAATCAGCGGCTATCTGGCCGACATGAACAAAGGTCGTAACGCGCCCAAGAACACCTTAATGTTAGTCAGCGCAGCGTGTGGCATCGACCGCGAAAAAGTCGAGAAGAAGCTGGTTCGTCACGGCCAGGTTGCCATTAAGGCCTGGGGGCTCTACCCGGTTGTTGATCAGAAAGAACTACGAGACCGGTATGTACGTTTCAAGCAGATGTACAAAGAAGCATCGCAATACGGTCCGGAGCGGCAGGGCAATACCCGGGCCGCAGTAGCGGTTGGCTTGAAGAACCTGGCTCAGGCAGCCGGCTTCACCGACGCGACGCGGATGGAATGGGCTCTCGAAGCCGACCTGGCCGAACACGCCACTACGCTGAATGAATGGCAGGACACCGGCGACTGGCAGATCTGCTTACAGATTGACGGCATCAGTCCGCAAATCGCTGTGCGCAAAGGCGATAAAATGCTCAAATCGGTCCCCCCAAAAGTGCGCCAGACCGACGCCTATAAAGCAATGCGTGATTCACAAGACCAAATCCGCGGCCAGGCCAGTCGATTCCGCGCCACCTTGCAGAACATGATGTGCCTGGGTGAAACGATAGCGCTGGACGAACTGGCGACCCTCAAGCGACTGCCAATCGTGGCGACCTTGCTGAGCAGGCTCATCCTGCAAACCAACACCGGCACTCTGGGTTTGTTTGATCCGGATTCGGGCCGGCTCAAGACCATTAACGGTGAGCTGACCGCGATAGACGACACGGTCCGGATCGCTCACCCATGGCACTTGTACCAAGGCAAATCGCTTCCAACATGGCAAAAATATGTGGTTGAGCATCAGATCGTGCAGCCATTCAAACAGGCGTTTCGCGAGCTCTATGTTGTTACCCCGGCCGAAGTAAACAGCGTTGATACCTCACGCCGGTTTGATGGTCATGTGGTTGATGCTGCGGTGGCATCTCGCCTGCTCCAGGGGCGTGATTGGCGTCTCGGCGGCTATGAAGACGGCGACGTCTGTGCCAAGTCCCTCTCGCACTTTGGAATCGGCGCATCCATCGAGTTTGCCGATGTTGGTCACTATTTTGCAGAGTCATCCGAAGTCACCATGGGCGAGATTCAGTTTTTCGCCGGGTCCGAGCGAGTCAAGATGGAAGAAGTCCCGCCACTCGCTTTCTCTGAAGTGATGCGCGACGCGGATCTGGTCGCAGCCGTCGCTCAGGTCACCGAAAGCGACGAGCGCTGGTCGACCGAAGTTGCACAGCGCCGCAGCGAGCTGGTCAAGGCCATGATTGATGTCATGGGCATGTCGAACGTGAGTTGTGAAGGGCGGTTTGCCAAAGTGCAAGGGCAGTTGGCTCGTTACCGAATTCACCTTGGCTCCGGCGCGATTCACATAGAGCCCGGCAATTATCTTTGCATCGTCCCGGCAGGTGGCAAACACGAAGAAGGAGTCTTTTTGCCGTTTGCAGATACCGATGCAAAGATGCGCGAAATTCTGAGCAAGGTCTTGCTGCTGAGCAATGACGACAAGATCAAAGACCAGACCATTCTGGATCAGATTTCCGAGAGCGAGGCTTCCGCCGCCTGACAATCAGGAAGCCAGTCGAAGACTGCGGCTCAATAGTAAGTCGACTGCGCAACCACCAGAATTGCCTCATCGCTTCGGTAAAATGCAACGACTTCCCGATGAGCTTCCGGGTTCGGAATGGTCTTGTCGCCCAACCATTGCCTGATATGGGGTGGCAGCTGAAACGATCCGGTGTCCCTGACCGAGCAGAAAACGGCTCGGCCGCCGCCACCGGCGCTTAACTCAACCAACGCTTGCGGATTGCTTCCGGCTCGCCAACGGAAAACCGTGTCGGCTTTGACGCGATCCTTGATGTTCAGGTTGAAGCCTTTGAGCTCGCTCACCTCCGGCACCGCGACCGGACCAAACGCCGGAAATTGATCGCCGGTAATAAGAACCTGCAAATTGCCGGTGCGAACCTGAGCGTCAAAGAGCTTCAGGCCGCCGAACGTGACACCAAGACTATCTACGTTTTGCTCGTAGGTAATCATTTCCCCGCGCGGGTCGCCGTCAGCCGCCTCTCTGAGTGGCTCAAGTTCCGTATATTTCCTGCCACGATGCATCAGGCGGACTGTTGGTCCGGCACTGACAAACTGATATGGATTTCCGGGGAAAGCGAGTTCGTCACGAATCACAATTGGTTTGGCTCTGGTGCTGGTTTCACAGCTCCCGGCTTCAGGCGTGGCAAATGCTTCCATCACCACAGATGCCGGGATTGGCTGGGTAAACTGACCAAAGCGGGCTTCAAATTCCTGATCGCCGTCTTCGAGGTCGCGGGTGACATCCACATAACCAAAAAAACGAACCACGCCAGTTATAGGTTGAGCGGGATCGATCTCTTGCACCGCAGCAGCGGAAACAGGCGAAGATTTCGAAGCGCCTGACAGGCAGCCGCTTAATGAGCCGGCTATCACAGCCGCCACCGCGAACCTCATGACGAACCGGGTCGCCGTCGGTAGCATTAAGGGAGTTTGCTGCATTGTCATCGTCGCCATTTTCCGCAGGGAATTCAACGCCCGTAACTTATACCCGTTGCATCCAGATGGCCAATCCCCGATGTTGGCGAGTACTCCTGAGAGCATCCGGCCTGCCCCTGGGGCCATCCAACCGGGACGGGTCAACCCGTCAGTAGATAGTCTTAGTGTCGATCGGAACCGTCATTGAAGCCTAGCCAGTCTTCCCGGCGCCGCGCGCGCACTGCGCCGATTCAAGCACTGGCAGTAAGTACTGTCGAAAACGCGCCGGGTTCTCGCTCATGGGGAAGTGTCCCAACTCTTTCATGATTTTCACTTGAGCCCCGAAGATTCGATCAGCGGTAGCCTGCGTGTTTTCAGGCCGGCAGGAATAATCGTATTCACCGGTCATGAGGAACACCGGACAAACCGAGGTGTCGATCCGGGCCGCATGTTCCTTGAATTGAGAATCCGATCTGAAAAAGTGCATATCGCCTTTGAACACGCCCGAGCCGCCCTGTTGATAATGCCAGAGGGTCTCGTGACGAAACTCCGGCGGGCTTTGCGGCGCCACCAGCCCTGAGACCAGGGAAGCGCAAAACTCGCCGCTGTCAAATGCAGCGCTGTCGAGCCAGCTATCGTCCCACCAGGGTGAGGGTTGATCAGTGGCTTCCAGCCCGATCACCGCACCGATTTGCTCGCCGGCATCTGCGGCAAGCCGAAACACAACCCGGCCACCCATCGAGCAGCCCAATACGATTGGCTGATCAAGGTTCAGAGCCCGACAGAACGCCAGGATCATCTCAACATAAAAATCACTGGTGAGCTGGTACTCCTGGTTCTGCCAGCCGACCGGCGGATCAGACTTACCGTGCCAGGGCAGATCGAACGCGATGACTTCAAACCGATCGGTGATTTGAGGGTCGTTCATCAGATGCCGAAACTGGCTGGAATGTGAGCCGGCCGTGTGCAGGCAAACCAGAGGCACACCGTGTCCGGCTGATTCGAAATAGACGCGATATTGCCGGCCACTGACGGGCACCCGCAGATAGCGCCCGGTGATTGGCTCCAGGTCGGGGTGATCTCGATCCGCCATCACCCGACTCCAGGCAACAGGGAAGTCGCCAGAAACTGCCGGGGAGCCGCCATCAGTGATTTAATAAAACCCAGATGAGTCCGCAGCGTGTGGATATTGCCTTCGATATGACAATGACCATAAGACGACATTGCCATTAAGTCATGAAAACCCGGCGGTGGGAGGCGCTGCCAGAACCTCTGCCAGGTCTGGCCGGAGGCCTTGATCGTCAGATCAGCAGCGCGCATATGCCAGGGGCCAAATTCGCCGTCAATCAGCGCGCCCTGCCTGACCGTTAGCAGGAGAGGCTGGTCATCCAGATAAAGGCAAAGCTCAAGACTGCAGTGATGACCTCGCACCCCTGCCTCCGGATCGGCAGCAAGCGCTTCACGCCAATGACTGACGAACGCCTGATCCAGCGGTATTTCCTCGCGCATTAGATTGTCTCCTGATGGTTTGAATCACTCGGCACCGACGGCCGGCGACCAGACCGAACATCCGCAACGTATCAGTTACGAAGCTTGCCCGTCTGATCGGTATTGATCACTTTATCAGGAGCAATCGATCGTGATAACAATAGAACAGCCGGACCTGACCAATACAGTCTCCAAAAACAGGCGAGAGTTTGCGCCACGTCAATTGAACAATGGCAACGCCCATCTACACTAACCGAAACTAATCGTCTCGGAGTTGACGATGGAACTGTGGGCAGAGTTATTCTCGGATTGGGTCGGCGTACTTTCTTTTTTTGTACTGGCGTTTATTCTTGTGATGGGCGCCTGGTTCACTTGGTATTTCGTGAGCAACATGTCGCAACCACCTGCCGACGAAGACTCAACAACGACTTCATAGCGTCAGCCGGGCGGCGCCAAACACGCCTGAACCCCGGCCACCTGTTCGTTACAGGCTAAAGATCTTGCCCGGATTCATGATGTTGTCCGGGTCCAGCGCCATCTTGATGGTGCGCATCATATCGACCGCGTCTTCTCCTGCCTCATCCACCAGAAAACCCATCTTGTGCAGGCCGATGCCATGCTCACCGGTACATGTGCCGTCCATCTCAAGGGCGAGTTTGACGATCTGATCATTGAGTTCTTCGCATTGCGCAACTTCTTTCGGATCGTTCGGGTCCAGCAACAAGACACAATGGAAATTACCATCTCCGACGTGGCCAAGAATAGCGGTATAAGTATCGGCTTTGTCGAGAATAGCCCGCGCCCCTTCGAGTGAATCCGCCAGGCGCGAAATCGGCACACAGGTATCGGTACTGATGGCTCTTGTCCCGGGCCGCATTTGCAGACTGGCAAAGTAGGCGTTATGACGAGCATTCCAGAGTTTGGTACGGTCTTCCGGGCGGGTTGCCCAGACGAAGTCCTCGCCCCCGTTGTCAGTAGCGAGTTCCTGGACGGTCTCGGCCTGCTCTTTGACACTGCTCTCCGAGCCATGAAACTCAAAGAACAAGGTGGTTTGTTCGGGCAGTGTCAGTTTGTCGTGTTTATTGATCGCACGAATCGTATTGGCATCAAGAAATTCAGAACGGGCGATCGGCACGCCCATTTGGATCGTCTGGATGACCGTGTCGATCGCGCCGCGGATGGTCGGAAAGGTGACCGTCGCGGCGGACAAGGCTTCCGGCTGTGGGTAGAGCCGAACCGTCACTTCCGTAATAACACCGAGGGTGCCCTCGCTGCCAACCATCAGGCGAGTCAGGTCATAACCGGCAGATGATTTCTTGGCCCGCGAGCCGGTATTCACGATCTTGCCGCCTGCCGTGACGATCTTGAGCCCAAGAACGTTTTCGCGCATCGTGCCGTAGCGGACCGCATTGGTACCCGATGCCCGGGTTGCCGACATGCCGCCGATTGAAGCATCCGCACCGGGATCGATCGGGAAGAACAAGCCGGTATCTTTCAGCGCGTCATTCAATTGTTTACGGGTAACACAGGCCTGCACGGTTGCTGTCTGGTCTTCAGCATTGATCGAGATGACTTGATTCAAGGCGGACAAGTCGAGTGAAATGCCGCCTTGCACTGCCAGCAAGTGCCCTTCCAGTGAGGAGCCCACACCGAACGGGATCACCGGCACCTTGTGTTGGGCGCAATGCCCGACCACTTCGGCGACCTCTTCGGTGGATTCGACAAACACAACGCCATCCGGCGGCACCGGCAGGAACGGCGACTCGTCGCGGCCATGGTGCTCTCTGACCGATTCGGCAAGACTGAAGCGCTTGTCAAAACGGGCTTTCAAGGTGTTGACAAAAGCCTCTGGCAAAGGGCGCTTAAGCGCGTCAAGGACTGGTTTGGGGTCGTTCATTTGGGTCTCCGATCCGGGCGGATTGCAACCGGGATGATGGCTAAATTTGGTCCCGAGGATAACGCATATGTATGCCAGTTACCATGCTCTTTGCCACGTTGCGGCGGGGTCGGTGCGCGCAATCGGTTCGCCGTGGCACACTGCGGGCGTTCAGTTAGCGACTTTCCCGATTTGAGGCCTCGATTCTATGGCGAACAGACTTTCAGCAATTGCAACCCGCACCGGCGACGATGGCACCACCGGCCTTGGCGATGGCAGCCGCACGCCTAAAGACGACATCCGGGTTCAGTCAATGGGCGATGTTGATGAACTGAACTCAATGATCGGCCTGTTGCTGACTGAATCCGTGCCTGATCCGGTTCGGGAGGACTTGATCTCGATTCAGCATGATTTATTCGATCTTGGTGGCGAATTGTGCATTCCGGGTTATGAAAACGTTGACGAGGTGCAACTGGCCAGGCTTGATGAAAACCTGGCGCGCTATAACGCCGACCTGCCCAGGCTGGCGGAGTTCATCCTGCCCGGCGGCTCCCGGGCCGCCGCGATTGCCCATTTGTGTCGCACGATTTGCCGGCGCGCAGAACGGTCGGTTGTCGCTCTGGCACGCGACGGTGCGGCGCGGCCAATCTGTCAGAAATACCTGAACCGACTTTCCGACCTGATGTTTGTCCTGTCCAGGGTTCTTAACCGGACAGACGGCGGCAGTGATGTGCTGTGGCAGCAAGGCCGCAACAAACCTGTCGCGGATTAGGCTCGTTGTCGTCTGACTGAGACAAAAAAAAGCCGGCCCAGGGCCGGCTTAGATGTTGGAATTCCAACATCAGGGGGAGACATCAGCTTTCAGGCAGTCATGCCGAGCGGCGCAAGGCCGTCTGCATTGGGGGCAGCCTTGGCAGCTTTCTGGCTGCTGAACAGGCGACCGATCAAACCGCGAACATAGCGGGTGCGCTCGGCACGGGCTGCTGCGTAAACATTAGGTGAATCGACCCAGTCCAGAACGTCGGACGGAGCGGTATTTGCTTGGGTGGAAACGACGGTGTTTTTCACAATGTGACCTATATTTTCAACTACTAGTTTATCGAGGAGATTTGGAGAGGCAGTCTTGTGCGCTGCGTCATGAGGTACATCTTATTCCTTTTAGAACAAAATACAATTACCATTGTCGGCACAATATCTGTGCCCTGGAGGAACAAGTTGGCATCAACGGTCGCTAATATCGGAGAGATGGAGGCATTTGTTCGTGCTGCGACGCGGCAAAGCTTTTCGGACGCTGCCCGCGAAATGAAGGTCACACCCTCGGCAGTTTCCAAGCTCGTCAGCCGCCTCGAAAACCGGCTCGGTGCGCGTCTGTTCAACCGCACCACGCGCCGCTTGCACCTGACCCCCGAGGGCGAGACGTTTTTGAGCCGGTCGCGGCGGATACTCGCCGAAATCGAAGACGCGGAATCAGAAATCCTGACCTCCGCCTCAAAGCCCCGAGGAGTGTTGCGAATGCACAGCACTGTGGCTTTTGCCCACCACCAGCTCTCATCATCTATGCGTGACTTCGGCGCGCGCTATCCGGATATTCAGGTTGAATTATCCGTCTCGGACTCGTTGGTTGACCTGATCAATGAAGGCGGCGACCTCGCCGTACGAACCGGCCCTCTGCCCGACTCGACGCTGATTGCCCGGCGTATCGGCAGTTTTGAACGGGTCGTGTGCGCTTCACCGGCTTATTTGCGGCACTACGGCATGCCGCATACGCCCAGAGAGCTGGTGGAACACAATTGCCTGGCGTTTGCGACCTCTGACACGGCGCGCCGATGGCAATTCGTTGATACCGCTCGCACCGATGACGGCGCCAGCGAGTCGACTTATATGGTTGATGTCAGCGGGCGGTTTTCAACAAACAATGCCGATATGTTGCTGCAGTGGGCAATCAACAGTGCCGGCATCGTACGACTGCCGGACCTGATGGTCGGGCCGTCGATCAGGTCCGGCGACCTGGTGCCATTGCTGATGGAGTTTCAAGTGCGGGAGAAGCGCCCGGTCTGGGCGGTATGCCCGTCAGGGCGCCAAAGCGCCCCACGGGTGCAGGCGATGATCAGTTTCCTGACGGAGCGCTTTTCTGAATCGCCATGGCAGCTTGCCGGGCAGGCCTGAAACAGCCTGCCGGAGTCAAACCCGGATCAGGTTTCGCGCGCCGCCTCAAGATACGACACCAGCTTGGCGCTGGTCTGACGCAGCCGCTCTGACAACAGTTGCACCAGTTTGAGCATGATCTTGTTGCCCAGCTTAGGCTCATCAGACAGGACGAGCATCATGGCATCACGCGTTAGCACCGCCACACGGCTTTGCTCCAGCGTCACACAAGAGGCAAACCGGGGCTCGCCGTCGAACATGGACATTTCGCCCAGCGCATGCCCGGAATGAGCCACGGCAATACGCGAAGGATAGTTGTAGCGGTTGCGACGCAAGACATCGACCATACCGGTCATCAGCAGCATCATGAAATCGCCTGTCTCGCCTTCCTGGATGAGGGTGACTCCGGCCGGAGCTTCATAAACATACATAAACGCGCCAAGTTTGCGGGTTTCTTCGGCGTCCAGGCCTGAGAACAAGGGTGTTTTGGCCATCAGGCCGAAAATCTGTTCTGAGTATTCACTCGCGCGGCCAACCGGCTTCAGCCCAAGCGCCAGCAAACGCTCATGCGGGGTCTTGCGAGTCGAATCTGCCCCGGCCGTCGCAGAGGCCGAGTTTGCTCCCGATGCGGGGGCATTGGTTTGCGCCACTTCCATTTATACAATCTCCTAGTCAGGTCATTTTTATAGCACGCAAGACCCGCTCGACCCATACTCTTCAGGGCCGTTGAGACGTATTGCAAACACCTGTTCCGCTGAACGGTCGGTAAACCGCTCATGACCGGTCGGTGGGTATTTCAGGCGGCCTGACGGGCACGGCGCTCCCGAGCACCGGCGGCGAGAGTCGCCAGCATGGCCACGCTATCGTCCCAACCGACACAGCCATCGGTAATGCTCTGCCCGTAGACCAGGGGTTTGTCGCCGGACAAGGCCTGGTTACCCGCGATCAGATGACTCTCGATCATCACGCCAAACACCCGTTGCTCCCCGGCGGCAAACTGGCGGCAAAGGTCCTCGATCACGCTCTTCTGGTTTTCCGGGTCTTTGCGACTGTTGCCATGGCTGGCATCCACCATCAGGCGACAAGGCAGTCCGGCGGCACGCGATTGTTCGCATGCCTCGGCCACACTCGCCGCGTCGTAGTTGGGCTCGCGACCACCGCGCAGAATCACGTGGCAGTCTTCGTTGCCGTTCGTGGTCACAATCGCCGACACGCCGCCTTTGGTTACTGACAGGAAATTGTGCGGTTTGCTCGACGCTTTGACAGCATCGAACGCTATTTTGAGATTGCCGTCGGTACCATTCTTGAACCCCACCGGGCACGACAGACCACTGGCCAACTCGCGGTGAACCTGACTCTCCGTCGTACGCGCGCCAATCGCCCCCCAGGAGATCAGGTCACCGATGTATTGCGGCGTGATCATGTCGAGAAACTCACTGCCCACCGGCAGACCCATTTCGGCGACATCCACCAGCAGTTCGCGGGCAATCCGCAAGCCCTGGTTGATTTTGAAGCTGTTGTCGAGGTCAGGGTCGTTGATCAACCCCTTCCAACCAACCGTTGTTCGCGGCTTTTCGAAGTAGACCCGCATGACCACTTCCAGATCGGCACTGAACGCCTTGGCCTGTTCTGCCAGACGAGTTGCGTATTCACGGGCGGCTTTGGGGTCGTGAATGGAACAAGGCCCGATAACCACCAGCAGGCGGTCATCCACACCATTGAGAATATTGTGGATTCTCTGGCGACCTTCAAAGACAGTCTTGAGAGCCTGGTCCGACAAGGCAAACTCGCGCAGCAGGTGAGCCGGTGGCGCTACCTCGGTGATTTTGGCGATCCGGGTGTCATCGGTGTTTAACCGCTGCGTATTCATGCCCTGCTCCTCAGGTTACTGGGTTTGGAATGCTCAAAAAAAAAACCGCCGGGGTTGCCGGCGGTTTGCTTGGGTTCGGAAGATGGTGACGCAATCAGTTCCGACTCAGCCCGCCAGCAGCAGGGAAGCCATAAAAGCTGAAAAACGTAAACCAGATCGAAGCCATGGGCGCAGTCTACGAGACTAGGCAGCCAGATGCAAGCCCGGCCTCTCTAGCCAGTCCCTCCAATGGTGAGGCCGTCGATCCTGAGGGTGGGCTGGCCCACGCCAACAGGCACGCTCTGACCGTCTTTGCCGCACACGCCAATACCCGGATCCAGACCCATATCATTGCCGATCATGCTGACCTGGGTCATTGCCTCGGGGCCGTTGCCAATCAGGGTGGCGCCTTTTACAGGATATTGAATCTTGCCCTTCTCTACCCAATAAGCCTCAGAAGCGGAGAAAACGAACTTGCCGCTGGTGATGTCAACCTGACCGCCACCGAAGTTCACCGCATACAGGCCTTTGTCCAGAGAAGCGACGATTTCGGCCGGATCGTCTTGGCCACCCGTCATGAAGGTATTGGTCATCCGGGGCATTGGCAGATGGGCGTATGACTCCCGCCGTCCGCTGCCCGAGCTTTTGGTTTTCATCAAACGGGCGTTGTGAGTGTCTTGCAGGTAACCACGCAGCATGCCGTCTTCAATCAAGACGTTGCGCTGGGTCGGATTGCCTTCATCATCAATATTGAGCGAGCCTCTGCGGTCGGCAATCGTGCCGTCATCAACGACGGTCACACCCTTGGCGGCGACACGCTTGCCGATCCGCCCGGAAAACACTGAAGACCCCTTACGGTTGAAGTCACCTTCCAGACCGTGCCCGACCGCTTCATGCAGCAAGACGCCAGGCCAGCCCGGACCGAGCACTACCGGCAAGGTGCCAGCCGGTGCCGGGCGCGACTCCAGGTTCACCAGTGCCCCGCGAACCGCTTCAGAAACATAGCGCTCGATGATTTCGTCAGTGAAGTAGCTCAGGTCGAAACGCCCACCGCCGCCGGAGGAGGCCTGCTCACGACGGCCGTTCTGCTCGACAATGACGCTAACGGACAATCGCACCAGCGGACGGATATCGGCGGCTATCAGACCGTCGGAGCGGGCCACGAGCACGATGTCGTGTTCTGCGGCCAGTCCAGCCATGACTTGCTTGACCCGCGGATCTTTCGCACGCCCGATTTTTTCGACCTTTTCAAGCAGGCCGACCTTGCTGGCTGCTTCCAGACCCAGGATAGGGTCGTTGGCCCCATACAGGGAATGACGTTTGCCGGTTTTGAGTTTTCTGGCCAGCGAACGGGTGCCACTACTGCCGGCGCGGGCAATCGTCCGGGTCGCGCGGGCTGCGGACAACAAGGCGTTTTCGTTGATTTCATCGGAATAGGAAAACGCGGTTTTCTCGCCCGAAACCGCCCGGACACCAACACCTTGCTCGATCGAAAAACTGCCACTCTTAACAATGCCTTCTTCCAGCGCCCAGCCTTCGCTACGGGTGAACTGGAAATACAGATCAGCATAGTCAACCTGGTGCTCAAACACCGTGCCTATTGCACTGAGCAGGTGTTTGTCAGTCAGGCCGCCAGGCTCAAGCAAATGCGAGCGAGCGGTGGCCAGGGCGCTTAGAGAGGGATCGTCGTTTAGTTTCATTTTTCCATCCTACCGCAAACGGCTTAGTTCGGCCCATAGACCGGATCGATCGGCGGGCTTGGATCACGTGGACGGGTCTGCACGACCTGCGGATCCGCCCAGGGACCGTCAATTTCAAATTCATATCGAAACAACCGCCGCAACGGATCCTGCAGCAATAACTGCGCAACCAGCGTGCCGATTCCAACCGCCGGGTTTGCGACTGCTGCGTAGGCAATCGAGGCCAGGCCGGCGTTGATTGTCGGCAACACCTGCACTGTCATGTCCTGGGTTTCGGTCAACAGATTGGCCTCGCCTTTCAACAAGACCTGAGCCTGTACGCCATTCATCAGCAAGTTGTCGGTTTTAAGCGTGCCGGACTTCATCGTGGCTGCGCCAACAACGGTATCAAAAGCGAAGCCTGCCGAGAATATGTCGCTGAAATCCAGGCTCAGGCGACGCGGAATAGACTGCAGGCTCAGCACACCGATGAGTTTTGCGAAGCCTGGTTCGGTGCGCAAAAACTGCCCGGGCCCAAGCGCCAGGGTCAGGTCACCGGCCAGGGTCGGGATATCGATATCGGCCGGCGCCCCCCGCCAGGAAATCTTGCCGCTGAGCTTGCCGGACCCGCCACGCATGGTGTCAGGCTGACCCAGCACGGCGAGCAGACCACCAGCGTCTTTCAGGTCAAGGTCGAAGTTCAGCAGCGTCTGTTGAGCGCCGCTCTCGCGCCGCGTCCATAAGCCGGACCCGGCCAGCCGGGCGGTCGGATGATAAAGCGACAGGCGCGAAATTTCCCAGCCGCCGCTACTGGCCCGATTGGCTGCTTTCAGTTGCAGCCGACCCAGAGACCTGCCGGTCAGGATGAAATTCTCTGCGACGATGTCAAGAGCCGGCAGAGAAGTTGTCTGCGCATCCAGCAGGCCTTCAAATTCAGTCGTGCGTGAATCGGGAATCTCAAGACGCTGAAATTTACCGATCAATTGGGGTTGTCGGCCGGGTCGGTTGCCTTCGCCAATCCAGTTGACATAGCCATTGACCTGTTTGGTCGAAATATTGGCCGCCCAGTTGCGATCGGTCCGGCTCGCCCCCAGCACGACATCAGTAAATTTTTTGCTGTTGTAGATCATCGCGGGCGCGACAATGCTGGCCCGGGTCGGCTCCAGTTCGAACCCCTTGAAATAACCGGAATCAGGTGCCGATCCGCTCCGCTCATCGGCAGCGGCCGACTCGCCAGAATCGACGAGCTCCAGTGCCTCCAGCCAGCGGTCCATGTTGATATGGCGCGTATTGACCGCAAGCGACAGACCGCTGGCCGGCATGACAGGAATAGAGTCAACCGTAATGACCCCGCGTTTGACGGCCAGATCATCTTTGCCGATCGGGTCGCGTTCGAAGATCGCCTGCAAGTCTTTGCCCAGTTTGACCGCAAGTCGGTCGCCCCATCGCGCCGGCTTACGTCCGGCGAGGCGAACCGGCCGCAGTTGCAGCGTCAGAGGCAATGTCTGGTCTGCTGCTTTGCGTAAGGGCTCAGGCAACTGCAGCGCCATGCCCTGCAGGTTACTGGACAGAGAGATCTTGATCCCTGGGTCGGAAATCTGCAGCCGTGCGTCATAGCGGGTACGACCGTCAAGGCGTCGCGTGATTGGCGTGTCGACCTCCGCCCGCAGACCCTGGCTGGTCGCAACCCCATTCACGTCCAGGACTAGACGGCCTTGTTCGGGGGTTGCGGCTTTCAGAGTCGCCGGACCTCCGTACATATTCATCCTGAGTTTGTCGGCAGAAAATCCGTCGGTACCAAATTTAATCTCGCCGTTGACCTTGCTCATACGCGGCAAAGCCGAATTGAGCCGTCCTTTGACTTTCGCCAGTCTGGCGACGCCGAGAACAACACTCTTCTCGGGAGTCTTGAGCGGGATATTCATAGACAAGCGGGTTTGAACGCTTCCGCTCGCACGGGTCGAGGCCAGAAAGTCATCGATAAGTTCGGTCAACGGTGTGTCGTTAATGAACTTGACCGCCTCCTGGGCACGGCTGGTCACGCTGCCTTCGACTTTCAGAACAGCCCGTTTGAATTCAGCGATTCCAATGTTCAGGCCAGCCACTTTGGCCTTGCGCAGGTAAGCAGTGTCAGCACGCGCTTTCAGCGCTGCCGCCTTGATCTGCAACTTACCCTGCCAGTTAGTCAGCGCCGGAAAATCCGGCAGAAACTTCAAGGAGCCGTCAACAATTTCCGCTTCGATTGATAGCTCGCCAGGCCGCGGCTTGCGAAACGGGAAGTCGAACAAATCACCACGCAAGACAAATCGCACATCATCGGAAGTTCCGGCCTGGACCGCATTTTGGATCCAGCGCCGCACATCAGCCGGCATATCCGTGGGCAGATAGCGGTACGTGCGTGTCAGTTGAGCGCGACGCAGCCTTGCTTTCAGATCAATCGTGCCACGACGGGACTTGCCGGCACCGCTCCAGGTCCCGCTGATACTGGCGGCAGCATCGTCATTCTCAAACTGCAGCTTCTTGATGTTGATTGACAAACCGCTCAGATCCGCAGGCTGGTTGATCTGCTCACGTGGCAGTGACTGCATCCTTGTGCGTTGCGCCTGCTCGATCAGGCTCAGCCCATCGGCGGCGCTCGCGACCGGGCGAATCAACCACTCGATATCAGCACCAAGATTTCGAACATCAACCCGCGGCTCGGCATATATGCCCGGCAGACCTAACGCGGCTTCATCACTGAACAACTGCAGATTTCCGCCTCTCTCGGTCAGCTTCAATGTGCCGGTCAGCTGTTCAAACCAGGGCGGACGAGGCGACCATTCCAGGATCGGCTCGTTTAATGATTTCTCCGGCCCGAAGGCCAGACCAAGACCGGTGAAACTGGCTTCGATTTGATACCGGGGCGTACCGGAACGCGCGTCAAAATCAACATCAATCTGATTGACCTGTCCGTCCATGCCAATCTTTTCGAGCGCTCGGCGGGTTGCCGTCGGAAACGGCAGGGTTCGCACCATCGCCATCAGGCGAGCGGCATCAAATGAGGTCAACGAGAAGCGCGCCCGGGCCGGGGTCAAATCCGGTCGCAGCGTCAACAGTTGAACTTTGTCGTTAAGCGCAATCTGTGCGCCGGTCTGATCAACCGCGCGGGCATCGAGCACGGTGAGATCAACATTGCCGTTGTTGCGCCAACCAACATCGACCTCAGCTTGCAGTGACTCAAACTGCTCGTCGGGTTGAGCCGGATTAACCTGCCAGTGTTTGCCGTCGATCAGCAGGCGGGCGTCGTTGGGTTTGCTATCAACAACCGTAAACCAGGCTCGAGCATCGGCCGTACCGGTGACCAGCGGCTCAGGCAAGCGCAGCAAGCTGGTAATCAGGGGCAGATTAAGCGCAGCAATCTCGGCGAAAGCCTCGCCCTCCCAACGGCGCAAACGGGTTGGGCTGGGCAGTCCGGTTCGGCTCAGGCGGGCCTTGAGTTCGCCCGCCCCTGTCAGCGCCTGCCCGTCTGGCACCGTCAGCTCGATCAAGCGTTCCGTGGAGGTCCCGTTGGTGCGGAACTGCAGATTAACCAGGCTGGTCGATTCACCCGTCTCACGGTCACGATATTGCAAATGCACTTTTTCGAAAGACATGCTTTGCTGACGCATCAACCAGTCAGGTAGCAGCCAGGGTTCGCGAACACCAGGCAAACGGACCGGTTGCTCGCCGGCAGGCAGATCGAAAACCATCCCGGCAGCCGCCAGTCGGCGATCCGAAACCCGTTCCACAACCGCTGAGAGCTCTTTGACCCGCAAAAACTCGAAATTCGGACGACCGTTGAAGATGGTTCGCCAACTCAGAACCGCCTGAGCCATCTCGGCCAGCAATACCGGGCGATCGCCGGCCGGTCCGATTCGTAAAGAGTCCAGCCGGATCGCCGGGCTGAAACCCTCGAATTCTCCACTCAGGTTTTGCACTTTGACCGGCAAACCGATCTGGGCGGTCAGAAACTGCTCTACCTGAGGCTGCCAGCGATCCAGATGCGGCCAGACCACATGACGAACCGTCAGATAGACAAGACTCAGAAAAACAATCAGACCGAGCAACAATTTCAAGGTCAGCTTGCTGATACGCCTGAAACGCGAGCGTCGCCCACCCCTGGCGCTCACGCCCTGGGCGGGCGCGATATCGGGCGCCGGAGCGGCGCCGCCGGCTGAGCTTACTGCCTGCTCAGCGGGCGAGAGGTTTGTTCGTTTCATGCACGGACCAAGGCCGGTTTCGGAGAGAGTCGTATAGAGTGGCAGGAGCAGTTGCTAACCGAAACCGATCATGTCCTACACCGCTGAACCATTCTCTGGGTATTTTCGCCGTTCGCTCTTCGCTATTGGAGAAGACGACGCGAACCTGCAACAACTCAACGCCATGATGGCGCAACCGGTAGACACCGGCCAACTGGAACGGCTGATACAGCGATATATCGCTATTTTGCCAGTAGAGCAGGCTTTACGCCGTGCCCGCCGTGATCTGATGATGGTGCTGGCCGAGCGTGATATCAGCGGGCAGGCGAGTTTGGCCGAAATTTGCCAGGCGATGACCCGGTTCGCTGAAATTGTTACGCAATGTGCCCTGACCGAGGCCGCCGGCGAATTGACAACGCTATACGGTGTTCCGTGTGACGCCGAGGGCCAGCCGGTCGACCTGATTGCGATGGCAATGGGCAAAGGAGGAGCTGGAGAACTGAACGTTTCTTCAGACCTCGATCTGGTGTTTCTCTATCGCAGCGACGGTCAGACCGACGGCGAATCCCCTATCAGTACTGTGGAATTCCTGACCAAACTGGCCCGCCGCACCATCGGCCTGCTGGCCGAGACGACGGCTGACGGGTTTGTTTTTCGCATTGATACCCGCCTGCGACCCAACGGAGACTCCGGGCCGCTGGTCTGCAGTTTCGCTGCCTTCGAAGACTATTTACAGGTTCAGGGCCGGGAATGGGAGCGTTTTGCCTGGCTCAAGAGCCGGGCGATTGCGCGCACCCCGTTCGCGGAGCCCGCGCTTGCGGAGCTGGATAGCAGCCATCTGGTTGAGTTGATCAAACCGTTTGTTTTTCGCCGCTATCTGGACTATCAGATCTTCGCCGCGCTGCGCGAGTTACACGATCTGATTCAGAAAGAAGCGCGAAAACGCGATATGAAGCGCGCCGACGGCATCGACGTCAAACTGGGGCGAGGCGGAATTCGGGAAATTGAATTCATAGCCCAGCTCTTTCAGATCGTGCGGGGCGGCAAAGACCGCGATCTGCGCAATCGAGCCACCTTGCCAACCTTGCAGGCATTGGCCGGACACGGCATCGTCGAGCAGAACGAGGCCGATGACCTCGCCAAAGCCTATGAGCTACTGCGCCGAACCGAACACATGCTGCAATACCGAGAAGACCAACAAACGCATTTTTTACCCAAAGCGCCTGAAATCCGCGATCAGGTCGCTGCGATGCTCCAGATGTCTCCAGAGCAGTTTGCCCAGGCCATTTCCGACGCCCGCGCCCTGGTAGAGCGGGTGTTTGACTCCTTGCTGGCCCCGGACGAATCCGTCCCCGATGGTTCGGCGCAAGCACCTACCCCGGCGATTCTCAGCGCAGAGGAACAAGCCGAGCAGAGCCGGTTGATCAGCATCATGCGAGAAGGCCCGCGCTACCGGGCCGCCCAGCCTGATGCCCGGCGTGCGCTGGACGAGCTGATTCAGTTTGCGCAGGCAGTTCCGGTCGAGCGGGCCTGCCTGATCCGACTGATCGAACTACTTGAAAGCATCTGTCGGCGGCCCGGTTACCTGGCCTTGCTCGCGCAATACCCAATGGCCTTCAACCGCGTACTGGCCATTATCGAGACCTCTGGCTGGGCGGCCAGTTACCTGACTCGTCACCCGGTCCTGCTGGACGAACTCATTGACGGGGACTTGCTCGCTCCGGCGGATTTCGCGCAATGGCAGCAAGAACTTGCTGAAGAACTCAAAGCCACAACCCGGGACGGTGAGCCGGACCTGGAGCGGCAGATGGATATCGCCCGGGAACAACACCATGCGCAATTGTTCCGGGTGCTGGCCCGTGACCTTGATGGCAAGCTGACGATGGAGCAGGTCTCCGATCAATTGAGCCAACTGGCTGATGGTTTACTCCAGGTGGCCATTGATTCTGTCTGGGCCGCACTTCCCTGGCGGTTCCGTGACCATCCCCAGGTAGCCGTGATTGCCTACGGGCGCCTGGGTGGCAAGGAGTTGGGATATGCATCAGACCTGGATCTCGTTTTCCTGTTCGATGACACCGATGAACGCGCGCAGATGGCTTACGCCAAGCTGGCTCAACGCATGACCACCTGGCTGTCAGCTACGACCGCCGCTGGCACGCTGTTTGAAATTGACCTGCGCCTGCGCCCTAACGGCGACGCCGGCATGCTGGTGTCCAGCCTGGCCAGTTTTGCCGATTACCAGACCAAGTCTGCCTGGCTCTGGGAACATCAGGCGTTAACCCGGGCCCGCTTCTGTGCTGGCGACACGGGACTGGGGCTACGCTTTGAAGCGCTAAGACGCGATGTCCTGGGACGCGAACGCGACGCGGACCAAGTTGGCGAAAAAGTGCGTGAAATGCGCCAGAAAATGCATGACGGCCACCCCAATCGTGGCGAGTTATTTGACTTAAAACACGATACCGGTGGCATGGTTGATATTGAGTTCCTGGTGCAGACCCTGGTCTTGACCCACGCCTGCCACCATCCCGACCTGGTTGAGAACATCGGCAATATCGCCCTGCTGAAACTGGCCGCAGGACACGGGCTGATTGACGCCGCCCTGGCAACCCGGGTCGGCGACGCTTATCGGACCTATCGCCGCCTGCAGCGGAAACTACGCCTGCAAGGCGATAAATACGCCCGGGTCAAACCCGAGACCGTCGCAACAGAACGGACCGCGGTTACTGAACTCTGGGCGGTCATCCTGAAACCGGGTCCAGAAAAAAATTCAGCCGGTGTGTCGATCGAAGCTTGATCAGTTCGTCATTAGAGAGAGAGCAATGTCGCTTTCGACTCGGAGATCATGATGAACCCAATCAAAAAGCCGAAACTAATCAAAGGCCTGGCTGCCGCAACCCTGGTTTTGGCCGTCGCACCGTTCACCCTGCCGGCCCAGGTCCATCTCGAACGCGCTGCCGTCGTTCCGGCTGACGCGGCGACTGTCTACGCGCTGGTCTCAAGCAGCCAGGGATTCCAGCAATTCAATCCCTGGCGGGATAATGACCCAAGCCTGAAAATCACCCTGACCGGTCCAGCGTCAGGCGTTGGCTCCGGTTTCATCTTCGAGGGTGCCGAAGGCAGGGGAACCCAAACCATCACCGCAGTGGAGAAAAACCGCGCCGTGACAATGCTGATTGACCTGGGGCCCATGGGCCAACCAGTACAAACTTTTCTTCTGAGCCCCCAGGACGGTGGCACCAGGGTGACCTGGACATTGGACAGTGAATTCGGATTCAATCCGGTTGGCAGGGTCATGGGTTTGTTCATGGACGGCATGCTGGGCCAGACCTGGGAACGCGGTCTGAACAACCTGTCGATTGCCAGCAAGCAAAACGCCGCCTGAAAACACACCAACACCATCACGCGACCCCCAACTCAGTTCCTGGAGGAACCCATGCGCTACACCTTGTTTTTATACAGTGACGAATCGCTCTTTGCCGACGCCACACCCGAACAGATCGCCGAGCAGCAAGCCATTTACGGAGCCTATATTCAATCGCTCAATGAAGCCGGCGTTTTTGTCGACACCGACTGGCTACAGCCCAGCCTGACCGCAACGACGGTCTCGATGGCCGACGGCGACCGACTCATCCAGGACGGTCCATATGCTGATACCAAAGAACAGCTGGGCGGCTATTTTGTGATTGACGTCGCAGATCTCGACTCAGCGCTTGACTGGGCCGCCCGGTGCCCTGCGGCCCAGATGGGTAAAGTTGAAGTCCGGCCATCAGCCATGGGGCAGTAGCCACTTGACGGACCCGACTGAGCAAACGGCGGTACAGGCACGAGTCACGCAAGTGGCCCGCGACTCGTACGGTCGCCTGGTCGCTTTGCTGGCGGCCTGGTCTGGCGATATCGCGAGCGCGGAAGACGCCCTGGCCGATGCGTTCGGCCAGGCACTGGCGACATGGCCACAGCGAGGGATTCCCGACAATCCCCAGGCATGGTTGCTGACGGTCTCGCGCAACCGAATTCGAGATCAATCGACCAGCGCGGCCAGCCGAACCCGCGACAGTCAGCCGGTAGAAGACCATCTGGAGTTGGCGATGATGGACATTGACCACGACAGCTTGCAAGACGAACGACTCAAGCTATTGTTTGTCTGCGCGCACCCAGCCATTGAACGGAACATCCGCACTCCGTTGATGTTGCAAACTGTTCTAGGCCTGGAGGCGGCCCAGATCGCGCGCGCGTTCGTGATCCCGGCGACCACGATGGCCCAGCGACTGGTCCGCGCCAAACGCAAGATTAAAGGCGCGTCGATTCCATTTGCCATCCCCCGCCGGGACGAACTACCCGAACGACTCGACGCCGTTCTCGAAGCAATTTACGGAGCGTACGCGGCTGACTGGAGCAGCGCTGCCGACTGGTCGGCCCGATCTCAAAACGCGGCCGTCGCAGATAACCCGGACGACGATCTGTCCGCAGAAGCTGTCTACCTCGCAGACTTGCTGGTCAGCCTCGCTCCGGACGAACCGGAAGTGCTGGGGCTTGGCGCCCTGCTGTCGTTTTCCTTCGCTCGGCGTGGCGCTCGCACCACCGACGACGGCGAATTCATCCCGCTCGACATCCAGCCGACGACTCAATGGGACCGCGTCAGAGTGGCCCGTGGGCAGGCGTTGCTGAGTCGTGCCCATGCGTGCAAACGACTGGGCCGGTTCCAACTCGAAGCGGCGATTCAGGCTGTCCATTGCGCCAGGATGCACTCTGGCCAGACCAACTGGCAGGCATTGAGCCGTCTGTACGAAGGTTTGATGAAGGTTGCGCCGACCCTGGGAGCAGCGGTCGGCCGCGCAGCAGCGTTTGGCCAGGCGTACGGCCCTGCCGAAGGCCTGGCGGCGCTGACCAGGCTCGACCCGAAGCTGATTCGTGAGTTCCAGCCGGCATGGGCAACCCGCGCCCATCTGCTGGCTGAATCGGGCCAGACGACTGCCGCCCGGGCCGCTTATGAACAAGCCATTGCACTAACACCGGAGCCCCGGCTCAAGCAGTTTTTGGTCAGCCAGCGTGACGGACTTTCGGACTCGGAAGCATAGACTTTGGTGGCATGACTCTGGTTCAGGCGGAAGCCGGTGTGGCCCGCCAGCCCTTGCTTCGGGCCAGCCAGAAAACCGCGCCACTCGCAAACAGAATAATCGGCAACGACACCAGGTTCAGAATAGACCAGCCATTTGCAAACAAGAGCGCACCTGAGGACGCCGAGGTCGTGATCATCGTGGCAAAAACAACCGCATCCATAAATCCCTGAACCTTGTTCTTTTCCTGGGGTTCATACGCTTGGGTCAGCAGGGTTGAACCGCCGGTGTACATGAAGTTCCAGCCCACGCCAAGCAGGAACAATGCGGTCATGAAGTGCATCAGCGCCACGCCGGACAATGCCACCAGCACGCAGCCAACCATCAACAAGGCACCGGTGAGAATAATTGGCAGCACCCCAAAGCGGGTAATCAGGCTGCCGGTAAACAATCCCGGCGCGAACATCCCGATGATATGAAACTCCAACACCAGCGCTGCCGAGTCGAACATATGGTGATGCGCCTGCATCGCCAGTGGCGTTGCAACCATCAACAGATTCATCACGCCATAGCTCAGTGCCGCGCACACAATCGCAACCCAACACACTGGCTGCGCAAGAATCTGTTTCAATGAACGCACATGACCGGGAATCTTTGTAGCTGCCTTGCCATCTGGCAGACGAATAAGTTGGGCCAGCAGCATCGACACTATTGCGAACCCGATTAGCGTTAGATAAGTCCCTGAAAATTCGGTGCTCAGCCAGGTGCGCGACCACTTGGCCAGCTCCGGGCCAAGAATCCCCCCCATGATGCCGCCAGTCAGCACGAGCGACAAAGCTTTCGCGCGAAAACTCGGTCGGTATTCATCGGCAACATCAACCGCGGCAAACCGCAGGCTGGCACCAAAGGCGTTATAGAAACCAGCAATAAAAGTGGCCAGACACAGCAGCACCAGACTGCCGTTGATCATGGCATACCAGGCCAGCAAACCTCCTGCAATGGCAGCGAACGAGGCGACGGTGTAGCCGGCCCGACGGCCGAACCGGCGCATGAAGGCCGCCGCGGGCATTGCCCAGACTGCGCCGCCCAGGACGTAGCCGGTCACCGGCAATGTGGCCAGCCACTTTTGGTCGGTCAGCACAAACCCGGCCAGTCCGTTGACGGCAATCATCGTGACATTGTTGACCAGTAACAGCGCCTGCATCGTTGTCAGCAGGCCAATCTGGAAGGGTAAAGAACGCAGCCAGCTGCGCTCTGGCGGGGTTTCTGGCCCAGGGTTTACGGGTCGGGCGGTGTCAGCAGTGGTCATGGCCGGCTTTGGAGCTTATTGAGGTTAGCCTTCCAGTGTAGCAACGATGCCGGCCCTGCCACCCCGGCCGGCCCGACCCCGGAATTGCCGACCGGCCACCGAAAAACAGCCAGACAGCTACAAAGCAGGGAGCACAGCCCGCCACCCGCGCTAGAATGACAGGTCAACTTCAGGAGAAAGACACCATGTCAATGGCTGATATGGACGGGCAGATTTGGAAAGACGGCGAACTGCTCGACTGGCGCGATGCGCAACTACACGTCCTCACCCATAGCCTGCATTACGGCATGAGCGTTTTTGAGGGCGTCCGCGCCTACCAGATGGATTCTGGCGAGACCGCAATCTTCCGCCTTAAAGAACACACGACCCGTTTGCTGAATTCGGCCAAGATCCTGCAAATGGAGATTCCGTATTCAGCGGATGAACTGATGGCCGCCCAACTGCAAGTGGTTCGCGAGAACAAACTGGCCTCTTGCTATATTCGACCGATCGCCTGGATCGGATCAGAAAAAATGGGTGTGTCGCCAATAGGCAATACGATTCACGTTTCGGTTTCGGCCTGGCCCTGGGGCGCCTACCTCGGCGAAGACGGTCTGACCAAAGGCATCAAAGTCAAAACCTCTTCGTATACCCGCCACCATGTAAATGCCTCGATGGTGCGCGCCAAGTGCAGCGGCTATTACGTCAACTCCATTCTGGCCAACCGGGAAGTCACCGCCAATGGCTATGACGAAGCGCTGCTGCTGGATACGGAAGGCTATGTCTCTGAAGGCTCCGGCGAAAACGTCTTCATTGTCCGTAACAACAAGATCTATACCCCTGACCTTGCCTCCTGCCTCGACGGGATTACACGCGACTCAGTTGTCACGTTTGCCCACGACCTGGGCTATGAAGTGATTGAAAAACGAATCACACGGGATGAAATGGTTATTGCCGACGAAGCCTTCTTCACCGGTACCGCCGCCGAAGTCACGCCTATCCGTGAACTCGATGACCGCATCATCGGCAACGGGGGTCGCGGGCCGGTCACCGAGAAACTGCAATCAGCCTTCTTTGATGTCGTTGCCGGTCGCAACGACAAATACGATCACTGGTTAACCCGGGTGTCATCATGACCGAGCAAGCAACTCAGGCATCAGCAACCGTTGAACTGGACGGTGACGATTTGCCCGCGTACTGCCCCAACCCCAAAATGACTTTATGGAACTCACACCCACGAGTCTTCCTTGAGGTTGCCAAGACCGGCAAAGCCGTCTGTCCGTATTGCGGCACTGTTTACGCGCTAAAAGAAGGCGCCGTGATCAAACACAGCCACTAGCGTCAATCGTCACCCATGCGTACCTTGTTAATCGCACCGAACTGGATTGGTGATGCGGTCATGACCCAGCCGCTGGCCAACGTGCTCGCGCGCCAGCATCCCGACTCGCCAATTGACGCAGTCGCCGCGCCGCATATTGCCCCAGTCATGAATGCAATGCCGGAAATCGACACTGTCCTGTCGATGCCTCTGACGCGCAAGAGCTTGCAACTGGGTGATCGCTGGCGCCTGGCGCAAGTCCTCCGAGGACGCAATTACCAGCGCTGCTATGTGCTGCAAAACACCTTCAAAAGTGCCTTGGCCCCGTGGCTGGCGGGCATCCCTGAACGCATAGGCCACCGCGGCGAAGCGCGTTACGGCTTGCTTAATCAGATTCACCAGAGCGGCTCCAGCAAAGAACAACTGATGGTCCAGTTTTATGGACAACTGGCCTGGCCGGCGAACGCACCTCGCCCTGAAAAAATGCCAGACCCCCGCCTGAAGATCGATCCGGCCGTGCGCACCAGTGTCCGTCAAAAACATCTGGCCGCCGCTACTGCCGGTTTTGTCGTGTTCTGCCCGGGCGCCGAATACGGACCGGCCAAACGCTGGCCGACCCGTCATTTCGCAATGCTTGCAAGACTGATTCATGAACGCTGGCCGCAGCTCACCATGGTGTGCCTGGGCGGTCCGAAAGACCGCGGGCTAGGCACTGAAATCAAGACTTTATCCGCACTGCCTGTGCTGAATCTGGCCGGAGAAACCACGCTCGACGAGGCACTGGCAATACTGTCACTGGCCAGCGGTGTCGTCTCCAACGACTCGGGGCTCATGCATGTGAGCGCGGCGCTGAATCGCCCGCTGGTCGCCGTATTTGGTTCTTCCGATCCTAATCACACGCCACCGCTATCGCCTCAGGCCAGTGTGCAGTGGCTCAAACTGGAATGTGCCCCGTGTTTTGCGCGGACCTGCCCGCTCGGCCATACCAGCTGCCTGAACGACATCACACCGTCCATGGTGTTGGCATCTCTGGCGCAGCGCATTCAGATCGACGCCAAACAACCACCGATCGCCCCGTGAGCACCCAGTGACTTTTCAGTTCGTCAGCCACGAATCAGCCGAAGCCGCCGAAGAGGCGTTTTACGAGGCCTTGCGACAAGCTGATCTGGACGCGCTGATGTCTATCTGGGCTGACGATGACGACATTGTCTGTATTCATCCCAACGGACCGCGGCTGATCGGCCAACAGGAAGTGCGTGAATCCTGGCACAGCATTCTGGGCAACGGATCAATAGAGGTCCGGGCAATTCAACAACACTGCACCCGTAGCTCACGCCTGGCCGTACACAACCTGATTGAAGAGGTGACCGTGAGTGGCGCACGTGGCTCGCAAATCATGCTCTGCTATGCGACCAACATTTATGTTCGCGACTTGCACGGCTGGCGGCTTGCCTGCCACCACGCCAGTCCGGCCAGCGACGACGAAGCCGTAGAAATCACCCACAACGGCGTTCTCCACTAGGTAGTCGCTTGTCGCATATCTTCTCAAGCTACCGTGCGCCTGCCTGGTTGCCTGGCGCCAATATCCAGACAATCTACCCGGCCTTGTTTGCCCCGAAGACGCTGCCCGCTTATCAGCGCGAGCGATGGGAAACACCAGACGCCGATTTTGTTGACCTTGACTTCGTGTTCCCGGAAAAACCCGCAAAAGGACTGCTGGTGTTGTTCCACGGGCTGGAAGGCAGCTCAGCCAGCCAGTACGCCGTCTCGGCCATGCGCGCGGCAACCAGTGCAGACTGGATCGGCTGTGTTCCACATTTTCGTGGCTGTAGCGGTGAAATCAATCGTGCGCCGCGCGCCTATCACTCGGGTGATAGCGATGAAATTGCCTGGATACTCGAACGGCTTGCCGGGCTCTACCCCGACCTGCCACGATATGCCTGCGGCATTTCCCTGGGCGGCAACGCACTGCTGAAATGGGCGGGTCTGGCCGGTGACAGCGCCAGCCAGATGGTAGACGCGGTTGCCGGGGTTTCGGCGCCCCAGGACCTGCAAGCCGGTGCGGCAGCACTCGCCAAAGGCTTCCCACGCGTATACGCGCGTGCTTTCTTCAAGACAATGCGCGAAAAATCTCTGCAAAAACTGGCGCAATACCCCGGTCTGTTTAACCGCGAGACCATGCTGCGCTCGCGTGACTTCTTTGCCTATGATGACGCAGTTACCGCGCCAATACATGGTTTTAACAGTTGCTTCGATTACTGGGGTCGTTCGTCCTGCAAACGATATCTCGGTGATATAAAAATACCCGCGCTGGTATTTAACGCCCGCAACGATCCGTTCCTGCCCGAGCGTCATCTAGCCCGGCCCGATCAGGTATCTCACTCGGTCCAACTGGCTTACCCTGCGACGGGTGGCCATGTCGGCTTTATCAGCGGGCCAATGCCCGGGCGCATCGGCTGGTCTGGCGAACAACTCGTGAGATGGTTTCAACATGGATGACAATGTTCTGAAAGCAATGCAGCGATGGCCCGATGTCCCCGCCGCATTCGGCTGGTTGCGGCTGGACCGGCGCGGACGCTGGTATCTGATTGACCGCAACGCGCCCGGTTTTGACGAAACTGAACACGGCCAAGGCAGCCTGATAACCAGTGAGCAGATCATTGAATTCATCAGCCGTAACTATGCTGGCGACGACCAGGGCCGCTGGTACTGGCAGAACGGCCCGCAAAAAGCCTATGCCGACCTGGAACTGGCGCCGCTGATCCTGCGGGTTATCACCACTGATGGCCGCCCCGCCTTAGTCACCCACACCGGTCACCCGGTCACCGAGGTCAGCGCGGCCTATGCCAGCAATGAGGGCAGCCTGTTCGCTCAGACCAACCTCGGCCCCGCCGCCATCCATGACATGGACCTGGCCGCCCTCGACCTGCAGGAAGATCAGGTCACGCTGCTAGGCCAGCGCTTCGACCTCCAAACCCTGAACGCCCCCGCCCCCCAGGCGCTGAATTTCAACCCAAAACCGAGATAAACCGCCCGGCGCCGCGTTGGCGGCTGGCGGGCTGGATAAGGCCGGTCTCCTGTTTGAGCGAAGCGAGTTAGAGACCGGCCCCAGCCCGCCGGCCGTCAACGCGGGTAATCCGGCCTAGCCGGATCGCCCAGCCGCGCAACCTTTTCAGGTTCGACCCCTAACCCGTTGCGACATGGAATGAGCTGCCGAGACCTGGGGTTTGTCCGGTTGAGCCATCAGGCGCCCGGCGCCGCGTTGGCGGCTGGTGGGCTGGATAAGGCCGGTCTCCTGTTTGAGCGAAGCGAGTTTGAGACCGGTCCCAGCCCGCCAGCCGTCAACGCGGGCAATCCGGCCTAGCCGGATCGCCCAGCCGCTCAACCGGACAAACCCCAGGTCTCGACAGCTCATTCACAAGAGACCAATTACTCCCGCTCCCGCTCCCGAGTAATAACCCCCTCAATCTCCCGCAACCGGGAATCAATCTGCGACAACCGGTAAAAATCCAACTGAGTATCCTGCCGGGCCAGCAGCAACTGACTGCGCGCCGCAGGCCAGGCGCCTAACAACACATATTGTTCGGCTGTCGCCCAATGCGCAAGACCTGGACTGTTGTTGGCGAAATGCGCCTGCGCAAGCGTGCGCCAGATATGGGGGTCGGCGCGATAGACCGCTTTTTCTTCTTCCAGAAAAGCGACTGCCGGCCCATAGCGTTTGAGCTCTATCAACAGATCGGCTTTCATTCGCCGCAACGCACGAGCATCGCTAAAGCGATTGATGCCGGCTTCAGTCAGGCGCAATGCTTCTTCCGTATTGCCACTCACCTGTTCAATATGCGCCTGCAAGCGCGCCAGGAAGCGATGTCCGGCCACGCCTTCCGGCCCGATCACTGCACCGGCTCTGGCCAGTTTCTTGCGCGCGACATCAAACTGCCGACGCTCAGTCGCGACAAGCGCCATCTCATACCAGAGCGCGGTTTCGTTGAGATAACTGCCTTCATCCAATTGAGTCTGTAAACGTTTGTCTGCCCTGGCCAGCCCGTCGACTGTCGTGTCAGACTGCGCCCGTAATTTGGCTCTGGCCAGGTGGAACTCAAGCGAATCGGCGTGTTGCCGGTAGCGGAAATCCAGCACCCGGTTCTGAATGTCGGTCATCCGCTCACCGGTCAGCGGATGAGTGCGCAAGTAGGCCGGCGCCCCACTCTCATAGACCCGAGTCGCCTGTTGCATCCGGCTGAAAAAAGCAACCATGTCACGGGCCTGGAAACCAGCTTCGCGAAGAATCTCCAAACCAACCCGGTCAGCCTCGCGCTCGGCATCGCGCGAAAAAGACAACATCGTACTTTCCTGCACGCTGCCGCCCAATGCGACCAGCCCGGCAGCGGCCTGAGGGTTTTGCGTCGCCGCAATCAAGGCGACCACCACCGCAGCAAGACTGACTACCGAGCTTTGCTGATTCTTGGCCAGCATCCGGGCGACATGCCGTTGAGTGACATGGCCGACCTCATGAGCGAGCACGGACGCCAGCTCGGACTCGGTCTGGGCGGTGATCATCAGGCCCGAATGAACCCCGATATAGCCCCCGGGCAGTGCAAAAGCATTGAGCGAGGCATCACGCAACAGGAAAAATTCAAAACTCAGACCCTGAGCAGGCCGGGTCTCGGTGAGTTGTCCGGCAAAGGCGTTGAGGTAATCAACCAGCTCGGCGTCATCGAGTATTGCCTCTTCGCGGCGCAGGTCACTCATGATGGCCTCGCCAATCCGGCGCTCGGTCTCGGGCGGCAGCTCAGCCCCGCCGGCGTCTCCCAGTCGCGGCAGATTGTCGAACTGAGCCTGTGCCGGTGCCGCTGCGACACCCAGGCCGACGGCCAGAAGACTGGCCAATACAAACCGAACAGGCCTGACCGGGATCTGCAACCTTGCAAGACCGGGCTGTCTGCTGCCTGAAGCTACCGTTGACTCGCTCAAAACTACCGCTCGTGGTCGATTCACGTCATCCGAGGTTCGGGGTTATGCATCAACCCGATACTATAGGCGATTCACGCAAGCAGCTATGACTGACATGACGAACGACGTATCAACTGACGAAGCAACCCCTGGCGCCAGCGGCGGACTGACGCATTTTGATGCATCGGGCAACGCTCACATGGTTGATGTGGCTGATAAAGCCATCACGCGCCGAATCGCGGTTGCGGCCGGTTCAATCAGCATGTTGCCCGCCACACTGGCCACGATTGCCGAAGGCAGTGCCAAGAAAGGCGATGTCATCGGCATTGCCCGCATTGCCGCCATTCAGGCGGCCAAGAAAACCAGTGACCTCATTCCACTGTGCCATCCACTGGCCATTACCAAGGTCGGCACAGATTTCTCTTTGGATGTCGCCAATAACCGGGTCTGCTGCGAGGTCACCGTGCAATGTGATGGCAAGACAGGTGTTGAAATGGAAGCGCTAACTGCTGCAAGCGTTGGCTTATTAACAATCTATGACATGTGCAAGGCTATCGACCGCGGCATGACTATAGAACAGGTAAAACTTAAGGAGAAACATGGTGGAAAATCTGGCAGCTATACCTCCGGCTGACGAATCTTCAACCGGGCGCCTGACCAGGCGCCGCCTATTAGTGACATCGGGTGCCATCCTGGGCGCACTGGCTGGCTGCAGCTCGGCCCCCAAGCAAGAGGCCCCGGAAAAAACCGCCAAGGCTGCTCTGCCCGATCAAGTGGTTCCATTCTCCACCCACATCCCTAACGGAGAACTGCCGCAAGGCTGGAAACCATCGGCAACCTGGTTGGCAACCAAGCGGACCCAATACCGGTCAGTGGCCGCGAGCAATAAAACTGTCCTGCATGCTTTGTCCGAAGAAGGGGCGTCAGCGGTGTACTGCGACGTGCGTATTCCCGAAGAAGCCGCCGGGCGTATTCGCTGGAGCTGGAAGGTCGACAAACTGATTCCCGACGCTGATGTCGGCGTCTCCGAGCGCGATGACGCCGTTGCCCGGGTATTGGTTAACCTGGGTCCCAATGGCAAGAAGCTGTCGTTCCGAGACATGTTATTCCGCGAACAGGCAGCCTTGTTCGCCGGGGTCGAGTTTCCGCACAGTGTGCTGACTTACGTCTGGGATCCCAAACATCCGGTCGGCACAGTGCTGAATATCAAAGAGACGTCGCGGGTGCGTTATCTGGTGGTCGAATCAGGTCCCGAAAGACTGGGCCAGTGGCTGGAATATGATCGTGACTTTCAGGCCGATTTCAACATGGTGTTCAAAGGCGAGACATCAGGCCAGGTCAACAGTGTTGGCGTCACGACAGATTCCAACAACACGTTTTCGACTGCGGAAGCCTGGTATGGTGACCTTCAACTTGGACGGGCCTGACTCGCATGATTGACACGCCGTACGCCCTGGCCCGAGCCACGGTGCAGCCTGAATGGATAGACTACAACGGTCACATGAATGTCGGTTACTACCATGTTGCGTTTGACCTGGCCGCCGAACCTTTCTTCAACTGGCTCGGCCTTGACGAGGCCTATCGTAAAGCCAGTGGTGCCTCAACTTTTGCTCTGGAGTCTCACCTGAACTTTCTGCGTGAAGTCAAAGAAGGCGAACCCATTCGATTTGAAGCCCGCCTGCTGGGTTTTGATCACAAGCGGTTTCATTTCTATCAGGAGATGTTTCACGAGACCGAGGGCTATCTGGCAGCCAGCTATGAATCCGTGTCCGCCCATGTAGACATGACCATTCGTAAAACCGCGCCGATGCCTGCGGTTTTGCAGGCCCGGCTGCAACGGGTACTCGAAGCTCATCAGACCCTTGAGCGCCCCTGGCAGATCGGTCATGTAATGAGCGCAAACCCGCCCGCCAGGGCTGGCTAGAGCACACAGCAAAGCAGACCCCCTAACTGGCGAACGACCGGCGCCAGCACATGCAGCGCAATACTGAAGCCTACGCCGGCCAGAACCAGCAAGCATAAGCCAATCACACAGATGCTCAGCGTCCCGCGAGATAGTGACGGCTGTGAATTCGACGGTAAGAAAGACAAAGTCGCTGACATGAGGGCCTCCAACGGCTGGGGTTCGGGTTTGTTTGGCTGACTGAATCCTAAAAAACCACGCCCGTCGAATCGAGCGCCATGCGATCAAACGACCGAATTAGGGCGTGAACCGCCCGCTGGCAGAGGTGAAACCTTTCCTTCGCCCGACGCGACTCATCACAATCGATACCCCAATTCGCCGGCTGCCGGCCAGCCAGAGGAGTCTGTCATGAGTCGTCGCGCCATTTTGCTGGGTTGCCTGGTCTTTGCCGGGCTGGGCATTTTCCAGACGCCAGCATCCGCACAATCGTTTTATCCGATGGTCTGCCGCGGTGGTGGTGACATGTTGATGAGTCTGTCGTTCGGTCCACGCGGCCAGAAGATCATCGAATTGCGATTTCGCCGGGGGCTTACGGCCTACTCACCCGCCAGCCTGCATGCCGGTGAATGCACCTGGACCGACCGACCGCTGAACAGTCGCGAACCAGAGCGCTTTCTGCATGTCACCTCAGCCCCGATTTCGGTATACCTGTGGGCCAATTACAGTGATCGTGCCCATACGACCCTGGACTCAAATGCCACTGACTGGCCTACCCGGCTTGCCAGGCGCTTTCTGACAGAAACCCGAAAACCCGGCCTGTTCACTATCTGGGCACGCAACACACGGGCGGGGTATTTTGAGATCAGCAACGTTCGCGCAGGCGACTGAACCAGACTCAGGAGAACACGATGAACAAGCACGCATTTTCCAATGATTCAGATCGTCGCCTGGGAAAATCAATCGTCGGCATGATTGCAGCGGCGCTGCTCGGTGGCGCCCTGTCCACACCCGTTCTGGCTCAGACTACTTACCCGATGATTTGTCGGGCCGGCGGCGAAATGAAAGTCACGATCGGCTTGTATACCTTCGACCAGCTGCAGGACTCCAGAACCTATTTCAGAACCCGTTTTGTGCGTTCGCCGCGCGCGTACAGCCCCTGGACGCTGCTGCCCGGTCAGTGTGCCTGGCGGGACCGGGGGGTGAGTGCCAGTGAACCGAACCAGCTCAATTTCTACACGAATTCAAGAGTTTTTCTCGAGTTTCCCGCTTACGGCGTCGGCTATGTCTCCGCAACCGTATCGGCATCTACCAGCAACCCCGAGGTGGTTCGGACTCAGAACATGATCGCCCTGATTAAGGGTCGCGGTCTGTTTACCTTGTCGGTTCGGCCACACGCCCGCGACTACATGGTGATTGAGCGTATTCGCCCGGGAACTTGATCTACCACTTCAGACTTTCAAGTCACCCAGAAAAGCGAACTGCTTTGAATTGGTCCCGACCGAACGATTCTGTTTTACGGCTGACCGGGCATTTTTCGCCAGGCTCTGACGCAACTGCCGGTCTTCGATCAGACGGGTAATTGCATCAACCCACGCCTGCTCGGAGTTTTCCACGACCAGGGCGTTCTGTTCGTGCCGGGCAACCGAGGCATAACAATTGGCGTCCGAGCAGACAATGCCAAGGCCCAATGCCGCATATTCGAGAAATTTCAAGTCGCTCTTGCTCTGGTTGAATGAATCCTGATGCAAGGGAATCAAACCGATGTCCCAGTCCACGTTCGCGAGCAGCCAACGGACAAAGTCGGGATATTCGTTCGCTTTACCGTGGTCCAGAGCGCGGCCAAACTGCGGTTGCTTACCCCGGAACGCACCAATCACTTCCACGTTGATCTGCGCCCCGAACCGGGCCTCCAACTTGCGGATAGCCGGCGCAATCACCGCCAGATCCTGGTCATGTGAGGGCGTGCCGATATAACCAATCCGCACGGGCCGGGACGCTATATCGCGCCCCGGGTTGGCGCGCGCCACGCCAAGCATCCACAAATCGTCATCCAGTTGATTGGGGATGACCCGGACCGGTTTGCCTGACTCATCAAAGCGTTTTGCCAGGGGCTCCGTTGAAACCGTTATCAGGTCAGCCGAGGCGGCAAAACTGTTCACCCGCTGCTGAATCTGAAGTATTTTCTGATCACTCCAGCCGGTCCGGGCCTTCAGGCCATCGGTATCAAGAAGGTCGTCATCAATGTCATAAAAGATCTTGCCGCCGGCTGCCTGCCAGGCTTGCGCCCAGACGCCATAGGCGTCCATCGCAACACCCGTCACATCCCGCTGCAGGTAGACCGCCTGCCCGCTGCCGGGCGACGGCAACACCCGCACTTTGCCAACCACGGTTTCAATGTTCAGCCGACTGGCGAGCGCAGAATCGGCCAGCGGTTGCAGGAGACGAACATACGCAGACCCGGTTGGCGTGGTCGGTCCGGCCAATGCCGGAAACACGTAGACCGTCGGCAATGCTGCGCGGGCCATCCGGTCATTCAGGCGAGCCAGGTCACGGAATTTCTGCAGCACCGGATTGTGCTGCATGGCTTTCACCGCTCGGCCGACCCGACCATTGCCATGCAATCGGTGCAGGGTTTCAGAACCTTCGGCCATCAGCTTCAATCGAGTATCGGTGGGGTAACTCTTGGACTTGGAGTGGTAAACAAAAGTCGTCACCGCAATGACCAGACCAAATCCGGCATCGGCTGCCCGCAGACAGAGATCGTTTTCCTCGCCGTAGCCATGTGGAAACGACTCCTCATCAAAGCCCCCGATCGAGGTCAGCAGATCGCGGGTCACGCCAATGCAAAACCCGTGGGCCAGAGGCACTTGCGGGTAAAACCCGTACGGGGCCCACTGCTCACACAAAGCGTTCATGTCCTGAGGGCTATAGCCTGGCGGCAGAGCATTGACGGCGGTCTGACCATTGGCGCTCTGATGGCTGGGAATCGACTGATGACTGGCCGCATTGGAAAGCGCGCTGACCACACCTGCGCCAGTTGTAGTAAAGACGGCGTGAGCCAGTTTTTCGGTCCAGTGTTCAGTGACGATCGTATCGCTGTTTAGCATCACCACCAGCTCAGCCGTGGATTCGTTCATCCCGCGATTGGCTGCCTTGGTATAGCCGGTTGGCTCGTCTCGGCGCAACAGCTTCACCCAGTCCCGGGACCCAGCAAACTCACTCAGGAACTGAGCCGTATCTGCGGCGGAGCCATCATCGACAACAATCAGCGTGCTTTTAATATGCTGACGCCAACGCTCCACTGACGCCAGACACAGCCGCACATCATCAAGCGCATTATGAACACAAACCACAATGTCAACCGTGTGCGCCGTAACCGCGTTCAGCGCCGCATCCTTGTGCAGCCGGAATGAATCCATTTGAAAAGGGTCGACCAATGACCCGCCAGATGCTTCTGCCAGCAAGTTGCTGACGCCTTCGCCGCTATCATGCGAAACCAGTGCCAGATAAGATAGCTCGCGAGCCGAAAGACCTTTTTCACACAACGGATGCCAGCTCAGTCCGGCCTCACGCAGACTGTAATTGATCGACAGTTGATCTCGGCGACTATAACGATCTATCTCACGCCACCAGACACGGAAGAATTTTTCGGTGGCCGGATTGCGCAAATCGGCAAACAAGACATTGGACTCGATCAGGTCGGCATGACTGAACCCTTCCTGTTCATATTGAGCGACCTGCGCCTGCATGACTTTCGCCTCATCCTTACCATCCATCAGGCAGGCGTCCGCTTCGTCGTACATGGAATTTCGCATCGGGTGCGGGATGGAGGCTATCGAATGCCCGGAAGCGAGGAATTCCTCCAGCACAGGGGTCAGTGTTGTTTGCAGCTGAATATTTGAATCAACCCAGATCCCGATGTCATAACCCTTCAGCAAGTCGGGAAGGTGAGTCTTTATGTAGCGCCCGGATCGGGTATTGTCTGCGCCGAAATAGGGTATCGGCCGAATCTGCCAGATCCCGGCGTCTCTGAGCGGAGTATCAGTAAACAGAAAATAGTCGATCGCCGGATTCAGCACATCCGGTTGTTTGACAGAGTCGTAACGCCCGACAGTTGCCGTGATAACCGCAATTTTTAGCGCGGCCGGATCGCGATCCGCGCGCGCTTGCTGATAGATGCGAACAGACTCCCGAAAACCATCGATATCCGCAAGATGCCGGGCAACGCTCTGCTCGAGCCGGCGCGTTCCGGCCGGGAATAGATCTGCCGCGCTTGCCCAGGCTTCCGGGTTCAGCACGTGCTTACCCGGTGGCAAAGGCAAACGCCCTTCTGCCTGCCCGCTGATCAGATAATGAGCCAGCGGATTCATCCCGGCACTGGCAACATCTGCATACTGCGACAAATACCAGGCTGAGTCGAACCGCGGCGACGGGTGCCGCCCCTCGCGAGCCCCATGCATTACGTAATGGCGAACCGGGTCGGTAGCAGCGCCTTCGTTGTCACGGTATTGTTCCCGATACCACTGCTGATCAAACAAGGCACTTCGCCCGATCAGTTTGATCGCTTTCAGGTCGCGCAGGCGTTGCTTCAGCCGCGCCGGGCTCCGCGCGATTTGCGGCAACTCGCGCAAGTCTTCGGACTTGACGACGGCCGCAAGCGCCCGGGTTTCAGACGCCGCACGTAGTGGCGCAGTCAAGCGCCAGGAACTCGATCCGAGCACGCCTTTGAGCCGGCTGCGCAGGCGGGTTATTTCCTTTTTCAACTTGACCAGGTTTTCCTCACTGGTCTGCAAGGCTTTTCTGGTTGGGCCAATCGAGGCATTGGCCTGCTCGAATTTCTTGTGAGCATCCCGAACCTGGCCATGCAAGTCGTTCATTGCCTCGCGCTGCATCTGGGAATATGACTCTACTTCCCAGCGCGCACCAACCGCGGCGAAACGCTCTTGCAATACCTTGCCATCGGCTGAGCCGGTCAGCTCACACAACGCCAGAATGGCCGGCGGCGCCTCAGGCCCCACAGCCAGCACGCCAAGCCCGTGCGAGTGATTGAATTCAAACCAGGGGAATCCTGTGCGGATTTCTTCCCAGTATTTCCAGACGCCAAACCCTTCCTGGCGCTCGTGAGTATCGTGAAACAAAACAACGGCACGGCTGGACAGCTTGCATCGCCAGGTTTCGAAATCGTGGCGCACGGCATCATAAGAGTGGAAGCCATCGATATGCAGCAGATCAACCGAACCGTCTTCGATCTGACCTAGCGCCTCATCGAATGTCATTCGAAGCAGGCTTGAAAAATCACTGAAATGTTGATCGTTGTGATCGCGGACTGCATCAAAAATCTGGTCACCATATTGACCCGCTTGTGAGTCGCCCTGCCAGGTGTCGACCGCAAAACAGCGCGCCGGAATTTCATACCGCTTTACGGCCGAACAGAACGCGGAGTAGGAAATACCATTGTGAGTTCCAAGCTCGACGATAAGACTCGGGCGCAACCGCTGGACACACCAGTGGGCAAACGGAATATGGCCACACCAGGCACTGATTGTGCCGGGCATCAGCGTTGGCAACAGAATGGAGTCGAGATCAGCCGACAGGATTGTTTTTAGTCCGAACTGACTGATTGGCTCGCTCATTTTGACGTCTTCTATTTTTTGAAATACGCGTCGGTCACTTCCTGCACCGGCCCATCCATCCGGATCTTGCCGTGTTCCATCCATAGCACCCGGTTACAGGTCTTGAGAATCATGTCCCGTGAATGGCTGGCAATGACCAGAATATTGGTTGCCTTGACCAGCTCGTTCATCCGGATCTCGGCTTTTTCCTTGAAGCCTTCATCGCCGACGGACAGCCACTCATCCATCAAGAGAATCTGAGGCCGGAAAATCGTTGAGACACTGAACGCCAGTCGCAAATGCATGCCGGAAGAGTAGGTTCTGACCGGCATGTCGATAAAATCTCCCAATTCGGAGAAATCAATGATGTTGTCCATTTGCTCAGCGATTTCGCTTTTGCTGATGCCCAGCAACGCGCCGCGCAGATAGATGTTCTCGCGCCCGCTGAATTCCGGATCAATTCCTAGCGAAATCGCAATCAATGAACCGATCTCGCCGACGATTTCCGCTTGTCCGCTGGAGGGCGCATAAACCCCACTCAACAGTCGCAGCATCGTAGTCTTGCCGGCGCCGTTATGCCCGATCAGGCCAACACGGTCGCCGTCGGTCATGGTCAGATTGATATCCTCGAGCGCCCGCACAACAACACGGCCATTGTTGTCCGCGCCAAGTTGACCGCCGGTCGCTACTTGCAACAAACGCTTTTTGAGCGATCGGCCGGTCGAGTTGTAGATCGGGAAATCAACCGAAACGTTCTTGAAGGAAATCGATGCCATGAGTTAGTTGATTACAGCCAGTATGCGACGCGGGTTTTAAAACGACCATAGATTAATAACGCGGCTATCCATCCCAGTACGGCCAGGATCAGACAGACAAGATAACTCTGCAGCGCCGGCACATTGCCAAGCAACGGGGCGCGAACAACTTCAATCAGATGGAACGCCGGATTCAGTCCTATTAGCAATGCGCCGGCTCTTTCCGGCATCAGGCTTGGCATCCAGATGACCGGCGTCAGGTAAAAGAGCACCTGAATCACGCTGCCGACCAATTGCGGCAGATCACGATAGCGTGCACAAACGACCGACAGAATCAGCACAATCCAGGTGAGATTCAGCGTCATCAAGACCACGCCCGGCAGACTGAGGATCAGCGTCCAGGAAGCCGGTTTGCCGACCACCAGCATCACAACCGGCAGGATGATCAGATTATGGGCCGTCATCAGCATATTGCGCCAGATAAGACGCATCACATGCATAAACAGCGGCAAAGGTAATTGCTTGATCATGCCCTCAGCACTGATGAATCCGCGGCAGCCATCGTTGACAACAGTCGCAATAAAACCCCAGAGGATCAAGCCGCAGGCCAGAAACGGCAGGAACTCAGAAGCCGGAGCCTTAAACAAGCGACCGAAAACAATGCCAATCGTCATGATCAGAATGCCCATACTGATCGTGAGCCAAAACGGGCCTAGTGCTGAGCGCTTGTAGCGCTGGCGAATGTCCTGCCAACCGAGTGCGCCAACCACTGAAGTTCTTGCCAACGCCTGCCGGATATCAAGGACAGCGGTGCTGACGGAATCGTTCAGGTTCAAAGACATGGAGCAATCATAATCAGGTTCAAACGGGCGGTTGCCGCGGCAGGTGAGGAATAGAGGATCACCGATGGGCGGTACAACCGGCCCGGGCTGGGTGGATTGGCGAGCTTTCGCGGCGCAGGCGAACGCGGCTAGCAGCCATGCGGGAATATATCGTGTTGGTCAGACGGGCTCAAGTTGGAAGGACAACCCGACAACAACCAGTGGGTTTGAAGTGTCTGCGTGACAACAATTGAGATATTTCACTTGATTCAGGAAGTAAATATCACCAGCCCCCGGGTGCAAATCCCTGAACACTAACCAAACATCAAACTGGCCAGCCCCAGGAAGATCATGAATCCCATGCTGTCCGTGCTGAATGTCAACAAAACCGGCGAGCCCATCGCAGGGTCACGACCCAGTTTTTGCAGGGTCAGCGGCACCGCCAGAGCCACCACGGCGGCTAGTAACAGGTTGAGCATCATGGCCAGCATCATGGTCAGACCCAGCGTCTGGCCATGCGGGCTGTCCTTGTAAAGCCACCATGCGAACAGACCGGCTGCGGTTCCCCAGACCAAGCCATTGAGCAATGCCACCGTCAATTCCTTGCCAAACAAACGTCGGAAATTGGAGCTGTTGAGCTGGCCCAGGGCGATAGAGCGAATGACCAGCGTCATGGTCTGGTTGCCGGAATTACCCGCAATGCCGGCGACAATAGGCATTAGCGCTGCGAGCGCGACCACCCGTTCGATCGTATCTTCAAACAGCCCGATCACACGCGAAGCAAAAAACGCTGTGCACAGATTTAGCGCGAGCCATAGCCAGCGATTCCGGGCTGAACGCCAGACACCCGCAAACAAGTCCTCGTCCTCAATGAGTCCGGCTTGATTCAGCAGGTCGGCTTCGCCCTCCTCGCGAATCACGTCAACAATCTCGGAGACCACCAGGCGACCGATCAGCTTGCCGTCCTCTGCGACCACCGGGGCGGAAACGAGGTCATATCGTTCAAACGCCTGGGCCGCTTCAAAGATGCTGTCGGGCGGGTCGAATGTCAGCGAATCCCGCGTCATGACAGTGTCCAGGGTTGCGTCGAGATCACTGACCAGCAAACGATTGACCGACACAACGCCAAGTAGTTTTTGATCCCGGTCAACCACGAATAATGAGTCAGTGTGCTCGGGCAGTTCGCCAAACCGCCGCAAATAACGAAATACCGTCACAACGGTGATGTCTTCTCGAACCGTGACGAAGTCAAAGTCCAGGTATGCGCCGACGGTGTCTTCGTCAGCCTTCAGAGCCTCGCGAAGCTGCTCGCGCTCTTTCTCGGTCAGGTGGGCCTGACCTTGCTCGACCACACTGTCCGGCAGGTCGTCGGCCAGTTCGGCAAGCTCGTCAGCCTCCAGGGTTTGCGCCAGGCTAGCCAGCTCGGCGTCGTCCAGCGCATCGATCAAGCCTTCGCGAACCGCATCGGAGACTTCGAGCAGAATCTTTCCGTCACGTTCGACGCCGATCAGTTGCCAGACCTGTTCGCGCTCGCTACGCGGCAATGCTTCAAGAATGTAAGCGGCGTCCGCCGGATGCAGTTTCTCCATTCTGGCTCGGAGATGCGACAACAGTTGCGCTTCGTTGACCCGTTCGACGATCCGGTTGCGATCATCGTCACCACCGGATTGCGCCATTTCACGTATCAGCTCGAGCCGTTGCAACCACTGTTGCACTTCCTGCAAGGCGATTGACGCGGCTTCGTGATCAGCGGGCAGCACCGGTTCGTGGGCCGCAGCATCAAGGCTGGCTTTATTCGGGTCGGCAACATGGGACGGCACAGGCGCCCCGGATTGGGTTTCAGCCATGGGAAATCCGGACTCTGTCACCGCTTTCACACCAGGCGGGGACTTCTAAGGTGTCATTATGGCCGACGCAGCTTGTTTTACCCAACGCCCGCCGTGGCCCGGCACCCGGTTCCCGGCGTTCTTACCAGGCGCCGGTTTCCGGCAAGCGCACGTTCGGGGTATCTGCGGCGATGATTTTCGCCCGCCGGGCCAGCCAGTCGCTACCGCGATGGCGATCATAGTGAGCGGGTCGCGGCAGCATCGCTGCCAACCGCGATGCCTGGTTCAAGGTCAGCGCAGACGCGTTAACCTGAAAATAATACCGGGCGGCAGCCTGAGCACCAAAGACATTACCGCCCCATTGCGCAAGATTCAGGTACAGCTCGAATATCCGTTCTTTGCTGAGCGCCGATTCAAGCATCAGCGCAATCAAGACCTCCTGGCTCTTGCGCCAGTAACTGCGTTGCCCGGACAAAAACAAGTTCTTGGCAAGTTGCATCGTAATAGTCGAGCCGCCAAACGATATTGAGTCTCGCTCAAGATTAATTAGCCAGGCGCGCTGAATTGCGCGCCAGTCAATGCCAAAATGCTCGACGAAACGCGCATCTTCGGCAACCAGCACTGCTTTCTTCAACGGTTCGGCAATCGCGGCATAGGAAACCCAGCGGTGACGCAAGACACCGGGTTTGCGACGCACGGCAAGCTGTTTAGCGCGCGCTTGCATGAACGCACTTTGCACCGGATTGTTGTTGACCAACAGAATCACCCGGGCAAAGTACCAGGCTTGCACCGCGAGAAACCCAACGGCGCCCAGAACCAGCAACCAGGTGATCAACCAGCGCCAGCCCCGACTCTTGCGTGCTGGCTGATCGAACAGATCGGCTTGCTTTTTGTCTGCCTTCCTGCCGCGAGCTTTCTTTTTTCGGGTAACGATATCAGCTCGCCGGACGCAACAGCCGATAGACTGATTCGGTTTCGGGACGCACGCCATGCCAGATTGCAAATGACTCGGCTGCCTGCTGTATCAACATCCCCAATCCATCAATCACCTGCCCGCATCCCGCCTCTTGCGCCTGACTCATGAAAGGTGTCGGCTGATCACTGTAAACCATGTCGTAGCTCAAACGGGCGTTGGCCAGCAAATCGTCTGGCAGTGGCAGCCGCTGCCCGCTCAGGCTGGCAGCGGTTGCGTTGATCACCAGTAGTGGCGCACTGGCAATCGCCGGAATAATCGTATCGGCCTCCTCAAAAGACAAGGCCTGCAGGCGACGACCGGTGGCGATTGGCAAATCGCCCGCTAACTCAATAAGCTGGGCAGCCCGAGAGAGCGTCCGGTTAATGATGAACAAGGATTGAACGCCGGCGGTGAGCATCGGCTGCAAGACACCACGCGCCGCACCACCGGCTCCGACCAGCACAACATGCGCGCCAGACAGAGACAGCCGACAACGCTCACTGATGTCGTGAACCAATCCGATCCCATCTGTGTTGTCAGCCTTGATGCCGTTTGGGGTCAGGCTCAGCGTATTCGCAGCACCGGCAATTCGGGCGCGCTCGCTGACCTGTTCGGCCAACGCAACAGCCTGCTCCTTGAATGGTACGGTGACATTCAGCCCTTTGCCGCCGCCGGCGGCAAACCGCTTCACGGCCGATTCAAAAAGATCTGGTTCGCTCAGGATGCGCTCATAGGTAAGCTCCCGCCGAGTCTGGGCGCCAAATGCCTGATGAATTTGCGGCGAGCGGCTATGCGCAATCGGATTGCCGATCACGCCATATTGCGCCGCGCCCTCGGAGCCCTTGCTGGTCATTGCTTGTCGGGTTTCACTGCTGCGGTTGTCTGCAAGCCTTGTTTAACAAACGACCAGGTGCGGACCACCTGCAGAATGTCACCTTCCTTGGCCATTTCAGGCGTGAACGCTTCATACGGTGCGCCAGCCAGCACGATTTCCTTGACGGCCCGATTGAGCACATCGTAACGGGACTTCTTATTAATGATGATGTCACCGACATGGCCATCTTTCATCAACTCTACGGTGATAATCAGCGTGTCATAGTATTTGCCGCGAGCCTCGATAGGGTAACGGTCAGTACCAATCTGCTCTATCTGGGCAGCCCAGTCAGTGACATAGCGGGCGTAGGTAGCTCCTACCGCATTAACCCCGTAGGTGAGTCGTCGGGGTCGCTTGTTGTAATCCTCAATGTTGCGGGCGATCTCAGCCTGTAGCCGGGCAATCTTGAACTGAATGTCTTCTTCGTCTGCCCCGGGATCATTCGGAGATTTCCGCGCGTCGGGGCGGTCGACAAACGTGGTCGGGCTACGGGCCATTGCCATCAACTGGCGTTGCATGTCCTCCAGCTCGGAAACTTTTTTCTTCTTGACGTCGAGATCAGCCCCTTCCTGTACGGTCTGCTCAGCGACCAGCGGCGATTTCGCCCGCCCGGCTTCGTCTACACCGCCGGCCGTCATGTCGACCTGGGCAATGACTTCGGCCTTGGTGTCTTTCTCGCGCGTGCCTTTGGCATTGAGCAAAATGACTTCCAGTCGGGAGTCCAGTGGTTTGAATTTGATCGGGTCCGGCGGTGCAATCGTGATCAGCATCAACACCGCATGAACCGCAATCGAGACGGCCAGCGCCAGGTTGAACGGCGCCCGGGAGGTATCTGTCTGGTAGAACTCGTTGGCAGTAATCATGCGGACTCCTGACTCATTTGTCGTCCGGGGCTTGCGGTTCAGCCTCATCAGACCCGGACCCGGCGCTGTCTGTCGCCGTTTGCTCCTGCAGCGTCCCGGCGGTGGGTCCGTCGCCGTGGCCATCTGCCAATTCTACAAACCTGGCATCAACCGATAAATCCAGCAAGTCGTAGCCGATGATTTCGACATGGAGCCGGCGCCCGGGAGCCATCACCGGCGCACCGGAAGCCCTGAAGTACAACGGCGCATCGGCCAGTCGGACCAGATCATCACGTACCGAGGCCGCTTCAAAGCGTTTTGCCTCCTGCTGACCCAGCCAGCGCATACACCAGTATCGCTCCATGCGTTGCTGAAAATCCTGATACGCAGAATGGCGCGCCTCAAACGCAGGCATCAGCGAAAAAATCTCGGCGCTGTTGGCGCTCAACGGTGCCGGGCTCTGCTCAACTGCGGCCAGCAACTGGCGCTGGTTGATCAGGTCAATATAGCGTCGCAGCGGTGAAGTTGACCAGATATATTGCATCACGCCCAGCCCCTCGTGGGGCAGCGCCTGGGTACTCATCCGCACCCTGCCGCCTTGTTGTGACCGGTAGATACCAGCCACGCCGCGATCCGCCAGCAACAGCCCCCACTGACTGTTTGCGAGAATCATCATCTCGGCGACAATCCGGGACAGCGGCGCATCCCGACGCCGCTGGCTGATCTCAACATGGTCTTGATCGTCAATCGAAAAGCTGAAGTCCGTCCTGAACTTCGGCTCAGGCTTACCCCTGACCCGCTCGCGCTCTTTCAGCTGTGCCAGGGTTAATTGCCAGAGCACCCGCATCGCCTCGCCATGCGGCAATTCACGGCTGTCGTCTTCCAGGGCCTCCTGGGTGAACACATCATCGAGCTCATCATGGCGCAGGTTGTCCGCCACATTAATGCGCTCGGCGACAGAGTAAGTGCGGCGCAGCGAAGTCCCGGTATCGTTGAGTTCAAAGTAAAGCGACAATGCCGGGACGCTCCGGCCGGCGTCCAGCGAAAACTGTTTTACGACAGCCGCCGGCAGCATGGTGATCTTGTCGCCGGGCATATAGACGGTAGACATCCGCTCACGAGCCATCCGATCAAGATCGCCATCGGCCGGCACAGCCATCGCCGGGGCTGCAATATGGATACCGACCCGATAACGGCCATCATCGAGTTTCTGCACTGAAAACGCATCGTCAATTTCAGTCGTACTGGAGTCATCCACCGAAAACGCAGTGGTCGACGAGACTGGCAGAGACGCCAGTTTTTCGCCGATCTCACCTTCTGGCACCCAACTTTCCTGAGAGGCGGAGAATCCGACGCCGAACGGAAATTGTTCGGCGCTGAACCGTTTAAAATGCAACTGGTACGGTGACTCAAACGCGCCCAGTTCAAACAGCAAGCGCTCGGCCGATTGCTTGGATTCATTCATCGCCTTGTCGAGCGCTTTGTACTCCAGACTCATTTTGTCCGGACTCACCAGTAACTCGGTTGCTTTGGCGGAAATGGCTTCGGGCAGCTGGCCGTCAATCATGGCCTGGGCGTGAGTCGCGATCAGCGCGTCGCGCTGACGCCGCTTTTCCTGTGCGGCCAGGGCGGTTTGAACCTGCTCCTGCGGCGCCGCGCGGAACTGTCCCCGGCCTTTGCGCTGAAAGTAGATCGGGGCGGACTTCAGTTTGATCAACAACGCGGTCAATTGAACCGGGTCGGGTTTCTCACCGAAATACTCGCCCGCCAGTAAATCGAACCCGAACTCTTCCTCTGGTGCGCACTCCCAGAGGAAATCAATGTCGATATCGCCGGCCGCATCGGTCGCGGCCGGCAGCAGGGAGTCAGCCGAGGGGGAGTCAAAGCGCATGTAGATATGAGCTGCCTTGATCTTCGCGCGCCGTCCGGTCACCAGCTCAACCTGCAAACTGGTTCCGTTGTCAGCCATTACGGTGCCTGCTTTCAGGTCACCATTTTCTTCAAAAAGTGCAAACGCCATAGCGGCCAGATTATACGGGCCGTGACCCGGCCCGGACGACTGGCGGTGGCCATTCGTCGGGCCCTACCAACTCATCTGATGAAAAACCTTGCCTCAACCGCTCAGACGTGGCCCAAACCCGCAAAAGCCAGCACCTCGTCAATATGTTCGGCAAAATCCGACAGACCGTGATCGCCGGCATCCAGAAGCTTGGTTCGCACGTCCGGGTAGCGGTCAACCATCTCCCGCCAGTCCAGCAACTCATCGCCCTTGGCGGCGATCAGGAAATAGCGCTCCGGACTTGAAATCACCGGCGTGTCGAGCGTTTTCAGCTCGTCGAGATACTCGGCTTTGAAAGTCATGGGTTGGTCGGTGTGATAAGTGCGCAATTCGCCGACATATGGCTCGAGGTCGCGGGCCGGATTGACCGCCGGGTTGAGCAAAACCGCCCGACAGCCTGTCTTTTCTGCGAGCCAGCTCGTGTAATAACCCCCCAGCGAACTTCCGACCAGGGTATCGCCGGGCGCGAGCAGATAGGTTTCCCGAATCATGTCGATCGCGGCCTGCGGCGAATCCGGAAGCTGCGGACAGGCGTATTCGCTGGCCAGACCGGCAGTCGCCATTCTCTCAGCCAGAAGCTGAGACTTGAACGACAATGGCGACGAGCGAAATCCGTGGATGTAAATCAACATAGCAACTTGGTCTTTAACCGGCGGCGAGACCTTCCAGCCCCGCCAGTAATTTCTGATGGATGCCGCCGAACGCGCCGTTGCTCATTACCAGCAGCGTGTCGCCGGGCTGTGCGACCGCCACCGCCCGACGCGACATTTCGTCGACGGTATCAATCACCTGACAAACTTCGCCAAGCGGCGCGAGGACTTCTCTGGGCGCCCAGTCAAGGCCGGCATCGAGGCAGAACACCCGATCGGCGCCCGCCAGACTGTCGGCCAGTTGGTCTTTGACGGCGCCCTGGCGCATGGTGTTGGATCGAGGCTCCAACAACGCAATAATGCGCGCCGCCGGACCCACTCGTTCACGCAGGCCAGCGACGGTAAGCGCGATAGCAGTCGGGTGGTGAGCAAAGTCGTCGATGACCGTCACCCCGGCTACCGTGCCACGAACTTCAAGCCGCCGGCGCACGCCGGCAAAAACATTCAGCGCCTCGATGGATTGCGCCGGGTCGACGCCAACATCGGCCGCCGCGGCGATCGCCGCAAGCGCGTTGAGCCGATTGTGAGCACCAGCCAGCGCGAGCCGGCAACGACCAGACGCGGTGCCGTTGTTCAATACCGTAAACGCGCTTGCACCAGACTCTTCGGCACAGTCAGTCACCGACCAGTCAGCATGGGTCACGCCAAAAGTTTGCGTCCGGCTCCAGAGTCCGCGTTCCAGGACTTCGTCGAGCGCAGCGCTCTGACCCGGGTGTATCACCAGCCCTGATTGCGGAATCGTCCGCACAAGATGGTGGAACTGAGTCTGTATCTGGGCCAGATCCTGGAAGATGTCAGCATGATCGAACTCAAGATTGTTCAATACTGCTGTTCGGGGCCGGTAATGAACAAACTTGGAACGCTTGTCGAAAAAAGCAGTGTCATATTCATCAGCTTCGATCACAAAATGCGCGCCCTGCCCGACCGAAGCGGAACGGGTTCCGGCCTGTGTCGTCCCGGGGACACCGCCAACCAGAAAACCCGGCGCCAGACCGGCCTCTGACAAGATGTGCGTCAGCATCGCCGTAGTCGTGGTTTTGCCGTGAGTACCGGCAACGGCAAGCACATGCCGGCGACACAAAACATGTTCATAGAGCCATTGCGGGCCGGAGACATAGCGCTGACCGGACTCGAGAATCGCCTCCATCAACGGGTTACCGCGACTGACGACATTGCCAATGACCCATAGGTCAGGCGCCAGCGAAAGTTGGTCCGGGCCAAATCCTTCGATCAACTCTATACCCAGACTCGAGAGTTGATCGCTCATCGGCGGATAAACATTGGCATCGCAACCGCTGACCTCAAACCCGGCCTCGCGTGCGATTGCCGCGATACCTCCCATGAAGGTGCCGCAAATCCCTAATATGTGCAGTGACGCCAACGAATCCGCCGCTTCTCTATAGAATGCACTGAAGTCTACCCGAGCCCCACATTAAGCGACCAATGCAAGACACCGACGATACGCCTGGACTTCGACATGAAATAGCTGCCGCTGCTGCGCTGCTGATTGCCGATGGCGGACTGGACTACGGCAGTGCGAAGCGCAAGGCGGCTCGTCAGATCTGGGGGCCGGGCTCTATGCCCCGGCGAGCGATACCTGATAACGACACCGTCGATCAGGCGCTACTGGAACACCTGAATTTATTTGACGATGATCACCCGAACCGGGTTAAAAGACGGCGCGAGGTGGCGCTTGAGTTGATGCTGTGGCTTGAGCCGTACAACCTGCACCTGACGGGCGCGGTCTGGAAAGGGATCGTGACAGAATTGGCGCCGATTCATCTACAGGCATTTCATGACAACACCAAGGAAATCACGATGGCCTTGTTAAACAAGGGCATCGACTTCACGCCCGTGATGCTGCCTCACCTCAAAGGATCCGGTGAAGTAGAGGCCATGACGTTTTACTGGCGCGATGAGCCCGTCATCATTGCCGCCTATGACCAGCGTGAATTCCGCAGTGCCCCGCGCGATGCCGGAGCCGAGCGCGGTACCCACGCCGCCCTGCTGGCGAGGATGAGTTAATGGCCCGACGCAGAGCAGCGAAATTCCTGGCGGTTGCCGCAATCGCAGTTGCCGCCGGCGTGATCGCTGGTTGGTACCAATTTCGGGTCATTCCGGCCGACGATCTGATCGTTGAACAATTGTTCAGGCAAAAATACCCTGATGCCACCGGTAACCCGACCGATTTGTCGAGTTATCGCGGCAAATTGCTGGTGATCAATTTCTGGGCGACCTGGTGCGCCCCATGCATCGAGGAAATGCCCGAACTGTCGGATATCCAAAAAGAAACCACGGCACTAGGCGTTCAAGTGCTGGGACTGGCGGTAGATACCCCCGAGAAAGTGCAGGAGTTCAACAAGAAGATTTCGGTCCTGTACCCGTTGCTGGTGGTGGGCTCGGCAGGCGTTGACTTGTCAAAATCGTTTGGAAATGAAAGCGGGGCCTTGCCGTTTACGGTCATCGTCGATCGGCACGGCGCGATTGTTGATCGGACCCTGGGACGCTTCAAACGGGTTCGCCTGATGCGGGTGATTGAACGGATTCTCGACGAATCCTAGGAATCCGCCCGCGGCGCCGCTAATTCACTCAGAGTGAAATTAGCGGATAATGAGCGAAGTTAGCGCGTGTCTGTTCAGCGTCACATTAATGACAAGCGCTGGACAGAAGGCGCAAGTACGCGGAAAATAACTCGTTCTGCTGCGAAAATGCCTTCAACTGACGTTCATGTAACAGGCGCTCATGTTTCGGCCCCAGTATAGCCATGGCCTGAAACATCGCGATCAAAAGAATAAAACAATGACCAGTTCTATCCGGGTCCTGCACGGGCCGAACCTTAATCTGCTTGGCACCCGCGAGCCAGGGGTTTACGGCAGCACCACCCTTGAGCAGATTGACGCCGCGCTGCTGGCGCATGCGGTCGGTCGCAAAGCCAAACTGCAATCGTTCCAATCCAATCATGAGGGCCAGCTGGTGGACTTGATCCAGCAGGCACGGGCTGACGCGGTTGATTTCATCATTATCAATCCAGCCGCCTACACCCATACCAGTATTGCCATCCGTGACGCTCTAGCCGCCGTCGGGATTCCTTTCATCGAAGTGCATCTATCCAATATTCACCAGCGCGAGGCTTTTCGGCATCACTCAATGGTTTCGCCGCTGGCGGTCGGAGTGATTGCGGGCCTGGGAGCCAGGGGTTATCGCCTTGCCCTGGAACATGCGATTGAATTTCTGGCCGGGCAGCCCTGGCCTCAAGGGGACGACAGTTAAGTCGGCGCCCGGCACAACCTGCAAGCCGTTAACAGCGAACATCAAAGAGAACCCATGGATCTGCGAAAACTGAAAACCCTGATCGATCTGGTTGCCGAATCGAGTATCTCCGAACTCGAAATCACCGAAGGTGAAGGCAAGGTGCGAATCGTCAAAGAAGACCACCGCCAGCCAATGGCTTATCAACCGGCACCGCCCGCCCAGGCCGCGCCGCCCGCGCCTGTCGCCGCTGAGCCAGTCCCGGCAGCAACTGCGGCCGCGCCGGCGGACGCTGCCGCCCGGGGGCATTCCGTGAAGTCACCGATGGTTGGCACGTTTTATCGCGCCCCCAATCCCGAGTCGGCCAATTTTGTTGAGGCCGGTACTAAGGTCAGCGCCGGCGACACGCTTTGCATCATTGAAGCGATGAAACTACTCAATGAAATTGAAGCGGACCAGTCCGGGACGGTTACCGCCATCCTGGTCGAAAACGGCCAGCCGGTTGAGTTCGGCCAGCCTTTGTTTGTGATCGAGTAAGCGGCACATCATGTTTGACAAGATACTGATTGCCAATCGCGGTGAAATCGCCCTGCGAGTTCAGCGAGCCTGTCGGGAAATGGGCATCAAGACGGTTGTGGTGCATTCGCAAGCCGATACAGAAGCCAAGTATGTGAAGCTGGCCGATGAGTCAGTCTGCATCGGCCCGCCGGTTTCCAAAGACAGCTACCTCAATGTGCCAGCCATCATCAGCGCGGCCGAAGTGACTGATGCGGCGGCCATTCATCCAGGTTACGGTTTTCTTTCCGAGAATGCCGACTTCGCTGAACGGGTTGAGCGTAGCGGCTTTGTCTTCATCGGCCCGCGCCCCGAGAACATTCGCCTGATGGGCGATAAGGTCTCGGCCAAAGACGCCATGAAAGCGGCCAAGGTTCCGGTCGTACCCGGATCAGACGGCGCCTTGTCCAATGACCCGCAGGAAGTGATTCGGATCGCGCGAAACGTCGGCTACCCGGTCATTATCAAAGCCTCTGGCGGCGGCGGCGGCCGCGGCATGCGGGTGGTTCACAATGAGGCAGCCCTGACCAACGCCGTCTCGATGACCAAGTCCGAGGCAGAGTCGGCATTTGGCAACGCGGCAGTCTATATGGAGAAATTCCTCCAGAACCCGCGTCACATCGAAATTCAGGTTCTGGCGGATGAACACGGCTCCGTGGTGTACCTCGGTGAGCGGGACTGCTCAATGCAGCGTCGTCACCAGAAAGTAGTCGAAGAGGGTCCGGCGCCGGGCATTCCCCGTAAACTGATCGACCGAATCGGCGAGCGCTGCGCCGATGCCTGCCGCAAAATTGGCTATCGGGGTGCTGGCACGTTCGAGTTTCTGTTCGAAGACGGCGAGTTCTACTTTATTGAGATGAACACCCGTGTTCAGGTCGAGCACCCGGTTACCGAACTGATTACCGGGGTCGATATTGTTCAGCAGCAGATTCTGATCGCCAGCAACCAGAAACTCGCCTTCCGGCAACGTGACATCAAGATCTCCGGTCACGCCATCGAATGCCGGATAAACGCGGAAGACTCTTTCAAGTTTACGCCCTCCCCGGGCCGTATTACCGCCTGGCATCCGCCGGGCGGGCCGGGCATTCGCGTGGACAGCCATGCTTATGACGGCTATGTTGTACCGCCCTACTATGATTCCATGATCGGCAAACTGCTGGCTTACGGCGACACCCGTGAGCAGGCGATTGCCCGAATGAAGATTGCCTTGTCTGAGATGGCAGTCGAAGGTATTTCAACCAATCTGGACCTGCATCGCGATCTGATGATCGACCCCGGTTTTGCAATCGGCGGCACGTCTATTCACTATCTTGAAGAAATGCTCGCCCAGAGAAACCTGAAGTGAGCGACCTGGATTCGCACTGGATCGAACTGGAGTTTGTAATTGGCCAGTCACACGCGGACGAATTAAGCGACCTCTTGCTGGAAGAAGGCGCCCTGAGTGTTCAGGTGCTCGATAACGATGCCGGAACCGGCGAGGAGCAGCCGGTTTTTGGCGAACCGGGTATGGCCGCCGCCCCGCTGGGCTGGCGGTCGTCGCGGATGATCATCTTGTGCGAAACCGAGGCGGCCGGACGGCGGTCCATCGCTGGAGCGATGCAGCGCCTGCAATTGCCCGGCCCTGAAACCATCAGACAACGCAGCGTTGAGCACCAGGACTGGGTCAGCCTGACCCAGTCACAGTTTGAACCGGTAGCGATAGGCAAACGCCTGTGGATCACCCCAACCTGGCATGCTGACGATGACGCCCGCCAGACGCAGAGCGCGGGCCGGGAAGTCATCCTGCTCGATCCGGGCATGGCGTTTGGAACCGGCTCCCACCCAACCACCCGTTTGTGTCTTGGCTGGCTTGATCAGCACCTGACACCGGGCGCCACCGTGATCGACTACGGATGCGGGTCAGGCATTCTTGCAATTGCGGCTGCCAAACTCGGGGCCGGCGCGGTCTGGGGGGTCGATATTGACGAACAAGCCGTGCAGAGCGCCGGCTACAACGCCCGCAATAACCATGTCGACATTCAGTTATCGACCACGCGAGAGCCAGCCCCGGCGCCGACCAACATCGTGCTGGCCAATATCCTGGCCAGCCCGCTCAAAGTACTCGCGCCACTGCTCGAAGAACTGGTGGAACCGGGCGGGCATCTGGTGCTGGCCGGACTACTCGATGACCAGGTAGAGGAAGTGGCAGCCTGTTACAGCCGAATCCCGATGACCGTCTGGGGCAGCGAAGATGGCTGGACCTGTCTGGCCGGCACCGCACCAAAGTCAGGCTGGTGTACTCTTGATCGTTAATTCCTTGTCCGACTAACTCCTCATGGCACTGGCAACTACCTGTCCGGCGTGTAGCACCAGCTTCAAAGTCAACCCGGAACAACTCAAACTAAGGCGCGGTCTGGTTCGCTGTGGCATGTGTGAGCACGTGTTTTCCGGCGTTGAATACCTGCGCTATGTCAGTGACTCGCAGTCGGACGAAGACCTGAACCCGCCCAATGAAGGTGGCGACCGAAGGCGCAGCGGCCGCCGGTCAACCGACGTGGAAGAAGACCTCGATCAATCCACGACAGACGAGCTGAAGACAGCGTTTTTCCTGCCGGATACGGAACTCCCACCTGATTTTGCGGATGATACCGAGGCGTCGCCCGCCCCTGCGGCCAGGCCGGGCAAACAACCGGCAAGCGAACTGGAGGTCCAGGCAGCGGCGGCCTCCGAGACACTCGAGAACGCCGCCAGCGAAACGGCAGACCCGGCCGCGACGCCAACCGATGAAGCAACCGATGGCGACAAACCCAAGAAGCTGCGCAAAGGAGGCCCTCGAGGCCGGCGTGGCCGCGGCCGCCGCAAGAAGGCGGCACAAGCGCAAGCCCGTCGTCTTGAACAGGAAAAAGAAGCTGAATCCGATGCCGGTACCGATTCACAGGCGCCGAAAGACACGAACGAATCACCCGACCCAGATACCGGATCCACCCCGCTAGCCACGCCAACTGAAGCGCCAGCCCCGACCACGTTGAGCACTCCGGTTGTCACCGCCCCGCTGACGCAAGGATCACGCCTTGACAGCAATGCCCGCTCCGGGCGCAACGATAGCTGGCAAAGCGCACCGGTCTGGCCGCGCATAGACGAGCACTTTGACGAACCTGACATCGAAGAACCGGACAGCATCCCCGGCCCGGCAACACTGGACCCGGCCAGCCCACCAGACGGTTCTGCGAGTCCTACCCAGCCGCTTCACGGAGAAGCCAGCACACCGGTGCAAAGAGTCGCCACCGGCCAGGCGCTGACCTCAGAAGAGGATGCAATTGATTTTTTTGGCCAGACCTCAAAGCCGTCGTTTGATTTTGATCTGCCGCCGCGCAAAGTCTTAGTGATCGCCGCCGCCCTGATTGCGGCGCTCGTAATCCAGATTGGCATAGGCAATCGGGATGTCCTGGCGGCCCGCTTCCCGGCGATCAGCCCGGTGTTGCAAGCGATCAGTTCCCCGTTTGGACTAACAGTGGAACTACCGATGCAGATTGACAGCATAAAAATCGCCTCCTTTGATCTCGTCGCAGCCTCTGAACGCGAACCGGATGCTGACTACGTGATGAACCTGTTAATGCGTAACAAGGCCGCCAACAAGGTACGCTGGCCGGCACTGGAACTCACCTTGCTCGACAATGCGGGCGGCATTCTGGCCCGCAAGGTTTTTCAGGCCAGCGATTATGTGGCAGACCCCGGCAAAGTGAGCCAGGGACTCGCCGCCAACAGCGAGCAACCGTTTCGAATCGGCCTAAAATCGACCACCACCGCTCCCGTCGGCTATTCGGTGTCGTTGCTCTACCCTTAAATCCGGAGAAAAAATTGGTTCAATCTTCCTTCGCTGCCGGCACCGCCCGGCCGCAACCTGCGCGCATCCTGGTCAGTGGATCAGTCGCCTTTGACACAATCATGGTGTTTGACGGGCACTTCAAGGATCACATCCTGCCCGAACAAGTCCATATGCTTAATGTGTCATTCCTGACCCCGCGACTGAAAAAGGAATTTGGCGGATGCGCGGCGAATATTGCGTACAACCTGGTCGGACTCGGTGGGTCGCCCACTATCCTGGCAACCGTCGGCCATGACGGCAGCGGCTACCTGGAGCGGCTCAAATCGCAGAACATCGACACCGGATCAATCAAGCAGATCGCTACCGAATTTACCGCTCAGGCTTTCATCACGACCGATCTGGCAGATAACCAGATCATTGCCTTCCATCCGGGCGCAATGTCGAACGCTCATGAGGTTTCAGCGGTCGAAGCGGCTGGCAACTCAGCGGGCGACTGTATGGCTATTGTCGGTCCTAATGGCAAGGAAGCCATGGAACAACATGCCGAGCAATGCGCTGGCGCCGGTATTCCGTTTATTTTTGATCCCGGCCAGGGGCTGCCAATGTTTGACGGTCCGTCATTGCAGGGATTGATCGACAAAGCCAATGCGGTCACCGTAAACGACTATGAAGCGAAACTGCTGGTCGAGCGCACCGGTTGGTCAGAAGAGCAGATTGCAGCCAAACTTGAAGCGCTGATCGTCACGCGCGGCGGCGAAGGCTCTGACCTTTATGTGCAAGGCGAAAAGACAGCGGTAGCAGCTGCAGCGATCAGCCAGGCGATTGATCCGACCGGTTGTGGCGATGCTTATCGAGGCGGGCTGCTGTTTGGTCTGGCCAATGGCTGGAACTGGCTGGACAGCACCCGACTCGGTAGCGTAATGGGCGCGATCAAGATCGAACACCAGGGCCCGCAGAACCATGAAGTCGCCAAAGCGGCGATTGCAGACCGGTTTGAAGCGACGTTTGGATCACGTCCCTGGTAAATCGGCTCAGCCGAGCTTGCGCCAGTACAAAACCCGCTGCTCGGGCTGAGAGGCATAAGCTCTGAGCGGCGGTTTCAAGACCATCAGTTCGCCCTCAAAAGCGACCTCACGGACTTGCTCGCTGTTAAGCCATGCCTGATTCGATGAGGCATCCACCTTGGTACAGAGCGACTCGCCGTCGTAGGTGTAGGCCCCGCAATACGAATTGAATTCGCGCGTTTTGCCAGCAGGCAGGTCGGCACTACCGTTATACAAAGCGGCAACCATTCGGCCGTCGGGGTCGAACGTGACCACGCCCAAGGCTGCTTCGCCCCCATAAGGCGGCGGCATCACGGAACCATCCGCGCCGGTCGAACTTGTCTTGATGAGTTTCCAGGTACCGACTATCGATTTCATGCGTTTATCCGATCAGGTAACGACCAACCGTGTTCTGAATAAATGCCAGAACAACCTGCAAACCGATGATCAACACCAGCGGCGACAGATCAACCCCGCCCACCAGCGGCACGATGCGTCGAATCGGCGCCAGGAACGGACGCGACAAGGCGTCCAGGGTCGGGCCGATTGGCGCATGAGGGTTCACCCAGGACAACACCGCATGCGCAATCACCACAATGATCAGCAAGAATACCGACCATTTGATTAACCAGGCTACTGCCGTCAACACCAGTGCGCCGAACACCGGGGCGGCGCTGAGTCCGGCCAGGAAGACAAAAGCCACGGCCATTGTCACGGATATCACCAGCGCAGCCAGCAGACTGGACCAGTCGATGCGACGGGTTGTCGGCATGATTCGTCGAAGCGGCTTGACGATCCAGTCGGTCACCGCAATAACGAAATGACCAATGGGGTCGCGCTGGGCAATACCAAGCCAATGCATATACGACCGCAGGAGACAGGCAGTTGCCAACAACTGGCCAACTGTTTCCAGTAAGAACCACACCGTATTGCCCATGAGTTGTCAGTACACCTTCGATTCTGGAGAACTTTGATTCTGGCACAAAAAAAGCCCTGAACGACTAGCGTCCAGGGCCCCGCAACGGCTTTAAGTCAACCTGCCAGCTTCAGGGCCGGTTCCCCGTGGGGAACGGCCATGCGGCTGTCGGGTTTTTCTTGGTCGCCGTTTTTCCTGCTGTACTACCTACCGCTTTTTTTTTACTGCGCGCTTAGCCGTTTTCTTGGCTGGCTTGCGAGTTACTTTTTTAGCGGCTTTCTTTGCTACTTTTTTGGCTGGCTTGCGTGTGGCCTTTTTAGCTGCTTTCTTGGCTGGCTTACGCGTGGCCTTCTTGGCGGCTTTCTTGGCTGCTTTCTTAGCCGGCTTGCGAGTCGCCTTTTTAGCTGCTTTCTTAGCGGCTTTCTTGGCGGGCTTGCGAGCTACCTTCTTGGCGGCTTTCTTAGCTGCCTTCTTTGCGGGCTTGCGAGTCGCCTTTTTGGCAGCTTTCTTGGCTGCTTTCTTGGCGGGCTTGCGAGCTACCTTCTTGGCGGCTTTCTTAGCTACCTTTTTTGCTGCGGTCTTGCGGGCAGGCTTTTTAACAGCCTTTTTCTTGGTCGCCTTGCGGGCGGGTTTTTTAGCCGTAGCCATGACGGGACTCCTTGAAAGATATGGCATTCACGGAAACTCGATGGATCCCGGACGTTTTAAAGAACGGGTCCAGCGGGTTATTCATCGGCGCTGCATCGGGCCCGCCAGGCGGGGCAGTCACAACGCTAATGAATTGGGGAGCACTCCGGGCGGCAACCCGGAGGCGTTGTAGCGTGGGCCAATGACAGCAACAACGGACACTGGCTGGTACCAGCGGTGTCGAAGTGGGTTGGTGTCTTTGGGAATCCCTCAAATTTCAGTCCTGAGTCATGGTGTGGGCAGGCTGGGTCAATCCCAGCTCAGGGCGCCACCGGTTTGATATTCAATTACTCGGGTTTCGAAAAAATTACGTTCTTTCTTGAGATCAATCATTTCGCTCATCCAGGGGAATGGATTCTCTTCCTGGTCGAACATGGGCTCAAGTCCGATTTGCTGAGCCCGGCGATTAGCGATGTAACGAAGATAAGCCTTGAACATCGAAGCATTCAGGCCCAGCACACCACGCGGCATGGTGTCTTCGGCGTAAGCGTACTCAAGCTCAACAGCTTGATGGAACAAACCGGTCAGTTCTTCACGGAATTCGGCAGTCCATAAGTGCGGATTTTCCAGCTTGATCGTGTTGATCAGATCAATGCCGAAATTACAGTGCATGGATTCATCACGCAGAATGTACTGATACTGCTCAGCAGCGCCGGTCATCTTGTTCTGGCGACCCAGCGCCAGAATCTGAACAAATCCGACGTAAAAGAACAAACCTTCCATCAGACAGGCAAACACAATCAGCGAACGCAGCAGTTTCTGGTCAGCCTCGGGTGTCCCGGTAACAAAATGCGGATCTGTCAGGGTGTCAATGAACGGAATCAGGAATTCGTCTTTGTCCCGAATTGACTTGACCTCGTTGTAGGCATTGAAGATTTCGGACTCATCCAGCCCCAGTGACTCAGTGATGTACTGATAGGCATGGGTATGAATGGCCTCTTCAAAGGCCTGGCGCAACAGGAACTGCCGGCATTCCGGCGCCGTAATGTGCCGATACGTGCCCAGCACGATATTGTTGGCGGCCAGCGAGTCAGCGGTAACAAAAAAGCCCAGATTGCGCTTGACCAGTCGACGTTCATCGTCGGTCAGGCCGTTCGGGTTCTTCCAGAGCTCGATATCGCGGCTCATATTGACTTCCTGCGGCATCCAGTGGTTCGCGCAGGTGGCCAGGTATTTTTCCCAGGCCCACTTATATTTGAAAGGAACGAGCTGATTGACATCTGAGGCGCCATTAATGACGCGCTTGTCTTCAGCCCGTACACGCCCGGCGTTCTCGCTCAGGCTGGTGGCGGCGTGATGCTGCGCAGCAGCATCTTCAACAGTGGCATCAAAGCCGGGCATACGCGCGCTGGCTGCAATAGAGCCGGCGGCCGTTCTTTCGACCGGAATCACATTGGCCATTGCATCAAAGCCAGCATTCGAAGCAACTGAGTCGCTTGGCTGGTTTTCTTGCAACGTTCCTGACACCCGATTTTTTGCTTCTGGCTTTGCGGCAGGTGAGGAAGGTGATGAATGCGTTAAAGGTTCGTCCCAGGACAGCATGTTTTGGTCTCGCTCTAGTACAGGTACTTGATACTGATCAGACAGATAACTGAACAATCATTCTGATCTCGTTGGTTGCGTTGCCTAAAAGTTGCCTTAAAGACAGCGCGATGCTTTTCAGTTGATGTACCGCGGCAAGAGTCCACTGTTATTCACAATGCGAATCTTACGGTCGTTGTTAATTGCTTGCAACGATAGGAACAATCATCTTGACTTTCCCGTTGGTGTTGAAGCAACAAACAACGACAGACGGTCATCAACTTACTCACGAACGTTTACTGACAAGCCTCGCAATCAGGATCATCAATTGCGCAAAACTTTGGTGACTCGTTTGCGGAGTCGGCGTTTGCTGCAGCGTTCGCTTCGCTACTACTGCGTGATGCATCAGACCCGAAAGAACCGGCGCCGCCATCAGCATTAACAGCATTGAGTTGACCGATTTTTCCAGTCGATTTCTCTGCACTCGTCGCACCCATCGTGCGCAGATAGTAAGTAGTCTTAAGTCCGCGCAGCCAGGCCAGTGTGTAGGTATCGTGAAGTTTCTTGCCCGATGCTCCAGCCATATAGATGTTCAGTGACTGGGCTTGATCGATCCACTTCTGACGGCGTGAAGCCGCTTCGACAATCCAACGGGTGTCCATTTCGAAAGCCGTGGCATACAGTTCGCGCATGTCGTCGGGAATGCGATCAATTTTGGCAAGCGATCCATCGAAATACTTCAGATCGGCAATCATGACCTCGTCCCACAGGCCGCGTTCCTTCAGATCGCGCACCAGGTACTCGTTAACGATCGTGAATTCCCCGGAAAGATTCGATTTAACGAACAAATTCTGGAAGGTGGGTTCGATACAAGCCGACACACCGATGATGTTTGAGATCGTTGCGGTCGGCGCGATCGCCACACAGTTTGAATTACGCATGCCGTGCTCGCGAATCCGGGTTCGCAAGGCGTCCCAGTCAAGCGTCTCGGACATATCAACGTCAACCAGAGGCATATCAGCATTGGCTCCGCTCAGGCTGCCGCGCTGTTCACGCAGCAGATTCAGACTGTCTTTCGGCAGAATGCCCTGATCCCACAGAGAGCCCTTGAAGCTGGCATAACGCCCGCGCTCCTCGGCCAACTCGGTAGACGCCCAGTAAGCGTGATAACAAATCGCTTCCATTGAACGGTCCGCAAATTCGACCGCCTCCTGACTACCGTAAGCCACCCGCATCTTGTGCAGGCAATCCTGAAAGCCCATCAGACCAAGACCGACCGGTCGGTGCTTAAGATTCGAATTACGAGCCTTACCAACCGCGTAGTAGTTGATATCGACCACGTTATCGAGCATACGCATGGCCGTGGTGACCGTCTTGCGCAGTTTTTCATGGTCCAGCCCCCAGCTACCGTCAGCTTCCTGAACCATGTGCGCGACCAAATTCACTGAACCGAGATTACATACGGCAATTTCGGAGTCGCTGGTGTTAAGCGTGATTTCGGTGCACAGGTTGGAGCTATGGACCACACCCGTGTGCTGCTGCGGTGAGCGCAGGTTGCAGGGATCCTTGAAGGTCACCCACGGATGGCCAGTCTCGAACAACATGGACAACATCTTGCGCCACAGACCGGTTGCCGAGATCGTCCGACTTGGATTCAGCTCACCGGCAGCCGCCATTGCTTCGTAGCGCAGATAGGCCTGTTCAAACTCCTGACCGAACTTCTCATGCAGATCCGGACACGATGACGGCGAGAAGAGCGTCCACTGACCGTCCTCAAGGACTCGCTTCATGAACAGATCGGGAATCCAGTTGGCCGTATTCATGTCATGGGTACGGCGGCGGTCATCACCGGTGTTCTTGCGCAGCTCCAAAAATTCTTCGATATCCAGGTGCCAGGTTTCCAGATACGCACAGACAGCACCTTTGCGCTTGCCACCCTGATTCACCGCAACCGCGGTGTCATTCACGACCTTCAGGAACGGCACAACCCCCTGGCTCTTACCATTGGTGCCTTTGATATGACTCCCCAGCGCCCGCACCGGCGTCCAGTCATTGCCCAGGCCACCCGCGAACTTGGCCAGCAACGCGTTTTCCTTGATGGCTTCGTAGATTCCGTCCAGGTCGTCGGCAACCGTGGTCAGGTAACAAGACGACAACTGCGACCGCTGCGTGGCGGAATTGAACAGTGTCGGGGTAGAACTCATGAAGTCGAACTTGGAAATCTGGTCGTAGAACTCAATCGCGCGAGTCTCGCGGTCGATTTCATTCAGGGCCAGGCCCATGGCCACCCGCATAAAGAAAATCTGCGGCAATTCGATACGGCGCTCGTCAATGTGCAGGAAATAACGGTCGTACAAGGTCTGCAGACCCAGATAGCTGAATTGCAGATCACGATCCGGCTCAATGGCAGCAGCCAGACGGTCAAGGTCAAACTGTTGAAGCTTGCTGTCGAGCAGACCGGCCTCGATACCGCGTCGCAGATAGCGCGGGAAATACTCGGCATAACGCTCTGACATGGCTTCGTGCTGCACTTCTTCGCCCAGAACCTCCCGGCGAACCGTATGCAGCAACAGGCGGGCTGTGGCTTTGGCATAACCCGGCTCTTTCTCGATCAGGGCACGCGACGAAAGAATTGATGACTTATAGACTTCGTCCAGTGACACACCGTCGTACAGATTCTTGATGGTCTCACCGAGAATCGGCTCGCCAGTAACCGCCTCACCCAGACCAGCACACGCGGATTCAATCAGGCCGCTCAGGGCGTTGAGGTTCAGCGGGGCAACGACACCACCGTCGTTGACGTTGATCGCGAGGTCACTGTGCCCGGCTGACTCAGCCACGCTTGCGCTGGAGCGCTCAGCAGCACGCTCCTGATTGCGCTTTTCGCGGTACAGCACATAGGCGCGTGCCACTTCATGCTCACCGGAACGCATCAGAGCCAGTTCGACGTGGTCCTGAATGTCTTCAATATGGAAGGTGCCGCCACCTTGCCGACTACGCACCAGAGCCTGAACCACCGCACCGGTCATTTCTTCGACCAGACTACGGATCCGCGCTGATGCCGCCCCCTGGCCACCGTTGACCGCCAGGAAAGCCTTGGTCATTGCAATGGAAATCTTCTGCGGTTCGAAAGCCACTACTGAACCATTGCGGCGAATGATTCGATAGTCTTCAAACCGGATCTCATTGCCCTGAGCGTCTGTCGCCCGAATACCGCTTGGGCGGCTCGTGGCTGGCATGGCGGCAGGCATAGCGGATTCGGCTGGTCGGTCGGCAACCCTTTGCATCGTCAGTTTCCTCTTATTTAGCATTTCGTCCGATCGTCGGCTGTGCGATCAGATCTGTCGTGGCAGATTTAATTTAAAACTCTGGCCGCCATCGCTGGCAGCCTCCCCGGGGTGGATTCAGGCTGGAAAAACGAACCTGTTTCCTTGTAGTTGTCCTACTGATGACTGAGCAGCGCACTCAAATAAACGAGTCACGCGGACTGCATGTCGTGTGGTTTGAATCTAGTGAACCGGCCTATCTAGTGTTTGCTCTGTAAACCCGCACATGGCAATTTTCTAAGTGAACTCTGGTGTTTGCCGTATGACAAGCATGTGACGGGCTTCTCAGTTAATTACGCATCATGAGAAACGGCTTTTCTTACGATTTACCGCACCCAACACACTAGATGTAGTGTTTCTGTGGCCCAGTACAACTAATTGTAGGATCGAATGGCCACAGGATCAACAGCCAAATTGAAACCTGGCGAATAATTTTACGAGGGTTTGCATGTCAAATCCGGCCGTCGGGCGATGGCTCGGCAGAGCCGCCGGGGAGGGTCAACAACCATGCATTTCAGCAGTCCGCGCCATACGGTCGTTTCAAGCCGGTTGCTGATGAAACCTTGTGCAATCGACTCCAGTCGAACAACGGACCGGGATCAAATTTCCGGCCCGGCGCGATCTCGCTATGGCCCGCAATAAATTTCAACGGGAGTCGCTCGGCGAGCACCGTCAGTAAAAATTCAAGGCGTTGATACTGACGATTGGTAAAAGGGCGAAGCAAATCACCTTCGAGCTCGATGCCAATCGAAAAGTCATTGCAACGAGTGCGATCCTGAAACGACGACTGTCCGGCGTGCCAGGCTCGACGCTCAACATCAACAAACTGCTGTAACTGCCCGTGCCGCCGAATCAGAAAATGACTTGAAACTGTCAGGCCATCGAGAGATTCGAATGCCGGATCGCTGGCGCAATCGAGCCGGTTGCAGAACAACGCTTCAATCGCGGGGCCGGCGAAATGACCGGGCGGCAGACTGATGTGATGAATTACGACCAGATCGGTCGCGACTCCAGCCGGGCGCTCGTCGGCATTGGGCGACGGCGTCTTGCGGGCCGCTGTCAGCCAGCCCGCCTGCCATTGAGGCGCACGCATTGGCTCAGTTGATCTCGAGGCGCTGCATCCGGTAGCGCAAGGCCCGAAAACTGATTCCGAGCAACTTGGCTGCGGCGGTCCGGTTGAAACGGGTTTTTTCGAGTGCGCACGAGATGGCCTCACGTTCCACCTGATCGAGGTAATCAGGCAAAGATGCCGGTATGCCCTCGCTGGACAAGTGCTCGGCACTACTGCGGAACCCTTTGGGTTCGTCTTCGGTTGCCGTACCGGCAGACTGAGCAGGCGGCTCCGCGGGGCTGGGCGCCGCTGCCCTGGTGGTATCGTCGCGCTCGTTGACAGCTGCGTCGGAGCTCTCCGGGCGCAGACCGAGGTCTTCAACGTTGATGACCTCGCCATTGGAAAAAGCCAGCGCCCGCTCAAGAATATTCTCCAACTCGCGGACGTTGCCCGGAAACCCGTAACTCTGGAGGTACCGAATTGTCACCGAGGCCAGACGCGGCGGCTCACTCAGACCGGCTCGCTCAGCCAGTCTGGCCAAAACCGACTCGGCCAGCACCGGGACATCCTCGCGGCGGTCGCGCAACGGCGGCAGATGCAACTCGATGACATTCAGCCGGTAGAACAAATCCTGGCGGAACCGCCCTGCCGACACGCACTGAGCCAGATTCTGGTGGGTGGCGCTGATAATTCGAACGTCTACCGGCTCTTCCTGGGTCTCGCCAACTTTACGCACCCGTTTTTCCTGGATGGATCGCAGCAATTTCACTTGCATGGCCAGCGGCAGGTCGGCGACTTCGTCAAGAAACAAGGTGCCACCATTAGCTGCCTGAAAGAATCCGTCACGGTCTTGATCGGCACCGGTGAACGCGCCTTTGCGATAACCGAAAAACTCGGCCTCCATCAGGTTTTCCGGAATGGCACCACAGTTCACGGCGATAAACGCATCATCAGCACGCGGCCCGGCTTCGTGTACCAGCCGGGCGGCCAACTCCTTACCCGAGCCGGACTCACCGGTGATCGCCACCGGCGCCATACTCCGGGCAAGTCGCAGAATCTGCTCACGGACATCACGAATCGCGTCTGAATTGCCGAGCAGGCGCTTGGCCGCCGCGACGGTATCCTGCACTCCGCCACCGCCGGCACGAGCCCCCTCAGGCACGCGAACCGCAGACCGGACCAGGTTACGCAGCGCATCCAGCGCCACCGGCTTGGCCAGGTAATCGAAAGCCCCCGCCTTTAGAGCCGCAACCGCGTTCTCGGTACTACCGAACGCGGTGATCACCGCAACCGGGGTATCTACATATTCGGTGGAGATCAATGAAACCAGCTCCAGCCCGTCACCGTCGGGCAGGCGCATATCGGTCAGGCACAGCGCGTAGCCATTCACTTCAAGTTGCGCGCGGGCGCTGGCCAGGTCAGCCGCGCAGTCCACATCAAGCCCCATACCGACCAGGGTCAGTTCAATCAGTTCGCGCAGATCAGCTTCATCATCAATAACCAACACTCTGGGAATTGTTCCGGAGCGGGAAACGGTACGACCGCTGGCATCGGCTTGGTTCATGATTGGCTCAAATAATTCAGATCAGTCACGGATTGGTTATTCAATGGGCTCTCGCTAGCGCAACGGGACTGGCTCACGGCGGGGCTCGATAAGGAAAGCTCCACTATAACGCTCGCCGGCCCGCAACTTCTGGTATCGAATGCTTGCCGCGTTCAACGCGCTTAACTCACGCGCCAGATACAGGCCAAGCCCGGTACCCCGCGACTCGGTCGTGAAGAACGGCTCGAACGCGTACGCAACCGCATCCGGGCCCAGCCCGGGACCGTCATCCGCAATACTCAACTCCAGCCGTCCACTGGTAAGTTTACGCCAGCCAATTTTTACCGCTCCCTCACCCTCCGACGCGTAACGCAACGCATTGCCAACCAGATTGACCAACACCTGGCGCAATTGATTGGAATCGAAGCTCATCGGTTCGCCGGTCTCGATGGACACCGCTATCCGGTCACGCCTGGCACTGGATTGAGCCACGAATTCAGACAGGAACTCATCCAGAAACACCTGCATGTCGATCGATTCGACCACCGCCGGCCCACCGCGCGAAATTGACAACACGTCTTCAATGACCCGATTGATCCGGACGGTATTGTCTTCAACGATCCGGGCGAGGCGGGCTAACGGCGCGGATTCGAGCTGCTCGGCAAGCAAGCTGTTCGCATGACGAATCGCGCCGAGAGGATTGCGGATTTCATGCGCGATCGAGGCTGACAGACGCCCCATCGAGGCCAGTTTGAGCTGCTGCGCTCTTTGTTCGAGTTCATGCAGGTTTTCCACGAGGATCACCGCATCAGCGCCAGGCTGATCCAGCGCGGCCATCAGGCGGACCCGGACCCGGGAGGCGTTCTCGGGATTTGCCCGGGCCACCGAAGCGGTCAGTTCGATTTCGTCGGGGCGCTCACGGGCCACCTGCTGCCATTGCTGGAAACGATCCACCAGCGCCGGCCATTCGCGACCCAGCAGGTTGCGCATATGGAGCTGGTCATCCTGGCCGATAACCCTGCTTTCCTCGACGCCGAGCATTGTGCGGGCGGCGCGATTCATCGTCCGCACGCCGCCCTGGGCGCTCACGACCAGAACCCCTTGCTGAGACTCGGCAATCACCCGTTGCGTCACCGCCAGCTGATTGCGCACATCTTCACCCCGCCGGTAGGCCAGCTCTTCCTGCGCCTGCAGTCGCGATGCCAGCCAGTTCACTGACAAGGCGGTCAGGAAACAGGCCGCGCCGAGCAGTCCCGCCTGGCCAATCTGGGTGCTGATACCGTTTGAGAGCGAATATTCGATTGCAGCCTGTCCAAGTAACAACAGTGTGGCCGCCGCGGCAAAAGACGCAGCCAGCTGGCGGGACGCCAGCACGGAGCCAGCGGCCACGGCGGCGATCATCAGCGCCCCCAGGCCGCCCCGGACGCCACCGCTGAAGTGAACCAGTGCCGTAAGCACGGCCAGGTCAACCCCGACATGGAGAAACAACTGCAACTGTAGCCGGGGCTTCAGCGGTCTGATCAATGCCAACAGAACAATCGCCGCCAGCACATACAGTAACGAGACCCGCTGAAACATCGGCACGTTCAGCGCTTCGATGAATTCGCGATAGTTCGATGCCTGAGCTGCCAGCCAAAGCAGAAGTGAGATAGCGACCCGACTGACACCGAACCAGGTCAGCGCCTTCCAGTAGGACTGCGGGGTGGTTTCGTTAACCGCCGAATCAATCATGTCTGGCGACGATGCTCAGGACTGCAATAGCTCAGCTTCCCGGCTTTTACCGCCTCCGACTCCGGCACGTAGATGCCGCAGGTTGCGCATTTCACGACCGGCTCGCGATTTTGCTCCCGCTCGCGCTCCAGTTGCTCCCGGCTGGTTCGAGCGGCCTCGTTCTTGCGCTGCAAGATAGACAGAAACCGCGCCCCGCCCCAGACCAGCGCGATGATGCCCAGCCAGAAGATCAGCTTACCCATGATAAAACCTACCCCTATAGTCAGAGCCGGCCAAGAACAGCCTCCAGGACGAACCGGCTGCCAACATAGCCAAGCATCATCACGACAAACCCGATAATCGTCAGGCGCAGGGCGGTGCGACCGCGCCAACCTCTGAGTTTGCGGCCCAGCAGCAAAATGCCGAAGACGCTCCAGGCCAGCAGTGTAAACAGGGTTTTGTGGTCAAACGTAAAAGGTTGTCCGAAGATTTGTTCGGCATAAAACAGACCGCTGACCGCGGTTAGCGTCAACAGACCAAAGCCGAAACCGATCAGCCGGAACAACACCCGCTCCATACTGAGTAACGGCGGCAGGTGATCCAGTATCCGGGCAACCGGACTGGAAGATGGGCCCGGCGCGGTACGCAGATGGCGTTCAGCACCGGCCATCAACACCGCATGCAACAAAGCCAGAAACAGCACCGAGTAGGCCAGAATGCCAACGAGCAGGTGCGGGACCAGCAGACCGCGCCCGGCGATCTCGCCCAGCTCACGCCCGGGAAACAACAAAGGCAACACCGCGGCGACCGCCGCCACCGGCAGAACCATCAGCCGTATAGCGCGCGCCCGGGCGTCGTTCAGCTCCATCCAGACCAGACACACGCCCACCCAGAGCGCCGCTGACAGGACATGACCGAAGCCCAGCGTGATCGAGCCACCGGGCGCAATCGCCACATATAACGATCCCAGGTGGACGAGGAGCGCCAGCAGCAGCAAAATGGAACTCAGGCCACCTCTGGAATGTTCTGGCATATGCTCAGACGCCATAGCCCCTGAGGCATCCCCGGCTGCCGGCAATTTACGCAATCCCAGACCCCAAGCTGCCATATATAGCAACGCGGGAACCAGAAAGATAGATATCAGTAGAATCTGCACCTTCGCAGTTTAAACCAACGCCATGCTCGAAAATCTCTCCACGCGACTGTCCCGGGTCGTAAAAACCATGCGGGGCCAGGCTCGCCTGACCGAAGCCAATACCCAGGCCATGCTGCGCGAGATTCGCATCGCGCTGCTGGAAGCCGATGTCGCCTTGCCGGTTGTTAAAGACCTGATCGCCCGAATCAAGGAAAAAGCGGTCGGACAGGCTGTGGTTGGCAGTCTGACACCGGGGCAGGCACTGGTAGGGGTGGTGAACCAGGAGCTCACTGAGGTGATGGGTGGCGAGGCGCAAACCCTCAACCTTGCCTCCAAGCCTCCGGTGATCATCCTGATGGCAGGCCTGCAAGGCGCAGGTAAGACCACCACGGTGGGCAAACTGGCGCGCTGGCTCAAACAAAATCACCGCAAGAAAGTCCTCACGGTAAGTTGTGACGTCTATCGCCCGGCTGCTATTGAACAGCTACGCACGGTTGCCGCGCAGGCCGAGGCTGACTTCTTTGAGTCTGATCCGTCCCAGAAACCATCGGACATTGCCCGAGCCGCGCTTGACTGGGCGACCACCCACTATGCGGATGTCCTGATTGTCGATACGGCCGGTCGCCTGGCCATCGACGAACAGATGATGACAGAAATCTCGGCGCTTCATCAGCAGCTCGGTCCGGCTGAAACCTTGTTTGTCGTTGATGCCATGCAAGGCCAGGATGCGATCAACACGGCGCGTGCCTTCAATGAAGCACTGACGCTGACCGGGATCGTGCTGACCAAACTGGACGGCGATTCACGCGGCGGCGCCGCGCTGTCAGTCAAAGCTATTACCGGGGCGCCGATCAAGTTTGTGGGTGTCGGTGAAAAACTCGACGGCCTGGAGAGTTTTTATCCGGACCGGATGGCAAACCGGATTCTCGGCATGGGAGACATTGTCTCGCTGGTCGAAGAGGCGCAACGCAATGTCGATACCGAAGCCGCCGAGACGCTTGCCAAGAAACTGAAATCCGGTTCAAAGTTTGATCTGAATGACTTTCTGGCCCAGCTTGGTCAGATGAAGCAAATGGGCGGGCTGAACTCCCTGATGGACAAACTCCCCGCACAGTTTCAGGAGGCGGCCGCCGGCGCTGATATGGGCCAGGCTGAAACCCAGATGCGGCGCATGCAAGGCATTATTCATTCGATGACCCCTCGTGAACGGACCAAGCCTGACTTGATCAAGGCCTCCCGCAAGCGACGCATTGCCACCGGCGCCGGCGTCAGCGTGCAGGAAGTCAACCGAATGCTCAGTCAGTTTGAGCAGATGCGTTCGATGATGAAGAAAATGCAGAAAGGCGGGATGGCGAAGATGATGCGAGGGATGAAGGGAATGATGCCGGGGATGCGCTAGTCGTTGCCGGCACCGCCAGCAACGAAACAAAGCGTTCAGTCGCATGGCGCCACCCGTAGCCCTGAGCATGAGCACGGGCGTTCGCCGGCGCCAGCTCAAGAGCGGCCAGGCAAGCCAGATGCAGGTTCTGGTCGACAACTCCCGAAACGCCGTTCGCAACCACTTCGCGCTGCGCGGCAGCCGGCAAGGCGGCAACCGGCACCCCACAGGCCATCGCCTCGAGCATCACGAGCCCGAACGTATCGGTTCGAGACGGAAAAACAAATACATCGGCAGCTCGATACACATCCGGTAAATCCTGATGTTCGACCGCGCCGACAAAATGTGCTTTCGGATACCGTCTGCGCAGTCCGGCCAGTGCCGGACCGGCGCCCACAACGACCTGGCTACCCGGTAGATCCAGCGACAGAAATGCCTCGAGGTTTTTTTCGCTCGCCACACGGCCAACACTCAGAAAGACTGGTCGCGGCAATCCGGCGAAACGCCATGAGCGCCCGGGGCTGAACAGTTCGGCATCAACACCCCGCCCCCAGACCTGCACATTTTCCATGCCTTGTTGTTGTAGCTGCCTGGCCACACCAGCGGTCGGACACATGACCGCCAGAGACGGCTGATGAAAACGCGTCAAACGCGGCCAACTCCATTGCTCGGCAAGACCGAAGCGGCTTTTCAGATAGGCCGGGAAATTTGTGTGCCAGGCGCTGGTGAATCGCAAGCCAAGCCGCAAACAAGCCTTGCGCGCAGCCCATCCCAACGGCCCCTCGGTGGCAATATGAATGGCCTGCGGCGCAAACCCTCGAATGCGTCGCTCCATCATGCCGGAAGTGACCATTGCCAGACGCAGGCCCCGTTCCATTGGCACCGGCAAGCTCAGGAACTGGGATGGCTCAACCACTTGCACCTGGTGGCCCATCCGGATCAGTTCCGCCTGAGTGCGGGCCAACGTCTGAGCAACCCCGTTGATCTGCGGTGCCCAGGCATCGGTAATCAGTAGCAGTTTCATCGCAGGACAGGCTCCGCAGGATGGGCGGCGGTGGTGGTGGTTGCGTGATCGGGCCGGACAGGTGCCGGCCTGACATGGGCGTGCGGGCGACCCCAATGCACCAGTTCAAGTTGACCGGCGTGGTTTTCAACCAGCGCAGTCAGACTCTCAACCCAGTCGCCGCAATTGGCGTAGGTCGTGCCATCGATCGTCCGGATCTCAGCTTTATGGATATGGCCGCACACCACCCCGTCAAAACCACGGCGACGCGCTTCACTGGTAACCGTCGATTCAAATGCGTCGATAAACGCGACCGCATTCTTGACTTTGTGCTTCAGATATTGCGACAGCGACCAATAACCCAAGCCGAGCCGACTGCGAATTCGGTTGCAACGCTGATTCAGTTTCAAAATCAACACATATAAGGAATCACCAAGCAGCGCCAGCCATTTGGCATGCTGGACGATGCCATCGTATTGGTCACCGTGAGTAATCCAGAGCCGCTTGCCCCCGAGTGTCGTATAAACCGCCTCCGATTCGACACTGACCCGGTCAAAAGACATCCCGACAAAATCACGCGCAAATTCATCATGATTGCCCGGTACAAAGACGACTTTAGCCCCCTGACGGGCTTTCTCGAGCACGTTCATTACGACGTTCTGCTGCTGTTCGTTCCAGTACCAGTCTTTGCGCAATTGCCAGCCGTCAATAATGTCGCCAACCAGGAAGATGCGCTCGGCGTCGTGGTGCTTCAGGAAGTCAAGCAGGTAATCGGCCTGACATCCCCGCGTGCCCAGATGGACATCTGAGATCCAGATCGCCCGCAAGCGTCGCGTCCCGGCATTCCGGGCCACATCATCCTGAGTATTTCCCAGGGAATCGAAAGAATTAGCTGTATTGGTCATAGAGAGCCTCAAACAATGGCAGTAGAGGTCATTTAGGGCCTGTTGCATGACAGCGCGGTTAACTGGCGGTGACAAATTGAAGAAACCGTCTGTCCTGTTGTTATATGCAACACGAAATGCCGGGCGTTTACACTTGAGGGTCCTTAATCGAGCCTGACACCATGTCCATGACCGCCACTGAAGTCTCTTCCAGCCAGCAAAGCCTGCGCGCCGTCTTTGAAGGCCGTTTGCTAACCGAAGACAGCGACACCGCCCCGTTTCTGACCGACTGGCGCGGACGCTATCACGGCAAGGCGCTGGCAGTAGCACTGCCTGACACGGTTGACGATGTTCAGAAAGTGGTGCGCTGGTGTGCCGCGAACCAGTTCAACATCGTGCCCCAGGGGGGCAACACCGGCCTGAGTGGCGGCGCAACACCGGATGCCGGTGGACGAACCGTCGTGATTTCCCTGGCACGCCTGAAAAGTATCAGAGCGGTCGATACGGTGAACAACACGATTACCGCGGACGCCGGCTGCACGCTGCTTGAAGTCAAAGAGGCAGCAGCCGGCCACAATCGCCTGTTCCCGCTCACCCTGCCCTCCGAAGGCAGTTGCACCATCGGCGGAAACCTCTCGACCAATGCCGGCGGCTGCCAGGTATTACGGTATGGCAATGCCCGCGAACTCTGCCTTGGCCTGGAGGTCGTCACCGCGGAAGGGGAAGTCTGGAACGGCTTGCGCGGGCTGCGCAAAGACAACACCGGCTACGACTTGCGTGACTTGTTTGTCGGTGCGGAAGGCACACTGGGGATTATCACTGGCGCCACTTTGAAACTCTATCCCGAGCCGGCTGTTCAGCTCACCGCCATGGCAGCGGTCAGCAGCCCACACCAGGCGCTCAAACTTTTGGAGCTGGCCCAACAGCATCTGGCCGCCAGCCTGACAGCCTTCGAAATGATTGCCGATATCTGTCTCGAGTTTGTCGAGCGCAAACACCCGGAATGCAAGAGACCATTCAGCGAACCAAGCCCTTACTACGTCTTGCTTGAATGCTCAGATGCCGAAAGCCAGGCTCACGCGACCGAGCGCTTTGAAGGTCTGCTCAGTCAGGCGCTTGAGCAGGAGATCATTTCCGATGCAGTGGTCTCGGATTCGGTCGCCCGCAGCAAAGCACTTTGGGCCTTACGTGAAAACATCTCCGAAGCGCAGGCAATGGTCGGCAAAAACATCAAACACGATATCTCTGTCCCGATCTCATCGATTGGTGACTTCGTCGAGCAAACCAACGCCGAACTAACCGCCGCCTTTCCAGGGATTCGAATGGTGGTGTTCGGTCATCTCGGTGATGGCAACCTGCACTACAACGTGTCACCGGCTGCCGACGAGGAAGGGCCCGAACATGAGCAGGCGTTTCTCGCCCGCCAGCCGCAGATCAACCGGGTCACGCATGACGCCGTGGCGCGTTTTAATGGCTCGATTTCGGCTGAACACGGCCTGGGTGTCCTGCGCCGCGACGAATCAGCTCGCTACAAGTCAGCGATTGAATTGAACCTGATGGCGGCAGTCAAACGCGCGATTGATCCGGCAGGCCGGATGAATCCGGGCAAGGTTCTGCCACCAGAACCGGTCTGAGCTGACCTCACCCCTGTCAGGCCCCGGCAAAGATCTCACCGCGACCAAAAGCCAGCGAGCCCAATGATTCAAACCGGGACATAACCGGGGTTGCGGCAGACTTGCTCTGGCCGGTTTCCATGGCGACCACCGGCTGCCGGTCTGTACCCAGCACCTGACTGACCGATCGGATGACGGCATGAACCGCTGCCATCTCATCGGCGGTTTTCACCACCAGATCAAAAACCAGAACGCAGCGCCGCTGAAGCGGATGGGCGGACACCGAGAGTTCGCCTGAATTGAGTCTCAGTTTATCGGTCAGATCAGCTCGCTGGCCCGGTTGATGGTGATCTCCAGGCGCCATCAGACCCTGATTGATCAAAGCGATTCGGGTGGCGAACAACAGCGCGTTGGATGAACGCATTGCCGGGCTGGACGCAGGGCAGTTATCCCAGGTAGCGGTCAGAAGCACGGATCGGGAGACGGTTCGGGCAGCCTTGGCGGGTTCGCTTCTCTGACGGGGCATAACAACTCCTGCAGTGGTTTACCCCGAGGTTGATGCAATTGCCATGCCTGTTGCCGTAAGCAGGTGTTACCAGCCCGCTATACCATTCGATCAATCGTTCGTAATGACGAGAGCCGGTTTTGGCGATGATGCCTGAGGCCCGCGAAGCACCAAACAGGTGCAATAAACTATCCGCCGCACCAACGATGCAGTCCGCCCGGCGCGCTTAGCGAGAGGCCTGCAGGGGACCGGTGCTGGGACGAAACTGCCAGCGCCGCCAGGCCTTTAGTATCTTGTTCGGGTATTTGGCTTTGCCCAGTGAGCCGTTGTAACGGCCCAGGGCCCGAAAGAGATCACCCTTCTCCCGGTCGATGTAGTGCCGGAGGATCGTACAGCCGTAGCGCAGGTTGGTCCGCATCTGGAACAGGCTGGAAACATCCCCCGCCCCGATCAGATCAGTCCAGAAAGGCATCACCTGCATATAGCCGCGCGCACCAACAGAAGAAACCGCATAACGGCGGAAATTACTTTCGACCTGGATCAGGCCAAGCACCAGATGTGGGTCCAGACCGGCCCGTTGTGCTTCGTAACGAACCGCCTTGAGGAATTCAATACGCTCCAGACGAGTCGGTTTCCAACGGGACGGAAGCCGGGCGGCCATTTGCTCAAGCCACTCGGCTTTCTCCTGCTCCGAGGCAAAGACCGGCTCCGGCCCTGCCCCTGAATTGACCGAACTGGCCAGAACACTGCGCACCGACCGCGCCAGTGGTTCATATTGCTGACCGCCTGCCAGAGCGGCCGGCGACCAGGATCCAAGCCACAGCAACACCAGCAGCCAGGTGGCCAGACGGCCAGACCTGGCAGCAAACGCCGCGGACGGAACAGGATCAGATCGATGTTTCATGATGCAAGGTTAATACCTGGGCGGCGGCCCGCCCGCTACCAGCGTCGCAATCTTGACGAACGGCATCTACGACTAGCCGGATGGCTTGGCCTGTTGATCAAAGAACGAGCCGGTCGAGGGTAGCTGCGGCAATTCGATGTCATAGGCAAGAGAGCGAACCCGGTTGGTCTTACGGCCAGCCACGATGAGTCCTTCATACCGGTTGGGCATGGGGTTTGGCGACTGTTTGATTGCATCTTCCGCCGAGTACACGCTGATAAACAAGGTGCGCGGCCGTGTGGACAAATTAGGCGCTGAGCCATGCAGCAAACGCGTGTGCATCAGACAGACTGTGCCGGCCGGGCCGGTACACCGAACGGAATCGCGCTGGCTTTGTTCAGCGACCGACGCTTCCACTGAACCGGTAAACCGCCCTTCATGCCAGAGGCTGTGAATCGGCCCGGTGTGCGAGGCGGGCAGCACATCAAGCGGGCCGTTTTCCAGTGTCACCTCATCGACCATCAGCAACGCGGTTATCAGATCGTCATTGCTGTGTGGCGTAAACGGAAAATCCTGATGCCACTTGACTGCAGTGTTGCCACCCGGCAGTTTCGAGTTGATTTTACTGTGGTGAAATTTGACGTCGGGCCCAATCAGATCAGCAACCATGGCCGTCATTGGGCTATCGCTCATGGCTTCAAAATATGCCGCAGAAACTTCAACCGGGGCATTCACTCGCTGCAGACAGGGTTTATCCGGCCGATGAGCCGCTTCGAGATGAAATCGCGGCAAACCGTTAATCGTTTCGTCCCAGGGCTGGTCATGCGTGCGACTGACCTCAACCCAGCGGCTGAACTGATCGCGCAACCGGGTCAGCAACGCCGGGCTGACCGCATCTTCAACCAGTAAGTAGCCGTCGCGCCAAAATGCATCGTGCTGCTCCTGGGTCAACTGACTAAGCTGATTGGTGTGGCTGCCTGGAAAAGACCCGGCCATCGCTCAACCCTCCCTGCATATTTCAATGACACGGGCAGCGGCCTCGCCGACCGCTACCGACGTGTTGGTCAGGCTGCGACGCTCGACCAGTTCGACATTTCCCTCGGCCAGCGCGCGGTCGCCGACATTGATCCGGACCGGCACGCCGATCAGCTCCCAGTCGGCAAACATCACGCCCGGACGCTCGCCGCGATCATCAAGAATGACATCAATACCCTGAGCCATCAGGGACTCATAGAGCGCGGTAGCGGCCTCCCGAACAGCCTCGGATTTTGCCCAGCCGAGTCCGCAGATCACGACTTCAAACGGGGCAATGCCCAGCGGCCAGATAATGCCTTTGTCGTCATGATTCTGCTCAATGGCGGCTCCAAGCAAGCGGGTTACGCCAATCCCGTAACAGCCCATCTCGAAAGGCTTGGGCTTGCCGTCTTCATCGATGAATGTCGCGTTCAAGGCTTCTGAATATTTAGTCCCCAGATAAAACACATGGCCGACCTCAATGCCGCGCTGGATTGCCAGCGTGCCCTTGCCGTCCGGTGACGGGTCACCGGGAACGACATTGCGAATGTCAGCCACGATCACTGGCGCATCGGGCCCGGCTTGTTCGGCCGACACCGGCTCCGGCAGATCGCGGCCGAAATTGACGCCGGTCAGGTGGACATCTTTCTCATTGGCACCACAGACGAAATCGCTCATTGCTGCGACAGTTCGATCGACCACGATTTTCAGAGGCCCTGCTGCGCCGATCGGACCGATATAACCCGGCGGGGTGCCAAAGGTTTTGACGATTTCCGATTCAGTCGCAAACCGAAAACCTGCAAGCCCCGGAACTTTGCCGACTTTCACTTCGTTCATGTTGTGATCCGCGCGGACGAGCAGCAACCAGATTACCGGCGCAGCCGATTCACCTTCTGGCGGGTCGACGGCCAACACCAGGGACTTAACATTACTGAGCAACGGAATGTTCAGGAAAACAGCCACATCTTCGCAGCGCGCCTGTCCGGGAGTTGGCGTGCGAGTCAGTGGCTGAACCGGTGCCGATCGTTGTTCCGTTGGCGCCAGCGCTTCGGCCAGTTCGACATTGGCAGCGAAATCGGACTCGGGGCAATAGGCAATCGCATCTTCACCGGTATCGGCAATTACCTGAAACTCGTGACTGGCAGAGCCCCCTATCGCGCCGGTGTCGGCGGCAACCGGGCGAAATTCCAGCCCGATGCGTTTGAAGATTCGAATATAGGCATCGTACATCACCTGATAACTCGCCAGCGCCGCTTCCTGGTTGCGATCAAAAGAGTAGGCGTCTTTCATGGTGAATTCTCGCCCGCGCATCACGCCAAAGCGAGGCCGGCGCTCATCGCGAAACTTGGTTTGAATGTGATATAGATTGCGCGGCAATTGCTTATAGCTACGTAAGTCCTGCCTGGCGATGTCCGTAATCACCTCCTCTGAGGTCGGCTGGACGATAAAGTCGCGCCCGTGGCGATCCTTAATGCGTAATAGTTCAGGTCCGTAAGCCGAAAACCGTCCGGATTTTTCCCAAAGCTCGGCTGGCTGAACGACCGGCATCAGTAATTCGACCGCCCCGGAGCGATTCATTTCTTCGCGAATGATGTTTTCTATCCGGCGTATGACCCGCATGCCAACTGGCATATATGTGTAAATCCCGCCCGCCAGCCGCTTGATGAAACCGGCCCTCGCCATCAGTTTATGGCTGACCACTTCCGCATCGGACGGGGCCTCTTTCTGGGTCGATAAATGGAATTGACTGGCCTTCATGAAATAGGGTTCCGGAAAGAAAAATGATTCGGTGATTTAAGCGAAGAATAAAGCCATAGCAGTAATGAAACGAACCGACGATTACGGCCGGTCGGCACTTTGACCGATATAATGCCCATCAGTTTAAGTGATTAGGGGATCGGCCATGCTCGATCGAGACGGCTTTCGCCCCAATGTCGGGATCATTCTGGCAAACGAGAGAAACGAAGTCTTCTGGGGCAAGCGGATTCGTGAGCATGCCTGGCAATTCCCCCAGGGCGGTATCAAGCGGGGCGAGTCGCCGGAACAGGCCATGTTTCGTGAACTTCACGAAGAAGTTGGATTGAGAGATGCTCATGTGGAGATCGTCGGGCGAACCCGTAACTGGCTGCGATATGAAGTGCCAGAACGGTGGGTCCGGCGAGAATGGCGCGGCCATTACCGCGGGCAAAAGCAGATTTGGTATCTGCTGCGCCTGATTGGTCGCGACACGGACATCGACCTTCGCGCCTCCGGACACCCGGAATTTGACGCCTGGCGTTGGAATAGTTATTGGGTACCGCTTGAAGCGGTGATCGAGTTCAAACGAGACGTCTATAAAGAGGCCTTGGGAGAACTGTCATCGCTACTATTTACCGCTAAGTCAGAGTCAGCGGCTTTGCCGCTGCGACCGGATGGAGACACCTCTGCAGATTGACCAGCACACCGCTGATTGCCAGCCCTGCCACAAACACCTGACTCGCCTGACCACGGCGATCCTGGGATTTACCGCGGCGCTGGCAATCGCCTTGCCAGCTCAGGCGCAGCGAGGCGACCTTGACATTGAGTATGGCGGCCAGTCAAAGCCGGCCGAAGACCCTCGTCCCTCGCTGGCGTTGCCAGCAAAACTACCGGCGGTGACGTCTTTCGAGCAGATGGTCGAATTCGACACCGACGGCGCGACCACAAACCGTTTCGCCCTGGACCCGGCCTCGATTCGCCTGCAGCCCAACTACGCGCTGGCCGCGGTCGCCGTGCTCAGCGCTGGCGGGGCAAGCACAATCGGTCTGTACGGCTTTGCCTGCAACCATCTGCAATATCGCCTGATGGCCTATCCGAAACCCGACGGTAGCTGGCAGGTCAGTTCGCCGCGCGCGCGCTGGCGTCCGGTACGCGACAGCGAAAGCCGTAACCGGCAATACCGGGCGGTCTATGCTGCTGCCTGCCGGGTCGGTGGGCAATCAGCCGAATCCGCCGAAGAGCTCATGCGCTATCTACGCGAAGGGCGCGAACTGATCTCGCCCTGATTTTTCTTGAAACCTCACGCTAGAAGAAAACCGCCATGAGCCAGTCATCTGAAGTCTTGTTGTTGTCGCCGCTCTACGCCCCTACGCAACAAGCGCTTGAGAGCAATCATCAATGCCTGAGAATCTGGGAGCAAGCTGATCGCCAGGCTTTCCTGGCCTCGATTGCTGACCGCATTGAAGCTGTCGCCACGCATTCCGGCGTCGGCATTGACCGGGCAACGGTTGAAGCCCTGCCCAAGCTGAAAATCGTCGCCAATTTTGGTGTCGGGATCGACACGACTGATCTGCCAGCCTGTACCGAACACGGTGTCACTGTCTGCAATACCCCTGATGTCCTGACCGAAGATGTTGCCGATATGGCGCTGGGCCTGTTGCTGGCCGCGGTCCGACAGATCCCGCAGGGAGACCGTTACATCCGCGACGGTTTATGGCGCGAACATGGCGAGATGCATCTCACCCAGACCCTGCAAGGCCGCAAAGTGGGTGTGGTCGGGATGGGCCGCATTGGCCAGGCAATTGCCAGGCGGTGCGCCGCGTTCAATACCGAAGTGGCGTATTTTGGCCCGCGCAGGAAAGCCGAAGTCGCCTACCAGTACTTCGATGATGTGACGGCGCTGGCCCAGTGGGCTAACGTGATCATCGCGGCCTGCCCCGGCGGGCCGGCAACCCGCAAGATTGTTTCGGCTCAGGCCTTGAGCGCACTTGGACCCGAAGGGGTGTTCGTTAATATTGCGCGCGGCTCAGTCGTTGACCAGGACGCATTGATCGAGCTGCTGGATTCCCGCTCGCTCGCCAGCGCCGGGCTAGACGTTTTCAATGACGAACCGAACGTCCCCCAGGCGCTGATCGATATGCCCCATGTCGTTTTACAACCTCACCAGGGCAGCGCCTCGACCTCGACCCGAATGGCAATGGGGCAATTGGTCGTGGATAACCTCCGCGCCTACTTCGCGGGCAAGCCCTTGCTCACACCGGTCGCCGTCTAACCAACCGGAAACGCCACACCGAGTTCATCCGCTTTGGCCTTGAGCGCTGCCTGAATCGCTTGTGCCAGTTCAACGCCGTCTTTCAACTGGGCCTGTTTGCGAGCCAGTCCGCGCTCACCGGGCAGGCGAACCGGGCGGTCCGGACTCACCGGGGCTGAACGATGGCAGGCCTCAACGAGATAAGCCATCTGGGTTTCGAACTCATCCCGCCCGGCAAACGCGGTCGGATCAAACACCTGAACAAACACTGTTGCCCCCCAGCCTTCGCTGGGGTCGGCACGTCCATGTCCGCTCAGACCGGCAGTCAGTGCCTCCACCTGAAGCGCCAGACCGTAACCCTTGTGTCCGGCCTCCATGCCGCCAAGCGGCAGAATTGACCCAGGCGGCCTGGTGGTCAACACCGCAGGATCGTTGCTTGGTTCACCGGTTGCGGTCAACCACCATTGATGGGCCCCCTGCTCACCGGCGGCAGTCATTCTTCCGGACATGCCATTGGTGGTGATGGATGCAGAGATATCGATAATGATGGGATCTTTACCGGTCGGAATTCCCCAGGCAATCGGATTCGGCGTGAAAACCGGATCGCAGCCGCCAAACGGGGCCACACTGCCATGGGCCGGATCGGAACACTGCACACTGACCAGCAAACCCTCGCGGGCCGGCGCTTCCAGGTAAGCGGCCAGACAGCCAATATGATGGCTGCGGCGGATCGCCAGGGTTGCCGTGCCATGCTCACGCGCGGCCGCACTGGCCCAGCGCAGCCCCCGTTCAACCAGATGCGGGCCTGGCAATCGTCGGCCGTCCCAGGTCAGCACGCTTGAGCGCTCGGCAACCACGATCGGATCACCGCCGCCGAGCATCGTGCCATCAGCGACCGCGCCGGCATAACCGGACAATAGCTGCAAGCCATGCGTATCATGGCCTAGCAAATCACCCTCAACAAGAATGCGGGCGACATCGGCAGCGGCATCTGCCTGCATACCACTCTTGCGCAGAATCTGCTGACTGAACGCCAGCAAGACATCAACATCGAAACGACCACGGGCGGAATCTGACTGGGTCATGATTTCTTCCTAATACACCGCACGGCCGCCCGATAAATCGAACACGGCGCCGGTCGAAAATGAACACTCTTCTGACGTCAGCCAGGCTATTAGACCGGCTATTTCATCAACCCCACCGAAACGGCCCATGGGTATCTTGGACAACATGAACTCAATATGCTCGGGCGTCATCTGATCAAAAATCGCCGTGCGAACGGCCGCAGGCGTGACGCAATTGACCCGAATACCGGTCTTGGCAGTTTCTTTGCCGAGCGACTTGGTCAGACCGATCACAGCCGCTTTTGAGGCGCTGTACGCAGGCGCATTCGGATTACCCTCTTTGCCGGCGATGGATGCGATATTCACGATTCGCCCGTAATCAGGTTTGAGCATTTTGGTCACGGCAGCCCGGTTACACAGAAACACGCCGTGGACATTGATTTCGAATACCTTGCGCCAGTCTTCAGGCGTGTACTCCCAGGTGGTGGCGTTCGGGCCGGTAATGCCCGCGCTGCACACCATGATGTCCAACGTGCCAAAACTGGCACAGACTTTGTCTGCTGCCTGAGCGACAACCAAATCGTCGCTCACGTCTACCTTGACTGCCATATGCTCACCATGTGGGACCGCTGGCAAGCTGCTGACGGCTTCGCTGGCATCACCGAGATCCCAAATGGCAACCCGGGCGCCGCTGGCGGCCAGGCGCTGCGCCACCGCGAGCCCAATGCCGGTTGCGCCACCAGTCACCACGGCATTGCGCTCGGTCAGGTCAATACGATTCATTCAATCGCTCCGGAAAATTCGAAAGTTGTATGCTAGCCGCCTGGCTGATTTTTCGCACTGCTGCTTAGACACACTCTTATCGCAGCTACCGATTACGTCAACCTGACGCGACGCCATCCCCTGCCGAAACCACCTGACTACGGAACTACAGAATCCTCATGAAAGTGCTGTTTACTGACTACGACATGCTCGATATTTCGCTCGAGCGCGACTTGTTTGCCCAGGCCGGCCTGACCCTGGTCGAAGCGCAATGCAAAACCGAACAAGAGGTTATCGATGCCGCCCAAGACGTCAGCGCCTGCCTGATTCAATATGCACCGATGAATGAAAAAGTCTTCCAGGCCTTACCCGGACTCGGCCTGGTCTCCCGGATCGGCGCGGGTTACGACACGATCAATGCGGCGGATGCCGCCCGCCACGGCATCTGGGTTGCCAATTCACCCGACTACGGCGTTGGCGAGGTATCGCTCCACGCCCTGAGCATGATGCTCGGCTCGATCCGCGGCCTGAGCCGGTTTAACGAAGACATCCACGCCGGCAACTGGCACTACACCTCGACCGGTACGATTCCGCGCGCACAAGACCTCACGGTTGGCATCCTCGGCCTGGGAAGAATCGGCAAACGTTTCGCACATTATGCGCAACCGATCTTTAAACAAGTCATTGCCCACGATCCGAACCTGATCGAGGGCGATTTTCCTCAATACGTTAGACCGGTTGGCCTGGAAGCCTTGTTTGAGCAGGCCGATGCGATTTCCATCCATTGTCTGCTCAACGAGCAAACCCTGGGCCTGGTTAATGAGTCGTTGCTCAATCGCATGAAGCCCGGCAGCTATCTGGTCAATACCGCACGCGGCGCAGTCATTGACATTGACGGCCTCACCAAAGTGATCGCCTCTGACCGCCTCGCCGGTGTCGGGCTGGACGTTTTGCCGAGTGAGCCGATCGCCCGGGATTCACCGCTGCTGGCCGACCGCCGCGTAACGTTCACGCCGCACAGCGCTTTTTACTCGCAACAGTCGGAGATTGAACTGCGTCGAAAAGCCGCCATGAATATCGTGAACTGGGCCCGCACGGGTAAGCCGGACTATCCAGTGGTCTCCGGCTCGCGCATGCCACCCCCGGGGGCTGGTAACAAGACCTGAAAACAAGTGCCGCCGCCAGGCCGTGGTTCGCAATAAACCTGCCCCCGGTGATGAAGTGCAATCTGCTTGACCAGCGACAAGCCGAGGCCAACCCCGCCGGATTTTTCGCTGGCGCCGCGGGCCCGGTAAAACGGTTCGAAAATCCGTTCTGCCTCGTCAGCCGGGACGCCCGGCCCGCGGTCGCACACCGACAATTGCAGCTGGGTTGCGCCGGCCACAGTTGCCGGGGCCAGAACCACAGAGATGGGATCATCAGAATCTGACGGACTCTGACCATACCGCTTGGCATTCTCGAGCAGATTGCGAACCAGCCGGCGTAACAGGCGACGATCACCCTCCACCTCCTGACTCGAGACTGACGGGCTCAGACTGAGACGCGCGCACTCTTCTGCCACCAGACCGCCAAGGTCGAAAGTCTCCCAGGGGTCAGACGAACCGGCCGAATTTACCCCGGCGCTGGACGCATCAAGACGTGAAGCAGTCAGCACTTCATCAACCAGTTCATCCAGCTCGCTAACGTTTCGCAGCAACTCGGCCGAGGCACCGGCTCGGGTATCGGCGTTTAACCCGGGTTGATTGAACAGTGCCACCGCCATACGGATTCTGGCCAGGGGCGAGCGCAGTTCGTGCGATGCGTTTGCCAGCAGGCTTTTCTGCGCGCGCAACAGATCGGCGATGCGATCTGCCGACTGATTGAAATGATCGGCCAGCCGGGCAAAATCATCCTTGCCCTTGATTGTTGCCCGGGCTGACAAGTCCCCGGCTCCAAAAGCGTCCATCGAGGCCTGTAGTTGCTCCAGCCGGCGGGTGAGGCGACGGGCGGAGGGAAACACCGCAATGGCCACCGCCACACCGATCAGCGCCAGCACTGCGAGCAATACGGCAAAACTGAAACCGGCGCCGCCACCGAACCTGTCTTTATTGGCCGGCGCAACAATCAGCGCCCGAGCCTCGTCAAGCGGTATTGCAATGACTAATCTACCGTGCGGACGTCTCCAGCTCACCTCACCGTCGGCCACACGCTCAAAGACGTCAGCATCCGGACGGGGAATCGCATTGCCTGCCACGCTCACGGCACTGCCGTTGACGTAAACCGCGAGGTCAAGCTTGAGTTCTTTACTCCAGCGCGCCAGTTGATCGTTTAACTCAATCGATGACAACTCTGCTGGCAACAAGTCTTTGACCAGCGTGAGCATAATTTGATCACTGCGGTCGATCCGATCCGGATCGGCAAACAGCTTGATCGTCACGCCGACCAGCAAGGCAAACAGCAGCAGGCTGGCCAATACAGTCAGATACAAGCGCTTAAAGAGACTCGACATCGGGTGTCAGTCCTGAGCCTGGGCAAAGACATAACCGGCGCCCCGAACCGTAATCACTCGGCGGGGGTGGGGTGGATCATCTTCAATCGCGGCTCGAATCTTGGCAATGTGAACGTCAATCGCCCGATCTTGAGAATCCCCGCCATCCGAGCCGACCAGCGACACCAGTTGATCGCGGCTCAACACCCGACCCGCGCGTTCGGCGAGTATCAGCAGCAAGTCATATTGCCGCGCGGTCAACACCACCGGATTCCCCTCCAGAGAAACCTGGCGGGCAGCCTGATCGATCTCGAGCCGGCCAAACTGCATGGTATCGGCAGCGGAATTGCCAGGGGTCTGCCGCCTGAGCACGGCGCGAATACGGGCAAGCAATTCGCGCGGCTCAAACGGTTTTGACAGATAGTCATCAGCGCCGAGTTCCAGACCGACAACCCGGTCCATGGTCTCACCGCGCGCGGTGATCATAATGACCGGCAACAGGCGTTGAGTCTGGCGAATCGACCGGCAGACATCGAGTCCATCGGCATCCGGCAGCATCAGATCAAGCAACACAAGGTCGTAAGTCTGCTGCTCAAGATGCCGTAAGCCGCGAGCCCCATCTTCGGCCAGCGCAACGGTATAGCCGGCCTCCCGAAGATAAGTCCGCAACATCTCTGCCAACCGGACATCATCTTCAATCATCAGAATCCGGACCTCGCGGCTTTTTTTAATCGCCACTATCAACTCCTGTTTTATTCGCTGTGCCGGCCCCAGCGCCGCTTCATTCGATCGCTGATTTTATCCTTTGCGATCAGCCGCTGCTCCGGGGTGAGCACCTCGGCGATATCAGCCATGGCAGCACTGAGAATTGTCGATGCCTGATCAGCCTTGCCCATTCGATCTGCCCGCAGGGTTTCAATTGCCGAGCGATCGATGTTTTCAGCGGCGAGCAGATTCAAGGCGTCCTGGCGAGTACCTCGCATTTCGGCCCGCAATGGTTTGAGCTGGGCAATCGCCTGATTCGCGATGGTCGTGATTTTCGCTTTCTGATCGTCGCTGGCGTCAACCCTCGAGAAGATTTTATCGACTGCCTTGGTGACCCGTTCCGGACTTGCGCCGCCCTCACCCCGCCAGTCCTTGTGACGACTATGCCCGCAGGCGGAAACGGTCAGCGTGACCGCCGCGATGCCGATCAGCGCCCAGCTCATCGGTCGAAAACGGGTTTTCCGGGCTACTGATTTTGCTTGTTCTTGCATGATTCACCTCATCGGTTCGTTATGGGATGAGTGAATCATGGGCGAGATCCGTCAAGATCGTATGTCGCTGCGTGAAGAACTATTAAGACGAAAAAAAACGCTACCGAAGCAGCGTTCTTTTTCAGGGCATGAAAACTCAGGACTAACTCAGGACTTCTTGTACTTGACGAAAGTCTGAGTCTGCGTGCCAAGTCCTTCAATACCCAGATGCACAACATCCTTGGGCTTCATGAAGACCGGCTTGGGCTTCATACCCAGGCCAACACCAGGAGGCGTGCCAGTGGTGATGATGTCGCCCGGCTCAAGCGTCATGAACTGACTGACATAAGACACCAGTGTCTTGCAGTCGAAAATCATGGTTTTGGTATTGCCGTTCTGACGAACTTCGTCATTGACGTTTAGCCAGATATCGAGCCGCTGAGGGTTCGCAATCTCATCGCGCGAGACCAGCCACGGGCCGACCGGGCCAAAAGTATCGCAACCTTTGCCTTTATCCCAGGTGCCGCCGCGCTCAGTCTGGAAAGCCCGCTCGGACACATCGTTAACAAGGACGTAGCCAGCCACATAATTGAGCGCTGAAGCCTTGCTCACGTGAGACGCACGAGTGCCAATCACGATACCCAACTCAACCTCGTAGTCGGTTTTCAAGGAGTTTTTGGGGATCATGACATCATCGTCAGGGCCTTGCATGCATGAAGTGGTCTTCATGAAGACGATTGGTTCTTTGGGAATCGGCGCGCCGGTTTCCGCGGCGTGATCAGCGTAGTTCAGGCCGATCGCAATGAATTTTCCGGTGCCGGTGAACGGCACGCCCATACGTGGTTTGCCACGAACCAGAGGCAGCTTCGCCGCTTTGACCCGTGCGAGTTTCGCCATACCCTTCTCGCTAAGCTGATCTGGGCCGATCTCACTGACAACCCCTGACAGGTCGCGCAACTTGCCGTCGTCGTCAATCAGGCCGGGTTTCTCTTTGCCGGGTTTGCCATAGCGAACCAGTTTCAATGCATTTCTCCTTGGAGTTGTGATCAGTGTGATGCGACCGCGCAATTCTACTGGCCTACGCGTGCATTGAAAACCTTTTGGCCAAACTTGCCTAACCGATTAGATCGTCACGGCATTGACTGGTAAGGTGCGCCCGACGTCCTTTCGATTCACCTTGCATTCTGTTCTTCTCAAGAGCACGAACATTGTCAGAAACTTTCTTACTCTTTGTCCTTGGTATTGCACTGCTGTTATTCGGCGCGGACTGGCTGGTCGCCGGCGCAACCCGAATCGCCCGGTCAATGAACATCTCACCGCTCGTTATCGGACTGACTGTGGTTGCGTTTGGCACCAGTCTGCCGGAAGCGGCGGTCACGGTCAGCGCGGCACTGGACGGCGTGACCGATGTCGCGCTCGGCAATATCGTTGGCAGCAACATCTTCAACGTCTTGCTGATTCTGGGCATCGCCGCCGCGATAGCCCCATTGTTTGTCAGTGTGCAGCTTCTCCGCCAGGAAGTACCCATCATGATTGGTACCTCGCTGCTGCTGGCCGGGCTGATTGCCGACGGGTTGCTGTCACGATCAGAAGGCTTGTTCCTGCTCTCTCTGGCCGTCACCTACACAGTCTTTCTCATCGTTCAGGCGCGCCGCTCCGGCGCCAAACTGGAAGAAATCCAGCCGGAACTACCGGCGCCGGGCAGACTTGACCGCTTGCCGGCGCCGATCGTGGTCGTGATCGGACTGGTCATGCTCGTCACTGGCGGTAGCTGGCTGGTCGAAAGCGCCACCACCATGGCCCGCGCGCTGGGCATCAGCGAGCTGGTAATTGGCCTGACAGTGGTTGCGGTCGGCACCTCGTTACCCGAGGTGGCCACTTGTGTCTCAGCGGTCTTACGGGGCGAACGGGATCTGGCGGTAGGCAATGTCGTGGGGAGCAATATCTTCAACATCCTGTTCTGTCTGGGCCTGTCCAGCCTTGTGTCACCCACGGGTCTGCCGGCACCAGCCCCGCTGCTTCACTTTGACTTATGGATCATGGTGGCGACTGCGGCCGTGACGTTTCCAATCATCCTGACCGGCCGCAAAGTGAGCCACTGGGAAGGCTGGCTCCTGCTGGTCTATTGCGTCGCCTATATCGCCTATACCTTGCTGGCAGCGACCGAACACGATGCCTTGCCCGCTTTTTCTTACACAATGATGATCTTCGTTATTCCAATCACCGCGATAGCGATTCTCGCCTCGCTGCTGCGGCAGACCAGATAGCGGCGGGTTCCGATGCAACAGTGCCGACCAGTGCCTGCGGCCGATCGACTAAACTGATCCGCAACGGTCCACGAGTAGACCAGCAAGAGTTTTCGATAACAATGAAAGACGCCAACAGAGACGCTTCATGCGTTGTTTGCCAGGGGCAATTACATCAGGGCTGGAACGCCCGGGACGCCAAGGACTCAAGCCCGCTTCCGATGAGCTTCTGTGTGGCCTGCGGCCTGGTTCAGCGAGCCGCCATTCCGTCGGCCGAACAACTGGCCGCCTATTACGCCACAGAATACCGCCAGGACTACAAGAAAGCTTTGCAGCCCAAGCCCAAGCGCATTTATCGGGCCGGCCGTATCGCCACCGGCCGGCTGGATGTCCTGAACCGATTCGTCAACCACGGTGATCTGCTCGATATCGGCGCAGGCGGAGGCGAGTTTGTTTTTCTGGCCGGGATGGCAGGCTTTACAGCCCGAGGGGTCGAACCCAATGAGGCTTATGGTCAGTTCGCCCGGCAGAACTACGAGATCGATATCACGACCGCAGGCATCGATATTCTTGACGGCGAGCCATGTGCAGACATCGTCTCCATGTTTCATGTCCTCGAACATCTGCAAGACCCCCTCGACGCCGTAGAGAGAATCCACCAGGCTTTGCGTCCAGGCGGGATCGCCTTCATAGAAGTGCCGAATGTAGATGCCAAAGACGCCGCTCCGGACAATGTCTATTTTGCGGCTCATCTGCTTTATTTCAGCGCTTCTACCCTCAAGCAGCTTTTTCACCGCCACTTTGAATGCCTGCACCTGAACGACCAGGGCAATTTACTGGCGGTATTCCGGCGCCGCGAGCAAGTCCTCCCCCCGACCGACACGGCGACGATCGGCCCGATCGACAACCCAGCCAGACTCGGGCAGCTGCAGTCCCGGTCCTGGCTGCAATATCTGGCCAATGGCGGTGCACTCAAGCCGTTGCGAAAACTGACCCAGACGGTTCGCGAGCTCAGCCAGACCAATGGCCAGCAACCCCGTGATGTATTGCTTAAGTTACATCAGCAGCGCCCGTCGGGCTGATAGCCCACGCCGCAGCGATTTTGCTCAGATGGTGATGCCACCGTCGATGTTGAAAATCTGGCCGGTCGCAAACGAACTTTCGTCACTGGCAAGATAAACGACAATAGGAATTATGTCGCCGGCCTGGGCCAGGCGGCCCATTGGTTGCCGTGCGGTGAACATCTTGCGCGCTTCGTCGACGTCACCCAGCGCCTTCATGCGCTCGCCAAGACTGGGCGTATCAACCGTACCGGGACCAATCGCATTGCAGCGGATGCCCTGAGCGACATAATCGGCAGCGACTGACTTGGTCAGCCCGATCACGGCGGCCTTGGTTGTCCCGTAGACAAACCGGTTGGGCAGGCCTTTGACCGACGAGCAAACAGAAGCCATATTGATGATGCTGCCACCGCCGTTTTCAAGCATTGCCGGCAGCGCGGCCGAAATCGTGCGCATCATGGAGCGCACGTTGAGGTCAAAACTGAACAGGAGATCTTCTTCAGTTGCCTCAAGCATTGTCCCCTGATGCACATAACCGGCACAGTTGAAAAGAACATCCAGCGGCCCCAGCCCGGCGACCAACGCTTTCACCGCTGCAGCATCGGTCACGTCAAGGCGGGCGGTCTTGATCGGGTTGCCGCCGCGTTGCACGGCCTGCTCTGACAAGTCAACCAGCAAGTCCTCTCGCAGATCGGTGGCGGTCACAACCGCTCCCTCACAAGCCAGCGCCAGCGCTGCCTCTCGCCCCATTCCCTGCGCGGCTGCGGTTACCAGGATGTTCTTACCTTCTACTCTTGCGGCCATCAGCCCGTCTCCTTAGTCATCGATGTTGCCTGTCAGGCGTTTACGGTTTGGTTCTGGGAATCGTCGCTGCCAGCGCCCAACCCGAACTGCATCGCGGCCAGGCGGGCGTACAGGCCAGAGGAACGCAGCAGGTTCTCGTGAGTGCCAGTTTCGACCAACCTGCCACCATCCAGCACGAGAATTCGATCCGCATTGACGATCGTTGCCAGGCGATGGGCTATGACCAGCGTCGTGCGACCGGCCATCGCCGACTCCAGCGCTTGTTGAACCGCTCGCTCGCTTTCCGCATCGAGTGCGCTGGTCGCTTCATCGAGCAGCAACAGCGGTGGATTTTTCAGCAACGCCCTGGCAATCGAAATTCGCTGGCGTTGCCCGCCAGACAACCGCACGCCACGCTCACCCAGATAAGTGTCGTATCCCTGCGGCATGCGCTCGATAAACTGCTCCGCCTGAGCCGCGCGGGCAGCAGCGCGAACCTCCTCATCGGTCGCATCAAGACGGCCGTAGCGAATGTTCTCCATGGCATTGGCCGAAAAAACAATGCTGTCTTGCGACACCATGCCGATCGACTCCCGCAGGCTCGCCAGATCATATTGGGTCAGCGCCTGGCCGTTCAGCTTGATAAGCCCTGATGCTGGATCATAAAAGCGCAACAGAATCTGAAAGACGGTGGTCTTGCCCGCTCCGGATGGCCCCACAAGAGCGACCGTATCGCCCGCTCCGACCTCAAATGACAGATCTGCCAGCGCCAGCTCATCCGGACGGCTAGGGTAATTGAAGTTAACCGCGTCAAACGAGACAGTCGCCCCCCCGCGAACCGGCTTGCCCGAGGCAATATCAGTGACCGGCGCGGCAATCGGCGTAGAAGTCAGTGGTTGCACCGTCATTGAGCCCGATTCAATACCGGGCTGAGCCTCAAGCAACTCAACCAGGCGCTCGGTTGCGCCGGCAGCACGCTGCACATCGCCCAGCACTTCGGCGATTACGCCGGTGGTTCCGCCAACCAGCGCCGCATACAGCATGAACTGGGTCAGCAGGCCACCGGTCATCCGGCCGTCAAGAACCGCATGCGCGCCCAGCCACAGGACAAAAACAATCGTGCCAAAAACCAGGGTTATCGCCATTGCAGTCAATAGGGCGCGCGAGCGATTCCGGCGAATCGCACTGCTGAAGGCCTTGTCAGTGGCGGTCACATACCGGGTAGCCTCGAGTTTCTCGCGGACATAGGCCTGAACAACCTGCATTGCATTGAGCGTTTCTCCGGCCATTGCACCGGTATCCGCCAGTTTGTCCTGGCTGTCGCGGGACAGCTTACGAACCCGGCGACCAAAAAACATGATGGGCAGCACGACAGCAAGCAACAGGCCAACGATGATGCCGGCCAGCGACGGGCTGGTGTAGATCATCATGGCGAGCGAGCCGGTGAACAGCAACGCATTACGCAAACCAAGCGAAATACTGGTGCCGACCAGGGTTTGTATCAGTGTCGTATCGGTGGATAGCCGGGACAAGACTTCGCCGGTCTTCAGGGTTTCGAAGAAACTGGGGTCTTGTCGCAAGACCTGGGCATAGACTTCCTGCCGCAAGTCAGTCGTGATCCGCTCACCAAGCCACGATACGCAATAGAACCGCACCGCCGTGCCGATCGCCAGAACAGTCGCAACCGCGAATAAACCCAGAAAAACAAAGTTGACCTGGCTGATCGATCCATTCCCGGAGCCGGGATCGGGCACCGAAAAACCCTGATCTATCAGCATCCGAAATGCGACTGGCATAGTCAGAGTCGCCATGGCGGCGACGATCAATGCCCCGGCCGCCAACAGAGCACGCCCTTTATAGCGCGCCAGGAAAGGGGTCAAACGACTGATGGTGCGCCAGGCGGATTGGTCCTTGGGCGGCTTTGAATCGGACTGCTGGGAGGTGGTCATTCTGTAATTATCAGGCAAAACCCCGAGGGTCTTGCGTCGCTAGTTGCAGGGGCTGGTGGCTAGTCTAGACTTATGGTCCGTAATTGATCTTCAGATAGTAGAGAGCGCTATGAAAAGAGACGACATCCCAGCCCGCTTCGGTAGTGGTCAAGCCGTTACCCGCCTTGAAGACGAAGGCTTGCTAAAAGGTGAAGGCAAGTTTGCGGACGACTTCACGCTTACCGGCCAGGCATATTTGTCCTTTTTGCGCTCACCGTACGCCCATGCAGACATCACCAGCATTGATGTCTCCGCAGTTCGCGAGATGGACGGCGTGGTCGCAGTCTACACCGGCGCCGACCTCGAAGCCGCCGGCGTCAAGCCTTTGCCATCAGTGGCTGCCGGCTGGAAGCGCGGCGACGGCAGTGACGGACTGTCCGGGCCCCGCGAAGTACTGGCCAAAGACCGGGTCTATGCGGTTGGCCAGGCGATCGCCATGGTCGTAGCGGACACCAAACAGATCGCTGACGATGCCTGCGAGGCTATCCTTGTTGAATTCGACGAACTGCCCGCGGTAATTGGCCTGGAACAGGCGCTTGCCCCTGACGCGCCGAAAGCGGTCGACGGCACGCCCGATAACATCTGCGCCGAAATGAATCATGGCGATATCGACGCCTGCGATGCCGCTTTCGATCGTGCTGCCCATGTTGTCAAGCTCGACATGTTCAACCAGCGCCTGGCGCCCAGTTCCATTGAACCGCGCTCAGTACTGGCTTATATCGGGGACGATGGCCGCCTGACGATCCGGCTGAGCAGCCAGATGCCAACCGGCGTGCGCGGTACTCTGGCCGACCCGGTCCTGGGCATGGACCCGGAAGACATCCGGGTCGTCGTCGGCGATGTCGGCGGCGGTTTCGGCATGAAAACCGGTATGTACCCTGAAGACGCCGGTATTGCTTTTGCAGCTCGCGAAACCAAACGACCGGTCAAATGGATCGCCAGCCGCGGCGAAGACCTGCTCTCGGCGGTACACGGCCGTGATGTCACCTGCCATGCTGAAATGGCGCTGGATCAAGACGGCAGCTTCCTGGGCTATCGCTTGCGCTCAGATGCTGACGTCGGTGCGGTTGTCCACCCGACCGGAGTTGCCATTCAACTCTTGATCGGCCCGTGGGTAGCGACCAGCGTCTATCACTTTCCGGTCATCGACTTTCGTTTCCGGGCGGTGCTGACCAACACTGCAGCAACCAGCGCCTACCGGGGTGCCGGTCGCCCGGAGGCTATCTATTTCACTGAACGGCTGATCGATGAAGCAGCCCGCCAGACCGGCATCGACCGGGTGGAACTGCGCCGGCGCAACATGATCAAACCCGATCAGATGCCCTACACCAACCCAATGGCGCAGAAATACGATACCGGCGAATTCGAATCCATCATGGATCAAGGCCTTGCGCTTGCCGACTGGAATGGCTTTGATGCCCGCGAAAAGACCAGCCAGGCCAACCACAAACTGCGCGGCCGCGGTCTGGCTACCTTCCTTGAATGGACAGGTGGCAATGTGTTTGAAGAACGCGTGACCATCAACATAACGGCTGACGGCATTATTGAAGTCATGACTGCCTTGATGCCGATGGGCCAGGGTATTGCGACCAGTTTCGCGCAGATTATCGTCGATCAGTTCGGGGTGCCGTTCGAGAACATTCGAATCATGCACGGCGATACCGATCGCGCCAACGGATTCGGCAGCGCCGGCTCACGATCCATCTTTGCCGGTGGCTCAGCAGTACAAGTTGCCGCAACCGAGGCAATCAACAAAGCCAAAGAGCTGGCCGCGAATGAACTTGAAGTCTCGGCCGACGATGTCACCTACGAGGCACCGCAGTTCAAGGTCGTCGGTACCGACAAAGGCGTGAGCCTGTTCGACCTGGCCGGCAAGCAACCCGATAGAACCATCTTCATGGACAAGACCAGCAGCACAGACGGCTCAACCTGGCCTAACGGCTGCCATGTCTGTGAAGTGGAAATTGACCCGGAAACCGGTCATGTCCAGGTGGTTTCCTACGCTAACGTCAATGATGTCGGCAAGGCGATCAATCCGATGATTGTGCTCGGCCAGCTTGAAGGCGGTGCGGTTCAAGGCATCGGACAAGCGCTTTGCGAGGCAGTCGTTTACGAGCAGGAAACCGGGCAGCTTCAGACTGGTAGCTTCATGGACTACGCCATGCCGCGAGCCGACATCGTCGGTGACATCAAGACTGAGCTCGACCAGTCCATTCCGTGCAAGAACAACCGGCTTGGCGTGAAAGGGGTAGGCGAGCTCGGTACGATCGGGGCGACACCGGCGGTGGTCAATGCGGTTATGGACGCTCTGGTTCGCAACGGCGTCCCGCTTGAGCGCGCACTGAAACTACAAATGCCGATGACGCAGGACAAAGTCTGGGCGGCAATTCACAACAAGTGATCACACCTTCTCGTGAATCAAAAAGGGGGCTTTAGCCCCCTTTTTGCTGTCGGTGGCACCGCTGATTCAAGCTGCCTGCTCATCCTCAAGATAGACGCGGATGATGTCATCAAACGTCGTCTCAGACTGAAAACCCAGCGCCAGCGCCCGTGAGGTATCAAAGTCGGACGGCCAGCCAGCCACTATGCCTTCGATCGTCGGGTCGGATTCCCGTCGAATCAGTTTGACTGCCTTCTCACCAACGATACGCCCGAGAGATTCAATTTCCTCAGCCACTGTTGCCGACAGGCCGGGCATGCTCAGGTTGCGTCGCGGACCAATTTTTTCGCCAGAGAGTGAAGCCGCATGCAGGCAGAAGCCAATCGCCGAGCGCGGGCTGGCAAACCAATGACGAACGGTATCTGCAACCGGAAGCAGCGCCTCCTGGCCGTTGATCGGCTCGCGCAGAATGCCTGAGAAAAAACCTGAGGCGGCCGCGTTCGGCTTGCCGGGCCGGATACAGATCGTGGGCAGGCGAATGCCGACCCCATCGAATATGCCGCGCCGGCTGTAGTCGGCGAGCAGCATCTCGCCAATCGCTTTCTGGGTGCCGTAACTGGTCAGCGGTGTCAGATGGTAGTCGTCCGGTATGCGGGTCGGAAACGGCGCGCCAAACACGGCGATCGACGAGGAAAACACCACCCGCGGACAATAAGGTTCTTTTTCTCCTTCGGTGCGAATCGCTTCGAACAAGTCCCGGGTGCCATCAAGGTTTATCCGATAGCCTTTGGTGAAATCAGCCTCCGCCTCGCCGGAAACAATCGCGGCCAGATGAAAAATGACATCAGGTCGGGCGGCGATCAGCTTGGTCGCGCTACCGGGCGCAGAAAGATCGACCGCCGAAACCGCTATCGCCAGACTCGTACCCGCAGGTGCGACAGGCTCGAAGATATCGACCAGCTGCAACTCACTGACGGCTCGCGAGTCAATTGCGCCATCGGCGCTGATGCGCTCGGCTAGCTTGCGGCCCACCATGCCGGCGGCGCCAATAATCAGTACTTTCATTCTGCTCTCCTTGTTTGTTGTTCACGCCACGCGCGCAAGCACGGGCATTTTATCGATTAAACAATGCCGCCAGTGACCTGGCATCGGCCGCGCAAATACCGCGCTCAGTAATCAGGCCGGTAACGTATTGCGCCGGAGTAACATCAAATGCAGGATTTAGCGCGGCCGTCCCCGGCGGCGCAATCCGGACACGCTCAGGCTTGTTGGTCGGGGATAAACCCGACATTTGCAACACTTCGTCGGGGTCACGATTTTCGATCGGAATTTGACTGACGCCATCGGTCAGCGTCCAGTCGATCGTGGACGACGGCAAGGCAACATAAAACGGCACCCGATTGGCGAACGCGGCCAACGCCTTGAGATAAGTTCCAATTTTGTTGCAGACATCTCCCTGCGCGGTGGTTCGATCACTGCCGACCAGACAAAGATCGACCATGCCGTGTTGCATGAGATGTCCGCCGGCATTGTCGGCAATCAGGGTGTGCGGCACGCCATGTTGTGCCAGCTCCCAGGTAGTCAGACCCGCGCCCTGGTTTCGTGGACGGGTTTCATCAACCCATACATGTACTGGAATACCTTCATCGTGCGCCCGGTAAATCGGCGCGGTGGCGGTACCGAAATCCACTGTTGCCAACCAGCCTGCATTGCAGTGAGTAAGAATATTGATAGGCTGATCGCCGACGCGGCTTGATGCCAGTTGCCGGATCAACCCCAGTCCATGATCTCCGATTGCCCGGCTGAGCCGAACATCTTCGTCGGCAATCTCACGCGCGGCCTGCCAAGCTGTTGCTGCTCGCACCTGAGGGGCGAGCGGTTTCAGCAAACCAAGTACACGGTCAATTGCCCATTGCAGATTGATGGCGGTCGGCCGGGCGCTGATCAGCTCACGGGCACTGGTGGCGATGGCCTGGTCGGACGGATCTTTGTTGGTCGCGAGCGCCAGTCCAAATGCAGCAACAACACCTATCAGCGGCGCGCCGCGAACATTCATGTTGACGATTGCCTGCCGGATCTGCGCGGCGTCAGTCAGACGCATCGTGAGCAGCTCGTGCGGCAGGCGAGTCTGATCGATGATGCCGATCGCATCATCAGATGCCTCCGCCCATACAGATCGCCAGGGCTGTCCGTCGATATTCATCGCTACTGATGCTCCCAGGAATCCGGGTCTTCGCCACCGGGAGACAAGCCCAGAACATCGCCTTCGGTGTTGATGCCCAGACCCAGGACGGTCCGGTTCGCATAAGCAAAATACGCACTTACCTGGTTCACCTCAAGAATCTCTCCGTCGTCGGCACCGGCTGCGCGCAATTGCGCCACGCCGGCTTTGCTGAGCGCCCCGGGCTCCCGGGTCAGTGTTGCTGCATAGTCAAGCAAGCCGACTTCTTTCGGGTTGAGCCCGGCATCGGCGAGAGCCATCAGGTTCGGACCGCCCTCGGCGGTGCCATCGTCCATGCCAGGCAATGCGTCAATCAGCGCCCGGTAACGACTATCATCTTGCAGCAGGCGTCGCAGGCCTGCGCTGTGATGCTCAACGCAATACTGGCACTGGTTTAGCTGACTGACCAGCACGCCAACTAATTCGAGAAACCATTTGGGCAGCGTATTGGCCGGATGGTGCAATACATATTTGTACAACGCCATGTGCCCTTCCATGGAATGGGGCCGCAAGCTGTGCGCCATCATAATGTTGTCTACATTATTGTCAGGGCCTTTGATCCGGTCATACAGGGTTTTAAGCCTGCCCGTCGCATCAGCGTAGGCAATCGTACGGATCCAGCTCATCGATTCGTCCTTGTTCAATTTTCATGGGTTACCAACGCTTTATGCTAACCGCCAGCTCCGAAACCAGCGAACCGGGTGACAGCGATGTGCTGCTGCGCCAGTTAAAAGACGCCCTGCCCGCCGCCAGCCTGATTGATTCAACCGACGGCCTGCAAACCTATCAGACCGACATGCTGCGCAACAAACAGGCACGCCCTCTGGCCGCAATCGCCCCGGCATCAACGGCAGAACTGTCAGCTGCGCTCAGAATATGCGCCCGTTTTAAAACAGTGATCGTGCCTTTTGGCGGTAACAGCGGGTTTTGTGGCGGCTCAATGACCGATACAAGCGCTACCCAGATCGTGATCAGTCTGCACCGAATGAATCAGATCCGTGAAGTCGATCTGCTCAACAATACGGCGACCGTGGAAGCCGGTTGTATTCTGGCTAATGTTCAGGAGCTGGCCAGCGAGCACGACCGGTGTTTTCCGCTGTCACACGGCGGTGAGGGTTCGGCCCAGATTGGCGGCTGCCTCTCAACCAATGCCGGCGGGAATGCGGTGCTGCGCTACGGAATGGCCAAAGACCTGGTGTTGGGACTCGAAGTGGTTTTGCCCAACGGCGACATTCTCAATGTCTTGCGCGGTCTGCGCAAAGACAATGCCGGCTACGACTTAAAACAACTCTTTCTGGGCACAGAAGGCACCCTGGGCATCATCACCGCCGCAGTAATCAAGCTCTATCCCAAGCCGAAGTTCACGGAAACCGCCCTGGTTGCCGTCCCCTCACCTGCGGCGGCTGTCAGACTACTGGCCTTGTTACGCGGCGAACTCGGCGAGGTCATCAGCGCTTGCGAGATGCTGCCGCGAACCGGTATTGACCTTGCGCTGACAGTCATTGACCCACAACCGGAACCGTTCGATCAACCGTATGCCTGGCAGGTTCTGCTCGAGCTGGAAACCAGCAGCCGCTATTTTCAGTTACGACAGGCGCTAGAAGAAGCGCTGACCCAGGCCATGGAATCAGGTCTGGCGAACGACGCCATGCTGGCAACCTCTGAGCGGCAACGTCTGGCCTTGTGGAAACTACGTGAAGGCATTGCGCTTGCCGCCATCTCCGACCCATCCAGCCTCAAGAATGATCAGTCAGTCCCTTGCTCAAAGATTCCCGAATTCATCCGCAAAGCGAATGCTGCCATCCAGAACCTAACCCCCGACGCACGGGTAGTGCCGTTCGGACATATTGGTGACGGCAATATCCACTGCAACGTCTGGCGCCCCCTCAATATGCAAGCTCAGGCGTTTGTGGACCAATGGCCGGCTTTGGTCCAGGCGCTGGAGACGGTCGCCACTGAACTGGGCGGCAGCATTGCGGCAGAGCACGGCATCGGCTCCAGCAAGCGTGCTGCCTTGGCCAGGGTTAAGGATCCGATCAGCATTGAGCTGATGCAGGCAGTCAAACAGGCAATCGATCCTGGCAACCGACTCAACCCCGGCAAAGTGGTTCCATAAACCTTACCTCTGATCAATCCCAAAGAGACACCTGACGCTGAGACGCAATTGAGACAGGCGCGACACTCAAGCGAATTGCGTTCGGGTTTGTCGCGACATACTGCGAACGCACAATGGATTCATCGCTTCAGAACAAGCCGCCCGACGCATTCGCCGGGCAGCATCCGAAGCGCTCTTTGAATCTCAGACAGGAGTCTCTTGTGATTACCAAACTTACTTCTTTTGCCGCAATTGCCGCCACTGCCGCGACTGTTTCCATCGGGGCGAGCGCGGGCGAACTGTACGGCGCTATCGAACGCGATTTGTACAGACCCAGCGCTGTTGTAGCGGCTCAACCCGTTAACACGGGCATCTCGGTTGATGGGACTTTGTACACCGAAGTGAATACCGCGCTCAATACAACGCCAGTCGCAACCAATACCCGTCAACCTTATGTGACCAGCCTGGCCGTTGGCGGCGAACTTGGTTACCCGGTTGATTCAGCCCGCTTGCCAGCAGGAGCCCTGAAGCCGGCGAGCCAATTCGCCGAGTAGGCTCGCCGGCCCGCCAGGCAACCCGAACGATTTCTCCTTGTGTTTTGCTTTTCCGACTGATTCAGCCCGGCCTAGGCCGGGCTTTTTTTATCAAGAGGGCTGATATTGAAACCCGAGCATGAAGGTACGCGGCTGACTGTTATAACCACCAGCGGTTGAATAGTCTTTGTCGCTAGCGTTAATTATATTCAGGTAAGTGCTCATGTTCTTACTGAAGTGATAGGCGAATTTAAGATTGGCTGTCGCGTACCCACCAAGCCGGGTCGTATTCTGCGCATCATTAAACCGATGTCCGGCAGCCTTGAAAACCGAAGCCACTGAAAACTGCTGCCATCGGTAGCCCATTTGAGCGCTCAGCTGACGCTTGGCCCGACGCACCAGTTGTTTGTCCAGCGTCTGATCCTGTGGATCGAGAAAATCGGCGTTGACTTTCCAGCCAAACCCGCCGTGTTGGCGGCCCAGGGAAAAACTCAAACCACGAATCTGCGCCACATTGACATTGTCAGCGCAGCCGAACGAAAACTGCGGATCGTTATCCGGACAGGTTGGTGCATAGACAATCAAGTCCTTGATTCGATTGTCAAAGAAGATCGCCTTCCCCTGCCAGCCCCCTGGATTCTGCTTCGAGCGCTGGTCCCAGTAAGCGCCGATTTCGAAGTTGCGCGAGGTTTCGGGCTTGATGCTTTGACGGCCATAGCCAGGGAAATACAAATCATTGAAACTTGGCGCGCGAAAACCGGTTGAGTACCCACCCCCGACCCTGAGCGCTGGCGAAAGCATATAGCCATAGGTAAACGTGCCATTACTCTGCTCGTCATACTGATTGCTTTTGTCGCGGCGAAAACTGAGTTGAACAATATGATTGTTCTCGCGACCGGTTAACGCCACACCATAGCTATTGGTCTTGCGTTCCTCAACAGCGTCCGGGCCATAAGACACTGTTTCAACCCCCTGATTGAGTCGTTCATAGTGCAACTGCATCTCGGTCCCGGGGGCCACGGCCCGTCTTAGCGCCAGCCGAATCTGGTCTTGCACGGTTTCGAAGCGGCTTGGAAAACTGCTCTCGGTATCACTGCTGTCCTTGCTGCGACCGACTTTTAAGGTCACAACAGAACTGTCGCTGAGCGTACTCTCGCTGGTAATACCAGTCACTTCGGTCCGACTTCTCACAATGGCGCCCTCAAACGCGCCGTTATCGAATTCCGAATCAACATCCGAACGCAGAAAAATACCGCGTAATTCACTTTGCGGGGTCAGCTGCGCGGTGACATGGGCGAGCAACCCTTCCCGCTCATAACCATCATCGTCGGCATTAAAACCGAAACTGCCTTCTCGCTGAGCATTGAAACCGTCGCTTTTGTCCCGCGACAACTGCAGGCCCGCACTGATCCTACCGGAACCACCCGAAACACCGGCGGCCAGTTGCCGAGTGCCCAGACTGCCGACGGCCGCGTTGCCCTGATAGTGAAGCCCCTGCCGGGCAATCGGTGTGAACAACTGAATAACCCCGCCGATCGCATCGGCACCATATAAACCGGATGCCGGTCCGCGCAAGACCTCAAGCCGGCTGGCCATGCCAAACGGCGCACTGCCGTAACTGGGCGACCCGACTGAGGCGGAAGAGACCCGGAAGCCGTCGATCAGAAAAAGGCTCTGACCACTGGAAGCGCCGCGCAGGAAGATTGAACTGGCCGCACCGGGACCACCGTTTCGGGCCAGCTCCGATCCGCTTAAAGTTCCCAACAAGTCACTCAGGCTGAGAACAGCGGACGAGCGCATGCCGCGAGTGGCTACGGAATCAACGTCTGACACCAGATTGACAGACGATTGTGGCGAACGGGTCGCCGTGACAACGACCGGTGCGAGCACGCTGCCGCCATCAGGTGAAGACGTGTTCTGCGCCTGGGCCGACGCTGCTGCGATCAGTCCGAGAGAAATTAAAATGGAAAGCGCGCTTACCGGCCGCCGATGTTGGACTAAAGGAATCATGAGACCTCCGCGGGCATTGACGCACTCCCCGTGCAGTCGGATGCCACTGGTTTTAAGGCGGCATACCGCACCCGGTAATAGTCAGCGATCAGTCTCGCCAGCCATCACCCGCCGTGATCTGCCGTACAAACCGCATGGCCGGTATCCGGGCTGACAGGCGTCGTTACACTTGCCTTCCCAGCCGCACTCTGGCGACCAGTGGCACTACTGTGTAATTGCGCAACAAAGTTGCGCGCCTGCTTACCGTTGCGGGGGCAGCGCAGCTCAGGCTAGTAAGACTTTGCCCTGCGGCTTCCCGTTTAACCCTTTCGACCAACTGAATCGGCCGAATCGGGCACCCTGCGAGCCGAGAGTATAAACCGTGGGGAGAACACACGATTGCTTACGTTCCGGAGATGTAAGCTTGTCCGTTCAACCAAGACCTCTAAACACGCAAGACTTCTACCTAATAACCGGAGGATTCAATGCCGTTATCGAGACAATCCCTTTCAGTGCTGGTGGCCGCGGCGGGCCTATTTCTTGGCAGCGCGGCAGTTCAGGCGGCCGACGGCCTGATTGCCAGCAAAAGTGCGCTGAGCGCAACTGACACAATGAACAAGTTTGAGAAAATCGTCGCCAGCAAAGGCATGAAGATTTTTGCGCGAATCAATCATACGGCGGGCGCCAAGAGCATCGGCCAGACACTTCGCCCCACCGAATTGCTGATCTTCGGCAACCCAAAAGGAGGCACGCCGTTAATGCTGTGTAGCCAGTCGTTTGCGATCGACCTGCCGCTGAAAGCCCTGGTCTGGGAAGATGACAAAGGCCAGGTGTGGCTGGGCGTCAACGATATGGACGCTCTGGCCAAACGTCACGACGCCGCGGACTGCCCAGCGGTAGCCAAGGTCAAGGGAGCGGTTGGCAAGTTCGTCGCCGCTTCAATCCAATAGCGCTATTGCAATAGCGCGACCGCAATCAATCAGGCCAGGGCCGGCGCGTCAACAGCCTGAAGCGCCATAGCGAGGCGCCTAGCGGCAGTGGGCATTTCTGCCGGCGAGGTGGTTGCAAACGACAATCGCAACGACTGCCGGTCGGGCTTACTGGCGAAGAACGCCTCGCCGGGAACGAACACCACCTTGTGTCTGATTGATGCTTCAAGCCACCGATAGGCGTCAACAACACCGCCAGGGCCCGATTGCAGACGCCCCCACAGGAACAAGCCGCCGTCCGGATCATTCAATAGCAGGCGATCCCCCAACTCGGCGTTCAACGCGTCGAGTAGCGCCTGTTTTCGCTCGCGATAGTGGGCTCTCAACCAGATCAGTCGCGCTTCAAGCCTGCCTGACTCCAGGTACGCGGCGGCCGCGGTCTGATTCACCGTGGCAGTATGTAAATCCATGCTTTGCTTCAGCCGCACCGCCGGCTCGATCAGGCCCGGCGGTAACACCATCCAGCCCAGGCGCAGACCTGGCGATACGATTTTGGACAGCGTCGACAAGTGAATCACCCAGTTTCGGGCCTGCGGGTCTTCCTGCGCCAGCGCATAAAGACTGGGTAGCGCGTCGCCGCTGAAACGCAACTCGCCATAGGGATTGTCTTCGACAATCACTATCTGGTGACTCACCGCCCAGGTCAATATCTCCCGCCGTCTGGCCAGTGAGATGGTCTTGCCAGTCGGGTTGGCGAAATCGGACACCAGGTAGAGCAGTCTGGGCCGACGGCCGGATTTCAGAACGGCATCAAGCGCGGCCAGACATGGGCCTTGTTCGTCGGCGGCAATCCCTTCCAGATGCGGGCAGCTTAAGCTGAAAGCTGACAGCGCCGCCAGATACGACGGTCGCTCAACCAGCAGGCAATCCTCTTCATTGAGCAAAAGCCGCGCAACCAGATCCAGACCCTGCTGTGAACCAGAGGTCACCAGAATCGAATCAGCCGCAGTTGGTGAGCCACGCTCGCTCATCCAGGCTGCCAGTGCCTGGCGCAAGCGCGGCTCGCCCTCAGTCAGGCCATACTGAAGCGACTGTCGGCCCGCAGTACCGGGTTCCAGCGCTTGGGCAAATGCGCCGGCGATCGCGCCAGCGTCGAAGCCATCCGCCGAAGGCAGCCCGCCAGCCAGTGAAATCATGCCGGGAACCCGGGCTTGAGCAAGCAGGTCGCGCACCGGCGAGGAAGGCAGGGATTGAATTCGGCGGGCAGTCGCTGGCTGGGGCGGGGTAGGGTTTGAGGTCAACAAAGTCTCTGGTCATTGATACCCTGCCATGCTGACTGAGCGTAGCCGGTAAGATCAGAGCCAATTTCCCCACGGTTTGCCAGTGGTGTCACGGCAGACCGACCAGCACAGTGAGAATACCCGTGAACCGCCCCCTGATACGACTAAATAGCGATACTGAAACCCGGCCTACCCCGGCGATGCGGCAGGCGATCGCCCAGGCCCCGGTCGGCGACGAGCAACGCAATGAGGACCCCTCGGTCAACGCCCTGTGTGACAGAGTGGCCGGACTGCTTGGCAAGGAAGCCGCCTTATTCCTACCCAGCGGCACGATGGGCAATGTGGTGGCGGTCAAGACTCACACCCAGCCGGGCGATATGTTGTTTGCCGAAAGCTCAGCCCATGTCTTACGCGCCGAGAGCGGTGGCGCAGCGATGATTTCCGGCGCTGTCACAGAAACGATTCATGCCGATCCGTCCAATGGGCTGCCGCCGGGCGTCTTCAGCCCGGAACAACTTGAAACCGCGCTGGCGGGCAGCTCGGCATTGCCATCGCCATACTCGGCACCACCCCGGCTACTCTGCGTTGAGCAGACCCACAACTTCGGCGGCGGCTCCATCTGGCCGCTTGCTTCGCTTCAGGCCGTCAGTCAGACCGCGCGCTCACATGGGATGGCAGTGCACATGGACGGCGCCCGACTGCTGAACGCCGTCGTGGCCAGCCAGGTAAGCGCCGCTGACTATTGCGCCTGCGTTGACTCGGTCTGGATTGACTTCACGAAAGGTTTGGGCGCCCCTATCGGCGCGGTACTGGCCGGATCAAGCGAGTTCATCAATCGGGCGCGCCGTTACAAGACCGCGGTGGGCGGTGCAATGCGCCAGGCCGGTATCGCGGCCGGTGGCTGTCTTTATGCGCTGGACCATCATGTTGAGCGGCTCGCCAGTGATCACAACAACGCGACCCGGCTCGCCAACGGATTGTCTGCGCTGCCGGGTGTCGAACTGGTTTATGGTCCGCCGCAAACCAATATTGTTTTTTTTAAGATCAATAAACCCGGCTTGAACGCAACCGAATTCTCAGCCCGGTGCCTGGCGCAAGGGGTTCGGGTCGGGCCGGTTGCCGGTGCGGTGCGCGCAGTCACTCATCTGGACATTGCTGATGATGAGATTGATATTGCGTTGCAAGTAATGGGCGACATTATTCAGGCGTGACAAAGATCCGTGCCGGCACAGGCCAGCCTCATTTGAAGAATCGGCGACCTTTGACTGAGCAGCAGAATTCAACTGATGATTATTGACGGCAAGCCTAAACCCCGTTAAGTTAGCACCATGAAATTTCTGTCTGGTCTCAAACACGCAAACATCCTGGTCGCCGATAAACGGCTGCCTGTCTTTTTGCGCTTGTAGGCCGACAATCCTTCCAAAATAACCCCGTCAGCCCTCAGCGGCTGACGGGGTTTTTTTGTTATCGGTCGCTGCACACAATCACAGGAGAGATCAATGTTCTCGGGATCACTTGTTGCAATGACCACCCCTTTCAACCAGGACGGCATAGACCAGGCAGCGCTGCGAAAAATGGTTCGCTGGCAACTCGAACAAGGCACTAACGCCCTTGTGCCTTGCGGCACCACCGGAGAGAGCGCAACCCTGAGCGAAACCGAACATCGCCAGGTTATCGATATCGTGCTCAGCGAAACGGCCGGACAGGTGCCGGTCATAGCCGGAGCCGGATCCAATAATCCGATTGAGGCAATCAAATACAGTCAACACGCTCTTGCGGCTGGTGCTCAGGCGGCGCTGCACGTGGCCGGATATTACAACCGGCCCAGCCAGGAAGGCTTGTTTCGACACTTTAAGGCGGTGACAAGCGCTTGCGAAATTCCGGTGATCGTCTACAACATTCCGGCGCGGGCAATCGTTGATATCGAACCCGACACAATGGCACGAATCGCCGCCCTGCCAAACATCGTCGGTGTCAAAGATGCCACCGCGGACCTGAGCCGGCCGATTCTGGAGCAGCAGCGGCTGGAGCAAAATCAAATCACGACCCCGTTCTACCAGTTGTCCGGCGAAGACCTGACGGCAGTTGCCTATAACGCCGCGGGCGGGAACGGCTGCATATCGGTCACAGCCAATATTGCCCCTGCCCTATGCGCACAGATGCAATCGGCTTGTCGTGACGGCGACTTCCAGACAGCAATCGACATTCAGCGCCGGCTCGCCCCCCTGCATGAAGCCTTGTTTCTTGAACCCAGCCCGGCCGGCGTCAAATTTGCCAGCTCGCTACTCGGTCTGGGCGAATCACAGTGTCGCTTACCGATCATTCCCCTCAGCGAGACCACGCAAAACCGGATAACGAATGCCATGCGTGTGTTGAATCTCCTCTAATCATCGCGTCGGCGATGGCCTTTAAATGTCGGAGAAATTTATGGCTGAGGTGGCGCAAGCCCAGTTAGCGTGACTCAGTTCACGGAAATTTTGAGCATGGTGTCAAATCTATTGACAAACTTCACAGCGATTCGGCGACTGATCGCGAAAATGAAGTGATCGCCCGCACGGGCAAGTCAACAGAGACACCATCATGAAACCTTCCACACTTGACACGCAATCCGGTTTGTTTTGTCTGGTCGATAACCGCGCTGCCTTGCTGGCGGCCCAGCGACTTGCCGATCAGGCCGACGCCGGCATCCGATTTTGCTGCGAACATCGCGAGAAACTCACGGTTGCTGAAGGCCGTAAGCGCGACGAAGCGGACTCAAGCCGCAGAGCCAAATATCAGCAGAGCATGGCCGAACTGGACCAGAGAATGGGTGCCGCTGACCGCATTGATGAAACCATGGCGGCTGAGCATGACAATCTGACCACCGACGAAATCGAAGAAGACCCGGCTACTGATGACTACGACTCAATCGACTCGTTCGGGGCAACGCTAGTCGATGACGATGACGACGACCCTGACAGTCTGGTCTTTACTGAAGACTACGAAGAAGCGTTCGCCTGATCAGCGAATACGCAGAATCCGGCCGGCCTCCGCAGGCCGACCGTCGGTCGGCCGCCGGCGCTCAATAAGCCGATCAATTGCCGTCTTCAGGCGTTGACCCGGCTATAAGCAAGGCGGTAAGTATGTCCGATGAACCCTGACAAGAGCGCCAAAGAATACGAATGGAGATTAAACACTATCTGGGCACAGGCCTATTGCTGATCAGTCTGACCGTTTGTTATGAGCTGTACAGCCAGAAGCGCCATCAGGAAGTCATTGCAGCAGTACACGGCGCCACTGCCGGGGCTGTGGCCACCGGGTTTGAACAGGAAAGAGCGCGCGATCAGTTAAGACGCGAAGAACAGAACGCCTTAGACAGACAGACTCAGGGCGAGTTGATCGAGCAAACACGGGCCGCCGCAGCCTCTGCCGTGTCTGATCAATTCAAAAAAGAGCGCGCCGTAAATGACGCGCGTGCAAAACGTGTCTTAAAACAAGCCCGGCAAGCTTCATTGTTGAGCGAAGGCCTTATGCTCGCCACCCAGTCCAAATTGCTGGTCAGTGAACACTATTTGGACAACGGTGAGTTTCCCGATTCGAATGATCAAGTCGGACTACCTCCTCCCCACACGATCACCGCCACCGGCGTGAGCCGTATTGAGGTCTCATGGAATGGCGTCATTATTATCGGCTACAACCAGAAAACCGGCATCGAAGATGGCGAAGTGACTCTGCGCCCTACGTTCAGTCCAACCAGAGGGATTCTTTGGGAGTGTGAATCTCGCAGCTTCAGCGGAATCGAACGTTACATGCCGCAATGCCGATACACCGGCTAGATTGATACTCGCGCACCGAAGAAACTTTCATCATTGACCCAAACTATANNTATAGTTTGGGTCAATGATGAACAAGATATCCAAACTTGACTGGATCCAGGGCGGCTTTCGAACGCTGACCAGCGATGGGCATCTGGCAATTAAGGCTGAGGTAATCGCCAGAGATCTGGGCGTAAGCAAAGGCTCTTTCTATTGGCATTTTGACAATGTCGCGGCGTTCAAAATCGCGATGCTTGAGCATTGGGTCGCGCAAGGCACAGACGGCATCATGAGTCAGGTCAGGAACGCGGATGCCGAGCCCTCAGACCAACTCCGCTCACTCGTTAATACGATCACAGCCGAACTCAACGCGCCCTACGGCGGCTTGTTAGCCGAATCCGCAATCCGCAACTGGGCACGGTTTGACCCCCAGGTTTTACTATCGGTCAGACGGGTAGACCAATCCCGGCTGAAATTCCTGGCATCGCTGTTTCGCCGCGCCGGAGGCTCGGCCGAGATCAGCCGACGTTTCGCGAACCTGTTTTATAGCGGCTTGATCGGGCTCGAATATCTGACCCATGAACGGCTTGCCAAACTCAAGACCGACTTGCCCGTATTACTGGACTTACTACTCGAATCGATCAATCCTGGAGAGAACTAATGAACTATCCCATCGCGATCGTATGCGGCCTCATGCTGGTGGGGTTCGTCGCACACATGACGGGCGGTGTGATTCAATCTCTCAGTATCAAGCCATCCCGTGTCAGCGCGAAACCTGGGGCCACCGAACCCGACGAATCCCTTGAGAAGCTAGACCGCAACTGGGTTCAGGCAATGTGTGCGTTTCAATTGGTGTCGGTAGACCTGATTGCTGTCGCCGGAGTGTTGTACCTGCTCGCCTTCTCCGACTATCACGCGGCTAAACAAACGATCGGCTTCGCGGTTGCAGGGCTGTTCTTCCTATGGGGAGTGGCATGGCTGATTCAGCTTGGCACGCTCAAACGCCGATTGAAAGACTATCTGCTGCTTGGCCACTGGGCCGTCTGGTTTCTATGCTCCGGGCTGGTATTCTGGGGATCAATGTCGCTATAGAACCACCACTAAGCGGGTTAGTAGTCAGCGGGTGACCGACCTGTGGTGAAGACTCTGATAAAGAATCAAGAGGGAAGCCCATGAACAAATTCGCCGATGTCAATAACATGCTCAAACTTTACTTTGACGGTCTTTACTACTCGGACCCAAAAAAATTGCAGCTTGTCTTTCATCCGCTGGCAATTTACGCAAGCGCTGATGAGACGCCGCTGCTTTACCGGACAATGAGCGACTATTTTGAAGTTGTATCGAAACGCGAATCACCGGCTTCCCGGCAAGAGGTACGAACCGACGTTGTCGAACAAATTCAGTTTGCCGGTGAAAACACTGCTTTTGCCAGAGTCAGGTGTTCGATCGGGACGCGTGATTTCGTGGATTTTCTGACCTTGGTCAGAACAGAAACTACCTGGCAAATCATGGCCAAGGTTTTTCAGATCACCGAACGTCAACAATAGAAGAATTCGATAGACAGGAGGCAGAGGTCAAAGCAAGCCGACCTGCTCAGCGCGCACCGTATTCGTGTAATTTGTCGCTACCATCGACTGCATTGACGGTGACATTAAACGAAATAATCAAGCGATCAAGCGCTCCGGCGTACGGCATCGCCCAGATCAACTTAAGCACCACCCAGTGCACCAAAACCCGGCCCCTGAAACCGGGTTACGCCGTTCTCGGCAGCGTACACCGGATGCTGAGCACGCTGCTCGGGCCAGTGGCCTTGATTCGCCTGTGTCACCGTCTGCCGGACGCTCTCAACATGCGGCATCGGTAACCGTTTTCGGCCATAACAACTTGTGACCAGTATCCTGCTCGAACCTTGACAAGTCTTGTTCAGTGTCGATATCAATTCGGTAGCGGCGATTTTCGGTCGCCAGGGCAAACGTCAGCTCAGGGTGTTTTTCCTGCCACTGACGACAACCGGCATTACCACCGTTGGTCAGGATCTGCTCTTTCACGTGCGTGCTCAGCAGCACCGGATTACCGCGCTGGCCATTAACCTGCGGATAGAGCACTTCAGTGCCGTCAGGGCGCTTTTTCCAGGCACCAATCAGGTCAACCACGTCCTGGGTATTGATCAGCGGCTGATCTGCCAATGCCATCACCACCAGATCGAGTTTTCCGCTTAGCGCCTCCAGGCCCAGGCGTTGGGACGAGACCTGCCCATCATCAGGACTCGGGTTGACGACAATTGTCACCGGGAAGTCTTCAATCATGGGGCGGATCTGATCGGCGTAATGACCGAGAACAACCACCACTTCATCAACGCCGGCGCCGGACAGGGCAAACAAGGTGCGGCGAATCAGCGGCACCCCGCCCAACTCCAGCAGAGACTTTGGCCGGCCTCCGATGCGTGTGCCGGCGCCAGCGGCCAATACCACTGCGCCAACCGCCACCCGGCTGTACAAACCACCACCACCTTTGAGAATACAGCCCATCTCAGTCCTCCAGACTTGCTTTATCAGGGTCCGACGGAACATTCTGCCTTACCTTTGATTCGCCACCGCAGCAAGACCTTGCGCCAGTCGGCGCTACGGCAGAAACCGTCTCTTTCACTGAGGAATCAACCACTCCTTCGACCGGTGGTGTCGCCTGGCTCTGTCGTTTTGCGCCGACCACAGCCGCCAATACGGCCAGTCAGACATGGCAATCATCCGGGCTTTGCCGTCCCTTAGCGCATCACGGACGGTTCGCAAGACGGCCGGCTGCGCACAGCCGCGTCTAAGTCCCGCAAGCTGGACAATGGCACGAATCGCCTGATTCGTGAACTGGCGGCCTGCATGGCCTTGGAGGACGGCGTGTTTTTGGTGGGATGGAACCAGGTGATCGCAGCCCCCCGGCGCTGAATGGCGCTCAATTCGTCGTCCAGTCGCTCCGGCGGGTGTAAAAGACGAATACCCGTGCATCGGCCACGCCGACAAAAGCGCGCGATATCCGCAGAAACAACTGAGCATGGGTTTCCATCGAACGACTGACATCGACCAGTATGAACAATCGGGGCTGTTCTAAGCGCCGTCGCTTCCGGACAGGTTCAATCGGCACGCCGCCGGTACGCAAACTGCGCCGGATCGTACGAAGGAAATCCAGACGCCGGTTACGGGCGAGCCATCAACAAGACTCTGAACCCGGTTAAGATTGAATTGAAACAAGTCATCGCGGGTCTTGAGCAGACAGGCCAATGTGGACATCAGACCGGCAGGATCCGCCGGGAGTGCTTTCAGACCGAGGCGATGCAGCGCGCGAATCCAGTCGAGGGTTTCGGCCACTCCCGGCGTTTTATCAATGTCTTCCTTGCGCAACCGCTGTACAAAACTGACGGCCTGTTCGACCAGCCTGATATCTGCATCGGGCGGAGTCGCCCGAACAATGGTTATTTCCCGCCCGAGATCCGGATAGTCAAGCCAGTGATACAGACAGCGGCGACGCAGCGCATCAGATAGTTCGCGTGTGCCGTTGCTGGTCAGAATCACTCTGGGGATGCTGGTTGCCACCACTGTGCCGAGCTCCGGCACGGTCATCTGATAATCGGCCAGTAGCTCAAGCAGAAACGCTTCGAATGCCTCGTCAGCACGGTCGATTTCGTCGATCAGCAAGACGCAAGGCAGATCTGGCCTTAGCCCGAATCGGCCTCCTGACCGGTCGAGTCGGCCTCGGCGATACCGAGACGTTGCAGCAGTTGGATGACATAAGAGCGTGCGACCGGCAACGTTCCAAGGCCGTCGCGCAACACCACACTGACTTTGCCGCCCTCGCGATCAATCTGCTCAACATAGTCCAGACTGACCAGATAGCTGCGATGGACCCGCATAAACAAGGCCGGATCCAGCCGCACAGCAAGATCACCGATGCTCCGGTTACACAGACTGGCGTCTGAAGAGGACGAATTTACCCCGATTGGATGCTGTCTGCCATCCAAACCCTAGCGAACCACCAGATTGCTGCGGTGTATCAATTCTGGCTCTTCGACAAAACCGAGTTTCCCGGCGATCTCGCTAGACGCGGTCTTCAGGATTTTCCGAGTCTGCGCACTGGAATAGTTAACCAGGCCCCGTGCGACCTCTTCTCCGGCTTCGTTGCAACAGGCCACGACCGCGCCCCGTTCGAACTCGCCCTGCACGGCAGTCACGCCAATCGGCAGCAGACTCTTACCCTTCCCGAGCAGCGCTTGCTGCGCGCCCTGGTCAATCGTGACCGACCCGGCAAGCTGTAAATGGCCGGCAAGCCACTGCTTGCGGGCTGTGAGTCGGGCGGTTCGGGATATAAACTGGGTGCCGATCAGTTCGCCTTCAAAAAGCCGGCGGAGCAAGTCTGGCTGACGCCCGGAAGCGACGATGGTATGCGCGCCACTGCGGGCGGCCCGGCGGGCGGCCGTGATTTTGGTTTGCATTCCCCCTTTGCCCCAGGCCGATCCGGACGCGCCTGCCATTTCATCGAGCCGCGGGTCACCGGCCGTAACCGACGCCAGCAAAACCGCCTGGGTATCTTTGCGCGGGTCAGCGGTATACAAGCCTTCCTGGTCCGTCAGAATCAACAACAGATCCGCTTCGATCAGGTTGGTGACCAATGCGCCTAGCGTATCGTTGTCGCCAAACTTGATTTCGTCGGTCACGACCGTATCGTTTTCATTCACGATAGGCACCACGCCAAGGCGCAACAGGGTAAGCAGGGTTGCCCGCGCATTCAGGTAACGCTTTCGGTCGGACAAGTCATCATGGGTCAGCAATACCTGAGCGGTGCGCAGCTGATGCCGGCCAAAACAACTCTCGTAAACCTGGGCCAGTCCCATTTGTCCGACCGCCGCGGCTGCCTGTAAATCATGAACTTCACGGGGACGCGAATTCAGCCCTAACCTGACCGTCCCTTCGGCAATCGCACCAGACGAGACCAGAACAACTTCATAATCTGCCCGTCTGAGCACTGCAATCTGAGCCGCAAGCTTCTCGATGGCGCCAGCGTCCATGCCGCGCCCCTCATTGGTCACCAGCGTCGAGCCGATCTTGACGACCACCCGCCGGGCAGCCGGCAACAACGGCCTTGCCGCTATCGCCTCGTCATCACTACGGCTCGTTTGCTGACTGACCAAATCGCCGGCAGCCGCCGATGAATCAATCGTCATGACCGTCGCTACCTTCCTGGCCTGCCGGATCTCCCTCGCGGGTGAATCGCACATCTACCGGTTGCTCTTCGTCGAGCTCTTGACCAAGGTCCAGCCGGGCCTGGGCTTTCTGACAGACCAGTTCGCAACCTTCACGGGTCAGCGCTGAAATCTGGAAGACATCTTCATCGGCCACTATCAGCGCGTCCTCGCCGCTTCCGCGATAAGCTTTGAGAAAAGCCGCCACCCGGTCCGCCCGCTCTTCCTCCGGAATCATGTCAACCTTGTTCAATAACAACCAGCGCGGCTTGTCGGCCAGCGTCTGATCGTATGCCTGCAACTCCTGCACGATTGCTCGCGCCTGCTGCGCCGGATCACTGCTTTCGTCAAGCGGGGCCATATCAACCAGATGCAACAGCAAACGGGTGCGCTGCAAGTGACGCAGGAACTGATGACCCAGGCCGGCGCCGCTCGCGGCTCCTTCGATCAACCCTGGAATATCGGCCAGCACAAAACTACGCTGGGGCCCCACGCGGACAACCCCCAGGTTCGGATGCAGAGTTGTAAACGGATAGTCAGCGACCTTGGGGCGGGCATTGCTGACCGCACTGATAAAAGTAGACTTGCCCGCGTTGGGCTGACCAAGCAAACCGACATCCGCCAGTACCCGCAGCTCCAGATGCAACTGAAAACAGTCGCCAGGGACTCCCGGTGTGCTCTCTCTGGGCGCCCGGTTGGTACTACTCTTAAAATGAATGTTGCCAAGCCCGCCTTTGCCACCTTTGGCGAGCAGAATGACTTGATCGTTTTCAGTCAGGTCGCCGATTTGCTCGCCCGTCTCAGCATGTCGGATCACCGTACCAATCGGCATTCTGAGCGTGATGTCGCTACCGCCCGCACCATATTGATCCGAACCCCGTCCATGCTCACCGTTTTTGGCCTTGTGCTGGCGCGCAAACCGGTAATCAATCAGGGTATTGATATTGCGGTCTGCGATCGCATAAATGCTGCCGCCACGGCCGCCATCGCCGCCGCTTGGCCCGCCTTTGGGAATAAATTTCTCCCGGCGGAAGGCAACGATGCCGTTGCCGCCGTTACCGGCTTGCACTTCGATCTGCGCTTCGTCGAAGAACTTCATGATGGATGCCTTGGTCTGAAAATAAAAAAACCCCGCCAGGCGGGGTTTTTAATTACCGCCGAGCGATGCGGTTACTGCGGCTCAACATTGACGAGATGGCGGCGCAACGGCCCCTTCACGGCAAAGTTAACAAAACCGTCTTTCAATGCAAACAGAGTGTGGTCTTTACCAATACCGACATTGTTGCCAGGGTGGAACTTGGTCCCCCGCTGGCGAACGATGATGCCACCGGCTGAAATAGCCTGACCACCGTAAACCTTCACACCGAGCATCTTGGGCTTTGAATCGCGCCCGTTTCGCGTAGAGCCGCCGCCTTTCTTATGTGCCATGAGAATATTCTCCGGTTGGACTGATCGATCAGGCGCGCTTGCCGCCGTCGAGTTCGTCTTTTAGCTTGTTCAGTTCGTCCCACTTACCAGCGGCGGCCAGAGCGGCTTGCTCAGGCCAGGTGTCCGGCTTGTGAATTGAGAATCGAGGGCCGGCATCTGTCAGCACTTTCTGCAACTGAGCCTGATCGGCCGCTGCCAGAGCAGCAAACGTTGAAATACCGGCATTTTGCAGATGCTCGGCGATTTTCGGGCCGATACCTTCAACCTTGGTCAGATCGTCCGGCTTATCTGACGTGGCGCCAGCAGAAGCCGCACCAGCGGCTGCAGCGGCCGCGCCAGCAGCCAGACCAACGGCCTGAGTGCTATCAGAAGCAGAAGCGCTGGATTCATCGCCGGCTTTACCGCGAGCCGCGTCCCAACCAGCAGCCAGAGCCGCCGTGCCTTCGCCCTGGGCAATCGACAGGCGATCACGGCGCGATTGGGCATAAGCCATGGCTTCGGTTGCGTCGGCCTCTTCGGCACCCAGCGGTGACTCGATTTTGCTGACGAACAACTCGGTATAGGTCTGGCGATGACCCTGGGTTTTACGGTAGTGCTTACGCCGACGCAACTTGAAGATGCGAACTTTCTTGTGTTTACCTTGATCCAGAACAGTGGCCGAAACGGCCGCGCCGTCGACGATTGGCTCGCCGATAAGGGACTTTTCGCCGTTACCAACCGCGAGAACATGCTCGAGGGTAATCACAGCGCCAATGTCCGACGGTATCTGTTCTACTTTCAATTTTTCGCCGGGAGCAACTCGATACTGCTTGCCGCCGGTTTTTATGACCGCGTACATTCGGGACCTCTAACTAAATTGGTGAGACTGGCTACCCCAACTCAAAGGCAAAAACTCAAAGGCTTCAACGACTTAAACGACCTAAGCGGCTTAAATGTGGCCACCACTTAGCACTGCCCGTCATGTACTGTCATTCATGTACTGCCCTTCATGTACTGCCCTTGCTACTACTTACATTACAGCCAGCCCCATTCTGATGGGGATTTGGCAGGTGATACCCATTTGTGCCGGCCTCTCAAGAATTGCCTCTCAAGCAGCCACAACATGCACATAACTCACACATTGCACTGGCGTTGCACTGTTATTGCACTTGTATAGCACTCATACAGCACTCATACAGGACTCAAATAGCTCACCCACTCCGGGGAACCCGCGATTCTATCCCTGATTCAGCTACCTTAGCAAGGCTGCGTTAGATTAGAATGCACGAATCATGAAGCCAGCAGAACTATTTCCCGTCCTGGCCTCCGATCTTGCGGAGGTTGATCAGGTCATCCGAACCCAGCTCAGCAGTGAGGTGGCCCTCGTCAACACGATCGCCGACTATATCGTTGGCTCGGGTGGCAAACGTATGCGCCCGATACTGCTGCTGATACTGGCCCGGGCCCTGGGTTACCGGGGGGAGCGAAACCACTTTCAGCTGGCCGCAGTGATTGAATTCATTCACACAGCCACCTTGCTGCATGATGACGTGGTCGATGAATCAAACATGCGCCGGGGCCGGGACACCGCAAACGCCCGTTTTGGCAATGCTGCCTCAGTGCTGGTCGGAGACTTCCTTTACTCCCGCGCATTTCAGATGATGGTAGACACGGACCGGATGCGGGTCATGAAGGTCCTGGCGGATGCCACCAACGTGATCGCCGAAGGCGAAGTCTTGCAGCTGATCAACTGTAACGACCCGGACGTCAGTGAAGCCAGCTACATGCAGGTCATCCAGTACAAGACCGCCAAATTGTTTGAGGCCTCAGCCCGGCTGGGCGCGATTTTGTGCGATGCCCCACCAAAATGCGAAGAAGCAGCAGCGGCCTACGGCCGACACCTGGGTACCGCCTTCCAGATCATTGATGACGTGCTGGACTACTCCGGCTCCGAAGATGACATCGGCAAGAGCGTTGGCGACGACTTACGCGAGGGAAAACCCACCTTGCCGCTTATCTATGTGATGTCCGAAGGCAACACCGCCGAACGGGACCTGGTGCGGGCCGCGATCAGCGAAGGAACCGCCGAAAACTTCCCGGCAGTGCTGGCGGCCATCCACCGGACCGGGGCGCTTGAGTACGCCCGGAGCAAGGCTTCTGACGAGGCCGGCTATGCCCGCGACCAGGTTGAAGTGATTTCGCCGGCAGGAAGCTCTTCTGACTATCGGGACGCCCTGCTATACTTCGCGACCTACTCAATTGACCGGGATCGCTAAGCAGGCCCGAAAGATGCCTGAGTCAGTGGCAGTAGTTTGCAGCGGAAGTGTTTGCAGCGGAAGTTCGGTAGCAAAAGTTCTGTGGCAGTAAGCAAGAAGCAGTAAGTTTGGTCAGTCGTTAATTCGATTCGGGGTGTAGCTTAGCCTGGTAGAGCGCTACGTTCGGGACGTAGAGGCCGGAGGTTCGAATCCTCTCACCCCGACCAACATTGTCTGACTTGCCTGGCAGCTCACCGAGCGCCTGAATCACCGAGCGCCTGAATAGCTGCCCCGCCCCCACTAATACCCTGCCCCTGTTAAAAGCCCACCCGCAGTCCGGTTCTGGCATCCTAGGCGTTTGTTCAACCTGATGCCTGTGGAGAGCTGCATGATCGACGAAGCCCCCAAATTTACCGTTCAAGAACCTGCGGCGCCTCGCCCTGACCCGGCGCTGATCAAGCCGTTTAAGGGAATTCAGACGGGTTTCATTGTTGATGCCCTGGGCGGCGGCGGCGGGCTCGCCCACACCATCAAACCCATGTTTGCCGACCAGAGCGAAATGTGTGGGGTGGTACTGACCTGCGATGCCGGGCCAGCCGATAATCTGGCATTGCTGGCGGCGCTGGAGCATGTCCAGCAAGGTGACATCATTGTCGCCTCGGCGCACGGCCATCTTGATTGCGCTATCGCCGGTGATCTCGTCCTCGGCATGGCGAAAAATGGCGGCGCCCAGGGCTTTGTCACCGACGGCTGTGTGCGCGACACCCGTGGCATCCGAAGCGTGGGGCTCCCGTGTTTTGCGGCCGGCGTAACCCCTAATTCGCCACATAAGAGCGGGCCGGGCATCGTTGGCGCGCCAATCGTCCTGGCCGGCGTTCATATTGCCAGCGGCGACGTGATTGTGAGCGATGAGGACGGCGTCGTCGTCATTCCACAAGCCCGCCTGGCGGAAGTAGCCCAGCGCCTGGAACAAGTCCTGGCGGCCGAAAAAACGCTGGATGCAAAAGTACAGGCAGGGTTAACCCGCCTGCCCCTGGATAACTGAAACGGCACGCCCAAGGAAACATCATGAATGCCCCCGAAATGACCGCATCCCACCTTGAACCGTTCTGGATGCCGTTTACCGACAACCGTAAGTTCAAGCAGTCTCCCCGCCTGGTCAGCAAAGCCAGCGGCATGTATTACACCGCCGCGAACGGCAAACAAATCCTGGACGGCCTGGCAACCCTGTGGTGCGTCAACGCCGGTCACTGCCACCCGCATATCGTGCAGGCCATTCAACAGCAAGCCGGTGAACTGGATTTTGCGTCTTCTTTTTCGATGTCACACCCGTTGCCGTTTGAACTGGCCGGCCGCATTGCTGACCTGGCACCGGAGCGGATGAATCATGTGTTCTTCACTAACTCCGGCTCAGAAGCCGTTGATACCGCCCTGAAAATGGCTATCGCCTATCAGCGGCTGAAAGGCCAGGGAACCCGAACCAGGATCATCGGTCGTGAACGGGCTTATCACGGAGTCAACATGGGCGGCATCGCCGTTTCTGGCATGACCGCCAATCGAGCCGCTTACGGCCATGCAATGGTCTTGAACACTGACCACCTCGCTCACACCCACGACCTGACCCAACGGGCGTTTGTGCGCGGGAGCGCCGAGCATGGCGCAGGGCTGGCCGACGAACTGGAGCAGCGCCTGATCCCGCTCCATGGCGCCGACAACATTGCCGCCGTAATCGTCGAGCCGGTCGCCGGCGCCGGCGGCGTACTCGTTCCGCCAGTCGGCTACCTGCAGCGACTACGCGACATCTGTACCAAACACGGCATTCTGTTGATCTTTGATGAAGTCATTACCGGCTGGGGACGACTTGGCAAGACGTTCGCCGCAGAACACTTCGGGGTCACCCCGGATCTGATGACTTTCGCCAAAGGCGTGACATCAGCGGCGGTTCCGCTGGGGGGAGTTATCGCCTCAGACGAGGTCTATTCAACCTTCATGAATACCGACAGCCCGGGCGTTGAGTTTTTCCATGGCTACACTTACTCGGGACACCCACTGGCGTGTGCTGCAGCGCTTGCCACGCTCGATGTCTACCGCGATGAAAACCTGTTAGAAAAGGCCTCAGGCCCGCTGGGCCAGGAGTTTGAAGACCGGCTGCACGCGCTCGCCAACAAACCCCATGTGGTGGATTGTCGCAATCAGGGCTTTATCGGCGCTATCGAACTGGCGCCTCGCGACGGCAAACCCGGTGTCAGAGCGTTCGACGTGTTTGAACGGTGCTGGGAGGAAGGCGTCTTTGTCCGGCCGGTCGGTGACGCAATCGGATTCTGCCCTCCCCTGATTGCGGAATCCGCCCATTTGGATCAGATGTTCTCTACCGTCGCCAATGTCCTGGACCAACTGAATTAGGCCAGTTTGACCTAGGACAGGGAGCGCTGTGCGGAAGCCGCCTCGCCGGCAATTTACTGCACGACGCTTCCCTACAATGTGGTAACGTGCCTGCAATAAAATAGGAATGTCAAACCGGCCACGGTATGCAACAACAGTCAGCCATGCCGGCCGGCATGATGGATACATCGTCAAACAGTTGGGAGAGTCTTGTGGGTTTCAAGGGGTGTGCGACGACGGCGGTCGTAATTTTTGCATTTTGCAACGGCGGGGGTTTATTGACCGGCGTCTCTACCGCTGCCGCCAAAAACGCTGAGCAGAAAAAAACCGCGCCCAAGACGCCGAAAGCAAAAGAGATGCCCACTCTCGATGTAGCGGGCGCTTATTCATCAACTCAGCCAATCGTCGGCCCGGCGCAGGGCCAGCTGGTCAAGCTAATCAACGCGATGACCGATGGCTCCATCAAGGCCAAACTCTACGAACCCGGCGAGCTCGTGCCTCCGCTTCAATACCTCAGCGCGGTTGGCACCGGCACGCTGGATGCCGCCTGGACAACCCCGAGTGCCTGGGCAGCCAAAGATAGTGCATTCTGGTTGTTTACCTCGATTCCGTTCTCGCACGGCGCACGCGAGTATCTTGCCTGGTTGAAGTACGGCGGAGGCGAAACACTATTCAAGCAGTTGCATGCAAAGTACAACGTGGAAGCCCTGCCATGCGGCATCAGTCCGGCCGGCGCTTCCGGATGGTTCATGACCGAGCTGAATAAACCCGAACAACTGGAAGGACTCAAGGTCCGCGCCAGCGGTCTGGCGGCCCAGGTTTTACGCAACATGGGTGCAGAGCCGCAAGTCATTAAACCCAGCGAAGTCAGCCGGGCAATCAATCTCAAAACCATTGATGCCGCAATGCTCGACACCCCGGCGCTTGGCGAGACGGCCGGCGTTGAAGAACTCACCAAGAATCTCTACTTCCCGGCCTGGCACCAACCCAGCACCTTAAACGAATTGCTGATCTCCAAGAAGAAATGGAAATCGCTTACCAAAACTCAGCGAGCGGTTATTCAGGGGGCTTGCGACACTGTCATGCTCAGGCAACTCGCCGAAGGAGAGGCGCTGCAGGGCAAAGCACTCAATCAACTCGTTGAGCAGGGAATAAAACCGCTGCGCTGGTCCGGCGAGATACTCCAGGCGTTTCGCAACAGCTGGATCAAAACCGCTGAAGCCCTGGCTGCCAAGAGCCCGGAATTCAAAAAAGCCTGGGAATCCTATTCAGCTTTTGTCGAAACCCAGAAAGCCTGGAGTGATGTTTCCAGGTAAACCCTGACCGCGTCAGGCCAACGGCTCGTCGCGTAAGGCAAGACTATTCAGGCAATAAAAAAACGGCGGGCCACTTGATAGTGGCCCGCCGTTTTTTCGGTTGAGTCTTCGCTAATTGCCGAAGACTTGTCTGGGTAGCCAGAGTGCAAGCTCCGGGAATTCCAGCACGATCAGCATGCCGGTCACCTGTAGCAGGACAAACGGGATGATCCCTTTGTAAATTTCCTGCATCTTCACCGAGCTGGGTGCCACGCCTTTCATGTAAAAGAGCGCGAATCCAAACGGCGGCGTCAGGAACGACGTCTGCAAGTTCACCGCAATGAGAATGGCAAACCAGTATATGACCTCCGCTTCGACAGCATCTGTCTGTGCCTGATTCGTTGGCAGTTCGAGTCCCAGGTGGGGCGCAAACGCAGGTGCGAGCGTGCGGATCACTGGCGCAAACACCGGCAGGATGATCAACGTGATCTCAAGGAAATCAAAGAAGAAACCCAGCAGGAACACAGCGAACATCAGCAGGAATAGCAACGGCCACGGGCCAAGCTCCAACCACTCGATGAACTCAATGATCAGGTCTTCCCCGTAAACATTCCGGAAGATGGTCGAGAAGGCGGTTGCACCGGCAAAGATCATGAAGATCATGGCGGTAGTCAGACCTGTTCGCTGAACCACGCTACTCAAAACGTTCTTGTTAAGTGTGCCATTCAGCAACGCCAGAATCAGCGAACCAAACGCACCAACACCGGCAGCCTCGGTTGGTGTTGCCCAACCGGCAAAGATCGAGCCCAGCACCATCACGATCAGAAAGATTGGCGGCACGAAGCCCTTCAGGATGCCACCGAGCAAGCTGGGGCCTTCACGTTTACCAATCACCATCGCGGAAACAAAAATACCGATAAACGCGATGAAACCCCAGTTGGCCTCAGAAGCCAGGGCGCTGTTATACATTCCCCAGGCCAGGGCCACAAAGATGCCCGAGACCACCAGGAACAACACCAGGTTCTTGTAGTTGGTTGGATTGATGCGGATGGCATCAGGCGGCAGCGGCGGCGCCGAGTTTGGCTTGATCGTCGCATAGCAGATGATGTAGACGAAATACAGTGACGACAAAACCAGACCTGGCAGCAAAGCACCCAGAAACAGGTTACCCACCGATACTGCCAGCAGGTTGGCCATCAGGACCAGCATGATTGACGGCGGAATCAAAATACCAAGCGTCGCACTCGCGGCGATCGTGCCCGTGGCCAGTGACGGCGAATAACCTCGCTTGAGCATTGTTGGCAGCGCGAGCAGCGTCATCATGACCACCGAGGCGCCAATGATGCCAGTTGTCGCGGCCATGATCGTGCCCATCACGGTCACCGACAGTGCAAGACCGCCCGGAACCCGCTTGAGCAGAATCTGCAGAATGTGCAGTAAATCTTCAGCCACTTTGGATTTCTCGAGCATGGTGCCCATGAAAACAAAGCAGGGAATAGCCACCAGAATCGGGTTCTGGACAGCGCCGGAAGCCCCGTCTCCACCCCAGATTCGTTGAATGACCTGAAAGAAAACAGCGAAATCAAGAACTTCCAGGTAGATGGCAATGACGCCAAAGATTACGGAAATCCCACCCAGCGCAAACGCAACTGGCAATCCGGTGAATAGCATGAGCGCCAGCGCCACAAACATGTAGGCGCCAATAAACTCATAGAGGTGATCAATAATCGCTTCCATTACTTCTTACGCTCCTGGGCGAGTTTTTCCGCGAGCTCGGCCGCATCGATTTCATCTTCTTCCAAAGCGCGTTCAGCGGCGAGCCTGGCTGCTTCCAGATCGCCAGCGTCTTCAGGGAAAATGGCCAGTCCTGCATTGGCTTCCTTGCGTTCGGCATCGGTGCCAAAAATCATTGCAATGAGCCGCAAGAGCGTTGCAAGGATCGCGAGCAACAACAGCGTGAATCCGATCAAGACTACCGATTTGATTATCCAGCGCTTGCCAATACCGGTCAGCGACTCTGAGCCTTCGCCTTGCGAATAGGCCAGTTCAGTGAGCTGCCAGGCTTCATTGATCATCACGACCACAAACGGGATCGCCAGCACGATGAGCCCGACCAGCTCAACCCAGGCCTGCTTGCGCTTGGACAGGAGTTCGCGAAATATATCGACGCGTACGTGAGCATTGGCCAGGTAACCGATCGCAAACGTCATCATCATCAGAATGGCGTGGAAGTGCCACTGCGTATCCTGAAAAATGGTAGACACCGAGATGCCGCCCCACTGAATGGACAGGTCGGAAAACCAGAGTCGCGTGACGTCGAGTTTGCGGGTCACGACATCGAACATGATCATGAAGATCAGCGGCAGGATGACCCAGGATGCGTAGCGACCGGCATTACGGGCAATGCTGTCGAATATGCCGGCTAGGCGAAGTAAGAATCCCATGGGGAAAAGCCCTTTATTTAAATGACAATCTATGCAGCGGGCATTCGGCAGGCAAGGCGCCACCGGCGCTACGCAACAGAGAGCGGCTGTTGCTGTCAGTTTTGAATCAAGAGAAAGATGGCAGACTCCTCATCCACCACCCTCCCTGTGCGGCTTATTAATCTGATCGGCTGTTCGAACCTGGTCGAACAGCCTTGCGATCAGTTAATTACTTGAGGTAGCCGCGATCGCCCCAGACTTTATAGCCTTCGTGGAACTTGGAGAAGCTGTCCCAGAGCACTTTCACGTCTTTGTTGGCGGCGATTTCTTCAGCCAGAACCTCATCCCAGGCGCCTTTGAGCTGATCCAGGATTTCCTGCGGCCAGATCATGTTTTTCACGCCGTCTTTTTCGTTGGCAATCATGGCTGCAAACTGAGAAGCTTCGCCGTCAGCAACCTGCGTCACGACATTGGCATCGCAAGCACTTTGCAAAATGGCCTGATTCTCTTTGGTCAGCTTGTCGAACTTGGCCTGGTTAATCAGGACTTCGTTCGTGGTTGCCTGCTGGTGCCAGCCCGGGAAGTAGTTGTACTTGGCGATCTGGTAGAAACCGTATGAACGGTCAATAGCCGGCATCGAGAACTCGGTTGCATCAATGGTGCCCAGCTCAAGCGCCGGATAAATATCACCACCAGCCAACTGCTGGGTTGATACGCCAAATTTCTGCATGACCTTGGCGCCCATGCCGAAGAAGCGCATCTTCAGGCCTTTGAGCTGATCAAGGCTTTTGATTTCTTCGCGGAACCAACCTGAGGTTTCCGGAGAGATCATGCCGCAGAACATGTACTTGATTCCGTCGCGAGCATAGAGGTCTTCAGCGATTTTCTGACCGCCACCGAACTTCATCCAGGCGATGAACTCGCCGATGCCCGGACCGAAAGGCCAGGTAGACAGGAATGCGAACGCAGAGTTCTTACCCTGGTTAGCACCCGGTGTTCCCCAGGCTGCCTCGAACGCGCCCTTGCTGACGGGATCGTAGTAAGCATAGCCACCGGCCAGTGCGCCCGGCTCAAATACCTTGATGTCAAACTTGCCGCCGGTCATGGCGCTTACGCTTTCCGCTATCCGATAACCTGGCGGTCCGATAACCGCTACGTTCTTACCAAACGCCGTGTGCATCTTCCAGCGCACTTTCTTCTGCGCCTGTGCATCGTCGGGGGTGAATGCTGCAGCAGCGACAGCCAAACCGACCGCAACTGCGCCGAGGTTTTTCAAACCTGGAAATTTCATAATCTGTCTCCCTGAATTACTAATTGTTCAGACATTGTTGATAGATGAGTCTGTTCTTGCCGGTGTTTTAACTGGTATGCCAAACACCGAACCCGAGCAGACTTTAGCACAGCGCAACCACTGTCTTGTGCGCTTTGCCGCAGCGAAGCCTGGATTTTTTTGCCGTTCTGCAGGATTGAGCACGTCTGTGCACCGTTATCGCACCGCAACAATTCGATTTTCGGTACTTTGCCAGTAACGACAAGGGCCTGAGAAAACTCAGGCCCTTGGTTTGCTATCGGTCAGTCAGCTTTACTTCAGGTAGCCGCGCTCACCCCAGACTTTGTATTTCTCGTGGAAAGCGGAGAAGCTCTCCCAGATTCGCTTGGAGTCAGCATTGGAAGCAACCTCTTCAGCAATAACATCTGTCCAGGCATCCCGGAACTGGCCGAGAATTTCGTCAGACCAGACCATGTTTTTCACGCCATCTTTTTCGTTGGCAAGCATCGCTTCAAACTGTGAAGCCTCGCCATCTGCGACCTCAACAGCAAGGTTTGCGGTACAGGCTGAGCGGAACATCTCCTGCTGCGACTTGGGCAGCTTCGCCCACTTGTCTTTGTTGATCAGGATTTCGTTCGTGGTGGCCTGCTGATGCCAGCCAGGAAAGTAATTGTATTTGGCAATCTGATAGAACCCGTAGGAACGATCGATGGCCGGCATCGAGAATTCAGTCGCGTCCAGAGTGCCCAGCTCCAGCGCCGGATAAATATCGCCACCCGCAATCTGCTGAGTCGATACACCAAACTTCTGCATGACTTTGGCGCCGAGGCCAAAGAAGCGCATCTTCAAGCCTTTTAGTTGATCGAGGCTTTTGATCTCCTCGCGGAACCAACCGGATGTCTCGGGCGATATCAAGCCGCAGAAGAAGTATTCGATGTTGTCACGGGCGTATAACTCGGCCGCGATTTTTTCGCCGTCGTCGTATTTCATCCAGGCCAGGAACTCACCAACGCCCGGACCAAACGGCCACGATGACAATAGTGCGTAAGCAGAGTTTTTGCCCTGATTGGCTCCTGGCGTCCCGTAAGCGGCTTCAAACGCACCCGTACTGACACCGTCGTAGTATGCAAAACCACCTGTGAGCGCGCCCGGCTCAAACACCTTAATATCGAATTTGCCGTCAGACATGACCCGTACTGAATCCGCGATCCGATAACCCACCGGCCCAATAACGGCAATATTCTTGCCAAACGCCGAGTGCATCTTCCAACGGACTTTCTTTTGGGCGCTGGCGGTATCGGCAACAGTCGACAACGCCAGAGCGACGGACAACCCGACAGCGACCTGCGCAAGTGTTCTGGATTTGAAAAACTTCATCTCTATCTCCTTTTGGCCGTTTTTTTAAGCGCCGTGGCTGCTCCCTATCCAAACCGGCAGCTCCGGCGACGTCTCCAGACTTTACCTCAAGCATCAAGCTAATTGCCATCGGTAACAGTCTATCGGCGTTAGTGGTTGTCTCTGGGAACGCCTTTGGTTTGAGCAATGCGCTGATACTCAACCGCAGGCCGTAACACCATGCCTTTATCGAGTGGGTCCACCAGCCCACGCTGGATTTCCTGCCACGGCGTCTGATGATCCGGATACTGATAACCGCCCGCGGCCTTGAGAGCCTCTCGGCGACGGTCGAGTTCTGCATCGTCAACCAGCATATCAGCACTGCGCTTCAGCAAGTCAATGCGAATCCGGTCGCCGGTCTGCAAGAGCGCCAGCCCTTCATTCGCGGCAGCTTCAGGCGAAGCATTCAGTATTGACGGCGAGCCTGAGGTACCACTCTGACGGCCATCTCCGACACATGGCATTTCCTGGTGCCCGCGCGCCAGCAGGCTGGCAGGCGCACGCATATTGACCACTTCTGCGCCGCCCGGATAGCCGATGGGGCCAACGCCACGCATAAACAGAATAGAGGTTTCATCAATACCCATCGTCGGATCGTCGATGCGCTTGTGATAGTCCTCGGGTCCGTCAAAGACAACCGCGTTGCCTTCGAATGCGTCCGGGTCATCTGGGTTGCTCAGATAGTGTTTGCGAAACTCCGGCGAGATCACGCTGGTCTTCATGATCGCGGAATCGAAAAGGTTGCCACTCAGCACAAGAAACCCTGCCGACTTGACCATCGGCGATTCAAGCGCGCGAATCACATCACGATTGCTCGATGTTTTGCCACTACAGTTCTCGCCAATGCTCGAGCCGTTGACCGTTAGTGCGTCAGCATGCAGCAGGTTAGCGGCCAACAGCTCGTTCAATACTGCCGGCAATCCGCCTGCATGGAAATAGTCTTCACCGAGATACTCGCCAGCGGGTTGCATATTGACGAGCAACGGAATGTCATAACCGAGCGTCTCCCATTCCTTGATGTCGAGTGGCACCCCCATGTGCCGCGCGATGGCGCCGATGTGAACGGGCGCATTGGTTGATCCGCCAATGGCAGAATTGGCGCGTATACAATTTTCGAACGCCTGACGGGTCATGATGTCAGATGGCTTGAGGTCTTCATGAACCATCTCAACAATTCGTTTACCGGTCTCGTAGGCGCACTGGCCGCGCTCCCGATAAGGGCCGGGAATTGCCGCCGCGCCAGGCAGCGTCATACCAAGCGCCTCTGCCAGCGCATTCATCGTTGACGCCGTTCCCATGGTGTTGCAGTGCCCCACCGAAGTTGCCGACGACGATACAAGCTCCATAAAGCCTTCGTAGTCAACTTCTCCGCGGGCCATCATTTCACGGCCCTTCCAGACAATCGTTCCGGAGCCGCTGCGCTCACCTTCATGCCAGCCATTGAGCATTGGTCCGCCGGGAAAGACGATAGATGGAATATTGACAGTGGCCGCGCCCATCACCATCGCCGGCATGGTCTTGTCGCAACCAGTCGTGAGGACGACACCGTCCAGAGGATAGCCATACAACACCTCAACCAGCGACAGGTAGGAAAGGTTGCGGTCCAGAGCCGCGGTGGGGCGTTTGGCCGTTTCCTGAATCGGGTGAACCGGGAATTCCAGCGCCACCCCGCCGGCGGCGACAATCCCTTCCCGGACCCGTTTGGCAAGTTCAATGTGATGACGGTTGCAGGGAGCAATATCCGAGCCGGTCTGGGCGATACCGATAATCGGCTTCCCTGATTGCAACTCTTCGCGGGTGATGCCGAAATTCAAGAAGCGCTCGACGTAAAGCGCGGTCATCTCGGGATTGTTGGGGCTGTCGAACCAATGGCGTGATCGAAGCGTGGGTTTGTCGCTGGACATATTGTCTCCTGAAACTAACGTTTTCCGCCGGCGCACCTGCGACCGTCTCCCCCGAATAATAGGACGCGAGGGTCAGGATGCGGGGTTTGGCTGAATCGGTTAAGGTTCAGGCGTCTGAAATAGCCTGGCCTTTCCGTGGAAGCCCTTCCTGTCTGGGCCCAGATCCTGATTCTGGTCCTCTTATTAATTGCCTCCGGGTTCTTTTCAATCTCGGAAATCAGCATGATGGCGCTGAATCGCTTTCGGCTGACCCATCTGGTCAAGCAGAAAAAACGCCATGCGGCCCGCGCCAGCCGCTTGCTCGACGATACCGAAGGCCTGCTCGGCACCATCCTGATTGGCAACAATGTGGTCAATGCCGCGTTGACCGCCATTGTGACCGCGCTGTCGATCAGCTACTTCGGCAACAACGACACCGTCGTCCTGATTGCCACCACGATTGTCGCGATCGCGATCATTTTGTTTTGTGAAATCGGGCCCAAAGTGGTTGGGGCCACCTATCCGGAAAAGATCGCCTTGCCCGCGAGCTGGCTGCTGTCGGCACTCAAGACGCTACTCCATCCTTTTGTCTGGGCGGCAAACCGGATCGTTCTGGGCCTGCTGCGCCTGTTTGGCGTCAATATCGGCCGGGAACACGAAGCCGCTTTATCTCGCGATGAATTTCGCAGCATCGTGGCCGAATCAAGCACCCTGGTTCCGTCCAAGCATCGGTCGATTTTGCTCAATCTATTTGAACTGGACGAAATCACCGTGGATGATGTGATGATTCCACGCCGGCGCATTGAGGCGATTGACCTGGCCGCTGATCACCGCACGCTGCGTGAACAGCTGATCACCTGTTATCACAATAAGCTGCCTGTCTATGAAGGCGATATCAACCGAATCGTCGGCATCCTGCACGTCCGGCGGGCGCTCTCCCTGCTGCAACGGGACGAGTTCGATGCGGCAGACGTGCGCGAGCACCTTGGCAACCCGTATTTCATCCCCAGCGGCACACCGGTCTTCAAACAATTGCAGTTCTTCCAGGAACGGAAGGCCCGGTTTGCCCTGGTGGTCGATGAATACGGCGACCTGCAGGGACTCGTGACACTGGCCGACATCATTGAAGAGTTTGTTGGCGAGATCACCTCAACCGGACCCAGCCGTGAGGCCGGTCTGCAATGGGGCGAACAGAACGAAGTCACCGTAGACGGATCCACCCCGCTGCGCGAACTGAACCGTCAGTTGGGACTCGATTTGCCGGTAGCCGGCCCCAAAACGCTTAACGGCCTGGTCCTGGAAGCTTTGCAGGCACTGCCGGAAGCCAACGTCAGCATTCGTTTCGGCGATATCGCGGTTGAAGTGGTCCAGATCGAAGACCGCTCGATCAGGCATGCGGTCATTCGATGGTTACGTACGCCTGCGGAAAAGCCGGAGGCAGACCAGCCGCCCGCCGGCTAAGAAGCTGCCGGGTCAGGCAACTTCGCTGGCGGCCACCGCGCCGAATCCACCGGGCAAATCAACCGGGCAAATGGCAGCCTGTTCAAACGACCGGAACTGTCTCGTCAGCCGGCTCGCCAGCCCTATCGGCGGCGACCCCACGGGCTCACTGCCGTTCATACGGGTAGCGCCGACCGCTCGTCCATCATCAAGGTCCAGAGCCTGATTTCCCCTTTAGCTTGAGCGATCATTCAGTAGTTAACTAGCCGTCAACTCGAGCGAGCACAGGGAATCACACAGGCATGGCAGCGACACCGAATACGCAGCCCGCGGGCGAAAAGACAGTACTGGCAGGCTTAGGCCGGGCCTTGGTCCAACATCGGGTCATGCGACCCGATCAGGCCGTGGCTATCCAGAAAGAGGCCGATGAGGCGAAGACCTTGTTCATCGACCAGCTGATTGTCGGCGATCACATCAAAGCCAGCGAGCTGGCCAAGTTCTCGGCCGAGGCCTTCGGGCACCCGATTCTGGACCTTGATTGCCTGGATCTGACCAACCTGCCGGCAGACCTGCTCGACAAAAAGCTGGCCTCCGAGACCCGGGTCATTCCACTGGGCAAGCGCGGCAGCAAGATTTCAGTTGCCCTGTCCGACCCTACCGATTTCCAGACGCTGGATCGAATCAAGTTCTCCGCTCAGGCCGGTGTCGACCCAATTGTGGTGGAACACGACAAGCTGATGAAGCTGGTCGAATCACAGGGACGCTCCTCTGCGGACAAACTGAGCGATCTGGTTGATGATGACCTTGACGTTGATGTCACCAGTGATGAAGACGCAGCAGCGGCCAACTCAGCCGAGCAGGTTGAGATTGACGACGCGCCGGTGGTCAAATTCCTTCAGAAAGTCCTGGTCGATGCGATCCAGAGTGGCGCGTCAGATATTCACATGGAGCCGTACGAGAAGTACTATCGAATCCGGTTCCGTATTGATGGTCAGTTGCGCGAGGTTGCCCAACCCCCGCTGGCAATCAAGGAAAAACTCTCCACCCGGATCAAGGTGATCTCGCGGCTGGACATCTCCGAGAAGCGGATTCCGCAAGATGGTCGGATGAAGCTGGTGTTGTCGGGCAACCGGGCCATCGATTTCCGGGTCTCGACCTTGCCGACCTTGTTCGGCGAGAAGATCGTGATGCGAATTCTCGACCCCTCGTCCGCCAAACTGGGCATTGACGCGCTGGGTTATGACCCGAAGCAGAAAGAGGTGCTTCTCGAAGCCATTCAGCGGCCATACGGCATGGTCTTGGTCACCGGGCCGACTGGTTCGGGCAAGACGGTTTCACTCTATACCTGTCTAAATATTCTCAACGAGCCGACCACGAACATCGCGACGGCGGAGGACCCGGCTGAGATCAATCTGCCCGGCATCAACCAGGTCAACGTCAATGACAAAGCCGGCCTGACATTTGCCGCAGCACTGAAGTCGTTTCTGCGACAGGATCCGGACATCATCATGGTGGGTGAGATTCGGGATCTGGGCACTGCCGATATTTCAATCAAGGCAGCGCAAACCGGTCACATGGTCATGTCGACCCTGCACACTAACGATGCGCCAACCACACTGACCCGAATGATGAATATGGGCGTGGCGCCATTTAATATTGCCTCGGCCGTGATTCTGATTACCGCTCAGCGCCTGGCCCGACGATTGTGCAATTGCAAAGAACCGGCGGACCTTGATGATGAAGCATTGCTAGCCACCGGCTACCGCGAAGAGGATCTCGACGGCACCTGGCAACCGTTCAAACCAGTGGGCTGCGACGTTTGTGGTGGTTCAGGGTACAAGGGACGAGTGGGTATTTACCAGGTGATGCCGATTAGCGAGGAGATTCAGCGAATCATCCTGAACAACGGCAACGCCATGGATATTGCCCAACAGGCAGAAGCAGAAGGGGTCAACGATTTGCGCCGATCCGGACTGCTGAAAGTAAAACAGGGATTGACATCCATTGAAGCGGTGATGGCATGTACCAACGAATAACCACAGTGATTCCAGCAATGGGTAACCGTAACAGCGTCAAACAGGAGTACTAACAGTATGGCCAGCACATCCTCAGCAATGGAAAGCCGGGCCTCGGCGCGTGCCACCACCCGTAAAGCAAAGGAATTCACCTGGGCGTGGGAAGGCCGCGACCGTGCGGGCAAGACGATTCGCGGCGAAACCCGCGCGGCAACTGAAGTCGTCGTTCAGGCGTCGTTGCGGCGCCAGGGCATTACGCCGGTCAAAGTGACCAAACGACGCGAGAAGCGCGGCAAAAAAGTCACCGAAACCGACATCACTTTGTTCACCCGGCAATTAGCCGTCATGATGAAATCCGGCGTGCCTTTGCTGCAGGCGTTCGACATTGTGGCCAAAGGGTCTGAAAACCCGTCGGTCGCAAAGCTGTTTATGGATATCAAGGGGGATGTCGAGACCGGCACCTCCCTGAGCAAGGCTTTCCGCAAATACCCGCTCTACTTCGACGGCTTGTTCTGCAACCTGGTGGGCGCTGGTGAAGCCGCAGGTATTCTGGACGACTTGCTGGACCGATTGGCCAGCTACAAAGAAAAAATGCAGGCCATCAAAGGCAAGATCAAGTCAGCCTTGTTCTACCCTGTCTCGATTCTGGTGGTGGCGTTTGTGGTTGTCGCCGTGATCATGCTGTTTGTGGTTCCCGCGTTTAAAGACGTGTTCGCCAATTTTGGCGCGACACTGCCGGCTCCGACCCTGGCGGTTATTGCGGTCTCTGACGCGTTTCTCGAATATTGGTATCTGATCTTCGGTGGCATTGGCGGCACGATTTACTTCTTCATGCAAGCCTGGAAAAGATCACCGAAAGTCCAGATGATCATGGACCGAGCTCTATTGAAAGCCCCCGTGTTTGGCGCAGTGATTCGCAAGGCCACTATTGCCCGCTGGCTGCGAACCCTGTCCACGATGTTTGCCGCCGGCGTACCGCTGGTCGAAGCACTGGACTCAGTTGGCGGTGCTTCAGGCAATGTTGTCTATCTGCAGGCCACCAAGAAAATTCAACAGGAAGTTTCTACCGGCAGCTCCTTGACTGTCTCCATGGACAATGCCGATGTCTTCCCCAACATGGTGATGCAGATGGCAGCGATTGGTGAGGAGTCAGGCTCGCTCGACTCAATGCTCGCCAAAGCGGCCGACGTCTATGAGCGTGAAGTTGACGATGCCGTCGACAGTCTGTCAAGCTTGCTCGAGCCAATCATTATGGTTATTCTGGGTGTTCTGATTGGTGGCCTGGTTGTCGCCATGTATCTGCCTATCTTCAAGCTCGGTCAGGTTGTTTAAGAACTGGTTTCTTGAGAACTGATTGACTAAACCTTTCTGATGTTTGAATTATTGCAACAATCCCTACCACTGGCGACAGGAGCAGCCCTGATTCTGGGGCTGCTGGTAGGCAGCTTCCTGAATGTGGTCATCCACCGGGTTCCCCGGATGATGGAACTGGAATGGGAGCAGCAGGCAGCCGAGCTAAAAGGCGAAGAACCCGCCGAAGCCGCTCCTTTCAATCTACTGACCCCGGCATCCAACTGCCCGCATTGTGGCCACAAGATCTCAGCGCTTGAAAACATCCCGCTGGTGTCGTGGCTGGTCTTGCGCGGCAAGTGCCGCGGCTGCCAGGCTGGCATTTCAGCGCGCTACCCGATTGTTGAATTGATCACTGGCCTGCTCAGTGCCCTGGCAATCTGGCAACTTGGCTTCAACGCAGCCGGTCTCGGCGCGGTTTTGCTCGGTTTTTTTCTGGTGGCGCTGACTGGCATCGATCTCGACACCCAGCTATTACCCGACAGCATGACGCTGCCACTCATCTGGATTGGCTTGCTGCTCAATTTGTGGGGTACTTATGCCTCACTGAATGATGCGGTCATCGGTGCGGTGGCCGGTTACCTGATCCTCTGGACAATCTACTGGTTATTCAAGTTGCTAACCGGCAAAGAGGGCATGGGGTACGGCGACTTCAAGTTGCTTGCAGCCCTGGGGGCGTGGTTCGGCTGGCAGGCCTTACCGGCGATCGTCATTCTGTCCTCACTGGTAGGGTCCGTGGTCGGGATTGCACTGATCATCTTCGCCCGCCACGGTCGCGAGGTTCCAATACCATTTGGACCTTATCTGGCCGGTGCCGGCTTGCTGGCTCTATATTTCCGCGACGCTATCAACGGGTTTCTCGGAATCGGTTAACACCGACCGGCACTTAGGCATCCGCTCGCCGGACTGCTAGACTTCGGGCGATGAGAAACTCGCCATTCCTGATTGGCCTGACCGGTGGTATCGGTAGCGGCAAAAGCACGATCGCTGACGCCTTCGTCGCACTGGGTGCAGCCCTGGTCGATACCGACGCGGTCGCGCACCAGTTGACCGCGCCCGGCGGGCGGGCCATAGAGCCTATCCGCGCCGCCTTTGGGGACGAAGTCATCGCGACTGACGGCAGCCTGGACCGACCGGCAATGCGTAAGCTGGCCTTTAGCGACGCCGGCTCCCGACAGAAACTGGAAGCCATTATTCATCCGTTGATTGGCGCCGAATGTACCGCGCAGATTGAACAAGCCCACCGGTCCGGCGCTGCTTACATCCTGCTGGCTGTACCCTTGCTGGTTGAATCCGGAAACTGGCTCGAGAAAGTCGACCGGGTCCTCGTGATTGACTGCGACGAGGCGCTGCAGATCAGTCGCGTCAAGAGTCGGAGTGGTCTGGCTGACGAGCAAATTCGGGCGATCATGGACGTTCAGGCCAGCCGCGAAGAGCGACGCGCTGCCGCGCATGACGTTATTGACAACAGCAGCGACCTGGAGGCCGCCCAGGCACAGGTACGCAAATTGCACGAGACTTATCTCGAACTGGCCCAGTCCGGTAACCGCCCATGACCGACACGCCAACTCGCAAGTCCATCCTGTTTGAGTACCCGCTGAATGACAGAATGCGTACGCTGCTCAGACTGGAAGATGTCTTTGAGCGAATGATGTTTTTCAGAAGCGGGGACAGCAATCATCATCATGTCAGTGCGGTCGCCATGCTTTTTGATCTGCTCGACATCAGCAATCGTGCCGATTTGCGAACCGACCTGACCGCCGAAGTCGATGGACAGATTGCGGCGCTGACAGCCTTCCGGAATCTGCCGGGTGTTGCCACCGAAACTCTGGACCTGCTGCTGGCGGAACTGGACCGTTGCCGTACCGATCTGGCCCAGATGGAAAATAAATTCGGCGCGACGATTAGCGAGAACGAATGGCTGATGGCCGTGCGCAGCCGGATTCTGATCGCAGGGGGAGCCGCTGACTATGACATGCCCTCGTTCTGGGCCTGGCAAAACATGACGCCAGAAGCACGGCGCCAGGACATCGATACCTGGTTAACCCCGTTCAAGCCACTACGGTCTGCTTTGCGAATCACCATGCGCCTACTGCGCGAAAGCGGCAACTGGCAAACTCTTGACGCCAGCGACGGGACGTTTCAGCATTCACTCGGCGGGGAATCGTACGAACTGGTCCGGCTCAAAGTAGACTCGCCGCTTGGCGCGATTCCTGATATCAGTGCCAACAAATACCTGCTCTGGATTCGCTTCAACGCAATGGACCGCCACAATCGACCGGAAGCGATTAATCAGCCGGTACCGTTTCAACTCAATCTTTGCAGCCTGCGATGAGACCATCAAAACCGGGCCCGGAAGTGATCTGCCCAAATTGCGGCGAATCCGCCCGCTATTCAACCGCGAACCCTTACCGGCCGTTTTGCTCGGAGCGCTGCAAAGTGATCGACCTTGGCGCCTGGGCGAACGAGGACTACCGAATTGCCGGATCTCCTCAAGACGTTTCGTCTGACGATCCCGAAGCCGATCTGAATTAAGCGGATTCACGCCCCGATAAGATCCCGCGAATCATCGCAATCCCATGCGCGCCGGATTTCAACGCAGCGGCAAGATCGCCCGAGCCCATCCCGCCGATGGCATATACCGGCAGTTGGGCCAGGCCTGCTGAATGCTCAAACCCCGTCCAGCCGATGCCCGCCTGACCAGGATGCGACGCCGTTAATTGAACTGGTCCCAACACCGCAAAGTCAGCCCCGGCCCGAGCGGCAACCTCCAGTTGCTCCGCATCGTGGCATGACCCCGCAACCCAGTGGCGGTCAGTCAGCCACCCGGTTTGATCCTCGCGCCTGAAACCGGCGGCCAGATCAGCCGCACGCAGATGAACCCCATCGGCCAGAGCCCAGAATGACTGAGGATGCTGACTGTTCACCAGTAACCTGGCGCCGTATTGGCGGCACAGCGCATGGACAGCATGAAATAAGGACTCAAACTGGTCTGCCGGCATGCCCGGCTCGCGCAACTGCAGCATTCGGAGCCCGTCGCGCAGAACCGGCTCCAATTGCGCCAGAAAGCCGGTCTGCCCGAGCAGATGCGCCGAGCTGATCCCATAGACCTCAGGCAATGACAGCAACCTCATCAATGGCACCGTGGCCGGCAACAACGGACTGACCGAAGCGTTGGTCGGGTCATACCACCCAAATGCCTGACCCTCGCGCGACTCAGGTTCGCCACCGAACGCCTTGATACGGCGAAAATGCAGCCGAACCCGCGCGTGCTCATAGGTGTGCTCGCGAACCAGCCACGGTGTTGATTCCTGAATCGAGACGCCCAGCTCCTCTTCCAGTTCACGGGCAATTGCCTGAGCAGCGGTTTCGCCCGGCTCAAACTTGCCACCAGGAAATTCCCACCATCCTGCATAAGGTTTGCCGGCAGGTCGCTGGGCTAGCAAGACCTCGCCTCCGGGGCCTGAAATAATCCCGACCGCCACTTCGGTCAGTGGCCGGTTGTCATTGGTATCTACGGTCATGGCCGGTATTTCACCACAGAGGGTCAGTGGGTGTCTGACGAACCGGCATTGACCTTGGTATGCTTATGCTCACAAGGCCGGCCCCGACCGGCTGAATCAACCCTACCAGGAGACTCAGATGAACAAGCCCATCGCCGCGCTGGTTGCCGGCAGCCTTACCGCATTGCTGGCCATGGTGCCCGCCCATGCAGAACAACTCACGCTGAAATTCGGCCACGTTGGCAAGCCTGGCTCATTGTTTGAAGCTTCTGTCGAAGCATTCGCCAAACGTGCAAACGAGAAACTGGGCGACAAAGCCAAGATTCAGGTCTTTGGTTCCTCGCAACTTGGCAAAGACAAAGAATTATTGCAAAAACTGAAACTCGGCCAGATCACTTTCGCGCTGCCGTCATCGGTAATGTCTTCGGTTGCTGACGAGTTCGGTGTTTTCGAGATGCCCTACATTATTCAGTCTCGCGATCACATGAAAAAAGTGCAGGCAGAGATCGGCGAAAGCGTCTTGAACAAAGCAGCTATGGCCAAAGGCTATCGAATTCTGACCTTCTTTGAAAACGGCTTCCGCCACATCACGAACAACACCCGACCCATTGACAAGCCGGCCGACTTGAAAGGCGTCAAACTGCGGACCCCTAAGGGCGCATGGCGGGTCAAGATGTTCAAGCAATATGGTGCCAACCCGACACCGATGGCTTTCTCTGAAGTCTTTACCGCGCTCAAAACCAGTGTGATCGATGGCCAGGAGAATCCGTACGCCCAGATCTGGTCTGCCAAATTTCAGGAAGTTCAGAAGTACTTGTCAATCACCGGCCACGTTTACACACCGGCCTATCTGCTGGTATCAGACAAGCACTTCAAGAAACTACCTGCTGATATCCAGGCAACGCTGATAGAAGCCGCGAAGGAAACCCAGCCGGAAGTCTATGCAATGGCCGCCAAGCTCGAAACCGAGCTGCTGGAAAATCTCCGCAAAGGTGGTGTAGCCATTAACACAGCCGACAAAGCGGCTTTCGTTGAAGCCTCCAAGCCGATATATGACGAGTTCGCCAGCACGGTTAAAGGCGGTGCCGAACTGGTCAAGACGGTTCAGTCGTTGAGCAAATAGGAACGACGCAGCCGGCGCTAACGCCCGCCCCATTGGGGTGGGCGTTTTTGCGTGAAGGCCTGTACACCTTCCCTGAAGTCCTGGCTCCCATAGCAATCGCGAATCAGATCTTCGTCGCTGGTATCGCCCTGGGCCAACCGGCTCATCAGTTGCTTGGTCACCGCCATGGTGATCGGCGCATGCGAGGCCAGCGCCGCCACCACTTGCTCGACCTCTTGAGTCAATTGTTCGGCCGGCGCTAACCGCAAAACATAGCCAAGCCCGTGCAATTCCGGGGCCTGAACCAACTCTCCCAGCAAGACCATGCGCCGCACCATCGCCGGCCCCAGGGTGGCGGTCAGCCCGGCCAGCGACCCGGCAGACAGGCAGTTGCCAAGCGTGCGGGCAATCGGCACGCCGAAACGGGATTCGGGGGTCGCTATCCTGAAGTCACACGCATTGGCCAGCGCCATGCCGCCACCAACCGCCCACCCTTCAACGACCGCTATGGTCGGCAGGTTCAACCCGACAACCCGTCCAACGAATTTGCCGATTGCCCGTTCATAGGCGACGCCATCCTCGCCGGACTTGAATTCAAGAAACTGAGCGATATCGGTTCCAGCCACGAACGCTTTTCCGCCTGCGCCCCGAAAAACCACCACCCGAACCGACTCCGATGCCTCTATCGCATCGCAGGCCAACGCCAGTTGCTCGTACATGGCCCAGGTCATCGCATTGCGGGCGGCCGGCCGGTTGAATGTGATTCGTGCGACCTGATCATCAATGACCAGATCGGTCGTGCCGTCATCGGGCGCTGAGGCGGTAACCATCTCGTTCGACTCCTTCTGATTGCGGCTTATACTCGCCGCATAGTCAATATAAATCTGAGGCAATCCACCCATGAAATCGTTGGCCCGAGCGATCGAGGTTCTTCTCGAATGGCTGTTAATTTGTTTGATGGTGGCGCTGACTGTCATTGTCGTCGTTGCCGTCATCTATCGCAAGATGGATGCTTCACTTGTCTGGTATGACGAAGTGGCCTCCATTGTTTTGTCCTGGATCACCTACTACGGCGCCGCACTCGCGGCATTAAAACGCAAACATATCGGTTTCGACAGCATTCTGCTGGCGCTGCCAACCCGGCTGCGGCTGGCCGGGGCCTGGTTGGCGGAACTGGTCGTCCTTGGTTTTTTTGTGTTGCTCGCCTGGGCCGGCTGGCAGGTACTCGAGGTCCTCGAAGGCGAAACCCTGGTCAGCCTGACCTGGGTTCCGGTACAACTGACCCAGTCAGTTATTCCGATCGGGGCCGCCTTGTTTATTGTCTGTGAACTGCTGTCAATGCCGGGCTATCTGCGCAGCATCGCGCTGGGACAGTCTGCTGAACATCAGGAAATCGAGGCCGAAGTAAACCTGCATATGCAAGCAGCCTCAGGGGAGCAACGACCATGATTTCACTGCTGATTTTTCTGGTATTGCTCGGCCTGATCTGCCTGAACGTGCCGATTGCAATCGGCCTGGCCGTCGCCGGTATCGTCGGACTTTATGTCACCGAAGGCTCTGGCGCGCTGGTCACCGTGGCATTGGACATGTATGACGGCTCGACCAAGTTTTCACTGATCGCAATTCCGATGTTTGTCCTGGCCGGCGCCGTCATGAATGCGGGCGGCATTACCGACCGGCTGATTAATTTTGTCAGCGCCCTGATCGGTTTCGTCCGGGGCGGCCTGGGCATGGTCAATATCGGTGTATCACTGTTTTTCGCTGAAATCTCCGGCTCGGCAGTCGCTGATGTTGCCGCGCTCGGTTCGGTCATGATCCCGCAAATGAAAAAACGTGGGTACTCCGCACCGCTTGCCGCTGCAATTACCTCGTCATCAGCCTCACTGGCGATCATTATTCCACCTTCCATCCCAATGATTGTCTATGCGACCTCGGCCAACACAAGTGTTGAGCAACTCTTTGTCGCCGGCTTCATCCCAGGTCTGCTTGGAGCAGCCGGCCTGATGGGAGTTGCCTACTATTTTGCCCGGCGCTACAACCTGCCCGTGGATCAGGCCTTCAGCCTGAGTCGCCTGAAAACAGCCTTTCTCGACGCACTGCCGACTTTCCTGCTGCCGGTGATCATTCTTGGCGGAATTTTCGGCGGACTGGTCACGGCAACCGAAGCCGCCGGGCTAGCAGTGGTTGCCGCACTGGGCGTCGGACTCTGGTATGGCGAACTGCAAATCAGCCGACTCAAGTCCGCCATGCTGGAAGGCGGCATTCAAACCGCTGTTGTCATGCTGCTGGTGGCGGCCTCTGTGCTGATGGGCGGTTTCCTGACGCGCGCTCAGGTGCCGCAGGAAATCGCCGGGCAAATCATGAGTATCACAACGAATCAGTTCGCGATTCTAGCCATTCTGAATGTCTTCTTTTTGATTATCGGTTTTTTCCTGCACTCGGTCGCGGCCATCATTCTCGTTATCCCGATTGTGATTCCCCTGATCGAAATGGCTGGCATTGATCCAGTTCACTTCGGGCTGGTGGTCACGCTCAACCTTGCAATCGGCCAGCAAACGCCGCCGGTCGCCTCCGTGCTGATAACCACTTGCGCAATTGCCAAGGCGAGCATTTGGGATGTCAGCAAAGTGAATGTTTATTTTGTCGCCGTGTTGCTTGCTGTGTTGATGTTGTGTACCTATGTGCCGGCAGTGCCAATGTTCCTGGTTGAATACTTCTATCGCTAAGGCGAATTCGGCTGGCGCGAATGCCGGCGCCCTGCCGAGTCAACTCAGCGGGGCGCCGGCTTTTTCTTGGTCGGCTTCGTTAAGACCGACCGGGATTTACTGTACCGCTGGCAGCAATACCTCTCCTGACAAGGTACGCAGCGAACCGTCAACACCAATCAAGCGAGCCGGGTTGGACAACTCGACCGGCAGGTCAGCGCCATCGGCAAACTGCAGTTGATCCGTCGTGCGCCAGATAGGTGTCTGCGACATGACCGGCTGCTCAACAAATACCGAGCCCGTTCCCGGCACAAAAAACCGAGCGCCATTCTCATCAACCCGATCGAGTAGCGGCGGCACATTCAGATCTGTAACCGCTCTGGCAATCTGGTGGAACGAGCCATCACACGAAACCACCACAATACCCTGTGAAATCCAGCAGATATTCGACCCGCCCAATGAAACAGGTAAGGGCGCAATCGTCGGATCGCGGAAACCTGTGCTGTCGCGAAGATCCATCCAGAAGACTTCGCCAGTCGTGGTCAGTGCAAAGGTTTCGCGGTTATCCGCACTGTTGGCGATACGGACCACCGGATTCGGCAACTCAACAACATGACGGGTGCCGGCTGGCGGGCGAACCGTTCTGCTAGCAGCGTCAAAGATAAGACCGTCTTCCTGGGAGTATGTGTATTGATGAATTTCTCCAGCATCGGTCAACGTCCAGATAAAACCGAATGCAAGACTGACATAAATCGGCCGCGGACCATCTGCGACCAGTTGCCACCACGGGTCACTCCCGTCAGGGTTATAGATAAACAGATAAAAGCGGCCGTCGGTGGTTCGGAAAATCGACCCGGTGCTGTCCATCGAGGCAAGCGATTTGCCCGGCACCGTGAACGGATGTTCAAACGCTATCTCACAACGAGATGCTCCTGGCTTGGCTTCGTAAAGCGTCTTGCCATCGCCGCTGATCGCGGAAAGCAGACGTTTCTGACGCACATTGGCGACCGTACGAATGATGTCGTTACAACCGACCAGAGTTTCCTTGTAGGTGAGAACACCATCACTGCCATGGCTGATATCAACCGACCCGATCAAATTACCGTCACGGTCTTTACTCTCGATATAAGAGCGGTCAAACGGAATGCTCGCGCTGGCCAGTTTGCCCGTACCGGACTTCTTGGCGGCAGCGGTTGTGGCAAGCGTCTGAAACGCCCAGAACGACTCAAAGGTGTAAGCCGCACCTTTCTGCGACGCAACCGACTTGCCGTCATCTACCAGATCCAGCAAGCCATCAGCCAGATCCGCTGCGAGCTGATCATTGATTTCGAGGGCCGGTGACCCCTCTTCACCGAGGTTCGCCGCAGCGACCGAAACGATCCCGGCAAGCGCTGCACCGTACTTACCGTTCTGATCGTCCGTCAACGCATCTGATCCGGCTGCTGCACGCTCAGCGTTAAGAATCACGGGCAGACGGCGCAAGTCGTCCAGTCGATACACGCCGGGCAACTGCCGGTTGATCGCGATCAGGATTTCATCATGGGCCGCGTTGATACGACTGAGATCCTTCCACGCGTTCTTGGCAGACACATTGGATTTGGTTGTCGCGACTCGCTCGGCACGGCGTACCATCGCCTCAGTGAACGTGGTCAGACCGGCATTTTTGTCGAACGAGGTAATCACACTGCGCAGCTGACGGCCCTCAAAAGACAGGTCTCGATCGCGCGCCTCGTCGTAGTATTTCGCGCCCGAGCCGGCCGCACCGGTCAGGGTAACCAACGCAGGAGGTTGCAGGCTACACGGAACAATCGTCACCATGCCTTTCTGCTCGTCGACGCGAACCGGCCCATACTTCTCACCGGAGGCGAACTCAACGGTGACATCGACATTCACGAACTGACCCAGTGAGCCGCCTGCCCCAATGCCCGCAGCACCATCTCCGCCTGCACCGACACCGCCAGCGCCACCTCCGTCGCCCTCACCAGTTGTGACGACTCGCACGGGATTGTCGTCGAATTTTCCGGTGAATCCGGTGATCACACCGGGACGGCAGTCTTTGCGGACCGCGTCGCTATCTACGGCAGAGCCGCCGCCTCCACAACCAGCCACCAACACGATGCTGGTCACTGATGCAAGACTCAATATGGGCCGAACCGCCCGTTTGAAAACTGATATTCCCATGCTGCTCCCCTGGCTTTTGTGGCAATCCTTGCGGTTCCAAGCCCTTCTTTAGAGCCGACCCTCATACGCAACAATTGCTGACATTTTCTCAACTTGCATTGTGTGGTACCAGCCAGCAGTTGACCAGCCCGAAACGTCCCATATTTACGGTAGCTAACGACCCCGGAAATACCGTTCCAGCCCCCGGTCAGGGCTACCCGACCATCGGCCGACCTTTGAGATCCGTTCCAGACGCACAGAACTCGCGAACCATACTTGCTCTGCCGCGGTTGTTTTCGGCTTCGCTGGCAGGGGCAACAAATCGCTGTTTCTACTTCTGGCGATAGACTGCAGGACTGTGATCTATTTCACGGGTGCGGCTTGTGAGGAAAATCACACTCTTGGCCCATCGGCTACAACCTTAATCAGGGTTTGTCGTAGTAACCATCGCAAAATTGAGAGAGGGACTCATGACCGTCAGCACAATCGAACAACTCAGAGCGCTTTACGGTGATACCTCGCCGGTTGCGGCGGCCAAGGAAATTCAGGTTCTGGATGAGCATTGCAAAGCCCTGATAGGGCTTTCGCCGTTTCTGGTGCTCGCGACCTCAAATGGAAAAACCATCGACGCTTCGCCCAAAGGGGATGACCCGGGTTTCGTTCAGTTTGACGACGAGCAGGCCTTGTTAATCCCTGACTGGCCGGGTAATCGCCGAATTGACGGCCTGACCAATATCATTCATCACCCATGGGTTGGCGTGTTGTTTGTCATTCCGGGGTTGCGCGAAACCTTACGCGTGAACGGCAGCGCCAGTATTCATATCGAACCCGCGCTGCTCGCCCGCTTTGAACGGAAGGGACGGCTGCCAATCTCCGTGCTTCGGGTTCAGCCGGAAGAAATTTTCATGCATTGCGCCAAGGCATTCATGCGTTCCAAGCTATGGCAAACGGAATCATGGCCGGAAAAAAGTGCATTGCCGCGCATGGTGGACATCCTGAAAGCGCATACCAATCAAACCGCCTACCCGGATCAGGCCACGATGGAAAAGCGACTCAGGGAAACGCTCTATTAGGCGCCGCCAGCGCGCATCCAGATTGAGGCATTCAGCGCTGCGGCAAAAGTCACCCAGGCCCAGTACGGAATCAGGACGAGCCCGGCCAGCCGGCTCCATGCGAAAACATCCTTGAACAACAAGACAATCAGGGCCAGCGACAGCGCTGACATCAACATCACATCAAGCAACGCCCAGCCTGGCTGATGCAGGCCAAAGAACAACCATGACCAGGCGGCATTCAGTGCCAGTTGTCCCGCCCACAGCAGGCGGGCAGACTTACCCGGGGCATGAGAATAAATCAGCCAGCCGGCAATCGCCAACAACAGATACAACACCGTCCATGCAGGCCCGAACAACCAGTTCGGCGGTGTCCAATCGGGTTTGCTCAGACCGTCATACCAGGCGCCGGGCGGGAACAAACCGCTAACGGCCGCAACCAGAAACACCAGAACGAAAAAAATCAACAGGGTCCGCCATGAACCAAGCCTAAAGGCTCCGGTCTGTGGTTCGGCTACTGTCAGTTGCCCGGCATCCTGCGTACGGCGAGGTGTTTGATGTACGCCTTGACGGTTGCTTGCCGCTCCCTTGCGCCCCGGTGATCGCCCCCCGGCATTGTGGTTTCGTTGTTGGCGCCCGCTTTGACCCCGGTTACGACCCCGGTTACGGTTTTGGCCCCGGTTCTGACCACCATTTGAAGACGCTCGCTTACCGGGGGCGCGCCTGTTATCGGAAAAAGACATATCAGTACTCTGGCGATCAGGCAGTGGATTCTAAAAGCTTATCGAGTTTGGGCATCAAATCCAGCAAGTGCCGCGTGTAATCATTGGTCGGTGCGTTGAACAACTGCTCGGTATCTGAAACCTCAAGCAACTGCCCGTGTCGCATCACGCCGACCCGATCGCAGATCTGGCGAATAACCGGCAAATCATGACTGATAAACAGCATTGTCAGGCCAAGCTCTTCCTGCAAATCTTTGAGCAGATTGAGAATCTGCGCCTGAATGGAAACATCAAGTGCCGAGGTCGGCTCATCGCAGATCAGAAACCGTGGCCGGGTGGCGAGCGCACGCGCTATTGAAATCCTCTGCCGTTGCCCTCCTGAGAATTCATGCGGGAATTTTTTGGCGGCAACAGCACCCAGGCCCACAACATCAAGCAGGTCATGGACAATTTTTTCGGCTTCGGCTGCCGAGCCGGCGAGACGATGAAAATGAATCGGCTCAGCAATGATATCGAGCACCCGCATACGCCCGTTCAGTGACGAAAACGGGTCCTGGAAAATCATCTGCATCTGGCGGCGCATTGGCGCGGCTTCGGCACGGGTTTTCAAGGCGGTTAGCTCCGTTCCCGCGAAATGAATCTGACCGCCACTCGGCGCATAGATGCCGGTGATCATGCGTGCCACGGTCGACTTACCCGAACCACTCTCCCCGACCAAGCCGAACACTTCACCGGGTCTTATTTGAAACGACAGCTTCTGCACCGCATCAAGATATAAGCGTTTGCTCGGAAAAATTGAATGCCGGGTCACGAAGCGCATGCTCAGGTCTTTGACGTCAAGCAATACGTCCGAGTTTCTATCGCCGAAGTCTCGCTCCTGACCCAGCCAGTGCGTGGCCAGGTCTAGCCCCTCAGGGCGTTCCTGCGCATCTTCTATATAGGTGACCAACGGAAAGCGATTGACCCGCTTGTCGGGGCGCGGCACCGCGGAGATCAGACTGCGCGTGTATTCATGCGTCGGGGCTCCGATGATCTGGGCTGTTGTACCGGTCTCTACAACCCGTCCACGATACATAACGGCAACCCGATCAGCCGTCTCGGCAATGACGCCCATATCGTGAGTGATCAAAATCATCCCCACATTCCTGCTACGGCACAGGTCTTTCATCAGATCGAGAATCTGAGCCTGCACCGAAACATCCAGCGCGGTCGTAGGCTCGTCGGCAATGATCAGTTTCGGGTCGGCGCACAAGGCCAACGCGATTACCACCCGTTGACGCATACCGCCCGAGAACTGGTGAGGATATTGTTCAATCCGGATCTCGGGATCAGGAATACCCACCTGTGACAATAACTCGACAGCGCGTGCGCGCGAACCGGCCTCTCCCAGCGCGAGGTGATAGTCGATCGTTTTGATGAGTTGTTGTGCAATCGTTTGAAGTGGGTCCAGCGACGTGAGCGGATCCTGAAAAATCATCCCGATCTGACGCCCGCGAATCGCCCGCATGGCCTCCGGGTCATAACCGTCGATACGCACGCCATCGAGGCTGATCTGCCCTCCGGTTCGCTCTCCCGGGGGTTCCAGCAAGCCGATTACCGCATTGCCTATCGTGGACTTTCCGGCACCCGACTCTCCGACGACACCAAGAATTTCACCCTGGTTCAGCGCCAGGGTCAGGTCCTGAATCGCAACGACATGACCACGTCGACTGGGAAACTCAACCCGCAGGCCTTTGATATCAAGAAGTGCCATCGCCTTACCGCAGTTTTGGGTTTAGTGCATCACGCAGCCAGTCACCCAGTAGGTTGATCGCAAGTATCAGCAGGACAAGGGCAATGCCCGGAAATATGGTGATCCACCATTCGCCCGAGAACAGATAGTCGTTACCGATCCGAATCAACGTGCCCAGTGACGGTGTCGTTGGCGGCACGCCAACCCCCAGGAACGACAGAGTTGCTTCAGTGATGATCGCGATAGCCAGATGAATCGTGGCAATGACCAGCACCGGCCCCATCACGTTGGGCAGAACGTGACGCCACAGAATGATCACCGGGCCGATGCCAATGACCCGCGCCGCTTGCACATATTCTTTGTTTTTCTCAACCATCGTCGAGCCGCGCACGGTCCGGGCGTACTGTACCCAGCCAGAAATACCAATCGCAAAAACCAGGACATACAGAGCAAGATCTTCATGCGCTTCCTTGAGGACCGAACGGGCCACGCCGTCAATCAGCAACGCAATCAGAATGGCCGGGAACGAAAGCTGAACATCGGCTATACGCATGATTAAGGCATCAATACGGCCGCCAGCATAACCACTGATCAGGCCCAGGGTAACCCCGAGGACCAACGCAAAGAGCACCGAGGCAAATCCAACGATTAGCGATATTCTGGCACCGTAAATGATTGTCGACAGAATGTCCCGTCCCTGGTCATCGGTACCGAGAGCAAACCGGGCATCTCCTTCCTCCTGCCAGGCGGGAGGCAGGCTCGAGTCCATGATGTCGATTGCCGCGAGATCAAACGGATTCTGAGGCGTCACAACATCGGCAAAAATCGCCGCCGCGAAAATCGCCGCAACAACCAGCGCCGAAACCACGATAACTGGCGAGCGAACAAAACTGAACCAGATATCGCTGTCGAAAAACCGTTGAACTCTGGACGGCGTCGCTACCGCCTGGCCAGCGGCAGGATCAGAAGCGTCGGAAGAATCAGGAAGACTGGCCATGGTCGTCAGTGTCCGGAGGCGCGATCGATTCGCAGCCGGGGGTCAACAATAAAATACAGGATATCGACGATCAGATTGATCACGACAAAGAAAAACGCAATCAGCACCAGATAGGCCGCCATCACTGGAATGTCGACTTCGCTGATTGCCTGAATAAACATCAACCCCATGCCTGGCCATTGGAAGACACTCTCGGTAATGATCGCAAAAGCGATGAGCGAACCCAGTTGCAGGCCGGTGATCGTCATGACCGGTACGAGGGTATTCTTTAGTGCGATTCGGAAGTGCACGTAGCGATCAGGCAATCCTCGCGCGCGACCAAACTTGATGAAATCAGTTCGCAGGACTTCGAGCATCTCGGCACGAACCAGTCGCATGATCAGCGTCATCTGAAACAAGGCGAGCGTTATAGCGGGCATGACCAGGGATCGCAAGCCGGAATCGGTCAGGAAACCCGTCGTCCACCAGCCGAGTCCGATCACGTCACCACGACCAAACGTCGGGAGCCAGCGCAACACCACACCGAAGAACAGGATCAGCAGAATGCCGATCAGGAAGGTTGGCAGGGAGATACCCACCAATGACAAGGTCATGAATGACCTCGATAGAAAACCTTTGCGCCTGAGCGCTGTATAAACGCCCATTGGAATGCCGACGCCAATGGCAAGAATCGCTGAAACCAGTGCCAGTTCGAGCGTTGCCGGCATACGTTCAGCGATCAGGTCGCTAACCGGCCTGCGATGCTGGTAGGACAAACCAAACTCGCCCTGGGCGGCCTTAACAACAAACCGGCCGAACTGAACGGCAAAAGGGTCGTCAAGCCCAAGGCGCTGACGCAGCTGCTGACGCTCTTCCAGCGAAGTGTCCTGACCAACCATATTGTTGATCGGGTCACCGACATACCGAAACAGCGAGAACGCGATCAGCGCAACCGTCAGCATCACGATGACGGATTGAAGTAATCGGGCGGCGATAAAAGAGAACATTAGTCAGATCTGCTTCAAGCCCGGCGCCGCCTGATGGCGGCACCGGCGCTAAAGACAATTACTTCATAAAGGTATCGCGCATGTCAAAGACATTGTCGGGCCGCTGATTCACCTCAACTTTGTCTGAGACGCCCCAGGAAAGCGGCTGCTGGTGCAACGGAATGTGGCCGAATTCATCATTGTGAATTTTGAAGGCCTCGTCGATCATCGCCTGGCGTTTGACCTGATCGGTTTCGGATTTCACCGCGGCTGCCAGTTCATTGATCCGTTTATTGCAATAACCGCCCAGGTTGAAGGCGCCGATTTTGTCCTCCCCGCCCCGACAGGCCAGTAGTGACGCGATCACGTTATGGCTGTCAAAGGTTGACGGCGTCCAGCCCAGCAGGAAGAAGCTTGTGTCATACCCGTTCTGAGCCAACACCTTGGCAAAATACTTGGACTTGGGCTGGGCCAGCAGATTCACCTTAACGCCGATACGGGCCAGCATTGAAGCGGAAGCCTGACAAATTTTCTCGTCGTTGACGTAGCGATTGTTCGGGCAGTCCATCGTGACTTCAAAGCCGTCTTTGTAGCCCGCCTCAGCCATTAGTTTCTTGGCGGCGGCAACATCATAAGCCGGTCGCTCGTTCAAGGCTTTGTTAAAACCATTGATCTGCGGCGCAATCATCAGCCCACTGGGTGTTGAGGCTCCCCGCATGACTTTTTTCTGAATCGCTTCAATATTGATGGCTTGATAGAAGGCCTGCCTTACCCGGATATCCTTAAACGGGTTCTTGCCCTTAATGTTTGAGTTCTTCAACTCATCACGGGTCTGGTCAAAGCCCAGGAAGATGGTGCGGGCTTCCGGCCCGGTCAGCGCGTTTACGCCTTTGGCGTCGTCAAGCCGCTTCCAATCCTGAACCGGGATCGGATAAGCCATATCGACGTTGCCGGAAATAAGCGCAGCAACCCGGGTCGCATCCTGGGCGATCGGGGTGAACACCACCTCGGTCACGTTGCTCTTCATCTTGCCCCACCAGTTGGGGTTGCGCTTGAGCACTGTCTTGACACCGCTCTGACGCGATTCGAGCATAAACGGGCCAGTACCATTCGTGTTCAGATTAGCGCCGTTGTCCTCGTCACCGCCTTTGACATTAGTCGCTTCAACCGCTTTGTTTTTTTCTGCCCATTGCTTGTCCATGATGTAGAAAATTTCAAGCTGGAGCGGCAGGATTGGATCGGGAGCCGGGGTGACGAATTCAACCGTGTAATCATCAATGACTCTCACTTCCTTGATCAGCGCGGCCACGACTTTCATGTCAGAGCCTTCAGTGCTCAAACGCTTGACCGAAAACTCGACATCGTCAGCTTTGAAGTCACTACCATCATGAAACTTGACGCCTTTGCGCAGGTTGAATCGCCAGACGGTGGGCTCCGTATTTTCCCAGGTCTCGGCCAGTGCGCCCGTCATTTTCATGTCGGCGTCACGCAGTACCAGCGGCTCGTAGACGTTGCGTTGAAAGCCAAGCGTGAAGGTTTCGAACAAACCGTGCGGATCCATTGTCTGGGCGTCGCCCTGGAAAGCGTATCGGAAGGTTTTGGCTTGAACACCTGCACTGGCGGCAATCAGACCGCTGGCCAGCAAGACGCCCAATGTTTTGCGCGTTAGTTTCATCTAATTCTCCCTTGTAAGGTTCGCTTGTGAAAGGAACCGTTTCTAATAACAGTCTGAACTGCTTAAGCCACTACATCTCATCTTTGAAAATCTGGCCGTCGCGCATGATCAGCGGCATATGCCGGCCCTGATGCTGTAGCAACCCCAGATCTTTGACCGGGTTCCCCGAAACAACCAGCAGGTCCGCCTTCGCGCCAACAACCAACTCTCCAAGCTCCCCTTCTTTTTGCAGGAGCTTCGCGTTTGTGAGGGTAGCTGATTTTATCGCGCCGTGATTGCCCAGCACTTCCGCTTTCAGGGACAGCTCGTCAGCCTGGTATTCGTGGGTGATGCCGAGCAGATCACTGCCATGGCCAATATTGACCCCGGCATCCCGACTGATCTCGACAGCCCTCAGCCCGGCGTCGATAATCTCCTGCAGTTTGCCCATTGACACATCTGGCATACCAAGTTCCCGCCCGTGCTTATTCAGCGCAAGATAGGTAATCCCGGTCGGAACATGAAATGCGTCGTGTTCGGCCATCAGGGCGGCAGTCTCGGTATCTATCAGATTGCCATGCTCAATAGACCGGACGCCACACCGGATCGCCCGGCTGATCGCGGCCGGTGTATAGGCGTGCGCCAGTGCATAGGTGTGCCATGCCTTGCACTCCTCAACGATGGCGGTCATTTCTTCGACTGAATACTGCGTGTTCTGGATAGGGTCGGTCGGAGAGGCGACCCCGCCACCGGCCATGATCTTCAACTGGTGGGCCCCTTTGCGCAACTCGTCGCGCGCCGCCCGGCGGCACTCATCGACCCCGTCGGCGATCCGGCCGAGTTGCTGAGTATTGACCTGACAGGCACAGGTTATGACCGCAGCAGATTCGGTGGGCGGTCTGAAATCGGCATGGCCGCCGGTTTGCGACAATGCCAGACCGGAGACGAACAACCGCGGCCCCACCAACAAGCCATGGTCGACCGCATCGGCCAGCCCCCGGTCCGCCCCGGCGGCATCGCGCACCGTCGTGAACCCGCGCATCAACATGTCTTCCATGATGTTCGCGGCGCCCGCGAACAAGTAGGTGCTTGGCATATTGTTTAACGAGCCGAGACTCATCACGGTTGCCTTGACATGCACATGGGCATCAATCAGGCCGGGCATCAGTGTGGCGCCGGCCAGGTCTATCCGGCGCAACTGCTCAAGCTGGCTGTGGATGGGTTTGTCCGAGATTTCCTTGATGCGGTCATCCTCGACCAGCAAATGAAAATCCGGGCGCGGCTCAACCGACGTGCCGTCGACGAGAGTCGCGTTGGAGAACAACACAGCAGTCAATTCAGATCCCCTCGAATCTTGTGATCGTGCCAGTGTACAGGCGTTGGACCTGAAGCTACCTGTGGGTCAGGTCGCCGGAGCCTGCATGCCGTGCTGACCGGCGTAGTCACGGGCAAATTGCCAGGCAACCCGACCCGACCGGGAGCCTCGCTCCAGGGCAAATCGCAGCGCATCCGCTCGCGCCTCGTGCACCGCAGCAGAATCACAACCAAAATGGTGCAGCCAATGCCCGACGACGGTCAGATAGTCGTCCTGGCGGAACGGATAGAAATTGACCCAGAGACCGAAACGCTCCGACAACGAGATCTTTTCCTCGACGGTCTCGCCGGGATGAATTTCACCATCTTCCTGGTGGCGCGCACTGAGATTTTCTTTCATGTACTCAGGCATCAGATGGCGGCGATTGCTGGTGGCGTAAACCAGCACATTATCCGACTGCGCGGCAACCGAACCGTCCAGAACGCTCTTGAGCGCTTTGTAACCCGGCTCTCCTTCCTCAAACGACAAGTCATCGCAAAAAATAATGAATCGCTCAGGACGGGCGGCCACCATTTCGACAATGTCACCCAGATCGACCAGATCCGATTTATCAACCTCGATCAGACGTAGACCTTCCGGGGCAAGATGATTCAGCAACGCCTTGATCATTGAAGACTTGCCCGTTCCGCGAGAGCCCGTTAGCAAAACATTGTTTGCCGGCAATCGTCGAACAAACTGCCGGGTATTGCGCTCTATCTGTTCTTTCTGATCCTGAATATTCTGTAAGTCATCCAGGCTGATTGATGATAGCGAGTGCACCGCCTGCAACTCCCCGTGTACGCCAAACGCACTTTGACGACGACGCCAGCGAAACGCGGTCGCGGCATTCCAGTCAGGTTCAGTCATACGCGGCAACAGTCGTTCAAATTGGTCGATAAGTTGCTCGGCGCGCTCAATCAGTCGGGCCGTGTCAGACATGCACACTCCGGAATAAAGGTATCAATAGAAAAAACAAAAAAACGGGCCCCGACTGAATTGATCAGCTCCGATAATCGGCGTTGATCGAAACATAGTCATGCGACAGGTCCGATGTCCAGACGGTGGTTTGCTGCGTTCCACGATTCAGGTTAATGGTCACCGAAAATTCCGCTTGATTCAGCACGCGCTGACCGTCAGCTTCCTGATAACCCGGGTCACGGCCCCCCGCCTTCACAACCAACACTTCGTCGAGATACAAATCGACTTTGCCGGGGTCAAGATCGTTAATGTCGGCATTGCCAATAGCCATGAGCAGGCGGCCCAGGTTCGGGTCGCTGGCAAAGAATGCGGTCTTGACCAGAGGCGAATGAGCGACCGTATACGCAACCGAACTGGCTTCGTGAACCGAAGCCGCCCCGTTAACCGCGATAGTGACAAATTTAGTCGCGCCTTCAGCGTCACGGATGATCGCCTGGGCCAGCGCCAGCGACACCTCGCTGATCGCACGGCGCAGCGACTCGGCGCCTTCGCTCTCGGGCGATTCGATTGTTACGCCGCCGGCACCAGTGGCGGCCAACAGAACGGTGTCATTGGTTGAGGTATCGCCATCGACGGTAATTCGGTTAAAACTCGCATCGGTCGATTCGCGCAGCCATTGGTCGAGCAAGGTCGCAGGCACGCCGGCATCAGTAGCTATGACGCAGAGCATTGTGCCCATGTCCGGGCGGATCATGCCCGCTCCCTTGGTGATTCCGGAAACAACAGCCGTCTGCCCGTTCACCGAAACAGTACGTGAGACCGCTTTGGGCAATGTGTCGGTTGTCATGATGGCGCGGGCGGCCGACAACCAGCCGTCGGCTTGCTGCGATTGACAGATTTTCGGCAACACGGCTGTAATTTTCGCGACGGGCAAAGGCTCGAGAATCACACCGGTAGACATTGGAAAAATGCCCTGCGGTGAGCAGGCCAACTCAGCGGCCAGCGCCTCACAGGTGCGGCGGGCAGCAGCCAGGCCCGCTTCCCCATTGCCGGCATTGGCATTGCCGGCATTGACCAGCAGCGCGCGAATCCCGCCAGCATCGCGCTGGACGTGCTCACGGCCAAGTATGACGGGTGCGGCACTAAACCGGTTTCGGGTAAATACCGCGGCACATTGGGTGCCTTCGGCAAACTGCATGACCAATACGTCATCGCCGCCGCGCGACCGAATCCCTGCCGAGGCAGACGCCATTGTGACGCCCGCAACCGGAGGTAAATCCTGCGGCAGCGGTTCAGTGAGATTTACTGGCATAACAGGGCCGAATCCAAAATCAGTTCAACTTGCCGTGACATTGCTTGTACTTCTTGCCCGATCCGCAGGGACAGGGATCGTTGCGACCGATTTTGCCGCCAAAACGACGGAACGGCTGTTGGGTAGACTCATCGACCTCTGGAGCCTGCTGCGCTGCCAGTGCCACCGACTCAGGATCTGCCTCTGCCTGAGCAGCGCCTTCCAGCAAACCCGGATCAGTAAATTCATTATGGGTATAACTGACATTGGAGTAACTGGGCGCGTTGTCCTCAACCGCTTCGGCGTCTTCCGGCGACTGAATCTGGACCGTCAGCAAAACCCGGGTCACATCATCGCGCACCCGCGTCTGCATCATGTTGAACAGCTCGAAGGCTTCACGCTTGTATTCCTGCTTCGGGTTCTTTTGCGCATAGCCACGCAGATGGATTCCCTGGCGCAAGTGATCCAGAGCCGACAAGTGTTCACGCCACTGCTGATCGATTGCCTGCAACATGATGGAGCGCTCAAAGCCGGCAAAGACGTCTTGCCCGACTGCCTCAACTTTGGCGTTGTAAGCAGCATCAGCGGTTTCCAGCAGTGTCTCAAGCAAGGTGTCGTCGTTGGAGGCGGAGTCTTCTTCAAGAATCCGGGCCACTGGCAATTCGAGTTGCCAGTCAGCGGCCAGCACGGCTTCCAGTTTTTCGACTTCCCATTGCTCTTCGACGCTTTCTTCGGGAATGTGAGCGCGGAAAACATCGGTGAACGCGTCATGACGCAATTCAGTTACACGAGTGGACAGGTCAGCAGATTCCATCAGCTCGTTTCGGTCAGCATAGACCACTTTACGTTGATCGTTGGACACGTCATCGTATTCGAGTAATTGCTTACGAATATCAAAGTTACGCGCTTCGACCTTGCGCTGCGCGCCTTCGATAGACCGGGTCACCATGCCGGCTTCAATGGGTTCGCCTTCTGGCAGTTTGAGACGATCCATGACCGCCTTCAACCGGTCACCCGCGAAGATCTTCAGTAACTGGTCATCCATTGACAGGTAAAAGCGCGACGATCCGGCATCGCCCTGACGCCCGGCACGACCGCGCAACTGGTTGTCAATCCGGCGCGATTCATGACGCTCGGTACCAATAATATGCAAGCCTCCGGATTGAAGCACCTGTTCATGCAGCGGCTTCCAGTCGGCCCGGATCTTGTCAATCTGGGCCTGACGTTCGGCCTCATCCGTGATGGACTCGTCAGTCACCACAGCATCTACCCGTTTATCGACATTGCCACCAAGCACGATGTCGGTACCCCGGCCTGCCATATTGGTGGCAATCGTGATTGCGCCGGGCACACCCGCTTCGGCGACAATTTCGGCTTCACGTTCGTGTTGTTTGGCATTGAGCACGTTGTGCTTCAGGCCGGCGTCAGTCAGCAGCGCAGACAACAGTTCAGAATTTTCGATTGAAGTCGTGCCGACCAGTACTGGCTGCTGACGCTCATGACAATCACGGATGTCGTTGAGGATGGCACCGTGTTTTTCATCGGCAGTGCGGAATACCTGATCCTGCCGATCGTCCCGAACCATCGGGCGATGGGTCGGAATAATGACCGTCTCCAGACCGTAGATTTCCTGGAACTCAAATGCCTCGGTATCAGCTGTACCGGTCATGCCTGACAACCGGGTGTACATCCGGAAGTAGTTCTGGAAAGTAATCGAAGCCAGCGTCTGGTTTTCTGCCTGGATCGTCACCTCTTCCTTGGCCTCGACGGCCTGATGCAAACCATCTGACCAGCGCCGCCCCTGCATCAACCGGCCGGTAAATTCGTCAACAATGATCACCTCGCCGTTCTGCACGACATAGTGCGTGTCTTTCTGAAACAAGGTATAGGCACGCAACGCCGCCATCATGTGATGCATCAACAAGATGTTGGTCGTGTCGTAAAGACTGGCGCCTTCGGGCAACAGACCGATCTCGCCGAGAATTCTCTCGGCTTTTTCATGACCCGCTTCGGACAAATGAACCTGATGCCCTTTGCGGTCAATCCAGTAGTCTCCCGGCGGCTCTTCTTCGTTGGGCTTGGGCTCCTGAGACATTTCGTCGAGCATCGGCGGGACGGAATTAACCTGTTGATACAGCTCGGTGTGATCGTCCGCCTGGCCGGAGATGATCAACGGCGTGCGCGCCTCATCGATCAGGATTGAATCGACCTCGTCAACCACCGCGAAATTGAGTCCACGCTGGCGACGGTCTTCCACGGAATACTCCATGTTGTCGCGCAGATAGTCGAATCCGAACTCATTGTTGGTGCCGTAGGTGATATCGGCTGCATAGGCTGCCTTTTTCTCCTCGGTGGGCTGCTGGGATAACACCGTCCCGACTGTCAGGCCCAGAAAATTGTAGAGCCGGCCCATCCAGGCAGCGTCCCGCGACGCGAGATAGTCATTCACCGTCACGACATGAACGCCTTTGCCACTGAGCGCATTCAGGTAGCACGGCAACGTCGCCATCAGGGTCTTGCCTTCACCCGTTCGCATCTCGGAGATCTTGCCGTTATGCAAGGCCATGCCGCCGATCATCTGGACATCGAAGTGGCGCATCTTCAGGGCCCGTACGCTGGCCTCACGGCACAGTGCAAAAGCTTCGGGTAACAGCGCGTCGAGGGTCTCGCCTTTTTCCACACGAGACTTGAACTCCGCCGTCTTTTCGGCAATCTGCTCGTCGGTGAGCTGTTGCATCTCCGGCTCAAGCGCGTTGATTTGCGCCACGGAGTTTTCATAAGTCTTCAGAAGTCGGTCATTCCGACTTCCAAACAATCGGGTCAGTAGTTTTGAAATCATTCGTCCAGCCGTATTGGCATTCAACTCCCGAGGCTGTTTCGATCAAACACCAGGGGTCGTAAACTGGTGCCGTCAACTGAGCATCGGGGTCAGGCGCAAAGGCGCACCTGGTAAGGGTTTGAGTGCGAAAGACGCATCGCCCCAAACGTAACCGAAAATCTTATCATGTGGGTGGGCCGGACAGATTCAAGGTGTCACCCTGCTGCATCGAAGTCGGCCTGAGCTAAGCATTTGAATTTCATAGTAAAACCGGACTGACCTTCAGCCTCCCTCATGAAACTGCGAGAACCGCCCAAAACTGCAATCGCCCATCTTGAGGGCAACGAGGCCTATCAGGCGGTCGCCGACAGGGTCGATCTGTTGCGTCGCACCCAGCAGATTCTGGATGCGCACTGGGCCAGATTAGGGCTGACGGTGCTTGCGGTGCGCCATGAAGGCCTGCTGATCGGCACGGTTAACGCGGCCGTTGCAGCCAAATGCCGGCAAATGGAACCGTCGATGATCGACCGGCTGAAGCCATTGCTTCCCGGACTGGTTCAGATCAAATTCCGCCCGCAGGCCAAAAAGGCCCCGACCAATGCCGCACCAGCCTCGCGCAAGCAGCTGATCAGCGCCGCCGCCCTTGCGGACATGAATGCGGCGGTCGCCAATATGCCCGAAGGAACCGGCAGGCAAGCCCTGCTCAGACTATTGCAAAGACGCCGGCAGTAATAGACGCGACAGACCGCGCGCTTGCCCTGGACGCCACCAGAAAGCCCGGCACACTTGATTTGCGGCAATGGGTCGCCTGGCGGCTCGGCTATAATCAGCGCGTTATGTCTGCCCTCGATCGCTCCCATTCCGGCGGCCCTCACAGGCTGGGCGGCCGCGCTAGCCGGCGCCTGAATGCCGGCGTCTGGGCGCGGTTGCTGATCCTGTCACTGCTTGGCAATCTGGCGCTCCCCGGACTGGCCCAGGCCTGGGTGTCCGGCAATGCCGGTCTCGGCAACCAGATGATTGCTGTCTGTACCTCAGCGGGCATCCGGATGATCAGCGCGGACCAGCTCACTGGGCCGGTCACCAGCCCCGAGAACGCCAGCCCCGGCCATTGCAACGCCTGTATTGGCGGCGGCCATGAAGGTCTGGACACCTGGGCGACAGCTGTCGATTGGCGGCAGCCGGCCCGCCCGGCAAGCCATGGCTTAGCCGCCGTTGAGCCCCCCGCCCGCCCGCCGGTGGTGCCTGGCGCACAGACCCGGGCGCCCCCCGCCCCGCTCGCCCCGATCAGCTGACACGTTAGTGTCACCCCAGACTTGTTCACACCAGATCTAATGACTGGCTCGTGCTGCATGCGCGCGCCGTAAGGAATATCCCAATGAAAACTTTCAAAACCGTATTTGCCGTCCTGACCCTGAGCTTATCTAGCGCTGTTATCGCAGCCGAATTTTCCGTCGGGCCGATCACACTGGTTAGCCCGAAATCAGCCCCTACAGTGCCAGGCCTCAAAACTGGCGGCGTTTTTTTTGAATCAGTCTCAACCACCGGCGCAAGACCAGACAAACTCATTGCCGCCAGCTCACCGGTTGCCGCAACCGTTGAACTGCATCGAATGAAAATGGATGGCGACATCATGCGGATGCGCCAGGTTGAAGCGATTGAAATCTCCCCGGACAAGCCAGTCAGCTTCGAGCGCGGGAAAGCGGACGCCTACCACTTGATGCTAATGAACCTGAAACAGCCTCTGAAGCTAAATGAGTCGTTTCCGGTGACGATGGAATTTGAACAAGCCGGAACGGTCGAGGTTACGGTTCAGGTCCAACCGCATGGCGGCGGCCAGAGCCACCATCAGCATCAAAAGCACAAGCACCATTAAAACCATCGATGCAATGTGTTATGTCTCGTTAGGGTTCGTGAACACCGGTATCGTCGTTTCAGCAAACCTGTTTTCCGATTCAGAATGACACCCGACTTTCAGCTCTTTCGAGACCAGCATGCGACGCAAACACCTGAGCACCGATCTAGGCCTGTTACTGGTTCTTGCCGGTTGCGGTGGCGGCGGTGGCAGCAATGACTCGGTCGCCAGCGATCCTGGCGCGCCCGATAACGCCGGCTGGACCAAAGACCCGGTTGTTGTTGCCCCAAACGCCGGACAGACCAATCGTTTTGGCTTTCGGGTCGCTTTATCGGCAGACGGCAACACACTGGCAATCAGTGCGCCGCAAGAAAGAAGTGCCGCTCTCGGCGTCAACGCCTCACAACAACAGGAGCAAGGCGCATTCCGCGGCGCGGTGTATTTGTTCAGCCGAAGCGGTTCGCAAGACTGGATCTTCCAGACCTATATCAAAGCATCTGTCTTGTTGCGCGGTGAGTTCGCACCGGCATTTGGCTCGGCGATCAGCTTGTCGGCTGATGGCAATACTTTAGTTGTTGGCGCCAGGACGGCTAACGGCACTCGCGACGGTATCGGCGAGACAAGCCGGATTGAGTCCGGTGCATTGTTCGTCTTTACCCGGACCGATGGCCAGACCTGGCACGAGACGGCAATCCTCCGGGCAGATAATGGCCTGACGCTGGACCGCCTCGGCTCGAGCGTCACGATCTCAGCCGATGGCAAGACAATTGTCGCCGGCGCGCCCACGCGCGACTACGGCACGGTGACTGGCGAGCCGGATGCCGCACAGCGACTGCGCGATTCCGGCGCCGCTTACGTGTTCAGCCTGGACGAGTCGGGTCGGTGGCAGCAAACGGCTCTATTACGCGCACCAGAGCCCGCAGTAAACGATCAGTTTGGCCATTCAGTCGTTGTCAGCGGTGACGGCAACCGGGTTGTTGTCGGAGCGCCGCGCGAATCGAGCGGTGGTAGCGGCGTTGTGGAGCAACGCCTACCCGGCACCCCTGACTCTGAGCGCACCGGCGCCGCTTATATTTTTAGACGGCAAGGCGACGGCTATTCGCTCGAAGCAATGCTCAAGCCGCAACAGCCGCAGCGTTACCAGGCGTTCGGACAGTCGTTGGCCATTGACGATGCTGGCAGCCGCCTCGCGGTCGGCGGAGACTTCACCGGCTACGCTGAGCAAACCGGCTCCGGACTGATTGACTACCCGCCCGGGTATGTCGACATCTACAACCGAAACCTGTTGGCATGGCAGCCGGGCGGCGTTCTGGCGGACCCGCGACCCAGAGCGCAATCAGACCGCTTTGGTGAATCGCTCGCGATCACGCCCGATGGCCGGACACTGGCGGTTGGCATGAGCGGAGACCAACTCGAGCTGCCTTCGCCGGTGTTGTACCGGCCACGCGGCGCAGTCCATGTTTTTGTCAATGACGGTCAGTGGCAGCACACGGCCAAAATTACGCCCGCTGACGACGATAGCAATGCTCAGGACATGGGCCGTTCGGTGGCGATCTCAGCGGATGGACGTCTGATTATTGCCGGCGCCTCAGAGGCTGATGGCGCTGCCGGAGGCCGGTCGCTGACCGACAGCGGCCGGGTCTATCCATTGTCTCTGCGCTGAGAGTTGGCAACGCTGGCGATTGCCTTAAACGAAATATGGACCGGTTGAGTATCCGCCCGAATTGACGAGTCCAGGCCGGCTTGCCGCACCGGGTCGAGCCGATCTCTGACTGAAGCAACGACGAGTCGGTCGGGCGCGACGCCAGTGCGCTCCAGCAAGCGGGCAACAAGCTTGGCACGACGCACCGCCAGGGCGCGTTGCTCGCTGTCAGCGGATGAATCAACATCAGCTCGAATCATTAGCACGCCGGTTTTCGCCCGGGCAATTTCGGCCATCTGATCGATTACCGGCCCGGCATCGTTGGGGAGCATCGCGCTGCCGACAAACGCGATGACCGCGTCTGAACCATTGCCGACCATACGACTGGATAACCCGGCGGGCCCGGCGTGGGCTCGCCAGTCAGCAGACCAGGCCAGGTTATCACCGTCAGTGGACGGTCGCCCGGTTTGCACGACCCGCGGCGCGGCCGTGCCAGGCGTTGTGACCGCTGGCAACGATTGCAAGCGGGCAAGAATAAACTCGCGATCCGGTTCAGCAAGCAGGCCATGACCTGCTTGCTGATCATCAGGACCGCGGTAGGTCACTGCAGAACGCAGCGAACCGAGCGTGACCTGCAGTGCGGCCGGCTGATTTCGAACGCCGATAACCCGTCCGGACCGCGCCCAAGTCAATGGCTGGCCCTTCACCGATACCACCTGCAACGCACTGGGCACGTGATAGCCAAAGCGTATCCAGGTCACTGAATCCGCCTGCCACACCTGCCTGATATCCAGAGCCTCGGGTTCGCTGATCTGCCAGCCCGGAGACAATCCGGCGGTCGGCGCGCAGGCGGTCGCCGCCAGCCCAAGAAGTGTCAGCAACAGATGGCGCATTCCCCTGCCGGGTAATTGAAGTAGTCGGTTCATTAGGCGGCAACCTGATCATCGTTAGAAGGAGTTGACCCCTGGCGCCGGGGCAGCGGCAGCGGCAGCGGCTCTTTAGGCAAGGCAATACTCGCGACGGCTTTCAGGGGCGAACCCGGCGCTACCTCAGCGTGAGAAATGATTCGCAAGCCCGGTACAAACGCCGGCAACTGCCGTTGCAAACCCGCTCGCAACGACATGGAAGCCAGTAACACCGGCCGGTAATCCGGCCCTAGCCGTGCGGCTTCTACTTTGATGGCAGAAGACAGGCGTTCAATAATATCGATCGTCCATTGAGCGGGCTGCTCCGGGTCATTGCCCGCCAGTGATTCCTGCGACAAGGCCTGCTCGGCATCCGCGGCAAGAATCATCACACTGAGAGAGCCATCGGCAGCAACCAGGCTTTCACAGATCAGTTGCGAGCAGGCTTGGCGGATGCGTTCGACCTGCATCACCCGGGTCGTCTCCGGGGTATGCCGGGCGACAAGCGTCTCCAAAACACTGCGCATGTCTCTGAGCGGCACGCCGCCGGCGACCAGTTCCGCCAGAATGCCGGCAGTCGTCGGCAGATCCGCCACCCGGCCGGCCTCGCGCACCAGATCCGGGTAGGTCCGCTCAGTCTGGTTGAGCAACCACCGGGCTTCCTGAATACCGACCATTCGCGCAGCATGCTGGCGAACCACGTCATTCAGCAAGTCGGTACCCGACTGTGCCAGCGTCTGGACAGTGACCGGCGCATCCAGGCGTAAGGACGAGACCACTGACTCACCCAGTTGCACCTGGATCTCACGCTCATCGAGCGCCTCGGCTGTCCGTAGTCCGACGCCGGGAAACGGCACGCCGATATCGAACCGCCAGCGCTGGCGCAAGATGCCAATCGCATCGTTCAGCGGCAACAGCGACTGACGCCGCACGGCCGCGGGATTGAAACGCAACGCCAGTAGTGCATAAGAGGCCGCCTCTGTTGTGGTGACCCTGGCCGGATTCGGATCGCCGTCAGCCGCCGCCATCGGCACCAGAGCACCGGCATCGCTGGCAAGACGCTCAACCAGGGTCTTGCCTTGACGGTAACCTATCCAGGCAATCGTCGCGCCAATCAACAAGAACGGCAGAATCGGAAAGCCCGGTACTAGACCAAACAGAGTAATCGCCACGCCCGCCAGGATCAGCGAGCGCGGCTGAGCACCGAATTGCCGTGAAATCTGCGCGGCCAGATGTTCATTGTCGTCATCGGCTGACCGGGTCACGACGATTCCGGCAGCCATTGAAATGAACAGAGCGGGAATCTGCGTGACCAGACCATCACCAATAGAAAGCACCGAATAGCGGGCCACCGCATCGCCGGCGCTCATGTCGTTGACCAGCACCCCAACCGCCATACCGCCCAACAGGTTCACCGCGACAATCACAATGCTGGCAATCGCATCGCCTTTGACGAACTTCATCGCGCCGTCCATCGAACCATAGAATTGACTTTCCAGTCCCAGGTTATGACGCTGGCGCAACGCCTCTGCCTGAGAGATCAGGCCGGCCCTTAAGTCTGAATCGATAGCGATCTGTTTACCGGGCATTGCATCCAGCGTAAACCGTGCGCCAACTTCGGCGACCCGCTCTGAGCCTTTCGCAATGACGACGAACTGCACAACCGTGATAATCAAAAAGATCACCATACCGACGAGCAGACTACCGCCGACCACCACTCGCCCGAATGTATCGATAATTTCGCCAGCATGCGCGTTCAGCAGGATCTGGCGGGTCGTGGCGACATTCAACGCAATGCGAAACAGCGTGACAAACAGCAAGACTGACGGAAATGTTGAAAAAGCCATCGGGCTTGAGACATATAACGCAAACAACAGCAGCGTGATACCGGACGCAATGTTGACCGCGACCAGCGTGTCGAGCACCCACGGCGGCAGAGGCAATACCATCATCGCGATGACCAACAGCGCGACGACAGCCAGAGACAGATCGCCAAGCCGGCCAAACCCGGAAACCCCGGCGCTACTTCTTAATGCGGAAACATCCAGATTTGCCATTATCAGAGCCTATCCAGCACCACTTACGCCGATCTTTGCTGCCATTCGTGACAGCTAAGTGAAGGCTTAAGCCGCTTGTTCAATCAGTTTGATCATCGGAGCCGCGAATTGATCCGGCACGGTGAAACTGGCCCGCGCATACGGCCAGAGTTCGTCAAGCTGAGCGCTCTCATAGACGACCGGCCGGCCATGTTGTTGCCCCATCCCGATCACCCGCTGCGCCAGCGACCCGGCGGCTTTCAACACCACAATCGGTTTGGCTTGCTGGTCAGGCAGATAGATCATGACAATCGTACGGCCCTTGTGATCACACAATATGATTGAAGCGCGGTCAATATATTGCAGCTGGTCGTTAACCCCGATTTCCTGCCCACTCTGGCGACGGGCCGACTTGATGATCGGGTCGCCTTCATCTTCCTTGACCTCTCGTTTAATTTCACGCCGCGACATCTTCATCTCGCGTTGATAGTTAAAGCGCTGAAAGGCAAAGTCCAGGCCTGCCATCAGGATAAAGCCAACCACCCCCCACATCAGGAGCGAGGTAATCGCACCGCCGGAAACTGCAATGGCGGCGCCGGCCCCGCCCAGCACCATACGAATAGCGTCTCCAAAGTAAGCGCTGAAGACCACCCAGATCCCCAAACCGATCACTGCAGACTTGAACACCATCAGGGCGAGCATAACCACCGACTTGATCGAGAGGATATTCTTCAGATTAGTCACGGGACTGACCCGCTCCAGTTTTGCCTTGACCGGCTCGATGCTGAATATGGAGCCGGTTTGCAGACGGGACACCACAATAGCCGTCACCATGACGGCGGCAACGACGGTCAGAGTTGCTACGACCAGCAACCAGAACGCCTGGTAGACCGTCGCGCCCAGACTGAGATTCTGAACTTGCGCACTCGAGCCCCAGACGATTGAAAAAAGCCCGGAAAGCTGCACCGACAACCCCGGCAACATCACCACCAGAACCAGCGCCCCGACCGCTAGCGCTAAAGCGCCGGTCAACTCCCTGCTCTGCGCGACCTGGCCTTTGCGGCGCGCCTCACGCAGTTTCCTGGCCGTCGGTTTTTGATCGCGCGACTCGTCGTTCTTGTCAGCCATTGAGCAAAGTCACCAAGGCCGTGCGCACGCTGCCCAGCGCACTGAAGAGCCGTGAGAGTAAAAAAGGCAACGCGAGCATCAGAACAAATACTGCAACCGGCGCCTTGAGAGGCAGCGTCAGGTTGAGCAGATTCAACTGCGGCGCGGTGCGTCCAATCAGGCCGAATCCGATGTCAATCATGAATACAATCAACATCATCGGGCCGGCAAGCAGCAATCCCAACGCAAACAACCGCGATGTTTCCATGATCAGCAAAGGGCTGGCTCGTTGAATCAGATCTGGAACCAATTGCCCTACCGGCCACAGGGAGTAACTGAGCAACAAGACCTCGGCGAATATCAGCAGTCCGCCTGCGGCCACCGTGTAGACGATAAATACCTTCTCAATGAACATGCCCAGAGTCGACGCGTTCTGCCCGTTGACCGGATCGGTGTTCTGAGAAAAAGTCGATGCGGTTTGGTAGTCAACCAACTCACCGATAGCTCGGGCAACCCAGAAGACCATTGCAAAAGACAAGCCAATCATCAGCCCGATGCCCGCTTCTTTCAACAACAAGAGTCCGTAGGCAGCACCGCTGGCACCGGTCGCCGCGGAGTCCAGCGGCTCAGCGAGAGCAGCGACCCAGACCATGGCCAGTGCCACCCCAAATCTCGCTCCGGCGGGCAGATAGCGGCTGGCAAACACCGGAATCAACATCGTGGCAACCATCACACGCGGCACCAGTGCAAGCACTTGCACCGCGTAGGCGCTCAGGTTTTCGATATCGAGGGTTTCAACATCGAAGCCGTCCATCACCTATTTGATGCCGGTAATTGTGTCAAAGATTCGGTCACCAAACTGAACCAGCATTCCGCCCATCCACGCACCCAGAATGGCCAGCAAACCGAAGACAACCAACAGCTTGAATCCGAATGCCAGCGTCTGGTCTTGAATCTGGGTAATCGCCTGAAAAAAGCTGACGATTAGTCCGATCAATGCAGCAGCAGCCACCAGCGGCCCACCCAGCCACAACGTCAAGGCCAGAGCCTGTTGGGTAATCTCGACAATGAAGTCGGTATTCATTTCAGAAGTAGCTCATCGTCAGGGAATGCGCCAGCCGGGACCAGCCGTCCAGCATGACGAACAACAGTATCTTGAACGGCAACGCAACCACTGGAGGTGGCATCATCATCATGCCAAGCGCGAGCAAGACGTTCGCGACGATTAGGTCAATCACGACGAACGGCAGGAACAACAGAAATCCGATCAGAAACGCTTCGGTCAGCTCCGAAATCGTGAAGGCCGGTATCAATACGACAAAGTCTTTCGCACTGATTGATGACGCCAGCTCCGGCCGGGCGATTCGTTGTGCAGACTCGGAAAAGAACGCCACCTCTCGTGCGCTGGCATGAGTCCCCAGAAATTCTCGCAGCGGCTCCTTGGCGATCTGCAACAGATCAAGCAATGACATACCAGCCGGTGGCAAACCAGTTACCGGGTCCATGGCCTGCAAAACCTGCTGAATCACCGGGTACATAATAAAAAAGGTCAAAACCAAGGCGAGCCCGTTGGTGACCATTGGCGGCGGCACCTGTTGCAAGCCCAGCGCGTTTCTGAGCAAAGCAAAAACCACCACCAGTTTTGTATAAGCCGTGACCATTACCGCTGCTATCGGCACAAATGCCAAAGCAAACAGAAACGGAATTAACGTAATGGGATCAGGCAGATTGCCCACGACGGCTTCCACCCAGAGATTTGATCATTACCGCGAACTCATCACCCACTGCGACCAGCTCGCCGGTGGCTACCATCTGATTTTTGACAGTCAACCGGACTGCAGCAGGATTAATCCCGCGCGCCAGCGCCAGTGCCTGGCCAGGCTTGAGATTACTGAGCTGGCCGACCGTGACATTGAGTTGCCCGATTTCAATGGCTACTTCCAGGTCGACATCATCCAGATCAAGCGGTAATTCTTTGGCGACAGAATCGAGATCTGTGGCGGCAACAGGGGGGGGATCTATTCTGGCGTTCATCAGATTCTCCAGGATCAGGGATTGTTGGGTGACACGGGCGCGCAGCCGGCGGCCCGCCTGGCGCCCGAGCGGCACTTCCACTCGCAATGGCTGGTCAACCGCGATCGGCGGGCTCGGACGAAGCACATCGCCGACCCGAAGCGACCGAAACTGTGTGATCGTGAGCCGGCTGACTCCGGCCAGAACCGGCAAGTGCATCGGCAACTCGGCCAGTAGCGGGCTGCCGGCATTGGCCAGTGCCGCAAGCGACTCGGCCCGGTCGAGCATCGCAACCGTCGCCCGGAACTGCGCTTGTACCAGGCGGCTGCCATCGCCGGCCGGTCCGGCCCAGGTAAACCCGGCACAGAGTGGCAATTCCTGTTGCAGCCGGTCGGACTCGGTTTCCACGGCAACCACCGACACCGGCCCGCCAACCAGGCGTTGCAGTTGCCCGATCAAGACCTGTGTCACGGATTCCATCAGCCCACAACGAACCGAAGCCGGTATGTCGTTGCGCTCAACAACCAAAGCCGGGTGCAAACCGGACCAGTCCGACAGGCCAAACCAGAACTGTCCTCTTGCGCTGTCGCACCGTAAGCCCGGAACCCGGCCAAGCGGCCCGCCCTGCGCCCAGGTCACTGTGGAGTTCGCGGTGTCATCAGTCCAGACGCCCATCGAATGGGCGGCATGGGAAAACCGCAACGCGTCACGCGAATAACGTTTCAGACGGGCCAGCCAGTCAGTCGTGCCCGCAAAAGAGTGAATGATGGCCGACTCAGACATGGGCTTCCTGTTTGCGCCGCGCAGCAAACCGCCGGTTCGTCGCCACATGTTCAGCATTGAGTTCGTCCTGAGCCATACCGGCCAGTCGTTCCTGGCGCCGGGTTTCCTCCCGGGCAAGTTCGCTGGCAACCGACTTGATTTTCTCGAGCCGGACTTGTGCCGTGCGGCGGGTCTTCCGGGCCGTGCTCAGATCGGACCGGGCAACGGCAATGGAACGATCAAGCCCGGCAAGCCGGTCCGCAAGCCCGGCCCGCTGAACTAAACGTTCAGTGTGCAACCAGTCAATCGTCTGGACGGGTGCAACACCGGCAATGACTCTGGCATTGACAGCCACAGCGAGTGCCATGCTCTGTCGATCAAACATTTGTTGCTCGGACACCAGCGCGACCTGTCGCGCCAGCAAATCAGTCAGCCTACGGTGACTGTTGCGTTCAGCAAGTTCGGCCTGATCACACCGCAACTGCCGGGTTGTCTGCAAGGCGGAGAGTTGAACGGCATCGATCATCGCAGCGACTCGGTCAATACCCGCAGCGTCTCATCAGTATCGACGGTTTCCTCTGGGGTTTGCTGAAGAAATGAAATCATCGGTTCATGAGCATCAATAGACGCATCGGCAACATCGTCGACGCCGCGTTGATATTCACCAATACGCAATAACAACTCCACGTCGCTATATCGGGCGAGTAGCTGGCGCGCCCGCAACGCCATCGACTGATGATCCGGCGATACCAGTCGCGGCATCAGCCGACTGATGCTGGACAGGATGTCAATGGCAGGGAAATGGCCGCTACCCGATAACTGACGCGACAGGGAAATCGCCCCGTCAAGCAGCGACCTGACCTCTTCCGCCACCGGATCGGTGTGATCATCGGACTCTTCCAGCACGGTATAGAACGCGGTAATCGACCCGTTGCGATAGCTCCCGGCCCGCTCAAACAATTTCGGCAACAAGGTAAAGACGCTGGGCGGAAAACCGCGTCGGGTGGCAGGCTCGCCCGCCGCAAGACCGATTTCCCGCGCCGCTCGCGCCAACCGGGTGACAGAGTCAACCAACAACAAAACCGACTTGCCCTGACTACGGAAATACTCCGCATATGCAGTCGCCACAAAAGACGCTTTCAGGCGTTCAGTGGGCGGACGGTCGGAAGTGGCCACGACCAGCACCGTCTTTTGTCGGGTTTCCGGCGTCAAGGCCTCTTCAACAAATTCAAGCACCTCTCGCCCGCGCTCGCCCACCAGAGCGACTATCGTGACATCAACATCAGCATTGCGGCACATCATGGACATCAAGGTGCTCTTGCCACAACCGGCCGGCGCGAATATCCCGACTCGTTGACCATGACCCATGGTTAGCAGACCATCGATCGCCCGGACCCCAAGCGCCATCGCAGACCGAATAGGTTTTCGCTCAAACGGTGACGGTGCCTCACCCCAGACCGGCACGGTAATCCGGTCATCGGTGACCAGCATGTCCGTATCGACGAATCGTCGCCCCATCCCGTCGACAACCCGTCCGAGCAGAAAGTCCCCGACACAGACCCTGTGATCGCGTTTGAGGGCGACCACCTGTGTTGTCGGGCTAAGACCATCGACTGACCCCAGGGGGCTCAACAAGACGTCACCCGACGAAAAGCCGCTGACTTCGGCCAGGGCTTCAAAACCGGTCTGTGTATCGAACAGTTGGCATAACTCCCCGACTCGCGCTGACACGCCGCTGGCCCGAATCAGGGTTCCGACCACATCAGTGACCCGGCCCGTCTGAACCGGTTTTAATGATTCGCTCGCTTGTTCAGCAACGCCGTCAAGCTGGAACACCGGATATCCTGACAGCTTAGCGGTCATGACGACCTTCCGCCTGCGCCTGCCGGATACGCTGCTCAATCAACGCGGCAACCGCGGCCTGCCAGTGCCTGAACCGGGTCTGGATTCGGGCATCGACGATTGCCCCGTCCGATTGCAACACGACATCGCCTGGGGCGGCAGACGGATCTGCTTCAACGGTCATCCATTCATGCCATCCGCTCCCAAGATTGCTTTCGAGCAACTGGCGGGCAAACTCCAGGTCTTGAGAGGCCACCAGCAATCGCGCGCGCTGATCGCGCCGGGCCAGTTCAACGGCTTCCAGGATTGCATTTCTGGCAATCGCCTGTCGCGTTTGAACATCAAGCAGGCCGTCCAGAGCGGTGGTCACGATATCAGCCAACTCGCAGGCCAGTCGCCGTGCCTGCTCCGAAGCATCTCCCAGCCGCTCAACGGATTCGGCAAACGCTGCTGCCTGTCCGGCTGCATACCCGGCCTGATAGCCTTTGGTGCGCGAACGCTCGAAAGACTGCTCTGCGGTTTTGACCTGCTCTTGATAGACCGACTCGGCTTTGCTCAGCATTGCCGAAACATCTCGTAGACTCTCAAAGCTCTCTTTGCGAAGAATCGGCCCGTCAAGCGACAGGGCGCCGATTGAGCCGCGCCACATCACGTTGCCCTTCACGCGACTTGCTCCGGTTCGGATCGCCTGGCCGTAAGTGATTCAAACAAGACGGTGGCTTCCTGTCGGGCCTGAGCGGTCAGCGTCGGCCACGCCTTGTCAAGCGGGTCGAAACGAAGTCCAAGACGGGTCGCCCCCGCGCAGGCGATTCGTTCGGGTGATGGTTCCCGGCGATCAGCCGCCTCTGCGGCTAATGCCGATTCGGCAAGCAGGCCCAGGACAACCGACCCGGCTCCGATCAAGCCGGCCTTTGATTCCGGCAGCCAACCCGAAAACTCAGCGGCAAGCCTGGGATAATCATGGGCATAACGAAACGCCCTGCCTCGACCTGATTCGCCCACCAGGCCGACCCATCGACTCACCTCAGCGCTGGAAACGGTTTGCCGGATTGACCCCGCAGCCATCGCGATGGCCACTTCGACAGCGGCTGCCTCCAGCCAGTGATAAGGAGCCAGTATCCAGGGGTTTGCGGGAACCCAGGGAAGATAAGACTCAGTCAATTGGTAACGCTGTAAGAGTTCTTGCGAGACGCGATGCACAAGTCGATGACCCGGTCCTCGCCTGTCGGGCAAAACCGTGGCCCACGCTCCAAGGTGAGCCTGCCTGGCATATAAGGCAGGCAACCAATTGAAGCTGAACAGGCCCAGATAGGTATTTGAGTCAGCAATACCTGTCATTGCCGATCCTGGTCGCCGGAGCCAGATCCGTCGGCCCTCATAATGAGGCGACCGCGAACCCAGGCCTCTGCGAAACGATCTCTCAAGCTGAACAAACCGTAGAGCAAGGCCACGACCAACAAGGTGCCGCCGCCGCCCGCAGCAGCCGTCCAGACCAGCAAATCATCTTCCTGGCGGGTCGACATCGGTACAACCCGGGTGGGCGCAGGAAAGGTTGCGACCGACACCTTGCTTTCATCCAGCTCTTCGATGCCGTGTGCCACCAGCTCACGGATCATGGGAATTCTGGATTCAATATCGACATTCGCCCGGTGTTTGATGAACACGGCTGCGGACGAGACACGCGGCTTTGACGAAAACGCCTCGCGCGGTTGAATCACCGGATGCACCCGCGCCAAAACCACGCCATCCACTTGCGACAGGGTTCGTTGCAGTTCCTGCGCCAAGGCGTAAATCAGCCTGGCACGCTCCTCAGTCTCAGTCGAAACCAAAGAGTCTTTCTTGAACACCTGCCCAAGACCATCGAAACTTTGCGGAGGCAGGTTCTGGTTCTTGAGAATAGCCATACTGCGCGCGAACTCGGCCGACGGCACTGAAACCGACCAGCGTTCACCATCACCGGGTGACTTACTGGCGCGAATTCCTTCGGTGCGCAACACGCCCACCACATCATTGACTTCATGCTCGCTCAGGTTGCCGTACAGTTGTTGTGAACAAGCCGACGTGAGCGCAATCAATACAAGCGACAGCAAGAGTCGAACCGGAGTTGCAAGCGTCTTTGTCATAAGCGTCGGTTATCCAGTTCTCTCAACCAGGGTCGCCACTGACTTACGAACGGCATTGACACTGGTACTGAGCACGTTGGTCACCGCCGAGGCTTCGGACACCTTCAGCATCATTACGGCAACCTCTTCGGATGAAACCGCAGACGGATTTTCGGCTGCGACTTTGAGGGTTTTTTCCAGCTCCTGGATTCGGGGTTGCAGCAGGCCTTTATGGGTGCCATCGAGAATTGATTGACTCAGACCCACCCAGTCACTGCGAACATTGTGCGTCTGCGTTGCTTCGGGCGCCCGCAGATCAGCGAACGCAGATGAGGACCCCGCAGGCGCGACTGTTGCCGTAGCCTTTTCAAGATTAATAGCAACAGGGTCGGTCGCCTGAACAGCACCAGGGGAACCGGGGCCATTGGTCGGCTGCACAGCAGCGATTGCGTTAATTTCCATAGGGATAAAACTCCTGGCCAGGAGAGTCCGAAGACTCCCCCGGCTTCCCGATCGGGAAGCTTAGGCTTGCTGGTTCTGCGTACTGCGGCGGATAGAATTCGGCTCTTCCTGAGCGGTACGAACACCGGCATTGAATTTCGCCGATGCTTCGTTGAACTGCAACATGGCCAGATTAACTTCTTCTGAGGTCGAATTTTCGTTGCCCAAGATGCTAAATGCGTTCTCGCGCGATGCAGCTGAAATCGACCCTGATGCGCCCAGACCATTCATGCTTACGTCACTCATAACAATCTCCGTCGACGGTTAGTAAAAAGACCGCCTGCCCGACCGTCAGCGGACAGAACCGGCAGAAGGAAACTCTAGGGAAAGCGCTCCGACCTCGGGGTTTCGGCGGAAACAGGTTGCGAGGCGAATTGGGACGAATACTGGGCAGTGATCGTGGCGTCGCTGCGACCTGGCGGGTAAGCGTGATGGGCGGCGATCACGCCGGACCCGGCAACATCAATCTGCCGCGAGGCGCCCGATTTCGCAATAACGACGCCGCGCGAATCAATATGACTGATCTGCGAACCATCTGGTAGAACCGCGCCAACGAACAACCTGCGACCATCGCGGGTAACCACCGAAGGCACGGCGCCGGCACGCACCTCAACAAACAATCGGTCAGAGCCAGTCATGCCAAGCATCGGCAGGTTGTCACCGGAAATGGCAATCTTGCCCAACGACCCTGGCACCCGCTCCAGCGAGACCATCACCGGCAGCAGCGTAGCGGGGCTCTGAATATCGGTCACGTCAACTTTAAGCGTCCGCAACGCGCTGAGATCCCGAAAAGCCGATTCAGCAAGTGTTGCCAATCGCCGGTATTCCCGGGCAAGCATGGCCAGCGAAAAGCTGCCGTCTCCGGCGTAACGGACCGCCTGCGGCAACCCCGCCCGACCGAGTCGCTCGGCCAGCGCCCGGCGCAAGGGTTCGACCCGCACCACCGAAACGTCTGTTGGCAAGTCCACCTGGCCAATAACCCTGGTCAACTCGTCGAGCTGCTCGTCGTTCTTGACATAACCAGTCGCAACAAACCGGGAAGACTGTTCATCCAGTTTCAGAGAGACTTCATCAAAACCGGCCTGACTGATCTGCTCACGTGCATGAGCCATTGATTCGGTCAGCGAGCGGTTGGTCTGCGCACTGGTACCGCGAACCACGCCCGCCCACCAGATGGCTGCGGCAATCAACATGACAACTGACAACAGGACGAAGGTGCCGCCAAGCACCGAAGTCACTTTGCCAGCCCAGTGCGTTTTCGGTACAAGCGGTGTGGAAGCGAGCGATGCGGTCTGCCCTGGTCGAAGCAGAGTCGCTGGCAGGCTTATCTGATCGAAGTCTGCATTCTCCGGTCCGAAAGCGATTGATACCCGGCCCAGTGTAATCGGCTCCAACGGCCTGACCCGTTGCGCAACCGGTTGGTCGATCGCCTTATCGCCTATCCAAAGAGGACCTTGAACTGGTTTGACTGTCGCGCCCGATTCATCGAGATTTAACACCAGCAGGTAGTCACCCGGCGACCCAGGCTCCACTATCAGATCGCAACAATTGGGGTCATTGCCAATCAACCAGCGCCCCAGTGTCAGCGGAGCGCCAACCCCTTGTTGATTGCCGTTCAGAATCCTGAAAACCTGTGATGACCCGGACATCAGAGCGCTCCCTTGATTAGCTTGGGTGTTAACAGGAACATGCGCTGTACTTTCCGGGTTTCGGCCCGGTCGGTGCGAAACAAGGCGCCGAGCACCGGGATATTTGATAGCCCTGGCACGCCGCGCCGGCCATTGGCAACCCTTTCGCTGGACAATCCACCAATGAACAGACTTTCGCCCTCATCAACAATGACATTGACCCCGATGCCGGAGCGACTGATCACCGGAATGTCATCAACCGAATCAACCGTGGCAATCGCTCCGTCATCAATTCTGACCTGCAACTTGAACCGGTTCTTGTCAGCGTCCTGAATAATCGACGGAGTCACCCGCAAGGTCAGCCCGACATTCACATTGAACAAGTCCACCGCGTCACGCCCGGCCACGCGAACGAAAAACTCCTGAGTGCTACTCAGAATGGCTTCGCTGTTGTCGACCGTCAGCACTCGGGGCTGTGACTGGATAGTGGCATCACCCGACTGCTTGAGCGCGTCAATACGGGCAAACAGAAAGTTCTTCTCATTACCCAGAACAACCTGCGCTCGAGGCGCAATACCCGCGGCAACATCTTCCGGACGAATGCCGATTATGGGTGTGGTCGTCCGACCCGGGCGGTTAGACAACAGCAAGGAAAAATCCACGCCCAGCGCTTCCGCGCTTTCGCTACTGATGTCGATCACGGTCGCTTCGATTTCAACCAGCGGAACCGGCTGATCCAACGACCGGATCAATTCTTCGTACATGGGAATCCGGTCGGCGCTGTCACGCACAATTACCGCATTCAAGCGGGTATCCGCCTGAATCAATCCAGTGCCATCGACCGGGCCCGTCTGACCAAAGACAACCGGCGGCTCGGCGACTGCAACAGTCTCCGGCGCTGTCTCCGTACGCCGGGACGCAAGCCCGCTACCCAGCAATCCCTTGCCTCCGGTAGGCAGCAAACTTATACCTGGATCAGCGGCTGGCCGGGATGGCAGAGGCCCAAGCCGCCCCATCATGGATTGCACCAGTGAAGCGACTCCGGTGATCACAGTCTGGCTGCCATTGAGCGATATCACCCGGTCTTCGGCCCAGGCGTGCTTGAGTCGGAAAACCTTGACGGCCTGCCCGGTGGTCGGAGCAGCCGGTACTGCCGGAAGACGACGTACTGGCCCGGAAGTGACTGGCGGTAAAGTCGGGGCGGAGTCCCGGGAGCGAACATCTTCACGCAACGCCCGTCCCAGATAAGTGGCAACCTCCTCCACCCGCTCCAGATATCGTGGCGGCCCAGAGACTGAAATATACCCTTCGTCTGCAGCCTGATCGAGCGGAAAGCGCTTGTCGCTGATCAACAGGTTGTTAAGAAGAACCGGGAATTTCTCTGCCGTCCCCGGTTCCATCGTAACCAATCGAGATTCAATTTCGGCAATTGAATACACGAACATCACCGCACCGTCGTAGTACCAGGTCAGGCCGTAACTATCGACCATCTCTTCGAACAACACCCGCGCTCGTTCATTGAACTTTCCGGAGACTGATCCAACGACTTGTTCACTGGTTCGGACCGGAACCCGCAAGCGCGCGAAGAAGCGTTGCAGGAACGGCGCAAGCGGCTCACCGTTTGCCTGAATCGAAATTCGCCTGCCGTCCCATGGTAAAGGCGCCGCATTCGCCGGCGCTGGTACCAGAGCAGCAGCAATCGCAAACGCCGCCAGCGACAATAACGAAGAGCCTAGAGTTCTTAAGCTTAGAGAGAACATGGTGTGATGATCAGCTTGTCGGCTGACTGGAAGACGTTTCAATTTGTTTGATCTGCCATTCGATTTGAATCTGCTCCGCTCGCAAACTGGTCACCTGGTTGCCCTGCGCGATCAAGTCTCTGACGGCGCCGGAGGCATTCATTCGCATGATCTGGCTCATGGACATCTTTGGTGTCGCTGCCTTCTGGTCGTATTCGTCAACCGGCTCCCGGCCTTCTTCGAGCATCTCCATGTTCTCGAAGGTCATTGCCAACAGCGTCGAGACAGTGGATTCCTCCATCGTTTCATCACGGTTTCTTTCTGCCTGATTGATCTGACGCTGAATCTCATCCCAGCGCGCCTCCAACTCCTCAATTGTTGGGCCGGCCGGCGCCGGAGCGGGCGCGGTTGGAGGCGGCGGCGGTTGGCTTGGCGCCTGGCTGGCAACTTGCGCCATTCCAGCCGCGTCGATATTGCGGCTACCGGAAGCGCTGGAATGAACACCTTGAACTGAATCGACTGCTATGGGCATGGCTATTTCTCGCTGAGTTGACTGAATCTGACGGCCGGACAACAGCCGTTCAGACATTGCTCATTCAAAACGGATCAACTGTAGAGAGCGGGCTCCGCATCAGGCAGCGGACCCAGAGTGCCGTTCTGGCGCCACTCAGCTTCAATTTCTCTGGCCCGCCGATCGATATCGGCCTGCATCGCCTGAACATCAACGCCTGTGCCATCTTCGCTACCAGAGGCGCCCTCCGCAGGAATCTGACTCGCGGCCTGATTCAACGCCATTGCGGCAGGTACGGCTGCGGGGAACCAGATGGTGCAAACCACAACCGCAATCATCGAGATTATTTTCAGGAATCCGCCGCAACCACCGCCCGAACTCTCCTGTGTTTGCGTGGCCTCTTGCTTGCCGCCAGAACTCGAGGCCGGTGGTGGCGCCACGGTTTCGTCAACGGCCGATGCGCTGCGAATTCCTTCGATGGCATTTGCGAACGCACTATTTTTTGCCTGAACAAGCTCGCTGCGTTGCACGACTTCTGTGTTGCTCATTGTCATGTTGTTCTCCTACTCGGTTCAATCCAGATCGAGACAGTTCTACTGACCGCTGTTCGGGTTGATCGGCGGCGTACCCGTGCTGGTTCCGCCCTGACCCGACTGACTCAGCACTGGCGCCAGCGCGGTGACCACAGCCATCACAACCTCGAGAATTTTTGTCATAGTGTCCATGCACGAGGTCTCATCGGCAGGGCTGGTTTCAGAGTTGTCGGTGGGGATCGAATCGGTACCTTCACAATCCTGAACCTCGGTTGGCTCAGCAACAGTACAAACCGGACGACAAGAAGTCACCGGCGGCAGGCAGCCGGTCGACTCAACCGATGGGTGCGCAAGGCCCGGGTTTTCCACTCCACATGAATTCATACTCATCTTCACCTCACTTAATTTGCTGTTTGGTCGAAAGCTCGTGAACAGAATAAGCACTGCCAATTTGCTGCTTAATTGCCAGACTTAGCTGACTGCTTTCATTCGCTTGCGCCCCCACCAATATCCGGCCGGATCTTCACGCCAGGCGGTCATCAGCCGGCTGGCGACCAGTTCTCGCCACCCTTGCAGATCCAGCTTCTGCGCAGCGTCTTCAACCGTTCGAAGATCAACCCGATAAGACCATTCCGAATCCGTACTGGCCCGTTGTTGCGACAGATTCATCCAGCGCAGCTCTGCGCCATACCGCTTAACCAGCGACAACACCAGCGGTGTCACACGAATGCGCGCGCCCAGTACATCAACTGGAAGCATCGAACGGTGCTCGCCCGGCGGGTCTTCGACAAAAACCAGCAACACTTTTCCAGCCTGCATCAGCCGGACCGATTCACGGGCAGCATTATTGAAATGAATGATCTTTTGATCACCGAATCGTGACCAGGCATGACGGGCGGCCGCGGGCAATATTGACTGCCCGGGGTCAATTACCACACCGCCCTGCACCAGCATGGACAAGCGCATGGCCGCCACCTCCATCCCAAACTGATGAACAGCGGCGATAACCACCGGGCGCCCCGGCTCAAACTCGGTATCACCTGACAAGGAAACCCGCTGGCGGAACCCTTTCGCGCTGGCATGCCAGGCCCATAGATGATCAATCTGTGCAGCAGCACCACGAAATGCGTTCTCGGTGGCCAACTGCGTGACCCGTTCGCGCGACACCCCCCGAAATGCGGTAGCGAGGTTTTGTACGACCGTATTGGCGAATCGTTCGTCGTAGGCGATTTGTCGTTGCGCCATGCGCTCGCCAACCCGCAGACGCAGGCGCTGTGGCAGCCATCCGATCGAGTGACTGACGCCGGAGGCCAGCACATTCCCCAGCATCGAGCTATTCATGCCGGCTTGCGTCCGCGCCCGAGATGCTTCAAACCTTTGCTCAGTGCGTTATCCAACAGACTCAGGCCGTCATGTCGCTCGGCGCCGGCAGGGATCGCGGTCAGTTCACTGCGGATCGCCGATAACGACTCTTCCAACTCCTGCTTCAATGCACGTCGCTCAGCACCGCCACCCGCTTTGTCTGACAGATCGAATTCATGCATGTCGTTCATTCCCAAGAGAAATTGCACCAAATGACGTCACTTTGACGACGCATCAGGAACATAACTATTGCGACTGATCACTTACACGCCTCTTTCCTCGACTTAAGTCACAACCTTGTTCAGCAGATCTTCAGTAACGACGGGGGAAATTCGGCAACCGGCTGCACCCGGATTACAAAATTTACACAATGGCGGAAATTGACAGACACGCGACTCACCGTTTTCTGAACTTTGTCACTTATCTGTGTCCACAATACAAGGAGTTGAAAAATCGATACGAAGACTCTTCTTTTTTCTTAACGGTAATGCCATGGCATCGCGCTTGCAGCTAAGCTTATTTGGCCATTTCAAAATTGAGCTTGATGGCAAGCCTGTTTGCGAGCGGCTGACCCGTCGAACTTATCCTCGCCGTGTGCTGCAATTTCTGGCCAGTGCGCCTTCAAGGGTAGAGACCCGCTCGGCGCTTGCCGGTGCACTCTGGCCGGGCGATCAGACCGACAAACTTCCCAATCGCCTGCACCAGGCCATTCACTTTCTGCGCGGCGAACTCAACCTGATACCGGAAGCGATTCGCCCCCAGGTGTTAGTTGACCATGAGCGTGTATCGCTGGAACTACCTGATGGTATTGACTGCGATGCGGTTCAGTTCTTTCGGCTCCTGTCCTACGACGGCGCCAACCCGGAGGCTCGGCTCGGCGTATTGCTGGAAGCCGCATCGCTGGCCCGCGACGACTATGCTGCCGACTGGACCGATACCAACCAGATTGGCTTACGCCAGGCTCGGTTCCGACGAGAACTAACTCAGGCGCTCAGGGAAGCCGCTCAGATCGCGCAAGACCTTGGCCAGCTTGAAACCTGTTTCCGAGCCGGCGAACAACTCTGCCGGCTCGAACTCGCCACCACCGATGACCACCTGGACCATGCGCAACGCCTGAGCCAGGCCGGCCGGCCGGATGCCGCGATCGCTCATTGTCAGCAGGTCCGGGACGCGGGCAATCTCCAAGGCGCCGACGCCTGGGAAAGACTGGATTCATTTGTCAGGAAAACCCAGCAAAGCAACAACGGCAATTCCATCGAACTGGCCGCTGACCGATTGAACCGGCGCACACGCAAGCATCAGGTAGAGGCGCCGATCTGCCGTCCACTGGGCTTTCAGGAACCCATTCAGAACTGCGTTAACGCGTTGAAAAGTCCGTATTCGCGTGTGCTGACAATTGCCGGCCCACCCGGTGCCGGCAAAACGACGCTGGCTCGCGAAGTAGCGTTTCAGATTCAGAGCGAGTTCGACCATGGGGTTATTCAGCTTGACGGGTATCGGCTGACAGACCTGCGTTCACTGGTCAGTCAACTGGCAAACGAACTCGACGTCCCGCTTGCCGACTGGATGAAAACAATCCGCGAGCGCGAATTGCTTATCGTCATAGACGGCGTAGACAGCTTCTCCGAACTAGCCGCAGGTATTGGCGAACTGATGACCCAGTTGCCAACGGTGAGCTGGCTGACCACCAGCCTGACTGCCCTGAGCCTGACCGCCGAACGGGTGGTCACGATCGACTCACGCCAACTCCTGCTACGGACCAGCGCCGACGAAATACCGGCGGCCGTCGCAATTATCGCCCAGCCTCTGGGCGTGGAGCCGGATAGTCTTTTCCAGTCACCGCAGATCATGGCCGCCGCCGAAGCACTGGACGCGCTACCGCTGGCGTTGCTCGCACTGGGCAAACGCCTACAAAGCAGTACCCCTGAAGAAGTCTTGCAAGTGGCACGCGAGACACCGGAACAACTGTTTGAAACAACCAGTCTGCGCGCTGAACGACGCGGGCTCAGCCGGGAGCCGCTCAGCCGGGTTCGGCGCATGATTGAGCAACTCGATACTTCTGCCGCCAGATTACTACACACGTTGTCCGGCCTTCAGAGTTGGCTGAGTCGCCCTGCGATTGCATCGCTTTGTGACTCGGACCCTAGTCCGGAGCTACTCCTCGACCGTATCGCCCGGCAACACCTGGTCAATCGAATCACAGCACGCCGAGATGGTCAGACAATCAGTTTGTTCAGACCTTCAGCATTGGCCAGGGCTGCGATCAGCGGCAAGCCGGGACACACGGCAGCGAGTGAGATTTACCAGAGCTGGCTGGGCTTGAAGGGACACACACCGCAAGCCATTCTGAGCAACCCGGCCCGCCGCGGTGTCTGGTTCGATGACCACTTCGCCGACCTGCACGACTTAATGTCACGCTGGTCCAGAGAGAACCAACTGAAACCGCTGGCCCAACTTTGCGGCCTGTTTGGCGATCATTGGCTGACCAGCCGGTTTTGTGTCCAGATAGCGCATACCCTGCAAGAAATTGCAGGGCTTGAGCGACCGGCGCCAAGCAAGGAAATGGCCCAAATTCTCGTGTGCCAGGCCCGGCTGCAGGCAGGTCTTGGCAACCAGGTCGCCGCAACAGACGCAGCCAAGCGGGCATTGGCTCAGGCCAGCGCAGTCAGAGACCGCACGGCCCGCTCTCAAGCGTCGAGCTTGCTGTCTGGCACAGGCTCCCGGAGCCTCGCCAGCCCGGTCCGCAAAGACCCCGACGCTGACCACGGAGTCAAAACGGCGAGCAACCTGTTGCGGGTCGCCCAGCTCGCCGCCCGAAGCAGCGATATCCGCAGAGCACTGGAAATCGCCGATGATGCCTCGCAGGTGAGTCGGTATTTTGGGCTGCACGCCCTGACACTGGATGCACTGCGCTTCAAGGCCAGGCTGGCCATGGCGTTAGGCCATACCACTTCAGCGGCAGAATGCGCCGCACAAATCGAATTGCTCTCAGCGGAATGCCAGGAACTCGAGGCCCAACCGTGCGCGGATCTGGTGCGCGCCGAGGTCTTGCTGTCACAGAGACGATTCACGGAAGCCGCCCAACTGGGCACCACGGTGGCAGCAAGCGCTGACGCCACCGGACAACCGGAACTTAGCGTACGGGCAACCCGGATTATCGCCTGGGCCCACCATGAACAGGGAGCCTGGCGAATCTGCCGGGCGCTGTGCGCCGATCTTCGTGAACAATCGGGTGTGAAAGTTCCGGTGGAACTGGCATCAGACGTCCAGTTGCTCAATACGCTGGCCGCGCAACGCCTGGGCGACAGGCTCGAGGCCAGACAGAGCCTGGTCGGACTCGGCGAAACATGGCAACGCAATCAATATGCGGACGAATCGCGTCAGACCCGACTGAATCTTGCCGAGATCGCAATTAATGCCGGGCGGCGAGACCTTGCCAGAATCGCTCTGCACTCGCCTGGCGTTGGGCGGCCGCCGAAGGGGGAAATTATTCTGCCCTGGGAAAAAAGCCGGCTGGTACGTGTCAATGATCAATTGGAAGACGGCACTGTGCCATCCGCCAGCGCGCCAACTCCGGCAGATTCTCTGGCTTCAGCGGCCCTGCTCCATGCCGTCAGTGATGCCATTGAACAGACTATCAGTGCATAACCGGTTCATACGCCGATTCGAGCAAGTCATCGAGTCGTTGCAGGTTCTCAGCGCGGGACTCACCGCTTAACACCTTGGCCGGCTCGACAACATGACCACGCAAGAACGCTGCCACCATCGGCGCGCGAATGAACCCCGGGTCGAGCCATTCGAACACGCCCAATAACTGCGCCGCCAGATCCGGCGCACCGCCCATCACAACATGTCTGGCTCCGCACAAAACGCGTAAGCGCAACGACTCAGCCGAACCAGCAGGCTCGCTGATCTGCCGGATGTTGAAAAAAGCCGCAGACTCATGTTCGGCACCGACTCCGTCGCTCTTGACGAAAGTCTCGAGCAACCAGTCGCGGTACGAGTCATCGGCGCTCGGCGCGGCGTTGGCGCGTGACAAGGCACACCAGTGCTCGCGGGCGAGAGTCAACCAGAGCCGGGCGTCCTCAAAGTCAGCAAGCAAGAAACAATGGTCTGCAATCAGTCGGCAGACCTGCGGCTGAAGCTGACTCGGCTCGCATTCGACTACTTTTCCGTACGCTCTGATCAGGCGCTTAATCGACTCCGGTGCTGCTTCCTGTGCAAAATGATGCCGTGCCTGACGAAACGCGAGCCTGGCGGCCAGGAAGGCTGGCAGTGTCTCGCCAGAATGGGCGATAGTCTCTCGCCAGGCGTTCGAAAATCCCGGCGGCACGGGCAAACGACTGGCCTTGTATGCACGCAGCAGACGGGCTTCCAATTCAGAGCGGGCGCCCTGGTCAAGCGCTTCCCGAGCCGGGGCATTCAGCTCCGAGCAAAGCTGCTGCGTACTGGCGTCGGCGCGCGCAAACGCCAATAAGCCAATCAGAGTCTGCAGAATCCGGAGCCGTGCGTCCTTGTCGTCGCGCACCAACTCCAGTGCCTGCGAACACAATCGGATACCGAATGACAATTCTCCTTTGGCCAGTGCCAGCTCGCCCATCAGGCAGACAAACCGCAGATATCCCTGCGCACTGAATCGTCGCGCATCTTCAATCAGCGGTCGGAGTAGTGGCTCCAGTGACATCAGCTGGTGAATTCGCTGGCAGTGACGTTCAGAGCCTTCTGGCACCAGTGAGACCTTGGCTTCCACCGCCAGAAAATCAAGCAAGCGGCTCAGCAAGGATTCAAACAAACCGAGCTCAACAGCGTGCCGGCGGGCATGCACTCGCGCCAGCGGCAGAACCGCTACCGCGCCGGTTTCATTACGGCTGACCAGTCCGACTGCGCCAAACTCGGCCATCAGGTGCGCGAAGTCACGTGGTGACTCGCAACCGGGGTACTGGGCAAGCCATTCATGAAGACGGCCGGATGACCAGATACCGGCAACCAGGCCCAGAGCCGGATAGATCTGCCGTGCGCCCGGTGAAAGCTCAGACCAGACATCATCAAACGACGTTTGCAGGCTTTGCCGCCCGGCCTGCTGCAAAGGGTAAGGCTGACAGCCTGTCTCAAACAAAGCATCGGGCCGGTCGAGCACCTCGTCCGCCGACATCGTCTCAAGACAGGCGGCCAGTTTCTGCCCGGCCAGGGCAATGCCGCCGGTCAGACCGGCCAGTCGGGTCAACTGGGATTCGGTCAACCGCATATCCGGGGCGAGTAGTCGCGAGAGAACCACCTGAGACTGCACCGGATTAAATACGCTGGCCGGAAGTACAGACAATAGACCGGAATGCAAATCCGCCGGCAGACGCGCGGCCAGTTCAGCGCCCAATACAGGCGTGCCGGACAGCAGAATAATCGTGCGCGGCCGCTCTTTGCGACTGGCGGCGCGAACTAGCTGTTCAAACCAGATTCCGGACGTCGGCTTAAGGTGATCGACCACAACGATTTCACCGCTGGCAATGAACGTCGGCCAGGAAGGCAGCGGGCTTAACTTAGCCGCGTCCCAGTAACTGACAACCGGCATACCGGTCGTCGCCAGTTGCGTCTCGACGGTACGCATCAGGGTTGTCTTGCCAACGCCGTCAAGACCAAAGACGTTGTACAAACCACCCGCGAGTATCGCGTTGGTCATCACCGCGGTATCAGCGGGTTTGATAACACCTGTGGGCAAGGCCGGCGCGATCGCTTCAATGCGGTCGGTGTCGAGCGCAGACTGCGCAATTTTCAGGGTCTTGAGGGAAGGCCGCAATCCGAGCCTGAGGGTCAACTCCCGGCTGACAGCCGCGAACGAGCGCTGCACGTGAAAGCGGCGCGACGCCTGCATATCCAGAATCATGGTTTCCCGCCAGGCCCATTCGTTCGATGGGTCAGACTGAAGCAAGACCTCCAGCAAGGAGCGCCGAATCGGCGTGTCGCCATGACTCACGGCTGTTTCGCAGGCCTCGTACAACACCGTCTGAAAATCCTGGGCGCAGCGCTCGCGAACCCGCGTACCAAGCTCGCCAGCATCAAGATCTGGCACCCAGCTCGCGGAGCGGTCAATACTCAACACCAGCGAGGCCAGTTGCATCAGGTTCAGCTCGCCCGGGTTTCGGGCGGCTTCATGCAGACTGCGAGCATCACTGGTCACCGCAGGGTCAAGCGAAATTGAATCTCCCCCTATGTGAATCCAGTCGGCCGGCCAGGCGAGCTGACATAAGCGTCTGCGTAACAAATGAGTTGTATGGTGCAAGCGGTTGGCAGCAGACCGCACCCCGCTGTCTGGCCACAAGGCGTCCATTAGCGCCTCTTTCTCCAGGCCACCGGGTGTCGCGGCAAGCAAGGCCAGCGCGGCGCGAACATGATAGCGACCACCGAGAGAGCCCAAACCCTGAGCACGGGAGCTGATCAGATTCAGTTCGCCAAGAACCTGGACATGAATTGCGCCTTGATGCGGACCGGACGCTTGATCAGGGGTGAAGTTCATCAGTAAACCGCTGGCCGCTGCATGAGAGACGTCAACAGCTTAAGTCAGATAGAGGGGAACAACGACCAGAAGCGACCTCAAGCAGGTATCAGTTTGTAATTGCCCGTGCCGATCGCCCGTATAAGTACAGCAAAGTCTCAGGAAATCCCCGGTGAATACGATTCTTCTCGTTAACCTGAGGAGTACCGATGGCTTCTGTCAATGAAAACAGTGGATGGAATAGATTTCATACAGCGATGGATGTTCTGGGCATGGTGCCCGTCGTTGGCGAAGCGTTCGATCTGGCGAATGGCGTCGTCTATGCTGCCCGTGGCGACAAACTCAATGCCGCCATTTCCTTTGCCGCGCTGGTTCCCGTGGGAGGACAGGCAGCAACCGGCTCCCGGCTCGCCTACAAGGCCGGCAAAGAAGCGCTTGAAACCGTAAGCGAGCAAGGCGCTCGCCGGATAGTCCGGGAATCGACAAGCGCGGTCACCGTTACCGGCAAGCGTGCAATCGACATGGGCCAGAGTTACGAAAAAGGGGTGCGCGAGTTGTACGGCGACATTCCGTTCTCAGAGCGCACCTTTTCCTATCAGGTCAACGGTCAAACCAGGACCGGTGTGGCCGACACCGTGATCGACAACACGGCAGTGGAGGCTAAGTTTGTAGAAACCTGGGGCAATTCCCTGCGTAATCCGGCAAGCAAAAACGGGGACAAACCCTGGGCTCTTGCCGAGCAACAAAAAATGCTCGACCAGGCCCGTGCCTACGATGATGTCTTTGATGACGCGATCTATCACACGAACAGCACTGAGCTGGCGGACCACTACACCAAAGTCTTTCAGGACGCGGGAATAGAGAATTTTAAGTTTGTCATCACGCCGGTGCAATAATCATGGGATTGACCACACAGGAACCCCCCATGTCAGATAGTGCAAGCGGCCCGAGTGAAATGGAAAAAATCCTCGGCAGGACTTTCTCCCGTACGCGCACCGTTCCCGGCCTGACGCCCAAACCCGGTCGGCAGTTCTGCTACCTTGAATTCAATGGCCCTGCGGAATCGTTTGGTGAATTCTTCAATCAGGTCACTAACCTACACCAACCGTCGTTCGTCAAAAAAGGCGGCGCCATGTCCGAGAACTGCCGACTCGTGACAGCAGACGGCCGCAGCTTTTTCGGCATCTCCTATAAGGGTGATCTGGCAGGCTGGGAGCAGCAGATCGCAGCGGGAGCAGATGCGAAGAGCATTACGACAGCCCGCATTGTCGATGGCATTCTGGTCAACACTGACGGCAGCCAGTGGCCCCTGGAGCAAGTCGAAGCGACATACTACTGAGCCATGACCAGGTCAGCCCCTTTCTCGGCCACCATTAAAGTGGTCGCGCAGGTGTTGGCTGAAGGGACGAACGGCATCACCGAGGCATCGATCACTCGGATGCCCTCGAGTCCGTGTACTTTGAGATCCGGTCCGACAACCGCCATCGGATTACTGGCCGGACCCATCATGCATGAACCGACCAGGTGATAACCGGTATTGCCGGTCTCACGGGCAAACCTTAGCAAGTCCTGATCGCTCTGGGCGGCGTCCCCCGGGTCGGATTCGCGCTCCAGAAAACCGGCCAGTGGCTCGGTTGCCATAAAGCGGCGTGCCAGGCGAATGCCATCGATTGCCGCCCGCTGGTCGGTTTCGGCCTGCAGGTAATTGGGCTGGATCAACGGATCGACCTGTGGATCCGGCGAAGTAATTCGAATATGCCCAGTACTCTCCGGGCGCTGTTGGGTAAACCCACAAGTCGCTCCGGGAAAATCATCCAGCACATAGACCTGCCCTTTTTTGTAAGAGCCAGGGGTAAAGACAAACTGCAGGTCAGGCGTACCGGAAACCTGGGTCGAATGAACAAACGCATAAGCGACTGACGGGCTCAACGAGAGAATGCTCGGCTTACGCATGACCCAGCGCATGATTTGCAAGCCCAGGCGCCAGCCCCGCGCCTGTTGATTCAAAGACCAGCTCCCCGATCTCAGCCGGGCACCCAACCGCACGAAATAGTGATCATGAAAGTTCTCACCAACACCGGGCAGATCATGAACGACCGGAACACCGACTGACTGAAGCAGCGATGCCGGACCAATCCCGGAAACCTGCAACAGGCGGGCCGAATTGACCGTGCCGGCACAAACAATGACCTCCCGACGCGCACTGAACGTGACAAGCTCGCCACTGACCTGACCCTTGCCCTTGTTCGTGACAAGGCCGACCGCCACGCCGGTAACCCGCTTGCCCTGCACCAGCAAACGACAGGCCCGATGACCGGTTCGCAACTGAAGGTTGGTGCGTTGCAATGCCGGTCGCAAAAATGCACTGGCTGCAGTAACCCGACGGGTTCGATCAATAAAACGCTGGTAATAGCCGGTGCCAAACTGAGTCTGACCGTTGTAGTCATTGTGGGCCGGCACGCCCAGGCTCGATACCCCTGCAATGAAAGCATCACAAACCGGGTCCCGGGCATCAACATCGGAAATATTGATCGGCCCTTGCTGACCACGATAGTCCGGATCGCCCTGTGGGCGACGCTCCGAACGTTGGTAATAAGGCAGCACGTCCTGATACGACCAGCCGGTATTGCCCAGCGCCGCCCAGCGATCGCAATCGGCTGCCTGCCCGCGGTTATAGACCAGTCCATTGATTGAAGTTGAGCCGCCGACCACCCTGCCTTGCGGCAGATACACGGCACGCCCCGCCGTGCCTTGCGCCGGCTCGCTTCGGAATTGCCACATCATCGCCGGATCGTTCAGCATTTTCACGTAGCCCGCCGGCATGCGAATGAGCGGATTGCTGTCGCCCGGCCCGGCCTCGAGTACCAATACAGTATGACGTCCGTCGGCGCTGAGTCGATCAGCAAGGACAGACCCGGCGGCACCGCCGCCAACAAGAATGTAGTCGTAAGTCTCAGCAGCAGAATCAGTCATGGGTAAGAGTTTTCAAGGGTTGGTTTTCCGAGGCTTAAGCATGAGCCAGCGCGCCATGCCTTTGATGTTAAGCGCATGCCAGTCCCGATACCGACTCCAGTGAACATATTCAGTCATTGGTACGGCCTGCACCAGGGCGTCACCGTTCAATCCACGCGCAATCGCCTCGCTAACCCGTTCGGCCAGGCGCTCAACATACAGCGCCTGGCCGTCCACATCCTCTGGCCCGCCAGTATTCCCGTGGCCCGGCGCCATCAATTCAAAATTCAACGCCTGAACCCGTTTGATCTGCTGTTGCAACTGAGCGATATCAAGACCGGGAAAGTCTCGGTACGGCAGTCTTTTGGCCGCCACCGCATCCACGACGAACAAGACGTTTTCAGGCCGCACGATCAACGCCAATAAATCTTCACCATGGCCCGGCCCCAGCGCAGTCAACTCAAAAGTCTTGCTGCCCAGCGCGAACTGATAAGTGGAGTCAAACCGAACGGTCGGCGCCACGCCATCAATACTGGCTGGCGCGTTTTGCTGGGCAATCACCGTCAGTCCGCGGCCAAACGCTGAGCCGCCCGAGGCATGATCGGCATGACTATGACTGAAAATCAGATGGGTGATCGGCTGGTCGGTCAGTTGACCCACCTCATGTCGCAGCCATTGCGCGGCCGGCAGACTGATCGGGTCGGTCATGACCACCCCTTGCCCGGTTATGACAAAAATCGACGCATGATTATTGTCAATGAATCGATAGACATCACCTTTGAGTTGCACAATCTCGCGTGTCTGCGCGAGTACACTGCCGGGATCCGCAAGCAGCAATGCCGCCCACAGGCCAAAAACCCTCAGAAAAGCGCTACAGCGCATATCGTTGTCTCTATTGATGTTTGACTGAGCATAGCAGTCTGCCACTCAGTCTGAATTTCATCGCTCGCAACGGCCCGCCCTGGTATACGAATATGCATAACTAATAGTCCCAGTTAGACAATTGACGAACAAGTGACCGGGACCGAACATCACCTTATTGACAACCAGACGCGAGAGTACCCATGAAGCCCAGCAATATTTTTCGGCGCCGTTTTCTCCGCATCAGCGGCGGCGGCATTGTGACCGCCGCAATAGCCACCTCGACCAGCGGTTGTGCCCAGAACCCGTTTACGATGCCGGCCAGCGCGATTGCCGCCTGGGCGGGCCCGAATGACGCTTTACCGATTCGAGAATGGGTGCTTTCGCACGCCTTGCTGGCTCCCAATCCGCACAACCGGCAACCCTGGTTCGTCAGCCTGCGGGGTGACGACAGCATTGAACTGCGTATCGACAAAGACCGATTGCTGCCCCATACCGACCCGTTCGGCCGGCAGATCCTGATCGGCACCGGTGCGTTTCTGGGGTTGCTGGAAATGGCTGCGGCCGAGCGCGGATACCGAACCAACATGACACTGTTTCCGGCCGGTTTCAAAGACGACAGCCTGACAAGCTTCGGTGATCAGCCTGTCGCCCTCATCCGTTTGCAAAAGGATGCCGCCATTGCGCCTGATCCTTTATTCGCGCAGGTGTTCAAGCGCCGCACCGAGCGCGGCGCTTATGACCTGCAGCGATCACTCCCAGACGAGCTGCTGGCGCAATTGCGTTCAGTCACCGATACTTACGGGGTCACAGTCAGCCTGGCGACCCGCTCCAGGCCGATTGCCCGGCAGCTTGCCGATGTCGCTAAACAGGCCTGGGCGATTGAACTCAAGACACCTCATACATTCAGGGAATCCATCGAACTACTGCGGATTGGAGCTGGCGAGATCGCCAGTCACCGCGACGGCATCTCAATCACTGACCCGATGCTGGTCATGATTGACAAACTCGGTTTGATCGACCGGGAGAATGCGCCGGCCCCAGACAGCTCAATCACTCAAAACCAGATAGAGGACTTCAATGGCAAGATTGACTCGACACCGGGTTTTTTCACACTGGTTTCGCGCGATAACCAACGGGTGACACAACTGCAGGCCGGCATGGCTTATGTCCGCGCGCAACTGGCAACAACCAGTCAAGGCCTGGCCATGCAGCCGATATCACAAGCGCTACAGGAATATCCTGAAATGGCCGATCGCTATCAACAGATTCATCAGGCCATGGCGGCCAAAGTGGAGTCAGGTCAGACCGTTCAGATGTTCTGTCGCATCGGTTATCTGGCGGCCGACGGTGAGTCCAACGGACCATCACCACGCCGCGGCCTGCAGGCTCACCTGACTTAGTGAGCCTCGCTGGTAATTGACAGAAGTTCGTCAGCCAGAAAATCAAAGACCTGTCTGATTCTGGGATTCGTCTTGAGTTCGCGATGCACCGCCAGCCAGACCGGCAGCGGTGGCACTGGCAAATCAATCGGCAACGCATGAACATGGGGGTTACGCTTGATCATGTACTCCGACGCAACCCCTGCCCCCAGCCCAGCGCTGACAGCCTCCCAGTTCAGCGGGAAGCTATCAGTGCGCAGCGCCACGTTGAATGATTCAACAGACAAACCGCTACTGGCCAGAAACTGACTGAAACCGTGATCACGGTCAGGCAGAACAAACGGCTGGCGCATCAAAGCCTGCGTCGAATCGGGCATTCCCCAGCGGTCAATATGCGACTGAGCGGCACAAGGCAATAGGCGAACCTCACCAATGCGCCGGGCAATCAGACTGCTTTGACTGGGCCGCACCATTCGAATAGCGATATCAGCATCACGTTTTAGCAGATTAACCACCTCATCGGAGGCCACGATGGCCAGTTTGATGTTTGGCGCGAGCGTGGCAAGCCGGATTGCAGCCGCAGGCAAGACATGCAGCGCCACCATATCGCTGGCGCTGACTCGAACTGATAGTTGCTCCTGTTCGCCCTGGCCGGCGGCAATACGGGCAATCTGGTCAGCACCGCTTTGCATCTGGCGGGCGTCGGCTGCGATTCGATGGGCATGAGTCGTGGGCACCAGACCGCGAGCCGTCCGGTCAAATAGCAGCACAGCGAGCTGCCCTTCGAGGGCTTCTATATGCCGCCCTACGGTTGGCTGGGTCGTGCGCAACTGGCGCGACGCGGCCAGTAACGAACCGGTATCCAGTACCGCAAGAAAACTTTGAATCAGGTTCCAGCTCAACTCAGCGCTTCGCGGTGAGCGCTGCGTTTTACTCTTGGCCGGCTTGGCCGCGGGCCGTTTTGGCGGTGCCATGATTCCCTCAGTTGCGCATGCAAAGACCCTGAACGCTACGAGATGAGCTTCTCGAATACAAGGCCGGCAAAAAAGATCAGGCCAAGGACGCCAGTCACAATCAGGGCCCAGAAGGCATTGACCAGATGGCGCCGGTTACCCAGGCGTAAATAACCTATCGCGTAAGCCAGCGCAACCAGCAAGCCGACCGCGAAAACAATTCTGAGGATAATTATCATCAGGCAGGGCTAGCCGGCAGCCCAGTCCAGGCCGAAGAAACGCGGCGCATCGCGGCGCTCCTTAAAGGTTGCCCATTCCCAGGCAGACTGATTGGCCAACAGCGCCCGAATCAGCTCGTTGTTCAGTGCGTGCCCTGACCGAAACGCCGAGTAGGCGGCCAGCAATGGCGCACCGATAATATAAAGATCGCCGATCGCGTCCAACACCTTGTGTTTGGCAAATTCGTCACCAGAACGCAGGCCTTCATCATTGAGTACGCGGTATTCATCCATGACGATGGCATTACCGAAACTCCCTCCCTTGGCCAGGCCTTTATCGCGCAGCATTTCCACATCCTGCATGAACCCGAAGGTGCGGGCTTTGGCAACACTGTCGATGTAGGAAACCTTGTCGAAATCAACCACGACTTCCTGAGACGTGGAATCGATTGCCGGGTGAGCAAAATCAATCGCAAAACTCAGCTTGAAGCCAAAGTGCGGCTCCAGTTGCGCCCATTTATCCTCGCCGCCAACCCGGATCGGCTTGAGCACCCGAATAAACTTGCGAACAGCCGGTTGTTCTATCAGCCCGACGTTTTGAATCAGGTAGACAAATGACGCAGCCGACCCATCGAGAATCGGGATTTCGGAGGCAGTGATATCCACGTGGAGATTGTCGATACCCAGGCCCGACAAAGCCGACATCAGGTGTTCAATTGTTTGCACCCTGACCCGACCGTGTGGTGTTTCTCGGGTGATGGTCGAGGCCATCGCGGTTTCGTTGACAGCCTCGGCCTGGGCCCGGATGCTGACCGGCTCAGGCAGATCCGTCCGGTGAAACACCACTCCGGTATTCGGCTCGGCCGGACGCAGCGTGAGCTGAACCCGGTCGCCCGAGTGCATGCCGACACCCTCGGCGACAACCTTTGATCTGATAGTGCGTTGTCTGAGCATGGCAGGCGAACCCGGGTCAGTTCAGTCAGGAAATCTGCTTGAGCAGGGTTTGCGCGTCCGAGACCTCATAACCGCCACCCTCTTCGAGGTTGAACTGAGTGACTTTGCCATCATCGAGCATCATGGAAAAGCGCTGTGACCGCACGCCCATGCCGCGAGCAATCAGGTCCAGTTCAAGCCCCATCGCTTTGGTCCAGTCGGCACTGCCGTCGCCCATCATGCGCACTTTACCGGCGGCGCCCTGGTCTTTGCCCCAGGCGCCCATGACAAACGCATCATTGACCGAGCTGCACCAGATTTCGTCAACGCCCTTGGCGGCCAAATCGCCGTGAGCTTCCACGAAACCCGGTACGTGCTTGGCTGAACAGGTTGGGGTGAAAGCACCCGGCAGCCCGAACACTGCAATTTTCTTGCCCTTGACAGCCTCGCCCACTTTTACCGGGGACGGGCCGGATTCGCCCATCTCGTAGAGGGTCGCATCAGGGACGTTGTCTCCAACTTTAATCATCATTTTCTCCAGGGTAGAAGGATCTCGCCGATCGGCACCAGCCGGCATCTTACGCTGCCTCTGATTGCAGCGGCGTGATCTCTGCCCGGGCTAAATGGTTATGCCCGGGCAGATTCTCACTTCAACAGGTCAGTCTGCGAAACCGATCAGTCAGCTTGGCGACGCAGGAAAGCCGGGATGTCAAAACGCTCGACCCCGTTGTCTTCCAGGTTCTTGACCTGACTGGCAGCCTGCTTGTCACGCGGGCTGCGCCAGACGGCTGGCTGATCGTACTTGTCGAAGCCAGCCTGACTCTCGGGATTGCCCATCGTAGGCATTTCGCCGATGGCATCGTCAGTACCCGTGCGGCTGGCCGGAACCAGAACCGGTTTGGCTTTCTTGCCAATGCCGGTAGCAACAACGGTTACCCGCAGACTGTCAGCCATGTCTTCGTTGAACACCGTACCGTGAATAATGGTGGCGTCTTCTGCGCAGAAGGCCTTGATGGTGTTGATCACCTCATTGGTCTCACGCAGCTTGAGGCTACGATTGGCCGTGATGTTTACGATCACACCCTTGGCACCGGACAGATCAACCCCGTCAAGCAACGGTGAAGCCACAGCCTGTTCAGCAGCAAGGCGGGCGCGGTCAAGACCGGTTGCCTCACCAATACCCATCATGGCTTTGCCTTTGTCGGTCATGACAGTCTGCACGTCAGCGAAGTCAACGTTAACCAGGCCGGGAACATTAATGATTTCGGCAATACCGGCAACCGCGTTGTTCAACACGTCATCAGCACGCTTGAAAGCATCTTCCAGGCTGGCATCTTCGTCCATCACCGAGAACAGGTTCTGGTTCAACACCACGATCAGTGAATCGACCAGCTCGACCAGATTGTCGATGCCCGCATCAGCGGTTTGCATCTTCTTCTTGCCTTCGAAATCGAAAGGCTTGGTCACGACGCCAACGGTCAGAATTCCCAGCTCTTTGGCAACCTCTGCAACCACCGGCGAAGCGCCTGTACCGGTGCCCTTACCCATACCAGCAGTCAGGAACACCATGTTGGCGCCTTCCAGCTCTTCCCGAATACGCTCGCGCTCAGCCTCGGCTGCATCACGACCGGCGTCCGGACGAGCACCGGCACCCAGCCCCTGGCCACCTAGCTGAATCGTCTTGGTGGCGAGCGAACGCTTGAGCGCCTGCTTGTCAGTATTGATAGCGATGAACGCAACGCCTTGTACGCCGCCTTCGATCATGTGGTTAACCGCGTTGCCGCCAGCGCCGCCAATACCAACAACCTTAATGTTGGCACCGTCGATCTCGTTTTCAATCATTTCGAAACTCATGGTGTAGACCTCCTGCTGTTACTGTTTAGTGAAGTGAAGTGAGAAAAAATCTGAAGAACCCCGGTATAGCCCGTTTTGAGTCATATCGTTGTTCCATCAGAAGCTGCGAAGAAACCAGTTCTTCATGCGCTTGAGCACATCGGTAAACGAGGCTGACATTTCGGCCGCATGGCGACCGCTCTGCCTTTGCTGGCAGGCTTCTTCAAGCAGGCCAACTGCCGTCGCATACCGCGGCGAGCTCACGACATCGGACAGCGGGCCGTGATAGACCGGACTGCCGATGCGAACAGGTTTCAAAAATACGTCTTCGGCCAGCTCGACCATTCCCTGCATCCCGCTGGTTCCTCCGGTGAGCACGATGCCGGAGGAAAGCAATTCCTCGTAACCGGACTCACGAATCTTTTGCTGCGCGAACGCAAACAACTCTTCAACGCGCGGCTCAATGACGCCGGCAAGCGTCTGACGCGACAATTCGCGTGGTGGCCGGTCACCCAGACCCGGCACTTCTATCTTGTCTGACGGCGAGGCCAGAATGCCTTTGGCAATACCAAAGCGAACCTTGATGTCTTCGGCCTCCGGGGTCGGGGTGCGCAGTGCCATCGCAATGTCATTGGTGATTTGATCACCGGCCATCGGAATCACCGCCGTATGGCGAATTGCCCCGCCGGTAAAAATGGCGATATCAGTCGTGCCACCGCCGATATCGACCAGCGCCACACCCAGCTCTTTTTCATCTTCTGTCAGTACGGCCCGGCTGGAAGCTAGCGGTTGCAGAACCAGGTCCTGAACTTCCAGCCCGCAGCGACGCACGCATTTGACGATATTCTGCACAGCAGAAACCGCGCCGGTCACGATATGAACGCGAACTTCGAGTCGCACGCCATTCATACCAAGCGGCTCACGGATATCTTCCTGCCCGTCAATGATGAATTCCTGCGGCAACACGTGAATCACTTCCTGATCCGTCGGAATATTGACAGCCTTGGCCGTCTCAAGCACCCGCGCCATATCGCTTTCAGTGACTTCCTTGTCCTTGATCGCCACCATACCGCTGGAGTTGAACCCCAGAATATGGCTGCCTGCAATACCGGTATAGACATTACCGATCTTGCAATCACACATCACCTCCGCTTCCTGCAAGGCCCGCTGAATGGAATCAACCGTGCTTTCGATGTTGGCAACGACACCTCGCTTGAGGCCGCGGCTGGCATGCTCACCAATGCCGACCACTTCAAAACGATCATTGCTGAGAACTTCTGCAACCATTGCCACGACTTTCGACGTGCCAATATCGAGGCCCACAATCAGGTTTCTGGAGTCGCGGGTCATGCGCCTGCCCAATACTTGTTGAATTGATAGTCCGGACCACTCACCACACCGGTGTGTGCGAATAATCTGGTCGTTTGAATCAGTTGACTCGGTTGAATCTGCCAGTCATCGACGCGTGACTGCTTGCCCCTTGCTTTCAGTCTGGCCTTGGCTGCCGCCCGGCTTCGCGCAGCATCACGAGCCGCCGCTTTACGGGTCGCGGCTCGGCGAATCTCCGCGATCGTCCGCTTATCGGCGGTGGCCGTTTTTTTGCGGGAGGCCGCCGCGCGGGCTGCGTTCGTCTTCGCTTTTGCCTTCGCCGCCGCGATGGCTTTGGCCTTGGCTTTGGCCTTTGCTTTAGCCTGCGCTTTAGCCTTGGCGTTTGCTCTTGCCTTGGCCTTGGCGTTTGCTCTCGCCTTGGCTTTCGCTTTAGCCTTTGCCTTTGCTCTCGCCGCTGCTTTCGCGCTCGCGGCTTTACTGGAAGGTGTGGCCAGAGCGGTCTTGACCGTCGGGCGAGATTCACGCGCCTTTTTGCTCTTGGTCGCGGACCCGGTCGTCAGAGCCGCCATCACAGCGGTTGGCTGATCGTCGGCACGAGGCTCATCGGCTAGTGCTTCGGCACTGAACGCATCGGCGAGCATCTCAAGCGAGCGAACCGCATATCCGTTGGGATATCGTAAGTCGATGACTGACGCCAGACGCTGCATCCGCTCGGTGACCAGGGGGTAGGACTCCACCCAGCGGCCAATCCGTTCGGCGATAGGCACACCGCGATCTTTGCCGATCAGCAACTCAGTGCCGTCGTCCAGCTTCGCGGTCCAGGCCAGCCGGGCTGACAGGTTAACCGCGACTGGTTGCACGCCTAGTGGCGACACGACGGCCTGAATCTCTTGAAAACGACTCATCACTTCATGTTCGCTGCCGTCCGGCCCGCCCAGTTGAGGTAGCGGTCCGTCCTCAACAGCCTCATCCAGATTGGCACTGAACAACTCGCCGTAAACACTGACCAGACGACTGTCTTCCCATAGCGCGGCCGCACGATGCTCTTCGATCATCACAACCAGGGTGTCAGGCCAGAGGCGCCGAACCGTTGCCTTACGAACCCATGGCACTTGCTGGACCACTTCTTTGATCGTATTCATATCGACCGTAAAGAAATTGCCAGAGGGCGCTTGGCGCACGGTTTCTATCAGAGTGTCTTTATTGACATGACGCATTGCGCTGCCCGGCGCGGCGCCCAGTTGTACATGGCGCAACTCGAAATAGGGCTGACTGATCAACCAGCCGCTGGCTGCGCCGAGCAGGATCACCACGGCCAGACCAATCAGGCCATTGGCGACTAACGCCAACAGGCGCGGGTTATGCCATAAGCCCATCAGTTTGATTCTCCCGAGGGCGTCAGACCACTGGCAGACAGATCCGGCGTTGCCACTTTCAGCGACGCTGTTGCGAGAATCTGTGCAACCAGTTCGTCATATGAGATTCCGTCAGCCGCAGCAGCCATCGGCACCAGCGAGTGATCCGTCATACCGGGCGAAGTATTGATCTCAAGCAACCATGGTTTGTCGTCCTGGTCGAGCATGAAATCGACCCGCGCCCAGCCCTCACAGCCCACCGCGTGATAGGCTTTTAGCGAGATCGCCTGAATCTGCTCTGTCAGCGCGGCCGATAACGGCGCCGGGCACAGGTACTCAGTGTCATCAGTGAAATACTTGTGCTGGTAATCGTAGTTGCCACTGGGCGCCTTGATTTCAATCACTGGTAGTGCGCGTGCCTGGTCGCCCGTACCAATGATCGACACAGTCAATTCGCGCCCGACAATGCATTGCTCAGCCATCACGTCGTCATGAAAGCCCGCCGCCAGTCGCCATGCACTGGTCATGTCGGCAGCTCGCATTACTTTCGACAGCCCCAGGGTTGACCCTTCCCGAAACGGCTTGACCACGCAAGGTCCGCCCAGAGACTGCCAGGCCTGCGCCGCTGACTCCGGACTATTGATTATTTCAAACGCAGGTGTTGGCAATTGATGGGTCTGCCAGATGCGTTTGGTCATCACTTTGTCAATAGCAATCGATGAAGCCATTACGCCGGCCCCGGTATAAGGAACCCGGAGCATTTCCAAAGCACCTTGTACGGTGCCGTCTTCGCCAAACCGACCGTGTAAGGCGATAAAGACCCGTTCATATCCGCCCGCAACCAGTTCGGCCAGACTTCGGTCAGCCGGATCGAACGCAAAAGCATGAACCCCTTGTCGATTCAAGGCCATCAACACCATTGAACCGGACATCAGCGAAATCTCGCGTTCAGCTGAGACGCCACCCATCATCACCGCGACTTTACCGAACCGGGTTCGTGCAGATGAACCACGCAAAGTTGTCAGCACCGGTTTAGCCATGCGCCAGCTCCCGAACAGCAGCCGCGGTGGAACCAACCGACCCGGCTCCAAGCGTGATCACAACATCACCGTCACGGGCGGCATCCAGAATAGCAACGGGCAAGGTGGAGATTTCTTCGACAAAAACCGGCTCCAGTTTGCCAGCGACCCGGATAGCACGCGCCAGCGCCCTGCCATCGGCAGCGACAATCGGCACCTCGCCGGCCGGGTAGACCTCGGTCAACAACAAGGCATCGGCCTGCGACAACACGGATACAAAGTCCTCAAACAGATCGCGAGTGCGAGTGTAACGATGCGGCTGAAACGCCATCAGGATCCGCTTATCTGGATAGGCGCCGCGCGCGGCTTGCAAGGTGGCAGCCAACTCCACCGGGTGATGGGCATAGTCATCGACCAGCACAAAAGAGCCGCCCTTGGCCAGCGGAATACTGCCGTAGGCTTGAAAACGTCGGCCAACCCCGTTGAAATGAGCCAGTGCGGTAGCAATCGCGGCATCGGGAACGCTAAGTTCATGTCCCACGGCAATAGCCGCCAGCGCATTCTGAACATTGTGCAAACCCGGCGCGTTAAGCCGAACCTCACCACGCTCTTCACCATCACGCATGACAGTAAACCGCATACCGGTGCCGTCAGGGCGAACCTCTACAGCTTGCAGTTGCGCCTCGTCCGACAATCCGTAAGTCAGGATCGGCTTGGAAATAAACGGCATGATTTCGCGCACATGCGGGTCATCAATACAGAGCATGGCCATGCCATAAAACGGCAGACGCTGGGTAAAGTCAACAAACGACTGACGCAGGCGGGCAAAGTCATGCCCATAGGTTTCCATGTGATCTGCGTCAATATTGGTGATGACGGCGATCATGGGCGACAGATTCAGGAACGAGGCGTCTGACTCATCGGCCTCGACCACAATAAAATCCCCGGCACCCAGCCGGGCATTCGCGCCGGCGCTGATCAGGCGACCACCGATGACAAAGGTCGGATCCAGTCCGCCTTGTGCCAAAACCATCGCAACCAGACTGGTTGTCGTCGTCTTGCCATGGGTTCCGGCAATGGCAACTCCTTGCTTGAGCTTCATCAACTCAGCCAGCATTAGTGCTCGCGGCACCACCGGGATCTGCCGACTACGGGCAGCGACCACCTCGGGGTTGTTGCTCACGACCGCAGTCGAAGTCACTACGCAGTCAGCCCCATCGATATTCTGGGCCGAATGATCGAAGAAGATTGTCGCGCCCAGCGAGCTCAGGCGATGTGTCGCCGCGTTTGCCGCAAGATCTGAGCCGCTGATGGTGTAGTCCAGATTCAACAGAACCTCGGCAATACCACTCATGCCGACCCCGCCGATTCCGACAAAGTGAATGTGACGTACCTTGTGTTTCATGCGTTCACTCCCGACTCGGAAACGAGCGCTTCGCAGGTATCAGCAACAACACGGGTCGCTTCAGGCAGCGCTGCCGCTCTGGCCGCGCCCGCCATGTCAGCCAGACTGTCACGGGTCAGGCTGAGCAATACCTGACTCAATGAGCTGGCGTTGAAATCGGGTTGCGGCATCAGGATTGCAGCGCCCCGGCTGGACAAATATTGCGCGTTCCCTGTCTGGTGATCGTCCACCGCGAACGGGAAAGGCACGAGTACGCTGGCAACGCCAACCGCCGCCAGTTCGGCAACCGTCATCGCGCCCGCACGACAAACCACCAGATCGGCCTGATGGTAAGCACTGGCAACATCATCAATGAATTCAGCCACTTGCGCCTCAACGCCGGATTCCTGATAAGCCTGACTGACGCTTTGTTCGTTGCCGCGGCCACACTGATGCAAGACAGCAGGTCGTTGATCCGGCGCGATAGCTGCCAGGGCTGCGGGCAGTGTTTCATTGAGCACTCTGGCCCCCTGACTGCCGCCAATCACCACCACACTCAGACGCCCGTCACGGCTCTTGATCCGCGCGACCGGATTGTCATGGCTGAGAATGGCTGCGCGCACCGGATTACCGCAATGCACAGCGCCGGGCAGAGCCCCCGGAAAAGCCTCAAGAACCCGGTCGGCAATTTTTGCCAACACTTTGTTGGTCAGCCCGGCAACCGAATTTTGCTCATGGATCACCAGCGGCCGGTTCAGCAAAACAGCCATCATCCCGCCAGGAAAAGCAACATAACCGCCCATGCCCAGAACCACATTGGGCCGGGTGGCGCGTAAGGCCACAATACTCTGCCAGAAAGCCCGCAGCAGATTAAGCGGCAGCAACAGTTTGCGCATCAGGCCTTTGCCGCGCAATCCACCAAAGCGCACCCACTGCATCGGGATACCCTCGCGCGGGACCAACTCGCTTTCCATGCTGCCCGGATTGCCCAACCAGACAACCTGCCAGTTGCGGGCACGCATTTCATGCGCGACGGCCAGACCGGGCATGACGTGTCCACCGGTGCCACCAGCCATAATCATCAATGTGCGATTCATCGGCCACCTCGCATCAGGCGACGATTCTCGAAGTCCACCCGCAGAGCAACCGCAATCGATATCAGACTGGCCACCATGGCCGAGCCCCCGAAACTGATCAGCGGCAGCGTCAGCCCCTTGGTCGGCAACATCCCGAGATTGACGCCAATACTGATACCCGCCTGGGTCACCAGCCAGAGCCCTACCCCGTAAGCCACCAACCCGGCAAAGACCCGGTCCAAAGCCACTGCCTGTCGACCGATTTCAAACAACCGGCGGGCCAGCCAGAAATACAAGACGATCAGTGTCAGCACTGCTACCAGACCCAGCTCTTCGCCAATAACAGCCAAGATGAAATCGGTATGAGGCTCAGGCAGCCATTGTAATTTTTGCACCGAAGCACCAAGACCAGAGCCGAACCAGCCGCCTTCATCAAACGCAATCAATGAGCGACTCAACTGCCAACCGCGACCAAACATATTCTCAGGCTTGAACGGCTCCAGAAAAACTCTTATTCGGTCGCTACGGAATTCACTGAAATAAATCACCAGTGCAAATGACGCCAGGGCAAACAGAATGACGCCAAAGAACAGGCGCAATTTTATGCCACCGAGAAACAAGATACCGCTGGCCACGGCGCAAATCACAACCAGCGCGCCCAGGTCAGGCTCACGCAACAGCAAATCGCCGACCAGGCTGACAGCCAGACCGATCGGGAGAATGCCTTTGCGGAACGAACTGAGTTGCTCTCGTTTGCGGACCGTATAACTGGCCGCATAGAGAATTACAAAGAACTTCATCAACTCGGAGGGCTGAACATTGATCGGACCGATCGGAATACGCCGGCGGGCGCCAAGCGCGCCGTCTGTTACGCCGGGAAGCAACACGATGACCAGCAAGATCACGCCCAGAATGAATATCTTCGGGGCGTGTTTTTCCCAGAAGGCGATGGGAATCGCGAACGACACCAGCGCAATTCCGACCGACGCGATCAGAAACACTGCATGGCGTGCCAGAAAACTGGTTGAATCAAGCCGCGAGAATTTCGGTGTGTCGGGCATCGCAATGGTGGCCGAATAGACCATCACGAGACCTAACATCAACATCGCCCCGACAATCCAGATGATCACTTCATCAACCGGCAGACTTGCGTCCGATTTTATCGCGCCGCCGGTCAATAACTTGCGCGAAGCCGGTGTTGCCAGCTTGCTCTTGCTGCGGCGGTCCGGCTCAGCGGACAAGCCCAGTTTGATGCCAATTGCGCCTAACATGGCATCTCCATCACGACGCCACGTTCTTCGCCGTAGGCTTGCACGGCCTGAACGTAAGCCTGACCACGCTCCTGATAGTTTCGGAACATATCAAAACTGGAACATGCTGGAGACAACAACACGGCCTGACCACTGGTGGCATTTTCGCCCGCCTGGGTAACCGCATCGTTTAGATCAGTGGCCTCCAGCAGCGTCACACCGGTATCACCCAGCGCCAACCGGATCTGCCCGGCATCCTGACCAAACAGAATTACCCCGGCGGCCTGCTGGCGAACGGCTTTCGCCAGTGGAGCAAAGTCCTGATCCTTCGCGACCCCGCCGGCGATCAACCAGGCTTTCTGGTCCAGCCCATCCAGGGCGGCACAAGTCGCGCCGACATTGGTTCCCTTGCTATCGTCATACCAGTTGACATCGGCAATTCGCGCAATCAGCTGACAACGATGCGGTTCGCCTCGGTACTGACGCAAGGCGTGCAACATGCCAGCCATCGGCAAACCAGCAGCCCGGCACAGGGCAATAGCGGCGAGCGCGTTCAAGTGATTGTGCTCGCCTTTGATCGGCAAGACATCGACCGGCATTAACCGTTTGATGACTGGCGGCTCAGCGATGAAGTTGCGTTTTCGAGCGCCAGGCAAATCTCCCGATTGGGCCTCTGCCAACCAGATGATTCCGTTGTCACGAACCAGACCGGTATCGCCTTCATTGACAGGATCGCTCGTCCCGAAATATGTCCGTGGCGGTGCGTTTGCCGCCGCACGAGCGGCTTCGCGCGCTGCCGTCTTACTCAGGGATTCATCTTTCGGGTCGACCAGTTCGGGCAGGTCCAGCTCTGCTGGCAAACCGCGCCGGGGCAGAATCAGATGAGTGCGCGCCCCGGCTATTTTGCGTTTGGCCGTTGCGTAACTGGCAAAACTGTCATGCCAGTCCAAATGATCGGCGGTGACATTCAGAATTACCGCGACATCCGGATCAAACTGGCGGGTCAATGCCAGTTGAAAGCTCGATAACTCAAGAATCCAGATCTGCGGCATCTGACCTGCCTGCCAGGCGTCGCACCAGGCGTCGAGCATACTGGCGCCGATATTCCCGACAGCCCTGGCATCGACACCGACCGCGCCGGCCATCTCGGCCGCCAGCGAACAAACCGTCGTCTTGCCGTTGGTACCGGTAACGGCGAGTATTTTGGTGGGAACCGGCTCTGGCGGATCAATCGATGCCGATGCTTCGGCGTCATCCTGATCGGCGACAACATCCGTACTACGGGCGTTTTCCTGAGCCTGACGCTCCTGTGCCTGTGCGGCGATCACTTGCATCGCCTGAACGAAGATATCCAGTTCTCCGACAATCGCAACCCCGGCTTTCGAGGCCGCTTGCGCCAGCGCCAGACCCGCGCCGCGCTCAATCGAAATCCCCGGACTCCAGATGATCAGATCATATTGCTCGCAATCAATATCGGCCAGCGCTGACTGGCGAAACGATGCCTGCGGATAAGCCGAATTCAAATCGGCCAAAAACGGTGGCTGCTCGCGGGTATCAATCACCTCGACCTTCGCTTCACGCAACAGCGCGTAACGCACCGAGGCCAGCCCGGACAAACCCAACCCCAACACCAGGACGCGACGACCCTGCATATCAAACAGCGAGAGTTGCTGGCCGGCAAGCGGGAGGCTCATGGATTCTCTCATCGCAATTTCAGTGAAGATAAGCCGATCAACACCAGAATCATCGTCACGATCCAGAACCGCACGACCACCTGAGACTCTTTGGCACCACCCACTTCAAAGTGATGATGAAGCGGGGCCATCCGGAATATTCGCTTGCCGGTGCCGGTGCGCTTGCGTGTGTACTTGAAATAGCCGACTTGCAGCATGACCGACACCGTCTCGGCTACGAACACACCACCCATAATGAATAACACCACTTCCTGACGCACGATTACCGCAACAGTGCCAAGCGCTGCGCCTATCGACAAAGCCCCTACATCACCCATAAAAACTTGCGCCGGGTAAGTATTGAACCAGAGAAACGCCAGGCCCGCGCCGACGATAGACCCGCAAAAGACAGCCAGCTCACCAGCGCCCGGCACATACGGAATCAACAGGTATTTTGAAAAAACCGCGTTCCCGGTGGCATAGGCAAATATACCCAGCGAACCACCCACCAACACCGACGGCATGATAGCCAGACCGTCCGCGCCGTCCGTCAGGTTGACCGCATTACTGGTGCCGACGATCACGAAATAGGTCAGGATGACAAACCCGAACACACCCAACGGAATCGTCACATCCTTAAAGAAAGGCATCATCAGCGATGCGATTTCGGGCAACGGCTGAGTCAGACCGCTACTGATCCAACTACTGAACAGCGCCCAGGCCTGCGAGGCATTTTCTGTCGGTACGGCAAAAGCCAGATAAACGGCAGCGCCGAAACCGATCACCGTCTGCCAGAAGTATTTCTCGCGGGCCGGCATGCCCTGTGGGTCCCGATAAACCACTTTTCGGAAGTCATCGAACCAGCCAATCAGGCCAAACCCAAGCGTCACGACCAGTACGATCCAGACGAACCGGTTGGACAGGTCACTCCACAACAAGGTGGCGCAACTGATGGCGATCAATACCAACGCCCCACCCATTGTCGGCGTGCCGCTTTTAGTGAGGTGCGATTGTGGACCATCTGCGCGAACCGCCTGGCCGATTTTCATTTCTGCCAACTTGCGAATGACCCTCGGACCCAACAACAGTCCCAGCAACAGCGCAGTCAGCGCGGCCAACACGGCGCGCAGGGTGATGTAGTTGAACACCGAGAACGCACGAATATCTTCAGCAAGCAGCTGGGCTAACTCAAGCAACATCAGTGACACCCGCCCACTTGATTCTGAGGCGCCGCCGAAGTGACCGCCTCGATCACTGTTTCCATCTTCATAAACCGCGACCCTTTGACCAACAAACTAACGCCGGCCTGAGCCAACACACATGATTCGGCACAAATATCTGCCATCTCATCAAAGTGAGTGGCGCCGTCCCCAAACGCCTGGACACTGGCACGACTCATCGGACCCAACGCCAGCAAGGCGGTCAGCCCGCGCTCCTTCGCATAAGCCCCTACTTCCGCATGCCACTGCTCGCTGTTGGCACCGAGTTCGCCCATATCGCCCAGCACAAGAATTCGCGGCTCAGGGCGTGCGGCCAGAACATCAATCGCCGCCCGCACAGAATCGGGATTCGCGTTATATGAATCATCTATCAGGACAACGCCGGCGCCAGCCTCGACCCGCCGCATACGACCCGCCGCCGGAGTGAACTGAGACAGACCGCGTAGGATGACGCCGGCATCGAACCCGGCAGCAAAAGCCGTCGCAGCCGCGGCCATTGCATTTCGAACATTGTGCTGACCATCGATTCTGAGATTGACCATCTGACCGAGCCCGTCGATATGCATCTCGAATCCAGTCGGATCGGAATCGCTGTCAGCCCAGACCTCAAAACTGCTGTCATAACCGAAACGAATCGTCCGACGGGTACCGGCCTGCTGCTGCCAGATATCGGCACACTCATCATCACCTGGAAACACCGCGACGCCGTCCGCCGGCAACCAGGCAAACGCCTGACCGTTTTCACGGGCAGTCGCCGCGACGCTGTCCAGATACTCCTGGTGCTCACGCTGGGCATTTGTCACCACCGCCACGGTTGGGCGAGCCATTTCTGCCAGCCAGGAGATTTCCCCAACATGGTTCATGCCCAACTCCACAACCAGTGCGCGATGCTCTGCCCGCAGTCTGAACAGGGTGAGCGGCACGCCGATATCGTTATTCAGATTGCCATGGGTAGCCAGAGCCGCCTGCTCGCCGAGCGCTTCAACCAAAATGCTCGCGAGCATTTCCTTGACCGTCGTCTTGCCATTGCTACCCAGCACCGCCAGGACAGGCAGTGCAAACTGGGCCCGCCAGCCACGAGCCAGTTCACCCAACGCGCGCCGCGTATCCGGTACCTGAACCGCCGGAGGAACGATACGATCGACCGATTCAAACAAATAGCCGCCAGCCTGACGTGCGCGGACATCATCGATGAACTGATGGCCGTCAAAGCGCTCACCGCGCAACGGCACGTACAAACTACCCGGATCAATCTGCCGGCTATCAGTACTGACACCGCTAAACGATTCTTCACCCCGGCCATACATAACAGCACTGTCCAGCCACTCGAAGGCTTGTCGCAACTCAAACACCGGCAGCCTCCGCAAATCCCTGACCATGAAGAGCGCGCCGCTGTAAGGCAGCCAACGCCACGGCCTCGTCCAGAAACGGATGCTTTACCCCGGCAATCTCCTGAGTCGCCTCATGCCCTTTGCCGGCGACAAGCACAATGTCATTCAAGCCAGCCTGACTGACCGCCGCTTCAATAGCGCCAGCACGGTCGGTTATTACTGCACGCGGAGCCTCCTTCAGCCCGGCAAGCATCTGGTTCAGAATCTGCTCGGCGGATTCGCCGCGCGGGTTGTCGCTGGTCAGCACTAATTCATCCGCAACCGCCTCTGCGGCAGCGGCCATCAGCGGGCGTTTTCCGTTGTCCCTGTCACCCCCGCACCCGAAGACACACCAGAGCTTGCCGCCCCGTGTCTTCGCCTGATCAGTAAGAGCACTCAATACGGATTGCAAGGCGTCCGGCGTATGGGCGTAGTCGACTATCGCCAGCGGCGCGCCATCTACCCGAATAGCCTGCATGCGTCCGGGCACCGGTACTAATTTCGTCAGGCGCTGCGATGAATCGACTTCACTAACGCCCAGCGCTCGCCAGGTCGCCCAGACTGCCGCCGCATTCAATGCATTGAAACGACCCGTCAGTTCGACCGCTACGCTCGTCTCACCGAGGTCGCCGGCGAGGTGCAGAACATCATGACTCTCGCCCGGCTCAATGGCGGCAATTGTCACCTTTTGCCGAGCCGCCGAACCATGGCGCGCCGGCGTAAACCCGTAAGCGATGGTTTGCACGCCGGGGGCAGTCTCAGCCAGCATTTGTTCGGCCGCCGGATCATCGCCATTCACGATGGCCACTTTGAGTTCAGGACGGGCAAACAAAAGGGCCTTCGCCTGCGCATACGCCTGATCCGACCCGTGATAGTCCAGATGATCCCGACTCAGATTGGTGAAGATTGCGGCATCGACTTTCACGCCACCCAGTCGATGCTGGTCCAGCCCGATTGATGAGGCCTCGATCGCGACTGATGTCGTCCCGGCGCGAACGAGTGCTGCGAGCACTCGCTGCAGAGACACTGCATCCGGCGTGGTCAGAGCCGGCACTTGCGCAACCGGGCTTACAGACAGATCTCCACCCTGGTACTGACGCACCCCCAGGGTGCCAATAGCCGCTGTACTCGTCGCATCAGTCGCCCCACCACTGGCAATCCAGTTGGCGCAACTCGTTTTGCCGTTGGTACCGGTCACTGCAATGATCTCAAGCGCCTCGCTGGGGTCACCATAAAAAGCAGCAGCGACATCACCGCAATGGCGAGTCAGCTCAGCCAACGTGGCTTGTGCGACTGATGCTGGCTCAATCTGCGCGGGCGTCTGGGTCGATTCATGCTGGGCGAGCACCGCGGCCGCGCCACGTTCAATCGCATCGGCAATAAAGCGCCGACCATCGACAGTCTGTCCCGGCATCGCGAGAAAACCATCGCCTTGAGCAACGTCCAGGCTACTGAGATGCAAGTCGGCGCCGGCGTTCAACGTCTTGCGCAGCCACAGACCAGCCTCAGCCGCGGCGGTAAAAGAGGGTTGCTGTGCGACGGCGTTCATCGCTTCTTCCCTTTTTGAACTTCTTCTACCGGCACATCGATCTCGGCAACCGCGGAATCCGGGGCCACTCGCATGTAGCGCAGCGCATGACCGGCCACCTTGCTAAATAACGGCGCAGCGACATCACCCGCGTAATACTTGCTGCCGCGCGGCTCGTCGATAAAACTGGCAATAATGACTCTTGGCGCTGATGCCGGCACCATTCCGACAAACGTCGACGCGTACTCTTTAACGTACTTGCCGCGCACGAGTTTTCTGGACGTACCGGTCTTGCCGGCCACCCGGTAGCCAATGACCGCCGACTTGCGGGCGGTGCCGTTCGGGCCAGCGGCCATCTCGACCATTTTGCGGACCTGACGGGCGGTGCGGCTTGAAATAATCTGACGCCCCGGCGCCCGTTCATCGCTACGCCACAAGGTCACCTCGGGCAGATCTCCATCGCGCGCAAAGATCATGTAGGCACGGGCAAGTTGCAACAGGGACACCGACAGGCCATAGCCATACGCCATGGTTGCCTGCTCTACCGGACGCCACTTGCGGTATGGCCGCAGGCTGCCCGCAGTAGCCCCGGGAAACTCGATCCGAGGCGGCTGGCCGATACCGACAGCGCTGAAAAACGACCACAACTGCTCGGCTTTCATGTCCAGCGCAATTTTGGCTGTTGCCACATTGGAAGACTTCTCGATGGCCTGTTCAACCGTGACCACACCCACCGGATGAGCATCGCCGATCGTATCGGGACCGATTTTCAGTTTGCCGTTACCGGTATCGATCAGGGTCAGCGGCGTGACCTTACGCAACTCAAGCGCCAGCGCCACGGTGAACGGTTTCATCACCGAGCCCGGCTCGAAACGATCAACCACGGCCCGGTTGACCATGACCTTGTGATCATAAGAGCGGCGGTCGTTTGGTTCATAAGACGGCCAATTGGCCATCGCGAGGACTTCACCCGTCACCACGTCAAGCACGACGACGCTGGCGCGTTTGGCTTTGTGCTCGGCGACCGCCTCCTGCAACGCGGCAAACGCCTGATACTGCAGGCGGCTATCAATAGACAACTGCACGTTTGCGCCTTGCACCGGCGCAACAACTTCGCTGACTGCACCGATCCTGCGTCCGCGCCGGTCCCGGGAAACCCGCCGTGAACCTTCCGCGCCCTTGAGCAGGTTATTGTTTTGCAATTCAATGCCTTCCTGGCCCTTGTCTTCGCGATTGGTAATACCAACGATATGTGCCGCTCCCGGCCCCTCCGGGTAGTGACGCCGGAATTCCGGATCGACGATCAATCCGGGCAAGTTCAATTCGCGAATTTTTTCCACCCGGGCCATTTCGACATTACGGGCCAGGTTTGCGTACCGCCGTGAGCCTTTGGCAATTTTTCGGCGCATGGCCGAAACCCGATAACCGAGCACTTTTGCAAATTTGGCGACCTCCGCATTCTCGGCCTCCTTGAATGCAACCGGATCAACACTGATACTGCTGGCGGGCAGACTCGACGCCAGAACTATGCCATTGCGATCGAGGATCTTGCCGCGCGAGGCCTTGGTAGAGATCGTTGTAGTCGTCGCCCGAATGCCGGTCTTGCGAACCTGATCGGGTTGCAGCAAATGTGCGTACACAGCGCCAGCGGTCAGGCAGACAAACGCCAGCAAGACCAAGGCCATCAACCCACGCAGACGCATCGTCGACAGGCTGAGTCGCAAGCCCGGCTTATCGAGCGCTGCAGAGCGTCCGATAGCAACCGATTTCGCGCGCGCTTTTGCCACTTACCGCCCCTCCTGTCCGAGGCGAACCGATTTCCAGCGCAGGGTTGCATCACTGGCCTGGTTGCGGGTCTCGGCGTCCATCAGCAAATACATTGTGCGGTGCGGCTGGCGCTCGGTCAGATTGAGTTTGCTGCGGGCCTTCTTGACGATCAGTGACGCCTTGGCCAGCTCGGTCTGTTCAACCAGCAGATGGTCCCAACGCGCCTTGATACGCGCCTCACGCGACTCGGCATCATCAATCGCGGTGAACAAGCGGCGGGCGTGATACTGCGAAGTCACCAGCCCCAGCGCACTTAGCGTCAGCAGCGCGATCAGCAGCACGTTCAGCCGCCTCATGCGGCAACTCCGGCTTCATCGGTGCGCTCAGCAACGCGCATGACGGCCGAGCGAGCCCGCACGTTCTGATCGGCTTCAGCAACACCGGCCAGGATTCGCTGTACCCGGCCCAGGCGTGGCGTTCGCTCATGCACGGGCGCACCCGAGATCGGATCTTTCTTTGCCCGCTGACCACTTTCTGTTGCCATGAATTCCTTCACGATTCGATCTTCAAGAGAATGAAAACTAATCACCACCAGTCGCCCCCCGGGCGCCAGACAATCAACCGCCTTGTTCAAGACGAGCGTGAGCTCCTCAAGCTCTTGATTGATGAAAATCCGTAAAGCCTGAAAGGTGCGGGTTGCCGGGTTCTTGGCCACCTTCGACCGCCCGCCCCGCCTGCGGACGACGCCCGCCACGAGATCGGCAAGTTGCTGGGTGGTGCGTAACGCCGACCTGGTGCTGTCCGTGCGGCGAGCAATAATCGCCTTTGCAATCGACCCAGCAAACCGTTCTTCGCCATAATTTCTAATCACCTCGGTAAGTTCTTTTTCGTCGGCCCGTTCAAGCCATTGCCACACGGGCTCACCGGCATCTGATTCCATACGCATATCAAGTGGCCCGTCACGCATGAAACTGAAACCGCGCTCAGCCTGATCGAGCTGCGGCGAAGAGACACCCAGATCGAACAGAACGCCGTCCACTTGTTCAACACCGAATGTCGACAAGACGTCAGGAAGTTCTGAGAAACGAGCCCGGGCAAGATCGAAGCGAGCGGCGTCTGGCGAGCGGTTTGCTGCGAGCGTCTGCCCGGCCGCAACCGCCTGGGGGTCACGATCAATGGCAACAAGCCGGCCGGCCGGCCCCAGACGGTCGAGAATGGCCTGGCTATGCCCACCCCGGCCAAAAGTCGCGTCGCAATAAGTCCCATCTGGCCTGATGGCCAGAGCCGCGAGTGCATCGTCAAGCATGACTGGAATATGCTCTGACCCACTCGCCGTAGAGGATTGGCTGCCAACGATGTTCTCACCCTGTAACCCGTCTGACCGGTTCTAGAAATTAAAATCCGCAGCACTTGCTTCGACTGCCGGTTGATCGTCTTCTTCGACCTTCATGTGGGTATCCCAGTCCCAGACCTCGAAATGATTGCCACCACCCCGAAACGCGAGGTTTGGATTGGGCAACACGCCCTTCTCACGCAACCCGGACGGGATCAGCACCCGGCCACCACCGTCGAGATCGATCTCGAGCATGTCGGCGTTATTAATCAGGCGATTTCGGAAGGGGTCAGTCACCGGACGAGAAGCGAGCGACTCGTTCAGGCGGACCCAGCTTGGGTCAGTCAGCAGCCACAGCTCTTTGCGCGGACCAAGCGTGATCCACATCTTGCCGCCGCACTCTTCGGCGATCGACGCGCGATAGCGGGTCGGAATCGCGAAGCGTCCCTTGGTGTCGAGCGTGACTTTACTGGTGCCAAAAAAGGCCATTTGCCGAGCCGATGAGTGATTCCTAGCCGCCAATCACAACTCTGATGCCGCTGACTCAGCCCCAGAATATGATTAATTTTTAGGCACAAACTCCACTTTTGTTCACTTATGTAGTGTTTTGTGCCACTACACCGGACTGTAGAGTCTTCTCTGGGCGGGGTCAAGTCATATGACCTGTTTTATCAATTGCCACAAGGACTTAGAGAAAATCGGCACCAGAAATGAGCGACTCAGTTTCATCCCCCAAATTGGTTACACTGCACGGAAAATGATAGTTCGATTAAAAAGAATGCTTTACATTCTTAACCGAACAATTTACTTGAAGTAGAGAGGTGATGCGTTGATCCGAACCAGACGATTCGGCGCCTGCAACGGCGGCGCGTAGAAGCAATCCCGGCTGGAAACCCTGAGTTATTAACAAACTCTATTAGTTTCAACCTGGCGATAAAGTGAAAGCAGGCCTGTAGGCCGGATTCTGTCCGCCCGAGGGCGTGACGGTCATTCCTCTGGACGATCAGTTGCCTGACCGTTCTAGCCACCAACCCGCGTACTAGGGCGGACCGCCCTGCCTGGTAAACCAGATGCACGCCTATTTGGTGTTGCTCCGAATGGGGTTTGGCCTGCCAGCGTTGTCACCAACGCCGCGGTGAGCTCTTAACTCGCCTTTTCACCCTTACCTCAACTACCGTAGGTAGCCGGGGCGGTATATTTTCTGCGCCACTTTCCGTCGCCAGGCAGCTTGAGCCGCCCAGCGCCTGGCCGTTAGCCAGCATTCCGTCCTGCGGAGTCCGGACCTTCCTCCAGCTTGAGCCCCGAGAGTCTCCCGCCAGCGACCGTCCAGCCTGCTTTCAGTTGCCATTCTAGTTGGCCACGCAAGAATGTGCACGGGCAGACTGCGAAGCCGCTTGTTTGAATAGTTGGCAAATTGCGCGGTCGGGCCCACCAGATTGAAACATCGAAGGAGTTCAAATGCGCTTCAGTATTACTTCCCGTCACGCGACCCGCCGGTCAGCCATCGTGGCCGCAGCACTCGCCGGACTACTGGCGACAAGTGCCGCCAGTGCGGTCGAATTTGGCACCGCCAGCGTGATGTCCGGCAAGGGCCAGCGACTCAAGGTTGCAATCCCTTTTACGGCGCAGCCCAATGAATTGCTGTCTATTACCCAGTTTCAGGTTGTCTCGACCAATGCCGGTAATGATGCGGCCGCCCCGGACCCAACGCGATTCACCTTGTCGATGCCGATGACCAGCAACCTGATTATCCTGCAATCCGAGGAGCTGGTTTACGCAGACAGTGTGGATGTGGTGCTGGGCGCCGCAGGCAAACCTGATTCAAACGTTCTCTACGAACTCAAACTGCCCTGATCGAGTCTGCCAGGGTCAATTTCGGCCTTGATCGCACCGGGGTTATCGCGAATATAGGCGGCTACCATCGCCGCAAACCCATCGTCTGGATGAAACCCCAGTGCGAACGCGCGCGGGGTTTCGAAACGCGCGGCCCAGGTGTCCACCAACGCCATGACATCCGGATCTGGCTGCAGACTGACCAGCGCACGCAGCGACTCTCCCCCAAGGGCCTCCAACACTTGCAGTGCTTCAGTCATCGTGACGACATGACCCGGCAGATTCAATGAGCGATTTGCCTGCCAGGCTTGTTGCGACAGACTGGCCGCATGAATCAGGTTCGCACTCACTGTCTTGGGTGACGCTGCCCACATGGGCGTAGTTTGCGGAACCGGCAAGACCATGGGGCGATTGGCCAGCGGCTCGCGGATAATCGCCGACGAAAACCCTGACGCCGCCCCGTTCGGCTCACCGGGACGAACCAACACCCCCGGCAGACGCAGGCTACAGCCGCGAATAAATCCTTTGCGCGAATAATCCTGAATCAACTGCTCGCAGATGAGTTTTTGAACGCCGTAAGAGCCCTGCGGCATCGGGGTGGTCTCGTCGGTGATCACCGGCGGCAGGTCGCCGCCAAAGACCGCAATCGAGCTGGAAAACACCAGTTGGGGACAATGCCCGGCCTGGCGGCAAGCCGCCAGCAGTAACTGAGTGCCACGCAGATTGACCTTCATGCCAAGATCAAAATCGGCTTCGGCTGACCCGCTGACAATCGCCGCCAAATGAAAAATCAGGCTGGTATCAGGGCTCACCAGAGTCTCAAACACAGCCGGATCAGTAATGTCGCCGGTGACATAGGTGAGCCGTGGATCAGACAAATTTCCACAGGTACGGTCAAAACAGGTGATCTGGTCAATCGGCTCGGCCGCCGCCCCGCCGACCACAATTGCCGGCAACTCAAGCAATGCCGCCGCCAGACGCTGACCCACAAAGCCGGCCCCTCCGGTAATCAGAACCTTCATGACGGCTGGCTTTCAAACACCCAGTCGATGGACTCGCCACCGCCCAGAGGCACAATAGTCTGATCGCCAAAAGGCAGCGACGGTGCGATCTCGCTGGCTTGCCGGCGCAAACTGACCTTGTTCTCATTGACAGGCAGGCCGTAAAACGCAGGCCCGTTCAGACTGGCAAACGCTTCAAGCCGGTCAAGACGTCCGGCCCTGTCGAAGGCGGTGGCATAAAGCGCCATCGCATACGGCGCACTGTAACAACCGGCGCACCCCCTGGCATGCTCTTTCAGAATCGCAGCATGGGGCGCGCTGTCAGTCCCCAGGAAAAACCGTTCGCTGCCGGAGGTCGCCGCCTCGACCAGCGCCAGCCGGTGATGTTCGCGTTTGAGTACCGGCAGGCAATACCAGTGCGGGCGCAGCCCGCCTGAAAAGATCGCGTTTCGGTTGTAGAGCAAATGTTGCGGAGTGATCGTCGCCGCCAGCGGGCCGGTCGCGTCGCGGACATAGTGCGCCGCCTGCTCGGTCGTAATGTGTTCGAACACGACTTTGAGTGCCGGGAACTGTTTGCGCAGCGGGATCAAGACCTGATCAATGAATCTTGCCTCACGATCGAACACATCAACCGCTGGATCAGTCACTTCACCATGAACCAGCAGTGGCATCGAACATGCCTGCATTGCTTCAAGCGCCGGGTAGGCCCGGGTCAGATCGGTCACCCCGGCGTCCGAGTTCGTCGTAGCGCCCGCGGGGTAGAGCTTTACCGCCCGGATCAGGCCGCTCTGATGCCCCTCATGAATGACCGAAGGGTCAGTCCGGTCAGTCAGATACAAAGTCATCAGGGCCTCGAAGGCAGATGCCGGAGCCTGCTCACGACAAGCCCGGTCAATCCGTTCTTTGTAAGCGCTTGCCGCGGACAAATCAGTCACCGGTTCCCTTAAATTTGGCATGATGATCGCCCGAGCGAACTGATTGGCAGTGGCGGCGATAACCGCCTCAAGGGCGACACCGTCTCGCAGATGAAGATGCCAGTCATCCGGCTGACGCAGTGTGATTTGATCGGGGTTTACCGAACCCGCTGGGGAAGTATTTTGTTCAGTCATGAGACGAAATATACCCGCTCAGCCGCGCGGGCGCCGGACGAAAAAAAGCCCGACGTTGCCGGGCTCTTAATGCAGTTCTCGCTTCGAGGACTGCGCAGTTCTGACACCCCCCTGGATGCCCGACCGCCAAATACCACATGGGTTTGTTATTAGATACGTCTGTTTTATCAACTACATTGGTATTTGTCTGCAGCGAAGTCTACCCGAAAAAACTCAATCAACGAAACCCGCGCTCAGCTTTGTGATGCGACACATTCAGCAATCGCATTGCCGACGTCTGTCGTCTTGGCCGAGCCATTCATATCGGGCGTTCTCGGCCCATTCTCGGTAACCGTTTCAATCGCCTTCAGCAATGCATCATGGGCGTCTTTGTGACCGAGATGCTCAAGCATCATGGCCGCTGACCAGATCTGACCGATCGGATTGGCGACGCCTTTGCCATAAATGTCCGGCGCCGAGCCGTGGACCGGCTCAAACAGCGACGGGGAATCGCCCGCCGGATTAATATTGGCTGATGGCGCTATACCGATCGTCCCGGTACAGGCAGGGCCAAGATCGGACAAGATGTCACCGAACAGATTGCTCGCGACCACGACATCAAACCAGTCAGGGTTACGGACAAAATGAGCGGTCAGGATGTCGATATGGAATTTCTTGACGCTGACATCAGGGTAGAAAGACTCCATTGCCTGTACACGCTCGTCCCAGTAAGGCATTGAAATAAAAATGCCGTTGGATTTGGTTGCCGAAGTCAGTTGCTTTTTTCGTTTCTGCGCCAGATCGAAAGCGTATTTCAGAACCCGGTCGACCCCCTGGCGGGTAAAGACGGATTCCTGAATGACCACCTCCCGGTCAGTGCCGGGAAACGCCTTGCCGCCGATGGAAGAATATTCCCCTTCAGTGTTCTCGCGCACGACATAAAAATCGATGTCGCCGGGCTTACGGTTTGCCAATGGGCTGGGCACGCCGGGCATCAACCGGACCGGACGCAGATTAATGTATTGGTCGAACTCGCGCCGGAACAACAACAATGATCCCCACAGCGAGATATGGTCAGGCACCGTATCGGGCCAGCCCACCGCACCATAAAAAATAGCGTCATGCTGGCCGATCTGGTCTTTCCAGTTGTCCGGCATCATCTGGCCGTGCTTCAAATAATAGTCACAGCTGGCGAAATCGAAGTGATCATAAGAAAACTCCAGCCCAAACCGGCGGGCGGTGGCATCGAGTGCCTTGATGCCCTCGGGCATTACCTCTTTGCCAATGCCATCCCCGGCAATTACAGCAATACGATGCTTGGTCATACTGGTTTCTCCTTTGGTTCAATGCCTGGCATTGTGCCGTAGCTGGGGAAATCTTCAATCTACAGCTTAGCCGGGATGACAGCGGTCAAGACCCTCCAGCGGCATCACCGGACTCCTGCTCATGTTGTTGCAGCAGCCACATCTGCGCATAGACCCGATTTGCCGCCAGCAACTCATGATGGGTTCCCGTTTCGACGATTCGTCCCTGATCCATCACGATGATTTGATCTGCGTTGACAACCGTGGACAAGCGATGCGCAATAACGAGTGTCGTCCGATTGCGGGAAACCTGCTCAAGCGCCTCGGCAATTGCCTGTTCGTTGTGACTGTCCAGTGCGGAGGTCGCCTCATCGAGAATCAGGATAGGAGGATCTTTTAACAGCATGCGGGCAATCGCGACCCGCTGCTTTTCTCCGCCCGACAACTTCAGCCCGCGCTCACCAACCATCGTCTCAAGCCCGTCGGGAAGGCGTTCGATCAGATCGGTCAGTTGAGCGGCGCGCACGGCCGCTTCGATGACTTCACGCGAGGCGCCGGGACGACCGTAAGCGATGTTGTAGCCGATCGTATCGTTGAATAACACGGTATCCTGCGGCACGATGCCGGTAGCCGAACGCAGACTGGCCTGCGTAAACGAGCGAATATCCTGCCCGTCTATCTGAATCGACCCATGCTGAACATCATAAAAGCGAAACAACAGGCGGGACAACGTAGACTTGCCAGCGCCGGACGCCCCGACCACCGCGCAACGACTACCAGCCGGAATCTCAAAGGACACGTCGCGCAGAATCTGCCGCTCCGGCTGATACGAAAAACCAACCCGGTCGAACCGAATAGCGGGTGCCTGCCAGCCATGACCTGTTGTTCCCGTCAGCACAAGCGGAACGGCCCCCGTGGCATCGGCCACTTCGCGTTCTACATCCAGCAATCCAAACATGCGCTCCATATCGGTCAGGCTCTGACGGATTTCCCGGTACAAGGTACCCAGGAAATTCAGCGGGATATACAACTGGATCATGAAACCGTTGACCAGAACCAGATCACCCAGAGTCATCCGGCCTTCGACAACCCCGGTTGTAGCGCGCCAGATCATCAGAGCGACAGCGGTGGAAATAATCACCGCCTGGCCAATGTTCAGCATTGCCAGCGAGGCCTGACTCTGCTCTCGCGCCTGTTGATAGCTGGCCAGATTGGAATCGTAGCGATCTGCTTCGAATTGCTCGTTATTAAAATACTTAACGGTTTCATAGTTGATCAGCGAGTCAATCGCCCGGCTGTTTGCCTTTGAATCAAGACTGTTCATCCGTCGCCGGAACCGGGTTCGCCATTCGGTGACATAAAACGTAAACACACCATAGGCCAGCAATGCCCCCAGCGTGATCAGCGCAAACGACAGTTCGTAGTTCAAGCCGAGATAACCGAGCACCAGGCTGATCTCAATCAGGGTAGGAAAAATACTGTAGAGCGTGTAGCTCACCAATGACGACATGCCCCGAGTGCCGCGCTCGATATCGCTGGTCAGCCCGCCGGTCTGGCGATCGAGGTGAAAACGTAGTGACATCTCATGGAGATGGCCAAACACTTGTAGCGCGGCTGAGCGTACCGCCTGAGTCGTCACCCGGACAAAGACCAGTTCGCGCAGCTCGGTAAAAACTGTCGTGGCGAGCCTCAGCAAGCCGTAAGTCACGACCAGACCGATTGGCACAACCAACGCCGGTTCGCTCACCGCATTCCCGGCCTGCGTCAGCCCGTCCACCAACTGCTTCAGCAGAATCGGCACGCCGACGATCGCGCTTTTTGCCCCGACCATACAGGCCAGCGCGATCAAGACCCGCCAACGATACGTCCACAGGTAAGGCAGCATCCGGCGAATCGTTTGCCAATCATTGCGCCCGCCAACGACGCCTTTTGATTCGGGTGGGTAATCAGCAGCGGCTCTGGAAGCGGTACGGCGCATGGGTTTTCGAGTTATTGAGTAGCGGAAGCGGCAGTTTACTGCCGCTTATCGAGCGTTCATTATCCCCTGATTAGACGACACTACATTCAATAGAGACCAGAACTCTCCGAATAAAGATGAACTTGCCGATGCACCTCACTGTGGATGACCAGGCGTGAATGACGAAGTAACCGACCCTCAGGTACAAAAAGCGGAATCAAAACCCGCGCCTGATTCTCGTGCGGCAAACGCGAAGGACAGTCCTTTTAACGACACGGAACGAAGCGCCGAGTTGTTGCGTCTTGCTCTGCCCATGATTTCGAAACACGGCCGCGGATTCGCGCCCGTGTCATATGCCGTCTGGTATGAATACGTTCGTGGCGACAACCAGGATCTGAAGAGCGAACTGGACGAACTGGTCGCCAAAAACACCCGAATCACCGAGAGTCTGACATTCGACATTTATCAACGTTATGTAGTGGACCGAATCGAGCAGGCGATGCGCGAGGGCCGTACCGGTCTGCTTGATCTGATGAACAAGGTTGATGAAAGCGTTCGCAGTGCCAGCGACAGCGCCGCCGACTTTGACGGCAAACTTGAGGATTTCTCGGAGTCAATCAGTGCTGACGCTGACCCTGAAGTGGTCCGCACCCAGGTCACGACACTGCGCGAAGATGTCCGTTCGGTGAATTCCAAGATGCGCGGACTACAGGAACATCTAGAAGGAACCCGCAGCGAAGTCCAAAGACTCGCGCAGGAGCTGGCGCAGGCAAGAGAGGAAGCGCAGATCGATCCGTTATCCGGTTTGCTGAATCGACGGGGCTTTGATATTGCCCTGGCCGCACAAATTGAATTTGCTGCCAACAGCGATGACAACGCCGACAACGCCGATAACGCCATGACGTTGATGATTATTGATATCGATCACTTTAAGAACGTCAACGACACCCACGGGCACCTGTTTGGCGACAAAGTCATTCAAGGCGTTGCCAAGATTCTCGACGGCGCTGTCATGCGGAAGGATTTTGTCTGCCGCTTTGGCGGCGAAGAGTTCGCCGTGATTCTGCCCGCCACCGACGAAACCGGCGGCATGGCGGTTGCCGAACGGGTACGCAACGCTGTCAGCCAGGGCCGTATTCGCCGGGCCAATTCATCAGAAGTCATCACAAACATCACTGTCTCAGCAGGGGTCGCCCAGTTTGAGGCGGGAGATGATCCCGCAGATCTGATTGAGCGGGCTGATCGCGCGTTGTATCGCGCCAAAAACTCAGGTCGCAACAAAGTCTGCGGTAAAGAGTAACCAGCAAGGCTCAGTGGCGGTCAGGGTATTCTTAGGGTTTCAGATAATTTGAGTCCCAAAGAATGACCACAGCCGCCAAGACAAACTTCGCTGAGAAGTTCCTGAGCAAGATGCAGTTACCCGTAATCGGGTCACCGCTATTCATTATTTCCAACCCCAAATCAGTCATCGCGCAGTGCACCAGCGGCGTTATCGGCTCGTTTCCCGCTTTGAACGCAAGACCTGAAGAAAAGCTGGACGAGTGGCTGACCGAGATCAACGAAGCCCTCGCCGCCTGGGACAAAGCGCACCCCGAGCAGCCGGCGGCACCCTACGCGGTGAACCAGATTGTCCATAAATCGAACAACCGCCTGGACCATGATGTCGCTATGTGCGTTAAGCACAAGGTTCCGCTGGTCATCACCTCACTCGGTGCCCGGTCAGACCTGAACGACGCAATCCACAGTTATGGGGGTGTCGTGATGCACGATGTGATTAACCAGAAATTCGCCCACAAAGCGATTGAAAAAGGCGCTGACGGCCTGGTTCTGGTTGCCGCTGGCGCCGGCGGCCATGCCGGCGCGCTGTCACCGTTTGCCCTGGTTCAGGAAACCCGCGAGTGGTTTGACGGACCAATCGCCTTGTCCGGCTCGATCTCAACCGGCGACGGGATTCTGGCCAGCCAGGCATTGGGAGCGGATTTTGCCTACATGGGCTCGGCATTCATTGCCACCGAAGAGGCAAACGCGACAGAGCAATACAAACAAGGCGTGGTTAAGGGCAGTGCAGAAGAAATCATCTACACCAACCTGTTTACCGGCGTGCACGGCAACTATTTGCGCGAATCCATCCAGAACGCCGGCCTTGACCCCGAAAACCTGCCCGTCAGCGACCCGTCAAAAATGAACTTCGCCAGCGGTGAGAACGAAGCCAAAAAAGCCTGGCGGGACATTTGGGGATGTGGCCAGGGTATTGGTGCGGTCAAACAAGTTGTTCCGACCCGCGAACTGGTTGCCCGGCTGAAGGCTGAATACGAACAAGCCCGGAAACGACTGGCCTGATCAGGCTAACCAGACCAGGCACACCGTCAGTCAAATGCTGACGCCGGTCGTTTGACCGGTGTCAGCGTCAACACCAGCAGCAGGCCCAGCGCAGCCAGCACCGCCAGCGTATTGAAAGCCAGCAGATAGCTGCCAGTGGTGTCAAATATCCGCCCCGCCAGCAGCGGTCCGATTGAACCGCCCAGGGTGCCACAAAACAGCACACACCCGAACGTCAGGCCGTGAGCCCGAAGCCCGAAATACTCAGCCAGCGTGGGTGAAATCACGGTAAAAAAGCCACCATGAGCCAGCCCGTAAATAACCGCAAAACCGTACAACACAGACTGACCGTCAGCGACCCGCAAAATCAGCAGGCTGACACATAACAAAACAAAACAAATCAGCAACGCCAGCCGCCCGCCAATCTTGTCAACCGCCGGCCCGAGAACGAGCCGCCCCAATACGCTGATACCGCCGAGAGTCGAGAGCACACCAGCTGCCGCCTCTGGTGTCAGCCCCAGATCGCGGCCGTGAACCACGATATGCACCGGCACGGTCATCAGCGACGGAAAGAATAGAAACTGAATGGCGCAAAATGTCCAGAACTGGCGCGAGCGCCGCACCTCCTGGAAACTCAGGCCAGTCAGATGCCGGCCCGCCCCCGGCTGCGCCGGCCCGCCAACCAGATCACGCGGCGCCGCCCTCATGCGGCTTGACGCAAACAATAGCACCAGGCTTGCACCCACGCCGATAATCAAAAAAGCCGCCCGCCAGCCCTGCGACAGAATCAACAGACTTGCCGCGATCGGAATCAACACCTGTCCGACCGCGGTCCCAGACTTGATCAGACCGCTCATGAGTCCGCGACGACCAGGGAACCAACCAGCAATCGTGCTCAAGGTCACAACGTCGTGAGTGCTCAGGCCAATACCGACAAACACACCGAAAAGAACCAGCAACTGCCACGGCTCGCTGATGCCCGCCATCAATGCCCAACCCAGGCCAGATATCAGACTGGTGACCGTGAGCACCCCACGCGGGCCAAACCGGTCGTTAAGCCGCCCTGCCACAATTGCGCCAAGACCCATGACCAGAAAAGCCAGCGACGAACACGCCGACAGGAAAGTGCGGGACCAACCGAATTCGGCCTCAAGCGCCGGAAAAAAGACGCCGTAAGCGAACATACAGCCAATGACAGTCAGCTGAATGAGAAACGCGCCCGTCAACACCTGACGGCTCTGCGACTTTAGTAAAGCTGACTCCAAAAGACCTGCTCCGGTTATAAGAAGAAGAACCGGGCAAGTACTGAGGCGCGGTCAGCGCAGATTCTACCTATTTGACAGGCAATACCCTTTAAGAGGATTTGAAGCGAAGACAACCCCGGTATGCATGCCAGGTGGCGTGACCAATCAAGGGCGCAGTAATCAGCAATGGAATAAACCCAAGCAACAATGAACCGCCGATGATCACGACAATCATTGCCGCCCAAAACAGTAACGGCCCCGGTGCTGAAAACAGGCAACGAACACTGGAAAATATTGCCGAAATCGCGTCTGACTCGCGATCGAGCATCATCGGCGCAGACACCACGCTAATTGCAAACACCGCCGTAGCAAAAAACAATCCGACCAGCGTCCACATACCCAGAAAACCGATATTGTCCAGAGAGAACACGGTTGCCAGAACCTTTTGCAGCGTGGGGAATTCAGTCGTTGAAAAAAGGGCAAAGATAATCAGCGAAACCCGTGCCCAGACAATCATCATAAAAGTAAGGATGAGCGAGAAGAAAGCAATTGCGCCTGGGTTTCGCTTGAAGCACACCATAGAACGAAACAGACTGGCGGGTTCGCCGCGCTCAAGCTGGCGAGATATTTCGTAAAGACCAGTCGCCAAAAAAGGCCCCACCAGAAAAAACCCGCCAATCAGCCCCATCGTCAGTTGCCATTGAGTCTGATAGACAATGGAAATGGCATAGCCCATCAGAACAAATACCAGCCCGTAGGCAACCCCGATAAAACGGCTGCGCTTCATGTCGTCCCAGCCGGCGGCCAGCCACCGGCGAGGATCACTCATTTGCAAATCGATAAGATCCGGCGACGGCGGCGGACCGGCCTGGTTCTCAGTAGCGTCTTTGAAAGCCCCGCTACCCGCGGGCTCAATACCAGTTATGGGTTGATCTGTAGTCACCTTGGGCCTCCTGCGTTTGTCTGCTTATCTGATTCATACTACGCCTGATCGGGAACCTTCAAAAGAGGCAGTAGTTGATATGGGCAACAAGCTCAGAAAAACAGACGAACAAGCCGCCATCGCATGCCCATGCGGGTCAGGCCGAAGCTACTACGCCTGCTGCCAGGCGCACCAGCTGGGCACCGCCCCTGACGCCGCCACCCCCGAAAAAACGATGCGAGCCCGATACACCGCTTTTACCCTGGGCCTGGCAGACTATCTGCGCGCAAGCTGGGCACCGCGCAATCGCCCGCCAGAGCATTGGACACCCGAAACAGACATCAAGTGGCTGGGTCTTAAGGTTATTAGCGCATCAGCTGCGGCCGATGGCAATACAGGAACCGTGGAATTTATCGCCAGAAGCCGGGTGGCCGGCAAAGGCCAGCGCCACCACGAGACCAGTTACTTCGAACGGCTCGACGGACGCTGGGTTTATGTCAACGGCGAAATCCATGAGTAAGGTATTAGCGTCGGGCAACTGAGTTTTTTGGCGGGGTTTCTTTTCCGGCTGGGTTCTGCCAGTGAATTTTTGACGCGAAAAGAGGCGTTCAGTGCGATCGGATGAATGGTGGCTTAGTGCCCGTAGCTGCCTTTCACGTCGAACCAATGGGACGATCCTCTTAGCAGTTTCTCAGAGCAGGTTACGCCTTCTTCAGACGGAGCCTCCCGGTCAGTTTCAATCCATCATGCATGTTCATGCTCATCAACGTCAGATTGACTGCACCTGCGAGTAACTCTAGTCCCTGTACCACATAGAATTTCGTATCAAAAGAACCGGCCGCTGCCCACTGATCAAGAATTATGGCAGAGGGCAGCAGTATCAGCAGTCCATTGATCCCAATAAAAGGCATGCGCCTCTTTTTGTTTTCAACCAAACGTCCCTTTCTATTTCCTGAGAGCATGAAACCGCTACCGCCGGCTATGGCTATGGCGGGGACCAGAATGAACAAACCGGGAGATGCAATTAGACTTTTCACTGTCGCAACTGAATCTGGAGAACCCAGAAATTCAACTAAGATCGTGGACACAAAGAAGGTGGCGATGCACAAGGTAGCCAAAACGGCAGCAAGCCTATGGATAGAACGTTTCATACCTTATGTTCCTTTTAGCCTACGCAATGTCCTGACACGGCGAGTTTTTTGAACAAGTGCGGTGACGCCACTGCACTGGCTGGGTAGTCAGCAATCCGGCTTTGAAATTCAGGGTTGGAAAATGCATTCCTGAAGCTCTCAACGCTCTCCCAAACCGCGTAATTAACGAAGGTAGAACTCCCGGCTATTCCCTTGTGCAGTTGGGTAGATATGTATCCCGGTTGGGATTTCATGAAGTCCGCATCGTGGCTCCAAGCTGAGACTAACGCTGCCTCTTCGGCCGAATCGACGGTAAAGACATTGATCAAGACAACCGGGCCTTCTTCTTTGGATTGTATTTGTTGACCTAAATCAACGTGATTGTCCAGCTCTCTAAATTCAGGCAAGTTCTTTCTCCTATTTAGGCTCGATTGGATTTTCATCGCAGCGTGCTTTAACGATCTCTAGTACCCGAAGCGCTTGACCAATTTGCCGTTCGCTCAAGCCGTCTGCTAGTTTGTTAACCCACGCAGTTTGGGCTTTGTCTATTTCCACCATGGCATCGGCACCCAGTCTGGTAACTGAAACAAGCGACGCGCGCTTGTGATCCACATTGGCGTTCACCTCAACCATGCCGATCGTTATGAGATCGTTAACAATGCGTTGCACAGCCTGCCGGGTGAGCCCCATCCGGCGCGCTACCTGAGAGACCGTTAACGGACGGCCTTCCAGATCTATCGCACCCATAACCTGCCACCTCGCGCTGGTAAGGCCATGAGGCTTCGTAATCTGATTTCCTGCGTCAAGCAGCGACCCATTGAGCTGAAAAGTCTCAAGAATGAGCCCCGTCAAAAGCTCTCCCTCACGTGTTTTCTTCATCATGGGTATATATTTCCATAACGACAATATGCTGTCAAGATAGACATGCCAGGCTTCTGAAATAGTTGGCCTACTGATTGCGAGGATCAGCTGGAACAGGAATTCACTGCATCAGTACAGGTCTATACCGCCTGCTTCTTGTATATTGCTGATCGGGCGCGCACCTTGAATTCCTGGTGGCGCTCGAAGCCTGGTTTGGGTCGACTGAGCGAGCCCCGACCGTCAGCCTTCCCGGCCAGGCTTGAGTACTCCCGCCAGTCATAACCGGTCGTTCGCGGTAGACTCAACCATGAGAGATCCAGAAACAACTCGCCATCTTCAAAGCACACTGCAGCTTCCGTGCGGTGCCATTCTAAAAAATCGACTTGCAAAGTCATCAATGTCGGATTCACTTGCCGACGGTGAAGGCAACCCCACTGAAACCCAGATCCGCCTTTATGAACGATGGGCAGAAGGTGGAGTTGCTGTGTCTTTCATTGGCGAAGTACAAGGCGATCCCCGATTCCCTGAGAAGCCTGGAAATTTGGTACTCGGAGCGCATTCGAACCAAGACTTGCTCCAGCAGTTAACTAGTCGGGCACAGATTGAGGGCGCCCACCTTTGGGCGCAACTTGGTCATGCCGGTGCCCTCTCGCACTTGCCAATTAGCAAACCAAAGGGGCCGTCAGCGCTTGACATTGAGGGCCTACATTGCACAGGCTTGTCCATTGATGAGATACACGAGCTACCCGGCATGTTTGCCACAACAGCGGCTCACGCAAAATCCGCAGGCTTTAGCGGTGTCCACATTCATGCAGGGCACGGGTTCTTACTCAGTCAATTCCTTTCCCCTCTGTTTAACCATCGATCTGACCATTACGGCGGTTCAATCGACGCACGATGTCGTTTGGTTCTTGAAGTAATCAGTCAAGTACGGCGTGCTGTTGGCCCGACGTTTCCAGTCGGCATCAGGATTAACTCGACGGATCAACTGGAGGGCGGACTGACAGAGCTTGATGCCTTGGAAGTGGTCCGACTCCTGGATAAAACCTCGATCGACTTGATTGACATTAGTGGAGGAACATACTTCCCCGGAGCAAAGGCAAGCTCTGATGGTGCGAGTCAAGGGCCATACTTTCTTGACTTTGCTCGACTCGCCAGAGAGGTTACCGATATACCGTTAATGCTGACAGGCGGCTTCAAAAATCGTGCTCAAGCAGTTGATGCGGTAGTTAGTGGCACCGTCGACATGGTGGGCCTGGCCAGAGCCATGGCTCTTGATCCTCAGCTGACCAGTTACTGGTTGAGCGAGGCAGGTCGAGATCCCGTTTTTCCGAAATTTGAGGTCGCTCCACCTGGCGGCCTAACGGCTTGGTACACAATGCGTCTGACCGCGTTAGGCGAGGATCGAGAAGAGAAGTTTGAACTAGATATCCCGTCAGCCGTTCGTGAGTATGAGGAGCGTGACGCGCGACGTTGCATCAGATGGAGAAAGGCGTTCGCTGATTTGCCGACGTAATGCTTAACCTTGCTGCACCGATTCCCCCGAAAGCGAATTTAGTCGGCTAACCTGCTCGATAGGGTGCCAGCGAGGCTTTCATGGGCGAGGGACCAAACGCCTTATTCACTGATTCGATCAACCGTTCGAGCTGTAATCCCCCCGCTTTTGCGAGAGCCAGTAAGTAGAAACTGCTACGCTGCCGTTTGCAGCAGGTATCTTGGCGGCACGCCTCCTATCGCCATGTTCGGCCGTTCATTGTTGTAGCGCCATAGCCATTCGGTCGCCAGCGCCTGGGCTTGCCCAACCGATTCGAACTCATGAAGGTCCAGCCATTCATGGCGTGCGGTTCGGTTAAATCGTTCTATATATGCGTTCTGGGTTGGCTTGCCGGGCTGTATGTACATCAGCGTAATCCGATGCTTGTGAGCCCAATCGAGCATTACTTGAGACAAATATTCGGGGCCATTGTCGCACCGAATTACCGCTGGCTTACCGCGCCATTCAATGATGTTTTCCAGGCTACGAATCACGCGCAAACCGGGCAAAGACAGATCCACATCAATGCCTAGAGCTTCCCGATTGTAGTCGTCGATCACGTTGAACGTTCTTAACGAACGTCCATCTGAGA
>JBOEGY010000003.1:0-170092 GCA_050633665.1 Burkholderiaceae bacterium | reverse complement strand
CCTCATAAGCCAGGCGTATGTACATAGAACGATGCATTCGTTGATGTTATGGCTCGGCGCGATTAGATTGACTGCCTTTTCAAGCGCACGCCATGGATCCCAGTTCAATTACCAGTCTGATCGCTGCAATGCCCAACGCAATGGCCATTGTCAGTGGCTTTGCCGTCGGCGTGATCGTCGGCATGACGGGCGTGGGTGGCGGCTCGTTGATGACGCCGCTGCTGATGGGGGTTTTTAGGCTCAACCCCGCTGTTGCTATTGGTACCGATCTCTGGTTCGCGGCGATCACAAAAAGTGGTGGTGCCTGGGCTCATGCCCGTCAAGGGCATGTGGACTGGCAAATTACGCGCTGGCTTTTGCGGGGCAGTGTTCCTGCGTCTCTCGGGACGATTTCGCTGATGCATGCGAATGGCTTTGCCGATGGATGGAGCAGGGCGCTGACGCTTTCGCTGGGCATCGCACTGCTGCTGACGGCATTCGTTATCGCCAACAAGAAGGCCTGGGCAGGCCTCGGCCTCCGTTTGGAGCCCTGGGTGACGGCTCAGCGCAAGGCAATGCTGACGACCAGCGCCGGTGTGGTCCTTGGCGTGCTGGTTACGTTGTCGTCCATCGGTGCTGGTGCGCTGGGCGCGACGATGCTGGTGTTGCTGCACCCCCGTTTGTCGGCGCATCGACTGGTCGGCACGGATATCGCCCATGCGGTGCCATTGACCCTGATTGCCGGCATTGGGCACGCGAGTCTGGGTCATGTTGACTGGGCTTTGCTGGTTCTGCTTTTGATGGGTTCATTGCCGGGGATCTGGCTCGGTGCGGTTTTAATGAAATTCATGTCGGAGCGGCTTGTCCGGGCCTTGTTGTGCGTGTCGCTGGTGACGGCAGGACTCAAGATCATTAGCTGAAACGCCTGGCTCCATACGTCGTTTCTGACTGAACTGTCGGGCCTGTTACGGGGACGCAGACTATCGACAAGGTTTGATCGCGGCCTCTCGCAGTCTTACAATGCACTAACGCTGAACGATCTTCTTGCCGGGGATCCTGGCCCGATAACCATGCGCTGATGACCGAAGCGTCTTGGCCTGATCGGGCAGGTTGCGTCGGTTTTCTGTCGTTGCGGCCTATTCAGAGTCTGGGAGAAGATCAGTGTTTGTCGGAAAACCCTCGCGATGGTTGATGATCAGCGCCTTGTTGGCAGTTGCGGCTTGCGCGGATATTCGTAAGCTCACTTATCCCCCAGAATATGTTTATATCGAAAAGACTGAGCTGCAAAGCTCGATGCATCAGATGGCCGCCGCGATGAGTCGGCTCGACTCTCTGGTTGCCACTGAGTCGACTGGAGACTCAACCCAGAAAGACGTGCTCGCGCAACTGAACGTGATTGATCAGGTGGCGTGGAAGCTTTCCGGCGGAAAATCGACCAACCATTTGCTGCTCGATGGGCATATGAAGCAGTTCAGCGCAGATGTTGCCAAGGCCCGTCTGCTGGCTTCATCCTCGCCGCCCAATTATTACTATGCCGGGCGATTGTCGGGCAATTGCAGCGGTTGCCACCGATTTCGGTAGTCGTCACGCAAACGGGTCTTGCCGACTGATCCCGCGTTCAATTTGGCCACCGCGGACAATCGTGTTCGCCAATCAGTTTGGGGACGGTCTGAGGGCTGGGCGGCTTCACCAGAGGCAGTAGCGCGAAAGCACGGTTAAGTCGACAATACCCGGATTTCCTTGCTGAACTCTGGAGCGTCGTTGATGCCGGCTCGAATCGAAGATAAAGCGTTGCTGACCGGCGCGGGGCGGTTTATCGAGGATGAGTCCGTGTCCGGGCAGTTGTCTATGGTTGTGCTTCGCGCCCCGGCGGCGCATGGCCTGATCAGTAGGCTGGATGCGCGCGAGGCACAGGGGATGCCAGGGGTTCGGCTGGTTCTGACGGCGAAAGAACTGGCAGATCACGGTATCGGGCATTTTGCGAGCCGGGCGAGGGTCACCGGCGTGGATGGCCAGCCTATGCGAGAGCCACCACAACCGATCCTGGCCGATACGAAGGTTGTTTATGTCGGGCAACCGGTTGCTGCGGTTGTTGCCCAGACGCTGTCGCAAGCGCTCGATGCCGTTGAACGCATGGTGTTCGAGTTCGAAGAGCTCCCCCTCGTTGCTGATGTCATGCAGGCGGCAGACGGAGCGGCGATCTGGCCGGACATTCCCCGCAATCTCAGTTTTGAATGGGTCGGCGGTAACCCCGAACAAACCCAGGCGGCGTTTGATGCTGCTGACCATGTGGTTGAACTGACGGTTCACCACCCGCGTATTGCGATCAGCCCGATAGAGACCCGGGGTTGTCTGGCAAGCTTTGATCAAACCTCTGGCCAATATACGCTGGTCACTCCCAGCCAGGGGGTCATGTCGCTTCAGGCCGCGCTCTCAGCGGTTCTAGGGGCTGAGAGCGAGCGTTTGCGGGTCATGACGCACGATGTGGGCGGTAGCTTTGCGGTCAAGATCTGGCCGTATCCGGAACAGGTGCTTTCGCTACTGGCTGCCCGCTTGACTGGCAGCCCGGTCAAGTGGGTCGGGACACGCAGTGAATCGTTCAGTTCTGACATTATGGGTCGTGGGCGAATTGATCACGCGAGGCTCGCGTTGAGCAAAGCGGGTGAGTTTCTCGCGCTGCAGATTGATAGTACGGCGGATATGGGCGCGTTCCTCAGCGCCGCAGCCCCAGCCATTGTCACGGAAGGGTCGGTTCGCACGATGGGCCACGTCTATCGAATTCCCGGTATGTCGTATCGGGTGCAAGCCTATCTGACCAACAAGGTGCCAGTTGACGCTTACCGGGGCGCCGGCAAGCCCGAAACGGTCAGTACGCTGGAACGGCTGATTGACGTGGCGGCCCATGAGCTGGGGATTGATCGTTTTGCGCTGCGCGAGCGCAATCTCATTCCAGCGCAGGCGTTTCCGTACAAGACGCCTTTTGGTGTGTTGTATGACGCCGGTAACTATCCGCAAGTTGCCAATCGGATACGGATCGAATCAGACTGGGACAGGTTTTCGGTGCGTCAGCAGAGTAGTCTGCTGAACGGACTGCTGCGCGGTATTGGTATAGGGTTTTATGTCCATGTAACCGGTGGCTCCACTGACGAGCGCAGTGAAGTGCGCGCTTTGTCTGACGGAACCATCCTGGTGCGAACGGGGACTCAGGATAGCGGCCAGGGCCATCGGACGGCTCTGGCGATGATCGTTGCTCAGGCACTGGAGGTACCCATTGAGACGGTGCAGGTGGAGCAGGGGGACAGCTTGTGTCTGGACAAAGGCGGTGGGACGGGCGGCTCTAACCTGATGGCGATTGCCGGAAATACCGTGTACCGCACGGCGAAGCAATTGCTCAGGCAAGCCCGTGAAATAGCAAGCGAGCAACTGGAAGCTGCCCCCGGTGATCTTCGCTACGGCGCGGGCCGTTTCACCATTGCCGGCACCGACCGGTGCATTACGCTAGCCCAGCTCGCTGTCGAATTCGAACAGTTCAGCCCGGATCAGCGAAGCCACGAGATGGGCCTTGGCTGCCTCGCCCAATGCGACTTTGACGGGGTTTCTGCCACCGCGCCCAATGGGGCTTTTGTGTTTGAGGTCGAGGTTGACCCGGATACCGGTGGCGTGCGTATCGACCGGATAACCACCGTCAATGATCTGGGCCGGGTGATCAATCAACCGGCCACCGACGGTCAACTGCACGGCGGCATTGCCCAGGCTATCGGGGAAGTGCTTATGGAAGCGGCGTGTTATGACGATCATGCGCAGATCATTAATGGCTCGCTGCTGGATTACGCGCTGCCACGGGCAGCCGATTTGCCGTTGATCCATACCAGTCTGGCAAGTACCGAGAGCCCGAATTCCGAGTTGGGCGTGAAAGGGGTTGGTGAAGTCGCCTCTATTGGCGCGCCGGGCGCGCTGATGAACGCGGTACACGATGCGCTGCGAGGCTACGGCATTAAACACCTCGACATGCCATTGACATCATCCAAGATCTGGCGGGCAATCAATGCCGCACCGCCAAAGACCCACGGAGTCTGTGATGACTGACCATGATCCTGAAGGCCTGCGACTGCCGGTTCGCATCGATTCCACCAGCAATGGCGAGTTCGCACCGGTGCCGCTTGACAAGCATCACGTCGTTGCCAACGCGGACGCCCTGCGCCGGGCAGATGATCATGCGCGGCGAACCGGTCGCAGCCGGCGGGCTTTCCTGATGTCCGCCTGCGGCGCGGCAACGACGTTGCTGGCAATCAATGATGCGAACGCCGCGGTAGGCAAGACCGGCGCGACCTATGCGCTGCCACGCGAGGCCGGACTCGATGACGCGGCCGCGCTCGACGCATTGGCCGGCAACGAGTTTATTTTTGATGTGCAGGGTCATTACGTGAATCCGCAGGGTAGCTGGCTGGAGCAAACCCGCAACGGCTACGCACCGCACCGATGGATGCCCAATCCGTGTATTACCGGCGAGGCTGATTCGGTTCTGGCGCTCAATTGCCTGGGCCCGGACAGTTTCATTAAAGATGTGTTTCTCGACTCTGACACCGATATGATGGTGTTGTCGTTTGTGCCTTCCACGCGCGCGGATGAACCCCTGAAGATCGAAGAGGCCGACGCGACGCGACGTATCGTTGAATCGATGCAGGGCAATCACCGCCTGATGCTGCACGGACGGGTCAATCCCAATCAGGCGGGTGACATCGAAGACATGCAACGGCTGGCCGAACAGTTCCCGATAGCGGCATGGAAGACTTATACGCAGTGGGGCCCGGACGGGCAGGGGTTTTTCATGACCGACGATGCCGGCGAGCGGATGATCGAGCAAGCGAAAAAACTGGGCGTGCGCAATATAGCAATCCACAAGGGCCTGGCATTTGGGCCGCGCTCGTTCGAACATTCAACCTGCGTGGACATCGGCGAGGCCGCCCGGCGGCACCCGGACATCAACTTTATCCTCTATCACTCCGGGTTCGACACAAACACAACCGAGTCGGCTTTCTCGCCTGGCAAGGGCCGGGCGGCCGGTATCGACGTGTTGTGCCAGTCGCTGCTGGATGCCGGTGTTGGGCCGGGCGCCAATGTCTACGCCGAGCTGGGTTCGACCTGGCGTTTTCTGATGCGTGACCCGGATCAGGCAGCGCATACGCTGGGCAAGCTGATCCGCTATTGCGGCGAAGACAATGTGTTGTGGGGTACTGACTCGGTTTGGTATGGCTCGCCCCAGGATCAGATCCAGGCGTTTCGTGCTTTTGAGATTTCGGACCGTTTCCGTGAGCAATACGGTTACGCCCAAATGACGGCCGCGCTCAAGGCGAAGATTTTCGGCCTGAACGCCACCCGTCCGTACGGCGTGTCGGCCGAGGAGGTGCAACGGCGCGCCGGCAATGATGCGGTCCGGCAACGGCGGCTGGCCTATCTGGAGCACCCCAATCCCGCGTTCGCAACCTATGGCCCGAAGAACCGCCGCGAGTTTCTTAATCTGCGCGCTAATGGCGGTTGATGGCGGTTAATGGCGGTTAATGGCGGCTGCGCGAGTCCGTCTGATTCGATTCGTGTGTTCGATTGCAAAATCTTTGATCGATAAAATAAGCCGAAATCGTCAATACGAGTCTGTGGCGTATTGAGTCGGCATTCAAAGTCGCTCAAACAGGAGAGTCGAATGAAAACCAGTCCCTTTATGATGGCTACGGCCTTTTGCCTTTTCAGTGCCATCGCTTTTGCCGGTGAGAAACCCGATTTCAACAGTATTGATACTAACGGCGATGGCGTCATCTCGGCCGAGGAAGCCAAGGTGTTAAAGCAATTAGACTTTAAGGAAATTGATGCGGACGAGGACGGATCAATTAGTCCGGAAGAATACGATCATGCAGATGACTAGTATTAGATTGTACTGATGATGCACACTGACCGTGGCGGCCAATAGGCGAGCACGCGGTACTGTTTGCTACCCAAAGACTAGGTGATGACCGCGTCATAGCAAGTGCCGCTCAGCTGAATCACTAAATTTTTCCGAGAGTATCTTCATGGCGATCATCATTGCAGGAAAACTGAAAATATCGTCTGGTTTGCGTGATGAATTCGTGAATGAATCACTAGCCGCAGTGAAGAAGGCAAGAGAAATTGAAGATTGTGAGGATTTCTCGGTGTCGCCTGATCCAATTGATATAAACAGAGTAAATATTTTCGAAAGATGGAAGTCTCGTTCTTCACTGAACAGCTTTCGGAACGCTGGACCGCAAAGTGATATTTTTTCAGTCGTGGAAGCATTTGATGTGAACGAATATGAAGTCAATACATGAAACACGATAACTGACATGCCTTGCTCACTTTATTATCAGAAATGCCAGAATCTGGCTGTCGCAATGCCGTGACTTTCTCATAGAAATCTCCTTGATTCACTTTAATGGAGTTTTCTACATATCGGCGCCGTGCTTTATCGCGGGTGGGGGGGGCACGACAGCGCGGATGCTTTGTTGGTAGCCTCGTATTCTTGAACTTTTGCAATGATCGGTTCTACGCGCCCCTAAATGCATTCTGATGACTGAACAGAATAAAACTACAGCGAACAAAAAGCGCCTGTCAGTACCAATCGTACTCTTAGGGGTTGTTGCGTGTGTTGCAATCCTGTTCGTGTTTGAGCTAGCTTACCCACGCAATGCCGCTTCCGCGAAAGAGCGTCTTGAGCGTGAAGGGTATACGCAAGTGGATGTCTTCGTGACACGCCGCTCTTGTGGCAAGAACCGTAAGCTGTTCACGTTTACCGGCACTAACCGTGATGGGGTGATAACGTCGGGGCGATTGTGTTTTGATCTTTTCCGCTTTGCCAGTTCCATCACCGAGGATTAGTATGCCCGCTATGCTTGTTCTCTTTTCGCTCGCGTATTGATGGCCGGGAGGCCGGGAACCAAACCCGACGGCACCAGGGCACGAACCTGACAGATGAGTCAACAAGATACCGCTTCTGTTTCTAGCCGTTTCTGTTTCTGGTAGCGCGGGGTTTCATGCAAAAGACTGATGCACTGGTAAGGCTTCAAGATTGGTACCTGGCGCAATGCAATGGCGGCTGGGAGCATACTTATGGCGTTTTCCTGAATAGCGTAGACAATCCCGGGTGGCATCTTCGGGTTCAGTTATCCGGAACCGACTTAATGCACCGGGACTTCAAGAAAGTCATGATCCAGCGCGACGATGAGCGCGATTGGCTCGTCTGTGAGGTGGCCGAGCATGAGTTCGTTGGCTACTGTGGCCCAAAGAATCTAACCGAGATGCTGGAAGCTTTCCTGGCCTGGGCAGAGAGTACAGCGCAAGGCGACGCTACTTCTGAGCTAACCAGTATCTATCATGATTACATCGCTTGTCTGAATCAGCAGGACTGGGGCAATCTGTCGCGCTTTGTCCATCAAGCGGTTTCGCGCAATGATACGCGCCTTGGTCTGGCTGGCTATCGCAAGATGTTGGAGCAGGATTTCGCCGAGATTCCTGATTTATCCTTCGCGATTGAACTGGCAGTGGCCGAGCCGCCGTATCTGGCAAGCCGTCTCCGGTTCAATTGTTCCCCGGTTGGCCGTTTTCTGAATCTAAGCGTTAATGGACGGAAAGTGTCTTTTGCCGAGAATGTGTTTTATGAGTTTCTTGACCGGAAGATCATCCGGGTCTGGTCGGTTATTGACAAGCTGGAAATAGAAGCCCAACTACCGCCCCAATCTGATAGTAAGTGTTAAAGGTCAACTGCCAGTAGCCAATCAAATCGCAACTAAACAGAGGACGAGAACATCATGGGAAACGTCTTTCAAAAACTATGGAAGCAGCACACTTTTCTCGTATTGTGCGTGGGTGTCTCTGCTTTCCTGTTGCTTCTGTTTTTTCGGCTCCAGTACGACGGGTCGCCGATACTCGGGCTTAAATCGCAGTGGCTAATTGTTGCTGGCGTTCCCTTATTGCTCGGGATTATTGCCGGAGGTTATGTCAAAACGTTCAAGGGCTTTGGTATGGAGTTCGAAACACTGCTGAGAACTCCCGTGCGTTCTGTTGCCGTTCAAGTCCGCGAAGTTGTCGCTTTCCCGAAGTCGCGGGCTAAAGAGAGTATTTCTCGGCTTGACAGTATGTCGATCTCAGACCGGGCGGGCGTCGGCAGGTTGTCGTTTGTTTTGGGTCTAAAGAATTACTATGAAGAGTCTTCGATTCAGGAATACCTGTTGCGCTTGCCAAATGTTGAGTACTTCGAAATCACTCGGCCTACCGGAGAATTCTATGCGCTCGTCCCGGTTGAGCATTTTCGGGTGTCTCGGCGCTTTGACGAGTCGATTTCGCTTGATTTCAACTCCGAGGCAATTGATCAATTCACCAATGCTCTCAAAGAGAGCGCGTTTAATGTTGGGCTTCCATTCCGGTATGTCACCTTTCAAGTGATGCCAGACCAGGACTGCATTGATGTGTTGCGAAAGCTTCGTGCGAGTGATCTTTCCGTCGCAGCAGTGGTCGCGCCAGATGGGGGTCTGGTCGGCGTGGCACGCGCACGAGATATCGAGCGCAAGATTGCCGATGCTGTGCTGTCAGCGGTGGAGGCTTGAAAATCGTGATTCACCAAGCTTTGAACAACTCGAAAAGAGAAGCGGTTCTAGACCTGTTTACGTCCGTTTTCACCTCCGCTGAGGGAGAAGAAGAAGGGCGGTTAATTGGCAGTCTTTCTTATGGGTTGGCTTCCAGAATCGACAATACAGAAATTCTCTGTTTCGGCTCCTATGAAAATGAATCACTTATCGCTTGTATTTTTTTTACGCGTCTTCGATTCAATGTGCCTGTTCAAGTCTATATGCTCGCCCCGGTGGCAGTAAGTACCGAATCTCAGGGGAGGGGCGTGGGGCAGTCACTGATTGCTTATGGGCTTAATGAACTGAAGCGCCGTTGTGCGAATGTGGCGGTTACTTATGGTGATCCGGCTTTTTACGCCAGGTCTGGTTTTGTGCCGCTCTCGGAGGATGTGATCCGGGCTCCATTAGCGCTTTCAATGCCAGCGGGATGGCTTGGCCAATCATTAACAGATGAACCCATTGCAGCTATTCATGAACGCCCCGTGTGCGTTAAAGAGTTTGATTACCCCGTCTATTGGTAGTCATTGACGCCCCGGTCCGCAGACACATTTTTTGACACTCAATTCCAAACCATTAAGATAGTGCTGCATCCAAATGGGTCCGGCGTGCATAAAGAGGTTATGCAAGCCTTGAGTCGGTCTGCCCGCCCTTGGTGCGCCAATCCTTAATGAGATAATTTTGACAAGTAAGTTCTTGATACCGGCCCTGGTGCTATTGGTTATTCCTGTCCAGGCAGCGGCTCTGGATCTTGGCACTATCGAGGTCGAAGGCTCGATCAATGCGGTCGGGCAACGTATTAATGCCGAAGGCTCCGCCGACGGGTCTTCTCAGTCACGGCTAAGCTATCGGGGTGATCTGGGCATATCTCTCCCATTGGGGTCTATGGCTGGCGGTGACGGTCAATTAGTCACTCAGTTGCGTTTTGGTCAGGGTGAGGGCGTAACGACGGTGCCGACTCGCACAGGGGCGGTCAACAGCCTGGCATTTCAGGCTGATGAGCAAAGCAGCAACACTGTGGCCATTCTGTCCCAGATCTACTACCAGTGGCAGTCAGACGACCAGCGTCGCAACCGCTATTCACTGGTGGTCGGTAAGCTGGATCCGTTCGGGTTCTTTGACCAGAATGCGGTCGCGGATGATGAATCAGAGTCTTTTCTGAACAATGTCTTTGTTCATAATCCGTTGCTTGATTCCGGCGGCGACATTGGGGCTGACGAGTATGGGTTCACGCCAGGGCTGGTTGCTTCCTGGAACCGGTACGATGATGCCGGGAGCCGGTTTGGCGGATCATTCGGTGTGTTTGGCGTTGAAGGTGGGGCGGACTTTAAGGGATCGCCAGGGCGGGCGCTGTCCATTGTTCAGCTCGAATTCGGCCCGCGTGCCGGGACCGATGAGTCATTGGGAACCTGGCGGCTATATGCTTGGCATAATCCGCAATCCAGTGACCCTGCGGGTAGTCCTGAACCGCACAGCGGGTGGGGAATATCGGCAGATCAAAAGCTGACCAACTGGATGACTGCTTTTGGGCGATACGGAAAAGGCGCTCAAGGAAGCAGGGCCTTCGACAGTGCTTTGACTGTCGGCCTTGAACTGAATGGAATTATCTGGTCGCGGGCAGAGGATCGCGCCGGGCTGGCGCTCGGACGGCTGTTTGGTGATTCGACCGCAAACGCTTCTGGCGGCGATGAGTCAGTCACGGAGGTTTTTTACCGGGCCGTGTTGAGCCCGGCCATCAGCATCACGCCGCACTGGCAGACCATCCGGACCCCGGATGGCGATCGTGCAGCAAAAGGCGTCCAGGTTATCGGCGTTCGGGCCAAGATTAGTTTTTAGAATCCGCCTTCTTCTTCCATGGGGTTTTTATATGAATCGGGTCATCACTAAGTTTTTGTTCGCCTTGTCGTTAGGGGTGCTCGCGACTCTTGCGGTCGCACACGACGGATCTGAAGGTCTTGGCGGCGGGTTGTTAAGCGGTTTTCTGCATCCGATCTTTGGCTGGGATCATGTTGTGGCGATGGTGGCCGTTGGCCTATGGGGGGCTTTTCTTGGCTCGCCGGCCCTATGGATTCTTCCGGTTGTATTTCCCCTGGTGATGGCCCTGGGAGGGGCGCTTGGGGTGATGGGTATTCCGGTGCCAGCCGTCGAACTGGGGATTGCCTTGTCGGCTATTGTTCTGGGCCTGATGGTGGCGTTCAAGCAGCGACCGTCCTTGTGGATCGCCGGGCTGCTGGTTGCAGTTTTCGCGATCTTCCATGGCCATGCCCACGGTACAGAGCTGCCAACTGCGGTCAATCCGTTGGCTTACAGTCTTGGTTTTATGGTCGCTACCGGCATGTTGCACATGGCTGGCATCGGCTTTGGTTTGTTGACCCGCTGGCCTGCGGGTGAACGACTGGTCCAGATATTAGGCGGCCTGATTGCGCTGACAGGGCTTGCGTTTTTGACCGGTGTGGCTTGAGCCCGAACATGTTCGATACAAGACCGGGGTCTGGCGTTGCACGCAGTTGGCGACGCGCGACGCTTACCATTGCCGCACTGCTGGGGTTTGCGGCGGAGGCTGGCGCGCATGCTGCTTTTTCGGACGGTGCCGATTCGCTGTCTATCAATGTTTTCAGCGGCGCGGCTCATCCGTTCGTGGTTATGCATCACTTAATAGCGCTGATTGCAGCGGGCTTACTGATCGGCCGACAACAAATTCAGAGCCTCGAGCGGGCATGGGCGTTCGGCCTGGCTGGCTTGATCGCCGGCATTGTTCTGGCGAAGCAATTACCTGAACAACCCATGATGATCCTGGTCCTGGCCTTGACGGTGATCTGTAGTCTTGTGGTTATTCTGGACTGGCGCAAGAGCCGCCTGGTCTTCATGCTTGCCGTTGGGCTAATCCCGTTTCTTGTTGGCCTGGACTCCCCGCCGGCGCCGGATTCTTCGTTGGGCCACGACCTCACGTCGCGATTCGGCACGGTTTTAGGCGCCGGAGCTTTGTTGTTTTATCCGGCGATGCTGGCGCATTCGGTGACCCAGCCATGGCACCTGATTGGCGTTCGGATCGCGGCGTCGTGGATCACGGCAATTTCATTGCTGGTACTCGCGTTACAGTTTGCCAGGTAGGATTGCCAGGCGCAGGACTGAGTGTTGAATCTGCTTGGCCGACGCCGACGATCAGAAGGTAGCCGAGGTGCCGAACTCAACGGAAGGGCTTAACCCTGCGATCGCTGCCTGCAAGGCGTTTCCTGGCCACGGGCATGTGGCCTGACATCAGCCCATTTTGATATCTGGAGTGGTTCTGTCGCCCCAGCGCCTTTGGACAGGGTTTTTAAAACAGGCCAGAATGCCACTATGGAGAATTTCGACTTTGTGGTGATTGGCGCCGGATCAGCCGGTTGCGTGCTGGCAAACCGGCTCACCGCGAATGGCCGCTACACCGTGCTGCTGCTCGAAGCCGGGCCGCGAGACACCAACCCCTGGATTCACATTCCGCTCGGTTATGGCAAGTTGTTTGCCGACACCAGCGTTAACTGGGCTTACGAATCTGAACCGGAGCCGCAATTGTATGGGCGGCGCATTTTTACGCCGCGCGGTAAGGTGCTTGGCGGATCGTCGTCGATAAACGGATTAGCCTATATTCGGGGCCAGGCCCGCGACTTTGACGAATGGGACTTGCCGGGGTGGCGGTTCGCTGATCTATTGCCGTATTTCATAAAGTCAGAAGATCAAAGTCGCGGGGGGATTCCGATGCACGGTGTGGGCGGTCCGGTGGCGGTCTCTGATCTGCCAGACAAGCACCCGCTGTGCGATGCATTCATTGAATCGGCGGTCGCGACCGGCGTCCCCGCCAATAACGACTTTAACGGCGCCCGCCAGGAAGGTACCGGCTACTTTCAGGCGACCACACGGAATGGGCGGCGCGTCAGTACAGCTGTTGGCTACCTGAATCCGGCTAAGAAGCGTAAGAACCTGGTGGTGCGCACCGAGGCATTGGCCACAAAAGTCTGTTTTGAAGACACGGTGGTGACCGGTGTTGAATACCGGCACAGAGGCCAGACCAGGCGGGCGTCTGCGCCGCAGGTGATTCTGGCCGGCGGGGCGTTCAATTCCCCGCAACTCCTGGAGTTGTCTGGCATTGGACAAGCCGGGCGGTTGAACGATATTGGCGTGCCCGTCTTGGTTGACTCGCCAAATGTTGGCGAACATCTTCAAGACCATTTCTATGTCAAAACGATCTGGCGCTGCAATCAGCCGATTACCATCAATGATGATCTTGCCAACCCGTGGCGTCAGGCAAAGGCCGGCGCCCGCTGGTTGTTTTCGCGGCGTGGCCCGCTGACGGTCAGCGCCGGTTATGCCGCAGCGTTTGTCCGGACCCGGCCCGGGCTCGTTGAACCCGATGCACAGTTGTATTTTATTAATTTTTCGGCATCAAAGATGGGGGAGGGGCTGGACAAGTTCTCCGGTTTTACCTGCTCGATGTCGCAACTACAGGTGGAGTCAACCGGCTGGGTGCACGCCACCAGCAATAACCCACAGGTGGCACCGGCGATTCAATACAATTACTTATCTACCGAACGCGACAGGCAGGTCATGGTTGATGGCCTGAAAACAATTCGCAAGATTGTTCACACCGAGCCGTTCAAACAATTTGTCGAAGCGGAACACCTGCCCGGGAAAGCCGTTCAAACCGACGACGAATGGCTCGAATACTGCCGCCGGGCAGGCAGTACGGTCTACCATCCAACCTCAACCTGTCGCATGGGTGAGCGCAAAGAGGCCGTAGTTGATACCCGGCTCAGGGTTAACGGGGTTCAGGGCTTGCGTGTCGTCGATGCTTCGGTCATGCCGCGAGTGATTTCAGGCAATACCAATGCGGCGGTAATCGCGATCGCGGAAAAAGCTGCTGACTTGATTCTCGAAGATTCGGGTGGCTGACGTTGATCGTCGCGTCCGTCTAAAAGGCCGAGGTCGCTCGCTTCCGAGTGTTTTGCCGGTATTGGCTTTGATCCAGTCCCAGTTCATTAGCGCGATGTCGAATTTGAAGCTCGTATCTGCGGAATCTTGTAGTTGTCGGTAATGATGGTTTTTTCCGTCAGCGGGTTGGAGTGCCAATCGAATGTTGAAGTGCGCTTTCGGGAAGAAGGCGTCACAAGTGTGGCGGTTCTTGAAGCTGGCGATTTGTTCTTTGCCTAGATAGGCTGAGAGCCTGTCGCCCTTCCTCAGGGGGGAGGGGGCAAGAATGCTGCTGGTTGAGAAAGAAGGTAGTGTCTGATTCGCACAAAGCCTTGTTCGAGTGTCGACAATTCGATGGTTTTGCTCGGCATTCCGCATAATAGCTACTAAATTTCATAAAATGATAACCTCGATGACTCACACTGCTTCTATTCAGGCTTCTGGCGTTTCTTCCGTTCCTGGTCGCGTCGTCTTTTCGCCGGTTGCGTCCGCCCTGAAGCTACTGGCGCTGGCGGCTTTTACGCTGGTGGTATCAGCCTGCGACAGCCCGGAAGCGGCGACCAAGCCCGCCGCGGCCAGTGCGCGCCCGCCCATGCCAGTCTCAGTGCTTGCGGTCAAGTCTGAAAGCTTGCCGCTGCGCATTGATGCGGTCGGTCAGGCTGAGGGCTCAAAGACCGTCGAGATCCGGGCCCGGGTAAATGGGGTCATTGAAGCAATTCTGTACACCGAAGGCCAGGCACTGGCCGTCGGCGATCCGATGTTTCAAATCGAGCGCAAGCCGTTCGAGATTGCCCTGAAGCTGGCCAAGGCCTCAATGGCGCAGGAGCGGGCCAAGGTGACTCAGGCGCGACGCCAACTGGATCGCGCGCGCGCCCTGAACAAGCAGCAGATCGTCACCCGCCGCGAATACGATGATGCGGTTGCCGCGGCGCGTACCAGCGCTGCGGCGCTTGAAGTGGCGCAGGCGCGGGTGGAAGAGGCTGAGCTGAATCTGTCCTATACCTTGATCAGTGCGCCTATTGCCGGGGTAAGTAGCCGGTCTCGTTTGTCACAAGGCAGTCTGGTCAGCGCCAGTAGTGCCGAACCATTGGCATCGCTGGTGTCAGTAGACCCGGTCTGGGTGCAGTTTGCACTAAATGAATCGCAGTTGTTGCAAGTCGGTGAGCCGTCCGCAGCAAAAGTAATGCTGATGTCGCCGGGCGGAAAAATCTTGCGTGATGGTGGCCGGTTGAACTACTCAGGCTCCAGTGTTGATCTGCAACTGGGCACGATCGCACTGCGGGCAGAGTTCGACAATGCCCAACACGCATTTTTGCCTGGCCAGTTTGTTCAGGTCAGAGTGGTTGCGGGTGACCGCACTGCGTTTCTGGTTCCGCAGACTGCCGTCAGCCAGGGGCCTAACGGGGGGTCGGTCTGGGTCGTGGGAGATGACGGCAAAGCGCAACCCCGCGGAGTCAAGACGGCTGAATGGCGCGGCGCGGACTGGGTCATAGAAGGCGGCCTGTCTGACGGCGAGAAAGTCATCACCAACAATTTGATGAAATTACGTCCTGGCGCAATCGTTAATCCTGTCTCGCCGGCTGACCAAAGCAAGCAGCAGTGAGCCAGGGGTAAATCATGTCTAAGTTTTTTATCGAGCGGCCGATCTTTGCGGCGGTGTTGTCCATCATTATGGTGCTGGCGGGGCTGGTCTCGCTGTTCAACCTGCCGATCGCTCAGTACCCCGAGATTGCGCCGCCAACAGTCACGATTACCGCCCAGTATCCGGGGGCTTCAGCAGAAACTCTCGCCAAGACGGTAGCAGCTCCGATTGAAGAGACGCTGTCGGGGGTGGAGAACCTGCTTTATTTCAGTTCGTCATCGTCGTCCAATGGTCAGACGACGATTACCGCAACATTTGAGGTCGGCACTGACACTGACGAGGCCACCTTCAACATCAACAACCGGGTGCAGTTGGCAACCCCCCGGTTGCCCGCGGAGGTAAGGCGTACCGGCGTCACCGTGGCCAAACGGTCGAATAATATTCTGTTGGCGGTCGCGCTCAATTCGCCAGGCTCAACTTACGACACTTTGTTCTTGTCGAATTTCGCCACGCTTGAGGTGTTGGACGAAATCAAGCGAATCAACGGCGTTGGGGACGTGTCTGTCTTTGGGGCGAGAGACTATTCGATGCGGCTTTGGCTGCAGCCGGACAAGATGGCGCAGCTTGGGATTACCACCGATGACATATCGGCCGCGGTTAACTCGCAGAATGCGCAGTACGCCGCCGGCAAAATCGGCGCCGAACCGGCGATGCCAGGGCAGTCGCTGGTTTATACCGTGACCGCGCAAGGTCGCTTGCTACAGGCAGAAGAGTTCGGCGATATCGTTTTACGCTCCAGCGCGACCCAGGGCGTGTTGCGGCTGCGCGATGTTGCCCGTGTTGAGTTGGGTGCTCAGAGCTATGACGCGTCTAACTCGGTCAACGGGCAGCCAGCGATTGCACTGGGCGTGTTTTTGCAATCAGGCGCTAACGCGCTTGAGGTGGCTGAGGCGGTACGTACCCGAATGGCCGATCTGAAGCGCGACGTCTTTCCGGCAGATGTTGACTTCCTGATTCCCTACGATACCACCCGGTTTGTGCAGGCTTCGATCAATGCCGTGCTGACGACTATCGCCGAGGCGGCGTTAATCGTCTTGCTGGTGGTGTTTGTCTTTTTGCAAAGCTGGCGGGCAACCCTGATTCCAATGCTCGCGGTGCCGGTGTCATTAATTGGCACGTTCTCCGGCTTATTGATGCTGGGTTTTTCTATCAATACGCTCACCTTGTTTGCGATGGTGCTGGCAATTGGCATCGTGATTGATGACGCCATTATTGTGTTGGAGAATGTCGAGCGGTTAATTCGTGAGGAAGGTCTGGGGCCAACTGAAGCGGCGCTCGAGGCGATGCGCGAAGTGCAGGGCGCTTTGTTTGGAACCTCGCTGGTATTGTGCGCGGTGTTTATTCCGGTGGCGTTTATTGGTGGTATTGCCGGTCAGTTGTACCAGCAGTTTGCGGTGACGGTTGCCGTGTCGGTTGTGCTTTCCACCATCGTTGCGCTGACACTGACGCCGGCGTTGTCGGCGCTCATGTTGAAAGCTGATGATGGTGCTGGCCATACCAACCGCTTGTTCGCACCTTTTAATCGCTTTCTGGCCTGGGTAACCGACTTCTTTGTCTGGCTGGTGCAATGGACGCTGCGTTTTCGATGGATATCGGCATTGTTGTTTGCGGGCCTGCTCGCTGGTGGAGGGGCTCTGTTAAATGCTGTGCCGGGCAGTTTTGTGCCGGCGGAAGACCAGGGTTACATCATTGTGGCCGCTCAGTTGCCTGATGGCGCGACGCTCGAGAGAACCTCAAAGACGACCGAAACTCTGCGTCAGAAACTCAAAGACAATCAGTCGATCGAGAACTTCTTCATTATCAATGGTCTTGATCTGATTGGCGGAGGCAACAAGGCCAACGCGGCAACGATCTTCTCGCCGATGGTGCCCTGGGGCGATCGCACACAATCGTCAATGGCGCTGGCCAAGGAAGTTTCCGGTTACGGGATGCAGTTATCGGATGGCATTGCGTTTGCGTTTAACCCGCCGCCGATTCGCGGGCTGGGTAGCGCTGGCGGATTTGAATTGTATGTTCAGGGCCGCACCAACACGGATACGCAGCGTTTGTCCGAAGTGACCAACGATCTAATCGCCAGGCTTGGAGAAGACCCGGCGCTGACCGGTCTCAGAACTTTTTATCGCCCCACGGTGCCCCAGTTGAAAGTTGAGGTAGACCAGGAAAAAGCGCTTGCCCTGGGTGTGCCGATCAGCTCGGTGTTTAGCGCGCTTCAGGCGCAGATGGGGTCTTTGTACGTTAACGATTTCAACCGTTCAGGGCGGACCTATCGGGTCACGATGCAAGCTGACGCGCCATTCCGTAGCGATCCCAAAGACCTGGGCCGGCTCTATGTTCGCTCAGGTACCAGCGGGCAGATGATTCCCCTGAAAGCGCTGATTCGGGTTCAAAACATCATCGGGCCCGAACAGTTGGAGCGCTATAACGGTTATGTAGCGGCCAAGGTCATGGGCTCGGCAGCACCCGGTTACAGTTCCGGAGAAGCCATCGAAGCGGTACTGCGAATTGCCGGCGACAGTCTGCCGACCGGGTACGGGTATCAGTGGACCGGCCAGGCCTTTCAGGAGCAGCGCGCGGGCAATGCTTCGATCTTTGCGTTCGGGTTTGCGATTGTGATGGTATATCTGATCCTGGCGGCCCTATATGAACGATGGGGGGTGCCGCTGGCCGTGTTGCTGGCGGTACCGTTTGCCCTGACCGGTGCACTACTGGCCGTGTTCCTGCGCGGGATGGAAAACGATATTTATTTTCAGATTGGACTGGTGGTCTTGATCGGACTGGCAGCCAAAAACGCGATTCTGATTACCGAGTTTGCGATGCAGGGGATGCAGGCGGGGCTGTCGGCCATTGATGCCTCGGTGCAAGCGGCTCGCCAACGGTTCCGCCCGATTCTGATGACCTCGCTGGCATTTGTTTTCGGCGTGCTGCCATTGGCGGTGGCTACCGGGGCAGGGGCGGCTGCACGTCAATCGATGGGCACTGGCGTGGTCGGCGGCATGTTGGTTGCCACTTTTCTTGCGCCAATCTATATCCCGCTGTTTTTTGTCTGGTTGACGGGTAAGGTCAAACAGCGGCGGGGCGGCTCGTCAAAGTTGCCTGACTCTTCATCTGCGTCACAGGCTGATCTGGCCAAAGAGCCGGTTTAGGGACTACCCGCCGCTTTCTTGAGCTGCGGCGCGCCCGGCTTCGCGAGCCTCGTTCTCGCGCCGGGCGTCATCAATGACTTGCTGGATCTCATCGAGATCGACTGCCGTGGTTGTCGGGTCAAATTCACCCGTTAGCGGTGTGTCGGGCAATAATTTGCCAGACTCATAGTACGACCAGATCTCAGGCGCGTACTGGCTGGTTAGCAGCTCAGGGGCGAAGCGACCAAAATAGGTATTGAGATTGACGACGTCGCGCGAGAGAAGCCGCTGCGCGTTGTTGTTGGCCGCCGCGTCAACAGCCTGTGGCAGATCGATAATGACTGGCCCGTCAGGCTCAACCAGCACATTGTATTCAGATAAGTCACCATGAATAACGCCGACGCAGAGCATCCGAACCACTTGCCTGATCAATTGCTGGTGCATTTTCCGGGCGCTGTGCGGATCCAGCTCGATATCGTTTAAACGGGGAGCCGGCTGTCCGTCCTCGTCGCAGATCAGTTCCATCAGTAACACGCCTTCGTAGAACTGATACGGGGTCGGCACTCTGACGCCGGCTGCGGCGAGCTGTCTGAGGGCATCGACTTCCGTACTCTGCCAGGCCGATTCCTGCTCTTGCCGGCCATACCTGGAGCGCTTGGCCATGGCGCGCGCCTGGCGGCTGTTTTTGGTTTTGCGCCCCTCGATGTAATCGACAGCTTTATGAAAGCCCCGCTGGTTGGCCTGCTTGTATACCTTGGCGCAGACGATTCTGTCCTGGCTGGAGACAAGATAGACGTCGGCCTCTTTGCCGCTCATCAAGCGTCTGAGCACGGTATCGACAAGCCCGTCGGTGACTAAAGGGGCAATTGCTGGCGGTGTTTTCATACCGGCGCAGTATAGACATTTTTACCCATGCCATTCGGCAACCCCAATATATTTCGAAATAGGGCACATGATAAGAGTGTGGAATGATGCGCAGGCAATGAGACAGTTGGGTTGGGGGATGTAAACGGATAGCTTGTGGCGCTACCCTAAGACTCTTATTCAAGCAAAAGGTTGTTCACATGAGGCACATCAACACAGAACGTCTGACCGCCCAGATTGAAGGCGACTTTGTTGTATTTCTGATTGGCATGCGGGTTAACAAGCCTTGGCTGATTCATAAGTGGTTACCAGTCGCGTTGGCCATGCCGCGCATGCTCAGGGAGTTGACGCAGCGTCCAGAGCTTGGAATGCTCGGCCATGAAAGCGGGGCAAAAGTGTCGGTTCAGTACTGGCGCTCATTTGAGCACCTGGATGCGTACGCAAAAAAGAAAGACAGTGAACACCTGCCCGCATGGAGGGCGTTCAACCAATCGGTTGGTCAGAGCAGTGGCGACGTCGGAATCTGGCATGAGACTTATCAGATCAGGGCCGGGGAGTATGAATCAATCTATAGCGGGATGCCTGCGTTTGGGCTTGGGAAGGCAGGGCAACTGGTGAGCGTATCCGCGGCCAGAGAGTCGGCGCGCGACCGGTTGTCAGAAGGAATTAGCCGCCTATGATTTGTCATACTGGTTTTGAGATCAATGAGTCGTAGTGCTGTATGCGTTGACAGATGGGAAATATCTCCGACGACACTCCCATATTCCTGTCAAGAGATCCTGGGGGAGGCGTGATGAGCACTATCATGTCGATTTTCGGGTGTCTTGTAAGCCATGAAAGCAGCTGTCTACGCTAAGTATGGTCCGCCAGAGGTGGTTCAAATCCGCGAGGTGCCCAAGCCTGTGCCTGCGGATAACGAGCTTCTGGTAAAAGTTCTCGCCTCGACAGTATCGTCGGCAGACTGGCGAATGCGCAGTCTGGAGATGCCTCCGGGTTTTGCCTTATTTGGTCGTCCCGCGTTCGGTTTCAGAGGCCCCAGAAAATCGATTCTCGGCACGGAACTGGCCGGTGTCGTTGAATCGGTCGGGCGCGGTGTCAAGGCGTACCGGGAAGGCGACCAGGTATTTGCTTTTCCCGGTGCGCAACTGGGCTGCCATGCTGAGTATCGGTGCGTCGCGGCAAACGGGCCCGTCGCGCTTGCACCCGCCGGGCTGACGATTGAGCAGGCCTCGGCGCTCTCTTTTGGCGGGGCCACGATGCTCGATTTTTATCGCAGAGCAGAATTGAAATCCGGCGAGAGGGTTTTGGTCAACGGCGGTGCCGGAACTGTCGGGACGGCCGCGATTCAGTTGGCAAGGCATTTCGGTGCGCAGGTCACCGGGGTGTGTAGCACTGGCAATCTGGACTTGGTCAGCGCTATAGGGGCTGATAAGGTGATTGACTATACCCGGCAGGATTTCTCTCAATCGGGCGAGAGGTATGATGTGATTGTCGATGCTGTTGGCAATGCGCCGTTTGCCCGTAGTGGCCGCTGTCTGGCTCCCGGCGGGCGTTTACTTGCTATTGTGGCGAGCCTGGCAGGCCTGCTCAAAGCCCCGGTGGTGAGTTTGCTGACCAACAGGAAAGTCATTGCAGGACCCGCCGCTGAGCGGGTTGCCTATATTCATCAGCTGTGCGAATTGGCCGAGGCGGGGCGTTTCACACCGGTTATTGATCGCGTCTTCGCGTTTGAGCAGGTTCGCGCTGCGCACGAGTATGTGGGTGCCGGGCACAAAAAGGGGAGCGTGGTACTCAGCATGGAGGGTGTGGCGGATGACGGTCGTAGTTCTCAAGGCTGGTGACTACCAGGCTTATCGGGCGCTTATGTTGCAGGCTTACGAATTCGAGCCTGACGCCTTCACCTCAACACGACTGGAACGAGCCGGGCAGCCTGCCGACTGGTGGCAGAACCGCCTTGCTAACCCGGACGGGCTGTCAGTGGTGTTTGGCACCTATCTGGCCGATAAACTTGTCGGGTCGGTGGCGCTGGAGTTCTCAACGAAGACCAAAACGCGGCACAAAGCGCACCTGCTTGGCATGTATGTGGCGCCCGGCGCTCGCGGTTCTGGCGCTGGCAGGGCGCTGCTGGATGCCTGCCTCGCTTACCTCGATCAGCGGCGCGAAATTTCGTCCGTCACGTTGACGGTCACTGAGGGAAACGAGGCTGCATTAAGGTTGTACCGGTCGGTTGGATTTGCCGAGTTTGGCGTCGAACCAATGGCCGTGTTGCTGGAGAGCGGTTATCGGGCTAAGGTGCACATGTGGCGGGCTGTTGGTTCACACTCAGGCGCCAGCGAGTCTTGACGTTTCGGAAACGCCTTGAGTCTATTGTTTGTCCGTATCGAGAATCGTCTGCGCAGATACCCGTGTCGGGTGGTCTTAAGGAGAACAGAGCATGAAGACCCACATGGATGACCCGGAGCGAACGGCACGGGCATGGCTCGCTTTTTCCGACGCGGGCAAGTTTGAAGCCTCATGGCAGGCCACTGCGACACACTTCCGCTCTCAGCTCACTCAGGCCGATTGGGTATCCAGGCTCAATGCTGCTCGCAGCCCGCTCGGGCCAGCCAGTTCGCGGGTGTTGAAGTCTTCACAAACGGTAACAGACCTGCCCGATGGGCCGCCCGGTGAATACGTGGTCATGGAGTTTGAGACAGTTTTTTCGTCTGGGGCGGCGCACGGCGAACGTATTACGACGATAAAAGACAATGACGGCGTTTTGCGGGTTGTCGGGTATTACCTGGTGTGAGACAGACGCGTGTTGGCGGTGGCTCGACCGTCATTGGGTTGAACTAGAGTGACCAAGACTGATGTCAACGCGCCAATCAGTAGCGCTGAAGTCCTTCAACGCCTGCGGGAAATTGCTGACCCAAAGATAGTTGAGAACAGGGCCGGTCGATTCGGTATCTCGACAACAAACGCGCTTGGCGTCAGTCAGCAAGACCTGAAGCTAATGGCCCGGGAGATCGGGCAAGACGATGCACTTGCCGTAGCCTTGTTCAACACCGGGGTCTATGAGGCCAGATTGTTATGCAGCAAGCTTTTTGACCCGGCGGCACTGACCGAAGCCCAGATGGATGCCTGGGCGATGACTTTTGACAACTGGGAAATCTGCGATTCATTCTGTATGGGTTTCTTTGCTAGAAGCGCCCATGCCAGAGCCAAAGCTGAGCAATGGTCAACTCGACAAGAGGAGTTCGTAAAGCGGGCAGCTTTTTCGATTATGGCCTCATACGGGTTCGCGCATAAACAGGCTCCGAATGACGTCTTCGAACGGTTCCTGGTGTTGATTGAGCGTGAATCAACCGACGAGCGTCACTATGTCAGTAAAGCGGTGAACTGGGCGCTGAGAAATATCGGTAAGCGCAACCGAGATCTCCAGGAGATGGCGATCAGTCTGGCGAACAAGCTCAAGTTGTCTGATGCAGCCTGTTCGCGCTGGATTGGGTCTGACGCGCTTCGGGAACTGGACGTTCCGGGTCGTAAATTGCTCGATTACCCACGTCAGGTCTACAGGCGATAAACAATCAAACTTCCGCAGGCGCGAGCCAAGCTCGAAAGGACCCGGAAATGGCCGTTTAAAACGGCAGTTCATTGGCCTTGCAGATAAATCTCAGCAGCGGCGCTGTTTTCTTGAACAAGGCGGTGGTGTTCTTGACGGCAGACTCGCCCAGTACAAGCTGTTGATCAAGTTGCCGGTAAGCAATATAGTCTTTTCGCTTCATGTCTTCGAGTGCCGGGTGGTCGCTGGCGAAGCCTGCGGGGGCCTTCTTTAAAGATTCGCCGTGAAATTCAAAGCCGGTTTTTGGGTTGAACAGGCTGCGCTTGATTTTTTTCCACTCGGATGGGTCGTCATCCATCAGGGTTCGTACTCTGTGCAGGGTCGGGTTGTCTGGCCGCCAGATGCCGGCGGCCAGGAAGATCTCGCCGGGTTCGATATGCAGGTAAAAGCCAGGCGCATGGACATCTTTACCGGCCACATGCCGAAACTGAATGCCGATGTTGGTTTTGTAAGGAGCCTCGCCCTTGCTGAACCGCATGTCCTTGAAAACCCGCATCAGCGAGCCGCGTGTTTTGGTTGCGGCCACCACAAAATGCGGCGAAATTCTGGCAATAGGCTCTTCCATGGCCCGGATATAGTCGAACGCCGGCTCACGGACTTCGTCTTCATATCGTTGCCGGTTCTGATCAAACCACTCGCGGTTGTTGTTGCGAGTCAGTTCCTTGAGAAATTTGATGGTCTTGGTCGAGAACATTGTGGTGGGCGCGTTCAGAGAAGGAGAGGCTACTTTACTACCATCCTGGTGGTCCGTCAGTCCGCCGCAGTGGCTTCCAGTTCAATCATCAGCTCAGGAAAAGCGAGGCTGCTCACGCCCAGCAAGGTGGTCGGTGGGGTTGCACCAACTGCCCCGAGCCGCATGCCCATGAGATCGAAATGCTTCATGGCCTCTTCGGTATCGGTGGTGTAGATACTCAGCCGGGTGAGGTCGGCGAAACTCATTTTCGCGCCGTTGAGCACGGCTTCGAGGTTGTCCAGAGCCAGGTTGAGCTGGGCGCGCATGTCGTTGGGGTGCTGCGGCTTGCCCTCAGAGTCAACCGCAGTCTGGCCGGCGCAGTTCAGTTGCCGTTTGCTGCCTTCCAGGATTTCCCCCTGGTTGTAGCCGACATGCAAAGACCATTGCCAGGGATTTACGGGGGTGCGATTCATTGATTCTCTCCAGTTGGGGGTAAGGACGTTTGTCCGACCGAGCAACTTTGACAGGCAGCACTGACAGCCCTATGTCAGGAGAGATCCGGCCCGGCCTGCCAGTGGGCGGCTAATTTGGCTGTGTAGTGCCTTAGCGCCGTCTTGATGGGCTCGCCGCGGACGATCTGCACCCCGTCGGTGTATTGCAGGAGCCAGCGGGCCATGTACTGGGGAACATGGGTGAGAAACCGCATTGTGACGCCTTCTGGCTGCCGTTCTTCGTCCACAAACCCAAACATATAACGCTGTTCGTGGACAAATCGGGCCGCTTCGGGGGCGAACAGCAATTCGACCTCCAGGAGCTCCTCACGGCCGGGCTGCTCGCTAAGATATTGCTGCAGGGTCAGTCTGCTGTGCCGGGGGAATTGCTCAGCCTGTGGCTCAAACGCGGCTATTCGATCAAGGCGAAAGTCCCGATAGGCCTCGCGAAGGCGGCACCAGGCGATCAAATGCCAGTGCCAGTTGTAGTAGAACAGTCCGATTGGCTCAATAAGTCGTTTGCTCTTGCCCTGGCTGCTTTGGGCGCTGTATTCGATCTGGACGATCTGGCGGCGTACGAGCATGCTGCGGCATTCGCGTAACCAGCGGTCGCCAGTGTCTGATGGCTCAAGGCCGTCAGTGGTGTGGGTTTTCCGGTGTAGATCGGAAATCGGGAACTGGCTGCCAGTTGGCAAGACTTCAATATCGGCGTCAAGCGAACTCAGGTGGTCTTTGTCGGTACTGTCAATGACTGCCTTAATCTTGTTGAGTGCCTGTTTAAAGTCTTGCAGGGAGGCGGCGTCGAGGCTGGACACGAGTAGTTTCTCGCCGAGCAGCAAGGCGGCGGCTTCATCCAGAGTGAAGCTGACCGGAGGCAAACGATAGCCCTGCTCCAGGAAGTAGCCGACTCCTGCTTCGGCGCCTATTGGGACGCCGGCGTTTTCCAGGGTTCTGATGTCACGGTAAATAGTGCGTTCGGTAACCTCAAAATACTCGGATAAAAATCGTGCGGTGACCACGGACCGGGTCTGTAGCAGGAGCAAAATAGAGGTAACGCGGTCAAATCGATTCATCGGTCAACGATAGCATTAGCCGGGGCAGTTAAGTTGTAGCGTCAGCAACAAGGGTTGATGGTCTGACGCGTCGGTCGCGCAGTCAGTTTCGGCCCTGACGATCGCCCCGATCAAGCTGTCGCTGAGGACGAAGTAGTCACGGCAATGGGCGCCTTGCGGCCACTGTTTATGGTCAAAAATCCCGCAACTTGGCGGATGCGGCTTGTCTGAGTGTAGCGCCCGCCAACTATCAATCAGCCCGTCACCGGGCACCAAAGGGACGCCTGTCAACGCGTGATAGTCGTCTGAGTCAGGCAGGCAATTAAAGTCGCCGCAAATAATCGCCCGACTTGCATGGCAGATTGTTTGATAAGGTCCGCCAGTGCCGGCGGCAGGCGGGTTTGCCGCCAGTGCTGACCCCGCGGCGTGAATGCTCTTGATCGCTTCGATCTGCGCACGCCTTTGGCCGCCCGAGTTGAATTCCAGATGGCTTGTCATGATCCGAAGCGGTCCGTCCTCGCACATGATGGTTACCGCAATGGCTTGTCGCGGCATCTGTCGTTTGCCTGCGCGGGGTGGTTGTGGCAGTGGATGATTAGCGCTTGCCAGAACGGGTAGGCGGCTCAGGATCAGATTGCCATATTGGGCGCGCTGACCATGCAGCGGGTTGAGGATGTCGTAAGCAGGGCCAAAATACGGGGCGTGTTCCGGCAGCATTTCAGACAACTCGGCAACCTGGTCCGGCGCGGCAACACCGGGGTCAAGCGTGACGCCACGCGATACCTCTTGGAGACAAATGATGTCCGGTGTTCCGTGCGCCTCGATTTGCCGCACGACTCTGGCAAGCGAGCGGGTGCCATCGACGGCCAGCCCGTTTTGAATGTTCCAGGTTAATAGCGTGATCATTGTTTAGCCTTCTGGACGTTCGCAGGGTTAACGGTAGCGCAAAGTCGGTGTCAACGCGCTCGCACCAGATGTGTCGCTCAACCGGGTGCTTCACGGACTTGCTTACGTTATGATCGCTTATGTTTTTTTGCATCGGCGTCGTCTGGTTGCCCAATGCGATGCTCAATTTGGAATGAAATGAAGGTCGTCAGCGTAGCATCGTTTGCAGACGGGCAAGCAGGGGGGAATCCCGCTGGTGTCCATATTTCTGAGCAGCTGCCCGCTGCTTCAGAGATGCAGGCAATTGCGGCAGAAGTGGGGTTTTCAGAGACTGCGTTTGCCGAGCCGCTGGCGCAGGGTTGGCGGGTCCGGTATTTTTCTCCGGAAACCGAGGTTCCGTTCTGCGGCCATGCGACGATCGGTTTGGGGGCGGTTTTAGCCAAGCAAGAGGGCTCGGGCGTTTTCGAACTAACGCTGAACGAGACGGCCATAACGGTGGAGGGCTTTGCGCAGGCTGGGGGTTTTTCGGCAGCTCTGCAATCGCCACAAACGAGGTCCGAGGCTGCGGACCCAGGACTCGTCTCTGATGCGCTGGAATTGTTTGGCTACAGCGAAGCAGACTTAAACGTTGATATTCCGCCGGCGTTCGCCAGCGCGGGCGCCAATCATCTACTGATAACGCTTGATTCCCGGCGGGCGCTGAGTGCGATGGTCTACCAACTTGATGCGGGGCGAGAATTCATGCGTGGCGCTGGTTTGGTAACGGTCATGTTTGCTTTTTCTGAAACGCCGCAACTTTTTCATACACGTAACCCGTTTGCCTCGGGCGGTGTGTATGAAGACCCGGCCACTGGCGCGGCCAGTGCGGCGTTCGCGGGTTATCTGCGGGATATTAATTGGCCGCATGGCGCAGGCTTCGACATTGTTCAGGGTGAAGACATGGGCGCACGCTCGTTAATCCGGGTTGAGCTTGACGACAAGCCCGGATCCTCAATACGGGTGTCAGGAGCGGTCAGGTTTCTCTGAACGGCTGCTCCAGCCGCCACCAGAGTAGACCGGCCAACGGAATAGGCGCCAGATAAAACAGGAACCGATAAGCCAGTAGTGTGGCAATGATCGTCTCGACAGGTACAAGGCCGGCCAGCAGGACAATGAATGTCGCCTCCAGGACGCCGACGCCGGCCGGAATGTGCGTCACCAGTCCAATGAATGCTGCTACCAAAGAGGCGAGCAAGACCCGGTCAAAAGATACCTCGCCGGCTAACAGCACAAAGATAATGCCGGCATTGACAAGCCAGCTCGTTGCTGACAATGCCGTCTGACTGAGAGCAAGGGTGATGTCAGGTGTTCGAAATTGTGCGGCGCGCCACTGAATCGTGGCGCCGGAGCGCCAGAGGCAGAGCAAATGGTAAAAGCAAACTATGCCCAGGGCCGCAACACCGAGCATGCTGCCCCATGCGGGAGTCGGCCAGCTTGGTAAACCTATCACTAGTGTTTCATTGGCAAGGTCGTTGCCGGTGACTGCCTCACGTAACCGGGTATACGTCGGGCCAGCGAAAACCGCCCCCAAAAGCAGCAAATAACCAAGCCAGTTTGTCACAATGCTCACGGCAAAGACTTGTGCCATCGCACTCAATGACAAGCCATGGTGGGCGTAAAGTCGTTGTCGCAGCCCGATAGCGCCAATCAGAGCACCCAGGTTCAGCGTACCGACATAGCTGACAAAGGTTATCGCCATGACCCGCCCGGTCGGTAGCGGGTGGCCGGTGTAGCGACGCCCGATTAGATCAAACAGGCTATAGGCCAGATGACTGGCTGCGGCCAGGGCTGTGGCCGCCAGCATGACCGGCAGCGTCAGATCGGCAATCGCGGCACGGACTGCAGTCCAGTCCAGATGCCAGGCAAGCAGGGCGATCAGCCCAACTACCACCCCAAGGTAAAGTCTGCTTAGAAATCGCTTTAGAACAGGCCAGTGCTGGCGTCGTGAATGAGGCCCGGCAGTTGAGGTCATGTAGTGTTGCGCTTGGGGTTGATTTTGATTTGCCGGCTGGCGGAGCTTACGATTGTAGTGGGAAGGAGGGCGAGTTCATGATTCATCAGGATAACTGGGGCTGGCGGGCGCGGTTCGGCTTGTTCATTGTTTCGAGCGAGCCGGTTCCGGAGGCGGAATGGTGGGCGATGATGCCAGCCGGTACCTCGGTTCATGCTGCGCGAATTACCGCGCCAGCGCCGTGGGCAAGTTGGCAGGACGGTAACCGCGAAGCGCTTATCCTTGCTGATGACCTTGCTCGTGGCGCGGCGCAGTTTGCCAGTATGCGTCTGAATGCGGTTGTTCTCGGGCACAGTTCCAGCAGTATTCTGGGCGGGCCGGGTTGGGACGAGGCGGTGGTCAGCGCGCTGCGCTCGCATATCCCAGCCGAGGTGACGGTAACGACCAATGGTCTGGATTGTCAGGCGGCGCTACAGGCGTCGGGTGTCGAGAAACCGTTTCTGGTGTTTCCTCCGTGGTTCAGTCCGGCTCTTGTTGAGGCTGGCTTTGAGTATTTCGCAGCCGCCGGTTGCGAGCCGGCCGGCACTCTGCGTGTTGATCCCGGGCGCCAATGGCGCGACATTGCGCCGGCCCAGCTTTATTCGGAAGGCATGGGCTTTGAGCAGGATGTTGAATCGCTCTACCGGCAGATTCGCGCCGCCTGTCCAACTGAAGCGGATGGCGTCCTGATTGTGGGCACCGGGTTGCGCTGCGTGGGCATTGTTGAGGCACTCGAGGATGATCTTCGCCGGCCCGTGATCACCGCGAATCAGGCCAGCCTATGGCATTGTTTGCGGTTGAGCGGGATTAGCGACGGTGATTCGCAATTTGGCGGCCTGCTGACACTGCGCTGAGTTCTCTGCGCTATAGTGAAGCGATCTAGCCTTTTTTGAGTTCCGCCGTCTTAGTATGTCTCTCGTCGCACTGATCTATTTCTCGCAAACTGATTTCACTCACAAACTCGCGGCGTCAGTGGTGCAGGGCTGCGAGTCAATTACCGGCGCTTCAGTTATGCAGCACCGCATTATCGGCGAGGAAATCGAGCAGGGAAGATTTCGCCAGGAAAGCTGTCTTGAACTGATTGACCAATCAGACGCCGTAATTTTTGGCAGCCCAACTTATATGGGCGGTCCGGCCGCTCAATTCAAGGCATTTGCGGATGCTACGAGTGAGCGTTGGGAGCGCCAGCTTTGGTCTGGCAAGCTGGCGGCCGGATTTACGGATGGTGCCAACGCCAACGGCGATCAACTCGCTACGATTCAGTATTTCAGTATTCTGGCGGCTCAACACGGCATGTTGTGGATCGGCCTGGATATTGCAGGCGGAATGGACGAGCAAGGATTAAACCCGCTTGGCTCACAACTTGGCTTGACCGCGCACGCAGTGGCACCAGAGCCTGCGCCTCTGGATATCAAGACGGCGCGATACTTTGGCGCCCGGGTGGCCGGTGCCAGCCGGCGAGTCACCTCGCCGGGCACAGCCTGACCGTCAGGCGCAGTCAGCAGTCTTGAACGCTGGCCGGGCTTCGAGTCGGTCTGCATAGGCTGACAAATTGGGAAGCTGATCGAAATCAGCACCCAGTCGGCGAGACACGACAACCGCATGGCCGGTAACCGTATCTGCAACGGTAAAGTCACCGGCCAGAAACTCGCGTCCGGCCATATGCAGCTCGGCAGCGCCAAGAACCCGGTTCAGCAGCTTGAGCGCGCGAGCGGCCATTTCAGGGTTGCGTCGGTCCGGCGGCAGAAGAATCGTTTCGACGACATAGTTGTTAATCGGCGGCATGATCATGCCTTCCGCGTAGTGCAGCCATTGCAAATAGGTTGCGAAATGCTGCGCGTCTGTCCCGGGCACTAATGCCGGGGCGTATTTTGCGCCCAGGTATTGCGCGATAGCGGTACTCTCGCTAATGGTGACATCCCCATCGATCAGGGTTGGCACGCGCCCGTTCTGGTTGATTTTGATGTAGTCGGGGCCGCGCATTTCTTTCTGACCCAGCGTGAAACGCTCCAGTTCGTAGGGCAGGCCGATTTCCTCAAGCAACCAGACGGTGCGTACCGCGCGGGAATTGGGGGCAAAATAGACTTTCAAGTTTGTTTCTCCACTGGCAATACTGATGGCGGGCATCTTCGGGCCGTTACTTTACGATATGTTCTCACGCCTTGTTATCTTTCGGTCATGGCCCTGGCTGGGTAACCGCTACGCTTGCCTGAATCTGCCGGGGTGGATTGCTCTGACAGAGCGGATGCGTAAGGCCGACGGCGAGTCGGCGACGGATTTGGTCACGACCCCCCAGGAGACGGCAATGAATCAACTCAGCAAGCTGTTTGGCGTGCTTTTGGCTGGCGCGATAGTAGTCCTTGGAGTGTGCAGCGGCCCGGCGAATGCTTACCTGCTGAACGGGTTTGAGCTGGGTGATGCGAGCGTCCCCGAGGCTGATATCAAACATGGGGGTCCGCCCCGTGACGGAATTCCGGCACTGGATAACCCTCAATTTGTGACGGCTGACGCAGCAAAGAACCTGGAGCCGGCGTCAAGGGTGATGGGCGTTGTTCACAAGGGTATTGCCAAAGCCTATCCGATTCTGATTATGAACTGGCACGAGATCGTCAATGACAAGTTCGGTGAGGATCCGATTCTGGTCACTTTCTGTCCACTATGTGGCACCGGCATATCATTCGAGGCAATGGTGAATGGCAAGCCGAGTATGTTTGGTGTTTCCGGCTTGTTATATAACAGTGACGTCTTGTTATACGACAAACAGACTGAGTCCTTGTGGTCACAGGTGCTCGGCACGGCAATCGCCGGTCCGCAAAAATCGGCGAGCCTGAAGCGTATCCCTACCTCGCACACCAGTTGGGCTGACTGGTTAGCGCGTCATCCGGATACTCTGGTCCTGAGCGAAGAAACCGGCCACGATAGAAACTACCAGCGCGATCCCTATCGTGGTTATGGCGACAGTAAAACGGTTATGTTTCAGGTTCGTCATTCCAGTGAAAAATATCACCCCAAGGAGCTGGTTCTGGCCTTGGCCTTGAACGGAGACGTGAAGGCCTGGCCTTTTTCCGAGCTGCGAAAGTCAGGGAAGCAAGAGCTGGTTGATGCGCTTGGTGGTCAGTCAATCACAATCGAGTTCGATGATGCCAACAATACGGCGCGTGTCTTGAACCAACAAGGTGAACAGTTGCCGGCGATCATTGCTTTCTGGTTTGCCTGGTACGCGTTTCACCCGGAGACCGCAATCTTTAGGCCGGAGACGCAATAAGGTCTGCTTGTATCTGACCACCGCTGGTGTATTCGAGCGCGCGGGTTCTCGTTGTTTAATCAAAGCCCCGCGCCGCTAGACTTGTTTCCCGCGTGGCGGAATAATGCGGTTGCGGCGGCGTTATTCCTGTCTTCGGAAGACAACCGCGGTGGCCTAATAGAGATTAATCGTCGGCGTGGTGCGTCTGTACCCGCCAGATTCCTCTATGGCCTGCCCGGTGAAACGAAAGACCCCACCTGCTACTGACAGCGTAATCCGTACTCTGCTCGACTGCGAGCGGGGCAGTTTGCGCGGATCGGAAAGAGAAGCGGTCACTATCGTCGGGGTCGATAGTCGCCTGTGGGCATAATCAAGCGATTTCTTGCCCGGCGCCGTGCGCCTGCTCGCCCAAGTTTCGAGGCGTGCGAGCCACGAGTGTTGTATTCGGCGGAGCTACTGCCAGTGGCGGACGAACTGGTCGCGTCAGACGGCGAGACGGTTGATCGGCCCATCGAATTAATCCAATCATCACATGCTGATGCACAGGTTGGCGTGGGTCGTCATGAACTGGTGATCGTCGATGCTGCAACCCCGAACCGGGAAGACTTGATTCGTCAACTGCTTGATGAGGCCGGTCCGGACCGCGATCTGGAGGTGTTGCGGCTGGACTCGGACCGTGGTGGTATCGCGCAAATAACTGAGCTATTGGCGCAATATCAGAATTTGGATGCGGTGCATTTGATCTCCCATGGTAGTGACGGATCACTCATGATTGGCGATGAGGTCCTTGATTTCGATTCACTGCGCGAGAACATTCGGTCGATTCAATCCTGGTCTAATGCGTTTTCTGCCGAAGCAGACTTGTTGATTTACGGCTGTAACCTCGCCGCGACAGATAACGGGGTGAGTCTCGTGCAGAGCCTGGCTGGTCTTACCGGGGTCGATGTTGCTGCAAGCGATGATCTCACCGGCGTGAGCGCATTGGGGGGCGACTGGGATCTGGAGTTCCACCTTGGGGCGGTCGAAACATCGAGCATATTCTCGGTAGAGGTTCAGTCCGGGTTCAATGGGTTGTTGGCCACCTATACGGTCACCAACGCCAATGACAGTGGTGCCGGGTCACTGCGTCAGGCATTGCTGGATGCGAACGCTGGCGCAGGGGCCGATTCGATTCAGTTCAATATTGCCGGCACCGGCGTACATACCATTAACCTGGCTTCATCTTTGCCGACGATCACCGAGGCGGTAACGCTGGACGGCAGCACCGACGACAGTTTTGCCGCGAACGGTGACGCCCCTGCGATTGTGATTGACGGTAACGGAGTGGCTGCTAACGGACTGTTGTTGTCCGGAACTGCTGATGGAAGTCTGATTCGCGGGCTCGTGATTCGGGACATGAACGAGGACGGCATTCAGCTAGAAGCCGGGGCAGACGGCGTGACGATTGTCGGAAATTATATTGGCGGCCTGCTGGCAGATGGTCAGAGTGCCGGCGCTGGTGAAGAGAATGTTGGCGCTGGAATTTACGTGAGTGACTCCGCAAATCTGGTTATCGGTGGTGCGGATACGGCAGATCGAAATGTCATCAGCGGCAATCTGTTTCTTGGTATTGGTCTGGTTGGCGCCGGTAACATAAACAATCAGGTCGTGGGCAATTATATTGGCGTAGCGGCAGACGGCAGCACTTCGCTGGGTAACGGCGATGAAGGGATTTTCGGGTTATCGGGTACGGGCTTGATCATTGGCGGTGGGTTGCCTGGCGAGGGCAATGTGATTGCTTCAAGCGGTAAGGCCGGCATTTACCTCTATGGCGAAACAGACCTGACTATCCAGGGCAATCAGATTGGTACTGATAAGACCGGGTCGCTTGATCTGGGCAACAATACGCTGGCCAACCCAATTCGCAGTGGGGTTTTGCTGGAAGAGGTCTCGGGGGCGACGGTCGGTGGCGATTCTGCCGGGCAAGCCAATCTGATCGCCAACAATACCGGACCGGGAGTCGCCGTGACGGGCGCTTCCACGACGGCAACCCATATCCTGGGTAACCAGATTTACAGCAATTCCGGTGTCGGGATTGATCTGAACCATGATGGGGTCAGCCCTAACGACGCAGGCGATAGCGACACTGGCCCCAACGGTCTGCAGAATTATCCGGTTCTTGTTTCCGCCGTATCGGCCAACGGCAATACAACGGTTACCGGCAACCTGGATTCGACCGCGCTGACCAGCTACCGGATCGAGTTCTTCAGGAACGCGAGTGGGGCAGCAGACCCGAGCGGGTTTGGCGAAGCCCGGTTCTACCTGGGCTCAGCCTCGGTGACAACTGATGGTGCCGGCAATGCGAGCTTTAGTGAGGTGTTGACCGGGGTGACCTTGAATGCGGGTGACCAGCTTACCTCAGTTGCCACGGTTGATCTGGGCGGTGGTGACTATGGCGCAAGCTCCGAACTTTCACTCAATGTGTCGGGCGCCATAACAAACAGCACGCCAACCGATATTGTCTTTGACGCGGAATCAACGCCAGAGGTAACGCTCAACTCGACATTCGCGGGCGATCAGACTCAGCCGGCAGTGGCTGCCTTTGCGGATGGCGGTTATGTGGCGGTCTGGACTTCGGATGGCCAGGACGGAAGCGGTCTGGGCGTCTATGGTCAGAGATTTGACGCGGCTGGAGGGAAAATCGGGGCTGAGTTCCTGGTGACCGATGAAGTGACCGACGATGAGAGCGATCCGTCCGTGTCAGCGTTTTCGGACGGCGGGTTTGTGGTGGCATGGCAAGATCAAATTTCCGGCGTTTACGCCTGGACGGAAGCCCGGGTGTTTCATGCAGACGGTAGCTTTGCCACGCCTGAATTTCAAGTCAGCCCTGGCACGGACGGAGACGGGGAAGCCTATCAGCCAGTCGTTCAGGTCCTGGATGATTCACGTTTTGTTGTGCTTTGGGGCAATGAAACCGCCGGCCTGACGTATGAGATCACCGGGCGCCTCTATGATCGCGACGGGGTATTGATCGGGTCGCAGTTTTCCGTAGGGTCATTGGTGTCGGGTGCCGGCCTTTATGGGGCTCAGCCTGAAGTTGCTCAATTGAGCGACGGCGGTTTTGCGGTCACATGGCGCACTTATGACGGCACTGACTTTGGTAGTCGGCTGCGAATCATGAATAGCAACGGGACAGTGCGTTCGGGAGAGATTGTTCTGAACGGGGATCACCATACGGATGTTGCAGGCCTGGCAAACGGCGATATCGTGGTGGCCTATGTCAGAACCGACGATGTCAAAGGCTTGATTCTCGATTCCAGTGGTACTGTGCTCGTTGGCGAGTTTGCGGTTAATACATCGACAGTTGGTATCCAACGCGAACCAACGGTGACCCGCTCGGATGAGGGTTTCGTGGTTGCCTGGCACTCGGATAGCGGCGACGGTAGTGGTACGGCAATTTTTGCCCAGAGATTTACCGAGAATGGCATTGCCATCGATGCAGAGACTTTGGTTAATACCACTGTGGCAGGAGCGCAAATTCTGCCTGAGAGCATAGAAACCGCTTCAGGGCAGGTTCGACTGGTCTGGCAGAGTGAAAGCATCGACGGTGCCGGGTTCGCAGCGGCAAGCCGGGTAGTCTCAACCGGCAGCGCTACCGTAACAGAGAACGCAGCGACCGGAACGGTCATCGCTGATGTTCTTGGTGTGATGGATCTTGACACTACCGACTCCCATACCTTTAGCTTGCCTGACACGCTTGGCGGGCGGTTCGCGATTGATGCCATAACCGGTGTTATCACAGTAGCTGATGGCACCATACTCGACTACGAGTCGCAACCGTCGCACAGCCTGACAGTGCAGGCCCAGGATTCGTCCGGAGCCATTCATACCGAGGCATTGACGATCAATCTATTGAGCCGCGGTGGCGAGCCGGAGCAGCTGGTTCCGGGAGCGCAAAGCCTGAATGAAGATGAGTCAATAGTCTTTAGCGCCGGCAATGGCAATCCGGTGTCGGTCAGCGACTCGGGCGCTGGCACGACGCCGCTCCAGGTATCCCTGGATGTGAATGACGGAATTCTGACACTGCCCCAATTGACCGGATTGGCATTGGTGGCGGGGGCTAACAGTAGCGCGAGCATAGTTGTACAGGGAAGTCAGGCGGATCTGAATGCGGCGCTCGACGGCATGACTTTTACGCCCAACACTGACTTCAACGGCGCGGTCAGCCTGCAGGTGACAACCTCTATTGCCGCAGACCTGGCCGGCCTCTATACCTTTGATGCCGCAGACGCACGGGATGACAGTGCGGGCGTGCCGCAGGACGGGGTTCTGGATGGTGAGGCTGTGGTTGTTACTGATGGCACTCGCGGTCAGGTGCTGAGCCTGGATGGCGTCGATGACGGCGTTACGATTCCCGGACGGTTTGGTGAGTCTCAGCAGGTGACGCTGGCTGCCTGGGTCAACCTCAATATGCCCGAACCCGAAGGATCAGAAGTCATTAGCCTGGGGGACAACGTCGCTCTCCGGCTGGATTCAATCAACACGGGCTGGGGAATTGTCGGCGGGTTCAGGAAAGTTGGGGACTGGAATGTTGTGCCGTCTGGAGAATTCATCGCCGGGACAGGTTGGCATCATGTTGCCTTCAGTGTTGACTCCGCCAATGATACTCAGAGTCTATACCTGGATGGCGAGTTGATAGCGCAGGCGAACTATGCCGATCCAATCGTCTATGACCAGGGTGCAGACACGACAATCGGGAAGCACGGTAACGGTAGCAATCTGTTTGATTTCGATGGCGTCATAGATGACGTCAGGATATACACGAGAGTGCTCTCTGCCGATGAAATTCTAAGCCTCTCGCTTGATAACACCAGTCAGTCCGATAATGTCTCGATTACCGTCAACCCGGTTAATGACGTGCCGGTCCTGACTTCTTCCGCCGGGGGGGGGACTCACTACGAGAGCCCCACCGGCACTTACTTCAACAATGCGCTGCTTCTTGCCGATGTTGATAGTGTTGATTTCGACGGCGGCGCGATTACCACGACGATAACCAGTAATACTCAAGCCGGTGACCGCTTGTTTGTGCGCGATGGCGGCGGTGTGTCGATGTCAGGCAGTTCGGTGTTGTTTGATGACGGTGGCGGGGCAGTGGTGATTGGCAGTTTTACCGGAGGCGATAGCCCCAACCCGCTAGTCGTTACGCTGAACAGCGCGTCTACCGAGGCGAGCGTACAGGCCGTCGCCCGCCAGATTGCTTTTCGCACCGAGATCGATGACCCCTCCGGGCTGCAACGCAGCTTGCAGATGTTTATCTCTGACGGCGACGGGGGTGTTGGCAACACGGTTACCCGAAGCATGAATGTAGTCCCGGTCAATGATGCACCGGTCAATACCGTGCCCGCCCTGGCTACGGTGCCCGAAGAAACGGGAACCGTCATTGCCAGCCTGAGTATTGCAGACCCTGATGACCAGGGGGCTCAGTTGAGTACGCGGTTGCAGGTCGGAGCAGGGGTGTTGGATGTCACCCTGGCGGGAGCGGCAATTATTTCTGCCGGGAGCAACGGGTCTGCAGACTTGACAGTGCAGGGGAGCAAAGCTGAAATCAATGCGGTCCTGGCGACAGTGACCTACACCGGGAATACTGATCTCACCGGTGTTTCCGCTGACGTTTTGACCGTGACTACCAGTGACCAGGGAAGCACCGGTTCTGGTGGCGCCCTGCAAGACGTTGATCTGGTGCAAATTGATATTACGCCTGTCAACGATGTGCCCGCTGTGGATGCCGGGGGGCCTTATGCAATTATCGAAGGGGGAACGCTCAGTCTTGATGCGTCTGGCACCAGTGACCCGGACAATGCCGCGCTTACCTACAACTGGGATCTGGATAACGATGGTGCTTATGATGACCTGAGCACGTCTTTGGCAACAAGCAGTGTTTCCTGGGCGATGCTTACCGCCCTTGGTGTTGACGACGACGGGTCTTATACCCTGGGACTTGAGGTAGACGATGCCAGCGGCGGCGTTGCAATGAGCACGGCAACACTGACGGTTGCCAATGCTCGGCCAGCGCTTGTTGCCAGTGGTTCGGCAACCGCAGACGGGGGGGCGGCATACACACTAAACCTGGCCTCCAGTGACCCGGGTAACGATACGATTAGTAGCTGGAGTGTCAACTGGGGGGATGGTACCGTCACCAGCCATGCCGGGAATCCGGCAAGCGTAGGGCATACCTATGACACCAGCCAGGGCGGAATGGTTTTCGAAATTACGGTTAGTGCCGTGGACGAAGACGGCACTCATTTCGAGTCTGACTTGCTGGTGCCGGCTTATGTCGGCGATAACGTGCTTGTTTTCGACGGTTCTGGCGGAGCGCTCAGAGGGTCGGCCGCGCCGGCTTCTGATGGCCTGAGCGGGCATGCGGCAATCATCCCCGCAACGAATGGTAACTACCTTATCAGTGGCCACGATTCAAACAGTGTTCTTGAGTACCAGCCCAACGGGGTTCTGGTAGGGGCATTGATACCGCCCGGAAGCAATGGTTTAAGCGGTCCCGCGGGGATGGCGTTTGGGCCAGACGGTAACCTGTACGTGAGCAGTTCTGGAAACGGCAAGGTATTGCGATTTGACCCAGGCGGTGCGTTTATTGACGAGTTCGTGAGCAGTGGACTCACTTTTCCACTTGGGCTGGTGTTTGGACCGGATGGCGACTTATTCGTTGCCAGCCAGGGCAGTGCCGGCGTCGTACGATTCGACACGACTACTGGGTCGCCCGATGGCGGATTCAATGCGCCGGGTATCGGAGCCACCGAGGACATCACCTTCGGCCCGGACGGTTATCTGTATGCCGCCACCCTAGACAACGGTGTGATCAGGCTTGATTCGGCAAGCGGCGCTTTGGTTGATACCTTCATTCCGTTGAGCGCCAACCTGAGTAGTGCCGCGGGTATCGAGTTCGGCCCAGACGGGAATTTGTATGTGGCGGATCAGAATGCCGACGCCGTGCGGACTTTTTCGCCGGATGGCACCTATCTGGGCGACTATGCCGCCCCTGGTTTCGCCGGTCTGGATGGGCCAGCCTATATCGAGTTCTATGCTGATCACCGCGTGACCGTGAATAAGGTCAATGCAGCTCCTGTATTCACCAATCTGAATGACTCTTCCGGGCATTTAGAGGGTGGCCCTGCAACCGTACTGGATGCGGACGTGACTATTAGTGACGCCGAGCTATCGCTTGCCGATAGTTTCTCGGGCGCGACTCTCACACTGACTCGTAACGGCGGGGCAGATTCTTCAGACCTGTATTCGGCCAGCGGAACGCTGGGGGTGCTCACCGAAGGTGGTGGTTTGACGCTGGGCGCAACGACGATCGGTTCAGTGACCAGCAATTCCGGCGGCGTTCTGGTGTTGACCTTCAATGCGAACGCCAGCAACACGCTTGTTGACGCCGCCATGCAGCAAATTGCCTATGCCAACAGTAGTGCAGCGCCTCCGGCGAGTGTACAGATCGACTGGGTGTTTGGGGACGGTAATACCGGGTCACAAGGTAGTGGCGGGGCGTTAACCGCGCTCGGCAGTACGACGGTAAGTATTACCGATGTGGCGGCGCCAGCGGCGCTGACTGTTCCAATAGCACAGAGTGTGAATGAAGACACGGGGCTGGTATTTTCGGTTGCCAGCGGTAATGCGATTGTGGTGGATACCGGTAGCTCTTTTGATCCGGTGATTACCGCGACGCTCAGCGTCAGTAATGGCTCGCTCACGCTCGCGACGACTAACGGCATCAGCTTTTTGGACACCACCGTCAATGGCGGGAATTCGCTGACAATTGCCGGCTCGGAAACCGACATCAATGCGGCATTGAATGGCTTGCAGTATCTGGCCAACCTGAACTATAGCGGAGCAGATACCCTGGAGGTCACGACCGGGTCGGCTGCTGCGGCCACTGCGACGCTATACGCTCGTTATGAATTTCTGGCCGGTTCAGTCAATGATACGGGAGCCAACAATCTTCATGGCACTGCGGTTGGAAATCCGTCTCTGACAACTGACGCTGTCCGGGGTGATGTGATGACATTCGATGGCGACGATACGGTTTCGATCCCCAACGGAACCACCGGGCTGGGCGGCGAAGTCACGATTGGCGCCTGGGTAAACCTTGATGCAGGGCAGCAGGACAATGTGGTTTTGTCAGTCGGCGATGAGTTTTACATTCAACTGGATGATGCAAACCCAAGTTACGGTATCAGCGTATCGGCATTCGGGTTTTCAACCTATACGTTTGGTGGCGGCAAGATCGAGGTGGCGGGCACTGGCTGGCATCATGTGGCGGCGACGCTCAGTGATACAACCGATGACATAAAGCTTTATTTCGATGGCGAGCTTGTCAGTAGCGCAAACTGGCCAACTGTGGTCAACTGGGCAGGCGCTGCCTCGCAGGACATTACCGTTGGTGGTCGTGCGGCTGGGGCCAACGCCTCGCTGACCCAAATGGTCGGTAGTATTAGTGATGCGCGAGTCTACGATTCAGTGCTGAGCCAGTCTGAAATCATAGCGATGATGGGTGACAACGGGTTTGCGTCCGAGTCGATTCCAGTGACTGTTGCTGCGGTTAATGATGCGCCGCTTAACACAGTACCTGGCACGCAGGTGCTTACCGAGGAAACCACGGCATTGCTCAGCGGTATCAGTATTGCCGATCCGGATGACGCAGGCGCGAATATAACGACGCGTCTTCAGGTCAATAATGGCGTGCTGTCAGTCAGCCTGTCTGGCTCGGCCTCGGTCCTGGCAGGTGTAAACGGGTCAGCCGACTTGACGATCCAGGGATCCAGGACCGAGATAAACGCAACACTGGGCACGCTGACGTATACCGGCAATGCAGATGTTGTGGGCGCCGCTGCTGATATGCTGACGATCACAAGCAATGACCTGGGAAATACCGGTAGCGGTGGTCCCCTGCAAGACATTGACAGCGTGCAAATCGACATCGCGGGGGTCAACGATGCGCCGATAGTTTCCGTGCCGGGTACGCAGACAATGGCTGAAGACACTGCGACGGCGATTACCGGAATCAGTGTCGCTGATGCTGACGCGCTAGGGGCAGATCTGACCACGCGATTGCAGGTCACTAATGGCGTGTTGTCTGTGACGCTCTCCGGATCAGCGTCGATTATCGCTGGTAGTACCGGATCGGCCGATCTGACGATTCAGGGCTCCAGGGTTGAAATAAACGATACGCTGGCCACGCTGCAATACACGGGCGCGGCAGATCAGAGCGGCGTGGGAGCGGACACGTTGACCGTGACTGCTAACGATCTTGGCAATACGGGGTCTGGAGGGGTTTTGCTGGACGTCAATACCGTTCAGATCGACATCACACCAGTCGATGACTTGCCAGTCCTGGGTTTGAATACCGGGGCGTCGCTGGTGGAAGGTGGGGTCGTCGGTATCAGCAATCTGATGTTGCAGGTTGATGATATTGATACAGCGCCGTCCGATGTCGTTTTGACGCTCAGTTCAGTTCCGACGAGCGGGGTGTTGCGGCTTAACGGCGTGCCGCTGGGTGTCGGCCAGACATTTACCCAGGACGATCTGAATGCTGCCCGGGTTGATTATCTGCACAATGGCGCGGAGGTCTTCTCTGATTCTTTCGAGTTCGTTTACGCTGATCTGACCAACCCGCCGACTGGTTCCCCTGAGATGTTTGTCTTGTCAATTACGCCGGTTAACGATAATGACCCGGTCATTACCAGCAATGGCGGGGGCGCTGTGGCCAGCATCGACATCACGGAGAATACCGCTGCGGTAACTACGGTGACCGCTATCGATTCCGATCTTCCGTTACAGGTGCTCAGCTATTCAGTTGTTGGTGGGGCGGATGCGGGTTCATTTGTAATTGACGGGGTCAGCGGGGCATTGTCCATGAGCGTGTCAACTGACTATGAATCGCCTGCTGATGCAGATGCCAACAACATCTATGAAGTTGTGGTCAGTGCGGCTGATGGCGCCGGCCGCAGCAGTAGTCAGATGCTTCTGGTCAGCGTCCTGCCAGTCAATGAGCTTGCGCCCGTGATTGTGAGTAATGGTGGTGGCACTTCGGCGGTGGTCAACATGCCTGAGAATACGACCGCAGTGACGACCGTGGTAGCCACGGACCCGGATGCCCCTGCGGGTGCGTTGAGTTATCTGCTGGCTGGTGGGAGCGATGCCGCACACTTTGAAATTGATACGCAGAGTGGAGTCTTGCGATTCGCGAATGCCCCGGACTATGAAACGCCGTCGGATGGCGATCTCGATGGGAACTATGAACTTGATGTGGCGGCGTCCGATGGCGTATTCACCACGACCCAGCAACTGACTGTTGCCGTCTTCAACGCCAACGAGGCGCCGACCGATATTGTCCCTGGCGCGGTGACCGTCGCAGAGAACCAGTTGGCCGGCGAGGCGTTTGTCACACTGACCGTCTCTGATCCGGATGAGGGGGATTCGATCCGCTTCACCTTGCTTGACAGCGACGACGGCTTGTTTCGGATTGCCGCTGACACCGGTGAATTGTCACTGAAGGCCACCGCCAGCCTGGATTATGAAGCCGAGACGGTTCACTACGTCACGGTGCGCGCAACCGACGCCGCTGGCCTGTTTGTTGACGACCGAATTGCTGTACACGTGACCAATGTTGCCGAGGCACCGGATTTTCCGGAACAGGAAAGTGTCGGGCCAGCAAGTCCTGCAGAAATCTCGCCGGTGCTCATCGTTCAGCCGCCGGAAGAAATCACAAACTCAACAGAATCAGCTTCGCCAGAGCCGCAACCCTCGCAAGCTGTTGCGCCGCAGGCCGAGGAAGAAGCCGTTGACATCGCAGGACTGGATCAGACTGACCAGAAGAATACAGTCGACCGGGACGAGCTTATTCAGCTCGAAATTCGACAGGTGGAACGCCATCCCAGCAGGACAAGTGAGTTGGATTTACTGGAGTTCTCCATATCGTTTGACTGGCTTCTCCCGGTGAAGTTCCAGCTTGCAAGCATTAGTGATCTCGACACACAGACGCCAACGACTATTACCGTTAGCTTTGGTCAGGCAGTTGCTGATCAGCAAGGCGATTCGCGTCCGGAAAATTTCTCGGAGCTTATTACTGATCCGGTCCGGATTGCCGGGACACTGATGAGCGTGGGCGCGGTCTGGTGGCTCACCCGAAGCGGAGGACTGATTGCCACGATGATGATGGGTATTCCTACCTGGCGTCACCTGGACCTGCTGCCTATTGTCTCGTCATATTTCGATAATGAGTCGGACGAGCGTGACTCGACCGGCCCGAGTGCGGAAGACGCGTTTGTCGATGCCTTGTTCGAGTTACATCAGCGCGAGATGAACTCGCAAGCCGATCATCGCTCGGTTCGCGGTTAGTCGCTGACCAACCCGCCGGTGCAAGCCAAGCCACTTCATTGCGCTGGTGTCGTTTGGGCTGTTTTGGTCGTAGCCGCTTTTGTCGCAGTGTTTGGTGAGTGCTTCCTTGAGTATTGATACGGTCCCTGTGTTGCAGCAAATCATTTGCATGCGCCAGTCTGACTCTCTTTTATCAACGGTCTGGCCCGGAGCGAATGCTGTCAAAACGGGCCGCAAAACTCTCAGGTGGAAGCTGCAGGGCATTGGTTAAGTAGCTTACCGTCCGATAGAAGCCGGCGAGTAGCAATAGTTCGATCAAAGCCGTTTCGCTGAACTGGTTGCGCAAGACAAGCCAGAGGCAATTGTCCAGTGTGCTGGTGTCGTGAAGCTGGTCGCATAGTTCCAGGAGGCAACGGTCTTGCTTGCTCCAGCAAGAGTCCCCCGGAACGCCATGAACGAGTGAGTGATGATGCTGCGTCGTAAACCCGACTCGTTCGGCGAATAATGCAACGTGAACACCCCATTCGTATTCTGACTGGCAGCGCGCTGTTGTTCGGAGAATCACCAGTTCGCGCTGGCGTAATGTCAGGTTCCCCTTGTCGAGCAGGCCGCCGGAAAAGAATTTTTCGAACAGTCTTGGGTCTCTTGCCAAGGTAGTGAACAGTGTCAAAGGCGGGAGGCCAGGCGGCATAACCTTGTCCAGCCAGGTCTGGATGCCAGCGTCAAACGGCGGTTCAACGGGTTCGATTCTAGCGTTCATTGAGCCTCTCTGCTATTGTTTGTGTAGCAATTTAACTGGAATGCTATGAAAAGTAAAGCAACTGCTTCAAAATCTGCTGCTTCGGTTCGCGGATCCACTACCGGCCGGCCGATTATGGCCGCGCTTGATCTGCTTGGCAGACGCGGTTCGCTGCGAATACTCTGGGAGTTGCGGGAAGAGCGGGTATTAACGTTTCGCTCGTTACAGGAGGCCGCTGCTACAAACCCGAGTCTCTTGAATACGCGCTTGCGAGAACTGCGCGAGGCAGGCATTGTCGCGCATGAAGGTCAGGGTTACTTGCTTACTGCATCAGGCAAACAGCTTATGACCGCGCTTGCTCCACTGACTGTCTGGGCGGGTAAGTGGGCAGGTCGTTAATGATTTTTATTGGAGAACGACATGACTGAAAAAGCGAATGTGATTAGCTGGTTTGAAATCCCGGTAACCGATTTCACCCGGGCGAAAGCCTTTTACGAAACCTTATTGGGCAAGCCAGTCATGCCGATGGAGATGGGGTCTACCACGATGGGATTTCTGTCTGATGAATCTGATTCGGTAGGCGGGGCCATCGTTGACAGTGATCAGAGCTCCCCGTCGCAGCAGGGAACGGTGGTTTACCTGAATGGCGGTAGCGATCTGACGGCAATGCTTGACCGGGTCGCCGGGGCCGGCGGTACGGTGGTTATTCCAAAAACCGATATCGGCAGTGGGTTCGGGTTTTTTGCACAGTTCCACGACACAGAGGGCAATACGGTGGGCTTGTATTCGCAGAACTGAAAACGATGGCTGTATAGCTGATCAGTTTGGTTGAGGAGGCTGAAGACCTAAGCTGACATGAAGTATGTCACAATGCCCGCTCAAACATACCTGGCTTGAGCGGGTTACGAATAAGACAGACAAGAGACGGAGGGATCCATGCAACGCAAGTTGATAGGGGCGGCGCTCAGTGCCGCCATGATTTTCTCGGGCGCTGTTTCAGCGGCGGAAAAACCCGACGCCCTTAAGGTCGGTATCACGGCATTTTTATCAGGTCCGGCTTCAGTTTTTGGTGAGCCTGCCAAAGCGGCTGCAGAGATCCTGATTGAAGACATGAACAAAGCCGGTGGTATTGGCGGCGTCCCGATGAAGGCTTTTTGGGTGGATGAAGGCGCCGGCGGCGAAGCGCTGCTTGCCGAGTATCGCCGGTTGGTTGGTGATGAAGGCGTGGATGCAATGTTTGCCTCGATTTCCTCGGGCAATTGCAACAAGATCGCTCCGCTGGCTGAAGACCTGAAGATTCTCAATATTATGTGGGACTGCGGTACGCAGCGAATCTTTGAAGAAAACAAATATCGCTATGTCTTTCGTTCGCAGGGTAATGCGACACCCGAGATGCTTGCTTCGGCGGTCTATCTGATTAAGAACAAACCCGATTTCAAGACAATCGCAGTCGTCAATCAAGACTACGCGTGGGGTCGCGATAGCTGGGCAATGTTTTCTACAGCACTTAAGGCGCTCAAGCCTGACGTGAAAATCGTTGGCGAGTTTTTCCCGAAGTTTGGCTCGCCGGATTTCTCCACCGAGATCTCGCGTTTGTCAGCGATGCGGCCGGACGTGATTTTCTCGACATCCTGGGGTGGCGATCTTGAAACCTTCGTGAAGCAGTCTCATCAGCGTGGTTTGACCAAGCGCTCGACTTTTGTCATGCCAGTCGGTGAGGCGTCAATTCAGCGAATCGGAAACTCCATCACTGAAGGCCATATTGTCGGGGCGCGGGGCGATCACTATTTTTTGCGACCCGGTGTCCGTGACGATCCCAAATTCCAGGATTTCGTCAAACGCTATAAAGAGAAAACCGGTGACTATCCGATTTACCCGACGTTTCACATCAGCCAGGCGATCGCCGCGCTCAAAGGCGCCTACGAGAAAGCGATTGCTGCGAATGGCGGCGAGTGGCCTGACCGGGAGCAAGTGGTTGACGCGATGAAAGGCTCGACTTTTCGGGGCTTGGGCGGCGAGATCACCCTGCGTGAAGACAACCAGGGCCTGGAAGACCAGTTACTCGGTACCACCGCAAAAGTCGAGGGTTATGACTTCATGCTGCTGGACAACATGATGTTGTTTAAGGGCAGTGAGATGATGGGGCCGGTGGGTCAGGTTTCGATTGAATGGCTCAAGACGCTGAAACCCGGGTTCGTTGATTCCGCAACGGTATCGAAGCACGGGCACGGACAATAACAAAGCCCTCGGCCTGGGGCATCGCCCCAGGCTTTTGTCTCACTCATTGATCACTGACTGATGGACGCCACTCTCTTTGCACTCGCTGTCTTTGACGGCGTGGCCTATGCTGCTCTTATCTTTATGGTGGCGGTCGGGCTAACGATGATTTTCGGTGTGTTGCGCGTGTTAAACGTGGCGCACGGGTCTTTCTATGCAATTGGCGCCTACATCAGTGCCTCTGCCGGTCTTTACCTGATTGCACAAGGGGCGCCGGGCTGGATCGCTTTTCCGCTGATGCTAATCGCGGCATGCATAGTCGGGGTGGTGCTTGGCGGGCCAATTGAGTTTTTGCTGTTGCGCCGCATCTACGGCAAAGAGGAAGCCTTGCAGTTGCTGGTGACGTTTGCTGTGTTCATGATTCTTGAAGATGTGCAGCGTTTGCTCTGGGGGGTTAACCCGTTGTGGCAGTCCTCCGCGTCTGATCACCTTGGTACGGTGGAGGTCTTCGGGGTTATCTACTCGACCTACCAGCTCATTCTGATGCCGGCCGCGGCATTGGTGGTTTTGATTGGTTTGCGTTACTTTTTGCGCTCTACGAGAACCGGTCGGGTGATCGTGGCCGTGACTGAAGACCGCGAAATGGCCACTGCGATTGGTATTGATGCCGAAAAGGTCTACCTGCTTACTTTCGTCATCGGGGCGGCACTGGCCGGGCTTGGTGGAGCGCTGCATTCTTCGTCCACGTCGATCCTGCCGGGAATGGGCGCTAACATGATCGTGCTTTCGTTTGCTGTGGCGGCGACGGCAGGCCTGGGGCAAATCGAAGGCGCGGCACTGGCAGCATTATTTATCGGGCTGGGCAGAAGCTTCGCTGTCTACCTGGCGCCGGAAATGGCCGAGTTGATGCCTTACCTGATCATGCTGGCGGTGTTGCTGGTGCGGCCTGAAGGGCTATTCGGTACAACCAGGTTGCGCAAAATATGAATGCAGGTCTTCGCTTTATCGTGCCGGCCCTGTTGTTGATTGCGGTGGCCTCATTGCCCGTACTTGCGCCCTGGAGCACGGTGGTGCTTACGCTGGTCATCGCCAAGGGATTGGCGGTACTGGGTATCGTCGTGTTGCTGCATGCCGGCCAGGTGAGCTTCGGACACGCATTGTTTTTCGGGTCGTCGGCTTATGCGGCTGCTTTTCTCGGCAAGTGGATGGGCGGTGGCGAGTTGATCTCAATGCTGCTGGCTGGAACTTTGGCTGGCATGCTCGTGGGCGTGCTGGCTGGCCTTTTTGTGGTGCGCTACCGCTATATCTTTTTCGGCATGCTGAATCTCGCGCTGTCCATGATTCTGTATACCTTGCTCGAAAAGTTCTATCACATCACGGGCGGTGATGACGGCATGTTGCTGCCGCGCCCGAGTGTTCTCGGGTTGCAGCTAGACCGAGAGCCATTCGAAGCCTTGCTTTGTTACGGCGGGATTGGGTTGGCCCTGATAGTGGGGTGGGGCGTATCGCGGTTTCTGGATTCCCCGATCGGTCATATGATGAAAACCATCAAGACTAATGAGACCCGCCTGGAGTATCTGGGTGTTTCGGCGCGTCGTACCTTGCTGGTCGGCTATGTCTTGTCTGCCGGGCTTTGCGGGCTTGGCGGTGCGCTGATGGCCGTGGCGCAAGGCATCGTGACCCCTGAGTATGCCTACTGGATTCGGTCGGGCGAGTTGGTGTTTATTGCCATTCTCGGAGGCTCTGGGTCCGTATCAGGCGCCTTTATTGGGGCGCTGGTTTATGAAATGGTTCGCAATTATGCTGCCGCATTTGCCGCCGACATTTGGCAGATGGTGCTGGGGTTTGTGTTGCTGGCCGTGATTCTGTTTGCCTCGCATGGTCTTGTCGGGATGTATCAGAGCTTCATGGACCGGGTTGCCGGCAAGGGTAAGACATCATGAGCGAGCCGCTGCTTCGCGCAGAAGATCTTGAGATTCGCTTCGGTGGTGTGGTCGCTGCCGACAAAGTAAATATCGAGATACACGAAGGCGGGCGTATCGCCATTATTGGCCCCAACGGTGCTGGCAAGACTACGTTTCTCAATATCTGTACAGGGTATGTCAAACCCACCCGCGGCAAAGTGACTTTTCGCGGCAAGGATGTCACCCGTCTGTCGCCTCGGCAGATTACGCGGCTTGGCGTGGCCCGGGCTTTTCAGTTGCCCCAGCTTTTTGCCGAACATACTGCTCGCGAGAATTTGTTAATCGCTTGCGCGGCGCGTGAAAGCCGCTGGGCGCCGTTTACGAATCTGAATAACATTCCCGAGCGGATCGAAACAGATCGCCTGCTTGAGCTGGTTGGTTGCACCGATCTTGCTGATCGTTTGGTCAACGAGCTACCCGAAGGCAGTCGCAAGCTTATTGATATTGCGGTTGCGCTGGCCTTGCACCCGACTCTTTTATTGCTTGATGAGCCAACTTCCGGAGTCGCGTCGTCAGAAAAATTCGAACTGATGGACATTATTGCCCGTGCGCTGGATGAGGCGAAGGTCACCGCAGTCTTTGTTGAACACGATATGAAGATTGTTGAACGGTATGCCGACGAGGTGGCTGTCTGGAATTCGGGTCAGATACAACTGCGCGGGACGCCCGGTGAGGTTCTGGAACACCCCGACGTGATCAGGGATGTGATCGGGGAGGCACTCTGATGCTCAGTTTCTCTGATGTCGATGTTTCGATTGCCGGTATCAGTATCCTGCGCGGATTGACCTTCAGGATTGCTGCCGGTGATACGGTTGCGCTGATTGGCCGTAACGGGGCCGGTAAAACAACCACGATGCGGACAGTCATGGGCTTCACCAACGCGACCGGCAAAATTGCGTTCGACAATGACGATCTGTCCGAAGTTCGGGCAAGCAGGCGGGCAGGGCTGGGGATTGGTTATGCACCTGAAGACCGACGTCTGTTTTCCGCGTTCACCATAGAGGAAAACATTCTGATGCCAGGACAAGTCGCCCGACTGGAAGCGACTGAACTGGCCAGGCGACTTGAGCGCGTGTACAGCGTTCTCCCGGAGTTGAAGGAGATGGCCGGGCGACCTGCGGGGACGGTTTCTGGTGGCCAGGGCAAAATGGTGGCGCTTGGGCGGGCACTGATGATAGGCACCCGACTGATCATGCTTGACGAGCCGTTTCAGGGGCTGGCCCCGGCGCTCGCGCAGCGCTATGCCGAGGCCTTGCGGCGGCTGCGCTCTTCTGACTCGACTGTAGCTTTGTTGGTGTCCGAATCGAATCCGGCGCTGTTGACCAGTATGGCCAACCGCACGCTGACAATCGAACGAGGCGAAATCCTCGAAAGCTAACCCGTGGGCGTGGAATCAATGCGGGTACAGTTCACGACATTGATTTGACAGACAGGTACCAGGGCTGGTCCGTCAGCGTTGCCTTGGCGGGTCGGGGAGGCCGGCGGCGGCGTTTGGCGCATTACGTTGCCAGATGATGGTGATGGGCGGAACAATATCCGTGTTTGAGCGTGGTCCCAGGCAGGTGTCACCACGTTGAGAAACACACACTTTGCGGAGCGCTGCCAATGCCAATTCAATCCTTGAGCCATATGACATTCATTGTTCGTGATCTGGACAAAATGACCTTGTTCTTGTGCGATGGTCTGGGTGCGGAGCAAGTCTATTGCAGTGGTGATCAAACGTTTTCGCTGTCGAGAGAACGTTTCTTTATGCTTGGTGGCTTGTGGCTGGCGGCGATGGAGGGTGAAGCTCTGGCCGAGCGATCATACAATCATGTTGCGTTTCAGATCGATGCCTCGGAGCTCGAGGACTATACCCATCGGCTGGAGCGAATCGGGGTAGATATCAAGCCGGCGCGTCCCCGGGTCGAAGGCGAAGGGTTGTCACTTTATTTTTACGATTTTGATAATCACTTGTTCGAATTGCACACGGGCACACTGACTGAACGGCTCGAGCGCTATGCCGATGGCGCCGAATGACGGTGTGTTGGCACTTGTTGTATCAGCATCGGTCCCAGTTAACCCGTTCACAAGCGAAGGATGGCCCGTCAGATGAATCAACAGAAAGCTGATCAGACATTGCTTCGCGGGGTGTCAGCCGAGGAGTCAACGCAGCAGGGCGACCCAGTATTGATTACCTTGCGAGTCAGTCACTACTGCGAGAAGGCCCGATGGTCGCTTGACAGGGTGGGTTACCGCTATCGGGAAGAATCGCATGTGCCGGTAGCGCACCGTCTAGTGACTTCCCGCCACCGCGGGAGTTCGGTGCCGCTGCTGTTGTGCGATGGTCGGCGGATCACTGAATCTTCGGACATCCTGCGCTATATCAATGATCAGGCCGGCGGCGCTGTTTTTTATCCGGAGGAGCCATTGGCCCGTACCGAGGTCAGTGAGCTGGAGTCGCAGTTCGACAGAGTGCTGGGGCCGCATTCCCGGCGCTGGGCCTATTGGCACTTGTTGCCAGACTCAGGATTAATGAAAGCGCTATGGGCTCAGGGCGCACCGCGTCGGGAAGTGCTGCTCCTGCCGTTAATTCTGCCCGTCGCCAGAAAACTGATCCGGTCCGCTTACAAAGTCACTGCTGATGGTGCCCAGCGGTCCGCGCTCCGTCTTCAGGCCGTTTTTGATGAAGTCGGTGAGCGCCTGAGCGATGGCCGGCCGTTTCTTGTCGGCGAGCAGTTTACGGCCGCTGATCTGACATTTGCCTCGCTAAGCGCGCCGGTGATTTTGCCACCTGAATGTCAGGCCAGTCTTCCTGCACTGGAACAGGTACCGCCGGCGATGAGAGATCAAATCCTGCGCCTGCGCGATACGCCGGCAGGCCAGTATGGATTGCAGCTCTATTCAAACCAGCGGGAGAAGGTTGTCAAGGCCTTTCCAGACCCAGCGTAGCCTGGCGAAACTGATCTCAGCCGCCTCGCTCAGGCAGGACTGGCCCTTTACGGCTGAGTCGCGGGCTGAGTTGTTGACCGGCTGATTGGACGTTCATCGATCGGCCAGTGCAGCAATGCTGAAACCAGACTCAGCCCAATACAGATCCACCAGACCAGGTCGTAAGACCCGGTGGAATCGAACAGTCGTCCGCCCAGCCAGACGCCAAGGAAGCTACCCAGTTGATGGCCCAGAAACACCAGTCCGAACAAAGTGGCCATATACCGTGCGCCGAAAATCTGGCCGACCAGGCCGGAGGTTAACGGGACCGTCGATAACCACAGCAAGCCAATAGCGGCACCAAACACCAGCGCTGAGGTATTGCTGAGTGGCAGCACAATAAAGATCGCGAGCACAATGGAGCGCAGCAAATAGAGCAGGCTGAGCAGGTTCTTTTTGCTGTAACGATCCCCGAAATAGCCGAACGAATAAGCGCCAATGATGTTGAACAAGCCAACCGTACCTAACACCCAGGCGCCTAAAGTCGCCGAAAGGCCGCGGTCGGTCAGATAGGCGGGCAAGTGGGTGGAGATGAAGGCGAGGTGAAATCCGCAGACAAAGAATCCGCAAAACAGCAACCAGTAGCCACGGTGGCCGCTGGCCTCTTTGATGGCTTGCCGCAATGATTGCTCAGCAGTGGCGGTAGCCGGGCGACCGGTAAGCGCTCTGGACAAGGGCATGATTGCCAATGCGCCGATGCCCAGCAGCAATAAGGCGGCCGACCAACCAAACGAGTTCAGGAATCCCTGGCCGAGTGGCACAAGCAGGAACTGTCCCAGTGAACCGGCGGCGGTTCCGACTCCCAGCGCCCACGAGCGTCTTTCTTCAGGGACCGCTCGTGCCATCGCGGCCAGAACTACTGCAAAAGTGGTTCCGGACAGTCCCAGGCCGACAAAAAAGCCTTGCGATACATATAACTGGGTAGGACTTGAACTATCGGCCATCAGGAACAAGCCTGTGGCGTAAAGCAACCCACCGACGAAGATTACCCGTCCGGATCCGAAGCGGTCGGCGATGACGCCGGCAACAGGCTGCGAAAGCCCCCACATCAGGTTTTGCAGGGCGATGGCCATTGCAAAGATTCCGCGTCCCCAGCCGAATGACTCGCTCATGGGGGCTAGGAAGATACCAAAGCTCGCTCTCAGGCCAAAACCGATCATGACGACAAGACAGCCGCAGACAATGATTAACGTGGGTCGAGTTACTTTGTTCATTCGCGAGGTCGGGTGGTTGATTGAGACAACCGCCATTTTCCCGTCGGCGCCGAAAATTAACCAGTGACCGTTAAGACAATAGTCAGTAATATTGCGCCATGACTCAACATTTGGTTTCGGTCCTGGCTTACGACGGTTTATGTACCTTCGAGTTTGGCTGCGCTGTCGAAATATTCGGCTTGCTCCGACCGGAGTTGGAAGTGCCGTGGTACCGGTTTACCGTTTGTTCAGACGCCACCGAGCCAGTTCGCGCACGCGGCGGTGTGACCGTGAGTGCAACGCATTCTCTGGCGATGCTCACCCGTGCCGATACCATCATTATTCCGGGCTGGCGTGACGCCGAAGAGCGCCCACCCGAACGATTGATTCGTAGAATTCAGGCGGCGTATCGGCGCGGGGCTCGGATTGCTTCCATTTGTACCGGTGTTTTCCTGCTGGCTGAAGCCGGGCTGCTAAACGGAAAAGCGGCGACCACTCACTGGCGCTATGCTGATCTACTCCAGAAGCGATTTCCGCTAATCGATGTGCGCCCCAATTCACTTTACGTTGATGAAGGCCAATTGGTTACGTCGGCCGGCTCTGCTGCCGGGCTGGACATGATGCTGCACCTGGTCTCCGGCGATTACGGACCAAAAGTTGCCAATGCGGTTGCTCAGCGCCTGGTCATACCCACTCATCGCCTGGGTGACCAGGCCCAGTATGTCGCCAGACCGGTTGCGACTGAACAGCCCACTGCGCTGACCCAGATGCTCGACTGGGTTCGGTCTCATCCGGCTCAAGCGCACACGGCGGACACGATGGCGCGCCGTGCTTCCATGAGTGTCCGCACGCTGCAACGGCAATTCAAAGAGACCACAGGTCTGACGCCGATCGAGTGGTTGGTCAGGGAGCGCATTGCCAATGCCAGGAGCCTGTTGGAATCAACCGGCCTGAATATCGGGCAGGTGGCTGACCGGTCGGGCTTTGGCTCAGAGGAATCATTGCGACGACACTTTCGGGTGTTGACCGGAATTAGCCCGGTAACCTACCGGCGGCAGTTTCAGATGTCCACGTCAGCCGGGAGGTGATACCGTAACCATGCTGCAACTGGTTCTCAACCTAAGTATTCAGTTAATCCTGTTATACCTGCTGATTGACGGCTGGTGGACCGGATCCGTCTGGGTAAAAGGCGCGGCGTCCGGGCGTTGGTCGCTCAGTGAGTGGGGGCATAAGAAGTCGCGCGCTGACGACCCCGCCTGGTATTGGGCTGCCATGGCCTTATATGCGGCGGCCTTGTTTTGGTTGGGCTGGCTGACCGCCGCTGAGTTTTAGGGGTTTTTAGGGGTTGATGTTAGTTGCTTGCAAAACAATAAAACAATCCATCCCCACCGGTAGCGCGCAGATTTTCCAGGCTGCAGCCTTTCGAGCCATGCGCGGCATTCCATGAGGTCGGTGCCGAGCCGCCGCCGGTGCGGTCATGATGCCCGACCATTGCCGACCCGTCCGTACTACTGGTCCAGTCGGCGCAGGCGCCGCCTTCAAGCAAACCTTCGGCATTGGAACCGGTCAGGATGTCGTGGCGATTGGGCTTGTCGCCGCGTCCGTTGATGACTTCGCCGGACTCGCTGATAGAGGTGGCTTTAGCGAGTTTGTTTCCGTCACTGTGCAAGTCCCCAATATCTTTGGCAACCATCTCGCCGTTTGCGTTGTACCAGGGGCCGCTGCCGATTCTATCGCGCGCATTCTCGGCACTGCTTGACAGGTAGGCCTTCCAGGTCTGGCCGACAGAACCGGCGCTGGTCGCCAAGCTGGTGCAATAAGCGTCCGCACCGGCCAGGCCGCCCAGGTCTGCTCCGTTGCCAGGATTGGCGCTGGTAATAAAGAAACTCATCGGCGGTTTTGGGGACATGGCCTTCTTGGCGCTCTTGCCGGCCTCGCTAACCGTGGTGCAGGCGCCGGTCGTCGCAACCGCCAGACAGAGTAAGAGCATGCGGGGGTGGGTTAGGGTCATGGGTGTTTTCTCCTGGGTTGATCTGAGTCGTTGGTATACCGCCGGACTTTCATTCTGTGCGTAAAGAGAGTGCTGGTGCAGGTAACCCTGTTCGACACTTTGATAAAACTACTGGCGGGACTGGAAAGGCAAAGTCAGACGAGCCTGGCTTGTAACCAGATGAGCGCCGGATAAGCAGCCAACCAGGTCCAGAAAAACCGGTTCAGCCCAAACAGGCAGGCGTTGGCCAAATGAAATAATCCGCCAACAAGCAAGGCTAACAAGAGAAGTCGTTGATTCAGCATTGCCAATGGAAAGAGAATTTCGAACAGCATCACTGCCCAGCCAGCCAGACACAAGAGACGCGGTCGATCGGCAAGCCGGCGTAAATTTTCGCTCCATGGATAGGCCGAAAAGACAAAGACATCGTTTAGTGCACGGCCCGATCGCCAGTCCGGATTGACCAGCTTGACCAGACCCGAGATCAAATACGAAAGCACTAGTTGCAAACCAAGGTAGCCGAACGCGAGTTCCTGCCAGGCTGGATGCGGCACGAGCTGGGCGGTTGCCAGGCACCATAAGGTCAGTAGCCCCATTCGGTCGCTTCCGCCGTTGTAAGGGCCGTCGAACAAGGCCAAAATAAGCAGCGATAAAACTGCCAGCGCGAGCAAAGGCCAGGGGGTTGCGAGCCCGGCGAGTAAGGCCGCGCACAGTACAATTCGAGCGGCAAACACGGTTTGCTCGATTCGAAAGCCAGCCCGGCAACGAAGGACATGCTCAAGACTCTGCTGAATAAGCGCCAGCGCCAGGAGCACTTCGGTAAGCCGTAAGGCAGCCGCCAATGTCATCCGGCAGTGATCTCAGACAACGGCATCGGATCGGACACAAAATCAATGTCGTGCGCTATAGAATTACCGTTTCGACTGACAAACACTACGCGAAACTGCAGTGTGGTTCCGGCAGGCGAAGCGGGCATGTCAGCAGCCAGTCGGCGAAAAATCTGATCAATACTGTGTTCGGTCGGGTATTCATGCAGGCGCTCTGCACAACTGACCAGAAACAGGGTTTCATTCCAACGGGCATTGAAAAAGAGCCGACTCGCTATCGCCGTGAGTGTGAGACGCTCCGGGCGCGGTCTGAATTCCAGCCAATGGCATTCCTCACCGGGTGAGGTGCTTAGTCTGTATTCGATTCTGGGGGAAGGCGCGATCCAGTCGAAGAAATTCCATGCGGGCAACAGGGCCGGCAACAGGAGTTGCGCCGGCCTGAGTAAGGTGGATAGTTTTGCCATTGTCTGCTGCCCTGGGCCGGGTATTCTGGCTGTTTTCAAGCACTAGGTGAACCAATGTTCAGTCATATTATGCTTGGTACAAACGACATGGAGGCATCAAGAGCCTTCTACGACGCAACACTGGCTGTATTGGGGCATCCTCCCGGCGTGATGGATCCGAATGGCCGTTGTTTCTATCGCACGCCAACCGGTGTGTTCTCATTGTCGGTCCCGATTGACGGGCAGCCGGCAACTCACGCGAACGGCGGTACGGTCGGCTTTCTGGCCGCCAGCCCGGAACAGGCAGCGGCCTGGCATGAGGCAGGGCTTGCCCATGGCGGGACTACCTGTGAAGAGCCGCCCGGCCTCCGTGAAGGCGCGCTCAGGGCTTGGCCGGCACCACCGGGGCCGAGCTGCCGCCAAGGTGCATCCCTGAGTCCAGTTGTAGGAGTTCCCCGGTGGTGGTTTTCGCGCCGGTGGCCAGCCATACTACTGCGTCAGTGACGTCTTCGGCGGTGCAGGCCTTAGCCAGAGGGGTAGTTTTTTCGTAGCCGGCTTTAAGTTTCTCAAAGGCTTCCTGGCCGACTCCATCGACAAACCAGCGGGTGGTGATCATGCCAGGACAAACCGCATTGACCCTGATTTCCGGCGCCAGCGCACGTGCGAAGTGAAGCGTCATTGAATTGACGGCTCCCTTGGAGGCAACATACGGCACTGACGAACCCATCCCCAGCGAACCGGCAATAGACGAAACATTCACGATGCTGCCGTTGGTGGCTTTCAGATGGGGGACACAGGCACGAACCATCTGGAACGCCCCCAGTACGTTGACGTCAAAAATGCGCTGAAAGGCGGCCGGATCCAGAGCATCCCAGTTGCCGGAGCCGACGAAAGTGGTGATCCCGGCGTTGTTGATCAGCGTATCGACCCGACCCCAGCGTGCGATGACTGCTTCAACAATCGCTTTGCAGTCAGCGTCATCGGCGACGTTGCCGCGCATCAGCAAGGTATCGGCGCCAGCGTCCTGGCATTTCTGCTGGGTTTCCCGGGCTTCTTGCTCGCTCTTGGAGTAGTTGATCAGCACGTTATACCCTTGTGCGGACAAGGCCAGTGCCGTAGCGGCGCCCACTCCGGTTGCGGACCCGGTGACGATGGCGACTTTGCGTTCGTTCATGGTGTTAATCCTGTGAGCTGTTTGCTGCCAATTGTTTGATCCCTTGCATCGCAAGGCGGTAGCCGTAAATACCAAAGCCGGTGATCACGCCCTGGGCGACACCGCCAACCTCTGAGATGAGGCCCCGGCGTGCCGGGTTGGAGATATGCAGTTCCCACACTGGGTAGGACACCTGGCTGATTGCCGCGCACAGGGCCGGGTAGCCAGACATGTACGCGGCTGGGTTGATGATGGCGCCAGCCAGGTTTTGTTCGTTGGCCGCATACAGGTAGTTGATGACTTCGCCTTCAATATTCGAATGGTAGATTTCGACATCGAGGCTAAGCTCATCTGCGTACTGACGGATGCTTTGGTCGTATTCGGGCAGCGTCATCGGCCCGAAAGTCTCGACCTGCACTTTGCCACGCATGTTCATGCCTACACCGTGCACGACAAGTAATCTGTTTGACATTGGCCGGGCCTCTTGTTTGTGATTGTGTTTGTGAAGGTATTGTCCCATGCGGATGCCTATAATGGGCCGGCTTGTCCTCGGCGCAGTCAGCCAGACCTTCAACAGTGAGATTTACCCGTGTTAGCGATCCACCCGGCAGCCAGAGATTTTCATCACGCTTACGCCCGTAATAACGGGTCGGGGGACGAGGGTCCATTGTATCGGTCGCTCGAAGAAGCCTCGTACGCCAACATTGGCTCAAACTGCTACATCCTGAGTTCCTCAATCGATCCGACCTGGCTGGTGGTCAGCGGAAAAAGTCCCTCGTCTTATGGCGAGGGTGATCTTGACGACTGGTTCCGCGATGTCAGGGTAAGAGGCCGGATCGAGAAAGAGAGTCTGTAGCCGGATTTAGGAGGCCGACGCTGTCGCGCGGCTCTCGAAAGCTCGCATTTCGGCTCGGGCAATGACCTGGTGGTGTACTTCATCCGGGCCATCGGCCAATCGCAGAATGCGCTGGCGGGTATACATGTTTGACAGTGGTGACCACTGGCTTACGCCGGTCGCGCCGTGAATCTGAATTGCCTGATCAATGATCTGGCAGCAGCGCTCAGGCACCATCGCCTTGGCCTTGGACACCCAGACACGAGCTTCCTTGTTGCCCATGAGGTCCATCGCCTTGGCGGCTTTCAGCACCATCAGGCGCATGGCTTCAATTTCAATTCTGGCGCGTGAAACGGTTTCCATATTCTTGCCCAGATCAATTATGCGACGCCCGAATGCCTCACGGGTGGAACCGCGCTCAATGAGCAGATCAAGCGCTTTTTCGGCAGCGCCAATCGATCGCATGCAATGATGGATACGGCCTGGCCCCAGGCGTACCTGAGATATCTCGAAGCCGCGGCCTTCTTCCCATAATACGTTGGCGCGCGGCACGCGGACATCCTTTAGTTCAATATGCATATGACCGTGAGGCGCTTCGTCATGCCCGAAGACGGTCATAGGCCCGATAATCTTGACGCCGGGCGTGTCCATCGGCACGAGAATCTGCGACTGCTGCCGAAACGCTTCAACCCCGGGGTTGGTACGGACCATGCAGATCATGATCTTGCAGCGCGGATCGCCTGCGCCACTGATGTAGTACTTCTCGCCGTTGATCACCCACTCGTCGCCTTCAAGCTTTGCGCTTGTGCGGATGTTGCGTGCGTCCGAAGAGGCCACATCAGGCTCAGTCATGGCAAAACAGGAACGAATCTCGCCGTTGAGCAAGGGTTTGAGCCAGCGTTCTTTTTGTTCCGGGGTGCCGACTCTTTCCAATACTTCCATGTTGCCGGTATCCGGCGCCGAGCAATTCAAGGTTTGGGAGGCAAGCGGATTTTTGCCCAGTTCGGCCGCGATATAAGCATAGTCGAGGTTGGGTAGTCCTTCGCCGGTTTCGGCGTTGGGTAGAAAGAAATTCCACAGACCCGCTGCCTTGGCTTTTTGTTTGGCGCCTTCAAGCAGCTCCAACTGACCCGGAGCATGACTGAAACGCTCCGCGCGGTTTTCCCCCAGTCTGAAATACTCTTCGGTAATGGGTTCGACCACCTCGTTGATATGGCGAATCACTTCATTGAGAAGCGGTCGGGTTTTTTCGGACATGGCGAGGTTGTTTAACTCGTCAAACGGGTTGGCCTGAGTCATTGATGCGTCTCCTTGTGCTAATTAGTTCACTAAGTTTATTCGTGTACCGCAAATGATGATTTGATCTTGTTCATTCAGGCAGCCTTGAGCGCTGGCGCGGACAGTGATCTGTTCCGGGTCGTTGGCGCGCAAGTCAATGGCGGCAAGCCCGTCGCCGCGCCCGTCGGCCACCTCTACAAACCGCACTCGCGCGTTTTCAAGCCGGATTTCGAAGCCGTTTGTCTTTGTTTCCAGTGCCTGGCCTGTTACGGCCGCCCAGCGCCTTGCAACTCGGGCCGGATCGTCTGCCTGCAATTCGACTGCGACGATTTCGGAAACCGCATCTGTGTGTATGCTGTTTTGCCAGCCAATGCCGCCAGCTGGGTGCCAGTTTCCGGCAACTTGCTCTTGCTGATCCCAGTCAGCTTCAAGAAAAGCCGATCCCATATCGACCGGATGCAATTGCATGATGTTCCAGCTTGTCCGGTCAGATTCGTAAGCAATACGAACCTGATTGGCGGCCGCGTTGGCCCGAATTTCATCCTGGATCTGGCGTGTACGTGCCTGGCAGATCACCATATAGCCACCGTCACCACCGCGGCGTTTCAGGTAGCGCCCCGCGGCTGTATCGGCTGCAATGGGTGCGACAACCTCGATGAATTGCGTGCCAACCCGGAGCAAGCTGTTTTCCAGGCCGAATTTCTCGACGGCCGGATCTACATAACAGACCTCAATATCTAGGATGTCGCTCAATTGTCGGACCGGCGATGCGAGTGAGTCGGCTACCAGACAGATTTGTCGCAGATGAATAGTCATATGATTGCTACCGCCTTGTTGGGCCTGACGCCTGTCAGGTCGATTATGGCAGATTCGTCGAACCCGTCTTAAACTGTCGCAATCGGCTTCTCAGTTAGATCCTGATCGCGTAGTATCGATGGCCTGACGAATGTCAGTCGAGCCGCAAATGCGAGACATGTTGCGGACTCGAAGCGGTACGACAACAAGGAGACAGTCATGAGCCAGTACGAGCAGATCTCGGTCACTTTGAAAGACCGCGTGACGACAATCGCGCTTAATCGCCCGGACAAGTTAAACGCCTGGACGAGCCAGATGGCGGCTGAATTACGCCGGGCAATTGCCGCCGCCGGAACAACCCCGGAGTGTCGCTGCATTGTGATTACCGGTACTGGCAGAGGATTTTGTGCGGGTGCGGACATGGCCGGCTTGCAAGACACTGCTTCATCCGGGGGGGCAGCCAGGCAACGGGCGGACGTCCCTGTTGATGTAAGTTTCAAAGGCGCGCCCGGGCCAGATCTGGGTGAGGAATATCCGGGTCGTTTCGGTTACTTCTACAAATGCCCGGTGCCGATCATTGCGGCAATCAACGGACCGTGCGCCGGGATCGGGCTTATCATGACGCTCTACGCTGATCTGCGCTATGCCGATGAGTCCGCCAAGTTCACGACAGCGTTTGCAGCGCGAGGTCTGATCGCCGAACACGGTATTTCCTGGTTGCTGCCCCGCCTGGTCGGTGAGGCGAATGCGCTGGACTTGCTCCTGACATCTCGCAAGTTCAGTGGTGCTGACGCGCAATCCCTAGGGTTGGTCAATCAGGCGCTGTCCGGGGCGTCGCTCATGTCGCATGTCGAGTCGGTGGCCCGAATGCTTGCCTATGACGTATCACCGCGTTCGGTGGCAATCATGAAGCGGCAGGTTCGCGCGGCTTATGCGCAGAGTTTCGCCGAGTCACTCGCGGTCGCCGACACGCAGATGGCGGAGAGTTTTTCGACCTTTGACTTCGCTGAAGGGGTGAACAGTTATGTCGAGCGTCGCGCTCCCGAGTTTCGGGGCGAATAAGCATGTTGATTGTTCCGGTTATTGAGTCGCGTGTTTGCGACGCCCAAGTCGCCGGCCTATGTACGCGGCTCCTTACACTGCCGGGGGCTGTTTCTTGGCCAGACTAAAGCAAAACGACGGCACTTCGAAGGCCGCGGCGGAGACGCTCGCTGAAGCTGTCGTAGAGACAGTCCAGGATAGCGACCTGATTGCGCTGCGACGGGATCAAATCTGCGAAGCGGCACTGGAGTTGTTCCTGAAAAAAGGGTTCTCGGCCACAACTATCCGCGATATTTGTGCCGGCTCTGGTGTTAATCAGGCCAGCATTTACGACTATGTTGCTAACAAAAACGATATCCTGCGCCGGCTGCTGAATAAACTCTGGTTCCGTACTGATGTGTTAACAATGACCGAGCGGCTCGATCAAAACCCGCAACTGCCACTGAATGAAAATCTCGCCGATTATTTTCGTGAAACCTGGAGTACTAAACGCAAAGGAACCTTGCTCGCTTACCGGGCTGTTCCGCATTTGCAATCCGACGATCGAAAAGCGATGCGCTCACACGAGCAAGAGCGGCTGATTTTGCTAGCAGACCGCCTGCGCCAATATGCGAATTTGTCAGCAGATGATCGCCGACCCGAGATTATCGCCAATATGATCATCTTCCTAAGCGCGTTCGCGCCGATGCGGGACTGGTTGATGGATGACATCGATGAAGATCTGATTCTGCACACGGTCGCCGGTGGTGTTGCGGCTATGCTTGACCGAATTGCCGAGCAGAATCCCGAGTCGTAATTTCCAGTCTTGGCCAGTCCCCTGTTCTGTCTACTTAGTTCGCATGTCGAAACTGACAGCGAAATCGGTATATTTCAACTCGCCAAGACAATTCCATAAACAAGGACCAGGGGATGAAAATGCCGTTGAAATTTGCGATAAGAGCTGGGTTGGTCGTGCTGATCGGTGTGCCGCTTACCGGTTGCGAGTCAGTTCAAGGAATCGGCCGGGATTTTAAAGCTGCCTTCAGCAAAGACTCGAAGACGCCTGAAGCGGCTGACGCCGTTGACGGCAATACGGTAGCAGAGCCGAAATCCGCCGCCAAACCCAAGAGTGCCGGGGCATTGCCTGGCATGAATGCGCGCGGCGAAGTCATTGACCCGAAGCTGGTCGAAGCCGGCAATGGCACGAAAGTTAAAGGAATAGACGAATGGGAAGGCGAAATCACGGGTAAGCCGGTCAGAGGCAGCAAGTTTTCAAAACTGAAAATCGGGATGCCTATGAAACAAGTAACCGACCTGGCTGGCGAGCCCACGGATAAAGGGGCGCATGTCACCGGCAAGGCTTTCATTCCGTTCTTTTTTGGTAGCGATTCTTATCGGTATGAATTGGTTTACAAAGGTCATGGCCGGTTGCTTTTTGCGGGTGGCTCTGTGAGCAACATTGGTGGCGGAAACCTGATCTGGATTATCCATAGCGCTAAAGAGAAAGGGTATCGTTGAGCTAAGCCTGACCAGGCAGCTTGCGCCAACAATGAGAAACACAGAATTAACCTCGAAACCCGTCGCTTTAGGAAGGCCTCGCGGATTAGGTCTCTGCGTCTTTCTTGCCCAATGCGTCGCCGATACTGTCGCTCAACTCTTCGCCAAGGGATTTCAGGCCGGGCAGTTGTACCGCCAGATCCATGATGGCATTGAGTGCCTGATTGTAGGCTGGTGCCGGTTCGCCCGATCCGGAGGAAGTTGATGGCTGTTGGGGGCCCAGGCCACTGACTTGCGCTATTTTGATCGAATCAATTCGCTCGGCTGGTTTAACCATTTCGCTGACGACTTTCGGGAGCGAGTCAAGCCGCGCAAGATCCAGCTTCATGGCGACGACATGGGGCTTGATTTCATTCTGCGCAAGAATACTGGCCCGTTCGCTTTCAGCAGTTGCCAGTCGACTGGTCTTGTCGGCGGCGCTTCGAATTTCCATAGCCTTGGCGTCTGCCTGTGCCTGGGCTACTTGTGTCTGCACTCGACTTTCCGTGGCCTCGCGCTCGGCGACGGCGGTTAGTTTGAGTCGGGTACCGGCAACTTCAGCCTGCTCGTTTGCCTGGATGATCGCGATTTGCTTGTTGCGTTCGGCCTCAGCCATCTCGCGAACCGTTTTGCTAGCCTCGGTAGCTTTGATCACCTCGGAGCGGGCGACCTCCGCGGCGGAACGCGCCAGGCTTTCCTCCTGGGATTTTTCAGCGATCGCGATATCGCGAGCCTGGCGGGCCAGTTCGATTTCCTGCGCACTGAGTATCTCTGCCGCTTCGATGGCTTGTTCACGGGCGAGGTCTGCGGCGCGAATTTCCTTCTCCATCTTGATGCGAGCGGTCGCCGCATAGAGCTCGCTCTCGGTTTTGTGTTTAACAACCTCGGCTATCTGGGCCGCTTTGAGCGCCTCGATTTGCTGGGTCTGCATGATCTTGGCTTCTTCTTCCTGCAAGTCTATGTCCAGGCGCTGTTTTGAGGCGGTTACCGCTGCCTGTCGCACTGAAACCTCCGAGTCGGCGTCAATTTGGGCGCGTTCTTTTTTCGAGGTGGCAATGACTTCGGCTAGTTTACGCATTCCGACTGCGTTAAAGGCGTTGTTCTCGTCAAGCCGGTCGAAGGGGGTCTGATCCAGCTCGGTCAGTGAGACACTGTCCAGTAACAAACCGTTCCGGGATAAGGGCTCAATAAGCATCTCCCGCACTGAGGCGACGAATCGGCCTCGATTCTCATGAAGCTCGTCCATGGTGAACCCGGCTGCGACCGCCCGCAAAGCGTCGATCAGTTTGCCGCCGATGAATTCACTGAGCTTTGCTGGATCGAAAGTGCGATTGCCCAGGGTTTGCTGGGCCAGCGCGACGCCGTCGTCGGTCGGTTCGACCGTCATATAAAAGTCGGCCCGCGCATCAACTCGCAGCTTGTCCTTGGTGATGATTGACCGGTCTCCGGTGGCGCTGATGTGTAAGGGCAATGTCTGCATGTTTACACGGGCGACTTCGTTGAACCACGGAATTGCAAAAGCGCCTCCGTCCATCACGACGCGACGGCCGCCGAAGCCGGTGCGGATCAGTGCTATTTCACGGGTCGTTCGCATGTAAAAACGGGCCAGAATGGCAATGACCGCTGCGGCGATAACCAGGATAAGAATAATGGCCAAAATGACGTTGCCCATATCGATGCCTCTGTAGATGTCGTGTTGTTCTAAGGATGCCTGGCAGAAATGCCTGCCAGGCGTTCAGTACTGATTCACAAATCGTGTTGATTACACAGCAGAAATGAAGACATGCCGCCGTCGCTACCGATGTTGGTGCCGCGTAACCAGCCGGACATCTCAGAAAGCATGAATGCGATAACCGGGGCGATGTCTTGTGGCGTGCCAACCCGGTCCATGACTCGAGCGTCTTCTTCGGCACGTTTGCCCAATGTGTCGAGAAAGTCCTGGATGATCGGCGTATTGACCGGGCCAGGGCTGACCGCGTTCATGCGTATGCCGCGATCGCGCCACCGCCAACGGTTCTGCAAAGTCCAGACAATCAGTGCTTCCTTGGAGAAGAAATACGAGCGTCCTTCTTTGTTGGTGATGTTGTGGGCCGCCAGAAAGCTGGGAATCCCGGCAAAGTCCAGATGCTCGCTGGCCTTGATCGAGTCAATCGACTGTTGCCAACCAAATCCGGCCAGTGAGGCCAGATTGACAATGGAAGCGCCGTCAGCCAGTTTCGGGACCAGTCTTTCAGTCAGGTACTTGAGTCCGACCAGGTTGACTCTGAGAACGACCTCGGCGGGCTGGGTCGGCGGCACGCCAGCGCAGTTGACCAGTCCGTTAGCGCCGGCCGGTAAGACATCAACGAGTTCATGAATGGTATCCGGGTCGCCCAGGTCGGCAAGATAGAGTTCATCAACATGATCGGTGGACTTGTTGCGATCGACGCCAAGCACATCGGCGCCGAGTTGTTTGCACAGTCGGGCGGTTTCGCTACCGATTCCGGAGGAGCAACCGGTCACGATAATCGTCTTACCGGCAAGTAGTTTGCCCTTGGTCCAGGCGGGAGCGTCAGGTGAGTTCATAGGTTGTCTGCCTGTGTATAGGGGTCAGAAGGGCGCCGGGTACGGGCGGCCACCGCGGTCGAGCGTTACCCAACGGGTTTCGGTAAAAGTCTCGGTAGCCCAGCGGCCGCCATGGCGGCCCTGGCCCGAGGCTTTGGCGCCACCGAATGGCACATGTGGCTCATCATTCAGAGACGAACAATTGATATGGCACATGCCGGTTTCCAGTTGATTGGCAATGGCCATGCCGCGTTGTTCGTCCCGGGTGATGACGCCGGCGGACAGGCCGTAGACCGAGTCGTTCGCCAGCGCTACCGCCTGCTCATCGGTTTTGAACGGAATGACCGGCACGACGGGGCCAAAGGTTTCTTCCTGGTAGACGCTCATCTCAGGTGTGACGCCAACCAGAATAGTCGGCTCGATGAATCGTCCGTTGACGCCACCGCCCAGTAGCACTTTAGCGCCTTTGGCGATGGCGTCGTCGATCTGATTCTTGATGCGCTGAGCCTGGCGGTCGTTGATGACCGGGCCAATTACGTTTGATTTGTCATGGGTCGGATCGCCTACTTTCAGTTTTGCAGCACGTTCGACGAAGGCTTTGATGAATGGCTCAAAAACAGACTCATGAACCAGGACCTTCTCGACCGACATGCAGATCTGACCCTGATGCATGAAGCTGCCAAAGTTGGCGGCACCGACAGCTCGCTCCAGGTCTGCATCGTCGCAGACGATCAAGGCATCCTTACCACCGAGTTCGACGCAACATTTCTTCAGGTGTGCGCCCGCGCGCGCCGCAATAGACCGTCCAACCGGGGTTGATCCGGTGAACGAAATACCTTTGACCCGGGGATGATCAATCAGCGCTTCGCCAACAGCTGTAACATTGTCGCGAGAGCAGGTCACTACATTGAGCACACCGTCTGGCACACCTGCTTCGCGGAACATCTCGGCAAACAGCAAGCCGCCGCAATAAGGGGTTTCTTCGGAAGGTTTCAAGACAACGGTGTTGCCGGCGGCGATTGCGAAGGCCAGGCCGCGAGCGGTCAACAACACCGGAAAATTCCAGGGGCTGATGACGGTAATCACGCCGGTAGGCCGACGTATTGCCATCGAAACTTTGTGTGTCTCGGATGGCAAGATCTCGCCAATCGGCGCATAGCTGGTCGCTGCTGCCGCATGAAAGACTTCCGGCACGTAGCCAGCTTCAAAAGCCGCCTTGCCAAACCAGCCGCCGCCTTCGGCTTGAATGGCGGCCATGATCGCGGGTTTGTTCCGCTCAAACGCATCGGCCACTTTGATCATCAAGTGCGCCCGCCGGTTATAGGTCAGAGCAGCCCACGCCGGAAAAGCGGCATGGGCCGCTTCAACGGCGGCATTCGCTTCGCGTACACCGGCGTCAGGCATTTCAGCCCAGACGGAAGCGTCAGCCGGGTTGAAGTCCTTGAATGTGGTTGCGGTCGCGACGGCTCGCCCGCCAATGGTCATGCCGTCAAATATTTTGGCCATCGCCTGCTCCTGCTGTCGGTGGTGTTCGGTCAATCGGTGTCATCGGTTCGCTCCAACGGGCCGTCGAGTCGTTTGCGTTTGTAGACTCGTACGCCACTGCGACGCCAGACTTTCACTGGCGTAGTGAGTTTGTCCGGGGTTTCATTTGGCGGCGTGCGAGTTGGGCGGGCCGGAGGTTTGCCGGGTCGGATGACGTGGACGCGGGGTCGGCTACTGCGGCCCCTGTTGCTGGCTTGCGCCGCTGCTGACTCAATCTGCGCGACGATGTCTGGCACGGTTGTTCCGGGGCTGCTCTCAGACGTCAGGCCGGTGGCTCCGGCATCTTGGCGGGCGGCTAGTACGTCTTGCTCTTGCGTCTGGGCAGCCTGTAGTACCAGCGACTGGATGTCTTCGCGACTGACCGTGCCGCCGGAGGAGGCCGTGGCGACGCTTGCCAGTGCCTCGTTTACCAATGGCGTCTTCATGGCAATCGCGCTGACAACAGGGCTTGTAGCAGGGCTTGTTACCGGGCCGGTGGTCGCCGCGCCGCCGAGGTAGGCTTTTTGCACGGCCGGGTCGCGCGCCAGGTCAGCCGCAGTGCCTTCGCCCACAATCCGGGCATTTTCCAACAGGTAAGCGCGGTCGGCGATAGCCAGGCTCTGGCGTGCGTTCTGTTCAACCAGCAAGACGCTGGTGCCGGCTGCCCGGATCGCATCAAGCGCTTTGAATAAGTCGCGGCACAACAACGGAGACAAACCGAGAGAGGGTTCGTCGAGCATCAAGACATCGGGGGCGGACATCATCGCCCGCCCAATGGCAACCATTTGTTGTTCGCCGCCGCTCATGGTGCGTGCCAGTTGGGTCCGCCGCTCGGTGAGACGCGGGAACAGCGAAAAGACCCGATCAAGATTGACGGTCTCATCGGCGCGCGCCCGCCGGGCGTACGCGCCCAGGGTCAGGTTTTCCTGGACGGTTAATTCGCCGAAGATGCCGCGGCCCTCCGGGACCAGCGCCAGTCCTGCCTCGACGATTTTGTGCGCCGGTAATCCGTGAGTCGGTTTGCCGCCCACCATGACCTGGCCGGTAGAGGCAACCAGACCGCCAAGCGCTTTCAGTAAGGTGGATTTGCCCGCGCCGTTGGCTCCAAGGATGACAACGATTTCATTGGCTTTTGCGCTTAGTGAGACGTCTTCAAGTGCCTGGTGCAGGCCGTATCGTGCTGATAGCTTGCGAACTTCAAGCATCATCGTCTCCACCAAGATAAGCCTTCACAACCTCCGGGTCAGAAAGCGCTTGTTCAGGCGCACCCTCGGCGATTTTTTCGCCACTGTTCATCACGACGCAGGTGTCGCACAAACTGCGAATTGCGTCCATGACATGTTCAACTAGAATGATGGTGCGTCCATCATCGCGTAGCGATTTGATCAGTTCGACGCCGGTTTCGAGTTCGGTTGGATTCAGGCCAGCCAGCCATTCGTCAAGTAACAGGAGTTTGGGGTCTGCCGCCAGAGCGCGGGCCAGTTCCACCCGTTTTTCATCAATATAGGTCAGTGCTGAGGTGGGGGTGGAAATTGCGTGTGCCATGCCAACCCGGTCGAGCTGACGAGCTGCGTATTTACGGGCTTCGATTCCCCACAGACGCTTGTGCCCGAACACAGCACCGGCCATCACGTTTTCGACCACACTGAGTGAAGGCAGTATGCGGACGAGTTGAAACGTGCGGGCAACGCCGGCCTGGGCGATTTCGCGGGCAGGGCGGTTCGAGATCAGGCGATCTTCGAGGAAGATATCGCCAGCGCTTGGTTTGATTGCCCCTGAGATCAGATTCATCATGGTGGTCTTGCCTGAACCATTCGGGCCAATCAGGCCGAGGACTTCATTGCGACGAACCTTGAAGCTGAGTTGATTGATTGCCAGCAGGCCACCAAAGCGACGGCTCACCTGCTGGGCATCGAGAACGACATCATTGCGCATGAGGGCGTCGCTCCTGTTTGAAGTTGTTGCTCAATTTTTCGATCCAGCCGACGACCCCGTCAGGAATGAAATAGACAATCAGCAGAAACGCGAGGCCAAGCAGCAAGACGGTCTGAGTCGGGAAGCTTGCCGAGATTGCCTCCCAGAGCAATGTGAATGGAATCACTCCTAACAATGGCCCCCACAATCGGTGCACTCCGCCGAGCAAGGCCATGATCACAACCTGAAACGATAACTCCGGGGAGAAAGCGACCGATGGCTCAATATAGGTATACCGGGGTGCCAGCACAGCGCCGACTGAGGCAGCAAATGCGCCGGAAATCATGAACAGATAGATTTTGGCTCTGGCCGAATGAATGCCGCTATGGGCTGCGACGACTTCATCGTTGCCGATGACACGCAACGCGAAACCAAGCCGTGACCGGTTGACCAGCCAGCCGACCAGCATCACCAGTGCGACCAGAAACAACAACTGCCAGTAGATGTCGCGCTCGGTCAGGTCGGTCAGCACATACATGCCGCGGCTACCAGTCTTGGCCTGCACCCAGGTGACGACCTGGCGAATCATTTCGGCCAGTCCGAGCGTGAAGATAACAAAATAGACGCCAGACAGGCGCAACGTTGCCAGGCCGACCAGGAGCGCGAGCAGAGCGCCAAGCGCCGCCGCAATAAGCGGCAACAGCCAGTAGGGGAGGGCTTCAATGCCCACGCCAACCGTGTAGGAGCCAATGCCAAAGAAAGCGGCAGTGGCCAGCGAGATGTAATGTGTCGGTGCGGAAAAAAGTGCCCATGAGGTGGCGAGCACTGCGTACATAGCGATTGGTACGGCCAGCAGCATTAGCCAGTCGCTGTCTTCAGATAGCGGTAGCAGCGCCAACAGGACTAGCGCGACAAAGCTGAGAATGAGGTTGCGGATCTCGGATGGACTCATGTGCTTGATCTTCCGAACAAGCCCTCAGGCTTGAAGAGCAACACCAGGAGAAACAGCAAATACGCGGCAGCCAGAGTCAGGCCCGGATCAATCACGCTGGCGACAAAGGTTTCGGCCAACCCGAGAATGAAGGCGGCAACAATTGCGCCGCGGACATCGCCGACACCGCCCATAATCACAATTATCAGGGCCTTCATCGTGTAGATGACGCCAACCGACGCGTCCAGGGCATAGAAGGTGCTGAACAAGATACCGCCAACCGCGGTAATTGCGCCGCCAAGCGCAAACGCGAACGCACTGATTGTTGGCACATCAATGGCTACCAGTCCAGCCGCAGACGGATCCACGGCTACCGCCCTAATAGCCGTACCGGTACGGGTTTTGTAGATGCCCGCATACAGAAGCAGGCAGATCGCCATGGAGGCAATGCAAGCGACCAGCCGGTTCAATGCGTAAGGGCTACCCAGTATCTCTACCGGCACGGCGAGATACGAGTAGGTGAAGAACTCACCGCCAAACCACCACAGCATAATGCCGACGAAGGCGAAGCTCATGCCGAACGTTGCCAGGATCGTATCGACTTCCAGTTGGCCGCGGTTCCTGGCGCGACGGACCAGTGGCATCAGCAAATAGCGGTAGATGAACCAGTTGATCACAAACGTTAAGGGCACGGCGAACAGCAGCGACCAATACGGACTGACGCTGCCGACGGTGTAGACGGTGAAGGCGCCAAAAGCGCCGGCCACCAGCATCTCGCCGTTGGCCAGATTCATGATGCGCGACACACCGTATTGCAGCGTCAACCCCATAGCCAGCAGCGCGTAGATAGCGCCGAGCATTATTCCGGTTATCAATATGTCCATAGCTGTACGAGTGACCCGAACCCTGCCGCAGGGAGAGAAGTATAATCAGCAGGATTCGGGGAGGTCGACAAGCGACCGTTGTGGTTAGTTCCAGCCTTGCTTGGCGACCGGCGCTTTCTGACCGTCTTTGCCGGTGGAGGCGACGCCGACGAATTTACCGGCTTGCCACTGACCCACGGTCCAGAACTGTTCGATCATCTGGCCTTTGAACTGCCACTGGCCCATGACCGTATCAAAGGTGCCTGTTTTCAGGTGTTCCGTGACCGCTTTTCGGTCGGGCGCGCCAACGGCTTCAATCGCCTGACCCAGCACCTGAAGACTGGCATAAGTGACCGCGCTGGCCCAGAAGTCAGCGTCTTTGCCTGTCACTTTCTTGTGAGCAGCGGCGTATTCCATGAACGCTTTGCTTTCCGGGTTGACGCCGCCAGCTCCAAGGTTGCCTTCAATGGCTTTGCCGAACTTACCGGCATACGCTGGAAAGCAAGTGGCCACCGCCGTGTAGAACGCTTTGACGTCAAGCCCTTCGATTCGCGCGCCTTCCGTTAGCGCAAACGTGTCCGGGGGGTACGACCAGGCGACGAACGCGTCCGGCTTTGCGGCTTTTGCTCCTTTGATCACCGGCGACAGATCCTGTGTCCCCAGAGGGTAAGACTTGTCATAAACGACTTCCAGGCCTGCTTCCTTGAAGATGGGTTTGGCTGCCTCGGCCAACTCAATACCGAACGCGTCGGCCACGTTGACCATCGCCACTTTTTTGCCGATCAGCCCGTCCTTATTCATTTTGACGAGAATATCGGCGACTGATTTGGCGAACGCGCTGGTCGTGCCGAGCGTAAAGAAAATGCTCGGATAGCGTTTGCTCAACTCGGGGATTTTGTCGGTGATCGCGCTGACGGCAATTTGCGGATAACCGTATTTGGCAAAAATGGGCGCTGAGGCCAGGTTAAGACCGGTGCCGTAAGGAGCGATGACGAAATCGGCCTTGTCCGCGGTAGCCAGACGTTGTACCGCCTTGATGGTTTCGGCCGGGTTGGTCCGGTCGTCATACTCGATGATTTCGACTGGCCGCATGGTGCCATCCTTCATTTTCAGGCCGCCTTTCTCGTTGACCTGCGCCGCCCACAGCCGAATGTTGGGCCAGTGGGTAATCGCGGCGCCGCCGGCAAGCGGACCAGTCTTGGCAGCCACCGCACCGATCTTGATCGGGTCTGCGGCGCTTGCGGGGCTCATTGCCAGTGTGGCAGCGCACAGCGCGGCGGCGAGCAGCTTCAGGTTCCTTTTGGGTTGCATCTCTGTCTCCTTAATTAAGTTTGTGTTCGGGTACTACAAGTGCTGAGGGTCAGTCGGGGTAGTCCAGCGCCCCCTCTTGTACGGTGATCCAGCGTAACTCCGTGAATTCGTGAATGCTCGCAGTGCCACCGAAGCGACCGTAACCAGAAGCTTTCATGCCGCCAAATGGCATTTGGGCCTCATCGTGAACTGTCGGGCCGTTGATATGACAAATACCTGATTCGATTCGGCGGGCAGTGGCCATCGCTCGATCCGGGTTCTGACTGAAAACCGCCGCCGACAGGCCGTACTCGGTATCGTTGGCGATGCGAATCGCTTCATCATCGCCGCCGGCTCTGATCACACAGGCGACCGGCCCGAAGCTTTCTTCAGCATAAATTCTCATTGCCGGTGTGACACCGCTGAGCAGCGTGGCCTGGACGTGCACGCCGTTGATTTTTCCGCCGGCCTCGAGGGTTGCGCCTTTGGACAGTGCGTCGCTGATCAGCCCGGCGAGGCGATGGGCTGCTTCCTGGTCAACGACGCCTCCGGTGCGATCGACTCTTGACGCCGACTCAGACTGATTCATGCGCCGGACACGGTCCGCGAGCTTGCTGACGAATCGCTCGGCTACCGGGTGCTGAACGATGACGCGCTCTGTAGACATGCAGATCTGGCCCTGGTTGATATAGGCGCCAAACTGTGTGGCAGCAACCGCGGCATCAATGTCGGCATCGTCGAGCACGATCAGTGGGGCTTTGCCGCCCAGTTCGAGCAGAGCCGGTTTCAGATGGCGTCCGGCTATTTCAGCGATGATGCGACCGACCCTGGTCGAACCGGTGAAGTTGATTCTGCGAATTGCAGGATGGGCGATGACCGATTCAATGACTTTGTTAGCGTCTTCAGGGGCGGTCGAAATCAGATTCAGGGCGCCACCGGGAACTCCCGCCTCCAGCATTGCCTCGACGATGAGTCGATGGGTGCGTGGGCAGAGTTCCGAAGATTTCATCACGACGGTATTGCCGCACGCCAGCGGCGCAGCCAGGGCTCGCACGCCAAGAATGACCGGCGCATTCCAGGGCGCCATGGCAAAGACAACGCCCGCAGCCTGGCGCATCGCTGTCGCAGTGCAGCCGGGCCGGTTTGACGGAATCGACAGATTTTGAATCTGGGACGGCAGTCCGGCCGCTTCGTTGAGAATCTCTCCGGCAAGCGTCACATTAAAGCGAGCCCATGATTCGGTCGCGCCGGTTTCGGTTGCCATGGCGTCGACAAACAAGTCAGCGCGGGCGATCAGAGCGTCCCTGGCTAGAAACAATATCTTCCTGCGTTGCTGATTACTGGAATGCGACCATGCGGGGAACGCGCCGGCCGCGATGTCTACGGCGCGCCGTGCGTCCTCGACGCTGGCGGCTGCAGCGCGGGTTACCGGCTCGGTCCCAGACGGGCAGGTGCGGTCGAATGTCTGCATCGTGCTGGCGGCTTGATCCTGGCCGCCGAGCAAGAGGCTGATTGTCTCCATGGCGCTTCTTGTCGTTGATTCGAGTGTTTTGTGAAGGCTAAACCTGTTTCGGCTTAGCGAAATAGACTTTTTTAAGGCAAAATTGTACTTTTTGATGGTTTGCCATGACTGCTTGGAGGCAGGTCTCATTAATGGAAGAATCCTCCGCCAGCGCTCCCGGCCGGACGGGTCTTGCCGAATCGGGCTGGCCGATGACCGCTCATTTACTCAAAGGCCTGGAGGTGCGGCGGGTTGACGGCGCACTGGACCAGACCGAATACAGTCTGGATGACGGTCGTTGTCACCTGTTCTTGTTGGTGTCCGGCCCGGCTGACGTGGTCTCGCCCGACGGCGCGTTTCGATTGAATCCGCCGGCGCTTGCCTGGTTTCCTGACGAGCAGGCAGATAGCGTCCGCCAGTCAGCCGGGTCAGTTGGCGTGTTACTCAGCATTCCAGATAACTTCCTGGCCCACTGTATGGGAGTGGATGTGACCAGCGAACAGATCCTGCAGTCGGTACGGCGCCATCAGTTGGCGCGCACCGTTGCCCGGCCTCAGTTGGATGGTCTGCTCGGGCACGTGCAATTGTTGGAACGCGAATTACGCAACAACGGGCCCGGCGCCCTGGTGGTATTGAACCGCACCCTGTCGATTATTCTGGTGTTGCTCTGGCGTATGAGTGAGTTGCAGCAGATGCAACCCGTAGCCGTGTCGCGCAACCTGGTGATGACTTTCCTTTCGTTGCTGGACCGGCATGTCCTGGATCACTGGTCGGTCGCAGACTATGCCGATTGTATGGGGATTTCTCGCGGGCGACTCACTTCGACATTGTTGCGGGCAACCGGCAAGAAACCGCTTGCGTTGATTCACAGCAAGATGATTGAAGAGGCGAGAGTCTTGCTAACTACCTCCAGCAAGCAGGTTGCGCAGATCGCCTTTTCATTGGGTTATGCCGATCCAGCCTATTTCAATCGGTTTTTCCGGCGTCTGGTGGGCGTGACACCGGCGAAATATCGCCGCAACGTCATTGAGTCTTCCAATTCGGCAGAAGAGTCTTTTTCTGCCTGGCCATAACAGTACGCGAGGCCGTCAGAACGGATTGGCGACAACCCCGCCATCAACCCTCAGCGCGGCGCCGTTGGTTGCACTGGAAGCTGGCGAGCAGACATAACAAACCAGACTGGCCACTTCTTCTGGCGTTGCATAGCGTTGCAGCAAAGAAGTGGGTCTTCGTTCAGTAAAGGTTTTTTCCTTGAGCGAATCAACCGTGGTGTTTTGTTCTTTGGCCCTGGCTTCAAGTCGCGGCTGCTGGGCTTCTACCCAGGTCGGCCCGGGCAAGACTGAATTCACGGTGATATTGGTGCCACGTGTTGACTCGGCCGCGCCGCGTGCGATGACAAGTTGCGCTGATTTGGAGAAACCATAATGCACCATTTCCTTGGGCACCACGATGCCGGACTCACTGGAGATGAAAACAACTCGTCCCCAGCCATCAGCCTGAAGCATGGCTTTGAGATAATGACGGGTCAGCCTGACGCCGCTCATGATGTTGATGTCCATCATGGCTTGCCAGTCGTCGTCGGTGATATCGAAGAACGGTTTGGGATCATAGACACCAACATTGTTAACCAGGATGTCCACTTGCGGCTCCTGCGCGATCAAGTCGGCACAGCCGGCCGCAGTGGCCAGATCAGCCTGGACAGCGCGCAACTTCGCATCGGGTAGCGCCTGGCGAATACTCTTGATTGCACCGTCGGTGGCGGCTCTGCTGCGGCCATGGACAATGACTTCAGCGCCCATGTCGGCCAGCCCCCTGGCGCTGGCCAGGCCAATGCCGCGGGTTGAGCCGGTGACCAGCGCCAGTTTGCCTTGCAGATTCAGGTTCATCACGGACATTGCGCGCCTCTCGGGGTTCCGGGTTGTTTTAATTGCTTGTCCACCATCATGCATCAATTCATTGGAACGCGAAATTCCCGGTTAAGCAGTTGAGTGACTTAAGATAGCTTTCTTTCGCCCTTCGTTACCATCCACAATACTACGAGCAAATGCCATGACTATTCGCCGGACTCTGGTTTTGATCATCTCCCATGCGGCGGTAGCTGCGGCGGGTTTCGCCGGCGGTATTTATGCTTTACCGATTATCATCGCCCCGGACTCACCCAGCGAGCAAGCGGTGGATGCGCTGGCAGCCAAAGCCGAATTCAAGAGTGAATTTCGCCGTGACCTGCAAGATAGCGATGCTTTGCACTGGGGTGAGGGCACCGTCTCGATAAGCAAAGAGGCCGTGACGCATATGGGGAGTCTCGCGCCAGGGCCCGATTACAAGTTGTATTTGTCGCCGGAGTTCGTCGAAACCGAGGCGGATTTCCTGCGTCTCAAGTCAACCATGGTCCAGATCGGTGACGTCAAGACGTTTGATAATTTTGTGGTGGCGGTGCCAGCGGCTGTTGATGTTGCCGCTTATCGTGCGGTAATTGTCTGGTGCGAAACTTTTGGTCAGTTCATTACAGCGGCCGAGTACCAATAGCCGCCGCCCGTAGTGGTCTAGCTAAGAATCAAGTCGGGCAGGAACAAACTGATTGCCGGAACGTAGGTTACGATCACCAGGAACAATAGCAAGATCGCGAGCCAGGGCAGCGCCGCCCGCGAGACCTGTACTAGGTTCATGCCCGTAATACCGCTGGTGACAAACAGATTCAAACCCACTGGCGGCGTCACCATGCCGATCTCCATATTGACGACCATAATGATCCCCAGATGGATCGGGTCTATGCCGAGTTGCTCGGCAACTGGAAAGAAAATTGGCGCGAGAATGAGAATAATACCGGTGGGTTCCATGAAGTTTCCCGCGACCAGCAAAATAACATTCACCATCAACAGGAACATCCAGGGTTCCATGCCAGCTGCAAGAATTTGCTCGGCAATGCTTTGTGGAATCTGTTCGGTGGTCAAGACATGCGCAAACAGCAAGGCGTTCGCAATGATGAACATCAGCATGACGGTTGTCTTGCCGGCTTCCATGAAGACACCGGGCAGGTCTTGAGTGCTGATGTCGCGATAAACAAGAACCGCTATCGCGGTGGCGTATACAGCCGCGACGGCGGCTGCCTCGGTCGGTGTAAAGACGCCGCCATAGATGCCGCCCATAATCACGACCAGCAAGGCTAGCCCCCAGAGCGAGTCTTTGAATGCCGAGAACACCTCGCCGGCGCTGGCACGCCTGGCCTGCATCAGTTGGAGTTTTCCCGCCCGCCACCAGACTGCGACTGCGAGCAGAGCGGCAAGCATGGCACCCGGAACTATGCCGGCCATGAACATGCGCCCGACCGATTGCTCGGTCACGGCCGCATAAACCACCATGACGATCGACGGGGGAATCAGAATGCCAAGTGTACCGGCATTGCAAATCACCCCGGCGGCGAATGGCTGCGGATAGCCGTTTCTGACCATCCCGGCGATCACGATTGAACCAATCGCCACGACGGTTGCCGGACTTGATCCCGAGACGGCGGCAAAGAGTGTACAGGCCAGCACACTGGCAATAGCCAGCCCGCCGCGCAGATGGCCGACTGCGGCAATGGCAAAACGGACAATGCGTTTGGCGACGCCACCGGTGCTCATCATCGCGCCAGCGAGGATAAAGAACGGAATCGAAAGCAAGGTGTAGTGCTCGCTGGTTTCGTACAGCTTGATCGTGAGGCTGGCCAGCGAGTCATCCGCAAAGAGCAGGATTGTGACCATACTGGAGAGCCCCAGTGAAATGGCCACAGGGGTTCCAAGTGCCATCAGGCCGAACAAGGCGACGAATAGAAAGACGGTTGTCATCGGGCAGCCTCGTCGCTTCTGAGTTTCAGGGCGTCTGCAGCCTCGTCGGCGAGATGAAGGTTATTGGTCTTGCCAGCAATCAACGCCCACATCACCTGAATGAGCCGTACTGTCAGCAGCGTGAAGCCTATCGGGAGTATCGAACGCACCACCCAGATTGGGATCGCCATATCTTCCATCTCCACACCCACTGTTTTCATTTTGCTGACATAGATCATCGAGCCATAGATAACCAGTCCGGCGTAAACGAGAGAAAAGCCGACGACAAGGATTGACAAGGCGCGGCGCGGACCTGGATTGAGCTGGGTGACCAGCGCATCGACGCCTATATGTGCTCCGACGCGCACGCCGTAGGAGATGCCAACAAAGATCATGATCGCGAAGAACACGGTGGTCAGTTCCAAGGCCCATTGCCAGCCCTGGTTGAAGCCGTACCTCATCACGACCTGCGAGAAGGTCAGCACTGTCATGGCGATCATCATGCCAATTACAATGATCTCTTCCAGCCGGTCGAGTAACTTCATAGTTGCTAGTCCTGATTCAAGAGCTGGCGCCGGCGCCCAGGGGTCCTGGGGTCGGCGCGGTTGTGGCATTGCGGCCTACTTGAGGTTCGACTGAAGTGCGGCTTCAATCAGATCCGCGCCGATTTCTGATTCGAATTGCGCCCAAACCGGTTTCATGGCTTCGCGCCAGGCAGTCATTTCGTCGGCATTAAGCCTGATGACGGTTGCCTTGCCTGCGGCGGTGATTTTGTCGAGGTACGCCTGGGCCTCGTCTAGCGCAATCTTGTTGCCGTATTTGACCGATTCGGTCATCGCGACAGACAGGGGTTCGCGAATGTCGTCGGGCAGCTTGTTCCACCAGGAGGCGTTGACGACCACCATGTAATCAATCACGCCATGGTTAGACTCAAGCACTGTTTCCTGAACTTCGAAGAACTTCTGAGAGTAGATATTGGACCAGGTGTTTTCCTGCCCATCGACTACACCGCTTTGGAGCGCCTGATAGGCTTCGGCGAAGGCGAGTTTCTGCGGGTTCGCGCCAACAGCTTTGAATTGAGATTCGATCACCGCAGACGGCTGAATCCGGAATTTCAGACCCTTGATGTCGCCCGGCAGCCGGATCGCCCTGTTGGCCGAAAGCTGTTTCATGCCATTGTGCATATAGGACAGTCCTTTGATGCCCTTATCGGCCATTGAGTTAAGCAACTCCTGTCCTTTGGCGCTTGCCTGAAGTCTTTCAACCGCCTGAATGTCGTTGAACAGAAAAGGCAGATCAAACACCTGAAGCTTCTTGGTATATTTGCCAAGCTTGGCCAGCGCCGGCGCAATGATCTGAACGTCGCCAAGCAGTAGCGCTTCCATTTCCTTGCCGTCCCCAAATAGTTGGCTGCTCGGATAGACTTGTACTTCCACCTTGCCGGGCAAAGCCTTCTCCGCCAGTTCCTTGAACTTGAGCGCGGCCCTTCCTTTCGGGGTGGAATCTGGAACAACATGGCTGAACTTGATGACGATCGGTTTTGCGAGCACAGCAGTTGGGCCTGTAAGGATGCCAAGTGCTAGAAGCGCGGCCTGGAATTTCATTAGATGTCTCCGGTTAGTTAAAACTGTCTGTTATTGCGTTGAGTGGGAGTTAAGTGCGGTATCGGGTTGGGAGCGGTGTGCCGCTTCCACGGTCAGTCGCAAGACTTGCCTGAATCGCTCCGGCTCTTCCAGCGGACTCAGATGAGCGCTGTTTTCCATGACATGAAGTCGAGCACCGGGAATTTCCCCGGCGATCTGCTCGGACGCCTCCAGCGGCGCGCCCATGTCGAAGCGGCCGGCGAGGACTAAGACCGGTAAGCGAATCGAGTTAAGCTGACTGAGCCAGTCAACCGCGGCGATTGCCGAGCAACTATTGCAGTATTGCCGGGGGTCCATGCTTAATAGTTGCTGCGCAAGCGCGGCGGTTTTGCCCGCGTGTTGTTCTCTGAAGCCGGCGCTGAGGTAGCGCGCAACAACCGTATCGAGAATGTCATGGATGTTTTGGGTTTTGAGCGTGTTTATCCGGTTCTCCCAGGCCTGCCTGGCCGGCGCCGGGTAACGCGCGACGGTATGGGCCAGAAGCGCCGCACTGAGTAGTTCCGGATGCCGGATTAACAGGCCTTGAGCAACCATGCCACCCATGGACAGCCCCGCGAATACGACCGGGCCCAGACGGAGTTCTCGGATCAGTGCAGCTGCATCATCAACCAGGTCGTTCATCGTCCATGGCTCAGACGGCTTTGGCGAGCCGCCGTGGCCGCGATGATCATAGACAATCACAGGTCGCTCGCCGTTAAAATCGGCGGCGGTGGACAGCCACATCTGATGGTCCAGACCCAGTGCGTGACTCAACACGAGCGGGCAGCCGGGACCGTCGGCGAGCTGCCAGAATTTGACGGCTACGGCACTCATGGCAGTACGCTGACGGGGACGACCGTATCGCGGTCCCGGCGATAAAAGCCCAGTTTTTCCGGGTCCAACTCAATACCGAAACCAATGCCGTCGTGCAGGTGGATTGAAAAATCGTGATAGTCGAGCGGCTCGGTAATCAGATCGTCAACAAGCAATAGCGGGCCAAACAATTCGCAGCCCCAGCTTATCCCTGCAATCGCTGCGAAAGTATGAAGATAGGCGGCAGTGCCAACACTGGTCTCGAGCATACAACCGCCATAACACGGTACGCCTGCCGCCTGTGCAATGGCGGCAGTTTGGAGTGTGGCCCAGGGGCCCCCGGCCTTGGTCAGTTTGAGCGCGAGCACATCGGCTGCTTCCCAACGAATCAGGTTCAAGGCATCTTCCGGCGTGGCGGCTGACTCGTCGGCCATGATTGGCACATCGAATCGGCGGGCAATCCGGGCCATAGCGCCGGCTTGATGCCGGGGGACGGGTTGTTCGATCAAACAGACGCCGGCATCTTGCAGGGCGGCAATGCAACGGGTTGCGGTGAGTTCGTCCCAGGCTTGATTTACGTCAACCTGAATCCTGGCGCGCTCGCCAAAGTGATTGGCGATGGCGCACACATGGGCGACATCTACGCTCGGCTCACCATAGCCGATCTTGAGTTTGAAAGTTCTGTGCAAGTTGCCGGCGAGTTTGGCTTCGCCTTCCTCGATGTCTTGCTGGGTGCAGCCGCTGGCAAGCGTCCAGGCTAACTCGAGCCGCTGGTGAACTTGTCCGCCAAGAAGTTGAACCGCCGGGATGGTCATGGCTCTCGCAACCAGATCGAGCAATGCCATTTCGACGGCCGCCTTGGCGAAGCGATTTCCTTTCACCCACAGATTCATCGATGCCGACAGGGCAACCATTGACTGGGGATCACGGCCAATAAGGCGTGGCGTCAGATAGCGGTCGATGATGGTTTTGATTGTCTCTGTGCTTTCTTCCGCCCATGCCGGGCCGCCGATCGTGGAGGCTTCCCCCAGTCCGATGCGGCCGTCGCTATCGCGTATCCGCACAATCACATAGTTCTGGGTGGTGACCTCCCCAAACGACAACTGATGCACGCGTTTGGTTGGAATATCAACCAGGATTGTTTCGACTGAGTGAATCTTCATGGTGTCGCGTTCAGGCACTTCGTTGACCTGGGCGATTGGCCATAATTAGTTCGATCGTGCCGGTGGATGTCTTGTCACCCTTGTGCAGCGGGAACAATACTTTCGAATGTTTTGCCCACGGGTCTTCCGCAAGATAGGGGTCGCCTTCCATATAGATTTGGGTGGTCAGCGGCAGATAGACAGGGTGGGTGATCGTGATATGAAAGTGTGCTGGTCGGGTTTGGCCGGCATAGGCTTCAAAACCCTCCAGGCCGTTCGGAATGCCGTATCGGCCTGGCACGATCGTGTCAAACGTGAACTGACCACGGTCGTTGGTCTGGACCAGCGCCCGAAAGCGATAGTCTTTCGGGTCGATTTTCTCATCAGGCGTTTTAATGTCGTAGGCGCCGGCGTGGTCGCAATGCCAAAAATCAACTGTGGCGCCGACAACAGGTGTTTTGCAGTCCGGTCGTAGAACGGTGCCGGTCAGCCTGAGTCGTTCTCCCTGGTCTTCGCTGCTGACGAGTCTGGCTTCGGCGCTTGCACCCGATCGGTAAAACGGGCCGAGGATGTCGCCGTCGGTAACCAGGCAGGATTCGGCGGCCAATGCGGGGGCGGTTATCAGTGCAGCGGGTGCGCCAAGTAACAAGCGGCGTCGTGGGTTATTGGGCCGGTTGGACATTGTTGTCTCCTTTGATATCGAACAGCACGAAGCCTAAAGTCGGATTTCCAATTGATCCAATGAAAGTTTCCCAAGTTATACTTCGATGACATCAATCATTCTCTCGGGCATCCCAGCTGAGCCGTTCAGTCAGGTCAGCCTGTAAGACAAACCAGGGCGTTCGGCAATGGAGCTAAGACATCTGCGCTATTTCGTCGCAATGGCGGAAGCGCCAACCATGCACAAAGCGGCTGAGCGGGTCTTTGTGACGCAGTCAACGCTCTCGCATCAACTCGCGCAGCTGGAAGGGGAGTTGGGTTGTCCGCTATTTGAGCGAGTCGGTCGCGGTCTGCGTTTGACAGACGCGGGGCGCGAACTATTGGTTCACGCCCGTGGTGTGCTGACTCAGGTAGAAGAAGGCATTGAAGCGGTTGCGAGATCAAGCGCGAGCGTCAGCGGCTCGTTACGCGTTGGCGTCATTCATTCGTTTGTCAACCGATGGATGCCAAGCGTTTGCTCTGAGTGCCTGGTCGCTTTTCCGCAATTGCGCCTGCAAGTGGTCGAGCTGACGGCACCCGAGATTGAGTCAGGGGTTGCGGACGGCTCGCTGGACCTCGGGCTCAGCTTTTTCCCGCCGAGCTCTGATCGTGTCGTCGGAGAAAAACTCTTTGATGACGCCTTGATGCTGGCGGTGCCAGGCCGGCATGAACTGGCCAGGCGCAAGTCGATCCGTTTTTCGCAACTGGGCAACCTGCCGCTTGCGATGCTCGGGCAGCGGTTTGCCACCCGGCGGCTGCTGGATGGCTATTTTCAGCGGGCCGGGATACAACCGAAAATTGTGCTCGAAATCGACTCGGTAGATGCCCTGCAACGGGTGGTGGAGCAAGGTCTTGTGTCGGCGTTCCTGCCGGGCCGCATGGCGCCGCAGAATAAGCAGGTGCACCTGATTAACGTCGTTGATCCGCGACCGGCGCGCGCTGCCGGTCTGATCTGGAGGCAGACTTCTTATCGCAGTGGCTCGGCGACTGCATTCGCCGGCATTCTGGCGCAATCCATACCCGGAGCCCATCAGGCGATTCGGTGAGCTATGTCGGTCGTATAATCACCAGGCGCTGGCCGGCCGATATTTGTTTGCCTTGTTCGCGGCAGATCTCCACGATCGTTCCGTCAGTGGGTGACTCCACCGCGATTTCCATTTTCATGGATTCCAGTACAACGACTGTGTCACCAGCCTGAATCGTCTGACCGGTTTGCACAACCACCTTCCAGATGGTGCCTGCGACCTGACTGTCTATTCCGATCACGTCTTCAGGCAGACTGTGGCTCTCCGCCTCCGTTTCGAGCGGATCCGGTTCAGACTCAAACTCCATCTGATTGTTGTCGACCCAGCGCTGCAATTCGCGTTTGAACGCCAGGTTCCGTTGCTCGTTAAATGTATCGATTTCCTGGCGGTTTTCATCCAGACCGCGCTGATAGTCTGAAAGCCGAAACGCCTGATGCTCAATTCGTAACGGATACCGACCATTGGGAAAGTCTTGCCGAATCGTCGCCAGTTCATCGGCAGTGACTTCGACAAACCGGATCTGGTCGAAAAAACGCAGGAGCCAGGGTTGGCTGAATTCAGGCGTTTGCCGGTAACGGTTCCACATTTGCAACGTGCGCCCGACAAACTGGTACCCGCCCGGGCCTTCCATGCCATACACACACAAATAGGCTCCACCGATGCCAACCGAGTTCTCAGCCGTCCACGTGCGGGCAGGGTTGTATTTGGTGGTCACGAGCCGGTGCCGGGGGTCTATTGGTGTGGCCACCGGCGCGCCCAGGTAAACGTCGCCCAGACCCAGCACCAGATAGCTGGCATCAAATACGGTTTTCTTGACTGCCTCGATGCTGGCCAGCCCGTTGATGCGGCGGATAAATTCCAGATTGCTCGGACACCAGGGGGCATCCGCGCGGACACTTTGCATATACTTCTCAATGGCCTCTTGGCAGGCTGAGTCGTCCCAGCTTAGCGGCAGATAAACCGTGCGTGAGGGAATTACAAGGTCGTCAATGTTTGCCAGGCTGTGTTCTGCCTGTTCTAGCTTTTCGAGCAACCGAACCCGTGGCAGGACGAGGCTGTTGTAGTGAATCTGTAGCGAGCGAATACCAGGGGTCAGTTCCAGCACGCCATCGATGGCAGCCGATTGCATCCACTGCATTAGGGCATGAGCCCGCAGGCGCAGGCGAATATCCAGCACCGGGTCGCCGAACTCGACCAACAAATAGCGGTCACCGGCGGCGCGATAAGTGATCTCCGCCGCCACCGACTGCCGGACAACCGGCGTCTGTTCGAGCAGCGACTCGATCGTGACCGCCGGTAAATCGGGCTGTTCCGGTTCCAGTGCGGTTACTTCATTTTCCATCGCCCGGGCCAGTTGATCCGCCTGCTCCTGACTGACCGGGGAGAATCTTAGTGCCGCGCCTGGTTTGAGCTGGCCGAGTTTCCACAAATCGGCATGGATGACCGTAACAGGGCAGACGAATCCGCCCAGAGAGGGGCCGTCCGGGCCCAGGATGACAGGCATATCTCCGGTGAAATCGACGGTGCCGATTGCATAGGCGTTGTCGTGAATATTCGATGGATGCATGCCGGCTTCGCCGCCGTCACAGCGTGCCCATTTCGGTTTGGGCCCCAGCAGTCGAATGCCGGTACGGCTCGAGTTGTAATGCACCACCCACTCGGTGGCAAAGAATTCGCGAATGGCTCCTGGCGTAAAGAAATCCGGGGCGCCGTGTGGCCCGTACATTACCCGCAAGACGGTCGGTGAGCTCAGGTCTGCGGCAAGGCCGGCTGGTAGCGTCGCACCGGTCTCAGACGGGCGAGCCGGGGTTGCCAGGGCAAGGTGCAGCACATCGCCACTGCGCAGGCTGCGACCGCCGTGGCCACCAAACTGGCCAAGGGTGAAGGTCGAGCGCGAACCCAGGTAAGCGGAACTGGCCAGGCCGCCACTGACGCAAAGATAGCTGCGGGCGCCCAGAGTCACCGTGCCCAGTACAAGTGTGCTGCCCCTGGACACCCGAACAACCGTGTTCAGAGGGACCGGTTCGCCGTCCAGTGCGGCATCCAGACTGGCGCCGGTCAGGACAATCGAGCATGCCTGGTTGAAGCGCAGGCGCGGACCGCTGACTGTGATCTCCAGGCCGGCTGCATCCTGATTGTTACCCAAGAGGCGATTGCCCAGTCGGAAAGAACGGCCGTCGAACGGGCCGCTTGGGGGAACACCAACATGCCAGAAACCGACCCGCCCTGGGTAGTCTTGCATCGTGGTCAGCGTACCCGGCGTAATGACGTCTATGGTGGGCCACGCGACTGTAAAGTCATTCAGAAAGCGGGTGTGCATTCGTCCGCTCAGAAAGACGTCTTGCTTCAGAACGGCTTGCAGATAGGCACGATTGGTTTCAATCCCTTCGATCGTCGTAGCTGCCAGGGCGGCGTCAAGTTGTTTGATGGCGCTCGAGCGGTCGGGTGCTTTCACAATGACCTTCGCCAGCATTGGGTCATAGAGTGCCGAAACCTCGATCCCTGCCTGAACCCAGGTATCGATTCGCAGGCTGGAGTCCGCCATTTGTTCCGGAAAATCGACATGGGTCAATAGGCCGGCGCTAGGCTGGAACTGTTTGTTGGGGTCTTCTGCATAAAGGCGTGCCTGAATGCTGTGACCGGTTGGCGGTGTTAGTTGAAGTTCGGACAGTGGCGGCAGGGTACCGGCGGCCAGTCGGACCATCCAGTCCACCAAATCAACGCCGAAGATCTGCTCGGTTACCCCGTGCTCAACCTGCAGGCGGGTGTTGACCTCCAAAAACCAGAATTGCTGGCTTTGCTCGTCGAAAATAAATTCGACTGTTCCAGCATTGCGGTATTTGACCGCGCGCATCAGCGTCACGGCAGCTTGATGAAGCGCAGCTCTGACGGTATCAGTCAGGCCCGGAGCCGGCGTTTCTTCCAGAACCTTCTGGTTGCGTCGCTGCGCCGAACAGTCGCGTTCACCAAGCGATATCACCTGACCCTGACCGTCGCCGAAAACCTGTACTTCAATGTGCCGCGCCTGAGCAATAAACCGCTCAATAAACACCCCGTCGTTGGCGAAGTTATTGCCACTAAGGCGTCGCACGCTGTCGAAACAATCACTCAACTGTTCGGGGTCGTGGCAGATTTGCATGCCGATGCCACCGCCGCCAGCGGTGCTCTTAAGCATGACTGGATACCCCAGGTGTTGGGCGGCGTCCTGTGCCGCATCAGCGCTGTCAAGCAAGTCGCTACCGTTAAGCAGCGGAATCTTCTGCTGCGCAGCTAGCGCGCGGGCAGAATGCTTGAGAGAGAACTGCTGCATCTGCTCGGTCGTCGGGCCAATGAACACGATATCGCGCTCTTCGCAGGCTTTGACGAACTCCGGGTTTTCGCTCAGGAATCCATAGCCGGGGTGCACGGCATCGACTCCTGCCTTGCCCATAATATCAAGGAGCACTTCCTGGTTAAGATAGGTGGTTGCGGCACTGCCGTCTCCAAGCGGATAAGCCTCGTCGGCGGCGAGCCGGTGCAGGGAGTCGCGATCGGCGTCTGAGTAAACCGCAACCGAGCGCACGCCCAGTGACTTCAGGGTTCGGCAGATGCGAACCGCAATCGCCCCGCGGTTGGCGATAAGGACTTTGGAGAACATCTGCTCAGTTCCAGACCACTAATTCGAGCGGGGTCGGATTGAAGCCGCTGCAAGGGTTGTTCAGTTGCGGGCAGTTGGAGATCAGGACAATGACATCCATCGCGGCTTTCATCTCAACATATTTGCCTGGCGCCGAAATGCCGTCTTCAAAGGACAGGCAGCCCTCAGGCGTGATCGGGACATTCATGAAGAAGTTGATGTTGTGGGTGATGTCGCGTTTGCTCAGGCCCAGGTCCTCGTGCTGGGCGAGAGCGAGCATCCAGCTATCACGGCAGGCGTGCATGCACCGTTTGTCCAGTGCGTACCGAACCGTGTTGCTTTCGGTCGCACATGCTCCGCCCAGCGTATCGTGCCGCCCGCAGGTGTCGGCGACAATTTCCAGCATATCGGCGCCCAGGTTCGACAGCAAACGGGTCCCGACGGTGAGATAAACATTACCTTGTTCGCGAATCGTGTCCATGGCGCTGTAACGTTCAGCGGGATCAGCGGCGTTGTAGAACAAGGTGTCAGCCGCCTGGTTGCCTGCAATGTCAACAATCCGCAGCGTCTGGCCGGCCTTGATTGTTTGCAGCCAATAGTCACCGGCCCGAACGGTTTCGCGCAGGGTGGCCTGCTCCACAGATAATTTGCTTGGCAGATTCATGAATTAGCCTCTCTTGCCGGCGGTCGGGCCGGGTGTGGCACCCAGGTGGTACAAGTGATTGTTCTCAAAGCCCCGTTGATTTTCTGCGCAATGGTTCAGGCATTGATCTTCCGGTTCAATTGGTGGTGCGGTATCGATTTGTACCAAGACTGGTTTGAAGGGGTAGGTCGGGCCGGAATAGAGCGGATGCGGGCAGGTGTGTAACAACACCAGCGTATCCATCTCGAAACGTAGCGTCACCGCACTGCCGCCGGTCGCCGCTGGCGGAGCGAGTTGCAGATTGCCGTCGGCGTCGGTGCTGACGCGGCTGAACAGATTCAGATTGGCAGCCATGTCACGGGGGCCCAGACCGTACTTACTCAGTTCGACCTGAAAGGCGTCGTAGCCATTCTGGTGCCAGGTATTGCGGTCTGTCTGGTAGTCGCGTTCGCCATAGCGCCGGGCGATGCTGGCGGCGGTAGAGTTCGCACAAACGGTGTCGTGCCAGCCGGCGCTGTCAGCGGTAATGGAGCAGAAGATGCGACCCATATCAGAGTACAGGCAATGGCCTTGAGTCAGCTTGAACGTATGCTGGCACTTGAGCGTGTCCGGCGCGTTGTAGCGTTCCAGCAGATCGTCCGGGTTGTAGAACAACATCCCGACGTTAGCGCCACCTTCCAGGTCTGTGAGTGTCAGTTGCAGGCCCCGGCGTATCCGAAACGACCAGTGACTCGCGCCGGGTACTGTGTAGCTGTAGAGTGGTTCACTCATGAATGGTTTCCTGTAGAAGATTTTCCGGCGTCTCAGGAGCGGATTTCTTTCGTTGTCCGGCCGGGATATCGAACGTGATCTGCGCACCGTAGGCGTCAGGGTGTTGCGGATCGGTTCGGGTCTTGTCAAAAACCCACAGTCGGGTGCCCAGGGTGAATCCCTCGCGCAGGTCGTGGGTCACCATAAAGATCGTGAGTTGGTGGCGTTTCCAGAGTGACAAGACCAGATCATGCATATCTTTTCGGATACCGGGATCCAGTGCACCGAAAGGCTCGTCCAGCAAAAGGACCCGGGGCCTGGCGATCAACGCCTGGGCCAGCGCGAGTCGCTGCTGCATGCCCCCTGATAACTGATGCGGGTATTTGTTCTCCGATTCGGCAAGCCCGACGTCTGACAACATCTGACGGGCATGCGCCAGCGCCTCAGTCTTGTTCGCGCCGCGCAATCTTGCGAGGAGGGGGCTGTCAGTGAACTCCCGGGCGATCAAGACGTTACGCAGTACTGTCAGATGCGCAAACACAGAATAGCGCTGAAAGACAATGCCGCGCGTCGCCGTTGGCTCGTCCGGGATAGACCGGTCATCAAGGAGTAGTTCGCCTTTCGATGGCTTATCCGTGCCAAGCAATAAATTCAACAGGGTAGATTTGCCGCATCCTGAGGCGCCGACAATGGTGATGAATTCTCCTTCGTCGATCGTGGCGTTGAGATTCTCCAGGACCACTTGATCACCATAACGCTTCCAGAGGTTGTTGATCTGAATCAGCTTCATCGCCTGCCTCCCGAGCCATCATGATCGAACCACGGAAACGCCAGAGCGGAAAGACGTCGGAGTAACCAGTCGAGGACAAAGGCGAGAAAAGTGATCCATAAAACATAGGGAATGATCACGTCCATGGCCAGATACCGTCGCACCAGGAAGATCCGATAACCCAGCCCTTCAGTGGCGGCAATCGCTTCAGCGGCTATCAGGAACAGCCAGGCCGAACCCAGCGCGAGCCGTATCGAGGCCAGCAGACGCGGCAGTATCTGCGGCAGAATCACTCGCACAATGATCTGCCAGCTACTGGCGCCGAGGGTTTGGGCCTTAATCAGTTGTTCACGAGGGATTTCAAGCACCCGCTGCTGCAGGTCACGCATCAGAAACGGCGTAATCCCGATAATGATCAGGACGACCTTCGAAAGCTCTCCCAATCCGAACACAATAAACAGAACGGGCAGTATCGCCATGGGTGGTACCAGCGATATTGCGGTCACTACTGGCGAGAGGCTGGCCCGGCTATAGGGCAGGGTGCCGTTCAGAACGCCGACGACCAAGGCCATCAGGCCGCTCAGGCCAACGCCGGTTAGCAACCGGCCAAGACTTGCGGTTGTATCGTTCCAGAACAGATATTGCCCTGAGCGCTTGCTTGGCGTGAACGCCAGTCGATCTATCGCCTCGACAAAGCTGCTGACAGCGGGCAGCAGTTTGTCGTTGGGGTTCTCAGCAAGCCTGGCTTCTGAGGCTCCCAGATACAAAGCTGCCAACACCAGAAAAGGTAGCGCGCCCAGCAGTATTGCCCCGAGTTTGCCCGGGCGCTGGTTGATCAGCTTTTTCATCAGGCTTAAAGTTTCCCTTCAGCGGCCAGATTCATGTATTGAGACGTGAAGCGCAGTTTGATATTGTCTTTGCTACCCAGCACGCCGGCCGGGGTTTCGATCCCGATAAAACCGGCATCGGCCGCACCGTCGCCAAGCAGGCCGTGCTCGAATGAGAACCGGGCAACCTCTTGCATGGTGGACTTCAGCTTCTGATCGTTAACGAATGCAACGGCTTGTGCGGGCTGGTAGAACATCTCGGTTGAATCAAGCTGGGCCTTATAGCCGGCAAGATCAGTCCCTGACGCCTTGGCCATTGCGGTCAGGGCGCCTATGCCTTGCTTGGAATCGGCGCTCATCAGATCCATGATTTCATACCAGGCACCGACCAGCGCTTTGCCGAAATTCGGATTGGCGGTCAGTGTTTCGGTATTGACGACCATCAAGTCGATAATTTCGCCCGGGATCTTCGATGAATCGAATACCTTGGTGCTGTCGGGCATCGCGACAATTTCGGATAACAGCGGATTCCAGGTGGTGACCGCCGTGACGTCATCGCTCGTGTAAGCCGCGACCATATCGGCATCGGAAGTGTTGACAACCGTGATGTCTTTTTCTGCCAATCCGATGGATTCCAGGCCGCGCGCAAGCAGGTAATGCGAGACAGACAGTTCAACCAGATTGACTTTCTGGCCTTTGATGGCTTTCAGGTCTGTTGCCTGTTTGAGAACGATGCCGTCATTGCCGTTGGAGAAGTCGCCGACGATCAAGGCTGTCGAGTCGACGCCACCCGCGGCGGGAATTGTCAGCGCGTCCATGTTGGTCATCGTGCAGCCGTCGTAACCCCCTGCGGTGTACTGATTGATCGACTCAACATAGTCATTGATCTGCACCACATCGATCGTGAGATCGTATTTGTCCGCCCATTTCTTGACGATGCCTTGCTGCGCCCCAAAGTCCCAGGGCATCCACCCAACATAGATGCTCCAGCAGACCTTGAAGTTGTCTTTGGCGTGGGCGGCAGTGGTGGCAAGCGGGGAGACGAAAGCGATTGTAGTGATCGCGGCGCCTATCAGAATCGACCTGAGTAGAGACATCTTTTACCCTCCGGGGTTCACGGTTATTGGATGGAGGATTCAGTGGCCACAGCCATGAACAACCTCCCGGGCTTTTATCCCGCCGTGTAACCCTCTCGCGAAGGTCGCCAGCTCTCGGTCCAGGCATTGCTTAGGCAATCGGAACCCTAGCCGGCTTATTGGTGATCTTGAGTTCTTAATTGGCCGTGAGGCCACTGCTCCTCTCGCTTGGATAGACGCAAAAGCCGTGCCAGCAGATTCCGGTATTGCACGGCTCGGGTTGTTGTACCTAGGGGCGTACCCACACGATAAATGCCGTCTTGCGGTGCGGTTTTTTAGAGGTGCGCTATTGTGGGGCGTTCTGAGGACGGGTGAGCAATGGCGGATTTCGATCTTCACAATGCTGTCAAGGCTTTCTTTGGTGATTTTGACGAGGCATTCATCACGTTTGACGGCGGTGTGCTTGCGGATCGTTTCGCGCCACCGTATCTGGTGGTCGGCGCTGATGGATCGTCAGAGTCGCTTGAGACCGGGCAGGCGATTGCGGCTCATTTTCAGGAGATTCTGGATGCTTACTACCGGAGAGGATGTCGGTTCTGCCGTCATAGGCAGGTTGAAATCACTCCGGCTGGCGTGAGCGCTGCATTTGTTTCTGTTACCTGGGAGCTTCTGGGTGAAGACCATAACCTGATCGCTGGTTGGCGTGAGTCGTACAATCTGGTGCGTTCGGGCGCAGTGCTGATGGCCTGCGCGTCAATGGACCATGCGGACTAAAGCCACGACGCAATAATGCCGTTACGGGCAAATGGATAAAGACATGACAAGCGTGAGCGGTGCAGCGGATGGGCGGCACCAGGCAATGATTCAGATTCTCGCCAGGCTGAATGTCAAAGATTTTGTCGCCTTAGAGACGTTCGAGCGGCAGGCGCTTGCCATCATGAACGAATACGGCGGCAGGTTTGTCGTTAGCTTCGAAGTCGCTCGTTTCCAAGACGGCACTGGGTCGGAAATACATGTTTTGCAGTTTCCCAGCGCAGCCCAGTTTGAACAGTATCGGGCGGATTCCCGGCTCCTGGCCATGGCTGAGCTACGCGCCCGGGCAATCGAGTCAACGGAGGTATGTGTCTCCAGTCAGATAAAAGACTACAGTCGCTCCGCTGGTGCGGGAGGCGGTGTTCGTTAGAATCCCGAACAACACAGGAGACATCTATTCATGCCGCAGGATTTGTTCGTAGAAGTAGGGGGTGCCAGGGTGCGCTACTGGCAGCAAGGTGAAACGGGTTCGCCGGTATTGCTGCTTCATGGCATTGCCTGTTCGGTGCTCGAATGGAAGCAAAATATTGACGCGCTGGCCAAGCACCATCGCGTTTATGCGGTCGATCTGCTTGGCTTCGGACTTAGCGACAAACCTGCCAATGAATCTTACAGCCTGGATTCTCTGGCTGAATTCGTCTTCCGATTCATGGATGCGGTAAATCTTGGCGAGGCGCATCTTGCTGGTAATTCATTGGGAAGCCGGCTTGCATTGAAGTGCGCGGCAAATGAACCTGGCCGGGTGACATCGCTCTTGCTGACCGATCCGGCTGGGATGGCCAGGCGCGGAACCTTGTTCGAATTCCGCCTGACGACGCTGCCATTCCTGGGGGAATTGCTCAGCCGGCCCACCTCTTTCGGGATCAGAATGCTCTGGCGCAAGGCGTTTGCCAATCCTGATGCATTTGTGACTGATGATCTTGTCGCGACCAAAGTGTCAATGGCCTCAGCCCCGGGAGCGTTGGCGGCGTTTCTGAAGACGCTGCGTGGATTCGTTGATCTACAGGGATTCCGACCCGAAACCGTCGCGCAGCTTCATCAGGAGATGCCCCGGATCGAAGCACCGTGCCTGGTCGTCTGGGGCAGAGAAGATCAGTTTGTCCCGGTTGAGCATGCGCAAGTGTTGCGTGAGTCTGTGGCAAATGTCGAAGTGCAGGTCTGGGATAATTGCGGCCATGTGCCGCAGATTGAGTGTGCCAGCCGGTTCAATCAGACGGCGTTGGATTTCTGGAACCCGGCGGGTTGAGCATCAGTATTCGCTTACAAGTCCAGAATCAGACGTTCGCTGCGCGCGCGACCCACGCAAACGCACATGACCTCATTGGCCTGGCGCTCACTGTCGCTCAGGATCGCATCGCGATGCTCGGGGACGCCGTCCAGCACAGGGGTCATGCAAGAGCCGCAGATTCCCTGCGTGCATGAGCATATGACGGCGCAGTCATTGGCATTGAGTACATCAATCAGAGAATCGTCTGCGCCGACCTGAAGGATTTTTCCGGAACGGGCCAACTGAACCTGAAACGGTTTGTTCTCGGCGTTTCCGCGTACACGGGGAGCAAATGTTTCGGAAAAGACTGCTGCTGCCGGCCAGCCTGTTGTCGTCAGTTGCTCGACGACCCAGCTCATGAATCCGGTGGGGCCGCACAGGTAAACCTGTCTGCCTGGTGACCATCGCCCGATGTGGGCGACTGGCTCGAATTGTTGCGCGGCCGGCCCGTCATCAAGATGGATGCTGACCTGTGCCGAATATTCGAGAGTCGTCAGGTCGGCACCGAAAGGGACTGCTTGCGCATGTCGAGCCACGACATGTAGTGCGAACCTGCTGCCTCGCTGGTGCAGACTATCAGCCATGGCCAGTAACGGCGTCAGGCCAATGCCGCCGCCGACCAGCGTGATCTTGGTCGCGGCGGCGATCTGAAGCGGGAAGTTGTTGCGCGGCGGGCTGATGAGCAGTTCGTCGCCAGTTCGAACCATCGTGTGCATTCTGAGCGAGCCACCGCGGCCCTGACTTTCCCGTTTGACAGCGATCAGGTAGCGATCATTGTCCGTCGCTGCATTGCACAGTGAATACTGGCGAATCATGCCATTGCCCAGGTCAACATCGATATGAGCACCCGCTTCAAACGAAGGCAGTGTTTGCCCGGCTACCGGGGCCAGTTCGTAAGCCTTTATAGCGGCGCCGACGCGTCGAATAGAGATCACCCTGGTAGTAATTGTTGCGGGCACTGGGTTATTGGGCAAAACCAGATTGACAGAGGGGGTGAAAAATTTTCGGGTCGGAATGTTCTGTCGTTCCAGTAAGTGCAGACCTGCGTTCCAGGCGGTGCGGTAGCGGTAAAAGGGTAGCGATGGAAACAAATGGTGGACTATATGAACCGTCTGACCGAGCATGAGCCAGTCTAATAAGCGATTCGTGACCACTTGAACCGTGCACTGGAAAGGCGCCTGCTCCCAGGAAACACCCTCCGGGTGTTGAATATGCGCAAAAAAGTAAGTGACCAGTGCCAGGCCAAGGCGTTGCGGAATCATCCAGATGACAAAGAATTCCCAGGCATAAGGTGACAGCAGAAATCCAAGATGCAAGCCGTTGTAGAAGAGGGCGCCCAGTACAAATTCCAGTCTTTCGGAGGCGGGGCGGGTTGTCCAGTGGCGCAGATACCAGATCAGCCACATCAAATCGGGAAACAAGATCACCGATGCCAGGGCAAGCCCCCGGGCCGAAACAAACGGTTCGTCCGGGTCTTTCTTCTTGTCGCCCGCAAACCGGTGGTGCTCCAGGTGCAGATAGCGGTATATGCGGGTCGTTATGCCGGGGATGAGCAACAGACAGGCGATTGAGCCGAGCCAGTCATTGAGCCTGCGGTTACGCGATACCGCCCGATGGGTTGCATCATGGAGCGGCGTAAAAGCCAGGTAGACCGCGAAGCTATTTATTGTTATGAGCAGGCCGATATTGATCGACGTGGAAAGATAAGCTAGCGAAGTCGCTGCAAACAAGCCAAAAGCAACCGCAAGCAAGCCAAGAGTCTGCGGCGCGAACAACGGAATTCTAGTCAAATCCCGGAATCGGGGCTCGCGGTTGATCTGCTCCAGGACTTCTCGTGTCGGCGTTGCAAAGCTGACGGCCATTGAAGATTCGCCTGTCGTTTGGTTTGCGATTCGGTTGCTTGCCAGTGTACGCTTTGAAGCACCGAAACTAAATGGCGGTCTTCAGCGTGCCGGGCAAGTCGAGCAAGTAGATAGAGCCTGATCAGCTAAGATGGGGTTTTGACTGGCCTTGGACACAGTTTGAGGGCGGTCACCATTACCCCGACTGTATGGCCTGGTTTGAACATGGGAGCGCAAATGCCTGAATTAGTGCTGGTGGAAGGTCCGGTTGGAGCTGGAAAATCGACTCACTGCATTGAACTAGCCGGTACGACTGGTGGTGTTCCTATCGCACTCGACCAGTGGTTCACCCGTTTGTTCAGTCCCGACCGTCCGGCTGAAGAGGTGATTCGCTGGTATACCGAGCACAAAAGCCGTTTAGTGGACCTGATCTGGGATCACAGTCTGGCGTTAGCGGCGGCGGGCACCTTGCCCATTCTTGAACTTGGATTGGTCCAGCGGCAAAGCCGGCAGGACATCTATCGGCGGGCTGACGATGCTGGCGTGAAGCTGAGAGTAATCGTTCTTGAAGCGCCGCGCGAAGTACGCCGCGAGAGAGTCGCGCGTCGCAATAGCGACCAAGGGGCTACTTTTTCGATGACGGTTCCTGATGCCGTCTTTGAGATGGCGAGCGACCTATGGGAGCCACCCGATGAATTCGAGATTGAAGAACGTCAGATCGAGACGATTCTGACTGCATAGAGGCTGGCGCCGTTAATAAGTCGTCTGGTTCGGGGCAATTGTATTATCTGTCTTATAAGCACTATTCTGGAGACACTGTGCGAGAGACGCCTGAACCCATAGACCTGCAAGCCGCCGAAATCGCAGAGGCCTGGCTTAGTCAACTAGAACAAGCCGTAGCGGCGGCGGATGCCGGGGCTATCGGCGATTTGTTTATCGCTGATAGCTACTGGCGCGATGCGCTGGCGTTGTCATGGTGTTTTGAGACGCAGGTCGGGTCCGCTGATATTGCTGCCCGCTTATGCCATCTTGCCCCTGAAGCTGGGCTGAACGGACTCGCTACTGACTATAGCCTGCTGGCACCGCACCGCGTGCGCCGGATGGATCAGCAGGTGGTTGAGGCGTTTTTCCATTTTGAAACCCGTGTGGGGCGCGGCGCTGGCGTGTTGCGACTGGCGCCGGATCCGGCTGACGACGCCCGCTGGCGGGCATGGACCATAGCGACCACGCTGGAGGAACTGAAAGGCTTTGAAGAGGCTCTTGGCAGCCGACGACCGACTGGCCAGGCTAATTCGCGGGATTTCAGGGGGCCAAACTGGCTCGATAAGCGACAGGCCGCCCAGTCTTATACAGACCACGATCCCGCCGTTCTGGTCGTCGGCGGTGGGCAGGCTGGCCTGGCCGCCGCTGCGCGGCTGACCCAACTCGGGGTAGACACGCTCATTATCGACAAACACGAGCGAATTGGTGATAACTGGCGTAAGCGCTATCACGCGCTGACCTTGCACAACCAGGTTCAGGTCAATCACCTGCCGTATATGCCGTTTCCGGCAAACTGGCCTTCTTATATTCCCAAGGACAAACTCGCGAACTGGTTTGAGTCGTATGTTGACGCCATGGAACTCAACTTCTGGACCCAGACCGAGCTGGTCAGCGCCAGTTATGACGAGGGTGAGGGGCGCTGGACGGCAGTCTTGCGCGACAAATCGGGCAAGTCGGTTTCGATGCAGCCGGCTCATATCGTGATGGCAACTGGCGTAAGCGGCATTGCCAATATGCCGCATATCCCGACCCTCGATCAGTTCGAAGGCGAGGTGCTTCATTCGAGTGCTTATCGGGATGGCGAGGACTGGGCGGGTAAGCGGGCGATTGTGGTGGGCACGGGTAACAGTGCTCATGACATTTCACAGGATTTGTACTCAAGCGGCGCAGATGTCACGATGCTGCAGCGTAGCCCGACGCTGGTGGTCAGTATTGAGCCGAGCGCGCAGATTCCTTATGCGCTCTACAGCGAGGGCCCATCACTGGAAGCCTGCGACCTGCTGACAGTTGCCACTCCGCTGCCGTTGGCCCGGCAAGCACACAAGGGATTTACGGCGGCCGCGCGTGAAACCGATGCCGAGTTATTGCAAAGCCTCGAGCGGGTCGGCTTCAAACTGGATTTTGGCGAGGACGGCACCGGCTGGCAGTTCAAGTATCTGACCCGTGGTGGCGGTTATTACTTTAATGTCGGCTGCTCTGATCTTGTCGCTGCGGGTCAGGTGAAGCTCAAACCTTACGATCAGATTGAGTATTTCACAAAGACTGGCGCGCATCTGACTGACGGTGGTGATCTTTCTGCCGATCTGATTGTTCTTGCGACCGGGTATCAACCACAGGAAGTTCTGGTGGAACGTTTGTTTGGTAAAGATGTTTGCGACAAGGTCGGTCCGATATGGGGTTTTGGGGATGGTCTTGAGTTGCGCAATATGTACTGCCGGACGGGTCAACCGGGGTTGTGGTTTATTGCTGGTAGTCTTGCCCAGTGCCGAATAAACTCCAAGTACCTGGCCTTGCAGATCAAGGCCTGTGAGGAAGGGATTATTTCTTCGGGTCTCGACGATCGCGCGCATGCTTAGTCTCGAGCTTGAGCAACTCGAAGCCGAGTTACATCATCCCGGTAGTTGCTGTAGCCGGGAGAGGCTTGAGCAGTTGCTGCATCCGCAGTTTCATGAAGTCGGCCGTTCTGGGCGGCCTTATAGTCGCCAGACTGTTATTGATTATCTGGTGGAACACCCAGGCGGAAGCGGCGTTGTCGCCACTGACTATCTGGTCAGCGAGCTGGCTGACGGAGTGGCGTTGCTGACTTACCAGTCACATCAACCCGGTGTCAACGGAGCACAATTGCTGGCAACCTACCGGTCTTCGCTGTGGCGACGTTCCAGTCGCGGCTGGCAACTTTACTATCACCAGGGCACGCCTGCGTTCACCGCATAGGATTGCCTGTTGACGGCGAGCCGGCGTATCTATGATGGCTGCTGGCAATGAAGGAGGCGTAAACACGTGAGCAAAACCTATGTGGCACTGCTCCGCGGAATCAACGTCGGCCGGGCAAATCGCATACCCATGGCCGGTTTGCGGTCAATGGTGGCAGACCTGGGCTGCGAGGATGTCACTAGTTTGCTCAATAGCGGTAACCTGATTTTCCGTGATGCCGGTCGCAGGCCAGCGCGGCTTGCAGCGCTGATCAGGCATGCCATTGATCAGCGCTATGGGCTGGAGGTGCCGGTAATCGTGCTGTCCGGCGAGGACTGGCATAAGATTGCCCAGACCAATCCCCTGGGCGAGGTTATGACCGATCCGTCGCGGTTACTGGTGGCATTTGCGGCGCAGTCTTCTGACCTGGATGCCGCGCGAGGAATTGCCGACGAACAATGGGCGCCAGACGCAATTGCGATAACCGACAAATCGGCGTACGTGTGGTGCGACGCAGGCGTACTGAAGTCGCCATTAATGAAAGCATTCGTGCGCAAAACTGGTAATTTGGTTACGGCCCGGAACTGGACTACTGTTCAGAAATTGCAGTCCCGGCTTGTGCTGTCCCAGCTTTAGAAGTCGATTAGGCTGGTATTCAAGCCTGTGCCGGCACATAACAACACGGAGAGAGCGTTTTATGGTGGCAAACGGAGAACCCAAACTTCAGTTCCTGTGCAACGAGGCCTTGAAAATCCGGCGCAACATCTGGCGCTCGCTGCATGGTGCCGGCTCCGGTCACATGGGCGGCGCGTTATCGGCGGCCGACCTTCTGGCAGCACTTTACTTTCATCATATGCGGTTCAAACCGGAACAACCGGACTGGCCGGATCGAGATCGCTTTGTCTTGTCCAAGGGACATGCCAATGCGGCACTGGGGGCAGTGTTGGCACAGGCCGGGCTTATCAAAGACGAGATACTGGATCAGTTCTACGACTTTGACTCCTTGTTTGGCATGCATCCGGACATCAAACTGGCTGGTGTTGAAATGAGTACCGGCGGCCTGGGTCATGGCTTGTCGGTCGGATTGGGCATGGCATTGGGCGCCAGGTTGCAGCGCAAGGACTTTCGGGTGTCAGTAATGATTGGTGATGGTGAGCTGCAAGAGGGGTCTAACTGGGAGGCGGCCATGGCTGCGGCCCATCAAAAAGTCTCGAACCTGACTGCTATTCTGGACTACAACAAGGTTCAGCAAAGTGGTCACGTGTCGACGATGATGTCGCTGGAGCCGGCCGCTGACAAGTGGCGTGCGTTTGGTTGGTCGGTCCGCGAAATTAACGGCCATGACATGGGTGAAATCGTCTCCGCGCTTGACGATTTGCCATTTACGGATGGCAGGCCCTCGGTCATCATCGCTCATACGGTCAAAGGTAAAGGGGTGAGTTTTTCGGAAGATACCCATCTATGGCACAACAATGTGGTGTCGGACGACGTCTACCGTGACGCTCTGGCCGAACTGGGAGAGCCGACATGAATGCCTCGAACACGCTCCCGGATTGGGTCGCCAAGGTGCAGAACCAGTCGCGCCTGTCGTTTGGTCTTGCTGTCAGTGAAATGGCTCAGACTGACGAACGGGTCGTCGCCGTTTCGGCTGATACGCTCGACCTGATCGGGCTTCGCGAAATGATGGCCGCTTGCCCTGAGCGGGTAATCGAAGCGGGCATTGCAGAACAGAACGCGATGGGAGTGGCCAGTGGTCTGGCTACAACCGGATTGCGGCCGCATGTTTGCGGCTACGCGCCGTTCATCACGGCCCGCTCGATGGAGCAGGTACGAAACGATGTTGCCTACGCCAACCAGCGGGTTGTTATTGGCGCGTCCTGTTCGGGAATAACCCTGGCTGTATCGGGAGGCACGCATCATGCGGTTGAAGACATCGCGGTCATGCGTAACATGCCTAACATGACGGTGCTTGTGCCCGCCGATGCCATTCAGGCGTGGCACCTGACCATGGCTACCGAAAGGCTGGACGGGCCGTCCTATATCAGGCTCGGTGGACGCTACGAAGAACAACCGGTTACCGCGATTGATGCCAGTCCGGTAGTCGGCAAGGCTGATACCTTACGGTCAGGTAATGATGTCACGGTGATCGCCTGTGGTTGTCTGGTCGTTGAGGCGGTCGCGGCAGCCGACCTTCTCGCTGCAGAGGGGATCGGTGTTCGGGTGATCAATATGCATACGATCAAACCACTTGATTGCGACGCAATACTTGCGGCGGCTGCGGAAACAAGAGGCATAGTTACCGCTGAGGAGCACCATGTTTCCGGCGGTCTGGGCGGCGCGGTTGCCGAATTGCTGGCACGCGAGCATCCGACTCGAATGCGTTTTGTCGGGCTGGCTGATGAATTCGCAATCGTTGGTCCCACACCAAAAGTACGGGAGCACTATGGCATGAGTGCAGGGAACATTGAGGCGCAATGCCGAGAGTTGCTTGCTTGACCAATGCCAATTACTGGCCATTCATGGCTTGCTGCTCTCCATTAGTCCTGCAAACGCTTGCTTAGGAATCGCTGAGTGTCGATCATTGCAGGACAATGAACGACTCTTCAGCCCCCCAGTCCAACCCGAATCAAGAGGCCACTGAGCCGGACCGCAAATCCTCTCGGTTTGCCTGGCTGGTCCTCGGCGTTTCAGCCTGTATCGCTGCAGTGCTGGTCGCGCTGAGTATTCAATTGCGTGACCACGCAGACTCAAGACGGATCGTCATTGAGCAGCTCACTGCACTTGAAGTCGAGGCGTCTGGCCAGAATACGCTGGTTTGGCGGGCCATGACGCAACTGATGGCAGGCGAGCGTATGGCGTTCAATCGCACGCGTGGCCAGGAGCAAATCCGGCGAACAGGAATTCTGAACGGCTTAAAACAACTGGGTGAACTCGAAGCGGCAGGCGAGCAATGGAATACGCGTCTTGGTTTTCCGCCTGAGCCCAAAGCCCTGGCGGCGCTGGATTACGGTGCGGAGCGCTTTATCAGTAGCGTTCAAGGCGCGTTCGGCATGATGAATCTGAGCCGGGAGCGCATGCGTGAGCGGCTCAGTCGCTGGGACATGAACTATGGCCAGTTCAAGACGGCGCTCGATGCCGTACGGAACCGCGATGAAGCGATTGCGATCACTTCTGCGCGAGTCGCTAACGCGGTTACCGCAGCGGCCGCGTTGTTTACCCTGATTGTTGCTCTATTGTTTGTGGCCAGTCTGGCGCGGGTCAGAGCACGCCGCGCGAGAGACTTGCAGGCCGAGCGCTTGAACGCTGTCGCGGCAAGCGAGTCCCGTTTTCGGGAGCTGGTTCAGCATTCTTCCGACCTGATTCTCGTTCTTGAGCCGGAAGGGGGCGTGCGTTATGCCACCCCTTCGGCAAGCGTCCTGACTGAGGCCGGCGCCGCACCAGTGACCGTCGATATCAGGCGCCGACACGGCATCGAGCAACTCATTGGGCATTCGGTCCAGGAACTCCTTGAAAGCGAGCGCACCGAGTTTACGCTGGCGACAGGCAGTGGCGCAGATAAAGTTTACGAAATAAGAGCCACAGATTTAGTGAAGCATCCGGATATTGGCGGCATTGTGCTCAACGGACGTGATGTCACTGAAGCCAAGGCGCTTGAACGGCGATTGCGTCACCAGGCAATGCATGACCCGCTGACCGGCCTGCCAAACCGACGCAGTTTTGCGGCCAGATTCGATGCAATGAGCGAGCAGGACCGTGAGCAGTACAACGTCTTGTTTGTCGATCTTGACGGGTTTAAGCTCGTGAACGACTCTTACGGCCATACGGTGGGGGATCAACTGCTGGTTCATACCGCCGCGAGGATCAGCACCTGTCTGGCTGAGGGTGACTTGCTCGCCCGCCAGGGCGGCGATGAATTTATTGTGTTGTGCTCGGACTCGTCGGTGGCGCAACGAATTCAGCAGGCCTTGACCCCGCCGTTCGAGATTGGTCATGGTATTGGTCAATCGGTTGTGCCCGGGGAACGTGGTGTCGAAATTTTTGTTTCTGCCAGTATTGGTGTTGTTACCCGGCTTGCAGGAATCGACGCTGAACAGGCTGCTCAGCGGGCTGACATTGCGATGTACAAGGCCAAAGAGGCTGGTAAGTCCCAGGCGATTACCTTCTCGGAAGAAATGCTTGACGGTGCACCTGAACGTCTCGCACTGGAAGCGGACTTCCGGCGGGCGCTTGAGCGGGATGAATTCACGGTGGTTTATCAACCCAAGGTCGGACTGAACAGCGGTGTCACAGAAAGTCTGGAAGCGCTGGTGCGCTGGATTCACCCGACCCGCGGTTTCGTCGGACCGGACTTGTTCATTCCGTTTGCAGAAGAGTCCGGTCTGGTCGATGAGTTGGGGCGTCAGGTTCTGGAGAAGGCTTGTCATGACGCGGTGCGCTGGCAGGCGTTTGGGGTTGTGGTGGCAGTAAACCTGTCGCCGATTCAATTCAGAAATCCCAAACTTGTCGACGAGGTTCGCACGGCTCTGAGCAATAGCGGGTTGAACCCAAAGTACCTGGAGCTTGAAATCACGGAGTCGGCGGTACTCGGCGACGTCGCCAATACGATCAAAGTCATGCGCGAGCTGAAAACCCTCGGCATCCGTCTGGCTATCGATGACTTTGGTACCGGGTACTCGAATCTGGCCCACTTGAAGCATTTCGATGTGGACGTGTTAAAGATCGACCAGGCATTCGTTCGGGGTGAGAGCCCTGGTTCGGTTGATCAACTATCAGACGGGGCAATTGTTGAGGCGGTCATCGGCATGGCCAGAGCCTTTGATATGCACGTGGTGGCTGAAGGGGTTGAATCCTCGAATCACGCCGCAGAGCTGAAGTCGCTGGGCGCGGATCTTGGCCAGGGGTATTTCTTCTCGAAACCGGTAGACGGTGCTGGCATTGACCAGTTTCTTGAGACCGAGGTTGCCGACGGTCGGCGTGGGGCTCCGATCCCGACGGTCTGAACCGTCAGGAACAACTCTTGCTGAGGTTCGATTGAATCGCCGTATGATTCGGGCGGGTCATCAAACTAACAGGAGAGTATCAATGAATTCAAAACAGACGGCAGCCTCAGTGGTTGCCCTTGCTTTAAGTCTGGTGGCGGTAAGTGCCTGGGCGGAAAAACCCCTTGAAGAGGTTATTGCCAATCAGGTTACTGCCGCGGAAAAGGCAATATCGCGCGGCGTAGCCGCAGCGGAAAAAGCCGTTGACAAGGCAAAGCGTCAGGTTCGCCAGCGGACTGGAAGCAATGCCGCCGACATTGAATGCGAGTCCTCTCAGGAGCGAATCGTTTCCGGTGATGTGGACAGGGTTACCCAGATTCAGACCGGGGAATGCAATTCTCAATCGCTTGTGATCGGCCAGGAAAAGAAGTAGCGGTTGAGACTCTTTCTGCCTTTATCGACGGGTATGCCTCTTGCTGTGAAAGAGTGTGCACACTCAATTCGCTGAGTGTCGCTTAATCACACAGGAGAACTAGATGAATTTTCGTCTTAACACGACGGTCGCGGCAGCGGTTACCTTTGCTGCTCTTTCCAGTGCCGCTCATGCGGCGGAGTCAAAAGGGGTCATGCCGGCGTATCCGGCTTGCGCTGCCAAGTCGGGCGATGCTAAACAAGACTGTTTGCAGGCAGCTAATGCCGCGTCGAAAGGCGTAGAAAGTCCGGTAACCGTCAACAAGGGCGCGAAAGGCGCTGCGCCCAAGTACCCCAAAGCTTTGGTCGGCGACACACAAGGCGCGACGACACCTCAGACAAGAAAAGCCGTTCAAGGGGTCGGGCCAAAGTATCCACAGAAGAACGATGCCAATGGCAAACCGATGGCAACCGGCGGGGCGGCAGCGCTGACGGCTGCCGGCAGCAAAGGTGTCCCGGGGACCAAAGGGGTGGCTCCGGCGTTTCCCGGCAAGCCTGTCGCTGTTGAAGGAACCAAGCCAGGTGCGGTATCGCAGAAAGTCAAAGGCTCGGCACCCGCGTATCCAAAAATGAACGAGCCCAAGGCGGCAACGACCACAAGCCTGAAGCCTGGCGACACGACCCGAGTGAAAGGCGTTGCACCCAAGTACCCAAAGTCAAACTAGCTATTGACGAAGGCTCTGACGCTTCAATTGAAGCGACAGAGCCTACTTGAAACGCCAGAGCACGGTGTCAGGCGATAAACGCCTGGCGCCGTGCTCTGTTTCTTATTGCTTGGAAGACCAGGCGTCGACTTGCTCCTCTGCCGCTTCTTTGGCCAGCCCATATCGTTTTTGAACCTGGCCTGCCAGCTGATCCCGGTTTCCTGCGGCCTGCTCCAGCTCGTCGTCGGTAAGCTCGCCCCATTGTTCCTTGGCTTTGCCTTTGAGGATTTTCCAGTTCCCTGCGATTTGATCCCAATTCATGATTATCCTTTGCTTAGCTCCGGCACATACCGGTAACTCGCAGTGGCAAGGACAGTGCCCGCCTGCCTATTTTCCGCCAGGGTGCTCTTGACGGCGCCCCGGCAGTTTTGTCGGCCTGTCGGGTTCGGTTTTTCCCGGAAACTCTGGCTCTGGCTGATGTAGTGGCTTGGGCGGGTCAGCCGGGTGTGACGGTTGCGGTTTGTTCGTGTGGGTTGATGTTGTCATGTTTGGTCTCAAAGGTTACGCACTTGTGTCCGATCGGCGCATGCGAAGCCCGCCGGGCTTGCCAGACGCTTCCGCGTTAGCTGTTACAGGCCAGCATAGCGGCGGAGGCGATGGCTAGGGGGGGCTAAAGTTTTGGACGTCGTCCCAGTACCAGGAATACAACTGCCAGTACCAGCCCTACCACAAACAGTATCCAGGCGATCTGCATAGACAGGCCTGCGACCCCGGTGGCGCCCAGAAGCATTGCCACCAGCCCTATAATTAGAAATGTAATTGCCCAACCAAACATGGAAGACTCCTTTATTAAGATCGTGCAACTGTGCACGCGCTGCTGCCGCAACTTTCATGCCTGAGTTGTTCGGATCGGAGCAATGCGCGAATCAGGCACGCATGTTGCCGTAGCGAGCGGAGCGCCGGGATGCCGCTGACGAGCTGATCCGGAAAGACCTAATTGCCTGGAAAGAATATGATTCGACGAATGACTTTATGCCCGGTGCTGGCCGGACTCCTGATCTTTTGCCCGCCAGTAATGGCACAGTGGTCCGGTTCAGTAGGAGTTGGGGTGATCAACGCCAGCGGCAACAGCAGAAGCTCGAGCGCTAACGCCTTGATTGAACTTGAAAAGGCGTCCGCAACATGGACGCATCAATTTCAATCGGAGCTATACAGAGCCAGATCGGATGGGGATGAAGAGGCTGATCGGTTTGCACTGGCTTACAAAGCGCGGCGAGCGATAGGCGACTCCTGGTATGGATGGGGCTCGCTCAGAGCCGAGCAGGATCAGTTCGCCAATATTGATCGCCGGTTTGCCGCTGTGCTGGGTGCTGGCCGACATCTTTTAACCGGTCCGGTACACTCGCTGGACGCAGAAGCCGGTCTCGGTTGGCGCAAGACCGTGTTGCTAGGTGAGGCCGCCGATTCAACCGCGGCGATTGGCACTCTCGGATTAAGCTATGAAGGCGTTTTGTCAGAAACAGTGCGCATTACCCAAAAGCTCTCCGCCGAGTCAGGTAAGGATAATACCTTGTTGCTATCAACGTCAGGCTTGCGGGTTGTGATTTCTGATCGACTGTCTCTTGTGTTGAAGCACGCGATACGTCGAAACAGCGATATTCTCGGGGATCTTGGCAAAAAGACAGATTCACTTTCTACCGTGACAGTCGCCTATGAATTCTGATTCAGATCCTGAGCGTACAGGCACGCTGAGCCGTCGTATTGCGGCCGTGGGTCGGCGTGTTGATGCGATGGACCGACGCCTGACTGCGATTCTGTTTATCGCCATGGCAACGGTGGCATACTTTGCCAAAGGGTTGTTCATCCCGGTTATTCTGGCGCTACTCACCTGGTTGGCACTTAATCCGGCGGTACGTTGGCTGGCTAAACGCCGAATCCATGAAACTATTTCGGCTGCCGTTCTGGTGGTAGGCCTGGCTGCCATTGGGGCGGTTTCGCTGTATGTGGCGAGCGGTCCCGTCGCTCGTTACATGACCGATTTTTCCGGCATATCGCAGGAACTCAAAGTCAAGCTTAAAGCGATCGGACGGCCGGTAGAAGAGACCATTAAAGCCGGTAAGCAGCTTGAAAATGTCACCGATAGTATTGCCGGCGGCGGGCCGGACAAGGTGGTTCTGAGAGGGCCGGGTTTGTTGTTTACCGTCGCTGAAAATGTGCAGTACATTCTGACTACCCTGGCCGCCACGATGGTGTTGCTTTACTTTATGCTGGCGTCCGGTTCGCATTTTCACAGTCGGCTAATCGAGTTGTACGAAGGGTTTTCCGAGAAAAAGGGCGCGTTGCGGGTTTTGCTTGCAGTTGAGTCAGATGTTTCACGTTACTTGCTCAGTATTACCATCATCAACATCACGCTTGGCTTGGTTCTGGCTGTTTTGTTCTGGTCCATCAGCCTGCCTGATCCGTTTTCCTGGGGGGTGACGGCTGCGATTCTCAACTTCATTCCTTATATCGGCGCCCTGATTGGGATCGTCCTGGTGTGTGCTGCATCCATTCTCGAGTTTGAGCATCTCAACTGGTTCTTCGTTGCCCCAGGTCTATACCTTCTTTGTACGATTATTGAAGGACAGTTTGCAACGCCTGCTGTCCTGGGCAAGCGATTCAACCTTAATCCGGTTGTTATTCTGTGCGCGGTCGCGATCTGGGGCTGGTTGTGGGGCATTGTCGGGGCGTTGGTTGCGGTCCCTATGCTGGTGGTATTCAAGGTGTTATGCGCTCATACCGGTTATGCGCCGATTTTCTCGCACTTCATTTCTTCAGGCCTGCAGGAGGATCGTTCGGTTCAATCGGATACCTCAGAGCCTGACCAAGGCCAGTAAGAGTGCCCCTCGGTGCCTGACTTGATAAGCACCGGCCGTTCAATTCTCCTTGTCGATGACGACTCTGATGCTGCCGAGGCTCTGGCCGCGGCGTTAGACCTGCGCGACTACCAGGTCACCGTAGCCTTGACTGGAGCCCAGGCTTTGGCGCACGCAAGGGTGGGCGTCATTGACATTTGCCTGCTCGATATTCATTTACCGGATATGAGCGGCTATCAGTTGACGCTTGAGTTGCGCGAGAATACCGCCCGGCGAATGCAAGTCATCGCTCTTACCGGTGATAGCGGAGCGCTCCGTTCGCCGGAGTCCGCGGCGTTTGACCACCTGGTGTTGAAGCCAGTGACGAGCATTGATGCGCTTTGTTCGTTGTTTGAGTTTTGTTAGCGTTATGATCCGGGCGGGAACAGCCACTCCAGGATTTCCAGCAAGGCGTCCGAGCGGACCGGTTTTTGCAGGCAGGTATTGAATCCGCTGGTCTCGTCGGGGAGTTGCGTCTTTATCCGCCCGGAAATCGCCATGATATAAGGTTGCCGGGGTAGGTTCGAGCGGCGAATTCGGCGACAGAGCTCTTCACCGCTTATCCCTGGCATGTCAAGATCGGAAATGACTATCGGCGGGTTGAACGACACGACGGCTTCGTACGCAGCGGACCCGTCACTTACCGCCAATACGGCAAAACCGGCAGTTTCTACAATCAGGCCCAGACCATCTCGAACGTCTTCATTGTCGTCGCACAGAACCACCAGTGGCCTGCCAGGGATTAGCCAGCCTTCGTGCACGGCGGCCCCCGGTTAAGGCTGGGCTCGCGTTGTTTTATGCTTCTCATGGCCTTCGGAGTGCAAGTTCGATGCCCGAGGTGGTTTAAGCTTCTGCGGGTTTATCTAGCGCGTCAGCGCAGGACCACTTCTTGCCCGGATGGAACATGGACTTCGACAAACGAGACTTCGCCGCAATCATTGGTGCATTGGCACATGAACAGCGTACTCCGCTCAATGCCGCAACCGGCTGGCTGGATTTGGCCAGGATGTCGCAGCGAAAGAAGGGGCCGGTGCCCGAAAAAGCGCTTGAAGGGATTGATCGGGCGGTACGCCAGCATGCTGAGTTATTGAGTGCGGTTGAACTCACCTGCCGGACTATACTGGCCGAGACAGAGCGATATTCGGAGCGAAAAAGTTTTTTTTGCGAGCACCTGACTCGGGCCTGCCGTGCGGAGCGCTGGACCGACCGCCTGCATATTACCGGTTTGCCAAACCCGGGTGGGTTGATGTGTTCCGATGATGGTTCGCTCGAACCCCTATGCCATTTCCTGCTGCAATTTCTTGACAACATTTCGGAAGATGGACGCTATTCGATGGGGCCGGGGCCAGCTGCTCGCCCGGACCAACTGGTACTGACCAGCGCCTCACCGTTTAGCGATCTGGTGATGTGTCAGGCGGCCTGCGGGGTAAGCCCGTTGCGCGAACTGAGTCACCGACCGCGACGATTATTGCGCACCTGGAAGCTGATTAGTCATCTTGATTCCGTTGGCCTGAAGCTCAGCCTGGTTTCAGGAAATACAGTCATTCTTGGTGTCAGCAACGAGTGCCGGAGTTCGGCCTATGAGCGGCAATCTTTAGACTTCTGATTACTGGGCATCGTTCGCACCGGGACCGGTTCGGCAAAGGTCAGGGTGCGATACGGATACGGAATTTCGATGCCTGCCTGGCCCAGTCCGAGATGTACGCTGGCCACTACTTCGTCGCGGGAGCGTCTGATGTCAACTGGTGATGATCCGGTCCACCAGGAGATTTCGAAGTCAATACTTGAATCCCCAAAACTATGGGCGAATACCTGAACAGGCCTGTCTTCTGCGGTACTCACCGATTGACAATCACGGACCGCCTTGTCAATGACGTTTCGGGATTGCTCAATACTCTCTCCATAGGCGATTCCACACATGAGGGTGACTCTGCGTTGCTCCAGGTCGGTGCGAATAGTCAGCGGGTTTTTAAACAACAATGCGTTTGGCACGATGACTAACTGGCCGTCGGTCTGACGGATGTGGGTTTCGCGCACCGAAATCTTTTCGACTTTCCCGTCCAGGCCTTGGCATTGAATTGTGTCGCCAATTCTCATCTCGCGTCGGAACAGGATAATCAGTCCCGCCAGAAAGTTCTCGAAGACGTCTTTGAACGCAAAACCAATCGCGACCGAGCCTAATCCCAGACCTGCCAGGGCGTTCGCCGGACTCAAGTTGGGAAAAACGATGACCGCAGCAATCACTAAGCCGACCATCCAGCTCAACAAGCCCGTCAGGTTCAACAGCAATTCTTTGAGGGAGGCTCGCATCGCGGAGCGGCCAAGTGTCGTACTCAGTAGGGCGCGTGCGAACTTGGAGGCAAACAGGGTCAACGTCAGGACCACAAGAGCCACGGCCAACTGAGGAAGCAGTGCAATGCTCTCCCGGGCAATGTCACCGAGTTGCTCTCTGACAATTTGAAGAGGTGTCATCGGGTATCCAGCGCGTATTCAGGCGCGCAGCGCAGAAGTTGATCGAATGCGGCGCATTTCGAGCGACTCTATGCCGATCGCACCTCGGTATTTGCTTACCGTTCTTCGAGCAATGTTGATGCCTTTGCTGGCCAGAAGTGCCGCCAGTTGGTGGTCTGAAACCGGTTGAGCCGGTGGTTCCTTCTCGACAATAGTGCGGATCATGGCTTTGACCGCTGAGGCGGAACAATCCCGTCCCGAGTTTGTGCTTAGGGCGCTGCTGAAAAAGCGTTTGAATGGAATTAGCCCGGTACTGGTTTCCATGTATTTGCTGTTGACAACTCTTGAAACGGTTGACTCGTGCGCGTCCACTTCGTCAGCAATTTCGGCCAGCGTCATCGGTTTTAACGCAATATCGCCGTAGTCGAAAAATGCCTGCTGGCGGGCCACTATTGCACGACCCACCAGTTCTATTGTGCTGGCCCGCTGTTCGATGCTGCGGACCAGCCAGCGAGCCTCGCGCAGTTTCTCTTTTAGTAACAGAGCTGAGCCATCGTTGTCGGCACGCGCTGCGATTGCATCTGCATATTGTTCGTTGACTGTAATTCTGGGTTTCGCCTCACCGACCAATTGAGGCGTCCAGCGACCAGTTCGCTTGACGATCCGCAGATCCGGCACGACATATTCGATACGGCTTTGTTCAAAGGCATCACCTGGTTTTGGATTCAGGGTGCGAATCAGGCTGATTGCTTCGCGAATCTCCGGCTCGCTGACGTTCAGATCCTTGGCAATCTTGCGCACTGAGCCTTGTGCTACCGCAGGTAAGTAAGCATCAATAATCAGCTCCGCCAAGCCCAGCACGCTACTGTTGGCGTCGCAGCTCAGACGAGTTAGCTGAATCTGCAGGCAATCGCCAAGATCAGCTGCCGCAACCCCGGCTGGTTCCAGGCGTCTGACCCAATGCCAGGCGGCGAGCAACTTTTCTGTTTGTTTGCTCGTCAGGGCGAGATCAACCCCCAGCGCTGGGATGGCGTCAGTCAAATACCCCCGGTCATCAAGGGAATCAATGACCATTTCCGCATAAATTCGGGTTTCTTCTGTACAGCGGTATTCAGCAATCTGCTCTTTGAGGTGTTGACGCAAGCTTGGCGCCTGAGAGGCACTGTCGCGCCAGTTGACTTCATCCGAGGCAGTGGCGATGGTGCCCGCCGAGTTACCGCCCCAATCCAGTCGCTCATGGTGACTGTCATTGTCAGGCTCTGCTTCCTCACCGTCTTGGGCCTGCGTCTGAGTGGTATCAATCAGCGGATTGCTATCAAGAAGCCTGTCGATTTCCTGCAGAAAATCGAGTGCACTCATCTGAAGCTGGCCTAGTGAGCGCTGCATTTGAGGGCTCATTGCCGTTTGAGTCGAGGCTGATTGTTGCAGGTAAGCGGACACTGGTTCTCCAGTTGTATTGCGAGCGATGGCTCGGGTCTTTCAAACTACTGTTCGCAATCATCGTGCCAGGCCAACAAAACAGTCTCTTAGGGTCAGGCTGCAATATAGATCGGCAAAAGTTACCGATCTTCTTACCGATTGCCAGCCCGGAGTGATCACGCGGGAACACTCTTTGCCCCAGGGCTTGCTTAACCAGAGGAGGAAGCCTTGAATATTTACGAAGCCTTGAGAAAAGACCATGATGAACAACGTAGCCTGCTATCCATGATTCTGGAGACCGAGGGCGACAGCCACGATCGTGCGGAGTTGTTCCGACAGCTCAAATCGGCACTGAGTGCCCATGCCATCGCTGAAGAACGGCATTTCTATATACCCTTGCTCGGACAGGATCTGACTCAGGAAAAATCTCGCCACGGTATTGCGGAACACCATCAGATCGACGAGCTTGTTGAGAGACTGGTTGAAGCCGAGCCGAGTACCTCAGCCTGGCTGACGATTGCCCGACAGCTTGATGAGAAGGTGCGTCATCATCTCGAAGAGGAAGAACGAATCGTGTTTCCCTTGTCTGGTAAGGTGTTGTCGGATCAGCAGAAGGAGCAGCTGGTTGCTGACTATCAGGATTCAATGAGACGTTACACGTCGGACTCCTGAGTAGACCGGCCTCAGCAGGGGTATCTGTTCCGGGCAAGAGCTGGCGCGGTAATATTTACGCCTTGGGCCGGTCTGGCCTGCCAAGCCGAGCTACCTGCCATGCCCTTCCTGCTAATTGTTGAAGACGATGCAAACTCCGCCGAGATGCTGGCGGAACTGGGCAAGGCGGATGGTTACGACTGTGCAATCGCGACCGACCTGGCTGATGCCCGCCAGCAGATGCTGATCCATGAGCCCGATATTGTCTTACTGGATCTGCACTTGCCCGACGGTTACGGACTGGAGTTGTTCGCTGATAAGTCTTTACGCCGTAACGCCGAAATCATTCTGATGACCGGGAATGCATCGATAGAAAGCTCGGTAAAGGCGTTGCGCCTGGGGGCGGCAGACTACCTGATCAAACCGATTAATGCGGCAATGTTGTCGCGTGTGCTGGCGCGTACGCTTCAGACGGCGGCTATTCCGGCTCGACCCGGCAAATCCGATGGGCGCGGCAAAACTTCCGGATATCCGGAACTCGCTTCGGCGTCGCAGCATCCGGATCAGATGGTTGGATCGTCAACCGCGATGAGTCGGGTTTACAAGCAGATCGAGAAGGTCGCACGGACTTCTGTTTCGGTCTTTGTGGTGGGGGAGAGCGGCACCGGTAAGGAATTGGTTGCTCAGGCGGTTCACGCCCAGAGCCGGCGCACGGGAGCGAATTTTAAAGCCGTCAATTGCGGTGCAATCTCGCAGCAACTTATTGAAAGCGAGCTGTTCGGGCACGAAAAAGGCAGTTTCACCGGTGCGATCAAGCAGCACAAAGGTATTTTTGAACAAGCAGACGGAGGCAGTCTGTTTTTGGATGAAATCACCGAGATGCCACTTGATCTCCAGGTACGGTTGCTGCGGGTTCTCGAAACCGGTACTTTTAGTCGCGTCGGCTCTGGCACGCTGTTGTTCACTGATGTCCGAATAATCGCCGCGACCAACCGCGATCCGATTATCGCGGTACAGGAAGGAAAACTTCGGGAAGACCTTTACTATCGTCTGAACGTCTTTCAGATCAAAGTGCCGGCTTTAAGAGAGCGCCCAGATGATATTTCGGTCTTGGCACAGCATTTCCTGGATGGGCTGGGGGTTCAGGAAAAGCGAGACTACCGGCTGGGCAGGCAGGCGCTGACCAGTTTGAGAGCTTATCAATGGCCCGGGAATGTTCGTGAACTCAAAAACGCCATGCAACGTGCCGCGATCCTGGCCGACGGCGAGCTGATTGAGTCGGTTGATATCCCGCAGACGCTTACCTCATCTCATTCCGTCAAGGTGCCGATTGCGGCACAATCGGGAGACAAGGCGGTTGCGATCAACGTGGGCATGACAATTGCAGAGGCCGAACGCGAACTGATCCTGGCGACGCTAAATCACAACCAAAACGCCAAAGAGGCGACGGCTCGATCACTGGGCATCAGCATGAAAACCTTGTACAACAGACTACGGACCTATGACATTGATCGTTAGAATTTTCAACGCCGTCTGCAGGAGCTGACGCTGTCTTCCTGGCTATATTACTTGCGTCAATTGGCGCGCCGCTTGTGGTTTCGAACGGCGCTGTTTTGCTTTGTGGCCGTTGCGGCGGTTGCGGTTGCTTTTGCGATCGGCCCTTATGTTCCCGGTGCAGTTGCCGATAAATTTGGCGGTGATGCCACCGACCAGATTCTGACGCTGCTGTCCTCGAGTATGTTGGTCATTACGACCTTCTCGTTGGGCACAATGGTCAGTGCCCATAATTCGGCAGCGAGTAACGCAACCCCTCGGGCAGCGCCCTTGCTGGTGGAAGACAATTACGCGCAGAATGCGCTGTCGACTTTCGTTGGTGTGTTCGTTTATAGCGTCATTTCCCTGGTGGCCTTGGACGCGGGAGTCTATGGTGGGGGCGAAAGAACCGTGTTGTTCGGGGTCACAGCCAGCGTCCTGGTGATCGTCGTGATCACGCTAATCCGCTGGATCGACGAGCTGACCCAGCTCGGACAAATGCATGACACCTTGTCCATGATTGAGTCGGCGACTGTTGCGGCGATCGATAGTCAAATTCAGTCACCGTGCTCTTGCGGGATTAGTTTCGAGGGGCTGCCAACCGGATTAGATGTGCCGGCAGGCGAGGTGGGTTACATCCAGACAATCGACTTTGAGGCCATTGACCAGATTGTCGGTAATACCAGTGCACGGGTGTATCTTCAGTGCCAGCCGGGTACTTTTACCCACCGCCACAAGCCGCTTTGTCGAATTGTCGGTGTTACCGATGAACAGGCGAGAGGTATGCAGGAGCCGATTCTGAACGCGTTTGTGCTGGGGCCGCGCCGGACAATGTTGCAGGACCCGCGGTACGGAATGCTGATTCTGTCCGAGGTCGCTGCCCGGGCGCTTTCACCGGGGGTGAACGACCCGGCCACTGCAATTGACGTAATCGTTGTCGGGATGCGCACTATTGACCACTGGGACCAGCAATGGACGGCGGCGCGTCAGCCAGATGCTCCTGGCAAAGCCGTTCACTACGGCTGGCTCTACAGTAATCCCATCGACATGACCGAATTGCTCCGGTCCTGTTATGACGCGATTATTCGCTATGGGGCAGGTCAGTATCCTGTTATGGCGCGTTTGCTTCGGGCGCTGCAAGCGGTGCGAGCGTTGAATCACGATTATGACATTCCCGCACAGGATATGGCACGGCATGCCATGGAGCGCGCCCGGGTCGGCGTCGAGGATAAGCGGGAATTACGAGCCCTCGAAAACGACTATGTCAAATTGTTCGGAGAGCCGAAATGAGATTTCCCTCGGCAGAGGTCGGCCTTGTCGGCCGCCATGCGGCGCGCCCCACAGGAATCCCGCTCGCCGGCTGGCGCGATATTGCCTGGCGCGTTTATACCGAGATCTTTGAAGATCGGCTGATGCTGGTCGCAGCCGGGACGACTTTTTATGGCCTGTTGGCGTTGATCCCGGCGTTGACGGCAGCAATCTCTGTCTACGGACTGATCGCCGATGCCTCTACGGTTTCCCAGCAACTTGGCTCGCTATCTGCGATTGTGCCAGGGCAGGCTCTAGCCACAATGGAGGAGCACTTGACCCGTATTGCGCACAAGCGTACCGAGCAATTAGGGGTGACATTCATTGTGTCGCTGTTCTTTGCGATCTGGGCCGCGAATGCTGGCATGAAGGCTCTGTTCGAGGCGATGAATGTGGTCTTTGAAGAGCGCGAGGAGCGCAGTTTCATATGGCTGACGGCGGTGACCTTGTTCGCCACGATTGCCGGTATTGCCTTGTTTGTTGTGACGATGCTGGTGCTGGTCGCGCTGCCTTCAGTCCTGACTCTGCTGGGGCTGGATGCCGAATCGAGGTTGATCGCCCGAATCGTCAGTGCAACCATATTACTGTTTGCAGTCTGGATTGCCGTTGTGGCACTGTATCGGTGGGGGCCGGACCGCAAACAGGCGCGGTGGCGATGGCTTACACCCGGTGCAACATTCACGCTGGTCACCGGCGGGTTGGGTTCCATGCTCTTTTCGGTTTATCTTAATAACTTCAGCTCGTACGATCAGATGTATGGGTCGCTGGGCGCGATCATCGCGTTTATGACCTGGCTCTGGGTAATGGCCACTTTACTATTGGTCGGTGCCGAAATTAGTGCCGAGATTGAACATCAGACCAGTTTTGACAGTACGGTCGGGCCTAGTCGCGTCCTGGGTGAAAGAGGCGCGCGAATGGCCGACTCTATAGGACCATCGCTGACCGGTAGCCATCGAACCAATGACAATGGCGGTGCCCCGGTCGATACCAAACCTGATCCTGAACCCCAGTCACCGATCGATCTGCTGCCGATGAAGGTAGGCGGGCTTGTCATTTTGACGATTCTGGGGCTTGTTCTGCGAGCAGGAGGCTCCGCCACGGGCAAGCGGGTTGACTAAGCCAACAGGCATGGTGTTTGCCGTTAAGCTGGTGCGAACCAGAATCTTATTTTTGTATCGTTGATTCAAACAGGAGCAACGGACCAGTGAGTTTAAAACATGCAGTCGGTGAGTCAATCGCCGCCACAGCCAGCCAGTTGAGTGATTCGGCAGAAGAAATTGCCCAGGACGCCCAGGCGGCGATAAAAGATCATGCCGCCGAGGCTGCTGGCAAGCTCAGCAGTGGAGCGGGCCAGTTTCTGCATTCCGTGGAAGCGGCAATTACCGCAGGCTCTGAGCAGCTGCGCCGGGACGGTTTCGCGCTGAGCGCGAGCGCCGTTGACGGGGTTTCCGGAGTGGTTCGAGAAGCGGCATCTCGGGTTGACGCACAGTCGCCGGCAGCATTGGGTAGCCAGCTAGTGAAGGTGATGCGATCAAATCCGGTGGCGACCTGTGCGGTCTTCGCCGGTGCCGGGTTTGCGCTAGCAGCATTTCTTCGGTCCAGGGAGTCAACCAACGAACCCGTACAAGCGGGGCAGTCAACACCGGCGCCGGGGGGCGATCAATGATTTTCAATGGGATAACAGACGAATTACGCGGGCTGGTCACTGACGCGATAGAGTTGCTCCGCGCAGAGGGGCGACTGGCTCAGGCCGAGACTGCCGAAAAACTCGACCAACTGCAATCGGGCCTGATCTGGTTGCTGGTCGGGCTTTTCACCTTGATGGTGGCCGCTTTTGTTTTGGTTCAGGCCGGCATTGACTGGCTGGCTCAGGCTATTGGCACACCGGCGGCGACACTCGCCTTCGGATTGTTGTTCTTGATTGCAGGGCTTGTGATGTTCCTCAATGGCAAGCAGCGTCTGAAGCTGAGCAACTTGCGGCCCCACCGGACGATTGCCGCTGCCAGGCGTAGTGCAGAGCGTGTTCGCGAGGTATTGTGATGGAGCGGGAAACTCATTTTGCGGAACAGGAGGTCACCGAAATTCGTGAACGACTAACCCGACGCATTGGCAAAATCAGTGCTCAGTTGACCCCTGTTGGTTTGGTGTCGGCTGTTGTTGCGCAGATGCAGGAGTCGCCGAAACGCAATGCCGCCGCAGCCGATCGACCCGATAGTCTTGCCGGTACCGCTGAGTCTGATGCGCAGTCCGAGCACACGCAAGTCAGTCGGGGCTTGAAAAACTGGGTTGTCGAAAACCCGGTTGCCGCCGGGCTGGCAACAATGGCGGTTGGTGCGTTGGTCGCCTCAATTGTTCTGAGTAAGAATCGGAGCGCCGTCGATGAATCAGCAGGCCGCCAGAGTTCCGCTTCCGGGGGCGGTAAGCCGGATGAAACGCCTGGATCGGTATCGGACGCCCAGTAGCGGACAGGCGTCGGGTAAGCGGGGATTCATTTACACTTGACTGATCGCGGCCAGCCCGGCCTTGATTGGCAATGTGCCTCCGTTTACCTCACAAGTAACTGATGAAAGATCGCGTTGAAAACCTGGGCGTCATGATCAGCAACAGCCATGCTGAGATTCTGTCGGACTGGCAAAACAAGGTGCTGGAACTGGAGTCAGCGCAAGGCCTGGACGTGCCCACTCTCAATGACCATGTTCCGGTGTTAATCCGTGACATTGCTGACGCGTTTGTCGAGCACGGAGAATCCGAACCCTATGGCAAAGGGGTGCCTGGAGCAATCAGTGGCGATGACGCCAAAACGCTGGAGGCGGCCGAGTCGGCTGCAGAGCATGGGTTTCAGCGCCACGCGGTTGGCTTCGATCTGGCTGAGGTTATTGCTGAGTACAGCATTTTTCGCGATGTCATTTTTGACTTTGCGGCACGGCGGAATATCCCCCTGACACCGAAGGTCGTGGGCAGTGTCAACTCGGTAATGGACCTTGCTATTTCGCGGGCGGTCCGGGTTTACAGTGGTTTGCGCGCGGCAGAGTTACGAGAGGCGCGGGAGCGACATCTCGAGTTCATCGTTCATGACTTGCGCTCGCCGCTGAATGTCATTGCGCTCTGCGTTAACCGCTTGGTTGATCTGATGACTGCCAAATCCTCCGACGATCAGATTCAACGGGTTGTGCCAATGCTTCAGCGCAATGTCAGTCGGCTTGTCCGTCTGGTAGACCAGCTGCTGGCTGCATCCGGTGCGGCTGAACTTGAGTCATCGCAAACCGTACATCTCCGGGAGGTTCAGATCTGGCCGATTGTTGAGCAGCTATGCCTGGAGGCTTTCCCGGTGATCTCGAGGCAGGGGGGGCAGATCGTCAATCAGGTTGATTCCGATCTGATGGGGTATGTCGACGCCCCAATGTTTACCCGGGTTGTGCAGAACCTGCTGGCCAATGCAGCAAATGCGGCCGATGACGGCGACGTTACCCTGGAATCGGTACTGGACCCGGCTAGCAAGCGCTTTCGCTTGATTGTCAGCAACAGCAAAGGGGTGATTTCTGAGGAGCAAAGGTTGCGCCTGACCAAGGGGCAGGAGTCGGGCACGGAATCAGACGGGCGGGGTCTGAGTATCATTCGCGAATTCGTCCTCGCTATGCAGGGGCGGCTGCTTGTGTCGGCCGGCGAGGCAGTCGGGACGAGTATTACTGTTGAACTGCCGAGCGAGCCCGCCGGTGTAGAAGTCGGGTCTTGACCACACGGATACCGCGCGAGCAGATATCCCGCGAGCAGATCTACGCCAGGGGGCGTCGGGCAAGGAGCGGGCTTCATTTGCCGGGCAATCGTCGGTTCCAAGGCCGTCACGCAAGATAGTTTAAAGCGCTTGAAAGCGTTCGAATCGGGAAACTGACTCAGAAAACGACCGCGTCCGGGACGAAGGCCTGACTCGCAGCCAGAGTTAGCGTTTACGTTTTTGTGTTGCGGCGGGCGCGGGTCAGGATTGATGCGACTTCATTGGAAACCTCTGCAAACCGCGAGCCAGGTTCTATCAGCCGGCCGGCATCCGCATATTCGCCGGCATTGATTTTTTCAGCGACCGCGCCGGCAGTTCGGTGGAAATCGGCATGGGAGGCTTTCAGGCTGTCATAGATGCTCGGGTTGGTGCATTGCTTCTTGCCGTCGCCGTAAATCCATTTGCCCAGGGGGCATTGATTGTCTTTGCATATGGTTTCGGCGTCCAGCGTGGATTGATCGCTGATTGCCTTGCGCAGTTTGACCTTCCATTGACGGTGGGCCTCAATCGCCTGGTCAAAGTCGAATCGGGCGAGCTCGCTTGGATCTTCCTCTACCGTCAGCGTCATTCCTTCGGGTGTCTTGAAGTGGGATACCGATTGCGCAAGAGTCTGGGCCTGTTGTTTCATGGCGTTTGCTCCCGAATAAGTCTCCGCGACCATTGCGGCGTTTTGATCGGTCATCCGGTCGAGATCCTGCACCGCTGTCCCCACGTGACTGACTCCTTGAGTCTGTTCCTGTGCAGCGGTTGCCACTTCGCCGAGCAAAGCATCGACGCGCTGGGAGGAGTCCAGAATATCCTCAATCGTTGAAGCCGCTTTTCGGACGATATGCGTACCGCTTTCGATTTGCTCGACGCTGCCAGTGATCAGGGTCTTTACTTCAAAGGCGGCTTGGGCGCTTCGCTGTGCCAGCGCGCGAACCTCATTGGCAACAATGGCAAAGCCACGGCCTTGCTCTCCCGCGCGTGCTGCTTCGACTGCGGCATTGAGCGCCAACAGGTTGGTCTGGAAGGTAATTCCGTCTATGGTTCCGATGATTTCGCTGATCTTGGCTGAGGAGGCGTGAATACCTTCCATTGTCTGGACGACGTTTCGCATGACATGCCCGCCGTCAATTGCGCTTTGCGCATTAAGCTGCGCAACTGAGGAGGCTTCCCGAATATTGTCTGCCGTCATGCGGACATTGGTCGAAATCTGCTCCATCGCGGCCGCGGATTGTTCAAGGCTATTGGCGGCTTGCTCCGTGCGGGTCGAGAGATCCGCCGTGCCGGAGGCAATTTCGACACTGGAGTGGACAATTGATTCGCTTGACTGCCGCACTTTCAGTACTGTGCCGCGTAGCGAATCTTGCACATGGCGTAGGTCCAGCATCAGGCTGGCCGCCTCATCTTTACCCCAGGGTGATGGCGAAGTTGTCAGATCGCCGACACTCATCGCCCGAAGGTGCCGGCGGGTCTCCCGAAGGCCTCCGTCCATGACCCGATAAAAGCAGACAAAAAGGTAGCCCGCGAATATCAGGGCAATTGAGACGACTCCTACGGTTAGGACAACCTCATCTCTTTTGACTTTCTCTAAGTCATCAATGTAGAGGCCGGTACCAATGACCCAGCCCCAGGGTTTGAATGCCGCAACGAATGAGACCTTGTCTGCGGGACGGTCGACGCCGGGTTTCGGCCACTGGTAGTTGACATAGCCTTTGCCGTGGTTACGGGCAGTGCGGGCGAACTCGCTAAAGATAGCGACGCCGTTTGGATCAATGATTTTGCTTCCGTCGGTTCCATCAAGCGCTGGCTTGACAGGGTGCATGAGTATTCTGGCCTGCAAGTCGTTGATCCAGAAGTAGTCTTTGCCGTTGAAGCGTATCAGGGAAACAGCCTTCAAGGCGGCCGCTTGCGCCTCGTCAACCGTAATCTCGCCGGCCAGCGTTTGCTGATAAAACGAGGACACTGTCCCAACGGCAATTTCGACATGTTGTTGCAGCAGATCCAGGCGGGCCTGATAGGTCCGTTCGTGGTGGCCAGCCAACTGCCAGGCGAGCACTGACAACAACGGAATGGCAAACGCCAAAGTAATGATGACTGCTTTTGCAGCAAAGCCAATTCGCCGGAACAGGCGCACGCCCGGTGCCCAAATGCCATGATAGGTAAAGAAATTGGCAATACCGGATTTCGGCCTGGGCATGTTTTGGTCCGAGAGAGGCGGTTGCGATAGTTGATCAGTCATTCCAAACCTTTATTTGACGGGCTTCTGCGGCGAAGTCGGTGGCAGTCTCTTGCTTGTTTGACCACTTTTCGCCGCAAAATGGCCTTAAACTCATAAGACATTATTAATCGGCAGGCGTGTCGCGATCGGCGGAATAGGCCGGCGTTTGGGCCGCAGTCGAATGCCGAAGCCGATGAAAGGTGAGGGGAAATGTGTGCGGGAGTGCTGTCATACTCGGACTCTCAGACGCCCGTCTTTTGCCTGATTCCGGAGATAACTCCTATGAAATCAACACTCTTGATTTGTATTTTGCTGGTCCTGGCTCCGCTGGTGGCTATGGCTGAAACGAATAAAGAACCGGTGGCTTATGTGCGCTACGAAGCGAATGGGATCGAGCATTTCGGTGTACTACGTGACCAGACAATCACCGAGCTTTCCGGTGGACTGTTTCCGTTGTCGGCCGAATCCGACAAGGAGGTAGGCCTTGCTACCGTGCGCCTGTTGCCGCCGGCCAAGGCGCAAAAGGTTTTTGCGGTCGGGATGAATTTTGCCAGCCATATCTCGTCAGCCTCGAGCGCGCCACCGCCATTGTTTCTGAAACTGCCAACTTCACTGATCGGACATCAGCAAGCAATCGAGCTGCCGCAGGATGCCCGCAATGTTCACTTCGAAGGCGAGATGGTGCTTGTGATAGGTCGACCGGCAAAAAACATAACAGAAGCGCAGGCTCCGGACTATATATTCGGAATATCGGTGGGTAATGATCTCACCGAACGGAGTTGGCAGTCGAGTGATCTGCAATGGATGCGTGCCAAAGCCAGTGACGGATTCGGTCCGGTAGGTCCGGCGGTAGTGACCGGGCTGGACTATAACAATCTGTTGTTGACGACGCGGCTGAATGGCCAGATTGTGCAGCAGGAAAGCACCGCAAACATGATTCACAAGCCTGCCAAGGTAATCAGTTATCTTAGCCGCTACTTCACGCTGGAACCCGGAGACATGATTTTCATGGGAACGCCCGGACGTACCCGCGCCGTGGGCAATGGTGATGTCATCACGGTCAACCTGGAAGGGGTCGGCACAATCAGTAACGAGATACGTCAGTAGGGTGGCGCGAAAAAATTCCCGTAGGCCCGGGTGCCGTCGCCGGTCGGAATTGTCACGATGACATCAAGTGTGCGGGCATCAACGACCGTCATGGAATTGTCAAACCAGTTGGCCACCCAGATCTGTTCATCGTGGGGATGAGTGTCAATGCCTTCGGGATATTCGCCGACTTCAATCGTTTGGGTTACCGTCAGACTTGCGGTATCAATTACGCTTAGTGAGTCGTCATACTGATTGGTTGAAAACGCGCGAGTGCCTTGCAGCGCAACGCCGACCGCATAAGGTCTTTCACCGACGGCTATTTCGCCCAACCGGGTCAGGCTTTTTGAGTCAAGCACGGTGACGGTATTGCTCGCAACATTCGCGGTGTAGATTCGGCGCAGGTGAGGGTCGAAGGTAATGCCAAACGGGCGTTCACCAGTGGCCGCCGTTGCCACAACGCTGAGGGTTTGGGCATTAATTCGCAACACCTGGTTTTCGTCGCGAACCGCCACAAAGAGAATCTGTTCGTCGGGGTCATAGGCCAGCCCGGAAGGCGCTTTACCGGTAGGGATTTCACCGATCAGTTGCCAGCTTTTGGTTGAAAAAACCTGGACTTTGTTGGCGTGCCAGTCAGCGACATAGGCAGACTGATCCGTCGCCAATATCGCCAATGGCCCCGGTCCGGTTTCAAACTGCTTAACAACCGACAATGAGTCGACTGAGATGACTGACACGGTGCCGTCACCTGGGTTTGACACCAGAGTAAAGCGTCCGTCTGGTGTCACGCTGACGCCGGCCGGCTGGTTGCCGACCGGAATGGTCTTCAGCACTTGCCGAGTGGCCGTATCAATGACTGAAACAGTATTCGATTTTTGATTCGTCGCGAACACCAGTGGCGCGGCACTGGCGCTGGACAGCGCCAGTAAGCCGGCGCTGAGTAAACTGCCAAGCAGCCGGCAAGCCAGTGCTCGCATGGCTTATTGTTCAGCCAGTTTCTTGAGGTTGGCCAGACCGGCTTTGTAGACCGCAGTGACGGCGGCGACGGCGGCCTCATCATTCAGCTCTTCGGGCGGATCGTTGTTGGGGTAGCCGCGATAAAAGCCGGCTTTCCAGGTGACGGTACTGCCAGTGCCGTTGCTGGTGACTTTGATGGTCGAAGCGTAGTTGGTTACCGGCAGGATTTTCACGTCATGAGTTTTGCCGGGAATGCGGTACTTGTACATCATCTTGTCGGCATCGTATTTCTTCAGCAACTCCTTGATTTCGGCGCCGGGCTTCAAGACCAGTGTGCGGGTGGCACCGGGTTCGTTACCGCCTTCACCGGTAGAGCTTTCGACCATCGGGAGCCAACTGGCAGCACCGGCAAAGTCACTGATCAACGCCCAGACTTTATCTGCTGGCGCATTGATTTCAATTTTCTCGGTGACTTTTTGTCGGGTCGGTCCGTGGGCGGAGACCGTAGTTGCATTGAGCAGCAAAAGCCCGCCAAAGACCAGAGAGGCTAGAGCGAGGACCTGACGACGCGCTAAATTCAGATAGGGGTTCATGAAATGTTTCCTGCATGGGTTGGCAATAGACACAGTCGTAATTTACCGCATTGGCGCGATGCGCTGGTTCCAGGAATTACGATCGCGGATGCTGAAAGCGCTTAAGCGCTGCCTCGGCGAGTTGAGGACTCAATGGTAGCCTTCGCCCTTTACTTGAACAGAGACTCTGATGAAAACAGCGATTGTCACCGGCGCGGCGCGCGGTATCGGACTTGCCATCACAAACCGCTTCTTGTCCGAAGGCTACAACGTTGGCATGCTGGATATAGACGAACAAACGCTTGCCGCGGCTGCCGGGAGAATCAGCTCTGAGTCGGTATTGGCGTTGACTTGCGATGTGTCTGACCCGGATGCGGTTGTTGCGAGTGTGGCCAGCATTCATCAACGCTTCGGTTCTGTGGATGCTCTGGTCAACAATGCCGGTATTGCCACTTTCTGTTCGTTTGCCGAGACGCGTAACGACGACTGGTCAGCAATTCTGGCCACCAACCTAAGCGGGGCGTTTTACTGTTCGCAGGCCTGCCTGCCGTATTTACTCGCTGGTGGCGGCAGTATCGTCAACATCACCTCGATATCCGGTTTGCGCGCCAGTACGCTGCGTACTGCTTACGGGACAAGCAAAGCGGCGCTGGCCCACCTGACGACCCAGATGGCGGCAGAACTGGGCAATCAAGGGGTGCGGGTAAACGCGGTTGCGCCGGGGCCGGTCGATACTGAAATGGCCAAGAAGGTCCATTCAGCCGAGATTCGGGCCGACTACCATCAGGCGATTCCGCTGAACCGTTATGGCACGGAGCAGGAGATTGCAAACGTGGTGGTTTTTTTGTGCGGCCCGGAAAGCTCTTACGTCAACGGGCAGGAAATTGCCGTTGATGGCGGCTTCGGTGCGACCGGGATCGGCCTGGGCACCTTGCGCACCGGGTCGTAGGTCGGGCTAGGGAATGACGCCGTCCCTGATCTGAAGCAGATAGGCATCGATGTCGGTTTCGCTGTTGACGCCCCAGTTGGAGCTGAACAGCACGCGGCTGAAGTCGCGGCTCACGGTTGCGTGTGGTTCGGCCCAATAGCTGGCAGCGATAGAGTGATGATGCGCGAGCGGCACGATACGCGGATTGGCCGCCAGCTCCATGACGAAGAGCTTGTCGTGTAACCACTCTTTTTGCTTGACCGGCGCGTAGGTTGAAACCAGCACCCAGCCGGGCGCCTGATAACCTTTGCCTGAAAAATGTACTGCTGTTGCGCTGCCGTTCAGGTAGGTCTCGATCAGGTTGGTGCGCTGGCCGGTTTCCAGGTCAGTCATGAAGATCCAGCCTTCGTTGGATGCATAGTCGATCGAGACGTAATAGTCATGGCCGTTCGCACCGATAGCCAGATCAGAGTGTTCAGTGCGGGCCTGTAACAGGCGACTGTTTTGCAGATCTCGGTCCAGGACAACCGTGCCGGATGAGCCGGACACCACCACGAACCTGCCCGATGGGCTCATGCTCAAATGGTCTGGCCGCTCGCTGGTATCCAGGGTCGCGATGATCTGATCTTCCTGCATATCCCAGACCGCCAGGCCCAGCCCCTGGAATTGCGCGTCATCGACCTGGAACGCCCAGTAACGGCCGTCAGCGGACGGTGAGCCTTCGCTGCGTGTCCAGGCGGCGTTTGCTGTTGGCCAGCGCGCGGTGAGTCGATCGGCGAGGTCACCGACCGTCCGCTCACTGGCTGTTTGGACATTCAGTTCATGCACGGTCATGCCGGCGCCAACCGTTGGCAGGTAATACAGCAGATCCGGGTTTTCAGGATGCCATTGCGGTTCGGCATCTGAGGCAGGGCCGGAAAGCTCAGCCAGCCATTCGAAGGTCGTGGCGTCGTAAAGGTGCCAGTAGCCATCGAAGGCATAGACGATAAAGCGGGAATTGTCGGCGTTGAACGCCTGGCGCCTGGAGTAGTCGCTACGGGCAAAACCGTTGGGGCGTTCCTCGGCATGATCGGTGGCTCTGACCAGGCAGGAGTTGTAGGCCGGATCGATGAATACGGCGCCCTTGGTGGGCTTGGGTACTACGGGAATGTCAGCGTTTTCGACGCCGACTGTCAGCGGCCGGCCTGCGATGTTGGCGGCGCAGCTTTTGAATGTTGCGCCGGCATCGGGTGTCGATTGGGCCGGTGAGTCGGTGCTTCCAAGACAACCCGCGCATAACAAACCAAAAATGAGGGGAAAAGCGGAGTGCACATGCAGTCCTGGAACGAGAAGACCCCAGATACTCTCATAAAGCGCTCAATTCTGCTGAAGCGGCCTCGAATGTGTAACCGCGCACGATTGCCTTAAAAGAGTCATTGTCAGGCAATCGTGGCATTGCTGCCTGGCTTGTGCCTAGAAACTAAGCGACACATCCCGGTGCCCTGAACTGCAGGAGGCAATGAACAAGGCCTGCTCTTTGGAAAGAGACGGTTGCAGACGGGCACCAATGGTTTCACGAATGGTCGCATTGTAAGTGGTCAGTTTGGGGGCAAGTTCGGTAGCCGCTTGTTTGCGCCAGGCAATCTGAGCATCAAAGAGTTTGATTGCCTGCTCGGCTGACTTAAGCGCATTCTCTTTATTAGGCGTGCGTGCCTTGAGTGCTCTGCGTGCTTTGGACAGCGCGGACCTGACGTCGGCGGCGCCTTCAATAGAGCGAACCTTGGCGTAAACCTCAGAGACGGTCTCTACCAGCGCGGCCGGCTCGCCCGCTGCGATAATCGCCGGCAGGCCTTTGACCTCGTTTTCGAGACTTGCGAGTGCATCATTGTCAGCGAGTATCTCCAGCATTTCACTGACCGGTTCGTAGCCTTTGTCCGCGGTTCGGCGGTACAGGTTACGGGCTTTCAGTTCAGTCTTGACCAATTCGCCGAACGTCTTGCTGCGCTCCGCCCAGTCGGCCGGGATCTGGCCGTTGGTTTGATCGAGGGTTTGTTTCAGCGCTGCGATGCTTGTTTCAAGGTCGGCCCGAACAGCTGCATTCTGATCGCCGCGGGTTCGGCTCAATGTGGTTTCAAGCTCCTCAATCTGGCGCTCAAGTCTGCCAGCTCGTTTCTCGATGGCGCGCACTTGGGTATGGAGCGGTCGAAACTCATCAGAGGCGGCGAGTACGGATTGCTCTGCTGTGCGCGCTTCACCCAGTAAGTCGATCGCCTTGGCGGCGCTGGCATAGCTGCTGCTCAGTTTCTTGCCGACTTTTTTGGGCAGGTAACTGGTGTCAAGCGTGCGCGCCGACTCGATTGCGGACTTGATCTGGCTGCCTTGGCTGACGAATTGATCGGCGACATACTCCTCAAGGCAATATTGCAATTTCGGGTTGCGGGGCGGGGGGGCCGTCTCGGAGGTAAACGAAACCCGGTTCGGCACATAGTTGACCAGTTGCGGGGTATAGCCAACGATAGCCAGGGCAATCAGTTGCAGGGCGATAAACGGAATAACGCCTTTGTAGATATCCAGTGTTTTGACGACTGCCGGTGCAACACCGCGCAGGTAGAACAAGGCAAAGCCAAACGGCGGGGTCAGGAACGAGGTCTGAATATTCAGACCAATCATGACGCCCAGCCAGACAGCGGTGATGTTGGCCGAGGGGTCGGCCAGCAGAATCGGCGCAACTATCGGTACGACAACCACCGCAATTTCGATGAAGTCGAGAAAGAAGCCGAGCAGAAAAATCACGCCCATCACGATCACAAACTGTGACCAGAAGCCGCCGGGCAGGGAGTTCAGAAAGTCGCGAACGATGTCTTCGCCACCAAACGCCCGGAAAGCGGCGGTCAACATCGCTGCACCCAGCAGAATGATGAAAACCAGCGAGGTTGTTTTTGCGGTTTCAACCATCACCCCGTTGAGGGTCTTGTCCGTGCGATAGGCGCGCCAGCCACTCCACAGCAACGATAGCAGCAGGCCGGCAACAAAAACAATTGCCATCGTCAAACCGAATTCATCATCGGGCGTATTGATGCTCTTGACGTTGGTGTTGTAGTTGCTCAGAACCCAGGTCAGCCCAACCAGGCACACCAGCGCAATGATGGCTGGCAGGTAGGCAAAACGTCTGCCTTCGTGCAGGCGGTAGCCGGCCATGATGATCGCGCCGGCCGCGCCGATGGCGCCAGCCTGGTTGACCGTGGCAATGCCTGCAAGAATCGATCCCAGCACCAGGAAAATCAGCGCCAGCGGCGGCACCAGGGTCACAATCACTTTGCCCAGAAAGGCTTTGTCCAGAGCGCCGTCACGCGGGACGGCGGGAGCGACCTTGGGATTGATCAGCGCATTGACCAGGATGTACAACATGTACAGCAGGACAAGCAATATGCCGGGCACAAGCGCGCCGAGAAACATTTCGCCGGCGCTGGTGGACACCACCGCAAATTCGGACGGCATTGAAATCTGGCCGGTGGCCGTTTTGTACAAAGCCTGGCGGGCCGTGCCGGCCTGGTCGACCGAACTGGCCAGTTGATCGGCCAGAATGATCAGGACAATAGACGGCGGGATGATCTGGCCCAGGGTTCCGGACGCAGCGATAGTGCCGGTTGCCAGGGGGACGCTGTAGTTGTTGCGCAGCATTGCCGGTAGCGAGATCAAACCCATGGCGACAACCGTCGCACCCAGTATGCCGGTGGTCGCCGCCAATAGCGCGCCCACGAAAACAACCGAGATGCCAAGGCCGCCCCGGATCGGGCCAAATAACTGGGCCATGGTCATTAACAGGTCTTCAGCGATCTTGGAGCGCTGCAGCATGATGCCCATGAAGATAAACAAGGGGATTGCAATCAGCGTGTCTCGTTCAACCTCCCAGTACACGCCGCGCAGATTCGTCACCCCCGCGCTGAGCCATTGTGAGGCGCTCCCCTGGTGGAAGTAGGCGTTCGGGTCGTCGGCAAACAGGTAGCCTGCTCCGGCCGCCGCCGCGATGCTCAGAATGGCAGAGCCGGGCAGGGCGAACGCGACCGGATAGCCTGATGCCAGAGCGATGGCCATGAGAATAATCAGCAGGGCGAGAAAGTACAGTTCCATTCGCGAACAGCTTCCGTTTTATCTAAGTGCGGCCGGGTGGGCCGGATTAAGTGGGTCAGGGACGGTTGGTTGGTACAGGTTCGGCGCTAGTGCGCCGGCGCCTCAGGCATTTCTCTCTTGCCGGCTTCACCACGGTAATCTGCAACCGACTCAAGCAAGTAGCTGACAAACTGAATCATCATCGTGATCGCAAAGACACCCAGAAAGCCGGCCATCAGATACTTGGTGTACATCCCAAAACCCGATTGCGAGATTTCATAGTTCAGCATTGGGCTATTGATAATGGCCGAGCGGCTGCCCATCCCGGTGATCAGGATGACCCAGCAGACGACTATGCCCAGCAACAAAGAGCCCCAGGCATTGACAAAACCCTTGGTCTTGTCTTTGAAGCCGGCGTAGAAAACATCCACGCGGACATGGCCTTCCTCCTGCAGCGTATAAGCACTGGCAAACAGGAACAAGGCGGCGTACCAGAACCTGACCAGATCACCCATGAAGGCTTGTTCATAGGAGAAAACAAAGCGGGTAAACACAATGGTCAGTTCGGCAATCACAATCAATAGCGTCAGCCAGATGAATCCCAGCGAGCGGGTGAACACGGCAATCAACAGGCCGAGCAGCATCAGTGGCAAATGAACATAGGGGCCGCGAAATTGCGCGCGGCCAAGTTCCGAGATGATGGCGTCGCTGACAAAGTGATTCAGCAGACCCTCGACCCGTAAGAAGGAAATTGCGGCGTCGGCCAGGCCGACCAGAAAAACAGCCCAGAATGCCGCGCGAATTAGAAAGCCGTTGAACCGCGCGATGGCTTCGCTATCGACCCGGAGGCTACGAGTGCTTGTCTTAATGACATAGAAAACAGCCGCTGCCAGGCCGAGCGCGTACAGGACAAGTTGCAGCCAGCTTTGTCCGGCGATCGGTTCATCCGAAAAAACAGGGGATATGCCTGGCCACTTCATGCCGACGGTCAGGTAGTTGTTCACGAGAAACATGAATAAGGTCAGCAGCATGCACCAGGAAAAAGCTCTGATCAGAAAATTTGAGCTGCTGGTTACGCCTGCGGCATCAGACGAAGCCATTCGATTTACTCCTGTCTATATTGAGAGCAGGGCTCAACTGGTGCTGAGCCCTGCGCTAATTACTGCTGTTTCCGGACGGCTGGAAAAATGCCGTCCCGAGTCTGACGATTAGATGCCAAGCACGCGGTTGCGTTGGTTGCTGTAAGCAACTTCAGCAATCTTGCCCCAGCCTGCGAGCTCTTTAAGTGCCTTCATGTAGTCGTCATTGACTTGCTTGGCCAGCGCGCTGTGTGCGCGGGTCTCTTCAAACACGGCTTGTGAGGCTTCGCCGAAGCTGTCGTAGATCTCGTCGCTGAACTGGCGCAGTTCAACACCGTGGTCGTTGACCAGCTTGGCCAGATACTCACCGTTCTTGGCATTGCCTTCGTCGTATTGCAAAGCGTTTTCTTCCAGACAGGCCGCCGTCACAACTGCCTGCTCGTGCTTGCTCAGTGAGTTCCAGAACTTGGCGTTCATGCCGAAGGCAATGGTGCTGCCCGGCTCGTGCATGCCCGGGTAGTAGTAGTACTTGGCCGCTTCATAGAATTTCATGAAGTAGTCGTTAAACGGACCAACCCACTCAGTGGCATCAACCGCGCCTGAAACCAGGTTTTCATAGATCTGGCCGCCTGGCAGCGAGACTGGGGAGGCACCGAGCTTGGCCATGACATCGCCGCCCAGGCCCGGAATACGCATCTTCAGACCTTTGAGGTCTTCTGCGGTTTCGATTTCCTTGTTAAACCAGCCGCCCATCTGGGTGCCGGTAGAGCCTGCAACCAGACCTTTGATGCCGAATTCGGCGCCAACAGCATCCCAGAGTTTCTGGCCGCCGCCAAACTTGATCCAGGCGTTGTATTCATTGGTGGTCATGCCGAACGGCACTGAGGTGAAGTAGGCGAATGCCGGGTGCTTGCCCTTCCAGTAGTAATCGGCCCCGATATAAGCCTGGGCATTGCCGGAAGCGACCTCGTCGAATGAGTCAAATGCGCCAACGCGCTCACCGGCGGCGAAATATTTGGTGGTGATCTTGCCTTCGGTCAGCTCGGTAATCCGGGCGGCGAGGCGTTGGGCGCTGATACCGAGGCCTGGGAAGTCGCGCGGCCAAGTTGAGACGATAACCATCTCTTTCTTGCCTTGGGCGATAGCCGGGGCAGCGACAACTGCTGCGGTTGCGCCAGCGCCAGTGGCGGCAGCGGACTTAAGAAATTTACGTCTTTCCATTTGAGTCTCCTTGGGATGGAATGAATCAATACCGTTGCGTGATACGAAAAGTTATTTCTTTTAATGAGAGCTGGCGCAATAATAGACCAGAACCCGCTGAGTATAAGTGGGCTGCCTGGTAAATAACGCCCGGCGCCGGCCCCGGTCTACGTCGCGAGACGCTTGCGGGCGTTATTGATCGCTATCTTGACCTGATTCGGTGACGTGCCGCCAACATGGTCGCGTGCTGCAATACAGGCCTCAAGGGTCAGTGCTGCTTTGACATCGTCGCCGATTAACGAAGAAAAGCCTTTGAGTTCGGCCAGACTCAGATCGGAGAGGTCAACTTTCTGGGCAGTGGCTGCTTTTACTGCCAGGGCAACCACTTCGTGCGCCTCCCGGAAGGGCAGCCCTTGTCGGACCAGATAGTCGGCAAGATCGGTTGCGGTGGCAAAACCCTGTGCAGCAGCCGCCCGCATCCGATCGGGGTTTGGTTCAATGCCCGGCACCATCTCGCTGAAAATGCGTAAGGTCTCGAGCAAAGTGTCAGCGGTGTCAAACAGCGGCTCCTTATCTTCCTGATTGTCTTTGTTGTAGGCCAGTGGCTGGCCTTTCATCAGGGTTAGCAAGGAGATCAGATGGCCGTAGACCCGGCCGGTCTTGCCGCGCGCCAGTTCCGGGACATCCGGGTTTTTCTTTTGCGGCATGATTGATGAGCCAGTGCAATAGCGGTCAGGCAGGCTGACAAAAGCAATGGCCGGCGACATCCAGCTCACGAGCTCTTCTGAAAATCGGGAGACATGCATCATCAGGATGCCCGCAGCCGCGCAGAATTCAATCGCGAAGTCCCGGTCAGAGACTGCGTCCAGTGAGTTTGCGGCAACCGCTTCAAATCCGAGGCGTTCGGCTACCGCAGCCCGGTCGATCGGAAACGTCGTGCCAGCCAGCGCGGCTGCGCCCAGTGGCAGGCGGTTAACCCGGCGACGACAGTCCTGGAGGCGCTCGGCGTCACGGGCGAACATCTCGACATAAGCCATCAGGTGATGGCCGAACGTGACCGGCTGAGCGACCTGCAAATGGGTGAAACCGGGCATGATGGTGGCGGCATGTTGTTCGGCCAGGTCAACCAGCCCCGTTTGTAAAGACGTCAGTTGTGCCAGGCAGCCGTCGATGGTTTCGCGCAGCCAGAGCCGGATATCCGTGGCGACCTGATCATTACGCGAGCGGCCTGTGTGCAGCCGTTTACCGGCAACACCGATCAGTTCGGTCAGGCGGGCCTCAATATTCAGGTGAACGTCTTCAAGATCCAGGGACCAGTTGAACTGCCCGGCCTGAATCTCGGTGCGGATCGTCTCCAGACCGGACAGAATCGCGGTGAGATCCTGTTCGGTGATGATTTTCTGCTGGTGGAGCATCTCGGCGTGTGCCTGAGAGCCTTGAATATCCGCCATGGCCAGGCGTTGATCGAAGTTGACCGAGGCGGTGTAACGCTTCACCAACTCGCTCATGGGTTCGGAAAAAAGCCCGGACCATCCGGAAGACTTGTTGGAAAGCTGATTGGACATGTCAAATTTGTCGATAAAAGACAACAGGTTGGGTGAGTTGTTCTGGTCAGCCGATTATATCGGTCGCTATGCTCGGCTGTGCGTAGTCGTATCCTCTAATTCTAGTATCCAACATGACCAACACAGTGCAAACCGCCGGCTCGGCACCGGCAGGCAGTATGGCTGCGGCCAGAAAGCCTGCGGTGGGGAAGCCTGCGAGCACTGCTCAGATCGAAGCAGAGCAGGCCAGAAGACAAACCGATGGTGCCGGGTTTCCCGTCCTGCCCGATTGTTGCAACCTCGGCACAATCGTCCGGGTGATGGGCGTCGTCAATATTGGTCTGGTCCTCGTGACGCTGGCCAGTGCTTCCAGCCTCAAAGCGGCGTTTGCCGCGTTTCTGACCGCCGCCGCCGTCGCTGAACCCGCCGTGTTGGTAACCCTGGCACTGCTGTGTCCGCTGCGCAAAGCGGTTAATGGCTCGCCGCGTGTTCTGCAATGGGCGATCGGCCTGGCGGTTGCTGCCAGCGTGACCACGCTGGTCTGCCTGGTGGTGTCCTCGGTTCTGGCCCCTGATCTGCGGGGGCTGGACCTGATCGGCTGGGCCGCGGCCAAGGGCTTGCTGGCTGCCGGAATCACGGCCGCGCTGGTTACCTGGTTGTCGTTGCGCAATCTGTCTCTGCAGCCGGCACAGGCGGAAGGCCGGCTCCAGGCCTTGCAGGCCCGGATTCGGCCGCATTTCCTGTTTAACAGTCTGAATACCGTTTTGGGTCTGATGCGCAGTGATGCCCGTCAGGCTGAACGCACACTCGAGAATCTCGCTGATCTGTTCAGAGTGTTTATGAAGGACAGCCGCGAGCTGGTGCCGCTGGATGAAGAAGTCCTGCTCTGCAAAGAGTATCTGGAGATTGAAAAGCTACGACTGCCTGAGCGCCTCAGCGTTGAATGGCATGTGGAAGATATGCCCGGTGACGCCTTGTTACCGTCGCTATTGTTGCAACCCCTGATTGAAAATGCCGTTCATCACGGCATTGAACCCCGCAGTGAGCGTGGTCAAATCACCATAACGATTGCCAAAACTGGTGAAAGAGTCCGGGTCGATATTGTTAATCCGCTTGCGGAAGCGCAACCGACCCGACCTGGTAACCAGATGGCCTTGTCGAACATACGGGAGAGATTGTCTCTGACGTTCGATGTGGAAGGGCAGTTGGTTACCGCTGCCGAGGACGGACTCTTCAGAGCCACCTTGGTGTTTCCTTACAGAAAAGAGAGAAGACGCAGAGATGTCAAACCCAACCTCGATACTGATCGTTGATGACGAACCGGTAGCCCGTTCGCGATTACGCGAACTGCTGGCTGACTTGTCCCCGGATTTTCCGCATCGCATCCTGGGCGAGGCGGCCAATGCACCAGAGGCGTTGTCTCAAATTGAGTTAAACGAGCCGCAGATCGTCCTGCTCGACATTCAGATGCCGAACATGACCGGTATTGAGCTGGCTCGGCATATCTCAGTGCGGGCGCAAACCGGCGAAAGTCCCAAGCCGATGCCGCTGATTATTTTTGTGACGGCGTTCGACGAGTTTGCTGTCGAAGCGTTTGAGGTCAGGGCGGTTGACTACCTGCTCAAGCCGGTGCGTGCCCAGCGTTTGCTGGAAGCTTTGCATAAGGCGATTGCCCGCACCCCTTCTGAGCATGCCGATGCGATCGACCAACTGGCCCGCGCAACCTCGACCCGCCGCCGTCATTTGTCAGTCCATGAGCGTGGCCGTGTCATCCTGGTGCCGCTGGAACAGATTGTCTACCTGAAGGCTGAGCTCAAATACATCACGGTCCGGACCAATGAGCGTGAATTCCTGATCGAAGAGTCGCTTACCGCGCTCGAAGATGAGTTCAGTGACCGCTTCGTGCGGATTCACCGCAATGCACTGGTCGCCCGACCGGCGATTGCCGGTTTTGAACGGGTCACGCCGTCTGGTGAGAATGAAGCCGGTGACCCTTACTGGCAAGTGGTAATGCGCGACATTGATGAGCGTTTGCCGGTCAGTCGACGCCAGTGGTCCTCGGTTAAGAATCTGGTGAGTTAGGGATCGCGCAGGGCGCCTGAAGCTCAGGCGCCCGGCTCGGGCGCCGCTCGCTGGCGCCGCTCTTGCCGGTCCATCTCCGGTACACTTTCGGGCACTATGTCTGATCCCGAATTGAAAGCTGTCGTCACTGACAACCCGCTTCCTCAAAAACTCGTTATTGCCTCGCGTGAGAGCCGACTGGCCATGTGGCAGGCGCTACATGTACAAGAGCGCCTGCGCCGGTTGTATCCGCAGTGTGAGGTCAGCATTCTGGGCATGACCACCCAGGGCGATCGCATCCTCGACAAGCCGCTGTCCGAAATTGGCGGCAAAGGCTTGTTCATCAAAGAGCTGGAAGTTGCATTACTGGATGGCCGCGCAGACCTGGCGGTGCATTCGCTAAAAGATGTCCCCATGGACATGCCTGACGGTTTTTCTCTGGCCGCGATCATGGCTCGTGAGGATCCTCGCGATGCTTTTGTTTCGTCTGAATATGCCGATCTTGAATCGCTGCCGGACGGCGCTCGGCTGGGGACGTCCAGTTTGCGGCGGGCGGCGCAGGTGCTGGCGCAGTTTCCCCGGCTGAAAATCCTGCCTTTGCGCGGCAACATCAATACCCGGATGGCCAAACTGGACCGCGGCGAGTATGACGCGATCATTCTGGCTGCCGCCGGACTCAAGCGACTGGGTTTTGCGGAACGCATCCGCTCAATCATTCCGCCCCCACTGAGCCTGCCGGCTGCCGGTCAGGGCGCGCTGGGAATCGAAATCCGCCGCGATCGGGAGGACATGCAGGCCTGGCTGGCGCCATTGGTTGATGCCAGGACGACCCTCGAAGTAACGGTCGAGCGTGCCGTCTCGCGGCGCCTCGGCGGCAGTTGTCGGGTGCCGCTGGCCGCGTTTTGTCAGCCTAACGGTTCGGGTGATCTGGAGTTGTGTGCCCGGGTTGCCGCACCCGATGGCACAGAAGTGCTTGAGTCATTGGTCAGTGGCGACGTGTCCACCCTCGACCAGGCCGACGCGCTTGGCGAGCGGGCGGCCGCAGACCTGCTCGCACAAGGCGCCCAGCGTTGGCTACCGTCCTTCTAACCCAACCCGGGCCGCGGGTAACGGGGATTGCCAAACAAATTGAAGCGGCCGGAATCACCGCCAGGCGATTGAGTTTTTCGCAGTTGACACCATTGCCTGGCGGCGCGCGGAAACTGACCGACTGTTTAAGTCACTCTTATGACCGGGTTATTTTCGTCAGCCCGTCGGCCGTCTGGTTTGCCCGCGATCAGCTCGCGGCGCTTGCCAGCGCCTGCGATGGCGCGATTGCGGTTATCGGCGCGGGCACCGAGGCGAGCCTGCTTGCCCAGGCCGGTGACTTGATAAGCACTGACAAGATTATCCGCCCGAGCCAGTCCCCGTTTGATGCTGATGCCTTGCTGGTCGAGCCGGCCATGCGCGCGGACGCCTTGCAATCGATTCTGGTGATTCGCGGCCTTCAGGGGCGCGACGACTGGATTGACAGCTATCGCAAGCAAGCTGTGTCGGTCACGGTCGCGTGTCTATACGAGCGTCAGTCGTTGACCCCGCAAGACCAGGAAGTGACCGCGCTTGAACGGCTTGCGCAGTCGGATCAACCGACGCTGGTCCTGGTCACCAGCGTGGCCCACGCCGGGCAATTGTGCGCGTGGTCGACGGGCAAGCCTTTTGAGTCGTGGCTGCGCCAGCAACCCTGCATGGTCAGCCATCCCCGGATCGCCCAAAAGCTGACTGACGGTGGTTTTCAGGTGATGGTGCCGGCACCCGGCGACAATTCAATGGCCGTCGGGGCGATACAATGGTGGCAACGTCAGTCGATGCGCTGAACGAACCCATAACAAAACCTTTTCCTCGGATTTTTATGACAACCAAACGCTTGCGAGTTGCCGGCGCTCGACGGGTGGCCGGCAATGCATCCGTTTCCTGGCTTGCGATGTTGGTCGCCCTGGGCTGCGCCGCCTACGTTTTCTGGATTCACACGACAACCATTGATGCCGGGCAGGGCGCGAGTGTCCCGGCGCGGGCTCCGGGTGAGACTGAGTCAACGAGATCTAACGCAACGCCCGCGGCCGATAAATCCAACGGGGTGATGGTCAGATTGTCACGGCTTGAAGATCGGTTGCCCGGTGCGATGGCAGCCAGTGAGGCGGCGCAGTCTGATGCCGAGCGTCTGCGCCAGGAGCGAGACCAGCTTCGTCAGCTCTACCAGAACGCTTTGCAAGACAGTCTGCAGATGACGCTACACGAGGTTGAGTCGTTGCTGACGCAGGCAAACCGGGCGTTGATCGGCAGTACCGATTTTGCCGCGCCGGTGAGTCTGCTCGGCGCGGCGCGTGAAAGAGTCGCCCGCGCTCAGATGCCGCAACTGATCGCACTGGCCCGGGCCCTGGACAGTGACCGGGAAGCGCTGCTCAAGTTATCCGAACGAAGCATTGTCCAGGCCGCAGACCAGCTTCATCGGTTGACGGCCGAAGTCGAGAATCTGGCGCTTCCGGGCGACCCCAGGGCGCAAACTTCGGCGGGTGCCAGGGCCGACGCAGAAAAAACCGATGACAGCTTCTGGAAACGGGTGGTGAAGTCGTCCGAAGCGCTGGTCAGTCTGCCGGACCAATCAGACGGGCAGGGGTTTACGCCAGCGGCTGCACGGTTTTATCTGGCTGAGAACCTGCGGCTCAGGTTACTCAGCGCCAGGCTTTCATTGCTACAACACGATCGCGCCGGCTTTGAAGCCGACCGCTCGTTTTGTGTTGCCTGGCTGAACCGGCATTTTGACCAATCAGACCAAACGGTTGTTGCTGCCCTGGCGACGCTCGCCGAACTGGAACCGCTTGCCGGCACCCCTACAGACGGCAGCATTCAGCAAAGTCTTAAGGCGTTGCAGGCGGCTCGCAAGCATTTGCCGGCGCAAGCCGATCGAGGGCGCTCATGAAGCTATTGATTTCCTGGACGGTTGCCTTGGTGCTGGCAGTGGCGCTGGGTTTGCTGCTGCGTTACCGGGATGGCATGGTTTCAATCGTCTTGCCGCCGCATCGTTTCGATGTTGGCGCCAATACCGCCGCACTTTTATTGATCGGCGGCTTTATTGCGCTGTATTTGATTGTGCGGGTGGGCTTGCAGGCGATCAGAGCGCCGGGAGCATTCAAGAATTGGCGTGCATCGCGCCAGAAAGTTCAGGCCAATGAGTCTTTGCGGCAGGCGTTGCTGGCGTTGAACGAAGGGCGCTCGGACGAAGTCGCGCGGCTTGCCACTGCAGCGATGAAGCATCCGGAAACCGCTGGTGCGGCGACCTTGCTGGCGGCTCGCGCGGCGGATCGGCAGGGCGATGTGACCGAGCGAGATCGATGGTTGCATTTGTTGCAGGCTTATCCCAGCTTGCGTGACGCGCGCCTGATGTTCATGGCGGAGGTTGCGGTCGATCGCACGAATGCCGCCGCCGCGCTAGAAGCACTGGATGCATTGCCCGCGAAGGCTGCCGGCTCCGACTATGGATTGCGATTACGACTCAGGGCGCTGGAGCAGGCCGGTCAATGGGAGCGCGTCCTGGAGGTGGTTGCGCGTCTGGTCAAGAAGAAAGCCCTTGGGGAACAGGCGGCCATGGCCACCCGGGTCAACGCTTATGAGTCTTTGTTTGAAGAGTCAGTGACGGTGCCAGGGCGGGTCGAGCAATTGTTCAAGGGCTTGTCCAGAGCCGACCGTGAAAATGTTGACATCATCGTTGCGGCCGCCGAAGCGTTTGCCCAGAGTGGTCAGGAGCAACAGGCATTCAAATTAATAGACAAGCGAACACTGGAGTCGGTTGAGCCGCGCCTGCTTATTCTGTTTACCCGGTTGAATTCAATCAAACACAGCGACCGCTTGCGCTGCGCCGAAAACTGGCTGGTCCGACACCCCGACAATCCCCTGGTACTGGCTACGCTTGGCCGGCTGTGTCTGGCCGAAGGTTTGTGGGGTAAGGCAGAGGCATTTCTGAAGAAAGCAGACGAACTGGAACCGTCACCGTTTACGCGTCTGGCACTGGCTGAAATGTACGACGCAATCGGCCGGGGTGCTGAGGCCACCCAGTTGTACCGGACTCTGGCCAACGAGAAGCCCGGTGTCTTGTCATTACCCTCGGCGGGTGATGTGCCCGCCGAGGCCGGTCAGACCGATACGACGCTGCCGCCGTCGGTTAATCGGCTGGACTGATTAAAACCGCTCAGATGCAGCGACCGCCATCAACCTCAAGACAAGTGCCCGTAATGAAAGCGGCTTCGTCAGCGGCATAAAACAAAGTGGCGGTAGCAATATCCGATGGCTGTGACAGACGCCCAAGCGGCACGGTTGAAACAAACTGAGCACGCTTTTCAGGGGTATCTTCTCCCATGAAGGTGGCCAGCAACGGGGTTTCGCCGGCAACCGGATTTACCGCGTTGACACGAATGCCGGTCGGGGCCAGCTCGACCGCCATGCTCTTGGTTAATGTGATGAGTGCGCCTTTGCTGGCGTTGTACCAGGTCAGGCCGGGGCGTGGTCTGACCCCGGCGGTCGAGGCGATATTGATAATCGCGCCACCGCCTTTCTTTTGCATGACCGGCACCGCATGCTGGGCGCACCAGTAGATGCTTTTGACGTTAATCGCGAACACGCGGTCAAATTCTGCCTCGTCGACCTCCAGCATCGGGCGGTTGAGGTGGGAGACGCCGGCATTGTTCACGACAATGTCCAGGCCGTTGTAACGATCAATCGAGGCTTTGATGCTTGCGGCGAAATCGGCCCCATCGGCAACGTTTGCCTGAATAAAGTGGCATTCAGCACCCGTCGCCCGTATGGATTCAGCGACTCTTTCGCCATTTTCGGCATTGATGTCGTTAATAATCAGTCGTGCGCCTTCCTGGGCGAAGCGCTGAGCAATGCCTTCTCCGAACCCAGACCCCGCGCCAGTTACCAGAGCTGTTTTGCCTTCTAATCTCATTGATTCCTGTCTCCATTCGCACGCTATTGTGCATTGCAACAAAACTGACTAAAATCCCACCTTTGATTGAGAGATAATACTAAGCATGAACCTTGACCGAGTTGGCTACGGCCGCGACATCCCGAACGACATCAATGTGATCATCGAAATTCCGATGGCTGCGGACCCCATCAAGTATGAAGTCGATAAGGAAACCGGCGCGCTGTTTGTCGATCGGTTCATGGGAACCTCCATGCACTACCCGTGTAACTACGGGTACGTCCCCCATACCATCGCCGATGACGGCGATCCGGTCGATGTGCTGGTTATTACCCCGTTTCCGGTGACCGTTGGTGCGGTCGTGCGGTGTCGCCCACTTGGGATGCTCAACATGAAAGACGAAGCGGGCGAAGACGCCAAGCTGCTGGCCGTACCTATCGACAAAGTCTTGCCGATTTACAGCCATTGGAAGTCTTACGAGGATATCAACGCTGACCGCCTTGCGCAGGTTCAGCACTTTTTCGAGCACTACAAAGACCTCGAGAAAGGCAAGTGGGTTGAAATTGTCGGCTGGGACGGGCCGGCAGCGGCTGAGCGTGAAATCAGAACCGGCATTGAGCGTTACGACTCAGCCGAAGTCAAACCGGCGTATTAAGAAGAAGACTCAATACTCTTGTTGAACGGCTGGCGGTCATTGAGCTCATCAATGTAGCCACTCATTGCCAGCGATTCACGCGCCAGGAAATCATCAACTGCGTCGGCAAACGCTTGTTCGGCAAGCCAGTGCGCCGAGCAGGTCGGCTGCGGCAGGAATCCGCGCGACATTTTGTGTTCGCCCTGGGCTCCGCCTTCTATCACCTGGATGTTCAGGTCAATCGCCGCTTCAATCGTCTGGTAATAGGCCACTTCAAAGTGCAGGTGGCCGATCCAGCGCAGCGCGCCCCAGTAGCGGCCGTAGATGCGCTGATCATCACGGACCAGCAAACTTGCCGCGACGGGTTCCGAGTCGCAACTGGCGACGATCATGATGAAAGTCTCGGGTTTGCTGGCCGCCACCTGCTCAAAAAACGCGAGATTCAGATACGGGGTTGAGTGGTGCTCCCGGTAAGTTTGGTTGTAGCAGCGGATAAAAAACGCCCAGTGCGCTTCGGTGATCTCTGAGCCAACCAGCCGCTGGCAGTTAACGCCGGCCTGGGCAACTTTGCGTCGCTCGGCGCGGATCTTCTTGCGCTTGGGCTGGCTCATCGCGGCCAGAAACTGGTCGAAGTCCTGAAAGCCCTGGTTGTGCCAGTGGAACTGAACGCCATGGCGAATCATGTACCCGGCGTCTTCCAGCGCCTTACGGGCGGCCGGCTCCGGGAACAACACATGGGCTGAGGAAACACCGGCCTTGCTAGCCTGCTGAATCAACGCCTCTGCCAGCGCTTGTCGGATCAATGCCTGATTCGGGCCGGGGGCAGTGAGTAATCGGGCGCCTGCGATCGGGGTAAACGGTACTGCGCTGAGCAGCTTCGGGTAATACTCGCGGCCGTTGCGCTGAAAGGCATCGGCCCAGGCCCAGTCGAACACATACTCGCCATACGAGTGGTATTTGGCGTAGAGAGGGATGGCGCCGACCAGTACCGATTGCTCGTCTTCCAGCAGCAGATGCAGGGGCTGCCAGCCGGTTTTTTCGCCGACACATTCCGAGTCTTCCAGCGCGCGAAGCCACTCGTAACAAACAAATACCGAGCCCGGCTCTGCATCAACCAGCCGATTCCAGGCTTGCGGATCGACCTGCGACAACCCCGGGACGAGGCGCATGCGATACTTGAGGTCTTGGGATGACTGGGACATAGATAACGATGCGCGTTGCGCTGGCTCAACTGAATCAAACGGTCGGAGACTTCTCCGGCAATGCAGACCGAATTGTTGCGGCTGCAGAAGCGGCGGCCCATGATGGCGCCAGGGTGCTGGTTACCCCTGAACTCTCACTCACGGGCTATCCGCCAGAAGACTTGCTGCTACGCCGTGGATTCTATGCCAAGTGCGACGAGGCAATGGATGAAGTCCGGCGCCGCACAGCAGCGCTTGACGTCTTCGTGCTGGTGGGGTTGCCGATTCTTGACGGTACGCTGCGCTATAACGCGGCCCAGGTCATCCATGGCGGCGAGATTGTCGGCGAATACCGCAAACACGACTTGCCCAACTATGACGTCTTTGATGAGCAGCGGTATTTTGAGCCGGCTGCCACGCCGCTGGTGTTTACCGTCGATGGCATCACTTTTGGTGTTGTGATTTGTGAGGACTACTGGTTTCAGTATGCCCCGTCCGCATCGATTGCTGCCGGAGCACAGGCTTTGCTCGTCCTGAATGCTTCGCCGTATCACCTGGACAAACAACATCTGCGGATCGACATTGCGCGGCGAAACGTGACACCGCTGGGCGTGCCGATTCTGTCGGTCAATCAGGTGGGCGGTCAGGATGAACTCGTTTTTGACGGGGTCTCTTTTGCGCTGGATGCGCGCGGAGAAATCGTCGCGCAAGGCAAGTCGTTTGAACCCGATTTGCTGTCGGTTAATCTGCACTTAACCGATAACCTGGTCAGGCTGGATGAAAGCCGAATTGAACCGGTGCTCAGCCTGGAAGCCCAGATCTATCAGACGCTGGTGCTGGGCGTGCGGGATTATCTCGGCAAAAACGGTTTTCCGGGAGCCTTGCTGGGCCTTTCCGGCGGTGTGGATTCCGCGCTGACCCTGGCGGTAGCGGTCGATGCGATTGGCGCCGAGAATGTCCGGGCCATCATGATGCCTTCACGGTATACGGCTGATATCTCTCTTGAAGACGCCAAGGACATGGCCGCTCGGCTGGGCGTGCGCTATGACATTCTGCCAATCAAGGAGCCGTTTGACGCTTTTCGAAATACGCTGGCTGAGGAGTTTGCCGGCCAGCCTGAAGACACCACTGAAGAAAATATTCAGGCCCGGATTCGCGGCGTCCTGCTTATGGCGTTGTCCAACAAATACGGGTCAATCGTGCTGACTACCGGTAACAAAAGTGAGTTGGCGGTCGGGTATTGCACCTTGTATGGCGACATGGCCGGCGGTTTTGCGGTCATCAAGGATTTGGCCAAAACCCTGGTTTATCGCCTGTCGAGCTGGCGCAACGAGCAAGGCGATGCCCCGATTATTCCGGAGCGCATTATTACCCGCGCGCCAAGCGCGGAGCTGCGGGAGGACCAGACCGATCAGGACTCATTGCCTGATTACGATACCCTCGACGGTATTCTTGCGATGTACATGGAGCAAAATTGCAGTGTCAGCGAGATTCTGGCCGCCGGCTACGCACAGGCCGATGTCACGCGGGTCGTCCGGTTGATCCGCATCAATGAATACAAGCGACGGCAGGCGCCGGTGGGTATTCGCGTCACACATCGAGCGTTCGGGCGTGACTGGCGATACCCAATTACTTCAAAATACGGCGAATAAAACAGGGAGAAGCCATGAAACTGATCACCGCCATAATTAAGCCATTCAAGCTCGACGAGGTTCGCGAGTCACTTGCGCAGGTTGGCGTGGCTGGTCTGACCGTCACCGAGGTCAAGGGTTTTGGCCGCCAGAAGGGGCACACCGAGTTGTACCGCGGGGCCGAATATGTGGTCGATTTCCTGCCCAAAATCAAGGTGGAAGTGGTGGTTGCCGACGATCTGACGGATCAAGTCATTGAGGCGATCGGCAAAGCAGCCAAGACCGGCAGAATCGGCGACGGCAAGATTTTCGTATCCGACATGCAGCAGTCAGTGCGGATCCGTACCGGCGAGACCGGCGATTCTGCGATCTGAGCCAGATCAGGCCGCGTGAGGCCCCGGAGCAGGGTGTCTCACCGCTCGTCGCCCGGCCTGGTGCGCAGGCGGCGCAGTGAGAAGGATTGCCACGGTTTGTCCCTGATCAGGGTTTTGACGCCTCTGACAATAAAGCCGAGCAAAAACAGCAGGCCAATTAGAAAAACCGCCAGCAGGCCGATAAAAATCAGCGGGTAATTCACTGCCGTCCAGCTGCCGCCCACGACAAGCACATCTTCTGCGACCGACATCAGCACATTGCTGAACGGCTCTGGCGACGCGTTGGCGGCCGCCCGCGAGCCTGATTTGCCCAGATGAGTGGCGGCGGTAAGCGTGCCGCCCAGCAGCGCCGCGGCCAGCGCAACCGCGGCGCCAGAATCGCCGAATGTCGCGGCGGCCAGTGACGCGCCAGCCGGTATTCGGATGAACGTGTGGGCAGCATCCCAGACGCTGTCCAGATACGGGATCTTGTCGGCGAACAACTCTACAGCGGCCATCAGGCCGGCCGCGCCTATCACCAGTGGGTTCTGCAAGACTTCCAGATGGGTGGGTAAGTCCCACCAGCCAAGCGAGCCAGCCAGACCAAACGCGAAGATGACAAAATAAAGGCGGATGCCGGCCCCCCAGGCGAGGGCGCCCGCAATGGCCAGTTCAGGCAGCCATTCGTAAGACAGAAACGGCAGCATCTCGAGCAGACTGGCAGCGGTGTCGGGTGTTTGTTCGTTCATGGCAAAACAGTTCAGGAGAGTGGCTATAGTAAGCCGAGCGATTTTGGAGGCGGTGCCTTTTCCGGTTGAGCCGGTCTTTCAGATGCGGCCCGGGCTTGAGCGCTGCCCGGGTGAGTTGTCTGATCATCTCAGCCCAGTGAGCCCACCAGCCTTTACGCAGGCACAGCAAGCGGTGGAGCTGGCGCTGAACCGTAAGCGCTTGCCATTGGTTATGTCATTTGACGGGCAGACGCAGACAAGAGCTGGCTGCCTGCAGGCGCTACAGGCTGCCCGAATCAGGCTGGTTGATGACCAGGCCGAGATCGGGGCTGCGCATGGCGCCCCCGAGGGCTTGCCGGCCTGCGCACTGGCGCTACGCCGGTCAATCCAGGACGACTTTGTGCTGATGGTGCCAGACGGGGCTGATGCGCCGGTGCCGGGAATGCTCCGCGCAGCGGTTCTCAGCGTTGCCGCGCCAAGCGGATGGGACCCGGCTGGGGTTGTGGGGCTTGATTTTGCCCGGATTCACCGGCCGGTCCCTGAGGCAGCTTTGATCCAGAGCGCCGCCGTGCCATTGAGCCGCCTGATGCTTGATGGCGCAGTCTGGCGGCGTTTTGTCTGGACCTTGTCCGAGACACCTGAACTGTCTCAACACCCGGCGGACCAAACCCCGGGTAGCGCGAGCGGGCTGGATGAAATTTACTTTCGTAGTGAGCGGCAATTGCTGGTGCCGCTGCCGGGGCACAACGCGGTGATATTCCTGATCCGGGTGTTCGTCGCGCCGCTGAGCGAGGTGTTGTCAGTTGACCCCGCGCGGGCGGGCTTGCTGCGTCAGTCTCTTCAGTCGATGAGTCCGGCCGTGCTGAGCTATAAGCGTCTGGCCCAAGTTAAAGAACTGGTGCTTGCAGCTTTGCCGTAGCTGCCTGGGTCGATCAAGGCCGGGTTGAACCCGCCAGCAAAACCAGCAACGCGCCGCTGCCGCCGTCATTGGGCGGGGCCTGACAGAACGCCAGCACATCCGAGCGTTGCACCAGCCACTTGCGCACCTTGCCCTTCAGAACCGGCTCGCGATTGACTGAGCCCAGCCCTTTTCCATGGATGATTCGCACGCATCGCTGGTTATGCCGACGGCAATCATCCAGAAATGCCACCAGCGTATCGCGGGCCTCATCGCGGCGTAGGCCATGCAGATCGAGCTGGCCGGAAATCTTCCAGGTGCCGCGGCGCAGGCGCGGAACCACTTCCGGGCCGATGCCGTCAGCCCGGTAAGACAACTCCTCGTCGGTATCGAGGTATTGCTCAATGCCGATGTCATCAGACAGCGAGGCTTGCAGCGCTGCTTTTTCGTCCTGATCACGCTGGCGGGGGGTGGGGTCGGGCCGGCTGGTTTCCAGGGGCTTACGGCCTTGCGGCCGAAGCGGGGTGACATCGCTAAGCTCATCATCGATCAGTTGCTGTTCCCGCGCGCGTTCGATGACCTCGCGGTTTTCAACTTCAAACGCCGCCCGGGCGGCTTCGGCCGCGCGAGCCTGCTCTTCACCGAGATCCTGGACGACTTGTTTTAAACCGTCCAGATCGGTGACAACCTGGCTGGCGCGAGGCCGTTTGGAAGATTTGCCCATTGCAACAAACCCGTCATGGTCAAGGGATCAATAGCTCGAACCGCTGGCGGTTCAGCCGTCAAGTGATTCCAGGTAGCGCTGCGCATCCAGGGCCGCCATGCAACCGGTTGCCGCACTGGTGATGGCTTGCCGGTAGACATGGTCTTGCACGTCACCGGCTGCAAAGACGCCGTCAATCGAGGTGGCGGTTGCCATGCCGGCCTGACCGGAGCGGGCGGTGATATACCCGCCGGGCATTTCCAGCTGCCCCTCGAACAGACTGGTGTTCGGTTGATGCCCGATTGCGATAAAACAGCCGGTCAGTTCGACTACTTTTTCCTGGTCAGACTGATTGTTCAGCAGCCGGACGCCGGTCACGCCAGAGTCGTCGCCCAGGACTTCTTTCAGTTCGTGAAACCAATGGGGAATAATCTTTCCGGATTCGACCTTGGTCATCAATTTGTCAATCATGATGGGCTCGGCCCGCAGTTTGTCGCGTCTGTGAACCAGATGCACTTCGCTGGCAATATTGCTCAGATAAAGCGCTTCCTCAACGGCCGTATTGCCTCCGCCCACAACAGCCACTTTCTGGTTGCGATAGAAAAAGCCGTCGCAAGTCGCGCATGCGGAAACCCCTTTGCCCATGAATTTCTCTTCGCTGGGCAGACCCAGGTATTTTGCAGAAGCCCCGGTGGCGATAATCAGCGCATCACAGACGTATTCGGCACGATCACCGATCAAACGGCGCTCGCCGTTCGTCAGCGTTGCGGTGTGGATCTGATCGTTAATTATTTCGGTACCGAAACGGTCAGCATGCGCGAGAAATCGCGTCATCAGTTCGGGCCCTTGCACACCCTGGGCGTCGGCAGGCCAGTTGTCGACGTCAGTGGTGGTCATGAGCTGTCCGCCTTGCTCCACGCCGGTTACCAGCACTGGGTTGAGGTTGGCGCGGGCGGCATAAACCGCCGCGGTATAGCCCGCAGGGCCGGACCCGAGGATCAACAAACGGCATTTTTTTTCAGTGGTCATGAAACACGGTATCCGGGATTAAGAGCGGCCGTTCGTCGGTCGCGTCGTTGCAAAAAACTCAAAATAATTATCGGCTTAGGGCCGAAACTTCAATAAAAACAGCCCAATTGCAGTAGGCTTTGGAAATTATACTGGTTGGCTAGACCAGACCCTCATCGAATAACACACCGAGCAGCACAAGGATTTCTTATGGCGCACGACGAAAACAAAGCTTTTCTACGACGAGTTCCGCTCTTTGCGAGCCTGACCGAAGCACAGGTCGATATGCTTGCTGCTGGCTCGGTGCGGCGCAATTACCCCAAAGGCCGCACGATCGTCTCTGAGGGGGAGCCATCAACCTCGCTTTACATTCTGCTGTCCGGTCGTGCCAAGGTGCAGCGATCTGACTCCGAAGGCAAAGAAGTCATTCTTGCCGTGCTGACCTCAGGCGAATTCTTTGGCGAAATGAGTTTAATCGACGACTCGCCTCGATCAGCAAGCGTGATCACGATTGAGTCGTCTGATTTCATGGCAATCAACAAAGACGGCTTCAAGGCAATGCTGGCCCAGAACACCGAAATGGCGAACGCCGTGATGCGCGGTCTGGTCAAACGGTTGCGTGAAGCCGACAAAAAAATCGAGACCCTGGCACTGCTGGATGTCTATGGCCGGGTTGCTCGTGTGTTGCTGGATTTTTCCGAGAATCAAGGCGGACAGCGCGTTATTCGTAGCAAATTACCGCGCCAGGAAATTGCCAAAATGATTGGCGCCTCACGCGAAATGGTGTCGCGTGTCATGAAGGGGCTGGAAATTGATGGCTATATTGTTCCGATGCCTGAAGGTAAACTGGTGCTTCGCGAAAAAATTAGTGCATATCTGAATTAATGGCTCGTAGCAGTTCGGCCGCATTGGCCGATAAAATTCCAGTAAAACGTTCCGGCCGGGGAGCCTCTTCCGCGTCTCGAGCTGGCCAAGAGGCCAACATGACGTCAACGCCTTTCGGACTTCCTGAAAGAGCTGTCCGATTGCTCCATGAAATTCGCTGGATCGCATTGGCTGCGCTCGGCTTTTTTCTGTTTCTGATCCTCGCTACCTACAACCCGCAAGATCCAAGCTGGTCGCATGTCGTCGAAACCGACTCGATCGGCAATGCCGGTGGCCGGATCGGCGCCTGGTTCTCGGATTTGTTTTTGTACCTGACTGGTTTGTCAGCGTATCTGCTGGTCGTCATGCTGGGTGTGGCGGTATACCGCGGCATCAAGAACCGCCCCGGCGACGCTGTTGATGAACCCGCCGAAGACTTGCTACCCCGTTTTGCCTGGGAGCGGTGGGTCGGATTCATCTTGTTGTTTGTTGGCGCGACTGCGCTGGAGGCCTCGCGCCTGCACTCGATCAATGCCGTCTTGCCGCTGGCACCGGGCGGGCTGGTTGGTAATGCCCTGTCTGAAGTCTTGTTGAGCTCGCTCGGCGCGGTGGGCGGGACGTTGCTCATTCTGGTCGTGATGGCTGCCGGTTTCAGCCTGTGGACCGGCATGTCGTGGCTGAGTATCGCCGAGAAAGTCGGTTTTGCTGCAGAATGGGTCGCCTTGAAGACAGTACAAGGCATCTCCGCATTCCGGGACCGGCGTGCCGGCCAGGTGGCTGCCGAAGAACGCGATGAGCAAGTCGAAGAATTACGGCGCTATTTCGATGAAGCGCCCGAACCGGTCAAGATTGCGCCACCCGTGACCCGCATTGAGCCGTCCGAGCGCGTGTTCGCCGAAACCCAGTCCATTCTGTTCTCAGACCTGCCGGCCGACACCCAGTTGCCAGCGGTCGGCTTGCTGGACAAGCCATCCAATGAAGGCCAGCTGGTCTCGGACGAAACTCTGCAATACACCTCCCGCCTCATTGAGAAAAAGCTGGCCGACTTCAACGTTGCCGCCAGAGTCGAAGCCGCTTATCCGGGGCCGGTGATCACGCGCTACGAGATCGAACCGGCCACCGGCGTCAAAGGCAGTCAGGTCGTTAACCTGTCCAAAGACATTGCCCGTGCGCTGGCCATGGTTTCCATCCGCGTCGTTGAAACCATACCGGGCAAGAACCTGATGGGTCTTGAGCTGCCCAATCCGCGCCGCCAGACGGTGCGCTTGTCTGAAATTCTGGGTTCGCGCGTTTATGCCGACAGCAAGTCACCGATTACGATGGCGCTGGGCAAGGACATTGCCGGTAACCCGGTCGTCGCGGATCTGGCCAAAATGCCGCATGTGCTGGTTGCGGGTACGACCGGCTCGGGTAAGTCGGTGGGCATCAACGCGATGCTCTTGTCGATGCTGTACAAGGCAGACCCCAGCGAAGTGCGCATGATCATGATCGACCCCAAGATGCTCGAGCTGAGTGTCTACGAGGGTATTCCGCATCTGCTCGCGCCGGTGGTCACCGACATGAAGCAGGCCGGTAACGCGCTGAACTGGTGCGTGGCCGAAATGGAGCGCCGCTACCGCCTGATGAGCAAGCTGGGTGTGCGTAACCTGAGCGGTTACAACACCAAGATCAACGAAAGCGAAAAAGCCGGCACCACCATTCCCAATCCATTTTCACTGACGCCCGATGCGCCCGAGCCGCTCGGCCGGTTGCCGCAGATTGTGGTGGTTATTGACGAGCTGGCCGACCTGATGATGGTGGTTGGCAAGAAGATCGAAGAACTGATCGCACGGCTTGCCCAGAAAGCGCGGGCGGCTGGTATCCATTTGATTCTCGCCACCCAGCGTCCTTCGGTCGATGTGATTACCGGCCTGATCAAGGCAAACATCCCGACCCGGATTGCGTTTCAGGTGTCATCCAAAATTGATTCACGCACAATTCTCGACCAGATGGGCGCCGAGTCCCTGCTTGGCCAGGGCGACATGCTCTGGCTGGCCTCCGGTAGCGGTGTCCCGGTCCGGGTTCACGGCGCTTTTGTCGCGGACGAAGAAGTCCACAAGGTTGCCGAGCACTGGAAGCTCGCCGGTGAGCCCGACTATGTCGAAGGCATTCTGGAAGGCGGGGTTCCTGAAGGCGCCGATGCCGGCAGTGCAGTCGGCTTCGGCGGTCTGACCGAGGGCGACGGTGAGGCCGATCCGCTTTATGACCAGGCCGTGTCAATCGTGCTTAAAAACCGCCGCGCCTCCATTTCGCTGGTGCAGCGCCATCTGCGCATCGGCTACAACCGGGCTGCGCGACTGCTCGAGCAAATGGAGACCTCCGGCATTGTGTCGGCAATGTCCAGCAGCGGCGGGCGGGACATACTGGTGCCGGCACAAGCCGAGCAATAACCCCTGGCAGCCCAACGTGCACGAATGCCGCGGTTGTGCGTTAATTGCCTTATGACTCTTACTTTTTCTCTCCCGCACCGTTTCCTAACGGTGCTGACCTGCGTGGGCATGGCCAGCCTGCTGGCCAGTCCGATAACCACTGTCGCGGCCAATGACCCGGTCGTTTCGGTGCGGGCTGGCGCCGAGGCGGTCACGGCAACCGACCAGTTACGGGCGTTTATCACCAATACCGCTAGCGCCAGCGGCAGGTTTGTTCAGTCCGGGGCCAGTCTGGGTCCCGACGAGGCCAGCCGCGGCGAATTCGCGTTTGCCCGGCCGGGCAAGTTTCGCTGGGCGGTTACTGATCCGTATCCGCAATTGCTGGTCGCAGACGGCCAGGACGTCTATTTCCATGATGTCGATCTGAATCAGGTCACCGTGCGACCCATGAGCGGCGCACTGGGGGCAACGCCGGCGGCGATTCTGTTTGGAACAGGTAACATCGATGATCGGTTCGAGATGGCCGACGATGGCGAGGAGGGTGGCCTGTATTGGCTGGTTGCCGTACCGCGCGAGAAAGAGGCCGGTTTTGAGCGCATCCGAATCGGTTTTGCCAACAGCTTACCTGCCGCGATGGAAGTCTTAGATGCTTTCAACAACACCAGTCGTTTCACCTTTACGGATGTCGAGCCCAATCCGGCCCTGGACGATCAGGTCTTTCGCTTCACCATCCCGGCCGGCACAGACGTCGTGCGACCCTAGCCGGTCCCGCCGGGCCAGGTGGGGGCGGTCATGAGCACCGCCGATCTACTGGCCGGCCAGAACGGGCCGAGCCCGACCGGTAGTACCGACCCGCATGCGCGGGACATCTCCGTCATCGCCGTGATCGCGTTTGTGCACGGCATCTCCCATTTTTTTCACCTGATCATCACGCCACTGTTTCCCTGGCTGGTGGCTGACTTTGGGTTCAGTTACGGGCAGCTCGGCCTGCTGATGACCGTGTTTTTTGTGGTCTCGGGCGTGGGGCAGTCGGCGGCCGGTTTTCTGGTCGACCGGATTGGCGCGGTGCCGGTGTTGTTCGGCGCGCTGGCCTTGTTCGCGCTCGGTGCGCTGATTCTGGCGGTGAGTCAGTCATTCGCGATGCTGGCGCTGGGCATGGTCGTGGCCGGAATGGGGAATGCGCCGTTTCATCCGATCGATTTTTCCATCCTTAATTCCCGCGTGCGCAAACACCGCCTTGGTCGGGCGTATGCGGTTCACGGCATGAGCGGCAGCCTTGGCTGGGCTTTTGCGCCCGTCTTTCTGGTGGCGCTGGCATCCACCTGGGGGTGGCGCAGCGCCTTGATTGGGGCGAGCCTGCTGGCGCTCAGCGGTCTGATTGTCGCCGTGAGCCAGCGTGCTTTACTGGTGGGCGCCGGACCCGATGCACTGCGTCTGGCGCGGGGCTCGCGGGCCAAACTTGAAGCTGCGGGGAGCGCGACGGCGCAAGCCAGACCGGGCAGCCCGGCAGAGTCCTCGTTTGCCTTTCTGCGCTCGCGTGCCCTGTGGCTCAGTTTCGGCTTCTTCGTGATCTTCTCAATCACGCTGGGCGGCATTCAGAGTTTTGCGCCAGCGGCAGCCGGTCAGTTGTTTGGGCTGGATATCAAAACCATCACACTGTGTCTGACCGCTTATATGCTCGGCTCCGCGATTGGCATGGTGCCGGGCGGCTATGCCGCCTCAGACCCGGACCGCGCCGAGACACTGATATCGGTTGGTTACGGGCTGGCGTTTCTGTTTGCCGTTTCCATTGTTTATGTCAGCTGGCCGCCGGCGCTGGTGCCGCTGGTGTTCGGGTTGATGGGTTTTTCCGCCGGCTTTGCGAGCCCGGCGCGTGACCTGTTGATCAAGCGCTCAACGCCGCCGGGCGCGACCGGACGAGTCTACGGCGTCGTGTATTCCGGGCTGGATGTCGGGCTGGCCATCGGGCCGGCCGTGTTTGGCCTGATGATGGATGCCGGCTTACCTGCCGCGCTGTGGCTGGTCATTGCCAGCATGCAGATTGCCCTGATCCTGCTGGCCTGGATTTCCGGGCGGGTTAGTCGGCAGGCGCTGGCCAGCGCGCAGGCCTGAAACCATGGCAAGCTCCGACACCGATTCAACACCGGGCTTGTTTGGCGATCACCCGCCGGTCGAACCGGCCGACAATGCCTTGGCCCCGGCCGATCCCAACGCGCCACTGGCCGAGCGGCTGCGCCCGGCCACCGTGGAGCAAGTGGTTGGGCAACGCCATCTGCTTGGGCCGGGCAAGCCACTGACCGCCGCGCTGGATTCCGGGCGGCCGCATTCCATGTTGTTCTGGGGGCCGCCGGGCGTGGGTAAAACCACACTGGCGCGACTGCTCTCCGACCGCTTTGATGCCGACTTCATCGCAATCTCGGCCGTGCTTGGCGGGGTCAAAGACATTCGCGAAGCGGTGGCGCGTGCCAGTCAGAACCAGGCGGCCGGACGCCGCACCATCTTGTTTGTGGATGAAGTCCATCGCTTTAACAAATCGCAGCAGGATGCGTTTCTGCCGCATGTTGAAAGCGGTTTACTGACCTTCATAGGCGCGACCACCGAGAACCCATCGTTTGAAGTGAACAACGCGTTGCTGTCCCGGGCGCGCGTCTATGTGCTCAAGACGCTGGAGCCGTCCGAACTGGGCGAGTTACTGGACCGGGCCTGCCAGTCGTTGTCAGTGACCGTGTCTGACGGCGCCCGCGCCCGCCTGGTTGCGCTGGCCGACGGCGACGCCCGCCGCATGCTCAATGCGGTAGAAGTTAGCGCCAATGCGGCCGGGCAGGGCGCGACCATCGATGAGGCGTTGCTCGACTCGGCGCTGGCCCAGGATTTACGCCGCTTTGATAAAGGCGGCGACGCGTTTTACGACCAGATCAGCGCCCTGCATAAATCCGTGCGCGGCTCCGACCCGGATGCCGCACTGTACTGGTTTTGCCGGATGATTGATGGCGGCACCGACCCACGCTACCTGGCCAGGCGAATCGTCCGGATGGCCGTCGAAGACATTGGCCTGGCCGATCCACGCGCCCATGCCATCTCCCTGGATGCCGCGCAGACCTACGAGCGCCTGGGCTCACCCGAAGGAGAGCTGGCGTTGGCGCAGGCCGTCGTGTTTCTAAGCTGCGCGGCCAAATCAAATGCCGTGTACACCGCCTACAAAGCCGCCATGGCCTATGCTCAGGAAAACGGCTCGGCCCCCGTGCCCAAGCATCTGCAGAACGCGCCAACGGCGCTGATGAAAGAGCTGGGCCATGGCAAAGGCTATCGCTACGCGCATGACGAACCCGATGGCGTGGCGCGCGGTGAGCGCTATTTCCCGGACGGGCTGGACGCCCGGTTTTACGAGCCCACCGACCGCGGCCTTGAAGCGGCCATCGCAGAAAAACTCAGAAAGCTGCGCAGCTGATCCGCGCTGGCTACAATAAGACATGATCGATCCAAACCTCCTCCGAAAAGACCTCGCCAGCGTCACCGAAAAACTGGCCAGCCGAGGCTACCAACTGGACGCCACCGCGTTCGAACAGCTTGAGACCCAACGCAAATCCCTGCAGATAGAAACCGAACAACTGCAGAGCCAGCGCAAGACACTGTCCAAAGAAATCGGCAAACTGAAAGGGCAGAAGCTTGATGCGGCCGAGCCCATGGCCGCCGTCGCCAAAGTGGGCGCCGACCTGGAGGAAATCAGCGCGCGCAATGCCGACATCCAGGCCAAGCAAATGCAGTGGATGCAGGCGCTGCCCAACCTGCCGCACGAAACAACCCCCATCGGCAAGAGCGAAGAAGACAACATCGAAGTGCGCCGCTGGCAGCCCGAGCACGCCCCCTCGCTGAAACTGCCGTTCGAGCCCAAAGACCATGTCGACCTCGGACTGCCGCTGGGCCTGGACCTGGAAGCCGGCACCAAACTCGCCGGCTCCCGGTTTGCCGTCATGCGCGGACAAATGGCGCGCCTGCATCGCGCGCTTGCCCAACTCATGCTCGACATCCAAATCGACGAGCATGGCTACACCGAGTGCTACACCCCATACCTGGCCAATGCCGATTCATTGTTTGGCACCGGGCAACTGCCCAAATTTGAGGCCGACCTGTTCAAGACAAGCAAGGGCGGCGCCGAAGACGAAGAAGCCCTCTACCTGATCCCGACCGCCGAAGTCACCCTGACCAACCTCGTGCGGGGCGAACTGCTGCAGGCAGAAGACCTGCCCATCAAACTGACCGGCCATACACCGTGCTTCCGATCCGAAGCGGGCAGCTACGGCCGGGACACCCGCGGCATGATCCGCCAACACCAGTTCGACAAAGTCGAAATGGTGCGCATCGTCGAGCCGAGCACCTCATACCAGGCGCTCGATGAAATGGTCGCCAACGCCGAGGCCGTGTTGCAGCGCCTGGAACTGCCGTATCGGGTCGTTTCCCTGTGTACTGGCGATATGGGCTTTGGCGCGGCCAAGACCTACGACCTGGAAGTCTGGCTGCCCGCGCAGAACACCTACCGGGAAATATCCTCCATATCCAATTGCGAGGCCTTCCAGGCCCGCCGGATGCAGGCCCGCTTCAAAAACAGCCACGGCAAGCCAGAACCGGTCCATACCCTGAATGGATCAGGCCTGGCCGTCGGCCGAACACTGGTGGCCATATTAGAGAACGGCCAGCAGGAAAACGGCGATATTCTGCTTCCCAAAGCCTTGCACCCGTATATGGGCGGCAAAGACAGACTGGTATACTCGCGCCCAGAAAAATAAGACCCAAAAGCAAGCTGCGGAGAGGTGGCAGAGTGGTCGAATGCGCCGGATTCGAAATCCGGTTTACGGGGCAACCCGTAACGAGGGTTCGAATCCCTCTCTCTCCGCCAAATGGTATGAGCCCGCTGTTGCGGGCTTTTGTTTCTTTGGGGGTTGATATGTTCGAACATGAGAAACTGCAACGCCTGATGCGCGAAGCGCTGCGCGTGGTGTCGGCAAGCGCTGGCATCACGGGCGACGAGGATCGGGCGATCGATTGGATGCGCAATACCCCGATTCCTGAGTTTGATAATCGGACAGCAATGGATCTGGTTGCCGAGGGTAAGACAGATGCGGTCGTGAAGTATCTACAGTCGATCGAATCGGGCTCTAGTGGATGATCTCGGTCAAGCTGGGTCCGGAGGCAATCTTCTATCGGGCGTTTACGCCCCGGTGGGCCCATCAGCCCGAAGGCGGGGGCGGGGCCTTGTTAGCGGGCGGCCGGTTTAACTGACCCGGCATTGAGGTGCGTTACCTGTCCATACAAGACAGTACAGGGCTCATAGCGACAACCTACGATCCGCAGACACAACTGCCTCGCAATGATGAATCGTGGCGGGATTGACGATCCACATAAGTACGCTGCCCCGGAAGTACACTAGCCCGGAAAGCTGAACCTGGCGAGCGCCAAAGGGCCCGAATTAAGCCGTATGGGACGAGTCCGAAATACACCCAGATTGGCCTCTTTCCCAGTAGGGCATGGATGCTACTGGCACCCAGGCATCGCGGCGTCGTTGAGAATCACATCCGCTCAATCACTCGCTTGCTGAGGATGCAGCAGAATTGTATTTTATTGCGCACCAGTGATCACATCGGATCGATATGTCATCCACAATGTCCGTCAGGCTTGACCAAGAAATCAAGGAGCGCCTCGAGAATCTGGCGGCTGCGACCGACCGCAGCCGGTCGTTTCTCGCTGCTGAGGCCATTCGCGAGTATGTGGAGAACAACGAGTGGCAGATTCAGGAGATCCAGGCTGCCCTGGCCGAGGCCGACACCGATGGCTTTGCTACAGAGGCCGAGGTCGAGAAACTCGCCCGCAAGTGGAACGCGAGTGCGGGTTAGATGGCTGCGTTAGGCGCTTAAGAACCTGGACGAAGAGTCGGCGTATATCGCCGCCGATGATCCCCAGGCCGCGCAGCAGGAGGTCGAACGTATTATGAAATCGGTCAACACGTTGGTTGAGCAGCCGGGTTCGGGCCAGTCGGGTTGCGTGCCCGGAACTCGCGAATCAGTGGCGCCGAGAACCCGTTATATCGTCCCTTACCGAGTGCTTGGCGACGCGTTTGAAACCCTGCGCGTGTCCACACGTCGAGGCGACTGCCGAAGCGGTGGCTCTAACGTGAATGGCCCGCAAAACGGGTCGCCTATCGCAACCATAGTGTAGAAACCCGCGTTTTATATCGCCGAAGGTTCGCGTATTTGAATGTTGATTACTCCCCATATCAGGGTGCTAGGGCAGGGCGGTAGGCATCACTTCGGTTGAGTCGAGCGCTCTAATCTACGACGCGGTGCTTGCTTGAAGCTCCTTTTCGATCTAAACTGGTCTATAGACTAGTCTGTTTATGGCAAAGGAGAACCGACATGTCATCGGCGTTGAAAGGGCCTTCCAACGATGCTGCCGATCAAGCTGAAATTGGGGCTTATGAGGCGAAGACGACGCTGCCCGAGCTGTTGCGCAAGGTACAGCAAGGTCAACGATTTACGATTACCAATCGGGGTCAACCGGTGGCTGAATTGATTCCATTTGAAGCAGCCCATGCCGCAAGTGCGATGGCTGCTGCGCGGAAGATGATCCACTTGATGAAGAGTGGTCAGGGCAAGTCCACCTTGAGCCCCACCGCAGAGCAGATTAAAGAGTGGCGCGAAGAAGGCCGTAAATGAGCTCGGCTGACGAAACTCAGGCTCAGTCGCTGTCGACCGAGCCTTTGGGTGAAGATTGGTCCAGATTCGTGCTTGATGCGTCGATTGCACTGCGCTGGTGTTTCGGTGACGGTAGCGCCATCGACAAGGCTAATGCTGAATCTGTTTTGCTCGCCATTAGTCAGGGCAGTCAGGTCGTTGTGCCTCCCATTTGGCCACTGGAGATTGGAAACGTCCTTTTACGAGCCGAACGGGCGGGGCATGTCGATCGATCAAGAATCGACGAATTCCTGAGGTTGCTCACCGAAATGCCGATTTCGATTGATGAAAGGGCCAGTCGCCGCGCGCTGACGGACACACTAGGTATCGCAGATATGCGGAATCTTAGTACTTATGACGCCTCTTACTTGGAACTTGCCACCGAAGAAGGTCTGCCCCTGGCCACGCTCGATGCGAAACTTTCGAAAGCGGCAAGAGACGGCGGTGTGACCACCCTGTAAGCCTGCAAAGAATTTGGGTTCTCAGCCTCGCGCCTTCTCGATTAAGAGGCGAGGTGGCTAACAAATCGGCTTGCTGCAAATGACCCGTGTCCGCCTAAGCAGCGGCAGAATGCCTGGCACTTGGAGACAGCGACGCGACGCCGGTGCCTGGCGACGCACTGCCCAAATCAACCGGACACAACCCGAACCCAACGGCCCTTGGAAGGGCCAATTTATCGCATCCAGCATGTAGCCCTGGTGCAATAGCATGTTGATAATGATGATTATCAAGGTAGAATAATTAATAAGCTCCAGAAAAGATGCCGCTTTCCCACCTGTCCCATATCGTGGTTTGATGTCTTGACAATCAATGCTTTAGCAATCTTTTGGCCGTTTTACGTATCCGCCGCTGTTTTGGGGGTGAAGCCTGGCTGATGCGTCTAGTACCGCCACGGCTTCGGCAGGCGCCGGCAACCCAACCTCGCGTGGTCGGGGCCGACCCGTCGGCGCGAGCGAGGCATTTACGCGGCAGACTCGGCGTGTGCACGTGGGGCACTTCGCGTTTCTCCGAGCGGTGATTCAGGGGATGTCCATTGAGAGCAGTTTCAATCGCTACCTCAAGATGGACGGGGACGGTGAGGGGCCTCGGTCCGGTGTCTCCACGATCCGCTGGTTGCGCCGTGAGTTCGTCGCCGCTGCGCGTAAGCAGGCGCGACCGGGCACCGCCCGATTGTTGGCCATCGACGTCAGCCAGATTCCCATCACGCAACCTACGCTGCCGGACCGGGTTGCGGCTGCCGAGACAAACGATGGGGAGGAACCGAGCGGATCGGGCGTGTTCCGCGCATACGACCAATCCTTTTACGCGTTGGGTGCGGATAAACAGAATCCGCGCGCCCGGCTGATGGACAAACAACTCAGGGCGCTGGCTTGGTTGGAGGAGCTGATTGCGCAGCGCCCCCAACCGGGAGATGGGTGTGGGGCGTGGTTCAGCGATCGACTGGATCGCCAACTCGGCGCCGCCGGCCTCTTCACCTTGGCGCAACTGGCCGAGCACATCAACGGCCTGGGTCGGCACTGGTATCGCTCCATCAAAGGGGTTGGGCCGACTAAGGCCAAACGGCTCGAGGCGTGGTTGCGCGAACACGGTACCGAACTGCGTTTGACCTTGGGCCAGCACGTGACGGTGGCGCGATCCCGCTTGTATCCAGAGGAGTTGAACCAACTCGTCCGACCCGCCACAGCGCTACGTCCTTTAGAAAAGTTCATCGTGCCGGCCGAGTTAGATGGCAGCCAGGGCGCTTATCGGCAACCGCAGGCTCGGTGCCTAATGCGCGCGCGCACTGACTACGAGGCGATCCTGGCCTGGTTGCAGGCCAAGCCTTCTATGTCGCCCGAAGCGCAAGAGGCCAAACGCCGTCGGCGGGGCAGAGCGTCGCCCGCTCCTCAGTCTCCTCAAGCCGGTGAATTTGTGGCACCAGATGCGTGGTTGTCGACCTTGTCGCACACGCAGCGCGCCTACCGCAAAGAAGCTGAACGATTTCTCCTCTGGGCGATACTGGAGCGGGGCAAACCGCTGTCCTCGATGACGACCGAAGACTGCACGGCGTACCGGGATTTCCTGGCAAACCCACCCCTGGACTGGTGTGGTCCGCGCGGGCGCGAAAGATGGTCGCCGCTGTGGCGACCGTTCGAAGGGCCGCTGTCGGTGAGCGCCCGACGCCACGCCACCACCATCCTGAAAAACCTCTACGGTTTTTTAACGGCGCAGAACTACCTGATGGGCAATCCATGGTCGGGCGTGGCGATGCCGCGCGCCAATGGGCGTCGGTTGGATACCTCGCGCAGTTTTACCGAGGCGCAATGGATGTTCATCCTGAAGCAATTTGAGGAATGGGACGAAGCACGTCTGGAAGGGGTCGAGCAACCGGAGGCTGAGTTGCGGCTGCTCTTTATCCTCAATTTTTTGTATACGACCGGGCTGCGACTGAGCGAGGCGGTGCATGCGCGGGTGAGCGATCTGCGATGGGTTGAATATCCGCCTGGGCAGGGACAGCACAAGCCCACCGAGGGATGGGAACTCACGGTCGAAGGGAAGGGTGGCAAGCTGCGCGAAGTGGTCGTACCCACGGCGATCGTTGAGCTCCTAAAGCTTTACTTGGATAAGCGGGGGCTGGGCAGTGACGTCAACAGCGCCAGTGCGCAGGCGGCCTACTTGTTCGCGCCATTACACCAGCCCAGTGAAGCAGCCCGCCGTTTATTAGGGGAGGGTGTAAACCCTGACCCCACGGCCGGGCTAGCCGAGTCCACGCTGTACTCACTGCTGAAGCATTTCTTTAAGCACTGCGCGGGCAAGCTGATTGTCTCAGATGCAAAAGAAGCGGAGCGCTTTCGGCGCGCCAGTACCCACTGGCTTCGGCACGCCCATGCGAGTCACGGGATTGCCAAAGGGGTACCTTTAGAGGTGATGCAGGCCAATTTGGGGCATGCCTCACTCGCCACGACGACCGTATATGTGACGACCGAAAAAGCGCGTCGGATGCGGGCGATGCAACGGGCCTGGCGCTAGCGTTACTTTATGCATGAATGTGCCGCCGCCCCCTAGCTGTTCATCCAAGTTTTGCCAATGTAATGCGAGAGCTAACTCCACTCGAAGCGCTGATTCTGAGCGAGATAGACGAAAATCGTGGATTCAGAGATCTGGAAGAATTTAAGGCGTCGATGATGGCGAAGTATAGGCTGGATAGCGACGCGGTATCTTTTGTTCACATCAATCTATCGAGACTGATGCTGGCAATTGCCATGGTATCGGTTGAAGGACGAGGCTCCGGTTATGCCGATGAGAATCAAAACAAAAAACTAAAGCCCCTTTACGACACTACTGAGTATGGCAAGCAATTTATCCGCTGTTGCCGTGGCCCAGAAGATTAGAAACAATTATGCAAACGAAATCGCGCGGAATTCGGCGCTTATGTAGCAATGAAACGATGGTGGCCAATTTCTAAATACCCCCGGTCGATACTGGCAAGAGATTTGGAATATCGATAATTCGATGAGTGAGCTCTGGATGACTACTAATCCCGATCTTTGCGTAGATACTACGGACTTGGGAGCGAATTGTGTGTTCGGATACTCCTCTATTTTCGGCGATCGATTGAGTGGTGCCACCGTTTGCGAAATGAGTGGCGACAAAAGACTCTGCTGGAGTCAACCCAAAAATTTTTCCAACGATAAACGGATCTATTGAAGATTCTCCAGAGATTTCATGGACGATCGCGAGTAAAACTGGCTCAATGCCAAACGATCGCATCGATTCATCTGGATCCACGACTATCCCGATTACCGCTGCCTGAGTAACCGGGCGGCCAATTGGAACTACAAAGGTCTTTATCGACAGCCTTCCGTTACTATCAAATATTTGATTTATCTCGCGTAGCTTTTGAGTGAACAAAGCATCCGCTTCCCTTTCCTGCAAGCGAAACCCGATTGGATCGTGCATTAGAAAGTCGTTTCTTTCAAAAAATTTTTCGGCACAGGGGTTTTTATGAAGAATCTCCCCGGTTAGTTTGGTAACGAAAATTGGGTATGCCATAGAGTTCAGTAGTTCCTGACCCACTGAAATATCCGTAAAGCTTTCATGAATCTTAAGCCGAATCATCATTGCATTGACGAGATGAAGCCTGATTCGTGATAGCTCCTTAATCTCAAAAACGTTTAGCGGTTGTTGAGTCGGCGAACGAACAGCTCCAAACATGGCGACATGGTTGTCGTCATCAACAAGCTTTGTTCCTGACAGATACCGTATGCCGTATGGAATCGCGTAATCCTGGAAAAACGGATTTATTTTGACAAATTCATCGTCAAAAAGAACATGGTCGTGAACCCAATCGTCGCCTTGTAGAGACAGGGCAAAAGGTAATCTCGGGTTATCTGGATGATATTGAGTGACATAGTCAAAAATGCATTGTTCTGGAAAACCGTCGCTTTCCCAAGAAAAAAGAAGTTGGCCAGTTTTCTTGTCAACGCCAATGATGTGCACACCGTATAGATTGAATGCTCGAGATATCGCACTGCATGCAGTATCCCAAGCAATCGCTCCTGATGCCGCGGAGTAGATCGTTGCCACGCACTGGTCATATATCGTGTCGTTTAGACGCCAACCCTCGTTGAGTGATTGCATCCCTAGGTTCCCCTGAAGCCAGCTTTTCATCAATCAAGAACTTCAAACCAATTGTATTTTCGTCGATGTAAGACCTGTTTCAGCCGAGATATTGATGCGGAAAATTCGTTTTTCAGTCTTTTCTTTAGCTTTATCCCCTTGTGAGCTTACCCTTTTTGGGTGGTACGCAAAGAATTCGTCTAAGTCAAACTGAACGAATCCTCCCCGCTACTCGTCGATGCACGACAAAAGTAGCCATAGAAGGGGATGAAACCCATCTACAAATTGCCTTAATCTCATCTGTAGCCAAGGCGGTCTGACTTCCCGATTCGAAGCTGATTTCAGCGGCAGCACGGGCTATAGACAAGACCTCCGTCTACGATGCCGTAGGGCCAATAAATGAAGTGGATAATGAAAATCCGCTGAGATGATACTTGCCTGATCTAGCTGATACATCTGGGGGAATAGTTGTATGCATCGCTTTCGGAAATACCGCTTTAAAAACCTACACCATCGAATGATTTTTTTTTTCTTTATTGCGCTGGCGGTATCTGCCTGCTCCGACGCGGGGACGGACGTCGACAGCGATAGTGCTGGTGAAGATTTCTTGGAAAATTGGGGGGAATACGAAACAGCTGGTGGGGCGCTGAGAGTTTGCATCCAGTCTAATGAGTGCCAAGATGGTGATCTTGTTGGCGTCACTGTGAATGCTAGTTCCTATCAGCAGCAAGTAACTTCGCAAATTTCATGTAGGGATTTCATCCTCCCCAGTGGTCCAGGAACAATACGGTTGTTTGCGGTGAACGGATCTGCTACCAGTGGTTCTTGCTCTAGCAGCGAATTTAATAGCGGAAAAATCTTGATTGGTAACTACGTATATTGCGATCCCGGGACGGTGAACTGTGACGGTCGAATTTCTGGTAGTGCTGTACGGCCGGGTGTCTTCAAGGTCCAGAATTGGAAGATTCGAGAAAACGCTGAAACGTCATCTTCGATCGATATATTGAGGAGATGAAAGACAGAACAGTTAGCGGTCAGTTCGGCGACAATTTTGGAAATTGCTCTGGTCACCGTAATTGACGCTGAACAATCATCTAATGACGAGAATTCATTTGAATAAACAAGACAGTTAGTTGAAATACCATCGCATAAGATCTTGTAGTTAGTAGATTGTTCTAGCCACGTTACTAACCGCTATTTGATCTTTCTAGATTGATTGAATTCGATGCTGAGAGGTCGTGAGTAGTTATCTAAAGTCGTCTAGTTTTTTCACTGGTGATCCAAATTGGCTACGGATTAAGAATGCATACTATTAACAGGCAAAGAGCACCGGTATCTATATTTGCATCTCGAAAACTATCGATATCATGTTTGATGATTCTTCTCTTGAGTCCGAGTTCAGTTCTTTCTCAATCGATAAAAATACCAGTTTCTCCTGAGCATCCCACCTATAGTGATTGTGCTCGACTATCCTCTGCTTATTGGAAGCTCATCAGACCATTTCATAAACAGCGCTACGAATGCTATAAACAGACACCAAAGTACGGATTCGGAAAGATATGCAATGGTGAAATTAAAAGAGTTGCCTGGGTTCAGTGCAATAGCCTTTCTTCTCAGATATGTCTGCTAAGACATGCAGAAAATAAAGAGCAGAGGAAATGCAGCCGGAGAGCTCAACTTCGAGCATTTCAAGAAGAAAATACCCGCACGGCGCAAAGAGCTGTTCGAGAAGAAAATATTCGTCAAAAATTAGCTTCTTCCAACCAAGCTACAAGCGCACTACAAGAAACTACTCTCTTTATCAACAGCCCAGTGCGGTATCTCAGGAAAGTGCTGCGTCCAAAGCCACATCTATTCAGACAGGTGTTTAACCCTAACAAGGATGGCTTTGACGCAGGTTTCGCTGAAGAGCTTTATAGATTAACTCATCAAGTTGCTTGGACGGGCTCTTACTCTTTCAACCGTGTTCCAGGAGCCATTAATAAAGAAGCTCTGCTCTATTTGAAACAGCACTTCGTCGAAACTATTAGCGAAATGGAAGTCCTGATGGTTCAGATTGATGAATTTTCATTCGGTGATGATCGTTCACTAAAAAGCTACCCACAGAACCTTCGAAGTGAAAATCACATTCCCGCGAATGATTCTTGCAAATTTTTGGGAACCTGTTGAGGGTGATTTACTTCTTTTTTGCATGGAGCATGAGATATGCATTGGATTTCTAGAACGATAGTTGGCCCTTTAACTGCTGTTTCGATAATTTCGATAGCGGCATGTGCGAGTCCAGTGTGGAATAGCTCTTCTGCTAGAGATGTAGAGGCGCCAAGAACTAAGGTTAGCTACCATATTAGAGAAGTAAAGGACAATACGTTTTCTCCATCGGAAAGCCAACGCCGACTGGTTGACCATCTTAGAGCGGGCATGACTCCGGCAGCATTAGATAGCACCTATCTTTTTCTGCCGCTTTGTAAAATCATCAACGATTCAAACAGACTAACCTACAACGTCGACTGTAACTATGACGTGATAGTCAGTCTGTCCTATCAAGAGCGTCGATATGACGTACATCGATATTTCGTCGCTAAGCTAAGTGGAAAATACAAAAAAGGCTACGAGCGTAAGCGAAATGAGTTTGGGTTTTATCCAATGCCAGATGAAAGCGAAGGACGACGAAATAAGGATCAGTTGTATGCAGATCTGAGAAGTGGTGCTGGTGCTCGGGAAATTGAACAGAAGTACATCAGGAGTCAGATTTCATTCGATGATCTTGAGAAAGTCGAGGAGCAGGGTTTTGCCAACAACATCTCAACCATAATTGATGAAGCTGCTAACCAAGAGCGGTACGATGTACAGCGGTACTTTGAGCCGAAGCTTCCTTGGTCTAAGTTAGACGATTATTGGTGGATGCAGGAGGAGTATGGGATTCGCGAGACACCAAGTTCGAAAATTATCCGTGAATTGAGAGAGGTCATATTGCGGGACTTAAACCGTGGGGTCAGTGCTGAGACAATAGAATCGACTAGTGTTCCACGTAATTTCAAGAGTCGAACAGATGCCTTTGGAAAATATGATCTTGCGCAACTGCATTACTCGATTATCAAGTTGGCGAATAAGACTAAGCGATTTGATGTGCAGACATATTTTCGCGACAAACTTGATGGGGAAGCACTAAAGCTTTATCATGCGAGAGTTTTGAAAGGCGAATTCTCAATGCCCAAAAATCAGGCGAAAGCGGTCGTTTCGCTAGATAAGCATTCGGATTTGCGTCCTAAAAAAGCGACACCGCAAGTGCGCCAGTCGACACGACCTAAACTCGTACTAGTGGACTACGACTCTTTGCTCGTTGAGAAAAGAAGGGCGATTGATAGTAGCCGGAACGAGGTGAATCGATACAACATGCTTGGTAACACGATCCGTGCAATGAATGGCAACGCTATGGCAGCGGAGATGCAGGTTTCTTGGCATCAAGCGCGGGTTGATGCCCTTGAGTCCGAATACAGTGAGCTTGAGCGCAAAGCGCGAGAGCAAGATCGACAGGTTGCCAGAAGTCGGGTCCGCAGAAACTCAGAGAATGCGCCGAGAACGCAAATTGGAGACTCGCCTAAAGACGTAGCGAACCGGATCGCCGCTAACGGCGCTCGAGAGCGTCTAAAGAGCAACCGAACATTGGCGAAAATATATAGGAGACAAGGCAATGATCGAGCCGCAGCTCAGGTCGAGCAGCTCATTAGCTTAGACAAGCTAGCATTGGCAAAAGTAGACGATGGGTCTTTCAATCGAGGAGGCAGCCAGATAAATGCCGATCGGATAGACGATGGGACTTGTAGTCCATTGCCTCCAAGATGTGAACGCGCAAGCCGAAAGGGACAAGAGTTTACCGATGGAATTAGGACTCAAGGAGTTCTCGATTCAGCGTCGGCCGGTGTTTGTGCCTTTATGGTGACCGCAGAGGTCAATCAGTACTGTGCCAGCGAATACAGAGCGCTTGGAAAAATGTCATGCGTGAGCCAGCTTGAGGCACAAGTACGTATTAACGAGACGGCCATTAGACAAGCCACACGAGTTGCCCAAACTGCGTCCATCAACCAACTGCGACTGAAATGTAGCTGGGAGTCCTCGGCTCAGTCAGTCCGATTTGAGAGGCCTGTCCGGCCGGTTACTTCGAAATTGGGCAATCAACACCAGGGGCACATTACGAGCGATAGCATAAATGCGGGCGAGGACATTAGGCAATCTGGCCGTCAGTCAACACCTAATGGCCGACATGACAGCAAGTGCCGGCACGGACCAAATGCTGTGAAATGCTTTTAGCTTGGCGATTCTGTTTTTGTGAACTCGGAAGCTCCTGAAAGATTGAACTGTAATCCCCCCGAAAATGCAGGGAGGCCGTAAGTAGAAAATTCCACTAGACTGAACCAAGGAGTTTTCTATGAGAAAGTCACGGTACAGCGACAGCCAGATTCTGGCGATTCTGAAGCAAAACGAGCAAGGTGCATTCGTCCCCGATCTGTGCGGAGAGCACGGCATGAGTTCGGCGCAGTTCTACAATTGGCGCGCCAAATTCGGCGGTATGGATGCCTCGATGATGAAGCGCCTCAAAGAGCTTGAGGATGAGAATCGTCGGCTGAAGAAGATGTACGCCGAAGAGCGTCTGATGTCGGAGCTTCGTAAGGAAGCGCTCGAGGGAAATGTAGGCATTGTCAACTTGCCATACGCTTGGGCAAGTTGACAATGCGCACGGACGCTCGCACCGGGTTTTTGAGTCCAACAAAACCATCATCCTAAGGGTATCCCAGGTTGACTCGAGAAGAGATGCACTGCACGATTAACCAAGAAGCAGCCAGCTGGAAATCCATTGACTCAAGCACAAGACAAGAGCCCGAATCGGAGCCATTCCGAGGCTTTTCTTAGACCTGTCTGGCACCGAAGGAAACTGCCGATTCAGTTTGCCAAGAAGGACTTTCTGATTTTGGCAGCAAGCGTACTGATAGGCATCGCTTCTGCGATTGCTACTGAATCGATACGCGCAAATGCAATGTGGGAATCGATTCGTTTCGACAAGCAATTTGAATTGTTACAGAAGTTGACGTCGCAGGTGAACGGTCATTTCTCCAGCGTTGAAATACAAGTTGAGAAGTTGCAAGAGACCGCGGAGCAGTTTCTATACTCAATCGATTCGGGCACTTTCAATAAGGAGGAGTTCTTGTCGTTTTCGGAAGAAATTTTCGTCCAATCAGAGAGTATCGTCCAACGAACGAACAGTATGGTGGTGCTACTTGATACAAACCTCGTATTGTTTTCTGCTGTCTTTGATCATGATGTACTCCATTCACAAAGCTTGGATTCCGAGCCGACGGAAAACGGTTTTCTCAAATTGGCCGATCTTAGTTACATGGAGAAGTTAAACGAGAGAGTAAGGGGCAGCAATAGTCGCGCCGAACTAGCAGTCAACACAAAGACAGGTCTTGAGTATGCGGTCCAGATCCTAAAAAGGATGACCGCTCAGTTGGCCACTACACGGTCCTCCATGAATGAAGCTCTCTTGGAAGTTGCAAAATCACTTCGACACAGGTAGAGATAGAACTATTTAGTCGTACCGGCGCGAGTTAATTGATAGTCAAGACGGCCTGACGGCAGAATGCGTACTGACATCTTGAATGGACGTTTCTGACATCTCCAATGGACAACGACAGCATCTGTTGGCTTCAAGTTCTTCCCGCAGTCTCTTGACGATCAGCCCAAGGATTTACCACTCAGCCAAATCCTTCTAGATCAATTGCATGCCAAGTTACGAACACAAAAAGACTATTAGTCAAATCCGATCCATGGACACACTGCCTGCTGACCAAAGCGCGTATCTATCGTGGGTTAGGGCGAATGCCCATATTCAATTCCTTGAAGAGAACGCTCACTCGGATGAGCTGGTGATCTACGCGGCAGGCCGATATACGTTTATTCACTCGCTTCTCGTGCCACGCACACAACTATTGCCATTGGACAAAGCAGATTTAGTGAGCTGGAATTGCACTCCCTTTACTCTCGCGGCGAGCTACGTCACTTATGGCACTTCCCGGGAGATATGTGTCGATCGCGATGGCGATAGGGGCGCTGAATGTCTCAGAGATGCAACTAATCCGATATTTATTAGAGATTTTGAGGGTGAGCGCGGCAAGAATCGAACCCGAATCGAATTGAATCAAGAGCTCGCGCATCTCGAAGGTGTCCATTGGTTAAGTGAGCATGGTAGCTATGCCCGATACGATAGTTCGGGTGACCTTGAACACGTATTCTCAATCACGACGCGGGCCGACGATGAAATAGCTCTTGTAACTTGTAAGCGGAGTGCTCTCGAGCTTTACTTGGCAGCGACCGATCAGAGCTTAGTTCGTTTGTTCGACTTTTCACTTATCGATCACGCGACATTTGTCAGCTGGGAAGGTGACGAGGTTTTCATCGACTCATCGGATACGCTGTTCTATCGCCAGCGGGTCACAGGGCGTTCGGGCTACACGCGCGGCGTTCAAATTGTCGATGAACAGCGTCCCAGGGATCAAATTTTTGATGATGCTCAAGCACGGTGGTCGGGCAACGATCAACCCAAGGAATATGTCGAATTTCTCGCACACGACTGGCGAAATCAGGTCGTCACCAAGATCTCTACCGATCCGATTGCCACAACGAACTACTTTGAAGCCGAGTCAAATACTCTTCCATATGAAACATCCCCGGCGTTCTTTAAGCCAGAAGTACTATTGAAATACAAGGCCGACAAAGACAAATACACCCTTAGTGAGCGTCAAATCTCTTGCAGGGCAGCTTGGCACTTGAGCACCTACGACATAAACGATGCAGGCCAAGTGCATACCTATATCTGCTATCTATGCCATCTGCCATACAACGAACAGTTGCATTGGCTAGCGCACAATGAGCCGCCGAAGGCCAATGTTTCTGAAAGGGCAATTACAACAGACTTTAAGGGCGAGTTTTCGAGTTCAATCGAGCCTTTAGAAGCGTTAAAGCTGTTGGCTCAGGAATGGGCGAATCAGCGCGTGCCTTGGTGGAATTTGGGCGAACAAGAACTTCTGGAGCGGGTGTCTGTTCCTGTCACAAGCAGCAGGGACGAATGGGCAGAGTCGTTTATGGACCTCGCCAAGCTAATCGTCGAGGGCTTTTCAGGCCGAGAAATTCGGAAGGTGTTGGAGCGACAAGAGATTGAATACGAGAAGACTGATGGCAGTATTGCCTTACTAAAGAAACTCGTCAATCACGCCAGTGAACCCGCTGAATCAATCGAGCTCTCCGGCTTACGATCCGTTCAGTCCCTCCGTACAAGTGTTAAGGGACACCGAGGCAGTGACAAAAACAAGATCGCAACCGATACCATCAAAAGGTATGGCAGTTTCGCGGCGCACTTTCGGAGTGTTTGTGAAGACGTTCTTGAAGACATGAAGGTCATCTCAGAGACTGTTTCAAGGCTAGACCAATAGGTAGTGGCAAAGAACGAATATGCGGCGTAAGCGTCAGCTGAGTACCACCGTTGCGTCAAGTGATTCTCTGAGTTGAACATATGCCCACTTACTTAGTAGGTGGACACCTTGTCAGAGAACGATTCAGAGTCAATTGCAGCCAATGCTGAGCCATTGCCCGAGCGCGTAAAAGGATATCTTCGAGACGGTCGCCGCGTCTATGAACGCGGTTTCCGCGAACGAGTCGCCAGAGAATGTCGAGAGTCAGGTCGGTCATTGCCCAGCATTGCCTTTGACGTTCCCCCTACTTGGTGCTCGGCTTGAATTGGAGAGATTCATTATGCCGCCAGTTGTTCGTAGGTGGCTGGCGGCACGTAGTTCAATGAGCTGTGGGGTCGTATTTGGTTGTAGTCGCTCCTCCAGTTGTTGATTGTTTGCCTCGCGTCAGCGAGGCTTAAGAACCAGTGTTGATTCAGGCAGTTGTCCCTGAACTTGCCGTTGAAGGATTCAACGAATGCGTTCTGAGTTGGCTTGCCGGGTTGAATGAACTGCAGCTTCACACCAGTGCGTTGACTCCACAAGAACATTGCCTTGCTGGTCATCTCGGTGCCGTTGTCCATCACGATACTGCTAGGCAATGGTCTGCTAAGACTCAGTTCATCTAGAAATCGCGTCATACGCTCACCAGAGATTGATGTGTCGACCAACTGACCCACGCAGACACGTGAGTAGTCGTCAACAATGTTCAGAATCCTGATTCGTCGACCATTGGCTAACTGATCATGAACGAAATCCAGAGACCATCGTTCATTGGGCCGACTGGGCACCGTCATCGGAATCCTTGGCCGGATCAGTTTCTTGCGTCGCCTGGTTCGAACCTGCATACCCAATTCGGCGTAGATTCGATACGTTCGCTTGCGATTGCGCACCAAACCTTCTGATCTAAGTAGTGCATGCAACATCAAATAGCCGTACCGTGGGTACTTTTCGCCCAAGGCCTTGAGTTTGGTCTTCAGATCAGCATCACCGCCGGCAGCGGACTGATACCGCATTGCCTTTGGGCTGATCTTCGCCAAACGACAAGCTCTGCGCTGGCTCATCGCAAATCGCTCCCTGAGATAGCCGACAATCCGTTTCCGAGCTGCCGGCTTCACCACTCCTTTTGCAGAACTTCCTCCAGCGCTTGCTTGTCCAGCATTGTGTCTGCGAGCAAACGCTTGAGCCGAGCATTCTCGGCTTCCAAATCCTTCAGCCGTTTAGCCTCTGCAATCTCCATGCCGCCGTACTTGGATTTCCAGCGATAGAACGTGCCGTTCGAGATGCTGTGCTTACGAAGAATCTCGGCCACTGGCAGGCCGGCTTCGTGTTCCTTCAGAATTGAAATGATCTGTTCGGTGGAGTGCTGTTTGCGCTTCATGGCAGGACCTCCCTGGGTCTAGTCTATGGGAAATCTCCAAGTTCAAACAGCTACCCTTGCAGGGGGAACGTCACCTTGCACAATGGGATCAATCCCAACTTGGCCAGACGATGAGTAGCTCAGTATGCGCCAGAGGTGGCAACGATGCTGCCAGTGTCATTGTCAACCCTGCCAAGCCAACGCCCATCCAGCACACAACCCAATCCGGTTCGACATTCGACCAGGACGCTCAGTATCCAAGTCGACGCTGTGACCGTTTCTCTCGATGGGCACATCGATGCAATGTCCATCGAAGCAGTCGTTCGTGCCCTCTCGACTCGATGATCACAGTGTCGATGTCATTTAGAGATGGCAGATGTCGATTTCCGTTAAAAACGTCATTTATATCCGTTAAGAATGTCATGTTGACACCGTCGGGCTCTAGAATTCATCAGCAATTAGAGTTCCAGCCCACCAGAGATTGCGATATTCCTCTGGCCAATCGAGGGATTTGGTCGCTAGCCAACCCTGAGCTTCCAGTGGGAGCTGATTCAGTAAATTTCGAATGCGTAGCCTTCGGCTGATTCGTTCTTGCCTGATCAGCCATCGCCTGGACGTGCTGATGTTCATCAGTTCTCTCGTCCAGAACAATGCTGCTCGTCGGTACCCAACGTGACCTACAGTGGCCAGCGTGGTGAGGTTAACGACCGAGGAATTCGGTGATGTATGCCGTCCAGTCCTCGAGAAGAAACCAATTGGCGAGTTGTCGTAGAACCGGCTGAGACTCGTTGTGCATAGTGTAGGTACAGTGGTGAATCTGGTCAGAGCCAACGTCGCAATGTCTTCAGCAATTTGTAGGAAGTCGGCTGCCTGAAGATCACCCCATCGATCGGACCGTGGCTTGCGCCCGTTGCTCGCCGCCTCTATGGCTTTCTCGATTTCGGTCACTGCCGCCACTGCGGATCTGATGGGTACATGTCAATGCCGGAGTAAAAGTAGACCACCTTTGACCGATATTGCCGGAGTAAAAGTGGACCACCCCCTATTTGGGTTATTCATTGATCAGGGGCGCAGGGCGAAGCCCGAAGCCCCTGATCGGTTGTCTGGTTAATCAGGCTGGATCGGCACCTTGATTTGGCCGATCTTGCGTTTGTCCTTCATGCGGTAGCTCTGCCCACTGATCTGTACGATGTGCGAGTGATGCAGAAGCCGATCCAGTAGCGCGGCCGTCAAGGTGGCATCTCCACCGAGCGTGTCGGCCCATTGCGCAAATGGCAGGTTGCTGGTTACGATCGTTGCGGCTCGTTCGTATCGTTTGGCGATAACCTGGAACAACAGGTTGGCTTCTTCGCGGCCAAACGGTAAAAATCCCAACTCATCGATGACCATCAAGCGCGGCCCGATGATCGTGCGGCTCATGTACTGCTGCAGTTTGCCCTGAGCCTTGGCGGTCGACAGCTGCAACATGAGATCCGCTGCGGTGACGAAGCGCGTCTTAATGCCGGCTTGCGTTGCCGCATAAGCCAGGGCGCTGGCAATGTGGGTCTTGCCCAAGCCCGACGGCCCTAAGAGCACAACGTTCTCAGCCCGTTCGACGAACGCCAGGCTGGCCAGGTCCATGATCTGCGCCTTCGGGGTGCCGCTGGCGAACTTGAAGTCATACTGTTCCAGCGTCTTGACGGTCGGTAGCGCTGCGGTTCTTAGCAGCATATGCCGGGTACGCTGCTCTCGAGCGTCACGCTCAGCCTGGAGCAATTGTTCCAGGAACTCGGCATGGCTACGCTCTTGAGTCACCACCGAGCTGGCAATGGCGGGCCAGTCCACGGCGATCTGGCCCAGCTTGAGCCGCTCGCACAGATGGGCGATTCGATCTTCAACCAATTCCATTACGCCACCTCCAGCAGAGATTCGTAGACCGATAGCGGGTGTTGCAAACTCTCTGTCGGCACCGGGTTAGCGGATTCTCTACGCCTGACCGATCTGGCCGGCGGTGCGTACCGACGGGGCAAAGGCTGCAAATGTTGACGCTCCAACACGAAGCGTGCCGACGGTTGCTCGCCCAAGGTGCCGTGGATGCGATCATTAGCGACCGTTTCCATCCACGGCCCGATGTGCGCATTAGCCGCCACGACGTCCAGCTTTAGTCCGGATTGTTTGAGCGTCGCCTTCAGCGGAGTCAGGAAGCTCTCCTTGAGGTAACGATTGAAGCGTTCTACCTTGCCCTTGGTCTTAGCCCGGTACGGGCGGCACAATCGGGGGCGGAAACCAAACTCATCTGCAACGGCCAACAACTCGGTATTGAATCGATGCTCGCCAACGCCGTAGGCGTCGCGGTCAATGACGATGGTCTTGGGGTTATCAAAGAGGATGTGTTCGGGCACACCGCCGAAGTACGGCATCGCTTCGCGAAGACATCGACACAAGGTCTCCGTGTCTTCGGCAACCGTGAACTTCACGAAACTGACCCGGCTGTACCCCATGGTCATAACAAAGGCCAGGAGCGGGTCACGCCCCCTGCGCACGATAGTGAAATCAGCTTGAGCTAGTTGACCCGGTGGTGTCTCGAACCTCACCACTGGATCGTCCTTGGCTGTGGACTTGAATGCAGACAGATACTCTCTGAGTTGAGTGGTGCCGCCTGTATAACCGCGCTCCTGGATCTCGCGAAACAGCACGCTGGCTGGGATCCAGTCCGGTCGAGCTGCTTCGATTCGTGCCTGCAAATACGGCACGAAGGGATCTACCTTACGGGGCCGCGCTTCGCGCGGCCTGTAACTGCCTGATTCTGGATCAGACAAATAGCGACGCACGGTGACCCGGGAAATACCCAGCTCTCTCGCGATAGCTCTGATTGATTTGCCTTGACGGCTTAACACCCGAATCTCCACACCTTGCTCCTGAGTCAGCATCGGCGATCCAAAGATCGCCATCTTCTCCCAGGTGGTCCACTTTTACTCCGGCAACGTGGTCTAGTATTACTCCGGCACTAACAAGC
>JBOEGY010000002.1:0-601158 GCA_050633665.1 Burkholderiaceae bacterium | reverse complement strand
TCACCGTTAAAGTCGTGTACTGAACAGTTCAGACGCAGGGTCCGGCTCTTGCGAGTGTTGAATTCATGGTCAAAACACAAACGAAATTGGTACGGGTTATCAAAGACGGCCCTGGGGACCAGATAGATGAACATGCATCGCTCTCGGCCGTCGCACGGAATTTCTTGCGAACCGACTACCCCCCAAGGGTCGAGTATGTCTACCGGATCTCGGACTGCGCCGGTTGGGTCGGCATATTGGTATTCCCAGCCACCAAGGCTTTGATCAAGTTCGTATTTGGCGTTGTCATTCCAGACAGTCAATAGCTCGGTTGGTGTTGAAACAGGTCTCGTATCGGGCGGGAGAATGGGGTTACTGCTGGCATCCAGGTCGAACAGCGTCCCCGCGGTGTAGTCGAGAAAAAACTCGGTATCACGCTCGCCTATCTTGCCGGCTATCGCAAAGTCGGGTAAATCGCCGCGGTGACTGACTTGGTCGCTTTGGTTCAATACGCCTATTACTGTTCTGAGCTGAAAGTCGGTTACGGAGAAGCCGCTTGGCTCACTGTGGCCAGCAACCGTATAACCGCTTTGCTCATAGCTTTGCTGGCAGTTCGGATCTTCCGCTGAGAGCATCGGTGGCCGCAATGAAATCGGTGTTGATGTCGATGCCGACATGCGTGCTTGAAACCCGAAGCTTGAGTCAATTGGCGGAAAGGTCTCTGATACTGGCTGTGTGATGTGGCTACCATTGCTAGAAAACAGGATCGGTGCCTGATCCAGGCGCTGCATCACTGATTTCAGCGCACGTCGGATTTGCCATCCTTCAAGGTAGCGCCGGGGAAGTCCGGGCGCGGGATAAGTCTCGAGGTTGTTGCGGTCAAACACGCAAGTCGACTGACGTAGATTGCGGACGCTGGTGGTCGTTGTTTCCGGGTCAAACGGATCGGCATCGACGGGTAAATAGCGCATACCTTCAGAATGAAAAGAGCCCACTGATTGGCTGCTCAGATAAAATTCGTCGACTGAATTCAATCGCCATATTCGCTGCCCGCCCAGGTCTACCTGTATTGCGTTCCCAGTATCTCTGGGGGCGAACGCGATACTCGGCGTTGCGTCAGTCGATGTACTAGCGGGTTGAAACTCAATTTGACGCAGTAATTCGTCCCATTGGTAAACGTTCCCGGTCTGACAGGCAATAGCCTCTCTTCTCGCAAGCCAGCACATCGACTCAGGAACGCTCACTTCCTGGACCGTGTGGAGCGGTCGATCGGCCTGGTCTGCGTTTATCCAATACACCGATCCATCACTCGTCAGTGCGTAGATGTTGACTCGACTTTCGGCGGCTATTTGAACCACTCGACCAGGAATTGCCAGCTCGACTCCGGGGCTATCCGTATTGCCCTCAAGCATGACGCGAATTTTTCCTTGCCGCGTAAGGACGTATTGACGCCGCGGTCCGAAAAACGGGTACGTGCCGCTTTCAGTGGTTGGACCGTATGATGGGTCCGTTCCTGGTGGTATAAATTTGTCGAAGGCAATTGCCGAGATCGGGAAGCTCAGTTGTCGGTGGTCGATAGCGAGTCCATCCACTACATGCGCGAAGCTACCGTCGTTAAAGACCACTACAAACAGAGCCAATTCCTGATTGGTGATAGAGATTCTTCGGGCCGGGGGTATCGCAAAACTGACAACAGGCTGTCCGACTGTTTGAGTTTGCGGGCTTCCAAGGTGAATTGAGTCCTGCAGTTCTTGTCGCGCAAAGCCTTCGGTTGATTCGTCTCCTTTCACGACGTAGGGCATAAGAGGCGGAAAATAGATCAGTGTTCGCCTGTCCTGTTGCAGTGCGACGACTTGGCCCTCACTTCCCACTCGGACATCAACGTAGCTGCCGGGAACAGTCATCTCCGGGCTGTTTTCGACTAACCAGCCAAGCCCATTGTCAAACTGAGCAGCTGCTTCACGCTCGATAGTCATTAGGCCGCGGGAGTTGAGTCGTACGGTTTGTCGTATATCACTGCGCGGGAAAATGGGTGCCGAGCATTGCTCACCCTGAGGCGTAACGCACTTATCAGCTCGAATAATTTTCTGAACCGCGGTGGTGTAGTCGGCAATCGGCGCTTCAAGTGCCTGGAGATCCTGGTCGCCAGCATGGCTCGCGATCAAACTAGTGGCAACGGTACTGGCGCGCCACAGTGAGTCATAGGTGTAAGCAAGTTGATCTCCTACTTTGCCGTCGCAACTCTTGGTGATCAGATTGCTCGCTTTGGTCGAGGGAAGGTCACTGGGAGCTCCTATCGAAGGTGTCGCCACGCTGCACCCATTCTCATTGACAAGATCAAGCTTGCCGTCAGACAGGTCATTGGCCAATTGTTGTCCGGCGGTTAAGGCAGGTGTTGGATCGTTAGGAAGGAAGGTTCCTGCGAGTAGACTGAAGCCGGCGTTGGCCGCGCTATACAGTCCCCGGTCATTGTTGGGAATCGCCCCTGCCTGGTCAATTGTGTGATCGTCCAATGCCACAGGTAAGCCGGTGATTTCGAAGTGACCGTCATTTGACGTGGCGCGAAAACTGCCGGGTAACTGGTCCGCGAGAATCGCCGCGACCGTCTCATTGGATGCGGACACCGTCGCGTCGCTAGATATCTGATTGTTGTCAAGTCGCGTTGCAGCCTCAGTAAACGGCGTGATTCCGATGAATTGGCGATTCCGGCTGGGTACCTGTGCACTGAATGTCGTGCCTACCGGAAACGGTACATAGGTGTTCCTGGCCTCGTCAAAGTAGTCCGATCCATCAATGCCAAATATTTCTATTCGATGGGCTGTGTCAGGAGGGCAGGTGGAAAGTGTCGCCAGTCCAAGCGCGTCGGTTTTTCCCGTGACCTGATCACCGTTATCGAGACGAATCAGCCGTATCCCAGCATTGCGAAACCGGCCGAGAGAGCCGCCGGCTCCGATGCCGTCTCCCTCTCCGACGCCGACGCCACCGTCCCCGGTTCCATCAACTCCTTCGTCGGCTTCCGCGCCAGCAACCGAAGGGTCGGATGACCCGAGATAGCCCGAAACGATTCTTTGCTGGCAATCCCCCTGGACGGCAGTGCTTCCTCCGCCACAAGCGGCTAATACCAAAGCTGCGCTAATCAAGAGCAAGGGGGTTCTAATCGTCATACAGCCTCCGGACTTCGCACTACTTCTCTGAGTAACTTCGGACGGCAATCCCAGGGGGCAGTCTTGGGCTGTTGATCAGGGGTAACGGATTGACTCAATGTGTCGGCAGACGTTTGTCGGCCTAGTCACCCCAACTATTATTGCGCTCCCTGCACCGTCATCTTCGAACCTATGGTGACATTGTCGATGGGCTTGCGATTGGGAACATTGAGACAGGTCAACACTTGGTTGAATAGGAACGAATCTGTTTGATTCCATGCTTTGGCAAAGCGTTCGAGGCTCGGCTATCAGGTAGTTAATCTATGTGCCCACGAAGCGCGACTGCTTACAGGCCAAAGAGGTTAATTGCCGCCCGGTACTGAGACGATGCTTATTCGCGGCATTGCTGATCTGGGCCGGGGATAAATCGGGTATGGACAACCGATATGATCGGTTTGAGGCTGGCGTGGCACTATTGGCGCTGCTCTTGCTTCTGTTCGCCACCATGCCCCTACCAAACGCAGCCCCCGTTGCCGACCGACACGTTCAGGCCTTCGCCGGCCAGGATATCCGTACCCTGATTACGCTACAGGCACGATGTCGTGCGGACCATCCTTACCTGGTCTGGCGACCATTCAACGCGCCGCGCGAGGAGTGGACGTACGCCCGGTTTGCCCAGGTGGTTCAGCAAGTCGCAGCCGGTTTGCAGGCGCGCGGCGTGAATGCGGGTGACCACGTGCTTGTTCACTTGGATAATTGCCCGGAGACGGTGTTTGCGTGGTTTGGCTGCGCCTGGCTTGGTGCGATTGCCGTGACGACAAATGCGCGGGCGAGTCAGGACGAGATTGCCTACTTTGCCAGTCACGCGCAGGTGGTAGGCGGCATTACACAGCCAAAGTTTGCTGCGCGGGTGAATGCCGCCTGTCCGTCGCTGCCCTGGCTGGTGGTGACAGCATCCGACAATGGTGAGGACGCCGGAGTGGCAGCGCCGGAGGCTAATGAGTCTTTCGCTGCGCTGCTTGGTGATCCGGCGACGCTGGCTGGACGGGCGCACGACCCTGGTGCGCCGTTTTCGGTGCAATACACATCTGGCACGACGTCGAGACCCAAGGGGGTTAGCTGGACGCACGCTAATGCGCTCTGGGGGGCTCGCATTAATGCGCTACATGAAGGCCTGGGCCCTGACGATATACATCTGGTGACGCTGCCGTTGTTTCATACGAATGCTCAGGCTTATTCGATGCTTGCGTGCTTATGGGCCGGCGCGACTGCGGTGGTGCAGCCGCGCTTTTCGGCTCGCCGGTTCTGGCCGGTGTCGGTTGAAGAGCGTTGTACATGGACTTCACTAGTGCCGTTCATCACGCGTGCGTTGACTCAACATCCGGTACCCGAAACCCATCACTACCGGCTCTGGGGCAGTGCCGTGTGCGAACCGCCCACTGACGCGATGTTCGGCGTGCGGACGATGGGTTGGTGGGGTATGACCGAAACGATTACACACGGCATCGTAAGCGTGCACGATATGCCAGCCGAGTCATTGTCGATAGGGCGTCCGGCTCCTGAGTACGAGATTCGGGTCACTGATGCACAGGGGCGCCTCTGTCAGCCAGGTGACACGGGTGAGCTTGCGATTCGAGGTGTACGCGGTTTATCGCTGTTTGCCGGGTATTTGCACAACGAGCAGGCTACAGCCGACAGCTTTGACGAGGACGGGTACTTTTTGACCGGCGACCGAATTCGACTGGGAGACGGCGGTGAACTCTACTTCGGTGATCGTAGCAAAGACATGTTGAAAGTCGGCGGCGAGAACGTGGCGGCCTCGGAAATCGAACGAGTCATCATGATGGTTGCTGGTGTGGAGGAGGTTGCCGTGGTGGCGCGCCGCCATGAAATGCTCGACGAGGTGCCGGTGGCTTTTGTGCGCACGCTGATAGTTGATCCCGTTGCACGGCAGGCGTTATTGGGGACCATAAGAGAGGCTTGCGCGTCGGCGCTTGCCGACTTCAAGCAACCGCACCATATCCGTCTGATCGAAGACTTTCCCCGCTCAACACTGGAAAAAATTGCCAAGGCTCAGCTACGGGCAATGCTTGATGACGAAGCGTCGGCCTGATCGAAGAGCTCCAGTGCTTTTAGGCGATCGAGTTTATCGTGACGGGGTCGAATGGTTAACCTCGACATGGAAGTTTTCGCAATCATGGCGGCAAGAAACCGTTGAAAGCCTATTCGCTCGGGTTTGAGAGATTATCTGGAACAACGCGACAAGCGGTTTGCGTTCCGCCTGGTCGCGTTATTCGAGTTCGTGTCACCGTCAGATACAGAACGGGTAGGTAGGATCGCTCGGGTCGCAAAGAGGCTCACTGCCCCCACCGGGACCGTTCGGGATCTCTGGATTTAGCGGAGCAGGGTCACTGTTGTCGCCAACGCCGTCCATATCCGTGTCCATCGTTTCGTTCGGGTTGGACGGGAAGGCGTCGGTGTTGTTACCCACGCCGTCGCCATCGGTGTCGGCCCATTCACTCGGGTCGCCGGGAAACGCGTCCAGATCGTTGGCAATATTGTCACCGTCGCGGTCGGTGTCGGCGTTGTCGCCAATGCCGTCGCCGTCCAGGTCCGACGATTCGCCCGGCTCGTTCGGGAAGGCATCGACGTCGTTGTTAACATTGTCACCGTCACGGTCGGTGTCGGCATTATCGCCAATTCCATCGTTATCAAGATCGGTGGACTCGGTCGGGTCGTTCGGGAAGCGGTCGGTGGCATCGGGTACGCCATCACCATCGCTGTCCGGGTTGGGATTGGGGTCGGTGGTGGTGTTGTCGTCGTTTGTTTCCTCAGATTCAGTGCCTGCTTGCGACGGGTTGCCGGTGTCGACTGCGTAGGGGCAGTCTGTTACGGTTTGTTTAGTGCCGGCTGCGAGGGCGTCGGCATCGAGCGCTTGCTCAAGCTGGGTGGCTGCCGCGTCGTTCAGGAATAGGCGTTCAACCAGGCGCTCGTGAAGGGCGAAGACACCGACTCCATAGCCGGCGCCTAGGGTGCCAAAAGTTTGTCTCGGCTTGTATATTGAGAGGCTGCGGTTGATGGCCACTGCAATGCCCAGGGCATCACCCGGCACGGGGGAAAAATAAAGTTTTCGGTCGCCGATGACGTCTAAATTGGTGATTTTAACGACTTTGGCAAGCCCCAAATACGCTTTGATATGGTCGTATTCGTATGGCGTTTGTCCAAGTACGGCGCCGCTCTGACGATCCTTGAAGGTCGCCGTACCATCGGCCAGCGCCACCGCAAGCTCGGGCCCCACGAGTACCGTGAACGACCCTTGCGATGCATTGAAGTTCGCGATGACTGTATCGATGGGCGGCGAGTGGCGGTCAATGTTTTTCGTTGATTCGGTTATTGCGGGGATAACCGATTCCGGCAAGACGCCGTAGAAGGCGAAGGCGGGCACGCGAACAATTGGTAGTCCTGCGCCGATACGAACGAGGTGACCGACTGCATCCGCGCCGAACTTCGTACAAGATGTAAGCACATCGTGCCACGACCGGTCCTTCCCGGGGGCGTGCTGGTCGAGCAGGCCGGCTACCGAGCGGTCGGCGAGCTGCAAACGCTTCGCGTTCCTTGCGAATACGGCGCGAACCGAGTCGTAGGCCAGGTTCGTTTGGTGCAGCTTATAATGCTCGCCGTAGGCGTTGATGCTGATTGCACTGCTGTCATAGTTCGATGCTTTTTCCGAGAAGTCGGTACCATTGAAGCCGGCATTCTCGGTATACGAGTAGCCTTCGCTATTCCACGCTCCGAAGCCATAGTAGTGGCCGCGCGTCACCGAGTCTCGTGTCAGGCTCGTGCCGGCAAGTTTGTAGCGGTGGTGGTTGGTCTCAAACACCTTGTTTGCGGCGACGCTGGTCGATGTCGTCTGGCTGCTGTTGACGAGTGACTTGAGGCCGCCAGAACCGAGCAGCGAATTCCGAGTGGCGATTGCATTCGTATCGACGCTCTGCGCGTCGCCCTCAGCGTTCATCAGCGCATCATCGACCTTCTCGACAATGCTCAGTGACCGATTCACCAGTGCGGCGTCGAGTGAGCGTTTCGCTGCGGTTGTCTCACCCAAAGGATCGGCCGCCGCTTTACCCTCAGCGTCGGCAATGACCCGCGTCAGCACGCGTGCCACGAGCTGTTTGCGCTGGGCGGTCACTCGAGTGAGGGTGTCGCTCGAAGTTGCGTTCTCCACGTGGTCGGCAGTCACGCAAGCCTTGACGTCAGCGGTCTCTCCCATGTGTCCGCACAAGGTGTTGGCGGTTGGTGAAGTTGCAATGATGTCTTCAGTCGATTTGTCGGGGGTTTGCGCTCGTTCCTTATCCAGTACCGTTGTAATGGGCGTCACTATAGAGTTGCCGGCCGCATTGGTTAGTCCTGGTGGTGCGCTCAACTTAAAGCCTTGGGTGACCGGAGTACCGGGCGTGTCGCTGTCTATCGTCTGGCCGGCGATGGCTACAACGAGAATCGAGTGGCTGGTGAACTGTGCGGGGGTCGCTTCAAGCGTGAAGTTACCGTTGGCGTCGGTTGTCGATTCTGGTTCGCCGTCGGTGCAGGCACCATCATTATTAAGATCGAGGCAAACTTGTGCATTGCCCAGGTAGCCGTCAATAGCCGTGCCCGACTGGCTGACAACTTGAGTCGTCGAGTCGGTATCTCCGCAGGCGGCAAGCAGGATCCCGATCGCAACAGCGATTGCGGTATGTCGTAGGGGGTGCCAGGCCTTGCTTGAGGCTCGTTCTTGTTTTTGGGTCATCGCTTGGGGCTCCGGTTGGCGAAGGGAGTCAGTGGGGTAACCAGTCCGATATTCGCGCTGGTTGCGGGTTGCCGAAACGATGACAGTAATTCGATTGTGGCACTGAAGAGTTTGATGCTGTAGCCAACATTGGGCTGCATTGGTGGCCTGGCTTAGCCGATCGACGGCGCCGACATAAGCTTCTTTGCCTTTGTTCAACGGATCGACCGTTGGTAATCAGTAGGGTGGCATCTTCTTGCCAGTACAGTGTTTGTTGGGATGAATACCTCTCCGGTTCAACGGGTGATAGTCATTCTTGCCATGGCAGGTTTTGCTATGGGTTTCAGTTCTCGAGGGCTGTTTGCAAGTGCCAATCGGCTGCGGCTACCAGGTAACTCATCGAAACTCTTGTGTGGCTGGAAGCGAAGTCGTATGAACAGTGACTGTCCGAAGCGTACTCAGTCCTTGTGTCAGATATAAGCTTAGACTGTATCTCGGCCTGGCTGAGGCAGTTCCGTGCGCTCAAGGAGTTTTCTGTCGGCGATCGGTATCCAGTTTTTGCCACTGCTTGATGGAGGTGACTGGTCGAATCACCCAGTGTTCGCCGTCTCGGCTGCGATAAGCAACGTAGTTGGTGCAACAACCGCCTGCACCAAATCCCCGGGTTCCGATTTCAATCTGAAGATGCTCTCCATCAAACGCTAAGCGTTCACGGACACATTTTTGTGGCAGTGCATAGGGCGCCGGCTCGAACAGCAGCTTCCAGTCTGAGGCTGCAGTTCAGAAACGACGTTGCCCAGGGGCAGGCGCGGCGCTGATCCTTGTGGAACACCCGGTTGAAATCTGCCGGCTTACAGTGGTTGTCCCGGCCGGTGTGTCGTATAGGGTCGGTCAGGTCAACTGTACCGACACCAGTCATAACGCGAGTATCAATCAACAGGTTGCCTATGACTTCCTGCTGCCAAGCAAAGCAAAACTAGCCGACGACAAAAAGAATAGACGGCAATACTGTTTGGCTTTGCGGTTGCCATGAAGTACCAGCGAATAGTCATTCATTCCGCAAGGCAGATTGCATCACCGAGATCGGTGCAAGAGATGCCAGGCTATCGAAATTTAGACACGGTGTCTTGATCTGAACAAGGCTGTAAACCCGTGCGCGCCAGGCAATATTTGGACGCCGTGTCTAAGGAATTAGATAGTAGTTTGGAAACTGCACGGAACTCTGTAAGGAAGGATATAGCCCGGACACTTAGTGCGGTGTCATCGCGGATAGAGGCGGTTTAGGTTCATCTGCTTACCGCTTGTCGATGGCTGACCTGGCAAATCTATTAAGACCCATGGAGGGGATTCAAATGTTAAGGAAACTATTAGTCGCAGGCGCAGTTGCGTCGACGCTGTTGCTCTCGGCCTGCGGCGACAGTGACGATACAACCGTCGGCAGCGACCGAGCTGCAAGCACTGAAAACGAAGGTGGCGGTAACGCGAATGGGGCCGTGCAAAATTCCAAGTCGGCAGTCGATGTGGCTCTCGACACGCCGGAGCTAAGCATCCTGGTTGAAGCTGTTGTTGCTGCCGATCTGGTTGAGACGCTCTCCGGCGTGGGTCCGTTTACAATTTTTGCACCCACCAATAACGCGTTTGTAAATCTGCTTGGCGAGTTGGGGATTACTAAAGATGCGTTGTTGGCTGACAAGTCATTGCTCACCAGCGTCTTGACTTACCACGTGCTGGATGGCGAAGTCAAAGCTGCTGACGTGCCCGTGGGCCAGGTGATTTCGCCACTTGGGGGTAGCGTGTTCAAGATCGATCGTGCCGGCAACGGTTTGACGATCACAGACGGTCGCAACCGCAATGCCAGCATCATCGCCACTGATGTAATGGCCGACAACGGCGTGATTCATTTGATTGACCAGGTGATTCTGCCGGCCAACAAAACCGTTGTTCAAACTGCCAGCGAGGATCCAGAGTTTTCAATTCTGGTCGAAGCGGTGGTTGCGGCGGGTCTGGTCGACACACTTTCCGGAGAAGGGCCGTTTACCGTGTTTGCGCCAACTAATGGAGCTTTCGCTGATCTTCTCGGCGAACTGGGTGTCTCCAAGGAAGCGCTACTAGCCGATACTGATCTGTTGACCAGCGTGCTCACTTATCATGCGGTCGCCGGCCAGGTGTTGAAGGCGAATGTACCTGTTGATGAGCCGATTTCTACGGTGCAGGGCGGAGCTTTCTCGGTTAATTCCAACCTGGCAATCACTGACGGACGTGGCCGAATGGCCAACATAGTGGCGACAGACATTCTTAATACGAACGGTGTTATCCATGTTATTGACCGCGTGATTCTGCCCTCAACCGATACGGTAGAGCCGCCGGTCGTGCCAAGCCGCACAATAGTCGATATTGCGCAGTCAGATTCCAACTTCAGTATTCTTGTTGAAGCCCTGGCTGCGGCAGACTTGGTTGACCTGTTGACCGGTGTAGGGCCGTTCACGGTATTTGCGCCAACCAATGCGGCATTCGCAGACTTGTTGGCAGAGTTACATGTGTCCAAGGAAACTCTGCTGAATGACCCTCAGTTGTTAACCGATGTGTTGCTCTACCACGTGCTCAATACCAAGGTGCTGGCTGCAGAAGTGCCACTGGGCGCGCCTATCGCGACGGTGCAGGGGGGCAACATTAGTATCAATGATCACTTCCAGATCAACGATAACCGGCACCGTCAGACGCGCATTACGACGACCGACATCATGGCCGATAACGGAGTAATCCATGTGATTGATGGCGTCTTGTTGCCGTACTGATATACAAATAGGTCTGATCGCTGCGGCTGGTTTGTAGCCGTAGCGCCGCTATTGATTGCGGCATGGCGGGGTCAGGCCGTATTCAATGTTCAGGGGCGAGTTTGCCCACAAAAAGGGCAGGCCGACCTATCGGGGTGGGGGACGGCCAGTCTAAAGTCGTCTCTTTGGTTGGGCCGGCCGCTTGGGACGATGTCCGCCGCTTTTTATGGTTTTTTGCCTGATAGGGCGGTTTCAAAGGGTTCATGGGTTTCGCGCGCCCGGTTTCTATGCTGATCGTGTCTCATGCAGGTGGTTGAGATGCTGTGGCCATCCTGTTTGCCAGATATACTCGCAGGTTCAATCTCACTGGTTGTGCCAGATTGTGTTTGCGAATTTGCGGCCACTTAGCATTAGCGCTCGAGCCGGTTTTTTCAGGCCCTGGTCAACCGAAACCCACTGTTGCCGTGGTTCTCGTTCATTGAAGTTAGTCGAAGTCGTCATTCGAGCAGTGCCTGTTGCCGGTTGTGCATGCGATCGAAGGCGTGTTTCTCCTGGTCAGCAGGTTCTGGCATCGGTGCGTCCAGACGAGGGCGCAATCGCGTGAATGGGGTCGAATGGACCGAACGCCCCGAGCGTGGCAGCGAATGGTTGATGTACCTGATGCTACGGGTAACCAACTGGGTGGGCCGTCCGTCTGCGCGCCTGCTTCTATGGCCAATCGCGGCATTCTTCTGGCTTCGGACACCGGTCGCGCGGGCTGATTCGGCAAGGTATCTGGCCCGTATCCTGGGTCGACCGGTGGGTTGGCGAGACACTTACCGCCACTATCGGACTTTCGCTGCGACAATCCTGGACAGGGTGTTCTTTTTGAGCGGTCGCGAAGACGAATTTGATATTCAGATTGTGGGCGAAGAGCATTTGCTGAAGTCCTTGCAGGGCAAGACCGGCGTTATTCTGGTTGGCGCTCATATGGGCAGCGTCGAGTCTTTACGGGCGATTGGTCCGCGGCAGGCGGGCAGGCGTGTGACGATGGCAATGTTTGAGAAAAACGCGCAGCAAATTGGCCGTTTTCTGCGTGCGATTGACCCATCATTGCAGGACGATATTGTCGCGTTGGATCGACCCGGCGCGATTATGGTTTTGCATGAGCGTCTGATGCGCGGCGATATGGTGGGCTTGCTTGCAGATCGTTCGTTTGGTCCGGAGACCACGATTCCAGTGCCGTTTCTGGGTACCGAGGCACCATTTCCCAGCGGTAGTTTCAGAATGGCTTCGGTGATGCGTTGTCCGGTTGTCATGATGGCCGGGTTGTATCTGGGGGGTAATCGCTATCAGCTTCATTTTGTCCCGGTTGCTGATTTTTCCAATGTTGGCCGTGGGCCTGAGCGGCAGGTGGCGGTCACGGCTGCCGTGCAGGCGTTTGCAGTCACTCTGGAGCGGTTTTGCCGTCTTGCCCCCTATAACTGGTTTAATTTTTACGATTTCTGGAAGACTCATGACGAGTCAGTTCTGACGGCTCCGGGTAGCCAGAAGCCCGGAGAGACGGTTTCATCCCTCTGATAGCCTAATCACTTCATCGGCCTGATCGCCTCGCAGGCCAAGTTTTCATTGACGCGGTATTACGCCCAGCCTGAACCTATGAAAAAAAGCGACTTGCCTCCGAACACTAACTCACCAGGGAGTAGTCTCCCTCCTGATGTGCCCCATGCGGTATTGTCCGAATATTATCCGGACGAGTCATCACGCCGTGAGTTCCTCGGCGATATCTTTGATCGAACAGCGCATTCCTATGACTGGACGGAACGCCTGATCGGATTTGGCAGTGGACCGTGGTATCGACACCAGGCGTTGATCCGCGCAGGGCTAAAGCCCGGTATGCGCGTGGTTGACGTGGGGGCGGGCACAGGCCTGGTTGCACGCGAAGCAATCAGAATCACCGGTGATCCGGCCCTCGTGACCGGCGTTGACCCAAGCCCCGGCATGCTTGCTCGTGCCGATTTGCCCGAAGGCGTTCAATTGCTGGAAGGGACCGGCGAGAGTATTCCATTGCCCGAGAATTCGGCCGATTTCCTGAGTATGGGGTTTGCGTTGCGGCACCTCTCGTCATTGGCAGAGGCTTTTTCTGAATTTTATCGAGTGATGAAGCCGGGCGCCCGTTTATGTTTGCTGGAAATTACGACGCCCACTAACCCTGTCTATCGCGGTGTACTTAAGGCTTACATGACAAAAGCCATCCCGCTCATCGCCTGGGCGAAGTCGCGCGACGCGCAGACTCGTCGGATCTGGGAGTACTACTGGGCGACGATAGAGGCTTGTGTGGCACCGGCGGTCGTGGAACAGGCGTTGCGTGATGCCGGTTTCGACGCGGTAAACCGACATGTTGAGTTAGGTATTTTTTCCGAGTACACCGCAATCAAACGCTGAAACCTTCGCGATTCATTCTACTAGACAGACTGTTATGAGTACTGCTGCAATGAGCGCCAGAGCAGACAACGATTGTGATGTCGTTGTTATTGGCGGCGGCCCGGCTGGTTCGACAGCGGCCAGTCTTTTGACCGAGATGGGTTATCGGGTCACGCTATTCGAGAAAGCGGTGTTTCCGCGGTTTCACATTGGTGAGTCGTTGTTACCGGCCAATGTCAGGCTGTTGGATCGGTTGGGGGTGCGGGAGCAGGTTGAGGCGATCTCCATTCGCAAGAACGGGGTTGAGCTGGTATCACCGGCTCACGACAACACGACAATGCTCGAATTTGCCGAATGCTGGGACAAGACGATGCCGTTTTCGTTCCATGTTCGGCGCTCGGAGTTCGATCACATATTGCTCAACCGGTCTATTGAGCTGGGCGCTGATGTCAGACAAGGGTGGGCAGTTAAAGACGTGAATTTGGGCGCCGGCTCCGATGCTTCATTCGTAACCGTGCAGTCGCCCGATCCGGATCAGCAAGCCCAGGTTTGGCAGACGCGCTTTGTGATTGATGCTTCCGGCCGCGATACGTTTTTGTCCAGTAAGCTGGCTCTCAAACAAAAGAACCCTAAGCACAATAGTGTGGCCTTATTTGCTCACTTTACCGGGGCGACACGCCTGGCGGGCGAGGACGAAGGCAATATCTCGATCTTCTGGTTCGAGCACGGCTGGATGTGGTTTATTCCTTTGGCGGACGGTTCGACCAGTGTTGGCGCGGTCTGCTGGCCTTATTACTTGAAATCACGCCAGACAGAGCTGGCCGCGTTCTTCGAGCAGACTCTGGCGTTATGCCCGGCCCTGGCGGAACGTTTAGCAAACGCGACGCGCATCAACGAAGTGCAGGCTACCGGCAATTATTCTTACAGCTCAACTCGATCTCACGGGGCTAACTTTCTGTTGCTGGGCGACGCCTATGCTTTTGTGGATCCGGTATTTTCGTCGGGGGTTTTCCTGGCGATGAACAGTGCGTTTCAGGGGGTAAAAGCGGTGGATGCTAGCTTAAGCGCGCCCAGTACTGCCGACTCTTCGATGAGACAATTCGAGAAAGTCATGCGGCGCGGCCCGCGCGAGTTTTCCTGGTTTATCTACCGTATCAACAAGCCTACCTTGCGTGACATCTTTATGGCGCCAGCCAACCCGCTACGGGTAAAAGAGGCTTTGCTCTCTGTGCTTGCCGGTGACATTTTTGGGCGGACCCCAATCTGGATCTCCCTGTACCTATTTAAGGGAATCTACTATGCATCCTGTCTCGCGCATTTGCCGCGATCGCTACGTGAGTGGCGACGAAGACGGGACGATATTCGGGCAGTTAATATCGATTTCTCGTAGCTCTGGGGCCACTTGGTATTGCGCAAGAGATCGCTCCGGAATTGCCTGAGTCGAGGCTGCACCCGTGGCATACGGGCTTCATGCGAGCGTTGCGTCAGTGGGGTGAATCCACTGAAAGAACCGAAGGCAGCCGCGTGACATCAATTTAACTCAAGCATATTCGGAAACTGCTTAGCGAGTGACTGGGCAGGTGTTAATCCCGAAGATTGAATACAAAGGGCACATTCCAACGGCGCCGGTTAACAATGGAATTACACCGAGGTATCCCCACATACCTATCTGGCCTGATATTGCCAACCCGATAAGGGCGACGCCGGCGATTATTCTGATTGATCGATCAAATTTGCCTTCGTTAATTTTCACTTCTAGTCCTCCTTATGCGTGTGACTAGTCAATACTATGCCGGGAGTCCAGGTTCGGGTCAGTAACTTAGTCACCGTCGCCATAGATGACTAGCTGTGATCGGTATTGCCTGATTCTTACGCGTCGCGCGTCATAGGCATCACGGTGTCAATAGGCTCTGCTCGTATCCTGAAACTGCTTTCTACGAGGGTAAAGGAGGCTCGGAGTCAGTATCAAGTATCCGTTGTCAGGTTTTGTTTTCAACAATTTGCCAGGCGGTTTCTGCACGCAGGCGCGCCAGTTGACTGAACGTCAGGGCGTCTGCGGATGCGGCGTTGCCGTCCAGCCCTCGTTTGTAGACGCCTTGGATGATGGCGGCACTCCTGAAAAGTGAAAAGACGACGAAGAACAGATGATTGGGTACCTCGGCGCGCCCCGAGTACCGGCAGTACAATTCAACAAGCTCTTGCTCGGTCGGAATGCCCAGGGCTTTATGGTCCAGCCCCTTTAGCCGTCCCGTGGACAGCACATCAGCGTGGTACAACGCACAGACATATCCCAGGTCTGCCAGAGGGTGACCCAGTGTGCAGAGCTCCCAGTCAAGAACCGCTTTGATCGCCGGGGTTCCATGACCGGCAATGACATTGCCCGGACGATAGTCGCCGTGCACGATGGCGCCTTGTTCATCAGCGGCCAGGTTGTCGGGAAGCCAGGCCATGAGCTTGTCCATTGCGTCGATGGTCTCGGTCTGGCTGGCCTGATATTGCTTGCTCCAACGGGCAATCTGGCGCGCCAGGAAACCGCTGGGACGGCCAAAATCTGACAACCCCACGGTATCCGGTCGCACGGAATGCAGGGCTGCCAGGGAGCGGATAAAACTGTCGTAAAACTGGCGACGCTGTGCTACTGACAGTCCGGGCAGGGAGGGGTCATGGTAAACGTTCCCCTCGACCAACTCCATCACATAGAACTCAGTGCCGATGATGTCGCGGTCCAGACAGAGCAGCAGCATTCTTGGTACGGGCACGTTCGTGTCTCGTAGCGCTGTCATGACCCGATACTCGCGATCGACGGCATGTGCCGATGGAAGCAGGTCTCCGGGCGGTTTTTTGCGCAAGACGTACTTCTTGTCACCTGCTTGCAACCGATAGGTCGGGTTGCTTTGGCCTGCGGTGAACTGTGTCACTTGCAGCGTTCCGGAGAAGCCGTCCAGATTGTGGCCCAAATGGTGTTGCAGTGCTTCAACATCAAATCCGAGTTTCTGACTCATGCTATCCCGTGCGCCTCTTTAGTTTAGGGTGAATTGACCGACGACTCGTCATGTAACAGGCGCAGACAGGCCGGACGGCTCAGGCTGAACAAAGCTGCGAGGCGGGTAAGTCTGGTGACTGAGTTCTGGATCACTTTCATGGGCCAACAATGGTGGTGCCGCCATCGGCAACAATGACTTCACCAGTGATGAAACGTGCCCATGGCCCGGCAAGGAAAGCCGCAATGCCGCCAATATCGTCCGGTTCTCCGAGGCGGCGCACTGGCGTGCGGTTGATTCGGTCAGCCGATAGCTCGGGGTTTTCCCATAGCGCACGCGCAAAGTCGGTTTTGACTAATCCCGGCATGATGCAATTGACAGTGATGTTTTTCGGTCCCCATTCCACTGCGAGTGAGCGGACTACACCGACATCGGCAGTTTTTGAGATTCCGTAGGCGCCCAGCGTGGGCGAGCCGCGCAAACCTCCGATTGAGGAGACGACTATGAACGAGCCACCGCCTTGATCAGCCATTAGGGGCATCGCCGCGTTGGCGAACCATATTGCGCTGTGGACGTTTGCGGTCATGACTTTCTGAAATGCCTCGTCTGTCAGGCCGGAGAGCGGTCCGTAGACCGGGTTCACTGCCGCATTGGCAACGAAGATATCGACTCGCCCCCAGGTGTCGTGGGTCGCTTTGACCAGGGTTTCACAATCCTCGCGACGCGAAATATTGCAGGCGATGGCCATGGCCTCTCCGCCTTTGGCGCGCACCTCTTTTGCCGCTGTCTCGCAAGCGTCAAGCTTGCGGCTGGCAATCGCAACTCTGGCGCCCAGCGCGGCCAGATGATGGACGACAGACAGGCCGATTCCCTTGGAGCCTCCGGTGACAATGGCGACTTTTCCTGCCAGTGAAAACGGGGTCATGAGCGGCTCTCCTTGGTTATAGTGGCGGGTTCGTCGCCCATGCGAAGTTGCAGTCGATCGCCGGTATATGGATGAGCTTCAGCCAATGCTTCATTCAGTTCGACGCCGATGCCGGGGGCGGTCGGTACGATGACATGCCCATCTTCCCATTGGATCGGCGTAGTCAGAATATCAGCCTGAAATCCTTCCCATGTTTCGATGCCTTCCATTATCAGAAAGTTCGGAGAGCAGGCAGACAGTTGAATGTTGGCGGCCCCGACAATCGGCCCGCAGAACAGGTGCGGTGCAATCTGCGCGTGAAACGCTTCGGCCATGGCGGTGATTTTTTTGGCCTCCAGCAAGCCGCCCACGCGCCCCAGATTCATTTGCAGGATCGCCGCCGCGTCCTGGCGTAGCAAGTCGGCAAACTCGTACTTGGTGCACAGGCGCTCACCGGTCGCTACCGGAATCGACGTGTTAGCCGCTACCCGTGCCATGCCGGCGATGTTGTCGGGCGGGGTTGGTTCCTCGAACCAGAGCGGGTCTGATGCTTCGAGTCGTTTGGCCAGCCGGATGGCGCCCGCAGGGGTCATCTCGCCGTGAGTGCCGATAATCAGATCGCAGCGGTCACCGACAGCATCACGGATGCGCTCGGTGTAGGTTTGCGCGAATGCCAGGGTTTCGACCGACAACTGGCGCGGGTCGAAAGCCGTGTAGGGCCGAGCGGGATCAAACTTCAGTGCGGTGAAGCCCTGGTCAACATACTCAAGCGCGCGTTCAGCAGCGGCGTCAGCGTTGTTGTAGACAGTGTTGTTTGAGGGGGCGTCGATCGGCGCGTTCAGGTACGTGTAGCTACGCAATCGGTTGGTGACCGCGCCGCCCATCAGCTCATAGACAGGTTTGTCCAGCGCTTTGCCAATGATGTCCCACAGTGCGATCTCAATGCCACTGAAGATGCCCATGACTGTCGGATCGGGTCGCTGGGAAAAACCCGCAGAATAGACATGGCGAAAATGCCGTTCGATTTTGAAAGGGTCAGCGCCGACAAAGTGACGTTCAAACAGGTCGTCGATCATTGTTGTTAACGTCTTAGGGTGAAAGGCTACGCCGTAAACTTCACCATAACCGACCACTCCGGTGTCTGTGGTTACCTTGACAAACACCCAGTAAGGGCCGCCTCGGTGGATTGAGGCGTTAGCGACAACAAATGTCCTGATGTCTTTGACTTTCATCGTGGATGGTCCTCGAGCAGGAGATCCGCGGCTTTCTCGCCGATCATGATGCAGGCCGCATTGGTGTTGGCTGACACGAGTGCCGGCATGATTGAAGCGTCGGCAATCCGTAGTCCTTCAAGACCATTGACTTTGAGTTGAGGGGAGACGACTGCTTGAGGGTCAGCGCCCATTCGGCAAGTGGAAGTCGGATGAAAAATCGTTGAGCCTTTCTGGCGGACAAATTCCAATAGAGCTGCATCGCTCTGGACGTCAATGCCAGGCGACATTTCTTCGCTGATATAGTGGCTGAGTGCTTGCTGAGCGGCGACCTTCCGTACCAGGCGCATGCCTGCGACCATGGTGTCACAGTCTTTGGCGTGGGCCAGGTAGTTGGGCTGAATCAGTGGTTTGTCGTGGCAATCCGGCGAGCTAATTCGCACATGACCACGGCTCTCAGGGCGCAACTGGCACATCGTAACGGTAAACCCCGGAAACGGATCAAGCTTGCGGCCGCGGCTTTGAGCGGTGTAGCGCAGAAAGTGGAACTGGACGTCCGGTGTCGCGATATCCGGACGGGTCCGGGCGAAAACGCCTACCTGTCCTGCGCTCAGTGACATCGGCCCACCGCGGTCTTTCAACCAGCGTAGCGCCACGCGCATTTTACCCATCCAGTTGGCTACTTCGTCATTGACGGTGACGGGCTGCGAGCATCGATATTTGCTCGAACAGGTGTAGTGGTCCTGAAGGTTCTCGCCGACTTCGGGCAGATGATGCACCGGGTCGATGCCGTGGGACTTTAGCAGTTCACTATCGCCAATGCCCGATAGCTGCAGGATTTGGGGCGATCCGATCGCGCCCGCAGATAGCACAACGCCACAGCGGGCATGCACTATTCGGCGGTTTCCTTCTTGTTCGACTTCAACGCCAGTGACGCGGCGGTCCTGAATGATCAGGCGGCGTACCAGCGTGCCGGTTTTAATGGTCAGATTAGGGCGGGTGCGCACTGGCCTAATATAGGCGGTCGCCGCGGAGCTGCGCCATCCGTCGCAGGTGGTCACCTGAAAGTATCCTGCCCCTTCCTGGGTTCGTCCGTTGTAGTCAGGATTGCGTGGAATACCCGCTTGTGTTGCTGCCTCTATATAAGCATCGCACAAGGGATGTGGCGAGGCGCGGCTGACGCCGAGTGGGCCGCTGCGCCCGTGAAACGCCTCGTCAATGGCATCCATCGTAGCGCCTTCGGCGCGTTTGAAATACGGAAGTACATCGTCATAACCCCAGCCGACATTGCCAAGTTGGCGCCAGTGGTCAAAGTCCTGGGCCTGGCCGCGCGCATACACAAGTCCGTTAATGGCGCTGCAGCCGCCCATGACTTTGCCGCGTGGCCAGCTAATTCGACGCCCGCCGGTTTGTATTTCAGGTTCTGTTGTATAGCCCCAGTTGATGCGCGGGTCTTCCATCGTGCGGTAGTACCCGATAGGAATATGGATCCACGGATTGCGATCTTTTGGGCCGGCCTCAAGGAGCAATACCTGGAGATCCGCTCGTGCTGACAGGCGATTCGCTAACACGCAACCTGCTGACCCGGCGCCCAGCACAATATAGTCAAACGCCGCTTCAGCTTCCGGCAAGGTTGTCTCCTTCCGCAACGGTCGGTACTTCCCAACTCTGGCCTGGTTGGGGCCGCCCCCGTGAGTATTAAAAGCGTCTCGATGTGCCTTCCGCCCGGCATTGAATGAATTGGATGAATTGCACTATTGGAGGCAGTCAGTATTATCGCTGTAAGATCATAAAGCAAATCGTATGAATCAATCATTTTGTGGCCCGTTCAGTTTTCAGACTAGAACTGGTCGCCAGGATTTTGCTGACTTCATCTGGGTCGGTTAGGTCGCTGCCAACCAATGAAACCTCAAAACAGGGGGCTTGACGTGGCTTCTGCAAAAGAGCTTGCAACATCCGATCAGAAGTCAGTGATTGGACTGGTCCATCAGTATTTCGATAGCGGTGAGTTTGTTCGCGAGCTGACCGAACGGGTTGCCTATAAGACCGAAAGCCAGTTGTTGCCTGCAAGCTTGCCAGAATTGCATCGCTACCTCGACGAGCAGATGATTCCCGCATTTGAGTCGATGGGTTTTGCGACGCGGGTGATTAACAACCCACTGGAAGGCAAAGCGCCAGTCTTGCTGGCGACTCGAATCGAAGACGCGTCTCTGCCGACGGTGCTTGGTTATGGTCACGGGGATGTGATCATTGGGCAGGATGAGCAATGGACGCGAGGCCAGGGTCCCTGGGTGACGGCTCAAGACGGCAACAAGCTCTATGGCCGGGGAACTGCAGACAACAAAGCGCAGCACACGATTAACATGGCAGCACTGCGGGCGGTACTTCAAGCGCGCGGGAACAAACTTGGCTTCAACGCGAAGTACATGATCGAGATGGGTGAGGAAACCGGTTCTGCCGGTATCAAGCAGCTCGTGGTAGAGCACAAAGAACTCTTTACGGCGGACGTCTTGATTGCCTCAGATGGACCACGGGTTCGAATGGAGCGCCCAACCGTGTCTTTGGGTTGCCGTGGAGCGATCAACTTCGATCTGGTCGTGGAGCTTCGGGAGGGCGGTCACCACTCCGGTAACTGGGGTGGGCTTATTGCCGATCCTGGCCTGGTGCTGGCCAATGCTTTGGCCAGCATCGTGAGCCCAACCGGAGAACTTCTGGTATCCGCGCTGAAAGCCCCTCCGATCTCCGATGCTGTCCGCGAAACACTGGCCGATATCGAAATCGACGGGGGCGAGACTGGTCCGAAAATTGATACCTGGTGGGGTCAGCCCGGGCTGACTCCTGCGCAGCGGGTGCATGCGGCCAATACTTTTAATGTCCTGGCGATGGTGACGGGTAATCCGCGCAAACCAGTCAATGCGATTCCGCCAAGAGCGGTTGCCAATTGCCAGTTACGCTTCGTGATGGGGACAAACCCTGAAGAAATCGTGCCGGCACTGCGCAGGCACCTGGACGATAACGGATTTGAACATGTACGTGTAGATCCTCCGCCAGCCGGCAACGATGGTGTGTTCCCGGCAACCCGGACAGAGCCGGATCATCCCTGGGCGGTCTTTGTTCGGGATTCGATTCACCAGGCAATAGGGAGCAAGCCGGCGGTGATTCCCTCAATAGGCGGCTCACTGCCTAATGATATTTTTACTGACGTGCTGGGTTTGCCTAGCATCTGGATTCCTCATTCGTACACCGCCTGTTCGCAGCATGCCCCGGACGAGCATGTCATCTTGCCAACCTGCCGATCGGCTCTGGAGGTGATGGCGGCGGTTTATTGGGACATTGGCGAGACTGGCGGGCCAGCCACATGACCTGCGGCTCCGCTTTCTGGGCTCGGTCCGCGATCGAGGCAACAAGCCGATTGGTTGCCCTTAGCTAGCTTTTCGGAGAAATCAATGGCTCGCCATGTTCTTATTGCCGGTTTCAAACACGAGACAAATACCTTTTCACAGCTCCCGACTGATCTTGCGGCGTACCGGGCTCGGGCACTGCATTATGGCGATGAAATCCGCTCGGTTTATTCGGGGACTAACACCGAGATTGGCGGTTTTCTCGCGGCCTGTGTAGAGCACGGATGGGAACCTGTTCTCAGCGTGGTCGCTGACGCAACACCATCAGGCAAGGTGACGCGAGAAGCCTATGACTCTATCAGTCAGCATATCCTGACAACCATTGAGGCCGGGCCGCCACTCGATGGTGTTTTGTTGCAACTTCATGGGGCGATGGCTACAGAGGGCAGGCTTGATGGTCAGGCCGATCTCCTTGCCGAAATTCGAGCCCGGGTAGGGCCTGATGTGCCAATTGCCGTAACGCTCGATTTACATGCAAACGTGAGCGACAGACTTGCCTCTCTTTGTGACGCAATGGTGAGCTATCGAACCTATCCGCACGTAGATCAAGGCGAGACCGCAGCGCGCTGCGCCGAATTGCTTGCACGCATGCTGGCCGGCGAGATAAAACCCGGCACATCCGTCGCCCGTCGCCCGCAACTCGACGGCGTTGATCATGGCCGCACTACCAGCCCCGGACCCATGCTCGAAGCGATTGCGCGCGGCGATGAACTATGCCGGCAGCACGGTTTTTACAGTTGCTCGATCAATGCGGGGTTTCCGTGGGCCGATGTGCTGGATAGCGGGCCATCAGTCCTGATCGTTGCCGAGCGTGGTAATCCGCATATTGAGGACGCGCTGAACGAGTTGGCCGATTTTGTCTGGAGCACCCGGGGGCAGATTACCGTGGAGCATGTTGGCGCTCAAGAGGCGGTTGCGCTGGGTCAGGCAACTGCGCGTCAGGGCGCTCCGTTTGTGATTGCCGATTTCGCTGATAACCCGGGTGGCGGAGGCTATGGTGATTCCACCGGACTGTTACGTGCGATGATCAATGCCGATCTGCGCGATGCGGCGTTTTCGTCTCTTTATGACCCGGCGTGTGTTGAGCAATGCCAACAAGCAGGCATTGGCGCTACGCTTGAACTTGAAATGGGTGGGAAGTGGGCGCCATCACTTGGCAAACCGATTGCCGTGCAGGCGGTGGTGCAGAGTCTGCATGATGGTCAGGTGACATTGCGCGGACCGATGTCAACCGGGGTCAAAGTCAGCCTTGGTTCAGTGGCGGTTGTGAGAGTGGGCGGAGTACAGATAGTACTCGCCAGCTATCGCGCCCAGAACTACGACCGACAATTCTTTGAGGCGTTCGATATTGATCCGACAAAGCAGAGCATTCTCGGGGTCAAATCCGCACAGCATTTCCGTGCTGACTACGGGCCAATCGCCTCGGGCATAGTGGTTGTCGATGAAGGCGGCGGTATTTGTTCTCATCAACTCAGCAAGCTGGATTATCAGCTAGTAAGACGTCCGATCTGGCCGCTGGATTCATTTAGTGAAATTTGAGAAAGTCGCCGCCAATGCAGTTTTTGACGGAAAGGGATGACACGCAGCCGGATTGGGCTATGATCAAACCGGAACCAGGTTTGATCGCTTGTTACAGTGCGGTTTCTTGCTTGCGATCCAGGATGGTCCAGAACGATAACCTATGACAGGGGGAACTATGTCAACGAGACAGATCTGGCAGTCGGGAAGTAGGAAGCTTTCAATACTGGCCGTCGCGGCGACCACTACCGTGTTGTTACCATCGCTTGCCCAGGCGGCGAAAGCCGATGACACGCTCAACATTGCCTGGGGGCGTGAACAGGCAACTCTGGACTATTACTTTCAGAACTCGCGGGAAGGCATTATCGTCAACCGACATGTTTGGGATGGTCTGCTTTATCAGCAGCCAGGTTCAGGCGAATTTAAAGGGCTGCTGGCAGAGAGCTACAAGGTGATTGACGATCAGACCTTTGAATTCGTGATTCGCAAGGGCGTAAAGTTCCATGACGGGACAGAGCTCTCCGCAGACGATGTGGTTGGGACGATAGAGTTTCTGACCCGCCCCGATACCGGCAAGATTCAAAGCCGGCCGGTCGATTGGATAAAGAGCGCGGAAAAAACCGGGCCGAATACCGTCAGAATTTATGCCAAGCAGACAACTCCGCTGGCTTTGTTGTATCTGGCCGCTGACATCCCGATATACCCGATGGAGTACTACAGCAAGGTAGGGCCGGAGGGTATGGGCGTGAAACCTATCGGTACTGGCCCCTACAAAGTCACCGAAGTGCAGCCCGGCAAGAAGATCGTGTTCGAGAAGAACACCGATTATTTTGCGGATAGCCCCAAAGGCCAGCCCACAATCGGGAAGATCGTCCAGAGAACAATTCCTGACGTCAACACCCAGATTGTTGAACTGGCGTCTGGTTCGCTGGACTGGATCTTCAAGGTCCCCGCTGACCAGGCCGAAAAACTGGGCTCGTTGCCTAATATTGAAGTAAAGCAGGCATCCACGATGCGCATTGGCTATCTGACGTTTGATGCGGCTGGCAAGTCGGGTAAACACCCGTTTCAGGATATCCGGGTTCGGCAGGCGGTCGCTCATGCAGTAGACCGCCAAGCCATCGCAGACAACATTGTCAGAGGCGGGTCAAAAGTCGTTAATGCCGCCTGTTACCCCACGCAATTCGGTTGTACAAACGATGTGCCAGCTCTTCAGTTCAGTGTGGACAAAGCCAAGGCGCTGTTGGCTGAAGCCGGTTTTCCTGATGGCTTCGAGACCGAGATCTATGCTTATCGTAATCGCGAGTATCTTGAGCCAATGATTGGCTATCTTGCCGCTGTTGGCATAAAAACGAATCTACGTTATGGCAAGTACGCGGCAACTCGTGACGCCATTCGGGGCGGCAAAGTACCGTTCGCGTTTATGACCTGGGGCTCGGGCTCTGTCCCTGATGTTGACGCGATTACCTCCGTGTTTTTCGGCGGAACTGCAGACGATATCGCGATGGATACGGATGTGCAGGGCTGGTTGAAGAAGGCTAGTAGCACCATGGATGCCGACACTCGCAAGACAGCGTACAAGAGTGCGTTGACCAAAATTGCCGAGCAGTCGTATTGGTTGCCTTTGTTTACCTATCCGACCAACTACGCCATGACCAAAGACCTGGCCTGGACGCCTACCGAAGATGAAATCCCTCGCTTCTTTACGGCGGGCTGGAAGTAGGCAGCGACCTGAGCGTTCGTTCGCAAAGAGCGAACGCTCAGCCTTCAGATCTTCAGGCAACTTCTAAATGCTCGCTTACACCGCCAAACGCCTAGTCCTGGCAATCGCTGTTGCTTTCACGATTTCAGCGCTTGTCTTCAGTCTGCTTTATATGACAGGCGACCCGGCAACTGCACTCGCCGGCGAAAACGCCACTAGTGAGTCGATCGAAAAGTTACGCAAAGCCTACGGATTCGACAGGCCGATTGCCGTCCAGTATTTATCCTGGCTTGGTAATGCGCTTCAAGGTGATTTCGGCAACTCCATCTATTTTCGGATGCCGGTCTCTGAATTGATCTTTGACAGGCTGCCGACCACGATGATCCTCGGCGTTTGTGCGATTACGTTTGCGATCGCCCTGGCCATTCCACTTGGGGTTCTGGCGGCCATGTTTCCGAATAGCCTGATTGATCGCGCAGCCTTGTCGCTTGCGGTCGTTGGTCAGGCGCTGCCCAGTTTCTGGTTTGCGCTGATGTTGATTGTGATGTTTGCGTTTACCTACCCGATATTGCCGGCCTCCGGCTCTGAGACCTGGCAGCATTTTGTTTTGCCGACGATTGTGCTGGGATATTACGCCACCCCGGCTTTCATGCGTCTGACCCGTACCGGTATGCTGGACGTATTGTCGTCTGACTACATCCGCACCGCGAAGGCGAAAGGACTCCGCCCGTTTACCGTGCTGTTCAAGCACGCTCTGCGTAACGCGATTATTCCGGTTGTCAGTCTCGCGGCAGTGCAATTCGGCTTCATGCTTGGCGGGTCGGTCATCATTGAGACGGTCTTTGCATTGCACGGCGCGGGTTACCTTGCCTGGGAGTCAATTGCGCGTTCGGACTTTCCTACCGTTCAGGCGGTGCTCCTGCTGTTCTCAGTCTTCTATATCGTGCTGACTTTTCTGTCAGATATGCTCAATGCATGGCTCGATCCGCGCATTCGAGTGGGCTGATTGATGAATATCGTAGAGGCGCAACTGCCAGCGGCAGAAGAAATCGTTGGCCCGACACCGGGTCAGCAAATGCGGCGAAGAATATTCGGGCATCGCGGTATCGTGATTGGCGGGCTGGTGCTTGGCATCATCATCCTGATGGCACTCCTGGCGCCACTGATTGCACCCTTCGACCCCTACGAGCAAATACTGACGGCGCGCTTAAAGCCACCGGTATGGCATGAAAAAGGCACTTGGGAGCACATCCTGGGTACCGATCAGAATGGTCGCGACTACCTGAGCCGAGTAATCTATGGCGCTCAGATTTCCCTAATGATTGGTTTTCTGGCGGCAATTCTGTCGGGCATTATCGGCACAGTGATGGGCGTGGCAGCCGGATATTTCGGCGGTAAAGTCGACTTGTTCGTAACCTTCCTGATCACCTGCCGTTTGTCGTTGCCGGTTATCCTGGTGAGTCTTGCCGTCGTCGCGATTATTGGCGGCTCGCTGCAAATCGTGATTCTGGTTCTCGGATTGCTACTGTGGGACCGCTATGCGGTCGTCATGCGAGCCAGTACGTTGCAGGTCAGGTCGCTGGATTACGTGGCTGCCGCTCAGGCGGCGGGGTGTTCAACCTGGCGGGTTCTGGCGAGCGAAATTCTGCCGAACGTGATGAACCAGCTTATCGTGATTGCCACGCTTGAGTTTGCTCATGCCGTCCTGTTGGAAGCGGCATTGAGCTTCCTGGGTCTGGGTGTCCAGCCGCCATTGCCTTCCTGGGGGCTGATGATTGCCGAAGGCCGTAACTATATTCTCTTTGATGCGTGGCTGATCGCTATCCCTGGCTGTGCGCTTTTTCTACTTCTACTGGCTGTCAATTTGCTGGGCGATGGCGTGCGCGATGTTACTGCACCAGAGAATCGCAATTAAGAGCAGGATGAAGAGCACGATGGATGATTCCCCCACTTTAAGCGTCGAAAATCTGACGGTCTCAATTCCCCTGGCTGCCGGCGAACTGCATGCGGTTCGCGGGATTAGCTTTTACGTCAACCGAGGCGAAACGCTTTGTATTGTGGGAGAGTCTGGTTGCGGCAAATCGCTGACATCCTTATCGATCATGAATCTTTTGCCGACGAAAGCTGTTCGCGGCGCAACCTGCCTCGAACTTGGCGGACAGGATATCCGTAACCTGAACGAACGTGCAATGTCTGACCTGCGCGGCGACAAAATGGCCATGATTTTCCAGGAACCCATGACATCGCTTAATCCGGCATATTCGATCGGTAACCAGTTGGAAGAGGCTTTTCTACGCCACCGCTCGGGTTCTCGCAAACAAGCACGCGAAAGAGCGATCTTCCTGTTAGAGAAGGTTGGTATTACGGCTGCTGCGAGTCGCCTACGGCAATACCCACACCAACTTTCCGGCGGGCTTCGCCAGCGCGTGATGATCGCCATGTCATTGATGTGCGGTCCGGAATTGCTGATTTGCGACGAACCGACAACTGCGCTTGATGTCACGATCCAGGCACAGATCCTGCATTTGCTCAAGGACTTGCAGCGAGAATTCGAGATGGCTGTCATTCTGATCACCCATGACCTGGGTGTTGTCGCCCGCATGGCTGATCGAGTCGCGGTCATGTATGCCGGTGAGATCGTAGAGACGGGTAGTGCCAGCGAGATATTTTCTCAGCCCCGTCATCCGTATACGCAGGGCTTGCTCGAATGTATTCCCGTGCCCGGCAAAACGCGTCGAGGTGAACGTCTGGGTTCTATTCCAGGTATCGTGCCTTCGTTGATAGGCGCTATGCACGGCTGTGCTTTTGCCAATCGTTGTCCGGCTTCAACACAGGCTTGCAATCAACACGTGCCCGAGCGTCAGTTGGGCGATGGTCGGAGCGTGCGCTGTGTCCTGGATGAGCCAGACCAGGTCTGGTCTGTGCAAAAGGCCACTCAATGAAGCAACCGATTCTGCAGGCCCGCGATATTTCCTGTGTGTTTCAGGTGCGTCAGGGGATGTTCTCGCCGCAGCGCCCTCTGGCTGCTGTTAATGGCGTTTCGCTCAACGTGGCCAAGGGCGAGGTACTTGGGCTGGTCGGCGAGTCGGGTTGTGGCAAAAGCACGCTTGCCAAAATCCTTCTCGGACTGCAAAAACCAACGACCGGCGATATTCTTATTGACGGGGAGGAGTTGACCGGGCTCGACCGAAAAGCTGTGGCGCGGAGAGTGCAGCCGATTTTCCAGGACCCGTATTCCTCGCTCAATCCGCGTAAATCGATTGCCTCCATTATTTCTCTCCCACTGCGGGTACACGGAATTGGCAAGCCGGCTGACTGGGAGCGTGAGGTCCGCAAGATTATGGATTTGTGCGGTTTACCTGCCCGTGCCTATGATGGTTACCCCAATCAGTTGTCAGGCGGCCAGCGCCAGCGAGTTGCGATTGCCCGTGCGCTGGTCATGCGCCCTGAGGTTGTAATTTGTGATGAACCAACATCTGCGCTTGATGTGTCAGTCCAGTCGCAAATCCTGAACCTGCTGCTTGACCTTCAGCAGGAGTTGGGCCTGACCTATGTTTTGATAAGCCACAATCTGGCTGTGGTGCAACATATTGCGACCCGGGTGGCTGTTATGTATCTGGGCCGAATTATTGAAGAAACCAGTAGCGAAGAACTGTTCGAATCGCCACGCCACCCTTATACGAGAGCCTTGCTGAACTCGGTACTGACTCCGGAGCCTGGGCTGGGCGTTCCAGACGCACAGCTCGGTGCAGCATTTCCGAACCCGATTGATCCGCCTTCCGGTTGTACGTTTCATCCGCGCTGTGCCCGGGCCATGTCGCTTTGTCAGCAGTCTGCTCCGCAGTGTTACCAGGATGGTCTGGCTCAGGTCGAGTGCCATCTCTTCAAGCCCGCCACGTCTACTGAGTCTCACTAGACTCTCGCCCAATCAGGAATGTTAGCCATGAACTCGCTATGCGATCTGTCTACTGTCACCTTGCGCTCGATGATTGGCGCAAAGCAATTGTCGCCCGTTGAGCTCCTGGCTGATTGCCGGGCCAGAATTGAGTCGGTGAATCCGCGCCTGAATGCACTGGTCAGTTTCTGCTGGGAACGGGCTGAGTCCGAAGCCCGTGTTGCCGAGCAGGCTGTTGTGAGTGGCAGGCCTCTGGGGCCGCTTCACGGTTTGCCGATTGGCATCAAAGATACGATGGTCAGCGCCGGCGTTACCACCACCTACGGCTCCACGATTTACAGGAACAATGTGCCCGACCAGGATGAGCGGGTGGTTGATGCCGTTCGCTCTGCTGGTGCGATCGTGGTTTGCAAGACCAATGCGCCTGAATTTGGTGCCGGAGCCAACACCACCAATCCGGTATTTGGTGCGACGGGTAACCCTTTTGATCCGGCGAAGATCTGCGGTGGATCTTCCGGTGGGTCTGCAGTTGCCCTGGCCACCTCAATGCTGCCATTGGCCACCGGCTCAGACACTGGCGGGTCTTTACGTACTCCGGCCGCCTATTGTGGTGTCGTAGGGTTTCGGCCGAGCCCCGGGCTGGTGCCAATGTCTCGCCGTGGTATTGGATACACCTCCATTTCCGTCCAGGGCCCCATGGGCCGCGATGTGGCTGATACGGCGCTGATGTTTTCAGCAATCGCCGGATATGATCCGGTCGATCCGCTATCGTTTCCGGTCGATGCGGCGGCGTTGGCCAATCCGCCTTCGATAGATCTGGGCGGGCTGCGAGTGGCTGTTTCGGAAGATCTTGGGTTCGCACCAGTCGATAACAGTATACGAGCCACTTTCAGACAGGCGATTGACAAAATCACGGGCTGTTTTGGAGAGGTGCGTGAACAAGCGCCACCGCTTGAAGGGTCGAATGAGATCTTCGAGGTTTTGCGCGCAACCTCGTTTTACATCGCTCATGAAGGCCACTACCGTGACAAAAGGGACCAACTCGGACCAAACCTGGTGGCCAATATCGAGCAGGCACTGGGCTACAGTTTCAGTGACGCGGCACACGCGCAAGCCAATCAGACCGCGTTGTATCGGCGTTACCTTGACTACATGAAAGATTTCGATATTCTCATTACACCAACTGCTGCGGTGTCGCCTTTCCCGGTTGAGCAACTCTACCCGACCCATATCAATGGCGAGGAACTACGCACTTATTTCCACTGGCTCGGTCTGGCTTATGGCGTCACACTGACCGGGCATCCGGCAGTGACGATTCCCTGTGGCCTGGACGCGTACGGGATGCCTTTTGGTTTGCAGGTGTGCGGGCATATCCACCAGGACGGTAAACTGCTGGGCATCGCTCGGGCGTTGGAACAGTTTCTGGCGGCTCAACCTTCTCTCGCCCGACCGTTACCGGATTTGTCGTCTCTGACAGAATCAGCCTGATGACGGCCGCTTGTCGGTGCGCTTGGCTTCTCGACGTTTGACGCGACAACCTTTCTGGCGTTGTTATGGTCTAGCATCCTGGATGCGTCAGAATGAAATTGAAGGTCGAAATGGCAGATGAGCAAACCATTGCATACACCAAACAACGGCGGCTTTCGGCGAGTCGATTGCGTCATTCCAGAATACCCGTTCTGTCCTGGCCAGCTTGCAGTCCGACGCAGTGATGTTGCGTCCTTATCTGGATCGTTGCATCGAGCTACATATGCCGGGAAGGTTGACCGCGGTAGAGGCTGCGATGGTCAAGCTGCAGGCGACCGAAATGGCCTCTGAAACCGTGGACGAGTGCCTGCAATTGCATGGCGGCGCTGGTTATATGTGGGAGTATCCGATCGCTCGCGCCTGGGCAGACGCACGCTATGCCCGAATAGCCGGTGGCACGGCGGAAATCATGCGGAAAATCATAGGGCAGAGTCTGGTGGGCAGGGAATGAACTCCTGTGCTTGTGTCCATCTGACCGACAGGAGTTAGCCGGCCATGAATGCCTCGTCCAAACCAGCCCCATTGCAGGAGGTAGCCGGTGCGAGCGGATTGACTGCGCTTGAGGCCCGTTTGCGCGAAGATCTGGAGCGGCTCTGCCTGCCCGCCGAGGATTGGCTCGCCCGGGCGACCGATGATCCGATTCTTGATGTCGCGATCATTGGTGGTGGCATGTCTGGTCTCGCGGCAGCTGCTCAGTTGCGGCTGCTCGGTGTGCGCAATATTCGTGTCTTTGACCGTAACCCGGTCGGTGAGGCTGGTCCCTGGGTCACGCATGCCCGTATGGAATCGCTGCGCTCGCCCAAGCATCTGGTGGGCCCGGCACTCGGCCTGCCGTCGCTGACGTTTCGGGCATGGTATGAAGCGCAGTTTGGCAAAATTGCCTGGGACGCTCTTGATCGGATCCCGCGCACGCAGTGGCAGGACTATCTGAATTGGTTTCGGGAGGCATTGGAGCTGCCGGTTCAGCACGGGGTATGTATCAAGGCGATTGCGGCCGAGTCGCCCGCCGGTACGCTCGTTGGCTTCGATGTCGTGCCGGCTGGTGATACCGGGAAGACGTCGAGCGACCTGTCGCAGACAACTGAGCGGATGCATCTATGTGCTCGTCATGTCGTGCTCGCCACGGGCATGGATGGGCTTGGCGGTGCGGCAATTCCGGCGCAGGCCGAGACGATTCCGCGCAACAGATGGCAACATAGTTCGGAGCGGATTCGGTTCGCTGTTATGCGGGGGCATCGGGTTGGCATTATCGGGGGCGGTGATTCGGCGCTCGATGCTGCAGCGGCTGCGCTGGAGGCAGGAGCGGCAAGAGTCGATGTACTGGTTCGCCGCGCTGATTTCGCGCGGGTCAATTACTGGAAGGGTTTTGCTCACCCGGGGCACTATCTTGGCTTTGCTGCGATGACCCCCGAAGCGCGTCAGCCAATGCTTGACTTTCTGAAGCGCCAAAAAGTGCCACCAGCACTCGCTACTGTGCTTAGGCTTGCTCGGTTTTCAAACGTCTTTCTGCATTTTGGTTGTCCGGTGGAGTCTCTGGCGATTCATACCGATGATGCGATCCGTATAACAACCCCAGAGGGTGAACGGTATGTCGATCATCTGATCTTCGCGACCGGTTATCGGACTGACTTGTCGTTACGGCCCGAGCTGGCTGCGTTGGCACCGCATATCCGCTTCTGGAGTGATCGGGTCCCCGCGCATGCTGCGGGGTTTGCGCTAAAGGGTTATCCTGAATTGGCTCAAGACTTCTCTTTGATGGAGCGCGAGGCGGGTGCCTGTCCGGTGTTGGCTCGAGTTCATCTGTTTACGAGTGCCGCGCTAATGAGTCAGGGCAAACTAACCGGCGATATTCCGGGTATTGGACTCGGGGCTGAGCGTGTCGCTCGCGGTATCGCGGAAAGCTTGTACGCAGAGGATTTTCCTGCCCAGCTTCGCGCCGTGCAAGCCTATGATTTGCATGAGGTACAAGGCGATGAATGGGCCGCGATTGTGGCCAATGATAAACAGCGCGGGCGCAGTCATCGCGACCGAGGTGGCAGTAGCTGACACCGCGCCGCCTGGCAATTCATATATTGGTTAGCAGGTAAGCTGCTGTCTGAGTCACGGTTGTGGTGTCTGACTGCGACTTGACGATGTGTGCATAATGGGTGTCAGCAAGCCACTTCAATGCGATCCGACTACTCAGGAGCCACCTCGCGATGCCAAAACCGAATGTACTTCTCTGGGTCGACTCTGGCGCGATATACGCTGAGGCCGTAAAGTCTGCGGGTCTTGATCAACGTGTCTCGCTCAGTATTGTTTCTCGCCAGGAGTCACCGTCGCCTGAGCAATTGGCCCGGGCCGAGGTCTTAATGGCATATTCCGTTCCGCCTGGAGTTCTCGCGTCAATGCCGGACTTACGTTGGATTCAGGCGATGACCGCGGGCGTAGAGGCCTGGATGGCCAGGCCGGACTTGCCGGATACATTGACGCTCACTTGCGCCCGAGGGACTCATCGTGAATCGATGCCCGAGAATATAATCGGCGCGCTGCTTTTCGTCGCCAAGCCGTACTCGCAGGCGGTGGCAAATCAAAAGCGTAGACAATGGGTGCAAAAGCCGGCCGAACCTCTCACCGGAAAAACGCTGGGAATCCTCGGTCTGGGCACAATAGGCGTCGAGGTTGCCAGGATCGCCGCGGCGTTAGGGCTAAGAGTCATCGGGACGCGTCGGCGACCGCGACCAATGGAGAACGTCGCCGACGTTCTGCCTCCTGAACGATCTTCCGAGTTGCTGGCTGAATCAGACTTTGTCCTGGCTCTGTTGCCGGCGACGCCCAAAACAGATTGCTTTATCAACGCTGAGCGATTGAAGATGATGAAACCCGGTGCCTGGTTATTGAATTTCGGCCGGGGCCAGCTCGTTAATGACCCTGACCTGATTGCAGCCGTGCAGGCAGGCCAAATCGCCGGCGCAGTCCTCGATGTGTTTCGCCAGGAGCCGTTGCCGGCTGACGATCCGTTCTGGAGTACCGAGGGGATCATCGTATTGCCTCACATCGGTGGCCCGCATCCTGATCGGGACAGAATCGTGGCTCGGTTGTTTGTAGCCAATCTCGAGCGCTTTCTTAATGGCAAGCCTCTGGAGGAGGTGGTCGACCGGGAGGCCGGCTACTAGGATCTCGCGTGTTGCTTACGCCATTGATGCGGTACTGATTGCTCGGCCCGAAGGTCTCGCGCGGAGCAGCCAAAACGGGCCCTGACTGCGCGGCTGAAGTGCGCGGCATTGCTGAAGCCACATGAGTAGGCTATTTCACTGACGCTGCGGGCAACCAGATTTGGGTCGCAGAGATCACGGCGGGCAGTGTCGAGCCGTTGCGCCCGGATTGTTTCCTGGATTGAACACGGTTCGCCCGCCCAGGCGCGATGCAAGGTGCTGGGCGACAGTTTTAATTGTTGTGCTATCGAGGCGGCAGAAAGTCCGGGGTCGGCGAGCCGTGCATTGATACAGGCCCTGATCTGCTCGCGGAGAAACCCGGCAGATCGGCTCACTGGTTGATGCCTGGCAGCCGGCAGTGTTGACAGTCCGGCTATCAGGATTTGCGTCACGCTTTCGGCCACTGCCGCGGCGGATTCTGGAGCGAGTGTGTCGATGTTCGCCGCAAGCCGATAGATTATCTCGGGCAGCCAAGGATAACGGCATTATGGTCGTCATGGGTCTGAGCGAGAAATCCGGCGGCAGTCTCTATATGGGTCAGTGGATAATTGATACTGACGGGTGCACGATTGCGGCGAAGGCGATGGTAGTGATCTGTCTGTCTTCGAGACGCGATTGGGGCGGGTTGGTGCCTTGTGTTGTTGGGAGCACCTGCAACCTCTGTCCAAGTATGCGATGTACGCCCAGAACGAGCAGGTACACATTGCGGCCTGGCCGAGTTTCTCGCTCTATCGCGGCGGCGCTTATGCGCTGGGTGCGGAAGTAAACACTTCGGCCAGCCGAATTTATGCAGTCGAAGGGCCGTGTTTTGTAGTGGCTCCTTGTGCGACGGGTTCGCCTGAAATGATTGAGCAGTTGTGCAGTGACGATCTGGCCAAGCGACAGTTGTTGCTTGAGGGCGGTGGATTTGCAGGTAACTACGCCCCTGATGGTCAATTGATTTCAGAGCCACTGCCGGAAAATCAAGAAGGGTTGGTTTACGCCGATCTTGATCTCGGCATGATTTCTCTCGCCAAGGCAGCGGCTGACCCGGCTGGTCACTATTCCCGTCCTGATGTGACCCGTCTGCTCCTGGATAAGTCACCGGTCGAGCGGGTTGTGCACGTCCCGCGAGTGACGCCAGCTTCAACGAAAGAGCCTCTTCCTGTACAGCCGCCAGAGGCCTCCGACGCGATAGAAGCCGATATAGATGCGAGGGAGCAGTGACGAGCAGTTGAGTCAGTCTTGCCGGCGCGTGATCAGAGTCAAGCCGATGGCGCTGGCGGGATGATCAGTATGGAGGGCTGGGAGGGAGTGGTCAGCAAAGGAGATTGGCTGGCCCGATTGTGAGTGCTGCTACGGTGCTACTTCGGCGCAGTATTATTTCGGGATGTTATGCTGCCCCGAGGAGGAGACCTCGCGTCTTGTGAGAGGGTTTTACCTGTTCTAGTTTGTGTTCACTGCTGCAGCACTATATTTCTGCCGGAATTTTTCATGATTTCCTTTAAGGCTGCCGTCTTATCGGCTTGTTCCGACAAGCGCCCGTTTACGCAGTCGCAACCTCTGTCTCTTGAGACTGTTAGCGCTCAAGTGCCCGGTTCCGATGAAGTCTTGGTTCGTATTACCGCGGCCAGTCTGTGTCGTTCAGATCTGTCCGTGATTACCGGCGTGCGGGCCTGGCCGATGCCGATTGTGCCGGGTCATGAAGCCAGTGCCGTGGTTGAGGAGGTCGGCAGTGCGGTCCGCAGTGTCAGGCCGGGCGATCGAGTTGTTCTGGTGTATCAGGCGCAATGCGGGCAATGCCCATGTTGTGTCGCCGGGCAGGCTCATCTGTGCGAGCCTGGCTTGACCGCCAATCGGGCTGGCGAGCTGTTGGCCGGTGGGGCGCGTCTGGTACGCCAGGATGGCAAGCGTTTGCATCATCACATGGGCTTGTCTGCTTTTGCCGAAAAAGCCGTCGTGTCTGAACATTCGATAGTTCGAATCCCGGATGAAGTCCCGGCAGACGTCGCGGCATTGTTCGGCTGCGCCGTGATGTGCGGCGCTGGTAGCGTGATTCATTCCGGTGGAGTGGTCGCCGGCCAGACGGTGGCTGTTGCCGGCATTGGCGGTGTGGGCGCCAGTGCGCTGCTGGGTGCCAGGCTAGCCGGAGCCGGCCGGATAATTGCGATCGACCCGGATGAACAGAAGCGGGCGATTGCGCTTGAGCTTGGCGCGACGGACGTTGTGGTTGGCGGGCCTGATGCGGCAGCCGAGATCGTCGAGTTAACCGGAGGTGGCGTTGATTGTGCACTTGAAACCGCAGGTGTCCTGGCCGCATTTGAGACAGCGTATCACTCGACAAAGCGTGGTGGTCGAGTTGTTAACGTTGGCCTTGTGAATCCGGCAACGGCGTTTCAGTTTGATCTGGCTGCGCATGTCACCAGTGCCAGAACAATCGCCGGCAGCTATATGGGGAGTTGCAACCCTCAGGTCGATATTCCCCGCTTCGTAGCGCTATATCTCAGCAGACGTTTTCCGGTCGAGCAATTGATTTCACACAGGATGCCGCTCACGGATATCAATGTAGCGTTGGAGAATATGGCCGCCAGCAAAGGGTTGCGACAGATCCTGACGCCTTGATCGAGCCACTGCAAGAGAGGAATTCTTGGATACACGAACAAAACCGGTCGTTCGACAGTTTACCGCGACGGCTTCCGACTTCCTTATTTCGATCAGGGGGTCTGACTCCTTCGGATTGCTCAAATACCGCTGCCTGAAGTATTTCCGTAGCCATGGCGTCAAGGCAATGGCTTATCACCATTTTCCTCAATTTGGCGCATTTGAAGAATCACCATCAATCAATGTGATTTCGGTCGGTTTCCCCGCAAGCTTTAACCGAGAGTATGAGGAACAGGCTCAATATAGAGTTGATCCATCAATACGCCAGGTTATGAAAAGTACCAAGGCTAACTGGTGGACGAAGACCGACTATTCGTCCGGGCTGCGAGCTGAAGAAAGAGCATTCCTTGAGGCCGCCAGGAAAGAGGTTGCTGGTCACGGCTTGATTTTGCCGGTGTTTGGCCCGTTGGGGCGGACCGGCTTTGTTTCGCTTGGGTTTGGTCATGACGATATTGGCGTTGGTGACGCCGAACTTGCCTTGATCCAAAGTTGTTGTCAGGCGGCTCATCTACAGTATTGCGAGCTACTGCAGGCGGGCTTGCCTCAAACGGTTAGATTGTCCCGGCGTGAGCAAGAGGTTATGGCCTGGGTGGCGAGAGGCAAGAGTAATGGTGTTATCGCCGAAATTCTGGGTCTGACAGAAAACACAGTGATCACCCATCTTCGACGTAGTTACCAAAAACTTGGCGTACACGATCGGGTGACAGCAGCGCTAAGAGCGCTGTCAGTTGGCGAGTTGCCACGTCATTGAACTGAGAGAGTGGGTCTGGTGGTGTTAACGATTGGACTGCGACTGCGATGGGTCTTAATGAAAAAGAGAGAAAGTACTCATCAAGCTTCGTGCTGCGGAAGCGCCGACTAATTCGCCCCACAATCATCAAGTTCACCAGTTTGTTCGCATGACCACAGTTCCGCCGCCGCCGCATGGTAGCGGGTCGCCTGGGCGTGATCAAAATTTCCCGAGTGGAGGAATTTCAGTATCTGTGCGATGACTTCGCGGTTGCCTGGCAGGAACGGATGGGCGACGGGAACGGTGATCAAATCGCTCATGCCTTCAAGATGTGTGCTACGCACTGAAACCTTGCCATCGTCGGGGTCAGGTAGCCAGATCGATAAGATTAGATTGATCGATTTGGTACCAGCGATGACGCCAACCGGGTAATTGACTGGTCCGAGTTGGCGAGTAATAGCGTCAGGGTCGGTACCAAGTTGGTTGCCGGCCGGCCCGTTTAACAGGAAATAGCCGGGAACATCTCTCAAGGCGTCGACAATTTCGCTGCCATGATTGGGTGGCCCAAGCATTACCACCCGGCCGAGATTCGGCAGTTCGTGTTGCGTCAAAAAATAGCGAACCAGTATTCCTCCTAGTGAATGAGTAACGAAATGAATCCTCTCCGCGCCGAATGTCTGACAGCGTTCAAGACCTGCCGTCACTGCCAGGTCCGCTAACTTCTCGACCCGGTTCTGGCGTGACGGATAATCAATATTGGCAATACGGTAGCCCTCGGCCTTCAGTGCCGAGGCGATTTTTCGCATCGAGCGGTTGGTGCGCGCCAGCCCGTGCAGAAGAACAACGCAAGGTTCAGCGGTATTGGTGTTTTCCAATGCGCCCTCGGCGAGCCCTTGAACGGGTTGAGCTTGCGCAAGAGAGCACATGAAAACTAGAGCTGGAATCAGCCCAGTAATTCGAACCAGGAGTGACGATAGAATCATTTGGCTGGGTAGATTCTGAGCACCATCAGAAGGGTGGCAAAGGCCCTGCGAATGTGTCCCTGGCAGAGGGGGCAAGCGGTCTCTCAGTTTCTTTCTCGCAAGTGCCGATATAACAAATCCGTGGAAATCACGCCGGTAACAGGCAGATCCCGATACATCTGAAAGTTCATAATGGCCCGGGAGGTCTTGCGACCGTAAACACCATCAATCGGACCAGGGTCGAAGCCCTGGTTGAGTAACTCTATCTGGACTTGTTTGACGAGATTGCCCGGTCTGGGATCTTTGGGCCGTCTGGGGTATTTCTTGCGCGGGCCAACGGCCGACGCCAGTTGGCATGAAGCAGCAGCCAGCGCTATTGCGACACTAAGGAGAGAACGTCGGGCCGTCATGAATGTCCTGCGGTGAAACGATACCAGAGAGGGTTGCCCGTCTCGCTGATCTCGGGCGCCTGTGAATCTCATCCATCTTATCGAATACGATGGCCGAGTTCAGCGGTTAGTGCGCGATCAGGCCCGAAAGGTTTCATTTGCGGCGTAGAAAACGGCAACAATATGCTTCGGACTGTGTTGATCGGTGACTGGCGCCGCTATGGTTACCTGAGCCCCAAAAGAGACAAGGTGCTGCCCAGTAGCGCCAGTACGACTAACACGGCGATTGGTATCAGGGACAGCATAAAGCCGAGCCCGCGGGTGGACGGGTCACTTACATAGGCGCGCCAGTACAGAAACCGGCCCACCACATAAACAGCGCCAGTCGCGGCAACCAGAATGCCCGGCCAGTAGTTTGCGGCAATAAACAACGCGGGGAAAAACGGGACAAGCATTTCGAGCGTATTCATCTGTACGCGGTACATGCACTCGAAGCGGGCGTCGCCCGTGATCGCAGGGGCTTTCAGGCCTGAGATCCGCCGCGCGTTCCCGGTCAAGCCACCGAACCAGAGAAACTGAATGACGGCGATGATGGCGACCAACTCTACAAGCTGCATGACGACTCCGAAAAGGATCAAAAGGAGCGTATGGTAGCTGCTCTAGAACGCGTTTTGATGCTCATCCGCCCAGGAATAGTTCGCCGACCTTGGGGTTTGTGAGTAGATCAGAGCCTTTGCCGGCAATTGCGATCTGGCCGGACACCATGACATAGCCGATATCGGCAAACTCAAGGCCTTTCTTGGCATTTTGTTCAACCATCACGATGGTTTTGCCTTCTTTGTGTTGTAGGTCGTCGAGAATGTCAAAGACCATATCAATAAATCGCGGTTCCAGCCCGATTGAAGGCTCGTCGACCAATAACACCTGCGGGTCCATGACCAACGCGCGGGAAATCTCGAGCAGTCGCCGTTCGCCGCCAGACAAGACCTTGGCCAGATGTTTACGTCTGGCTGCCAATCGGGGGTATTTTTCAAAGACGGCTTCCGCAGCCTGTTTAGCCTGGGCTGGTTGATCTTTCAGAAAGCCTCCCATCCAGAGGTTTTCTTCAACGGTCATCCCTGGAAAAATGGATTTGTCCTGCAGAATGTAGGCAATCCCGGCTTTGGCCAGTTTTTCGCTGGGTGTTAACTTGGTAACGTCTTGACCGCCGACGGTGATTGAGCCGGAGAAGATGTTGTTGAAGCCAAAAATTGCGTGCAAGACGGTTGACTTGCCGGCGCCGTTCGGTCCAATCAGGCATAGAGACTGTTTTTTTCCTAGTCGCAGGTTAATTCCGTGCAGGATCTCCATCTGCCCGTAGCCGGCGTGCAAATCGTTGAGTGAAACGAATGACTCACCCTGGGTGAGCGCTTCCAGATCAGCCACAGAGATATCTTCGGCAATCGCTTCAGCCTGACGAGTGACTTCCTCGACGGAAATGACGGCTTCAACACCACCGCTACCGTAGCCTTTGACGGCGCCTGCGCTTTGATCGGTATTGCTCATGTTGATCTCTCTTCTCAGTGGGCGCCAAGGTAGGCGTCAATGACTCGCTGGTCACTCTGGATCTGATCGGGTGTGCCTTCTGCCAGCATCTCACCGTGGGCCAGGCAATAGATGCGGTCAGCCATATTCATAATGACCCGCATATTGTGTTCGATCACGAATAGCGTAATTCCAAACTCCGAGTTGGCGCGCTTGAGGCGGTCAATCAAGCCGTTGATCAGGGTTGGGTTAATGCCAGCGGTTGGTTCGTCAAGGAGCAGGCAGGTCGGTTCGTTCATCAAGGCCATTGCAAACTCAAGCAGTTTTTGCTGGCCAAATGACAGGGAGCCGCTGCGCAGTTTGCGTTTTTCGTACAGGCCGACAAATTGCAGCAAGCGGTCTGCTTTGTCGTGGTCTTCGGCAGAGTTTTGTTTCAGGGTGTCGCGCCAGCTCATCTCTCGGTGGGGCAGGGAGATCAGCATGTTCTGAACACAGTCCATCGCGCCGTAAATGCGGGTCTGCTGAAAAGTGCGTAGCAGCCCGAGCCGGGCAATTTGCGGCACGCGCATTTTGGAAATTTCGGCGTCTTGAAATTTTATCGAGCCGGAGTCAATTGGGTGATAGCCAACAATCGAGTTGAACAGAGTGGTTTTGCCGGATCCGTTAGGCCCAATCAAGCCGGTAATGCCCCCGGCTTTTACTTTCATTGAGATGTCTTTGTTGGCCACCACACCGCCGTAGGCTTTGCTGACGTTGCTGACGTCAATAATGATGCTCATTGACTTGCCTCCGGCGTCGCTTTCCGGGTTTCTACGGTCAGACCGAACCAGTCTGGCCTCTTGCGCATGATCCAGCCCATCATGCCGTCCTGGAAATAGACGACGGTAATGACGATTAGCGCTCCAAGCGCCACCCACTGCCAGCCGAGCAGGTAATTCCAGGTGACTTCCTTGACGACATGAAAGAGTATGGCGCCGATCACCGGCCCCCATAGGGTTCCCTTTCCGCCGAGCAGGACGCAGACCACCATGAAAATTCCGAGGTTAATAGTCTGGTAGGCGGTTTCAAGTGGCTCGAAATGGATAAGCTGGTAAGCGGAGATGGCTCCGGCAATGCCAACAAAAAACGCAGCCATTGCCCAGGTGGCCAGCTTGTAGCGCATGGTGTGTATCCCCATCGCCTCGGCTTTCTCTTCGTCGTCGCGGATTGCGTTGATTGCTGCGCCGAAGCGGGTGGTGTAGAGCCACCGGCAAAATAAGAACAAGGCAACGCCTGTTACCGCGAACAAGAAATAGAATAAGAGCTTGCCGTCGTCGAGATCATAGGGGTAGACCGGCAAAGCAATACCCTGGCCGGCCCCGACCCAGTCCCAGTTGGAGACGAGCTCACCGGCAGCAATAGCAACGCCCAGGGTTCCGATAGCGAAATATGGGCCACGCAAGCCGAACGTGACCCAACCGATCAAGACTGCGCTGATTGCGCAGAACACTCCAGCGCCAATCATGCCCAGGCCCAGGCCGATGAAATACTGCGCTGGCGTGAACTCATAAATACCGGCGCCAGCGGCGTTGGTGTAGTCGCCAACATTATGGGCGATACCGATGCCAATGATCGCGGCGACATACATTCCTGTGCCATAGAAGAAGATATTGCCAAGCGAGTTGTATCCCATCTGGCCGCCAGTCATGTCCCAGGTTAAGGCGACAATAATCATTAACCAGAGTGTGGCGAGCTGGCTGCCGAAGTTCGGAAAGACAAACGGTGCGCCAACGATGGTCGCCAGTAACAAGGCGTAGAGAACAGTCTTTTTCATCGTGGATCCTATTGCAGTACCTGACGGCTGCGGCGCTGCTGCAGCAATCGATACACCAGAACCAGCAACAGCAACAACACGGCAATCGCCTGTTGGTAACCGATGCCAAAGATATGCGCGCCGTATTGCTCCAGAGCGCCGATACTGAGCCCCGCCGCAATGACGCCAGGCAGGTTTCCAAGGCCGGCTGCGGTCACAATAACGAATGAACGAATGGAATAGCTGATGCCGTAAAAGGGCTGGATCAACCAGACCATGACGATGATCGCCCCCGCTGCGCCACAGATGGCGGAGTTCAGCGAGAAAGTGAACGCGTAGACCTTCTCGGTATCAATGCCCATGACTCTAGCGGCGCGTGCATCTTGCGCGGTCGCCCTGATAGCTTGCCCGGTGCGACTGGTTTTCATGAAGATCACGACGCCAGCAGCCAGCGACATTGCCATGATCACGCCCACCAGCTTGGCAATCGGGACGTCGACAAAACCGTCCAGGAAATACAAGGTGTCGTAATCCAGTTTTATGCTCTGGGTGTCTGAGCCCCAGATCAGGTTCATGATCTGGGCCATCATGATTGCCAGGCCGAACGTCGCCAGCAATGAGGTGAACAAGTCCCGCTCAATCACTCGGCTGATGACAAGTTTATAGATGAGCCAACCGAGCCCCCACATCAGGATGAACGCTACCGGAACGCCAAGCAGCGCGGGCAGGCCCCACTGCGTCAGCTGGAACGCAATATAGCCGCCGGCGATTACGAAGTCGCCCTGGGCAAGGTTCTTCACATTCATGACCCCCCAGACGAGTGCTAGTCCGTAAGCCGCCAGGGCGAACAAAGCGCCGATCATCAGGCCGTCAACGAGGATCTTTACGTTCACAACGGGAAATTCGAATAAGAGCCCGATGTTTCCGATTATCTGGTCCATAGCCGGTTGGATCCCCGCAGTCTATTGTCTGGTTGGTTGTTGTCGGTTCTTTTTGGTAGACATGAACCGGGCACCGATAACAGGTGCCCGGTTGGAGGCGCTGTCTGAAAGTTTACGGCGCCTTGCGCGGCCAGTTCACCTTGTGCGATGCGAACTCAGACGGGGCAACGACATTGTATTTGCCGTCTTGAATCTGTCGCAACACCATTGGCTTGGCGATGTTGTTGCCGGCCTCGGAGAACCTTATATGGCCGTAGAACGTGGCCAGATCGGTACTGGACAATGCGTCGCGAAGTTTGTCTTTATCCAGCGTGCCAGCGCGTTGGAAGGCATCAGCAAAGACGTATACAGCCGCCGAGGCCTGTGCGGTCTGATAGGGAACTTTCTTGTCTTTGTATTCAGGAAACGCCGTCTTGAAGCCATTGTTGTAGTCGCTGGCTGATCCGAACAACGGGTCTTTGTAAGACAGGCTTTCAGCCCACTGGGTCGAACATAGGATATCGTTGGCGACTGCTCCGAACTTGCCCACCACGTCAGCGGCTTCGCAATGGGTAACCGCGATCATTGGCGCGTTGATGCGCATCTCACCAATTTGCCGGACCGCCGTGACGGCGCCTTTGGAGTGTCCACTGATTATCAGCAGATCAGGTTTTAGCAGTTTGGTTTTGGTCAGGATGGCGCTCATGTCAGACAGATCACGAGGGAGTTTTTCATCGATGACTACCTTCATGCCAAATTTCTTGGCGTCATCCAGAACACCCGCCCGGATATCAAGTGAAAACGGGTCGTTTTCGACGGCTACCGCGACTTTGACTGACTTTGGGTCTTTGCCTGCCTCGGTTGCTTTTTCGGCCGCCAGGGCAACGGCCGAGGCCAGATACTGCTCAGAAGTTGACAGGACGGCAAACAGATATTTGTAGCCCTTGTTGAAGAGCGAGCGGGAGGCTCCCTCGGCTTCAACCATGGGGATTTTGTATTTTTCGGTGACCGGCGCTATCGCTTTGGTCAGGCCGGACGAATACGGCCCGAGCATGTATTGAATTTTATCCTGGTTGATCAGGCGCTCCGCCAGTGTTGCACCGCGGTCGCCCTTGGATTCGTCATCATAGTAAGTGACTTTGAAGTTGTAGCATTTGTCGCCTACTTTCACGCCACCAGCCTCATCAATCTTCTGGATGGCATACTCGTAGCCGTTTTTGGCATGGATGCCGTTGGTCGCGTATTTGCCGGTAAGTGAAATTGCCGAGCCCAGACGTAGTTCTTCGCAAGCCGCATTGGCTGCGCCCGAGAATAGAGCGGCGCTACCGGTGGCCAGAACAATGGCCGTAGTCGTGAATCGCATAAGCCTCCTCCGTAGATGGAACTGTCTATGCCTGGTACCCGCGCAGCCCGCCATGACGGGATTGCTCGATTCCGGCATTGGTTGTCTCGCAAGCATAGAGTAAAAGCGGTGCGTCAGACCATTGTTAGATCGTCCCGGTGGCCGAAATAAGGCCTGTTGCAGGCCGTGTATGCTCGATTTCGGTCCGGGTTGTACCGAAAATCCGCCATAACTGACTATTTGGAGCACGTAAATTGTTGAATATCACCCCCAATCCGGCTGGCCTGGGTTTTGACGCCGACCGGTTAAGCCGAATAGACGCCTGGATGCAGTCTTATGTCGATCAGGGGAAGTTCCCTGGCGCTTCGGCCTTAATCGCCCGTGGCGGAGAAATCGCTTATCTGGCAAGCGTTGGTGAACGCAACCGCGAGCAGCATCTGCCATTTGAGCTCGATTCGATTGTTCGGATCTATTCAATGACCAAGCCGGTCGCCTCTACCGCCCTGATGATGCTGATCGGCGCCGGCAAGGTCCATCTTGACGCGACAATTGATCAGTTTCTGCCAGGCTTCTCCAGGCCGCGGGCGCTGATCGCGGGCGCCACCTCGATTGACCAGACTGAGCCGTGTTCGGTACCGACAATTCGTCATTTGCTGACCCATACGAGTGGTCTTACCTATAGCTTCAATCCCGGGCTTCTGAGTGAGCACTATGCTGAGCAAAAAATCGACTTTTCTCCAGGCGCGGGCGGGCTGGGGGCAATGACCGAACGGGTCGCGGGATTGCCGCTGGCATTCGAGCCGGGCTCGGGCTGGTTGTATTCAGTTGGCATTGATGTCGTCGGTCGTATCATTGAGATTATTAGCGGTCAGACCCTGCAGGCCTGGCTGGCGGAGAATATCTTTGAGCCGCTGGAAATGGTTGATACGGCGTTCGGGGTGCCAGCCAGCAAGGCCGATCGGTTTGCTCATTGTTACGCGTTCACGCCTTCAGACAGTCTCAAGCTCATTGACCCCGCGATTGGCAGTCAGTTCGGCGCCGATAAAGTTGATACTTTTTCGGGCGGTGGCGGTCTGGTGTCGACGCTGAGCGATTATTTTCGATTCGCGGAAATGTTGCGCAGAGGCGGCGAATTCAATGGGGTTCGTTTATTGTCTTCGCGCAGCGTCAGGTTCATGACTCAAAACCATCTCGGCTGCGATATCGCCTCGATGGGGACGCCGTCTTTTGCCGAAACCCCCATGCGTGGTACCGGTTTCGGAATAGGCGGCTCAATGGTTCTGGACGCAAGCTACGCGGGAGTACCAGGCTCTGTCGGTGACTTTGGCTGGGGGGGTATGGCCAGCACCTATTTCTGGATCGACCCGGTAGAGGCGCTGACGGCGATTTTCTTTACCCAACTAGTGCCCTCAAGTACCTATCCCAACCGGGCGCAGTTCAAGGCTCTGGTCCATGATGCACTGGTTGATGCCTAAAGACCGACGTCATCAAGATGCGATTTCGATTTTCCTGTTAAGTTAGCGGGTCCGCGAGGTGCGGCTTCGCCGCTATCCTGTGGCGCAATTTTCTATTAAAACAAGGAGACCACTATGCGTTTAACCGTATTAATCGCAGCCCTGTCGACAGCTTTGTCGATGGCTGCATCCCCGGCGTTTGCCAAGGACGATTGCAAGCCTTCCAAGTGGGGTGCTGATGATGAAATCGGTTCCGCTAATCTGGTAACCCCGGAACGCACCAAATCGGCGCTTTCTCTGGTCAAGCAGGGCAAGAGTCACCCGCTGGGTATTGTGATCGACAGCACGACGCCGGCGTTTTCACCGCGTACGCTGTCTTTGCAGGTTGTGCAACCGAACCAGCAAGGTGGGGCCCGCCTGTTCGGCTATGACGGCAGCTATAACGATGACCTGATGCAACTCTGGGTTGGTATTGGTCCGCAAATTGACGGGCTCGGCCACCTGGGTGAGAAGGGTATGTATTACAACTGCAATGATGAAAAAGACTTTGCAGCAATAACCGGCCTCAAGAAAATGGGTACGCACGCGATTCCCCCGCTGGTTGGGCGTGGTGTCTTGATCAACATGGCAAAACACTACGGCAAAGAAGTGCTGGATGCCGGGCAGTACTTCAATGAAGCCGACATCCAGGCTGCTGCGAAAGCCCAGGGTGTTGAAATCCGCGAGGGGGATGTCGTGTTGTTCCACACGGGCTGGACAGACGCCAAACTCAAGCAGGACCCGAAAACCTGGGTGAGTGGTGAACCAGGGCTGGGCGAGGGTGGCGCGAGCTGGCTGGCCAGCAAGAACGTGATGGCTGTCGGTGCTGACACCTGGGGCCTGGAGCCGGTTCCTCCCGAGAAGAAAGGGCGTCCGTTCTACGGTCACGTGATCCTGCTCAAGAATCATGGTATCTATATTCTTGAGACGATGAACACCGGTCCATTGGCTAAAGAGGGCGTGAGCGAGTTTATGTTTGTGCTCGGCCAGGCTCGGGTCCGTGGTGCGGTTCAAATGATCATCAACCCGGTTGCGCTTTACTAAGTAAACCCGGCGATGATTTGTCAACACCCGGTAGTCGTTTCTGATTGCCGGGTGTTTTCTTTTGTATAGCAGGCAGCCACTGGCAGGAGACCAATTGTCCGGGAGAATATTTTTTAGTCCCTCTGCTGAACGGAATCAGCAACCGATTTTTGAATCACTGGTGCCATTGTTACCAGCCTCGGGGCTGGTTCTGGAGATAGCCAGTGGCTCAGGGCAGCATGTGACCTATTTTGCCGAGCGTACGCCGCATTTGCAGTGGCAGCCGACTGATCCGGACCAGAACGCTCGTCTTTCAATTTCGGCACGGCTGGAGCAGTCGCCATTGAGAAATGTGCGCGCACCACTCGAGCTGGATGTTCAAAAGCCCTGGCCCGTAAGTCACGCAAATGCAGTCTTCTGCGCGAATATGCTCCACATCGCGCCCTGGACGGCGGGGTTCGGGCTTCTTGAAGGCGCCGCTGCGGTGTTAAGCCCCGGAGCCCCACTGATACTGTATGGCCCTTATCTGCAACGCAACGTTCGTACCGCGCCAGGCAATCTGGCTTTCGACCAGGACTTGCGTCAGCGCAATGCGAGTTGGGGGGTTCGCAAGCTGGAAGCCGTTCAGGAGGCTGCGGCGTCAGTGGGTTTTGAATCAGGCCCGGTGACTGCCATGCCGGCCAACAATCTGCTGGTCGTCTTTATCCGCCGCGACGATGTGGTTGCTGGAGAGCCTTGATGGTTCCTGACTTGATTCAAATGGTGGCCAGCCCGCCGCCATCCATAGGCACGATCGCGCCGGTGACATAACTGGCCAGGTCGGAGGCGAGAAACGCTGCGACATTGGCTACTTCATCGGGTTCGGCCATCCGGCCCATCGGGATGGAGGCCTGGGCATTGTGCAGCACCGTCTCCAGGGACTCACCACTGGAGCGCGCGGCAGCATTGAGTCCCTCGGTGACCCGTGACGTGTTGGTCAGGCCCGGATTGATGCCGTTAACCCGAACGCCCTTAGCAGCATATACGCGCGCATAGCCGACGGTTGCGAGCATCAAGGCGGCATTGGCTGAGCCGCCGGAAATATGAATTGGAGATGCCTGTTTACCGCCCTGACCGATGATGTTGACGATCGCGCCGCGCGCGCGCGCAGCCATTCGTTTGGCGACCGGTTCGAGCAGATGGACTGTAGGAAAATATTTCGCCTCCATCCCCTGGGCGAATGCCGCTGGCGATAGCTCGTCAGCCGAGAAGCGCTTGGCGGCGCCGGCCGAATTGATCAGGATGCTGACCGGGCCAATGTCGGCCTCTACCTGTTCGACCAAAGCCCCGGCCGCAGCGCCGTCCGAGAGGTCAGCAACATAGCTGACATGCTTGCTTTTGCCTACGGGTAGCGTTGCCAGGGCATCCGTCAGGGCGTCCTGGTTTCTGGCGACCAGCACGCACCTGGCCCCGGCGCCGGCGAGCGCCTGGGCACAGGCCAGGCCAATTCCTTTACTGGCACCGGTGATCAGAGCCAGGGTGTCGTCATCGAACTGAATCTTCATCGCTATTCGCTCTAGTGAGGGGTCAGGGTGCGCGTTTTGCCAACCTGCAAACTTTGACTACCCTAATGGGATTGGCAATTCAGCGGAAACCTTAAGGGTATAAGAAGATGACAAAACAGGATAAAAGTGCCGAGTCAGCAAGTTATGACGTCGTAGACTGGGGCAAGCCATTGCAGATGGCAATGCGTCAGGTACCCGAGCCAACCGGCACCGAGGTGCTTGTCAAGGTTGAATACTGTGGTGTTTGCCATAGCGATGTTCATATTCGGGACGGGTACTTCGATCTGGGCGACGGCCGGAAATTCCAGATGAGTGACCGGGGCATGAAGCCGCCGGTCACGATGGGGCATGAGCCGCTTGGTGTTGTGCTCTCAGGCGGGCCTGACGCCACCGACGTGCCAACCGGAAAAATGCGTCTTGTCTACCCCTGGACTGGTTGTGGCAGTTGCGCAAGATGCGATGAAGGTATGGATAACTGGTGTATGAAGCCGCAATATATCGGTATTCAGCGTTCCGGCGGCTACGGGCAGCATTTGCTGGTACCCCATTCCAAGTACCTGGTTGATATTGGCGATATCGACCCCCTCTACGCGCCAGTTCTGGCTTGCTCGGGCCTGACCACTTACAGCGCGGTCAAGAAACTGATGCCTTGCCAGCCCACCGATTGGATTCTCGTGTTGGGCGCCGGCGGGCTGGGTCTGATGGCTATCGCGATGCTGAAAGCTCTTGGACACCAGAATATAGCCGTTGCCGATATCAGCGATTCCAAATTTGAGGCGGCCCGCGAAATGGGTGCCACCGTGACGGTGAACCCCAAGGAAGCCGGCGCGCTCGATACTCTGATGGCTTTGGAAGGCGGGTTTGTCGGTGCGGTTGATCTGGTTGGTATGAGTCAGACTGCGGAACTGGGCCAGGCTGTCCTGCGCAAAGGCGGGCGGTATGTTCTGGTTGGCTTGTATGGCGGGGAGGTCAAAGTACCGCTGGTTACGCTGGCCCAGCGTGCCATGACGATTCAGGGCTCCTATGTTGGATCGCTTCAGGAGTTGCGCGAAGTAGTCGAACTGGCCAGTAGCGGTCAACTGAAGCCGATTCCTGTCGATATGTGCGAACCTGAGCAGATTAGTGAGACGCTGGATCAGCTAAAGCAGGGCACTGTTGTCGGCCGGGTTGTGGCTAAAATCAGCTAAAGGAGCGGGTGATGTTGGAATTTCAGCGGCTGGATTTCGGATTCGATGAAACCCTGCAGATGTTGCGCGACACCGTGCGCAATTTCGCGGCGCAGGAGATAGCGCCGCGGGCTGCTCAGATCGATTCGGACAATCAGTTCCCGGCGGACCTCTGGGTCAAGCTGGGCTCGCTCGGGTTACATGGCATTACCGTCGGTGAAGAGTTTGGGGGTGCTGATCTTGGCTACCTCGCTCATGTCATTGCGATGGAAGAAATATCCCGGGCGAGTGCCGCTGTAGGTCTGTCATATGGTGCCCATTCAAACCTATGCATCAATCAGATCAATCGCAATGGCTCGCAGGTACAGCGTGAGAAATACCTGCCGGGTCTGATCAGCGGAGAGAAAGTCGGTGCGCTTGCTATGTCCGAGCCGAATGCGGGATCCGATGTCGTATCGATGAAACTGAAGGCCGAACTTCGCGGCGACCATTACCGGCTCAATGGCTCCAAGATGTGGATCACCAATGGCGGCGACGCCGATACGCTGGTGGTTTATGCAAAGTCGGATCTGAGCGCCGGCCCGCGTGGCATTACCGCATTTCTGATCGAAAAAGGGATGAAAGGGTTTAGCGCGGGCAAGCACTTGGACAAGCTCGGTATGCGCGGCTCGAATACGTTCCCACTGTTTTTCGAAGATTGTGAAGTGCCGGTGGAGAACGTCCTGGGTAACGAAGGCGAGGGCGTCAAAGTCCTGATGAGCGGCCTGGACTATGAACGGACGGTTCTGTCGGGCGGGCCGTTAGGCATCATGGCGGCCTGTATGGATGCGGTGATTCCCTATGTTCACGAACGAAAGCAGTTCAACCAGAGCATCGGTGAGTTCCAGTTGATGCAGGGTAAGCTGGCCGACATGTATTCGACCTGGATGGCGTCGAGCGCATATGTTTATGCGGTCGGCCGGGCGTGTGACCAGCAGGCGCATTCGCGCACTATTCGCAAAGATGCTGCCGGCGCGATTCTTTATTCAGCCGAGAAGGCCACCTGGATGGCAGGCGAAGCGATTCAGGCATTGGGTGGCAATGGTTATATCAATGAGTTCCCGGTTGGCCGGCTATGGCGTGATGCCAAGCTTTACGAGATTGGGGCGGGGACTTCTGAAATCCGGCGGATGCTGATCGGCCGGGAGCTTTATAACGAGACGATGTAGGCGATGACAGTTATTCGGTCGGCAATTAACCCGCGTGATGCAGGTTTTCGTAAGAACGCAGAGGCCCTCAAGGGGCAGGTGGCTTCCTTGAGGGAAGTGGCGGCTCAGGTGGCACGCGGGGGGAGTGATTCGTCACGGGAGCGGCATAAGAGCCGGGGGAAACTTTTGCCCCGGGACCGGGTCGCCGAGTTACTCGACGATGGCACGCCGTTTCTTGAAATTGGCCAGTTGGCCGCCTACGGCATGTATGACAATGATGCTCCGTCAGCCGGTCTGATTGCCGGAGTCGGTCGGGTGAACGGGGTTGAGTGCATGATCCTCGCCAACGATGCCACCGTCAAAGGTGGCACCTATTATCCGATGACGGTCAAGAAGCACTTGCGGGCTCAGGAGATCGCGGCCGAGAACTGTCTCCCGTGTCTCTATCTGGTGGACTCCGGCGGCGCGTTCCTGCCGCGACAAGACGAAGTGTTTCCTGACCGGGAGCATTTCGGGCGGATTTTCTTCAACCAAGCCAACATGTCCGCCAGAGGAATCGCGCAAATAGCGGTTGTAATGGGGTCTTGTACGGCCGGGGGGGCCTATGTGCCGGCTATGTCCGACGAGACCATTATCGTTCGCAATCAAGGGACTATTTTTTTGGGCGGACCGCCACTGGTAAAAGCGGCAACCGGGGAGGTGGTTTCTGCTGAAGATCTGGGCGGTGGCGATGTCCACACCCGGTTGTCCGGGGTTGCCGACCATCTTGCCGATAACGACGAACATGCTCTGGCCATAGCCCGGCAGATCGTTGGCAACCTGAATCGGAAGAAAGAAGTCGGGCTGTTGACACGTGCAGCAGAGGCGCCACTCTATGATCCCGAGGAAATCTACGGGGTTATTCCGGCCGATACGCGCCAGCCGTACGATGTTCGCGAAGTCATTGCCCGGGTGGTCGATGGCTCGCGGCTGGATGAATTCAAGGCACGATACGGCGCGACGCTTGTCTGCGGGTTTGCGCATCTGCACGGCTACCCGGTGGGCATTATCGCCAACAACGGTATCTTGTTCGCCGAGTCGGCACAGAAGGGCGCGCACTTTATAGAGCTTTGCGCACAGCGGGGTATTCCGCTGGTCTTTTTGCAAAATATCACCGGTTTTATGGTCGGGCGAAAGTACGAAAACGCGGGTATTGCCAAAGACGGTGCGAAGATGGTGACGGCTGTCGCGACAGCCCAGGTGCCGAAATTCACCATGCTGATCGGCGGTAGTTTTGGGGCCGGAAACTACGGTATGTGCGGTCGGGCGTATTCCCCCCGGTTTCTGTGGATGTGGCCGAACGCGCGAATCTCGGTGATGGGCGGAGAGCAGGCCGCCAGTGTGCTGGCAACCGTTCGGCGCGACACGCTGGAAGGCAGCGGGCAAAGTTGGACGGCCGACGAGGAAACGGCTTTCAAAAAGCCGATCCGGGAGCAGTACGACTCGCAAGGCCATCCTTACTATGCGACCGCCAGGCTTTGGGATGACGGCGTCGTGGACCCGGCTCTGACCCGTGATGTTCTCGGTCTGTCGATCTCAACAGCGTTAAATGCGCCAATCTCTCCCACGCGCTTTGGCGTGTTTCGGATGTAGTCTATGAATATTCGTAAGTTGCTTATCGCGAACCGTGGCGAGATCGCTTGTCGGGTCATCAAAACTGCCCGGCAGATGGGCATCGCGACGGTTGCTGTTTATTCCGCTGCGGATGCCAATGCCCGTCACGTGCGTATGGCTGATGAGGCGATATCAATCGGTGCCGCACCGGCTCGCGACAGCTATCTGGTTGTTGAAAAAATCATTGCCGCAGCATTGCAAACCGGCGCGCAGGCGATTCACCCAGGCTACGGGTTCTTGTCTGAGAACGCCGGATTTGCGCAAGCCTGCGCCGATAGCGGACTGGTTTTTATCGGCCCGCCGGTGCCCGCTATTGTTGCGATGGGTGGCAAGTCAGCCGCAAAAGCGTTGATGGCCGAGGCGGGCGTGCCGCTGACACCGGGTTATCACGGCGACAACCAGGATCCAGATTTCCTTTTTGGTGAGGCGGAAAAGATTGGCTGGCCGGTTCTGATAAAAGCCAGCGCTGGCGGTGGTGGCAAAGGCATGCGTTTGGTTGAGAAGTCTGAGGATTTCCTGCCAATGCTGGCCTCGTGCCAGCGCGAGGCGACCGCCAGTTTTGGGGATGCCACAGTACTGGTCGAAAAGTACGTGACCAAACCGCGTCATATTGAAGTGCAGGTGTTTGGTGATTCGCACGGCAATGTGGTCTATCTGTACGAGCGCGATTGCTCGGTTCAGCGTCGACACCAGAAGGTGTTGGAGGAGGCGCCCGCGCCGGGAATGACTCCGGAGCGCCGGGCCGAGATGGGCGAAGCCGCGGTAAGAGCGGCGGCAGCCGTGAAGTACGAAGGCGCCGGGACTGTCGAATTCATCGCGAATCAGGACGGTAGTTTCTACTTCATGGAGATGAATACCCGTTTGCAGGTTGAGCACCCGGTGACCGAAATGATTACCGGGCTTGATCTGGTCGAGTGGCAGATTCGGGTGGCTGCCGGCGAGCGGTTGCCACTAACCCAGGAGCAGATCCGGCTTGACGGGCACTCACTTGAGGCGCGAATTTACGCTGAAGATCCTGCTCGGAAGTTCATGCCGTCAACCGGTCGCCTCGAGTGGCTCTCGACTCCGGCGGCCTCGGATACTGTGCGCATTGATACCGGTGTTGAGGCGGGCGATGTGATCTCCCCTCACTACGATCCGATGATCGCCAAGCTTATCGTGCATGCGCCGGACCGGGCGGGCGCTTTGTCCAAAATGCAGAATGCGCTGGCCCGGTATCAGGTGCTTGGCGTGGCAAACAACGTACCGTTTCTGTCGAGGCTTATAGCGACAGAGTCTTTCAGTCGGCCTGATCTCGATACCGGCCTGATTGAGCGCGAATCTGCGGCCTTGTTCAGCCCGCCGCCAGAGTTGACTAATGAGATTTACTGTTTCGCTGCTTTGGCCTGCGTTCTGACCGAGCAGGCCTCGCGACTGGAAGCGGCTGATGCCGGCGCGCAAGGCAACTCGCCGTGGGATACGCTACAGTCATGGCGGCTTAATCTGCCAGCTCGCTGGCGGTTGCGATTCGATGGGGCGGAGCAGATTCAGGCGGTCTCGGTTCAGGTGCTGGACGATGGTTTTGAATGCCGGGTTAACGGGCAAACGCTGAGTGTGGCGGGCCGCCTGTTGGATAACCACCGGCTTCGTGCAACCGTGGACGGACGATTGACCGAATTGGCAGTTGTTCAGCAAGGCAACCTGATGCATTTGTTTGTCGGAACCGAGCGGTACCGCATCGAGCGCCATGACCCGATTGCGCAGGCAGAGCAGAGTGATCACGGCGGAGGTGGGCTGACCGCTCCAATGCCGGGCAAGATTGTCGCGGTCAAGACAAGTCCGGGCGCTGTTGTCCGTAAGGGCGATGCTCTGCTCATCATGGAGGCTATGAAGATGGAGCACACCATTGCCGCCCCGGTAGACGGCACTGTCAAATCAATTCACTTTGAAGCGGGTGACCAGGTGACCGATGGCGCGGAGCTCGTCAGTTTCGAAGTGAGCGAGTAAGCGGGCGTAACGGCTAAATTCTATTAGAACGCAGAACGAGGAGAATTCAATGAAAGCAGCGGTATTGCATGAGGTCGGTAGTCCCTTAACCATCGAGCAAGTCAAGATAGACAAACCCAAGGGGCATGAAGTCCTGATCCGAACCGGAGCAGTTGGTGTCTGCCACTCTGATCTGCATTTCATTGACGGACTGTATCCGTACCCGCTACCGACTGTTCCCGGTCATGAGTCAGCCGGGATCGTCGAGGCGGTCGGCCCGGAAGTCCGAACTGTTAAGCCGGGTGATCATGTGATTACCTGTCTGTCAGCATTTTGCGGGCATTGTGCGCATTGCGTGACCGGGCATTTGTCCTTGTGTTCCGGCGCAGAGACCCGGCGTCGCAAGGGCGAAGAGCCACGGATTACCATTGCAGAAAAGAGCAGTGTTCAGTTCCTGAACCTGTCCTCGTTTGCGGAGCAAATGCTGATTCACGAAAACGCATGCGTCTCGGTGACGCGTGACATTCCGTTTGACCGAGCTGCGCTGATTGGCTGTGCTGTGATGACTGGATTTGGCGCGGTTAATCAGACCGCTGGCGTTCGCGCTGGTGAGACTGTCTGCGTGATCGGTTGCGGCGGCGTGGGCTTGTCGGCAATCAATGGTGCGGCGATTGCCGGTGCCGGGCGGATTATCGCGGTCGACCGCGTGGCTTCCAAGTTAGACCTAGCCAAGGCGTTTGGGGCGACCGATATTGTTGATGCCAGTCAGGTTGATCCGGTCGAAGTGGTGCGCGATCTCACCCAGGGGGGAGTCGATCATGCATTTGAGGCAATCGGGCTGAAGCCCACCGCGGAACAGGCATTTAGTATGCTCGCCAGAGGTGGCACCGCAACCGTTATCGGTATGATTCCCAGGGGGACCATGGTGCAAATTGACGGTAGCGAGCTTCTGGGAGAAAAGCGATTGCAGGGCTCAATGATGGGGTCGAATCGTTTTCCTGTCGATATGCCACGGTTGGTCGATTTTTATCTGCGTGGACTGCTCAAACTTGATGATCTGATCTCACAACGCCTGCCGCTTGAGAAAATCAATGAGGCTGTCGCTGAGTTGCGGACGGGGCGGCTGGCCCGGTCGGTGCTGGTTTTTGACCACGAGTAGTAGCTGTGGTCCGCTGCAGCCGTTGTGTTCCAGCGTCGCTTTTCGGTCCGAGTAGCTGACCGGTCTACCGAGTATTGCGACGCAGGAAACCGGCTCATGGTATGTTGTGATCTGTTAATGCCAGATGACCCGGATCATGCAAGCTGCCCCGCGAGTTCTGAAGATTGACATCAGCGGCGTGCCGCAGATGTGGGTAGGTGTTGAGGAGGCCGCCCGCTACTACGCAACTGATTCTGTTGCCTACACCTTGGGTGAGGATTGTGTCCGCTTGCGCGGCGGCCGGTCACGCCTGACCGGGCGCCGCTCCGTCCTGGACATCCACCCGATTATTGCGGTTAACGGCACGTCCATGGCTGACCGGCTGCTGAGAACCGCCCCTCGGTTAACCCGTTTTAACCACAAATTGTTCCGCCGCGACTGCAATCTATGTGCTTATTGCGGTGGGGCGTTTCCCGATTCAGGCCTGGAGCGAGAGCATATCCTGCCGGTTTGTCGGGGCGGCACGGATCACTGGATGAATGTTGTCGCCTCATGCCGTGCCTGCAATCAACGCAAGGCGAACCGCATCCCAGAGGAGGCGAATATGCCGTTGCTGTATCTCCCGTATGTGCCGAGCCGCTGGGAGGACTTGATTCTGCAAACCCGCATGGGCCATATGCAAGGCGACCAGATGGCTTTCCTCAAAGCCGGCCTGCCAGCAACTTCGCGCTTGTTCGTGACCTGAGCGAACAGTCGTTTGGCCTGATGTTCCTCTTTCGCGTGCAACGGATTTCAGCATTCGGGTTGTTGCCGTTTCTGCTGGTTCATCTCGTCCTTGTGGTGTCGCTTGGCCAGTCAGAACTAAGCGCTGGCGAACTGCTTGCACAGACTCACGGCAATGTGTTCTGGTTGGTTTTCTATGGTGTCTTTCTGCTGCTGGTGTCTGTGCACGCCCCGATAGGACTCTGGCAGATATTGCGCCCGCTGACTGGTCTGCCGCGAGCCCTGAAAATCGCTCTTTCCGTCGGGTTGGCGCTGAGCATTGTGGCGCCTGGCGCACTGGCTTTGCTCGGATTGTATCGTTGACTCCGACCACGCTGATACGAGTTGCGACGGTCGTCCATCGGGTTTCGGGGATTGGGCTGGCCCTGTTTGTGCCGCTCCATCTGATGATTTTCAGCCGGGCCGTGCATAGCGAACAAGCGCTGGGCAGCGCTCTCGCGCTTGCCAGGCTGCCTGGATTGAAAGCGGCCGAGTGGTGTTTGTTGGCCTTGTTGTTCGCTCATTTGTTTTTCGGCGTTCGGGTATTGCTGATCGAATTTGACGCCTCCCGCTCGATCGTAAATCTGCGAACAAGCTGGGTCCTACCCGGTTTGTTGTTGAGTGTTGTGTTCGCTTCGATTGCCCTATTTGTGGGGCGGTGAGAGCGATTTTTCTGCTGCCTGTGTAAGTGCTTCCGACAAGTGTTGGTCAATGGATTCGATCACGGTTTCCGACCATCACATCCGCTACGATTGACGCTTAATCTGGTCGAAGTCGGCTATGCGTTTCGTTTCGCGGGACACTCTAGGCTTACCCTGAGCATGAATTCAAAAACAACAAATTCGAAATCCGGAGGCCGCCAGTTTAGCCAGTTGCGAAAACTGGTCCGCTCCCGGCTTGGCGACGCTACCCGAGAGTCGATTGGTGCGCTTGTCGCCCGTTTGCGGATGAATCGTCAGATTCCGTCGGCTAACGGGTCGGCTGATACGCGCAGCCGGGCGCTGTTCCCGGAGTTGATCTCCGCGAATCCTGCGGATCTCAGAATTACCGAAACCGCTGGGTATTTGGTTGCAAATCTTAGCGGTCGCATTCAGGCGGCGCAGCGCGAGTTCGATTTTCTGGTGGCTGAGCGCGTCCAGTGTGCTCAGCGCAACGAGCCGGGCTGTCTGGTCCGGTTGAGCCCAGAGTTGATGCATCTGGCTGCGCGTATGCTGGAAGCACTACGCGAGTATCGCCATGAAGACTATCGATTCTTTGCGGCCAGGGTCAACCGACTGAGTCCGGCTCCCTGGGAGGATGATCGCTTCAACCCGTTGGGCGCGGAAGTACTGGTCTGCGCGTATTTGAGTTCCATCAGAGATAGCCTGGCTACCGATGAGCAGCGCGCGTTATTGACGCCGGTTCTGCTGGGCGAGAACATCACGAGTCTCTTTCGGGCGGTGGCCGGGGCGGCTGAGTTCATGGCCAAGCTGACTTTCGACTCTTCAACACCCGAACCAAGCATCAGCTTTTCATCCAGTGAATGGCGGGACGAGGGTTCTCGGTCGCCGGACGACTGCGATACAAACGGCCAATCGATCGGTACACTTGACCCACGGCCAACTGTGGCCAAACCCGTTAAGCGAAAAGCGACAGCCGCGTTAAGTAGAAAGACCAGATCGACGGCTCGGAGTGCCGTCAAAATGCCTTCAGAACCATCTAAGTCCAGCAATCAAACACCAGCATCCGGCGATGCTGCCGTGTTGCGCGCTGCCGCTGCAGCCCGTACGGTAAACCGTGAAGCCATACGGGGTGCTGATCGGCCGACCCTGCCTGGCGATCCGGGCGTGCTCAAATCAATAGAAAGTCTTGAAGCCGATGCGGTTTCGTTTGCCCATGAAGTTGATCAAATTCCTTACAGCCGGGAGAGCCGGCGACTGTTTTTTGAGCGCATTCGCACCACGATGGCTGGATTGCCGTGTGCCCCCAGTCAATTGTCAACTCTCGATCTTGTCGCCGGGATGTTTGACTATGTTATCGATGACAGGCGCGTGCCCGAGGCGGCCCAACCGTTAATCTGGCGCTTGCAATTGCCTGTCCTCACGATGGCCTTGCTGGACCCGGGTTACCTGAGTGACGACCGGCGCTCGGTCCGCCGTTTGCTGGAGACGATTGGGGCAATCACGAGCCAGTTCGGCGAGCAAATAGGGCGGGGTAGTGATGCCCACCGTCGCCTTGAAACATCGGTTCGCGCGATCGAAATCGTGAGTAGCGGGCTGTCAGCCCGGTCGCAGGCTTTGGCAGTTCAGGTCAGTCGTGCGTTCCAGCGTTGCTCGTCCGGGATGTCGCAACTAATCGATCGGGTCGGACGCGACCTTGACGCTCTGGAGCAGACGCCGGGTCGCCAGAACCGGCGGGATTTCGCGCAGCGTCCTGGTCGCGAAGAAGAAAAACAGGCCACTGCACGGCTTTCCGCCCTGATCGCCAGCAAGATTCGCGGCCTGGAGCTGCCAGCCAGCGTGGATCTGTTTTTGCAGTCGGTCTGGATGCGTTATATGCGCACAGCTTTGTTGCGTGAGGGCGAGCAGAGTGCTCAATTCGCGAATGCCGAGCAGTTGATTGACGACTTGCTCTGGACTCTCAATCAGAAGTCTGGTGTTGGCGACCGACGTCAATTAGCGCAGAGAATCCCCGCGCTAATTGCGCAGGTTAATCGGGGGCTGCATGAGGTCGGCGCACGGGAAGAAGATCACCAGGCGTTTTTTGATGAATTATTCCTGATTCACTTGCGGAAACTACAACGTCTGAAGGGCCATTCGGCCCAGACGCTGACCGGGACTGCCACCACTGCGGTACCGCCCGTAACTGTTACGCCCGTTGACGACTCGCTGATCAGTACAGTACCGGTCCTGGATCAGCAATTGAGCGAAGAGGAACTGGCCGGCAGGGCGTCGCTGAATGAAGCGAGCCGACTGGGCGTGGGGGACGACACCGTAACCGCTTCGGGCATGCCGACATCCCGACTGGGGCCGGTCAGTCAGACGCCGGGACGTTGGGCGTCTAACGATGATGATGCCTCCGAGGCAACCTCGCCGGTTGGTGGCAACAAGTTGCTGACGATGTTGCAGGGTATCGATCTGGACGATCTGCCTCCGGCGCCTTCTTATCAGTCACGCACCGAAGCGGCGGATCCATCAGCATTGCAGGCCGGCGCCTGGCTCGAGTACCGTCATTCCAAAGGGGTGTCGACCTATCTCAAGATCGCCTGGCTTAATGATCAGCATAGCGTCGCATTGCTCGTCAGAAACCCTGATCGACGGGCGATGTCCCGGCCCGTCAGTCAATTGCGATCGCTACTGGCCAGCGGCAGGTTACGTTTGTTGCGGATCAAGCGAGCGGCCTGACCGAGCCGGCTGACTGATCAATGGTCGTGTGTTTTACCGCTGCGACCAGATTTTTTTTAATTGCGGTGCTATACTTTGCCCCGCTTCAGGCGCGTAGCTCAGTTGGTTAGAGCACCACCTTGACATGGTGGGGGTCGTTGGTTCGAATCCAATCGCGCCTACCAGCACTTCACTGGATTTCGGTTGAATCTGAATTGGGTGGATTCTGGCTTAGGCTGAATCATGCGCAAGACGGTTCAAGAGAATTTGGGACTGATTCACTCTGGTGTTTCGTTGTTTTGGTTGTGCTGGTTGTGCTGGGCCAGGCGAAGCGTTTGCAGTAAGCAGCAACATTGGCCGTGCGCCTTCTGATCAGCCACCCGCGACTTTCGCCAACTTTGCATACTGGTAGTGTTGCAACTGAGGGAGCTTCTTCAGCGACCACTGCCAGTTAGTAACAATGGCGCCCACGCCGGGAATTCTAGGATTGATTCAGCTTACTTTACCGGACGGATCTGTCCGGGACTTTCAGCCACCGGTAACCCCGGGAGACCTGGCCGCCAGCATTGGTCCGGGCCTGGCCAAGGCCGCCATCGCGGCCCGTGTAGACGGCGAGCTGGTTGACGTTAGCTTCCCTATCGAAAAAGACGCTCAGGTTGCCCTGATCACCGAAAAGTCCCCGGAAGGCCTGGAGATTATCCGTCACTCCACTGCCCATCTGCTGGCGCATGCCGTTAAGGAGTTGTTCCCGCAGGCACAGGTGACTATCGGCCCGGTGATCGAGGATGGCTTCTACTACGATTTTTCATTCTCGCGCCCGTTCACGCCTGAAGATCTCGCGACCATCGAAAAGAAGATGACCGAGATTGCCCGCCGTAACGACACGGTGACCCGCCGGGTTGTCGGCCGTGATGAGGCCGTCGGGTTCTTCAAGGCGCTCGGCGAAGCCTACAAAGCCGAGCTGATTGCAGCGATTCCGGCGGATCAGACGATATCGCTGTATTCGCAAGGCGAATTTACTGATCTTTGCCGAGGGCCGCATGTGCCCAATACCGGCCGACTCAAAGTCTTCAAGCTGATGAAGGTGGCCGGCGCGTACTGGCGTGGCGACTCCAACAACGAGATGCTCCAGCGGATTTACGGCACGGCGTTTACCAGCAAAGATGATCTCAAGGCCTATCTGCACCGGATAGAAGAAGCGGAGCGCCGCGACCACCGCAAGCTGGGGCGCGAGCTGGATTTCTTCCATTTGCAGGATGACGCACCAGGAATGGTTTTCTGGCATCCACGAGGCTGGGCATTGTGGCAGCAGGTCGAGCAATATATGCGCAAGGCCTACGGCGACAACCATTATCACGAGATTCGCTGTCCCGCTGTCCTTGACCGCTCACTCTGGGAGCGCTCGGGTCATTGGGACAACTACAAAGAGAACATGTTCACCACTTCTTCGGAAAATCGCGACTACGCGCTTAAGCCGATGAACTGTCCGGGACATGTACAAGTCTATCGCTCCGGGCTTCGCAGCTACCGTGACCTGCCGCTTCGTTATGGCGAATTTGGGTCTTGTCATCGGAACGAGCCTTCCGGGGCATTACATGGTCTGATGCGGGTGCGGGGCTTTGTGCAGGACGATGGCCATGTGTTTTGCACCGAAGAGCAAATCCTTCCTGAGTGTGCGGCTTTTACCGAGCAGCTCTTGCGTGTCTACAAGGATTTCGGCTTCGAGGAAGTCTTGTTCAAGGTGGCCACCCGGCCAGAGAAGCGGGTTGGCACCGATGAGCAGTGGGATCGGGCTGAAAAAGCCCTGATAACCAGCCTGACTGAGGCTGGGGTTGAATTTGAGATCACCCCCGGAGAAGGTGCCTTTTACGGCCCCAAGATCGAATACACCCTGAAGGATGCGATTGGACGGCAGTGGCAGTGCGGCACGATCCAGGTCGATTTCAACATGCCAGAGCGGCTTGGGGCCGAATATGTCGCCCAGGACAACAGCCGGAAAGTGCCGGTAATGCTGCATCGGGCGATCGTCGGTTCGCTGGAGCGGTTTATCGGTATTCTGATCGAGCAACACGCTGGCGACATGCCCGCATGGCTGGCTCCGGTACAGGTTGTGGTGGCCACAATTACCGATGACCAGCATGACTACGCCCTAAAAGTTGCTGATTCATTGAAAAAACAAGGGTTTAGGGTAGAAACGGATTTGCGAAACGAGAAAATCAACTATAAAATTCGCGAGTTGACTATGCAAAAGCTGCCGTATGTTGCGGTGGTTGGCGATAAAGAAATGGCAAGCGGTGAGATTGCGGTCAGGGCAAGAGGCAATCAGAATCTCGGGCCAATGCTGGTTGAGCGCTTTGCTGAGCGTCTGGCTGATGAGGTTGCTGCCAAGGCATAGTTCGCGTCACAGCGCCGAATAGTCCAGAATACTGAAACCGGTCAACGTCGCGCTATAGATGGTTGTGGATAGATATGGAAGGATTTGCCAGTTTGAATATGGAGAATGAATAATCGCTACATCACGTAATCTTCGTGTCAACGGGGAGATAACAGCCCCAGAAGTTCGTTTATCTGGCGTTGACAATGAAGCGCTTGGAATCATGAGTCTCAGAGAGGCCATGAACCAGGCCGAAGAAGCGGCAGTAGATCTGGTCGAAATTGCCCCGCAGGCTGAGCCTCCGGTTTGTCGTTTGATGGACTACGGCAAGTTTAAGTACCAGGAGCAAAAGCGCGCGCACGAAGCGCGGGCCAAGCAGAAGGTCATTCAGGTCAAGGAAGTGAAATTCCGGCCGCGGACCGAAGAGGGTGACTACCAGGTCAAACTCAAGAATCTGCGCCGCTTCCTTGAAGAAGGTGACAAGGCAAAAGTAACCTTGCGATTCCGTGGTCGTGAAATGGCCCACCAGGAATTCGGTTACCGCCTGCTTGAGCGGGTCCGTGACGATCTTGAAGAGCTTGCCAATGTGGAAGCGATGCCCAAGATGGAAGGTCGCCAGATGGTGATGGTGATGGGGCCAAAGAAGAAGAAGTAAGACCGCAGTAGAAGTTTGCAGAAATTCCATTTCCGCCCATGGTTTAAGGGCGGGAAGATCCCGGCTGGTTTTGGCCGGAAAAGAAGCCAAGCAGGGCAATAAAGCGCCGGCGGTGTCGGCCTCCTGACAAGGCAAATGAAGCAAGTGAGTTTGTAATGCCCAAGATGAAGTCCAAGAAAGGCGCTTCCAAGCGCTTTCGCGTTCGTCCCGGAGGGACGATCAAGCGAGGTCAGGCCTTTAAGCGCCACATCCTGACCAAGAAAACAACCAAGACCAAGCGTAATCTGCGTGGCATGGTTGAAGTCCATGAGTCGGATGTCAAGTCTGTCAAAGCAATGATTCCTTACGCCTGACCGGAGACTAATTACCATGGCACGAGTTAAGAGAGGCGTAACCGCCCGCGCACGTCACAAGAAGATCATGGCAGCCGCCAAAGGCTTCCGGGGTCGTCGCAAAAACGTTTTTCGGGTAGCAACCCAGGCCGTCATGAAGGCCGGGCAATATGCCTACCGCGACCGGCGCACCAAGAAGCGGGTTTTCCGCGCTTTGTGGATCGCCCGTATTAATGCGGCATCCCGCGAGCACGGTCTTACCTACAGCGCGTTCATCAACGGTTTGCACAAGGCCAATATCGATCTGGACCGTAAGGTTCTGGCTGATATTGCCGTGAATGACAAGCCCGCGTTTGGCGCCATCGTTGAGCGAGTCAAAGCCACTCTGGCTGCGTAACGCCCACTGATGTCACGGGATCGTGCTGCCTGCCGGTCCCGGGTTAGAGCCGGTTGCACCTGTGAGAGGGTCAACCGGCGTTGTACTTTTGGTCACAGGAATTCTCCGTGTCTGACGAGCAAAACCCAGCCGAGATAGTCGAGTCGGCGGCCGCCCTGATTGGCGAAAGCACCGATGATCATTCTCTTGCCAATGCAAAAGCCAGGTTTTTGGGGCGTGATGGTCTGATCACCGCCAGAATGAAGTCGCTTGGCAAACTTACGCCCGCCGAGCGTGGCCCGGCTGGCAAAGAGCTCAATCAGGTCAAGCAACAGATCGAAGCACTCGTTAATGGCCGCCAGGCGGCACTGGATGAGCAAAAGCTTGATGAGCAGCTGGCCGAGGAGGCCATTGACGTCTCGCTTCCAGGCCGAGGCCAGCCATCTGGCGGTCTGCATCCCATCACGCTGACCATCGAACGGATCGAGCGAATTTTCCGCTCGATCGGGTTCGATGTCGCTGATGGCCCTGAAATTGAAGAAGACTTCTTTAATTTCACGGCTCTGAATACGCCGGAGAATCACCCCGCGCGTTCGATGCACGATACGTTTTACGTGGATATTGGCGAGCGTCGGGGGGAAGACGGCGGTCTGTTGTTGCGTACCCATACCAGCCCGATGCAAATTCGTTATGCCCGTACCCATGAACCGCCTATTCGCGTGATTGCACCGGGCAAAACATACCGGGTGGATTCCGATGCGACCCATTCGCCGATGTTCCATCAGGTTGAGGGGTTGTGGGTAGACAAGAACATCAGTCTTAGTGATCTGAAGAGTGTTTATGCTGATTTTCTGAGCCAGTTCTTTGAACGCGACGACATCGAGATGCGGTTTCGCCCGTCGTATTTTCCTTTTACCGAGCCTTCTGCCGAGATCGACATGCGCTTTCCGGACGGACCGCTTGCGGGTAAATGGCTCGAGGTTTCTGGCTCCGGGCAGGTGCATCCGAATGTCATTCGTAATATCGGACTCGACCCGGAGGAGTACACCGGGTTTGCATTCGGCTCGGGCATAGAACGGCTTGCGATGCTGCTTCATGGCATTGGCGATTTGCGTTTGTTTTTTGAGAATGACCTGCGTTTCTTGCAGCAGTTTGCGGACTAAGTGATGAGAATTCCTGAGAACTGGTTGCGAAGTTTTTGTGCGCCGGCGTGGTCTGGTGAGGAGCTGGCCTCCCGTTTGACGATGGCCGGATTGGAAGTAGAAGAGCGTGAAGGGTTTGCGCCGGCCTTTACCGGTGTTGTGGTTGCTGAGATTCTCTCGATTGAGCCGCACCCAGATGCTGACAAACTGCGAGTCTGTCAGGTGGCAACCGGTAACAATGAGCCGCTGACGATCGTCTGCGGTGCGCCAAATGCGGCAGCTGGAATCAAGGTGCCGTGCGCGATCCCAGGTGCTGAATTACCTGGCGGTTTTGCCATAAAGCCCGTCAAGATGAGGGGTGTCAAGAGTAACGGTATGCTTTGCTCGGCTCGGGAGCTTGGCGTCTCGGAAGATCATGCGGGCTTGTACGAACTACCAGCCGACGCACCTGTTGGACGAGATATTCGAGAGTATCTGGATCTCGATGAAGCTGTCATGACCCTGAAGCTGACACCGAATCTGGCACATTGTCTCAGTGTTCATGGCGTGGCGCGCGAACTCTCAGCGCTTAGCCTGGCGCCGTTGTCAGTGCCGGGCTTTGATCCGGTGCCGGTCTCAATCGAAGATCGCTTGCCGGTGAAGATTGAGTCGCCTGACCTTTGTGGCCGATTTTCTGGTCGGGTAATTCGCGGCGTGAATGTAAAAGCCGCTACGCCTGACTGGATGAAGAGCCGGCTCGAACGGGCCGGGCAGCGATCAATTTCGCCGCTGGTCGATATCTCTAACTATGTGATGCTCGAGTTAGGGCGACCATCGCATGTATTTGATCTCGCGCGTATTTCTGGCGGGCTGACGGTTCGATGGGGTCGGGCCGGGGAGTCGTTAAAACTCCTGAACGGTCAGACAATCGAGTTGTCGCCAGAATTTGGCGTGATTGCCGATCAGCATCAGGTTGAGAGTCTTGCCGGCATCATGGGTGGAGATTCGACTGCCGTAAGTGATGCAACCACAGATATCTATCTGGAAGCCGCTTTCTGGTGGCCCGATGCAATAGCCGGCCGTGCGCGACGTCTCAAATTCAGCACGGACGCCTCACACCGCTTTGAGCGGGGCGTGGATCCCGGCCAGACCGTCGAGCATATTGAGTACATTAGTCGTCTCATTCTGGATATTTGCGGCGGACAGGCTGGGCCGGTCGATGATCAGTTAACGCATGAATTCGCCACGCATGAGGTGTCATTGCGGTTTGATCGAGCGCGAATGCTGATCGGGATGGATCTGAGCAACGAGCAAATCGCCGGTGTCTTTGAGCGGCTGGGAATGGCTGCGACGACTACCGCTGAAGCGGTATCTGTCACCGTGCCCAGTTATCGTTTTGATCTGACCATTGAAGAAGACCTAATCGAGGAAGTCGCCCGAATTCACGGCTACGACAATCTGCCGTTGCGTCCACCGCTGGCGATACTGCCCATGCGGCCGGTGCCGCATTCACAACGGACAGTGATTTCGGTTAAGCGTGCTCTGGCTGCCCGTGAGTTCCAGGAAATCATCAGCTACAGCTTTATTGGGAAACAGACTGACGCGGCATTCAGTCAGTTGGAACCAATTGCTTTGCTCAATCCGATTGCCCAGACCATGGACGTGATGCGTACCAACTTATGGGGCGGACTGATTAATGCAATGCAGTCTAATCAGAGTCGCAAGGCGCAGAGAATTCGCCTGTTTGAGTTTGGTCGCGTGTTTAAGCGTAAACCCGAACAGGAAAGCGGCCCGCTTGCAGTTGCCGGCATTGATCAGCCTAATTGTCTTGCCGGCCTGGTCACCGGGTCTGCATCCGGTGAGCAATGGGGTGTTCCTGACCGCATGGTCGACTTCTTCGACTTGAAATTGGATCTGGAATCGATCGCGCCGGCAGGCAGTCTGGTGTTTGATGCGGCGAGTCATCCGGCCCTCCACCCGGGAAGATCTGCCAGAGTCAGTCTGCTCGGTGTTGAAGGGCGGGCAACTCAGGCAATTGGCTGGATTGGCGAGCTTCATCCGCAGTTGCAAAAACAATTCGACCTGAATGGACGCGTGCAACTGTTTGAGCTCTTGCTTGATCCGATTTTGCATCGTCAATCAGTCGTATTTGAGCCGGTTTCGAAATACCCGCCTTCCATACGTGACATTGCGGTTGTGATCGACGAGTCTCATCCAGCGGCCTCTATTGAACGAGCGATTCGCGAAATCGCCAAATTAAACGAGATTACCGGGGTCATTCGAAACATCAGGTTGTTTGACGAATATCGCGGTAAAGGGTTGGAAACTAAAGAAAAAAGTCTTGCCTTCAGGCTATGGATGCAAGATACTGAGCGCACGCTGGAAGAGACTGAAGTCGCGGCGGCTGTCGAATGTGTTGTCGCTGGCCTCGCCGAACGCTTCAATGCCCGGCTTCGCTAAGAGGGCCGTTTTCCGGTCTAGTTCGACAGGTCGCCTCCCCGACCTAACCAGAGCCTGAGGGCTCGCAACACTATGAAGGCAAATGGCAGGACCCGGTATGCCGCCTGAGGGCGCTCACGAATTGTCGACCGATATTGATTCCGCCGAGGGCGATGCGCCTGGAGGCTTCACGCTTACCAAAGCCGAGCTCGCCGAAATGTTGTTTGACCAGGTTGGGCTCAATAAACGGGAAGCCAAAGACATGGTCGAGCATTTCTTCAAGGAAATTCGCGAATCGCTGGAGCGTGGCGAAAGTGTCAAGCTTTCGGGGTTTGGCAATTTTCAGTTGCGTGACAAACCGCAGCGGCCCGGAAGAAACCCCAAAACAGGCGAAGAAATTCCTATTTCAGCCCGCCGGGTTGTGACGTTTCACGCCAGCCAGAAACTCAAGAGCCAGATAGAAGAGGCTATTCCCTCGAATACGCAATCTGAAGCCGGTGACGCCGGATCAGAAGAAGAGCGGTCCAGGCCCGAGCCAAGATCGTCAGCGTTTAACGCGTCTTCCGGAAATTAATGAATTCCAGCAAATCCGAGGCGGCTGTCACTTTGCCGCCCATTCCCGCCAAGCGCTATTTCACTATCGGTGAAGTCAGCGAATTATGCGGCGTCAAACCTCATGTTCTACGCTACTGGGAGCAGGAGTTCACTCAGCTGCGGCCTATGAAGCGGCGCGGCAACCGGCGCTACTATCAACACCATGAAGTGTTGCTCGTGCGACGCATTCGAGAGCTGCTTTATGAGCAAGGCTTCACCATCAGTGGCGCGCGAAATCGCCTCGGTGATGGTGCTGGTCAGGTGCGCGGAGACGGCGCCGCCGGTGATCAACCAGTGATTGAACACGCTGTGACGGCCGAAGATCTGAGCGCGGTGCGCACTGATCTGATGGCTGCAATCCACGTTTTGCAAGACGACAGCTGACAGCGCGAGTTGCGCTGGTATACTTCGTGTCCGTCGGGGCGTAGCGCAGCCTGGTAGCGCACTTGCATGGGGTGCAAGGGGTCGAGTGTTCGAATCACTCCGTCCCGACCAATTTTTCTTGTTTGTCTTGTTTGTCCTTGGCCGGCTCTCTTACCGGCTCACTTACTGGCTCTCTTGCTCATAGCCAGCCGGCTCCTCGAGCCGTCCCCTAGACCCCTCATAGATGGCCGGGCTTTGAGCCTGGGCTGATGCCCCGTCAGGCATTGACTGACGCTAAAACCATACGAAAATCGGTCGAAAACCCCTCGGGTAGCGCCGAATGTCAGGAGGTTATTAATCCTGTCAGTTAATCCGCCAGTAAGGAACAGGCGCGCTAGCGACCCAGTCTACAATGGTTTGCGTCCGCGAACCCCGTGTGATCCTCTACTCGAGCCTACGAATGCATAACGTATTACCCCTCCTGCGCAAATCCCGGTTTCCGGCTTTGAAGCGGCGCAGTGTCTCGACCTTACAGGTCAATCTTGGCTACTTGTGCAATCAGTCGTGCGTTCACTGCCATGTCAATGCAGGGCCCAATCGCACCGAAATGATGGTGCCTGAAACCATTGACGATGTGCTTCGGTTTGCGCGAGCCAATCAGGTCAGCTTGCTCGATCTGACTGGCGGTGCGCCCGAACTGAATCAAGAGTTCAGGCGTCTGGTGACCGAGGCCAGGGCAGCCGGTATTCGCGTGATGGACCGCTGTAATCTGACGGTGCTCTATGAACCCGGTCAGGAAGACCTGGCCCGGTTTCTTGCTGACAACGACGTAGAGATTACGGCTTCGTTGCCTTGCTACTCTGAAGACAATGTTGATGCCCAACGGGGCAAAGGGGTGTTCGACAAATCGATCGCTGCGCTGATCGAATTGAACAAGCTTGGCTATGGTCAGGACCGCGTGTTGAATCTGGTCTATAACCCGCAAGGGCCAGTCTTGCCACCGTCACAGCTTGAACTGGAGCAAGACTATCGCCGTTTCCTTGGAGATCAGTTCGGTATTGTCTTTTCCAATCTGTTCACGATCACGAATATGCCGATTCAACGGTTCGGCTCCACGCTGGTCAGTAAGGGGCGGTTTGATGAGTACATGGACGTCCTGCTGGCGGCGCATCGGCCGGAGAATCTCGATTCGGTGATGTGTCGCGATCTGATCAGTGTCGACTACCAGGGCTATGTCTACGACTGCGACTTCAACCAGATGCTCGGGCTGCCCGTGAACAACGGTGATCAGATCAAGACGCATCTGAATGATCTGGCGGTGGGCGCACTGAATGATGGCTCTATCGTCGTGCGCGACCATTGTTTTGGTTGTACGGCCGGTCAGGGCAGTTCATGTGGCGGTGCGCTGGAAGACGAAAACGAGTCGCTGGTGGACGCGACCAGTTTGGCCGGGTAAGCCGGTAACGGCTTGTGCTGTGAGTGAGCCATTAGCCGCGGGACGTTTTTGCCCGCCTGACTATCGAATTAGTCCTGATACCTATAACGCGCTTGAACCTCATAGCGCTGATGTTCTATATGTCGCGGGCGGCCTGTACGGCAATACTGAAGCATTAGCCGAAATTGAGCGGCTATATGCGCTTGACGTCAGTGCGGTCGGTGCAGACCGGTGTGATCTTGTCTTTAACGGTGACTTTCACTGGTTTGATGCCAGTATTGAGGCGTTTGCCGAAATTCACCAACGCACGAGTGCTTATTATCGCCTGCGAGGCAATGTAGAAACGGAACTGGCCCGTGAGAACGACAGTGCTGCCGGATGCGGTTGTGCTTACCCCGATTCGGTATCGGATCAGGATGTCGCATGGTCAAATCAAATTATTGCCTTACTGGCGACGGTCGGTCGCCAGGCAATCGGGGCGGACGCGATGCAGGCCATGAGCAAACTGCCAGTCACTGCCAAATGGCAGGTCGCTGATTGCGCCGTGGCCATAACCCACGGTGACCATGAATCGCTCGCGGGCTGGTCTTTTGCACAAGACCGTCTTGCTCAAACCTGGGCAGACGGTCTGGCCGATCAAATGCAGGCATGGAATATTGACATCTTTGCGTGCTCGCATACCTGTCTGCCTGTTGCCCAGTCGTACGAGCAGGCGTCGCGAGCCTACGCTGTTGTCAATAACGGCGCTGCCGGCCTCGCTAACGCCAGAGGTATGGCGGGAGGTATTGTGACCCGGATTGCCCGTTCCGGGGTCGCGAAGCCACCGGTTGAACCTCTTTATTCTGCTCGGATAGGCTCGTGCGAGGTGTCAGCCTTGCCGGTCAACCAGGACGAAACCTCATGGCAGCAAAAGTTCTTGTCGATCTGGCCTGAACATTCTGCGGCGCATTCTGCTTACTTTGCACGAATTGTTCACGGCCCCGACTACTCGTTGGACGAGGCGGCCCGAGGACGTTTTAGTTTGTCACCCAACACATACCGGACCGGGAATGAATAAGAACAAGCTCGTTTTATTGGTTGTGATAATTGCCGCGATTGCTGCGGTTTATATTTTTGACCTTCAGCAGTATCTGACCCTTGATTCGATTAAGGCACAGCAATCGAGCCTGACCGAAACCTTCAAATCGAACCCAGTGGTGTTTGTCACCGTTTTCGCGCTTGTATACATCGCCATGGCTGCGTTCTCGTTGCCTATCATCACACTGATGACATTACTGGCAGGGGCGATATTTGGGTTGCTGCTAGGGACGATTATCGTCTCGTTCGCGTCAACTATTGGCGCCACGCTGGCATTTCTGGCTTCGCGGTTTTTGCTGCGTGACTGGGTTCAGGAAAAACTGGGTAGCAAGCTTCGCGCTATTAACGAGGGGGTTGAAAAAGACGGCGCATTTTATCTGTTCACGATGCGTCTGGTCCCGGCGTTTCCGTTTTTCGTGATCAATCTCCTGATGGGACTGACCCGAATCAAGACGGCTACGTTCTACTGGGTCAGCCAGATTGGTATGTTTCTTGGCACGATTGTCTATGTCAACGTCGGGACGCAGCTGGCTCAGCTCGAATCGCTGAAAGGCATTCTTTCGCCGACCTTGATCGGCTCATTTGTCCTGTTGGGTGTGTTGCCGCTTATTGCCAGGAAGGTCGTGGCGAGTATCCAGGCCAGGAAAGTCTACAAAGACTGGACTCGGCCAAAACATTACGATCGTAATCTGGTTGTTATTGGGGCAGGTAGTGCCGGTCTGGTTTCTTCTCTGATCGCGGCTGCTGTAAAAGCCGAAGTGACTCTTATTGAGGGGCACAAGATGGGGGGCGACTGCCTGAACTACGGCTGTGTCCCGTCTAAAGCACTGATAAAGTCTGCGCGGCTGGTACATACCACCAGACATTCAGCCAAATATGGCCTGGCAACGATGGCAGTCGATTTCAAGTTTTCTGATGTGATGGATCGCATCGGCCGCGTGGTCAAAGCAATCGAGCCGCATGATTCGGTTGAACGGTATCAGGGCATGGGCGTTGATGTTGTGCTCGGCCAGGCAACTATCAAGACACCCTGGGAAGTCGAAATTGAACTGCGCGATGAGCAAGGTAAGTCGACCGGCGAACGCCGTACGCTGACCACTCGCAACATTGTGATCGCGACCGGGGCGCAGCCTCTGGTCCCGCCTATTCCCGGCATTGATGAAGTCGGGTATCTCACCTCTGACACTGTCTGGGGCCTGCGGGAGCAGCCCCGGCGTTTGCTGGTTCTGGGCGGCGGCCCGATTGGTTGTGAGTTGGCGCAGTCTTTCCACCGGCTGGGCAGTGTCGTGACGCAAGTTGAAATGGCACCTCGCATCATGGGTCGTGAAGATCCGGAAATCTCCGACATGGTTCTTGAGCAATTCAGGGCTGATGGCATTGAGGTGCTTGTAAATCACAAAGCGGTTCGGTTTGAAAATCGCAACGGTAGCAAGGTTTTGATCGCTGAACGAACTGACGCTGGCGGTGAAACCGTTGAGATCGAGTTTGACGAAATGTTGTGTGCGCTTGGCCGCAGTGCGCGGATTAAGGGTTTTGGTCTGGAAGATCTGGAGATCCCGGTCAGCAAGAGACGCACTGTGGAAGTCAACGAGTTCTTACAGACGAATTATCCAAATATCTACGCTGCGGGAGATGTCGCTGGTCCGTATCAGTTCACCCACACGGCGGCTCATATGGCTTGGTTCGCTTCTGTCAATGCATTGTTTGGACGCTTCAAGAAGTTTCGGGTTGATTACTCTGTGATCCCGTGGGCTACGTTTACTGAGCCGGAGGTCGCTCGCGTCGGCCTGAATGAAACAGAAGCGGAAGAGAAAGGGATCGCCTATGAAGTGACTCGCTATGGGATTGATGACCTTGACCGGGCTATTGCCGATGAGGTGGCGCACGGCGTGGTCAAGGTATTGACCGTACCAGGCAAGGATACGATTCTCGGCGTCACTATTGTCGGAGAACATGCCGGCGACCTGATTGCTGAATTTGTGCTGGCTATGAAGTACAAGCTCGGCCTCAAAAAGATTATGGGCACGATTCATATTTATCCGACGCTCGCCGAATCCAATAAGTACGCAGCCAGTGAATGGCAAAAAGCCCATGCCCCCGAGAAGTTGCTTGCCTACGTCAAACGATTCCACGACTGGGAGCGTTCGTAATGTCTTTTGAGCACAGTGGCCCTGCCGTCCTCTTAATTGTTTTGGATTCAGTTGCGCAATTCAAGGAGTATTTCCTAATGAAAATTTCGGCGTTGACAACAAGCCTGTACCGGCTTGTGAGTGGTTTGTCGTTTATTGGGGTGTTGTTGTTTGCATCGCAGGCCCATGCCGCGCTGGATCATCAGTATTCGGCGTTTGACGCTCTGCTGAGTAAACATGTGAAATGGAATGCCAGCGGAACGGCGAGCGCGGTTGACTACGCCGGTTTGAAGAAGGAGCGGGCCTCGCTAGGCAAGGTCTTGACAGCATTCTCAGCGGTGACTCAGGCAGAGTTTGATCAGTTCTCGCGTGAACAACAACTGGCGTTTCTTATCAACGCGTATAACGGGTTTACGCTCGAGCTGATCCTGAGCAAGTATCCCGACCTTGACTCGATCAAGGATCTGGGCGGTTTGTTCTCTGGTTCACCCTGGTCCCAGGATTTCTTTTCACTGTTGGGACAAAAGCGCACGCTCGACTGGATCGAGCATGATCAGATTCGCGGTTCCGGGCGGTATAACGAACCACGGATCCACTTTGTGGTTAATTGCGCCTCGATTGGTTGTCCGGCCTTACGTCCGCAGGCCATAACCGCTGACAGCCTCGAGGCCTCACTTGAAGACAGTACGAAGCGCTTTTTCAGTGACAGAACTCGCAATTATTACGATCCGCAAGAGGCCGAACTCCAGGTGACCAAACTGCTGGATTGGTATGAAGACGATTTCACCAAAGGGCATCAGGGGATTCAAACGGTTAAGGGGTTTCTTGCTCGTTACGCGAACCAGTTGAGTGATGATGAGGCGGTTCGTAAGCAGATTGGATCCGAGACTGTCGATTACGGCTTCACGAGTTACGATTGGTCGCTGAACAAACAATAAGCCTGCTGGCCGAACATTGTGTCTGGGTTGTCATTCCGACGCTGAATGAAGCCGCTGGAATTTCCCGATTGGTCAAAAGCGTTCTGGCTCATGCCGATGGCTGCGTGGTTGCCGACGCGGGGAGTCGAGATGCCACCCGCGACCTGGCGCGAAAGGCCGGCGCTATTGTGATAAAGACCGGGCGGGGCCGGGCAAAGCAAATGAATGCGGGTGCTGTGGAGGCGCTCAAGCGTGCGCCTGACAATACCCAGTTACTGTTCTTGCATGCCGATGTATGTTTAAGCGAGGGCTGGTACCTGCAAGTGGCTGCTTGCAGCACAAGCCGATGGGGGCGTTTTGATGTCCGAATGGAGAGCAGGCTTTTGACAGGCTGGCGGCTTGGGCTGCTCAAGCTGATTGCCTGGTTCATGAACGAGCGCTCGGCCCGGACCGGCATTTGCACCGGAGATCAGGGTTTGCTGGTGCCTGCGAAGCTCTGGGCACAGACGGGCGGCGGGTTTCCAGACCTGCCACTGATGGAAGACATCGAAATCTCCCGTTTGCTCAAGCGCCTGGCCGGTTCACCCGTGCGATTGCCGGGTCCGTTGTTCGTCTCGCCACGGCGATGGGAGCAGCGCGGTGTGTTGCAAACAATGCTCTCAATGTGGGCGTTTCGACTGCGCTGGTTCTGCGGTGAATCAGCCCAGTCGCTGCACGCAAGCTACTACAACGAACCTCTATGAAGACCAATGACCAAGAATTGCTGATTGTTTTCGCGCGCGAGCCTGTTCCGGGAGTAGGCAAGACACGGCTCGCTGCCGATACGGATCCGGCTTACGCTCATGCCGTCTATAAGCGGCTCCTGGCCAGAACGTTGCGACTGGCTCATCGGTTTGTCCGTTCCCGGCAAGAGTCTCCTGGCTGCCAGTTGCTGGTGGCCGGTGACTGGGAAGGAGAAACCCTTGATACGACCTCTTATCTGCAGCAATTTTGCCGGCATGCCGACAGCCGTCTGCGTGCGCAGTCAGCAGCGGATTTGGGCGCTCGTATGGCTGAGGCTTTTGCCTATGGTTTCGAGCAGGGCTTTGAACGCATTGTCCTGATGGGTTGCGATTGCCCGACCCTGACAAATGCCGACCTGTGCGTCGCTTTTGATCAACTGGAAAGTCACGATACTGTTATTGCTCCCACCGCCGACGGTGGGTATTGCCTGATTGGGCTGACCGGGCCTGCGCCAGCATTGTTCGAATCAATGACGTGGAGTGTGCCGACTGTCTTTAGTGAGACTATTGCAAGAGCCGCGAACCGGCGAGTAGCCCGACTGGGTGAACAACACGATATTGATACCTTGTCGGATTGGCAGCGCTGGTGTGAGCAGCGGGCCAGCCGGGGGCTCGCAGAAGCTCTGGCTGGCTATCCGTCAGAGAGTCTCTAGACTCGCTGGCGGGCTCTTGGTGGCGGAGCCGGGGCGGCGGATGACCCTCTGACCCCAGGGTCTGCTGTGCCGTGCTGCCAGCCCTCGAACAGCGATTCAATCGGGACTGCGCCGCCCAGGTGTTCGCCCTGAAAATGCCCGACACCTAATCGTTGTAGCAACTCATAAACATCTTGAGACTGCACATGTTCGGCGACGGTCTGTATGTTCAGGCGGCGCGCAACCCGTACCGTTGACATCACGATCTCTTCATCGATCGGGCTGTTCGCCAGGTTCCGAATAAAAGAGCCGTCAATTTTGAGATAGTCCAGCGGGAAACGCTTCAGGTATTCGAAGGTCGCCAGCCCGACGCCAAAGTCGTCCAGCGCGATGCCAAAGCCGTCGGCCTTGAGTTCATCGACCAGTCGCGAGGCAGCGCCGGGGTTTCTGATCGCTTCGCTTTCGGTGATTTCAAAGACGATGATTTCTGGCGGGATGTTGAACTCGGCACGTTTTTCGCGGATAAACGCGGCGATCATGCCATCGCTCATGGTCAATCCTGACAGGTTGATGGAGCATTTGTGCGTTCGCGCCAGGGCGTCGGGATGTCCGGCCAGCCAGGCAAAAACCTGAGAAATGACGCCTCTGTCCATTGCCGGGGTCATTTGAGCCTGCACGGCGAGAGACAGGAATTCGGGCGGTTGAATAAGTCCCCCGCCTGGTTCGATCAGGCGAATCAGAATTTCATAGGCCAGTTTGTCGTCCGGCGTGTCGGCGTCGATGATGGGTTGCGCGTGAATCTCAAACCGGTTGGTCCGGATCGATTCGCGAATGTATTCTATTTTGTTCTGATGGGCGCGACGCGCATCGATGATGGTCTGTGAGAGCGGTTCAATAAACAATTGCGGGTCACGCACACTGGCCGCAATCGCCTGGGCGTCGGCCAGTGACACCAGGCAGTCCTCGCTGTCGGTACTGGCGTGTTTGTCTATCAGGAGTCCACCGACGCAGGTCTGCAGTCTGACGCTGCCGTTATCGGTTCGAAAAACCTGGCCGTTCAGGTTTGAATAGATCTCGCGGGCCACGGCGCGTACGTCGGGCAGGGAGTCCGATTTGATCAGTAAGGCATAGCGCCCGGCGGACAAGCGGGCGGCGACCTGACAACCGGGTTGCTTAAGCAGAAGCGAGGCAACCGATTGTTCGAGCCGAAGAGCGGCAATCGCGCCGCATAAGTCGTTCAACGTATCGAAGTTACTGACATGCAGTCCGATCAGGCCGTAGTCAGGCCGGTCCGGCGCAACCAGCCGCTCGCCAAACTCGGCCAACAGGCCCCGGTCGTTGAGCAGGCCGGTAGACATGTCCTGGCGGGCCTGTTGGCGCACGCGTTCCAGCGCTATTCGCCGATCTGCCGCCACCGATTGCAGCAATACCGACAACACCATAGCAATAAAGACCAGCAACGAGGCTTCGATCATGGGCGGGACGGCCTGGTGTTCCGAGGTAAGCTGTATCGCTCGTGCGCCAAGGACCAGGCAGGCGCAGACGATCAAGGTAAACGCGACCATGCGTTCGGACGACCGGATGGAAGTCCAGGCCACGACCGGCAGGAAGAACAGGATTAGCGAGTAGGCATAGGCTTGTTCGCCAACTTCAGATGCGAGAAGACCGGCCAGCACTATCATTGCGGTCAGGCTGATTGCGCCGGCATCCAGCCAGTTTGGTCCGACTTCGTTCTCGGCCTGACGTCCAAAGCGGGTCGCCACGATTGCCGGCGAAACCAGCAAGGTGCCCAGCGAGTCCAGTAGCCACCAGCTCAGAAAGAAATGCAGCGGGTGGACATCCGGCAAGACGTTGCTGGTGGTAAGTGCCAGGGTGGCCAGGGTTGCATTGAGAGGGGACGAGACGACAGTTACCGATACGAGCAGGCGAAGCGCAGCTTCCAGCCTGTATTCGGTGGGTTTGAAGTCATTAAACCAACGCAGTGCCGCCAGTGAGGCCATTGGGCCTGCAAGGGTAACCAGGGCGGCGCCAATCACGAGTTCGGGGGCCTGAGTCTGGAGGGCAGCCCAGGCACTGACACCAAGCGCGGCCGGGAGGATCCAGACTGAGCCAAAGCGCCACCCGAAGCCAAACGCGACACCGGCTGCCGGCCATAGGGGCAGACTGTCCCAGCGGAAGAAGCCGAGCGTCTGCGCGGCCAGGCAGCTTAGGTAAGCCACCAGGATGATGCTCAGAAAACGCCCAGCCGGCAGCCAGGCCGATGGCCTTGCCGCCGCCTCGTCGTTGCCGGGCTGGCTTATGTTTTGTTGTTGGTTGTCAGACACATTGCTGTCATCACGCCTAGTTGTCGAAAGTGTAAACGATCACGACCGAAACGCCGGTGCTTCTGGGCGCCAATCGGCGCTGGCGAAAGAACTTGAGACAAAAAGGCTGACGAACGGTCGGTTTCCGAAACGCCGGATCGTGCCGGTTTGGAGCAGGCGGTCTGCAGATCGCTAAAAGCTAACGGCGAAATCCCGCCGCGCCCAAAGCAATCTACCTGGATATCGGCGTCAATTCGGGATCTCGACGACTGAGCGTTGTGTCGCTCGCCCAAAGCCTTATCCGGCATTGGGCGAGCATTGTGGACGGCGTCGCTTGGTGCCATCCAGCGAGTGCGCCATCAGGCGCGCCTACCTGTTCGTGCCAGACAGGGGGGTTACTTGCGGCGGCCGATAGCCGGCCACTTGAGGTTCTCCGGTCCAACATAGTTTGCACTCGGGCGAATGATTTTATTGTCTTGTCTTTGCTCGATCACATGCGCCGCCCAACCGGAAGTCCTGGCAATGACGAACAGCGGTGTGAACATGGCCGTTGGGACACCCATCATATGGTAGGAAACAGCACTGAACCAGTCCAGGTTGGGGAACATTTTCTTGGCGTCCCACATGGTTGTCTCAAGTCGCTCGGCGATGTTGAACATCTTCATGTCGCCGGCGCTCTTGGACAGCGATTTGGCGACTGATTTAATGACTTCGTTTCGCGGATCGCCAGTTGTGTAGACCGGATGACCAAAACCGATGATGACTTCCTTGTTTTCGATCCTGCGGCGAATGTCTGCCTCTGCGTCGTCGGCGCTGGCGTATCGTTTCTGGACCTCAAATGCCGCCTCATTGGCGCCGCCGTGTTTGGGGCCGCGCAAGGCACCGATAGCGCCGGTAATCGCCGAATACATATCACTGCCCGTACCTGCAATTACGCGGGCCGAGAAAGTGGACGCATTAAATTCATGCTCGGCATAAAGGATCAGTGAGGTTTGCATCGCGCGAACCCATTCTGCCGAAGGCTTGCGTCCGTGCAGCAGGTGTAGGAAATGACCGCCGATTGAATCATCATCGGTTTGCAGTTCGATGCGCTTGCCGTTGTGGCTGAAGTGATACCAGTACAACAACATTGACCCCATGCTGGCCATTAAGCGGTCAGCGATGCCGCGTGCATCTGCTTCATTGTGGTCGTGGGTTTCTGGCAGCTGACATCCCAGTGCCGACACGCCTGTGCGCATCACATCCATCGGATGGGCAGACGCGGGCAGGGTTTCGAGGGCGGTCAGGACCTGGGCCGGCAGGCCACGCAAGGCTTTCAGCTTTTCGCCATAAGCGGCGAGCTCTGCCTTGGTTGGCGGCGTGCCGTGGACCAGCAGGTAGGCAATCTCCTCAAATACCGCGGTTTCGGCAAAATCGAGAATGTCATAACCGCGGTAGTGCAAGTCGTTGCCCTGGCGGCCAACGGTGCAAAGCGCGGTGTTGCCGGCGGTCACGCCGGACAAGGCTACTGATTTTTTCGGTTTGAACGCCGGAGCGGGCGCCTCGGGCTTGGATGTTGCGGACCGCTTGGCGGCGGGAGCCTTCTTGGCCATTGTCATATTCTCCTGTTCTAAAGTTCAGTGGCTGGGGCCGGCGTGTTTACTTCTTGGCCGCAAACAATTGATCAAGCTTGTTCTCGTAATCCCAGTAGCCAATTGAGTCATACAGTTCCTGACGGGTTTGCATGGTGTTGATGACATCTTGCTGAGTGCCGTTGGTGCGCAGGCTGGCGTAAACATGCTGGGCAGCCTTGTTCATTGCCCGGAAAGCCGACAGCGGATACAGGGCAATAGCGACATCAACACTGCTAAGTTCATCGACAGTGAACATTGGTGTCTGGCCAAACTCGGTAATGTTGGCCAGAACCGGGACGCTGAGCGCTGAAGTGAAGGCCTCGTACTGGCTCAATTCGGTAACTGCTTCCGCGAAAATGCCGTCAGCCCCGGCTTCGGCAAAAGCATGGCTTCGTTCAAGTGCAGCGTCGAGCCCTTCGGAGGCCAGAGCATCGGTTCTGGCCATGATGAAAAAATCCGGGTCGGTCCGGGCATCGACCGCTGCCTTGATCCGGTCGCTCATCTCGGCGATGCTGACAATTTCCTTGTTGGGACGATGCCCACACCGCTTCGCGCCGACTTGATCTTCAAGGTGCATTGCGGCCGCACCAGCTTTGATGACTGAGCGCGTGGTTCGCGCAACATTAAACGCCGACGAGCCAAAGCCGGTGTCAACATCAATCAGTAGCGGGAGATCACAGACATCGGTGATTCGGCGTACATCGATCAGGACATCTTCCAGGCCGGTAATGCCCAGATCCGGCATGCCCAGTGATCCTGCAGCCACACCGCCACCTGACAGATAAATCGCTTTGTAACCCTGGTGTTTTGCCAGCAGCGCGTGATTGGCGTTGATAGCGCCGGGTATCTGTAGTGGTTTTTCAGCGGCCAATGCATCGCGAAAGCGGCGGCCTGCACTTTGTTGGGCAGTCATGGGTGTCCCGAGAGTTGAGGTTTCTGATGCCCCCGGCATTTCGCCGGAGGCTTTCAAGCGCCAATGATGCTGATTGCTCAGCCCAGAAGGTGAGCAACACCATCGCGTTCGCCAGTCAGTTCGGCCAGCGTCTTGTCCATCATTTCGCGTGAATAATCGTCGATTTCAAGACCTTCCACGAGAGTGTATTCGCCGTTGGCGCAGGTAACCGGAAAGCCATAAATGATGTCTTCCGGAATACCGTACTGGCCTGACGATGGAATACCCATGGTGACCCACTGACCGTTGCTGCCCAGAACCCAGTCGCGCATGTGATCAATGGCGGCATTGGCCGCTGAGGCAGCAGAAGACAGGCCACGGGCTTCAATGATGGCGCCGCCACGTTTACCAACGGTCGGAATGAAGGTTTCGCGATTCCATTGCTCGTCGCCGATGACGGTGGCGAGTTGTTTGCCGCCAGTCGTTGCAAAGCGGTAATCGGGATACATGGTCGGAGAGTGATTCCCCCAGACAACCAGTTTCTCAATTGAATCGACGGCGCAATCAGCTTTGGCAGCCAGTTGCGACAGCGCGCGATTGTGGTCAAGGCGAAGCATTGCGGTGAAGTTGCCTTTGGGTAGATCGGGCGCGGATTTCATCGCGATCAGGGCATTGGTATTTGCCGGGTTGCCAACCACCAGAATCTTGCAGTCGCGCTTGGCAACTTCATTCAGTGCCTGACCCTGGACGGTAAAGATCGCACCGTTGGCCTCAAGCAGGTCTTTGCGCTCCATCCCTTTGCCGCGCGGACGGGCGCCAACCAGTAGCGCGCAATCGATGTCCTTGAACGCAACTTTTGGATCGTCGGTCACGACAACGCCTTGCAATAGCGGAAAGGCGCAATCGTCCAATTCCATAACGACGCCGCGGACTGCATCGATTGCCTGCGGGATATCCAGCAACTGCAAAATGACGGGCTGATCGCGCCCGAGCATGTCGCCGTTCGCAATTCTGAACAACAGGCTGTAGCCGATCTGTCCGGCAGCGCCGGTCACGGCGACTCTCATTGCGGGTTTGCTCATGGGAAGTCCTCTTTAAATAGTGATGGGGTTAGTGGGCGACCAGCGACTTGATACAGACTTTGGGCAAAAGCCGAACAAGGCCTTCCCAGGCATTAGGCAAATCACCAGGCGATGGCGATCAGGGACGGTCTGGGGTCTGGCAGAAACGCCGGGGAGCAAAGAAGCGATGGTCACAAATTCCGTGTCGTCAAGGCCCGCGTGCCAGCAGTTCAGTCAGTCCGGCTGTCTGCTCTCGCGGTTAGCCGGAAGTCTAGGATTCGGGTCTCCAAATGTCAATTAGGTTATCTGTCTTATACAAGATATATGATAGAGCTCATTATTCATGTCTTTAACATTGGTTTGAATCCTGGAGTGACCCGATGAGCGATTCCGAATTACCTGCTGGAGCCGGGTTGCCGTCCGAGCCCGGGGCTGAGGGCACGGCAGCATTTATGGGTCCGGGGCCGGAGCCGCATTTCGCGCCTTTGTATCGGCAAATTCATAGCTTGTTGACCCGCCAGTTACTAAGCGGACAATGGCAGCCTGGCCAGATGATTCCAACAGAACAGGCGCTGGCGCGGCAATACCGGGTCAGCCAGGGCACGGTGCGCAAGGCGGTTGATCTGCTGGTGGCCGAGAATATCCTGCAGCGGCGGCAAGGCCGGGGGACGTTTGTCGCAACCCATCGAGAACCGCGCTCCCAATTCCGCTTTTTAAGGCTTCGGGACCAGCAAGACCGTGTTCCACTGTTCGTCAGTCGGATTTTGAGTTGCCGGCGCATGCGGGCACCGCAGGAAGTTGTCAGGCGTCTGCAAGTTAAGTCGGGTGAAATCTCGATTCATATCCGACGCATACTGGATTTTGAAGGCGTTCCGACGGTGCTGGACGACATCTGGTTGTCCGGAACCCGGTTTAAGGGTCTCACGACCGAAATGCTGGATGCCCATGACGGGCCGCTGTACTTGTTGTTTGAGTCGCAATTTGGCACGAGAATGCTGCAGGGCCGTGAGCGAGTCAGCGCGGCTGTGACCGACCGGGAGTCGGGCCGGTGGCTCGGACTGGATGCCGGTCAGCCGATTCTTCAGGTAGAGCGCGTCTCAGAGACTTACGAGGGGCAACCGGTAGAGTTTCGTCGAGGTTTATACAGAACAGATCGGCACCATTACCTAAGCGAGCTGCGCTGAAATTGACGTTCCGGCAATGCCTAAAAGGTGTGCAACCGGCTTTGTATCCCGGGGTCGATTGGTGCGATGCGGAAAAATCAGTCAAAATACTGTCAGAACAAACACTAACTTAGTCGTGAGGTAACAATGCCCGAAGCGAGCGGATCACCGGGAGCAGGTCAGCCCAAGCGAGCGCGCCCCGTATACACCAACATTGGCGTCGCGCAGATTTTGCAATACCGATTGCCTCTGGCCGGTATCGTTTCTATCCTGCACCGGATCAGCGGCATTCTTCTGTTTCTGGTGGGAATGCCTCTGGCGCTCTACCTGCTACAACTGAGCCTGGCCTCAGAGCAGGGGTTCGCAAGCTTCCAGGCGTTTCTGGGCGGGTTCTTTCCGCGCCTGATACTGCTCGTCTTGGTTTGGGGCTTTTTCCATCATCTCTGCGCCGGCATCCGCTACCTGATCCTTGACTTGCATATCGGTACCGAGAAAGAGCAGGCTTTGTTGTCCTCCCGGATTGTCTTTGGTGTCAGCGGATTGTTGACATTAATCGCTGCGGCCAAAATCTTCGGAGCGTTTTAATGACCTCAAAACGAATTGTCACCGGCGCGCATTATGGTCTGAATGACTGGCTCGCCCAGCGAATTACCGGCATTATTCTCGCCGTTTATTCCATTGTTCTTTTCTTTGTCTGGGTTGGCTCGGGCGAACTGACTTTTCAATCCTGGACAGGCATTTTCAGCTCCACCTGGATGAAGGTACTCACACTGATGGCCATGCTGTCGCTCGCCTGGCATGCCTGGATCGGGCTGCGCGACGTCTATATGGATTACATCAAGCCTACCTGGATCAGACTCACTCTTCAGGTGGCCACTATTGTCACCCTGGTCGGGTATGCGGTCTGGACTGTCACGATTCTCTGGAGACTATAGATGGCAGACGTTCTTAACCATCTTGCAAATAATCTGCCGCGTCGCAAGTTTGATGCGGTTATTGTCGGTGCCGGTGGTTCCGGCATGCGTTGCTCGCTGCAACTGGCCGAGGCGGGCTACAACGTCGCGGTGTTGTCAAAGGTATTCCCGACTCGCTCGCATACGGTTGCTGCCCAGGGCGGTATCGGTGCTTCACTCGGTAACATGAGCGAAGACAACTGGTACTGGCACATGTTTGACACCATCAAGGGTTCTGACTACCTCGGCGACCAGGACGCGATTGAGTTCATGTGCCGTGAAGCTCCCAAGGTTGTGTATGAGCTTGAGCATTTCGGCATGCCGTTTGATCGCAATGAAGACGGCAGTATCTACCAGCGACCGTTTGGCGGCCATACGGCTAATTTCGGTGAAAAGCCGGTGCAGCGGGCCTGTGCCGCAGCGGACCGTACCGGACATGCGCTGTTGCATACGCTGTATCAGCGCAATGTTGGTGCGCGTACTCAGTTCTTTGTCGAATGGATGGCACTCGATATCATTCGCGATCAAGAGGGTGATGTCTGCGGTGTCGTCGCGCTGGAAATGGAAACCGGCGATGTGATGATCCTCGAATCGAAGGTTGCCGTCATGGCTACCGGCGGAGCGGGACGAATCTGGGCCGCTTCAACCAACGCGTTTATCAATACCGGAGACGGTATGGGCATGGCTGCCCGCGCCGGGGTCGCTCTCGAAGATATGGAGTTCTGGCAGTTCCATCCGACCGGTGTTGCCGGGGCCGGCGTACTCGTGACCGAAGGCGTGCGCGGTGAGGGCGGTATTCTGCTCAATAACAAGGGCGAACGCTTCATGGAGCGCTACGCGCCAACCTTGAAAGATCTGGCCCCTCGGGATTTCGTCTCGCGTTCCATGGATCAGGAAATCAAGGAAGGACGAGGGTGTGGCCCGGACGGTGATCACGTCCTGCTCAAGCTCGACCATCTCGGCGCTGACACGATCATGAAGCGCTTGCCGTCGATTCGGGAAATTGCGATCAAGTTTGCCAACGTGGACCCGATCAGCGCGCCGATTCCGGTCGTGCCGACAATCCACTACCAGATGGGAGGCATCCCGACCAATATCCACGGTCAGGTCGTGGAGCAACGTGACGGCAACAACAGTCACGTTATTAACGGGCTGTATGCGATTGGTGAATGTGCCTGTGTTTCAGTCCATGGTGCGAACCGCCTGGGAACCAACTCCTTGCTCGATCTACTTGTATTTGGGCGTGCGGCCGGCAATCACATTGTCGAAAAAGGTCTGAAAGGCGGTATTCACAAACCGTTGCCAGCGGACGCAGGTGACAAGACTCTGGCGCGTCTGGCGCGTCTTGACGGCTCCAAGAGCGGTGAGCGAACCCAGGATATTGGTAACGATATCCGCAAGACCATGCAGTTGCATTGCGGCGTGTTCCGTTCGACTGACCTGCTGAATCAAGGCGTTGAAAAGATCCTGGAGCTCGACAAGCGGGTTGCCGATGTTCATATGAACGATAAATCACAAGTGTTCAATACGGCTCGGGTTGAAGCGCTGGAGCTCGACAACCTGATCGAGACGGCCAAGGCAACGGCAACCTCTGCCGCTGCCCGTACTGAAAGCCGGGGCGCTCATGCCCACCAGGACTACCCCGAGCGAAATGACGAGGACTGGATGCGCCATTCACTCTGGTATTCCGATGGCAACCGCCTGGATTACAAGTCGGTCAATCTTAAGCCGCTTTCCGTTGAAACCTTCGTGCCGAAAGCACGGACATTCTGATCGGTTTGCCGGATTGCATTCCTGCATTCCGGCAGCCAACGCAGGAGCCTTGAATAGATGAATGCAGTAGTTGAAGCCCCGGTCAGTGCTGTCGCGCTAGAAAAGCGTACGGTTCGTTTCTCGATCTACCGGTATGACCCCGATAAGGACAGCAAGCCTTATATGCAGGACTTGACTGTCGAGCTGATGCCGACCGACAAGATGTTGCTTGACGCCTTGTTCCGGATCAAACTGGACAATGACGACTCGCTCGCCTGGCGGCGTTCCTGCCGCGAAGGGGTGTGCGGATCTGACGCCATGAACATCAACGGCAAGAACGGACTGGCCTGTACGACCAACATGCGGGAACTGGAAGAGCCGGTGGTGTTGAAGCCCTTACCGGGTTTGCCAGTTATTCGAGATCTGATTGTTGATATGACGCAGTTCTTCAACCAGTATCATTCGATTAAGCCCTATCTGATCAACGATACGCCGCCGCCCGAGAAAGAACGTCTGCAATCGCCGGAAGATCGTGAGGAGTTGAACGGACTCTATGAGTGCATCCTGTGCGCCTGCTGCTCAACTTCCTGCCCGTCGTTCTGGTGGAATCCGGATAAATTCGTCGGACCAGCCGGCTTGCTTCAGGCTTATCGCTTTATTGCAGACAGCCGCGATCAGGCGACCGCTGAGCGACTCGATGATCTTGAAGATCCTTACCGCTTGTTCCGTTGCCACACCATTATGAACTGTGTCGATGTCTGCCCGAAAGGCCTGAACCCGACGCGCGCAATTGGTAAGATCAAAGAACTGATGGTCCGTCGTTCGGTCTGACGCCGTGACTGTTGATTCTCACGAAGTAGCTTCGCACCAGTCAGAAACCGCCCAGCGCCGGCGTTTGCGCTGGCGCTCCCGGCGCGGGCTTCTTGAAAACGATCTTGTGCTGACACGCTTTCTGGATCAGCACGAGATGTCAATGTCGGATCTCGAAGTCAATGGGTATCATCAACTCCTTGATTTGACCGATAACGAATTACTGGATTTAATTCTGTCGCGTACGGAACCGAATCCGGACATGGACAGGCCCGAGATTCAACGGGTGCTCCAGATGATCAGAGCGGTCTGACCGCCGCTCGCAACAGCTGTGCAACGGCCTGCCTGGCCGGCGCCGGATGTTGTCTTAGTTAACCCATGTCGCAGAACTCTGCGGCGCCCGGCTTGCTGCTGCGGCCAGATTCATGTCTGCTTAACCACCGGATCAGCCGGCGGTAAGCGTGGCATGCATCATTTCGACGATAAGGGGATGGTTCTATGACCACCGAACACAAAGCGACTCTCAGTTTTTCCGATGGCACCGAGAGCATTGAGTTTCCTGTTCACAAAGGAACCATCGGGCCCGACGTGATCGACATTCGTAAGTTGTACGGGGCATCCGGCAAGTTCACGTTTGATCCGGGCTTTTTGGCCACTGCCGCCTGCGAATCAAAAATTACCTACATCGATGGCGACAAGGGCGAGTTGCTATATCGCGGGTATCCGATCGAGCAGATCGCCGAGAACTGCGACTTTCTAGAGACTTGTTATCTGTTGCTCAATGGTGAGCTGCCAGACCAGGCGTCCAAGGACGACTTCGAATTCCGGGTCGGCCATCACACAATGGTGCACGAGCAGATGAACCGCTTCTTTGCCGGTTTTCGCCGTGATGCCCACCCGATGGCGATTCTGGTTGGTGTGGTTGGCGCTTTATCAGCGTTCTACCACGATTCACTGGACATCAATAACCCTGAGCACCGTTTTATTTCGGCCATTCGCCTGATCGCCAAGATGCCGACACTGACCGCGATGGCTTACAAGTATTCGTGCGGTCAGCCCTTCATGTATCCGAAAAATTCGCTGTCCTATTCAGGCAATCTGCTGCATATGATGTTCGGGACGCCGTGCGAGGAATATGTTCCTAATCCGACGCTTGAGAAGGCGCTGGATCGAATCCTGATCCTGCACGCAGACCATGAGCAAAATGCATCGACTTCTACGGTGCGGCTGGCTGGCTCGTCTGGTGCCAATCCATTTGCCTGCATTGCGGCGGGTATTGCCACTCTCTGGGGGCCGGCTCACGGTGGCGCCAATGAGGCCTGCCTGAAAATGCTTGCTGAGATCCAGGAGCGCGGCGGTATGGACAAAATTGGCGAGTTCATCGATGAAGTCAAAGACCCGAACTCCGCGACCCGTCTGATGGGATTTGGTCATCGCGTCTACAAGAACTACGACCCGCGTGCCAAACTGATGCGTGAAACCTGCCACGAAGTTCTGAACGAGCTGGGGCTGAAGGATGACCCCTTGCTGGGCCTGGCAATGAAGCTGGAGCAGATTGCCCTGGAAGACGAGTATTTCGTCAAGCGCAAGCTGTATCCGAACGTAGATTTCTATTCGGGCATCGTGCAGCGGGCGATGGGTATTCCCAACGATATGTTCACTTGTATCTTCGCTCTGGCCCGGACTGTCGGCTGGATTGCCCAGTGGAATGAAATGATCAGCGAGCCAGACCAGAAAATCGGCCGGCCGCGTCAGTTATTCACAGGCGCCACCCGTCGCGATCTGATCAGCATCGATAAACGCTGATTGAGTTGCTGCTACACAACGACCCGGTTTAATAACCGGGTTTTTTCATGCTTACAAGAGTATCGGATGGCTGTTGCCTCTGGCCGCCAGCCTCAAGCCCGGTTATTCTTCTGATTGTTCGCCAAGGTATTCCTTCATGATCTACTGACAAAGTTCCAGCGCGGGCACAGTGCTTCGTAAGCCGAAACTCTGTGCGCCAGCCGATGACGGCTTGTCGATCAGCCTTGGGCTCAACTCGATCTAGCGGTTACCGGTGCTCTGTTCCTTGACGAGAAACTCGTTTTATAAGGTAAACCGCTAATGATGAAGTCTTTCCAATCGAACTCTTACTTGTTCGGCGGTAATGCGCCGTATGTGGAAGAGTTGTACGAAAATTATCTGGATAACCCTGCTTCGGTTCCCGAGGTCTGGCGTGCCTATTTTGACAATATGCAAGCTTTACCGGCTGCCGACGGTAACGCCCAGACTACCGATGTCGCCCATGCCCCGGTAATGCAGTCGCTGGCACAGCGGGCTAAAGCCGGAACCCTGATGCCCCAGCAAATGGGCGGCGACGCGGCTACCGCTCGCAAGCAGGTTTTTGTCCAGTCGTTGATCGCCGCTTACCGTTCATTGGGTAACCGCTGGGCCGATCTGGATCCATTGAAGAGAGGGGACCGGCCTAATATCCCTGAGCTTGATCCGGCGTTTTACGACTTTACCGATGCGGATCAGGCCAACATTTATTCAACGGCCAACGCCTTCTTCGGTTTTGAGAGCGCGTCGCTGCGGGATTTATTGCAGGCCTTGCGGGAAACCTATTGCGGCACCATTGGTGCCGAATTCATGCATATCAACGACCAGGCCCAGAAACGCTGGATGCAGGAGCGCCTGGAGTCAACCCGGGCCAAGCCGCGTTTCAGTACCGAAAAGCGTCTGCGCATCCTGGAGCGACTGACCGCTGCCGAAGGGCTTGAGAAGTATCTTCATACCCGGTATGTCGGGCAAAAGCGGTTTTCACTCGAAGGCAGCGAGAGCTATATTCCGGCACTCGATGAAGTGATTCAGCATGCTGGCGCGGCGGGCGTTCAGGAAATGGTTGTGGCGATGGCTCACCGCGGCCGCCTGAATGTTCTGGTCAATACCCTGGGCAAGATGCCCAAAGACTTGTTCGCCGAATTTGAAGGCCAGCACGCTGACGATTTGCCGAACGGCGACGTCAAGTATCACAACGGTTTCTCGAGTGATGTTTCGACACCGGGTGGACCGGTTCACCTGTCATTGGCGTTTAATCCGTCTCACCTTGAAATCGTGAATCCGGTGGCCACTGGCTCTTCGCGGGCCCGTCAGGATCGGCGCGGCGACGCCGATGGCTCTGAGGTGTTGAGCATTCTGGTTCATGGCGATGCTGCTTTTGCCGGCCAGGGCGTGGTTATGGAAGGCTTCAATATGTCGCAGACGCGCGGGTATGGCGTTGGTGGCAGTGTCCATATTGTGATCAACAACCAGATTGGGTTTACGACCTCCGATCCTGAAGACGCCCGCTCAACAACCTACTGTACCGACGTGGCCAAGATGGTCGAAGCGCCGGTGTTGCACGTTAATGGTGATGATCCCGAAGCGGTCGTTTTTGCGGTGCAGGTGGCGGTTGATTTCCGTACTGAATTCCGCAAAGACGTGGTGGTCGATATTGTCTGCTACCGCAAACTGGGCCATAACGAACAGGATACCCCGGCACTCACCCAGCCGTTGATGTACAAGAAAATTGCGGCGATGGCTGGTGCTCGCAAACTTTATGCAGACAAGCTGATAGCGCAAGGGGTGCTTGATGCGGACGCCGCGACCGCAATGATTGACGAGTACAGAAGCGCGATGGACGCAGGCCGTCATACCGCCGATCCGGTCTTGTCGAACTTCAAAAGCAAGTATGCGGTTGACTGGATGCCTTACCTCAATCGTAAGTGGACGGATGCGGCCGATACGGCGGTACCGTATGCGGAGTTGAAACGTCTGGCGGAAAGCATCACCACCGTACCCGATGAAATGAAGGTGCACCCACTGGTTCAGAAAGTACTGGCTGACCGTCGCAAAATGGGTGAGGGCGATGCCCAACTGGACTGGGGGATGGGTGAGTCACTCGCCTATGCCAGTCTGGTGGCCAGCGGATACGGTGTTCGATTGTCCGGGCAGGATGCCGGCCGGGGCACATTCAGTCATCGCCATTCAGTGTTGCATGATCAGAACCGCGAATCCTGGGGCGGTGGTCGCTACATCCCGCTGCAGAATATCAATGCCACCCAGGGCAACTTCACCGTCATCGACTCATTGTTGTCCGAAGAGGCGGTCCTAGCTTTTGAATATGGTTACTCAACGGCTGAACCGAATACTCTGGTGATCTGGGAGGCGCAGTTTGGTGATTTCGTCAATGGCGCGCAGGTGGTCATTGACCAGTTTATTTCTTCAGGTGAGACCAAATGGGGGCGTGTCTCTGGTCTGACGATGCTGTTACCGCATGGTTACGAGGGGCAGGGGCCGGAGCACTCTTCCGCCCGGCTTGAGCGTTTTCTCCAGGCCTGTGCCGAGAACAATATGCAGGTCTGCCAACCGACCACCTCGGCGCAGATTTTCCATTTGCTGCGTCGGCAGATGATTCGCCTGTTCCGCAAACCACTGGTCGTCATGACGCCCAAGTCCTTGTTGCGAAACAAGGAAGCTACTTCGCCGTTATCGGCGCTGGCAGAAGGCAGCTTCGAGACCGTGATCGGGGAAACGGATCAGACCATCAATTCCGATGCCGTCAAAAGGGTAATCATGTGTTCAGGCAAGGTCTATTACGACCTGCTGGGCGGGCGCCGCGAACGCGAACGTGAAGACGTCGCCATTGTCCGGATTGAGCAACTGTATCCGTTCCCGCACAAATCGCTCGATGGGGTCATTAAGTCGTTCCCGGCAGCGAAGCAGTTTGTCTGGGCGCAGGACGAGCCTCAAAACCAGGGCGCCTGGTTTTATGTCCAACACCATATCGAAGAGCAGCTAAAGAGCGAACAAAAGCTCTCGTATGCGGGTCGACCGCCGTCTGCATCGCCAGCGGTGGGGTACTACGACAAGCACTACGCCCAGTTGCAGGATTTGATAGCACACGCGTTTGGTGACCCCAAACCCCGTGCTCGCAAATCCGCCTGAATGATTTCCTGAAAATAACATCCGAAACTGAGGTAGCCGACATGGCTCTGGTTGAAGTAAAAGTTCCGCAACTCTCTGAATCCGTCGCGGAAGCGTCTCTGCTGGAATGGCACAAACAAGAGGGCGAAGCAGTCGCCCGAGACGAAAATCTTATCGATATCGAAACCGACAAAGTCGTTCTCGAATTACCTGCGCCGGCGTCCGGTGTATTGGTCAGTATTGTCAGACAAGCCGGCGACACGGTTGTCGCTGATGAAGTCATCGCAACGATTGATACTGAAGCAAAAGCCGGTGCGACCTCTGGCAGCGCGCCAGCATCAGCACCAGAACCCGCCGCTGCTCCGGCACCTGCTGCGCCGGGCTCCGGAGCGACCGCTGCTCCGGCGACGGCGCCGGGCAAAGGGGTCGCGATGCCAGCCGCCAGCAAATTGATGGCTGAGAATTCCCTGGGTGCCGGACAGGTTGAGGGTACCGGACGAGGTGGACGTATCACCAAGGGCGACGTCCTGAATGCTTTGAGTCAACCAGCACCGGCTCCCGCAGCGACCACTAACTCGGGACTGCCGGCTGCCGGGCCGTCGGGCCAGAGCCTGCCGCAAGCCAAAGCACCGATTGATCTGCAGTCGCTGCTCGAAGGGCGTCCGGAACAGCGTGTCCCGATGTCGCGTTTGCGTCAGCGGATTGCGGAACGACTGGTCCAGTCACAGCAGACCAACGCGATTCTCACGACCTTCAATGAAGTCAACATGGCGCCGGTCATGGCGATGCGCAAGAAGTACCAGGACCGCTTCGAAAAAGAAAACGGCGTACGGTTGGGCTTTATGTCGTTTTTCGTGAAAGCCGCAGTTCATGCCCTGAAGAAATACCCTGTCGTTAACGCTTCTATCGACGGCAACGATATCGTGTATCACGGGTATTTTGATGTCGGCGTTGCCGTCGGCTCCCCCCGTGGACTGGTTGTGCCGGTGATTCGAAATGCCGATCAGATGAGTTTTGCGCAGATCGAAACCACGATTGCCGACTTTGGTACCCGGGCCCGGGAAGGCAAGCTTGGGCTGGAAGAGCTGACCGGCGGTACATTCTCGATCAGTAACGGCGGCGTATTCGGCTCGATGCTCTCGACGCCGATTATCAACCCGCCGCAGGCCGCCATTCTCGGCGTTCACGCGACCAAGGAAAGAGCGGTTGTTGAAAACGGTCAGGTCGTGGTCCGGCCAATGAACTATCTCGCTGTTTCCTACGACCATCGCATTATCGATGGACGCGAAGCTGTCTTGTTTTTGGTGAGCATCAAAGAGGCTTTGGAAGATCCGGCTTGTTTGCTACTTAACCTTTAATACTTACTGGGTTTAAGGTATGTCTGAAAGATATGATGTGATCGTAATTGGCGCCGGACCAGCGGGTTATGTTTCTGCAATCCGGGCAGCTCAACTCGGCTTCAAGGTGGCGTGTGTTGAAAGCTGGGTTGCACCATCGGGCGATATGGCGCTTGGCGGAACCTGCCTGAATGTTGGCTGTATTCCGTCCAAGGCCTTGCTTGCTTCGTCTGAAGAGTTCGAAAAAGTTGGCCATTCTCTCGGAGATCACGGCATCACCGTGACCGGGGCCAAACTTGACCTGGCCAAGATGCTGGCCCGGAAAGACGGTATTGTCAGCAAGATGACCAAGGGAATTGAGTTCCTGTTTCGCAAGAACGGGATTACCTGGTTAAAAGGGCACGGTTCGCTCGAAGGTCATGCTGATGGCTATTTCAAGGTCAAAGTGGCGCTCAACGAGGAAGAGTCTGTCAATGAGGCTCGCAATGTTGTCCTGGCGACCGGCTCCAGTTCGCGCCACCTGCCAGGTATCGAAGTCGACAATGAACTCATCTGCGACAACGAAGGCGCCTTGTCTTTTACCGAAGTGCCCAAGCGGCTCGGCGTGATTGGCGCGGGCGTGATCGGATTGGAGCTGGGTTCCGTCTGGCGCCGCCTGGGGTCTGAAGTCCGCGTGCTGGAGGCGATGCCTGGTTTCCTGAGTGCCTGCGATGACGCGGTAGCCAAAGAATCCGGCAAGATCTTCAAGAAGCAGGGATTGAAGTTCGACCTTGGTGTGAAGATTTCCGAGGTTCAGGTTGCTGGCAAAGGCGCAAAAAAAACGGTCAAAGTCAGCTACCAGGACGACCAGGGCGCGGACCAGACGCTGACGGTTGACAAGTTGATTGTTTCGGTTGGACGGGTTCCCAATACTTCGGGCCTTAACCTGGAGTCGGTCGGTGTAAGCGTGGATGATCGGGGATTCGTGCCAGTTGATGACTCGTGCCGAACCAGCGTGCCCGGTCTGTTTGCCATTGGTGATGTGGTTCGCGGGCCGATGCTGGCGCACAAAGGGGAAGACGAAGGCGTTATGGTGGCTGAAATCATTGCCGGGCAAAGTCCCCATATCGATTACAACTGTATTCCCTGGGTGATCTACACCTCCCCGGAGATTGCCTGGGTCGGCAAGACAGAGCAGCAGTTGAAAGCTGACGGACGCGACTACAAAGCGGGGCAGTTTCCGTTCGCCGCCAACGGTCGGGCGTTAGGTATGGGCCATAGTGAAGGTTTTGTAAAAGTGCTGGCCGACACTGAGACCGACGAGGTACTTGGCGTGCATATTGTTGCGGCTAATGCTTCAGACTTGATTGCTGAGGCGGCAGTGGCAATGGAGTTCAGAGCATCCGCAGAAGACATTGCCCGTGTCTGTCATCCTCATCCGTCAATGTCTGAAGTTATTCGGGAAGCAGCGTTAGCCTCAGACAAGCGCGCGCTGAACATGTGAAGCAGGCCGGCGACTCGGTACTAAACCGATATCTGGCTATTCTTGACCAACGCGGATTCACCGCCGACGCGGCGCAGCTTGCTGCGGCCCGGCGATTGGATCGGCTCGCGGTCGAGTTGGTGGCTTTCAGGGATGCGCGGCGAAATCGACTGCGCCGTATGTTGAAACCTCCCGCCACGCCCCGAGGGGCCTGGATGTATGGTGGGGTCGGCCGGGGCAAGAGCTTCCTGATGGATTGTTTCTTCAATGCCGTCCCGATTCGGCGCAAGACACGCGTGCACTTTCACGAGTTTATGCGTGGCGTGCATCGCGAGCTGAACGATTTACGGGGTCAGGCTGATCCCCTCAAAGTTGTGGCTGGCAGGATTTCCAAACGGTATCGGCTGATCTGTTTTGATGAGTTCCATGTTTCAGATATAGCGGACGCCATGATTCTCGAGCGCCTGCTGACACCGCTGTTCGACGCCGGCACTTGTTTTGTGATGACGTCCAACTACGAGCCCTCCGGCTTGTACCCCGACGGTTTGCATCGTGATCGGCTCGTGCCGGTGATCAATCGACTGAATCAAGAGCTCGACATGGTGCGGGTAGATACCGGCGTTGACTACCGGCAGATGTCATTGGCCGGGGTGAAGGCGTATCACTGGCCCGATGATCAGGCGGCCCGTACTGCGCTGAGCGAGGCCTTCAATGCGGTGGCAGAGGTCGGCGATGAGGAGCCGATGCTGACGATCGAGCATCGCGAGATTGCTGCCGTGCGGCGTGCCGGGGGCGTGGTCTGGTTTGACTTCGAGACCTTGTGTCTGGGGCCGCGCTCGCAAAATGACTATCTTGAGATCGCCCAGCAGTTTCATACGGTTTTTCTGACCGGGGTGCCATCCATGAAGCCGGCGATGGCCTCGGCCGCACGACGATTTCTCTGGCTGATTGATGTGCTCTATGATCAGCGGGTTACCCTGTTTGTTTCTGCCCAATGCCCGCCCGATGAGCTTTATACCGAAGGCCCGATGGTCAATGAATTTCAGCGCACTGAATCGCGCCTGGTCGAAATGCAATCCACTGAATACCTTACCGCTCCAAGACGTGGGATTGCCGAGCGTTTGTCATGATTGAGATCGGGACACCGGCCAATGTCGACCTGGTTCGCAACCGGATCATAGAGTTGCAACTGGAGCATCGGGGGCTGGATGCTCTTATCGACACGAACGGGCCGGGCGGAGATTTTGATGATCTGGCGTTACGGCGTCTGAAGAAGCGGCGGCTGCAGATTCGCGATGAGATTCTCGCACTGCAAATGCAGTTGGTTCCGGATATTCCGGCCTGAGTCTTATGAGCGCTGAGTCAGAACAGGTCTCGCCGGCGGGCGCTGTGCACGTCTCTGAACTGATGCGGGCTGTTCGTGAGGCCTTCGGCAGCGAGGCAGCGCTGGCGCAATCGGTCCCTGGCTTCCGTCAGCGCGAGGGGCAGTTGGCGCTGGCTGAATCGATTTGCCATTCTATTGACGAGCAAACGCCTTTGGTGGCAGAAGCCGGTACTGGCACCGGTAAGACGTTTGCTTATCTGGTTCCGGCGCTATTGGCAAACCGGCGTGTCCTGATTTCTACCGGTACCAAGACACTGCAAGACCAGCTCTACCATCGCGATCTGCCCGCCGTGCTTGGGGCGCTCGGTGTCGGCCTGAAAGCAGCGCTGCTGAAAGGTCGTTCCAACTATGTCTGCCGGCATCATCTGGCCCGTAGTCTGGCTGACGGTCGCTTTGCCCGCCGACAGGATGTTGCCGTCTTGCACAGAATCGATCGCTTTAGTGCGATTTCCCGAACCGGTGACCGTGCTGAAGCACCGGGCATTGCGGAAGACGCGCCGGCCTGGGCGCATGCCACCTCGACGCGCGACAACTGTCTGGGTCAGGATTGCGAGCACCTCGAAGAGTGTTTTGTGCTGCACGCCCGCAAGCGGGCATTGCAGGCCGATGTTGTTGTGATCAATCACCACCTTTTCTGCGCAGACCTGGCGTTGCGCGATGACGGTGTCTCGGAGCTGCTGCCCAAGGCGGATCTCCTGATTTTTGACGAGGCCCATCAACTGCCCGAAACCGCCACGCAATTTTTTGGCCAGACGGTTTCGACTCGTCAGTTTGTTGAGTTTGCCCGAGAGATCGCCCGTAGCGGGCGGGCTGATGCGCCCGATGGTGCCGATTGGATTGAGTTGTCCGGCGCTATCGAGCAACATTTGCGGGAGTTGCGCTTAGCGGCCGGTCGGGTACGTCGGATTGACGAATCCGAGCTAAAAAGCGCGGGCATGAAACCTTTTCTCGCCGCGCTTGATGCCTTGCTGGCTTCATTGAAAGAGCCAGTTGAGAGCTTGCAAACCAACGCTGAGCGTAGCCGGGATCTTGAGCGTCTGGCGCTGCGCGGACAGAGTCTGATATACAGTGTCCGGATCTGGCTTGCAGTCATTCGAGACACCGCATTGCCCGATAAACCCCCGCCTGAATCGGTCGAGCCATTGCCACTGGATTCTGCCTGGGAAGAGCAGAACGATGCAGTTAAGGGCAATGAATCGGCTGACGGAGTCGGGCAAGCGGCTGAAGGGACAACCGAGCGTGACGAAGACGATGAAGACCGCAAAGGGCCGGCGATTCACTGGGTGGATGTCCATAAACAAGGCCTGAGTCTGCATCGCACACCTTTGTCGGTTAGCGGGCCGTTCAGGCGGCTGCGGCTCGAGCGTCCGGGGAGTTGGATTTTTACTTCGGCCACGTTGTCTGTCGGGCGTCGTTTTGATCACTTCGTCAATGCGCTTGGCTTGCAGGATGCCGTTTGCGAGCGCCATGACAGTCCGTTTGATTTTGCGTCGCAGGCTATGTTGTATGTGCCGGCGGATTTGCCGGACCCGCGTCACGAGACGTTTGCTGAACGGCTTGGGGCGGCGATCTTGCCGCTGGTTGAGGCCAATGGCGGCAGGGCGTTCATTCTGTGCACCAGTTTGCGTATGGTCGAGGCGATGGCAGCGCTTTTTGAGCGTTCACTGAAGACCAACCGCACCGAGAAGTCCGATACTGAAGCCAGTGCCTGGGATGATGACTCTTGTTATGAGTTGCTGGTGCAGGGCTCAGACTCCCGGGATGTGTTGTTGAATCGGTTTCGCGAGGCGAATCAGCCGATCCTGATTGGAAGCGCCAGTTTTTGGGAAGGCGTGGATGTCGTGGGCGCGCAATTGTCACTGGTAGTGATCGACAAACTGCCTTTTGCCCCGCCCGATGATCCGGTTGTCGCGGCCCGCGCAAGACAACTCAAGCAGGCGGGACAGCAACCGTTTATGCAACTGCATCTGCCTCATGCGGCGATGGCATTAAAGCAGGGAGCCGGGCGCTTGATTCGGTCAGAGCAGGATCGGGGGCTATTGGTAATCGGTGATACCCGACTCGCCGAGAAACCTTACGGCCGACGGCTGGTAGCGAGCCTGCCGCCATTTAAGCGAACCCGCTCGGCCGACGAGGCGTTGGCATTTCTGCGCGGCGAATCGCCCACTTAGCGCCAGACTTGCCACCACCTCTTTTCTTCGCGAGCCAGCCCGGTTTCGAGCAAGGTAGAGTCAGGGAAGTTTTTATCCAGAACGCGGCGGGCGCCGTCTCGCAAGTCGGTTAAGCCCAGGGCGTCGTAAGAAAAAACCATGATGACGAGTGCTTCCTCGATCGCTGGCACCTGTTGGTATTGCCGTACGACTTCCTGGGCACGGTTGGCGGCTGCGACATGTGCGCCCCGTTGCAGATAAAAGCGCGCGACCGAAACCTCGCCGGCTGCCATTGAATTGACCAGATATTGCATGCGCTGGCGGGAGTCGGCCGCGTATTTGGATGCCGGGAATCGTTTGACAACAGTGCCGAATGAATCAAACGCTTCTTTGGCCGCACGTAAATCGCGCTCGGAGAGGTCTCGACCGCCAATGGATGCCAAAAACGAGTTCTGCTCGTTGAAGTTGACCAAGCCTTTCAGGTAGTAAAGATAGTCCAGCTGGGCGTGATCCGGGTGCATCTTCAGGAACCTGTCAATGGCAATCAGTGACAAGCCCCGCTCACCATCTTTGTAATGCGCATAAGCGGTGTCAATTTGCGCTTGTTGCGCCAGTTTGCCAAAGGGGTAACGCGCTTCCAGTTTTTGCAGGTAGCCGACAGCATCGGTATAACGACCGCTGTCCATTTCAGAGGTAGCAGCCTCATAGAGTTGGGTGGCACTCCAGCCTTCGGTCGGGTCTGCTTCTTTGGTAGCGGCGCAACCAACCAGCGCGAGGCAGATCAGTGCGAGCAGCCCGTTGAGCAGATTTCTGGCCGTTACTGGCTTCAGGAGCAAATAAGAGGTTGATTCAGGGGTTCTAGGCATCATGTCCGGTTGACGATTGTGTTCGTCAGGTCGCTGGTTCCAGTTCGGCGCTGGCCGAACCTCTATTATAGGCGTTCCGACGGCGATGAAACCGCGGGGTTGGCAGGGGGCCGACAGACCATGTTTGCGATCTTATTTACATGAAATCTGACCAGACGAGCGATGAAGTAATCGAGCTGACCGCCACCGCAGGAGCCGGCCAGCGCCTGGACCGCTTTCTGGCCAGTCAGCTACAGCAGGTCTCGCGCACCCGTATCCAACGCTGGATCGCGCTGGGCGCGGTTAACTGTGAGCAGCGCGCACTGGCTGCCAAGACGCGATTGCAAGGCCATGAGCGATTGCTGATCGAGCCTCAGCCCCTGGAGGCTGACGCGGCGTTCGTCGCTGAAGATCTCCCGGTCAGCGTCGTTGTCCGGCGCAAGGCAATGCTGGTGGTGAACAAGCCAGTTGGCTTGGTGGTTCATCCCGGTGCCGGTAACTGGCAGGGTACATTGATGAATGGCTTGTTGTTTCATTTCCCGGAGTTGGCCGCATTGCCGCGAGCGGGAATCGTGCATCGCCTGGACAAAGATACCAGTGGTCTGTTGGCCATAGCCCGGACTGAATCGGCCCGCGAAAATCTGATCGGGCAACTGGCCGACCGGTCCCTCTCGAGACAATACCTGGCGATCTGCGAAGCAACAGTTGAAGCACCTGTGGAACTCGAGGGTCCGATCGGTCGGGATCCGTCGAACCGCTTGCGCATGGCGGTGGTGGCGACTGGCAAGCCTGCCCATACCCGGGTCGAACCGTTGGCGTTTGGTGTTTGTCAGGGCAAACCAGTGACTTTGTTGCGCTGTTTGCTAAGGACCGGCCGTACCCATCAGATACGGGTGCACCTGTCTCACGCGGGAATGCCCTTGTTGGGTGATGCGGTTTATGGCGGCTCCACCGAAATAGCTGACCGGCAGATGTTGCACGCCTGGCGACTGGCTCTTGCCAGACCGGTTGATGGTGAATCGGGAGCGTTTGAGGCGCCGCCGCCGGCCGACTTTATCAAGGTCATGGCCGATTGCGGTCTTCACTATCCGATTGAGACTGCAGATGAAGTCTGAGCGCACTCATCGTCTGCCGGTTATTCGGCCGCCGACCGACTGGACCCGTTTTGGCGCCGGAGCCTTCATGACGACGCGTGGCGGCGGGGTCAGTCAGGGACCGTATGGGGATGTCAACAATCAGCCCGGTCTGAATCTCGGCGTCCATGTTCACGATGCTGCGGCAGCCGTTAAGGCTAACCAGATGCGTTTGTCACTGGAACTGCCAGCGGCCCCGCTCTGGTTAAACCAGGTTCACGGCAAACAAGTCTTTCAGGCTGTCGGGCCGCCGGGTGACGAGATACCGACTGCCGATGCGGCAGTGACAAATCAGTCCGGTGTCGTGCTGGCGATTCTGACTGCCGATTGCCTGCCGGTCTTGTTGGTCGACCCAGTCGCCCGGGTTATCGGTGCCGTGCACGGCGGTTGGCGAGGCCTGGTTGCGGGGGTGTTGCCAGAGACAATTCGGGCGATGGTTGAACTCGGGGCGAATCCTGACAAAGTTCAGGCATGGCTGGGGGCGGCGATTGGTCCGGAGCGTTTTGAAGTGGGACCAGAGGTGCCGGCCGCATTTACGCAGTCTGATGTTTCCCTGCAGTCGTGTTTTCGCCGCTATCCTGGCCGGCCTGGAAAATATCTTGGCGATCTGCAAGAGATTGCTCGCCATCAGCTGGCTTCGGTTGGCGTTACCGCGGTTAGTGCAGCCGACATTTGTACGGTCCAGGACGAACGCTTCTATTCATTCAGGCGAGACGGTATCTGTGGACGTATGGCCAGTCTGGTCTGGCTGATCTGAGTTTGTACCGGTGGCGGCTTGGGTAGCGGCTTGTTGTCTCTTGCGCGCGCGCGCACGGCGCCCGGGTGTACCTGCCAGATACAGCACAATTGACAATGGAAACAAGCCGTATCCGATCAGCGTCAGAAATCCGGCCAGGAAACTTGGCTGGGTCAGGGCCATCAACCCCACGACATAGATCCAGGCAATAGCAATAATGATCATAGTTGCAGCTTAACGCTCCGGCCGATCCGAGGCGCCGCCTGGCTTCGGAGTAGCCCTCAAATTGACAAAAATTTGATGCAGGGCAGAATCGGGTTAATTCCCGCTTGTTACCCTGCTGTCCGGCACGTTCGTGCCTTCGGTTCCAGTCTATAAGGTTCGCTCTCTCGTGAAAACGTCGCCTCTTCGAATTATTGCTGCATCTCCCAAAACCCGGCTATCCAGGCCAAACGGTAAAAAGGCTGTCACAGGGACTGATGACGCGGCGGCGGGTAAAAAGCCGGCAACTGCCAGAAAGCAGGCGGCAAGCAAGAAAACCTCGCCTGGCAAGGCTACTACGAAGAAAACTGCAAGCCAAAAAATCACCAAGAAAAAAACCGGTGCTGCTTCAACTGCAATGAAAAAACCCGCAAGCAGATCGGCTCGTGTCAAGAGTCCGGCGAAAAACAGTCCGGCGAAAAAAAGGCCTGCCAGAAAGGCAGTATCGGATTCGAGCGTGAGTGCCCGTATGTCTGGTTCAGCCCGGCCAGCGGCGGAAAGTAAAACCTCAAATCCCGCGCAAGATCTGACGGGCGATTCGAACCAGCCAAGGTCAGCTCAGGATGTCAATGATATGGGCAAAGCTGCCGCGGCGGCCGCCGAAGCCGGTGACAACCAGATGGCATTGGATCTGATGGGTGAAATGGCCAGGGAAATCACGCGACAATTAGCGGCAAACCCGGTGCCAAATCAGCCGCCGCCTGCGCCCACGCAGCAGGCCGCCGCGCCTGCGTTCGAGATGCCAGCACTATCACTTGATCCGGCAGATCTGATTAAATTGCAAAAAGACTATCTCGAGCGGGCCGGAAATTTGCTGAGTGCCGGACCAGGGGCTGTCCCGTTGAAAGACCGGCGTTTTCAGTCGGAGTCGTGGCGCGAAGGCATGTTTGCCTGGAACGCGGCACTTTATGAGCTGAATGCTGAATTCATGGCCCGGTTCGCCCAGTCGGCTACTGGCGATGCGAAGTCAGTCGAAAGAGTGCGTTTTGCGACCCAGCAATGGATTGATGCCTCTTCGCCAAGTAATTTTCTGGTCAGCAATCCCGAGGCTCAGAAAGAAGTGGTCGAATCCGGCGGTCAGAGTCTGGTTGCCGGTATGAGCAACCTGCTTGAAGATTTCAAACAGGGTCACATCAGTCAGAGCGACGAGTCGGCATTCCAAGTCGGGAAAGAGCTGGCAGTGACGCCGGGTTCGGTTGTTTTTCAGAACGATTTGATGCAGTTGATTCAGTACGCTCCGACCACCGAGAAGGTTGGTGTGACGCCTATGCTGATGGTACCTCCCTGTATCAACAAGTTTTACATTCTCGACCTGCAGCCACAGAACTCACTGGTTGCCCATCTGGTCAGTCAGGGTCATACCGTGTTTATGGTTTCCTGGAAAAATCCGCAGGCTGAGCTGGGTCACATCACCTGGGACGATTATCTTGAACAGGGCCCGATCGAGGCGATTCGGGTCGTCCAGGAAATCTGTGGCACCGAGGTGATCAACACCCTGGGGTTTTGCGTCGGTGGCACGATTCTGTCCAGCGCTTTGGCGGTACTGGCTGCGCGAGGCGAGCGACCTGCCTGTAGTGTGACCTTGCTAACGACTCTGCTCGATTTCGAAGAACCGGGCATTCTGGATATCTTTATCGATGAGGCCGCGGTGGCCATGCGTGAGGCGACACTCGGGCAAGGTGGGATATTGCCCGGCGCCGAACTCGCGCAAACTTTTTCGGCACTGCGTCCAAATGATTTGATCTGGAACTATGTTGTGAAGAATTATCTTCACGGCAAGGCGCCGCCGGCGTTTGACCTGCTTTACTGGAACGGTGACAGTACCAATCTGCCCGGCCCGATGTTCGTCTATTACCTGCGTCACATGTATCTCCAGAACGATTTATGTGTGCCAGGCCGGCTCAAGTGTCTCGGAGAGTCGGTCGATCTCGCGTCGATTAATCTTCCAACCTATATCTATGGCTCCAAGGACGATCACATCGTGCCGTGGAAGTCGGCTTTTGCCTCGACCAATCTGCTGACCGGCGATTTGCGTTTTGTGCTCGGCGCCAGCGGTCATATTGCCGGCGTGATCAATCCGCCAGCCAAGAACAAACGCAACTACTGGGTAAACGACTCAATCGGACCGGAAGCCGACGACTGGTTTGAGTCCGCCACGGAAGTGGCCGGAAGCTGGTGGCCAGACTGGTGCCAGTGGCTCGAGACGTTTCGTGACGGTTCCGTTTCTGCTCGCGTTGAGGGCGGCTCCGGCTACCGGGTCATCGAGCCGGCGCCCGGAAGTTATGTGAAGGAAAAAGCCTAGGCAAAAAAGGTGCACAATCAGGCCAGAATGAGCCCGCTCGGGTCGGCCGGTGCCGAATGGCGTATTCGGCGCGCTCTAAACCAATACAAGGAAATGCAATGACACAGCGAATTGCCTACGTAACAGGCGGAATGGGCGGGATCGGCACCTCTATCTGCCGCAAACTTCACGATCTGGGCCATACAGTAGTTGCCGGTTGTGGCCCAAGTCGGGACTTCGAAAAATGGTTGGCCGAGCAGAAAGCGGATGGCTATTCGTTTGTTGCCTCGGTCGGCAATGTCGGCGACTGGGACTCAACCAAAGCCGCTTTTGACAAAGTTCGTGAAGAAGTCGGAAATCCTGACATTCTCGTTAACAATGCCGGGATCACGCGCGACGGCATGTTTCGCAAAATGACGATAGAAGACTGGACCGCGGTCATGAACACGAATCTGAATTCGTTGTTCTGCGTGACCAAGCAGGTTATTGACGGCATGCTGGACAACGGATGGGGACGTGTCATTAACATTTCCTCTGTTAATGGTCAAAAGGGCCAGTTCGGGCAAACGAACTATTCGACGGCCAAAGCCGGAATTCATGGGTTTACGATGGCGCTCGCGCAAGAAGTCGCGGCGAAGGGTGTTACCGTTAACACCGTGTCTCCCGGATATATCGGCACCGATATGGTTCGCGCTATTCGTGAAGATGTTCTTGAAAAAATCGTTTCCACCATTCCGGTGCGTCGACTCGGCACTCCCGATGAGATTGGCGCCATGATTGGTTGGATTGCTTCAGATGACGCAGGTTTTGCCACCGGAGCAGATTTCTCGCTCAACGGTGGGTTGCATATGGGTTGATCAATGACAGCAACAGTAAGGCTAATCAAGAAGTATCCGAATCGGCGTCTCTACGATACGCAGACCAGTACTTACATTACCCTGGCGGATGTAAAACAGCTGGTACTCGACGCCGAGATTTTTCAGGTTGTAGATGCGAAAGCCGGAACCGATCTGACGCGCAGTATCTTGCTGCAGATAATTCTGGAAGAAGAAGCTGGTGGGGCGCCGCTGTTCACCGCGCCGATGTTGTCCCAGATTATTCGTTTCTATGGGCATGCGATGCAGGGCATGATGGGCGCGTATCTTGAAAAGACAATGTCTGCATTCGTCGAAATCCAGAATACGATGCAGGATCAGTCCAACGGGATGTACATCGACAAAAACGGGCAGAATCCGGAAATGTGGACTCAGTTCATGTCGATGCAAACGCCGATGATTCAGTCAATGATGAGTAACTACATCGAACAAAGCAAAAACCTGTTTGTTCAGATGCAGGATCAGGTCGAGGAAAACACTCGCTCAATGTTCGATAACTTCAACCTGAACAAGCCTCCGGCTGACAAAGAATGACCACTGAAATCAGGCGCTCAACCGAAGCCGGCCATAGCGTCCCGAAGGTCGGTTTTGTTTCGCTGGGGTGTCCGAAAGCGACTGTAGACAGCGAGCGCATCGTGACGCAGTTACGCGCTGAAGGATATTTGATTGCGCCCCGCTATGACCAGGCAGACCTGGTCATTGTTAATACTTGCGGTTTTATTGATGAAGCGGTTCAGGAGTCGCTGGACACGATTGGTGAGGCGCTCGAAGAAAACGGCAAAGTCATTGTAACGGGCTGTCTTGGTGCCAAAGCAGGGAATGATGGCGATGGCAATCTGGTTGCCGAGGTACATCCGCGTGTACTGGCAGTGACGGGGCCCCATGCAACCGAAGAAGTCCTGACCGCCGTGCATCAGCATCTGCCGCGCCCGCACGAACCGTTTGGTGAATTAGTCCCCGAGGCGGGTGTGAAGCTAACACCGCCGCACTATGCCTACCTGAAGATTTCCGAAGGCTGCAACCACAGGTGCTCGTTTTGCATTATTCCTTCGATGCGCGGGGATCTGGTCAGCCGTCCGGTCGGAGAGGTCATTCGCGAGGCTGAAGCGCTGGTCGATGGCGGCGTCAAGGAGTTGCTGGTTGTTTCGCAGGACACCAGCGCCTATGGGGTCGATACCCGCTACCGGACAGACTTTGTTAATGGCCGACCGGTTCGTACCCGTATGCTTGAATTGGCCAGGGAATTAGGCCAGCTCGACGCCTGGGTCCGGATGCATTATGTTTATCCGTATCCGCATGTGGATGAAGTCGTTGACCTGATGGGCGATGGCGGCATCTTGCCGTATCTGGATGTGCCATTTCAGCACGCTTCACCGCGAATTCTCAAGCTCATGAAACGACCGGCCAGTGGTGAACGCAATATTGAGCGCATTCAGGCCTGGCGTGACCGGTGTCCGGATCTGACCATACGGAGCACGTTTATTGTTGGTTTCCCTGGCGAGACCGAGGCTGAGTTTGAAGAATTGCTGACTTTTCTTGGCGAAGCCCGGCTTGATCGCGTGGGCTGTTTTGCGTATTCGCCGGTAGACGGTGCAAGCGCCAATGCCTTGCCCGACCCGGTTCCTGATGAAGTGCGCCAGCACCGGCTCGAGAGATTCATGCAGACCCAGGCGCAGATCAGCGTTGACCGTCTGCAACGATTTGTCGGGCGAACCATGCCGGTCCTGATTGACGCGATGGGTCGCGATTCTGATGGCAATGACATTGCGATCGGCCGATCCGCGGCCGACGCCCCTGAAATTGATGGCATCGTGGCGCTGCCGGCAGACCCGTCGCTGAAAGTCGGGCAATTCGCGCAGGTCAGAATTCTTGAGAGCAGTGAACATGATTTGATCGGCGAACTTGCCGATGACAAACCGGCCTGACGGAACCGCCGGCGAAATAACTCGAACGACAAGCTATTCCGGAGGCGACAATGAGCGGTCAGACTAAGTATTTGCTCGATGAAAACCAGATGCCCAGGCACTGGTACAACATCCAGGCCGACTTGCCGATTCCGTTACCACCGCCGTTGCACCCGGGAACCGGACAAGCACTGGCGCCTGATGATCTGGCGCCGCTTTTCCCGATGGAGTTGATCCTGCAAGAGGTCAGCCAAGAGCGGGAAATCGAAATTCCTGAGCCGGTAAGAGACGTCTACAAACTTTGGCGTCCGTGTCCTTTATACCGGGCGCATGCCCTTGAAAAAGCGCTAGGCACATCCGCCAGAATTTTTTACAAATATGAGGGCGTCAGCCCCGCCGGCAGTCATAAGCCGAACACCGCGGTGCCGCAGGCCTTTTACAACAAACAGGCCGGTGTCAAACGCCTGACGACCGAAACCGGGGCGGGTCAGTGGGGTACATCGCTCGCTTTTGCCGGCGCTCTGTTTGGGATTGATGTCGAGGTGTTTCAGGTCAGGGTGTCTTACGATCAGAAGCCTTACCGGCGGGCGGTGATGGAAACCTATGGCGCAAGCTGTGTTGCGTCGCCCTCGAACCTGACTGAATATGGTCGTGCTGTCCTGGCCGAACGACCTGACCATCCTGGTAGTCTGGGCATCGCTATTTCTGAGGCAGTAGAGATTGCTGCGCAGCATGACGACACGAAATATGCGCTGGGCTCGGTGCTCAACCATGTCTTGATGCACCAGTCAGTGATCGGGATCGAGTGCATGGAGCAACTACAGATGGCCGACGTCTGGCCGGACGTCGTGGTGGGTTGTACCGGCGGTGGCTCCAATTTTGCCGGCATTGCGTTTCCGTTTATCGGAGACGGCTTACGAGGCGGCGCGAAGCCGCGCATAGTCGCGGTTGAGCCGGCCGCTTGTCCGTCATTGACACGCGGGAAATACGCGTACGATTTTGGCGATACGGCCAAGATGGCACCGATGACCAAGATGCACACGCTTGGCTCCAGTTTCACGCCGCCAGGCTTTCATGCGGGAGGACTTCGTTATCACGGCATGGCACCATTGGTATCTCACCTGAAAGAGCTGGATCTGATCGAGGCCAGGGCGGTTCACCAGACTGAGTGTTTTGCGGCCGGGGTATTGTTTGCGCGGGCTGAAGGGATTGTCCCTGCTCCTGAAGCCAATCATGCGGTCAAAGGGGCGATTGACGAGGCGCTTCGTTGTAAACGCGAAGGAACCAGCGAGACTATTTTGTTCAATCTTTGTGGGCATGGTCATTTTGATATGGCTGCGTATACCGCTTATGCCGCCGGCGAATTGACCGACAATGTCTACGACCCGGAAGAACTGGCGATGGCTCTGGCCGGACTGCCGAGTGTGTCAGCCTGAATGCCTTGTAAGCCCAGAGTCGCCCTGATCGGGACCGGCGGAACGATTACGTCGCTCGGTCGTGATTCGCTCGATTTGCAAGACTATTCTCTGACCGGTCAACGCATGCATCCGGCTCAGGTACTGGAAATGTTTCCGCAGGCTTGTGTGCACGCAACGGTTGTGCCGGTTGATTTCAAAGCGATTCCGAGTCCGGAAATCGAACCCGCTGACTGGAAGGCACTTGTTGAAACGATTGACCGTTCTTACGAGGCAGACCCGGCGCTCGCCGGATTCGTCATCCTGCACGGAACGTCTACGCTTGAAGAAACCGCTTATGCGCTGAATTTGTTGGCGAAAGTCCCAGTGCCGATAGTACTGGTGGGCGCGCAGCGACCAGCCAGCGCTTTGTCGTCAGATGCCGGGCTGAATCTGGTTAATGCGATCCGGGTAGCCGCAGACCCTCAGTCTCGCGGCTTGGGTGTCCTGGTCTTGCTCAATGACGAGATACAGGCGGCGCGTGAGGTGACAAAGACCTCGATGTATCGCCTGCAGGCCTTTCAGTCACCGGATTTTGGTGCATTGGGACATGTTGACGGAGATTCCCTGAACTATTACCGGCGTCCGATTCGTCGCGGCGCACCTAATACCGAATTCGACATTCGGCCCTTGCCGGCATTGCCCAGAGTCGATATTGCTTACTCGTATGCCGGGGCCGATGGCGCGGCAATCGAGGCCTTTGTCGCAGCCGGCGCACAAGGCATTGTCAGCGGGTCATTGGCGCCGGGTTATAACGCGCCGCGTGAGTACGAAGCCCTGCAGGCAGCGGCAGAGTCCGGCGTCATTATTGTTCATTCGAGCCGGGTCGGTAGTGGACGGAACTTCCCTTTGCACCCCAGTCGGATGGCCGGGTTTGTGGGCGCCGATAATCTGAACCCGCAAAAGGCCAGGATATTGCTTGCCTGTGCTTTGACCCGAACCCGGGATCGGGATCAAATTGCCCGCATGTTTGCCACCTATTAGCCTGCGGCTGCTGCGCTTAACGTATCGCCAAAGAAGTTGAGTGCAGCCGCCAGGCCTCCGTAGTTGATCGCATGGGTAGTCTCAGATCGAACGATTGGCTTGGCGTGAAAGGCGACCGAGGTGCCGGCAATCGACATCATCGGCAGATCGTTAGCACCATCGCCGATCACAATAGCCTGGTTGGGCTTGCAGTTGATGGCCTCGCAGCTCTTTTCGACCAGTCGGCGTTTTTGTTCGCCATCGACGATGCGTCCGCTGACTTTGCCAGTTAGTACACCATCAACAATCTCGAGTTCATTCGCATGATGCCAGTCGAAACCGAGTCTTTCGGCGAGCCGACGGGTAAAGAAAGTGAAGCCACCCGAGACCAGCAGCGTCTTCAAGCCTGTATTACGGGCAGTGCTGATTAATGTTTCTGCCCCTTCGGTCAGTTTGACGCGTTCCTGATAGACCGATAGCAGCACAGACTCTGAGAGGCCTTCGAGCAATGCGACCCGGCGGCGAAGACTTTCAGCAAAATTCTTGATTTCGCCGCGCATCGTGGCTTCCGTAATCGCGGCAACCTGCTCGCGTCGCCCGGCAAAGTCAGCAATCTCATCAATGCACTCGCAAGTGATCAGAGTTGAGTCCATGTCAAAGGCGATCAGTCGGTAGGCGTCCAGTCGATCGGTCATCGGCACGATTTCGGCATCAACGCGATGGTTTTCGGCAAGATAAGTGACTTGCTCCCCGTCAACCGCAACATCATCCCAGACCGCCAGTCCGGGGCGTTCGAGAGCCGGTTTCTGGCCAACGGCGGCAGCGAATACCTGAACAGACATTGCTGACAGCGCCGGGTGTTGAACGACCAGGCGGCTCATCTGGCAACCGTTGTCAGTGCTTCGTTCTGTTTTTTCAATGCGCTGATGATTTCCCTGATGCGCTGTACCCGTTGGTCAAGATCGTCTGAGTTGACTTTAATGCGGAGCCGGTCGCTACCGGCCAGTGTTGTGTCTTTTCGGCTCTGCATGAACGCGATGATCGCGGCCGGTTCAATTGGCGGATTGTCAACGAATTGAATCAGAATCTGCTCTTCTGCGGCGTCAATTTTGGCCACCCCCAGGGGTCTGGAGCTGATTCGCAGGCGGTGGGTTTCCATTAAGGCCTTGGCCTGCTCAGGCATGCGTCCGAACCGGTCGATCAATTCCTCCTGAAGACGGATCAAGGTATCGGCATCATTGGTATTTGCCAGTCGCTTATAGAGACTGAGCCGTTCGCGAATATCGGGACAATAGTCGCCCGGTAAAAGAGCAGGGACATGCAATTTGATTTCTGTTGTGCTTGCCAGTGGGGATTCGAGGTCAGGTTCTTGTCCGCGCCGCATGGCAGTAACGGCTTCTTCAAGCATCTCCGCATACATCGAAAATCCCACTTCCTGCATATCGCCTGACTGCGACTCGCCCAGAACTTCACCGGCGCCGCGAATCTCCAGATCGTGCATGGCTAGGAAGAAGCCGCTGCCAAGTTCTTCCATCGTCTGGATAGCTTCCAGGCGCTTCTTGGCGTCTTTGGTCATTGCGTTGTCGTCTGGCGTTAGCAGGTAAGCGTATGCCTGGTGGTGAGAGCGTCCGACTCGTCCGCGTAGCTGATGTAATTGAGCCAGGCCAAAGCGGTCTGCCCGGTGAATCACGATTGTATTTGCCGTGGGAACATCAATGCCGGTCTCGATGATTGTCGTGCAGAGCAATACGTTGAACCGCTGTTGATGGAACTCGCGCATGACTCTTTCCAGGTCGCGTTCGCCCATTTGCCCGTGGGCGACTGCGATTCTGGCCTCAGGCAATAGTTCCGCGAGCATGGTGCGACGGTTCTCGATGGTTCTGACTTCGTTATGCAGGAAGTAGACTTGGCCGCCGCGTTTGATTTCCCGCAACATGGCTTCACGCAAGACCGACTTGCTTTCCGGTCTGACGAAAGTCTTAATCGCAAGCCGGCGTTCAGGCGCCGTGGCAATCACGGAGAAATCGCGTATGCCCTCCATACTCATGGCCAAAGTGCGAGGTATTGGTGTGGCGGTAAGCGTCAGCACGTCAACCTCGGCGCGCATCGACTTGAGTTTTTCTTTCTGACGCACACCAAACCGATGCTCCTCGTCAATAATCACCAGACCCAGGCGTTTTAAGTCCAGATCCGGAGAAAGCAGCTTATGGGTACCAATCGCGATATCCACCACGCCGGACTTGAGCCCTTCAATAGCCGCGGTGGTTTCTTTGGCGGAGCGGAAACGGGATAACTGGGCAATCTTGATCGGCCAGTCTGCAAAGCGATCCCGGAAGGTCTCGAAGTGTTGTTCAGACAGCAGCGTAGTGGGCGCGAGTAACAAGACTTGCTTGCCGCCCGAGACCGCCATAAAAGCGGCTCTCAGGGCAACTTCTGTTTTGCCGAAGCCGACATCCCCACAGACCAGACGATCCATTGGTTGGGCCGAGACCATATCCTGGACCACCGCATGGATTGCGGCAAGCTGGTCAGGGGTTTCTTCAAACCCAAAGCCGTCGCAGAAGGCTTCGTAATCCTGGGCTCTGAATTCGAACGAGTGGCCCTGGCGGGCCGCGCGGCGAGCATAAAGGTTCAGCAGTTCGGCCGCTGTGTCACGAGCCTGCTTGGCTGCCCGCCGTTTGGCTTTTTCCCATTGACCGGAGCCCAGCGAGTGGAGAGGCGCCGCCTCGGCACTGGCCCCGCTGTAGCGGGAGATCAGATGTAGTTGTGAGACCGGAACATATAGCGTTGATTCTTTCGCATAGACCAGGTGCAGGAACTCGGTCAGTCCGTCACCGAGGTCCAGATCTATCAGTCCCTGATACCGACCGATGCCGTGCTCAGAGTGAACGACCGGGTCGCCTTCCTTGAGTTCGGACAAATCTTTGATGATGGCATTGACATCGGTGGCGGCTTCGGATTTTCCGCTTCTGGCTCGGCGAGCTGTGCCGGTAAACAGTTCGGCCTCGGTAATGAGACTTAGATTCAGATCGCTGCAAAAAAAGCCGTCGTGCAAGGGCCCGGCGATCAGCCCGGCAGGTTCTTCGCTGCTTAGCCAGGCTGCCCAGTCGGAAATCACCGGTAGTCGTAACTTGCCATCCGCCAGTAGCTCTGACACGGTTTCCAGTCGGCCCGCGGACTCCGCCATGATCAGGACTCGGGCCGGTCGTTCGGCGTGATTGTTCTCGGGCGGGTGACTCAGTACCGATCGCAGATGTGCCAGCGGGTCGGATTGCCGGCGTTCAATATTGACGATGGGTAAGGGTCGGGCGAATGTCCGGGTCGCCGAGTCTGTGGCGGAGGCGGAACTCGCGCCGGTCTTACCGGCGACCATCGCGAAACGGGGAAATCGCCGCGACTCCTTGAAAAAAGTGGCCACATCGGTGAACAGTTCGCCGGTACTTAGAACTGGCCGCTCGGGGTCATGGGATAGGAACCGATATCGCTGCTCCGCTTCTTCGACAAAGCGTTTTGCCTCGGGTTCGGCCGCTCCATGCAGGATGACGCTGGCGTTATCGGGCAGGTAGTCGAATAATGATGCCGTCTGTTCGTGGAACATCGGCAGATAGTATTCAATCCCGGCACCGAGAACCCCATTGGCAATATCGCGATATAGAGGGGCGCGACTCGGGTCGCCTTCAAAGCGCTCACGCCAGCGACCGCGAAACTCCTGTCGGCTTGCTTCATCGGTTGGCATTTCGCGGGCCGGTAACAGCCGGACCGAGTCAACCGGGTACAGACTGCGCTGGGTGTCAGGATCAAAGGTTTTGATTGATTCAATCTCATCGCCAAACAGGTCGAGACGAAACGGCAGTTTTGCGCCCATCGGATATAAATCTATCAGGCCGCCCCGGACCGAGTACTCACCGGGCCGTTCCACCTGGGAGACATTTTCATAGCCCGCCCGGGTGAGCTGGGTTCGCAGGGCTTTTTCGTCGAGACTGGCGCCTTTGTCAAAGTAAAATGTATAAGAAGCCAGATAAGAGGGGGGGGCGAGACGGTGTAATGCTGTGGTGACCGAGGTAACCAGAATATCGACTTCGCCGCGACCGAGCGCATATAACGCGGCAAGCCTTTCGCTGATCAGGTCCTGGTGTGGGGAAATGGCATCGTAAGGCAGGGTTTCCCAGTCCGGTAGGTGTGCCACAACCAGAGCCGGCGCAAAATAGGCAATCTCATCGACCAGGCGTTGGCCATCGATTGCTGAGGCGACCAGGATAGCTACGCAGCCCGGTCTGTCGGGCCTTGCTGCCAGCTCTGCAAGCTGCAAGGCATCCGATGAGCCATAATTCGCGTCAAGTGACAGACTGGCGCCGGGGGTTGGCCATTTCAGGCGTGCAAGCTGACCCGATTTCGGGCCACCGGATTTAGCTGCCATGTTGGTGGTATCTTGAGGAATGCATTTCTTTGTTTTATCTGTGCTTCGGCAATATCAATCCCTTATTTTAGATGACCCAGCCTGACTCCAGCGAATTCGTCGCGATAGTTCCAGCCGGCGGCACCGGAGCCCGGGTTGGTGGCGCCATTCCCAAGCAATACCAACCGCTTGCCGGTCAGGCAATGCTGGTTCATACCGTGAGAAACCTGCTTCGGGCAAATTGGATTCGGCGGATCTTGATCGTTGTTGCGGCGAACGAAGCTGACCGGTGTGCGGCGCTAGGGCTGCCGACGGACCGCACGACGGTATTGGGGCTCGGTGGCGCTACCCGGCGCGATAGTGTTCTGGCCGGATTGCGGGCACTTCGTCACGATGCGGCGGCAACTGGTGATGCCGGTCTCAATCCCTGGGTGATGGTCCATGACGCTGCCCGCCCGGGAATTCCGCTTGCGGTCCTCGAACGTCTCAAGACTGCGGTGTCTGGCGGCGCAGATCAGGCAGGAGCGGCAGTCGGTGCGCTTGCGGCGGTGCCGGTCTCCGACACCGTAAAAGAGGCCGCACAACAAGCCCAGGGCGATAGCGGAGCGCAGGTGGCTCGTACAATCTCGCGGGAACGTCTGTGGCTGGCCCAGACACCGCAGGTTTTTCGCCTGGAGCCGCTGGTGGCAGCGCTTGAGGCATTCCCCGGCGCGACGGACGAAGCGGTCGCAATGGAGCATGCCGGTCATACACCCGCGCTGGTGCCGGGGCACTGGAAGAACCTCAAAGTGACGACGCCAGACGACATCGAGCTTGCCGAATCGATACTTCGGAATGACCTCGAACCCAGGATTTTTCACCAGGAGGATAGATGAGTCTCAGGATTGGTCAGGGCTTTGACGTACATGCATTGGTTCCTGGGCGGCCGCTGATTCTAGGCGGTGTCGACATTGCGCACTCCTGCGGATTGCTGGGTCATTCGGACGCTGACGCGCTACTGCACGCCATTACTGACGCTATTCTTGGCGCCGCCGCGCTTGGCGATATCGGTGGCTCGTTCCCGGATACCGATCCCGCCTATCACGGCGCCGACAGTCTGGACTTGCTCAAGGCTGCCTGTCAGAAGCTGGCAGACGCCGGATATCAGTTAGTCAATATCGACTCGACCGTGATTGCCCAGGCGCCCAAACTGGCGCCGTATGTCGGGCAAATGCGCAGCAATATCGCTATCGCATGCGGCCTGGCTCAAGGGCAGGTCAACATCAAGGCTAAAACAGCCGAGCGGCTTGGCTCGCTCGGCCGTCAGGAAGGCATTTCGGCCCAGGCAGTCGTTTTGATCGAGCAGACCGGCTAGCTCAAATCCTGAACCAGGGCGTCGCGGGTTAACGCGGCAACCGGCGATACGGTTGCCGAATAGGCCTCGTGATCGATACCGATTGACAGCGACACGCCGTACTTTAGCGAGGCCGCCATGTCTTCGGTCAATGGGAAGCGAACGAAATGTACGGCCGAGGTTTTCTCTTCGTTCTCACGGACAAGGTCTTCATCGGCAATGCAATAAACCTTGTCGGCGCCTTCAACCTGTATCCAGATCTTCCGCTCGATACCTTTGAGTTGACGAAGCGCGACCTTGCGTTCTTCTTCGTCATCGTACTCAATCATCATGGTCGCCTTGAACTCCCGCCCGTTCGGAATCAATGGGTTGTAAGCGTCAAGTTCTTCCTGAATGCCCGCTTCCTCGAACGTTTTTTCGATTCGGAGCATTTCCTGAATCTGATAACGAATCGTCAGCTCATCCTCGAACAGCAGCGTCACGTGAGGGCCGACGGCGACCTGACGCTTCTTCTTGTGTTCCAGGACTTTGCCGCGGAATTCCGGGCGCTTTTTAGCATAGGTTTCAAGCGGCCACAACGACTCACGGGTAATAGTTGGCATAGTCAATAACTCCGGGAAAGAGGGGTCTACAGGCCGTAGGCCATGCGCAAGAGCGTCAAGGGATGGGCGACTTTGTCGTCAGCTTTGCCTTGCATACCTTGCTCGATATGATGAGCGGCGAGCTGGCAATCGGAAGCGACCCAGTTCACCTCGCCGTTGGGGTGCTCGCCTGCTTGGCGAAAAACCGGTCGGCCGATTTTCATCGATGTCTGGTGAAACTCTTTCTTGACTCCCCAGGTACCAGCATGTCCGGAGCAGCGCTCGATGGTGTTAATGCTTGTATCGGGAATCATTTGCAGTAGTTCGCGCGTTTTCTGGCCTACGTTCTGTACCCGCAGATGACAGGCGACGTGATAGGAAACATTGCCCAGGTTGTTGGAGAAGTCGGTTTTCAACAAACCGTCTTTGTTTCGCGCGATCAGGTATTCAAAGGGGTCGAACATGGCTGCTTTTACTGCCGCGACGTCCTGGTCATCCGGAAACATCAGCGGGAGTTCCTGCTTAAACATCAGGCCACAAGACGGGATTGGGGCAAGAATGGCGTAACCATCGCGGGCAAGCTTGGCCAGCGCCGGGATGTTTTTGGCTTTCAGGTCAGCCACGGAATCCAGGTCGCCTAACTCGAGTTTGGGCATTCCACAGCAGGCTTCCTTGTTCACAATGACATAGGGAATCTGATTATGGTCAAGAATTCGGGTCAGATCGTGGCCGATATCCGGTTCGTTGAAATTGACATAGCAGGTCGAAAAGATCGCGACTTTGCCTGGCGCGCGTTCACCATCTGTCACGGTTGTGCTACTGGCTGCGCGGGCATGCTTGCGAAACGGTTTGCTGGTGAAATCCGGAACCCAGGCGTCTTTGTCGACACCGATAATTTTCTCGCCCAAGGCACGCGCTGCTGGAATCCCGGCTCCCGCATTGACTAATTGGGCAACCACCGGAATGGCCGCCAGTTTGCCGTTGCGATCGGTCGCGCTTAGCTGGTTGTCGCGAAACGCTGTTGGCGTGCCTTTTTTAAACTGGATCGCTTTCGCCCGCAGCATCAGGTGTGGAAAATCCACGTTCCATTCATGTGGCGGAACGTACGGACATTTAGTCATGTAGCAGACATCGCACATGTAGCACTGGTCGACGACTTTCCAGTAGTCGGCTTTGTCGACGCCATCGACCTCAAAGGTCTCGCTTTCGTCAATCAGGTCGAACAGTGTAGGAAAAGCATTGCAAAGGCTCACGCACCGACGGCACCCGTGGCAGATGTCGTAGACTCGCTCCATTTCGTCAAGGCATTGATTTTCATTGTAAAAATCTGCATTGAGCCAGTCCAGGGGGTGCCTGGTCGGGGCCTCCAAAGATCCTTCGCGCTGCGTAGCCATAGTGTGTTCCCGGGAAGAGGGGCGAGTGTCCGCAGGCTCGACAGCCTGCCGAAATTAATCGGGGAGCCAAAGCTCCCCAGAATGCGACCCGCCGTTCAACGGCAGGTGTTCACAGCTTTAGGCGGCAATACCGTCCAGTGCCTTGGTGAACTTGTTGGCATGTGAGCGCTCGGCCTTGGCGAGTGTCTCAAACCAGTCAGCGATCTCGTCGAAGCCTTCTTCGCGAGCGGCTTTGGCCATTCCCGGGTACATATCGGTGTACTCGTGGGTTTCGCCAGCGACGGCAGACTTGAGGTTGTCCTCTGAGGTGCCGATCTTCATGCCAGTGGCCGGGTCACCGACTTGAGCCAGGTAGTCGAGGTGGCCGTGAGCATGGCCGGTCTCGCCCTCAGCGGTCGAACGGAACAAGGTGGCGACTTCTGTCTGACCTTCAACGTCAGCTTTGTTCGCGAAATACAGATAGCGCCGATTCGCCTGGCTTTCGCCGGCAAATGCATCTTTGAGGTTTTGGTGGGTTTTTGTACCGTTCAGATCGGCCATGGTTCAGCTCCTTGTTGATATAAATCAGTCTCGAGAATCGGACTTTACCCCAAAGCCACTAAGTCGTTGATTGGAAAAATGCATACCACCGATAAGACTGGGCAATCGGGCAGGTCAATCGAACAGCCCGATAGGGCTTTCAGGCTACATTAGCCGGCTATGGACGATTTCATTAAAATCAGTAATCTGACCAAGGCCTATGATGGCGGCTTCAAGGCTCTGGATCAAGTTGATCTAAACATCCGGCGCGGGGAGATCCTGGCGCTTCTCGGGCCCAACGGCGCGGGCAAAACCACTCTGATCTCAACGGTCTGTGGTCTGACCCGGGCGAGCGAAGGCAGCATCACTATCGATGGCCTGGACGTTGTGGATGACTACCGCCAGACCCGCGAAATGGTTGGCCTCGTGCCCCAGGAACTGACCACCGATGCTTTTGAGACAGTCTGGAGTGCCGTGTCGTTCACGCGGGGGTTGTTCGGGCAGAAGCCAAACCCGGCCCTGATTGAAAAGCTGCTCAGGGATCTCAGCCTTTGGGATAAGAAAGACAATCGGATCATGACTCTGTCCGGGGGGATGAAGCGCCGTCTCCTGATCGCCAAAGCGCTGTCCCATGAGCCCCGGGTGCTTTTCCTTGACGAACCCACGGCGGGAGTGGATGTCGAGCTGCGCCGTGATATGTGGGCGCTCATCCACCAGCTCAGACTAACCGGAGTCACCGTTATTCTGACCACCCACTATATTGAAGAAGCCCAGGAGATGGCTGACCGGGTTGCCGTGATCAATGCCGGCAAGATCATTCTGGTCGAGGAAAAAGACCGCCTGATGGCAAAGCTGGGTCGTAAGAGTCTGTCTATCAGCCTGGTCGAGCCAGTAAGTAATCTTCCTGCGGCACTTGAGAAGTACGAGCTTAAATTATCCGAGGACGGCACTGTCATTGACTACGGTTACGACACGCAGCGTACCGATACCGGCATCGAGCAGTTGCTCAGTGATCTCAAGCATTGCGGTCTGGTTCTGAAAGACCTTAAAACAACTGAAAGCTCCCTGGAGGAGATATTCGTGTCATTAGTGGGGCAGAAATGAATTTTGAGGCAATAAAGGCGATTTACATCTTTGAAATGTCCCGGACACGGCGAACGCTTTTCCAGAGCGTCGTCTCGCCGGTGATTTCAACCGCTTTGTATTTCGTGGTTTTTGGTTCTGCGATCGGCTCCCGCATCAATGAGATCGACGGCGTGGCCTATGGCGCGTTTATCGTGCCTGGCCTTATCATGCTTTCTCTTCTGACCCAGAGTATTTCAAACGCTTCGTTCGCAATCTTCTTTCCGAAGTTTACGGGCACGATCTATGAGTTGCTATCGGCGCCGGTTTCCGCATTTGAGATCGTGCTTGGATATGTGGGCGCTGCGGCGAGCAAGGCTATTATTCTGGGGCTGATTATTCTCGGTACCGCAGCGTTACTGGTACCTCTTGAGATTCGGCATCCGGTCTGGATGCTCGGTTTCCTGTTCGCCACGGCGGTGACCTTTAGCATGATTGGTTTCATTATCGGCATCTGGGCGGACAACTTTGAGAAGTTGCAGATCATTCCGTTGCTGGTCGTGACGCCGTTGGCGTTTCTGGGCGGCAGCTTTTACGCCATTGATATGTTGCCCCCATTCTGGCAAACCGTATCGCTGATTAATCCGGTTGTGTATTTGATCAGTGGGTTCCGATGGAGCTTCTACGAGATTGCAGACGTCAATCTCGGTGTCAGCGTCGTGATGATATTGCTGTTTATGGCGGTAGCGATGGGGATCATCTGGCGAATTTTCAAGACGGGTTATCAGATCCGCCATTGAAAAATTCGCCAGGCCGTTTGGCAAGGTTTGGTTAATTACCCGCTTCTGGTATCAACACACCCCACGGAAACGAACCCACTTTGACATCGGTCAGTTTCTTCTTGCTGGCGGTGTCGATTACCGAAACGGTGCCCGAGCGGCCATTGGCGACATACAATTTGCCGCCGTCAGGCGTCATGGCCATATTCCAGGGGCGCTTACCGACTTCAATGGTGTGAGTGATCTTGTTGGTCGCGATATCAATGGCGCTGACCGTATGGTCTTTACCGTTAGAGATAAACACCTCTTTTCCATTGGGGTGCATTTCCACACCGTTTGAGCGCTTGCCTGCCGGGATACTCGCCAGGACAGAATGGGTGGCGACATCAATGGCAAAGACGGTCGAGGCGACTTCGCAGGCGACATAAGCAAACTTCCCGTCCGGGGTGAACGCAATGCCGCGGGGGCGCTTGCCAACCTTGATTGTCCCGTGGTGTTTGCGGGCAGTAACGTCAATGACATCCACAACCTGCGACTCTTCGGCGCTCACATAAGCCCATTTTCCGTCAGGGCTAAAGACGACGTGTTCGGGATTCTCGCCGTCAGTGGTGATTTCAAACAGTTTTTCAGAAGTCTCACCGTCAAAGAAGTAGACAGCATTGTCCTCTTCGATCGCTGCGGCCAGAATTTTCCCGTCCTGGGTGATCCCGACGCCCTCGGGAGATTCGCCTAGGTCAATTGAATTGATCACCGCCTTTTTCTCGAGATCGATGATGAGCAGAGCGTTGTTAGGCTGATCGCTGACGAAAAGGCGTTTTTTGTCAGCGCTGGCGACCAGGCCGCGAGGCTTGTCACCGGCCTTGAACGATTCGATAACGGTATCGTTGCTGGTATCCAGAATCGATATGGTTCCGGATTTTTCGTTCGGGACGTAGGCTAGTTGAGCATTTGCGGCCATAGAGGCGGCGAGCAGGCTTGCGGCGATAAGCGTTCGGCTGAAAGATTGGGTCATGATGGAATTGCCTCCTTGTTTTGAATGACTGGTATTCGATACTAGGTTTGGAATGCGGAACGGCAATTATTTGCTGATGCCCATTTCTGCTTTTAGCCGGGCGACAACTGCTTTGCCTTCGGCGATTTGTTCGTCTGTCATTTTGCCTTGCAGTTTGCCTCGGCGGCCCATTGCGTCCATGTACTGGTTGCTGATGGCCATGCTGTACCAAGCCCAGGCGTCTGGAAAACTCTTGGGGACACCTCTGCCTTTTTCGTACATTCGGGCGAGATTTAATTGTGAAATCCCCTGGGAGTTCCTGCCTGCGCGTTCGAACCATTTTGCCGCGAGTGCATAGTCGCGTTTTGTGCCTCTGCCGTCCTTGTGAATCTTACCGAGCTCGGACTGCGCTTCGGCGTGGTTCTCTTCTGCTGCCCGCTCGAAATACTTGCGGGCTTTGACGAAGTCTTTATCGACTCCCCAGGCAAACCGATACATCATGCCCAATCGGTATTGAGCCTCGGCCGAGCCCTGGTTCGCATAGGACTCCAGCGGCGCCAGCGCCTGTTCGAATTGCTCGTTGTCGAATGCTGTCAGAGCAGACTTCAGGGTGGATTCCGTCTTGGCAAATACTGGCGGCGACGCGATAATCGTTACGACCATGAACAAAATGAACGCGCTCAAATGCCTTGCCAGGCGGTTTTTATTGCCGGAATGTCCGCCGGGGCGGAGATGGGCGGAGCATGCTTGTCCAGCCGGGGCAGGCGGCGTCGTGCGGTAAATAGGCATTCTGTCGTGTCTCTGTCTCTGATTCGTCGTTTGTATGGTCATTGGGTGTTCGTTAGCTTCGCACCGATCCTATCAATCACGATACCTTCCGGCAAGTTGGATGAAGTTGGTTGATTTCTGCTTGTCTGGTAGTAGACGGCGCTCTGGCTTGAACCTGAATAACGAATAAATCAGACACAAGGATGACAATGGCATTGACTAGCTTCGGCCTGCTGACGGTGATCGCCACCGGTTCTGATAATGAGTGATGAGTTCGCCTGGCCGGCCGCTGACGGACCGGACAGCCCGGTTGTTTTTGTCACCAGCGTTTCTGACCGTCTTGAGTTCGAATTTCTGAAGAGGTGGCTGCAATCCTTGCAGGCTGAGCGGGGCGAACCGGACCCGGAAATTCTTCGCTTTGATTCAGGGCGCGATTCTGCTGCGCTTGCGGCGCTGGAGTCGAGGCCGGCTTCCTGTTGGATTCAACCAGTAGGGGTCGCCTGGCTCGCGCTCGAAAGCCACGAACCGCCAAGTCTGCTGAAAGACTTCTTTTACGGTCGACGGGTGCAACCCGGCCCAATCCGGCGTCGATGGCTGGCCCGGCATCGTCCGGACCGAATTGCCTATGTCACGGGTGAAGGTGTCCGGCTCGAAACAATAAGACTGCAGTGGACATCGTTGACTGATTCGGGCAAACAGAATCTTTCATTCGGCGAGCACATTGCCTACCAAAGCGAGTTGCGGCTCGAACAGGCCGAACGCCAGCTACGGGGCGCCCGTTATCGGATCGCCCGGTTGCGGCCGGCCGTGGTGTTTGCCAATCGTGAATTCGAAGCGCGCTTGCAGGCCATTGCTGTCGAGCTGAATCGCCCGATCATCTCGGTCAGACAGAAAGCGGCTGCCTATCTTGGCGAGATGGCGGCGAGTCAGACGCCGTTTACCCTTGATCTTCTGATGGGGATCTTCCGGCTCGGTTGCCAGAGCAATCATGATCCCCGTATTGACGTCCGTCCAGAGCAGATCGATAAACTCAGGCAATTGATAGCCAAAGAGGCCGTCACGTTCCAGATTACCCATAAGTCAATGCTGGACACTGTCGCCTTTTCCCTCATTATGTTCGAGGCCAATCTACCGGTGCCGCTGACGTTCGGGGGTATCAACCTGAAGACTTTTGGAGTCGGCGCCTTGGCCCGTCGGGCCGGGGTGATCTTTTTGCGCCGCTCATTTCAGAATAATCAAATATACAAAAGCGTTTTTCGACGTTACATCGATCACTTGATCGAGCGACGTTTTTCGGTCCTGTGGGCTCTGGAGGGAGGGCGTTCACGTACCGGCAAACTGATGCCGCCACGGTATGGTTTGTTTAACTATGTTCTGGAGTCCAGTCTCCGTACGGGTAATAGTGGCTTGTTTTATGTGCCAGTTGCGGTTGCCTATGATCAGATTACGGAGGTCGATGACTACGCGAATGAACAACGCGGGCGAGACAAAAAAACCGAAGGCATGGGCTGGATGTTGCGGTTCTTTAAACGCGGTGGTTCTCACGGAAAAATCTATGTGCGTTTCGGCGAGCCTTATCAGCTTGCAGATGTCGCTGAGCTGACCGCGAATGAGGGTTTACCGGCAAAAGACTTGTCTGCCCCGCTGTCGCCGGAGGTGCTGCAGGAGTTGGTCAGGAAGCTGGCATTTGAGTCTGCGAATCGACTCAACGCGGCAATGCCCGTCACGGTGCCGGCAATCCTGGCGCTGATACTGCTTGCTTCGGGGCGCCGGGCCCAGCCGCTTGGGGAGATTCAAACGCTGGCGCGCTCAGGAGCGGCTCTCCTGCGCAGACGTAAGGTTGAAATTGTCGGAAATGCGGATTTCCGCGATATTGAGAACGTTCGGGTGGCGCTGAATCAGCTCAACAAAACCCGGGTCGTCAGTTATTTCGATGAGGGGCTGGAGCGCCTCTACCGCATTGAAACATCGCAACATCACGCGGCAGCTTACTACCGAAATACGGTCATTCACCACGTTTTGCTGGACGCGATTGCGGAAGTGGCCCTGCTGCAGTGCCGGTCGTGCGCTGCCTCGACGATTGTTGAGCAGTTCTTTCACGCTGGCGAGAGTTTGCGCGAGTTGTTCTTGTTTGAGTTCTTCTTTCCGCCCAGAGCGGACTTCCGCCGCGAACTGGGTAAGACCGTGGAGTCCAAGACTGGCAACTGGGAGGTGCGGCTTCGAGAGGAAGGTGCCAGCGCCTTGCTTGACACGTTTGCGCCGTTATTCGCCCATGGGGTCTTACGGTCGTTTGTCGATGCCTACCGGGTTCTGGCGGCTCATTTGGTTCGAGAGGAAAACAGATCTGTAAGGAGTGACGGTAGCGCGATGACCAACATGATGAAGCTTGGCCGTCAAATGCTGCTTCAAGAGGTGATCTTCTCTTCAGAGTCGGTCTCCAAATCCCTGTTTGAGTCGGCGTTTCAGGCGGCAGGGTCAAAAGGCTTGCTGGCCGAACCGGAGCATGTAGCCGAGCCCGAATCGGACAACGCCGCGGCCTCTGATCTCTTGTCCCGGCGCCTGCTCTGGTTACGCGAACTCCAACAGTTGTCGAAGCAACTTGATCAAATCATGTTGTTGAATTTGTCGCGTGGGGTAAACGAATTTCGCTAAATTTGAGGGCGATCAAAAACTTAGTCAAATGATATTGTGAGCATGATTTAAAGTGCTTGTGGCCAGCTACATTGGCAGGCAAGATTACAGTTTGTAGAGGCGCATGGAAGCTGCGTTTCTAGTTCCTGCTTGAGACGGTAGATTCTTTCACGAGACGAGCACCTTATTCAGCGGGCCAACTGTGCAGTTTCAATCGTCGGGGGCCAAGAGCCATGATTGTTTTGAGCGAGCCAGTATCCGTAGCCATTGTGATCGTACCGGGGTCGTCCACGTCCGGTGCGTTCGCTGCGATCGACTTATTCGGGTCAGCCGGCAGGCATTGGCAATTGCCTGATGCAGGCGGGCGTCGTTTGTTTGAACCTTATCTGGTTGCAGAACGCACGACCGAAGTGATTGCGCCAGATAGCGTGCGCGTTCAGCGCCTGGACCCTTTCGAGACTGACCGTATACCTAAAATTATTTACGTGCCGGAAATCGTCATGACCGGTGAGTTGCGAGCCCCGTTATGGTCGGGCTTGCATGAGTGGCTGCGTCATTGCCATTCACAGGGTTCAATACTTGCCAGCGCCAGTACCGGCGCCGCACTGTTCGCTGATGCGAATCTGCTGACTCACCAGACTGCAGCCACCCACTGGGCGCTGGTGCCAACCCTGCAAAGACTCTATCCGGGTGTGACTTTTTCAAGTGCCGAGTCTGTCTGCTCAGGCGATGATGCTGCAACCATTCTGACTGCTGGCGCCGGTCAGGCATGGACTGATCTTGTGGTGAGTCTGATTGCCCGGTTTACCGATAAGGAAACAGCGTTGCAATCGGTCCGGGTTAACCTGTTGCAGTGGCATGAGTTCGGGCAACGTCCTTATCGCGAACCTCTGAGTTCGCCAGCCAACAATGACGAGGCAATTGCCAGCGCTATCCGGTGGCTTAACCAGAACTTCACGCAGCCGGCGCCAATCAGTCTTGCTGTTGAGCAGGCCGGAATCCCTGAGCGTACGTTTACCCGGCGATTTCATGTCGCCACCGGGGCGTCTCCACTGGAATATGTTCATCAGTTACGGCTGAACAAAGCAAGGCGTTTGCTTGAAAGCGGTGGGCTGAGTATTCAGGTTGTTGCCCAGAAACTCGGCTATGAAGACCCAAGTTTCTTTAGCCGTCTGTTTAAGCGTGAGGTCGGCTTGACTCCCGCCCAGTACCGCAAGCGATTCAGTCCGCTATATGACGCGCTGCCGACAGGGCCGGGCCAGGATGATCAGGCCTGATCTGTCGCTTCGGTGGTAACCGGATCGCGTGTTGTTTTGGCGTCTGGCAGGCTTAGGGTGGCTCGCAACCCGTTAGGCTGGATATTCTGTAGATCGAAGTGCCCGTCGTAGCGGCGGGCAAAGCGATCTACAATGGCCAGGCCGAGACCGGCGCCGTCTGCGCCGCTGCGTGAAGTGTCCCCGCGCGCGAACGGACGCAGCAGTCGGGCAAGCTGCTCGGGGGCGACTCCGGGGCCGTTGTCGGTGACTTCGATAATGACTTTGGCCCCTTGCCTGAAAGCCCGCACCGTGACATGCGCAGTCTGTTCGCCGGTGGTGTTTGCTGGCGTGTCTGAGCGGCCGTAGCGAATGGCGTTGTCAATCAGGTTGCTAAGCGCTCGTTCGAGATCGGTCCGGTCGCCGAGCCAGGCGACATTGGGTGGTGCCTTGACGTCGAGTGCGAGCTCTTTCGCCACGATTTGCGGGCGGTAGACCTGCGGCAATTGCTTTAGCACTTCGGCAACCGGGACCAGCGTCGTGGACAAGCCGGAGCCAATGCGGGCGAAGTCTACGAACCGGCCGACAATGTTGTCGATGCGTTCAATGTCTTCGACCATCGAGTCTCTGGTGGCCGGTTCGAGCAAGGCCATTTCAGCTTCCATTCGCAATCGGGCCAACGGGCTGCGAATATCATGAGAAATGCCCGCCAGGGCTACTGCCCGGTCCTGATCCAGGGCGGCCAGGTCGGCGGCCATGCCGTTGAATCGCTGATTCACCTGGGCCAGTTCGTTGGCCAGGTTTTCTTTGAGTGGTGGTGGCGTCTCTCCCCTGCGCATGGCGTTGATCGCGCCGGTCAAAGCGGCAAGAGGGCGGTTAATCAGCTGGCTCAGGGCAAAAGAACCAAGCAGCGCCAGCGAGCCGGCGATGCCCAGAACCAGGCCGAGGTTAGGGCCGAAATGCCGGTCGATACGCCGACCCTGCATCTGTAGCCAGTATTTGTCTTCGTCGATATCAAAGCTGACCCACAGGCCTTCTTCATCATTGACCCTGGATACGACCAGTGTCTCCGGGCCGAGCAAATTCTGCAGGCGCGGGGCCAGCAATGCGATCCTGCCGGTGAGTGCGGTGATTTCAATTTCGTCGCTGGACTCCAGCGGCAGTACCCGAATCCCTTCTTCATTGGCAAGTTCGCGCAGCAAGGTGATACGGCGCTCGGGCTGCGAGGAAACCAGTGCCGATCGGGTCAGGTTGACAACAGACGCGACCTCCCAGGCCACTCGCTGCTCCGGTGGCGCGCTGTCGAAGAAGCGCAGAACCAGAAGGAGCGCAATCAGGCTTGAAACAACCAGTCCTGCCAGTAACGCGAAAGTTCGCCAGAAAAGACTCAGGCGAATCATCGGCTACAAGGAGGCTGGTTGCTATCGATGGGGCTCTGAGCTGGGTTATTCGTCGTCGGGCACAAAGACGTAGCCGACGCCCCAGACGGTCTGGATGTAGCGTGGTTGCTGGGGGTCAGTCTCAAGCAGCTTGCGTAGTCGGGATATCTGAACATCCAGGCTGCGATCGTAGGCACCATATTCGCGTCCCCGCGCCAAAGCCATAAGTTTCTCACGAGACATTGGAACCCGGGGGTGTTGGGCCAGTACCTTCAATACACTGAATTCGCCGGTGGTCAGCGGCTGGGCATTGCCATCGCGAGTCAGTTGGCGAGTCGCCAGATTCAGGACAAAAGGACCGAATCGCACCTCACCGGCTCCGGCAGAGGGAGCGCCAGGCGCTTCTGTGGCGGGCCTGCGACGCAAGACCGCATGAATTCTGGCCAGCAGTTCGCGAGGATTGAACGGCTTGGGCAGGTAGTCGTCAGCGCCGACTTCCAGGCCGACAATCCGGTCAACATCGTCGCCTTTGGCGGTCAGCATGATGACCGGCGTCCGGTCATTGGAGGCGCGCAAACGTCGTAGGATGGACAAACCGTCCTCTCCGGGCAGCATGAGATCCAGTACAACGATATCGAAAGGCTCACGCAGCATTATCCGGCCCATGGCGGCACCATCCGGTGCCACGCTGACCTCGAATTGGTTTTCCGAAAGATAGCGTCGAAGCAGTTCGCGAAGTTTGGGGTCGTCGTCGACGACAAGTAGTCGGTAGGTTTTCGAATTCATGATCGGATAATAGCTATTCGTAATGTGAACCCATGCTGACAAACCATTCCGCTTTACGCAAAGTTACAACGCTTACCCGGCGTTTGGTCAAAACAGGCTTCTGCAGAACGTAACATTAAGGCTCGAAGTTGTTGAATCTACTGATAAAAAATGAATCAACTTATTTCCTGGCTCCTGGTGGCATCGGGGCTGATACTCGGGGTTGCCGGGTCGTCATACGCTCAAAACCGTACTGCCATGATCGACTTTGCACAGCTTACCGCCGAAGAGCGGGAACAGCTACGGTCCCAGCTCAAGAATCGTGAAGTTAGAGCGGGTCGTTTGTCCGCGGATGTTATCTCGGCGACGCCTGTCGGGTCGGGCCTGACGGCTCCGGAGCGGCAGGCTCTAAGAGCGCTGCTGCGCGCAGTAGACTCCCGGCTGGACCTGTCTCCTACGCCGGCAGCCAACAGAGATGTCAATATAGAGGCCTTGAAAGACTCCTCACAGATATCGGAGCCAATCGCCTCAAATGAACCATTCACGGAAACCCGGACCGAGCCCAACGGTGCCTGGCCGTTCTATGACTCGATTCCCAGCCACACCGGACACGTCAACAACTAGGCGGTCAAAGTACAAGAGGTCGCGCTGAATACCGTGCAACAGCTTGTTGAGCTGGGTTTGGCGCTGGGTGAGGATGAGGTTGGTCTGGCGTTGATTCGCCGGTTCCCGGACGGACGCAGCAGGTCGGAGTCTGCCCAGGTGCCCGAGCTTGCGCGAGATGGCAATCGGCTACTCGAACAGATCGACCAGTTCCTGAAGTCCTGCGATTCCGGTGTCTCTGAGCTGGACCGCATTGCCCTGTGTGCCGGCCCTGGCGGATTTACCCGAGTGAGAGTTGCCTGTGCGGTCGCCCAGGGGATTGGAATGGCCCGGAATATTCCGGTCGCGCCGATCAATTCCATGCAGGCCGCGGCGGTTGCGGTTTGGCAGATGGAGCATGCCGGGTCAAATTCGGCCGACGCCGGGCTACGGCCGATGCAGGTCTGCGTTCTGCTGGATGCCCGTATGAAGGCGTTATATGCGGCAACCTATCAGATTGCTGTCAGCGACAATCCTTCCGGATTGCCCGTAGTAACGGTTTTGCGCAAACCGGGGCTGCTGGCTCTTGAGGATGTGCCCGGCTATTTCGTGCATTTGCCGCCTTTGCCGGAGGGGGCGGGGAGCGACCGTCGGATCAGCGGGGATGGCGCAGACCGCTACCTGCCGCTGGCTCGCGACTCCCAGGAAGCTGCCGGGAAATGGCTCGGCGCGGAAAACGTTGCCTTCTGCCAGCCAGCCGCCTGTGAACTGGCCCTGGCGGCATTGGCAGTCGCCCAGCCGGCTGACTGGATGCCGGCAAGCCGGGTTGCCCCGTTTTATCTGCGCGAGAAAGTTGCGCTTAACATTGAAGAGCAGGCGGCACTTCGTGCAGCTAACAGACAAGCCCGGCTGTAGTCATTTATGCGACCATAAGGCAATGGATCTGCCCCCTTTGAGCAAGCCATTGACTGGCACTTCAGCGTCGCTGGCCGCACCCAATACGGAACCTGCCGGTGTGGTGTTCCCTGGCGATGCCCGGGTCACCCCGATGCGCGGATCTGACATTCCCGCCGTAATGGGTGTTGAACGACGTATTTATCCTTTCCCCTGGACGGCCGGCAATTTCCGTGACTCCATGGCCGCAGGATATTCCGGATGGGTACTACGCGGGCGGCCGGGCAGGGCTCCCGATGATGGGTCACCGCTGTTCGGCTATGCCGTCGTCATGCATGTCCTCGATGAAGCGCACCTGATGAACCTGAGCATTGCCGGCGAATTGCAGCGCCAGGGTCTGGGCCGGTGTTTTCTCGCCTGGTTATGTGAGCGAAGCGCACACGCCGGTGCTGCCGGAATGTTCCTTGAAGTGCGGCCGTCGAATCTTGCTGCAATGGCTCTGTATGCACAGTCTGGATTTCAACGGATCGGATTGCGTCGCAACTATTATCCGAATGGCGCTGAAGGTCGTGAAGATGCGGTCGTCATGCGTAAATCGTTGTTGCGAGAGAGCGCCACGTGAATCCTCAGCAAAGCAAAGCGTGGCAAGCGCTCGGCATTGGCCCGGCATTGGTTAGCAGAAGCGCGGTAGTTACCCCTGCACAGCAGGCCGGGCAGCATTCATCTGACCATCAGCCGGTTGCTGTATCGGTTGTCGATCCTACCCGACTGAGTTGGCCGGAACTGGCCGAAGCGGTGATTAGTTGCGAGCAATGCCAGCGCTGTACCAGCCGGCAGAATCCGGTATTGGGAGTGGGATCGAACAAGCCGCGTTGGCTGGTTGTTGGCGACACACCCGATGAGCAGGAAGACCGCGCCGGTGAATTGTTTGCCGGCCCCTCGGGGCAGTTACTGGATGCGATGTTGCTAGCTGTGGGAGCAAACCGGCACGACCATGTGTTCCTGGCAAATGCGTTGAAATGCGCCGCGCCTCAGCAACAACGTCCGCAACCGGATGATGTGGCGAAATGCCGCCCTTATCTGCGACGTCAGATTGAGCTTTTACAGCCGGAACTTATCCTGGCGGCCGGCGATATTGCCGCCCAGGCGCTGTTGGAAACAAACACCCCGGTGGAGCAACTCCGGGGCCGTGTGCACCGGATTGAGCTGGATGGACGTACTGTGCCGGTGGTGGTCTGTCTCGACCCGGCGCATCTTTTGCGGCAACCGGAGGACAAGGCCGGCGCATGGGCAGATTTGTGCCTGGCGCGGTCTGTGGTGGCGCCGGCGCACGCGACCACCTGACGCGGCTCTGGTTAGTGTCCTACGGTCGAGTCTTTGCGGTGCTCGCCAATCATGGCTTCGGAATCAAAACGCCGTTGATTCATCCTGTGCCAGACAATCACCAACCAGGTTAGGACCGCGATAGATCCGCCAAAAATAATAATCACCGCATTGACGCTGATGCCGTAGCGAAGTAATAGGGCGTAGGCGCCCAGCATAAACAGAATATTCAGGTTCTCGTTGAAGTTCTGTACCGCAATGGAATGACCGGCACTCAGCCGGACATAACCTCGGTGTTGTAGGAGTGCATTCATCGGCACTACAAAGTAGCCCGCGAGCCCGCCAACAACAACCAGCAAGGGATACGCCAACCAGACTGAGTCCACCATTGTCATGGCCGGGATCAGCAAGCCCAGGGCCACGCCGTAGGGAAGCACTCTGAGCGAGCTTTTCAGTGAAACAATCTGAGCTGCGGCGACGGCGCCAGCGGCGACTCCGACCGCCACGATTCCCTGTAGCAGCGCGGCCTGATTGAGAGGCATGTCGAGCGACTCGCGAGCCCAGTCCAGCACGATGAACTGTAAGGTGGCACCAGCTCCCCAGAACAGAGTCGTGATCGAAAGGGAAATCTGGCCGAGTTTGTCGCTCCAGAGAATACGGTTCGAGTGAACAAACGCCTTGATCAAACTGATGGGATGTCGCAGTTGGCGCGGATACCGGGCGCCGGTATCGGGAATGCCCAGATTGATGATTGCGGCCAGAACGTAAATCAATGCGATAACCACCAGGGCGGACTCGGCAGGGGTGTCTATGCCGGTCGTAATCCACGGAAAGTCAAATGACAGCAAGGTATTAGCGACCAAAGGGGTGATCAGCGCGCCACCGACGACCGCCCCGAGGATGATTGACCCAACTGTCGTGCCCTCAATCCAGCCATTGGCGGCTACCAGTTTCTCTGGCGGCAACATCTCGGTCAGGATGCCATATTTGGCTGGCGAATAGGCTGCTGCGCCGAAACCGACCACCGCATAGGCCAGCAGGGGGTGCAGGGTCGAGAACATCATCAGACAGCCGGCAACCTTGATGAAATTTGACACCATCATGACCCGGCCTTTTGGCATCGAATCGGCTAGCGCGCCAACAAACGGCGCCAGCATGACATAAGAAATTGTGAAGAACAGTTTGAGCAGTGGCGTCGTCCAGGTGGGCGCGAGCATTTCCACCAGCATGGCGATTGCCGCGATCAGGAGTGCGTTGTCAGCCAGAGAGGAGACAAATTGCGCTGCCATTACCGTATAGAAGCCACCCTTCATTGTGGCTTCTGCCTTGTTGGTGGTTGAGGCCGGCTTGGGCGGGCAAAGTGGTTAACCTGCGCCGAAAAAACCCTGGTTGGCAGAGCTGAGCGATGGGCAGGCATTAAGTGGCAAGCATTGATGGGCAAAATTCTGGATGGTCGCTCAGGGCGGCGCAATCTGTGAGGGAATCAGTGGGGTTCAGGCTGTGTCTCGGTCAGCGATGCGTTCTGCGATTCGGTAGGCCAGTCGGTTATAACATGCACAGAGAGCATCGGTAGACGGACTGAACGGGACCGGCGCCGAGGCGATTCATTTCTCCGATAAAAGCCCAAACTCTGTGTAAAGTAAGCAACATGCTACGACCTTTGAAAGCAATCATTGATCCGGATGCCATGGCTCACAACCTGGCCCGGGTCAGGCTATTGGCGCCGCAGTCCAGAATCTGGGCTGTGATCAAAGCGAGTGCGTATGGCCACGGGATTCGCAACGCCGTCCGAGGGTTCGATCAGGCTGACGGGTTCGCGCTGCTTGAATTCGATAGGGCGATTGAGCTGCGTGAGCAGCTGCCGGAGCGCGAACTATTGCTGCTCGAGGGCGCTTTTGACCAGATATCAACCCGTCTGGCTGTCGAGCGGCGGTTCCAGTTGGTGGTTCATCACGAACAGCAAATTGCCTGGCTTGAACAGTGTAATGCGCCGCGTCGGCTCAAGGTTTGGCTCAAATTTAACAGTGGTATGAACCGCCTGGGCTTTACCCAGGCGGCTTTTCGTCAGGCATTCGAACGCCTGGTTGCCTGTCCGGTCGTTGATCGGATCGGGTTGATGACCCATTTCGCCAATGCTGATCAGCCAGGGGAAACCGTCGTGCCGCTCAGTCGGTTTGAGCAGGCCTGCAACAATCTGCCCGGTCAACGCTCGCTTGCGAATTCGGCCGCTTGCATTCAGGCCCCGGAAAGTCATGCCAATTGGGTCCGGCCCGGCATCATGTTGTACGGCGCCAGTCCGATCGCTGAGCAATCGGCGCACTCACTGGGACTGTTGCCTGCAATGCGCCTGCAATCCGAATTATTGTCGATTCAAACCCTGTTGCCTGGCGACAGTGTCGGTTACGGCAGCGGCTTTACTGCCGGGCGGCCAATGAAGATAGGGGTGGTCGCCTGCGGCTATGCCGACGGGTATCCGCGCAGCGCGGTCACCGGCACGCCAGTCTGGGTTGCCGGCCACAAGACCCGGTTGGTCGGGCGGGTTTCTATGGATATGCTGACCGTCGATCTCGATCCGGTTCCCGAGGCGGTTCCCGGCGCGCCGGTCGAGCTATGGGGAGAACACATTCCGATCGATGATGTCGCCAGCAGTGCGGGAACAATTGGCTATGAGTTGATGTGTCGTGTATCAAGGCGGGTGCCATTAATTTCGGGAGTTGCAGGCAGTCGATGAGTGCTACTAAGGTTAAGAGTCAGTTTGTCTGTGGCGAGTGCGGCGGTATCAGCGCAAAGTGGCAGGGTAAGTGTTTACATTGCGGCGCCTGGAACCAGCTTGAGGAAGTCACCGTGGCTGCGGGGAGTAACAAGTCGCGACGTCCGCTGTCAGGTGGTGAACGAAATGCTTCGGTCATTCAGATGGATCAGGTGCCGGCGGAAACCGTTGATCGTTTTGCAACCGGTAGCGACGAATTCGACCGCGTCCTGGGTGGCGGCCTGGTTGCGGGGTCTGTGGTCTTGATCGGAGGCGACCCGGGTATCGGCAAATCAACCTTATTGCTGCAGGCTTTGATTCGGCTCGAAACGGAACGCCCGGTTTTGTATGTCACTGGCGAGGAGTCTGCGGCGCAGGTGGCGTTAAGGGCTCGGCGGCTGGGGCTGGAGAAGGCGTCTACACCGCTGCTTTGTGAGACCGAACTTGAACTGATACTGGGGGCGGTGGGCAAACTCAAACCGGCCGTCGTTGTCATTGATTCCATTCAGACGATTTATTCCAGTACGCTGGACTCAGCCCCCGGGTCTGTGTCCCAGGTGCGCGAATGCGCCGCGCGTCTGACTCGGCTGGCGAAAGAAACCGATGTGGCGATTGTAATGATCGGCCATGTAACCAAAGAGGGGACGCTGGCCGGTCCGCGGGTACTGGAGCACATTGTTGACACGGTCTTGTACTTTGAAGGCGATAGCCAGTCTGCTTATCGCCTGGTTCGGGCATTCAAGAATCGTTTCGGCGCGGTCAATGAATTGGGTGTATTTGCGATGACCGACCGTGGCTTGCGCGGAGTTGCCAATCCGTCGGCTATCTTTTTGTCGCAACAAGACAGACAAGTCGCGGGCTCGTGCGTTCTGGTTACTCAGGAGGGAACCCGGCCGCTGCTCGTTGAAATACAGGCACTGGTTGACGCTGCGAATCTGCCGAATCCGCGCCGGCTGACTGTCGGATTGGACGCCTCACGACTGGCGATGTTGCTGGCCGTGTTAAACCGGCACGCAGGGATCACCTGCGGCGATCAAGACGTTTTTGTGAATGCGGTTGGCGGGGTGCGTGTCACCGAGCCGGCAGCGGATCTGGCCATCGTTCTGTCGATTGTGTCTTCCCTGAAAAACCGGCCGCTGACCCGCGGGCTCGCCGTATTCGGCGAGCTTGGTCTGGCGGGCGAGGTTCGTCCCGCGCCGCGTGGGCAGGAGCGGCTCAGAGAAGCCGCCAAGCTTGGTTTTGGCTACGCGCTGGTGCCCAAAGCCAATGCGCCCAAGCGAGAAATCGAAGGCTTGCAAGTGATGGCCGTCGAGCATATCGATGAGGCTCTGGAATTGGCCTGGTCGGTTTGACGCGGGGTAATGACAGAAAATCCGACTCAGGCAAGCAAGTCTCTGGCGGCATTAATTCCGCTGAGCACGGCCGACTCAAGTGTTGCCGGATAGCGCGGCCAGCAGTAATCACCGGCAAGCCGAATGCCCTCGGGCAGGGGGGCTCCATTGACATGACGATGGCTCGCCAAAGGCCGGTTCGGTGTGCAACTGAATGTCGCTCTTTTTTCGTGAATGACCACCGTATCGAGTGGCGCGGGAAGCCGCAACTGTTTGACGAGTTGCGCACCGACTTGTCTTGCAAGTTCGCTGTTTTCGAGTCGGGATATATCCGGTGGCGCGCTGACAACGACCGAGGCTATTGTCAGCCCCGACTGTCCCGGGCGGGCAAACAGCCATTGCCCGGGGCAGTCCGCGGCATCGTCCTGGTCCAGCATTGTGATTGGCGGGATTGCCGGGGCTTGTTGCTCAGGCCAGGCAACATAGACTGTCTGGATGGATTCATAGCTGAAGCGCAAGAGTTGTTCAGACAGCTCTGGCGCCACATCGGCAAGCAGACGTGCAGTCGAATGAATCGGCGTTGCCAGCACAAGATGCCTGAATCGGGGCTGATCGATGCGGGTATGCACCTGCCATTGAACCGTGTCGCCGGCGGCCGGGTCTGCTCGTATGCGCCGGACCGGGCAGGACAACCTTGCTGTGGCGCCGTTGCGGGTCAGTTGTTCCAGCATTGGAACCGGCATAAGAGTGCCCAGGTCTGTAGCCGGGATCAGAAAGTCGCTACTACGCAGACCCGAGAGCATTGAGTCATGCAAGACGTTGGCGAACACCTGGGCGCAGGCGAGGTCTGGCGCGGTATTTAATGCGGCAATGCACATAGGCGCCCAAAACTGCTCGATTGATTCGTCGGGCTGACTGAGTCTGGTAAGCAGTTGCGAGACGGTTTCAGCTGGTCGGGTCTGCCATCCGGCAAGCGCAAGCCTGGCGCCCAGGGTTGCGATGGCGAGCCGTGACCTGATGCCAAAACCCCGCGCGGTCAGAATACCGAACAAGAGCCCTGCCTGCGCAGGACCGCGGCGCCTGATCGACGACCGGGTCGAGCTGAATTGCAATGGCAGCCGGATCAGGCCGGCCGGGTCGCTCCGGTGCTGCTGATTGCTGGCAGCACGCATCAGTGCCAGGGTTTCCCTGTAGCCACCGATGAGCAAGTGTTGGCCGTTGTCGACTCGCACTTGCTGGCCGCCCAGGGTGACATCAGCCTGACGAGCGCGACCGCCGGGAATTGGCGACATCTCGAACAGGGTGACCTGACGACCGGCTTTGACCAGATGGTGGGCTGCACTCAGTCCGGCCCAGCCTGCGCCGATGATCGCAATGTCTTTCACCGGCCCGGACCCGGACGGGTTCATGGGCTGGGCGGGCGGCCGTTCATCCAGGTTCGCCATGCCAGCCAGAGTTTGCGAATCGGGGTAAGACTTGTTCGCTGATTAAGGACTTGAAACCCGTCACGCTCAATTTCCTGCAACAGGGTGGAATAAATGGCCGCCATCATCAGGCCAGGTCGCTGGGCTTTCCGATCAGCATCCGGCAACAAGGCGTAGGCATCGCGATAGGCTTGTCGTGCGCGGTCCGTCTGGAATTTCATCATGGCAACAAACGCCGGGGTGTGGCGGGCTGCAATAATGTCGGCTGGTTTGAGATCAAACTGCTCGAGATCTTCGAGTGGCAGGTAGATGCGGTTGCGTCGTGCGTCTTCGCCGACATCCCGGATGATGTTGGTTAACTGAAACGCCAGTCCCAGTTGGTCAGCGTACTCGGAGGTCTGTGGGTTGGTGGCGCCGAATATCTGCGCGGCAGCGCAGCCGACCACACCGGCGGCTCGGTGGCAATACAGGCGCAGTCCTTCGTAGTCCTGGTAGCGGTGTTGGACCAGATCCATGGCCATGCCATCGATGATTTCGCTGAGCCATTTGGATTGAATCTGAAAAGTGGCCAGATGAGGTTGTAACGCCCGGGTAACCGGATGCTGGGGAGCGCCTTTGAACATCCGCGCGACCTCTTGACGCCACCAGTCCAGTTGGCGGGCGGCGACATCACTGTCACTGGTTTCGTCGACGACATCATCGACTTCCCGGCAAAAAGCGTATAAAGCCATGATGGCTTCCCGGCGGGCGCCTTTCAGAAACAGGAAGCTGTAGTAAAAACTGGACCCGCTCGCTGCAGTCTTTTGCTGGCAATACTCATTGGGGGTCATTTCAGTGTTCCGCCCAGGGCAAGTGACAGGGCCAGCCACGCGATTGACGGCAGATCGGCTTTACCGAGTTTGAGCCGGGAAGCAAAAGGGTCTTCATGGGCGGTTCTTTTCAGGATGGAGCGGCCACCGGCAACAATAGCGGCGAGTTCGAGTTTGAGCCGGCCTTTTACCAGGCGCAGCAACGGGGCTCCTGACTGCAAAATCAGCAGGCTCCGGTCAATATGGTCGTCCAGCAAGGCGCGTATCACGGGGTTGATCTTCTGGTCCCTGGCGCATTGCGCCAATTCTGCACGGCTTGTGCCATGTCTTTGCAATTCCTCGGCAGAAATGTAGCAGCGTCCGCGTTCAATGTCCTGACCCAGGTCCTGGCCAAAATTAATCAGTTGCAGCGCGGTGCAGATGGCATCCGAGGGTTCCAGGCATTCGGGGCGATCTGCATCGAACAGGCGCAACACAATGCGTCCGACCGGGTTCGCCGAGCGGGTGCAATAGTCCAGGACCTGATCTTCGCTTTGATAATCGGTCCCTCGGGCGTCCTGTCGAAACGCGTCCAGTAGTGCCTCAAACAGGCCGGGGTCAATCCGGTGGGTTTCAATAACCGGTTTCAGGTCGGCGACCGCCTCGTGGTGGCAGCTTCCGTGGAGGGCATCGCTCATCCGGTCGAGCTCAGCGAGCCGGGCCTTGGCGGGCGCATCGCCTTCATCGGCCACGTCGTCGCCGTAGCGGGCAAATCGATAGACAGCGGCCATCGCCGGCCTCAGAGACGCGGGTACCAGTAGCGACCCTACCGGGAAGTTTTCGTAGTGTTTTGCCTGGTCGTGCCAGGGATTAACTCGAGCGTTGGATCCAACCATTGCCATATTGTAGGGGCACGGGCAGAGCGCTCATATCGGCCAAATTAAGGCAGAATCAAGGCAAGCGGGTGCCAAATTCGAACCAGGCCGTCGGCTACGGGCGACGTCGCCCGGTAATATTTGCCCGAATCCGCTAATATGGCGGGCTTCGCGGTCGTGGCGGAATTGGTAGACGCACCAGGTTTAGGTCCTGGCGCTTAACAGCGTGAAGGTTCGAGTCCTTTCGACCGCACCACTCGGATACATTGAGCGGATTTACTGAACAACGATTGATTGACGGCAACCCCTATTAGCAGTGGGACCTTTTTAGCAGCGGGAACCCAGATATTTCTGAACTGGCCTTGCCAGGACCTCCGAATTCTCCGGTTTCCCCCAAAACGATAAGACTTTAATGACGACTCCATTAGAAACAACCGGGACACTCGAAAGAAAGCTGGCACTTAGCGTGCCGGTTGCCGAGATCACAAAGACAGTTGGTGAGCGGCTGCGCAAGCTGTCCAAGACGGTCAAGATGCCTGGTTTCAGGCCCGGCAAAGTCCCCATGAAAATGCTTGAGCAGTCTTACGGCGCGCAGGTTAATGCTGAAGTCATGGGCGATGCGGTCAGTAAAGCGTTCAGCGATGCGGTCGCCGAGCATGAGCTTCGCGTCGCCGGCCAGCCTTCGATCGACAACGCAGAGTCCACCGACGACGCGGTGGTTGCGTTTAGCGCGACATTTGAGATTTACCCTGAAGTGCCGGCGGTTGATCCTGCCGCGCTTGAAATCGAACGGCTTAGTTGTGCGGTAACTGACACCGAAATTGACCGGACGCTGGAGATTCTCCGCAAGCAACGGGTTCAGTGGGAACCGGCTGGTCGGGGCGCAGCTGAGGGTGATCAGGTCACGATCGATTTCCTGGGCCGGGTAGATGGCGAAGCTTTTGAAGGCGGTAGCGCAGACGGTTTCAAGTTCATTCTTGGCGAAGGCCGCATGCTGGCTGACTTCGAGGCCGGCGTAACCGGACAGGTCGATGGGGCGGCAGTCAAGTTTCCGGTGACCTTTCCTGACGATTATTCAGCCGAGAATCTTGCCGGCAAGCAGGCGGAATTCGATGTTACGGTTCAAACAGTCGAGGCGCCCGTGCTTCCTGAGGTGGATGCCGAGTTCGCCAAGTCACTGGGGGTCGAGAACGGCAGCCTGGAGACCATGCGCTCGGATATCGAATCCAATCTGACCCGTGAAGTTGCGCAACGAGTGCGGGCCGGCACCAAAAACAACGTCATGGATGCTCTGGCGAATCAAGCACAGTTCGAATTGCCCAAAGCCCTGGTAGAGGGTGAACGGGATACCCTGGTTGAACGCGCCAAGCAGGATATGGCCAGCCGCGGCATGAAGATGGATGACATTCCCATCCCGGATGACGCTTTTCGCGAGCAGGCTGAAAAACGGGTCCGGTTGGGCTTGTTGGTGGCCGAGATCGTCAAGACGCAGAATCTGCAAGCCAAGCCTGACCAGATTCGCAGCCAGATTGAAGAGTTCGCTCAGGCCTACGAGAACCCGGGTGAGGTTGTGCGACATTACTTTAGTGACCGCGAACGCCTTGGCGAAATCGAAGCCATCGTCATTGAGCAGAATGTGGTTGACTGGGCAATGGACAAAGCAAAAGTTTCAGACAAAGACGTTCCGTTTGATGAACTGATGGCCGGCTAAGAGCCATCGGTCAGATCTGACCGGCCACTGGCGTCTCTGGCGACTTAATAGCACTTGCATCTGGCCGGTCAAACCTTATATCAACTAGAGTGCGCGCTTAGCGCACCTGCTCAACAAAGCCCCTCGATCGGAGTGAACCTGATGACTCGCAACAACCTGCTTGAAGACCTAGTCAACGCCCACCTGGCCGGACAACCCCAGTCCAGCCAATGGCAGAGCCCGCAAAATACCGGCATGGTGCCGATGGTGGTCGAGCAGAGCGGTCGAGGTGAGCGGGCGTTCGATATCTATTCACGTTTGTTGCGTGAAAGAGTCATTTTTCTGCTAGGCCCGGTCATGGACATGTCGGCCAATATCGTGGTTGCCCAACTCCTGTTTCTGGAGTCGGAAAATCCGGATAAAGACATTTCCCTGTATATCAACTCGCCAGGAGGCTCTGTCTCCGCCGGCCTGTCCATCTATGACACCATGAAGTTCATCAAACCGGATGTCAGCACCTTGTGCATGGGTCTGGCCGCCAGTATGGGCTCATTCCTGTTGGCTGCCGGTGCCAAAGAGAAGCGTTTCGCGCTGCCGAACGCCCGGATCATGATCCACCAGCCTTCCGGGGGGGCACAGGGTCAGGCCTCAGATATCGAAATTCACGCCAAGGAGATTCTCTACACCCGGGATCGCCTGAACAAGATTCTGGTCGAAAGCACCGGTCAGCCACTTGAGACGATCGAGAAAGATACCGATCGGGATAACTTCATGTCTGCCGAAGAAGCGACTCAGTACGGTATTATCGATCGAGTTCTGGAGACCCGGGCTCAGACTGACTGAGTCGGGGTTTTAGATCCGTAGTACAGCGCTGTGAAGCAGCGCTGAAAGGCGGCGCGGGAAGCTGCCTGTAGCATCATCTAATACGATCAATGAAAAGCAGCGCATGCAACCGTGTCACCAGATGAATTTACTGCGCCGCACAAGCTGACCGCAGGCCCGAGGGAGCGCCATGTCTGACAAAAAGGGATCCAGCGAGAAAGTGCTTTACTGCTCGTTCTGTGGCAAGAATCAGCATGAGGTTCGCAAACTCATTGCCGGCCCGTCTGTATTTATCTGCGATGAATGTATCGAGCTATGTAACGACATCATTCGTGATGAAGCTCAGGCTGAAGGCTCTCCTGATGCGCTCGGTGGCGGTCTGCCGACGCCACAGGAAATTCGCACCATTCTCGACAATTACGTGATTGGTCAACACACGGCCAAGCGTGGGCTGGCCGTTGCCGTTTATAACCATTACAAGCGGCTGCGACATCGTGGCAAGAAGGACGATGTCGAATTGTCCAAGAGCAACATTCTGCTGGTGGGACCAACAGGTTCTGGCAAGACCTTGTTAGCGCAGACACTTGCCCGTTTGCTGAATGTCCCGTTCGTGATTGCCGATGCCACTACGCTGACTGAAGCTGGATATGTTGGGGAAGATGTCGAGAACATCATCCAGAAGCTGCTGCAAAACTGCAATTATGAAGTCGATAAAGCGCAGAACGGCATTGTCTATATCGATGAAATCGACAAGATTTCCCGCAAATCCGACAACCCCTCCATCACGCGTGATGTTTCGGGTGAAGGGGTTCAGCAGGCGCTCCTGAAGTTGATTGAGGGCACTGTTGCTTCCGTGCCGCCGCAGGGCGGCCGTAAGCACCCAAATCAGGATTTCGTACAGATCGACACGACCAATATTCTGTTCATCTGTGGCGGTGCGTTTGACGGCCTGGACAAAATTATCCGTGAGCGCTCCGAACGCTCAGGAATCGGATTTGGCGCGGAGGTTCGCAGTGAGTCCGAGCGTTCCGTTGGGGCCGTGTTGCGCGAGACCGAACCGGAAGATCTGATCAAGTTCGGTTTGATCCCTGAGCTGGTGGGTCGTTTGCCGGTTGTTGCCACACTTGACGAACTGAACGACGACGCCTTTGTTCAGATTCTGACCGAACCCAAGAATGCGCTGATCAAGCAATACCAGCGGTTGTTCCTGATGGAAGGTGTGGAGCTTGAAGTTCGCCCGTCAGCGTTGCAGGCAATTGCCCGTAAAGCGCATAAGCGAAATACTGGTGCCCGCGGTTTGCGCTCCATTTTGGAGCAATCCCTCCAGGACACCATGTTTGACCTGCCCAGTCTTCAGAACGTCCAGAAGGTGGTTGTTGATGAACGGGCGATCAACGGAGAGGCCGACCCGTTGATTATCTACGCTGATTCCCCAAAAGTGTCCGGATCTGACTCCAACTGATTCGGCTGGTGCGTTCCGCAGACCCGGTTCGCACCATATTTACCGACGATTGCGGTTCGTCGGGCCACACCGTTCGACCGTCTATCCGCTGGTGGCGTCTGGCGCTGAGCGGTCTATTGTCTGATGAATGCCACTTTTGAACCGGGGACGCTACCTTCTGTTTCCGGGTTTCAGCGTATGCTTTCCGTTGTTCGCCAGCGGGGCAAGCACAGTAAGCCGCTTGAAAATGATTCCTGGCGTCACCAATTCATAAGATCTGCCAATCGGAGCCCAATATGACAGACTCAATCCAGACCCTTCCGCTGCTGCCCCTGCGAGATGTGGTCGTCTTCCCGCATATGGTGATTCCGCTGTTTGTGGGAAGGGCTAAATCGATCAAAGCCCTTGAGGCTGCGATGGAGTCGGGCAAGCAAATCCTGCTGGTCGCCCAAAAGAACGCCTCAAAAGATGAGCCCGGTACCGAGGACATTTATGAAATCGGTTGTGTGGCAAATATTTTGCAAATGCTCAAACTTCCCGACGGCACCGTCAAGGTGTTGGTTGAGGGCGCCCAGCGTGCCCGAGTGCTGAATGTTGAAGAAGGTGAAACACACTTCACCTGTGAACTGGAGCTGATGGACGAGAGCGACGCGCAGACGGCCGAAGTCGAAGCCTTGCGGCGCACGATCCTGACCCAGTTTGATCAATACGTAAAACTCAATAAGAAGATTCCGCCGGAGATTCTTGCGTCGCTTAACGGCATCGATGACAACGGTCGCCTGGCCGATACGATTGGCGCACATCTGCCGATCAAAATCGATCAGAAGCAAGGCGTCCTGGAAACTCGATCGGTTGCCGAACGGCTCGAAAAACTGCTGGCTCAGATTGAAACCGAACTTGACATTCTTCAGGTCGAAAAACGAATCCGTGGGCGGGTCAAACGCCAGATGGAAAAAAGCCAGCGCGAGTACTATCTGAACGAGCAGGTTAAGGCGATTCAGAAAGAGCTGGGAGAGGGCGAAGACGGTGCTGACCTCGAAGAACTAGAGAAGAAAGTTGTGGCCGCCCGCATGCCGCGGGAGGCACGCAAGAAAGCTGACGCTGAACTCAAGAAACTCAAATTGATGTCGCCGATGTCTGCTGAGGCGACGGTTGTCCGCAATTACATCGACACGCTTGTTGGTTTGCCCTGGAAGAAAAAGAGCAAGGTAGCAAGCGACCTTGCTCAGGCTGAAGCGGTGCTTGACGAAGACCACCATGGTCTTGAGAAAGTCAAAGAACGCATTCTCGAATATCTGGCTGTCCAGACCCGGGTTGAACGCGTGAAAGCGCCTATTCTTTGTCTGGTCGGACCGCCGGGCGTTGGTAAAACCTCTTTGGGTCAGTCAATTGCCCGAGCCACCAATCGCAAGTTTGTACGTATGGCGTTAGGTGGTGTGCGTGATGAAGCTGAGATCCGCGGTCATCGCCGGACTTACATCGGCTCTATGCCGGGCAAGATACTGCAAAGTCTGACCCGGGTAGGCGTTCGAAATCCCTTGTTTCTGCTGGACGAGGTAGACAAGATGGGTCAGGATTTCAGGGGTGATCCTTCGAGTGCTTTGCTGGAGGTGCTGGATCCCGAGCAAAACAATTCTTTTGTTGATCACTATGTTGAAGTCGAATACGACTTGTCAGACGTGATGTTTGTCGCAACCGCAAATACTTTGAATATTCCGGCGCCGTTGCTTGATCGGCTTGAGGTCATTCGATTGTCAGGCTATACCGAAGACGAGAAAGTCAGTATTGCCAAGCGCTATTTGCTTCCCAAACAGATTCGCAACAACGGCTTGAAAGACAGCGAAATTGCCGTCAGCGAAGCCACGCTCAGAGATATCGTCCGTTTCTACACGCGTGAGGCCGGTGTTCGTTCACTCGAACGGGAAGTTGGCAAAATCTGCCGTAAAGTCGTCAAGACTTTGCTGCTTCAGAAGTCGCGCAAGAAGATATCGGTCACGCCTGCCACACTCGATAAATTCCTGGGTGTGCGCAAATTCAGCTTCGGTGTCGCTGAAAGTGAAAATCAGGTGGGTCAGGTTACCGGGCTGGCCTGGACTGAAGTGGGCGGTGAATTATTGACGATCGAAGGGGTCGCGGTTCCGGGCAAAGGCAAGACGACGTTTACCGGAAAACTCGGCGATGTTATGCAAGAATCAATCAAGGCGGCCATGACAGTTGTGCGCCACCGTGCTGAACGGTTTGGTATTCCGGCCGACTTTCATGAGAAGAACGATATTCACATTCATGTGCCGGAAGGTGCCACACCGAAAGATGGTCCAAGTGCTGGAATTGGCATGACCACTGCCATCGTGTCGATGCTAACCGGTATTCCGGTGCGTGGTGATGTGGCAATGACAGGTGAAATTACGTTGCGCGGCGAAGTGTTACCAATCGGTGGACTCAAAGAAAAATTGCTGGCAGCGCATCGGGGCAACATAAAAACCGTTTTGATTCCCGAAGAGAATGTCAAGGATCTCGCGGAAATTCCTGACAATGTCAAGAATCGTCTTGAGATTGTTCCGGTCAAATGGATTGATCGTGTGTTGGAAGTTGCGCTTGAAAGAGCACCAGCCCCGGCCGCTTCGCGTGCCAGCGCTACAGCCCGAAAAACGCCTGTAGCCGCCAAAAAACGTCGAAAAGGTAGTTCGGGTCAGTTGCCGCACTAGAACGCGGCAGAGCGGTTGCTGAGGCCGGCACGGCCGACATCAACACGATGTTGGTTGTGCCGTGCTGACTATGTCTATGTGTGTCGCGTTCTAATTGCCCGTAGCAAGGTGTTACGTCAAGGCAATTTGATTTCACATTGCCTGCGGACCGCCTTGACACAAGCGTTTCCGGTCTATTTAATACGCTGCCTGAGCCTTGAAGGCCGACGAGAAAAACAAAGTGCCGATCGCCAGGAAACATTGCTGTGCCTCGCCGCGGGTTTTTCGTCCTGATCATTGTTCAACCCGCCAGGGCTTGGCGGGAAAAATTGCGCCCAGCCGATTTTTGCTTGCTGGTCCATTCTTACAACTAGGGGGTTCTTAAGTGAACAAGACTGAATTGATCGATTTCATTGCTGACGAAGCAGACCTGTCAAAAGCATCAGCTGGTCGTGCGCTGGACGCAATGATTGATGGGGTGACCAACACTCTTAAAACTGGCGATACCGTGACCATCGTTGGTTTCGGTACGTTTGCGGTTGGCGCTCGTGCGGCACGGACTGGTCGTAATCCTCAGACCGGCGCAACCATCAAGATCAAGGCAGCCAAGGTGCCGAAGTTCCGTCCTGGTAAGGCCCTGAAAGACGCGCTTAACTGATTGTTGCAGATCAGCGCCGCAATTTTGATGCTCACTTCGCGTTAATCGAAAAAAGCTATATACTTGCGGGCTGTACTTAATTGCGGCGGTCGGATGCGAACCTGACTTGCTGAAATTGGGTCGGGAGTAATTTGGGTCGGAACATAATGGGTCGGAACAATACCCCGTTAGGATCGGCCCCGTTAGGATCGGGGTGCTTAGCTCAGTTGGTAGAGCGGCGCCTTTACACGGCGTAGGTCGGGAGTTCGAGCCTCTCAGCACCCACCACTGATCAGCGGGCTATGATCATCCGGCTTCAGCAGAGTGATTTCTGCTGATAAGGCGTCTGCCTGCCACGAGGTCCTGTAACCGGGGCGCCTCGAGTGCTGGCAAATGTTGATCAGTTTAAGTTGTTAGCAAAAAAACTGGAGTGGTAGTTCAGTTGGTTAGAATACCGGCCTGTCACGCCGGGGGTCGCGGGTTCGAGTCCCGTCCACTCCGCCAACATCAGCAAGTTCAGATCGAAACCAAATTCGGATCGAGGCCCAGGCCCATGTTTGGGGTATACCCGATTTCTGGACGGATCGCCTGAATCTTCGGGAGATCAATTCAAATCGCGGATACCGGTCCGAGATGGTTAGTGGTTTGATTGCGGTTTGAGCCATATTGGCGCCGAAGTGCTACTAAAAAGCTATATAGTCACCACTATAGGTTTGTAAGTAGCGAGCGACGGCGCCAGAACAGTTGAAGGGCGAACAGTTGTTCGCCTTTTTTATTGGGCGCTCATCTTGCCGAGTGCCTGAAATGGCTGATTGTCATCAGTCGATCGACTTTAATCTTGGGTATGATTCATCATGTTTGAGTTCATTCGCGGGCATGGAAAAATACTGCAGTTTCTACTGCTGATCCTGATTTTTCCCGCATTCGCTTTTTTCGGCCTATCCGGCTACGACCGCTTCTTTCGCGGCGACGATGACGTCGCAAAAGTCGGTGAATTATCGATCAGCGCGCAGGAGTTTGAGAACGCGCGCCAGGGGCAGCTGGACAATATGCGCCGAATTCTCGGTGATCAGGTTGATGCAGCCATGTTCGACACACCGGCTGCGCGCCGTCAGATTCTTGAAGGTCTGGTTGACCAGCGACTGTTGGCGGTAACCGCACAAGAGAATCGACTTACTGTTTCTGATGATGTCGTTCGTGAGGCGATTCAGGAAATTCCTGGCGTCAAATTGGAAGACGGCAGTTTCGACTTTGGCCGTTATCAAACCTTACTGGCAGCTCAAGGCCTGACCGAGGCCCAGTTTGAAGGCGGGATTCGGGCTGATCTTTCGCTTCAGTTGTTGCCGCAGTCCATTACCGAATCAGCATTTATTCCGACGACCGTTGCCGGACGTCTGGCACGTTTGAACCGGGAAAAGCGGACTGTCAAAGTAAAACAATTCAAACCGGAAGACTATATTTCGAAAGTCGACATTTCCGCTGAAGCCGGACGCGATTACTACGACAAGAATCCGCAGGAATTTCAGTCACCGGAAGCAATGAAAATCAACTATCTTATTCTGAGTGAGAAAGCGCTCGCTGACGAGATTTCGTTGACCGACGATGAAGTTACCGCATATTACGAGGAAAATCAGTCTCTATTCGGTCAGCGGGCTCAGCGCCGCGCCAGTCACATCCTGATCGAAGCCGGCGAAAGCGCTTCCGAGGCTGACAAAAACACAGCAAGATCCAAGGCCCAGGGTTTGTTGGAACGTTTGCGTTCTGGCGAAGACTTCGCGGAGATCGCGAAAGCCGAATCGGGTGACCCGGGTTCCGCCACTAATGGGGGTGACCTGGGCTATTTTGATCAGGATACGATGACAAAGGCGTTTGCCGATGTCGCGTTCGCTCTCGAGGCAGACCAGATCAGCGATGTTGTTGAAACCGAATTTGGCTTTCATATTATTAAAGTGACGGAGATTCGACCGAAATCCGTTAAACCACTGACTGAAGTTAAAGCTGAAATAGAAACCACGCTACGCCAGCAGAAAGCTCGTGAGGCGTATCTCGATGCTTCAGATGCGTTCAGTAATACGGTTTATGAAGAGCCTGATTCATTGGGGCCAACAGCCGAAAAAACCGGTTTGACTATCCAGACTCTTGATGAATATCGGCGTTTCGGTACCCCGAACCTGGCGGCAGATTCACCGTTGGCCAGCCGAAAGGTGGTAGCCGCGTTGTTCAACGAGGCCACTATCAAGAGCGGCATGAATACGGAGGCGATCGACGCGGGGAACAATACGCTGGTAGCCGCTCGGATCATCGAGCATCGCCCGGCCAAGTTGTTACCCTATGAAGCGGTTCAGGCTCAGGCCGAGTCGATTGTTCGTGCCCGGCAGGCTTCGGCGCTAGCCAAAGCGGCGGGCGAAGAGCGTCTGGCAGCGTTACAAGGCGGCGCCGAACCCGCCGGATTCGGGGACGAGAAGATCGTCTCGCGTGCGTCGGGTGGTATGCCTGCGGACGCAATGGCAAAAGTGTTTGGTGTCAGTGCGTCGTCAGTGCCGGCATTCATCGGTCACTCGAGTTCTACGGGTGCCTATGAGGTGATTGAAGTCCTGAAAGTGGAGGCTTTGCCTGAGACCGAATTGAGCGCGGCCGTTGAGGCTACCAGTTCCGAGTTAGTCCCGCAGGCCGGTCAGCAGACTTTCCAAGCCTATTTGACATCACTCAAGGCACGCAGTGAGATAGAACGATACGAGTCGAGAATTCTCGCCGATCAAGGCGATACGGCCGCAGCCCAGTAGTAAGCAAGAGACGCTCAGAGCCGAATGATTTGTTCGGCAAGCTGTTGGAATACCTGGTCGAACCCGGTTGAGGCCGGGTTCCAGCCGACGGTCCTGGCCTGTCCCAGGCGCTTGTAATTTTTATGCATCGAACGGTCGTAAGCGGGATCGTAATGATCAGTCAACAGGCTCTCGACCAGTTCAGGCCACTGTTGCGCTTCAGACAAGCGCGCCCATGATTCAATTTTCTCCCTGCCATGCATTTCGGTTAAGCGGCTGAGCTGACCGAGCAATTGTGCTGGCTGGGTCAGAAAATGGGCGTAATCCGTAATCAGAAACTGTGCCCGAACTTCGACTGGAAAATCCATCACGATGCAGGGCGCCTGGCGCATTGTCGTTATCAGTGAATTGGGTATTTGGACCTGGCCGATCTTGCGACTCTCTGATTCGACATACACGGGCTGAGCGGCATCCAGTTTGTCCAGTGCCTGAGCGATTCGGCTTTCGAAAAGTTTCTGCGAGGGTTGTTGTTGATCCGGTAGCAAGCCGAGTACTGACCCCCGATGATTTGCCAGTGCTTCCAGGTCGAGCACTTGTGCGCCGGTATCGGATATTTTTTGAAGAATTCGACTTTTGCCACTACCGGTACGTCCGGCAATAACGTGAAAGTTGATCGCCGGCGCCTGGTCGTCAATTTTGTTAATGACCCAGCGTCGGTACGCCTTGTAACCGCCTGTCAGTACCGAGGTCTGCCAGCCGATTCTGGCCATCACCGTGGCCAGGCTGCCTGATCGGTTGCCACCTCGCCAGCAATAGATCAGCGGTTTCCACTGATGTGGTTTGCCAGCCAGAGGGCCCGACAAAATCTCGCTGATCCGGGCTGCTACTTTTGCGGCGCCCAGGCGTTTCGCGGCGAATGCTGACTCTCTGGCGTTGACGGTACCGACTACTTCCCGTTCCTGATTGTCCAGAACAGGCAGATTGATTGCACCGGGGAGGTGATCGAGCGCAAATTCGGAGGGGCTTCGCACGTCAATGATTGTGTCGAATCCGGCATCACGGAACATCGCGTGTTCAATTGAAACTGATTGGGCTTCTTTCATGGTGTCTCAGATAAGGCGGACCTCATTTTATGACCTTTTGTCGGTGCAATTGGCTTCTAATGGCCGATCCGGGCATGCAAAAAAGTCTGATCACGCTTACACTTCACCCTATGAAAGTATTTAATCTTTGTTGTGATCAGGAGCATGGATTCGAAGGCTGGTTTGGCTCGCAGGAAGACTACGAGCGCCAGCTCGAAGACGGCCTGATTCAGTGCCCACTGTGCGGCTCGGACCAAATTCGCAGAACGCCGTCGGCACCAAGACTTAACCTGGGTAATGCCTCTGCGCCGTCGGCTCCGAGCGAGCAAGCCATTACCGACGATTCGCGCCAGATGATGGCACAACCGACATCAGTTCAGATGCAAAAGCTCTGGGCCCAGATGGCCAAGCTTGTTCAGGCTAACACCGAAGATGTCGGGGAACGCTTTGCTGAAGAAGCACGGCGCATTCATTACAACGAAGCGCCTGAACGCGGTATTCGAGGCGTCGCGACGCCTGAGGAAGCCGCAGAATTGGCCGATGAAGGCATCGAAGTGATGGCCTTTCCGGTGCCAGACGGCTTCGACGGCCCGGTTCAGTAAGCCGGGCGGTCTGCCCGGTCGCTCAAACCTGCCAGATCAGCGCTGCGCGTACTGGCGACTCCCGAACAGTACCTCGCGGGCTTCGTCGTCGGTTACCGGGCGGCGATAGTCTGCCAGCGTACTGAGCGCGCGCTTAACTGCCGGGCGCCCGTTGATGGCATCGAACCAGCGCTGCACCGCCGGGTAAGAAGCCATGTCCACGCCCTGGTTTGCGAACGACCGGCACCAGGGAAATACGGCCATGTCGGCGATTGTGTATTGGCGTCCTGATACAAACGCCCGGGTCTTTTCCAGTTGTTTGTTCAGGATACGGTAGAGCCGATTGGCTTCGTTCGTGTAGCGGTCGTATGCGTAAGGAATCTTGTCCGGCGTAAACATCCGGAAGTGGTGGGCTTGTCCCAGCATTGGGCCAAAGCCTCCCACTTGCCACATGACCCATTCCAGCATCTTGAAGCGTTCGCGATCAGTCTTGGGTAGAAAGCGACCACTTTTGCCTGCCAGGTAAACCAGTATCGCCCCTGACTCAAACAGGCTTAATGGGCGATCATCGGGCCCGTTCTGGTCAACAATTGCGGGAATGCGATTGTTTGGGCTGATGGTTAAAAAGCTTGGGTCAAACTGTTCCCCCCGGCCGATATCGACCGGGTGGATTGCATAAGGAAGGTTGGCTTCCTCAAGCATGATGTGGATCTTGTGGCCGTTAGGCGTTGGCCACGTGTACAAGTCGATCATCAGCTGCCTCGGGTAATCGGCATCGTGGAGGCATCGTTAGCTGTGGGAATGCCCAGGTGTTTGGCCATTTCGATCTTGGCAATCGCGACCCGATGTACTTCATCGGGACCGTCCGCCAGGCGCAGGGTTCGCTGGTGAGCATAAATTGAGGCGACGGGAAAGTCACCACTAACGCCACCACCACCGTGCGCCTGAATGGCCCAGTCAGCAATCTGACAGGCCATGATCGGCGCAACGACTTTAATCATGGCAATTTCGGCTTTGGCCACCTTGTTGCCAACGGTATCCATCATGTAAGCGGCGCGCAGGGTCAGCAGGCGGGCCTGGTCGATCATGCAGCGGGCATCAGCGACGCGCTCCTGCCAGACGCCTTGCTTGGAAATGGGTTTGCCGAATGCCACGCGATCGTTGAGACGCTTGCACATCAGCTCCAGGCAACGCTCCGCTGCACCGATTGAGCGCATGCAATGATGAATACGGCCCGGTCCAAGACGGCCCTGGGCGATCTCAAAGCCACGGCCTTCGCCAAGCAGAATATTGTCAGCCGGCACTTCGACATTCTCGAACAAGACCTCACAGTGGCCGTGCGGTGCGTCGTCATAGCCAAACACGGACAGTGGGCGCAAGACAGTGATTCCCGGGGTGTCGGCTGGAACGACGATCATGGACTGCTGTTCGTGGCGGCCTGCCTCCGGGTCAGTCTTGCCCATGAAAATGTAAACCTTGCAGCGGGGGTCTCCGGCGCCTGAGGTCCACCATTTGCGGCCGTTGATGATGTACTTGTCGCCTTTTCGTTCGATGCGCGATTCAATATTGGTCGCATCTGAAGAGGCTACCTCAGGTTCAGTCATCGCAAAAGCAGACCGCAGTTCGCCTGCTAGTAAGGGGTCAAGCCATTCGCGTTTGATCGGCTCGGCAGCGTAGCGCTCGAGCGTTTCCATGTTGCCGGTATCAGGGGCTGAACAGTTAAATACTTCAGGCGCCCAGTGCACTCTGCCCATGATCTCGCACAAGGGCGCGTAGTCCAGATTGGACAGGCCCTCGGGGACCCGGTCAGATTTAGGCAGGAACAGATTCCACAAGCCGGCTTCGCGGGCCTTGGGTTTCAGCTCTTCAATGATTTTGGTTGGTACCCAGACATTGCCGGCCTTCCGGTTTTCTTCAATTTCTGCGTGGAAGCGGGCTTCGTTCGGATAAATATGCTCATCCATAAAGCTGAGCAAGCGACTCCGCAGTTCTTCGCAACGGGTTGAGTAGTTAAATTCCATGGTCTTGTCTCCGATAGAGGTTTGCCAGCGCGTCTCAGGACGGCTGCTGGAGTTATTGGTTTGCCTGAACGATTGCCCAGCCCATCTCCGCCAATGGTCTGGCGCGGGCCCCGGCTTCGCGCGCTTTGTCGTTTGAGGCGGTTCCGTCCACCACCCGTTTCATGATTCCCTGCAGGATCCCCGACAATCTGAACATGTTGTAGGCTAAATAGAAGTTCCAGTGATCGACTCCGTCGCGTCCGGTTCGTTCGCAGTAGCGCTTGATGTAGTCTTGTTCGCTCGGGATGCCCAACGCCTCGTGATCCAGTCCGCCGATTCCCCGGAACTGTCCCGGGGCAATGTGATAACCCATGCAATGGTAGGAAAAATCAGCGAGCGGGTGGCCGATAGTTGAGAGCTCCCAGTCGAGAACAGCCAACGCGCGACTTGATTTCTGGTCGAAGATCAAGTTGTCGAGCCGGAAATCACCATGAACAATACTGGATTCTTCACCGTCCGGAATGTTCTCGGGCAGCCAGGCAATCAACTCATCCATTGCCGGGATTTTCTCTGTTTCAGAGGCTCTGTACTGCTTGGTCCAGCGATTGATCTGCCGGACAAAATAGTTGCCAGGCCGGCCAAAATCTTCCAGGCCCAGCGCTTTGTAATCGACCTGATGAAGCGCGGCGATGACGCGGTTCATCTCATCATAAATGGCGGCTCTTTCGGAATTGGCCATGCCCGGCAGCGCTTGTTCCCACAAGACGCGACCCTGAACAAAATCCATCACGTAAAAGGCCCGTCCGACGATGTCTTCGTCTTCGCACAGACAATAAGCTTCCGGCACGGGAACGTCGGTATTGGCCAATGCATTGATGATCCGGTATTCCCGGTCTACAGCATGAGCAGATGGCAGCAGTTTTGCTGCTGGTCCGGGTTTCGAGCGCATGACATAAGAGCGATCACCCCAGGTCAACTTGAAGGTCGGGTTGGATTGGCCGCCTTTGAATTGCTCAATAGAAAGTTCTCCCTTGGTATCGGGGAGTTTGTCCACGAGGTATTCGCGTAGGGAGTCCAGGTCGAATTGCTGACGCGAGGAAACCGGCATCGTGCCGGAGAACTGAGCGTTTTGATCTGCCGAATCGGTTTCTTTTGACATTGTTTGGTCTGATTAGTCCTGAGTGGTCAACGCCAGCCCAAGCTGCGCACGGCGTTGTATCCAGAGTGATGGGCGGTAACGCGGGTCCAGAGTGACACTATGAAGATTGGCCAGTAAGGTTTGCACGCGCTCAGCTCCGAGTGCGTCTCCCATTGATATCGGGCCAAGCGGATAGCCCAGGCCGATGCGCACGGCGTCGTCGATATCAGCGACGCTGGCAATTCGTTGCTGGGCAATTTCGCAGGCGATTGCAATGATCATTGCCACGACCCGCTGCGAAACGAATCCGGCGCTGTCGCGCAACACACTAACTTTGGCGCCGTCGCTGGCAAACAAGCCGGTGGCGCTGTCAATGATGTCGGGCCGGGTGGCCGCCGTTTTCATTAACACGCGGCGCTTGCAGGCCTGATGGCCGTATGGAAACAAGGTGTCGATCGCGACACAGCGCGTGGCATCGAGACCGGCGGCGGCCGTGGCGGCATCATGACCGAGCGGTGCGAGCAGAATGAGACTATCGGGGGCGGCTTGCTCGCCGCTGTCGATAGCGGCCCCCAGCGCCTCGCATGTTGCGTTCAAATGTTCCTGCTCGGGGCCCGGGGCAACCCAGACGCGTATGCCGGAAACTGCGGCTGGGGGGCTTTCAGGCGCATCAGACTTAATCTGCTGGCCGTCTTGATACTCATAGAAGCCAGCCGATGTCTTGCGACCGAACAAGCCGGCGGCATAACGTTGGGCCGCGATTGTCGATGGGCGGAAACGGGGTTCGGTGTAAAACTGTTCGGAGATTGACAGCATGACGGGGTGGGAGACATCGAGCCCGGTCAAGTCCATCAGCTCGAACGGTCCGAGACGGAATCCCCGGCCTTCAAAGTTGACATGTTCGCGCAGGATGGTGTCGATAACAGGGACACTCGCGACGCCTTCGCCAAGCGCTTTAAGTGACTCTGTGCTGTAGCCGCGGCCGGCATGGTTCACAATGAAACCTGGCGAGTCGTCAGCTCTGACCGCGCGATGCCCGATCTGACTGGCAAGCTCGCAAAGCTGATCGATGACTTTGGGGTCGGTACGGGCGCCTTGGACAACCTCGACCACTTTCATCAGCGGTACGGGATTGAAAAAATGGTAGCCGGCGACTCGTTCCGGATGTTTGCAGCCGCTCGCAATGGCTGTGATGGATAAAGACGAAGTGTTGCTGGCTAAAACAGCATCCGGGGCAACAATGGCTTCGAGCGATTGAAACAGGGTTTGTTTGACCTCGAGTTTTTCGAGAATGGCCTCGATGACCAACTCGCTTTCGGAGAGATCTTCGAGTTTTGCAACCGGTTGCAGTCGGTTGAGCGCCTGCTCGGCTTCGGCCGCTGGTAACTTGCCTTTTTCGACCAGTCGGGCAAAAACTTTTCGCAGGGACTCGATCGCATTGCTTACTGCATCAGCCTGTTGGTCGTACAAGCCAACCGTATGACCACCCAGGGCCAGAATCTGGGCGATACCGCGACCCATTGCGCCAGTGCCGATGACAGCGCTGCGGACACTCTTTGATGCTGCGTTCATATTTGGTCAGAGTAGAATTACAGGTAATCAACCAGTTTATCAGGGTCTCTGAATCGTCGAGTTTGTTGTGTCTTACTCCGCCGGCGATGATTCTGCTTCGAGTTGGCCGGCCAGATCCAGCCACTCCAGTTCCAGGGTTTCGCGCTCGCTGACGCGGTTAGCCCGTTCGCGATTTAGTTGCGTCAGTTGCTCGTTGTTTTCGTAGATTTCAGGGTCGCTGAGCTGTTTGTCCAATGCCTCGATCTGGCGACCAAGGCGGTCCATCTGCGCATCCAGGGCGTTGATTTTCCGGCGCAGGGGTTTGAGCCTGGCGGCTTGTTCGGCGCGCTTGTTGGCTGCATCGCGACGTTGCTCCTTCTTGGAGCGGCCGTCGACTGCCTGGCCCGGTTTGCCTGACCCACCGGATTGTCGGGCAGCAGTTGCCCCCTCCGCGAGCAGTTTGGCGTAGTCGTCAAGATCACCGTCAAATTCACTGACCAGACCGTTGTTGACCAGTAGAAACCGGTCAACGCAGGCGCGCAGTAGATAACGGTCATGAGAGACGACCATCAGGACCCCAGAGAAGTCCAGTAGAGCCTCTGTTAGTGAGTCTCGGGTATCACCATCGAGGTGATTGGTTGGTTCATCAAGAACCAGCCATTGGGGTTTTGACCAGAGGATCGCAGATAACACCAATCGGGCGCGTTCGCCGCCCGACATCGGCCCGATGGCCCGCAGTGCATCTTCCTGGGCAAAACCAAAGCGTCCCAGCCAGCCGCGTAATTCGCTGTCCGGCGGGGCGACGCTGCGGTGACGTAGTGTTTCCCGGCGCAGGTAATCCAGCGGTGAGTCCTGGGCTGGCAGGTGATCGACCGCATCCTGCTCGAAATAGGAAACCCTGACTTGCGGCGAGGCCTGAAGCAGGCCGGCAACCGGCGCCAGATTGCCGATCAGGGTTCGGATTAGCGTTGTTTTGCCCTGGCCATTACGACCGAGAATGCCGATCCGGTCGCCGCGTTCGACCTTGAGTGTGATGTTATCCAGCAGGGGCTTATTGTCATAGCCCGCGCTGAGATGTTCTGTGTGCATCACCGGGTTGGGTAGATTGCCCACATCCGGCAAGGCCAGGCGCAGTTTGCGTGAGGCTTGCAATGGCGCGGCGACCTGGAGTTTTTCCATCGCCTTGATGCGGCTCTGCACCTGTCGTGCCTTGTTTGCCTGGGCGCGGAAACGATCAATAAACTGTTGCAGGTGGTCGGCCTGGCGTTTGGTCTGCTCGGCCGAGCGCTGTTCATGTTGCGCCCGTTCAGCACGCTGTCGTTCGCAGGCGCTGTAGCCGCCGCGATAACGGCGCAAGTCTTTGTTTTCGATTGACAGCGTGCCGTCCACGACGCCATCAAGAAAGTCCCGATCGTGCGAAATAACCAGCAAAGTGCCTTCGTAGCGCCGCAGTCTGCGTTCAAGCCACAAAATCGCATCAAGATCGAGGTGGTTGGTCGGTTCATCCAGCAGCATCAATTCACTGGGGCGAAACAGGCATGACGCCAGGTTCAGACGCATTCGCCAGCCACCGGACAACTGATCGACCGCCTGGTTGGCCATTTGGTGTCCGAACCCCAGGCCATGCAGCAACTCTTTGCAACGGGCTTCGGCGTCCGCACCGCCGGCGAGCTGCCAGGCATCCAGCGCCTGGGCAATGGCCAGGCCGTCGTCTTGTTCATTCGCAACAGCGAGAGCATCGTTGGCGGCCGTCAGGGCAGGGTCGGTCGCCACCACATGTTGCCATGCCGGCAGCGTGCTTGAGGGGGGCTGCTGGGTTAACACGACGGTAGTCATGCTCGCCATCTCAATGTCTCCACCGTCGGCCAGGACTTCACCGGTCAGCGCCCGCATCAGGGTTGTTTTACCCGCCCCGTTAGGTCCGATGATCGCCAGCTTCTCGCCCGGAACTATTGCGACTTCAATATTTTCGAGCAGGTTGATGCCGCCCCGGGAAATGGTCAGATCTTTGAAACGAATCATTGGATGGCAGCTTCGCGCAGTTGGTCGGAGGTCATCAGAAGAATCATTTCATCGCCGGCGTCAACGGCCAACGCGGCAAATGACAGGCCCGGGAAGGCTGCAAGGAAGTCGTCGATCTGATGGCCGATTTCAAGGATTAGCAAGCCGTCCGGGGTGAGTCTGTCTGTCGTCTGGGTAAGAATATTCTTGATCACCTGCATGCCGTCTGTGCCAGCGGCCAGGGCGATCTCGGGTTCTGCTTGAAACTCGTCAGGTAGCCGTGCCATGCTGGCTGTCGGCACATATGGGGGGTTGCTGAGAACCAGGTCAAATCGGGCCGGTGCCGTGACCTTGTCGAATAAGTCTGACTGACACAAGACGACCTGCTCCGAGAGGTTATGCAGCGCCAGGTTTTCACGACACAAGGCGAGTGCCTGCGCGTCAATATCGACTGCGGTGACCGCAGCGCTGGGAAACTGGAGGGCTGCATGGATGGCTACACTGCCGCCACCGGTGCATAGGTCGAGAATGTTGCGGTCTTGAAGCGGGAGGTCAAACCATTCCGGCTGATGGATTTCAAGCCAGTCTGTCAGACTCTCTTGCATGGCTTCAACCAACAGTGAGCGCGGGATCAGTGCGCGGCGGTCACTGAGAAAGCGCAGCCCTCGGAACCAGGTTTCGCCAGTGATGTAACCCAGTGGCGCCCGCGAGTTAATCCGGCTTGTCATGGCTTGGATCGACAGCGCGGTTTCGGCAGGTGTTACGCGGGCGGCAAACAAAATGTCAGGCGAATCAGGGGGTAGGTGAAGCGCCCAGAGTACCAGTGCGACCGATTCGTCGTACGCACCGCTGGTACCGTGGCCGTAAGATAAGTTGGCTGCCGTGAAAGCAGAGACGCCGACCCGCACGAGGTCGTGAATCGTCTCGACGGTTTTTGCCGCTTCGGCCAGATCAAAGGCCTGGCGAGGTATCGGGGTGTCTGATGTCATCGCAGTCTTTGAATCAAATGACCGCACTAAAGCAACTTCTCGAACGTCGTCCGGTAGATGTTTTTGAGCGGTTCTAAGTCTGCAATGCAGACATGCTCATTTACCTTGTGGATGCTTGCGTTGCGAGGGCCGAATTCGACCACTTGCTCGCAGATGCTGGCGATAAACCGGCCGTCAGAGGTACCGCCGGTGGTCGATAGTTCAGCCTGGCATTTCGTATGCTGCTCAATTGACTGTTGCAGCGCCTCTGAAAGCGCGCCGGGTTGGGTCAGGAACGGATTACCTGAGAGTCTCCAGGTTATCTCGAAGGTAACGCCGTGGCGTTGCAGGATTTCGGTCACACGTTGTTTGAGCCCGTCGGCCGTTGATTCGGTTGAAAACCGAAAGTTGAAATCAACGACACAGTTCCCGGGAATGATGTTGGATGCGCCGGTGCCGGCATGGATGTTCGAGACCTGCCAGGTTGTCGCCGGGAAAAATTCATTGCCCTCATCCCAGACGGTCTGGCTAAGTTCGGTCAGCGCTGGTGCCAGCAGATGAACCGGGTTCTGCGCCAAGTGTGGATAAGCAATATGGCCTTGCACACCAATAACCGTCAATTTGCCCGAGAGTGAACCACGCCGACCGTTCTTGATGGTGTCTCCGAAGCGCGCCCCAGAGGTAGGCTCGCCCACGATGCAGTAGTCAAGGTTGATTTGTTGGTCGCGCAGCCAGTCAACCACCCGGACGGTGCCATCGGTTGCCGGCCCTTCTTCGTCAGAAGTCAGGAGCAGAGCCAGCGAGCCTTTGGGCTGCCGGGTGCGGGCGAACTCTTCGCTGGCCACGACGAATGCAGCTAGTGACGCCTTCATGTCGGCGGCGCCACGACCGTACAACAGGCCGTCTTTTTCGGTCGGGGTGAACGGGTCTGTGTCCCATTGGTCCAGAGGCCCGGTCGGAACGACATCGGTATGGCCGGCCAGCGCCAGGAGCGGGCCAGCTTCGGCGCCAGTGAGTCTGGCCCAGAGATTGAGCGTATCGCCAAACGGGAGGAGGTCGCAGGTAAAACCCACCGCTTCGAGACGTTTGGCGATCAGGGGCAGGCAACCGGCGTCATCGGGTGTTACCGACCTTAGCGCGATGAGTTGGCGGGTTAGGTCGAGAACAGGGTCAGCGGTCATCAGGATTCAGGCAGGTTCAGGGTACGGGCGTACACCGTTTCAGAAAATCCCACCAGAACATCGTCGCCGGCAGTTAATACCGGGCGGCGAATCAGTGTTGGTTCAGCCACCATTGCAGCGCGAGCCGTTTGCTGATCGACAATGCTCTGGCGAGTCGATTCCGGCATTTTGCGCCAAGTTGTCCCCCGGCGGTTGAGAAGCGCATCCCAGGGAACATGTTTAAACCATTGGTCGAGCAATACCGGTTCCAGTCCGTCGGCACGAAAGTCATGAAAACGGTACTCGATTTGATGCTTGTCCAGTAGTTTTCGGGCTTTGCGGACTTGGTCGCAATTCCTGATTCCGTAGAGGGTAACGCCGGTCATGAATCAGACATTCAGTAGGAAGTCAGAGAAGGAAGGGTTGTTTTCAGATTCTGCCTCGGATTCTGCCACATCGGCGCCCCGGAGCGCCGAGATCGCATCAACCGCAGGGTCTCCGGTCACTTCCTGGCCGGCGATAAGGGCCCGCGCCGAGCCTGGTGACTGGTCCGGCTGGCTGGGTGGGGCCTCTCCTTCGGGCGCGGCAACGTTCTCCAGGTTCCAGAGCAGATTCGTTGGGGAATCCGCATTGGCCATCGCGTCTTGCTTGGAAATCAGCTTCTGGCGGACCAGGCGGGCCAGTGACTGATCGAAGGTCACCGAGCCGGGTGCCAGGCTCTTTTCCATCGCGTCTTTGACTTCGGTCAGGCGGGCTTGTTCGATTAATTCGGCAATCAGGCGGGTATTCAGCATGACCTCGACAGCCGGTATGCGTCCGCCGGTATTGGACTTCACCAGGCGTTGCGAAACCACCGCTTTAAGGGTCGCTGCCATATCGGATAGCAGTGCCCGCCGGTTTTCCGGCGAATAAAAGCTGATGATACGGTTTAGCGCGTGATTGGAGTTGTTCGCATGCATAGTGGCCAGCACCAGGTGGCCTGACTGGGCGTAGGCCAGAGCCTGTGACATGGCATTGGTATCGCGAATTTCGCCGATCAGGATGCAGTCCGGTGCCTGACGCATGGCATTTTTCAGCGCGACATCGATGGAAGCGGTATCAGTGCCGATCTGGCGCTGGTTAACAATGGAGCGTTTATTCCGGAAGGTAAATTCAATCGGATCTTCGAGGGTCAGGATGTGTCCTGGTTTGTTCTCGTTGCGATGGTCGATCATCGCAGCCAGCGAGGTCGATTTACCGGAGCCGGTTGCCCCGACCATCAGCAGCAGTCCGCGTTTCTCCAAGACCAGTTCTGAGAGTTCTTCGGGAAGATTCAGGTCGCCAAGAGAAGGAATTGTCCCAGGAATGAATCGGACCACAACCGCTGGCGTGCCGCGCTGCTGAAACACGTTTACCCGGAAGCTGCCCACGTCACGCAGGCCATAGCCGATATTGAGTTCGTGTTCGAGATCAAACGATTGCCACTGGCGTTCGGTAACGATCTCGCGAATCAATGACTCCACCATCGCCGGATCGAGCGTTTGCTCATTAATCGGGCGGGTGACGCCGTTCAGTTTGATCTGGACTGGGGATCCGGCCGATAGAAACAGGTCAGAGGCTTTCTTCTCTGCCATGAAGTGCAATAGTTTTTCCATTCGGCCGGACGACATGCATTAATCCCCGCGTAAAAGCTCATTAATAGCGGTCTTGGCGCGAGTCTGCGCATCAACACGCTTCACAATCACTGCGCAGTACAAACTCACCTTGCCATCGCTGGAAGGCAGGCTTCCGGGTACAACGACAGAGCCTGAAGGCACCCGGCCGTAATGGATTTCACCGGTACTACGCTCGTAAATCTTGGTGCTTTGGCTGATAAACACGCCCATGGCAAGCACCGAGTTCTCTTCAACAATGACCCCCTCGACGACTTCTGAGCGGGCCCCGATAAAACAGTTGTCTTCGATAATGGTCGGATTGGCCTGGAGAGGCTCAAGAACCCCGCCGATACCGACGCCGCCGGAAAGATGGACGTTGCGACCAATCTGGGCACAGGAACCGACTGTTGCCCAGGTGTCTACCATCGTGCCTTCATCGACATACGCCCCAATATTCACATAAGAAGGCATCAAAACCACGTTGCGAGCGATGTACGCGCCGCGTCGGGCGACTGCCGGTGGCACAACCCGATAACCGCCGGCTCCGAAGTCGGCATCGCCGAATCCGTCGAACTTGGTCGGGACTTTGTCGTAGAACTGCAGGTTGCCGGCCTGCATCGGCTCGTTGTCGCGTAACCTGAATGACAAAAGCACAGCCTTCTTGAGCCATTGGTGCACAACCCATTCACCATCGATTTTTTCGGCCACGCGGGCGCGGCCCTGGTCCAGGTCGGCAATTGCCTGGGTGACGGCGTCGCGTAGTTCGGCGGTGGCACTTTCGGGGCTGATATCAGCTCTGGCATCCCAGGCGGTTTCGATCAGATTTTGTAACTGGCTCATAGTGGTTCCGTAATTGGTCAGGTAAGTCGGTTAGGTCTAATAAGTGGGTTGCCGGGCCTGTGGGCAGGGCGGCGCCAGGTATTGTTCAGGGTTGGTACTGACCGCAGAAACTGGCAATGCGGCCGGCGGCCTCAATACAGCTTTCCAGTGGGGCAACCAGAGCAATTCGGATCCTGCCGGCTCCCGGATTGACCCCGTCAATCTCGCGGCCCAGCAGGCTGCCTGGCAGCACCCGGACATTATATTGACGGTACAGTTCAACGCTGAACCGGACGTCATCGCCGCCGGGGACGGTAGCCCACAGGTAAAAACCCGCTTCAGGTCTGCTAACTTGCAGGCCCGGCGCCAGAACTGGCACCACAGCCTGGTATTTCTGGTCATAGAGCGCCCGGTTTTGTGCAACATGTGATTCATCGCGCCAGGCGGCAATAGACGCCTGCTGGACCGGTGGACTCATCGCGCTGCCGTGGTAGGTCCGGTATTTCAGGAACGCAGCGATTATTTCGGGATCGCCCGAAACATACCCTGAGCGCATACCGGGGGCGTTGGAGCGTTTTGACAAGCTGCCAAAAACGATCAATTTCTGGTTATGGCGACCCAGCAAGGCGGCGGCCTGCAGCCCTCCAATTGGGGCTTGCCCGGTTTCCGGATATAGCTCGCTATAGCACTCGTCGGCGGCAATCACGAAACCGTATTTATCCTGAAGTTCGAATAATTGCTTCCATTCATCCAATTTGATGACTGATCCGGTCGGATTGCCGGGAGTGCAGACGAACAGCAAGGCGCAGCGCGCCCAGGTCGTCTGGTCAATGCTGGCCCAGTCGCAGGTCTGCGCCGCTCCGGGTGTCTGCGCGACGTAATGAATGTCGGCGCCGGCCAGGAAAGCTGCCCCTTCGTAGATCTGATAGAACGGGTTTGGGCTGATCACGATGGGCTGTTGACCCGGGTCGATAATCGTCTGGGTAAGGGCGAATAACGCTTCTCGGGAGCCCAGCACCGGCAAGACCTCGGTCGCAGGGTCTACGCGGGCCGGCGCGAACCGGGCTTCCAGCCACTGGGCGATTGTGGATCGCAGGTCAATCTGGCCGCTGGTTGGTGGATAGGCGCCGAGCCCGTCCAGGCTGGCAACCAGGGCCGTCTTGATGAGTTCCGGGGTGGGGTGTTTGGGCTCACCTATGGACAAGTCGATAAACGCGGCGTCTGTAACTGGTTCAACACCAGTCAGGATTTCCCGGTAGCGTTCAAAGGGGTAGGGCTTGAGTTGGCGGAATCGTGGGTTCATGGGATCAACGGGTATTGCGCCCGGAGTCAAACTGACCCAGGTCGATTACGGGCTGCAGTTCAAACCCGGGGGCCTGATGTTCTGCCCGGACGGTTGTAAAGATGCCGCCGCGTACATACCAGCGAGCAGTGATCCGCATAAATCGGGGGGAAATCGCCGCGACCAGTTCATTCAGAATCTGATTGGTGCAGGCCTCATGGAACGCGCCTTCATTGCGAAATGACCACATGTAACTTTTCAGACTCTTCAGCTCGACATTCTTTTTGTCCGAGACATAGTCAATTTCGATTGTCGCAAAGTCTGGTTGACCGGTGAGCGGGCACAGGCAGGTGAATTCGGGGACTTCGATATGAATTAGATAATTCCGCTCAGGAGCCGGATTATCAAAGGTTTCAAGGATGCGACTGGGCTGACTTGGCATGAGTTTTCTATCTGAATCGGGCGTTGGTGCCGGGCCTGAATACTACAGAATAGTGACCGACTTGCCGCTTCTGGGAATGCCGGGCGCGGTGCTATCATTCGCTTCCAAGCGGTGCACTCAGCGGCCTTGCTCACTTCGGTGGTTTTCGGGGTGATCAACGGGGGTGACCGGCTCTTTCACTGCGCCCTTTGGACTCGACGGACCGGTTCGACAAAAATCGACCGGAAATAGAAATGAAGCTTCAGGCAATTGCTGTTCAGTTGCGCGAACCTGCCAGCTCGTACGGCCTATTCGCTTGGCCTGTAACCTGCCTGAGGGGAAAGCCTTGCGTTTAAAACAAATCAAACTGTCGGGTTTTAAGTCATTCGTTGATCCCACTGCCTTTCTCATCCCCAGTCAGCTGGTTGGGGTTGTCGGCCCTAATGGCTGTGGCAAGTCCAACGTCATGGATGCGGTGCGATGGGTGCTCGGCGAAAGCAAAGCCTCTGAATTGCGCGGCGAGTCCATGCAAGATGTCATCTTCAGCGGCTCTTCAGAACGCAAACCGGCTGCGCGGGCCTCGGTTGAACTGGTCTTTGACAATTCGCTTGGCCGGATTGGCGGAAGCTGGGCCGGCTATGCCGAGATTTCGGTGCGCCGTACGCTTTCACGGGACAACCAGTCGGTCTATCACATCAATAACCAGACGGTTCGTCGCCGAGACGTGCATGACATGTTCCTGGGTACGGGTCTTGGCCCAAGAGCCTACGCAATCATCGGCCAGGGAACCGTATCGAGGATCATCGAAGCCAAACCAGACGAGTTGCGGGTCTTTCTGGAAGAAGCCGCAGGGGTTTCCAAGTACAAAGAGCGGCGTCGCGAAACCGAAAACCGGCTCTCCGGAACCCGTGAGAACCTGACTCGGGTTGAAGACATTGACCGGGAGCTGACTGCCCAGATCACCCGCCTGAGCGCGCAGTCAGAGGTCGCAACCAAATATCGCGAGATGGACGAAGAGCGCACGCTAAAGCAGCGGGTGCAATGGATCATCCGCCGTCACGACGCCGAACAAGGCCAGCTCAAGGCGGCAGCGTCGGCTGCTTCGGCGCAAACAGCCTTAGAAGCCCGTACCGCTGAGCTGCGTGAAACCGAGAACCGGGCCGAAGCCCTGCGGGAACAGCATCGCGAAGTGGGCAACGATGTTCATGAAGCGCAGGGCGCTTTCTATGAGGCCAACGCGGAGGTCAGTCGGCTCGAATCTGAAATTCGACGGATCACTGATACCCGCAATGATCTCGAACTCCAGGCTGACCGGCTCAAAACAGAAATCCAGCGGCTTCGCAGTACGGCTGACGATGCTGAAAAAGAGCGTCTGGAAGCTGCCGATAACCTGGTTCGGGTGCAGCAGGCCCGCAGTGAAGGAGAACTTGCTGTTGAGGCCGGCGGTCGGGAGCTGGAGGCGGCCGAGGAGGCGTTGCAAGAGACCCGTGAGCGTTTTGAGTCAGTGCGAAGCCAGCATGAGGACAATCGCCGCGAGCTTGAAATCCGCCGGACCGAAATTCAGGGGCTCAGTGAGCGGGCTGAGCGACTCAAAACGCGTCAGGCAAGAGCACTGGAGCAACAGAGGCTGTTGAGCCGGCTCGACGGAGACGCCCTGCAGTTGGCGCAGGCGGCGTTGACCGCTGCGGTGGCGCAGGAAGCCACCGCGCAGACGACTCTGGCTTCTGTGCAGGAGCAGTGGCACAGCGCAGACGCTCAGCGTCTGCCGGCCCAGGAAGCGCTGCGGGAGGCGCAGTCCAGACTCTCGCAGATTGAGGCACGGATTGGAGCGCTGCAGGAGTTACAGGAGCGGCTGGACAAACAGAACGAGATGGGCGGCTGGCTTGGCGGACAAGGGCTGGGTGAACTGTCACCACTCTGGCAGCGATTCCGAATCCAGGACGGATGGGAAACCGCCATCGAGAACGTCTTGCGTGAGCGGGTAACGGCAGTACAGATCGACTCTCTCGACGCCGCGTTCCAGATGGTAGATTCCAGTGAGCCACCGGCCAAGCTGGTCTTATTTTCTCCGTCTGACAAGCCCTACGAGCCGAGCAAACCTGACTCGCTCAAGCCGCTGGCGACAATGGCTCGCAGCGGCGAGAACGTCGTGCAACAGCATCTGAATCAATGGCTGGATGGCTTTTATGTTGCCGAGTCTTTGTCAGACGCGCTGGCCCGTCGTGATTTACTCCCCCCCGGTGGGGCATTCATCATTCGCGCGGGTCATCAGATTTCGACCACCTCTTTGCACTGGTTTGCGACCGATAGTGAGCAGGAAGGTGTGTTGCAACGCCAGAAAGAACTGGAAAATCTGGCGCTGGAGCAGCGAGCGCAGAACCTGCTGGTCAGTGAGGCACGTCAACATGCTGATTCGATTGAGTCTGCGGCAGTTTCACTACGCAAGTCGCTAAATGAGGCTCAGTCCGGATTTGATCAACTCGCTCAGGCGTTGTCGGCCGCCCGGATTACCGCCCAGCGTGCCGAGCAGGAGGCCACTCAGTGGCGCAACGACGATGAGCGTTTGCGCGCGGAGCTGACCGAATGCGAAGAATCTCTGGCGGAACTGAATCAATCGCTTGAGCAGGCCCAAAACCGGTTTGATGGACTTGAAGAATCTCGCGCCGAGTTTGATGAAACCGTCAGTCTTCAGCGTGAGCAGGTCTCGCACGCTGAAACAACGCTGCAGATTGCCCGGGATCGCGTTCGCCAGGCTGAGTCAAACTTGCAGTCCACGACCTACGAGGAGCGCTCGATCGGAGAGCGTCTTGAGCGGTTGGCTCAGACGATCAGTCACAGTGGCAGCCGGCACGATGAACTGACTGCCCAGGCGGAGTCAATTCAAACCAGGCTTGGCGAATTCGATACCTCTGTGCTTGATGAACAACGTCAGGCAGCGCTGGAAACCCAGACCGAGCGCGAGCAGGCACTGGCGATGGCTCGAAATCGCCAGGACGAACTCTCGGCAGAGCTCAAGAGCGCAGACGAAGCGCGTTTACGGACCGAGCGTGAGCGTGAGCCACTGACACAACAGGTTAATGAAGCACAACTCAAGGAGCAGGCTGCCCGTTTGGCGGTTGTTCAGTTTCAGGAGCAGTTGGACGAAGTAGGCATTGAAGCATCTGCCGAACAAGGCTTACTCGAGAAATTTGAGGAGCCTCCCCGGGCATCCTGGCTGGCCTCTGAGGTGACCCGCCTGAATCGGGCGATTGACGCCCTGGGCCCGGTCAATCTTGCGGCGCTCGACGAACTGAAGGAAGCCTCCGAGCGTAAAGGCTTTCTCGACAGCCAGTCTGCCGACCTTAACGAGGCCATTGCCACGCTGGAAGATGCGATCCACCGGATCGACATGGAAACCCGTGAACTGCTTCAAAAGACTTTTGATGCGGTCAATATCGGCTTTGGAAAACTGTTTCCGGAATTATTTGGTGGCGGGGACGCAAAACTGGTGCTGACGGGCGAGGAAATTCTTGATTCCGGCGTTCAGGTCATGGCCCATCCGCCGGGCAAACGCAATTCATCCATTCACTTGTTGTCCGGGGGCGAGAAAGCGCTGACCGCGATCGCACTGGTGTTTTCGTTGTTTCAGCTCAATCCAGCTCCGTTTTGCCTGCTCGATGAGGTTGACGCGCCGCTGGATGATGCCAATACCGAGCGCTATCGGAACATGGTGACCCGAATGTCCGAGAATACGCAGTTCCTGTTTATTACCCACAACAAGATTGCGATGGAAATGGCCCAACAACTTATTGGTGTGACGATGCAAGAGCGAGGGGTATCCCGAATCGTTGCTGTGGACCTTGATGCGGCGGCGGCTTTCGCCGAAGCCGCATGAGTAGTCTTGGCCTAAGCCTGCTGATTCTGATTGTTCTGGCAATCGCGGCGCTGGCCGCCTATAACTTTTGGACAAACCGGTCGCCGCGCACTCAAAACCACCTCAATGCCAGCGAACCAGTCGCGGCCCGGAACGACAGCTTTCAGCGACAGGAGCCTAGTTTCAGTGTGACCGAGCCAGCAGAGCCGGCTGACGCCTCGCCGCAAGCAGTGGCAACGCAACCGCAGGCGGATGGTGTTGTATCGGTCACTGATTGGCAGGCGGCGGCGGGGGCACAGGCTCAACACGACGACCCGGCCAGCAATCAGCTGGCAGCGGATCCGGCCCCGCAACCGGCAGTCGCCAAATCAGATTGGGTCACCGGCTCAGCTGACGGGACCGGGGCTTCAGACAGTCCTGCGGATCAAGGCCTGGACTGGCGACAGGCGAGCCAGTTCGACCCGACGGCAGCCGAACTGGAAGAATCGGCTCGCGCTCCTGCCGATGAGGAAATTTCCGATCAATTGGTCGGCGAGATTGAAAAGACTCTGGCAGAAGTTGAGTCTGCCGCGGTCGGACAGCAGGATGGCGGCGAGCTTGAACCGGTGGCGGTAGTGGGCGAGCCCGCGGCCCCGGCACCAGCCATTCAGAGGCCGGTTGAACCAGCACCGGCTGAACCAGCTCCGGTTGAACCTGCAGCGGTAGAACCCGATCAGCTGATTCAGGCGTCGGCAGACGGGTCGGCCGCCATGCCCGAACAGGATGAGATTGAACCCGGTGCCGAGACGATCCGCTCGGCCGACCCGGCTGCCGCCGAACCGGACCAACCCACGGCTGGCTGGGCGGGTATTGATCTGGACCGTAGCGCCAGCAAGTATGTGACCAGTGTCTCTTTGGAATTGCCCCAGGAGATGAGCGGTGCTGATCTGCTGACACTGACAGCCGGGATAGACCGGGCCGGAACAAAACCCATCAGAGTCAGTGCCTGTAGCGCGCCGGAGATGCCCGGGCATGAGCTCAAAACTATGCCAATCAGCGCTGGCGCGAGCTACGGTTTGTTGCGCTTCGAATTGCTTCAGGTGAATCGACAAGGCCCGGTTGACGGGGTCGAGTATTCCGAGTTTGTCCGCCTGGTCAGCGAGGTCGGTGACAAGCTGGGCGTACTGGTCAATGTGCCCGATATGAATGTCGTCCTGATCCGTAGTCGGGTGCTGGACGCGGAAGTTGCCTCGCTAGACGCGCAGGTTGCGGTTAATGTGGAAACCGAGCAGCCGATAGATGCGGAACAGTTCGCCGCATTTGCCCGGGAGCAGAATCTGCAGCCAGTGGCCGGCAATGAAACCGGCAATAAATTTCTGAACATCAGCGACGACGGCTGGACAATCAACTCAGTAGAGTTTGATCAGGCCGCCAATCGAATCGTGATGATTCTTGATGTCCCGACGATTCCGCGTGAGCTGCAACCAATTCGTCAGATGGTCGAGTGCGCTTGGAAGTTCGCGCAGGCCTATGACGGCAAGATGATCGACGATAGTGGTCGCCTGATCGACAACCCGCTATTCGAACGCATCGAATCGCAACTGGATATTCACTACCAGGCGCTGCTGGCGGCCGGCGTTCCGGCCGGATCTGATCTGGCCCGCCAGGTCTACAATTCCGACTGATCCAGGCCGGTCATTGATGGCAACCAGCACTATTGCCGAGCAAATCGACGCTCTAAAGGCGGCGCTGATCCAGTATGAGCATGAGTACTACGTGCTCGATGCCCCGACCGTGCCTGATGCCGAATACGACCGGATGCTGCGCCAGTTGCAAGCGCTCGAGCAGGCGAATCCGTCACTGCTGGATCCCGGCTCTCCGACGCAGCGAGTTGGCGGCGTTCCGTCCAGTGCGTTTCAGGAAATTCGCCACCGGGAACCAATGCTGTCGCTCGGCAATGCTCTGTCGGAGGAAGAAGTCGTTGCGTTTGATCGTCGCCTAAGCGATTTGCTTAAGGCAGACCCTAACGAATCGCTGACCTACAACTGCGAGCTGAAATACGACGGGCTTGCGGTCAGTCTGCAATATGAGTCGGGTGTGTTCGTTCGCGGCGCGACGCGTGGTGATGGCCGGGTTGGTGAGGACATTACAGCCAACCTGAAAACAATCGGAGCCATTCCGTTGATCTTAAGAGACGGATTCGCTCCGCCACTCCTTGAGGTGCGCGGCGAAGTGTTGATGTACCGCGCCGATTTCGCCAGACTGAATCAGGCCCAGGAGAAAGCCGGCGAGAAAGCATTCGTTAATCCACGCAATGCGGCCGCTGGCAGTCTGCGTCAGCTTGACCCGGCGATCACGGCCAGGCGGCGCTTACGCTTTCTGGCCTATGCAATTGGGGCGGTCCAGGAAGTGACTGTGCCGGAATCGCAGAGTGGCGTTCTTGACTGGCTGCAAACACTCGGTTTTCCCGTGGGTAAACCGCATGAGCAGGTTCTAGGCGTTGAAGGTCTGCTCGGCTTCTTCAGCCGTGTCGGGCAGGCACGTCCGAATCTGCCTTTCGACATTGACGGAGTTGTCTACAAACTGGACAGCCGGGAGATGCAGAAAAAAGCGGGTTTCGTCGCGAAAGCGCCGCGTTACGCTGTGGCTCACAAGTTCCCGGCGGAAGAGGCGCTCACTCGCTTGCTGGATATTGATATTCAGGTTGGGCGGACGGGTGCGCTCACCCCTGTGGCACGCCTTGAGCCGGTATTTGTCGGCGGCACGACGGTCAGCAATGCCACCTTGCACAATGAAGATGAAATTCGCCGTAAAGATCTGCGCGCGAACGACTGGGTCGTTGTCAGGCGCGCGGGCGATGTTATTCCTCAGGTAGTGCGCGCGCTACCCGAGCGTCGTAGCCCGGAAACCGCGGCCGGTGATAATCCGTTTGAAATGCCGGCGCATTGTCCGGTCTGTGGCTCAGCAACCGAACGCGACCCGGACGAGGCCGCCTGGCGTTGTGTGGGCGGATTGATCTGCGCTGCTCAGCGCAAACAGGCGTTGCGTCATTTTGCACAACGTCGGGCGATGGACATTGAAGGCCTGGGCGACAAACTGGTCGAGCAACTTGTCGATGCCGAAATCCTGAAAACGCCTGCCGATATCTACTCCCTGGATAGCGCAACCCTGCAATCATTGCCGCGAATGGGCGAGAAATCTGCGGCGAACCTTCTGGCCGCGATTGCCGGCTCAAAGAAGACTGAATTTGCCCGTTTTCTTTTTGCGCTGGGAATTCGCCATGTTGGCGAGGAGGTTGCGCGAACGCTGGCCGAACATTACGGGACTGTCGAGGCACTGGCGGCCGAAGACTTTGACGCATTGCTCGCAGTCAAGGCCGAGGTTCAAAAAGAAAACGCCCGGCGCCGGACCAAAGGTGAATCCCTGGAGCCGGTGCCGCTCGAAGGGCTGGGCCCGGAAATATTCGCCAGTTTGAGCCATTTTCTGAGCGAGTCCTCGAATCGCGAGGTCATCGACAAACTCCTGAAGGCCGGGATTGAATGGGAGGTGACTCCAGTTGGCGAGCTCTCCGATGAGGCGCAGGAACAAGCCCTGGCCGGGAGTGTTTTTGTTATTACCGGGACGTTACCGTCCATGAGTCGCGATGAGGCAGGGGCACTGATCAGAAGCCACGGCGGGCAGGTGACCGGTTCGGTCAGCGGCAAGACCAGCTATCTTGTGGCCGGCGAGGCGGCCGGCAGTAAACTGGCCAAGGCGGAAAAACTGGGTGTTCCGGTCTTAAGTGAAGCCCAGTTGCGCGCGCTGATTGATGCGCACGGCAATGATCAAACCTAACAGGAGAAAATCTGATGTTTGCGGTTATTGGTGGAAGCGGTCTGGCCAAACTAGCGGGGCTGACCAATAGCCGGCGTCAGGTGGCCAGGACACCATGGGGCGATCCGTCTTGCGCGTTGACCATCGGAGAGCTCGACGGCGTCGAACTGGTTTTCCTGGCCCGGCACGGTTACGGACATACGCTGGCGCCGCATCGAATCAACTATCGCGCCAATATCTGGGCGCTGAAAGAAATGGGCGTCAGCGGGATCATCTCGGTGGCTACTGTCGGTGGCATTCGGGACGATTGCGGCCCCGGCACAATCGTCATACCAGATCAACTGATTGACTACACCTACGATCGCAACAATACCTACTTTGACAGCCCTGACGAACCGGTCACGCATATTGATTTCACCGAACCCTACGACTCAGGCATGCGTAGCCGGTTTGCCGCAGCGGCGGCCGCCGCTGGTGAGTCGTTCATCGATGGCGGTACCTATGGCTGCACGCAAGGCCCGCGCCTGGAGACCGCAGCAGAAATAGAACGAATGAAACGGGATGGGTGTGATCTGGTTGGCATGACGGGAATGCCGGAAGCCGCGCTGGCGCGCGAGCAGGCTGTGCCATATGCAACCCTCGCGGTCGTCGCCAATCATGCTGCCGGGCTGGGGGATAGCCGCAAGGCAATCTCCCTTGACGCAATCGGCCCGATTCTCGATCAAACGATGGGCCGGGTGCGAACCATCATCGCCGCGGTGTGCAAAACCGCTTAGACCGGTAGTTTGAGGTTGGCCAGGAGTTCTGCTTCAATATGCAATTGCTGTTTTGGGTTGGTCAAGGCAAACCCGTCAATCACGAAGGTATCTTCAACTCTTTCGCCCAGGGTCATGATTCGGGCAATGTAGATGGAAATTCCGTGACGGGCCAGAATCAGGGCGATTGAATACAGTAAACCAGGGCGGTCGTTGGCAACCACGGTGAGCAGATAACGCTCTTGATGAGTGTCCGCCATCAGGCTGACGGTCGGTTTGATCGGGAACGAGCGCGATCTTCTGGACGGGCGGAATCGGGAAGGAGGTTTTAGTGTGGGCCGCTGTTTCAGCGTGTTTGTCAGATCGTGCTCAACCAATGCCAGCCTCTGGCGATACGAGGTTTCGCCTAACCGGTCCACGACCAGGAAAGTATCCAGCGCATAGCCGGTTTGAGTCGTGTGAATCTGCGCGTCAAGGATGGATAGATTTGCAGAGTCGAAAAACCCGCACAGCCGGCTGAATAAGTCTTCATGGTCAGGGACGTAAACGCAGACTTGAAAACCTTCGCCGAATGGCGCGACTCTTGACTGCACAATCGGGTCTTTGCTGTTGACGTGCGGCCCGAGGACGCGGGCGTGCCAGGCCATATCCTGGCCTTCGGTTTTCAGAAAATAACCGATATCCAGTTCTTTCCAGAATGGTTCGTAAACGCTTGCGTGGATTGCATACAAGTCCAGGATGCGAATGGCTTCGCGACGACGGGCGCCGATTCGTTCTGCATTATCAGGTTGATCGCCGGCCAGATACCGTTTGGTCGCCCGGAACAAGTCCACCAGAAGTTTCGCTTTCCAGCCATTCCAGACTTTCGGACTGGTGCCTCGGATATCAGCCACGGTCAGCAGATAAAGGGCGATCAGGCGATCTTCGGTTTCGACAATCTTGGCGAATTCCGCAATGGTTTCTGGATCTGTCAGGTCTTTCTTCTGGGCGACAGTCGACATGGTCAGGTGGTGCTCAACCAGGAAGACGACCAATTCCGTCGCTTCAGTATCCATGCTGTGCTGACGACAGAACCGACGGGCATCGACGGCGCCCAGCACGGAGTGATCACCACCACGCCCTTTGGCAATATCATGAAACAGTGCGCCTACTACCAGGACCCAAGGCCGCTCTACACCGGCCATTAACTGGCTGCACACCGGAAATTCATGGGCATGCTCCGGGATTTCAAAGCGTCGCAGATTGCGGACCACGGTCATGATGTGTTGGTCAACCGTGTAAACATGGAACAAGTCATGCTGCATCCGACCCACAATGCGTCGGAAAGCCGGCAGGTAGTGACCCAGAATCGACCACTTGTTCATCCAGCGCAGTGCATGGGTCACGCCGCGTGGTGCCTGAAGGATTTCCATGAACAACGCTCGGTTCGATTTGTCGCGGCGGAACGAGGCGTCGATGAGGGTTCTCGCGTTCCACATGGCGCGCCAGGTGGCGGTGGTCATGCCGCGCAGGCTAGACTGCTTCTGAAGGTGCAGAAACGCCCGAAAAATCGCGGCGGGTTCGCGTTTGAACACTTCAAGATCGCGAGGCTCCAACAAACGGTCGCGACTGCAGAACTCTTCGTCCAGCGGTTCGGAAGGCACATCTTCGCGATCGCTGAGTCGCTCATCAATGTTCTGCAGCAAGATGGTCGTGAGCTGGGTGACGGTTTTGGCGGCGCGGTAGTAGCGCTGCATCAACTGCTCGGAGGCTCGGCGCCCCTGTCGGTCTGTATAGCCGAGCAGGTCTGCCACTGTCCCTTGCAAGTCAAAAATCAGTCTGTCTTCACAGCGGTCTGCACAAATATGCAAAGCCGTCCGGATGCGCCGGATCTGGCGCTCATTGTGGCGTAGCATTTGTAATTCACTGGCTGTGACCAGGCCGCTAGTCGTGAGCGCGGACCAGGTTTTGCCCAGACCCGCCGCGCAGGCGACCCAGCGGAGGGTTTGCAAATCCCGCAGCCCACCAGGGCTCTCCTTGGTATTAGGCTCAAGACTGTATGGCGTGTTCACGAACTTTTGATGGCGTTGCCGCATCTCAGCCGTTTTCGCCGAAAAGAAGTCGCTCGGGTCCGGAGTGTTCAGCAGTGCAGTATCGAGCTCTGCCGCGAGTTTTCTGCTGCCTGTGAGCATGCGCCGCTCAAACAGTGCGGTTTGAACGGTTATGTCGGCTTCTTGCTCGCTGACACATTCCTCGACGGTACGAACGGAGTGGCCGATTGCCATACCCAGATCCCAGCAGCCACCGACGAAAGCTTCGATCCGGTGGGCAAACTCACCGGCTGGAGGCTCTTTGATCAGGACGAGGAGATCTACATCAGAGTGCGGGAACAGTTCACCGCGACCGTAGCCGCCAACAGCGAACAGAGCGGCGCCGTCGTCTAGCTCACATTCGCGCCACAGTTTGCCCAGAGCCGCGTCGGCGGCTTTACTAATGCCGCTGGTGATGCCTGCCGGGTCCCGGTCTTCGCGGAAGCGCTCAATCAGGTGTTCGCGCTGGGCCGCATATTGTTCGCGCCAGACGGTTGGGTCAATTTGCAGGGTCTGGTCGCTCACGGTGAGGCTCCCGGTTTAAACACGATAGGGGTTGGCCCGCGTTAAGCGGTCTTGGACAAAAGCTCAGGCTTTCCGGGGGCTTTTTCAGAAACCGTCAGGACATCGTATCCGGTCTCCGTCACGAGGACCGTATGCTCCCACTGGGCCGACAGGCTGCGGTCACGGGTGACGATCGTCCAGCCATCGGACATTTCGCGGACCTCGCGGCGGCCCGCGTTGATCATCGGCTCGACGGTGAAAATCATGCCCGGTTGGAGCTCCATGCCGGTACCTGGTCGGCCATAATGGAGAATCTGGGGTTCTTCATGAAACCGGCGGCCGATCCCATGACCGCAGAATTCGCGGACTACCGAAAAGCCTGCTGACTCAGCATGAACCTGAATTGCATGGCCGATATCGCCAAGTTTTGCGCCAGGCTTGATGACGTCTATGCCAAGCCACATGCATTCCCGGGTCAGCTCACAGAGTCGGTGTGAGGCGATGGACGGTGCGCCAGCGTAAAACATCCTGCTGGTATCGCCGTGAAAGCCATTCCGGATGACGGTAACGTCGATATTGACGACATCGCCGCTTTTGAGTTTCTTATCGCCCGGAATGCCGTGACAGACTGTGTGGTTGACCGAGGTGCAAATGGACGCCGGATAAGGGGTATAGCCTGGCGGCGCATAGCCCAGTGTGGCGGGGATGGTGCCCTGAACGTCAACCATGTAGTCATGGCACAACTTGTCCAGCTCCCCGGTGGTGACTCCTGGTACGACGAACGGCTCAATGTAATCAAGGACTTCAGACGCTAGTCGCCCGGCGATGCGCATGGCCTCGATATCTTCTGGTGATTTTATCTCTGCTGACATGTTAAGATTATAGGTTATCTGAAGCGCACGCGTTGCGGACGGAGTATGAGGCGGCGAGGTTGCGTGATGATCGACCGCCTAGTGATCGACCGCCTGGTAATGAGCGACCGCCTACTGAGCGCGCAGATAATTAGGTTGCAGTAAAAGTTTGCAGTAAATCGTAGTTTGCAGTAAATCGTTGAGTTTTTAGAAGTAAATCGCGCAGATCGCAGGGTTTTGGGTCGCGTCGCCGGATTTGATCTTGTGTTGATTGAAACCGCGGCGTGTATTTCGGTCAGAGCACGGTAGGGCACTTTTCCTATCGCCTGCTTATAAAAGACCAGCCCGCGACTGTCAGAATGAACCCAAACTGGAGTTTTAATATGTCCGTATCCATGCGGCAAATGCTGGAAGCTGGTGTCCATTTCGGTCACCAGACACGTTACTGGAACCCCAAGATGTCGCAATACATCTTTGGCCACCGGAACAAGATTCACATCATCAACCTGGAGCAGACCGTTGTGTTGTTCCAGGACGCCATGAACTACATGGGTAAGCTGGCAGCCAACAAGGGCTCGATCCTGTTCGTCGGCACCAAGCGTCAGGCTCGTGAAGTGATCGCCGAAGAGGCCAGCCGGGCTGGAATGCCTTATGTTGACCAGCGCTGGCTTGGTGGCATGTTGACCAACTTCAAGACAGTGAAAGCTTCGATCAAGCGTCTGCGCGACATGGATGCAACGATTGAGGATGGCGGTCTTGAGCGTATGCCCAAGAAAGAGGCTCTCATGTTCACCCGCGAGCACGAGAAACTTACCCGTAGTCTGGGCGGTATCAAAGACATGAACGGTCTGCCGGACGCCTTGTTCGTCATTGACGTCGGCTTCCATAAAATTGCTGTCACCGAAGCTCGCAAACTGGGTATTCCCATTATTGCCGTCGTTGACACCAACCACTCCCCCCTCGATGTCGATTACGTCATTCCTGGTAATGATGACTCCGGCCGTGCCATCAAGCTGTATGCACAAGGCGCAGCCGATGCCATCCTGGCGGGCAAGTCAGCTTCATTGCAAGAAATAGTCGCACCGGAAGAAGGTCAGGACGATTTTGTTGAAGTGGAAGAGTCCTGATAGACCAGTAAGCGGTAAACAATCTAACCTGACGCCCACAAGCCTCTTTGTCTCCCGAAGAGCTTGTGGGCGGAAATCAATCAAGTGAAGGAAGTATTCAATGACTGCAATCACGGCATCGATGGTCAAAGACTTGCGGGTCAAGACCGACGCGCCCATGATGGAGTGCAAAAAAGCGTTGACCGAGGCCGACGGCGACATGGCAAAAGCAGAAGAGCTTTTGCGGGTCAAGCTCGGTAGCAAAGCCAATAAGGCGGCCGGGCGGGTAGCGTCCGAGGGTCTGGTGGTTATTCAGTTGAGCGCGGACGAAAAAGTTGCCTCAATCCTGGAGATCAACTGCGAAACCGACTTTGTTGCCAAGAACGACGATTTTCTGGCGTTCTCTGACGCTTGCGCCAAACTGGTTATCGATCAGCAGCCGGCTGATATCAGCGCTTTGTCTGCGCTGACGATTGACGGCAAATCGGTTGAAGACACGCGTACGGCGCTGATTGGCAAGATCGGCGAGAATATGACCTTGCGTCGGTTTGAGCGGGTTGAAGCCAAAGGCCGGTTCTCGTCATATATTCACGGCGGCAGCAAGATCGGGGTGCTCCTGGATCTGGTTGGTGGCGACGCACAGCTGGGCAAAGACCTGGCCATGCATATCGCTGCGACCAAACCCAAGTCGCTGGACCGTACCGGTGTGCCCGAGCAAGACATCGAGCGCGAGCGCTCAGTCGCCAAAGCTAAGGCAGCCGAATCTGGCAAGCCGCCCGAGATCGTCGAGAAGATGGTTGAAGGCACGATTGCCAAGTATCTAAAAGAAGTGACCTTGCTGGGCCAGCCGTTCGTGAAAGACGACAAACTGTCGGTCGAAAAACTGCTGACCCAAAACAAGGCAGAAGTCGCAAGCTTCACCCTGTATGTGGTCGGTGAAGGTATTGAGAAACAAACCGCTGACTTTGCTGCAGAAGTGGCAGCTCAGGCCGCTGCTGCCGGTCGTTAATTCGCCCGTGCTTCGGCACTTTGTCGGTATGCCCCGGTGTTTGCTGTAAACACCGGCCGTGTTTGAACTTCAAAGGTCTTGATGATAGTGAATAACCCGAAGGAAAAGCCGGCAGGCTATAAGCGAGTACTACTAAAGCTTTCGGGCGAGTCCTTGATGGGCGATGATGCCTACGGCATCAATCAGGAAACCATGGGCCGAATGGTTGCCGAAATTAGCGACATTGCCAGTTCGGGTGTCGAGGTTGCGGTCGTTATTGGCGGCGGTAACATTTTTCGCGGTGTTGCTCTTGGCGCAGCGGGAATGGATCGCGCGACCGCCGACTACATGGGGATGCTCGCGACCGTCATGAATGCGCTGGCACTGCAGGACGCTTTCCGCCAGGCTGGCGTCGCTGCGCGGGTGCAATCGGCCCTCAAGATCGAGCAAGTGGTTGAGCCTTATATTCGGCCCAAGGCCTTGCGTTACCTTGAAGAAGGCAAAGTGTTGATTTTTGCTGCCGGAACGGGTAACCCATTCTTTACTACCGATACGGCGGCCGCGCTGCGTGGCGCAGAAATTGGTGCCGAAATTGTTGTCAAGGCGACCAAAGTTGATGGCATCTACAATGCCGATCCCAACCGGTTCCCCGAGGCAACCCGGTATTCGAGTATTAGTTTTGATCAGGCCATTGGTGAGAACCTGAAAGTCATGGACGCGACCGCTTTTGCGCTTTGTCGCGATCAGGGACTGCCAATTAATGTCTTTTCTATTTTGAAAGAAGGTGCGTTGAAGCGGGTGATTTCGGGAGCCGACGAGGGCACCCATGTCCACCTCTGAGCGTTGACCTGACCCTGTTTGCGGAGGCAGCATGAGTATTGCCGAAATTTCTCAGGCATCGGAAGCCAAGATGCTCAAGTCAATCGAGTCCCTGAAACTGGCCCTGACCAAGATTCGCACGGGTCGGGCGAGTACCGGAATTCTTGACCACGTCCAGGTCGAATACTACGGGTCGATGGTGCCGGTATCGCAGGTAGCCAATGTCACCTTGATCGATTCTCGGACCGTTGGTGTGACTGCCTGGGAAAAAAACATGACCGCTGTGATCGACAAAGCGATTCGAGAATCAGATCTGGGGCTGAATCCGGCTGCAATGGGCGATCTGCTGCGCGTTCCGATGCCGCCGCTTTCTGAAGAGCGACGCAAAGAGCTGACCAAGGTTGTTCGCAATGATGGCGAACAGGCGAAAGTTGCGGTGCGCAATCTGCGTCGTGATGCGAATGATCAATTCAAGCGACTCGTCAAAGACAAAGAAGTCTCTGAAGACGAAGAGCGGCGCGGGCAGGAGTCGGTTCAGAAACTCACCGATCGCAGTATTGCCGAAATCGACAAGATCATCGAATCCAAGGAACAGGAGATCATGACAGTCTGACGGTTTCTGTCTGGCGGCTGTGACTCTGGCTGCCGGAGACGGGAATCGCGGGCTGGATTTCAATATTCTCGTGCATAAAAGCTCAACCGAAACCTTGCCTGAGACAAACGATGTACCGCAACATGTTGCGATCATCATGGATGGCAATGGTCGATGGGCCACGCAGCGCCGGTTGCCGCGTGCCGCCGGACACGTCAAAGGTGTCGAAGCGGTGCGCCGGACCATCGAAGCGGCTGCCGCCGCAGGCGTGCGCTATGTGACATTGTTCGCGTTCAGTTCTGAGAACTGGCGTCGCCCGCAAGACGAAGTTTCCATTTTGATGAGTCTGTTTGTCCGTGCCCTTGAGCGAGAAATCGCGCAGTTGCGGGCCAACGATATTCGGCTAAAAGTGGTCGGCGAACTGACATCATTCGAACCCCGTTTGCGCGAGTTGATCAAGCAGGCCGAGCACCGGACTGCTCAGAATAAAGGCTTGGTGTTGACGATTGCCGCCAACTACGGCGGGCGCTGGGACATCCTGCAGGCGATGAAACAAGTCATGATCAAACACCCTGAGTTTGCCGACCCTGACAACCAGCAGGCAATTCCAGAGGAGTTATTGGCCGAGCATTTGTCCATGGCTTACGCGCCGGAACCGGATTTATTCATCCGTACCGGCGGCGAGCAGCGGATCAGCAATTTTTTGCTGTGGCAACTGGCGTACACCGAACTTTATTTCACGGATTCCTACTGGCCGGATTTCGGTGCCGAGGCGTTTGCCAAGGCGCTGGAGTCCTATAGCGGACGCGAGCGTCGGTTCGGGCGTACCAGTGCTCAGATAGAAGCTGCTTAATGCTGCGCACGCGGATCATCACTGCGGTCTGTCTGTTAGTCGTATTGCTGCCGGCGATGGTTTTTGAGCCGACCTGGATCTGGAGCGTCGCGAGTCTCGTGTTCGTGGTTGTCAGCGGCTGGGAATGGCGCCGTCTGCAATTGCTACCAGCAGGCGGTGAGGCTGGATCAAGGCCGAATACTTATGCCGTGATGATGCTTGCTATTGGCGTTGCCTGGCTGGGTCTTGATCACTGGGAGCCGGAATGGGGCGGCTGGATCTCAACCGCTGTGCTGATAGTCGCAGTCGTTTATTGGATCACGGTAGGCTTTTTGTCTCTGCGCCGCGAGGTGCCCGGATTCGGCTGGCTGGCCGGGGTTTTGCTGTTTGCATGCTGGCTTGCACTGGTTGATTTGCGCGAACTCGGTTTCTTACCGTTGATCGCCGCAATGGCAATTGTCTGGATTGCAGACATTGGCGCGTACTTCTGCGGCAAGGCTTTCGGTCGCCGGAAGCTGGCGCCGGCGATCAGTCCGGGCAAAAGCTGGGAAGGGGCGATCGGCGGGGTCTTTCTGGTTGTGGTGATCAGTCTGGTGGCCGCAGCGGCGCCGGCGCTGAACCAAACCCTGCCGGCGCGCCTGGTCGAGGTGACCGGACCATTGTTGGCAATACTGGTACTGGCTGCTCTGGGGGCATTGTCAATTGTTGGCGATTTATTTGAATCAGTCCTTAAGCGTCGTGCCGGTGTTAAAGACAGCGGCAACAGCCTGCCAGGTCACGGCGGTGTGCTGGACCGGATCGACGCGTTGATCCCGGTCATGCCGTGCGTGGCGCTATTGCATCGGGTATTGCAATGACTGCTAAGCAAATGATCACGATTCTCGGATCAACCGGGTCTATCGGTTGCAGCACGCTTGACGTCATCGCTCGGCACCCGGCGCAATATGCCGTGTATGCGCTGACCGGTTACTCCCGTATGCAATTATTGGCCGAGCAATGTGTCCGGTTCAATCCGGCTTTTGCCGTGGTGCCTGACCGGGCTGCCGCAGACCGCTTGAATGCAGCGCTTGAACCGTTGGGCGGGGCTCCGTCGACCGCCATATTGCTCGGGCAGGCAGCCCTGGAGGAGGTGGCAGCAGCCCAGCCGGTGACGGCGGTAATGGCTGCGATTGTCGGGGCGGCGGGACTGGCTCCAACGCTGGCTGCCGGGCGTGCTGGCAAGCGGGTATTGCTGGCCAACAAAGAGGCTCTGGTGATGGCTGGGAGCTTGTTTATGGCGGCCTGCCGCGAAGGGCGGGCCGAGATTCTGCCGGTCGATAGTGAGCATAATGCGGTGTTCCAATGCCTGCCGGCTGAGCAGGCGCAGCGGGTCGCCAATGCCTTACCGCGCCTGAATGGCAGTGCTGAGCGACAAGTACAGCGAATTATCCTCACGGCATCTGGCGGGCCTTTTCGGCAATGGACGTCGCAAGAGATGAAGGCGGTCACGCCTGAGCAGGCTTGTGCTCATCCGAACTGGGAAATGGGCCGCAAGATTTCAGTCGATTCCGCCACCATGATGAATAAAGGGCTCGAACTGATCGAAGCCCACTATCTGTTCGACATGCCGGCGGCCGGCCTGGATGTCGTGGTTCACCCGCAAAGCATTGTTCATTCGATGGTTGAGTACAGTGACGGCTCGACACTGGCGCAAATGGGAAACCCGGATATGCGCACGCCTATTGCGCATGCCCTGGCTTTTCCGGATCGCATTCAGAGCGGGGTGGGCGCCTTGTCGCTGGCTGAAATCGGCCGTCTCGACTTCGAAATCATGGATACCGAGCGCTTTCCCTGTCTGCAGCTGGCCATTGAGGCAATGGAGAGTGCCGTTGGGCCCTGCGTATTGAATGCAGCCAATGAAATTGCGGTACAAGCGTTTCTGGACCGCTCGATCGGATTTACCGATATCGCTGAAATTAACCGTTTTGTGCTGGATTCACTGTCTGGTCGGCAAGGACCTGATACTGTTGAGCAGGTAATTGCCCTTGATGGCGAGGCCCGCCAGCTGGCACGAGACCACCTAACTGTTACCGGAAGCTAAGCCTTGCTGACCATAATTGCGTTTCTGATCGCGCTGACGCTACTGATTTTTGTCCATGAGATGGGACATTACCTGGCCGCGAGATATTTCGATGTCAAGGTTTTGCGCTTCTCGATCGGATTCGGCAAACCGTTGCTGAGCTGGAAAATCGGACCCGACCAGACTGAATGGACATTCTCGGCAATTCCGCTGGGCGGGTTTGTCTCAATGGTGGATGAACGGGCCCAGAGCCGGGATGAGATCCCGCCCGAAGACTTGCCGCGCTCGTTCACCCAGCAAACGCTTTTCGCCCGCGCGATCATCGTACTCGGTGGACCGGTTGCCAATTTTATTCTTGCGATGGTGTTGTACGCCTTACTGGGCCTGATCGGAGTTCAGGAGCCGTCAGCAATCATCACCCAGCCAACGGTTGGGACGCCTGCGGCGCAGGCTGGCTTGCAGCGCGGCGATCGTATTCTGACGATAGATGGCGATGTGATCCGGTCGTGGAATGACGTGCGACTCAAACTGTTGGAGCCCGTGATCGAGCAGGCGGTTGTGCCGATTCGTCTTAACCGAAATGGCGCGGACCAGACGATTGCCCTGGATACCTCGACATTGCCGGCTGGCTCCGCTGAAAACAAGAACTTCATGAGCTTGCTTGGCCTGGACATTGCGTCTGGCGCCGTCTTGATCGGAAAAATGCTGCCGGACAGCGCCGGCGGCAAGGCCGGGCTGCAATCGGGGGATCGCATCGTCTCGGTGGACGGTCAGAAAGTGAACCGGTCGCGGCAGATGATCACCGCGATTCGCCAGAACCCGGGCCAGCCTATACCGTTTGTGGTTCGACGGGATGGGCAGGAGTTGGCGTTCGATGTGGTTCCCGCTCCGGTTGACTCAACCGACGAGGATGCCGTCGATGGAAAAATCGGTCTGATTGGTGTCAATTTGCAAGATAAGGTGGCGATGGAGCTGGTTCGTCATGGCCCGGTAGAAGCGGCTTTGATCGGCGTGCAGCGCACCTGGGAGATGTCGGCGTTTTCCCTGCGCATGTTCGGAAAGATGCTGGTTGGCGAGTTATCGATCAAGAACCTGAGTGGTCCGATTACGATCGCCAACTATGCCGGTGATACTGCCAAACATAGCTGGTATGCCTACCTGAACTTTCTGGCGTTGATCAGCATCAGCCTGGGCGTCTTGAATTTGCTTCCGATCCCCGTGCTCGATGGAGGGCATTTGGTATATTACGGGCTTGAAGCAATTCGTGGCCGGCCGCTATCTGATCGGGTTATGGAATTTACCCAGAAATTGGGAGTGGGGATCATCATGGCAATGATGTCTCTCGCACTGTTCAACGACTTCGTCAGATTGTTCTCTTCCTGAAACAACAAGGGAGGCGCCGGTCTTTGATGACCAGCCCTCTCGGTTCTGCCGGCAGGCAACCGAGCTTCCGCTAACCGGCGGTTGTCCATTCTGCCCAGATGCGCGCCACAAAATTTAAGAACGAGAACAGCGCGAAAACTCTTACGGACCTGTCATGCAGGGGCCCTCTGTCGTTGTTTTCCGCTCTGTCACTACGCCTGACTTTCTGCCTGTTGCTCATGATCGGCTGGGTTGCGCCGACCCAGGCGTTCGAACCATTTTCAGTCGGGGATATCCGGGTTGAAGGGATTCAACGCATCGAAGCCGGTACTGTGTTCAGCTACCTGCCGGTAAGAGTCGGCGACCAGATGACCGACGCAAAAGCCAGTGAGGCAATTCGGGCGCTTTATGCCACCGGCTTTTTCCGTGACGTGCGGCTCGAAGTACAGCAAGATGTCCTGATTGTGTTCGTCAGTGAACGGCCGGCCATCTCCGGGGTCGAGATAGAAGGCGCCAAGGAATTCAGTAACGAGGTGTTGGAACAGGTGCTGGCCGATATCGGACTGGCCGAGTCGCGTATTTTTGACCGTAGCATTCTTGAGCGCGCGGAACAGGAAATCAAACGCCAATATCTGTCGCGCGGCAAGTATGCGGTTCAGGTTACCAGTACGGTGACCCCGCTAGAGCGTAACCGGGTGTCGTTGAATATCAGTATTGAGGAAGGCGGGGTTGCCCGGATTGCCGCGATCCGCTTCGTGGGCAATAAGGAGTTCTCAGATGCGCGCCTGCTGGACCAGTTAAGGTTGTCCACGCCCACCTGGATGACCTGGTATACCAAGAACGATCAGTATGCGCGCGAAAAACTGGCGGGTGACCTTGAGATCATTCGTTCGTTCTACCTGGATCGAGGCTATCTGGACTTTGCCATCCAATCGACCCAGGTATCAATCACGCCGGATAAGCAAGACGTTCACATCACCGTTGTCGTCAAGGAAGGCAAACCATTTACACTGAAAGGCATCGATTTTGTGGGGGAAATGCTCGGCCGGGAAGAAGAGTTCCGCCAGTTGGTTTCCCTCGGTGACGGCGAGACATTCTCCGGGACCAAGCTGGGCGAAAGTCGGGCGCGAATTGTTGAGCGGCTCGGTGAGTTGGGCTTTGCTTTTGCCAATGTCAATGCGCAGCCTGATCTGAACCGCGACGAGCAGACCGTCCGGTTCGCCATCCTGATTGACCCAGGCCGCCGCATTTATGTTCGACGCATCAATATCTCCGGCAATGCCCAAACCCGCGACGTCGTGATTCGTCGCGAATTGCGCCAGTTTGAAAACGCCTGGTATGACGCAGACAAAATCAGACTGTCTCGCGAGCGCCTGAGCCGGTTGGGCTACTTCACCAACGTGCAGGTCGATACCGAACCGGTGCCCGGTGTGCCCGACCAGGTCGATCTGAATGTCCAGGTGACCGAAAGTGCAACCGGCAATATCCTGTTCGGCGTTGGGACGTCCAGCAGCGAGCCGGTCATCCTGTCTGCTGCGATCAATCAGCGCAACTTTCTCGGCACGGGTAAAGCCCTGGCGATCGACATCAATACGAGTGCCGTTAGCCGCAAGATTTCGCTGGCTTATACCGACCCGTATTTCACCCCCGACGGTATCAGCCGGACGTTCACCGCCGCTTCCCGCCTGTTCAATGCTCAAGAGCTGGAACTGGGCAATTACAAGTGGCGGTCCAATAGCCTGGGCTTGCAGTTTGGCGTGCCTTATACCGAAATTGACCGCTTGAATTTCGGATTGGCCGTCGAGAACAATACGCTGGATATCAGCGATGACGACACTGACCCGTCGCCTCAGCGTTATGTTGATTTTGTTCGCGGTACGCTACTGGATGATGGCAGCCGGCTTGATGATGGCGTCGGTCGTTCCAGTACTGCGCTGCTGGGTAAGCTCGGCTGGAAGCGAGATTCCCGTGATAATGCATTTACTCCCACCACTGGGCGGCTCCACGATGCCCGGGTCGAATTTACATTGCCGGTGGGAGAACTGCGTTACTACAAGGCGTCTTATAACCAGCAGTTTTTCTACCCGATCAACAAAGACTATACGCTCGCCCTGAACGCCGACCTGGGTTATGCGCGGTCACTCGGTGGTCGTAAGTTTCCGCCTTTCGAGAATTTCTATGCCGGCGGTATCGGTTCGGTCAGGGGGTATCGGCCCAGCTCGCTTGGCCCTGAACGAGACCCGGTTGATGACATTGCGCTGGGCGGACAGACCCGAATAGTTGGCAGTGCCGAGTTTATTCTCCCGGTTGCCGGCACGGGCAATGACCGCAGTTTTCGCTGGTTCTTGTTTCTGGATGGTGGAAATGTCTTCCCGGCCGGGCGAATCGATACCAGCGAGTTCCGCTACTCGTCCGGTATAGGCCTGACCTGGGTGTCACCGATTGGCCCGATGAAGTTCAGTCTCGGATACCCGCTGAACGCAAAAGAGGGTGACCGGGAACAACGCCTGCAGTTTCAGATTGGGACCGGCTTCTAGAACCATACCTGGTTGACGATTGCTCGGGCATAATTGCCGACGACGCCGCCGAAGTTGAGGGAATATCGTGTTTTCAAATCAAGCAGTTAATACATTTAGCAAGACTGTAACCAAGTCTCTTTTAGCCTGTCTGGTCGTTTTCCTGGCAGCTGGCTCGGGGACGGCGATTGCTCAGAAAGGTCCGATCAAGATCGGTTTTGTCGATATTGAGCGAATCCTGCGGGATGCCAAGCCCGCCAAGGCGGCCACCCGAAAGCTTGAAAGCGAGTTCAATGCCCGCGATAAAGAACTGCAGGCAATGGCCAAGAAGCTTAAGGAAACCGGGGAACGCTTTGAGCGCGATAGCGCGGTGATGAGCGAGCGCGACCGACGCCGCACTCAACGCGAGTTTGCGGATGACGAGAAAGACTTTCAGCGCCGCCAGCGTGAGTTTCGTGAAGACCTGAGCCAGCGTCGCAACGAGGAGCTTTCGCAGGTCATAGAAAAAGCGAACCTTGCCATCAAGCAAATAGCCGAACGCGAGAATTACGACATCATCGTGCAGGAAGCTGTCGTGACCAGCAAGCGAATCGACATCACCGAAAAAATCATCAAGGCACTTGATAAGTGATGTCTTGCGCCAGCCTCAACTAGTATGCGCAGGCTAACGCAACCGGTAAGCCTGGCGCAGATTTGCCAGGCCGTTAGCGGACAAGTCAAAGCAGAGTACGGCGCGACATCGGTGTCCGCGATGGCCACGCTGGCATCGGCCGGCGCAGGCGACCTGAGTTTTCTGACGGATGCCCGCTATAAGAATGCGGCATCCGATACCGCGGCGACCGCCGTCTTGATCACTGCCGACAATGCAGCAAACCTGCCGCAATCCTGCATTGCGATTGTCGTCGATCACGCCTACCTGGCTTTCGCCAAAGCCGCCCAGTTTTTCGAGCAACGGCTGGCCGACGAATCCCGGCCCGCAGCCGGACCAGACCGCATCGATGTGGCTGCCAGTGTCGCTCGCGACGCGATCCTGGCCGACGATGTGACGGTTGCAGCCGGAGCGGTCATTCAGACGGGCGCAATGATTGCCAGCGGATGCCGGATAGGGCCAAATGTCACGATCGGAGAGCGAGTCAGCCTGGGCGAGCGAGTCACAGTCCACCCGAATGTCACCATTTATCCGGATGTGGCAATTGGCAATGATGCCGTGATTCACGCCAACTCAGTGCTCGGGGCGGATGGCTTCGGATTTGCACGACAAGGGGATGGATGGGCCAAAATTCCGCAATTAGGCGGGCTTCGGATTGGCGAGCGCTGCGAAATCGGCTCCAATACCTCGCTTGACCGTGGTGCGCTGGATGACACCGTTGTCGGGAACGACTGTGTCATCGATAACCTGGTTCAAATCGCCCATAATGTTCAGATCGGAGACGGCTCGGCAATTGCCGGCTGTGTCGGTATTTCCGGTAGCGTCAAAATAGGGCGGCGTTGCCTGATTGGCGGGGGAGTTGGTTTCAACGGTCATATTGAAGTGGCGGATGACGTCATGATCTCCCCAATGACATTCGTGACCAAATCGATTCGCGAGGCCGGATTTTATTCCGGAACCTTTCCGATCATGCCCAACAAACAATGGGAGCGAGCCGCGGCGTCAATTCGGCAACTTCCCGACATGCGCAGCAAACTGCGTCAGTTAGAGAAAATATCCAGGGAGATTCAATGAGCGGTATGGACATTCGGGCAATTCTTGAGCATTTGCCACATCGCTATCCGTTCCTGCTGGTCGATCGGGTTCAGGAGGTGATCGCTGGTGAGAAAATCATTGCCACGAAGAACGTCTCAATGAACGAACCTTATTTTGTCGGGCATTTCCCGGCGATGCCTGTCATGCCGGGTGTACTGCAAATTGAGGCGCTCGCGCAGGCTGCCGGTATTTTGTCGTTCCAGACAATGGGACGAACCAACGATCACAAGTCGCTTTACTACTTCGTGGGGATCGACAACGCTCGCTTCAAACGACCGGTCACGCCCGGAGATCAGCTACGCCTGGAGGTCAACATTGTTCGGGTAGCCCGGTCGATCTGGAAGTATAAAGGCGTCGCAACAGTCGACGGCGAGGTTGCTGCCACCGCTGATCTGATGTGCACGCTGCGCGATATTGAACCGGTAGCCACAGCGGCTGATGACGCCAATGGCTGAGAACGTACCGCTGATTCATCCCACTGCTATTGTCGATTCGTCAGCAGAACTGGATAGTTCGGTTCGGGTGGGGCCTTACGCGATAATCGGCGCAGGGGTTCAGATGGGCGCTCAGTGCGAGGTTGCAGCGCACTGCATTATCGAAGGCCCGAGCACCATTGGATCAGGTAATACCTTTCATCCTTTTGGTCGAATTGGTGGCAGTCCACAAGATAAGAAATACGCTGGCGAAGATACCCGGTTGGTAGTGGGTAACGACAATATGTTTCGGGAATACGTCACGCTCAACAGAGGGACGGTACAAGACCGAGGCGAAACGACGCTTGGCGACGATAACTGGATCATGGCTTATGTGCACGTGGCTCACGACTGCATCGTCGGCAGCCATACGATTCTTGCCAATACGACCAATCTTGCCGGTCACGTCCAGATTGGTGACTGGGTGATTCTGGGGGGCTATACCGGCGTTCATCAATTCTGCAAGGTTGGCGCGCATGCGATGACCGGGGTCGGCTCGGTGGTTTTGCATGACTTGCCGCCGTATGTGATGGCGTCCGGTGACTCAGCCAATGCCCATGGCCTGAACTCTGAAGGACTGAAACGGCGAGGCTTTGGCAAAGAGCGTATTTCCCTGCTCCGTAAGGCCTACAAGCTCTTGTATCGGAGCGGTCTGTCATTTGAAGAGGCCAGGACGGCGATCGCAGCGTTGGTCGCTCCCGGTACCGACAGCCCGCAAGAATCAGTAAACGATATTGCACTGTTGAATGATTTTCTGGCGACTGCCACCCGCGGTATTGTCCGGTAGGAGACCTGGCCCAAACTGTATGAGCCCCACTGATACCACGGCAACTGACCGACTGGTCTGGGTTGCAGGAGAAAAATCCGGTGATCTGATTGCCGGCCCGATTCTCGCTGCTCTTAATGAGCGCTTGCCCGGGGTCTCCCATCAAGGCATTGGCGGGCCTGAAATGCGCGAGGCCGGCATGGAATGCTGGTGGGACATTAATGATCTCTCGGTGCGAGGCTATGCAGAGGTCTTGACCGCGCTGCCGAGGTTGCTGAATATGCGCCGCCGGTTGGCCAATAAAATTCTGGCTGATCCGCCCAGCATGTTCGTCGGTGTCGATGCCCCCGATTTCAATTTTGCGCTTGAAAGAAAGCTAAGAAAACGCGGCGTCAGGTGCACTCATTTTATCGGCCCGTCGGTATGGGCCTGGCGAGCGGGACGGCTGAAATCGATTCGCGATAGTGTTGATCACATGTTGTTGTTGTTTCCGTTTGAAAAACCCCTCTATGATGAGGCCGGTATCGACGCGACTTTTGTTGGCCACCCGCTGGCAGACAAGATTGCCGCCTTGGATCAGGACCGTGCCGCGGCCCGGGCGCGGCTGGGTCTGACAGATCGCGAACAGGTGATTGCGCTGCTGCCAGGCTCCCGAGGCTCGGAGATTCGTTACATGGGGCGGACTTTCCTGGAAACTGCCCGATGGGTTTTCAGCAAACGGCATGATATTCAGTTTGTTTTGCCCGCGGCGAACCAGTCCATTCTGGAATCCCTGCGCAATGAAGCGGCAGCGATGGGCCTGGCCGATTCGCCGCATCTTCACCTTGTTCATGGCCATGCCTACGATTCGATGATTGCTGCTGATTCAGTTCTGGTCGCAAGTGGGACCGCGACGCTGGAGGTGGCCTTGTTTCAGAAACCCATGGTGATTGCCTACAAGATGGCTCCGACCAGCTATCAACTGATGAAGCGCATGGGCTATCTGCCTTATGTCGGGCTGCCAAATATTCTGTGCAGCGACTGGGTGGTTCCAGAGTATCTGCAAGACGCAGCCAATGCGCCGGCCCTGGGATCGGCATTACTCGAACAACTGGATGATGAGACACACCGTGAGCAGATCGTGACCCGGTTTGCTCAATTGCAGGAAGAGCTTGCGGTCGGTTGTGCCGGGCGAGTCGCTGAAGTCCTGGGGAACCTGGTCCGCCCGTGTTGATCTGCGGGGTGGACGAAGCTGGGCGCGGACCATTGGTCGGTGCTGTTGTTGCTGCTGCGGTCATTCTGGATCCGGCCAACCCTATTGAAGGTTTACGGGACTCCAAAAAACTCTCCGCGAAACGAAGAGAACTGCTGGCGATTCAAATTCGCCAGCGCGCATTAGGATTTGCTGTGGCGCAGGCGAGCCCCGACGAAATAGACGAACTGAACATCTTGCACGCCTCAATGCTGGCGATGCGTCGGGCGGTTCTGGCGCTAACACCAGCGCCGGATCTTGCGAGAATCGATGGCAACCGGGCTCCCGAGCTGCCGATGGCCACTGAGACACTGGTCGGCGGCGACGATCGGGATGCAGCGATAGCAGCGGCATCCATTCTGGCAAAGACCGTTCGTGATCAGCAAATGGTTCTGCTGCATCAGGAATACCCGATTTACGGCTTCGATCGACACAAAGGCTATCCGACTGCCGAACACCGGCAACTTCTGAAAGAACACGGGCCTTGTGAGCAGCACCGCAAAAGCTTCGCGCCGGTAGCAAACGCCATCGAAGCTCTGGGGAGGTGACGATGATCATCGATGCTTTTATAGACTCGCCGCAGAACGAGACTTTTCGCAAACTGATTCGCCTGGTTGAATCTTCTCGGGAGCGACGTCGAACCGGGCGCAGTGTCATTGAAGGCGTGCATTTGATCGAATCGTTCTGGCAAGCGAATTTTGGCCGCAATGGCGTCGGTGGAGGCATGCACTGGCTGTTCGTTTGCGATGAATCTCGTCAATCCGCCGAGACCACTACATTGCTTGAATCCATACAAACCGGTGGTGCAAGCGGCCGAGAGCAGATTCCTCGCACCCTCTGCCTGACGCCGACACTATTCAAAAAAGTCTCCCAGGTTGAAAACGGCCAAGGCCCGTTAGCAGTCATTGATACGCCCAGGCCTTGTTTACCGGAGCGTTTGGTCGGTGATAGCCTATACCTGGACCGAGTTCAGGATCCGGGTAACGTTGGTTCCATTCTGCGGACCAGTGCTGCGGCTGGTCTTGGCAGTGTGCTGACTTCGCCTGGCGCGGCGTTCAGTTGGGCGCCGAAAGTATTGCGTTCGGCAATGGGGGCGCACTTTTCATTGGCCGTGCATGAAGGCATCGCTGTCGAGCAATTGACTGATGACTGGCTGGACGGCCAGCAGATCTGCGCCCTGGTTGCTCCGGGGCAGGCGCGCCAGACCCAGAACCTGACACAGGTCGATCTGCGGGCGGCGACTCTGTGGTTGGCCGGCAGTGAAGGGCAGGGCTTAAGCGACGCCCTGCTTGGTGATCCGCGGGTGATTCCCGTGACGATTGATCAGGTCAGTGGTGTTGAATCAATGAATGTCGCTGCCGCCGTAGCGGTGGCGCTGTTCGAACAGCGGCGGCAACGTTCTTAGATTCGCCAGCCGGTCGGTCAGCAGCGCGGTTATTTTTCCAGCCGTTGCATCACGATTGCGGCAATCTCCTCAATCGACATATTGGTCGATGAGACCCAGCTTATTTGTTCCCGGCGCATCATGGCTTCGGCCTCTGCGACCTCTACCCGGCAATTGTGCAGGGACGCATATCGGCTATTAGGACGGCGCTCGTTACGCACTTCAGCCAGGCGCTCGGGCGCAATTGATAAACCAAACAAGCGCTCCTTGATTTTGTATAGCGCGTCGGGCAGGCGTTTGCGGTCGAAGTCTTCGGGAATCAGCGGATAGTTTGCCGCCTTGATACCGTGTTGAAGAGCAAGATACAGGCTGGTTGGTGTTTTGCCGCTTCGCGAGACACCAACCAGCACGACATCAGCCTCGGCCAGATCCTGATTTGACTGCCCGTCGTCGTGGGCCAGTGAATAGTTGATTGCAGACATACGCCGATCGTAGGTTTCGGAATCCGCGGCCGTATGGGAACGGCCGACCCGATGCGACGAATGGGCATCCAGCTCTACTTCCAGCAATGGCATGAATGTCTGAAACATCTCGAGAAACCGGCAGTTCGCGCGTCCGACGATCTCGTTAATCTCGGTGTTAATCAGCGTTGAGAAAACCAGCGGGCGATAACGGTCTTTCCTGGCTTGCTCGTTGATCCGTTCTACGGCAGCCATTGCCTTTTCAATTGAATCGACAAAAGGCAATCGAAGCTCCCGAATCAGGAGATCATCGAACTGACTCAGCAAAGCTCCGCCGAAAGTCTCGGCGGTTATGCCGGTTCCGTCCGAAACGAAAAAGACGGAACGCTCATACTCTTTGTCTGCCTTGTCCAATGTGCCCGCTCACTGTGTTGTCAACATTCCCCATATTGTGGCGCGAAAGCGAAGTCAGCGGCCTTTTTGTCTGATTGATACCGATTTACAAGCCTGCTTACCACTGAAAAGTGGGTTCAACACGCCATTTGTCGCGGAATTTGACTCATTCAGGCCGTAAAATATGACGCCGGTCGTCGATATCCGGAAACTGGATCTCCGATCCATCAACCACTGCGTGGCGCCCTTACCAGAGTCTTGCAGCGATCAACCCGAATGAGCCTATGGGTTCAGGTGTCAGGCTGATGGCTATAACGCTTTGGCGAACCAGAATTTTCTTTTTTTTGGACGTTTCATGACCTCAAGTAACCAACATGTTCTGCCGTTTGAGCAGCTCAGAATGACCGATGTGGAGATCGTTGGCGGCAAGAATTCCTCCCTCGGTGAGATGATCAGCCAGCTGGCCAAGGCCGGCGTTCGCGTGCCTGGCGGGTTTGCAACCACCGCACAGGCGTTTCGGGAATTCCTCGAACAAAACGGGCTAACCAGTCGTATTGCTGACGCGCTGGCAGATCTAAATATTGAAGATGTAAAAGCGCTGGCAGAGCGTGGCGCACAAATTCGTCAGTGGATCATTGATGCGCCGCTCCCGGCTGCTCTTGAATCCAGCATTCGTGAAGCCTATGACACTTTGCAGGCCGGCTCTTCCGAGCCGATCTCGGTTGCTGTCCGCTCATCGGCCACAGCAGAAGACCTGCCCGACGCCTCGTTCGCCGGGCAGCAGGAGACCTACCTAAACGTCGTCGGCATTGAAGATGTCCTCGACCGTATCCGACATGTATTCGCCTCTCTGTATAACGACCGGGCGATTTCCTACCGGGTTCACAAAGGGTTCGCCCATGCCGACGTGGCCTTGTCTGCCGGTATTCAGCGCATGGTTCGTTCCGACCGTGGCGCGGCCGGCGTGATGTTTACGATTGATACTGAATCGGGTTTCAGTGATGTTGTCTTCGTGACCAGCGCCTACGGGCTCGGCGAGACGGTGGTTCAGGGGGCTGTCAACCCGGACGAGTTCTTTGTTCACAAGCCGATGCTCGAGGCGGGAAAGCAGGCGCTGATTCGTCGTCAACTTGGTTCCAAACTGATCAAGATGGAGTTTTCCGATGGCACTGAAGAAGCACCGGAAAGCTCAGTCGGTCGTACGGTTCGCACGGTTGACGTACCAGTTGAGCAACGTAACCGCTATTCGCTGACGGACGAACAAGTCATTGAGCTGGCCCGCTATGCGCAGATCATCGAAAAGCATTACCAGCGGCCGATGGATATCGAGTGGGGCCTGGACGGCAACGATAATCAGCTTTACATCCTGCAGGCGCGCCCTGAGACTGTGAAGTCGCGGGCCAGCGGAACCCGTCAACAGCGTTTCAAACTGAAAGGCGTTTCCGAAGTGCTCGCGACCGGTCGCGCGATCGGTCAGAAGGTCGGCGCCGGAAAAGTTCGGATTGTCAGCGATTCGAGTCAGATGGATGTCGTTGAAAGTGGCGATATTCTGGTAACTGACATGACCGACCCGAACTGGGAGCCGGTCATGAAGCTGGCCTCAGCTATTGTGACCAACCGGGGCGGTCGCACCTGCCACGCAGCCATTATCGCGCGTGAACTCGGCATACCGGCAGTCGTCGGATGTGGCGATGCGACCAGCCGTCTGGGTAATGGCGCTTTCGTCACGGTGTCCTGCGCAGAAGGGGATACCGGCAATATCTACGAAGGATTGCTGGAGACCGAAGTCACTGAAATTGAAACCGGCGTCATGCCGGAGGTCCCGGTCAAGATCATGATGAATGTCGGCAACCCGGATCTGGCGTTCGAGTTTGCCCAGTTGCCAAATGAAGGCGTGGGGCTCGCACGGCTTGAGTTTATTATCAACAACAATATCGGGATTCATCCGCTGGCGATTCTCGAATATCCGAACATTGACCCGGACCTGAAGAAGGCGGTTGAGAGTGTTGCCCGTGGGCATGCGTCACCCCGTGCTTTTTACGTGGACCGGCTTGCTGAAGGGGTTGCCACGATTGCGGCAGCCTTTTGGCCCAAGCCGGTTATCGTGCGTTTATCCGATTTCAAGTCCAACGAATATCGCAAGCTGATCGGTGGCTCCCGCTATGAGCCGGAAGAAGAAAATCCGATGCTCGGTTTTCGTGGCGCCTCGCGCTATCTCTCGGAGAGTTTCCGCGAGTGTTTTGACCTCGAGTGCGAAGCCATGCGCCGCGTGCGGGAAAAGATGGGTCTGACCAACGTGGAACTGATGGTCCCGTTCGTTCGAACCCTGAAAGAGGCAGAAGGCGTTGTGGACTTGCTGGCGCAGAACGGTCTGGCTCGCGGCTCGGGGGCTGACGCCGACGGCAAAGGCGGATTGCGTCTGGTCATGATGTGCGAGTTGCCATCCAATGCCATTCTGGCTGACGAGTTCCTCGAGTTCTTTGACGGTTTCTCGATCGGCTCCAATGATCTGACGCAATTGACTCTCGGCCTGGATCGGGACTCCGGTCTGGTCGCAGAGGGATTTGATGAGCGAGATCCTGCTGTCAAGAAGATGCTTGAAAGTGCAATTAGCGCCTGTAACCGGGCTGGCAAATATGTCGGCATCTGCGGGCAAGGTCCGTCGGACCATGCTGATCTGGCTGAGTGGCTGATGGCTCAGGGCATCAATTCGATCTCCCTGAATCCGGACACCGTAATCGATACCTGGCAGCGTTTGGCCGGATGATTATTGATCCCTCAGTGCTCTGGTGGTTGTTGGCGCTCGGCCTTGGACTGGCCGAGCTGTTCACGGGCACGTTTTTCTTGTTGTTTCTGGCACTGGGAGCGGCAGTCGCCGGCGTTGTTGCGTATATGGGTTTCGGTTTTGCATGGCAATTGCTGGCTGCGGCTGTCGGTGCAGTGGCCGGAGCCTTCTGGTTGCGTGCCCGGCAAAAGAGCGACAGACCGAATGCGCACGAATCACTGGATGTCGGCGGGCGGGTGACGGTTGCGGTCTGGACCTCTCCAACCCGTACCGAGGTGCGTTATCGCGGGGCGACCTGGCAGGTCGAGCTTGAACCCGGTCAGGGCGATGGCGAGTCTGTTCAGGGCCAGCCCGGCGAACATTTCATCCGGCAGGTCAACGGAAATGTCTTGATTGTTGCCCCCGCCGCTGATCGGTAGAATCAAAAGCTCTAAAAAAACCACCCGAGGAATATATGCCAATGCTCAACGAACTGGGCGCGCTTAGTGGCGCGGCGGTAATCGCGCTAATTATTCTGGCGATCGCGATTGTTTTCCTTGTCAAAGGTGTGAAGCAAGTCCCGCAGCAGCAAGCCTGGATCATCGAGCGACTCGGCAAATACACCAAGACACTCTCGCCGGGCCTGAATCTGATTATTCCGTTCGTCGACAAAGTGGCTTACAAGCACTCGCTGAAGGAAGTGCCACTGGATGTGCCCAGCCAGATCTGTATTACTCGTGATAACACCCAGTTGACGGTTGATGGTGTGTTGTACTTTCAGGTGACCGATCCAATGCGTGCCTCTTACGGGTCTAGCAATTACATCGTCGCCATTACGCAGTTGTCGCAAACCACGCTGCGGTCAGTAATCGGACGACTCGAGCTGGATCGAACCTTTGAAGAGCGCGATTCGATCAATTCCAGCATTGTGGCCTCACTGGACGAAGCCGCCTTGAACTGGGGCGTCAAGGTCTTGCGCTACGAAATCAAAGACCTGACCCCGCCGGCAGACATCTTGCGGGCGATGCAGTCGCAGATCACCGCAGAGCGCGAAAAACGCGCCCGAATTGCTGAATCCGAAGGCCGTAAACAAGAAGAAATCAATCTGGCTACCGGTGAACGCGAGGCCAATATTGCACGTTCTGAAGGCGAACGACAGGCGGCAATCAATCGGGCCGCTGGTGAAGCGAATGCGATTGAAACCATAGCCAAGGCCACCGCTTCTTCGATTGAACTGGTCTCTACGGCGATTGAACGCCCAGGGGGCATGCAGGCGATTAACCTGCAGGTTGCCGAAAAATATGTAGAGGCGTTTGGCGAGCTGGCCAAGGAAGGCAATACGATGATCCTGCCGGCTACGCTGACTGACCCGGCATCCCTGGTGGCAACCGCCATGACGGTAATCAAGGGCGCCACACCCCCCGCCGCCCAAAACTGACACTGGCGGCCTTGACGGTCGCCGGTCCGGCGGTTTAACGGTTCACAAGCCATTTCTCGTGATTTTTCCGCAGTAGCCTGTATGGATGACCAGTTTGTAATCGATTACATTTTCTGCCTACAATGAATCGCACACCAAAAAATAATGGAGATGACAATGAAGCGATTCACGAAATCCCTGCTGGCGACCGCATTTGCGGCAACCGTTCTTGCCCCGGCTGCAATGGCGGCAGACTTCAAGATTGGCCTGTCCAATGGCTGGATCGGGTCCGAGTGGCGCACCCAGATGATTGACGAAGCCAAAGCTGCCGCTGCCGCCTGGAAGGCAAAAGGCGTGGAGGTCGAGGTAGTTGTTCAGAGTACTAATGTGGATGTACCCGGACAGATTGCCCATGTTCGTAATTTCATCAATGAGGGCGTCAACGCAATCATCATCAATCCAAATAGTCCAACTGCCTTTGATCCGATTTTTGCCAAGGCGAAGACAGCAGGCATTCTGGTTATTTCGACCGATGCCGAAGTCTCCTCACCTGACGCGCTATACGTGGGGATCGATCAGAAAGCCTGGGCGGCCAACAGTGCCAAGTGGCTGGCCGAGACGCTTGGCGGCAAAGGAAAAGTGGTTGCTATCAACGGGGTCGCCGGTCATCCGGCGAACCAGATGAGGGTCGCCGGGTATCAGGCTGTTTTCAAAGAGTATCCAGGCATTGAACTGGTCAACGAGGTCAACGCCAACTGGGATCAGGCAAAAGGTCAGCAGGCGATGCAGAATTTGCTGGCAACATTTCCGGATATTAACGGCGTCTGGGTACAGGATGGCATGGCTGATGGCGCCTGGAAATCTATTGTGAGCGCTGGCAAGACAGCGGAGATTGCCGCTACTGGCGAGATCCGTAAAGATTTCCTCGATAAGTGGGTTGGGGAAGGTTTGAATTCAGGGGCTTCGGTCAACCCACCCGGCGTGATGGCCAGTGCCTTAAACGTCGCCGTCCTGATGCTGCAAGGTAAAACGCTGAAAACGCCGGCTACTGCCGGACAATACAAGAATGCGATGTACCTGCCCATTCCGTTCATTGACAAACAGAATGTCAAAGCAGCGCAGGAAGCTGTGACCGGTAAGCCTGGGTATTACTCCTACACCAGTTCGTTCAGTATCGAGCAGGCCGAGAAGCTGTTCAAGTAATCGCGCCCGGCCAATCCTCATGACTCGCCTGAAGCTATCTGCTGTGAGCAAGGCGTACGGTGCCACACAGGCCGTGCGCCAGGCAGATCTGAGCATTGCCCCTGGTGAGATTCACGTGCTGATGGGACCAAACGGCTCAGGTAAATCGACCTTGTGCAAGATTGTCGCGGGCAGTATTCGGCCCGATAGTGGGCAAGTCATTCTGGACGGCCAACCTGTCCGTGTTTCGGGACCAAAAGCCTCTCTGGAACTGGGGATTGGCGTCTTTTATCAAGAACTGAGTCTGGCTGATAATCGCTCGGTTGCTGAAAACATCTGTTTGTCCGCTCTGCCAGTGCGTCTTGGTTTTCTGGTGGATCGGCGCGCGGTCAGACAGCGGGCTGCCGCGCTGATTGAACGGTTTGCATCCGTATGCGGCACTGGATTTACCGCCGACACGCTGGTCGGATCGTTACGCGCCGATCAGAAGCAACTGGTCGAAATAATGAAGACGCTGGCCACTGAGGCGCCAGTTCTTATTTTCGACGAGCCAACGTCGGCGCTGGACCGGGCGCAAGTCGAGTGCTTTTTTTCAGTGCTTCGGGAGTTGCGTGGGCAGGGACGTAGCATTATTTTTATTTCACATCGAATGGATGAGATCTTCCAGATTGGGGATCAGGTGTCAGTGATCAGAGACGGTGCTGTGGTGGCCACCCAGGCGCTTGCAGCACTTGATCAGCCGGCACTGGTGAAATTGTTAGTCGGAGATCAAGCGATTACGACCAGCAATGCCACAGAACTCCCGACTTCGAGCGCGTACGACCAGGGCGAGCAGGTGCTTTCGGTACAAGCCCTGACCGGGCCTGACTTTGCCAGGATAAGTCTGCACCTGAACCGCGGTGAAATTCTCGGCTTTGCCGGCCTTCACGGCCAGGGACAGTCTGCCGTCTTGCGGGCGCTGTTCGGGTTGACGGCTGTTCAGGATGGAGCTGTTTACCTGGCGGGACAGCCGCTTACACCGGAAGATCCCCGCTCTGCAATTAAAGCCGGTCTGGCCTATGTCTCCGGCGATCGGCGGCATGACGGCATCATTCCAGGGCGCTCCATCATAGAAAACGTGATTCCGGTCCATGCCTTTCGGGCGGGTTTGTATCTCGCGCGGCCTGGCGCGCTCGCGAAGATTGCTATCAAGGCGTTGAAGGCATTGAAGACAAAATTCGCCGGCTTCGCTCATTCGATTGAATCTTTATCCGGCGGCAATCAGCAAAAAGTGGTCATTGCCCGCTGGTTGATAGACCGGCCAACCGTCTTTCTACTGGATGACCCGACTAAAGGCATTGATCTGGCAGCCAAGGCCGATCTGTATCGGGAGCTGCGCGCGCTGGCCAGATCTGGCGCAGGGCTGATACTTTATTCATCCGAGGACGCAGAAGTCCTGGACAATGCCGATAGAATTCTGGTGTTCAATAACGGGACAATCACCCGCGAACTGACGGGCCTTCAAAGAAACCGGGTGAACTTGTATGAGGCTGCGTTCCAACCCGGCGCGCAGGTGTCGTGATCAGTTCCGCTCACAACGCAGCCGACAGCGGGCCGGCTGCTGGAATGGCGACAAATCCGGCCCGGCGTCTGATTCAGCGCTATCCGTTCCTGCCCGCGCTGCTGATCATGCTGCTGTTGCTGATGGCAAACGGTGTGTTTTCGGCAAACTCGGTCAGCTTCAGAGGATTGACCGGTCTGGTCAGTACTTATCTTGCCCTGATGCTGCTTTCGATCGCTCAGACTTACCCGGTGTACAGCGGCGATATTGATTTATCTGTCGGAGCGATTGTTTCGCTCGTCAACGTCACAGTCATCTCTTTGATGCAGGTCTGGGGCGGAGAACCCGTTGCGGTGCTGGCGGCGATTTTGGTGGGTGTCCTGATTGGTGGTCTGTGCGGAATCATTAATGGCTGGGTGGTTGCGTATTTGCGCCTGCAGGCGATTGTCGCGACTTTTGCCACCGGCATTTTTTTCTCTGGCTTAGCCTTGCTGATATTGCCGGTCGCAGGGACGCCAGCACCGCAAGTATTCTGGCGTACTTACGGCGGCACACTGCTGGGCCTGCCGTTTGTCTTGTGGATGTTGATCGCCCTGGTGGTATTGATCATGCTGCTTTCCAGAACCCGTTTGGTTGTTCAACTGCTCGCGGTGGGTGACAACCAGAGTTCAGCCTATCAAAGTGGTTTATCTGTGCCCGGCATCAGACTGCGCGGATATGTCTTGTGCGGCGTTTTCGCCGCACTCGCGGCTGTCTGCATTACCGGCGATACCGCCAGTGGTGATCCCCTGGTGGGTAGTCAGATGACTTTGCTCAGTGTCGCCGCGGTGGTGCTGGGCGGAAGCGCCTTGTCCGGAGGCTTCGGGACAGTCAGCGGTTCGGTGTTCGGAGCGCTGAGTCTTGCGCTCATTAATTCGCTCGTCTACTTCGCCGGCACGCCTTCTCAGTGGCAGAATTTCGCGCAAGGCCTGGCGATACTGGTGGCGTTAATGCTGGGCGTAATAGTCAGCCGTTGGGCGAGGGCGTAGCAGCGATGCTTTCAAGTCCCGCTATCGCCGCCCGGTTACAGCCGGTTCGACACTTCGCGCCGTTGCTGATCGGGCTGGCGTTGATTCTGGGCTTGCTCGGACTGGGCGAATGGTTGTCCCCCGGCTTTTCATCGCTGGCCCAGATTGAACGCCTGTTGATCGTTGCGGCCTTGCTGGGGATCGTCGCGGCCGGACAAAATTTCGTCATTCTTGGCGGGCGCGAAGGCATTGATCTGTCGGTCGGGGGGGTTGTTTCCATCAGCGCAATTGTCGCCGGTAACCTGATGGATGGTTCGGATGCCGGCTTGCTGATAGCAATTCCGGTTGCGATTGCCGTTGGTGGGTTCTTCGGCCTGCTTAACGGGATTGGTGTGACCTTGTTGCGCATTGCACCGTTGGTCATGACACTCGGTATGCTGGGCGTCTTGCAAGGGTTGCTGGTCGTTGTACGTCAAGGTATTCCATCGGGTCATGCCGCGCCGGCATTGACTGGGTTTGTCACGCAACCGCTGCTTTTCGGCTTGCCGGGACTGATCTGGCTTTGGGTGATGATCGGCTTTCTGGTTGCGTTTGTCCTGCACCGGACCATTTATGGTCAGCGGGTTTATGCCATCGGGTCGAATGAACATTCTGCGCGGATCGCTGGGGTGCCCACTGTCTGGATCCGGCTCAGCCTTTATGTCGCATCCGGTATTTTTGCGGCAATTGCCGGTGTTTGTCTGTTGGGCTATTCCGGCTCGTCTTTCTCCAATGTTGGTGAGCAATATATGTTGCCGTCAATCATTGCCGTGGTCTTTGGTGGTACGCCATTGTCGGGTGGGCGGGGCGGCTATACCGGTACGATGGCGGGCGCAATTTTGCTGACGGTGTTGCAGAGCATTCTGACGACCCTCAATATCGATGAATCGGGGCGACAAATGGTTTTCGGGGTGACTTTACTGGTGCTGATGCTGTTCTACGGTCGCGACAAGGGTTTGCGAGCATGAGTGACAGCCGATCTCCCCGCATCAAAGACCTTGCCCGGCACCTCGGAGTTTCATCGGCGACGGTGTCACGAGCGCTTAGCGATAGCGACCTGGTGGCCAAAGCCACTCGCGACAAGATCCGCGATGCCGCCCGCTCGATGAATTTTCGCCCGAATGTCAGTGCTCGCAATCTACGGACTAATCGCTCCATGACTGTGTTGATTGTCGTCAGCGATATTGCCAACCCGTTCTATCTGGAAGTGGTTAAGGGGGTGCAACGCAAGGCGCGCGAGGCGGGTTATTCAGTCTTGATGGGTAATACCGACAATGACCCAAATGTCGAGGCTGAGTATTTCGCTATGCTCCGTGACGGCCATGCTGATGGTTTGCTACTGATGACAGGCAGGCGCCCGGCAGAGGTGCAGCCAGACGCTCTGCATAACAACGCTGTGGTCGTCGCACTTGAAAGCATCGCAGATGAATCAGTCCCGCACGTGATTGTCGATAACCGGGCCGCAGCGATTGGCGCGGTTGAACATCTGCTTGAACTCGGACATCAGAGAATCGCCCACATCAGTGGTCCGCTTGGCCGTCAGGTGAGTCTGGACCGGCGCGACGGTTTTCGTGAGGCAATGCAGGCTGCGGGTTTGCCCATACCTGCCGGCTATGAACAACCGGGGAACTTCATGCTCGATAGCGGGACCGCAGCCTGCCAGCGCCTCTTCGAACTGACTGAGCCGCCCACAGCTTTGTTTGTGGCCAATGATGAGATGGCATTTGGTGCTATCAGCTATCTGCGTCAACGCGGGCTGGATGTACCGGCTGATGTTTCAGTGGTCGGGTTCGACGATATTTTGATGAGCGAGGCTTTTTTTCCGCCATTAACCACTGTCTATCAGCCTCGGGTTGAAATCGGCATGCAGGCAATGAGTGTTTTGCTGAACCGCATGATCGGACCACGAAAACAACGCCAGGCAGGACAGACGCCTACGATTATTCCAACCCAGCTTATGGTGCGTGGCTCAACTGCCGCGCCGCAAACTGGATCGATTAAGTTATCAGAGGAAAACGGATGAAGACTGAAACGAGCGGCCGGCTGAGGGTCGGATTTGTCGGGACCGGGTTTATTGCAGAATTCCATCTGCGTGCACTCAAAGGCGTCCGGCATGTTGATGTCACCGGTGTCTACAGCCGGGACGCCGACAATCGCAAACGCATCTGCCAACTGGCGCATGACCTTGAAGTCGGTGAATGCGTCGGTTACGACTCGCTGGAAGCTTTATGCCAGGCCGGCAATATAGATGCCATCTGGATTTTGTCCCCTAACTACACTCGTTTGCAGGTGATGCAGACGATCCACGCCGAGGTGAAGGCAGGCCGTTCCAAGGTGTTTGCGGTTGCCTGTGAGAAACCGCTGGCGACTTCCATCCGTGATGCGCGGGAAATGCTGCATCTGGCGACAGATGCCGGTCTGAATCACGGCTATCTTGAAAACCAGGTGTTCGCGACGCCGGTTTCCCGCGGCAAAGAGATTATCTGGCGGCGGGCCGCGTCGACGACAGGCCGGCCGTATCTCGCCCGTGCTGCCGAGGAACATTCAGGCCCTCACGCGCCGTGGTTTTGGCAAGGAGACAAGCAAGGCGGCGGCGTCTTGTCGGACATGATGTGCCACAGCATTGAAGTCGCTCGTCATCTGCTGAATGAACCCGGTGCCCGCCGTGACGCTCTGCGCGTCAAGTCTGTCAGCGGCACGGTAGCCAACCTGAAATGGACGCGGCCGCACTATGCCGATCAGTTGAAACAACGGTTTGGCAACGAGGTTGACTATCGTAAGCGGCCCTCTGAGGACTTCGCCCGTGGCCTGGTGACACTGGAGGATGCCGACGGCAATGAATTGATTATCGAGGCAACCACATCCTGGGCATATGTCGGCGCCGGTCTGAGAATTCAGCTTGAGTTGCTTGGCCCGGAATATGCCATGGAGTTCAGTTCGCTTGGGACCGGTCTGAAGATTTTTATGTCGCGGGAAGTCAGCGGCGGCGAGGGCGAAGACCTGGTTGAGAAGCAAAACGCCGAGCAAGGGCTGATGCCAGTCCTGGAGAACGAAGAAGATGTCTACGGATATACCGATGAGAACCGTCACATGGTGGATTGTTTCCGAAAACGGACTACGCCGCTCGAAACGTTTGAAGATGGCGTGGCCGTGGTCGAGATACTCATGGCGTTGTACCGATCAGCCGAGATTGGTCAGACGGTTAGTTATCCGTTTGATGATCTGATTGACTATGTACCGGTGGTGGCCCGAACAGGCGCCTGACACTGACTGAGCCAGCGTCGGGCACGGCGTTGGCGCTAGGCGTGCTCCGGACACTACCTTGGTGGAGTCCGAACCCGGACGTTTTATACTCTGAGTCGTCCTAATTTGTAAGGGAAAGATATGGTTCGCTCAGAAGCCGATTCGATGCGTGTTCGAATTCTCGGTCGATCATGGAGTCGAGTGCGTTCCCTCCTGCTGTTGCTGGTTTTGGTCGTTTTTGTCGGTGCTTGCGCGTTTGTCGCTCAGCATGCACTGGATGAACGATATGGCGCTGCCACGGTGCGCGACCGTCAGGTACAAAACAATAGTGCCACGCCCGAGTATCACCGGGACGCCAAACTCATTCTTGACAAACGATGTGTCGCCTGCCACGCCTGCTACGACGCGCCGTGTCAACTCCAACTCGGCTCATTCGAGGGCGTGGATCGCGGGGCTTCCAAGGAGACGGTCTACGACGCCACCAGATTATTGGCAGCAGATCCGTCACGCTTGTTCGTTGACGCTTCTTCGACACAGAGTTGGCGGCAACGGGGCTTCTTCCCCGTACTGAACGAGCGCCGTCAATTGCCAGACAGCAACCGGCAGGCCAGTCTGCTGCACAAGATGCTTGAGCTTAAACGGGCCAATCCGGTGGATCCGTCTTCGTTGCTGCCGGATGACATCGTGGTCGGTACTGACGGTGGCAACGCCTGCTCACGACTTGATCAGTTTGACTCATTCGCCAGTAAACATCCCCATAGAGGCATGCCCTACGGACTACCTGCTATTGCGGAAGCCGAGTACCGTACGTTAAGTGACTGGATAAGCGCCGGAGCCAAAGTCACGGAGCGAGCCGGATTGCATGCCGCTGTGCTTGAGAAAATTACTACCTGGGAGGGGTTCCTCAATCGGCCTGCATTGAAATCCCAGTTGATGAGTCGTTACCTCTACGAGCATCTGTTTCTGGCACATTTGTATTTCGGTGAGCCCGAGAACGTAGCGCCAGGTGAGTACTTCCGGCTGGTGAGATCCTCCACGCCGCCTGGGCAGCCAATCAAACTCATATCGACCCGCCGCCCGTACGACCATCCAGGTCAAAAGCGCTTTTACTATCGTTTATGGCGCGAGCAAGCCACGATCGTCGCCAAGACCCATATGCCATATGCTCTTAATCCTGCTCGAATGGCCCGGTGGCAGACACTGTTTGTAGACAATGAGGCCGTCGTGAGCGAACTGCCTTCCTATGAAACTCGGGTTGCGGCGAATCCGTTTGAGGCATTCAAAGACATTCCAGTCGATTCCCGCTACCGCTTCCTGCTGGACGAGGCCGAGTTTTCGATCATGAGTTTCATCAAAGGACCGGTCTGTCGCGGACAGGTTGCCGTAAATGTCATTAATGACCGGTTCTGGGTTTTCTTCATCGACCCGGATCACCCGTCCGTGCAAAAGGGGTCGAAGTTAATTGGCGCTTCCAGCGATCTGCTCCGTTTGCCGATCGAGGCCGGAAGTAATGCGTCTCCGTTGAGTGTCTGGACCGAATATGCGGCGCTCGAGAAACAACGGGTCCAATCCAATGAGGCGTTTCTCAAGCAAGAGTTTGGCAATGAGGCTCAAATTTCGCTGGATCTGATCTGGGATGGTTACGGCAGCAATTCAAACGCGGCGTTGACAGTATTCAGGCATCTTGACAGTGCGACAGTGGCTAAAGGTCTGATCGGGTCGGCGCCAAAATCGGCCTGGGTAATTGACTACACTCTACTGGAGAAGATCCACTATCTGCTGGTAGCCGGCTATGACGTTTACGGCAACCTGGGACACAATGTCAATTCGCGGCTCTACATGGATTTCTTGCGCATGGATGGTGAGTTTTCATTTTTGTCTTTCCTGCCGATTGAAGAGCGGGTCAAGGAGCGAGATCACTGGTATCGCAACGCAGAGCTCGAAGTAGAAGATTTCATCAGGTTCGACCGGGATCATTTTAACGTTCCCAGTGCTGTTGAATATGCGAGTAGCAACCCCAAACAGGAGCTGTTTGCAAAACTGACCAACCGACTCGCGCCAGTGTTGAATCGGTCGTATGACCTGAAGGCTGCGGCCGGTATGTCGTCTGGCGTGCTTGAACAGCTTGCCGAACTGGCAGCGGTAAAAGGCCGGGCGGTGAGTTTCCTGCCGGAAGTTTCCTATCTGACGATTGTCGACGGCACTCAGAGCCAGACCGTGACGCTTATTCGAAATACTGCTTTGACGAATGTGGCGTATCTGTTCGGTGAGAGTGATCGCCGTGTGCCTGACGAGGACACTTTAACGGTTGTCACAGGGTTACTGGGATCTTATCCGAACGCGTTTTACAGGCTGAATGCCGTAGAACTGGGGCAATTCGTCGCGTCGGTGAAGACGATCGCGACTGAGACCGACTATTCGAGATTGGCTGATCGGTTTGCGGTTCGGCGCACTGCTGCTGATTTCTGGGCGCATAGCGATTTTTTGCACTCGCAGTTCGCGCGCAATCAGCCGTTGCAGGCCGGTATTCTGGATTACAACCGCCTGGAGAATCGCTAGCCTTAGAAGGACAGAGCCACTTTGATAATGACGGCATTGGTCAGGTCTACGAAGAATGCCGACACCAGAGGCAGAATGATGAATGCGGTCGGCGCAGGCCCATTGGCTTTGGTAACTGCTGTCATGTTGGCAATCGCAGTGGGTGTTGCGCCCAGTGCAAATCCGCCAAAGCCTGCACTCAGTACTGCTGCCTGGTAGTTCCGACCCATCAGTGGAAACAGCACAAAGAGAATAAATATCACCGCGGTAACCGTCTGCAATCCAAGAATGATGATTAGCGGGCCCGCTAGTCCAGCGATTGTCCACAGTTGCATGCTCATCAGTGACATCGCAAGAAACAACCCCAATGAAAAGTCAGAAATTATCGCCAAGGCTTTGGTGCGGGCAGGCCACACAAGATGGGGTAGTAGTTTCGGGACCGTATTCGACAGGAAAATCGCGACCAATAAGCAAGAAACAAAAAGCGGCAGTTTGAAGCCGGCTTTCAATAGTGTCGTGTTAAGAATGAACCCCAGGATAATCGCTACGTGCAGGGCAAGTATTGCCGACATGACATTCAGATGACTAATCTGGCTGTTGTCTTGTTCCTCATACCCGATGCCAACCACGCGATCGACCCCGGCATCGCCAGACAAACTGTGTCGGCCGATCAGGAATTTAGCAATCGGCCCGCCAAGGAGACTCGCGACAACCAGTCCGAGGGTCGCGGCCGCCACGCCAATTTCAAGGGCATTCGGAACGCCATTGTTTGCAGCGATCTCTGGCGCCCAGGCAATGGCCGTTCCGTGTCCGCCAATCAGCGAAGCGGAGCCAACCAGAACACCCATCGCGCTTGGCAGGCCCAGTGTCATCGAGGCGGCCATCCCGACCGTCGTTTGAATGGCAATAAAGACCAAGGTCAAACCCAACAGGATCAACAGCGGGCGCCCGCCTGAAATCAGATCGGAAAGGCGTGCATTCAGGCCAATAGCGGTGAAGAAGTAGACCAGCAGCAGATCTCTTGTTGCCAGGTCAAACTGAATCTCGACTCCGGTCAAGGCGTAATAGCCGTACAAAAAAAGCGCGGCCAACAAACCGCCAGTAACCGGCTCAGGGATGTTGAATTCACGCAGCGCGCTGAATTTCCGGTTGAGGCGGCTCCCCACCAGAAAGACCAGAATGCCGATTGTGTAGGCGAGGAAACTGTCGATGGTTGTCATTGCCGGGCCCGTTTATCTGCATCCCGAAGTTGCTTGCGTTGGTCCAGTAGTTGCAGCATGAAACCACTCAACCATTGATCGAAGACATCGCTTGACCAAACGTCGCTGTGGCCGTCAATAACGTCTGAACTGGTGTGGGCGACAATAAACGGATTGGACGGTTGAAAGGGGCGGGTGGGGTTTTTGTCGCGGTCGCGCCAGAGTGAGGCATCGGACGCAGGCTGGCGGGTCAGGCAAACCTGTCCTGTACAAAAACTGTCAAACCAGGCATGTTCATGGGTTTTCGTCGCTGGCGGCTCTTCACGAATCTGCAGCCGATGGGTTGCAAAAGGCGGGTAGGCGCCGATAGCCGTGCGTTGCTCTCGGGCCCAATTGAAGGTGATCCACCGGCTGACCGGGTACGCGTACTGGTTGACCAGATCAGTTTCACTGGCAATCGTCAGCATTACCGGTTGCTGGTCTGGCGGAAACTTTTCGCTATTACGGCGGATGGAATCAAGTGCAGAATAGTTGCTTGCCGAGATGGCAGGATTCAGCAAAATAATGATATCTCCTGGTCCGTCTATTCGCTGGTAGGTGTTGGAGCCTTTGACCGGATAGGCTTGCTGCGCGTTGTATAGCGTGGCCTGGGCGGTCGCATTAAACAGTATCCGGCCGCCCAGGCTGTAGCCGAGAAGAATGAAGACGTCGTCTTTGCCTTCTTGTTCTCGATGATTCAGGATGTTGTCGATAGAGCCAATCAGTTTGGCCACCACTGCTGACTGACTGATGCGGTCGGCGACATCCAGCCGTGACAGGAAGGTGAGGTTATTCAGCGCCGCAATGGCATAGGTGGCGGCGGGCCATGCAACAAAAACGCCGACCACTTGCCGGTTGCTGCCCGACGCTTGTTCGCCTGCTTCTATCCCTTCGAGAATTTTGCGAAAGGCATCGCGCTCGGCGTTCTCCGGATTAGCGTTTTCTTTCCAGCCATGTATGTGCAGAAGCACAATCTTGGAGCGTTCATCCGGCAGGTCGCCATTGCTTATCTGCAATAGCGCATTGGTCCAGAGGCAACGATCTACCAGTTCACCACTGCTGGTGAGATGAATGTCAACCAGCGATGGGGATGGCAATACCAGGTCACGCTCGCGTGGATTCGTCGGTTCGCCTGGTTTGCAAGCGTTCTGGTCGTCATCACGCTCAGGATAAGCGAAACTCGAACATGCGCTCAAAGCGCCGGTGATACAGCTGAGAATCAGAAAATGGATGAATCGCTTCATGGGTTGTTGAGCAAGGCGCGGATTCGGATCTGCGCAATTGTTCAATGGGGTGTATTGCTCTTGCGTGCAGCGTTAAGCTGAATGACTGCCTCTATCAGGAAGGCCGTGTTCAGCCCAAACAGAACTAAACCGTTGGCAGCAATAAAACCTGATAGCAGCCGCCAACTCTCGGGCAGGATGATGTCGCCAAAGCCTAGCGTCGTCAGTGCAACGATAGAAAAATATAGAGACGGCTCAAGGCTGTCAAATAAGCCCAACGACAGAAACAACACGGCCCATACCCAGACTACAAGGCTGATTGCCGCCAGTAACCAGAGTGTTACAGCGGTCAGGGCGCTGGTCAGGCGTGTGAAAGCGGGTCCGGTGACGATCCATCGCCCGGTTTTGCTCAGGCAAAGTATTGCCACCGAGACACTGGCCGTCATAATGATGATGCTTATCGATATCATTATTGAGCCGATCAGTATTTGTGCGAACATCAGCTTCTCTCAGGTAATGAGCGCGATGCTACCACTGCAACATTTAGAAACAGTAGACGAAGCGCTGTCCGCTAGGCTTGCGCGGGAATCTGATCCGGTCTGTTTGTCCCCACCTCTTGTGTATGGACGAGTCTCCGACCACAGTGCAAAATTGTGCCAGACCATAGTATCGAATGTGTATTTGAGGTGAATATCAAATGGGGGGAAGCATGATTGGGCGGACCATACCGAGGGGCGCTGGCAGGCGCGGGCTGTTAACGGGGCTGGCCGCCGGTCTGTTAACAAGTGTACTGGCCGCTTGTTCTGGCGAAGCCCCGCCTGAACAAGCGGCCGTCATTCGGCCCGCCAAGTTGGTCGAAATATCGACCCAGACTAATGTTCAAACACTGAATTTCCCGGCTGTAATTACCGCGCGCTCCTCGGCTGCGCTGGGTTTCCAGGTCGGCGGCAAGATTCAAGCCTTGCCCGTTAAGGACGGACAAACTGTCAAAGAAGGCGATGTGATTGCCCGGCTGGATCAAGCCACGTTTAAAAACGATCTGTCTACTGCGCAGGCTCAGTACAACAGCGCCAATGCGGATTATCAACGCGCCCGCCGCCTGATCAAGGAAAATGCGATCTCGCGCAGCGTTTTTGAACAACGCCGCTCGGCTCAAAGAGTTGCGCTTGCCGCGCTATCCGGTGCCCGAAAAGGGTTAAACGATTCTGTCCTGCGCGCCCCGTTTGACGGGGTCGTCTCATCAGTCGCGACCAAGCAGTTTCAGAATGTCTCCCCGGGCGAAACTGTCGCCACGCTCCAGACCACTGGCGCGCAGGAGGCAACAATCAAGGTGCCGGCCACTTTGGTTGCGCATTCAACGCGAATTGAACCCTTGGACACCTCTGTGCTGCTGGATTCTGCGCCTGGCGTGAGGATTCCTGCGAAGTTTCATTCCGCCGAAACTCAGGCGAATGCCGAAACCCAGACTTTCACGTTGCGCTTTGCCTTCACCCCTCCGGCTGATTTAAGAGTGCTACCTGGAATGACAGGTCAGATTGAATCCAAGATCGCAATCGTTGGGGCCGACGGCAACACCGAGAGCATCAAAGTCCCGATCGGGTCTGTTTTTTCAGATGGTAAAGAGCGGTACGTCTGGGTTGTCGATACCGAAGCCATGACGGTGAGTCGTCGCACCCTGCAATTGGCCGCTGCCGTAGGCGAACAACTACCCGTACTGGAAGGGCTGGCAGCCGGAGAGACTATTGTCGGTGCGGGCGCCTCTTATTTGCATGAAGGTATGCAGATTCGCCGTTACGAACCATAGGCGCAACAGTCATGATTGGACCAGCCGAATTTGCGATCAGGAATCGCCTGATCAGCACGCTTGTGATTCTTGCCGCCGTGATTGCCGGATGGCTTGCCTACCAGAACATGCCTCGTTTCGAAGATCCGGAGTTCACCATCCGTACTGCGGTGGTCACCATTCCGTACCCGGGCGCCACACCCGAGGAGGTGGCCAACGAAGTCACCGAAACAATGGAAGCCGCGATTCAGCAAATGCAGGAAGTCGATGAAATCCGCTCGGTTTCCAAAGCTGGAATCGCGTCGATCAACGTCGATATCAAGTATGATTTTTCTCCGACCAAGGAGAGCTTGCAATCAACCTGGGTCAAGCTGCGTAACAAGGTCCAGGATGTTGCTGATTCCGGCGTACTGCCGCCGGGCGCGGCAAACCCGATCGTCAACGATGATTTCGGAGACGTCTATGGTTTGTATTATTTGCTGACCGGAGAAGGCTTCGCCCCGGCTGAGCTATATCAATACGCTAAGAGATTGCGGACTGAACTGCTCGCCGTTGACGGGGTTGCCAAAGTCAAGTTTTCGGGCGTTCAGTCAGAGGCGATATATGTTGAGATATCGCGTGAAAGAGCTTCTGCGCTCGGCGTTTCGGTTGATTCGGTCTACAACGACCTGGCGCAGCAAAATTCCGTATTGGCCGCCGGCAATGTTCAGTTAGGGGATTTGCGCCTGACGATTCATCCCAGCGGTTCGGTGGATTCTGTGCGTGCAATTGAAAACGTTGTCGTGTCAGCGGGTTCCTCGGGCGACCTTGTTTATCTGCGGGATATCGCAACGGTACGTCGTGACTACAAAGATCCGTCGGAATCGATTGTGCGCTTTAACGGTCGACCGGCTCTGGCGATGGGCGTATCAAATGTTCTGGGTGCGAATGTCGTCAAGATGGGTGAGGGGATTGAGCGTGCGCTAAAAGAGAGTGAGAGCAGACGTCCGCTCGGTATTGAGATTCATGAGTATTACCACCAGGGTAAGATCGTCGATCTTGCCGTCAAGGACTTTGCGTTTAATGTCCTCATGGCCTTGCTGATTGTACTAGTGACACTGCTCATTTTTATGGGCTTGCAGTCGGCAATCGTCATTGGCGCTGTTTTGCTGCTGACTATTGCCGCAACCCTCGGGACGATGTACTGGATCGGCATTCCGATGCACCGAATCTCCTTAGGCGCTTTGATCATTGCACTCGGTATGTTGGTTGACAATGCGATCGTGGTCGCGGAAGGCATCCTGGTCGGCACCCAGCAAGGGCGCAAAAAGCTCGACATTGCCAAGGAAATTGTCACTCGAACGAAATGGCCCTTACTGGGCGGAACCCTGGTCGGCATTATTGCGTTTGCTCCAATCGGTTTTGCGCCTGGGTCTACGGCTGAATTCACGGGCCATTTATTCTGGGTTGTGATGATCTCGCTTCTGTATAGCTGGATTTTTGCCATAACAGCTGTTCCCTTGTTTGCCGATTTACTGTTCAAGGAAAGTAACCGTGAGCCAGGCCCTGCCGCGGACGGAAAGTTTTATGCGGCATTCAAGAACTTCATCGGTAGGGTACTGGTAGTCAGGTGGCTGGTCATCGGGGGGGCGGCTGCCATGTTCGTCGTCTCGGTCTGGGGGTTTCAGTTTGTCAAGGCAGGGTTCTTTCCTGCGTCAACCACTCCGCAGATTGTGGTTGATTACTGGTTGCCGCCCGGAACTGATATCAGCCGAACGAACGCTGACATGGCCGAGATTGAAACAACGCTGGCCAAGTTCGACGGCGTCAAAGACATTCAGACCCTGGTGGGACAAGGCGGTATTCGATACATGCTCGTTTATAGTTCCGAGCCGCCGGATTCGTCATACGGTCAGTTCCTGATCAAAACGGAAAACTATGAGCAGATTCCGCAGATCATGCCGAAGATCCAGCAGTTTCTCGATCAGAACTATCTGAACGCTCAAGCCAAAGTCTGGCAGTTTGCGCTGGGCCCGGGCGGAGGCTCCAAGATCGAGGCTGCATTCAAGGGGCCGGACCCGGATGTGCTGCGAGATCTTGTCAGTCAGGCCAAAGCCATCATGGTGGCCGACGGCAAGGCGATATCGATTAAAGACGATTGGCGCCCGCAAGTCAGCGTGATTCAGCCTCTTTACTCAGAGGTCAGCGGTCGGCGACTCGGTATTTCGCGTGAAGATCTGGCCGGTGCCTTGCAGACGAATTACTCTGGGCGCAATGTTGGCTTGTACCGGGAGGGCGATGAACTCATTCCGATTATTGCCCGGGCGCCGGCGGTTGAGCGACAAGGCGTTGACGGCATGGGCGGGATTGAAATCTCCAGCCCGGCGACTGGCAATGCTGTTCCGCTCATAGAAGTCGTGGATGGCTTTCAGACGATCTGGCGCAATTCAAAGCTGCTTCGTGTCGACCGGGTCTGGACAATCAAGGCTCAGGCAGACCCCGTTCAAGGCGAATTGGCGTCCTCCTTATTAAGCCGGCTTATGCCTCAGATCGAGGCGATCGAACTGCCAGACGGCTACTCGCTGGAATGGAAAGGGGAGTTCGGTGATAGCGCGGAATCCAATCAAAACCTGGCGAGCACACTGCCAATGGGTTTGCTGGCCATGGTTCTGGTCGTTGTGGTGTTATTTAACGCGATCAAGCAGCCGCTGGTTATATGGTTGGTTGTGCCGCTGGCACTGATTGGTGTGGTGGTCGGATTACTCGTGACGAACACGCCGATGGAATTCATGGCGATTCTTGGCTTGTTGTCATTGTCCGGCTTGTTAATCAAGAATGCCATCGTTCTGGTTGATCAGATGGACCTTGAGATCCGGGAAGGAAAACCTCGCTTTGATGCCGTTGTCGATTCGGCAACGAGTCGGGTAAGACCGGTGATGATGGGCTCGCTGACGACGGTTTTAGGCGTGATTCCCTTGTTCTTTGATGCGTTCTTTAAGTCGATGGCTGTTGTGTTGGTGTTTGGCCTGACGTTTGCGACACTATTGACATTGATCGTCTTGCCGGCCCTGTACGCCATATTTTTCCGGATATCGCCGTCAGAGTCGGCCGCATCTCAAGCTTTGGGGAACGATGATGTTTAAGACACGGGTGTTAATTCTCCCTCTCGCCATCGCTTCGGTGCTGGCCGCATGTACACATCCTGGCTCAGTCGATAGCGGTGCTGTTTCGGCCGCGCGCGAAAGTCTGCCAGTCCAACCCATCACCTGGGCGGCAGTTCAACAAGAAACGGGCGAGGTATCGGTTGGCTGGATCGCGGCATTCAAGGATCCGGTCCTTGAAAAGCTGGTGACTGAAGCGCTTCAGCACAATCGCAATTTACAAGCAGCGGCAGCTAATATCGAAGCCTCCCGTGCCCTGGCCCGGCAGGCCGGCGCTGCCCTGAAGCCGACCGTTGGTCTCAGCGCTGGTGGACAGCGCGGCGGGACGGTGAATTCGGATGCGGCCGGGTCGCTAAACGTCGGTCTGCAAGCGAGTTGGGAATTAGACGTCTGGAATCGGATTGGCTCCGGGGAGCAGGCTGCAGTGGCCAGTCTCGAGGCTGCCCAAGCTGACTACCGTTTTAGTCAATACTCATTAGCCGCCGGTGTTGCGGGCGCTTATTTCATTGCGATTGAATCCGAGCTCCAGAAGAATCTGACCCGTTCACTGGTTGATTCCGTATTGCAGACGCGCAGAATCGTTGAAACACAATTCAGGAATGGCCTCGCCAGTGCGCAGGATGTCGCCCTGGTCAAAGCCGATCTGGCGACAGCCCGGGAAGGACTTGCGGCGGCAGAAGGCGGCCAACGCGATGCAATCCGTGCGCTCGAGCTGTTGTTGGGGAGGTACCCTGAGGCTGAGTTGACTCTTCGCAATTCACTACCGGCGCTGCCTGAACCGCCGGGCGCCGGTGTGCCGTCCGAGGTGTTGGAGCGGCGCCCGGATCTCATTGCTGCCGAGCGTCGGATAGCCGCTGCAATGAACGTCACCAATCAGGCCAAAGCTGCCCGTCTGCCTCAGATCAGCCTGACCGGGTCGGTCGGTGGATCTTCCCCGCAGTTGTCCAGCCTGCTGAACCCGGGCAATCTGGCCTGGCAGGCGGCAACCAGTTTACTGGTGCCTCTTATCGATGGCGGTGCGCGCCAGGCTCAAGTAGAGGTCTCCACTGCCGAGCAGAAGGCTGCGGTAGCGGCTTATGCTCAAGCGGCGCTGGTCGCCTTTTCTGAAGTCGAGACCGCGCTCGATCAGCGGCTCAACTTGCAGCGACGAGAAGCCTCGTTAGCGCAGGCGACCAATCAGTCACGGGAAGCCCTCAGACTGGCAAAGCTCCGATTCAAGGAAGGGGAAAGCGATTTGATTGATGTCTTGACGGTGCAGCAACGGGTAGATTCCGCTCAAAGCAATCATCTGTCATTGCAGCGCGCCCAGCTACAGCAATTTGTTGATCTGAATCTGGCGCTGGGCGGTGACTGGCAAACCAGGCCGGCCAAAAACTAGTCTCGTGTATTGGTTTTGAGCATGCGTTGCTGTTCGCGCTTCCACTCTTTTTCTTTGGCGTCCGCGCGCTTGTCGTATTGTTTTTTGCCTTTGGCCAGGCCGACATCCATCTTGATGCGCCCGCGCGTGTAGTGCAGATCCAGCGGGACCAATGCATAGCCTGCACGTTCTACCTTGCCTATCAGTTTTTCAATTTCGGCTTCGTTTAACAGTAGTTTGCGGGTCCGGGTCGGATCGGGCGAAACATGAGTCGATGCTTCGGGCAGGGCGGTGATATGGGCGCCAATAATGAATAGCTCGGCTCCCCTGATAATGACGTAGGCCTCTTTTATCTGGGCGCGCCCGGCTCTGATTGCCTTGACTTCCCAGCCCTGCAAGACCAGACCCGCCTCAAATCGATCTTCGATATGGTAGTCATGATGGGCTTTCTTGTTCTGTAAGATACTCACGAATTCGCCGCTATGGTTTGAGTCAAAAGACCTGGCTGGATTGATTTACCCTACATTGTGCCGTATTGGGTCGGTTTTCAAGTCGGTGCGGCCTAATTGAGTGTTAACTAAACTTCAACAGACCAAGCCCGTGACAACCAATACCGTTGAAAAATCTGTCTTGCTGCCGTATTCAGCCGAGTCCGTGTTTTCCATTATTGACCGCATCGAGGACTATCCGGGCTTTTTGCCCTGGTGCGGTGGCACTGAAGTCGAGCGTCCGGATCAGGGTCCAATAACCGCCACGGTACGAATCGCCTTCAAGGGTTTGCGCCAGCAGTTCACGACCCGTAACCGACATCGCCCGCCAGCAGAGGACCTGCCCGGCAGCATCTCCATGGAGCTGGTCGACGGGCCGTTCTCGCACCTGGATGGAGACTGGACGATCGAGGCCTTGAACGAATCGGGCTGCAAAGTCTCTTTCAGGCTGGATTATCAGATGCGTAGCGGGCTGCTTGGCCGTGCACTGGCACCAATCTTCGGGCAGATCGCCACCACGTTCATTGATGCCTTTGTGCGCGAGGCTGATCGCCGTTATGGTTGAGCCGGCGCCAGATCGCAGTCTCGCAGTTGAGTTGATCTGGGTTGATCATGACTGGTCTGACGCTTCTCCTTTGTCCGCCTCCGGGCTGGTTGGAAACGAGCCGGTTCGCCACGATGTTCATGGCATGAGCGGGCTTGACGCCAGGCAACCGGTTTTGTCGGCGGCGACCCTGCGGGTGGCCGGGCCGTGCAGCCTGGGTGAATTCATTGCGCGATATCTGAATCCGGTCGCGGTAGACCGTTTGAATCAGGGCGATGTGGGTGTTGCAGTCTTTGGACGCAGGGGCCGGCGGGACCAGTTATTGCGGTCCGGTGACCGGGTGGAGTTGCTGGGTCCGATCACGGCAGACCCGAAGTCTGATCGGCAAGCCAGAGTCAAGGCCGGTCGCAGCCTCAGTGATCGCGACAAATGGCGAACCCGCCCGGCTGGCTGAACACCCGCCCGCTGGTTTAACTGCAGGCTGAGAGATGCTTACGGGTCTGCTTACCCAGGGCGGCTCGCTCTTTATCGCTCAGAAAAGCCCGCTCGCCGTTCTGACCGCTGCGAGTCATTCGTACCCCTGAATTTATCGATGTCATTCGGGACTTGAGCTGGCTGCAACGCCGGGCTTTTGCTGCCGAGGCCAGTTTTGCCTCTCTGTCCTTCTTTTTACTCTCGGCACGCTTTTCGCGGCGATCGTCATGTTCTTTGATTCTCTCCGCCAGCTTTTCAGCGCGGGATTTTGGCGCATTGTCGGCATTGCCGACACCAGTCTTGCGGGCCGGGAGGACTGGTTTGGCGATGGGGTCACCGACGCGCAGAATCCGCGACATCGGGACCGTTACCGGCGGGGGCTGGTCTGAGAAAACCATCTGACCGCTTCGGTCCACCCATTGATACTGGGCCATCGCGGGAGTCGCCAACAGGCAAATCAAGGCAGTAAGGCAGAGCTGGCGCATCCGTGGGCTCCATCAGGCCCGGACAGATCGGGCTCGGTATCGGACTGAAAAGCCGAAAATGGCACGAACCCTCCTTAAACGAAGAGTCGTAGGCGACAAAAGGAGATGCAAGTCAGATAGACGGTAACGCCTGTATAATGCCGTTTTGCGCGAGAGGGCAATATGCAAAAAGGGCTTGAATCCCTGTCACCCAGCATGGCGCTGACCTTCGATGATGTGTTGTTGGTCCCGGCGTATTCCGATGTCCTGCCGCGGGACACCGATCTGAACTGTGCACTGACCCGAAATATAAATCTGCGGATTCCGCTGTTGTCCGCCGCAATGGACACCGTCACCGAAGCCCCTTTGGCGATTGCCATGGCGCAGGTCGGCGGTATTGGCATTATTCACAAGAACTGGTCAGCCGCGCGGCAGGCGGCAGAGGTTCAGAAAGTCAAACGCTACGAAACTGGCATTCTGGTCGATCCGATCACCGTCTCGCCCGATATGACGGTCCGCGAAGTGATTGCCCTGACCGAGAAACATCGCATTTCGGGGTTTCCGGTGGTTGACGGTGTGACCGTCAAAGGCATTGTCACGAATCGTGATTTGCGCTTCGAGGACCGACTTGAGGCAAAAGTCAGCGACATCATGACACCGCATGAGCGTCTGATCACGATCAAGGAAGGCGCAGATCTGGATGAAGCCCAGCGGCTGATGCACGCTCACCGCCTCGAGAGAGTGCTGATCGTGGACGATCAGTCGCGTCTGCGTGGACTGGTGACCGTCAAAGATATCCTCAAGAGCACCGAGCACCCCAACGCCTGTAAAGACGACGCTGGCAAGTTGCGCGTCGGCGCGGCGGTTGGAGTCGGGGATGACCGTGAGGAGCGTATTGAAGCGCTGGTCAAGGCCGGCGTGGATGTGATTGTTGTCGATACCGCTCATGGTCACAGTCGCGGCGTGCTCGACACCATTCGCGATATCAAACGCCAGTATCCGGACCTGGAGATTATCGGCGGAAACATCGCGACCGGTGATGCCGCCAGGGCGTTGCTGGAGGCAGGCGCCGATGGCGTCAAGGTGGGTATCGGGCCTGGTTCCATCTGTACCACGCGAGTCGTCGCCGGGGTGGGAGTGCCGCAGATCAGCGCAATCAGCGCGGTAAGTGCCGCGCTGGCCGGAACCGGTGTGCCCGCCATCGCTGACGGCGGCATCCGGTACTCGGGTGATGTTGCCAAAGCGGTTGCAGCCGGAGCCAGCTCGGTCATGCTTGGTTCCTTGTTTGCCGGGACTGAAGAAGCACCCGGCGAGGTCATCCTGTATCAGGGGCGTTCCTACAAGAGCTATCGCGGCATGGGGTCTGTATCTGCCATGCGCGAAGGCGCGGCAGATCGTTATTTTCAGGACCCGGAAGCCAATGCGGACAAACTCGTCCCCGAAGGAATTGAAGGCCGGGTTCCCTACAAGGGCTCGGTAACGGCAATTGTCTATCAGTTGGTGGGAGGACTGCGCGCCAGTATGGGGTATTGCGGCTGCGCCAATATTAACGAGATGCGTGAAAAATCCCAGTTCGTTCAGATTTCGGCTGCGGGCATGCGCGAGTCTCATGTTCACGACGTGCAGATCGTGAAGGAAGCCCCCAACTACCAAGTGACCTGAGAGCTGACCTTGAATCACCAAAAAATACTTATTCTGGATTTCGGCTCGCAAGTCACACAACTGATCGCCCGACGGGTTCGGGAGTTGAACGCCTATTGCGAGATTCTGCCGTTCGACAATGCCGCCAAGACCCTGGCGGATTGGCACGCGGACGGCAGCCTGAAAGGAATCATTTTGTCTGGCGGCCCGAACTCAGTCGGTCACGATGAGACCCCCCGGGCGCCCGACGAGATCTTTGAGCTGGGCGTGCCGGTCCTCGGAATCTGCTACGGTATGCAGACCATGGCCGCGCAGCTGGGCGGTAAAGTCGCGCCGAGTGTGCATCGTGAGTTCGGATTTGCAGAGGTTAGGGCGCGCGGCCACACGCTGTTGTTGAAAGATATTCAAGACCGTCAGAATGACGAAGGTCACGGTTTGCTTGATGTCTGGATGAGCCACGGCGATCGCATTGATGAATTGCCGACAGGGTTCAAGCGCATGGCGTCCAGTGCCAACAGCCCGATTGCGGCGATGGCTGATGAACAGCGCCACCTCTACGGAATTCAATGGCACCCGGAAGTGACTCATACCACTCAGGGCAAGGCGATTCTGAAACGTTTCGTGGTCGATATCTGCGGAATAAGCGGTGACTGGACAATGCCCGGGTTTATCGATGAGGCCGTTGATGCTATCCGCAAGCAGGTCGGCGACGATCATGTAATTCTCGGTCTGTCTGGCGGGGTAGATTCGTCCGTGGCGGCAACACTGGTTCACCGGGCAATCGGCCAGCAACTAACCTGTGTTTTTGTCGACCACGGATTGCTCCGCCTCAATGAAGCCGAACAAGTCATGGACTTGTTTGCCGAGCACATGGGCGTCCATGTCATTCACGTTGACGCCAGTGAGCGCTTTCTTGGCAAGCTTGCCGGGGTTTCCGATCCTGAGCAAAAGCGAAAAATCATCGGGGGAGAGTTTGTTGCCGTCTTTCAGGAGCATGCCGAGCAGATCGACGATGCTCGCTGGCTGGCGCAGGGCACCATCTATCCCGACGTCATCGAGTCGGCTGGCACTGGCGGTAAAACGGCTCACAAGATCAAGAGTCACCATAATGTAGGCGGCTTGCCAGAAACACTGAACCTTAAACTGCTCGAACCACTGCGCGAGTTATTCAAAGACGAGGTGCGCGAATTAGGCATCGCGATGGGCTTGCCGCCAGCGATGGTGCAACGCCACCCGTTTCCCGGTCCGGGTCTTGGCGTTCGCATTCTTGGCGAAATCCATGCAAGCTCCGCTGACGTCTTACGACTCGCCGACGCCATTTTCATCGAAGAACTGCGCAATACCACCGATGAACAAGGCCGGAGCTGGTATGACCTGACCGCACAGGCTTTCGCGGTCTTTCTGCCCGTGCGCTCTGTAGGCGTCATGGGCGATGGGCGTACCTATGAAAACGTCGTGGCCTTGCGGGCGGTTCAGACTACCGACTTCATGACGGCTCACTGGGCCGAGTTACCGCATAAACTGCTGGCGCGGGTGTCGAACCGGATCATCAATGAGGTCGCGGGGATTAACCGGGTTGTCTATGACATTTCCGGCAAGCCACCGGCGACAATTGAGTGGGAGTGAAATCGAGTCCTTCGGGGACTATCGCCAGTAATCGAAAAATCGCCGTAAGTCGTTGATTCATAGGAATTTTTGTTTCGGCGGCTATCGGTGGCTATCGCCGACCAGCGAAACTGGTTGACGGTAAAACTGGCGGTAAGAACCGGGGACTGGATTAAGACCCTCCCGTTTACTATTGAGACCAAATCGGTCTTTGACGGTAAAAGTCTCCTCTGGAAAGCTTATTTCATGCGGCTTTCCGGGTATCAGCAGGTCTCCTGACCCTTGACGGTAAAAGCCGTCACCAACAGGAGGAAAAACCTCGATGCTTACCGACACAGCACTGCGCAACTTGAAGCCTAAGTCCTTGACTTATAAGGCTTCTGACCGGGATGGGATGTACGTGACGGTATCGACCGCCGGTACCGTCACCTTCCGCTACGATTACCGTCTCAATGGGCGCCGCGAGACCCTGACCATCGGCCGTTATGGCGCTGGTGGCATCTCGCTGGCGCTGGCCCGAGAAAAGCTGCTCGATGCCAAGAAGACCCTCGCCCAGGGCCGCTCCCCGGCGCTGGAGAAGCAGCGTGAGAAGCGTCGGCTGACCGCGGCCAAGAACTTCGGCGACATGGCCGTCAAGTGGCTGGCGGACGCCAAGATGGCCGACAGCACGCGGGCGATGCGCAAGCATGTCGTCGATCGCGACATCCTGCCGGCCTTTCAGAACCGGCTGCTCAACGAAATCACCGCCGATGATCTGCGCGCCCTCTGCAACAAGGTGAAGGCGCGCGGTGCGCCTGCCACGGCAGTGCATGTCCGCGACATCGTGAAGCAGGTCTATGCCTTCGCCATCCTGCACGGGGAGAGGGTGGACAACCCGGCCGAGGGTGTGGGCGCGGCCTCGATCGCAACGTTTGTGCCGAAGGATCGCGCCCTGTCGCCGCTGGAAATCCGGCTGGTGGCGCGGCAGATGGAGTCGGTGGCCACCTATCCGACCATCCGGCTGGCGCTGCGCATGATCCTGCTGACGCTGGTGCGCAAGAGCGAGCTGATCGAGGCGACCTGGGACGAGGTGGATTTTGAGAAGGCAACCTGGACGATCCCGAAGCAGCGGATGAAGGGGCGCAATCCGCACGTGGTCTATCTGTCGACCCAGGCGCTCGACATCTTCGTGGCCCTGCATGCCTGTGCGGCGGGTTCCAAGTTCGTCCTGCCTTCGCGCTACGACGCCAACCGTTGCATGTCGAAGGCGACCTTGAATCGCGTGACGCAGCTCGTCGCCGAGCGGGCCAAGGCCGCTGGCCTCCCGCTGGAGCCTTTCACCGTCCACGACCTGCGCCGTACCGGTTCCACGCTGCTGAACGAGGTGGGGTTCAACCGCGACTGGATCGAGAAGTGCCTGGCGCACGAGGAAGGGCGTTCCTCGCGCTCGGTCTACAACAAGGCTGAGTACGCCGAGCAGCGACGCCACATGCTGCAGGAGTGGGCCAGCATGGTCGATGCCTGGATCGATGGGCAGACTTACATGCCGAAGCTGATGCCCGAGAACGTGGTGGTGCCGGTGCTGAGCGCGACCACGTGAGAGGGGGATGGCATGAAGATCCTCCTGGTACATGCTGCCGATGGGCGGCGGGCGGTTTGCCGTTGTCGTAAAAAGATCACTGTCGGTGATCGAATTTCTCATTTGTCGAACCAAAGAGTCTTGGCAGGAGTTCGAGAAATCTGTATTTTGAGCACTATGGGTGAGCAAAATGCAGGAAAACTGAACCGCCTACTGGCCGAGCTGGGCGACACGAGCCTGGTTTCCAGCCGCTGGCTGCGGGCGCACGGCTACTCGAACAGCCTCGTCGCACGCTATGTCGGCAGCGGCTGGCTCGTGTCGCCGGCCCGCGGCGCATACATGCGCCAAGGCGGGCGTCTGCAATGGGAGGGGGTGGTGCGCAGCCTGCAGGCCTGGGAGGAAATGCCGCTGCATCTCGGGGGGCGCTTCGCACTGACGCTGCAGGGGCACGAGCACTACCTACGTCTGGGCGATGCCGGGACGATCACCCTCTATGGGCCGGAGCGGCCGCCAGGCTGGGTGGGCATGCTGCCGTTGAAGGAGCGCTTCGCGTTCCTGGGCAAGGGGCCGTTCGATCTGCCTGCCGTGCCATTCGCAGCCGAGGTGTCTGAGTCCGTACTGGCCGGGCAGGGATTGGTTTGGCATCGAGCCGGCTCGGGTGCCGAGGCGCTGGTGTGCTCGACGCCCGAGCGCGCCATGCTGGAACTGTGCGATGGCGTGTCGGACGCGGCGCGGGTCTATGAGGCTGATGCGCTGATGCAGGCCATGACCACGCTGCGGCCGCAGCGCGTCGGTCTGCTGCTGCGCCACTGCCGCAGCATCAAGGCCAAGCGGCTGTTCCTGGCCCTGGCCGAGCGCCATCGGCATGCGTGGCTGTCTCACGTGCCGCTAGAGGGAGTCGACCTGGGCCGGGGCAAGCGCGCGCTGGTGCCCGGCGGGCGCCTGCATCCGACCTACCAGATCACCTTGCCGCGAGACCTTGATGAGCACCTGGCTTGAGTCCTGGGATGGGCGCTATACCGACCGGGTGCGGCTGCTGGTCGAGATCCTGCCGGTGCTCGCGAAGGAGCCGCGCTTCGCGCTCAAGGGCGGCACGGCCATCAATCTGTTTGAGCATGACCTGCCGCGTCTGTCGGTGGACATCGATCTGGCTTGGCTGCCGGTGCATGGCTACGCCGAGGATGCGAGGCTGATCGCCGAAGCGCTGGGGCGATTGGCTGATGTACTGCGCGCCCCGCCTCTGCAATTGCAGGTGCAGGCCTCGGCGGGCGAGGGCGGGGCAGTCACCCGCTTGGTGGCCAGCCGAGGTCGTGCGCGTGTGCAGATCGAGACGACGCCGGTCATGCGCGGCGCGGTGCATCCGGTGCGTAGCATGGTCGTGCGTCCGAGGGTGGAGGAGGCGTTCGGCTTCGCCGAGGTGCAGGTACTGGATTTCGCCGACCTGTATGCCGGCAAGCTCGCGGCGGCGCTGTCACGGCAGCATCCGCGCGACCTCTTCGATGTGGGCTTGCTGCTGGAGGACGAGCGGGCGGATGAGATGCTCTGGCGCACCTTTCTCGTGTACCTGACGTGCAGCCCCAAGCCGGCCTGGGAGATGCTGGCGCCACGCGCGCCTGCAGGTTTCGAGGCCATCTTTGAGACCCATTTCAAGGGGATGACGTCCGAGCCCATTGACGTGGCGGCCTTGCTGGAGAGCCGCGAGCGCTTGTTGGCGCGGGTGGCGCAGTGGCTGGACGAACCGTCGTGCGCGTTCCTGCGGTCCGTGGAGGGCGAGCAACCGGACTTCGGCTTGATCGGGCTCGCGCATGCGGAGGAACTGCCGGGTGTGCGGCGCAAGCTGCACAACCTCGCACAGCGCACGGCCGCCAAGCGTGCGGAAGATCGCCGGCAGCTAGAAGAAGCGCTGACGCGGATCGCCGGTGCCAGATGACCGAGCAGGCCGACGCGATGGTTCACGATTTCACAGTGGTCGATGAACTGGACTCGGGCATGGGGGCGCCGGAGGAGCCTTCGAAGTCCTCGCAGAGCGGCGCACTGTGTGGAATGCGCGGCCGGGATCCCAACCGAAAAGTGTCCATCGCCGACAGTGATGGATCTGTTTATCAACTGGCTTGCGCCGCGCGAGCCCGGCTCGCTGGACGCCAGGCGAAGCGCGTAAACCTGCGCTCTGCGTCCAGTTCACTCAAGCAAATGTCCTGTGCGGTCGCATCAACAACGACCCTGAACTGGGGTGGGCTGGAATGGGGAACATGCATCAGATCGCCGGCCTTGATGCCTTCTCGGTCCAGGTAGGCCGCGGCAGGGGCTGTGGCGACTTCCAAGCCGGTCGTGATGTGATGCGCGAGCCAGCTTTCGCCATGAGCGCTTTCGTCAGCCGTTGGCGTATTGGTCAATCGCACGCTGGAGGCAAGTTGCGATGTGTCCTCGTCATCGACGGCGATGGCCGGGAGCAGGTCGTAGAGATATGCGTACGTCGCAACCAAATAGTCCTTTGTTGCTTTTGGCGCCATGGGCTCAATGCGCTTCAGGAGACTGTGACCAATGTCCCAGGCGAGCCACGCCAGCAGTGCCCGCGCTTGGCCGAGTTCCGCGACTTCGTCGGCCTCGCCGTCGTGGACGCGGATATCGCGCGCGATGCCCTGCGCATGCCCGAAAAGGATGACCATCGACTGCGACAAGAGATCCTGACGGGTTTCCGAGTCGATGAAGCCCCCCATACGGCGCCATTGAGGCAGGTGCCGAAGGCGCCTGAACTCCCTCACCAGTGACAGCACGGCAACGAGCTGGACCACGCCGGTTCGTGCCTTGGCCGCACGCACGTCAGGCTTGGTCTCACTTTGGGCCGCTTTGAGCTGCCTGACCATGCGACGAACAACTTGTTTGAGGCGCTTTCTCACTGCTTCAACGGCTTGCTGGGTCAGCGCAGCGGGAAGCTCTTGGCTGGCCTCTTCATTTTCAGTTCCTACAAGCTCCTCTTCCGAGAGGGGCGAGGTCTCAGTGACCGATGTGGCCGATGTGGCCGATCTTGGCAGTCCCTGGCCCAAGCGGTAGAGGAGGGCGTCGAGGACGTCAAGCAGGCTGCCCGCTTGCAGAAGGCGCTTCTTTTTACTCTTCCTTGTGCTGGCACTTTCGCCGATGTGGACAGCGAGCGATGCCGGGCGTGCCGCAATTGGGGTTTGTTCATCCGCACCAGTCCGCACGGTGCCTGGCGGTGGCGACACCACTTGCTCCGGATCGTCGAAGATGGCCTTCTCGATTTGCTGAATGAGCGATTCGATGTTGGCACCGCTGAAGTCCAAGCCGGCCAATGCATCCTGAAGCGCGGCTCTGTGCGAGCGCACCACTCCACGGCCCAGAGCCGAATCGTGGTGGATGATTACGCGAAGGAGCTTGCTACCGCGGCCACTCAGCTCCAGCCAGCGCACTTCAGACGCCCTCTCACCCAGCTCAACGATCGCGCCCCCATCCTCTGAACGTCCAAGACTCACAGGTGCGGTGTGGGAACCATCCTGCAGGTGCATGACGAAATCCGCGAATCCCGCAGAGTCCGACGCGGGGATCGGGACTGCAGAAGTACCCGCAGCAAGAACGGCGATCCGCATCGGAGCGCTCGGTGCTTCAGCGTCGTTCTCGTCATCCTGATGTGTGATCGGAATCGAGCGCAGGTCGGCGTCATCCATTGCGCGGGCTGCAAAGCCCTGAGCAAGATCGCTGGCGAAGCTGGAGGTTGCCACTTCAACGTTTGGCCGAACAAGCATGGCCTCGAAGTTGGCGCGCGTGCCTCCAAGCCACGCTGGCCGGCTCGGGTTCGCGCTGCCTGCAACAAGCATGTGCGAGTCGCCGAAGTCGAGAAGGAGCGCCTTCGCGTGAAGGTAGTGCTCTGCCTTCTCCATCCAGAGCTTTCGCGCATCGACGAACTGCGAACGAATCCCCTTGGGGCGGCCACCGATCTTGACGGTCTTGGGGTCGATGATCACCTTGATCGAGGCGCCGGGCCAACGGGTCTCCAGCGCTTTCAGGAAGGTGTGTTGGGTGTCGAAGAACGCTCCTGTGATCACCACGCGCCGGGGCGTCGACGGGATCGCGTGGCCGAGTTGTTCGAGCAATGACGGACCGCTGCTGGATTGTCCGAGCAGTCGGATGTCGGAAAGCTTCGATTGGGCGCCATCGGCTCCCGGAACAAGCTCACCGATCCTGTGCACGGCCTCCAGCACGGAGGGCGCCAGCGCCCCCTCCTGGGTTCGAAGCCATTCGCGGACCAGGCTCCAGACGTGGCTCAGAACCAGCTTGTGAGCAGGGGCGCTGTCAGGGCGCACGTCGATGTGCGTGGTGACTTCCCGGTTGAAACCGAAGCCGGAAAGCGTGAGGTTGTGGCTGCCAATGAACAGGACACAGCGCTTCTTGCTGGCAAGTAGGCAGATCTTCGGGTGAAAGGCTCCAGGCGCGGCCATGGGGATGAGCGCATACGCCGAACCGGCCAGGCGCGGCCTCAAGGATGGCGTGGCCCACGAACGCGCGCATTGGACGGCGTCCATGAGCACCACGTTGTGCCGCGAATCGGCCGCCTGCAGGCGCCTCAGTACGACCTCCTCATAAAACGGGAGCGTGGCATTGAAGGTCGTCACCAGAGACGCCTCGAATTTCGCACCTTTGAGGGCGGCCAGCAGCGAGATGTCGTCGTTGGTCTCACGCATGGGCGGCTTCGAAGAGCTGGATGCCAAGCTCGGTAGCCCGCAGATCTCCGCTGCCATCAGGCTCACGGGTCAGGGCGCCGACATCCCACAGCATCTTGATCGCTTGCCGGATGCGAGGATTGGTCTTGGCGGGCACGGGCACGTCACCGTGAGCCTCGATTCCCCGCTCGGTGGGGTGGATTCGGAAGGTGGCGGTCGAACTCTGTCGTAGCTTGCGCAGTGCGACTCGCAGATGGGTCTCCAGGATCCAGCCAACCAGGTCCGCGACGACGGCTGAAAGCGCCATGTTGTTCCATTTCACGCAGCGCTCCCGAAACGATCTCAGGTTGATCGGGGAGTCTTGGAGCTGCGTCGGGTCCATGGCCAGATGGCCATAGGCGGGCGCACCGTGGTTCTCGCGCACCCGAAGAAGCGCCAGCACGTTCACGACGGACGCCAGAAAGGCAGGCTCCCGGTCCAGTTGCTGACGCTCCCTCGAAACGCGGGCAGCAGCCCAGGCCAGTTCGTGCCCGTCGGCCATGAAGTCGCCGAGCGCCGGCGCGCCCGTTTCCAGAGAACTGCACAGCGCGCCAAAGGTCTTCGCCTTCAACTTGTCCAGTGCCTTGACGAGTTCAGGGCGGCTCGCCAGAGACTGGCTGAACTCTTCGATGGAGGCCGGCGGAGCTGGTTGTGTTGCCAGTGCGGTGAGCGAGATGGCGAAGGCCTTCTGCATCGCTATCGACATCAGGTCATTCCGGACGTAGTAGGCCCAGGCCGACCGAGTGTGGGCCAAGGAGGCTGGCGGGCACCATGTCGTGCCGTCCGCTAGGGTTTCCGTGTAGACAGCGGCGCGGAAGGTCGGTTCGTCGACAGCGGAGAGTTCTACCGCCTGCAAGGCGCCGGCCAGATGCAGCAAGAGCGCCAGGCTCTTGCGCCGCTGGACCCCTTCTGCCTCGAACTCTGACTTCCGGTCGAAGAGGATGTCGAGCAAGGCATCGCGTTCGCCTTGCCGGTTGGGCAGGCAACAAGGGCAGAAGTCTTGGAGCGCATCCAGCGTCCGCGCCGAAACGGTATCGGCGTCCACGGCTTGCCAGAAGGAACGGCCGTCGACGCCCATGTCGAACGCCTGTGCGATCGGCCCGCCGCGCTCATGCGTGTAGCTCAGCCATGGCTTGTCGACTACGGCCAAAATGTCGAGTTGCGTCAGTGTTCCCGCATAGTACTGGCCGAGGCCGCCAAGCTTGTTGGCAAAGTAGCGCTTGTCGGAATCCTCTCGGGTCGCGTAGGTCGAGAGACGGACCGACTTTCCTTCGCCGATCAACCTGACTGCATCGTTGAGCGTGTCTCGCCCGACCATCGCGGGCCCGTGGCGTGCTGCGTCGTCACCCATGACTTGCGCATGACGCTCGGCAATCATCGTGAATAGGCAATCGGCCTTTCGGTAGGCCTCCAGGAATGCGTTGAAGTTCTCGCGGTGGCTGTCACGCTCCGCGTAGGATCGGATCAGCCATGGATAAAAACTGTAGTACCGGGCTCTGTCGGTGACGTTTGTTATGCCGGGGAGCAGTTGCGAGTAGATCAGGATGCAGGGGCCTTGCGTACCGATGTGGTCTAGACCACCTATGGTGTGCGGAGGCAATACCCAGCTGGTTTTGATTGCCATGGATTCTCGGTTCAAATTCAACACTGATGGTCTAAAGAGAAGTCGCCTTCGCTACTGGCGACCAAGTGCCTGCAACTCGTCAACAGCCGACGTCGCGCTTGGATCAGCTAGCCGGACTTCCGCAAGCGGCGTTTCCCAGTGATCTGCCTGTAGGGCTGGCCAGTACTCCTCGGGCGTCTGAGATCGCGTTCGCACCATGACCGCGACCACGGATGCGACCCCTCGTTGGAGATGCGTCGCATCTATGCTTGCGGCCAGCCGGCCAACGATTTGTCCAGAGGTCGAATGGACGAATCGTCCTTTCACCTCGACTACATCTCCGATCCGCAAAGCGGCGATTGCGCGATGAATTGGCTGCGCCAACGACGCGCGTCCAGCAAATCCAATGTCCATGCTTGCCGGCCCCAGCATGACGTATTGGCGCTCAAGATCCGCGCGGTGCTTTGGCCGGGCGCGCGGCAGCTGATCCTGTACTCCATCTATGGTCCCAAGATCAACGAGATAGGGGTTGCGTCCACCCTCTGCGCGCATCAAGCTCAGCGACTGTCGAGCGCGCGTCATGGTCACGTAGAGAAGTCGTCGTTCATCTTCTTCATCCCAGCGCCAGTCGGCGCAGTCCATCACGATGACGTGGTCAAACTCCAGACCCTTGGCAGCATGTGCAGTCATCAGCTTGATGGCGCTGTCGCGGCCATCCCGCCGCATTTCGCCAGCAGCTTCGTAGAAAAGGTCCAGCGCTTCGGCTGCGGGAACGATGTCTGCTTGCAGCGAGGAGGCGACGTCATCGACGATGTCTAGGAGATCCAGTAGCGCGGCGTTTCTGGGCTGAGCGCGCTGCAGATAGGTCAGGGATCTGCGAAGGGCGCTGAGGCGCACCATACGCAACTGGCGCCGCCGCAGTGCCTGGGCCAACGCCCAGCCTTCGCGGGTCCGCATCAGCGCGATCTGTCCTTTGGCCGCTTCTGGACCGGTGACTTCGCAGGGCAGTCCTTCGACATCGCAGATGGCCCTCATCTTTTCTAAAGGGGCGTGCGTGCGGCAGAGCACAGCGATCTCTGAGAGCTTGACCGTCGGATCGATGCACCGGATGCGCTCGATCTCTGCGTGGACCAGTTGGGCCTGAAGGTTTGGGGCAGCTGGGCTGGTGATCAACCGTACGGCGCCGCGGCCTTCCTTGTCGAGCGCTGCCCAGCGGCCGCCCGGCAGATCATCCTTGCGTCTCTCGTCGATCCGGATCGGGTGATCGACCTTCATGCGGTCGGCGCCGCGCTGGATCACGTGGTTGGCGGCCGAGATGATGTTCTGGGTGGAGCGGAAGTTCTCCACCAGGTAGGTGAGGTCGCCCTCATAGTCGGCCCGAAAACGCCGAATGAACTCGATGTTCGCGCCTTTGAAGGAGTAGATGTTCTGGTCATCGTCTCCCACGGCCATGATGCTCAGCTTGGTGTCGGCGTCCGCTCGCCGGCGACCGGCAAGGGCGCTGACCAGGGCGTACTGCTGCGCGTCGATGTCCTGGTACTCGTCAACAAAGATGTATTCGTAGCCTTGCAGTAGGCGATCGCGGACTTCGTCCGCGTCGATCAGCGCCGAGCTCTTGCCTTCGAGCAGGTCGATGGCGTCCTGCAGCATCTTCTTGAAGTCGACGTTGCTGGAGGTGCGTTCGGCGCCCGCCAAGCTGGTCCCCGTCAAGCGCAGCGCCATGGCGTGATAGGTCATGACCAATACGCCCCGTGCGTCGTCTCCGGCGAGCGTTAAAAGTCGGCGGCGCAGCTGGACGGCCGCGCCTCGGTTGTAGGCCAGCGCGATGATGCGCCCCGGGTTCACGCGCTGCACTCGCAGCAAGTAGGCGATGCGGTGCACTATCACCCGCGTTTTGCCGGATCCCGGTCCCGCCAAGACCAAGTGATTCCCCGTCCGCGGTTGTGTGACCAGGGCCTCCTGTACGGGATGCTGCAGGTCATCAACGATGCGCTGGTAGGACTCGTCGGTGGTCTTTCGCTCCAGAAGGTCAGTGCGTCCCCGGAAGAATTCCTTGATGAATTGCTTGTGCGGCAGTGTGAAGTACGCTTTGACCAGGTCGAGCGCTTTCGCCGGATCTTCCGCGCCCAGCTTGGCGTACTCGTGCATGACGTGCGTCTGCAGCGTCCGCTCCTTGTAGAACTCTTCCAGGGGCGCGAACGAGGCTTGACTGAATCGCCGGGACGTGTCCTCTTCCATCTGGATGGTCATCGCCGAGCGGAAAACGGATCGCCCTTTGTCCAGCTCGAGCACACGGGTCTGGTGAAGGTAGAGCAGCGCATTCTCCAGCGCTACGTCGGGCTCGCGCAGCTGGGTCTTGAGAACGAGGTCGTCGGACAGTGCATCGATCAGTGCCTGGGCCTTGCACTCCACCAGGCATGCGCCTTTGACTCCGTCTGGGACCTCTGCAAGTAGCCGCGTGAGGGTGACTTGGGCAACGGCACGGCGCAGCTCGCAGATTCTGCGAATCTGAGACCAAGGGCGACGCAAGGTAACGCGCAGGGTGTCATCACCCAGTGACTGCAGCTGGATCATGCTGCGTTTGTCGTTACCAGAGCCGAATCCGTCGGCCATGGATCGCAAGCAGGCTCGGACCTGCGTAGGATCGAGATGCCCCTTCTCGTCGTCGAGGTTCAGACGGCTGCGCAGTTCGGTGCAGACCGCTCGAAGATTCAGATGTTGTTGCGCATCGTCCTGGTCGGCGTCTGGGGCGTTCTCCGCCATGAGTTCGACCAGCTCCTTCTCCATGGCACTCAGATATTCCAGACGGGAGACGGACGCGCCCCTGACGCCACGCATCAAGCGCACCGTCAGTCCGAGATCGTTGACCAGGATGCCCAGCTTGGCCAACTGGTGCACGATGCGGAAGCATTCCTCAGGTCGGATGCCCGCATCGAGCATGAGCTCGTCGGTGCTCAGCCCCTCAGGGGTCTCGGAGCGGAACAAGGCTGTGGCGACGGCGAGGAATTTCTGCCGCACATTGGCAGAGAAATCCGCCTTGGCGATGCGTTCCTTGGCCTCCTGCAGTGAGGTCACCCGAAGACTTGCAGGGAAGACTTTGGTGGCGTTCTCATTGCGCGTCAAGAAGCCGTGGCGCTCCAGCCACGACAAAGCGGTGGTGACCTTGGTCGATGCGTCAGGGGCATCGAGCTCGATGCTGGTACCGACGCTTTGCGCAAGCAGTTCTTTTGCAGAGATGACGATCTCACCTTTGCCCAGCTTCTTGGCCTGGAATCGCAAGGCGCGGAGCAGTCCGATGAAGTCTCGCTGGGACAACTGAGACGTGGAGGAGAGGCGGAATTGGGTCTCCACGTCCTTCGGGTCGAACAACAGGACGCATTTGGCTTCGTTCCCATCGCGCCCAGCTCTGCCGGCCTCTTGAAGGTAGTTCTCCAGCGAGCCGGGGATTTCGGCGTGGATCACCAGCCGGACATTGGGCTTGTCCACCCCCATGCCGAAGGCATTGGTGGCGGCGATCACCTGCAGTTCGCCGTCGAGAAAGCGACGCTGCGTCTCCTTGCGCAGATCGGCGGAAAGACCACCGTGATAACAGGCGCACGCCACGCCTTGTTGCGTGACGATCTGTGCGATGGTCTCCGCGCTCCTGCGTGTGGCGCAGAAGACCACGGCGGCATCTTCGCGCCGTAAGCCATCTCGCAGCAGTTCCACGATGCGCTGTGGCTTCTCGCCTCCCGAGGTGGGTACAACGGCATAGGACAGGTTCGTGCGCTCGTGGCCGCCGAGGAATGTCTTCAGTTCGACCTGAAGGCCTTCCTGAAAGTGGTCGCACAGGTCCTCGATGACGTCCGGCTTGGCGGTGGCGGTGAAGCAGGCGATCGGTGCCTGTCCGGGAAATTGTTCCCGGATGAAGCGCGAGACGTACAGATAGTCCGTGCGAAAGTCGTGGCCCCACTTGGAGAGACAGTGGGCTTCGTCGAAGACCCAGGCCGCGATCTCCCGAACACGGATGGCTTCAACAAAGGTTTTGCTTCGGAACTGCTCGGGTGAGACGAGCACGATGCCGACGTCACCGAGGCGAATGCGGTCCAGCACATCACGCCGTTCCAGTGGGGTCAGCATTCCGTTGACGGTCGCCGCGCACTGGATGTCGGCCTTCATCAGATTGTCCACCTGGTCGCGCATCAGCGACTGCAGCGGCGAGATGACGATGGTCAGCCGGCCTGAGCGGCGGTAGTGGACGAGGGCAGGGAGTTGGTAGCAAATGGATTTGCCGCCGCCGGTTGGCAGGACGGCCAACAGGCTCTCGCGCGTTAGCCCAGCACTGACGATTGCGCGTTGCAGCGATGAGCCGTCGGTGGTCGTCGGCTGTGCCCGGAAGCTTGGCTTGCCGAACAAGGAGGACAGCAGCGCTTCGGGGTTGTGGTTCTCGCGGCAGTAGGGACAGTTGGTCTGACCGCAGTCGATCTCTCGTAGCTCTGCGATCAATTGCCTCACGGCGGGAAGTTCGTGGAACACCCAGTGGGGGAGGGTGGAGTTGCCTCCCGCAACGCGGATCCAGCCCAGGGCAAACGCGACCGACCAAGGGTCGTGGCCGTCGAAGGACGTCACGATTTCGGCAACCAGTGCCTCCAGACGGGTGGCGCAGCAACGATCCGCAAACCGGCTGGCAACGATGGGGCCGATCGCCTCGCGAGCGGGTGTGGTCTCCTCGCGCACCTGGGCCAGCAATGTCGCCATGCTTTCGTCGTTGCGCAGCAGGAAGTGCAGCACGGTGAGCCACCAGGGCTCTTGATCGTTCGTCTCCAGTAGGGCTTCGACGGCCTCTTCGAACACGTTGAGTGCGACCCGGGCGTCTTTGGTGGGGTTGTTGCGCTCGTCCGAGAGCAGCTTGTAGCCTTTCACCAGTCGGTGATAGGGGTTGCTAGGGAAGGCGAGGGCGGACAACTCGAGCGTGTCCAGCACGGGCCATTGCAGGCACTCCAACTGCGGCAGCTGGGCGCGCATCAGAGGAATGTCGTGGCGCTTGAGGTTATGGCCCAGCAGTACTTGACCGTCACGGGCAAAGCTGTTGAGGGCTGTCGCTACTGACGCTGCTTTGGCTGGGGAACAGGTGCTGCGGAAGGTGTCCTGTCCGTCGGACCTGACGGCGCCGACGGCGAAGATCTGGTCGTCCTTTTCAGGGTGGGCTTCGACGTCGACGGAAACAATTCGACCCTCGGCGGCGATGCGCCGAGCACGTGCGCGAAAGGAGTCGAGTACAGGCGTTTCCAATGAAGGCCAAGCGAACCGCAGCAAGTGTGACAGAAGGCCGTTGTAACATAAAGTGTTTCATGTGCGCGATTCGGTCATCTCTTTTACTGTGATCCATTGCCTCTGCACCGATGTTTGTTCCGCTGAAACGGATGTCTAAAACCCTGATGGCTGTTGAACTCTCGCGCCTCCAAAGTCCAGCGGCCATTCAGGCCGCATTGGATGAGTTTTCTCGGCTGGGCCGGACGACATTTCTGGCGCGATACGGGTTTGGAAAGTCCCGTGACTTTCTGGTGCGCGATGGAAAAACAGGGCAGCTGTGCGACTCCAAAGCCATCGTCGGGGCCGCGTTTGGTTATCAATTTCCTGACGAGGGGCCGCTCAAGCCGGCTGATTTTTCCGGTGGGGAGGCCACCGTCGTTCCCAAGTTGCAGCATCTCGGCTTCGATGTCGTGCGTATCGGTGAGGACTGGACCTCGGACGAGGTGCAGGCCACGGTCGCTTCGTACTTCGAGATGCTCCAAATGGAGGCTGCGCAGCAGCGCTACATCAAGACGGAGTTCAATGCGCAGCTTCGCCAGCAGCTGCGCGGGCGCAGCAAAGGTTCGGTTGAGCTGAAGTATCAAAATATCAGCGCCGTTTTGCACGACCTGGAGCTGCCTTTCATCCGTGGCTATAAGCCTCGTAGCAACGCTCAACTTCTGTTGCGGCAGGCGGTCCAGCAGTTCGTCCTGGATCGGCCGAGCCTGGTATCCCAGGTTGTGGACGCGATGGAGGATGTCAAGACGCCTGACCAGCAGGCCTTTCATGCCTCCTTGGTCGAACCGCCTGCCGTCGAAACGGTGGTGCAGCTAGCGAAAGAGGGGTCTAAGGTCAGACTTCCCCGCAAAACGAACTGGGCCCAGCGTGATGAAGCCAACCGAAATCTTGGTCGCGCCGGTGAGCAGTGGGTCATCGGGTTCGAGCAGCGGCGACTCATCGACGCGGGGTATCCGGAGCTTTTCCAGCAGTTGGACTGGGTCTCAGATCGGCTTGGCGACGGGATCGGCTACGACATCCTCTCGCACGAGCGGCCCGGCGAGCACCGTTTCATTGAGGTCAAGACCACGAACGGTGGCCATGCCTCCGCTTTCATCATCAGTCGGAACGAGCTGGATTTTGCGGACGAGGCAGAGGATGCCTTCCATCTCTACCGTGTCTTCCAGTTCCGCGAGGAGCCGAAGCTCTACATTCTCAAGGGGCGACTGGCAGACCAGCTTCACCTGGAGCCCATCGACTATCGGGCGTCGTTTCGGCGCTTGATGGGGTGACGTGAAATGACGACCAAGTCTTGTCCATTCTGTTCGCTGCCGGCGGAGCGGGTCTTGGGGCAGAACGCCCATGCGCTCTGGATCCGCGACGGCTTTCCCGTGTCGCCGGGGCACAGCTTGGTTATCCCCAAACGGCACATCGGGTCGTTCTTCGAGACTAGCCCGCAGGAGCGCGCAGGGTTGTTGGAGTTGCTGGATCAAGCCCAGGCGGCAGCAGGTGCTGAATTTCATCCGGATGGATTCAACATCGGGATCAACGACGGTGCCGCCGCGGGCCAGACAGTGCCGCACCTTCACATCCATCTCATCCCCCGCTTCCGGGGCGATCAGCCGGACCCCCGAGGTGGAGTGCGCTGGGTGATCCCAGACAAAGCCGACTACTGGAGTTCACGCAATTGATGGCGAACGCGCCCCCTTCTGCAGAGCAGCAACTGGCATTTTTGACCAAGCTGCAGCGCCTCTTCGCTGAGGGCGATTTCACGGCGACCTACAAGTTTGCGCTGCTGATCGCGCTTTCAGACCTTGCCGTGGAGCTGGGAGCAGACGATGGGGGCGAGTTGCCATTGGCGACTCGGCAGATCGCCGAGCGATTCGTTCAGCAGTATTGGCGGCAAGCACTGCCTTATTGCGCCGACCAGATCCATGCGACACCGGGAGTGCTGGCTCAGAATCTGGGAGCGCAGGCGGCCGTGCTCACGGCTATCGAGGAGTTTCGATCGACCTCGAGTTCGACGACGTTACAGCAAGCGCGGGGTGAAGTCGGCTATGGGCCCTTGCTGTCGAAGGTGGCCGCAGTTGTTTCCGCGCAGCCTCTAACTTACCTGCAGAACTTCGGCGGTATGACCGACCCGTTCCTTTATGAGAGGCCAGGTCGAGGCATCGTGGTCCTCAGGCCGGGTATCGCGTACTGCTTGCGCCGGTTTCATCCCCTTGTCCAGCAACTGGCCCGCAATCACTGGGTGGGGCACATCAAAGCCAATCGCCGGAACCATGCCATCTTGGGCGACGCCGGGGACTTGGAGGATTTCCTCTTTGGTATCTCTCGGCAGTCACTCGCCATTATCGGTGCCGGCCTGCGGAAGTTGGATGGCTCGCGGTGCTTCTACTGCGGGCAAGGGCTGCAGGAGGCCGATGTTGATCACTTCGTTCCGTTCGCTTTGTATCCGCGTGACCTCGCCCACAACTTTGTGTTGGCGCATCCCCAGTGCAATCGGAGCAAGTCCGACTCTTTGGCGAGCAAAGGTCATCTGGAGCGATGGCTGGAGCGGTTGACGACGAAGTCGGCACCGCTCGGTGAGATTGGGATGGCCGCAGGTGTAGCGACAGACGACAAAACCGCACATCGCGTCGCGGCCTGGGGATATGCCAATGCGCACGCGGCGCAGGGAAGGGCTTGGATCAAGGCCTCGGACTACGAAATGGTTGGTTCCGACTATCTAGCGCAGTTGACTCCCAGATGATCTCTCTGGTTTGTTCGGATTAGCCCGTTTGGCAAGAGGAAAGAAAGAATGTCTCACATCCCGGTGACAGACACGATCGCCCACGCGCTTATGCAGCTTGTGGACGATTCGAACAACAACGGCGTCTACCGAGAGCCTTCGCACGCCGACATCGAGTTTCACGTCAACCAGGCGGGCCTTGCGGAGCATGACCCCAAGCAGCAGGGGCAGATGATTGGAAAGGCGAAGCGCGTGCGCGCCGTTCTCTACGCGGTTATGGACTCAAACCCGGTTGCGGCAAGCCGGTTCACTTCCGGTTTGCTCGCGAAGGTGCGCGCGTGCGGCGGATTCCGAGAGGCGTCTACCAACTATGTGGGTCGCGAGGCGATTGACAATGCGAAGGCAGCCTTCGACGCGGAAGGTTTTGTATTGGCCGACGACGGCACGCTGTCGCCCAAGGTGCTCTCCTCTTTGCGCGGTGTTGCGCTCACCGATGCGTTGGCCGCCTATGCCCGACGTGCCCAAAAAGGCGCCGAGGATGCTGCCCTGATCGCGGGAGCCGGAAAGGACTTGATGGAAGCCACGGCCGCCCATGTCCTCGAAACGCTGCAAGGAAGATATCCGAGCGGTGCCAACTTCCAGTCACTGCTCGGCATGGCCTTCATAGCCCTGGACCTCGCCGTCCCGGAGATGCTTGAGCAGCCCGGCGAGCCGGCGGTCAAGTCGATGGAGCGGGGGCTGTTCCTCTCGGCCTTGGGCGTCAATCGAGTTCGCAACAAGCAGGGCTCTGGCCATGGCCGGCCATGGTTGCCGACACTCGCTGATGAGGAGGCCAAGGCCGCCATTGAAGTTGTGGGAACAGTTTCCGCCTACTTGTTATCGAAGCTCGCAAAGCGCGAGCGCCGCGTTCCGCAGTCCTGAACAATCAGCGCAGTCTGCGAGGCATAAAACGGGGGGCATGGCAGATGACTGAAACACCACTCCTGTCGCGACCCAATTCACCTCTTGCACTGCAACATGACGATTGAAGAGTTTTACTCCGCGCCTCGCGGGACTTACGGGAATGCTTTGCTGAACTGGAGCAACCATGCCGCCAGCGATGTGGTCTCCTATGCGGTGAGTTATCGGAATGCAGCTCACGGCCTGATCGCCGGTTACGAACGCAGGGATGTTGGTGATATTGACTACGGTGCCTGCCCCGTCATCTTTCTCTTTCGCCATGCGATCGAGCTCTACCTCAAGGGGATGGTGTACCGCTTGGCCAGGCTCAGTGTCGACGATCAGGAGCTTCGCCAGGTATTGCCAAGACTGTGGAGAGAGCATTCGCTTATGAAGCTGCTGGGCATGGCTCAGCCCGTCCTTGCCGCTATGAGAGACAGGCTTCCCCTTGCTCTGCGAGCTATCGACGAGGACGAACTGCAGTTCCTGTCCGATCTGGATCGAGTCGATCCTGGCTCGTACTCATTTCGCTACCCCGTGGCTTCCACGGGTGGGTCTGCGCTGCAGGGGCTGTTCATGACGAACATCTTTGTGTTCGCCCAGATGGCGGACCGGACATTGGACTCGCTCAATGCGATCTGTCGGCATCTCATCATCGAAGTGCATGCCCTTGAGCCGCAGATGCGCCTGAATCTCGGGACCATGGATTCACGGCAAAGGGGCTGACGACCGCCTGTCAAACGGGTCAGTGGTTGAGCGGTGGTTATCGTACGGGGCGGTATTGGCGTAGCCTGACGTCCGGACCCGGAGGTGCACCGGTCTTCGCTGAGCGCGAGGCGTCCTTTCTCGCCTCGATCCAGGCCTCGACCTCTTCCAAATCCCAGACGACACAGCGTGCGGTGAGCCGGAAGCGCTGCGGAAATTCGCCGCGCTGCTCCATCTCATAGATCGTGGTCTCGGCCAGGGGAACGATCTGGTGCAGTTCGCGTCGACGAATGGTGCGGCGAAAGGGCAAGGGCGGCTTCGAGAGAAATTGGGGTGTTTCGTCATAGTCCGTCGTGCCAGGGGTCGGCAAGGGCGAATGTCTGCCCAGAGGGGGCGGTGAGGGTGTCGGCATGGCATTGACCGTGAGCGGATCTGTTGTCGCTCATGGTGGCTACCGAAAGCGATCAGCACAACCTGTTGGAGCGCAGCCCGGAGTAGGGCGCAGTTGATCGGATTCCCATGCGCATAGTCGCTTTGATGGCGATATTCACTGAGCAGCGAGTCTTTGCCGAATCCAGGCTTCGCGGCGCATTGACGTGCCGGAGTTTTCACGCAGCCTCGACCCACAGCGGACTCCGCTGCTGAGCTGTGCGCGAGAGCCAGTGAAGCGTGCCAGGAACGGTGGCGGCCGTTTCTCTCCAGCGGCGGTGGTTTTAGATCAAAGGGCGGTTCTGATCAATCTGCCATTCATAGATGGCGACGGCTTCGACCACTCGAACCTTTTCTGAAGCCTTCAACGCGCGCCCGATCTGGCGCTCCATGTCGTGCAGCATGGTCGGGTTGTCTTTAGACTGCTTCAACAGAAGCTCAGCTTTCATCGTCCTGATGTTTGTCACCTTGATGTACAGCTTTTCGGCAGAGCGCGAGGTTTGCCCATCGACCAGGGCGACGTCGGTCGGCTTCAGATGGCCGTATTGAGTGCCGAGACCGTAAAGAGTGACCTCCTGGCGTCCGTGCTGCAACATCGAACGCGTCGCCTCATCAATCGCCAGGGATTGGCCGGTGTGGATTGTGCCGAATCCGGGTACGGAGAACTTGTCGGGAAAGATAGTCTTACGGGTCAGCCCCTCCAGCGAAGCGTGCGTGTGCTGATTGATTTCCAGACATTCGTAGTAGCCGGAGAAAGGGCCGCGCTTCGGGTCGTACAACACATAGATGTGCGGCATCTTGAAGTCGCCGTCACCCTTGTCGTCGATGTACTCGATATTGTCGAAACGGATCAGCTCGCGGTGGACCCATATCGCACGGCTGGCCCGTGGCAACAACTCCCAGAAGCCCTTGACTGCGAGGCGCTGCGCTTGTAGCTGTTGCTCCAGGGCCTCTTGGTGGTCCATGGGGAATGGGTCTTCGTCTACAACCTTTGTGTAGTCCCACTCCCTGCTGTCGCGATCAAAGTAAGCGAAATGCCTGGCTACCGTCACGACCAAGCCGCGTGGGTCGAACGAGTGCACCTTGTATTCCTTCCATCGGGGATTCCTGTCGAAGTCCGGGTAGTCATCCTCGAATGGATAGTTTTCATCGCTCAGGTCGCGGACAAGGATGTGCCCGGTTGGTTGTTCACCCAATACCCGCATTAGCTTGTTCTTGGCCAATACCGTAGAGCGAACGGAAGCGGCTTTGGATCGCCGCTTGGTCACCAGTGAGATGCCGAAGAACGCGAACAGGATGTGATCGTTCTTTGGCTGGAAGAGCATGTCCTCAAGCTCGCCAGCGCCCCACAGATAGAACTCCATAACTCCGCGGGATCGAAGCTCCTCGCGGAAGCGATCATGCGCAGCCTTGGAGAAGTGCACGGGCGCTGCCAGGATGTAGCCATAGGGCGACATCTGTGCCGTCACCGCATCCGAAATGATCGTGGCAACCTTCTTGGGTCCCACTTCCTTTTCGCGCTTGCACTGAATCATCCAGAGGTTGCCCTCCATCGGATGGGGTGCATCCTCCGCGTCTACCTCGTCTTCGGTAAAGGCCGTTGGCGTTCTCACCTCCTCGAATGCTCGGACATCGAATCCATCGTCAGCGCCGCCACGACCCGTGGACTCGATCGACTTCCATGACCGGAAGTCGTAGGCGAGCTGGCGAACCAAGTCCTCAAAGCGGTGAGGATCGAGGTCCTCGAAATGGATCGGTCCGACGGTTCGCGTGACGTGTGGTTTCCCCATGGGCCTTTGCCTTCCATTGTTGTTTAGCGAATCTAACTCACGGTCGTACGACAGGGGCAAGTGACGCCTTATGGCCGGGAAGCAGGGCTAAGGTCTGGTCGCCCGCGCTTTGCCAGCCATTGCGTTGCACTCAACCTCACGCCCCTGGCTCACGGGCCTGGCGCTTACGAACCCGAACCAGGGGATCACGAAGTTCCGAAGCGCGCGATCAGCGCCGGCCGAGTGGCGTGGTTCCATGTGCCCGACATGTGCAGCGCTGGATGGCGCAGCTTTGGCACTCACGGGCTGCGCATGCTGCGCACTTGGCGAAAGGGCAAGGTGAATGGTGGGGCGTGGCGGCTTGCTGTTCCCTTCATCGTGCCACGGCGTGCTCGCCGTGCAAGGGCTGCGCGCCGTTGGCGCTTGCGTCCTGGCGGCCGTCGTGGACCCTTGACGGCTTGCGCTGCACCGTGACCCGGAGGGGGTGGGCAATTCCGCCCGGCATCCTTCAGGAGTTCACCATGAACAACGCACTCATCACCCACGAGCAGCGCGCGCTGCTGCTGTCCAACGGCTGCGCATCGCTGCGGGACCCAGACTTCGATCCCGTGCCCGTGGTCAAACTGTTCACGCCCGATGCGAGCGCGACCTGGCTGTTGGGGGCCATTGATCCCGACGACCATGACCGTGCCTATGGGTTGTGCGATCTGGGTCTGGGGCTGCCTGAATTGGGCTATCTCAGCCTGGAAGAGCTGGTGGGCCTTCGCGGTCGGATCGGCCTGCCGGTCGAGCGGGATCTGTACTTCCGCGCAGACAGGCGCTTGAGCGCCTATGCGCGCGATGCGCGGCTGGCGGGGCGGGTCATGGTCTGATTCTGCCGCGGTGTCGTGGGGCGCCCTACGCCTTCTCTCGGCCCTGGTGCGTTCACCAGGGCTTCCAGCGCCGGTGGGCCGTCTGCGGCAGAACGCCCAGCAGGCGCACCTGCGGCAAGGTCTGGGATACGTCGTTCCTGGGGAAGCGCCGGCGGACTTCGCATTCCAGTTCGTGCGCGAAGCCGCGCGCGTCTTTCTCACCGCGCAGTGCCCGTTGCCGCCATTCCCTGGCCTGGGCCATCAGTTCATCGTCCGTTAGTTCGCGTAAGTCCATGGCAAGTGTCATTGTGCCGATGCCGGGACCTGCTGTGATCGTGGGGGATTGTGCTGCGGGGATTCGGGCGTCCCCGGCCCCCTGGGAAATGGCCGGTCGCGCTCTCGTGCTGGCGCATCGAGCCGCCTGCGGCGTCTCGCCCCCTTCGGGCTTCGATCGTCCCCTCACTCCGTTCGGCTGACGCCTCCGGCCCGGCTTCCAGCTTCGGGCCTGCGCGCTTCGCTTGCCGTGCGGTCGGCGTGTGGAAGGGCCGTTGCCTTGTCCAGCCGTCTCCCCTGACTTCATCACCTTGTCCGCGACTGTAGCCCGCGGACGGGGGCCGTCAAGGCGCGCAGGGCCGTGTCCTCGGCTGCGCCTGCGGGCCGCACCAATCCTGCGCTTGTCTCCTTGACGGCCCCCGTCCACGGGCTCCATTTCGTCGCGGGCGATGAACTCAGGAAAGACGGTGGCAACAGGGCCAACCGGGTTCCTCGTGCCGGCCGCACCGAACAGCCACAAGGCTGGGCTCCGAATCTAGGAATCCGGTGTGCGGTTTTCTTCAACAGCCAAGTCAGGAGAAAGACATGCTCGCATCCCGTTTTGCAAACCATTCCTCCGCGCTGCGTTCCGACTATCCCCTAACGGATGACCAGATCCGGCGCGTGGCCCCGTCCATCTTCGCGGACGCACCGCATGAGAGCCGTTCCGAGCGGTACGCCTACATCCCCACCGCCACGGTCTTGACCGAGCTTCGCAAGGAAGGCTTCCAGCCCTTCATGGTGTGCCAGACCCGCGTGCGCAACGAGGGGCGGCGCGAGCACACGAAACACCTACTGCGCCTGCGTCATGCCAGCCAGATCAACGGCGCGGAGGCCAATGAAATTGTGCTGCTGAACTCGCACGATGGCACGAGCAGTTATCAGATGCTGGCTGGTCAGTTCAGATTTATCTGTGCCAATGGGCTGGTGTGCGGCGACACCTTTGCCGATGTGCGCGTGCCCCACAAAGGCGACGTGGCGGGCCAAGTCATCGAGGGGGCCTATCAGGTATTGAGCGGCTTTGAGCGCGTGAAAGAGTCGCGTGACCTGATGCGCGGCATCACCTTGGACGATGGCGAATCGGAAGTGTTCGCCCGTGCCGCGCTGGCCCTCAAGTACGACGACCCGGACAAGCCCGCGCCTGTCACGGAAAGCCAAATTCTGATGCCGCGCCGGTTTGAGGATCGACGCCCCGACCTGTGGAGCGTGTTCAACCGCACGCAGGAAAACCTGACCAAAGGCGGATTGCATGGCCGCGCCGCCAATGGCCGCAGGCAGCAGACCCGCCCCGTGCAGGGCATTGATTCCGACATTCGCCTGAACCGCGCCCTGTGGCTGCTGGCCGATGGCATGCGCCAGCTCAAGGCCTGACCGTTCCCCCGTCGGAGGGGCGGTTTCCCCTCCATCCCCTTGTTTCACTCGATTAGAGATACACCATGAACGCCATCACTCAAACCGAAGCCCGCGCCGTCAACACCGCAGCCAGCAGCGCCGCCAATGTGCTGCAAGCCGCCGACCCGAGCAAGCACATGATCCTGGTGCCGCTGTCGCGGCTGGTGCTGCGCCCCACGGGCCGCAACGTGCGCAAGACCGTCCCGCGCATGTCCATCCCCGAGCTGGCCGCGAGCATCCAGCGCGTGGGCCTACTGCAAAACCTGATCGTGATTCCCTCCAGCGATGACCAGCATTACGAGGTGGTGGCTGGGGGCCGCAGGCTGGCCGCGTTGAAGCTGCTGGCAAAGAAGCACCGCATCGCCAAGGATTGGAACGTGCCTTGCCTGCAGGTGGCCGATGGCACGGCCCGCACCGCCAGCCTCACGGAAAACGTGCAGCGCGAAGCCATGCACCCGGCAGACCAGTTTGAAGCCTTTGCGGCCTTGGTGGCCGAAGGCCGACCCATCGAGGACATTGCGGCGGATTTTTCCGTTACGCCGCTGGTGGTGCAGCGCCGCTTGAAGCTGGCAAATGTCTCGCCGCGCCTGATGGCCGACTATCGCGCCGATGCCGTGAGCCTTGACCAGTTGATGGCCCTGGCCGGGACGGATGACCATGCGGCGCAGGAAGCCGCCTACTACGACGCCCCGCAATGGCAGCGCCACCCCTCGCACTTGCGCGAACGTCTGACGGAGCGCGAGATTGACGCCTACCGGCATCCGCTGGTGCGCTTCGTCGGACTCGACGCCTACGAGCAGGCAGGCGGCGGCATCCGCCGTGACCTGTTCGCGGAAGGTGATGCGGGCGTGTATCTGACCGATGCCGCGCTGCTGGAGCGGCTGGCGCAGGACAAGCTGGCGGGCATCGCCGCCGAGGTAAAGGCCGAGGGCTGGGCCTGGGCCGATGCCACGCCGAGCGTGACCCATGCCGACCTGCACGCCTTCCAGCGTGCGCCGAGGGAGCGGCGCGAACCCAACAAGCGCGAAGCGCAGCGCATCGAGAAGCTGCAAGCCAAGATGCAGGAGGTGGCCGAAGCCATTGATGCCGCGACGGATGCCGAAGACGAGGACAAGGCCGATGCCTTGCAGGAGGAAGGCGAAGCCCTGGGCGAGCAGTTGCAGGCGCTGGAAGAAGGCTTGCAGGGGTACGACGCGAACGTGAAGGCCGCAGCCGGTGCCATCGTCACCATCGACCGCAACGGCGAGGCCGTGATTCATCGCGGGCTGCTGCGCGAGGCCGAGGCCAAAGCATTGCGCACGCTGGAAAAGCTGCGCCAAGGTTTCACCGACCCGGACGCCGCGAACGATGACGAAGGCGAGGAAGACGAGCAGCCCAAGGCCGCAACGATTTCCGACCGACTGACCCAGCGCCTGAGCGCCCACCGCACCGCCGCGCTGCAAATCGAGGTGGCCCAGCATCCGCAGGTGGCGCTGGCCGCGCTGGTGCATGGCATGGTGCAGACCGTCTTGCAGGGCCGCTATTACGGCCACGATATGCCGCTGGGCGTGGGCCTGAAAGTGCAAGATCGGCTGGACGGCATGGCCCCGGACTGGCCCGAGTCGCCCGCCGCCGTGGCCTTGCGCGAACTGCAAGAGGCGTGGGGCGGCAAGCTGCCCGAGGACAGCGCCGAACTGTTCGCCACGCTGCTGGCGATGGAGCAAGGCGAACTGGTCATACTGCTGGCCGTTTGCGTGGCTTCGACGGTGGACGTGGTGACGCCGCGCGCCACGGCGCAGCAGCCCGGCGCGGAACTGGCGCAGGCCGTGGGCCTCGACATGGGCGCATGGTGGCAACCTACGGCGGAAGGCTATTTCAAGCACGTTCCGAAGCCGGCGGTTTTGCAAGCCGTGGGCGAGTTCGCGCCCGACAGCGTCCACCGGCTGGCAAAGCTCAAGAAGGCCGACATTGCCAGCGAGGCCGAGCGGTTGGTGAGCGGCACGGGCTGGATGCCTGCGATCTTCAAGGCCGAAGGCCAGGAAGCCGCGCCGGAAGAATCGCAGGCGCAGGACGCCCCGGAGAATACCGAGGCAATGGCGGATGAACCCGCCGAGGCATTGGCCGTTTGACCCATGCCGAAGGCAAGCGCCCCCGGCCGGGGCGCTTTGCCGCAGGGAGCCGAACCATGCCCACCATCAACACCACCAACCGCCCGCGCATGGCGGCGATCTACGCCCCCGGCACCGTGCGCGCCCGCCGCTGGCACGGCGATGGCGACGTGCGCGGCTACCGCCCGCCCTCGGGCTGGACGGCCCGCGCCGACCTCACCGACATTCACCCCATCGCGGGCCGCGCCTTGCAGCGCGCCGTGTGGTGGATCATCGAGACGAAGGAATAACCACCGTCGGCACTGCGCCCAGGCCGTTCCGCCCTGGGCGCAGTGAACTTAAAAATCCGGGCGCGGCGGTGGCCGCGCCCGGTGTCAAACCACGACCCACAGTCACCCCACGGCCGCCTTCGCTGGAATTCCAGCGACGTTGACATGCGCGGCCGATATTCCAGACAGCGACAGCACCTTGCTTCTGCCGCTCACTCATGCGGCATAGTGCATGCATGTGCAACTGGCCAGGGGAAATTCTGGGCCTATCGAGCCTTCTATCGGATATGTGCTTGCAGTTCTGAATGGACTGAAATTCGATATCTGATCGGAGCACACCGCCGTCATTTGGGAGAGAGGAATGAAAGATATCAAGCAGGTTCGCTTCGAGGCGCTTGCTGCGTACTGCCGGCAGCCAGGCGCACTCATTGCGGCAGAGGAGGTGCGATGGCTTGAGGCATACGACGAGGAGGTGCTGGTCGTTGTGATTCGGGACATCACGGATGGCGACTACTCGGCGATGCTCCTTGCGCGAGATCTCAAGGAGCGCTATCGCTGGGTCGAGATGACGAAGTTCTTCGAGACGATGGGCGAGGCTTTGGCTATGGCGCCTGCACTTGTCGAGAAGATTCACAATGACTTCGGAAGACAGCGAGCGCAGGGCGACGAGAAGGGCAAGCCCGTTGATTTCTTCACCCCCATCGTGGCGGAAGCAAAGCTCAATCGCGATTTCGCGACCATCAGATCGCTTGAGGGCTACTCACCCGCCGTTGAGTTGATGAAACCCATGATGCGCTGGTATGAGGACGCGGACGGCAATTTCGTTGAGCAGTTTCAGACAACTGGCTTCGACAGCAGACTGTGGGAGTTGTACCTGTTCGCCGCGCTGGTCGAGTCCGGCTACATCTTTGACAAGACGTTCGCCATGCCGGACTTTTGCGCAAGAAGTGCCTTCGGTGAGTTTTGTATTGAAGCCACCACCGTGAATCCCAGTCGCACTCCCGCCGGCGAACTTGTGCCGCCTCCGCCTCTGGATACGAATGAGCAGATACAGGAATTTCAGAGGCAGTACATGCCTATCCGATATGCGGGACCGCTGACCGCCAAACTCGGCAAGAAATACTGGGAAAAGGAGAACGTCAAGGATCGTCCGCTCGTATTCGCCATCCAGGACTTCCACGCTCCTAACTCCATGGTCATGAGCAGGACGGCGCTACCTATCTACCTGTACGGAAGGGTGTGGGACTGGCATAAGGATGCCGAGGACAAACTCGTCATCACCCCAACGAAGATCGCAACCCATGTCTGGGGGCCGAAGACCGTGGCATCCGGCTTCTTTGCGTTGCCTGGTGCAGAGAACATCAGCGCTGTGATTTCCAACGCAAGTGCCACCATCTCCAAGTTCAACCGCATGGGAGTCCTTGCGGGCTTTGGTTCCAATCGTGTCCAACTGGTACGCGAAGGGACTGCCGCCAACCGTGATCCGAACTCGGAGCTGCCGACGACCTTTATTCACAATGTGAACTCTCCTGACTACAGTGAGACTTGGATGGAGGGAATGGACGTGTATCACAATCCAAATGCTGCGTACCCACTGCGCCCTGAAATGCTTCCGGGGGCTGCGCACCACTGGCTGCGGGGCGACGGACAACTTGTGTCGCGCGTCCCCGAGTGGCAACCATTCGGCTCCGTTACTCTGATTTCAGTCAAAGAATAGAACCGAGGCGAATCGCGACCGAGAGTTGCCCCTCGTAGGTCAACTCATCGAGCAACAGGTTTGACCTGCTGTGAGGGGCAGCATGGGCCGTTCTCTGGCGTCGTGCTCCCTGTGGCTTTTGATACGGCGCCCAAGATGATTGAGCGTGTCGGTGCGATGCACCGCCGGGCTTTCGGGCTGCGCCCCGTGCCGACTTCGCCGTCACGGCCATCCGGCTTCAATCCACTCACATCTTCGCGCCTGCGGCGCTGCGCGCTCCGCTTGCCTCCAGGGGAAAGCCTTACGGGCTATCCCCGCCGCGCGCAGCTTGGCGCCCCTCGAATACCGCCGAACCGGCGTTGCCGGATCGGCCGGGCCAGCGCCCCCGCCGCAACCGGCAGGGCGTGACGGGTACGCCGAGGCTTGCTGCGGCAGGTTGTGCGAATGCGCGCCGTCCTCAACGCTGGCGGTTCTTGCCCATCACGTCACGAAGGACGGTTCATGGACATCCCGCCCGGCATCGCTATGGAGCTTCCACGCCACGCCTCAAGACTGGCACCGCAAAGTTCGGCAGGGGCTTTCGCGCCTGTCGTTGGGGTCTTGACCTGGCCCGCGTTTGGGAGCGAGCCGGTGCAGCCTTCGTGCGGGGATGCCGAGTCGGCCCCATCTCCTTTTGGAGCGGTTCGGCCCAAGGCGTCCTTGTGTTGTTGTGAATCCTGGCGGTGGCGCGGCTGCGCCTCGGGCTTCATGGCTGCAACCGTCCGGCGAAAACAATTTCCCCTGCGCTGCGCGCATTCCTCGCGGGCCAAATTCTTTTCGCCTCCCGGCTCTCCACTGCGTTTCGACCGCAAGCGGTGCAGCCCGCCCGTCCCCCGCCGACCGGATCACAACAAGGACGCGATGGGCGCGAACCTTGTTCAACCAAAAGGAGTTTCATCATGGCCAACATCGGCAGCTTCACCGCAGACAAAGACGGCTTCACCGGCACGCTTCGCACCCTGATGCTCAACGTCAAGCTCAAGCTGGTGCCCAACGACAAGGGGGACAACGAGAAAGCCCCGGACTTCCGCGTCCAGGCCGCCAGCCACGACATCGGCGCGGCATGGAAGAAGACCAGCGAGGCCGGCCGGAGCTACGTATCGGTGACCCTCGACGATCCTTCGTTCCCGGCCACGGTCTATGCCCGCCTGATCGAAGGCGAGGACGGCACGCACGACCTGATCTGGTCGCGCAGCAAGCCCCAGGCGGCCTGACGGCCGCCGCGCCCCGCCCTTTGCGGCGGGGCGCAGTGCTGTTTATGTAGTGCTGCTCAGGGGCAAGGCCAGGAGATGTCTGGCCCGCCATAAATCGCCTGGCGGCAGGTTCGCGATTTGAGTTTGCAGATGTAGATGCGGGCGGGTCGGTGCTGCGCACCACGGGGCTTTGCGGGCTGCGCCCCGTGCCACCTGCGGCGTCACGGCCATTCGGCTTCAATCCCTCCCGCCTTCGCGCCTGCGGCGCTGCGCGCTTCGCTTGCCTCCGGGGGAAAGCCCTGCGGGCTATCCCCGCCGCGCAGAGCTTGGCGCCCCTCGACACCCCGAACCGGCTGAGCCGGATCGGCCATGCCAGCGCCAGCGCGCTATGGCCTGTCACTCTTTTTCGCCACAGTCTCCAACTCCTGGCGCACCTGCGCCAGAAGCTGATCGGCCTGCTGCAGGTTGTCGCCCGCATAAGCCAGCGTCAGCAGCGTGAGCGGATGCACTTCCATGACTTCGCACAGCTCGGCCAGCTTGCTCAACGTGGGGCTCTTCAGGTCGCGCTCCAGCGTGCTCATGTAGGTGCGGCTGGACACGTCAGAGAACGCTTCCTGGCTCAATCCACGCGCTTTCCTGATGGTCTTTAGTGCCTCCGACAATGTATGTTTTGCTGCCAACCCTGGATCTCCCCAAAATCCAAGATGACAGTCGATTGCGCCCTATAGGGCTACAATCTATAGTGTTCATTCATGCTGGCCTGCCGCTTCTGTGCTTTTACGGAAATCCGTAGCTGCGGTTTTGGACGGAAGCGCAAAGCCGCTTCCGTGGCTTTCCTTAAACCCGCCGATACGGTTTTGCGGTTTCGCGCTTCGGCGGTTTTGTGCGAATGAGGGGGTGCCCATGAACAGGCTCATCACCGAGGACGAGCACAAGCAACTGCTGGAATACGGCCGGGTCCGGGCCGCTGGCCAAGTCATCGACCCGCTGCCCGTGGTGCGGTTGTTCACCCCGGACGCGCACGCCACCTGGCTGCTGGTGTCGCTCGACCCCGCCGATGGCGACACGGCCTATGGCCTGATCGACCTGGGGTTGGGGATGCCCGAGCTGGGTGAGATCAAGCTGTCCGACCTCGCTTCCATCGTCGGGCCGCGCCAGCAGCCCGTGATGCGGGACCGGTATTTCCGGGCGGTGCGCCCGTTGTCGGAATACCTGCGGCTGGCCCAGGAGAACGGTTCCGTCCTCGATTGAGCCGCTCGCGCCACGGCCAAGCCGGGCGCATTGAGACTATTTCGGTCTTGCTCCAGACCTGTTAGGTCTTAGTCCGCACTGTTGCACCAAACCAGTGCTGCCCTGACGCAAACGGTCATGACGCCGGCCGCGCCATGAGGCACGGTGGATATCGCAGGAGGCCGCATTTCCTCGCGCGCCACCGTCGCATTCAGACGATCCACGCAATCCATCGGATGCTTTTCGTCTTGACACGCAAGTTACTAATCTACCAGCTTATTCACGATTGGATGCTAGTTCGATGCGGTGACGTTTGCATGTGAACCCTGTGACGGCAGTCCTGCTCTACGGGAGTTTTCGTCATGGCCGAGCCGCACCACCTCGCGCACTGGTATCCGACCGCCGCCTACCTCTACGTCCTGTGCTTGGACACGCTCGCGCTGGCCTGGGAGTACCTGCGCCGCCATCCCGACTACCGGCTCGACTGGCTGCGCCATGCAAGCCGCCCAGATGCTGCGCACCACTGGGGCTTGCGTCTGCTGGAAGACCCGGCCCTGGATGCGCGTGAGGCGCATCCAGCCTGGCTCCCCGGCCATGAGGCCGTGGTGCAGCTCTACCCCGACGCCGATCCGCCGCAGGATGCCGCTACCTTCGCCTTCTGGCGCATCCCCGGCCACAAGCAACTGCTCCACGACGGCAAGGGGCTGGCGCTGACCGCGCGCAGCCCCGGCCATTGCCTGCGCTTCTCGCTGGCGCCTGGCGTGGAGGACGGGATGGCCGTGGCCCATACCTATCGTGGCCGTGGGGCCACGCATGTGCTTGACACGCCTGCGCCGATGGCACGGCCCAGGCCGCCCCCTGCAGCGCTGCGGGAGCTGCACACCTTGCAGGCGCTCGACGCGACCCTGGCGGGCGCGTCCTTGCGCGAGGTGGCGGAGGGCTTGTTCGGTACCGATGCCGTGGCCGGTTGGTACAGCGACGGCGGCCTGCGCTCCAAAGTGCGCCGCCTGGTACGGCGCGGCGATGCACTGATGCGCGGCGGCTATCGCGCCTTAGCACACCTCCCACCGCTTGAGAAGGGTCGTTTTGAAGGGGACGCAAAACGACCCTGAGCAGGAGCGCTTCGTTTTCTGAGACTGCCTCCATCCGGTTGCGCTGTGTGGCCGGAGCCCTGCAACCGATGGAGGTTCTCACCATGCGTCCTGCTCCCTTGCGGCCTGCTGCCGCACTCGCAACCAACCCGGCCGCTGCCGCGCAGCCACAGCGTTATCTGACCAACGACGAAGCCGCCGACTATCTGCGGCTGTCGCCGCGCACGCTGGAGAAGCAGCGCGTGCTAGGTGGCGGCCCCAAGTTCCGCAAGTTCGGCCGCCGCGTTATGTACGCCGTGGCTGACCTCGATGCTTGGGCCGCCGAGCGCAGCTACGAAACCACGTCCGATCCCGAATACGCCGAGCAGCACTCGGCGGACGGCCGTGCGCGCTGACCGCTGGCGCGCGGGTGGCCTTCGCCATGTCCAGCTCTGCGCTGCCGTTCCGGCAGCCGCCCGTGCCGGAGCGCGAACAGCTCGACCTGTTCCGCGCCCTGCCGGGCGACATGGCGCCGCGCGACAGCCAGGACTTGATGGCCTTTCCGTTCTTCTCGCTGGCGAAGTCGCGGCGCGTGGCGCCTATCGACTTCCGCGCCAGCGGCATCACGATCCGCGTGGAGGGCACGCAGGAGCATGGCATCGCGACGATTTGGGACGCGGACGTGCTGATCTGGGCGGCCTCGCAGATCGTGGAGGCGCGCGACGCGGGCTTGCGCCCATCGCGGCTGATGCAGGCCACGCCCTACGAGATTCTGCGCTTCATCGGGCGCGGTACGTCGCTGCGCGACTACCAGCGCCTCAAGGCCGCGCTGGATCGTCTTCAGTCCACGACGGTGGCCACGTCGATCCGCGAGACCACGGGAAGACGGCTGCATCGCTTCTCGTGGATCAACGAGTGGAAGGAGCTGGCCGATGCCAAGGGCACGCCCTTGGGACTCGAATTGATCCTGCCGGACTGGTTCTTTGCCGGCGTCATGGACGCCGCCCTGGTGCTGACCATCGACCCGGCGTATTTCCGGCTGACGGGCGGGATCGAGCGATGGCTGTACCGGCTGGTGCGCAAGCACGGTGGGCGCCAGCCGGGCGGCTGGCAGTTCGACTTCAGGCACCTGCACCGCAAGTCGGGCAGCACCGCGAAGCCTTACGACTTCGCCTGCGACCTGCGTGCGCTGGTCGCGCGGCAGTCGCTGCCGGGCTACGTGCTGGGCATCGAGCGACTGGATGGCGCCGAGCTGCTGACCTTCCGGCCCGTGCCGCAAACGGCACGGGGATAACCGGGACAAAGCCTGTGGACGGGCTCGTGCTATCAGGCGTGCCAGGTATCGTGCTATCAGGCGTGGGACTGTCGTGCTATCAGGCGTGTCTATCGGCCGCAAAGCCAATGCTGGCGCGGGTTTCGGCGTCCCTTAACTTCCCTAACTTAAATTCTCTAACTTTTAGTAGAAGCGCCGCGCCTCGGTGGACAACCACCACGCGGCACGAAAACCAGCAGCAACAGCCGGACTTTCCAACGCGGAGGGCCAGGCCATGATCGTCGCGCTGCTCAACCAGAAAGGCGGCGTGGGCAAGACCACGCTTGCCACCCACATCGCCGGCGAGCTGGCGATGCGCGGGCAGTCGGTCATCCTGCTGGATGCCGACCCGCAAGGCTCCGCGCTGGACTGGACGCAGCGCAGAAGCCAGCAAGGCTTGCCAAGGCTGTTCGGCGCCGTGGGCCTGGCACGCGAAACCTTGCACCAGGAGGCGCCAGACCTCGCCAGGCGAGCCGATCACGTCGTCATCGACGGGCCGCCGCGCATCGCCGCCTTGGCGCGCTCCGCGCTGCTGGCGGCAGAGCGCGTGCTGATTCCGGTGCAGCCCAGCCCCTACGACCTCTGGGCTTCTGCCGAGATGGTGGCGCTGATCCGCGAGGCACAGGTGTTCCGGCCTGCGCTGCGCTCGGCCTTCGTCATCAATCGGCGCGTCAGCACCACCGTGATCGGGCGCGAAGCACGCAGCGCGCTGACCGAGCAGCCGCTTCCTGCGCTGCACGCGGAAGTGCATCAGCGCATCGTGTTCGCCGACAGCGTGGCCGCTGGCCGGCTCGCACGCGAGACGGCGCCCGACAGCTCCGCCGCGCGCGAAATCACCGCGCTGGTCGATGAACTGCTGCGGTGGCCGTCATGAGCACTCCTGCCAGCAAGCGCACGGGCAAGCGCATCGGCATCGGCGCCCGCCCGCCCGCGAATCCGCACGCCGAGGCGTGGATTCGCCAGGGCAGTGCCGATGACCTCCAGAAAGGCGACCTCTACACGGCCCGCCTGACCCTCGACATCACGCCCGCCATGCGGGCGCGCATCAAGGTATCGGCCTTCACGCAAGGCGTGACGGTGGCCGATCTGTTGCGCGCGCTGCTGGAACGGGAATTCCCGGAGAAGTCCTCATGAACACACCCGCCTCGACGGCTTCGATTGCATCGGCGGTGCCGTCCATCCCGCCTGTCGGCGTGGCCGACGGCGTGCCGCTGACGCGCGTTGCGCTCGCATACATCGACCAACGCTTCGACCTCTACCTGCGCTTCGGTGATCCTGCCCGCATCATCCGGTTCGACCGCTGGCGCCGCTGCGCGGTGTTCACGCCGAATGCGGTTCTCTGCCGCATCCGCTGGCAGGCCAACGACTACGGCACGATTCGCTGGCAGCTCATGGTGATGCAGGCGTGCATGCCTATGGATGGCGCACAGCGCATCCCCGGTGTGCAGCCGGGCGCGCGCCTGTTGCTGCACGCCGAGGGTGAGCAATCGGTGCGCGCCGCGCTGGAGCGCATCGACGGAATCGAAGCGCTGGGCATCGCGCCCGCTTCCGCCTCGCCCGCCTACTGGCGCACGCTGGGCAATCGGCTCGCGGCGCGTCTGCCGCTGCCCGAGTACACCGCCGAGCGGCACGCCACCTGGCTGGCCGGGAGGGCGCTGCCATGACGCTCCCATTCGCCGTTGCCGGTGCAACCGGCATCCAGCCGCGTCCTCGTTCGCGCCTGTGCGCTCGCATCGTTCTGGCGGGTCTATCCGCCTGCGGCCTCGCTGCCCTGGCCTGGGCGTCCTTCGTGCATCCGCTGCCGCGCCTGACCTACAACCCGTCCGACAGCGTGGCGGTCGGCTGGTATCGCGTCGATCCGCTCGACCATCGCACCAGCTCGCCGCCACGTCGGCTGGAAGTGGGCAGCATCGTGCTGGTTCCGCTACCCGCCGAAGCTGCCGCGCTCGCTGCGCAGCGCGGCTACCTGCCGACGCGCATCCCGCTGCTCAAGCGCGTGGGCGCGGTGGCGCCGCAAGAGGTGTGCATCGCCGACGGCAGCGTCCGCATCAACGGCGTGCCTTCGGCCGCCGTGCTGCCTGCCGATCGCTGGGGCCGACCACTGCCATCCTGGGAGCAGTGCCGCCACCTTCGGCCTGGCGAGCTGTTCCTGCTCAGCGTCACCAATCCGGCGTCATTCGACAGCCGGTATTTCGGACCGGTCAGTGCATCCGCCGTGATCGGCGTCGCGCGCCCGGTCTGGCTGGAGTCGCGCCCATGATGGCCGCCGATTCGCTGCACGTCGCCGTGCGTCCTGTCGTGCTATCCGGCGTGTCATTCCGACTGCTATTGCCATGTCGTCGCGCGTGCAGTGCGAGCGCATCCGCGCGGCACTTCGCGCTGCCTCCGGCGCAGCCGTCCCACGTGCAGGCGTCTTGCCTCGAACACGGCTGGCCTGCGGCCATCGCCGCGTTCGCCGGTGCGCTGGCTGCTGGTGCAGCCTTGCCACCGGGCCGCAGTTGCCGGGAGCGAAAACCTGGAGTGCTAGGGGAGGCAAATGCGGAAGGCAAGACAAAAGGGTGCGGCACCTGTCGGCCCGCAAAGCCAGTCTGCACATGGGGGTGGCGCGACACGCAGCGGCTTCGCCGCCGTGCCGCGTGAGGCGCGAAGCCCGCGCCGATGCGGGCATGTCCGCGTGCTTCGCACGCCCGGACACGCCAGAACTTGCAAGGAGCACAGCCATGACCGACCGCCGCGACGACGATTTCCGCATCCGTCCCAGCGCCCCGAAGAACCGGGGCCAGAGCTTCGTCTCCAAGGTACTCAAGCAGGCGGGCAAGGCCAGCAGCGGCAAGTCGGCGGTGCGCCGTCCTGGCGGCAGTAGCAAGAGTGCCGGCTCCGGCCAGCGGCCCGGCTCACGCTTGGGACGCGGCCACACGGCGGCGCGCTTCGCGGGGGCGAAGCTCACGTCCATGTCGCGGCGTGTGACCATCAAGACGCTGCTGCTCAATCAGCACCGAGCCAGCCCGCAGTCGCTTGCCAAGCACCTGCGCTATATCGAGCGCGATGGTGTGGGCCGCGATGGCGAGTCGGGCCAAGCCTACGGGCCGCAGACCGATGCCGCCGACCTCGATGCGTTCAAGGAACGCTGCGCCGACGACCGGCATCACTTCCGCTTCATCCTTTCGCCCGAAGATGGCGCGGAGCTGGAAGACCTGCGCACCTATACCCGGCACCTCATGGGTCGCATGGAGGCCGACCTTGGCACGGGCCTCGATTGGGTGGCCGTCAATCACTGGAACACCGACAACCCGCACACGCACATCGTCGTGCGCGGGCGCGACGACACCGGCAAAGACCTCATCATCGCGGGCGACTACATCGCCGATGGGTTCCGCCATCGCGCCGCCGAACTGGCGACCGAATGGCTGGGCCCGCGCACCGAGCTGGAGATCCAGCAGACCTTGCGGCGCGAGGTGGATCAGGAGCGGTGGACGAGCCTGGATCGCACCTTGAAGCGCGAGGCCGGCGACGATGGCATGGTGCATGTCGAACGGCTCAACGAACCCCGACTGCAACGCCAGCGTCTGCTGCTGATCGGCAGGTTGCAGCGTTTGCAGCGCCTGGGCCTGGCCGACGAGGCCCAGCCCGGCACGTGGACCGTCCACAACGATGCGGAAAAGACCCTGCGCGCCCTGGGCGAGCGCGGCGACATCATCCGCACCATGCAGCGGGCCATGCGCGGCGAGCCGCGCGAACTGGCGGTGTTCGAGCCTGGGGACGATGGCCGAACCATCCTCGGCCGCGTGGCCGCGAAGGGGCTGGCCGACGAACTGCACGACCGGGGCTATCTGGTCATCGACGGCGTGGACGGCATGGCCCACTACGTTGCGCTCAACGCCCGCGACGAGCTGGCGAACTATCCGACCGGCGCTGTGGTGGAGGCAAGGAGATCGGCTGACGTGCGCGCGGCCGACAAGAACATCGCCGCGTTGGCGAGCGATGGCCTGTACCGCACCGACCACCACCTTGCCATCGCGCAGGGTCAGGCCCTGCCCGGCCGCGATCCGCAGGAAGTGGTCGCGTCCCACGTCCGCCGGCTGGAAGCCTTGCGCCGTGCCGGTATCGTGGAACGGGTGGCCGAGGGGCTATGGAAGGTGCCGGGCGACCTGCCCGAGCAGGGCCGTCGCTACGATGCGCAGCGCCTGGGCGGCGTGGCGGTGGAGCTGAAATCGCACCTGCCCATCGAGCGGCAGGCCCGCGTGATCGGAGCCACCTGGCTCGACCAGCAGTTGATCGGCGGCGGCTCGGGCCTGGGCAACCTGGGCTTTGGCAGCGAGGTCAACCAGGCGATGCAGCAGCGCGCCGAATTCCTGGCCGAACAGGGGCTGGCAGAGCGGCGCGGGCAGCGCGTAATCCTCGCGCGCAATCTATTGGCGACACTACGCGATCGGGATGTGATTCGGGCTGCCAAGGATATTGCCACCGAAACCGGGCTGAAACACCGTCTGGCGGCCGATGGCCAGCGCGTGACCGGCATCTACCGACGCAGCCTCATGCTCGCCAGTGGCCGCTTTGCCATGCTCGATGATGGTATGGGGTTCAGCTTGGTGCCATGGACGCCTGTCATCGAACAACGACTCGGCATGCTGATTTCTGCGCAGGTACATGGTGGCACCGTATCCTGGCAAATCCGACGGCAGCAGGGTTTATCCGTTACCTGACGCCAGCAGCAATTAAGCACCCACCGACCGGATGCGTCTACAGCCGTTCAGCGTCCGGCAAACTGCGGGACTTGCTTTGCGACGAACGCGCGGACCGCTTCCAGCGAATCTGTGGTTTTCGAGGCTCGATTCATTTCGGCCGCCTCCAGCCTCAATGAGGTCGCCAGATCACTCTCGAAGGCAGCGAGTTGCAGGCGCTTGGCGCCCGCATAACCTTGCGTTGGTCCGACCGAAAATTGCACCGCCATACGCCGCGCTTCGTCCAGCAGGCTCTCGCCAGGAACCACTTTCTCGACCAATCCCCAGGCCAAGGCCTCGTCCGAACTGACTACGCGATTGGTCAAGATCATGTCTCGTGCGCGTCGTCCACCCACTGCGCGTGGAAGTAGCCAGCTGATGCCGAAATCCCCCGCGTATCCGAGGCCGGTATGGGCCGCCACAAACTTCGTCCCACTTGCGGCAATCAGGTAGTCAGAGACCAAGGCAAGCCCGAGACCGCCTCCGGCTACCGCGCCTTGTACAGCGCAGACTACCGGGAACGGCAGGCTGGCGAATTGAGGAATCATGCTTTCGGCCACTCTCAGTTCGTCATCGACCAAAGTAGACAACGCATCGCCCGCGGCCACCATTTCTTCGATGTCACCTCCGCAACTGAACATCCGGCCCTCACCGCGCAGCAGTAAAGCTCGAATCGAGCCATCGCGTTCGACATCTGCAATGACACCAGCGAGCACGTTTACGACCGACGTGCTCAACGCATTCATTTTTTTTGGCGAGTTGAGTGTTATGGTCGCGACGGCACCATTCTTTTCGAGAATTACCGGATTTCCAGGCATGCTGACGTTCCCTGATTGATCAAAATTTCAGCGTCAGCGCGGCGCCATGCGAATGGCACCATCCACACGAATGGACTCGGCATTCATGTAGCCGCAAGTAACGAGAAACTCGACGGCCTGCGCGAATTCATCGGGGTCGCCTAAACGCTTGGGAAAGGGCACGCTGGCCGCCAGCGCCTGTTTGACGTTGTCCGGCAGGCCCAGCAGCAACGGTGTACCGAAGATCCCCGGCATGATGGTGTTGATCCGGATCCCTTCGTCCATCATGTCGCGCGCGATTGGCAGGGTCATGCCCACGATGGCTGCCTTGCTGGCCGCATAGCTGGCCTGGCCGACCTGGCCGTCCTGCGCGGCGGCCGAAGCGGTGTTGACGATGGCGCCGCGGTCGCCATCGGCCAGCGGCGCGAGCGTCAACATGCCCGCAGCTGACTTGGCGATGCAGCGGAAGGTGCCCACCAGGTTGATCTGAATGATGCGATTGAAACGATCTGCCGCGCATGGGCGGATTTCGCCGGTTTTCTTGTCGCGGCTGACAGTCTTGACGGCATCGGCAGTGCCGGCGCAGTTGACCAGAATGCGTTCCTGCCCAATGGCCGCGCGGGCCTTGGCGAAGGCGGCGTCCACCTGCTCCTCGGACATCACGTCCACATTGCAGTAAACGCCGCCGAGTTCGCTAGCCAACGCCTGGCCGACGGTTTCGTTCATGTCGAAGATGGCGACTTTGACGCCATGGCTGGCCAAACGCCGGGCCGTGGCGGCTCCCAGGCCGGAAGCGCCCCCGGTGATGACGGCAGAGATGTCGGAGTTCAGTTGCATGGTTTTTCCTCGATGGGTGAGAAACAGGCGCTATTGGCCGGTAAAGTTGGGTGTGCGCTTGCCTAGGAATGCCGCTTGCCCTTCCAGGTTGTCGGCCGAACGCAAAGCGACGAGGAAATTGCGCTTCTCATGCTCCAGGCCTTGCGCGAGCGGAGTTTCAAAGCTGGCCAGTGCCGCATCTTTCGCCAGCGCCACGGCCAGCGGCGAATTGGCTGCAATCCGGTTGGCCATCGCCAACGCCGTCGGCAGGGCCTGGCCATCAGCCGTCACTTCGGCGACCATGCCTGCATCGCAAGCCATGCGGGCGTCGATGAAATCGCCGGTCAGCAGCAGGGCCATGGCCTTGGACTTGCCGATAGCGTGGATCAGGCGCTGCGTGCCCCCGGCACCCGGAATGGCGCCCAGCTTGACTTCCGGCACACCGAAATTGGCGGACTCGCCAGCGATCGCGATGTCGCAGGCCAGCGCTAATTCTGTGCCGCCGCCCAGCGCGAGCTTTTCCACCGCTGCGATGACGGGCTTGGGGAAGCGCTCCAGTTCCGACCAAAAGTGGCCGCCTGCCGCCGCACGATCGCCCAGCAGCGGCTCGGCGCGCAGCGCATCGAAGGCCGTGATGTCGGCCCCGGCGCAGAACACGCCCTCGGCGCCGGTGATGATGACCGCGCGCACGGTATCGTCGTCGCGCAGTTGCACAAGCTGCGCACGCAGGCCATCGAATACCGCGCGGTTCAAGCTGTTCTTCGCGCGCGGGCGGTTGATGGTCAAGGTGGCGATGGCGCCATCGCGGCTGACGAGCACTTCGCTGGCTTCGCTCATGGTGGCCCCGCTCATCCAAGCCGCTCGATGATGGTGGCGTTGGCCGTGCCCGAGGCCTCGCAAATCGTCTGCAGGCCATAGCGGCCGCCCCGGCGCTCCAGCTCGCACAGCAGGTCAGTGAGCATGCGCGCGCCGGTAGAGCCCAGCGGATGGCCGATGGCTATCGAGCCGCCGTTGACGTTGAGGCGGTCGTCCAGGATGCCGAACTCCTGCTGAAACATCAGCGGCACGCCTCCGAAGGCCTCGTTGACTTCGAACAGATCGATATCGTCGAGGGTCAGACCCGATTCCTTCAGTGCCTTGCGGGTGGCGTCGAGCACAGCGGTGAACTGGATCACCGGGTCGGCGGCGGCCACGGCGGTGCTGACGAAGCGCGCACGCGGCTTCAGGCCGTGTTGCTTGGCGTAGGCACGGCTGGCGATCAGCAGCGCGGCGGCGCCGTCGCTGATCTGCGATGAGTTGGCGGCCGTGGTGGCGCCGTCGGCGGCAAACACGGCTTTCAGCGTGGCCATCTTCTCGGGGTTGGGGTCCGCGCGCACGCCCTCGTCGGCGGCGACGACCGGGCTGTCCGGATCGGCCGGATCCTCGGTCAGCCGCACCAGTTGATCCTTGACGCGGCCAGCCTGCGAGGCCTCGGTGGCCCGCCGATGGCTACGCACGGCGAAGGCATCCAGGGCCTCGCGCGTGAGGCCAAAGCGCTTGTTCATCAACTCCGAGGAAGCGCCCTGCGGTATCAGCGGGTTGTCCTGGTAGCGCGCCAGTTCGCTCGGGCTGTATTGCGCGCCAAGCGGCGCACCAGGCTTGAATGACGGCGGCATGGGCGCCTGCGACATCGACTCCACCCCGGCGCCGATGACCAACTGGTAGGCACCCGCTTGAATACCGTGCACAGCAAAGCTCACCGCCTGCTGGCCGGAGCCGCATTGCCGGTCGACCGTCACCGCCGGAACGGATTCGGGCAGCCCCGCCGCCAGCACGGCATGCCGGCCCAGGTTGCCGTGCTGCTGGTCCCACTGCAGCACGCAGCCGACGATCACATCGTCCAGATCGGCCGGGTTGATGCCGGAGTGCTCGACCAGTTGGCGCAGCGTCTCGCCCAACAAATCGACGGGATGCCATTTCTGCAGGCGCCCGCCGCGCTTGCCCACGGGGGTGCGCAGCGCACCGACGATGACGGGTTCATGGTCTTTCATGTTGTTCTCCTGGATAAAAAAGCCGGCGTCACTCGGCGTAGCGATCCGCGTGCTCGGCGCGTATACGCTTCTTGTCGAGCTTGCCGACGCTGGTCTTGGGGATGGCCTCGACGAACAGGACCTGATCCGGCAACTGCCACTTGGCGAAGGCGCTGGTCAGGTGTTCCTGCAGTTGTTCCTGGGTCGCCTGCTGGCCAGGCTTCAGCACCACCAGGGCCAGCGGCCTCTCCTGCCACTTCGGATGCGGAACGCCGACAACTGCGGCGTCGCGCACGGCGGGGTGACCCATGAGCAGGTTTTCCATGTCGATGGAAGAAATCCATTCGCCGCCGCTCTTGATCACGTCCTTGATGCGGTCGGTGACCTTGAGGTAGCCGTTCTCGTCCACCGTGCCGACATCGCCCGAGCGCCACCAGCCGCCTTCCAGGAAGCGGTCTGCGGAGTCGGGCATGTCGTGGTAGCTGGCCGTGATCCAGGGGCCGCGCACGCAGATCTCGCCTGCCGACTTTCCGTCATGCGGCAAGTCCTTGTCGTCGGCATCGACGATGCGGATGTCCACCCCGGTCAGCACCAGACCTTGCTTGCGCTTCAGGTTCCAGCGCTCTTCCTCGGTCAGGCGCTTCTTGAGCGTGGACTTGAGGCGGTTCATCGTCACCAGCGTCGTGGCTTCGGTGGCGCCGTAGCCATGCACCACCTCGGCACCGGTGAGTTTGTAGAAACCGATCATCATCGACAGCGGCGGCTCGGAGGCGCCGGACAGCATGCGCATGCGGCTGAAGTCCGGCTTGACCGGCATCGTCTCGATGTACTGCAGCATGGGCTGGAAGATGGCCGGTGCGCCGTTGGCGACCGTCACGCCCTCGGCGATCATGGCGTCAACCAGGGGCTTGGTGTCCTCGGCGACATAGCGGCCCGGCAGCACGATCTTGTCGCCCAGCAGCGTGGCGGCCTGCGGCAAGCCCCAGCATTGCCCGTGGAACATGGGGGTGATGAGCATCACACAGTCGTCCAGCGTCATGCCCAGATTGGTGGCCATGCCCGTGGAATGCATGTAGATGCCGCGGTGCGAGTAGTACACGCCCTTGGGCCTGCCCGTGGTGCCGGTGGTGTAGCAGGCGCTGTAGGCCGAGGTTTCGTCGATCTCGGGCCAGTCGATCTGGGTGTCGGCGGCGGCCAGCAGGTCTTCGTAGTGCAGCAGCGGTTTCAGCGTGGTCTTGATCTGGTCCAGCGGCTTGTCGGTCATGACAATCCAGCCCTTGATCTGGGGCGAATTCGCTGCGACGGATTCGGCAATGGGTAGTAATGACTCGTCCACGCAAACGTAGGACACCTTGCTGTGGTCGACCACGTAGCCCAGGTCCTCTGGGCCCAGGCGCAGATTCATCTGCAACATGACAGCACCCAGGCCGGGAATAGACCAGTACAGCTCGAAGTGACGTCGGCTGTTCCAGTCCAGGATGCCGACCCGGTCGCCGGGCTCGACACCGAGCGCGCGCAGCGCATTGGCGCTGCGGCAGACGCGCGCGTAGCAGTCGGCATAGGTGTAGCGATCCCAGCCGCCATCGGGTGTGCGGTAGACGATCTCCTGGTCCCCATGGGTGCGCGCGGCGTGCCGGATCAGCGTCGTGGTGTTGAGCTGGCGGTCGTTGCCCGTGGTGGACGGGCAGCCGCGGACGATGTGGGTGGTAGCAGTCATTTCTTTGTCTCCTGGGTGGTGGTTGCGTTGAGTGCCTGGAACCGTGGGGCCGGGGCCGCTTCGATGGCGCCGAAAGAGGTGGTCTGGTAGATGCCCCGTACCGCGTTGTGCGGATGCCGCACTGCCTCGGCCAGGCTGAGAACGGGTGCAAAGCAGGCGTCGCTGCCTTCAAGCAGCGCGCACCAGTGCGCCTGGGGCTGGGTGCGGATGAGGGCCGCGATGCGCTCCTTCAACGCCGGCCACGCCGCCGTGTCGTACTGGTCTGCAGGGTTCACGTCCGCCAGGCCCAACTTGGACAACAGCAATGCGTAGAACGGCGGCTCGATCGCGCCGAGGCTGATGAAGCCACCGTCGGCGCAGACGTACACGTCATAGAACGGCGAATCGTGGAACGGGCTCGGCTGTGCGCCGTCGATCTGCCCGTTGGCGCGAATCCAGTGCACCAGCGTGCCCAGCATGGCCACGATGTCCACGATGGCTGCGTCCACAACCCGGCCACGGCCGGTGGCCCGTGCATCGACCAGCGCGCAGGCGATGCCAAAAGCCATGCCTAGCGCCCCGGCACCGTCCCCGAGTACCGAGGGCGGCACGATGGGCGCCTGCCCCCTGTGCGCCGACAGCGACAGCAGGCCCGTCAGCGCGACGTAGTTCAGGTCGTGGCCCGCGGCCTGGGCAAGCGGCCCGTCCTGGCCCCAGCCCGTCATCCGGCCATAGACCAGTCGGGGATTGCGCGCCGCGCAATCTGCGGGGCCAAAGCCCAGCCGCTCCATCACCCCTGGGCGAAAGCCTTCGATTAGGGCGTCGGCCTGGGCAATCAGCTCCAGTGCGCGCGCCTTGCCACCTGGCGACTTCAGGTCGATGACCTCGACCTTCTTACCGCGGTGCAGCGGGTTCTCCACCGTCCCGCCCAGCCGCTGCGCCCCAGCAGCCTGCTCGGCCCGTGCCAGCGCGATCACCTCGGCGCCCATGTCGACCAGCATCCTGGCGGCCAGAGGGCCTGGACCGATGCCCTCAAACTCCACCACACGGACGCCGTGCAGCGGCAACTGCAGCGTGTGCGACGTGTGCGGCATGTTCACAGCTTCCTCGAAACCAGGTCTTTCAGGACCTCGTTGGCACCGCCGTAGATCTTCTGCACTCGCGAAGCGGCATACATCCGCGCGATCGGGTACTCGGCCATGTAGCCGTAGCCGCCGAACAATTGGAGACACTCGTCCACCACGCGGCACTGCTGTTCGGTGCACCACCACTTGGCCATGTAGGCGGCCTCGTTGTCGAGTGTGCCGTCCAGCAGTCGCTGGGTACAGTCGTTGACGAAGCTGCGCACCACATGCGCGATGGTCGCCATCTCGGCCAGCTTTTGGCGCGTTGTCTGCATGTCGAACAGAGGCGCGCCGAATATCTTGCGCTGCTTCGTGTATTCGATGGTGAGCTCCAACGCCCGGTCGATGACGGCCGCCGCCGGCACTGCAATGACCATGCGCTCGTAGGGCAACGCGCCCATTAGTTGCCCAAAGCCTTGGCCTTCAACGCCCCCCAGCAGTTGGTCGGCTGGAACGCGCACGCTGTCGAAGAAAAGCTCCGCCGTGTCCGAGGCCTGCATGCCGATCTTTTCAAGCAGGCGGCCCACACGAAAGCCTGGCAGGTTCTCGGTCTCCAATACGAACAGCGACACCCCTTTGCTGCCCGCGCCACTGGTGCGCGCCGCGACGATCAGCAGGTTTCCGGTGAAGCCGTTGGTGATGAAGGTCTTGGCGCCGTCGATCACGTAGTGGTCGCCGTCGCGCCGGGCCCGCGTGGAGATGGCCTTCAGATCCGAGCCGCAGCCCGGCTCGGTCATCGCGATTGCGGCCAGCATCTCGCCGTTCGTCACCTTGGGCAGCCAGCGCTGCTTTTGCGCTTCGGTGCCGAAGTCCAGGATGTAATGCGACGCGATGGTGTGCACCGCGATATTGACCGGCATCTCGGCCTTGGCCAGTTCGTCCTGCACCACCAGCTGGTAGGCGAGGCTGGCGCCGGCACCACCATAGGTCTCGGGCATCTCGGGCAGCAGAAAGCTCATCTCGCCGAACGGACGCCAGACCTCGCGCGGGATGTAGCCCTGGCGGCGCCATTCGTCGAGCCGGGGAGTAAATTCGGCGGCAACGTAGCGGCGCACCTGCTCGCGAAAGGCGTCGATCTCGCCGTCCATCCAGGCGTGGCGATACAGCTGTGGCAGCATGAGCGTGTCTCCTTGTATGTTGGCTTCTGACCCCGCGCCGGGCGTTCCGCACAGCGCCACTGCCGAAGTGCTTTGGGGGATGCTACAATCGTAATAATTGGCCCCTGCAAGGGCGATGGCGGATTGCCTCAATCAACTGACAAATAACTTCGTTCGGCCCGTGCGACCGGCGTTGACCCCTTCGATCACACGCCATGCTGCAACCCGTCTTTACTGCTCCTATCTTCGCCGTGCATGGCCTGCTGGACGGCGCGCGCGGCAAGGGGCTGGCCACGCAAGAATGGCTGGAGGGCGTGCTGGGGCGCGCAGGCATCAGCGAATCGCTACTGGATCTGGAGGATTCGCGCGTAACCGTGGAGCAGTTCAACGCGCTGTTTATCGCCGTCAAGGACAGCCTGAACGACGAGTGCCTGGGCTACCTGCATGGGCGGCCCATGCGCCCGGGCAGCTTCGCGCTAATGGTGCGCAGCGCGTTCACTGCCCATTCGTTGTCATACGCCCTGCGTCGCCTGAGCGAATCCTTCGCCCTGCTGCAGGACGACGTGGCGCTGGTGCCCGTGACCGAGGGCGCGCTGGGGGGCTTCGCGCTGGAGATGCGCGGCGGCGCGGGCGCACATGCCGAATTCCTTCACGCACATCTGCTGCGCGTGTTCTGGCGCTTGCTGCTGTGGCTGCACGGCGGCCGGCTGGTGCCGCAGCGATTCGACTTCAATTTTGCGCAGCCGCTCCATGCGATGAGCTACGGGCGCATCTTTTCCGGTACGCTGTGCTTCGGGCAGCCGCGCACGGCCGCCTGGTTCGACGCCGACGCCTTCAAACAGCCGGTGCGGCGCGATCGGGACGCGCTGCAGTCCTTCCTGCGCGCCACGCCGGGCAACGTGGTGGGTCCGCACCTGAACGAGCGCAGCGCCAGCGCGCGGGTCCGCATGGTGCTGCAGCGGGCCAGCCCCGAATGGCCCGACCTGGCCGTCACCGCGCAGCGCCTGCACATGTCGGTGAGCGCGTTGCAGCGGCACCTGGCCACCGAGGACACTTCCTTCCAGGCACTGAAGGACCAACTGCGGCGCGACATGGCGATCGTGCGCCTGACCAGCAGCGAAGCCTCGCTCATCGCCATCGCCGCCGACCTGGGCTTCAGCGACAGCACCGCCTTCCAGCGCGCCTTCAAGGTCTGGACCGGCAGCGCGCCGGGAGCCTACCGCGCCCGCTCGCGCAGCGGGCAGCACCCTACATAGAGGCATTCGACCAATTCCGGCACGGCCACGAGGCTGTAGCCGACCACCGAGAAGATCGGCGCCTTCATAGCTGCCGGGCCTTGGCCCACATCGAGCGAGGCTCTCGTGCGCTCAAGAGACTGTTTGCAGCCCTTGAGGCAGTTGCACCGACGGCAGCGCAGCGACAGGCTGCGCCAGGAAGCAGATGTTTTCCGTCAGCCTATCGAGGTCATTCGTCATTGCCACCCGTTGAGGCTGACTTCTAAGCTTCCTAAGCTAAAACTGAACTCGCACTGCATAGGAGTGATGGCTGTGTGCCATTTGGAGCGGCACTGCCAGAATGTAAATCAAGCATCATGACCGACGCAGCCCCGGCACTCTCGTATCCGTTCTCGGATCTCCCACTCCCTGGCCAAGCCACGGAAATCAAGCCTGGTGTGCTGTGGCTGCGCATGCTGCTGCCGTTTTCCCTGGATCACATCAACCTCTGGGCATTGAGCGACGGTCCTGGTTGGGCGGTCGTGGACACGGGCATTCGCAGCGTGGACGTCAGGAACGCGTGGCTCGCCTTGCTCGCTCCGCAGGGGCCGCTAGCCGGCCGTCCCATCTCCCGTGTGATAGCGACGCACATGCACCCGGATCATGTGGGCATGGCGGGATGGTTGACACGTCGCTTCGAATGCGCGCTTTGGATGACACGAGACGAGTATTTGAGCTGTCGGGTGATGCTTGCCGATACGGGGCGGGAAGCGCCAGTCGATGGCGTTCGCTTCTATCGGAGGGCCGGATGGAGCGACACCGAGGTGGATGAGTACCGCACCCGGTTCGGTGACTTCGGTAAGATGATCCATCCATTGCCTGACAGCTTTGTGCGGCTCACGGATGGCCAGATGTTGCGGATCGGGGACCAGGAATGGGAAGTCATCGTCGGCACAGGACATTCCCCCGAGCACGCGTGCTTCTACTCGCGCGAACTGGATTTGCTGATATCGGGGGATCAGGTTCTTCCCAGGATCAGTTCCAATACCTCCGTGTACGCCACCGAGCCGCATGCGAATCCTCTGCAGGGCTGGCTCGATTCCATCGACCGGTTGATGCAACGCGTACCTGGGAGCGCCCTGATTCTGCCTGCCCACAACGAACCTTTCCATGGCCTGCACCTACGGTTGGAGCAACTGCGTGCGAGCACCGTCAGAGGCACCGACCGCGTCAGGCAACAACTTGTGCAGCCTCTGAGGGTCATCGACCTGGTTCGCGCCCTGTACCGTTCGTCCATTGTTGCGGAGCAAATGCACCTCAACCTCGCGACCGGAGAGACGCTCGCCCACCTAAACTATCTCGACCAGCGTGGGGAAATCGTGTCTGCAGAAGACGAAGACGGTGCAATGCGCTATCGGCTCGCCTGATGCACTAATTTGCCCTCAAGGATATAGAAGTAACCCAATCAAGCCTGTCATTGACTGGGTTCTTTGCTGATGTGTTTCGAGAGCAATGAGTCCTTGCACCAGCGCGTCGTGTACGGCCTCCAGTTCTTTGAACACCGTGTTGGCAAACCAATCCTGGCACGGCACCTTCCACAGATGCTCGACCGGGTTCAGCTCAAGGCTGGCAGAAACTCTAGGCGCATATTCTGTGGCACATCCAAGTGACCCGCGATGTGCCAACCCGCCTGATCCATGACCATCATGATGAACTCGACGGCATGGCGTCGCGCCATCTCGGCCAGGAACACCTGCATCGTCTCAGCGTTGGCCCAGGGCAGCACCAGAGAGTCAATCACGCCATCGTGCGTGCTGACGGCGGCGAAGGCGTACAGGGTCTGGCGTTGAGGCGTGCGCCGACGATGGGGCGTGAGCCCCTGGGCACCCAACACTGCCGGGGTGTTCCCAGCAGGCAGAAGCGCCCTTCGTGCTGGAATATCAGCCGCACGGGCGACCATATTCAGCTTGACGCCTGACCTCTTGGCGCACTTGAACAGTGCTCTCAGAAAGGGGCCGTTTGTCATTCGATCGGGGCGCTTCGTCATCGCGGCTCGCAGCACCGGCACCTAGGATTCCTTGTGTGCGCTGGACGACATGTAGCGGAGCGGCGATGACCGCCGCCCCACGATCCAGAGCCTAACCCAAAGGAGACAAACACGTGTGCCAAATCGACATGCAGAAGCTCGCCGACGACGCTCGCTTCAACCGCTTTCATGCCAAGGTGCTTCTGTGGTGCCTGTTGATTCTCATCATCGACGGCTATGACATCGCCGTGGTGGGCATCGCCCTGCCGTCCATCATGCAGCAGATGGGCGTGAACGCATCGACTGCCGGTTTCATGGCCAGTTCGGCCCTGTTCGGCATGATGTTCGGCGCCATGGTTCTGGGCACGCTGTCCGACCGGATTGGTCGGCGCTGGGCCCTCTCCATTGGCGTCATGCTGTTCAGCGTGTTCACCGCGGCCGCCGGATTCACCAAGGATCCCATCAGCTTCAGCGTGGTGCGCTTCATCGCGGGCCTGGGGATTGGCGGTGTGCTGCCGGTCATCGTGGCACAGATGGTCGAGTACTCGCCCAAGAAGATCCGCAGCCTGATGACGGCGCTGATGACTTCGGGCTACGCACTGGGCGGCATCCTGGCCGCGGTGCTCGGCAAGCAGCTGATCGGCGAGTACGGCTGGCAGGTCGTTTTCATCGCAGCGGGTGTGCCGGTCCTGCTGATTCCGTTCATCCTGAAGCTGGTGCCGGAATCAATGACCTACCTGATCTCGCGCAGCCGCAACGGCGAACTGGCCGAAGTGGCCCGTAATCTCCAGCCGGGAGTCAAGCACCCGGCGGACGCCCAGTTCGTCGTGCCCACCGCCGACCGCGTGGCGGGTGCGCCGGTCTCCCGGCTGTTCCAGGACGGGCGAGGCCCGAGCACGGTGCTGTTCTGGATCGCCTTCTTCTCGGGCCTGTTCATGGTCTATGCGCTCAGCAGCTGGCTGACCAAGCTGATGGCTATGGCTGGCTACAGCCTGGGGTCTGCCCTCAGCTTCGTGATCGCGCTGAACGTTGGCGCCATCATCGGTGCCGTGGGAGGCGGGTGGCTCGCCGACAAGTTCAACATCAAGTGGGTGCTGGTGGGGATGTATGCGCTGGGCGGCGTGCTGCTGTACCTGATGACGTTCCAGACCTCGACCGAGCTGCGTTATCTGATCATCGGCGCGGTCGGCGCCTGCACCACCGGCGCGCAATTGGTGGCCTATGCCTACTGCGGGCAGTTTTACCCGATGTCCATCCGCTCGACCGGCATCGGCATGGCCTCCGGCGTGGGGCGCCTGGGCGCGATCGCGGCGCCGCTGCTAATCGGCCAGATCGTTGCGCTTGAGCTGCCGCTGGAGCAGAACTTCCTGGTGATCGGGGCTTTCGGGATCATCGGCTCGATCGCCCTGGCGTTCATCAGGCATGGCGGCCCGGCGTCGGTGGGCCCGCAAGAGGCTGCACGCGAGTTGCGCCCGTCGCAACAGACGCCGCAAAACGCCTGATCGTAGCCATCAAGGAAATTCGCTGTGTCTGTCTACATAGCCCCCCTGCGCGAAATGCTGTTCGCCATGAAAGAGGTCGGCGGCCTGGACGCGATCTGCGCCCAGCCGGACCATGAAGAAACCACGCCCGACCTGGTCGAGGCCATCCTGCAGGAGGCGGCTAATTACGCCGCTGGCGTGCTGGATCCGCTCAACCACCCCGGCGACGTGCAGGGCGCGCGCTGGCACGATGGTCGGGTCACGCCCGCCGACGGCTTTCGCGAAGCCTGGGCCAGCTTCTGCGAGAACGGCTGGAACGGCATGCCCGCTGCCACCGAATGGGGCGGCCAGGGCCTGCCCACGCTGGTCTCCACCGCCGTGCTGGAGATGTGGAAGTCGTCCAACCTCGCGTTCAGCCTGTGCCAGATGCTCACGCTGGGCGCGGTGGAGGCCATTGCGCACCATGGCAGCGACGCACTCCAGCGCCGCTTCCTGGCACCCATGGTCGAGGGCCGCTGGACGGGCACCATGAACCTCACCGAGCCCCAGGCCGGCTCCGACCTGGCCGCGCTGCGCAGCCGTGCCGTACACGAGGGCGACCACTACCGCGTCAGCGGCAACAAGATCTTCATCACCTGGGGCGAGCACGACATGGCCGAGAACATCGTGCACCTGGTGCTGGCGCGCCTACCCGATGCGCCACCGGGGGTGAAAGGCATCTCGCTGTTCCTGTGCCCGAAGTACCTGGTCAACGACGATGGCACCCTGGGCGAACGCAACGACTTGGCCTGCACGTCGATTGAGCACAAGATGGGCATCCACGGCAGCCCCACGGCGTCGATGAGTTTTGGCGACAGCGGCGGCGCTATCGGCTACCTGGTCGGCGAGCCGCACCAGGGGCTGGCCTGCATGTTCACCATGATGAACCACGCGCGGCTGAACGTTGGCCTGGAAGGCGTGGGCATTTCCGAGCGCGCCTACCAGCGCGCACGCGCCTATGCGCTGGAGCGGGTGCAGGGCAAGCCGCTGATCAGCGGCAGCACCGCCATCGCAGGCCACCCGGACGTGCGGCGCATGCTGATGGACATGAAGGCCCGCACCGAGGCCATGCGCGCGCTGGCCTACTTCTGCGCCGGTCAGATGGACCGCGCCGCGGGCCACGCCGATGCGCAGGAGCGCGCGCAGGCGCAGGCCCTGGTCGGCCTGCTGATACCGGTGGTCAAAGGCTGGTGTACCGACAGCGCGCAGGGCATCACGTCCGACGGCGTGCAGGTGCATGGCGGCATGGGCTACGTCGAGGAAACCGGCGCCTCGCAGCACATGCGCGACGCGCGCATCACGACCATCTACGAAGGCACCACGGGCATCCAGGCCAACGACCTGATCGGCCGCAAGCTGGCACGCGAGGGCGGGCGCACGCTGAAGGCGCTGCTGGGCCGCATCGACGGCGATGCGCGCCGGTTGGTCGAATCGCCCGATGCAGTGCTGGCGCAGATCGGCCGCGCGTTGGCAGCCGCTGCCCAGGCGCTGGACGAAGCGGCCGACTGGCTGCTGGCCCACGACGGTCAACCCGCGCAGTGCGCGGCGGGCGCCGTGCCCTTCCTGCGGCTGGCGGGCACCGTGATCGGCGGCTGGCTGTCGGCGCGCATGGCCGAAGCCGCTACCGCGCAACTCGCGGCGGGCGCGGGCGATGCGGGCTTTCTCGGTACCAAGCGCGCCACAGCCAGCCATTACGCGGCGCATGTCCTGGTGCAGGCGCCGATGCTGCGCGACATCGTCACGGGCGGCGCCGCCAGCACGCTGGCCCTGGCGGACGATCAACTCTGAATGATCCTGAAAGGAAACCCTCCCATGAAAATCCTGGTTCCCGTCAAGCGGGTGGTTGACTACAACGTCAAGGTCCGCGTCAAGAGCGATGGCAGCGGCGTGGACATCGCCAATGTCAAGATGAGCATGAACCCCTTCGACGAGATTGCCGTCGAAGAGGCTGTGCGGCTCAGGGAGAAAGGCGCGGCAACGGAGATCGTCGCCGTCTCGTGCGGCGTGTCTCAATGCCAGGAGACGCTGCGCACCGCCATGGCCATCGGTGCCGACCGCGGCATCCTAGTCGAGACCAATGAAGAACTGCAGCCGCTGGCCGTGGCTAAGCTGCTCAAGGCCCTGATCGACAAGGAACAGCCCGGCCTCGTGATCCTGGGCAAGCAGGCCATCGACGACGACTGCAACCAGACCGGCCAGATGCTGGCGGCGCTGGCCGGTCTGCCGCAAGCCACCTTCGCCTCCAAGGTCGAGCTCGCCGGCGACAAGGCAGCCGTGACCCGCGAAGTGGACGGCGGCCTGGAAACCCTCAGCCTCACGCTGCCCGCGGTCATCACCGCCGACCTGCGCCTGAACGAACCGCGCTACGTCACCTTGCCCAACATCATGAAGGCCAAGAAAAAGCCGCTGGACACCATCAAGCCCGAAGACCTCGGCGTTCAAGTCGCCCCACGCCTGAAGACCCTGAAGGTGACCGAACCCGCCAAGCGCGGCGCCGGCGTGAAGGTGGCTGACGTGGCCGCCCTGGTCGAAAAACTCAAGAACGAAGCGAAGGTGATCTAAATGTCGGTACTCGTTATTGCTGAACACGACAACGCATCCATCAAGGGCGCAACCCTGAACACCGTGACGGCCGCAGCCGCTTGCGGTGGCGACGTGCACGTGCTGGTGGCCGGTGAAAACGCCGGTGCAGCCGCCCAGGCCGCAGCGCAAATCGCCGGCGTCGCCAAGGTCATCCACGCCGACGGCGCCAGCCTGAAGAACGGCCTGGCCGAGAACGTCGCCGCGCAAGTGCTGGCCATCGCCGGCAACTACAGCCACATCCTGTTCCCGGCCACGGCCGGCGGCAAGAACGTGGCCCCGCGCGTGGCCGCCAAGCTCGACGTCGCCCAGATCAGCGACATCACCAAGGTGGTGAGCGCCGACACCTTCGAACGCCCCATCTACGCCGGCAATGCCATCGCTACCGTGCAAAGCTGCGACGCCACCAAAGTCATCACCGTGCGCACCACCGGCTTCGACGCCACAGCGGCGACCGGAGGCAACGCAGCAGTGGAAACGCCAACCGCAGCGGCAGACACCGGCAAGAGCAGCTACGTGGGCAGCGAAATCGCCAAGAGCGACCGGCCCGAACTGACGGCGGCCAAGATCATCGTCTCCGGCGGCCGTGCGCTGGGCAGCAAGGAAAAATTCGACGAAGTCATCACCCCGCTGGCCGACAAGCTGGGCGCGGCCATCGGCGCGAGCCGCGCGGCGGTGGATGCGGGCTACGCGCCCAATGACCTGCAGGTGGGCCAGACCGGCAAGATCGTGGCGCCGCAGCTGTACGTGGCGGCGGGCATCTCGGGGGCGATCCAGCACCTGGCGGGCATGAAGGACTCCAAGGTGATCGTGGCGATCAACAAGGACCCGGAGGCGCCGATCTTCAGCGTGGCCGACTACGGGCTGGAGGCGGACCTGTTCGCGGCTGTGCCGGAACTCGTCAAGGCCTTTTAACTTGGATGAGATACACCATGGAGCTTCGGCATTTGCGTTGCTTTATAGCGGTGGCCGAAGAACTTCACTTTGGCCGCGCAGCGGAAAAGCTGCACATCGATCAGTCCCCTTTGTCGCGCACCATCAAGGAGATAGAGGAAGAGCTCGGGGCGCAACTGTTCACGCGAACCACGCGAAGCACCCGCCTGACCTTTGCCGGAATGGCATTCCTGGAGCGGGTGCCGCGAATCTTCGAAGCTCTGAAACAGGCGTGTGACGGCGTCAAGTCCGCCGCCAGTGGGTTTCAGGGACAGTTGCGCATCGCTTTGTCCGATGGCATCACGCCCTCGCGAATGCCGACGCTGCTGGCACGGAGCCGAGAGGAAGATCCAGAGATTGACATTCGGTTATTTGAGGTGCCGTTGGACCAACAGATCAAGGGTCTGCACGATGACCTGTATGACGTCGGCTTTTCGATGGCCGAAGAGGTGGGCGACGGCATTGTGGTCAGGCCTGCGTGGGAAGACGAGCTGATGGTGGCGGTCCCAGCTCGCCATCCTGTGCTGGCCCACAAGCACGTTCCGTTGGAAGAAGTGTTGCGCTATCCGCTGGCGCTATGCGATCCGGCGATATGCGAAGGCCATGCACGCCAAGTTGATCGCGTTTTGCAGCGCTACGAGCAACAGCCACTGATCGCCCAGCGCGTGGCGTCCTATGAGGTGATGATGACCTTAGTCTCCGCCGGATTGGCACTTGGTTTGGCGGGCGCCGCGCACATTGCATCCGGCCGTGGGCCAGGTGTTGTGGCCCGGCGCTTGGCGGGCAAGTCGCAGATGCTGGCCACGTATCTGCTGCACCGTGACGTGGAGCCCTCCGAAATGCTGGCTCGGTTCATCGCACGAGTGGACTCCATTGATTCGGCGGATGGCTCCAGCGCCGCCGAGGACTCCTGATCCACCTGCTGAAAGGACCCAAGCCATGCCCCGATTCCTGCCGCTGCTGATGGCCGCTGCACTGACAGCCTCCTGTGGGCCATCCCAACCGACGGAAACCGTGGACTTCCTCGTGGCCCATCCTGAGCGTCTCAAGGAAGTCCAGCGCCTGTGCAAGGAAGAGCGCGCGAAGGCCGGCGAAGAACTCTGCCGACGTGCCGCCGAGGCCGCGAATCGCCGCTTCTTCGGTGATCGGCCGGAGCAGAAGCCTCAATAGGGCACCCCTCCGTCGCGGCGCGGCGACGAAGGTCTCACTGTTACCTCATCACGCCGCAGCGCGCTCGCGCATGCGGCATTTTTATTGTCTTCGCCACAGCAATAAGTCTGGCTCTTTTGGCCTGAATCCCCGCCACAACGGTCTTTGACCGACCTGCACGCTCGCCTTGATCCTCGGCACTACGGCACGTTCCTGTGCCGTAGTGGGAGGTTGATCAATGCAAGGAACGAACGTGCTGTTCGGTCAGATTGCCGTTGTCTTCGGCATCGTGATCGCTGGCGTATGGAGCGCTACGCAATGGACGGCCGCCGCCCTGGGCTACCAGCTACGCCTGGGCTCGCCGTGGTTCGATTTCTTCGGCACGCCGGTCTATCACCCCTGGCGCCTGTTCGAGTGGTGGTTCTTCTTCGACGCCTACACGCCGCATGTCTTTGACGTGGGCGGTGCCATTGCCGCAGGCAGCGGCCTGATCGCGGTGGTGGTTGCCATCGGCATGTCGATCTGGCGCTCGCGCCAGTCCAAGCTGGTCACGACCTACGGGTCGGCTCGCTGGGCCAACGCGGAGGACATTTGCAAGGCGGGGCTTGACCAGCCTGCGGGCGTGTTCCTCGGCCAGCATCGCCAGCAGTACCTGCGACATGAAGGCCCGGAGCATGTTCTGACCTTCGCGCCTACCCGCTCGGGCAAAGGCGTGGGCCTGGTGGTTCCCACCTTGTTGAGCTGGCCTGCATCGGCCGTCATTCACGACATCAAGGGCGAGAACTGGAGCATCACCGCCGGCTGGCGCTCGCGCTTCTCGCATTGCCTGCTGTTCAACCCGACCGATGCGAAGTCGGCGGCCTACAACCCACTGCTGGAGGTGAGGCGCGGCGCGCACGAAGTGCGCGACGTGCAGAACATCGCAGACATTCTGGTCGATCCCGAAGGAGCACTGGAGCGGCGCAACCATTGGGAGAAGACCTCGCATGCGCTGCTGGTTGGGGCCATCCTGCACGTGCTCTACGCAGGCGAAGACAAGACGCTGCGCGGAGTCGCCAACTTCCTCAGCGACCCGGCCTGTCCCTTCGAGCTGACCCTGCATCGGATGATGACCACGCCGCACATCGGTGGTGGGCCGCATCTGGTGGTGGCATCGGCAGCGCGCGAAGTCCTGAACAAATCGGACAACGAGCGTTCCGGCGTGTTGAGCACCGCCATGTCATTCCTCGGCCTGTACCGCGACCCCACGGTGGCCGAAGTCACCTCGCGCTGCGACTGGCGCATTGCCGACCTGATCGCGGCCGAGCATCCGGTGTCGCTGTACCTGGTGGTGCCGCCTTCGGACATTTCGCGGACGAAACCGCTCATTCGCCTGATCCTCAACCAGATCGGGCGACGCCTCACCGAATCACTCGATGGCAGCGACGGCATCGAGCGCCGCCACAAGCTGCTGCTGATGCTTGACGAGTTCCCGGCGCTGGGGCGCCTGGATTTCTTCGAGACGGCGCTGGCCTTCATGGCGGGCTATGGCATCCGTAGCTTCCTGATCGCGCAGTCGCTCAATCAGATCGACAAAGCCTATGGCCAGAACCATTCCATCCTCGACAACTGCCATGTGCGCGTGACGTTCGCCACCAACGACGAGCGCACGGCCAAGCGGATTTCCGAAACCCTTGGCACTGCCACTGAGTTGCGCGCGCAGCGCAACTACGCGGGTCACCGGCTCGCCCCATGGCTGGGGCACTTGATGGTGTCGCGACAGGAGACCGCCCGACCTTTGCTGACGCCAGGCGAAGTGATGCAACTCCCGCCCGACGAGGCGGTGGTGATGGTTTCCAGCGTCGCGCCGATCAAGGCCAAGAAGGTGCGCTACTACTCTGACGCGAACTTCCAGCGGCGCGTGCTGCCGCCCCCTGTGCTCATTGCGGGGCGCTACGCCGACGTGCCTTCCTTACGGCCCGACGACTGGAGCGGGCTGACGGTTCCTCCCGTTCCGGTGGCGCCTGCAACCGAAGCCGTTGAAGGCTTCGCCTCTGCCGCTGACGACGGTGGCCCGCGTCGCCAACCCGAACTCTCCGAAGCCGTCGCCTACGACCCCGACCTGGTTGTGCCTGTCGCCGACCTCGGGCTGCTCGATGACGACGACATGCCGCTTCCCTTACCGCGCCAGCTCGATCCGACCCTGCAGCGCACGTCCCGGCTGGCATCCCTCGACCCTGACGACGGAATCGAGCTATGAGCCAGCACCGCTTGAATCTCTTCATCCAGCCCGAGCACGCCAAGCGGCTCGATGAGCTGGCTGCCAAGAAAGGCGTGTCCAAGTCCAGCATCGTTGCGGCGGCCTTGGCATCCTGGCTGTCGCCCGACGCGGCCGACCAGCGCGAGGCGGCGATTGCCAAGCGTCTGGATCGCCTGTCGCGCCACGCCGAGCGCCTGGAGCGCGACCAGAACATCCAGATCGAAACACTGGCCTTGTTCATCCGCTACTTCCTGACCGTGAGCACACCCGTGCCAGAGGCGCATCAGGACGCAGCGCGCGCTCAAGGCAAGGCGCGCTTCGAGCAGTTCGTGGAGCAGTTGGGCCGGCACCTGCTGCGCGGGCGCAGCCTGGTGCGCGACGTGGTGGACGAGCTGAATCCCGATCCGATGCGGACGGACGACGCGCCAACCCCGGCCGAAGCGCAGGAGCGCGCGTTATGAGCACCTCGGCTTCCTCCTTTACCGCCACGTCGCTGGATCGCCGCATCCAAATGCTGCGCACGGCGATGGGGCCGCTGATCGCCGCCGCGCTCGAAGACCCGGACGTGGTGGAAATCATGCTCAACCCGGATCGAACCTTGTGGATCGACCGGCTTTCATTGGGCCGTGCACCGATGGGCGTGGAGCTGTCCGAAGCGGACGGTGAACGGATCATCCGGCTGGTCGCGGCCCACGTCGGCGCCGAGGTACATCGCGGCCAGCCGCTCTTGACGGCAGAGCTGCCCGAGACGGGCGAACGCTTCGAGGGCATCTTGCCGCCCGCTGCTCCGGGGCCGGCCTTCGCCTTGCGAAAGCGCGCCGTGGGCGTGATCCCGCTGTCGCGTTATATCGAGGACGGAATGATGACCGCTGCACAGGCGGGCCTGCTGGTGCGTGCGGTGCGCGAGCGCCAGAACATTCTGATCGCGGGTGGAACGAGTACCGGCAAGACCACCTTGGCGAATGCCCTGCTGGCTGAGATCGCCGCCACCGGCGACCGCGTGCTGGTGCTCGAAGACACGGTGGAGCTGCAATGCGCGGCCCGCGACCACGTGCCGCTGCGCACGCGCCAGGGTGTCGTGTCCATGACCGAGCTGGTGCGCTCGTCCATGCGTCTGCGCCCGGATCGCGTGGTCGTCGGCGAGGTGCGCGGCGCCGAGGCGCTGGATCTCATCAAGGTGTGGGGCACCGGCCATCCGGGCGGCATTGCCACGATCCACGCCGGCTCCGCGCTGGGCGCATTGCTGCGCCTGGAGCAACTGATTCTCGAAGTGGCGGTGAATCCGCCCCGTGCGCTGATCGCGGAAGCGGTCAACGTGGTCATCCACATCGCCGGGCGCGGGCGCAAGCGCCGCATCGAGAGCATCGCCCGCGTCGTCGGCTTCGATGGCGTGGGCTACCAACTGGCGGATGCGCTGGAAGCGCCGTTTCCCGAGCTGCTGCCGCAGTCCGACCTTTCCTCCCTGTCCCTCAACCACCCTGGAGAACTGCCATGACGCAGATGATCGTTCCTGCTTTCCGTATTTCCGCAAATCCTCTTCGCCGGCCCGCACAGCTGGAGAGCCTGGCTCGCCCGGCCATGCAGGGCTTGATGCTCGCGGCGCTAATGCTGCTGCTCGCGGGCACCGCGCAGGCCGCGGGTTCCTCGATGCCCTGGGAAGGCCCGCTGCAATCCATCCTGGAGTCCATTCAGGGGCCGGTGGCCCGGATCATCGCGGTCATCATCATCATCGCCACGGGCCTGGCGCTGGCCTTCGGCGATACCTCGGGCGGCTTCCGCAAGCTGATCCAGATCGTCTTTGGCCTGTCCATCGCGTTCGCGGCTTCGAGCTTCTTCCTGTCGTTCTTCAGCTTCTCGGGTGGGGCCGTCGTATGAACACGGCCCACGATGGCGTGCAGGGGTTCGCTTCCGGCTTCGCCCCTGGTTTCGAGATTCCGCTGCATCGGTCTCTGACCGAGCCGATCCTGATGGGCGGTGCTCCGCGCACCGTGGCCATCACCAACGGCACCTTGGCCGCTGCCGTGGGCCTGGGCTTGCAGATGTGGATTCCGGGCATCGTGCTCTGGATCGTCGGCCATGCGCTGGCGGTCTGGGGCGCACGCGTCGATCCGCAGTTCATGCAGGTCTTCGCCCGCCACATCAAGCACCGGCCGCTGCTGGACGTGTGAGGGGAATGCCATGCTGAACCTTGCCGAATACCGCCAACGCCCGGCCTTGCTCGCTGACTGGCTGCCGTGGGCCGGGCTGGTCGCGCCGGGCGTCGTGCTGAACAAGGATGGCTCGTTCCAGCGCACGGCGCGCTTTCGGGGGCCAGACCTCGATAGCGCGACGCAGGGCGAGCTGATTTCTACGTCGGCGCGGCTGAACAACGCGCTGCGCCGGCTGGGTTCGGGCTGGGCGCTGTTCATCGAGGCCGAGCGCCGGCCCGCCGCCAACTACCCGCACTCGGAGTTTCCCGAGCCGCTGTCGTGGCTGGTGGACGAGGAGCGACGGGCCGCCTTTGAGGACTCGGGCAACCACTTCGAGAGCGGCTATCACCTGACGCTGGTGTACCTGCCGCCGGAGGAAGCCCGCGCCCGTGCGGCCGGAATGCTGTACGAGAACCGTCCGACCGAAGGCGTGGACTGGCGCGAGCGGCTGACTGCCTTCGTCGCGGAGACGGATCGCATCTTTGACCTGCTCGATGGCGTGATGCCGGAGATCGCCTGGCTCGACGACAGCCAGACGCTGACTTACCTGCATGCCACCGTGTCAACGCGACGCTACCGCGTGGACGTGCCCGAGGTGCCATTCCACCTCGATGCACTGCTGGCCGACGCGCCGCTGATCGGTGGCCTGGCACCGATGCTGGGCGACCAGCATCTGCGCGTGGCGACGGTACGGGGATTTCCGACCTCCACCTGGCCAGGGATGCTGGACGACCTCAACCGCCTCGGCTTTGCGTACCGCTGGAGTACGCGCTTTCTCTGCCTTGACAAAGCCGATGCGGAAAAAGAACTTGCCCGCCTGCGCCGCCAGTGGTTCGCCAAGCGCAAGAACGTCATCGCCTTGCTGCGCGAAACCATCTTTCAGCAGGAAAGCCCGCTGGTCGATACCGATGCCAGCAACAAATCCGCCGACGCCGATGCGGCCTTGCAGGAACTGGGCAGCGATCAAGTCGCCTTTGGCTACCTGACAGCAACCGTCACCGTCATGGACGCGGATGCCGCCGTGGCCGACGAGAAGCTGCGCATGGTGGAGCGCGTCATCCAGGGGCGTGGCTTCGTCACCATCCCCGAAACGCTCAACGCCGTGGATGCGTGGTTGTCGTCCATTCCGGGCCATGCCTACGCCAACGTCCGCCAGCCCATCGTCTCCACGTTGAACCTGGCGCACCTCATGCCGGTGTCCGCCGTATGGGCTGGCCCCGAGCGCAATGCCCACCTCGACGGCCCACCGCTGATCGTGACCCGCACGGAGGGCGCGACGCCGTTCCGGCTGGTCACCCACATCGGTGACGTGGGGCACACCTTGGTAGCCGGCCCGACCGGCATGGGCAAGTCGGTGCTGCTCGCCACACTGGCGATGCAGTTCCGCCGCTACCGTGGCTCGCGCATCTTCGTCTTTGACATGGGGCGCTCGATGCGCGCCACCATCCTGGGCCTGGGCGGCGAGCACTACGACCTTGGGATGGATGGCGACATCGCCTTCCAGCCGCTCGCCCGCATCGATCGTGAGGGCTACCGCACCTGGGCGGCCGAATGGATCGAAGGACGCCTGCGGCATGAGGGTGTGGCCGTCGGCCCCGATGAGAAGGTGGCCATCTGGTCGGCGCTCGGCAGTCTCGCCGGCGCGCCCGTGGAGCAGCGCACGATGACGGGGCTTTCCGTCCTGCTGCAATCGAACGCACTTCGGCAGGTGCTCGCGCCCTATGTGCTCGGTGGCGCACACGGCAAGCTGCTGGATGCGGATTCGGATCGCCTGGGAGCTGGTTCCGTGCAGTGCTTCGAGATGGAGGAACTGATGCACAGCAAGGCCGCTGTCATGGCCGTGCTCCATTACCTCTTTGCGCGCTTCGATGAACGCTTCGACGGTGCGCCGACGCTGCTGATCCTCGATGAGGCGTGGTTGTTCCTCGATGACCCGGTGTTCGCGGCACGCATCCGCCAGTGGTTGAAGACCCTGCGCAAGAAGAACGTCAGCGTCATCTTCGCCACGCAGAGCCTGGCGGACATCAAGGATTCGAGCATCGCGCCGGCCATCATCGAGAGCTGCGCGAGCCGCATCTTCCTGCCGAACCCGCAGGCGACCGAGCCGCAGATTCGAACGATCTACGAGGGCTTCGGCCTCAACAGCCGGCAGATCGAGATCGTCGCCACCGCGCAGCCCAAGCGCGACTACTACTACCAATCGCGCCTCGGCAATCGCCTGTTCGATCTCGACCTGGGCGCCGCGACCTTGGCCTTCGCGGGTGCGTCCACGCCGCAAGACCAGCGCGACATCGACGCGGTGCTTGCCGCCTCGCATTCCGATGCCTCTCCCTTCGCAGCCACCTGGCTGCGCCATCGCGGCCTGCATTGGGCCGCCGACCTGCTGTCCTCGTTCCCGTCCACCCACCTCCAGGAGAACCCATCATGAAAAAGCGTCTTGTCGCCGCCGCCGTCGCGGCCATGCTTTGCACCGCTACCGCCGTGCAGGCGCAGTGGGTCGTGATCGACCCCACGAACCTCGTGCAGAACACGCTGACCGCGATCCGCACGCTGGAGCAGATCAACAACCAGATCAAGCAGCTCCAGAACGAGGCGCAGATGCTCATCAACCAGGCGCGCAATCTGACGAGCTTGCCGTCCAGTGTGGTGGGCCAGTTGCGCACCAATCTGGCGACCACCCAGCGGCTGATCGCTCAGGCCAGGGGCCTGGCCTATGACGTGACGAATCTGGATCGGGAGTTCCGGCGCCTGTATCCGGAGCAATACGCTGCCACGGTGAGCGGCAATCAGATGTACCGCGACGCGCAGGAGCGCTGGAAGAACACGCTCAATGGCCTGCAGACCACCATGCAGATGCAGGCCCAGGCCTCGCAGAACCTGAGCGACGACGAAGGCGTGCTGGCCGACCTGGTGGGCAAGAGCCAGTCGGCCGTGGGCGCTTTGCAGGCGATGCAGGCCATGAACCAGTTGCTGGCCCTGCAAGCCAAGCAGTCCATACAGACGCAGCGGCTGCAGATCACGCAGGACCGCGCGGCCTCGCTGGAATTCGCGCGGCAGGCCGCCGCCGTGGAGCGTGGCCGCGAGGTAAACCGGCGCTTCGTGGGAACCGGTACGCCGTACACGCCGCAGCCCGTGAACTTCTACAGCCGTTGACGGAGCCGGGCCATGAACGACGTTTCGGTCATTGACCGCTTCCTCGACGTTTTCTCGCGCTACATCGACTCGGGCTTCGGCCTGCTGCAAGGCGAGGTGGCGTTCCTGACCGCAACGTTGATCGTCATCGACATGACGCTGGCCGGGCTGTTCTGGGCGATGGGGCATGCCACCGGCCAGGGCGAGGACGTGATCGCCAAACTGATCCGCAAGGTGCTGTACGTCGGTGCCTTCGCCTACATCATCGGCAACTTCAACATGCTGGCCAGCGTGGTGTTCCGCTCCTTCGCGGGCCTGGGCCTGACGGCCAGCGGCTCGACCCTGAGCATGGGCAACTTCCTGCAGCCGGGACGGTTGGCCAAGGCCGGTATCGACGCAGCGGCCCCGATCCTCGACCAGATCAAGGAGCTGTCGGGCTTCCCCGAGGTGTTCATCCACCTCGCGCCCATCGTCGTGCTGTTCTTCGCGTGGCTGGTGGTCATCGTCAGCTTCTTCGTGCTGGCGGTGCAACTCTTCGTCACGCTGATTGAGTTCAAGCTGACGACGCTGGCGGGCTTCGTGCTGGTGCCGTTCGCCCTGTGGAACAAGACGGCGTTCCTGGCTGAAAAGGTGCTGGGCAACGTGGTGTCCTCGGGCATCAAGGTGCTGGTGTTGGCCGTGATCGTGGGCATCGGCTCGGGGTTGTTCTCCGAGTTCAACATTCCGGCGGGCTCCGAGCCGTCTATCGACCGGGCGCTGGTCATCATGCTGGCCTCGTTGTCCCTGCTGGCCCTGGGCATCTTCGGGCCGGGCATTGCGACCGGGCTGGTGTCCGGTGGGCCGCAGCTCGGTGCAGGCGCGATGGCCGGTGCTGCCATCGGCGCAGCCGGAACCGCTGTTGCGGTTGGTGCCGCTGCTACGGGCGTCGGCAGCGCCGTGGCGGCCGGGGCACGCATGGCACCTGCCGCCGCCCGCTCGATGGCATCGACCGCCAGCAGCGCCCGGTCGGCGTACCAGGCGGGCTCCGCTTCGGCCGGTGGCGGCCTCAAGGGCGCCGCTGCTGGCGTGGGCAATGTGGCCAAGACCAGCGCGCAGGCGGCGGGGCAGAAGGTGGCCAATGGAGCGCGCTCGATGAAGGAGCGCATGGCAGCGGCTTTTCGACCCGATGACGCCGGATCGGCGTCGGGGGGCGGCGCCGCACAGGCCGTAAGCGAGTCTCCCGCCACAGCCACATCCACCGAACAACCCGCCTGGGCCAAGCGCCTGCATCGCAGGCAGCAGCTCACCCATGCCGCAACCACCGCCGCCCACACGCTGCGCGGCGGCGACGGCGGCAGCTCCAGCCAGGGGCCAAGCCTGCGTGATTCCGATTCCTGATCTTGAAGGAGAACTCCCATGCGATTCAAACGACCGCAGGTGCGCTACGCCGACACGCCGCAGCCTGCTACCCCGTACCAATCCGCCGCCCAGGTGTGGGACGACCGCATCGGCTCGGCCCGCGTGCAGGCGAGGAACTGGCGCTTCATGGCCTTTGGTTGCCTCACGCTGGCCGTGCTGATGGCGGGCGGGCTTGTCTGGCGCTCCGCGCAATCCATCGTCACCCCTTACGTCATTGAGGTGGACAACGCGGGCCAGGTGCGCGCTGTCGGCGAAGCCGCCACGCCGTACCGGCCCAGCGATGCGCAGATGGCCTACCACCTGGGCCGCTTCATCGGCCTGGTGCGCTCGCTGTCCATCGACCCGATCGTGGTGCGGCAGAACTGGCTCGATGCCTACGACTACACGACCGACAAGGGCGCCGTGGTGCTCAACGAGTACGCCCGCACCAATGACCCGTTCGCGCGCATCGGCAAGGAGTCGGTGACGGTGCAGATCACCAGCGTGACCCGCGCCAGCGACACGTCTTTCAACGTGCGCTGGACGGAGACGCGCTTTGTGAACGGTGCGCTGGATCGCACTGAACGCTGGAACGCCGTGGTGTCCATCGTGCAGCAGACGCCGCGCACCGAGCAGCGCGTGCGCAAGAACCCCCTGGGCATCTACGTCAACGGGCTGTCGTGGAGCCGCGAACTGGAAGGAAACGAAGGAGCAAAGCCATGAATGATCTTTTCCGTAAATCCGTCTTGCCGGTGATGCTGCTGGCTTCGACCGTGCTGTTCTCTGGCTGCGCTACGCAGGGCAAGCCGCCGCCGTCCATTTCGCTCGATGAACCGGTGCAGGCCCAGCCGCTGCCGGAGCCACCTGCACCGGTCGAAGTGGTGGCCGTGCCGCAGGTGCTGCCGATGCCGGCGCAGATGAAACCTGTGCCGGATGCCAAGCCCGCCGCAGAGCCCGCCGATGAAACCGTGCGCGTGTCCCGCGCCAACGCCGAGGCGCGCATTGCGCCGACACGCGAGGGCTACGTCAATGCGATCCAGGTGTGGCCCTTCACGGATGGCGCGCTGTATCAGGTCTATGCGGCCGTGGGCCGCGTGACCGTGATCGCGCTCCAACCGGGCGAGGAACTGGTGACGGTGGCGGCGGGCGATACGGTGCGCTGGATCGTCGGGGACACGTCCAGCGGCAGCGGCGATGCGCTGCGCGTCAATGTGATGGTCAAGCCGATCCGCTCGGGCCTCAAGACCAATCTGGTTGTCACCACCAGCCGACGCACCTACCTGCTGGAGCTGACCTCGACCGAGAAGACGTGGATGGCCTCGGTGTCCTGGGAGTATCCGAAGGACAAGATGCTGGCCCTGCAGCGCCAGGCGCAAGCGGCCAGCGCCGCCGCGCCGGTCGATGTCGGCTTGTCGCTGGAGAAGATCCGTTTCCGGTATGCGGTCAGCGGCAGCAATCCGCCGTGGAAGCCGCTGCGCGCCTTCGATGACGGGGAGAAGGTCTACATCCAGTTTCCGCCGGGCATCGCCCAGGGCGAGCTGCCGCCGCTGTTCGTGGTCGGCGCGCAGGGCGACGGGCAACTGGTGAACTACCGCTTCCGCTCGCCGTACTACATCGTGGATCGCCTGTTCGGCGCGGCCGAGCTGCGTCTGGGCGGAGACAAGGGCGACGTGGTGCGGATCGAGCGCACGGACGGCACGCGGAGGAACTGACCATGAGCCAGGACGATTCCCCTGATCTTGCGGCGCAGGCGGGCAAGGTTGCGCCCGAGGCGGTGGCGTTGCGCGCCCAGCCGCGCGCCGTCACGCGCCTGAATCGGCGCACCTTGGCCATGCTCATCGGCGGCCTGTCGGTCGCCGTGCTCGGGGCCACGATCTGGTCATTGCAGCCGTATCGGCGCGGCGCGGGCGAGCAGACCGAGCTTTACAACGTCGATCGCGTCTCGAAGTCCGAAGGGCTGGATGGCCTGCCTTCGGATTACTCCAAGCTGCCGCGAAAGGTGCCCGAGCTGGGGCCGCCGCTGCCGGGCGACCTGGGCCCGGCCATCGTGAAGGCACAGCAGCCGGTGACGCCGACGTATGCGCCGCCAGGCCACGACCCAGACGATGCTCGGCGCAAGGAAGCCGAAGCAGCCGCGGGTTCCTCGGTGTTCTTCCGTTCGGGCACTCCCGGCAAGACCGCAGCGCCAGCGACTGCGCAAGCGGCTGGCCCGGCATCGGCTTTGGCGGGCTTCGACCCGCTGGCCGCTGGCCCGGCCTCGACGGCGGCCCAGCCATCCGACCCCACCGCCGTGCAGAACCGGCAAGACCAGAAAGAGGCTTTCCTGAAAGGCGGTTCTACAGAAACCCGCAATTCCGGCAATCTGCAAATGCCGTCCTCGCCGTACCAGGTGATGGCCGGGACGGTGATCGCTGGGGCGCTGGTGACGGGCATCAAATCTGACCTGCCAGGCGACGTGATTGGCACGGTGACAGAGCCGGTGTATGACACGGCGACGGGGAAGTTCCTGCTGATCCCGCAGGGCTCGCGCCTCCTGGGCAAGTACAACAGCCAGGTGAGCTACGGGCAGAGCCGCGTGCAGGTGGTGTGGAGCCGCATCATCCTGCCGGACACGTCTTCGCTGAAGCTCGACAACCCCGCGGGCACTGACCCGGCCGGCTACTCCGGCCTGGAGGATGGCGTCGATTGGCACTGGGATCGCGTCTTTGCCGGTGCGGCGCTGACGACACTGCTGGGCGTGGGCGCAGAGCTAGCCGAGCCGGAGAACCGGCAGAACGGCAATCGCATCGTGATCGCTGGGCGTGACAGCGCGCAGGACAGCATCAATCAGGTGGGCCAGGAGATGACCCGGCGCAACATGAGCATTCAGCCGACGTTGACAGAGCGGCCGGGCCTGCCGGTGCGGATCATCGTCAACCGCGACCTGGTGTTGCGGCCGTACCAGCCTCTGTTCTTCAACCGGGGAACCGCGAGATGAACACCTCCAAGAAGCTGCGTCTTGGGCCGCTGCCCAAAACCGAGAGCACGAAGCTCACGTTCTCTTGTCCGACCAGCCTGAAGGCTGAACTCGATCGCTACGCCGCACTGCACGCGCAGACCTACGGCGAAGCGGTCGATGCGGTCACGCTGATCCCACACATGCTGGAGGCGTTCGTGGCCGGAGATCGAGGATTCCGGCGAGCGAACGTCAGGCGAAAAGCTTCCGTCGCCTATGCCAAATCGTCGCTCAGTGCTGGTGGTGTGCCGGAATGACTTCACCCGCTAACTTTCTATCGATGCCGCGGATAAGTTGAACTACATGCCCATCAACGCTTGTCCTATGGGGCTACTTGAACCTGGCAGCCCCATGCGTTGATATGCAAGGGCAGGGCTACATACCACGATCTGCAGCTTTTGAAAAAGGCTTTCTGGCACGGTTGCCCCAGCCTCGGGTACCAGGTAGATAACCACTTGCTTCTTGTAAGATGTAACAGGATTGGTTGGGGGGATTTCTATCGGGGGAACCGAATGGCGTCATCAAAAGCGAAAGGCCCATCCCGGACTAAGCGGAAGACCGAGGTTCCGGGGCAGGCATTAGGGTACAGCCTTCAATTTACGCGGCTCACTCATCTGTTGCTTCAAGCACCGGAGGGGAGCGTTTGCAGCCTCGAACTTCTTGACGATGTAGCGCAGGATGACGGTGCTGGTGCCGTCAAGCTGGTCCAAAGCAAGAGCGCGCTTACGGCCAATCCTGTCGCGGACCGCGCAAAGTCGCTATGGAAAACTCTTTCCAATTGGGTCGAGCTTGCGGCGACCCCAGGGTTCGAAGTAGAAAAAGCGATTTTCGAACTCTACGTTTCTCGTCCGGTCGAAGGAACGATCGTTGGGGGTTTCGCCCGAGCGAATACGCTGGAAAGCGCCCGAGCGGCCATTGCACAGGCACGGACTGAGCTGTGGGGGTGCCCTCCGGAGTTTGACCTGAAGCCGGGAGTCGCTGCGGAGATTTCTTCGTACGTCGAGAAGGTATTCACTGCCGATCAAAGTCTTTTGGAACGACTCATCTGCAATTTCCGACTGACCCTGGGCAGTGGCAGTCCCCAGGCTGATCTGGAAGCGCTCGTCCGAAGCCACCCCGTTTCACCCTCTAAGGTCCAGGACATCACCAATCACCTCTGCGGAGTGGTAAAGCGTCACATCGATCTATTGCTTGAGGTCGGAAAACCGGCTGTCATCGCGCGCGATGACTTCCATGGCTGGTACACGTCCTACGTCCAAAAGATTGACCGTCAGACAGTGCTTTCGAGTCGTGCTCCGGCTCCGTCGGAGGCGGTGTCGCGGGGATATCTCCCCGACAATTTCATCCGGCAACTGGACATCATTGGGTTGTCATTCGAAGAGATGCTCGGGGCTGCGAGCGACTACTTCATGGCCTCGTTCGACCGGACTGATTGGGCTGCCCGGGGCGAAGTTGACGAGACCTCCTTTGACGACCTGGACGGTGTCCTGAAGCGAGCGTGGAAGAACAAGCAGCGAACCTGTGGATTGAATCACGGTAGCAGATCCGAGCAGCATCAAGGGCAGGCACTGTACTTTGACTGCATGCAGTTCACTGCGCCAGTTCAGGCGATGTCGCCCCCGAGCCATTTCATCCCCGGTTGCTTCCATATGCTGGCCGACGACTTGCTCGTAGGCTGGCACCCGAACTATGAAGCACACCTGAAGCTCAAGAAGGTGGCGTGACGATGCTGGCAAGAGAGGCCCAAAACGTCCAAAACCCTGCGTTGGGTGCTGCGCTCGTATGGCGATTTTGTTGTGGATACGTCGAGGCTCATCGCGTCAACGCCCCGCCGCCGTTGCCGCTTCTCTTTCTTGTGCTGCCTATCATTCTGCATCAGGCGACCTCGGAATTTGTGAAGCGCACTTACAAGAGTTCGGGCTTGCGGGCGTTCGCCGCAAAGTTCGGAGATTCGTCAGTGTCCAAACAGGATCTGCTGATTCAGATCCATGACCGCTCAGTTCGATGGCGCAAGCTCAGCCTGCAATCCATCGAGCTCGCCGTCGCGGGAAGCCTGCTCAAACTCGCCGACAACGGCGAGGCCATTCCGCTGTCGAAAACCAAGGCGAGAGGGTTGTCAGACGAGGTAAAGCACCTCATGGACCTGGCGGAAAAACTCGGCGCCTGGTTCGGTGAACTCACAGTGCACGAGATCGTGACAACGCTGAAAGTGAAGCTCTAATGTTTTTTCAGATTCGAGGGATCGTGCTCTGGCCGCGCAATGGGAAATTTGAACCGCGGACGTTGAAGTTTGAGCTTGGGAAAGTCAATGTCATCAGTGGCGCCTCACGGACTGGAAAATCAGCAGTCATTCCTATCATCGATTACTGCCTCGGTTCCAGCACGTGCTCGATTCCTGTGAACACAATCCGCAAATACTGCGAGTGGTTTGGCGTCGTTGTAGCGACGGCTCAAGGTGAAAAGCTATTGGCTCGAAAGGAACCGGGGGCTCAGCGCAGCACCGACGAAATGTTTCTGTTGGAAGCCGAGAAGATATCCAAGATCCCCAATCGCCTCACCAAGAATACCAACGCTACTGCAGTCAAGAGATTGCTCGATGATCTAGCCAACCTCTCCAATCTGGACTTTTCAGGCGGGGAGGAGGCTTCAGGGTTCGACGGGCGCCCAGCTTTCCGTGATTTGGCTGCTTTCACGTTCCAACCCCAGAACGTGGTCGCCAATCCAGACGTCCTGTTCTTCAAGACCAACACTTACGAGCACCGGGAAAAGCTGAGAAAAATTTTCCCCTACGTGCTCGGTGCGGTCACTCCGACATTGATGGCGAAGCAGTTCGAGTTGAACCGCACTCGGCAAATCTTGCGTCGGAAAGAGAAGGAGCTTAAGGACGCGCAGGAAGTCTCGGCGCGGTGGCTTGCCGACTTGAGGTCCAAATTCAGCGAGGCTCAAGAACTTGGGCTGATTCCGAAGCTGGAGGAGGACATTTCTCGGGAGCAAATGATCGAGTTGCTTGAGGAAGTCATCACAAGAACCGACCTAACTTTGGCGGTCAGCACCACAACAATTTCGGAAGCGTTGCGCGAGCTGAACAGCCTGGAGGGCGAAGAGCGTGAAGTTTCCCGCGAACTCACCACCTTGCGCCATCGATTGGAAGAAATGAACAGGATGCGTGTCGGCGTCGAGCAGTACGAAGCTGCGCTCTCGGTGCAACGAGGTCGGTTGCAGCTGTCGAGTTGGCTGGTCTCGCATGCAAGCGATGAGTCGGATTGCCCCATGTGCGGCAGCCACACGGATTCGGCCAAACGAAAACTGCAGGTTCTAGCCCAGCGTCTGGAAGAGGTGGAGACGGCAGCGGGCGCAGACAAAGACAGAGAAGTGCCAGCAGCGTTCGATCGAGAGTTGCAGCGAGTCACAACAGATGTTGGGAATGCGACCGAACGTCTGCGCGCAGTTCAGATTCGCAAGCGAGCGCTGACGGGCAGATCGAAGGAAGCTAGTGAACAGCAATTTTCCGCGAAGCGTACGGAGCGTTTCATAGGAAATCTCGAGTCGTCACTGGGCCTCCATCGAAAATTGGGCAGCGACAGCGAGCTCGTCGAAGAGGTTCGAACGCTCAAGGAAACGGTATTGGCGCTGGAAGGAGAACTGCGCGGACAGGATGTCGAAGCTCGGAAGCGCCGAGCTCTGCGGACTGTCAACACCAATGCCGGAAAGCTCCTGCCGCATCTCGATATCGAGAATCCGAACGATCCCATCTCGCTGGAGACCAACGACCTGACCATTAAGGTACTTGGGTCTGAGCGGGATGACTATTTGTCGGAGATCGGAAGTGGGTCGAACTGGCTCTCCTATCACCTAGCCGTGCTGCTTTCTCTTCATCAGTTCTATCTGAGTCAAAAGAACAGTCCTGTCCCCGCGTTTCTCGTACTTGACCAACCGAGCCAAGTCTACTTTCCCAAGCACGTGGTCTCCAAGGACGTTGAGGTGGAAGAAGACCCCAAGGTGCGCGACGAAGACGTGGATGCCGTTCGCAAGGCGTTCGAAGTGATGGGTAGCGTCGTGCGTAGTGAAAAGGGGAGGCTCCAACTCATCGTTCTGGACCACGCATCAAGCGAAGTGTGGGGGGGCATCGACGAAGTCGTCGGCTTGCCGGAATGGCGTGGCGGAACCAAGCTAGTTCCAATGGAGTGGATTGATGAGGCTTAGCGCACGTCCTGCGCCCTTAATCATGAGTTTTATTTGCCCAGCCTGTGTTGGCGACGCGCTGCCCTTCTGAGGCAGGGTACATAGATGCCTGCGCAGTTCGTATACGGCCGCCGTAACGGCCAATGGACCCATATCCGGGACTTGGATCCGGCCATCCATCGCGGCAGGCTGTGCGGCTGTGTCTGCCACGGATGCGGCCGGGCACTCCAAGCCCACATGGGCGAGTCAAAGGCCTGGCACTTCCAGCACGATGTAGATGACGGAAACTGCAACCCGCAGCCGATGACACTCCTGCATGCTTTTGTACGCGATCGTCTGGCTGAGCGCCGCCAGCTCTGGCTGCCGGGAGGAGCGGTCGAGGTCGTTGCAGACGTGTGGGGCACTCGCAGAACGGAGTTCGTGGAGATCCAAGACCGGGTGTACGAGTTCAGCGAAGGCAAGTCAGAGCACCCCGTAGGTGATTTGCAACCGGACGTAGTGTTCACGATTCCAGGTCGGTGGGATCTCGCTCTCGAAGTTCGCAAGACCCACGCCGTCGATGCTGCTAAGGGCGAACGTCTGCGCTCTCTGTTCAAAGATGCCATCGAGTTTGACGTGTCGGACCTACCGGCGGCAGGCATTACGGAGTCTGAGCTCGATCAAGCTTTGAAAGAGCGTCACCGCTGGAAATGGGTGTCTTGGATGGAGCATCGCCAAGCTGAAACACGCTTCAGGAACCGGCTATCCTGGGAACTGAAGGAGTGGAGGGTCGACATCGGCTTCTTCACTCGGGCTATGCCGTATAAGCCGGTCGCGGCAGCCAAGCTACGGCAGGCACAAAAGCGTTTGGTGTGGGCAAAAGGCGAACTCGCAAGGATCAAGTTGGCCTGGAGTTCCAAGAGGGAACGAGCGGAGGCGCTTGGCGCGTTGGAACTTACCGATCGCTTCGCTGTAGCCTGCGCTGCGATGGAACTGCAGCCGGAGGACCTTCCCGTATTCTTCGCTCAGCGGGTACAGCTTGGCATGCAGCATCATCCCTACGCGTGGCAACTGCCCGTGTTCGCTGCCTTCGGCCTTGGTGACAAGGCTTTCGGTTCGGATGTGGTTGCGGCCTGGGCTGAAATCGCACTGCCTGACTGCGTGTGGTCCAAGCCTGATGAGCGGACTCGGAATGGTTTTAACCAGACGCGGGCTGCACTTCATGGCTACCTCGCGCAGTTGGTTGCCCAGGGGTTGTTGCTCTGGAATGGCAGGGCAAAAGCCGAGGACCAGGTGTTTCAGCCGGTCTTTGCGCGCCGCAGCGACTTCCTCGCATTCCTGTCCGAGTAGGGGCGGTTGTTCGACGCGAGTGTGCTGAAATTGAATTGGAGGAAGCGTGCTGCAAATTTCCACTGGAAAACTGTTTGCTAGACCCGTCGGTAGGGAAAACCTCCTGCGAGGCATGCTTTATACGAATGCCATCCTCGCTAGAGAGGAGGCTGTCGAAACAGTCGCAGGGCGACTGTCTGCGTCATCGAGCTATTCGATACGTCCAACGGTCTTGGTCTATGAGCTCACTGAGCGCATGGAAGCAGAAGAGCAGGGGCCGGGAGTGCTCGTCTCCTCGGGCGTCGAACCCTATCTTCAAGACTATTCTGTGGCAGTTTCATTTGCGTTGAATTGTGTTTGTACGCCCGACGTTGATCTGGCCCGGAGGCTGACGACGGGGCAGCGTGGATTGGCTACAAGGGTCGCTCCTCAAACGCTGGTCCACCGATTCTTCGATGGGGAGATCTGGTGCAAGCCGGATGAACTGACCTTTCTGGCAGAATTTCTTGGGAAGCTCATTGGCCTCCCTCGACATACCTTTTTAGGGGTCATGCGCGCGCTTCGGACGTACGTCAACGGAATGCATCGCATTGCTGATGATTTGGAACTGGCCTACACCTTACTCGTTGCGTCCGTAGAGTCACTGGCCCAGGACTTCGACGGTCATGAAAGCGACTGGGATTCGTTTGATGAGCGAAAGCGTAAGGCGGTCGATGAGGCGCTTTCTGGGGCAGAGGAAACGATTGCTCAACGTGTCAGGGAAGCCCTACTAAGAGTAGAGCATGTCGCACTGGCTCGGCGCTTCAGAGAGTTCGCAGTTGCCAATATCACGCCCGCGTATTTTCGTCAGACTTTCAGTGCTGGGAATGGCCTTCTGCTGGGTAGGTCGGACCTTGTGGAGGCGCTCGGTACGGCCTATCAATCGCGATCCAAGTACGTACATCAGCTCCGGCGGCTACCGGATGCCGTGACCCTGGGACATGGTCATGGCGAGATCGCAATCGAAGGTCGAACCACGCATCTGACCCTGCAGGGACTTTCGCGTTTGATGCGTAGTGTCATCATTGAGTTTGTTCTGCGCCAGCCTTCAGTGGAGCGTGAGCCGTATAACTATCACATGGAACGAAGCGGCGTTGTTCAAGTGCGCATGGCACCTCAGTTCTGGGTCGGTCGTGCCGAAGGTGACATCACGAAAGCAGGACGTGACAAGCTGGAGGGTTTTCTGCAGCAACTTGCATCTTGTCTTCTGAAGGAGCCCGATGCTGTCGTGACTGATTTGAGGCCTGTGCTGCGCGCTGCGTGTGAGTTTGTCCCGCGCCTGGAGAAACGCCTCAGATTGCCGTACTTGGCTTTGCATGCGTTGTTCAATATGCATGTTGCGAGACAGGATTTGGCCGAGATGTCTTCGGCAATCGAGGCGCTGATTCAAGAGGAGCTTGGAGAGCCTTCCTCGGAAGCGCTACTTGCTCACGCGGTCTCTGGACAAACTGTACCTTGGTCGTTGGAAGCCCATCGAGCGGCACTGAGCAACTACTTGCGTCGGCGTGCTGCCGCAAACGGTCTGAGGTTCCCGCGGCTGTTTGAGGCTGCGCTTGCCCTGGAGTTGGCCGAGCGACTTCGGGGCGTTGGCGACATGGAGGGATGTCGCGAAGTCGTTGCGCTAGCTGTGGAGAACCACCCCGGACATCCTGGGCTGTTGGAGGCCGAGACGAATTTGTTGCTCGCTTCTCCGATTCGTTGGCACGACATCATGCTGCCTGCCGCAGAAGATGCGCAGGCGCAGAGAGCCTGATCACTTTGAAAATCCTACAAAAAGAATCATGCCGTTTGACTATCTAGCAGCATTTCCCATCCCGGCTCATGCCTTGCCACCAAGGCTGCGTGGCCTGCTGGAACCTGTCGGCTTGTCGCCTAGCCAAGCTGTGGAGGTGGCCGCGATGCAGGAATCCGATGCGCATGTAGGGCAAGCTGAGCATCTGCATTTGCTGATGGCAGTGGTTCCCGGAGTGGAGGATGGCCCCATCGAAGTTCTTTCTGAGGCGGGCGATGGCGTGGTCGAGTTCTCTGTTCCTACCGGCGACATGCGTGGTTGCTCGACCGACTTTTCTCCGTCGATATCGGGTTATGACTACATCGTTGCGGCTTGGGGTGACAGCTCGTTCTACACCTTCAACCTAGCCGAGAAAGTCTGGATGACCCTTGGATTGACTCCCCGTTGTGTCGGCAACGATCAGCAACGCCTTGTCTACGATGACTTGGGGCTTCCGGAGTTCGGCGTGGCCGAGGGCGAGGTGTCCAGTGACTACCACTGGAACTTGAAGAGGTCGGTCAATTGGCACATGTCGAATGAATACCTTCGCCGCTACCTTTGGCTGCGTGGTGCGCGGGGTGTGCGAGCTTTCTACTATTCAGCCCAGTTGCAAGATCTACCTGAAGTACGCGCGATCATGGGAGGGGAGACTCATGTGAGCCGCAAGCCCGCTGACGGGATTGCTTGGTATGACTTGGATATCCGCGAGCACGAAGGTGGGCTTCTGGTCCAGCTCTGGGCTTCCGTCGAAGCGGTGATGCCGGAACTATGTCAAGAGCAGACTGCTGAGGGCATTCTGTGGCCTGGTGACGCGCAGGCCATGACTCACGCGCGTGCGAATGCCCTGCTGGGGGTGGATCCGGTCTACCTCCATGATCGATTCCTCCAGAAGTACGAACAGAGCACTTTCTACGACACGACTCCGACTCGTATTGGGGGACAGTGGTACTGCAGTCCGTCATATAGAGGGCAGTGGAGTTTCACCGAATGCCGTCGGGTCGGAAGAAATTTGATCCAAGTGCCAATGCGTGAGCTGTACAAGCCGAAGCCGGATCGCGAGGTCATTCACGCCCGATCATTTGCAGTCGATCCGGCCGACCTTGCCTATGCAGACCTGAACGAAGAGCATGTGGTTGCCAAGGTGCAGCGGCTGCTCGATGTGCTTCTACGATTGGGCGATGGTCTTTCCGCACTAGGCGTGACTGTGGGGCTGAACAAGTCGGCAGTAGAACTGACTGGTTTTGATCGTGCAGAGGTTGTGGCCAATGGTTGGATGGCCTATCCGACGCTCAGTCGGTTGGCCCAGGTCGCACCATTCGACCTGTCACAACAGATGTTCTTGGCTCGCTGCAAGAGTTTGCACGAGGTATGGCAACGCGTTCCAAATGGCTACCTCAAGTCATTGTTGGAGGGCGCCGGATGTCCGAGAACTGCTGTCAGGGATCTCGGAAGCCTCAAGCTGCTGCAGGCGCTTCTAAATGTCATCGAAAGACTGAATGCTCACGAGGAGGCAAGCGATGCCTTTGCCTCGGCGACAGAGCCGGAAGGTTGGCGCGACCGCAGTGAAGCCATGGCGCCCCTGTTCCTCAACAACGACCTTCGAATCGCCGACGCTCACGAAACCGTGGAGCAGTGCCTCGCGACCCTGCAGCGCCTTGGTTTCGACACAGCGAACGTCAACGCAGGCTACGGTCGGGCCCTCGATTTCGTCATGGACGGCGTCATCAATGCTCTGGAGACAGTGGCCGTAGCACTCGGTAAGCTGTTGAAGCTGCCGTAGACAGCCAATCAGCTGGCAAAGGACACTGCGTTTTGTGTATCCTATGTCCTGATTGACGATGGTGTCGCAAGAGTTGCTTCCCCGCGAATCGCTCCATTTCCCGCGTCAGCAAAAGATGTGCGGTGTTGACGGTAAGAGTGACGGTAAGGCCCCATGTTGATCACAGTCAATCCCTTTAACCACGCGGGTTTGGGCGTCTTGTTGATGATGGAATGGGAGTGAACCCCGGCTTTGACCTGGCCATGATGCGCCAGGCCATTAATCAGGCACAGAACGCGCAGATTCTTGGCGAAGTGCCGGTCGGGGCGATACTGGTGCGAGACGGTGAGATCCTCGCAACCGGATACAACCACCCGATTGGCAGTCATGATCCAACCGCTCACGCCGAGATCCGTGCGATGCGCGCCGGAGCGGAGGTCTCCGGCAACTATCGGCTGACCGGATGCGACTTATATGTGACGCTTGAACCGTGTGCGATGTGCGCCGGGGCAATCCAACATGCCCGGATTCGGCGCCTGGTTTTTGGCGCAGCAGACCCGAAAACCGGCGCCTGCGGCAGCGTGATAAATCTGTTCGCTGAAGAAAAACTCAATCATCACACTGAGGTGCAAGGCGGCTTGCTGGCTGAAGAGTGTGCCGACATCCTGCGTGAATTTTTTGCCGAACGCCGGGAAGCGGCCCGCTTGCATAAGGCTCAGGGCGGGTGACGGGATTACCGGTGTTCAGCCGTTTACCCGTGTGACAAAGCTGAATTGATCGGCTCGATAGCAGAGGCGGGCAACATCCAGAACTACTCCCTGCGGGTCATATGAGGTGCCTATGATGACCATTACCGGGTCAAGCGGCTGAATACCGAGTTGAGAGGCTGTTTCAGGGTCCGCCACCTGAGCACTGAGTTCCTGTTCCATGGCGTCGATGCGAAAAGTCGTGTGATGCTGGATGATTTGAGAAACCGGCATTTCAGTGAGTAGTTCTGCTGGAATCTGCCTGGCGACATCGCGGCGCAAATGATTGATTGCGATACTGCAACTGGCCCCGTCCAGGTAGCGCAGCCGGGTCAGGCGGCGCAGTTTTCGGGCCGTAGGAAAACTCGTTTTAAGAGGCTCCGGTACGCTGACCAGCAGGTCTGACAACAACCGGATTGCGGAGGACTGTTGCTGCTCAAAGACGTCGTCGATCTGGCCCAGGAGTTGTATGCGGCGAGGCCGGCTCGCCTGTTTGGTCAGAAACGTCCCCAGCTTCCGGTGGCGCTCGATAAGCCCTTCTGTTTCGAGGCAGCCAAGAGCCTGACGCAAGGTCATCAACGAGACGCCGAAACGGTCCGTAAGCGACGACTCAGTGGGTAACCGGGTCTCACCAGCGCAGGCCAGCGACTCAATGTCGCGACGCAGTATGGCGGCGATCTGAAGCCACTTGGGACGGGCGCCTGAAAGCACCGGCCCTGCGTCGAATGCCCTCATCGTTTAAATTGGCGCGGTAAATCCTGCCAGCAATCAGGGTAATCCAGGTCCAGGCCCTGCGGCTGGCTGCCAAACGCAGTGGGGTTCAGCGGGTACCGGGTTTCAAACATGAATGCCATCGTGCCGGAAAGTTTTTCCGGGGCGAGATCCTTGGTTGAAGCACTTTCAAATGCCTGGCGGTCCGGTCCGTGGGGAATCATCATGTTGTGCAGGCTCATTGCTCCGGGAGAAAAACCTCCCGGTTTGGCGTCGTACACGCCGTGGATCAAGCCCATAAATTCCGACATGATGTTCGAGTGATACCAGGGGGGGCGGAAAGTATCTTCCATCACAAGCCAGCGGTCCGGGAAGATCACAAAGTCTATGTTTGCGGTTCCCGGTGGGTCGGAGGGTGAAGACAACACCGTGAATATCGACGGGTCCGGGTGGTCGTAGGAAATGGAGCCGATTGTCGAGAACCGGCTCAGGTCGTACTTGTAGGGCGCAAGATTACCGTGCCAGGCAACCACATCAAGCGGGGAGGCAGCCAGGTCGGCAACATAGAGCTTGCCCAGCGCCTTGCTGTAGAGCTGGCACGGTGTTTCTGTGTCCTGGTAAGCGGCTACCGGGGTCAGGAAGTCGCGCTCATTGGCGAGGCAGTTTGCCCCAATCGGCCCGCGCCCGGGTAAATCCAGCATCGCGCCGTAGTTCTCACAGATATAACCACGTGCCGTGCCGTCAGGCAGATGAACCTGAAACTTCATGGCCCGCGGGATGACGGCAATTTCTCCGGGGGCCAGTTCTAAAACACCGCACTCGGTGGCAATCGTCAATCGGTTGAGCTGGGGAACGATCAGCATTTCGCCGTCGGCATTGTAGAAGTACTGGTCTTGCATATCCCGGTTGGCGACATAAACATGGGCGGCCATGCCTGCGCCCATTTGTGCATCACCGGCGGTGCAAATGGTGCGAATGCCTTCCAGGAAAGTGGTCGGCTCATCTGGCAACAGGACTGGATTCCAGCGCATCGGGCTAAACGGCTGGGTGTTTTCGTCCCGACATGGGGCGGTGCGGAGCAAACCCGCGTCGGCCGCTCTGAACCCGGTTGTATGCTTGACCGACGGCAGAATTCGGTAAAACCAGGTCCGGCGGTTGGCCGGCCGGTGGGCGGTAAACGCGCTGCCGGACAACTGTTCAGCATAGAGCCCTAGAGGTGCTTGCTGCGGCGAATTTCGCCCAATAGGCAAGGCGCCGCGCACAGCCTCGGTGCTGAAATGGTTCCCGAAACCCGTCATATAGCCCAGCGTACCGTCGCTGGGGGCGAGGATGGCTTCCGGGTTGGCATGCGGCAGCACTTTATCGTTCATGGTTCAGTCTCATGGATTGTTGCATGATTTCAATCATCCAATACTCTAGATGATTGGGGCCGGAGCCGCAAGCATGCGCTAGACTTGATGCGCCATGAACAAACCGAACAATCCTAAAACGATCAGGCGGCATGTCGCTGGATGTCTTGTCGCCGTGTCAGGCGTCTTGTTCTGCCCAGTCTCACAGGCGCAGGGGGAGTCCAGTCAATCTGATCTGCACCGGCTTGCGGGTATTACAACCCTGGCGGGCATCATTCAAACCCTGGGCCGACCCAGCGATCTATCGGATGCCGGCGGCGCTTGCGGCGGGATAGTCATCCATGACTGGATTGCCGAGAATGTTCGGGTGGTCGCCCTGGGTGAAATGGTCGACTCGGTAACCGCAATCCGCTAGGGCCTTAAACCGTCAGAACAAGCTGTCTTGATTTGAGCCTGTGGCCTGAGCGCGATCTAAAACAGATTCAGTTGCGAATTGTTTTTGTCGGGCCGAATAAACTGCGCAACCGTCATTGAAGTGCGATCCGTGTTCAGACCGTATCGCCTGCTTGCCAGTCTGAATCGCTGGGCTAGCAGTTCTGCGTAGGCGCCAGCGCCGCGCATCCGAACCCGAAAGTCTGAATCGTAGTCTTTGCCGTGACGCATCCCGCGAATCAAGCTCATGACCCGACGGGCTTTGAGTGGGTAATGATGTTCCAGCCATTCAACAAACAGATCCCGCACTTCCAGGGGGAGCCGCAAAATGACGTAGCTGGCAAACCTGGCACCAGCTTGTTGTGAGGCTTTAAGGATGGCCTCCATTTCAGAGTCGTTCAGACCGGGGATTAACGGCGAGGTGAAAACCCCTACGGGTATGCCTTGTTGTGTCAGGCGTCTGATGGCCTCCAGACGCCGGGAGGGGGCATTCGCCCGTGGCTCCAGCCGAGCCGCGAGCGAGGTGTCCAGCGTGCCGATCGAGATATACACCCGGACGAGATTTCTGGTCGCCATGCGGGCGAGAATATCGGCATCGCGGACGACCATTGCTGATTTGGTCGTAATGCCAACAGGCAGACGACATTCTTCCAGGACCTCCAGAATCTCCCGGGTAATACCGAGTCTTGATTCGACGGGTTGGTAGGGATCGGTGTTCGCCCCCAGCGCAATTGTCGAAGGCTGATAACTGGTTCGGCTGAGTTCCGAGCGAAGCAGCGCAGCTGCCTTGTGTTTGGCGAAAATTCGGGTTTCGAAATCCAGGCCAGGAGACAGTCCGAGGTAAGCGTGTGTCGGTCGCGCATAACAGTAGGTACAGCCGTGTTCACAACCGAGGTAAGGATTGATCGACTGGTCGAAAGACAGATCCGGCGAGGCATTACGGCTGATGATCGAACGGGACGGGTGCGCGGCAACCTGGGTGGAGCGCCGTTGATCTTCGCCTTCGCTTTCGAGGTGATCGAGAAATTCGCGGTCAGTATCGCGCTCCCAGGCGGTGAACCGGTCAAGCAGATTTGACCCGGCGCCTCGTCCCTTGTGAAACCGGATCAGTTTGCCACTGCTGGAATCGGTAATGGGATTGCCGGTAATGGGATTGCCGGTAACGGGATGCTGCATCGCTTGCCCCAGATGGGTAACTGGGTAAATATACAGTATTTCGGGGCGGTTGAACGTCTATTAGTTGGCCGCTAAGCCGACGGTTTTCCTGGCCGGGGCAAACATGGATTCTGGTTCGCCTGGCCAAGCCCGGCCAGCCATTCCTCGTCGCGGACAGAGGCAAGCCCGGGGTTCAGTGTGGATTCGGGCATTGCCTCTGTTGACGGATTGATTCTTTATTCAATCTTGGCGTTATTGCGGAGCGAGTTCTGGAGCTCGACGACTGTTTCGCGTTCCAGCTGCTGTTTGATCTGAGGGCGTAGTGAGTCAATCGCCGGTGGCTGCGCGGAGCGCGTATCTTCGAGCAGGATCACGTGGTAACCAAACTGGGTCTTGATTGGCTTGGGCGTGTATTTGCCCTTTTCCAGGCCGGTCATGGCCGCCGAAAATTCGGGCACGAAGGTATCGGGCGGGTTCCAGTCCAGGTCACCGCCGCGCGCTGCGGAACCTGGGTCTTTGGAAACCTTGGCCAGTTCGGCGAAATCGCCACCTTTGTCCAGCGACGCGATGATATCTATCGCCTGGGCTTCTTCTTCAACAAGAATATGACGCGCTTTGTACTCTTTCGCAGCCGCTTTTTCAGCGGTCAGGCGTTTGTATTCCGCTTCAATCTGGTCATCCGTGACCGGGTTTTTCGCCAGCGTATCGCGAATCAGGGCGCCGATCAGAATGTCTTGCCGGGCTCGAATCAGCTGATTGTCCACTTCGTCCTGTTTGTGCAGATCGCGCTTGCGTGCTTCCTGAACAAACAATTCGCGAGCGATTAGTTCTTCGCGGACGGCCTGGCGCAACTGCTCGTTGTCCGGGCGGCCTTGCGCAACCATTGCCTTGACGAAGGCTTCGACCCGGCTTGCCGGGATTGCCGTGCCATTAACAACCGCTTCGTTTTGGGCAAAAGAGCTTGTACAGGTACCGGCCACAATGGCACCGATCAGGGCGGCGCGGACGGCGCCCCATCGGCGACCTCGGTGGGTAGCCTGACCGTGGCTGGTCATGAGTTGGTGTGTCATAGATATCCTTCGGTGAGTTGAAAGCCAGGCGCTCGATTGCGGGCGACTGCGGTTGTTGGGTCAGCTCGCGGACGGTACGCGGGCATCAATTGACAAGGCATGGACCCGGTCTGGCATCCAGTCCTGGACAGTGGCATACACGAGTCGGTGGCGGGCGACCGGGCCGAGTCCGTCGAACAGGGCGCTGGTAATCGTAACCCGGTAGTGACCGGCTCCACCGGCTGCGCCAGCGTGCCCGGCATGCAAATGGCTCTCGTCTGTGATCTCCAGGGGCTCTTTCGGAAACGCGATCCGGAGCCGGTCTTCTAACTCTTTAATCGTGGGTCTAACCGCCATGCTCACACCTTGCTATACTTGAGGGTTGGATTATGCCAGTACCCTAGATTGTCATCAGTCTTCATTTTGAACCGGAGTTTCAGATCATGGCCGAAATCAGCCGCAACCGTCGTAATACGCTTGAGCGTAAATGTCTTCCCAAAGCGCTGAAGCGTCTGTTCAAGGGGTCAACCCGCACGACATTCAAGATGCTGGAAAAAGTAAAACCGACCAAGAACACCCGTAGTTAGAAACAAACCGCAGAGAAACAAACCGCAGCAAGGGTTCCCGCGGTCGGGCCTTGATGGTCAAGGCTTAACAGTCAAGGCTTAACGGTCAGGTCAATTAGTGGCGGTTTAAGATCCACCGAAGCCATCGCGAGGCACCCGGAGACGGGTTGCAAGCGGGGTTGCAAGCCGGATGGCAAGCGTGCTCAAGTACGTGGGTTTCGTAATTGCATGCAAGCCTATGACCTGTCAGATCTAAAAGATCTGGCAGCGCCGCGGGCGATAGCGCGCCTGACTGATCGGTTGCCCGGAGCCGGTCCGATACTTATTACCGCCTTGCTGGGCGCAGGTGCTTCAAATCTGCGTACTACAAATCTGTGCAGGGGCTGCGCAATGTGTAGCCTCCGTTCAAGCTGAATCCTCCTCAGCCCGTTGCCATTCTGGTGTACTAACCGCGAGGTTAGTCGTGAGCCTCACGACGATACTGCCTGCGTCCAGGGCGTCGCGTCTGTTTGCCGGCGCCTGCCGCATGACGCACGCTAAATCATTCGACGACGGATCAGGGGAAGAGCATTGTTTAATGCATTTGCCGGAAGCCGAGTAGAATTCCGGCAAATGGAACGCCTTTGGGCGGTATGACCCATAGAGACAGGAGAGACAACCAATGAATGGTCTGATGATGGAGATGCCACTGCTGATCTCCTCAATTCTGAAACACGCGGCAAGACATCACGGCGAGGTGGAAATCGTCTCCCGGCGGGTCGAGGGCGATATCCACCGCACCAACTATAAAGGTCTTGAGCAACGCTCCCGGCAGTTGGCCGCCGCGTTTAAAAATGAGGGCTTGCAACACGGCGAGCGGGTCGGTTCATTGGCCTGGAATAACTACCGCCACATGGAGTTGTATTACGCGGTCGGCGGAATGGGTAGTGTCATTCACACGATCAATCCACGACTGCATCCGGAACAGATCGCCTGGATCATCAATCACGCCGAAGACCAGTATCTGGCGTTCGATTTAACCTTCCTGCCACTGATTCAGGCCATTCAAAAGCTCTGTCCGAATATCAAAGGCTGGATCGCGATGTGCGACGAGGCGAGCCAACCTACTGACAGCGGCGTCGAAAAGCTGATGAACTATGAAACCCTGCTGGCGCAGGGCGATCAGAATTTTGTCTGGCCGACATTCTCTGAAGATTCTGCGGTAGCGCTTTGTTATACCTCTGGTACAACCGGCAATCCGAAGGGCGCTTTGTATTCGCACCGTTCTACCGTATTACACGCCTATGCGGCAGCTTTGCCCGATGCAATGGGCGCGTCGGCTCGAGATGTCATATTGCCAGTTGTGCCGATGTTTCACGTCAATGCCTGGGGTATTCCGTATGTGGCGCCACTGGTGGGCGCAAAACTGGTGTTTCCGGGACCGAATCTTGACGGCAAATCCATTCACGATTTGTTCGAGCAGGAAGGCGTTACTTACTCTGCTGGTGTCCCGACGGTCTGGCTTGGTTTGCTGGCTCATGTGCAAGGCAACAATCTGTCGTTCGGCAAGCTCAATCGCACGGTCATTGGCGGATCGGCTTGTCCGCCATCGATGATTCAGGCGTTCCGGGACCTGGGTGTGGAGGTGATACATGCCTGGGGTATGACCGAGTTGTCGCCGTTGGGGACGCTTAGCCGGCTGCAACTCAAACACGCCAATGCCAGCGAGGCAGAACAGCAGAAGATATTCGAAAAGCAAGGTCATGTTGTCTATGGCGTCGACATGAAAATTATTGACGATGACGGTAAGGAGTTGCCCTGGGACGGTACGACCTACGGCAATCTGCTGGTTCGGGGGCCATGGGTTCTCAAAGAATATTTCAAGGGTGAGGGTGGCGATCCCCTGCAGCCCGATGAGAACGGTGACGGCTGGTTTCCGACCGGTGATGTGGCAACGATCGATTCCGATGGCTACATGCAGATTACCGACCGCAGCAAGGACGTGATTAAATCCGGCGGCGAATGGATCAGCTCAATCGATTTGGAGAACCTGGCAATTTCTCACCCGGCGGTTGCCAACGCGGCAGTCATCGGGGTGGTTCATCCGAAATGGGACGAACGGCCGCTACTGATCGTTAAGCTAAAAGACGGCGAGCAGGTTAGCGCGCAGGATCTGCTCGCTTTTTATGACGGAAAGGTCGCCAAATTCTGGATGCCTGATGATGTTCAGTTTGTTGACGATATTCCACTCGGTGCCACCGGGAAAATCCTCAAGACCAAATTGCGAGAGCAATTTAAAGACTATCAATTGCCTAGCGCTTAGAGAAACATTAACGACAGCACAGGCTCACCCACATGCCACCGGATATCATCCGGCCCACTCCTGAATGAGGAAATACTGATGACTCAGGCGAGATACACACAGCACGGCGATGTCGCCGTGATAGCGATGGACAACCCTCCGGTCAATGGTCTAGGCCATCAACTGCGGACCGGCATTGTCGATGGTGTTTTGCGTGCAAACGCAGAAGCCAGCGTAAAAGCGATTGTCATTACCGGCAGCGGTAAAGCATTCTCTGGTGGCGCGGACATTCGCGAGTTCAATACGCCGAAATCCCTGGCCGAACCCAACCTGGGTACGGTCATCCGCGAAATCGAACGATCCGCCAAACCTGTGGTTGCTGCGATCCATTCGGTCGCAATGGGTGGCGGTCTTGAGCTGGCGTTGGGTTGTCATTATCGGGTCAGCGCGCCGGGCGCACAGATTGCGCTGCCAGAAGTAAAGCTCGGACTGATTCCTGGTGCCGGCGGTACCCAGCGTTTGCCGCGCGTCATTCCGTATGAAATGGCACTGAACATGATTGTCTCGGGCGAGCCGGTCAAATCTGAAAATCTGGCCGATACGCAGTTGTTCGATCAGATGATCGACGGTGACCTGATAGAAGGCGCCATGGCGTTTGCCCGTAAGGTCGTTGCGGACGGCAGCAAACTGCCACTGATCCGCAATATGAAGGTCGATTATCCCAATGCTGAAGGGTTCACTCAGGCGGCGATGAATACCATTCAGGCAATGGCACCGCAGTTCCCGGCCCCGCTGAAGTGCGCCGAGGCGGTTCGCAGTTCTGTGACAATGTCGTTCGATAAAGGTCTGGCCTTTGAACGGGCACAATTTCTGGCGCTGGTGATGACCCCGGAGTCACGCGCCTTGCGTCATGCCTTCTTTGCTGAGCGGGCCGCAACGAAGATCCCCGATATTCCGGCCGATACGCCGCTGCGCGAGATCAATACGGTTGCTGTGATCGGTGCCGGCACGATGGGCGGCGGCATTGCGATGAATTTCGTGAACGCCGACATCCCTGTCGTGCTGATCGAGCAGCAACAGGAAGCCCTGGATCGTGGCATGGCGACGATCAAGAAAAACTACGACAACTCAGTTAAGAAAGGTCGTCTTAAGGCGGATGTCGCCGAGAAGCGATTTGCGCTGATCAAGCCATCATTGAGCTATGACGACATCAACAATACCGATCTGGTTGTTGAGGCCGTTTTTGAAGACATGGATGTGAAGCGGGTTGTCTTTGGTAACCTGGACAAATATATGAAGAAGGGCGCTATTTTGGCGACCAATACTTCGACGCTCAATGTTGATCAGATCGCCGAGTTCACCAAACGGCCCGAAGAAGTCGTCGGCATGCATTTCTTTTCGCCCGCGAACGTGATGCGTCTGCTAGAGGTGGTGCGCGGGGCGAAAACCGCAGATGATGTACTCGCCACCACCATGAAAATTGCCAAGCGTATTCGCAAAACAGCAGTGGTCAGCGGTGTCTGTGATGGCTTCATTGGCAACCGGATGATCGAGCAATACAGTCGGCAGGCAACCTTCATGCTCGATGAGGGGGCAAGTCCTCAGCAGGTTGACCGGGCAATTGAGAAATTCGGCTTTGCGATGGGTCCGTTCCGTATGGGCGATCTGGCTGGTAACGATGTCGGCTGGTACATCCGCAAGCGCCGCTATGTCGAGAAACCTGATGTGAAGTATTCCGCAGTCGCTGACCGCCTTTGTGAGCTTGGCCGTTTTGGTCAAAAGACGGGTGAGGGCTGGTATCGCTACGAGGCCGGAAATCGCAAGCCGATTGTTGACCCCAAGGTTGATGCCATGATCGAAAAACATCGTGCTGACATCGGGTCCACACCGCGCCAGTTCACCGACGAGGAAATCGTGCAGCGACTGGTCTTTGCTTTAGTAAACGAAGGCGCCAAGATCCTCGAAGAAGGCATTGCAATGCGGGCTTCGGATATCGATCTCATTTACCTGAGTGGCTACGGCTTCCCGTTGTTCCGTGGCGGGCCAATGTTGTATGCCGATCAATACGGCTTGTACAACGTCGTTAACCGTATGGCCGAGTTCGCCAGTAACCCGTCCGGGGATCCCGGCTTTTGGACTCCCGCTCCGCTGTTGGCTTCATTGGCCGCAGAAAGTAAATCATTCAACGCCTGAAGTACCGGCCAGATATAGGAAATCATCATGCGTGAAGCTGTTATCGTTTCTACCGCGCGTACCCCTTTAGCCAAGAGCTGGAAGGGTGCCTTAAATATGACTCACGGCGCCACCATGGGTGGCCATGTTGTGCGGGCCGCTATCGAGCGTGCCGGCATTGATGCCGCTGAGGTTGACGACGTTTTAATGGGATGCGCCACCCCGGAGGGCGCCACGGGTTCGAATATTGCACGCCAGATTGCATTGGCTGGTGGTTGCCCGGTTACGACTGCCGGCGCCACGGTTAACCGTTTTTGTTCCTCAGGACTGCAAACGATTGCCATGGCCGCGCAGCGCGTCATTGCCAACGAAGGCGATGTTTTTATTGCCGGCGGCGTGGAGTCAATCTCCTGTGTGCAGAATCACGCCAATCGTCACATGATTACCGACCCGGCCTTGTTAAAAGCCAAACCGGAAATCTACTGGTCGATGCTTGAAACCGCCGAGATGGTGGCCAAGCGCTACAAGATCGATCGCGAGCAGATGGACCATTACGGTGCGGAGAGTCAGCAGCGTGCCTGCGCCGCGGCAGAGGCCGGAAAGTTCAAGGACGAAATCGCCCCGATCGATGTCACAATGGCAGTAGCCGACCCCAAAACCAAACTGTTGGGCACTCGTCAGGTCACACTGTCGGAAGATGAAGGCAGACGACCGGGCACTACCTTTGAAGCGGTATCCAAGATTAGGCCGGCCTTGCCTGGCGGCGTCATTTCTGCCGGTAACGCGAGTCAGTTCTCAGACGGTGCCGGCGCCTGCGTGATCATGGATTCAGCCCTGGCCGAAAAGCGTAACCTCAAGCCACTTGGCTATTTCCGGGGGTTTGCGGTCGCCGGGTGCGAACCGGACGAGATGGGTATCGGCCCAGTATTTGCCATCCCCAAACTCCTCGAACGCTGCGGCAAGAAGATCTCTGACATTGATTTGTGGGAGTTGAATGAAGCCTTTGCCGTTCAGGTTTTGTATTGCCGTGACAAGCTGGGTATTCCTGCCGACAAGTTGAACGTGAATGGCGGTGCGATTGCCGTCGGGCACCCGTATGGGGTTAGCGGCCAACGCCTGACCGGCCACGCACTGATCGAGGGCAAGCGGCGCGGAGCCAAGCTGGTAGTGGTCACAATGTGTATTGGCGGCGGTCAGGGGGCAGCCGGGCTGTTTGAGGTTGCCTGATGTCAGCCCCCAATCTGTTTGACCTGGCGGGCCGGAAGGCGATCATTACCGGCGGCTCGCGAGGTCTGGGGCTGCAGATTGCCCGGGCGCTTGGTGCTCAGGGAGCCGAGTTGGTTATCGCGGCGCGCAAAGCGGAAGAACTTGCCGCCACTGCCCGGCAACTGGCTGAGGAAGGCATCACCGCCCATCCGTTGGCAGTCGACCTTGGAGATCCGAGAGCGGTTGAATCGTTTGCTCAGCAAGCCGTTCAATTGCTCGGCCATGTCGATATTCTGGTCAATAACGCCGGGGCAACCTGGGGGGCTCCGGCGGTTGACCATCCGATTGAGGCCTGGGAAAAACTGGTTAACGTCAATCTGACCGGTGTGTTCGTGCTGTCCCAGCAAATTGGCCGGCTGAGTATGATCCCCCGGGGTTATGGGCGCATCCTGAATATTGCTTCGATTGCAGGGCTTGCCGGCAACCCGCCGGGGACCAATGCCACGATTGCCTATAACACCACCAAAGGCGGGGTTGTTAACTTTACCCGTGCGCTTGCGGGAGAATGGGGGGCACACGGCATTACCGTGAATGCGCTGGCACCGGGCTTCTTCCCTTCCAAAATGACAGCAGCCTCACTGGCTGAATTTGAAGAGCCGCTGAAGGCGATGACGCCTTTGCATCGAATCGGTGATGACGAAGACCTGATGGGGGCTGCGCTATTGTTCTGCTCCGATGCAGGCAAACACATTACCGGTCAGATACTGGCCGTCGATGGCGGCGTTACCGCCGTCTAGGCGGCACAACAACCAATCAACAGCGGGACCGGCCCGATAGGCGGTCCCCGGAGAGAAACATGGCACAGGAAAATCAGCGAATCGTTCTGGCGAGTCGCCCGGAGAAGGTTGCAGGCGTTGAGCATTTCAGGCTCGAGACGACGCCCATGCCAACCATTGGCCCAGGCGAGGTGCTGGTTCGCAATCACTATATGTCGCTCGACCCTTACATGCGTGGCCGCATGGATGACTCCAAGAGTTATGCCGCTTCTCAGGAAATTGGCGAAGTGATGATCGGCGGCACGGTCGGAGAAGTCGTCGAATCCAATGATCCTTCACTGGCGGTCGGGGATCAGGTGGTAGGCATGCTGGGTTGGCAGTTGTTCGGCGCTGGCGACGCCAAGACATTTCGAAAACTGGATACCAGCCATATTCCGCTGTCGGCCTATCTTGGCGCAGTGGGAATGCCCGGCGTTACGGCCTGGATGGGGCTTAACACCATTATTGAGCCGAAGGCCGGTGAGACGGTGGTGGTTTCAGCGGCCAGCGGCGCGGTTGGATCGGCGGTAGGACAGCTGGCCAAAATGAAAGGATGCCGGGTTGTCGGTATTGCCGGAGGGCCCGAGAAGTGCGGTATCGTTACTGGCGAGTATGGCTTTGATGCCTGCGTGGACTACAAAGCCGGTAACCTGCGGCAAGACCTTAAAGCGGCTACACCTGATGGGATTGACGGCGTGTTTGAGAATGTGGGCGGGCCTATTCTCGATGAAGTGCTGCGCCGGATGAATGCGTTCGGCCGAATTGCCGTTTGTGGGCTTATCGCCGGTTATAACGGTCAGCCCATCCCAGTCGAGAACTTCCGCGCCATCCTGGTGAGTCGTCTCAAGGTGCAAGGCTTTATTGTCAGCGAGAATCCGGACGTCTGGCCCACGGCTTTGAAGGAGCTGGGGGGCGCAGTGGCCACTGGCAAACTGAAATATCGGGAAACAGTCGCTCAAGGGCTGGCGTCCGCACCAGAAGCTTTTATTGGCTTGTTGAAAGGCGCGAATGTTGGTAAGCAATTGGTAAAACTTATCTAATCCAGGAGTCACAGATGAACGCACCGGATAAAAGTGTCCAGTCACAGGTGTCAGAACAGGAATGGCAGTTGCGGGTTGACACAGCGGCCGCCTATCGTTTGATTGCGCTGAACGGCTGGGACGATTTGATCTACACCCACATTTCGGCTCGCGTACCAGGCCCTGAACATCATTTCCTGATCAATCCGTACGGCTTGATGTTTGATGAGATCACCGCCTCTTCACTGGTTAAAGTTGACTCAGAATGCCAACCGGTAATTCCCACTGAGTATCCGGTCAATCCGGCCGGGTTTGTCATTCACAGTGCCATTCATGCGGCCCGCGATGACGTCGTTTGTGTCATTCATACCCATACAGCAGCCGGCGTTGCGGTTGCCGCACAAACCGATGGCTTGCTCCCGATTTCGCAGCAGGCTTCGGTCGTGCTGGGCGTCCTGGGCTATCACGATTACGAAGGCATAGCCGTGCGCGACGATGAGAAGCCCCGCCTGCAAAAGTCGCTTGGTAATAATCAGGCCCTGATTCTGCGGAATCATGGCTTGTTGACGGTAGGTGGCTCGGTCGCTGATGCCTTCCAGGGAATGCACGTTTTGCAGCGGGCTTGTGAGATTCAACTCATGGCGCAGTCAGGTGGCGTCGCGCTGACCCCGATACCCGAGTCTGTGCTGGGTTCAGTGGCCGGCAGTGTTCGCAAGGCAACCGGCGGCAAGGGGGGTTCACTGGTCTGGCCGGCACTATTACGTCGGCTGCAAAGATTGAGCCCCGGTTTCGACCTCTGATCGCGGCTGTTCGCTGCTATTGCTTTATAGATAGATTTCAATGCTGAAAGAGTTTAAGAATCAGGTGGCTGTGGTCACCGGCGCGGGAAGCGGCTTTGGCCGTGAGTTTGCAATGACCGCTGCGCGCCGTGGCATGAAGTTGGTTCTCGCTGACATTCAGGCCGACGCCCTGGCACGCACGGCAGCGACTTTGAATGACATGGGGGTTGAGTTCAAGACCCAGGTGACCGACGTCGGTGACTTTGATCAGGTCGAAGCGCTGCGCGATACCTGTCTGTCCGCTTATGGGGTACCGCAGTTATTGTTTAACAATGCCGGCGTTGCCAAAGGCGGTTTGCTATGGGAACACGGCATTGCAGACTGGGAGTGGGTGTTAAGAGTCAACCTCTGGGGCGTGATTCATGGCGTGCGGGCTTTTGTGCCGGCGATGGTCGACGCTGACAAACCGGCTCATGTGGTCAATACGGCGTCTGTAGCCGGCTTGCTTAGCGCGCCAAGTCTGGGCATCTACAACGTGAGCAAGCACGGAGTTGTGACCTTGTCGGAGACCTTGTTCCATGACCTGAGAATGGTCAAGTCTGCGGTCGGTGTCAGCGTGCTCTGCCCGGCGTTTGTCCCGACCGGGATAGACCAGTCGGAGCGTAATCGCCCCGAAGCACTGGCCAGCAAGGAAGCTGAGACCCAGTCGATGAAGCAGGCCCAGGCGCTGACCTCAAAGGCGGTGAAAGCCGGCAGAATTACTGCGCCTGAGGTGGCGCAGACCACTTTCACTGCGATTGAAGAGGATCAGTTTTACATCATCACCCACGACAAGATCATGGACTCCGTCAAGCTTCGTCTCGATGATGTCGCCGGTCGAACCAACCCGACCGACCCGTATAGTCTTAAGCGAGATGTCGCCCCGAAAGCCGGTTCCGGCAAAGAGTCAGGCTGATGGTCAGCCCGGTAATCGTTGAAGCCGGCAACCACATAACCCTGCCTAGTGGTCAGCGGCTGCATTATGCTCAAGCGGGTACGCCTGGCAGCCCCCTGGTTATATTTTTGCATGGGTTTCCACAAGCCTGGTTTGCCTGGGAAGCACAGATGGCGCTATCGGGCGCGACTCATTTCTGTGTGGCTCCGGATATGCGCGGCTTTAATCTCTCAGGTAAACCCGGTGACCTGAAAGACTACCGCATTGATCGGCTGGTCAACGATATTGTCCAGCTGATTGAAAGCCTGGGTTATGCGCAGGCAGATCTGATCGCGCACGACTGGGGCGGAGCAGTTGCCTGGTCAGTCGCGATCGCCAGACCGGATGTCCTGAAGAAACTGATGATTCTTAACGCACCGCATCCGGTGACGTTTGCCCGTGCCCTGGCGTCAGATGCCGGCCAGCAAAAAGCCAGCCAGTACATGCTGGCGCTTCGCAAGCCCGACGCCGAGAACCGATTGCTGGCCGACAACTGTGCTGCCTTGTTACGGCATTTCAAATCCCCTCGCGACCGCTGGCTGACTCCGGCAGTGGCCGACCGCTATCGCGCGGCATGGACCGAACCGGGTTCGTTGACCGGCGCGCTGGCCTATTATCGGGCGTCGCCGCTAATGCCGCCCACGCCGGAGCACCCCGGTGCCGCTGGCCTGTCACTGGATCCGTCTGATTTCAAGGTGACGGTACCCACCACTGTCTTGTGGGGACTGGATGACTCGGCATTGTTGCCGGTGCTGCTAGAAGGGCTGGACGAACTGGTTGATCAATTTCAACTGATTGAGCTGGCGCAGGCGTCCCACTGGCTGGTGCATGAGCAGCCTGACCAGGTTGCCGCCCATATAGAAAAATTTCTGAAAGACTAGGTCAGACAATGGCGAGCGATTCACCTGATTTGTCAGCATTCGTCTTCGCCCACCGGATTCGCGTGCGGTGGGCGGAAGCGGACATGCAGGGCGTGGTCTTTAATGGTCACTACCTGACTTATTTCGATATCGGTATTACCGAGTACCTGCGGGCTGCCTGCGAAACCGAACCAGGCCTGATGCAGTCGCTGTACGCCAGTCTGTATGTTGCCAAGTCAACGGTTAATTACCGGGACTCGGCGCGATTTGACGACTGGATCGAGATCCTGGTCAGAACCGGTTCGATCGGTAACTCGAGTCTGGTGATCGAGTTCGCTATTACCCGGGATGAGGCGCTTCTGGTCGATGGGCAAAGCGTTTATGTTTATGCTCCTGACGGTAAGTCCGCCCGCCTGCCGGACAACGTGCGTCAGGCTCTGAGCAATATCGACCAAACCTGAGTCTTCTAAAGACGGTCAGTTTCCATGCGCCGGTATTCATCGGCCCTAGGTTCAGCCGCCTCAGCGGACCAGCTCCATTGCTCGAATGCGATCCGCCCACTGTCGCTGAGCCTCACAACGGCCGAGCTGCGAGTGCCATAGGCGAAAGTGTCAGTCTGGGTGTCCAGCGCTGTGCGAATGAACAAACAGGCCAGGTCACGTTCCGAGCGCGTCGGCAACCCCGTGCTTGGCAGTTCCTGATCGGGGACCGGACGTTGACTTGTCAGGCTCGCCAGCAGCTGCTGGTTGGTTTTCTCGCGTGAGGCATCTGGATCCACCTGCTTGAGCGTGTTTACCAGAGTGCGGGTCTTGGGCCAGGGCTCGTTGAACTCACCATTGCTCAGGCCATGTGTGCCCGGTGCAATCGGTCGTACCGTACCCGTTTCGCTGCCCCGGTTGCTAAGCCGCCATCCGCGACACTGCTCGAGCCGGGCCTGTGACCGCACTTCCTGCCATTCGAAGCCGATCAGATTAAAGCCGGCATAGCTGTCAGTCCTGGCCGAGATCGCCTGCATGTTTTGCCTAAGCGGCAGCGTTCCGGTCAGGAGTTGAGTGACCAGCTCACCGCGGCTTCGTTGATCGACGCCGGCCGTCTGGCCGTCGCGAAAATTGGTCAGCGCAGCGAACCGGCAGGTTCGACTACCGGCGGGCCCAAACTCAGGCAGCGATATTGCCATCCAGGTGCCGCCAGCTTGTAGATCTCGCCCGCCGTACACGCCCGGTGCGTCCGACCACCAACCGGCCACCGCGGTCGGACGGCTCAGGAATTCATCACGATTTGCCGCCAACAGCAACGGCTGCCGCCCGTCGGGATCAAACCGGAAACCGATCAGGCACATAGAAAATGCTCAACATGGCGCCCCGCCAGGCCATCGATGGTGAGTTGGAGTAATGGATGTTCGGGATCGAGTCGTGACAGTCGCTGCAACAGTCGGGTGGCATCAGCCTCGTCCGGGCATTGGTAGTGTTCGAGCCAGGTATCTGAAGCCGACGCCCCGGCGGGGTCTACTCGGCGAGAGCATTGCACCGTGACCGGCAATCCGCGACCTTGCTCAAGGGACAGCCGTCTGACTAGCGAGTTCGTTTGATCGCGGGCGGTCGCTGGAGTCTTGAAATAGACAAAGATGTGGTGCGGCATTTGAGTCGGGCTTAAAGGTCAGGGCGCTCAAAACGCTCCGCCACTGGAATCTCATACGGCAGCTCAGTCAGTATGACCGGCTGACCGTTGATCTTGGCAGGATTGGCATCGGCCAGCGCTGCCAACCGGGTTTCGAACAACACCCACTGCCGATCGGGCTGGCCCAGCGGAGCCCCCGGCCCGGACACCAGCACGGACCCAATCACGGCATCATCGGCGCCGGTCACTTCTGAGCTGACAGGGATTGGCTCGGCCGAAGCAACCCAGCCGATTGATGCCCGCCGTTTGAGTTTGCCCAGGTATTGAGTGCGGGCCACTACTTCCTGACCAGGAAAGCAGCCTTTCTGAAAACTGACCCCGCCGACCAGCTCGAAATTGATCATCTGGGGGACGAATGCGTCAGTGCTGGGCAGCTCGATCCGCGGGGTTCCAGCCAGAACCTCACCGGTCTGCCACCAGGCGGTCGGCGCGAGCGGCCAGATGTCGGGCCAGTCAGAAAGTTGTTGTGTCAGCGTTGGCGCCGGCATCAGGATCAGCATGCGGCGCCAGTGGTTGTGCGCAGATGCGACGGGCTCCAGCCCGATACAGAACCCTTCGGCAGTGTGCTGCACGGTCAATAGCGCTGGCCAGGCTGGACTGAACGGCGCTTCGCCGGCTGGTTCTGAACCAAGACAGCCCAATGGCAGGTATTGGTCAGTAGCGTCCTGGATTTCCACTTTGGCACGCATCACGAACATGCTTAGTCGTTTACGGACCGCCTCGGCCAGGGTGCTGCTGAGGATCAGCAGATAATCATTCTCGAGACGAATCGCCAGAAAGTCGGCGATCAGCCGCCCTTTGGGAGAACAAAGACCGTTGCGCTGGGCCATGCCAGGAGCAAGCGCCGCCAGATCGTTGGTGAGCTGGCCCTGCAGGAACGTTTCGGCGTCATCCCCGGAGACTTTCAGGACGCTGTGGTCGGTTAACGCACAGATGACCCCTTTGGCTTGTGCCGGCCAATCATCTGGCCCATTGGGCAATGGGTTGAAGGCCGGGCCACTGGTTTCGGAGGGGGGCCGGAACTCCAGGCCGTGAGCTGATGCTGCGTTAATCAGCCCAGACCAGACCGTGGCCGGATTCTGAACCGGTTGGGAGGCGTTTCGGGCAGGCGGTCGTGGCGGAGCGGATTGAGTGAATTTCATCCGGTTATTATATGGATCATCCATAGCCACAGCGCTGACATGGTTGGCCCGGCGAGTAAGCCTCACTTAAGGAATGAATGAAAAGACTGGGTTTGTTAGTACTGGTACTTGCGATAGCCGCCGGCGCGGCAGCTGGCTGGGCGCAATGGCGCTATGAACGCGACCCGATACGCTTCGCACAGGCACCGGTTCGCATTACGGTCGCACCCGGCGCGACGCTGCGCAGCATTGGCGCTCAGTTGCGCGCCGCCGAGGTCGATGTTCCCGACTGGTCGCTGGCGCTGATTGGCCGCTGGCGGGATGACCTGACCAGAATCAAGGTCGGCACCTATGAGCTCAAGCCTTCCCTGACCCTGAAACGGCTGGTCGATAAGCTGATCGTCGGAGACGTTCTGGTCAGCGAGGTTCGATTTATCGAGGGCTGGACCTTCAAGCAGATGCGTGCAGCGATGGCTGCCAATCCAGATCTTCTCCAGGATTCCGCGACCATGAGCGAGTCGGCCATTCTGGAGGCGATCGATGTTGACCGTAGCAAAGCGGAAGGCTTGTTCTTTCCAAGCACTTATCATTTTCCAGTCGGCTCCAGCGACCTGCTGGTGTTTCGGCAGGCGCACGAACTCATGAAGTCCAATCTTGATCAGGCCTGGGAGCAGCGCGAGCCCGGTTTGCCGCTGAAGACCTCTTATGAGGCGTTGGTCCTGGCTTCGGTGGTCGAGAAGGAAACAGGCACTGAATCAGATCGCGGGTTTGTCGCGGGTGTGTTTGTGAACCGGCTACGGATCAACATGATGTTGCAGAGTGACCCGACCACCATTTATGGCATGGGTGACCGCTTTGACGGAGATTTACGCCGCCGGGATTTACGGGCAGACACGCCCTACAACACCTATACCCGCAAAGGCTTGCCGCCGACCCCTATATCCGCGCCCGGTCGCGCCTCGATTGAAGCGGTTCTACATCCGGCCAAAACCAAGGCGCTTTACTTTGTCGCTCGAGGGGATGGATCAAGTCAGTTTTCGCAGACGCTGGCCGAACATCAGGCAGCGGTACGACGCTACCAGTTGAAAATCAAATGACCGGCCGGTTTCTGACGCTTGAAGGAATCGACGGGGCAGGTAAGAGCACCCACCTGGCCGGCGCGGTAGAACGTCTCCGGGCGAGCGGCCTGGAAGTTGTCCTGACACGAGAACCAGGAGGGAGCCCGTTAGCCGAAGACTTGCGCGAATGGTTGCTAAACCGTGCGATGGCACCGCAGACTGAACTACTACTGATGTTCGCGGCCCGCGCTGATCACCTTGATCAGCTGATCCGGCCGGCATTGGCCCGCGGCGCCTGGGTTGTCTGTGACCGCTTTACTGACTCAACGCTGGCCTACCAGGGCGGCGGGCGTGGCCTGGATCAGGCTTTGATTCGCGCGCTGGCGAAAACCGTCCACGGTGATTGTGAGCCTGACCGTACCTATTACTTCGATCTGGATGCTGAGACGGCGGAGCGCCGTCGCCTTGCCAGTCGCGACGCTGATCGTTTTGAAGCCGAGCAGCGCGCTTTTTTCGACCGGGTCAGAGGCGCGTATCAAGCCATCGCCAAAGAGCAGCCCGAGCGGGTGCTGACCCTCGATTCCGCCCAATCTCTTGCAGCGGTGCAAGCCCGGCTTTATGCCGATCTTGACGATCAGATGGCCCGATATGGCGGCTGAAGCGCCAGAGCCGGATCTGCTTGGTGTTTTGCCGCACTGGCTGGCGCCACTGCTTGAGCAGTTGCTGGGTCAGCGGGAGGCCTTGCACCATGGCCTGATGCTGGCCGGTCCGGCCGGGATTGGCAAAAGCATACTCGGTCGCCATCTTGCTGCCGGGTTACTGTGCGAGACAGATTTGCCCAGCCGGCCGGGCGGGCAGGCTTGTCTGCAATGCCAGTCCTGTCAGTGGATGCAGCAACTCGCTCATCCTGATTTACGGCTGATCATGCCGGAGGCGCTGGATCCGTTGTTTGTCGGCTCAGGGAGCAAGAAGCCGTCGCGTGAGATCAAGATCGATCAGGTTCGGATGCTGTCCGCTTTTATGGCCGTTGGTGCCCACCGGGCCGGCTGGCGGATTGTGATTGTCGATCCGGCGGAGGCGATGAACCCGATTACCGCAAACGGCTTGCTGAAGACCCTGGAAGAGCCCGGGGCTCGTACCCTGCTGATTTTGCCGGTTAGTCACGCAGATCGTTTGCCGGCGACCGTTCGCTCGCGGTGTCGGGTGGTGCCGGTTAACAACCCACCGACCGAGGCAGCGGCGCAATGGCTCGTCGAGCACGGCGCTGAAAGCCTTGATACCGCTCGTCGGGTATTACGGGCCGCTGGTTCTCCGATGCACGCTCTGCAGTTCATCGAACCGGCTGAACAGGCCGCTCATCAGAGCATTCTGGAGGCCCTTGGCGCACTGCCGGACACTGCTGGCATGAAGGCAGTGGATTTACTGGATCGTCATGATCCGATGCAATGGTCTGGTGTCTTGCAACGTTGGATTTCTGACTTGACCCGAGTGGTTGCGGGTGCTTCGGCACACTACTACCCACAAGCGCAGGCCCGCATGCAGCAACTGGCACCGCGGACCTCGCTGGCAAAGCTGACGACGTTGCAAGTATCGGTCTCGACGCTATCGGCTCGAATTGATCATCCACTCAATGCCCGACTTTTGTGTGAATCAACAATTCTTGATTACTGCCAGACTTTTGCCGCCGAGCGGAGCGAACGACGATGACCGAATCAACTACTATCGAACCAGTTAGCGAAGGCGAAATTTCGCTTGAACCGGTTGGCATCGAACCAGATGCACCAGAGGCTGTCAGCGCCGCTCCATCCAGACCAGCGTCGGGCGCTTCCCGTCCTGGCGTTATCCAGTTGGCCATTAAAGAAAAGCCAGCGCTTTTTGCGGCCTATATGCCGTTTGTGACAGGTGGCGGAATCTTTGTGCCAACGACGCGCGCCGCTCATGTCGGAGATGAGCTCTACCTGATTCTGACCTTGATGGACGACCCCAATAAACTGGCAATTACCGGAAAAGTGGTCTGGATTACACCGTCAGGTGTGCCTGGTCGCCAGCAAGGGATTGGTATTCAGTTTGCCCAGGACGACACCGGGGAGTTGGCGCGATCACGAATCGAGACGCTGTTGGGTGGCAATATGAAGTCCGGACGCAGCACTCATACCATCTAACCTGATTGGGCAGTCTTACAACAGAAGCGGCCGCAATGGCGACCAGTCTCGCTAACATTACCGTGTTCCCGCCGGGTCGATAAAGGCAAACTGTCCTGGTCGGCCATCTGGTCAGACGCGGGTTGTTAGCCACGTGCCGAGCCACGTTGGCCAGCGGTTACTGGCATGTACGTCGACTCTCATTGTCATCTTGATTTCCCCGATCTCGCCGAGAATATCGACGCGATCCTGCAACGCATGCAAGAGCAGGGAGTCAACACCGCGCTTTGCGTTTCGGTCACCCTTGAAGACTTCCCCCGCGTGCTGGCGCTAGCCGAATCCGACCCACGACTATGGGCCAGCGTCGGGGTGCATCCTGATTACCCTGACTGTTCCGAGCCAACGGTCGATGGCCTGACTGAGCAAGCGGCTCATCCCAAAATTGTGGCGATAGGAGAGACCGGACTCGACTATTTCAGAACAACTGAAGATCTGCCCTGGCAGCGAGAGCGTTTTAGGGTGCATATCCGGGCCGCGCGCCAGACCGGACTTCCGCTGATTATTCATACGCGTGCGGCGTCGGCCGACACCTTGCAGATCATGCGTGAAGAGAAAGCGCATGAGTGTGCCGGTGTCATGCATTGTTTTACCGAAGACTGGGACACAGCCAGTGCCGCGCTTGATATGGGTTTTTATATTTCGTTCTCGGGCATTGTCACCTTTAAAAACGCCAAACAGGTTCATGAGGTTGCCAGCCGGGTACCGATGGACCGGGTCCTGATTGAAACGGATTCACCTTATCTTGCGCCGGTCCCCTTCCGTGGCAAGACAAATGAACCGTCTTACGTCCCCCATGTAGCCGCGCGTATTGCCGAATTAAAATCACTGCCTGTCGAACAGGTAGCTGAGATCACCAGTAGTAATTTTTTCAATCTGTTTTCGCGTTCCAGACAGCCCGAACAAGGAGAGCTCAAATGAAAGCATATGTCGGTCGGCGTTTATCCCGGTGGTTAATAGTCATGACGGCATTGGCTTTGACTGCCGGTTTGAACACTGCTAGTGCGGCAGACGAAGAGGCGGGCCCGGATGATCCTCGAGTCCAGCTCTTGAATGCAATTTACAATGACGATGTCTCCAGCGTCCATACGCTTCTCGACGAAGGGGTCGATCCAAATATCCGTGAAGTCAAGCGCGGCCCGGCACTTATGCTGGCGGTGCATGAACAATCTATCCGTTCTGTGCGGGAATTGTTGGCGTCGCCAAAACTGAAAATTGATGCGGTTAACGCCCGCGGTGAAACCGCATTAATGATGGCCGCGCTGATTGGTCAGTCGGAGTCAGTCGGATTGCTGATTGAAAAAGGCGCCCAGATCAATCGTGAAGGCTGGACGCCGCTTCATTACGCCGCCACCAACGGTCACTTAACAGTGATCAAGCAATTGATTGAGGCCGGTGCCGACAAGAACGCGCTCTCTCCGAATGGCACGACACCGATGATGATGGCAATTCGCCGAGGCAATCTCACCGCCTACCAGAGCCTGCTGGTTGCCGGGGCAGATCCAACTGTCAAGAATCAACGTGGCCTGTCAGCGATTGACTATCTGGAACGCAGCGGTGAGAGTGAACGTGCGCAATTGCTGCGCGAATACGCCAAGTCTTTTACGACAAAGAGCACCAATTAGACTCAAACCGAAAAGATTAGCGCCCGATCCGCTGTTTCAAGGCCTGGCGCAAAGTCGGTGTTGGCTGGCCGTGGTGGGAGATTCCCTGCTGCTGGCAAAGGGCTTCCAGCTCAGCGCGTGCTGCGGTTGCGATTTGAAGCGTCTGCCGGAGCCGCTCCGTATCGAGTCGTAGTTCGTCGCTACGCTGGCTTTGGCCGAGCGTATTCGCCTGGGTAAATCCGAGCCGCATGCTTGTCTCCTTTCGCGTGAAGCCCAGTGTAAAAGCGATCGCCAGGCTCGCGCGTGATCGAAATCACGCGGACAGGGCCACAGGCGCTGCTTGTTTGCGGGTAACATGGCCGCTGAATTGACCGCACCCGGGATTAGTCGATGAAGCTGCATTTTTCTACGTTGTCACCGTTCGCGCGCAAAGTGCGCATTTGCGCTGCGGAGCTGGGCCTGGAAGAAAAGATAGAGCTGGTCCCAACTCACGTGACGCCGGGCAAAGCCAATACGGAGTACGCGAGCCGGTTCAATCCGTTGCGCCGGATTCCATCCCTGACTCTGAGCGATGGGTCAACGCTGGTTGATTCAAAGACAATTTGTGAATACCTCGACAGTCTCGACGGACGTGGTCAGTTGGTACCGAAAGGCGGCGCACGTCGCTGGAGAGTTCTGAGTGACTACGCCATTGCTGACGGTATCATCGAGGTAAGTCTGCTGTTGCGATACGAGACCGCGCTGCGCCCGCAGGCGCATCAGTGGCCTGAAGTCATTGCTGATCACAAGGATAAGATTTCTTCGGCGCTGGGCTGGTTCAACGAGCGTATCGAGACCGAAGGTGATCGCTTCGAGTTGAGTCAGATTACGCTTGCCTGTGCGCTCGGCTATCTTGATTTCCGATTTGCAGACTTTGGCTGGCGGGAAAAACACCCGGCATTGGCAGCCTGGCATGAGAAAGTCTCGCAGCGAGCGTCCTGTAAGAACACCGAACCGGCAGACTGAGTACCCGGTGACGCTCGCTTAATACTGCCCGACAGGCCCGGTATTTGGGTTGTCATCACTGACCAGGTTGGCCAGATGGGTCGTGCATGCCATCAGAGAGACAGCAAAAGGGTGGGTAGCCGAGACCGCGGTCACCGAGGTGTTACCCAGCGGTTGCGAGAGATCTCCTTCAAAACTTGCCGGAATGATGGAGTCGGCGAGCAGACGGCGAATGACCAGGCCGTGTGAAAAAACAGCCAGCGTGCCAGCGGTCTGGGCGGCCAGTTCTTCGATTGCTCGTGCGGCCGCTGCCACCCTGTCATTGAACTGGTTCAGGCTTTCACCATTGGGGGGAACCAGATCATCGTGCAGCGGATCAAAGTCCAGGTCAGCGTAAGCCAGACCACTCCAGTCGCCGAAAAGCCTTTCCTGGAGTAGGGGGTTATAGACAACCGGCAGATCCAGAGCCTGCGCCACGATTTGCGCGGTCCTGGCGGCTCTGGGCATATCGCTGGACATGAGCGCAGCAGGCGGGGCGTCAGCCAGTCTTGCTGCCAGCGCTTGAGCCTGGGCCTCGCCATGGGGGCTGAGCGGCGTGGCGGGTGGTTGAATAACCCGCGCACGATTCAATGCGGTTTCGCCATGGCGAATCAATAAAATAGACATCGGCGAAGCTTACCACCGGTGTTTGTACCGAGAAAAATCGCTTTTAGACGGTCTCGTGAGACATTAGCCCGACCAATGAGTCGCGTAACTCGACGTCTGTTTTTCCAGCATGCTCCATGCCGAGCGCAGCACTGATGTATTCAAGCTCTTCGCGGTCGGATTCGTCCAGTTTGGCAGCGACTGTTGCGACCCGGTCGGACCAGTCACGTTTGGTGTTACTAAGGATGTTGCAGGCCTCATTCATAGCGTTCATGCCCTGGTTATGGATTACCGTTAGCTTCGCCCAGGCCGGCCTGTTGTAAAGTCCTGATAAGCAGGGGGCCAGCCCCCATTTTTGATGGAGAAACTGGAACCAGCCCGGCGTTCCGGTTTATTTCCGAAACATGAAACTCATGAGTCTCTTATGGCAGAGCCAGACGCGCCGCTTTTAGACGGCGTGACAATTCTTGACCTTACTTCGATGATCTCCGGGCCTCTGGCCACAATGATGCTCGCCGATCAGGGCGCTAACGTTATCAAGGTGGAAAGCCCCAGCGGGGACTACGCCCGTCATGTGGCGACTCGCCGCAACGGGTTCTCGGCTTCGTTTGTAAACAACAACCGGAACAAGCGCTCCATTGTGCTCGACCTTAAGCATCCGGCGGGCCTGGATGCGCTGCGCGGCCTGATACGTCAGGCAGACGTGATGGTGCAGAATTTCAGGCCCGGCGTCGCGACCAGGATGGGCGTGGGCCCGGAACAAGCCCAGGAAATCAACCCGTCACTGATTTATTTGTCGATTGCCGGCTTTGGGTTTACCGGACCGTTTCGCGACAAACCTGTTTTTGATCCTCTGATTCAGGCCTTGTCAGGTCTCACCACGATCCAGGGGGGTGCTGACAATACCCGGCCGCGACTGGTCAGGACGATCCTGCCAGACAAGCTCACAGCGATGCAGGCGTCGCAAATCATTCTGGCCGCGCTGTTTGCACGCGAGCGCCAGGGCGGGCCCGGGAAACGCATCGAATTATCGATGCTCGACACGATTGTTTCTTTCCTGTGGAGTTCCGACATGGGCGGGCACACGTTTGTCGGAGAAGAAGTTTCCTCTGAGACTGCACAAAGTTTTATCGACCTCATTTACGAGACCCGTGACGGTTACGTCAGTATTGCGGTTATGCAGGATAAACACTGGCAGGGCTTTTTGAAGGCAGTCGGCCGTCGCGATCTGATCGAAGACGCCAGGTTTGCCACGCCGGCATTGCGCGAAATCAACAAGAACGAGCGGGTCGAGCTGATTCAATCGCTGGTCGCTGACAATAATACCGAGCGTCTGATCGACGACTTGGAAGCATTCGATGTGCCGTGTTCGCCCGTTCTCACCCGGTCTGAAATGATTCAACATCCTCAAATTATCGCCAATCAGATCGTCGGAATTCATCAACACCCGCAGGCGGGTGCCCTCCGGCAAACGCGACCTGCGCCGCAGCTTGCCAATTCATCGGCATTTCATCCCGTTGGCGCGCCTGCGCTGGGGCAGCACACCCGCGAGGTCTTAATCGAAAGCGGCATGTCTGAACAAGCAGTCAACATCCTTGTTGAGACCGGCGCCGCCATTTGTACCCAAGGGGGCGTTGATGGGCGTTGAACTGGTGGCTCGTGAGGCGGGGGATGGCCCGGTTCTGATCTTGCTTCATGGCTTGTTTGGGTCGTCGCGCAACTGGGTCAGCGTGCAAAAGCAACTGGCTGCAAACCATCATGTTGTTTCTGTGGATTTGCGCAATCATGGCGCGTCTGCGTGGTCCGAACAAATGGACTATGACGTGATGGCTGAAGACGTCGTGCGGTTCATAGAAGATCGTGGTTATGATCCGGTCTCGGTGCTGGGACACAGCATGGGCGGGAAGGTGGCGATGACGCTTGCGCTTCGCCGACCTGAGCTGCTCAACAACCTGATCGTGGCGGACATCGCGCCAGTTGTCTATCAACCGCATTATGCTGACTATATCAACGCCATGCTGGCGTTGGATCTGACCCGGCTGGAACGGCGTGGTGATGCCGATCGCGCACTAGCCCCGACAATTGCTTCAGCGGGCGTCAGGGCGTTCCTGCTGCAAAACCTGGTTCAGACCAACGGCGAGTGGTCCTGGCGCATCAATCTTCCGGTGCTCGCCAGTTGCCTGACCGCACTTGGAGAGTTTCCCGTCGCAGGCGAGGGCAAGCAGTGGGCCGGCCGGGTTATGTTTATCCGCGGTGGCAACTCGCAATACATTCTGCCGGCACACGCAGAGCAGATAAAACGGTTTTTCCCCAATGCCAGCCAGCAGACGATTGCGGATGCCGGTCACTGGCTTCATGCGGAGCAGCCGGCTCAGTTCATCACACTGGTCAATCAGTTTCTTCAGGCGGAATCATGAGTGAGCCAAGCTTCGACAGTCCTGTATTTTGCGCCTGGCGCAAAGCGTGCGATGCCGAATGGCGTCGTTATACCGAGCATCAATTTGTCCAAGAACTCGGCGACGGCACTCTGGCCAGTACCGCGTTTATCAACTATTTGATCCAGGATTATCTGTTCCTGATTCATTTCGCGCGGGCCTGGTCTCTGGTCGTGGTAAAAGCCAGCACGATTACCGAAATGCGAGTCGCTGCCGCTACCGTGGATGCATTGGTTAATCAGGAAATGCAGCTACATGTCGCGACCTGCGCGCGCCACGGCATCTCGGAACAAGACCTGGGACTGGCTCGGGAGGCAAGCGAAAATATCGCCTACACAAGATATGTTCTTGACGCAGGCTACGCCGGCGACCTTCTGGACTTGCTCGCCGCGCTAGCGCCGTGTGTCTTCGGTTACGGTGAAATTGGCTGGAGCCTCAGTCAGAACCCGGTTCCTGACAATCCCTACCAGGAATGGATAGATACTTATGCTGCCGCTGACTATCGCGAAGTGTGTGTGGCGGTAGGTGGTCTGCTGGAGTCAGCATGCCGAAGCCGGCTGGGTGATCAGGTTGAACAATCTCCTCGCTGGCCAGAGCTGACTCAGAGATTCCGAAGAGCAACAGAACTGGAAGCGGACTTCTGGCAGATGGGCCTGACCCTGAATGACGCACCTGTCGGTCGCTGAACATGGCTGTTGACAGGGCAGTCGAACGGCGGTTGTCTCCGTCAGTGTCACTGACAGGACGCTTCAGTATTGGTAATGATCTCTTGTTTGACCGAATGGTCTTGACCCTGGCAGGCGGTCAGTGGACGTGTCTGCTTGGAGAGTCCGGGGTTGGCAAATCCACCGTTCTACGACTGTTGGCCGGTCTTCCCACCGGAGGCATATTCTCGGGCGAGATAAGCAGTGCTGACGCCTTGCCAGTTCAGTCAAGACTCGCCTACATGGCTCAATCCGATTTATTGGCGCCCTGGTTAAGCGTGCGTCAAAACCTGCTGCTCGGTCATCAGCTACGGGGCGAGTCAGTGGCTGCCGGACGTATCGACGGATTACTCGATCAGGTTGGTCTGGCCGCTCATGCGCACAAGCGCCCCGCGGAGTTGTCCGGGGGAATGCGTCAGCGTGCTGCGCTGGCCCGAACGCTAATGCAAGACTGCGAGTTTGTTTTACTGGACGAACCGTTCTCAGCGCTCGACGCCCGAACCCGGGCCGAGATGCAAGAGCTTTCGTTTGAGTTGCTTGCCGGGCGCACCGTTTTGCTGGTCACTCATGATCCGGCAGAAGCCGCACGACTTGGTCATCAGATTCTGTTGATGACCCGTGCCGGCCTGAAAGATGTCGGCGCGCCCGCAGCCCCGCCCGTTCGAGCCGTCGACGACATGGATATGCTCCGTCATCAGGCCGGTTTGCTGACTCTGTTGAGAAACGGGCATCGGTCTGAGGACGACCTGAGCATTCCTGCAGCAGGCGGTGCGGCATGAGATGGCTGTTGGTTTTTCTGTTGATACTGTGTCTGTGGCAACTGCTTGTCACGCTGACCGGTGCCCCCCCGTATATTCTGCCCGGTCCCTGGCGAGTAGCCAAAGCCCTTGTTTTTCATGCTGAGCTGATCATCGGCCACGCCTGGATTACGGCGCTCGAGGTCGTGATCGGGCTCTTGTTGGGGACATTGCTGGGCTGTATGACGGCGCTGTGGCTGCGTATCTCCAGCGCAGCGCGGGCGGTGTTGCTGCCCTTCATGGTCTTGAGTCAGGCGGTGCCGGTTTTTGCGCTGGCGCCGTTACTGACGCTTTGGTTTGGATACGGTCTATGGTCAAAGATCGCGATGACGACTCTGATCATTTATTTTCCGGTGGCATCGACCTTCTATGATGGCCTGCGTAATACTTCATCGGGCCTGCTTGATCTGGCCCACACGATGCGCGCATCACGAGCGCGGCGTTTGTTTTTGATTGAAGTCCCGGCTGCCGTACCGTCGCTGGCCTCGGGGCTGCGGCTGGCAGCAATTTACGCGCCGATTGGTGCGGTGATTGGCGAATGGGTGGGTGCGTCGCAAGGCCTGGGATACTTAATGCTGCTGGCTAACGGAAGGGTCAAAATCGACCTCATGTTCGCCAGCCTGCTGGTATTGGCGTGCCTGGCAATGGGTTTACATTTTTCAATGTCGGCGGTGGCTAACCGACTGCAACACTGGGCAGGGAGTCGATGATTTGAGTGCTATCAAAACCGTGACTATTGATCGGGCCAGTCGTTTACGTGATGAGCCGCAAACCGGGCATAACCGCTGGCATCCGGACATTGAGCCCATTATTCGGGTGCAACCCGGCGAGCTGTTGCAACTGGATACCCGGGATGCGGCAGACGGGCAAATCAAAGCCGGCATGACAGTGGCTGATCTGGCCGCTCTTGATACCAAAGTAGGCCATCCGTTAACCGGCCCGGTATTTATTGAGGGCGCCGAGCCTGGTGATTTGCTCGAAATTGAGTTTGTTGAGATAACCCCTCAGGATTACGGCTGGACACGTATTCGTCCCGGCATTGGGTTCTTACGCGATTGGTTCGATACGAATTTTCTGGTGCACTGGACGGTGCGGGACGGTTTTGCCCGGTCTGCCGAGATTCCCGGTGTTGCGATTCCGTGTGGGGTATTCATGGGAACGGCAGGGGTGGCCCCTTCGCATCAACAACTAGCAGACTGGACGGAGCGCGAGGCCAGGCTGATCGAGCAGGGTGGGTTGGCGTTGCCGCCTGATGCCCAGGATGCGGTTCCGGCCCTCGAGCCGATAGCAAGCCAGGGTTTGCGGACCATGCCGCCGCGAGAAAACGGCGGTAATGCTGATGTCAAGCAATTAACTCAGGGTTCATTCCTGCAATTGCCGGTCGCCGTGCCCGGCGCTTTGTTTTCGGTTGGCGATGCCCATTTTGCTCAGGGTGACTCTGAGTGCTGTGTCACTGCCATTGAAATGGGCGCCAGCGTCACGGTCAGATTCAGGCTGTACCCGCAACGGGCTGCGGAACGCGACATTCGCTTCCCCCGGTTTTCGCATCCCGGGTATTTTCTGCCGCCACAGTGGGCGGCGCCGCACCGCCTGATCGGGACGATGGGATTGCCGATCAGGGCTGACGGGTCCCAGGCTGGGGAAGATCTCAATCTGGCCGCTCAGAATGCCTTGCTCGAGATGATCAAACTGATTGGTGAGCGCGGCTATTCGCGCGAGCAGGCTTACGTCATCTGTTCGGTTGCCGCTGATTTGCGGATCAGCAATGCAGTTGACCTGCCAAACGTGACCGTTAGTGCGATCTTGCCCGAGGCGATATTCGATCCTGATGTAGCCGGCAACGCTTAATCCTGGCAGCGCGTGGCCAGGGCAGTCGCACCACTGTCATCATAAAACAGTGCAAGACCGGCGGTGGCAAGCGGCGTCTTACAGGTCTCGCTGATTCCGGCCGTGTTTAAATCGAGCTGCCCGATCGACGGGGTTGCTCCGGGCGCTCCGGTTGACGAGGCACAGTCCAGAGTCAAACCAAGTATACGGGTTTGGTCCCCACTGAGCTGAACCCGGAAACCTTGCGCGAATTGTCCCGCGTCGCATTGCAGCTCGAACAGCTGGTGAGTGCCGTCACGAATTGCCGGTGCGTTTTCCGCCCGCATCACCACAGATTGATGGATGCCGTCGGTCGAGCGGCAAATCGGTCCGAGGGTCCGGACCCATGCCGAGTAGCTGCCATGGGCACCGACCAGATGTTCATTGCGGGCACAAGCCAGAAGGTGCGACTTGCTACCTTCTGTGGTGCCCAGTGCCGGTCGCTGGATGGCTGGCTTGGGCGTAGACGGCAGTTGTCCTTGATAAGCCGTCATCCGCAGGATTTTGCTAATCGACGGAACCCCGTCTTCGTTAATGACGAACAAATGGTAGTAACCCGGCGGTGTGGCTGCCGGGTCGGTTGGCAGACTGGTCGCAATCTGGTGTGTGCCCGCGCCGGTGACTGGCCGCACGGGAAGTTCGACAAAGCGTTGGTCCATGTCGAAGGAGTGAGTCACCGCGCCTGTCTTGATCAAGACTATCCGACTGACGCCCGCCGACGAGTCAACTTCTATCGTTAAACTGGAAGCGGGGGCGATAACCGGCGTAACTGATTTTATTTCCGGGCGAATCGCGAACGTCCCGTCGGGCGCGAACAGATAGGGCGGGTAATACAATTCCGCATTCAGATTGGTGACCGGACCGGGCAGGCCACCGCCGCCCATCAATACAGTTCCATCGGGCAGCAAGATTGAGGTGGAATGATAGAGCCGTGGTTTTTGTGCAGTTGCTCCGGGTGCCCACTGATTCGTCTGGGGGTTGTAGAGCATGACTTGTAGCGCCGGTTCGCCCAGGGGGGCGTCCACAATACTCGTGTCGCTGGTCCCGCCGTTGGAGACCAGTACCTTGCCGTCAGGCAGTACTGTCGCCGTTCCCCATAAGCGTGGCGAATTCATGGGCGGAACCGTTTCATAAGCCGGCACTTCGCCGTTTATATCAGCGCGCACGGCCTGCCTCGAACCGCCGCCGGCCAGTAAAACTTTGCCCGGGGCATACATGACCGCCATAGACCCGTTGTTCAGAATGACACCAGGCGCCTGGCCGGTGTTAACACGGACGCCATCACCGCGTGGATCGATGCGATAAGAATAGTTGTGTGCCCAGCCGACGATCGTGCCGTGGCGATCCGTAAAATTGCGCGGGTAATACCAGGGAAGATCGTTCAGCTCAAAACCCGACAACGCCCGATACTGGCGGCCATCCTCACTGGCGATCTCGGCATGACGCGCCGCGATGTTCAGGTTCATATCCAGCGCCCCGCCTTGCACATACACCTCACCCCACGGAAGCATGGTCAGACTTGCATACCAACGGGGCTCGGTTAGGCGGCCGCTTCTTGTCAGGCGGTTGTTTTCCGGGTCAAACAGGTTCGCATCCTGATTACCCCGAAGAAGTTGGGTACCGACCTGACCGGGGTATACAGACTCTCGCAGATCGCCGCCGGCCATCAGCATCTGTCCGTTCGACAGCAGCAGTTGATTGCTGCAGAACAAGTCGGTTCCCAGACTGTTGGGTAAGGTCAGATGCGCGGCCCGCTCGTCAGCCTGTTGCCAGTCCCAGACGTCATAAATCATCTCGCTGGCGGCATCCGGATCGCGGCCAAACGTCATCAGGCGGCCATCGGGCGTCAGCGCTGCATGGATAGGGACCAGCGGCCAGGCGATTAGCGGCCCAAAACTGCCCGTGTCGGGGTTGCCGCGGGAAAGTGGCGAATGAACCGGTAGCTCTTGCTGTTCTGCGGACGAAATAACAACCGAGTTACCCTCCCGGTTCGTCTTGTTTGCGGCCGCCTGTTCCGCATTGCTGTTCTGGCCGCAGCCCGTCAGCACCGCCGGCACAATGATGGCAAGTATGATCCACCACGCAGTAGCGCCTGCCAGGGTGTTATCCCGTAGCAGCTTGATAAGACCTGGCTGATGAACGACCTGACTAGAAGATGCTGGCACCCAGCTCTACCTGGAGGAATGAGTTAGCGAAACCCTAGCTTTTCAGTCCCCCAGACGCTTGTCGCGCAGCCGACCTTGAGCGGCCGGTTCTGCCGGACCGGCGGCGCAAGTTCGATTATCAGCGTCGTCTTTGCGCGTCAGCGCAAAGACGCTTGCACACGGGCTCCGTCAGGGAGCCGAAATGTCGATCGCATATTGCTTCAGTGGAATTGATCGGGTCACCAGACCTGATTGTTTCATGAACTCTGCCATTCGCTCATAGCGGCCGGTGTCGAGCGCGGCCGGACGTAGGGCGAAGCGGGGGATCGTGTCGGTCCAGGCAAGTCGGTTGAGTTCGTCTTGCAGTTCTTTCTTGGTCGCGGAAAAGATCTTCCAGCTCTCGAGAGGATGGTTGACGATGTACTGGGTGGCGCGCTCGGTGGCATCAATAAATCTTTTCAGAACGGCTTTGTCAATGTTGTTGGCGTTGGCCACATAGATCAACTCGTCGTAGGGGGGAATACCTTCTTCTTCAGGATAAAAACAGCGCCCGGCAACGCCTTCGATTTTCATCTGGTTCAGTTCAAAGTTTCTAAACGCGCCAAACACGGCATCGACCTGTCCAGACATCAATGCGGGCGACAATGAGAAATTCACATTGACCAGTTCGATGTCTTTGTTAGTCAGTTTGTGGGGCTTCAGCATGGCTCCGAGCATGGCCTGTTCAACCCCCGCAACAGAGAAACCGACTTTTCGATCTTTCAGGTCGGCCAGAGTCTTGACCGGGCCGTCGGCCAGGACCAATAAGCAGGTCAATGGCGTTGCGACCAGCGTGCCAACTCGCACGAGTGGCAACTCTTGCTCGACCTGAAGATGCAACTGAGGTTGATAAGAAACGGCAAGGTCGGCTTTTCCGGCCGCAACAAGCTTGGGCGGGTCAGACGGGTCAGCCGGCTCGATAATCTCCACTTCGAGCCCTGCTTGCGCGAAATAGCCTTTTTCCTGCGCAATGATAACCGGGCCGTGATCCGGGTTTACAAACCAGTCCAGCAAAAGCGTCAGTTTGTCGGCTGCGCTCGCGTGGGTGCTGCAAAAGACAGTCAGCACAGCGGCTGCGGCAAGGTGTTTCAGTATCACGTGGGGTTCCTTTTTTAAGTAAAGTGGTACTAGCGGTTGAGGGTTGTGGCGAGCCATTGCTGGCAGCGAGCCAGTGGGTCGGTGTGGGTTGCGACATCGCCGATAACGGCAATCGCGTCGGCGCCGGCCGCCAACACAAGCGGCGCACGCTCTAGCGTGATGCCGCCGATGGCTATCAGCGGTCTGGCGCCGATTTTTCGCTTCCAAAGCGCGAGCTTGTCCAGGCCTTGGGCTTCCCAGGCGAGTGTCTTGCTCGTGGTTGGAAATATCGGGCCGAGCGCGATTGCGTCGGCATTGCATTGCAAGGCCCGATCCAGCTCGTGCTGGTTGTGAGTGCTGATGCCAATCTGAATGCCCGCGCTCCGAATGGCGGCAAGATCAGCACCGTCAAGATCTTCCTGGCCCAGATGGATATGCTCGCAACCGGTTTCAATGGCTTCACGCCAGTGGTCATTAATGACCAGTTGGCAATTCGCTGCGCGACACAGATCACGGGCGCGTTCTATCTGATGGCTTAGCGATGGGCCGGCCGGCAGTTTGGATCTGAGTTGTACCAGGCCAATTCCGCTGGGCAGTAGTTGTTGCAGAGTTTCAGCGCTGTCCACCAGAGGATAGAAGCGCGAGCGGGCACCAAGCGGCGGCGAGTCGGGGGCGGGCATGTTGGCGCGTGATGCTGTCATGGCTTGTCCCTGTTTGAAGAGGGATAAAGCTGGCCAACAGAAGCGAGGCAGCAGGCAGAGCAGATGATTGCATTGCGCTGATTACGTCGATTCCCTTCGCCGGCATTATCCGGATCAGGTTCAGTGGGTTTGCAAGCCCTGCGCCACGATGGAAATCAGTCTCGGAAAATCTCGACCATCCCGGCACGCATGGTTTTACGTCTCAGCCCGCCTTTCGGCATAACAATCGCGATGAATGATCGGCGGTTGTTTTTCAGGCACCCCAACGAGTACTGCCATAGAGTAACAATCTATCGAAGCAATGCCAAATCAGTTGCGCGATGGATGCGTACCGGGTGCTGCACGGATCGGGAGCCGGTTTGCCAGCCACCCGTTGCGACCGACCATGCCTGCGTTGACATCCACGATATTGGTCTGTCCCTGGCGGATGAACCAGTGGGCGAGTCTGGCGCTGCGAGAACCGACAGCGCAGATAAACCCGATCGCTTTTTCCGGATTAGCTTGTTGCAGGCGGCGAATCCGCTGCAGGAAGTCTGGCGATCTCATGTCGATTTCGGTGGCAATATCGGCAATCCCGGTCTCTGCCCATTCTTCCGGCCGCCGGATGTCGATCAGGATCAGTTTATGATTCAGGACGTTTTGACGTGCCTCGACAACGCCTTGAATACTTGCCTGGGCCCGGATCTGGGCCTGGGCCGGATTGACCGGAGCGAGCAACAGGCTGATCAGGATACCCGCAAGGAGGCCCATCATATTGCAACGGCAAGCAAACCAGCATATTCCAGCCTGACGTAGCGGCCGCAGCCGCTGCCAGGCAAAGATCAGTCGGGGAATGCGGTCTGGCGATATACTCTTGTCTGAAAGATCCATGGTCAGTACTGGCGGTCGAAAGACGTTTATTTGTGCCAGTATGGCTTGTTTCCCATCGAGAGAAAACCGGGTTTCGCCAATTCAATGTCGTCTATCAATGGTACGGGCAGCACCGGGACATCTGCGCTCACGGATCAGACGCCATACCAGTTGGATGCCCAGATTGGCTTTGTCCTGCGCCGCGCGTTTCAGCGGCACACGGCAATATTTCAGGAGCAAATGACTGCCGGGCTCACGCCAACCCAGTTTGCAGCGCTGGCCCGGCTTTATGACAGTGGGCCTTGCTCCCAGAATCAACTTGGGCGACTGACCGCGATGGATATCGCCACGATCAAGGGAGTGGTTGACCGCCTCAAAAGTCGTGGGTTCATTACGGTCGAATCAGATACAGTCGATCGCAGAAGACGGTCACTGGCCTTATCGGGCGCGGGATATCAGCTGATCAAGCAGGCTGTTCCCCTTGCCAGGCAGATTACCCGTAGTACGCTTGCGCCTTTGAGCGAGCCTGAGCAACAGCAATTAATGAAACTGCTCACCAAAATTGCCTAACCATTGATTGTGCTGAATTGATGGGGCTCAAACAGGGCTTGCCAGCAGTATGGCTCAGCCGTAAATTTGTTTGTACACTAATGGAATTTAGTGTCTTTTCAACCATGACGCATGACCTCAAATAACACTTCTCCCAGCAATTCGAGCAAGATTCACCCCGATTTTGTAATGCCCAAGGGCGTCACGGCCCAGACCGTCACCTCGGTTGAGCATTACAGCCCGGAACTGTTCAGTTTCCGGGTTGAAAGACCGGAATCATTTCGTTTTCGTTCGGGCGAATTCGTCATGATCGGCCTGCCAAATGCCGCCAAGCCGATTTATCGGGCTTATTCGGTTGCCAGCGCAAACTGGGCGGACTATCTCGAATTTTTCTCAATCAAAGTGCCCGATGGCCCGCTGACCGAGCATTTGCAGCGGGTCGAACCTGGCGATCAGGTGTTGATCAAAGGCCGCTCGGTCGGCACGCTGGTCTTTGATGCGCTTGAACCAGGCCGCAACCTCTATCTGCTATCTACCGGCACGGGTTTCGCTCCGTTTGCTTCTGTGATTCAAGACCCTGAAGCCTATGAACGATTTGACCGGGTTGTCGCGGTCCAGACCTGTCGAACCAATGCTGAACTTGGCTACTTGCAGCAACTTCGTGACCGACTGAATCATGATGCTGACATGTCAGAATTTATCGATGGTCGCCTGTCCTGGCTAACCAGCGCCACCCGTGAGCCGCACGCTTGTCAGGCGCGGGTAACCGATCTGTTGCGTAGTGGTGAGTTGTTCAAGCTGACCGGTCGAGAGCCGTTCGACCCGGCCGTGGATCGGGCCATGATTTGCGGATCGATGGCAATGCTCAAAGAGACCAAGGCCATCTGCGAGGAAATGGGTCTGGTCGAGGGCTCGAATAGTCGGCCGGGCACTTTTGTGGTTGAACGCGCTTTTGTCGATTAACGCGATTCCTGCACTTGCGCCGCGATCACTCGGCTTGCCGAGTTACCCCAGGAATTTCTGATGATGTTGGCCAGTAGTGCAATTTCCTGATCAGTCAGCTGGTAAGCAAAACCCGGCATACCCGGTGGGGACGGTCGGTTCCGTGTAACCGGGCCGAAGCCGCCGTACAGGATCGTGGTGAGCAGATTCACAGGATTAGCCAGTTGGACCGATTGGCGTCCGGCCAGAGCCGGGCCCAAGTCGGGTTTGCCCTGGCCGTCTTTGCCATGGCAGTCGCTGCAATGCCGCTCCCACAGGCCTGGCACCGGACGGTCACTGGTTGCTAATCGCTTGACTGGCTCTGCCGGGACAACTTTTGATCGCAGGTACAAACCGGCACTCAACGCATCCTCGTCGCTCAGATGTTGCGTGCTCTCTTGGACGATTCGCGCCATCAAGCCGTTGGCATCCGCCTGAGGGGTATGGCCGGTCTGCAGAAAACGGGCAATCTCCAAGGGCGTCCAGACTCCAAGAGGTGTTTCGGTGGCCGATGTTAGCGATGGGGCATACCCTGACTGTCCCGGCAATTGCTGTCCGCCCCTACGGTCCGCGTGCTTGAACGCCCCGAGGAAATTGCGTCGGCCGTGGCAGGCATTGCAATGCATAACCGAGTCAACCAGATAGCGGCCGCGCTCAAGACTGGGTGATGGCGACGACGAAACCGTTTCTGACGGCGGCCAGTCTGGCAATCTCGGTATTGCTTTCAGGTCGGTAAACAGCCAGCGCCAGAGATTCAGCGCGATCTCCGTGCCGTAAGGAAAGCGCAATTCGTGTTGCCGATTCGGTTTGTCAGAAGCGGGCCCCGTTCGCAACCAGTCATATATGGCGTCGATGTCTGCGTGTGTCATACGATTGAAAAACTGATACGGGAAAACCGGATTCAATGATGCTCCGTCAGGCGACCGGCCGAGCGTCATCGCGGTCGTGAATTGCGCTTTACTCCAACGGCCGATGCCCACGGTACGATCGGCTGAAATGTTGCTGCCAAAAACGGTGCCAAACGGCGTTTGTATCGGATCGCCCCCGGCCAGTATTCCGCTCCGGGCCTGATCGTGGCAGCCGGCGCAATTACCCAGTAGCGTCAAATAATGACCGTGTTCGATTGCTCCGGTCGAGGAGGACGAGGTCGTCTTCACAATTGTGCCGGGCGTTTCGGCCGCACAACTGAGCGACGGCTTCGTGGCTGAGCCGACGGCAGTTGACGGGTTAGGGCGGCTATCCGCGGGGATGGGTTGGCCGGCCAGCCAGTCGGCCAGGGCAACCACATCGCCGGGCTTAAGCCGATGCGAGATCTTGGCCATGCAGTCCGGCGAGCCGGCCTGACGCAAGCCATTTTGCCAGGCGCCGAACTGCGCAATCACATAGTCGCGCGGCAGGCCGAGCAGACCCGGCGTAGACGGATAGACTCCGGTGAGGGATTTGCCATGACAACTCACACAGGCTGGCACCCCAATGTCTGGATCTCCGTCGTTTATCAGCGCCACAGCCCGCTGGTGCGCCTGTGGGGGAAGTTCAACAGCAATCGGCTCGGGGTACGGCAGTTGCAGGCTTTCGAAATAGCGGGCGAATTGCGCCAGGTAGGCATCAGGCAAGTCGCGAACCAGTCTGTTCATGCCTTCAAACTGGCGTTGTCCACTGCGAAAATGTCTTAGCTGGTTGAGCAGATAACCAGCCGGTTTGCCGGCGATCCGGGGAAAATACCCACTGGCGGTTGCCACCCCTTGTTTCCCGTGACAACCGGTGCATGCCAGCGCCCGTCGCGCCATAAGCTGCTGATTCGATTCGATTGGTGTGGTAACAGCAGGGCTTGGGGTTTCAGTTTGCGCGGGTTGCTGACTATTAACGGTGGTTGAGAACAACACTGTCAGCGCCAGTACGCGGGAAACCGATCGGAGAGGCTTTAGCATAGACGTCAATCATAAAACTTATTGCCTGCCTATTGCGCTGACCTGGCACCAGATGGTGTCAGTCGGCAATAGATTGCAGTGCTAACCGGATGGGACACAACTATGGCTGTAATAGATTTGAACCGGGGCGGCGGCGGTGGCGGCAACGAACCGCGGGTTCGCTTGCCGCGCCCGGGACTGTTCGGCGCTGGCGGAATTTTGCTGGCCATCTTGCTGGCCATCATTGCCTTTACCACTTCGTATACGATTCCCAGCGATTCGATCGGGCTGGTACAACGATTCGGTAAACACCTGAAAGAAGTGCCGTCCGGATTGCACTTCAAGATGCCGCTGGGTATCGATTCCGTGATCGTGGTGCCAGTCAAACGCCAGCTTAAGCAGGAGTTCGGGTTTAGTACCCGTGGCGCCACCAATCCGGCGCAAAGCAGACCTGACCTGCAGAAACAAAGTCAGATGGTCAGTGGGGATCTGAACGCGGCCCTGGTTGAGTGGGTCTTGCAATACCGAATTTCAGACCCCTTGAAATACATGTTCTCGGTACGCTATGCCGGTGAGACATTGCGCGACATTTCCGAGACCGTCATGCGAGCGGTAGTTGGGGATCGCACTGTCGATGAAGTGCTGACGATCGGCCGCCAGCAAATCGAAGATGAAGCGCTGATCAAAATGCGCGATCTGGCCGGCAAATATGAAATCGGCGTCAGCATTGACCAGGTGCAACTGAAAAACATCAATCCTCCGCGGCCGGTTCAGGAGTCATTCAATGAAGTGAACCAGGCGCAGCAGGAAAAAGAACGCCTGATCAATGAAGCCCGTCGTGATTACAACCGGGTGATTCCGCTTGCAGAGGGTGAGAAAGATCAAAAAATCCGAGAAGCACAGGGTTACGCGCTTAAGCGGGTCAACGAGGCCGAGGGTGATGCCGCGCGCTTTGAGGCAGTCTTTACCGAGTACCTGAAAGCGCCTGAGGTGACCCGTCGACGGATTTACATTGAGGCCTTGCAAGAGGTGCTGCCGGAAATAGACGCCAAAATTATCGTCGATGAATCAGCCCAGCAGATTTTGCCGCTGATGCATTTGAACAAGACTTCTGAGGTGAAACAATGAGTCCGGCACGGGTTATTCTGATTGGATTGGCTGGCGTCTTGATCTGGCTGCTAAGCGGTGCGCTTTATACGGTGAATGAGGCTGAACAAGTCATCATTACCCAGTTTGGCAAGCCGGTTGGCAAGCCCATTACCGAAGCCGGGTTGAAATTCAAGATTCCATTCATTCAGGAAGTCAATCCGATTGATAAGCGGATACTGGAATGGGACGGCTCGCCCAGCAATATGCCGACCAAGGACAAGCTCTATATCTCGGTTGATACTTTTGCCCGCTGGCGTATTGTCGATCCGCTACAGTATTTTCTGCGGTTACGCGACGAGCGAAGTGCTCAATCCCGCCTGGACGACATTCTGGGCAGTGAAACGCGTAATGCAGTCGCCAAACATGAGTTGATCGAGATTGTACGATCGACCGCGAACCGGGTTGCGGAGTCAGACAGCACGCTCAGCGCGGTTGATCGCGCAGCACTGGGTTCACTGGTACCCATTAGTAAGGGGCGCGACAAAGTCGAACAGGAGATCTTTGATGCCGCCGCATCCAAGGTAGGCGTGTTTGGCATTGAGTTGCTCGCTATTCGTTTTAAGCGAATTAACTATAACGAGAGCGTTCGACCCAAAATTTATGACCGCATGATCAGTGAGCGGCGTCAGATCGCCGAGCGGTTCCGATCCGAAGGCAATGGCGAGGCCGCACGTATTCGAGGTCAGCGCGAAGGCGAGCTGAACCGGATTCGTTCGGAGGCCTATCGTGAGGTTGAGGAAATTCGTGGTGGCGCTGACGCCAAAGCGACTCAGATTTACGCGAGTGCCTACAACCAGAGTTCGGATTCGGTCGAGTTCTACGAATTCATGAAATCCATGGATTTGTACAAGTCGGCAGTCAACAAGGGGACGACACTGGTGCTTTCTACCAGCAGCGAAGTCTTTCGGTATCTGAACGAAATGGCTCCTGCGCCCAAGAGCAGCTCGCGCTAACCAGGTCAGGGCTTATTGGCATAAGGGGAGCCGGGGTTGAACTCAGGTGGATTGTTGTCGTTGGCCAGCCTTTGCATGACCTCGGCGATCAGATTGGCATCTTCAAGCACCGCGTCAAGCTGCCACCAGGGCCTGACGGTGTCGCCACTCTGGTGATACCCATCACGCAAATACTGCTTGATTTGGCGAAGCGGGGTGCTTAGTGAAAACGTCCTGGCTTTTCTACCGCCGCGAATCCAGACGGCGGGAATACCATGGCGTATGAATTCGAACTGATCCGACCGATATAGCCGTCCTATCGCTGGCGCGTAATCAGGTGAAATTCTGCGCTGCATGTCACGTGCGACAGTGCTCAGGGTATGGTCCAGTGAGGACATGCCAAGCGCGATGACTTCCACATCCTGGGCTCTTCCGAACAGGTTGGGTACATCGATGTTCAGTGCTGCAACCGGTTTGTCCGGATTGGGGGCGGTGCCAAACGAGCGGACATAATAGCGAGCACCCAGCAAGCCCGATTCTTCTGCGGTCGGTGAGACGAAAACAACTGGTCGCTGACGTGGCTCGCGGGTTGCCAATTGGCGGGCAACATCCAGCATCTGGGCAACGCCGGCGGCGTTGTCAGCCGCGCCAGGAAAATAGCCGGTGGCTTTTCCGGTGCGCTTGTCAAAAATGGCTCCGAGGTGATCCCAGTGTGCGACGAGCGCGACTGGTGCGGAATCGGCTCCGGGCTCTGGCGTACCGGGTAACTGGCCGGCGACGTTGAATGAGATGAAATCCTCATGTTGCGTTTTGGCGTTTACCTGGAGCCGGGCTGTTATTCCCGGCCTGGCAGCCTGACTCCCAGCCCTTGCGATCAGTCGGAGTGCGTCAAGCCTGTTCGGGGTATTGTTGAGCATCGCCTCGGCGCCGTTGGCGCTGATCCAGATACAGAGAGGGGGCTCTTTTCTGGCAGCATTCTGATCACTGAGATTGATTCGCTGTTGTCCGAAGGTATTGGCGACCGCGCTGAACGGGTACCCGGCAGCAGCCGCATCATGGATCAGAACGACTGCAGCCGCACCATGCGAGGCGGCCAGCGCGAGTTTGTCATCCCATCGGCCATGTCGTGACATCGATTTTCCGTCAAACCAGGCAGGATCGTCTGACGGCGGATCCCCAATCAGCATCAAGACGATCTTGCCGGTCACGTCGAGATCCTGATAGTCATCCCAGTCGAACTCAGGAGCTTGTATGCCGTAACCTGCAAATACCGGTTGCCCTTGCAATGACATTTCTGCCTGAGGACGACTTGACCAGGCGACGAACTGCGTCGCAGGAATAAGGGTGGCTGAGTCGGCCCCGTTGGCCGTAACGCTCAGCGTCGCCTGCGTGCGATAGCGGGTCAGGCGGACGGTCTGCAAATAGGAATCCTGTCCGTTTACCGGCACGAGTCCGGCCGCCTCGAACTGCTGCTCCAGAAAATCGGTGGTCAGCTGGCCGCCCTGGGTGCCCGGCGCACGCCCCGCAAAAGCCGGTGAGGCCATTGTCTTGACAATATCCATGAACTGCGCGCGTCGCAGCTGGGTCGCCTCAGTGCTGCGCCAGGTTTCCCGGGAGACAGATTGTTCCAGCCGTTCTTCCTGCGCACCGCTGATTTCGGGCATCGCCGCTAGGCCAAGCAACAGGACAACCGATACGAACCAGGCCGTCACTACCCGGCTCAGACCTTCCGGTTCAGGTTTCGAGAACATCAACCAATTGATCAACACCCACCGGCTTTTGCAATCGCTTATCGAATAATTTATCGGCGCGATGATCGACATCCCCACCTCCAAGACTGGCCGACAAGGCTATCAGTCGGGGCCTGGGTGTCAATCCCATGTTTCGGCTGGGTAAGTCCGGTGTTTGAACGCCATTCTCGGCCGTGAAGACACTTAAAGACCTGATTCGGGCCGCGAGCGTCTCGCCGTCCATGCCAGGCATTCTCAGATCGGTGACGACTGCGTCGAAAACCCCCTGGTTGAACTTGTCCAGGGCTTCTTCTCCGGTGCCGGCCTCTGTGACCAGATACCCCTCGCTGGATAACAAAGTGGCCATCAACGTCCTGCCCAGCCGGTCATCGTCTACCAGCAGAAGATTACGCCGCTTACGAACCGGGGATTTGATGATTGAAACGGGTGAGCCCGGCGCGTCAGTGGTGGGTTCTGGTCTGAGCCTTTGCGGTGCCGCAGCGACGCCGGCGCTGCGCGCGAGCGGAATTTCAAACCGGGCGGCGGTGCCTCGTCCCGGTACGGACTCCAGCCAGATCCGTCCGCCCATACGTTTGATGATCTGCTGACAGATGGCCAGCCCGAGACCCGTTCCGGTGCTCGCTGGCGCAGTGGATTGTTGCCCGCCGACTCTTCGGGCCGGGGCGTCTGTGGCGATCGCATCTTCGCCAACAAATGGCTCAAACACACGCTCGAGTCGATCTGGTGATATACCTTCGCCGTGATCGACGACAGCGAAGAGCAACATGACTTCAGCCGGAAGTGTGTCCGCGAACTCGCTATCGTCCGGCACTGCGCCCACCGTCGAAACCGAAACGGTTACTTCGCCTGCAGAGCTGAAACGCAATCCGTTCGAAACAAGGTTTGCCAGAACTTGCTGCAGCCGTTGATGATCGCCTTTGAGAGCATCGGGTACATCTTGCTCAATCGACACGGTGAGTTCGATCGATTTTGCGTCAAACGCAGCCTGAAAATTGTGAGCAAGATCATCCAGCATGCTCCTTAATGAGAAATCCACAGGCCTGAGAATCAGCTCTTCTGGCTGAACCCTGGCTAACTCGAGCAAATCATCGAGTAATACCCGCAGTAACTCACTGGCTTCCTGTGCTGACTGCAGCGCCGGTGATTGCGTTTGCGGGGACTCCAGCGCCAGTTGCTCCAGCGCCAGTCCGATTGAATGCACCGGCGTTCTCAGCTCATGGCTGGCGGCTGCAAAGAACAAGTCCTTACTGGCTGTCAACTGACGAAGCTGTTCGTTCAATTCGCGTTCCGAAGTCAGATCGCGAACGGCGCCGGTCCAGATAACACCGCCGTCATCCATGACTCGTACGCTAATGTCGGCCTGCATCCAACGGTATTTGCCGTTCGCCTGCATATACCGAAAAGTCTCATTTGTTTGCTCTAATGATTCAATAGAGCGTTTAATGGACTGGCGAATCCGGGGTTCATCCTCGGCGTGAAGATAACTACTGAACAGGCGATCATCCAGTTTCAGGGGCTGGTTGGTGTTGTCGAGCCGGAGCAGATCGCGCGTCGCCTTGTTACTGAACAGCAGGCGGACTTCGCCATCCGGGAAAACACGGGCTTCAAACAAACCGATTTCGAGCGGGCTCGTTACGTCTGCCAGGCGTTGCTCGAGACGGCGGCGTTCGCGTTTTTCGTGAGCCAGGCGCCGGTTCCAGAAAACTGCGGCGACCAGAGCCACAAGCAGTGCCACCGAGAGCAGCACCACCCATCCGGAGCGGCTTGCATCGGCGGGAGGCTGCAATCCGGTCTGAGCCGCCGCGCCTGGCGCGCCCAGAATAGCCAGGCAAACCAGTATATCCATAGCGCTGGACCGACGCGAGCCGGTAGGCTGGATCTGTTGCTGAACAACCGGATGCATCAGATATCGGTTCCCGAAGCAGGAAATTACCCTTAGCTTACAGTAGCGAGCCAATGGTATTGCAAGGCATTTACTGTAAGCGGATTAAACTAACGCACCAGACAAATTCACAATGCCAGGAAACAACGACTATGGCCGGCGCCAGCCTGTTCACGCTACTAGATGATCTCGCCACATTACTTGACGACATTGCAATTCTGACCAAAGTTGCCGGCAAAAAGACTGCCGGGGTTCTCGCCGATGACCTGGCGCTGAATGCCGAACAGGTTAGCGGGGTGGCCGCCAGGCGCGAGCTGCCGGTTGTCTGGGCGGTGTTCAAGGGCTCTTTGCTCAATAAATGCCTGCTGGTTCCGCTCGCGCTGGTGATCAGCGCATTCGCCCCCTGGCTGATCACGCCATTGCTGATAGCGGGCGGGCTGTTCCTTTGCTTTGAAGGGGTTGAGAAGGTGTTGCATCGATACCTTCATCCAGTTGAAGAACGGAATCAACATCACAAAGAGATGCTCGAGGCGGTTGCTGACCCGTCTGTCGATATAGTGAGTTTCGAGAAAGACAAGATCAGGGGCGCCATTCGGACTGATTTCATTCTGTCAGCCGAAATTATCGTGATCGCACTGGGCACAGCGGCCGATGCACCACTGGCAACTCAGATTGGCGTGCTGACTTTTTTGGCTCTGGCACTGACAATTGGCGTTTACGGTTTTGTGGCGCTAATTGTCAAGCTGGACGACATTGGCTTGCACTTGAGTCAGATGCCGGAGGAAAAGTTCGCCTCTGCTCTGCTCAGGGCGATTGGCCGCGGCATTGTCTGGCTAGCGCCACTACTGATGAAATTCCTGTCCGTGGCCGGCACCGCAGCGATGTTTCTGGTTGGCGGCGGCATCCTGGTGCACGGAATCTCGATCGCGGAAAAAGGCTTGCACCTGTTTGAGGAGTGGCTGGCCGGGCTGGAGGTCAGCGGCCTGCTGGAAGCCGTTGCGGTTTCCCTTTACAACGGACTAATAGGCTTGCTCGCCGGCGCGGTCGCCCTGGCGGTGTTTTCAGTTGTTTCCCGACTCTGGTCGGGTTCAGGCACGGCTTCGACGGCCTGACCGACCCCCCGTCCGAACAAGAATCAACCGCATAAGCTTTTTAAGGAGTGAGCCAGTGGTTCCAGTTGTAAACGGAAACAGCAAAGGTGTCTACGTTATTGCCCCGACGCCTTTCAATGAACAAGGCGAACTCGATCTGGACTCTGCAGCCCGAATGTGTGAGTTCTATTTGTCGCATGGTGCCAATGGCATGACGATTCTAGGCATCATGGGCGAGGCGCCAAAGCTCACGCCCGACGAGTCCCTGGCGTTTGCCGAGGTAATTCTCAAAACCCTGAATAACCGAATTCCGGTCATCGTTGGCGTCAGCAGCCCGGCGCTGAACCTAATGGCTGACCTGAGCAGGAAGGTGATGGCGCTGGGCGCTGCCGGCGTGATGGTTGCGCCAATGCCCACGCTGAAAACCGACGCTGCTATCGCCGGCTATTATCGCTCGGTCATCGAGCAAATCGGGCCGATTCCGGTCTGTCTTCAAGACTATCCGCAAACCCTGGGTGTGCATTTCTCAGTAGACCTGCTGATCCGGATATTCCGGGAGCATCCCACTATTTGCATGCTCAAGCACGAAGACAATCCCGGATTGAATAAACTGGCGCGGTTTCGCCAGGCTAGTGATGGCGAGATTGGCCGGCGGGTTTCAGTACTCGTGGGAAATGGTGCTTTGTTTCTGCCCGAGGAAATGGCTCGTGGCGCAGACGGTGCCATGACTGGATTCGCCTTCCCCGAGATGCTCAGGCAGGTGGTGGATCTCATGGACTCAGGCGACACAGAACGGGCCCACGATGTTTTTAACGCCTACCTGCCCCTGGTGCGGTACGAGTTGCAGCCAGGACTCGGTCTGGCTATCCGAAAATTCATCCTGGCAGAACGCGGCGCAATCGCGAACTCGCGCTTGCGGGCACCGGGACCCTCATTGAATGATTCAGACCGGGCCGATGTCAAGGCGCTTTGGGCACGTCAGACTCGGCGACTCGCTGAACTCGGCATTGGTAGTTAGATTCCGTGCGTAGCGCCGGCGCGCAAGACAGAGCCCGGATCGCGCGTGCGCTTGCTTACCCGTACCACCGACCGCTGGCACCGTATGTTTTTACTGGCGGACGCGCGCTGCCCTGGTGCGCCCGTAACCTTGAGCGCTGCCGCAGTGCTGACCTGACCCCGGTGCTCGCTGTCGGATCGAATGCCGCGCCGGAACAATTGGCGCGGAAATTCGGGCGCGCCCCGACTGTCGTCATTCCGGTCACGACCGGCCGCTTGCAAGACCATGACGTCGTCTTCGCCGCCTATATGACCGCCTACGGATCGTTGCCGGCGACACTTATCAGTTGCCCCGGATGTGTGGTCGATACGGCAATCACCTGGCTGGACCAGGAAGCTCTATCGCTGATGCATCAGACCGAGTCGGTAGGCGCTCAGACCGTTTTCGGACAGCTCGAAGGACTGACATTGCAAGGCGCGGTGTCAACCGGGCCCGCCAACCAGGTGGTCGACCATGCTTATACCTATCGGAGCTGTCTCGGCGAACTGGCTGTGGCCGGGAGACCGGTTGCGCTCTGGGAACTGGGCGCGTCGGATCGACCTGAGCCAGCCCTGACCCAGCAGGGGTTGCAACGTCGATTGCGACGCTGGATGGAGCCTGAGCGTCTGGCCGGTGGTACCCCGGCGGCAGAGAGTTTTGCCGAATGGGTGCTTCTAAATACCGGCAGCGCGGATCGCCGGGAACAAATCACCCGCTGGTTGCAGCGCCACCGGATCCAGACCGAGCTGCCGGCTTTTAGTCCGGTCAGTATTGCACGCGGTTCGGAGTAGACTCCGGAAAGTCTATTTTATCTTTAACAGAGTCATTGATCCCATGTCGAGCACAGCCCCCAAACCTGCCAAGCCGAAAGGCGATCCAATCCTGCGTATCATGGAGTTGTACAACCAGGATGCCCGAGCCGGAAAAATTGACCTGAGTGTGGGCGTCTACAAGGATGAACTGGGACGAACGCCGGTTCTGGCAAGCGTCAAGGCTGCCGAGCGTCGCTTGATCGAAAGTGAAGACAGCAAGAGTTACCTCGGTCTGGCCGGCAATACGGGATTCAGCGCTGCGCTCGCGGCAGAGGTTTTTGGGAGTGACCTGGCACAGGGCGGGCATCTGGCTGCGCTGCAATCGGTCGGCGGCTCGGGCGGCTTGCGATTGTGTTTTGAATATGCAATGCAATGCGCCGGCGCCAAACGGCTTCACGTTGCAACCCCGACCTGGGAGAACCAGGCCGGGATTGGGCAGGCAACCGGTCTGCAAATTGCGCGTTATCCCTATTTTGATCGGACCAGCGGCCTGGTTGATTTTGACGGTATGCTTGCGGCGCTCAACGCGCTAGGTCCGCAAGATGCAGTATTGCTTCATGGCTGCTGTCACAACCCGACGGGCGCTGACCTGTCGGTTGAGCAATGGGAACAACTGGCAGCAAGTGCCAGTGTGCGCGGATGGCTACCGTTGATCGACCTTGCTTATGCGGGTTTCGGGGCTGGGATTGAACAAGATACTGCCGGGTTGCGGGCGTTGCTCAAACAGTTACCGATGGCGTTGGTTGCAGTTTCCTGTTCCAAGATTTTTGGTTTATACCGGGAGCGGGTTGGTGCTGCGTATATCGTCGCTCAAACCCCCGAAGACGCCGAGATCGCTGAAGCCGAACTCAAACGGATTGCGCGTGAGATTTATTCAATGCCGCCGGATCATGGGGCCGCAGTTGTTCGGTTGATTCTGACCGATGCCGGGCTGAAAACCCAATGGGTCGCCGAACTGGCCGCGATGCGGGATCGGATAAATTCGGTCCGTTCATTACTGGCCGCCGAACTGAACCAACTCGACAATTCAGAGCGGTTTAGCGCGCTGGCACACCAACGCGGCATGTTCTCGTTGCTGCCATTGTCCGTGGAACAAGTCAGCCGGTTGCGGGAAGAACAGGCGGTATACGTGATTGAAGACGGTCGTACCAATGTCGCTGGCGTCACGAGCGACAACGCTGCGACAGTCGCCAAGGCATTGTTCGCTGTTTTGTAACGCGCTTACTCGATCAGACGTCTTGCTCAGGCGATTAACTGCCCGCCATTGATTTCCAGTACCTGGCCGGTGGTGTATCCGGACATAATCTCGGCAGCCAGAAACAAATAGGCCGGGGCGCAGTCGGCCGGGGTTCCAAGCCGGGCGAGAGGCACCGAGGCAGCGGTCGCGGCCAGTTTTTCACGGCTGGAGTAGCGCTGATGAAAGCCGGTATCAATCGTGCCGGGCGAGATCGCGTTGACCCGGATGCCATCCGGAGCCAGTTCCCGCGCAAGCGCTTTTGAATAAGTACTGACAAACGCCTTTGAGGCCGAGTAAATGGCAGACCCCGGACTACCACCGGTGCGTGCGCTGATCGAGACCGTATTGATGATTGACGCTTTGCCCGGGGCTCTGAGTGCCGGCAGCAAGCCACGGGTAATCTGAACCACCGCGGTCTGGTTCAAATGGACAATTCGTTCATACTCGGCATTGGTGATCGCCTCTGCCGCGATTCGCCCCATCATGGTCCCGGCATTGTTGACCAGAACGTCAATAGACGGGGCGGTACTCAACACGCTTTGAATAAACGTTTCGGTTTCGCCGTCCTGGGTGAAATCTGCGAACAGATTCTCATGAGCAACACCGTTGGCTACCGAGTCGCCAGGCGTGCGCCCCCGGTGAGCAATAACGCGCGCTCCACAGGCGCCGAAGGCGCGGGCGACTGCGGCGCCAATTCCGGACCCGGCCCCGGTCACGACAACCGTCTTGCCTTTAAACAGAACCGGGTCAAAACCGTATTGCATCATCGTTGGGTTTTCCGTCTTGAAGAGTTAGTGACTGACTGGCTAACTGCCACTGAAGTACTTGGGCAGAAATAGCGCTATCTCGGGGAACATGACCACCAGAACCAGCCCGGTGATCTGCAAGGCAATGAACGGCAGCACGGCAATAAAAATGTCTTGCAAGGTGATTTCCGGAGGCGCTACCGATTTCAGCCAGAAGCAAGCAGGGCCAAACGGTGGCGACAGGAAATAGATCTGGATATTCATCACGAACAAGATACCGAACCACACAGCAGCCCATTCCGGTTCCATCCCCAGTTGCGGGGCCATGTCCACAATGACCGGTGCAAACACCGGAACGGTTATGAACACAATTGCGATCCATTCCATGAAAGTGCCCAGAATCACCAGAATGCCCATCATGACCAGAATAACCCCCAGCGGGGGTAGTCCAAGCCCGGTGAACAGAGATTTCATGAACTCGGCGCCACCGATCAGATTGTAGATTCCCACAAAAGCGACCGCGCCGATAATCAGCCAGATGATTGTCCCGACCGTCGACATGGTGCCGGTCAGCGCTTCCTGCAACATGTGCCAGTTAAAGCGATTACGTACAGCCGCAACAACGATGGCGCCTACAACTCCGACCCCTGCCGCTTCGGTAACCGATGAAATACCTGCATAAATGGAACCCATCACCACCGCAATCAGACTAATACACATAATCACTGCCAGCAGCCGTTCCCCTGACAATGACTTTTTTTCACCCGTCAATAATGCAACTTCATCCGCGTTCGGGGCCAGCTTGGGGTTCATGGCGCAACGGACCAGGACATAAATGGCATAGAACGAAGCGAGCATCAGGCCCGGCACGAAACCGGCCATGAACAAGTCCCCGATACCGACCTGGGCCGAAAGTCCGTAGACGATCATGATGATGCTGGGTGGGATTAAGGTAGCCAGTGAACCTGAAGCGCAAATAACACCGATCGCAAGGCGCCGGTCATACCCGAGCCGTAGCATCTGCGGCAATGCCACCAGTCCGAGCATGACGATCTCGCCGCCCATGACACCAGACATGGCCGCGAGAATGACTGCGACCACGACTGTCTGAACGGCAACCCCGCCGCGCAAGCGTCCGGCAAAGATTGACATCGCATCAAACAAGTCTTCGGCAATGCCTGCTTTCTCAAGAATGGATGCCATCAGAACGAATAAGGGTACGGCTACCAGTGGATAGCTTTCGAGCAAGCCGACCGCATTAGTTGAAACCAGGTACAGACCATTCGAACCAAAAAATACCAGTGCCACCAGAACCGACACAATCATGGTGACGACCCCCAACGGCATACCGGTCATCATTAGAAGCAACAGTAACCCGACGATCAACAAGCTGACCGTGCCGATACCGACCGACCTCGCATCAACGAATTCCGAGGGGGAGAACGCGCTCGCGCCTTCCCCGATTGCAGCGGAAAACGCGCCTATTGCCGAGCTTTCGCCCAGATAGTGTGACGCAACAACCAGACCAAGGCGAAGCAGAATCAACACACCCAGAATCAGTACGGCGAGTCTGGCGGCAGCGCCAATGTGATGGCGCCAAAAGTTAACCAGCAACTGCATCAGGTACATGAAAGCACCGACTGTCAGCGCGGTTTTAAGCATCATCGGCAGCGGCGAGTTAAACGCACTGCCAGCCCGCTCGACCAGATCGATCGATTCGAGTGACCGTACCAGGGTATCGTCAACCAGAAAGAACAAGGCGATGATACCGACAGCCATCGCGAACCAGTCAAGATACCAGCGGGTTTTCTCACCAGCAGCCAGATATAAAACCGTTATGCCGATATGCCGCTTTTCAAGTGTGACATAGGCTGCTGAGAGCATCCAGGCAGTTGCACACAACACCATCACCACTTCGAACGCCCATTGAGTCGGCGCTCCAAACGCGTAACGCATGACGACTTCATACAAAGTGATAAACGCGCAAACAATATAGAACTGGGCCACCGAGAATCCGGTAAAGCGACTGAAGTGATCGATAAACGAAAAGAAGTCTGTGCTTTCAGTCTTGGAGAGTTCAGAACCGATCTCTGATTGAGCGAGCGTTGCGCCGTCAGTTGCCATAAGCTGGTATTCGTCTCGTTAGTTAGACTTCCGAACAAGCCTCGTCTGTCAGTCGAGTCTGTCTGGTTTGCGCTCGGGTTTGCTCCCGGGTTTGCGCGATTGTACTTTGCGTTTCAGGCAGTGTCATTGGGGGTGTGATGGACTGCTGGCTCTCAGTGAGGATAGATGCTAGGCTGCGCTTGGGTGCTCAACGGAGACTTTTGGCACTGCGCCCCAGGTGCGCCTGAGCGGGCGCCAGATCATGTACAAACAAGGGACATGAAGCACACTCATGAGCAGCGATCAAAGAAGCGATAACGTTTCACGGTATGGACCCTGGGGTTGGATTGTCGGCATGTTATTTGCAGGCGGTCTTATCTGGTTCATGTTTGCATTGGCAGACGGATTTTCCTGATCCGCGCCAGGTTGCCCGCAGGCTGTCCTTCTATTTCCTAGATAAACAAGCTAATTACCAGGCAATAAACGGAGACCATCAGAATGAAATTCATACTTGCAGTCGCGGCGGCTTCTGTCGCACTGACCACCATGAGTGTTGGCGCGGATGCGCAGGCGCAAACGCTTAAACTCCAGTCCAGTTCAACCGCTGGCGACTGGGCCCATCGTTACATGACCGACAACTGGGGTCCGAAGCTTGGTGCCATGACCGGCGGCGAGCTTAAAGTCGAAGTCCTGCCGACCAAAGCGGTTGTACCCCACCGTGAAACCATTGATGCGGTTGCCAACGGCATCCTGGACGGTGACCTGAATGCTGTTGCCTACTTTTCAGGACGCGACCCGGCTTTCGCGCTGATGGGTGATTTGATCGCGGGCTACGACACCCCGGATCAATTGCAGGCTTTTTGCATGCATGGCGGTGGCAAGGAGATTCTCCAGAAGTTGTATGACAAATACACCAAGGGCAAGGTGCATGTCGTCGGTTGCGGCCCTTATTCACGTGAGGCACTGGTTTCCAATCGACCGATTAAGTCGGTTGCCGATCTTGCCGGAGTAAAAATTCGCTCCCCTGAAGGCCTCGCTGCAGAAGTCTTCAAGCGCGCGGGTGCGGCCCCCGTGTCCTTGCCGTTCTCCGAGGTTTATACCTCGCTCGAGAAAGGCGTTGTCGATGCGGCAGACGCTTCGGCTTATGTAAACAACAATGCCAGCGGCATGCACAAGGTGGCCAAATTCCCGATCTATCCGGGCATTCACTCCATGGCGGTGTTGCAGTTCATTGTCAACAAGAAAGTCTGGGACAAGCTTGGTCCGGCCAAGCAGCAAGCGCTGGAGACCTGGTATATCGCGGCATACAACAGCATGCGACGCGACGCCGACATGGAAGACAAGCGGTTGGTTGCAGAGCATAAAGCCGGAACCGAAATCACCGTTATTGACTGGCCTCAGTCGGAACGCGACAAGTTCCGTGAAATCGCGGTTGGAGCCTGGACCGACTTTGCCAAGAAGAGCCCACTGGCTCAGGAAGCTCTCGATGCGCACCTGAAGTACATGCGTCAGATTGGTTTGTTGAAAGACAAGTAGTCTTCGGTCTGAGTACACAGGCGCGGGCGCACCTTAACAGGTGCGCCTTTTTTTCGCGCCAAGCCGGGAGATATGCTGCGTGAACGTGCTTTTTTTCACGGTGTGGCCCGAAATCACTATAGTCAGGCATGGTGACGAGAATGGCAAGGCGCTATGATCTTCCAAATTTGACCCAAATAAGGGAGATAGCTATGCCGCGCCTGGTCACGGTGATTTCATCGTTAGCCCTCGGAGTGCTGCTGGCAGGATGTGGTGGCGGAGACAGTACGGTTGTAGCGGCCAGTTGCCCGGAAATCGGTGTCTGCACCGGCTTTGTCGGCGATCTGGACTATGAAGGCCAGGGCGGCGGGGAAGGTGTTGGTGACGGGGCTGACGGATCCGGAGGGATAGGAGCCGGCGGTGCGCTCGGTCAGTTCCGAAACGCCCTGGTGATCGTGACTTTTCCTGACGGCTCGGAGCTTGGCCGGGCCAAGACCGATCCGGTCAGAGGGATGGTGACGATTCGTCCCGGTCGAGACTATGCAGGTGCTCTTCTGATCGAAGTGACCGGCGCTCCAGACGCGAGCTATTTTGAAGAGGGCAAAAATGAGTACGTTCCGTTTGGGGCAGACCGGCGGATTCGTGCAATAGTGCCCCGCATCACCGGCAACATCGGAATCACGCCGTTCACGGAGGCGGCGTATCAACTGGCAGTGTCCTGCCAGGGTGGATCCGGGCCGGTATCCGTCTGCGGCCAGTCTCTGGGACAGAGCAACGAGACCTTGCCCGGCGTGGGAGCCGTCGAGGCATCGAACGAAGCGGTACGAGTCCTGACGAACCGGCAGTTTCCCGCGTCTTTGCATCTTAGTTCGATCACGCGCCTGCCGTTCATTGTCAGCGACCAAACAGGCTCAGGGGAAGTCTCGACCACTGCGCGTGGCAAGTACGGGTTGGTCAATATTGCGTTTTCAAAACAGGCGGCTATGTATAACACCCGTGCCGACGCGCCAACGCTACTGGCAATCGAGCAACTCAGTCAGGATTTGCTGGACGGCAAACTGGATGCGCGCACCGACGGCTTGCAGGCAGTGCCGGCCGGGTCCCGGACTTACGATCCTCACACGCTTACCTCTGAGTTGTCGTCAGCACTGTCGCAACAAAGCTTTCGCTTTGGCAACAGTGACGCTTTGGCATCGTTGCCTGAACTTGTGTCGTTCGGGAACGTGCGCTATGACAGCTATTTCTTTGATGCCCGGCTCGGTTCAAGCGGATCAGCCAATACGGTTGCAATAGCGACCGAAACCAACAGCTCCAAACGCACTGCCGGACAAATTGAGGAATACGTTACACCGGCAGATGATCAGCGAGGGTTTATGGTTTACGGCAACCTGGGCAGCGGCGGATTGTTCATCAAAACAGACTCGGCCAACTCCAGCTCGAAGATTTTGGTGGTGGGAGACAACGTCAATGGCGAGCTGGGTACTGGGAATCGCGCGTCAATTGATCAGGCGGCGACGATTGATCTGCCCGGCGTTCTAACTCATGTTGCGGGCGGTTACGGCCACACGCTGGTCCGTCTGGCCGATGGGCGGGTTTATGCGTTTGGTGACAACGAATTTGGGCAATTGGGGCAGGGCGGCGAGGCCGGGAGGCCGCGACGTTCATTGACTGCACTGCCGGTAGCCTTACCCGCTGGCGCTATTGCGATTGGGGCAAGCAATGCCGCCAGCTTTGCCTTGCTCGAAGACGGTCGGGTGTATTCCTGGGGCGCTTCATGGGGGTTTGGCGCGCTCGGCGACGGACAGGCGGACTCGGTCCGGGCTACACCGATGCCCGTTCTTGAACAGGGTGGAGAGGTACTGGACGGCGTGGTGCAGCTCTCTGCGCGGGATAATGATGTGATTGTCCTCAAGGCTGATGGCACCGTATTGACCTGGGGTAGTTTTAGCCAGCAGGCGAGCACCGTCTTGCCTCAGTTGGTGCAACCGGGCCAGACTGTTGCCACCCCAATCGCCGGTCTGCCAGCCGGGCAACCCGTTCGCAAGGTTCTCACGGAACAGGGTTTGTTCGTCGTTTTGCTGGGCGGGCAGGAGCAAGCGGGTGCGGTCTACGCCTGGGGAATTCACTTCGATCTGTCAGCCGACGGATTTCTGTTTGATCTGCAACCGCGTCGCGTATTGAATCTGCCACCGGTGCGCGACATCATGCCTGGCGGGTTTCATGGTTACGGCTCAAGACCATTTGATCGCCTGACCGGTATGGCGGTCGATTACCAAAGTCGATACTGGAAGCTACGTGGACGGGTTGCTGAGCGATACGATCCGGCAAACCCGACGGCACAGAGAAGACCCCAGGGCTTTGGGGCCAGACCCAATTGCGATGAATGCCATACGGTGCGCCCGGCAATTGTGCCGCAACCACCGTTGACCGGAACTGCCTGTGGACCGTTACCGAGTTTCAAACTGAGCAACGGAGAGCCGGCTCTGGTTAACGCCAATAGTGATTGCACCAGTTGTCATAACGGTGGTTCACTGGCCAATGGCACCGTGCTCCCCCCTCTGGAATGCGTTGTTCCGGCGCTGCCGCCGCCACGGCCAGTGGTTGAAGCTGAACCCCTGACCGGGCGCTGCGAATTGCCGTTGGCGCATCCACCTGCGCCTGACGGCACGTTCTGTTCGAGTTGTCATAACAGCATCATCGCTGCGCCGCTAACCTGTTCGACCGAGACAGCCCCGCTGCCGCCGCCCAGTGCAACCACGGCAACTGTAACCGAAGCGATTGATAACGTTCAGCCTGTGGTTGGTAATCTGATTGACGGTGGCGTCACCAATGATTCGTCGCCCTTGTTAGGCGGTACCACCAGTGCCCGCCTGCTGGCCGGAGAGGCGGTCCGAATTTTGAACAACGGTGCCGACATCGGTGTGGCAACCCTGGAATCTTCCGGTGCCTGGCGCTTCCAGGTCGGCAATCTGCCGGACGGAAATTACAGTTTCAGCGCCCAGATCCAGAATGCGGGTGGGGCACGCGGTGTGGTGGTAACTCCGCCATTCAGGTTGTCGATTGCCACGGGTAACGTGACAAACGCCGCGCAAGTGCTTAGTGCCGATGATAATTTCAGGTCAAATTTTTCGAGCCAGACCGGCCCGGTCTTTTCGGGAGGGGCCACTGACGACTCAACCCCAACAATCCGTGGTTCGCTCGGTAATCCCTTGGCAAGCGGCGAAAAAATTGTTCTGAGACGACTCGGTCCTGACGGGCAGATTGCGGAAACCATCTTGCGGCCGGAAAACACGACTCAGTGGACGTATACCGACGCTGGATTATCAAGCCAGAGCCGCGCCGAAGGGGCGCAATACCAGTACACGGCGGTAGTCGTGGGAGCAAACGGTACTGAGAGCAGACCTCAGGATCCGCCGTTCTCATTAATCTTTGACAACGTGCGGCCACCAACACCTCGTCTGGCCAGCGTTTTTGCAGACGCGCCGGGTTCTGCCAACATTGCCGCCAGTCAGTTGGGCGGGGACATCCCTGACGGCAAGGGCAGCATGGATCCATCGCTGGACGTTAGCGTAATGGTATCGGGCGCGCCGGCCGAGGACCGGGTGGAGTTATTGGTTGGAAGTAGTGTGCTTGGCGAGGTAAAAACCGGTGCGGCTGATTCAAACGGTGTGAGGTCTGGCACTTACCGGCATGACCACGGCATCTCGCTGGCCGGTGACACGGTGGCGGCCGGACAGTCGCCAAGTTCTCTGGTGTATCGGGCGCGGCTGGTTGATGCGGCCGGCAATCAGAGTGCGCTGTCTGCTTCGCGGACAGTCAGGGTCGGCTTTTTCGATTGCCAGGTCTTGTGGCAACGTGCTGGAGCCAATCCTGACGCCACGCAACGAGATAAATATCGTAACAAGACCAGCCGTCACACCGACACCGGATATACCTATGACCAGTGCACCAGGTGTCACGAGAATACGCGCCAGCGGCTGAAACTGCCCGATCCCGGCACTTACTGGTGCTCGTTCAACAGTCGAAGGCTGGACCAGGTCTTGTTGCCGCGTTAAGTCGCTTGTTACGGCGTGGCCACGATGAAATCAGGTGTAATGCCGCTACTGGAGATGAACGTCTGCAAATCATGGGCAGCGAACAAGCCATGGTCCGACACCAGTATCGATTTAATACCGGCGGCATGTGCACCTAGGACGTCGGTGTGCAAGGTGTCGCCGACCATTGCGATTCGCTCGGGTTGAATATCCGGCCAGCGGGACATCACCACCTCGAACGCCTCCGAATAGGGTTTCCCGAAGAATCTGACTGACAGTCCCAATTCGTCAGCCATCGCGTTGGCATAACACCCCGGCTCCAGCGACAAATGGGTTTCGCGCGGGGCGACCAGATCGGGGTTGGCCACCACTACCGGCCGCGGGTTTTGTCGGAGCGAATCAAGCCATTGTTGCTGGAGTCGGGAGGTCCAGCGGGCACTGGATAAAAACAGAAAACCACCGGCGCGGGCGAATGCGTCCGGTTGATCTATCAAATCGATAACCGTTGCCGGGATGTCCGAGAAATCATCGCCCGGTCCGGCCGCAGCGGCCCAGATAATGTCAGCCTGTATGCTGGCCAGACTGTTGGCTGCCACATCGCGACTGGAGACAAGCTCATGTGGTGAGAAATCAAACCCGAGCGAGTTGTATTTGTCGAGGGACTGCTGTCTCGTCTGGGTGGCGCCATTGGTCAGCACGCAAAGTTGTTTCCCCAGTCGGCGAAGATTCGCCATCGCCTCACACGCTCCGGCTATAGCCGTGGCACCGATATTCAGGACGCCAAACGCATCCAGAATAAACGCGTCAAAATGACCGGCGACTTCGCCCAGGTCGTGCGCGCTGACAGAGGTCGCCGGGAAGTCCGGCGCGGGCATCCGGTGCCGGACTTGTTCATAGCGCTGAAACGCCCATTCAGTATCCGGGCCAACCGGGTAAGGTGCCAGTGCGGTCATTGCCGGGAGTCCGTCCGGCTAGCCACCAAGCTTGAGTGCTTTGATCGCGTTCTGCTTGAGAATCAAGTCGTGCACTTCCGGTTTGAATCCAGCGTCTTTAAAGTCTGATATCCATCGGTCGGGCGCGATGAGCGGATAGTCGGAGCCGAACAACATCTTGTGTTTGAGCTGGCTGTTGGCCCGTTGCACAAGTTCCTTGGGGAAATACTTTGGACTCCAACCTGACAGATCAATATAAACATTGGGTTTGTGCAGGCAGACAGACAAGGCTTCGTCCTGCCACGGCCACGACGGGTGCGCGATGATTACCGTCATGTCCGGAAAATCTGCTGCGACATCATCAACGTGAATCGGGTTGGAGTATTTGAGCTTCAGACCACCGCCACCGGGCATGCCGGTGCCAATGCCAGAATGCCCGGAATGGAAAATTGCCGGTAGTTTGTACTCGGCAATCACTTCGTACAGTTGATACGCCATCCGGTCATTGGGAAAGAAACCCTGCAACGTCGGGTGAAACTTGAAGCCCTTAATAGCCCCGGATTCGATCAGTTCACGGGCTTCACGTACGCCCATTCGCCCTTTGTGCGGATCTATTGAGGCGAACGCAATCATAATGTCGCTGTTCTCGGCAGCGGCATCTGCCACTTCCTGATTGGGGATGCGTCGATTACCGATCATGTGTTCGCTATCAACGGTAAACATCACCAGACCTATTTTCTGCTCACGGTAATACTCGATAGTCTCGGCAATCGTAGGGCGCTTACCAGCCTTGAAATACTTGTTGGCTGCTTCCTCATAGGGGAGCCAATTGGCATCAGCCGGTTGCCGGCAGGAAACCTCGGCGTGGGTGTGAACGTCAATGGCGACTAATTCATCAATATTCATTAAGGGCTCTCCGGGGTTGTTGGCTTGGTTGGGCTGCGCCTGATCAGGCTGGACCGATGCTTGACATTATAGTTATTATGCATAACTATCTTGTGATCAGCAAGTCTGACGGCCAAAACCCTGCACGATAAAACCCGTTTTCAGTCAACACACACAGTCTCTTCCAATCCAGGAGCCCACTTGAGCCAATCGTTTGATTTCACCCCGGCCGGCGCGCCATTCGACCAATATAAAACCTTGTCCGTGAGCAGCACTCAGAATGTCTGGCATGTGCAACTGCAACGTCCTGAAAAGCGAAACGCCCTGAGCGATTCGCTGATTGCCGAGCTTCAGCATTGTTTCAGTCAGATGCCGGAGAGCATTCGCGCCGTGGTCTTAAGCGGCCAGGGCAAGCACTTCTGCGCCGGTCTCGATTTATCTGAATTATCGAGCCATGGTGCAGCTGGTGGCGTCGCTCATTCAAGAATGTGGCATGCTGCTTTTGACCAGATCCAGTACGGACGGGCTCCGGTTGTCGCGGCTCTGAACGGCGCGGTGATTGGCGGCGGTCTCGAGCTGGCCTCTGCCTGTCACTTGCGAGTGGCCGAAGAATCGGCATTCTTCGCCTTACCGGAAGGGCAGCGGGGCTTGTTTCTCGGCGGGGGTGGCTCAGTTCGAATCAGTCGCCTTATCGGTGTTTCGCGCGTTACCGATTTGATGCTGACCGGCCGACGGTTTGATGCCGCTCAGGCGGAATCGGTCGGCCTGGTGAATTACCAGGTTGAACCCGATCAAGGGCTGGAGACGGCGTTCGCGATGGCCCACCGGATTGCCAAGAACTCACCAATGTCGAACTATGCGGTTATGCATGCCCTGCCCAGAATCGCGGAGCAAGGCCCCAACGAAGGCTTGTTTACTGAATCGCTGATGGCTGCTGTCGCCCAGAGCGACGATGACGCCAAAGCGCGCATGCAGGCCTTCCTGGATGGTCGTGCCGAGAAAGTCAAACCAGCGGGAGAAGATCATTGAAGACGCCGGGTCGCTACCGCCAGGCAACAATTGGCGGATGTCTTGATGCCGAGGTAGAGCTGCGGGAGGACGGTGTAACAGTGATTCGCTCGCGCGAAGCCCTCCAGGATTATCCGCAACGCCTGTGTGACCGGCTTGCCCATTGGGCGGAACAAACGCCTGAGCAGGTATTCGTTGCCCGTCGCGGCGCCGACGGCGAATGGATTAAACAGACGTTTGCCGAGACTGTAAGTATCGTGCGCTCTTTGGGTCAGGCGCTGCTTGAGCAGAATGTCAGTACCGAGCGGCCGGTGGCGATCTTGTCTGGCAACAGCATTGAACATCTGAATATCGCCCTGGCATGCGCCTGGATAGGCGTGCCGCACGCGCCTGTATCGCCTGCTTACTCATTGATCTCCAATGACTTCAGCAAACTCGAATATGTTGTCGGGCAAATCACGCCTGGTTTGATCTTCGTTGATAATGCCGATGTATTTGCGACTGCCATAGCCGCTGCTGTCCCGAAGGAGACGCCGGTCCTGAGCGTCACAGGTATCGTGCCGGGGCGTAAAACCGAGCACTACTCCGACTGGCTTCAAGCCAGTGCCGGCGTGCAGGTTGACAAGGCATTTGAGCAGGTTGACGGTGACACAATACTGAAATTTCTGTTCACCTCTGGCTCCACCAAGATGCCCAAAGCGGTCATTACCACTAACCGGATGATTTGCGCGAACCAGCAGATGCTGAGTCAGTCGCTGGTTTTTCTGACCGAAGAACCGCCGCTGCTGGTTGACTGGCTGCCCTGGAATCACGTGTTCGGCGGTAGCCACAATGTCGGCATTGCGCTTTATAACGGAGGAAGTCTGTACATTGACGATGGCAAACCGACACAGGCTCTGATTGGTGAAACGCTGCGCAATTTGCGCGAGCTTTCACCGACGGTTTATTTTAATGTCCCCAAAGGCTTCGAAGAGATCGCCCGTGCCATGACCCAGGACAAGGTCTTGCGCGAATCTCTGCTCAAGCGGGTCAAGTGCTATTTCTATGCTGGCGCAGGCTTGTCCCAGACCGTCCAAGACATGCTCGAATCGACGGCAGAATCGGCAATCGGCGAACGCATCAGCGTTGTGACCGGTTTAGGCATGACCGAAACAGCGCCGTCCTCGACATTCGCTGTCAAGCCCGGTCTGCCTGCCGGCAGTATCGGTTTGCCTTGTCCGGGCGTTGAAGCGAAGCTCGTGCCGATGGGCGACAAACAGGAAATTCGGTTTCGGGGTCCTAATGTAATGCCCGGTTATTGGCGAGCACCCGAACTCACCGCAGAGGCATTTGATCAGGAAGGTTTTTATCGCACTGGCGACGGCGCGGTCTGGCTTGACCCCGATGATGTCTCGCTCGGTTTGCTGTTTGACGGCCGGATCGCCGAGGACTTCAAGCTTTCCAGCGGAACCTTTGTCAGTGTGGGGCCATTGCGAACCCGAGCCGTGCTGGCCGGCTCGCCATATGTACAAGACGTCGTGGTGACTGGCCTGAACCATGATGATGTCGGCTTGTTCGTCTTTGCGCGACTTGACGAATGTGCTGCGCTCGCGGGAATGGGAGCGGAAGATCCCGCTGCGGTTTACGCCAGTGCGCCGGTTCGAGCATGGCTGCAAACTCTGGTCGATTCGCTCTGGGAGCAGGGTAGCGGTAGCGCAACGCGGGTGGCAAGAGCCATGCTGATGACGACTCCTCCCACTATTGATAATGGTGAGGTCACGGATAAAGGCTCTATCAATCAGCGAGCCGTACTCAAAGCGCGTGCAGCGCTGGTTGAAACCCTGCACGGTGCCCTTGAGGGCTCGGCTGAAGTAGTGCTGGCGAGTCGCAAACAGGCGGCCCCGCGATGAGTCTTTCCGTTGTTAGTGCCAGAGCGTCCAGTGATTCAGTTCAGGCTGACTTCGATCTGGCCATGGGACATTTGCTCGGTTATGCCCTGGTCAAGGCAAACCTGCAGATGCGGGATCGTTTTGAACAATCAATCCGCCAGCCGCTCGGGCTGAGTCCAGTCGAATTCACATTGCTGACCGCGTTGGTTGGCAATTCCGGATTAACCCAAAAAGTCCTGGCCGGGCTGCTTCGAATTCAGCCCCCGAATCTCACGGTTATTGTGGCCCGCCTGACCCGAAAAGGCTTGCTGCAAAAGGTGCGCAATCGTGATGACGGCCGCTCGCATCTGCTGCAACTGACCACAGAGGGAAAAGCGCTGCAAAGCAGGGCTTATCGCATTTCCTTGCACATGGAAGCGCCGGCGACTGAGCAGCTTTCTGAGGCCGAGCGAGCAACCCTGCTTGATTTACTCGGACGTATCGGCCAGCCCGGCCGGGAGAACTGATGAATATTCCTGAACCCAAACTGATTTTTCTGTGCGAATTTTTGGTTGAACTGGGGACCCCGATCGAGATGGGGGAGGCTCCGCGCGGCCGCCGCCGCATTATTCCAATTATTGGCGGCGAGGTAAGCGGCGAGCGCTTGTCCGGCCGGATATTGAATGTCGGCGCCGACTGGCAGGCGATCTATGGGCAGAATCTAGCCGAGCTCGATACACGATACGCCATGGAAACCAATGACGGTGCGGTGATCGAGATCCGCAACTTCGGACTGCGTCATGGGCCGCAAGAGGTCATCGATGCACTCGCCCGGGGGGAAACGGTTGATCCTTCAGCGTATTACATGCGAACCCAGCCGCGCTTCGAGACCGGCGACCCGCGTTACGACTGGTTAAACCGGGTGATCGCCGTTGGCTCGGGTGCGCGTGATGCCAGCGCCGTCAGGCTCAAGATATTCGAGGTGGCATAGCACACTGGTGTCGCCTAGCTGATCACAAACAGCGTAATACCCGGAAACAAGACCAGAAGCACAACCCGGGCAAGATCGCTGACCACAAAGGGCCAGACGCCTCGCCAGGTGTCCCTGATGGAAACCCCCGGCGCCATCGACTGAATGATGAACAAGTTCATCCCGACCGGCGGTGTGATCAGCCCTACCTCGACGACAATCAACACCAGCACGCCGAACCAGATGGCGGTTTCTTCGGGGCCAATCCCGAAATCGAGCTGGGTAATCATCGGAAAGAAGATCGGCACCGTCAACAGAATCATGGACAAGGAGTCCATCACACAGCCGAAAATCAAGTAGAACACCAGAATTGCCCACAACACCACGAACGGGCTGAAGCCCTGAGTGCCGACCCAATCAGCGAGTTCCTGAGGCAGTTGAGACAAAGCCAGGAAGGTGTTGTAGGCGGCAGCGCCAAGCACAATCAGGAACACCATCGCCGAGCCCGTAGCAGTGGCCTCCAGTGCGTCCAGAAACTTGCGGCGCGTGATGCCGCCGCGCTGCCAGGCGAGTATTCCGGTTGTAACGACGCCGACGGCAGCGCCTTCGGTCGGGGTGAAGATGCCGGCGTAGATGCCGCCCACCACGACCGCGAAAATCAATAAAACAGGCCAGACGGCCAGCAATGCCTGAAACCGCTCCGGCCAGGGGGCAGGCGCTTTGCGTCCGGCCAATTTCGGATTCACCCGCACCACGATTGAAATAACTGCCATATAGCCGAGCGCTGCAAGAATGCCTGGAACGATCGCCGCCGCGAACATCTTCGCGATATTCTGTTCTGCCAGGATGGCATAGATTACAAGGACGATTGACGGCGGAATCAAGATGCCAAGCGTGCCGCCAGCCGCCAAAGCCCCGGTCGAGAGACTGCCGGCGTATCCGGCACGACGCAGTTCAGGCAGAGCGACCTGACCCATTGTTGCAGCGGTCGCCAGAGACGACCCGCAGATCGCACCGAACCCGGCGCAAGCCCCGACTGCGGCCATCGCAATGCCGCCCTGGCGGTGGCCGATAAAAGCTTCCGCCGCTTTGAACAGCGCCTTCGACATGCCGCCGAGCGTCGCGAACTGCCCCATCAGGAGAAACAGCGGCACGATTGAAAGCGAGTGGCTGGAAAACTGGCTATAAGCCAGCGTGTTGAGTTGATTCAGGACCGGAGCGACACTGCCGAATACCTGCCAGGCACCCACCAGGCCGATTGCCAGCATGGCCAGCCCGATAGGGATCCGGCAGAAAATGAGCAATAGCAGCAAGGGAAATGATGCCGCACCAAGCCAGACCGAGTCCATTAGTGGGCCGCTGTCGGGTCGTGCTCAAAACCGATCGGTGGTTCGGCCACACCGAGTGTTTCCAACAGCCGCCATCCTGCGGCAAGGCAGCCGATCAACGCCGGTCCAAACGCTGCGGCATAACCCCACCAGACTGGCATTTGTAAAATGAAGCTTACTTCTCCGTTCTCATGATAGTTGGTCAGCCCGACACTCATACGCCAGACAATCAAGCTCCAGATCACAAGCATCAAGATATCGGTGAACATTCCAAGCGCGGATTTCAGCCGCTCGGGATAGTGATTCCAGAGCATGTCTACCACCGCATGACTGCGCTTGAGATGGCACCAGGGCAGAAAGCTGAACACCGCCAAAGCCGTGCCAGCTTCTACCAGCTCGAAGTCTCCGGGAATCGGACCCAAACCCCAGGGAATCAGCGCGCGGCCGATAATACTGACCACGCTGCCGATTGCTATCAGTACCAGAACCAGACCGCCGAACCACGCCAGAGCCCGGCAAACGCTATAGAAGTAGTAGCCCATCAGTAGCGTAGTGGCGCCTATTTGCTGTGCTTGGCCACCAGGCGCTCGGCCTCGGCGGCCAGCTTGGGACCATCGATGTTTTTCGCGGCGACTTCTTTGTACCAGGTGGCTCTGACGCCGGCTGCCGCCCGCTGCCATCGTTGAGTCTCGGTTGCATCAAGTCGCACAATGTTGTTGCCGGCTTTGTTCGCAAGCTTCTGACCGAGTTTGTCCCCGTCGTCCATCGCCCGGCCGAAAGCGGCGGCAACTTCAACGCCCGAGTTCCGGTCGATGACTTGTTTGAGGTCGGCTGGTAGCTTGTCGTAGCTTGCTTTATTCATGGCCAACGCGAACGTCTGGGTATAGAGACCAGTCTGGCCGGTGAACTGGGTATGGTTTTTGACGATCTGCTGAATTTTCAGGGGCGGGACAATCTCCCAGGGGATGGTCGTCGCAGTAATGACGCCTTTTGACAAAGCCTGCCCAACTGACGGTACCGGCATGCCAACCGGCGTCGCGCCAAGCTGCTCGAGCATGATGTTCACGACGCGGGAACCGCCGCGCACTTTCATTCCTTTCAGATCCTCGAGCTTCGTAATCGGGTTACGACTATGAAACAGTCCGGGCCCGTGGGTGTGCACGGCGATCAGCTTGACGTCTTTGAATTCATCGAGTGAATTCTGTTCGACATATTCCTGGAAAGCGCGCGAAGAGGTTTCGGCCGAACCAGTCAAAAAGGGAAGCTCAAAGACTTCGGACTTGGGAAACCGGCCTGGTGTGTAACCCAGGACCGTCCAAATGATATCGACAACACCGGATTTGGCCTGATCAAAAAGTTCTGGCGGTTTACCGCCTAGTTGCATGGTCGGAAAATGCTGAATTTTGATTCGCCCTTTGCTGTCGGCCTGAACTTTCTTGGCCCAGGGTTTGATGGCTTTGGCAGGAATCGTCGCTTGCGGGGGCAACATCTGATGGAGTCGCAACGTCACGTCTGCGGAGTAAGCCGCGCTGGTAACGCCGACTAATGAGATCACGCCTGCGATCTTGCAGGCCCGGTGGAACCACGGGATAAGGTGCTGATTCATAGGTTTGTCTCGATTGGTTGGTTGGTCGGTTCGCTTGCGGCTTTCCATGCCACTGGGAAACGGGTGTCATCGCTGGCCAAAGCGCCAGGCTCAACATTGACATCGGCCTGCGTGACAGTGGGGTCTGATCCTGGGTGTGGCGACCAGATAGCGTCATCGCCCAGCCAACGGATTGAGATAGCCATACGACGTTTGTCAGGCGAGGCGTTGCCGCAGGCGCCGTGTAATAACCAGGCCGAAAAGAAAACGGCGTCGCCAGCCTTCATGTCCCAGCCGACGATATCGAAATCCTGGCGGTTTGCCTCGATATCGGGGACTGGCTCACTCTCGGATTGGGTTTGCCATCCGGTGCTGGCGCTTTTCGCGGGATCTCCGAACACTGCCGGTGCGTAATAGGTTCCATCACTGTGCGAGCCACGGACGAACTCCATCGCGCTTTCAGCGACACTGACATCGCTTAATGCGACCCAGGAAGAGGCGATCTTCTTGCCGCCGAACGGCCAGTAAGGAACGTCCTGGTGCCATGGCGTACGAGCGCTGGTGCCTGGCTCCTTCACCAGCAAGTGGTCAAAGTAGAGGCGACAGTATTGACTCTCCATTAGTTGGCCGGCTATAGCGGCCACACCGGAGTCCATCGCGAACGCTTTGATTTGCGGGTTGACTGGCCAGAGATACCGATCGGTGAAGAGTCGTCCCTTGCTGTCATCTTCAGGCTGATCGTTGACCCATTGTCCGGGAGAGTCCATCTGCTGATTAGTTATTTCAATCATGCGGCGGACCCAGTCTTGAGAGACTGCGTTTCGCACGACGAGGACACCGTCTCGCTGGAAGGCAGCGATCATTTCCGGTGTGATAACGGGAGCCGATTCAGGTTTTGTCATGGTGAGGGCCTGGGAAGTTTGTCAGAGATTAAACAGCTTTGGCAGATACAGGGTAATCGCAGGGAACGCGATAAGAATAGCAATTCGCACGAGGTCAGCACCGACGAAAGGCAGTACGCCGCGCCAGATTTCAGTGGTTTTAACTTGCGGCAAAACGCTTGAAAGCACAAAGATATTCATACCCACCGGAGGTGTAATCAAGCTTATTTCAATGACGCAAACAATCAGGATTCCGAACCAGATCGGATCAAACCCGAGATTAGTAACCAATGGGAAGAATATGGGAACCGTCAGGAGCATCATCGACAGGCTCTCCATTGCCGTTCCGAGAATCACATAAACGAGGCAAATCGCAATAATGACGTAAATCGGCTCAACATTGAACTGAGTGACAAACGCGGTCAACTCGTCGGGCATTGCCGTAAAGTTCAGGAAGTTGGCAAACAACGAGGCACCAATCACAATGGTGAACAACATAGCCGTCGTACGGGCCGACTCCACCAGAACCTCACGTAACACAGGCAGTGTCAACGAACCGCGAGCGAGTGCAAAAATAAACCCGCCTGCGGCACCCACGCCAGCGGCTTCGGTCGGGGTAAAGAAACCGCCATACATGCCGCCCATCACCAGAGCAAACAAGACCAGGACACCCCAAATTTTGCGCAGCGCAGCCCAGCGCGCAGTCGTGGTGGGTCGTTGTCCGGGCGGGCCGTAGTCAGGCCGCCTCCAGGTGATCAGCGCAGACGCAGCCATGTAAAGTGCGGTAGCGAGCAAACCCGGAATCACGCCGGCTGCAAACAAGGCACCGATGCTTTGTTCGGTCATGATGCCGTAAATCACCATGATGACCGAAGGCGGAATCAGAATCCCCAGCGTTGCGCCGGCGCAGATCGATCCTGCCGCGAACGCAGGCGCGTAATTAAATCGCTGCATTTCTGGCATCGCCACTCGTGCCATAGTTGCGGTTGTGGCGATCGATGATCCGCAGATTGCCCCAAATCCGGCACAGGCCACAATGGTCGATAAAGCGAGCCCGCCGCGCCAGTGACCAACAACGGAATAGGCCGCCTGGTATAAATCCCGGGACATGCGCGCCCGGGTAACAAAGTTACCCATCAGTACGAACAGCGGTACGACTGACAAAGTGTAGGCCGCTATATCGATGAATTCAGTCGCTGCCGAAGACATCGCTGCCGGCCACGAGCGAATCAAGCCCATTCCGATGACGCCCACAAGGCCCATGCTGATCGCAATCGGGACCCTTAAAAACATCAGTCCGAACATTGCCGCAAAACCAATCAAACCAGCCGTCACTGAGCGTCTCTCTCTCGGAAAAGCCAGGTTTCTCTGGCGAATAGCAACAAATGAATGCCGGCTGTGACCATCAACAGGACGGCAATCAGGTAATGGAAATGCCCCAGCGGGATTTCCAGTTGGGCTGTGGTGTCCCCATACTCAAGCGTACGAGCGGCTCGTTTACCAACCACCAGTGAGGCGCCAATTAGCACCAGCGAAGTCAACAACTGCGACAAGGCGCGCTGAAACCGTAGCAGGTTCGCAGGCAGAACCTGATCGAGCAGGTCAAAAACGATATGCTCCCCGGCGCGGGAGGTCAGAGGCAAGCCGATGAAGATCGTCAGCAACATGAATATTTCAGTCAACTCGACGGCGCCGACTAGCGAGTTGGCAAGAAATTTACGGCCAATCACGTCAACGACGGTCAGCCACATCATGGCAAACAATGCAATGGCAGCAATGCTTGCAAAAACACTTTCGATACGTTTCATGCTTGGATCAAAACACCGGTAGCCATCAAGAATTTATTGCATTTTGGCGATTTCAGCACGGAACTCTTTGAGAACTTGCGCCGCGTTCTTCAGACCTTTTGCTTCGGCATTTTTGATCCACTCTTTTTCGATTGAAGCAGTCTTTGCACGGAACTCCGCAATGAACGCCGCATCAGCTTCGGTGGCTTCAATGCCGGCAACTTGTTGAGCCGCCCGGCTACGAACGTCTTCGTCGTCCCAGTACTTGCCAATGAAGCGCGCGGCCCATTCACCTGAAATTTTGCTGATAATCGTCTGATCGGCCTTCGGAATGCTGTTCCAGGTATCCGGGTTCATCACGAGCGCAAAACTGGTGTTATACAAGCCGCCAGGGACTGTGGTGCGATACTTGATCAGCTTCTCGAGCTTGAACGAAGTGATCGATTCCTGCGGGAACCAGACACCGTCGACCACACCAGAAGATAACAATTCATACGACTGCGGTGCAGGCTTGAGCGTCATGTTGACATTGAGCTTCTTGCCGATCTCATTGACCACACCGCCGCCCACCCGGAATTTGATCCCGTCCAGATCGGCCAGTGTTTTGATCGGGCGCTTGTTGTTGAAAATCACGCCAGGACCGTGGGTGAAGCGCGAAATGACATGCAGACCGCGATCTTCATTGAATTTGGCAAGATGCTTATTGTAGATGCGCTGGTAGGCAACACTGGTGGCGATCGCCGAGTCGCCCAGACCCGGGAGTTCAGCGATCTTGGTAAGCTCGTAACGGCCTGGCGTGTACCCGTGTACCCCAAACGACAAATCGGCCAGTCCGTCCCGAACCGCGTCAAAAGTCTTAGGCGGAGAAGCGACCGCCTTGGGCAGTATTTTGCAGCTTACGCGGTTGTCAGTGGCCTTGGCGACTTCGCCACACCAGTCTGCCTGGGCGCGCGACAGCAAATGGGCTGCCGGGACCCAGCTCGAGGCGGTTAGCGTGACTTGCGCGCTGGCGACCGCTGTTGCGCTGAGTAGTCCACTGGCAATGACGGTTTTGATAAGGGTTTTAGACATTGTCTCTCCTTGGATTGGTCTTGAATTGCTAAGTGATGAATCGAGATTCAATTGAGACTTGCGCCTGAATCAGGCATCAAATCGTTTTCGATACAAGCAGGGGTATCAGCAGACGGATATCGTGCAGTTGCTCCATGGTGTCCAGGGCGCGCAGCAAGCTACCGGTCTGTGACGGATCGATTGGGTGAGCGGCATAAGCGAGGCAGTCTTCAAAACGCGCCAGGTGTTGGGCGGTCGTCAGTTCGGCACCGGGAAAACCGGGTGGCGTATCCAAGCCACGATGCAACACAGTTTTGTCAGTGCGGGTGACAGTCAGATCGACAGAGGCATGGCCGCGTGCATCCATCGCCGGGTCGGCAACCACATTGATACGCTCAACCATGGCGAGCAGATCGGGCTCGCATACCTGACATGGAGAAAAATTAATCAAAGTGGACGTCTTTCGGACCAGGGCGTTGGCTACACAATAGGCAGCACTGAACTGGGCATCGACGCGCGGATTGTGCTTGGGTTCAAACCGGTTTCCGACCAGCCGGTGTGCATAGGGCGGCAATCGCACTTCCACCGACGCGACTTTGTCAGCAGTGAGTCCGTCAGCAAGCATCGCCAAAGTTAACTCCGTGACCCCCTGGGTGACACCGCAGCTTGGGTATTTCTTGAAAACCATTCGATGCAGGCGCCATTCCCTGCCCAGGTCGGCGGTGACTGCCGACATGTCCATCGTATCGCGCCCATACAGGTGACCATACCCGTAGTGGCCATTCAGGAAGTTGGTCGGCCCCGTCACGCCTCGGCGGGCCAGTTGCGCGCATTGAACACCTGCCTGGGCGACCCATCCCTGCACAAAGCGCACGCCTAGGGATCCGTCAACATGGCTCTGGAAACTGCCGCCACATCGATTAAAAGCCAGAGCCAGCGCATGATGTGTCTGTGTTTGGTCGAGCTTCAGGAGTCGCGCTGCAGCGGCTGTCGCCCCAAAAACGACCGGCAGACCCGTCGGATCGAAGCCATCGTATTGATCTTCGCGAAGGTTCAGGCGGGAACTGATTTCTGCGCCCGCCGCCAGAGCAGTGACAAACTCGGCGCCGGAGCACCCGTCGGCGAGCTCGGCCGCGGCCAGGGCTGCCGGAACAAGGGCTGAGCCGATATGCGGGCCCGGAGCCATCGCATCGCAGTAGTCAAGTGCCCGGCACATGGTGCCGTTCAATTGTGCTGCGGCACTTGCCGGTAAGCGGTCACCAAAGACTAGCGTCGTGGCCTGTGCGGTTCCACCTGCTTCCAGCAATAGTGCTCTAAGCGCACCCACACCATCTTCTTCAGCACCTGCAATCGCCGTACCGGCAACCGCAAGCATCATCTGACTCAAAATCTGACGAGTCGGCGCAGGCACCGCCTCGGGCGCCAACGTTACGGCGAACCGGGCCAGTTCTCGCTCTGTTGTCATTGTCACCGGGTCAGGCCTTTCTGGGCTTGGCACCGGCGCTAATTTCGGTGCCGGATTGTGACTCGACCCAGCGGGCCAGTTCACTGATGCTGGCTCCGGGCCCCGCTGCGGTTGATGCAGCCTGCCACAGTTGCTGACCCAGGGCGCTGACCGGAGCCGAGGTATTGGTTTCGCGCGCCAGCGCGTTGGCAATACCAACGTCTTTCAGCATGAGTTCCAGTTTGAAAGGGTCGTCGAACGTGCGACTGGTAATGCGTTGTTTGATATGAGTCTGACTGATCCATGACATACCGGTTGAAGCATTGAGCACATCCACCATGACATCTGGGTCAAGACCGTAGCGCTTTCCAATCATCAACCCTTCGGCGGTGGCGCTGAAAGTCATCGCCGTAATCAGATTGTTCAGGCACTTCATGGCATGCCCGCAGCCGAGATCGCCAACATGGAAGACTGACGGGCCGAGACATCCGAGCACCGGCCTGACGCGCTCGACATCGGTTGCAGCCCCGCCAACCATAAAGACCAGCGCGGCGGCCTCGGCACCCCACTGAGCACCAGATACGGGTGCATCCACCATGGCTACCTGTTGCTCGGCCAGTCGAGCGGCGGTCTGTTCGGTTAGCCAGGGCTGTGATGAGGAGGTGTCCAGCAGCAAAGAGCCGGGTTTAAAACCCTTCAGCAAGCCTGCCGGACCCAGCGCAACCTCCTGGACGACTTCACCGTTGGGCAGCATCGTCAATACGATGTCACTGGCGCGGGCCAAAGCTTCTGGCGAATCCGCAATTAACGGCTTGCCCTCCAGAGCGTCCACCAGTTGTTGGGCGCGGGCAAGCTCAAGGTCATAGACCGTCAGTTGGTGGCCCGCTGCGACAAGATGCCCGACCATGGGCGAGCCCATGACGCCCAGGCCAATAAAACCGATCTTCAACGGGGTTGCTTTGACTGTCATTCAGTGACTCTCGTTTCGGTCTTGGTGCGCGACCCTTCGGCCTCGCACCATTGATCAATGATCCGCCGGGCATGCACGCCGCCTGCGTCAATGTTCAGCTTCAGCAGTTTGCGCTCGGGGTTTTCGCTCAGATTGATTTGCTGACGCTCCAGCATTTCGAGATCTTCGGTGAAGATCTTCTCCTGGTTTATCCGGATTGACTCAGTCAGTGCGGGATCGTCTGCCTGGAAGTGACGAGCCATCCCCCAGAAATACCAGCAAGAGGTTTCTGTCTCGGGCGTGATGTAGTCGACCACGATGCCTGAGACTTTGGCTTCCGGCGCTGCATTAATACCGCCTTTTCCGGCCAGCGCAACCCCTACATCAATCAGCACATTGCTGGGAGCAACAAAGCGGCAAACCTGCCAGCGGTCTACCTCGGCATCCGGGTCAAGATTGTGGCTGCGCATCGCTGCCTGCCAGAAGGGCGGTGCGATCAGCTTGGTCATCTGCCGCTCCGTAATGACTTGCTCATCCTTGAAGCTGGTTTTTGGCGGGGCTTCGTCGATTTCCTTTTGCCCGATGCTGCCGACATGGACATAGGTTTCGTGGGTCAGATCCATCAGGTTGTCAATTAACAGGCGGTAGTCGCAGTTGATATGAAACATGCCGCCGCCGACTGTCCAGTCAGGCCGGTCGGCCCAGGCTGGTTTGGGAATCCTGTCAGGATTCGCGTCGGTGGCCGTTCCCGGCCAGATCCAGATATATCCGTATCGCTCGACCACCGAATAGGTCTTATTGGTTGGAAAGCGGTCGACTCTTTGACCCGGCATGGCGATTGTTTTGCCATCACAGCCCATTTGCAGGCCGTGATAACCACAGGTCAGGATGCCTTCGTTCAAGGTACCCAGAGACAGTGGGGCGCCTCGATGCGGGCAGAAATCCTCAAGGGCGGTGACTTGTCCGCCCTGGGCGCGATAAAGGCAGATCTTCTGCCCGCAAATCGTCCGGCTCAGCAACTTGCCGTCAATTTCATCCGGGGTGCAGGCAACATACCAGGCGTTGACCGGGAACATGGAAAGTCTCCTTGCTGTTAACTGAATGGATCCATTTAGCGTAGCGAATGGATCTCAGAGAAGCTAGTATCTCATTACGGGATCCAATGATACCCACTTCAGAGGATTTATTGTATGACGAGTGACGGTAGTCCAGGCGGCGTTCTTGCCCGGCTTCGGGCCAAAATTCTGGATCAGGCGTATCCGGCGGGCTCCCGGATGGCCGAAACAGCGGTTGCCGCAGATCTCGGCGTGTCCAGAACGCCAGTTCGACTGGCGTTTCGCTCGCTTGAGCAAGAGGGGTTGCTACAGCGCGTGAGCAAAAGAGCGCTGATCGTTCGCGAGTTCTCTGACGCGGATATCCTGCAGGCGGTTGCGGTCAGAGGGGTGCTGGAAGGACTGGCCGCGCGAAACCTGGCCGAAAACGGGCTGTCGGAGCAAAGCCGGCAAACACTGGCTCAATGCATTCGCGATGGCGAGGCCTTGCTCGAAAAAGGTTCGCTTGGGGCGGGCGACCTTGAGGAGTGGAGCCGCCTGAACGCTTTGTTTCACAAGACCATTCTGGCCGCTGACGAGAGTTCAGTCATTCGCGAGGCCATCGCTCGCAACGACCACATGCCGTTTGCATCAGCCAATTCGATCATGCTTGCGCATAATGCTCTGGCGGCGGAATACGAAAAGATCCGGATGGCCCAGTTTCATCACCGCCTGATCTACGAGGCCCTCGTTAACAACGAGTCCGCCCGGGTCGAAAACCTGATGAGAGAGCATGCGAACATCGGTGTTCGGTATGCCGCACTACTGGGCGCGGCACCTGATCTGGGCAACCGACAGAGCTGACGGCTATTTGGTGCCGGTCAGATCGAACTGCTCCTGCGGAAAGTATTTGGCCAGCCGGACATCAGCGCTTCGGGCGTGACCTTCCATGCCCTCCAGCCGGGAGATTCGTGCGCAGGCTTGCGCAATATCGCGGTTCGCGTCACGCGTGGATCGCTGCCATGTAACCGTCTTCATGAACTTTCCGACGAACAGACCGCCGGAATAGTGCGCCGCGCCCTTGGTCGGCAAAACATGATTGGGGCCTGATACCTTGTCACCGAAAGCAACCGTGGTTTCCTCTCCCAGAAACAATGAACCATAGTTCTGTAATCGATTCAGCCACCAGTCGAGATCGGCCGCCTGTACCTGCAAATGCTCAGGCGCAATCTGATCACAGACCTGGGCAACTTCTTCGCGCGACTCACAGAGAATGATTTCGCCAAAATCTCGCCACGCGGCATGAGCACTTTCACGATTGAGCTCAGGCAGATCCGCAATCATGGCGAGCATATGCTCACTCACTAATTGCGCTAGTTGACGATTGGTCGTTACCAGCCAGACCGGCGAGTTATAACCGTGCTCAGCTTGTCCGACCAGATCAGCGGCAACGATCTTCGGGTCCGCATCCCCGTCCGCGATAACCAGGCTTTCAGTCGGGCCGGCGAACATGTCAATTCCGACCCGGCCAAACAAAATTCGTTTTGCTTCAGCGACAAATTGATTGCCGGGTCCTGCAAGGACTCTTGCCTGTGGACACCCAAACAAACCGAAAGCCATTGCGGCAACCCCTTGTACGCCGCCAATATTCAGGATGGTATCGGCGCCACAAACATCAAAAGCATAGAGCACCGCCGGATTCATACCGATCTCAGGGCGCGGCGGAGAGCATGCCGAAATGTGTTTGACACCGGCGACGTTGGCTGTGGTCACAGTCATGATTGCAGAGGCGACATGACTGTAACGGCCCCCCGGGGCATAGCAGCCCACAGAAGAAACCGGCACTTGTTTTTGCCCTGCCACCAGCCCGGGGACCACCTCGATCTCGATATCAGTCAGGCTGTCTCGTTGTGCCTGGGCAAACCGGCGTACGTTGTCATGAGCAAAATGAATGTCATCTTTAAGTTTTTGTGGAATTTGCCTGGCAGCCATCTCGCGTTGATCTGGTGTGACGACAATCTCGCCGGACCATTGATCAAACTGGCGAGCATAGTCGCGAGCGACGGCTTCACCGCCACCTTCGATTGCCTCAAGAATCGTGTGGACTGTTTCCCGGACATCCTTCTCGCCGGTGGCCGATGTTTTGGATGCTTTCTTCAGGTATTCCATGTCTGTCTCTCTCGCCGATTGCCGCTTTGTCTCAGGTCGCAGGCATTGATGTAAGCGCTTTCATTTATCGCTCACTATAAAGATTCGGGTGAAACAGTGCAAGTCTCATTGCAAGAGCGGGCCGACCCCGCTTAGTAGATGTCGTAGCCGGCTAGCTCCAGGCAGGCACGGCTCATTGCCTGGAAGTCATCGAAATGCTCCCCGGCAGCATCGGAATCTGAATTCGTACCGCCAAAGCTCGGGTTGTAGTCGGAATCGGCAGCGGCGCGGGCGAGACAGCGGCCGGCATCAAGTTCGAAGTCGCTTTCACTTTGGCCACGGGTCGGCTCAGCATACAAATCTGAGGCGCCGCTATAAAAAAGTGGTTGCAGACTATCGCGCTCACGGCCACTGCCGGAAGCAGACGAAGAAGCCAGGGACTCCACAACAAGATACTCACCGGCCATCTCCCGGTAAGACACACCGGCCGCACGGTAGTATCGAATGCCGTCGACTTCTACCTCAACCGCGCCCAGCGGTAGAAACGGGGTTACAAAGCCAACAGCCGGGATCACGGACACATAACCGCTGCTATGGTGGCGCTGAAACCAGCGACCATCGATTGCATACCAGTCACGGCCCTGGTATCGGTGCAGCCGGTTTCTCGGGGGCAATTTTGACAGTCGGGTCGCCGGACCCGGTGCAAAATAGGGGAATTGCGGTGCGGTGATTGCTCGCGTACGAGGAATTGGTCGCGCGTCTGTCACAGTGCCGAATCTAACCCCGGCAGATTCACGCGGCGCCCACGGCAAGCGGGCGTCTATGGCGCGGTCAGTCCGGCGGGATCGGCGATCACGTCTGCGATCGTGTCCGTGATTACTGTTCAACTTCCGACTCTCACGGGTTGATTGGGTGAAAGCGCCACCGCCGGTGACCGCCCCCCTTGGCGCGCCGACGGCGGAGGAGCGCTTTACAAGCGGCGCAGACTCCCGATTCAGTTCACGCGCCATACCCCGTTGATGGGCGTCCAATCGCCAGCCCCCCATACGGCGCTGTTGCGGCGATGCGGTTCGGGTACGGCTCTCAAAATAAGCATTTGCGCTGCGAATTTGCTGCGTCGGAGCAGGCCGCGGCGACGGTTGTGTCGTCGTACGCTTGGGGGCGGATTGCGCGATATTCTGGGCGTGCGCAACAGACCACGACGCGCCTGACAAAAACGTGCCAACGGTTAGTGCTGCCACCACGATGGTGATCGATATTTTCATTAGTTTTTCCCCAGGCTGGAGTCCGGACGTATTCACTCATAGCATAGGCGTCAGGATTTCGGGCGTTGTGCGTTTTGTCACAGGACACGCACAGGCAAACTCGAAAGCCAGACCGAATTGATTGCCAATATCAAGAGCCTAGCACTCCCGCAAATTAGCGGTAAACTGATCGGGTACAGGTGTCAAAAATTCCGGCGCCTGAATAAGACTTTAAAAAAGAGACAACGCAATGGACACAGCTTCTCACGCCCGGAACCAACCGGACAAACCGGCATTTATCATGGCTGAATCGGGTCAGTCAATGACCTACCGGGAACTGGAACAACGCAGTAACCAGCTCGCTCACTATTTACGTCATCAGGGATTGAAACGCCTGGATCACTATGCCGTTTTCATGGAAAACAACCGGCATTTTATCGAGAGTAGCGCGGCAGCCGAGCGCACCGGTTTATACGTCACCTGTGTGAACTCATGGCTTACCGCAGATGAACTGGCCTACATCGTTAACAACAGCGAGTCGAAAGTGCTCATTACTTCAAGAGCCAAACTCGAGGTCGCGGCCCAGGCCTTAAAGCAATGCCCTCAGATCACGCAATGCCTGGTCGTAGATGGTGGCAAAGAAGCCCTGCCAGATAATTGCGTCGATTATGACCAGACAGTCAGTCAGTATCCGGTGACACCCGTGAACGACGAATCTCTGGGAACCTCCATGCTGTATTCATCGGGTACGACAGGCCGACCTAAAGGAATATTGCGCCCACTTCCTGAGCAGCCGCCCTCGGAGCCGCTGCCGTTACATCTTTTTTTGATGGACTTGTGGGCTTATCGACCGGACATGATCTACTTGTCGCCGGCGCCGCTCTATCATTCCGCGCCACATGCGGCGGTATCCCTGGCAATCCGAATGGGAGCAACCGTCATCGTGATGGAGCGATTTGATCCCGAGCGATATCTGGGCTTGATCGAGAAATACCAGGTGACCCATAGTCAGTTGGTACCCACGATGTTTAGCCGTCTGCTCAAATTGCCCGCCGCCCAGCGCAATGCGTACGATCTCAATTCTCTGGAGGTCGCGATTCATGCCGCCGCGCCATGCCCCCGACAGATCAAAGAGCAAATGATTGAATGGTGGGGACCCATTATTCACGAATATTACGGCGCCACCGAAGGGCTTGGCTTCACGGCCTGTAACAGTGAGGAGTGGCTGGCCCATCCGGGAAGTGTCGGTAAAGTCCTGCTTGGTGTCATGCATATTGTTGATGAGCATGGTCAGCCCGCGACACAGGGTAACCCCGGCGAGATCTGGTTTGAAACAGCAACAGAGTTTGAGTACTTCAACGATCCAGAACGCACCGCCCAGGCCCGCTCGCCAGATGGAACCCGCAGCACCGTAGGCGATATTGGCTATGTTGATGCTGACGGCTTCCTCTACCTGACCGATCGCGCAACCTTCATGATCATTTCGGGCGGTGTCAATATTTATCCGCAGGAAGCTGAGAATCTGTTGATCACTCATGAAGATGTCATGGATGCCGCGGTGTTCGGCGTGCCGAATGAAGACCTGGGTGAGGAAGTGAAAGCGGTTGTCCAACTGGTTAAACCGGCAGCGGACCAGAGCGCTATGGCTGAATCACTGATTGCCTTTTGCCGCGACAACCTGACACATCTAAAGTGTCCGCGCACCATTGAATTCATGGATGAGTTGCCACGACTGCCAACCGGAAAACTCTACAAAAAAGGGTTGCGCGATAAATACTGGCCCGACAAGCGGAAAGTCTGAAACCGTGGACCGATTGGTCATGCAGGAGCCGGATTCTGATCCGTCATAGAATGCTCCCAATCGGGTTCCCCAGAGCAGTCAGTTAAATGAAAATCCTCCATACGCCGAAAGATACCTGGCAATCACTTTTTGGCCGGCAAGCTGTCGTAGTGCCAACAATGGGCAATCTTCACGACGGTCACTTGTCATTGATCCGGCAGGCTCATCAGCACACCGATGGTGGCAAACATCCGGTTGTCGCTACTTTGTTTGTAAACCGCTTGCAGTTCGCACCAAATGAAGACTTCGAAAAATATCCCAGAACCTTCTCCCGTGATTGCGAACTCCTGACGGAAGCGGGTTGCGACTACCTGTTTGCGCCCTCTGAAGAAGCGCTATATCCGCAGCCACAGTCTTTCTACGTGATTCCCGATCCCAATCTGGCGGGCGATCTTGAAGGCATTTTTCGCCCGCAGTTCGCGACCGGTGTCTGCACCGTAGTGGCGAAACTCTTTCATTGCGTTCATCCGCGAGTGGCCATATTCGGCAAGAAAGACTACCAGCAATTTCTCGTCATACGAGAGATGGTGCGTCAGCTGAATATGCCTATAGAGGTTATCGCGGGAGAGACCCGCCGAGAAGAGAGTGGCCTGGCGATGTCATCGCGAAACCACTATCTGTCTGATACCGAAAAGCAGACCGCGGCAGGGCTCTACCGCCAACTGTGTCAAACGCGGGATTTGCTCACCGGCGGCGCAGACCCGTCCTCAGTTTTGAAGCAAGCGCTGGAGCGACTCACGGCTGAAGGCTGGCGGCCTGATTACCTTAGCGTTCACAACCGGGAAACACTGGCTGCGGTGTCTGAGCCGAAAAATTCTCTCGGCTCGCTTGTCTTGTTGGCAGCCGCACATCTCGGTTCAGTTCGGCTCGTCGACAACCTCGAATTCTGACGGATCTTTTAAATTAGGGGGAGGGCGCTCAAAATCAGAGATCCTGTCCCGCAGCCCATCCACTGGACCAAGCCCACTGAAAATTGTAGCCGCCGAGCCAGCCGGTGACATCAACCGCCTCACCGATAGCATACAAACCAGGCATTGATGTGGTTTGCATTGTCTGAGAGGAGAGCTCTGCGGTATCGATGCCTCCGGCCGTTACTTCGGCCTTGGCGTAGCCTTCTGTCCCGTTAGGGGTAAATTCCCATTGAGCCAGCCGGGCCTCCAGCGCTCTCAACGGTTTGTCTGGCGTATTACCGAGTTCAGTATCAAGACCGGCATGCATCGCCAGCGCCTGAGCAAGTCGCCGCGGCAGACGCTCATTTAGAACGGCGCTGACCTTCTTGCGTGGGTGTTGCGACTTCAAGTCAGTTAACCAGCCGGCGGATTCCTCAGGCAGAAAATTGGTAAATATGGATTGGCCCGGACGCCAGTACGATGAGATCTGCAACATCGCAGGGCCGGATAGTCCACGATGGGTGAATAAGGCGGCTTCGGCGAAAGCCGTCTTGCCGCACCGCACACTGACCGGGGTCGCAATGCCAGCCAGGCCATCAAGAAGACTCTGACTCCTGTCCAGCGTAAACGGCACCAGCGCCGGTCGAGGCGACCTAATCCGCAGCCCGAATTGTCTGGCAAGATCATAGGCGAAGCCGGTTGCTCCCATCTTGGGTATTGACGGCCCACCGGTGGCTATAACAAGTTTTGGCGCTCGATAGGTTTTAGCGCCGACACTCACGCGATACAGGGAATCCCGAAACTCAACCTGCCTGATCGCCTGACCAAAAACGAATGACACGCGGTCACCGGGGCATTCGTCCAGAAGCAGTTGCACGATCTGGCGGGCCGAGCCGTCGCAAAAAAGCTGACCGAGTGTTTTCTCGTGCCAGGCAATGTTGTGACGGTTAACCAGATCAATGAAATCGCGCGAGCTGAATCGCCGTAAAGCAGATTTGGCGAAATGCCGGTTTGAGCTGATGTAGCGCTCGGGCAGGCAGTCGAGGTTCGTAAAATTACACCGGCCGCCCCCCGAAATCAGGATCTTTTTGCCTGGTTTGTCTGCGTGATCAACTACCAGGGTTCGCCGACCGCGCTGGCCGGCAACCCCGGCTGCCATCAGTCCGGCCCCACCGGCGCCCAGGATAATCGCGTCGAAGGTATCGGACATCGTGGCGGCATTCATTAAAATACAACTGCTTTTACGAGCCCGGCACTGGCAAGCGTTATTAGTAGACCGAGGCAGAATTTACGGTAACCCGGTTCCAGCCCGGGCCGAAAAAGTTGTTTACCGGCCAGCACACCAATGACGGCAACCGGCGCTAGTACCAGACCGCGTTGTATCGCCTGTTCGGTCATGATGCCGAAGCTGACCTGGTAGGCACCGCCGATCAAGAGACTAATACACAGGAAGACCACCAGCGAGCCACGCATCACTCGGGGTGGGGCCATCTGAGCCAGGACAAACAAGGCAATAACCATTCCGCCAACTCCGGCAAGACCTGCGGCCACTCCGGCCAGTGCGCCTGCTGCGTAGCGGGCTGGAACTGAGATAAGCCAGCTAGGGCGGTATTGAAATATTTGCGCCAGGGCCAGTCCCAGGACCAGCGACTGAGCCAGCATCTTCGACGCATCCGGGCTCACCGTGGTGGTGATGGTCAGCCCGATTGGCAGGCCGATCAGGGTGCCAACGCTGAGCGCGGCAACCATTGGTAAATCGGCTTCGCGAAGCCCGGATCGAAGCATAAACAAGGTGGCCACGCCTTCCAGAATCAGGCAAACCGGAATCAGTTCGATCGGCGGCAGGATTAAAACGAGCGAGGCCATCACGGTGGCGGTCAATGCAAAACCTGAGAATCCCCGAACCACACCTGCCACCAGTACGCCACCGAGCGCCAACAAAGTGGCTCCGGCACTCAGATTCAACCATTCGGCAAGCGTCTGCAACATGGCGAGCATGCTAACAGGGCGCGATCAACCGACCTGATGCTCCGCCAGTGCCTCCCAGTCAAACGATACGCCAATGCCAGGCTCTTCGGGCGCAACAGCTTGAGCTTCACTGACAACCAGGGGACGTTGGGTGTATTGATCTATCGGAAAACTATGGACTTCCAACCAGCCGGCATTCGGTTGCCCGGCAACCAGACTGACTTGTAATTCCTGCATGCCATGGCTGCAGACTGGAATGCCGTACTGGCGAGACAGGGCAGCAACGCGGAGCCACCCGGTGATACCGCCGCAGTTGGACGCATCCGGTTGAATGAAGCTCAGGGCGGATTGCTCGAATGCAAATTCGAACTCATGGATGGTATGCAGATTCTCACCCATCGCGAGCGGCACGCCGGTGGCATTGGCAATCTGGGCATATCCGGCATAGTTGTCCGGAATAATGGGTTCTTCAAAGAATTCAATCTGGCAGGTTGCGAATGCCCGCGCGGCTTCAATTGCTTGCGGCACGTCCATCGAGTAGTTGGCATCAACCATGAAGCGCGCTTGAGGCCCAATCAGTTCTCTAACCGCTCTGGCCCGGTCCAGATCATCCTGGAGGCGCTCGCGGCCGACTTTTATCTTTACCGCAGTAAAGCCCCGGTCCAGATATCCCTGAACATTCCGGAGCAATTTCTCGGTTGAAAAATTCAGGTCAATACCGCCGCAATAGGCGTTCGCGTACCGTCCGGCACCACCAGCCATCTGGTAAAGCGGCGTTGCGGTTCGTTTGCCACGCAGATCCCAAAGCGCGATATCCAGTGCAGAGATGGCGAACGACGCAACACCGCCACGACCGACATAGTGAATATGCCACTGCAACTTATCGTATAAGTCGTCGATATCTCCGGCGGGCTGGCCAATCAACAGGGGAGCCAGGTCGAACTGGATCATCGCTCGTATTGCCTGCCCGCCACGCCCACCTGTGTACGTGTAGCCAGTACCCGTTTGTCCGTCAGTCAGGTGAATCGTGCAGGTGACGAGCTCGAAGTGAGTGTGATCACCGTGCTTCGCGTCCGACAGAACTTCGGCTAGTGGAACGGCATACAAGCGTGTCTCGATGGACTCAATCAGGGCAGCAGTCATATTGGTCTCCGGGGCTTCTTTAGACTGATTCGGCAATTTACGGCCAGTGCGGCAAAATAGCCAACGACAATCGAAAAATCAAGCTGATCAAATCAAACTGATCTTTACCGGGAGCTTTCCAAAACTTGATCGAGTATTGCAGGTTCCTCAAACAAAACAAAAGGTGGTTGACCGGCGGTTTTCTGCTTTGTTTTTTCTCCTCATTCGGGCAAACCTTTTTTATCTCTTTATCGGGCGGGCAGATCAGGGCGGAGTACGGCCTGAGCAACGGCGAATTTGGCGGGCTCTATATGATTGCCACACTTGCCAGCGCGCTCACGCTGCCGTTTTTGGGGCGTCTGGTGGATCGCACCACTGTCTCGCGAACAGCGCTGGTTGTCATGCCATCACTGGCAACAGCCTGTCTGTTAATGGCCTGGTCCGAATCGGTGCTCTGGCTGGCACTCAGCATTTACCTGCTGCGCCTGTTCGGCCAGGGCATGATGACGCACACCTCGCTGACCGCCATGGGCCGGTGGTTCTCCAGCACTCGGGGTCGAGCAGTGTCGCTGGCAACTCTCGGGCACCAGACCGGCGAGGCGCTGCTCCCGCTACTGATGATTGCATTGGTGACGGCAGTGGGTTGGCGATTCAGCTGGCTGATCGCGGCGGCCATCCTAATGCTGATCGCGTTGCCTTGCGTCAGTCTGCTGATGCGGGTGGAAAGGTCACCCGAACCGCCCTCGGCTGCCCAAGCCGCACGCCAGTCTGAACACTGGAGCCGGGCGCGGGTCTTGCGAGACCCGCTGTTCTGGATCATGCTGATCGGGACACTCGCTCCGGGTTTCATTGGCACTACCATTTTCTTTCATCAAGCCTACCTACTCGAATTAAGAGAGTGGCCGCCCGAAGCGTTCGCGCGCGCGTTTATGGCCATGGCCAGTATGACAATCTCTTTTGCAATCCTGGCCGGCTGGCTGATTGATCGCTTTGGCTCGCCACGAGTTCTCCCTGTCTATCTCGCGCCGCTGTCACTGGCCTGTTTTGCTCTCGCTGGTATCGAGCAATCCTGGGGACTGTTTGTCTTTATGGCGCTGCTGGGCATGTCTTACGGCATTTCATCGACACTGTTTGGTGCTTTATGGCCTGAAATCTACGGCACCAGGCATTTGGGCAGTGTTCGGTCGGTCACGGTTTCGCTGATGGTGTTTGCCACCGCTCTCGGACCGGGTATCACGGGTGTCTTGATAGACAACGGTATTTCCTACCTGACACAGGTAAACGTCATGGGCATCTACTGTCTGTCTGTATCAGGCGTAATGATCTGGGTATCCAGGGCATTGGTTCATCGCCAGCAAGCGACAGATCAATGAGCAACCGTCTCGAGCCAGAAGTTCAACAAATTGTCAATATCCCTGGTTCGTGTTTCGTTGGTCAAGGCTTTGACCANNATCATGATGCTGTCTGTCTGTGGATGGTTCATGTCAACTCCAGTTGAGGTATCGACTCGACCAGCCCCCTAGCGACTGGGATCTGAACGACGACACAGGTGCCATCTTGATAATCCGGATCAAGCCGCACGGCACCGCCATGAACTTCAACGACGGTCTTGACCAGAGACAAGCCTATTCCACTGCCTTCGAACTGCGCACTTGATCCATGTAGCCGTTGAAATGGCTCGAATATTCGTTCGGCGTATTGCGGATCAATGCCGATGCCGTTGTCAGAGACCGAGATATTCATCGAGTCCTCGTCTTGCCAGGACTTCACCAATATATGAGGCGCCACCCCGGTACGGGCGTACTTGAGGCTGTTTCCAATCAGGTTTTCGAAAACTCTACCCATCAAGCTGGCATCAGCCAGTAGTTCGCCCGCCAGATCAGTCGAGACTACCGCCGATTTATCCAGAATCGCTGGCTCCAGTTCATTGATCGCAGCATCGGCAATTGAAGCAATACTCACTGGCTGCAAGTCCGGTTCGGTAAAACCGGTTCGGGTGAACTCCAGCAAGCTTTCAATCATTCTGTCCATGCGCGCAATAGACTCAGTGATGCTGCCAATGTGTTTTTTGACATCCTCAGTATTACCTATGTCTTCCTCGATCAAGGTACCAAAGAAGCCGATATGTCTTAGCGGTGCTTTCAAATCATGCGAGACGATACCGGCAAACTGCTTCAGAGACGTATTGGCTTCACCAAGGTTTTTGACAGAGTCGGTTAGCTTTCCGTTTAGCTTGCGAATCGATTTCAAGTCACGAATTCGCATCGACCGTTGAACCAGTAAGACCAGGATCAGTAGCGTTGTTGCCGCCGAGCTTGTCCAGTGTAAGGCGCTGCCTTGTAAGCCGATCGATTTGATTTGATCGCTGACAGATGCTCTCAGTTGCCCGACCAGAACATCAATTTCGCGAATTGCGTCGTGATCGTCAAACTGTATCTGAGCGTCTACTTCACTTGGCGACAGGCCACGGCCGACCAACTCGGGTAGTTGGCCGAGACGCTCGGAATAAGCTGCAATCATCGTGCGGGTGGCGCTCAATTTCGTCGTGACGCCGATATAGTGGGCTGATCGCTCAAGGCCATCGACAAGCCGTAACGCGTTGGTCGCGTCCTTCCTGGCATTGACAGCATAACTGGGGTTTCGCGGGCGTAAGACCTGATTTTTCAGATTGTGGATCAATCCGCCATATCCGAGCGCGCGAGTCAGACCCAGCGAAAGCGAATAGGCCTGATCCAGATAACTTTGCAGCTCGTCCGTCCGGTTCTTGACATGGTTGCCAGACCAGACCTGAATGGACACCAGAGTTCCCAGGCAGAAAATCACCGTCAACCACCAACGAAGCTTTAAGGTTGCCATGCTTACACCTGCCGAAATCAACGGCCTCACCGGTCTGGCGAGGTTATTTGACTTTACTTCGGCATCCCGGGCAAAAACTTGCGGCCTTTTAACTTCTCAAGTCGGCCATTGATCGTTACTTTTCCTCGGGTTGACTGAAACGGTAATGGTCGCGGTTCAGGACAGCCGCGATTGAAGTGACTTCGTCCGGGAACAGACTCAGGCCCAGTTCAGTGTTGCATTGCTCAACCATGCCGCGCAGAAAACCCGCGGTATTGATGCGCCCTTGTGGTCGATAAATGGCTGTGCCGTCACCGCCAAATTTGTCCTGATGGCACGCGTTACATTTTTGCTCTCTCATCAGTTGCTCACCCATTGACAGGTCGGCGTCAACAAAAATGTCCGGCGGTCGCTGCGCGCTGCCCTGCGTGCTGACTAGCAGGGCGCTGACGGTTACAAGCAAGAGCGTTCTCAAATCTGATCCTTGATGGTGCGATGACGCGCCGTTGATCGAGGGCGCGCCACCGATGGTATCAACCGAACATGTCTTTGGTTATGCCAGCATACCAGCCAAGGCTTTCTTCATAAGTCTTCTTGCGCAATGCCGCGTCCTCGCCGGTCTTGGAGATAAACCCGCTGACCTTGGCGATCTTCTCGTCCGTTGCCTTGTAACTGGCACCAACTTTTACGCCATCATCGGTATCAATCAGAGACCAACAGGTATTGGAGAACTTGGCCGGAAAGACCCGGCTGCCGGTCAGCTCGCCACGAACCGCATTCGCGCAGACTTTGGCCTGAGAGTTGGCTGAAAAACCCGATTTGGGCATGTCACCCTGATGAGAGGCATCTCCCAGGATATACACATGCTCATTCATTTTTGAGCGCATGTCTTTCGCGTGTACTGGCGCCCATCCCTTGTCGTTGGTCACACCGGCAAGTTCAGCAATTCGTCCGGCTTTCATCGCGGGAATAACGTTCACGACATCGGCTTTGACCGTCTCCCCATCAAGGAAAACTTCACCCGTATTGGGATCGACCCGCTGTACGCCACCAGTGATCTCAGCCGGCAGCCATTCGATCATGCCCCGGTAATGGTTTGACCAGCCTTCCTGGAACAATGCCTGCTTGGAAAACTTTGGCTTCGGGTCAAGAATCATGATCTTGGCTTTCGGGTTCTTTTCCTTAAGCAGATGCGCAATCATGCTCACCCGCTCATACGGGCCTGGCGGGCATCGATAAGGGTTAGGCGGCGCCACCATGGCGAACAATCCGCCTTCTTTCATGTTTTCGATTTGCGCCTTGAGCAGGGCAGCCTGAGTGCCTCCTTTGTAAGCATGCGGCATTTTGGTCTGAGCGGTGACATCCCAACCCGGTACAGAGTTTTCGACAAAATCGATACCGGGTGACAGAATGAGCTTGTCATACGACAGGGTTGCGCCACCGGCAGTGGTAATCGTCTTCTTGGCGGTATCAACGCCGGTTGCCCAGTCATGAACGACATTGACACCGTAGCTGGACGCGAGGGTCCCGTAACCATGGCCTAGGTCGTCAAATTCCTGAAAGCCGCCCAGGAACAAATTGGAGAAAAAGCAGCTGTAATAGGTTCTGGAAGGCTCAATCAACGTAACGTCTATCGCGCCTTTACTGTCTTTGGCCAGGTAACGGGCTGCGGTCGCTCCGCCGGCACCGCCGCCAATAACGATAACGCGCGGTTTCGCCTTACCAATGACCCGGCTGGTGCTGAGTGCAAGTGAGGCACCGACGGCGGAGCCCAGAAAGTGTCTGCGTGTGTTCATGCTGTTGTCTCCCTTGAGTGATCTTGTAATTGTGCCATCCCAGGCTTACTTCAGTGATTCAAAGTAGGCGGCGAGGGAGACGAGTTCTTCGTCTCCCAGGGCGCCAGCGATTGTTTGCATGACCGGATTTTTCCGAATCTTCTGTTTATACGAACGCATTACCATCACGAAACGTTCGCTCGACCAGCCGGTTATGGATGGAATCCCATCGTCGGTGCCGTCTGACTGATGACAGCTCAGACATTCGCTGGCCAGGTACTCGCCATATTCCGCATCAGCGGGTAAAGCCATGACCTCGGCCGGTACCGGGGGATCATCCATGATGACCACGCTTGGCCCGGCTGGCGAATAGACGAGCTTCAGATAGGCGATAAGACTGACCCGGTCGGTATCATCGGCAAAACCTTCCAGTGACATGATGGTGCCAGGAACGACACTCTTGGGGCTGGTTAAAAACTCATCCAGTGTTTGATCATCCCAGACCATCCCGTTGTTGCCGGCCGCCTTCATCGCAGCAGAATAATGGTAGCCCGGTAATGCGCCTGCCTTTCTGCCGAACAAGCCATGCAGGGAAGGGCCAAACAAGCTCTTTGCGGTCGGACTGACGGTATGACAACTTTGGCAAACTACAAATAATCTGGCCCCGTCATTGACGGTTTTTTCGTCCTGGGCATTCGCACCGTTGATTGATAAGAGAAAAAGCGACAGTACGCTGAGAACCGACAGGGGTGGCGTAAGAACGCGTCGAATAGTTTGAATCATTGGCTCGGGTTCAAGGTTTTTTGTTCCATTTGCAGGTAGACGTTGTAGGCATTGATTCTGTTTGCCCCGGTAAACGCCGGTAGTTTTTCAAAGCGTGACCAGTCCGTCATGGCATAGGCCTCATCGAAGGATTGCAACTCATCAACGGCTCTGGCCATCGCTTCGCGTACAAAAGTAAGGTATTGCCGGGTCAGATCCAGATCGGCGACAGCATGATGTGACACTGGGCCATGGCCTGGAACAATCACTTGCGGGGCGGCGTCGCTCAGATGATCAATAGCTTCCAGCCAGCTCCCGCTGTCCGCCTCTCCGACAAACGGAATTCGCCCGGCGACAACCAGATCTCCGACCATTAAAACGCCATCAGGCTGAACCAGCATGGTGAGATCTTCGGGGGTGTGTCCCGGCCCTGCCGGGCGGAGTTCAAACCGGACACCGCCAAGCGTGAACGACTCCCGGGAGTCTATATATCGGTCAGGCGCGATTACCTGGGTTTGTTGGGTCACCCAGGGCGCAAGCGATTGACGGCGCTCTACCAGCCGGGCGGCTGGGGCAGGGGTTTGCAAATACGCAGCAACTGCCCGATGCGCGAGGATTTCAGGCGGATCGCCCTGAGGATTTGATCGAAACGCCTCCAGGCCGTAGAAGTGATCCGAGTGATAGTGACTGATCACCACCTTCACGATGGGCTTGTCCGTGATCAGTTCTATTTGTCGACGCAGCTCATAACCCAGCGCCGCGGTGCCCAGAGCGTCAAAAACCACCACACCCTGATCGGTAACGACAAACGCTGCGTTTGAATTGAACCCCTCATTGACACTCGACACCATGCCCGTCAGGCCGCGAACAAACCAGACATGCTCGGAGATTTTCTCAGGGATGACCGGCACCGAAATCGCGCGGTAACCCGGTGTTTCACGGGCCTGAGCGATTTGAACGCCGGTAAACGCCACACTGAGGACTATTGCAGCCAACGCAAAGGCCTGGATCATGCTCTGGTAGCTGGCGCGTTTCATTTCAGAACTGAAGATCATCTGAAATCGCGTCTATGCCGGCGACGGCGCAGGCCTCATCTGCCGGCCCTCCTGGCGCGCCAGAGACACCTATGGCACCGACGAGCGATCCGGCTGCCTGTATGGGCATGCCACCGCCGTTTACCATCACGCCCGGGACGTGACGTATACCGCTCTCAGGAGAGTCAGGTTTGGTTGCCCGGGCCAGCTCAGAGGTGGGAATCTTGAAACTGGCCGATGTCCAGGCTTTTTCCTGAGCAACCCGCACGGTATGCGGGCCGGCAAAACGATCGCGAATGAAGAACTGCAACAGGCCCGCCCGGTCTACCACCGCAACGGCAACCTGAAAGCCTTGCCGCCGACAATCGGCCAACGCCGCCGTGGCGGCCTTGCCCGCAGCCTCCGGAGTCATTTGCCGATAGGTAACGGTTGCCTCATCTTCTGCGCCGGCGACCAGTGGAGCGCCAACCCCCAAAGCCAGGATCCCAGCTGCAAGGACCCGGATGCTTAAGCGGTTCATAACGCGACTCCCGGATTATCTTTGACACCGATCAGTCTCGGCGTGTTCAACGCGCGGGGAGCCAACTCCTGCTGATCTTTGAGCCATGATTCAACGACCTCCCAGACCGGTTCGCCGGAGGCGTCTTCTGCCACTGGCGCCCATCCGGCAACCCGATAAGTTTTATCAGCCGCCAGCGGCTGGCCATTGAGGCGCATGTCATGAATGCGAGCGCCGCTACCGGCGGTTGGCTCGATGGCGTAAGTCAGTCCGCCGGTCCTGACCATGTCACCGCCTTGCTGGTAATACGGGTCGGGGTTGAAAAGATTATCGGCGACATCTTCCAGCACGGTTTTGATGAACTCGCCGGTCATTTCGGTGACGGTTGTCTGCGGATAGGTGATCGCCGTCTGGTCCATCAGATGCTCCCGGGTGATGCTCTGGCCAGGCAACACCGAAGTCCCCCATCGAAACCCGGGCGAAAAGGCGAGGTCCGCTTCTTTCACATCCATTAAGGCGTCAACAATCAACTGATCAAATGTCCCGTTAAAGTTGCCGCGACGGTAGAGCGTTTCCTGACTGACTGCCAATGACTCGGTGAGTTTTGCCTCGTGCGGGGCGCGTACTTTCTGAATATGCGCAAGCATGGCCTTGTCAGCCGGTAAAATATTGGCAAAGACCGGGAGCAGTTTGTACTGAATATCGGTGACTTTGCCTGACTTCACTTCGAGATCCAGGACGCCCAGAAACTTGCCGTTAGACCCTGCGTTGGTGACTAATGTTTTTCCGGATCGATTACTGACGGTAACCGGCGCAGGAACACCGTCATGGGTGTGACCGCCAAGAATTGCGTCAATGCCGGCCACGCGGCCGGCCAGTTTCAAGTCAACGTCCATGCCGTTATGCGATAGCAGGACAACCACCTGGGCGCCTGCCGCCCGGGCCTCGTCAACCATCTCCTGAAGCCGTTCGTCCTGGATACCGAAGCTCCAGTCGGCGACCATATGACGCGGATTGGCAATCGGTGTGTAAGGGAAAGCCTGTCCGATTATCGCAACCGGGATCGAATTGATCTCACGAATCACATACGGATCAAAAACCGGATCTTCAAAATCGGTGGTCTTGACATTCTGGGCAACGAAACTGACTTTGTCGGCGAAGTCCTTGGAGATAATTTCCTGAACGCGGTCCATGCCATAGGTAAACTCCCAGTGCCCGGTCATGACGTCGACGCCAAGCAGTTTACAGGCGTCGACCATGTCCTGGCCTTTGCTCCACAGCGCCGTCGCAGAACCTTGCCAGGTATCTCCGCCGTCCAGCAACAAAGCGCCAGGCCGACTGGCTTTCAGGCGCTTGACCAGCGTTGCCAGATGCGCAAACCCGCCGACCTTTCCATAGGTTTGCGCAGCAGCGGCAAAATCAAGACAGGTAAACGCGTGTGCCTGGGCAGACCCCGCCGGTACCTTGAAGTGTTTGAGCAACGCCTCACCAACCAGGTGGGGCGGTCGTCCCAGTGCTTCATGGAAGCCCAGATTGACATTCGGTTCCCGAAAATAGACCGGATTGAGCTGGGCATGGCAATCGGTGAAGTGAAGCAGGCTGACCTGACCGAACGGTGCCAGATCGTACATTGCCTGGGCTTTTGCCGACGCGCCTTCAGAACCGGCGGCTCCGGCGGCTACATGCTGGCCCAGACCCATCCCAGCCGCGCTGCCAGCGGCCAAGACGTTGAGAAATTCGCGACGTTCCATATCGGGTATCCGTGGCTCGATGGTCAGAAATCGAAGTTCGCACGCGCAGTGAGACTGTCCGCTACGCTGCAAACCGAATCTTGTTTCAGGAATAAGTGGCGTTAACAGTTTCCGGGCGATCCGCGAGGCGGACCGCCCGGGTATTAACTCATTACTTGTTAACCGGTGAATCCGGGTCGTGCAAGAGAGCCATCAGGTCTTTCAGTTCGGACTCTTTCAGAATGCCGGCGGCTCCGAACCGGGGCATTGCATTACAGGCGTTGAAAGCATGCGAGTTCCACAAGCGACCCCAGGTGTACTTGAGCGCCACTTCGGAATTACCACGCAGCTTGCCGAAGTTGTTCAGGGACGGGCCCATGTTGCCGTAGGAAAGTTGCGCCGTTTCCAGTTGATGACAGGCATAACAGTTGCCAAAATTCTGCGAACCGGGTTTGTCCCGCCAAGTCATGCCCCTTCCCTTGGACGCAAGCTTCTGGCCGTTTTTCCAGTCTCCGAGAAACTGGCCGTCGGCAGGGTAGGGAATCGCGTCGTACGCGGTCTTTTCCAATTCCGCTTTCAAGTCGGCGGGCAAGTCCTTACCGGAAGCAGCAGCGTCTGAACAAGCTTTTTGCGCTTTACTCTGATCGAGCCGGGTAAGCGGCGCCATTTCATTGCCCGTAAACGACTGTTGCATGGTGGCTTTCACCGCAGCATCGTCACTTTGCATGGTGATGTCGCCACCAGCCATTAGCGAGGTGCACGCACTGACCAGTCCGACCGAGCCGGTGATAAACGCCATTCGTTTTGCTAGTGTCATGATTTGTCTCCTATCGCTTCAGAGCAGGCGCGTTCATCGTGCCGCCTTTGGCTTTAACGCCCATGTAGGTAATCAAGTCGATAGAAGTCTGCGAACCAAACTTCAACTTCGGGAAGCGTTGCTGGCGAAAGCAATCGTTCATGCGCCACTGCATGGTCTTGACCAAACCCAATGAGACGCGATAAGCCGGCCATGAAGCGAAAGCTTTCTTAGCGGCTTCCGGCTCGACCAGATTCGGCAGGTCTTGCAGACGAATACGCTGGCCGGTTTTGGCGTGACAGGTCGCACATGAAAAATCATACGGGCCTGCCGCGTAGAAGAAAGACTTCTCGCCGCGCTTGTACGCCGCCACTTCCTTGGGATGAGCCTGGGGGACGTTGATCGTGACACCGCGAGACTGTTCAACGACATAGGCCACCAGTGCTTCATTGGTGGTTTGCGGTTGGCCTCTGCCACCAAATGGCTTGTTGGCCGCCTCTTCAGGGCTCAGCCCCTGCAAGGTGACACGACAATGAGCAATGCGTGACTCGGCGTCCATGACTTTGTCAGTATCGGCAAAATACCGGGGCAGCTCTGCATAAGCCCCCTCCAGCACGCCAGGGCCTTTGCCCAGATCACATGCTTCGAGACTCGCCTGCTTCGGCCCGGCTTTTGCCAGCCAGAGATCTTCGCCCTTGTAGACGGTCAGCTCTGCCGGATTGGCGTCTTGCAGCATCTCACGGTATTGCTCGATTCCTTTCTTGACGGCGTCGTCGGCGCTTGCTGCGCCAACCATACCCGTCATAGTCACAACACTCAGCAAGGCGGTGAACAGCCTGCGGCCAATGCGTTCAGGCTTCTTGATTGTGATCATCCCTGAGTCTCCAGTTAATTGTATTTTGTCAGTGGTGCTACCCGACTTTGGCTTCATCTGTACGGGTAGCACCTTTGTTATCTACCCAGGTAACCGTAATTTTGTCGCCTTTCTTTGCGCCCGGGACTTTAAAGGCCAGATAAGGATTTTTCGAAATCGCCGGTCCCCAGAATGCCTTTAGTACCGGCTTGCCGTTGAGCGAGGCGGTTACTTCGGTAATGTGCCAGGCGGGGACAAGCTCGCCTTTGGAATTTTTGCGTTGGCCGGTTTCCATTTCATGAGCCATCAGCACCCGCACGTCGGCAGCGTCACCTTTCAGGCGCGCGCGAATTCGCATTGGATCTGCCATTGAATATCTCCTTTGATTTTGTTTAGCCGCCGCAGCCGCCGAGGGTGACTTTTACTTCCTTGCGGGCCATGTAGTACTTGCCATCGGCCTTGACCAGGGCGATGACATCGGAACTCTGGCCCATCTTGACGCGCATTGTGACGTCGGCAGGAATGCCCGGCATGATTTCATAGGCACCGGTAAGCGCAGAGGGGTTCTTATCGACCAAAACGGCGATCATCTCAACGTTTGGCAACGAAGAAGACACAGCAACCGGCACGACTGCGCCGTTTTCAGCAATATCGGGCGCTTTCAGAATGACTTTGTCGGACGCAGTAGCGTCCTGAGCACCCATGGCCTTCAACGCGGCGGTAGCGCCTTTGACCTCGAATGCTTCGGCTAATGTCGCGGCGTTGGCTGCGCCGGGTTTGAGCATGCCGATGGACACCAGCGCTGCGTACAGGCCTACCGCTCCGGCCCCTTGCAGCGTGGCTCTCTTGGATTGATTCATTTAAATCTCCTTTTTGTTGCCAGAGAAAACCTCTCTGGTCTGACAGGTGAAAATGTAACCCGTTTCAGCAATTCGGGCAGGTCTTACCCCCCAGGGTTTACATCCCGAGTATCCACTTCACCAATGATTTGGCTTGTTCGTCATTAACCATCGAATTGGCCGGCATGGGAATCGCCCCCCAGGTGCCCGAAGCGCCTTTAAGGACGCGCTCGGCCAGCAACGCCGCGGCGCCGTCTTGATCCTTATAGCGGGCGGCAACCTGTTTGAAACCCGGCCCCAGGATCTTCTTGTCCAACCCGTGGCAGGCGAGGCAGCCGGATTCCTTGGCCAGGGCGGCGATTTCCGCCTGCTCCGGGTTTGGCGCGGCAGGTGAGGGCGTGTTGCCGGTCGCCGCTGGCGCCGTTTGCGGGTCTCCTTGCTGCTGGTTGGCGGCCATTTTGCGGCTCTCATCCAGTGAGTGTGGCGCCGGTTTGGTCGTGTCGACTCCCCGGGTCGCTCCGAAAGCCCGGTTTTGGTGGGCCAGGTTGCCGTGAGCATTGCGCGCGTAATCCGGAATGAACGACCTGATGTTTAGCTCAGTGTCGCAATTACTCATGCAGGTATCACCCTGCACATCCGGTTTACCGTCAACCTCCCACATCGGGTTGTACTTCTTCATGCCGTTGCGGTTGGGCAGTCTTGCCTGAACCTCGGCGATGTTCTTGTCTGACAGAACAAAATCCGGCTCTACCAGGTCGGCCAGATTGAGCAGGTAGGCGATGACCGCATAAGTTTCATCCGGTTTCAACGATTTCGGGTTGTTCCAGGGCATCGCGCGGTTGATGTAGTCCCAGAGGGTTGACATCTGCGACAAGCGCATGATGGTTGTGCGATGAGGATGCGTGCCGTCAGACAACGAGGCGACAACACCGCGTTCCACATCCTCGTCGGTCGTACCGCCAACCAGAGGGGTAAACACCTGATTCGACTCGCCGAAGATACCGTGGCATGAGGCGCATTGGTCTTCCCAGATATCGATGCCATCTTCGGCAGACCCCCGACCCGGAGGCAGACCTTTGAAATCCGCCCGAACATCAATATCCCAGGCTGCAATTTCGGCAGGGGTGGGTTGCCTGCCCAGTGCGTTCAAGGCTTCTGCGGTCACTGATTCTGTCGCGCCGCTGGCCGCGCAGGCCGTGCCGCCCGTCCACAACAGCGCAGCACAGAGTCCGGTAAGAAGCGTAAGACGGGTAAGTGCGTTATTAGTAGACCTGAACATTGCTGACCTCCCCTGATTCGGACAGCTTCCAGGACTGGATGGCGTTGTTGTGGTAAATCGAACGGGTTCCCCGCACGGCTCGCAGCTGATTCAGTTTTGGCTGCACATGGCCGGTCTCATCGGTTGCCCGGCTTTGTAGAATTGCCGGCTGTCCATCCCAAACCCAGTCGATATTGAAACGCGTCAGAGCCTTGGACAACACCGGTCCTTCCAGGCGCGCCTGACGCCAGTTTCTACCCCCGTCGGCTGAGACATCCACCCGGGTGATCTTGCCGCGTCCGGACCAGGCCAGACCCGTAACGTTGTAATACCCCTGGTCGAGCAGCATTTGACCACCAGAGGGGGAGGTCACTACAGATTTGACCTCCTGAATTGAAGTGAACTGGCGATGGATGCCGTCCGGCATCATGTCCACATAGTGCAGAACCTCGTCTTTCGTATAGAACGGCTTGTCGCCTACTTCCAGCCTGCGCAGGTATTTGACCCAGGACACGCCCTGAACTCCGGGAACAACAAGCCGAAGCGGGTAACCGTTTTCTGGTCTTAGCATTTCGCCATTCATCGCCCAGGCGACGATAGCATCGTCCAGGGCCCGCTCCATAGAAATGGTGCGGGTCATTGAGGAGCCGTCCGCGCCTTCGGCCAGCAGGTATTTTCCCTGCTCTTGGTCCAGACCCACCAGATCCAGCAAGGTGGATAGTTTCACACCGGTGAATTCGGAACACGACAACATACCGTGGCTGTACTGAACGGTCGGCACCGCAACATTATTCCATTCCATGCCGGTATTGGCACCACACTCAATGAAATGAATGCGCGACACCGATGGCATGCGCTGGAGTTCGTCCATTGTCAGCACACGCGGCGCCTTGACCAGCCCGTGGATCATCAGCCGATGTTGACTGGGGTCAATGTCCCACCAGCCCTGATGGTGCCGCTCGAAATGCAAACCGCTGGGGGTAATAATGCCGAACAGGCTTTGCAGCGGCGCAAAGCTGACCGAAGCCGCAGCGACCTGGGTCAATCCAGGACTTGGCCGCCGTTGCAGACTTTTCTCCCATCGGGAGGGCGCCCCATAACCGGTCGTCGCGACCGGCTGCCCCAGTCCGGTCGTGTGTTCCGGCAATTCAAGAATGGCAGCTTCACCTTTGTCAGTAGCCGCTTGAGCCTGGGTGGCGCCGAGCTGCGCCGCAGTCGCGCCTGCGCCCATAGCCAGGGCTTTGGCCATAAAACTGCGACGGGCTCTTTTGGCCGCCTTGAGATCAGGTGCCGGCAGGAAGTTCTCCGGGGCTGGAACGACACGGCCGGGCACCGCTGTCTTATCGAAGTTGGGTTTCATATATTGGCGCCTTGAAAATCACGGGCAAGATCAAGCGCCTGGTCATCCAGGCCATTGTTCGTGGCTGGAGCGGCGATGACATTGATACAGACCAGGCGGCAGATATCCGTCAGGAGGTGATCTTGTACCGAGTAGTAGACGAAGTTGCCGCTTTTACGGCGTCTCAGCACGTTCGCCGCATACAAAGTGTTGAGATGGCGCGAAACATTTGTCTGGGAGGCGCCGGTTTCAGACACAATCGAGGAAACTGATTTTTCCTCGGTGCAGATGCAATGCAGGATTTTGACCCGCATCGGCTCTGAAAGCAGGCTGCAGTAGCGGGCTACACCTTCGAATATCGCGTCTGAATCATCCGGATTGGGATTCGCCAAAACAGTCTCCTAATGTCACACAGTCGCGCCGTGGGTCTTGCCAGCAGGGCGCTGCGTTAATCAATGACTTGAACTATATGAGTGAACGCGCATATAGTCAATCACTTATATGTAGGACGCTGCTCCACTCTATTCTCTGAGGGCATTGCAATGAACTCGAACCGAATCCGGCTGACCCGGTTAACTTTCCTAAAATGGTGGTTCGCGCTAGGGGTCGGCCTGCTTGCAGCTCTGCCAGCGACTGCAGGCGAGGTGTTGCCCGGGAGGGCTCAATTGGCGGCGTTTCTCGAGGCCAGCCCTGAAGCGGTGGCAGTCGTCATGGTTTCAACTCCGGGTTGTCCAATTTGCGAAATAGTTCGCCGCGAACAACTGCTGCCGTTGCAACGAGACAGCAACTTCGCCGATATCGCGGTGTTCGAAGTACTGATGCAGGACGATCACGCGCAGTTGCTACTGTTCAATACGCACTCGCAGCCCGGTAAAATCGCGCGGATGTCGCCGAAAAGACTGGCTGCGAGTCTGAATATCCGATTGGCACCAACGCTTCTGTTCCTTAACCAGCGCAGACAGCTTGCAGAGCCCCTGGTCGGATATGCCAGTGCCGACTTTTATTGGTCATACCTGAACGAGCGACTTGATACCGCCAGGCGCAATGCAGGCACAAGCCGTTGAGCCAGCCCTCAGAGGTTCACACAAGTCCAGAGTGGGCAAGACCTGCTGATCTGTAAACGGCGAGTACTATTGGCGGCCTTACAAGTCGCCGGCTAAGGCGTTTACAGGAGAGGGCATCATGGATGTAAAAGGCAAAAAAGCAATTGTCTTTGGGGGAACGTCAGGCATCGGCCTGGCAACAGCGAAACAACTGGCCGACAAAGGCGCGACAGTTGTCGTTGTCAGTCGAAATCCGGACCGGGCCGGCGATCTGCCGCAGGGCGTCACCGCGGCAAAATGCGATGTCCGTGATCGCGAGGCAATGTCTGCCTTGTTTGAAGCGCAAGCGCCTTTCGACATTCTGATCAGTGCTGCAACCGGCGGCGATCGCGCGATCGGGCCGTTTACAGAAATGGATCTGGATGGCTATCAGGCGTCGTTCGACAAACTTTGGGGATATGCAAACGTCGTCCGTCTGGGCGCTGCGCACCTGAGTGAGCAAGGTAGCATTGCGCTTGTCAGCGGGTCACCTGCGCGCAAGTGCAAACCGGGCCAGGTCGCTCTGTCATCGGTTGGGGCTGCAGTTGAGGCACTGGTTAAAGCGGTTGCGCCGGAAATTGCGCCGCGCAGAATCAATGTTGTTTCACCGGGAGCGATTGATACTCCGATGGTGCCGGCCAAAGGCGAAGAGCGCAGCAAGATCTACCAGAAAATGACGGCCGAGAACATCATTGCCCGACCAGGGACTGCTGACGAAGTAGCCAAAGGCATCTTGTTCGTGGTCGAGAACGATTTTGTCACCGGTACAACTGTTGATGTCGACGGCGGGTGGTTGCTGTCCTGAGATTACAAGCCTGAGGCGCCGCGCTGACCACAACTAAGTCGCGCCAGACACCTGGCGCAACACGCTGGCATAAGTGTTCGCGATCGTCATCTTCTCCAGATGGCCTCGCGAACGCAAAATGGCGTGAGCCTGCCTGAGCCGGTAGCAGGGAATCCAGGCGAACAAATGATGTTCGGCATGGTAATTCACCCAATACGGCGCCAGCAGCGCACGACCAACCAGGTTTGTGAGGGTGGTGCGGGCATGCGTGAACGGATCTTCGCCGGTAGCAGTACAGGCGTGCTCAGCAATATTGCGAACCCTGATAGCCAGTTGAAACCAGGTGACCAGGGCAACTGCCCAGATCAGAAACGGCAGCGGATAACCCGCCAGAACAAATAGCGCGAACACAACTAACGAGCCTGTGAGAAATCTTCGATTCGCTTGCCTGGCTTGCGTTGCAGCTTGCTCGGTTCGACCGGCGGTTTGCCCCAGGGGAGTGGCAGCGCCGGCAATCCGTTGCTTATAGAACGTTAGACCCGTCAGATCGCGCAACAGTTTACGGCGCAGACTTTCCCGATTGACCGGAAACGGAGCTGACAACACCAGATCCGGATCTTCGGGTTGCTGCGTGAATTTATGATGCTTGAAATGGTAGCTTCGGTAACTGTCCAGTGATGCACCGATCGGCTCACCGCAGCACCAGCGCCCGACAAAGTCGTTGATTTTTCGGTTCGGATGTAGCAAACCGTGCGCGGCATCATGCATCAGAATCGCCAGCCCGAGCTGGCGACCGCCAATGATCGGGATGGCCGCAATCCAGACCAGTACGTGGTTGAACATCACGCAGGCGATCAGCGTTAAGACAATGACACCCCAGGCGTGGATGACTTGCTGCAAGCCCCGCCATTCTGACAGAACCCCCAGACGCTGAAGTTCCGCCGCGGTGAATATGTCGCTTGGCCGGACTCGTTTAACTGCTGGCATTGTTTAAGTATATGGCAGGTGGATCGCTCAAGGTTTGGGCGTGACTCGCCAGAGCTCGCCGTTAGGGCCGTCGGTCAACAACCACAGCGCGCCGTCAGGGCCTTGCTCGACCTCTCTGATCCGCTCGCCCAACGGGATTCGCTCAACCTCTCGGGCGTTGTCACCCTCAATCGCAACCCGGATCAAGGCACGCGATGACAAGCCGCCGATCAAGGCGTTGCCTTGCCAGCTTTTGAACAGCTTACCGGTGTAAAAAACCAGCCCCGCCGGAGAAATCACCGGATTCCAGCTGTTTGCCGGGCGTTGGTACAGATCGCTGGTCTCGTGATCGGGAATATCCCGGCCGTTATAGTGATCGCCGTCCGAGACTCGCGGATAGCCGTAGTTGGCACCGCGTCTGATCAGATTCAGTTCGTCGCCACCAGCCGGACCCATTTCATGAGCCCAGAGTCTGCCGGCCGGGTCAAAGGCGATTCCGAGCGGATTTCGATTACCCAGGGTCCAGGCCTGCGAAGCTATCGCTCCCTGCGCTGCAAACGGATTGCCAGGCGCTGGCTGTCCAGTATCGGTCAGACGCAGAATTCGGCCCAGATTGCCATCCAGCCGCTGCGCCACCTCGTAGCGGCGGCGTTCCCCGGAAGTGACAAACAAATGGCCATCCGAATCAAAGGCCAGACGCATGCCAAAGTGTGCGCCGCCCGCCACTCTGGGGTGCTGGCGCCAGATGGCCTCGAGTATTTCGAGCCGGGGTTTGGCCGGATCGCTGGAATCAAGCACCGCCCGCGCAACAGTCGCCCCTCGTTTTCCGTCGCTGTCTTGCTCAACATAACTCAGGTAGATCGTCTGGTTGTTTGAAAAGTCCGGATGCAAGATGATATCGCCCAGACCGCCCTGACCCCCGTAACTGATTGCGGGCACGCCGCTGACAACCACGGTAGTCTTACGGCTCAGGTCGAGAAGCAATAGCCGACCCGCTTTTTCGGTGACCAGCAGTCTGCCATCAGGTAGAAAACTCATTGCCCAGGGGCGGCTGATTTCCGCCTGTACATCATATTGAATTGAGGTTGCAGAATCGGATTCAGCCTGACCGGCAACAGGGATCAGGCCAGATGATGCCGCGAACATCGTGACATACAAGGCGAACGTGGCAGTAGGTTTCATGACTCGGCTCATTGAAAGTCTGATTGATTTTGTGTTTACATTTTAGGCGTTGAATCCTTATGAATCTGCCAGATTGGTTCGGCACGGTGTCAGATGACCCTGTGTGTTACAGGTATTCACTGAAGCACGCTTTCGGCGTCCTGTTGCTGACCCTCATGATGCAACTGGTGACCATATCCCAGGCAAGGGCCTTGCAACCGGTTGCCTGGGCGTCTGCTCACTATCAAGACCACCCGTTGGTTGGCTCACTCTGGAACTCGGAAGGAGATCGCACCAGTTGGGCAGCCTTGTCTGCTCACCTTGAGCGGTCCGCTTTGATCGCGATTGGCGAGGTGCATACAAACCCGGATCACCATCAATTGCAGGCCGCTGTCTTGCGGCATCTGACATCAGCCGGACGCTCACCGTCGGTTGTCTGGGAGATGATTCCAACGATCAAACAGCCTATATTGCAACGCTGGCAGGAATCGGTTCGCAACGCAGGCAATTCATCCGCTGCCAGTCTGGGCGCGCAGCTTGAGTGGTCCGCAAGCGGATGGCCGCCCTGGTCTGACTATCAACCGATCGCCGAGGTTGCCCGCGCCTCCGGACTGTCGATGCAGGCGGCTGGACTGAGCAGAGATTGGTTACGGAAAATCGCAGGCGCCGGTCCTGATGGGCTTTCCGACAGTCTGCGGGCGCAATACGGACTTGACCTGCCGTTGAGTTCGCAACAACAGAACAGTCTCCTGGCAAGTTTGCGCGAAGGGCATTGCAATCTGCTTCCGGAACAGGTCTTGCCGGGTATGCAAACAGTACAGCGACTTCGGGACGGCGCGATGGCTCTAAAAATGGCGCAGGCGGATTCCCCGGCAGATGCCGTCCTGATTGCCGGTAACGAGCATGCGCGAAAAGATCGCGGGGTACCCTGGGTCCTGAGTCAATGGCACCCCGTCTTGTCAGCGGTTTCAATCGGGCAACTGGAAGTAGACCCCGATCTGACCGACCCCCGCAGACTGCTCCAGAACGCCGGTCTGTCCGGCGCATTCGATTACGTGATTTTTACGCCAAGAGCTGAGATTAAGGACCACTGCGCGGAACTTCGAAAGCGTTTTAGCCGCATGCCGAATCAAGGCAAGGCAACAGACCGTTGACAAGACGGCCCCGATTACTCAAACTGTGTGTTGACATCGCAACTCATTAGCGCTGATATCAACAAACAAGCGGCTCATCGGGGCCCGGAGACTAAACATGAAAATGTTCGAGGGACACAAAAGCATCGAACCGCCATCCGGGGTCCCCGTCTGGGATATTGATCCGTACGCCCCGGAAATTCTGAGTAACCCGACCGATTACTATGCCGAGCTGCGCCGTAAAGGTCCGTTCGCCTACATCCCGCGGTATCAGGTATTGGCCTGTGGACGCTACGCCGCCACCCGCGAGGTGTTTTCGGACTCAGAGCGCTTTGTTTCCTCTCGAGGCGTTGGCTTACAGGATTTCAAACACGAGACGCCCTGGCGGCCGCCGAGCATCGTGCTTGAGGTAGACCCGCCTTATCACAAGAAAACCAGAACCGTGTTGAGCCGCGCGCTTTCCCCGCGAGCAGTCATGCGAATGAAGGACGATTTTCGTCTGGCGGCTCATGCGCTGATCGATGAGTTACTTCAGCAATCGACGATTGAAGCGGTTGAAGATTTAGCCGAGACCTACCCGACGCGGGTCTTCCCAAAAGCAGTCGGACTCAGAAAAGCCGACCGTCGAAAACTTGTCGACTATGGCGCGATGGTCTTTAATGCACTTGGCCCGGACAACCGGCTGCGCCAGAATGCGATGGCAATGGCGCCGGAGATCGTTCCCTGGATCACAGAGCAGTGCCAGCGCGAAAATCTCGACTCAGATGGCTTTGGCGCTGCGATTTATGCGGCTGCCGACGCCCAGGAAATCAGCGATGAAGAGGCTGGTATGCTGGTCAGGTCGCTCCTGTCAGCCGGAGTGGACACGACCGTGACCGCGATCGGCAATGCCTTATGGTGTCTTGCCACTCATCCAGGGGAATACCAGCGCTTGCGCGCTGATCCCAAACTCACCCGACCAGCATTCGAAGAGGTCTTGCGGTTTACCTCTCCGGTTCACACCTTTGGTCGCACCGCTGACCTGGATACAACCGTAGACGGCGTCGCCATAGAGGAGGGCACCAAAGTTCTTTGCACACTCGGCTCGGCAAACCTTGACGAGTCACATTGGCCAAACGCCGATCAATTCGATATCGGTCGGCGCCCCGTGGGACACCTGGCCTTAGGCGTCGGTATTCATCAATGTGTCGGCCAGAATGTCGCCCGCGCCGAAGGCGAGGCGATTCTGGAGGCCCTGACCGAAAAAGTCGCCGCGATTGAACTGAACGGCGAACCGCAGTGGCGCCCCAACAACGCGATCCATGCGCTAGACAAACTACCGCTTCGCCTGATACCCAAATAGTATTGCTTGATGCCCTCCAAACCATCAATCCAGAGCCTGGCAACACAGCGCTCTACGCGGGAACAAGACGGCCGCGCGGTCATCGACATCGATCAATACGTGCCGTATTTTCTGGAAGCCGTTAACAACTCATTGTCACGGGGCGCTTCCCGGCTGTATCTGAAGCGGTTCGGTATCGGAATCGTGGAGTGGCGTATTGTCTCAATGCTTGCTATTGAGCCCGATATCGCAGCTGCCAGAATCTGCGAGGTGATTTCGCTCGATAAAGGTGCTGTCAGTCGAGGCCTTGAGAGCCTTGATCGGCTCGAACTCCTTGCCTGCAGGTCACTGGCATCCGACCCTCGCCGCAAGATCTGGCGTCTGAGCCGTAAAGGTTATACGCTTCATGACCAGATTATCGCAGTGGCTCTGGACAGAGAGGCCAGACTGCTACACGGCGTCGATACAAAAGACCTTGAAGCCTTCCTGCGGGTCATGCGAGTCATGCGAAAGAATGTCAATACCCTTCAGCAAGAGGGCCCATAAAGCCGGCGCTCAGGCGGATTCGGCGCCTAAGCGTTTTCGGATGGAACGATAGCGTTCTGCATCAACAGCACCAAATACCGGGTCTTTGGCCGGACTGACGCCGGGTAGCCGGCTCAGGCAATCGACATTCTGCTGCAGTGCCGGGAACAGCTCCTTCTCTTCTACAAGCAAGTGGTCCTGTAAAAGCGCGGCATATGCTTTTGCTTTCGAGTTGATCTGTTCGCGCGCCATCATGTTGCCGCTGACGATTGATCGCAGTCCACTCGCCAGTTGTAATCCGCTGGCGATGATTTCCTTATGCTGTTGATGCAGTTGGGTGACAACTGCCTTGAACTCTGGATGTTTCGCTGCGAGCGCAGCATAAGCATTGTCTTCATGGACATGATGCAATTGGTCAGGGCATTCGCCCAGATAATGCATGATGTCGAGCATGAGCTCGTAGTCCGGGCTGCCATCAATCAAAAATTCACTTAGCTGCTCTTCGAGCAGCGCAAGTAGAGCCCGATAGTTGTGGTGATCTGCGAGCCATGTTCTCAGATGTATATTCATCTCTGCCAGGACGATCGCCTGCCTCTTCAGGTTTCAGGGAACCAAACGGAGTCAGAATAGTCCAGACGCAAGGCTAATAACACTCAGCGGCAACCAAACCAGAAGGATTCTTGATCCGGGTCAAGTCGCCAGTCAATTTTTACCTGGCGATCCGTTCAAATCGGTCAGCTATCGGTCAGCGCCGGCTCCAAAGCCTGATCAGATTGTGATAAACCCCCGTTAACCGAGTGATTTCGGCCTTCGCCAGAGCGTTATTCGAGACTTGCGAACGCAAAATCCGAATGCTGCAATCGAGCTCAAACAAAACGTCACGACGATCATCTTCCGGCACCAGACTCTCAACCCAGAAAACCGCCGAGACGCGTTCACCAGCCGTCACGGGATTGACCTGATGCAAACTGCTCGAAGAATAAAGAATCAGGTCGCCGGCATCCAGCTTGATTTCCTGCTCCCCGAATCGCGTGTGTACTACCAGTTCGCCGCCTTCATACTGATCTGCGTCAGTCAGAAACAAAGTGGCGGATAAATCAGTTCGGAGCAACGGTTGATCCGGTGCCACCCGCATCATCGAATTGTCGATATGTAAGCCGTAGGTTTCCTCGCTCTTGTAACGGTTGAACATAGGTGGATAAAACCGGTTTGCAAGCGACGCCGACATGAAATCCGAATTCTGCCTGACAGCATTTAACACCTGTTCCGAGGCCTGTCTCGCAACGGTCGAATGCGCGTCCAACTGCCGATTGCGTTTTACCATTCCGGCAATTTCACCTGCGGAAGCTTCTCCTGAAGTCCAACGGCCGGCTTCGATTCGTTGTCGTAAGTCGTCTACCTGATCTGAACTGAGAATTTTGGGAATATCAAGCATCAGTGCGCTCCCCCTCGGTGCAAGACCGCCTCGGGAGTGATGTCAGCAATTCGGGCAGTTCCTGCCAGCGCCATGGTGAGTTCGAGCTCTTCGCGCAGGAGTCGGAGCATGTGGGCGACGCCAAGCGCGCCAGCAACCGTCAACGCCCAGGCCTGTGGGCGGCCCACCAGAACACCGTTCGCACCGAGCGCAAGCGCTTTGAAGATGTCGGTACCGCGGCGGATTCCACCGTCCAACAAGACGGGGAATTCAGGGCTCACCGCCGCTCGGATCCGCGGTAGGGCTTCGATCGTGGCCGGCAAGGTGTCAAGGCATCGACCGCCATGGTTGGAAACGACGACCCCGTCCAAGCCGGCTTGCTCAGCCGCGCGGGCGTCTCGCGGATGTAAAACGCCTTTGACCATTATCGGCAGCTCAATGCGACTCGCCAACCAATGCAAGTCGTCCCAGCTTGGTGCCTGCGGCATAAGCCCCTGAAAGATCAGGCTGTCATCCGGGCCCAAGCGCATTGGCGCAGCCCCCTCCGGGTAAACCAGATTGGCAGGCCGGGCATCCCGCGGCAAGGAAAAACCGGACCGTTGAATCCGGTTGCGGGCGCCGCTGACCGGTGCATCAACCGTTACCATAATTGCGGCATACCCGGCCGCTTCCGCTCGTTTCACCAGCTCTAGCGTGGCACTTCGCGTGGTTTGAAAATAGAGTTGAAACCAGAGATTGTCGCCACCGGATTGAGCCATTGACTCCAGACTGACCGAGGCAAGCGTGCTGGCAACCAGACAGGTGTCAGTTGCGGCGGCCGCCCGAGCAGTTGCCAGTTCTCCGTCCGGGTGAAACAGTCGCTGATGGGCGAGAGGTCCGAGTAGTATCGGATGCCGCAAGGTTCGGCCCAGGAGCCGAGTGGACGTGGATCCACCGCCTAGTGATCGGAGGACTCTTGGCAGAATATCAATTGACGCAAACGCACGGCTGTTTCGAGATAACGTCAATTCATCCGCGGCGCCGCTGGCGAGGTATTCAAATCGCGACCATTCCAGGCACAACTGACAATGCCGTTCGTAATCCGGAATCGAAACAATATCCGATGGGATCGTTCGCGGCTCCGCCACCACCGGGGTGGCGGAGCCGTTTTCAACAGGTTTCTGAATCAAAACTCGTAGCTCAGCGTGACGTTTGCATTGCGGGCGTCACCCAGATAGGCAAACGCGCCGCTTCGATAACCGGCCAGGTAGTAATCCTTATTGGTTGCATTGCCGACGTTCAGGCGCAGATTGAGCCGGTTAGTAAATTTGTATTGCGCGAACAGGTCAAGAACCGCATAGGAAGGGATCCGATAGGAATATTCACCAGTGCTTGCGCTATAACCGGCAGCCGTATCGGGTTGGCCGACATACATTCCGGCCGAATACTTGACGGCGCCGCCGAACGAGAACTTTGATGTGGTCTGATGGCGAACCTGTACATAGGCACTCTTGTCAGCAAAATTACTCAGTGTTTTGCCAATATTGTCGGGGTTGAATGACCCCAGCACTTCAGCCTTCATCAGCGTAAACCCGGCCACGGTACTGATTCGTTTGGTCAGCTTGCCTGCCAGAGAAAAATCGATACCGCGAACCCGGTTTTTACCCGTGTTTAAGGTGCCCAGAGACGCGTAATCGTCCCCGACATTTTCCATGACATCACGTTTGGTCGCCTGAAAGACGGCCGCGGTCACAAGCAGTTTCTTGTCGAACAAATTCCACTTGGTACCCAGTTCAAGATTGCCTGTCCGTTCAGCCTTACTGTCAGTTACCTGAGTGGTGTCACCGCAAAGTCCGCCGTAGCCGCAACTGCCGCCGACATCCGACTCTCCGCCGTTAATATTGGCCGAACTGCCGTAATTAAAGTAGGCGGTACCAGCATTGCTGATTTTGTAGGTAACGCCAAACTGGCCATTCCAGAGCGTATCCGAATAGGTATAGTCCGTCTCTGTCACTTCACCCGTCGTCCGATTGGTACTTCGTACCCGGTTGTTGTAGTCAAAGCTGTCCAGTCGAATTCCGGCAGATACCGCCCAGCGATCCGTCAGGTCGACTGTGTCCATCAGAGACAGGGAAATCGTGTCAATCGAGTAGTCAGAGTCGTAACCGCTGCGTTCTACCTGCCGACCCAGTAAGGATCCGGCATTGGAGACGGCTGCCCCATTAGGATCGGTAAGACAATACCCGGGTGAATCACCACGACGGCCTGCAGTGATGCAATTGGTCGCGCCCGTATTCGTCACGTTATAAGTGCCGTTTAAGACGTCGGAAGAGGTGTACTCGGTCGAAAGCACGAACTGGTGCTTCATGTCTGCAAGTTTGGTGTCGTAGAACAGGTTCAGCTGATTCGCGATATAGCCGATTTCCTGCCATCCCTGATGGGTACTTAAACCAATCGTATCGACGCCTGGCGCCTGCGGGTCAGTACTGGCTCGTGTCGTACCGCGCGCGCCAGTTACGACATATCCGTTATCCGTTGTGCCATAGCGAAAAGCGTTCTCGATCCGAAAGTGATCACTGAAGTCGTAGCCTGCTCGCACGGTACCGACGGCCACCTTGCTGTTCAGGAAGTCTTCATTCTGTAGATAGACCGGGATGTTCTCAATCGGAGTGCCGCCATTGGGGCGAACATATGAACCCAGGTCGGGTTTGTCTTTTGCGTCCAGGTAGTAATAGTCGGCGAGCAGACTCAAGCCGCCCGGGGCGAGATAAGTTCCCGACAACGCAATACCGTTACGCTCTTTGTCTGCCGGCCCGCGTTCCGGCACTTCCCGATAAGCATGCAGCAGATTAACCCGCACAGCCAGTTCATCACTGAGTTTTTGGTTGCTATCGACCGTTAACCGGCGATAAGCATCCGAGCCAAGACCCCCTTGCAGTTTGGTGAAGTCATACTCGGGGCTGGCCTGTTTGGTGACACTGTTAACCGCACCACCGGTGGAGCCTCGCCCGGCAAATGTCGAACTGGGTCCTTTCGTCACCTCGACCTGCTCAGTGGCAAAACTCTCCCGGATGGTCATGCCCGGGTCGCGAAGACTGTCAACAAATACATCGCTACGTGCTTCGTGGCCACGAATAATATAGCGATCGCCAAAGGCATTGCCGTTCTCGCCGGTTCCCAGGGTGATGCCCGGAACAGTCATCAAAACATCACGCAGATCGGTCTTCCCGGCTTCCTGGATGGCGGCCTGGGTTCTCACCTCAATGGTTTGCGGTGTTTCGGCCAGTTCTTTCACACGGCGCTTATCGCCCGATCTCTTCGCCTTGTAGGGGGCGCCGTCCTCAGCATACGGATTAGTATCGCTGGTGCGATCGCGAACTTGCAACTTGTCGAGGACAACCGGATCACTACCCGTCTGTTGCGCTAATGCCGCTGAAGAAATAACCAAAGCTGAAACGCCCGTGAGCAGCGATCCGCTTCTCAGCAAGCCAGTCTCGCGCTGAGCCCTGTTGAGTCGCCGCATCGACCTGATTCTCTTTCGACCGGAACTGGACAGCATTGCTGGCGTGAGGGGAGTGTGATTCTGCATATTTCCTTCCTGTTAATGCGAGTTGGTAATGAGCGAATACTCAATCGGAATGACGACCTCGAGAGGAACCTGGGTCAGGGAGTCCGGTACAGACGGCAACGGTGAGGCATCATTAACAAGTTCGACAGCCGCCTTATCCAGGCTTTCATGCCCAGAACTGTTTCGAATACGGGTGAAGAGAATCGATCCGTCACGGGCAATCGCCAATGCGACCATCACCACCCCTTCTTCCTTGCGCCGCTTGGACAAAACGGGGTAGCGTTTGTGACGGTTTAGTTCCGCCATTAATTTGCTGAAGTACAGTGACGAGTCGCCCTTGATACCCCCCAACGACTGCTGTTTGCCCTCACCGGTTGCTGGCAGCGAGGCTGTCGCTGGGGATGTGTTCGCACTCGTTGACGGGATTGCCTTATTCGACCCGTCCGGCAACGGATGTTTTGCCTCAGTGGTCTTCAGTGGAGCCGGCGTGGATGCGCGTTTAGGGGTTTCTGTCACTGGCGCGGCCTCGGGTTCTGGCATGACAGGCGTGGGTGGAACCGTTACGGGAAGAAGAGGCGGAGCTATCGCGAGCCGCGTCTTATTCGATGGACGACTAGCGTCAGCTTCTGGTTTGCCTCTGGACTTCGGGGTGACCAGAGGTTTGATCTTGGCTTTGGCTTCGGCCTTGGCTTTCGGCTTGGCTTTGGATTTAGGTTTAGGTTTAGGTTCAGGCTTCGGTTTGACTTTCGGCGTGGGGCTGGGTTTAGGCGTGGGCTTGGCGCTGGGTTTTGGGGCAGGCTTTGGTTGAGGTTCTACAACCGCCGGTTCGATCGCCTTTTTTAGTGCTATCAGCGGCGGGCGGTAGGAACTACCAGCGCGTCCAAGGCCAACAGTCACTCCGCCGATTCCGGCCGCTACAGAGCCCGGGTCTGGGGTAGGAACGAAACTGGCAAACGCGACTGCCAATCCGATATGCAAGCCAATCGAGACAAGCAAGGTCGCGAGCCAGTGATGGGTAGCCAGCTTCATTGCGGCGCGTCATTGCGAATCTGAATCCTGATTGAAGACTTTTCGTTCGCCCGAATGACATTCAATACCCGGTTCAATTGTTGAGCCGTCGCCTGCCGGTCCGCCTTGAGAATGACCGGCTGACTCAGGTCTATCGCTCCTGTCGCCAATAGTTGATCCAGGCTAACAGCAGATATAACTTCACCCCTGAAGATCAACCCTCCGTCCCTGGTAATCTGAATCAGCGCCGGCAAGCCGTCACGTTTGAGTTCGGCCACTTGTTGCGGTGGTTGCACCTCGAAACGGTCAGAGGCTCGAATGTGGCCGGCAACCATGAAGAACACCAAAAGCAAAAAGACCACATTGATCAGAGGGATCAGGTTGTCGCCGGCCTCAATTTTTCGCGGTCCGCCAGCTCCAAACGGGTCAATCAGGTGAGAGTCATTGCGCATCGATCGGCTCCCCGAGGCTGACCGCGGAAAGACCGAGGTCTTTGAGCCGGATCAGAGCGGTAACGATTTCCTGGACCTGCGTCTGTGCGGTGGGAATCACGACGATTGGCTTGGCCAGATCGATCCGTTCCGCCGCGTTGTGCTTTTCGAGTTTGAACCTCGGACCGGTGCCGTCGCGACTGAACCGCCCATCAGCGTGCAACACAATGACTGGTGTCAGCTCAGCACTGTCAGCGTCGCTTGTGATGCCATTCTGCATGAGCGTCAGAGAGCCCATATGATCAAAACTGGAGGTCAACATGAAGAACATCAACAGGATAAAGACGACATCGATGAGCGCAGTCAGGCTAATCGGCTTCCTGGTTCGCCGAGGGAAAACGACAGGCATTTGGTGAGCTCAGGCAGCGGCGGGGATCTAGACGGTCTTGTCACGAATTTCAAGAAACGCTTTGATCGTCCTTTGAACGTCGTTCTGGATTCGCATGATCTTTAGTTCGAAACGCCGTTCAAACCAGCTATGCAATAGCGACACCGGGATCGCGACCGCCAGTCCGACAGCGGTGGTGAGCAGCGCTTGCCAGATGCCGCCGGAAAGAATAGCGGGATTGACCTGGGCGCCGGCTGTTTCCATGGCGCGAAACGCTTCGATCATTCCCAGGACAGTTCCCAACAACCCGAGTAAGGGAGCCACCGTTGCGATAACTTCTAGTGTCCGTAACCCCGTGGACATCGGCGCAAGTGCTTCTCTTGAAACCCTTGTCATCTCGGCCCGCAACTCTTCGATTGTCAGCACGCCGGCGTTGAGTAAGCCGGTGGCTTGTTCAACGATATGAGCACGCGGACCTGTTCGACGGCCACTCAAAGCATCGGCGTATTCTGTGCTCCCACTTTCCAGGTGCTCGAACAGGCGCTCCATATTGGCGGTTCTATCGCGCATGTTCCATTGCTGCCATAACTTACCCAGCGCGATCGCGAGAGCCACAACCGAAAGCACGGCGAGCAACCAGACAACCGGTCCGCCGGTCTTGAGGAGTTGAACAATTGGGGCGAGCCCCGGATAGCGCTCATCAAGCGTAGTCAGGGCGTCAATAATTGGTTTAAAAGTCATTCGAGCGTTGTGCAGAAGTGGGTAAGGATTCTTAATCGAATCTTAATGCAAACGCGAATGAGTCGCAACAACACTAAATGCGTTGCTTAGACCGACGCCTGATTCCCCGCTAACAGTGTCGGGTAAAACTTCCGACAACAGCAGGCAAGAGCTCATCGAGTGCTCGCCCGGACCAGTTCGCCGATAGAACTTCAATCTCGATATCGCCGCTATAGCCAGCACGCTCTACCAGGCCCCGCACAGCAGGCAAATCTATGACTCCTTCTCCGGGAAGACCGCGATCAAAGGCCAGGTCATTGGTTGGTATTAACCAGTCCGATATTTGCAATCCGGCTATCCTTCCGCCAGCGGCGGCAATCGACTTGGCGAGTGCAGGGTCCCACCAGGAGTTGTACGCGTCCACCATGACGCCTACGCCTTCGCCGAGTTGACCGGCATATCGGACCGCCTGCTCAAGAGTGTTTATCGCCCCGCGTTCGGCTGCAACCATCGGGTGGAGTGGCTCCAAGGCCAGAACAACGCCAGCGGCACGCGCTGCCGGTAACACCTGAGCGACCCCTTGAACAATCCGATCGCGGGCTCCCGCAAGATCGCCGCTCGGGCCTGAGCCGCCCCCGACAACTGTAATCGACCGTGCCCCCAGCGTGGCCGCTTCGTCGATCAGGCGGTGAGCATCGTCAATGGCCTGTTGCCAACTGGTCGCAGATACAGCAGGACCGAATCCTGTCATTCGGCAAACGGTGTTGACTGTAATGCTTCGCTTGCGCAACAAACTGGCCGCCTGCGTGGCGCCAATGAGCGCGTAGTGCTCTTGCCAGGGAGAAACCGTTTGAATACCGTGGTCTACACACGCATTGAGAAGGCTTTCAAATGAGTGACTGGTGCCAGCGGTAATCAGATTCAATGCCAGTCGTGAAAGCGGCAACGATGACTCCGACGAAGCAGGGGATTGGATATTCTCACTTGACATGGTTCGACGATAGTCCTCTGGCTGCAAGAGTGAATATCAAGTGTAGGCGCACTAGAGAGGTTCAGGCAAAATAAACATCATCTGCACAATCAGGAAGCACCATGACCGCCCGAATATTCATTCTTAACGGCCCGAATCTGAACCGCCTGGGTACGCGCGAACCTGAACTATATGGTTTCGAGACGCTTGCAGATCTGCAGGAACGCTGCAAGACCAGATGCTCGGAATTAGGAATGGAACTGGACTTTCGCCAGACCAATTTTGAAGGCGAATTTGTCGAGAGCATCCATGACGCCATAGACAACGCAAGCGGTCTGATCGTCAATCCTGCCGGACTGACGTTTGGATCGGTACCGGTCATGGACGCCCTGAAGATGTTTGACGGTCCCAAAATCGAACTGCACATTACCAATGTCCATGCGCGCGAGGGTGTCTATCACAACTCTCTTATGAGTAAAGTGGTTACCGCCGTCATAGCCGGGCTTGGCACGGAAGGGTACCTGCATGCCCTGAACTGGATGGCGAATGCGACGCGTCAATCCTGAACACCAGACAACCATAAATGCCTGAGGTTCGGCGGAATCAGCTGATCAATACTGATCTGGTCGTGATAGGCGCCGGCGCGGCCGGCATGACTGCCGCACTGGTGGCAGCTCTTAACGGGCGACAGGTTACGTTGATTGAAAAGTCAGCGCTCGTTGGTGGCACCTCTTCGCGCTCGGCCGGAACACTCTGGGTGCCCGGCAATCACTTTATGACCGCCGCTGAATCTGAGTCCGACCTGAACCAGGCCCGCCAGTACCTGGATGCTCTGGTCGATTCGTTCAGTCCTGTCGAGCTAAGACTGGCGTTCCTTGCACAGGGGCCAGCAATGCTGCGCTATCTGACAAGCAACACTGCAATCCGTTTCAAGCCTTGTCCCCATCACGCCGACTACCATCCTGAGCTACCGGGCGCCAAGCCAGGCGGTCGTCCGGTTGAGCCTGAACTGTTCGATGCCCGCTTGCTCGGCAAACATTTCAAGCGACTACGCTCGCCGATCCAGGAGTTCATGGTCTTCGGCGGTATGATGGTCAGCAAAGCCGATATCAACTTATTGTTGCGAGCGGGCAGACACTGGGATGGAACCGTCCATGCGAGCAGACTATTGTGTCGGTATCTGTTTGACAGATTCAGTCATCCACGCGGCACCCGGCTAACCATGGGCAACGCGCTTTGTGCGAGTCTGCTGTTTGAATGCCTGAAACATCAGGTCGAGATCCTCACAGAAACTGAAACAACCAGCATTGAAGCGACGGGTGGACCTTCTTACCGGCTTCAGGTTCAATGCGCTGGCCAGGCCAGGGCGATTCAGGCAGGGCTTGGCGTTGTTTTTGCCGGCGGCGGCTTCTCTGGCAGTGCCGATCAACGCCGCGAACACCTTCCAGCGCCGGCCCCCCTGAACACAGCCGCATTCGAAGGCGCTGATGGTTCAAGCCAAGCACTGGCGATGGCGATGGGCGCGCAGTTTGGGCCGTCATGTCAACACAATGCCTGGTGGTTTCCTTCGTCACTGATCACACGCAACGATGGCACCACTGGCGTCTTCCCCCACATCATTATGGACCGGGCAAAACCGGGACTGATCGCTGTTGATCGTAACGGCTCCCGGTTTGCCAATGAAGGGCTGAGCTATCACCAGTTTTCGCGCGCGCAATATGCCAGCAATGCGATCCCCTGCTGGCTGATCTGCGATGATCACTTCATCAGACGATACGGTCTTGGGGTAATCAGGCCTGGCGGGACCGGGCTACGCGCAGCGCTTCGCACTAGATACGTCCATCGAAGCAAAACACTTGGCGGGCTGGCCGCACAAATCGGCATTGATGCCGGCGGCCTGATGAACAGCGTCCAACGTATGAACCGCTTTGCCACGACAGGCATTGACGAAGACTTCGGCAAAGGAGCCGACTCCCTGAGTCGCCAGAATGGTGACCCGGAATATCGCGGGGTGAACCCCTGCCTTGGACCGGTTGATACAGCACCGTTTTATGCGGTTCAGGTACGACCGGCTGATCTGGGAACCAGTCGCGGTTTACTGACCGATATCCGCGCCCGCCTGCTTGATAGCAACGGCAAACCGATTCCTGGCCTATATGCGTGCGGCAATGACATGCAGTCTGTGATGGGCGGGCAGTACCCAGCCCCGGGCGTGACGCTTGGGCCGGCCATGACTTTTGCCTATGTAGCCGCACTCGATTGCGCGGCCGCGGAAACTAAGTAATCGCAGCGTCTTGAGCCGATAACTCATCGAGCGTCGTCGAGCGACGCAATTCCCGGCGCTCGCTAAGGTCAAAAGCTCGCCCGCGATGCAACAGGCACCCGTTGTCCCAGATGACCAGATCTCCGGGTTGCCATTGATGCACATAGACGTACTCCCGATCGGTCGCCAGTTCGAGTAAATCCCACAACAACATCCGGGCTTCGGCGGTCTCCATCGATTCAATGTCTCTCGCGTGGGCACCAATGAACAAGTGTTTGCGCCCGGAACCCGGGTGTTTCTGTACCAGTGGCCAACTCACTGGAGCGATCGCGTCGAGTTGATCCTGGGTGTAATCAGTATCCCCCAGAGCGAAGCGCGAGTGAAGCGCAAAATGCTCGACACGCAGCGACTCAATTTTCTGTTTTAGCGCTGGCGGAAGTCGGTCCCAGGCATTCCGCTGATCGGCGAATTCGGTGTTGCCGCCAGTTTGAGTGACCGTCACCGCATGTAGCATCGAATACTTGGCACGCGGCCTCTGAAACGAACTGTCTGAATGCCACATCTGATTGGCAATGTTCGAGATGATTTTCTTTGAGTTTCGGGCGGCCAGGGCATTGCAGGAATCGATATTCGAAATATCAGCCAGCTCCGCGTGAGCAAAGCGATGAGCCGTTTCCCCGCCCGGCGCGGTCTTTACTCGCCTGAACCCTAGATCAAGCGGGCCGAATTGCCGGGTAAACGACATCTGCTGGTCTGGCGTCAACGGCTGCCCGCGTATCAGCAACAAACCGTATTGATCCATACCGTCTTGAATCGAGTTGATTTCGGCAGGCTGCAAAGGCTGGCGAATCTCAAGATTGTGGACTTCAGCGCCAAACGTGGGATGCAACTCAGTAAAGCAGATCGTCATGGATTTGTCTCCGGGGCAGGGCGGTTCTTGACTCAAGTCAGCCCGCATAGACTCTGTTTAGTGATCGCAGCGGTCATTAAAAGCGCTCTGCTTGCACTTGCACAGGCACTCGACCGATGCGGGATTCGCTCTCATACAATGGGCGCCCGCTGGCTCCAGCCTCGCCACACTCGCTAACAGGAGCTTATTTTAAGTCATCTTCCAGGCAAAGCTCACACATCTCTCGTTTTGAGGCATTCCATTTTCCGGGCAACTCCTCAATCATCAGAGTTGACATTATGGACGCCACGTCCATAATAATTCCAACGCGTCTGTTTGGCTATCAGGGAAGTCCAGAACAATGACTGTTGCACCCATTACTCCCAATACCGTCAGCGCCCTCGAGCGTGGCATTGCTGTGTTGCGGGCTTTTACCGAGGAACGGCGGGTATTAACGCCCACGGAGCTGGCTCAGATCACGGGAATCCCCAGACCCACGGTTACGCGGCTTGCGGTCACTCTGGTGACTCTTGGGTTGATGAAACAAGAGTCCGATGGCGAGCGCTACATGCTCGGCGCTGGTGTTGTCTCGCTGTCTCGGGTGTTCCTGGCAGGCCTGGATATCCGCGCGACAGCGCGACCACTAATGCAGGCGTTGGCCGAGCAGGTTGGCGGCACTGTCTATCTGGCGGTCCGTGATGGCCTGGAAATGGTGTTGATTGAGGCGTGTCGACCTCGCTCAGCAATCATGGCTGCACGACTCGATGTTGGCTCACGGGCTCCGTTAGCCACTTCCGCCCTTGGACGGGCTTACCTGTATGCCCTTGAGCCTGCGGCCCGAGACACTTTAATCGAATCCTTACGCCTGGCGCGCGGTGCTGAATGGGATGCGCTGGCGCCTGGCCTGGAGCGTGCTTTCAGCGATGCGGAGCAGTTTGGGTATTGCCTGTCACTGGGAGAATTCCACCGCGAAATAAATTCCGTTTCAGTGCCGCTAATCGGACCCAATAATGAAGTGATGGCGCTGAACTGCGGTAGCGCAGCATTTGTATTCAACGAGAAACGTCTGCGAGAGGAAATCGCACCCCAACTTGTGGCTGTCGCAAGATCATTGTCAGTCGAAATTGGCGGCGCCGAGAGCGAAGCAGAATCTGCTGCCTCAATGAGTCTTTAAGGATGAGCAAGCCAATACTTCGAAGCAATTTCCCACGGGGTTCTTATCTCTGGGCTGTTCGGAACGCGCAATGGCAGGCCATGGGCATTCCCGAGGCCGATTGCGAGAAACCCAAGATAGCCGTCGTCAACAGTAGTTCGGAACTGGCTGCCTGTTTTAGCCATCTTGATCAAATTGCTATCGAGGTCAAAAAGGCGATTCGGGCGGCCGGTGGGGTTCCCTTTGAAATCCGCACGGCCGCACCAAGCGACTTTGTGACCGGGGTTGGCGCCAGAGGCGCCTATATGCTGGGCACCCGGGATCTGGTGACCAACGACATCGAAGTGGCGGTTGAAGGGGCTTATCTGGACGGCATGATCTGCCTGACTTCCTGCGACAAAACGGTTCCGGGGCAATTGATGGCCGCCGCCCGCCTGGATGTACCAACCATTATGGTCCCTTGCGGCTATCAGGCCAGCGGGGTTTATAAGGGCGAGCCAATAGACATCGAAGAAGTGTTTATTAACTCAATGCATGCGGTCACCGGAAATCTCCCGGTAGAGGAAGTCGTCGAAATGAGCCGGGAGGCAATCCGCTCACCCGGCGTCTGCTCCGGACTCGGGACGGCCAATACCATGCACATTGCTTGCGAAGCGCTAGGCATGGCATTGCCCGGCAGTGCTCCCGTGGCAGCATTGTCAGAGAAGATGTTCGATGATGCACGCCACGCCGGGACCAGAATTGTTGAAATGGTCTTGAACGACCTACGCCCAAGTGCGATTTTGACTGACGGCGCTTACGCTAATGCAGTAACCGCAGTGCTCGCCATTGGTGGTTCGCTCAATGCCGTCAAGCACCTGCAAGCCGTCGCCAGCGAAGCCGGGAGCGGTGTTGACGTTTACGACTTATTTGAGCGATTGGGTCCGACCGTGCCGGTGCTTTCGGGTATCCGCCCGATTGGGGAGCGTCCGATAGAAGATTTTGAAGCCGCCGGCGGGACCCGGACCTTAATGGCTCGGCTGAGACCGCTTCTTGATCTGACCGCCTTAACAGTATCAGGCGAGACAGTGGCCACGAATCTGGCTGCCGTAAATGTCGGCGATTCCGATGTGATCCGGGCAATCGAAAATCCGATCGCGCCTCGGCCAGCAATCATCATGTTGCGGGGCAATCTGGCGCCAGACTCTGCATTGATCAAGACCGGCATTGTAGAGCGCCGTACCCGTCGTTTCGAAGGGCGAGCAATCTGTTTTGAAACATCCGATGCAGCGATTGCCGCACTCCGTGACGGCAACGTGAAACCCGGACATGTCGTGGTGATGCGCGGCGCCGGGGCTCGCGGCGGTCCGGCGATGGGTGGCGGCGCTTCACGGGTTGTCTTTGCAATTGATGGGGCCGGCCTCGGCGAAGAAGTTGCAATGCTGACCGACGGCCATCTGTCAGGATTAGTCTGCAAAGGAATCGTGGTCGCCGAGGTCGCGCCGGAATCAGCACTGGGCGGACCGCTCGCCTTAGTCAACGACGGTGATCCGATTCTGATCGATCTTGACCAAAGACGCCTTGACTTACTCGTTGACGACAAGCTCCTTGCTGAGCGCCGTGAGCAATGGGTTGCGCCCCCGCCTGCACACGACAGGGGGTGGTTGAGAATTTATCAGCGTAACGTCGGCCCGTTGACTGCCGGCGCCGTCCTCACGGGCGACAAGCCAGACGACTGAAAAAAGATCGAATTACCAACGAGTTCCCGGAGGAACCAGCTATGAGACGGAGTCACTATATGCCAATGCTTGAGCATGCACTGTCACTTGCAGCCTTAACGACAATCAGGCGATCGACCAGAGCGGGACTGGCGGTTATCTGCCTGGTGGGAGCCTCGGTGCTAAGTGGCGCTCCGGCCCAGGCCAAAGAGTTGGTTTACGGCTCCTGGTTGAGCGCCAAGAGCAGTCTGAACAACCATTCTTTACCAGCCTATTTCGACGCGATCAAAAAGACCACTGGCGGGAAGCTCGAATGGAAAATGATTGCTGGCGGACAACTGGCTTCCGGCCCGGGCACGATCGCCGCAGTCAAGAATGGCTTGATGGATGCTGGTGTTGCGATGGCACCCTACACACCCAAAGAATTGCCCGCGACCAACATGGTGTTTAACTCCGCCGTTTTCGGTGACAACCTGCTGGCCGCGGCGGCTGCAATGAATGAAGTCATCCATCTGCATTGCCCGCAATGCCAGAAAGAGTTCGCCAAGAACAAGGCTGTAGGCCTCGGTGGCTATGCCACCTCGCCTTATCTCTTGATGTGTCGCAAGCCGATAAAAACCGTCGCAGACCTTAAAGGACAGAAAGTCCGCGGTTCGGGTGGTGGCGTGAGCATTCTTAAAATTGCCGGAGCCACTCCCGTCGCAATGCCGCCATCGAATGCGACCACCGCGCTCGAACGGGGAACACTCGACTGCGTCCTTGGTGCACTATCCTGGCTGCGCACTTTCGGCTATATGGATGTTGCCAAAGGGGTTCTCGATCACCCGATGGGCATGGGCGGACCGCCGATCATGATGTATATCAATCAGAAAGTCTGGAAGGCAATGACGCCCGATCAACGGCAGGCACACGTAGACAATCTGGGGCTACTCGTTTCAGAGGAAATATTCGAGGGACAGATTGGCATTACCAATCAGGTAAAACAAGCTGCGGTGGCCAAGGGAATCGTCTTTCACAAGGGAGGCGCTGACTTTGAAGCCGTCATGGCGAAACGGCAAAAAGAGCAACGCCCCGGCGCGCTCAAAACGGCAATCGCGCACGGCGTGAAAGACCCTGAAAAGATTCTCAATGCGTTTGAGGCTGCTATCGAAAAGTGGGAAAAACTGACCGTCGAAATAGGCAACGACAAGGCAAAATACCGCGAAGCGCTGAATCGCGAGATTTTTTCGAAAATCGATCCTGAATCTCTCTAAACGGCGGAACCCCCTGTGTTATCTCGCCTCTTCAATCGGTTCGCCGATCTCCTGATGACGCTGGCATGCTTCTTCTGTTTTTTGATGATGTTGCATGTCAGCACCGACGTGATTGCCCGAACGGTTTTCAATTCACCGCTCATCGGAACCATTGAGATCGTATCGGCCTATTACATGGCGGCGTTGGCCTTTTTACCGCTGGCATGGATAACCCGTTCGCGAGGCCACATTATTGTCGAACTGTTCACCAGCCATCTGCCCAAAAGACGGCTTGCTCTGATCGATGGAATCGTCGGTGTGATCTCGCTTGCTTATGTTCTCCTGTTCACCTGGCAAGTCGTTGACATCGCGATCGAGAAGACTGAGATCGGTGAGGCATGGGAGGCAGCGACCGGATTCGTCGCGGTCTGGCCATCCCGTTGGACAGTTCCTCTGGGGTTTGGCCTGATGGCCGTTTTCCTGGCCGTCAATCTGATGGCTGATTTCCGCACGGCACGCCGAACCGAACAAACATCCGAACCGGGCAATTGTTCCGACGACACCAAAGGTATCTGAAATGGGCGTGGGTTATGGACTGGTCAGCATCATTGCGGTGCTAACCCTGATTGGCATTCGCATGCCGATCGGGGTGGCACTGGGTATTGTGTCTCTGGCGGGCTTCACTACCTTGCGCGGTTTTGAGGTAGCAATTGGCGTAGCAAAAGAGACGCCGTTTGAACTCGCTGCGAACTGGGGGTTGTCCGCGATCCCGATGTTCATTCTCATGGGTTCAATCGCGCACCATTCCGGGTTGAGCGAAGCCTTGTTCAATGCGGCTCGACTATGGTTTGGTCGCTTGCCGGGCGGACTGGCGGTGGCGACCAACTTTGCCTCGGCCGGCTTTGCCGCCGCCTCAGGCTCCAGTGTGGCGACGGCTGCAACCATGGCGCGCCTGGCAATACCGGAAATGCTTCGCGCGGGCTACGACAAAGGTCTGGCGACCGGTGTTGTCGCCAGTGCGGGGACATTGGGGGCGTTAATACCGCCGAGCATCATGTTTGTCATTTACGGTGTATTTGCGGAAGTCTCTATTACAAAGCTACTGATTGCCGGCGTACTACCAGGCCTTCTAACGGCTGCAGTTTACGCACTAATGATCATTACGCGTTGCTCGATAAACCCTAAGCTTGCACCCAAACCACCAGACAGCGGGCATGCTGAAGCCAGGCGCGAACGTTGGCGCGCCTTGTTGCCCATCTGGCCGCTGCTGGTCCTGATCTCGGGCATGATTGGAGGTTTGTACGCCGGCTGGTTCACGCCCACCGAGGCCGGCGCCGCCGGCGCGCTACTTGCCTGCATTGTCGCCGGCGCACAGGGCCGTCTCAATCTTGCGGTGTTCCGCACAAGCCTGGTGGAAGCGGTGACTACCACGGCGTCATTGTTCTTTGTGGCTTACGGCGCCATTATGTACACCAAGTTCCTCGCGCTTGCCGGGGTGCCTGTTTACATGGGCAATCTGATTGGAGACTGGGCGCTGGATCCAATCCTGTTGTTGGTCGGGGCGTCGATCATGTATGTGATTCTCGGCATGTTTCTTGACCCGCTTGGCATACTACTGCTGAGCCTGCCAATCTTCCTGCCGATGTTTGAGGCAGTCGGGCTGGACCCCATCTGGACTGGTGTTCTGATTGTCAAGTACATTGAGATTGGTCTGTTAACCCCGCCGGTTGGATTCAACGTTTACGTTGTCAAAGGCGTTGTCGGGAACTCAATCCCGCTAGAGACCATGTTTAAGGGAGTGGGGTGGTTTTTGGCCTGTGAAGTCGTGATCATGGTGTTGTTGATCAGCTTCCCGGAAATATCCCTATACCTTCCCAATTCAATGAATTGAGCAAGCTCAAAAGGTGAGAATATGTTATGAGCATCAGGAAAGTAGAACGCAGCGCAGATCGAATCCTGACTTCCGATATTTTCGAAGGAACCAACAAAGCTATCCGTGAGCCACGAAACGGAGTTGGTACCTGGCTTGAGCCGGCCCGCGAATTGCCGGTCTATCACCGGTGCGATGTTCTGGTTATCGGTGGCGGGCCGGCTGGCACCGCTGCAGCTCGTGCGGCAGCCCGCGAGGGCGCCGAGGTGACACTGGTTGAACGCTATAACCACCTGGGCGGTCTGGCCACCGGCGGGCTGGTGATCTGGATTGACCGAATGTCAGACTGGTCAGGCAAGCCCGTCATCCGGGGCGTGGCCGAGGAGATTCTTGACCGTCTGCCCGCGGACGCTGTTGCCGGCCCGGCCCGTGACGACTGGGGTTCGCGAGACGAGGAAAAAGTGGCGCATTGGTCTATGCGTACTGCCGCCTACCACGGAGTGGTCACCTGGTCTCCGACACTTGACCCGGAGCGTCTGAAGCTATTGTCACAAGACATGCTTCTCGAACACAAAGTCAGACTGGTCTATCACGCCTGGGCGAGCATGCCGATTGTTGAAGACAACACGGTCAAGGGAGTTGTCTTTGAAAGCAAAGAGGGGCGTCAGGCGATCATGGCTGGGGTTGTGATCGACGCGACCGGCGACGGCGATTTGTTCTCGCGTGCGGGCGAGCAAACCGAACACGATATTGAGGCAGATGACGTCCATCACTGCGTTAATACTGCCTGCCTGATGGGCGGGGTGGATATGGACCGGTTCATCTCTTTTCGGTCGGGCCAACCAGAAGCCTTCTCTCAGTTTATGAGAGGGGGCCGCGAGAGCTGCGGCCTGTTCGAACGGGCTTTCGTTTCCTGGCGGAACGATATTGCACTGTTTATGGGGCCCCGACAGTCCGGTTATAACCCGCTAAACGTTGATGAACTCAGCGAGGTCGATATTCGCTCGCATCAGGCAATGCCCGTGATGCTTGACTACTACCGCCGTAATGCTCCCGGATTTGAGAATGCCTATCTGATGCTGTCCGCCCCACAGATTGGCGTGCGCCACAGCCGGCGGGTCGTTGGGAAAAGTAAAATCGTCAGAGCGCAGTGGCCGACTGAAATGGTTCATGTTGACGAGGTCGGCGTGACACCATCGGTCAATCCAAAATGGCCCAATATTTCGATCCCCTTGGGAGCGATGATTCCGGCACGCCTGGATGGCTTGCTGGCCCCAGGGCGGCATCTGTCATGTGATCCGAATTCTCATGGTTTTATGCGGGAGATTCCCCAGTGCTGGGTTACCGGGCAGGCGACCGGTGTTGCCGCGGTTGCAGCCCTGCGACAAGGCGTACAACCACGCGAGGTAGACACCGCAGTTGTGCAGTCCATGTTGCGCGAACAAGGGGTATTTCTGAGAACACCAGTAGAAGCCCGTGAACAGGGACTGCCAATGAGCCTGAACGAGGCTGCCGCCAAAGATGCCGCTGGCCGCGCTGCCTGATCAGCCAGGCGGCAGCAATTCGAGACTTAACTTTAACGGTGACGAACCATGCGACTAACTGACGAAGAAAAAGCCATGGCTGAAGGTCGCGACGGCCCGGCGGTTAGCAAAGCAATGGATTTACTCGTCCGCTATGGTGAAGCCCTGGATGCTGATTCGCTGGTGGCCGTTGACAATGTTGCCGGAACAATCGGCGCAACGACGCCGTTCATGAGGGACTTTGCGCTCAAAAACGGCGGTATGGACGCCGTTTTTTCAGAGTTCAATCTGGATAGCCCTGAAGTCGTTGAGGTGCCGAAATTCAAGGTGTACACCACCCATCTTCAACAGGGGATGGATCCGGAACAGCCCAGGGAATTTGATACGCCGGAAGAGGTCATCGAGATCTACCGGAAGGGCGAGGCATATGCCGGATCACGAGGTATGCAGATGGTCAACTCCTGCACACCTTATCTGGTTGGAAATGTCCCGGTACGCGGTGAACATCTGGCCTGGATGGAATCATCTGCGGTGATCTATGCCAATGGCGCGCTCGGCGCACGGACCAATACCGAAGGTCGTGAGAGTGCCGGAGCGGCTGCGTTGACCGGGCGAATCCCTAACTGGGGATTGCATCTCGACCACAATCGGTTTGGCACTCACCTGATTGAGCTTGGCGTGAAGGTGGACTCGACGGCTGAATGGGGAATGCTGGGCTACTGGGCCGGCGAAATCGTGCAAGAGCAGAACCCGGTGATTGACGGTTTTGACCGCCCGCCCAATTTGCAAAAGTTGAAGCATTTTGGGGCTGCCGCAGCATCGTCCGGTGGGGTGGAGATGTATCACCTGCTTGGCGCCACCCCGGAGGCGAATACATGGGAGCAAGCATTCGGCACCAATCAGGTTCTGGACGGGTTACGCTATGGCGCCGCCGAGCGGCGTGAAACCTGGGAAAAGTTAAACGCGACCGCTAAGGATCATGAGCTGGACTACGTGATGCTTGGCTGCCCCCATTATTCAATCGAACAGATCTGGCAGGCCTGTCAATTGCTCGATGGCCGACAAATTCATGAAAACACCGAGTTGTGGATTTTCACCCCCCGGGCGATCAAGCATCTCGCCGACCAGAATGGCTATACCCGAATCATTGAAGAAGCGGGCGGGAAAATCATGTCAGACACGTGTTCCGCGATGAGTCGAGCGGCCCCCAAGGGCACGCGAGTGGCTGCATTTGATTCAGCGAAACAAGTTCATTACCTGCCAGCGATCCTTGGCATTCAGGGCTGGTTTGGCACGACCAAGCAATGTCTGGATGCCGCCGTCGCCGGCCGGTTCGATACCGGGCCGGATCAAATCGGAGCGGCCGATGAATAAAGTCGAAAACGTGACACCGGTTGATGCCGGCGTGCCTGATGGCTACGCCACCGAACCACTGGTCTTGCGAGGCCGTAAAGTGGTGGGCGGATTCTCACAAGGCGAAGCCATGGTCACGACGGACCATATTTCGGGCTGGGGAGGCGTTGACCCCCGTGCCGGCGTCATTATTGAAACCCGTCATGAATTGCGCGGCCAGAGTTTTGCCGGCAAAGTACTGCTGTTCCCGGGTGCCAAGGGCTCCTCTGGCTGGTCCAACACCTTTCATCTGACCCGGGTAATCGGCACCGCACCGGCAGCCATGTTGTTTGTCGAAATGACCACCAAAGTTGCGCTCGGCGCTGTCGTCACGCGCGCGCCAGCGGTGACCGAATTCGACCAAGACCCGTTTTTGGTCATTCAGACGGGTGATTGGGTACAAGTCGATGGCGATCAGGCGATTGTCTCCGTCTTCAAGCGGCGCCAGCACGCAAGATAAGCCTCAATCAAAGCATCCGGGCGGGCCGACAAAGCCGCAGAGGAGGGCCGGGGCATGCTGGAAAGCCAGCTTCCGTATTGCCCCAAAACTGGAAAGCCCTGCTATCGTTTTGCCGATCGCCAGCGCCAGATCTGGCAGTGAAAGACAAATATAATTTTCCATGAAATTAGTCACTTAGCGCCGCTTAGTGACGCCAACTCTGTTGCTGGCCCGCGTCTTGCGTTAGCCGGGGATAACGGTTCGATCCAGATCGCCAGACGCGCCATCAGGCGCAATGCGACCGAACCGCAAACAACAACAGAGGAGGCAATGGCGATGGAAACGTTTTATGAGGTCATGCGTCGCAAAGGGATTTCGCGACGGAGCTTTTTAAAGTACTGCTCACTAACAGCGACCTCACTCGGGCTGGCGCCGTCATTTGTCCCACAAATCGCGTATGCCATGGAAAACAAGCCTCGGACGCCGGTGGTCTGGCTGCACGGGCTTGAATGCACTTGTTGTACAGAGAGTTTCATTCGATCGGCACACCCGTTGGCCAAAGACGTGGTCTTGTCGATGATTTCACTCGACTACGACGATACCTTGATGGCCGCGGCCGGACATCAGGCAGAAGCATTGCTTGAAGAAATCATCGAGAAGTACAAAGGCAATTACATCCTTGCGGTTGAGGGCAATCCACCGCTGAATGAAGACGGCATGTTCTGCATTCAGTCAGGCAAGCCGTTCGTTGAGAAGCTCAAGCACGCCGCCAAGGATGCAAAAGCGATTATCGGCTGGGGCTCTTGCGCCTCGTGGGGTTGTGTTCAGGCGGCCAAACCCAACCCGACACGGGCAACCCCTATCGACAAAGTCATTACTGACAAGCCGATTATCAAGGTGCCGGGCTGCCCGCCAATCCCCGAAGTGATGACCGGGGTAATCACCTACATGCTGACATTCGACCGAATTCCCGAGCTTGATCGCCAGGGCCGCCCGAAAATGTTCTATAGCCAGCGAATTCACGACAAATGTTATCGCCGCCCGCATTTTGATGCCGGCCAGTTTGTTGAGACCTTTGACGACGATGCCGCACGCAAAGGCTATTGCCTCTACAAGGTTGGTTGCAAGGGGCCGACCACTTACAACGCCTGCTCGACTACCGAATGGAATGAAGGCACAAGTTTTCCGATTAAAGCCGGTCACGGTTGTATTGGCTGTTCGGAAGACGGTTTCTGGGATAAGGGTTCGTTCTATGACCGTCTGACAAACATTCCTCAGTTTGGTATCGAAGCCAATGCCGATCAGATCGGCGGAACGGCCGCCGGCGTGGTCGGGGCAGCGGTTGCAGCACATGCTGCCCTCTCGGTAGCCAGGCGGGTGCGAGGCGATGGCAACGACCAATCAAAAGAGACGGGCAAACGCAGCGAGCCGGCGACATCACCGAACCAGTAAAACAATTAGAGGACGAGCACTATGGGCGCCTACGAGACGCAAGGGTTTAACCTAGACGATTCGGGCCGACGCATTGTCGTCGATCCGGTGACCCGCATAGAAGGCCACATGCGCTGCGAGGTCAATGTCGATGAAAACAATATTATTCGCAATGCTGTATCCACCGGGACCATGTGGCGTGGCCTGGAAGTCATCCTGAAAGGTCGCGACCCGCGCGACGCCTGGGCATTTGTTGAGCGAATCTGCGGGGTCTGCACCGGCTGCCATGCCTTGGCTTCGGTACGGGCGGTGGAAGACGCGCTGGACATCAAAGTCCCGTTGAATGCACATCTCATTCGGGAGATGATGGCAAAAACCCTGCAGGTTCATGACCATGCGGTTCACTTCTACCATTTGCATGCACTGGACTGGGTCGATGTCATTTCGGCTCTCAAGGCAGACCCCAAGAAGACCAGTGAATTACAGCAAATGGTTTCACCGGCTCACCCGAAGTCGTCGCCGGGCTATTTCAGAGACGTTCAGAACCGGCTCAAGAAGTTCGTTGATAGCGGACAGCTTGGACCGTTTGCCAACGGCTACTGGGGTAGTGACGCCTACGTTATGCCCCCCGAAGCCAACCTGATGGCCGTAACCCACTACCTTGAAGCGCTTGACTTGCAAAAAGAATGGGTCAAAGTCCATACGATTTTTGGCGGCAAAAACCCGCATCCGAATTATCTGGTCGGCGGGGTTCCCTGTGCAATCAACCTGGATGGAGACGGCGCGGCCGGCGCACCGATCAACATGGAACGCCTGAACTTCGTGCAGTCCCGAATTCAGGAAATGATCGAGTTCAACAACAACGTCTATGTTCCTGACGTGCTGGCGATCGGCACGCTGTACAAGCAAGCCGGCTGGCTGCACGGTGGTGGCTTGAGTGCTACCAATGTGGCCGACTATGGCACCTATGAAAAAGTCCCTTATGACGAGAGTACGCAACAGCTACCGGGTGGGGTGATTCTGGACGGCAATTGGGACGAGATTTTCCCGATCGATCCGCGAGATCCGGAGCAGGTTCAGGAGTTCGTCAACCATAGCTGGTACAAGTATGGAGACGAAACCAAAGGTCTGCACCCCTGGGAGGGGGTGACCGAAGCCAACTTTGAACTCGGTCCGAATTTTAAGGGCACAAAGACCAACATTGAGCAGCTGGATGAAAGCGCCAAATACTCATGGATCAAAGCACCGCGCTGGCGCGGACATGCTGTGGAAGTGGGGCCGTTGTCTCGCTATATCGTCGGTTATGCCCACGCCATGAAAGGCAATCAGTACTGTCAACGGGTCAAAGAACAGGTTGACGAATCAGCAGTCGCAATCAATCGCGGCATTCCCAAAGCACTCGGCCTGCCGGAAACGGAATATTCAGCCAAGCAACTCCTCCCGACCACGATTGGCAGAACGCTGGCCCGGGCACTGGAAAGTCAGTACGCCGCTGAGATGATGATGGACGACTTCAATCAACTGATTGGCAACATCAAGGCTGGAGATACCAGTACCGCAAACACCGAGAAGTGGGATCCGTCCACCTGGCCGAAAGAAGCCAAAGGTGTTGGGACGGTCGCTGCGCCGCGTGGCATGCTCGGACACTGGATCCAGATCAAGGACGGGCGTATCGACAACTACCAGTGTGTCGTACCAACCACGTGGAATGGTTCGCCACGCGATACCAAGGGTCAGATAGGCGCGTTCGAGGCAAGCCTGATGAACACGCCCATGGTCAATCCTGAGCAACCGGTTGAAATCCTGCGCACGCTGCATAGCTTCGATCCGTGCCTGGCTTGTTCCACTCATGTCATGAGTGAAGACGGTCAGGAATTGACCAAAGTAACCGTCAGATAAACCGACTCAGGAGTGTTTTGATGAGGCTTCATTCGCCAACAGTCTTGATCGCTGGTCTGCTGCTCGCTGGAATCAGCCCCGGCGTCTTCGCCCATCCGGGTCATATTCATACCGCAGAGCAACTGAACTCCCCGCTGATTTTTGGTCTATTACACCCCCTCGGCCTGGATCACTTGCTTACCTGTCTTGCGGCAGGCATCTGGGGGGCGATCGCTCTGCCGTTGGCCCGGCAATGGCTGGTGCCGGTCTTCTACGGGCTGCTGTTTATCGCGGGTTCATTCGTCAGCATTGGTGGGTTCGGTCTGTTAGGTGCTGCCCACGGGGTTGGGGCGGGCCCGGTACTGGGCGTCGGACTATTAGCGCTGCTGCTGGCCAGTTCCGGTCAATCCGAAAGCAGACTACGGTTCGCACTGGGCTCGCTGTTTGTCGGGGGGCTGGGTCTGACGCACGGCGCCATGCATGGGTTCGAATTCTCAGGCGGCGGTCAGATTGCCTATTGCGCAGGGTTTGGTGTCACCAGTTCGGCATTGATGGTGGCCGGCCTCTCGGCGACCTTCGTATGTCGTTCAATCTATGAGCAGAGCACTGAAAGGAGACTCAAATGTCAGCCATTGCACCCGACAAACTGAACCGCTCGAAGCCTCATGCCGACGCCGAGGTCTCTCAGGGCGAAAGCATCAAGTCTGTCTATGTTTATGAGGCCCCGGTGCGCCTCTGGCATTGGGTTAACGCCCTGGCGATTGTCGTCCTGGCGATTACCGGCTATTTCATCGGCGCCCCCTTGCCGAGCCTGCCGGGGGAGGCAAGTGACAACTTTCTTATGGGCTACATCCGGTTCGCCCATTTCACAGCGGGCTATTTGCTGGCGATTGGTCTGCTAGGGCGACTTTACTGGGCGTTCGTTGGTAACCATCACTCTCGCGAATTGTTCTGGGTGCCGATCTTCACTCGCAGCTACTGGGCTGAGTTCTTCGGCATGCTCAAATGGTATGCGTTCATCTCACCCCGGCCCGGCCGGTTTGTCGGCCATAACCCGCTGGCTCGTTTTGCGATGGTCTTTGGCTTCCTCGGTTTAAGCCTGTTTATGGTGATTACCGGGTTCGCGCTCTACGCAGAAGGCTCTCAGGCCGGTTCCTGGCAGGATCAGATGTTTGGTTGGGTGATTCCGCTGTTCGGTCAAAGTCAGGACGTTCACACCTGGCATCGCGTGGGTATGTGGGGTTTGATCATCTTCGTCATCATCCACGTTTATGCCGCGATTCGTGAAGACATCATGGGTCGTCAAAGCATCGTCAGCACGATGATCTCCGGATTTCGCACCTTCAAGGACTGACATGAATGAGATCGTCGTGCTGGGGATTGGCAATTTGCTGTGGGCAGATGAAGGCTTTGGTGTCCGATGTGTGGAGGCCTTGCAGCGTCGCTATGAATTTGACGATCAGGTTTCACTGATTGACGGCGGCACTCAGGGTTTGTATCTGATTCAACACGTTCAGCGGGCGGAACGTTTGCTGATCTTCGACGCGATTGACTACGGGCTTGAACCCGGCACCCTGAAAGTTATTCGCAACGATGCTGTCCCGAAGTTCCTCGGCGCCAAGAAAATGAGTCTTCACCAGACCGGTTTCCAGGAAGTTCTGTCACTCGCTGAACTGACCGGTGACTATCCGGCAGAGGTCATGCTAATCGGCTGCCAGCCAGAGGAGCTGGAAGACTACGGCGGCAGTTTGCGCCCATCAGTGAAACAGGCGATGGAACACGCACTTGATATGGGTGTCCAACAGATCAGCGCCTGGGGCGGGCAGGCTGCACCCCGCAGCAGCAGCCTGGGGGAGCGCGAAGCGGTCACGCTGGATGAACTCGCGATGCGGGCGTATGAAGCCGGGCGCCCTGAAGAAGCGTTCGCCTGCCGTACCGGTGACGCCCGGTTTTTCCCGGTGTCCGCGGAGCAGGGAGTCAGCGAGTAATGTGCATCGGCATCCCGATGCAGGTACGGGCACTGGAGCCAGGCTTTGCTGTCTGCGAAGGTAGAGGGGAATCACGGCGGGTAAGTACCGTCCTGCTGGGAACGGTCAGACCAGATGAATGGTTGCTTGTCTTTTTGAATGACGCGCGTGAGCGGATCACTGCCGCCAGGGCACAACAGGTAAACGAGGCGCTTGACCTGGTGGCTCAGGCCATGTCGTCCCAACCGCTCTCCCGCGAGCAGCGCCAGTCAACTGAATCTGATCTGCCTTCCGCCATGAGCGTCGAACAACTGAACCGCCTGACCGGTGGCGGCTGAAAGCCATCACCTCAGATCAAAACTTTTCGGGAACTACTATGAACGCCACATCAAAACTCGAATCAGACGAAGAGCTGGCGCCGCCGCTGGTGCGGCGACTGGCATCCGACTTTCAGGCCACCTGGGTCGACAAGGATTCGGTTGAGCCGTGGGCGCGTGAGCAGTCAGCGGCAGCAATTCTACTGGCGGGTGACCCGCGCCGGTTTCCTGAAGGGCAGGATGTCGCCGTGGTGCTGCCCGAGCTCCAGAAAAGTTTCGCCGGACGTTTTCAGATTGCCGTGGTTGCGCAGCGCGATGAAGACGGCGTGGCCGCCCTTTACGGTGTTTTGAGATGGCCTTCAGTCGTCTTCCTGCGTGAAGGCCACTACGTGACCACTCTGACCGGCATGCTCGATTGGGATGTCTATCTTGCTGAGATGGCTAAAGCGTTCGAAATGCCGGTATCCCGCCCGCCAACTGTTGGCATTCCGGTCGTCAGTCAGCCGACTGTACAGTCCTCTGCAAATAGCTAAGGCCCGCTCAAACGCAGCACGGAGAACACTGACCCATGAAAGAGAACTATGTCCCATTGGTCCGGCTTGGGCCGGGCTCGCAGATTGAATCAGAGTCGCTGGATTATCTGCCCATGCCCAAAGAGATGAATACTTATCGTCCACCGATTCTGCCGGAACCAGAAGAAATCGCCCAGGTCGACGGCGCGCGGCGGATCTTGCAGGCAGTGCATACGCTCCTGGATGAAGCCGCCAGTCAGGGGACGACCGGAAGCATCAGCCTGGCCGGTCTGGCCCAGGCGGACCTGGCGTTAGTCAATGAGGTCCTGGGTGAGGGAGAAGCAAGCGCCGTCATCAAGACGCATCGCAAGGCGGTTCAGATTCAAGTTCAGGAGTCAGTGTTTTCCGGCGTCTGGCGTCTGATTACCACCCAGGGTGACACGATCATCGAAGATCGCATCGAGGTGGCACCGGTGCCGGCGCTGTTCAGGCAAACAGCCGCAGATGATTCACAGAACGAGCCCGGGCATTGGCAGGGTGACGTACCTCTCAACATCCAGAATGCGCCCGCGATTGTGGATGAGATTCGCCACCATGTCGCTCAATGGCAGCCGGGCCAGACGCCCCATGTGGTGAATCTGACCCTGTTGCCGGTAACGCCTGAAGACATTGCGTTTCTCGACCATCAACTGGGCACCGGGCGCGTACTGATGCTGTCGCGCGGATACGGAAACTGCCGAATCTCGAATACTTGTCTTCCCAACTGCTGGCGGGTGATTTATTACAACTCGTTCGACAAGGTCATTCTGAATACAGTCGAAGTCATCGACATGCCCGAAGTGGCAATGGCCGCCCCGGAAGATCTGCGCGACTCATGCGAGCGACTTCATGAAGTGATTGCCTACGTTGAGGCAGCCTAGGCATGAACAAACCAGCTGAATTCATTGGTTTTGAAGGCTCGTACCTGGGCGACTCGAATGCTCTGACATCCGGCTCGAAGCTGGAGTGCAAAATCTGCTGGTGGGTCTACGATCCCGCCATTGGGGATCCGGTCTGGCAGATAGACCCGGGCACCGCGTTTTCGGCGTTACCTGCACACTGGCGCTGCCCGACCTGCGACGGGGACGCAGAGCAGTTTCTGTTGCTAAACGAAGATGACACCTGAGGCTTTGTCCCCACAGCAACCGGAAGTCTTCGCTCCCCGGCTGACTCAACTGCTCGACTTCTTTGAGATGGTTTTGAGCGAACGTATGGGCGGGATACCGGTTGTTAACCCCTGTTTGTGTGTTGAGCCGGTTGGCTTTGAGCACAGCGATAGTCTGGCCACCGAGCTAGCAGACATGACTGAGCCGACTGACGATCTCCTGGCCAGCTACAACGGCTCCATCCTCGAAGGGATTCTGATCACTCCCTGGTTCATGAGCCTCGTGCGCCTGCCTGTGACGACCATGGCCGGACAGCGTTACACCGGTAAGCGTTACCTGCGTCAATTCGGGGGCGAGGCGTTTGACTTTTTGGGCAACTACGACGCCACGGTGGGTTACTTTGAGTCCTGCGCACTGTTCTCGCCTATGGCAGGGTTTGACAACCAGAACCTCGCCCGTGAAACGGCCCGGCATGTCCTGGAGCAACTACGACAGGAAGTACGGTCCAGACCGCCAACAAGTAGCCGTCGTTTGTTCTTGACGGGACGAAGACCCAACAGCGGTGCACGATCATGAGCACCGGCCTTGAGTCCCTGGCGGGCTCGCTGCGATTGCGGCCCGGGGAAGCTATCCCGGATAACCTGATCAGCACGCGGCGTAACTGGAGCGCCCAATTGACCCGCGGTAGAGCCGCTGCTGAGCTTCCCGCGTTCGTAGCCTGTCTTTACAATCTGTGTGGCCAGTCACACGCTTTGTGCAGCCAGTTGGCGCTCAACGCGGCCTCGGATACCGAAGCAATCGCGCATACCGGGGCAGTGCGTTTACAGTGCGAAACCGCTCGCGAGCACATCAGGCGTATCGCCCTGGACTGGCCCCGACTTTTTTCAGGTTCAGATCGGCAGGCTGGAGTTGGCGGTCCGCGGCCTCATACCCGGCTCCAGCCCGACCTGGCTCAATGTCCGGCTTTGGGCCGATCAGATCTACACGCTGACGCGTTGGGAACAACCCGCGAGTGGCTCGAAAACGGCTGGATTGGACTGCCACTCAAGCGATGGCTTGAGCAATGGCAGCGCCAGGGCGATCACTGGCTACTCATTTGGTCCAGGCAAAGCCACACCTGGCTCGCATCACTGTTTCGGGAGGCCTTTGCGATAACGGGCTCCTCTGGCGCGATCTCTATTAACCAGACGCCGGCGCAGCCCCCCCGTTTGGAATGGATTGCTGGCAATCGCCACGCAATGTTTGCCGCTCTGGCCGACAAGCTGCACAACGACAATGCGTTCTCTTTGCGGCCACAACTGGGAATGCAGTGCGCGCAAACAGGCACCTGGACCCGTCACTATGAGAGTTTCAACTCCCCCGATAGCTTGACCGGACGACTTGGATCGAGAATCGCAGATCTGCTCCGCTTATGCCTGCCGGATTCGCCCGGCGCATCAGGTGCCGGGTGGCTGGCCTCAGGTGGGCTGAATCTAGGCCCGGGCAGAGGCGTTGCCTGGCTGGAAATGGCCCGTGGATTACTAATTCATACGGTGCAACTGGATTCGTCTCATCTGGCGACGGCAACCGTCGAGAGTTACCAGGTGCTGGCGCCAACCGAATGGAATTTCCATCCGATGGGCGCTGTGGCGCGCTACCTGGAGTCTTATCAGCCTGAAGATCCTGCGCTAGGTCAAAAGGTCGGGCTGTTGATAGCCGCTTTTGATCCCTGTGTCCCATTTTCACTCCCTGAATTCGAGTCAGATGAGGTACCGTTGAGGGGTAAGCTCATGACCCGCGCGGGGATAAATCATGCATGAAGCCAGTCTTGCCGGCGGAGTCCTGCAACTCGTTGAACAAACCGCTGTCCGGGAAGGGTTCAAGCGGTGTCTGGCATTACGCCTGGAGGCCGGCCAATTAGCTGGCGTAGACATTCGTGCGCTGCGGTTTGCATTGGAAAGCGTGTCTCCTGGCACGATCCTCGATGGCGCCCAATTTGACATTGTTGAACCGCCGGGTCAGGCCTGGTGTATGCCATGTGGGGCAAGCGTCCCCATATCCCAACGCGGCGATGAGTGCCCGCAATGCGGTAGTTATCAGTTACAGCCTTCAGGCGGAACAGAATTGCGTGTCATTGATATGCGCGTCGATGACAATTAACGAACGAGGAGTTTTTATGTGTGTGGTTTGCGGATGTAATGAAAGCGTCGATCATCACCACCACCCGGTAAAACCGGCCAGCCAGCTTGACCTGCATTACGGGCAGGGGGCGGCTCGCGTCTCGGTTCCGGGCATGAGTCAGGAAAGGGCAATCAAACTAGAGGCCGACATTCTGGGCGAGAATGACCGGTATGCTCGTCAGAACCGGGAGCACTTTGCGTCGCACGGCGTGCTGGCACTGAATCTGGTGTCGAGCCCCGGTTCCGGTAAGACTACCCTCTTGTGTGCGACGATCAAGGCGCTGGGCGTCAGCCATCCAGATATGAAAGTGTCCGTCATAGAAGGTGATCAGCAAACCAGTTTTGACGCAGATCGTATTCGTGACACCGGCGCACCCGCGGTCCAGGTCAATACCGGCAAGGGCTGCCATCTGGACGCGCCAATGGTGGCAGAAGCTTTTTCACGGCTGCATACTCATAGCCACGATCATGAACACGGCCACGACAATGCGCCGGGTGGGGCGAGTGAGTTACTTATGATCGAAAACGTCGGCAACCTTGTCTGCCCGGCATTGTGGGATCTCGGTGAAGACTCGAAAGTCGCGATTCTGTCGGTCACGGAAGGCGAAGATAAACCGCTCAAATATCCCGATATGTTCGCGGCTTCGTCCCTGATGATCCTGAATAAAACCGATCTGCTGCCGCACGTCAGTTTTAACGTCGAACGATGTATCGAATTGGCGCGCCGGGTTAATCCGACAATTGAAATTATTCAGGTCTCCGCCACGACCGGCGAAGGGCTGGAAGACTGGCTCGCCTGGATCCACGCCCGGTCAGACGCATGAAAGCAGAGCGAATACTCGGCTGCGGCGCGTGGCTGAAAAATGCGGCGTGTTTGTGGTCACCGGACGCGACTGTCTGGTCGCCAGTTCACGGTGATCTCGGGGATCCGGAGGCCCGAATGGCGCTGGAGGATTCAGTCGCGGAGCTGATCCGGAGTTCGGCCGGGTCAGTCCACGCGATTGCTCATGATCTGCATCCGGATTTTTTCAGTACCGAGCTCGCAATCAGCGTCGCGCAACAACTCTACGTGCCGGCTATAGGTGTTCAGCATCATCACGCCCATATCGGCGCCGTCATCGCTGCGCATCAACTTGAGCGACCGGTCATCGGACTGGCTCTGGACGGCGTTGGCCTTGGTACCGACGGTCATGCCTGGGGCGGGGAGCTGTTGTGGGTTGACGGCCCGCAGTGGGCAAGACTTGGGCACTTTATGCCGCTAGCGCTCCCAGGTGGGGATCGCGCAGCCCGCGAACCCTGGCGTATGGCAGCAAGCCTGTTACACGCGTGCGGAAACAGCGCACAGATCGTTGAGCGGTTTGCACCGATTGTCGGTGCACAGGTTGCCGGGGGCGTGGCCCAGATGCTTGACCAGAAACTTAACTGCCCGATGACGAGCAGCGCCGGACGCTGGTTTGATGCCGTCGCTGGCATTCTCGGTTTGTGTGTTCGACAACAGGAAGAAGCACAGGCTGCTCAGGCGCTTGAGAGATGCGCGCAGGAATGGCTGAACGAACACAGTGACTTCGTCGGTACCGGCGGAATTGCCATCAACACCAAAAACCAGCTTGATCCCCGGCCCCTGTTTCGTGATTTGATTCGTACGCCTGCCGAGCAAAGCGGCCGGGCAGCGGCCCGGTTTCATCTTGCTTTGTGTGCCGCGCTGGCTGACTGGGTAATCCAGGCCAGCAGGCAAAAACAGATCAGAACGGTTTGCCTGGCAGGAGGCTGTTTTTACAACCGGATTTTGAGCAAGCGGCTCAGCGATCAACTGACCAACGCCGGCCTGGAGGTTCTTTTACCCGGCAAGTATGGCTGCGGTGACGCCGGCCTGGCAATCGGGCAGGCCTGGGTAGCCAGTCAACAGATGAGTGCTGGCACTGACGCGGCAAGCAGAGGGTTCGAATTATGTGTTTAGCCATACCAGCATTGCTGGAAGAATTGCGTGACGGTGACCAGGCGATCGTAAACCTGGGCGGCATTCGCAAAGATATTTCTGTCGCCCTGATCGCTGATGTGAAAGTCGGCGATTATGTGATCGTGCACGTTGGCCACGCGATCGGCAAAATCGACCCCGAAGAGGCACAGCGGACACTGGCGCTGTTTGCGGAGATGTCCGAGCTTCAGCAACAATCAGCGCAGCAATCGATTGTTGCCGGAGGGAACTGATGAAATACATCGACGAGTTCCGCGATGGCGAGCTGGCCAATCAGATCGCAGCGCGCATTGCCGCTGAGGCGGACCCTGCACGTCAGTACAATTTCATGGAGTTCTGTGGTGGCCATACCCATGCCATCTCCCGGTATGGCGTACTGGAGTTGTTGCCGCCCAATGTGCGCATGATTCACGGGCCAGGTTGTCCCGTCTGCGTACTGCCGATCGGCAGAATCGATCTCGCGATCAGCCTGGCTCTGGAGCGAGACGCGATTGTCTGTACGTACGGAGACACTATGCGGGTCCCGGCCTCCGATGGATTGTCGCTGATCAAGGCGAAAGCCCGCGGCGGTGATATTCGTATGATCTATTCTGCCGCTGATGCCCTGACAGTCGCCCGCGAAAACCCGGACCGGGAAGTCGTATTTTTTGCAATCGGCTTCGAAACCACAACCCCGCCCACAGCGCTGACCATCCAAGACGCGAAGTGCGCCGGATTGCGTAACTTTAGCGTGTTGTGTTGTCACGTCCTTACGCCGTCCGCGATCACCCATATCCTGGAATCACCGGAGGTCAGCCAATACGGCACGGTTCCCATTGACGGTTTCGTCGGGCCAGCACACGTCAGCATAATTATTGGCACAAGTCCTTATGAGCAATTCGCGCACAACTACCAGAAACCCGTTGTCATTGCCGGGTTCGAACCGCTTGACGTCATGCAGGCGATTCTGATGCTGGTGCGCCAGATCAACGACGGCCGTTACGAAGTTGAAAATGAATTCGTGCGTGCGGTTGATCGGAACGGGAACCTCAAGGCTCAGATGCTGGTCGCCAAAGTACTCGAACCGCGTCCGAGCTTTGAATGGCGCGGCCTGGGCGAGGTTCCGGATAGTGCCCTGAAGATTCGGCCCGAGTATGCCGCATTTGATGCTGAGCGGCGCTTCTCGCTCGAGTATCAGACCGTTCCTGACAACAAGGCCTGTGATTGCGGCGCAATTCTCAGGGGGGTGAAAAAGCCCACTGATTGCAAGATTTTCGGCACGGTCTGTACACCCGAGAACCCGGTTGGCTCTTGTATGGTCTCCAGCGAAGGCGCCTGCGCCGCTCACTATACCTATGGTCGTTTTCGCGACATTCCCGTGACGGCCGCCTGATGAGTCAAAGTCGCAAACAATATGTACGCCCCCTGGATATCAAGAACGGGCGAATCGACATGAGTCACGGCGCTGGCGGTAAAGCCGCCTCGCGCCTGCTGGAAGACTTGTTTCTTGCCGAACTGGATAATCCGTGGCTTAAACAGGGCGACGACGGTGCTGTTATGTCGTTGCCGGCCGACCTGCCCGCCGGCGCCCGACTGGTTATGGCAACGGACGGCCATGTGGTTTCACCGTTGTTTTTCCCCGGCGGCGATCTGGGCTGCCTTTCGGTGCACGGAACGATCAATGATGTCGCCATGTCCGGGGCTCAACCGCTTTATCTGACGGCTAGTTTCATTCTGGAAGAAGGTTTCCCCCTGATTGAGTTGCAACGCGTTGTCCGCTCAATGGCCAGTGCGTCCCGCGAGGCCGCAGTACCGATAGTGGCAGGAGACACCAAAGTCGTCGAAAAAGGCAAGGGCGACGGTGTCTTTATCAGCACGACGGGCGTCGGTTTTGTTCCGCCCACTGTGCATATCAGCGGCGCCAACGCCCGAGCCGGCGACAAGATATTGCTGTCAGGGTCGATTGGTGATCATGGCGTGGCGGTATTGTCTCAGCGTGAATCCCTGGCCTTCCAAACCACTGTTCTATCCGACACGGCAGCCCTGCATAGCCTGGTTGCCGACATGCTTCAAGCCGCTCCGGGCGCCATTCATGTACTGCGCGACCCTACCCGCGGTGGACTGGCAACCACCTTGAACGAAATCGCCACCCAGTCACAAACTGGCATCAACATTCGGGAGACCGATATTACGGTAAAACCCGAAGTAGACGCCGCTTGTGAACTACTGGGTCTTGACCCTTTATATGTTGCAAACGAGGGCAAGCTGATTGCCTTTTGCGCGCCAGAAGCGGCGGAACAGTTACTGACAACAATGCGCGGTCATCCGCTGGGCAAGCAGGCAGCAATTATCGGAGAAGTGATCGAAGACGAACATCATTTTGTCAGAATGCAGACCGAGTTTGGTGGCAGTCGAGTTGTGGACTGGCTAACCGGGGAGCAACTGCCAAGAATCTGCTGACAAGCCTTGCTTGTGGCAGCGCCAGGCCAACCACAGACACCACTCGATGACATAACATTCTATTGTGAATATCAGACAACCCGACCAGCATCAGCTGCTGCCCGCCGTACTCGTCGTTGATGACGAAGTACGCTCTCTCGATGCGATCCGGCGTACGATTGATGAAGAGTTTCAGGTTTTTACTGCTGACGGGGCAGCGCAAGCCCGCAGCATCATGGAAGCGAACCAGATTCACGTGATTCTCTGCGATCAGCGCATGCCAGAGCAATCAGGTGTTGACTTTCTTCGGGAGGTCCGTGAGCAATGGCCTGATACCGTACGAATCATTATTTCCGGATATACCGATTCTGAAGATATTATCGACGGAATCAACAGCGGCGGAATATACCAATACATCCTGAAGCCCTGGATGCCAGACCATCTGCTGGAATCGGTGCGTCGCGCCGCAGATGCACAAGCCATGCAAAGCCAGACCAGCCGCCTGAGTGTCGAGCTTCGGGTGAGCCCCAGCGTAATGCGCAGGCGTTCGGCGATTTCACAGGAACAGGCCAGGAATACGTTCGGGTTTGACAGTATTGCCCGCGCTGAAGGCAGCCCGCTCAATCAGATCTGCGACACCGCTTCCCGGGTGGCTCGCTATGATTTAAGCGTCCTGCTACTAGGCGAATCCGGAACGGGTAAAGAGCTGATGGCGCGGGCCATTCACTATGCATCGCCACGGGCCGAAAAAGCCTTCGTGGTTGAAAATTGCGCGGCCATTCCTGACACGCTGCTGGAGTCCGAGTTATTTGGCCACAGACGCGGAGCGTTTACCGGCGCCCACGAAGACCGGGTCGGTTTGTTTCAGCGGGCCAACGGCGGCACTGTCTTCCTCGACGAGATCGGTGAAACCTCTCCTGCCTTTCAGGTAAGACTTCTGCGGGTGCTGCAAGAAGGCGAGGTCAGACCGGTGGGTGCGCCCCATCCGACCCCGGTCAACGTGCGGATTCTCGCCGCAACCAACCGCGACCTGGAAAAGAGGGTCAGTGAGGGCTTGTTCCGGCAGGACTTGTACTATCGGATCGCCCAGACCACTCTGACGATTCCGCCCCTCAGAGAACGTCAAGGCGATATCGGGCCTATCGCAGCGCGCCTGCTACAGGCGGTAGGGCTCGAAATGGGACACCCGGCAGCAGAACTGGGAGCGGACGCCATGGCCTCCCTGATCGCTTATCACTGGCCCGGCAATATCCGCGAGTTACGCAATGAACTGGCCCAGGCACTGGCACTGGAAGACGGTTCGGTACTGTCTGCCCGGTCATTCTCGCCGCGAGTCATTCACGGCCCCGTGGCCGCCAATGTTCAGCAAGCGGCTGCAACCGGCGCGCAGAGCGGTACACTCACTGAAAGACTTAACGTTATCGAAGCGGCATTGCTGAAAGAGACACTATTGAAACACCGTTGGAACAAAACCCGCGCAGCACAGGAACTGGGGCTTTCCCGAGTTGGCCTACGCAGCAAAATGCGGCGTTTCGGCCTGGAATCCACCTGATGCATACAGATCAAGCAAGCCGACATTCCTCCGGTTGCCGGGTGTTGTGGTTGCAATCTGGCGGCTGCGGTGGCTGCAGCATGTCGCTGCTGTGCGCTGACACGCATGATTTTCACGGCCATCTGCGTGATGCCGGCATCGATTTGCTCTGGCACCCGTCGCTGTCCCTCGAAACCGGCGACGAATTGATCGAAATTCTCAATGCGGTGATCGACGGTCGTCTGCAGATAGACGTCCTGTGTCTTGAAGGTTCAATGCTCAGAGGCCCGAACGGCACCGGAAAGTTTCATATGCTGGCCGGCACCGGTCGCTCAATGATTGACTGGGTTCAGGCGCTGGCTCCACGCGCCCGCCATGTCATGGCTGTTGGAAGTTGTGCAGCCTGGGGCGGTGTCACGCGCGGGGGAGATAACCCCACCGATGCATGCGGCCTGCAATTCGATGACGACCAGCCCGGCGGCCTGCTGGGAGCCGGCTTCCGGGCACACAGTGGTTTACCAGTCATCAACGTCGCCGGATGCCCGACCCATCCGAGCTGGGTGCTCGATACCTTGATGGCGCTGGCTTCAGACAGTTTCGCTGCACAAGACCTTGACACCTTGAATCGACCTCGCTCGTACTCTGATCAATTAGTTCATCATGGTTGCACCCGAAACGAGTACTACGAATTCAAAGCCAGCGCTGAGAAACCTTCTGACCTGGGCTGCATGATGGAACATATGGGTTGTAAAGGCACACAAGTCCATGCTGATTGCAATATCCGGCTCTGGAATGGGGAAGGTTCATGTACGCGTGGAGGCTATGCCTGCATTGCCTGCACCGAACCCGGTTTTCAGGAGCCCGGCCATCCGTTTGACAAGACTCCAAAACTGGCCGGAATACCTATCGGCCTGCCAACCGATATGCCCAAAGCCTGGTTTGTCGCGCTAGCCTCTCTGTCCAAGAGTGCGACGCCTCTGCGCGTTAAATCCAATGCAGCAGCCGACCACCTTGTCGTGCGGCCAGCTGTTCGCAAGACCAGACTAAAGTGAATCGCTCATGAGTCGCCTGCTGGTCGGCCCGTTCAACCGGGTTGAGGGAGACCTTGAAGTCGCCCTTGACCTTGCTGGCGACCGGGTTCAATCGGCCCAGGTCAATGCCACTTTGTACCGGGGGTTTGAGCAAATACTGCGCGGCAAGAACCCCCATGACGCATTGGTCTATGTGCCTAGAATCTGCGGCATCTGCTCTGTGTCACAGTCGGTTGCCGCAGCAATGGCGCTCGCCCAACTGGGTGGCTTGCAAAGTCCACCTAACGGCCAGCATGCGAGCAATCTTATTCTGGCCGTCGAGAATCTGGCTGACCACCTGAGTCACTTTTACCTGTTCTTCATGCCGGATTTCATTCGACCGGTCTATCAGGACGAACACTGGCATGCCGAGGCCGTACGGCGATTTACGCCCGACAAGGGCGAACAGATCCGCAAGGCGATTGTCGCCCGGCAACGATGGTTTACCCTGCTTGGCACGCTAGGCGGCAAGTGGCCACACACCCAGTCAATTGAGCCGGGGGGGACTACCCGGGCGATTGATCTTGCTGAACGACGCCGGCTCTTGGCCAAGGTTCGCGAGTTCAGAGCATTTCTGGAGCAAGAGCTGTTTGCCGCGCCGCTGGAGTTCATCAACGAATTAAGCAGCGTTGAAGCTTTGTGGCAATGGCTTGAGCAAGCCCCTGATAGAGGCGACTTCCGGTTTTTTCTGCAAATTGCGCGCCAACAGGACCTGCTGACGATGGGGCAGGGGGTTGGCCGCTATCTGAGCTACGGCGCTTACCGTCAGCCAGACAATACAAGCGCGCTCGGCGCCGGAGTGTGGGACGGCACCAGTCATGAACTACACCCGGTCGATAGCGCCGCCATAACCGAGGACGTCAGCCATGCCTGGATGTCTCAACATCAGACGGCACTGCATCCCAGTCTGGGCGAAACATTGCCAGACCCCGACAAAACCGGGGCTTACAGCTGGAACAAAGCTCCCCGACTGAACGGCCAAGTGATTGAAACCGGCGCCATTGCCCGGCAACTGGCCAGCGCCTCGCCGTTGATTCGTGATGCGGTCGGGTGTCATGGCTCGACCGTCTTCACGCGGGTGCTGGCCCGTGTCGCCGAGCTGGCAGTCGTGGTTCCGCTGATGGAACAGTGGCTTGCTGAAATTAAGCCGACCGAACCTTTTTGCGTCACCGGGCCACTCCCCGATTCGGCAAGCGCTATGGGTCTTAGCGAGGCCGCTCGAGGCGCACTGGGTCACTGGGTCAGAGTGCACGAGGGCAAGATTGCCAATTACCAGATCATTGCCCCGACCACCTGGAACTTCTCTCCTCGCGATGCGCAGGGGACGCCAGGTGCGCTGGAGCAAGCCCTGGTAAATGCACCGGTGCGACCCGGAGAGAAAACACCGATCGCGGTGCAGCATATCGTTCGCTCGTTCGATCCCTGCATGGTTTGCACTGTGCACTAAGGCAATGAGTAATCGAGCCCAATCACCGGTATTGCCTGGTCACCTCCAGGAAAGCCCGTCTCTGGAAGGCGTTAACGAGGACACCTGGCTCGACGTTATCCAGAAGATGGACCAGGTCTATTCGCAGCTAATTGAAGACGAAATTCAACTCGAGAGCAAGAACACCGAACTGGAGCAGTCGCAACAGTTTATCCAGAGCGTCTTGACGTCAATGTCGGATGTCTTGCTGGTTTGTGATGACAACGGATGTATCGAGCAGGTCAATGCCGCGCTCTGTGAACTGGTTGGCAGAAGCGCAGATCAGATACAGGGATTGCCGTTACACGACCTACTGGCGGATCAAGCCAGTATCGACAGCACCCATGCCGCCATCAAGACGGCGTCCGCCAGCCGGGAGGGCGCTGGTGTCGAGATCCGAATCGCCAATCAAAGCGGCCAGTCAATACCCGTAGATGCCAACTGCACCGCCCGCCTGACAAGCAAAGGTACCCAGGTGGGCACTGTCTGGGTCGGCCGTCCAATGGCCGAACTCAAACGAGCTTATCAGGCGTTGCAGACAGCGCATGACAGACTCAAAAGAACTCAGCAACAGCTCGTCCATTCCGAAAAAATGGCCTCGTTAGGTCAACTGGTTGCCGGCGTAGCCCACGAACTGAATAATCCGATCAGTTTTGTTCTGGGCAACGTCCATGCGTTGCGCAAATACGGTGACCGCCTGCAGACATATCTGGCGGCAATGCACGCCAATCAACCACAGGAAACCCTGGCCGCCCTGCATGCCGAGTTGCGAATCGGTCATGTGCTTGCAGACTTGCCTTCGCTCATAGAAGGGACAATCGAGGGTGCACAACGAACGTCTGACATCGTCAAGGGTTTAAAACGGTTCTCAGCAATGGACGCGGAAGAGCGCACCCGGGTCGATCTGGCCGAAGTGATAGAACAGGCAATACACTGGGTAGAAAAGGGAACCCGCAAGCCAATCCAGATTCACTGGAACCATGCTGCTCCGTGTCACGTCCTTGGAAATTCGGGCCAGTTGCTTCAGGTCTTGATGAACCTGCTTCAGAATGCATTTGATGCGCTGGATGCCAACGAACAATCTGATCGACAGGTTTGGGTGTCACTTCATGTGTCAGGGCAACAAGTCATATCAAGTGTTCGCGACAATGGCTCAGGCATAGCGCCCGACATCCTGACACGAATATTCGATCCGTTTTTTAGCACGAAACCCGCCGGCAAAGGGACCGGCCTCGGACTGTCGATAAGCTACGGAATCGTCGAGCAACACGGCGGCGAACTGACCGCCTCTAACCACCCTGATGGCGGCGCGGCGTTTCGGCTGACTCTGCCTGCCGCCGACCGATCACCGAAAGTTGCTGGCGAGGAAGTCACTGACAAACCGGTCTAGTGCCTCCCAGTCGGTCAGCTCACTATCCTGCCTGGTATTGACCGGCGCGCCTGCATGGGCTGCAATTTGCCTCATTAACAGGGTCTTGAAGTAATTGTATTCAAGATATTTCAGCGCCCCCGCAGCGTCATGGCGCTCTGCGGGTATCCAACCGGTGTCTTTAGACAACTCGTACGGATACCCTTTGGCAATTTCCCGTTCGTCCTCGAACTGACTGGCGATCGAAAGCGACACGGTAATCAGAGCATTCGGCACTTCGTCCAACGCCGCCTTGAAATCCTTGACGAACTGCACCAGCGGCTGCGGGTAGTGCCCATTGTGAATCGGCCCACAGACAAATACGGCATCAAACCGCCCCGGCACGGCAAAACCCGGTTGCCGGACATCCGTCACAATCACTTCATGACCGGCCGATTCGATCTGGTCAGCCACATGGCGACTGATCTTCGCGGTCTGGCCTTCGACGGTTGTATAAAGGACGAGTACAAGCATAGACCACCTCTAGACGGAGCAACTTTGAGCGACATCGGCTGATGTCACGCGACCCATCGTAGGTCTACGCCCACTCAGGGCTTTTGATGCAGATCAAGACCAGACTTATATCAGGCGGTTCTGATGATCTTTCCAGTACTCGTCTCTCAAACCCCGCTTATAGAGCTTGCCGTTGGCTTCGCGCGGTAAAGCCTCACTGAAGTCAACTGATTTAGGACATTTGTGGTGCGCAATATGCTCGCGGCACCAGGCGATCAGTTCCGCCTCAAATTCAGGTCCCGCCCGGGCCATATCGCGCGGCTGCACAACGGCCTTAACCTGTTCCCCGAAATCGGCATCGGGTACACCGAACACGGCGGCGTCGATAACTTCCGGATGGGTAACCAGCTGGTTCTCCGATTCCTGAGGATAGATGTTCACACCGCCCGAGATGATCATGAAGGCTTTTCGATCCGTTAGAAACAGGTAACCATCGGCATCAACACGCCCAACATCACCCAGGGTGGTCCAGCCTTTTGAGTTACGCGAACTCGCTGTTTTCTCAACATCATTGTGATAAGTAAACGGTCTGCCTTGCGCAAAATAGACAGTGCCCTCAGTACCAACTGGCACTTCGTTGCCATCTTCGTCGCAAATCTTCAGTACCCCGATCACGGCTTTTCCCACGGTACCAGCTTTGGTTACCCAGGCCGTTGAATCGACCAGTGTTACGCCGTTCCCTTCTGTTCCGGCATAGTATTCCCACAGGATTGGCCCCCACCAGTCGATCATTTGCTGTTTGATCGGAACCGGGCAGGGTGCCGCAGCATGAATGACACACTGCAAACTACTCACGTCGTAGCGATTCCGGACATCTGGCTCGAGCTTCAGCATCCGCACAAACATGGTCGGGACCAGCTGGCTATGAGTGACCTTCTTCTGTTCAACCAACTGCAGATAATGCTCGGAGTCATAGCGCTCCATCACGATACTCGTTCCACCCAGACGCATAATCGCCATGTTGTAGCGTAGTGGCGCGGCATGGTAAAGCGGCGCCGGCGAGAGATAGATTGAATCGCTGGTAACGCCGAACTGGCTTTGGCAAAGACTTGCCACCTGTGACGGCGCGTCGATAGCGTCGGATTCGGGCGGGCTGTAGACGCCTTTGGGTCTACCAGTCGTGCCGGACGAATACAACATGTCGTTGGCGGCCGTCTCATCGCTGATTCTGGTGCTCGGCATCAGGCTGGTCGCGCGCTCGTAGGACTCCCACCCGTCAATTGCCTCATCGACCATCAGCCAGTGCACGACTTGTCGGTCTGAATCGTCCGCTGCGCGCAATCCGGCCGCTGTAGCGGCAAGTTGATGTGATGAAACGACCAGCCGGGCCTCACAATTGCTAACGATATAGTTCGTTTCATCAACGCTGAGCCGGTAGTTAATAGCGGTAAAGATGACGCCGGCACGTTGCGCCCCCCAGGCGATTTCGAAAAAGCGCGCATGGTTCTCTAGGAAAATCGCAATATGATCGCCAGCCTGGATGCCGTAGCTTCTCAATAGCTGCGCAAACCTGTTCGAGCGATCTTCGAGTTGGGCATAGGTGACGGACTCACCACTGGTGGCCATTTGATAGGCGATCTTGTCCGGGGTAGTCCTGGCATGGATACTGGGATGCATATTCGAATTTAACTCTTAAAGCATTAAGCGGAAGCAACAACAACGTCTAGCGGGCAAAACCCATGCTGCGAGCGATAACCTCTTTCATGATTTCGTTAGTGCCGCCATAAATTCTTGATACGCGGGCGTCTGCATAAGCGCGGGCAATGCCGTACTCCCACATGAAGCCGTATCCGCCGTGCAGTTGCAGGCATTCATCAACCACTTTGGCCTGAATCTCAGTGCAAGTCAGTTTGGCCATCGCGGCGGTCGGACCGTCAAGATCGCCCTCCAGCAGCGTGGCAATGCAATGGTCAACAAAAACTCGGGCCATTTGCACCTGCGATTGCATTTCAGCCAGCTTGAAACGGGTGTTCTGAAAGCTTGATACAGGCGTGCCGAAGGCTTTCCTATCGTGGACGTAGGTCATTGTTTCATCAATTGCCTGCTGCGCGGAGGCGACCGCACCGATCGCAATCTGCATTCTTTCCCAGGGAAGTTCCTGCATCAGGTAGATGAAGCCCTGTCCCTCGCCGCCCAAAAGGTTTTCCGCTGGTACTTTGACCTCATCAAAGAACAGCTCTGAAGTATCCTGGGCTTTCAAGCCGAGCTTCTTGAGACGCTTGCCTTTCTCAAAGCCGGGCATGCCGCGCTCTACGAGAATCAAACTGGTTCCTTTTGCACCCAGGCTGGGATCGGTCTTGGCGACAACGATTACCAGGTCAGCGTGCCAGCCGTTAGTAATAAACGTTTTCTGGCCGTTGAGAATATAGTTTCCGTCGGCATCCTTTCTGGCCTGAGTCTTAACCGCTTGCAGATCAGAACCGGCTCCGGGTTCACTCATGGCAATTGCACCGATAATCTCACCGCGGGCCATACGTGGCAGATACTTCTCTTTCTGCGCATCGCTTCCATACTTGAACAGATAAGGGGCGACAATTTCGGAATGCAGACCGAAACCCAGACCGGAGGCATGGGCCCTGGCATTTTCTTCCATCATGACCATGCTGTAGAGCCGATCTGCTCCTGCCCCGCCAAATTCCTCAGGCATGCTCGGGCAAAGGAACCCGGCCGCACCGGCTTTGTTCCAGACGCCCCGGTCAACATAACCGGTTTCCTCCCATTCTGAATGATGGGGGCTAACTTCCTTGTCCAAGAACTTGCGATACGAGTCACGAAAGGATTCGTGCGATTCTGAGAAAAGGGCGCGAGGCAGCATTAAGGTCTCCGTATAGTTGGATGAAGCAACTGCCATGGTACTTCGTTGACGTGAATCGCCTGAAAACCGGCGACGATCCCTGCGGTTGACCTGCATCAAAGAGAGCGGGTCAACGCGGCCTATAGTGGTCAGTCAGCTTCAAACCAGGAGTAGGGGATATGTTCAAGACCATTATGGTGCCGGTGGATCTGGCTCATCTAGATAAGCTCGCCAAGGCGCTTGGCGTTGCCTCAGACCTGGCAAAACATTACGGCGCAGTGGTTCACTATGTCGGCGTGACAGGAACCGCACCGGGTTCGGCGGCTCACAGCCCGGAAGAGTTCACCGAGAAACTCGAAACACTGGCCGCCTCCAGGGCGCAGGCCGATAGTGCTGATATCCGCGCCAGGACGATTGTCAGCCATGACCCGGCTGTTGAACTGGAAGGGTCGTTACGCCAGGCTGCTGAAGCCCTTAACGCTGATCTGGTTGTCATGGCGTCGCACGTTCCGGGCTTTTCCGAGTATGTCTTCAGTTCACACGCAGGGTATTTAGCCTCTCACGCGAGCACCTCGGTATTTGTCGTGAGGTAAGCGAAAACATGGCAGTTCCAGTTCGGCTGTTTTGCTTCGGTTAAGGCAATAGTCTTATGATCCGGATTCACCAACCGAATAAGAACAGGCATCGCCATGAGCCAAACACCAGTCGTCAGCATTGAGCGGAACGGCCGTGTCGCCACGATCACGCTGGACCGCGGGTACCGGGCAAACCCGTTAAGCGTGCAAGCGCTTGAGGAGCTGACCGCTGCGGCACGCGAGTTTCACGCTTGCCCGGAAATCAGCGCAGTTATTCTGACCGGGCGCGCTGACGGCTTCTCAATGGGAATGGATCTCAAAGACCCGGCACTGACCGCCTTGCGTCAGCAAGGGCTTGCCGCCCGCCGGCTCTCACTGCGAGCCGGTCCGGGACTATGCAATGCCTGGGAACAAATAGATGCGCTGACGATTTGCGCCATTGAAGGCTGGTGCGCGGGTGGCGGAGCAGCACTGGCGGTTGCCTGTGACCTGCGGGTGATGAGTCAGTCAGCGATGTTTTATGTGCCTGAAGTCGAGCGCGGCATGAACATGAGCTGGGGATCAATCCCGCGATTCACTGCGCTTGTCGGGCCGGCCCGCACGAAACGAATCGCTGCCCTTTGCGAGAAAATTGACGCGTCAACAGCATTGTCTTGGGGTTTGGCAGATGAAATTGCACCGGAAGGTCAGGCACTCGCCAGTGCCAGGGCTATCAGTGATCGCGCCGCAGCTTTGCCACCCACGTCACTGAAGATGGTCAAACACGATGTAAACATAGCCAGTCACGCGCTGAACCAGACCAGCGCACATCGCGACCTTGAAGGATTCGCGTTACTTGAACAGTCGGCCGATTTCCGGGAAGGCGTTGATTCTTTCCTGAACAACCGGCCACCGCACTATACCGGTGACTAAGCGGTTTACCGGTTAGCGCAACGACTGGTTGATCCCGTCGAGAACAGACGCTTCAGGCGTGAGATCCTGCGGCCCCAGTTCATTGAAAGGCCGATCGGTGGTGTGCAAATGCCGGTGCAAATCTTCAGCCTCTTCATTCACATAGAGCAGACCGGTCACAATCTCTCCGCGCGCCTGATGAACCGCAATATGGGAGAGCGCCCCCGCCTTGTCGGTTGGGTCGTAGGCGTTGTTGACTCGCGCCAGATTGGCAATCGTACCGTCGTGTAACTGGATGCTCTGGACCCTGCCGGGTAGTTGCTGAGTCTCGATGGTTTCGCGCTTTGGCATAAAGTCCAGACGGTTCACAACCTCGTTATGCTCGCGAATGTAGTCGTAGCTCTTGGAGCTGCCATCATGATTATTAAAAGCTACACACGGGCTGATGACATCAATCAGCGCGCTGCCAGAGTGTTTGATCGCGGCACGAATGATCGGAACGAGTTGCTCTTTGTCGCCGGAAAAGCTTCGGGCAACAAAAGTCGCCCCCAGTGAGATGGCCACGCTCACCAAATCAATTGGCGCATCAGTATTGACAACACCTCTTTTGGATCTCGATCCTTTGTCCGAAGTGGCAGAAAACTGCCCTTTGGTAAGACCGTAAACCCCGTTGTTCTCGACGATGTACACCATATTGACACCGCGCCGCATCAGGTGGGCAAACTGACCCATGCCGATAGAGGCGGTATCACCGTCTCCCGAAACACCCAGATACAGCAAATCCCGATTCGCCAGATTGGCACCAGTCAGTACAGACGGCATTCGACCATGGACCGAGTTAAACCCGTGTGAATTGCCCAGAAAGTAATCGGGAGTCTTACTTGAACAGCCGATCCCAGACATCTTGGCGACCCGATGCGGCTCAATGTCAGACTCCCACGCCGCCTGAATGATCGCGGTCGATATGGAATCATGACCGCACCCGGCACACAGGGTTGAGATCTTCCCTTCATAGTCACGTCGGGTGTAACCCACCTTGTTGGCACGCAGAGAAGGGTGATGCAGGACAGGTTTGGTCAGGTAAGTCATGAGGCTTTACGAATAGGGGTGACATTAGACGGAGAAAGTACCTGGCAAATCTGGCTCACAATAAACGAAGCCGTAATCGGTGTTCCGTCAAAGTGCAAAACAGGCAGTAGTTTCGCCGGAGAGATCCCGAGTTCATTGACCAGCAAAGATCGCATCTGGGCATCGCGGTTCTGCTCGACGACAAAAACCCGTTCATGCGACTGAATAAACTCATTGACTTCATCGCCAAACGGAAAAGCTCGCACGCGCAAGGCATTGATGCGGATTGAATCTTCCTGAAAGACATCGAGCGCTTCGATCATCGCCGGGCTCGTCGATCCGAAATAGATTACACCGACATCGCTGCCCTCAGCAGTATCCGTACGTACCGCAGCCGGCACCAGCGCGCGGGCAGTATCGAATTTCTTCAACAGCCTTTCGACGTTCTCGACATAGACAGGACCTTCTTCGCTGTACCGAGCGTACTGGTCTCGGGTTGTACCGCGTGTAAAGAAAGCGCCTTTATCTTTGTGAGTGCCCGGATAAGTCCGGTAGGGGATGCCGTCGCCATCTACGTCGAGATAACGCCCGAAGTCTCGCTGATCAAGCATTTCGGCGGTCATGACTTTGCCGCGGTCGTAGTCCCTGGTGTGGTCCCAGACCAGCGGTTCAGTCAGTCTCTGGTTCATACCGATATCAAGATCGGTCATCAGAAACACCGGCGTCTGCAGCCGATCCGCCAGATCGAGTGCCTGCGCACCCATCTCAAAACACTCATTCGGGTCTTGCGGGAACAACAAGGGATGCTTGGTGTCGCCGTGTGAGGCATAAGCGCAGGCCAGAATATCGGCTTGCTGGGTACGAGTCGGCATCCCGGTGGAAGGACCGCCACGTTGCACATTGATAATGGTCGCCGGGACCTCGGCAAAATAGGCGAGCCCGATAAACTCGGTCATCAGGGACACACCCGGCCCGGAAGTTGCCGTAAACGCTCGGGCGCCATTCCAGCCGGCACCAATCACCATGCCAATCGAGGCAAGTTCGTCCTCAGCCTGCACGATTGCATACCGATGCTGTCCGGTATCCGGTTCGACCCGGTATTGCGCGCAATACCGCTCGAACGCTTCCGCAACCGATGACGACGGCGTGATCGGATACCAGGCACAGACGGTAGCACCGCCGTACATGCAGCCTAAAGCGGCTGCGCTGTTACCGTCTACGAATATCCTGTCACCAACAGCATCGGCGCGCTCGACTTTCAAGCCGATCGGATCGAGGTAATCGCGGGCATAGTCGAGCCCGAGATGCAGCGCTTTGGCATTACCCGCCAGCAACTTTTCCTTGCCCTTGTATTGCTCGGAAAAAAGCTGTTCTATCACTGCCGGATCAATACCGAGCAAGTGCGCCAATGCCCCGATATAGATAATATTCTTGAACAACTGCCGTTGACGCGGCTCGGTGTAGGTGTCATTGGCAATCTGGGTCAATGGCATGCCGATGATATTGATATCTTCGCGAAACTTCGAGGCCGGCATTGGGCGGGTCGAGTCGTAGAAGAGATAGCCGCCAGGGGAGACTTCCTTGATGTCTTTGTCCCAGGTCTGCGGGTTCATCGGCACCATCAGGTCTACCCCGCCACGCCGACCGAGATAGCCCTCGCCGCTGACCCTGACCTCATACCAGGTCGGCAGACCCTGGATGTTGCTGGGGAAGATATTGCGTGGGCTGACCGGAACACCCATCCGCAGAATTGCCCGGGCGAAAAGTTCGTTCGCGGAGGCCGACCCGGAGCCATTGACATTGGCGAACTTGACAACAAAATCGTTAACTGCAGAAATACTCATTTCTTGAACCTGCATCGAATCAGACAGTGTGAAAATAGCTTTCAGGCAATAGCCACCTGTTTTCGGCTATCGGAAGCGTGGGTCATTTCAATCAAGGTCTTACGCATGTCCCAGGCACCGGTGGGACATCGTTCAGCGCACAAGCCGCAGTGCAGACAGACGTCTTCATCTTTGACCATCACCCGACCGGTCTTTAGGTCAGGGGAGACGTACAGATCCTGGGTAAGGTCTTCAGCCGGCGCGCGAAGCCGGGATCGCAGATCGGCTTCTTCACCGTTGGGCACAAAGCTGATGCTATCCATCGGGCATATGTCCGCGCACGCATCACATTCGATGCACAAATTGTCCGCAAACACCGTTTGCACATCACAGTTCAAACAACGCTGGGCTTCATGAAACGCGGTGGCCGGATCAAAACCCAGTTCAACTTCGACGTGAATACTCGCCAATGCCTTGTTCGCATCGGCCCATGGCACCTTGTTGCGGATATCCAGCGAGATGTCGTTGTCATAACTCCACTCGTGAATACCCATTTTCTGACTGATTGCGGTCACACCCGGAGCCGGACGATCGCTGACGTCCTGACCGGTCAGGAACTTATCAATCGAGATCGCGGCATCATGCCCGTGAGCGACTGCCCAGATGATGTTCTTCGGGCCGAGCGCCGCGTCGCCTCCGAAAAAGACGTTCGGCAGACTTGACTGTAAGGTTTCAGGGTTAAGCCGGGGCATATCCCATTCGTCGAACTCAATACCAACATCACGTTCAATCCAGGGGAAGGCATTTTCCTGGCCGACCGCCATCAACACGTCATCACACTCGATGGTTTCGTCCGGCTCACCGGTTGGCACCAGTTTTCGACGGCCCTGCTCGTCATACCGGGCCTTGACCTTCTCAAAAACGACCGCAGTCAGTCGGCCGTTTTCATGCAGAAACGCTTTCGGCACCCGGAAATCAAGAATGGGGATTCCTTCTTCAAGAGCGTCTTCTTTTTCCCAGGGGCTGGCCTTCATTTGCTCAAATCCGGAGCGCACCACGACTTTCACATCCTGCCCGCCGAGTCGACGGGCCGTCCGACAGCAGTCCATTGCGGTATTGCCGCCGCCAAGGACAACCACCCGTCGTCCGACTTCCGTGATGTGTCCGAATGCGACGGATGAGAGCCAGTCAATGCCGATATGAATATTGGCGGCCGCCTCCTGGCGGCCGGGGGCATCGAGATCACGTCCCCGTGGTGCGCCGGTGCCGATAAACACCGCATCAAATTGTTCGGTCAGTAATTCACGCAGCGAATCAACTTGTTCGTTCGCACGATGGGTTACCCCCATATTGAGGATGTAGCCAACTTCTTCGTCAACCACGCCCTCGGGCAGCCGAAAATGCGGAATCTGGCTGCGTATAAAGCCGCCGGCCTTCGGGGCCGAGTCAATCACAGTGACGTCATAACCGAGTGGGGCAAGATCTCTGGCCACCGTTAGTGAGGCTGGGCCGCCGCCAACACAGACAACCCGGAGACCGTTGGAAGGAGCACATTCGGGCATCCGAGCCAGAATCTGGTCATTGTCCTTGTGGTCTGCCGCGACCCGTTTTAGTCGGCAGATGGCGACAGGCTCTTTTCGGGAACCGGTCAGGGTATCGTCTTCGACCCGGCCGCGGCGGCATGCCGGTTCGCAGGGGCGGTCACAGGTGCGGCCCAGGACGCCGGGAAAAACGTTTGATTTCCAGTTCACCATATAGGCGTCAGAGTGACGACCCTGGGCGATCATCCGGATGTACTCCGGAACAGGTGTATGAGCCGGACAGGCCCATTGACAATCAACTACCTTATGGAAGTAGTCTGGGTTCCCGATATCCGTTGCTTTCATCGTTGTCTCATCTTCTGGTGTTTTGAGTGTATCTGCTGACTTGCCTGCGTCCAACTACACAAGCGTATCGAGTGGGGAAACTGGAACGGTTTGACAGAATTTGTCCTTGGATACATCACTGGCAACGAGCAACCGCGACACTCCTGGCCCACACCATGATCTGAAGCCGGCTCGTCAGTGCAATCTTTCTGGCTCGCCGGCCCATCGATCACCTCAATGAAGGTAGAGTAATTCAGTTCCAGAATTCACCGAGGAAGGTCCAATGACCCATCAAAAACTGTTGTTGCTTCACCCAGGGGAAATGGGCGCAGCCATTGGCGCGCGCCTTGTTGAGAAAGGGGCGAGCGTGTTTTGGGTAGGAACCGGCCGCAGTCCCGCGACCCGGGCACGCGCCCTGCAAGCGGGGCTGACAGACGCCCAGACGCTTGAACAAGGGGTGCGGGAAGCGTCGATCGTTTTATCAGTCTGTCCGCCACACGGCGCCATTGACCAGGCCAAGGCCGTCGCGCAAGCCGGATTTACCGGCCAGTATGTCGATGCCAATGCAGTCTCGCCCGACACCAGCGCCCAGGTCGCTGAGATCATTCAGAACGCAGGCGGATCCTTCACGGACGGCGGGATCATCGGTCCGCCCCCGACCGGGCAAGCAAACACTCGTTTGTATCTCTCCGGGCCCCAGGCAACCCTGCTGGCATCATGGTTTGATGCCGGTGCGCTGGCAGCCAGATCCCTTGAAAACCAGAATCCCTATGCTGCCTCGGCATTGAAAATGTGCTTTGGCGGCTGGAACAAGGCCCGCAGCGCCTTGTTGGCGAATCTGATAACTCTGGCATCACACCATGGGGTTGAACAGGATCTTCGTCAGGAGTGGTCCGCGATGGAACCGACGCTGCTGCGCTATTTCGACCCGGAAAACAAGGGCTCGGTGACAGGAAATGCTCGCAAAGCCTGGCGCTGGAATGCCGAAATGCGCGAGATCGCCGCAACGCTTGAGCAGGCAGGACTGCCCGCCGGATTTCACTTGGCGGCGGGCGAGGTGTTCGACCGGCTGGCGACGTTCAAGGATCACGACTCGCCACCCAGTCTTGAAACCCTGACCGAACAGTTGTTGCATCCACCCGCAGCTAAACGGGAGGGGTAAATGGCCAAGGCAAGGCGAGGGAGCAGGGCGGCTGAACTGGCTTAACGAGTCGCATCAGGATCAATCGGATAGATTGGCCGATGAAGGTTCCTGAACGGAAACAAGCTGTAGTCAGAACTACAGACGCCCGGGCCGGCGAGCATCAGCACTTGCTGCGCGATCGACTCAAACCCGGCCCGAAAATGCTGTCGAGACCAAAGGAGAATAAAGTTCGCCGACAACGGATCCAACCCACAGTGAGTGAACACGCCCAGGTCAAATGGCTCAACCCGGTTTTCCGACAACAATAATTGAACCGGCCCGGTGTCGAAAACGACCGACCGCCCGCAGTTGATCATGACGCCAGTAGACATTGGCCCGGTTACCCGAAAACGACCGTCGGTTATGCACCGGACGGTGCCGCTCAATTCAAGTGGAACCGCTTTGCGTTGAATGCTTGGCGCATCCACTTTTCCGCCAACCTGCAAGGTCAGCGTCTCACCAACGCCAGCCTTGATGAGCGTGGCAACCGCCTGGGGGTCACAGACCGGTCCAGCGATAACGCCAGTCAATCCCTGTTTGATGACCTCGGCCACTGACTCCATCGTATCGACAGAACCCCCTGAGGCAGTGTTATTGCTGTGATCCGCGAGCACAACAGGTTTATGCTTACCGCCGCCCTGGTCCGCTGATAAGCGTACCGACTTGGCACGACTTACTGTCTTGGTCAATGGCTCGAGATCAAAGACAAACTCGGCTCGTCGCTCCCAGGCCTGGTCGCAGAGCTCGTCGCACAAGGCTTGCGCCTGAGCGCGAGCGGCCGACTCGCTACCGGCACTGATCGCGTCGGCAACAATTACGACAGACAGTCCGGCATAGGGAATGTCAGCCAGCGGAAATCCACCGAAAACCGAGGCGTTCAGAACCGATCCGTTTTCCTCAGCGGCAATCGCCTGATCCATCAGGTCTTTCATCGGCTGGAACTGCGGCGAATGTTGATTCATATGGGTCATCATCGGAAGCCAGCCGTGCACCATCACCGGCGACACTTCGCCGTCAAGGGCTTTAATCAGGGTTTGGCCGGCGCGCGCGCCGGTCAACGCCATATCGACATGGGGATAGGTTCGATAACCGGTAATAATGTCAGCATGTTGCGCCAGAGCCGGGCTGATATTCGCATGAAAGTCCAGCGCAACCGCGATCGGCGTGTCAGGCGCGATCTCGCGAATTCGTCGAAGCAATTCGGCTTCGCCATCATCGTATCCCTCGGCAACCATCGCACCGTGCAAGTCAAGCATGATGGCGTCGCATCCGGGTTTGATTGCTTCCAGAATGGCGCCGGTCATACGGTCGTAAGCGGCCGAGTTCGTTGGCGCACTGGGATTGGCGTTGGCGTACATCGGGGCGACTACATCAGCACCAGCGTCAGCGGCCACTTGCAGAAAGCCGGCGAAACCAACATTTGTGCCTGCGTACAGATCAATCGCATCCTGACCGCCAATCAGCGGATCTTGACCCGGTGGAACAGCACGCGCCCGCGAAAAGAACGCGCTTAAAGGCGTTGCTACCGGTGAGAACGTATTGGTCTCGTGGAGCATTCCCGCAACGACAATCTTTTTGCTCATGACAATTTCCTGAGAGGCGCAAGAAAACAATCTGACAGATTACCTTAGAGTCGCGCCGCTAAAGTTTCACCTCGGCGACGCTGGCGTGAATCAGCCTAAGGCGTTTTTCTGTCCGCAGCGCATGCGACCGCCGGACCAACACCAGACGTCAGCAATAGCAACCGGATGCACAACCGGATGCATTGAGCCCAAACGTACTGTCCGAACAGTCAGGCCCCTGGCTCAACCCATGCATTAATTGCGCATAATGTTTATTATGTCAAATTGCAGCCAGATCGAAAAAACACCCCGTTGAATAACCGCTTTGCTCGCCAGCCCGCCCGATCAGGCTGCCTGTGATCACGACATGCTCCTGGTAAACCCCGCAATCTCCCGGTAATGCGCGGCAACACTTTCGAGCTCTTCCGGTGTCACCAGGTCTTCAACCCGGTCGTTCGGTCCGCTTAACCGTGCGGCAGCGATATCAAGCACTTTCTCGGGGCCAGACTGGCGATTGCTAAGGACAATCCTGGACGTTGCTGGTCGCCGCAAGGATTCATAGGCCTGAAGTCCTGCCGGCCCCGGACTTGATTCGAGACTCTTCGCCAATTGCCTGGCATCCATGATCGCCTGCGACGCGCCGTTTGCGCCAATCGGATACATTGGATGCGCAGCATCGCCAAGCAATGTGACCCGGTGATCAGTCCAACAGCCAATCGGGTCCCGATCAATCATCGGGAACTCAGTCACGGACTCGGTTTGATGCATCAGCTTCACAATGTCGAGAGCATCCAGAGTGAAATCACCAAAGGCGTCAATAAAATCGCGTTCGCCTTCACGTGTCCAGTCAGCATCCTGAAGATGCCGTGGTTGATCAACCCGCACCTCGGCAACCCAGTTGGTCAGCGATCGACCCAGTTTTCGCGCTGACTCGCTAACCGGATACGTCACGAACTTGAGATCGTGGTCTCCAGCAATAACCATCGTCTTGCCGTCTCCGACCAGGTCTGTTTCTGTTGCACCGCGATACATCATCGTGCCTTCATAATGGAGCGCGCCTTCATCCGGGTGAAGCTGCCGTCTTACATTGGACCGTAGCCCATCGGCACCAATTAAAATGTCGCACGCATACTCACTTCCGTCAGTGAAATGTGCCGTCGCTTTGTCTGTGGTCTGGGTAAAACGCTCCAGGCGTTTGCCTGTTTTAATCACAGCGGCACCCAGGCGGCGCTGGACTGCGTTCAGCAAAAGCAACTGGCATGCGCCGCGATGAATCGAATACTGCGGAGCTTCGTAGCCAGCGTCAACATTGCGCGGATCTGACTGAAGCAAGTGTCCGTACCTGGTTCGGTACTCAATGCAGCGGGTTCGGATAGCCGTCTCATCAAGCGCCGGGCCCAAACCCAGCCCGTGCAGGACAGCCGATGCATGCGGCATTAGATTAAGGCCCACGCCTAACGGCCGTATTTGATCCACAGCCTCAAAAACCTGAACGGCAAACCCGTATTCGTGAAGACATAAGGCAGTCGTCAAGCCGCCGATACCAGCGCCAGCAATGGCGACAGTCAACATAGCCGTATCCTTTTGAAACTAACGGTATTCACCCCGATACAGACCAATATTACACAGAGTCACCCACACCGCCTTGCATCAAGTACAGTAACGCCCACCTGGTGCGGGAAACGCGCCAAAGAGCTCAAAAAAGTGCTTTTAAGAACGGAATAATCTATGACTGAACTGCGGCTGGGAAAAACCCGGGAAATCAATCAAGGCAACGAGTTGGCGGACCGGCTCGCGGCTGTTCGCTCACAGACCGAAGCGCTGGTCACCGGCTTGTCGGACGCGGATGCAACGGCGCAATCCATGCCCGATGCCAGTCCGGCTAAATGGCACCTTGCGCATACCACCTGGTTCTTCGAGCAATTCCTCATTGTGCCAACGCTGGGAGAATCAGCGCGCTACGATGACCGCTTTGGTTTTCTGTTTAACTCGTACTACGACGCGGTTGGCGAGAGACATCAGCGTGACAAACGCGGCCTTCTGACCCGGCCGTCGCTAGATGAGATTTATGCGTGGCGAACCCATGTCAACGAGTTGCTGTCCGCCATCGCGCGATCGCCCGACCCTGAGCAGTCAGCCATCATTGAACTTGGCATCGCTCACGAGCAACAACACCAGGAGTTATTACTAACCGACATCTTGCATCTGTTCGCCCAGAATCCGTTACGCCCGGCTTTTCGTGCGCCAGAACCTTTAGCTTCTTGTCCGCTGGCGCCACGCCAGGAAGAATGGACGCGCTTTGACGGCGGCCTGGTTGAGGTCGGCGCCACCGCAGACAATCCGGGATTCGACTGCGAGCAGCCCCGGCATCGTGTGATGCTGACCCCGTTCGAGCTTGCCCGCCGTGCCGTCACCAACGGGCAATGGATTGAGTTTATCGAAAGCGGCGGTTATGAAACCCCCTGCCACTGGCTCTCAGACGGATTCGCCAAGGCACGGGACGAGGCATGGACAGCCCCGCTTTATTGGTTCAAGCAGGACGGCAACTGGAACTCCATGACTTTGCGCGGACCACAACTGATTGATGAAGACGCGCCGGTCTGTCATGTCAGCCACTACGAGGCGGATGCCTACGCGACCTGGGCAGGAGCCAGACTGCCAACAGAATTTGAGTGGGAGCATGCGGCAAGTCGCATGGCGCCTAAAGGCAACTTCGCCGATTCCAGGCGGCTGCGCCCTGCTCCGCAATCGGCCAGCAGCGAAATGCCGCAATCGATGTTTGGCGATGTCTGGGAATGGACGGCCAGTGCGTTTCTGCCCTACCCCGGATTCAAACGCCCCGACGGCGCTATCGGAGAATACAACGGCAAATTCATGAGTCAGCAGATGGTTCTGCGCGGTGGGTCTTGCGTGACGCCAGCCGATCACATTCGCCCGAGTTATCGAAACTTCTTTCAACCCGAAAAGCGGTGGCAGTTTTCCGGGCTCCGACTCGCACGGAACGGTTGAACAGCAAAGCGACAAATCCGCACCACCGCCCACAGGAAATTTCGCCATGGCCACAGTACAACCGAATCAACGCGTCATTATGATCTCCGGCGCCAACCGTGGCATCGGCCGCGCAACTATGCTGGAGCTTGCGCAGCGCGGTTACCGGCTCAGCCTCGGCGCGCGTGACCCAGCCTCGCTGGATCTTACCGGCATTGAAAGTGAGGTGATGTCTTTTCAATGGGATGCCACCAAAGCCGCTGATTCAACGGCCTGGGTAGCCGCCACGCTGGCACATTTCGGGCAAATCGATGGCCTGGTACTCAACGCTGGCGTAATGGTTCAGGTTTCAATCGAGGACGACCGGGAACCCGAGCTCGACAAGATGTGGGACGTCAATTTCAAAGGCCCGTTGCGCCTGATTCGTGCTGCGCTGCCAGCACTGAAAGAATGCGGCCATGGGCGTATTGTCAATATCGTCTCGTTAGCGGGCGTACGTGTCCTCAGCGCCGATAACCTCGGATATTCAGCGTCGAAGTTCGCCGCGATGGCACTGACTCACGCGGTGCGTCAAAAAGGATGGGATGACGGCATCCGGGCCACGGCAATATGTCCGGGTCTGGTCGAAACCGATATGACGCACGGCATCAGCCCGCCAAAGGGTCAATTCAAAATGGCCCCCGACGCAATCGCCGCTACCGTTGCCTATGCGCTCTCTCTGCCCAACGATGCTTCAGTGGCCGAAATTCTCGTGAACAGTCGGCTCGAAGCCGCACTCTGACCGCAGCAGCACGGCGCGCGTGAGTGCGCTATGGATCGAGGCGCCGGCAAGAGTGTTAGCGAGCGGCCCAGCCAGTCGGCATACAGCCGGTGGAAACCACTCGTGGCGAAAAGTCGAGCGCCAAAGCGCCTTTGGGCGCATCTGGTTACGCGTTGACAAAACGTTCGTATGAAAACGTTTCTCGAACAATGGCCTCTGCCCGGAAAATCAACAAATTCAACTCACTCAGAACCCGCGTCAGCGCTACCCCGATCGGGTATCAGACCTGAAAACCGGATGAGTTACGGCTTGAGCAATAGCGGCAGATTTGGCTTACGTCTTGCCGTCAGCTCAAAGGCAAACTGCACCTGAAATAATCATTCGGAGCTCAAATGAATCTATTCCTTTCTCTCGAACCGTTACGGCTTGTGCTGCTCTTCGCTCACCTGATCTGCTGCGGTTTCGCTATCACTTATGTTCTCCATGCAGATCTGACAATCGCAAGAGCAAAGTTCTCGCGCCAATGGATAGCTCGTACCGCGACCGTTATTTCCAGATGGTTGATTGCGCTCTGGTTCACCGGATTGGCCCTCATCTGGATCGATACAGGTTTCGAGTTACCTGCCTTGATCTCCAAGCCGAAACTGCTGCTCAAACTGTTGTGCGTCGTCGTCCTGACCATCAACGGTTTGTTCCTGCACTATCTTTCATTTCCCGTCCTGGTACGCAGCGGGCCGCTGGGCGCAGGCAATTCCATGTTGCTTGCGATTACCGGAGGCCTGAGCACAAGCCATTGGCTGATCGCAGCTTTCGTTGGTGTTGCCAAACCGTTGGGCCAGCTACCGTTTGATCTCTTGCTCAAGGCCTACCTGGTGATTGTCGGGGCGACGATTGTGATTGCCCTGGCCTCCACCCCAGTCGTTCGCCACCGGGTGACTGGCTGGCGCCTGAAAGAGACTTTTCGGTGAACAAGCGTTGCACATCGAATCCGGGCCGGGGACAATGTTGTTGTCATCAACTCACTCCCTGTAGGCAGCTCAATGATCCAGTCAATCCAGCCAGCTGGCTCCGCCATTACGATCGAATTCTGCAAGGTCTGAAACTACGAACCCGAGGCTCTCCGTGTGAAAGCCAGGTTTGAAAAAGCGGGAATAGGTCCGGTGGACCTGATTGCCTCTGGCGGTGGCGTCTTTGAGGTCGTGCAGTATCGCCAATCGGATCAACCCCCGCTGATTTTTTCGAAGCAGTCCACAGGACGTTTTCCGACTGAAGCCGAACTGGACGGGTTGATCGAGGCGCTTGGGCGCTCAGCGGCTGGCCGGTAACCCCATACGCCTGAACCAGACTGTTCGGCACGGCACTGAGACCTGGAGCCCTCTGACAAGGTTTTGAACCCTCAGCGGCCACAGCGCCACTAACTGTTGAGACCAGTCAAACCGGGAAAAACCATGAACCGCTCAGCAACCACTCAATCCATCGCCACAAGTCGCTCTGTCAATGCCGGCCTTCGCTCAAATCTTGTCTCAAATGGATCTCCGACCCGGCGCATGGGCGTCACCCATTCGGTCACGCCGGTTTTCAGTTCCGTCGGCAGCCTGTGCGCTAACCGTAACCGTTTGTTAATCAATGCCGGCTGATTTTCAGTTGCGCCCAGATTATTAACAATTCAGGCGTGTGCAAGAAACATCGGTCCTGGTTAAGGGCTTGCCTGCGGGCATAACATTGAGTCCAGCCAACTACGGAACGATCATGAAAACCAGAAGTACCGCAAACCAGCCTGCCTCTCGCAAAACTGGTCAGATCCCGCCCTCAGGCAGTCTTGTTTGCAATGATTCCCCCACCCGGACAATGGGGACAACCCATTCTGTGCTGCCAGTGTTCAGTTCTGCCAACGGCCCGCAGGCCAAACGCAGCAAACTCCTCGGCAATTAGTCCTGATTTCAAGCACCGCGCGGGAGTAATAGCCGCTTATGCCATCCCGTGTAACCGGTTGTAGCCGCTAGCTCCGGCCTGGGGCCATTCCTGTCGTATCGCCGGGTCAGGACGCAGTATGTCGACCTCCAGCGGATAACAGACAGCCTCGTCACTGGAGTGGCCAGTACTACAATCGCCGCCCGGGCAGCATGACAACGCCCCCAGCAGATCAACATTCGCCTGCAACTCCAGATAGTCGCCGGGTCGTACCGGACTGGCTTTCATGAAGTATTGATGGGTATCGCGTGTAAACCCTGTACACATAAAGACATTCAGCACGTCATGGACCAGGGCTTCGGCCTGTGGCAGCGTCAGCTCGCGAGCAGCCATCAGCGCCCGAATCAGATTTGAATGACAGCAATGATGATAGTGCTCATGGGTTAACAGATGGTTGGTATAAGGGTCGCAGCGGGTACCGATCACGTCGTGGATGCCCGCGCCATCCTGGTCCCAGCCGTACCAGTCCAGGGTATCGGCCGTAATCGTCGCCAGCGGACGCAGGCCGGGCAGACTGCTCCAGAGATGGTCACCGGTAGACACATGCGTCGCGTGCAGGGCCCGCGTCTTGCCGCTATAAAAGCGTTCCGTCAGATCGGTCGAATGCCACAGATTGAGATCACCCACTTGCGGTCCGTCAATGCTCTTAATCCGAAAAAAGTGCCGTGCCGGCACTTCAAACCAGTTCGCCTCGCGAGGCTCTACCCGGACGGTCTGCACGACCTCGGCACTTTCACGCATTTGGGCAATCAGAGTCCAGTCTGGCGCAGTGAGCAAATCACCAGGGTAGACAACGACCGGCGTCACCGCTTTTCGTTTCGCCGCATCGAACGGCTCCGGATGCGGATCTGGCTTGGACATGGCTGGCTCTGCAGGGCTGTAGACTCCCCTATCTTACCGACCCGGATTTGAAATGTCTGACCAAAACCAACTTGAGGTAGCCCCCGCGTTCATCGCACTGTATGTCGCGCCCGGCCAGATCAAGCCCTCCCTGCCCCTTGCCGAGCTTCACCAGCGTTACGAGTTCTGCGAAGACTTGTGCAATTTGCTGAGTGAAAACGCCCGCAATGTCATCTTCGATCTGAGTATTGCCGAGACAGATGTCCTGGAGCGCTTTCATCTGGGGCTACTGAGTGAAGACTCAGGGGTCAATCGCGCTGAAGCCGGCTGGATTATTCGCCGCCTGTGCGAGCACCTGAACTGGGATAACGAACTGGCTGACTTTGTCGATACACCGGCCAGCTAGAAAAACCAACCCCAGACCACGGGCAGCAATATCGCGGTGGCCAGCGCGTTGAGCCCCATGGCCAGCCCGGCAAACGCGCCAGCAACCGAATTGACCTGCATGGCACGGGCAGTCCCAATACCGTGAGCGGCCAGGCCAATGGCCAGCCCGCGCACGGGCCAGTCCGTTTCTTTCATCAGATCAAGCACGAACGGGCCCAACACAGCCCCCAGAATACCGGTCAGCAAAACCAGGACAGCGGTTAACGATGGCAATCCGCCCAGTTGTTCCGAAATACCCATTGCCACCGGCGCAGTGACTGACTTGGGCGCGAGTGAGATCAAGATGTCTGGCGAGCCGTTCAGCAGATAACCGACCCCTACCGCAGTCACGGTTGCCGTCATTGAGCCGGCCAGGATGCTCAGCCCGATTGCCAGCCCTGATTGGCGAACCCGCTGAAATTGCTTGTAGAGTGGAATCGCCAAGGCAACAGTGGCCGGGCCAAGCAGAAAGTGAATGAACTTCGCCCCTTCAAAATACTCACGATAGTCGGTCCCGCTAAGCAGCAAAAAACTCACGACCAGAATGACTGTCAGCAGTACCGGGTTTAACAAGGGGTTGAAGCTGGCTTTTTCATAGACCCAGCCGGCCAGTTGAAATGCCGCTAAGGTGATTGTCAGGTGAAGCAGTGGCGTTTCATTCAGGTATGCCCAGATATCGCGCAGTTCAGTCATGTTGACGCTCGGCATGTTGGCGCCCATTACGGCTTAGCCAGCTCATGACCTTCGCCGTCACCACAATAGTCGCCAGCGTGCTGACCACCAGCGCAACGACAACTGCCGGCCAGTCATTGCCCAGCAACCGGAAATGCAGCATCACGCCAACCCCGGCCGGGACAAACAGAAGTGACAGATGACTCAGCAAAAACTCTGCGGTCTGTTCGAGCGCCGGCGGCACCCCGCCTTTGAGCGTCAGGCCAACAAAGAGCAACACCATACCCAGGACCGGCCCCGGCACCGAGGAGAGGACCACCTTGCCCAGGAACTCGCCAGCGAGCTGGCAACAAAGAATAAGCGTCAGATAACGCATACCGGTGGTTCTCCATCCAGGTTGATTCGATCGCTGGTCGGGTCTGATCGACCGTCAAGCAACAGGAAGGCCGATAAATCACGTGACGGCCGGGGCGATTAACTATTATCAGACGATAACAAATGTTCAGGGTTGGTCATGATCTCTTTCTGTCGTGTGGCATTGCTGTTAGCCGTGTTTTGCTTGTCGAGCGGGCTCAGCGCCAAGCCGTTACAACGCAGCGAAGTGCCGCAAGCCCTGGAACCCTGGATTGACTGGGTGATGCAACGCAATCCGGAAGCCAGTTGCCCGGTGAACTACGACAACGACGCCCGCCGCTGTGTCTGGCCGGGCACCCTGGAACTGGCCATTGACCCCAAAGGCGCACGCTTCGAACAGAACGTCACGGTTTTGTCAGAGAGCCGCTTTACCCTGCCTGGAAGCCCCAGGCAATGGCCCTCGCAGGTAAGGGTTGATGGCCGGATCACCAGCGTGGTCAACCAGAAAAGCAAACCCACAATCGTTCTGCCGGTTGGCCAGCACCAGATTGAGGGCAGCTTCGACTGGACGGCAGTGCCGAATTCGATTCAACTGGGTGGTGGCACGGGGATTGTCAAACTCACCGTAAACGGCGAGGTGGTGGTTCAACCTGATCGTCGTAAGAGCCAGCTCTGGTTGCGCAAAACCGGTGACCGCCAGCCTGCGAAAGCCCCGGAGGACGCTTTGTCCATCGAGGTATTCCGCCAGATTGCGGACGGACAGCCGCTGCAGGTGAACACTGAAATAGCCTTACAGGTCTCGGGAAAGCCGCGCGAAATCAGCTTCCCCCAAGTCATGCTCGCTGATGGCATTGCACTGAGCTTACGCTCCAGGCTCCCGGCCCGACTGGAGCCCGACGGGTCGCTGCGAATTCAGGTGCGCCCCGGAAAATGGGCGGTTCGCATAACCGAACGACACCGCGGTGCCGTCGATTCTCTGCGCAGCCCGCAGCGAGACGGACGATGGCCAGATCAGGAAATCTGGGTCTGGGATGCCGCGCCCGAAATCCGCAGCGCGGAAGTCAGCGGCCCGGATCAGATCGACCCCAGACAGGTGTCAGTGCCATCCGACTGGCAAGGCCTGCCGACTTATAAGATGCCCGCTGGCCAGGCCTTCAAAATCAAAACCTTGCGCCGCGGCGATCCAACCCCCGAGCCGGACCAGTTCCGCTTGAGCCGAGACCTCTGGCTGGACTACGACGGAAGCGCGTTCGCGGTTCGAGACCGAATCGATGGCCGACTGACCTCAACCTGGCGCATCAATGCTGACGACCGGCTCCAGGTCGGCCAGATTTCGATCGACGGCAGGCCGCAGTTCATTACCCGGGCCGGCGATGACGCCAGCTCGGGCGTTGAAGTTCGCCGTGGTCGACTAAAACTGGTTGCCGACTCACGCATCGCAATGGTGGAACCATCAGGCTATGGACCGCTGTTGTCGGATATCCCGGCAATTGGCTGGCAACATGATTTTCAGGGCGTTAAGACGGTGTTGCACACGCCTCCGGGGTGGCGGGTTCTGGCCGCCACCGGTGTCGATGGTGCGCCCGGCACCTGGCTGGAAGCCTGGTCGCTTTATGACTTGTTCCTGGTGTTGATTGTCGCGGTGGCGGCCGGTCGTCTCTGGGGCTGGCATTGGGCACTGCTCAGCGGATTGCTACTGGCACTGACCTGGCACGAACCTGACGCGCCGCGCATCGCCTGGCTGGCTGCGCTGGCACCGATCGGATTGCTCAAGGCAATCAATACCACCGGACGACTGTCCCAGGTCTTGCAGGTGGTTCGCGGGCTAAGCCTGCTGGTGCTTATCCTGATAACACTACCGTTCGTGGTCGAACAAGCGCGCAGCACCTTGCATCCCCAACTGGAATCTACCTATAACCCGCATGCGCCAATGCACCGGCGCGCATCAGCGGCCATTGAAAAGGAAGCAGCCGAGCCAACGGCAGCTCATGACGATGCCGAGAATGGCAGTACCGTATCGGCCCCGCAAGAGTCGGTCAGCAGCAGCAAATACACTCGACGCAGCGTCAAGAAAATTCGCAACGCGCTGAAAAACAAGGCCAGGGCTGACCTTCGAACCCAGCAAACTGTGGACCCGAAAGCGGTGGTGCAAACCGGTCCCGGTATGCCTGATTGGAAGTGGCGCTCAACCCGGCTGTCATTCAATGGTCCTGTACTTGCAGACCAAAATGTTTCGCTGGTGATGCTTTCGCCGACCTGGCGCAAGATCTGGCAGGTCACGATGCTGGTGTTAATGGGATTGATGATCTGGCGCTTGATCGGCTGGCGCTCAGGCGGTGGCAAGAACGGCTCCTGGCACTGGCAGCCCGCAGCGGTTTTGCTGGTCGCCGTGCAGTTCACCCCGGCCGAAGCAGCTGAGTTTCCGCCTGAAAAACTGTTGCAGGAACTGGAGCAACGACTACTGGAACAACCGACCGCTGCACCGCGCGCGGCGTTGCCGGCAATGGACATCAAAGTCGACTCCGAACGGCTCGATCTGACGCTGCAGGTGCAAACCCTGCAACGTACCGCCGTCCCGCTCCCGGCTGATATGCAGCGCCTGATGCCAAGCAGGATTCTTCTGAACGGAGAGCCCGCCGGCAACCGTACTTTGAGTGATGACAGTGCCCGACTCTGGATTCTGGTGCCCGAAGGCCAGCATGCCATTACGCTGGCGTTTCAGCTACCACAAGTCAATCAATTTGAACTGGCACTGCCGCTGGTTCCAAACAATGTAGTGGTTGAGCAAACCGGCTGGCAGGTCAGTGGCCTAAACCAGGACGGCGTCCCCGGCGCCCAGTTAACGTTCGTGCGGGAACAGAAGGCCAGCGCGGCCGCGCTCAAAACGCTGCGTCCTACCGACCTGCCCCCGCTTCTGTCGGTCGTGCGGACGTTGCGCCTGGGCCTGACCTGGCAGATCGAAACCAAAGTCACCCGGATTTCGCCCCGCGGGGCGCCGATCTCGGTATCTATTCCGTTACTGGACGGCGAAAGCGTTATTACCGAGAAGGTCTCGGTCAAAGACCATCAGGTCCAGGCACGGTTTTCGGCGCGCGCACGCGAATTCAAATGGCAGTCGGTCTTGACACCAGACGCCCAGATCACGCTAAAAGCCCCGGACAACCCGGCCTGGAATGAAACATGGCAACTAGAAGCGAGCCCGATATGGCGGGTCGAACCCAGCGGGATCGCGCCGGTTTTCCATCAAGACAGTAAAGCGAACTGGCTGCCAACCTGGAAACCGTGGGCAGGCGAAACCGTAACACTCGATGTTTCCCGGCCAGCCGGCATCGGAGGCCAGTCCAAGACAATAGACAAGGTAAAACTGCGAGTCACTCCGGGAATCCGGGCAGTAGATACGACGCTTGAATTTACATTGCGGAGCAGCCGCGGTGACCAGCATACGATTAACCTGCCTGATCAGGCGGTATTGCAGCAAGTGAACATCAATGGCAAGAACCGATCCATCAGACCGGAGAACAATCAACTGATTCTGCCGATTGTGCCCGGCTCACAGTCCATCCGCCTGCAATGGCGCGAGGATCGGGATATTCAGACCCAATGGCAGGGGCCGGTGGTGAATCTGGGGCACGATTATGTGAACGCCAGAATTGCCGTTTCATTCCCAAAAAACCGATGGGTTCTCTGGACTTCCGGCCCCACCCTGGGACCGGCAATTCTGATCTGGGGAGTGCTGGGCGTGATGCTGGTTTTATCCGTAATCCTTGGCCGGCTCGGCGCCCGCACCGCTAACGGTGCTGCGCTGCCGTTAGGCATCATTTCCTGGTTCCTGCTGGCTGTCGGCTTGTCGCAGGTAACCGTCCTGGCCATGATTGTTGTGGCCGCCTGGCTGTTTGTACTCCAGGCCCGGCCCGCCCTCGGTGCCTCTGTCTCTCGCTGGGCGTTCAACGGCATGCAGGTCGGCATTGGATTGCTGACGATCACGGCGCTGGGCATATTGCTCGCCGCCGTCCAGAACGGTCTGTTGGGTCATCCAGACATGCAGGTTTCCGGGTATGGCTCCAGCGCCTCAAGATTCAACTGGTACGCCGACCGCGGCAATTCGATTCTGCCCCAGGTCGGGGTAATTTCAGTACCACTGACCTGGTATCGGGTCTTGATGCTTAGTTGGGCTTTGTGGCTTGCCTGGTCACTACTGAACTGGCTGCGGTGGGGTTGGGTTCAGTTCTCGGATGGCGGTTTGTGGCGCCCGTTCGTGCGCAAAGCCAAGTCACCCGGGCCAGATACACCCGACGACTCGAGCAGTGCCAGTGCCAGTGTGAGCAAGCCGAACCCTGCTGACACGGTGACATCACCTGCGCAATCAGAGGAGACTTCAGTGTCGGCCGCGACTGAGCAGGCACGCCCTGCCGCGGCTCCGACGTCGGACTCAGGCACCCCGCCCGATCTGGCAAAACTGGCAGCCGAGGCGCTTAAGAAAACAGACGATTAAGTCAAAGACTCAGACGGTGGCGATTGGCGTCACCGGCGAGCCGACCGCGCCGGGTAATCTGAGTGGCGGCGCGGTTAGCAGGCATCGACTTCTCTGGTGATCCCGCAACCAGTTTGCCAATTCGCCCAACAACCAGATTTCGCCCAGCGGCACCCCGAGCTTGAACAAACAGTGTTCATGCAACGGCAGTAACGCACAGGGACCGGCAGGTTTGTCTGGCCCCGGCTGCTCCACCGCATAGTTGTCCGCGGCTATGGCCGCAACACCACTGTCGGTAATCCATTGCAACAAGCGCTGGTCGCGCCCATCCAGTACCGGACACATGTTGTGAATCAGCTCTGGATCCGGCTCGCCGCCCCAGGCCAGCAACTGGGTTGAAAATCCGGTGTGCAACAACAGGATGTCGCCCGGCTCAACAACGACTTTGTCTTGTTCAATAATGCTGACCAGTGTGTCGTACCCGACAACGGTTCGATCGCTGCCCAGATGATGGTGCAGATCAATCAGCACCGCTCTCCCCTGAATGCCGTGCTCGGCAAATTTCTCCACCCCTAGTCGCTGTACACCACTGGTGAACCACTCGCCATCTTTGCGGGCCAGAGGCAACTCGACACCGCCGCGATACCCGTTATAGAACATGGGTTTGGGTTTACCGTCCCCTATTGCGTCGAACACACTGCCGGCATGGGCGAAACTGTCCCACTGACTGGAGTATTGCAAGTGCAAGGTGGCCACGTCGTCGTTGATCACATCAGTCGCACCGTCCATGTCCTCACCCACTTGATACATCCAGCGCGGTGTATGGCCAGCACGGGTCGGTTGCAGTCGCGGTGGGTGGCGGCGCGGATTCAAGACATTGCCGCCCGGCAAATCCAGCGGCAGGCCGAGACAGAAAGTTTTGCCTTCTCTCACTTCAGCCACGCCCTGGCGGACCTTCTCGGGCGTTATCAGATTCAATCGCCCAAGTTGGTCATCAGGACCAAAATCGCCCCAGGTAGATCCTTCAGGCCGTTGGGTCCAGCGACCGCCGTTGCTGCTTGTCATTTATTGTCTCCGCTTTTGTCCGAATGATGCTTGCGCGACTCAATCATAAGCCACCTATTCTTGACGCCAGATTCACCTCCGGCCGGCCGCTACACCACATAACAGTGATGACGTTCACTGCAGCGCTCGGACTGATGGGGATTTTTCTTGAGGATCTTGCCGACAGGGTCTTCCTGAGCCTGTTAGGCGAGGTCGAGTTGGCATCGGCAGTTTGTACCTGATCTACTCAAACAAGTCGGCGCGCCCGGCGAATCGGCTTACCCGGCAGTCAGCGTCCAGAGACGACCGGACTTGACGGTCGCAACAGCGGTTAGCTTTCTCGACCCCGTACGAACCTGTTTGAGTTTTGGGCTGTCGACAAACTTGAACTGCCCGTCGGTTTGCTCAAGTACCGTCACATCGGCAATGGCGCCCGGTGCCAATGTCCCGAGAGCCCCGGGTATGGCCGCCATCTTGACTGCGGCAATCGTCGTCTTCTCGATAACCTGCGGCACCGAAAGCCCGAGCATCAGGAACTTGCTCATAACGGCGCCAAGATCACCCACCACGCCGTCAGGCCGAAAATACCGGGTAAACATATCCGTAGACAAGACATCCGGAAACCAGTTCTGCTGTGCCGCAGCCTCGGCTTTGCGCCAATCAAAAGATGAACCGTGACCCAGGTCCACCATCAGGCCGCGATCTTTTAACTCCAGAACCGTCGGATAGAGCGTCCCGTCTGCCTGGGTTGCGCCCGGGTTCAGGTAGTCCGGATTAAACGGATGGGTCAAGTAGTCACCAGGGCGAAGTGTGTCAAGCAGACGGGGTTCATTGGTCCAGTGCATCATGGTCGGCAAACCAGTCTCCTCGCCGATTTCGCGAACCACTTTCATGACACTGATATCGTGATCCAGAGTCTCCTGGCGCCCCCGGACTCGCGCCTTCAGGCCGATGATCAGATCCCGGTTCGACCGAATTGCGCGCAGCGCCCTTTTGCGGCTGATGAATTTTGAATCCAGATATAACTCGTTGAGTACCACGAGCCCGACCGAGGAAATGTTCAACAGCGTAAACACCCGAGATTCCGCCGAGCTGATTATGTGTTTTCGAAAACCCTCGAACGTACGACCACCCGTTGAGCCGGCATCGATCAAGGTAGTCACCCCTGACTGAATACCCGCCTGATCCGGCTCCATTGATACCGGCATCATCCCGTCAGCCACATGGACGTGTGCGTCAATGAGCCCCGGGCAGACAATCTTGCCGCTGGCGTCATAGACCTTACCGGCTTTGCCCTCAGGCAGAGCCGGCGCAACCGTATGAATCAAACCCTTGTAAATCCCAATGTCGGCGATCTGGTCGTAGCCGGAAGCGGGATCCACGACCCGCCCGCGCTTAATGAGCAGGTCGAAACGGCTATCGACCGCTTTATCAGTTGCCAAAGCCGGCACGCCGGTCAGCGCCAGCGAGGCAGCCGCTGGTATCTGGAGCAAATGACGTCGCTTGCGGTTAATCAAACTCACTCTCCTGGCGACCCGATTGATCAGACGGTGCCGGGCACATGGGCCGCAGCAAAATGTTCGCGTGCAAACGCGACTCGCTCATCGGGGGACTTCAAAGACCCAATCGCCTGTGTCACCGCGTCAAGCCTCGGTTGAAGGCCCGCCTTGTTGGCAATCTGGATGTTCAATCCGGGGCGGGCGTTGAGCTCAAGAATTAGCGGACCAAGATCACGATCGAGCACAACATCTACGCCCTGATAACCCAGGCCGGTCAGCTCGTAGGTGCGAGCTGAAATATCCATGATCTGATCCCAGTGAGGAATAGCCACACCGCTGACTGGTTCACGGGTGTCGGGGTGGCGGTCAATGACCTTGTTCAGCCAGACCGCGGACAAGGTAGTCCCCGAGCGCAGGTCAACGCCGGTGCCAATCGCCCCCTGGTGCAGGTTAGCCCGCCCGTCCGACATCCGCGTGGGTAGCCGAACCATCGCCATAATGGGCACGCCCAGGAAAACAATTACCCGGACATCCGGAACCCCCTGATAAGAGATCTTCTCAAAGACAGGATCAAACTTGACGCAGTATTCAATCAGGACGCGATCGGGCTGACCGCCCAGACTGAACACGCCACCAAGTGAATTCTGAATATGGAACAGCAAGGTTTCTTCGTCCGTAAGCTGCCCGTTGGCTTTCTGAAAATACCCGCCAAAGCGGTCTTTGATAACAATGATGCCGTCACCACCCGCGCCTTGCGCCGGTTTGATCACGAACTCCTTGTGATCGGCAATGATGGTTGAGAAATCCTTGACTTGGCCTGCATAAGCGATGTCGCCGTACAGTTCAGGCACGGCCAGACCGGCATCAATAGCGAGCTTCTTGGTTTGAGCCTTGTCATCAACCAGCGGATAACGACTGCGATCGTTATAGGGCAGGATAATGCCTGCATTACGCTGATTCAGCCCAATGATGCCTTTTCGGGAAAGCTGATGCGGCAGCGCGAACATTAGTCGGCCTCCCGCGATAATTCCCTGAAACGAGGCAACTCCAACAAGCGATAACCGGTATAGCGACCAAGCAATAGCAACGCGGCAATCACGATCAGGTGTAGCTCAGGGAAGGTAAAGAACAAGTGCTCCAGGATTGGAAACGAAATCAGAATGCACAAGAGCATGGCAATGACAAGGCTGGACAGGCTTTGTTTGATTGCCTCGCCCGCGCCACGTTCGTCCCACAACACGGATATTCGCTCAATCGTCATGGTCAGGATGACCATCGGGAACAAAGCGACTGACAAGCCTTGTACAAACCCTAGTGCATGCGTCACAACACTCATCATTGCCATGACCAGCACGACAAAAGTCAGCACTGCTGCCAGCCGGGGAACCAGCAACAGCTTCAAATGTTCCAGGTAAAAACGGAACAGCAAACCGAGGGCCACAATAAACGTAAAGATCATCGCCCCCCACAAGACATGCGTCTGGTGCAGGGCAAGCGCGATCAGGACAGGCATAAACGTGCCCAGGCTCTTGATGCCGACCACGTTTCGAATCAACACCAGAACCAGAATACCGATCGGGACAACCATCAGTACCTTGAACACGTTCTGCGTGGCAAGTGGCAGACCAAACAGCGAAAGTTTCAGAAACTCTTTGCCAACCGGGGTCGCCGTATTGCCCGACAACACCTGATCCAGCACCCGCTGCTCGATTCGAACGATAGAGATTCTGGATTCGACGTTTTTGGCGCCCTCGACCGACACGAGTGGATAGGTACCGCGCCACCAAGGGAATAAATCATCGTCGATTATGCTGGTTGCACGACCTGCCGAAAACGCCACCCACTGCTGGTCGATCAATACCTCAAGCCAGTAAGTGAACTCCGGCGTTTTGGTACTGCCGGTAAGCTTCACACCGTTGACTCTGCGCGCTGACAGATTACGTAAACCCAGAATGGCCACTGCCGCATCTACCTTCGCCCGCAGTCCGGTCTCGCCGCCGGTAAGCGTCGTCAGGTTATCAGCTAAAGCGCCAACATCTAGCAAGCCAAGCAAAGTGGTAACCAGAGACGTATTGTCCGCTGAGCGAGCCTCCGCAATGCCAAGCATTTCGCGCGCTGCCGTCAATGCCGCTCCGTCTACGGAGACTTTCGGCAGCTTGACATCAGCCAACATGACTTTTGGCGCCTCTTCGAATCCACGGTACTTGTGTACGAGTGAGGTCAGATAGATAACCTGCGGCCCCTGTGCATCACGGGTGGTCAGTGTTACGACGCGATTATCCAGTTCGTCCCGCCCTCTGGACAAACCATATTGAGTGGAAACGACCCGCTCCCGTACAACGGCCTTGTCCAGGCTGCTGGGCGGGACATTGACAACTGCTTTTACGGGCCCGCCGTCGGCATCGAATTCCAGTTGATGCTCGATATTCCAGGCAGTTGCCAGCTCACCGGGTTTGACCGGCAACCCGGTGAAAGCCAGTTTGCAGACAAAGATCAACAGACCGAGAAACGTCAGTCCGATCGAGAGCATATAGACGTGCGAATTCTTCATGAGTTTTCAGCGCCGGCCCGGCACCGCCCTTTCAGCAGGTTCTGAGCGCCGGAATCCACCAGCAATCGCCCTTCCATGAATTTCCTCCCGACCAGAATCTGATAACTCTGCCCGGTTCGGTCGGCAAGCGTAAATTCAGTGTTCGCTGTCTGGCCTCCTACACAGATCGTGAGCTTCACAATCGGGCGCTGAGTTTTTCGCGTGCCCGCGCGCCGAATGGTGACGTACCGGTCAATCGGCACCTCCAGGACCAACTGCTGCCCGACCCGGTTGTTGATGTCAATGCGGACCCAGTCCTGACTATCTCGCTTGAAGGTTTTGTAGCGCGGCACATTGATTGATGAGCTGTTGGCACCTGTGTCCAGCTTGGCAGGAAAGGCAATTTTGTTGTCATCAAACCAGGCGTTCTCGACGAAACCTGCGACTGTACCGGTCGTGGCCGTACTGGAATTCAGGTTGCCACTACGAGCCGGGCTTTCCGCCAGAACCTCGACGCTTGTCAACGACCCTGACAGCAAAAGCGCCAGAAGTGTCATCGGAATCGTGCGGGTCAGCCCGCGCTTTGGCGCCTTGGTAATTTGCATTGAAAACCCCTTTGTAAAAGAGTCAGACCCCCAGCGGGTCCATGTAACGATAAATTGGCAACAGCTGATCCAGCGTGGACTTCAGAACGCCAAACGTGACGAAACTGTCGCCGGCTTCCGGCTCGAGCAATTCCGCGATCAGGTTGCCCAGCGGTTGTGACATATAAACAATTGAACTGCCGCTGGGCACCTCGAGAATTTTTTCTTCCATGACAATTCGGGTGCGCCGTCGCAAGACGCCTTCATAGGGGCGAGACTCATGGCGAGCCTCCACCACCCGGAAAGCCTCAACCGGCAATAAACGGGCCTCCCCCAGCGGCAATACCTGGACCCCGAACGCCTCCAGGCGCACGACTGCAGCGCGTGCCTCTGGTGTCAAAATATAGGCGAACGGCCGCTCACGTTCGAGCACCGGCACCAGTGGATCAAAACTCAGATAACGGGTTTCGATCAGTTCGGCCTGGCGAGTGGAAGTATTGATGTAAGGAATCACGTATGAGTCAATTTCCGTTCGGCGCGATCGCAGAATCAGGGGATCGCTATCGCCGGTAACCGCACCCTGGGCAACAACTTCGGCCTGAGCGTCGCGAATAGTCTGCAACAACTCAGGAGCCTTACGGTAAGCCGTTTCAATAACACTTTGCATCGCCACAAGTTGGGAATACACGCGTCGGCGGAAACTCTGGCGCCCAATACCGATACCACGGCTTTCCAGCAGGATTGAGACCTGATTCAACAAACCATGAAAATTACGTCCGATACGGGCGTCACTGCCGCCGGAAGCCAGGGCGACCCGATAACGACCACCCCCCTCCTCGGCTTCGTGAATGCGAACGGTGTAATACGGGTGCACCCGCAACCCCGCAGCATGGGAGTCTCTGACAATATTGTTCAGAAACACGCCACTGGTGAGCTCACGCAGGCGGCGGGGTACGTTGCCGTTTTCCGCCCCCTGCACCAGCAAATCATGCGACTCCAGGTATTGACTCTCGCCCAGGACGCTGAGCGACCGACGGGCGGCGTAATACTCGTGCGCATCGACGGTAACAGCCGGGCCATAGGCAATATTGGTCCGGCGCAGCGCCAGCGATTCCTGGACATCGAGCCGCAGGCTGTCGCGATTAAGATCCCGTTGGTTTGAAGCATTCCGTTCAAAGAAGGCCGAGCCGTCGACGTTTACCCGCGGAACGATGACGACATTGATTCGATCCAGGACATATACCAGTTTGTCCGCCAGCTGACCGGCCAGCGCCAGGGCGCCCTCGCCTGCGGCAGGTTCATTGCCGTGTAGCTGGGCATGCACCCAGACCGTCGGTTTACCGGTCTCTATCAGGTGTTGGGCCGTCCCGCCTGGCGCCAAGGTAAAGACCAGCATCGGAATCCGGCGACCCTGCTGCGAAAAACCAAGATTCAGGACATGCAAGTGGCTTGTTCGAATCCGTAAGCGATCGATAAATCCGAGCATCTCATGCTGGGAAGTGAAACGGTTTCGGGTCGAAAACGCCGGTGTTTCGATAATGACCGGCGGATCAGGAAAAAACCGGTTTATGATCGCGTTCGGTTGCGTTAATACCTCACTCGCTTTCGGCATATACCGGTGGTCGTCGGCAACCAGACTTTCGTCGAGACCAGCGGTCGGTATCACCGTACATGCCCCGAGCAAGCTGGCGATGACGACAGCTACGAACCAGCGACAAACGTACGAGACAGACCGCAAGGCGGCCTTTTGACTTTTACTTGTCGTCGTTTTGCGGGTCATTTCCGCAGTTTATAGCAACAGGGTGTGTGCAAACTAAAACACTCGTATGCCTAAGCCCTGCCAAGATCCCTCAGGAATTCAGCTTGACCCAACATGTCACCCACGCCCACCTCGTCCTGGTCCACAACAATCCGGCCCAGTTCATCCGACTGATCCGGGCCGCAAGCCATCCCGAGAACCTGTTTGTTCTCCATGTTGATGTCAAATCAGATCAGTCGGTTCACCGGGCGGCCGCTGAGTTTGCCCGCTCGATGGATAATGTTCATCTTATGCCGGCCCGCGACGTGCGCTGGGCGTCCTGGAGCGTTGTCGACGCCACGCTCGCTGCCATTCAGCTCCTGCTTGATCTGGACAAATCCTGGCTCTTCTTTTCGAACCTCAGCGGGCAGGACTTCCCGCTCCGGTCGCAGGAGGCCATTCTGAGCCAACTCAAGGCCGAGCCGGACTGTAATTATGTTGAGTACTTTGATCCGACGATTGAATGGATCGACGGCCCCAAACGCATCAAACATGTCCGCCTGGAATTGCCGCGCATGAAAGGCGGGCTAAACATCCCCAAGCTGCGCTGGAACCGCTGGGAGCGTTATCTTGGCGACGCCAGATACTACGGTGGGTCGTCGTACTTCACGCTGAACCGGGCCTTTTGCGAGCATCTTCTCAGCTCGCCCCGCCTCCAGGTGTACCGCAAGTTCTTCCGCTACACCTATGCCACCGACGAGATGTTTATTCAGACGTTCATTATGGATTCGCCGTTCAAGGACACGCTGATCAATGACGATTTGCGTCTGATCGACTTCAGCGAAGGAACCCCCCGGCCCCGCACCTGGACCGAGCAACACCTTGATGTCTTACTGAAAAGTCCTGATTTCTACGCGCGTAAGTTCGACCCCAATATCGACGACAAGGTTATCGCCCACCTCGAACAACAGTTAGCCGCGGCGTAGCACTGACCTCGTCAGAGTCAACATCCTCGCCAGCCGCCCGCAATGCCAGCTTGCGTACTACCAGTTGGAATTCTTCCGGTGTCCCGATATCGTTGTAAGTGGCACCCCTGAGCTCTACGCCTTGTACGTGCAGGCCAGCCTTCAAGGCTTCAGCAAAAATATCACTCAGGACGGTTTCCTTGCCGCCTTTGGCTATCCTCTCGAGCCGCTCGTGCATAAAGCTGGCAAAAACAGGCGACCATGCTGCCAGGCCCCACATCAGATGCAGGTTGGTACGGCGCGGCTTGTCATCAAAACGGACAATCCGGTTGTCGCTATCGAGTTCCACCATACCGAACTTGCTCGGATTGTTGGTTTCAAACAAGCCCAGCGATAAATCAGCACCAGCCTTCTGATGTGACTGCAGCAGACGCGCCGTTGAATTGTTCGGCTCGATCAAAGTGTCCGGCATGGTAAAGACGGTTGTCGCACCCTGTGACCATGGGTTCGCGAGATCCAGCGCAAACGGCATACCGCGCAGCTCTTCCTGAAACAGGTAGGAAATACTCAGGCCGTAGCGCGCGCCACCACCGAGATATTCCATGATGTCTTGTTTGTTGCTACCCAGAATGACGACGACTTTTTCGATACCAGCCTGCTTGAATCCGTCGAGATGCGCTTCGATCGTCGTGAACGGGCGCCAGCCCCCCTGACCTTCCGCAACCGGATGATCCGGGTCAAAACCCAGCGGCATTACTTCCTTACTGCTCGGAATCGGACCGAGCCGTGAACCACGGCCAGCAGCGGGCAATACGCCAATCAGATCAGACATTTTTTCTCCATGTGAAGCGACTTGAGCTTCAGGTCAATCCCGGTGTTCTTCAATGATCGCGCGAATCTGAGCCACTCTCTGATCCAGTTGATCCTGCCCCTGTGCTTCGACGACAAGTCGCAGCAAAGGTTCGGTGTTCGACTGGCGGATACAGAACCACCAGTCCGAAAACTCTAGCCGATAGCCGTCAAAATCGTGCACGGCTTCGGGATGCTCATGTGTAACAAAATAACTTTTAACGGCATCCATCGCCGCCTGTTTCGCCGTCAGTTCAAAGTTGATCTCGCCGGACCCGCTATAACGCCGGATCTGGTCAATCAGCTCTGAAAAACGTCGGCCTGCCCGCTTTTCCGCTGCCACGACATCAATGACGCGCAGTGCTGCCAGCATGGCTGAATCGCTGAACGCGAAATCCCTGAAGTAATAGTGTCCGGCCAGTTCGCCGCCCACGAGTCCGTTGATTTCACGTAGCCGCCGCGCCGCAAAAGCCCGACCAACTTTCCAAGTTTGTACCGTCCCACCCAGAGGGGCGAGGAACTCTGACACGGCTTTGGATGTTCTTACGTCTTGCAACACCAACGGATCTGCGACCCCTTTTTGATGGAAGTACAGGCCCAGGACCGCGATAATCAGGTCTGGCGGCACAAAACGTCCGCGTTCGTCCAGAAACATGACACGGTCAGCATCGCCGTCAAAGACCATGCCCAGATCGCGCTCGCCCGTCAGGACTGCCTCTCGCAGCACCTCAAGCGTGGACGGATTCGAGGGGTCTGGCGGATGGTTCGGAAACGTGCAGTCAATGGTGTCGTACAGATAGTCCGGGTCAGGGCCAAACACTTCCCGGGCCAGCAAGCCCGCCATGCCGTTGGAGCAGTCAATCGCCATGCTCAATTCGCCGGACGGCGCTTCCAGGGTGGCCAGAAAATCGAGATACTCCGACTTCCCATCGAGTGTCCGGACGCTGCCCGGGCGGGCAGCCGGCGTCATTGGCTCGCCCTGAACGTCATTCACCCATTGCTCGAGCTGGCCGAGCCCGCTTTCATAGCCAACCGGTCTGGAGTCAGTCGTGGAGACTTTGAAGCCGTTGTAGCGCGCCGGATTATGCGAGGCGGTAATACACACCGAAGCGTCGAACCCCTTGCGCGCGGTGTGAAAATAGACCATTGGCGTAGTACACAAGCCCAGGGAGGTCACATCAGCGCCGGCCAGTGTTATCCCGGCCGATAGTGCTTCAAACAATGCCGGTGACGATTCCCGGGCATCCTGGCCCACCAGAACCTGGGAGGTGTCGAGCAGGCGAGGAAGAAAATAGCCAATCCTGCGTGCCAGATCCGTTGTTAACGTCTCCCCATAAACCCCGCGGACGTCATACGCGTGGAAAATCCCCATTCACTAGAACCTGATTGTTTTGGGCGTTGGCTATCGTCACCAGCCCTCATTAAGTGCGGCGAAGTATGACCCATTCGGGCGATTGGCGGCCGTTCGGACGCAAACGCTTACATCCTTAACCGGCCAAACACGCCGCATCGGCCAATTTGCCTATTTATCAGATCATTATAGCCAAACAGACTGCCAGGGCAGCCGATTCGGCCGGCGGCGTGGCGCTCGTCGCAAGAAACTGGTGCGAAACGCCTGGGTATCAACCATTGAATACCGTTTTCAAGCGCGCCGCACAGAGCTTGACCGCCGTATTGGCATCATCGAGCACCTTGCCCATGGTGATGAATCCATGCACCTGCCCCGGAAACATGACGGCCTCAACCGGCACCCCGGCGCTGTCCATGGCCGCTGCGTAGGCCTGGCCTTCGTCGACCAGCGGATCATATTCTGCTGTCAACACCAATGCGGGCGGCAGGCCCGCAAACGACTCGGCCAGTAACGGCGACGCCCGCCAGTCGAGATATTCATCGGGATGGGCGTGATACTGCTCCCGAAACCAGCGCATCAGAATTTGGGTTAACAGATAGCCCTCGCCATTGCGTTCATGCGAATCATGACCGGCGCGCTGATCAACCGCCGGATAGATCAGCAACTGGTAAACCGGCGCGGGCGAGCCCTGATCGCGCGTCTGCAGGCTGACGACCGCAGCCAGATTACCGCCGGCGCTATCACCGCCAACCGCAACGCGAGTGGGGTCAACGCGCAGTCGATCAGATTCAGTCAACACCCATTGAAAGGCAGCCTGGGCATCCTCGACAGCGGTAGGAAACTTGAATTCAGGCCCCATCCGGTAATCCACGGCATAGATGGCACATTCAGCGCCGGCGCACAGGGATCGGCACAGAGTATCGTGAGTATCCAGGTCGCCGATCGTCCAGCCGCCACCATGAAAATAGACCAGCGCCGGCAATCGCGCGCTTGCCTGGGCCGCCCCGCCGGGGCGATATTCACGCACTGTGATAGTTCCGCCGGCGACAGGCACCTGATGATCAACTACCGCCCCGATCGGCGGCGCTTCCGGTTGCGTGCCATGACGACGATCCCGGTAATTCTTCCGGGCCTCTTCGACCGGCAACTCATTCATGGGCTCAAAGCCCAGTGAAGAAATCAAATCAAGAAGGGCTTTTGCCTGCGGATTCAGCATAAGAATCGATACCGGGTGTCTGATCAGAGAACCCGCAGCTTAAAGGAAAGTGCCGGGGTTCAGCAAAACCGAGCCGCCAGCTCCCAGCTTGAAGCGCGCCAGCGATGCGCCTCTTTGCGTGTTCACCCCGCCCAGATCGAGCTGCCTGACCTGTAATTCTCGCAAAAGTGGCAGCGCGCGCCAGAGACAAAGGTTGTGCGCGCTGTGTTCTCGTCCGCGAGCGTCGCTCCAGCCCAGGTGATAAGTCGCCGCCGCCCCATGAATGACAAACAGCATCGCCGCTACGGCATCCTTGCCCAGGTCTGCTCTGACCGTTAACACTGAAGGCTTGCCTGCCCCCACCGCAGCCTGATAAGCCGGGACAAACTCGGCCGGCAGCGCTCGATACGAGCGCTGCTGACGCTGAACCCCTTCCCGGTCCAGTACCCATCGGTACTGGGCGAGCTTTTCACCCACACGATTGAATTTCAGCGGCGAGTTTTCGGCGGCCACCAAACGATTGCGCCACTTCGGATGTAAGCCCGCCCTGATCTCCTCGTCGTTTTGGCTCAGATCGATCAGAACAGTTGTGACGCCGGTAATTACCCGGGTAAAGCCAGGAATGCCTGCCGCTTCAGGCGCCATTCCCGGCGGCGTATCGGGCGCGTAAAAGACGAACCGGGGTCGACGCTGCGGCAGGCTGCCGGCCATGAGTTTGCAGGCCAGCCGGCGTTGTTCATCGCTGATACCGTCTCGCCAGATGGGTCCCCGACTGCAAAGAGCCAGACCCACAACGCCGGCGATCCGCCGCACGACGAACTGGGCAATGCCAATTACCGCGCCGTCTTGTTCGACGCGCGCGCGAACACATTCCGTGCCCAACGCCTGCATTGCCGTGCCAAACGCGAGATGTTGCTGTAAAGCGCCAGCCTGCTCGAAATGCAACTGCTCCCATTGAGCTGGCTGCCGGGTTTCCCACACAATGTCCATGCCGCGATCTTAGGGCGCCACGCCGCTCGCGACGAGCCGGGCAGTATCGGCTGTTGGCCTGAGCCCACGCGCTGCCGAATCACCTCTATCAAAACCCGCTGAAGGCGCTGCCGTGACTCTGGAAAATAAACTGTCTTTCCTGCCAGGCAAAGGACCGGTTCAGACGGTCATGGGACACCAGATCCCCGAACCCCGACCCACCTGGCGCGGAATCGTGCTGATGGTGGTCGCGGTATCGGTGCCAGTCCTGCTGATTGGCAGCCTACTTGACGCAATCGTTCAATGGATATTCGGGATCTGTACCGGACTCTGGTGTTTTACTTAAAGTTCACGGTTTTTTATAACCTTTTCCGGTGAGAACATTTTCGCGACCCAAGGCAGCGCCTATGCTCTGAAAACGGGCAAAAAACGGCGAATCCATACCCAAAACACCTGACTAAGATATCGATCTCAACTCAATCGTCAATAAAGCTTGACTTGGTCTGCCGCATCTGTTCTGATCCGGCAAGCACCCGTTTCATAGACGGTGATGTTGTTGGCAGTCAAGGCCTCCTTTTCTGTTGATGATCCAGCCCGATTGGCTCGGTGTTTTTTTAGGTAGTCTTGTTCATAACGGGACTACTCTTCTTACGTTAAGGAAATGGTAACTAAGGTATGGCAACGCAAACAGGTATCGTGAAGTGGTTCAACGAGTCGAAGGGCTTCGGTTTTATTACGCCAAGTGAAGGCGGTGAAGACCTCTTCGCCCACTTCAGCGAAATTCAATCCGACGGTTTCAAAACCCTCGCTGAAAACCAGAAAGTCGAGTTCGAAGTCACCCAGGGCCGTAAAGGTCTGCAGGCCAGCAAAATCCGTCCGGTGTAAACCGTCTCGGACTCGTTAGTCTGGAAAGGGCGCGCCTCAGGGTGGCGCCCTTTTTTCATCTGCCTGTCAGTCACTGATGACGCAGTGAATTACCCTGGATCGAGGTAGCCTGCGGGAAGTGCTAGTCTCGCCGGATGAACTCAGTCTCGAACACCCCAATCTGGCGCCCTGATGCGACCCGCACTGCGGCCGCGGATATCACTCGGTTTACCGCCTGGTTGCAACAAACTCGCGGGCTGAACCTGCCCGACTATGAAAGCCTCTGGCGATGGTCTACTGACGAAATCGAAGCTTTCTGGGAAGCCGTCTGGCAATGGTTTGAAATTCGCTCCCACAGCGATTACAAGCAAGTCTTGCTCAAGCGGCAAATGCCTGGCGCGAAGTGGTTTGAGGGCGCTACGCTCAACTATGCCGAACACCTGCTGAGACGCGCGCAGGAACCGGACGCCGGACAAACCGAGGCGCTGGTTTTTCGCAGCGAACTCACGCCGCGCAGAAGCATCACCTGGAAGTCGCTGGAAACCCAGGTCGGCGCGCTTATGAAACACCTCAAAGCGCAAGGCGTAACACCCGGAGACCGATGTGTCTCCTACCTGCCAAACATTCCGGAAACCGTCGTTGCAATGCTCGCGACCACCGGCCTTGGGGCTATCTGGTCAAGCTGCGCTCCCGACATGGGTGCCACTGGCGTGCTCGACCGCTTCCAACAAATCAAACCGAAAGTCCTGTTCGCCGTTGATGGTTACCGATACTCGGGCAAAGACCATGACCGTACCGGAGTTGTTACCGACCTAGTTGCTCAGTTACCGGACCTTGAGGCGCTGGTTTATATCCCGCTGCTGAGTGACGCCGAACTCGCTGGCACGCCTGATGCGGATGCGGTCATTCAATGCTGCCAGCAAGATGCGCATCGGGTCGATTTTTCGTTGTGGTGCGACGCCGTCAATCACCCGAATGCCACGCCCGAGTACGCTGCGGTGCCATTCGACCATCCGCTCTGGATTGTCTATTCTTCAGGGACGACCGGAATGCCCAAGCCGATCGTGCACGGCCATGGTGGCACCTTGCTAGAGGGCCTGAAAGCAAACCGGTTTCACCTGGACGTCGGACGTGACGACCGATTTTTCTGGTTCTCGTCAACGAGCTGGATTATGTGGAATCTGTGGGTCAGCACTCTGGCCACCGGCTGTACCGTCTTGCACTATGACGGCAACCCGGGTTACCCGGACCTTCATACACTCTGGGATTTCGCCGCACAGGAAAAAGCAAGCTTCTTTGGCACCAGCCCGGCTTTTATCGGCCTCAATATGAAAGCTGGCATCGTCCCACGCGCGGATCATGACTTGTCCAGCCTGAAGACACTTGGCGCCACCGGCTCCCCATTAACCGAAGAAGCGTATGAGTGGGTATATAAAAACATCAACAGCGATATATTGCTGGCTTCAATTTCAGGCGGGACCGATCCCGGAGCGGCATTTTTAACTTCCAGCCCGGCATTGCCGGTCTACCCCGGGCAAATGCAATGCCGGGGGCTCGGATGTGCGGTCGCTTCATTCAATGAATCCGGGGAATCTCAACTCGGCGAAGTAGGCGAGTTGGTCGTTACCGAGCCAATGCCTTCAATGCCGCTCTATTTCTGGGGAGATACTGATGGGGAGCGCTACCGAACCAGTTACTTTGAGACCTGGCCTCACGCCTGGCAGCATGGAGACTGGCTGGCACTATTTGAACAACCCGAATCGATCACTTCCGTAATTTACGGGCGCTCGGACTCGACAATCAATCGCCACGGTATCCGAATGGGATCCAGTGAGTTGTATCGGGTCATCGAAGGCTTTGACTGGGTCCTCGACTCGCTCGTGGTGGATCTGGAATACCTGGGCAAACCCTCTCAACTGCTTCTGTTCGTTGTCCCCAGGCAGCCGTTTGGAGGACCAGGATCAGAGCTCGCCGAACCGCAGGCCGATCAACTGAAAGCGGCAATCGCCTCGGCGCTTTCCAATCGCCATGTGCCCAACGGGATCTGGGAAATTGCCGAAGTCCCCCGAACCATGTCTGGCAAGAAACTCGAAGTCCCGGTCAAGAGAATCCTGCTTGGGCATGAACCGGCGAAAGTGATCAATAGAGCTTCGATGGCCAACCCTGAGGCAATCGACTGGTTTGTCGCTTTCTCAAAGCGCCGCTAGTCGCGCCGATCGCGAATGGTGAATCGCGTGACAAATATCACGCTCTTATGGCGCTGTCGGATTTTTTTATAGCGATCGCGAAGTAGTTAACAGCCGGCGAGACCGCAAATACCTACATTGACTCCTGTGTTGGCGCAGCAGCGCTTTCTTGGTCTTCTCAGGCAACAGGATTCAATGGTTCAGCATTCAGGCAAGTCGTTTTTCTCCGCTACAGTTCAGCCCGTTTTTTCTGCACAGGTTGCCAGAACAGCCATCAACGTCGGGCTGGTTGCCGGCTTGCTGAGCATCGCCGTCAGTGCCAGCGCCTCGCCGACGCAAATCAGACAGTGCGAACAACGCCCGACCCAGGGCCACCCCTGGATCGGCGCTTCCGAAGCAGCCCCTGCGCTGGCCGCTGCCAGATCGGTTTTGCTCAGCGCCTATACGCACGGCCTGGATCCGGCTGACTATCATGCCGATCAACTCGATGCTCGGGCCGAGCAGCTTCTGGCCCGACTGGCTCAGACGCAAAACCAGGAAGCAACGACGCCACTCGCCACGGAAATTGCTGCGTTCAATCAGGACATGACCACTCGGGTGACCTGTTTTCTGAGTCACGCCAAACTTGGTGCGCTGGACCCCAGAAAGATTCACGACGACATCGACATACCGGCTCGCCAGTGGAATGCCCGAACCGAACTGAATCAAGCCTGGCAGGCAGAATCCGTGATCGATCTGCTCGAAACCGCCTACCCGGCCAATGAGCAGTATCAGGCGCTGAGAATCGCCCTGGCTAAATACCGCACCCTGGCTGACCAGGAACGCTCAACTTCGCTGCGCCCGATTGAGGCCGCCACTCTCGAGCCTGGCATGCGCGCGATGGCAGTTAATGACTTGCGGGATCGTCTGGTCTTTCTGGGCGACCTGGATCGGCATGACTTTCTGGAGGCAAGCCGTCTTGATTCGTTTGTGAGTGAAGAGAACATCGCCGCCGACGCTGCCGCGCCGATTCTCGCGCCCTTGTACGATTTGTTTACCGTGCAGGCGGTTAAACGCTTTCAAACCCGTCATGGCCTGGTCGCCGACGGCATCGTTGGCCGCAAAACAATTGCAGCCTTGAATACGCCTCTGTTTGAGAGAGTGGCACAACTCGAACTGTCGATGGAACGCCTACGCTGGTTGCCCGATATGGGCGACGCCCGAGTTATTCGCGTCAATCTGCCAGAGTTTCGACTGACTAGCAACGGACAGAGCGACGCAGAGCCGCTGGATGCCCGCGTCGTAATTGGTCGCTCGGGGAAGTCACCAACTCCAATTTATGTCGGCCAGATAAAGCGGCTTGAAGTCAGCCCTTATTGGTATGTACCGGCCTCAATAGCCAAAGAGGAAATTCTGCCCCGGTTGCGTCAAAACCCTGATCGCCTACGCCGCATGGACATGGAAATTACCACTGGCGGCGGACGTGTTTATCGCGATGCCACCCCGGCACTACTCGACCTGCTGGCCAGTGGCGCGGCAAAACTGCGCCAGCGACCGGGTGCCAAGAATGCCCTGGGACGCTTCAAGTTTGTCCTGCCAAACGCTCGCGGCATCTATTTGCACGACACCTCGGCAAAGCGCTTGTTTGGCCGGACCCAACGAGACTTCAGCCACGGATGCGTTCGGGTTGAAGATCCCATGGCCCTGGCGCGTCTGATCCTTCAGGACAGTCCACACTGGACCGAAGAGCGCCTGCAAGCGGCGGCGATCGCTGAGAAGCCCAGCTATGCCAAGCCGACTCGTCCGGTCATGGTGGTCTTTTCTTATGAAACAGTCCGAATCGCCGACAACGGCCAGATCAAGTTTCTACCCGATGTCTATGATTACAACCCACGTACGATTGCCTCGGTTCAGCGCTGGGCCAGCATGAACAGCGAGAATGTGAACGCGACTGCACGCAATAGCGCTGAAGGCCAGAAGCTGGCACAGCTCAGCATTGAGAGCTTCTGAGTTGCAGGCTTTTGAGTCTGGCCGACAACCATCAGTAGCACCCGTAAAAAAGCCGCCGTGTTCACCGGCGGCTTTTTTTAATGCATATGACGCTTACCAGCGGCGCACCCGGCCGGTATCCAGATGAATGAATTTGGAGCGACGGTATAAGCCGACGCCGCCAACTTTGAGATCAAGCGCGGCAGCATGGAGATCGGCCAGCTTCACACCGGGTAGACGGATGTCGATAGCCTGTCCCTTCAAATGCATGCTTTTTACCGCCACGCGTTTGCTGCGACGACGCAGTTTTACATTGGTCTGGTGGGAACGAAACGCCGACAAGACCTCGAATGCCGTGTCTTTCACCTCAAGGACTTGCTGCAACGACAGCAGATGAAGCAACAGATTGGGGTCCATTGATCCGATCTGACCATTGTGGTGGTCACGCATGAAATGATTGAACCTGGCAACATCTTGTTTGGTCAGGCGACTGCTATCGCTGACCTTGAAATGGCTGGTTTCGTGCGTATGTAAATGCTTGAGCGTGAGCACGCTGGGCGTGGCGGCGGCAGCAGTATTTCCTTTTGAAGCAGCGCTGGTAGCCACTGCCGCAAGTGCGCTGACCGGCGAGAAGGTTGGCAGAACAATCGCTGCACTCGTCCCGGCGGACAGTATCTGGCGTCTGGTGATCATTGAGTCAGTAACCTTTTTTCTAATGCCGCGATCGTACCGGAGCCGGTCAAGATCCTCCAGCAAAAGCTTGAAACAACATGACCGAGATCACTGGTTTGCGGATTCGGGGCGTCAGAAATCCCGACCTAAAGGCCTTTTAACCGACGATTCGGTTTAAACCTGCCGATTTACCAGATTTTTCCACAGGCACCGCTGACCAGTCGGAGCGGTTTGAACAAAGATCCCTGGGTTACTCAGGGTCTCGTTGGATCGTGCGACGTTTGCGCCGCTCCACTTTAACCGCTGGTGCCGCTGTACCGGGCCCTGCCGGGCGACGGGCAGGCTCAGCCGGGAACGGGCTTTTGCCTGAGCCAACACTGGACGCGTAGCTCTTGGGTTGAGCCGGATCTCGCCGGCTTGCCCCTTCGTCAAGCCCGGACTCGCGGTCTCTTGACGGGCGCGCCGGACGGCGGGTGGAGCCTTTGCCAGCGGGTTGCACCGTGCTGACCGTATGGTGGAATACAAAGCAACCACCGGCGGGCATGTCCAGGAGCATTGAAAAGCGATCAAATGACCGAATACGACCAACCAGACGTTGTCCGTTAACCAGGAACACCTCAAGCATCGAACGCTCGCGGCGCCAGCGATTCAGGGTGGTGAACTGGATGGGCCCGCTCGCCTTTGAGGCGTTACGGCCCTCTGACCCGGACCGCGGCGGGCGGTTCGTTTCAGGCTGGGAACTGGATTCAAGACTTGGATCAACCATCGTCGCAATGATGCCATACGGAACCGGGGATTCACCAATCGAAGGGGTTCACGAGGAACCACCCGTCGTGTCAATCAAACAAACTAGCGGTCAGAGACGGCGAAATCAATCCGGCGATTGCGAATTCGCCCCTCGACTGTGCGATTGCTCGCTAACGGCCTCCTTTCGCCAAAGCCTTGTACTCTGAGCCGGTCTGGCTCGACTCCTCGCGCAATCAGATAAGCCCTGGCCCTAACCGACCGCGCCGATGACAATTCCAGGTTGCTTGCCTCATCACCAACATTATCGGTGTGTCCCTGGATGGTAATGATGGTGTCCTGATGGGCTTGAATAATAGCCAACAACTGGCTCAGTGCCTGTTGCCCCGGACGAGTCAGTACGTCGCGGCCGGTCTCGAACTCCACAACCCGACCGGTAAGAAAATGACTGATGGTTGCCTGCTGCTCACGCCCGGCCTGGGTGACTGGCAGCGGAGGCAATGGCGCATCAGGCGGAATAATCTCTGGCGCACGCAATGCTGACGCAGGCAGCGCACTGAGTTGCAACGGCTCAGATTTGCGGGCCGGCAGCAGTTTTAATAGCGCAGGAGGTTGCTGTGCCAGTGGCGACTGTGGTGGCGACTGTGGTGTCGCTTGCGCCCTCGGTTTCGTTGGTGTTGCCGGTTTTGCAGCGGCGACATTGTTGACCGGGTGAGTCTGGCTGCGTTCGGCACCGACGACCGCCGGGTCGGCGGCGCGCGGGCCAATGCCAGCTGCTACTGACGTATCCGTAACGGGCGAGCGACTGTTAACGCCGTCGTTTCCAGGGCCGACTGAAGACCGTTCGTCCAGCACATTGGGCGACGTTGATTCTGCCAGTGCTACCAGCCGGGAATCGGCAGCATTCGGCTCGTCAGTTCCAGCCGGTTTTAGTCGCACCGTCTGCGACAAGACAATCGCAGCACCACCAGCGGTTGATCCACCACTCAGGCGTTGCGGATCTGCTGGAATGCTTTCCGACTTGCCGGGTTCGTCAGTGCGTCTCGTAGCAGTCTCTGGCCCGAGCCCCTGGGCGCGAGCCAGCGCTGCGTCGGCCGCAGCTATCGCGGCATCAGCCGCCGAGATCACTGCCTCCGTATCTGTCAGCGCGGCCAGAGCAAGATTGGAATCAACAGCCGGAGGGCTTGCCTCAGGCTCAGGTCGCGCAACCGCAACCGGTGGTTCAGAAACCGGCTCGGCGACGCTGATCGTGGTATTGCCCTGCTCGTCAATATCAACCCGAGCCACCTCACTACGGCCGATATCAACACGAGCCAGGTCAGGGGCACGCGCCGAGTCCGACAATACCGCGGTCGCCCCCGGGTTTCGGGCAACCGTCGGAACGGGAATCCCCAACAAACGGTTGCGCCAGGCGATGAACTGACCGCTGACTTCATGCTGAGTCTTTTCAATCCAGGCCAGCGCCGGTTTTAGCGGCGCCGGAACCTTGTGCGGTGTGACGCGCAGAAACGCGATAGCGGCGATTGAAAATAACAGTAGAAAAAACAGTACGGTCAGCGTTTTCTTCATTGGACAGCAGCAGCGTTCCCAAATTGGGTGGCAATAAACGTCACGACTTCATTGACACTCGCCTGAACGATTGAGGTATGAGTCGCGGTTGGATAAGCACTGAGTGTGACAGTTGTCCCGCCCGCTGTGTAGGTGGACTCAAGCGCCTGAGTCGATTGCGGGAATACTGTTGTGTCAAGCCCACCTTGCACCAGCAAAACCGGCGCGGAAATAGGCAATAAGCCGGGCTCCAACGCAGTCAGATATGCCAGCAAATCAGGATCAGTTGTCGTGCTTTCGGGTAACAGCGCTTCAACATTGCCGTCATTCTGAAGCGCGGTCTCCACTGGCGCTTCCAGGCCTTCAAAAAACGCGCCGGTACATTGGGTCACGGCTGCCTGCGCCAAAAACTGTCCGTCCGGACCAAACGCTCCCGGCAAATCAAACGACGGCATTTTCGCTTCCAGCCCGGCCAGAATCAGCGCAGAGAAGCCAACCCGGCCCACCGCCGCAGCCTGACGCAAATCGGTGGGTGTCGCCGGGTTCACAATCGCCTGGGCCAGCTGATCGCCTTGCGCTCGAACATTGGAAGCCGGCGCGAGCGCCACAACTCCGGCCAGCTTTAGAGCCGATACTTCGGACGCAAGTTCAGCCGCGCCCAGAGCAGCATGTCCGCCCTGGGAGTGGCCGATCGTGACATAGTCCAGGGCAATATTCGGATAAGCATTCGCGGCCGCCAGACCGGCAAAGAGCATTGATCGCCCTTCGCTTTGCAGGTTCAGATAGTGGTGTAGTCCGGGAGTTCCCAGACCTTCATAGTCTGGCGCCACGATTGCAAACCCCTGCGCCAGCAATCCATTCAGGTAAGGCGCGTAACCGGCCAGATCGTTAGTGGCTGATGGCGCACAGCTATCACCAATGCCGGTCGTCCCATGCCCCCATATCACCATCGGAAAGCCACTGGCAGGCGCAGCAGAGGTCGGCAGCATTACGACCGCTTGTTCATCGCGCAGTTCGCCGTCAACGCCGCGCATTTTGTAAACAATAAGCTCTGTCGAACTGGCGTTTGTCGCACCGACCACGGTCAGATCGGTCTTGCTAACGAAGTCACCGGCAACCGGCGCCGGTGCGGGTGCCGGAGCCGGCATCTGCTCGCCCGAGTTATCAGTGGCGGTATCGCCACCGCCACCGCCACAGGCCGCCATCAGACTGACGGTTATCGCCAGTGCGAACAAGCCGGAGCGGCGGTTGTATTGGGTTGATTTCATACTAGCCTCCTGGATTCTTATTTTGGGATTTCAAGGGTTTCTATCGCTTTACTGGCAGTCACGCTAGCATAATCGACTCCCTGCCCAGGCAAGACCGCGACCTGAATGGCTGAATACCCTCCTATTTCCCCCAAGAAAAGAACCGGCTTGCAGCAGGACTGCGCTCAATGGGACGCACGCGGCAAGCCGACCAGCGCCCTGACCGGACAGCTAATTCCCATCGACCGAGCTGCGGTGTTTACCAATTATCTGGCGCCCACAGTCAGTCCGGCGCGCTGGTCGAAACAAGATCTCTGGCAGGTCATTGAATTGGGATTTGGGGCTGGTATTAACTTTTTGGAAACGGTGCTTGCCTGGCGCGCGTCTTCAGCCCGCCTGCCGGCCGCGCAACGGATGCGAGCCAGGCTCAGCTATGCGGCCGTAGACCGCTCGCCACTTCCGGCTGCTGATGTCGCACGCTTGCTCCGGCAAGCCGGATATTCCGCCCCGGAGTACCAGCCCTTGATTGAACAGTGGCCGGACTTGATCAGGGGGTTTCATCGGCTCTCTCTGGGCAATCAAATTGAACTGACGTTAGCGTTTGGCGAGCCGGCAACCTTACTACCCGAAATGACCGGGCGAGTAGACGCCATTTACCTGAACCGACCACCCGGAGCCTCGCCTGACCGAACCGAACCCGCGCTCGACAAAGCCGTGCTGAATGCCTTATGGCGCCGGTGCTCCCCGCTATGTCGAATTGCCGGTGACTTCCCACTTGGTTCGCTGGGTGATGCGCTGACGGCAACCGGATTTGCGGTCAGCCAGAATCAACAGCGATGGTCTGGCGCCCTGGCCCGGCACCCGTCACGTCTGCCACCGCTTGAAACAACGTCCGCAGACCGGTCGGTGGCGGTGCTTGGAGCCGGTATTGCCGGACTGGTCATGGCCCAACACCTCTGCTCAAAGGGTTGGGGTGTCACTCTGATTGAAGCCGCCGACCAGGCGATCGCCGGCGGATCCGGACAACCAATACTGGCCGGCCACCTGCACTTGTCACCCGACGAGAACTACCTGACCCGCCTGACCCGTTCTGCCCAGCGGTTCCTGCAGACGCTACCAGGTGCGCGCCGCACCGGACGCCTGCACCTGGCTCATGACCGGCAGGATGTTGCACGGCAAATCGAACTCCTTGAGCGGCTCGGCTGGCCAGCATCATTGCTCACCCGACTGAACCCGGATGAGGCTGGCGATGCTGCCGGCATCGCCCTCAAGGCGGGCGGCATCTGGCAACCGGGGAGTCTGACATTAGACCCTGCGTCGCTGTTAAAGGCACTACCCCAGTCAGTTCGACTGATGTTCGGATCGACCGCGTCGGGTTTGCGCAGACATGCAGAAAAATGGCAGGTGCTGGACACTGCAGGCTCGCCAATCGCACTCGTCGATAAAGTAATCGTCTGCACGGCCCACTGGCCGGGCGCGCTGATTCCCGGCTCAGCAGTAAGAACTGAGGCGATCGTCGGCCAGAGCACAAAGCTTTCCGACCCACGGGCCGCTTCGCTGCGCTGCGTGCTCGGCGGCGCAGCGTACGCCTGCCCGCTGCCCGACGACTCTGTGCTGACCGGTGCTACTTATCGTGAACCGCCGCTCTATACGGAGCCGGCAGATGATCTGCGCAATCGTGGGCAGTGGGAGGCATTGCTGGCCGCCCCGGGGATGGCGCAGATCATGGCCAGTTATGCCGGTTTGCGACACACTACAGCCGACCGCCTCCCACTGATTGGTCCGGCACCCGATGAAACCGCGGCACGCGAACAACAAGATCTTCTGCATCGCGATGACCGCCTACCGCTGCCGTCATTACCTGGCATCTACTTCGCCGGCGGCTTCGGTTCGCGCGGCGCGTTGTGGTCGGCACTTGCCGCACGAGTCATTGCCGACCAACTGGACCAGACCTGCCTGCCAATCGAAAACTCGCTGGCTGAGGCGATCACGCCACAAAGATTCGTCCGCCGGGCGATCCGTCATCGCCAACTATGCTGATGCCGGTAAGATGGCGGCCAGACCGAGCGTCCGCTCCATCACTATCAAGCAACGGAAACTCCAGACTCATGGCCGAGAAGAAACTGAAATACGATTGTGGAAAATGCCCGGGCTATTGCTGCTCATACGACCGCATTGAAGCCAAAGACAGCGACGTGCGGCGCCTGGCAAAACACTTTGACCTGAGCGTCGAAGAAGCCGAGAAAAAATTCTTTCGCTGGTACACCAAAAAAGAACGCATTCTGCGTCACCAGAAGGATGAAGTTTACGGCAGCATCTGCCGGTTTTTTGATACCGACGAACGCCGCTGTACGGTCTACAAGGCGCGCCCGGCCGTTTGCCGGGAGTACCCGAACGGCAACAAATGCGGGTACTACGATTTCATCAAATTTGAGCGCAAACACCAGGACGACAAAGACTTTATCCCGTCAGCCTGAATGCGTGTTCTCACCGCCCGCAAGGGCTCGAATCGCCATAAGGCGGCTAACGACACCCGTCGGTTTCCCCTGATCGTCAAGCACCAGAATCGGAGCATCGGTTTCACCAAGCGCCGACAACCCCTCTTCAATGGTGAGCGTGCCATCCACCTCTGTTACCGGTGGCAGCTTGCCTGAGGTTTGCCACCAGTCGCCTGGGCGATCGGCATTAGCCAACAGATACGACTCGGTCAGCATCGCTCCCGGCTGCTCACCGTTCATCAGCAAGACGGCACGACCGGCACCAAGACGGTCCTGGCAAAGCTCAGGAGTCGCTTCAGCACGTGGCATGGATTCCACCGGTTCGGCGATTGAACCCAGCGTGACAACTTTTGCCCGATTCACATCCCGGACAAATCGCGAAACATAATCATCGGCCGGGTTGAGCAGAATTTCGGGCCCGGTGCCGCACTGGCGTAACTCACCGTCTTTGAGAATCGCAATGTGATCCCCAAGGCGTAGCGCTTCGTCCAGGTCGTGGGTAATGAACACGATAGTCTTGTTGAGTTTGCCCTGAAGTTCCTGTAGTTGCGCTTGCATTTCATTGCGAATCACCGGATCAAGCGCACTGAAAGCCTCGTCCATCAACAGGATTTCCGCATCAGTAGCCAGCGCACGAGCCAGTCCGACCCGCTGCTGCATACCCCCGGATAACTGTGGCGGATAGTTGCCTTCGTAGCCGCCCAGGTCGACCAGGTCGATCTGGGCCTGGGCGCGTTCGTGGGCTTCTTTGCGCGAAACACCGCTGGTGATCAACCCGTAAGCGACATTCTCAAGCACGGTTCTGTGTGGCAGAAGACCAAACTTCTGAAAGACCATCGAGATCTTGCGGCGACGCAGATCTCGCAGACCGGCATCGGTCAACTCGAGGACGTCTTCGCCATCGACGAGAATGCGCCCCGCGGTAGGGTCAATCAGACGATTGATATGACGGATCAGCGTGGATTTTCCTGACCCGGATAACCCCATCACCACGAATGTCTCACCGGCTTTGATCTCAAGACTGAGATCCCGGATACCGACGACGTGACCGTGTTGCTCAAGGATGTCCTGTTTGCTCATTCCTTGTTCAATCAGGGGAATGATGGACTGGGGGTTCGGGCCAAATACCTTGGAGACTTTTTCGACGACGATCTTGTTCAAGTGCTGCCTCCTTAGTTGGATAAGTGCAAATGCTGCTGGACCCGTCGCCCGTACGACTGCGCAATCCGGTCAATGATGATGGCCAGGAAAACAATCCCCAGACCGGCCAGCAATCCCCGGCTCACTTCGAGACGCTGAATCCCTTGCAATACCTGATACCCGAGCCCGCCTGCACCAATCATTGAGGCAATCACAACCATGGACAATGCCATCATCGTGGTTTGGTTAATCCCGGCCATGATGGTCGGCAGCGCAAGCGGTAACTGCACAGTAAACAGACGTTGCCTGGGTGTGGTGCCGAACGAAGTCACCGCCTCCATCACCCCTTCATCAACCTGCCGAATACCCAGATTGGTTAGCCGGATCATGGGAGGCACGGCAAAGACAATGGTGGCCAGTAGCGCCGGAATCTTGCCGGGTCCAAACAACATCACAAACGGAATCAGATAAACAAAAATAGGCAGTGTCTGCATGATGTCCAGCACGGGTAACGTAACCGACTGGAGAAAATCCGAACGAGACATCGCTACCCCGATCGGCAGACCAATCAGGACGGCCAGGAAGGTGGCCGTGAGCATCAGCGCGATAGTTGTCATCGCTGCATCCCATAGGCCCAGAAACCCCATCGCAAAAACCATCGCAGCGATACTGAGCGCAATTTTCCAACTGCGCGAGGCGAGCCATCCCATTCCCGCCAACGCCGCCAGTACGATCCACCAGGGAGTCGCGATCAACAGATTCTCAATCCAGTTGAGTAACTGTAATACCGGCAAAAATGCGATTTCAAGGCTTTCGCCAAACGTGATAACCATCCACTCGAACGCGCCATCAATCGCCTTGCGCAAGGCGCGGGTATTGATGATCTCGGGAAAGTTCGTTGCCATTGTTAGTCCCCCTCAGGGATCTGATTTTTATAGTTCAGGCGAAAAAAAGAGGTGCCAGGCTGCATCGCCCGCCACCTCTTTTCTGCACAACTACCTCAGCCTGATTACAGTGAAGCCTTGATCTTCGCCGCGGATTCAGCATCAACCCACTTGGTCCAGATAGCTTCCTGGTTCTTGAAGAAATACGTTGCCACTTCCTCAGGTGACGCCGAGTTATCGTCGCCCCAGGCCAGAACCGCATTGATGGTGTCGTTCGGGACCTGCATCTTGCTCAGAACCTCGGCCACGTTGGGCGCCTTGGTCTTCAGCTCGGTGACAACAGCAACCGCAATTTCACTGTTCTTAAAGTCACTGGGTTTCGGGTCCGCGCACTCTTTACTGGACAGGCATTTGTAAGCCGACTCATCATAGGCGGGCATATCCAGTTTCACCAGATTGAACTTGCCAATGACCGCGGTCGGGCCCCAGTAGTAAGTCAGGACGGGCTGCTTGCGGGTGACCTTACGCGCGATGCTGGCCTTCAGGTTCGCGCCTGAACCGGGAGAGAACAATTCGAAGTTCTTGGACTCCATGTCGAGCGCTTTGAACAGGTTGGTGTTCAAAATTTCGCAGGCCCAACCGGGAGGACAAGCGTACAGGCGGCCCTTACCATTGGAAGCCACTTCCTTGAACAGATCGACGTGGTCAGCCAGGTCGTCTACTGACTTCAGCTTCGGGTTTGCTTTGGCGACATAGTCGGGAATGAACCAGCCTTCCAGACCACCGTCAGTGAAAATATCACTGGCTTTGTAGGCGATACCCTTGGCAACGATCTTTTCCCAGATCTGCTCCGAGGTTGAGAGCCAAAGCTCGGGGGCGATCATCGGCTGCCCTTTCGAGAGCATTGATGTCGCTGTCGGAACGGTATCGCCGGGTACAACTTTAGTTGTACAGCCGAGGCCGTCTTTAAGGACCCGGTTGGTCACGTAGGCAAGCGTGGAAGCGCTCAACCAGGTCATTTCTGCAATCGTAATTGTTTCGTCAGTCCCGCAATCTGCGGCCTGAGCTTGTTGCGGCGCCATGCCCAAAATAGCAGTAGCACCTACGGCCAACAGGCCAGCGCGAAGAGTAGTCTTCAGCATTCGTAATCCTCCGGATTGATTCTCGACTCGGCTAACCTGCGGCGCATGAATCGCAGCGCGGTGCCGGCCTAAGCGAAGCATTGTAGTTCCAGTTACATCAAATTTATTTAATCAAAAGGCTATAATTCAACAAATTCTGAAATCACCCGGCTTTGTTGAATGAATGATCGAAAAATCGCAGCCAGTTCTTTCCCAGGATTGCCGCAATGTCCGGTTTCTGGAATCCGACCTGTCCAAGCCCTTGCTCCAGATTGGCAAATCCAAGGCTATTCTCGAAAAACGCCGGCTGCGCGGGAAACCCGGGCAGTGCTGCCGAGCCTTCACCGAAATCGGTCTGGCGGGTCCAGCGCCCGTTGCGCATCCATTCGACCACAGAATCCGGCTGGTTTTCGCAGAGATCAGAGCCAATGGCCAACGACTGAACCCCATAGCGTTCGGCCGCCTCGGCAACCATCTGACAAAAGCTTTGCAAGGTGCAAGCTGTCTTACCGGGCAGGTGATGCGGATATAGCGAAAAGCCGAGTATCCCGCCGCGATCACTTAAGGCCTTCAGCACTTCGTGAGACTTGTTGCGCAGTGCCGGCTCCCACCAGGCTGGATTGGCATGGGTTATTGATATGGGTCGCTCAGATACCTCTATTGCCTCCAGGGTTGAGCGTTCGGCCGAATGGCTCATGTCAATTACCAATCCGACCCGGTTCATTTCAGCCACGGCCTGCCGCCCGAAGCGGGTCAGACCCGGATCATTTTGCTCATAACAACCGGTCGCGAGCAATGACTGATTGTTGTAACTCAGTTGCATGAAACGGATCCCGAGTTGATGGACGATTTCGATCAGGCCGATGTCATCCTCGATCGGCGATGGGTTCTGAAACCCGAAAAAAATTGCGGTCTTCCCGGTTCGCTCGGCTTCGCGAACATCGTCGCCATCACAGCCTTTGAAAATATGCTCCGGATACCGTTCAAACCACCGGTTCCATTGCTCCAGATTCAACACCATCTCGCGAAAGCTTTCGTGATAGGCAATCGTGACGTGAACAGCGGACAGCCCGGCTTCATTGAAGCGTTTGAACAAGTCGCCAGACCAATTGGAATACTGCAAGCCGTCGATGAACACACTGTCTCCTTGTCTGTGCCTATTGTGAATAGATCCATTCATGCTGCCCGCATCATAGCTTTTACCAGAACCAGCCCTCGAAACGGGAAGACTCAATGCCCATAAAGATCGAACTATTAAGGACGTTCGCCGCTGTCGCCGAGGCAGGAAACATCAGCGACGCCGCCGCAACCCTATCGCGCACACCGGCAGCCATCTCAATGTCGCTCAAACAGCTCGAACGGGAACTCGGAGGCTCGCTTTTCGAAGGTGATCGCAAGAATCAGCTCACTGAACTGGGGCGGTTTACGCATGAGGTGGCCAACAATCAACTCGGTAGCTACGAAAGAGCAATAGGCTCGATCAAGGCGTTCGCCCGCAACGAGACTGGCCACATCAGCCTTGCCTGCGTGCATTGTCAGGCGGTGGGCCTGCTGCCAACGATTGTCCAACGCTTTCTGGCTGACAGAAGCGATGCAACCCTTGAGCTAACCTGGGACGAGAGTGACCAGATCGCCGAGCGGGTAGCCGACCAGGCGATCGACCTGGGCCTTTGTGCAGAACCCCGATCCAGCCACGGACTGGTCTTTGAACCGTTAATGGCCGACCCCTTTCACGTCTGGTTTTCTTCAGGCTCGCCCCTGGCACGTCTTAAGCGACCTTTGAACTGGCGCGATTTACGCCACCAGAGCCTGTTGAGAAATCAGGTGTCTGACAGCTTGAGTACCGAAACCTACCGCAACCTGGCCAGTCGCTCCAAGCTGCGGATTCAAGACCCGGCCTGCCTCGTCGATCTGATCGCGACAGGCGGGGGCATCGCCATCCTGCCCGTGCTTCCAGCCATTCAAGCCCATCAGAGAATCAATCATCTCCCGCTGAATGATCATCGGGCCCGACGCCGACTCGGCTTACTCCGAAACGGCAACGCGCCGGCACTGCCCGGTGTGGAAATCATCAGCGACATGATTCGCAACGCTGTGCGAACCGGACTGACCGCTGTCGCCAACCGAGACAACCATTGAACTTACAGATTCGCCTCGGGATTGGGTAAACTCAGCCCCTGTTGCGTTTAATCACACTAATTAATCTGGAGAAGCGATGCTGGAGGCATCTCCCTCAGCGTTACGGGCGTTTGTATTGGTCGCCAGTTATCGCAGCTTTTCGAAAGCGGCCCGAGTCCTGGGCACCCGACAGTCAACCATCAGTTCGCAGATCTCCCGTCTCGAAGAATTGGTCGGCCAACCCTTGCTTGAGCGCTCTACCCGACGGGTGGATTTATCACCGGCCGGTAAACGATTGCTGCCACTGGCCGAAGAGATCGTCGAATTGCACACTGTGGCTGCCGCGCGGGTTCACGATGCCTCCCTGGAAGGCGAAGTCCGCTTTGGTGCCTCAGAGGCGCTCTGGACCAGCTTCCCCGTTGCTGAAACCATCGGACGATTCACCCGCAGTCACCCGGAAGTCCGCCTGACCGTCACGATCGATCAGGATCAGCAAATCGCCGATTTATTCAGAAAGCAGCAACTGGATTTATGCCTGAGCGCTGACCCGGAACTGCCAGGGACCGGGCGCCTGATCCGCCGTGAGCGACTGCGTTGGTACGGGCGCTCGCCAGATGCCCACCATGGTTTGTCGGTTGGGCTGGTTGCCACGCCCTACCCGTCGGCTCAGGCCGCGATCAAAGACGCAACCGACACCGGCGGCGAAGCCCCCAAATACACGCTTGCATGGAGCGGAACGAGCCTGTCCGGCGCCGGGCAGGCAATACTGAGTGGCATCGGGATCGGCGCGCTTCCGGCCGGTTATGCCGAGTCTATCGGCGCGAGCGCTTTTGCCAGCGATCTACCGGCCTTGCCGAGCCTGGATATTTACCTGCTCAGCGGCGATCAGACCGGTGACGCAGCCGTTGCGCTTCGCAACCAGCTTCTGCAGCGACTCGGGCGTACCGCCCGAAACACTGCAGAGCCAGCCGGCCGTCAGAGGCCGGTCGCGGCAAAACGCTCAAGATGATAGTCAACATCGCCGAATGAATTGGCAATCATGGTCAGACGTTTAAACGTATGGCTGACTTTCATTTCATTGGTCATACCCATGCCGCCATGCAACTGAATCGAATCCTCGCCAACCAGCCGCGCCGCATCAGAGACCTTTACCTTGGCCGCTGAGACAAAGTGACGGCGATTGGCCGCCGCTTCCGGCCCGGTTTGATCGGCAGCACCGTCAAAGGAATCGCAAGCCAGATAAGTAATCGAACGAGCCTGCTCAGCCGTGACTGTCATGTCCACCATACGGTGTTGCAAAGCCTGAAAGGCCCCGATCGGCGCACCAAATTGTTTGCGGGTCTTCAGGTATTCCAGGGTTGCTTCGTTAGCGTAGTTCATTGCACCAACCGCTTCCGCGCATACCAGCAAGGTGCCGAAATCCAGGGCTTCATCCAGGGCTTCAAAGGCCTGACCCGGCTCTCCCACCGGTTCCGCCTGAACCGACTTAAAGCTCAGATCAGCAGCCCGATGATTATCGACCGTACGCAACGAGCTTCGGCCCAGACCAGACGCGGAGCCATCAACCAGAAACAAGCCAACCGAATGCCCGTCAGCACTCGCGCCGGCGACTTTGGCCGACACGAGAATCTTGTCTGCAGCGGCGCCGAGCATCACGACTTGTTTGGCGCCATCCAGCGTCCATTTGCCACCCTTCTCAGTGGCGACTGTTGCCAGTTGATTCGCCCCCGGGCCGCTATGCGGCTCCAGGTGGGCAAACGCGATAGTTGACTGGGCTGAGGCAATACTGCCCAGCAGGTCAACTTGCGTCGAACCGCCAACCCGGTCGAGCAGGCGTGTGCAAATAAGCGTCTCGATCAGAGGCTCGACCAGCAGGCCGCGACCGAACTGCTCCAAAACCGGAAACAACGCCAGCGAACCCATTCCGAAGCCACCTGCTTGCTCAGACAGCGGCAGCAGGACAATACCCATTTCGGCCATTGACTGCCACATTGATTCGCTGTGACCGGCATCCGAAGCGATAAAACTCTTACGCGCCTCAAAGTCGTAGTCGCGCTCAATGGCTTTGGCCAGGCTGTCGGCCAGTAATTGCTGTTCTTCGTCAAACTGAAAATTCATGTCCGGTCCCCTTAAAGTCCCAACGCCATTTTGGCGATGATGTTGCGCTGGATTTCATTGGATCCGGCATAGATACTGGTTTTACGATAGTTGAAATACCGGGCAGCGGTACTGGCAGAGAAGGTGTCGAACCCGTCGTATTCAATCGCACGGAAAGACCTTGCGGAAGGTCCGGCTGCCATCATCAGCAATTCGGTCAGCGCCTGCTGAATTTCAGTGCCCTTGATTTTCAGCAACGAAACTTCAGCGCCTGGTGGCTGACCGGTTCGTCGCATTTCATCAATGAAACGAAGATTGGTCACTTCCAGTGCCATCAGTTCAATCTCAACTCGAGACATCCGATCGACAAAACGCGGATCTTCAAGGAGCGGCTTGCCATTGCGGGTCTTGTCTTTTGCATAGGCTTTCAGGCGAGTCAGTTCTCTTTTGGAACCACCGATCCGGCCTGAGTTGAGCCGTTCGAAGCCCAGCAGATATTTAGCAACCGTCCAGCCTTTGTCCTGCTCATGTACCAGGTTCTCCACTGGCACTTTGACATCTTCAAAGAACACTTCATTGACTTCGTGCCCTTCGTCCAGCAACACGAGCGGGCGCACGGTAATCCCTGGTGTGTTCATGTCGACCAACAGGAAGCTGATGCCGTCCTGGCGCTTGGCGGTGTCAAAATCGGTACGGACAAGACAGAAGATCCAGTCGCCATAGTGGCCCAGAGTCGTCCAGATTTTCTGGCCGTTAATCACATAGTGATCACCAACCCTGTCCGCACGTGTCTTAAGAGAAGCCAGGTCAGAACCGGCGCCCGGCTCAGAGTAACCCTGAACCCAGAAATCATCACAATTGGCAATCCGCGGCAAGAAGCGCTTCTTTTGCTCTTCGGTACCAAACTTCAATAAAACCGAGCCGCACATCACCGGGCCGAAAGGCGCAATAGGTGGAGCCCCGGCTAGCGCGAATTCTTCCTCGAAGATGTACTTCTGCGCTGGCGTCCAGTCTGTGCCGCCCCATTCTTTCGGCCAATGCGGGACAGCCCAGCCCTTGGCAGCCAGTATCTTGTGCCATTGCACGAGATCATCCTTGGTCAGCTCCTGGTAATCGAGCACCTTGCGGCGCGACTCCGGCGGCACATTTGCCGCCAGCCAATCGCGAACCTCATGGCGAAAATTTGTTTCTTCCTGTGAGAGGGCCAGATCCATCGTTTAGGTCTCCGCTTGATTCAATATGGTAGCCAGTGCCACCGTTACGTCTGAGACAGATAGCTTCGCAACCACCTGACTGACATACACCCGGGACGGCCTAATTGCTTGCCCGCGTGTCTTAAAGATGAAATGGTAGCGTACCCGCCGTAATACAGCGAGCAAGGCCTAAGGCACCAGCATTCGCTTCGACTATTATCGCAAACCGACCCTCATGTTCACCCTTGTTGTGGCAGACGCTTATGTACCCCGAATTATCATGCGCCGGACGGCGTATCACTAAATCATCCATGAAAGAAGCCTGCCAGCGGCTGGCCGGCGCGCTGGATAATCGCGGCGTTGGCGAAGCAGATATTGTTTCGCTAATGCTGTACAACAGCCCGGCGTTTGTTCAAACCGCTTTGGCGTGCCGCGACCTGGGCGCTTATTTCTGCGCGATTAACTGGCACTTTAAAGCGCAGGAAGCCAATCACATTCTGATCGACAGTGGGGCGAAAGTGCTGCTGATCGAACCCGGTCTGCTGGAGCAACTCGGTGATGCAGTCCCGCCTGGCGTGCAAGTGATTGTGGTCGATCAACACTGGGAGCAATGGCTAGCCCAACAACCGGTCTGGCAGCCCGGTGAAAATGAACCGCCCCGTCGTCCCCGCGGTTACATCCCCTACACCTCGGGCACGACCGGCAAACCGAAAGGAGTTTTACGTGTCTTACCGTCGATCCAGGACGCACCGCAAATGCAGGCGTTGGCCAAGGATATTTATCGGCAAGTAATGGGTTTTGAACCGGGTATCAAAGCCCTTAACTCAGCGCCTCTTTATCACAGCGCTCCAGCAGCCTACATGCTGCAGTGCGCGGCAAATGAGGCCACACTCTTTCTTGAGCCCCGCTTTAACGCCAGAAAAACTCTCGAACTCATTGATCAAGAACGCATCTCTCATGCTTATATGGTGCCAACAATGTTCCACAGGCTGCTCGACCTGCCCGTGGCAGAGCGATCTCAATTCGACATCAGCTCATTGCAGTTCGTGACCTGTACGGGCTCGCCTTGCCCGCCAGAAACAAAAGCGCGGTTTCACGCCGAATTTGCTCCGGTCATTCATGAGTCATATGCCTCCAGCGAAACCGGGTTCATTACCAGTATTGCGCCGGAAGAAGCCGCGCTCAAACCTGGCTCAGTCGGTCGCGCGATTGGTCGCGCGCGAATCGAAATTCGAGATGACCAAAACCAGCTACTTGGCGCGAACCAGCATGGCCGGGTTTTTGTACGGCAACCGGCCACACCTGATTTTGACTACCTGAATCGCTCCAGCGACCGGGCTGAGATTGAAACCGCTGGCCTGGTGTGTATTGGCGATGTTGGCTATCTGGACGAGGACGATTATCTGTTCCTGTCATCGCGTTCATCTGACATGGTGATTTCCGGCGGGGTCAACATTTACCCGGCAGAAATCGAAGCCACCTTAGCGACCATGCCTGGCGTCAGGGATTGCGCCGTATTCGGAATTCCCAATCCCGAATTCGGTGAGGCGCTGGCCTGCGCGGTGCAACTTCAAGAGGGATCAATCCTTACCGCTGAACAGATACAGGCCTTTGTGCGCAAGCACATGGCCGACTACAAGGTTCCACGCGAGATCGTCTTTCACGAGCAGCTTCCCCGTGAAGACACGGGCAAGATCTTCAAGCGGCTGCTACGGGAGCCCTACTGGGCAAATCAGAACCGTTCTATTTAGCTTTATCCTGCGGCCTCGGCGCGAGCAGGCCATGTTCTGTCAGATAGCGCAGCGCCCCTGGATGGTAATCAGCAGTATTGCCGATCAGCATCATATGCGGGGTCAGGGATTCGAAAGCCGGATGCAAGCGGGTCATCGCCGCAAGATTATCAAAACTGGCGCGGGTAATTTCATAGGCCAGCTCGTCGGGCAAATCAGCGGTCGTCATTACCGAGGCGCGCACACCCAGTGACGCGACCGAGCGCTCCTGACCTACATAGGTATTCGGTCTGATCGTGGCCCGGGCGAAATACGGGAAATCCCGCAGTATCTCGCGGACCGGATCCCCTGTGACTGACGCGAATCTGACCGCGCATGATTCAGAGACCTCTCGAATGGTTCGGCTGGGATGGCCGACAACCAGAACCATCGCATCGATCCGGTTTTCACACAGGGCCAGTCCCGCCTCATTGGCGTCCAGGTTGTATTGACGCGCCAGGTCTTTGCCGCTTAGACCGAAGGCGCGCATTAGCATTACCGTAGTCGAGAAGGTGCCAGAACCAGCCTCACCCACATTGACCCGCTTACCCACCAGATCGGCAAACGTCTCAATCCCGGCATCGAGGCGCGTGACAATCGTGACCGGTTCAGAATGCAGCGAGAACAATGCCCGCAATGACTTGCGCTTTTCCGTGTCGCGGTAGGTCCCAATCCCTTTGACCACATCGTGTTGCACATCAGTCTGCACGATGCCCAGATCGACGGCCCCGTTAATCAAGGCCATTGCATTGTCGACAGAACCACTGCTCTCCTCAACGGCGCAACGAACGCCATGCCGCTCTCGCCCGAGGTTTAACAACCGGCACAAAACCCCTGCGGCCGGGTAGTACACACCGCCAACGCTACCCGAACCAATGGTGATCAACCGGGTCCGCTCAGTCGCCGGCGCCTCCGCGTACGCAAACAGCGCGCTAAACACTGCCAGCGTGGCAACAATCGCTCTACTGGAAATAAACAAGTTACGCATCGATCAGCCACCCCTCTCGAACGGCGTGCTTCACGATATCCACCCGCGTGCGCATGCCCAGCTTGCTCATGCCCCGAGCCCGCTGATACTCAACTGTCTTCACACTGATTCCTAACTGAACCGCTATCTCCGAATTACTGTGGCCTAGCGCTATCAATCGCAAAACCTGTTCCTCGCGAGGACTCAGCGGCTTAAGACCAATTTGCTCTCGAGCCGGGGCGTTGTGAATCATGGTCCCGACCAGCTTGCTGGCCAATCCGGGATCAATGTAAGGCTCGCCTTGCGCCACTGTCCTGATCGCGGTCAGCAGTTCATCAGCAGCGGCTCGCTTGACCACATAGCCACGCGCCCCGGCACGCATTGCATGGTGCAAATATCCCTGGTCCTGATGACGGGTCAGTGCGATCACTTTGACGTCAGGCGCCAGTTCGGCGAGTTTCTCTGTCGCCCGCGCACCGTCCATTGCCGGCATTGACAGATCCATCACGACAATCTCGGGCTCCAGCTTGGCGGCCATCTGCAAGGCCTCAACCCCTTCAGAGGCTTCACCGACGACGATGATGTCTGGCTGTTTATCGAGCAGCATCCGAATACCCTCTCGCATCAGCGCATGATCATCAACCAGAAGAACGCGAATCTGCCTCACGCCTGGACCGCCTGAATTTCCTGCAAGTTCATCGGCAGGCGCACGAAAATCGAGAAACCAGCCCCTGGCGAAGACTCCGCCCTGAACTGCCCCCCCAACCCTTCGACCCGCTCACGCATTCCGGCCAGACCGTGGCTCTGATGCCCGGTACGGGCTGTCTGCCCCGAACCGTTGTCTTCTATGACCATCTTGATCTCATCGCCGGCAGCCTCGATGATGACATCAACCGCACCAGCGCCGGAGTGACGGGCCACATTGGTCAGCGACTCTTGAACCACGCGGAATATCGTTGTGCTCAACTCGAACCGCAATGGGGTGCGCGGCAACCCGACCAGATGCGAATTGACCTGTATGCCGTGAACTTCCGTCCATTGTGAAAACTGTTCTTTCAGCGCTTCTTCCAATCCAAGGTCATCCAGTACCACCGGTCGCAGATCCAGAGAGAACCGTTCCACACGATCATCGATGTCGCCGACAATGTTCTTGAGGCGTTTGAGTAACGGCATGCGTGCATCCGACTCGCCAGTCATCTCCTGCAGGTTGCGCAGACCAAGAGCGATCGCCGTAATCTCCTGGCCGAGCTGATCATGCAGTTCGCGAGCGATCCGCCCGCGCTCTTTTTCCTCGGCAGTAATCAGCCGGCTCAAGAGTTGCCTGCGGGCGGTCACCAACCGATATCGTTCGGTAACATTACGCACCAGGCCGGAGGCGCGGGTTACCGTGCCATCAGCAGCCTGAGTCAGTCGCGCAGACAACTCCACCCACAAGACGCCGTCAACCCTGGATGCCAGACGGCATTCGGTGTAGAACGGGTCGCCGCTGTCGATGGCCTGTTTCAAGGCAAGTTTGCCACTCGTCTGATCATCCGGGTGAACCTGATCAAACAGTTTTTCAATCGCCCCGTCAGAAAGCGCGAGCAAATCAAAAGAGCGATGGTCGTAGTCGAATTTCTGAGTTTCAAGCGACCAGGTCCAGCTGCCCATTTCGGCTGCATCAAGAGCCTGACGCAATTGCGCTTCACGTTCTCTCAAGTGGCCGGTCATGCGTTCGGCAAGCCGTTCGGCACGTCGCCGTCCGTTGACAAGAATACGCAGATAAGCAAATCCGAGCAGACTGATCAGGGAGCCCAGCGCCAGAATCAGACCCGGCGCCCAACGGCCCAGGCTGCCAACCGTGTCTTCGCGCTCGGTAAAAGTCACCAGCCAGTTGCGGCCAGCGTGTTGGCGATCATTGTCAGCACTACGCAACTCGGTGTTCACAATCAGTTTGCCGTCCGCGCTTTTTGACGTTCGAATCAGCGATTCGCCGTCGAGTACCGTCAAGCCCCGACTTGCCTGCAGACTCTCACGCCCAACCAGCCCGAGGTCTTTAACAGACATGCTGGTATGAGAAAAGAAATCACCGCCCAACTCAGCGCGCAGCAGGTCTTCAAAGGAGAATGCCGCAACTGCCAGACCAATCAGCGCCCGACGACGCGCCGGGACGGTCGCCAGTGACTGGTTGCTCCGGTACACCGGCAGGTAGGCGAGCAATCCGGGGTTGGCAATGTTGTCGCGGGCGATGCCCACCGGAGGCGTGAAAGCAACGTAGCCAAAATCCATTGCCCGCACGATAGTTGCTGCCCGGGCAGTGGAGTCCAGCAGATCCAAGGCACCAAGCAGGTGCTCGTTGGTGGCACGTGGGTAGATCTGATCAAGCGACAAACAACCTTGAGCGAGAATGCTCGGCGCACCGCCCGACTCCGGCGGGATTTGTGCACTTTGTTGTTTGCAGCCCGCTTGTTCCGACGCCCGGATAAAGCCAACATATTGCAGACCGGAGCTAAACGCCCGTTGCTCTTGTTTGGACAGAATGCTTCGAAAAGCCTCCTGACCAAGCCCGGGACGGCTTTCAAGGTGGCTGCGAATCACCCCAAGCAGACCGTTCAAGTCGCCCAGAACGCGGTCCATCGCGAGCGTGGCATGACTGGCTCGTTGCGCAAAGATTTGACTGGCCGCACGCTCAGCGGCCAGATCAGCCTGGTTCCACATCAGGACGGTCAATATCAGCCCGGTCGCCAGCGCGACCCAGGGCATGAACTGGGCGAACACCATCCCATTGGCGCCCTGGCTCTGCCCGTCTGCCGAAACCTTCCGACGAAAAATACTGAACCCCATTTATTTAGTTGTTTTCATCGAAAGTGAAAGTATCTGTAGCCTGCATCGTAACGCAAGGCATTAAGCAAAGTCCTAGGGATCTCCCTAGGACCAAACCCCTGATTAGACGGATTGTCCCTAAACACCAACTGTTGGATCATAAAGGCTACGGTGCAGCCTCTTCTAAATCGGATGTTGCATTGATTGTCGCGGCGTTCTTCCCCGAGCCGTCGTGATAGTTAAGGGTGGTTATGGCCAGATGGCAGAAGACTTCAGTCTTTGTCCATTTGACCATAACCACCCATTTTTTTTCTCCTGCCTATCCGGTTGCCCTATCCGGTTGCTATTGCACCCACCGCCTGGCGTTGCGGAAAATCCGCATCCAGGGTGAGTACCCGGTCAGATTTGACGGCGCCCAACTCATCTGCACGTACCGAAAGACTCTCTCGGGATGAGGCATCAGGATGGTGACCCGGCCATCTTGGCTGGTGAATCCTGTCAGGCCTTGAACTGACCCGTTGGGATTGGCCGGGTAGTCTTGTGGCACCTCCCCTGCACCATTGACAAAACGCATCATGGGCTGCGCATCGTCGGCATCAGCCGTAAACGAAGTGACACGGCCTTCGGCATTTGACACCACTATCGGTACCCGGCTGCCGGCCATTCCCTGGAACAGCACAGATGGCGAGTCCATCACTTCAACCTGAACCAGCCGCCCTTCGAATTGCTCGGACCGGTTGCGGACGAAGTCCGGAAAAGCGGTTGCGCCCGGAATGAGAGACCGAAGGTGAGAGAGCATCTGACAGCCGTTGCAAACGCCCAGCGAAAAAGTGTCCGGCCGCTGAAAGAAAACCGCGAACTGTTCGGCCATTGAAGCATTAAACAGAATGGATCTGGCCCAACCAGCCCCCGCCCCCAGAACGTCACCGTAGGAGAAACCACCACACGCGACCAGGCCTTTGAACTGGTCGAGTCCGTGCCGACCAGCGAACAGATCGGCCATCGGGACATCAATCGCCTCAAAGCCGGCCAGATCAAAAGCGGCGGCCATTTCAAGGTGACTATTCACACCCTGCTCGCGCAGAATCGCAATCTTCGGACGAATCCCGCTGGCAATGAACGGCGCAGCAATGTCATCGGCAGGATCAAACGATGGCGCGACCAGCAAGGCATCCTTGCTGTCTGGTCCGGTTGCATTTGCCGCAGCAGAACGTCCGATGGCATCAAACGCTTCTTGCGCACAGACCGGATCATCGCGCAGCGATGCCATATTCAGGCTGGTTTCACTCCAGATCTGATGCAATTCACGGCGACCCGCCCGATAAACACACCGACCGTCCTGGTGAATGCTGATCTCATCCTGGGTAGCGGGTTTGCCGATCACATGACTGCACGTGGCCAGCCCGTGTTCACGGAGCAACCCCAGGACCGCGTCGCGCCGATCAGCCTCTACCTGAATTACCGCACCGAGTTCCTCGTTAAACAAGGCTTTGATAGCAGATTCATCGCGCTGCACAGCCATCTGTGCGGGCCGAATATTGAAGCCGCCAAGATCGGCCGTATTGGGATCGATCGTGAGCATGTCGAGATTGATTGCCAGACCGCAATGTCCGGCGAAAGCCATTTCGCACAAACAGGCAAACAGACCGCCGTCAGAACGGTCATGATAGGCGAGCAACTGGCCTGTTGAGATCAGCGCGGCAATCGCCTCACTGAACCGGACGAGGATAGTCGGATCTGAACAGTCAGGCGCCTGGTCTCCCATCTGGCCGGTCACATGACCAAATATGGAGCCGCCCAGTCGCTGCCTACCCATCCCGAGATCGATGAGAATCAGACTCGTTTGAATCGACGGGTTCAGTTGCGGCGTGACCGCCAGCTCCACCTGATCGACCGGCGAAAAAGCGGTCGCGACCAATGAAACCGGCGACACGACTTCCTGTGCGCCCTTTTGAGGGTCTTCCCAGCGGGTTCGCATCGACAAGGAATCCTTGCCGACCGGAATACTAATCCCCAGCGCTTTTGCAAAACTGGCGGCAGCTTCTACCGCCACAAACAGATCGGCGTCCTGCTCCGGGTCGCCGCAGGCGGCCATCCAGTTGGCCGATAGCCGCACGCGGGACAACTCAGGAATACCGGCCGACACGATGTTCGTAATGGCTTCGCCAATGGCTATTCGGGAAGCCGCAGCAGGATCAATAACCGCAATAGCCGGGCGCTCACCTACCGCAAGGGCTTCACCTGCACTTCCTTCAAAGTCCATCAGGCCGATACCGCAGTCAGCAACAGGAACCTGCCAGGGCCCGACCATGGGGTCCCGATGACACAGGCCACCCACTGTCCTGTCACCAATGGTCACCAGGAAAGTCTTGTCAGCAACAGTGGGCGAACGCAATACCTGCGCGGCGATCAGATCCAGTGGCACGCCGACGGCATCCACGGGGGTCAACTGACGGGCTCCCGTCCGGGCAATTCTTGTCATGCGCGGCGGCTTGCCCAGCAACACGTCAATAGGCATATCAACCGGCGTTTCGCTACGTCCGTTGCGATGGTCACCCACTTGCAGAATCCCGTCGTCAGTGACCGAACCAATCACCGCAAACGGACATCTTTCCCGCTGGCAATAGAACTCGAAAGTAGGGAGCGACTCAGGGGCAATTGCCAACACGTAGCGCTCTTGAGATTCATTGCACCACAACTCACCGGCAGACAAGCCGGTTTCCTCGACATTGATCTTCGCCAGCTCAAAGCGCGCCGACATGCCGGCGTCGTGCACGATCTCTGGAAACGCATTGGACAAACCACCCGCGCCGACATCGTGAATTGAAAGGATCGGATTGCTATTGCCCCCTGCCCAGCAACGGTCCAGTACTTCCTGCGCACGACGTTGCATTTCAGGATTACCGCGTTGAACGGAGTTGAAGTCCAGCGCCTCGTCGTTGGTGCCGCTTCCCATACTTGACGCGGCGCCCCCGCCAACGCCTATCCGCATCCCCGGCCCGCCAAGTTGTATCAGCAGCGAACCCACTGGCAAAGCCTCTTTGTGCGATAGCTCGGCACTGATGTTGCCGACACCACCGGCGATCATGATCGGCTTGTGATAGCCGCTATGCCGGCCCGCGATCGTCTGGTCCCAGGCCCGGAAATACCCGACCAGATTCGGGCGGCCAAACTCATTGTTAAACGCCGCCGCGCCAATCGGCGCCTCCAACATGATTTGCAGCGGTGAGGCTATCCGGTCAGGACGGCCGGGTCCCGCCTGTTCCCAGGGATGTTGAAACGAGGGAATACGCAGGTTTGAGACGGTGTAGCCGGTAAGACCGAATTTGGGACGAGAGCCGCGGCCGGTTGCGCCCTCATCGCGAATCTCCCCGCCGGCCCCGGTTGCGGCCCCCGGGTAAGGGGAAATCGCAGTCGGGTGATTGTGGGTCTCGACTTTTAACAGACTGTGGGTAAGTCCCGGTTGCCGGGTATAGCGACCATTGACCCGCTTGCCGTCGGCCAGCTCAAAACGCGGCTGAAAACGACTCGTGACGCGACCTTCGAGAATGCAGGCGTTATCAGAATAAGCAACGACCGTATGCTGCGGATTGGCCTGATGGGTCGCCCGAATCATGCCAAACAGACTGGTCGACAACTCGCGCCCGTCCAGGACCCAGTCGGCATTGAAGATCTTGTGCCGGCAATGCTCCGAGTTGGCTTGCGCAAACATCATCAGCTCGACATCGGTCGGGTCCCGTCCGAGCGCCGTAAACGCGGCCTGTAGATAGTCAATCTCGTCGTCCGAGAGAGCGAGCCCGAGAGACGAATTTGCCCGTACCAGCGCGGCTTTGCCTTCTTTCAGAACAGGAATCGATTCCGTCGCCGCCGGGCTGGCCTGAGCAAAAAACTCCGCCGGGTCTGGCCATTGCGCCAGACAGGACTCCGTCATCCGGTCATGAATCTGGCGGCTGACCAGACTGGCCAGCGCAGCCCCGGTCGGTCCGGTATCAAGGCCACCAGCCGTGGTTTGAATTCGATAGGCAATGCCGCGCTCGATGCGATGCACCTGCGTGAATCCGCAGTTGTGCGCAATATCGGTTGCTTTGCTGGCCCACGGCGAAATCGTACCAATTCGGGGCAACACGTAGACCATGCCTGAAGACGCCCCGCCAGTGTCGGGCAGGACGCCGGCCTCATCCACCAAGGTCTGCAAGCGAGCCAGCGACAAGTCGTCCAGATCCCCATCCGACCAGATCAGATAGAAATAGCGCGCCTCGAGCGCCGCGACTTTGACGCCGGCGCCGGGCGACTCATCGCCAGCCTGTTCCGACAGGAGATCGTTGTTCAGGGTCGTGAGCAGGCGCTCACGGCGAAAATCAGACAGGGCGGAGGAGCCGCCAAGGGTAGCAAAGCCGGTCATTGGCAATTCAGGGGCAAACCGAAATTATAGGCGAGTGAGAACTAGATCACGCAGAGTCAGCGCATTTGGGCCGACACTAGCCTGAATGACCTGGCAAGAAGAGCGATCTTGCCCTCTTGCTGCGATCCTGAGAGGTAAAAAAAAATGACGACAGGCAAGGTTACAACCTTGATTCTGATCACCCTGGTGTGGTGGGCGTTCGGTGCAAACAGTCTGGAGCCGACGACTCAGCAACCCGAAGGCAGCGAATACGCTGCGGCGAGCAGACAGTAAGCCCAATAGGCTGTTGACGCCATATCTGGCAAGATTACAAGCAGGCACGGTGCCCCGCTGTGCGTCACTCGGGATCTGATTACTCCGCATGGGCTGCTTGAGCCGCTCCAATGACTGAAAGCCCTGGCTTTCTGACGATTGACCGTATACGGCAGGCCGAAGCGCGGGCGCTTGCGAATGCGGCACCGGGTGCTCTGATGCGCCAGGCTGCTACTGCCGTCACGCAACTGGCGGATCAACTGCTCCAGCGTCAGAGCGGACCCGCCCCGGTCATTGCACTCGTCGGGCCCGGCAACAACGGCGCCGATGCTTTGTTGTCACTGATGATGCTTGCTCAAAGCGGTTATGCGGGCCGGGCGTTCGCGCTTGAACCCCAATCCGAACTGCCGCCGGACGCCAGCCATGTTCATCGTGAATGGCTCGGCAAGGGCGGGTTGTTTCACCCGCTCTCCACCCTGCCCGACCATTTCCCCGCGCTAAGCCAACGCTCAGGGCGGCGCGATGGTGGGCTGATTATCGACGGTCTGTTTGGTATCGGCCTGCACAAACCGTTGCAAGGCGATGCCGCGGCGGCCGCGCAACTGACTCATCGGCTTGACTCTCCGGTCGTGGCGGTTGATGTGCCAAGTGGTCTGAACGCCGCGACCGGTGCCATCGTCGGAGGTGACCGGGCAGCCGCAGTCAGGGCCAGCCACACGGTCACCATGATTGGCAACAAGGCCGGTCTGCACACCGGGGCCGGCAAAGCACTGGCCGGGCAGGTGCAACTTGCCAGCCTGGGACTAGACTGCGGCACCCCTGACGGTCTGCTGCTCGAACGGGCATGGGTTAACGCCCGCCTGACCCCTCGGGGCCGAAATACTCATAAAGGCAGCTATGGCTCGGTCGGCATTCTGGGCGGCGCTCCGTCCATGCCCGGAGCCGCCTTGCTTGCCGGCAACGGCGCGCGTTGCGCCGGCGCTGGCAAGGTGGCGCTGATCAGCCCCGGCAGGCCAGTCTTTGACAGTGGCTCGGCCCAGTTGATGGCCTGGAGCGTGAACCACCCTGACGAACTCCTGCAACAGCTTGACGGCCTGAACAGCGTCGTCGCAGGCTGCGGGCTAGGCACTGGCGAAGCGGTCCGGGCATTGCTGACGACCGCTCTGTCCAGTCCTGTGCCAGCGGTGATTGATGCCGACGGCCTGAACATGATTGCCGCGGACCCACAGGCGCCCGCGCTGCGCCTGGCCTTGTCCGACCGGGCTGACCGCTGGCCGACCGTTCTGACCCCACACCCGCTCGAAGCGGCCCGCTTGCTCGGTCAGACCGTGGCTCAGGTGCAGAATGACCGGATTGCCGCTGCGCTCAGTCTGGCCGCGCTCACCCATTGCACTGTCGTCCTGAAAGGGGCCGGCAGCATCATCGCAGCACCGGATGGCCGCCAGGCGATTAACAGCAGTGGCGGACCGGCACTGGCCACTGGCGGTACCGGCGATATTCTGGCCGGCGTCATTGGCGGGCTGCTTGCCCAGGGCCATACCGCCTGGGAAGCCGCCGCAATCGGAGTCTGGGTACACGGTCGCGCCGGCGACCAATGGACCGACCAGAACCCCCGCGCTACCGGCCTCGACACCCGCCAGTTACTGCACGAGCTGGTTTCAGTATTTAATACCTGCTAGGCGTTTGAATCACTCTCAATTCAGATCAGCCCGTTCTTTACTTCCCTAAAAATGCCGAACCTATGACTTCTTCTGCGACAACACCGTACCAACAGGCCTTGATGGCTTTCAAGACAGACGCCATCAACAGCCAGGGTCTCAATATCCTTGAGCTATTCGAACAGGAATCCGACCGGCTTGATCGGCTCACCTTCGAGATCGGGGACTTGTACATTGATCTGAGCCGCCACCGCTTTCCGGTGCGCGCCATCGCCCAGGCGTTGCAGCTGGTGCAAACAAGCGGCCTGACCGATCAGCGTCGACAAATGTACGCTGGCGACCCCATCAATTTCACCGAACAGAGAGCGGTTTTTCATGTCGCCCTGCGGGCCGCTGCAGGCCGCAATTGCACGCTTGGCGCCGACGGCACCAACGTCAGCCCGGAAGTTCACGAAACACTTGGCAGAATGCGTGACTTTAGCGAGGCGGTACGAAGCGGGCAATGGCGCGGCGCAAGTGGCAAAAAAATCACTGACATTGTCAATGTCGGCATCGGCGGCTCTCAACTGGGGCCGCTACTCGCTTGCGATGCCTTGCGCGAAGCGGCGGACCCGTCACTAAAGGTTCACTTTCTGGCCAATATAGATCCGACCGCCTGGGAGCGGATCAAAACCGGCATACACGCCGAATCAACCCTGATTGTCATCGCTTCAAAGTCCTGGAAAACAATCGAAACAGCGCGCAATGCGCAAGCGGTTCGAGACTGGTTGATAGCCAGCGGCATTCCTGCCGGGCAATTGGGTCAACATCTGGTTGGTGTCACGGCCAACCCTGAGGGCGCCCGCGAATTCGGCCTGATCGACGAGGCGATTTTTCCGTTCCGCGACTGGGTTGGCGGGCGCTATTCGCTGTGGTCAGCGATCGGGCTGCCGGTGATGCTGATGATCGGCCCAGACGGCTTCGATGCCATGCTCGCCGGCGCCAGGCAAATGGATGAACACTTTGAGCAGGCTCCTGCAGAATCCAACGCGCCGCTCATGATGGCCGTGTTGAGCCTGTGGAACCAGATCGCCCTGGGTTCCCAGACTGAAGCCGTCATCCCCTACAGCCAGGCTCTTGCACGACTGCCGGCCTACCTGCAACAGCTTCAAATGGAAAGCAACGGGAAAAGCGTTGACCGGGACGGCGCGCGCTTGAGCGTCGGCGCCTCGCCAGTCATTTGGGGAGAACCCGGCACCGATGCTCAGCACTCGTTCTTTCAGTCATTGCACCAGGGCCCACAGGTACAGCCGGTTGATTTCGTACTGGTTGCCAGCCCGGCAGATGACCCGCAGCTCAGAGGACTGGGTTTACTGGCTAACGCGCTGGCCCAGTCCGAGGCGTTGCTTCACGGCCAGCCATCGCCCGACGACCCGCATCGTCGTTACGACGGCAACCGCCCCTCCAGCACCTTGCTGCTAAGAGCCCTGAATCCTCACAATTTCGGAGCCTTGATTGCTTTATATGAACACAAAACCGCAGCCCTGGGCTGGTTGCTGCGCATCAATTCGTTTGATCAGTGGGGGGTTGAACTGGGGAAGAAAATCGCGGCCAAACACGAGAGCCTGCTTCAAGGCGGACAAATCCCTGACGGCTCGGCTTTGGACCCGTCTACAAACGCCTTGCTTGAGCGCTTACGCGACCAACTAAGCCAGTGAAGTGTCCGCAGCATCAATCCTGCCGGCCTGCAGGCTCAGGCGGCGCGAGCAACGCGCGGCAAGCGCGTTGTCGTGAGTAACCAGCACCAGGGTTGCTCCGGCGGCGCGATTCATCGCAAACAACAATTCAATAATCCGTTCGCCCGTAGCCGAATCAAGACTGCCGGTCGGCTCATCGGCGAACAACAAGCCGGGGCCGGCCGCAAATGCCCGCGCCAGCGCCACACGTTGCTGTTCTCCTCCGGACAGGGTTCTTGGATAATGCGCCAGCCGATCACTCAGTCCCACTTGCTCGAGCATGGCCCTGGCCTTCGGCGCAGCATCCGCATCTCCGGCAAGCTCCAGCGGTAGCAAGACATTTTCAAGCGCCGTCATCTGGGGCAGAAGCTGGAAATTCTGAAAGACAAACCCCAGATTCGAACCGCGCCAACTGGCGCGCTGGTCTTCGTTAAGATCGAACAATGAGGTGCCGGTAACCGTAACAGATCCCGAAGTGGGGGTATCCAGCCCGGCAAGCAAACCCAGCAAGGTAGATTTACCCGAGCCGGACGCACCAACAATGGCCAGGGTTTCCCCTTGATTCAGAGTGAAGTCAATATTGTCAAGAATGGTCAGCCAACCATCCGCGTCCTTGACACGTTTTGTTAACTGCCTGACCTCAATAGCAAACATGAAGGAATAGATTCCGATGAGAAGATTAATGACACCCCAGAACGGGCCTGGCCGTCGCCTGCTGAATACAGCGCTGGCGCTGGCCATCAGTCTAGCGACAATTGTGTGGGTCTGCGAACGACCGGCAATAGCAGCCGACGCGCCAACCGGGGCCAGTCAACGGACCCTGGTGGTTCTTGGCGACAGTATTTCAGCCGAATACGGGCTGCCTCGTGGCACAGGCTGGGTCGCACTATTGCAAAAACGGCTACCTGACTGGAAAGTCGTGAACGCGAGTATCAGTGGCGAAACCACTGCCGGCGGGCGCACTCGAATCGCCCGTCTGCTGAGCAAACATCAACCAGATCTGCTGTTGCTGGAACTTGGCGGCAACGATGCCTTACGTGGGTTGGACTTGAACAGCTCTGCCGCGAATCTAGACAAAATCAGCGGACTGGCCCGCGAGCAAGGCGCGCAAGTCGTTGTACTTGGTATGCGGGTACCGCCAAACTACGGCCGGGCCTACACCGAGAAATTCGCCGCAATTTTCAAGCAAACCGCCGAGCAGCATCAGGCAGAACTGGTCCCATTCCTGCTCAGTGAGATCGTTGGCGGCGAGAACTCATTCCAAGCAGACGGAATTCACCCAACCAGCCAGGTACAGGAAACACTGCTTAACACCGCCTGGCCGGCTATTGAGCGGGCGCTTAACAAAACCGATGCCGGGAGTGCCGCCCCCCGCTAAAGTCTGAATCTCTGCGAAGGACTGGCGCATTTTGCAATTACGCTACTGAGTAACAACCGCGCTCGATTTCTTCAAGAAGCGGCAACGCGCCGGGTCGCCAGTTTAACTCCTGACGGGCGCGAATCGCTCTAACCCGGCTGTTGGAACCCATGGTGTCATGTGCCGGCCCTTCGCCCCAGTGGCTGGCAGCCTGCTCCACCGAAATACTCTGAACCGGCGTCGACAAACCCAGCATCCGGGCAATCGACTGGCAGACCTGCAACATGGAATTCTCACCGTTCTCTGCATAATAAAATGCGCCAGGCGGTGCAAGCTCCATAGCCAGTAGATACAAGTCAATCAAGTCATCGATATGGACGTTGGACCATATATTGCCGCCGGAGCCAATATGCTGAGCCGCGCCGACTTTGCGCGCCAGATCAATCAGCCAGGGAATCTGCATGCTGTTCTTGTTGACGCCGTGGCCGCACCCGTAAATCAGACTCGGGCAGATGATTACGGCCCGAACGCGCTTGTCAGCGTAGGCCAGAATTTCACGATTCAATGTGGCCCGGCCAACCCGGGCAGGCGATGGCTCGAACGGCGTTGTCTCGTCGTAGATCGCTTCGACCGCCTCACCTTTTGCTCGGGTTCCGATGACACTGGAGCCACTGGTGTGAAGAAACAGTTTGTCAGACCCGGCCAGCGCCTCCAGCATGGCCAACGCAGAACCAGCATCATTCGCATCCGCCGCATTCACGACTGCATCGCAGGCAGATGTCTCGCGGGCAAGCATCGCGTGATCATCGAGAGAGCCAATCACTGTCTTCATGCCGTGCTGCCCGGCCTGAGCAGCCCGTTCCGCTGACCGCACCAGCCCAATAACCTCGTGACCGGCGGCCATCAGACCCGCGGCGACCGAGCCCCCAATGAAGCCTGTCGCTCCGGTGACCAGAATCTTCATGCCGCCGCTTTCCGGGCCCGGCCTTTTTGCAGGAAGATCACCAGCAACAGAAGCAAGACAGCCGGAATATAAAACACCTCTTTGGCGATCCGGTCGGTTGGCTTCTCAACGGTTTCAATCACGACGGGTTGATCGCCGAAGAAATCAAACTTCTGGAGCTTGGTGTAGAAAGCCGTACCGGCCAGAGGTTCGTCCAGAGCGGTTGTGCCGTCCGGTGAGGGCTCACCCTGACGGAACATCAGCCCCCCCTTCTCGAGTCGTTTCTGACCGTCGCCGCCAGCCCCGAGTGGCACCACGACCGTCATGCGGGTGGTTTTATCCGGGTCATCAAAGTCCGGACCGTTGAGAATCATACGCATTGACCCGCCGTCAGGAACCTCTGCCGCTTGAACCAGTGCAGTGTCTCCGCCCAGTCTTTCGTACGGCGGAGCCACCTGGTCCAGCCAGTACCCGGGCCGGAACAAGGTAAACGAAATCAACAGCAAGGCCACTGTTTCCCAGATCCGGCTACGGGTCAGAAAGAACCCCTGGGTTGCGGCTGCAAACAACAACATGGCAATCGTGGCAATCACAAAGATGAACACTGCCTTGAACAAAGTGACATCAATAAGCAGCAGTTCGGTATTGAAGATGAACAAAAACGGCAGCAAGGCAGTACGAATGTCGTAGGTAAAGCCCTGAATACCAGTCTTGATCGGGTCACCTCCCGAGATAGCACCCGCAGCAAATGCGGCCAGTCCGACCGGCGGCGTATCGTCGGCCAGAATGCCGAAGTAAAAAACAAACATGTGAACTGCAATCAGCGGTACGACCAGCCCGGACTGAGCGCCGACCGAGACAATCACGGGTGCCATTAGAGACGACACCACGATGTAGTTTGCAGTGGTTGGCAGGCCCATGCCAAGAATCAGGCTCATGACCGCCACCAGGAACAGCATCAACATCAGATTGCCGCCCGACAAGAACTCAACGAACTCGCCAACAACCTGGTGCGCGCCGGTCAGAGAGACCGTGCCAATAATGATGCCGGCGACACCGGTGGCTACCCCGATCGGGATCATATTCCGGGCACCCGAAATCATCCCGTCAGCAAAATTGGAGATACCGGTCGAAAGGTTTGTTCCGATCGCCCCATCACCGCGAATAATGCCTTTCAGGACGTCCTGGGTCAGCACGACAAAGACCATCGCGACCGACGCCCAGAAGGCTGACAATGACGGTGACAAACGTTCAATCAAGATGGACCAGAGCAACACAACAATTGGCAGCAGATAGTGCAATCCGGTCAAGGCGACATCGCGCACGTGTGGCAGAACCGAGAAGCTTTTGGGGTCTTGCACTTCCAGATCCGGACGACGGGCGGCGACGGTAATCAGAACCAGATACATGACCAGGAAAACCGCTGCCCCAGCCAATGCGGTTCGGTCAGGAAACGCCTCGGCGACCGATCCCAGACCGTAATACACAATCCCGCCAAGCACAGCGATGCCGATAAAACCACTGAGCACGCCCAATAGTTTCTGAATCACGGTTAACCGGGCTGGCGGTCGCTGCATTCCCTGTAGCCCCAATTTCATGGCCTCCAGGTGGACAATATAAAAAAGCGCAATGTAAGACACCAGCGCCGGCAATAAGGCATGGCGAATGATGTCGGTATAGCTGATGCCGGTGAATTCAGCGATCAGGAAGGCCGCCGCGCCCATCACAGGTGGCGTCAATTGGCCGTTGGTTGAAGAGGCGACCTCAACCGCGCCGGCTTTCTCCGGCGTAAAGCCGGTCTTGCGCATCAGCGGTATCGTGAACGTGCCAGTGGTCACCACGTTCGCAATGGAAGACCCGGAGTAAAGACCACTCAGCCCCGAGGCAACCACGGCCGCTTTGGCCGGACCGCCACGCAAATGGCCAAGCAACGCTAACGCCAGTTGAATAAAGTAATTGCCAGCGCCGGCCCGTTCAAGCAATGAGCCGAACAAGACAAACAGAAAAATCATACTGGCCGAAACTCCCAGCGCGACGCCGAACACGCCTTCGGTCTGCATCCAGAAATGCCACATAGCCTTGCTGAACGACGCGCCTTTCCATTGCACGACTTCCGGCATAAACGATAGGTGACCGGCAAAGACATAGAGCACGAACACACTGGCGACCATCAGCATCGGTAACCCGAGTGAACGGAAAACCGCTATTGCAATCGAGACCATACCAATCGTGGAGATAATCAGATCGGCGATTGTCGGGAGACCCGCCCGGTTGGCGATATCATCTTTGAACACCAGCAGATACAGACAACTGGTCACGCCAAGAATCGCGAGTATCCAGTCATACAATGGAATGCGGGTCTTGGGGCTTTTCTTGAATAGCGGAAATGCAAGAGTGGCCAACGCAATCGCAAACGCCAGATGGATTTGCCGCGCCTCCTGGTTATTGAACACCAGATTGACCCCGATATTCTGGCTCAGCCAGAACGGAATACTTGAGGCCAGGAACAACTGGAACGACGACCAGACAAAAGCGATTGAGGCAATTAGGTTTGCCACCATGCCAAGCGGCTTACGACCGCCAGAATCAATTTCGGCAACGAAATCGTCCAATTTATCTGCCGCAATATTCTCCGCCATTCCTGCTCTCCGAAATTATTGGATTGAGCCATTTGTGACTCATTGTTTGGAATATGACTTAAAAAGCCCGAACCTCAAAACAAGCGGGCAAAAATAACAAAAAAGGGTGGCGACAAGTCGTCCCCACCCTTTCAGTTCAGCCGGTTCAGAATGTCGGCTTATTTGAGCCAGCCGCGCTCTTTGTAGTACTTCATTGCACCATCATGGAGCGGCGCAGACAATCCGTCAGAAATCATTTCTGACTCTTTCAGGTTGGCAAATGCCGGGTGCAGCTTCTTGAAATCGGTGAAGTTATCGAACACGGCTTTTACAACGGTGTAGACAACCTTCTCCGAAACGTCAGACGAACTCACAAACGTCGCCCCGACACCAAAGGTAGAGACGTCTTTGTCAGTCCCTTTGTACATGCCGCCGGGGATACTGGCGACCCGGTAGAAAGAGTTATCTTTCACGAGCTTATCAATGGCCGGGCCTTTGACGTCAACAGCGTTGATATCGCAAGTCGTTGTGGCTTCAGTGATCGCCGCAGCCGGGTGTCCGACCGTATAAATCATCGCGTCGATCTTGCCGTCGCAGATCGCCTGAGCCATTTCCGACCCTTTTAGCTCGGCAGCCAGTGCAAAGTCACCCATCTTGATGCCATAGGCCTGCATCACGATTTCCATCGTGGCGCGCTGGCCGGAGCCGGGGTTGCCGACATTGACTTTCTTGCCTTTGAGGTCTTCGAATGACTTGATACCGGTATCAGCACGAGCCAGCAGCGTAAACGGCTCAGGGTGAACAGAGAATACCGCGCGAAGTTTTTCGAACTTGCCTTTATCAGCAAACTTGGACGTGCCGTTATAGGCATGATACTGCCAGTCAGACTGGGCCACACCGAACTCGAGTTCACCGGCTCGCACTGTGTTGATATTGTAGATTGAGCCGCCAGTAGACTCTGCAGAGCAACGGATGCCGTGCTCTTTACGACCTTTGTTGATCAGGCGGCAGATAGCGCCGCCGGTCGGGTAATAAACACCCGTCACACCGCCGGTACCGATAGAGATGAATTGTTGTGCGGCACTGGCAACTGGGGCCGCGCTGATTGCGGCGGCGGTGAGTGCGCCAAATAGCAAAGCGTTTTTCATTGGTTTCCTCCGATTCTTCTCATTTCGAACGCCCGGTCATGAGGACTCCAGGGGACTCCAACCGGGCCAATTGGACTAGCTGTACTCTTAAATGATCTGGTACGGATAGGGGGACTTGAACCCCCACTCCCTTACGGGAAACGGATTTTAAGTCCGTTGCGTCTACCGATTCCGCCATATCCGCTTCTAGATTTGTCAGGAGTTTACCCTTGCTGGCGAATCAGTGGGTCGCAAAGCAAACTGGCCGATCTGACCGGCCCGACGATTCTTTGAAAAACACCCCTGGTTTGACGGTCGTTAACAACTGCATCGCCGCAACGGTAGCGTAACGCCTGTTACGGGTAAAACCGGCTGACGGGGAAAATTTCTGCCCAGAGGGTTGGGAAGATGGGCCGATACCGTTTCGCTTGAAATCGATAAAGCCCGATTAAGCCGATAGAGCCAGTGAAGCCAGTATCACCCTTAGACCCTTAGACCGTTAGGCAGGCATACCGTTACAGCTGAAACTGGAGGCGGGGGTCGGAATCGAACCGGCGTACACGGAGTTGCAGTCCGCTGCATGACCACTCTGCCACCCCGCCGCTGTCAGCGACTCTCTACCACCACAGTGCCAGGCACGGTACCCCGCGATTGGGACCCGGCTGACCTCAAGACTGAGGCTGGCTAGCAGCTATCCGGAACGATTGGAGCGGGGAACGAGTCTCGAACTCGCGACCTCAACCTTGGCAAGGTTGCGCTCTACCAACTGAGCTATCCCCGCACCGGCTTGCTGCTTTCTTGCCAACATTTGTTAGGCAAGAACGAGATTATAGCGATGATTACGAGTCGCGCAAGTGGGGCCATGCACGGCGCAGATAATAAAACATCGACCAGACCGTCAAGACGGCTGCAACAACGATCAAAATCTGCCCAAGCAGTCGAATGGGCAGCCCGCCAAAACCCTCGTCAAGCAGTAACAAAGGAATCGCCGTCATTTGGACGGCGGTCTTCACTTTGCCTAATCCCTGGACCGCCACGCTGGTCGACTGACCAATCTTGGCCATCCATTCGCGCAGCGCTGAAATCGTGATTTCACGGCCAATGATAACCAGGGCCACCAGCGCCTCAACCCGCCCAAGACTGACCAGGACGACCAGTGCAGCACACACCAACAGCTTGTCAGCGACCGGGTCAAGAAATGCGCCAAATGCCGTCATTTGACCGAGTTTGCGGGCCAGATAGCCATCCAGCCAGTCGGTTATTGCCGCCAGCAAAAAGATGCCAGTGGCAATTTGATTTCGCATGGACACTTCCAGTGGCAGATAAAACACGGCCACCAGTAAAGGGATAGCCAACACCCGTCCCCAGGTGAGCAGATTCGGGAGGTTGACTCCGCTGGCAGGCCGTGGGGCCGGGACTTCGGAAGTGGGTTTCATTAGTGCAGTCGACGGTAGATGTGCTCAGCGAGCTGTCGCGAGATACCGTCGACAGAAGCCAAATCTTCAATACTGGCCGCCATGATGCCACGGAGACCACCAAACCGAGTTAACAGCCTCTGGCGTCGCTTACTCCCAACACCTTCGATGCCATCCAGGCTGCTGGCTTGTCTGGCCTTGGCTCGGCGCGCCCGCATGCCGGTAATCGCAAACCGGTGGGCTTCATCGCGAATTTCCGCCACCAGCATCAGCGCCGAGGACTCGCGGCCCAGCGCCAGCGGTTCGCGAGCATCAGGAAAAATCAATGTCTCAAGGCCGACCTTGCGACCCGCCCCTTTCGCGACGCCAACCAGATTGCTGGTTGGCAGACCGAGTTCTTCAAAAACTTCCTTGGCCATCGACATCTGCCCTTTTCCGCCGTCAACCAGCACGATGTCAGGAACAACCGGTCCCTCCTCGCCCTTGGCGCCAGGCGAATACCGGCGGTGCAACACCTGACGCATGGCCGCGTAGTCGTCGCCAGGAGTGATGTCACGAATATTGAAGCGCCGATACTCACTGCGTTGCATCGTATGGTGTTGATACACAACGCACGAGGCCTGCGTCGCCTCTCCTGCCGTGTGGCTGATATCAAAACACTCAATGCGCAACCGATCCAGATCGGTACCCGCATCCAGTGACAAGGCCTCGGCCAGGGCTTTACTGCGCGCCTGCTGTGACCCGGCTTCGCTCAGGTGGCGCCCCAGCGCCAGCCGGGCGTTTTGCTCAGCCAGATCAAGCCAGCGGCGACGTTGCTCACGTGGGTTTCGAACCCACAAAACCTGCCGTCCGGCCCGCTCAGCCAGGAACGACTCAATGACAGAATCCTGCAGCTCAACATTAGCAACAATCACGGCGGGGACTTCCCGTTCGGCGTAATGCTGAACTACGAATGCGTGCAACACCTCTTGTCGAAGCAGGCGACCCTCCTGGTCGATATCGGCCTGGCCCTGCGCCGGGTCAGACGATCCGGGTGCGGGCGCTTCACCCCCACCCAGCGCAGCGGTCGCAATATGACTGGGAAAGAACGCCCTGTCGCCGAGGTGCCGGCCGCCGCGAACCATTGCCAGATTCACACAGACTCGCCCCCCTCCCACAATAATCGCAATCACGTCCGCATCGACATCAGAACCGGTTTCCATGTTTTGTTGATGCAGAACATTCGATAAAGCCGACATCCTGTTCCGGTAAACCGCCGCGCTTTCAAATTCCAGTGCCTCCGACGCCGCCATCATTTTTTCTTCGAGTTGCCCCAGGACAGCCTGATGGTCACCCCGCAAAAACCGAGTTGCAGCCTGTACATCGGACGCATAATCCGATTCACTGATCGCATCAACGCACGGGGCGGTACAACGCTCAATTTGATGCAACAAACATGGCCGCGTGCGGTTGGAAAACACCGTATCTTCGCAGCTACGCAATCGAAACACCTTCTGCAAGGTGCGAATCGTATGCTTTACAGCCCACGCATTGGGGAACGGACCGAAATAGGTGTGCTTTCGGTCCGTCGCCCCTCTGTAATAAGCAATTCGCGGAAATTGCTGATCTGTAATCTTCAGATACGGATACGACTTATCGTCCCGAAACAAAATGTTGTAGCGAGGATTTCCCGATTTGATCAGATTGTTTTCGAGAATCAGCGCCTCGGCTTCGGACCCGGTGACCGTAGTCTCAATGCTTTCAACCTGCCCGACCATCATGGCGATTCGCGGACTGGACAGGTTCTTCTGGAAGTACGACGAAACTCGCTTTTTGAGATCCCGGGCTTTGCCGACATACAGCAACGCCTGATCAGCAGCATGCATTCGATACACGCCCGGCTGATTCGGCAACTGACTCAGAAAATGCCGTAGTTCAGATTCATCCATCGCTTTCAGACGGTTTGCCGAAATAATCTGGCCAGACGATCCTGAAAGCCGCGCGGCGCGCGCCATTGCAATTGCTCAAGGAGTCGGTCGGCTGGCTCGCACTTGCAGACCAGAACCATGTCGCACCCTGCGCGTAACGCCGCTTTTGCCCGCGCGTGCATATCCCCCGCGACTGCTGCGCCCTCCATGGTCAGATCATCTGAAAAAATAATGCCGTCAAACTGCATGTCGCCACGCAGAATGTCTTTGAGCCAGACTTTCGAGAACCCCGCTGGCTTGCTGTCGACCTTCGGGTAAATAATGTGTGCAGGCATGACTGACAACAGCGTTTCGCCCAGCCACCGGTATGGTGCGGCATCGTGAGTCAACAAGGTTCGGCGAGACCGTTTATCAATCGGCAGATCAACATGCGAATCCGCCTCGGCAAAGCCGTGGCCAGGAAAGTGCTTACCGCAATTGCCCATCCCCGCCAGTAACAATCCGTGGCTTAGCGCTCTGGCCAGTCTCGCCACCACTTTGGGGTCGCTATCGAACGCCCGGTTACCGATAATCGCGGAATGCCCGTAGGCAAGGTCTAAGACCGGCGTAAAGCTCAGGTCGACGCCCACCGAGAGCAATTCACTCCCGATGACTGACCCCAGCCGGGTGGCTTCGATACAGGCGGCTTCCGGGTTCTTGTGCCAGAGCTTACCCAGGGAGGCCATCGGCGGGATGGTCGTGAACCCGCGCGCAAACCGTTGCACCCGGCCTCCTTCGTGATCCACGGTAATCAGCAGCCGGGGGGAGCGCAATGCTGAGATCTGCGCACAAAGCTCGGTAACCTGACGCCGGGATCGAAAGTTCGCGGCAAACAGTATGACACCACCGACCAAGGGGTGTTGCAGGCGCTTCCGATCCTGTGCGGACAAGGTCAGACCGCTCACGCTGACCATAACCGGGCCACGGGGCAATTGGCGAGGGGAGACAGATCTTCCCACAGCTCTGTTGGTCGCAGTAGCCGTCACTTTACGGGTCGCGTTCGAAGTTGCTTTGGAAGTTGCGTTGGCAGCAGGCATGGACAGTCCGGCCTTATAGGGCACAAAACTGAATTCTAACGGTCCGCGTCGTCCGCTGTGGGCAAGCTGAAGCGAAAACGACTACCAGCGCCTTTTTCAGATTGAACACTTGGCGCCGATCCATGCAACAGAGCAATCTGCCAGACGATGTTCAGTCCAAGCCCGGTCCGACGCGCACCGGCGCTACCGCCCGGCCCGGCCGGCAAGCCCTCCTCGTTGCTGGCAGCACCCGACCAGGCCGACTCGAAAACATGAGGAAGCGCTGCCGAATTGATTCCCTCCCCGTTGTCCGCGACCTGAACGATAAGACGCTTTGCAGGGTGCGCGGGATCGGCAAGTAGGTTTATCTCAACGGCGCCGCCTTTGGCGGTGTGCCGTAGCGCATTGTCCAGCAGATTTCTCAAGGCTCGCTCTACCAGTCCAATGTCAGCCTTAACCATTGCCGGCACCAGACAATCGGTCGCAACAGTCATCCGGACCCCCGAATGCTGCGACTGCAGCTGGTAGTCATCGAGCACATCCTGGATCAGTTCGGCCAACGAAAAAGACTCCGGGTTAAACGGTGTCGTCCCTGCCTGAAGATTGGACAGTTCAAACAAGTCGGAAACCCGGCTGCTAAGCAAACGGGTATGACGCAATGCGGTCTTGAGGTGTGAGCGACGCTGTGCATCCGGTATCTGCTGATCTGAAACCAACAGGGTTTCGATATAACCCCTGATACTCGACAACGGCGTTTGCAGGTCATGAGTCACCTGATTGATCAGCTCCCGGCGCTGAAGTTCCGAGCGCCTGAGATCCGCAAACTGATCAATGATTCGCGCCTGCATCTGGACAGTTGCCTGATCTAGCAAGCCGATTTCATCATGACGGGCGATTGCACCGGTGCGCGGCTCAGGCCGCATAGCGGACGGGTCCGACCCGCCCCGAAAAGCCTGAACCCGCTCGGTTAGCAAACTCAGCGGCTTCAGGGTTGACTTCAGAATCAGCGCCAGTACCAGGCCGGCAGCCGCGATAATCGCGGTGACCAGCAGCAACAGGGTTTGCTGGGCATCTGATCGGCTCTGGAGCCCAAAACTGCCCAGCGCGCCCGTCCCCGCGCCATCAAGCACGACATAAAGATAACCTGTCAGGGTATCGCCAGTGCCAAGCCGGGCAACCGATACGACCGCCGCCCGTGAGGCCCGGCGAGGGTCATCGCCCAGCAGCGGCAACGGCGGCAGGCCAATTCTTCGTTCTGTCAGCACCTGAACAGGGGCCAGATCGACCTTCTTCAACGCCAGGCCATCAGGGCGCGATCCGCCAACGATATACCCGGCGGAATCGAGTAGATAGACCTCAAGCGTCGGATTTATTCGGCCGATATCCCGTAACAGAGCGGTTAGCGTCTTTTGATCGACCGTACCATCGGCGCCGATCAGGCTGTTATCAGGACGGTTCGACACAATATACCGGGCAAGCCCCAGGTTCTGGCGCTGCAGGCTCTCCGCTGCGGCCATGTCGCCAAAGTAACGAATCACCGCGAAAATGCCGACTCCGGCCACAATCAGGACGAGTAATGCCAGCAGCGACAGGCGAATATGCAAACGGTGGCGGTAAGCCGTCAAACTGTTCGCTCCGGACTCGTGGGCGCCGGATCAAACCGATAGCCAACCCCCCAGACCGTGTGTATGACCGTCGGGTTCGCACGGTCATCTCCCAGTTTGTTGCGAAGTCTGTTGATATGCGTATTGACGGTGTGGTTATAGCCCTCATGTTCATAACCCCATACCGCAGCGAGCAATTCAGAACGCGTAAAGACGCGGCCGGGACGGCTGGCGAAAAACCATAACAAGTCGAACTCTCTTGGCTTCAGACTGATGGTCCGGTTATTGAACACCACCGAGCGACGATCCCGGTCGATCGATAACTCACCAATATCGATTCGGGCCGCAGAATGACTCTCGGCTTCAGCCGGGTCGGCCTCACCGCTGCATCCGTCAGCAGGAAAAACCGAAATAGCATCCTGCCGGGTCTGGTTGGATGCTGGCGCCACTCGCGTGGCACGCCGCAACAAGGCCCGTACACGGGCGACCAGCTCAAGCACACCGAACGGCTTCACCAGATAGTCGTCCGCGCCAAATTCCAGGCCGACGACTCGATCGAGTTCACTGGACCGCGCCGTCAACATCAGGATTGGCAGTGTCGTGCCACTTTCGCGCAGGCTGCGGCAAATATCAAGACCACTCATGCCCGGCAGATTTAGGTCGAGAACCAGCAAATCCGGGCTGTCGCTCTGAAGCCGGGCGTAAGCCTGGGCGCCATCGGCGAAAATCTCCACGCTGGCAGGCACCGTCGCCAGGTGAATACACAGCAAATCCGCGAGATCGCGCTCATCTTCTGCAACCCAGATACGATAGGCAGAACTAGTGCAGGAGCCAGGGTTCAAACGTCAATCCATAGTCGTGGTTCAGCGAGCATAACAGGCGTCGCGGGTTGCTCGGACCGGCCCGCCAATCGCAGCCCGGTCCTGCTCAAGCCAAATGGCAGATGCTCAGTTCAGGCGTCGGACCGTCAACCGGGCAACCGGATGTTGCCAGCGATGAATTGAACTTAGCGCCGACGCTGACAAGCCATCATCGATCGTGACCGGCCCCTGATGGACATGAACCGCATCACGAATGTCGTCGCGGGCCGGATTGAAGCCTTCGCCGCCGCCAGCCGGTCCGGGCATGGTCGCCGCGGTCTCTCGATTGGCTTCAGTGCCGGTGTCATAGCTGATCAGATCCGTCACTGATTGCTGCCCGACCTCAAGCATCGCAAGATCAAGATCGCCATTGACCGCCGCAATGGCATCGTTGCTATTGACAAGCATAGTCACCAGCGACAAGCGCAATCGCTCCGCGGCAGGGTTGGCATCGCCCGCTTCGATCGTAAAACGGGTCGCATTACCGGGTCCCACCGGGCCGCCATTCGAGGTAGCGCTGGCTTTGACAGTGCTTAGATCCGAGATCTCCGCCAGCAGGGAGTCCGTCTGCGCGCCTTCGGCCAGCCGCTCCAGCCCAACACCGGCAGCCTGTCCCACCTCGAACAACTGGTAACCCTCATTGTGAACAATCGCGACCGCTGGCGAAAGCGGTTGTCCGGCCGTAAGGTTCTGGAGCGTCAGTTCATAAGAAGCGCCTGCACTGGCGCTACCGCCTTCACTGGCAACCGGCGCTTCATCACCGCCACAGGCCACCAGGCTCAAACCCACCAGCCCATTCAAGACGGCTAATCGCATGCCGCGTGGATTAATTGCATAGTTCATTGCTAACCCCGCTCAGTTGACAGTCAGAATCAGGCGGGCCGCAGGATTCAACCAGCGGTGCTTGGTGCTATCGATATCGCTGACGCCGCCGGCAGGATCAGTGTCCCCCAGCGATCCACGATGAATATGAACAAAACCTTCGGGTGAGCCGCTTCGACCGGTCCCGCCGGTATCGGTACCGGCTTGTAGCGGCGGCGGCACCGGGAACCCGGGCTGACCAGGCATGCCGCTACCGGCGATCTCATCATTGTTTTCCGACCCAGCGTCATAGACGGGTAAGGTGTATTGATAAGTTCCCGGTTCGGTCGGTATCTCGATCGCATTCAGACCAATGAATCCGTCGTTGCTCGGCAAGACCATCGCCACGACAGAAAGCCGCGAATTGGCGGTTCCGGCACCGCCGCTTAGTGAAGCGCTTGCCGTGGCACCCGGCGCCAGCAATCCCCCGGCCGGGTTTGAAGCACTGGTGGCACTGGTTGCGGCCAGCATCATTTCAAGACCGCTGATATCACCGCCCTCGGCCATTTGCACGAGCGCAGATGACGCAGTCTCGCCGCTGGCAAACAGCGAAGAACCGTCTGGATGGGCGGTGACCAGCAGGGGGGTGAAATGCAAGCCACGGGTGGCATTGACAATCTGAACGGTCAGATCGGCAGCAACGGCTGACGAAGCGCCTATTGCCGTGCACAGTGAAACGCCGGCGACGAGAGACAGGATTTTCATAATGGCAGGACTCATTGGATTGGGTTGAGCCCCCATTTAGCCAGCTTCAGGTCACAGCGCCGTTCCGAAAAAGTATCCGCGAATTCAACAACAGCGCAAAATCTGGACAGAAACTAAACAGTTTCTAAACACCGTCTTGCGGCTCGCGCACTTCCACCACGACAAAAGCCACTGCACTATCGACCTCATCGGACAGGGACACATGCCCCACCAGATTTCGTTCCGCCAGCCAGCCGACCAATTCTTTGCGAGGCCTCAATTCGGGTTTGCCACCGCGGGCATTCAGGACCTGGAGTGACAACAAGGTCATTGGGCCGCGCAACCCCAGTCCGATCGCCTTGGAAAATGCTTCTTTGGCGGCAAACCGCTTGGCCAGATACCGTGCGGCATAGCCGGCGCCATGTGCTCCCCGGCTCAGGCGTCGACGGTACTCAGCCAACTCCTCCGGCCCCAGCACACGGCGAGGAAAGCGATCGCCCCATTTTTCGATCAGTTTCTCGATGCGGGCGATGATCACAATATCGGTGCCGATGCCGTAAATCATGCAGCACCAGCGCTTTCACGCATCAGTCGTTTCATCTCGCGCACCGCTTCACGCACGCCAACAAACATCGCTCGTGCGACAATCGCATGGCCGATGTGCAGCTCGCGAATCCCTTTAAGAGCGGCCACCGGCTGGACGTTGAAATAGTTCAGCGCATGGCCGGCGTTGAATCGCATCCCAAGGTCTTGAACCGCCTCACCGGCCTCTCGAATTCGAGCCAGTTCGGTTTTTACCGCGACACTTTCGACATCCCGCCCCAAGTCATGAAACGCCTGGGCATAAGGCCCGGTGTGAATCTCACAGACTTGAGAGCCAGCCTGATGAGCGGCCTCTACCTGCCCGGGAACAGCATCAATAAAAATACTCGTCATGATGCCGGCATCGTTCAGCCGGCCGATCGCACGGGCAATCGCCGCTTGCTGTGATCGAACATCCAGGCCGCCTTCGGTGGTTACTTCCTGGCGTCCTTCGGGCACCAGCATCGCCATTTCAGGCTTCATCTCAATGGCCAGCGATATCATTTCTTCGGTGGGCGCCATTTCGAGATTCAGTTTGATCTGGGTCTGATCGCGCAAACGCCAGACATCGGCATCCTGAATATGTCGACGGTCCTCACGCAAATGCACGGTAATCCCGTCAGCGCCCCCCAGGTGCGCTTCTGCGGCCGCCCAGAGCGGATCGGGTTCATAGGTCCGGCGAGCCTGGCGCAGCGTCGCCACGTGATCGATATTGACACCCAGTTCAATCATAAAAACTCGCAATCGTTAAGGTTAATGTCTTTGGAGATCCTGCATGATTTTGCGGGTACTCAACTGCCAGCCGTCAAGACAGTGCGTCATGATCCGGCGGGTCAGGTGTTTAGCCTGTTGCCGAATCCTGTCATTGTCAAACTGATTGGCAGCCAGCCCGGTCAAGGTCTCACCACTCACCGAATTGTCGGTAGGCTCACTGAGCGCAAACCCGCCATTGGGAATCCAGTGGTAATGCTTGCCAGCCTCGATCGCTTTGCCGGCAGCATCAGTGGTGAGATCAGGCGCAACGCCCGTCTCGCGCATCAGCGTCCATTCAAAACGACGCAAGGTCGATTCCAATTCGGTTCCGGTCGCAATCTGGCGCAATGCACGTTCATACTCATCAAAGACCTCGGGGCATGGATCTTCGCGAGCGATCAGGCGCATTAGCAACTCATTCAGGTAAAAGGCGGACATCAGCCCGTTGCCGCGCGGAGATTCCAGGCCGCCTTGCCAGTCGGCCCCCGTCAGTGTGCGCAACTCGCCCCGTCCGGTATAGGCCACCAGCAATGGCTGAAATTGCAGCAAAACAGCTCGCAACGCGGAGCGCGGTCGCTTGGCACCTTTCGCCAAAGCAGCAATCCTGCCGTGGTCACGCGTGAGCAAATCCAGCACCAGACTGGTCTCGCTGTAGGGGACCGAATGCAACAGGAAGGCTGGCTGGTCTGTAATGCGTTCTCTGGCCAATGGCGACTCCGCTTGGCTTACTCGTAGCCGTAGGCGCGCAGGCTTTGCTCGTTGTCCGCCCAGCCAGACCGAACTTTCACAAAAACTTCTAGAAATACCGGGCCGTCAAACAATTTTTCCAGATCCATCCGGGCTTCGGTGGCCATCTGCTTCATGCGGGCGCCGCCTGCGCCCAGAACAATCCCTTTCTGACTGGCGCGCTCGACTAGAACAGTTGACTGAATGCGACGGAGTTTCCCTTTTTGTTCGAAGCCTTCAATCATGACGGTTGTCGCATAAGGCAACTCGGCGCCGAGATGTCGAAAGAGCTTTTCCCTGATCAGCTCTGACGCCAGAAAACGCTCGCTACGGTCCGTCAGGGTTTGCTCATCAAACCATGCCGGACCGGTTGGTAACCGGGCCGCACACAGGTCAGCCAACAGATCAATCTGATGACCTGACTTGGCACTGATGGGCACCAATTCATCGAAAGAGAACTCCCCCTGGATAATCGGCGCCAGGTCGAACACGGCCTGCCGATCGGTAACCGAATCTATCTTGTTCAAGGCGAGCAGACACGGCAGCTTGCGCGGCAGCGCGGCGGCAATCGCGCGGTCTTCATCGCTCCAGCGACGTGCATCGGCAACCATCACGACAACATCAGCCTCTTGCGCGACCTGGCGGGCCGTCTTGTTTAAGACCCGGTTCATCGCATTCTTTTCGCGTTGTTGAATGCCCGGGGTATCAAGCATCAAGAGTTGCGCGCCGGGTCTGTTCACCACGCCGGTGATCCGGTGCCGGGTTGTCTGAGGGCGGTCCGAGGTAATGGCTAGTTTCTGCCCGACAAGCCGATTCATCAGTGTTGATTTACCGACATTCGGACGGCCAACTATCGCGACATAGCCGCAGTGAAAATTATCTTCAGGTAGCGCGTTAGCAACGGGCTCAGTCATGATTTGCTCCCTGAGGCTGTTTCGCCGCTCTTGCGCGCCGGCCCTTTTCGGGTAAGCGGTTTTTTCCCGTGTGCGGTCCTGGCGGGAGAGGTTTTGCCATCAGCGGCAGCTGCGCTCTTGACGGGGCTTTTCTTGGCCCGGCTGGCTCTGGGCTTGCGACTGGCCGGTTTGGAAGCCCGACCGACTGATTCCTGGCTGGCCAATGCTTCGAGCGCCAGCTCGGCCGCGGACTGTTCGGCCGCTCTACGGGTCGCACCAGTACCGCTGACACTGACCTCCAGTTTGGCTATCTGGCACTCAACATCAAACGTCTGGCTGTGAGCAGCACCATGGGTTGCCACGACCGAATAAACAGGCAACGGTAAACGCCGTCTTTGTAATTCTTCCTGCAAACGCGTCTTGGCGTCCTTGCCGGTAGTTTTGGGGTCCGCCGCAGCAAGTTCGGGCTCATAAAGGCGGCCGATCATAGCGCGCGCCTTATCAAAGCCGGCATCCAGATAAACCGCTCCGATCAAGGCCTCAAGCGCATCCGCCAGAATTGAAGGTCGTCTGAAACCGCCACTACGACTCTCGCCCTCACCGAGTAACAGCAACTCACCAAAGCCGATTCGCTGGGCAACCCGGTAAAGCGCCTGCTGCTTGACCAGGAATGCTCTAAGGCGGGATAGGTCGCCTTCATCCTCAGAAGGGAAACGCTGAAACAGCAAGGCTGCTATAGCGCAGTTCAGCACTGAATCGCCTAGAAACTCCAGGCGTTCATTATTCGGCTGACCAAAGCTCCGGTGCGTCAGCGCCTGTTTGAGCAGGTTGCCATTAGAAAACTTGTGGTCGAGACTGCGCTCGAGCGCTTCAACATCCATTCATCAGGGCTTCGTTGACCCCTCGCGTCGATAATCAACCACGAGACTGACCGGTCCGGCCAGCGGGATTCGCTTCTCGTACTCAAAGGTCACATCAGGCTTGCCATCGACCATTTCAATAATCAGATCGGCACCAGTCAACGAAGTAATGTTGTCAATGGCGGCGGCACGGTTAAACGAACGGCGAATCAGCGGCGCCGTGCCTTCTTCCAGTGAACGATCGATCGCGTCTTGAATCGAACGGTACTCAAGCACGGTCGGCGCCACTCTTAATGCGGCGCCCCCAACAATGAATAGCAGCGTTCCTATCAGCAGCAACAAGATCATCGAAACACCAGACTGCCGACGACGCGGTGCAGCTGGCATTAAAGCGTTTGATTGGTGCCTGGTACGAAGTGAGCTCATTGAGTTAAACATCCTGGGTCGTAATTGTTATTGCCGGTTATGGGCGAATCAACTTGGGGGTTGCCTGAAGCGATTGGCTTTAGTGAAACGAGCCTACCCGGGAAACATCACCAAAGTTCATCCAGATGAAGAACGCCTTGCCGACAATGTTCTTTTCAGGGACAAATCCCCAGAAGCGACTATCGAGGCTGCTCTCACGATTGTCGCCCAAGACAAAGTAGTGATTGTCCGGCACTTTGCACACAATACCGTCACTAGAATAGCGGCAATTGCTAATCATGGGGAATTGCTCGACAGGTCTAATATCGGGCGCTTTCTCTAGGTTAGTCAATATGTTATGCGGTTTTTCTCCCAATGATTCTAGGTATTTGGGAACTTCTGTCAAACGCTCCGAGTCCACATAACGACCATCTGGATCCAACTCAACGAATTCACCATTGATTTTCAGCCGTTTATTGAGATACGAAACCGTATCTCCAGGCAAACCAACCACACGCTTGATGTAATTCTCCGACTCGTTTCTCGGATAACGGAAAACCATTACATCGCCGCGATCCGGACTCCCCAGGTCGGCAATCTTGGTATGGATGATTGGCAGCCGTACCCCGTAAGAGAACTTGTTGACCAGAATCAGGTCTCCGATCATCAGGGTGGGAATCATAGACCCTGACGGAATTTTGAACGGTTCGACGACAAAAGAGCGCAGACCAAACACAATCAGAATGACTGGAAACAGGCCAGCCGTGTATTCGACCCACAGCGGTTGGCGCAGTCGGCTGGTTCGCAGAGCATGCCGCTGTGCCTCTACCGCCTGCTCACCATGACTGTCCCGCAACGCGGGTGCCAACGATTGGTCGAAATGCTGAATCTCTGCGTATGCCTTCTTCTCACGCGCCGGCTTCAGGATAAATTTCTCGAGCAACCAGGCGATGAACGTCACCAATAACAGCAAAAACAGAATCAGAGCAAAATTCATCGGCTCTCCACTTGTAGCACGGCCAGAAACGCTTCCTGGGGAATCTCGACACTACCCACCTGCTTCATACGCTTCTTCCCGGCTTTTTGTTTTTCCAGCAGTTTCTTCTTGCGTGAGATGTCACCGCCATAGCACTTGGCGAGTACGTTCTTACGCAAGGCTTTGACATTCTCGCGAGCAATGATGGTCGAACCAATCGCGGCCTGAATGGCAACGTCGTACATCTGGCGCGGAATGAGTTCGCGCATCTTGGAGGCGACATCACGGCCGCGGGAAGTCGCGACAGAACGGTGCACAATCAGAGACAACGCATCAACCCTTTCACCATTAACAAGGATGTCCAGTTTGATGACGTCGGACGGTTGATACTCGTTGAATTCATAGTCCATGGACGCGTACCCCCGGGTCGCCGACTTCAGCCGATCGAAGAAATCCATCACGATTTCATTCATCGGTAAGTCGTAAGTCAACTGCACCTGGCGCCCGTGATAAAGCAGATTTTTCTGCACACCACGCTTACCGGTACAAAGCGTCATTACTGTGCCGACATATTCCTGCGGCACAAACACCGTGACATTCACCATGGGCTCGCGAATTTCTTCGATCTTGCTTTGATCAGGGAGCTTGGATGGGTTCTCGACCTTGATCACAGAACCGTCTCGCATCATCACCTCGTACACGACCGTCGGTGCAGTTGTGATCAGATCGATGTCGAATTCTCGCTCCAGCCGCTCCTGAACAATGTCCATGTGCAACATGCCAAGAAAGCCGCAGCGAAAACCAAAGCCAAGCGCCTGCGAGACTTCAGGTTCAAACTGTAGCGCAGCATCATTAAGCTTGAGCTTCTCCAGCGCTTCGCGCATAGATTCAAACTGATTCGCTTCAACCGGATACAAGCCGGCAAAAACTGCCGGCTTGACTTCCCGGAAACCCGGCAATGGGGCGGCCGCCGGCTTGGCGTGGTGGGTTAGCGTATCGCCAACCTTGGCAACGCTGAGCTCTTTGATACCTGCAATCACAAACCCGACTTCGCCGGCGCTCAGGCTTTTGCGCGCAACTGATTTGGGGGTAAACACGCCAATGTTTTCGGCGTTGAACTGACCGGGCGATGCCATCAGTTTGACTTTGTCTTTGGCGCGCAAAATGCCGTCTACAACCCGAATCAACATCACGACGCCAACATAATTATCGAACCAGGAATCAACGACCAGGGCTTTCAACGGCGCCTCCGGATCGCCCTTCGGAGGCGGTACCAGGGAGACGACTTGCTCCAGGATTTCATCGATCCCCAAGCCTGTCTTAGCGCTCGCGCGCACAGCATTCGAGGCATCAATACCAATGACGTCTTCTATCTCACGAGCCGCGACCTCTGGCTCGGCCGAGGCAAGATCCATCTTGTTCAGAACAGGGATCACCTCGACGCCGAGATCAATCGCGGTATAGCAGTTCGCGACCGTCTGAGCCTCCACGCCCTGCGAGGCATCCACGACCAACAGCGCGCCCTCACACGCGGACAGCGAGCGGCTCACCTCATAGGAGAAATCGACATGGCCGGGCGTATCAATCAGGTTGAGCTGATAGGTCTCACCGTCGGCGGCCTTGTAGGCCAGCGTGGCGGTTTGCGCCTTGATCGTAATCCCGCGTTCGCGCTCAAGGTCCATTGAGTCGAGCACCTGCTCACTCATTTCGCGGTCACTAAGGCCGCCACAGCGGTGGATTAGTCGATCAGCCAGCGTTGATTTGCCGTGATCGATATGGGCAATAATGGAAAAGTTACGGATATGCTGCATCTGGGTGCACAAGAAACGCGCCGAGAGTTCGACGCGTGGGGTAATTCTAGCAGTCGGGACCGGCGATTCGTTGTCTCTAAGCAGCAATTCCGGGTAGAAAGCCCGGTTTCGGTCACTTTAGACGAATGCCGGCTCGTTCGGACAGCAGCCTGCCATCAGCAGGCCAGCCAAAAGATCGCAAAGACAGGCCCCGCAGGGCCTGTCAGGCTTTAACGCCCTGGTTTCAGCGGTACGTACTGAGCCGATTCGCCACGCTGCACCAGCAAGACGGCTGTCTTGCCATCTTCCAGCTTGGCTGCCACGGCATTGAATTTCGGCACCGAATCGACATCAACATTGTTGATCGTCAGAACAATGTCGCCAGCACGCAGGCCGGCAGCCTTTGCCGGGCCTTCGACCGCCTCGACCAGCACACCACCCGGAATACGAAGCGCCTTGGCTTTGTCTTTTGGCAGACTGACCACACCAAGACCCAGCGAGTTCGCGGAGGCATCAGCGCGCTCTTCTTTCTTCGGGGCCTTGGGCTTGTTGCGCGCCGCTGCACCACTGTCTGGTTTTAATTCGCCAACAGTCAGGTTCAGCGTCTTTTCTGCCCCTTTACGCCAGACCTTCATGCTGACTTCGGTACCCGGCTTGGTCCCGCCAACAATCCGGGGCAAATCGCTCGCCTTGGCAATTTCGCGGCCGTCGAATTCGACAATTATGTCGCCGATCTGCACCTTACCTTCTTCGGCAGGGCCGTCTTTCGCGACACTTCGAACCAGTGCTCCGTTGGCATTGGGCAGCCCGAGCGGCTCTGCTATCTCTTTGGTGACTTCCGCAATTCCCACACCAATACGACCCCGAACCACCCGGCCCTCTGAACGCAACTGGCTGGCGACATTCATTGCCTCATCGATGGGAATGGCAAATGAAATACCCATGAACCCGCCGGTGCGGCTGTAGATCTGAGAGTTAATGCCAACGACCTCGCCACTCATGTTAATCAGCGGGCCACCGGAATTACCCGGATTCACCGCCACATCAGTCTGAATGAACGGCAGGTAGTCGCCGGTATCGCGACCTTTGGCAGAAACAATGCCAGCCGTCACCGTATTTTGGAGACCGAACGGTGAACCAATCGCCAATACCCATTCGCCAACTCGCAGCTTGTTCGGGTCGCCAATCACCAGACTCGGCAGATCCTTGCTGTCAATTTTGACGACCGCCACGTCGGTTCGCTTATCGGAACCGATCAACTTGGCCTTGAATTCACGGTCATCGCTAAATGTCACATAGATTGCATCAGCGCCATCCACCACGTGATGGTTGGTCATTACGTAACCGTCAGGTGTAAACACAAAACCGGAGCCGACACCACGCGGACGCTGAGGCTGGGCACCAGGTGCTTTTGGCGCTGCGCGAGGCTGCTCGCCCGGTCCGCCCTCGCCAGGCGGGAAAAACCGGCGAAAGAACTCGAAGAATGGATCATTCTCATCCATGCCCTCTGGAATCGGTACCCGACCCTGGCTGCTCGCCCTTTTGCTGCGCGCGGCGGTTGTCCGGATATTCACGACTGCAGGACCGGCCAGCTCGACCAGATCGGCAAATTCGGGCAGGCCCGTGCGGGCTTCAGCGGCAACCGGAGCAATCAGAAAAGCAGCGCTCATCAGGCCGCCAAGAAGACTATTGAGCAGTTTGGACATCAGCAGGTTCCAGAGGGTGACAGACAGACACGGTAGCAAATTGAGGCGAACCTCACAAAAACAAGGCTACGAATCGTAGGAGAAAAGCCAAAACGGGATCGTAAACCCAATGAGTCTCGGAATGGATCGTTATTGAGCCCCGGAATTAACCTGAGCACGCGCAAGCCAGCCCAGCCAGGCAGATAGACACCGCCATTGTGCATCGCCCAACCGGCCACGGCTGATAAACCAGTCGATAGATCCGCCAGACGGCAGGCGGAACACCAGCCGGGCGCTTTGATGCCCCTGCCAGGCAAACAGAATAATGAGCGGCGCCGGCTGACCCGGCTGCCCGGCCAACCGGGCTTTGCCATCAAGGCCAACAATCATTACCGGCCCGGCCAGGGCCGCGCGGCGCGATGCAAACCGAGCCATCACGAGCAATCCGAATCCCAGACAGGACAACAATTGTGGAGACTGGACCCAGGAAGCCAACAATGGAATTACCGTCAAAACGGCCAACCACCAGACCGGTTGCCGCCAGACCGGCAAAACATGGTTTTGAAGCTCCAGGAACGCGGGTAACGGCGGGTCGGCGGAATGACCGGGGACTTCCGGCTGTCCGGCAGCCCGGGTTGTGTCGGAATGAGACTTCATTGCCGAAACGATACGATTAACGAACACTCCCTGGCCGAGTCAGCCGTCCGCAGGGACTAAGACTATCGGGGGACGGCCGAACTCAGGGTTTACTGAACAGTATTGTGCCGTTGGTGCCACCAAAACCGAATGAATTATTCATGGCATATTTGATCGAGACATCGCGGGCCTCATTGGCACAGTAATCAAGATCGCATTCCGGGTCCGGGTTATCCAGATTGATCGTCGGCGGCGAAATCTGGTTATGCAGTGCAAGCACCGAAAAGACGCTCTCAATGCCACCAGCACCGCCGAGCAAATGCCCGGTCATGGACTTTGTTGAGTTGACGACGATCTTTTTCGCATGATCACCAAGAGCGAGTTTGATCGCTTCGGTCTCGTTGGTATCACCGACTGGCGTCGAAGTACCGTGAGCATTCAGATAGGACACCTCATCGGCGTTGCAGCCAGCATCCTTCAGAGCGGCAACCATGCCTCTGCGAGGCCCGTCAGTCTCAGGGGACGTAATGTGATGGGCATCAGCGCTCATCCCAAAGCCAACCAGTTCGGCATAAATGCGCGCGCCGCGGCGTTTGGCGTATTCGTACTCCTCAAGGACCATCACTCCGGCGCCCTCACCAAGCACGAAACCGTCGCGATCCTTGTCCCATGGCCGACTCGCGGCTTCCGGATCGTCGTTGCGCTGAGACACAGCGCGAGCCGCTATAAAGCCACCCAGACCCAACGGCGATATGGTCGACTCGGCCCCACCCGCGACCATGACGTCAGCATCACCATAGGCGATGATCCGGGCCGACTGACCTATGCAGTGCAAGCCGGTGGTACATGCGGTTGCAATCGCCAGATTGGGCCCTTTCAGGCCCAGATTAATCGCCAGTTGCCCCGACACCATATTGATAATCGAGCCGGGTACAAAGAACGGCGAGACGCGACGAACCCCTTTGTTGACGAGATCACTATGGGTACGTTCGATCATTGGCAAACCGCCAATACCGGAACCCACCATCGCGCCGATTCGCTCGGCAGTCGATTCGTTAATTTCGATACCGCTGTCTTTGACCGCTTCGGTTGAAGCGGCGATGCCGTAATGCACGAAGGTATCGAAGTGCCGGACCTCTTTGCTGGCCATATAGGCAGACGGGTCAAAGTCTTTGACCTCCCCGACAATCCTGGTCGACATTTCCGACGCATCGAAACGCGTCACCGGACCAATACCGCTTTTGCCGGCAATGATGTTGGACCAGGCGGTGGAAATATCATTTCCGACCGGGCTGACAATACCCAGCCCTGTCACGACAACACGACGTTTACTCACTTCATCAAGCCTTTGACTGAGCCTTTACGTAATCAATTGCCTGTTGAACCGTGGTGATCTTTTCAGCTTGCTCATCAGGAATCTCGGTATCGAACTCGTCTTCGAGTGCCATAACCAGTTCGACGGTATCAAGCGAATCAGCGCCAAGGTCGTCGACGAACGCCGAATCGATTTTGACATCGGCTTCATTAACACCAAGTTGCTCTGCAACAATCTTTTTGACTCGCAGTTCGAGATCTTCCATTATTTTCTCCAGGGTTAATTCTTGGCGTGCCCGCCGTCACGGCAAACACGGCATCAATCTTGTTAGTCACGGTATAACGCTAGGTCTTGCATCAGTTACTTCGCCGGCCATCGGCAAATTTATCGAAAAACACACCGACCATTGCCCGATTCGCAGATAAGGGTGAATTTTACGGGAACAACCCATCTGAATTGAATAAATCGGCTGTCATATCAACAACAAACGCAAATCTTACCAATTTGTGGCTCAAAAGGTCTGCACCACTACTCCATGTACATGCCGCCATTGACGTGCAGTGTGGCGCCGGTAATGTAGCTTGCTTCCGGGCCGGCCAGAAAACTGACTGCAGCGGCGATCTCTTCAGGCCGCCCAAGCCGCTGTACCGGAATCTGCCCGAGCAAGGCATCGCGCTGAGCTTCAGGCAATTCACGGGTCATGTCGGTATCAATGAATCCGGGCGCCACGCAATTGACGGTTATGTTCCGGGAGCCCAGCTCCCGTCCCAGCGAGCGGGACAACCCGGCAACTCCGGCCTTCGCAGCAGCATAATTTGCCTGCCCCGCGTTGCCAGATGCGCCGACCACCGAGGTCACATTCACGATACGGCCATATCGGGCCTTCATCATTGGCTTGATCACCAACTGACACAAGCGGAAAACGGCGCTTAGATTGGTATCAATGACGGCCGACCAATCATCCGCCTTCATTCGCATCGCCAGGGTATCGCGGGTAATGCCAGCGTTGTTAACCAGCACCGCAATCACGCCTTCTCTGGCGCCGATATCAGCAATCAATGCCTGACAGGCGGCCGTATCGTTTACATCGAGACAGACGCCGCGGCCGTTTATTTCATTCGCTTTGAATGTTTCGCTTATCGCTGCGGCTCCGGCGTCACTGGTCGCGGTACCAATTACGGTGGCGCCTTGTTTGCCCAACGCCAGCGCAATCGCCTGCCCGATTCCCCTTGAGCTGCCCGTGACAACGGCAACTTGTCCTTCCATGTTCATTGCATACCCCAGGTGTTCTGCATCAGACTGGCTCCTGCGTTGATTTCAGTTACAGGCATGGGCTCAGGCAAGCAAGCCGAGTGCAGCATCAAGCGAAGCGCGATCATGAACACACGCTGTTTTGATTGACTTATCGACCCGTCCGATCAGGCCGGTAAGCACCTTGCCCGGACCAAACTCCACTACATGGGTTACCCCCATTTCCTGCATTTTCCTGACACACTCGACCCAGCGCACCGGGCTATAGGCCTGGCGCACCAGCGCATCCGCAATATCGGCCGGCGTTTGATTAACCGCGACATCCACGTTGTTTACAAGTGGAACCGACGGCGATTGCAGGGTCAACTCCTGCAGCGCGGCAGCAAGTTTGACGCCAGCGGGCTCAAGTAGCGCTGAATGAAACGGCGCAGAAACCGCGAGCGGCAGAGCGCGCTTGGCGCCTTTTTCCTTGGCCAGCACGCAAGCACGCTCGACCGCCGCCTTATGCCCGGCAATTACAACCTGTGATGGCGCATTAAAGTTAGCGGGCGCGACCTGCAAATCCTGAGCACTATCACTGGCGGCAGCGCATACTGCTACCACGTCCTCATCGGTCAGGCCCAGAATAGCCGCCATCGAGCCAACGCCCACCGGCACGGCGCTTTGCATCGCATCGGCGCGCAAACGGGTCAGCGAGATCGCCTGCTCGTCGGTCAAAACACCCGCAGCAACCAGCGCGGTGTATTCACCAAGACTATGGCCGGCCACAACCTCTGCTGACGGGCCACCGGCAGCCAACCAGACCCGGTAACAGACCAGTCCGGCGATCAACATGGCAGGCTGGGTGTTCGTGGTCAGGCTGAGCGCGTCGGCCGGACCTTCAGAAACCAGCTTTGACAGCAATGGCTCGCCGAGGTTTTTATCGGCCAGGCCGAACAGTTCACGATAAGCGGGCTCGTTTACAAAGTCGCCAAGCATTCCAACTGATTGCGACCCTTGCCCCGGGAATACACATGCCAATTTCATCAAACCATCTCCACCAGATTTGCAGCCCAGGTAAAACCACCACCAACGCCCTGAAACATCACCAGGTGTCCGGGCTTGATTCGACCATCCCGTCGTGCAGCATCAAAAGCAAGCGGCACCGACGCCGCCGATGTATTGGCATGAGAGTCGACAGTCACAACTACTTTTTCAGTCGGAATACCGATTTTTCGAGCAGTCGCGTTAAGGATACGGACATTGGCCTGATGCGGAATCAACCAATCGACATCAGCAACCGTACGCCCCGCAGCCTCAAGCACTTCGTGCGCCACTGAATTAAGGACGCCCACCGCCAGCTTGAACACGGCCTGACCGTCCATCGTCAGGAACGGATTGCCATGCACCTGACCGCCCGAGACATTTCCAGGCGTACGAAGAATATTCTCATGGCGACCATCAGCGTGCATCCGCGAGGCCAGCACGCCACCGGGACGCTCGTCCGCCGTCAGGACTATCGCGCCCGCGCCATCGCCAAACAACACGCAGGTCGTGCGATCGGTGAAGTCAAGAATGCCCGAAAACGTCTCGGCACCAATAACAATCGCCGTCCGGGCAACCCCGGCTTTGATAAGAGCGTCGGCATTGGCCACCGCATAGGCAAATCCAGAACAGACGGCTTGCACGTCAAACGCCGCCCCACCCGGCGCGCCAAGCGCTTTTTGCACCAGACACGCAGTACTGGGAAAGATCCAGTCGGGCGTGGAAGTTGCAACAATAATCAGGTCAATGGCCTCAGGCGCAAGCGAGGCATCTTGAAGTGCCCGGCGCGCAGCCTCGGTAGCCAGTTCGCTGGTGGTCTGGCCATCAACAAAATAGCGCTGGCGAATCCCGGTTCTCGCCACAATCCAGTCATCCGAGGTTTCAACCCCTTGCTTGGCCAGGCGCTGCGCCAATTCATCGTTGGAAATGGGATTGCCCGGGAGCACTGAGCCCGAGCCAACAATTCTGGAATTCAAACTCATGGCGCCATTGCCTCAAGGCCTTCTGGATTCTGTTGGTTACCAGCCTGTTTTGCCTGAACCGCTTCAAGGGTTTCGGAGATCCGGTCTAACAGGCGATTGCTGGCCGCGTGATGCGCCCGGCCAATTGCCGATTCAAAAGCCAGCGCATCTGCTGAGCCGTGACTCTTGAAAACCACGCCTTTGAGACCGACCAACGCGGCACCGTTGTACCGACGGTGATCAACACGCCGCTTGAAACGTCGCAACACCGGAAACGAACACAATGCCATCAGCTTGGTAAGCGCATGGCGGGTGAACTCCTCGCGAATGAAGTCGCCCAGCATTTGCGCTAATCCTTCTGACGTCTTTAGCGCCACATTGCCGACGAAACCATCGCAGACGATGACATCCACCGCGCCACTATAGATGTCGTTGCCTTCGACGTTGCCGTAAAAATTCAAACCGGAATCGCGAATCAGCAAAGCGGCCTGTTTGACAATGTCGTTGCCCTTAATGACTTCTTCACCAATGTTCAACAGGCCAATTGATGGGTTCTCCTGATCATTGAGCGCTGTCACGAGCGCGCAACCCATCAGAGCGAACTGAAGTAGATGCTCGGGCTCACAATCCACATTGGCCCCGAGATCGAGCATCGTGGTCGTGCCGTTGTTTCGGTGGGGTAGCTGAGTCGCAATTGCCGGGCGTTCGATACCGGGCATCATCTTGAGAACAAATCGCGAAATCGCCATCAGTGCGCCTGTATTGCCCGCGCTAATACAGGCGTCAGCGCGTCCGTCACGAACCGCTTGCGCAGCGAGGCGCATTGAAGACTTTCGTTTTGAGCGCAAGGCAACAGCCGGCGGGTCGTCCATTTCGACAACTTCGTCAGTGTGTTCAATGCTTATACGGCTTTGCTGCGCAGCAGTAAGCCGTTCCTGACCAATGGCTGCTTCGATTTGCGCCTGTCTTCCAACCAGCAACAGGCTGGCGTCAGCATTACGCTTCAAAAAGGCGATAGAGGCAGGCACTGTTACGACAGTACCGTGGTCTCCACCCATGCAGTCCACTGCAATGGTGATGGTCACTGGCAGATTCGTCCGAATTCAGCGATCAACGCAGTCTGTCGCTCGACATCGGGAATCAGATGATCTTTTGTCAGCGATCAGTCGTCAGCAATCAGTCGTCAGATTTTGTCTGAACGACTTTTTTGCCCCGATAGTAGCCATTCGGGCTAATGTGATGACGCCGATGAACTTCGCCGGTCGTGGGCTCTACAGCCAGCGGCGCATCGGTGGCGCCGTCGTGCGCACGGCGCATATTGCGCTGAGAAGGGGAGCGTTTGTTTTGCTGAACGGCCATGATTCAGGTACCAGTGAAAAAGTTAATCGCGCATTGTAACAGGCTCAGCACTGTTCTTGCCCCCCCGTTGGCTAATTGTCACCCCTCCGGGCTGTCGTCACTGGGACGCTTGCCACCCGTAAGCAACTCCGACAGGCCAGCGAACGGCTGCTGTGTTTCAGGCTCACTTGCCACGGCGGCAGTATCTGCCTCGGCTGCAGCCGGGCAGATTTCATGCCGGCAGAGCAATGGAATCGATAAAATCGCCTCGTCTTCGATCAGGTCCGCCAGATTGAACAGATCATCGGCCGCAATGACATCATATTCCTGGGCCTGCTCGTCCCTGTCAGCGGCATCCTGCTCGTCCCGAACGAGCAGGAACCGGCGCCGCTCGTCCACCGGGACCGTAACCGGGTCCCCGCAAATTGCGCAGGGCACCTGAAGCGTTGCCGCCAGCTCGAGTTCGAGCCAGGACTGATAGCTCTGATCTGCCTGTACGGCCTGAGAAAACGCCGCCCGCCAGCGCAAGACGCCGTCAACCGAAGCCAGCGCCGAGGCAAGACGCGTCAGCGTCTCAACAGACGGGCTGCCGCTCAGGGCGACCGATCGCCGCGCCAGATCAAAGGGGTCGGCTCCGGCAAAGTTGTTAGTTGAGTCTTTCATGCAAACCGCTCTTTGAAGGGCTTATATATTATCTCGAGTCCTACCATCCCCCCGGATCCCGCCATGCTGGTACTTGCATCAACCTCGCCCTACCGCGCCGAACTGCTTAACCGCCTGGGCCTGGCGTTTACCCGCGAAAACCCGGAGGTTGACGAAACGCCGCTACCGGGCGAGCTACCGACAGATCTGGCCGCCCGACTCGCGCTGGCCAAAGCGCTAGCGGTCAAAGTCGCGCTCAACCAAACCGCCTCGGCCTCAGATAACACCGGAAGACTGATTATCGGCTCCGACCAGGTGGCGACCCTGGACGGACTGTCGCCACTGGGAAAACCGGGCAACCACGCTCGGGCGGTCGATCAGCTACGCGCGCAATCGGGCCGGAAGGTCGCTTTTCATACCGCCTTGTCAGTTGTTCGGGCCGACACCGAACAGGCCTGGAGCGATCTGGTGACCACAGAGGTGTCCTTCCGGACCCTCACTGACCAACAGATCGAACGTTACCTGCTGGCCGAAACACCGTATGACTGCGCTGGCTCCGCAAAGAGCGAGGGACTCGGCGTCGCATTACTGAAGGCGGTCGAAGGCCCCGACGCCACAGCCCTGATCGGACTCCCGCTGATTGCGCTTTGCTCGATACTTGAACAGGCCGGCTGCCCTCCACTGGCCAGTGACGGCTGCTAGCGCCAACTCACCCCGTCAACCGACTCGCGCACGCCAAGCCCGAATGACTCCGCCAGTTGCACACCGATCCGCTTGGCCAGGCGCTCTGCGAACGAGTCGCGACTGCTGAAATCAACAACCTTCTCGGCCGCAAAAATCTCAGTCGCGACCTGGCGGACCGAACCCATCTTGTCGGCCAGCCCCAGATCAACCGAACGGGCGCCGGTCCAGACAAGCCCGGTAAACAAGTCAGCATCACTCTTCAGACGGTCGCCGCGCCCTTCCCGCACCGAGTCAATGAACTGGTGGTGAATATCGCCAAGCATCTCCTGGATGTGGTCTCGCTGCCCCGGCGAGACGGGTGAAAAACTATCGAGGAAACCCTTGTTCTCGCCTGCGGTAAACAGGCGTCGCTCAACCCCGAGTTTTTGCATAGCGCCCGTAAACCCGAATCCGTTGATCAACACACCGATTGACCCCACCAGACTTGCCCGATCAACATGGATTTCGTCGGCAGCCGCTGCCACATAGTAGCCACCCGAGGCGCAAATCTCCTCGACCACTGCGATTAAACGCGTATCTGGATTAACTTCCCTTAATCGTTTAATTTCTCGATAAATTAACCCGCTTTGAACCGGAGACCCGCCGGGACTGTTTATGCGCAACACGACGCCCGCTGTTCCGGCGCTTTTGAACGCGGCACGAAGTGCTTTATTAATTCGCTTGGCACTGTTATTACCCTTGGAATCAATGACACCTTCGATGCTGACCAAAGCGGTGTGTTTGCCGGCACCGCTCGATGCTGCGGGGTTGTTTTCAGTCGAATACCAACCCATCAGATAGACCGTCATACCAATTAGGTAGGCGAGAAACACCAGCCGGAAAAAGATATTCCAGCGGCGTGCCGTTCGGCGCTCGTGAACCAGACTAAGCGCCATTTTCTCCAGCACGGACTGCTCCCAGGCGGGCGCAGCGGCAGACGGCGCGTTGGACACGCCGCTCCTGACCGGGCTGGGCGGCGGGTCATTAATAAAGTCACTCATGGTGCAAACTCCAGCGAGAAATAGTTACTGCTCAATTAGAGCAGGAAAGCCAAGCGACGGAATGGAACACTCAGTCATCTGACGGCCAGCGAGCCCAAACCTCTTCTCCCAACAGCCGAACTTCGAGTCGGACCAGGCCCCGGCCATCGCACGGCCCGCCCAGGCATGCGCCAGTTCCGGGGTGGTAACTGGCACCATGGCTGGCGCAGACAATCACGGCAGACACATCATCGAAAAACTGCCCCTCGGGCCAGTCGAGTTCGACCGGTACGTGTCCGCAGCGATTCAGGTAGCCGAACACCTGGCCTTCAAAACGGACAATGAACGCACGCTCGGGCTTGTCTTGTCCGGGGACCGGCAACTGAAACCGCAGCCCCGGCCCGCCATCTTGAACCGCCTTGGCCAGGCCGGCCCGCGTCCAGTTATCCATGCAAGCCGTCTCGCTGCAACCCGAGCAGACAGGCCTCAAGCGCGGCCACGTCATCAACCATGGCCAGGCTTGGCTCGGTCTTGAGCACATGGTCAGGGTGCGCACCATAAGTCACCGCGATAGCCGATACGTTTGCCGCTCTGGCCATCCCCAGATCGTGAGTAGTATCGCCGATCATGACCGTCCCCTGGGCCGATACACCAAGCTCCTCGATGAGATCATTCAGCATCCAGGGGTCTGGCTTGGGCAATCCTTCGTCTGCACACCGAGTCGAAATAAAGTGCTTTCTCCAGTCGAGTGCGTCCAGCACCCGGTTCAGTCCGGCCCGCGATTTTCCGGTCGCAACCGCCACTGGCAAAGGACCAGCACTTAATGATTCAAGCAACTCGGGAATACCAGCAAAAGGCATTAGCTCGGGGTCGCTCGCAAAATAGTGAACCCGGTAGCGCTCAGTAAAAGCATCGATCTGATCAGGCTTCAAATCGGGCACGGCCTGCTGCAAGGCGTCGGACAACCCGAGTCCGATCACATGCGCCGCCTGAGCCAACGTCGGCACCCGCAAACCCAGATCTTCTGCGGCGCCACGAATCGCCATGGCGATCGCCGCAGTGGAGTCCATGACGGTGCCATCCCAGTCAAACACGATTAGCTCAAGCTTGGCCATTCAACCTCCTTGTTCCAGAGCCGGGCCGCTCCGGTGGCTCACTGAATAGTTCCGAAAACGCCGCCGGCCAGCCTGAGCGAACGACAATCCGCTCATTGCTACCCGGATGAACAAAGCTCAATTCGCGCGCATGCAGATACATCCGGCTGTAGCCCTGCTGGGCTGCCCGCCGGTTCACCTCAAACTGGCCGTATCTCGCATCCCCCAGGACCGGCCACCCACTGGCCGCCAGATGCACTCGAATCTGATGGGTGCGCCCGGTGCCCAAACTGACCGATACGAGACTGACCGGCCCGATGGCCCTGAGCTCAACAGAGCCAGCCCCAATAATCGTCGTCAGTGCCGGCTTGCCGTTTGGGTCAACCAGAACCAGTCGTTCTCCGCCAGGCCGCTCAGTCCGGGTCAGCGGCAATTTAATTGTTTTGTCCCGCCGCGGCACATTGCCCAGCGCAATCGCCACATAGCGCTTGTCCATCTTCCCCTGCCTGAACAACTCATGCATGCGCCGCAGCGTTGGCCGGGACTTGGCAAGAATCAATAGGCCGGAGGTATCGCGATCCAGTCGGTGCGCCAACTCCAGATATCGCGCCGACGGACGCGCGGCCCGCAACTGCTCAATAACCCCGGAAGAGACGCCACTACCGCCATGAACAGCGGTCCCAACCGGTTTGTCGATAATCAGGAGCGCATCGTCTTCAAACTGGACCGGCAGACGTCGCCCGAGCTCGGCTAACGATCGTTGTCGCATTCCACTGTCAGACGCCACCGGCTTGTCTTTCATGCGAATCGGGGGAATCCGCACAACATCGCCCAGCGCCAGCCGGGTATCCGGGCGCGCCCGACCCTTGTTCACGCGCACCTGCCCACTGCGTATCAATTGATAAAGATGACTTTTGGGCACCCCCTGGCAAAACTTGGCCAGAAAGTTGTCCAAGCGCTGCCCATCGCTCGATTCGTCGATAGATGGCGTTTGCACCTGATGGGTAGAAACAACAGAAGTCATAGGGATACGCAGCATGCCGGCCGGTTTAACAACAACCGGCATTAGACCGGAAAAGAAAGCCAATGAGAGCCTTTTGCCCTTAAAAACTTGCCATCGGGAGTTAGCAGGTGCAAATAATGGCAGCCTAAGCAGCCATTCTATGCCGCCTCAAAGCAGCTAATACGTGTCCGGAGCCCGCAGCGCGCGCTGTCAGACCCCTGAATAAGCGCTTATTGCTATACTCTGAGAGTTACTTTGTGATGCAACGCCCGACAATTTTCCGAACGGCGGTGTGAGTCAGGCAGGAAACAAACAGAGAACCGGCGGCCAAACTATCAGATGGCCTGCACCTCTGACCCGCGAGAACCGCGCGATTACTGCGCAGTGGTAGCGACCAGACCGGGTCGCCATCAAGGGTAAATACCAAGCCTGCGACGCTTGAGCAAAGTGCCAGTCACCGGATAAGCCGGTGACACCTAACGGAAAGAATTTCAATAATGCGATCGACGCCCGCGAGCGTCGATGCCAAGAATGTCGAACCTGGTAGCTGCCTCGCAGCGACAAGGTCAACCCTGTCCAGCACACAATTCACTAGCAAATGTCAGGCAACCCTCTTCATCGTCAAGCAACCCGAGCCAGACCGACCTATCCGTCGGCGTCAGCACGCGGTCCCGACGCATGCGGACGGTCTGTTTTGCCTACGGCTAACTGAATCGCTCCAGGTCTGACCCCGACTCGACGTCCTTGACTGGCTGTGCGCAGGCCACGCATCTTGCGCATGGAGTCATTCGAATGAAGCGAATGCTGTTTAATGCCACTCACGCTGAAGAGCTGCGAGTGGCCATCGTCGACGGTCAGAAACTTGTCGACATCGATATCGAGTCCGCCGGACGCGAATCCCGTAAAAGCAATATCTACAAAGGCGTCATTACCCGGATCGAGCCCAGCCTTGAGGCCTGTTTCGTCAACTACGGCGAGGAACGGCACGGCTTTTTGCCATTCAAGGAAATCTCCAAGTCTTATTTCAAGCCGGGGACCGAGGTCTCCAAGGCGCGCATCCAGGATGCGATCAGCGAAGGTCTGGACATCATCGTCCAGGTTGACAAGGAAGAGCGCGGCTCCAAAGGCGCAGCTTTAACCACGTTCATCTCACTGGCCGGCCGCTATCTTGTCCTGATGCCCAACAACCCCAGAGGCGGCGGCGTGTCGCGCCGGGTTGAAGGCGAAGACCGCCAGGAGCTGCGCGAGACGATGGATCAGCTCGAGTATCCGAAAGGGATGAGCCTGATTGCCCGGACCGCCGGGATCGGTCGCTCTTCCGAGGAGCTTCAGTGGGATCTCAACTACCTGATGCAACTCTGGACGGCGGTCGAAGGCGCCGCCGGCTCGTCCGCGGGGCCGTTCCTGATTTACCAGGAAAGCAGCCTGGTTATCCGGGCGATCCGCGACTACTTCTCGCCCGACATCGGCGAGTTGCTGATTGATACCGACGATATCTACCAGCAGGCTTGCCAGTTCATGGCTCACGTCATGCCGGACATGGAAAACCGGGTAAAGCGCTATGTCGATGACACACCGCTCTATTCCCGCTTCCAGATCGAGCATCAGATCGAAACCGCGTACTCACGCAACGTGCCGCTGCCATCGGGTGGCTCAATCGTGATCGACCATACCGAGGCATTGGTGGCGATTGACGTCAACTCGGCACGCTCAACGCGTGGCTCAGACATTGAAGAAACCGCTCTGCGCACGAATCTGGAAGCAGCCGACGAAGTCGCGCGCCAGATGCGACTGCGCGACCTCGGTGGCCTGATTGTGATCGACTACATCGACATGGAAGTCAGTCGAAATCAACGCGAAGTCGAGCAGCGCCTGAAAGACGCTCTACATATCGACCGGGCGCGGGTCCAGTCCGGCAAGATCAGTCGCTTCGGCCTGATGGAATTGTCGCGCCAGCGCATTCGTCCGGCGCTCAATGAAGGGACCCATATCACCTGCCCCCGATGCACCGGCACCGGTGTTATCCGGGACATTGAATCTTCCGCCCTGCAAGTACTGCGCGTCATTCAGGAAGAGTCGATGAAAGAAAACACGGCCGCGATTTACGCGCAGGTACCCGTCGAAGTTGCCACTTACCTGCTGAACGAAAAGCGCGCGGAAATTGCCAAACTTGAAGCCCGGACAAAAGTTGAAATCGTCCTGGTGCCCAATAAGCACATCGAAACCCCGCATCACAAACTGGAACGCCTGCGTCACGACGATGAACGCCTGGCCACCTACCAGAGCAGTTACCAGGTCAGCGAAGGACCAAGCGCCGACGAGGGTTATCTGGAGCGCCGCGCCGACACTGTCAAGCCTCGCCAGGAAGCCAAAGTCAAAGGCATCACACCAGACTCACCGGCTCCCAAGCCGGTAGACAAACCCGTTGAAACCGCCAGCACAGTCAGTCAGACAGAAAGCGTCGGCTTGTTCGGACGCCTGTTCGGATGGCTAAGCGGATCAGGCGCGGCAAATGAGTCCGAAGTCAAGGATACCGAGGCCGGCGAAAGCGCTGCCAAGTCGCCCAAGACCGCTGGCAACAACAGCGAAGGTCGTGGCGGTCGTAATGGACGCGATCGCAACCGTGGCAAACGCGACGATAGCGGGTCCGGCCGAACCCGGCGCGGCAGAGGCGGCGCCAATGCTGAGACCAGCGCCGAAAAACCAGCCCGCGGTCGCGATGGTGAACCGCGACGCGGACGTGGCGCCAAAGATGCGCGAGGCGACCGGGCAACAGAGACCGCCAAGCCGAACCAGACCGCCGCCACTGCTGAGGCCGGAGCAGACAATGAGCAACGGGAAGACGGCCGCCGCCGTCGCCGTCGCCGTCGCAACGAACCGGGCACCGTTCAAAAACAGAACGAGCAGTCCGCAGCAACCGACACTGATCTGGAAACGAACACCGCCCAGACTGAGACCCCGGATGGCGCCTCCAGTGCCGGCCTGGCTGCGGCTGCTGCTGCCGCGGCAACCGCACTGAGCGAACCGACCACGGCCGAGGAAACTGCCGCGATCGACACTGACACCGCTGCGCAAGCCAGCACCGATGACTCGGAAGAGTCTCCGCGCAAACGCTCGCGACGTCGCCGGGGCCGACGGGGTGGCAGCCGTGACAACGAGTCAGGCGAACAGTCTGCTGAAGCCACTCCGGCCACCACCGACGCGGAAGCTGCCAGCGAGCCAACTGCCGCATCCGATGAAGAGGCAGCGCCCCGGCCTGCCCGTGCCAGTCGGTCCCGCAAGCCGGTACAGGCGCGGGACGACAAGACCGAGACTGCCACTGCGCAAGCGCCTGCCGAGGCAAGCGACGAAGCTGGCGCCGACGAAGCGCCTGCCAAACCAAGCCGGCCGCGCAGAGCTCCCAGAGCGCCTAAAGCACCGGCCGCGGATCAGGCATCAGACGCAACTGCCGCAGACGCTCAACCTGAAGCACCCGCAAAAGTTGCTCAGTCGGAGCCGCCGCCGCCCGCGCCTGAAAAAGCCGCAGAGCCCGTAGCCAGTCAAGCAGCACCGGCCCCTGTCAGCAACCCTGAGCCAGTGACAAGCAAACCCCCGCCAGCCCGGGAACCAGCGGTCAGGGAGCCAAAGGCCAATCTGGACGAAGTTGTCCGGGATGCTGGCCTACAGATGGTTGAGACCTCTTCCAGCCCGGCGCCGGTTGCCGCAGCCCCCAAGGCGGCGCCGCGGCCGCGTCGCGTCCGCAAGAAGACTGCGGCCGCGGCCCCTGCCCCTTTGCAGCAAATCGAGACAGACAACCCGCCAACACCGTAATACGGTCTGAAGGGACAAGAAATTGTCCCTTCAGCCGGCTTTGTCCGCTTGCATTGCTACACTGTTGGTTCTAGCAACCCGTAGCACGAGACACTCCATGGACAAGCGGACCATTCCGATTGCGGAAGCGCGTTATCACGCTGATCTGCCAATCATTCCGGACGATGCCGCTCCGCCAAACGGCCTGCTTTCCGACGCACTTGCGCGACCGATTCATGACTTGCGCATTTCGGTCACCGATCGCTGCAACTTCCGCTGCACCTACTGCATGCCGAAGTCCGTCTTCGACAAAAATTACGAATTCCTGCCACAGTCCTCCTTGCTCAGTTTCGAGGAAATCGAACGCATTGTGCGCTTGTTCGTCGCGCATGGCGTCCAGAAAATCCGGCTCACTGGCGGCGAACCATTGCTGCGCAAACACATCGAAAAGCTGATTGAAAAACTCGCGAGTATAGAAACCGTTGAAGGCAAACCCCTTGACCTGACCCTCACAACCAATGCGTCGATCCTGGCCCGCAAAGCACAGAGTCTGGCCGACGCCGGCCTTAAGCGAGTGACGGTCAGCCTGGACGCACTTGACGATCAAACGTTTCGGGCGATGAATGATGTTGATTTTCCGGTCGATGATGTCCTGAACGGTATTGATGCCGCAGCGCAGGCCGGCTTTGGACCGGTCAAAGTCAACATGGTTGTCAAAGCCGGCGTCAACGAAGACCAGATTCTGCCAATGGCGCGCTACTTCCGACAGAGCGGACACATCCTGAGATTTATCGAATTCATGGATGTCGGCGCCTCCAACGGTTGGCAAATGAACGAAGTCATTCCCAGCGCCGAAATCGTAAGGCGGATCAGCGCGGAATTCCCGCTGGAAATCGCTGACCCGAACTACCGCGGCGAGGTCGCGGAACGCTGGCGCTATGTTGACGGATCGGGCGAGGTTGGGATGATCTCATCAGTGACACAACCATTCTGCGGCGATTGTTCGCGCGCGCGCCTGTCAACCGAGGGACGCCTGTACACCTGTCTGTTCGCCACCGAAGGCCATGATTTGCGTGGTCTGATTCGCGCCGACTTCTCCGATCAGCAAATCCTGGCCGCAATCTCCCAGCTCTGGTCGGTGCGCGCGGATCGTTACTCCGAACAACGCTCCCGCATGACCCCGGCCGACCGAAAGATAGAAATGTCCTACATTGGTGGCTGAAATGTTGGAGCTCACCGATAATCCGCGACCCTCGACTCACGAGGTCGCAGCAATCGACGAAACCGGCGCCCGACGACTGACCCGCATCGCGGGTGAACATCCCCTGACACTGTATCTCGACAAGCGGGAACTGGTGACGCTGATGACCCTGGGGGCGGCACCAGAATTCCTCACCCTTGGGTACTTGCGCAATCAGCGGCTGATCGACGAGGTCAGCGAAATCGCCTCCGTACAGGTCGACTGGGAAACTGATTCGGTCGCGATCACTACCCGCGGTTTACGCGAAACCGGTGTCACACTCTGGGACACCCGCAAGGCTTCCTCAATCCAGGCAAGACTGGCGCACAAGACCGTGACAACCGGTTGCGGCCAGGGCACGATGTTCGGCGACCTGATGAGCGAAATTGATCAGATCAGACTCGCATCGGATGCCCGCCTCACCGCTCCGACGATGCAAGCCATGATGGACAACATCCGGCACCATGAAACCATTTACAAACAAGCCGGCGCAGTACACGGCTGCGCGCTTTGTTCGAATAGCGGCCCCGATCGCGGAGAGGTCAATCTTTTTGTTGAAGATGTTGGCCGCCACAACGCGGTTGATGCGATTGCCGGCTGGATGTGGGCTAACGGCGTAACCGGTAATGACAAAGCCTTCTACACCACTGGCCGCCTGACATCCGAAATGGTGATCAAGTGCGCCCAAATGCGAATCCCTTTCCTGATCTCAAGGTCCGGGCTGACCCAGATGGGCCATCAGATCGCGGAGCAAGTCGGTATGACCATGCTGGGGCGCTGTCGTGGTAAACACTACCTGCTCTTCACCGGGGCCGAGCGTTTCGTTCGCGAACCGGGAGATTCTGCCACCGCACTCGCCTGAGCCATCACTATGATCAAGCAGTCAGACATCACCGGGTTAATCCTTGCCGGCGGCCTTGGCCGGCGCATGAGCGAGGACGGCAAAGGCACGAATAAAGCCCTGACCGGTTTCAACGGGCGGCCAATGATCGCCCATGTTATCGAGCGGCTATCACCGCAGGTTGGCGGTTTGATCATTAATGCCAATCAGGATGTTGATCGATTTGAAGCGTTCGGGCTGCCCGTCACCGGGGATAGAATTGACGGCTATGCCGGGCCACTCGCCGGCCTGCACAGTGGCTTGAGTGCCGCTCCAACATCATGGTTGATGACATGCCCTTGCGATTCCCCGTTTATCCCGTCTGATCTGGTACAAAAACTGAGCGACGCTGCTGATCAGGGAAATCACGATCTGGCCGTGGTTCACACCGGTGAGCAAGCCCATCCCGTTTTCGCGCTTGTCAGTTGCCGGCTGCTCGATAACCTGACTGCGTTCCTCACAGCCGGCGGCCGCAAAATCGACGCCTGGTACGCACCGCTGTCCGTCGCAAGAGTGGACTTCGGCAGCGAAGAGCCATTCCGCAATATCAACACCCAGGCCGACCTGGCCCGCTACGAGTCTCCTACCGGAAATTAACCCATGACTGATCAGACACTCGCTGCGATCACCGACAAACTCGCAGGCTACGACCCGAACGCTTTGCCCGTCGACCTGGCTCAGGAAATCATGCGCCGCGCTATCTCCGCGGTCACGGCAACCGAATCGGTCGCCATTCGTGATGCCCTCGACCGGACACTCGCGCAGGATGTTCTAAGCCCGATTAACGTGCCGGCCCACGACAATTCGGCCATGGACGGTTATGCGCTTCGCGGCAGCGACCTATTGCCAGAGTCCTTCACGCTGACCCAGGTCGGCACCGTCATGGCTGGCGATTCGTTCAACGGCTCAGTCCAACCCGGCGAATGCGTTCGTATTATGACCGGCGCCATGATGCCGGAGGGCCTGGACACCGTCGTTCCCCAGGAATTGACCACAGCAGACAACATGCAGATCACAATTCCGGGCGGCCAGAAAACCGGCCAGCACCGCCGCCACAAAGGGGAAGACCTGACCGCTGGCAAGGCGGCGCTCAAAGCCGGTAAGCGAATCAGCCCGGCCGATCTCGGCCTGCTTGCATCGCTGGGACTGGCTGAAGTGCCAGTACGCCGGCGGGTTCGGGTCGCTTTTTTCTCAAGCGGCGACGAATTGCGTTCAATCGGCGAGCCATTGGCGCCGGGACAGGTCTATGACAGCAATCGCTACACCCTCTACGGGATGCTGAAGCGGCTCGACATGGATCTGATCGATATGGGCGTGATTCCAGACCAGCCTGAGGCGCTGGAATCCGCAGTCAGACAGGCAAGTGAGTCGGCCGATGCGATTATTTCGTCTGGCGGTGTCTCGGTCGGCGAAGCAGACTTCACGAGAGACATCATGGCCAGGCTCGGCGATGTCAGGTTCTGGACAATAGCGATGCGGCCGGGCCGCCCGATGGCGTTTGGCAAGATCGGGGCAGCCTGGTACTTCGGATTGCCGGGCAATCCGGTGGCGGTTATGGTGACCTTCTACTTTTTTGCCAGGCTTGCGCTACTACATCTGGCAGGCATGGCCGTACCAAAAGACCCGTTGCTCAGAGCCGCAAGCACCACGCCTATCCGCAAGCGCGCCGGACGTACTGAGTATCAGAGAGGCTTGCTGACCGTTGAGCCCGGTGGGAACTCCCGGGTAACGCTAACCGGGTCACAGGGGTCCGGTGTGCTCAGGTCGATGACCGAGGCGAACTGCATGATTGTGCTGCACCACGAGCAAGGCAATGTGGCCGAGGGCGAGCAGGTCGACTGCCTGCCCTTTGACGGCCTGACCTGGTAGTTCCGGGTCTATTTGCGCATGCCTAGCGGCCCTTCCAGGCTCGCGTAATAAGCCGCAAGATTGTCGATGTCGGCATTAGACAACGCGGCGGCCTGGCCGCCCATAATCGCATTCTTGCGATTACCGGAGCGATAATCCTTCAGCGCGGCGGCAAGATAATCAGGATATTGCCCGGCCAGGATTGCATAAGATGGGTCCAGCGGCGTTTTGCCATCAGCGCCGTGACAGGCTGCGCAAACAGCCGCCTTGGTCTTGCCGGCTTCGATATCGCCAGCGCTCGCCGGCCCGGCCAGTAGCAGGGCAGCCATTGAAGAGGCCGCCACCAATGGCTTGAGCATGCGGGGGGATCGCAGAGAAATAGTCATAGGTGAGAATCCGAATCAGTTGGCTTGGGCGTAAAACGCCGCGAGATCAGCAATGTCCTGATCGCTCAGGGAGCCTGCAATTCCACGCATTGTCGGGTGGTTGCGGTCACCTTTGCGATAAGCCGTCAGCGCGCTGGCCAGGTATTGCTCACTCTGACCGGCGATCAATGGAACACGGTAAACCGACGGAAACGACGCCCGATAACCAGGAATCGCATGGCAGCCCGAGCACATGGAGATCTTGGCCTTGGCGGCTTCAGGGTCACCTTTGATGCCTTCGGCGAATGCCGGCTGGGCAGCGACCAGGCCTCCCAGGACGGCCAAACTGGTCAACCCGGTAGCCAGAGGCTTGGCAACACGGGTTCTCATGAAATTGGCAAATAGGCGTTTGCTGGCAGGTTGCCAGGCGGCGGGAGCTACCCCGGTAGCGGTCCGATGACCTGTATTTGGTTGAACCTCGGCGTGCATTAGGTTGTTCCGGTTAGATAGTTAAGCGAATCATTTTATCTGACACCCAAAAACGTCGTAAAGGCGACTGGTGAAGGTTCGCCGTATACTTCGGCGCTAAACAGACACACAGGAAAAAAGATGCGTTTTGAAGGCTCCGAATCATATGTTGCCACCGAAGACCTGAAACTGGCCGTGAACGCCGCAATCACCCTGGAGCGGCCCCTATTAATCAAGGGCGAACCTGGGACCGGCAAAACCATGCTGGCTGAACAAGTGGCCGAGAGCCTTGGGATGCCTTTGCTCCAGTGGCATATCAAATCAACCACAAAAGCCCAACAAGGCCTGTATGAATACGATGCGGTCTCCCGCCTGCGTGATTCTCAACTGGGCGATGAGCGGGTCAAAGATATCCACAACTATATCGTCAAAGGCGTCTTGTGGCAGGCATTTGAAGCCGAACAGCCGGTCGTGCTCTTAATTGACGAGGTCGACAAGGCCGATATTGAATTCCCAAACGACTTGCTCCGCGAGCTGGACCGGATGGAGTTCTATGTCTACGAAACCCGCCAGATGATCAAGGCCCGCAACCGGCCAATCGTGATGATCACCTCAAACAATGAAAAAGAGCTGCCAGACGCTTTCTTGCGCCGCTGCTTCTTTCACTATATTCAGTTCCCTGACCGCGACACCATGCAGCAGATTGTCGATGTGCACTACCCGAACATCAAGAAAGAGCTGGTCAGCGCGGCAATGGACTCATTTTTCCAGATGCGCGAGTTACCGGGCCTGAAGAAAAAACCCTCCACCTCGGAACTGATCGACTGGCTCAGACTCCTGATGGCAGAAGATATTCCGCTTGAAGCCTTACAGAACCCAGACGGCAAAAAAGCAATCCCGCCCCTGCATGGCGCCCTGCTGAAAAACGAGCAGGATGTGCACTTGTTTGAGCGCCTGATCTATATGGCTCAACGTAACCGCTGAGACTGACCCCGACCATGCATTGGGTACACCTGGGCATTGCCATCATCTTTGAAATGATCGGTACGACGTCGATGAAACTCTCCCAGGGTTTCACCCGCATCATTCCGTCGATAGCCATGTTCGTGTGCTTCGGGATAGCGTTTGTCTTCAATACGCTGGCCTTGCGCAAACTAGACCTGTCTATTACGTACGCAATCTGGTCGGGAGTCGGAACCGCCGCGACGGCGGTAATCGGCTTTTACTTTTTCAAAGAACCGTTCTCCACCCTGAAATTCATCAGCATCTGTCTGATCATTCTCGGTGTGGTCGGTCTGAGGTTGTCGTGGGGCCAGGCATGAATTGCTTACCCCCGGAGCAAGGAGCAAGATCATGTTGATCGACTTTTTCCTGCATTTACGCAAAGCCAAATTGCCGGTTTCCATTCAGGAATACCTGACCCTGATCGAGGGCATGAAGAAGCAGGTAATCTCGCAATCCATCGACGATTTCTATCAATTGTCGCGCGCCACCCTGGTCAAGGACGAACGCAATTTCGACAAGTTTGATCGCGCGTTCGGCATCTACTTCAAAGGGGTCAACAATGTTGATCTAATCAACCCTGACCTCGACGAGGAATGGCTCAAACGCAACATGAACCGCGAGTTCACCGCCGAGGAAAAAGCGGCCATTGAGGCAATGGGCGGGCTCGACAAGCTGATGGAGCGACTCAAAGAGTTGCTCGACGAGCAAAAAGAGCGCCACGAAGGCGGTAACCGCTGGATTGGCACCAATGGCACGTCACCGTTTGGCAACGGTGGCTACAACCCGGAAGGCATCCGGGTGGGCGGCCCTTCAGCCGGCAACCGAACCGCGCTCAAAGTCTGGGAACAAAGAGCCTACAAAGACTACGATGATCAAGTCGAGCTGGGAACGCGCAACATCAAGATCGCGCTGCGCCGCTTACGCAAGTTTGCCCGCGAAGGCGCTGAGGAAGAGCTGGACCTGGACGACACAATTACCAGTACCGCTCGTAACGCCGGGTTTCTCGATATCAAGATGGTTCCCGAGCGCCACAACAACGTCAAAGTACTGATGCTGTTGGATGTCGGCGGTACGATGGACGATCACATCAAGCGCACCGAAGAGTTGTTTTCCGCGGCGAAGACCGAATTCAAGAATATGGAGTTCTACTACTTCCATAACTGCTTGTACGACCATGTCTGGAAGAATAACCGCCGTCGCCATGCGGAACGAACCGACACCTGGGATCTGCTACGCAAATTCAATAGCGACTATCGGCTGATCTTTGTTGGCGACGCCACAATGAGCCCCTATGAAATTCTGCAGCCCGGCGGCTCGGTTGAGTACAACAACGAAGAAGCCGGCGCGATCTGGCTTCGCCGTATGACCGAAAAATTCCCCAAATTCGCCTGGCTGAACCCGGAACCGGAAGGCGTCTGGCAGTACCGTCAGTCTATTTCGGTAATCAAGGAGCTCATGTCGGATCAAATGTTCCCATTAACCCTGGCAGGGCTTGAAGGGGCAATGCGTCGCCTGGTCAAATAGATTTCAGGTGTAAAAGTTGGAGTCTGACTGTCCGGAAAGCGTCAGATTGGGTTGGGTTTAGCCGCCGAAGCGTCCATTCAAGTGACGGTTCAATTGATGCTTAGGCGGACTCACACGACTTATCGACAGCCTCTGCCACTCACAAATCATGTGAGTCCGACCATTGCTTCAATTCCTCAAGAACCAGCAGGGCTGAGCGACCGAATTCCGTAATCTCATACTCAACAGCCACAGGTCGAGTGCTAAGAACCGTTCGGGATATGAGTCCTGCGGACTCCATTTCTTTCAAGCGTTGGCTGACCATACGCCTGCTCGCCCCAATCAGTTGCCGCGCTAAATCGTTGAAGCGCACCGGGCCAACTCTGAGATGCCAAAGAATAGAACCCTTCCATTTGCCACCAATGATTCGCATGCCGCGCTCGATCGGGCACGGCGAATCGCAAGGCTCTAACGCACGCTTCTTGGCGTCAGGTGTTTTTTGTATTGAGAGCTTACCCATGAGATGCGCCATTGTTAGGTTACTAAAAGTATACTAGTTGACTTAGGTAACCAATACCTCAGAATAACGCCAGCACCTCAAACACTGGAAAAACCCGTGGCTAAAAGCACTGACATCACCCTCTACACGGCGAACACCATGAACGGCTGGAAGCCTTTGATATTTCTGCACGAGTCGGAAGTCGACTACGAGTTAGTGCCAATAAGCTTCGCAAAGCGCGAGCAAAAAGAACCGTGGTACCTGAAGCTCAATCCCAACGGTCGAATTCCCGCGATTGTTGATCACGGTAACAATCACTTTGCTGTTTTTGAGTCAGGCGCAATCCTTTGGTACCTGGCCGAGAAATACAGCAAGTTTCTCTCTAAGGACCCCAACTTACGATCTGAAACCCTGCAATGGTTGATGTTCCAGATGGGTGGGATTGGTCCAATGATGGGACAAGCCATGTATTTTCAGCGGATCGCCAAACCAAATGGCAACGAGGAACCGTATTCCATCCGTCGATATGTTGAGGAATCCCGCCGTCTGTTGGAGGTCTTGAATACAAGGCTGGCGGGCCGGCAGTTTTTGGTCGGTGATGAATACTCTATTGCGGACATGGCCACCTATCCTTGGGCGCGAAGCCACTTCTGGGCAACCGTTTCAGTCGAGGGGCTCGATCACCTGAACACATGGCTTGACCGGCTGGACGCTCGACCAAGAACTCAGGAAGCGTTGCAACTGCCTGAACCGAGACCTTCGGTATTCGGTGACGGCGACATTGACGAAGCTGCTCAGAAAAACGCTGCCAACTTCAAAGACTGAGCCTCAAAACGGCTCATCGCGGAATCCTTTCGTTCGGGCTGATTTCCCATTAATAAACGACTCCCACTAGCGCGTACGCCGGGCCCCGAATGCCCCGCATCTTCAGCACAAACGAATGCGGTGGCGGTGGCGGGTCGGCATTGACGAACGCGCAGTCTTTCAGGTAGTTGAGGGAGTAGGCGATGGAAGCGCCGGGATGACCAAGATACCCGTCGGCTTCTATTGCAGGCGTTACACCGATGGAGCGACTTTAAGCACTTCGTCAAAAGTCGTTTGACCGGCTGCAATTTTTTGAGCGCCAGCCAGGCGAAGTGGTTTCATGCCGCCTTTCATGCCGCGATGGCGGATTCGGTCCAGACTGGGTCTGTCTTCAGCCAGTTCCCGGCGAATTGCGTCTTCAACGCCTAACAATTCATAGATACCCGCCCGGCCGCGATAACCCGTCATTCGGCATTCAAGACACCCGACCGGCCGATAGACGCTCTTGGGTGCGGCCGCACTGAACGGCTTGATCAGCGCATTCCAGCGCTCTTCGGAAACGGAATCATCGACCACTTTACAGGACGGACAGAGCGTTCTGACCAGCCGCTGTGCCAGCACGCCCACCAGCGTCGCATTCAACAGGTAACCGGGCACGCCAAGCTCAATCAAGCGGGTGACGGCTGACGGCGCATCATTCGTGTGTAAGGTAGACAACACCAGATGTCCGGTCAATGCGGCCTGAGTCGCCATTTCGGCGGTTTCAAGGTCGCGAATTTCGCCAATCATAATGATGTCCGGGTCTTGCCGCATCAATGACCGGACCCCTGCTGCAAACGTCAGATCGATCGAGTTCTGCACCTGCGTCTGGTTAAACGCCGGGTCGATCATCTCAATCGGGTCTTCCACCGTGCAAACGTTGACTTCGTCGGTCGCCAATTGTTTGAGGGTTGAGTACAGCGTTGTCGTCTTGCCCGACCCGGTCGGCCCGGTCACCAGAACAATACCATTCGGGCTTGATGTCATTTGGCGCCACTGAGACAGCTCACTACTCGTGAAACCGAGCTCCTCGAAACTGCGCACCAGCACTTCCGGATCAAAGATCCGCATCACCAGCTTTTCACCGAACGCCGTTGGCAGCGTGGAGAGCCGTAGTTCAATCTCCCGCCCGTCAGTCATGCGGGTCTTGATCCGACCGTCTTGCGGACGGCGTTTTTCTACGACGTCCATCCGGCCCAACAATTTGATTCGGCTGGTCATCGCTGCCATCACCTGAGGCGGCACCTGATAAACATGATGCAACACACCATCGATCCGGAAGCGGATCGTTCCGATATCCCGACGTGGCTCCAGATGAATATCACTGGCGCGTTGCTCGAACGCATACTGCCAGAGCCAATCGACGATCGTAACGATATGGGCATCGTTGGCATCAACATTCTTGCCAGATCGGCCCAGTTCAACCAGTTGTTCAAAGTTGCTCTGTGTGCCAGAGCCACCGCTGACCTGAGCATCCCGCACCGACTTGGCCAGACTGAAAAACTCGACGATGAAGCGGCTCAGGTCATTAGGACTGGCCAACACCACCCTGACCTGCTTGCGCAACAAATGCTCCAGCTCTTCGACCCAACCAAGCATGAATGGCTCAGCGGTAGCGATTGTCACCTCAGTACCCGACACCTCAATCGGCAGAATCTTGTAGCGCGCGGCGTATTGACTGGACATGACATCAGCAATCCGCGACAGATCAACTTTTAGCGGATCTATCCGGGCAAACGGAATCTCAAGACGGGCCGCCAGCCACTGACATAAGCGATCCATATCCAGCGGTTTGTTGTCATCTGCGGCGCTCAGACGGCGGCCCACCAGTGACACAAGCGCATGCTCCGGGCGGTCCGAAAGCCCGTCAAAACGCAAGACCTGCTCGGCCGATTCCTCGCTCATCAACCCGTCGAATTTCAACGCCGGGACAAGATGCCTCAATTGCAGGGGCCGGCCTGTTTCACCTAGGGTTTCGCAAGCTGGAGTTTCGGTAGCAGTCATCAGGCCAGACTAGCTCAGACCGGCCTAAACGACACCTTACAGCGGACAAACGGGGTATGAAGTGCTTCAGGCGTGCCAATCTGGCGACATACTGATGCAATAAGCCCTCAGCCGTCGCCAATCAGACCGTCGCCGAGTGACTTGGCTGCGCTGACTTTCAGGCCGTTTATCCAGCCGTGGGCATTGAGCCCGAAGCGCTCTTCGACCGGGCCTGCTCTGGCTCGCAACTCGCCCCAGGTGGCAAGAATGTCGCTCTGCGACTCGACCAGCGGCGCCTGAAATCCAAGCACGATCACATTGCCGGCTTCCAGCGGCGGCAGCACCAGAACCCGGCCGTCAAATGCGGCCAGTATCCTTTCATAGTTGCGCCGATAACTTGGCACATCTCCGAACAGATTGACCGCCATGATACCGCCAGGCGCCAAGACCCGACGCGAGGCCTCATAAAACTCAAGCGAATCCAGAACCGGTCCGCGCGCATTCTGATCGAACACGTCAATCTGCAGAATCGAAAAGTACCGCTTCAATCTTGGCTGCGAGACAAACGCCTGCCCGTCGTCAATGACAATTTCCAGGCGCTCATCGTCGGCTGGCAGGCGGAACTGCCCACGGGCCACAGCCACCACCGAAGGACTGTTCTCGACCACCGTCAATTCGGTATCAGGCAAACTGCGATGAACGAATTTAGTCAGTGAGCCTGCCCCCAGACCAATTTGCAGGACTCTCTCGGGTGCGTCATTGAACAACAGCCAGGCCATCATATGGCGCGAGTAATCAAGTTCCAGATTCCAGGGTTGTCTGACCCGCATTGCCCCCTGAACCCATTCGGTTCCAAAGTGCAAATACCGAACGCCTTTCTCTTCTGAAACCGTAATGCGAAGCTGAGCGTCCCCGCGGTTAGCTTTTCTCATTGCAAGCCGGAAAGTAGTCTGGCAACGCCAGGTGCAATGCTGCCAGCCACTCAGCCGCTTTCTCGTCGCGGCTCATCGCCGCATGAGCCGGGCTGGTTGAAGGCAGATCAATAAGCCGATAACCACTTAGTCCGGCTGCGCTCAGCACGCGGCGAGCCCCTTGTTGCGCCTTACGCCCGTTGAGCAACAATGTCCGCAGGTTTGGCGCCAGCGTCCGTAAGCCGGCGAATGACACGGGTTGCTCAGCTTTGATCGCCTGATCCAGACTGCCTTCCCGCTCGCAGTTTTCAATGACATCCCACAAACCGAGACCGATTGACTGGAGTGCGCGGTAACGCAACTCGAACGGCTTGCTGGTCAAGTCCTGATCCAGCGCCAGCGAGGCAATCGACCAAAACTGATTGCGGGGGTTGGCGTAATAGTCGCCGGCCGCGAGCGAAACAGCGCCCGGAAAACTCCCCAGAACCAGCGCCTGACAATCGGGCGCCATTTGAGGAGGGAATCCGGAAAGCCGTTTAGCTGTCATGACCGACTGCAGCTCAAATCAATCAGCCGGCACGAACAAGCAAGGCCAGCATCATCTCGTTCTGTCGCTTGACGAATCCGGCGGGGTCTTCCAGAGACCCCCCTTCGGCAAGCATGGCCTGGTCAAACAATAGCGAAGACCAGTTTTCGACATCGTCAGACTTGTCGGCCAGATGCTTCAGAATCGGATGGGTCGGGTTGATTTCAAGAATCGGTTTGCGGTCTGGCCCACTTTGACCGGCTTGTTTTAGCAAGCGCTCAAGATGGCCGCTGATTTCGCCTTCATCAGAAACCAGGCAGGAGGCGGAATCGACCAGACGGTTTGACACCCGCACTTCTTTGACCTTGTCGCCCAGGGCAGCCTGAATACCACTCACCAGTGGCTTGAATTCATCGGCAGTCTTTTCCGCCTCGGCCTTGTCTTTTTCCTTTTCTTCATCAGAGCCAACCGCATCGAGATCGACATCACCGCGGGCAACCGAAACCAGCTCTTTCTCATCAAACTGGGTCAGGAAATTGAGCATCCATTCATCAACCCGCTCCGTCATCAACAGCACTTCGATCCCTTTCTTGCGGAACACCTCAAGATGAGGACTATTGCGAGCCGCAGCAGGCGTGTCAGCGGTAACGTAGAAAATCTTGTCCTGTCCTTCTTTCATGCGGGATACATAGTCCGCCAGGCCCACGGACGGCTGATCTGCGTCGGCCTGATCCGCCGTACTATGAAAGCGCAACAGCTTGGCGATTCGCTCACTGTTGGTGAAATCTTCACCCAGGCCTTCTTTAAGGACTTGTCCGAATTCCTGGTAAAAAGTGGCGTATTTGTCAGTCTGGTTTTCGGCCAGATCTTCCAGCATGGACAAAATGCGACGGGTTGAGCCTTCGCGAATGGCTTTGACATCGCGTGACTCCTGCAACAACTCCCGCGATACGTTAAGCGGCAGATCGGCCGAATCGATCACGCCTTTCACAAAGCGCAGATAAACCGGCATCAGGTTCTGCGCATCATCCATGATGAAAACACGCTTGATGTAAAGCTTGATACCGCGCCGGTTCTCACGATCCCATAGATCAAACGGTGCCTTGCCCGGAACAAACAACAACTGAGTGTATTCGGTCCGGCCTTCGACCCGATTATGAGTGTAAGCGAGCGGCTCGGTGCCGTCGGGGCTGAGGTTTTTGTAAAAGGCCTGATAATCCTCGTCTTTGAGTTCGCTCTTGCTACGGGCCCAAAGCGCGCTTGCCTGATTAATGGTTTCCCATTCGTCAGTCAGTTTTGATTCTTTGGTTTCTTCGTCGAACTCACTCTTGCGCATTTCGATCGGCAACGAAATGTGGTCTGAGTACTTGCGCACAATGCTCTTGATCTGCCAGTCATTCAACAAATTGTCGAGTTCGGTCTTAGCGTCTGCATCGTCTTCAGGCGAACGCAGATGCAGCCGGATTGCCGTACCGCGTTGCACCCGCTCAATCGTCTCGAGGCTGAACTCACCGGAGCCGTCGGAAGTCCAGCGCACGCCATCGCTGGTGGGAAGCCCTGCGCGCCGGGTCTCAACCACAACCTGATCGGCAACAATGAAACTGGAATAAAAACCGACACCAAACTGACCGATAAGCTGAGAGTCCCGGGCATCATCACCAGACAGCTTGCCAACAAATTCCCGCGTACCAGAGCGCGCAATTGTGCCCAGGTTGTTGATCACTTCCTCGCGCGACATTCCAATGCCGTTATCGGTGATCAGGATGGTGCGCGCTTCCTTATCGAGTTCGATCCGGATTTTCAGCTCACCGTCGCCTTCGTAGAGATTGTCTTGTTCTATCGCCTCGAACCGGAGCTTGTCGCAGGCATCCGACGCGTTGGAGATCAGCTCACGAAGGAAGATCTCACGATTACTGTAGAGCGAGTGAATCATCAGCTGCAACAGCTGTTTAACCTCCGCCTGAAAGCCAAATGTCTCGGAAGCGGTATTGTTGGAATCTGTAGTCATGGTTATCGCAGTATTTTGTCTATTTGAGTCTGATTGAGTCTGATGGGATTGGGGGCTGTCCCTGCCAGCCGTACGCTGCACTATATGAGGACCATCGGCCCAGGTTCAACCCCCGTTTTTGTTGGAACGGTCTTGCTAGTCACGGTCGCCCCCTCCGTAGCGGGCCCGACGGGCTGCCGCGCGCCCGCCGTTTCGTTGCGAGAGCAAATCTGTCAGGCGCAGGGCGACCAGGCCACTGACGGTCTGCTGGGCTGCCGAATCGCTAACCGAGCCGGCCGGCAGGTTCAGCAACAATTCAATTGCCTCGTCCGCGTGACTGACGGCGTATAAATGAAACATACCGCGCCGGACAGCGTCGATAATCTCATCGTCAAGCATCAGATGGCTGACATTACTTACCGGCAAAATAACCCCCTGCGTCCCGGTTAGCCCGCGCTCACGGCAGATTTGATAAAAGCCTTCGATCTTGTCATTGACGCCGCCAATAGCCTGCGCCTCACCTAATTGGTTCATCGACCCCGTGATAGCCAGATCCTGTCGAACCGGCACCAACGAAATAGAGGAGATCAGCGCACACAACTCGGCGAGCGTCGCGCTATCTCCATCAACCGGGCCATAACTTTGCTCAAATACCAGACTGGCGTTGACCGGCAGGGGATGTCGGGGAGCGTATCGGGCACCAAAATAAGCCGAAAGCGTCATCACGCCTTTCGTGTGAATCGCACCGCCCATGTGGGTCTCACGCTGAATATCCAGAACCTGCCCGTCGCCAAGACGAGTGCTGGCGCTGATCCGGCTCGGATGGCCAAATGCCTCACCGCCAATATCGTAGACCGCCAGCCCGTTAACCTGACCAATGGCATAGCCTTCGGTGGCGATCAGAATCGTCTGCTCAAGAATCGACCGCTGATGCTCCAGATGCGCCCGGCTCGCCCGGTCTTTGCGATTAGCGAGCGCGCTGGCAATATGGTCTTCATTAATCGTGCTGACACCTTGCTGGCGCGCTTCATAGTCGGCCTCAACAGCTACTTCTGTCAGGTATTGCACATGAGCGGAGAGTCGATTCTGATCCTCAGCACAGCGCGCGGCCTCGTCAAGAAGACGGGCCAGCGCGGAGCGGTCCAGGGCCAACAAATCATTGGCGTCAGCCTGCTCGGCCAACACAACGGCAAGACCGTTCTGGTGCTCGGTTGTCCTTTCCAGGTTATCGTCAAAGTCGGCCGTAATCCGAAACAAGGCGTCAAACTCGGGATCAAGTTCACTCAGCGTGTAATAAGACTCACGTTCCCCGAACAGAATCACTTTGACATCCAGCGGGATAGGATCAGGTTCGATCAAACCTGCACTGACGCCGGTTGCGGTCTCAGCCATCGTCTCGATTCGGATTGCACGCCGCTGCAACGCCCGCTTGAGCGCATCCCAGGCGCGCGGCTCAGAAAACAACCGCCAGGCGTCGATAAGCAGATAACCGCCATTGGCTCTATGCAGGGCACCCGGCCTGATCATGCGAAAATCGGTTTGCACTGCGTTCGAGACGATCCTGCTTTCAATCCGGCCCAGCAACTCGGGCACGGTCGGATGGTCCAGCTGAATCACCGGCGCGGCAGCATCGTCAGCCGCAGGCGACTCAGTTAACACGTTGATGTCGTACCGGCCAAGCTGCTCTGGATCGACGAGCATCTGCTCTGGCTCGGTGTCATCGGGAGCCGGCAGAAATGCCTGATACCTGTCCAGCAAATCATCTTGCAAGGCATTGAACCAGGACACCAGATCCGGGTAGTGACCGAATGCTGAGCGCAACTCGTCAACATTCGGTTTGACCGCTGCCAGTGCGGTCTCACGATTAAAACCGCGTAACTTTGCGGCCTGATCTCGCCGGAACTTCAGGCTATCGCGATTCAGGCGCTCGAGCCGGTCATTCCAGAACACGAGACGTTCGCGCAGACGCTTCTGATCGGCCTCCGTAAGCTTGGCCAACGCCTCGGGTGTCATCGGCTCCGCACCGTCCATGGGCGTCACGACCAGCCCGTCCGGAGACTGCGCCAGCGCCAGACCTTCGGCCTTGACCTCCTCCTGCACAGCTTCCAGTCCACTGTGCTCAAAGCTCATCACGAGTTGTTTGAATTTTTCGATGCGGGCGAGATAGCTTTCAGCATCGAACGCCGCTTGAATGGTGGTTCTGAGATCCTGAATCATCGCCAGCATCGCGGCTCTGAGGCGGGCTCCTTCGCCAGCGCCCAGGGTTGCGGCAACCGGCTTGCCATCATCGGAAAAATTGTTCAGGTAGATCTGATCGACCGGCTTGACCCGCCGATTTCGACGGCTGACGGCTTCTCTGAGAAACCGGGTTTTGCCGATCCCCATTGGGCCCATCACAAACAGGTTGTAACCAGGACGGCCGACATTTAGCGCGAAATCAATCGCTCGGGCCGCTCTCTCGTGACCGACCAGGTGAGCGGGTCTCAGCTCCTGGTCAGCCCCGACAGGCGGGCGGTCAACGGCAAGATCCAGCTCCAGTGAGCCTGGGTCAGTCCGGCGGGCGAGTTGTCCGGGCAAAAGCGCATTCGGATGAGGCGCTGCGGACGCAGATGCAGATTCATTCATGTGCCCGGATTTTAGGCTATATGCGGCTAACTTTCTCCACGGCCCCGGAAAGACACTTAATCATGGCTGGCTCGTCACTCGTCGTCAGATTGAAACGCATCCAGGTGCTTGGTCGCTGGTCAGGCAGAAACAGGCTGCCAGGCGCCGTCAGGTAGTCCGCCTCGATCATCAACTGAGCGACCCGGCTGGCATCAACACCCAGATTGACCCACACATACATGCCTGCAGTGGGTTCGGCAAAGACTGGATACCCCAGGCGCTCAAAATGCCTGAGAACCGGCTCTCTTTTTTGTTCCAGCCGCTGTCTGAGTCGCTGCAGATGCCGCCGGTAATGCCCTTCGGACAAAACCCGGTAAACCACCCGCTCTCCGAGTTCGCTGCTAGTCAGCTGCAAAAGCATTTTCAGGTCGGTAAATGCGGTAATCAACGCCTCGGAAGCAGCAATAAAGCCCACGCGCAGATTCGCTGCCAGCGTCTTGGAAAAACCGCCGAGGTAGATCACACGCGACAAGCCGTCCAGGGCCGCCAGACGGGTTCCGGGGCTGGCCTGCCCGCCGGGATGAAGATCACTGTAAACATCATCCTCGACGATCATGACATCGTGTTTGTCTGCCAGGCGCAGCAGACGGTAGGCGTACGCACTTCTCATCGAAGTACCGGTCGGATTATGTAACACCGAGGTTGTGAAAAACAACTTGGGGCGCAGGCTGCTCATCAAGGCATCCAGCTTTTCAAGGTCGGGTCCTGCAACCGTTCGCGGCACTCCGACCACCCTCACCCCAAGAGTCGAAAACCGGCCAAACAACAGGAACCACGACGGTTCGTCGACCAGGACGACGTCGCCCGCCTGCAAGTAATGTTGCGCAACGATATCCAACGCCTGCGTCACGCCGCTTGTTGTCAGCAAGGCTTCAGGAGGCGCTGGAATTTCATGCTCAGCCAGACGCGCCTGCAATTGTTCGCGCAGTGGCAGATAACCCTGCGGATGGCCGTAGTCCAGAAACGCCGCGCCACTGTGCCGACCAAGCGAGCGCACGCTTTGCGCAATCAGCGGTGCGTCTAGCCAGGAGACAGGCAACACACCAGCGCCAGGCATCTGTGCCGGCGGCATTCGCTTGAACATATTGCGCAGAAGCCAGACGACATCCACATCTGACGATGGTGATTCCGCCCACTCCCGATCAGACGACCGAATGACCGGCTGGCGGGCTCGTACAAAAAACCCACTGCCGCGCCGCGATTCAACATAACCACGGGCGACCAGGCGGTCATACGCCTCAACCACCGTAAACCGGGAGACTTTCTGTTCCGTGGCAAATTGCCGGATCGACGGCAGTCTTGAGCCGGCACGCACCATGCCCTGCTCAATTCGCGCCTGAAAGGCGCTAACGATCTGCTCAACCAGTGTGGTTGTGGCGCCCGCCACCAGAAACGGGTTTTCCTGAAACCGTTCCGGCGGCCTTGTGGATTCAATTGAATGCTTGCCCATGGTTCACTGTACATTACCTGCCAGCAAATTGTCACTAACTGTACCGGTCCCACCGCCGGGCCAGCGCTCTGCCGTTTGTTGGCTGCGTATCGGTTGGCCGGGCTTGCATGCCTGTACCGTTCACCTATGTCTTCCAAAACCATCCCAGTCACTGCTCCGGCACCCGCTCAATCCGCACCCCGCCCGACACTTGGCATGTTGCTCGGCCTCGTCGGAGTTGCCATGTTTGCCTTGTCCTTGCCGATGAACCGTGTCGCCGCGAGCGAACTCGATCCAGTCTGGGTGGCACTGGCCCGCGCGATGATCGCCACCGCACTGGCCGCCCTGATACTGGTAGTGACCCGTTGTCCGCGCCCTCCAAAAGCTGTCTGGCGGCAATTAGCCCTGGCGGCTTCATGCGTTGTATTCGGGTTTCCGGTACTCACCTCACTAGCGATGGCCGAAACTACCGCTTCAGCCGGCGCCATCATCATCGCGTTGCTGCCATTGGCAACAGTCATTGCCGCCACCACCCTCGGACAACAACGGCCGTCAGGGCTTTTTTGGGTCTGCGCTCTTGCCGGCGCTGCGCTGGTGGTCGGCTTCTCTGCCACGACCAGCGGCGTGCTAGAGGGCCTGTCAGATGTCTATCTCTGGCTGGCAGTGGTTGCCGGTGGCTTCGGATATGCGTGGGGTGGCATTGCCGCGACCCGTATCGGCGGCTGGCAAACGATCTGCTGGACAGTGATTGTCGCGGCGCCGGTTTCGGTACCCCTGGCCTTGTTCTGGACACTAAACACGCCACCTGGGCAAGCCAGCACGCAGGCGTGGTTCGCCGTCTTATACCTGGGTGTGGCAAGTCAACTGGTCGGCTTTTTCTTTTTTTACGGGGGAATGGCGGTCGGCGGTGTAGCCAGGGTCTCGCAAGTGCAACTGCTCCAGCTCTTTATGACGATCGCGTTCGCGCACCTGTTTCTCGGTGAAACCGTCAGTCTCTGGTTCTGGCTGACGGCGGCCGCGGTAGTCTTGCTGGTGGCCGCTTCAAGGCTCGCGCCAGTCACAACTATTCCGGTCAGAACCCGGGAGTAGCCGGCGACGGCGCAAAATGCCGGCGCAACGCCTCATCGCTCATTGCCCGCAATAACTCGATATTGCGGGCAACAATCGCTTCGCTATCGGCGCCACCGTCAATGACAGCCTCTATGCTCTGCTCGCGCAACAGATGCAACATCGGGTATGGCGAACGATTGGTGAAATTGGCACGATCATCAGCCTCCGACCCGGCAAAACAGTAGTCTGGGTGAAAACTCGCCACCTGCAACACGCCGGTCAGACCAAGCGAGCTGATCAGGCCATCCGCAGCGTCCAGAAACTGATTGTATTCAGCAAAGTCATTCAAGGCATTCGGATGAACCAGCAAACTGGTTTCACAGTCTTGCGGATCCGATTGAGCAAGTGTTTGGCATTCGACGGCCAACGCGTCGAGTAACTCGGCCTCCGTGCACGCCGGGGTGGCGATCAGTCTGACCAGGCCTTTGTAATAGGGAGCCGCAGCAAACGGGCAAAGTCGAAGCCCGATGACGACTTGTTCCAGCCAGCGACGCGTATCGCCCAGTACTAGTTCAATGTTCACTCGACGCTCACCGCGCGAGGCACATCACGGGCAGCGACGCCCAGCCCGGACCAGCGCTCCGGGTGACAACTGAACAACAACACCTGATGACGTTGTGAAGCGTCATACAGAATCCGCTTGACCCGCTCCAGCCGCTCACCATCGGTATTCAGGATGCCGTCATCGATCAATAGCAAAGTGGCCCGTCCGGACGCGGCGAGCAGATCGGCATAGGCAAGACGCGCAACCAGCGAGATCTGCTCCTGGGTACCGTAACTCTGTTCAGCAACCGCTTCCCTGAGCGACCCGTTGCCGGCTGCCCTGGCCGTATCTTGTATCGACTCGGGCGCCAGGTCTGCATTCATTGTCAATTCAACGCCGGGCAGCAATTGCTTCAGGTAGTAATCCATGCGCTGTTGAAGCGGCGCTTGCAACCGGGTGGTGAGCGCTTGACGCCGCTCACGAATGCGATTGACCAGCCAGCTCAACGCATCCGCGCGAATCGTCAGATCAGTCGCCCGCCGTTGGCACCGCTCCAATTCCGCGTTGGCCAGTTGCAAGGCTTCTTCGACTCCGGCTGCACCAGCTTGTGACAGCTCCGCAGCCATTCTCACTTCGTCAACCTCCCGGCGCCGAGCCTGATCCAACGCCTGTTTGGCGCTTTCGCTGTAACGCTGCACATCCAACGCCAGGGTGTCCGGCATTTCCGAATCAATGGTTTTGGACAATTGCGCCATGCTGGCCTCAAGGGTGTTGATCCGTTCGGAGAGCGCGGCGAGACTCTCGGCAGCCGAAGCACTTTGCTCAGAAGACCCGGCAATGGCGCGCGCTGGCTCCTGCTCCGCCAATCGGGCCTGCGTCACCACCAGCAATTCCTGCTCCGCATGCCTGAGAACGCTGCGGGCACCCGACAAGTCTTCTGTCGCCGCCCGATCCGTCAGTTCTGCCTGAGCCCGGACCTCAGTCGCGGTATCCAGGGCAGCCTGCGCAGCGGCAACATCGGGCAGCGAGGAAACCTCGCCGCAAGACTTTTGAACCTTATCGGCGCTTAACCGGCTGAGCTGTGCCTGCAGTTGTTCCAGTTCACCCTGGATTTCGGCGAGCGACAGGCGCAACTGCTCAACACCCCGGGGGGCCAGCTCCTGCAGCCGAGCCCGTTCAATCTGGCGCTCGGCCTCTGCCTGACGTCGCTCCTCGACAGCTTTTGCGACCAACTCAGTCGACTCATACCCGGATTGATTCAGCAATGAGGTGTATTCCGCCTGCAGCAGGTGAATTGCCTGTCGGTTCTTTTCGAGCTCCGCGCTACCCGGCTTGATCGACACGGTTCCAACTCCGGCCAGGCGCAGCGTCTGCTGATGCGTCAGCACACGCATCCCTTTACCACTCAATGGCTCATCATCAAGTGCGACTGCTTCGTCTGTCGCAATGTCGAATTCGATCTCGGTACCCGAGGCAGACATTCGTTCGGTCAGCAATGCCTGTTCCTGTTCAATCTCCCGCAGTCGCTCCACGGAAGCCGGCAATACCACCCTTCCCGAAAGCAGTGCAGTCAGTGCTTCAATGCGCTGAAGACAGGATTGTGACGAATCCAGACTCCGGTTGCGCTGATCCAGGCGTTCTTTCAGCTCCTGCTCCCGCCTGAGTAACTCTTGCCGTTGTTGTTGATCGCGGGCCGACTCAAGCTGTTGCTGACATTGCAGCAGATGGTTCTGTGCTTTTTCAAGCCGCCCACGGGTGAGTTCCTGTTGCTCTTGAAGCGCTTGCACAGCCTCGCCCGCCTGCCGGGTTGCTCGCTGTCGATCATCCAGCGACGCCAGTAACGCCTGTTGACGCTGCACTTCACGATGCAGTAGTTCTTTGCGCGCCTGTAAATGCCCGGCCTCTTGCCTGAGCTGTTCAAGTTGATTTTGCACCTTGCCCAGAGCGGTCAGTCGCTCCCGCGCCGCGCTGGCTTGTGCCTGGAGGCTTTCCCACGGTTTCTCGGCCCGGTCATGCGCGATCTGTGTACGTAACCCGCCCAATTGGTCAACCCGGTCCCGAAATTCGGTCAGTTGTGACTGCAAGACCTGTTGCTGTTGCTCGGCGCTCTGCAAGCTGGCCAACGCAGCGGCCAGTTCACCTTTTGAGGAGTTGTCCCGGCCGCGGACCCTTAGCTGCCCCAGTTCATTCTCAAGCTGCTGAAGCACTTCATCACCACTGCTGCTGGTGACTTCGCCCATCGCGCTTCCCAGTGCCTCCCGAAGATAATCACTCGCCGGGTCCAGCGGACTGTCGGCACCACCAAGCGCCGGTCTGGCGCCTTGCTCCAGCCAGAGCAAACCGGGAATGCCGATTTGGCGTGCCTCTCCTCTTGTCACGGGCTCAAAGCCTAGCAACAACGCAATTTGTGCTTCTGCCAAGTCTGCTTCGAAGAGTTCGGCAGGCGTTTGCAAGCGAACAAACGCACCTTTGAAGAACTGCTTGCTCAAATGGTATTGCTTGCCATCGATTTCAAAGTCCACCGTGATCCGCGGTGACGCACCGGGGGCCGCCCACGGCACCAGATCTTTGACCTGGCGCGAGCGGTGAAACGCAAAAAACGCTGCCCGCAAAGCTCTCACCCAGGTACTCTTGCCGGCGCCATTCGGACCGACGATCAGATTCAGTCCGGGCTCGAGATGGTCCAATAACGCAGGCTCAACATACCGCCTGACGTTTTCGAGCCGGATGGACTTCAGCCGCATAGACATCAGCCGGCGTCCCGACCATTGGACGTTTCTACGGTGGCGGTCAGGGTATCAGCCAGCAACCGCAAGGCTTCTTGGCGAACCGCCTCATCGAGTTGATGGTTATCGCCGCGTAACTCCTCCAGCACTTCTGCCAGATAGCCATCAGCCTGCAATCCGGCGATGTCTTCGTCGCTCGCGCTCAGAGACAAGGCAGTAAAATCAGAACGAAAAGCCCCAAGCCGGGCTTCCAGTGACCCAGTCAACTGGTCCAGTGCCCGTCGCTGAGCGAGAGTCACCGACCCGGAAACCGCCAACCGAACGACATCGTTCTGGGCGTAATCCTTCATCTGATGAGTCAGCGCATCAATTGCCGTGTCCCCCTGCAAGACCGCTTCGATGTCATGCCATTGGTACTGGCTCACCTTATGCGACTGGACCTGAGGCTGCGCGCCGGGTTCTTCAATAGAGACTTCAAGCACATAGCCGGGGTCATTGGCCCGAAACCTGTCCTGTTCAGGCGTCCCGCTGTACCACATACGCGGATTAACCTGTTTCATGCCATGCCAATCCCCCAGCGCGAGGTAGTCCAGACGGGCCAGACTGACCCGATCAGGAGAAATGGGATTGCCCGGCGCAAGATCACCCTGAAGCAAGCCCGTAACGGATCCGTGGGCGACCCCAATCCGATAGAAGCCCGGCTCCGATGGCAGTTGGTCAAAAGCGGCGGTCAGGTCCGAAAACGAGTTTCGCTGGGCCAGTGGCGCTCCCAGAAAAGCGGCGGACAGCGATCGCATCTCGACCACTTCGGGCCGGGTCAGCACACGGACATGGTCTGCAATACAACCCAGATCGGCAGCCCGTTCCCAAACGCCGGCCGACAACGCGGCATCATGATTGCCCGGAATTAAGATCCAGGGCCCGCTAAACGAGTCCAGGGCGGAGAACAAACGACGAATCGTTTTGTCGGCAATACTGGGAGCATCAAAGACGTCCCCGGCAACAACAATTGCATCGGCTCGCTTATCGGTCGCAAGCGCTCCGATCCGGCTGACCGTCGTCAAGCGCGCTGCAGCCATTGCAGCAGCATCGTCCGGTGCAAATTGCCCGTATTCACGGCCTATTTGCCAGTCAGCGGTATGAATCAGTCGAAGCAAATCAGTTCAGTCAGCAATTCAATCAACGTTTGTTCCAGTATAGCTGGCACAAAAAAAGGCAGACTATAAAGCCTGCCTTTTTCTGCCTGGGCGCAGATCAGTTCGCGGGAAGAATCACCCGATCCAGAATGTGCACCACCCCATTGGTAACAATTGTGTCGATTGAGACCAGGTTTGCCTCGCGTCCGCGGGCATCTGTCACAACTGGCGGATATAGCTCGTTAATCGACACCGTCTGCCCCTGAACGGTCGTCAGCGGCTGATTGAAAGGAACATCAGCCCGGTAAAAAGTTCCCGGAATAACGTGATAGGACAACACGGCGCGCAGTAAATCCTGGTCGGCAAGCAACTGCGCTTTGGTTAGCCCCAACTCGCTCAGAGCCGCAGCAAATGCGTCATTGTTAGGCGCCAGCAAGGTAAACGGCCCGTTGCCCGACAGAGTTTCAGCCAAGTCGGCAGCAGCCACGGCTTCGGCCAGAATCGACAAGTCATCACGGGCTACCGCTAACTGCACAATGTTTTTATCAGCCGGCAACATGACACGGTCAACGACATGAATCGTGGCATTGGCCGTATCCAGATCGGTCGTTGTCACGCGGGCCAGTCGACCCTGGCCGTCAAACACAATGGGTTGCACACTGTTTTGCTCAACTTTTATCACGCTGCCTTCATAGGTGGTCAGCGGACGGCTCAGCGGTAAATCAGCCGCCTTCAAATTGCTGCCGATCATATGATAACGAAGCACCTTGCTGACTAACTCCTGATTGGCGAACAATTGCTCCCGGGTAATGCCCAACTCGGCAAACAAGCGATCGAACGCGGCATTATCAGGCGCCAACAACGTATAGGCACCCGCACTGCTTAGCGTATTCTTTTGATCCGCCGCATCAATCGCGGCAACCAGGGTCGATAGATCCGAGCGGCTCTGCGCGAAAGCGTAAGCGCTATTGGCTATCGCGATCGGATCTTCGCCACTGCCGTTGCCAGAGTCTGCATTGTCGCCATTGTCTGACGAATCGCCATCGCCATCGGTATCACCATCGCCATCGCCATCGCCATCGCCGGCATCATCGCCGGTATCTCCGCCGCCGATCTGATCACCATCCGGATCGCCACTCGCCACATCGTCCCCGTTATCAACCTGATCGCCATTGCCATCGTTGGAGACAAGGCTGTCGTCGGCATCACTACCGCAGGCGGCAAGGGTCAGCGCAAAGACGCTGATCGCTAATACGCGCAGTGCGTCATTCATGATCTCTTCCTCTGTTGGGTCTTTCCGCGCGCCACTCGTGGACGCTTTCACTCAAACAGCCCGGATCCAAGCGTCCCGCATAATGCGATGACCCTGGGAGACTGTTTGCTCCTTTGTTGACCGGACTATAAATGAACCACCAAGAAGTACAAATGTGAGTAATTCCGACACCCCTGATTCCAAGAACAGCCGCGCCCGGTCGGCCTGGGTCATCGCCACGCTGTCTGCTGGGAATTTTGCGATCGGTATGGGCGCATTCATTGTGATCGGCATCATCACCCCGCTATCGTCCAGCCTGGGCATGAGCAACCTGCAGGCCGGGCTGGTACTGACCGTTTACTCACTGGCGTATGCGGTCGGCTCCCCACTGCTGGTCGCCATTACCAGTGAACTGACCCGGCTCAGGGTACTAAGCATCGGACTTGGGCTTTTCCTGCTCGGCGCGCTGATTTCTGCCTCTGCCGAGACCTCGGCCGTCTTATATGGGGCTCGTGTCATTGCGGCGCTCGGAGCGGGCCTGTTTACGCCAGTGACCTCAGTCGTCGCGATGGCGTTGGTCGAGCCGGCCAAACGCGGCAAGGCGCTGGCCAGGGTTTTTCTTGGTTTCACACTGGCCCAGGTGTTCGGTGTCCCGATCGGGAGCTTCATCGCGTACACCTATGGCTGGCAGACAGCTTTTTTGCTGGTGGCGTTGCTGAGTGCGTTGTGTCTGATCGGTGTTCGCTTTCTGGTGCCAGCCGGTTTGCGCGTGCAGGCCAATTCTTTAAGCGTCTTGTGGCAGACGATGACTAACTGGCCAGCCATGAACGCGGTGTTGTTCACAGCAAGCTACATTGGCTGCAATTACATCCTGATCACCTTGATGGCCCCATTGCTTGAATCAAGCATGGGGTATTCCCGGGACGGCGTTACCCTGTTACTGATTTTTTATGGTGTGGGGACGGTACTGGGAAATATCCTGGGTGGATTTCTGACCGACAGAATTGGCCCACGACGCAGTCTGCTGATTGCCTCGATTTCGCAGATCCTGTTCCTGCCGATGTATTCCCTACTGCCGATGCCCGACGCGCTGCTGCTAGCCATTACCATTGGCTGGTCAACATTCGGATGGTCGTTTCTGGTCCCCCAACAAGCCCGATTACTCAGCGCCGCGCCGCAAAGCCAGAGCGTCGTGCTTGCGCTGAATGCGGCGGCTGTCTATGTCGGCGCCTCGGTGGGATCTACGCTCGCGGGCATTATCAGTGATGTAGCCGGATTGGATTTACTCGGTCTGGCGGCCGGTTTGTTTGCTGTATTTGGATTGCTTCACCTGCTGTATTCAGAACATCTGCTAAGACCTGACAGTCGATAATCAAGCGTTACCCTTTCTCTGTCAGCCCAATGAAACCACACTTTCGAGTGATTTCCTGGTTACTTGCCGTGCTCGGACTCTCTATTACACCCGCCACCGCATTAACACCGACTGAGCCAGACAATCTCGGTCTTCTGGTCCCCGCCTATTTTTACCCCGGGGCCAACGATACCCGCTGGGCAGCCCTGGCAGCCGCAGCGCAGCAGGTTTCAGTCACCGCTATTCTTAATCCGGCGAGCGGCCCCGGTAACAACACCGATTCCAACTACGAGCAGGTGATTCGCGCGGTCCGCGCAGCCGGCGGCCGCGTAATCGGCTATGTTCATACCCAGTATGGCAAACGCAGCTTGAACGAGGTCGCGGCGGAAATAAACCGTTATGCCAATCTCTACGAAATTGACGGGATATTTATTGATGAAATGGCCAGCGACGATGAGGCGGCCTCAATCCTGTATTTTGAATCGGTTTATCAACTGATCAAGGCGGTTCACTCGAACTGGCTCGTCGTCGGCAATCCCGGGGTTAAGCCGGCTCGCCGACATCTCGATCTGCCGACTGCAGATACGTTTGTTCAGTTTGAGCAAACCGGCGCGGCATGGCGTGACCGGGAGGTCATCCATTGGCCTGCTGAATACGGCAAAGAGCGCTTTGCGGAACTGATCCATTCGGTCAGCGAGCGGTCGCTGGTCAGCCAGATTGTCGATCAGGCCATCAGAAACCGCATCGGTTATGTTTATGTCACCGACGATCTGATGAATAACCCCTGGGACGAACTACCCACCTGGTGGGAGCATCTGGTCAGTCTGCTCGCGAACCGGTCGGCGTCCGGGGGGTGAGCCATCCGGGCCGGCCTCGTCCTTCTGGTCTATCCTTGAGGGCTAACTAGAGCCCCGGTCGTTCCGACTCCGGGCGGACTGCTGAACAACCAAGGACTTACTTCGTGCCGGCATTTGAACACTCACCGTTGCGCCACCGGCCTTACCGCTGGTTCTATTTTGGCGCTGTCGGCACGGCGCTCGGTTTTACCATGGTCGTGACGATGTCCGCCTGGTTGATGGCGAGCCTGACCCCGGCGGCCTGGATGGTCGCGCTGGTCCAGACCGCGGCAACCTTGCCCACCTTGTTATTCGGACTATTTGCCGGCGCACTGGCCGATATTGTTGATCGGCGCCGGGTCATTCTCGTCTCGCAGTTTGTGCTGTTGCTCACCACGCTCGGCCTTGGGGGAATCACCCTTCTGGGCTTGATTCAGCCAGTTACCTTGCTCCTGTTGACATTCATCGTCGGCGCGGGTTTTGCGTTTTATATGCCGGCGCAAATGGCCAGCGTCAATGAACTGGTTGAACCAAAAGAAGTTTCCAGAGCCGTCGCCCTGGGTGCTGTCGCCTTTAATGTGTCCCGGGCAATCGGTCCGGCGCTGGCCGGCGGCATCGCCAGTCTTTACGGTAGCGGCAGTGCTCTTCTGGCCGGAGGGGCATTCTTTTCCCTGATGATTATTGGCATGCATGGCTGGTCTCTGCCACCCCGTTCGCCGCTCGGCGTGCCTGAAACCCTGTTGGCAGGCGTCAAGAGTGGGCTTCGATTCGCTCGTCATTCCAGTGCGATTCGGGCGCTGATAGTCCGCACGCTGGTGTTCAGTATCTGCGCCAGCGCTCTATGGGCTCTGCTGCCGGTGATTGCCCGCGATCAACTGGGAATGTCGGCTGCCGGATACGGCGCGATGTTCGGCATGTTCGGCTCCGGAGCCGTTGTTTCGGCTTTCATCATGCCCAAACTCCTGAACCGCTACCCGCTAAATACGGTGGTAACCGGGTATGTCCTGCTCTGGATTGTGGCGACCCTGGTGGTGGCTGCAAGCCATATCGTCTTTGTTGCAATGATCGGCTCATTTGCGGCCGGTGGTGCGTGGGTCGGCGTGTTGGCGAGTCTGGGCGCCGGAACGCAAAGCGCGGCGCCAGGTTGGGTACGCGCCAGAGCGGTATCGCTGGGTCTGCTTGCCGTGCAGGCAAGTCTGGCCATCGGCAGCGCAATGTGGGGGGCACTGGCCAGTATTACAGGCACCCAGGTTGCCTGCGCGGTCTCGGCGTTGCTATTGATGATCTTGCATCTGGCCAACCGGGCCTCGGTTGTCAAACTCGGTAGCGAAGCCGAGACCACTTCTTTCGCCAGCCTGCCCGACCTGGCAATCGCGGTGGAGCCTCTGCCCGATGACGGACCGGTACTGGTTCAGATTGAGTATTTCATTGAGCCGGAGAGACAGGCGGAATTCTTTATCGAAGTTCAGACCATCGAACCGACACGGCGCCGAAACGGCGCGAGTGACTGGCGCATTTTTCGGGACTTATCGACACCAGGCCGGTTCGTCGAGCGCTTCGTCATTACCTCGTGGGCTGAATATATTCGTTCCAGACTACGCATGACGATCGCTGACCGGCGTCTTCAGGAGAAAGTCATGAAAATGAACCGCGACCAAAAACCGGTACGGGTATCTAGACTAATCGGAATTGACCCAAGAACCGGTCATTAGCGCAGACCTGACTTAACCGTCAACAGAACACGCCGACCCTATTTGCCTTTCCACTGTGGTGCGCGTTTCTCGGCAAAAGCCCGCGGGCCTTCGATCAGGTCTTCAGAGTCGTACATTCGGCGAGCAATTGGATAGATCACCTGCATAGCCTGCTCAAGTGAAACCCCCAGGCCGCGATTCACGGCTTCCTTGGACGCTTGCACTGACAGCGGCGCGCCAGCCTGAATCGCGTCGGCCCATTGCAGCGCGCAGCTCATCAGTTGATCAGCCGGCACCACTTCGTTGACCAAACCGTAGGCCTCACCTTGCTGCGCACTAAGGCGTTTGCCGGCGAGAATAACGCCCATCGCCACATGATAGGGAATCTGACGCGGCAAGCGATGGACACCGCCGTAGCCGGCCATCAGACCGACTCGTGGTTCAGGCAGGCCAAACTGTGCGTGATCTGCGGCAATGATGATGTCGCATGACAGTACGATCTCGAACCCGCCGCCCAGCGCCAGACCATTAACCGCGGCAATGATCGGCTTGTGACAACTCTCGCGCAACGACAAACCACCAAACCCTGAAACGTGGTTCTGGCGCAATTCCCTGACCTTCAGAGCACCATGTTCGGCTTGAAACTTAAGGTCATTACCGGCACAGAAAGCTTTATCCCCCGCGCCAGTAACGATCGCAACCCATTGATCCGGGTCATGCTGGAACGCATCAAATGCTGTCTGCATTTCGCCGACAGCATAAGGATGCAAAGCATTCATGGACTTGGGCCGGTTGATCGTCACGGTCGTGACATGGCCCGTCGTTTCGACAGTTATGAATTCAAACTTCACTGGGCTCCCTCCGGTATTTGATCGAGAATCTCACTGGCACCGATTGAACCATAATCCCGCAAGTCGCCCAAAAAGCCGGCTACCGGCTGCATTTCATCAGCGCAACGTGTCTCCCGTCGAAGTCTGACCCGGCACCCGAACGCTCAGCGCGCCACCATCGGTGGAAACCTCGCGCACCTTACCTGCGCCAACGGTCGCTCCGGTCTGTTGATCAATCAGAATGAATCGCCCCAGTGGTGTACGGCAATCATTGACGGCGAGCGACACGGACTCATCAAACCGGAAATCAACCGTCGCCAGGTCGTCAACATTCACTTGCTCCGCATCCTTCGGTTGCAGATGATCAAGATCGAGCCGCGCAACGATCGTGTCTACTTCAGCTTGTATCGTTTGCGCTCCAATCTTGAGATCGAAGCATTGACCGGCTTTCAAGGGCTCAGCCGAAAACCAGGCAAGTTCGGCACGGGCACTGTCCGCAACCACAATATCGCCGCCACGGACCAGAACATCGCCGCGGGAAATGTCGAGATCACGATCCAGCCGCACTAATACGGATGAACCGGCGCTGGCAAAAGGAACTTCCTTACTGCCAATCCGTAACTCGCTCACGTTGGCCTTGTGTCCGGCTGGCAACACGGTAATCTGGTCGCCAACAGACAATATTCCGCCATTCACACGTCCGCCATAGCCACGGAATACGCCGTCAAACGTTTTTGGATTGCTGCGATTGATTGTCTGAACAGACAGCGCGGCGTGATCGACCGGCGATGCGTCTGACTGACTCGTTGCGGCCTCTGAAAGGGTCTCGAGCAGTGTTTTGCCGGTATACCAATCCAGCTTTGAACCGCGATGAACCACCATGTCACCATCCAGGGCGGACATCGGAATCGCATCGACTCGTTTGATGCCCATTGGCTCACACCATTGCCTGAATTGCTGCTCAATCTCGGCAAAAGCCGATTGCGACCAGTCAATTCGATCCAGTTTGTTGACGGCCAGCACCACATGAGGAACCTGCAACCAACCACAAACGGCCGCATGCCGGAGCGTTTGCTCGGACAATCCGCGAGCGGCATCAACCAACAGGATTGCGATGTCTGCATTAGACGCGCCCGTCACCATATTGCGGGTGTACTGCCGGTGACCGGGACAATCTGCAATGATGTATTTTCGCTCAGGCGTCTGAAAGTACCGATAGGCCACATCGATCGTGATGCCTTGTTCGCGCTCTGCCAGCAAACCATCAGTCAGCAGTGACAAGTCAATAAAATCCAGGCCTCGCTTTTGCGAGGTCTCAGTGACGGCCTGCAAAATGTCATCAGAAATCTGCCCGGCATCATGCAGCAACCGCCCGATCAGTGTGCTCTTGCCGTCATCGACACTACCGCTGGTGACAACTCTCAATACATCCATCAGAAATACCCTTCGCGTTTACGTAATTCCATCGCAGCATCGGTTGCCGCATCGTCAAGGCGGGTAGCGCCCCGTTCACTGATCCTGGACAACAGTGTCTCGGCCAATACGGCTTCCACGTTTTCGGCCTCGGACGCGACCGGGGCGGTACAGGTAATGTCACCAACCGTTCGGAAGCGAACCGATCGTTGCTCTATGGTCTCGCCCGGCGCGGCCGGTGTGAGCTCGGTCATCGCGATTAAGGAGGCCCCGCGCTGAACAACGTCGCGCTGATGCGCGTAATACAGCGACGGCAGGCCAACCTTTTCTCTGGCGATATACGACCAGACATCAAGCTCCGTCCAGTCAGAGATCGGGAAAACCCGCAGATGTTCGCCTGGCCCCAACGCTCCACTGTAGGAATCCCATAACTCCGGGCGCTGCAACTTTGGATTCCAGCGTCCCTTGGCATCGCGCACCGAAAAAATACGCTCTTTGGCCCGAGCTCTTTCTTCGTCGCGGCGGGCACCGCCGATCGCGGCGTCAAACCCGAATTCCGCAATAGCGTCACGCAAAGTGACCGACTGCGCGGCATTGCGCGAAGCCGTCGGCAATGCCACCGAAACCCGACCTGCTGCGATAGAGTCTTCGACGGAGCGCACAATCAGGCGCAGATCAAGTTCCTCGGCCAGTCGGTCGCGAAACTCAATCACCTCCGGAAAGTTGTGACCCGTATCAATATGCATAACGGGAAAAGGCAGTGGCGCTGGCCAGAAAGCCTTACAGGCCAGATGCACCAACAAGGTTGAGTCCTTCCCCCCCGAAAACAGCAGAACAGGGTTACGAGACTCCGCAACCAATTCCCGAAATACAAAGATTGATTCTGACTCAAGCCAATCCAGTGAATCTATAGCGTTCATTACACTTCCTCAGGTTTTTTGTCGCGATGCTGATGTAAGCCACACTCGCGGTTGCTTTCTTGCTCCCACCACCAACGGCCCGAACGTTCGGGCTCGCCAGGCTCAACCGCTCGCGTACAAGGCGCGCAGCCGATACTGGGGAATCCGCGAGAGTGCAATGGATTGGTCGGAATACCGCGCCCCTTGAAATACGCCTGAATATCGTGGGCGCTCCAGTTGAAAAGTGGATTGAATTTTCGTAGCGACCGAGCTTCATCAGCCTCAATTGGGTTCAGAACATTACGCGAGTCACTCTGGTCGCGACGTAGTCCGGTAACCCACGCCCGGGCTCCGGCAAGTGCGCGGTTAAGCGGGCCGACTTTTCTAATCTGACAACAAAGCTGGCGCTGCGCAATGCTGTCTCTGAATCCGTTTATGCCATGGAGTTGAACATATTGCTCAGTTCGAGCCGAGTCCGGAAACATCACGGTGATCTTCCGCTGCCAGAAAGCTTCGGCGCGTTCAATCAAGTCATAGGTTTCCGGGTAGAGCCTGCCCGTATCAAGAGTTACCAGTTCAATATCAAGTTGGTTTGAAGCAATCAGGTCGCCAACGACCATGTCTTCCAGACCCATGCTGGTCGTAAATATGGCCCGCCCACTGTCCTGCGCCTGCTGCAAAAGATCAAGCGCACTGACTATCAGGGAATCATCAAGCTCATTGCCAGGTTTTTTCAAAACACGCCGCCCAGTAAATTATCAACCGAGCGTGGAGACTAACCAAAGCGGTCAATGAAATGAACGAACGAGTTTATATAAGCTCATTCATATTTGCCTACCCGGCCGCGACCGGCTCGACCAGCTGAACCAGTGCCGGCTTGCCATCTGCAGCAGCCATCAGGCCGATGGTTTCATACAAAGTCTCGACAAATGCGCGCGCGCTTTCATGAAGAACTTGCCCGGTCGGCATCACAATGCCGTACTCAACCCAACGCTCCGGCGCCAGCGGCACTGCCACAGTGCCCTGGGTCAGGCCGAGACCACCAACGACTTTATCCATAACAGCAATCCCGGCACCCGAAGCGACCAGTGCGCTGGCCATCAAGGTAGAACGGGTTTCGATTCCATACTCTGGGGTGACGGCTCCGGCCCGAAAAAAATCGTCAGCACGATCACGCCAAAGCTGGCCCGGCCGCAAGGTAATCAATGGCTCACTTTTAAGATCAGCCGCCGTTAATCGGGCGGCTTCGCTCAAGGGATTCGCCGCAGGAATCAACGCAACAAGGCGTGCACGACACAGCGTTTTCGTCTGCAGTTGCACCAGCGAGTGTGAAATAGGCAAGGACACAATCCCCAGGTCATAGTGACGCGTACCGACCATGCTTTCCAGCTCAAACCGCGACCCAATATCAGTAACACAATGGACATCAGGGTGTTTTTCTTTCAGGCGGGCCACCGCAGGCGCGACCAGGCTAACGCCGATCGGAGGGCCGGTCACTATGCGTAAATGCGCAATCGCCTTCTTCCGTATGTCACGCGCGATACGCGGGATCTCATCAACGCCTTGCAAGATGTAGTGCGCTTCGCGGAAAAACATCTCGCCTTCGCGGGTCAACACCAGGCGGCGCCGAGATCGCGAAAACAGTGTCAGCCGGGTTTCATCTTCGAGCACCCGGACCAGGCGACTGACCGCAGGTTGGCTCAGGTTCAGTTTGAGGGCTGCCGCCGCCAACGAGCCTTCGCGAACGATCAGATAGAAAGTCTGCAACGCCTTGAGATTCATAGCATAAAACTCCAACCCCTCTAAGCCTTTGGTTTAAAAGAATTAAGCTCGATTAAATCAGAATTTCTGAAGTATAGCTCTGATAATTCGAATATTCTTTTCTTCGGCCAATGGTTAGTCTCGCCACACCTAAAGAAATCACCGGAGACAATCAATGGTCAGCCTGATCAGAACCCTGCATAAAAGCGCGCTTACTGTCGCAACAACCCTGGCCCTTGGTGCGGCCACCCCTGCCTGGGCAGCCAAGGCAGATGACATGCTGACCGTTGCCTTTCAGCGAGGCATTCTGAATCTCGACTACACCCAAACGACCAAGCGCGAATACATCATCCTGTCTGAATTGACCGATGACCGACTATTCAATGTCGATAATCAGACGCTGGAACTCATTCCGGCCGTTGGCAAATCATTCAAATACGTCAACGACCTGACAATAGATGTTGAGCTGCGCGATGACGTGAGCTTCCATGACGGCAGCAAGCTCACCGCCGATGACGTCGTTTACACCTACACCTATGCACTGGATAAATCGACCCGCAACAAGCTGACCAAGCGAATGGCGCGCTGGCTCAAGAAAGTAGAAAAGACCGGCTCTCACTCGGTACGGTTTTCATTAAACGTCCCGTATCCATTGGCCGTAAGAGACATGGCACGGCGAGTTCCGCTACGCCAGAACGGCATCTACCATGCCGACGGCGAGTACAAAAAAACGGCCCAGACCACCCGACTTAATGGCACTGGTCCATACCGAGTCGTCTCATTCCTGCCGGGGAAGAAAGTTGTGCTGGAACGCTTTGACGACTATTACGGCGCCAAAGGAAAACCCGCGATAAAGACAATCGTCGTTCGGGCGATACCGGACTGGGGAACCCAGCAGGCAGAGTTGTTAAGCGGCGGAATCGACTGGATGTACAGCGTGCCCACTGACATGGCCGAGAACATGGGCAAGACAGGAAAGGCGGAACATCTGAAAGGGCCCTCGATGCGGGTTGGCTTTCTGGTATTGGATGCCGCGGGCAAGACCGGCGCAGGCGCTCCGCTGACAAAGCAGAAAGTACGCCAGGCCATCATTCATGCGATTGACCGTCAGTCGATCGTTGACCATCTCGTTAAAGGCTCTGCCGAAGTCATTCATGCAGCCTGCCATCCTGTTCAGTTCGGCTGTACCGACAATGTACAAAAGTATCCTTACGACCCTTCCAAAGCGAAGCAACTGATCTCAGAGGCCGGTTACCCGGACGGGTTCGAACTTGACCTATGGGCTTACCGAGAAAAGGATGTGGCTGAGGCTATCGCGGCTGATCTGAATAAAGCCGGTATCAAACTAAATCTGCGTTATGTGAAACTAAACGCACTTAACAAGGCTCGTCGTGCGGGCCAGATTCCCGCCTACTTTGGGACCTGGGCCTCAGGCGGCACCGCTGATGTTGCCGCGCTAGCCAATGTTCACTGGCGCGAAGGCAGTGATCGCAATCTCTCCGGAGACCCAAAGGTGACTGAACTGATGCTTGGTGCCGAAGACACCAACGATAGCGACAAGCGCCTGGCGCTCTACGACCAGGGCTTGAAACTGATTGCAGAGCAGGCGTACTGGGCGCCGCTGTACTCGTTCACTCTGAACTACCTGATCAATACCGAGTTGAATTTCCCGGTACGCAAAGATGGCTTACCTCGTCTCTACGAAGCCAGCTGGAAGTAGCAGCTAAGGCCAAAGCCTGACCAGTCCGCACTGACACCTGTAGTCGTGCGGACGGTCTCTCCACTTTCAATTTCTTTAGTAGGCAAATGCCATGTTGCGTTTCGCGCTTCAACGCGGACTGCTGGGCCTGTTGGTTGGGCTGACTGTCTCAATGGCAGCGTTCTTTCTGCTTAATGTCGCCTCGGATCCGGCGCAAGCCATTGCCGGTGAGGATGCCGAGCCCGAACTGGTTGAGCAGATCCGGGAGGACTATGGTTTCGACCGACCGCTGCCAGTTCAATACTTCAGTTGGCTAGGCGGTGTCTTCACCGGAGACCTTGGTGTCAGTTACTACTGGAACAAACCTATCGGCGAGTTAGTCCTGTCTCACGCGCCCACGACGCTTTTGCTGGCGTTTCTCGCAGTACTGGTCACGGTTGTCATTTCAATCCCGCTGGGTACCTTAGCCGCCCTGCGACCCAACACCTTAATTGACCGGTTTGCATTGCTATTGGGTACCACCGCCCAGGCAGTGCCTAATTTCTGGCTTGGTCTGGTCATGATCATTTTGCTTGGCGTGATTTTTCCGATCTTTCCAATCTCCGGCGACGCGACTCTGTGGCATTTCATTCTTCCATCCTTCGTATTGGGCGCCAGCTCTGTTCCGGCGGTCATGCGTCTGACTCGCGCCGGGCTCCTGGATGTGATGAGCTCGGATTACATCCGCACGGCCCGCTCGAAAGGCTATCGAGGGATCGGTTTGCTCGGCCGCCACGCGATGCGCAACGCCATCTTGCCGGTCGTCAGCGTATTGGCGGTGCAGTTCGGACATAAGCTGGGCGGCTCGGTTGTCACGGAATCAGTCTTTGCTTTGAACGGGCTGGGTCGGCTGGCACTGGATTCGATCATGGGAGCTGATATTCCAACCGTTCAGATGCTCGTACTGGTGTTCGCCGTGACCTTTATCGCACTAAACCTGTTCGCTGACATTCTCAATGCCTGGCTTGATCCACGCATTCGAATCGGAGCGAACCAATGAACAGACTGATGATGCGACGAGCGCTGCGCCACCGTGGGCTGATGATCGGCCTGGCCCTGGTTGTCGGGATCTGCCTGCTGGCCTTTTTTGCGCCACTGATCGCCCCATTCGATCCACTGGAACAAAGCCTGGAAACGCGACTTGCCCCACCAGTCTGGTCCGCGGGCGGTAGCTGGCAACACTGGTTCGGGACAGATCACCTGGGACGCGACTATTTATCCCGCATTCTCTACGGCGCCCGCGTATCAGTGGTGATTGGTCTGGGCGCGGCAAGTATCGGTTGCCTGATCGGCGTGAGTCTCGGCATTTGCGCCGGCTATTTTGGCGGCCGGACTGACCAGCTGATCAGTTACGTCCTGACCTGTCAGTTAGCCGTCCCCGGATTGCTTCTGGCCATGTCTCTGGTTTTCCTGATCGGCCCGTCAGTCGTCGTCGTGGTATGCGTGATCGGATTGCTGCATTGGTCTCTCTACCTGGTTGTCACCCGCTCAGCGACGATGAAACTACGCGAACTGGAGTTCGTCAAAGCGGCTCGCGCCATCGGCAGCAGCAACCGCCAGATCATTACCCATGAAATCCTGAGCAATCTGCGAAATCAGATCGTGGTGATCTTTACGCTGGAAGTAGGCGTGGCGATACTTGCCGAATCATCTTTATCGTTTCTGGGCGTCGGGATCCAGCCCCCAACGCCATCATGGGGACTAATGATTGCCGAGGGCAAAAATGCCATCTTCTTTCAACCATGGCTCGTCATCCTGCCAGGCATTGCCTTGTTTCTGATCGTAATCGGTATCAATCTGATGGGCGATGGCATTAGAGACATCACCGAGCCGGAGGCCCGGAATTGAACCAACCGCTCCTTGACATAAAAAACCTGCATGTCCGTTTACCGCTACCGAACGGCATATTGCATGCGGTACGCGGCGTAGATCTATCGATCGACGCCGGTGAGGCTCTCGGCCTGGTAGGCGAGTCGGGATCCGGCAAGTCTATGACCGCGCTCGCACTGGCACGTCTTCTGCCGCGCAGCGCCGTAGTCACGGCCGACAAACTCCAGTTTGATCAAAATGACTTGCAGTCTCTTCCCGATCAGCAATTCTCCGGCCAGATCAGTAGTCAGCGAATTTCCATCATCTTTCAGGACCCGATGAGTTCACTGAATCCGGTTTACACGATTGGGAGACAACTCAGTGAAGCCGTTCTGATCCACAGCAAACGGTCGCGCAAAGAAGCCGCCGATAGAGCGGTTGAGTTACTGGAGCGCGTGGGTATTCCCGAACCACGCAACCGACTGAAGCAATACCCGCATGAACTATCTGGCGGACAGCGACAACGCGTCATGATTGCGATGGCCTTGATGAATCAGCCCGAGTTGATCATTGCCGATGAGCCCACGACCGCCCTGGATGTGACGGTCCAGGCTGAGATTCTGCGGCTGCTTCGTGACTTGCAGCAACAGTTCGGCATGGCCTTGCTATTGATCACCCATGACCTGGGCGTTGTCTCAAGAGCCGTCGACAAAGTCGCGGTAATGTATGCCGGTCAGATCGTCGAACACGGGTCGCGCGCCAGGGTCCTTAACGACGCGCGCCACCCCTACACCCGCGGATTACTCGCCTGCGTACCCATTGCCGGACAAGCAGATCGGAAGTTGAGCGCAATCCCGGGCATCGTCCCATCCCTGATCAGTAAGGTGGAAGGCTGCAGCTTTGCGAACCGATGCAGCGTGATGCGCGAGATCTGTCAGACCGGGTCCATCCCAATGAGAAAACTGGAATCGAGCCATGCCGCGCGCTGTCAGCCAGAGGAACTTGCCAAGTCCTCGCTCGCAACAATCGATGCGCCACTCAGGCGGACAAACACTACCAGGCTCGCTAGCAACAGCCCGATTATCGCGGCGCAGTCGGTAAGCCGGGCGTTTTCGGTGAAATCCGGTCTGTTTGGCCCCAAACGCCGGCTACAGGCAGTGGACAAGGTCGATCTAGATATCAAACCAGGCAAAACCCTCGCGCTTGTTGGAGAGTCGGGCTGCGGCAAATCGACTCTTGCGACAATGTTGCTTGGCCAGCAACTTCCTGACACGGGAGAAATCCTGTTGAATGGAGAGCCCGTCTATGGTCTTGACCGGCAGACTCGCGCCGCAACCGTACAGGCGATCTTTCAAGACCCTTATGCCTCGCTGAATCCTCGCCATACCATCGCAGAGATTATTGGCCGCCCGCTGGACGTGCTAGACCTCGGCGAACGCTCGGAGAGAAACAAACGGGTTCGCGATACGCTGGCCCTGGTTGGACTGCCCGAGCGCATCCTGGGTAACTACCCAAGTCAGATTTCCGGCGGGCAACGACAGCGGGTGGCGATTGCTCGCGCAATCATTGTCGAACCAAAACTGATTATCTGTGATGAGCCAACCTCGGCACTTGATGTCTCAGTCCAGTCACAGATTCTCAATCTATTGCTGGAACTTCGCGATCGTCTCAACCTTACCTATCTGGTTATCACCCATGACATTGGTGTTGTCGACTATATGGCGGACGACATCGCGGTCATGTACCTCGGACAGATCGTCGAACGCGGACCGGCTCGACAGGTCTTGCAACGCCCTGCACACCCTTATACGCAAATGCTGCTCGAATCCGTACTGACTCTTGATACGGACGCCGGCCTACCTGGCCGAACCGGTAGTGGAGCATCGCCAAACCCGATCAACCTCCCCGGCGGTTGCCGGTTTCATCCCCGCTGCAAATCCGCACTGCCAGGGTGTGCAGTCGATGCACCGCTACTAAAGACCAAAGGCAACGTACAGGCTCGTTGCGTACTACCCATCACCGAGATCTGACTTGACTTCAAATCGCCCAAACCAGACTGACATAGATGCCCTGTTTTCGACCCACGGTCGCTGGCAATCATGGCTTACCGTCGAGTCCGCGCTCGCAGCATCACAGGCGGAACTGGGCATTATTCCGGAATCCGCAGCCCGGGAAATCGCAGACAAGGCACAACTGTCCAAACTGGACGTTGATGCCATGACCGCTGAAATGCAGGCAACCAAGGCGCCAGTACTTGCGATGGTTCACGCGCTGGCCAGCGCCTGTAACGGTAATGCGGGCAGCTTTGTTCACTGGGGTGCAACCACTCAGAACATCATTCTGACCGGAAGAGTCCTGCAGATGCGGATTGTTCATCAACGGCTGCTTGAATCAATTGGCGATAGTCTTCGCGCCATGAGTTCGCTGGCAAACAACGGCGCCGCCATGATCATGGCGGGGCGTACTAACGGTCAACACGCCTTGCCGATCACATTCGGCTTTAAGGTTGCCGGCTGGATAGACGAATTCCTCCGCTACGAAACCCGCTTTCGACAGATCGAACCGCGCCTGTTTGGCCTAATCTTTGGCGGTGCGATTGGAGCGATGCAGGCTTTTGGCGACAAGGGCCCTGCCCTCACGAAAGAACTCGGTAACCGGCTGGACTTGGCACCCGTGATGGTTCCGAGCCGCTCGATGACCGATCATTTCGTAGAATATGTCGCGTTACTGGCTTTATTCGGTACCAGCTGCTCAAAGATCGCCCGCGAGATCTACGCCTTGATGAGCCAGGAAATTTCGGAAGTTCATGAAGGACAGAGCGATAGCGTTATTGGTAGCAGCACAATGCCGCAAAAAGTGAATCCGAAATTGTCAGTACAGATTCTCGGTCATGCCTCAGAACTGCGCAGCGCCCTGATGCCCGCCCTTGACGCCGGCGAACCCGGTCATGAGGGGGACGCCACCTCAAACAGATCGTTATACAGTGCCATTGACCGCGCTTGTCCGCTCGCTTTTCAAACCGCTTCAGGCCTAGTCGAACTGCTCGAAAACGTGCGCCCTGATCCTGCCCGGATGGCTCAAAACCTGGCACTGACAGGCGGCGCCATCTCAGCCGAAAACGTCATGATGCAACTGGCAACGGTTTGCGGACGCCAGCGCGCTCACGACCTTGTACATGAGGCCTTGAAGAAGGCGCGCCAGCACGGCCGTCCGATTCTCGAGGAGCTTCTGGCCTGTGATCAGATTGCCAGCATGATGAGCGAACAATCACTGCGCGGCGCTCTCGATCCAGCCAATTACACAGGGCAGAGCCAGGTAATCGCCAGGCAGGCAGCCCAGGCCGCCCACGAAGCGGCTCTGCGCCTGACAAAATAAGCGCTCAAACACTGATCCAAACAGGCAACTCATTTACTTCTGGCAAAATTGGCCGCTTTGCGTTCGCCGCTGGCCGTCCGGCTCATTCCTATTGCGGCTCATCCCTATTGCGAGAAGGTCAATTGAATCAGTTACAAGAACCCGCCCACCGAGACAGCTACGACTATTTTGCGCGTATCACCACCCGCTGGAGCGACAATGATGCCTACGGGCATATCAACAATGTGGTTTATCACTCGTTCGTCGATACGGCAGTGAACCGCCACTTACTTGAGCAAGGAGTCCTGGATATTCTGGGCAGCGAAACGATCGGCCTGGTCAAAGAAAACCGTTGTGTTTATTTCAGTTCAATCGCTTTTCCTGATCAGATTGATGTGGGACTGAAAGTCGCACACATTGGCAACAGTAGCGTGCGCTACGAGATTGGTATCTTCAAGGAAGACGAACCGCTCACCGCAGCCATCGGGCTGTTTGTTCATATTTACGTCGATCGAATCACCGCGAAGCCAACCCGCGTTCCGGATTCGGTTCGTGCCGCGCTAGCGCCCTTGCAATCCGGCCAGGCGACAAGCTGAGCTTAAACGTAACCTGCCGTGGGCAATTTTGCATGGCGCATATGCAGCGACATTCCCAGCGCGGCAAGATGATTCGAATTGCGCCCAAGAATTTCCTGTGACAACGGCAGGAATTCGGTTTCTTCATAGTGGGCGTGAGCCCTGTACTGCCGGACAAGAGTCTGTAGCGCGGGGATATCCATCTCAACAGAACGCCCTTTGGCCACTTTTTTCAATCCGGACTCAAGCTGCTTCCAGATTGCCTCAAGCGCACGGTGTTCGTCGGTAAGACGCTTGATCATCACCTGCACCCGGTCGTGCTCGGTTCCCTGCTTCGCAGACGCGAGAACGGCAGGAAACAACTCTCGCTCTTCGTCAAGGTGGTGTTCGAAAATTGCTTCCCGAAAGAAATGCAGAGAGTTGTCTGCAATCTCGCGCGCACGAGCGGCGGGTTCCAGTAAGGCCGGTAACTCGCCAAGTTGATCCAGCTTGTTGATTATCCCTATATGGCAGCGCGCAAATTCATTAAGCGGTTGGTCATTCTGGTGCAGAGTTTCTGCGTTATCCATTGCCCTGAGTCACAAAGTAATCGGTATCTTCACTTTGCCGCAATCCCGGTGGTTGGGATTGACCTGGGTCAAACAAACCAATCTTGTCCGCATCGGGCGCCAAGTCCAGTCGGACAGCCCATCCGTACCATCAATCGCTGTCAGGTAAATTCCCAACCACTCCCTCCGAGATCAGGGCTTGAATCTCTTGTTCGGAATACCCCAGCCCGCTCAGCACCGGCTGATTGTCCTGTCCTGAAGTGGGTGGGTCACGGCGCAGTCCATAGCCTTTCGTGTTGAGCCGGATCGGCAGTCGGGGAAGTGTCGTTTGAACACCGCCGGGCAACCGGGTTGGCAACAATCCCTCTGTCGCGCTCAGATGAGGGTCGGTGAAGAGGTCCTCGGGCCGCGCTATTGGCGAGAACGGGATACGAGCTGATTCGCACAGGGCAACTGCTTCGTCGAGAGACTTGCCCGCAAAGAACGCTTGCAACAGAGGCATCAATCGCTCGCGCGCGTCAATTCGCTGGTTGTTTGACTGTAGACCCGGGTCGTCCAGCCAGTCGCTTCGTTCAGCCTCAGTGCAAAAACGTCTCCAATGGGCGTCTGAGGTTATGCCGACAAAGACCTGCCTGCCGTCTTTTACCGAAAACAAATCGTAGACACTCCAGGCCGAAACACGCTCCGGCATCGGCGGGATGCGGCCTTCTGTCTGGGCCGAGTAACAAAGGTGCTGGCCCATCAGAAATACGGCGCTCTCAAACAGCGCTGACTCCACCAGTGCGCCCTTGCCTGTCTGGTCGCGTTCGCGCAGGGCCGCCATGATCCCGATGACGGCAAACATCCCGCCCGCAATATCGACAATCGAACTACCGGCGCGTAAAGGCCGTCCCGAAGGCCCCGTCATATAGGCGAGTCCGGACATCATCTGCACAACCTCGTCCAGCGCCAGGCGCTGGCCATAGGGGCCGTCAAGGAATCCCTTCAGACTGGCATAGATCAGGCGCGGATTGATCTCGGACACCGTCGGATAATCCAGTCCGAGCCGGGTCATTGCGCCCGGAGCGAAATTCTCGATCAGGATATCCGCGCGAGCAATCAGTTTATGCGCTATCGCCTGACCTCGGTCAGTTTTAAGGTCTACGCTTAACGACCCCTTGTTGCGATTAAAGAATCCGAAATAACCCGTCCCGAAGCCTTTCAATCGACGGGTGGGATCGCCTTGTACGGGTTCAATCCGAATAACCTCGGCGCCCATATCGGCCAACACCAGTCCGCAAGACGGCCCCAGCACCGTGTGCCCAAAGTCGAGTACGGTTAATCCTGCGAGCGGCCCGGGTGTATCTTGATTCATGAATTGCCCTCTAGGTGACGGACCGACGGGCCATCATATGCGTAGTCAACCGACGGGGGCACAGGTCCTTTGATTCGGGCGCCTTGTTCAGTCTGTTCCCAGGCATGCGCCAGAATACCCACGGACCGGGACAGAACGAACAACCCCCGCCCGAGCGCCGGTTGAAACCCCAACTCGGCATAGACGACAGCGGTCGCCCCATCAATGTTCATTGGCAAGTGGCGGTTTTTCAGCTGAGCGAGCGCGGCTTCAACGGCAAGCCCGATCTGCGCATAACAGCCCGTAACAACCTGTTCTGACTTTGCCTGCTCGACCAGCGCCAACAGCCGCGGAGCTCTTGGATCAACCGGATGAAACCGGTGCCCGAAGCCTTCGATCATTTTTCCTGCGGACAAGCGCTCGGCCACTTCATCATGAGCCGCCTGCACAAGATCATCCGCAGACCCGGTTCTGGCAAGCACAGATTCGTACAACGCCATCGCCTGTTGCCCCGCCCCGCCATGCACATCTCCAAGCGCGTTGATCGCCGACGCCATTGCACTGTTAAGACCAACTCCACAGGTGGCCGCCATTCGAGCGACTGCGATCGAAGGCGCTTGCGGGCCATGATCGACGGCCGCCACAAGCGCCGCGCTTAACAGTTCGGCCTGCGCTTTCGTCGGCAACTCGCCGCGCAACATGAGCCAGATCATCGCTGGAAAACTGATGGCGCCGATCAACTCCTCAATCGGATAACCGCGCATTCGAATTTCGCCAGGTTTCATGTCAGTAATTGAGGTTCGCCACCAATCCGCCATGGCTTCAGCAGTCGTGTCTATCGAATCCATCTGTGTCCCGTCGTTGGAGCCAGTTAGCCAATCGTTCTATCCAATAGAACGCCATTCCGTTATGATACCTCTTACGCCCAATTCATCTCGAATCCAGTCCAATGCCCCAGGAACGTTTACCTAGAAAGTCAAAATCACCCGCAGATGGCGTGGAAGCAGTCGACCGCGCGTTGTCTATCCTCGCCGCTTTTCAATCGACGGACAAAACACTATCGCTGGCAGTGCTGGCGCAGCGTACCGGTTTATACAAAAGCACTTTGTTACGACTGGGCAGGTCGCTTGAAAAAGCCGGCTATCTGATCCGGCACGAAGACAGCGTGTTTTCGATTGGTACAGAACCGTTAAGACTGGCTGCACTAGTCAGACGTTCTGCCGGTTACGAGCAGAAGATTCGACCCGTACTCGCCGACCTGGCCGACGAGACCGGCCAGAGCGCATCATTCTTTGTTCGCAAAGGAGACTCGCGCCTGTGTCTTTATCGTGAAAACGCCGCGACCGGATTACGGGATGCTATTCAAGAAGGTGACCTGCTCCCTTTGGACCAGGGGGCAGCAGGCAAAATACTGGGGCAAGACAATAAGAGCGCGCAGGTAATTCCAGTGTTTCGGCCGGTCATAACCCTCGGCGAGCGCGACCCCGAGATTGGTGCAGTTGCATTGCCTGTTTATGCTGCTGACGGACTGGTTGGATCGCTGACGCTTTCCGGACCATTGACCCGGTTCACCAAAACCCAAACTAACCGGCTCGCCAAGACCCTGACCCGCTCAGCGCGCCAGCTGTCACTTGAACTGGGCGCCATGATCCGACAAACCTGAGTCTTATCCGACAATACCAATCTGCCAGGGAACGAATTCATTGTCGCCAAGGTCCAGGAGTTCGCTCTTGCTGGGCTCACCGGAAGCGGTCCGCAACATTAAGTCAAAAATCTTTTGTCCCATGGATTCGATCGTATCGGAACCATCGACGATCGTCCCACAGTTGATATCCATGTCTTCGGACAGTTTCGAATACATCGGCGTATTGCTGGCCAGTTTCAGTGACGGCACCGGTTTTGCGCCAAACATTGACCCGCGACCGGTCGTGAACGCAATCAGATTTGCGCCCCCGGCAATCTGTCCGGTTGCCGACACCGGGTCGTACCCCGGTGTATCCATAAACACCATTCCGGGCGTGGTCACAGCCTGACCATAGCGGTAGACAGCCATCAAAGGGCCTGTTCCGCCTTTCATTGAAGAACCGAGAGACTTTTCAAGAATGTTGGCCAATCCACCGGCCTGATTACCCGGACTCACCACACCGTTTATCTGAACATCGCGGCCCAGCGCATATTGATCTTTCCACCAACGGATTCGCTCAACCAGCGCCAGGCCGATTTCCGGCGTCACTGCCCGTCGCGTCAGCGTATGTTCAACACCATAGATTTCCGGCGTCTCAGAAAGAATCGCAGTACCGCCATGTCGCACCAGCAGATCGACTGCAGCACCCAGGGCGGGATTGGCCGTAATTGAGGAGAAACCATCAGACCCCCCACACTGCAAACCTATCATTAAGTGGCTGGCTGACACAGTTTCCCGCCGTACCTGGTTTGCCTGTGGCAGCAATTCCTTAATCGCCTCAATGCAGGCATCAATGGTGACACGCGTGCCTCCGGTATCCTGCATGACGAACGTCTTGAGTTGCGGCCCGGCATCCAGACCTTCTGCTTCCAGCAAGCCCGCCAGTTGATTCCGTTCGCAACCAAGGCCAACCACCAGGGCCGCCGCCAGATTCGGATGGCGAGCATAGCCGGCCATTGTCCGGCGCAACAAGTCCATCGGTTCACCGGTGCGCTCCATGCCGCAACCAAGCGCGTGGCTGAACGCCACAACGCCATCCACATTCGGATAGTCGGCCAGCCGCTCCGGTGTAAACCACTCGGCAGCCTTACGAACTACCGTCGCTGAGCAGTTAACCGTCGATAAGATGCCAATGAAATTGCGGGTCGCCACCCTGCCATCAGCGCGAACAATTCCCTGGAAGGTGGCACGCTCGCTCTCGGGCACCATTGAGACGGGCTGGTATTCAGTACCCGGCGCATAGTCGCGGTCAAATTCCCGGAACTCCAGGTTGTGGCTGTGAACAACCGTACCCGGTGCGATATCCGTAGCCGCAAAACCTATTGTGACGTTGTACTTAAGTACCGGCTCGCCTTTGGCAATAGCCTGTCTGGCAATCTTGTAGCCCGCCGGAACCTGCGCCCGGCTGACCACATCTTCACCGTTTGGGCCGGCACCAGGAACGCGTGTCCCCAGCGTAATGTCATGGCGCGCAACCAGTACATTATCGTTCTCGTGCAGACGCAGTGCCGGTCCAATCGCATTCTTCTTGTCTAGTTCGATCATTAGGTGGGGTTAACTCTCAGGCAGGTCGCGAAATACCGCGAATCATTCAAATTAGAGGTCGATTTTACCCTGCTCGGCAATCAGGCAAATACCGCATGACGGCGTTCGAAATTGGCGTTAGCGTGATCTATCAGCGCGCCAACTCAAGCGCAATGTTCAGGTAGCGTTGCGAGAGCGTCTCAAAGAGCTGGGGGCCGCAGATCGCTATCCGGTCGCTTACGGCCCTGCGTAGCCGCCCGCTGATCTGGCAGGCCACGCCGGTGGTGGTCGCCTCACCGGATCGGTCGCGGTATCCTTCGGGGATACCCATGAACTGAGAGAAAGAAATGGCAAAACCCTTCGCATCATCGTCCGACCTGGCCGAGAAAAAAGAAACCCTTGAAGTACTGGCTGACGGTGTCTATGCCCTAACCGCGGAGGGCGACCCCAATGTCGGCGCGATTGAAGGCGAGGACTTCATCGTCGCGATTGAGGCCCGAGCCACCCCCCAAGCGGCCCGTGACTGGCTGGTCCAACTGCGCAAACATACCGATAAACCGGTTCGTTACCTCGTGTTGACGCACTATCACGCCGTCCGGGTGCTGGGTGCCTCTGCCTTTGACGCACAAGAGATCATTACATCCGAAACCACCCGCAAGCTTATTGAAGAGCGCGGCAAGCAAGACTGGGATAGCGAATTTGGCCGCATGCCCCGACTGTTCAAGAACCCTGACGAAATTCCGGGTCTTACCCGTCCAACACTGGCCTTCGAAAATACAATGCGCATCGAATTAGGCGGTGACCGCGGCCACCTTGAGCTGCAGTTCTGCGGTCGCGGCCATACTGCTGGTGACATTATCGTCTGGTACCCAAAGCACAAAGTCCTGTTTGCCGGAGACCTGGTTGAGGCCGAGGCAGCGCTGTATACCGGCGATGCCTTCCACATGGACTGGTCTACCCACACACTCGACAATATCAAAGCGTTCCAGGCAGAAGCACTGATTGGCGGACGGGGCGCAGTCGCAAAAGGCCGTACTGCAGTCGACGCCTCAATCGAACAAACGAGAGGCTTTCTGCTGGGAATGCGCGAACATGTCGAAGCCACTCACAAACGAGGTGGCACGCTCAAAGAGGCCTTTGAAGCGACTCACGCCGCATTGGCCCCGACGTTTGGCCAGTGGCCAATCTTCGAGCACTGCCTTCCGTTCAACGTGCAACGCCTCTGGGACGAATACGAAGGTATCGACTGGCCGCGAATCTGGACGATGGAACGTGATCGCGAAGTCTGGGATCAACTGCAGGACTAATCAGATCAGATGCCAAGGTCTTGCAGATTGTAGTCATGCAGTGATTTCTGAACCTCTGGCGTCCAGCGAAATTGCTCCCGTTCGCTGGCCAGAGGTTCGTAGACATATGACTGCTCTTGCGGAAACCGCTGACGCCGCGCATCAATCGCATAGGCAATGAGTCGCGAGCGACTTCTGATGTAAGCCTCATCGTAGAGAGAAACCGGATTGTGGATGCCACCGCTGCGAACATTCAGGACCGAGTCACGGCGGTGGAATCCAAAATTCAGCGTCACCCGAATTTGCGAGCTGGTGTTTGCGAATGAACCATGCACGACCTGTCGGTTACACATCACGATATCGCCAGGCTTACAAATGAGCGGCACCGCATCGGCCAAACGATCTGAGCCGGCCGCTTCGGCCAAAGCCTTGATATTAGCCTTGCCATTACGGTGAGTACCCGGAACAACCCACAGACCATTGGCCGCATCGCAACCATACAGTTGCGCCATAAAATTGAATCCGTGAGTGTCTTCGTTCAGGCCGGGACTGTCCCAGTGAGTCCAGCCATCCTGGTGCCACGAAACCGATCCACCCAAACGCGGCAATTTGACCCAAATTGCCTCATTGAATGGCGTAAAGTCTTTACCGTTAATCGCCTCAGCAACCGCCAGCATCTGCGGATGCCCGTACAAGCGCAGATGCGCCGTTGAATGCTGCAGCGGTCCAAGCAACAACTGCAAGACGTAATCCGGGGCGTCCGCCGGAACAAGCGGCTCAGCCATCTTAGTCGGGTGGCGGCCGTTATTGCGATTAGTGCCGCCGTACAGATCGGTAAGCGGTTTGATCATCGTGACATTGCGGCCTTTGCAATCCGCACCCAGTGCGGCACGCCCGGCCCTATCGAATTTGCCCCCCGGACAAGTTGGGGCACGTTCAATTAACTCGGTCACGTCACGCTCAAGGTCTGTCAGTTCATCGGCGTCCAAGACCTGTTCAAAGACATAGAACCCATACTGCGAATAAGCGCGCACGATGTCATCGGCCAGTTTGCCGGCCGAATCAAAGCGCACCGGCCCTCGATTATCAAGCGCCAATGCGCGGGCTGTGCCTTCGTCACGATAGCGCTGCAACTCATCGTCCTGCGAACTTGATCCAGTCACGAGTGAACTCGTTCCGTTTAAGCTGGGCATTTGGGCCTCGCCGGTTGCCTTGGGTCTGAGTTAGACAACTCTACTGCAAAACCCGTTGTGTGTCGGTTCCGGCCTCTGCCCTGGTCCGACCCCGGCTCATGGCGCTTATTGTCCGGAACGAGCCAGCCGCAGATGGTTTCGAGCGCTTATATCTAGCAAAAACATTGTTGAAACGCCAGAACTGGCATACAGTATCCGTTATGATAATTATCTTATCTCGTATACTGAATCTTTACGAATGCGGCTTGCGAGAATATGGAGACTAAGTTGGAAAAATTTCAACGCCCGAAATCCCTGACGGAATTGGCGGCGGAAGAAATCCGAAACATGATCATCGAGGGCAAACTGGAACTCGGCGCCGCACTGTCTGAAGGCAAGCTTGCCAAACGATTTGATGTCAGCCGTACACCGATCAGGGAAGCCTTCAATCGCCTGGAGACCGAAGGCCTGGTTGTGACAAAGCCGCAATCCGGAACATTTGTTTTTAAGATGCATCCGGCCGAGCTGACCAAAATCTGTTTTGTTCGAATTGCCCTGGAGCTTGCCGCCATTGATGCGGCGTTTGAATTTGATCCGGTCGCACTATGCGAAAAGCTCGACGCCATTACTGCAGAAATGACGGTTGCCCATCAGGCGGGCCGAACCGATCTTTATCTGAAGCTGGATATGGCTTTTCACCAAGCAATATTCGACGGATCCAACAACCGTTTCCTGAACGACGCCTACCAGACGATTGCCTACAAAATGGCTGCGCTGCGCAATCGCCTGGGTCGTAATCCGGAACACATGAAAAAGTCATTCGACGAACACCAGCAAATCGTAGAAGCCATACGCGCAGGAAGCCTCACACAGGCGCGAACCATTCTGGCTGCTCACATTGATCGCAAAGAAGGCAACTACTGGTCCGTGACCGACGTTGAATAGGTTAGCGGTACCCAACCGCTCAGCCTCCCCCAAAAACTGTTAAATCCTGACTGCCAGGCTTCACTAGACTGAGTCCGCGATGGGTTCACCCTAACCCATACGCGTGATTCCAGATGTAAACATACCCGAAAGAATTTTTGATTTCAGGCGAATATAGCCAAATAATCCCAGAAATCGTTCATTTTTCCTTGAGTTAACCAGCCACTACATCCACCCTAAGCAGTAACCCCTAAAATAGCTACTCAAACGGGGTTACAGTTGTTTCGGCCATCAACGGCCGAAGCTCAGGGGAAGTCGACTAACGCCCGTTTATCGACATAACAGGGAAATTGGCCAAGTTGTTTGCTCATCTATTGAGCTGCACTGCGCCGGCAACCGGTGCACAAGTGAAAAGAGAAAGTTTTTCTGAGACCGATCAAATCAGCCAGGCAGAGAGCAAGCCGGCTGTTGATATTGTGGTCAGGGTTGTCCGTACTGAAGACCAGTTAAACCAGGCACGTCTCATTCGTGAACTGTCGTATTACCGTACCGCTCCGAACTATGCGCCGGTAGTTGCGCGCCCCGATCCGATGGACTACGACCCCCACGCGATCATCTTTCTTGCAGAGAGCCGCTCAACTGGCCTGCCTCTGGCCTCAGTGCGGGTTGAGTCAGGGCGGGCGGAACAGTTTTACCCGGTCGATCACTATCCCATTCCTAAGAGACTTGACCGCAAATTCTGTGCTTACGTCTCTCGTCTTGCTGCGCAACCAGGCCGCCAGGGTCGTCAAGCCAAAGATTATCTGATCAAGACGATTAATCTGTACTGCATGGCTATGCAATACAAATGGCTGTTATTGATTGCTGTGCCGCCCAGAGACCGTCATTACAAAGTCTTCGGCTTCTCCCCGCTCCCCGAACTTAGCGAATTACAGCCCTTGCCCGATACAGAAACAAAAAAGGGACGAATCATGGTTTGTGATCTGATGGACGCTGAGCGCGAATGCCGGGAATCAAATCACCCTTACTACGAGTTTGTCTATCAGACGCACTCGCCAGAGATCGAAATATTCTCTTCAGTCAAAGGTGCCTGGCTGACTCCTCGAGCCGAAGGAAGCAAGCCACCCACAGTTGTATCCAACCTTGAAGAGCTGAATCTACCACCGCTCGTGTGAGTAATAGATTGTCTTAGCGGCTCAGGACGACCGTTTAGCGGGTGTGAACGGTCATGACTGCCATTCATGCAGCACTGATTTCCACTCGTCCGGCAACCCACATTTAGGGGAGGCGCGACGCGTAACGTTACGAATGCAAATTCGCAGCGCTACTGCCGTTCGAACCTCGTGCCTTCAATACAGCCAAAGCAAACAGACTCTAACAAGCCGTTAGCACTGAACGGCCCGGACCGTCTTCTGACCTGGTACGCCATCCTGGTCGCAGTCGCCGTGCTGGTTGGCGCCGCGCATGTCGCCTCGAATTTTGCCAACAACAATGCCCGCGCCATCACCACCCGTTTGCTAAGCGTTGACTACCTGGAAGGGACCAGTCGAGAAGCAGAAAGTCGCCAGATAGCCGAAGCATTCCATATCGAGCCGCGCGAAAAGATCAGAATTCTTGAGCGCAATGTATCAAAGCCACTTTGGATTCAACTCACGCCAAAGTCGAACAACACCTTACTCGGAAAAGAATACGTCGTCGAACTGCGTAATCTGCGCGGAACTGAATTCAACTTCTGGATAAGGTCAAAACTATCGCGAGGCCAGGAAGGTGCGATGCTCCTGGCTGATCTTACCGAGGTCACCGAACAGACTTTGTCAGGAACCGTCATCAGGGTCCCGGCACAAAGCGTCCCATATGAAATATTCGGCAAGATCAATTCCACCCTCCCCGCAAAGCCAAAAATCTTCATCTGGCCAGGTGCGGAATTTTCTGAACTCTCCATTCGCTCCACTCAGTTTGGCGGCGCCTTGTTCGGAATCTTTCTCGGTCTGGCGGCGTTCAGCGCAGTCATCGCAGTACTCAATCGCAGTATTACCTATCTACTCTTTGCTGGCTGGCTTGTTACCTCTTTAAGGCTTGCTGCGGTAAACGGTGGTTGGACATTGAACTGGTTGGGAATCAGCTTACCGCCAACAACGACAACCAGCATCATGACGGGCACGCTGGCCGCTCATGGCGTTCTGACTGTCATGTTGTTCCTGTCACTGTTTGAATCCAAGATTCGCCACCGGCCGACTCTGACACTTCTGAAATCAGCGAGCTGGGGCTACGCCGCGCTGATCCCGCTCAGTCTGGCACTGTCATTTGGTAGTTTTGTCAAAGGCTTCTATTCGATTACCGCGATCGGCTTCATCGGACTAGGCTTGGCACTGGCTCAGATATTGTCGCGCCGACCAGATGCAACCTTCTACTGGTATGCACTGTCGTTTCTAGTCATGACCTTCGGGCTTGCCGGGGAGATGCTCTACCAGATCGAATATTTCCAGGCGATTGCCGGATTCTTCAACGCGCAGGTAGCAGCCGTCGTCTCAGCCCTGACATTAGGCGTCGCCCTTGCTGAGCAAATGCGTACAGAGCGTCAGGCCAGACTCGCAGCACGCGCGCGCGAAACCAAAGCGCTTCAGAAAGTCGAAGAAAACTATCAGGCAACCCCGATCGCGCTCTTTACCCTGGACGAATCCTATTGTATTCGGATGGTCAATGACGCGTTTGTCAGCCTCTTTATGATTGGCAATCATGACATCGCAACCGGGCGGACGCTTGACGATTTTTGTGGCGTGGGCACTACCAGTCGCCTGCGACTGCAGTTGTCGAACGAATCAGTTTGTGAACTCGAGGTTTGCGCGGTCCGCAACGGCGAAGCTGCGTGGTACTCAGTCAGGCTGTCCGCAGCCCAGGGGCAGCTCGACGGCAGCATTCAAGGGGTTACCGCTCGCAAGATTGCGGAAGGTAAGTTGCAACACCTGGTCACCCATGATGCGCTTACCGGACTCCTGAACCGCCGCGGTTATGATGAACTGTTAACAGAATTACTCAATGACGTCACCGTCGAAGAACCATTGCTCCTGGCAGAAATTGCGATTGACCATTTTGATGAGCTCAATGCCTTACACGGGTCCCAGGCAATCGATGGGGTGTTCAAGAACTACGCCGAAATACTGCATCGCTATTCTGCTGAACTGAACATTGCCAAAGTTGGGGATTCATTCCGAATCATTGCAAAAGGCATGTCGGTCGACGTCGGTACGAGGCTGGCAGAGCGCTTGCAGCGGTCACTCGCCAACAGCTTGACAGAAAAACGCACGTTTATTCGAGGCATTACCACCAGCATCGGCCTGGTCGAAGTTTGCCAGGCTATTGATGCGGGGCGCGCGCAGACTTATGTAGCCCACGCCTGCGTCATGGCCAAGAAGAGCGGCCGGGGCCGGGTCGTGATCCTGTCCCAGGAAGACCAGGCTCTGCGGGATCATTTTGAGATGCTGCGCGTCGCGGAAACCCTTGAAAACAATCTCATGAACGGACGCTTCTTCACGGTCTTTCAACCGATTGTTGATCTGCATAACCCGACCGCGCCCATAAACTTTGAAGTCTTGCTACGCATGCGCGGCGCGACCGATGAAATCATTACGCCCAATCGATTCATACCTGCGGCAGAGCAATCAGGTCTGATGTCGGAAATCGATCGCTGGGTGTTATCGTCAACGTTTGAAGTCTTGCGCGACAACCCGGTGATCTGCAACGCAGCCGGGTACTTCACCATAAACCTGAGCGGCGCGTCGCTGAACGACCCGACCTTCCTCGAGGACTTATTCGCGCTGGCGACAGACAATCAGCAACTGATTACCAAGGTATGCTTTGAAGTCACTGAGTCAGTCGCCCTGCACGATACCAGCGAAACACGCAATTTCCTTGAGCAACTCAGGCTACTTGGCGCAAAAGTCGCACTCGATGACTTCGGTCAGGGATATACCAGCTGGAACTACCTGAAAACGCTCCCGGCCGATATTCTGAAAATTGACGGAAGCATCGTCCGCGACGTGGCCGACAACCGTACCAATGCTGTCATCGTCAAGAGTATTCGGGAGCTCGCACATGAACTGGGTATGCGATGTGTCGCCGAATGGATCGAAGACAAGGCCGCAATTGACGCTTGCGCAGCCCTCGGCGTAGACCTGGGCCAGGGTTGGGGATTTGCCGAGGCACTACCGTTGCACCGCCTGGTTGCTGCCGGTGACAATCTGCACAGCCTGCTCAAGACCCAACCCGCTGGAACATCGACCGCCGGGCAAACGACGAAAACTACCGAACTGGCCGAGAGCCGCGCTTAGCCCACTGGGCCGCACGGGCTGTCTGTCAGGGCTTGATTCTGTCAGGGCTTGGTAATCGTCAATTCAAAGTTGTCAACCTGATGACTGAGACTGAACGGACCGCTGCCATTGCTAACGTTGGAACCCGAAATCAGGTTCGCCACGACGAATCCGAATTTCATCGGCGGGGCAGATCCTGTGAAATCCGGATTGCCGATGTTTTCGGTTCCAAAGGTCGAGAAACTAGCCGCCTTTAGCCCGCTACGAGAAACCACAGACCAATCTCCGGTGAAACCGGGTCCATCGGTGTCATAGAAGACCTGACCGCCCTGCTCGATGGCCAACACCATGCCGGCCGACCCGGCGCTCACCATCTTCGCGTCAACCTTGAACGCGATGCTGTCTATAGGCCCTTCGATCGAAGGAGTGTAGGTGTAGTTATCCTTGATGCCACCGACCGCAATCAAGTCCCCCGCGAATAAATTCATATTGGTCGCGATGTGAGCACCCGGATTACCGCCGGTTAATTGATTGCTCGCCCCACCCGTAGACGTTCCCGGTCCGGGGCCTTCAATGTTTGAATCATCGAACACCTGAACCACTTGCCTTATCGAGGAAAGCGATTCATCCAGCAAAGTGATCGTCTTACTCGTATTAGCGTTGTCGCGCGTATTGTTTGGCTCACCGAACTCGCTTTCACTGCGACTGATCGCCGAATTAAGTTGTCCGTCGAACTCCGCGTTGGAATAGCTTTCCTGGCCGGCCGGAGCAACTGAATTCCCGTCTTTTTGCTTGTCGTCAATTCTGCCGTCGGTAAAGTCTTTTGCCAGACTCTCCGAGATGGATAGTGCCGGCGCGCTCAATGACGAATTAAAACTGGCTGCCATTTCTGCCAAAGAAGCCAGCACAACCGCGTAGGTTCCGGCGTCCGAATCCGGGGCCGAACCCGCGCCGGATGACGGACCGATGATTGACGGCAACAACAGAACATCCTCAACCTTGTAACCAGCCGGCAGACGGTTAGTCATAGCAGTACCAACAATCTGGTTGGCAGACTTGATTCGATCAGCGAGCGTTGATCCGCCAACCCCGGGATTGGCGTCCATATACGCAGCTGCTGCATTGGTCAACGGAGTCACACCGATGTTTCGATTGGCCCGATCAGCGCGCGCTCGAAGAATCTGACCAGGGCCAAATTCAACAAAGGCTTTCTTCGCTTCGTCGTAGTATTTCCCCCCGGCCCGCCCGCGCAGTTCTATCAGCAAAGTTCCCTGATAGGAGCGGCCTGGTTTGATCGTAAAGAGTCCGCTATCGCCATTAATGATGGTGCGGCCCAGCTCGGAACCATCCTCCAGGAAGACGACCGCCTCAACGCCTTTGAATTGTCCCAACGAGCCACCGGCACCGACGCCACCATCACCGTCACCGCCGCCGCCGACTCCTTCTCCACCCCCGCCTTCGCCTTCAAACGAGAAGTTCCCGGAGTAGCCGTCAAAGACGCCTTTTACCTCTTGATCCGGGTTAACAGCAGTATCACCACCGCCACCGCAACCGGTAAGCGCGAAGCAAAATAGCGCTGCAGTGAGCGCTCTGTCTGAAGTGAACATGGCGGTAATCCCCTGGGCATTTTTATCTGGACTGCTGAGTATCTGCAGCTATCCGGATTCTACAGTGACACAGAACACTTTGTGTCAAATTGAAAACCCGCTGACGGCCAAAACGTGCGGTATTGCCTGCAAACGAACCGTCACAGCGTACGCAGGTGTAAACCCGACCAACAGAACCACTACCGCCCTAGCAGCCAGGGCGTTGCTGGCGGCCAGATTCTGCGGGACTTGTTCGATCGTCAGAATCGCCAGCAAGACTTCATTGTCAAGGCTGATCCACATATCCTCAGCTGACGTCGCCGTTCGGCCCCGCCGTTTCCTCCGGCGCTTGAACCGTATGCGACGCCCCGCCGACTAATGATTGACCCTTAACCGTCAGTCGGCCGACGTTTACCCGGAGCCACACCGATGAATATGTCAATGCGCGTAAAGCTGCGAGCAACAATACCCGCTACGACCGCTGCGGTCCTGCTCGTAGCCTGCGGTGCCGGGCACGAAAACTCGGGCACCAGCGGCACGCCCGGCGCTGAGACCGTATCCGAGCAAACGACAAACCGGCAGCCGTTGTCGGTACGACTAAACGGCATAAGCCGGGTGCCAACCTATCGAATTGAACCAACGCCTTTTTCAAGCGCCCATTTCGACGATGATCCAGCATTGGGGCTACCCGTCCCCGAACCGACGCGTAGTTACAAAAGCCCGCTGACAAAGCTGGCGAAAGCGCCGCGCCAGCCGATTACCGCGAAGGACACCATCAGTTCAAACCGCGAAAAACTAAGTCTCTATCGCAGTCAACTGCTGGAAAGCGCTGAACACATGGGAGCTGCTGACGGCTACCTGTTCGCCGACATGAAGACCGCCCGACTCGCTCAGCAACTCGGACACGACCCGGCAGCGCTGGCGCGCGAACTGGACAAGCGACTCTTTGTCTGCCAGACATCTGAGCACTTGCCGGACAGGCAAACACTTTCAGTGGACGGTTTGGTCAAATGAAAAATCTGCTGCTCTCGACCTTCGCACTAGGCCTCACATTTTGTACGGCCCTTGGCACGACGAATATCGCGTTTGCCCATGGTTATGAGGCGCAGTGCGAAATTGGCTTTGATAACCTGTCGTCTATTCTGAACACATACGCTCAGGCAAGAGACTCTTTTGCCTACAGTACGCGCCCCGGTCCTAATGGCCCGGAGAGATGCGACGGGGACGAACAAAGCGACTGCGCCTCGTACCGGGAAGCATGCGGCTCTACTGGTATCGTCCGGGTTCAGGAGGCAAACGCCGGCCAGTACAAGCACTTCCACCTGACCTTTGAAGACACTGATTTGATATCAGGCCCCCTGGCTTGCTGGACTGATCCCGACGGGCTTGGCAGCGGCTATGGCCGCAGGAAAGCTGACGGTAGTTGCACCCCGGCGAACTGGTCGGCCGAACCAAGAGGAGTCTCGGGGCATACATCGAAGCAACTCATACACATCTGGGTAGAAGACAAAGTAACGAAACAACCCCGAACGTTCGAGCTGGCGTCGATCCGGATCACCCCCACAATGAATGCCAAGGTCTGGTACAAGAAGAGCAACGGCCAGTGGTACTACTGGGCATCCCTGGCCCCGGGGAAGTGGAACTTCTCCGGGTACCTCTGGGACATTACCGATGTCATGATTCAGGGAGCAGACGGCTCGACCACATCTGTCTCCTTCGATGATGTAGTGATCAGAAACTAACCGGCCAAAAGACATTTACGCGTACTCGCCTGCCTCTACATGGCTAAGCCGTCGAATCGACCGGAGCGGTATACTGCGCTGAAACATCTGCCCCGGTTTACGGGGCCCGGGCTCTCTGAGGATGATCCAAGCAACCAACAGCACTGACACGGGCCGCACCGAAGCAGGCTCGATGGTCACATCAAACGACAGGCCGCCGGTCTCGAATCGGTTCGCCCTAACCCTGTTACTCACGTTTCTTGCGGTGGCGGCCATATCGGGGGCTCAGCCTGAGAATCGCGCCGACTGGGCTTTGGAAAATGTGCTCACCTTGCTCGCGCTGCCGGCCTTGTACTGGGCTCACAAAAAGCAATGGTTTTCCCGTCGCGCCTATCTCATGGTCTTTGTCTTCCTGCTCTTTCACGAGCTCGGGGCACACTATACCTATTCGGAGGTGCCCTATGAGCGCTGGTGGCATTCGTTGACCGGCTCATCACTTAGCTCAGCGCTGGGCTGGGAACGAAATCACTATGACCGGCTCATTCACCTGCTGTTCGGGATCTTGCTATTGATTCCGATCCGGGAAATTCTCCAATCCACCACGCGGCTGTCAAATGCCTGGAGCTATGCAATCGCGATTTCGATCATCACGACTGCCTCAACCATTTATGAGTTGATTGAGTGGGGCGCCTCGGTAGTCTTTGGCGGAGACCTTGGCATGGCCTATCTTGGGACACAGGGCGACATCTGGGATGCCCACAAAGATATGGCACTAGCGATGCTGGGGGCCGTTGTGACGGCAGGCGTGCTGATTTGTATTCCTAGAGCCAAAAGCAAGGTATGACTAAATGAAGGTTGCAATCCTGGGCGCCGGAGCTCTGGGTAGTCTGATTGGTGCACGCCTGGCGCTGCACGGGCATGATGTACAACTGCTCATGCGCAACCCGGTCCACCTGGAAGCGATTCGCGAGAACGGGCTGGCGCTCACCATGGCCGGCGTCACACAGACAGTACCTATCCGCGCCTGCCTTCCCAGTGACGCTGTTGAGCCGGTAGACCTGGTCGTTTTGCTCACCAAGACTTACCAGAGCGACAAAGCCCTTCAAGACGCCACCCATTTGTTACGCGCCGGTACGGCAGTGTTAAGTCTGCAGAACGGTCTTGGCAATGCTGATCGAATTGCCGCCCACGTTCCACTGCCGCAAATCTATATCGGCATCTCCATGATGCCGGCCGACCTGACCGGCCCAGGCCAGGTGTCAACACAGGGAGCCGGGCACACCCGGTTTTATTCGGCGGACGGCACTGACCGTCCGTTTGCCCATGAAATCGGTGCGGCGTTTAACGCGGCCCAAATGGCCTGCGAGGTTGACACCCAGATTCAAACAGCCATCTGGGAAAAAGCCGCCTTCAATGCGGCCTCCAATGCGCTTCTGGGCTTGACCGGGACCACGCCAGGCGCCTTGCTCGAATGCCCACAAGCCATGGCGCTGGCCCAGGATATTGCGACTGAGGCGCTGGCGATCGCCAGAGCGTCTGGCATCGCGGTGATGGCATCGCGAGTCACTGACTTGCTGACGTTATCCAGCCAGAAACATCCGAACCATCGTCCATCAATGGCTCAGGACATTGCTGCGAAACGACAAACTGAAGTCGATGCGATCAACGGGGCGTTCGTTCACCATGCCAGCCTGCAAGGACAAACAGCACCGCTCAACCAGACAATCTGGACAATAGTAAAACTGGCCGAAACAGGGTTTGCGCCTCAGGTAACCTCTCTTAAAGGGAATTCCCTATGACTTATACGCTCGCTATTCGGTCCCCACAAACCAATCAAATAGGGGTTGGCATCACAACCTGCTCAATCGCATTTGGCGGGCAGGCACCGTTCTATACAAACGCTGGCGATTTGATTGTCAGCCAGGCTTTCGCTTCTGCCGTGGACGGCTACCAATTAGCCGCCGAAATCAGTTCCGGTCAGACCATTGAGCAAGGCCTCACGGCTCTCGGGAAGTCCGATCCGAACCTCTCGTATCGGCAAATATTGGTAATGCCGGTGACCGGAAATCCCGTCGCATTTACCGGAGAGAACCCCCGCCCATGGCGCGGCCACATCCTGGGCGCGGATTTCGTCTGCGCCGGTAACGTGCTGGCAAACGCCGGCGT
>JBOEGY010000001.1:599121-966928 GCA_050633665.1 Burkholderiaceae bacterium | reverse complement strand
GGCCAGACCCCCAATCCGCGCCGCCCAACCGGGAAGTCCGGCAAAGCCGGACCGCCGCCTCCCCCCGGCACGACACCAGTCCCAACCCTCAAATCCAATCAAGCACCAGCAGGATCAACGCCCAGTCAGTGAAAGATCCGAGCCGTTAGCACCCTCGGCCGCAGCCAATCGCGGTCGACCGATACTCGCATAGTCAAAACCACGCTTGGCCATCGTTGCCGGCTCGTACAAATTGCGGCCATCAAAGATGACCGGCGACTTCATGCGGCGATGCATTTGTTCGAAATCCGGGGCGCGGTAAGCTTTCCATTCAGTCGCAATTAGCAACGCATCCACGCCGTCAATGGCGTCCATCGGGCTGAAGGTCAGGATCAGACCGTCACGCTCCCCATAAATTCGCCGACACTCTTCCATTGCCACCGGATCATGCGCCTGAATCGTGGCGCCGGCTTCCAGCAGCGCTTCGATCAATACCCTTGACGGGGCGTCGCGCATGTCATCTGTATTAGGTTTAAATGCCAGCCCCCACAAGGCAAACCGCATGCCTTTCAGACTGGAATAGCGAGCCCGCAACTTGCCCAGCAGAACCGCTTTTTGCTGATCGTTCACTGACTGCACGGCATTTAGCAATGACAGAGGCTGCTCGACATCAATCGAGGTCTGCAGCAACGCGCTGACATCTTTCGGAAAACACGACCCACCGTAACCGGTTCCAGGGTACAGAAAGTGATGTCCGATTCGGGGATCGGTGCCAATCCCCTGACGAATATCCTCAATGTCGGCACCAAGCTTCTCAGCAAGATTTGCCAGGTCATTCATGAACGAGATTCGCGTTGCCAGCATCGCATTAGCCGCATATTTGGTTAGCTCGGCGGACCTCAGCGACATGACAATCGTGCGGTCGTAGTTACGCAAAAACGGTAGATAGACTTCCCGCATGACCTCTTCGGCCTGAGGATCTTCCACGCCCAATACGATCCGGTCCGGACGCTGAAAATCATTGACGGCTGCACCTTCTTTCAGGAATTCCGGGTTGGACACAACCGCAAACGGCAAGTCTTCGCCACGCGCCTCCAGTGTCTGCCTTATTACCGCGGAAACCTTGTCTGCGGTTCCAACCGGCACCGTGCTCTTGTCAACGATAACCCGGTAGCCGTCCATGTGTTCGGCAATTCCCCGCGCAGCGGCCAGCACGTATTGCAGATCGGCCGAACCGTCTTCGTCAGGCGGCGTGCCAACAGCAATCATTTGCACCAGGCCAAATTTGGCCCCTTCTACCGGATCAGATGAGAATGTCAGTCGGCCTGCTTTGACATTTGCCTGCACCACCGCTTCAAGCCCTGGCTCATAGATCGGAATTTCACCCGCATTCAGCCGCGCAATTTTTTTTGTGTCGATGTCAACGCACATGACATCATGGCCGGCATCGGCCAGACAAGCCCCCGAAACCAAGCCGACATAGCCGGTGCCAATCACCGAAATCTTCATTTAGAACCCTGTTTTATTTGCCGGAAATACGATTACTGACTAATTCGACTTGGCTTCGACCCGGCCATAACGATCGTCAAAGCGCACGATGTCGTCTTCACCAACATAGTCGCCACACTGCACTTCAATCAGCATCAGATCCACCTTACCGGGGTTCTCAAGCCGATGTTTCGCACCGATCGGAATATAAGTGGATTCGTTGCCGTAAACCATACGGGTTTCATCATCACAGGAAACCTTCGCCGTTCCTGAAATGACAATCCAGTGCTCGGCGCGATGATGGTGCATCTGTAGCGACAAGGTTTGCTCAGGTTTCACGACAATTTCTTTCATTTTGAAGCGCGGGCCTTCATGCAACACCGTATAAGTACCCCACGGCCTGGCCACTGTGCGATGCAGGGTAGCCGCCGAATGACCGGTATTCTTGAGTTTGGCAACCACTTCCTTGACCTGCTGGCTGGCATCTTTGCTTGCCACAAGCACCGCGTCCGGCGTGTCGACGATCAGTAGGTTCTCGACCCCTACCGCGGCAATCAGCCGGCTGTCACTTTGCACGTGGGTATTGCGGGCATCGACCAGCATATGCTCGCCTACCGAGGTATTGCCATCCGCGTCGGCAGGCAACTGCTCTGCCACCGCTTTCCAGGAACCGATATCACTCCAGTGAAAGCCTGCCTTGACCAATGCGATATTGGTCGCTTTCTCCATCACCGCGTAATCAATAGAGATGTCCGGCATTGTCATGAATGCCTTGGGGTCAAACCGCACCTCCGACTCCCCAGTCGGGGATGCCTTGCGGCCAGCGGTCCAGACTTCGCGCACAGCTTTCATCAACTCGGGAGAGTATTCGTCAAGCGCGGCAATAATGGCCGACGCCTTGAAACAGAACATTCCGCTGTTCCAGACAAAATTACCAGCAGCAAGAAATTCGGTGGCCCGGTCAAGATCTGGTTTTTCGACGAACCGGCGTACGGCATGCGAACCGTCGCGATCTTCCTGGCCCAGTTCGATATAACCAAAGCCGGTCTCAGGAGCCGTTGGTTGAATGCCGAACAAGACAATCTTGCCGGTCTCAGCAATTTGAGCAGCCTGGCGAGCGCTCGCCTGAAAAGCCGCTTCGTCGGGAATCAGGTGGTCGGCCGGCAGCACCAGCAATATCGGGTCTTCCCCGTTTTCGGTAGCATTCAGCGCAGCAAGACCGATCGCAGGCGCCGTATTCCGGCCCGCGGGCTCAAGCACCTGATGAACATTTTTGGCACCCAGGCCAGCGACCCCGGTGGCCTCTTCACGGGTCTTGAAGCCGTAAGCCTCATTCGTGACGATATATATCGAGTCCTCGCACAATGGCGCGCAACGCCCCAGAACCCGCTGCAACAGACTCGGTCCATTAGCCAGTCGAATAAAGGGCTTGGGATAGGCTTCGCGGGAAACCGGCCACAGACGGGTTCCAGAGCCACCGGAAAGGATTACAGGAATAATTGTCATCAGTACCTTGGGGAGTTTTTCTTAATGTGGTTTGAGGCGACCTGAGAACCGCCGGCAGACGTATCTCCCAGCGTAGACCTCTGCTATTACGCCATCGCTAAATTAAAGCCCATAAAGCGCCGTCTGGCTGCAACGATTGGATACACGCGTTGTATCAACCGATACATGGCGATGCCTTCAGGCCTCAATTCGGCTCTTAATTGACCAAGAACAACAACTAGTTATCAAAGCCAACGAGGCTGATAACGTAACATCAGACAGTATCAACAACACTCCCTCTGTGAGATCTAATGCAACTAAAAAAAGCAGTTTTTCCAGTCGCGGGCCTAGGTACCCGGTTTTTGCCCGCTACAAAGTCGATTCCCAAGGAGATGCTGCCGATTGTTGACCGGCCAATCATTCAGTACGCAGTCGACGAGGCCATTGAAGCGGGCTGCGACACCTTGATTTTCGTGACCGGGCGATCAAAACGAGCCGTTGAAGACTATTTTGACCGGGCTCCCGAGCTCGAAGCCGAACTCGAAGCCAAAGGCAAGACAGAGGCTCTGGCAGCGGTGCGAAACATAATCCCGCCCCACGTCAAAGTGCTGTTCGTGCGTCAGCCTCAGCCTCTCGGCCTTGGTCACGCGGTCTTGTGTGCCGCGCCAATGATCGGCAAGGACGAGCACTTTGCCGTCATGCTGCCCGATGACTTGATCGACGGCTACCCGAGTGGCGTCCTGAAGCAGATGCTGCCGGTCGCGGTTGAAAACGGCGCATCCGTTGTTGCGGTCGAGCAGGTACTGCCTGACGAAGTTTCCAAGTACGGCATCGTTGATCCCGCCTCCCAGGAAGGCAAACTGATGCAACTGCGTGGCATCGTTGAAAAACCCGCCCCCCAGGACGCCCCATCAACCAGCGCGGTCGTCGGTCGCTACATCCTGCACGCCAGCATTCTCGAAACCCTTGAGAACACCGAGCCCGGCGCCGGTGGTGAGATTCAGCTGACAGACGCTCTGGCGGAACAAATCGACTCGCCCGGCCTCTACGGATACCAGTTCAGCGGCAAGCGCTTCGACTGCGGTTCCAAGCGTGGATTCCTGGTCGCCAATATCCACTTTGGACTGACCTGATCAGGCCAGACGTAACAACAGTTTTTCGCCGGCGTACTCGATCACATCGCCGGCGACCAACTTGCGGCGCTTACGCGTCTCAACCTCGCCATTGACGCTGACCAGCCCTTCTGTAATGACGATCTTAGCCTCCCCGCCGCTTGAGACAAGACTCTCAAATTTGAGGAGTTTTACCAATTCGACTGGCTCGACGCGGATCAGGGCTTCCCTTGGCTTCATGCACGCAGCTTAACACTGCGAGTACTCTCTGACGGCGTAAACTCTGATGTCGGTCAAGTCAGCCGCGTGAGCAAGCGAGACAATACGCTTGAATTGCTGCAGACTGGCAATTTGCCTCTCTTAGTTCAGCCACCCGGTAGACGACCATGAGTAATGCCAAGATCAAATCCCTGCTTGCCCAGCTTCACGACGAAATCAACAAAACCGTCCCTAATGACGAGACCCGGGAATTAGCCAGACAATTTGATGCTGAAATCCATCAAATGCTGGACAAATCTGACGCCACGGTCAGCGCAGAATCCTTGATAGATCGGGCGCAAGACCTGGAAAACAGGTTTGCCACGGATCACCCGGTGGCAGGACAGGCCATTCGCGAAGTGATTCAGATTCTCAACCGAATCGGCATCTGATTAAGCCTGGTCACAGCTATCTTCGGCGTCACCGAAACCGGGCGGGTCAAAGCCGCGATTGTGATCGGGCGAATGACTGGAGTTGTCGTCGGAAGGCAAGCGATTGAACGGATCATCTGAGCCGTCGGGAGGACCCGACCCCGGCAGGCCGGCGCTGCGCTCCGGGGCGGTCAATGGTTGCCGAGGACCGGCACGTCCAGCCGGCGGCAATGATGGTGATTGACTCAGGGCACTACTGATTTTGGCAGACCTTCGCAAACCGCTTTGCATTGGCGCTGACGCGGCCACCCGGACTGGCAGTCGCAAAACAGGCGGCCCTCCCGCGACCGCGGGCGCGCGATAGACCCGACAAGCCCACGCCCGGGGAGTCTCCGAGCGAGCAGGATTCGCCAGATCAACGGCAACCAGCTGAAGTTCCTGCTCCGGCGCACAGCCATCGATCATCTCCATCACGCGGACCATCAGACTCGAGACAACCGGCACAACCAGCGGAACGCCGTAAGTCACCTGCAGAACGATGCGATTCGCTTCCTGCAGGGTTATGGCCGACGTCGCCCCGGAGACGCGAGTGCGAAACCGCAGGTTGTCATTGGGAATCTCTGACTCTCCGGCCACCTGACGCCCGAAATCATCCAGCGCCGGTTCGGCGAAGTCCGCGAACGCAGCCGCAGGCGGCCAAGCGCGTCGCCAGGCAAACCATCCGGATGCAACGCCCTGCTCAACGCGGCGACGCTGGGCTTGTTCGTCGGCCAGCCCCCAGTAAGCGCCCATCGCCGCGGCGAAACCGGCCTCCAGAGCGGCGCTTCGCCCGTGCTGTGTTGCTGCTGCAAGAACGGCGCCTTGAGCGCCGTACTCCAGCGCATGACGCGCCTGCCAGATCAGCGCCCACTGCAACCCCGAGAACGCCAGCAATAACACCAACGGCACGGCGACCAGCCACTCGATGAGGGCATGCCCGCTCTGGTTCACCGCAGCGAGCCTGTCAGGCCACCCCCTGCCTGCGAGGCATTGGCCACAGCCCCCTGGTGATCGACAGGTTTTGCAGGCAAGGCAGCAGTCAATTCGCTTAGCCGGGTTTGAACCTCTTTGACCCAGGGACTGGTTGCGCGCGGCGCGTCGACATTGCCGAAGGCTTCGAGAGCCAGTTGTGCCTGATCCAGACCCAGCAACGCCAGATTCATCAGTGCGCGCGCGCCCAGTTGCGCGAAACGATCCGCTTGGCGTGCAGCACGCTGAGCGCGCTGATAGGCGTCGAGCGCACCGACGACATCGCCCCGGCGGTGCAGAATATTGCCAACCCGCAGCCAGGCAAACGGATGATCATGGAGCGCGGCAATCATGCCAAACTGCTCCATCGCGGCGGTAAGACGACGCGCCCGGTAATTGATTTCGGCTTTTTCAAGGGTTGGATCTGCAGGCGACTGCGCCAGGTGGCTGGCAAACCCGGCAGACGCCGGCTTCGGGTCCTGGGCAATCGCTGGCTGACAGAGCCCGAACGCGGTAATCATCGCGGCGATCAGTTTGACTGGGCGGGCAGAAATCATGGTGGCACTCCGTTAGAAAAGTCGGTAGAAAGTTAAGTCAGGCAAACAAACCATCAGCGATCAACTGCATCACAACCGGGAAAAGCAGAATCAGAAACGTGCCAGGAAAAATAAATGCCACCAGAGGAAGCAGCAACTTAACTGGCGCCTGCATCGCGCGCCGCTCGGCGTCCAGAAAGCGTTCTTCACGTCTTTGGCCGGCCTGAGCGCGCAACACCGGGCTTAAGTCAGCTCCTTGCCGCTCAGCGGTGATCATCGCAGCGACTGCATGGCGCAAACCGGGCAATTCGAACCGCTCCCCCATTGCGCGTAGCGACTCCTGCCGAGTTCGCCCCGCTTTGATTTCGCGCATCACGCGGGCGAGTTCATCACGCATCACGCCGCCCGGGCCGCGCTCGACCGCAACGGCGATCGCCAACGGAGTGGTCGAGCCGGCTTGCACAGCAAGACTGATCAGATCGAGCATGACGGGTAGATCGCGGATCAACCGAAAACGCCGGCGGCGAATCTGTTCATTAAGCCGCACCATCGGCAAAACCCAGGCGGTCGCCGGGAGCGCAGTCAACCACAATGAGTGATGTCCGGCGGGAAGCAACACCAACACCAGTAGAGCGGTAAGCAAGACCAGCAACAAGCGCCCAGCCGTAAATTGCGCAGGCGTCAGCGCCAGTTCAAGTCCGGCCTCCCGCAATTGGCGGGACAATCGAACCTGCATGCTGGTTGGAAGCAAGCGCGCGCAGAATGGGGTTAGCCCCTGAACGCCCCACCAACCGGCTCGCCACAGCCATGGCGCGGGGTCTGGTTCGAGGCCGGAGAAATCAACCGGCCGGCTCGGCTGTTTAAGCATTGCCCGGCCGACAAGCAGGCAGACGATCGTGATCGACAGCCCCAGGCTGACCGGAAAGAACCATAAGGGGAAACTTATACCGGACAGACTCATCGACTCATACCTCTATGGCAACCATGCGCGATACGACCCATCCGCCGATCAACTGCAAAAGGCAAACCAGGCCGAGTACAGCCAGCCCTTCGGTCGTTGCGAAATATAGATCTGTCAGTTCTGGTTGCATTACCAGTAGCACCGCCAACACGCCAAACGGCAGCAGGCCCATCACCCAGGCCTGCATGCGCCCCTGCGCGGTCAGCGCCCGGACTTTGCCTTCCAGCATCAGCCGGCGCCGCATGGCAACACTTAGTCCGGCAAGCGTCTGCGCGAGCGAGCCCCCCGAGCGCAGCCCGAGTCGCAAGGCACTCACCAGCAACATGGTTTCCTCGACCGGCATGCGGGCTTCAAAAGCCCCCAGCGCAGAGTCTAGTGATCGGCCCATGCGCTGCTCGCGCAACACCATGGTGATTTCCTGACGGGCCGGGGCGGGCAATTGTTCGCCGATTTCCCCCAGCGCGGTATTGAGCGCTGCGCCAGCCTTGAGACTCACGCTCAACAGGCTCAGAATTTCCGGCATCTGTACCCGGAATGCCTGCACTCGCCGCCGCCTGAGCGTCCTCAGAATCAGCTTGGGCACGACAGCCAATGAAACCGCCACGGCGATGGCCGGCGCCAGGTGCCCGGTAATCCAGCCCGCCAGAACAACCCCCACAACCACTCCAACAACATTCAGCCAATACAGATGGGTGACATTCGTGAACAGGAATGCCGCATTCAGTTCGCTCTGAACCTCACGGCTGAATCGCTCCTGGTAGCGGCTCGCCAGTAAGCGCAGCAACAGGACGATCGCGATAAAACCGGCAGCAGTCGCGCAGAAAACAACCGCCCAGAGACGCCACGACAAATCAGTCAATATGCTCTCCGTCGCCGACCAGACGTCGTAGTTCGGCGGCTACGTCAGCGTCCAGTGAGTCAGCAAAGCCCGGCACGTTGCCACAACTGTCGTAACGTTGTTCCAGCGGGTTATAGCGAAACAGCGGCTGACTTTGAATCACTGAACCGTCCATTCCCCCGACCTCGACGATCTCAGTCAGACGTCGGCGCCCGTCACGGCCGCGTTGTTGCTGGACAATAATGTCGACCGCCGACGAGACTTGTTCCCGAATAGCCAGAACAGGTATATCAACGCCTGACATCAAGACCATCACTTCGAGCCGAGCCAGCGCATCGCGAGCGGAATTGGCATGAACAGTCGTTATCGACCCGTCGTGTCCGGTGTTCATCGCCTGCAACATATCAAGCGCCTCGCCGCCACGACACTCCCCGACAACAATTCGATCGGGGCGCATACGCAGTGCGTTTCGAACCAGGTCACGGATCGACACCAGACCACGTTCTTCACTATTGGCCGGTCTTGCCTCCAGGCTGACCAAATGCGGATGGTTCAGACGCAGTTCGGCGGCATCCTCAATCGTTATGATTCTTTCGTCGTTTTGAATATGGCTGGACAAGACGTTCAACAGGGTTGTCTTGCCCGACCCGGTTCCGCCGGACACCACGACGTTACGTCGATGGCGCACACACCAGATCAGAAAGGCCATCATCGGGCGCGAAGCCGATTGCATTTCAATCAAGTCATCTGCCTCGAACTGACGGGCATTAAACCGGCGAATCGTAATCGCCGGGCCGCGCACCGCCAGTGGCGGCACAATCGCGTTGACTCTGGAGCCATCAGGTAGACGGGCGTCAACCATTGGCGAAGACTCATCGATCCGGCGGCCCAGCGGGCTGACGATTCGTTCAATGACCGCCTCTATCGCTTCGACACTGCTGAATCGAAACTCCGTGGCGATGAGCTTGCCGCCGGATTCAACAAAAACCGGGTCAGTCCCATTGACCATGATTTCGGTAATGTCGGTTCTGCGCAGCAAAGGTTCCAAGACACCAAGACCCACCGCCTCATCGCTGACCGCCTGTCTCAGCAGGTGAATGTTCTTGCATTCCTGGAGGTCGGATTGTTCGGCAATCAGGGCGTTCAGATGCTCCAGAACCTGTGCCTTGAGTTGTTCCGGGTTCAAATGACGAATTTCCTGACGACGAAGATCCATTCGCGACAACAGTTGGCGGTGTAAGCGTCGCCTGATCTCAAGATCATTCTCGCGATGCACGGGTAACTGCGGGCCATCAGTCCCTGACAATGGGTTTCCCGGTAATCCGGCCGGGCTGCCGGAGTCCGCAAGATTGGGCGCGGCTGAAACCAAATCTGCCGTACTGTCACCAGCATCGAGAAGGCGCAGCGTGAAACCGGAAATCAAGACCTCATCATCCAATGTCAACGGGCCGAATTCGACGATTCGGTCTCCGTTCACCCAGGTACCTCCCAGGCTACCCTGGTCGACAATCGTAAATAGGCTGCCGCTGCGCCGGATCTCGGCGTGCCGGCCTGCGACCCGCCAACTCGGCAGAATAATGTCGCAACTTTTGCGGCGGCCGAGCTGACAGGGAAAGTCAGTGATCTGGACAACCGACCGGGTCATTTCCGGCGTTTCTATCGAAATTGACAACATCACTCTTCCAATATGCTGAGACGATCAACCGCCCCACGAGCGGAGTCCGACAAAATCGCATCCGCACCGCGCACGCCCGGCAATGGAGAATGAACAAACCGGGGCGTCACAAAAACGACCAGATCAGTCTTCTGAGATCTGAAATCGCGTGATTTAAATAACTCCCCAAGGACAGGAATGTCGCCCAGCCCGGCGACCTGATCCACCTTCCGGGCCGCGTCTTCAGATAGTAGTCCCGCGATGACCAGTGTTTCGTTCTGCCTTAGATTGACTTCGGTTTCCGCCCGTCGCTTTATCAGGCCGGGTACGTCATTGACCATCACTTCGAAGTCGATCGCTGAGATCTCTGTAGCTATTCGTGCCGAGATCATGCCGCCCTGCCCGGCGGTCGGCGAAAAGTCGAACTTGACGCCGTACTCTTTGAATGAGACCGACACAGCCCCCAGACCGGATGACTGGGGAATCGGCAGTTCGCCCCCGGCAACAAACCGAGCCGTGCCACCACTGCGACAACTCAGACGCGGTTCGGCCAGAATAACGGCATCACCCCGGGTGACCAGGAAATCAAGCATTGAAGTGATCGACGATGCCAGGCTCAAGCTACTTGCAAACGGCGAAACCCGGCTACGCGCAGCGATGCCCGCCGCCTGGGCTGTGCTGCTGTTGGCGAACCCTGAGCTTCGGTGAAAATCTCCAACTACGCCAAACGAAGGGCCTCGTGCGCTGCCAGACCAGCGCACACCGATGTTCTTCAGCGCGCTTTTTTTCATCTCGATCATGCGAACATCCATAGCGATCATGCGTTCAGTCGTCGCACTGGCGGCCAGATTCAAAACATCGGGCTGCCGCTCCATCACGGCCTGAAGACGGGCTTTTTGAATTTCGGTCAGCGAGTGACCTTCGACCACGACGGTATCGCCGGCGAGCCGGGCCGCCAGATTATCAGCGGCCCCCAACATTGCCTGTACTTGAGAGAGTTTTTGCCCGACGTCATTAGCAACAATTGTGACCAGATACCGCTGCACCGGTCCGCGCCGCGGCCAGAGGTGTAGGCTGCTCTGTCCAACAGCCTCGGGCAGGATCAAGACTTGTTTTTTATCGAGAGAGGTGGCTTGCATTAACTTGCCGTTGCCCACCGCAATTCGGCGAATTGATCCGGGGTTGAGAATTTTGGCGTGCCCGACCACGAGCGTTAGTTGAATCGGCTCGGGCACGGCCGAATGCTGAGCCGCGACCCCACCCGGTAAGATCAGGCCAAGGACGACAAGCAATCCTGGCAATACAATCCGGCAAAGAAGATTGTTCATGGCTGCCTCCCGCTTGGCACAGGCAATCGACCCTGACCACCGACGATCATCTCCACGGTCTTGCCGGACTTTTGGCGTCCGGGTTTATCCAGGCCCAGCAACTCGAATACGTCCATCGCATTCGCGGGTATCGGGTGACGGTCATCGGGGTTTCTCAGTAGTGCGGTCAGTCTGCCGCTTCGTTGGGCCAGTACCAGTTTCTGCGCCTGTGTCGGCGTGACCTCAACAGTAATCGTCGTAAAACCATCTGTCGCATGGCCATACGATTTGCCGTCATGGACCGAACTGCCGGTCGCGAGCACCGGCAAATCCTGCATCAGCGGCCTGGAGATATCGAGACCGCCTTCGTTCGCCAGCGGAGATCGCGTTGCAAATAACAAGTCAATCCGATCGCCAGGACGCAACATGCCTGAAACCGAATTGACGTCGTCCACCTGGACAGTCATCGCGCGAATGCCGTGACGAACCCGGTCCGAAAACCCCGCCGCCGGTAAATCTACTGCTGTATTGAGTACCGGCTCACCAGCGCGCATCGCCACTTGCAAGACCTGGCCCATTAGTGGCTCATAGTCGTCACCGGCCACGGCCGAGGCCGACACGTAACGATCGGGCACTGCGCGAGTGGCCAGCAACTCGGGCTGTAATATCGTCCCCGCGGGCAAGTCTTTGCGGGCGACGACGATCTCGCGTGACTGATGCGCCCGGTTGAGTCGAGCTTTTTCAGCATCGATCTGCTCGGCAATGAAACCGTGGGTGCCGGCCACGCCGATTGCTCCGAACCCCAGCGCTGCGATCGACAGCAACCAGACGCGCCATCGGCTGAACGATTGTCGTATGCTCATGGCGCTGCCATCAAAACCGCGAATTGTTCAAAACGCCACTTGATTGCCACCAGAAGCTGCTCCGCCACATCGGTATCGGCAGTGATCAAAACCAGTACTGCCAGCGCACACACGACTGTGTATTCCACCGTTGCCTGGCCGGCTTGTTGTTCAGGGTTCATTGAAACGTCTCCTTAAGATGAGCGACGACGCCGGTGCGCGGACCCTGCGGTAGCAACACCACCAGTAATTCACGACCAGGCTGACCAAACATGAGGACAGAACCTGCCGCCGAAGACCCGGGCTCTACCGTCCTGGAACCGGCCAGTACGAAACCGGCACGAGTCGCCCGGTTAATAAGCAATGCGCGGGTTGCGGGTTCGCTCGCCCGGCTGTAACCCAAGATGGACCGAACCGCGGCGTGAGTGTCGCGCCAGTAATCAACATGAAGGTCTTGCAAAGCTGGCCACCAGTGAGGCGCTGTGACTGATCCGGCCGGCTTGCCAACATCCTGGTGGCGGGACAACCCGGCGCCCAGACGAACATGGCTGATAAAACCAGCCGCGACTACCCGGCCTGAAACTCGCAGTTGCACGACACACAAAGCCTGGTGCTGCCAGAACGAAAAAACCTGCCAGCCACTAACCGACTTGTGCATCAGATGACCTGGCGCAGCCAGACGGGCCAGCCGCATCCGGAGGTCTTGCATCCGGAAAGCGGCCCCGGTGGGCGGGAGCAATGCTGCAACCACCCGGGCACTCCCGCCGGGCAATCGCTGCTCTGAGATGACATGAGAAGGAATAGCCGCAAGACAGGATCGCTCAGTCGGCAGAGCCTTGGCGGCCCCCGCAAACAGCCATGGCAGCACAGCCAACCCGACCGAAAACCCGTGCCGGTTAATCATGGCGCCGCCCCGGGTACGTCGCCTTGCCGGTCGAGCGGAATAAGGTCCATCGGTATCTCCTGATGTTTGAAGTGATCAGCCTGATCTTCCAGAAACAGCAGGTTCATGCTTTTCATGAAAGCTTTGGTGCCGCCATAGCCGGCGCGAATCACACGGTCGAGTGTGTTGTTCACTCGCCAGCCCTTGTCGACTCGGGCGTGCACCGATTCCGCGCCACCGTACGGACCAGACGCATTCCAGGAATCGGTCAGAATCGACGCTTTGGCAGTCGGGGTCAGCGCCATACCCGAAAGCATCTGGCCAGGCTCAGCAGGCCCCCGCGACTTCAGCAATGCCAGCTCAACATTGGCAGAGATCAAACCGTGCTGAATGTTCAAGCCGAACCGGCCCGGGCCGGCAGCACTGGAGATAATCTCAACAGCACTATGGCGCTGCCCGGCCGGGCCGCGCCTGGCTGCATTGGGCATCGCGCCGAATGATTCCTGCCTGATGGATAATTTTGCGTGAGCCGCCGATTCAAGCAGGGAGTCTGCGGACCGGGTAGTCCAGAGCTGCGAATGAAAATAATCGGGTTTTTCAACACCGGTAAACCGGGAACGCAGGCGGGCGACGCTGGCACTGCCTGGTCGCGACCCCTGACAGGTTCCCGGCAATGAAGCACAGTCAAACGCGATGGCGCGCGCCGCTTGTATGGCCGCCAGTTCAGTCGCCTGGTACTTGCCCAGGATGATGATCAATAACATGATGGTGACAAGCAGCGCACCGCCGATGAGCGCTTCGATCAGCGCCTGCCCTTGTTGGCGAAGCCGACTGGCGCGTGACGCCGAAACCAATTCAGGGCGCATTGGCAGCCACCGTCTTTTCTGCGCGCGTGGCAGTCGCCAAACGCACTTGCCAATACGGGTTGTACAGGCTGGCAAGTTCGCCATTCCGACCCGTACCGGGCGGGCGCCGGAAATAGACTTCAGCCACACCCACCGCCCGCATCTGATCCCTTGGTAGCTGTGGCTTACCGGTCAGGCGAGTACCGTCTTCTGTGAGCGCGCGCGAAAACCGGATTTTGTCGTGCTTCAGTTTGGCCAGAACAACCACCCGATTTCGGGGAAAACGCTTGTTTTGCAGGCGCTCATAGTTCAGGTCAAAGACTCTGGCAATTCCGGTTCCTCGATGATTGAAGCGCTTGCTATCAGACAGATCATCTTCAGCGTTATCCAATGCGTAGGCACTGATTTCAACCCCGCCGGGATTGGCCAGAATTTCATCCCGGGCGCTTCGGGTTGTCAGCTCGCTGGCGCCCCACCCCATCGGATATAACTCCTGACTCTGGCAGCGCCGCGAAAACCGCTTGCGCACCGGGACATGGATAGAGGCCGTGTCGGCCGCCTCCCAGCGGTCCAGGCCCGGGGCGAGCTTGGTGCCGCCACGTTTTTTGTATTGCCACAGGCTATCTTTCACGGACCCGCCAAGCGGGAGGCAACCGCCAGGTAGCGGCAAGGCGAAATTGGCGTCGCGCGAGCCGGCTGTAAACCGATCCAGTGACCGCTCCACCACTTTGCGCATTCTCTGCCGGTCGGGGTCCGATTCGTACCGATGCACAAACTGCTTGTGCCTGGTTCCGACCGGCAGAACATAGGCTTTGATCCGATTGTCGCCGGTACCGGCGACTTCCTGGGCTATTGCGCTCAGGCCAAAATCACTGGCGGTGTAATGCATCACCCGCTGACTTTGCGCGAGCAGTGTCTTATAGCCATAACCGGGCGCATCACGCGCGATGATTTCCGCTGTGGCGGCGTATTCGGTTGCCTGCCGGGAGTATTGCGCCAACTCATTAACCGCCCGGGCGAACGAATAGGCTGGCGGATAGATTTGAGAGAAGTCCTTCATCGTCTCGGTGAAGTGCTCAAAATAGTAAGCCCATGACTCCAGCGTAATAGCCTGAGCTACCGCTACTTCCTGAGCCACGATTGCCCGATTCGAATAGGCGTTGTAGTTCAGCACACGGGCTCTCCAGGAGGCGGCACTGAATGCAGCCGTATCCGCAGCTGTGACGGTTCGGGACTTGGCGCTGACGGCCTGTCCGGAATCAAAGACGAATATCAGCGCGGCCACACCGAGCCATGCCATGATCAGGCAAAGCAATAGAACCTGGCCGCGCTGACGGTTCATTGCGTATTGCCGTCGTCGTAGTTGGAAAGCCCTTTTTTCTTGTTAGCCTTAGTTTGGGCTTGCGAGGCATTGGTTCCCGCAGCCGAGATTGCGGACCGGCCGGCTTTACCGGAAATTTCGAGCGCCAACCCAGCCGTTTGATTCCGAACGGTTTGGCCCAGCAACGAGTAAGTGCCAATCGCTGCAACGGCGATCAGCGCAACAATGATGATGTACTCGGTCATGCCCTGACCGAGTTGTGAGTCGCGGTGGCGACGCTTGAACGACATGTTTGCTCTCCAGTGGTTAACTGAAGAGAAGATTGCGCGCCTCGGCGCAAACCCACAATTGGACTGAACGCCTAGACCGCTGTGATCTGGCCCTGGGGACTAAACCATCGGCACCGTCGGATTAGGCCGGACGGGAAAGGTGCCGGTTTCTGGCGCTCTGATGGATATTGTTCTCGGTCAGACGCCACTCTTGTACTGCCGGCGTTAGTTCGCGGTCCATCAGAGTCTGCACAGCAGCCCGTCGCTCCCCGCTTAACTGAGTGACGTACTGATCAGTTGCGACTAATCCGTCCTTGCCAACTAACCCGCCTTTCATAATGCCGGCCGCGCAGAGTTGGCCGTCCGCGATGAACTCGAATGTCATGTAATTCCAGCGGTCATCAGAGCAAGACCACCGAAAATGCAGATCATAGGCTTGAAGCGCTGACAGTTGTCGGCGAAAAGTAATCACCGCTCCACCGGCCATCGGCCGCCATTTCTTGCGGAGCATCGGGGCCAGAAACTGACTGCGCGCAAAGAACTCAAGAATGGCCAGGTCGAGCAGAGTCAGGTAGCGACCATTATTCAGGTGCAGATTGATATCGAGATCATTCAACAAGACCCGGCGTCGAACCACCAGCGTTTGATCGGAATGGATTGGCTTACCCAGCCAGCATCGCAGCAAAGTCCAGACCAGCCGGAAATAAAGATTCATTGCTCAACATCCAAAACAGGTATTTTCGATTCAGCAGACCGCGATAGTCAGCCGGTAAAAAAAAACGGCCGGAGAAACTCCGGCCGTTTTCCAAGACTGACAGTCAATCAGGCAACTTTTTTGCTGCTATCGAAAAACTGCTCGTCTTCGGTCGACCCTTTCAGTGCGGCCGTTGATGCCTCAGCTTCGATCGTGGTGGTCACTGCGTCGAAGTAACCGGTACCGACTTCGCGCTGGTGTTTGACCGCGGTGAAGCCACGATCCGCAGCAGCGAACTCAGCTTCCTGCAGCTTGACGAATGCAGACATCTGCTCACGGGCATAGCCGTAAGCCAGCTCGAACATGCCGTAGTTGAGCGCATGGAAACCGGCCAGCGTGATGAACTGGAATTTGTAACCCATCGCGCCCAGCTCACGCTGAAACTTGGCAATAGTGGCTTCGTCGATGTTCTTCTTCCAGTTGAACGAAGGCGAACAGTTATACGACAACATCTTGCCCGGGAACTCTTTATGAATCGCTTCAGCAAACTTGCGAGCGAAATCGAGATCAGGCGTACCGGTTTCACACCAGATGAGATCAGCATACGGAGCATAAGCCAGACCACGCGAGATCGCCTGCTCAATACCATTGTTGGTGCGGTAAAAGCCTTCTACCGTGCGCTCTCCGGTAAGGAACGGCTTGTCGTAATCGTCTACGTCAGAGGTCACCAGATCAGCTGCTTCTGCGTCAGTACGAGCCAGCAGAATGGTTGGTACGCCCATGACGTCCGCAGCAAGTCGCGCTGCGCTGAGCTTGGCAACCTGCTCTTTTGACGGAACCAGAACCTTGCCGCCCATGTGGCCACATTTCTTGACTGAGGCAAGCTGATCTTCGAAATGAACGCCGGCAGCACCTGCGTTAATCATGGACTTCATCAGCTCAAAAGCGTTCAGCACACCACCGAAACCGGCTTCAGCATCCGCAACGATCGGCGCAAAGTAATCAATAAAGCCTTCGTCTTCGGGGCCAACACCTTCCATCCACTGAATCTGGTCGGCACGGGTCAGGGTGTTGTTGATACGGCTGACAACAGACGGGACCGAATTGGCAGGATACAAAGACTGGTCCGGGTACATTTCGCCCGCGACGTTTGCATCGCCGGCAACCTGCCAACCCGAAAGGTAAATTGCTTTCAGACCGGCTTTAACCTGCTGCATTGCCTGATTGCCGGTAAGTGCTCCCAGAGAGTTCACGAAGGGCTCTTCGTTAATCAGCTTCCAAAGCTTCTCGGAACCGCGCTTGGCCAGCGTGTGCTCAATTTGCAACGAACCGCGCAGCTTGATCACGTCCTCAGCGCTGTAGGTGCGCTTGATACCGCGCCAGCGGGGATTCTCTGACCAGTCTTTCTGAAGTTGCTGAGCTGCTTGTTCTCTCGTTGTCATGGTTTCTCCTAAATGAACAAAATCCTGGGACGCTGCTCGCTGCAAGGTCGATGGGCTCTGGCGGCATGGCCATCCGGCGAATCGACTGCACCGGAGCATGTCGGCGCTTCTTGCACTGCTGCGTAACGCCAAGGAGTTTAACTGGTTTTGTTGCGCGGCAACAGATTTTTATCACTATTCTGTGACGATTATTCTCATTCTTATTCAATGAGTTGCGTGAATTTTTCTTAATACAAAAATACGTTTTCCGCGTTGAAAAATCGAAATGGTGCGATGCCGCAAATGCACCAGACCCGACCACCCAGGCAGATCAGAAATTCGGCTAAGGGCTTGCAGCATTCCGGGGTTGAGCCGGGGAAGGCTCGATTCGCCTATTGGTCTGGCGCGCCCGGCTTGGGCAAGCCTTCAACATCGCTCAGACGGCGCGTTATGGCGCGGGAGCGATTCTCCGCATCGCCGATATTGCCCGCTGCTTTTTCTAGCTGTTGGCGCGTCTTGGCGAGCATCTCGCCAAACTGGCCGAATTCGGTCTTGACCGAGGTGAGCAGCCGGCGAATCTCTCCGGAACGCTGTTCGACTGCCATTGTCTTAAGACCCATATGCAGGCTCGACAAAATGGCGGCCAGGGTTGTCGGGCCGACAATCATGATGCGAAAGTCCGTCTGCAAGCCGTCCAGCAGTCCCGGTCTTCTCGCCACCTCGGCGAAAAGCCCTTCAACGGGCAGGTATAACAAGCCGAAATCAGTACTGTGCGGTGGCACGACGTATTTGCTGCTGATGGACCGCGCCTCCTGTCGCACCCTGACCTCGAGTTTGCGGGCGGCTGCATCAGCGGCGCCTTGATCGGCCGCCTCATGCGCTTTCAGAAGTCTTTCGTAGTCCTCACGTGGAAACTTGGCGTCTATGGGCAGCCAAAGCGGAACCGCACCACCAGGCAGGCTCAACGCAAAATCCACCCGCTCGCCACTGCCGGGGACCACTTCAACATTGCGCTGATACTGCCCCGGCGCAAACAGTTGCTCCAGCGCAGCGGCCAGGTGGGCCTCGCCCCACACCCCCCGGGTCTTCACATTGGTCAGCACTCTTTTGAGATCGCCGACGTCCGCGGCCAGATGCTGCATCTCGCCCAGCCCGCGTTGAACCTGCTCAAGCCGCTCAGACACGAGTCGGAATGATTCGCCAAGCTTTTGCTCCAGGGTCGTCTGAAGCCGCTCATCAACGGTATGGCGGATTGACTCAAGGCGCTCATTGTTTTCCTGGCGCATTGAACCGATCTGACGGTCGACCGTCTCCTGTAGTCGGCTGAACTGATGGCCCAGTGAATGGCTCAGGTCATGAACCGATCCCAATAATTCATGGCGACTCTCCCGGGTGACGGCGGACAAGTCTTTGCCGGACTCCTGCTGATGATGCATTTGAGCCGCCAGCTGCTGTGCCAGCATTCGCAGGCCGGGTTCCGGGTCTGGCTGACGGCGGGCAAGCAAAACCGTCAACATGCCAATGCCAATAACGACCAGCCCGCCAACGACAATCAGCAGCCAGAACAGCAATTGCGGTTCAGTGGTTTCAATCAAAGCGGAATAAGCTCCAGACACTGGTTTTTCATCCAGTATATCTCAACACAGGCTTGCGGATTCAGGCGGCTCTGGCGCCCGCCTTTCGATCAACGGCCAATTATCAGAGACAAACGGCCGTTTTGTGATGTAGTTCACAGGGCCAAACCCGGCGTGCCGCGACCATTGATTGGCGACGGGCAGCACCAAGAAGTTGCTCGTTCGTTCTTTATAGCCAACCGGAGTTAAACAATGTCCAAAATGCGCGCAACGTACGCGACCGGACCACTTTTTCTAGCCGCTGTGGGACTGATCGCCGCTTTTACCTTTGCGGTTATGTTTGCATCACCCGCTTATGCTGCCAAGAAGAAAGTGGTCGATACGACCACGAGCATCTATCGATGCACTCTTGACGATAACGGCACCTCCTATTCGGACCAGCGCTGCAAAGGCGCCAAACAAGTGCAACGCTGGCGCGCCGGAAAAGTACCGCCGGGAATCACGCCGTCAAACAAGAAGTCGCCAATGGACTTGCTTGGAGATCAGACTGATACGATGAATCAGCAACGCGATGATCCATATACAGCCTGCCGTAAGATTGGCGGCAAGTATTATGTTGCTGCCAAACTGTGCAAGTTGCCGCCTGAGGCGAGGATCCGAATCTGGGTTCGATAAGCCGCTAACGCGACTCAACTCAAAAGACGTTCCACCAGGAACGTCTTTTTTGTTGCTCAGACCGCTCGCAACGTCGACAACGGCGGCGAGTTCAGCACCGGCCGCAAACCCATCCAGCCAGCAAGAACGGCAATCAATGCACCTGCCAGCAATCCGGCGGGCAAAATCTCCCAACGGGTTGCCAACTCGAACTGAAAAACCTTGTTCGCCAGCACCGCTCCGGTAATCAACGCGCCGCCGGCAGCCAGAAACCCGGACAAACCGCCTGAGAGCATTAACTCCCAGAACTGAGCCGCACCCAGTTGCCGACGCGACGCGCCTAGCGCCCGCATCAGGCCGGCCTCTTTGGTACGTTCGTCGCGCGAGGTTGCCAGCGCTCCGTACAACACCGTAACCCCTGCAGCGAGGGTCAGCAGGAACAAGAACTGCACGGCTTGAACAACCTGGCCAAGCAGGCGTTGTATCTGGCGCAGGATTAAGCCGGTATCAAATACCGTCAGATTGGGGTGCTCTTTTAGTAACTCGCGGTCCGTTTCGGATTGCTCGGGCTGGTTATAAGCGGTAACCCAGCTTTGCGGCATCTCCGCGAGCACCGCCGGCGTCAGAATCATGAAGAAATTCAATTGCATTGAATCCCAGGCAACTTTGCGGGTACTTGATACGGTTGCCGTTGCCATCTCGCCCGCCACATCGAATGTCAGCTCGTCGCCTATCTTCAAGCCCAACGACTCGAATAAGGAATCCTCAACCGATACCTCTGCCGCTTTCGGGTTGAACCAGGTGCCTTTAATCAGTTTGTTATGCACCGGCATCTTTTCCATGAATGACAGATTCAATTCGCGGTTAAGCGTATTGCCTGCCTGTCCGCCTTCCGGCTCACCGGCAGGTGGCTTGGCCTGCTGACCATTAATTTTGACCAGGCGACCTCGCACAATCGGGTACAGACCAGGCGAATCGCCGCCACTCTTGGTCAGAATCTGGTCAACAGAATCGATCTGGTCAGGCTGGATATTGACGACAAAACGGTTCGGCGCGTCAGCCGGTGTTGCGCGTTGCCAGCCCTCGATCAGATCGGTACGGGTCACCGTCAGGAGAATCAATGCCATCAGGCCGACTGACAAGGCAACCGTCTGACTCACCGCCGACGCGCGGCGGCGTGACCAGGAGGCCAGCGCCAGGCGCACCACTGGGCTCCTGGCGATGACTGGCATGTTGCGGGCCTTGCCAACCAGCCACACAAGGAAAAACGCGCACAGTGAGAAAACCATCCCACCGACTACAAACCCGCCCAGTGCATAGCCGGCCAGACGGCGATCATTACTCAGCCAGAACAGCAAGCCAGCAAAACAGGCCAGCGCAATCAACCCGCCTATCCAGACCGGTGCCGAAGTCCCGCCGAGGTCGCGACGCAAGACCCGCAGCGGCGGCACGCCGGCAAGCCGGACAAAAGGAAACGCGCCAAACCCGAGCAACAAGACCAGAGACGCCAGCAAGGCCTGAACCGCCGGCCAGAGGCTTGGCTGTGGCAAGGGAATCGCCACCAGAGGGGCAATTGACCAGGCGAGTCCGAAATGCAGCGCCCATCCGAGTAAGGCGCCAAGTAAACCACCGGCCAGCGCGACCAACAGCAATTCGCCGACCAGCACTTTCATCAGCAATGACTGAGTCATGCCAATAGCTTTGATCACCGCGCAGGCGTCCAGATGACGTTGCGCGAACCGGCGCGATGCCAGCGCAACCGCCACCGCGGCAATCAAGGCTGATAACAAAGCCACCAGAGACAGAAACTGCTCAGCCCGATCGAGCGTCACCCGCAGGCTGGGGCGCCCTTCCTGAGCAGTTTCCACCCGTTGACTGGTGGTCAGCCTGGGTTCCAGCCAGCTGGTGTACTGCGCCACCGGGGCGGCATCGCCGGCGACCATTAAGCGGTAGGTCACGCGGCTGCCCAGTTGTACCAGCCCGGTTTGTGGCAAATCTTCCAATGGAATCAGAATGCGCGGCGCCAGACTCGCAAAACCACCCCCGCGATCTGGCTCCAGGGCAATGAGCTCGGTCAGATCGAAGTGTGAATCACCCAATGCCAGCTTGCTACCAGGCCTGGCATTAATCGCGGTAGCCAACTGGGGGTCAACCCAAGCCTGCCCCGAGACCGGCAGGTTTGTCGCAACCCGATCAAGGCGATCATCATCGGTCAGGACTCGAAGCTGCCCCCGCAACGGATATGACGCACTGAAAGCCTTGACAGACGCAAGACGCGGAATGCCCTCATAAGAGACCATACTGGGAAACGACACGGTTTGCGCCACCTGCAGGTTTAACTCTTCGGCTTTTGAAATATAGTCTTGCGGTATCTGCCGCTGACTCCTGACGACAAGGTCTGCACCGAGTAGCTGCGCCGCCTGGACATCCAGTGCCACGCGAAGCCGGTCCACAAAGAAGCCGACGGCGGCCAGCGACGCCACCGCGACGACCAGGGCGGCCAGCAACAAGGTCAACTCCCCGCTACGCCAGTCACGGTGCGCAAAGCGGAGTACGTGTGAGAAAACAGCTCGCATATCGGGAGTCACTAAGATGGGAGGATGTAATTTCCCGTAGTCTATAGAGGCTTGAGCTCAGACGCACAAGCAACACACTGATTTACAGGGCCACACGGCCATACAACCAGCGGAAGCAACCGCTTTGAGAGCCCCCAATGCAATGGTATTTTGATTTCATTTCACCCTATGCCTACCTGCAAAGCACCCGACTGGAACAGCTTGCCGCCGTCGAGCCGGTTGAATGCGTGCCCGTCCTGTTTGCCGGCCTGCTGAACCACTGGGGACATATCGGCCCCGCAGAACTGGCGCCCAAACGCCAATGGACTTTCGAGCATGTGACCTGGGTTGCCCATCGGGACGCCATTGACCTGAAGATGCCGCCACACCACCCGTTTAACCCGCTACCGCTGCTGCGCCTGTCCTGCGCGCTTGGCAATACGGCCGCAGTTGTTCAACGCCTGTTTCGGTGGGTATGGGCTGAAGGCAACAGCCCGGCCGACGAAACAGCGCTGAAAGCGCTTTTCGAAGAACTCGGTGCAGACGTCGATGCGCTGAACTCTCCCGCCATCAAATCAGCCGTCCGGTCAAATACAGAAACAGCGATTGCCCAGGGCATATTCGGCGTGCCCAGTGTGTCGTTTCAAGGTCAGAATTTCTGGGGCGACGACGCCACCGAGATGGTGCTCGCACGCGCCGCCTCCAATGCTGATGAAACGATCTTTCCGGCCCGCGCAATGGCATCGGCAACAGCGGTGCCGATGGGGTTGACTCGCGCCGACAGCCAGGCAGGCAAAGCGCCACCCGTCAGCACCTCCCGCGAGCCGCGCCTGCCCTACCAACCGCTTGACCTGTCAGAACCTGCGGATCTTGTTGCGGCGGTTCGCGCCCGGCGCGGAGGCACCCTGTTGGAACTCGACCGGATGCTGCTCTACAGTGCGCCACTTACCCGGGGCTGGAACGAGTTCCTCGGTGCGGTGCGCACCAAACTATCGCTGGATCCGAAGCTGGGTGAGTTGGTGATCTGCACGGTCGCCGTGATTAACGGCGCGGAGTTTGAATACGGTCAACACGCACCGCTGTTCATCGCGGCCGGCGGCACCGATGAACAGGCAAAAGCAATCGCCAACCCGGACCGGGCCTGCGCCGATTCGAGCTTGTTTTCACCTGCCGAACGTGCCGCCCTGCAACTCTGCCTGGAAATGACACGGTTCGTCACCGTCAATGAACAAACCTTCGCGCGCTGCCGACAACACCTGCCCGACCAGGCAGTTGTGGAACTCGTCGCAACCATCGCCTCCTACAACATGGTTTCGAGATTTCTGGTCGCCCTTAACATTCACGCCCAGGACGCGCACTGACAGCAACCGGCTAAAGGCGCGCGTTCGGAAAGTAGATACCCGTCAGATTCCGATCATGCACGACGGTCTCTGACTGGCCATGCCGGTGTCCGAACCGGCGCCAGTCATGAACCCAGAAGATGTCATCGCAGACCTCACGCAATCCCATTGTTTCCCGATCGCCAACAAGAACCCCCTGCACCCGCAGGTTTTGATTCTGTTTGACCTGAGCAAGCCGTTCCCGTGTTTCACGGGTGGCACCAAACTCACCGTCGGACGCGATAATCAGATCCGCACGTTGCCAGCGGCTTTCCTGGAGATCATCGAGGGCTTGCTCGATGGGTTCGGTAATATCGGTTCCGCCGTGAAAGCTGCCGGACAGAAATCCGGCAATCCGGGAGATACCGGCGACATTCATTGGCAGATCAAAAGCCTGTAAATCACCTGGTCCGCTAAACGCATAAACCCGACAGTCCCGTCTTTCCCGGTGAGCCACCTTCATCGCCTCGAGCACTACCGCTTTGCCGACGGTCTCAGGCCCGCCGGCCATCGAAGATGAAGTATCTATACAGATAATCAACGGACCAGCCTGTAATCGCGGGCGCCGCTCTTTTCTGGGTTGCCGCGAGACCCGGTCCGCCATAACCCAGGTCTGCTCTACCCAGCGTTCACGCTGCTGATAAGTCAGCAAAGACTGTTCAACCAGTTTCGCAGCAAACAGGCGCCGCAACCGTCGCGCGCGATGCAGGCCAACCGCATCCCCCCGGCGGCGCAACTGCATCGCCTCACTGGCGAGCAGCCGGGACAGCTCGCCGGAGCGCCGTACGCCCTCTGTTTCGTAGCCTGCGCCGGGTAACGGCAAGTCGGCGAATTGCCGCACCCAGCCGCGACTCTCCACCTCGGTCTCGGTGCTTGTGACCGCACTCTCTTCTTCCTCGTCGCCAGGCCGGGCCCGCCCGAGTTTTCGGATGACTTTCAGAAGATCAGGCTGGCTGTCGAGCGTGCGGTTAGCGGCCACAACCGCCTGCCAGGCTTCGGTTTGCAACAGACCGCGTAATTCAGAGAACGCCGAAAAATTCTGCACACCGTCCAGCGAGTCAAAGACTTGCAGAATATCTTTGAGATCGATACGCGGCTCATCCCAGTCGGCCGCCAGCGAACGGGCAACCAGCTCAATCGCCGCCTCGCGTCCCACATGACCGGTGGCTATCGATAACCGATCAATATGCCAGAGGATGCTGCGCATCACTTGCTCGGTCAGCGGTTCATGGGCGTAGGTCAGACGCGCCAACTCCAGCGCCTCCATGACGGGTTCCAGCTCGACAACCAGGTCTGAGCCAGGCCAACTGTCCTGATGTGCCTGGGCAATCGGGTTTCGGCCCTGCAACAGCCGCTCACGCCATCGCTCCAGTGTGCTTAAACGCGCCAGAAACCGGCCTTCGGAGTTAATCATGGACGGCAACCACAACGGCCGCCCCAAAGCCTCCAGTGGCTCGAGTTTTGACTCAATCGCCTCCGGCCGGAATGCCGTATCAGACAACGGGCCAGCGCCCGGACGCGACACCATCAGTCGGCAGCAATATCAACTGGAGACGGGACAACCCCATCATCAGTCTGAGTCACCGGCAGTTCGGCATACTGCGCGCGCAACGTTTTCAGCAACCCTTGTTGCTCTGCCATAACCTGAATCGTCTGGTCCAGATTGGATTGCAGCCGGGCGCTGATCGCTGGTGGCAGAAAAATATTTCGGGCCAGCCGCCGGCGCAGATTATCGCGGTGCTGATCCGCTTGTTCCAGATAGTCTGAGAACTCCCCAAGGACTTGGTCGATCTGCTCGGTGCGAGCGGCGATGTGGGAGGCGCTGTAACGTTTGCTCTTACTGAATGCCGACATACGCGGCGCGGCACTTTCAAACATCTCGTCGTCGGCACCGGTCTTACTGCGCATTACCGCCAGCTTGCCAGAGTCATCAAACGCCAATTCAGTCGCACTCTCCTCCTGCGTGTATTGATGTTCAAACGCCTCGACTACCCGCGCCGCCCAGGTCGGCTTCAAAGGTAATTGCGCCCCAAGCAGATCGCAGAACCAGTCTTCGATATGACAGGCATGCTCCTGAGACTCGCCGACCAGCGCTTTCAGCAACCAGAGATCATCAATATCGATCGCTGCCCGCTCACTGGTAATCGCACTGACTTTCAGCATGTGGACGGCTCGCACCCATCGTCGGTCGGAAATCTGCACCCCGATTTCGCGCAGACTGATACGCAATCCAGTGAGGTGTTGCATCACTTCGGGTGGGCAGGCAACCCGCTGGCAAGCCTGCCTGACCGCTGCCAGGTGCGCCTCGGTCAGCGAAACCGAAGCGCCGGCCTCACTCTGGGACACCGCCAGTAACGCTGCGAAATGATCGTCCGATACCGGTGCCACAAGACACCGCAGCAGGAAGCGATCTTCAAAAGCTCGCAGGGTTTCGTCATCAGGCACTTCATTGCTTGCCGCTACCAGACAGACCAGTGGAACATCGATTCGAACCGGGCCCTGATCAAACTCTCTTTCATTCAACAAAGTCAGCAGCGCATTCAGGATGGCTGAGTTAGCTTTGAAGACTTCGTCCAGGAAAGCGATCGAGGCATGCGGCAAATAGCCCGCAATATCGCGTTCATAGCGACCTTCATCCAACGCCGCCAGCGACAGAGGACCAAAAAGCTCTTCTGGCACTGAGAACCGCGTCAGTAAGCGCTCAAAATACCGTCCGCCGATCAGCTTGTGCAAACGCTTGGCCAACTCGCTCTTGGCGGTTCCGGGCGGGCCGATCAAAAGAAGATGCTCTCCGGCCAGCGCGGCCAGCACCAGGAGCCGAACCGGCTCGTCTCTTTCAATCAAGCCATCCCCGGCGGTTTTCACAACCTCACGCAGAAAATCCGTGGCAGGCAAATCCGTCTCGGGCAAGGCAGGCGTCGTTTGGGTATCGAATTTATTCATTGGCTCATTGATCCAACTTAGGCGTTAATCACACGATCCGGCGCGCCATCGCACCAACTGGCAATAACTTGAGCCAGGCCGGCGGCAAAAGCCTCGAAGACCGGCTCGTTGACATAGCCCAGATGCGGACACATCACGCTACCGGGGCGATTCAGCAATGCGGCCAGTGGGTCATCTGCCTGCAATGGCTCCGAATCGAACACATCCAGCGCAACCTGCCGCGCCGGGTTGTCGCTCAGCCCCTGCGCCAGCGCCTGAGAATCGATCAGGCCGGCACGCGACGTGTTAACCAGTATTGCGTCTGCCGGCATCAATGCAAGCTGGGCCGACCCGATCACGGCCCGGGTTGCCGGGGCCAGCACGAGATGCACGCTTAACACGTTGCTAGCCATAAACAATTGCTCCTGGGAAACCGCTTTCACCCCATGCTCCGCGGCCCGCTCAGGCGTCAGATTGGGACTCCAGGCGATTACTGACATGCCGAACGCCTGGCCAAACCTGGCCACCCGCTGACCGATCTCACCGAGTCCGAGCAAGCCCAGGGTTTTGCCTTCAAAAAGGGATGGCAGTCCGTACGCCAACCCGCGTTCGTCCGCACGCCAATTACCTGCTTTGAGCCCGCTAACCGCAGCCGGCAATTTTTTTGCGGCGGCCAGTGCCAGCGCCCAGGCCAGCTCTGCCGTCGAAGCCTTGCTGGGTCCGCCCGGCGTATTGCTGACCGTAACGCCGCGTTCACGCGCCGCGCCGGCATCGCAACTGGGGTTGCGGGCGCCGGTAAAAACCAGATGCTTGAGCCGGGGCAGCCCGGCAATCAGCGCAGCCGGGAACGGTTGCCGTTCGCGGACCAGACAAATACCGTCAAAAGTCTGCAAGGCGTTTGCTGCATTCTCGACCGACCCCAGAGGCTGCTCAAACACGGTCAGATCGACCCTTGATTGCAGCGACTGCAATGCCGGATGGCTGGTGAAAACCTTCTCATAGTCATCCAGGATGGCGATTTTCAAGCGTTCATTTTTACCCAAAACAGTCCCTCATCTGGCTGCGGATTGTACGAAACACGCATCTGCGATTCCTGACTATTATCGCCCGTCTATCGGCTTCGCGCAGGCAAGCTAAAATCAGGGCTCAACCCCCGAAACAAACCCGGAGACTACAGACCATGGCCGTCGTTCAAATGATTCGCAAACCCGTTCTGCGGCTCGACCCCAAAGATGATGTCGTGATCGCAGCCCGCCCTTTGCCGGCCGGCACCGAACTGGCCGAAGAAGGAGTTGTTTGCAGCGGCGCTATTCCGGCTGGTCACAAGGTTGCCACCCGCGCAATCGCTCAGGGCGATCCAGTCCGCCGTTATAACCAGATCATCGGCTTTGCCACTGCTGATATCTCTCCCGGTGACCATATCCACAGCCATAATCTGGCATTCGAAACATTCGATCGCGATTACGCCATTGGTCGTGATGTCAAGACGTTAGCACCGGTTAGCAACCCGGCAACATTCCAGGGGATCCGCCGCGCCAGCGGTCAGATTGCCACGCGAAACTACATTGGCGTGATCTCCACGGTTAACTGCTCAGCATCAGTGTCCAAATTTGTCGCCCAGCACTTTACCCCGGCACGACTCGAGGCATATCCGAATGTTGACGGTATCGTTCCGATCACGCATAGCGCGGGATGCGGGATGGCCAGTGATGGGCGTGGCATGGATATTCTGCGCAAAACGATGGCCGGCTATATCCGCCACCCGAACTTCGGTGGCGTCGTCGTGATCGGTCTTGGCTGCGAGGCAAACCAGATGAGCGCGTTGTTCGCCACTCAGGGCCTGGATGAATCGGAGAAACTAAAGTCGCTGGTCATTCAGAGTACCGGGGGCACCCGCAAGACTGTTGCCGCTGCGATAGAAGCCGTTGATGCAATGCTGCCGGCTGTCAACGAAGTGACCCGCGAGACAGTGCCAGCCAGTGAAATCACTGTCGGCTTGCAATGTGGTGGATCTGACGGCTACTCTGGTATTACCGCCAACCCGGCGCTGGGCGCGGCCTGCGACTTGCTGGTGGCCCACGGAGGCACGGTGATCCTGTCAGAAACACCCGAGGTCTACGGCGCGGAACACCTCCTGACCCGGCGCGCTGTTAGCGAGCCAGTCGCCCAGAAACTCATAGACCAGATTAAATGGTGGGAGCAATACACTGCCAAAAACGACGGGTCCATGGACAACAACCCCTCGCCTGGCAACAAGGCCGGCGGTTTGACCACCATTCTTGAAAAGTCGCTGGGCGCGGTTGCCAAAGGCGGCACGACCAATCTGGTTGATGTCTTTGATTATGCTGACCCGGTCACCTCGAAAGGCTTTGTTTTCATGGACACGCCCGGTTATGACCCGGTCTCTATTACGGGTCAGGTCGCCGGCGGCGCCAATCTCATTACCTTTACCACCGGGCGCGGCTCTGTTTACGGTTGTAAGCCTTCGCCCAGTGTGAAACTGGCGACCAACAGCGCCCTGTTTCAGCGTATGCCCGAAGACATGGACATCAACTGCGGCGAGATTGTTGACGGGGCAGTCAGTGTTCAGCAAAAAGGTCAGGAAATCTTCGATTTCTGGTTGCGGGTTGCCTCCGGCGATAAAACACTGAGCGAAGATCTCGGTATCGGCAACGAGGAATTCATCCCGTGGTTTCAGGGCGCCGTCATGTAAAACCACCCTTCCGTGCGACTACTTTGTGAGACTGACCCAATGACTGATATCACTGAAATGAAAAATCGCTGGCAGCAGTTCATGCCGGCCGAATCAGCCCCGCCAACTGCCGATGACGCGCTCAAACTAAGCAAGCAAGAATGGCAGGAAAAACTGAGCCCGGAAGCCTTTCGGGTGTTGCGCAAAGAAGGCACGGAACGCGCCGGGACAAGCGAACTCAACCAGGAGACACGGCCAGGTGTGTTTGTGTGTGCAGGCTGTGATCTGCCGCTGTTCTCGAGCGAGATGAAATTCGAAAGCGGCACCGGTTGGCCGAGTTTTTTTACGGCCATTGACGGCGCACTGGAAACCAGTACCGACTACAAATTGATCCTGCCCCGGACTGAATACCATTGCCGGCGCTGTGGCGGCCATCACGGCCACGTGTTCAACGACGGGCCGCAACCCTCGGGTCAACGCTTTTGCAACAATGGCGTTGCTTTGAAGTTCATCCCACAGGAAAAGCAAAACACATGACTTCAACGCCCGCCGTCGCCGCTGTTTTAGGATTCGCCGTTACCGTGGCGACCATCGTATCGCCGTCGCCCGCCAGTGCCCAGGTGGCCGGGGCGGCAAAGCCCTCTCAAATCACAGTCACTGGCACCGGCACCAGTGAGCTGGCACCCGACATGGCCAGGGTGCAGCTCACCGTGCGTACCGAGAACAAAACAGCCCGTGCGGCACTGTCGCAAAACAATCAGTCCGTCTCCCGTGTGATGGAAGCCCTAAGCAATGATGGAATTGCACCGCGAGACCTGCGCACTTCCGGTTTTTCAATCAACCCGAAAATGAGCTTTTACCCGAAAAACAGCACGAGCAGCGACGGCCCCAAAACGGTCGGCTACACCGTGCAGAACACGTTGACGGTAATCGTCCGGGATCTGAGCAAGGTTGGCGGCATTCTGGACCGGTCAGTCACGCTCGGGGTTAACCGGGGCGGTTCCCTGACCTTCCTGAACAGCAACCCCGACCAGGCAATCGAAGCCGCCCGTGTTAAAGCCATGCAAAACGCAATGGCCAAAGCCACGACTCTCGCCGACGCAGCGGGCGTCGGACTGGGCAGGATCCTGAGCATCAGTGAACACAGCGCAAGACCACAACCGATGGCCATGATGCGCGGTGTCGCGGCGCAAGAGGCCGACTCGGTACCGGTAGCCGCCGGAGAAAACAGTTACCGGGTGACGGTCAATGCCGCCTGGGAGATTGCGCAGTAAGCCTGCCGCTCAGGCCGGCTCAAACAAGGCTGTGTCCGCCAGCAATTCCGGTAGCTGATCCATCGCAGTAAAGACTCTGGACGCCCCTGCGGCAAGCAGCGCGTCTGCATTGTTCATCGCCGCATAACCGTAGACGACAGCGCCGGCAGCCACGCCGGCAGTCGTTCCAGTCGTGGTGTCTTCAATCACGATTGTCCGGGCCGCGTCCACACCAAGTGTGTTGATGGCCAACTGATAGACGTCGGGAGCCGGTTTGCCCTGAGCGACCATGTCGCGCCCGAACAGAACCGGTTCAAACAGCGGCAGAAGTCCGCATTTGCCCAAAGTCAGGTGCATCTTGGGCCGGTCAGCGCCGGAAGCAACCGCATAAGGCACGCTGTTGGCCTGCAAATGGGCCACCAGCGGCTCGATTCCGACGATTGGCTCGACCTTCTCGCGCAAGCCTTCATCGCGGCGACGGAGAAACTCCGAATACCAGTTCTCGGGCAAGGACTTGCCGATAAGCTGCTCGATATCGGGCAGCAATTCCATCACGGTGCGGCCCATGAACATCGCCATGGAGCCTTCGGTATCAATCTGCAAACCCTGCTCACAGAGCATTGCTGCGATAACGCCGTTGGTAATGCGTTCGCTGTCGACCAGCACGCCGTCGCAGTCAAATACAACCGCCTGCAAATCAGCGGCTGGCGGCGCCGAACCCGTTGACCGAGCGCTCATCTTGACAGCGGCCGGTAGCGCAGACGGGTTGGGCGAGCCCCTTCCTCACCGAGGCGATCGCGTTTGTCTGCCTCGTATTCCTGATAGTTACCGTTGAAGAAAGTCCATTGCGAGTCGCCTTCTGCAGCCAGAATGTGGGTCGCGATGCGATCAAGGAACCAGCGGTCATGGGAGATCACCATGACTGACCCGGCAAACTCCAGCAAGGCGTCTTCAAGCGCCCGCAGGGTTTCAATGTCCAGGTCATTTGACGGTTCATCGAGCAATAAGACGTTACCGCCTTTTAGCAAAGTCTTGGCCAGGTGCAAACGGCCACGCTCACCGCCAGACAACATGCCGACCTGTTTTTGCTGGTCCTGGCCTTTGAAATTAAACCGACCGAGATACGCCCGGGACGGCATCTCGAACCGGCCGACGTTGATAATGTCCAACCCCTGGGAAATTTCTTCCCAGACGTTATGCTTGCCTTCAAGCGATTCACGCGTCTGGTCAACGAACGCGATATCGACAGTCTTGCCGATATTGATTTCACCGCTATCGGGTTCTTCGATCTGGTTGATCATCCGGAACAAGGTTGACTTACCCGCGCCGTTGGGGCCGATGATGCCGACAATCGCGCCCGGCGGAATTGAAAAACTCAGGTCATCCATCAGCAGGCGGTCACCGTAGCTTTTGCTGACATTCTTGAATTCGATCACTGAGTCACCCAGACGCTCCGCCACCGGGATGAAAATCTCCTGGGTTTCATTACGCTTTTGATAGTCGTAAGAACTCAGCTCTTCGAATCGCTGCAGCCTGGCCTTGCTTTTTGATTGCCGGCCTTTCGGATTCTGGCGGACCCAGTCAAGTTCTTTGCGAATGGCTCGTTGCCGGGCTGACTCACTGGCCTCCTCCTGTTTGAGGCGGTCTTCTTTCTGATCCAGCCAGTCAGAGTAATTGCCCTTGTACGGCATGCCGCGTCCCCGATCGAGCTCGAGAATCCATTCGGCCGCGTTATCCAGGAAATAGCGATCATGTGTGACCGCAACAACGGTACCGGCAAACTTGGCAAGAAAGACCTCCAGCCACTCAACGCTTTCCGCNNTCCAGGTGGTTGGTGGGCTCATCGAGCAACAACATGTCAGGCTGCGACAACAACAAGCGGCACAAGGCTACCCGCCGCTTTTCTCCGCCGGACAGCGGGCCGACCTTGACCTCCCAGGGCGGCAGTCGCAACGCTTCGGCCGCAATTTCCAGTTGGTGGTCACCGTCGTTGCCACTGGCAGCAATGATTGCTTCATATTTGGCCTGCTCGGCTGCCAGGGCATCAAAATCAGCATCCGGTTCGGCATAGGCGGCATAGATGGCGTCGAGTTTTTCACGCGCGTCATTGACCTCGCCAAGCCCACCTTCGACGGCCTCTCTGACCGTCTGTTCCGGGTCGAGTTCGGGCTCCTGAGGCAGATAGCCGACCTTCAGGTCCGGCATCGGACGGGCTTCGCCTTCGATCTCGGTGTCGAGTCCTGCCATGATCTTCAGTAATGTCGACTTACCCGCGCCATTCAGGCCGAGCACGCCGATTTTTGCGCCCGGAAAGAACGAGAGCGAGACATCTTTAAGGATTTGCCTTTTGGGTGGCACGATCTTGCCGACCCGATTCATCGTATAGACGTACTGCGCCATTGTTGCTTTCGAACTCCATGAAGGTAAAAACAGTCGCCCAGACGGGCAAACAATCCAGCATTATTACTGATTGCTCGCCGCGCCGCAGCAATTGGCCGTGGCGCGCCCCTGATAATCGGGAATCTTCCCCAAATTAGATCCGGCCGATTTGCTTCGTTCACTCCTAATTCTCTGTTACACGACAATCGCTGAATTTTTCAGCGATCGGGCGACCCAGTTTGCAGCAGCCTTGTCGTTTTACGCCGCTTTTTCGCTGGCGCCACTTTTGGTCATGATGCTAAGCGTGCTCGCTCTGGTTCTTGACGGCGCCGCGGCGCGCGATTTCATCATTGACCGCATCTCCAGCGATTTTGGCGACGAAGTGGCCGTGACCATCGCCGGCATGCTCGAACGGGTTGATACCGTCGAAACCAGCGGCCTGGCCGCATTGCTCGCCTCTGGTGCGATGCTGATCGGCGCGACCGCGGTCATCATGTCGATGAAAAGCGCGCTGGACCATATTTTCGGCGGTCACGACTATGTCAGCGCCCGGGCCCTCTGGCTAAGTATCATCAAAGCCCGTTTCAAGGGCTTCTTCATGGTGCTGGTACTGGCTTCGCTCGTTGCGGTTTCAACAGTTCTGACCGCGATCGCCGGCGGTTTGAATCGGGCGATCGGGGCGCGCCTGCCCGAATGGGTTGATCTTGCTGCCTGGGCGAACACCGGCATCGGACTGCTACTGCTGACGGCGCTTTTCTTTATTTTCTATCGCTTTTTCCCGGATCGCCCACCCCGGCGTAAGCCGGCTTTGCTGGGCGCACTGGTGGGCGTGGGTCTGTTTTCCCTGGGAAAAGGCATTATTGGCTGGTATGTTGCCAAGGTATCAGGCGCCTGGGCATTCGGGGCGGCCGGCGCCCTGGCCGTCGTCTTGTTTTGGATTTTCATGAGCGCCAATACCGTCTTGCTTGGCGCCGTCTGCGCCAAATGTATCAACCGGGACTGGCGCCAGATCCGCGACAACGAGCCAGACACACTGACCAGCTAACCAGCCGCAACGGAGACAGCCCCCATGGTGACGAGTGACCAGACGATTTACGAGCAGCGGTGCAATCTGGCCGCGTCTTTACGATGGGCCGCCCGCCTCGGGCTCAATGAAGGTGTCTGCAACCATTTCAGCCTGGAACTGGAACCCGGTCGGTACCTGATCAACCCCCAGGGTCTGCACTGGAGCGAGGTCAGCGCATCCGACATCCTCCTGATAGACGAGTCAGGCAAAGTGCTCGACGGACCCCACACGCTGGAGCCAACCGCTTTTTTTATCCATCGCTGGATTCATCAGCTGAATCCGCATGCGACGTGCATCATGCACACACATATGCCGCATGCCACGGCGCTGACGCTGGTCCACGGCCTCGAACTGGCCTGGTGCAATCAAAGCACTTTGCGCTTCTGGGACCGGGTCGCCTACGACAATCACTATGGTGGACTTGCTCTGGACGATGACGAAGGTCGCCGAATCGGCTCAATGCTAAACGGCAAAGATGTGATGTTCATGGCCAGCCACGGCATCACGGTAGTCGGGCCAAATGTCGCCTGGACGTTTGATGATTTGTACTACCTCGAACGCGCCTGTATGCACCAGATTCTGGCTCAGCAGGCCGCCGGTGCCGGCAAACCGCTGCGCCACATCCCGCCGGCAGTCTGCGAATTGGTCGCAGCCCAGATTGCCAGTGAACGTGGCCAGAGTGACATGCATTTTGATTCAATCAAACGGATGCTTGATGCTCAGGAGCCCGGCTGGCGCGAGTAAGCTCGAAGACTATCTGGCCGCGCCGCAGCCTAGAATCGACCGGGTCAGACCCCGCATCATGGCTTCATAGCCGCCCTCACCCGACTGGCTGCCCAGCAGGTCGATCATCTCGACGGTCAGTTCGTAGCGCTGCGCCAGTACCCGGGCCATACGCCCGTCAAACTGAGGCTCGGTAAACAGACACCGAAGCGTTGGTCCGTCCGCCCCACCAAGCTTGCGGGCCAGCCGGCTCAACTGGCCAACGCTACGCGGCAACTCGGGCTCTTCGGTCAGCACAATCGACTCATCCAGCCCGACAAACCGCTCCAGGTATTGGAATCCATCGTGATAAACGACGAGTTTCCGGCCTCTAACACCAGCCAGATCACGGCGCATCTCAGCAGCCAGCAGGCGTATTGACTCAAGCAGCTTCCGGGCATTGTCGGCGTAAGTGTCGCGATTTCCCGGATCAATCTGCGCCAGCCGGTCAGCCAGCGCTGTAACGATCAGGATCGCGTTCCGGGGGTCGAGCCAGATGTGCGGATCTGTCGATGATGCGGTGTCATGCTCATCGTGGTGATGCTCATCGGCATCGTGCTTGTCCGCTTCAGCCCTGTCGTGATGATGCTCCGCCCCGCCGCGTCGGTTGTGCAAGGTCAGGCCGGGGACGGCCAACGCGCTGAATTGACTTCCTTTATTGTCACTGGCCGTCACGGAACGGGCCAATGACTGCTCCAAAGCGGGGCCAACCCAGACAATCAGATCAGCCTGGTGAATCGCCCGGGCCTGGGACGGCCGCAGCGCCCAACCATGAGGCGAGCTTGAACCAGGCAATAACAAAACAGGCGCAGCGACCGATTTCATCAGAGCCGAAACCAGACTATGCAGGGGGTTTATCGATACAACAACCGACGGAGCGGCCTGAACAGCACCACTGGTCGAGCAAAGTCCCATCGCGATGGACACTGCCGCCAGCACTCGAAACACACCAGAAAATAACATTGGCAACCCAGGTAAAACGGACCGGCGCGCACGACCGCTCGCCTATTGATATGTAATAATATAACAGCCCGATTACCTGGCAGTGAAAAGTACCGTCCCTCGAATGTCGCCCAACGAATGCCGCTTAACAAGTACCAGCCACAGTGCCATTAAATCAAACCTTAGACGTCTCTGACAAACCCGCTCCTCTGGTTCAAGCCACAGGCCTGGGGGTGTGTGTCGATGGTCGGTGGCTGATTCGCGGGGTTGACATCAGCATCAGCCCCGGCGAAATCGTGACCTTGATCGGACCCAACGGTTCTGGCAAGTCAACCACCGTGCGAAGCATTCTGGGGCTGATCAAACCGCAGGAAGGCAGCATTCATCGGCGAGCGGGCCTGCGCATCGGCTATGTGCCGCAACGCGTTCAGATTGACCCCATTTTGCCCGTCAACGTGTCCCGGCTGATGACCCTCACAAACCGGTATTCGAACGACCAGGTTGCTCAGGCACTGTCTGCTGTCGGTCTGGCCGGCAAGCAAAAGCAAGCGGTGCAGGAGCTCTCAGGCGGCGAATTTCAGCGCGTATTGCTAGCCAGGGCGCTGGCCGGCAAGCCCGATTTGCTCGTCCTTGACGAACCGGTTCAAGGAGTCGACTTCACCGGCGAGATTCAACTTTATGACCTGATTCAATCGGTTCGGGAGCAAACCGGATGTGGCGTTCTGCTGGTCTCGCATGACTTGCATGTCGTGATGGCCAAGACGGACTCAGTCATTTGCCTGAACGGTCATGTCTGCTGCCACGGGACGCCGCAAATGGTGGCAGACAACCCGGAGTACATCCGCTTGTTTGGCCCGCGAGGCGCCGACGCTCTCGCAATCTACCAGCACGACCACGATCACACCCATCTGCCTGATGGCGGAATTGCCTGCGCCGACGCCTCCCCCCACCACCATCACCACTCGTCAGAACGCCCGGCGCAGGCCTCTGATGTTTGACGAATTTTTTATTCGTGCGCTTCTGGCTGGCATCGGCATCGCGTTGGTAACAGGCCCGGTCGGCTGCCAGATGGTCTGGCAACGCATGGCGTATTTTGGCGACACCGTCGCCCATTCGGCGCTGCTTGGCATCGCTATCGCCTTGCTGACCCAGGTACACCTCAGTATCGGCGCGTTCATCGCCGCCGCTATCGTGGCAATGGCGCTTGTCTGGTTTGGCCGTCAACGCGGCCTGCCCTCCGACGCGTTGCTCGGCATACTTGCCCACGGTTCACTGGCAACCGGTCTGGTTTTGGTTTCGCTAATAGACGGCGCCAGAGTGGATCTTGTCAATGTATTGTTTGGCGATATTCTGGCCGTTTCCGACCTGGACATCGCCATCATTTTTGCAGTGTCTGTCGGCGTTCTGATCGCCCTGGCAATCATCTGGCGACCGTTGCTGGCCGCCACGGTCAACCAGGAAATTGCCGCAGCCGAAGGCCAGCGAACCCAGCTTATCCGGTTCTGCTTCCTGATGATGGTCGCCGCGGTGGTTGCGATTGCCGTCAAGATAGTCGGCGTCTTGTTGCTGACGGCAATGTTGATTATTCCAGCGGCCACCGCGCGACGGTATGCCGCCTCGCCCGAGTCCATGGCGCTGATATCAGTCTTGCTGGGGATCTGCGCCGTCCTGACGGGCTTGCTCTTCTCGCTGCACTTCGACTCGCCTTCCGGCCCGAGCATTGTGCTGGCGGCAACGATCTTTTTCGTCCTGAGCCATACGGTCCGGCTTCGGTCAGGCTCGCCGCAGGCCGGCAGAGGATCCGATGCCTAAGTCACGCAGCAAACCAGATTGCGGCACCCGGGAGCTGACACCCAATCAACAACTGGTTTTTGACTGGCTGCGCAAACGCAGGGCGCCGGCGAGCGCCTATGAAATCCTCGATGCCTTACGAGACAAAGGGTTTCGCGCGCCGCCGCAAGCCTACCGGGCGCTGGAACGGCTGCAACGCCTGGGCCTGGTGCACCGGGTTGACTGCCTGAACGCCTTCGTGGCCTGCTGCCACCCTGACCGGCAACACAGCTGCGAGCCGGTTGTACTGGCCGTTTGCAGTGAATGCCACTGCGTCAAAGAGCTCAGCGACCAGGCCCTCAAGAACAAGCTGACCGGACTCTCAAGCCAATGTGACTTACAACCGGACGGACTGACCGTCGAACTGCGAGGTCGCTGTGCCAGTTGCTGCCGCCAAGCCAATTAAAACTAACCTGCATAATTCGCCCAACCGCATTATCGCGAGCTCGGAAGGAGACCGGTCTTGAATTCAATGATTACCAGGCTTGAAGCATTGTCAGCACAATCGCTGAACAGCCTGAATCGCGGCATAGAGAAGGAAAGCCTGCGTGTCCAGCCCGATGGCAAATTGTCGGAGCTTGAGCATCCCCGATCTCTCGGCTCCGCGCTAACACATCCGCAAATCACGACAGATTTCTCCGAAGCCCAGATAGAAATGGTGACCGGTGTTCACGCCGGGATTGGCGCCTGCCTGGGCGAGCTCACTGACATCCACAGGATTGTTTATCGTGAGATCGAGCAGGAGCGACTATGGGCGACCAGCATGCCATGTTATCTGCCTGACGATGACTCAATCCCGATCGCACAGTTTGGCTCCTCAAATATCGGCATCTCGAAGACCGTCTACCGAAACGGCCTCGCGCATCGCTACGGGCGCAGAATGCAGACCATATCCGGCGTGCACTACAACTTCTCATTGCCCGATTCGGCATGGACCGAATTACACGCACTCAATGGTTCAACGCTTTCTCAAAGAGACTTCAAAGACCAGTCGTACTTCGACCTGATTCGCAATTTCCGACGCCATAGCTGGTTGCTACTCTATTTGTTCGGTGCTTCGCCGGCGGTATGCGGCTCGTTCGTTGACGGACGGGAACACCGACTGGAACCCATCGGCCGCGGGTCAATGTACCTGCCCTACGGCACCACGATGCGAATGGGCCCACTCGGTTACCAGAGCGACGCCCAGAAGTCACTCGCGGTCAGCTACAACAATCTGGCCACTTACGCCAAATCCCTTCGCACAGCGCTCACCGAGCCCTATCAACCGTATGTTGAGATTGGCATCCATGAAGGGGACACGTACTTCCAACTCACCGACTCGTTACTGCAAATCGAAAACGAGTTCTATGGACTGATTCGGCCCAAGCGTCCGATCAAATCGAGCGAACGACCGTTACACGCACTCAATGAGCGCGGCGTCGAGTATGTGGAAGTGCGTTGCCTGGACCTTGACCCGTTCTCTCCGGTTGGTATCAGCGCCGAGACCAGTCACTTTGTAGATGTGTTTCTGTTGCATTGCCTGCTAAGCGAGAGCCCGCCTGACGACAAACAGAGCATTGCCAATAACAATGCCAACCAACTGGCTGTCGCTGAACGCGGGCGGGCGCCGGGGCTGAGCCTCTACGATGCCCAGGGCCTGCAAAAACCGTTACAGGCGCTGGGCAACCAGATCGCCAGAGAATGTGAGCCAATCGCAAAAGCTCTCGATTCAGCCACCGGCAGCAGCGTATACAGCGCAGCGGTCGCTGCCGCCAAGGAGGCACTGGACAACCCGGCAATTACCCCGTCGGCGAGAGTGCTTCAAGACATGGCCCGCCATTGGGATAACAGCTACTCCCGGTTCGCACTCAATCAATCGGAGAAACACCGCGAAACCCACCTGGCAAAACCGCCCACCGAGGCAGAACTGGCTGAACACCGAAGCAAAGCTGCGCAGTCGTGGGAGAAACAACGCGCCATTGAGGCCGCTGATCAGACCGACTTTGAGACCTATCGGCGCCAATACGTCGCTCAAGACCTTACAGCCGGTGCCCGCGACGCATAAAGTCACGATTTATAAGGCTTTTGTCACGTGCCGAATCACTTCGGGCGGGCTTAACGCGCTACCATAGCGACATTGGAAGTCGGCGCTGCGATCCGGCTTCATTCAATATCCTCTTCCTATCGCGGCGACCACCTCTGCCAAGAGGTGACATCCGAGCCCGGCACGCCTGGGCTATCCCGGAGCAATCTTGACTAACGAAGTATCCACATTTGTCGGGCTCGGCCTGGCCGATCCCCTGTTGCGTGCGATCGAGCACGCCGGTTACACCACCCCCACCCCGATTCAGGCCCAGGCTATCCCGCTGGTCATGTCAGGCGCTGATCTGCTGGCCGCGGCCCAGACCGGCACTGGCAAGACCGCTGGTTTTACCCTGCCTATCCTGCATCGTTTGCTGCAGAACCCGCCCACTGGCCCGAATCGCAAGCCGCGCTGCCTGATTCTCACACCCACTCGTGAGTTGGCCGCTCAGGTTTATGACTCAGTGCGTACCTACGGGGCCAACACCCAGATCCGGCAGGCCGTCGTATTTGGCGGCGTCAATATCAATCCACAGAAACAGACATTACGGGCCGGCGTCGATATCGTCGTTGCCACCCCCGGCCGCCTGCTTGACCATGCCAATCAGCGCACAGTCGACCTGCGCCACATAGATATATTGGTGCTCGACGAAGCCGATCGCATGCTCGATATGGGTTTCATTCACGACATCAAAAAAGTGCTGAAGCTGTTACCGGCAAACCGCCAGAACCTGTTGTTCTCGGCGACCTTCTCCGATGAGATCCGCCGGCTGGCCAATGGTTTGCTGAATGACCCGCAGGAAGTCTCGGTAGCACGTCGAAACACGGCCTCCGAATTGGTTGATCAGCAGGTTTATGTCACGCCCAAAGCCCGTAAACGGGAGTTGCTGTCCTATCTGATTGGCAAAAATCAATGGTCGCAGGTCCTGGTCTTTACCCGTACCAAACACGGCGCCAACCGTCTCGCGGAACAACTCAATAAAGACGGGCTGAATTCCATGGCAATCCACGGCAACAAAAGCCAGGGCGCCCGAACCAAAGCACTGGCTGCCTTCAAAGCCCGCAAACTGACGGTATTGGTGGCTACCGATATTGCGGCGCGCGGTCTGGACATCGACCAACTACCGCATGTCGTCAACTACGAACTACCCAATGTTGCGGAAGACTATGTGCATCGCATCGGCCGAACCGGCCGGGCCGGCGCTGCCGGTCATGCCATTTCATTGGTTGAACCGGAAGAATTGATACTGCTGCGCGGCATTGAGCGCCTGATGAAGCGCGAAGTGCCCATTATTGAGCTTGAGGGCTACACCATTCCGGTCCCGAAGGTTCTGCCCAGACCGACGCCCCAACCACGTCAGGCCAGACGCCCTCGCCCCGGTTCGGGCGGCGGTGCGGCCAAGGCGAGGTCTTCGCGGCCAGGCCGCTCAGGCGGCGGTGGCGCCCCCACCGGAAACACTGCCGGAAAACCCGGCAACAGTTCCGGGGGCAACAGCCGTCGTCGCAATACCGGTTCGAATGCGCCGCGACCGGCCTCTCTGACCGGCAAGCGCTAACCGGCGCGGGACGGCAGCAGCAGGATTTTGCCGTCCCGCCCCGTTTGAAGCGCATGATTTAGCGCCGCCGCGATTTCATTTAGTGGATAGGCTTTTTCCACCGGGACTTTCAACACACCCGAGGCAACTTGCGTGGCCAGACCGTCATAAAGCGACTGAACACTGGCGCCGTCCATTGAGCGCAGTTGTTTGGCCAGCCAGAATCCGTGCAAGCTTATCCCGCGAAATATCGCCTGATCCGCGCTAATCTGACAGTTCTCGCCGCTCAGTAAGCCGTAGTTCACGACAGTTCCTTCTTCGTCCAGACAGCTCGCCAGCCGGAAGGTCGCTTCACCGCCGACCGCATCAATCGCCAGTTTCAGCGACCCGTCGATCCTTTCGCGAACCCGTTCAGCGAGATCCGGTCCGTCAACCAGGACAACCGAAGCGCCTATCGCTTCCAGCTCCGCTACCAATGACTCGCGCCGAACCACGCAAACTGTTTTGATGCCCTGCGCGTGTGCAAGACAGATCAGGTTCTGGCCAACACCGGAATTGGCTGCATTCTGAATGACCCAGTCACCGGCGGACAACGTCTGATAGTCGCGCAACATCATCAATGCTGTCGCCGGATTCACCTTCAACATTGCCGCCTGCTGCATATCAATGTCGGCAGGCAGTCGAATCAACTCTGTTCGTTCGAACAGGGCTTTCTCAGCCCAGTTCTCGCGCGGCAGACACATCACCTTATCCCCTGGGCTCAGGTCAGTAACTTGCGGCCCAACCGCCAACACGGTTCCAGCTCCCTCAATCCCCAGTGGTGCGGGTAACGGCGGGCGGCTCGCGTACTTTCCCATAATCAGCAGCAACTCGGCCGGATTGATCGGTGCGGCATCAATGCTGACAAGAACCTGCTGGGCGGCTGGCTCACCGGGCTCGGTCAGGGAAATAAGGGATACGGAATCAGCCGGATTACCGAACTGATTGAGTTGCGCTTTGATCATTGGTGTCTCGTCTCAGGTTGCTGAAAGGTGAATCAGTCTCGAATCACCGCCATTCTGCCTGACTCTCTGGCTGTGACCGGAACAACAAGCTCTGGCCCAAACGCCACGAACCAGGTCGGTCTCAGGCGATTGAGATACGTCCGTAGGAGAGGTTCGACCGTTGATCGGAGGGGCGTATGCCGGCCATAGCCGGCGGGCGGACAGTGTGTCTGCTTGCTCTCACAACGAAGGAATTGGGATGGAAACGATTGGCAAGGTTTTAGCGATTAATTCAACGACTAATTTCGTCGCGGTGCGTTCACCGAATGGCGTCACGGTTTTTGAGTTGCTCGACGACCATTCAGTAGCGCGCGGCGACATGATCAAAGGCGATCTTGAATCTTTGACTGGCGAGTTGTTTTTCAACGTAACCCGGTCAGACAAAATTAATGTTGTTGTGCAGGATATCAATTGCACGCCGGACGATGCCCGGCGCATGTTGCGCCCCTGAACTAACGGGATAGCGCCCAGTCCCAGTATAATTCACGCACCCGTTGCCCCCAGCGCCGCGTCTCGTATTGGCGCTCATCAAGCGCGCTGACCGAGTTCACTTTGGCAATGTTGCCGGACATGAATACCTCGTCCGCCAAGCCGAAATCTTCAATGCGCAGCGTGGTTTCGTGTACTTTGTGCCCGTCCGCCTTCAGCAGGTTAATCACACGCTGACGGGTAATGCCGTTCAAAAAAGTGCCGTTGGGTACCGGTGTAAAGAATTCACCGTCCCTGACCAGAAAAATATTGGTTGTTGCCGTCTCGGCGACATTCCCGAGAACGTCGCAGGCCAATACGTTATTGAATCCTTTTTGGTTGGCTTCGCGAAGCATTCTCGCGTTGTTCGGGTATAGACAAGCTGCTTTAGCGTTAACCGTGGCGCTGGCCAGCGTCGGCCGGCAGAACGACGACTGCGTTAATGACTGAGTGGCGTCGGGCGCAGGCATCGGGACCGACTCCAGGCACAAGGCAAAAGCCGTTGAGTCAGGATCTCCAAGCACGGCATTCACGCTGGAACCCTCTACCGTCCAATACATTGGCCGCAGGTAGACGGATTCGCTGGCCGGAAACCGCGCCAACCCCTCCAGGCACAACGCGACGATTTCATCCGCTGAATGGGTGGGCGCCATGCCTAAAGACTGCGCGGACTGATTTACCCGCTCGCAATGGCGATCCAGATCCGGGACTACGCCCTCAAACCGACGGGCGCCGTCAAAAACAAGCGTTCCCAGCCATGTCGCGTGATCAGCCGCACCAAGGACGGCGATATTGCCGTCGTGCCATTTACCGTCAAACCATGTATGAATGATATTGCCTAAAGCCATCGTTTAATTCTCCTTGGCCGGTATCTTAGCTTGCTCCCTGTCTGACGACTGCCAACGCCTTGAAATCTGCCCGCCAACGATTGCTCCGAAACCGGCCAGAGCGAGTATTGTCGGCGCCAGGAGTCCCAGCGCATGACCAAACACCCCGCTTACCCCTAACGCGAGCAATGGCAGTAGCGCCAGACCGCTCGCGAGTATTCCCGACCAGCTACCGCGCAAATGCGCCAGCACGATAAGCGTTTGCAGTCCGACAGCATCCGGCGTCATGCCGTAAGACTCGCCCTGCCCGGGCGGGACCCCATCCAGCACCCAGCATAAGAACGGCGGCAAGATCAGCCCACACGCCAGCACGAGCCAATACCATCGACCCGGTGAAAACACCGACTTTCGGTCAGCGTGGTAGCAATAACTGATCATGGCGGCAGCAAACAACAGGAATGCCTGAGCGAAAAAAGTATTGCCCCAATAACCTGCCGCCCAGTTCAAACTCAGATGAGGCCGCCAATGAAACGCCCAGCCGACCCAGGCCCAATTAACAGACAAGAGCAAAAACACCGGCCATGAACGGGTAGCGCTCAGCAAGATCACCGCAACCAGACACACGGGCCAAACAACGCTTAACGGCCACCATTGGAGTTGATAGTCTCGCAACAGGGAAAGCCAGATCGCCTGGTCATAGGCGAGAAAATCAGCGACTTGATAGCTCAACACAGAAAAGCAAACCTACCAGGCCTGACGAACCAGTGCCGCAATCTGTTGACGTTGGGCGCGATCCGGCAATACACCAGTGCCCGCTGCCATGTTTTCCTGCATATGCGCAACCTGACTGGTTGCGGGGATTACGCAGGTAACAGCCGGGTCGGCCAATACCCACTTCAGCAATAGCTGAGCCCAGCTGACGCAACCCAATTCGCCGGCCAGAGCTGGCAACCGGGTCTGCGCCAAAGAAGCGATTAACTGGCCACGCCGAAACGGCCGATTGACAATGACAGCAATCCCGCGCTCTCTGGCCAGCGGCAACAACTCCCGCGCGGCTTGTGTATCAACCGGGTTGTAAGTCAACTGAACAAAATCGACTGGCTGCGATTTCATCAGCGCAGCCAGGTCGCTGTGGCGACGACCATGGGAGGTAGTCACCCCGACATAGCGCAGCAAGCCCTGAGATTTGAGGTCAAACAACATTGGCAAATGAGCCTGCCAGTTCAGTAAGTTATGCACCTGAAGCAAGTCGAATCGCGGCACCCGCCATAGGCGCTGGGCATCATGCACTTGCGCTATCCCTTCATCGGCCGACCCGGTCCAGACCTTGGTCGCGGAAAATAACGATTCGGGATGATTCTGGCGTGACAGTAAGTCACCGAGTACCGCTTGGGCCGAGCCATACATCGGCGAAGAATCAATCAGACCGCCGCCAGCCGAAAAGAACGCCTGCAGAACACGGCTCCGATCGTTACGAGCCGCCGGACTGTCGCCAACGTTAAATGTCACCCAGGTGCCCATGCCAACCGGCGCAAGCTTCTCCTGACTGACTGGAATGGTTCGCCAGTTTGGTGCGGGTGCAGGCCGGATTGCCAAAGTGGTCCGCGGTGCGACAGCGGCGGCCGATCCCAGGCCGATGACTTTTAATGCAGACCGGCGGGCCCGGCGCACACCAGAACTCTGGCGCAGTTTCTCTATGAGATCCATTGTCGCACTCCCTGTCGTTGAGGTCGGACACCATCCAGCGCATAGAGTATCGCAGGACCTGCGGGCGCTTTCGAATCTCCTTGTCATTGACTTACCGCCCAGTCGTACTGGTGTTCATTTTTGAGGCAGAATTTGATCCATGGAACTGCTTCACGCCCGCCTATCTCAACCCGTCCTGCCAGCAATGCTGGGCCTGGTCTTTCTGCTTTTATCCGGCTGCGCCATCAACAGCCCGCAACCGAATGCCCGACTGCCGCTCGTCGAACCGGTCGATCCAGGCGAGCCGACCGTTCAATCCTGTCGGCTGCTATTGCGCAATCTTGATCAGACCGTGCGGGCCGTGGCCGTGACCGACGCTGAGACCAGCAAGGTTACCGGCTTCCCGTACCTGCGCGTCAACCGGCACCTGCAAGCGGTCGGTCAGCAGATTGCGACGCAGCGACAAGCGATTGTCTGGCTCGGGCGACTGCAAGCACTGGATCAGACGGCCCGCGAGACCGAAATCCGCAACCTGCCCGCGCGTGCGCTGTCTAACTTGCAACCGGGAACGCCGGCATCTCTTGAAGCGCGCAAAACTGCATTGCTCACTCACGTGCGGGAATGCTCGTCATTGCTGGTGAATCAAGAGGCCCGGCATACCGAATCATTAAGCAGGATTCGGGCGGCAGCGGTTGTCCCGGATCACTACTCGACACTAAAGCGCGCGGCTGGAGTGTATACGCTCAGCAGCCTGGGCGTTGCAGCCGGCGTGCGTGATTGGGAGCAAACAACACTCGACTTGTTTCAAAAATCCGCCCTGTTGCCGGCACAAAATAAACCGACCCGAATCACGACCGGCAAGCGGCGGGCCGGCCAGTCAGCGGCAACCCGGCTGCTGGGAAGCCGCCGGCGGGACGCGCTGGGCATTCCGATTCTCACGACTGAGGTCAAAAACTGGCTGCTGGGTGAATTCGCGCCGACATTCCTCATTGAAGGTCAAGGCCGCTACGACCAGGCGGGCACCCTGCGGGCCAATGCAGATGGCAAGGCCACGATCGATTCTGCTACGCCATCAATCTATACCAGGGTCGCCTTCACCAGGTACCAGAATGAATCCCTGATTCAGCTTATCTACACGATCTGGTTTCCCGAGCGCCCGGCAAAGTCCGCGTTTGATATTTACGCCGGCAAGCTCGATGGTCTGACGGTTCGACTGACCCTGAACAAAAACGGCCAGCCGGCAGTCATCGATACCATTCACGCTTGCGGCTGCTATCACCAGTTTTTCCATACCGCTTATGCCCAACCGCTGGACCGCCCGGCTCATTTACCCGCGCGGGACGAATGGCGATTCATGCCAGCCGGCCAGTTGCATGCCGGTCCGCAAGACTCGCTTCACGTCTATATCCAGAGCGCGACCCATTATGTTCAGAAAATGGCATTCGAACCGGCGCAGCCGCCGATCAGCCGTACCGCGACACTGACCGATGACAGGGCACTCACCAGGCTCGTCAAAGGGTCTGGCCCCGAGACGATCAGCTTGTTCAATACGGCAGGTCTGGTCGCTGGAACCGAGCGCAGTGAGCGATGGTTGCTCTGGCCTATGGGCATCAACAGTCCCGGCGCAATGCGGCAATGGGGAACTCATGCCACCGCATTTGTGGGCCGCCGTCATTTTGATGATGCCGACCTTATTCAGAGCCGGTTTGATCTTCCCTGAAGACACGATTGTCTGAAGAGGAAGCCGTGGCTGAGGCTACCGGCTCTTTGATGAAGGGCAGAATTGCCTGTTGATACCTGGCTTGCACGACCATTCGGCGCAGTCCGATCAGACTCTCATGGGGGGCTTGCGAGACGAGCTGCTGCGAGACCCAACTCAAGAATCCGTTGGACAGGCTCCCGCCGCCGTCTCCGTAGCCGCGAAACTCAATCTCGACGATACCATCGCCAGCCGGCTCAAAAGCCCACGATGACTTGAGAAACGGCACTCGAACATAGTTTGGGTCAACGGGCAGGTAGTCCGGTACAGCCTCGCCCGAAACATTGATCGACAATGAAACCGGGTCCTGCGTCAGCCGGGTCCGAACCACCAAATCCCGGTCTTTGAATGGCCAGCTCAGCTCGGCAACTGAATAGACAATCGCTTCCCTCGGTGAGACAGTTTCAATACGGATTGCCATTACTGTGCGATACGCCCACTGGGGCAGACGTTCCACGTCTTTCAAGAGCGCGACCAGTGAACTGAGGCTTGTCTTGAGCCGGGTCACCCCTCGAAATTCGGTCCGGGTATCGGACAACTGGCGGGAATAAACCTGAATATCATTCTCCAGGTCATTGACCTCCAGTTGCCATGCACCCGTATTCCCCGCCGCGCTTCGCGCCCCAAGGAACACCGCAGCCCCCAGAAGCAAAACCCCCGCGAGCTGTTTACTCAGCAACAGCACAGCAACCCGGTTTAGGGCGTCAGCAACCGGCAATACAAACGCCATCAGCACCAAATGTCATGGTCTTGCCGCTGAGTGGCACATGCCCGGGCATATGCAGAGCCTTCAGAAAAGCTTCTGTACGAGTTCCGGGTAGCACGGCACCGTTTTTGGTGGCAGGCTCATTTGCATGAGAGGGAATCACACTGGCCGGCCTGACCAGTTCGTTCACCACAAATGCCGCCTCAGCCGGCCCGGTGGTAAAGGTGTCACCGATGTTGATCACGGCGAGCTTCGCGCCATAATGTTTCCTGACCACTGCGTCCTGCTCCGCAGTAATGCCGGTATCCCCTGACAGATAGGCAACCAGGCCGTTGCTGAACGTCAGAACATACCCGGTTGGCGGTCCGACGTAAGCGGTCAGCCCGGCAGCCCCGAGCGACGCCCCCAGTTCGCCTTCAATAAAATTACCCGCCACGCCATTGCTGTGAGCCGCCGGCACCGTCGTAACCTTTACGCCACCGATTTTCTTGGAAGCGCCAAAACGGACCAGCACTGAATTTTTGGGATCGCCACCGGCCTGCTTGAGTTTGCCCGCAAGAAACCGAGGCATCTCACTGCCCGTCATTAATTTTGCTTTTTTGGCGACTGCAATCAAAACGCTGCTCGAGGCCGGCGACGCATTGACCGACATGTCGGGTTTGTTGCAAGCGCCGGCGTTTGGAGCACTGGTGTGCTTATCGCCAAAATGATCGCCGTGCATATGGGAAATCAGTACCGCGTCAATATTGCCGAGCCGCGGATCGCCAGCGCCGGCTACCGTGCGCCCGGCATCATAGAGGATTCGGGTCCCGTCGGGATCTTCGAACACCATTGCCCGGTCCAGTATGCAGAATTCACCGTCCTGACCGCCCAGCGGTGTGACCTTTACACCGTCAGCCGCAATCGCGGATCCGAGCGCCAGCGGGAACAACAGCATATGCAGACAAATTTGAGTAAGAGTCTTCGGCTTATTCTTCGGCTTATTCATCATGAACTCCGTCAGAATGATCAAAAAAAATCGCAATATAGTCTGTCGGCCCGGTTATACCACGCTACTATATTTAGATGACAAAAGGCACTACTCCGACATCTGATCCCTGGGCCAACGCCCGGCCCAAAAGGCTGACAGAACGACAGGCAGAACCGACGCGACCTGACCCGGGCAGCCCCCGCCCAACGCGAAAAACTTCGGCGGAAACCAACAACCCTCACCCGGCCGCCAGCACAGACACGCCGCGCCTTTCCAAGCGGCTGAGTGAACTGGGGCATTGCTCCAGACGCGAAGCCGAAGAGTGGATCACCAATGGCTGGGTCAAGGTTGACGGCGCGATTGTTGACGTCCTGGGCAGCCGGGTAACCCGCGACGCCACCATTGTCATTGATCCGGCCGCAAAAAATGCCCAGTCGCAGCAAGTCACCGTGTTACTGAATAAGCCTATCGGTTACGTTTCAGGGCAACCGGAAGACGGTCACGAGCCGGCCATCAAACTGGTCGAATCAGATAACCGATGGGCATACGATAAAAGCGAATTGCGCTATGTACCTGTCCACCGCAAAGGATTGGCCACCGCCGGACGCCTGGATATCGACTCAACCGGATTGTTGGTGTTAACCCAGGACGGCCGGATCGCCCGTCACTTGATAGGCAATGATTCTGCAGTCGAAAAAGAGTATCTGGTGCGGGTAACCGGCGAACTCGACGAAGAAGGCCTGGAGCGCTTGCGCCACGGTCTCACGCTCGATCAAAGCGCATTGAAACCGGCCAAGGTTTCCTGGCAGAACGAAGATCAGTTGCGCTTTGTCCTGCGAGAAGGCAAAAAAAGACAAATCCGACGCATGTGCGAAGCCGTCGGGCTTCAAGTCATCGGACTCAAACGCGTTCGCATTGGCTCTGTTTCGCTGGGCCAACTACCCGTTGGTCAATGGCGCTACCTGCAGCCAGACGAACGGTTTTAGTCTCCGAGCGCGCCGATAGACCGTAGCGCCTCGCACACTGCCTCTTTGCCCGCCGCGTCAAGAGCGGCCTGCGGCGGTATCGGCTCACCAACCGGATACCCTTGCAATTCAAGCGCGCCTTTGATACAGGCGGCCAGATTGTACCGGGCGAACAACTGATTGAGCCGCCACAGAGTCGTTTGCTGTTGCATCGCGGTCGTCCAGTCCTGACGCTGACAACTTTCGTAGAGCGCCACACTCTGACGAGGCGCCACGCAAGCAGGTCCGGCCATCCAGCCAACACCGCCTATCATCATCACACACGCCGGTATGTGCGCGGAGGCCGCAAAAACCTTCATGCGACCTGCGACCAGATTAAGGATTGAAAGCAACCTGCCGGTATTCGACGAAGCGTCCTTGATATAGCCAATGTTACGGACATGGCTAAGCCGTTCAATAACCGGAAGGCTCAGATCAGCACGCTGGAAGTTCGGGTTCGTATACAACACGACGGGCAGACTGGTCGAACCTGCTATGGCATCAAAATAGCTGAAGACGCCATCATCAGAGAGCGGGAAATAGGCCTCCAGGATTGCCAGAATGCCATCGCAGCCAGCTTTCTCATAGGCTTGCACCTGCTTGACCGCATCGACAGTCGTAGTGGCAGCAACGCCGGCAACGACGGGCACCCGGCCTCTTGCCGCCGCCACGACCGCCTCAACAATCTGTTGGCGCTGGGCCGCGTTCAGATAGGCAAACTCACCGGTAGAACCCAGTGGCGACAGCCCGTGGACTCCGGCTGCGATTAAGTCCTCGCAGAGCCGGGTCAGCGTTTGCACATCTACCTGCCCATCAGGCAGGATCGGCGAAACGAGATACGGAAATACGCCGTGAAATTCACTATTCATTGGTGACTATCGTCTACTGTCGGTTGAAGGTCAAGCGGCATCATGAAAGATTAGCCCCAGCGTCTGGCGGTGTCCCCGGTGAATCCGACTGACGCCGTGACGCAGATTGACCCGATAGTAACCCCGAGACCCCTTGACCGGGCGTTGACTCACCGGAATTAGCGCTGCATCGCCCTGCTCCAGCGGTAACACCATGGGTCGAGACTGCATACGCGGACGTTGCTCGGTCATGACCAACTCGCCTCCCGTGAAGTCCGACCCGGGTTGCGACAGTAAGACGACCACCTGAAACGGAAAAAAATTCTCTCCGTACAAATCCTGGTGCAGGCAATTGTAGTCCTCTGCTCCGTACTTCAGAAGTAACGGAGTCGGACGGGATTGACCGGCCTCATGACAGCGTTCCAGATAGGCCGCATGTGTCGGCGGATAGTGAGTAGCAACACCGCTCAATTCATTCCAGTGATTAGCGAGCGGTGCAAGTTGCTCATAGAAATCCGAGCGCAACTGAGAAATCAGATCCGGCAAAGGATAAGAAAAATACCGATATTCACCTTGCCCGAAACCGTGTCGAGCCATCAGGATTGTTTTACGAAAGCGATCGGGTTGCTCGTACAGACCGGCAAGCGAGCGGCATTCAGGCGGGCTGAGCAAACCGGGGATTACCGCATAACCCTCGGTATTCAGTGCATTGAAACAGGCGCACCAATCGGCAGGACTGACACTAGCTGGCATAAAACGACACCGGAGGTTGCAGAGTCATCAGTATATCCAGCCAGGTGCCAAGCTGAATCAGATAGGCCCGCCCCCTAGGAGTCGACCGGTGACTCCTCAATCGTCACCTGGTCGGCAACAAAACAAATACAGTCACCCAGCGGCGCCATGCGTCCTGTGGCATCAGAAAAAGCCCAGGCGATCTGCTGACTGACCACCTGATTCTGGCGGCCGAGCAAGTCAAGGAATCGGCGCTCACCGAGATTGCGCTCACCCGAATGGCGCTGAGCGCCGACCACACCGCTATCGCTTAGCTTTACCTTCACGTCCTGGCGTGGCAGGTAGATACCGGGCTCACTGTCGAGCCCCCCCTCGATCAACCGCTGGGCATTCAGGCTCTCGCCAAGCAACTCCCCATTCCTAAGCACCCTGACGCGGCGTCGGACGGCACTGATCCGGAATGGTTGCGGCTCGGCCTTGAGCACTCTGTTCGCTTGAGGCAGCGACATCACCGCATCGCGGCTGGCACGGAGCCGCTGAGTCAGATCTTCCACTTCCAGTGGCCTGGCAAACAGGAATCCCTGAAACGAGTCACATCCCATTGATACCAACAGGTCAAACTGCTCAGCGGTCTCCACGCCTTCAGCAGTCACATGCAACCCGAGTCCATGACCGAGAGCGACAACCGCCTGGGCGATCGCATCATCATGATCGGTACCCGGAAGATCCTTGACGAAGTTGCGATCGATCTTCAAGGTGTGCAGCGGAAACATTTTCAGGTAAGCCAATGACGAATAGCCCATCCCAAAGTCGTCCAGTGCCAGTCTGATACCCATTTCAGACAGCAACTTCAGTTTCTGCATGACCTCGCGGGTAGGATCGAGCAATATCCCTTCGGTAATCTCGAGCTGGAGCTGCCCGGCAGGAAATCCAGTCTGGTCCAGAACCGCGCAGACAGATTCGACGAAATTGGCCTCTGCAAACTGACGCGGCGAGACATTGACCGAGATCACGAGATCCGGCGATCCGGACTCTATCCATTCACTACCGCGTTCACAGGCGGTCAACAACACCCAATGACCAACTTGCGTAATCAGGCCGGTCTGTTCAAGCACCGGGATGAATTCGCCGGGTGACACCACCCCTCTAACCGGATCCACCCATCGAAGCAAAGCCTCCGCTGTTGCAATCGTCAGCCCGTCTGCGGCCATGACCGGCTGGTACAAGAGCTTGAATTCAGAGTGACGAAGCGCCTCGCGCAACCGAACATTGACTTCAATCTGCCGATCGGCATCCACTTGCATACCGGGATCGAAACGACTAATTCGGGCACCGCCGTGCGATTTGCCAGAGCGAATCGCCGCCTCGGCACAGGTAATCAATTCGTCCGCGAGCACAGACGATTCGCCATAGACCGAAATGCCCAGTGTTGGGGTCAGCAACGCGGTTCTGCCGTCAATCGGGAACGGCTCGGCGAATGCTCGCTGCAGGTTCCTTGCCATGATGTACAAGCCATGTACCCCGGAACTACCGGTAACCAGAATCGCAAACCGATCTCCGCCTAACCGGGCCACCAGATCAGATGAGCGCACAACCGACTGCATGCGCTGCGCTGCCTGCTCCAGCAAGACATCGCCGATTATTTCCCCCATGGAGCTATTAATCAGGCGAAACTTGTCCAGATCAAGCAAGACCAGACCCAGCCCGCCGTCCTGGTGCTTTTTATGGTCAATGGCATGATTCAGAGCAAGGAGCAGGCCTTCCCGGTTAAGCAACCCGGTCAGTGCGTCCCGCATCGCCAACGACTGAAGTTTGCGCTCCATTCGGCGAATCAGGCGCAAGGGACGAAGGAAGACAAACACCCAGAGGCCGAGCGCGAGCATTCCGCTCCCAAGGGCAACAAACGTCGTGCTGACCAATAATGCGCCATCTTCCGACAAGCTCTGCGTAAGCCAGCGCCGCATCGGTTCTGAAATCGCGGCCCACATCACGGGAGGAATCACCGCAACACCAAGCAGGCAAGCAGCCAACTGCTTCAGCGTCGCCTGAAATGAATGGGATGCCGCCATCGAAGGCAATCTAGATCTCATGAGCTTCCCCCTCGGCCGACTCAGACGGCGCGCGGTCTGACTTCAGCCAGTGAGCACAAACCCGATTGCGACCTGAACGCTTGGCCGTGTAGAGAGCCTGGTCAGCATGATCGATCAACATCTTCTGGTCACAGTCCTCCCCTCGGGCGAAGTCGATGCCCACGCTGACCGTGACGCTCAGTCCGTCAATTTCCCGAACCCCGCGCCCGGCACGTTCTTCGATACGCTCTCTGATTCGCTCGCCAAGGGTAAGAGCTAACTCAGCCTCCACTCCGGGCAGCACAATACAAAATTCCTCGCCGCCATACCGACAGACCAGATCGGTCGACCGAGTTGTCTCAAGCAATCGTTTAGCAACTTCCTGAATCACGCGATCCCCTATTCCGTGACCGTGGGTATCGTTGACCGTCTTGAAATGATCAATATCTATGATCAGACAGCTTATAGGCGCGTCGCAGGCGCGCGCCTCGGCAATCAAGGCGTCAAATGAGTCAAACAGCGCTCTTCGATTCAAACAACCCGTCAGGGGGTCACGAGTGGCCAGACGTTGCAACTGTTCATTCTGACGTTCTATCTCGGTTTGCGAATCGGTAAGTGCCTGATTGGTTTCACGCAGCATTTCGTTGGTCTGATGCAGTTCAGTGACATCACCAAAGGTCACCAGGCAACCGCGGACCTTGTCGTTGGCTTCGCGAATCGGCGAACACCCAACGACAAGATGGTATGTTTCAAAAGCTGTCGTAATCACGAGTGTACGGCCCAGCTGAACCTCGTTCTCGTTCATTGCCTTATTCCACGGATGCTCTCCGACATCACTGGCCAGGCCCGTGGCCAGCCATGACAACGACGACAAGGTGAGTCCGGGCGTAATCAATGAGTCAGTCGGATTCATTTGCTGAAACGCGCGGCTTGCCAGCAGAATCCGGCCATCGCTGTCCACCACAACCACGCCATCGGACATAGTGTCGAACGCAGTTTGAACACGCTCGGGAACCACCGACGCCGGGTCAAGATGTTGCAGCGCCCGGCGCATGTAAAACCAGAAGGCAGGCCCGCCGAGCAGTATCACGAATCCTATGGTCACCAGCAACGGATTTCCCGTGAAAACGGACCCGCCGAAAACATCATTCTGATCGAACAGAATTTCCACCTGCCCCCATCGAGCGCCTGCGGAATCAAGATGCACCAGCATCTGATCAGCTCCGGGTTCTTCGTCTGCGAACGCCACCCAGTGCTTTGCGTGTCCGACCGATTGCAAAATCAGTTCATTGTCGGCCAGGCGAACGCCGATTGATTGAATTAGCCGACTATTGGCTACGAAACTGTCCATCACCTCGGTAATTTCAGCTGGCTCCGACCGTCGCAACATACCGGCGATTTGCACCGACACACTTTTACCAACCTCTTGCCGCGCGACCGACCTGTGTTTGTCTCCCTGCGGCAAAACGCCAAAAAACAGGTCCGCCATGATAATCAGCATGGTGCACAGAAGCACCATCGCGATCGTCATCTGCGTCAGCGGGCTTGGTTTTTTGAGTAGCCTGAGGTTGAAGGACATAGGATTTAGCGCAGGGCAATAAGCCGGCGATTAGCCGTGGCGTTTCGCTCGACTACCTCCTCCGGCTTTTTGATCCGGCCGCCCATCCAGATGCCCGGGCTCGGCTCGCAGGCCCAGGTCGACCTCACATCGCAGACCCGGAGGAACCGACTGGTCTTCATTTTCCAGTTCCAGCCGAACCCTGAACGTATTGCTTGCGGCGTCGATCACCCGATCGACTGTTTTGACGGTTGCCTCCCGGGAGCTTGCTGTCAACATCTCGGGAAAGACGGTTCCGCTCATCCCGGGACGTATCTGACCAAATCGGCGGGCTGGTACCAGCACATCGACTCGCAGCGGATGTACCGAAGCCAACCGCATCACCGGTTTTTGATCGACAAATTCTCCCGCCGACATGAATTGCTCGACGATCACGCCGTCGAACGGAGCCCGGATTGTGCGCTGAGCCAACCGGGTTCGGGCCAATTCGACCTGACGTCTCGCCAGGCGTCTGTTTTCTCCGGCCTGGGTTGACCTGCCGGCCGCCGCCTGCGCCTGGGCGCGCTGTTTGTCCAGATAAGTTCGACTGACATATTGCTGACCGAACAATTCGCTGGCCCGTTCCAGTTCGCGAGCGGCAAGAGTCTTTGAACTTTTGGCAACGGCCACTTCGCCTACCTGGGCCGCCCGTTCCCGCGCGACCGCCAGCGCCGCTCGCTCCACCGATGCCTGCAGGCGCGCAAGGACCTGGCCTTTTTGAACGACTTCGCCGCGCTCGACCAGAATCTCCGCGATCACGCCGGGAGACGCACTGCCCAGTTGCACATCCTGATGAGGCTGGATCATGCAATCCAGTCGCGACCGGGGTTCGCTCGCATGGCCAAGCCCGCCAGAGAGCATCAGGGATATCAGAAACGAAATGGACACTGAGGTTTTCATCATGAAGTAGCCAACGTTTATTCAGAACGACCGGCAAAACTAAACTGACTTTGCCGGGCCTTGTTTGCGTCTCGCAACGCGTGACGAATGATCCGATCCCGACGTTCTTCGAGACGCTGAGCAATCGTGAACGGAAGTTCAAGCAACCATTGAGGCACACAGCTGTGCCACTGGCAGAGTCTTCGGAAAACGGACTGCATCGCTAGCGGCCAGACCCGGGTAATGAGCTTGTCGTCACAGGACACGATCACCTCAAAACTGCCCGGATCACCTTGTCGAGCAGCCCGCCCGACCAATTGCCGATCAACTCGTCGTGAACGGTTACACATGGTGGCGATCACATGAAGCCCGCCGGCTCGCCGAGCGGCTTCGGTGAGCCGGATATCGGTACCGCGGCCCGCAATATTGGTTGTCACCGTTACGACCCCGCTGCGACCAGCCCGGGCAAGACACGCTGCCTCCGCTGCCGATTGGGTGGCGTTCAATACCTGATGTCGAACACCGGCGGCGTCTAGTAAGCCAGATAGATGGGCAGAATCCGCAACGCTGTCAGTACCCACCAGAACCGGGCGACCGGCATCCTGCCGGGCTTTAACCGCGTAGATCACCGCCTGCCATTTCACAGCCTGACTGGGCAGAATCCGCATTCCTTCGCGACGCCGGCAATCAGCACGACGCAACGGAATCCGAACAACCGGACGTCCGTACAAGGCTTGCAACTCCCGGCGATCATCCCTGAGTGTGCCACTCATACCGCACAAATGAATGACTCTGGGAAACAGCGACTGATAAGTTATTTGAGCCGTCACCCGCGAGGGCAAGGAAGGTGTCAACCCTTCCTTTAACTCCACCATCTGGTGCAGCACGCCCTGCCACTGACGACCGTGAGCCAAACGACCGGTAAGCTCGTCAATCAAAGCAATCTGATCACCTACGACGGCATACTCCCGGTCAACGCCATATAGATGCTGCGCAGCGAGTGCAGTCTGCACCCATTCAAATGCCTGGCGCTCAACAGCCAGCGCACCGCTTTCGGCCTGGAGCTTCAGTCGTACCTGTCTCTTGCCTGACTCGGTAAGCACGGCCCGCCGCGCAGGTTTTATCGCGCGGAAATGCTCGCTTTCGATTAGTTCACTGGCGATCTTGTAAGCCCTGGCATATTCATCGCCTTGCTCCCGGGCAACCGGACTGGCGATAATCAATGGCATGACCGCTTCGTCAAGCAGCAGGCTATCGGCTTCATCAACGATGCAAAAACACAGTCCGGGTACCAATGCCGCATCAGCGATTGGACCGACCTTCCCTGGCATGATTGACTCGCGTTCAAGTGCGCGGGCGCGTGCCAGCACCGGGTCGCGCTCACCCGCGAGACGGACATGATCTCGCAGATAGTCAAACGCCAACTCCCGGGCGCTGCTAAAGACTATCTGCCGGCGCCAGTTCTGATAGCGGTCGTCGGCACAGGACTCACTTGTCACCCAGCCAGTTGACAATCCCAGCACGGCGAAGAACTCAGCAAGCGAATCGTGATCACGCCTGACCAGATAGTCGTTGGCGGTCAGGACGTAGACCGTCGAGCCCGCTAGGCCCGCGGTTGCCGCAGCCAGCGCCGCGGCCAGTGTTTTACCCTCCCCGGTCTGCATCTCAACCAGGTTGCCCTGCAGCATCTGCCAGGCGGCGTTCAGTTGAGTCTCATACGGTTGCTGCTTTAGCGTGCGCGTCAGGATTTGCGCGACACAGGCTATTGCGGCGCCGGCGGTCGCATGGCTCAGTCCGTTTGCCCGCAGCTGCAATCCCAGCCGGCGCGCAGTCGCAATCAACGCGTCCAGCGGCAATTGCCTGGCCTGGCGCTCAGCACGGTGCATGTATTTCAACGCAACCGGCGGGATACTCGCAAACTGCCTCGTATTGCTCAGGCGCGTGCGCCAGCGTCCTCTTAGCCCCGAACCCAACGGCGAGAGCAGCCGTTGCGGATAGTTGCCAAATGCAAGATCGTTCGTGGGCAGGTTGATTGAGGTCATGTCGAAAAATGCCTCAGAAATGACTCGCGCACGACACGCCCGATATGGCTACCCAGCGTTGTAGAGCCGTGATCAAAGACCGCCATAGCCCTTGAACCGACTGGCAGACTGTCGGTCGAAGTCAGCGTCAGGTCGAAAGCAAAGCGCGCCTGTCTGGCCTGCAAACCGCCGGACTGTTCGTGGTCAATCTCAATCGGGCCGCCGGCATCCATGGCCAGAGCGGCGCTTGGCAATTGGCGGCTTGCAAGGGGCGTTACCCGCGTAATTCGGGCCTGCCGATCGGCCCCGCCGACGGCCAGACTGGTCACAGAAACCGTTTCCGTATGCTTGCGAACCAATGCTATGTCGTCATTGCCGACCAGCGCCCGGACGGTTGCAGGCCCTTCCGGCATCACCTGGGCAACGACTGTTCCTTGCGACAGGTACTGGCCCGGCGACAGGTGACCGGGGTCAATGGCCAGATACCCGTCAGTGCCGGCGCGTACCGTCAGGCCATCCACCCGTCGTTGCAAGACATCGCGGGTCGCCAGCATGGCCTGGAATTTTTGTTTGGCACTGATCGTGGCCTTGGCATCTTGTTTGAACTGGCGCGCCAGCTCGATCTTCTGCGTTTCAACCTCGGCCTCAAGACCAGCCAATTCTGTCCGGAGCCGATCGTTTGCTAGCAGCGCGATCGGCTCCCCGGCCTGAACCCACTGTTTATCTTGCGCCAGAACCTCCTGTACCTGCCCTTCGGCCTGCAACCTGACAATCGCATTCTCAGGAAGCCATACAATCGCTGCTGCATAGGTTCTGTCCGGAACCGGCAGCGTCCCGAGTATGAGCCCGCCGAACATCACGACCAGCGTGCAACTCAGTTGCGCTCGAAGTCGCCGGCCATGTAGTTCAGCAGAATTCAACAACCAGCCCAGTCCGAGACGAAGCGGTTTGCCGACCAACAACCAGGCGCCAAAACAGAACATGGCCATGCCGAGCCAGTTGCTCCATTGCGTCAGCATCTGACACAACATCAGGATCAGAAAAACCCGGTAAAGCCAAGAGAGCGGCGCATAGGCCAGCAGCCAGCCGGTTTCTCCGGGCAGCACATTCCCGAACCGGGCCTGATGAACCCGGAACAGGGTTCGTTTAATCAGTGACTGCCAGTACAGTTGACTCCGAGAGCTGAGATTCGGTGCCTCGATCCAGTCGCAGAAGACGTAATACCCATCAAATCGAAGCAACGGATTGCCGTTGATCAACAACGTGGAAATCACTCCGGCAAATACCACGACAAACGTCAGCTCCCTCAGCAAGCCCGGCTCCAGGAGCAACCACAACGGTATGGCAATACTCGCGATGAAAGCCTCCATCACGATCCCGGCAGCCGCCACTTTGATACGGTCCTGTTTGCGCGGCAACGCGGTCGAAGCAGAGGCGTCTACGTAAGGCATCGGCGTCAACATCAACAGCGTAATGCCTATCTCGTGCACTTCTCCGCCTAGCGATTTCACCGTAAAAGCATGGGCCAGTTCGTGCAATCCCTTGACCACAGGAAAGACCAGCCAAAGCATCAGCAAGGTAGAGCCATTGCCCAGATGAGCAACAGCAAAGTCAGAAAACGCCTCGGCATTCATGGCCAGCAAAATCGCCGAAGCGCCAATCGCCAGCAGAATCAGCGACTGCGACAGATACGTCATCAGCCAGGAAATCTTGCTCAAGTGAGCGGTCAGGAAACGATCCGGGTCCCACAGCGGGATCCGAATCGCCAGCGGATTCAAGCGGGAGAGACGTCGTTTAGTTGTTTGCTTGCGCTGAGCACCGACAATTGTCTCAGCATCAACTTCAAGGTTACCGACGAAAAGGTTTGCCCCAAAAGCCTGGGAAAGCGTACGCATGACTTCGGCCTGAGTTGGTGCGTCATCGCCGTCTGTCGCCAGAATTCCTGACCAGACTTCATCAATGGTGGCATCCCCATTTAGTAGCGAGATCAGCGAATACGCTTGCGCGTTAAACCGGTAATGGCGACCCGATACCGGGTCGGCGATCACATACCAGCACTCCCCCCGCAGCCGATGTTGCGAGACTTTTATTCCATTGCGCAAACGCGGACGCAAATAAGCTACCCGATACCAGTCGGGGGAAAGCAATGGCTCTTGTTCGTCTAGAAGCACGGGCTCATCCGATCAACCGCCAGGTCAGTTTCTGGATTCGCTGCCTAATCCGAAGCCAGACAATTTGGCCCAGCGGCCGGCTGTCGATTTCCAGCCGGGCCCGGCCGGTTAGACCGTGATACAGCGGCACATCAGAAGCCTGTATCTCGCCATCAACCTCGAACATGTTGCGATGATCTAGAACCCGGGCTACCGGAGAGATTCGGGTGACTTTGACCGGCAGGTCCTGATCCGATAAAGCGGAAAAAATGACACGCCCGGTCTGGCCCGTCTGAATCAGGGCAATATCCTGCTCATCAACCTCGGCGACAACTCGATAAGCGTCTTCTGGAGCAACTTTCAGGAGCTCCTGGCCCCGTTTGACCGGCATGCCAATCGATTCGCGCAAATCGCCACTGACAAGAACGCCGTCAATTGGCGCCACCAACTGACTGCGCTCGAGCTCTCGAACTGCGAGACCGTATTGCCCTTTTGCCTGATCCAGACGTGACCTCGCGACCACGATCTCGGCCGCGTCGTCCTGACTCAGTGCGTCCCGATACTCCCGATCGAGTTGTTCCGTCTCGACCCGCCATTTCTCAGTCGCCTGGCGCAAATCGGAATCATCCATCGCCACCAATAATTCGCCGGCAAGCACTCTGTCACCGGGCCGGTGCAACACCGACTGAATAAATCCATCCACCGGCGCGGCAACGACACGCTGACCGGCACCTTCCACTCTGGCCGGCGAGGTTACCTCTAGGGTGACCGGCCAGATCGCCGCGATCAGCAGCAATCCGGCCGCGATTAAGGCGCCGGTTTCTGCAGTCGAAAGGGTTTTGCCGGGCGACTCGCGCCTGAGCCGTTCGCGCCGACGCAGCAGCGGCCCTGCTATCGGCCGGCTGGCGCGGTATTGCATCTCGAGTGCCGGGCCGAGAAAACAAGCGGCGTCTTTGGCCGACGCCATAAACACCGGGTCGAAACCTTCGCTACGTTCAAACGTTAGCGCGCCAATCGTATTACCTCTGACCACTATAGGGACGGTACATATCGAAGGGCCGCCACCGTTTTTAGCCAACGCGGCATGCATAAACGTATGGGTGTCCGCTTTCGCTCGCGGCAACGGATAAACAATGATTGAGCCCGAGTCAACCGCCTCCTCCATCGCCGCCTCAATTGCCCCAACAATGCTTTGGCGCCGTTCGAAATCACTCACGTTGGAGATCGCGCAGACCTGCAGCGTCCGCAATCCGAAAAATCCAAGACTCACGCGCTGACACTTCAACGCTTTCGCCAGATCGGTCAGCACCGCGAACGACGATGAAGCGAAGTCAGCATGGGACATTGCCTTGCCAACCAGCGCGAGAACGTTACCGATACGCAGAGTGCGAGCGGTTTGGTCCGTCTTGCTGACGCGTCGCTTCTGAGCCTTCACCGACGCGATATCGCTCGTGGGTGATTCAACTCTGGCGGTACGGGGAATTTCGGCTTGACCTGTCACAGGCATGGGACGCGCTTCGCGGCGAATAGACACTTGATCATTAAGCCACCAGCGCCCCAACCGGAACGACTGAATAAACCGGCGATTAGTCGCCTATTCGATGTGCATGGCCGGAATCCCTTTTTGTGAAGCGGAACCCGCTCGAACCGGCGGTCGATTGCCCAACATAGGTGGCATTAGCCGCTTATGAGAGTCCGGATACCATAATCCACTTGGAAGACTCCCTTTTACCGGTAAGAGAAAATATGGGCATCACCCGCGACGATGTGGTCCATGACCGCATAAGACAACGACTGAAACAGGAAATCAGCGAAGGTCAGCCACATATTCTGCTGAGCGATGAGGCCTTTGACAAAACTCGGGCTCAGACGCTCGAAGCGTTCGAACAGCATGATGAACTATGGGTCTTCGGCTATGGCTCGCTTATCTGGAGCCCGACGTTCGAATTCGTCGATCAGGCGGTTGCCCTGCTTCCCGGTCATGCCAGGAAGTTCTGCCTGTGGGCGCCGAGTGGCCGCGGCAGCCCTGAACGGCAGGGGCTCTGGCTGGCGCTGGACGATGCCGATACCGCTAGCCAGTGCTCTGGTGTGGCCTTTCGGATTGACAATGATCTTCGCGACCATGAAACCCTGATGCTATGGCGCCGCGAAATGGTCAGTGGCGCCTATTTGCCGCGGGTCCGCACCGCGCTGATCAACGGGGAAGAAAAGCCATGTCTGTGTCTGTTAGCCAACAAACAGCATGAGCGGTATGCCGGCCCGCTCCCGCAACCGACCATCATCGAAGCCATCGCGTTGGCGGAAGGCCATCTGGGTACTTGTCGGGAATACCTGTTTAACCTGGTCGATAAGCTGAGCAGCCTGTCCGTTCACGATCAGGAACTGATCGAGCTGGCCAATCAGGTTCGGCAGTTCCGAGACAAGCAGGTGCCCGATCCGGCCTAGCTCTCCTGACTAGCCTAACGGTTCTCGCGGATCGTGCCGGCTATGGCCACAATACGCTGCATTTCTCGAAGCACCGGTTTTTCGATCAGCTTGCCATCCACGACAACCAGCCCTGTTCCCGCCAACTCGAACGCTTCAAGGAGTTTATGGGCGTGTTCAATCTCGGCATCAGACGGGGTAAATACCCGATTCAGGATCTCGATCTGGCGCGGGTGAATCGACCCCTTCCCGCTGAATCCGAGATCGCGCGCCAGCTCCGCCTCGCGCGCCATCCCTTCAGAGTCCTGCAGATCAAGAAACGGTACATCAATGACATCGATACCGGCATTGGCCGCCGCATGTACAACCCGGGACCGGGCATAGAGCAAAGACTCCCACTGATTCTTGCAGCGTAGCTCTGCTGCCATATCAACGCCACCGAAAAACAAGGCATCAATACGTTTGCTGGACCGGGCAATCTCGAACGCCGCTTCAAGACCGGCGTTTGTTTCGATGATGACATGCAGGCGACACGCATGGCCGCGTTCAGTCAACAGTTCGTCTAGCCAGATAACCTCGTCAGGCGTCCTGACCTTGGGCAACATCAACGCCGGCGGCGGTGTATCGGTTGCCAGAACCGCCTGCACATCAGCCAGGCCAAATGCATCCCGCAGGCAGTTGATACGGACGATTCGTTCAACCCCATCATCAGCCTGCGGCTTAGCGAACAAGGCCAGAGCGCTCTCACGGGCCGCAGCTTTGTCATGCGGTGCGATCCCGTCTTCCAGTTCGACACAGACGATATCGGTCCCGCTGGCCAACGCCTTGGGGAACATTTCCGGTTTCAGGCCAGGCGTGAAAATAAAACTCCTGCGCGACCTGATACTCGGCCCGGTTGAATTTGCCATCGGTAAGACCCTGCTCAAGGAAACCCTGTTATTGAAACGGCCTGATGCGGATTAGTCGCCGTTGAGAACGACGCGCCCGGTAATATTGCCCGCCTTAAGATCATCGAGCGTCTGAGCAACCGCAGAGAGCGGTCGTGACTCAACCGGAATCTCTTTGACTTTTCCGGTTTTGACCAGCTCGATCAGTTCACGGAGCAACAGACTGCTGCCAACATGGCAACCGCAAACGGTCAGCGCCTTCTGCGGCAACCAAGGCAACGGCATCTTAAAGTCACCCCCATGCAGACCGACACAGACGTATCGGCCGGTCTTGATCAGGGCGTGAACCGCCAGCCGCGAAGTAGCCGGTACGCCGACCGTATCAATCACGGCGAGCAGACGGTTGTCAGTCAGTGCCTTGAGTTGGTCAAGGGCGTCTGCTGCGGAACTATCCAGGGTTTTATCAGCCCCCATTTCCACCGCAGCTTGTAGCTTTACCGCGTTATTGTCTACCGCCAATATCTGCTTGTAACCCATGGCTCGGGCAATTGCGATGGCGTTCAGGCCAAGCCCACCGGTACCCATCACCGCAAGCCACTCGCCCTCTCTGAGCGGGCCCGCCTTCTTGAGGGCGTTGTATACGGTGAGTCCGGAACAAGCGTGTGGCGTTACTGTATCCGGATCAAGCCCCTCAACATCGACCAGGTACCGTGGATGACGCACGAGTGCATGAGTGGCATAGCCGCCATCCTGCACCAGCCCCATAAAACGCGGTGCCAGGCAATCGTTCTCGCGTAATTCCTCGCAAGCCAGGCAGTCACCGCAACCGGTCCACGGAAACACCAACATGGTCTTGCCAACAGGCGCGGCCTCCGGATCGGCATCTGGTCCCAACGCGACAACCTCGCCGAGGATCTCATGACCCATGGCAACCGGTAACTTGATGCCCCGCTCCGCCATGCTGAGAACCCCTTCTTCGCCTAAATCCATGTGCCCCGAACCAATATGCAGATCCGAGTGGCAGACACCGGAACGACGAACTCTCACCAGCACCTCAGACGCCTTGGGCTTGGGCATCTCGCGCAAACGGGCTTGCAAAGGCTTGCCGTATTCGACCAGGTCGTAGCTTGTGTAAGTATCCATATGTTTTTAGTGTCCCTCGAATTTTGGTTTGCGTTTTTCATTAAAGGCCCGCACGCCTTCGTGCCGATCCGCAGACCCGACTGTCCGGTTATAGGCCTCTATTTCGAACCAGAGACCGTCGCTCAGCGACATCTGCAAACCACGGTGTATTGACTGTTTGGCTTGCCGGACAGCAACCGGCGCGTTATCTGCAATCTGACGGGCCATGGATAGTGATTCTGCCAGTAGTTGGCCGGGAGCAAATACCTCGTTGACTAACCCCCACTGTTGAGCCTGAGCTGCAGTGAATGGTTTGCCAGACAATATCAGTTCTTTGGCCCTGCGCTCCCCGACGGCCCGCGCCAGCGTCTGCGTACCGCCAGCGCCGGGAATAATGCCGAGCTTTGTTTCAGTTTGGGCGAATTTCGCGGTCTCGCTAGCGTAGAGAAAGTCACAAGCGCCAGCAATTTCACAACCTCCGCCGTAAGCCGCGCCGTTTACCGCGCCAATCAACGGTGTGGGGCAGTCGAGAATAGTGCGCAGCATTCGTTCGAAAATCCTGTGCTGGTAGCGCCAGGCATCGTCGGTCATCCCGTGCCGCTCCTTGAGATCTCCGCCGGCGCAAAAGGCTTTCTGGCCGGTTCCGGTCAGGATAATGCAACGGACGTCGCCGGGCTCAAGACTCAGAGATTCAAACACCTGATGCAACTCAAGCCCCATCATCGTATTGAGCGCATTCGATGCCTGAGGCCGGTTCATTTCAACAATCAGAAGATCTGATTCAGGCTGATGACAATGCAGGGTTTCGAATTTTGCGGTAGCAATAAGAGACATAATGGGGACCACTTGAGAAGATCCGGCTAAGCTAATGGATCCTTCGTTTTTCGGCAATATGCGATTCGTTGGATAATGAACCGTTTTTGACAGAATGAACCGAACCCATGACCTATGAACTCGACCATGCCGACATTCGCGAGAGTGTTGTTCGACTGTGCGCCCAATACCCTGGCGAATACTGGCGCGAATGCGACCGTAACCAGGCTTACCCGGCGGCATTTGTTCAGGCACTCACTGATGCTGGCTTTCTGAGCGCGCTGATCCCTGAGACCTACGGCGGCTCAGGACTGCCGATGTCGGCTGCCTGCGCGATTCTCGAAGAAATCCACCGCAACGGCTGCAACGCTGCGGCTTGTCATGCACAGATGTACACGATGGGAACGCTGTTGCGGCACGGTTCCGAGGAGCAAAAACAAAAATACCTGCCCGGCATCGCCGACGGCTCGCTGCGCTTGCAGGCTTTCGGGGTAACCGAGCCAACCAGTGGCACTGACACGACGGCATTGCGCACCACGGCCCGGCGCGAGGGCGACAACTACATCGTTAACGGGCAGAAAATCTGGACCTCACGCGCCGAACACTCTGATCTGATGCTGCTGCTGTGCCGCACTGCGGCCAGAGACGAATCGGCCAAGAAAACCGACGGTTTGTCCGTACTACTGGTGGATATGCGCGAGGTCAAAGGCAAATCGCTGACCATCCGCCCCATCCGAACCATGATGAACCACTCCACCACCGAAGTATTCTTCGACAACATGGTGGTGCCGGCAGATGCCCTGATCGGCGAGGAAGGCAAAGGCTTTCGCTACATTTTGTCGGGGATGAATGCCGAACGAATTCTAATCGCCTCGGAATGTGTCGGTGATGCCAAGTGGTTCACGGCCAAATCAACCGCATACGCCAGCGAACGCCAGGTCTTCGGTCGCGAGATCGGTAAGAACCAGGGCATTCAGTTCCCAATTGCTCAGGCATATGCGCAGATGCGGGCTGCCGAACTAATGCTTCGCGAGGCAATCCGTCGCTATGAAGCGGGCGAAAACCCCGGCGAAGAAGCCAATCTGGCAAAGATGCTTTGTGCCGACGCCTCGTGGGCTGCGGCGGAAACCTGCGTACAGACCCACGGCGGGTTCGGATTCGCCGAAGAATACGATATCGAGCGCAAATTCCGAGAAGCCAGGCTCTATCAGGTTGCCCCCATCTCGACCAACCTGATTCTCAGCTATGTCGCCGAACACGTGCTGGGATTGCCGCGCTCTTACTAACCCTCTAACTCAGGAAGGACACCGCCATGTCTATTTACGAACTCAGAACCTATACGGTCGTTACCGGAAAAATGGGCGATGTGATCAAACTCTATCAATCTGAGGGGTTTCCCGCGTTGAAAGCCGGCGGCTTTGATCAGCAACTGGTTAGTTATTTCACCGGCGACATTGGCGCCATGAATCAGTTGATACATATCTGGAAATTCGACGACGACAACGCTCGCCGGGATTTCTGGAAAAGCCTGTTCGCTGACGATGCTTTCATGGCGTTTGCCGGAAAGTTGCGCCCGATGCTTGAAAGCCAGCAGAACAAGCTGATGCTGGGTGCCCCCTGGGGGCCAACCCTCTAAGCGGCCCTGGTCAGCCGAGCAGTTTCTTGACGTCGCTACCGTTGGCGATGTCGGACAACCAGTTGAACCCGCCGTCGCCGATCATCTCCCTGCCCGCGTCGAGTAGCGGTCTTAGAGCAGCATAGGCCAGCGACCCACCAGTACTGATACGCCGTACTCCTAATTCGGCCAACTGACCGACCGAGGCGCCCGGCAGCCCCGACATCAATACGTTTACCGGCAGGCTCACTTCTGCAAGCACGGTGGCAACTTCGTCCAGCCTCTTGAGGCCCGGCGCATAAAGCACGTCGGCGCCTGCTTTTTCAAACGCCTGCAGGCGCCTGATCGTCGCGTCGAGGTCTGGTTTGGCACGCAACATCTGCTCGGCGCGAGCAGTCAGAACAAACGAAACACCCAGACGCCTGATGGTTTCTGCGGCAGCGGCTATTCGTTCAACCGCCAGTTCACTGGAATACAAAGGCGCGGACTTGTCCCCCGTAAAGTCCTCAATGGAACCGCCGGCCAGACCGGCTTGCACGGCTGCTTCAATCGTTTGCACCACCGCCTGCGGAGAATCGCCGAAGCCGTTCTCGAGATCGGCGCTGACTGGAATAGACGTCGCCGCGGTCAGCGCTGCGCAATGCGTCATTTTTTCATCCCGGGTGACCTCACCATCGGCGCGGCCCAGTGTTAACGCAAAACCACTGCTTGTCGTTGCCAGTGCCGGAAAACCAAGACCTTCCAGTAAACGAGCCGAGCCGACATCCCAGGGATTGGGAGAGATGAATATGCCCTGCTCATGTAACTTGACGAAAGCCTTTGCTTTACTTGCCTGAGAACCTGTTTCAGCAGTCAATTTCATTTCTCCTTTATTGCGATCGTCAATCTACGCGCCGAGACACCAGACCAACTATCATACTGATTCACGTCGATCCGGAGCGAACCCATGGGTTCTCATCAGCCACCAGAAGAGTCAATTCACCTGATCACCGGAGCAGCAGGCGGCATCGGTGTGCCCACCGTACGTGCGCTGGCCGCCAAAGACCAGGCGATGCATCTGATTGATCTGAACGCGCAAGCGCTTGAAACCCTGGTCAGTGAAAGCAATGCCCGAGCCACCTGGCACGCGAGCGATCTGGACGGTCTGGATGCTTGTCGCACAGCACTTCCGCCAGGCCAGCAACCCATCGGATCGATTATTCACCTGGCCGGCATCTTCGTCCCGCATCAATTGGACGACGCCGGCCGCGAAGTTTATTCCCGGACAATTCAGGCGAATGCGACCAACGCTTACGACATTGTCTCGGCCGCACTACCCCGCCTGAGCGAGAATGCCCGCATCATCTTCGTAAGTTCCCTGGCGTTCAACCGCGGCGCGGCCGACCATGTCGCCTACTCAATGGCCAAGGGCGCGTTGGTCGGACTGACCCGGTCGCTCTCACGAGCCCTCGGGCCCCGTGGCATTCTGGTCAACGCGCTGGCACCCGGCATTATTGAAACCTCGATGCCGGCTCACGTCATCAAAACCCGCGGTGCTGCCGCCAAGAGTGCCACAGCCCTGGGACGATTTGGCCAGCCGGAGGAAGTCAGCGGCGTGATCGAATTTCTGTTATCGCCCGCCGCCAGCTACATCACCGGACAACTCATCAACATCGACGGCGGCGCTGTCAACGGATGATTGTGCCTACTCGATCGACGGCGGCCTGAAAACGCTGATGGCCGGCAACGGCCTGTCAAAGCGCTCCAGTTCGACCAGACAACTATGGGCGCTGGTTCCCTGACACAGGGTTGAAGTACCAACATCCCGTGTCAGCACATTCGGGTTACCGTGAACCTCCAGACCATCGTCACCCGAAGGGTCAAACCAGGCCCCGGTCGGCAGGACAATCACCCCTGGCCGAACACCCGCATCAAGTCTGGCACTGGCCAGCGTCGCTCCCCGGTCATTAAAGACCCGCACAATGTCTCCCGGCTTCACCTTCCGGGCAGAGGCATCGTCCGGGTTGATTCGGACTACCTCACGGCCTTGCCGCTTGGCCTGAACGCTGGTTGCGCCAAAATCGAGTTGGCTGTGCAGTCGGGTAACCGGTTGGTTGGAATTGAGTGCCAGTGGAAACTGCCTCGAACGCTCAGCCCCAAGAAACTCCTGTTTGTCATTCCAGACTGGATGACCCGCGCAATCGGGCAATCCGAACGATGCAATCTTTTCAGAAAAAATCTCAACCTTGCCTGAAGGCGTTCCGAGTGGATGGGCCACGGGGTCAGCCCGGAACCGCTCCAGCGTAAACAACTGTTCGGGCAGCTCGGAGACCGGCGCCCGATACCCGCCGTTGTTCCAGAACGTCTCAAAGTCGGGTAGCACAAGCCCTTGTTCACGGCCCCGCTCCACGGTTTCGGACCACATGGTTTCCAGCCATTGCCGCGGAGACCGTTTTGCAGTGAACCCTTCATCACACCCCAGCCGTGCAGCCAGCCCGGAAAAAACATCGAAATCGTCTCGCGACTGCCCGTAAGCCTCCAACACCTGATGCATGGGTGACATCGTGAAGTCGGAAGTCCCGAACGCAAAATCCTCACGTTCGAGCGCCGTGGTGGTGGGAAAGACAATATCGGCATGGCGCGCAGTTGCCGTCCAGTACGGCTCGTTCACGATGACTGTCTGTGGCCGGGCCCACGCCTGGCGCAGGCGATTCAGATCCTGGTGATGATGAAACGGATTGCCGCCTGCCCAATAGACCAGCTTGATATCCGGATAGGTTCTGATATCGCCATTGAATGGGTATTGCCCGCCAGGGTCCAACAACATATCGGCAATTCGGGCAACCGGAATGTACTGACTGACAGCGTTGCGTCCCTGATCAAGTGCGGCCGCCTTGAACGGCATTGGCCGCCGTCCGGCGAACCCGAAATTATGCAGACAGCCGTATCCAAAACCAACCCCTTGCCCCGGTAGACCGAGATTGCCCAACATGGCCGACAACACCGTCACCATCCAATAGGGTTGGTCGCCATGCTCGGTCCGTTGCAAAGACCAGCTGATTGACAACAAACATGACTCGGAAGCCATTCGCCTGGCCAGCGCGCGAATCTGCCCGGCTTCAATGTCACAAAGCTTTGACGCCCACGCTGCGGACTTCGGGATGCCGTCAGTCTGACCAACAAGATACTCAGCAAACCGCTCGTACCCCGTGCAATGCGACTGCAGAAACCGCTCATCATGCAACTTTTCCGAGTGCAGCGTGTGCGCCAGGCCGAGCATCAACGCAACATCAGCATTCGGACGGACCGGCCACCACGAGGCGCCGATGAATTCAGCCACATCGTCACGCACCGGACTGACGCAAACCACATCGACACCGGCCTCGCGCATCGCCGTCAACTGGTCCCGGGCAGAGTGATTGCCGATGCCGCCCTGATTGATCTGCATGTTTTTCATGCTGATGCCACCAAAGCTGACCACAAGTTTGGTATTGCGAGCAACATCTTCGATCGTCGGCGCCTCGCGCATCAGTTGCAAGGCCGGTGTGCCAAGCACATGGGGCAGAATTATCTGGGCCGTTCCTGTCGAATAGGACTGGATTGAATAGCTATATCCGCCGGCGTAATTCAAAAAGCGATGCAACTGACTCTGGGCATGGTGAAAACGTCCCGCGCTCGACCAGCCGTAAGAACCACCAAATATCGCTTCATTGCCAAAAGACGACACCGTCTGCCCGATTGCCTGCGCGGCAATATCAAGGGCTTCATCCCAGGGCACCTCGACAAAAGCCTCGCGGCCACGAGCAGTGCCATCACTTTTGAGGCCGTCGCGCAGATACCCCTTGCGAATCGCGGGGCGGGCTACCCGAACGTTAGGGTCCCGAGTGTCAAGCAAAGACTGGCCGATGGCTGACGGGTTTGCATCATGAGAGTCAGGGTGAACGGCCTTAAGCTTGCCGTCCTGGGTTTCAAGCCAGTAATTCCCCCAGTGGGTGCTTGTTGGGAATAATTCGGATCTGTTTCTCAAGGCTGATACTCGCTTATCCTGGCTGACAAAACAGCCTAACATGATGCCATCTTCGGCGATTCGGACGGATTGTCAGACTTCCGCTATATTCCCCTCGGCGCGCTGCCTCCTGGCGCCATCTCCCCTGACCAGCCAGCAACCTGCGACCCGGCGCGAAACCTCTTGCTTCCCATCATTAATGTGACTATCCCGTTCTTCGCGCTCGTTCTTTGCGGATGGTTTGCGGCTCGCGCCAAACGGCTTCCCGATCAGACAGTAGCGGCGCTAAACGGTTTTATTTTGTACTTTGCGTTGCCGGCAATGCTGTTTCGCTTTGTCGCAACATCATCGGTGAGCGACGTGTTCAACATCAGTGTCATTCTCGCGTACACCGCCGTCGGTATTCTGATTTTCCTGGTGTCAGCGCTTGGTCTGCGATGGGGTAATAATGATAACTGGGTTGATACAGCCTTTGGCAGCCTGGCGGCCAGTTGGCCAAACTGGGGCTATATGGGTTTCGGGCTCATTCCGGCCCTGTTTGGCCAAGAGGCTATTGGTCTGATGATCTCGGCCGGCTTTGCGGACTTGCTGATTCTGATGCCGCTGGGCTTACTGGTCGCGTCGCGACAATCGGTCAACCCCGGGCAGAATGCGGCGCTGGCCGGCTTGCTCGGCGTAACCCGAAATCCGCTCATCGGCGCAATTCTGGCTGGCCTGTGTGTTTCGCTGACTCAGCTGCCTATCCCTTTCTTTATTGATGAGTTCCTGCGGCTTCTGGGAACCGCAGCCGGGCCGGTTGCCTTGTTTTCCATTGGTGTTTCCCTATACCGGCCAGGAAGATCCAGCGCGCATACGGACACTTGGATTCTGGTCATCACCAAACTGATCATGCACCCATTGCTGATGTGGATTCTCACTTTTCAGATTCTGGATTTTGACCGAAATGTAGCCGCTACCCTAACCGTCATGGCAGCATTGCCGGCCTCGGGCACGTCATTCCTATTCACTGAACGCCACGGCGGTGATGTCGATCGAATTGCGGGCGTGATTCTGATTACGACCGCGCTGGCATTTTTTACGTTTACGATGACGGTTGTATTAACCGGCACATAGCGACCTGTGTCCCCAGTAGGACGAGGTAATCAGGTTCGCGAGCGACGCTGCAATGCCGCCAGCCGGTCTCCCATCGCGTCAGTAGACAACTGCGCATTGGCTTGCCTGGCACGGTGCTTCTCACCAGCCATGGCATCGGCAGGCGAGCGGCCCCACCCCTGCTCCATCAACTCCCGGATAGCGCCCAGTGTTGGTTGATGGCAATCAACCATATCGGCAGCTATAGCCAACCCACGAGTAAGCAGTTGTTCAGGTGGCAACACCTCGTTGACCAATCCGAATGCCAGCGCCTGCGAGGAATCGATAAAACGCCCGGTAAAGCTCATTTGTCTGGCGCGATTCAAGCCGATGGTCGCTGGCAGCTTATGGGTCAAGCCCCAACCCGGCACCACACCGACCAGCGCATGGGTATCAGCAAAGCTTGCGCGGTCACTGCAGATCAGGAAATCACACGCCAGCGCTAATTCAAGCCCACCGGTAATGGCATAGCCATTCACTGCTCCAATGACCGGTTTGCCTACCCCGTGTATCGCGGCGATCGGATCGCCGGCATTGAGCCCACTCGATTGACTGAGTTCTTTCAAATCCAGCCCCGCGCTGAACGCCCGGCCCGCGCCGGTCAACACAACCGCGGCCACACGCTCGGTATCGCGCAGCTCGGCAAAGACCTGAACCAGCCCGGCAATCATCGCGGAAGAAAGCGCATTAAGATTATCAGCGCGGTTCAATGTTACCAACGCAACCGATTCATTGATCTCACAAAGAACAACTGGTGATGACTTCATAAACGAACCCTCTCAATTTCAAGTAACCCCGTAACCTACAGGATATGACATGGATCAATCTCTTTTCGAAAAAGGCCTGGCTAAGCGCAAAGCAACTCTCGGTGATGAATATGTGGAAAACACCCTCAACAAAGCAGATGACTTCACCCGTCCGTTTCAGCACGCAATGACTGAATGGGCCTGGGGCTTCGGTTGGGGGGATGAAACAATCGACGTCAAGACGCGCTCAATGATGAATCTGGCCATGATCGGCGCACTGGGCAAAATGCACGAATGGGAGCTTCATTGCCGCGGCGCACTGAACAACGGCGTCAGCAAAGAAGAAATCCAGGCCATCATTCATGTCGTGGCCATTTATTGCGGCGTACCCCAGTCGCTGGAGTGTTTTCGGGTTGCTCGCAAAGTCCTGGAAGAGCAAGGCTTGCTGTAACCCGCCAAAAACAAACAACCGTACATTCCTAGCGCAGCAATACGGTTGGCAAAAAAGTTGCCAGTGCAGGCCAGACAATCAACAACGCCAACACCAGCAATTCAATCGCGATATAAGGCAGAGCCGCCTGGTAAATTTCAATCAGGCGTGTTCCGGGCGGCGCAATGCCTTTCATGACATATAGCAGCAGTCCGAACGGCGGGGTCAGCAAGCTGACTTCCATCGCAATTAACACCAGAACCAGCAACCACAGGATATCAATGCCCTGCTCGGCCGCTAACGGCAGAAAGAATGGCAGCGTCAGCAACAACATGCTGACCTGATCCATGAATGCGCCCAGAAATAGCAGTATTGCCATCATTAGAACGACCGTACCCAAGGACGACAAACCAAACTGGCTGACCCATTCCAGCAGGCCTTGAGTCGCCCCGGATACCTGCAGAATTTGCGAAAAAGTCAGTGAGCCCGCGATGATGAACAGGATCATCGTCGAGACTCGCGCTGTCTCGCGCAGCGTTTTGCTCAGGTTTTTCCAGGTCAGCGCACGGTAGACCAGACAGAGCATCAATGAGGCGAGGCAACCCAGAGCCGCCGACTCGGTTGGCGAAGCCAATCTGAAGAAAATGCTGCCAACAACCACTACAAAAACAATCAGCAACGGCAACACATCTCGAGCAAACGGCACAAACCGCGTCCGCAACGAGCGGCCGGCAAAGGCCGAATCAGAGGCATCATCAACTGGAGCCAGACTCGGCGAAACCATTGCCCGCACGACAACGTAAACTAGAAACAGCCCGGCCATCAGGATGCCGGGCACTATGCCAGCCATCAGGACTTCCTTGATCGAATACTCGGCCAGACTGGCCAGAAGCACTGCGAGCGCTGACGGCGGAATCAACATAGCAATGCCACCAACCGCCATGATGGGGCCCATTGCAAAGCGACGGTCATAACCGCGCTCCAACATGTCTGGTAGTAGCACACTGCCGAGAATGGCAGTGTTGGCAATGGTCGAGCCCGACAAAGACGAGAACACTGACCCACCGGCAATAGAAACCACAGCCAGGCGGCCCGGAACCCGCCTGATCAGCTGGTCGATGGCGCCGATCGCACGATACGCTACGCCAGTGTGAAGCAGCAACTCACCCATCAGGATGAATAAAATTATCGGTACCAGCGAAAACTTGCCGATCGCGAAGACATACTCCATCGGCATCACTGACAAGCCGGCAAATCCGCCCATGAAGAGCCAGGTCCCAACGATGTTGGCCAGAAAAAACGCCAGCGCTACCGGCAGGCCGGCGAACAAGGGCACACAGACCAACGCCATCATTAGTGCAAGAGCAAGCGGCCAGCTCATTTAGAACCCATCAGTGTGAGCAGTCAGCTCGGAAAGCCCACCGGACCAGATCAGACGAACCCTGATCAGAAACTCAACCGCCATCAGGCTCATCGCAACAACAAACAAGCCCAGTAACCACCACTCCGGAACAGCCAGACTGCGGCGGATCACGGCGCCAAACTCAAAGGCATCCAGAGTGCCAGCGATCGCGATGCCGATGAACGCCAGACAGATCGAGAATCCCAGTATTGCCAACCCGATCTCCAGCCGCCGCGCTTGCGCCGGCGAAAGTGCGGCACTAAGTAGATCTACCCGCACATGACCATTCTCGGCCAACACCCACGGGGCGGCGAGAAACACACCGGCAAAAATCGAATACTCAACCACCTCACTGAGCCAGGGCATGCTGCCGGCACCCGTCCCCCGCAACAACATGTCGAGCGGAATCAGCACGGCTATCGCACCAAAACACAGGCCGACCACTGTGCCGAGAAACGATGTAAAAGCGCGATAAGACTTAAGCCATGCCATTCCGTTGAGCCCTGAGCAATGTTACTGGGACAACACTACTTGGACATCAGTTCGCGTAGCTTCTTACCGTGTTGCGGGCTGGTTTCGATAATACTGGCCCAACCGGCATCCCGGGCCTGTTTGGACCAGGCAGCCTCTTGCTCTGCACTGAATCGAATTGGCTTGATGCCTTTGGCTTCCTGGGCGGCCAGGGCTTTCACGGAGTCTTGTTGGCCTAGTTCATAGCCTTTGTCTTCCCAGGCGATGACTACTCTGGCAATCGCGGCTTTGTCCTGATCGGACAGCTTGTCAAAGGCACGGGCATTAAAAAGCATGTTGATATCAGCCTGATAAAACCCAGGGTCAACCCGGTAAGCCGTCACTTTGTGCCAATCTGGCAATAAGCCGGTTACCGGCCAGCCGTAACCGGCTACCGTGCCGTTTTCCATATACGTATAGATTTGCGCAAGGTTCGACCGCTGGGTGGTGGCACCCAGCGACTCGAAAAAAGCTCGGTATATCGGAGCCGTGCGTAAATTCAAGCCGCTGAGGTCAGGCTTTGAGATGGATTTCCCCTTACCCAGGTACAAATGAAACTTCTCAGCACTATGAATCCGCCCGAGGTATTCCATGTTCTTTTCGCGATGCAGTTTAGCCACGTAATCGAAAGAACCGTTCTGCCGGCTTTCAGCGGGCGAAACTTCGAACATCTTTATGGCATCGGCTTCTGGTAGAACATTGCCATAATAGGCACCGGTACAACTGACCAGATCGAATGCGCCACGGGACATTTTCTGCACCAGCGTAAACGGACTACCAATAGCTGGCGCCCCGCCCAGATACTTAATTTTTACGCCGGCCTTCTGAAGATCTGCCAGAATCATTTCAAAACGCCGAGAAAAAAACGACCCCTTGGGAAAACAACTAGCCGCACGAATCTCTGCGGCATGGGCGTCGGCAACATACGGCGTAACTGCGCTGGCAACACCCAAAGCAGCGGCAAATACAGCGACACGGATAACGGGCTTCATGGTGAGTCTCCTTGGTTTTAGTCGTTGTGTCTCTTATCTGTTATTCAGGACCAGCAGCCATCTTTTGCAACAGACCAATGAGCTGACGCTTTTCGGTTCGGCTCAGCAATCGGGTTGAGAGGCGCTGGTGATGCGCAATCAATCGTTCCCCGTCGGCCCGGACCTGCTGGCCTTCTGATGTTAGCGAGACTACACGGGTTCTGCGGTCTTGACCGGCTTCAGTCCGAATTAATCGGGCTGCCTCCAGGCGACGCAACATTGAAGCAAGATTCGACGGCTCCAGTGCCATCGCTTTGGCCAGTCTGCCGGGCTGCACACCAGGGTTACATCCGATCAGCTCAATAGCCGTCAGTTGCGCAGCGGTCAGTTTCTCGGAGCCAAGTAGGCTCGCCATGATTTGAGCACTGGCGTTTTCTGCCAGGCGAACGTGAAAACCGAGGGATTCGCCCAGAGCGCCCCACTGAAACGTATCGTCATTGCCTTGCTTGTTCAAGTCTGTTCTGCCCGCGCCAAAGTGAGTGCCATCTCTTGATGTCTTGATTTGTTATAACTTATAAGTATTATATAAGGCTAACGCAGAGCACAAGCTGCAGTGCAGCAATAACTGGCAGCCAAAACCCGGCCGCCAAAGAACCAGAGACAACAATGAATGCTTTCATTCCTTATGGCGGATACTGGTCAAGCCCGTTCGCCCGCTGGCAGCGGGAACTGGCGCATCTACATGCGATCAAATTTGCTGCGCATGTCACCCAACACGCACTACAGGCCAGAAACATTGCAACCGATGTCTTTGACTTCGGTGCTTTCGGTCTCACGATTCCGCAGAAATCATCGTTTTATGGGTTTCCGTGGTTTGCCGGGTTGATCGGGGCGGAACACCTGACCGGCCCGACGATCAATCAAGCGTGCGCAACCGGCACCCGGCTCTTTGCTGCCGCGGCGGCCGAGTTGGCCACAGGCGCAGCAAGCTGCGCGCTGGTTGTGTCGGGCGACCGCTGCTCCAACGGCGCCCATCTCGTTTATCCCGCGCCCTCTGAAGCAGGCGGAACAGCCGATTCGGAAAACTGTGTCCTGGATAGCTTCTCGTCGGACCCGTGGGCCAGGTGCGGAATGATCAATACCGCCGAAAACGTCGCCCGTCGGGATCGCATTGAAACTGCCGAGCAACATGAACTGGTGCTGACCCGTTACGAGCAATACCAGCAAGCCCTCGCCCATGACAACGCATTTCTGCGGCGCTTCATGGTGTTGCCATTTGAAGTGCCCGATCAACGATTCCGAAAAACCGTGACCGAGCTGGACGGAGACACGGGGATCACGCCGACAACTGCAGCAGGTCTGGCCAGATTGGCACCGGTGCTCGACGATGGCACCGTCACCTACGGTTCCCAGACTCATCCCGCTGACGGTGTCGCTGGCGCGATCGTCACTCGCACCAGGGAGATGGCCGCCGAACTCAGCCGTGACCGGTCAATCGTCATTGAAATTCTTTCGTATGGCCAGGGCCGAGAGGAAAAAGGATACATGCCGGCTGCGCCAATTCGGGCGGCGCAACATGCACTCGATCAAGCCGGCCTGAGCGTCGGCCAGATCGATGCCTTCAAGTCGCATAACCCTTTTGCTGTTAACGATATTTCTTTTGCCCGAGCGATGGGTATCGACTGGCACGACATGAATCATTACGGGAGCTCGCTGATATGGGGTCATCCACAGGGACCGACTGCCGTGCGGTCTGTTATTGAGTTAATTGAAGAGCTGGTCATTCGCGGGGGTGGCCTGGGGTTGTTTCAAGGTTGCGCAGCAGGTGACAGCGCCATGTCGCTGATTTTGAGCGTAACCGACGCATAGGAGCCGACCAGACCATGAATCAAGCAAAATCGCAAGAATCAAACCTCTTCGCAATCCCGAAAGTCTCGCTAGAGAACCGCCAGGACGGCACCATTGTCTTGCGCTCCGGTCTGCCGTTCAGGCAAGGCGTGCGCAGCGTTGGACGCTGGTTGCAGCATTGGGCTGGCGAAACGCCTGAGCGGGTTTTTCTGGCCGAGCGACCAAACGCTGAGCAAGATTGGTCAACGCTGACCTATGGTCAGGCCTGGCAGCAGGCACGTGCCGCCGCAACCTGGATGCTGCAAACGGGACTAAGCGCGCAAAGACCCCTGGTGATTCTTTCCGACAACTCAATTGAACACGGCTTGCTGGCAGTGGCCGCGATGCTGGTCGGTATTCCGGTCGCAACTATTTCGTCGGCGTATTCGCTGATGTCCTCCGACCATGAAAAGCTACGCGCAATGATTGCCTTGCTCACGCCCGGCGCCATCTACGTCGCTGACGCCGAACAATACGAAGTCGCCTTAAGCAAAATAGCGGCCACGCACCAGGCTGTTGTTCTCGCGGGCCGTGCAGAAAAAAACCAGGCGCGCCTGGCCGGAACAGTTTTCGAGCATTGCGATGATCAGGCGGTAGACGCCGCGTTTGCGCAGACCACCCCCGATACGATCGCCCGCTTTCTGTTCACTTCCGGCTCGACCGGCAACCCGAAGGCGGTCATTAACACTCACCGGATGCTCACTGACAGTCAGGAAGCACGGGCAACTCACTGGCCGTTTCTCGAGCACAGTCCCCCGGTTATTGTCGACTGGCTGCCGTGGAGCCACACATTTGGCGCCAACCACAACTTCAATCTGGTGCTACGAAACGGCGGCTCTCTTTATATTGACTCAGGGCGCCCGGCGCCGCACCTGATAGGAGTTACCGCAGCCAATCTAAAGTCCGTCAAACCAACCCTCTGCTTTAACGTTCCGCGCGGCTACGAAATGTTGTTGACCGCAATGGTGAGCGATCAGGAACTCAAGCAGGCGTTCTTTGAAAATGTCAAAGTAATCTGTTATGCCGCAGCGGCACTGTCCCAGAGCGCATGGGAGCAGCTCAGTGAATTGTCGATGCAAACGACTGGTGAGCTGACGCCAATGGTCGGAGCCTGGGGGTCTACCGAAACCTCACCGTTAGCCACCGACTGCCACTTTCAGGCTAAACGCAGCGGCAATATCGGCGTACCCGTACCCGGCGTGGAACTGAAACTTGTCCCGACCGATCACAAATACGAAGTCCGGGTTCGTGGCACGCATGTCACACCCGGCTACTGGCGCAATCCGAAACAGACAACAGCGGCATTCGACACGGAAGGTTTTTATAAGATCGGCGATGCCGTACGGCTGGCCGACCCTGAAAATCCGAGCGCCGGTCTGTTCTTTGACGGGCGGATTGCCGAAGACTTCAAACTAGCCTCCGGTACGTTTGTCCATGTTGGCCAGCTCCGTCTCGAAGGCATTGCCGCGCTGGCGCCGGTCGCCCAGGACATCGTCGTCGGAAGCCATAATCAAAAAGACATTGCCTTCCTCGTCTTTCCGAACATTCCGGCGTGCCGACAGATTGCGAATCTGGCCGATTCCGCGCCAATCGCCGAGGTGCTCGCCAGTCAAAACGTCTGCGATCATGTTACCGCTGGTCTGGCGACGCTGAAACGAACGGGCGGAGGTAGCTCAAAATTCGCCACCAGAGCAAAATTATTGGCCGATCCGCCGGCTGTGGACGCGGGAGAAATAACCGACAAAGGCTATATCAACCAGCGAGCGGTCTTACAGAATCGAAGCGCAGAACTGGCAGAACTCAATGGTGATGATCCGCGGGCTTTCATCCGGATTGACTGATCAGAACAGAATCAAATGGTAAGCTCGTCAGATGCTCACGACATACCAGCACCCGGAATTGCTCGTCTCAACCGAATGGTTGGCTGACAACCTTAACAAGCCCGGCTTGCAGATTTATGACTGCACGACTTACCTCAAGTCACCCGACCTGAATACGCCCTACCAGGTAGTCAGTGGGCATGACGATTTTTTGGCTGCCCATGTTCCGGGCGCGGCGTTTCTTGATCTGCAAGCTCAGTTATCCGACAACGACAGCGCTTATCGGTTCACGATGCCCACCCCGGCTCAGTTTGCGGCCAGCATGAGCTCGGCGGGCGTCAGCGACAATTCGTCCTTGATCTTGTATTCCCGCGGCAGCATGCAATGGGCAACCCGTATCTGGTGGATGCTGCGGAGCATTGGTTTTGACCGCGCCGCCATACTTGATGGTGGTTGGGAGAAATGGCAACAGGAAAGTCGTCCCGTCGCATCAGGTGAGCACCACTATTCGCCAGGAAAACTTTCGGTTCAGGCGCGCGACGGACTGTTTGCCGACCGCGACCAGGTTTTGACGGCAATTGACGGCAACAGCACTACGGTCATCAATGCGTTGAGCGCAGAGCTTCACAAAGGCCACAGTGCCCGGTACGGCCGGCCCGGACGAATACCAGGCAGCGTCAACGTGCCCGCTGGCGAGCTACGCGACCCGTCCACGCTGACACTGGTGACCGCGCCAACAGCAAGCCGCCATTTTGTGCAAGCTGGCGTCAGCTCTGACAAACCGGTCATCATTTATTGCGGCGGCGGCATTGCCGCCACGCTTGACGCCTTCGTTCTGCACCAACTCGGTCATCAGACTATTGCGGTCTATGATCATTCGCTCAATGAATGGTCAAATCAGGCCGATCTGCCGGTTGAAAGCGACTGATTACCCCAGTTGGCATTTTGCAGTGCAGCAAAACCCAATTCGGTTCAGCGGCATTTGATCACAGGTACACGGCCGGCGCAGTTGTGCGTTTGTAGTCGTGAGATATACTGGATTCAAACTTAACAGGGAGACAAAACCAATGAAAACAAAGCTTTCGATCATGATTGCTGCCGCCGTCGTCACGGCTGCAGCCGCCCCGGCTCACGCGGAGACATTCGTGCGTATGGTGTCAGGTCCGTCTGGTGGATCCTGGTATCCACTGGGTGCCAAGATCATGCAGGTCCTGGACGAGAAGGTTGAGGGCATCTCAACGTCCAATACGTCCGGGGGCGGCATTGGCAACATCAAGGCAGTGGGCGGCGGCGATGCAGAGATCGGCTGGTCTTACGCACACACGGCTTTCAACGGATATTCCGGCAAAGGCAACTTCAAGAAGGCCCACGATAACGTCCGACATTTTGCAACCCTGTACCCGGCAATGTTCCAGGTCGCTGTTCGCACCGACAGCAAGATCAAGTCATTCGAGGACATGAAAAATGCCAACATCTCACCTGGAAAGTCAAACTGGACTGGCACTGCATTCGCTGAATCAATTCTGAAGTCCTACGGATACAACTTCAAGGACATCAAGGCCAACGGCGGCACGGTTCATCATGTCAGCTATTCCGAATCGGTTGCATTGGTGAAAGACGGTCACGTCGATGTCTTCATGGCCGCCACCTCCATGCCGCAAGCGTCTTTTCTCGAACTCGAACACAGCCCGGGTATTCGCTTCATCGGTTTGCCGGAAGCCAAATTGCAGCAAATCATCAAAGACAATCCAGGCTACATTGAAGGCAACATGCCGGCTGGCGTTTACAAGAGCATCGAGAAAGACACCAAAACGCTGGGCATAGTGACCAATATGGTTGTCAGCAAGGATCTACCTGACGAACTGGTCTACAACATGTGCAAGGTTTTCTGGGAAAACCACGCGACATTTGCTGAAGTCAAAAAAGTCTGGAACCGCGTCAAGCTTGAAAACGCCCTTGACGGCGCCGCGATCCCGCTGCATCCGGGCGCGAAGAAATGCTATGACGAACTGGGCGTGAAGAGCTGAGTCATCCCTGATCAGGTCTAAAACTCTAAAGCCACACCCATAGTCGCGGCCTGACGGATTCTCGTCAGGCCGCGACCTGTATCAATATCCCGGCAGGCAATATCTTTCGAGTGCATTGTCCCGCCACAAAACGCCCAATCGTATGACCGAGCAAGTTACTTATCAGGAAAGCCAGGACGTCGGGTTCCTTGAACGGCTGTTGCTGAACCGCAAGCCGTCTGTCGCCACCTCCCTGTTGCTGTTTGCGTCGGTCATCAGCATCGCGCTGGCGATCTTTCATTTGTACGTTGCGGTGTGGGGCACGCCCGAAGGTCGCTCGTTCCGTTCGGTACACCTCACCGTCATGCTCATACTGGCGGTGCTGATCAATCCGTTGGGCCGCGCCGGCCTGACTGATGCGATTGACACTTTGCGAGCGCGGACCGGTTTTGCAATCGACCTCGTATTGGTTGGTCTCGTAATCTTCGTGCAGGTCTGGACGCTCTGGGACATTGATGAATTTCATCTTCGCTATGGCGAAAAAGAACTACCCGATCTGATTGTCGGCGGCATTCTGATCCTGCTGGTGCTGGAAGCGACCCGGCGGGCAGTTGGCTGGGCGATGGTGATCATCACCGGATTCTTCGTCCTGCACGCCTTATACGCAAACCACTTCTTTGGGTTCTTCTATGGCCCACCGGTGCGGTTCGGGAAGTTCATCGATACCTTATTCATGTCCTCAGATGGCATCTTCGGCATTCCGTTACACGTCTGCGCCACCTACATCGTCTTATTCATTATTTTCGGCGCGGTGCTGATTCGCTCAGGCGCCGGCCGCTTCTTTATTGATCTGGCGGTTTCGCTGACCGGCCACCGGGTAGGCGGGCCGGCCAAGGCCTCGGTTGTCGCCAGCGGATTCATGGGCACTGTCTCGGGTTCGGCGGTCGCCAACGTCGTCACGACGGGATCATTTACGATTCCCCTGATGAGCCGGGTTGGCTACCGGCCTAAATTTGCCGCAGCGGTCGAAGCCTGTGCCTCCTCTGGCGGTCAGATCACGCCCCCGATCATGGGAGCCGCAGCGTTTATTATCGCGGAATTCCTGGCCGTCCCGTATGTCGATGTGATCATTGCGGCCGCGATTCCCGCCGCGCTGTATTTCATCACGATTTATTTCATGGTTCATCTGGAGGCTGAAAAACACGGCGTCGCCCAGTTGTCCAAGGAAGAACTACCCAGAACCGGCGAAGTCCTGCGCAGAGGCTGGCATCTGCTGATTGCCCTGCTGGTGCTGATTGCTCTGCTGATGGTGGGCTATACGCCCATGAAATCCGCATTTTTTGGCATAGCAGCGTTAGTGGGCCTGAGCTTTATCAATCCGGCCACGCGGATGAGTCCGGTTGATTTGCTCGCGGCACTGGAGAGCGGCATCCGCGCGACGGTGCCCGTCGCGATAGCCTGTGCCTGTGCAGGCCTGATCATCGGCTCGGTGTTTGTATCCGGCCTCGGCCTCAAGTTCACCCAGTCGGTGATTGACATTGCCAATGGCAACCTGCTTGCCCTACTCGCGCTGACCGGTATTGCCGCGATAATCCTGGGCATGGGGATCACGACAACCGCTGTCTACATAACGGTTGCCGCACTGATTGTCCCGGCGGTCATCAAGGCCGGTGTGGAGCCAATGGCCGCGCATATGTTTGCGTTCTATTTCGGGGTCGTCTCTACCATTACGCCGCCGGTCGCACTGGCTGCGTTTGCGGCGGCCGCAATTGCCAAGACCCCACCAATGGCGACGGCGTTCGAGGCCACCCGGGTCGGGATCGCGAAATATATCGCGCCGCTGGTCTTCGTTTATAACCCTTCTTTATTGTTTATCGGCCCACTCTGGCTGACCGCGCTGTCGGCAGCCCTGGCGACCGCCGGCCTCTGGTCATTGTCTGTCGCACTTGAAGGCTGGTTCCGAGGCTCCATTGGCGGACTGCAACGTATCATCCTGTTGATTGCTGCCGGCTGTCTGTTGTTTCCCCCAGTCAGCTCCCTGCTCGGCGTACCTGGCTATGCGCTTAATGCGGCCGGCGCGGCATTGATTCTTGTCGGCCTGTCTACCCGACTGCAACTCACCCGAAAGGAGATGGCATGAATCGAATCTTCCTCGGCAAGCCTCTGCATTGGGCGCTGCTGATCATTCTGGTGGCGCTTGGCTGGGTCACCGGCGCCTACAAGTCGCACGTCATTCACTTCAATACGTTTGTGATCGGCGCGATAGTCGTCACAATCGGGATTGTTTTTGCCGTCCTCAAAACCTCGGCTCCCGACGAGCAAGTCACCCGTGATCCTATTGTGCTGGACGACGAGTAATCCCGCAGGCAGATAAAAGCCGCCACTTCATTGATGAAGCCCTAAACTGTCATTCCCATCCGGTCGTTTGACAATAGTTCGTTCCGGTTTAGGAGAACGAACATATTGACGCCTTCGATTGACTCAACCAGTGTCTGACCGGACTGACTGGCAATAGTCGGCAGGAAGGATTTTCCTTCTTTATTGAGCATCGTCTTTCTTGAATAGATTGTTCGCCTGCCCGGCAATCTGCAGGTACTGCGTGACAATGTCTAACGACAGGATAAGAACTCGCCTATGCCTGAAACTGGCGATTGACCGGCCGATTCAGACAGCTAAGATCTAACCCCAATAAAGAGAAACGCTTAGAGCACTTACCAATAAAACTGCCTAAGCAATAGCTCAGCAAAAAACCAGGATGAGAAATGACCGGCCGTCTCTATTTAGGACTCCTAAGTATCACTATTATTATCGCCGCCTGCGGCGGCGGCGGGGCTGAGACCAAAGGTCCGGTTTCGCCGAGTTGCACGGCTGAAGTCAAATCCGGTTTCGCCGGCTCCTCAGTCGATCCGTCGGTCAATGGCGGCGAAGCCGACGGCGGCGGCAACGACGGCGGCATCGGAGAAGGCAGCGGCGATGGCAGTGTTGGAGCCGGCGGAGCGCTCGGCAAGTTTCGCAACACCCGCATGGAAGTCTACGTGGGCAACACCTTAAACGGCGTTGGGCGTACCGACAGCCTCGGCCTGGCAACCATTGATGTCTGTGAAGATGACATCGATAAACCGCATACCATTGCGCTGGTTGGCATAGAAGGTGCCCAGTACTTTGATGAAGCGGTTCGCCGATTTGTAGATTTCAAGCCCGGCGAGAGAATTAGTGTCCAGGTGCCCCACATGCGCCGCAAATTTCTCGGTATCACGACCTTCACCAACGCCGCAGAATCGTTAACCGCCACTGCTGGCAGCCATTTTGGGCAAGACCTGAAGAGCACATCCCAACGCGCCATTGGCAAGGCCGTTGCAGACGACAATGAAACCGTCGCCTCGATTCTGGCCGACCAATTACCCGGCAGCTTCCGCTCTGACTCAAATAACGGACTTTTCCGCATTACCGGCTTGCCGGTTTCGCTCGACGAAACAACGATCAGCCAGGCGGATTCCATTCCCGATAATGATAGAGGCCGCTACAGTGCGGCCAATGCAGGCTTTAGCGTTCAGGCCGGGATTTTCCTGCCTGGCGAACCCCGGCCAGCAATTATTGCCGCCAAACAATTGGCAAGTGACTTGTCCGACGGAAAACTCGACATGGTTGACGCGGCAGGTTGCACGATTGCCACCTCACCTGAAGCCGACGGTTCAGCGGCATTGTCGGCAAGAGCAACCAAGGATGCCTGTTCTGGTGACGTCGGCGACCGGCTCGCCTATACGTATGAATCCCTCTGGCGAGCCAAAACCATCGCGACCAGCGATATCGCCAGTAGCGCCGGTGACGCAGATCTCAGAAACATCGAAGCGCAAATCGCTGAGTACACGACTAACGTACAAAAGATCATTCAGGTTAATCAATGCCGCAGACCCAACGGACAGGCCTGCCCGGCTCCCTTCTACCCCCGATCAGATATTCGTCAAACGGTTAAGCTGAATTCGCGCGGAAAACTGACGATTCAACGTGAGGCCGCGACAAGCTTTGCGCCGGGCATTGGCTGGATTGGCGGTGTCGTGCGCGATTTTAGTTTCAACGACGCCACTTATGTCGATATTCGGGTTGGCAGCCGCGGGCAGATTGTAGCGATCCACAAAGACCGCAAAAACGTCACTTTCTTCCCTGAACTCGAGCCCTATCAGGTCAGCGGCACGGAAGCCAACAGTTCCGATGCGAGGTCCAAGATGCAAAACTCGCTGGGCCAACTGGGCAATTACGACGTCTCGTTCACTAAAGCAATTGTCAGCGCAATCATTCCACCTGCAGAAAGAACCGCCCCGGCAAATCAGGGGAATAGTTTGTTCGTCACCGTCTTCAGTGACGGAAGTTTCGCCAGCACCTTCGGTGCCGGCAACATTCAGCCAATGCAACTGCCCTATGCCATATCGGGCATTGCATTCGACAAATACATTCCGCCGGGCTACAACGCCAGCTACGGACCTCAAACGGACCTGGGAAAATACCCCTTTGATGGACCTCGTCGCCAGTTTGTCCTGACTCGTCAGGGTCAGGTGAGGGTTATGCTCGAAGGCAATACGAATAGCCCGGGTGTCTTGCTGAACATTCCCGGCCGCGTGATCCAACTGGCCGGAGAGAGTCGAGCGAACATCTACGCATTGAACAGTGACGGACAGGTGTACTGGCTCAATGCCGACCAGGCGAACCATCCTCTGCACAAAGTCTTTCAGGTCGATATCCCGAGTGCTGAACGAATCTGCTGGGTAGCGCGACGCGAGGCAGTGACCTGCAAAACGGGCCGCGTCTTTCGATGGAAGGAAGTACTGAGACAAGTACAGTTTCAGCCGACCAATAGCAGTGACGCCAATGCGCGCAGTATCACGTTCGCCCCAACCGGGATTGAACAAGCCGAACTCGTAGAGTTGGGTGGTCAGGCTATCTGGCGTCTTAACTCCGTGGATCAGTTTTACCTGAGCAGCCCTGTCGACGGATCTTTCCGCTCCGAGGGTATCCGCTACCTGCCCGTCTCTGGTGATCCTTTCGACCCAACCGTCGCCGGTACGGTCAATCGCAGCTTGCACAGCAGTAAGTGCAACTTTATCGACTACGGTGACCGCAGCGGCAGCAAACCCTACTTGCACGGCTGGCAAATTCGCCGGGCGTTGAAGTCAGCGTTACAGCAACTTGGCCAACGAGCTACTCACGTTGTCAGTAACGGACACCGCCTGGATCTTCCAGGAAGTGTTCGAGCAATTGACACCAGTCACGGATTCAACACTAGTCTGCAAGCGGAGACCAGCAGTCAGGTCACCGCTGGCAATCCGGGTCAATCGGTAGCCGACTCCAACTGCCAGCAACGCTCGTCCGACGCAGTAACGGAGCTCCGTGGCAATTCCGACCCGGTCAGCCCGACCGACCAGGAAATCGCCCAGCGCGGCTTTTCTCCGGTTGAATTCAGCCTGACCTCAGCGGTTAATCCACTCAACAATGCCAACCAACTCGTCAGCCGGGACGATTTACCAGTGTTTAAACTCGGCGGCAAGTTCGCCGAAAACTCATCCGGGTTCTTCATAGACATTAATACCGGCACGGTCTCGGGCCAGGCTCGACCGTTCCGCCCGCAATTTGCAATTGGTATCTGGAACGATGACTCGAAGTACCTGCTTGATCAAGGCCTGACCGGTTGGCAATTTGATTACGCTGCCGAAACCGCCGCTGACCCTCTCGATATTTACCGAGACGAGCGCACGGGCGCAAATTGCTCGCAAGACCCTGCACGATGCATGTTGGTCAGCCTGGTACCACGAGCGGTCTTCGATAACCCGAATCAGTTCCGGCTCTGCTTCGACATGCAGTTCAACACGCTGGTTCCATCCCGCTCATTCCGCCTGATGTGCACTCTGCACGACTTCGATGGCAGCTATGTCAGCATTGTTTCGCTTGAGGGGTGGAGTTATCCGCCGCGCAGCGACCAGCGGCCTGACAGCCAGATCGACTTCGGATTCTTGTTGTCCAGGCCGGGCTAGCGTTATCAACCCGGCTGTGAACCCGCGTAGCCCCGTCAATGACTAACAGGTTGGTAAACCGGTATCTGCACCGGTTTGATCAACCTTATTCCATGGAGGCTCTTATGAAACACCGCGCAGCTGCTCTATCTGCGATTCTCACGCTAGGCCTGACTCTGGCTACTCCAGTCGGCGCTCAGCGCACGATCGACTCGCTCAGCAACCTCAAACAGAAACAGGCCGCTGAACTCGTTGAAGCACTCACCGAAAAGGCGCAGCAGGATGCGAAGGAGGCTCAGGAGCGCGCGCAGGCGGCGGCCCGGGAATCCAGGCGAGGCCGGCGCAGCAGCAATGTTCAGATTCGGCGCGGCAACACCCGAGAGCTAGATCAACAGCAAACGGGTGAAGGCAATTTTCAGAGCGCCAACATCGGCACGGACTAGTTCACTTTCGTCTTAATGGTTACCCGGCGGTTCTCAGGAGCTGCCGGGCGTTCCGGTACCAACTGCTCGGTCTCTCCCTTACCCACGGCAATCAGGCGATCTACCGAAACACCCCGGACATCGGCAAGGTACTGAACGACGCTTTCAGCGCGCCGCTGCGACAGGCTCAGGTTGTAGTCGTCAGGTCCCCGCGGGTCTGCATGACCTTCGACAAAAAAGCTGAAAGTGCTTAATTCGTCGGCGTTCAGGGCGCCAGCGATGATATCGAGCTCTTTACGAGCATTGGCCGTGACTGCGGCCGAATTGGTCACGAATGTAATCAGGACTGATGCGCTACCGGACGTCTCCTTTTTGTCCCAGCTAATCCCGCGCGTCTTGATGCCAGTCGGTCGCGGGATCAAGGCGTTTATAAGTGACGTCTGGTTCAGGGAGTCACGGGTAAAGACGGGGGTTTGGGAAAACACCGGCTGCACAATCGCCGCAGTCAGCAGACAGGTCAGTACAAGCCTTGAAGTTGTTGAAACCTTGGACATAATGAACTCCGTTGAGTCTGTGTTGCCATCGTTAATGAAAAAGCCCGGTCGCCGCAATCCCTTATTCAGGCGACCGGTTCAGAACCGGGCAATGTGACTCGCCCGGTGGTTATCAGTGGCTATTGCCTTTCAAGCCTTTGAGGTCTGCCGGATTGTCAACCCGAACGGCTGTGCCTTCAACAAATGCCGCTGCCCAGGAGAGCAAGGTAACCTTGCGCCCGCCGGTCACGCCGACAACAGCATTTGCCCCGAGTTTGCGGGCCTCATCAGCCAGCAACGGGTACAGATTCGAACCTGCACTATAGCCGGACTTGGCTTTCGCCTCGACTTTGGCAATGACTTCATATTGAACTCCTGCCGGCATCTTGTCTTCTGTTACGAACACTTTGCCGGTATAGGCTGGTAACTTGCTTGCTGTCGCTGACGGGGTCGAGGTTGATGTGGGGGCCGCACAGGCCCCAAGCACAACGGCAACCGCCAGGATCGAGATCTTTCGAGTCATGTCAAACAACGTCTACTCCTTGATTCATAGAGAAATTTTCTTCAAATAAGACATCAGAGACTTAGTAAGCGCCCCTTGAGTGGGGGTCTCTGCGACCATGAGTCGGGCGAACGACTTCAATAGTTCAAAGCAGCCGCCAACGTTTTGAAGCAGAATAAGTCTCACCCCGAAACGACCTTTCAGGCGCTGGTAATCATGCCCAAACTAAAACACCGAAAACAACGCAAATCCGTTATTCAAGCCTGCCTCCGAATGAATAGCCTGGGCATCAATCAGGGCACGGCCGGCAATATCAGTATTCGGGTAAGCGATGGCTTTCTGATAACGCCCTCCGGTATTCCGTATGAACAAATGACGCCAGACCAAATCGTTTTCATGCGTCTGGATGGTAGTTATGCCGGCGAGTGGCTGCCATCGTCGGAGTGGCGCATGCATCTGGACATCCTGGCAAACCGACCAGAAGCCAACGCGGTTGTGCATACGCATTCCATCTATGCCACAGCCCAATCCACGCTGCGCCAGGACGTTCCGGCTTTTCACTACATGATTGCCTGCGCTGGCGGAGCCACACTGCGTTGCGCGCGTTATGCCACGTTTGGTACGGCTGCGTTGTCGGCAAATATGCTCAAGGCTCTGAAAGATCGGCGCGCCTGCCTGCTTGCCAACCATGGCGCCATCGCGTTTGGCGACAGCCTTGAAAAAGCACTTTGGCTGGCGGGAGAAGTTGAGACGCTCTGCCAGCAGTACTTCGCGGCCCAGCAAATGGGCTCGCCGGCCATTCTTAGCGGCGCCGAAATGAAACGGGTGCTGGATCGCTTCAGCACTTACGGCAAGCAGGCCGGCGAGATGACTGGAGAGGATGTCAATACAACTCACGCCCCGCTACGCCGAGATACCTAAGCGTTTACCCCGAGCGCCGCTCTGACCTGAGCCAGTTTAAGCGGCTTGATCCAGTAGTCCATAAAACCGATCTGTCGCGCCGCGGCAATATCATCTGGCAACGCATCTGCAGAAACGGCAATCGCCGGCAGATTTGCCAGGCGTTCAGTGGTGCGAACCATCGCGAGCAAGTCCTTACCGTTCATGTCGGGCAAGTGGATATCCACGAGCAATAAATCAGGCACGCAGTCTTCGAGTATCTCCAGGCAGGCCTTGCCGCTCTCAGCCAGCAACAGATTGACCTCAGACTGCTGATCCAGAAAGCCCTGCATCACCGCGCGGTTCAGCGCATTGTCTTCTACATAAAGGACAGTCCGAACCTTCTCACCAACACCGGCAGAAGACACAATCGCCTGTTCTGCTTCCCAGTCCACTTTGCTCCAGCGCTCGGGTTTCGGGGCCAGTTGATCCAGCGCCGCCGAGCGCAACGACAGCGTGAACTGCGAACCGACTCCGACAATACTGTTAGCCGACAGCTTTCCACCCATCTGTTCCACCAGGTGCTTGCTGATACTGAGGCCCAGACCGCTGCCGGGAATACTTGAGAACTCCGCACCAGTCCGGTTAAATGGCTCGAAAACCTGCCCTAGTTGCTCCGCGGAAAGACCGGGACCGGTATCGTTAATATGGATACGGCACAAGCCATCAGCGGTTTCGACACTGACGCCAACTGACCCGCCTGACCTGTTGTACTTGAGCGCATTGCCAAGCAGATTGATCAGACATTGCTCCAGGCGTCGCTTGTTGGCGTAAACAAATTGTCCGGTCTGTGGAATCGGCTCCTGAATATGCACCTGATCATCGCGTGCCAGATGTCTTGCCAGTGCGAGACTTCGACCAACACATTCGTCAACGCTGACCGTCTCAAGCTTGATCTCGCTTTCATCAGCCTCGGTCTTGGTCAATTCAAGTAGGTCATCTATCAGTCGAATTAGATGTTCTGAGGCAGTTACGATTTGACCGGTTCTTTCATGGCAAGTGGCATCAGCCTGAATTTTCGGATCTCCCGCCAACACCTGACTCAGTCCGTATATCGCATTGAGCGGCGTCCGCAACTCATGACTGACACGAGCGAGAAATCTGCCTTTTTCTGCGTTCGCCTGCTGAGCGGCGTCAGCGATTCGCTGTTGGCGCTCAGCCTCCCGACTCGCCGTCACATCCCGAGAGGCGCAGATTATTTCTACACTCTCCGGGTTTTCCCCATACTGCGCACCAATGTGAAGAACCACGTCTCGGGCGATTCCGTCGGTGCCCAAAACCTGAAACTCAAGCGCGAGCGCTTCATTATCGCGAACCGCGTTGGTCATTAGCAGTTCGCATCGTAGTTTGTCTGCCGGTCGCAGCCGGGCAAGCCAGTCGTCTTGAGCAATCGTCGCGTCGCTTGAGGTAACGGCGAAGTGCTGCCTGGCAAGATGGTCAAGCGTCACTAGCCGCTTATCGATGTCCCAACGGATAATACTAACGCTGGCGGCCCGGGTAGCCAGCGAAGCCTGCTCGCGACTTCTCAAGGCGTCCAGTTCAATGGCTTTCCGGTCGGTTATGTCACTGACGTAGCCATGCCATAAAGTAGAACCGTCGGCCAGTCTTTCGGGGGTTGAATGCCCTTCGCGCCAGCGAACGCCCACATCGGGAATAACGACACGGTACTCCTTGCGCCAGGTTTCAAGCTTTCGGGCAGATTCATGCATTGATTCCATAAACTCATCGCGATCATTCGGATGAATCCAGTCCAGGGCTTTTCGCGCATCGACCTGCGCTTCCTGAATTTCGACGTCATAAATAGTACCGACCGCATTCGTCGCAAACGGAAAACTGATACTGTTGTCCGGGTGAAGTTGGAACTGATAGATGAACCCGGGCACCTCTCTGCTCAACTTGGAAAGCAGGTCATGGCGTGACTGGGTTTGCTGTTTATACCGCCGGTTAGCGAGCAACTGACAGACACTGATGGCCAAGTCTGACAAAGCACTTAACTGCTCATCACTGAGTGTTATCGGCAACGGATTCAATACGCACAAGGTGCCAATACGCTGGCCGGAGTGTTCGAGCGGAAAACCCGCATAAAACGCAACCGGTTCGCCACCGGCAACTGACCAATTGTGCAAAGCGAGTTCGTCGCGGTCAGCCTCCGAGACCACCAGCGGGTCTGATTGTTTTATTGCTTCATTGCAGAATGACGCCTGACGGTCCATCTGGCTGACCGAACAGCCGTGCCCGGCCTTGACCCAGACACGATCGGCATCGACAAAGTTAATCATGGCAATCGCGCACCCCGCGATATGTGCGGCGACTCTCACCAGGGAATCGAAAGCAGGCTCAGCCCCGGTATCAAGGATTGCCAGCTCATTCAGCCGCTTCAGGCGAAACGACTCATCAGGCGATGTCTGAGCTTCTGTCATTGCGAGGGAACCATGCCGATAACAACAACAAGGAAGGCGACCAGACCCTCTGACCACATGAACTCTCAGATCTGCGCCGCTGCATCAAGTCATTGTAGTCCGTGCACCGCATTTGGTGAAGACAAAACCAGGTCGAATCGACGCCCGTGAAATGCTGTACAACTGACGGAATACGGTCTACAACTATATCCGTGCTTAGCCTGTGAGGCCTCTTATGCAACTCGCTCGATTTAATCGTATCAAACTGGCGCACCTGCCGACCCCACTGGAGCGACTCGATAGCCTGACCCGCCTACTGGGCGGACCGGAAATTTGGATCAAGCGGGACGACTGCACTGGCCTCGCCTCGGGCGGAAACAAGACCAGAAAACTTGAATTCCTGGCGGCTGATGCGATTGCCCGGGGTGCCGACACGCTGGTTACCCAGGGCGCCACCCAGTCAAATCATGTCCGTCAGACAGCAGCGGCCGCCTGCAAGCTGGGCTTGAAGTCATATGCCTTACTGGAACAACGGGTGACAAACCTCGGCACCGGGTACGAAACAAGCGGCAATGTTCTGTTCGATGACATCCTGAACTGCAACTATCAATTTCGGCCCGCCGGAACCGACATGAACGGCCAGGCACTGGAACTGACCGCGCAACTCAAGCAAGACGGCCACAAGCCTTATTTTATCCCCGGAGGCGGCTCCAATCCGATTGGTGCGCTCGGTTATGCCAACGCGGCGGCGGAAATCGTCACTCAGGCAGACGAACTAGGCTTGAAAATTGACCGCATTATTCACGCGACGGGTAGCGCCGGCACTCAGGCCGGCTTGCTGGCCGGTCTGTTTTCAATTAACGCCCCGATCCAGGTAACCGGCATCTCGGTTCGCGCCTGCAGCAATGATCAAGTCGACAAAGTGCATCAACTGGCGGAGCAGACGATTGAACTGATTGGAGCTCGCGGCCTGCTCCCGCGGGAACAGGTACAAGTGCATGACGACTATGTCGGCGCCGGATATGGCCAGCCTACTGAAGAAATGATCTCCGCCATTACAGTGCTGGCCGCTCACGAAGGTATTTTCCTCGACCCGGTTTACTCCGGTAAAGGCCTGGCCGGCATGATTGACCTGATTGACCGCGGCGTTATTGGCGCCGAAGAAAAGGTGGTTTTTCTGCACACTGGCGGCTCGATTGGACTCTTTGCTTACGAATCTTTGTTCAGCAAGCGAGCCGGCGACACCCCAATTGAATGACCGTCGCGAACAACCGGGCAATGTTCTACTATTGACCACTTCTCTTCTTCCAGTCAGAGCTCTTTCGCATGAAAATCAACTTTATCGCCGCAAGCGTATGTCTTGTCAGTCTTGGCGTCTGTGGTGCCGCTTCTGCCGGTGAACTCTTTGGCTCGGCGTCCAGTGCCGGCATGTCTGCTGCGAGTGCCGGCTCTGCCTCCCTGCGGGGCTCGTCAACCGCAATCAGTGGCTCCAGCGGCAGTGCGAGCGACACGGACAATGTGGCCGCCGGCCGCTATCGCCTGACCGACATTGCGCTTGCTCCCGGTCAGGGTGACAAGCTGGCGTTGAGTCTGGAACCGCTTACGGTCAACCAGACCGGCGTGTTTCAACTGACCTTGCCCAAGACGGCAATTGGCAATCGGCGATTTGCTCGTGGCGACACTATTCACGTCCATCGACAAGCCTACGGGCTGGCATTTACCCATCAGGAATCTGACGAACCGTTTTTCCTGGTGGTCAAGGATGCCTGGGAACTCGATTTGCAGACCCGCGTCGTGACCAACTAACATTGCGGGCCTTGATTGCCAGAGTCTTATCTCTGGCTGCGGTGAGCCTGATCAGCGCGTGCAGCACGCTGAGTCCGGCACCGGCGACTTCATCCGGTGCCGCGTCAGCGCGTTTTTGCGAGCAACCAGAAACCTACAGCGCGCTTCAACAAGACCGCTTGTTCCAATTCGCCGAACAAGTCAGGCGCGAACTGAACGCTGCCGGCACCGATGCAGCCATCATCTCCAGGACCGGCATTGACCTGCAACGTCTGGGCATCCGGTTCACTCATAGTGGCATCGCCGTGAAGCCGGACAATCCTACCGGCGATACCAGTTGGACTATTCGGCAACTGTACTATGCCTGCGACGAAGCACGTCCCCGCCTGTACGATCAGGGGATTGGCGGATTCCTGTTTGGGTCAGACAACCCAGGGATTCGTCATGTCTCAATCGTATTGCCCTCGCCCGTTAACAACAAAGCCTTGCAACAATCAGCGCGCACCAATCCACTTGCACTGCGCTTGCTTGGTGCCCGTTACAGCGCAAATGCTTACCCCTACAGCACAGCCTATCAGAACTGCAATCAATGGGTCATTGAAATGCTGGCGGTCGCCTGGGGTCGCCTATCCCAAAGCGTGAATCTGCGCGCCGATGCTCAGGGCTGGTTACGGTGGCGTCAATACCGGCCGCGACCGATCGAGCTAGGGTCCCATTGGCTGAAGTTTGCAGTCATGATGTCCCCTATGGTGCGACTGGATGATCACCCTGAGCCTCAGCGCGACGGTTTGAGTTTTGCCGTCAGCCTGCCCCGGACCATCGAAACATTCGTTCGGGATCACGATGCCCGGTCAAAGCGAATCGAACTTTGCCATAACGACAAGGCAATCGTCATCAGACACGGATGGGAGCCCATAGCGCCTGGATGTCAGCCAGAAATGGGTGATCAAGTCGTCCCGCTTTAACGGTTGCCGGTGGTACACCTTGCACACCTGGATGAGTGGCTATCAAGGCTGAAATCAAAAAGCGATATAGTGGCGGCAGAAGCGCAGGCGACTGCGCACCAAACGAGACATCGCCTGAGTACACTGAGGCGCGGAAAATAAGAACCACGAAGCAAAAGTCATGAATTTTTCTCTTACTGAAGATCAGGCCCAGTTTTCAGAGGCGGTAAGCCGCTTTGCCGAAAAGGAACTCGCACCCGCCGCTCTGGAAAGAGCCAACGACTCCGCATATCCATGGGCGGTAGCCGCCAAGGCGGCAGGTATGGGCTTGCTGGGCATCACCATCCCCATAGAAAACGGCGGCGTCGGCGGGTCACTGGTCGATGCGGTGCTAGCCATTCAGGCAGTCGCCGCTCATTGCCCGCGTAGCGCCGATGTCGTTCAGGCCGGGAACTTTGGCGCCATCCGTACCTTCGCTGAATACGCCAGTCCAACGCAAAAAGCCCAATGGCTGCCAGACCTACTGGCAGGCACTTCGGTGATGGGGGTTGGCATGACCGAGCCGGATGCTGGTTCGGCCGTCACCGAACTTCGCACTTCAGCGGTCATCAGTGGCGAAACCGTCACGATTAACGGCTCCAAGATATTCGGCACCCACAGCGCTGAAGCGAACGTATTTCTCGTGTACGTTCGTTTCGGACCAGGCGTCGGCGGTATCGGGTCAGTCCTGATCCCTAAAAACACGCCGGGTTTTGAGATCGGTAAATCTGCTGCCTTCATGAATGGCGAACACTGGTCTCCACTCTACTTCGACAACTGTCAGATACCAGTCGCCAATATTCTGCTGCCGGAAGGCGGCTTCAAGAAACAAATCTCGGGCTTCAATATAGAGCGGCTTGGAAACTCTGCCCGATCGGTTGCGCTGGGGCGGTACGCGTTTAATCTTGCGCGCGAACACGCCAAGACCCGCCACCAGTTCGGCCGGCCGCTGTGCGAATTTCAAGGCCTCCAGTGGAAGTTCGCCGAAATGGAACTTAAGCTTGAATCCGCCCAGTTAATGCTGATGAGAGCGGTTGTTAACGCTGACAACGGCCTGCCTTCGGCCCACGACACAGCGCTCGCGAAACTCGCTTGCAATGAAGCCGGCTTTTTTGCCGCCAATGAATCCATGCAAGTAATGGGTGGACTTGGGTTTAGTGAAGAAAGTCTGGCTCAGTACTGCGTACGCCGAACCCGCGGCTGGATGATTGCCGGCGGCTCAATCGAAATACTGAAGAACCGAATCGCCGAGGGCGTTTTTGATCGACGCTTCTCGCAGCGCCCCTAGATCAAAATCCGCGCCCAGCACTCCAGAGAAAAACCGATGAGCCAGCCAGACAAGACGGAACTCCTGCGCGCCATGAGCAACCCGTCATCCGTTGCGATCATTGGCGCGTCAAATTCACCAGGCAAACTTCAGTCAAGGCCGATGCGCTTCATGAAGCAGCACGGTTACAGCGGTACTATCTACCCGATCAATCCAACTCATCAGCGCATCCTTGATGAGCCAGCCTATGCCTCGATCGAATCAGTTGAAGCAGACATTGACCACGCCTATATCCTGCTCGATACCGACGCTGCCATTGCGGCCTTGCACGACTGCGCCAGGGCTGGCGTCAAAGTGGTCAGTCTGCTGGCTGACGGTTTTGCCGAAGCAGGCCCTGCGGGCATGGCGCGCCAGGAAAAAGTGGCGGCTATCGCACGCGAGGCCGGCATCCTGCTGATTGGCCCCAACAGTACCGGCCTGGTTGATACCCGCAGTGGATTCTCCTGCACGACTAACGCTGCATTTGCAACCGAAAGCCTGCCGACCGGACGGTTGGCGGTCTTATCGCAAAGCGGCAGTCTGATAGGCTCCATTTTTTCACGCGGAGCCGCTCGCGGCCTGGCTTTCTCAACGCTGATTTCGGTCGGCAACGAAGCGGCGAGCGGTGTGGGCGAGATCGGCTCGCTGCTTCTGGAAGACCCTGGCACAGACGCCGTCTTGCTTTTCATGGAGACGATCAGACAACCGGAGCGCTTGTCCGCGTTTGCCCGTCGCGCGCACGACCTGGGCAAGCCGGTCGTTTGCTACATGATCGGCCGTTCCACGGAAGGCCAGAACCTGTCGGTTTCCCATACCGGCGCAATGACCGGATCAGCCAAGGCGATAGCCAGTTACCTTAGAGCGATAGGGATTGAGCAGGTTGAGAACTTCGAGACACTACTGGAGTCTCCGGCCGCCCTGATAAAAACCCCGATGCCGGCTGAACGTCCACGGACGGTTACCGTCGTTTCGACCACCGGCGGCGGCGGCGCCATGGTGATAGACCGCCTGAGCGAACGCGGCGCGGCGATCACCGGCTGTTCACCCGCGAGTCGTGATCATTTAACGGCAAAGAACATTCCGCTTGGCCACGGCAAACTGATCGATGTCACCCTGGCCGGTGCCCGCTACGAAATCATGAAAGAAGTGGTGAGCACGCTTGCGAGCGACCCGACTACCGGTGTGTTGGTCGTGGCCATCGGGTCATCTGCGCAGTTTCAGCCCGAACTTGCAGTTAGTCCGATCATTGACGCGGTTGCGGAACTACGCGAACACACTCAAACCACACCGCCCGCTCCCGTGTTGGCTTTCCCATTGCCGCAAGCAGACCAGAGTCTGCAACTACTGGCCAATGCCGGCATTCCGGCCTTCAGAACGCTTGAAAGCTGCGCCGAGTCCATCTCCATGGTGTTGAACCCCGCCAGACCGCAAATCGACCCCCTCCCCCCGGCCCTGCCAGCCCAGGTCATTGAACGCCTGGACAGCGCGCTGGCGAACGCCAGGCAGAACAGTCTGCTGCTCAATGAAGTTGAATCAGGCCAGGTCTTTGCGGCTCTGGGCATTGAGGCGCCTCCACAACGGGTAATTGAGCTGGAAGATGCTTTGCCCGAATGCGATCTTCCCGCGTTTCCGATAGTCGCCAAACTGGTTTCAAATGACCTGCCACACAAAAGTGACGCCGGCGCGCTGGCGCTGAACCTGCAAAGCGTCGGCGATCTCGCTACGGCAATAAGCGCAATGAAGAGCGCCGTCAGCCAGAGCCACCCGGACGTTCGACTGCAAGCGGTTTTGGTCCAGACCATGCAATCCGGTGTTGCCGAAATGCTGGTCGGCTTAAGCCGCGATCCGTTGGTTGGCCCGGTTGTCACGGTTGGTTTCGGCGGCACCGCCACTGAAATTTATCAGGACGCGGTTTGCCGGCCCGCTCCGGTCTCGGCGAGGGTTGCCCAAGTCATGCTCACCGAGTTACGAGGCTATCCGCTTCTGGACGGTTATCGGGGAGCTGCGCCGGCCGATCAGTCCGCACTTATCAATGCCATTGTTGCAGTATCAACTCTGGCGCGACACCCGGCCATCAGCGAAGCCGAGATCAACCCATTGCTCGTCCGGCAGGACGGCCATGGCGTCGTCCTGCTCGACGCACTGATCAAACTTGAGAAGCAAGGAGAGTCATGACAACACCAGTCAATCGAACGCTCAAAGTCCCGGCGGCAATGCAGGCAATCGAATTGCTGGGTCAGACTGACTCCCGGCTAATCACCCGGGGGCGGCTGGTCAATGCCACCGTTTTGATCAGTATTGATGATCAACCCTGGCGCCTGCAGATTGACAAAGGGCGGGTTGAAGCCGTCACAGCCGGCCCGTTTGTGATGCCATCCTCCACGTTTGCTCTGACAGCCCCTGAGGCGGAGTGGCAAGACTTCTGGCAACCGGTTCCGCCGCCTGGTTCTCATGACTTGTTTGCGCTGATCAAACGCAAAGCCTTGCAACTGAATGGCAACTTGCAACCACTGATGGCTAACCTGCTCTACTTTAAGCGGTTGTTAGCCGCGCCGAGAGGTCTGCAATGAAAGCCACTATCGAACCGATCATCGGACGCTATATTCATTTAGACATTGAAGGCCAGCCTCATCGACTTTACTGGGAAGAAGCCGGCCAGGGGACGCCGCTCTTGTGCCTGCATACTGCGGGCTCGGATGGTCGACAGTACCGGGCACTGTTGAATGACCCGGAGATTCTGGCTAACTACCGGGTAATCGTCTTTGATATGCCCTGGCATGGAAAATCATCCCCTCCTGATGGCTGGCAAGACACCACTTATCAATTGACCTCTGAAGGGTATGTCGGCCAGATTCTGGCGGTCATGGACGCGCTTGAACTGCACAAACCGGTCGTAATGGGTTGCTCCATTGGCGGGCGCATCGTATTGCATCTGGCCGAACAACACCCGGAAAAATTCAGCGCCATTATTGGCCTGCAAAGCAGTCCGCATGTTGAGCCGTACTACGACGTTGACTGGCTTCACCGCGCCGACGTTCATGGCGGGGAAGTGTGCGGCGCCGTCGCCTACGGCCTAACCGCGCCGACCAGCCCCGAACCGGCGCGCTGGGAGACGACCTGGCATTACATGCAAGGGGGTCCGGGTATTTTCAAAGGCGATTTGTATTTCTACAAGATCGACGGTGACATCCGGGACAGACTGTCAACCATAGATCGGAAGCGATGCCCGCTGTATCTACTCACCGGAGATTACGACTACTCGTGCACGGCCGCGGACACTCTTGCGCTGGCCAAAACCCTGGGCGGTGTACCGGCCACCATCATGCAAGACATGGGGCATTTCCCTATGAGTGAGAATCCCACACAGTTTATTCAATACCTGCTTCCGGTTCTTGCCGAAATCCGGCAGAACAGTGCCGCGAACTAGCGCTGCAGGCGCTGCGCGCTCGCGATTAAACCAGCAATACCCACAAACATGGCGCCGGCCGCTTTGTTGAACCAGCGCCGGTTACGACCAAACCAGGGCGCAATTCGCTGCGCCAGACCGGCAAGTGAGATTTCATAAACGAACTCAACCACCGCGAAGGTCCCGCCAAGCACCAGCAATTGCATCCAGAAGTTAAGTGCCGGTGTCATGAACTGCGGCAGAAAAGCCGCAAAGAAAATCAGAGCCTTGGGGTTAGACACCGCCACCAGAAACCCCTCGCCATACAACTGATACCAACGCCCCACATCGACAAGCGGCTCATCGGCGCGAATCACGGGCGACGGCGCCCGCCAGGTCCGAACCCCAAGGTAAACCAAATAGCCCGCGCCAACCCACTTGGCAATGGTGAAAGCCTGCTCAGACGCAGCCAGTAACGCGCCCAGCCCGGCGAGCGACGCCGCTACCAACACCATGAAACCGGATACACCACCCAGAGCCGTCCAGATGGTTCTCCAGGCGCCAAACCGTAAGCTATGAGTAATACTGAGCAATCCATTGGGCCCAGGTGTCAACGACAAGCCGACCGCGGCGATCAGATAGACGAACCACAAACTAAGAGTCATGACACAGACCTGAAGACCGGGCTAAAAAGAAGGTAATTATCGAATAAGGGTGAGCCAACAGCAAGCACACCACGATTACTCTGACGGTAGCACACTCCCCTTGCGGCTAACGATGAGGCCGTATTGTTCCGGCTCCCGGTGCTTGGCAAAATCGAAGACGGTTGATTTGAACGATCGTGTCAGATCAAGATCGCATCGGGCAATAGCCAGTTCATCGCCAAGCGTGGTGCACTGCGCCACAACTTCGCCGGATGGCGCGATGATGACGGAGTTGCCAATCTGCTCAACGCCCTCTTCCTCGCCTGCTTTGGCAACCCCTACCACCCAGGTGCCATTTTGATAGGCCCCGGATTGCATCACCAGCATGTTGTGGAAATTTGAGAGGTTGTCATGCTCAGGCGCCGGCGGGTTATGAACCGGCGTGTTATACCCGAGCAAGACCATCTCGACGCCCTGCAAGCCCATCATCCGGTAGGTCTCCGGCCACCGGCGGTCGTTACAGATACACATGCCGAACAATCCCTCAAAGGCGCGAAAGACTGGAAACCCCAGATTGCCGGTCTCAAAATAGGCCTTCTCCAGATGCTGAAACCGCCGCCAGGGCTGATGATCCGCATGGCCCGGTAGATGAATCTTGCGGTACTTACCAATACCGTGCCCGTCTTTCCCCACCAGAATCGAGGTATTAAAGCGATGAACCTCGCCGCCTTCGCTTGTTTTTTCGGCATACCCCAGATAAAAGCCAATACCCAGTTCTCTGGCGGTATCGAATAACAATTGCGTCTCAGGCCCAGGCATCTCTTGTTCAAAGTACTGATCAATGTCAGCCTGATTATCAAAATACCAGCGCGGAAAGAAGGTGGTCAGGGCCAGCTCTGGATAGACAATCAGATCGCATCCATGTCTGGCTGCATCGCGCATCATAACGATCATGCGCGCCACAACCTCCGCTCGGGTATCGTGGCGGGAAATCGGGCCTAGTTGGGCGGCCCCTACGGTAATGATTCGACTCATACTGTCTCGCGATCAAGTGGTTTGCCGGCCAACTCAAGAATCGTATGCAACAAAACATTGCCCCCGGCTTCAAGGTCTGCCGGATCGGTAAACTCGGCCGGGTTATGACTGATGCCGTCGATACTCGGAACAAAAATCATCGCAGTCGGACAAATGCGTGCCATCATTTGGGCATCGTGTCCGGCGCCTGAAGTCATGACCCGCGACGACAACCCGAGTACTCCGGCCTGACGCTCAATCAGATCGACCATAGACGGGTCAAACGTGACCGGCTCAAACCGGGCGAGGCGGCGGGTCTCGATGCTCACGCCTTCACTGACGGCCAGCTGCTCAAGAAATCGGGCAAACCGTTGCTCAGCTTCCCGTAGCAACGCGTCGTCTGTATTACGCAGGTCGGCGGTAACGGTTGCGCGAGCCGCAATCACATTGATCAGGTTCGGGTGTAATTCGATCCGTCCACTGGTGCAAACCTGGTTGCCGCCCATCTCGCAGGACAGTTCCCGCAGCCAGGTACAGATCGCCGCCGCGCAATAGCCCGCGTCATGACGTAAGCGCATTGGCGTCGTCCCGGCGTGGTTCGACTGACCGGCAATCGTGATTTCCTGCCAAGAGATGCCTTGCAGATCGCGCACCACGCCAATCGTGGTCTTTTCTGTGTCCAGCACCGGCCCTTGCTCAATATGTAATTCAACAAACGCATGCGGTTGGTAACACCCTGGCGCATGGCTGCCCGCATAACCGATTCGGTGCAGTTCATCGCCAAGTACGGAACCGTCAATCGACTCGGTGGCCAGGGCGTCATCCAGCGCCATCCCGCCTACATAGACCAGCGAACCCAACATGTCAGGGGCGAAACGCGCGCCTTCTTCATCGGTGAACACGCCCACGACAATCGGGCGCTCTGTCTGTACGCCCGACTCGTTCAGTCGCTCAATCACTTCCAGCCCTGCCAACACGCCCAGGTTGCCGTCGAACCGGCCGCCGGTCCGTACGGTATCAATATGCGACCCGGTCATTACCGGGGCCAGCCCACCCGCCCCGGCGCGCTCCCCAAAAATATTGCCAATCGCATCAATCCGGACCGACATGCCGAGCTCTCGCATCCATTGGCAAACCAGATCCCGGCCCGCACGATCTTCGTCGGTCAACGCAAGTCGACAAGATCCTCCGCCCGCGATCGCACCAATGGTTGCAAGCTCATCGAGGCGACGCAGCAGTCTTGAGCCGTTGATTCGCAGCCCGGGTTTACTCACCGCAGGACCTGCGACGCTGATTGGCCGACAATAGACTGATAGATTGCCTCATCGGTATCCCCCTCGCTGCCAATCAACAGGACTCGGGACTGTTTCGATAACCCCAGTGATTCGAACAAGGCCGGGTCGGCGCTGGCCGCCAACAAGGCGCCAAGTCCACAAGCACCGGTTTCACCCGAGACAACAGCCGGGTCTTTCCCGGCCGGATCAGCAAACAAACGCATCGCCAGGCGCGCATGATCGTCACTGATTGTCATAAATCCGTTCGCACCGGCTTGCAGTATCGGCCAAGCAAGTTCGGAGACTTCTCCGCAAGCCAGTCCGGCCATGATCGTCTCGAGTTCGCCCGGTACCACCACTGGTTTACCGGCATCGGCGCTCTCAAGAAGGCAGGCAGCATTTTGCGGTTCCACAACAATCACCCTGGGACGGGCCACGCCCCAGGCAAGCCAGAATGCCGCGGTAATTGACGCGGCCATCGCGCCCACGCCCGCTTGCAGAAACACATGGGTAGGCGGCGTTTTCAATTCATTGACTATCTCGGCTGCCATCACCCCGTAGCCATGCATCACATCCACGGGAATATCGCGGTAGCCTTCGTAAGAGGTATCTGAAACAACTGTCCAGTGGTTTTCCGCGGCCATACGGGCCGCATGCCTGACCGCATCATCATAATTGCCAGGCACTCGTTCGACGGTAGCGCCGTATTGGGCAATTGCGCTGGCACGTGCTTCGCTAACCGTTTCGTGCACGAAAATCACGCAAGCGCAGCCCAGGCGTTGCGCGCCCCAGGCGACTGAACGCCCGTGATTGCCGTCGGTTGCGCAGGTGACGGTCAATGACCGGGTTTGCTCTGAATACTTGCCGCTGAACAAATCCGCCAGACTCGCCGCGACAGGAGGCGTCGCAGCAGCAAGCCTGGCGCGTAACACCCGACTCACCGCATACGCCCCACCAAGCGCCTTGAAACTCTTGAGATCAAACCGCAGGCGTTCGTCTTTGTACAGCAACGAGCCAATACCCAGACGGCTCGCCAACCCCGGCAATCGCGTTAAAGGCGTTGCGGCGTAGCCCGGCCATTGAGAGATTTCGTCGAAAGCCTGGTCAAACCCAATGGCACTCAGCGCCACCCCCCGGACATCACCATAAGAGCCCGGGGACGAAAGCGCTGAAGCATTGCCGCTAAACCTCACCCCGGTCAGATCCGCCAGGCTCTGGTTTAACCAATCAGATTGCTGATTACTGCTCATCCTTCGCGCTCCCGCGGTTGCCGCACTCCCTTATTTTACCTTCTCAATGTTGGCCAGCATGGCGCTGAGCATTGCATCTCCTTCGGCGCCGAGTTTTTCGCTGATGATTTTCTTGACCGCCGGCTGCGCTGACTTGGCGAACTTGTCCAGCTCAGCAGGCGGGACGGCGTTGATCTTCATTTTCTTGGCCAGCTTGGGCAAACCTTTCTCACTGGAGGCTTCAATAATTCGCGATATACCTCGCCCGGCCCCCACCGCAACCGATGCCGCGTCATCAACAATCTTGCGCTCCTCATCGGTCAGCCCGTTGTAGAACGCCGGGTTAATCATCCACAGATACGGAGTGATCACATGGTTGGTGACCGACAGATACTTCTGCACTTCGTCAAACTTGGCAAACGCAATAATTGGTACCGGATTCATCTGACCATCAGCCACCCCGGTCTGCAACGCGGTATAAACCTCGGCCCAGGGTAACGGTGTGGGCTGGCCACCCAGCGAGCTGATGATAGCTTCATGAGTTGGCAGCGTCATCGTACGAATTTTCAGGCCAGTCATGTCCTTAGCGGTCATGATCGGTTTCTTGGAGTTGGTCATCGCGAAAAAGCCACCACTGTCCAGCATACCCAGTACTTTTAGTCCGGCCTTGCTTTCCAGGTCTGACGCGAATTTCATGCCAAAGTCGCTGTCTTTGTCGATTACCTTGTCGGCTACCGCAATGTTCGGAAACGCAAACGGCAGATCAAAGACGCCCACCAGTGGGTAATGAGACGCCAGTCCACCAGCGGAAGAAATCGTGCTTTCGACAATACCGTCGCGCACCTGCTGAATCACCTCATTGTCTTTACCAAGCTGCCCGTTCGGAAAAATCTGCACTTTGATCGCGCCATTTGACGCGGTTTCCACCAGATTCTTGAAGACGGCCGTCATGGCACCGGAGTGACTCTCGAACGGGCTGTCCGGGTTCAAATGAGCGATTCGCATCGTTTTCTGCGCCAACGCCGGCGTCGCCATCGATGCCACCGCGACGACCGTACCGACTGCCAGCGCCATACGTTTCAATGAATTCATGTCAACTCCTTCCATAATGGGATTTCGATAAAGGCCGCAAGCCGGGAACACGCTATTGAGCGAGCCCCAACAAGCGAGGAACAAACAACGTCAGATCGGGCCAGAAAGCGACCACGATCAACACCAGTAATTCGGCAATCAGGAACGGCCACAAGGAGCGCGCGATGCGTTCTATCTTCTCGCCGGTTACAGAGGCAAGCACGAACAAACAAGCACCCACTGGCGGCGTCATCAGCGAAATGTTCAGCGCCAGAATAATCATGACGCCGGCATGGACCGGGTCCATGCCAATTGAATTGGTCAACGGCACCAGCATGGGCGCCAGGATGATCAACATTGCATTGATATCCATGAACATACCGATCGTCAGCAGCATCAACAGGATCAAGCCGACAATCACCGACGGGCGATCAGAGATCGCCAGAAAACTGGCGGCAATTGCCTGCGGAATCTGATTGAACGTCATCCACCAGCCAAGAATCGAAGCCGATGCAATGATGAGAAAAACAATACCGGTAATGCGCGAAGTGCGGATCAGCATTTCCAGCAAATCGCGCCAACTGAGCGCCCGGTAGATCAGGCCGCCAACAATCAATGCATACAAAACCGCGACCGAGGCCGCCTCAGTCGGGGTAAACACGCCGCCCAGAATCCCACCCAGAATAATGATCGGCATCATCAGAGCGCTAAAACCCTGGCGCAGCGCGCGTCCGACCAGACTGAAACTCGGCCGGCTGCCGCCTTTGGGCAGATTCAGCCGCCTGCCCAGCAAGGCAATCACCGCCATGCAAATGCCGCAGATCAGCAGGCCCGGCACAATCCCGGCTGCAAACAACCCGGCAATCGAGACGCCCATCAACGAACCGTAGATCACCATCAGATTGGAAGGCGGAATCGTCGGGCCGATGATCGACCCGGCCGCCGTGACCGCGCAGGCAAATGGCCGGGTATACCCGCTCTTGACCATTGCCGGAACCATCGTATTGCCAAACGCTGCAGCATCCGCCGTCGCAGCGCCACTCAAGCCGGCAAACATCACCGAAGCCACCATATTGGAATGGGCCATGCCGCCACGCAGATACCCCACCAGCGCGTCGGCCAGGCCAATCAAGCGGTCAGTAATCCCGGAGCGATTCATGATCTCACCGGCGAAAATAAAGAACGGCATGGCCAGGAACGTAAAGAGATCCAGGCCGGCAAAAAAACGTTCAGCCGCCATGGGCAAGAAACGGCCCCCCGGATCAATCGTCCACATGCCGACGATGCCGGCAATGCCCAGCACGTAGCCGATCGGCATGCCCAGCAACAACAGCACAAAGAACGTTGAGGCAACGGCAATCATGGAAATATCGCCGCGGCTTCGTCTTGTTGCCCCGACAGCGCTGCCTGATCACGCAACGCGACCAGCGCCAGTTGAATCGCCGCCAGCGCTGCGGCAACCGGCACCGCTGCAAACGGAATGGCCTTGCTGGCACCGTAAATCATCGTGAAAGTTTTGGCGCCGCGCTCGACCAGCCCGACCCCGTAGAAACACAAGAAGACAAAAAACGCGATCCCGATCAGATCGAGCAGACCGAGCAACACCCGTTGCAGGGGACGGGGTAGTGACCCGAAAAAAATCTGGACGCCGATGTGCTCACGCCGAACAATGCCAGACGAGACTGCCAGCAATGCCACCCAGATCATCAGATAACGGGCCGCCTCTTCCATAAACGTGATCGGCAGCGGCCAGACATAGCGGGCAAACACGCCCAGCCAAACGTCCAGAATCAGCAAAGCCAGCAAGACGGCGCAGACCTTGTCGATAAATCCGCCCAGTGCAACACTCACCTGGTCTGCTTTCAGAAATACCGCAGATGGCGTCGCCCGCGCTGAAACCTTCGGGGTATCGCTTACCCCTCCCTGTTCGTTCATGCTTACTCCTTGCTGTTCTGTTAGCAAGAGGCAGGCCATACTGGAATGCAGATGGCACCGCCGTGAGATGCACCACCTGGGGGAGCTTAAAGCATATTTGCACTAAATTGTGACGCAGCCCCGATAAGACAGCGAGATCCTCAATCGGTCTGGTCGCTGTTGGCTTTCAGGCACTGAACAAAATACTGTTGATCCGGGTACTGATAAGGGTTGCCCGCGGCCAGTTCAATGCCGCGCCGAAGACTCTCGCGCGATGAACCCGCGGCGGCATCCGCGTGCCGGCGGCACTGCTCGCGAATCTCGGCCGGGCCGGCAAGGTGGTGGAGGTCGGGCGCCTGGTAATCAGTTGTACACGCAGAGACAGCCTGCAGCGCGGCCGCGACAAGCAGCCCGCCTGCGCAGCGCGAGAAACTCAACCTTTGTCCCGCCGTACCCCTTTGTCCCGCCGTACCCATTTACTGGTGGCGGAAACATCTTGGACCTCGCCGCCCGCTTTCTTCCAGCCGTTGAAGCCGGCTTCAAGATGCGCGACGTTTTTGTAGCCCATATCTTTGAGCGCCAGTGTGGCATAGACCGAGCGACCGCCACCAGCACAAAAAGTGACGATACGTTTATCTTCCCCAAAGTAATCACGGTAATAAGGACTAGCCGGGTCAGCCCAGAACTCCAACATGCCACGCGCCACATTCTGGGCGCCGGGAATGGTTCCCAGGTCTACAACCTCTTGAATTTCACGCAAATCAATCAGCAGAAGATCCGGATCAGATTTCATTTCGCTGACCAGGTCATCGACTGAAAGGTTCTGAATATTTACCTTTAGCGCTTTGGTGTCCTCAAATACGTTCTTGATTGCCATGGTGATGTCTCCTGCCCTGGTTGGCTCTTTAGTTAGTAATTGATCTGATGCCTGGATTAACCGTCGTCATCATGGCACATGGCCCCAGCTGAGCCGAAAACGACTGAGCCACTACGCGCTAGCCGCAGCAAGCGCCTTCAACGCTGCCATACCTGATTTTAATCGACGGGATTGTCGCGCCGAATGTGCTTGCCACCTTCTAGTTCTTCCGGGTCCGGAACCTCAAACCTCGATTCCATGAAATCAAACATGAAGTCAGTCACCTCAAAGGCATACACAAGCGGGTCTTGCTCAGTATTTCTCTTTTGAACCCATGTCTTGCGCTGTTCGGCAGACGCACTCAGATAATGAATCCGGGCACTCGCCCCCGCGCCCGAGGCCAGCGCGACAAACGCCGCACGCTGAGCCTTGGTCGTGAACCCCAGATCCAGAACTACCGCGCCACCCAGCTTGACAATTTGCTCGCTGACCTCCCAGATCTGTTGATAGCATCGGTCGACCCTCTCGATCATCCAGGCATAGTCGAGTTCGGTCATGTCCTTGGCATAGAGCGTCTGCATCCACGGGTCTATCGAAAAACGCACTGCCCCCAGCTCTTGTGCCAACGCAATCGAATAAGTTGTCTTGCCGACGCCGGTTGGCCCGCACACCAGAATTACTGTCATCAGTCAGCTCAGCTCTTGAGAGTTTGTATCGCCGGCATCGTAACGCAACGGCGCCAGAAATTGCCGTCGTAAGCCACGACCCGGGCGGGCCTCAGTCGGGTTACCGAGTTCCCAGACGCGCGACCCGTTCACAAACACCTGTTTGATCCCGGCCGCAGGCCGGGCCGGGTTCTCAAAGGTAGCGGAATCAATAATGGTATGCGCATCGAACAAGACTAGGTCGGCATAGGCGTCCTCGACGATCACGCCACGATCCTGGATACCGAACGCCGCCGCTGTCAGCGACGTCATCTTCCTCACGGCTTCTTCTAGTGGGAACAGCCCAACATCGCGCGAATAATGCCCCAGCACTCGGGGAAACGTCCCCCATAACCGCGGATGCGGGAATTCATCATGAGGCAGACCGTCAGAACCAATCATGGTTGCCGGAAAGCTGAGAATTCGGCGCACATCGTCTTCGTCCATATTGAAATAGATCGCCCCGGCCGGCTGTAATGCGCTGATCGTCTGAGCGATGCTCAGAGAAAGCGCGTCGGCAATATCGGCAATGTCTTCGCCGGCGTGCTCGGGTAGCGTTGTTGACCAGGCGATTACGGTACGGGAAGCTTCTGCAACCCGTACCGGATCAAGCACTGTGGAGCTGGCCACATATGGATAGCAATCCAAAGCAACTGGTTGATTTTCGCGCGCCCGCTCTATCGCTTTGAGCGTATGACGCGACTGGCCGTGGTTGGGAATACCGGCGCACTTGTGATGCGAGATAATCACCGGAAGACGCGCTGTTCGACCAATCTGAAAAGTCTCGGCAAGCGATGCCATCACTCCTTCGCCCTCATCGCGCATATGGGTGGAATGAAAACCGTCAAACTCGGCAACTACTGCAGCCAGCGCCTCAATCTCATCGGTCGGGGCCGCCTGGGCCGGACGATAAGCAAGCCCTGTGGACAGCCCTGCCGCGCCGTCAGCGAGCGCCTGGCGCAGACTCGATTGCATCAGGTCAATTTCGGCGGGTGTCGCCGGACGGTCAAGATCTGACATCGCCATCACCCGCAGCGAACTGTGGCCGACCTGCGCCACCACATTGACCGCTGGCGGGGTTGCCGTCAGCGCATTGAAGTAGTCTGCAAACGAATCAAAAAAAGCCGCCGGCTCCTCGCCGATCAGATCAAGCGGCGCGGGCGGCCGTTGGCTAATACTGACGGGCGCAATCGAGATACCGCAATTGCCCGTCACAACCGTGGTGACCCCCTGACTGACCTTACAAGCCATAGCCGGGTCAGCCAGAACGATACGGTCGTCATGGGTATGAGCATCGATAAAACCCGGTGCGAGAACCAAACCGGAAGCATCGACCTGTTCGGTCGCACTGATGTTCAGTGCGCTGCCGATCGCGGTGATGCGATCTCCAGTGACAGCAACATCCGCCAGCCGGGCTGGAGCACCTGTGCCATCGATCAACTGAGCATTGCGAAAAACGAAATCAGCGGTGGTCATGTTGCCTTCCTGGAGTCAAGCGTAGGGATCAGCTTACTGCATCCCGGGCATCTTGCGCCGGACCGCTCGCCAACCCCGCTCGTCTAAAATGGCATAACCATAACGGCTTCACGAAACGCTCCGATGCCCTACCACCTGATTGGCGACGTCCACGGATGCGCCACAACACTTGCCAAACTACTCGACCGGCTTGGGTACCTCAACAGCAACGGCACTTATCGTCACGAAACCCATACCGCGATCTTTCTCGGAGACTTCATTGACCGCGGCCCGTTCCAGCGCCAGGTAATCGGCATCGTGCGGCCCATGATTGATACCGGCGCCGCGCTGGCCGTGATGGGCAACCATGAATTCAATGCAATCGCCTATCACACGCCGGCCGAGGCGGAAAACACCTGGCTGCGAGCGCACAGCGAGAAGCACAGCAAGCAGCATGCTGCCTTCCTGCGCGCTTATGAGCGAGACGACGAAGCGCGCGCAGAAGTGATTGAATGGTTCAAGCAACTGCCACTCTGGCTCGACCTGGGTTCTCTGCGCGTGGTGCACGCCTGCTGGGACGACAAGCTGATCCAGCGCATCTCGACCTTCCAGAACGGCAGCGCCCTGCTGAGCGACGCCTTATTACGCGCTGCCAGCCGCCCCGGTACCTGGCAGTTCGACGCCCTCGAAACACTGCTCAAAGGCAAGGAAATCAAGTTGCCTGCCGGTCAGTCGTTTGCCGACAAAGACAAGAATATCCGCCACAACATCCGCGTGCGCTGGTGGGACGACAACGCCACCACTTTCCGCAAAGCCTATATCGGCCCGGAAAGCGCCCGCACCCATATTCCGGATGATCAGATCGAGGGCGACCACCTGGTCACCTATACGGCCAAGGCTCCACCGGTCTTCATCGGACACTATTGGCTGGAAGGCGAGCCGGAACCCATCGCGACTAACATCGCCTGCGTAGACTATAGCGTGGCCAAGCCAGGAGGCAAGCTGGTGGCTTACTGCTGGGATGGCGAGCAGGTATTGAACAAAGCGGGGTTTGTCAGCGTGGACCGGCTGGAGCCGGATCGCTAGTGGGCCGTTGGGGATCGGTTGGGGGCCAATGGGCGTAGATGGCGGAGAGCGAGGGATTCGAACCCCCGGAAGGTTTGACCCTTCAACGGTTTTCAAGACCGCCGCATTCGACCGCTCTGCCAGCTCTCCGTGGGCCGTATCGTAACCCGAATCGGGCCGTTTTTGCTGCGCTGCGGAGGTTTTGTTGTATCGATTTCCTTAGATCTGGCGATGACAGGCCGGTTGGCGGCCCGCCAGGCTCTTCCGTCAAGGAAGGTGAGATGAAGTGGCAGGCATAAGCCACTGACGCAACGACATTTTTCCGAACTATCAGATGCAGTAAGACTTAGTCTGTCCGCCGATGCACAGCATCTGCGCGGGCGAACAACTCGGGCATCAGGTGCATGCCCAGCCCCGCGCCTTCAGGCACGGTGATTTCGCCCTGCTCGACGGCGGGCAGGTGGTCTACCAGCTCGCGGTACCAGCCGGTATAAAACGCCCGGACACTTTCCTGAATCAAGGTATTGGGCGCGTTCAGGGACAGGTGACATGAGGCAGCCCAGACGACCGGGCCGGTGCAATCGTGAGGCGCTATCGGGAGCTGACTGGCTTCGGCAATGGCCGCAATGGCTTTGGCTTCGGTCAGCCCGCCACACCAACCGAGGTCCAGCATGACAATGTCAGTCGCCTGGGCACGCACGAGTTCTGCATACTGGTGACGGGTGGCCAGGGTTTCAGAGGCGGTGATTTTTTGAGTGATGTTCTGGCGCAGAGCGGCCAGCGGCGCAAAGCCGTTCATACGGATGGGGTCTTCAATCCAGTAAATGTCGTAGGGCTCCAGCGCACGGGCGATGTCGCGCGCGGCATTGGCTGACCAAAGCGAATGACACTCGAGCATGATTTGCATTTTGCTGCCAACCCGGTCACGGATTTTTCTGAAAGGCTCGATGCCTTCCTTGAGCTGCGCAGCGGAAATGTGCATGCCCTGGCTTTGTTCGGCATAGCGGTCAAACGGCCAGATTTTCATGGCGGTGATGCCTTGATCCAGCAAGCTTTCGGCCAGACTGCCGGCATCAGTCAGAAAAGCCTCCAGGTCTTCGTAAGGGCCGGATAGCTCCGACTGCCCCGGCAGGCCCCAGTTCTGACTCTGCTGACCGGTAGACGCTCTAACGTATTGGTAGCCGGCGCAAGTGTTGTAGGTGCGAATGCTGTCCCGCACCTTGCCGCCAAGTAATTGCCAGACCGGCTGCCCGGTTCGCTGCCCCCACAAGTCCCATAGCGCAATGTCTATTGCGCTATGGCCGCGCACTTCTGCGCCTGGCGCCTGGTAACCCACATAAGGCCGCAGTGCGAGCCGGATGGCTTCGATAGCGCCGGCTTCCCGGCCAAGCAGGGCCGGCGCTGCGACCTGATGGATGTAGGCCTCAGTGGCTTCGGCGCCCATAAAGGTCTCGCCCAGCCCGCGCTGGCCGTCTTCGTCTTCGATGATGACCCAGATCAGGTTGGGGAACTCGCCCAGGCGAAGGGTTTCGACAGCAGCAATTTTCATATTCGTTATCCTACTGCGAATGACTCTAGAACAGTTCGTCTCACAAGCGAACCGCTTGTTTGTAATTACCGGCGCCGGTGTCAGCACGGACTCCGGCATTCCCGACTATCGGGACAAGCACGGCCAGTGGAAGCGCCCACAGCCGATGACCCTGCAGGCGTTTACCGGCAGTGAATCGGCCCGTCGACGCTACTGGGCGCGCAGCCTGGTGGGCTGGCCGATCATCGCCTCGGCTCAACCCAATCTGACCCATCAGGCGATTGCCAATCTGCAAACGCGTGGCCCGGCGCATTATCTGGTCACGCAAAACGTGGACGGTCTACATCAAAAAGCGGGCTCGCCTCAGGTGCAGGATTTACACGGCCGGCTGGATGTGGTGATTTGTCTGGCCTGCGGTGAGCGCGAACAACGCGAGCGCTTCCAGGCTCGCATGCAGGCACTCAATCCGGAATGGGCCGACAGACGCGCCGAGGTCGCGCCGGATGGCGACGCAGAACTCGACGAAACCGACTTTTCCGGGTTTGATGTTCCGGTTTGTGAACAGTGCGCCGGCTTGATGAAACCAGATGTTGTCTACTTTGGAGAGACCGTGCCGGCCGAACGGGTTCGGCAAACCCGCGACGCCTTACAGCGCAGCGACGCCATGCTGATTATCGGCAGCTCCCTGATGGTTTATTCGGGGTTTCGCTTTGCCCGCCAGGCGCATGAGCTGGGCCTGCCGATTGCTTCAGTCACGATGGGGCATGGCAGAGCTGATCAATGGTTGTCACTGAAGATAGAACAACCTTGTGATCAGGCGTTGGATTTTGCGCTGAAAACCCACTTGTGAGGCGACGCGGGCAAACCCGCTTCTCACACTGGAGTTCGTGCCAGCTATCTGCGTGGGCAATCCGTTTATCGGCGCCAGGCCCGACCCGCTAAGCAGGTCGGCTAGGCTTTCCGGTCGCGTCGCGTTGCCGGTCTGCAAGACAACCGGGCACCGGCTGCCGCCTGCAAACCTCTCACGGTACCGTCTGATGTCTTCCCCTAGTGACGCGCATAAAGCCCTGCTACAGTTTCTGTATCTGGCCCCGTTTGGGCTGATCCAGGCGGATCGCGCCGGGAAAATCACCATGATCAATCCGCCAGCAATCAAGTGGCTGACCCGGTTGGCCGGCGGCGGTGATTTGACCAATCTGTTCGACTGTCTGCAGCAAACCGTACCGCGCCTGGCAGATCTGAGCGCCGAATTCACCGGTGCCAGCGGCACGATCTGCGACGCGTATCGGTTTACGGTATCAGGCGACTCCGACTCGCCACTCATGCTGGCGCTCACGCTGCTGAAACTCGATGAAGACAATCTGATGGCCTGCCTGAGCGACTCGACCGATTCGGTGACAGCCGGGAATTATCAATCTGCTGTGCGGGCAGGTCATTCGCCTTCTCATCAGACAGCCCGCACTGACACCATGACCGAGATCCCGGATCACGCTGCTTTCCACGCTCGCTTGGTGAACACCTTGGCAAGCCGGAGTGGTCATTCCCCGTTGGCGGTTGTGGCCATACAGTGCGACCAGCTTGGACACTTGAATGATGCCTACGGCCTGCCCCAGGCCAACGAACTGATCAATGCCGTCGGCTCCCGGCTTCGTCACCAGATTCAGCGTAACTACCTCGCCGGAAAGATACCTGTGGCAGCGCCCGTGATTGGCAGGCTCGATACCGACCGCTTCCTGGTGTTATTCAGTGAAGCCGCGCCATGCGAGCAGTTGGAATCAGAAACGGCCGGGCTTGTCCGCTCCTTGTCTGAACCATATCAAATCGGCACGCAGGAAGTACAGACAGGCACTTGCGCCGGGTTGGTTTTTTATGACAAGAGGGTTCAAGACCTGAGCGCAGACTCGATTCTGCAAGAGGTCACCGCCCTCTTGCAACAAGCCAGTCTGTCTGCCGCCATGCCGGCCACCTTATGCCAGCGCTTCGAGCCGAGAGCTCAAGCCTTGTCCGCCGAAGCCCAAAACAGCAAACCGGCTTTTAGTCGGGTTTAAGACCAGAGCCGTCATCAGGCGGTCTCAGACTAGACAGTTTCAAACTCTGGCCATTCCCAGCGTCCGGAGAACAGATTTTCAAGCCAGTGAGTGGCAATCTGGGTTTTGACATCGGTCAGCCGCCCCGCTCGTAATTCATCAACCAGCCAGCCGACGGTTACGAAGTCGATTTCAACAAACTCGCCGGCATCGAGCGACTGTGTCTGCTGATATAAGTCACGACACAGGAAAATATCTATCCGCTCATTGGCAAAGCCGATGGCAGGATGAATAGAGGTAAGCGGAGCCCACTGTCTGGCGCCGTATCCGGTTTCTTCGATCAACTCACGCCGCGCGGTTTGCAGTGGCGTCTCGCCGGCATCAATCTTGCCAGCCGGAATTTCGGTAAAAACCTGTTTGAGCGGATAGCGAAACTGGCGCTCGATCAGGATGCGATCATCGGACATGATCGGCACCATCGCCGAGGCACCCGGGTGCAAGACAAATTCCCGGCCAGATTCCTGCCCATCGGGCATTCGCGCGCGATCTTGTTGCACGCGCAGAAAAATGCCCTCGAACACAACTTCACCGCTAATAGGGGTTTCGATCAGCTTGTCAGACATTGGTACTACGAGCCAAGCGCCTGACGAATAGCTTCAATACAGGCGTTCATCAGCGGCTGCGGCATGATGCCAAGCAACAAGACTGCCGCGCCATTGGCGGTAATCAACGTGCGGGTGTCAAACCGTGTGCTGACCGGAGCGTCGTCTTCAGGAGAATCAAAGTAGATTACTTTGACAATGCGCAGATAGTAGAACGCACCAATAAGCGAAGAAACAACCGCCACGACGGCCAGCCAGACATGGCCCGCATTGATTGCAGCCTGCAATACCGTGAGCTTGGCAAAGAAACCGACGGTCGGCGGAATACCCGCCAGCGAGAACATGAGAATCAACATGACCAGTGCCAGCAACGGGCTGCGCCGGCTCAGGCCTTTCAAATCGTCGATTTCCTGACTCTCAAAACCCTGACGGGCCAGCATCAGCAAAACCCCAAGCGTACCCAGTGTGGTCAGCACATACGTGATGATGTAAAACATCGAAGCGCCATAGGCCTGCCCGACGCTGGAGGCGCTTTCGGCGACAACCCCTGACAGCAAGCCAAGCATCACAAAGCCGACCTGCGCAATCGTGGAGTAGGCAATCATGCGTTTGAAGTTGGTCTGGGCGATTGCCACGATATTGCCCAACACCAACGAGCCAACAGCCAGGACGATCAGCATGGGCTGCCACTGCGCCGCTATCGGCAGCAAGCCTTCGCCGAGCAGGCGGAAGGCAATGGCAAATGCGGCCAGTTTTGGCGCCCCAGCGATCAGCAAGGTGATCGAGTTCGGCGTGCCCTGGTAGACATCAGGGACCCACATATGAAACGGTACCGCGCCAAACTTGAACGCCAGGCCCGCCACGATAAACACCGCTCCCAGCATCAACACCGTACGATTGGTCTCGGCATTGGCAAAGGCAGCGGCCACACCGGCAATCGACAAGTCACCGGTGCCGCCGTAGAGCATGGACATGCCATACAGCAGGAAACCAGACGCCAGCGCCCCCAGAATGAAATACTTGATCGCCGCCTCGGTAGACTCGGCGTGATCACGACGGAGTGCGGCCAGCGCATAGAGGGACAACGACATCAACTCCAGCCCCATGTAAACCACCAGCAGATTGCCCGCCGAGACCATCACCATCTGGCCAAGCATTGCAAAAAGCGTCAGCGTGTAAAACTCACCGCGATGCATGCCGCGGTCTTTGGCGTAATCACGCGAGTAAACAATGGTGGCAGCTATCGCGACATAAACGCACAGCTTGAGCAGATGGGCAAAGCCATCAGCCAGATACATGCCATTCATTGCGGACTGCGGCGGATTGCTCATCTGGAACAAAGTGGTAATGAACGGCACGGCAACAACCGCCAGCGCCAGTTTGTCCAGCGGTAGCTGACGGCTCTTGCCGGCGATTGCCTCGACCAGAACATAAATACAAATGGCCAGCAGGAGCAGTATCTCGGGCAGTCCCGCCCACAGGTTCAGTTGTTCAAGCATGGTCATTGGATCTTGGAAATGGCGACATGCTTGAGCAGCTTGTCGACCGAAGCATTCGTAGCGTCGGTAAATGGCTTGGGATAGATACCCATGATCAGGACGACGATGGCCATTACCAGCAGCATGGAGAACTCACGTTTGTTCAAGTCTTTCAGGCCGGCGACTTTGTCGCTGGTTACTGCGCCGAAGATCACCCGCTTGTACATCCACAACGAGTAAGCCGCTCCGAGAATCAGCGTAAGTGCGGCCAGGAAAGCAACCCAGAAGTTGTATTCCACCGCGCCCAGAATTACCATGAACTCACCGACAAAACCGGAGGTTGCCGGTAAGCCGGCATTCGCCATCGTGAACAACATAAACAAGGCCGCAAACTTGGGCATTGTGTTGACGACGCCGCCGTAATCGGCAATCTCACGCGAGTGCAGGCGGTCATAGAGCACCCCGATACACAGGAACATCGCTCCCGATACAAAACCGTGGGAAATCATTTGGATGATGCCGCCCTGCATCCCAAGCGGGTTAAACATGAAAAACCCTAGGGTGACAAAACCCATATGAGCAATTGATGAATAAGCGACCAGTTTTTTCATGTCGGTCTGGACCAGCGCCACAAACCCGATATAGACGACCGCAATCAGCGACAGGGTAATCACAAACCCAGCCAGCTCATGACTGGCATCGGGGGCGATAGGCAGCGAGAACCGCAGGAAGCCATAAGCGCCCAGTTTGAGCATGATCGCGGCCAGCACAACCGACCCGCCGGTTGGCGCTTCGACGTGGGCATCTGGCAACCAGGTGTGCACCGGCCACATGGGCACTTTGACCGCAAACGCCAGCATGAACGCAATGAAGATAAACATCTGCTCGCGCAGCGACAACGGCAACTGATGCCAGTCAAGAATGGCAAAACTGCCCGACTGCACATACAGGTAAATTAACGCCACCAGGGTCAGCAGTGAACCAAGCAAGGTGTAGAGAAAGAACTTGAATGCCGCATAGACCTTACGAGGCCCGCCCCAGATGCCGATAATCAGATACATCGGAATCAGCGTGGCTTCAAAGAACACATAAAACAGCAAGCCATCAAGCGCGCAAAACACACCTATCATCAAGCCCGACAAAATCAGAAACGCGGCGAAGTATTGCGCCGGCCGGTCCTGAATAACCTCCCAGGCTGCTACCACGACAAAAATGGTGATAAATGCTGTCAGCGGGATGAACCAGACCGACAAGCCATCAACGCCCAGGTGGTAGTTAATGCCCATCGCGGGCACCCAGGCGGACAATTCCTGAAACTGGATGCCGCTGGAGGCGGAATCAAATCCGAGGATCAGGGCAACCGTCGGCAGAAAAGACACCAACGCGCCGGCCAGCGACAGTTGCCGAACCAGACCGTCATTGCCCGCGCGGCCGATGAACAGCACCGCCGCGCCGAACAGGATCGGTAGCCAGATTGAGGCGCTCAGCAGAAAAGATGAAGACATCGGTTAGTCGTTATTCTGTAAGAGTGAATTGCGGCTGACCAAGCGGACAACCGGAGTCAAAGTCATGAATCTGTATTTCAACCGGGTAACAAAGGCCAGATTGCAAACAGCAACAAGCCGGCAACACCAAGAATCATCGTGATGGCGTAGTTATTGATACGCCCCGTCTGCACTAACTGCATCACGCCGGAGAGCCAGCCAACCAGGCGGGCACTGCCATTGACCAGTAAACCATCAATCAGGCTCTGGTCGCCCCGCTTCCACAGGCCCCGGCCCAGCAATAGCGATCCGCCCGCAAAAACAATCTCGTTGAGACGATCCAGGTAGTACTTGTTATCGAGCAAGGTATAAACCGGGCCGAGTGATTTCTTGATAGTGGCTGGCAGATTCGGGTTAACCAGATAGCAATACCAGGCCGACGCAGCACCGGCGACCATCAACCAGAACGGGACGGTGATAAAACCGTGCAATCCCATTGCCCAGAAACCATGGAAGTGCCCGATGATTTCAGCCATTGCCGGATGGCGCGCGGCATCAACGGATATAACCCCGGCGAAGTAGTCGCCGGCAACCAGATCACCCATCGCGATACAGCCAACCAGTACCGAGGGAATGGCCAGCAGAATCAGCGGCACGGTCACGACCAGCGGGCTCTCGTGCGGCTTGTCACCGGCGCTTAAGCCGTGGTGAGCATCGTGGCCGTGATCGTCTTGCTCTCCGTGCTGGCCCTGGCCCCAGCGAGGCTTGCCATGAAACACCAGGAAATACATCCGGAATGAATAGAAGGCGGTCACATACACGCCGGCCATCACCGCAAAATAGGCAAACCCGGCACCCGGCACGTTAGCGAAACGGGCTGCCTCGATAATCGATTCTTTGGAGTAAAAACCCGAGAAAAACGGCGTGCCGACCAGCGCGAGGGTCCCGAGCAGAGAGGTGATCCAGGTGATCGGCATGAATCGGGACAGACCACCCATGTTGCGGATGTCCTGATCATGATGCATGCCCATAATGACCGACCCGGCACCCAGGAACAGCAGCGCCTTGAAAAAAGCGTGCGTCATCAGGTGGAAAATCGCCACGCTATAAGCGGAAGCCCCGAGGGCAACCGTCATATAACCCAGTTGCGACAGCGTTGAATAGGCAACCACCCGCTTGATGTCGTTTTGAATAATGCCCAGAAAGCCCATGAACAACGCGGTAATCGCGCCGACCACCATGATGAAACCAAGTGCGGTATCGGACAGCTCAAACAGTGGCGACATCCGGGCGACCATGAAAATCCCGGCAGTTACCATCGTCGCCGCATGAATCAGTGCGGAGATCGGGGTTGGGCCTTCCATGGAATCTGGCAGCCATACATGCAGCGGAAACTGAGCTGACTTGCCCATGGCGCCGATAAACAGACAAATACAGGTCACCGACAGCAGTGACCATTCGGCCGCACCGAGCAGATTGATGGTTTTGTCCGCAAGCGCTGGCGCAGCGGCGAAGACTTCGGCGTAATCGAGGCTGCCAAAGTGGGCGAGCACCAGGCCGATGCCGAGAATAAATCCGAAGTCACCGACACGGTTAACCAGAAACGCCTTCATATTGGCATAAATGGCAGAGTCCCGGTTGTAGTAGAACCCGATCAGCAGATAAGAAACCAGACCGACCGCCTCCCAGCCGAAGAACAGCTGCAGGAAGTTGTTCGACATGACCAGCATCATCATCGCGAATGTAAACAGCGAGATGTAGGAGAAGAAGCGCTGATAGCCGTCGTCTTCGGCCATATAACCTATGGTGTAAATATGCACCATCAGGGAGACGAACGTCACCACGCACATCATCGTGACAGTCAGCGTGTCAATCAGAAACCCGACTTGCAACTGGATGTCACCGACCACCGCCCAGGTGTAGAGCCCGCCGTTAAAGGTATTGCCCTGCATGACATCCAGGAACGTCCAGAACGAAGCAAACATCGCGACCGTCACACCGGCAATCGCGGCTCGGTGTGCGCCTGCTCGGCCGAGCTTGTGCCCGAACAAGCCGGCAGCAAGCGCCCCCAGCAACGGGGCAAACGCGGCAACTAGATAAAGAATTTTCATAGGCTCGGTTCTAAATGCGGTGTCGTCAGCCCTTCAGGCTGTCGAGTTCTTCAGCGTTAACGGTTTCCAGGTTGCGGAACAGAATCACAATAATGGCCAGGCCAATTGCCGACTCCGCCGCCGCGACGGTCAGGATGAAAAAAACAAACACCTGGCCGGCCGCGTCACCCAGAAAGTGCGAGAACGCGATGAAATTCGTATTGACTGCCAACAGCATCAATTCGATAGACATCAGGATGACGATCACATTGCGCCGGTTCAAGAAAATACCGACCACGCCAATCGCAAACAAGGCCGCCCCGAGAATCAGGTAGTGATGAAGACTCATGCGTTGGCCCCCTGCTCTTCGCCTTCCGGTGTGGCTGGCGGATCGGTTGGTCTGGGTTTTGAAATATGGGGCATCTTCACGATGCGCAGACGATCGCCGGCTTTGGTTCTGACAGCCACGCCGGGATCGTTGGTTTTGGTGTCTTTGCGTGACCGCAAAGTCAGTGCAATTGCCGCGACCATTGCAACCAGCAAGATGACTGCTGCGATCTCAAACGGATAGAAATACTCGGTGTAGAGCATTGATCCCAGCAACTTGGTATTACTGTAGTCGGCCGGCAGAGCCGGCGCCGCATCGCCGGATACCCCCTGGAATGTGTAGAGCAGAACAAACGAAAGCTCAAGGATAATCGCGACGCCCACAAACAGGGCAACCGGCAGATTGCGCCAGAAACCTTCGCGCATCTGGTCCAGATTCAGATCGAGCATCATCACGACGAACAGGAACAACACCATCACCGCGCCAACATAGACCAGCACGAGTGTGATCGCCAGAAATTCGGCATGCAGGAGCATCCAGATACAGGCAGACGTAACGAAGGTCAGCACCAGGAACAACGCGGAGTGAACCGGGTTTCGTGCGGTGACCACTCTGATCGCGGCAACGACCGTGATTGAGGCAAACACCCAAAATAGAAAAGACTGCGCATCCATTGCTAAAGAACTTTCCCCGGCTCACAGCGTTCGTGGCCAATCGTCACTGCCGCTCAACGGGAGCGGCATCAGGTTTACTTAATTATCGGTACTCGGCATCAGCAGTACGGCGCTGCGCCACTTCATCTTCATAGCGGTCACCGACCGCCAACAACATGTCTTTGGTGAACAGCAAGTCGCCGCGCTGTTCGCCGTGATACTCATGAATATGAGTTTCCACGATTGAATCAACCGGACAGGATTCTTCACAGAACCCGCAGAAAATACATTTGGTCAGATCGATGTCGTAGCGGGTGGTTCGGCGTGACCCGTCTTCACGAACCTCAGACTCAATATTGATTGCCAGTGCCGGGCAGACGGCCTCGCAGAGTTTGCAGGCGATGCAGCGCTCTTCCCCGTTCGGGTATCGGCGCAGTGCATGCAGACCGCGAAACCGCGGCGAGGCCGGTGTTTTTTCTTCCGGGTATTGAATCGTAATCTTCCGGGCGAAGAAGTATCGCCCGGTGAGCTTTAAACCCTTGAGCATTTCCAGCAACATAAAGCTGGAGACAAATTCTTTGACTGCCTGCATCAGATTATTTCCAGATGTTCCATGGCGTCTGAATCCAGATCGCCACGACCACCAGCCACACCAATGTAACCGGTATAAATATTTTCCACCCCAGCCGCATGATCTGGTCGTAGCGGTAGCGCGGGAACGACGCCCGGAACCACACAAACAACGAAACCACGAAGAAAGTCTTCATCCCAAGCCAGATCCAGCCAGGAATGTGATTGAGAATGGGTGAATCAATGGGCGGATACCAACCGCCCAGGAACATGATTGAGGCCAGCGCCGAGAGCAAAATCATGTTGGCGTATTCGGCCAGAAAGAACACCGCAAACCCCATGCCCGAATACTCGACCATGTGACCCGCAACAATCTCTGACTCACCCTCAACCACATCAAACGGGTGACGACTGGTTTCAGCAACCGATGAAATCACGTACACCACAAAAATTGGCAGCAACGGCAACCAGTTCCAGGAAAGGAAGCTCAATCCATTCTCGGCAAAATAGCCGCGCCCCTGGCCATAAACGATTTCGCTCAGATTCAGACTGCCAGAAACCATCAGCACGACCACCAGCGAAAAGCCGATCGCCAGTTCGTAAGAAACCATCTGGGCCGATGCACGCATCGCCCCAAGAAACGCATACTTTGAGTTGGACGCCCAACCGGCGATGATCACGCCGTAAACCTCCAAGGAGGTTATCGCCATCAGCAACAGCAAGCCGGCATTAATATTGGCCAGCGCCTGCTCCGGACCAAACGGTATGACAGCCCAGGCGGCCATTGCCGGCATGATCGTCATGATCGGGCCAAGAATATAAAGTACCGGGCTCGCCTGAGTTGGTACGATGACTTCCTTGAGCATCAGCTTCAAGCCGTCGGCAACCGGTTGCAGCCAGCCCCAACCCACCCGGTTCGGCCCGAGGCGCAAATGCATAAAGCCGATCATCTTGCGTTCCCACAAGGTCAGATAGGCCACACAGATCATCAGGGGCGCCACAACGCAGATGATTTTGATCAGGTTCCAGACCACGGGCCACATGCCGCCAAACAGGCCTTCGCCGAATGAAGTAACCCCGGTGATTAAACCATCCATCAGAGAGCCCTCAGCGTGATGGGTCCGAACATCTCGGTCAGATTGACGGTGGATTGATGAGCGCCAGCCACCCGCACCACATCGGTTGCCAGTGAGGCATCAGCAGTCAGCTCGACGGTTGCCGCGCCGTCAGACTGCTCCAGAACCACTTGGGTTCCGGACTCAAGTCCGAGGCGGCTCAGGGTGTCGGGATGCAGACGCGCCTGCGGCGCCTGCGCGTCCGCCGTCTGTTGCAAGGCCTCGCCCCGACGCACGATTGAGTCAGCAAAATAGACCGGCACATCGCCAAGCCGTTCGAGCGTCTGTTCACTTTGCCAGTCGCGATCCCCAGTCAGGTCACCCACTAACGAGTTAGACAGACTGGATTCAAACGCGCCCTCGGCCGCCTGGGCTCCGGCACTACCCAGTGCCTCCAGCCGGACGTCGGCAACCGAATCAAATTCAAAGCCTTTCAGGTCGAGCCGGTTCGCCAGCACACGCAAGACCTTCCAGCCTGGGCGAGACTCACCGGCGGCCTGAACCACCCCGTTAAATATCTGCAGCCGTGCTTCGGCATTGACGAAACTACCGCCTGTTTCAGTAAACGGGCCGGCCGGCAACAAGACATCAGCAACCGACATCAAGTCATCGGATTTGAACGGCGTAATAGCCACGACTGTCTCGGCGACGGTCAGAGATTTCATTGCCGCTGCCCCGCCAGCGTAATCAAGTGAAGGCTCCAGATTAAGCAACAGGAAGGCCTTGAGATCAGCGCGAAGCTGTTCCGCCGCATTCAGTCCCGCGCTTCCCACCGGACTCGCGCTGATGGCGCCGACTGCGCGTGGTGTGGCGCCGGCAAGATAACCCCCAACGCTACTGGCCGAGTCGCCGATCACCCCGAAGCGTGCTTCGCAAGCCGTTGCGATCGCCTGGCCGATTCGCATCAGGTCGCCGGCCTGCGGGTGCGCTATCGCAGCATTGCCCAGCAGCACGGCGGTTTGCTCGCCTGACAGCAGTGAGTCCGCAATCGCTCGGGCCGCCTCGCCAACCGACAGATCAGCCATAGCCTGTTCAAAAGCAGCCGGATTCGCCAGGCCTTTAGCCTGATTAACGACCGACAGAACCTGCAGCAACTGGCCGCGCCACTGGCTTGGCGCGACGATCGATTTCCGGGCGACCGGCATCAACAGGTCTTCATCGCTGGCATGTAAGACGGACAACTCAAGACCATGGCTAACTGCGCGGCGAATCCGCGCGGACAACACCGGATGATCTTTGCGCAGGAACGAACCAATCAGCAACAAATGGTCAAGACCCGATATTTCGGCAATCGACAGACCCAGCCAGGGAGCCCCCTGGCCAGCCGAGTCGATTGAAAAGTCAGCCTGCCGGACTCGGAAGTCAATATTGTCAGAACCCATCCCGCGCGCAAGTTTTTGCAACAGGTAAAGCTCTTCAACGGTCGAGGTCGGTCCGGCAAGCGCGCCAATACGCTCGGAGCCGTGATTGACCCGGGCCGTCGCAAGCAATAGTGCAGCCTGATTTAACGCCGTGGCCCAGTCAGCCTGAACCCACTGCCCGTCAGTTTTGATCATCGGCGTAGTCAGCCGGTCCGGCGAATTGAGCCCTTCGTAGGCAAAACGATCGCGGTCGGAAATCCAGCACTCGTTGATTGCCTCGTTCTCAAGCGGAACGACCCGCATCACCTGCTGGCCTTTGATCTGGACGGTCAGGTTGGAACCCAGTGAATCATGGGGCGATACCGACTTGCGGCGCGACAACTCCCAGGTGCGGGCGGAATACCGAAACGGCTTGGAAGTCAGTGCGCCAACCGGGCAGATGTCAATCATGTTGCCCGACAGTTCAGAGTCAATCGAGCGCCCGACAAAGGTCATGATCTCGGCGTGCTCGCCGCGATTCGCCATGCCCAGTTCCATCACGCCGGCAACTTCCTGGCCAAAGCGAACGCAGCGCGTACAGTGAATACAGCGGGTCATTTCCTCGGCGGAAACCAGCGGCCCCATCGGCTTGTGGAAGACCACTCTTTTTTCTTCGGTGTAATTTGAACTGGAGCCGCCGTAACCGACAGCCAGGTCCTGCAACTGACACTCACCGCCCTGATCGCAGATCGGACAGTCCAGCGGATGGTTGATCAGCAAAAATTCCATCACCGACTTTTGCGCAGAAACGGCCTTCTCGGAGCGGGTATGAATTTTCATGCCGTCGGAGACCGGGGTCGCGCAGGCAGGTAAAGGCTTGGGGGCTTTTTCTACCTCGACCAGGCACATCCGGCAGTTCGCCGCGATCGACAACTTCTTGTGATAGCAAAAGTGCGGCACATAGACGCCGAGCTTGTTAGCAGCATGCATCACCATGCTGCCTTCTTCTATCTCGACCTTTTTACCGTCGATTTCTACTTCAACCATGGATCAATCGCTTTTCGAATTCAGACGTAGTTAGGCACAAGACAAGTCTTGTGCTCAATGTGGTGCTCAAACTCAGCCCGGTAATGCTTGAGAAACGCGCGGACCGGCATCGCGGCGGCATCGCCCAGAGCGCAGATGGTGCGACCCTGGATATTGTCTGCAACCCGGTTCAGCTCGTCGAGATCTTCCGGGCGGCCCTGGCCGTGCTCAATGCGGTTAACGATTCGGTATAACCAGCCGGTGCCTTCACGGCACGGCGTACACTGACCACAGCTTTCTTCAAAGTAAAAATAGGACAGGCGCAACAGAGACTTGACCGCGCAACGGGTCTCGTCCATCACGATCACTGCACCCGAACCAAGCATGGAGCCCGCCTTGGAAATGGAGTCATAGTCCATGTCGGTGGCCATCATGATCTCAGCGGGCAGCACCGGCATTGACGAGCCACCCGGAATCACCATTTTCAGCTTGCGCCCACCGCGCATCCCGCCGGCCAGTTCAAGCAACTTGGCAAACGGAGTGCCCATCGGAATTTCATAATTACCCGGCTTTTCAACATCGCCGGAAATCGAAAAAACCTTGGTGCCACCATTGTTGGGCTTGCCCGCTTCCAGGTAGGCCTCACCGCCGTTACGGATAATCCAGGGGACAGCTGCAAACGTTTCGGTGTTGTTGATGGTTGTGGGCTTGCCGTACAGACCATAGCTCGCCGGGAACGGCGGCTTGAACCTGGGCTGGCCTTTCTTGCCTTCAAGAGACTCGAGCAGCGCGGTTTCTTCGCCGCAAATGTACGCCCCAAAACCATGAAACGCATGCAACTGAAAAGAGAAGTCAGAGCCCAGAATGTTGTCACCCAGGTAGCCAGCTTCGCGCGCCTGTTCAAGCGCTTCTTCAAAGCGGTCGTAGACAGACCAGACTTCACCGTGAATATAGTTGTAGCCGACCGTAATGCCCATTGCATAGGCGGCAATAGCCATCCCCTCAATGACGATGTGCGGGTTGTAACGCAGAATGTCGCGATCCTTGAAAGTTCCGGGTTCGCCTTCGTCTGAATTGCACACCAGGTACTTCTGCCCCGGAAAACCGCGCGGCATGAAGCTCCATTTGAGCCCGGTCGGAAAACCAGCCCCACCACGACCGCGTAACGCCGATGACTTGACGATCGATATGACATCTTCAGGCGTGAGCTTCTCGTCGATGATCTTGCGCAGAGCTGCATAACCCTGGCGAGATTCATACTTGGACAACCCCCAGTCTTCGGGCGATGTCAGGCCGGCAAGAATCTGTGGCTCGATATGCCGCCCGTGGAAGCAGGTTTCCACTTCAGGGACATCGGCAGCATCAAGTTTGAAATCAGTTGCGCCCATCTCGGTCAGTCCGCCTTAGCTTTCAGCTCGTCGATCAGAGCATCCATCTTGTCGGAGCTCATAAAACTGCACATATGCTTGTTATTCACCAACATGACCGGTGAGTCACCACAGGAACCCAGGCATTCACTTTCCACCAGCGTAATCAGTCCGTCAGCCGTGGTTTCGTTGAAATCAATGCCCAGCTTGGCCTTCATGTACTCGCCCGCCTTGGTGCCGTCGCGCAGCGCGCACGGCAGACAAGTGCAGACGGCCACTTTGAATTTGCCAACCTTTTTGGTGTTGTACATGTTGTAGAAGGTCGCGACCTCATACACCGCAATCGGGGCCATGCCCAGATAACGGGCCACGTCTTCAATTGCCGGGGTATCCAGCAAATGCAATTCATCCTGGGCAATCGCCAGTGCGGCCATCACGGCTGACTGTTTTTGATCGACCGGATATTTGGCAATTTCCCGGTCTATGCGTTGATAGCTGGTTTCAGATAACAAGGGCTTGTCGCTTGTTGTTGCTACAGAGTTCATCGGTCAATTTCTCCGAAAACAATATCCAGCGTGCCGATGATGGTCACCACATCTGCCAGCATGTGACCGCGAGACATTTCGTCCAGGCCTTGCAGGTGGGGGAAACCAGGCGCACGGATTTTCAACCGGTACGGCTTGTTGGCGCCGTCAGACATCATGAAGATGCCGAATTCCCCTTTCGGATGCTCAACCGCCGCATAACAATCGCCTGCGGGCACATGAAACCCTTCGGTGAACAGTTTGAAGTGATGAATCAGATCTTCCATGTTGGACTTCATGCCAACCCGCTCAGGCGGCGCAACCTTGTGGTTGTCGCTCATGACCGGACCCGGGTTGTTCCGCAGCCACTCAATACACTGTTTGATGATGTGGTTGGACTGACGCATTTCTTCAACCCTGACCAGATACCGGTCATAGGAGTCGCCGTTGGTACCCACCGGCACATCGAAGTCCAGCAGATCATAGACTTCGTAAGGCTGTGTCTTGCGAAGATCCCAGGCGACGCCTGAACCCCTGAGCATCGGCCCGGTAAAACCAAGCGCCTTGGCCCGATCAGGGTCAACCACGCCGATACCGACCAGACGCTGCTTCCAGATCCGGTTATCGGTCAGCAGGGTTTCATATTCATCAACATAGCCTGGGAACCGGGTGGTGAATGCTTCGAGAAAATCCAGCAGCGAGCCGGAGCGATCGCGGTTCAGTTCGTTCAGGCCAGCCGAATTGCGCAGCTTGCTCTCTTTGTATTGCGGCATCTGCTCGGGCAGATCGCGATAGACGCCGCCCGGGCGGTAGTAGGCGGCATGCATACGAGCACCCGATACCGCCTCATAGCAATCCATCAGGTCTTCGCGCTCGCGAAACGCGTACAGGAAGACGGCCATGGCACCGACGTCCAGTCCGTGTGCGCCGATCCACATCAGGTGATTCAGGATGCGGGTGATTTCATCGAACATGACCCTGATGTACTGGGCTCGCAAAGGCACTTCGACGCCGATCAGTTTTTCGATCGCCATCACATAAGCATGCTCGTTACACATCATGGATACGTAGTCGAGCCGGTCCATGTAGGGAACACTTTGCAGATAAGTTCTGGTTTCAGCCAGTTTTTCGGTGGCCCGGTGCAGCAGACCAATATGCGGATCGGCGCGTTGCACCACTTCGCCGTCCATCTCCAGGACCAGACGCAACACGCCATGAGCGGCCGGGTGCTGCGGGCCGAAGTTAAGCGTGTAATTCTTGATTTCTGCCATTACCGCTCTACCCCGTAACCGTCTTCGCGGATCACTCTTGGCACGACTTCACGTGGCTCAATCGTGACCGGCTGGTAAACCACCCTTTTTTGCTCTGGGTCGTAACGCATTTCCATCTGTCCCGATATGGGGAAGTCTTTGCGGAACGGGTGCCCCACAAAGCCGTAGTCCGTCAGAATGCGGCGCAGATCTGGATGGCCTTCATAGATGATGCCGAACAGATCGAATGACTCACGCTCGTACCAGTTGGCACTGGGCCAGAGTTCAGTCACAGACGGCAACACCGGAAAATCGTCTTCGGGGCAGAAGACCCGCACGCGCACCCGCCAGTTGTTCGTGGTTGAGAGGAAGTGCATCACGCTGGCAAAGCGCAACCCGTCCCAGGCACCGTCGCCGTGCTGGCTGTAGTCAACGCCGCACAGGTCAATCAGCGTGTCAAACGCCAGCCCGCTGTCGTCGCGCAGCAGCTGCAAACCGCTCAGCAGGTTTGATTTCTTGAACTGAACAGTCAGCTCACCCACATGCTCGGTAATCACCGGGCCGGCCTCGGAGAGCACCTCTTCCAGTTTTGCTTGAAGTGTTTCAAGTGCGGTCATAGTTAGCGGGCGATAGTCGAGGTTTTGCGAATCTTGGACTGCAACTGGATGATGCCGTACATCAGCGCCTCAGCCGTTGGCGGGCAACCAGGCACATAGACATCTACCGGCACGATGCGATCGCAGCCGCGTACAACAGAATAAGAATAGTGGTAATAACCGCCGCCGTTCGCGCACGAACCCATGGACAAAACCCATCGCGGCTCTGGCATTTGCTCGTAGACTTTTCGCAAGGCCGGGGCCATCTTGTTGCATAAGGTACCGGCAACAATCATCAGATCGGAGTGGCGCGGACTGGGGCGAAAAATAACGCCGAACCGGTCAAGGTCGTAGCGTGAGGCGCCCGCATGCATCATCTCTACCGCACAACATGCCAGTCCGAAGGACATTGGCCAGAGAGAGCCGGTTCGGGTCCAGTTGATGACCTTGTCCATCTGGGTCGTCACGAAACCCTGGTTCAGTACGCCTTCAATGCTCATCGCAGAAATCCAATAGTTGCTATGCCCGCCGGATTCGGCCAGGGCAGCGGCTTACTCCCAATCGAGGGCGCCGCGAGTCCATTCGTACACAAAACCCACGACCAGGATGGCGAGAAAAACCATCATGGCTGCGAACCCGAAAAAGCCAATGGAATCCAGAGAGACTGCCCATGGAAACAAAAAAGCGATTTCGAGGTCGAAAAGAATGAAGAGAATTGCTACCAGGTAATAGCGCACGTCGAATTTCATGCGCGCATCTTCAAACGCCTCAAAGCCACACTCATAGGGAGAGAGCTTTTCAGGGTTTGGCTTGCTGGGGCCAAGCAGCTTGCCGATCAGGAGAGGCCCGACTCCAACGCCGATGCCCACAAGAATGAACAGCAGCACGGGTAAGTAGTTTTCCAGATTCAAGCGAGGTCCAGGACTAGTTAGTTATTAATGGTGGTGCCGACGGCGAGACTCGAACTCGCACAGCTTTCGCTACTACCCCCTCAAGATAGCGTGTCTACCAATTTCACCACGTCGGCACTGCTGGCTGCACTAACTGCTGCAACCCACTAAGCTAGTTATTCTACTTCGGAATATCACTCGGACGGTCTGAATCAGGGGCTTGAGTCGCCGGTATTTGCGAATTCGCATCACCTGACGGCTGTAGTGCGCCGTCTGTCCCTGGCACATCAGAAACAGCGGGGGCTGTCTGAGTGCTCACACCTTCCATCAAACTACCGCCGGTTTCGGCGGGGCGACTGGAAACGAACGCCAGCCCGAGTGTCGTCACGAAAAACAGCACCGCACAACCCGAGGTACTACGACTGAGAAAGTTGGCCGACCCGGTCGCGCCGAACAGGCTACCCGAAGAACCCGAGCCAAATGCCGCGCCCATATCGGCCCCTTTGCCATGTTGTAACAGCACCAGAATGATGACCCCCAGCGCTGAAAGCACCTGCACCACTTGCAGCAAATTGGTAAACCAAAGCATCGATTACTCCAGGGATCAGGCCGCCGCCTGACAAATTTTAATAAAGTCTTCAGACTGAAGTGACGCGCCACCAATGAGGCCGCCGTCAATGTCGGCCTGCTCAAACAAGCTCTTGGCATTGGCGCCTTTCACACTACCGCCGTACAGAATTCTGATTTGGTCGGCATTGGAAACACCTTGCGCAACCATATGACTACGAATGAACTGATGAATCTCCTGAGCCATCTCAGGCGTGGCCGTTTTGCCAGTACCGATTGCCCAGATTGGCTCATAGGCGACTACCACCCTGGCCGGCTCAGCATGATTTAGCGCAGCCAGAACCGCATCAATCTGCGCGCCCACTGTCGCTTCTGCCTGGTTGCTTTCCCGTTGCTCAAGTGACTCACCCACACAGATCATGACACTCAGACCGGCAGCCAGGGCATGATCGGCTTTCGCCGCGACAACGGCATCGGTCTCACCAAAAAGTGTACGCCGTTCAGAGTGCCCGAGAATCACCCACTGACACCCCAGGTCAACCAGCATTTCAGCGGAGACTTCTCCGGTGAAAGCGCCAGCCTCGTGCTCGGACGCATTCTGAGCACCGTAAGACACTTGTTTACGGGTAGGAGCGCTCAAAGCCCCGCGAACCTGAGCGATATACGGAAACGGCGGGCAAATAGCAATGTCAACCGCGCCGCCAATCTGGCTCAGAGAATCAGCCATGGCTTCCAGCAACTGCTCATTAGCCTCGATCCGGCCGTTCATTTTCCAGTTCCCGGCGACCATTGGCTTTCGATTCATCAAAACTCCATGATTCATCAAAACAAAAGATTAACTAACAGACAAGCCCAGGCCGCGCCGCCTGGGTAACCCAGCATTGTAGTAGGCGGAGAACGGCAGGGTCAAACCGGAGAACCCCGGCCCCGGCTCAGACCGAATCAGAGGGGTCGGTTTTGGGCTCTGCGGCGCGCGCCGCCTCTTTGGCTCGAGCACCCGGCCGGTTTCGCAACCCCCAGATGACATAACCCGAAACACCGTAGGCGAGAAACAGCAAAAACAGCATGGTCGGCGGGTCGGAGGAAATCAGGACCAGTGCGAGCATGATGACGATGGTGAAGACGAATGGCACGCTCTTGCGATAGTTGATGTCCTTAAAACTGAAAAACGGCACGTTGGAAACCATTGTCAGCCCGGCGTACAAAGTCAGCACGAAAGCTGGCCAGGCAAGGTCTGCGCCCTGCGCGGTGATCCAGCGGGTCTCGCGCAGATCAGTTGCCAGCCAGACCAGCCCTGCGACCAGTGCTGCGGCAGCCGGGCTCGGCAGGCCCTGAAAGAAGCGCTTATCGGTTACCCCGATATTGGTGTTGAATCGAGCCAGCCGCAAGGCTGCCCCGGCGACATAAACAAATGCTGCCAGCCAACCCCATTTACCCAGGCCGTGCAAAGACCATTCGTACATCACGAGCGCCGGCGCCGCCCCAAAGGAGACCATATCGGACAGGCTGTCGTATTGCTCGCCAAACGGGCTGGCTGTATTGGTCAGCCGGGCGACACGCCCATCAAGCGCATCCAGAACCATGGCAACAAAAATGGCGATCGCTGCCTGTTCAAAGCGATCATTCATGGCTTGCACGATGGCAAAGAAGCCGCAGAACAAAGCGGCGGTCGTAAACGCGTTTGGCAGCAGATAAATACCGCGTGAGCGCCCGACCCGCGGCGCGCTGACCGGTTGGATCGTCTCATTCAGGGCGGCACGGGCCCGGCGGGCTCGAAAGCGTCGCCGACCACGCGGCGAGCGATGCTCTTTGCCTGGCCCGGATTGTTCGCTCATGAGCGTGTCTCGCGGACAGCGAGCTGGGCCAGAACGGTGCTGGACGCACTGACTTTCTGACCGATTGCCACCAATGGCTGGGCATCGACGGGCAGATAAACATCAACCCGCGACCCGAACCGGATAAACCCGAACCGGCTCCCCCGGCTCAACTGGTCACCGACCGAGACATAACAGAGAATGCGCCGGGCAATCAGACCGGCCACCTGCACGCAAGTCAGTTGTGCGCCGTCAGCGCGCTCCAGAATCAGCGCGTTCCGTTCATTCGCCTCGCTTGCCTTGTCCAGATCGGCGTTCACAAACGCGCCGGGCTTGTAGTCGACCGTCGTGACCCGGCCATCAATCGGCACGCGATTTGAGTGCACGTTGAACACATTCATAAAGACTGAGATCTTTAGCGCCTCAACATTGCGGTACGGGTCGTTTGCGGTCTCGACCTTGATCACTCGTCCATCGGCGGGGCTAAGGACGTCTGCCGGCCCGGTGGGAATCGGCCGGGCCGGATCCCGGAAAAACTGAATGACAAAAATCGCAATCAGCCAGAAGAACAACGACGCCCAGAAACCAAGGGTCAGGGTTACTGCCAGCGCAACGACGATCGCGGCCGCAATAAACGGCCAGCCCTCACGGGCAAGAATCGGATGAGGATAAGAATTCACAAAAGACCAGTCAGGTTCTGATATAGGCAGATTGACGCAACCATTTGGTGGCAATCCATTTTTCGCCCGCCAGCACCGGCACGCCGGCATGCAGACAGCGCTCGTCCAGCTCGGTGTCGCTGTTGCAATACTCGAAGTAGACTGCGCAACCGGCCCGGGCCCGCACGGAGACGTCCAGATTGGGGAAGTTGGTCTCCCCGCCCGACGGCACGGTATTGAGGTAAATGACCAGCGTCGCAATGCGCTGCCCACCCGAGGCGACGTGCACTTTGCTACCCGGATCTTCCGGCTCAAAGTAGTCGTGATGCGGCAGGTACTCGCCGCCCTCGTTGTAATGAAGTATCTGCAGCGGCTCGCCATTCTCAACCGGCACGCCGGTTATATCGGCAATCCGCTGCTCAATGCGGGCGATGGTTTCGGTTTCGCCGCGCTCAAAATAAGTGCCTTCACTGGTTCGGACTTCATTGATTTCGAATCCGCCCGTCTGGCGATTAACGACTTCGCTGCGCTTAAGCTTGCCGGCAGATTGCTCAATTAACTCTTCGCACTCCTGCGGCGTCAGCAAATGCTCGAGCAGCCCGACATTCGGATCGGTCATCACGAAGCCGATGCCAACCCGGTGATCGGCAGTCGCCACTTCGCTGGCCGCAGGCAGGCGCATCGCTTCGCTGCGGTAGCCGGCCAGCTCACCCAGATCAATATTGGCGTTCTGAACCCGCTTGGCCATATCGCGGATAACCGAGATAGCGGTTGCGGCATAAGTGGCATCGTAGCCGTTTTCGACCATGACGGCCGTCATTTGATCTTCGCTGCAGCCGCGGGTGAGATTCTCAGCGATCCAGTCCTGCCACTGCGCCGGCAACGAGCGCGCCAGACCGGCCGGCTTGGTCGGACTCAAAGCGGCGGTTGACTGCGTAGATGCTTGTTGGTTCTTGCTTTGCGCTCTGGATGATTTGGATTTCCGGGCGCGCTTGGATTTGGTTTGGGTCATAGATCCAATCGGGCTCCTGCCTGCGAGGGGCGCCGACGCAATGCGCTGCCCCAATAGTGTCAGTCTTACCAGGCAGTATAAGGCCGACAAGGCAACGCAATCGACGGTTTGCCTTCAGGGTGTCGGTCAGGCGAGACGCCCGGCGGCGATCAAACCGCCGGGCTCAAGACCCTTCCCGGGGTCAGTTCTTTTCTTTATCGACCAGGCGATTGCCTTTGATCCACGGCATCATGGCGCGCAGTTTCTCGCCAACCACCTCAATTTCGTGCTCACTCATCAGGCGCCGGCGTGACTTAAGCGTTGAACCGCCAGCCTGGCTTTCAAGAATGAACTGCTTGGCGTACTCACCACTCTGAATGTCGCCAAGCACCTTGCGCATTTCCTGGCGAGTCTCTTCGGTGATCAGGCGCGGGCCGGTGACATACTCACCGAACTCGGCATTGTTGGAGATTGAGTAGTTCATATTGGCAATGCCACCTTCGTAGATCAGGTCAACAATCAGCTTGACCTCGTGCAGGCACTCGAAGTAGGCCATTTCCGGCGCGTATCCGGCTTCAACCAGGGTTTCGAAGCCCATTTTGATCAATTCAACCGTGCCACCGCAAAGAACCGTCTGCTCACCAAACAGATCGGTTTCAGTTTCCTCGCGGAAGTTGGTCTCGATGATGCCGGCGCGTCCACCACCAATGGCGCAGGCATATGACAGAGCCATATCGCGTGCCATCTGAGACTCGTCCTGATGGATTGCGACCAGCATCGGGACGCCGCCGCCATCAGAATAAGTGCCGCGAACCGTGTGGCCCGGTGCCTTCGGAGCAACCATCACCACGTCCAGGTCAGCGCGCGGCTCGACAAAACCGTAATGAATGTTGAAGCCATGGGCAAATGCCAGCGTCGCCCCCTGCTTGATGTTGGGCGCCACCTGGTTCTTGTAGACCGCCGGAATGTTTTCATCAGGCAGCAACATCATGACGAAGTCTGCGTCTTTGACGGCATCACCGACTTCGGCGACTTTCAGGCCAGCCTTCTCTACTTTGCTCCATGACGCGCCGTCTTTACGGGCACCCACAATAACGTTGACGCCGGAATCGTTGAGATTCTGAGCATGGGCATGCCCTTGTGACCCGTAACCGATAATTGCAACCGTCTTGCCTTTGATGAGTTTGAGATCGCAATCTTTGTCGTAGTAAACCTGCATTTTATTTCCCCAGAATTAGATTTTCAGCACGCGTTCGCCGCGTGCAACACCTGACGCCCCGGTTCTCACGGTTTCGAGAATCATGGCTTGATCGACAGCGGCGATAAATGAATCTAATTTATCGCCATCGCCCGTTAATTCGACCGTGTAGGTTCGCTCAGTCACATCAATGATGCGACCCCGGAAAATTTCAGCCATCCGGGCCAACTCTTCACGATCTTTGCCGACAGCCCGTACCTTGATGAGCATCAGCTCGCGCTCAATGCAGGGGTTATCGGTCAGATCCACCACTTTGACAACCTCAATCAGGCGATTCAGGTGTTTGGTGATTTGCTCAATGACATCGTCCGAGCCGCGCGTGACGATGGTCATGCGCGACAGAGAGACATCTTCGGTTGCCGCCACAGTCAGCGACTCAATGTTGTAACCACGGGCCGAAAACAGGCCAACCACGCGCGACAGCGCTCCTGGCTCGTTTTCGAGCAGCACGGAGATAATATGCTTCATTACAAGTCCTCCGAGCCAAGCAGCATTTCGGTCAGGCCTTTGCCGCCCTGGATCATTGGCCAGACGTTCTCGGACTGATCCGTAATGAAGTCCATGAAGACCAGCCGATCCTTGTACTTGGTCAGCGAATCTTTCAGCGCCGCTTTGACGTCCGACGGTTTCTCGATACGCATGCCCACGTGGCCATAGGCTTCGGCCAGGGCCACGAAATCAGGCAGGGCATCCATATAAGATTGCGAGTAGCGACTGCCATACTCGATCTCCTGCCACTGGCGAACCATGCCCAGATATCGATTGTTCAGGTTGACGACCTTGACCGGCAAGTCATATTGCTTGCAGGTGGATAGCTCCTGAATGCACATCTGAATTGAACCTTCACCGGTAATGCAGGCCACATCGGCGTCCGGATGGGCCAGCTTGACGCCCATGGCATATGGCAGGCCAACCCCCATTGTTCCGAGGCCGCCGGAGTTGATCCAGTGCCGGGGCTCGTTGAAACGGTAATACTGCGCCGCCCACATCTGGTGTTGCCCGACATCCGAGGTGATGAAGGCGTCCCCGCCGGTCAATTCGCAGAGCGTCTCCACGACATACTGGGGCTTGATGACTTCGTCGGACTGCCCGTATTTGAGGCAATCGCGCTCGCGCCAGGTGTTGATCTGCCGCCACCAGCCTTTGAGCGACTCCTGATTCGCGTTGAGTTTTGATGGCTCTGCAGCCAGCAACTCGGTCAGGGCCACCAGCGCATCTTTGACATCCGCCACGATGGGCACGTCGACCTTGACTCGTTTAGAGATCGACGAAGGGTCTATGTCGACATGAATAATCTTGCGCGGGTTCTGGGCGAAATGCTTGGTATTGCCGATCACGCGGTCATCGAAGCGCGCGCCGACCGCGATCAGCACATCGCAGTGCTGCATAGCCATATTCGCTTCATAGGTGCCGTGCATGCCAGGCATACCCAGATAATGACTGTCTTTGCCCGACAGCGAGCCCAGCCCCATCAGCGTATTGGTGCAGGGAAAGCCCGTCAGCTCAACGAACTTGCGTAGCTCGGGGGCCGCATTGGCCAGAACAATGCCGCCTCCCGTGTAAATCATCGGTCGCTCGGCCTGGGAAATCGCGTGAATTGCCCGCTTAAGCTGTCCCTGGTGCCCTTTCACGACCGGGTTATATGAGCGCATTTCAATGCTCTCAGGGTAGACAAACTTGCACTTCTCCCGAGTGACATCCTTGGGAATATCGACCAGGACGGGACCAGGACGCCCGGTACGGGCAATGTGAAACGCTTTTTTCATCGTTTCAGCGAGGTCTTTGACGTTCTTGACCAGGAAGTTGTGCTTCACACAGGGTCGGGTTATTCCGACGGTGTCGCACTCCTGAAACGCATCTTCACCGATTGCGTGGGTCGGCACCTGGCCGCTCACGATCACCATCGGGATTGAATCCATATAAGCGGTAGCGATTCCGGTTACCGCGTTTGTGACGCCGGGCCCGCTTGTGACCAGGCAAACCCCTACCGATTCAGTTGACCGGGCGTAGGCGTCGGCAGCATGAACGGCTGCCTGCTCGTGCCGCACGAGAACATGCTCAACCACCTCAGGGTCATCCACCCCCTGGGTATATAAGGCATCGTAAATAAAGAGGACTGCCCCGCCGGGGTATCCAAAGAGATGTTTGACCTTCTCGGCGCGCAATGATTGCACGACGATTTCGGCGCCAGTAAGCTCCATTTTTCCTATCCTGTTTCTTCTGCCAGGGAGCCCGCCCGCCGCCGCCAGCGATATGAATCCCCGACGAAGGCCTTGGTACAGGACCTGAACTGATGATTGGACGCCCTTTGATTCGCCTGATGGGCAAACGCCGGGAGTATTCCTTCCTAAAATTGCCTTGCTGCCTGCGCCTTGCACCCTCTGGAGCTCTCTTGAGCCTACTTGAGCCTACTTGAACCGATCGGCACTTTTGAGGGCACTTCGGAGCACCAGCTTTGCCCCAAAAGAGGGGTTTGGTGCTGCCATGCAACATGGCAAGCCCGCTAGGATAGTCCTCAGGCCAATATCCGGTCAACTGGCTAGCCCGGCAATGTTACGATTCAAATTCCCTAATCCGGCCCACGCTTGGCTAAAGACAAAAAACTAACGAATGGCAAGCCGGCAGGAAATGGACGAGTTTTTGGCCTCAGTTGAACGCAGAGCGTTCAAACAGGCGGCCTATGCGGTTCGTGACGACCACACAGCGCTCGACATTGTCCAGGACGCCATGCTCAAGCTAGTCAAGAGCTACCCTGACCGTCCAGCGGCCGAACTCGCCCCGCTATTCCAGCGAATTCTCAAAAACGTCATCACAGACCATTTTCGCCGCCAGAAAATCCGTAACCTGTGGACGACGCTGCTTTCATCATTCAATACCAGCAGTGATGGTGATGGCGGCGAGCGCGATATCCTCGAAGTTATCGGCTCAGACGACGTGCACTGGCAGGAACAAAGCGCCGCTGATCAGGTTGATCGTTCGCAGACCTTGACGATTATCGAGAACGAAATTAAGAAGTTGCCAAAGCGTCAACGAGAGGCCTTCATGATGCGTTACTGGGAAGAGATGGATGTTGCAGAAACCGCCGCCGCAATGGGCTGCTCACAAGGCAGCGTCAAAACCCACTGCTCCCGAGCCAATCGCAGCCTGTCAAAAGCCCTGGCCGCCCGGGGAATAACCTTATGAACGAAGCTCAAACTGCCTACGCGATTCGCCGCGAACTTGACCGCGGAGCCGCCGATCTGCCCGATGACATTTCGGCCAGGCTTGCCGGCGCCCGCAATGCCGCGCTTGCGGCAATGCCGGCTGCAGCGCCGGTCGGTCTTGCAGCCAACAGCCGCCACGGCAATCGCACCAGGAAAGCCCGGCGGCTACTGGAATCGCCCCCGCTCTTTCAACGTCTGGCGATTGCCGGCCTGCCAGCCGTTTTACTGGCCGTCGGCCTGGTCTCGTTCAGTCAGTGGGGCGAAACCCGGCGCATTGAGCAAATGGCCGAGCTTGACGCTGCGGTGTTGCTCGACGACTTACCCATTGCCGCTTATGCCGACCGGGGATTTGGCGTCTTTCTCAAGAACACGCGACAATGGGCGGCACTGACGCCAAGCCACGCCTCCGCCGACCGCCACAAATAGCAGCAATGCAAACACCACGCTCATTCAGACGTTTCGCACTGGCCCTCGCGCTGATGATGGCCGCCGGCTTTGCGCTCGCGCAGAACGCCACCACTGGCCGCAATCTGAGCGCGGCAGTAGAACCCCTCTGGGTGGATCTATCCGATAGGCAGCGTCAAATCCTCAAACCTTTCGAGTCACAGTGGAACACCTGGCCCAGCGCAGAAAAGAAAGTCTGGGTGGTTCTGGCTGACCGGTTCCCGAGTTTTTCACCTCGAGCAAAAGGTCGCGCCCTGGTTCGAATCAAGGAATGGGCTGCACTTAGCCAGACACAGCGCGAGACAGCCCGCCAGAACTATCAACTCGCCCGAGAACGAGGCAAAGCCGAGCGCGAAGCTGAATGGCGGCAATACCAGCGAATGACGCCTGAACAACAGTCAGTCCTGCGCGACAATGGCTCTATCAGTAATACGGCGGCTGGCCGCGCCGCCCGGACAGGCCTCGCCCGCGACGCGGCCAAACCCTTGTCGATTGTTCCGGTGACCAACCCGCGCGAGAGTCGTTAGACCCCCAACCCCGCCCGAGGCTTGAGCTTTGCCACCCACCGAAAACCTGCTACCCGCCGCCCATCCGTGGCGCCGATTCATGGGCATCATCTATGAAGGCGTGATCTTGTTCGGTGTCTTATGGTTCTTTAACTACGCCTTCTCAGCGCTAACCCGCTTCCAGGGGGAGCCCGGCATGCTGCGGCACGCATTTCAGGCATTTCAAGTCCTGATTCTGGGCACCTATTTCGTTTACTTCTGGTCTTGCGGGCGCAGATCACTGCCAATGAAGACAATGTCCTTGCAGTTACTGACCACCCAGGGCGAAGCGGTTAACGTCTCCCGGGCCACGCTGCGCTATGTGATTGCCCTGGTCTTGTTGCTGATACCGATGGCGCTGGCCTATTACATCCAGGGACTGCTTGTGCTGCTGGTGTTGCTGCCGTTCAGCTGGACCGTACTCGACCCGGACTCCCAGGCTTTATATGATCGTCTCGCCGATACCCGACTGACAGTGACCCCGGATAAGTAAGCTCTTTATCCAAATCCTCCGGCCGTGACCCGGTTCACAGACCGAGGGCACGAATCCTGCGAGGATAGACCGATGTTATTTAGCCAGTTCATCGTGGATCGCCTGCAATTGCTCAACCGGGCGACTTGCGGCTATGGCAATCAGATATCGGAACGGTCACTCTATGAGACGCTCCTGCCTGATTTGAACGATCCGGCAGATTTCCCAGCGCTGGTTTCCTGGGGGCTTGTGACTGGCTTGCTGGTTGAACTCAGGTCAGAGCAAGGCAGGCGCTTCGGGGTTGAAAGAGCCGCGCTGTCTGCCTGGCGCGCCCGCGCGAACGGTGAACCCCCTTTTACGGACGATTCGTCTGCTAACGCAACTATTGCCGCTACAAGATTTAACAATAGACCTCTGGTACCGCCTCACCAGCCCCGAGGCCTACTCCCGCCGGACAAACCGATCGCCCCCTGACCAGCCGGAAAACACTGCCTACGCAAGGCTTTCAGCGAATTAGAAGCCCTGGACATTCAGATTCAGGGCTTTTTTTATGCCGAATCCGGTCATGACCCGGAGTTCTCCGACTCAGACAGCCACTGACACGTCCATTTCACTTTCCTGAGACTGCGACAGAATAGCGACGGGCACTTGCCAGTGCCCCGACTGAAGCTATCGATATTTGTCCAACAGAAGGGCCCCAGCCCTCAGGAGAGTGAAAAATGATCATCAAGCAAGAAAGCCTTACTCAATCCTCAGCCAACACCAAAAAGCGCAACCTGTTAACGGCGAATCCGGCCGATCCCTTTCGGCTGCTGATCTCGACGCCTGCACAGGACGCTCGGGTTGATGACTTGAGAGTCTCGGCTTATTCAGGCGCCAGCTACTTTAAGACCGCTGACGCGGATGCGCTGCGCCGTAAGAGTGACCCAGACGAAGCTATCTGCTTGGTTATCGCCAATAAACAATCTGTCGCAGCAACAATTCGTGTTTGCTTCGCGGCTAATCGTCCGAATGCAAGCAAGATTCTGCAAGGCCCGGCAGAAATCAAGGACACCCTGTTTCCAACGCTTACCCTGTGTCGGGGCGCGACGAACACCGAATACCGAGGTCAAGGACTGATGACTTTCCTAGTCAATGTCAGCGTCGCCATCGCTGCTCGCGCCCAATTCGAGAGTGCTATCGGTATGCAAGCTGAGGGAACGCCCCACTTTGGCACGATGATTGCCAGTGGCTGGCTCTCTGGCGATGTTCGTAGCGATCAGCTTCAATGTGTGAAACTCGGAACAGCAAAAATGAAGCTTGTCTATATCCCCCGTGATCGTTTCGGGTACAGTGATGACTACATGCGCGAACGCTTCGGCTCGATCTACAAATCTCTCGAAGCGCAAAACGCAATAGACTACGCTGCAGCCCGTTTTGCAAAGATGAAAAGGCCTGCCTAGTCTTGTTGGGATGCCGGCCGGAGTTCAATCTGGCCGGCTCCGCCTCAGGCTTTTTTTTGAGTGACCAGGATGGCAGATAATCGAGATACCGTGCAGGATCGCGGTGAGAAGTCAACGACGACCGAAGAAGTTCCCGACTCTGTCATGGAATTCTCCAACGATGCCATCTTCCGGCTGTTAGTTTCCGACTCACCCCTACCCGTCTCTATTCAGGACGAAACCTGGAAGTTCGTTTATGTCAACGCAGCTTATAGCGACTTTGTCGGCTATTCCGCTGAGGAGTTGATCGGCTCGGACCCGTCAGTGCTGCTCTTCCCCCCGGAAGACGATGCAAGTTTGATGGGCAATCGACGGATCGTCGAAAAGAATCAATATTTGACGCTTCCCCACTATCCGACCGTACGCGAACTGATCAAACGCAACGGATCGCGGGCCACCTGCCGGGTCCACTTATCTGGCGCTCACACAAGCGACGGCCGCCACTTGTGGTGCGGCATTCTGTTTGACCTTTCCAACTTCGAGTCCACTGTCGCACGCCTGGCGGAGGCCGAAGCGCGTTCGCAGGAAATGCGGTTCCGATTCGACAGCTTCGCAGCACTATCCAACGAAGCAATGATTGTCGCTGACGTCTCCAAAGACCGGATTCTTCATGCCAACAGTGTCGCCTGGGATGTCTTGGGCTTGAGCGCCCCTGACCTGACCGAAGCGCCGGTTGCGACACTCTGGGCAAACATCGACGAACCCGACAAATCCGCGTTCGCCAATGCGCTGGCTCGCGGCTCTTCTCAACGCGGCAATGAGGTCAACGTCTTGTTGAGTCACCCGAGCACGGGACGCCGGTCGATCAGAATCAGGACATTCAGAAGCGTCTTACCCACGGCCGAGACCTACATTCTCGCTGAAGACATGACTGAGCACATTCGCATCGAGGAGCAACGCCTGCATGAAGCATTACTGCGTCGGGACGCGCTAATCAAGGAAGTTCACCACCGGATCAAAAACAACCTGCAAGGCGTCATTGGCGTCTTGCAGGCCGCCCGCACGGAAGGCGCATCGGCTGAGTCGGCAATCAACGAGGCAATTCACAAGATAAACGCGATTGCCGAAGTCAACGGAATGCTGACCAGCGGCAATACCCAGATTGCCGTCAATGAACTGGTAAGCAGGCTGGCGGACTATCTGGGGAACGCTTTTGACGCCGAAGTCAGCACGACTTACAACTTGATTGACTCAGATATCGAACCGCCGGTGGTCAATGATGACGCGGTACCAATCGCATTGGTGATGAATGAAATCATCACCAATGCGATCAAACACAACCAGAAAGACGGCGGCATCACGATAGAAATCAATCACAGCGTCGAAGAATTTACGATTGTCGTGACGAACTACGGGAAGATTCAGGACGAGGCTTACTTTGAATCCGTGCGACCCGGCACGCATGGCCTGGGTCTGGTCAAGGCCTTGCTACCGGATCCGGGCAATCAGTTCTCGCTGTGTCAGGACGGTCGCACCGTCAGTGCCCGCTTGAAACTAGACCCCTCTCTGATAAGACCGGCCGGGTAAGCGCCCGGCTAAGCTCAACCCGGCTCGGCGTCCTCGCGCACACAATCGACGAAGTATTCGTCAATACGATCGACGGTCTCGGTGACCAGCCCGTGAACATCAGTCTCAAAACCGGGAAACCGGGCATTAAAAGTTCTTACAAACCGAAGGTAGTTCACGATTGACCGATTGAATCGTTCACCGGGGATCAACAGCGGTATCCCGGGCGGGTACGGGGTTAACAACATGGTGGTTATCCGCCCGTCCAGTTTGTCTATCGGCACCCGGTCAACTTCACGGTGGGCCAGGCACTCATAGGCATCGCTCGGCCGCATGGCCGGCTCCATTTTTGACAAGTACATTTCGGTGGTCACACGGGCGACGTCATTCTCGCGATAAGTCTCGTGAATCTGCTGGGCAAGATCCTTCAGGCCGACTCGCTCGTACTGAGGGTGCGCGGCGACGAACTCGGGCATCACCCGCCACAGCGGCTGGTTGTTGTCGTAGTCGGTCTTGAACTGCTGCAACTCTGTGACAAGCGTATTCCAGCGGCCTTTGGTGATGCCGATCGTGAACATCACAAAGAAGGAATACAAGCCGGTTTTCTCGACCACAACGCCGTGTTCGGCAAGATATTTCGTAACAATGCTCGCCGGGATACCAATCCTGGAAAACTTGCCATTGATATCCATCCCCGGTGTTACCAGCGTCGCCTTGATTGGGTCGAGCATGTTGAAGTTGCCGGCGAGCTTACCGAATCCGTGCCAGCGATCATTGGAGCGCAGGAACCAGTCTTCACGCCGACCAATGCCACCGTCGGCCAGGTTTTTTGGCCCCCACACGGAAAACCACCAGGAATCGCCGAACTCACTGGCAACCTTGCGCATTGCCCGGCGAAACTCCAGCGATTCGAAGATCGATTCCTCGACCAGTGCGGTGCCACCGGGCGGCTCCATCATTGCGGCGGCGACGTCACAGGAGGCGATAATCGCGTATTGCGGGCTGGTAGAAGTGTGCATCAGAAACGCTTCATTGAAACGGAAGCGATCAAGTTCGCGTGACTCGGAGTCCTGGACCAGAATCTGCGATGCCTGCGACAGGCCGGCCAACAGTTTATGCGTGGACTGGGTCGCGTAGATCATCGCATTCTTGCTACGGGGCCGATTGGCACCGATGGCATGGAACTCGTGATAGAACGAATGAAAAACCGCATGCGGCAACCAGGCTTCATCAAAGTGCAGATTGTCGATGTAGTCGCCCAGGGTTTTCTTGATGGTCTCCACGTTGTAGAGAACGCCGTCGTAAGTCGATTGTGTCACCGTCATTACCTGCGGTTTGACGGTCTTGTCCTTGATCAACGGGTTGGCATCAATCTTTCGTTGAATGCTCTCAGGACTGAACTCGTCCAGCGAGATGGGTCCGATAATACCCAGGTGGTTGCGGGTGGGCTCCAGGAAAATCGGAATCGTCCCGGTCATCATGATCGCGTGCAGAACCGACTTATGGCAGTTTCGGTCAACCAGAACGACATCATCGGTGCCGACATTCGCATGCCAGACAACTTTGTTAGAGGTTGAGGTTCCGTTCGTGACAAAAAACAAGTGATCAGCGCCGAATATACGGGCGGCATTGTTTTCCGAGGCTGCAACCGGCCCGGTGTGATCCAGCAACTGGCCCAGTTCGTCCACCGCGTTGCAGACATCGGCCCGCAACATGTTTTCACCAAAGAACTGATGAAACATCTGCCCCACCGGCGCTTTCAGAAAGGCCACGCCGCCTGAGTGCCCGGGGCAATGCCAGGAATAGGAACCATCATTAGCGTAATTCACCAGCGCTTTGAAGAACGGGGGCGCCAGTGAGTTCAGGTAGGCCGTGCACTCGCGCTGAATATACCGGGCGACAAACTCGGGCGTGTCCTCGAACATATGGATGAACCCGTGCAACTCTTTCAGGATGTCATTGGGGATATGCCTGGAAGTCCGAGTCTCGCCAAACAGGAAAATCGGGATGTGTTCGTTGCGGCGACGGGTTTCCTGAATGAAGGTTCTCAGCTCTTCAACGGTTTCACTTTCATCACCCTCTTCACTGATTTCTTCGTCATCAATCGAGACAACAAAGGCCGAGGCCCGGGCTGCCTGGTTGGCCACCATTGAGACGTCAAAATACGTGAACCCGCCCACGACCTCCATATCGAGATCTTCGAGCGCTTTTCCCAGCGCCCGAATGCCAAGTCCACTGGCTGAATCTGAACGCCAGTCTTCGTCAATAATGATGACAGGAAATCGAAACTTCATAGCGGCCTTGTCCGAATAGTGTAGAGCTGATGAGTGCTTGCCTAGCGGGCAAACTCGCGCAACAGCCCGCCTGGCAGTGAATCGTCCGGGTGAGCAATCAACGCACCGGATTGATCCACAATGCGCACACCATTAACCCAGACGCCATGCACCCCAACCGGGTCGCAATTCAAGCGCGAACCGCCACCGGGTAGATCATGCACCCGATAGCGCTCGCTGCGGCCAACCTGAGACGGATCAAACAACAATAAATCAGCAAAATTTCCCACCACGAGACGCCCCCGCTCCTTAATGCCGTATAGATCAGCCGGTTGTGAGGTCAGGCAACGAACGACTTCCCCAAGCGGCAGCGCACCCAACTCCCGAGACCAGTGCCCCAGTAAATGCAGCCCGAAGCCGGCATCGTTGAAGAAAGTCAGGTGAGCGCCAGCGTCCGACAGCGACACCAAGCTGGCCGGATGCTTAAGCAAGCGCTCCACCGCGGCTTCGTCAGAATTGAGCAATACCGCAGAAAACACGGTATCGAGAGACTCTTCAAGCGCGATATCCAGCATCGTATCGAGCGGATCGGCGCCGCGCTCGGCAGCGATCTGCGCAATCGAGCGCTGCTCCAGCGAAGCGTTGGCCGCGCTTGCTGCCTGGACAATCGCCACTTTGTCCCATTCGCCGTTGAACAGACGAAACGTGGCCGGGGCGGCGATTTCGTCTCGCACAGCCTGACGGAAAGACGAGTCGGCGAGTTTGGCCTTGAGTGCCTCGCCAGTGAGCGATAGCGCCGGCGCCCAGGCTTGCAAACCTTCCACGGGATACGGCGAATGCATCGTAAAATCGTTGGTCAGCGGACAGGCAGAGATCGCCCCGGCCATCTTGTGGCCACGGCCAATGGCGGCTTCTATCGCATCAAGATCGGCAAACACGCCTTGCGGATTGGTCGAGTTGTGCAACAAGGCAGCGACAACAACCGGTCGGCCGGTGTCACTGGCCAGGCTCTCCAGGAAATCCATTGGCGTGTGCCCGCCCTTGGTCAACATGAACAGGCCTTTCTCACGCTCGCCGAGCGTGCCCGCCAACTGCCGCATCTCATCGTCACTGGCCAGACGTGAAGGCATCGGCCGTCCGCCGTGACCATTGTGAGCAGGCGAGGTTGAGGTGGCAAAGCCGATTGCTCCGGCGTCGAGCGCTTCGAGCATCAGCGCGCGCATCTGCGAGATTTCGTCGGCGGTAGCCGCTCGTTCCGCAGCCGCTTCACCCATGACATAAGTACGTATCGAAGAATGGCCGGCAAAGGCGGCAACATTTATCAGACAACCGCTGCGATCCAGGTAATCGAGATATTCAGGAATCGATTCAAACTGCCAGTCAATGCCCTGGCGCAGAACCTCCAGCGACATGCCTTCGACCTGCGTCAGATTTTTCATGATCAATTCGCGGTCAGCGGGCCGACACGGCGCGATCGTGAAGCCGCAGTTGCCGATAACCGCTGTCGTCACACCCAGCCGAGGAGACGGCGTAATGGTCTTGTCCCAGGTGATCTGCGCATCGTAGTGGGTGTGGTTGTCCACAATACCGGGCATCAATGCCAACCCGCTGGCATCAATGGTCTGCCTGGCCGCACCCAGAGCGGCGCCGATGGCGGCAATCCTGCCATCGGTCACGGCAACCTCTACCTGAATGGGCTGAGGACTGACACCGTCATAGACGGCCGCGTTCTTAATCAGTAAATCAAACATCGCTACAGCCCTCGGAAGTTAAGCTGTAGCGATGCTAGCGCAAAGTATCTGCGCTCGGGTTAATGCCAGGACTGACTAGCGCGTGGCCTGAGCCAAAGCGACCAGAGGTCCGTTGCCTTCGGCAATCCGGCTCTGCCAGATCGCCAGATTGTCTTCACCCATGGCGAGGAACATTGAAGCAGTGTCGGCCATGCCCGTCTCATCTGGCCGGCCGTTAATCATCAGACTGCCGTCACCAAAAGCGAGACTGGCGCGCAGGGCATTCTCGGCTCGAACCGCAAACCCCTGTTCAACCACCATTTCCTGAACCGGCATCGGCACCAGTCCCGAGCTTGCCTGCAAATCAGCAGTCAGTTTGACTCTTTCGCCAAGCGTGAGCATACGGCCACTCTCAGTGTCGATGCGCTCGTCCATGGTGAATCGAATATCGCCGCTGAAGCGATCATCAGCCTTGCGACCTTCGAGATCGGTAATCGAGAAGGTGACCCCACGGTCGATCAGACGAAGCAGGCTTTCCTCAATCTGCTTGAGCTGCGTATCGTTCAGTTCACCGTGGCAACCGTTGCCGGAAACCGCGTTAATTTCGCGCAACGCCCGCTCATCCAGCCCGCCAAGTGTCAGTTTCACGGACAAGTCCTCAAGCGACTCACCCGCTGCATCAATTTTGCTGACTGAAGGCGTGAATTCAGAGGTAACGAATCCGTCGGCCGCACTGGTCACCTGATTGAACTGCAGACCGGTCGCCACGAAAGACTGTGAAGGGTCCGCACCCTCACTCTCCAGCTTTTCAATCGCCAGCACGTGCTCGCCCAGACCCATCTCAACGTCGTGCAACCGGCTCGCCATACTCAGGCCAACCATTTCCATGGATATGTCCGCAGAATCGACTGAAATACTAGGCAGACGCCAGCCCACAGCAGCTCCCTTGTCCGACTCAACGAACTCGCCACTACTGGCCGCAACCAGAATTCGCTTGTCGTCGTCGACCAGCGTCAATGCCGGGGTGCTGAACCGGTTCGTCCATTCAGCGTTAAACCCATAACCGCCATCTAACTCAAGTGCGACAGGCTTGCCGGTTGCAGCGACCAGGAATTCCCCGCCGTCGCCTTCCAGCTCGACTGTTGCCGAATAACTTGCCAGCCCCCGCAGGCCGGGCAAGTGGTTGACGGTGTAGTGAACCATCACCGGAATATCAAGGTCCGCGACTTCCGGCCCAAAGCAGTCGGGGCTCACGGCAACCCGGAACGATCCCGTTGACTCGGTAAACCCTTTGCTTCGTTCGATGAACTCGATATGCATTGGCCCCTGGGCGGCCTGGGCCACCATCTGATCCAGCGCTTCGTTCGCGGCATGGCCACCATACGCGGTGGCGCCGGCGGCGCCGATGACAAAAAGGGTAGCGACACTGGCTGCAATAGTATTTAGTTTCAAACCGGCTCCATCGACTTTAAATGAGGAAATGAAGCCGAAATATCGCCCGATTGACGTCTTAGCACGACAAAACGCCGACCTGCGGTCGGCGGCGGCCGTCGCCCGGCCCTGTCGGACCCGGCGGCGGCTTGTCAGGCAGTTTCGCCGAAACTGAAGGCGCTGCCATCGTAATCAATCGTGACGGCGTCGTTCGGCCCCAGAACTCCCTCGAGAATCAGTTTTGAAATCGGATTCTCAAGATGCTTCTGAATCGCACGTTTGAGCGGCCTGGCGCCAAACAACGGGTCGAATCCAACCGAGGCTATCTCGTCGATAGCCGCCTCACTCACCGACAGCGTCATATCGCGCTCGGTCAGTCTGGCTTCCAGATCACGCAATTGAATGCGTGCGATCGAGCGAATATTGGCTCCGTCCAGTGCATGAAAGACAACCAACTCATCGACCCGGTTAATGAACTCAGGACGAAAATGTTGTTTGACCTCATCCATCACAGCAGTTCGAATAATGTCGGCATTGTTGGTTGCTTCATTGCCGGACAGACGCTGAATCTCGTGAGCCCCCAGATTTGAAGTCATCACGATGACAGTGTTTCTGAAATCTACCGTGCGACCCTGACCGTCGGTCAGACGACCATCATCAAGTACCTGCAACAAGACATTAAACACATCAGGATGGGCTTTTTCCACCTCATCCATCAGGATGACGCTATAGGGTTTGCGGCGAACCGCTTCTGTCAGATAGCCGCCTTCCTCATAGCCGACATATCCGGGCGGCGCGCCGATCAGTCGGGCCACCGAGTGTTTTTCCATGAATTCGCTCATATCGATACGAATCAGGTGGTCTTCCGAATCGAACAGAAAAGTCGCCAGCGCTTTACACAACTCCGTCTTGCCAACCCCGGTCGGGCCCAGAAACAGAAACGAACCGTACGGTTTACGCGGATCGGACAAGCCGGCACGGGAACGTCGGATAGCATCCGATACCAGGCTGACAGCTTCATCCTGCCCGACCACCCGCTCATGCAGATGACTTTCCATGCCGAGCAGTTTTTCGCGTTCGCCCTGCATCATCTTGCTGACCGGTATACCCGTCGCCCGGGAGACAACCTCAGCAATTTCCTCGGCACCGACCTCGGTGCGCAATAATTTTGGCGCGTGGCTCTGCTCACCGGCGTCGCCTGACTCGGCCTCCATTGAGCTGGCATCAGCGGCCGCAAGACGGCCCTCAAGCTCAGGCAATTTCCCGTATTGAATCTCGGCGAGCTTTTCGTACTCGCCACGCCGCTGCAATTCGGCAATCTGCGCTTTGAGTTGATCAATTTCTTCCTTGATCTGCGCGCTACCCTGCACAGCCGCTTTCTCAGCCTGAAGAATTTCGTCGTAATCAGCGTATTCCTTGCCCAGGCTGGTGATTTCATCTTCAATCAGCTCTAGCCGACGCTTCGAGCCTTCATCAGACTCTTTTTTCATCGCCTCACGCTCGATCTTGAGCTGAATGATGCGTCGATCGAGCCTGTCCATGATTTCCGGCTTGGAATCAATTTCCATTTTGATCCGGGCGGCGGCTTCATCAATCAGATCAATCGCCTTGTCCGGCAAAAACCGATCGGTGATGTAGCGATTGGACAGCTCGGCGGCAGCGACTATTGCCGGGTCTGTTATGTCAACACCGTGGTGCAACTCGTAGCGCTCTTGCAAGCCACGCAAGATGGCAATGGTTGCTTCGACTGTCGGTTCACCGACCAGGACTTTCTGAAAACGCCGCTCCAGGGCCGCGTCTTTCTCGACGTATTTCCGGTATTCATTCAGTGTGGTCGCGCCAACGCAGTGCAACTCACCACGAGCGAGCGCCGGCTTGAGCATGTTGCCAGCGTCCATTGCCCCTTCGGCTTTACCGGCACCGACCATCGTATGCAATTCGTCAATAAACACGATGGTGTTGCCGCTCTCCGCGGCAATGTCTTTAAGAACGGCTTTAAGCCTTTCTTCAAACTCGCCGCGGAATTTCGCACCGGCCAGCAGAGCTGCCATATCCAGTGAGCGTACCCGTTTGCCTTTCAAGGTGTCAGGCACTTCATCATTAATGATGCGCTGCGCCAAACCTTCAACAATCGCCGTCTTGCCAACGCCGGGTTCGCCGATCAACACGGGATTATTCTTGGTACGGCGCTGCAGAATCTGAATGGTCCGGCGGATTTCATCGTCCCGCCCGATGACCGGATCCAGCTTGCCCTGCTCAGCCAGTTCAGTGAGATCTATCGTGTATTTCTTCAAGGCCTCGCGCTGGCTTTCAGCATCGGCTGAGTCAACCGACTGCCCGCCCCGAACCGACTCAATCGCCTGCTCCAGCGTGTTCAGCCGCAGGCCGGCCTGATGAGCCAGCGTGCCAGCCTCACCGGCATGGCGGCCATCGTCCTCGGCCAGCGCGAGCAGAAACATTTCGGTCGCCACAAACTGGTCGCCCTGTTTTAAGGCGGCCTTCTCCGACAGGTTCAGCACTTTGCCCAGATCGCGACTGCCTTGAATGTCGCCTCCGGTACCGGTTACCTGGGGGATTCGCTTGATTGCCTGCTCGACCGTCTGCTTAAGCTTGTCGGTCCGTACCCCGGCTCTTTCCAGCAAAGCCCGGCCCGCGCCGTCGGCATCGCCGATCACTGCGGCCAGCAAGTGGAGCGGTTCGATATATTGGTTTTCGTTTGCCAGGGCAAGACTCTGGGCATCGGCCAGAGCCTGCTGGAACTGTGTTGTAAGCTTATCGAGTCTCACGGCATCAATCCTGTGTCGTACGTATTGTCATGTCTTGTAAGTAGGGGTCAACCCGAGCGGATTCAAGCCCGCTCAGACCAAACCCGTCATTTCCCGAAACCCCTTGTTTTTGGAGTTCGCCCCAGCAATGAGTCAGATGTTCACCCCAATCAAACTGCGCGATCTTGAACTGAAGAACCGGATCATGATTTCGCCGATGTGCCAGTACTCAGCGGTCGACGGCTGTATGCAGCCCTGGCATCACGCCCACCTGGGCCAACTGGCCATGGCTGGTGCGGGAATGCTGATGATCGAAGCCTCAGCGGTCGAACCGGTCGGCCGGATTACCCCGGGAGACGTAGGCTTATACGATGAGGCCACCGAGGCGGCAATGGGCGAGACGCTGGCACTGATGAGAAGCACAGTGCCCCAGTCGCACCTGCCGATAGCAATTCAGATCGCTCACGCCGGGCGCAAAGCCTCAAGCCAGGTCCCCTGGGATGGCGGCCAGCAGCTTGCGATCTCAGACGGCGGCTGGCAGGCCGTCAGCGCTGGCGATCTGCCGCACCTGGATGGCGAGACGCCACCTCATGCGCTGGATCAGAACGGACTAGATTCACTCAAACAGGCTTTTGTCGATTGCGCTCAGCGGGCCGACCGCCTCGGATTTGACGCAGCAGAATTGCATGCGGCGCATGGCTACCTGTTGCATCAGTTCCTGTCTCCGGTTGCCAACAACCGTCAGGATCAATACGGTGGATCGCTCGAGAACCGAATGCGCTGGCCGCTGGAGGTGTTACGCGCAATGCGCAAGGCCTGGCCGGCAGCCAAGCCCCTGGGTGTGCGTTTGTCCGCCACCGACTGGGACTCCGCCAGTTCATGGGCAATTGAAGAATCAATCATTTTCAGTAAGGCATGCGAAACAGCAGGCGCTGACTGGATTGATGTCTCGAGCGGCGGCGTATCCAACAAGCAGAAAATAAAACTGGGTGCGGGATATCAGGTTGAATTCGCAAGCGCTATCAAACAGGCCGTGTCGATTCCGGTCATGGCTGTCGGCCTGATTACCGAAGCCGCACAGGCCGAGCAGATTATCGCTTCGGGCCAGGCCGACATCGTGGCGCTGGCCCGTGCGTTCTTGTATAACCCGCGCTGGGTCTGGCACGCCGCCCAAGAGCTTGGTGGCACAGTTGACGCCCCGCCGCAGTACTGGCGCAGCGAACCTCGCGAGGCTCGCGGCATTTTTGCGGACAGCTCTACCGGTCAGCGCTGATTCCAACAGCTCCGGCTCAGGACTGTCCCATGACCACGCCCTGCTCCAGCAGACTGGCGACTTGCTCCGGGCTCAGATCGAGCACTTCACGCAGAACCTCGCCCGTGTGCTGACCCAGGGTTGGCGCCGGGCGACGAATAGCACCGGGCGTAGCAGACATCCGGACCGGAACAGAAACCATCTCGACCGGACCGGCTGTCGGGTGCTCGACCTCAACCATCATTTTGCGAGCCTTGATTTGCGGATGAGCAATCGCATCAGCCACCGTATTGATTGCTCCTAACGGAATGCCGGCGTTCAGAAATGTCTCCTCCCAGTGGGCGAACGGCTGTTTGAGCAATTCACCCTGGAGAATCTCGATCAGTTCCTCGCGATGCTCTCCTCTCTTGGCGTTGCCAGCGAATCGCGGGTCGCTCAGCAAGTCGGCGCGATTCACGAGCGGACAGAAGATCTTCCAGAGCTTTTCGCTACCCACGGCCAGCGCAATATCCTGGCTCGCGGTCTGAAAGACTTGATAAGGCAACAAGGCTTTGTAAGCCGTGCCCATTGGTTCGGGCACTTCACCGTCTGCCTGCAGCGACGCAATCATCACATTCAACAAAGATAACTGCCCTTCCAGCATTGAGACGTCGATGTGCTGGCCCTGCCCGGTTTGCTCTTTGACCCGAACCCCCATCATGATGCCAAACGCGGCATACATACCGGCGGCCAGATCGGCAATCGAAATACCACAGCGAGCGCCACCGGAGCCTGGTTCACCGGTAATACTGATCATGCCGCTCTCCGCTTGCACGACCAGATCCAGCGCAGCGCGGTCGCGGTACGGTCCGTCCTGCCCGAACCCCGAAATCGAACAATAGACAATACCGGGATTGCGCTTACGCACCTCCTCATAACCGAGTCCCAGTTTGGTCAGCGTGCCAACCCTGAAGTTCTCCAGCACGATGTCGGCCTTCTCAATAAGCGACAGACACAACTCGCGCCCGGCTTCGGTCTTCAGATCTATTGAGATCCCGCGCTTGTTCCGATGCAGCGAGACAAAATAGGAGTGCTCACCCCCCTCCAGAGGCACGCCCCAGGCCCGGCCAATATCGCCTACGCCGGGCGTTTCCAGTTTGATGACGTCTGCACCAAAGTCGGCGAGCATTGTTGAGCAATGAGGACCGGCTAACGCGTGTGAGAAGTCAATCACGCGCAAACCTTCAAGCGGCATTTTCATGGTAAGTCGGGTCTCCGTTTTTCCTGAAATCAGTTCAGGGTTAGCTGTTAAGTAGTAGAACAACACCCGCAACAATCAGACTGATGCCAAACGCTTCAGCCTTGCTTGTGTGTTGCGAGAATAGTTTTCGTGAAATGACCTGCGCCATCAGGACTTCGACCAGAGCCAGGGTCCGCACCCTCGACACCGTATCGACGGCAAAAGCCAAAAACCAGAATTGCGATGCCGCAGCGCCCATGAAACCGGCAACCAGAGACGGCCGCCAGGCCCGCAGAATCGCGACCAGGCTGGCAGCATCGCGCCACAGCAACCAGCCGGTGAGTAATACCGACTGCAATGCCAGGCCGCAGGCAAGCGTTGTCGTGGCACGCACATAGAATTCGCCTTCGCCCAGCGCCAGAATCGCGCCGCGAAAACCAACCGCTGACAACGCAAACAAGCCTCCGGCGGCTACGCCGATCAAGAGCGGCCACCAACGGTCCGCCCTGGAAGGGTTGGCGTTGTTACCCGACACAGGCTGTGCGGGCCAGGACATCATCACCACCCCGGCGGTGGCGACAATAACCGCGACCAGACCCAGGAGCCCAATCCGCTCGCCAAGGAAGACAGCCCCAAAAACCGCAACCTGTACCGGCTCGGTTTTAATCGCGGCGGTCGCCACTACGAAAGAGCGCATTTGCATTGCGCTCAGCATCCAGCCTGTGGCGAAGATCTGGCACCCCGCCCCGAACACCAACCAGGCCAGGAACGGTACGCCGAAGTTCAGGTACGGCCATTCGACGCTCAAGGCCATTACACCGAGGAACAACAAGGCGAAAGGCAGGCCGAACAGGAATCGCACATGGGTGGCACCGATCGTGCCCAGTGTTGAGGTTAGTCCGCGCTGCATCGCGTTGCGCGCTGTCTGACCGGTTGCTGCCAGTAAAGTGAAGACTATCCAGAGCCATGGCGGGGCAGATTCAAGCATTGGCCAATCGCAATCCGACCGCGGCAGCTCCTATCGACCCGACCAGATGCAAAACAGAATGCGCGATTGCCCACCCGGTCTGGCCGCGCGACAACAGCGTTACCGCTTCGAGCGAGAAGGCCGAGAAGGTCGTCAAAGCGCCCAAAAATCCTGTCACGACAAACAACCGCCACGCCGGATCAATCGCCGGCAGCCGACCCAGCCAGCCGATCGCGAGTCCGATCAGCAACCCACCGACTATATTGGCCACCAAAGTTCCCAGGGGCAGCGCCCGCCCCCCCTGGTTCAGCCACAGCCCCAGTCCATAGCGGGTCCAGGCGCCCAGTACGGCACCAATCCCGATCGCCCCCAGATTGAGGATAGAAAACGGTAGATTCATCGCAGCGGCATTCGGTTACCAGCGATTGGCAGCGTCATCATCAGTATCTCGGGCTGACACCCAGCGCCCGCCACCATCCGGCGTGGTTTCCTTTTTCCAGAATGGCGCGCGGGTTTTGAGAAAATCCATAATGAATTCACAGCCGTTAAAGGCCTCGCCCCGGTGCGCTGACGCCACAACCACCAGGACGATCTGATCCAATGGAGCCAGCGGACCCACCCGATGAACAACCGAAGCAGCCAGCAGGTCGAACCGCCCGAATGCCTCTTCGCAAATTTCAGTCAGCGCTTTTTCCGTCATGCCAGGATAGTGTTCGAGCGTCATGGTTGAGACACTCGTCCCTTCGTTGATTTCCCGGACAGTGCCGACAAACGTGGCCATCGCCCCAACCTGTGCGTTCGTTCCCTGCACCGCTTTCATTTCGGCACTGACATCAAAGTCTTCGGTCTGTACCCGAACCTGTATCTGCTTTGTAGGGGGTTGGGTCATCTTGTTAGCCCCCTGTTACCGGTGGGAAAAACGCTACCTCAGCCCCCGGTGTAAGCGCTGTGTCGGCTTCGGCCAAGGCCTGATTCACCGCAACTCTTACCGCCTGCCCCTGGCCCAGTGCGGCCTCCCAGGCTGGTCCGCGAGCCAGCAACCACTGACGCAAGTCACCCACGTTGGTAATTTGATCGGGAAGATCGATTTCTTCGCGATTCGTTTCGAGCGATTCACGCAGGCTGGCAAAGAAAAGCAGATTGATTTTCATCTCAGTGAATCAACTCATCAAAGGGCAGGAAACGAACCGGTTGACCGGGCTCAATCGTGCCACCCGGTGGATTATCGATCAGGCCGTGAGCCCATACGGTTGATGTCAACACGGCGGAGCTTTGATTGGGATAAAGCGACAGCTTGCCATCTTCATTGATTCTGGCCCGCAGGAACTCGCGTCGGCGATCGGGTTTGGGCAAAGTGAAGTCGGCGGTCAGCGTGACGGCTCGATTTGCCGTTTCCTGGACCCCTGCCAGCCGCAGGATAAACGGACGAACCAGCAGCAGAAAGGTCACGAAGCTGGAAACCGGGTTGCCCGGCAAGCCAACAAAGTGAGTCGGCTCCGTGCCGACGTGTTTAACCTGACCGTAAGCAAACGGTTTACCCGGTTTGATATTCAGCTTCCACAGCCTGAGTTCGCCCTCAGCCTCTACCGCCGGCTTGACATGATCCTCATCGCCCACAGAAACGCCGCCGGACGTCACAATCAAATCATTGTTCTTCGCCGCCTCGCGAAGCGCGGCACGGGTAGCCTCAAGCGAGTCAGGCACGATTCCCAGATCGGTCACTTCACACCCCAGAGCGCGCAACAGGCTGACCAGCACAAACCGGTTGCTGTTATAGATGGCTCCCGGGCGCAACGGCTCGCCTGGCATGGTCAATTCATCGCCCGTGAAAAAACAGGCGACCCGAACCTTTCTATTCACCGACAGCGTCGGCAATCCAACCGATGCGGCCAGCCCGACTGCTTGCGGCGACAAACGAGTCCCGGCGGGCAGAATAACGCTGCCAGCGGCGATGTCTTCGCCGCACTTTCGGACCCAGGCACCCGATGCCGGGGCTTTACCAAGCGTAATGTATTCGCCATCCGCTTCAACATCCTCTTGCATGATGACCGCATCCGCAGCGGCCGGAATGCCGGCACCGGTGAAAATGCGGGCGGCCGTCCCGCGAGCCAGCGGCTCGCCTACCTGCCCCGCCGCGATCCGCTGGGAGACGTGCAAACGCGCGCCATCGGTAACATCGGCGGCGTTGACGACATACCCGTCCATCTGGGTATTGTCCATCGGCGGGACGTTGATTTCAGACTTGACCGCGGTGGCCAGTACCCGCCCGGCCGCCGCCAGCGTCTCTATGGTTTGAACCTCACTGACCGGAGTCACAAACCCCAGCAGTTCTTCAAGTGCCGGCTCTAACGGCCGAAGTTGGTTATTCATGGTTTGAATCCAGATACTTCAATATGAAAGTGGCTACCTCTATCGGATTATTGATATCCAGCTGAGGTAACCCGGTCTGCAAGCGCGAGTCCGCAGCAATGCCGACTATATTGTCGTCTTCCGGCCAGAGTAGCGGCTTGCCGATACTCTGGCGGTGCACCTCAAGCTTGGGAATACTGGCCCGCTTATAACCCTCAATCAGCACGAGATCGCACGGGTTCAAGGCCTTTAACTGATCTTCCAGCGTCGGTTCCGGCTGCCCGCGCAACTCGTGCATCAGGACCCAGCGCCCCCCCGAAGATATCAGGACTTCGCTGGCGCCCGCTTCGCGGTGTCGCCAGGAGTCTTTACCAGGCTGGTCAATATCAAAAGTATGATGCGCGTGCTTGATCAGCGAGACGGTCTTGCCCATCTCGACGAAGCGGGGAATAAGCTGTTCTATCAGTGTGGTTTTGCCGGAACCGGAATAACCGGCAAACCCGAAAACCCCTGGCTTGTTCACACGGGATCCGAATGACTGGCGATGTATTGCTGCAAGACAGTCTTGGAACGAGGCAACCAGCAATACTTCTGCGCCGCCTGGGCCAGGCCGGCCACTTGCGGCGGCACCGGGGGGTCAATTGCCAACGCCTCTCGGATGGCGTCGGCAAATTTCACCGGCAGCGCGGTCTCGAGGCAAATCATCGGCACACCGGGTTCACGCCATTGCTCCGCGACATACAGGCCATCGGCGGTATGAGTATCAACGATACGGTCGTACTGTTTGTAAACGCGCCGGATCGTCTCCAGGCGGTTCTGATGGGTGCTGGTACCGGATACAAATCCGAATGCCTTCAGCCGCTCAAACGCTGGCGTGCCGGAGAGATCAAACTGGCCGGTCTCACCCAGTTGCTGCCAGAGCCTGGCCAGCTCGCCGGCATCTCGCTCGACCAGGTCAAAGACAAAGCGTTCGAAATTGGAAGCCTTGCTGATATCCATGGAGGGGCTGGAGGTCGCATGCGTCTGCTCACGGCTTCTCACCCGGTAAACACCGGTCCGGAAGAAGTCGTCGAGCACGTTGTTTTCATTGGTCGCAACCACCAGTTGCCGAATCGGCAAGCCCATCATGCGCGCAATGTGACCGGCCAGAACATTTCCGAAATTGCCGCTCGGCACGGTAAACGACACCGGCTGGGTATCTGAGTCAGTCGCAAGAAAGTACGACTTGAAGTAGTAGACAACCTGCGCGACAACCCGCGCCCAGTTAATGGAGTTGACCGCGCCAATCGAATACTGTTTCTTGAAGGGCAGATCTTCCGAAACCGCTTTGACCAGATCCTGACAGTCGTCGAACACACCGTTGACCGCGATATTAAAGATGTTCGGCTCATTCAGCGAGAACATCTGTGCTCGTTGAAATTCACTCATCCGGCCGTGCGGCGACAACATGAATACCCGCACACCGCGACGCCCGCGCATTGCGTATTCGGCAGCGCTTCCAGTGTCTCCGGAGGTAGCCCCCAGAATGTTGAGTTCCTGTCCGCGCTGCGCCAACACCCATTCGAACATCTGGCCCAGCAACTGCATGGCCACGTCTTTAAATGCGAGTGTCGGTCCATTGGAAAGATGGGCCAGGAATAAATCTGAATCCAGCTTTGAGACCGGAGTAATCTGTTCATGACCGCTAAACACCGCAGGCTGGTAGGCGCGCTCCAGAATGCCACGCAGTTCATCTGCCGGAATGTCGGAAACGAAAGGCGAGATCACTTCATAGGCCAGCTCATGATAGGCAAGCTCGCGCCAACGCCCCAAAGTATCGGCATTGACTTGCGGGTATTGAACCGGCATGACCAGGCCACCGTCGGGTGCCAGGCCGCCAAGCAAAACATCGCAGAACTGATCGGCAGGTAAGACGCCGCCCCGGGTTGACAGGTATTTCATGCTAAGTCAGATCCTCAAGCCGGATTCGAACGATTCGCCCGGTCACTGTATTCAACGCCTGAATACGATCGATTGCTTCGTTCATCCGGCGCTCAATGGTCCGGTGAGTCAGCAGAATAATGGTGGTGTTACCACTCTGTTCATCGGGCGCCGGCTGCAGAACTGATTCGAGTGAGATGCCGGCGTCTGCGAGGAAACGGGTAATGTCAGCCAGCACGCCCGGCTCGTCAGTCACGGCCAGCCGCAGATAGTAGGCAGTCTCGGTTTCGTCCATCGGCAGGATCGGAGAGTCGGCCAGTGAGTCAGCCTGGAAAGCCAGGTGAGGCACCCGATGATCTGGATCCGCCGTCAGGGTTCGGGCGACGTCGACCAGATCAGCGACTACCGCGCTTGCGGTCGGCATAGCGCCTGCGCCCTGCCCGTAGTAGAGCGTCTCACCCACCGCGTCACCTCGCACCCAGACCGCGTTCATCGGTCCTTCGACATTCGCCAGTAAACGACGTGCCGGAACCAGCGTGGGATGAACGCGCAATTCGATCCCGGGTTTTAGCTCTGCCGAGTCTGTCGCTGCGGAGCGGCTGCGCGCCATCGCCAGCAATTTGATTCGATAGCCCAGTTTTTCGGCGAACTCGATATCCTGGCCATCCAGTCCGTTGATTCCTTCGGTATGGCAGCGGTCAAACTGAACCGGCACGCCAAACGCAATCGCCGCGATCAGAGCCAGTTTGTGAGCAGCGTCCACGCCTTCGATATCGAAGGTTGGATCTGCCTCGGCAAAACCAAGTTCCTGAGCCCGACGCAACACATCGGCAAACGAGGAACCGTGGTCGCGCATTTCAGACAGGATGTAGTTCGTCGTGCCGTTGATAATGCCGGCAACAGATTCGATACGGTTGGCACTCAGTCCTTCGCGCAGCGCTTTGATAATCGGAATACCACCGGCAACGGCTGCCTCAAACGCAACCATCACGCCTTTGGCGGAAGCCGCCGCGAAAATCTCATTGCCATGCAGTGCCAGCAGCGCTTTATTTGCGGTCACGACATGCTTGCCCTGGTCGATCGCCGCCATGACAAGTTCAAGCGCTTGCTGCTCGCCCCCGACCAGCTCAACAATGATGTCGATCTCGGGGTTCATGACAATAGCCATGGGGTCAGCAACATACTCGGCACGGCCTGCCAGACGACCCATTGCGCGTTCCTGGTTGCGCGCACAAGCCTGGGTAATCTCAATTCGGCGGCCAGCCCGGCGGGTAATTTCCGCGCCGCTTTGAGTCAGTACATCGAGGGTACCGGTACCTACCGTGCCCACACCTAACAGCCCCACTCGAACCGGACCGAATTTCTCCACGCTTGCTTCTCCCTAGGTAGTCAGGCCGCAGCCTGTGAAATCAATCCGTCGCGACGGAACATCTCCTTGATGCCGCGAATCGCCTGCCGCGTACGCTGTTCGTTTTCGATCAGCGCGAAACGAACATGGTCGTCGCCGTAGTCGCCGAAACCGATTCCGGGTGATACGGCAACTTTTGCCTCAAGCAGGACTTTCTTGGCGAACTCGAGCGACCCCATCGCCAGATACGCGTCGGGAATTCGAGCCCAGATATACATGGAGGCCTTCGGGCTGCTGACCGGCCAGCCAGCTTCTCTCAAACCACGCACCAGGACGTCGCGGCGCAATTCGTAGTTTCGGCGAACCGTCTCCACACATTCTTGCGGGCCTTCGAGCGCAGCAATAGCGGCCACCTGAATCGGGGTATACATCCCGTAGTCAAGATAACTCTTGATGCGCGCCAGCGCCGACACCAGGCGGGCGTTGCCCACCATGAAGCCAATTCGCCAACCAGCCATGTTGTAGCTCTTGCTCATCGTGAAGAACTCGACGGCAACATCTCGCGCGCCTGGGACCTGCATGATCGACGGTGCCTGATAGTCGTCAAAGACAATGTCCGCATAGGCCAGATCGTGGACGACCAGTATGTTGTGCTCGCGAGCCAGAGCAACCACCCGCTCAAAGAATGGCAAATCAACGCATTGCGCGGTCGGATTGCTCGGGAAGCCAAGGATCATCATTTTGGGTTTGGGGATTGATTCGCGAATCGCCCGCTCCAACTCATCGAAAAAATCGACATCAGGCGTCATGCGTACCGAGCGAATGTCCGCGCCTGCGATGACCGCGCCATAGATATGAATCGGGTAGCTCGGGTTGGGCACCAAAACGGTATCGCCCCGGTCAAGGGTGGCGAGCATCAGATGAGCCAGCCCTTCCTTGGAGCCGATTGTGACAATGGCTTCAGCATCGGGATCAAGCTCGACCTGGTAACGCCGGTCGTACCAGTCAGTGATGGCTTTTCGCAGACGCGGGATACCGCGGGAGACTGAATACCCGTGGGTATCATCGCGCTTGGCCACCTCGACCATTTTGTCAACAATATGGGGGGGCGTTGCCCCATCGGGGTTGCCCATGCTCATGTCGATAATATCTTCCCCGGCGCGTCGGGCCGCCATTTTGAGTTCACCGGTAATGTTGAACACATAAGGGGGCAGACGCTTGATTCGGGCGAATTCGTCGGGCTCTTTCGCCGGATCGGAAAGGGGCTCAGTCATGACAATGGCTACGGTTGCAGATAAAAGTGGAAGATGAGATCTATGTGGCGATCTGTAAGGCAGTCTAAGGCTTGTCGGCGCAGTCTCACCGGGTGATCGGCCGGTGTGCTGCCCGGTTACTCGAAAACCTGGCCGGCAAAGGTGTTAATTTACCACTTTCAGCCCAGGGAACCGCCTCGCCGCCATGAAACTGCATCAAGACCAACCCGGCGCTCTCAATACTGTGACCGCCTATGGCGCCGGGTATATCGAGATCAACGCGCAGCGCCACCAGGGCGCGCTGAAAGTCACGCCTGATGGTGAGATCGAATCCTGGTCGGTCACCGGTATCGAAGATTTCAATCCGGCCGCCGTGTCGGAACTCCTGGCGGGCAAGCCGGAGATCATTCTGCTTGGCACCGGCGTGAACCAGCGGTTCCCGGAGGCCGCCACGCTGGCCGAGCTGTATCGCAGCCAGACCGGCTTCGAGGTGATGTCGACCCCGGCGGCCTGTCGAACCTACAACATTCTGATGGCCGAAGGCCGTCAAGTGCTCGCCGCCCTGATGCCGCTGACAGACGGTACGTTGTAGGCGGCGTATCACCGTCTCTTCCGCGCCAGTCTGGCTGCCAGCCAGGACCCCCATGTGCTACAGTTTTTCCACAATCCCTGGAGCCTGTTGCATGAGTGTGAGCGTTGGTAAAAAAGTACCTGATTTCAAAGCAGAAGCGACCGGGGGCGAGTTCCACCTGAAGGCCTGCCGCGAAAAATGGCTGGTCCTGTATTTCTACCCAAAGGACAACACCCCTGGTTGCACCACAGAAAGCCAGGACTTTGCCGCACTGCATGCCAAATTCAGGCGGGCCGGCTGCCGGATAGCGGGTGTATCTCGCGACAAAATTCGCTCCCACGAGAACTTCAAGGCAAAACTCGAACTGCCGTTCGAGCTTATTTCCGACCCCGACGAAACCCTCTGCGAACTGTTTGACGTCATGAAGATGAAAAACATGTACGGTAAAAAGGTACGCGGCATTGAGCGTTCAACCTTCCTGATCAACCCCGAAGGCAAACTGGCCTTCGAATGGCGCGGCGTCAAGGTACCCGGTCACGCGGAAGCCGTGCTGGCCCAATTGAAAGCCGCCTGACTCACCGTCACATCACCGAAGCAAACCTCTTATGCCGCTGCCCAAAGCGCCCGCCAAGCCGGCGCAACTTGTAGACCTCAAAACCGCCGTACTCGCAACAGAGCTTGAATCGGCGACGCCAGCCGTCACAGTTCCAGCGGCGCGACCGTCACGGGTGGACCCAGCGCAAGCGGGCCCGAAACCCGCCACCGGGCGCACCCGGGCGCGGTCGGCGGCCCCGGCAGAAACCGCGCCACCCGCCCTAACCCAGGTTGAAACCCGTCCGCCAGCGCCCGTGCCCGGCCCGGCTCGCAAACCGGTCAGCTCCCGCGGCGCGCGAGCAACCAACCGGCGCAAGGAACAAAACCAGAAAACCCGCTTGTTCGTGCTCGACACTAACGTGTTGATGCACGATCCGACCTGCCTATTCCGGTTTGCCGAGCATGACGTCTTTCTGCCCATCATCACACTGGAAGAACTCGACAATCACAAGAAAGGGGCTTCGGAAGTCTCCCGCAATGTCCGAACCGTCAGCCGGACACTCGATACCTTGATTGAATCAGCAACGCTTGGCCTGGAGGGCGGCGTATTGCTCAACACGCTGGGTGACCTGTCGGCCTCGGGCAAGCTGTTATTCGAGAACCAACAACTGGATTTTGATCTGCCGGCGTCGCTCGCGACGGACAAACCGGACAATCAGATTCTTCGGGTCGTCGCGGCACTGGATCAGCGCGAGCCCGATCGCGATGTCGTTCTCGTCTCAAAAGACATCAATATGCGAATCAAGGCCAACATGCTTGGCCTGGCTGCGGAGGACTACTTCAATGACCTGGTCATTGAAGATACCGATCTGCTCGAACCCGGTATGCTCGCCCTGCCTGATGACTTCTGGGACAAACACGGCAAGGGTATGGAGTCCTGGCAGGAAGGCGGCCACACTTACTACCGGCTGGCCGGGCCTTTGCTCAATGCCATGTTCGTCAATCAGTTTGTCTCTTTTGACGGCGAACTACCCCTGAACGCCCAAGTCATCGAGCGGACAGACCGACATGTCGTGTTGCGGACTGCGCGCGACTACACCCACCATAAAAACGCGGTCTGGGGCATTGTGGCTCGCAACCGCGAGCAGAATTACGCGCTAAATCTACTGTGTGACCCTGAAATTGATTTCGTCACCTTGCTTGGCCAGGCCGGCACCGGCAAGACGTTGCTGGCTCTGGCCGCCGGACTCAGTCAGGTGATGGATCACAATCGCTACACGGAAATCATTGTTACCCGGGCGACAGTGCCGGTGGGCGATGACATTGGCTACCTGCCAGGCACTGAAGAAGAAAAAATGCAACCCTGGATGGGCGCTCTTGAAGACAACCTTGAGGTGTTGAACCAACCCGATCCGGCCGCTGGCGAATGGGGCCGGTCCGCCACTCAGGACTTGATCAATGCAAGAATCAAGGTCAAATCCCTGTCATTCATGCGGGGTCGAACCTTTGTAAACAAGTTCCTGATTATCGATGAGGCTCAAAACCTCACCCCCAAGCAAATGAAGACCCTGATCACCCGTGCCGGACCTGGCACCAAAGTCGTCTGCCTGGGCAACATCGCGCAAATTGACACCCCCTACCTGACTGAGGCGTCATCGGGATTGAGCTTCGTTGTCGATCGAATGCGTGGCTGGGGTCACGGCGGGCATATCACGTTGCAGCGCGGTGAGCGCTCCAGGCTCGCGGACTATGCTGCCGAGGTTTTGTAGCGGGATTGAACCTTTCGCCCGCTTGAACACACTAATCAGGTTGGCGATAGATTCGCCTGTTCCTACAACCTAACCTCCAGGAGAATACTTATGCGCAAGACTCTTATTGCGTCAGCTCTGACGTTCGCCGCCTTGACGATAACGGCATGTGGCGGCGGAAGCGAAGGGGGCGACAACAGTTCGCAGGCCGTCCCTGAGACCGCAACCAAAACCCTGTCCAACAACTCGGACGAGGCGCGCGCGCTCGCCAAGAACACCGTAGAAGGCTCCTCGACCAACGCGAGCACCAACCAGTCTCAGTCCCGGTTAAGCAAAGTCAGTTCACTGCCCGGTATCGGACCAGACTCAAGCGCGAGCATCGGCGAGTCACTCAAGCACGCCAGACTCGTGACGCTTTTGACGACTAAGTCTGCTCTCAAAGAGACCCGTGTCATCACTTGCGACCACCTGACTGACGACAATAACTCCCTGCCCCAGAATGAACGGATTACCAACTGCTCTGGTTCGATCGACCTTGATTCGAATTTTTCGGAAAACACGGTCGGTACTGACGGCCTGATTGCCGCAGGCACGTTCTTCAACATGACGTTCAATAACCTGAGCTATCAGACGGTTGATCAAGGGTCAGTTTTCCTAAGCGGAATACTGCGATTTGAGTACGTTGAAGCCTTCAGGCTGAACCCGGTTTCCGGCGAGATGCGTTTTCAGGCGATCAACCTGAGCGGGACATCAGACGGGGAAAGCTTTGGCCCGGAAAACCTCGACTACCGGATCCGCCTTGACGGCAGTAATGTCACCTTGATTGGCAACGATGTCCGCCTGCGGGATTTTGAGGTTAGCTTCGTTGATAGCGACAGCTTCACGATCAGCGGCGGCACGGCAATAGACGGCTACGACGGCGCGTTTATCGAGGTCACCTATGACAACTGGCAAGTCATTGATGGGGTACCTCAGACCGGCTCGCGACTGACCGCCACGGGCGAAAACGGCTCAGCAACGATTGTCGTGGATAGCGTCAGCGGGAACACAATCAACCTGACGGTCACGATCGTGACTGACGGTCAGAGCAACGATTATTCCATTCAGGCCAACAGCAGCAACGGCCAGGTTACCGTGTTGTAATCAACGACCAGCCTGTCCCCAGGGGTAGTCAGATTTTCCGACGACTGCCCCTGGCCGGACCCGGGCGATCCCCCGATGCCAAAAAAGTCACGCTTGAGCTCGACTTAGTTCACAACGCAAGGCATTCCCGGGAAGCGTCCGTGGATTGAACCTGCAATACTTTTCCTACAAAACAACCAGCCAGGAAAATTCACGTGCAGTTTCAGCATCTGCTGACGGCCAGTCGCTTTCTCACCCCAGCGAGGCCGTTCGTTTTACCCGAAGACGAACAAGCTTTCAGAAGTGCGTACCGAAAAGGCGGATACGGATTTGCCGTGGCCGTGATGTTTGTCGGAACCATCATGGCGTTTGCGTTCATCGCTATTTCCAGCCTACAACCGATCGACGGATCGAATTCCCCGGAACTTCAACTGCTCCGGGCGGTCATAGGCACTGCCTGTTTAAGCAGCTTCCTGACCCTGGTGCTTACGCCAAAGTGGGCCTTGGACCATCACTTTCTCACCGTCTTCCTGCCATCATTCGTGGCGCTCGCCGGGCTGGGTCTGTTGCTGTTCATGCCTCGGCATGAAGTCGTCTCGCCGCTGGCTTTTGGTCGCTCCACTCTGTCACTCATTATCGCCATATGGCTGATCTCGGCTTTCTGCCGGCTTCCGTTGAAGCAAATCATGGCGATGAGCCTGGGCGCGAGCCTGTTCAATCTTATTGGGCTTCAGAATCTGGATGTCACCCATCTGCCATTTTTTGCGCTGGACTTGCTGATTGCCAACTTCACGGTCTGGACGCTAACCATCCAGATTGAAAAACGCGAAAGACTGCTCTGGTATCAGTCCAACAAAGCACAACGCGCCCTGGTGCGAGCCGAGCGCGACGCCAACCGCGCCACAGTCTTAAATCAGGTGCAGACGCGCCTGATGCAAAGCGTCGGTCATGACATCAGACAACCGCTGTCCAGCGGCGGCATCTATCTCGGCCTGGTCGGGAATGAAGCCGCGCAAATTGCCAACCACGACATTGCCGCACACGCCGAAAGCCTGGGCGGCTGCCTGCGCGCAGTAGAGAGCACGCTTAACCGCTTGCTTGAATCGAATAATCAGTGTGCGATCGAGAGCGATCTACCAACCGAGAAGAGCTCTCTGGTTGGCGTCTTCAAAGACCTGAATCATGTATTTGTCCCACAGGCCGAGCGCCTGGGGGTTGAGTTGAGATTCACCCGAACCAGTCGGCAGGCACATCCGGTACGCACCAACGAAGCCGCTATTCTGGAAGTCCTGAGCAATCTGATTTCCAATGCACTCAAGTACTCTTCAATCCGCGGTGACGCACGATCTGGCGCAGTTATCGTCGGCATTGCCTCGCTAGGGGATACGGTACGCATTGACGTGGTTGATAACGGTGTGGGTATCGACCCAGGTATACATTCGCGAGTCTTCGAAGAGTACTTCCGCGCTCCGGAAACCACCGAACGGGTCGCAGGGGCAGGCCTTGGGCTGACCATTGTTGAATCAATGATTCAACGCTTGCCTGAGCATCGCCTGCGGCTGAGTTCAGCACCCGGCATGGGGACGAAAATTCAGATCTACCTGCCGGCGGCTTAGTCGCTGCTCTTATTCACTGCTGATCGCGTCGTTCATGCCAGCGTAGTTCTCAAACCGGGTGTATTGCCCGATAAACGTCAACCGGACCGACCCGATCGGACCATTCCGCTGCTTGCCGATAATGATCTCGGCCGTTCCCTTGTCGGGCGTATCCGGGTTGTAGACTTCATCCCGGTAAATAAACAGAATCACGTCGGCATCTTGCTCAATAGCGCCTGATTCCCGAAGGTCTGACATGATCGGCCGCTTATTGGGTCGTTGCTCCAGCGAACGATTTAGCTGGGACAGCGCAATCACCGGGCATTTCAGTTCTTTGGCAAGGCCTTTCAGCGACCGCGAAATCTCTGAAATTTCCGTCGCCCGGTTTTCGCTGTTACCGCCACCACTGCCCGACATCAGCTGGATGTAGTCAATGACGATCAGACCGAGCTGACCGCACTCACGGGCCAGCCGGCGGGCGCGAGAGCGTAACTCCATCGGGTTTAGCGCCGGTGTTTCGTCAATGAACATCTGCGCGTCCTGCATTTTCTCGATCGCGGTTGTCAGCCGCCCCCAGTCGTCATCGGTCAGCCGGCCGGTACGCAAACGCTGCTGATCGAGCCGCCCGATAGAACATAGCGAGCGCTGAGCCAATTGAGCCGCGCCCATCTCCATCGAGAAGACGGCAACCGGCAATTGCTGCTCAACCGCGACGTTTTCAGCGATATTCAGCGAAAAAGCGGTCTTGCCCATAGACGGTCGCCCGGCAACAATGATCAGATCGCCTGGTTGCAAACCAGATGTCATGTTATCGAGATCGCTGAAGCTGGTCGCGACACCGGTGATATCACTGGGATTGTCCCGACTGTACAACTCATCGATTCGATCGACGACTGCCGACAAGACAGTATTCAACGCCTGAAAACCGTCGCGGCGCCGATTGCGCTGCTCCGCAATCGATAACATCTTGGCCTCAGCTTCGTCGAGTAACTGAGCCGTTTCGCGGCCTTTCGTCTCAAACGCCGAAGCCGCTATTTCATCAGATGTACTGATCAACTGACGGAGAATCGAGCGATCACGAACGATTTCCGCATAACGCCGGGCATTAGCGGCAGAAGGGGTTTCCAGAGCGAGAGAGTTCAGATACTCCATCCCGCCAGGAAGCTCGCCCGCCTGACCATCAGATTGCAAGGCCTCATAAACCGTTACGACATCAGCCGGTTGGTTCCGGTCAACCAGACGACTCACCTGGTTCCAGATCAGCCGATGGTCAAAGCGGTAAAAATCGTCCGGCGACAAAACATCAGACACGCGCTCGAAAACAAGGTTATCAAGCAAGAGTCCGCCCAGCACCGCCTGTTCCGCCTCTATTGAATGAGGCGGAACCCGCAGTGCTGCGACTTCCCGATCTTCGGGAAAAGGCGGCTCTTCACCGTTCATGCAGCGATCAGTCTGTCTCGCCGAGAACCGACACATTGACCTCAGCGGTCACATCGGAATGCAAAGAGACTTCGATCTTGTAATCACCAACGGTTTTCATCGGGCCGTCAGGCATACGAACCATTGAACGGTCAACTTCGTGGCCTTGCGCCTTTAGGGCATCGGCAACGCTGAAGTTGGTGACCGAACCGAACAAACGGCCATCGACGCCTGCTTTTTCGGTCATTTGAATCGTCAGGCCATTCAAAGCATCAGCGGCCTTCTGAGCGTAAGCCAACTTGTCGGCCTGAATCTTCTCGAGCTCAGAACGACGAGCTTCAAAATCAACCATTGCCTGCTTGGTGGCACGACGGGCCTTGCCCTGCGGGATCAGGTAATTGCGGGCAAAGCCATCTTTGACTTTGACCACTTCCCCGAGTGCACCGAGGTTGACCACTTTTTCCAGGAGAATAATTTGCATGACGGACTCCTTAGTGGTTATCAGTAAACGGCAGCAAGGCCAGGAAACGGGCCCGCTTGACCGCGGTAGACAGCTGACGCTGATACTTGGCAGAGGTGCCGGTCAGACGAGCCGGAATGAGCTTGCCGGTATCGCTGATAAAGTCTTTGAGCAAATCAACATCTTTGTGATCGATCCATTCGATTTTCTCGGCGGTAAAGCGGCAGAACTTCTTACGCTTAAACAACGCACTTTGCGCCGGGCGGCGGGGACGCCGATCTTTTCCGTTTCTTCGAGTTGCCATGTTGGATTCCTTAAACTTGGTATCTGTACTAAATGTCTGTTCACCAGCACCTGGTAGGTCAGTGGCCCAGTCGCTGATATTCGGTCACATGAATTTGCAACGCACCGCTTGGTTTATTGTCCCGGAACAACCGTTTCGGACAAATAAAACCTCGAATCATCAGCCGACAACCGAGTGTTTCGGTCGCGATCTGTTCGGCCATAACGCCACTAAACCGAGCGGCGATAACCAGACGAACGTTTCGCTCCTGCCCCATCTCCGGCTGGGTTGACTCATGTTCAACCAGAACCTGACACAAGGCCACTCCTGCCGGTGAGTACCGCAACGCTTCTCGTTGCAACAGACTCGCGGTCAACTCAAGCTGGTTTGTCGCAGTTAAAACATCGCTGTTTTGCTGCAACCCTGTCTGAGCCGGCCCGGCGGGGTCAGTCATGATTCATGCAAATGCTTCAAATCGTGTGATGCGGTGGTCAGTCTGCCGAGGCGGCGGCGTTTGCAGGCTCTGCGCTTGCCGGAGCAGCGGCGGCCGGTGCCGGCGCAGGCGCTGAATCAGAACTACCCTTGCGAGCCTCTTCTTTCTGAATCTGCTTCCACATCGGTGACGGGTTGGTATGCGCTTTCTTCAATGTGATGGTCAGGTGACGCAACACAGCATCATTGAACTTGAACGCATGCTCAATCTCGGCCAGCGTAGCAGGTTGGCACTCAACATTCATCAAGACGTAGTGAGCCTTGGCTACTTTCTGGATTTGATAGGCGAGTTGTCGGCGACCCCAGTCCTCAACCCGGTGAATCTTGCCCTCTTGCGACTCGACCAGCGTTTTATAACGCTCGATCATGGCCGGGACTTGTTCGGATTGGTCTGGGTGGACAATAAAGACGATTTCGTAATGACGCATGGGTTCTCCATATTTTGGCGCGGTATTTCTCTGGGGCCGACGGAGCAACAGGCTGGAAACCACTCCGCACCCCGGCAACCTGGCCATACGCCAAAAGGCATACCAGCCAATACCGGGTCATGCTGCTCTACCAGAACCCCTGACATCAACACAACCCGGCTTCGGGGGCGCTTCTAAGCGATGCGCCCGAAAAAACCGCCGAAAAAACCGAGTTGCCTCTTAAGAGATACCGATCCTTGTGGACAAAAGGCCGCCAGCAGCGCGTCACACCACCAGGCAGCAAGGAACCGTCAATTATACAACGATAACGCCAGAACAATCCAGCCAAGGCCCCGCACGACGCCTAGAATGGCCGTTCTCCCCCCGGCCTGTCTGCTGAGACTCACACGATGATTGTCAGAATTCTCCGCTCCGCCATGGTGTTGGCAGCCGCTGTCGGAATAGCCCTGGCCGCGCTCCTGCACTATCTGGCCGGCTGGCCGTGGTTGATTGCCCTCCCCGTTGGGCTCCTGACTCCCACCACCTGCCACGCTTTGCTGCTTGGGGTGGAGTTCGCACTAACCGTCTGGCTCGGACGGGCAGCCCGGCTTCCTGAGCAGGTCGCCCGCTACGAACTGGGCGGCATTTTTAAAGCCTGGCTGACGGAAATTCCGGTCGCTATCCGGGTTTTCTGCTGGAATATGCCGCTGTTTGGCCATCACCGCCTGACCGGAGCGGCCGACGGCGATAAGATCCCGGTCGTCCTGGTGCATGGCTACTTTTGCAATCAGGCCTTGTTCAAACCGCTGGCCGGCCACCTGAGCAGGCTTGGCCACCCGATCGAAACCATGAATCTGGAGCCGGTGTTCGGATCGATCGATTCCTACCCGGCACTCATCCGCCAGGCTGTCGAAAAAGCCAGGCAGAGAAGCAAGACCGGCGAAGTGGCCCTTGTCGGACACAGCATGGGAGGCATTGCCATACGCGCTTATCTGCGCGACTACGGCGTTGAGGGGATTGGCCCGATCATCACGCTCGGCTCGCCGCACAAAGGCACACAACTCGCCTACCTGGGTCATACCCGGATCGTACGCCAGCTGCGTCCCGGGAACCGCTGGCTAAAAGCACTGGAGAACACCGAATCTCCAGCCCTCACCCGACGGTTCACCGTCGTGCTGAGTGAGCATGACAATATTGTCACGCCACAGCGGTCGCAATGGCTGCCGGGGTCACGGGTGATTGCTTTTACCGGACTTGGTCATGTTGACCTGGCATGCCACCGAGCCGTCTGGTCGGTTATTGATGACAGCCTTGAGAGGCATAACGAACCACGGGCTTTCGACCCGGGTGCGTTTGCACCGGCGTCATAAAAGCCGATGATCAAGCCTTAGCCGGATTTGCGGAGAACGGCTGAGATCAGATGCGAACGACCGACGTGGGCGCTGCCTTCCGTGATGTTTTTGTCGGCATCGCGACTGGCCAGCGTGAACCATCCCGGAAACGCATCCGAGAGCATGGTTGGCGTATAGAGATTCTCAAGAACACCCGGCCCGCCTGTACGGTAAACAATCTGCCGGGAACCGTACCCCTCAATAATCAGCAGCCCGCCGGGCTTTAAGACCTTTTCAATCGCCACGAACAAACGCTGACGCAACAAGGGATCGGCAAACTGGATAAAGATCGCGACAACCGCATCCAGACTGGCCTCGCGTTCAGGCTGGCTGCATTCATCAATCCATTGCTCCAGCGAGGCAACCCGCGCAGTTACCTTGACCTGGCGCTCTGCCGCCAACGCCTCGAGCTTGGCAATTGCGACACTTGAAACATCAAACGCGCGAACCTGATGGTGTCTGCCGGCAAGCCAGGTACTGTTGCGCCCTTCTCCGTCGGCAAGGCATTCAATGGTTGCGTTTTCGGGCAGCCATACCGCACTGGTTCTGAGCCATTCATTCGGTTCAGAACCAAAGAGCAAATCTTCGGCACCACGATAACGGGCATCCCATCTGGCGACTGCATCAGCAAATTTCATGCCCTAATAATGCCAGCAGATGAGGTTAGTCGCTCAGCCGATCGACTTGCTTAGTGTGTAAATCCGAGCGGGCGATTGAATTTGACATCCGGCTTAACCGAATGCTCTTTTTCGAGTTGCTCCAGGAAATCCTCTGCTTCCGGCGTTTCATTGAGCAACACATATTGCTTCTTGACCGCGGCAAAATCGCCCGGAGCCAGCAGTTCCAAACGGTCAAGGCGCTTCACCAAAACCGGATCCAGCGCGGTTGAATCCCCGTCCAGAACCTCGTTGACAAACATACGCTGACGCTGCGTTTGATCCAGGGGCTGGAATTTCAGCTTGAATGAAAAACGGCGAAGCGCAGCTTCGTCTATGCGATCAAACAAGTTAGTGGTGCAAATGAAGATGCCGTCGAAACGCTCCATGCCCTGCAGCATTTCATTGACTTCGCTGACCTCGTAGTTACGAACCGCCATCTGCCGGTTCTGCAGGAAGCTGTCTGCCTCGTCGAGCAGCAGAACCGCCCCTTCGCGAGTGGCGCTATCAAACATCTCAGCCATTTGCTGCTCGGTTTCGCCAACATACTTACTCATCAGGTCCGAGGCGCGCTTGATCATCAGCGGCCGCTCAATACTGTTGGCGATATGCTCGGCGAGCGCTGTCTTGCCGGTACCAGGCATACCGAAAAAGCACAGAGTCGCCCGCGGACGCTCCGATAATGCTGAAATAATGCGCGGCACCGGATGACGTGTTTCAACATTGAGCAGGGATAAATCGTACTGAGTCACGTTAACCCGAAACTCTCCGGCATCGCCGGCATTGCCAAGCGCTTTATCAGCGTGAGAAAGCTGGCGTTCAATCAGCGCTTCGATAGGATCATCAAGGTTGGCATGAGTCAGCCGGGCAAATCGACTGGCCGACTGAATCTGAGCCGGAGTCATGCTCTTACGAGCCGCAATCTTGGCGACGAATTCTTCACTCACCCCCAGCCCGCTGAGATACTTGCGGGCGATGTTCTCGCGCACCCGTTGCGGCGGATTGGCCAACTCCAGATGAAACTGGAACCGACGCCGGTAAGCCGGGTCAATCTGATTAATCGCGTTGGAAATCCAGATCACGGGCACCGGGTTTTGCTCGAGCGTCTGGTTAACCCAGGCTTTGCCATTGACCGAATGACCTCGCGGCTCGTCCGGGGCAAATAAACCAGCCGGATCACCCGACATGGGCGGAAAGACATCTTCGACTTCATCGAACAGGATTGCCGCCTGCGGACGCCCTTTCAAGAACGCCTGGGAGACCTGCAGTGACCGGTAGCGCTCCTTACCCGACAAACTATTGCTTTCCTTATCGAGGCAATCAACTTCATACAGCTCTAGGCCGGCCTGCTGAGCAATGAGCTTGGCAAACTCCGTCTTACCCGTTCCGGGCGGACCATAAATCAGGACGTTTACGCCACGCTCTTGTTGGCGGCCCGCTGTATCCAGCAATGCCGACAGGTATCTGGCATCTTCCTCAACATGTGGAAAATCCAGCATTTTCAAGTCGCTGTGCCCTGCCGGACGGGTGAAAGCGGCCATCATTGAAGATTCTGTGCGGTACTCGGCCGTCAGCACGGTCAGCAGCTTTTCAGAGACCCGCATCAAGTCGCCCAGGTCGGTAATTGAATGCTCGGCAATTGGTGTTTCGATCAGCCCCAGTGATTCGAGCCGGCCACCGGCTTTTAGAGCTGTGGCAACGTCGGACACCGACAAACCCAACACCTGCGCCAGCATGCTGTAGGCCTCTTGCGCGCTAGAGGCTTTGCAGTCCACCAGAACCGGGCGCAGATCGCGCTGATATTTGCAGAGTGACGCATGCAGTAAAACCGAACGCTCTGCATGATTCAGGCCGAGCACATTTGCAAGCATGTCAATATTTTCGACAAGTTGAATGCGAGTTTTTTCGAGTCGTTTTTCGTGCGTGGCAATCGTTGCCTGGAAGACGCTGAGCAAATCCTTGGCATGTAACTTGACCCACTCATCGATGTAGTAATAGAACGTACCGTCGTCATACAAGCCATTCCAGACACCATGGCGAGCCATTAGTTCGTCATTGCTCAACTTGCTGACATCAGTCCATGCCGGCGCGTCCACACAGCGCCTGACAAGATACTCCTTGAGTTTGGCAAACACGGGCTCCGGCCAGACCATGAAACGCCCTGCCAGAGTCACGATATTGTTGATATCGCGGCGCAAATTGAATTTCGGCCCGAGAGCCAAGACGGTTCGCAGCGCAAACCGGACACAGAGAAGATCCAACGGCGAACCGAACTCCTGGTCACTGGAAACAAGATATCGCTCACCATTCGGCCCGCGCTCCGGTGTCGGAATTTTTTCCAGTGAACTATCAGTTGTATTCCCTGGCAACGCCTCTGTCTCGCGCTCCGGTCGTGCCGGGTCGTGTTTGGGAAAAATATTGCGCTGATCATCGTTCATGAAGATTCCTTGCTCTGACCGGAAGAATTGCCATAACCAGCTAGAAGCATGCAGGCTTTAGATGGATTCAGTATCGCAGAACAAAACTGGGCAAACACTCTGCTGTTTTGCAAATGACGCCAAAACCAACAGTAAACAAGGTCCAAAATGTGACGGTTTATCGCGTATACTGTATACAGAGTTAGCGAAGCGCCGCTCATCGTCAGTCGGTTACCGCCTGTCGGTATATGCGAACTTTTCAGGCGCGCAATTCCTAAAACAAACTGGGACAAGCATTCCGTGAAAGCACTGACCACAAAACCTGATCTTGTTGTTCAGGTACAGCAAGCCATTATCGATGCGATCGTTTCGGGCGAACTTCTGGGCGGTGAGCGACTTACCCAGGAAGAACTGGCGGACAGGCTGGGCGTTTCCCGCCAACCTATCCTGCAAGCGCTTGTCCTGTTACGGGATCAGGGATTGATAAAAGACGCGCCCAATCGCCGCGGCCTGATCGTTGCTCCGCTCAACGCCGCTTTTATTCGCAACCTTTATGAGTTACGCAGCGCACTGGACGGCGCGGCAGCGGCGGCCGCAGCGCGCAAGGCTGACAAGATTGATCGCGAGCGCGGCATGAAATTACTGCGACAGGGTAACGAAGCTGTCTTGCAGCGTCATTCGCGCCTGCTTGTTCAGGCTGATCACGCGTTTCACCAGTTTATTTACGAAGCGTCTGGCAATTCCCTGCTGATTGACTCCGGTGCTCGGCATTGGCCCCATGTCCGCCGGGCAATGGCAACCCACCTCGACCATGTCGAAAGTCTAGAGCGCGTCTGGCTCGAGCATGAAGCGATTCTCGCCGCAGTATTAAGCGGCTCTGCGCGCCAGGCGGAAAAACTATCGCGTTCACATGCTGAGAAATCACTGAAGTTGATTCTCAGCCAGATTCCTGATCAGCCGGACTCGCCAGCAGCAGTGGCGGCCTGACAAACAAACCACCAATACGGAGACATCATGAAACTCACGCCCGAACAACACGAGCAATTTGAGCGCGAAGGCTACCTGTTTTTCCCCAGCCTGTTTTCGCCTGAAGAAATTAAAGTCATTCGCGACCAGGTGCCCGTCGTTTACAAGGACGACCGCCCGGAAATCGTCCGGGAAAAAGACGGCGTGACGCCGCGAACCGCTTTCGCGGCCCACACTTATAACGATGCGTTTGCCAAACTGGGGCGCCATCCCAGAATGGTTCAACCGGTTCAGGACCTGCTCGGTGAAGAGCTCTACATGCACCAGTACAAGGTAAACGGTAAACAGGCGTTTGATGGCGACGTCTGGCAATGGCACCAGGACTTCGGCACCTGGCACAGAGACGATGGCATGCCGGAGCCGCGCGCCATGAATGTCTCAGTATTCCTGGACGAGGTGAATGAATTCAATGGGCCTCTGTATTTCATACCCGGCTCTCACCGGGAAGGCGTTGTTGAGGCTGGCCATGATCTAACCACAACCAGCTACCCCTTGTGGACACTCGACAATGCCAAAGTCGCCGAACTGGTTGACCGGGGCGGCATCGTTGCGCCGAAAGGCCCGGCAGGCTCCATGCTGCTTTTTCATAGCTGTCTGGTTCATGGCTCGCCGCCCAACATGACACCATGGTCGCGAGTCATTATTTATCTGAGCCTGTGCGCTGTCAGCAATCACATCACCAAGAACAACCGGCCGGACTATATTGCCCATCACGACTTCACCCCGATCACTCCGCTTTCTGATGACTGTTTGCTGCGTACTGACGTGCAAGGTTTATCAGCCGCCACGACAAAGGACGCCGCATGAATCTTTTTAAACTGCTGAAAACGCGCGAAGAGACAGGGAAGCTCTTGCGCGTCGGGTTGATTGGCGCCGGAAAATTCGGTGCAATGTATTTATCGCAGGTCGCACGTACACCCGGTATGCAGATGGTCGGCATTGCCGATTTATCGCCCGACCGCGCCCGCACTTCCCTCGCACGAGTCGGTTGGAAGCCAGAGCAATATAGCGCCACCAGCCTTGAAGAAGCGGCTAAAACCGGCACGACGGTCATTATTGATAACAGTGAAGCGCTGATCAAATCCTCGCAAATTGACATCATTATTGACGCGACCGGCCACCCGGCAGCAGGCATTAATCATGTCCTGGCCTGTTGCGAGCATGGCAAACACATCATCATGGTCAACGTGGAAGCAGACGCGCTTGCCGGCCCGCTGCTGGTCGAGCGTGCCAAACAGGCTGGCATCGTCTACTCGCTCGCTTACGGAGACCAGCCCGCATTGATTTGCGAAACGGTAGACTGGGCCAGAGCAGCCGGCTTTGAAGTGATTGCCGCGGGCAAGGGAACCAAGTATTTGCCAAGCTACCACCAGTCAACCCCGGATGACGTCTGGGGTCACTATGGCATCTCACCGGAGAATGCAGCAGCCGGTGGCATGAACCCGCAGATGTTCAACTCTTTTCTGGACGGCACCAAATCGGCGCTGGAAATGGCCGCAGTTGCCAATGCCACCGGCTTGCAAGCCCCGCGTGATGGCCTGGCTTTCCCGGCTTGCGGCGTCGATGACTTGCCCAACCTGTTGAAGCCAGTTGCCGATGGCGGCATCTTGTCGGAACGTGGCCAGGTGGAAGTCGTGTCCAGCATCGAGCGTGACGGCCGTCCGGTCTTCCGTGACCTGCGCTGGGGCGTCTATGTCACATTTGCTGCCGATACTGATTACGTCCAACGCTGTTTCCAGGAATACGGCTTGCTGACGGATGCCACCGGCAATTACACCGCGATGTATAAGCCGTACCACCTGATCGGTCTGGAACTCGGCATCTCCGTGGCCTCGGTCGGTCTGCGACAGGAATCCACTGGCCAGCCGGTCGGATGGCAAGCCGATGTTGTCGCCACCGCCAAACGTGACCTGACAGCCGGCGAAGTACTCGACGGCGAAGGCGGTTTTCGGGTCTACGGCAAGTTGATGCCAGCCTCAGATTCGCTCGCCCTTGGCGGGTTCCCACTGGGCCTTGCCAACAACGTCAAACTGAAGCGGACAGTCAAGGCCGGCATGCCGCTAAGCTGGGACGACGTTGATATTGACCGGACCGACACAGCGGTAGGCTTCCGATTGAGCATGCAGGAGAAGTTTCGCGCATAGGTCTACACTAGACGGTTAGCAAACCCAGTGACTCTGACTTATGCCGACCGTTCTTTTGCAGGGCTTTATCGCCCCTAACCATGTCAATGATCTACAACCGTTGTTGCCGGCAGACTGGACCATCCTGACATGGGATCCCCGCCAACACGACCCGGCGGATTTCTCCGGACTTGCCGCCCAGGCCGATGCAATTGTTGGCGGCGGTATTCCCGGGAAATGCTGGCCGGAGACACCGGCTCTCAAGGTGTTCCAGATCCCCTGGACCGGTTACAACTTCACCAGCCCGGCGCGCATGCCGGCCGGCATTCCTGTCTGCAACTGTTTTGAGCATGAATCCGCCATTGCCGAATACATCATGCTTGGCATGCTGGAATGGGCAATTGGCCTGCGCTCAATGGACGCCAGGTTCCGCTCAGGCGGATGGAATGACACCATGCCTGGTGGCGGACGCCTGCACGGGGAAGTCAAAGGCAAGACCGTCGGCATCGTCGGATATGGTCACATTGGCGAAGCGGTTGCCCGACGCGCAGCCGCGTTCGATATGCGGGTCATTGGCACTCGCCGCAGAGAACAATCGACGCCAGAACCACTGGCCTGGTTAGGCACGGCCGACCGTCTTGATGACCTACTGACGGAGAGCGATTTTGTTGTCCTGGCCTGCGATCTGAATGAACAGACCCGTCACCTGATCAATGCCCAGACGCTTTCCAAAATGAAACCGGATGGTGTGCTAATCAACGTCGCCCGTGGTGAGGTGGTCGAAGAAGCCGCACTCTATCAGGCCTTGAAAAATAAAACGATTGGCGGCGCAATAATCGACACCTGGTACAACTACAACGCAGTCGGCAAGCCGCCGGTATGGCCTTGCAACGAAGACTTCCAGTCGCTGGACAACACCATTCTTTCCGCGCACGAAAGCGCGATGACAGCCGCCCAGATCAAACGACGATGGGAATTCGTCGCCGAGAATATTCAACGGGCAGTTGCCGGCCAGCCAGTTCAGAATCAGGTTTTCGTTGGGACGGCGAAGCCTGGTATCGCCTGGTAGACCTGGCAGCCCGCCTTGCATAGACTGCGCCAATATCAATGAGCGATTTTGTCAGCTACCTGCACGAAGTCTTTACAGACTTTGGTCCGATACAAACGAAGCGAATGTTCGGTGGTCATGGGGTCTACCATGACGGATTGATGTTCGGCCTTGTCGCCGACGATGCGCTCTACCTGAAAGTAGACGAGGAAATCAGGCCATTGTTTGAGCAGCAAGATCTGGGGCCGTTTGAGTACAACAAACAAGGGAAGATCCTGAAGCTTTCCTACCATGCGGCGCCGCCTGAAATTCTCGAAAACCGGGAACAGGCAAGCCACTGGGCAAGGCTGAGTTTTGGCGCTGCGCTACGGGCGAACGCGGCTAAAGAAAACAAGAAAAAGCGCCAAAATAAGCCGCTTTCCGGGTAGGCTTATTTCCGAACACCCGCCAAACAAGACACTCGATTTTACGAATCGTTTTAGCCCCTGAGCGGGCGCCCCCTGCGCGTGCCTCACGCAAAAACAGGCAGTCGGATCCGAATCGCCGACAAATGGTTTGTCATCAGCTGGAACAGCGCTTTGCAGTGCATGCTCGGTCTTTTCAAGCATGCAGTCCGATACACAATGGTCAGCACCTAGTCCATGTGCTGTTTATGCTGAGAATAATTGACTGCCTGACCGTCGATCACGATATCGGCCTGATGCTTCTAGCCAGCGCGATCTGCGTGCTGGGCTTCAGCTCGTCAGCAGCCGTCGTTGATCGCACGAAGGCCGGTCAGGCCTCGCTGATCTGGCGGCTGCTGTTGAGCCTGTGTATAGGCGCCACTGCCTGGAGCACACACTTTATTGGAATGCTCTCGTACGAGACGAGTATTCCGATGCTCTACGAGCCGAGTTATACCGTCGCATCGCTGGTATTGGCAATCTCTCTGACCTACTTTGGCGTCAGCATCTCGCTGAGCAATCATGATCAACGTCGCCAGGCAATCGGAGGAGCCGTCGTCGGCCTGGCGGTCGTTGCCTTGCATTATGTTGGCATGGAAGGCCTGGAATTTCCGGGCCTGCTGCGATATGACCTTGACCTGGTAGTAATTTCGATAGCGCTGGCCCTATTGTTTGGCGGTGCGGCCCTTCCGGTACTTCTGCGCGAACGGAATCATTCCAACCGGGTTCTGGGTACAAGCCTGCTGATTCTCATGACGGTCTCGCTGCACTTCATCGGTATGAGCGCTGTTCAACTGGAGCTGGGCGCGATTGATATGCCCTCGGGCGGCGTATCCCGATTCAGCCTGGCGGTTGCCGTCACGGTGATGTCGCTACTGGTGTTAACCATCGGCCTGGTGGTTTCGGTCGTCGATCAGCGACTGGATCGACAGCGCGCAGCCGAAGCCGAGAGATTCCGAACTCTGTCAGACGGCGCCTTTGAAGGCTTGATAGTTCACGATCAGCAGACCATTCTGGACGCCAACATCGCGGCCAGAAACTTGCTTTCTAACGGCTGGCCCCTAACGGGCGAAACGCTTCATATCCGCCCCCCTGACGGGGCGATCGAATCTACCCTCGATCCGGAATCCCTTGAAGAAGCACTAGTGAGCCGACTTGATGGCAGCGAATTTCCAGCGGAGATCTCGCGGCGGGTGATTCGCACGGATTCCGGCGGCGTCGCAGAATTGGTCGCCATTCGGGACATTACCGCGAGAAAAGCAGCGGACGAAAAAATGATCAGGCTCGCAATGCGAGACGCGCTGACCGACCTGCCAAACCGAAGACTCTTCAACCAAATTGCCGCCGATACGATTTACAGTGCCGATCAGAGCAAAACGTCATTCGCTTTGTTGACGCTGGATATTGATCACTTCAAGATGATTAACGACGTACACGGACACTCCGTCGGTGATGAACTGATCGTCGAGGTCGCAAAGCGGCTGGAATCGATTCTGCGAAAAACCGAAATGGCGGCAAGACTAGGGGGCGATGAGTTCGCGCTCTTGCAAAGCTATATCTCCAGGCCGGAGCAGGTTTCGGCATTCGCCGAACGGGTACAGGAGGCGATGGTTGCCCCCTTCAAACTGGAACAGACTGTCGTCAATGCAAGTGTCTCGATAGGGATTGCGATGTACCCATCAGACGGCGCCACGGTTGAAGGCCTGATGCAGAATGCTGACATCGCGCTTTATCAGGCCAAAGCTGACGGACGCGCAACCAGTCGATTCTTTCAATCAGACATGAACCAGAACATTCAACGACGCCGCATGCTTGAAGATGCCATGCGAATCGCGCTGAATACAGACGGATTCTCCATGGCTTTTCAACCCTTGGTAAGCATCAACGAACACAAACCGGTTTCTTTTGAAGCGTTACTGCGCTGGCATGACAACAAGCTGGGGCATGTTCCACCCGATCAATTTATCCCGGTAGCGGAAAGCAGCGGCTTGATTCGATCGCTTGGCGAGTTCGCCTTACGGAAAGCTTGCGAAGAGGCGGTTAACTGGCCAGAGAATATTCGGGTCGCGGTCAATTTGTCCCCGGCTCAATTCAAACAACCCGGCCTGGTGGACATGGTTCGGCGAACACTGGCCAGCACCGGTTTACCGGGCAGCCGTCTGGAGCTGGAGATCACCGAATCGTTGTTTATTGATAACCGGGCCGATGCAGTCACGCAACTCAACCAGTTCCGTACGATGGGCATCACGGTCGCGATGGATGACTTCGGCACCGGGTACTCCTCGCTGAGTTACTTGCATAGCTTTGATTTCGACAAGATCAAAATCGACCGGTCTTTCATTTGTGACATTGAATCGAACCAGCAAAATGAAAGTATTGTGAAAGCCGTAATCTCGATCGGTAGAAGTTTCGGGATGGAGGTGGTTGCCGAAGGGGTTGAGACCACCGGGCAGGCCGAGCTGTTGCGACAACTCGATTGTGATCTGTTACAGGGTTACCTGATCGCCAAGCCTATGACACCTGAACAGCTCCACGAATATCTGGCGGCCCAGAGCCTGTCCGCTTCACCCATTGCGAATCCGGCGACGCCCAAGCCGGCAACCCAGTAACAACTCCGGTGCGAGACGATGGTACCGCGCCAGCCTACCCGCCTGCGAGTTGTTATTGGCGTCCTGTGGAAAACGGCTCGCTGACCTGCCTGACTGTCTCGCCTGCCGCATTTTTGATACGCAGCGTGAGCATCGATGTCACCCAGTTTATTGCCACTTCGCCATAATTCTCTCCGGCATACGCCTCCCCTATCTGCGCAGAGTCCCGTTCGGGCGTGCGCGGTCGAAACGCCCGGTTAATTGAGCTGGCGGTCAACTCGATGACATTCGCTGTTTCTGACATCTGACGCCGGTACATGAAGGCGCGATGGCGGTCACCCGAGACCAAAACAACCCCGGTGGCCTCAGTGGTTTTCAGTAACGACAGCAAGCGGCGCTGTTCATCCGGCAATCGCGACCATGATTCGAACCCGTGCCCATCCGTCGGTAACACCTGAATAGACGAACCGATAATCCGGACTTCCGCTGGCTGCCCAAGCTGCATCGCCAGCCACTTCCATTGGGCCTCACCGAGCATTTGCTGGTCGATTGCCTGGCTCGGGATATAGCGCTCCTTGCCTTTCGCATTGCGCTGATCAGTTCTGGTCAGCGGCGATCGGAAGAAACGAGTATCAAGCATCAACACCTGTACTCTTTTCCCGGGAGGCCCGAAGGTTTTGGCGTAATACGTCCCCGGCCAGGCAGCCAGACCTGACTTATCCAACCCCCAGAATCGTTCGTGAATCCGCTCGGCCTGCTCTTTGAACTTGAACTCACTACCACCGTCATTCTTACCGTAATCGTGGTCGTCCCAGGCGACCATGACCGGATGGGTTTTTCTGACCGTCTGAAAGTCGGCTCGACTGGCTAGCTGAGCGAAACTCTCTCTTAGTTCGGTTAAGGTCTGATCAGGCCGCACCTTTCGGTTCTGATCATAGTCACCATAGACATTGTCGCCCATCATCAGCAACAAATTGGCGCTTTCCCGCGCAATCGACCGAAGCACTTGCGCCGGTTCTGGCCGCTCCTCGTCAAGACAGGAAGCAACCAGAATCGACGAGATTACCTGATCATTGGCCGGCAACGGTTTCCCGGGGCCGGCTGATGGCAACGAAACCGGGACTTGTGCCAACGGCGCTGCCGACTGGCATGCTGTCAGCGCGAGAGTTAAACCCAGGCCGATTAAACGCATCAAACTGCTCCTTTACGGGCAACCAAAGTACAAAACGGCGTAAAAGCGAAAAGCGATCCGGCAGCCGCCCGATGCTGATATTCGGCGACCAGCGCATCGGCGAGGCTTCGGGATATTTCGGATCGATCTACCATCTGATTGGTTGCCATCACGACCGTAACCAGATTGCCGTCTGTTGCGGTGACGACCCGATTGCTCATCTCAAACTTTTCAATCGTCAGACCCGCTTGCTGAACCCGCTGACGCAATGAAGCGATCAGATAAGGTTGGGTCACAAAATGAGCTGCGAAATACCGGGCACAGGCGTCAAGCGGGTCTGACTCAAAGCTGCTGAATGACAGTTTCTGGTAGTCGGCATCACAAACGGCCAGACGCCCTCCCGGGCGCAGAACCCGGGCGGCTTCACCAATCAATGCGGCCGGGTTTGCAACATGGCTCAAGACGGTATGCATGACGACGTTATCAACACTGGCGTCGGCATAAGCAAGTTCATCGCCGCCGGCGACCTGAAAATCCACATTCGCATGCCCTTCAGCCAGAGATTTCGCGGCCCGAATCAGACCGGGCGATGGGTCCAGACCAGTCACGCTGCCACTGCCGGCCCGCTCGCCCATACGCCGCGAAACAGCGCCGCTCCCTGCACCAATTTCTAGATGTCTGGCGTCGTGCGGCCAGTCTAGATCCATCAGATAAGCATCAATCATCGCACTCATCTGCGCGTCGTCCGCGCGTTTCTCCAGACCGGAGACGATCAAGTCAATAAATTCGGCGCCAGCCGAATCAACATCCTGAAATGGGTCCGTCATTGTTTCCCTCATTGAGTGGCTGATTCAGGTTGAGGCGCCCGGCCCTGCCCGGCGACCAACCCCGGCGCCAACGGCAGTCATCGCAGCGCAAAAAGTGATCGCGATCAGCAATGGCCAAACCGAGCCATCCTGAGCATAACCAACAATGAATGTCAGCAGACTTCCGGTGCCTATTTGTAAAAAGCCCGAGAGCCCCGCCGAGGTGCCGGCCAGTTCGGGTTTTACGCTCAACGCCCCTGCCATCGCATTAGGAATTGTCAGGCCGTTGCACATGGTCAGCAATGTCATTGGCAGAAACAAGCCCAACGGATGTTGCCACGGGCTAAGCGCCCAGTACAGCACCAAGCCGATCGCGAGGGGTATTTGCCCATATTGAATCATCCGGTCCGGGCCGACCCTTTCGGAGTACCGTCCGGACAGCAAGTTACCAAGGAAGTAGCCGAACGCTGTCATGGCAAAGTAGGCGCCATACTCGGTGGGCGAGCGCTGCATCGACTCGAGAATCAGAAAAGGCGCGCCGGACTGAAAGGAAAAGAACATCCCCGACGCAAACGTCATGCTCATCGCATAACCAAGATAGCTCGGTTGGGCGAGCAGTCTGGCGGCACTGGGAATGAACCGCGGACTCAGGCTTTTGCTTTTGCCGCCCGTCTCTGGCAGTTTTACGACCACAAGCGAGAAAACACCAACGGCCAGTACGGCCATCACAACGAAAATAAGTCGCCAGTCATAGTGTTCGGTGATGAGTCCGCCCAGCCCGGGCCCGATCATCGGGGCGACGATCATTGCCATACCCATATAGCCGATCACGCTGGCCGATTTTTCGCGCGAATAGACATCGCGTACGATCGCGCGCGACAACGACATACCCGCTGAGGCGCCAATCCCCTGAACGATACGGGAAGCAAGCAATAGATCCAGACTGGGCGCCAGCGCAGACAAAAAGCAACCTAGCGCAAAGACAGCCAGGCCCGCCATCATGACCGGCCGTCGACCAAAACGATCAGACAGCCAGCCCAGAAAGAGTTGCGAGGCGCCAAGCGCCAGCAGAAAAACGGTTAACACCGATTGTGCTGCCCCGTAATCGGCGTTGAACTCGCGCATGATGACGGTGTTCGCCGGCACGGCGACCGTCATCGCCAACGGCCCCAGTGCCACGCATAATACGAGTAACCAGGCTGGCGGTATTAACAACTATTGCTGCTCCGCAGTAGCGGCCAATCGTGCGATGGCAAGACTAACGCCGTCTTCGCCAATCGCCACACCTTGATGCAACAGCGCCGCCTGCACGCCCCCGAGACAACCGAGAATCATTGCCGTGTTCATATCGCCCAAATGACCGATTCGAAACACACGGCCTGCCAGCGCACCATTACCACCAGCCATGGCAACCTGAAACTGCTCGCGGGCGACGGTTCGTATCGCCTCCGGATCAATTCCGCTGGCTACTTCAACCGTTGTGACCGAGACTGAGCGGCAATGAGGTTGTTTGGCAAACAACTCAAGCGCACCTCTTGCGCCCCAGCCGGTTACCGCCGCCTGCACGGCGCTGGCGAGCCGCGCATGACGTTTGATAACGTTATCCAAGCCCTCGTCCTGAATCAGCCGCATTGAAGCCTGCATACCCATCAACATAATTTCAGGCGGCGTTCCGCAAAACTTTAAATAGCTCAACTCGGTCTGGCGACGCTCGAAATTCCAGTAAAAGCGTCGGGTCGGGTTGGCCAGGAGTTTTTCCCGCGCCCGGTCATCTACCGCAACGAACGACAGCCCAGGTGGCATCATCAGACCTTTTTGCGATCCACCAATTGCCGCATTAACGCCCAACTCGTCAAAACTGAACGGGGCGGCCCCCAAAGTGGCCACCACATCAACAACCATCAAGGCGGCATGACCGGACGCGTCGATTGCCGCACGAATCGCCGCCAGGTCATTGGTAACACTACTACTGGTATCGGTATGCACGACGAATACCGCCGCAATGCGGCCGGCTGTGTCAGCGCGTAAAACCTGCTCAATCTGCTCAGGATCCAGCGCATAACCCTCGCGCCACGGCGTGGTGATGACCTCCCTGCCCAGAGCCTCTGTCTGCAATGCCCATTGCTGCGAAAAGTGGCCCGTGGCCGGGATCAGCACTGCTTCGTCGAGTCCGACCAGGTTTTCAATACAGGCTTCCCATCCGCCGTGTGCGTTCGAGGCAAACATGGACACAGCGGCAGTTGTAGTCTGCAACACATGTTTCAGGCCAGACTCGCAATCGGCGATGATTTGGTCAAGGCGTCCGTCAGCCAGGTCCATTGGCTGACGGTGCATGGCATCCAGGACTTCATCGGGAATATGGGTTGGTCCGGGGGAATGCAAAAAGCGGAGTCCGGGGATACGTTTCATGTCGATCACTGGGAGGCAGAAGACCTCAATAGTAGCCGCGTCAACAGAATGCGAAAACCAGGGAGCCGACCCGGCGCGGGTCAGGACTCTTTAGACGGATCGCAGGGCTTGAGGCAGTCCGGAGATCCGGCGAACCGGGGTAGCCGCTGCGGCAATGAGCAAGTCCGGCACCCCATAGATTCGGATATGACGCCTGGCCCTGGTCAGGGCTGTATACAAGCCCTCGCGGGTGGCCAACGGATGATCCCGCGGTGCGGGTAACAACAAGACCGATTCAAAATCGGAGCCCTGCGCCTGGTGAACGGTTAAAGCCCAGGCATCGGCATGCAACGGCATCTGGCTGGTCAGGATCATCTTGACGCCACCGTTTCCATCGGGAAACACGACTCTCAAAATGTCGTTTGCCTCGCCCTGTTCACTCGGCAACGCCACACACAAGCCAATATCGCCATTGAACAGATCACGATGCGCTGCATTGCGTCGAACGACAATGAGACGCCCGGGATACCAGCGCGAACCCCAGGCATCAGCGAGCGTTGGATTCAGGCGTCGCGATACCTGTTGATTGATCGCCTCTACGCCTTGCGGACCGCTGCGCAGCATTGCCAGCGTTTGCTCTTGCAGAAAGTCGGCATGCAACTGAAGCAACTGCTCAGGGGCGGCGTGCGAGGCTCTGTCGACTAATGGCTGCAGTCGAGCTGTCATGCGATCAATCAGCGCGGTTACGCCGCCCTCATCGAAGATCACTTGTTCTTGATGTGATGGCAAATTATCAGGCGCTAACACACCGAGTCGAATCGCGTCAGCCCAGGCAACTATCTCAGGCGCTTCGCGCTGGCGGAAATTCTGATCCAGCACGACGCGGCTCTGCGCCAAACACAGCGCGTCACTGGTACACAACGCACTGAAGAACGCCCCGGCCTGAACCGACGCAAGCTGATCCCTGTCACCGGCCAACACCAGCCGGGCGTGCGGCGCCAGACTTCCGACCAGCCGCTGGGCCATCAGCGTGTCAACCATCGAACACTCATCAACGACGACCAGATCGAATGGCAGGATGTGCTGCCGCACACCCGAACGACCCGTGCCCGGATACCCCAGCAAACGGTGCAAGGTCATTGCTTCCAGCGAAACATCAGACCGGTCGGCCATAGTGGGGCCGATTGCGTCAGCCAGGCGCGCGGTCGCTTTGCCGGTTGGCGCCGCAATCGCAACAGCAAATAGGGCCTCACGGGCACCGGTGTCGGTATCGGGCGCGACCGTGACGGCTCCCGCGAGCATCAGGTCCGCCTGTTCGGCTGCCGCCCGGACGATCGCTGCCAGTGTGAATGTTTTCCCGGTGCCGGGGCCGCCGGTCAAGACCAGCAGTTTTCGGCTTAAAGCCTGCTCTACTGCCCGCCGCTGATTGTGACTCGCCTGTTCGGCGAAAGATTCATCGGCAGGCTTGACGGGCAAATCAATCACCGTTGCGGCCCGTCCCACCAAGGCGCTGGCCAATGATTGCTCGGCACGCCAATACCGGTAGGTATATAAGTACTCTTCGGTGGCAACCAGCGCGCGCGGCTGCATCTTCTCTGCACCGGTCGTCCTGGCAACAACCGGACTCGCCAACAGGGTTTTCACAAGGCGCTGTCCAGGCAGGGGCAGACAGACATCGCCGGCGAGCATGGCCTGCCATAAGGCTTCAGTCAATTCCGCGAGTACCGCCTCATCATCCGGTGAACCGCCTGCTTTGCGATGTTGGCGAACCAGCGAATTGGCGACCGTCCGACCGGCAATTGATTCAATCATGCCCTGCTCCTTTGAGCAGAGAATCCATCTGCTCAATCAATGCCCTGGAGGGTCGGGTTGAATACACGCCATGCCCAACAGACAGTCCGCTTGCTCCAGCCCCACGCAGGAAAAGATAATGAACCCCGCCAACATGCCGTTCATAGTCGTAGTTGGCAATACTGCGACGCAACCATCGATGTAACGCAAGCGTATAGAGGCAAAACTGCAGCGCGTAACCGTGTTCGGCTACGGAGTGCTCCATTGCCTCTCGGATATAAACCCCGGCATCGGCGCCCAGCCAGTTGCTCTTCCAGTCGATCACATAATGAACATCGCCGCTGCGCACAATCAGGTCGATAAACCCATTCATATAGCCAGAAATCCGGGCTGCACTTAACTGAGCCGGCAAGGGGTATTCCTGACGCACAGCCTGCCCAAGCGAGACGGCGTTGGTGCCATCAACCGGCATCAGGTAGTCAAGTTCTGCGATCGCATCGGCCGGGGGAATCCGGTTAAGCACGATCGACTCTTGCGACCGGGGATCCGGCAACGCGGCGGCAAGCACTTCATCCAGCCACGCCGCGATCTGGCCCGGGCTCTGTGTCTGGGTATCAATACTGAATCGTTCAAGAGTCCGCTCGACGAGATCAACCGGCACCGGGTCCCGAAAATCAATTTGTTCCAGTATTTGGTGCAGACAACTGCCCGCGTTAGCGCCCCGTACGAAGCGGCTTCTGAGATCTGCGTGGTCAGCCTGTCCGGCGACAATCAACTGGCGGGCCAGCATCTGATCGTGATCAGGCCGCTGTCCTGCCGCCTGTTCCTCAGTGGCGGCCATGTCATGCGCGCCGGCTGCCATCAGACTGGTAAAACTGCTGGTTCGCCAGGGCTCCGGAATCTGACGGGCAAGACTGGCCAGGACCATCTGATCAGCCGCCGGCCAGCCCGCTCGCCGGACGTTGCCGATCTCCCGGGATTGATCAGGCCGGGGGCTTGATTCGATTGTCGTCATCGCCGCCTGGATTTGCGGCCAGGTCACCAGCGAAACACCAGGTTGCTCCTGCGCGAGCGCCTGCAGCCTGGCCGTCACTTTTTGCACGTCCGGTTTTACCGTCAACACACTTTGATCATCGAGCAAATAACCAAGGCCGCTGGCCTCGACCCGGGTCGGTTCCAGTTGCTTCCCATTGAGCGCCTCGGGATAGGCCCAATAAACATAGCAACGGCTTGAGGCTCGCGTCAGGGCAACATACGTGAGGCGAAGATTTTCCTGCGCCGCTCGTATGGCGGCCTGCCCGCCCAGGCGATCCGGCGAGTTTTCGGTATCAGGGACGATGCCCCACTTCGGATTCTTGAACAGGTCGAGCGAATGTTTCAGCGAGATCTGGCGAGGCCTGGCCTCAGTTGTCTCACTAATGAGAACAGGGTCCGGAAAACCGGCACCACCAGACCAGACGAAAGGCAGGAAAACGATTGGAAATTCCAGGCCTTTGCTGCCGTGAATGGTCAGAATGCGAACCAACTGGTCGTCGCTTTCAAGCCGGACTTCGGTCGCTCCGTCGCGTCCTCTGGTGTCAATCGCCTGTTGCCTCTGGCGACTCAGTGTCGCACGGGCTTGTGCGGCGCTCTCCCGGGCGGACTCATTGTCGCCCAGTAATTCGAATAAATGCAGCAGGTTTGTCATGCGGCGCTCGCCGCCTGACAAACCGACCAGGACCTGAGCACGATCAAACACGCCGAACACCAGATCCCGAAGACTGGCTTCCGGTCCCTGACGCAGCCAGAGTCGCTGACATACCGCGAACGCCTGAAAGCGCTGGTCCCAGAGGGCTGGTTCCAGGTCCATGTTGTGCAGATCCGAGACACTGAAACCCAACAAAGCAGTCATCAGCGCACCGCGTACCAGGCGATCATCGGCCGGCTCGGCAACCGCGGCCAGAACCCGCAGTAAGTCGGTTGCTTCGTTGCTGAGCAAGACACTGTCACGTGAGACCTCGACCGCGCCGATGCCGGCACTGGCCAGTTGCTGTTTGACCTGCCGGCCCTGATCAAGTCTGCGGACCAGAATCGCGATATCGTGGGCGTTTACTGCGGGATGCTCTTTTGCGGAAGGCATGGACAGCAATTGCTGAATCTGCAGGCAACAGGTCTGGGTCGCACGGCGATTCAACTCAGCCTTGTTGGTCGCTTGCAGTTCCGGATCATCAGCACCCGACAACTGCACAAAATTCAGCACACCCAGTTCGTCATCAGGGGCGCTGCGTGCCGGAGCATCAGCATTCGGGCCACACTGAGCCGCCGCAAAAGTGATCTGTGGCATGGCAAACGCCTGGGTTCGCTCAAATAACCGATTCACCGCATTGATCAAGGGGCGACTAGAGCGTTGGTTCTGGCCAAGCCGATGCGTCACAGCACCCTGCTCGCGCGCATTGAGATAAGTCCAGACATCAGCATGTCGAAACGAATAAATCGCCTGCTTCGGATCACCCACCAGCACCAGACCGCAATCCGGGCGAGCGCTTGCCGGCCCGTTTAAGCCCGGTTGGTAGATCTGACTGAAGATGGTCCATTGGGTCGGGTCCGTATCCTGAAACTCGTCAATCAGGGCCAGCGGGAAACGCAACGCCAGCCCCTGGGCCAGAGAGTCACCGTGCTCCGGATCCTGAAGCGCCCGGCGGGTACGATGCAGCAGATCATCGAAGGTGATTTGACGAGCATCGCGCTTGCGCCGCTCCAGGGCTTCGAAAACTGAATCACGGATTTGCGCCGCTACGGTTTGCGCGACATAACTGCGTTCAACCCGCAAGTCATTCAGCTGCGAGACCGCCTCAAGCACACTGAACTCACCGAGCCGGTCGGCGCCCCCTTTCTTCACGCTGAACCGTCGGCTGTCGAACAGTGCCAGCGCGGGCTCTTCATTGTCTACCGTCATCGGGAAACCATCCAGCCAGGCTTTCAACCCTGCCAGACGCTCGTCTAGTTTGGCGACCGGATAAGTCGATTGACTGAGATTGGCTTTGTCGCCCATCCAGTCGGCCAGCTCGGCCTCTTGCGAAACGATCAGGTCGCGGGCGATTTGAACCTGCGCCGCCATTCGCGCCGCCAGCGTTGACCAGTCATCATCAGCATTGACTGAGATTTCTGCGTCCGGGCAGCTTTGGGCTGCACTCAAGAGCAAGACCAGTCGCTCGAACGATAAACCGTGTTTGCCGATCAGGAGACTACGCTCCGGTGCCCCATGAACAATATTGGCCCGCCACCAATGGGCGACTGCTTCAGCCATGGCATCCGTATCATTGAACCCTGGTTCGATCTCACCCCACTGACCCAGACTCATGGCTTGTTCGGCGAGGATGCGCTGGCAAAACCCATGAATGGTATGAATCGGCGCATCGTCAAGTTGCAGCCTCGCCTGCCGCACAATCCTGACCAACTGATCGCTTGGCATTTCCAGGCTATACGCCGCGCTGAACGGATCGTCGTCAGCGGGACGTCCCATAGACCAGGCGTCCAGCAATCTGGCAATCCGGTCTTTGAGCTCGGCAGCCGCCGCATTGGTAAATGTCACGACTACAATCTGGTCGATGGTCAGCTCCCGCTCAAGCAGGACACGTAAGACCAACCGGGCAATCGTCCAGGTCTTTCCCGTACCGGCATCGGCTTCGAGCAAATGGAAACCGGTCAGGACTTGTTGATCCAGTACCGGATGTCCGGCTAATGGGTTGGACAACACCGAGTCGGTCATTTGGCCGGCTCCAGTGGCTGCATCGCCCACCAAATCGGCGCATAACAGGCCAGACTCTGTCTAAGCGCCAGATCAAACGACGGCGGCTCATCGCGCCAGAGCGCAACCGGCCAGGACCGGTTCAATTCAGGGAACACGGTGGCACCATCAGCCCCCTCGAAAGCAGTTCGCGCGTGCTGATAGGCACTACGGCTCTCTTCGGGGGAGTCTATCGGCTCGCCAACCTCGGCGCGAGAAAGCCATGCGGCGGCCGTGCGCGGAAACAAGGCCATCGCCTCCCCGCGGCTTTGCGTCGCGACCGAAAGCAATCGTCCCCATGGCGAGGCTTCGTCCAGGCACAATCCCTGGTAAATCCGAATCGACTGACGATCAAACAGAATTGGATTTTTACGGTCCGCCGATTTATCGCCCGCCACCACCGTCAAGGTTTTGACTTCGGTGTCCGCGGGTATCAAACTGCACACGAACAGATGCGCCACCCAGGTGTGTACTACCGAATGCATATCGAGATGGCGCGACGCCGGCAACAAGTGCACCACCGACCCGTCTGTCGCGTTTAACACCAGCCCTGTCTGCCCGGAAACCATCGCGCTGGAATCATCGACCGCCAGCCGGGCATCGGCCAACGCCGTACTCGCAGGCGTTACCGCATCGGCAAGCGAATCCACCCCCAGTTGCCCCAGGGCCCGTGCCTGAGCATCGCAAATCCGCGCGGCTTCTGTCATGATGGTCCGCAGTACCGGTTCTATGGCAACCCCGGCTGGCATCGCCGGCTCACGAGCCAACTGCTGACGGATTGCTGACTCATTCCAACCGGCTGCCATCCAGTCAGCCGCCTGGAGTTTCCAGGCAAACAAGGTCGGATTGCCAAAATCATGCAGACCAAGCGGCTCAATATCACTCAGCAATGTCTCATATGACAACAGGGAGACACCCCCGGTGTGTTGCAGATAAGCGCGCGCCGGATCCAGTAGCGTGCGCACCAGATCATCAAGGCGCCAGAACCGGCCTGTCGAATCAGACAGTCCTGGCTGGGCCGGCGCCCCGACGGCCGCCATCCCCGCTTCGGTATCGGTTCCGTTTGCCAGGCTCAGCGCGGCCTGAAACCAGTGCAGCGCGTAGCTGGGCGTCCCCGCGTCAGTTGCGAACCGGCGCGGGGAAAAAGGTTGTAGCGGATGTGTTGTGACCAGAGAATCAGCCTGCGACCAGTCGAAGCGGCTCAGGTAATCCAGCAACTCAGCCACCGGGCGTGACGGGTTCAGCACTGAGTCGCCGCGTGCATCGCGACCTTGATAAGCAATTATGAGGCGATCGCGGGTATTCAGGATAGTTTGCAAATACCATCCGCGCCCGGCCGAGCCAGGGTCTGCATCGCCAAACTTCGGCAACAGACTCATCAAGTCATGCTCGCCAGTCTTGCGTCGTGCGGGGAAAACGCCTTCGTCCATACCAAGCATAACGCAGACTCGGAAGGGGACTTCGCGCATCGATCCGACCGGAGCCACCGTAATTGCCCCGCTGGCCCGCGCCGCGCCGGATCTTTGCTCGATATGGGCGTTAAACGCCTCAGCGAACACGGCCAGACTCACCTCCAGGGGCTCGCCATCAGGAAGTTTGCTCACCGATTCGTTCAGTTCGCCCAGCGCATCTCTGATGCGAAGCGATTCTGACTGATCATCATCGCCGCCGGCAAACCAGTCGTCAATGAAACGCAAGACTCGCTCGGTCCAAACCTGGACCGGACGTCGGGATCCCGGCTCTGCGCGCCATTGAACAATGAGTTCGAGTAGCCTGAACACAGGCTCCATCGCGTCGATCTGGGCAACACTCATGTCGCCCACCGGTAATGCACTCAGCTCAGTAGTTTCCTCTGCAGTCAACGGCCCGGTCATCATGCCCAGCACAAGACGGTCAATGCCCTCCCGCCAACCGTGTCGCTCAACCTGCTCGCTACCAGCCAGGCTCAGGTCATCCCGGTGCAACCCGGCCGCCAGGAATGTTTCCCGAATCTGACCGAGTAGTTCGGCCCCCAACCCGGCGCCGGCTCTTTGGGCCGGTCCTTCAAACCAGTCAATCACAGCGTTGACATGAGCGGGCCCCTCGACCAGTGCAAACAGAGCCAGCAACGCACTGATTTTTGGACTAACCGCAGCGGATTGCCCCGAGACCTGTACCGGCAGCCTGAGCGCCGGGTGCCCAAACGTGGACCGGATCAGCGGCGCGGCGGCTTCCACATCGGTGCAGAAAATGACGATTTCACCCGGCTGCAAATCAGGTAGCGCGGCGATCGCCGCCATCACCCGGTCGCAGGCCACATCAACCTGTCGCGACAGACTGTGGGTCGAGTGAACCTCAAGCGAGGCGTCAGGCTGCAAAACTCCGTCCGCCTGCCAGGGGTCATCTGACAACTCGAACACTGCCGCCTGAAGTCGGCGCAGCGTAGTCTCGGCAACGGGCAACGTTCTGCTGCGCAAATGATCATCATTGATCTGTGCCTGCCCCTGTTGTTCAAGCGCCCGCATCTGAATGAGCGAATCGCGGGCTTGTCTGCCCCACTCGCCCAAAACTGCCGGCTGATCCTCGTACAACCAGGCTGATTCCGGCTCGGCTGCGGCCAGTCTGCTCGCCTGTGCGGGACTGAGGATTTCTTCCCAGAAACCCTGGGAGGGATCATTCGCAAACCAGACCGATGGTTTCGACCTGGCCAGCAGAGCGAGTATTTGCATTTGCTCATTGGCCAGACCCAACTCCCCGAACAAGGCGACCCGCCCCGGCGATACCGGTGCCGATGCTGGCGATGCGCGCTCCGGCCGGGCAGCACCAGATGTCTGTTGCTCAAGATAGTCATCAAACGGGTGGCGCGAGCTAAAACCGGCCGTGCGCTGAAGCAAAGACCGCCACAACCACGCCTGCCACGGTTCGTGACGCCGGGCGAATTCCAGCGCGGCGCCGGGGCGCTGACGAGAGGCAGCGATTGCGGTTACCGGAGCCTCTTGCCGGGCCCAGGCATCCAGCCAGTTTCTCCGATAGGTCAGATAGCGTTCAAACAGACGGGCCAACTCAGTCGTCAGAACAATCCTGTCTCGCTCGGACGCCTTGTGCCAGGCTGCCAGCAACGGCGCAAGCCATTCGGGGGGCGAGATTTCACCGGCCGCTGATTCGACGACCTGATGAATCGCCCAGCGTGCGACAAGCGGGTCGTAAGGTGACTGGCTCTGAGTCTGGTCTAGAGCCGACTGCACCTGTCCCCAGATGTAGCGCCCGGGAAGTTCAATATTCAGATTGGCGCTGATCGAAATTTCGCGGGCAATCTGTTGTTGCAGCCAAATGCCGGTGCCGGTGTCGCCGACGATCAAGGTGTCTGGGACGAACGGGTCGCCGTTTGTCGTGCCCAGCCAGTCAATCAGTCTGCGCGCCTGTAATCGGATATCGGCATCAAGAACAATCTGCAACATCGGCTGTCCGTTTCGCAGGCGACTGAAAAATCAATGCAAGGACGTGACGCCCCACACCGCAATGACACCTAACACCAGATTGATCACGACCAGCCAGCGAATCTGATTCAGGCCGGCACCGGCCACTGGCAGCAAGCCGTCAGCAATCGCTCGTTGGACACGCGGAAAAACAAGCAGCCGGATGACCAGAAAGACGACCGTCATCAGCAAGGCTGCGCCAATCATCAGGTGCCAGCCGAGCGGCGCTGCTTTCATGCCAACCGGTGCAATCAGCAGGATTCCGCTGAGCCAGATTCCCGCAACCGCCAGGCCCACGTAGCGGAAGAACCGCCCCAGAGCTTCGGCCATCAGAGGCGCCCGGTTCACAGCCGGCAACCCGGCCAGAGAGGGCCGCAGGCAGGCAAGCGCGAAAAACATGCCGCCCAGCCAGACAACAACCCCTGTCAGGTGAAGCAATACCCAGAAGTCATTCATGATTCGCTCGCTAAAAGCCCGACCCGGGCTGCTTCAGAAACTCTAATTCTTCGGCAGTACTGACACGCCCCAATATTTGATTTCGATGCGGAAAGCGGCCAAATTGCTCAACAATGACCGCATGTTTATAAGCCCACTGCGAAAGCTCAGCCGTTTGCTCGAATGGTTCAAGCAACTTAAACAAGCGCAGCGACTCGTTCTGCAACGCCCGGTCTTCAGCATGTTCAAACGGCAAATAACAGAACTGTCGTTGCACCGGGTTCAGTTGCAAATCCTGCCCGTTGGCAATCATGCGTTTGGCCGTCAACAAAGCCAGTGTGTCGCCGGCGTACATGCGCGCGGTTCCACGGTAGATATTTCTGGGCAGTTGGTCGAGCAGCAGAACCAATCCCAGGGCAGATTCTGCTGATGCAGGAGGCTGAGCCCAGTGATTCAGTTGACCGTCTATTGCCTGGGCGACAAGTGAGCCGAATCGCGACTCCAGCAGTCGATCGAACTCATCCGATTTCTTGAACCATTCCGGGCGGGATTGCCCAAACTGCGAATCGTCAGGAGAACCAAACCAGAAGTTCAGAATGTCGTCGGGGTTCGCCTGACTCATGAGCCTGCTCCTGCAGTCTGACGAAGCTGGGCCAGCGACAACATATTGGCCGACACCGGCGAGGTGATAAAGACAAACAGCGTTAACAACATCTCGGCCAGCCCGGGCAATAAGCCGCTTGCCAGTGGGATCAGCATGGAAGCGGTGAGCACGGCTCCGATGCCAAGCGTGGAAGCCTTTGTCGGCGCATGCAAGCGTGAGAAAAAATCTGGCAGACGCACCAGACCGATAGCCCCGATCAACGCAAAGACAGCGCCAACCAGTAGCAAGAGGGACACAAGCAACTCAATCAGAAACGTCATCGTAATCGCCTATTCGATCGCGTCGCCGCGGGCCAGGAACCGGGCTCCGGCCACTGTCCCGACAAAACCCATCAAGGCAATCAGCACCGCCAGTTCGTAAAAATAAGACCGTGATTCAGATCCCTGCAGATAGCCACTGATGCCAACCAGCATCGCCAGCCCCATCGCATTGATATACAACGTATCCAGCGCGAGCAGTCTGTCGGTCATGTCTGGCCCAAGATACAGGCGCCACAGACAAAGCAGACAGGCGACGCTAAATGCGACGTAGGTGATGTTCAACGCGATGGCGAGCATTGAAAGATCTCCAGCAATGGTTGTTCGTAGCGCGTCTTGATTTCGTCTATCAGCGCTTGTTCGTCTTCGCAATTAAGTACATGGACCACAATACTGGACCCGCTCTCATCGGGCGTCTCGTGGACTCTAGCCGAGAGCGTGCCCGGAGTCATGGTGATAATGCTGGCGACAAGACTGATCACATAACTGTGGTCAGTATCGACCGGAACAGTGATAAACGCCGGATTCAGTTTGCTGATATCGCCCAGCACGAGCTTGGCCACGATGATGTTGCTCTTGACGATGTCAACAAGCACATGCCAGGCGAGCAATAAAATCAGGCCCGGCTTTTGAGCCGACCTGGCTTGCGGCGCAAACGGTTTGGCAAGTCTTGGCAACAACCAGGCAAACAGCAGTCCGCCAAGCAGCGCCAGCAGCGAGATTTCGCCCATTAGCAACAGCCATCCGACAAACACGCCCAATGATGTCCAGGGCATTGGCAATTGCCGGCTCATCGGTCTGCTCATTGGCTACCTCCGCTGCCCGCTGAAGCGGTGCCACGTTGCGCCGGCGACGGCCTCACGATAGGCTCGAACGCCTGACTGCGTTTCAGCACGGCCCCGGTGTAGCCATGCCGGTCCTTGATCTGCCCGGCAAGTTTTTCTGTTTCGGTTTTTAATGGCCCGGCAAAAACCACGATGGCCAGACTGAGTAACAACACCATCGCGGTGGCGATCAGTGCACCGATCGCACGACCATCAGCGGACTGAACCGGCGTCAGCAAGTGCTCCTGGCTACCCCAGTGACTCTGAGCCTCAGGGTCGTCGGGTACTTCGTCAGCATGGTTCCAGAGCAAAACACTTAGCGCCCGCGAAACCGCGACCAGCGAGCAGAAACTTGAGAACAGAATAGCGGCCCATAGCCAGCCAGCGCCCTCAAAAGCCATCAGGCTATCGAGCACCAGAATCTTGCCAATGAAGCCGGAGGTAGGCGGCAGGCCGACCGAGGTGATCATTGCCCATAACAGCGCACCACCGATCAGGATGGGATGAGAAATAGCCTGGCCCGGTTGCAGGCGATCTCCGCGCTTGCCGCGATGCGTGCCAACCCATTCCGCAACCAGAAACAGCGTGGCGGTCGCGATGGTTGAATGCACCATATAGAAAGTGGCGGCCGACAGGCTTTCCGGTGAGCCCACTGCCAGCGGCACGAACAACGTCCCGATGGATACCAGCGTCAGCGTTGCCGCGAGTTGGCGCAGCGTCTGCGATGCCAACGTGCCGGCGGACCCGATCAGCAAGGTCAGCATTGCCAGGGTCAAGACCCAGGGCCGCGCCAACTCGGACAAAGCACCGGCATCTGCCCCAAACAGCAAAGGGAACACCCGCAGAATCGCGTACGCCCCGACCTTGGCGACGATCAGGGCAACAACTGGCGCGGCCGCAGAGCCATAACTGGCCGGCACCCAGAAGTGGAATGGGGCAAGCCCGGACTTGATCAGAAAAACAGTCAACAGCAAGATGCCGGCGACCGCGACCAGGCCGATATCTTGTGGCGGGATCTGCTCAATCGAGAGAGCCAGGTGCGCCATGTTCAAAGTGCCGGTGACCGAATACAACAAGGCGACGGCGACTAGGAAGACCGACGACGCGGTCAGGTTGACGACAACAAAATGAAACGTCGAACCGACCCGGGATCGCCCGCCGCCGTGCAGCAACAGCGCATAAGACGCGGCCAGCAAGACTTCGAAGAATACAAACAGATTGAACAGATCGCCGGTCAGAAAAGCGCCCGACAAGCCCATCAACTGAAACTGCCACAACGCCTGAAAACGCCGGCCCTGGTCAGCCCATGCGGCATTGGCGTAAAGCAGACCAATCAGCGCGAGTGTGCTGGTCAGCACCAGCATCAGCGCGCTGAGACGGTCCAGTACCAGGACGATGCCGAACGGCGCCGCCCAGTTACTCATGGAATAGACTTCCACTTCGCCGCTTTGCACGGATGTCAGCAGCAACAGGCTGACGGTCACATGACTGAGCGCCGCCAGCAAACCGATTGTCCGGGACAGCCCGCGTGAATAACCGCCCACTACGGCGGCCAGAGCACCGGCCAGCAACGGAATCAAAACCGGTAAGGCGATCAGATGCGGTTGCATTTCAACCGCAAACGGGGCAATGGAAACCGGCCCCGCCATTAGCGGTCACCCTCGGACGACGGCGAATCAGGGTCTGTAAATTCCGGCGCACGATCGGGTTCCTGGAGCCCGATGCGACCGACACCAGGCACACCGCGTCCGGCATCAACATGGTCGCTGGAGGTTTCATGACGGGCCCGCAACGCAAGTTCAACAATGAAACCCGTCATGGCAAATCCGATGACAATGGCAGTCAGGACAAGTGCCTGTGGCAAGGGATCCGCAGCAACCGTCAAGCCGTCGCGCAGGATCGGGGGCGCGTCAGGCATCAGTCTGCCCATGGCAAAAATGAAAAAATTCACCGCATAACCAAGCAGGGACAAACCGATAATGACCGGAAACGTCCGGGCCCGCATGATCAGAAAAACGGCGCAGCTCACGATGACCCCAAGCGCGGAGGCGACCAGCATTTCCATCAGGGATTCCCCTCAGACTTTGCGGCATTGGCCCGCGCTTCGGCCAGCAGCTCAAAAGGATGAGACACCCGGCTCAGGGTCAGGACCGTCAGCAAGGTGCCGCCGACAACGACCAGAAAGACCCCGAGGTCAAAAGCGGCCGCCGACGCCAGCCCCACTTCGCCAAGCCAGCCAAGCACCGGATGGGCTGTGTGGCTGGTCAGGAACGGGAACCCCAGCAACAGACTGCCAATACCGGTTGATGTTGCGATGATCAGGCCTACACCCGCCACCCGGTCGTAGCGGACCGGCAACCGGGATTCGACCGAGTGCAAGCCGAACGCCATGTATTGCAACACCAGGCCGACCGCGACAATAAGCCCGGCAATGAAGCCCCCGCCGGGAGCATTGTGACCGCGCAGAAAGACATAGACACCCACCAACAGAGCGAACGGCAGGATCCAGCCCGCCAGAACGCGCAGCATCAGCGGGAATTTCTCGGCAATCCACGGGCTGCCATCTGGAGCCCGCTCACGGCGGCTTACCCGCAGTCCGTCAAGCAACGCGAACACTCCGAGACCGGCAATCGCCAGCACGGTGATTTCACCCAGCGTATCGAAACCCCGGAAATCGACAAGAATGACATTGACGACGTTCTTGCCGCCGCCCTCAACATAGCTTCGCTCCATGAAGTACCAGGCAATCGAACCGGCCTCCCGCGTCATCGCCGAGTAAGCCAGCCAGCCGACACCCAGGCCACAGCCAATCGACAGAATGCCGTGAACTGAGCGCTTCAGGTTTGACCGGCGGTGTTGCTCATTGCCCGCGGGCAGCAATGCCAGACCCATGAATAACAACACGGTGGAGACGACTTCGACCGAGACCTGCGTCAGGGCGAGGTCCGGAGCGGAAAATCGCATAAACGCGAGCACGCTTGCCAGGCCGACCAGGCCGGCGCAAATAATCATGCGCAGATGATGGCGCCGCCACCAGACCGCACCGACGGCTCCGGTGATCGCGACAATCCAGACCATCCAGGCGACCGGATCAGTGGCCAGGGTAGGCAGGCTTCCAGGCGTCACCCGCCCGAACGGCTCTACCGGACCAAACAACAACACCACGAACGGCGCCACCAGAACGAACGCAAAGATCAAGCCCATCGTTCGTTGTAAAGACCCTTTGTCAATTGCGGCAGTCGCCCGGACCCCACGGGCAATAAGGCCTTGAATCAGACGCTCAAACAGCCGGCGAGCCGAGACCAGATCATCGTTGACCCCGTGCAGGCGGAACCGACGCAGCAAGGTGAAATACAAGGCAACACCAACGGCTACCGCAATCAGACTCATCAGCAACGGCAGGTTCAGGCCGTGCCATAGCGCGAGATGAAACTCCGGTACGGCTCGCGCCGGGCCGGTAATTGAAATAGCGGCCTGCCGAACCAGTGGCTCCGCGATCAGCGACGGCATCAATCCGACCGCAATGCAGACGATCACCAGCAGGATAACCGGGAGCCGCATGCCGAATGCCGGGTCGTGAGGTTTGCCAGGAACGTCACGCGGTTTGCCGTTGAAGAAAGTATCGTGAATGTAGCGCACCGAGTAGGCAACACTAAACACGCCGCCCACCACCACCATGTAGGGCGCAAGCGCTGCCAGTACCGGGTTGCCTTCAATGTGCAGAGCCGCTTCAAAGAACATCTCTTTTGAGATAAACCCGTTAAACGGTGGCAGCCCGGCCATTGCGGCGGCAGCGATGGTTGCCAGCGTCATCGTAATCGGCATCAGCGTCGCCAAGCCGCCGAGCCGGCGGATATCCCGTGTGCCCGCCTCATGGTCGATGATGCCGGCACTCATGAACAGCGCCGCCTTGAACGAGGCGTGATTCAAGATATGAAACACCGCCGCTACAGTGGCCAACGGCTGGCTGAGGCCCAGCAGGAACATGATGATCCCGAGGTGACTGACCGTCGAGTAGGCCAGCAGGCCTTTGAGGTCGTGCTTGAACACGGCGGTAATCGCAGCGAAGACCAGCGTAATCAAGCCAGCTCCGGCAACCAGGCTGGTAAATAACTCGGTGTCGCCGATAACCGGGCTCAGTCTGGCTACCAGAAACAACCCGGCCTTCACCATCGTGGCCGAATGCAGATAGGCCGAGACCGGGGTTGGCGCCGCCATCGCTGCGGGCAGCCAGAAGTGAAATGGGAACTGGGCACTCTTGGTAAACGCGCCCAGCAGAATCAGGCATAAGGCCCACGGATACCGCGGATCAGCAACAATTTGTGCATGCTGGGCAATCAGCACCGAGACATCATAAGAACCGCCAATCTGACCCAGCAAGACCGCCCCGGCGAGCAACGCCAGCCCACCACCCCCGGTAACCGCCAGCGCCACTCTTGCCGAGCGGCGCGAATCGGCGTTTGCGCTCCAGTAGCCAATCAGGAAGAAGCTGGAAACCGAAGTCAGTTCCCAGAAAACAACCAGTGAGATCAGGTTGTCAGACAAGGCGATACCAAGCATCGCCATCATGAAGACAGACAGGGTTACATAAAACTTGTCGAGCGGATCGTGGTCGTGCAGGTAGTAGCGGGCATAGATGACGATCAGCGCGCCGATGCCAAGAATCAGGAAGCAGAACAGAAACGCTAAGGCGTCAAGGCGCAAACCGAAGTTGATTCCCATGCCGGGAAGCCAGGCCATTGACCAGCTAACCGCCCCGCCCTGCATGATCACACCGGCATGCGAGAACAACATGCCCAGTGCACACAGGATTGCCAGGACAAACGCGACCATCGCCGGAGCCCGGCCAAGCGCCTTGGGGGCCCAGGCGCTGAGCGGCAGGGCAACCAGAATCGGCAACAACAAGATGATGGGCAGGCTAATCACAGGGCCAAGTGTAATCAACTAGCGCGGCATAACGAAACGGCGCCGAATCAGCCCATCAACAAACACGGGAAATTCGCAGGCAATCCGCGGGGCCACGGTACTATCGCGCTTTCCCACCCCTGAGTTGAGAACAACGCCATGGCTACCCAGAATCCGGCATTTGAGCAAGCCGTCACCGATTCGAAGCAGTTGCCCGAAAAGCCGGACAACCTGACATTACTCAAGCTCTACGCCCTATTCAAGCAGTCAAGCCAGGGAGACGCAGACGGTGAGCGTCCGGGTGCCACGGACTTCGTCGGGCGGGCGAAATGGGATGCCTGGCACGAACTGGCAGGCATGGAGCAGGCTCAGGCACAACAGAACTACATCGACCTGGTCGAGTCCCTAAAGTAATCCGATAGAGCAGTCGAAGGCGGCTAATCCGTGATTTCAAACACCTGACGCAGGTAATTCACGTAGTTTTGATCCTCGCACATGTTCTTGGCAGGCGTATCTGACAGCTTGGCTACCGGCTGCCCATTACAGCGGACCATCTTCATCACGATCTGCAGCGGCTGGTAACCCAGATCGTTCGTCAGGTTGGTCCCAATGCCGAAAGCGAGACGCGCCCGCCCGCGGAACCGCTCGAACAGGCGGACGGCAAGCGGGAAGTTCAATGAGTCCGAAAAAATCAGGGTTTTGGTCAGAGGGTCTACCCGGTTCTGCTCATAATGGGCGATTAACCGCTCTCCCCACTGGAACGGATCGCCGGAATCGTGCCGGGCGCCATCAAACAGCTTGCAGAAGTACAGGTCAAAATCGCGCAGAAACGCGTCCATGCCGTAAACATCGGATAAGGCGATACCCAGGTCGCCCCGGTATTCGTGAGCCCAGGTCTCAAACCCGAACACCTGGGAATCACGCAGGCGCGGCCCAAGCGCCTGGCACGCCTGAAGATACTCATGCGCCATCGTCCCAAGCGGGATCACGCCGTGCTTCATCGCGTAATAGACATTGGAGGTACCCGCGAATGCCTCTCCCAGTTTGTCGCGGCCGGTCAGGATAATTTCTTCCTGCCACAGGCGGGAGAAACGGCGGCGGGTTCCATAATCGGCAATCCGGATCTCGCTCAGATCGGCATCGGCGGTAATTAGCGCCACTTTTTCAGCCAGCCGCCGACGGCCTTCGGCCAGATCAGGGGTTGGCTGTGTGTGACGAAAATAGATCTCGTTGACGATCGCAAGAACCGGAATCTCAAACAAGATGGTGTGCAGCCACGGGCCTTCCACCACGATGTCGATTTCGCCATTGTTCAGCGGCGACGCCTTGACCGACACATACTTGGCGTTCATCTGGAACAACCCCAGGAAATCCACGAAGTCGCTCTTCAGAAACCGCATCCCGCGCAGATAGGCCAGCTCGCGCTCGCTGAACCGCAAGGTACACAGTGCGGCGATTTCCTCATTGATTTCATCGATATAGGGCCGCAGGTCAATGCCAGGGGTTCGGCACTTGAAGCGATATTCGACCTGAGCGCCCGGAAAGTGATGCAAAACCACCTGCATCATGGTGTATTTGTACAAGTCGGTATCTAACAGCGAAGAAATGATCATGGCCGTGGCGCAGGCAGGAAAGCCCCAAGGGTAGCGCATGCGGCCGATCTGGCTGCTGGTTCGTGGCAACCCAGCCAAAACTTAGGGGAGTCGCGTCGCCGTAATCGGTCAAATCGTGCGAAAAGTCCTCTGGCAAACCGACGAACGGTCGCAGAATCAGTTCTACCGGTTGCAGACAACCGACAGACGGCAGGGTAAGACGATGAATCTGAACACCGACGACTTTGATTTTGATGAATGGCAGGATCTTTACCAGAAAGACCCGGTCGCCTTCGAGGCAAAGCGGACTCAGGTTCTCGAAGCCGCACTGGCAAAAGCGCCATCCCAGATGCGCCCACGCCTCAGACAAGTTTTAGTTGACGTTGAACTTCGCGCAGAAGGAAAAGACGACAGGCAACGATTAGAGATTGCCATGAAAGCGACGTCAGAATCGATGAACGAATTGGCAAAAGGACTCCAGGCCTTGCGTCAATCAGTCATCAACCCCTAAAAACCAGCCGGGGGAGGAGAGGCCACAGTCCGCGTCAGTGAAACCAGCCAAAAAAGCACTGACACGCCAGCGACATTAAAAATCGCCTGCAGGACTGTCACAAGCCTGATACCCGAGCCGACCTGAACCAAGCAGGTCGGCTTTTTTTTGCCTGGCGTTTCTGTCAGTCAGAACTGTCGCGGGTCGATAACGCGTCCATCGGCGAGCCCAGCGGTATCCGCGTGGTCGGCTGGTCTTCGGCATGGTGATGAACAAGGTCGAGATTGCCGCCGCTATCGACCAGCAGATCAACCTGATCTCCGTTAGCCAGCTCCTGGGCGTGCTCCGCAATAATCAGACAAGCCAGATTGGCCGCTTGCCGTCGCTTGCTGCTGGGGACGTTTTGACGCTCATTCTGAATCAGCCCGGCCAGCGCAATGGCGGCAACTTTCCAGAAACTTGAGCGATCCAGGCCGGTATCAATCGCAGTCGGCTGATCACGGTTGAGCGCTTTGATATGAGCCAGCGCGTGTTTGCCACGCAACTCAAGGATGGAGACGGTCATTCGTACCACCAGCCAGTTTGACCAGGCCTCACTCCCGGCATTGGCATTGCGGCGCACCCGAAGACGAATTCGTGGTGATCGGTTGAATTTTTTGATAAGTCGGCTTCGGGGGGATTTCATGCCGAAATGATGCCATAGCCACTAGCAGGCCCGCTGCCGGCTTAAAGCGCCAGATATTGCTCGCGAACCGCCTGGTTGTCATTCAGCTCGGCCATCGTGCCGCTGAACTGTATCCGGCCTTTTTCAATGATGTAGGCCCGATCCCCCACTTGCTGCGCGAAATGCAGATTCTGCTCTGACAGCAAGATACCAACGCCCTGCTCTTTCAGCTTCAGAACGGCTTGGGCCATCTGATCGACAATGACCGGGGCGACCCCTTCGGACGGTTCGTCCAGTAACAGGCATTGTGGGTTGCCCATCAGGGTGCGGGCAATCGACAGCATTTGCTGCTCGCCGCCCGACATCTGGCTGCCCAGCCGGTTCGGCATTTCGCCCAGATTCGGAAACAAGGTCACCAACCGGGACCAGTCCCACGGATGCTCAACTCCCTTGAGATCTGTCTGACGCCCCACTTCGAGGTTCTCCCGAACGGTCAGTCCAGTAAACACACGCCGGTCTTCGGGCACATAACCCAAACCGAGCCGCGCGATTTGAAACGGCGGTAAGCGGTTTATCGGCGTCGACTTGAAACTGACGGCGCCGTCTGCAACCGGCGTCAAGCCCATGATCGACTTCATCGTGGTGGATTTGCCGGCCCCGTTACGCCCGAGCAAGACCACGACTTCACCAGGCTCTACCGCCAGCGACACATCGAACAGAATGTGAGCGCGCCCGTAGAAAGTATTCAGATTCTTGACGTTAAGCATCTTCAGCGCTCCGAGCGCGAGCCCAGATAGACCGCACGGACTGTTGGGTCAGCCCGGACCGCCGCTGGCTCCCCTTGCGCGATCAATTCGCCCCGGTCCAGCACCAACACCTGATCGGCGTGACCGAACACGACATCCATATCGTGCTCAGTGAACAGAACCGCAATCTGCCGGGCGCGGGCGATGCCGGCAGTCAGCGCCATCAGTTCAATGCGTTCACGCGGCCCCATGCCGGCAGTCGGCTCGTCCATTAACAGCAAGCGCGGCGAATTGGCCAGCGCGACCGCCAGCTCCAGTCTTTTGAGGTCGCCATAAGCCAGGACCGATGCCGCTCTTTCTGCCTGATCAACCATGCTCACCTGCTCGAGTAACTGATCGGCCTGCTCGACATATTGATCGCGCGCAGCCCCTGCCAACGGCCGGGTCAGTTGGCGATGATGTGACAGCAATGCCATCTGCACGTTTTCGCGAACCGTCATCGAAGAAAAAGTGGCGGTAATCTGGAAAGTCCTCCCAACACCGAGTCGCCAGATTTTGCGCGGCGGCAAGCCGATCAACGATTGACCATCAAGTAGTACGGTGCCGCTGTCTGGCCGAATCTGGCCATTTAACAAATTAAAACAGGTGGATTTGCCCGCGCCGTTGGGTCCGATCAAAGCCATTAGCTGACCGGCCGACAGCGCGAATGAAACATCCGACACTGCCTGCACGCCACCGAACGCCTTGCGCAATCCGTTAACCTGAAGCAGGCTACTCACGACGGCTGCTCCTGCTTGCCAAACACATCGCGCAAAGTGCCGGCCACCCCTCCGGGGAACAGCATAACCAGCAACAGGATCACCGCGCCCAGCATCGCCCGCCAGTAGTCTGTTTCACGGGCGATCGTATCTTCCAGCCAGGTAAAGAGCGAAGCGCCAACAAGCGGCCCGACCAGGGTCTGCATGCCGCCAAGCAATACCATAACCAAGCCATCAATTGAGCGACCGACGGCGATGATCTCGGGCGAAATACTGCCTTTGGAAAACGCAAACAGTGCGCCAGCCAGGCCGCACACCAGCCCGGCCAAAATAAAACCGTACCACTGAGCCGAGTGAGTGTTAATGCCGATGGATTCCGCGCGTAAAGGCGAATCACGAACCGCCCGCATCGCATATCCGAACGGCGACTGCAACGCCCGCCAGAGGATCGCCACTCCTGCAATCGTGGCAATCAGCGTAAGCAGGTAGTACGAACTTTTGTCTGCCAGCCACGGGGCGGGCCAGAGACCAAGCAAACCGTTGGAGCCGCCGGTGACATCATCCCATTGAAAAATAATGCCCCACACAATCTGTCCGAGCGCCAGCGTCAGCATCGCCAGATACACGCCTGACAACCGCACGGCAAACCAGCCAAAGATAATCGCCCCAAGGCCTGCCAACAGCGGACCCAGCAACAGGGCAAGAACCATCGGCACTTGTGCCGACAACAGCAAAAGAGCCGCACCATAGGCGCCAAGACCAAAATACGCGGCATGGCCGAACGAATGCATACCGCCCGGCCCCATGATGAAATGCAGGCTGGTGGCAAACAGAACAGCAACCAGCACATCGATCATCAGGACCGGCAAATACGGATATTCCTCGGCCAGCCAGGGCACGGTAAACAAGACCAGAACGACACCGAGCGCAACCGCTTTGAATCCAACCGGCAAGCGCCGCAACGGCAACTCGGTTTCAGCCGGATTGCGGCTTACGGCGGCCGGTTTCCCGAGCAAACCGAATGGCCGCCAGATCAGGACGGCGGCCATCACAATGAACTCAACCACAAGTGTCAGCTTGGAAAACGACCAAGTGATGCCAAAGATCTCGACCTGCCCCACAGCAATACACAGCGCCTTGAGTTCGGCGATTATCAGCGCCGCCAGGAACGCACCGGGAATACTGCCCATTCCGCCGACGACCACCACAACAAACGCATCACCCAGCGTAATCAGGTCGAGTTCCAGACTGGCCGGTTCACGTGGCAATTGCAACGCGCCGCCCAGTCCGGCCAGGAAAGCCCCCAAAGCAAAAACACTGGTGAACAGCCAGGCCTGGTTAACCCCTAACGCCCCGACCATCTCGCGATCCTGAGTCGCGGCGCGCACCAGCGTCCCCCAGCGGGTCCGGGTCAATACCCACCACAAACAGGCCAGAACAATCGGACCGATCGCTATCAGCAGCAAGTCGTACTCAGGAATCGAGCGCCCCAACCAGCGAACCGAGCCTTCAAGACCCGGCGCACGCGGGCCGAACAATTCCTCTCCGCCGTACATCGCGAGGATCGCATCACGAAAAACAAGCACCAGCGCAAACGTCGCAAGCAGCGGAAACAACTCGGGGGCCTGATAAATACGTCGCAGGATGAGCAACTCAATCAGCGCGCCAAGCAGACCGACCGCGAGCGCAGCCGCGAGCAAAGCCCCCCAGAATCCCAACGCGGTATCGCCCAGCCACTCGACCAGCGAGTAGGCGAAATACAAGCCCACCATGTAGAGCGAGCCATGCGCAAAATTGACGATTCGGGTGACGCCGAAAATCAGCGATAAACCGGCCGCAATCAGAAACAGTGTAGACGCGCTGGCGAGCCCCGTCAGGAGCTGAACCAGCAAACCGTCAACAGACATTCAAACGCCCTGGGTTATTTTGCGTCGCCTCGACGGGCTGCGACCTCTTCATCCGAGGGCTGAAAGTCTGCGCCATCCTGATAGCTGAAGTCTTTCATGGTGCCTTTGCCATCCACCTGAGTGGTGCGTCCGACGAACGCCCCCAGGGTGGATTGCTGGTCTTGCTCCCGGAACATCGCCTTACCAAACGGCGTGTCAAAGCTGAGACCACGAAACGCTTTGATCAGGTCTTGCGAATCAGTTGAATCGGCTGCAATCAATCCGGCTGCCAGTGCTTTCACCATTGCATATCCAACGATTGAGCCGGTACGGGGATAGTCGTCGTATTTTTTCTGGTAGGCCGCGAGAAATGCCTGATGCTCCGGAATGTCGATTTTGTCCCAAGGATAACCCGTCACCAGCCAGCCTTCCGGCGCTTCCTTCTTGAGCGGATCGAGATACTCGGGCTCACCGGTCAGCAGGCTGATCACTTCGCGGTCTTTGAACAGGTCGCGAGTATTGCCCTCCCGAACGAACTTGGCCAGATCCGAACCAAACAGAACGTTAAAGACGCCATCCGGCTTGAGCTCTTCCAGCGCCTGCACGACGGCGCCGGCATCAATTTTCAACAACGGAGGCGCTTGCTCACCGACAAACTCGACATCAGGCATGGCTTCAGTCATGAGCTTCTTGAACGTAGCCGCGGCAGATTGCCCGTATTCATAATTGGGATACACCATCGCCCAGCGTTTCTTGCCGCTTTTTACGGCTTCCGGCACCAGCATCGCAACCTGCATATAGGTTGAGGGGCGCAACCTGAATGTGTAGTCGTTGCCTTTTTCCCAGACGATCTTGTCGGTCAGCGGCTCGCCGGCAAGAAAGAACGTCTTACGCTGCAACGCAAAATCTGACAACGCGAGACCGATGTGGGATAAGAAGCCGCCGGCAAGTAAATCGACTTTTTCACGGGCGAGCAGCTCTTCAGCAGCCCGCACCGCGTTGCCCGGGTTCCCGCCGTCATCGCGCGCGATGATCTCCAGCGGGCGACCGTTGATACCACCGGCTGCGTTGACCTCTTCGAGCGCCATCTCCCAGCCCTGGCGGTACGGCACCAGAAATGCTGCAAAACGCTTGTAACTATTTATTTCGCCAACCCGAATCGGATCAGCGGCCTGCGCCGGAGCCGAACTGACCAAGAACGATGCGGCAGCCAATAGCGGCAAGGCGATCTGCTTTAGTCCCGAAATCTTACGGGACCCGGTTCGCTTAACACCCATCCATCGAGGTTCTTGAATCATTTACTTCTCCTTGGGAAGTTCAATAGTAAAAGCCGGCAGTTGACGCCTATGCGCTGCATTCTGACATCCCTGCCGACATTAGCAAATCGGGGCTGGTCTGATTGGAGGCAGTCTGGTTGGCCAGGGCGATGCGATAAGCCCTGATATGGTGCGCGTTTAGGAGTTGTTCGGCGAATTCACAGCCGGCCTGGATCGCGCAGGTGATTTCCGCATCTGACAATTGATTAACGTCGATCGTGACTTTTCGTTGACCCAGGTCCGAATCCGGATCGAGCGTTCGCGCCGGCGCTCTGGCAACCGCCGGACTCTCGACATTGGTCGCATTCGCGATTAGCGTGGCAGCAGCGTCGGCGGTATTGGCGTGATCAGCAAGCACGGTTACTGCATCGGCGATGCCGAGCGAAAAACTACGTCCCCGCCAACCACTGGTGGCAATTCCGCGTACCGATGAAGCGGCGGATACCTCAAGATGCGGCATTGGCTTAGCCAGATTCAGGTCGGCAGTGATAGCACCGCGCCATTGCTGCCCGGCGGCCAGAAACAGCGCAATATCGCCGCCATTGTTGACAATAATCCGATCAAGGCCAGGTCGCTCAAGCCTTTCGAGCACGGCTTGCCCAACACTTCCGGCAACCGCAATCATTGGTGTCAGAAACAAGTCGGTATGCGGCGCAACGGCCGCCAGCATCAATTCGACAACCCGACTGGCCATTGGATCTTCGCTAACCCGGGAAAACACTTCCGACGGCTCAATCTGACTGGCCGGCTGACGCAATTGAGGCAAACAGGCGACCATTGCCGTCAATAATGAAGAAAACTCACCGAACACCTCTTCGATTGCCTGGGCGGCGACCTGGGTGTGACCGTCGAGATTGATGATCAAGTCTATCGGGCCGTGCTGAAAATGCCAGCGCGAAGCCGCCAGCCGCCGGACGCAGGCGCCTCTCATCCGACGCCCGGCCAGGGGTTATCAGCCGGCCACGGCCTGATTTCATGACGGGTGTTGCGCAGGACTGAATCCAATGACTGGACTTGATCGGTATGGCCGCCCAGCGCCGAAAAATCCTGCTGACTCATGGTGAATTCAATCGGCGCCACAATGGCAGGTGTCGGCACGGTGCCAAACGAGCCCTCAGGCATCCTGGCCACATCAACCATCAGCGTGATGCCACCGCCGGGCCAGATATAACAGGGGGCGCCGCCACAGGTCACTCGAACCAGTGTTTCCTTGATTGAACGGGTCAGCAGGACCGGATTATCGGTGACGCCAGCACGCAGCGACCCGCCCGCCCCGGCAACGAAAACAATCGAGGTCAAAGACGGTTCACAGTTCTCGCCGATTCGTTCGACCACACGGCGCACCGCGGCCGGCATGCTGGTTTCCCGGGGAATCAGACCATCATCCAGAACATACCAGGCCGCGTCATCTCCAGTGGTCGACACCATCAACAAGCGCATCCCGGCCCGGGCCCGACTGGGATCAAACGACTCAATAATACTGAGCGGATCGGTAATACTTGTTCCACCCCAGCCGCTACCAGGCTCGGCCACCTGAAAATACCTGCCCGGCGTAGACCGTCGCCCCCTTAGGCGAACGCCCGAGACTGGCATACCCAAGAATTGGCCGGCCTGATGTTCGCTAAGAACACCAGTAATGTGATCATCGACCACAATAACCTCGTCAACGTGTTCCTGCCATTGCCGGGCAAACATCCCGATCGCCGCTGACCCACAGCCTACCCGCATACGCGACTCTTCCCGGCCGTTCACAAATGGAGCACGATCAGCCTGCACGGTCAGCTCAGCGCCGCCCTCTATGGACAGCTGCGCCGCTTCCTTGTTGCCCAGGGCCATCATTAACTCGGCGGTCACGCGCCCTTCTTTTTTGCCTCCGCCGGTAAGATGATGAACGCCACCGACCGACAGGAATTGGGAGCCATATTCGTGGGTGGTGACATGGCCGACCGCTTCCCCCTGGTAGCGAACGGTCGCGCACTCCGGCCCCAGAAATCGATCGGTATCGATCTTGATTCGCAAACTGCAATAACTGAAGATTCCCTCGGTTACCACGGTCACACTATCGACACCGGCGACGTCCGAAGAAACAATAAACGGCGCTGGCTTGTAATCGGGGTACGTGGTACCGGAGCCGACGCCAGACACAAAAACCGGCTGACCAACTATCTGTCCGTCCCATGCATCGGGATCGACCGCAACAGATTGGCTGTCTTGGTGATCAGCCGCCCCACGACCGGCCATCAGAACCAGCGGATCAACCCGGGTGAGCTGACCCTGCACATTCGCGTAACGATCACAGGCGCCACTCCGCCCTTCTTTGATCCGACACAAAACGGGACAAGCGTCACAGACAATGTGCGAGGCTGCTTCGGAAGCGCTCATCGACCTAGTGCTGCCAGGAGACGGTCAGGCGTCACCGGCACCTGGGTGAGCTTCGCGCCGGTGGCATGCCGAATAGCATTCAGAATCGCCGGCGCAGTGGCAACCAGGGCTGGCTCGCCTACGCCTTTGGCTCCATACGGGCCAAGCGGCTCCGCGTCTTCGATCAGATAAGTTGTAATGGCGGGCATATCACCCGCAGTGGGAATCAGGTAATCGTGCAAGTTGTCGGTCACACCGCTTTTGTATTCTTCCATCAGAGCCAAACCCAGGCCCTGGGCAATACCACCATGAATCTGCCCTTCGACCAGCGTCGGGTTTATCGCGCGCCCCACATCATGAGCCGCATGAATATGAACAACCCGCGTCGAACCCAGCTCCAGATCAACCTCGACTACTGCCAACTGAGCGGCAAAACCGTAGGTCGCGTACGGGACGCCCTGACCGTGCTCATCAAGAGGCTGCGTAGGCGGATTAAAAAACCCCCGACCGAGCAAGACATCGCCATTTTGATCGCGCGGCAGCGTCCGCAAATCCAGCTCAGCGACACGCGTCCCGGCAATGCCTTTTACCAATGGCCCGTCAAACTGCAATACCGCTTCAACGCTTACCCCCAGTTGGCGACAAAGCAATTCACGGAGTTGCCGACCGGCCAGGCGGGCTGCATTTCCGGAGACAAACGTCTGCCGCGAGGCAGAGCTCTTCCCCCCATCTTCGGTCAACCCGGTATCGGCATATATCTGATCAAAAAGCGCGACAGGCGCGCCGAGTGCATCGGCACACATCTGCGGCATCACGGTGTAAGTCCCCTGCCCGATGTCGACCGCTCCGTTGTAAAGCATAAACCGCCCGGTCGGCCGCAAGCCGACTGTCATGGTTGACGGATTGGCAATCACGGTATTTCCGATTCCGTACCACATGCATGCGATACCTACGCCGCGCCGGGTTGTTCCCTGCCCCCACCGGGACGGATCAGCATTCAGCGGACTGGCCGTTCGGTCTGGACCGGCCTGGTTGCTGAGCTCCCCGGACATCACCGCGCTCACCTGCCGGTTGTAGATCCTGGCTTCGGCCAGGGACGCCTCCCAGGCCGGCTGCAACGCCTCGAGACAGGCCACCATGCCGACACTCGCCGTCAGCGTCTGCCCGGTCGGCGTCTTGTCGCCCGCCTGCATCGCGTTTTGCAGACGTAACGCCAGCGGATCAATATCGAGTTGTTCGGCCAGTTCGTCAATGAGCGACTCAGTCAGCAAAGCAGCCTGCGGGACGCCAAAACCGCGAAACGCGCCAGAAACCGAATCATTGGTCAGGATCGCACGCGTATCGGCCAGTACCGATTCATAGCGATAAGGGCCGCTTGCATGAATGGGCACGCGATTGGCAACAGTAGGCCCCCACGAGGCATAAGCCCCGGTGTTGAAATCTCCGGAAAAAACGAATCGCCCGAAACGCCCGGATGCGTCAGCGCTTAAGGTTGCGGACATTGCCGACGGGTGACGCTTGGTCGTGGCCACCATTGCATCCGGCCGCTCCATGACCAGTCGCACAGGCAGGTTCAGTTTTCTCGCGGCAGCAACAACCAGCGGCTGAACCGCCATGTCGAGTTTGCCGCCAAACCCGCCGCCAACGGTTGACGGCACTACCCGAACCCGGTCGCACGGAAGTTCGAACATCCAGGCGATCTCGTCGCGATCCATATAAGGGGTTTGAGTTGAGACCACAACGGTCAGATCAAACTCACCGCCTGGTTCGTGCCAGCAGGCGTAGCCGACATCGGGCTCAATATAGGCATGTTCGAGATAAGCGGTTTGCATTTGCCCGGACACTTGCACCAGGCCGGTTGGCGTCTGCGTTCCCGAGCCGGGCTGATGCACGTGGCCGCGACACAGAATGTTGTCCGGGTATCGGGCCTGGACCGGATGGGCGCCCGGCGCCGTCGCGGCCTGCATATCGGAAATCGGCGGCATGGCCTGAAAACTCACCGGCACGGGATCGTCGGCAAGCGCAGCCAGCGCGCGCGCAGAACCAGCCACTGCCAGCACTGCCTCCCCGACGAACCGAGTTTCGGAGACGGCTAGTGCAGGCTGGTCCCGAAGCTCAGCAAAAATCGAAAACTGGTTATTCGGAATGTCAGCGGCGGTTACAAAACCCGCAATTCCCGGGTGGCGTGCCTGCCAGGCAGCCAGGTCACCAAACCTGAACCGGGCTCTTGCATACGGCGAACGCACAATATGCAGATCGAGCGCATCCTCAACAACAAAATCAGCCCCATACAAAGCACTGCCGTCCAGTTTTCCGGCCACATCCAGACGGGAGATCCGGGCGCCAACGGCCTTACCCGCGGGCGCGATCGACTCATAAAATGAGTCAACATCCTTGGTAGAGCCAGCGAGTTTTATAGCCTCAACAATGCTCAGATAGCCTGTGCAACGGCATAAAACCCCTCCAATGGCGTCAAGCACCTGCTCCCGAGTGGGAGAGTCTTGCCGCAACAGTAATTCGGCAGCCGCCATCAACATGCCGGGCGTGCAAATACCGCATTGCGACGCGCCGGTTAGGGCAAATGCTTTTGCAAGCCGGGCCCCGATTGCGGTGCCATCGGGTTTTTTCAGCCCGGCCAGCGCCTCGACGGTTGTCACCCGCGCACCGGACAACTGACTCGCAGGGACCAGACACGCACACACTTGTTGGTCATCGAGCAGAACAGTACAAGCACCGCAGTCGCCCGCGTGACAACCAATTTTGGTTCCCGTCAACCCGCAGTTCGAGCGCAGCAAGGCACTGAGTCGTTCGCTACCGCTGCAATCAAATGACTTCTCGCGATCGTTAATAGTTAGTGTAAGAAGGGTTTTGTTCATGACAATCCCCCCACGGCTGACTGGCCGGGCGCTTGCGATAGCACTGCCAAGCAGCGACGAATCATGATGTCTACCGCCCCGGTTCGGTATGCAGCCGAGGCGCGCATATCGGTAATCGGTCTTAGAGGCTGCAGCCAGTCCGGATTTAGTGCCCGCTCGCTCAACTGATGCAATTGCCCTGGCGACAGCCCGCGCAGTTGCTGCTCAAGCTGCGCCAGCCGGCAAGCCGCGGGCCCGCACGACCCGACCGCAACCGCACCGGCCTCCAGAACCGGATTCCCGACACCGGACCAGCGGAGCGAAATCGCGACCATTGCGGCGGAAATCACGAGATACCGGCGTTGCCCGAGCTTGAGAAAAGCCGAATGACAAAGACCAGGCAGGGATGCCGTGTCAGGAATGAGAATCGCTTCGAGCAGCTCATTGGCTCTTAACACGGTACGGCGCGGCCCGGTTATGAACTGATCAACAGGCAGAATTCTTGAACCGTCGGTACTGCTCAACACCACGGAAGCGTTAAGCGCGAGCAAGACCGGTACGCCGTCTGCCGCGGGCGAGGCATTGCACAGATTGCCGCCCAATGTCGCCCGGTTCTGAATCTGCCTGCCGCCGACTTCGGCCGCCGCCATCGCCAGCGCATCATGGGCCGGACCGGCGAGGAGCGGCGAACCGCGATCACGCAACTGCGCCCAGCGGGTCATCGCGCCGATTCGAATAAAGTCCTGATCACTGATCCGGGTCCGGCTGACACCACTCAGTTCGGTCAGCGCCGACAGATCGATTGTCGGCGACATCAGGGTCTGACCGACTCGAGCCGGGTAAATATCCGTGCCTCCGGCGATCAGGACCGGCTCTCCCGGGGGTTGGCTCGGCGGCTGCCCGGCCAGTGCTGAAAGCGTGGAAAGCCCCTGTTCCAGCGTCTCTGGGCGGATTGTGACAGGAGACGCCGGCCCATCGGCCAATAGCGTTGGCACAACAGGATTCCCGGTGAGAGTCATCAGCGTTTGAGCACGCCAGCGCTAGGCGCTAGAATTGGGCAGTGCAACATAACAATCCTTGCTGTGAAAATCTTGACAGCCGAAACTTGACAGCTGAAACCTGCCAGCCGGTCACCACCAGCCAGCAAGCACCCAATGATTTCCTAGGGTTAATCTGTTTGTACACTAACAATAATGCATGATTCTGAGTCTGGCAATTCGTTGCCGGCTCCGACTATTCCCAACTGTATCCAGACCCCGTAGGCCAACCCATGACCCATGTAGTGACCGAGTCCTGTATCAAATGCAAGTACACCGATTGTGTCGATGTCTGTCCGGTGGACTGCTTTCGCGAGGGCCCGAACATGTTGGTTATTGATCCTGACGAATGCATCGATTGTGCTGTGTGCATCCCGGAATGCCCGGTTGAAGCCATTTACGCCGAGGAAGACGTCCCCGAAGACCAGGAAAAATGGATCGCCTTGAATGTTGAGTTGATGGATAAGTGGCCAAGCATTACCCGCACCAAAGCAGCCCCGGCAGATGCTGATGAATGGCAATCAGTTAAAGATAAAGAGCAATACCTCGAGCGCTAAACGCCAGTTACCCCGAGCCCGGCGGTGACTGCCCCCTCTCTTTCGTCGGGCCCCGAGCTGCGGTTCGGACTCAGCTTCGGCCAACTGCAAACACCTGCGGGCCTGGCCAGGCTCGACGGTGAGTTTCTTGACTGGTTGCGGTTATCTGACCAGGATTTACACCAGCGCCTGGCGGCGGCCCGGTTAGCGGCGCCGCAAGACCGCTTGCAGGAATCGTTGTTACTGATTGATCTGGCCCGTGCCGTGGACCGGTTCATCCCGGCGCTGTTCAGCATTGAACGGTCCGCTGAAACACTGCGACTCGAACATGAGGCGGTCAGCCCGGTTCTGAGGGCGAAATACAAATTCGTTAAGCGACAGTCGCTACTGACGATCGAACCGGCGCAGCGGGAGCGGATTGATCACGAACTACGTCGGACTCAATTAATCGACCTTGAAGCTGACCCTTTTGATGAGGAATCGTTTGCACGGCAGGTACTCGCCTGGACCTCTCAGCTCAAATCCAAAGACGCTGAACAAAAAGAAACGGCCCGCGCCGCACTTGATATTGCTCGCGAATATGCGGCCTGGGCCGCTGGCACCGAAGACGGCCGACTGACTCATCGTCATAGCGTGTTGTTTAGCCAGCCGCAACCCATAGATCCGCTTAACCGGGTTACCGACCTGGACTCAAGATCGCTGCCCGAATCACCAGCCAGCGAACACACCATAAGGATTCACCGAATCAAGCCGGCGGCTGCGCACCACCGCGACGGATTCGCCCTGACCGATAAAGGCACGGATCTGGCGGGCGCGCTCGACCAGGCCAAATACTGCCTGTTGTGCCACAAGAGCGGTAAGGATTCATGCTCGCACGGACTGCGTGCTGAGCCCGGAGCAAAGAACCGGTTCAAGCGCTCGGCAGTCGGTGAGGAGCTCGGCGGATGCCCGCTCGAAGAAAGAATCTCCGAGTTTCACCAGCTTAAATCCGAAGGCTTGCCGATTGCCTCATTGGCCATGATCGCGCTGGATAACCCAATGGTTGCGGCAACCGGGCATCGAATCTGCAATGACTGCATGAAGGCGTGCATCTTTCAGCAGCAAACGCCGGTCGATATCCCGCAAGCAGAAACCCGTGTTCTTAAAGATGTTCTCAGGCTGCCGTGGGGATTCGAAATCTATTCCCTGCTGACCCGCTGGAATCCGCTGAATCTGACTCAACCCGTACCGCGAGCTCAGACCGGCAAGAAGATTCTGATTGTCGGCGCCGGACCAGCCGGTTTCACTCTCGCCCATTACTTGCTAAATGATGGTCATTCCGTCGCGCTGATCGACGGACTGAAAATCGAACCCGGCGCCGATGCCTCGGAGCCGGTCAAAACAATATCAAGCCTGGAACAACCACTGGACCAGCGTATCGCGGCTGGCTTTGGCGGTGTGGCCGAATACGGCATCACGGTTCGCTGGGACAAGAACTTTCTCACCATTATTCGCAGACTGCTGGAACGGCGCGCCGGATTTTCACTGACCGGCGGCATCAGATTTGGCGGCACGCTGACAACCAGCCAGGCCTTCGAGCTGGGGTTTGATCATATTGCCCTGTGCACTGGCGCGGGCCGACCCAACCTGCTGTCTGTCCCCAACAGTCTGGCTCCCGGTGTACGCGCTGCCAGCGACTTTCTGATGGCTTTACAGCTTACCGGCGCGGCCAGATCCGATTCACTGGCCAATTTCCAGGTGAGGCTGCCGGCGGTCGTGATTGGCGGAGGCCTGACTGCGATGGACACGGCGACCGAAATCCTCGCCTATTATGTGACCCAGGTCGAAAAATTCCTGGCCCGCCATCAGGAACTGATCGCCGTTGCCGGCGAGCAGGCGGCCAGAGCGCGCTGGACCATTGCCGAGCAAAAAGTGGCGCAAGAGTTTATTGCCCATGCCACTGCGATCAGGGCCGAACGGAAACGTGCCGCACTGGCAGGCGAACCTGCCAACCTGACCGGCTTGCTACAGAGCTGGGGAGGTGTAACCGTCGCGTACCGGAAGCGGCTGATTGACGCGCCTGCCTACCGCCTCAACCCCGAAGAAGTCAGCAATGCCCTGGCTGAAGGCGTCGTGTTTGCCGAAGCGGTTGAGCCAGTCCATATCAAGGTGGACAGTACCGGCCATTGCGAGGCGATCACCCTGCAGGCAAGGGTTCGCACCGATGACGGTCAATGGCGGCAAACGCATCAACAAACCCTGCCGGCCCGAAGCATTCTGATTGCTGCTGGCACTCACCCCAATGCCGTGCTCGCTCGCGAGGAGCCAGCCAGCTATCAACTGGATGGTGAGTCATTTGCTGCTCTCGACGCAGATGGCGACAAAACATCACCGGGTACAGCACCCAAACCGCTTGCACCCGAGATATTCTGTCACCGGCATGCTGACGGTCGCACGGTCAGCTTTCTTGGCGACGCCCACCCGGCCTTCGCCGGCAACGTGGTGCGCGCGATCAGCTCGGCCAAAACCGCCGCCCCGATCCTGTCAGCGCAGCTTGCCACTCGCGAACCGGCCAGCCAGGAGCCGGCCGACTCCTGGCTGGCAAAACTGACGACCCAACTCACGGCCACCGTGCGATCGGTACAGCGACTCGCCCCCGGTATTGTCGAAGTGACCGTGCGGGCACCGGCAGCGGTTAGTGCATTCAAACCCGGCCAGTTTTATCGGCTGCAGAATTTCGAACAGACAGCCCGGCTTGCCGGTCCGGCTGGTCACAGCACAAGACTTGCGATGGAAGGACTGGCCATGACTGGCGCATGGACAGACCCGGCGAGCGGAGAAATTGGTCTGATTGTGCTGGAGATGGGCGGCTCCTCAGACCTGTGCGCGAGGCTGCAACCCGATGAGCCGGTGGTTATGATGGGCCCTACAGGCATGCCCACCGAGATCGTCGCCAACCAGAACGTCATCCTGATTGGTGGCGGCCTCGGTAACGCCGTGTTGTTCTCAATCGGAGCCGCCTTACGTCAAGCAGGCAGCAAAGTAGTCTACATCGCCGGCTACAAGAAGGCCGCAGACTGTTTCCGCCCACGGAATATTGAAGCGGCGGCCGATCAAGTGATTTGGTGTTGCGACGAAGCACCCGGACTGCCCGCGCAGAGAAACACCGATTTCTCCGTGACTGGCAACGTTCTCAAGGCACTTGGCCAATTCGCCGCCGGCGAATTCGGCCCGACCGTGTTTGATCTGCACGACGCGGACCGCATTATCACAATTGGCTCAGACCGGATGATGGCCGCGGTGGCGCAAACGGTTCGAACCGACCTGGCCGCACGCCTGTCCCCGGACATCTGCCTGATTGCCTCAATCAACTCGCCGATGCAATGCATGATGAAAGAGATCTGCGGTCAATGCCTGCAACGCCACACTGACCCGGTTACCGGTGAAGAAAGCCTCGTTTTTTCCTGTGCAAACCAGGACCAGCCTCTGACCGAGGTTGACTTCGACAACCTGGCTGGAAGGCTGAGCCAGAACGCAGTGCAGGAAAAGCAAACCGCAATCTGGCTCAAGCATTGCCTGCATAGGCCGAAGTCATAATGAGTAGCGGAACCACCGATCGCCGAGCAGATCTCACTCAGAGGCCGTCAGCAGGCGATTTGCTGCAATGCGGTAGACTGAACCTGATTTGTTGCCAAAATCGCCGCCGAGTGATTAAAAAAGCTGCAAATTGACACGGTTTTACGGTGAATCACGTATTGGTTCACGTTCTGAAACGAGAAAAGCCGTATAAATACGGCTAAGCAATCGCTTTCACAGGATGGATGAATGCTCTATCACATGCACGAGGCGCAGCGCGCCGTATTAAATCCGATTTCAAACTGGGCTGAGGCAATGAGCCAGCTATGCGCGAATCCGTATAGCGCATTTGCTTATGTGCCATTTGCGAGTCGCGCATCAGCAGGCTTTGAGTTGTTATACCGCCTGGGCAAGGAGTACGAAAAACCACCCTTCGGCCTGGACGAAACCAATATTGATGGTGAATCGGTGCCGGTGCAGGAAATTGTCGAGATCGACAAGCCGTTTTGCCGACTGCTCAAGTTTGAGAGACAGTTACCCGAAAAGCTGGCCGCAAACCGGAACGACCCTAAGGTTCTCGTGTTTGCCCCGCTGTCCGGACACCACTCAACCCTGTTGCGCGATACTGTTCGGGCGTTACTGCCGCATCACAACGTCTACATCACCGACTGGGTGGATGCCCGGATGGTGCCGTTGTCTGACGGCAACTTCCATCTGGACACTTATATCGGCTACGCGATTGATTTTATTCGTGCGCTCGGCCCCGATGTACACCTGATGTCTGTCTGCCAGCCAACAGTTCCGGTTATGGCGGCCGTCTCAATCATGGCGGCGGAAAACGATCCGCAGATGCCTTTGACCATGACAATGATGGGCGGCCCGATTGACGTTCGCAAGAGCCCTACCGAAGTCAACGATCTTGCTTTCAACAAACCTTATGAATGGTTTGAACGCAATCTGATCTATGTTGTGCCCGCCAAATATCCGGGCGCCGGACGCAAGGTTTATCCGGGCTTTCTGCAACATGCGGGCTTTGTCTCAATGAACCCGGACCGGCACGTCAACTCGCACTACGACTACTACCTGGATCTGGTGCGCGGCGACCTTGATGATGTTGAGAGTCACCGCAAGTTCTACGATGAATACAACGCGGTGCTCGATATGCCCGCTGAGTACTATCTGGATACGATCAAAACCGTCTTTCAGGACCACAGCTTGTCACTTGGCACCTGGGAGGTTGAATTCGAAGGCAAGACCCACCTGGTAGACCCTTCTGCGATCACGCAGACAGCGCTCTTGACCGTTGAAGGCGAACTCGATGACATCTCCGGTTCGGGCCAGACACGCGCGGCTCACAAGCTTTGCTCGAATATTCCGGCCGAACACCAACAGCACATAGAAGCCGAAGGTGCTGGCCACTATGGCATCTTCAGCGGCCGTCGCTGGCGTGAAATCATCTGCCCGCAGGTTCGCCAGTTCATTCTCGACCACCCCAAGAGCATTGCCCGGAAGACAAGCGCCAAAAAAGCCACGCGTGCCCGCCGAAAAGCCGCCGCCTGAGCTTTTTGAGGAGACCTACCTGAAAGCCGGTGTTCGCACCGGCTTTTTTGTTGGCTTGTAATCGCTGCCTGAGCACTTGAGGCTTCACGCGCTTGGTATCATCACCCAGCATGTCAAAACTTCCATCTGCCCAGCCCCTGCCACCGCAGCAGCGCAAACCGGCTCAGTCTGGCGAAAACCCGCTGGCCGAACAGCTGAATGAATTGCTGCCGCAGACTCAGTGCACACGGTGCGGGTTTCCCAGTTGCCGTGACTACGCCAGTGCGCTGGCAGCCGAAGAGACAGCGCTCAACCGTTGCCCGCCTGGCGGCAAGGCCGGCATCAGCGCCCTGGCTGAGGTGCTCGACCTGCCCGAACTGCCCCTGGACCCTGAGTGCGGCATTGAAGGCCCCAGGCTGATGGCATGGATTGATCCGGCCGAATGCATCGGTTGCACCAAATGCATTCTCGCCTGCCCGACCGATGCGATTATCGGCGGCCCACGGCGTATGCACACCATACTGCCGGCCCTATGCACCGGCTGCGAACTCTGCGTCCCCCCCTGCCCGGTTGACTGCATTGCCCTGACTGACTCACCAGACACGAGCCCCTGGGATCAGTCCAGAGCCAATGCCGCCCGGCGGCAGTTCGAACAGCGAAACGCCCGCCGTGACGACGATAAGCGACGCGACCACGATCGTTTCGGCCAGGAAGCCAGCGCCAAGCTGGCCAGCCCGGAAAAGAACGGCCTGCAGAATGAGACGCGCAAGACCAGCATTATTGAAGCGGCGATTGCCCGCGCCAAGGAACGTCGGGAGGCTCGCGCCCGAAACGCCGGCGCTCAGGGAGATAGCCAAACATGAATGGCGAGAAGCGCGTTGTGATTTTCAGCCGGCTTCGGGCGCAAAATCCCAAGCCAACCACCGAGCTGGCATTCAGCACGCCGTTTGAGCTGCTGGCCGCTGTCTTGTTGTCAGCTCAGGCAACCGATATCAGCGTCAATCTGGCGACCAAAAAATTGTTCCCGGTAGCCAATACCCCCGCGCAATTGCTCGAACTGGGTGTTGCCGGGGTCGAGCAGTACATTCGCACGATTGGCTTGTTTCGCTCCAAGGCCAAACACCTGATTCAGACTTGCCAGATTCTGCTGGATGACCATAACGGTGAAGTCCCGCGCGACCGGGAGGCCCTGGAAGCCTTGCCGGGGGTTGGCCGAAAAACCGCCAACGTCGTGTTGAACACCGCGTTTGGCGAGCCCACGATTGCGGTCGACACGCATATCTTCAGGGTTTCGAATCGCACCGGTCTCGCGAAGGGTAAAACCCCGCTTGAAGTTGAAAAACGTCTGTTGAAACACGTCCCGTCACAGTTTCTGCTTGACGCTCACCATTGGCTGATTCTGCACGGCAGGTATGTCTGCAAAGCCCGAAAGCCCGAATGCTGGCACTGTCTGATCGCCGACTTGTGCGATTTCAAACCAAAGACAGAAGCGCCCAAAGAAGCTGATTCGCCTGGCCGGCTGATCCCCAAAGACAAGCCGCCTGCCAGGGCCGGCGCTCGACGCAAAGGCGGTCAATAAAATGTTCGACCCTTCACAGGCCGATGTCCGGCAGTTCTTTTGCCAGACGTACCTGAAACACCAGAATAAACAACCGCTGACGCCGCTTGAGGCGATGGCCCTTGACATTATCCTGGCCCATCCCGAATATCACGACGACCTCGCCGATGAGCAAGCCGCGCTCGCAGCTCAATACCCGGTGGAAAGCGGCAAGACCAATCCGTTCCTGCATTTATCTATGCATCTGGCCATTGCCGAGCAGCGGTCGATAGACCAGCCGCCTGGCATCAAAGCCGCCCTGGAGCGGCTGACCACACGGCTGGACTCTGAACACCAGGCCGCGCATGCCGTGATGGAGTGCCTGGGCCAGGTCGTCTGGGAGGCCCAGCGCGACAAGCGCATGCCAGACTCACAAGCCTACCTGGATTGCATTCTGCGTCAGTCGGCCTAAACCATGAAACAGCCTCCAAACACCATAGCGCCCGATTCAGGCGCAGCACTCTGGCTTGAATTTCCGCCGCACAGCAAGAAAAGACCGGAACGCCTGCTGGTGTTCTTGCACGGCGCGGGATCGAGCCCGGAAATGTTTGCCCCCGTCGCTCTGGCCTGGCAGTTCAAGTTTCCGGGCGCCACGGCGATTCTGCTGGAAGGACTTCAACAAGGCTTCACCGGCTCCGGACGCGACTGGTTTGATCCGCGCCTCAAGGGCGCGGAAGCAGCCTTGGAAGCGGGCACGGCGGCCCGGGAAGTGGCGCGACGCATTTCCAGCGCCCAGCAATCACTGGGGGTTTCGCCGGAAAAAACCATGTTGATCGGCTTCTCCCAGGGGGCGTCGATGGCATTGGAAGTATCCCGGCTTGGCACTGCGCCAGCCAGTATCACCGTCTCCTATGCAGGCCGCCTGTTGCGCCCGCTTTCCCCGGGCGACGCGATCCGTTCAACCGTCCATTTGGTTCACGGTGAGTTCGACACGCAGGTATATGCCCAGAACTCCCAACGCGCGTTCCGGTCTCTCCGTGATGCCGGGAGCACAGTCAGTCTCGATATTGTCGCCGATGGAATCCATTCGATCGGGCAGGACATGATCAACATTGGAACGACTCGGGCAATGCAGACGGTATTCAAGCAACGCAAATCGATTTCAGTCGGTCAATACCATGCTGCACTTACGCTGAGTCTTGACAGTAACCAGTTTGCTGACCATGAGCAAACCAACCGCCGCTCGCATTAATCCGGTGACGTTCCGCGCACGACCGCGCCAAACCAGAATTCCAGGAGCTTTGCCAAATCACTGGTTTGGCGACCCAGAGTCTTGGACAGGTAAGCATTTGCATGATTCTGATAGCAGTACTCAACGTCCGCGTCAGAAGTAGAAGTTGACATCATCACGACAGGAATAGAGCTCAGAGCCCGGTCCTGCTTTAATGCGACCAGCGTTTCCTTCCCGTTCAGCATCGGCATCTCTATATCCATAATGACCAGATCCGGCCGATCTACAGACACAAGCGCCAGCGCTTCTTTTCCATTGTGTGCCTCGATCAATCGTATGTCCGATCGACACTTCCTTATCGAACGGGCGATCGACTCTCGATCGACTTCGTCGTCATCAACGATAAGAATTGTTCCGGATACGGCTTCTTTCATAAAATATGGATTCCACTTGGCAATCAGATAAACCTTGTTGACATGAACTCCGATTTTGCTCGATTGTCACGATATACGATCAGCCCAAATGCCTGGGTTTCAAGTCGCAAAACGGTCAGAATGGCGTCTGGATGGCCGATACCACCCGCGACTGAGCAATCAGAGAGTTCCATCTATTGCTGGCAGGTCAAAGCGGAAACTGGCCCCACGGGCGACGGCGGGATCGGAGGTCACGGTGACGGTGCCGCCGTAACGCTCAACCAGTTTCTGAATCAGCGACAGCCCAAGCCCGCTTCCTTCAACCTCGTCCCGGGGTCGCAGGGTCTGAAACAAACCAAAAATGCGCTCGTGGTAAAGCGGCTCAATCCCTGGACCGTCGTCTGAAACGATATAGATAATTCGCGCAGCCCGGCGGGCAACTGAAATAGTCAGTACGCCCGCGCCTCGATCATGATGCTTTATTGCGTTGGTCAACAGGTTCATCATGATCTGCCGCAACGGGGTAACAAAGGTGATCGCCGGACTGGTATCACCATCTATACTCACCTTGAATTTGTGCTCGGGGTCAAGCAACTCTGTTAGATCATCGACCAGAGCCAAAGTGTCGACGGGCGCCAGATCTTCTTCAGCCTTACCCGCACGCGAATAGTCCAGCAAGTCTGTCTGCAACTGCGAAAGTCGATTGACCCGACTCAACAGCTTTTCAAGATTGGCCCGACTTTCCGCAGGAAGGTAGTCGCGGGCATCTTCGAGCGTCCACAAAGCCAGATTCTCGATTGCCCGTAATGGCGAGCGCAGATCGTGCGATGCCGCGTAGGCGAACTTCTCAAGTTCTTCGTTCGATCGCCGTAACTCAGTCGCATTCTCCTTGAATACCTCAAGCGCCCGGGCCATCTCGCCAAGTTCATCTGACCCGTAAACATCAACCCGCCGCTTGGTATCGCCACCGGCAATAGCGCGTACCGATTCGATCAGCTTCGACATCCGCTGGTTTATCTGGCGCTCAACGACGACATAGCTAACGGCTGCAATGACCAAAATTGAAATCAGGCCAGTCGCCGCAAGCGTTGCCAGCGCAATCGTAAACGCATGTCGTAGCGACCGGCCCGATTGATCGATCTCTTTCAACGCCACTGCGGAAAGGGAATCGGCCAGCAATGAGGCCTCTTTTAGCAGCTCAAGCTGGACCAGGCGCCGCGCAGCGAAACGTGAACTATTGGTTCGTAAGGTTTGCGCAACGCTCAACGCGCCGTCGGGCGCAGACAGAATGGACTGCAAACGATCGGTCAATACGATCAGACGCTCACGTGCCCCGCCTGGTTCGAAATCGGCAAGACTTCCCGCCGCTGACCTCGCCGCTACCATCAAGCGTTCTGCGATTGGCACGCCAAGCTCGTCCGGTTGACCAGAAGCAAGCCGTATCGTGGCATTAATGATGGCATCCAGGCGGGTCACGTACTCGACTACCCGGTTGTCATGAGAGCGACTGATCACTGGCCATTCCTGACCCTGGCTTGCCTCCTCCCCCTTCGGCACCGTCGGCTCAACCACCAACGGCGCAGAAACCTCACTGAAGTCACGACGCAATTGCCCTAGTTCTTTCCGGATCTGATCCAGCCTTGCCCGCGCAACGAGCATACTCGCCCGATAAGGCAGCATCTCCAACGCGTTCTCCTCCAGTCGATCAAGCGCCGTCAAGGTCTTCTCACGAGTGTCCCTGGTTGAATCGGGCCAGCGAGCAGCGCTGACAATCTCCGTCAGCGACTTTCTTACGCGCACCAATTCCGCACTGAGCTTGTCAAACTCTTCTATCGATAAACCGTCGCCGACCCTGGAAGAGAGTCCCGACAATTGACCGAACTGCTTCTCCATTTTCTGAACCTGAATCAGCGTTGGTACAGAGTCGCCAAGAAGCTGCCCCAGTGAATCACGAAGCGAATCGAGTTGCTGAAGGCTCAGCACGATAGTTCCGAGCGCAATAAACGCAAGTACAGAAAACGCGAGCCGCAACCGCGACACAACGCCAACTTGTTCGGGCCCGGTCAATCGTTTCAAGGTCTAATCTCGCCTCTTTAATGCAGCCGGCCGCAATCGGCACTGCTTTCACCGGCATGCCTGAGTATGCGCAGCTGCATGAGTGAGCGATCAGGTAGTCAGGCTACCAAAGCCATAGCGACTCTCAACTATCTTCCATTGACGCCGCCAAATCGGCCATTCATACGCTCAAATCGCAAGACGTTCGAGATTTCGGTCGCGCTATAGGGACAAGATATTATTGATACTCCGAACCATGACTGATGGAATAAATGGCTTGGTCAGATACCCTGCCGCACCGCGGGAAAGAAGCGTCTCGATGTCCCGCTTATCTGCCAATGCCGAAACAATCAGTACCGGCACATGCCTCCATCTGTCGCTATGCCGGATACAGGACAAAATCTCTGCCCCGGATCGGCCTGGCAGCATACGGTCGAGCAAGATCAGATGAGGGGCGCTTTGCTCCCGGATCCGGTTAACCACGACCTCCCCGCTGGATACAATCTCAACATCATGGCCGGCACTCTGCACGAAAAACCTCAGCAGGCACTGAATATCCGAATCGTCCTCAACAACCAGGATCTTCTTTCGCACCGGGTTTGACAAAGGATCCGGCCACTGATCCAGGTTCCGATCAGTTTCGACGCCTTCTCCGGAAAAATCACAATACAAGTTGAACCTCAGTTATGTTGGATCTCAAATAAAGCGGTTCACGACTTCTACAAAGTGTTTTGCATTGAACGGCTTGGTAATGTAGCCATCGGCGCCGTCCATCATCATTTCGCTGATCTCGTCACCGCGGGCTTTAGCCGAAACGACTACGACGGGGACTTCACTCCAGAGTTCATCGCTGCGAATCTTCTTGATTAATTGCTCGCCTGACATATAGGGAAGCATGCGATCCAAAATCACCAGATCCGGTGCTGGCCACTGCATAATCAGATCGGCCGCGCTATTACCGTCGCCGACAGAAAACACCTCCAGGCCTGCATCTTCAAGAATCAGATTCATTAAGCGGCGAATATCAACGGTATCCTCCACGACAAGAGCCCGTGCAGGCCGATCAGGGTTGCTTCGCTTTGGTTTTTTTCGAACAGCGCCCTGGAGTCGACGGCGCTCAATACTGGAATAGGTTTTTGGGGCGTCAAGAAGTCCGAGCATTGAGTTTCTCCATTTCTGTTTATGATCAGGTATAGGAGGTAACGGCACCGCTTTCAAAAACCTAAGCCCAGCCATCGGCGGACATCCGCCATCAGTCAGCGCTTTCGATTTCAGGCAAACGACATCAATCGGCTATACGAAGTAATGAAACCCGCCAATAACGAGAAGTCCTTATGTGCAGACTCTTTTGAGATGAACCCGGCAACGTGGTATTCGTAGGCTCGCAAAATGTCGTCGTTGCGCGTCGAAGTTGATAGAATGAACACGACCGCCGCTTCCAGTTCAGGGTCTTTGCGCAACTCCTCCAGAAATTCGAAGCCATTCATTTTGGGCATATTGAGGTCAAGCAGAATCATTAATGGATGCCCAAGCGGCAGGACGCCGTCGCCACCTCGAAGAACCTTCAGCGCCTCCACTCCATCGCACGCGGTCGTGAGCGGGCAACCGATTCCGGACAGACGTAACGCTCGGCTGATAGCCTCGTGTTCAATCTGATCATCATCGACCAATAGAATGTTCATCGTACTATCTTGCATGGTCTACGTCTTCTTCAATTAGAGGGTTGCCGTGCTCGAAATCGTCGGTATATTCGTATTGCAGCTCTGGCTTTCCTGCCAGGAGATTCTCAGTCTGCTTGCCATTTGACAGCGGTAACTCCACCGTAAACGTCGAACCCTCACCTTCCTCAGAGACAAAATAGATCTCTCCACCCATAAGATCAATCAGTCCCTTGCAGATGGACAAGCCAAGCCCGAAACCTTCCTTGCCCATCGCCTGCACTTCAGCATCGCGGGCGAATCGCTCGAAGACGCGCCCTTGAAAACTACGCGGGATACCGAGCCCGTGGTCTGTTACTTCAATCTTCGCTCTATGCTCGTCTCGTGTGAGAGTCAAAAGAACCTCACCTCCGGGTTTGGAAAATTTCACCGCATTCGACAACAGATTAACCACCACCTGAAGCAGACGCTGAGGATCCAGAAAAACCGGAACATCCTGCTTACAGTAGTTTGCCGACAAACGGACCCCGGCCTCATCGGCCAATGTAGCCAGAGTCCTGATACCGTCTCGCACAGGATCCGATACATCAATCTCCTGTGATTGAAACCTGACTACTCCTGCCTCCAGCTTGTTTATGTCCAGTAAATCTTCAATAAGAGTGGAAAGTTGGGCACAGTTTCTCTGCCCCATCTCAACCAGTGACCGCTCCATATCGGACGGTAACTTGCTTGCGCTCATCTCCAGAGCATCAAGCGCGCCCGATACGACCGTCAACGGCGTCCTGAGTTCGTGAGACACCATCGATACGAAGTCCGCCTGCTGCTCCTCACGTTGCTTCTGCTCGGTAATATCGATTCCTAGCGCGACATACTTATCGAGCGTCCCATCTTCGGCAAACATAGGATGCGATTCAATCTGAATCCAGAACGGACGTCCGGTTGCGTGAAGAAAGATGACTTCAACCGAATACGAATCCAATCGCCGGCAGGCGTCACGAATCGTCGCGATTGCCGATTCGTCCGTGGACTTGTCAAGCAGTAAGTCATAAGGTCTTTGCCCGGTCAATTGCGATTTTTTGTACCCGGTCAGTTCCTCAAAACACGGATTACACCAGTCAACCTCGTGCGAGGCGTTCGTCACCAGAACGAACGACTTGGATTTCTCAATCAGGAAGGCCTGTTCCTCCAGCAACTTCCGCGTGTATTGTTGCTCGGTAATATCACGGATTGTCGCTACAAACAGACTACGTCCATTAAACGTCATTGAGCGGACAATGCCTTCAATTCGTATCGGACTGCCATCAGCTTTGATGCCCAGAGTGGCCGCCATTTCCTCAACGTGCTTGGCTCCGGGCGACAATATCGGTACCAGCCCGGCGATCGGCCGGGCCAGCACATCCGCTTCGCTGTAACCGAAGATAACCTCGGCGGATCGGCTAAACGACTCGATATTGCCCGCTTCATCGAAGGTAATCACCGCGTCTGAAATTGAATCGATGATCAATTCAAGCCGACGCTGCACATTCATCAGGTCTTCGGTTCGCTCGGCAACTTTGCTTTCCAGAACGGTCTTTGCCGAAGCGAATCGCTCATACGTTGAATCGAACTTGCTAGACAGCAACTCAATATCTTTTGGAGACAAAAAGAGCCGCAAACCGGCTTGTTCCGCTGTTGGCGGGGGCTCCCCACCTTTCATGGCACCGGGATCGCGCTGACCTGTCAACGCATTGGGCAGAATGTCCCCGAAGATCTCAGCAATTGCCCCGCCTGTGGCCCGAGGCTGTTCTGACGTCTCGCACGATACTGATTCTGTCGCACTCTGATCGCTTGGAGCCGCGCTAAGATCGCTATCTGCTTTAGGCATGGGTGAATGTCCGAGAGATGGTTTTCCCATGACTAGACACTGCGAGAACTGCCCTCAGGGCATCTTGCAACACCACCGCAAAGTCATCGGGTTCCCCTGTAATTTCGGCATTCCGCGCTCGCGCTTGACTCCGCTGATCGACCAGATGTTGTCATTCGCATGCCAGTCCGAAGCGAAGGAACGCATCTAGCGGTCGGCTCAGTTCGGATTTCGATGCCTTTCATCGGCTCGAACCTGACGGTCACCGGGCGTACAGGCGGCTTTAGCCAGCCAGGCCTGCTGCTGAATTGCGGGCCGTTATCGGGCGCTGATCGATAGGCATATGCATCACGGCGGCAAATACCCCGAACAGAATCACCATTAACCAGGCCATATCGTAGGAGCCAGTCATGTCGAATATGCGTCCGCCCAGCCAGGCACCGACAAAACTCCCTATCTGATGGCCAAAAAAGATTACTCCACCTAGTAGACCAAGATAGCGGACGCCGTATATCTGACCCACCAGCGCCGTTGTCGTGGGAACCGTCGACAGCCACAACAGTCCCATAGCCGCGGAAAACAAATAGACAGAAGCAACCGAAAGCGGAGCAAGCAGAAAGCCGACCATGACAACCGATCGCAGCAGATAAATGATGGTCAACAATCCCTTCTTGGAAACCCGTTGCCCAAGATACCCGGCTCCCAGCGAGCCCACGATATTAAACAAACCAATCAGCGCGATTGCCGACGCTCCAATGTTGCCGCTCATGCCCTGGTCTTGCAGATAAGCTGGCAGATGCAAACCGATGAAGACGACTTGAAGACCACAAACGAAGTAACCCCAGAAGAGCAGATGAAAGTTGCGATCTCTCATCGCGGTTCCGAATGCCTGAGTCATGGTCGCCTCGGTACCGCTTGCCGCACTCGCTTGCTCGCCACGAATTGCAAGCGCAAACACAACGATTACCGAGGAGATCGCGGCCAGCCAGAGCAATGTCTGCTGCCACCCGATCGAATCAATCAAAAACCCTGATAGCGGTAGAAACATGAACTGGCCCAGCGACCCGGCGGCGGTGCCCACACCGAACGCAAGCGAGCGATGCTGATCTGGTACGACTTTTCCCAATACCGAGAAAATGATACTGAAGGCTGTTGCGCCGACAGCCACGCCCATCAGCAACCCGGACGAAAAAATCAACATCGTCCCGGTCTCGGCATAAGCGGTTCCGATCAGGCCAATCGCATACAGAACGCCACCGGCAATCAACACACGGCGAGCGCCGAATTTGTCTGCATATGCGCCCAGAAACGGGCCTGCCAGCCCCCAAACCAGATTCTGGACAGCAAACGAAAGCGAAAACAACTCACGGCTCCAACCGCGGGCGGCGGTCATTTCAGGCAAAAATAGCGCGAAAGAAGAACGCGCACCGAATGAAACGACCAGAATCAGGCAGCCAAAGACCAACACCTGAAGGTATGCTTGCGATTGTTTTGTCATATCTGAACTGATGAATAGTGAAGAGAATCCTGCCCCACTGGGTCATGCGGCAGCCATGCGGCAGGAAAAACCTTTTGAAAATTCGTTTGAAATCGTCGGGGTATTGCCGGCTGCCGGCCATGCGCGCCGACTGGGCACAACCGTACAGTCGAGTAAGGAACTCCTGCCGATAATTGACTCACAAGGAGAAACCCGCCCGGTCAGCCACTTCCTGCTGCAACAGATGGTACACGCAGGCTGCGACCGGGCGATTATTGTTTTGCGCCCCGGGAAATGGGATATCCCCGCAACACTAGGGCCGCTTTACCAGGCGCAACTGCCGCTGGCGTATTGCACGATTGAGGATAGCTGGGGGCCTCCGTTCACCGTGGCCGAGGCTCTGCCGTTCGCGCGTGGCGCGGCTGTCGCAACCGGTTTTCCGGACATTTTGATAGATCCACCCGACGCGATGACTCAGGTGATTCACAAACTCCGCACCAGCCAGGCTGACGTAGTTGTGGCCACTTTTGACGCATCAAAGAAGGACGGTTGCGATCTGTGCGTCGCTGACGCCGATAACCGGGTCCGCCAAATTGCGCCCAAGGAACAGAACCCGCCCTGGCAGGAGAATAGCCAGACATGGTTACTCGCAGCCTGGCGGCCCTCCTTCACTGAGTTTTTTACCACCACTTTGACAACTTTCGCCGCCGAAATGAGTTCGGCTCCGCCGGAATCCAAGCGCGATTTACCGCTCGGGGCCATAATGTCGAAGGCATTAAGCGCGGGCTATCAGATTCAACGGGTTCATTTTCCAGCCGGCCGATTCCTGGACATTGGCTCTCCGGAGCGTCTGACCCAGGCGAACCACTTTTTCGCTCAATCGAATGAATAGCTCTACCAGTCCGACCTGCAACATCGTTAGCTTCTGGCTGATGCCCAGCGAGTCAGAAACCGCGCTCTGGCAACCTCTGCTCGACACGCTCGCGGATCATTACAACACGCCGCAGTTTACGCCGCACATCACTGTTGCCCTATCAAGAGACGCGAGCCCTACGCTGGTCGATAAACAGCATCTGAACACTGTGCTCGTGCAAGTCGCCAGACGATTGTCACCGCTGACACTGGATGTCGGCCCGATTCAGACCGGAGAGAATTTTTTTCAGTGTGTATTTGCGCGCATGCAGACTGAGCCAGTCGCCGAAATTGCCAGGGCATTGGCCCGTCAGATCGAAACGCTGAGCCCTGGCGCCAAGACAAGCCCCACAACCAGTGCCCACTTGAGTCTCCTTTACGCCAACATCAAGACCGCGCAACGCGAAATGCTGGCATCACAGATCGTTGCGCCGTCACCGACCCTGGTCTTTGACCGATTGGGCGCGGTCTTACCAGGGGACGGAGAAACAGATTTCTCCAATCCGGAAAGATGGGAGTTGCGCTCGCAGGTGATGCTTGGCAGCGGTAAACCGCCGCGCTAAGCCCTTACGCGGCGGCCGCCTGAAAAGACGCTTCGGCAGCGGCAATGGTCTGCTCAATATCTTCGTCGGTATGAGCCGAAGAAAAGAAAAACGCCTCAAACGGCGACGGCGGCAGATAAACGCCACGCGCAAGCATCTCCTGAAAAAAGCGCTTGAAGAACTCAATATCGGTGTTGGTCGCATCCGCAAAACTTGCCGGCGGTGTGTCTCGCATATACATCCCGCCCATACCGCCTTGATGTTGGGCACAAAACGGGACGCCGCTTCGACGGGCGGCCTGGACGAGGCCATCAATCAGTTTGCCGAACTGCGCATGCAGAGCGTCGAAAAAGCCGGGCCGGGAAATCAACTCAAGCGAGGCCAGGCCGGCTGCCATGGCAATCGGATTACCGGACAAAGTGCCAGCCTGATAAACGTCTCCCATCGGGGACAGGCGCTGCATGATTTGTGCCGGGCCTCCGATCGCGCCAACCGGCATACCGCCCCCGATGACTTTTCCAAATGCAGATAAATCCGGCGTCACGCCGGTGACTTCCTGGGCCCCGCCAAGGGCGACCCGAAAACCGGACATGACTTCGTCGAACACCAGTAACGCCCCATGCTCGCTGCACAACTGGCGCAGCCCGGCAAGGAATCCTTCTGCCGGCATGATCAGATTCATGTTGCCCGGAATCGGCTCAACCATGACACAGGCCACCTCACCCGGATTCGCCTCTAACAGGGTTTTAACAGTAGCCAGGTCATTGAACTGCGCGACCAGAGTGTGTTTGGCCAGATCCGCTGGCACGCCTGCTGAACTTGGTGTACCAAATGCCAGCGCTGCTGACCCGGCTTTGACCAGCAGACTATCGGCGGTCCCGTGATAGCAACCTTCAAATTTGATGATCTTGGTACGCCCGGTATAGCCCCGAGCCAGTCGCAGCGCGCTCATTGCAGACTCGGTACCTGAACTGGTAAAACGGACTTGATCGACATGCGAATACAGTTCGGCGATACGCTCAGCGAGTTCGGTTTCCATCAGATTTGGCGCACCGAACGAGAGCGCCCGATCCGCCGCGTCCTTGACCCGTTCGAGCACCGCAGAATTGGCATGTCCGACAATTGCCGGCCCCCATGAACCGACATAATCGATGTACCGATTGCCCTCGACATCCCACATGTGCGCGTCTTGCGCACGAGCAATGAAGCGCGGTGTCCCACCGACCGCCTTGAAGGCGCGAACGGCGGAATTAACGCCGCCGACCAATACCCGTTGAGCTCGATCAAATTCTGCTTGGTTCGTTGTCATGACTGTTGTCCTGCTGGCCTGCGGTTAGTCCACTACTCTTTCATTGCCCTGCCGCGCCAAGCCGGTGCCGACTGGTGACTCCAGACCGCATGCAGGTTATCAACTGATCTTATCAGGCTGCTGATACGGCAGCGCCCCGGCCGTGGCCAAAAAAAAACCCGGCAGAGCCGGGTCAACATGGAGGAGACTACGAAAAACGACAGAAAAATGAGAAAGGAGGAGAAAAATAGCTACCTGGACCTGAAAATTCGGTATCGCGCGGCCGAGCCCTGGATCTTGCGAACCGCTGCTTCGGCCCCGCTTGTCTATGGGTCGGTCCGTCAACAGAAAAGGTTCAATCGCTCGTGTTGACGTGCTCGTGTTGACGTTTCTATGCTGCGTTGCAACCCACGGCAAGCGCTTGCTGGGTAATATGGAGGCTGGTTCTCCCGTCCCCGCTCACAATCTCCCCAGGCCCAGTTGATCCCATTCCGCGCCCCCACCCAGACCAGCCAGTCGACCCCTTGCCAGTACGGGTCGAAGTCGCGCTTCCCGGGCGCCCCAGCCAGATTTCTCTGCGCGGTCCTAAGCCTGACGGGCTGTCTTGCTGTACAGGCCGCACCCGCAACCACCAGCGACAAAAACGACCAAATTCAGCCTGACTCGCGCGGGTTGCATCGGTGCCTGGCCAGCCTGAGCACAAAAGCCAGCGCGCAAGGCATCGACAAGAAAACCTATGCACGTCTGACCGGTTCACTGGAACCTGACCCCACGGTTCTTGAGAAACTCGATTACCAACCCGAATTTGTGCGACCGGTCTGGTCGTATCTGGCGGCATTAGTCGATGATGAACGGATCGCGACAGGTCGGGGCAAACTCGGGCAACACGGTAAGACTCTGGCAGACATTGAAGCCCGGTACGGCGTTTCCAAAACCACTGTGTTGGCGATATGGGGCGTCGAATCAGATTTTGGCAAAAACCTGGGCACCCGGCCGCTGCTGAAGTCACTGGCAACGCTGAGCTGTTTCGGGCGAAGACAATCATATTTTTCGGGCGAATTCATTGCCGCGCTCACCATCGCTGCCAGAGGCGATACACAGGCCGAACAACTTAACGGTTCATGGGCTGGTGCATTTGGGCACACCCAATTCATGCCGAGCACTTTTCTCAGAACCGCAGTCGATTTCAACGGCGATGGGCGCCGCGACCTGGTCGGCAGCATTCCGGACGCGCTGGCCTCGACCGCGCAATACCTGAAAAAAGCCGGCTGGGAAACCGGCCGACCGTGGGGCCTCGAAGTGGAATTACCGGCCAATGTCATCGCACATGCTGACAGCCGGACCAACCGCAAACCGCTTTCCCAATGGCTGGAACTAGGAGTCTCCGCAATCACGCCTGCAGGCAGACAAATACTGAAGAAGCTGCCCGCCAATACCCGCGCGGCAGTGATTCGACCAGCCATTACCGGCGGCCCGGCATTCATGGTGTTTCGGAATTTCGACGCGATCTTTGCCTATAACCGTTCCATCAAATATGCACTGGCAATCGCCCACCTCGGCGACCGCATCAATGGCGGCAAGGCTTTCGAAACCGCCTGGCCAAGCAAAGACTTGTCTCTGAGCAGAAAGCAAGCACGCGAACTACAGACCTTGCTGCTTTTGAAAGGGCACGATATCGGGCCGGTTGATGGCATCATCGGCCCGGCAACACGCAAAGCCGTAAGAGTCGAACAAGAGCGTCTTGGGCTGCCACCGACCGGTCACGCCGATCAGAGTATTCTTGAGTTAATTCAGCCCGATCAGTAACTCTTGCCCTTTCACCTCTCAAAACCCTCCGACCGGCATCAGACCAGCAGGCCTTGTTCCCCCCTCCGGGCGATCAATCGTTTGTGGACGAAGCACGCCCCCGGGAACCCGGCGGTCGGCGGATGAGTTCGACCTGCGATGCACCAAGCAAACCCGCCGGACCCACCGCCAGCGCAAACGTCGCCAAAGGGATGATCTGGGCTTCCGTTGCGGGCCTTTGTTTCGTGTTGCTGAATACGGTAATGCGCCAGATGGCCATCGACATGCCGCCTGTGCAGGCATTGTTTCTTCGCTACGCAGCCGGGGCGCTGGTCTGGCTACCCTGGCTGATCCGGGATGGGCCGCGACAATATAAGAGCAACTTTTTTCTTGGCCAGCTTGCCCGCGGTGTCGTCCATACGGCCGGCCTGGCCATTTGGTTCACGGCACTCCCCCATCTGCCCCTGGCCTATACGACCGCAATAGGTTTTACCGGCCCGATCTTCATTATGCTCGGCGCGAGCTGGTTTCTTGGCGAACGAATGGTCGCCGCCCGCTGGATTGCCGTCGGACTCGGATTTGTTGGCGTGCTGGTCATCGTTGGCCCGAAGCTGGGCGCGGGAAATGCCGTCTACAGTCTGTTGATGCTGGCTGCTGCGCCGGTATTCGCCGGCTCATTCCTGATCGCCAAAATGCTGACCCGGCACGACCGCCCGGAAGTAATCGTCTTCTGGCAATCGGTCTGGGTGAGCCTGCTCTCGCTGCCTTTTGCCTTTTGGTTGTGGGTTGAACCCAGCCCGATTCAATGGGCCTGGGTACTCGTCGCCGGTATGCTTGGCTCACTGGGTCACTGGTGTCTGACCCGCGCCTATGTCATCGCTGACATCTCAGCGGCCCAACCCGTGAAATTCCTTGATCTGGTCTGGGCAACCGGCATGGGATTTATTATTTTTGGTGACACGCCTGCCGTTGCAACCCTGCTGGGCGGCGCGCTGATCGTGATTGGCACGATATGGGCAGCCCGCCGCGAGGCTGCCGCGCGTCTTCCCCTACAATCTGCAGTCCATTCCAACCCGCCCAAAGGAGACGATTCATGAAGGCCTTGATGTGTGAACAACATGGTTTGCCAAACACACTGACATACAAAGAGGTTCCCGATCCGGTTTGCGGCGAACAAGACGTGATCATCGACATGAAGGCGGCCGGGGTGAATTTCCCCGATGTGCTGATTATTCAGAACAAATACCAGTTCAAACCCGAACTGCCGTTTTCTCCAGGCGCTGAACTGGCCGGGGTCATTAGCGAAGTTGGCAGCGGCGTCAAGCATTTAAAAGTGGGCGACCATGCGATCGGCTCCACCGGCCACGGCGCATTCGCCGAGAGAGTACTGGTTGCGGCAAAAAGAGTCATCCCAATTCCCAAAGGGATTGGATTTGACGCGGCCGCAGCATTCACCCTGACCTACGGCACCTCCTGGCATGCCCTCGCCGACCGGGCTGAGCTGAAAAAAGGCGAGACCCTGCTGGTACTGGGTGCCGCAGGCGGTGTTGGACTGGCGGCAGTTGAAATTGGCAAAGCGCTCGGCGCCAAGGTAATCGCCGCAGCATCGACCGATGAAAAGCTGGCTGTCTGCAAGGAACACGGCGCTGACACCTTGATCAACTACAGCAAGGACAATCTGCGCGAGGCGATCAAGGCAGCCACCGATGGCAAAGGCCCCGATGTGATTTACGACCCGGTGGGCGGCGACATGGCCGAACCCGCTTTCCGCAGCATTGGCTGGCGAGGCCGCTACCTGGTCATCGGATTTGCGCAAGGTGAAATACCCAAGCTTCCATTGAACCTGGCGCTGCTCAAAGGCGCTTCTGTGGTTGGGGTGTTCTGGGGTGATTATGTCGCGCGCGAGCCGGGCAATTTTGCCAACGACCTGAAAACGATGTTCCCGATGATTGTCGACGGCAGCTTGCGCCCGCACATTTCGGCCAGCTATCCACTCGAGAAAGGGGCCACCGCCATTGAGGACATGATGAACCGCAAGGTTACCGGCAAAGTGATCATCACCCCCTGACAGTCAGGCAGGCTGGTGATCGCCCTGCCGTTGGCCTGGTAGCGACAACTTGTTCCGGGAGCGTTAAATACCCTGGTCGCCGGCTTGCCTAGCGGCGTGCTTACGCTTACCCTTCAGCCTTAACGTTTGCGGAAACCCTGTCAATGCCTCAGCTTCAGTTTGAATGTCGTCAACAATCTCGGATCGAAAACCGGCAGGTCGACATCAATCAGGTAATTATTGCCGGCTGGACAGGTCGAGACAGCAATTCGGTTCAGAAACACGTCGATGAACTGAAAGCACTCGGCATCCCGCCGCCGTCAGCCGTGCCGACTTTTTATCGGGTTTCTGCTGAACTGGTCACGCAGGCTGCCTCAATGCAGGTGCTCGGCCCCGCCAGTACAGGCGAAATCGAACCAGTCCTGTTTGCAGCAGAAGACGGGATCTGGTTAACCGTTGGCTCCGATCACACCGACCGGGATATCGAGCGGGCCGGCATCGCGCTGGCCAAACAGTTGTGTGCCAAGCCAGTTGCTCAGACTGCCTGGCGATGGGACGAAGTCCGTAGTCATGCCGACTCCATGTTGCTCAAGAGTTGGATCAGCGATCGTGGTGACCGGGTGGCATACCAGCAGGGTCCCCTATCCGAAATTCTGCCCCTTGATGATTTGCTCGAACAAATGCAAGTGCAAATGGGTGGCGGACTGGAACCGGGCACGATGGTCTTTTGCGGCACTTTGCCGACCGCCGGCGGCGTTCGGCCGTCCGCCCGGTTTTCCGGACTAATCCTGGACCCTTCTGCGGGCCGAACGATTACCCTCGATTACGCAATCGACTTCCTGCGTATCGTCTCCTGACACAGAAACGCCGGGCCATGCTTGCGGCATGATTACCATTGACGATATTCAAGCCGCCCATGACCGCATTCGCGATCAGGTCACCGACACGCCGTGTCTGCATTCGCGTACCTTGTCGGCGATTGCGCAATGCCGGCTGCATCTCAAGTTCGAAAACCTGCAATTCACCGCCTCATTCAAAGAGCGTGGCGCGGCTAATCGCCTGCTTACCCTGAATCCGGACCAGACCAGCCGCGGCGTCATTGCCGTATCCGCAGGCAACCATGCCCAGGGCGTTTCCTATCACTGCCAGCGGCTGGGCATTCCGGCAACGATCGTGATGCCGCGTTTCACACCGTTCGTCAAAGTGGAGAACACAGAAAGATTCGGCGCAAAAGTGGTCCTGGAAGGAGACACACTCGCCCAGGCCCGCATCAAGATGCTCGAGCTTGCGCAGGCCGGCGGTATGACGGTCGTACATCCTTACGATGACCCTGCGGTAATTGCCGGGCAAGGAACGATTGCCCTGGAAATGTTGCGGGTCGTACCTGACCTCGACACACTGGTTGTTGCGGTTGGCGGTGGCGGCTTGATCAGCGGTATTGCGATTGCCGCGAAAGCCATCAAGCCAGACATTCGGATTGTTGGTGTGCAGGCTGATCATTTTCCAGCTGCAACACACATGTGGCTGACGGACCGCCCAGGTCAGACGACCGCCACCATCGAACCATCTGAGCTCGTGGTGCCGGGAGGGCCGACGCTGGCAGAAGGCATCGCGGTTGAAGAGCCTGGCAGTCAGACGATGCCAATCATCAATGAACTGGTAGACGACATGTTGCTGGTCACTGAAGCCCAGGTAGAACAAGCCATCCTATCGTTACTGGACATTGAAAAAACGGTAGTGGAAGGTGCTGGCGCGGCCGGACTGGCTGCGGTGATGGCTTACCGTGACCGCTTCGCAGGGCAACGAGTTGGCCTGGTCTTGTGCGGCGGCAACATCGACAGCCTGACATTATCGGATATCGTCCAGCGACAACTTGCGCTGAGCCATCGGCTGGTCAGGCTAATGGTGACCGCGCCCGACTCTCCCGGATCACTTGCCCGCATCGCGCGCATCGTCGGTGAACTTGGAGCGAATATCGAACAGGTTTCCCATCAGCGGGTTTTTGCGGATTTACCTGTGCGTTACGTCAAAGTGGAACTGACCTTGAGCACCCGCGGAGACGCTCACCTGCAACGGGTTATCTCGGCACTTGATGACGATAATCTGCGCACCTCGCTACTCAACTAGCTAAAAGACAGAATCTGACCCTCTGCGGGGCTAACGTTTCCATCGGCCATCAGTTGCCAGGTGGAAATGACTTGCTCAGAGCCTGAGACCGGCATGACCGCCAGCCATTGTTCGCTGTCTCGCGCCAGTTGATACCAGCTTTCAAACATGACTTGCATCAACCTGGCCGCCCCCCAGTCATCACGTCGCTTTTTCAACTGGGACGGCGCAAAGAAGAACACCGGCCTCGGCCCGGCAGGCATGGCCCCGGTTGGGCGAAACTGATCCCAGTGGCTGGTCCCCACCGCACAACTGTACAAAAGATTCTGTCCAAGAGTCTTGTGAATCCGGGTACGCACTTCACTGTTACCCGCCAGATCGACCAACATCGCACTCGCCGAGCCCAGGGCGTCAATGAGATCGGCATAGAGAACAACCTGGTCGTAGCAGCCCAAAGACTCAACAAACGCCTTATTTGCCGTACTGGTCAGACCAACAACCCGCGGACGCTGATGGCGCTGCGCCGTCAGTTTGGCCAGACCAATCGCGGTCTTGCTCGAGGCGCTGGTAATAATGAGTTCATCAGCCTTGAACCAGCTCGATTCATGCAGAAAATCATCGAGCAGGAACGCAGTGGCAAACAAGGGATACAGCAGCGCCAGGCGGTCGCGCATTGATTCATCCAGCGCTGCCATGGGCCCGGTAAATCGCTGGTAACTGTTATAGAACTGAGGTAAATCGCGTCGGTGTTCAGCCGCATCAGAAAAACTTTCCGGTCGGACCTTAGCGGGCTTGATGTCAACATGGGTCGCCATGGGCAAGAATCCGAACACTTGCTCGCCAGGCTCAAGACCGGCAACTGCGGACTGAATAATCGTCGCACTACCCCAGACTGGCACCAGGCCATAGTGAGCTGCATCGGCGCCATGACAATGAAAAAAAGACCAGTACTTCAGTGTTTCGCCGCTGGCCGCGTAAGTAACGTTGTTGGCAGTCAGCGCTACCCGGTCAACCGCCAGCCGAACAGACTCTGCAGGCAACGTGCCCGATTCGTACTCGTGTGCGACCACCGTTCGTATATTGCGTCGTTCGACCAGGAAGTCCGTGGGCTTCATGATGACTCGACAGAAACCGATTCAACCTGAGCGGCGCAGAACTTGAACTCCGGAATCTTGCCGCTTGGGTCCAGCGCCGGATTCGTCAACATGTTCGCCGCGGCTTCGGCAAAAGCGAATGGCACAAAAATACTGCCGTTGCCCAGACCATCATCTTGTCTGACCTGCAATTGAATTCGTCCACGCCGGGTTTTTACCGCCACGGGGTCAGCCGGCTCCAGGCCAAGTCTGGCCATATCCTGGCTGTTCATCGTCACCACGGCTTCAGGTTCAATAGCGTCCAGCACCGCTGCGCGACGCGTCATCGCGCCGGTGTGCCAGTGCTCAAGCTGACGCCCTGTGATTAGCACAAACGGATACTCATCATCCGGTTGCTCATCAGGAGAAACCAACTGGGTCGGCTTCAGTTCGGCTCGGCCGGTCTCGGTCGGGAAGCGGTCAATGAAGACCACCGGCTGACCCGGATCTTCAGGGGTTTCACAAGGATAAGTAATGCTGTCGGCCGCAGCAAGGCGATCCCAACTAATGCCGGCGATTGACGGCATTAGTTGACGCATTTCCTCGAATACTTCGGCGGGCGATTCATACCGCCAGTCCAGACCAAGTCGTCTGGCCAGCGCGTTGATGATCCACAAGTCCTGGCGGGCCTGTCCCGGTGGCTGCAATGCGGCCCGGCCACGCTGGACCATACGGTCCGTATTGGTGAAACTGCCGTCTTTCTCGGCAAACGCGGAAGCCGGCAGGATGACATCAGCCAGCATGGCGGTCTCGGTCGGAAATATATCCTGCACTACAAGCATGTCCAGCGTCGCCAAGGCGGCTCTGGCATGTTGTAGATCCGGGTCTGACATCGCCGGGTTTTCGCCCATGACATACAGACCGCGAATGTCCCGCCGGCCAATCGCATCCAGAATCTCAACCACGGTTAATCCGGGTTCGGCATCCAGCGTCGTCTGCCAGTTTGCTTCGAAGTGAGCACGGACCTTTGGATCAGTGACCGGTTGGTAGTCGGGCAACACCATCGGAATCAAGCCTGCGTCAGACGCCCCCTGCACGTTGTTCTGACCACGCAGCGGATGCAGGCCACAACCGGGCCTGCCGATCTGACCGGTCGCCATTGCCATCGCAATCAGACAGCGTGCATTGTCCGTCCCATGGATATGCTGGGAAATACCCATACCCCACAGAATCATCGACCCCTGACTCCGGGCGTAACATCGCGCGACTTCACGAATCATCTGGGCATCAACGCCGCAGACCGAAGACATGGCCTCTGGCGTAAACAGGCGCACGTTCGCGCTCAATTCATCAAAAGCGGAAGTACGGGCAGCGACAAACGCCTGGTCAACCAGGTCCTCGGTCACGATGACATTCAACATGGCATTGAGCAAAGCCACATCGCTGCCCGGCTTGAACTGCAACACATGTTTTGCATGTCGCGCCAGGTCTGTGCGTCGCGGGTCAGCGACAATCAGTGTCGCGCCATTGCGGACAGCATTCTTGATAAAAGACGCGGCGACCGGATGATTCGCCGTCGGATTGGCGCCGATTACAAAGATTACTTCAGCGGACAAAACGTCGCTAACCGGATTGGAGACGGATCCGGAGCCCAGCCCTTCCAGCAAGGCCGAAACCGACGAAGCATGGCAAAGACGCGTGCAATGATCGACATTATTCGTTTTGAAGCCGGCACGAATCAGCTTCTGAAACAGGTAGGCCTCTTCGTTGCTGCCTTTCGCCGAGCCAAACCCGGCAAGCGCACCCGGCCCACGGGAATCGCGAATCTGCGAGAAACTCATTCCGGCCGCATCCAGCGCTTCTTCCCAACTTGCCTCCCGGAACTGATCTTGCCAGTTGTCCGGCACGCGACCAAACTCGGGATTCTTCGGCGCGTCGGCACGGCGAATCAATGGCGTTGTCAGCCGCTGCGGACTACTGACGTAGTCAAAACCGAATCGACCTTTGACACACAGGCGACTTTGGTTTGCCGGCCCGTCACGGCCTTCAATAAAGGTGATCTTGTTGTCGGTAACGTGGTAGGTCAACTGACAGCCAACGCCGCAGAAGGGGCATAGCGAATCAACCTGCTGATCGCTGACTCGCGACGCTGTTGCGTCGGACCCCGGCACTTTGGGCATCAATGCGCCGGTAGGACAAGCCTGAACACACTCGCCGCAGGCGACGCAACTGGATTCTCCCATCGGATCATCGAGGTCAAAGACGATCTTTGCCTGATCACCGCGCCAGGCGTAACCGATCACATCGTTGACCTGTTCTTCCCGACACGCCCGAACACACCGACCACACTGAATGCAGGCATCCAGGTTGACATTCATCGCCGGGTGACTCGGGTCTGCTGCTGGTTGCGTGCGCGCCTCGAAGCGACGCCCTGGTTCACTCCCCGTGACGTTGGCCATCCAGCCGGCCCACTGAGTCAACTCGGAGTCTTCTCGGTAAGCGGCCTGCGGTGCATCGGAAAGCAATAACTCCAACACCATTTTTTGCGCTTTGATCACGCGGTCATTGCGGGTGTTTACCGTCATGCCTTGCGACGGATGACGACAGCACGAAGGGGCCAGCACCCGCTCGCCTTCAATCTCAACCACGCAGGCGCGACAGTTACCGTCAGCTCTCAGCCCAGGTGAATAACAAAGGTGAGGAATCTCCACGCCGTGTCGTTGGGCGGTTTGCAGCAGCGTCTCGTCGGGCTGTGCCTCAACGGTCTGACCGTTAAGTTCGAAACGGATCAGTTCCGTCATGACTTGACCTCCTGACCAAAGAACCGGATGACCGACAACATTGGATTCGGTGCGGCCTGCCCCAGGCCGCATATCGAAGCATCGATCATCACATCAGATAATTCACCCAGCAAATCGGTGTCCCAGTTTTTTTCCTGCATCAGTCCGACCGCTTTGGCCGTGCCGGATCGGCACGGCGTGCACTGGCCGCAACTTTCGTGCTGGAAGAATCGCATCAGGTTAAGCGCGGCATCACGCGTGGCGTCTTTTTCCGACAAGATGATGACGGCGGCGGACCCGATAAAACACCCGTGCTTTTGCAAGGTATCAAAATCAAGCGGTTCATCCGCCAGAGAAGCCGGCAGGATCCCGCCTGACGCACCGCCGGGCAGGTAGGCGTACAAGGTCTCGCCATCAACCATGCCGCCGCAGTACTCATCGATCAATTCGCGCACGCTGATTCCGGCCGGCGCTAGTTTGACACCGGGCTCGCACACTCGCCCCGAGACGGAAAAACTCCGTAAGCCCTTGCGATCGCGCCGACCGTGTTTCGCGAAAGACGCTGCGCCACCAGCCAGTATCGTCGGAATCCACAATAAAGTCTCGACATTGTGTGCCAGCGTCGGACGATTAAAAAGACCGACCTCAGCGATGTACGGCGGGCGTAGGCGAGGCATGCCCCGACGGCCTTCAATAGATTCGATCAGCCCGCTCTCTTCGCCGCAGATATAAGCCCCGGCGCCGCGCCGCAAGTGAATCTCCGGCAACAACCAGTCCGCCGAACTCACAGGCGGGTTCGCTACCAGGGCGGCGATTTCACGCTCAAGCAGATCGCGCACGCCGGCGTATTCGTCCCGCAGGTAGATATAACAGGCATCGCAACCAACCGCCCAGGCCGCGATTAACATGCCCTCGAGGAATCGATGGGGTTCCGTCTCAAGATAGTGCCGGTCTTTAAACGTACCCGGCTCGCCTTCGTCGGCATTGACGACCAGATTCCGAGGCCCGTCAAAGCCGCTGACGATGCGCCACTTCCGCCCGGCCGGGAAACCGGCTCCGCCAAGCCCTCTCAGCCCTGAATCTTCAAGCTGACTAAACAACGACTCCGGCTCGGGGCCAGCGGCAATCAGCCCAGCCAGAACCCGGTAAGCACCCGCTGTCGTCGCAGCCTGCAGATCAGGCGCATCAGGCATTGGACATTCCCGTTTGCCGGACTGTACCGCGGCAACAATGGCAGCCTCGGTCGCATCGGCGACCGGGAACCGGTCAACAACCGCAACCGGTGCATGATCACACCGGCCCACACAGGGAACCGGCTGAACCCGGACCTGATCACCCAGCAATGCCGGCAATCGCTCCAGCAAGGCGCGTGATCCGGCTAATTCGCAACTGAGGGATTCACAGACCCTGACCGTGAGGGACGCCGGGCCGGCCTGACCTTCCCTGACAACATCAAAGTGATGATAGAAGGTCGCCACTTCGAAGACTTCAGCCTGAGAAATTTTCAGCTCGTCGGCCAGCGCCGCCAGCATTGCCGCCAACAACCCGTAATCGTGATCCTGAATCCGGTGCAAATATTCTATTAGCAGGTCACGTCGGCGCGGCATATCACCGAGCAGACGGCGCAGATGCTCCCGCGCCTGCTCGCTCGACTTGCGCCCTTTACCGTGACCGGCCCGGCCGCGGAAAGTAACCCGCTGGGCTTGCTTGATCTCCATCGCTTCTCCATTTTGCTTTAAATGTAGCCCATACGGGCCAATCAATCCGCTCAAGTTGCAACAACGCCAAGGGTGAATCTGGTAATGTCAGCGACTTTGGTCGCCAGGGAAGTCCATGCAATCCATCTTTATCGAGGACCTTGAGGTCGAAACGGTCGTCGGCGCTTACGAACAAGAGCGGGAGGCGCCACAAACCCTCACCTTTAATGTCGAAATTGGTCTGGTTTCAGCCCGGGCGTTCCATTCGGATTCGCTAAAAGACACGGTGGACTATGCAGCTGTCGCTGAATTGATTCGGCAGGAACTGGGCAAGACTTCGTTTGTCTTACTTGAACGGCTGGTTCAGCATCTCTGTGAACGGATTGAAGCCTCGTTTGAGGTCAGTCACATCCGGATGCGAGTCGCCAAAGGCACGATTGTTCCGGGCGCGCGCAGAGTTGGCGTCTCGCTGGAGCGAAATACTGCACGGGCAGAATCCCTGTTCCCCGAACATTTCGCCTCCAGTAAGCCGTTACACTGAATCGGCACCAGCCACCCGGACATTGACGCTTACAGTGACCCAGCGACTGCCTAGCTTGACTCCCCCAGGCAAGGCCGGTTCTCTGGCGGTCGCTGGTCTGTCGCTCTTTTGTCTGGTTTACCTGTTTGTCGCGAACCCTGCCTGGGCGCAAGCTGACGCCCGCGCCACCATAGATACGGTGGAACGGGGGTTCGGATACACAATCGGCGATCTGGTTCGCCGAGAAATTACCGTTCGCGGCAAAGCGACAGGGTTTTCTCGCGAATTGCTCCCGGAGCCCGGTGCGATCAACGCGTGGCTGACACTGCACAGCACCGAGATACACCAAAAGGGTGGCGATGTTGTCCTGACCCTGACCTATCAAATCACCGGCGCCAACGCGGAAGTTTCATTGCTTGAGTTACCGGTGATCGAATTGCGGACTCCCGATCAGACACTCGCCCGAATCGACGCCCGGCCGATCAGTATCTCGCCGATCATCGGCCCCAAGCCGTTTGTCCTTGTCGGCCTTGGGGACTTGCAACCCGATCAGCAGCCCGCGACTCCCGATTTCACAGCGCTGAGACAGCGGTTCACTGTATTTGGCATTACCACGGCAGGCTTGCTTGCCCTGCTCGGCTGGCGGCGTTGGCGCCGCAACCAGGATCACCGCGTCACACCGTTCGCGCAGGCGCGGCGGGCGCTACGCAATCAGAAAAACCCTGTTGACGGATGCCGACTGTTGCATCGCGCATTCGACCAGACCGCGGGGCGCAGCCTTTTTCTGGAAGACCTGACTCAATTTTTTGTCGAGCACCCACAGTTCCAGCCGGCTGCCGACTCAATTGAGCATTTCTTCGATCAATCCCGCGCCGTATTTTTCAGTGCTGCCTCCGGCCCAGGCAATCCGGACCTGCTCAGGCTGACCCAGGCACTCACGAAGCGCCTCGCAAAACTAGAAGCCAGAGCCCGATGAATTTCGGCTTTCACAACCCCTGGTTTCTGGCTCTACTGGCGCTGGCAGTCCTGCCCTTGATCAGCAGACCCGGCCAGGCTGGCATTCATCCGGCATTGAGTTTGTTGCCAGACGACCCGGCTTCGCGCTGGCTGGACTGGTTATTGCGATTGCTAGGTGTTGTGGCGATTGCCACGCTCGTAGCAGCACTGGCCGGTCTACATCAAACCGCACAACCCTACCAACACGTCAGTCGCGGCGCCGAGATTGCGATTGTTCTCGACCGCAGTCGTAGCATGGACCAACGACTCGTACCCCGCGATACAACTATCGACTGGCGCAGCTCGGCCCATGAAAAAAAAGGCGTTGTCGCCCAAAGAGTGCTCGGTGATTTCGTCCGTGCCCGCAAAGAAGACCACTTTGCATTCGTCTTGTTCAGCACCCGGCCGATGCCGGTCAGCGGATTCACCCGGGAACATGGCGTGATCCAGGCGGCTATTGCTGCCAGCCAGACTGGCCGCGGTATTTCCGAAACCGAACTCGGTCAGGCGCTGGAACAAGCCCTAAGAATGTTCGAAGACCGCCCTTTTATCGGCCCGCGGGCAATCCTGCTGGTTTCCGATGGCGGCGCCCGGCTCGATGTTCAGACCCGGGACCGACTCACCCGACTCATTGCACGCACCCGGGTGGCGCTGTACTGGATTTATCTTCGCTCATTTCGTAGTCCCGGCCTGTTACCGGATACAGAACTGACGGAAAGTGAGATCGCCTCAGTGCCGGAGCATTTTCTCCATCGCTTCTTTCAGTCCAGCGGTGCGGTTTACAAGGCCTATGAAGCCGAAAGCCCCAAGGCGATGCAGGCGGCGCTCGACGATGTCAAGCGACTTGAAGACCGCCCCATCCGATACCATGCCACCTACCCGGTCAGAGATCTCGATCGCCAACTGTTGTCGATGTGCCTGGCCGCCCTGACTGTCCTATGTGCTGTTTCGATCTGGATCGGATTGGCCGGCCGGCGTCGCCTGAGAGATGCCCCATGACCGGCAGGCTTTCCTTTCGCCAGATTGACCGCATCCTGTGGACGCTTGCGGCACTGGCGTTTTTGGCCACCGTCGCAACCGGATGGCAGTGGTATCGCAGCGATCATGACCAGCAGACCTGGCGCCGCACGCTAGGTGGCGCAGCGCTACCGGTTGATCCGACGCTCAATGAACAGATCGGTCGTGCGCTCTATCTGGGCGAACAAGGTGATTCTGAACAAGCACTGAAGCTCTACCAACAAGTCGAGGCGGCAGCGCCCGATCTGGAAACCATCAGAATAGCCCGGTTCAATTCGGCCAATCTGAACCTGCAGGAAGCCTTCGAACTAATTGCCGACGACCAGACAGGGCGGGCCTTACCACTGGTGGAAGTCGCCAAACAAATCTATCGGCAACTGCTGTATGAACAACCGGCTGACTGGAGAAGCCGCTACAACTTGTCGCGCGCGCTGCTGTTGGTGCCTGACCCGGTTACGGAACCCGATCCGATTGACCCCCCGGATGACGCCGAGCGGGCTGTCACAACCATGAGGGGGTATTCCCCCGGAATGCCATGAGCAGCCTGGCAACAGCCTTGCTCTGGCTGGCTGCCGGCGCGGTCATGATGGGAGTCTTTCTCCCTGAGCGGCCTGTCGTCGTACCAGAGGGAGGCGGCGCCATTTTGGTTTTTGACATCACGCAAAGCATGAACGTGACAGACGTTTCGCTCGACGGCGAACCGGCCACCCGACTGGCGCTGGCCAAACGCGCAGCACAGCAAGCGCTTAGTCGGATGCCATGCGGCACTGCTCTGGGCACCGGTATATTCGCCGCCCATCGAACCCTGGTTCTTACCGCGCCAGTCGAAGTCTGCCGTCATCGCAACGAGCTTAAGCAGGCGATTGATTTTATTGGCCCCTCGATGTCCTGGCATGGCAACAGCGAGGTCGCCAAGGCGTACTACGCCGCACTACGCATCGCCGCCGCTGACGCCACCAGGCCGGCAATCGTGTTTCTGACTGATGGCCACGAGGCCCCGCCGATCAGCCCGCTACACCGGCCAAACTTTGTTCCGCCACCGGTCAAGACTACCGCCTTGATCGCCGGCTTTGGTGGTGACAGCCTGGCCCGCATTCCGAAGTCGGACCCGACAGGCCGTTCACTGGGGCTTTGGGGGCCAGACGATGTCATGCAGATTGATCGCTATAAAACCGGACGCGGCGGTAGTACCAAAGGCGAGGCCTTTGTTGAACTGGACGACGGCACCAAGCCCGACCTGCGAGTTGGCGGAACACCGGGTAGCGAACACCTGTCATCGCTTCGAGAGCCCTACCTGAAGCTACTTGCCAGTGAAACCGGCGCAAACTATGTCCGGGTTCTGAACCCTGACGGACTGCGAACCGCCATTGAACGCACGATTGTGATGCCAGGGTGGTCATCGCTGAATGCACAAAGATTATGCGCCGGCATCGCACTGGCATTGCTGGCCGCTTACTTCTTGAGCCAACTGCCCGGACGGCCATCGCGATGATCACCGCCGTGGAAGTAATGAGTCATTGCCGCTGCCTGAAACCCGCCAAATAGATGAACCGGGCGACGCCCATGCTCACGAAAAAGCGTGTTCAGCTTATCGAAATGCTGATCCAGCCGGTGACCGATTTTCTCGCGCAACTGCCGACGCACCCACAAAACCCGTTTTGTGCCGGACTCGGCGTCGCGTATGGATACCAGCCCCGACTGATCTCGCATCAACACGGCAGGCAACGCCCATGTCACCACCGGCACCACCTGGTGATGACTGAGCTGGCGCAACAACGCCGACCAGTCCAGAGCCGGGTCGCTAAAATCCGAGACCAGAAAAACGAGCGACGGACGAGGCCCGAATCTGGCAGCCGCCTCGAACAAGCCCGCAGCCGACGCGCTGGACTGACCAGGAGCAGTCCTGGCATCGGGCGACCCCGCCAGCGCCTCGATCCGATCAGCGACCGATATTGACGGAGCGAGATGCCGAGATGCCGGCGTGCAAAAAGCAGGCATCGCCTGGCTGGCGCCACAAAAGACGCCCAGGCGGTCGCCAAGGCTGCGGGCGCTGTGCGCCGCCGACCGGATTAAGCCGGCGACGCTGCGGTGCGGACTGACCGCACCCGGTGAATCAGTGAGTCGCATCGACAATGACAAATCCGCCAGCACCCAGAGGTCAAGCGTCGCACTATGGAGAAAATCCCGAACCCAGAGCTGATTGAACGGATCGCGCAACGTTGCCCGCAAAGACAGATGCCGGGCATCACCCGCCTCTCTAAGGAGGCGATTGCCCCGATACGCCCCACCGTCCCCGGAAACAGAGGCAAGATGCTCCCCCTGGCGCCGTTGGTCCGGGCGCCAGCCCACTCGGTAGTCAAACGGATCGGTCGTAGTCACGGCGCGGCGACAGTCTTCAACACCGCGTCAACAAACTCCTTGGCCAACGAGCGACGTTGAAACTCAACCACGGGATTAAAAAAGATCCGGTGTGAGATCGCATCGGCGAACACCGCGCGAATATCCTCTGGGACGAGAAACTCCCGCTGCTCCAGAAACGCACGCGCGCGAGCCGCCCGTAACATCAGACTCATTCCCCTGGGGCTTGCCCCCGCCTCGACCAGGTCGCCGGAGTCCAGACCGTCGAGGTGAATACCGGCGGCAGCGGGGTCACGGGTTGCTTGCATCAGATTCAGTGCATACCGGCCAATGGCTTCAGATGCGGTCACCCGCTTTTGAATCACCGGTGCCAATTCAGCAATAACCCGATAAGGGAGTTTTCCAGCCGGCACTGTTGACAACAACTGGTCAACATCGTGGTATGCCGGGTCGAGGAGCAACGCCAGTCGTGAGGCCTCATCGGCAGGCACTTCCACCTTCAGTTCCATCATGAACCGGTCGCGGGTGGCCGCCGCCAGTTCGAAGGTTTCGCCTTTTTCGACCCGGTTGCGGTCAGCGAACGCTGTCATGAAAGGCAACTGATGATCGCGATTGAACGCCGTAATGCTGCGCTCGGCCATCGCGCGCAGCAACAGTGCCTGCACCTGCGGCCGGGCACGATTGATCTCGTTGAAAAAGAACACCGACAGTGAGTCCTGGTGACTCAGCAACGGGCCTGGCTCAACCTGGGGCCTTCCCTGGTCTGAAATATAGGTGTGATAGATCAGATCGGCCGGAGTCATGTCGATGCTGCCTTCGATTCGCGAGAACCCGCCGCCAAGGGCCAGCGCCAGCGCCCGCAACAGAGTTGTCTTGCCAACCCCGACATCCCCTTCAAGCAAGACATGCCCCCGTGACAGCAAACAAATCAGACATTGTCGAATCACCGACTGCTGACCCAGAATGATCTGATTGAGTTGCGACTCAACGATCAGGACATCCTTACGCAAGGCTGACAAAGCAGTATCGGACATGGGCAGGCTCTTTGAAGTTTTCAGATTAGCCAACTACTTTAGTCGACTGTTCGGGCACCGGAAAACCCGTACCCGGCGCTTTCCGATTTTTTGCGTATTTCTTTTCGGCCACGAGGCCAGATTTAGATTTTTGCAATCGCGGGAATCAAAGTAGCACGACGACTCTGGCAGATTTTTAGACATCTGCACCGGTATTGGTCACTACGCTGCAGCGCCGCATACCAAGTCTTCTGTTATGTCGCAGCGCAACACGAAAACAAAACATGCGGTTTTTCCGGCACTACGGCGATTTTTCCAGCACACCCGAAGATACGGCGGTCAGCGAGCGCCACAAAGTGACCCGCCGGCTGTCTTCAAACAGAAAACCAGACTGCCCTGGACAAACGCGATACCGATTAATTTTTTCGATCATTTCGCGTTCCGATATCTGGAAGCCAGACTCCCTACAGACAGATCTACTTGCAATTTGATTGACCAACTCATTTGTCATCCGCTTTCAGAAGCTTATACTGGCCGTTGGTTGGACATCATCCAGCTAATTTATCTGAGCGAGGAGACAAACCATGAAGCACCTGAAGAACCCAGCGATTGCGATTGCAGTCGCGGCAGGGCTCGCCTTACCTGGTTTCGCTGCTGCAAATGCAGACGTCGAGAAAAACGTTGCCAATCCTGGCAACTGGGCGATGCAAGCAGGCGACGACTTTAACCAGCGTTACAGCAAGCTCGATCAAATCAACAAGAAGAATGCCAAAGACCTGCAAGTGGCATGGACGTTCTCGACTGGCGTCCTGCGTGGCCACGAAGGCTCACCGTTGGTCATCGACGGCACGATGTATCTGCATTCACCGTTCCCCAACCGCGTTTTTGCAATCGACCTGGACACCCAGGAGATTCTCTGGAAATACACCCCGAAGCAAGACCCGGCGGTTATTCCGCAAATGTGTTGTGACACGGTTTACCGTGGCCTGGCTTACGCCGAAGGCAAAGTCTTCCTGCAACGGGCTGATAGCGTACTGGAAGCGCTAGACGCCAAGTCGGGCAAGATTTTGTGGTCAGTCAAGAATGGTGACCCCAAGCTTGGCGCGGTTAACACCAACGCACCACACGTATTTAAGGACAAGGTCATCACCGGCATCTCCGGCGGTGAGTGGGGTGTTCGCGGATTCATCGCAGCCTATGACATCAATACCGGCGAGCAGGTCTGGAAAGGCTATAGCGTCGGACCCGATGACGAAATGCTGATCGACCCGGAAAAAACCATGACCTGGACCGACGGCAAGATGGCGCCGGTTGGAAAAGACTCCTCCCTGAAGACCTGGAAAGGCGATCAGTGGAAGATTGGCGGTGGCACCACCTGGGGCTGGTATAGCTACGACAAGGATCTGAACCTGATGTATTACGGTACAGGTAACCCGTCAACCTGGAACCCATCCCAGCGTCCTGGCGATAACAAGTGGTCCATGACCATCTTCGCCCGCGATGTTGATACCGGCGTAGCCAAGTGGGTCTATCAGATGACACCGTTTGATGAGTGGGACTTCGACGGCATCAATGAAATGATCCTCGCCGACATCCCGGTCAAGGGCAAAAAGACCAAGGCACTGGTCCACTTTGACCGTAACGGTTTCGCCTACACCATGGATCGCGAAAGCGGCGCTTTGCTGGTTGCCGAAAAATACGATCCGGTGGTCAACTGGGCAACCCATGTCGACATGAATACAGGCCGCCCGCAAGTGGTTGCCAAGTACTCAACCGCGCAAAACGGTCCTGACGTCAACACCGAAGGTGTCTGCCCGGCAGCATTGGGAACCAAAGACCAACAGCCGGCATCGTTCGATCCAAACACCGGATTGTTCTATGTCCCGACCAACCACGTTTGCATGGACTACGAGCCGTTTGAGGTTGAATACACCGCAGGCCAGCCGTATGTTGGTGCCACCTTGTCAATGTTCCCTGCCCCCGACAGCCACGGCGGCATGGGTAACTACATTGCCTGGGATGCCGGCGAAGGCAAGATCGTGCAGACCAAGCCTGAGCCGTTCTCAGTCTGGAGTGGTTCTCTAAACACCGCCGGTGGTATTTCCTGCTACGGCACGCTCGAAGGTTACTTCAAGTGTGTTGATGCCAAAGACATCAACAAAGAGCTGTACAAGTTCAAGACTCCGTCTGGCATTATCGGCAACGTCTTCACCTACCTGCACAAAGGCAAGCAGTACATGGGCGTGTTCTCAGGTATTGGTGGCTGGGCCGGTATCGGCATGGCGGCAGGCCTTGAGAAAGACACCGATGGCCTTGGCGCTGTTGGTGGCTACAGAGATCTCCAGAAGCACACCGAACTCGGTGGCTCACTGACGATCTTCGCAGTACCTAACTAAAGGGCTTATTCCGGGTGTCTTTCAATCCAGCGGCACCCGGATTGCTAACCCTTTAGTTCAGAACTGCCAGGGTGGCGTACGGACCGATTCAGCGTCCGCCCGCCACCCTTTTTAATGAAACGTATGTCCTCCGACCCGGCGTGTCAGCCGTTGGACCGGAAGTTTGAGTGTTTGTGGAGCTATAAATGCAAGTTACCAATTTTCTTAAGGCAGTCGTTGTCAGTAGCGCGCTGGTCGTTTCTGGAGCGAGCGTGGCCGAAACCGTCAAAACCGATTTGTATACCGTGACCGATGGCATCATGGTTGATGAGAACACCTTTGAGGGCTTTAAGACATGGCGTGCGGCTGCGTGCGATCGCTGCCATGGCGCCAATCAGCAAGGCCTCGTAGGGCCGTCTCTGCTGGAAAGTATGAAAGTCCTGACCAAAGAAGAATTCGTCGTGACTATCCGTGATGGCCGCCTGGCCCGGGGCATGCAGAGTTTTGGCACCAGCAAGAAAGTCATGGCCAATATGGACAACCTCTACGCGTACCTGAAAGCCCGCTCGGACGGCGCCCTGAAGAAATCCAAACCCAAGAAGATGAAGAAATAAAATGCCCTTGCTGACCCCCCACACAGATCCGACACGCCGGCTACCCCGGCGCGGGACGGGCATATCGCTTACGTCGCGCTTGATTCAGGCCGCTCTGAGTGTCGGTCTGCTCTGCGGGGCGTCAGTGGCAGCCGCTGAGAGCTACCAGAAACCCACGAAGCTGCGAGTCTGCCAGGACCCGAACAACATGCCGTTCTCGAACGACAAGCATGAAGGCATCGAAAACCGGATTGCCGAGCTGTTCGGCCAAAAACTCGGCATCCCTGTCGAGTTTTTTTCGTTTCCGCAAAGACTGGCTTTTGTTCGCAATACGATCCGCTACAAACTGCCCGGCCAGGATTACCGATGCGATGTGATGCTCGGCGTGCCACAGCGCTTTGGGCAGGTATCTACGACCAATGCTTATTATCGCTCGACCTATGCCCTGGTCTATCGAAAAGGCGGCAAACTGGACGGCGTTACCTCGGGGGAGCAATTCCTGAAAATAGCCCGTACCGCTATCGACCCCAAACGACTTGGCATTCATGACAAGTCTCCGGCTTCAACCTGGCTGAGCAAATACAATCTGGTCGAACTGGCACGGCTATATCAGATGATGAGCCCCGACCCTGACGCTTATCCAGGTCAACTCATCAGTCGGGACCTGGTGGGTGGCGAAATTGATGCCGCTATCGTTTGGGGCCCTGTCGCAGGCTACTACGGCAAGAAAATCAAAGACCCGGAATTGGTCGTCGTGCCTTTGAGTTCCGAACCCGGTGTTCGTTTCGATTTCTCGATCGCGATGGGTGTTCGGCATGGCGAGCCACAGTGGAAGCATGAGATTCAGCAACTGATTAATCAGTCAGGCCCCGAAATCACTGCCATTCTGCGCGAGTTTGGTGTTCCCCTGGTCAACGACATTGGCGATCTGATTCCCGCCGCCAATGACCCAAAAGTGGCGACAGTCTCAAAATCAGACGATGCCATGAAATCCAGCGAAGCTGTCTCCAAACAGAAACAGGCCGCGCAACTGAAAGCAGAACACGCCAGCCAGCTTGCTGCTGCTGCGAAAGCAGCCGAGCAGACCGCGGCGGCCGCGAAACGGGCAAAGGAACAGGCGGCGGCGAAACAGGCGGCGACCCAAGCGGCGGCAGCCGATGCGGCCAAGGCAGCCGCTGCAACGACGCAACAGCCCGCGGCAGGTTCTGCCAGTGCTGAGTCTGCATCAGGTGCCGACAGCCTCTACACTGTCAAAGACGGCGTTTTCGTAGACGCCAATACCCTGGCTGGTTTCAAGACCTGGCGCGCTGCAGCCTGCGACCGCTGTCACGGTGCCAATCAGCAAGGCCTGGTTGGCCCTTCCCTGATTACCAGCCTCAAGGAACTGACTTACGAGCAATTCGTCGTGACGGTCAGAGATGGCCGCCTAAGCAAAGGCATGCAGAGCTTTGGCAACAGCAAGAAAGTCATGGACAACATGGACAACTTGTACGCCTACCTGAAAGGTAGATCTGACGGCGCGATCACAAAATCCAAAGTCAAACTGATCCAGCCCTGAGCGGCCGTGGCAGGAGATCCCCGATGCCCACAATCCTGCCTGGCAAAACCCTCCCCCGAACCATTAACAGGCTCGCCGGGCTTTCACTGGCGACGGGCTTAACCCTATTGGCGGCGACAAACGCAACAGCCGTTCTGTTTCTGGATCGAAGCCTGTTTGTCCCCCTGCAGGCTGTTATTCTCAAAGTGGAAGCCAGGCTCACTAACGGGCGTCTGTTTGTCGGTACTGGTGTCACCGTCGCGCCGGGGATCGTACTGACTAACTGTCACGTCGTCAGCGATGCCGAACGCATCACCGTTTCGAAACGAGCCGGACGATTCGAAGCGATTGCCCAACACGCCGCCGGCAAACACGATTTGTGCTTTCTGAAAGTCCCCAAGTGGCGCGGCCAGCCGATAAAGGTCGCGACAAGCGCAAAACCTCGGATACATCAGCCAGCCGCGGCTATTGGCTATACCGGCGGCGCCGAGATGTCTTTCTCCGAGGGCAGAGTCAGTGCCCTGTATCCCTACGAGGACAGCCATCTCGTACAGACCACCAGTGGATTCACCTCTGGCGCGAGCGGCGGGGCATTACTGAATGAAGCGGCCGAGCTTATTGGCATTCTGACGTTCCGACTGCCCGGCCGCAGTGGCCATTACTATGCAGTTCCTGCCTCCTGGATAAGCGACGACATGCCCCGCCCGGAAGACTGGCAGACGATAGGCTCGCCGATTGCCGTCAAACCGTTCTGGCAAGGCCAGATTGAAACACTCCCTTACTTCATGCAGGTCGCTCCACTGGAGGCTCAATCGCGGTGGCAGGATTTACTGACGCTGTCCGACGCCTGGAGATCCTCCAACCCGGACAGCGTAGAGCCGCTCATCACCAAGAGTCGCGCGCTCACCAGGCTGAACCGCTCGCGTGAAGCCATTGAAATTCTGACTGAGGCGACTACGCAAGACGCGCAAAACAGCCAGGCATGGTTTGAGTTGGCCCAGCTATTGAGTGACAATGACCAGCCCGATGCATTGCCCCCCATCAGGCAACGGCTAAAAACACTAGACGCATCCTTGCTCAAACGGCTCGACACCTTGTTGGCCGACGCAAGCGAACGGAAATCGAATCAATGAATTACCTGTTCAAACTTGGCGCATTACTGCTCAGCCTGGCATCGGGTTTCCAATTGGCTCTTGCCGCTGACACCAGCGATTTCACTGCAGCGGAAGTTCAGCTTTTTGTCACGCCACATCTCTCCGGACTCACCCCCCCTACCCGTCTGAACTATCTGGCAACCAGACGCGGTTCACTGCAGAGTCCGTTCGACGACACCGCAACACTTGCCATCAGCAAGGAAGACGGAAAGACCATCAGCAAAGTCAGTTATTTGTCAGGCGCGGAAAAAATTGAATTGCCGCCGTTTCCTGATATGAATGGCAATCCCGTTCTATTACACTTTCTCGAGCGGGAAATCCGCGAAATGAAACGCCTGACGGGCGGCTCGACCAACTACTATCGCAAACGAATCCGGATGGCGCTGGCAACGAATCCGACGGTTGAAAAACTGACTATCATGCATCAGGGAAAAGCCCTGAACGGCACACAGATTCGGATCAGCCCCTATGTAGACGACCCGGCCCGTGTCCGCTACGAAAAGTTTGCTACCCGGCACTATGTGATGACCCTGTCGCCGGAAATCCCTGGCGGCATCGTCAGCTTGCACTCCGAGCTGCGCGCAAACGATACAACCAACGACAAGACCGGTTTGCTCTGGTCAGAAACCGTCAGCTTCAAAAGCCAGGAATAGCGTAAGCTGATAACCCACCATTGAATCAACTCCGCAGACGGAGAACCACCATGACTGACACCCGACCTTCACGTAACCGACTGGCACCGACAAAGTGGCTGGTACCCGCTGCGCTCTGCATACTGATGGGCGCCGCAGGCAGCGTACAGGCCAATGAATACCCCACGCTTACCCGTGTCGAGTATGTTGACGCATGCACTCAGCAATTTGACCGCCCTCGCCAGGAACTGATTTACAAGTGCTCATGTGCAATTGACAAAATTGCGGCGACCGTGAATCACGACACCTGGATTGGCCTGCAAACTTTTAACAATGCCGCGCCAATTGCCGGCGAACGCGGCGCTTATCTTCGCGAGCGCAAAGATATCCGCTCCCATGTGAAGCACTACCGGGCACTACAGAGCATGGCCCGTGAGAAATGTTTCCTGCCCGCTGAAGTCAAACGCTAATCAAGTCATCTGACATGCGCGCTCGCGTTTGCCGGGCTGGCCCGCGGAAAGCCATTGCGCTCAAATTTCTCGCGGCGGTCACAATGCTTGCGGTCGGGTTTGTGGCGCACCCGGTCCATGCAGACGGCATTGCCCCGCTGACCATTGAGGAAATCGCGCCCGGCGTTTTTGTCCACGCCGGGAAACACGAGATCTGGCATCCGGACAACCACGGCGATATTGCCAACCTGAGTTTTGTTGTTGGCTCTTCCTGCGTGGCAGTCATTGACACTGGCAGTACGCTGGCGATCGGCCAACGACTACTCGCCGCCATCCGTCAGGTCAGCGATCTGCCCGTTTGCTATGTGATCAACACGCACGCGCACCCTGACCATCTGCTCGGAAACGCAGCATTTGCGAATAACGAAAGCGAGCCGCATACGGCGTTTGTCGCGCATGCCAACATGGCTCGTGCCCAGGCAACCCGCGGCCAGGCTTACCTGCAGGCTGTTCAACGCGACCTGAAAGCAACCGCAGCTGGCACAAGGCTGGTTGCCCCTACGCTGACGGTAGATACCAGTGTCGAGTTAGACCTCGGTAACAAACAACTGACAGTCACAGCCCATCCAACTGCCCATACCGATGCTGACCTCACTATCTACGACCCTGATAGTCAAACGCTCTGGCTTGGTGACCTGGCCTTTGTTGGGCATTTGCCAGTCGTGGACGGCAATTTGAATGGCTGGATCGACCTGATGGAAAGATTGGCGCGCCTGCCAGCCAGCATAGCGATCCCCGGCCACGGCAGCTGGCGACACCCGGGCTGGCCTGAAATGCTCGCCATGCAACAGGACTACCTGACCCGGCTTCGGTCCAGTGTGCGTCAAGCAATCGCAAACGGCGACACGCTGGCCACGACTTTAGCGACCAATAAGACCGGCGAGCAAGATGGCTGGCATGTTTATGAACAATTTCACCAACGCAACGTCAGTGCAGCGTTTGCCGAACTGGAATGGGAATAACTGTAGGTTTACACTCTGTTGACCGACTAAAAGAGTTGTTCCGACTTTCCGTTCTGTCGTAAAGACCCCAGGAGACAAAAAATGCTGGTCAAATCTGCCGCAGCTCTTCCGCATTTGAAAACCGCTGGTGCCGGACTATTGAGCTGGACGGCCGCCGTTTTGTTAACGCTTGGATTTGCAGGCGCCCCTGCCCATGCCGCCAGAGACTCCGCTACAGCGCCTGGTGCCGTGTGGGAAAAAGTCAAATACAGTCTTTTCCCTGGCGCCGAGATTCAGGAAGACAAGACGGGCCAGATCATCAAACTGGAGACCCCGGCCCGCGCGATGGATGCTGCCATCGTACCAATTGCGATTCGCAGTCAGATCGAACAGACTGCCGACCGCTATATCGACAAGATCTGGCTGGTGGTAGACAACAACCCGTCGCCAGTAGGAGCCGAGTTCACCCTGTCCCCTGACAGCGGACGGGCCGACATAGAAACTCGTATTCGAATTGAGGAATACACCAATGTACGTGCCGTCGCACGCCTGAATGACGGGTCCGTTCATGTCGTCACAAACTATGTCAAAGCGGCCGGCGGCTGCTCGGCACCGGCCGGCAAAGACCTTGCGGCAGCAATGGCCAACATGGGCAGAATGAAGATCCGCCTCAACGGAGACCCGGTCAAAGGCAAACCGCTGTCGGCCCAGCTCATGGTCAGCCACCCGAACGTCTCCGGACTGTCTATGGATCAGGTATCACGCACCTACGCCCCGGCGCATTTCGTCCGCCATATTGAAGTTTCTTATGCAGGCAAAAAAGTCCTGGAGGCGAACGTCGATTTCTCGATTAGCGAGAATCCGAACTTTCGGTTCTGGTTCACTCCGCAAACACCAGGCGACCTGGTGGCAAAAGTAGTCGACTCCGAAGACAAGAAATTCTCTCAATCGGTATCGATCAATCCCGGCGCGTCACTCTGACTACAAATTGCCCTGATTCTTAGCCACCAGACTGCGCACGATATGTTTAACGGCGCGGCGCCAGTTGCTCCCCGTATTGCCGCGTATCTCAGACGACTTGCGCAGCAATACCCTGCCGGAGGGAGCCTCACGGATTTCAATATTGACATTCAGGATCAGGGCAGTGGCGCGCTGCACCCAGGCGATCAGGACACGATCAGCCCGAGCCACCGCGGCAATATCCTGCTCGCACCCATTGCAATCATGCAAATCGTAGCGTTGCAGCTGCCGCGCTATTTCGGCATCTATCTCAGCAGACTCCCGAATCTCGTAGAGAGACTCTTCGCGAAACCGCTGTTTGAGCAACGCAGAAGCCTCCGTCAGCCTGACGGCCTTATCCGGAAACGGCAGGTTTTCCTGCTGACTATCGATCAGACTGAACGGCAAAATTACGATTGATTTTTTTTCGCTCGCGAACACCGGCCCACTCACCATGAGCAGCAGACAAAGAATTTTCAGAATTTTTTTCATTAAAGTAGGCGCCGTCTTGTTGGCGCTGTCAGGGTTGCTTTGCTCGCTACCGGCAACTGCCGCGTCGCCTGCGCCATCGCCCAGGCCGTCGCCGAATTTGTCCGCAAAACAGCTACCGCTAGAAGTCGCCTCAGGTGTGTATGTCATTCAGGGCGTTGCCGGCCCGCCCTCGGCGGAAAACCTGGCCCGCAACGGCAATATAGCATTCGTCGTCGGACCCACCGGCGTTCTGGTCTGGAACACCGGCGTCACGCATCGGCACGGCCAGGCATTGATCGGACAAATTCTCAGATCAGTAGACAAACCCATTCGCCTGGCCATTATCAGCCACGCATTTCAGGACGTCTTGTTTGGCTGGAGCGCTTTTTCCGAACTGAACATCCCGGTGTGGATGCATGCCAGCGGTGTCGCCCTGATGAAGCAGCGTTGCCTGGGCTGCGTGCACAGGCTGACTGAATTGCTCGGCGAAGAAGAAATGTTTCAGACCCGGCTGGCAGTGCCCGATGAGATTCTGACCGGATCGCGGGTGAGCATGGTCATTGGTCGCAAAGTGAGCATCATCGACAGCGGCATGAGTAGCGGTCCGAACGACTTGATGCTGTTTGACCATGAAACGGGGACTTTACTGGGCGGCCCGACCGTCATGACCGATCAGCTACTGAAAATTCGCGATGGCCGGGTGGCCGGTTGGAAGACGGCTCTCAAACAACTGGATGCACTGCCGGTCAAGCAAGTCATTCCCGACTACGGCAGCCCGGCGGACGCCGGTGCGATCAAGCGCACCAGTCAATACCTGTCAGACCTGGAAGCCGCCGTCACCAGGCTGCTAAAACAAGGCGTCACCCTGGCCGATGCGGTCGCGAAAGCGCCGCTGCCTGCGTATGCCGACTGGACCGCCTACGACGACAGCCACAGCCAGAACGTTCACCAATTGTATCTTCGCCTTGAGAGCCGATTCTTCAACTAGGCACAAACGAGGCGCCGGCAGATTCAGTCTTCGTCAGGCAGATAGACCGGACGGGAGGTATCAGCCTGCGAAGGTCGCCATCGAACAACTGATTCAATCTGTGCGGCCAACTGTAAATCCTTGTCCGTGATGCCGCCGGCATCATGAGTCTGCAGTTTTACCGTAACCGAAGGAAACCGGACCAGCAGATCCGGATGATGCCACGCGGCCTCGGCGAGATGGCCTATCGTATTGGCAACCAACAGGCTGGTTTTCCAGTCGGCCGTGGCATAAGTTCGGCAGATGTGGCCTTCCTCATATTGCCAGTGGCGCAACAGACCACTCAGCAATGTAGTGATTTCCTGGACTGAATAGGTATTGGGTGCGGACATCGGGGCGGATTCCATGGGTGGCGATGGTAGAGAACTGCGATTCTGACTGACGATCAGGCCAGACGGTATCATTCGCCAACCCTGCCTGGAGGCGTGTGCGTGAAGAAAAATCTCGATCGGGTGCTCGTTGGTCGCGCCCTCGTCGGCCAAGGTGATGAAATCGCCAACATTAAACTGCTGCTCGGTCCGCGCGGCAGTGCTGCCGAGACGGCGTTCTGCCATCGGCTGGTCGCCACCGGCGCCGGCAGCGAAGCGCTGCTGGTCTCGCTCAGCCCTGAGCTGTCCTGCAAACCCCATACCCTCCTGGTAAACCACAATGCTTTCGTGCGGCCCAGTCAGACCGTATTACTCTATGGACCAGCCCAGGCCGCGGTCGCGCAGGCAGTCACCCGCTTTGCGCTGAACAGCAACATAACGCCGGAAGACCTGGACGATTTGTACCTGACCGTCAGCCTGTTTATTCACCCGGACGCCTGCGATCGCAATCGTGTCTTTCTGCAAAACCGCGACGCTGTCTCCAAAGGCTTGCACGACATATTCGAACCAGACGCCGCAAACCGGTCCAGCGATGAACTAGCCGCGCTGGGAGCGAAACTCGCGAGTCTTTCCACAGACACCTATTAGGAGGTGGCCACTGTCGGGTAATTGCCTTGAAATTGCCTGAAACCCGCTTTCCGGCTAACCTGCCCGGATAACTCAGGAATAAGAGGCAAAGCAGCAATGAACCACAGTCAAAACCCGGTTGCTCATTGGTTTCTCTCACTACTGGCTATGGCTGCGCTGGCGGTGATCGCTCCGACAGACAGCGCCCAGGCAGCCGTTGGCGGCTTACCCTCTAATACCGGCAAGCTCGACCTCTCGCCCAACTGGGAAAAACTACGCCCGAAACTGTTTGGTGAGCGGCCTATTTTTCCACCGCCAAGCCAGATTCAGATCGAGGTGCCGCGCCGGGCCACTTTTGGTGGCGCTGTGCCGGTCCGGGTGAGCTTGCAGTTTGAACAGGATCCTGCACTTTTCGTTAAGCACCTGTATCTTGTTATCGACAACAACCCCTCGCCGCTTGCCGCCAAAATAGACCTGACTCCGACGGTCGGCCGCGCGGACTTTGAAACGCGGGTGCGCATCGATACCTACTCACATGTGCGCGCAATTGCCGAGATGTCCGACGGACAACTCCACATGGATGTCGGCTACGTCAAAACCTCCGGCGGCTGCTCAGCGCCGCCCAACCGCGAGCGCCCCGAAGACATCGGCAAAATCCTGCTGAAAACCGCGAACGGCCAATCGCCGGATCGGCCGGACAAACCGGTAGCGGTTGACTTCAAAATCAACCACCCCAACGACACCGGATTCGAGTTGAATCATCAAACCGTAATGTTCATCCCTCCCAATTTCATTCGCGACCTGGATATCACCTATCAGGGCCAGAAAATCTGGAGCGCAGACCTCGACTTCTCGATCAGTGAAAATCCGTATTTCCGGATCAATGTCATACCCGGTCAAGGCGGAGAGCTTCGCGCTGATGCCCAGGACACCAAAGGCGAGCATTACACCAGGACGACCGAAATTGTCGTCTCTGACTAATCGCTCCGCCTCGCCCGGGCCAGACCCGACGCTCTGCCCGCTTTGCGGCCGGCTGAACAACTGCCAGATGGCCGCAGAAACCCTGGACCAATCGCAATTGCCACGCCCTGATTGCTGGTGCAAATCCAGAACTTTTCCGGCAGCCTTGCTGGCCCAGGTGCCGACCGCAGCGATAGGCAATGCATGCATCTGCCCGGCATGCCAGCAAGCCGCTGCCGCTGCCGCTCAGCAATAGCTCAACAACCCCCCTTGCCAGATCAAAACCCGTTCGCCCTGAATCTGCTTCATCGGTAGGTTTGTACCGTCAATGGACCAATTCGCACCGGCTCGACCCGGTCGAACTCAATATCACGGACCCAGGCCATTTGAGTAAGCAGGGCTTTCCCGCCGGCGGTAAAACGCACCGGACGGAATAACCGCCTGATTCTTTCCTGCTCGGCGCCAGTGGCCAGGCGGCGCGCGCCAACCGATCCATAGAGCCTGAACCCGGGCGGGCGGCTAAACCGCCCCTGCCAGAAGGCTCGTAACCACGCGCCGTATCGGGAATCAACCGCCAGGACTGTCACCCTTGAGTCGGTCGCCAGGTTGCTTGCTAACTGCTGATTCAGCACATCACAATAGAAACCAGTCGGCTGCTGGCGGTCTAGCAACAAACTACCAATGGGCGTGACATTGGCCGTGCCATCCGGATTCACAGAACCGAAGCTATGGTGCAAGCCACTGCGTCGCGAGTGCACAAAAGTTTGGCGAATCACCGGCCAGTCAGTCTGCAGATTCATCAGCTTTCCCCTGACGCCAGCAACGCACTGGCGGCCTCGTGAACCAGTCGTTTCTGGGCCTCTTCTATCGGGCATTGTCGGGGCAATGCCTCGCGGATCACAGCACCGGGCAAGGTGATGCAGACTAACCGGACACGGGGCAGATCCGGACTGGCCGGATTAATCTCAGACGCCAGCCGGACTAATCCGACTGTCAGATCATCATTGAGGCTTTGCGCTTCGCGAGAGATCTCGACCGGAGTCGCTGACTGCAACAAATCTTCCCGCCGGTAACACAGCAAGAGTCGGGCTTGGCGTGGATTGCCGGCGCACCAGTCAAAAGCGCAGTCAATCGCGGCATGCGCTCGTTGTTCGGCGGGCTGATCAGTAGCAAGCGCGGCAAGATAGCCGGCCTGGAAGCGCTTGACCGTGCGCAACCACAAAGCCGCGACCATTGCGTCACGATTCGGGTAGCGATGATAGAGCGAGCCACTGGGTGCGCCCAGGCGCCTTGCCACGGCACTAGCCGACAGACGCTCAAAACCACCCTCGCTGCCCTCTTCAAGCGCCGCGTCAAGAATAACTTCTATGTCGAATTGCTGTGCTCGCCCCATGAATTAGAGAGTAGTCTCTAATTCATGGGGCGTCAACTGCCGGCATTCTTCGCGCGGCGGTTAATTCGGGATTAATTGAAGAAGGTCTTCACCCTGTCCATCCAGCTTTTGGATTGGGGGCTGTGTTTCATGTCTGACAGAGAGGCATCGAGTTCACGGAGGAGTTCCTTCTGTCTTTCATTGAGTCGCACCGGCGTCTCAACAATGACATGCGCATACAAGTCACCAGGATAACTGGAACGTAGCCCTTTGATACCTTTGCCACGCAAGCGGAAGGTCTTCCCGGTTTGTGTCCCTTCCGGGAGTTCGATTTCGGCGCTACCACCTAGCGTCGGCACTTTGACAACCCCGCCAAGCGCCGCTTTGCTCATGGAGATGGGGATCTCGCAGTGCAAATCATCGGCGTCGCGCTGAAACACCTCATGCGCGCGAGTTCTGACTTCCACATATAAATCGCCGGGAGGCCCACCGTTTAAACCTGGTTCGCCATCGCCGGCAGAACGAATTCTCATACCGTCTTCGATACCGGCCGGAATCTTGACTTCAAGCGTCTTACTGCGTTTGATCCGACCCGCGCCGTCACAGGCTTTACAGGGATCAGGCACTGTTTTGCCCGTGCCGTCACATGTCGGGCAGTTTTGCTGCACAGAGAAAAAGCCCTGTTGCATACGAACCTGCCCCTGCCCGTTACAGGTATTGCAGACGATGGGTTTGGTGCCAGGTTTTGCGCCATTGCCCCCGCAGGTATCGCAATTGTCCCAACTTGGCACGCGGATTTCGGTACTGTGCCCGCCAGCGGCTTGCTCAAGCGTAATTTCCATTGAATAGCGCAAGTCGCTGCCACGGTAGACATTGCTGCGCCCGCCGCCGCCGCCGCCGCCGCCGCGCTGATTACCAAAGATGTCGCCGAAGATATCGCCGAACACATCCGAGAAACCACCGGCGCCGCCTCCGCCGCCAAATCCGCCTTGCGCGTTCGGATCAACACCGGCATGCCCGTAGCGATCATAGGCTTCGCGCTTTTGCGGGTCTTCGAGAACCTCGTAGGCCTCTTTGATCTCTTTGAATTTGGCTTCCGCCTCATCATCGCCCGGATTGCGATCCGGGTGATATTTCATCGCGGATTTTCGATAGGCCTTTTTTATCTCTTCTGGTGAAGCGGTCTGGGAAAGACCCAATACCTCGTAGAAATCTCGTTTGGCCATGCTAAGCCCTGTGTCCTGTTACTTGTATCTAAACAAACGCCGGTCGCGGCCAATTTGGCCGCGACCGGCGCTCCTGATGAGCTGTCAGCCTGGGGCGGGTTGGCCGCCCTTGCCTGACTGATGACAACGGTGGGGATTAACCGTCTTCGCGCTTGACTTCCTTGAAGTCAGCATCAACAACATCTTCGTCGGCACTTGCGGTTGCTTCGGCCTGTTCGCCCCCGGCCTCGGCTGCCTGCTCCGCTCCTTCAGCGCCGCCGGCATCAGCGTACATCTTCTCGCCCAGTTTCTGGGAGGCTGTTGCCAGCACAGCAGTCTTGGCTTCGATATCGTCTTTGTCTTCGCCTTTCAGCGCTTCTTCGACGCCGGAGACAGCAGACTTGATCTCTTCTTTCTCAGCATCGTCGAGCTTCTCACCATGCTCTTCCAGCGACTTGTTCACCGAGTGAACCAGAGAGTCGGCCTGGTTGCGGGCATTGGCCAGCTCAACACGCTTCTTGTCATCTTCGGCATTGACTTCGGCATCCTTGACCATTTTTTCGACTTCGTCCTCAGACAATCCTGAGCTGGCCTTGATGGTGATCTTGTTCTCCTTGTTGGTCGCCTTGTCCTTCGCCGAAACGTGCAAGATGCCGTTTGCGTCGATGTCAAAAGTCACCTCAACCTGCGGCGTGCCGCGCGGTGCCGGCGGAATGCCTTCAAGATTGAATTCGCCAAGCATCTTGTTACCCGAGGCAAGCTCACGCTCACCCTGGTACACCTTGATTGTGACGGCGGGCTGGTTGTCTTCAGCCGTTGAGAACACCTGAGCGTATTTGGTCGGGATGGTCGTATTGCGTTTGATCATCGCGGTCATGACACCGCCCAGCGTCTCAATACCAAGAGACAACGGAGACACATCAAGCAACAACACGTCTTGACGATCACCCGACAACACGGCGCCCTGCACTGCCGCACCAACCGCAACCGCTTCGTCCGGATTCACATCACGACGCGGCTCCTGGCCGAAGAAGGCTTTAACTTTTTCCTGCACCTTGGGCATGCGAGTCATACCGCCGACCAGAATGACATCGTTGATGTCACTGGCCTTCAGGCCGGCGTCTTTCAGCGCAAGCTTGATCGGTTCAATGGTGCGGTCAACCAGTTCTTCAACCAGCGACTCGAACTTGGCGCGGGTGATCTTCAGGTTCAAGTGCTTCGGGCCAGAGGCATCTGCGGTGATGTAGGGCAGATTGAACTCAGTCTGCTGGCTTGAAGACAACTCAATCTTGGCTTTCTCGGCGGACTCTTTCAGCCGCTGCAGTGCCAGGACATCCTTGGACAGATCAACGCCTTGCTCCTTCTTGAACTCGGCAATCACATAGTCGATGATGCGCTGATCGAAATCTTCACCACCCAGGAAGGTATCGCCGTTGGTGGACAAGACCTCAAACTGCTTTTCGCCGTCCACATCGGCAATCTCGATGATCGACACGTCAAAAGTACCGCCACCCAGGTCATAGACGGCGATCTTGCGATCGGTCTTGCTGTCTTTATCCAGGCCGAACGCCAATGCAGCAGCGGTCGGCTCGTTGATGATTCGCTTCACATCCAGACCGGCAATCCGACCCGCATCCTTGGTTGCCTGACGCTGACTGTCGTTAAAGTAAGCCGGCACGGTAATGACCGCTTCCGTGACTTCTTCGCCGAGATAGTCTTCGGCGGTTTTCTTCATCTTGCGCAAGACTTCTGCAGACACCTGCGGCGGTGCGAGTTTGTCATCGCGCACCTGAACCCAGGCGTCGCCGTTTTCGGCCTTGACGATCTGATAAGGCATCAGGTTGATGTCTTTCTGGACCGCGTCTTCGGCAAACTTGCGGCCGATCAGACGCTTAACAGCGTACAAGGTATTTGCGGGGTTGGTCACTGCCTGGCGTTTGGCCGGCGCGCCAACCAGAATTTCGCCTTCGTCCATATAGGCAACGATTGACGGCGTAGTACGGGCGCCTTCCGCATTCTCAATAACTTTTGGCGTATTACCTTCAAGGATAGCCACACACGAGTTGGTGGTTCCGAGGTCGATTCCGATGATTCTGCCCATTGCTCAATTCCTTCTGAGGTGCCTGCGTACAGGCTGATTCGATTAGTTTTTAGGTGGGATTGCTTAGCCAGGTTTCAACCCTGAACAACCGTAACGAGTGCCGGGCGTAACACCCGGTCATTGATCAGGTAACCTTTTTGCAAGACGGTTGCGACATGGTTCGCCGGCAACGGCGGATTGACCGCGTCTGGCGGCACCATGGAAATCGCCTGATGCAGATTCGGGTCGAACTTCTCACCAGCAGGCTCAATCGCCACCAGCTTGTTTTTTTCGAACGAACTCATCAGCTGCCGCAAAGTGGCCTCAGTGCCCTCTTTCAGGGACTCAACGGTCGGGCTCTCAACCTTGAGTGCCATTTCGAGGCTATCGACCACCGGGATCAGTGACTCGGCAAAAGACTCAATTGAAAACTTATGTGCCTTGGAGACGTCTTCGGCAGCCCGGCGCCGAACATTTTCCATTTCAGCGGCGGCGCGTACATGACGCTCCTGGGCCTCGGCCAGTTCGGCCCGGGCCTGTGTCAGCTCGCCGGTGAGTTGGGCAAGCTCGACTGAAGCGTCATCCGCGCCCTGGCCCGCCGGCTCTGCTGCTGACGCCGGCTCAGGCGCAGAAGCCTGAGCCTCAGCGGGAGATTTACCCAGCGAATCGAGGAATCCGGGTTCATTGTCCGGCTGTTCGTTGCCGCCAATAAATGGCTCAACCTTTCCGTTGTTTTGATTATTCATATGTGTTTGAAAACAGTTACTTAGGAGTAATTCGAGGCTTAGCTGGGGGCAACTATCCAGTTTTCAACCCATTGCCGCAAATTTCTTGTCGCGTGATACCTTCCGCCCTGCAAACTCAATCCAAAACAGGAGGATCACGATGGGACTACTTTCATTCATTCAAGATGCGGGCGAAAAGCTATTTGGCAAGGGCGAAGCGAAAGCCGCCGAGCCGGTCCAGGGCGCCGGTGATACCGCTGCCAACGACGCAGCCGCCGAGGCGATTAAGGGCTACATTCACAGCCAGTCGCTAGACGCCAAAGGACTGGCGGTCGCTTTTAATCCTGCGGACTCCAGCGTGACGGTGAGCGGCGAAGCAAAAGACCAGGAAACCCGTGAGAAGATCGTCTTGTGCTGTGGCAATGTCGCCGGTGTCGGACAGGTCAATGATGAATTGACGGTTGCCAATCCGACTGAGGAGTCCAGCTATCACACCGTAGTGCGAGGTGATTCCTTGTCGAAAATCGCCAAGGCGGTCTACGGCGACGCAATGAAATACCCGGTGATTTTCGAAGCCAACAAGCCCATGCTTAGTGATCCGGACAAAATCTACCCGGGGCAGGTTCTGCGAATTCCACCACTGGCTACCGCCTGAACTCTGGCCGTTAGCGCTCGGCCCCGGCCGCCAGTGCCCGCTCTCGACGCTGCCCGGCAGCTGTCTCGAGCGGGGAAGATCCATTGCCAGTTCGGGCCACCGGCCAGCCGGCCAGGTGTGCCTGAATAAGCTGGGATAGTGCGGCCACAAAGCCAGGGTCGTCATTCAGACACGGAATGTAATTGAAGCCCTGTCCGCCAGCCTCGGTGTATGTCTCGCGCCCTTCTATGGCGATTTCCTCAAGCGTCTCAAGGCAGTCGGCCACAAACCCAGGACAGACCACATCCAGCCGCGCCGTCCTGGCCGCGCCCAGTTCTTTCAGGCTGGCATCGGTATAGGGCTCAAGCCATTTGGCCTTACCAAATCTTGACTGGAAACTGAGCTGCCAGCGATCTGGGGCAAGCCCCAGAGACTGCGCGAGCCAGCGCGCGGTCGCATGACATTCACAGTGATAAGGGTCGCCGTCCAGCAGGGTTTGTCGCGGCACCCCGTGAAAACTCATCAATAGCTTGTCAGGCGGTCCGTCGTTGCCCCACTGTTTGCGTATCCGGGCAGTCAATGCCTCGATATAGGGCTTGTAGTTGTGAAAATTGCGGATGAAACGCACTTCGGGAAGGTTCCGCCAGCCGCGCAAGACCCGGGTGACTTCGTCAAAAACCGTGGCAGTCGTGGACCCGGCATATTGCGGATACAGAGGCACGACCAATAGACGGGTCACGTTCTGGTCGCGCAAGGCCTCCAGTTGAGACTGAATAGACGGCTCACCGTAACGCATGGCAAACCCGACTCTCACATCCACGCCGGCATCTCCCAGATGCCCTTGCACGAGGCTCGCCTGCTTCTTGGTGTTCACCATGAGCGGAGAACCGGCATCTGTCCAGACCGACGCGTATTTCTGTGCCGACTTTTTCGGCCGTGTCCGCAATATGATGCCGTTCAGAATGAACCACCACACCAGCCGGGGAATTTCCACGACCCGGGGGTCAGAAAGAAACTGCTTCAGATAGCGGCGCACCGGACCCGCCTCAGGCTCGGTTGGTGTCCCCAATTGGACCAGCAAGACGCCGGTCCGCTCAACCTGGCCATGATGGAACTGATCAGACGACGTAAACCGGCTCATTCGCCACCGTCCCTGCTCGGATCATATGACCGGCCTGCAATCTGGTTTCGCTGATTCAGCGCCGCCGAAACCAGTTTTGCGGTGACATCAACAATCGGGATCACCCGGTCATAGGCCATCCTGGTCGGGCCAACCACTCCGAGCGTGCCGACCACGCTGCCGTCGATCTGGTAGGGGGCCGTCACAATGCTCAGGTGCTCGGACGGCATCAACTCGTTTTCGCCGCCAATGAAAATCTGGACGCCATGGGCACTATTGGACGCATCCAGCAAGGTTATTAAACGATTTTTCTGATCAAACAAGTCAAATAAGCTTCGGAGTCGATCAATATCCTGAGCCAAATCGCTCACTTCGAGCAAATTGCGCTCCCCTGAAATAACCACCGGATCAGCGGCATCTTCTGACAGCGCGTCCTGACCGGCTTCGACCGCGGAACGCATCAGATCGGTAATGTCTTCGCGTAGGCGACCTATTTCGGTGCGCAGTCTGGCCCTGATCTGCTCCAGACCCAGCCCGGCGAATTCTCGATTGATGTAGTTAGCGGCCTCGACCAGCTCAGTGCTGGAATACTCTTGTTCGAGTTGCAGGATCCTGTTTTGCACGTCACCGTCCGGGGTCACGATGATCAGCAATATCCGCTTGTCAGACAAGCGGACAAACTCAATCTGGCGGAAGGTTGACGCACGTTTCGGGGTGGTTATTACCCCCGCAAAATGCGACAGACTGGACAGCAAACCCGCAGCGCTGGAAATCAGCCGGGTTGGCTGGTCGTCTTTCAGGTGGCCACGAATTTCATCGGCCTGTCCTTCGTCAACCGGACCGACTGTCAGCAGGGTGTCGACGAACAGGCGATACCCCTTGGGGGTCGGTACCCGACCGGCTGACGTGTGCGGACTCTCGATCATGCCCATTTCTTCGAGATCAGCCATCACGTTACGGATTGTGGCCGCAGACAGATCCAGGCCGGAATAGCGCGACAAGGTCCGCGACCCGACCGGCTGACCATCAGTGATGTACCGCTCAATGAGTGCTTTGAGCAGTGTTTGCGAACGCTCATCCATAGTGATTGATTGTATGGCACTGTGGGCCGGACTGCGCTGATGCCCTGCCCGGGTCAAGAGCCCTGAGCAACCCCATCGTCCTTATTCTCGGGCAGCAGCTCTTTTTCGGCCTCAACGGTTGCCCTGGGCCATAAGGCGATGAGCTGCCAGCCAGCACGGATTGTGGGGCGCCCCTGGTCGGTGAACGGGGCAAGACGTCCATTGGGATCGATCCCGAACAGGGGAATTGTCTCACCGGGTAGGGAGTCCCGGTATTCCTCAAAGCCGAATGTATCGGTCAAGCGAGTGACCCGAAACTCCCCACCCTCCTGATAGAGACGCTCGAACTCGCCGTGATGCATGTCTTTGCCGAACAGATGGGGGACCTGGAGGTTTCCGACCAGCTCCTGCGACCGCGCGGTGGAGCCGGCTTCTTTGACATCCAGAATGAACACGCCGTCACCGCCCAGCTCCGGCCTGAAATGAACCGAGGCGAGCAGATTCTTATAGCTGCGCCCGGACATGCCGAGCAGGTAGCCGATGTTGCCGTGGTCGATCACCCCTTCAGCATGGTCGGACACGATCTGGCCAAAATAGGTCGTCAGCCCGTCCATCCGCGCCTTGCGAACCTCGCCCCAGTCAGTATCGGCCATCAAGACCTTGAATTCCCGCTCGACGAGTTTCCGGGCAAGCGCCCGATTGGCTGCGGTAGCACCCAGAATGATGATGCCGTTGGGTTCCGGACTCGAGAGATTGAGCATCTTAGCCAGCGGTGAGGCAGTGGCACTTTGCACAACGACGGTCGCGATGATGACCGCAAAAACGATGGGCACCAATAATTCAGCGCCCGGCGTCTGGGTCAGGCCCAGTTCAATTGCAAACAGAGCGCCAACCACGGCAGCAACAATGCCGCGCGGGGAAATCCAGCTGATCAAGATTTTCTCGCGCCAGGTCAGGTTGGAAAACGCGGTCGAGGCGAATACCGATATCGGACGAATCACCAGCATGATGACCGCCAGAAACGCGCCCAGGCGCCAGTTCAGCGCGCTGAAATCATTAAAGTCCAGGCGCGCCGCCAGCGTTATAAACAGAATGGCCACCAGCAGCAGGGTCAGACTCTCCTTGAACTCCAGAATGTCATCGACATTGATTTGCTTAAAATTGGCGAGCGCAATTCCCATTACCGTGACCGCCAGCAAGCCGGCCTCATGAGCAAAGAAATTGGCACCGGCAAATACGGCAACAACAAAACCCAGGGCGGTGACATCCCGCAGATACCAGGGGATCAGGTGATAACGCAGCAGATAGGCCAGCGCAGCCGCCCCGACAAAACCTGCCGCAAGTCCGGACACCACCAGTAGCGAAATCGCGCCCCAGACCGACCCGGCATCCTGAGTACGGATAAATTCCAGGACCAATACCGCGAGCATCGCCCCAATCGGGTCGATCACGATGCCTTCCCAGCGCAACGTGTTTGAAACGCTGCTCGTGGGCCTGATTGCCCGCAACATGGGGACCACCACCGTCGGCCCTGTTACGCTGCAAATAGCGCCCAGCATGTACGCGACCGGCCACGAGATACCCATGATCCAGTGAGCACTTAAGGCAATCAGAAAAAAAGTGATTGCGGCGCCGACCGACACCAGCCCCCAGACCGCCGAGCCGATTCCCTTTAGTTCAGACCAGCGTAGCGTCAGGCTGCCTTCGAACAGAATAATTGCGACAGCCAGCGAAACCAGACCGAACAAGGCATTGCCGAACAACTCGTCAGGTTCAACCAGATTGAACGTCGGGCCGATCAGGATGCCCACCAGTAACAGGAACAGAATGGCCGGTAGCCGCAGCCGCCAGGCCAGCCAGTGAGACAAAACGCCCAGGGCGATGATGCCCGCTAGTGCAAGTTGCATATGAAACAGATTCCAGCCCTTGGTTTCAGACCTTGGGATTAGTTATTCGTCCGTCGCTATTCGTCTATACGACTGAAATTTGCCGGGCATCTTCGAATCAGCGAGCGGCCATCAATCCGTAAAACGCAGCCCGCGATCGGTTATGATGACACGAAGTGAAATGGTGTGACTCAGGCGAATGGCATTCTATACTTGCGAATAACAACGCGCAGACGCAATTGCCCCAGCAGAGGACAAAACCCATGTACAGGATCATCCTGGTAGCAACAGACGGCTCAGAACTGTCATCCAAGGCTGTCAAAGCAGCACTACGCCTGGCGAACAATTTCAATGCCCAGCTGGTTGCGCTTAATGTTCAGCCCCCCTACCAGCCAGCCGTCGCTGTCGAAGTGCCAGCCGCCTTCCTGCACAACCCGGAAGAAATCGAAGCAGAGGCCCGCCAGCAGTCAGAGGCAATTCTTCTGGACGTGGCCCAGCAAGCACAAAAACTGGGCGTCGCCTGCCAAACTGAAACCCTATTCGACGTTTCCATTCACCAGGGTGTGATCAGTACCGCAAAACAATGCCGGGCCGATCTGATCGTGATGGCCTCGCACGGGCGTAGCGGTCTGAAGAATCTGATTCTGGGTAGTGAGACCAGCAAAGTCCTGGAACATTGCCAGATCCCGGTTCTGGTTCATCGGTAATTCATGCCGCACCGAATTCCCGCTGCCGGTTGTGATCTAATCGGGCCATGACCCCAACTGCATTCCAGCGCGTCGTTCTGGTCGGACGCTACCAGTCTGACAAGTCCGCCGACAACGTCGAGGCGATCGCCAGCTTCCTGAATCAGCGCGGACACGACGTGCTGATCGAGGCGGACACAGCCCGTGTTCTCACCGCCAGCAACCACCAGACCGTCGCCATCTCGGAAATCGAGGACCAGGTCGATCTCGCCATTGTGATCGGTGGAGACGGCACGATGCTGGGAGTGGCACGACAACTCGCCGGCCGCGGCGTCCCGCTGGTGGGCATCAACCAGGGGCGACTGGGGTTTATCACTGACATTCCGCTAAATGAATGGCATGACGCGCTTGATGCCGTCCTCAAAGGCCAGTTCATTGCCGAGCACCGGACAATGCTGAACGCGCAGGCAATGCGCAAAGGCCAGGTCATCTGGCAAGACGTCGCCATGAACGATGTCGTGATCAACCGCTCATCGCGATCTGGAATGATCGAACTCGAGGTGCATGTTGATGAAACCTATATGTACACTCAGCGGGCAGACGGCTTAATCGTGGCGACACCCACCGGTTCGACTGCTTATGCACTGTCGGCCAACGGACCGATTCTCCACCCGCGCCTGGCCGGTCTGGTTATGGTGCCGGTCGCCCCCCAGTCGCTGTCCAATCGACCGATCTGCCTGCCCGATGATGTCAACGTGCGTATCCGGGTTGTTGAAGGCCGCGAACCGAGAGTCAGTTGCGACATGCAGGTCTTTGAAGATTTGCATCCTGGTGACGACATTCTGGTCGCGCGGTCCTCTCTCACGGTTGAATTCCTGCATCCGGCCGGGTACAGCTACTTCTCGACCCTGCGCAGCAAGTTGAGCTGGCACGAATTCCCGGTGTTCAGCGAGCCAGCCCAGAGCGGCCCGTCCGTTCCAAAGCCTTAAGCCGGATTGCCTGCATGCTCGAATCGCTTTTTCTCCGGGACTTTGTAATCGTCGCGCACGCCGAGATTGATTTCTCGACCGGCTTTTGCGCATTGTCCGGAGAGACCGGTGCCGGCAAATCCATCCTGCTTGATGCACTGGGCCTGGCCCTTGGCAATCGCAGCGACGCCAGTATGGTCCGTGACGGGGCTCGCCAGACCGAAATTTCGGCTTCGTTTTCGCCATCCTCCCGGGTCCGGGAATGGCTGGCAGCGCATGATCTTGCTGACCCGGATCTGCCGGATGAACTTCGCCTGCGCCGCATCATCACCGCAGACGGGCGCAGCAAAGCCTTTATCAACGGCTCACCGGTGACGGTGGGTCAGCTCAGAACACTGGGCGAACAGTTGATCGAAATTCATGGCCAGCACGCCTCGCAATCACTACTGACATCAGACGGTCAGCGCACCTTGCTGGACGCTTACGGACAACCGGGCAAGCTGCCCGAGCAGGTTCGCGACGCCTGGAAGAACTGGCGCAATGCCCGCCAGTTGCTGCAAAGCGCTCAGTCCCGTCAGGATCAAATCCAGACGGAGCGCGAACAACTGCAATGGCAACTGGAGGAGCTCACGGCGCTGGCGCCACAAGAGAACGAATGGGACTCCCTCAGTCAGGAGCAAACCCGACTGGCGAATTCGGCCGGTCTGATTCAGGAAGCCGAGGCCGCCGCCGGGCTGCTGGCAGAAAACGACCAGTCGTTGCGCGACCAACTCGGCCAGTTGATCAACCGCTTGCGCCATCAGGCCAGACTGGACCCGGGCCTCGAGAGCCCGATCGCAATGCTCGATTCGGCCGAAATTCAAATTACCGAAGCAGCCTCAGACCTGGGCGCTTATGCCCAGTCCATTGATGTTGATCCGGCGCGACTCAGCCTGGTGGAAAACCGGGTCAGCGAGTTTTTCCAGTTAGCCCGCAAACTGCGTTGCGAACCGGAAAGCCTGGCTGAAGTGGCCGAGCAATTAACCGCACGTTTGCAAGATCTGAACCGCACCCAGGACATCGAAGCCCTTGAGCAGCAGGTCAACGACCTGAGCAGGCAATTCAACGAACACGCAGCAGCCTTATCGGCACACCGACGCAAAGCGGCTAAACGCCTGGCGAAAGCTGTCAACGAGCAAATCACCGGACTCGGACTGCCAAATGCCCGTTTCGACCTGGCGCTGACACCCGCTGACCCCGGACCTCAAGGCATTGATCGGATCGAATTTCAGTTTGCCAGCCATGCGAGTATTGCTGCTCGGCCGCTTAACCGGGTCGCCTCAGGCGGCGAACTCTCGAGAGTTTCGCTGGCTATCGCTGTGGCTGCAGCGCAAGCCAATCCCGTCGACACTTTGATCTTTGATGAAGCTGACGCCGGGGTTGGCGGCGCGGTTGCCGATGCGATCGGCCTGATGATGCGACACCTGGGAACAGCCCGCCAGGTACTTGCTGTGACCCATCTACCGCAAGTCGCTGCCCGCGGCCACCAGCACTTTCAAATCACCAAGACCGGCAACAAGACATCTCTGAACAGCGAAGTCACATTACTGGACGACGAAGAGCGAATCGAAGAAGTTGCACGCATGCTTGGTGGCGCCAAGGTGACGGCGACAACCCGCAGGCACGCTTCCGAATTGATTGAACTAGGCGCCGCAGCAACCCAAAGAATCTCGTCGCCCACCCCTGCCAAAGCCAGCAAGGCCACCAGGAAAAGCCCTGCCCGGCCGGCAAAAAAGTCCACAAGAAAACCGGCGGCCCGAAAAAAAGGCCTCTGAAGCGAGGCCTTTTTTTCACACGATACTGAGCTTACTTGCTCAGATAATCGTATTTACCTTTCTTCCATTCGTAGAAAACATATCCGGGCAAAGTAACGTCGCCCTTGCCGTCAAATGACAAGTCACCCAGAACGGTTTGAAACTTACCGCTGTTAAGCGCTTTGACCATCGGGTCGTAGTCGGTTTTGCCGGCGGCCTTGGCAGCCTGGGCCCATGCCTGAATAGCCGCATAGGTGTAGAGCACATAGCCTTCTGGCTCAACACCTTTCGCACGGAATGTCTTGACCAGGTTTACCGCACCCGGGTTCTTACGCGGGTCGGGAGAGAAAGTCATCAGAGTACCCTCACCGGCATCACCGGTAATTGACCAGTACTCATCGGTCACCAGTGCATCGCCAGACATCAAGACCGTCTTCATACCCTGATCACGCATTTGACGAACCATCAGACCGGCTTCGGTGTGATAGCCACCGACGTAAAGAATATCAACCCCGGCCTGCTTGAGCTTGGAAACTACCGCGGTGTAGTCCTTCTCACCTGCGGTATAGGCTTCATACATCACAGCTTTGCCGCCAGCCTTCTCGTACGCAGATTTGGTCGCATCCGCCAGGCCTTTGCCGTAAGCCGTTTTGTCATGAACGAAAGCAACTTTCTTGCCTTTCATTTCATTGGCCAGGAAGGAACCGGCAACGTCACCTTGCTGGTCGTCGCGACCACAAACGCGATAGGTTCCGCCTTTGGCATTCGGACGTTCGTCGGTGAACTTCGGGTTTGTGGAAGCCGGCGAAATTTGCACAATGCCTTCTTCGGAGTAAACCGAGGAGGCCGGGATTGAAGAACCCGAGCAAAAGTGACCCGCCATGAAAACGGCGCCGTTACTGGCCATCTGGTTGGCAACCGCGACGGCTTGCTTCGGATCGCAAGCGTCATCGCCTACTTCCAGCTTCAGTTGCTGACCCAGAACGCCACCGGCGGCATTGATGTCGGCAACCGCCTGCTCGGCACCCGCTTTCATCTGGGCGCCAAATGAGGCGTACTGACCCGTCATCGGGCCTGCAGTGCCGATAACGATCTCGGCTTGTGCGACGGCTGAAACGCTAATCAGCGTCGCGGCAGCCACACTGCTCAGTAAAAATTTTTTCATCTGTAGCTCCTACCTGTTTGAAAAGTTGGGATTCCACTGTTGGAACTGGACCAGTGTTGCGACGGCCCCGGGAGCTCAAGCTCCCTGTTGAATTTATCCGGCTCCAATCGCCAAGGAACCGGATATTGCGTTCAATCGTAGTACGAGAATGCGATTGAACCAATTAGTGGCACTAAACCGTGAGGCTGCAAATATCACTGGGCACGTTCGCGCCACCAGAAAATGCCGCGGCGTTGATATAACCAGCGATATTGCGTCACCATCTGCCCAACCCGGGTGATTCGATACCCCAGGAACCCGGCAGCCAGCATCACAACTAAGTCGATCAGCAGCAATTTGGTTGACATCAAAGTGCCCTCAAAGAGCGCGTAGTGCAAAAACCGCACTGCGCACGAAAGTAAAAAACAGTAAAACGCGAGAATTTTCAGCGATTTCCAGGTTTGCGCGATATTACGGCCGCTCATAAACGCGGCCGCCCCGCCCAGCAAGACCGTCAGAAATACAAACGACCACAAGCCGTTTTCATAGAACCAGCCCATCAGTGGCCCCCTCCTTCAAGATAAGCAGCGCGAACCTCCTCACTGCTCAAGAGTTCTTTGCCCGTGCCAGTCATTGTGATGTTGCCGTTCACGATCACGTAGCCACGGTGAGCAAGTTTCAACGCGTGATAAGCGTTCTGCTCAACGAGAAACACCGTCAGCCCTTCCTGCTCGTTCAACATCCGTACCGCATCAAAAATCTGTTTGACTATCAATGGGGCAAGACCGAGCGACGGCTCATCAAGCAATAGCAGGCGGGGCCGGCTCATCAACGCACGGCCGATCGCAAGCATCTGTTGCTCACCGCCAGACAACGTCCCGCCCCGTTGCGAGCGGCGGTCTTTCAAACGCGGGAATAGCTCGAAGACTTTTGCCAGGTCTTCGGTGAAATGCTGCTCGCCCGCAACAGCCGCGCCCATCTGCAGATTTTCAAGCACTGTCATGCGCGGAAAAATTCTTCGCCCCTCCGGAGACTGGGCTATTCCCATTTGCATGATGTCGTGAGTCGGTAAAACGGTTATATCGGTGCCGTCGTAGACGATTGAGCCCTCCCGGGCATGGGGGTTCCCACAAATAGTCATCATCAGTGTTGACTTGCCAGCGCCATTCGCGCCGATCAAGGTCACGATCTCGCCTTTGTGCACCTGCAAATCAACGCCGCGCAAAGCAGCAATACGACCGTAATAAGTATGCACACCGGCCACGTCCAGCATTAAATCTTCAGTCGTCATCTCGCTCATGAGTCCGCTCCGGTTTGAGCGATTGAAGACAGCACAGCTTCTTCCTCTTCTTCATCAACCCCCAGGTAAGCGGCAATCACTTTCGGATCATCCCGAATAGCCTGAGGCGTGCCGTCGGCAATCTTCTTGCCGTAGTCGAGCACGACGACATGATCGGAAATCTCCATCACGACACTCATATCGTGTTCGATCAGCAGTACCGAAGTACTGTCGTCTTTGCGAACCGAGAGGAGTAGCTGATTAAGCGCCAGTGACTCACGGGGGTTCAGTCCGGCCGCCGGTTCATCCAGACAGAGTAATTCAGGCCCGGTGCACATCGCGCGCGCAATTTCAAGCCGCCGCTGGTCGCCATACGGCAGGTCGGCGGCAGGGTCATCAGCACGGTCAAGGAGTTTGGTTTTCTCGAGCCAGTAAACCGCGCGTTCAAGCGCGGCCTTTTCGGCGCGCCGGTATCGTGCCAGGCCCAGCAATCCGGCAAACGTATAGACAGAAGCCCTCATCAGCACCGTATGCTGCGCCACCATCAGATTTTCCAGCAAAGTCATGCCACCGAATAAACGGATGTTCTGGAAAGTGCGGGCAACTTTGGCATCACGGGAAATCTCGAAGTCCGGCATGCGTTCGAGCAGCCATTGCTCGCCACTGCCCTGAGTCATGGTCATACGCCCCTCGGTCGGTTTGTAAAACCCGGTGATGCAATTAAACACCGTTGTTTTGCCCGCTCCGTTAGGCCCGATCAGTGCGGTGATATCACCGCGCGAGACATCGAAAGAGAAGTCATCAATGGCCAGGAGGCCACCAAAGCGCATGGTCATATGCTCGACTTGCAGCATGGGTGAGTCAGCGTCCATTAGTGCCCCTCCCCTTGCGAGACCATTGAGGAGTCAACCGCTTTTCGTTCCTTCAGGAACATCGTCGGGATGCGGGTGGAAATCAGCCCCCGCGGTTTCCAGATCATGATCAACACCATCGCCCCGCCGAACACCAGCATTCGATATTCCTCGAGGCCGCGGAAGACTTCGAAACCACCGATCATGACAATCGAGGCGATCACCACGCCGATCTGACTGCCCAACCCGCCTAACACCACAATCGCGAGGATGACGGCCGATTCAATAAACGTGAAGCTCTCGGGAGAAATGAATCCCTGCCGAGTAGCAAAGAAAGCACCCGCAAAACCGCCAAACATCGCCCCGATCGAGAAAGCTGTCAGTTTGGTAGTGGTCGTATTGATTCCCAGCGAGCGGCAGGCAATTTCGTCCTCGCGCAGGGCTTCCCAGGCACGACCAGTCGGCAGGCGCCGCAGCCGGGCAGTCACAAAATAAGTGAGCAATGCAAGAGCCAGAATCAAGTAATAAAGAAAGATGATCCGGTGCATGCTCGAATAATCGAACCCGAAAACACTTGCAAACCCTTCGTCACTACGATTGAACGGGATACCGAAAAAACTCGGACGCGGGATTCTGGACAAGCCATCCGGACCGCCCGTCACCTGGTACCAGTTAAGCAAGACCACCCGGATGATTTCGCCAAATGCCAGCGTCACAATGGCCAGGTAATCGCCTCGCAATCGCAATACCGGAAAACCAAGCACAACACCCCAGGTAGCCGCCAGCAGACCGGCAAGTGGCAAACACACCCAGAATGACCACCCGAAGTTAAGTGCCAGCAAAGCATAGCTGTAAGCACCGACCGCATAAAACGCCACATAGCCCAGATCGAGCAAACCGGCCAGGCCCACCACGATGTTCAGTCCCCATCCGAGCATGACGTAAGTCAGAATCAGAATACCGAGGTCAATCACATAGCGGTTTTTGTCAGGCAGGAGCACCGGCATCAGCAACGGCAGTGTCAGTGCGATCAGTAGTAACACCAGACTGAGCGCTTTGCCGAGCCACGGCACGGGTTTGCTGGCAGATGCCTTCTTGGCCTTGCCGCCTGAACCGAACAACGGCCGGCCAGATTTCCAGAACAACACATTAAGCAGAAAGCGCACACCAAAGACGATCGCCACTGATATCGCGACTGCCAGCCACCGGGACTCGATGTTCAGGCCGCCGGCCCCCGGATTGGTTTTCAGGCCAATCATGAACACGGCCAGACCGAGTGTAATCAGTGCCGCAATGCCGGCGTCTTTCAGAGACGCGATCATGATGCTGTCTTTTTTGGGAGAGGTAGTTTGCATCTTAGACTTTCTCGATTTCTGGTTTGCCCAGCAAGCCGGACGGCATGAAAATCAGCACGATCGCAAGAATGGAGAAAGCGGCCACATCTTTGTATTCGACTGAGAAATACCCCGACCAGAAAGTCTCAATCAGGCCAATCAACAATCCGCCGAGCATCGCGCCAGGAAGCGATCCGATACCACCCAGCACTGCTGCAGTAAACGCTTTGACACCCGCCAGAAATCCGATAAAGAAATCGATCACACCGTAGTACAAGACAAACAGGGTTCCCGCAACAGCGGCCAGCGCGGCTCCCATGACGAAAGTCAGCGAGATGGTCCGGTCAACGTCAATGCCCAGCAGTGCCGCCATCTTCTGATCCTGTTCGCAGGCGCGCTGCGCGCGACCCAGCGAGGTCTTGTTGATCAGCAAGGTAAAACAACTCATCAACACCACGGTCGTGACGATGATGATGATTTGCATATTGGAGATCTGAACGGCTGATGAGCCCTGCCCCATCAGCAGATAGCTGCCCGAAATCAGCGGCTCAAGCGGCTTGACCCGCGCGCCCTGAGAGATCTGCACAAAATTCTGCAGAACGATCGACATGCCGATCGCTGTAATGAGTGGCGCGAGTCTGAACGAGCCGCGCAACGGCCGGTAGGCGAGTCGTTCAACGGTCCAGCCCCACACCGACGTCAGAATCATCGAAATGACCAACGCCAGTAGCAGGCCAAATGCCACGGTGCCCAGACCGGACGCTGATGTCAGCCCCAACAGGACGAAAACAATCAGGGAAATGAACGAACCGACCATGAAAACATCGCCGTGGGCGAAGTTAATCATGCCGATAATCCCGTAGACCATTGTGTACCCGATCGCGATCAGCCCGTAGATAGATCCGAGCGTGACTCCGTTGATCAGTTGTTGAAGGAAATACTCCACCTGTTTTTTCTCCGCCGCGTCTTGTTTGCGTTTGTTTTGTATCTGTTGCCTATCGGCAATAATGCTCGGCCCGGGTCTGCTCAACAGATGGCTTATGCTTGCTGATCAACCCCGGCCAGTGGTTCGCTCTCCATATTCAACAGGCTGGCATTGCCACCCGACGCTGTTGTATCAACAGTAATGACTCTTTCCAATGCAAACCGGTGCAGAGCACTGGCTGTGTTCAGCAACGGCACCCTGGCCCCGGAACCCGCAGCCAGCCTGACTCGAAATGTAACCCAATTTGCAGCGTCTGAATCCAGAACGAGGCCGGCAAGTCCTTGCGTCCCAGCTTGATCCTGCCCGGTCAGCGCCATCGCCTGGGACCCTGTCACACAGGTGACCCAGTGATCTGGCAGATCGGATGCGGCCAGCCAGCCCGCCATGATCCGGGCAACAACATGGCGGCCAGGCCCGGAGAGCAAAACCGGATTGCCAACCGCCAGACACTTGACGGCCTGCGTCGCCAGCTCGCTCACTTCTTGAGCTGACGGCGGCGGCCCATCGGCCTGCTCAGGGTCGAACTGACTGCCAAGACAGAGCATCGGCCCACGCGGCACAGCGCGCAGGCGATTGGCCTCCCCGGTCGGTCCGACCAACAACTCCTCTTCCAGTTCATTTGCCCCCTGCATAAACCAGTTGGCAGTCTGGGGTCGCCAGGCGGCTGGCAACAGGTTAATTTTTTGTTGCAGCGCAGCCGCCCGACCAGGGCCTGCCGGCTGATGGACGATTTTCATCAGTGCTGCCAGTTCGCTGGTATGCCAGTCGACATCCCGGGCCGCGGCTTCAGAAGCGCCCGCATGTTTGTGAATTTCTGTGAGTTGCGCGGGTTTCAGACGCGGCAAGGTGGCATCTGAGCAAGCCTCTACCGCCCGGGTAAACGCGGCGACATAGTTTGGCCCGCCAGCCTTTGGTCCTGTGCCGGACAAACCCTCGCCGCCGAATGGCTGAACACCGACCACCGCACCGATCTGATTACGATTGACATAAACATTGCCCGCCCGTATGCGATAACAGATATCTCTCACCCGGTGATCGATACGGGAGTGCAGGCCAAATGTCAGACCATATCCTGACTGATTGATCTGCTCAACGACTGCATCCAGTGAGCCAGAAGCAAAACGAATCACATGCAGAACCGGCCCGAAGACTTCAGCGGCGAGATCGTTCAGCGATTCAATCGCAAACGCAACCGGCGCCAGCAGTTGCTCTTCCAGTTCGGCAATGCGCTGCGGATCAGCCAGACCGCCCGGCTCAATCGACAATCTGTTATCGGCAACAAGCTCGGCGACTGACTCCCCGCCGAACAACCGCTGACCGTTGGCGGTCAAGCGCTGGCAATAAGCTGAAATACTGCGATGGGCTGAAGCATCGATCAGTGGGCCGACATCGACCGACTTGAAGAGCGGATCACCAATACCCAGCTCTCGGGTTGCACCGGCCAGCATGGTGAGCAAATCGTCGGCAATGTCTTCCTGAACGAACAAAACCCGCAGCGCAGAACATCGCTGCCCGGCACTCTGAAACGCCGACTGGACAATATCGCGCACACTGGCCTCAAGCAGCGCGGTCGAATCAACCACCATTGCGTTGATACCGCCGGTTTCAGCAATCAGCGTTGCATACGGATTGGCCTGCGCCAGCGACCGGTCAATCTGCAAGGCGGTGCCGGTTGAACCGGTAAAACAAACCCCATCAACATCGGCGCTTGCGCAGAGCGCTGCGCCAATCACAGCGCCGCTGCCCGGGGTCAGCATAAGCACATCGGTCGGGATTCCCGCCATATGCATCAGTTCAACTGCCCGAGCGCCCACCAGCGTTGTCTGCTCTGCCGGTTTGGCGACAACAGCATTACCGGCGACCAAGGCAGCAACCACCTGACCGGTGAAAATCGCCAGCGGAAAATTCCAGGGCGAGATGCAGACGAATACGCCTCGCGCCTGCGCACCAGACTGCTCCGGTCCTTCACGGGCCTGCTGCGCGTAGTAGCGGCAAAAATCGACTGCCTCACGCAATTCCGCAATCGCATCCAGCCGGTGCTTACCCGCCTCGCGAATCAGCATCGATATAAGCTCGCCGGCGTGCTTTTCATAAAGTGCCGCCGTGCGGTCAAGCACGCCCGCCCGCTGCTCGCTCGTGGTCCGGGCCCAGACATGGTGAGCCTGACGGGCCCGGGCGAGAATTCCAGTAACGGCATCGACTGGCGTTTCACAAACCGTCCCCACACGGTCAGACCGATTGACCGGATTGAGCACGGACTGCACCACCGCATCGGCATGGCGGTCAAGGCCGCTCGGAGCGGCATGCCATTGAGTATCCAGGAACGGTGCTATCGCGCGATCGAGATCGCGCTGATCAGCGACGTCGTTAACGTCCCAGCCGGTCGAATTCTGCCGTTGATTACCGAACAGATTTACCGGCAGCGGGATTTTGTCATTAGCCAGCACCGAGCGGGATAACACCGCGCTTATCGGATCAGCGACCAGCGCCGCCGGGCGGATTCGCTCATCCATCAATTGGTTGACGAATGAGGAATTAGCACCGTTCTCGAGCATCCGGCGCACCAGATAAGCCAGCAAGTCTTCGTGCTCTCCTACCGGGGCATAAACGCGGCAGATCCGCCCGGTACGCGCAAGGACTTGCTGATGGAGAGACTCACCCATGCCATGCAGGCGCTGGAATTCGAACCTGGGCTGTTCCGCACCCTGGATCTGCTCGGACATGACGACGACCGCCGCAATCGTGTGGGCGTTGTGACTGGCGAACTGCGGATAGATCCAGTCGCCGTGATCCAGAAGAAATCGCGCCCCGGCCAGATAGGAAACATCGGTTGACGGCTTGCGCGTGAACACCGGAAACGACGACAAGCCAAGCATCTGGGCTTGTTTGATTTCCATGTCCCAGTACGCGCCTTTCACCAGTCGCACGGCAACCCGTGACTTCAACTCCCGAGCCAGCCCGTAAAACCAGTTCAGCACCGCCAAACTGCTCTTGGAATAAGCCTGCACAACGATACCGAAACCATCCCAGCCACGTAGCGCCGGATCTCGCAGGACGGCTTCGATTACATCGAGCGAGATGTCCAGACGATTGGCTTCCTCGGCATCAATATTGAACCCGATATTAGCGGCGGCGGCCATCCTGGCCAGTGACGTCACGCGCGGGACCAGTTCTTGTGCGACTCGTGCAGACTGCACGAGTTCGTAGCGTGGATGAAGTGCCGAGAGCTTTACCGAGATGCCCGGATTATCGAAAACATCAGCATTCATTTTTGCGCGCAGACGCAATGCTTCTATCGCACCGGCGTACCCGTCGAAATAAGCTGCCGCCGCTTGCGCGGTTCGCGCCGCCTCGCCAAGCATGTCGAACGAAAACCGGTATCCGTCTTTGCGTGCCTGTTGACTTCGATTGATCGCCTCTTCAATCGTGCGGCCCAATACAAACTGCTGGCCCATCACCCGCATGGCGGCACCAACCCCCAGCCGCACCACCGGCTCGCCGACCCGTTGCTTCAACTTGCCGATCACGCCCAGGGCATTGGGCAAGGAGCGACCGGGCGCATCGGCACCGCCGCGAAACACTTCGCCAGACAGCATCAGCCCCCAGGTAGAGGCATTGACCAGCATCGAGCGCGCCGCGCCGGCATGACGTGACCACTGACCGGTACCGATTTTGTCGCGAATCAACTCGTCGATCGTACCGGTGTCCGGCACACGCAGATAAGCCTCGGCCAGACACATCAGCGCGAGCCCTTCTTCATCCGACAGACCATATTCAGCCAGCAGGCTTTCCATCAGCCCCGGTTGCGTGCTGGCGCGCAGATTGACGACCCACTGCTCGGCGTCTTGCGAAATGCGGTTGCGCACCGTCTCGGTCAGCCCGGTCTGGGCGATGCGCTGTCGGATCGTGTCCGCTTCGTCGCACCGGGGCGCCGCCCGAACTCGCTCGCGCCACAGCGCCAATGTCTGTTCGGTTTGCTGCGGATATTCCATCGCGACCTGGCTTGACTCTAAGGGAAATTTAACTAAATCAGGCAATTGACCTGATACTACTCAATTACACAGAGCATTATTTCCCTTATTTGTGCGATTATTAGACTTTTAGCAGCCCGAAAGACAGATTTACAGTGAATATCCCTACGGCCGATGAACCTACCATCTCAAACCGAATCGACTGGCGCATCCTGCATGAGTTGCAACTAAATGCCCGGATGTCGATTGTGGAACTGGCCGAGCGCGTCGGGCTTTCCAAAACGCCTTGCGCCGAGCGGGTACGTAAACTGGAGGCGCGCGGCGTCTTACAGGGCTACCAGGCAATCATCAGCCCGGAAGCGGTTGGCGCAGCGCATATTGCGATGGTGCAAGTCGTCATGGCACGAACCAACGCCGACTCACTGGATCAGTTCAATGCGGCGGTTAAAGACATCCCGGAAGTCCAGTGCTGCTTCATGATTGCCGGGGGTTTTGACTATCTGATGAAAATTCGGACCCGAAACATTCAGGCCTACCGGCAACTCATGAGCGAAATTATCGCCAACCTGCCGGGGGTCCAGCAAACCCATTCCTATGTCGTGATGGAATCGGTCAAAGACAGCAGCGCGGTCGCCCTGCCCTGATTGACAATGAGCCCAATGGGCGCGGCGAAACGACTATCATGTGGGCATGATCAAAATTGAACTAACTGCTTTTCGAAGGATGGCGACGGCGGGGCTTGCGAGCCTGGTCCTGGCCGGCTGCTCCACGGATGACACCACTCGTAGTGGAATCTTTGAGCCTTACCGCAGTGACCTGCCTCAAGGCAATTACGTGACCAGCGCGATGCTCAAGCAAGTCTCGATCGGGATGAGCGAACGGGCGGTACAGCGTGTGCTGGGAACCCCGTTACTGACCGACGTTTTTCTGCCCCGGCAATGGAACTATGTGTTTAGTTTCCGGCACCCCAATGGCCGGGTCGACCTGAGGAAAGTCCGGATAAAATTTGACGAGACGGCGAAGGTGTCAGCGATCGACGCCGATGAACTGCCCGAAACTGAATCTCCGTCTGATCCGGCTCTGCCCGGCTTTCGACGTGAAGCCTACGGCCGGGCCAAGTAATTCACAGCCCCGTCCGACTCACCTCCCTCTCTGGAGACTACTAGATGATTAAAGTCGCGATTACCGGCGCGAGCGGCCGTATGGGCCGTACGTTGATCGAGGCAATTCTGGGTTCCGACAAAGTGAAGTTAGTCGGGGCGCTCGATGTTGCCGAGTCGCCAATGATCGGCACTGATGCCGGCCTGACGCTCGGCGCCCAGACGGATGTCCTGATCAGCAGCGACTTAACCGGGGCACTGGCCCAAGCCGATTGCCTGATTGACTTCACCAGACCCGAAGGCACACTCGCGCACTTGCAGGCCTGTGTCGAACACGGGGTTGCAATCGTCATTGGGACGACTGGATTTGATGACGACGGCAAGAAACTCATCGCTGAAGCGGCAGAAAAGATTCCGGTCGTTTTTGCGCCCAATATGAGTGTTGGCGTCAACGTCACTTTCAAACTGCTGGACATGGCCGCACGGATTCTCAACCAGGGCTACGACGTCGAAGTCATTGAAGCCCACCATCGCCACAAAGTCGATGCGCCTTCCGGCACGGCGCTTGGCATGGGAGAAATAATCGCCAGCGCTCAAGGCAAAGATCTGAAAACAGATGGCGTTTTTGCCCGGGAAGGATTCACCGGAGAACGCGCAGACGGCAGCATCGGCTTTGCCACGGTACGTGGCGGCGATATCGTCGGGGACCATACAGTGATGTTTGCCGGCCTGGGCGAACGCATTGAGATCACCCATCGTTCAACCGGCCGCATGAATTACGCGCAAGGCAGCTTGCTGGCTTGTGAATACATTGGCCGGCTGCCCGCTGCGAAACCAAACGGTTTGTTTGACATGCAGGATGTGCTTGGCCTCAGGCAAGAGACAACCTGAGCGAAGAAGCCGCCGGATGATTTGGCCGCATCGCGACGATCGGCCCGCGAAATAACCGCTCGCTACAAGCGCACCGACCACTGGTCTGACCAGCGCTGTCAGGCCCGGATTGCCCCGATTCAATGGGAACCCTGATTCTCATTTTGACCGGTATCGGTCATCGGGGTGCTCTTGTCTTTCGCGAAAAACGCCGCGCCATCATGGCGCAGGTTTAGCCATGCGACTCTGTTGCTCGCGGCCGCAGCGGTCTGGCCAGCGGCCGTACACGGACAAAGCAACGGCGTGCCATTGCCGGTAAATCTTGCCCCGGCAACTTCATTGAAATCCAACCCGGTTGACTTGACTCGAAGCCAGGCCATCGCGCGAGCCGGCGAGTTGATCAATACAATCCGCCAAAAGCTCGACGCATGCGGCGACAGCGGCATGATGGCGCTCAGCCAGGAGCCGGCAAAACAGGCACCTGTCGCGCAGATTCCAAGCAGGCCGTTACTGCAATGGAATACACAGTTAGCCAGCGCCGCCGAGCAACACGCGCGCGCGATGGTCGAGCAGCGGTTTTTTGATCATGTCGATCCAGCGGGCGACACCGTCGGTAATCGGGTCAGTCGAGCTGGCTACCGCTGGCGTCAGGTTGGTGAAAATCTGGCCGCCGGGCATGAATCAATCGAAGAAGCCGTGCAAGGCTGGTTGCTGTCAACCGGGCACTGCGAAGTCATGATCGATGAGACCTTTACTGAGTTCGGACTGGCCCAGGTACGCAGCGCCGACCCGCTGGATTCCTACGGTGTCTACTGGGCACTGGTCGTGGCAAAACCCCGTCAGTAAGCCGGCATTCCCTGATCGCTTACTGCCCGCTCAGCGCGTCGAGTACAACACGATTGCGAAGCAGTTCAGGCAAGACTTGCGGCGCGCTTGCCCCGGGTTTGTAGAGTAGATAGAGTGGCACCGCATTTCGTCCGTGACGCTCCAACTCAGCCGTTATTGCCGGGTCGCGCTGAGTCCAGTCGGCACGCATCGCGACAACATTATGCTGCCTGAACGCCGCGACAACCTCGCCGCTTTGCAACACAAGCCGCTTGTTTACCTGACAACTGATACACCAGGCTGCCGTGAAATCGATAAACACCGGCCGGCCTGCCGCGAGTGCTTGCGTGACGCCGCCGACGCTCCATTGCTGCCAGTCCAGTTTTGCCTGGGCGCCGAGTTTCTGCGGCGCGGTCTGCGGCCAGGCCATGAACAGCGCCCCGGCAAACAGAGCGACCGAAATCAGCGCAGCCAGCGGCTTGCCGCCTGAGGTGTTGGACTGAACATGCCGACCCCAGGTCCATAAGCCGAGCGCCAGCACGATTGATCCGATCGCCAGAGCGAGCAAGGCATCCAAACCTGCCTGCAAGCCGAGCACCCAGGCCAGCCAGGCCGCGGCGGCATACATGGGAAATGCCATGAACTGACGTAAAGACTCCATCCAGCGCCCAGGTCGTGGTAACCAGCGCAGCCAACCCGGCGCGAACCCCAACGCCAGATAAGGCAATGCCATACCCAGGCCAAGCGCCGTAAAAATAAGCAGCGTCACGACCGGGCTCTGGGTCAGCGTAAACCCGAGAGCAGATCCCATAAAAGGAGCTGTACAGGGCGTGGCCACCAGCACCGCCAGCACACCGGCGCCAAATGCACTCAGCGCGCCATGAGAGTTACGGTCGGGCGCGGTGGACTGCAGGTTACCGAGCCGGGTCAACGAGGTGCCGAATTCATAGACCCCGGAAAAATTAAGCCCGATCGCGACAAACAACAATGCCATCAAGACGACAAAAACCGGCGATTGCAACTGGAAGCCCCAGCCAATGCTCTCGCCTGCAGAACGCAGCGCTAGCAATACACCGCTCAATGCCACAAACGACACGAGCACGCCGGCCGCAAACCAGAGACTTCCCTGGCGGACTTGCCGTCTGGCCGCCGGGGTCAGATCGCCGCCGCCAGCACCCGAGCCGGCGAAACCGAGGATTTTCAGGCCGATTACCGGGAAAACACACGGCATCAGGTTAAGAATCAGCCCGCCAACGGCCGCAAAAGCCAGCGCCACCCAGAGAGACTGAAGCGCGGCGTCGCCCGACACGGCCGGAGCAGCAGCAGGTGGCACCAGCGCACCGGAAGACGCGGCGCCGCCAACACTGCCGGCAGCACCGACCAACCCGCTGAGCTGCCCGGCCAGCCCGCCGCCCCGGCCCGAACCGGCTGCCTCCAGCAAGCTGCTGGCAGCGTTTTGCTGTTCGAACAATGGCAGAACATGTCCTTCAACCGTGGCAACAGGGATGGCCTGGGTGTCGCTTTTTGCGGTCAGCGCGGCCCGGCCACGCAGCTCCAGCCCCTGCTCGCCATTGATCACGATCACGCCGTCCAGCTGGGAAGCCGTCGGCAAACTCGCAACCTCACCCGGTAAGACAGGCTCCAGGGGGATATCAAGCTGCCAGACCTGCTGGTCGTCAAGCCAGCTCAGCTTCTGGGGTGCTGCATGACTGACAACCCCACCGGCATAAGCAAAATATTCGAGCCGGGTGGCGTCTGGCTGTCCGGGCCGGTAAGACTCGCCAATGACCGAGGCAGGAAGAAACCACCGCACAGCGGACGGCGACAGGCTGAAATCGGCGGCTTCGGTGCGAACCGGCAAGCGCTTTGCCGCTGCGTCGAATGCGACGGATTGCGCGGCAACGACGGACTCGGCAGCCACCGGCAACGACAGAGTCAGTCTGGCCTCCCCCGGAATACAGACTTCCCGGCACACCAGCCATTGCGCCAGCGTCGAAAACTCAAGCGTACTCTGCCCATAATCGGCGGGCACCTGCAATTGACGCACAAGCAGCACTTCGCCCTCAAAACCAAGGTTGGCCAATGGCGGAATCAACAGCCGACTGGGCAGCGGCCACTGAATCTCGCCGGCGGCGAGCCCACCGGTGGATTCAAGCGGAAACTGTGTCGGTAAACCAGAATCCCCGGGGTTTCGCCAATAGGTATGCCATCCCTCATCGTGAATAAGGCGCAACCCCACCCTGACCGGACTGCCCGGACGGACAACCGCGAGATCTGCGATCAATTCGGCCTGAACGGAATCAACCCGCACCGGCTCCGCCTGCGCCGGAACCGATTGGAAAAACAACAAAACCAGACCGGCTAAAAATGCGAGAATCCACGCCAGCGGGGGCCGCGACAACGGAAAATCGACAACCGAATGTGAAGGTTTGGCAGAATGACGGCGTCGACAGAATGTAAGCATGATTGAATTCTACTGGCTCGAAGCGGTTCGACGGCGCAAAGGAGTAACATCACAGCCCAACAACGTCGGCGATGCGAGCCTTCCGCAAACCGACATGAACGATCGCCCGGGGCGATCATCCAGCGCCAGGACCACACAGCGCCAAGGAATTGCGAATATCCGTCATGAAAGAAGAAATTGACGCACTAAGCGTGCGCATCGAACGATTGCTCGGGCTGATGAAAAAAATGTCAGACGAAAACGGGCGCTTACGCAACGAATTGACCCAAAGCCATAAGCAAAAAGCCCAAATGGAAAAACGAATGAACGAGGCACGAGTGCGGGTTGAAGCGGCGCTTGCCCGTCTGCCCCTGCCGACCGAATCGCAACCAGAGGAGACAGCCTGAAATGGCCAAAGCCAGCCCCGCGACCAAACCCGAACAAGCTGAAGAGTTGAATGTCGTTATCCTGAACCGCGAGTTCACCCTGGCTGTCGCGCCCAGCGAACGCAGTCAACTGGAAAAAGCGGTTGAAATGGTCGATCAGAAAATGCGTGCCGTCAGAGATACCGGCAAAATCAGCGGTGTCGACAAAATTGCAATCATGGCCGCCTTGCAGATTGCCAACGACCTGGTCAAGGCCGGTCCGGCCAAGCGGTCGAGTGCCGCTAATGCCACAGCCAATGCCGCCCCGGCTGAAGGCGCCAGCACGGAGGGGGCTGTTGGCGCAGACACCATGAAAAAGGTACGCAAGTTGAATGATCGCCTCGAAACCGAATTAAAGAAGCAGGAAGATCTCTTCTGACGCCGTTGCGCGATGCCAACTGACCAACAATCGTCCGGCCTTTCGTCGCAAGAAGTGGTCGAACCCCTGCTCGCTGGCTTACAATGAACTTGCTCCTGGATACCGGACGGGTCATATATTCCTTGAACCTATTTGCGTAACCAAGGCTGCGGAATTTTGTATGTTGCTGTTGTGATCGTCCCTCGCGGATGAACCTGATGCGACGTCTTGCTGTGGCCGACCTGAACTGCAAGGTTCAGGATGCTGGCCCGCCATTTTCCAGGGGCACCTGACACCCAAACCCCGCGGGTTTCACCACAGTGAAACCCGCGGGGTTTTTTATTTGGTAATGATTTCGGGACCCATCAGGCTGACCGGAAGCCAGGTTGAAAGGATCGGTACATAAGTCACCAGAACCAGAAAGACCAACATCAGGCCAACCCACGGCATCGCGGCTTTGACAACGCCGATTACCGACATGTTGGCCACCCCGGCAGTCACGAACAAATTCAGCCCGACCGGCGGTGTAATCATGCCGATTTCCATATTGACGACCATGATAATGCCCAGATGAATCGGATCAATCCCCAACTCAATCGCAATCGGGAAAACGAGCGGCGCAACAATCACAAGTAAGCCTGAGGGCTCCATGAACTGCCCGCCGATCAACAGAATAATGTTGACGATTACGAGGAACATGATTGGCCCGAAACCCGCGCTCAACATTGCCTCTGTGATCATCTGCGGAATACGTTCTTCAGTCAGCACATGTTTGAGAATAAGCGCGTTGGCAATAATGAACATCAATGTGATGGTCAACTTGCCCGCTTCAAAAAGCGTCTTGCGCGTATCTGGGTGAAAAAACACCGTTAGCAGCGCCTGGGGGCGGCTAAGCAATGAACGCGGTTTTCCACTGGTGGCCTCGCTCGCCTTCAGCGGCCCCATGTCCCGATAGACAAAATTGGCAATAATGAACGCATAGACTGAAGCGACCGCCGCGGCCTCGGTAGGCGTAAACACCCCGCCGTATATGCCGCCCAGAATAATGACAATCAAAAATAATCCCCAACCGGCGCGGCTGGCGGTTCTCCAAACATTCGCCCACCCTTCCCAGGGTTGCGACGGCAAACCTTTAATCCGGGCAACCACCCAGATACCGGCCATTAGCATGAAGCCCGCGATCAGTCCGGGAATGACACCGGCGAGGAACATTCGGCCGACGGACACATCGGTTGCGGCAGCGTAAACCACCATCACAATGGAAGGCGGAATCAGAATTCCTAATGTTCCGGCATTACAGATGACGCCGGCTGCAAACTCCTTGGTATAGCCGACACTGACCATACCGGCGATCACAATGCTGCCGATTGCGACCACGGTTGCCGGGGAAGAGCCCGACAACGCCGCGAACATCATGCAGGCAAACACCGACGCGATGGCCAGCCCCCCCTGAAAGTGCCCTACCAAGGCTACCGCGAAATCCAGTATTCGTTGCGCCACACCGCCAGTTGACATGAACGCCGACGCAAGCACAAAGAACGGAATCGCCAATAAGGTGTAATGACCGTCGAATGCTGAAAACAAAGTCTGCGCAACCGAAGCCAGCGAGGCATCTGAGTGCAACAGCAGAAAAATCACGCTCGACAAACCCAGTGAGACTGCTATCGGGACGCCAATCAGCATGAAACCCAACACCATGCCAAATAAAATCAGAGTATCCATTGCTCAGACTCCTCGGTCGGCGGCGGGTTGTTTTTGAAGTTCTTCGAGCATTTCTTCTGCTTCGTGACCGGCAATCAACATTGATTGCTCACCACGCAGAATTCGCCACCCGGTTTGCAAGAAGCGATACAACAGCAACGCCATACTCAACGGCAATACGAGATAAGGAAGCAACTTGGGTACTTTCTCATAGCGCTCGCCTTCATTGACCCAGTCAGACAGGAACTGCAGCGCGGCAGGCATTGGAATGTCGTTGGTTTCAAACCAGGCGCGTTCAGTCAGGAACGGAACCCAGTAGTCCCAAGACCCTTTGAGCAGCAAAGCCGCGAACGCGACACACGCAAGCCACGCAAGAAACGTCATCGCCCGCGCAATGGCGGGCGGCATCGCGTTGACAACCACATCAACGCCGATGTGCATGGACTTCTTGACACCATAGGAGGCGCCCAGCAAGACCAGCCAGGCGAACATGAAGACGGTCAGTTCGAGCGCCCACAGAATGTTGTCGTTGAAAACATAGCGCGCAACGACGTTTGCAAACGTGACGATAGTCATCAACCCGAGCAACACTGCAATGATGGATTCTTCAAGGGTGTCTATCGCGCGACTGAACGCGCCAGGTGGGTTTGCTTTATCAACATCAGACTGCATGACTGCCTCCGTTCACTCTTCAATACCAAACGAGCCGGACACCTCCTGGGGAGTCCGGCTCGTACCGGCGCTATTGCCGGGCTTGCCTGTTCACCTTACTTGGAAGCTTGTGCAGCCTCAATGATGTCTTTACCGATATCGCCTTCAAATTTTGCCCAGACTGGCTTCATGGCAGCCACCCACTCAGCGCGCTGAGCGTCGGTCAGCTCTACCACTTTGCCACCGGCGGCAAGAATCTTGGCTTTGTTTTCTGCATTAACCTTGGTGGACTCAGCATTACGCACCTCGGTCACTTCGGCCAGAATCTTGGCGAACTGGTCACGCGTGGCCGGTTTCAGACCGTCCCACCATTTTGTGGATGTCACGACCAGATAGTCAATGATGCCGTGGTTGGTTTCAGTCACGCCGTCCTGCACTTCAAAGAACTTCTGACCATAGATGTTTGACCAGGTGTTCTCCTGACCGTCAACGACCTTGGTCTGCAACGCGCCGTAGACTTCCTTGAATGACATTTTCTGGGGATTGGCGCCCAGTTGCTGGAACTGAGCGACCAGAACATCCGACGCCTGCACCCGGAACTTGAGACCGTTGGCATCAGCCGGAGCCAGCAGCGGCTTGTTTGCGGAAAGCTGCTTCATGCCGTTATGCCAGAAAGCCAGGCCCTGAAGACCGCGGCGCTTCATGGAACCTTTGAGTTTCTGTCCGGCTTCTGAAAGCTGGAATGAGTCAACTGCTGATATGTCCCGGAACAGGAAAGGCAGATCAAACACCCGGAACTTCTTGGTGAACTTCTCGAATTTGGACAAAGACGGAGCCGCCAGATGAACGTCACCGTTCAACAGGGCTTCCAGAACCTTGTTGTCATCGTACAGGCTGGAATTGGGGAATACCTCCAGGCAAGCCGTGCCGTTCATTTCCTTGTTTACCCGCTCTGCCAGCAAGGTAGCGGCGATGCCTTTGGGATGCTTGTCCGTGTTGGTCACGTGACTAAATTTAATGACTGTTTCGCCAGCGTCGCAATTGGCCATTGCGGGAGCGGCGGCAAAAAGAGCGGTGGCACTGACTGCGGCCAGTATGGTTTTATTCACGGTGTAGTGTCCTCTGAATTATTAAGTTGTCGTGTCGGGATTGTTCGCCAGTAAAACGGCGTCTTACCGTCGGGCAGATTGTGCCACCGTCCGGCCCCGAACTGGCGCCTAAACACTTAATATTTTGACTTGAGTCCAATTCTGGAGATCGACACGATGGCAGGTGACCCACCTGAGAACGCCAACCGGCTTCGCGACGTTGACGAGCAGGCTCTGACACTGACTCGGCAACTGATCCGCGGGGCCGCCCAGGGATCCCTGGCAACGCTGGAAGCAGGCCTTGGCTGGCCGGCCGCCAGTCTGGTGACGGTTGCTACGATGCTAGACGGCTGCCCAGTCATTCTGATCTCATCCCTGTCGGGGCATACCAGTGCTTTGCGGGCCGATCCCCGGTGTGGCCTGTTACTGAGCGTCCAGGGGCAAGGCGACCCCCTCGCCCATCCGAGAATCAGCTTGCAGGCACGAGCCTATTTCCTGGATCGTGAAGGCCCGGACGGCAAACAGGCGCGGCGCCGATTTCTGAACCGACATCACAAGGCCGCTCTGTACGCAGACTTCGGCGACTTCAGTTTTGTCCGGCTTGAGCCCGACCATGCTTCCCTGAACGGCGGCTTTGGCAAAGCCTATGCGCTAAGCGCGGATCAACTACGCCTTTATGGCGATGCAGTGGCTGATTTCGACATATTTGAGCAATCAGCCGTCGATCATATGAACTCAGACCATCGCGAGGCGATCAATGCCTATGCCCAGGCGCTGGCCGGACAGCCACCCGGCGAGTGGCTAATGACAGGTATAGACCCTGAAGGGTTTGACCTGATCAAGAACGGCCAGGCCTGCCGGATAGACTTTGACGAACGCCTGGAACATCCAGACCAGGTTCGCCCGGCTCTTGCGGCGCTGGCCAGACAGGCCCGGCAAAAACTCGCCAAACCCGCCCCGCCTGCAGACAACTAACCGAAAACCAAACCCGTAAGCCGGGTGCCGATCCCGCCCGGCGCACGCTCCGCAAGCCGGGTCACCACCATCACAACCTCACGGCGGATCCAGGGCCGAACCAGTCGCACGGCCACGGGCAGCATGACCGCGCAAACGACCATGACGGCCAGCAGACGGGGCAATGCGGACGGCAGCATCGTGGCTAGCCAGGCATCTGCCAACCAGGCCACCGCCGAGACGACCGCAGTCGCGACCACACCGGCTCTCAACAACACCGGTATTTCCAGCGCACGCACGCGCACGGCTTTGAGTGTGGCGCCGATAATTACCGCTGCACGCAGATAATAAAGAGCGCAGACTGACCAGCTCAATGCGGCCAGTGACCCGGTCGATGAAATGGCGAGCAGGACGAGCACCCAGACAATAGCAATTGGAATCTGTAGTTTGAATTCCTTGCTGACATTGCCGGAGGCCCAGAGCACCGGCACCGCCATGCCCATCAGCAGATAAGCCGGAATCGCAACCGCCAGCGGCGCGAGAACCACTTCACCGCCCACCCACTTCGCGCCATAAATTGCTTCCATCACGGTCGGGGCAATCGCAGCAACTGAAAAGAAGACCGGGCCCATACACAAGGCCACTACCCCGAACATGGTGCGGAAACCCTTGCGCAGGCGACGCGGGCTGTCTTGCACCCGCGAGCTTGCCGAGTACAACACTGACTGAAGCAAAGCCAGCAACTGAACCGATGGCGAGGTGATGAAATTACTGACGGTCGAGTACAGACCCGCGGCAGTCAGGCTCATCGCGCGTCCGATGACCATCCGGTCAAGATTACTCATTAGCCAATTTAGCAGACTGGTTGCAAACGCCGTCGCGCCAAAGCGAATAATATCGACCGAGGAATTCTGCCAAAGCAATGGGCGAACCGTATGGCGGCATTTAATGAAACACCAGGCCGCCGCCAGAAAAGTCTGCGTCAGGCTGGCGACTACCAGCGCGTAAACCGCATAGCCCATCATCGCCAGCGGAATCCCCAGACCAAGAAAACCAATCGCATAGCTGACCATCGCTGCAACATTGACAGTCTTGAAGTCCAGTTGGCGACGTAACAGGCATTGAGCGGTCGCGCCGAACGAATTGATCAGACAGGTTAGCGACAACCACATGACGACTTCGGACAAGCGCTCGTCACCGAAGAATTCGGCAGTCCAGGGAGCCAGCGCGATCAGAATCAGCGTTACGGCAATACCCAGCAGCATCTGCCAGGTGAAAATAAACCGAATATCCTGGTCGGAAACCGATTTGCGCTGAATCAGGCCGTAGGCGAGCCCGGCGTCCGCAAAAAAATTACTGAACAGAACGACGACCATGCCAAGCGCAAACAAGCCATATTGCTCGGGGCCGAGAATCCTGGCCAGCACCACCTGCGCGCCGATCTGCATTCCCGTACGGACAAACGCACCAAGGGCGCCCCACAAGACCGCACTGATACTGCGACTGCCGAGGTTACCCTCGGCGTCGCAGTTACTCTGATCAGACTCGCCCGGGTGACTAGCGATCGGTTTCGATGACGGTTCGGACTCAGGCACGGATCAGGGTTGACCCGATTTGCGCGGCACCCAGAGGCTCCATCGTGCGAACCAGTTTTTCGACCGACCGCGTCCGGGTCTGGTGTTCACGGGCAACGACGATATACCCGCCTGCCGCCGAAACCACGAGGGACGCATCAGGGCCGGCAGACACCGGCGAGGTATCGAGCACCACGACATCGAAGCTCTCGCGGAAGATATCAATCAGATAAGCAAAATTGTCGCGCTCAAGCAAGTCACTCGGGTTGTGCGTAACCGGGCCGGTCGGGACCACCGACAGAGCCTGCATTCCGTCAATCACGTGCAGAGAATCGGCCGGCGAAGACTCCAGACTGAGCATTGTTGAGAGGCCACGATCATTCGGAAGGCCAAACATATTGTGTAATCTTCCGTTACGCAGATCGGCGTCTATCAGCAACGTGCGGTTGCCGATCTGTGCGAACGTGACGGCCAGATTGGCGGCGGTAAACGATTTGCCCTCACCGGAGTCCTGGCTGACCACAGCAAAAGCGTGGAAGTCGTTGCCACGATTCAGCCAGCGCGTCTTGATCTGGCTTCGCAGCACTCGCATGTCGTCGAGCATCGGGTGCGACGCATCAAAAGCCGCGACCACTTCGGGGGTGACACTGCTGGTGCGCGACAGGATTGAACTGGCCGGCAACGCGGCCAGGTCCCGTCCGCCGCCAACCAAGGCCAGATCCTGGCGACGGCGGGGACTTCCCCCGGTATCGCCCGAACCTGAACCACCGGCAGGCGATCCGGTTTGCGCTTCTGCCTGAGCGGCAACCGCCACGCCGCCGTCGTCATCGCCGCCACCGGCCGAAGCCTGGCTTCCGGCACGAGCTGTTGCCCCTTCACCGATGAAATCATCGTCGAGCCGAGGCTCGGCTGTTTCTGTCATAGCCAGCCGTTTGGGTTTGCTGGCCTCATGAGCCAACGCCGGCGCAGCGGCCTTGATCGAACTCATCGACCGGCTCGGCAAGGCACGGATGGTGCCGAGCACCGCGCCCCCACTGGCGCGCTCAAGGTCATCAACTACTCGTACCCGGCCTTGCAGGAACTCGAACAGGAATATTGAACCCAGTCCAAACAACGTGGACAAAACCGCAGCAATCAACGCGTTGCGCTTCAGATTGGGACTGGACGGCAGAATAGGTGGCGTGGCCTCGGCAATCAAGACCACACTGCTTTGCGTGACATTGGATTCAATCCGGGCACTGGACTGCTTCTGACGCAGGTTTTCGTAAGCATTCTGCGCGCTTTCAACATCACGCTGCAAAACCGCAATCTGATCTCTCGCCCCTTTGATTTCGAGCACGCGTGAACGCTGCTTCTCGTATTCTGCTCGCAACTGGGCTTCGCGCCGCGCATTGATCTCGTCCAGCCGGGTTACACCGCCCGAGACCGTCGATATCTCGCGGCGCAACTGACTTCTGAGACTCCCTGCCTCCTGACGCATGCGCTTCATTTCCGGGTGGTTCTGACCCAATGAGGCGCCGCGCTGGGCTATCCGTTGCTCCAGCGCCGTCAAATTCTGCTTTAGTGATTGAATCACCGGACTTTGCAGGACTTCGGGCAAGGTCTCGGCACTCCCGCTTCGCGCCGCGCCGCGCCGCGAAGCGCTGTCGGCCCGCAATGCCTGAACAGCGGTCAACTCTCGGGCAATATCCTGCAACCGGGAATTTTCGACGTCGCTGGCTTCATCGGCAGAGGTAATCCCGTTTTCCTGCTGAAAGCGGGTCAGCTTGGCCTGAGCCTGTTCCAGTTCTTCACGGGCAACCGCTGCCTGCTCACCAAAAAACTCAGTCTTGCCGCGCTGCGGCTCGGTCTGAATCTGCACACTGGTTTCCATATAGCTGCGTGCAAACTCGTTAGTGATGCGACTGGCCCATACCGGATCGCGATCTTCGAACGACAGTTCGATCATATTTGAGTCTGAGGCAGGCTTGGCCTTCAGTCGTTTAAGCAAGCCGGCAGCAGCTTCAAACCGAGGCTCGCGGCGCGGACGCGCCAACTCTTCTGGCGTTAGCTCTTCAACCGGTCCGATGACGGGACGATCCAGCAGTTTGAGCCGGTCCACCACCTTGACGGCGACTCGTTCGCTTGCAAGCAGATCAAGCTGGGTCGCGACAAACGCGGGAATCAGTTCTGAAGGGAGACGCTGGCCTCCCACCGGATCGGTCAGTTTCACATCCACCATCAGATTGGCCGAAGCGGTATACATCTTCGGACGAATCAGTGACCAGGTAATTGCTGCACCCACCATCACGGTAAAGCAAAGCCCCAGAAGCCACCAACGGCCACGCAGTACAGCTAAGAATTGTTGAATTGTCATGGTCTTCAGGGAGTACTCAAAGAGGAAGGTTGGTTAACGCGATCCGATGCCCGCTTCTGGCCGCGCACGGCAGGGGCGGATGGGTCCGCGCTGATGTGATCCAGTACAAGACGACGAACCGGTGCTGCCGGATCGTCCGGAAACTTACGTGCAAAGAATCGATCGGATTGCTTTAACTCGTCGAAGTTCTCGGGCTCCAGCCAAAGCGGCCGGGCGCCGTCGAACTCGCTGATCAGGTGATTGCCCGGCGCGCAAACAAATGGCGACTGGTCAAATACGGTACTGACCAACATTTCCGGCGCGCAGAAGAGCGGTTTAAAGCGCGCCTGAATGCCAGGGTCATTCAATTGTTCTACAAGATACTCGCAAGCCTTGCGACTGGCGCCGAACCAGGCACTACCGGCCAGCATGGGCATACGCATCCTGTCGTTGCCGAACCGCTGCACCAGGGCAACATAAGCACGCGTCAGCTTCAGACAAACCCGTGCCTTCAAAGACTTGACCCCACCGGTACTCGTGCTCGCGGCGGTCGGGATGGACAAACCACCGCGCACGACCGTTTTGTAGTCGCCAAAATACGCCTCTCGAATTCGCCACAACATGCGATAAGGGAGTGAGTCTTGGGCCGCGTAGGCACGAAACGCAAAGGTCATGAAAACCAGTTCATCGGAACTCAGGTCGAGCCGGTCAACGGCTACGTCATGGGTATTGGCCGCAACCATTGATTCAAATTGCGCCAGGTTCTTGATCGGCAGATCTACTGGCGTGAGGAATTGCAGGTAGTCGTAGTCGTAATGCTCGCCGCAAAACCTGATCGTGCGACTGATGCTCTCCATTAGACCCCAGGCAGCCCAGCCGGAACTGGCATAGTCGGCAACAAATGTGACGTTTGGTGCATCGATCGGGAACTCTGGCTGCTGCGAAAAGTCGTGATGAATCACCACGGGATAATCGCCCAACGACTCGACCAGCTGTTGCAAAGTCTCAGGCTTGTGAGCTGCTGACAGAATTCCGAAAACGATTGAAGGACGCATTCAGGTGGGTTCGAAGAAGGATTTAGAACAAAAAAGAGGTGTGAGCCAAGGCGCGCAGAGGAAGTGCCGATCTAACATCGCAGATTAGCGGCGAACCCTTTGAACGGACAGAAGCCCACGATAGCCGGCAGGTCAGTCCGATTGCCGGTTTGCTTAAACGCTTGTGGCACAAAATGACGGATTCGCACGATCTGTCGCTCGCCAGGATGTTTCATAACGAATTATGCGTGAAGAACAACAACAAGTTAGCCCACTGTTGCGCAAGGCGCGTTGCATAATTACCGCTTATTCACAACTTTGACGCCCGATCTTTGGTCTGTGCCAAACATGTCAGGGTTCAATCACATGCAATTTATCTCGAGACGGCGTCTGGCCCTGCAGGGCGCCGCCCTCACCAGCCTGCTGGCAGTCGGTTGTAAAGCCCCCGCAGAGACCCCTGTTGGTGCGCGAGACTGGCTGTTGAAGCCCACGGATACCCCGATTGACATACCGCTGGATTATCTCGGGCTTCACTCCGATCACGGGGTCGATGGTGTCACCCCGGCGCCAGACTACGCCTATGACGGCATTCGCTCACATGACACCTCGGACCGGCGCCAGTACCCGGTTCTGCAGTGGGCAATGATCGAGACCGAGCCGGGCAAGTTTGACTGGACGGCGGTTGATCGCTGGATCGCAGCCAATCCGGACAAGACTCGTATATTTGTCCTTTTCGGCTGTCCGAAGTTTTATCAGAAATATCCGGGCGAACCGTGGCGCTACCCTTATCTTCCCGGGGGTGGCTCGCCCCCGAAAGATCCCGCCTCAGCGGCCGCTTTCATCAAGGCATTGCTGGAACGACATGGTGACTCAATTCACTATGTCGAGCTCTGGAACGAACCGAACTTCCACTGGACCGGCAAAGATCTGGTGAAAGACCGATGGCTGCCGAGCAACAGCGACCCCGGGTTCTTTACCGGCACCGCCGCCGACCTGGCCGCGATGGCAGCCGCGCTGGCGCCGGTTATGACCGCGAAAACAAAGCTGTTGATGGGTAGCTGGGAAGGACAGTCCGGTACCAAATCCATGACCAGCTCCCTGCTTCGGTTTGCCGCCGCGCCAGATGGTAGAGGCGGGACCGGCAAGCAACATGTGCAGGCGATTTCGGTTCACTGCTATGTCTATGAAAACGACCCCAACAAACTGATCGAGGAATTGCGCGACTACAACGAGCGGCTTGAAAGTGCCGGCTACCCGACGGCCACGCCTCGAATGGTCAGTGAAATGGGGGCTGAAGCGCCCGGTTTCTGGACCGCAGACTATCCGTCCATGACGGCGAAAGTCCGCAATATCAAGCGCTGGTGCATGATTCCTGCGGCACTGGGGTACCAGGCGGTTTACCTGTACAAGCACTCAAAAATGCGTACTCTTGGCGACCCGGCAAAAGCGCCCGAATTGGCTGCCGCGATCGGCGAGATGCGCAACGCTTTGCGCGGCAAACGCCTGCGTGCGGCGGCCGAACTGAAAGACGATACGATCTGGCTGAAATTTGAGGACGGCTCGACGCTGCGAGCCTGAGACAACCCGATCGTGCGGTCAGGCCCTGGCAGCCAGGGCTTTTTCGCAGGAATCAACAAACCGTTGCGCCACGTTTTCGGGCGAGATGGCGACCGCACCGGCCCGGGCGTTCTCGCCCATCAGCGGCAGTCTTTCGTCAGGCGTCTCCAGAAAGCGCTGCAACGCACCAGTCATACTGTCACGGCTGCGCGGGTCAAACAACCAGCCACTCTCACCTTCCGAAATCAACTCAACCGATGCCTGGCCCAGCACGCTGCCCATCACGGGCAGCCCGGCCGCCATGGATTCATTCACAACCATGCCCCAGGTATCCCCCAGGGTTGGAAAGACGAAACAGTCCGCCTGGGCGTAGACCTCGCCCAATTGCGTATACGGCACCGCCCCTGGCATCTTGAGACTGAAGTTTGCCGGCCTGGGGACAGCTTCAATAAGACTGGCCCGATCTCCGTCGCCAACCAGTGTGAGCTCAACTTTCAGGTCCGGGCGGGTACTGAGATACGCTCCCGCAACCTCAATGAATTCTTCGAGGCCTTTGAGTTCAATCAGCCTGCCAACATACAACAGACGGCGCACCCCATCGCGTCGCCAAAGCGGTTTTACCGCCGAGAAAACACCGACGTCGGTGGCAAACGGCAGGATATCGATGTTCTCGCGCGAATAGCCAAGGCCTTCAATATAGGCCGCGCCGCTCTCGCCGTTGACCGCGACCCGATCTGTCTGGCCCAGAATGGCCTTACGAAGCGCGGGTCGAATCCCGCCCCGCCCTTGCTCGGTCTGTTCGGACAAGTCCGCGTGAATCACCATCGGGCGATTCTTGCGCCGTTTCCAGAAGGTTGCCGCGATTGTGCGCATCCCGAATTCATGGGCATGAATGGCATCCGGATCAATCTGGCTCAGGACGCGGTTGACCCCGTACGGCACATGGACCTTGTAGGTCTCGACGAAACCGCTTGGATGCCGCCGCCGACGCGGGATCAGGATGCTCGGCAGGATCTGCACGTCTATGCCTGTCTCATGCAGCTTGGGATCGGACAGATCTGACGACAACACCAGTGTTAGGTCGACTTTCCTGGCCAGCTCGACAAAGGTTGAGATCCGGTAGGACGTAATGTAGTGAGTTAATACAGCAAGCTTCATTGAATATGAGTCCGATCGTTCGCCTGAGCGCGCTTCGCGATCAGTCCGAAGAGTCAGCTCGTTATGCCCCCACAGCGAGCGCCCGACTCTCTCAAGGATTATCCATCATGCCCGAGGATTCGGCGCTGCTGTTGTGGTGTTTCAGCCTCGACCGTGATGAGACGGCCGGGAAATCCGGCGTAACAGTCCCGGCCAACCGATCAGGAGCGCCCAAACCACCAGCCCAACAGACCTTCAAGGCGCCCAAGCGAGGCCGCGAACCCGAAAAACAACTCCTGCAACGGACGCGGGCCGCGCCAGGGGTTGAGCAAAGGCGCGAGCAAGCCGCGAATAATCACCTTCGGACTTAGGCGATGCTTGGCGTAAATTGCCCCGACTCCCCTGGAACGGCTACGACGGGCCTGCCATGCCTTGCGGCTGGCCTTCGGAGCCTCATCACTGAAATGGTGATGCACCCGGGCGTCTGGCAAAAAAGCCAGTTCGCTGTTGCGATCCAGTAACCGCAAGACCAGATCGGTTTCCTCACCCGCACCGAAATACTGGCCGACGCCAATCCGGGGGTCAAAACCATCTAGGGCGGCCACAGCAGTTCGCCGGAGAAAGAGCGTAATGGAACTGGCGTCGCCACCACGAAAATTGCGCCAGTCAGAGCGATTGAGCCGGTAACCAGCCTGCTCAAGCTCCGGGGCGACTTCAACCCAGCGAGCCACAATCCCATCAAGAGCCGGTTCGGCGGTCATCGCTGAGCGGACGCGCGATAAACAATCGGGTTCGTACCAGCAATCATCATCAGGGAATGCCACCCACTCGCCTGTCGCTTCGCTCAAACCACGGTTGCGCGCCTGGGAAAGATTTGGGGTTGGCTGCCGCAGGTGCCGGATGTTCAGGCTGGCGAACGCTTTGAGCACCGGTACAAGTCTGTCATCAGGGTTCTGATCGACAACAATGATTTCGAACCCTTGCTCAGATTGCTTAACGAGCGAGTCAAGCACCGTAGTCAGTTCCTCACTGCGACCATAGGTGGCAAGAATCAATGACAACCATTGCGAGGCATTCACCGGCGATCGCTCAACGACCATATTCTGAGCTGTCCTTTGAGACGGACCGACCTAGGTACCGAGTCGCATTCTGACCGGATCAGCAACCAGACGCAGGCTGCGATACGCATGTCTGGCGCGATGCTCAATACGTTCGATTGGATTCGAGCTAGCGTATTGCAGCCGTACTTTCAGGCATTCCGCATGACACGCCCACAGATTGGTGCTCGACAGGCTTCCCTCATGGAAGCGGAATGCTGACAGGTAGGCATTCAGTTGCACTGGCGTGTTCTTCAGCGCCAGGCGCAGCCACAAGTCATAGTCCATTACGTACTTCAAGTCGGTCGAGAACCCGCCCAACTCATTGAAAATCTCCCGGCGGATAAACGTGGCCGGGTGCGGAATGATGTTGCCGCGAATCAGATTTCCCCACGAGAATGGCTTGGTTTCGAAGTCGTTCTCAACCAGCTTGCCTTCAACCACAGACATACAGCGCCCGTACACCCACTGGGCCTCTGGCGAATCTTCAAATGCCTGCTGGACCTGGCCGAGCACTGTACCGTCGACATAAAAGTCATCGGAGTGTAAATGCGCGATCACATCACCGGTCGCCACCCGAACGCCTTCATTCATCGCATGCGAAATACCCCCGCGGACCCCGTTGAGCACTTTGACCTCGCCCGGAACCGCAGCGATCATGTCCAGAGTGGCGTCTTCAGAGCCACCATCGACAAAAATCCGTTCAATTTCCACACCCTGTTGAGCGTCGACTGAAGCAATACTCTCGGCAAGCCACTCAGCGCTGTTCCAGGTACAGGTGACAATTGAAAACTTCATCTGGTTTTAATCCGTTTTTCTGCGAGTAAGTGTGAGTTCAGGACGGTAGAACATTGCAAGCTTAGGACAAGTTGCCACGATTGTAGGCCGCGACCATGCCACCAGCGGTTAAACTTTGAACCGGGATGTGAATCCGGACAGGAGTTGTTTGCAACCCGGCGTTTACTGCCTGGATGCCCCGGGAACAGCGTGCGATATCCGCCGTCCCTGCTACCGTGTTGATTATGCACAGAGAAAACCTCTTCACTGCGGTAAAAAACGCACAGAAGCTTCGCACATTCCGCTGTAAATTGATTACGAAAGCGGACGAACGGCCGCGAACACTGACTGACGTATCCATGCGACCTCGGCGAACCCGGCCATCGGCTGATTTCCAGACCGACAATTTCTCAAGCTGCGAGCACACCTTGTCAAACCATGAATGAGTTAACCAGCATCATTATCAGCCTTGTGGGCGGCCTGGCGATCCTGATTGCCCTCCCGGCAGGCCTGGGGATTGCGATGCACGCTTACACTCGCTTTCCGCGAGTAGCGATGCCTGCCCTCGCCGCGGCACTGGCGCTGGTCCCGCCGCTGGGCCTGATACTCAATGGTCGCAATCTATCAATCAAGAACCTCAGTTTTGACGGGCAAATTGATCCCAGCGGCCTGGCTGCCTGGATTTTCCGGCTGACCTCGGCCAGCGTGATTGCGATTGCCGTCACCGCAACGCTCGTCTACCTGATGAAGCGCACGAAACACGATCCGGCGGGCCGGATTCTGCTGGTTGGGTTCATCACTTTCTTCGTCACGAATGTCTTACTGAACGGCTTGTTCGGCAGTGTGCCCAGCCTGGTAACCGCACATGTGTATGCCATGCTGGTTATCGGCGCACTCTACGTGAACCGAATCTACGGAATTGCCGACGTCTTGTGGGCGCTCAAATGGGGTGTTTTTCTACTGATGGCGGGCAGTCTTGCCTATATGGTCGTCAGCCCGCAAGTCGTGATGCAGACCAATACGACCGAGATTCGCCTGCCTTTTGTCAATTTCCGGTTCTGGGGTCTGGGTGACGGACCGAACAGCATTGGCCCCATGGGTCTGATGCTGTTTCTGATCACCATCTATCAGCCATTCAAACGGACTATCCTGACGCTCGCCAGCATGGCCGCCGGCCTGACGGTGATGGTTCTGGCCCAGTCAATGACGACCTGGATTGCCGCGGCCGTTATTGTTCCGCCGTATCTGTTGATTCGTTTTCTTAGCCACCCAACCAAGGGCCAAGGCCGCTCACTATCGCCTTTTGCGTCGATCTCCCTGATTTCGCTCGGCGGCGCGGTCATCCTGGGGGCAGGCGCCATTCTGCTTGACCTGAATGCGCTACAGGCAACCCTGGGCGAATTTGTCGGCCTGGCTCGCGGGCAGGAATCAGCAGCGCTCAGCGGCCGCGCCGGCATCTGGAAGGTCGCGGTGCGGGTCTTTTTGGAGAACCCCTTGTTTGGTTACGGCCCAACCGCCTGGGACCTGGATTTCCGCGCCAAGATCAACATGTTCTTTGCCTTTCACGCCCACAATCTGTTCTTTCAGTCTCTCAGTGTGGCCGGATTGTTCGGTGTGGCCGGACTGATCTTCTATGTCGCCACGATGGGTTGGCAGGCCTGGAAGCTGACCTGGTACACCCGCGGTCTGGCGCCGGCTCTGTTTGCAATGTTCATGTTCCGCAGCATCTCAGAGGTACCGCTGGAGTTGAGCTCGATTCTGACCGGTACGTTTCTGATGCACCTGACCTTGTTCCATGTGTTGTGTGCCGGCGCCTGGGAACTGGCTCAGCCCAAACCGGTTCCCGAAACAACGGCGGGCAATCCCAAGACGCCGCGAACCATCATTCCGGACCCGGTCCGTCGCCCGTCTGCACCCGCCTTGGGAAGAGCACCTACCGGCCGGGCACGGGGATCAGCAGAACTGCCTCCCGGCCTGGGTGTTCAGGCCAGCAACGACCTGCCGCGGCGAACCGCACCAACCCTGGCAATGCGCAAACCAATGCATACCGAGTCAGCGGGTCAACCGAAAAAAGCCGCCAAATCAGCGCCAGACAGGCCCGCCAACGAGCCAGATCAACTGGGCCGGATCGAACCGCGCTTTGATCTCTGAGCGCGGCCCTGCGCCGCCGGAAACTAGCGCGAAGCGACCGCGGTTGAAGAACAGAACTCTTCGTAAGCTTTTTTCAAACCGTCTCGCAACGGCGTCGTTGCCCGCCAGCCAAGCGAATTGACGTAGCTGACATCCATCAGCTTGCGCGGCGTGCCGTCCGGCTTGGACGAGTCATAGACAATTTCGCCCTCAAAGCCGACCACCTCTTTCACCAATGAGGCCAGCTCGGCAATGGTGACATCATCTCCAACCCCGATGTTGACCAGTGGCGGGTTGAATTCGCCAGTGGCCACCTCGTCAGAACCCAGCAGCGGTACGAAGCGCTCATCAGACAGGTTCATCAAATAAATACACGCCTCTGCCATATCGTCTGAGTACAGAAACTCGCGCCGGGGCGTCCCGGTTCCCCAGACAGAGACCGACGCCGCGCCGGATTCGCGTGCCTCGTGAAACTTGCGTAACAAACCCGGAATGACGTGTGAGTTTTCAGGATGGTAGTTGTCGCCGGGGCCGTAAAGATTCGTCGGCATCACGGCCAGGTATTGGGTCTGATGCTGGCGGTTATAACTCCAGCACAGCTCAATACCAGCAATCTTGGCAAGCGCGTAGGCGCGATTGGTCGGCTCGAGCGAGCCCGTCAGCAATGACTTTTCGTTCATAGGCTGATCGGCCAATTTGGGGTAGATACAGGAAGATCCGAGAAACAGCAGACGAGTCACGCCGTTGGCGTGAGCCGCATTAATCACACTGTTCTGAATATTCAGATTATCGGACAGGAAATCGACCGGATACTTGTGATTGGCAATAATGCCGCCAACTTTCGCGGCCGCCAGAAAGACGTACTCAGGCTTTGTTTCCTCAAAGAACGCGGCAGTCTGCTTGGCGTCCCGGAGGTCCAGCTCGGCAGAAGTCCGGGTAATCAGATTGGTCCAGCCGCCAGCCTTCAGCGCCCGGATTAGCGCAGAGCCAACCAGGCCACGATGACCAGCAACAAAAATACGGGCTGATTTGTCCATTCGGTTTGCCTAGCCTCCGTGGTCAAAGACCTTGTAGCCGGCACTCTTGACGAGATCAAAGCGCTCAGCCTGGTTCAAGTCTTCCCGCACCATCTCTTTCACGAGATCTTCGAAGCTGATTTTCGGGACCCAGCCGAGTTTCTCGCGGGCCTTGGTGGCATCTCCCAGCAAGGTTTCAACTTCGGTCGGTCGGAAATAGCGCTCATCAACCTGAACAATGCAATTGCCGTTCTGGTCATAACCCTTCTCGTTGACGCCCTCACCCTTGAATGTCACCTCAATACCGAGTTCAGCGGCCGCAATCTGGATGAATTCTCGAACCGAGAACTGCTTACCCGTCGCAATGACCCAGTCCTCGGGTTCATCACGCTGCAGAATCATCCATTGCATCTCGACATAGTCTTTGGCATGGCCCCAGTCGCGCTTGGCGTCCATATTGCCGATGTACAGACATTTCTGATGGCCGATCTTGATCCTGGCCAGCGCCCGCGTGATCTTGCGAGTCACGAACGTTTCACCGCGCAGCGGGGACTCGTGATTAAACAAAATACCGTTAACCCCGTAAATCCCATAGGCTTCACGATAGTTCACAGTGATCCAGTAGGCGTAGAGTTTTGCCACCGCATACGGAGAGCGCGGGTAGAACGGTGTTGTTTCGGTTTGCGGAATCTCCTGAACCAGGCCGTAAAGCTCGGAAGTCGATGCCTGATAAAAACGGGTTTTATCCTGCAGACCGAGGATTCGCATTGCCTCAAGAATACGCAACGCGCCGATGCCATCCGCATTTGCGGTGTATTCAGGTGTCTCAAACGAAACGGCGACGTGGCTCATGGCGGCCAGGTTGTAGATTTCGTCCGGTTGGACCTGCTGGATAATCCGAATCAGATTGGTTGAATCGGTGAGATCACCGTGATGCAACACGAATTTCTGTGCATCATCATGGGGGTCCTGATAAAGACTATCGATCCGGGCGGTATTAAACAGGGAGCTGCGGCGCTTGAGTCCGTGTACCTCGTACCCTTTAGCCAGTAGCAATTCGGCGAGATACGCGCCGTCTTGGCCTGTTACGCCGGTGATTAGTGCTTTTTTCATTATCCGTTCAGTCCGTGGTTTGTCATTTATGAGGAGAGGTTGACATGATATTGACGGGCTTGCTTTCAGGGCACTTAATAAAGCCGACCGGCGGCAAAATTTGTGTGATGAGTGCAACAAAGCGTGATGCATCGAATTACAGGCCGCGCCAGTCCGAAACCGATGATGGCCCAATCACGGCCGCCTGTCCGCAACCGGGAACCGGCCACCAAGAGCTCTGTTACTGTAATAACAACAAAGCGAAACACTCCCTCCTGAATCGCACCGCTTGCCATGGCTGGCACCGTACAATTTCAGGTTCAGTGATCCTGTGACCGACTTTCCCCAGACGCCTGTGACGCAAGCTGAAACCGTTGAAACCCCGCATGCCGCTAACACCAATACCAGTGCCAGCGTGCCGTCGCCCGAGCCTGCACAGCCGCGTGAACCCGTGAACGAAAGCCATTCGCAAAACAATCAGGCGGCGCGAACCCAGGTTTGCGTCCAGGGACTCCCGATTGACGTGCTCGACTGGGACGAAGCACTAACCCGAATTGAGGGATGGGCGCACCAATCTGAATCGCGAGTTGTATCGATCTGCAACGCCCATTCGGTCATTACCGCCAAGGAAGATACCGAATTCCGGCAAGCTGTTTTGCAATCAGATATGTCCACCGCCGATGGCACGCCCGTCGCCTGGACAATCCGGCGGCTCGGTTACCCCGATCAGAAGCGAATCAACGGCCCGGACCTGATGCTGTTATTTTGCGAAAGAGCTGCCCAGACCGGTCAAAAAGTCTTCTTTTACGGGAACCGCCCGGCCACCCTGGACCGACTGACCGATGTCCTGACGGCCCGTCTGCCCGGTCTCAGTCTTGCCGGCTCGATCGCCCCACCGTTTCGCGAATTATCCGATGAAGAGGACGAGGACATCGTGCGCCAGATAAATCAGAGTGGTGCGCAAGTCGTCTTTGTCAGCCTGGGTTGCCCCAAACAGGAAAAATGGATGGCCGCGCACCGTGGCCGAATCCAGGCAGTGATGATCGGGGTTGGCGCCGCTTTTGACTACCATGCCGGCACCATCCGCAGAGCCCCGCGCTGGATGCAAGACATCGGCCTGGAGTGGTTTTATCGCCTGGTTTCCGAACCGGGCAGACTCTGGCGACGGTACCTCACAACGAACACTGCATTTATTGTCGGCGCTGCAAGACAATTGTTAACCAAGGGTGCACAGCAAGACCAAAGCCCGAACAAGTCAGACTAATACGCTAAGCTGTCAAAGCCCTGTTTCGACAACAAGCCGGGTTAGCGCCTGCGAAGACTTAACTGGCAAAGAATTATGGATAAACTGGCCGAACCGCTAGCCCCAAGTGACGATCACTATCAGACGCTTGGCGTTCCCCGGACCGCAACCCCGGATCAGATTCGCCTGGCCTACCGACGCGCAGTCAAGATCTGCCATCCGGATCACAACCATAATGATCCGAAAGCCGCCAAGCTGTTTCGCGAACTCACGACAGCCTACAAGGCGTTGCGAGACCCGGAACAACGCCTGGCCCTTGATACAGCGCTTGGCATAGGCCATACCTTCAGGCCCTGGTATGCCTCAGAGAAAAAAGCAGAGGACCAGGCTCGTGAGATTGACCCCTCCCTGCAGGGGTTTCACAAAACGGCAGCCACCCTGGCCTCTGACGGCTTGTCCGCATCAGAAGTGGCCGGCAAACTGATTGAGGCGGACTGCGCTTATGAAACCGCCTGGGAGATTGCCTGGCAGGCACGGCACGACCAGATGTCGATGCGGATGGAATTTGCAGACTCGTCCAGATCGACATTGCGCCCGTCCCAGGCTGAGGGCTCATGGCATCCTCACCAAAACACGCTCTGGGAAAAGCTCAGGCATAGCGTTTCGCGAATTTTCAGTTAACACCTGATCGCAACAATCGGCGCATTGAGACAAGGCCGAGGATCGGCCCGGCGGCCAAAACCGGCAGAACCCACTGCGGGCCATATAGACTCATTGCCCAACTGGTTGCAGCAATCGACATCACGCTTATCGCAAAGCCAATACTGTTCACCAGCGCCAGAATGCTGCCGACCGCATCGGGCGGACTATTGGCTGCGGTTAAGGCACTGAACTGAGGGGAATCACCACTGACCGTGACGCCCCAGACCAGCAGCCACAGACCGAACAACCACCAGGGTGCGTCAAAGGCAAACGGTGTCAGCAAACAACAGAACCCGCTGATCAAAAGTTGAATGAAGGCCACCCGGGCACTACCGAATTTCAGAGCCAACATGCCGCCGATGGCGCAGCCCAGAGCACCAACTGCAATCGTGATAGCGCTTAACAGGGAGACACCGGGCGTCATACTGGTATGCAGGTAGGTGCCGATAATCAGCGGTACCGCGGCATACAATGCGTACAGCTCAAACATATGACCGAAATACCCGAACGCAGAAGCCCGTACTTTCGGATCAGACCAGATAGCAGATAACACGTTTAGTTTTACCGGACCCGATCGTTTCAGATAAGGCCCGTCGGGGACCAGCAACGCAATGATGGCGCCGCCGATCAGGGCAATCACAGACAAGGTGATCAAAGTTTCCCGCCACGGCAAGTGGGCGCCGTAAGCGGCGACCGCGTGTGGCATGGAAGTCCCCAGCACTAACGCCGCGACCAGAAAACCCAACACGGAGCCCAGACCACCGCGCGCCCAAGACGCGGCGATTTTCATACCGACCGGATAAATGCCGGCCAGAAAAAAACCGACGCCCAGGCGGCTGACTAACAATCCATAGACGCCGAGATCCGGTATCAGGGCAAGCAGGTTAACGGCAGCAGCCAATATCGCGCTGACCACGAAAACCAGTCTTGGCGAAAACCGATCGGCGATCATCAGCAAGGCATAGCAGAGCGTTCCGACGATAAAACCGGCGTTAACCGCCGAAAGTAGCGCAGCGACCTGGGCTGGCGACAACATCAGCTCGGATTGCAGGTCTCCCAATACCGCGTTCGCACCGAACCACAATGACGTACCCGCCAATTGAGCCAGCACGATTGCCGGCATGACCACCAGTTTTTCCTTCAAAGCTCGATCACCATGACACCATCAGCAACAGCGGACCGGGACGAGCACAGGATCACCCGCTGCTCTCTTTCCTTATGGCTCAAGACGTAGTCCCGGTGTTCAATCGGATCTGAGGCGCTCGGATCATAGCCGGCCGAACACACGCCGCAGATTCCGTCAGAGCATTTCATTTCAATTGGAACGCCGGCCTCCATCAAGACGTCAGTCGCGGCTTTATCAGCAGGCACATCGAGTGTGATGCCACGCTTTCTTAACTGAAGACGAAACGGATAATTCTTAAACTCGGGCTGCTCTGGTGTCGCAAAATACTCACGATGTAAGGCTTGCTCCGGCCAACCGCTCTTAACGCCCGCCTGCAGCACAGCATCCATAAACCGGGGCGCGCCACAGGTGTAGAGATGCCATCCTTGTTGCCAGCCTGGCACCAGTGAATCAATCGCGGCGCGAGACCCTTCCGCACTGAAATAGAATCTTGCGTTGGCTGACCACGGCGCCGATTCAATCTCCGCGAGAAAAGCCGCGCGATCCCGACTTGCCGCGCTGTAGTGAAGTTCAAAAGGCTTGTTGAGTGCGTGCAGACGATGAGCCATCGTCAACAACGGCGTCACGCCAATTCCACCTGCAAACAGAAACGTCCGGCTGGCCTGTTCGTCCAACTCGAAGTGATTGATCGGGCGAGAAACCAGCACGCGCTTGCCTTCGCGAAACGCTCGATGCATCAGTTGTGAGCCGCCCCGCCCCTGTGCTTCCTTCAGAACGCCCAGCACATAACTGGACCGGTCTGCCGGGTCAGAAGCCAGACTGTACGCCCGCTGATATTCAGGCGCGATTACCACATCAATGTGGGCGCCGGCGGTAAACGCTGGCAACTCCTGTTTGTCTTCCGCCACAAACTCATAACGGACAATATCGGTAGCAACCTCCTTGCGACGATGCAAAATCACCGGAAAGACCGGCGGCTCACCGGGTGGCATTCTGAATTGCGGCACCAGTGATTGGGTGTCGCCTGCCGCGATTCGTCGCTTATGCTCAGCAGGGGTCAGCAACGCCCGATATCGTTCAATTCCCTCTTCCCGATTGACTGGATAAGCAACCGGATAAGGCGGCGGCATTTTATCGGCGGGATAAACTGCGAGCGTCTGCTCCTCGTACTTTAGCTGCAAGGTTCTATTCAACCCCCGGGTATGGGTTTGTGCGGCCTTGACATAACGATGGGTATCGCGATCCAGCTCAATATCCCACCACCATTTTTTCAGGGGATTGATCGAGCCGCGGCCAAGTTTGTCATCGAGCTCGGCCAGCCAGCGGGCCCGCGACGGCATATTCATCGCGAGCCAGCGAAATCCGGATTCGGCAAACAAACCTTCAAGATTCCACGGGCATGTCTTCATGCAACGACCACACATACCGCCACCCGAATTGGTAATCCGGTACCGGGCGCATTTTTCAGCATCTGATTTCCAGATCTCGTAGCCGTTGTACATCAGCTTTGGCCCGGCAGAAATAGCACCGGATGGGCACTCGCGGGCGCACTTGTTGCAGTTGGAACAGAAATTCTGCAGGCCGAAGTTGATCGGCTTGTCATAAGCCATCGGCATATCGGTGCTGACCGTGCCCGACTTCAGGCGCGGACCGAGATAGGGATTGAGAATCACTTCACCAATCCGGCTTACTTCACCCAGTCCGGATAGCAGCAACAACGGCGGTTGCAGTAAATCGCCGTCAATCACCGTGTGAACTCTTGCGGAATATCCCAGGCGTCTGACCTGTTCCCCGATCACACCACCCAACATTGAAAATCTGAGATAGGCGCGCATGCTCTGGGCAACCGAGATCCAGTCATCTCCGCTGCAGCCTTCCATGGTCTCGTGGCCTTGATCGAGCAACATGTTGACCGCGTTGAGATGGTAGGCCGGCATCTCATTGCCGCCCGCATCATGCGAGTAGTAAGCCCACTGCGGAATTTTGCACAAACCAACCGCGTCAGTCGTAAGGTAGTAAGAGGCGGCCTTGAGATTGTCGGCGTTGCGCGCCGGATCGCCCGTGCTTTCATGAACCGGGCCACGGGCCGGACCAAACTGCAACAACAGCAATGCGCCCAGGGCTCGCCGCGCGCAGGCCCCGATAGGACTCTTCATCACATAGTGGGCGTTGCGCGCCTGATCCTGCACTGACTTGCCCATGTCACCACATAACACTCTTGCAAAAAAATCGGCCCGCTTGGGGAACCGCGGCACTCGTTCGTCGTCGATGAAGGTCGTGGGCTTTTCCTGTCGATTGAGTTTCTCGAACGGGAAAGCACCCATCCGAAATTCTCGTTTTGCAAACGGATCACGATTGAATTCGCTCTTGCCTGTCCCCTTGCCAGTCAGCCAGGACAAGCCACCCGGTAAACGTTGGTCACTGCAAGACTCATCAAGCGGTTGATCGGTCGCCAATTCCAGTGTTGTTGTGACGGCCGCCAACCCGAATCGACAGCCAAGAAACGGATTGGAAATGCCTTGTTCGCTGATGTTCGCAAGACCACTGGCGACAGCCAGCCGGGATAGATCAACTTCGCTACAGGTTTCGGTGTGGGAACGCGCCTCAAAGCCGAGCATGCGCAGATACGAGCTGATCACCACTCCGGTTTGCGCCGCCAGCAACGCAGCGCGCTGCGCCTGCGTACCGTGGATCCAGTCGCAGCCGGGTTCATCGACACCTGGGTCGCGGGTGTACTCCACCAGGTAGACTAGAGCATGAGTGTGATGGGCAATCGATCCATGTTCGGTCCGCGCCGATTCCAGAACGTCGGCAAATATCATATCCATGCCGGCGGCGAACGTTTTGATTTGCCCGAGTTCCAGTTCGGCGGCGAGGGTTTTGACTGCCGCGTTACGAATTGGAGAGTCCAGCCGGGCCTGATCCGGAATCGAACAAATGCCGGCCAGAGTGGCGTCAAAGTAATAGCCGGCACTTTTCAGATGGGCCGCCCGCTCGGTCAGATCGGTCGGAATTTCAGAGCCGCGACCGGTTACCGGGCCATCTCGGACAACATCGAACATACTGATGTAGCGCGCCATCGCCGGAGCAATTGACTGCGCGTGCGCGCCCTCAAAAGAAAGCGCCTGCATGGGCGCGATCTGCGACAAATCCGGAAGTTGCGACTGACGTGCCAGCCGTTCCATTGGATAACTCCCCAAATGGAACGGACGGTCTTTTGATGAAAACAGACGCATCTGCCTCTCCCGGCTCTCAAACTGATTTGATTCGAGCCCTATCTTAGCCGCTTGGCAGGCTCAGGGGTTCAGCAAGGCTTCGCGTAACCAGGGACGCAACTCCAGCAGGATAGATTGTTGCAAGCTGGCCCGGTTCACGCCGGGGCGAGGGACCACGACTGCCCCCAGCGTTGAACGGGTGGCTTCAATAAAAGCCGGTTTAAACGGTGCCAGGAAACTAAAATGCCCGGCATTCCGTGCGATTGAAACTCTGGTCCGTGAGTCCGCCTGCGGCCCCTGTAGCTCGGCGGCGAGATAATCGAAATGATAGCGACGCGCAAGAATTTCATCATGTTCAGCGCCAATCAGACGAACCGGTATCTGCGTGCGTGCCAGAGACCCCGGTTCAACGACCGCGCCAAGCGGTGCAAGCAGAATTGCGGCTTTGATGCGGGCATCGCGCAGATCCCCTGACGGTTTGACCTGCTCGGGAAGTTTCAACGCCGGGCCGGCTTGCTCCAGAATTCCCAGTGCCGGATCGGCATAATCACAAGCCGGGTCGTCCGTCGTCTTGCGGCAATGACTTTCCAGGCGGTCCAGATTTGGTATCGCACCAATCATCGCCGCCACTGCATACCCGCCAGCGGAATGCCCCAGCGCGGCAATCCGGTTCTGATCCACCATGACAGCCCAATCCGGATTGGCCAGGACAAAATCGATTACCCGGCTGATCTGACGCGGCCGCTCGTAAAAATAGCGTGGGTCGGCAATCATGCTGCGGTCACGAAAGTTGTCTCCGGGGTGAGTCAATGAGACAACGACATATCCCGCTTTTGCAAAAGCCTGAGCAAACGGATAATGGTTTAGTTTCATGCCGCCAGTCCCGTGCGACAAGACAAGCAAAGGGTACTTTCCCGGCTTGATCGGCGCGTCCGGCGCCGCTTCAATAAGGACCGAGACAGCATCAATGGAGCGGCTCTCGCGCTCAGTCGGATACCAAATCGCCGCGTCAATTGGCAGGCCGTAATACGGCACAGTAAACTGCCGGATACCGACATTGTGCTCTGGCTCCATTGCCTGCACCACTCCACCGCCAATCAAAAACAAACCTACCGCCACAACAGCACGGACTCCCAACACCAAAGTTTCTAACATGACTATCCTTAAGAGATTCCGATCACATGGCCTTGAATAAATGGGTATAGAGGCGACTCACCAGTGGCTGCTGCTCCAACCCCTTGATACGTAGCGCCAGTTTTCCGTGCTGGTTCCGGACCGCCTCGGTAACCGCTGTCATGTTGACAATCGTACTTCGATGCACTTGCTGAAAAACTGTCTGATCGAGTTGATCGAGCAAATCTCGCAGCGACTCGCGAATCAAAGCCTCACCTCCAGCAGTATGAACAATGACATATTTGTCGGCTGCCTCCAGCAGCAAGACATCATCGATCGGAATCATGCGGACCGTATCGCCTACAGCAGCGCGAATAGTCTTGAGCGACCTACCCGGCGCCGCGCCTGCTGTCAGCTTCTGTAGTTGCTCGCGGAGCTGATCAATCGGGCTCTGCCCGACGAACTCATCCGCATCTTGAGGGCGGACCCGTTCTGCCAGTCGATTCTTGAGCCGCTCGACACACAGCTCCAACCGGGCAGGCGTGACGGGTTTGAGCAAATAATCAACTGCCGCGTTCTCAAACGCATCAAGCGCGAACTCACCATAAGCGGTGACAAAGACAAGCAACGGCGGCAGCGAGCCCGCGGCTGCCGCTTTTGATTCAGCCCAATCCTCGGTCAGCTTTCTGGCCACTTCAATCCCCGTAAGCCCTGGCATTCTGATATCTAAAAAAGCCACATCAGGCGCTTGTGCCGTGAGTTGGTCAAGCGCCGTCAGTCCATCGGCGACCTGATCTCTGACGATAAGTTCCGGCCATAGTTTCGCAAGCTCTTTAATCAGCGCACCGGCCAACAGTAATTCGTCGTCAGCAACCAGAGCAATCGGTGCATCGACGGTATTAGCAGGCAACTGGGCGGTTTTGTTCATTGTGGAATCCTGATAACAACTTGTGTTCCGCTCGCCATTTGAGCGGGCGGAGAATCGACAAACACCTGGGCTTTATGCTGAGTGCGCAAGTCCAGTCGCTCGCGCAGACTGTAAAGTCCAAAGCCACCGCTGGCGGTCTCCGAACCGTCGGGCACCGAACAATCTCTGGCCAGATTAGCAGCTGGCGAATCGGTCGCCATCCCTATGCCGGTATCAATGACAGTCAGGCGTAACTCATCGCCGGCTCCGTCATTAATCAACGCTGCGGCAATACTAATGTGACCACCGTTTACTGACGGTTCAATGCCGTGCTTGATCGCGTTCTCGACAACGGGTTGCAATAACAGAGACGGCACTGATACAGGCCCGAGTGAAGCAGGCAGATCAATCGAATAAGTCAGCCTGGCGCCGAGCCGAATCTTCATCAACTCCAGATAGTTCTCCAGGATCCCAAACTCCTGGCTAAGCTTATTGCTCAGTTGATTGGAACTATTAAGCGTTGCACGCAAGAAATCGTTAAGCCGGTCCAGCATGACCAGCGCAAGATCAGGATCAACTGTAATCAACGCCCGCAGATTGGCCAGCGTGTTAAACAGCATATGAGGTTCGATTTGAGCTCGCAGCATCGCTAACTGGGCTGTCACCGCGCGCTGCTCCTCCTGAGCCGCACGCAGTTTCAACTGACTGAGCTTCTCCCGGGTCACGAAGAACAATGTACCCAGAACGGCCGCGATCAAAGTGGTTGCGAAAGAGACGAGAGCGCCACTCCCCCCGAGAACCTCTTCAGCGCTGAATGGCACGCCGATCAGGAAGCGGGCTATCGCCGTACCCGCGACATAACTAAACACGACAATCAGTGGGTAAACAAGGAATTGCAGCCACCGCCACCAGCTGTTAATTCCCTCGAAGACATGGCGGAAAAGTATTATCAATCCGCAAGTCAGCATTCCGATGACTTCCGAGTGCGCCAGAACATCCAGGAATCGAAAGTTCGAAAACGCGGGAACAAACCACCATAAGAAGAACGCGATAACCGCGCAGGCGAAAACATTGATCAGCAGGATCCGGCGGCCAATTTTCAGGATAGCGCCGGATCCTCGTTCGCCGGATGCCTCAACAGACTCAGGAGCAGAATGAATCATCGTTTAACCAGCGACGAACTGGCCATGCAAACCCAGGGGCAAATGAACCGGCAGAGTCGCGGTGGCAATCGGCCCGTCGTCAATTCCCCTGGCATTAAAGACATGCAGGCTGGTCGTACGGTTTTCAGGATCAAACGTGGTGCCGACCACCCAGCCATTTGCTTCTCCTTTTGCCTGGTCCGGCACAAACAAATGCTCTTCCGCAATAATCCGCGGCGCATAACTCCAGCGCCGAACCCGCTGGCTGCGCCGGTCCAGACTTACCAGTTGGTTGAACCCGAATGTGATGTCCGGTTCCGGGTTTGCGTCGCTCATCATAAACAAGTGACTGGTCTTTCGCCCGGTGAATCGCTGGTCAAACCGTGGGAAATCTACGCCAGACACGGGTAGATCATTCGCCGACGCGGTCTTGCCAGACAGGTTCAGGCTCAGCTCCATCAGAGGCGGCCGACTGATCGGATCGACCGGTTCGCCCCTGGTTGCCTGGGTGATCACGTTCATCAGGGGCTTGAACGCCGCAGCGCGGGCAACCTCAATCCGAACTGTCTCGCCGTCTTCCCACGCGTTGCCAAAATGAAAGGCGAAAAATGGCGCAACTTCGAATCGGTGAGCGACAGTGAGCGAGTTTTTATCGACCAGCAGGATATCGACGTGACCCTCAGCGTCCCATTGAAATCGGTCCATGAACGAAGAGCCGCCCCGCCCCGGCCGCCGGTCATATCTCAGCGGCATCAGAACAAACACAAGATAACGCTCGGTAATGGCGAAGTCGTGAACCATTTCGGCATTGGGGGCATCAATCAGCCGGGCTCTCTTGAGCGAACCAGCGGCGGTCAACTCATAGAGCACCAGTTTGCCGCTGCCACTCATGTACCCAAAGTTCCAGATAGTTCCGGATGGGTCGACCTTGGGATGAGCCGAGAACGGCAGACCATCCGTAGACGGTGAGAACACCCGCCTGCCTTTTGTTTCCAGTGTACTCGGGTCGATGCGCCAGGCCGAGCCTCCTTCCCAGAGCGCCAGCACTTCGTCTTGTACGGGCAGGACCGAAATATTGGCTGAATTAATATCGTCCGGCTGACGGACCGAGCGACTGTCGGCAAAACTCGTCCCGAATGCAGACCACAGGAACCGGCCGGCATCGGCTTCGGCCGACAGCTTACGGGTGGCGACCATTCGCCCCTGATGACGCAGAGACTGGCCGGAGAACCGGAACGCCTGGATCATGCCATCGCCATCAAACCAATGGTGATAGCGAGTATCGCCTCGCACCATGCGCGCCGGACCGTTACGAAACAGTGTACCGCTGAGCCCGTCAGGCAGGGCCCGATCGAACCGCACCGTGGTGGCGCCATATCGTTCTGGAATTTGCGCATAGCTACTGGCGAAGTCACCGGCGTTGCCGGCCAGAGCATGGGCCCGGCCGGGCATGCCTGCACCTAGAGCAGCCAGCCCGACTACCGAGGACAGACCCAGCACTGATTGGATTGATTCGCGTCGATTCATGGATCTTCTGCCTAGTTCAAACTGATCTTGATCGAAACGTTCTGTTCGCCGATTTTAAAATTCACATCGGACCACGCCGGCGGGCCAAAGACGGATCGGCCTTCCAGGGAAGCGCTCCACGGCTCTTTGGGAATGCCCAGCATATTGGTGTCCAGCTTCTCATTTCCGTCGAGATCCTGAAACAACATCACCGCGTATTCGCCTGCCGGCATATCTGCCAGAACCACTCTCATCTCGGCTTGCTCGACCCGACGATTGATTGCCCGGTAGGTGCTCTTTTTGTCGAACCCTTTCTTGCTGTCATAAACCGCAATCATCATGCTTCCGTCAGTTGATGCAATATTTGAAACATTCAGGGTTAGATCAGCCGCTACTGCGGGTGTGGCGGCGGTCAGCAAGGCGGCGACTGAACAGGCAGCAGCTGCTGATAAACGGGTACGGTGGGTTTTCATGGGCTGGGCTCCGGGTTTGATGTAAGAGATGCCACTGTAGCGAGTCGCTTTTGCCTGATCCAGTCTGATGCGACCAACCGCCCAGAGATGGCGTGAAAAGCATATTCTTGTCGCCAAATGCTCGCCGCCGCCCGCAATAATCAGATCTCCGGGACGGCCAGCCACTGACTACCGATCTGCCGGATCGAAATCGCCCCCCCGAAAACCGACACCAGGGCGGCCTGCACGCCTTCGTCTGCTGAGGGGCCGGCGGTCAGGATCTGTCCGTCGGCCATCACCACGAGCCGATCAGCCTGTAAGGCCAGATTTAGATCGTGCAGAACACTGACAACGGTCCCTTGCTGCCCGAGTTTTCGCATCAGCCTGACCAGGCTGACCTGGTGCGGCGGGTCCAGGTGAGCAGTCGGCTCGTCAAGCAGCAAAATGGACGCCTGTACCGCCAAGGCTCTGGCGAGCAAGGTCCGCTGCCGCTCGCCGCCTGATTGCTCCAGCAATATTCGATGCTCCCAGGGCCGGGACTCGCTGGCCTCCAGGGCTTCAGTGACCGCCAGTTCATCGGCCTCGGCAAGCGGTTTGAACAGACCGGTATGAGGCAAGCGGCCAAGGCTTGCCACTTCTCGGGAAGTGAGATCCGTCTGGGTATCCGACTGTTGGGCAAGCCAGGCAATTTGTTGCCCTCGTTGCGTCTCAGACCAGTCTGCGAGCCGACGTCCATCAAGAAAAACGTCGCCTTCATCGGGTCGCAAAAGCCCTGCAAGACATCTCAGCAAGGTTGATTTGCCGGCGCCGTTGGGGCCCACAACAGCTGTCCAACCTGCTCGCAACTCGATTGAGACCCGATCGAGAACCCGGCTCGTGCCGAATTGCAACGACAGATTGTCGGCGCGCAGGCGAGGCATGTCGGTCACGCCGGCCTCCGGTGCAGTAACCACAAGAGATAGCCTCCTCCGAGCACGGCACTTAAAACACCTACCGGCAATTCCGCCGGTGATATCAGTGTGCGCGCCAGGAGATCAGCGCTAAGCAACAAGCAGCCGCCCATCATGCCACTGGCCGGCACGACAAACGCCTGCAGCCCCGGCGCAAACCGCCTCACCAGATGCGGGGCAACCAGCCCGACGAACGGAATCAGGCCGGCCTGGGAAACCGCCAGCGCGGTTGCCAACGCCAGGCAGGCAATCAGCAACACGCGCAAGCGAATCAGTGACAATCCCAGCGACCGGGCTGTTTCCTCTCCCAGAGCCAGCGCATCAAGTCCGCGCGCAAATCGCCAGCCTACAGGTAACACGACGACCGCCCCCGCCGCCAGCAAGACGACTCCCGACCAGCCGATAAATCCGGTTGAACCCAACATGAAAGCCTGCCGCGCCGCGAGTATTTCAGGCAGGTAACTGCTTAACAATTCTCCGATTGCGCCCAGCACAACTCCGACTACTACACCGGCAAGCAACAGGCGAATGGACTGTTCTGCGCCACGCGCCAGGACAAGCGTCAACAACACGCCCCCGAGCGCGCCGACAAACGCGGCCAATACCAGGCCGGTATTCCTGAAGAATTCGACCATCGCGCTGGCAGCCAGGTCCGGTGAAGCGCCGGTCAGAGCGCCGGCACTCAGGACCAACATGACTGCGAGCGACGCTCCCGACGCGGACCCGAGCAAATACGGATCCGCCAGCGGATTCCGAAACAAGCCTTGCGCAATCGCACCCGCAACCCCGAGCAATGCACCGGTCAACCAGGCTCCCAGAGTTCTGGGCAATCGAATGTCATACAGAATCAAACTGCCCGAGGCATCGTCCCCACCCGCCTCAAACGGCCACCGCCAACCGTTGCTACCAGCAGCCAGTCCGGCACCTAGCAAAAACAGACTGACCAGACACAGTGCGATCGCCAGCCAACGCCGCCGTCCTGCGGCACGACTACGCGAATGGTTGGTGACGGGACGCACCGACGGATTCATGACGAGGGAGCGACGCTTTGAGGCAACCGCGCGAGGCAGTTGGCGATTGTCAAAGCAGCCTGCCCCATGCGCGGGCCGGGTCTTACCATCCATTGATAAACACTGCTTTCGAAACCGCATACTTGATTGCGGCGCAGCGCCGCCAGATCCGCCCAACCCGGGCGCCTTGGCAGGCGCTTCAATTCGTGAGCGACCGACATAATGATGTCGGGCTGCGATCGAACAATGAACTCCGGGTTCAACCGGGGAAACGGCCCGAGATCAACAGAGGCGATATTGCGCAGTCCCAGACGGGCCAGTTGCTCGCCTATAAACGAACCGGCCCCGGCAGCATAAGGCGCCGGGGCAACTTCAAAGTAGACCCGCAGGCCTTTGACTGATGCAGGCACGGACTCAGACGCCTGAGCAATCTCACGCTGGATTTCCCGCCACAACTGATCGGCCCGGCCGGACTGTCTCAGCACGCGCCCGAGTAAAGTCAATTGCGCCCGCACCTGGGCGCTATTCTCCGCTTGCAAGACCAGGACTTTTAGTCCGAGTGACTCAAGCCGGCCAGCCATTCGACTCGATGGCGTCACGAGCACCACATCAGGCCGCAGGTCAACGATCGCCTCGACCGAAGTATCACCAAGCACGCCAAGTTTAGGTAAGGCCAGTATTGAGTCGGGCCAGTCAGAATGGCGGTCAGTGCCGACTATTTTCGCGCAGGCACCAAGCGCGCAAACGAATTCTGTCAGCGACGGCAACAAGGTGACTATCCGCTCGGGTGTCTGATCGAAATGAACCGCCTGGCCGCGAAAATCCATCACGCTTACTGACTGCGCGTAGCTGGTTGTCACGATGGTAAACAGTGACGCAATAAACAAGACTGACCGAATCAAACTAAGTCGTCTCCGTGACGAAACGGTGCGACACCGGCACGCACCGATCCCGGGGCTGACCCGTCACGGTCAGCCGCGACCCGCGGCTCTGGTCGCATGGCCTCAGGTACGTCAGTGGCAGACCAGAAACCGATCAAGATTCCACGGGTAGCACTTTTGCCCATTAATTCTGTATAGGAGTCGCTGTTCAGCGAAGTTCTGTTGCTCAGTCCTGCAGACCAGTCGAGCAAGCGGTCTTTGATCGCGTCCCGAGGTCCGGACAGCGCCGGGTCAGACCCTCGGTCCGCAAACTCATGGGGGTCTTCCTGAAGATCAAACATCATCGGTTGGTAGCCAAGACAATGAACAAACTTATAGCGTCCGTCAAAACACATAGTCAGCCGGGCATTGTTAATCGTGCGATTCAGTGCCGCTCGTACCGGCAACCGACCATAATCACACTCACTGAACACAGCCCGCCGCCAATCTGGCTGAGCAACACCGTGCATCAGCGGCACTAATGACTGCCCCTCTAACCGATGTTCGGGCACCAGCCCGCCTGCCGCTGCCACAAAAGTCGGCAGCAGATCGATTGCTTCGACCAATTCATCGCAGACGGTGCCCCGAGTCGAGTCCGCCTGCGGACGCGGGTCGACCACGATCATCGGGACCTTGGCTACGCTGTCATGAAACAGATCTTTCTCTCCCAGCCAGTGGTCTCCAAGGTAATCGCCATGATCGGCGGTCAGCGCGATCATCGTGGAGTCAAGCAAGTCTCGATCAGCAAGATATTTCAACAAGCGACCAATCTCGTCATCCAGTTGCTTGATCAGCCCCATATACGCAGGGACGACTGTCTCACGCGCATTGGGCAAAGCCCAACTCCTGGACCAGCGCGAGTCGGCAAACGCGCGATACACCGGATGGGTGCTGTCCTGCTCAAGCGTCGAGCGCATAACAGCCTGAACATCCGCCGCCTGATATTGCTCATGATAAGGAGCCGGCGCAATGTAAGGCCAGTGCGGTTTTATGTAGGAAAGGTGGACACACCACGGGTCGCTACCTGCCGCTTCGATTGCCTCAATTGCACGATCGGTCATATACGCGGATTCAGAAAACTCAACCGGAATGCGAGCCGCTTTGTTGCCATGCTCCCAGTAAAAACCGGATAACAAACGGCCATCGGGGCCGGTAGCTGAGTTCGCCCAATCAAGCCACGGATTCGGTCCGTCAAAACCATGCTCTCGCAGATATTCGTTATACCGCGGTTCTTTTTCACTATAAAAACCGCCCGGCCCTTCGCCATGCAAACCGTCATCACGCTCGCCGCGATCGAACCCGGTATTGGCAAGGTATTTTCCTAGTTCACCGTCCGGATCAATACCCAGCCGGTCCAGGCCTGCCAGGTCTGGGCGCATGTGGGTTTTGCCAATCAACACCGTCTTGGCAATGCCGGCGTCTTTCATATGATCAGCAAGCGTCAGGTGATTCAACTCAAACGGAATGTCATTCCAGGTGCCACCGTGCGAACGAACATATCGACCCGTATAAAAACTGGCGCGGGAATTCCCGCAGCTTGTTCCCTGAACATAAGCTCGGTCAAAACGCACCCCCCGATCTGCTAGCGAATCAATGTTCGGTGTCTGCAGGGCTGCATGCCCATAACAAGACAGGTAGTCCCAGCGCAGTTGATCGATCATAATGAACAGAACCCGCTTGACTTTCTGCTCAGGCACTAATGGCTGGTCGGGTGGCATAAAATCTCTATCCTTGTCTGAAAGTGAGTCACAGCTTGAAACTGATTATAAGTATGCAACCCACTTTGCTCACTGAATCGGCGGTTCGACAATGAATCGGCCTGATCAGCCCCGCGTCCAGGAGCCCATAACGGTGAGCAGGATTCTCATCTCGAACAGCAGCGAAAGCCCCGTCCCCGGTGCTGCCGGCCAGACCCTCAGGAGCGGCATACGCAAACAGGCGCTGAACAAAGGCACAAATCTCACACTCGAGGGCCTGGCTGGCGACCATATCGTTGACCGACGGTTTCATGGCGGCCCCGATCAGGCACTGCTGGTGATGGGTGAAGCAGACTATCGCTTCTGGGAACTTGGCGAGGGAGCGGCTCCGGCACTCGGGCCACTGGCGCGAGGTCTATTCGGTGAAAACCTGACACTACATGGCTGGTCCAGTTTTGACGCTTGTGTCGGTGACCAACTGATTGGCCCCGACTGGCACATAGAAATCACCGCCCCACGGTCGCCGTGCAATACCTTCAACAAAGTGATGCGCAGCCGAATCGGCGGTTGGGCTGACCGGTTCCGGGCAGCAGAACGCCCCGGAGCCTATGTTCGAGTTCTGTCCCCGGGGTTTATCGAAGCCGGACAAACCGTCAGCCTGCAGCCGTGGCAAGGCGAACGTATTCGTATTGCCGACATGTTGCATCTTAAATGGAAGACGCTTGCCCGCGACGCCGAACTTGAGCAACTGCTGCGTCTGCCGATTTCAGAACGCGAGCGCAAAGGGCTAACCGCCCGACTGAACGGCGTCGCCGGTTTGTAATCACCCGTTCAGACGCCCCATAAAGAAGAGCCCCGCGAAAGCGGGGCTCAGATGCTCAGGAGATAGCCTGGCCCGGGGCCAACGACCAAATTCCTGCTGCGACAACGTAAGCCGCAGGGCCGACTAACTCCCCCGCCGGGCGCGGGTAACCGCGTAACAGGTTACCTGGCTGGAAATCGCGGGCGTTGCGAGCATAACAACGAGATTCATAGACCACCTCCTTTTGAAAGTTAACAGCGCATTAACGATACCACTGTTAGACGGCCGATTGTGGTTTTGCCCCCTCAAGCGCAGCCGGTAACGGCTCGCGGAACCGAATCTCCCGCTGCGGCACCGGCACTTCGATCTCGTGACGGCGCAAGGCTTTTCGGATCTCCCAGTGGTAGGCGGCAAACACCGCGTCAGGACGCTTAACGGCGTCGGGCATCAACCAGACAATCAACTCGAAATCCAGACCGTTTTCGCCGTAGTTGACCAACCAAACACTCGGCTCGCGACCCAGCACACCGGTCAAGGTACTGGACAGTCGATGTGCGGCATCAAGACCGGCCGCAACGACGGTATCTTCATTGGACTCGTAAGCCACGCGGAATGGCACATGGATGCGTCGAAACGGATCAAGCAGCGTCCAGTTAACGACTTTCCGTTCAGTGAATTCCGAGTTGGGGACGATCACGTCAACATTATCGTTGGTGTTAACAATGGTTCCGCGGACGTTGATCGAGCGCACCTCGCCGCGCTCGCCGTTGTCAAGTTCGACGAAGTCTCCGACTTTGACCGTACGCTCGAAGAACAGAATTAATCCGGACAGGAAATTGTTGACAATACTTTGCAGACCAAAACCAACCCCAAGCGCCAGCGCACCGGCGATCAGTGCAAAGTTTGCGAACGAAAGTCCGATTGAGGACAAGCCGGCAAAAATACCAATGGTGATGATCAGGTAGTGAGCCAGTCGGCTGATGACAAACAAGACCGACTGATTTTCCTTGGGGAACCGGTGGCCCAGTTGTCCGATGGTTCGCCGGAACACCCAGGAAACCAACCAGGCAATCAGGATTATTACAATCACTTTAAACAGCCCGGACAAAGTGATCGGCGTCTCCCCGAGCCTGAACAACGACTGATCCGTCACCGCGCCGATCGACTGGCTGATTCGACCGCCGACATCGGACACTTGATTCAGCACCCGGTCAACCAGACCCTCGTTTGTACGAATTGCGGTCGTTGTCCATCGGGTCAGAAACTCCAGTTGCGCCACCTGGTCATTCAGGACGCCGAGTTGGCTGACTGATTCCTGGGCAAGACGCAAACGACGTTGATTCATTTGCAGCGCCCCGGCGGCCTGGTCTTCGGTCGCGGCCAGCCGCTCGCCAGCCCGGTCACGCTCGCGCTCACTGGCCGCACCCAGCGTCAGCAAACTGCTACGAGCCTGTTTAATCAGCTCCCTGGTTTGCTCAACCGCCTGATGGCCTCGCGAGGTCGGCGTCGTGACATCGCCAAGCAACAGATTGTTCAGCGTGATCGCGAGATCGACCCGCTGCAGGCCGAGACGTTTTGAAAGCTCGTTGATACTGGAGCGGGTCAGTTGCTGTTGCCGGTATCGCGAACCGAGTTGATCCTGAACCGTATCAGCGGTTGACTGAAGAATTTGTCGCTTAAGCGTTGCAGATTGATCGGTGATACGAGTCAGCTCGGCTGCCAGCGCTTCACGTTCACGGCCCAGTGCAAGCACCTCTTTTGGGTCACCCCGCAACCGCTGCTCGGCCCGGCGTTCCACATCGACCAGGACATCCACCCGCGCCTGTCGCGAATTGAGCGCGCTTCGGCGCAGTTGCAACTGAATCTCGCGGGTTGCCAGAGCGAGACGGTCGGCAATAATGCCAAAGCCGATTCGCACCTTTGACGGATCGACATCGCTAAGCTGCAGGTAGGCAGCCATCGCCGCATCGATCGCCTGACGGGCAGCGGCAGCCGACCCTTCAAGCGCGGCCACATCGTTCAGGTCAAATTGCAGATTGACCCGCGCCTGCCGCAAGCTATTGACCAACTGCAATGCCTGGCTTGGCGTATAAATCTCCGACACATCCGGAATTGGGAGGGGCGTTGGCGGCTCGACCGCCCGCGCGGCGACGAACGCATCAAGAATCGCCAACACCCGACTGACTTGTGCGGCGCGGTTTGGGCCACCCGCCCAGGCTTGCTCGACATACCGGGTCGTCAGCAGGGATTTGAGTTTGTCGGCCCGCGTCTTGAGCTTGGGCAGCTCGACATTAAAGTAAAGCCACCAGTCGACACGCAACGCTGCTGGGTCCGGGACCGTTTCAATTGACCGTTCATTTTGCTGGCCAGCGGTGCTCGACAGCAGCTGGGGCAAGCCCGGTCCGGCAGCCCATGGTGTCTGTATTCCGACGAGAAACAGCAATAGGCTGAACAAGACCCTGGTCTTCATGGAAAAATACTACCAAGGCGCGCGACCGCACGTGAGTAAGCGTTAGTCAAATCAGACAAGTTCAGACGAGACACAACACTCCCACCACCGTTCAACGCTGCCAGTCCTGAGCCAGCCATTGCTTTCCAGTCAGTTAATTGCATAGAACCACTTTATGAGCGTTGCGGTACTACTTCTATTGTTTTGCCTCGGAGGCGTCGTTGGCGTTGTCGCCGGCCTGATGGGTATAGGCGGCGGGATGATTATGGTCCCGTTCCTGATTGCAGCTTTTACCTTTGACGGATACCCAGAGGCTAGTCTGGTCAAGATGGCAATCGGCACTTCGCTGGCAACCATTATTTTCACCTCAATATCAAGTGTCCTGACCCACCGCCGACAAGGCAGTGTCATCTGGCCGGTTGTGCAGATCATGGCGCCCGGTATCGCGCTCGGCGCCTTGTCAGGATCGCAACTCGTCGGCATGGCGCCCGCGATGCTGGTCAGCATTGTGTTCAGCTTGTTCCTGCTCTGGTCGGCATGGTCTGTCGCGCTGCGCAAACCGGGCAACGAGGCGCTGCCCGACGGCCAGCGCCCCAAGCGAAGCGTCCTGGCGACCGGCGGCTTTGGCATCGGCATTGCCTCGGCAGTGGTTGGTGCCGGCGGCGGATTCATGACCATTCCGTTTCTGATTCGGCGCGGCATGGTGCCCACGCGCGCCGTCGGCTGTAGCGCGGCATGTGGCATACCGATTGCCATTGCCGGCACGATTGGTTACATGCTGGCTGAAACCAAGATCGATCTACCGGGAGCGGTAATCGGCTATGTCCATATTCCGGCCGTACTGGCGATTGCTGCGGCCAGTGTCATGACGGCTCCTTACGGGGCCCGGCTGGCTCACCGGCTCCCGCCGGCCAAACTCAAACGCCTGTTTGGTGCAATTCTGACCGCGCTTGCTCTTTATATGCTGGTTCGCCTGGTGATGGCGTAACGCCTGCTGCAATCAACCGCGACCGGCAGACTCGCCCCGGTTCGCCCGTAACACCATCGCCAGACCAATTGCCATCATTGGCAGACAAAGCAGCTGCCCCATCGTCGCCCCGAATGTCAAAAACCCCAGAAAGCTATCCGGTTGACGCGCGAACTCTGCAAGAAAGCGGAAGATGCCGTACAAAAGCAGGAACATACCCGAAACAGCGGTAACCGGCCGGGGTCTGGATGAATATAGCCAGAGCAGGACAAACAACAGCAAACCCTCACCGGCAAACTGATAAAGCTGCGACGGATGGCGGGCGAGCCCGTCACCCGCCTGGGGGAAAATCATCCCCCATGGAACCGTTGTTGTTCGGCCCCAGAGCTCGCCGTTTATAAAATTGCCCATCCGTCCGGCAGCCAGACCGAGTGGCACCAGTGGGGCCACAAAATCTATCACCGGCCAGAATTTAAGTTCTCGTCGTCGGCAAAATAGGTAAATTGCCAGAATCACCCCGAGCAGCCCACCGTGAAAAGCCATCCCCCCCTGCCAGACAGCGAGAATTTCCAGCGGATGCGACAGGTAATAAGCCGGCTTGTAAAAGAGCACATAACCTAAGCGACCGCCAATCACGACGCCCATCGCCCCCCAGAACAACAAGTCTTCATGGTTCTCAGGCTGCAGGCCGGATTGCTGTCGAACCCACGGCAGGCTAAGCCGGTAACGACCCAGTAGATAGAACGCCAGAAAAGCGGTGAGGTACATAAGCCCATACCACCGGACGGCTATCGGGCCAATCGATACGGCAATCGGGTCGAACTCAGGATGAACAAACATTTCCACTACGCTAGTTGATAGACAGGTCAGCACCGCTGGCTCATCAATTTAATCAGCCAACGCAGCCCGAGTGTAAACGCGCGACCGGGTCAGGAACATGTGTTGGACTGACTATGTCCGATCAAACACGAATGTCCGCACCCAGCCAAACTCACCTCTGCGACCTGTTCTTCCTGCCTGAGCAATCCGACTGGTTCAGATTGCTGGACAGGAGCGGCACCTTGCTTGCCCCGGTCGCCCTCCTGGCACTGGCTGCGGTCGTCCTCAACGCGCCGGCAGTCCAGGCCGACCAGGCAGCCCAGGCCAGCGACTTGAATATCGCCTGGCATTACGGGGCGAAGCCGCCACTGGATAGCCTGAAGATCTTTGATGTCGTAGTCGTCGAACCAGACCATGGACACAATCCGACCGCTCATCGGTCAAAAACGACCGGTCGCTCCGAGTTGTTTGCCTATGTCTCGATCGGCGAACTCGATCCACTGCGTGAATACGCCCGCGATATGCCGGCCGCCATGCTGGCCGGTAGCAACAAAACCTGGAATAGCAAGATCATCAACCAGAGCCATCCCGACTGGCCGGTGTTCTTCCGGGAAAAGATCATTCGCCCCCTGTGGGCGGCAGGCTACCGGGGATTTTTTCTCGACACGATGGACTCGTATCACGCCATCTCCAAGACACCCGAAGAGCTGGCACGACAGGCACAGGGGTTAAGCCGAACAATCCGGATGATGAAAAAAGAATTTCCGGGCGCCCGTCTGATCGCCAACCGGGGGTTCGAACTTTTAGACGAACTTAAAGGACATTTGGAGGGCGTTGCCGCAGAATCTCTATACGGGCGCTGGAACCAGGAGAGTCAGACCTACACCGATGTCCCGCCAGAAGATCGTGCCTGGCTGACCGGCCAACTGCGGCGAGCACAGCAACTGGGCCTGACCGCCATTGCAATCGACTACGCGCCACCTGGCGACCGCGATAAAGCCCGCTCCCTGGCCTCCCGGATCCTCTCTGAAGGGTTTACCCCGTACATCACAAACGGCTCTCTGACCCAAGTAGGGGTTGGCTCAATTGACATTGTGCCGCGCAAGGTGTTGATGATTCATAACGGATCGGCTGATGGCGAGGAACACTACAGTAGCGCCCAGCGCCTGGCCACGATGCCGTTGCACTACCTTGGATACCAGGTAGAACTACTCGATATCAGGCGTAAGAACCTTCCTGGCGGCAGTTTAGCGGGCGAGTACGCCGGAGTTGTCGGCATTTACGAGAAAGATGTCGAAAAAAAGACCAAAGCACTCGAGGCCTTCTACACCAGAGCCGTCAACGAGAAAATACCGCTGGTCTTCCTCAACGGATTTGGTCTTAGCAGCGCCTCTCCGTTTGTCGACCACCTCGGTTTTACCCGCAGCGCCCGGCCTCCGAAAAGACCCTTGCAATCCGAATCGTTCAACGAATCGATTGCAAATTATGAAATGGAGTCAATTCCGGATCCGGAGGATATTTTTCTGACAGCCCCGCCCGGATCGGAGCGAATTCTGGGCACCCGGGACGCTGACGGTCAGACCAGCGACAGTACCGCGATTACGCCATGGGGAGGCTTTTCGATCGCCCCTTTCGCTCATATCGGACTAAGCGGCTCCTCCGGCGAACGCTGGTTGATTGATCCAATCGAGTTTTATCGAAAAGCGATCGGCCGGGGCCTTCCACTGCCCCGCGCTGACGTCTCGACAGAAACCGGCCGGCGCATGCTTTTGGTGCACATCGACGGCGACGGGTTTGCGTCTCGCGCCGAAATTCCTGGCGCGCCGTTTGCCGCTGAAATCATGTACAAGGATTTCATAAAGCGATACAAAGTACCCCATACGGTATCGGTCATTGAGGGAGAAATCGGCCCCGAAGGCCTGTACCCCGACCTCTCGCCAACGCTCGAAAAGATAGCCCGAGATATCTTCAAGCTGGATCATGTTGAAATCGCGAGCCATTCCTATTCACACCCGTTCTTTTGGCGAACGGTGGTCGCCAATGAGCAAAAAGGCATAAAACCGGACAAAAAACCGCATTTACCGATAAAAGACTACCATTTCCGCTTAAAACGCGATATTGGCGGCTCAGCCAGCTATATTGACCGACGCTTGGCTCCCCCCGGCAAAAAAACCTCGGTTTTCCTCTGGACTGGCGACTGCGTCCCCGCCTGGGACGCCGTCGCGGAAACCGCATCATCCGGATTGCTCAATATGAACGGTGGCGACACCACCATAAACCGAAGTGAGCCGACTCTGACATTGGTTGCTCCATTTTCACTTCGCAAAAATGGCCACCTGCAAGTTTACGCCCCTAACCAGAACGAGAACGTCTATACCAACGACTGGACCGGCCCGTTTTACGGCTTTGACAAAGTCATTGAGACCTTCGAGATGACCGAGTACCCGCGGCGCCTGAAGCCAATCAATATCTATTACCACACCTATAGCGCCAGCAAGTCATCGGCCATCAAGTCACTACACAAAGTGTATAGATATGCACTTAAACAGCCTGTAAATCCGGTCTACAGCAGCGAATACATCCGCAAAGTCATTGATTTCGACGATTTCACCCTGGCCCGTGATCTGCGCGAATCACGGCCCGGGCACACCCGCTGGCTATACGCCGGACAGGGCCCGCTGCAAACGTTGCGATTGAACCGTGAGACGGTCAATCGGATCGACTGGGCCAACAGCCCCGGATTGTCGGGTCGGGCCAAAGGCCCGGAGGGCGACTATCTTCATTTGAATGGCCCGACCGGCCATTTCACAGTAGCGCGTGACACCCCGGCCACAAATCCGCCGATCATCCGCAATGCCAATGGGCGTGTTTCGTCATTCGAGCGGCACGGAGCAGGCATTCGGTTCAAGTTCAAAGGACATGTCAGCGGAGTTCTCGAATTGGAACACCCGAGCCGTTGTATTGCCCGGGCGGGCAAGTATCGCCTGAAGGCCAGGCGTAGCAAGCGGTCCGACACGATCAATCCGCTGCACACCTACCGGATCAGCAAGCAGGCCGCACAACGTGGCCTCACGATTCAAGTCTCATGCCCTGACTAGCGACACGACGGCTGTTCATTGTTTTAGCCACAACCCTGTTCATCCGTCGGTCAAAAGTTCGCGGTCATCGGTGTTGCACCGCTCGGCCACAAGGCAAAACGTAAATTGAATTTGTGTTTTCAAGACGGGCAACCGCTGATCCAAACTTGTTTCCGAGGACGCCGAACCGGCTGATGCTGCACACCCTGTTGCAAGAGGGGCAACTTCATTACGTCGAATAAACGGTATTGGCTGAACGGACCGGTAGCGCCAGGGGGGTGCTGATTCCGGCCACTGTTTCGGCGTCTCGACACAGGGTTGAAGATCGCTTGCCTGTCTTGAAAATGCGATTCACCTGGTACCCGTTTGGGTCGACCAGTTCATCGCGTTCGATAAAGAGAAAGATCTAACCATGCCGGACAGTACAAATGCTTGCAGCTGAAACCTGGTATCTGTCGTCGGCAGATCGCGGGCGACGCCGACTGTTTCCGCGCGGAATTGTCGGACTCTTCGCCTTGTCGCTGTTGCTCGTCGGCTGGCTCGCGTTGCCCAGCAAGTCACTTCATGAGCGGCTGGCCAATGCGCATGAAACAGACCTGCTAACGGTTGTCTATCTGAATGCCTGGCTAAACGCAACGCCCAAGAACTGGAGTCTCAGACTGACGCTGGCAAGACACCAGGCGCTGATCGGACACCACCGGGAAGCACTGCGATCTATTGACCTCATTCTCGGCGGTGCGCCGGCCGGCGCCAAGGCCGCCAGCCTGAGACTACGCCTGAACATTCTGGAGCGCATGGCTTTTGAATTACCGGAAAACAATCCGCGGCGCGCATCCCTGCTCGCCCGGGTCCGGTACGAACTTGAACGCATTGCCCTGACCGCGACCGACCCGATCGAGATGGAAGCCTATCTACGTCGGGCGGAAAAGCTGGAACACCCGTCGCTGGTTGCGAAACTGCTTGCGCGACTTCCGGAGGCGATTGCCAAGCGCATCCTGGCCGGCAACAACTCGATGCCACAGGAGTTCTCACGACTCGCTGGCCGTCCGGTCGAACAGCTCGCCCGCAAGGCGATCGGACTGGGAGACTTCCGGCTCGCCGCCCAGTTGTTCTGGCAGGCGTTCGATCATGCCCGGGATCCTGCTCGTCGACTTGAACTGCTGATGATGGTCTCGAAAGCTGAGCAAGCCGGCGATCGCCTGAGAGAGTTTTTCATCGCCTTTGAGTCGCGGATGGATCTGGTCCAACTCGACACGGCGGCTTATAAGCGTCTGGCCAGACTGGCGCTGGCCGCGAACCGCCTGGACCTGGCAGAACAATTCGCGCGCCGCATGCTGAAATTCTCAGCCTGGTGGAAACACTTGCAGTTATCGGATACTGGCGCTGTGCTTCAAGGAGGTTGGCAATGGCTGATCAGCAATGCCGGCCGGTTGTCGCCGCTGGGCTCGGCCCATGCGGCAACCCCGCCCCGCCAAAGCAGCCAGGCCGCTATTAAACCAACAACGCTCCGGTCAGCAACAATGGCCAGCGCGCTGGCCCGGGCTCGAGCCAAGCTGGCCGCACAAGGGTTGTCCGGCACCAGCCAGCAATTCACCAATGAGGCGTCGTCTGCTGCCGTGTCGCCCGCACCATTCGAACCGGACAAAGAAGCGCCAAAACCTGAACAGATTGCGCAATCCAAGAATGATCCACTCTGGCCGGCCCCCCAGGGGTCAGGCAAGAGCAAGCCGGTTCAGCCTTCTGCCCAAACCGACCCGCTGGCATCGGTCATCAAGCAGGCATTGGCTCGAGATAGCGCCCGCCCGGCCCCGCCGACAAGACTGGCGGCCGGCACTCCCGAAACGGCGATTCAAGAACGACTCGATGAAGCCTTGAATGCTGCACGGGCGAACCCCTCGCTTGCGGGCGCGGTGCCGATTCCTCAAGACATTCTGACCGCCACGGTCATTACCCAACCACCCAGGCCAGTCGTCGTTGCTCAAATCGATGAACCCAAACTGCAATCCCGTCTGCTCGAACAGACCAGCCCCTGGGGCTCGGCTCCGCCTCTGGTTGGCGCTGAACCTGACTATGAATCAGCCGCCCGGTCACCAGACGGGCAAACAGGAGCATTGGTCGATACCGATCCGAATTCACGCTACGCCAGGAACTTTCACTCTCTACTGGATACCCTTGCCGAGCTGACGCCGGAAGATGAAGACGCTGACAGTTCACTGAACATCGAAGAGTACGACACAGCCAGTCTGTCCAAAAAGCGGCTACCTAAATCCCGGCCGCAGCTTAGATTTGAAGACGAGTCGTATCTCCTGGCCTATCAGGTCTTTCTCGCCCGCGGCAATTTGAACGACGCCTATGCGGTGGCCGATTCAGCCACCAGACAGTCGCCGGACAATCTGACTTGGCGCAAGCGCCTGGCTCAGGTGTCTGAATGGTCGCAGCGCCCTATTGTCGCGCTCGACAACTGGTTGTTGCTGGCACGCGCGAACAACAGCCGGGAGTACTGGGCCAATGTCAAACGACTTGCCGGTGGTTTGCGCGACGAACACCGGACGATTGAATTTTTGCAATGGAAACTCAAACGCGCCCCGAGTGACTACGATGCGGTCATTCAAATCTCCCAGGCCCACGAGCGATTGGGTGAAGCCGGTCGATCTATCGAGTGGTTAAGCGACTATCTGCGCCGCCAGCCGAAACCCGAGCCAATCGCGGTTCTGATGGAACTGGCCGCGGTTGCCGAACGAAACAGCGATCCGGATCTTCTGGTTGATACGCTCAGGCGTGCGAACGCGGTCGCCGGCGCCACGCCTGAGCGCGCGGTGCGAATCGCGGCGGCACAGTATCGGCGCAGCCGCATTCGTGACGCCTATCAGGCGCTGCGCGAGGCCGAACCGCTTGCGCTTGATAGCGCCGAGTACAACACCGAGTCCGAAAAGTCGGTTAAATACTGGTCAACCTACGCCGAACTGGCGCGTATCTTGCGCGAAGACCAGCAGGCATTAACCGCTTACCGGCAAATGCTCGCACTCGAAACCTATGAGGCCGAGCACCTGGAAGCCATGGCCAGCGTGTTGCAGACCCGATCTCATCGCTCGGCCGCGCAGGTCATGAGCCATGCCTACTACAAGTACAACCGTCTTCAGTATGCAAACCGTGCCGTCAATTCTTACCTCATGGGTCAGGATCTACCGGCGGCGGAGGCTTTTCTGGCCACACTGCCTGAAAAAGACCGGACCGAAATCACTAGCAGCATCGCCTTTCTCAAACAACGCGCTGCTTATTACCAGGCAGCAGATGAATTTAAGCTGGCGCGCCGGGACGTCTTGTCCATCTACAAAATTGCTCCGCGCGATATAGACAACCGGGCCTCGCTTATCTGGCTGCTGCTTGCCGAGAAAAATGCCCGGGCGCTACGTGCTGTCCTTGGTCAGTGGGAAAAACTGGCCCGACAGGAAGAAAAACTCTGGGGACCGTTTGGCGCAGCGCTTCTATCTCTGGGAGATGCCCCGGCTGCGCTCAAGTACTTTGTCTGGCAATCACGAGGGCGGCAAGACTACCTCTGGTGGCTGGCTTATGCCGACGCACTCGAGGCGACTGGTCGCGGTGACGCCGCCTGGACACTGAGACGGCGAGCCTGGACGGAGCTGCGCGAAGCCCCGCTGGCGAAACTGCAGGAAAACGCCGAAACGCGTGACCGTATTGTCGCTCTGGCCATGCGCTTCAGTCCGGCGGACGAAGCCCGGCAACTGCTGACCGAACTGGTCAGGGACCGGGATGCGCTTTCGGTTCCTGCGCCTGTCGACCGGGGACGGTCAATGTCGCCCGCAATCTCGCCGGCACTCGCCGCCTCGCCTGAAGCTCCCGCCGCTCTGGCGGCAGTTCTCGACTATCGTTTGCGCGACCTTCGCGACAACCCAAACAATCTTGATCCGATCGCTAACGCGGCCCGGGCCAGGGAAGTTATTGGCATGAAATCAACCGCCAATGAACTCGCTGTCTCTTATCTGCTCAGCCAGGAGGCGGTGGACTCAGCCAGAGCCTGGTTGCTTTCGCGCTACGCCCAGCAACTGGTGCAGCCTACCTGGGCCCGCCTGTCAGTTGCCCTGGCTAATCATGATGACCAGGCTCTGGACACCTTGCTGGCCACGCTACCGGACTGGCTGCCCAAGCTGGACAGGGTCGAAGCGCTCGCCCGGATTGGCCGCACTGGCGCGGCTGAGACGCTTGCCTTCGATGCACTGGTAACCGACCCTGATAGCCAGACTGCCCATCAAAAACTGGTCGATCTGCTGATGGAAGGTGGTCCGTCAGCAGGCGTCCTTGGCAGCACAAGCGCCCAGGGCGTGGTCGATATCAGCCGGCTACGTGTCGATGGCGCGTTGCGATTCGACCAGCACGGAAAGATCTGGATTTTCGGCGAGCGCGAGCGAACCAAGAGCACCAATACCGAGGTCGTAAACAATGGCTCGGCAAGCGGTGAAACCGTCGGCATCGGACTGCAATGGCGCCGTCATCAGGGCGATTTAAGCGGAGAGCTCTCACGCCGCGATATGCTTGCACCAAGCACCGGCCTGAAAATGCGCTGGCAGCAATCAATCAGCCCGTTTGTCAGCTACGCGGTTACCGGCGGCCTCAACCAGCCAACCGGAGAGTTGGCATCATTATCGATCGGCGGGCAACAGGACTATCTGCGGCTTGAAGGGCGCGCCAACCTGACGGGACGCGACTACCTGGCCGGCCTGGCCAGTATTGGCCGTTACCAGACCCAGCTCGAGACAACCGTTGCTGATTCACGCCGTTTTTCGGTGGAGTACGGACACCGCCTAAGGCTGGAGTATCCAGATCTGACGCTCCGTGCCGCGCTGACGAATTCGGTGTTCAAGGAACGCAACGTGAGTGATCCGATCATCGCCCGTCTAGCGCCGTCGGGCAGCGAAACACCCCTTGCCGGATTCGTTCCCGCAAGCTCTAGTCAGTTGGACTTGTTTGTATCAGCGGGGCAGTCGGCTCAAGACAGCTACACCAAAACGGTCCGCCCTTTCGGTGAAGCAGGCGTGAGTTTTAACTCGAACAGCGGCTGGGGGTACAGCTTGCGTGGTGGGATCGGCACTTCGATCCTGGGTACTGACAGGCTAATGCTCTACGGTGCTTACACAAGCAAATCACCCGGCAACACTCGCGGTAGCCGAGAACTCGGTTTGAGCTACCGATTGCACTATTGATGTCAGGTAGAGGAAATGTTTTTAAAGCAATTGACACACAGCAGAATGCGTAGCGCTATCAGTCGCCAGCTGACTCTATTGGGACTGGGCGCTCTGTGGCTGCTCATTTCAAGTTGCACAACCGTCAGTGTCCAGAATGCACCGGCGAACCTCGATTCGACAGCCGCCTGGGTGTTGCTACCCATCATCAATCACACCGCAACCCCGCAGGCCGGCTTGCGCGCAGAGGCGATTCTTGAATCACTGGTTCGCGCACAAGGCGTTGGTGACCTGCGTAAATACCCTGCCCGGCTCAATTCTGAATCCTTGTTCGAACCGGTCGAACGTTCTGCCGTAGACGAAGCGCTGAAATGGGCGCGCAAGGAACAAGCCGTCTATGCTTTGACTGGTACGGTTGACGAATGGCGCTACAAAGTAGGCGTTGATGGCGAGCCGGCCGTCGGCATCACGCTGCAGCTGATCAACATGGCTAACGGACGCGTCATCTGGTCCGCAACAGGCAGCAAAACGGGTTGGAGCCGCGAAGCTCTATCAGCCGTCGCTCAAAAACTGATAACGACCCTGACCGCTCCATTATCGAGCCCGGCCGCCGCCTCGAACCCCGGCGCCGGCGCGTAAGCCCGGGAAGTCCCGCCTATGGCCCGCGCAGAACCGCTAGCCGCGAACCCGATTGCGTCGCGATTTTTCGCGCCAATCGTCCGCGACTGGGAGCGCCCTCTCACGATCCTGCGAATTCTCGCAGAGAACATTCTGTTGATCGGCTCGACCTTGCTGATCAGCCGGTGGCTATCTCCCGACGACCCCTTCGGCATAGAGCAGCAATTTCCCTGGCTGTGGCTTGTTCCGATGTTGCTCGCGCTTCGCTACGGCACGATTGATGGCGTCCTGGGAGCCGGTTTTATTCTCGGCTCATGGCTACTACCCCAACCATGGGGAATGACAGGCGGCGTAGTCGAACCGGTTTTCCCTCAAGAGTTCTTCCTCGGCGGACTCGTCCTGGTTTTGATCAGCGGCCAGTTCGCTGATGTCTGGAACGGCCGACTGAGTCGCATCAGAGCGGCGAACGCCTATCTGGACGAACGTCTGATATCTCTCACCAGAACTCATTATCTGATCCGCCTGTCCCATCAGCGACTTGAACAGGAGTTGTTGGTCAGACCAGTCATGCTGAGCGACTTGTTGACGGAGTTAAGACCGGTTACCCCGGAAGACGCCGGCGAACTCGCGAATGCAGACGTTTTGTTGCGAATGCTTGCGTCCAGTTGTGAGTTGGAAGGCGCCAGCATGCACAAATACGCGCACGACAAACTTGAAGGCCCGGGAATTGCCAATATTGGCGAGGCAATCGACCTGAACCAGGACGATCCGCTGGTTCGCATGGCGATGGAATCGCGCAAGCTGATGCATGTCCAGGCGAGCGACGCCTCTCTTTACGAAAGCGACTACCTGATCTGCGCGCCGGTCATCGCAAGCTCCGGTGATCAACTTGGCGTTCTGGTAGTGCGCGAGATGCCGTTCTTTGCCTTGAACGAAGAAAACCTGCAGTTCATCACCGTCTTGCTGGGCTACTACGCGGACGGCCTGGCGAAGTCCAGGGCTATTCATCCGATTCAGACACTGCGTCCGAACGCACCGCCAGAATTCGCACTGGAACTGGTTCGGATGAAGCGTCTATTTGATTCGTCACATATTGACTCATCAATGATCGGTTTTTCGTTTGACGTTGACCACAACGGCAAAGCAATGTTCGAACACTTACGCCGCATCAAACGGGCAACAGACATTGCCTGGGAACTCGAAACACCTAATCGCCATGTGTTGATTCTGATGATGCCGATGTCCGGCCCCCCGGCGGTTGAAGGAATGCTGCAGCGAATGGAGAAAGCCATCCGCCAGCAATTCGATTTAAGCTTTGACGAAGCCAGGATTTCCGTGCACTCGGCCGGCATGTCAGCCGCTGAGCCGGAATGGGTGCTTGATGACTTGCTCAATCGCTGTGGCGTCGAGCAACAACTCTACGGTCAGGTCGCGATATGACCCGAGAATCCCTGGCAACGCTGCTCAGGTGGCGCGCATGATTATCAAACTGTTTGGCCTGGGGCTGACGTTTGAGGCCAGCGCCTTGCTGCTGGCTTCGGCCAATCAGGCTGACCCCGCAGCGCTTGCAGCCCTGACAGCAGCGCATGTCGGCGGCAGCCTGGTTCTGGCGGTGGCCGTCTGGGCCTCCCTGCCCCGAGGGATGAGATCGCCACGCGGCCCAATGCTGACGCTCTTGTTTCTGAGCAATCTGTTCGTGCCTGTACTGCCAGTCCTGTTCCGCCTGGCAACCGCGCTGGGTCACCGCTACCGGCAACTACACTCGGAAGCGCCGGTGGTCGCAGTGAACGAACCCGAGTACTCCATTTACCGCGCCACCGACAGCATGCAATCGCGTGGCGGACGAACCCGTACCAAGTTGACCAATCTGCGAGTTCCTGTCTCCGACCGCCTGACAGCGCTACTGGCGATTCAGGAAGCTCCGGCGCGGGTAAGCGCGGATCTCCTGCGTCAGCTCCTGGCTGATCCGATCGAAGATATTCGCCTGCTGGCTTACGGCATGATCGATGGCAAAGAAAAGACCATCGGTATGCGGATTCTCTCCGAGGAGTCCCGGCTTGAAAGTACGACCGACAGTGAAGCGCTGTATGGCTGTAACAAACGACTCGCAGAACTCTATTGGGAACTTGCCTATCAAAAACTGGTTCAGGGCGATATGCTCGTCCATACCTGCAACCAGGCAAGACACCATGCGCTTGAAGCGGTAGCGGCTCATGATGAAGACGCCGGCCTCTGGTTTCTGCTGACACGCGTCGCAATCGAGTTACGCGAGCCTGACGAGGCCGAAACTGCTCTGATCCGCGCCCGCGAGCTCGGTTTCCCCCGGGATCAACTGATTCCCTATGAGGCGGAACTGGCGTTCCTGCAACGACGCTTCCGCGAGATTCCGCAGTTGTTCGGCACCTTGATTTCAACGCCTGCCGCCTTGCGTTTGTCCTCCATTTACCGCTTCTGGACACGCTGATGACGCAAGAGCTGCCAACTGCCGAACGCGTCGACGTCATGCTCTTGCTGGAGGGCACGTTTCCGTATGTTTCCGGTGGCGTATCGAGTTGGGTCAACCAGATTATCCGTGGTTTTCCGGAACTCACGTTCGGCGCCGTCTTCCTGGGCAGCCGTGCTGAAGACTATGACGAGATGCGTTACGAGCTACCTGACAATTTCGTGCATCTGGAAGTCCACCATATGCACGACACCAAACCACCGCCGCCGGTCGGCGCGATGCGTGGCAACAAAAAGGCGTTCGCAACGAATGCCCGGCTACATGACGCGCTAAAAGCCAGTCGCGAAGGCAACAATCCGCTCGAAGCAACCGCCCAGGCCGGCCAGTTGCTCGCGGAGATCATTCCCATGCTGGGTGAAGGCGGCTCGCTTAGCGAAAACGCATTCATGTACTCACAGCGCTCGTGGGAATATGTGACTGAAAACTATCGGGAGTTCTGTACAGACCCCTCGTTTGTTGATTACTTCTGGACGGTACGAATCATGCATTCGCCAATCTGGATGCTGATGGACATTACGGAATCGCTAATTCCGGCCAATTGTTATCACACGATTTCAACCGGTTACGCCGGATTTCTGGGGGCGCTGCTTAAACACAAAACCGGCAAGCCGTTGATTTTGTCCGAGCACGGTATCTATACGAAAGAACGCAAAATCGACTTGTTTCAGTCGACCTGGATACGCGACAACCGCGGCATGTTCGAAAAAGATCCGTCGCAACTGGGATACTTCCGAAACATGTGGGTTCGCTTCTTCGAGGCGATGGGTCGGATGTGTTACGACGCTTCTGACAAAATTGTTGCGCTTTACGAAACAAACCGGCTCCGTCAGATTGCTGATGGCGCCCCGCCCGATCGGACTCTAAACGTCGCCAACGGCATCGACCTGCCGCGCATGGCAGCCTTGCGCGGGAAACGTGAGCAGGCATCAGATGGAGGCCCGCCAAAAACCTTATGCCTGATCGGACGGGTCGTGCCGATCAAAGACATCAAGACGTTTGTTCGCGCGATGAAAAGCGTTTGCGAAAAAATCCCCGAGGCCGAGGCCTGGATTGCGGGTCCGGAGAACGAGGATCCGGCCTATGCGCTCGAATGCCGGTCGATCGCGATTTCTCTCGGACTTGAAGACCGCGTCAAGTTCCTGGGCTTTCAAAAAATTGATGAACTACTCCCGAAAGTCGGGATTGGCGTCTTGAGCTCAATCAGTGAAGCCCTGCCGCTTGTGCTGTTAGAGGGTTTTGCGGCTGGCGTCCCCGCCGTGGCAACTGACGTCGGGTCATGCCGCCAGCTTATCTTCGGTCTGGACGACGAAGACAAGGCACTAGGTGCCTCAGGAGATATTGTTCGCATCGCGGATCCGGAAGCGCTTGCCCAAGCCTGTATCAAATTGCTGGCCGACCCCGAAAAATGGAAAGCCGCTCAACAGGCGGGCATAGACCGGGTTGAAAAATACTATACCCAGGACATGATGTTCGGAAAGTATCGGGACTTGTACGACTGGGCTGTCGGAACGGGCAAGGCTGTCGCGCCGAAAAAGGAAAGCCTGCTCAAGCGCATCGCTCTGGCCGCCTGCCCGCACCACCAGACGAGAAAGAAAACCAGAACATCGGTCTCGCCAGAACCAGCAACGAAAGTCCCGACTAACGATCAAACGGCTGACGAAGACCAGTCGGTAGAGAGCGATGCCGACAATCTCGCCGTTATGCCGGACACCGACTTCCCGACTACGGTCGGGATGTCTGACGAAGCCCTCAAGGAACTGGCTATTCGTCAACTGGCAGACGATGGGGTCGAAGAAGAATTCCCCAGGCACATCGGGCTCTCGCCGGATGCAAAGTCCGAGGACGAAAACAGGCTCAAGGACGAGCCGAGCCTGAAGCCTGATGTAAACGCCCAGCCCGGTCGAGTAGAACCCACGTTCGACCCCGACAAACTGGCCCGGGAGACCTGACGATGGCCGGTATCGGATTTGAGCTGCGCAAGCTGCTTCAGAAGGAAACCCTGATCAGCATGATCCGCGCCTACGTCTATGCTGGGGTTATCAGCTCAGGGCCGTGGGTTCTGTCGATTGTAGGCATGGTCTTGATCGGATTCTTCAGCTTCTCGGTCGTCTCTCCGAACCTGTTGATTACCCAGTTTCAGGTCACCATCACCAACGTAATCGCCTACAGCCTGATGTTGACCGGTTTCGTTCAACTGGCGTTCACCCGATTTGTTGCAGACCGCTTGTTTGAACGGCAGGAGTCGCTGGTCGCTGCGAACTACAACGGCGTGCTGTTGCTGATTACGGCGGTTGCTGGAACCAGTGCTTCCCTGTTGGCGATCTTCGCTTTTGAGGGTGAGTCGATTCTTTACCGGATTCTATTGGTCGCCACTTTCGTCTCAATTTGCGACATCTGGATCGCCACGGTTTTCCTGTCGGGCATAAAGCAATATCGCGAGATTGTCCTGCTCTACCTGCTCGGCTACGGTATCAGCGTCACCGGCGCTTACGCGCTGATGCCGTGGGGCCTGGAAGGACTGCTAGGCGGATTCTTTCTCGGCCAGATATTGCTGTTCGCCGGCATGCACGCGCTAATCATCCGCAACTTCCCGACCCCGGACGGGATGCGCTTTGAATTCTTTTACAAGAAGCTGCGTTATCCCACGCTGATGTGGATTGGCTTTCTCTACAACTTTGGCGCCTGGATAGACAAACTGATTTTCTGGTATTTCCCGCCCACCTCAAGCGCGGTGATCGGTCCGTTCCGGGCCTCGGTAATTTACGACTTGCCGGTGTTTCTTGCGTACCTGTCGATTATTCCGGGAATGGCCGTCTTCCTGGTTCGGATTGAAACGGATTTTGTGGAGTATTACGACGGCTTTTATAGTGCGGTTCGGGAAGGCGGCTCGCTGGAGAACATTGAAAAGCACCGCAACGGCATGGTCGACACCGTACGCAACGGTATGTTTGAGATTATCAAGATTCAATCCATCGCAATCTTGTTGCTGTTCGTGATCGGTGATCGCCTGTTCGACTACTTGCAAATGTCAGATCTGTATCTGCCGCTTTTGTATGTCCAGACTATCGCCGCAGCACTGCAAGTCCTGTTTTTGTCCATCCTGACCGTTTACTTCTACCTCGACAAACGACTTGTCGTCCTCGGTCTATGCCTGCTCTTTGTGGTCGGCAACGCCACTTTTACGTTCATTTCGCTCCATTTGGGACCTGTTTTCTATGGCTATGGTTTTGCCCTGTCGCTACTGATCTGCGTCGTCGCTGGCTTCAAAGCCCTTGAAAGAACGTTTAACCGACTTGAATACTCTACCTTCATGCTGCAATGACAACGAGACAAGCAAACAGCCGAAAGCGCTACCACCTGACCCGTCAAGACCAGGTCAAGAACCTGCACTCGTCGTTCAGACAGAACTTCCCTTTTGTCATTCCGTCGAGCTTCCTCGGCACTTATTGCGCGGTCACCGTTACCGCCTGGTATTGGGCGCTCGCCTGGTTACTCGCCATGCTTGCGATCTCCGGCATCCGGCTACACGACTCGAAACGCCTCCAAAACCAGGAAAAAGACAAGATCAACTGGGACCGAGCGATGTTTCGCTATGTCGCCCTGTGCGGTGCATCAAGCTTGTTGTGGGCAATTCATTCATTCTTGTTTTTCAATGACATGACTACGCCGCATCAGGTAACGATGATGCTGATGTTCAGTATTCTGGCGACAGGTGCCGTCTACTCGGTGAGCGCTTCCCAGCTGGTTGTCAACATTCTGAATGCGGGCTATCTGCTTCCGGTTTCGTACCTGAAAATTATCGAGCAGAACGATACATCCATTTACGGCTACTGCGGTGTCCTTTACGCGCTATCAATGGCATTCTGGACATCCAGCCATCAACGACGAATAGCGAATCAGGTCGGCACCGAAAAGCAGAATCGACGGCTGATGCAAACTGCGGTTCGTCAACACGGCAGACTCTATTCGCTGAACAAAAAGCTTCAGGCGACACAGGACTCTCTGCTTGAGCTGAATCAACAACTTGAACTTCGGGTCCGCCAGCGAACCAATCGCCTGCAGCTTGAAATCTCCGAGCGCGAAGGCGTGCAACAGGAACTGGAATCGCTGGCAACCCGCGACCCCCTGACTCGTCTGGCCAACCGCGCCAAACTGGACGCGGTCTTGCGCGAACAACTGGCGAATGCCGACGAAAAAGTGCAATCAGTGGCCTTGTTTTTCATTGACCTGGACCGGTTTAAAGAGATAAACGACGGCCTGGGGCATGATGTTGGCGACCGGGTCCTTGAGATTATCGCCAAGCGACTGCTGAACCATGCCGAAGGAGCCGCATGTGTGGCCCGCTGGGGAGGCGACGAGTTCATCATTGTGCAGACGATCGGGCTGGCCAGTAGCGACCGGCTTGAGGCTTATGCCTCGGATTTGGCCAGCCATGTGAGAGGCCCGATTCAACTGGGCGCAAACACCTTGAAGGTCGGTGCCAGTGTCGGCATTGCCTTGTACCCGACCCACGGCAAAGATCCGGAATCACTGATTCGTCATGCGGATCTCGCTGTTTACCAGGCGAAACTGGATGGGCGCGGCCGCGCCCGCTTGTTCCAACCGATCTGGCAAAAAGAAGCGAAAGATCGCCTGGATATGGTCAAGGCGTTGAAAGGCGCGATTGAAAACGACGAACTGACACTGGTTTACCAGCCGATCGTGAACCCGTTCGATGGCCATATCTCAGCCATGGAGACGCTGCTGCGTTGGAGCCACCCAACCTGGGGGGAAGTGGCACCGGAAATCTTTGTCCGTCTGGCTGAGGAAAACGGTTTGATGGTCAGCCTGGGCAACTGGGTGCTGCGACACGCCGGCCGTGCCGCCAAGACACTAATCGGCCCCAACTGTCCTTGTGTCACCATCAACGTCTCAATTCAGCAGTTCACCAATGGCGACTTCATCGGCGTTCTGGACACGGTTCTGGCGGAAAACAAATTGCAGCCATCGTCCATCGAGATCGAGATCACCGAGTCGATATACGCTCGCGACCAGAAAGACGTACGCAAGACCTTGCTCGCTATCCGCCAGCGCGGCGTGGGGATCGCAATTGACGACTTCGGCACCGGCTACTCCTCCCTGGCGTATTTGCAGCAGTTCCCGGTTGATGTTCTCAAGGTCGACCGCTCTTTTGTTGCTTCGTTAGATAGCGGCGGCGACTCGATTATCGGTGCAGTGGCCTCGATGGCCACCAGCCTGGGCGTAAAAGTTGTCGTCGAGGGGATTGAATCCGTGGAGGAATTACGCCGGGTGAAACAACTGGGCGCAACATTCGTTCAGGGCTTTCTGTTCTCTCATCCAATGCCTTTGGCGGAAGCGAGCGAATGGATAGAACGGCACCAGCTGCGGACACTCAAGCCCGGCCCGACGCCCGCAAGCGCCGTTCTCGCCCACCCGGACTAACCTCACCCAGGCTTGTTCGAGCATGGTTTTCAGGCTGACCAGGCAGGCCTGTGACTCGTTTGCGGTCAAAGCCGATAAACTATCGGCAGTCAAACGGGAGAAAACATGGCGTCAACTGATAAACCTAACCGCCGCTCGGTCAATATTACCGAGGGCGTAGCCCGAGCACCAAATCGCTCGATGTATTACGCAATGGGCTACAAGAAAGCCGATTTTGCGAACCCCATGATTGGCATTGCCAACGGGCACAGCACGATTACCCCCTGTAATTCCGGCTTGCAACCGCTTGCAGACGCAGCGGTGGTCGCAATCAAGGCCGCTGGCGGCAACCCGCAAACATTCGGTACGCCGACCATATCTGACGGCATGTCGATGGGCACCGAGGGGATGAAATACTCCCTGATCAGCCGCAAAGTCATTGCGGACTGCATCGAGACCGCCGTCCAGGCCCAGTGGATGGATGGCGTCATGGTGATTGGCGGCTGCGACAAAAACATGCCAGGCGGCATGATGGGCATATTGCGCTGCAATGTCCCGGCAATCTACGTCTACGGCGGCACGATCAAACCGGGAAAATGGAAAGGCGAAGACCTCAATATCGTCTCGGTTTTCGAAGCCGTCGGCCAGTACTCGCAAGGCAATATGTCCGACGAGGACTTTGAAGGCATTGAGCAGAACGCCATTCCGGGTACCGGCTCTTGCGGCGGCATGTATACCGCCAACACCATGTCTTCGGCGTTTGAGGCCATGGGCATGAGCCTGCTCGGCTCTTCCACGATGGCTAACCCTGACCCGGAGAAATCAGATTCTGCCGATCAGTCAGCCAAGGTCCTATTGCAAGCGGTCAGAAACAACCTCAAGCCGCGTGACATCGTCACCCGCGAGTCGCTGGAGAACGCAGTCGCCCTGATCATGGCTACCGGCGGCTCTACCAATGCTGTGTTGCACTTCCTGGCAATTGCGCACGCAGCCGAAGTGAACTGGACGATCGACGACTTTGAGCGGGTCCGTCAGCGGGTACCCGTGATATGCGACCTGAAACCCTCAGGGAAATACCTGGCCACCGATCTGCACCGGGCTGGCGGTATTCCGCAAGTACTGAAAAACCTTCAGTCAGCCGGCTTGCTCAACGAAGATTGCATCACCATCACCGGCCGTACGATTGGTCAGGAGCTGGCCGACTGGCCTGAGCAAACCCAGAGCAATCAGGCGGTTATTTTTCCTGTCGACAAACCCCTGTACAAACAAGGCCACCTGGCCGTTCTGAAAGGAAATCTGTCCCCCGAAGGATCGGTCGCAAAGATTACCGGTCTGAAAAACCCGGTCATCACGGGTCCTGCGCGGGTCTTTGATGATGAACAGTCAGCACTGAAAGCCATCATGGACAGTAAGATTGTCGCTGGCGATGTGATGGTCTTGCGCTATCTTGGCCCCCGCGGCGCACCCGGCATGCCGGAGATGCTTGCGCCCACATCCGCGTTGATTGGCGCCGGACTGGGAGAGTCGGTCGGGTTGATCACCGACGGCCGTTTTTCAGGTGGCACCTGGGGAATGGTGGTTGGTCATGTTGCTCCTGAAGCGGCCGCTGGCGGTCCGATCGGCCTGATTCAGGAAGGTGACTCCATTACGATTGACGCGCACCAACTAGTGCTCAACGTCAACATCGATGATGCCGAAATGGCCGCCCGCAAGAAGGCCTGGCAGGCGCCCAAAGCGCGCTATACGCGCGGTGTTCTGGGTGAATTCACCCGGCTCGCTGCTTCGGCAAGCCGCGGCGCAGTGACCGACGCAGACTGACTCGACCGGTGGTAGTTACTTAGCGACTGAGCCGGGATCGAAAGATTTCGGCTCAGTGCTTGCCAGGCTGCATAAACTGCGCCCGAACTCTTTCACGCTTGGCTTGCTCATCTTCGGCTTCCTTGGCCTTCTTTCGCTTGTCAAAGCCAAGTGCGGGTTCGAGAAACTCAAACCAGACGAAGGCCAAAGCAAACGGCAGCAACGCCCACCACCAGCTCATGGTTGCAAGAGGCCCGAGCTCAAGCACTTTTCCGAGCATCAATGCAACGCCTAACCAAATCAGGAACACGGCAAAACCTCTGGGTTTTCTGGGATGGTTTCCAGTGTGGCCTATCTGTCTGGTGCCCCGCTTGCGGCTTGAGCCCGGCGGTGCCAACCATGCGATAAGCGGCAGCGAGACACCCCAGATCAACGTTCGACCGGGTCAATCCGACCGGCGGCGACCCTGACTGTTGGAAAGGCCGCCACAATCCTGACGGGTGGAAAGCGTCAGATCGCTTGCTGTGCGTTAAGATGAAAAGCATACAAACATGGAGTTCGACAATGAAAGTCCTGACCGCCACCGTTGGCATGAGCATGGTTCTCGGGCTCGCGCAGACCCCTGCCCTGGCAGATTCAGGGCTGGCAAAAGCCAAGAATTGCACTGCCTGCCATGCAATCGATAAAAAAGTGCTTGGCCCTGCGTTCAAAGCGATTGCGGTCAAGTACAAGGAAGATGACGGTGCCACCGGACGACTTGCCAAGAAAGTCCGCTCGGGTGGCGTCGGTGTGTGGGGCCAGATTCCAATGCCGGCAAACCCGCAAGTGAGCGAAGCTGAAGCAACAACACTGGTCAAGTGGATCCTCGCCCAATAGGCAAAAGGTCGGCGGCCGTATAGCCGCTCCCCCTCAAGGATTACCTCCAAAACAGGTAGCCAGCATCAGCCGGGCTACCTGTTTTTGCGTTTTGCTGTTCTGAACTGCCTGAAGCGGACGGTGCCGGACGGTGTCGGACGGAGCAATCACTGTCCGAATCAACTCTAAATACGCGAAATCCCATGACTTATTTTCCGACCACCCCGTCTGTCCGAGATTCATCACCGTCAATCTGCAGCGCGATGCCAAGCTCAATCCAACTCCGTACATTGATCCCTGTCGAGAGCACCTGGTGCTCTTTGAGTAAGTCTCCTCCTCCAGCCATCGAGATCTTTTTCCTCCCTGGCTGGTTTGCCCCGCCTCAGTGCGGGGCCTTTTTTTGCCCGTTACATTTTGCGGGCCGGGTGTTTGCGGGAGCTTGGGTCAGCATTCGACCTTACTAAACCCCACCAGACCGATTGTCACAAAACAGTCACCTGCAAGGCCTAAGCTGCGCTCCAGCGACGGGCCGGGGGCATCCGAAATAATCTTCCTGTCAGTCGTCACTCAGAGACTCGAAATTCAAACAGGAAGGAAAAAATGTCCAAATCCCAACAGGTTGCAGTAGCCTTCGCCCTGGCTGCCCTGACCAGCACCGCATCGGCGCAGTCTCGCGATTACGTCAGCATCGTCGGCTCATCAACGGTTTACCCGTTTGCGACAGTCGTCGCCGAGCAGTTCGGCAAGACCACTAAATTCAAGACCCCGAAGATCGAATCAACCGGCTCAGGCGGTGGTTTGAAATTGTTTTGCGCAGGCGTCGGCGCCCAGCACCCGGACATCACAAATGCTTCGCGGGCAATCAAGGCTTCAGAGGTTGAGCTTTGCGCCAAGAACGGCGTGAAAGAAGTTGTTGAAGTCAAGATTGGCTATGACGGCATTACCCTGGGTCAGGCCAAGAGCGGCCCCAAAGTTGAGTTGACCCGTCGTGAACTGTACTGGGCGCTTGCCAAACAGATTCCCGACGCCTCCGGCGAGAAGTTGGTTCCGAACCCCTACAAAACCTGGAAGGACATCAACGCCAGCCTACCGGCAGTCAAGATTGAAGTCCTCGGCCCGCCGCCAACCTCCGGCACCCGCGACGCGTTCGTTGAGTTGGTCATGGACAAAGGCTGCAAAGGATATCCGGTCATCAAAGCGATGAACAAGAAAAGCCGTAAAGCGGCTTGCCGCACGTTGCGCGAAGACGGTGCTTATGTTGAAGCCGGTGAGAACGACAACCTGATCGTTCAGAAACTGGTCGCCAATCCGAACGCGATGGGCATCTTCGGCTACAGTTTCCTCGACCAGAACAGCGACAAAATCCAAGGGATTTCGATTGAAGGCGTAATGCCTGAATTCGAGACCATCGCTGACGGCCAGTATCCGGTCTCGCGGCCGTTGTTCTTCTATGTCAAGAAAGCCCACGTCGGTGTTATCCCGGGCGTGAAGGAGTTCCTGGGCGAGTTCACCAGCGAGCGGGCCTGGGGAGAAGGCGGATATTTGTCCGAGCGCGGTCTGATTCCGATGCCTGACAAAGAGCGTAAGCGGTTCGCGGCGAATGCAGCCAGTCTTACGGCAATCAACGACCTGTAAGTCTGTCAGTTGCCTATTGCGGGCGGGTTCGGCAAGGCGGCCAACAGGCCGCCTCCAACCTGCCCGGCTCGCTCAATCCAACCTGGCGCCGATACAGAATGACTCCATTGACTCTGGCTGGCCTGCTCCTGGCAATGAGTGCGGTCGCCTATTTGCTCGGTAAGCGACGGGCCCACTTCCTGGTTGGCGGCAAAATTCGCCAACTGCAATCCTCGCCAGCCTATTACGGCCTTTATGTCGGTCTCTGGTGCGGCCTGCCCGCCTTGTTGCTACTCGCCCTCTGGAGCAGTATCGACACCACTCTTATAACCCGGATAATCGTCAGCGAATTACCCCCTGACCTGATCGGGCTCGGGCCAGACCGCGTCAACCTGATTGTTAACGACATTCGCAACCACGTTAGCGGCAATGTCGTTTCCAGTGAACTGACTCCTGACCTGATCGCGGCAGCCGACCGATACGAAAGCCTGCAATTGCTTAGCCGGGCCTTGATGACGGTCGTGACTCTGTGCGTCGCGATTGGTTTTGGGGTCTTGTTTCTCAACCGCCTGCACGCCGGCCAGCGAGCGCGTGTCCTGGTTGAACGCGTGATCAACTGGGCACTGATCCTTTGCTCAAGTATAGCGATCCTGACCACAGTCGGGATCGTCTTATCCGTCTTGTTCGAAGCGATCCGGTTTTTCGACAAAGTCCCGCCGACTGACTTTCTGTTTGGCACCACCTGGAGCCCCCAGACCGCATTGCGAACCGACCAAGTGGGCTCTTCAGGCTCGTTTGGCGCGATTCCACTGTTTGTCGGCACCTTGCTTATTTCGCTGATCGCCATGGCAGTGGCCATACCGGTCGGCCTGATGTCAGCGATCTACCTGTCGGAATACGCCTCAACACGAGTGCGGGCACTGGCCAAGCCGGCGCTGGAAATTCTCGCCGGCGTTCCGACCGTTGTCTACGGATTCTTCGCCGCTCTAGTGGTTGCCCCGTTTTTCAGAAACGCGGGAGATGGCTTTGGACTGGAGGTCTCGTCGGAATCTGCGCTGGCGGCCGGCCTGGTCATGGGCGTCATGATTATCCCGTTCGTTTCATCGCTGTCTGACGATGTCATTAACGCAGTCCCCCAATCGCTTCGGGATGGCGCCTACGGTATGGGGGCGACTCGCTCTGAGACGATCAGAAAAGTCGTCCTGCCCGCCGCTCTGCCCGGTGTTGTCGGCAGCATTTTGCTTGCGCTCTCGCGCGCGATAGGCGAAACCATGATCGTTGTGATGGCGGCAGGCCTCGCCGCCAATCTGACGCTCAACCCCTTGCAAGCCGTCACGACCGTAACCGTGCAAATCGTCACATTGCTGGTCGGTGACCAGGAATTTGAAAGCGCGAAAACGCTGGCAGCGTTCGCGCTTGGATTGATGCTCTTTGTCGTTACCCTGATGCTTAACGTAATCGCATTGCATATCGTCAGAAAATACCGGGAACAATATGACTGAACTTACTGCCGACGCAGTGCCGAGTCTTTCGAAACGCAACTATGCAAAAGTACAAGCGTCATTGAATGCACGATACGCAGCCGAAAGACGATTTCGCTTGCTTGGCATTCTGGCGATATCGATTGGCATCGGTTTTCTTCTTCTATTACTGGGCTCAATTGGCTCGAAAGGCTATAGCGCATTCTGGCAAACCCATCTGACGCTTGAAGTTGAGCTAAACCAGGAGTCGATTGATCCACAGAAGACCGGCTCGCCCGAAATCATAGGTCAAGCCGATTTTGGCAAGCTGATTAAACAATCCCTATATGAGCGCTTCCCGGATGTCACCAAGCGACGGGAAAAGCGCAATCTGGGACGGATTGTCAGCTCTGGCGCGCACTTTCAATTACGGGACCGGGTGATGGCTGAACCATCGCTGGTGGGTCGCGCCGTTTCAATAACCGTGCCGGTTGATGACGACATTGATATGTTAATCAAAGGTCATATCAGCCGCAGCGGGCCTGAAAGCGATCGTCGTATCAACGACCAGACCCTGGGTTGGATAGATGCACTGGAATCTGAAGGTCGTCTTTCCAGCGAATTCAATACGACCTTCTTTACAGCAGGTGACTCACGTGACCCGGAGCTCTCCGGCATATGGGGCGCGGCAGTCGGTTCCTTTTATACATTGCTCGTAACTTTGCTGCTGTCTTTTCCATTGGGTGTGGCGGCCGCTGTCTACCTTGAAGAGTTTGCGCCCAGAAATCGGCTCACCGACCTGATTGAAGTCAACATCAATAACCTCGCGGCAGTTCCATCCGTTGTTTTTGGCCTGCTCGGTCTCGCGGTTTACATCAACTTTTTCGGACTACCCCGCTCAGCACCTTTGGTGGGCGGACTGGTTCTGACGCTGATCACCTTACCGACGATCATCATAGCCAGCCGTGCCGCTCTAAAAGCAGTTCCGCCGTCAGTCAGGCAGGCCGCGCTTGGCATTGGTGCCTCGCCAATTCAAACCACTCTGTATCACGTCTTGCCGCTGGCGATGCCGGGCATGCTGACCGGAACAATCATTGGTATGGCGCAGGCGCTGGGCGAAACCGCACCGCTACTGATGATCGGCATGGTCGCCTTCATAGTCGATATTCCGCAAAGTGTGACCGACCCTGCCACGGCATTACCGGTTCAGATATATCTGTGGGCCGACAGCCCCGAGCGAGGATTTGTCGAAAGAACCTCGGGCGCAATCATCGTTTTGCTCACGTTCCTAATCGCTATGAATGCAATCGCAGTACTACTGCGAAAACGCTTCGAGCGTCGCTGGTAAGCAGCGCCGACATTGAGCAGGTCAATCGCCAACCACAGAGTAATGACATCAAGGAATATGAAATGAACAGCGCACAGCCAGCAAGCACACCTCATTCGCCGCTTCCCGCCAGAGCGCCTGGTCGCGCCAGCTCTGAGAGAAGTCCGCGTGACCGGGTAGAGGCAATGCGCCATACGGCGACAGTCGATCGTGATGATCGCCGCACAGTGGGAAACCCAAGAGTCGATGAGGCCCGTATCTCCTGCAACGACATTAATGTGTTCTACGGACAAGCGCAGGCGATCAAGCAAGTCAGCCTGGACCTTGGCAACAATGAAATCCTCGCAATGATTGGCCCGTCCGGCTGCGGCAAGAGTACTTTCCTGCGCTGCCTGAATCGCATGAACGATACGATCGATGGCTGCCGGGTCACCGGCTCAATCATGTTTGAAGGTGACGACATCAACCACAGGGAAATTGATGTTGTCCCGTTGCGTGCCAGAGTGGGTATGGTGTTCCAGAAGCCCAACCCGTTTCCAAAGTCTGTGTGGGAAAACGTCGCGTTCGGCCCCCGTATTCATCGTCTGGCCACTTCCAGGGCCGACCTTGATGAAGTCGTCGAATCAAGCCTGCGGCGGGCCGGACTATGGGACGAAGTAAAAGACCGATTGGACAAACCCGGCACCGGATTGTCCGGCGGTCAGCAACAGCGTCTGTGCATCGCCAGAGCGATTGCCGTACAACCGGAAGTCTTGTTGATGGATGAGCCCTGTTCTGCGCTGGACCCCATCTCGACAGCCCGAATCGAAGAACTGATGATTGAACTGGGCAAGGAATTATCGATTGCCATCGTCACCCATTCGATGCAACAGGCGGCTCGCGTCTCGGGCCGCACCGCGTTCTTCCATATGGGCGACATGATCGAGGTTGGCACAACCAAGCAGATCTTCAGTTCGCCGCAACACCAGTTAACGGAAGACTACGTCACAGGGGTGTTCGGCTGACCGGTCGACAACCGCTCAAACCAGACCAAACCGACGCGCGGCGGTCAGCAGGTTCTCCGCACGGACGACCACAGGCGGATCGATCATTCGGCCATCAAGCTTGACCGCTCCCTGCCCCAGTGCCTGGCCCGCTCGCGCGGCAGCAACGATTCTGCCGGCTTGCTCTATTGCGGCCAGCGACGGCGAGAACACCTCATTGGCAACGCTGACCTGGGCAGGATGAATACACATCATGCCGTCGGATCCGAGTCGCCGTCCGGCTTCCAGGGTCTGGCGCCAGGCGTCTAGATCGCGAAACTCGCCAATCGAGCCCGGACAGGCAATCACCTGACGAGCAGCCGCCCGGGCTGCAATAACCGCGAGCGAACAAGACAGATGCAGAGCGTCGAACCCGGGTTCGGTGCCTAGCGATGCGGCAAGATCTTCAGGGCCGATCGCCAGCGCGAGTAACGCCTGATCAGTTTGCGCAATGGCCGGCATGGCTTGCACGCCGGTGGCCGATTCAATCTGGGCAATCAGAGGAACCGACCAGCCGCAGAGGTCGTCCGGGCTTTCAACTTTCGGCAAAACGAAACCGGTAAAGCCTGCGCAATCAGCTAATCTGAGCAAGTCCGGGCTTGGATTGCGCGCGTCAGGCACGCGCACCCAGCATTGCCGCTGCTCATCCGCCGGTCTCGCTGCCAGCCAGACGGCCACGCTCTCCAGTGCGCCAGGCTTCTCGGCTTCGGGTACTGCATCTTCGAGATCCAGAATCACCGCGTCGCCACCGCTGAGCAAGGCTTTGTCGAAACGCTCAGGCCGGTTGCCCGGGACAAACAACAGACTCCGGCCCAACACCGGATTCATCTGAGCTGTCATTTGGCAGTCGCCCGTCTTGCCCGGTCGGCAAACTCGGTCCGAATTTGTGCGCCATGCTGGTCCAGCTCAGGAACCGGTTTGAACTGGGTCGGTTCAATCTCGGTGTGATACGGCACCGCCGGCAACTCGACGGCTTGCGAACCCACTGCCATTGTTGTGGTTTGAAACTGTGGATGATCAATCAGGTCATGCACGGAGTTTATCGAACCAAAAGCGATCTTCGCCTCATTTAGCAGATTCACTGCGTCAGCGCGGTCCAGTTCGGAAAAACGGCTCCCGATCTGATTGTCCAGCGCGTCACGATTGGCACATCGCTGAGGATTCGAATGAAAACGTTCGTCTGTCGCAAAAGACGGGTCACGCATGAATATCTCGCAAAACGCCAGCCACTCACGTTCGTTTTGAATGGAAATCACAACGTCCTTACCGTCGCCACACCGAAACTCTCCGTAGGGAGCAACACTGGGATGCTTCAGACCGATACGCTCAGGCGCGGCCCCGCCGTAGCGGGTCTGCAAATACGGAACGGCCATCAATTCGGCGGCTGTGCCAAACAGGGAAACTTCCACTGGTCCGCCACGGCCGGAAATTGCCCGACTCATCAGCGCCTGCTGAATGCCGATTATTGCGTTCATACCGGCTGCGATGTCGCACAAAGACACGCCAATGCGTCCCCAGGGGCCGGGCGCACCACTAACGGCTACCAAGCCGCTTTCCGCCTGAACCAGCAAATCGTAGGCTTTCTGATCGCGACCAGGTCCACCAGAGCCATAACCGGAGATATCGCAGGTAATCAGTCGCGGAAACTGCTCGCGAAGCTCCGTCAAACCAAGGCCCAGACGTTCGACCGCACCCGGCGCCAGATTCTGAACAAACACATCGGCTTCGCTGATGATCTGTTTCAGGGTCTCCAGGTCGGCCGCCTGTTTGAGATCCAGTGCAATGGACTCCTTACCGCGGTTGATCCAGACAAAGTAACTGCACTCGCCGTTTACAGCCTGGTCGTAACCGCGGGCAAAATCGCCTTCCGCACGTTCAATCTTAATAACGCGAGCGCCCATGTCAGCGAGCCGACTCGTGCAATAAGGCGCAGCAACAGCTTGCTCAAGCGCTACGACCAAAAGGCCTTCAAGCGGTAGGGGTTGTTTCTGAGGCATCGGGGGCATCCGCAGCAGTGGTGAAAGAGTCAGCGTAAAAAGCGTCTTCGGGAAGTGCACACTGAGCGACGAAATCATCGTGAGCAGAATCGACGACAATGGGCGCACCGCAGGCATAGACCTCATGGCCCGACATATCAGGGAAATCCTGCATGGCCGCCTGATGAACAAACCCGGTACGACCCGTCCAGTTATCTTCCGGGAGAGCATCGGAGATAACCGGTACGTAAGAGATCGTCGGATTCTCGGCCGCCCAGCGTTCGCACAAGTCATTCAGGTACAAATCGGCAGGACGGCGCCCACCCCAGTACAGGGTGACCGGGCGACGATTATCCTTGTGAACCATTTCTTCGATGATCGCCTTGATCGGCGCAAAACCAGTACCGCTGGCAATCATTACAATGGGTTTGTCAGAATCGTCGCGTAAGAAAAAGGTACCCATCGGGCCTTCAAAGCGAAGAATGGCTTTTTCTTTGACTGCAGGCTTGGTCTCGCCAAAGATACTCTCGGTGAATTTTCCACCCGGCAAGTGACGAATATGCAACTCAATTTGCTCGCTCGTATGGGGGGCCGAACCCATTGAGTATTCACGGCGGGAGCCGTCGCGCAAGATAATTTCAATATATTGCCCGGCAAGATATTGCAGTTGCTCATTCGCGGGCAACTGCAGCTTCAGGACAACCACATCGTCAGCAACCCGATCAAGGGTCGCGACCCGCGCCGGCATTTTGCGAATCGGAATGTCTCCGACCCCTTCAAGCACCCGGGCTTCAATCACCAGATCCGACCGAGCCTGCCCACAACACAGAAGCGCAAAGCCTTTGTCCGCCTCATCCGGTTTCAAAGCACCGCTGGAATGTGGTCCTTGTTCGAACTCACCGTCCAGGATTCGCGCCTTGCATGATCCGCAGGCGCCATCCTTACACCCATATGGCAGCACGACGTTCGCCGCCAACGCAGCTTCCAATACGGTTTGCCCCGGTTCAGCCTGGAATTGCTTGTCACTAGGCTTGATCGAAACTTGATAATTCATTGAGTACTTGACCCCCTGGCTTATGGACGCAGCAGACGCCCGGATAGATTCAGGCCTTATTATCGCCCGATGCCAACAAAACGTCTTCGAACCGCCCAACCGCGGGTTTTCTACCCACGCCTTTTTCGCCAGATGCGAATTCTGGTAGTCGGTTGCGGCGATGTAGGCGTGAGAATACTGCAGCAACACGCCGCGAGAGCCCGCATTATCGGTACAGCCCGTCGCCGTGAGCAAAGCGCTCAGATCAGACAGGCTGGCGGGCGCGCCCTGCAGATCGATCTCGACTCTCCCCGCGACTGCCGGCGCCTGGCGGGTCTTGCCAGCCGAATGATCTATCTGGCACCACCCGACGCCCGGAATCAACTCGACAACCGTTTGCGCGGGTTTCTGGCTCGCCTGGGGGGGCAAAAATACCCGGCTACGGTCCATCTGGCTTATTGCGGCACAACAGGGGTCTACGGCAATGCGGGCGGACGCCTGCTCACCGAAGCAGCCCCTGTTCGCCCCGAGTCCGTCAGGGCCATACGGCGCGCCGACGCAGAGCGACAAATCCGTCGCCTGGGCAGGCACCGCCGCACCGGCCCACTGAAAGGCGTTCGCCTGCGCGCGCCGAGTATTTATGCTGAAAACCGGTTACCAGTGAAGCGCCTGCTGGCGGGACTGCCTGCTTTGCAGGCCAGCGAGGACAGTTTCAGCAGTCATATTCACGCGGATGATCTGGCTCGTTCACTGCGAACCGCTGTCTTGCGCGGCCCAAACGGCAGGGCTTTCAACGCCACTGATGGCCAGCAAATCAAAATGGGCGACTACTTCGATCAGGTCGCCGATCATTTCGGCCTGCCCCGGCCTCGCCGGCTAAGCCCCCGGCAGGCTCAGGAAGAAGTCAGTACGATGATGTGGTCTTTCATGCGCGAGTCCAGACGATTGTCGAATCACCGCCTGCTTCATGAATTAAAAGTCACACTGCGATTTCCGACGGTTGCCGCTACGCTTGCGCTTACCCCCCGTGAGGTCCAACCCTTTGTTGATCAATTGTCCCGGACTCTGAAAGGACACTAAGCCAATGAACACCCCTTTACCGGAAAACGCTGCCGCGCCAGCTAGTTTCATATCTCGCCCGCAAGAACTGCCGCCGGTGCCACTCCCGCCTGACCCTTCCGACCCCCCTTCTCCACCGGATCCAATCACCGCCATGACGGCGCTCGAACTCAGCGCCGCCATTCATGCCAGAACCGTGTCGTGCCGTGAAGTCATGCAGGCCTACCTGACTCGTATTGACCGACACAATCCGGCCTATAACGCTCTGGTGGCCTTACAAGATCATGAGATCAGCCTGGCGCAGGCGGATCAATACGACCGGGAGCTGACTGACGGAAACTCCAGAGGCTGGTTGCACGGTATTCCGCAAACCCCGAAAGACCTGTCCAATGCGATCGGTTTTGTCACTTCAAACGGTTCGCCGATATTTGCCAGTCAGCGGGCCACAATCGACTCGCTGAACGTCGCCCGGGCCAGGGCCGAAGGCGCGATCATCATCGGCAAATCGAACACACCGGAATTCGGACTCGGCTCGCAAACCTTTAACGAGGTTTATGGTGCCACCCGCAACGCTCTGAATCCCGCCTTGACCGCCGGGGGCTCCAGTGGTGGTGCGGCCACAGCGCTCGCACTAAATCTGCTGCCAGTCGCTGACGGCAGCGACATGATGGGGTCACTGAGAAACCCGGCAGCGTTCAACGGCATTTATGGGTTCCGGCCAAGTTTCGGCCGGGTGCCTTCTTTTCCGGTAGCGGACGTTTTTGTGCAGCAGCTGGGTGTTGAAGGCCCGATGGGCAGAACCCCACAGGACTGCGCACGCCTGCTCGCGACGCAGGCTGGAGCCGATCCCAGGTCACCATTGTCTTTGCCGGGAGACGGTGCCGGCTTCCTGGCAATTGCGAACCTTTCCGCCGGCCAACTGTCTGACAAACCACTTGCCGGCAAAACTATCGGCTGGCTCGGCGACCTGGATGGATATCTTGCAACCGATCCCGGATTGCTCGATATGATCGCCGGGACACTAGGCCGACTCGAATCACTGGGCGCGCGCATTGAACCGATCACGCTCGGGATCAACCCCGAACGCCTTTGGCACTGCTGGCTGACGCTGCGCCAGGGGCTGCAAGGCGGCAAACTGGCTCCGCTCAATAACAATCCGGAAACCCGCTCACAGCTTAAACCCGAAGCCCGCTGGGAAGCCGAGCAGGCGGCCAAGGCCAGTGCTGCCGATTTCTTTGCTGCTTCGACCGAACGAACCGCCTGGTTCCAGGCGGCACTAAAACTGTTTGAGAAAGTGAACTTTCTGGCCTCTCCGACTGCCCAGGTCTTTCCTTTTGATCTCGCGACGCGGTGGCCGCGCGAAATCAACGGGCGGCCTATGGACACCTATCACCGCTGGATGGAATCAACAATTCCGGCCACTCTGGGCGGACTGCCTGCAATCAGTATTCCGGCGGGCGATCAACGGCTTTCGCCGTTCGGCCACTCCCCCATTAGCCCGCGGGCTATCGCAGGCCTGCAACTCATCGGTGGACCACAAGACGACGCAGGCGTCCTGACAGCGGCAGTCGCGATTCACGAATCCCGCTAAAACCCTGCGTCCGGTGTCGCGTCTGATCATCACCTGCTGGTTGCCAGTGTCAATTCCACTGCTACAATTGCCGGCTGTGCTGGTGTAGCTCAGTTGGTAGAGCAGCTCATTCGTAATGAGAAGGTCGGGGGTTCGACTCCTCTCTCCAGCACCAAAAACCCCGTGGTTCCAACGGTTCTAACCGGAGAGATGGGTTACGGTTTGCACCGAGGGGTTACGGTTTCTGTGCTGAGCTCATGCTAAGTGGATTCCTGGTCGGTTCAAGCCGGGCCGTATCCTGATCGAAGAATACATCCATGCCAGCCAACGCCAGATTGGCGCCGTCGGCATCGGCATCGGCAATCATCCCCCGGTCGCTCCGTACCACCGTATCGCCTTAAAACTCTAAGTGTGAGTCGGCAAACACCAGACGAAATCTGCCGTCAGGCACAACGCGAGTGATGCGGCATCACCGCTGACAAACGCAAAGGGCAAAGGCAAACCGATCAAACAACTCGGTGACGGATGAATTTGCGGTCGATGGGATGTTCATCCGGCTAGCTTAGGGGGGCCGCTGATTTCTGTCGCACAGGCCGGATTGCACAGGAAACGGCGCTCCGAAAACCCGCGAAACAGACCGGCTACGCGGGCCCGTTGGCCATCCAGTGGCTCCTGGCTACCAGCTATCGGCCATACCTACAGTTGTCAGCCCACAGGCGTCAGACTGCTCATATAGGAGTAGATCGCCCGCCTAGATTTTCGGCAAATCGCGCGACCAATTGTGAACCGACTGATCCATAAGCTGACTGGCCCCACAGTGCTCAACCATGTGTTGATCGCCTGCCTGGTCCTGCCCGTGGCAATCTACGCGGCCACGCTGCTAATCAACACGTCTGCGCCCACCAGCGACCTGTCCGAGCGCCTCAACATTGCGATTTCCCATCAGGTCAAAACCGAACGCCTGCACGAAGCCGCGCGCTCAGACTTGCTGGCTGGTTTGCTGGCCTGGACCAACCGTGATTCGGCCGGCCTGCAAACCGCCCGCGACCTGGCTCAAACCCGGGGCCAACAAGCGAACGCTGCCTTAAATCAAATCAATGCTGTTCTGGAGCCCACTGAACTGGCCGGGGCCGCCAATCCGGCCAAGACGCTGCTCGGCCGGAGCTTTGACGAGATTAGCCAGACAATCGACGAGTCAGCGCTTGAACGCTCAGAAATCAAAGTCAGCCAGATTCGCAAGAGCTGGGAACAGGCCGCGCAATCACTGGACGGCTTGCGCCAGGTACTGGATGCCCAGTTGGTCACCGCGCAGGCAAGACCCGTCATTGATCTGGCCATCTCGCCTTCCAAAGCGGCGACCGCGCTGGTTCTGATTGCCTTGCTTGGCTGGGTTTGTGCGCGCCAGTTGCTCACTCAAAAGCAGCGCGCCGCCCGGAACCTGGAAGACCAACTGGAAACCGCGCTTAACGAATTGCGCAGCATGCCTGCCGACCCCGACCGACCGATCTCTTATTGCCTCGATACCAGCCGGCAAGCCCTCAGCGAGTTCCAACACAATATCAGCGCAACCGCGATCGCTACCCGAACGATGCACGAATTGGGCCACCATGCAAAACATGTCGCCAATGACGGTAGCGAAAGACTGGACGAACTCGCCGGCACGATCGCGCAACTCGACGAGAACTCTCAGCGGGTCAACCGGTCTGTCAGTGAATTGGAGCAGATTGCGTTTCGCACCAACGTGCTCGCACTCAATGCACAGGTTGAAGCGGCTCGGGCCGGCAACCAGGGTCGCAGCTTTGCGATTCTGGCTGATGAAGTACGAAGCCTGGCGCTGCGCAGTGCTGAAACCTCAAGCAAGATGCGCGCACGCCTGGCGGAGAACAGCGCCCGCGCCAGCTCCGGCTCACAACTGGCCAGCGGTATAGCGCAAACCATGCGCGAACTAACTGACACAGTCGTCGTGCTGGGCGCGCAACTGGACGACTTGCGCGACGGCACCGGTGGGCAGGAAGACAAAATTAAAAATGTTGCGCAAGCGGTCAACGGACTCAAAGAAGTTGAGCGCGATCAGGCCAACTGGCGAACCCGCCGACAAGAAGTGATCAGCCTGCTCGAAGCGACTCAGGCGAGCATTGACGAGGCCTGGCAGGCAGCCCCCGAACAGCCTTCACCCCGATTTCGGCGCACCCGGCCGAGACAAACCACGGGGCAGTGGAAAAGTCATTTGTTCGAGAACTCCGTCCAGCGGACGGACACTCTTGACACCCAACCCCTTGAGTCGGTCGACAAGTTCGGTAACCAGCAGTTCGGGCGCTGAGGCGCCGGCTGTCACGCCGATCTTTTTGCGCCCTTCCAACCAGGCTGGATCCAGTTCAGCGGCCGAGCCGATCATCCGCGCTTCACAACCAAGCTTCTCTGCTACCTCACGCAGTCGCGTCGAGTTTGAACTGGTGGGCGACCCGATCACCAACACCAGATCGCATTGCGGCGCCATGAATTTGACCGCATCCTGACGGTTCTGGGTCGCGTAACAAATATCTTGCTTCTTGGGTTCGGCAATATTTGGGAAGCGCTGCTTAAGCGCACGAATTACGCCCTGGCAGTCGTCAACAGATAAGGTTGTCTGCGTGACGTAAGCTAACCCATCGGGGTCTTTCACCGTTAGCCTGGAAACGTCTTGCTCACTTTCCACGAGATAAATGCCCTCGTCAGCCTGCCCCATCGTCCCTTCAACTTCCGGGTGGCCAGCATGGCCGATCATCACAACCTCACGACCGTCGCGACGCATCTTGGCAACTTCCACGTGTACTTTTGTCACCAGCGGACAGGTTGCATCGAAAACCCGGACATCGCGATTCGCAGCCTCTTCGCGAACAGATTTTGCAACGCCGTGAGCTGAAAAAATAACGGTTGCGCCGTCAGGCACTTCGACTAATTCGTCAACAAATATGGCGCCTTTATCGCGCAACGCCTTGACGACGAAATCGTTGTGAACAATCTCGTGACGAACATAAATCGGTGCGCCAAATTGCTCAATCGCGCGCTCCACGATATCAATGGCCCGATCAACGCCAGCGCAAAAGCCGCGCGGCTGAGCTAATAGTGCTTCCATAATGGTTTCCTGAACTCTTGAGTATTTTCTGCAGTGTCAGCGCGACCAGCCGCGCTACAACACGCCGATGACGTCAACTTCAAACACGATATCCTGACCAGCCAGCGGATGGTTCAGATCAACCACAACGCGCTCGCTGTCTATGGTCTTGATCACGCCGGCAACCCGCTCGCCACCCGGCCCGGTCAATTCGACCACATCACCCGGAGCAAATTCGCCATCGGCTTCGGTATCCACATGCTGGTCGAACATCTGGCGGGTCAGAGACTGCACCAGTGCCGCCTGCCGCTCCCCATAGGCATTGGCTCCGTCTAGCTCAAAGCGCCCCGATTCGCCTTCGCGAAGACCCAGTAAACGGCTCTCCAGTGGTTCGGCCAATTGCCCGCCCCCCATCTGGATAGTCGCAGGGCGTGAGCCGAAAGTACTAATGACTTCTGTGGGAGGCTCACGCAAACTTACCCGATAGTGCAAGGTTAGATGGGAGGTGGCGCTTACGGTAGGTGTCGCTGATTCCATCTCGCAATGGTAAGGGATGAATGGCTGGAATATCCGATTGGCCTGCAAGCGAGCGGCCCCGCGAACGCTTATTGAACGAAGGCGCCGACGCTTTGTCCGACGCCGAGCTGCTGGCGGTCTGTTTGCGCACCGGGGTGGCCGGCAAAAGCGCAGTCGCGCTGGCCCAGGATTTACTAACCCGCTTCAACGGCCTGCACGGGCTGACCCGCGCCAGCCGGCAGGCAGCCTGTAGTGCCGCCGGGCTGGGTCCGGCCAAATGGGCGCTGCTGCAAGCGGCCGGCGAACTGGTCAAACGCAGCCTCAAAGGCGAAATCAGCCGCGGTGACGCGTTGAATTCGCCTGCCGCCGTGCGCGAGTACCTCACCCTGTGGCTGCGCGACCGTCCCTCCGAATCTTTTGTCGCGTTATTTCTCGACAACCAGAACCGTCTGCTGTCTGCGGACGAATTATTCAGGGGTACTTTGTCGCAAACAGCCGTCTACCCACGCGAAATTGTCCGGCGGGCAATCGAACTCAATGCCGGGGCAATCATCTTTGCTCACAATCACCCCAGCGGTCTGGCCGAACCAAGCCATGCCGACCGACTTCTGACCGACGCCCTTAAAAGCGCCCTTTCGCATCTTGAAATAAGAGTGCTGGATCACCTGATCATTGCCGGAAATCGCACCATGTCGTTTGCCGAACACGGTCTGATTTAACTTAGCCAGGCAATTACCCTGCCATCCGATTGCCCAGGACCACCGAAGCGCGCTATAATCGCTGGTTACCCCAGCATTAAATCTAGAGAGAATTCAAATGTCACGCGTTTGTGAGATTACCGGCAAAGGCCCGATGTCGGGCAATAATGTGTCGCACGCCAATAACAAGAACAAGCGTCGCTTCCTGCCCAACTTGCACAGCCGCCGCTTCTGGCTTGAAAGCGAGAACCGCTGGATTCGCCTGCGCGTGTCCAATGCTGCTCTTCGCTTGATCGACAAGAAAGGCATCGAAGTAGTGCTGGCCGAAAAAGCCGCGAAAGCACTAGCTAACTAAGCACTAAATAATTAAGCACTAGCTAATTAATGAGCAGCTAAACGAAGGGTTCAGCCATGCGCGAAAAAATTAAACTTGAGTCTACCGCCGGTACCGGTCATTTCTACACGACCACCAAAAACAAGCGGACAATGCCCGAGAAAATCGAAATGAAAAAGTACGACCCTGTCGTGCGCAAACACGTTGCCTACAAAGAAGCCAAGATCAAGTAAGACCCGATCCAGCGCAACATGGCAACAAATAAAGGGAGCCCAGGCTCCCTTTTTTGCGCCCCCAGATAACGCAGCGCCCATCGACCCACCAAGCGCAGTCCGACGGCGTCACAGATTCGAGCGGGCGGGATGGGGGTCGGGGCGCGGCAATCAAGGCAAGCCGCGTGGCGACGCCTGATTGGGGATAGCTTGGCATCCTGTCTGAGCGAAGCGAGTCAGATACCAACCCCAGCGCAGCGCCCATCGACCCACCAAACTCAGTCCGACGGCGTCACAGATTCGAGCGGGCGGGATGGGGTGTCGGGGCGTGGCAATCGAGGCAAGCCGCGTGGCGACGCC
>JBOEGY010000001.1:0-599109 GCA_050633665.1 Burkholderiaceae bacterium | reverse complement strand
ATCCTGTCTGAGCGAAGCGAGTTAGATGCCAACCCCCAATCAGGCGTCGCCACGCGGGAAGTCCGGCCCAGCCGGACCGCAGCCTCCGCCACGCCCCGACACCCCATCCCGCCCGCTCGAATCCCGCCCAACCACAGACAAAAAAAACCCCGCCAAAAAGCGGGGTTCTGATAAAGCGAAGCACACCTCAAACAGGCGCAAACCGCTTCATCTGCATAGACAACTCCTGCAACGCGCGAACACCACTGGCTTCAGCCTCCTCGCACCATTGCTGCAAACGCTTCAACAACTGCTCACCGGAATGATTGGAGCGATCCCAGATACTTGAAAGCTGAGCCCGCATATCTACCAGCGTCTTGACGTGCTCACTGGCCTCACACATCTCGGACACTTTCGCCTGCTGCTCGCCCGTCCATTTAGACGAATCGAGGTGCAACCAACTACGCGCCGACAGGAACATCTGCGAGTTCGGGCTTTTCAAAGCCTTGAGACGTGCAGCCTCATCGGTACAAGCCTTCTTGATTGCCCGTCCATATTGCGCCATTACTTCATAGCGCAGGGCAATCACCGCCTGGAGGGTCTCGGCATCAGCCTCAGACTTGGCACCTGACGCGATAAATCGGGGCTTCGGTGCAACTTTCTTGACTTTGGCCAGGCCGAGCATCGACAGAATGCGAATGTACATCCAGCCAATATCAAACTCGTACCACTTGGACGAAAGCTTGGCTGAGGTTGGATAAGCATGGTGATTGTTGTGCAGCTCTTCGCCACCAATGATGATGCCAAACGGCCCCAGATTCGTGGAGGCATCGACAATATCGAAATTGCGATAGCCGATGGCATGGCCCAGGCCATTGATGATGCCTGCAGCAGTCACCGGAATCCAGATCATCTGCACGCCCCAGATCGCGACACCGGCAACGCCGAATAACAGAATGTCGATCACCATCATCAGGCTCACGCCCAGGACAGAGCGACCGGTATAGAACTGGCGCTCAAGCCAGTCGTCGGGCGTACCGCGACCATATTTCTCCAGCGTTTCTTCTACTTTTGATTCAGAACGGTAAAGTTCGGAGCCTTCCAGCAGCACTTTTTTCAGCCCGAAGACTTTCGGGCTATGCGGATCGCCTTCACGTTCGCACTTGGCGTGATGCTTACGGTGCACCGCCACCCATTCCTTGGTCACCATGCCGGTTGTCAACCAGAGCCAGGCCCGGAAGAAATGACTCGGAATCGGATGCAGATCCAATCCGCGATGAGCCTGACAACGGTGCAGAAAAATTGTCACCGCAGCAATTGTGATGTGAGTAAACAGCAACGCAACCAGAATAAGCTGCCACCAACTAAGGTCCAGCAGACCCTGATCTAAAAAGCGGAGGATCGCATCAATCAATTTCTGTTACTCCTGAAATACATTTTCTACATTTTACCGGGATCAAAGACACTGTGGTTCCGAAAATCAGCCGCCCTGATCAGTGGGCGACTAGCCTCGACAACAAACCACTCGCTATGACTTGGACGCGACTGATTTCCGTCGCGTAGATATCTCATCAAAAGAAACAGGCAAAACAGCCAGTTTCCGGCTAAAACCACCCCGCAGTGTCAATGAAACTGCCGGTATGTTTTTGACTCTGATCAAGCCCGAAGACCATTATAAGGTCAGAGCGGCGCATCCGTTTGAAAATAAAGGGAAAAACTGTGCCTCTAACCCGACTGTCGAAGCCAGCCCGCGATAAAGAAACCGTCTGAATCTTCCAGATGGGGCCATAACCGCACAAAGCCAGTGCTCTCGCCGGAGTCACCCGCTGAAACCGCCCGATCTGACGTACCGCCGCCGTCTGCAGCGAGCTTGTTACCCGGCCGACTCATATCGAGCCGGGCCAGACCCAGCGAGGCGAATTCCTCACTTGCCTCGAAACCGGCCGCTACAGCCTCATTCTCCTGCTCCAGCAGGCTGCAAGTGACATAAACGAGTCGTCCGCCCGGCTTGAGCAGGCGTGCCGCCTCGGTAAGAATCGACTGTTGCAATTTTGCCAGCCGAATCAGACCGAGACCTTGCTGGCGCCATTTGAGATCCGGGTTTCGACGCAGCGTCCCGGTCCCGCTGCAAGGCGCGTCCACCAGCACCAGATCTACCCGGCCCCGAATCTTACGCAAACGTTTATCGTGTTCTGACTCAATGTGCATGGGCTGGACGTTTGTTGCGCCCGAGCGCGCCAGGCGCGGCTTAAGCCGGGACAACCGTGGCAACGAAGTATCACAGGCGTAGATTTGTCCGCTACCGCGCATCATGGCGGCCATCGCCAGCGTCTTACCGCCGGCGCCAGCGCAGAAATCCACGACAGTCTGGCCCCGTTTGGCGCCAGCCCGATGGGCAACCCACTGGCTACCGGCGTCCTGTACTTCGAAGTGACCGGCTGCAAAGCAGTCGAGTCTTTCAATCGCCGGATGCCCTTGTATACGCAATGCCGTGGCTGCTTCGCTGAGTGCACCGTCGGCAAAACCGCTGGCCGTAACCGACTCCTTGTCGAGAGACTGTTTCAGTCCCTCAGCGTCTGTTTTGAGCAGATTGGCTCGCACATCCAGCGCCGCCGGCTGCAAAAGACTTTCAGCCAGCACCGCCAGTCCCTGCGGAATATCCTGGGCCTGCAAGCCTTCCAACAGCCAGTCGGGCAGACTGTATTGAATCGCAAGTCCGAGCGTGGCCCGGTCAATTTTGGTGAGGCTGGCCAGCCAGGCCTGCTCATCAGGACTGGTCCGCATAATCGACTGCGGTTGAGCCGCGTCGGCGATAAGTGCCATCCGCCGGGCGATGGACCCGGCTCCTGATTCGGCCAGGTGGGCATATAGCCGGCGCTGACGAATCGCATCAAAGATACGATCGGCAATCATGCCGCGATCGCGTCGCCCCAGCCCTTTATGGGCTCGAAAAAAGTCGCTGAGCAGCCGGTCAGCAGGCTTCTCGAAGGTAAGCGCCTCCCCCATGGATTTCTCGAGGGCTTTGTCCAGCGTCAGTGGTTCTTCGCGGCGGGCATTGCGACGCGCCGAATGAGAGCGCGGCGCGGCGGACGACTTTTTACCACCCGCTCGGGGGGTTCGATTCACGGTAGAAATTCCTGTTTTCTGGCTAGCGCGGCGTATCGGTATCAGGCAGCAGCAGCGCGGGTCCGGCCGCGCCTGCTAACCGGGTTCTGTCATTTTCTTTTACTAACTGGTCACTGACCATCCAGCGCACCGCTTCAGGATAAATTCGGTGCTCGGCAGCCTGCACCCGGGCCATCAACGCCTCTGCCGTGTCGTCGTCGAGGACCGGCACGGCGGCCTGCGCAATAATAGGGCCGGCATCCAACTCCGCGATAACGAAGTGTACCGTCGCCCCATGGACTTTGACACCGGCATCCAGAGCCCGCTGATGAGTATGCAGCCCGGTAAAAGCGGGCAACAGCGACGGATGAACGTTAATCAGCCGGTCGTCATACCGACTGACAAACTCGGGAGTCAGGATACGCATGAAACCGGCCAGCACGACCACATCCGGCCGGTACTGGTCAATCAGATCGGCCAGAGAGGCGTCAAAAGCGGCTCGATCAGGGAAATTACGATGGTCCAGGACGGCAGTCGGTATGCCCATATCTGCAGCTGCCTGCAGGCCCGGCGCGTCGGCTCGATTGCTGATCACACAGGTGATTTTGGCCGGCCAGCCCTCGGCCAGACAACGCCTCGCGATCTCGATCATGTTCGAGCCGCGACCGGAAATTAGAATCACTACTGACTTCACCGCATTCATGCGGCGCGAGTGTAGCACCGCGCCAACCAGGTCCGTACGAAAGTTTCCGGCCAAACCCTTATAATAAAAGGCTTTCCCAGCCAGAAGATCATATTCATGGAGGTGTACCGGACCCTTCCGCCCCTTGCTGAACGTCGCCCCTGCGCCCTGACCATCGGAAATTTCGATGGCGTGCATCTGGGCCATCAGGCCATGCTGGCGCAGCTGGTCGATCTCGCAGCATCTGCGGACCTCGCCCGGAAAGCCGCCGCCGCCCAGGATCACGAGCCGCTTGCGCGGTGTGTCCTGACATTCGAGCCGCACCCCCGGGACTTCTTCGCGGCCAGTCGCGGGCAACCCAGCGTCCCCAGAATCAGCACCGAACGCGACAAGCTGGAAGCGCTGGCTGCCAACGGTGTTGACCGGGTTTGCATCGCCAATTTCAATCAAACACTGGCCAGCATGTCGGCTGAGCTGTTCGTCAAGGAAATCATTGCTGATGGCCTGATGGCCAAGACCTTGTTGATCGGCGACGATTTTCGTTTCGGCGCCAGGCGACAAGGCGATTTCAATCTGCTGAGCCAGTTGTCCGGTCAGTTTGGCTATGAGCTACATCGCACCAGTACCGTGACCGTTGACGAACAAAGAGTCTCCAGTTCAAGAGTACGGTCCGCGCTCGCGCAAGGCGATTTCATTCAACTCGAACGCCTGCTAGGCCGCCGCTACGCGATCAGCGGCCACGTCATTCATGGCCGCCAGCTTGGCCGCGAACTGGGTTTCCCAACCATCAACCTGCGACTGCCTTTCCCACAACCGGCGTTGTCCGGCATATTCGTTGTACGGGTACACGGGATCAAGGCCAGCAAAGGTGGCAGCGCGGACGGTCAGGGCCTGCCTGCGGTAGCCAGTCTTGGCACACGCCCTGCAGTCGAGCATAACGGCCGGTTCCTGCTGGAGGTTCACCTGCTTGATTTCAATGGTGACTTATACGGCGACCTGCTTCGGGTTGAATTTCTGGGCAAGCTGCGCAATGAAGAAAACTTCGACTCGCTCGATCTCCTAAAAGACCAAATCGCTATTGATACCGCCCAGGCTCGCGCCTGGTTTGCCGCACCACAGGAAACAAATGTCCAAAGCCAATAACCCGAAAGAGAAGGCTTCTGTTTATCGCGACACGCTGAATCTGGCCGACACGCCATTTCCCATGCGTGGCAACCTGGCCAGGCGCGAACCCGAATGGGTTGCCCAATGGCAAAGCAACGGTATTTACCAGAAGATTCGCAAGCTCTCGGAGGGGCGTCCGGTCTGGGTGCTTCACGACGGTCCGCCATACGCCAACGGCGCGATTCACACTGGTCACGCCGTCAACAAAATCCTCAAAGACACCATCGTCAAAAGCCGGAACATGGCAGGCTTTGATGCGCGCTACGTGCCGGGCTGGGATTGCCATGGCATGCCGATTGAAATCCAGATCGAGAAAAAGTACGGCCGCGGCCTGCCCGCCGATGAAGTACAGGCGAAGTCCCGCGCTTATGCCACCGAGCAAATTGACAAACAACGCCAGGACTTCATCCGCCTGGGAGTTCTGGGCGAATGGGACAACCCCTATCTGACCATGAACCCGCGCAACGAAGCGGACGAATTACGCACGCTGGGCAAACTGGTTGACAAAGGGTACGTCTATCGCGGCCTCAAACCGGTGAACTGGTGTTTCGACTGCGGCAGCGCCCTGGCTGAAGCCGAAGTCGAATATGCCGACAAACATGATGTCGCGATTGATGTTGGCTTTGAATTTGTCCCATCCCAAAGCGAGGCACTGAGCAAGGCATTCGGCCTGGACTCACTGCCGGTCGCACGGGGTTACTGCATTATCTGGACGACCACCCCCTGGACGATTCCCGCCAACCAGGCGCTCAATGTTCACCCCGAACTGGAGTACGCGCTCGTCAAAACTGACTGGCAAGAGCAACCGTGCCTGCTGTTGGTGGCCCGCGAGAGAGTCGAGTTTTGCCTGCAGGCCTACGGATTGAGCGGTGAAGTGATTGCCACCTGCGCCGGCGCCGCGCTTGAGAACCTGTCGTTTAAGCATCCGCTTTATGACCGGGAGTCACCGATCTACCTGGGCGACTATGTCACGATTGAAACCGGTACCGGTGTCGTACATTCATCGCCCGCCTACGGCGTAGACGATTTCCATTCCTGCAAAAACGCCGGAATGACCGACGATCAGATTCTGCAGCCCGTGCTGGGCAATGGCGTCTACGCCGACTGGCTGGATCACTTCGGTGGCCAGCATATCTGGAAAGCCAATCCGCACATCGTTGAAGCCTTGCGCGACGCGGGCGCTTTGTTCAACGACCAGAAATACACGCACAGCTATATGCACTGCTGGCGTCACAAGACGCCCATCATTTACCGGGCGTCTTCGCAGTGGTTCGCCAGCATGGACAAACTACCGTCCGATGGCGCGGCGAGCCTGCGTGACACCGCTCTCAAGGGAATCGATGCCACCAGTTTTTTCCCGGCCTGGGGCAAAGCACGCCTGCACGCGATGATTGCGAACCGACCCGACTGGACGCTTTCCCGTCAGCGCCAATGGGGTACGCCAATGGCATTCGTCGTCCACCGCGAAACCGGCGAACTACACCCGCGTAACAAAGAAATGCTCGAACTGGTCGCCCAGCGCATCGAAAAAGAAGGCATCGAGGCATGGCAACGCGTGACAGTCAGCGAATTGCTGACCGGCATCGGCGCATCAGACGACGGGCAATGGGAAAAGAATCGCGATACGCTGGATGTCTGGTTCGATTCGGGCTCAACCCACCAAACCGTCCTGCGTGGCTCTCACGCCGCCCAATCGCATTTTCCGGCCGATCTCTATCTTGAAGGCAGCGACCAGCATCGCGGCTGGTTTCACTCGTCATTGCTGACCTCTTCGATGCTCAATGGCTGCCCGCCTTACAAAGCCCTGCTCACCCACGGATTTGTGGTCGACGGCCAGGGCCGCAAGATGTCCAAATCGATGGGCAACGGCATTGACCCTCAAGACATCACCGGCAAACTCGGCGCCGAAATTCTACGCTTGTGGGTTGCCAGCTCCGACTACTCGGGCGAGTTGAAACTCTCGGAAGAAATCCTCAAACGGGTGACCGAGGCCTATCGTCGAATTCGCAATACGCTGCGCTTCATGCTGGCCAATACCAGCGACTTTGATCCGGCCAGACACGCCATACCTGTCAATGAAATGCTTGAGCTGGATCGTTATGCGGTTCTGATGACCCAGCAATGGCAGCAGCAAATCGAGACCGACTTTGAACGCTTTGAGTTTCACCCGGCGGTTGCTCGTATGCAGACTTTCTGCTCTGAAGAACTAGGTGCTTTTTATCTGGACATTCTGAAAGACCGACTTTACACGACCGGTGCTGACAGCCACGCCCGACGGTCTGCGCAAACCGCCTTGCACCTGATTACCCGTTCCATGCTTCGGCTGATGGCGCCTATTTTGTCGTTTACCGCCGAAGAAGCCTGGCCGCTCGTTGAACCCGAACTGGCCGCCGAAACCGAAACGATTTTCTCGCAAACCTATCTGAAATTTCCTGAGATTGCCGACTCCGATGCCCTGGCCAATCGGTGGCAGCTCATTCGATCCTTCCGCGAAGACGTCCTGAAAAAAATCGAAGAGCAGCGGGAAGCTGGTCACATTGGCTCGTCCCTGCAAGCAGAAATCGACATCAAAGCGGGTGGCGCCCTTTTTGAAGCGCTGAACTCGCTCGGACCGGATCTCAGGTTTGTCCTGATTACTTCGCGCGCGGACCTGACCCGTGCGGACAATGATACCGGGCCGGCAACTATTTCTGTCAGCGCCAGCGGCCAGAACAAATGCGAGCGGTGCTGGCACTACCGCAGTGACGTCGCCACCGATGGTGAGCACCCGGGTTTGTGCGGGCGCTGCGAAGGCAACCTGTACGGGAAACCCGAGGCTCGAGAACATGCCTGAGCAAACAACCGGCAACTTCAGAAGCATTGCCTCGTGGCTGGCGTTGGCCATGGCGGTTATCGCACTCGACCAAGCCAGCAAATGGTGGATTCTCAGTCTGTTCGCCGAGCACGAACGCCTCAATGTCATATCGGGTCTGTTCGATCTGACACTTTGGTATAACCCGGGCGCGGCGTTCAGTTTTCTGGCCAACGCCGGCGGCTGGCAACGCTGGTTTTTCACCGCATTGGGCGTTGTCGCCTCTATCTTTCTCATCTACCTGATGCGTCAGTCGGTCGGTCAAAAGCTGTTCAGCTTCGGGTTGGCGATGATCCTGGGCGGTGCGCTTGGCAATGTCATAGATCGTCTGATCCACGAAAAGGTCGTGGACTTTTTGCTCTTTTACATCCACCCTCATTATTTTCCAGCCTTTAACCTGGCCGATAGCGCTATTACGCTCGGCGGAATTTGTCTGATTCTCGATGAATTTCGGCGCTGGCGGCGTCATCGCAAATCAGTGGCAACAAGCTCATGACCCGACACCGAATCTCCTCCACGGCAGAACTCACTGGCAAGCGAATTTTGCTTGGCGTCACCGGAGGCGTTGCCGCTTACAAGTCCGCTGTCTTGTTGCGGGCTTTGCAGAAGCGTGGCGCCACGGTTCAGGTTGTGATGACCGAGGCGGCCCAGAACTTTGTTGGCACCGCTACATTTCAGGCACTGACCGGGCAGCCGGTCTATACAGACGCCTGGGACCCCCGGGTAAGCAATGCAATGGCCCACATCGAGTTGAGTCGGCAGGCTGATCTGGTGCTGGTCGCGCCGGCAACCGCCGATTTCATGGCCAAGGTAGCCAACGGCCATTGCGACGACCTCTTATCCACGCTGTGTCTGGCCAGCAATAGAACGCTCGCCATGGCGCCGGCAATGAATCGCGAAATGTGGGCTCACCCGGCAACCCAGCGCAACGCCAAGACGTTGCGGGCAGACGGCACCACATTGATTGGTCCGGGCACCGGCGACCAGGCCTGCGGAGAAACGGGCGACGGCCGCATGATGGAACCGGCCGAAATCACCGAAGCCGTTACAGCTTTGCTCACCCCGTCATTCCTGGAAGGCATTCGAGTTGTAGTCACAGCCGGCCCGACCTATGAGGCTATCGACCCGGTTCGCGGCATTACCAATCGCTCCAGCGGCAAGATGGGTTTCGAACTGGCGCGCGCACTGGCCAACGCCGGTGCTTCGGTCGATCTGATTGCCGGGCCTTGCCAGCAAATCACCCCGCTAGGTGTCAACCGTACTAACGTCACCAGTGCATTGCAGATGCACAAAGCCGTTATGCGCGCCTGTGAGTCAAGACCGGATGTGTTTATCGGTGTGGCAGCCGTTGCGGACTGGCGGGTCGAGAACGCCAGCGATCGAAAAATCAAGAAAACCGCCAAGCAACGGACCCCGTCGCTGACGTTTATAGAAAACCCCGACATCCTCAGTGAAGTCGCCGCGCTTGAAGATCCGCCTTATTGCGTCGGGTTCGCCGCTGAAAGCCAGGACTTGCTTGAAAACGCCACGGCCAAAAGGGTCCGGAAAAACGTTCCTTTGCTGGTCGCTAATATTGGTCCGGCCACGTTTGGCCTTGATGATAATCAACTGCTGCTAATCGATCAAAACGGTCATCGCTCAACTTCCGTGCAAAGCAAACGGGCACTGGCCTCGGAACTGGTCCGCGAGATCGCCCACCGGCTACCCTCCTCAAAGGCTCGCGCCGGCCGGGTTTCACTGGCTTTCCCGGGCACGGTTGAATGAACCAGTTAATCTCGCTCGAGCCGCCTGACGGGGATTTCGCCGCCTACATCAACAACATCGTCGGCCCTCCGCCCGAAGACCCCGAAACCGCAGCCCGTGAGATTTCCGAGCAACTCGCCCTGCGCTCCAAAGACAATATCGAAATCATGAATGCGATTTCGCCATCCCACAATCAGGCGGGACGCGATTCATCTGATTCCAGGTTTGTCCAGCGAGGTCCGCTGTCAACCGGTGGCGCGCTCGCTGCGCGGACTCAGCAGGCGTTAAGTGTCGGCGCCAACGGACAACTTGAAGGCCTGCCCGATCTGGCGGCTTCGCTTCAGTCAGCGGCCCAGCACGGCCGATCCACGCTTCGCCAATTGCTCAAAACGCTGTCCCGGTTCGTCATTTTTGGCGGCGTGGCGTGGGCGACGATATCAATTGCCTTCAGCGATCAATTCCCCGGGCTTTCCCCGGCCCCCGGAATGATGGCAATTTTCGTCGGCATTGTCCTGAACAACGCCGCCTCCAAGAAATAGCCCGGTCAGAATATCGTGAACATCAAACTTAAAGTCCTTGACCCAACCATGCGCGAGCGCCTGCCGGCGTACGCCACGCCCGGCAGCGCCGGCCTTGACCTGCGCGCCTGTCTCACACAAGCGGTTGAACTGTCTCCCGGCCAGACCGAGTTGATTCCCACGGGTCTGGCCATCCATGTGGCGGACCCAGGTTTTGCTGCGATCATCCTGCCCCGTTCTGGTCTGGGCCACAAACATGGCATCGTGCTGGGCAACCTGGTTGGCTTGATTGACTCTGACTACCAGGGCCAGCTGATGGTTTCATGCTGGAACCGAGGCAAGACGACTTTCACCATCGAGCCATTCGAACGAATTGCACAGCTCGTCATCGTGCCGGTGGTGCAAGCCAGCTTTGAAATTGTTGACGAATTCGATCAAAGCGATCGGGGCGCCGGCGGCTTTGGCAGCACGGGCAAACAATAAGACTTAGCGCTGATCCAGCAGCAGACGTAAGCCAAGCGCGCCAAGGACAATTGCACAAAAGCGATCCAGCCAGCGTTTAATCCGCAAGTATCGACTGGCCACGGCCGGCGCGCTCAACGCCAAAGCAAGTACCGAATACACCAAGACTTCAACCAGAAAGTGATTGGCGACGATTGCGACCATTTCGAGAGTGCCCAGCTCCCGCGGGAAAATGACAACGAGCACCGACGCCGCGAAAAAAACTGACTTCGGGTTTGCCAGATTGACGGAAAAGCCGCCTACAAACGCACGGCTCCTGCCTACCGGCTTGCGCACTGCCGGCTCTGTGGCCTGCCGCCAGGTTTGCCAGGCAAGCCACAAAAGATAAGCCGCGCCGCCCAGTTTCATGGCGACATATAACCACGGGAACAAAGAAAACAAGGCGTCCAGGCCCAGCAATGCCAGGCTGGTCCACAGGCATGCCATCAGCGCGAGGCCGATGCCGGTGGCCACGCCGGCGCCGCGCCCACTGCGCAGCGTGATCGAGATCGCATACATCAATGCCGGCCCGGGACTGATAAGAGCAGCCAGCAAAGCCAGATTAAAAACGATCAGTTGGCTGGTTTCCATTGAAATTATTCCGTCACGCCATGGCCGCGTCACCGGCCTCCAGAGCAAGCGACAACACGGTGTCACAGTGAATCAACGTCGTGTCAAAGACCGGCACAGGCGCGCTGGCTTGATTCAACAACATCCCGACCTCGGTGCAGCCGAGAATCAGACAATCCGCACCATCATCAATCAGTCGGGCGGCCGACGCTTCATAAAAACGACGACTATCTTGATTGATCACGTCGCAGCAAAGCTCCTCGTAAATAATGCGATGAATCTCGGCGCGATCAGAAGCAGCGGGAGATGGTTTTCACGCCCGGGCTATCCGGCTGCAAGCGCCTGGGCGATCAGTTCATCAAGTCGGCGAGCATCAACAACAAACTGACGAATCCCTTCAGACAATTTGTCTGTTGCCATGGAATCTTCGTTCAGATCGAAACGGAAGCCCGCTTCCGTCTGGGTCAGCTTGTCAGTCGGCTCGGCCGTTCCCGCAACCAACTGCGCAGGCACGGCTTCATCAATTTTAGCCAACTGCCCCATCAGGTCCGGGCTGATTGTCAGCAGGTCACAACCGGCTAGCGCGATGATCTGACCGACGTTGCGGAAACTCGCGCCCATCACCTCGGTTTTGTAGCCGTGTTGTTTGTAGTACTCGAAGATCCGACGAACCGACTGAACCCCAGGGTCTTCCGCGCCCTGATAGTCGCGACCTTCTTTTTTCTTGTACCAGTCGTATATGCGGCCCACAAAAGGCGAAATCAGGGTAACGCCGGCCTCGGCGCAGGCGACCGCCTGGGCAAAAGAAAACATCAGCGTCAGGTTGCAGTGAATCCCTTCGGATTCAAGTTGCTCGGCCGCCTTGATACCTTCCCAGGTGGCGGCTACCTTGATCAGCACCCGGTCCCGCCCAATGCCGGCCGCCTCGTACAAAGCGATCAGCTGCCGCCCCTTGGCGACGCTAGCGGCGGTATCGAAGGACAGCCGGGCGTCAACTTCGGTCGAGACCCGACCGGGAATCATCTTGAGAATCTCGAGGCCAAAACGGACAATCAGTTGATCGGCAATGGTCTGGGTGTCACGACTATTTGCCGCGCCGACAGTCTCGGTCAACAGCGCCTGATACTCGGGCTTTTGTAATGCCTTAACAATCAGGGTCGGGTTGGTCGTCGCGTCGCGGGGCTGAAATTCGCGCATCGCATGGAAGTCGCCCGTATCGGCAACGACAACCGTGCTCTGCCTCAGGGACTCCAAGGCGTTCATCGCAAACTCCCACGGGAAAACACGGTAATACTAAGCAAAGTCGCCAGCATCGCGAACAGAATGGCGCTCCAGATCGAGAATGGCAGCCCGAGTAACGGCATATTGGCCTCGTCACACATCGCCCTGGCTTCAAACAACCACGGCAACTGGCGGTCCAGACCCATACCCGCTATGACTTTGTCCGCGAACGTCAGGTCGCAGGACAGACTCTCGGCCGCGACAAAATGCTGATAGATGGCCGCCGCCAGTCCGCTGAACGCGGCCAGCAAGGGCACCACACTGACCACTCTCGCCGCTCTAGGCGAATCGGCCAGCGCCCACGCGGCAAACGCGCCGGCTCCAATAATCAGATAGAGCAAGCGTTGCAACGTACACCACGCACAAGGCTGCATGTCTGCATAAAACTGCAATCCAACGGCAAGAGCCACAGAACCAAAAGCGGCCAGGCCAGTCCACAACAGATACTTGGCGTAAGGTCGCTCCAGGGTCTCAACCCAGTCATCACCTGTTTCTTCACTCATTATTGAAGGTCCCACTCCAAAGAAAACGCGGAAACAGACCACTAAACACTTTTGGTCTGTTCCCGCGTTGACACCAAAGATAGCCAGGATTTTAGCGCCGAATCCTCAAACTGATTCTTTTTCTGTTTCTGCCTCGTCTTCATCACCGGCCGGCGGTGGTGAGCCTTCTTCAAAAGCCAGATCAACCTCGCCTTCCGAGTCCAGGTCCACGGTGACCTTGCCACCATTGACCAATTTGCCAAACAGCAGCTCATCAGCCAGCGCCTTGCGGATCGTATCCTGAATCAGCCGTTGCATCGGCCGCGCACCCATTAATGGATCAAAGCCCTTGGCACCGAGATGCTTACGCAACTCATCAGTGAAAATCGCCTCGACTTTTTTCTCATGTAACTGCTCTTCCAGCTGCATCAGGAACTTGTCGACGACGCGCAGAATGACTTCTTCACTGAGTGCACCGAAGCTGATGGTGGCATCAAGACGGTTCCGGAACTCAGGCGTAAACATCCGCTTGATTTCCTGCAACTCGTCTCCAGCCTGTTTGCTGTCGGAGAAACCAATCGAACGTTTTTGCAGATTCTCGGCACCCGCATTGGTCGTCATGATGATGATGACATTACGGAAATCAGCTTTTCGGCCGTTGTTATCGGTCAGAGAGCCGTGATCCATCACCTGCAGCAAGATGTTGAAGATTTCAGGATGCGCTTTTTCGATCTCGTCGAGCAACAGCACCGAATGTGGCTTCTTGGTTACCGCCTCAGTCAGCAAGCCCCCTTGATCAAACCCGACATACCCGGGTGGCGCGCCAATCAGGCGCGATACCGCGTGCCGCTCCATGTACTCGGACATATCAAAGCGGATTAGTTCAATGCCGAGCGTAAACGCCAACTGACGGGCAACCTCGGTCTTGCCGACACCGGTCGGGCCCGAAAACAAAAACGAGCCGATCGGCTTGTCAGGCTTACCCAGCCCGGAACGAGACATCTTGATCGCCGCCGCTAGGGCGTCAATCGCGTCGTCCTGACCGAACACCGTGTTGCGCAGATCCCGGTCGAGATGCTGCAATTTGCTGCGGTCATCAGACGAGACCGACGCAGGGGGGATCCGGGCAATCTTGGAAACAATGCCTTCGATATCCACTTTGCCAATCACCTTCTTTTGCTCTTCTTTAGGCAAAATCCGCTGGGCTGCGCCGGCTTCATCGATAACGTCAATCGCCTTATCCGGTAAATGACGGTCATTAATATACTTTGACGATAACTCAGCAGCGGTTGACAGTGCCGACGCCGAGTATTTGACGCCGTGATGCTCCTCAAAGCGAGACTTCAGGCCCCGCAGAATTTGCACTGTCTGTTCGATTGTCGGCTCGGTCACATCAACCTTCTGGAACCGCCGGGCCAAAGCATGGTCTTTTTCAAAGATGCCCCGGTATTCGGTGTAGGTCGTCGCACCAATACACTTCAACTGGCCAGACGACAGCGCCGGTTTCAGGAGGTTTGAAGCGTCAAGGGTTCCGCCCGACGCAGAGCCGGCACCAATAATGGTGTGAATCTCATCAATAAAGAGTACGGCATTGGGGGACTGCTTGAGCGCTTTGAGCACGGCCTTCAGACGTTGCTCAAAATCACCGCGATATTTGGTTCCGGCAAGCAACGCACCCATGTCAAGCGAATGCACCACTGCGTCCGCAAGGACGTCAGGCACATCATTCTGGGTAATACGCCAGGCTAGACCTTCGGCAATAGCGGTCTTGCCCACGCCCGCCTCTCCAACCAGCAGCGGGTTGTTTTTGCGACGCCGGCACAAAACCTGGATGACCCGTTCAACTTCGTCTTCACGACCAATGAGGGGGTCAACCTTGCCCTCTTTGGAAGCGGTGTTCAGGTTTTGGGTGTATTGCTCCAGCGCACTCTGTTGCGAGCCGCCGCTGCCATCACCTTCCTGTTCGGTGGCTTCTTCTTTCGGTTGATCTTTGGGCTGCGGCGTTTTGGTGATGCCGTGAGAGATGTAATTAACGACATCCAGACGAGTAATCCCCTGCTGGTGCAGGTAATAAACCGCGTGGGAGTCTTTCTCCCCAAAAATGGCTACTAAAACATTCGCACCAGTGACTTCTTTCTTTCCGTTGCTGGTGGATTGAACGTGCATGATGGCACGCTGAATCACCCGCTGGAAGCCAAGAGTCGGCTGGGTATCGATTTCTTCGGTACCAGGCACAACCGGCGTGTTCTCTTTGATGAACCCCGTGAGATTCTTACGCAGTTCATCGACATTGGCCGCACAGGCTCGTAATACCTCGGCCGCGGACGGGTTATCTAAGAGTGCGAGCAGCAAATGCTCGACTGTTATGAACTCGTGACGCTGCTGTCTGGCCTCGACAAAAGCCATATGCAGGCTGACTTCAAGCTCCTGGGCAATCATGCTTCCTCCATCACGCACTGCAGCGGATGCTGGTGCTGACGTGAATAACTACAAACCAAATCGACCTTGGTGGCCGCCACATCATGCGGGAAGACGCCGCAGACACCGCGGCCCTCCCGATGGACTTTCAACATAACCTGGGTCGAAGCTTCACGGCCCAGGCCAAAAAATTTTTGCAAAACGATGACCACGAACTCCATGGGCGTGTAATCGTCGTTCAGCAGCATCACCTTATACATCGGCGGCGGCTTGACCTTCGACTCCTGCTCATCGAGGACTGGCGTTGAATCTGGAAGAGATGCCATGTTGATCATTCTATAGAGTCAACGGTAACGCGCAACAAGGTCAGCGACCGCGAAACTGGTACGGAGTAACGCCTGTCGATCCATTGCAGTCCATTGTGGACTTGACGGCCCGTTGCAATTACCAAAAAATCACTCGGAAGGTGGGGTTAATCCGGATTCACCAGGGTAGTTATGATGACTCGGCCAAAAGGACATGTCGCGGTGGCAAGTTGCCGTCTGTCCGGTCTGGTTGCCCAGTGGTCGGCACCAGCCTGCCTATGGAGAGTGAGTTGGGGTCAATCGACCAGGGTTTCAATACCAGACAGCCAGGGACGATGACTCACTCAAAACAAAATGGAGTAGAGGGGACTAGTAATGGCAACCGGCACTGTGAAGTGGTTTAACGACGCGAAAGGGTTCGGCTTTATTACACCTGACGAGGGTGGTGAGGATTTATTCGCACATTTTTCTTCCATTGAAATGGATGGCTTCAAATCGCTGAAGGAAGGGCAGCGGGTCCAATTTGATGTCGTACAAGGACCAAAAGGCAAACAGGCTGCCAAAATTCAAGCAGCCTGATCACTAAAAGCCTTTTAAAACAAACACATCGCGGGAAGCCGAAGCTCCCTGCGATGTGTGCCCCGCCTGTCGCCGGGGCGGCTGCCAGTAGCGTCAGCCTGCTTACATGTGGTCAATCATGACCTGGCCAAAACCTGAGCACGATACCTGCTCGGCATCGTCCATCAAACGGGCAAAGTCATAAGTGACTTTCTTGCTGGAGATAGACCGCGCCATCGAACTGATGATCGCATCGGCCGCCTCTGTCCATCCCATATGGCGCAACATCATCTCTGCCGACAGGATTTCTGAACCGGGGTTGACATAGTCTTTGCCGGCGTATTTAGGCGCCGTGCCGTGGGTTGCCTCAAAGACTGCAATTGAATCTGACAGATTCGCGCCCGGTGCGATGCCGATTCCACCGACCTGGGCCGCCAGCGCGTCGGAAACATAGTCACCATTGAGATTCAGCGTGGCCACGACGTCGTACTCTGCCGGACGCAGCAGGATCTGTTGCAGGAAAGCGTCAGCGATCACGTCTTTGATAACAATCTCTTTGCCGGTTTTCGGGTTCTTGAAGCTGCACCACGGGCCGCCATCGATAGGCTTGGCGCCAAACTCTTTTTGCGCCAGGGCGTAACCCCAGTCGCAAAACGCCCCTTCTGTGAACTTCATGATGTTGCCCTTGTGAACCAAGGTCATTGAGGGGCGGTCGTTATCAATGGTGTACTGAATGGCTTTACGTACCAGCCGCTCGGTTCCTTCCCGGGAAACAGGCTTGACGCCGAGACCGGAGGTCTCCGGAAAGCGGATTTTCTTGACACCCATTTCATCCATCAAAAACTTGATGACTTTCTTGGCGCCTTCCGACCCTTCCTGCCACTCGATTCCGGCGTAGATATCCTCGGAGTTTTCGCGGAAGATGACCATATCGGTCTTCTCCGGATTCTTCAGCGGAGAAGGCACACCATCAAAGTATCGAACCGGCCGTAAGCAGACATATAGGTCAAGTTGCTGACGCAAGGCGACGTTCAGCGACCGAATTCCACCGCCCACCGGTGTAGTGAGGGGTCCTTTGATTGAAACGACGTACTCTTTGATAGCTTCCAGAGTTTCTTCCGGCAGCCAGACATCAGGGCCGTAAACCTTGGTTGATTTCTCGCCTGCATAGACTTCCATCCAGGAAATCTTGCGCTTGCCACCGTAGGCTTTCTCGACGGCGGCGTCGACGACTTTGATCATCACCGGCGTGATGTCCAGGCCTGTGCCATCGCCTTCGATATACGGGATGACCGGATTGTCGGGGACGGTAAGAGATGAGTCTGCGTTGACGGTGATTTTCTCGCCGCTGGCAGGAACTTTGATGTGTTTGTACATAGTCGGTCGCTCTTTTTTTGTGGCAGCCATAGATTATGCCCGATGCCTTGGTAAAGACCGGGCGCTTGGGTTGTGACTCTGCGTGACCCGGTAGACGTCACGCGTTCGCCTGCTGTGGTTGGCAGCGTTTATTATGCTTGTGAGCACCCTGGTGTCAGGGGTTCACAGGTTTCGAAGTCCGTTCAATGTGAAATTTCGGAGTATTTAGTATGAAGCCTGTTGTTCGTGTTGCCAGTATTCTCGCCGCTGTATCCATGGCCAGCGCTGTGAACGCTGCTGATTCAGGAGTCACCCGGAATGCCGATCTGGAAACGAAGACCTCTCCCGACAATTATGAAATACAAGACCGCCGGGACGCGCTCGAAGCCCGACCGCCGATCTCGTCCAGTGAAAAAAAGCGACTTCAGCTTGAGGCTGCGGAAAACCGCCCCGGCCCCGACGAGAAACAGTAATCCAAAACGTTTTGATCCGTGGCGACGCATAGTCGCCGCGGTTGTAATGTCTGCACTGACCGGCTTGCTACCGGCCAAACTATTCGCGCAAGATACCAGCCGGGCACAATCCGGCCTGCCAACCATAACGCTGCAAGCCGGCATGCACCTGATTAAGGCAGAGGTCGCGAACACGCCTGCGACCCAACAAATCGGCTTGATGCACCGTCAGGCCCTGCCACTTAATGGTGGCATGTTGTTCATATTCAAGCGACCTGAAGTCCATTGCTTCTGGATGAAGAACACCCCCCTCCCCTTATCGATTGCCTTCATCGATGACACCGGCGAAATTACCAACATCGCCGATATGGAGCCCAATAGCGAGCAAAGCCACTGCGCCGCGAAAGCCGTACGCTACGCGCTCGAAATGAAACAGGGCTGGTTCGAACGCAAAGGGATTACAGCCGGCAGCCGACTGCGAGCCAAGAGCCTGTTCACCCATTAGCCATGAGCACCGTAGTAGAAACAAAAAAAGGCCGGAGTAAATTCCGGCCTTTTTTAGTTCAGCACAACTGACCCGGTCATTCTGACTTGGGTTTTGTGAGCAAACCATAAACAAACATCACAATCAGAGCGCCAATCACGGAGGCAATGAACCCAGCCCCTTGATTCGGGCCATAGAACCCGAGCGCCTGACCAAGATACTTGGCAACAAACGAGCCTACGACACCAAGTAACATCGTCACGATAATGCCGCCGCCCTGCGTGCCGGGCATGATCAATTTGGCTACAGCGCCAACGATCAAACCAATAATCAGTGTTCCGATAATACCCATAGAGAAGTCTCCGTTACTTCATATTGGAAGCAGCAAACTCCCAGTTAACAAGATTCCAGAAGGCGCCAAGGTAGTTCGGGCGACTGTTGCGGTAATCGATGTAATAGGCGTGCTCCCAGACGTCGCAGGTCAGCAATGCCGTGTCGGCCGTCGTCAGCGGGGTGGCAGCGTTACTGGTGTTCACGATATCGAGTGAACCATCAGCTTTTTGAACCAGCCAGGTCCAGCCAGAACCGAAGTTACCTGCCGCAGAAGCATCAAAAGCTTTCTTGAAGTCTTCAACAGAACCCCACTTGGCATTGATGGCGTCAGCCAGTTTGCCCGCCGGAGCACCGCCTCCGTTGGGCGACAGACAGTTCCAGTAGAACGTGTGATTCCAGATTTGCGCCGCATTATTGAAAACGCCACCGTCCGATTTTTTCACGATGTCTTCCAGGCTCATTGACTCGAAGTCGGTGCCTTTGATTGCATCGTTCAGCTTGGTGACATAGGTCTGGTGATGCTTGCCGTAGTGAAACTCAAGCGTTTCTTTTGAAATGTGCGGTGCCAGTGCATCCATGGCATAGGGCAGATCAGGCAGTTGATGTTCCATTTTTTTTTCCTCTGTTGGGTTGTTGTAGCGATGTTTGCTCATGATTGTAAAGCCACGTGCCAGTCATCCCCACGGAACCATCGGCAAGTCAATGGCTTTAACCGTCGGGGTTGGCAACTTTGATGCCCGGACCGACTACCGCGGGGACCTCGCCATCGGCCAGGTTGATCTGCCAGTGGGCTCCGGCCTGCGCCTGCCTGACCGATGTAATCAACTCGCCCTGGTCAGAGCGAACGACCGCATAGCCCCGCTTCACGACCTGCGCAGGATCGACCAGATCAAGCTGTGCGGCCAGATTGTCGAGCCTTGATTGCCGATTAAGCAGTTGCCGGCGGGTGTGTTCGCCGAGCCGGCGAGCCAGATCGTTAAGACGCTCCTGACGGCGACGCAGGTCAGGAGGTGCCAGGCGACGCGAAGCATTCTGTAAGCGATTTTCCTGGTCGCGCAAGGTCTCACGCTGGCGGGCGTGCAGCGCGAGCGCGGCCTGCCTGAGCCGGGTCTCCCAGCGAAACCATTGCTGCATCGGAGTGGGCAGACTGCGCGCCGCAAAATCGAGTCGCTGTCCGGCTGTTTCTAGCCTGCGCCGCATACTGGCGGTCAGGTGTCGCGCCGCCAGCTTAAGCCCGGCAGCCAGTTCAGACCGGTCCGGTGCTGCCATCGTCGCGGCCGCTGTCGGGGTCGGGGCGCGGAGATCAGCAGCGAAATCGGCAATCGTGGTGTCGGATTCATGGCCAATACCGGCAATCACCGGAATCGGACTGGCTCGGATTGCCCGGGCCAGTTGCTCGTTGTTAAACGACCATAAATCTTCCAGCGACCCGCCGCCGCGAACCAGCAACAGGGTTGAGCACTCGGCCCGCTCTGCCGCGGCCGCCAACGCGCCAATCAATCCGCTCGCGGCATCTGCGCCCTGGACCGCAGACGGATAGACAATGACCGGGATATGGGGGGCTCTTCTGGCCAGCGTGGCAATGACATCGCGCAAGGCCGCGGCCTGCAAAGAGGTCACCACGCCAATTGCCGCCGGGGTTGGACTGATGGCGCGTTTCAGCGCTTCATCGAACAAACCCTCAAGCTGTAATTTCTCCTTAAGGGCAAGGAACTGTTGGTGCAAGTCCCCTGCCCCGGCCGGGCGCATGCGCTCGACATTCAGTTGAAAATCGCCTCGCGGCTCATACAGAGAGACCGATACCTGGGCATCGACCTGCAAACCGTTACGAATATCGAACGGCACAGCCCGGGCACGCCCGCGGAACAGTACGGCCCGGGCCTGTGCACGGTTGTCCTTCAATGAGAAATAGCAGTGACCGCTGGCGGCCCGGGTGAAATTTGATATCTCACCGCGCACCCAGATCATCGGGAACTGCCGGCTAAGCAAACCGGCCACCTGATGGTTCAACTCGCCAATTGAAAAAATCTGTTGCGCGCTTGAACGCAATTCTGAATCGTTTTCCCGCATCAAAAACCCGCTATTCCCAAGTGTTTTTCTTAAAGATCTGTCCACAGCGCCTGTAAACACGGGGATTTGTTAATCACAATCGCCGCGAGACAACAAACTCACCTTAAGTCATTGATTTTTAAAGCACCGGACAGCTATCGCAAAACGCGTTAGAAACTCTCGCCAAAAAAAGGTCTGTTGCCGGATTCCCGGCTGCTTACTTATGCACAAAGTTATCCACAGGCTGTGGGAACAATGCTCAAATCGGACCGACAAACTTGCTCATACCGCCCGAATACAAGGACAATTCCAGCATCGTAACTTTTACGAGAATCCGGTGGGTGAATTCAGCGCACGACGTTAATACGTGCGGGCCCATCCATGATCAAAAACGATGCTTCCGATGACCGTCATCCCTACTGCGGAGATACGCTGTTGTTTTCACTAGTCCAAGCCGCTGGCTGGCCCGTCTGGTTTCTCATTATTGCCTCAATCGCCGCTCTGGCACTGATTGGCGAACGATTCATGTCGCTGCGACGGTCGCAAATCATGCCCTCCGGCCTGCTTGACGAGGTGGTCATGCTGCTCAAAAATCGTCAGATCACGCCTGAGCTGGTCGCCAAGCTGAGTCGTACCTCACCCCTGGGCCGGGTTCTGGCAAGCGGCCTGCGCCGGGCCGGTATGGGCCGCGCGGCCATTCGCGAGTCCATGGAAGAAACCGGGCGGGCGGTCGGTCACGACCTGGGCCGGTACCTGTCAGCACTGGGCACAATCGCTACCGCTGCTCCACTGCTCGGCCTGTTTGGCACGGTGATCGGCATGATCGAGATTTTCGGCTCGCAGACTCCCGAAGGCCTCGACCCCCAACGGATGGCTTACGGCATTTCCATTGCCCTTTACAACACCGCGTTGGGTATTCTGGTCGCAATTCCGGCATTGATTTTCTATCGCCATTTCCGGGCCCGGGTTGATCATTACCTGTCAGACATGGAACAACAGGCGGTACGGCTGACCGACGAAATGACTAACGTTGGCCTGGACCGGCGATGAATTTCCGCCCCAACCGTGCGCCGGAAGAGCCGGAAATGAACTTCATTCCGCTGATCGACCTGCTGTTGGTCATTCTGATCTTTCTAATGGTCACCACCACTTTCAGCCGCTACTCAAAACTGAAAGTGGACCTGCCAAGCGCTGCAACCGAAAAATCCCAAGAGCAGCCCGAAGAAATTGTGGTGGCGGTCTCTGCGAACGGACAATATCGGCTGGCGCGCAAGACCTCGGGCCCGCCGCTCTCGGCAAGCGCGCTGCTGGGGCAACTAAAAACGCTGGCGTCCAAGGCCAAGGAGCCGATGGTCGTGATTTACGCGGACGCCGCCGCCAGTCACCAATCGGTCATCGGCGTACTTGACGCTGCCCGACTCGCCGGCCTCGAACGGGTAACGTTCGCTGCGCAGGGGGAAACCCCGGGCCGGTGAACACCGGTCTGCCGGCAGGCCAACGGCTGCGCGCCACCGTCGAAGCAGGTTTGCACAAGCTCTGGTTTGAGCCCCGGCCCGGTCCGGGCCAGACGGTTCTGACCACGCTGCTGGCGCCGCTAAGCCTGCTGACCCGCAGAGTCGCCCGGTCCCGGCGACAGCGAATCAACCAGCAGCGGCAGACCGACCGGCAAAACGCCCTGCCCGCCGTCCCCTGCGTCATTGTTATCGGCAACCTGGTCGCCGGCGGCGCCGGTAAAACGCCTGTAACGATTGCGCTGGCCGGCTTTCTCGAGCAGAACGGCTACCGGGTTGGTCTGATCTGCCGGGGCGGTCCTGCCGGTGCCGGATCCACGATTCGGGCCGACGGCCATCCCGCACCAAAAACGGATATCGACAAGATCGGCGATGAAGCCCGTTTACTGGCGCGCGCAACCGGGTTGCCGGTCATGATCGGTCATCAACGGGCCGCTGCACTATCAGCGTTAATCCGCCAGGAACCCGGGCTGGATGTCGTCATCTCGGATGACGGCTTGCAGCATGAGGCATTGCGGCGCGATCTGGAACTGATCGTGCTCGATCGGCGAGGGCTTGGCAACGGCCGGCTGCTGCCAGCCGGTCCGTTGCGCGAGCCTGCAACTGCGCTGCAAAGCGCAGATGCAATCATCATGAATACCGGCTGGCAGAACGACATGGCATCGTTGCCGGCCCCTACTGACGCCCCTGTGTTCAGATCGGCACTGACGGTGCGGGACCTGATTAGTCTGGAGAATTATTTTGACCGGTCGGGCAAGCGCCTGTCAGACGCCGCTGCGGCGGCAACGATTGACGCCATGAAAAACCGGCTCGCCGGCCGCGCAGTCGCGGCGGTTGCCGGCATCGCCAACCCCGAATCCTTTTTCCAGTTACTGGAGAGTCACGGTCTGAAGATCCAGCGCTACGCGCCAGGTGACCATGCTTCGATCGACGCCGAATGGCTCGACGGACTTGCCGAGCCGATCATCATCCTGACCGAAAAAGACGCCGTAAAATGTGGCGCTAACCGTCAGGGGCGAATTCACGTCCTACGCGTCTGCGCCTCTCCCGAGCCGGCGCTTTTCAACTGGCTCCTGTCCCGTTTGCCGACCCGGCCTCACCATCCAAACACACGGAGTTCCCAACATGGACCGACGCATTCTTGACATTCTGGTCTGCCCGATTTGCAAAGGATCACTCAAAGTGGACAACAACCCGGCGCAGGCTGACGTCCAGGCCGAACTGATCTGTACCCGCGACAGACTTGCTTTTCCCGTCAAAGATGACATCCCGGTCATGCTCGTGGAGTCCGCCCGCACTATCGACCAGGCATGACCATGGAGTTTTCGGTCTTGATTCCCGCGCGCATGGCATCCTCACGTCTGCCGAACAAGCCGCTTGCCGATATTGCCGGTAAACCGATGATTGTCCGGGTCGCCGAAGTCGCCGCCCAGGCGGGTGCCAATCAGGTCGTCGTCGCGACTGATTCGCCTGAAGTGCTGCAAGCCGTCGAAGCAGCAGGTTATCAGGGCGCACTGACCCGGGCGGATCACCTGTCGGGTACCGACCGCCTGGCTGAGGCTGCAGACCTGCTCAACATTCCGGACGAGCAGATTATCGTGAATCTGCAAGGCGATGAGCCGCTAATGCCTGCCGAGGTTTGCCGACAGGTCGCGGATACGCTGGCGGGCGCCCCTGAATCTGTCATGTCAACCGCAGGCCACGCCATCCATTCGGCTGCGGACCTGGCGAACCCCAATATTGTCAAAGTTGTCTGCCGCCGCGACGGGCAGGCATTATATTTCTCGCGCGCACCAATTCCGTACCACCGTGACGGTCAGGCTGGCTGGCCCGATGGCGCGCCCACCGCCGGCCCGCTCAGACATGTCGGCATCTATGCCTACCGGGCGCGGTTTCTGCGGCTTTTTCCCAAACTGGCCCCGGCGCCGATTGAGTTGGCGGAATCACTCGAACAACTGCGAGCCTTGTGGCACGGGCATGCGATATCCGTCGTCTGCCTGGAAAATGCACCACCTGCAGGCGTTGATACACCCGCCGATCTGGCTGTCGCCCGAGCCGCCTTCGCGCCCTGAAAACGGACCACCGCCAGGGTTCGCGACGAGGCCGGATTAACCGTCCTGAATACCGCGTAAGCCTGACTTTATGCTGACAGCCAGTCCAACCGGCTAGCCGCCAGCGCGTCAATTGACCTTGTTAAGTCTTTGCGGTTAACCTGCCAGCACATTGGCCTGCCGTAGCCAGCGCTGCGGGCGGCTGAGTAAAGCCGGATAGCACCGGATTTATGAGAACTCATCAGAGACACCTTGGCCGCCTGCGCGACCCGAGTGTTCCTGGCTGGCGGAGTCGAGGATCTACACTACCTGTCTTTAATTCGGTCTGAGTCCGGAGTCAATCCGGGATTCAGCCCGTTGATTTGTCACTAAGCGACTATTAGTCATCGAAACAGCCTGACGCGGGCATTCGGCGCCAGGCATCAGCCTCCTTTGGAGGCGTCTCAAAGGGAAACACATGCGTTTGATTCTCCTGGGCCCACCAGGTGCCGGCAAAGGCACTCAGGCCGCTTTCATTTGTAAGACCTTCGACATTCCGCAAATCTCCACCGGTGACATGCTGCGGGCGGCCGTCAAAGCCGGAACTCCGCTGGGCATTGAGGCGAAGAAGGTGATGGACAGTGGCGGACTGGTGTCGGACGACATCATCATCGGTCTGGTCAAAGACCGCCTGACGCAACCCGATTGTGCGAACGGCTACCTGTTCGACGGATTCCCGCGCACGATTCCGCAGGCAGAAGCCATGCGCGAGGCTAAAGTCGCTCTGGACTACGTCCTTGAAATTGATGTGCCAGACGCGGACATCATCAACCGAATGAGTGGGCGCCGCGTGCACCCCGACAGCGGACGGGTTTATCACATCAAATTCAACCCGCCCAAGAATGAAGGGCTGGATGATCAGACCGGCGAAGCGCTAATCCAGCGCGATGACGACAAAGAAGAAACCGTCAGCAAACGCTTACAGGTCTATCAGGACCAGACCCGTCCGCTCGTTGACTATTATTCAACCTGGGCAAAACAAGGCGACCCTGCGGCTCCTGCGTATCGAAAGATCTCTGGCACCGGAGATGTCAAAGTCGTTACCGAGCGGGCGCTCGGCGCGTTGAAGTAAGCTTGCATCGTGCGTGAACGCAGAACCGATCGGCAACCTCGATTATTGCGTTTGCGCGCTTGTCACGTAGTGGCCGTAGAATCATTAATTGAATACTCTCATAACTAGCAACACAGCTTAATCACTGGAGGAACGGATGAGTGGCGCAGCAACGTTTGGGCTTTGGCTGGCAGTCGCCTGCGGCATAGCCGCAGTGCTTTATGGCTTCTGGCGTAGAAGCTGGATTTACAGCCTCGATCCCGGCAATAGCCGGATGCAGGAAATCGCCGCCGCCATTGAGACAGGCGCAAAAGCCTATCTCGACCGGCAATACCGCACGATCGGTTATGTAGGTGCCGTTCTATTTGTGCTGGTATTCATCTTTCTCGATTTTGCGACTGCCTTTGGCTTCCTGATCGGCGCCGGCTTGTCGGCTCTGACCGGCTACCTCGGTATGTACACCTCGGTGAAAGCCAACGTCAGGACGACGCAGGCAGCTACCCGCAGCCTCAGTGAAGCACTTGACGTGGCTTTTCAGGGCGGTGCAATCACCGGCATGCTGGTGGTTGGTCTCGGCCTGTTGGGCACGACCTTGTATTTCAGCTTCCTGTGGCTGGTGGGCCCGGACGACGCGGCCACCAACCCGGATTCACTGCACCATGTGTTGCAGCCGCTGATCGGCCTCGCATTCGGCTCTTCGCTTATCTCGATTTTCGCGCGACTGGGTGGCGGTATCTTCACCAAGGGCGCTGACGTCGGTGCCGACCTGGTCGGTAAGGTTGAAGCCGGCATCCCGGAAGATGACCCCCGTAACCCGGCAGTGATTGCCGATAACGTTGGTGACAATGTCGGCGACTGTGCCGGTATGGCAGCCGACTTGTTTGAAACCTATGCGGTCACCCTGATTGCCACCATGTTGCTGGGTGCGTTGGTGGTGACCGGCGCTGAGGTTCAGGCCGTCGTGTTCCCGCTGGCCCTTGGCGCGATCTCAATCATCGCCTCAATCATTGGCGCAACTCGCGTCAAAGCAACCCCGGGCATGACCAACGTCATGCCGGCGCTGTACAAGGGCCTGATCTGGGCCGGCGGTATCGCCACAATCCTTGCACTGCCGATGACCGCCCTGATCTTCAGCGGCACTGATCTGGCTGCAGCCGGCTTTGGTGTTTCATCGCTATGGTTCTGTGTGATCGTCGGGATGTTGCTGACCGGACTAATCGTCTGGGTAACCGAGTACTACACCGGCACCGAATACAAGCCAGTGAAGTACGTGGCAGCAGCCTCTGAGTCTGGCCATGCCACCAACATCATCGCCGGTATTGCCGTGTCGATGAAATCTACCGCCTGGCCGGTCATTTTTGTCTGCCTGGCCATTATCAGTTCTTACGGTCTTGCCGGTCTCTACGGTATTGCCGTTGCTGCCACTTCCATGTTGTCGATGGCCGGTATCGTGGTGGCACTGGATGCCTACGGCCCGATCACCGATAACGCCGGCGGCATTGCCGAAATGGCCGAACTGCCGGAATCGGTTCGCAACATCACCGATCCGCTCGACGCCGTGGGCAACACGACCAAAGCAGTTACCAAAGGATATGCGATTGGTTCTGCCGGTCTGGCCTCGCTGGTTTTGTTTGCCGACTACACCCACGCCCTGGAAGGGGTCGGACTGGGCGGCATCACGTTTAGTCTGTCAGACCCGAAAGTCATCGTTGGCTTGTTCATCGGTGGCCTGATTCCGTTCCTGTTTGCCGCGATGGCAATGGAAGCGGTTGGTCGTGCCGCAGCATCTGTCGTTGAAGAAGTGCGACGTCAGTTCCGCGAGATCAAAGGCATCATGGACGGCTCGGGCAAGCCCGATTACACCCGCGCGGTCGATCTGCTGACCAGCTCGGCCATCAAGGAAATGCTGATCCCCTCACTACTCCCGGTAGTCGTGCCAGTGATTGTCGCGATTCTCCTGGGACCGGTCGCTGTTGGCGGTATGCTGATGGGTACCATCGTGACCGGCTTGTTTGTTGCCATCTCGATGTGTACCGGTGGCGGCGCGTGGGATAACGCCAAGAAATACATCGAAGAAGGCAATCACGGTGGCAAGGGCAGCGAAGCGCATAAAGCGGCTGTCACTGGCGATACCGTTGGTGACCCCTATAAGGACACCGCCGGCCCGGCAATTAACCCGCTGATTAAAATCATCAACCTGGTCGCCCTGCTGCTGGTCCCGATGATGGGCCCCGGCACAGCCGACGCTGAAAAACCGGCTGCCGAAACACCGGCCGCCGTCGCCCCGGCCGCTGAAACGCCAGCCGCCCCGGCAGCGCCCGCTGCTGCTTCGGACGCACCCAAAGCCGAAACCACTTCTGACGCAGGCAAGACTGCGGCAGTCGCGGCGGCGGCAGGTGGCGCTGTTGCGCTGGCCAATTCAGTCGGCAATAACCCGATCGCCTCTGCCGCCGCGGCGGCTCAGTCGGCCGCGGAAGCCGCCAAGGCTGCAGCAGCGTCTGCCAACGAAGCTGCCAAGATGGCCCAGGAAGCAGCAGCCGCTGTTGCCGCAGCGTCCAGCGCCACGACCGACGCAACCGGCAAGCTGACAGCCGCCTCTGAGGCCAGTGGCGGTGTTCTTGCCAAGGCTGAATCCATGTCAGAAAGCATGGGTGATGCACTGGCCGCCGTAAACAAGGCGACGATGGTGACGACCGGCTCATTGGACAAAGCTCAAAAGCTGTCCGAAGGCATGGATGACGCGGTTGCTGCTATCAACAAAGCGACCATGTTCTCAACCGGCTCCCTGGACAAGGCTGCCAAGCTCTCCGAAGGCATGGATGAGGCAGTCGTCGCGGTCAACAAGGCCACGATGTTCTCAACCGGTACGCTCGAGAAAGCCCAACGTCTTGCCGAAGGCATGGACGATGCGGTCGCGGCAGTCAACAAGGCCACGATGTACTCGACCGGCTCGCTGGCAAAAGTCGAAGCAATGAGCGAGAGCATGGACGAAGCGCTGGTTGCAGTGAACAAGGCAACCGCCTATGCCAACGGCGCCTCTGAGTCTGCCAATAAGGCAGCCGCGGGCGCGTCCAGCGCACTGGCTGCGCTTGATGCCGCCAAGCAATCGGTGGCTACCGAGTCAACCAATGCGCTTGAGCAGACGCTGGCTGCGGTTCAGTCTTCAATCGAAGCCGCCCAGGAAGCCGCTCAATCGGCGCTGACTGCTGCTGAGATGGCCGGCCAGTCAAACGATGCGACCAGTGGCACCGCTGAAACGGTCCGCCTCGCAATCACCGACGCTACGGCTCTGGCAACAGAAGCTGCGGCGACGATTGAAAATGCAGGTCGTCAGGCGACTGCTTCCATCAACCAGGCCGCTTTCACCGCGCAAGCGGCAGCAGGCGCTGCCAATGACGCCGCCACTCAGGCTCAATCGGCCAGCTCAGCTGTTGCCCGCTCAGGCTTGCAGGCATCATCGGCAGTCAACCAGGCTGCGGCCACCGTTCGGCGTGCCGCCGATGCGGCAGCCGGCCAGTTCCGACTAGCCAGCGAGGAAGCCGTCGGACTGATCGGCTCCAAGATGACGCCGGCACCGGCAACCCCTGCCCCGCTGGCAGCACTGCCCGCAGCTTCAACCTCTGGCGCTTCGGCTGATGAGGCCGCCAAATCGGCCCAACTGGCAGCAGAATCGGCCCATCTCGCCGCTGAAGCCGCCAAGGAAGCTGCAGCACTGGCAACCAGTGCGGTTGAAAAGGCGGAACAGGTCAACAGCTCGGTTGAGCAAACCGGCGCTGCTACCACCGATGCCCTGCAAAAAGCTGCTGGTGCGGTAACCGCCGCCGGCGACACCGCCGCCACCCAGATCTCTGAAGCCGCTCAAAAAGCAGTAACAGACCTGGGGGCGTCCAGTCAGGACAGTGCATCAGCCAAGGAGGCAGCCACCGCAGCACAAGCGGCAGCCGCCAGCGCAGGCGAAGCCGCTACCACCATCAGCGGAGCGGTTGAGCAGGTTCAGCAAGCTTCTACGGCAATGACTTCGGCGGCTGGTACTGCGTCTGAAGCGGCGGCAGCGATCACCTCGGCTGGTCAGCAGGCCAGTCAGGCGGTTGCAGCCGCAGCCGGGTCGGCCTCCGAAGCGGCGACCTCAATGACCGGTGCCGCCGGTCAGGCCCAGGAAGTTTCGTCGAGCATCGGATCGGCTGCCGGTACGGCATCCGAGGCCGCTGCCGCGATAACTTCTGCCGGCCAGCAAGCCAGTGAAGCAGTCTCTGCTGCAGCCGGCTCAGCGACTGAGGCAGCTGCAAAAATCACCAGTGCGGGTCAGGAAACCGCCCAGGTAATTGATGCTGCCACCGCCCGGACTTCGGCTGCGGCCGAAGCCATTGCAGCCGCCTCCCCGGCGGCAGAAGCAATGGGCCAGGCTGCTGACAAGGCCTCTGCATCCGCTGAAGCCATGACGCAGGCTGCCGCAAGCGCGACCGAAGCCGCCGGCTCGATCCAGTCGACCGGACAAGCCACGGCTGAGCAAATTGCAGCAGCGGGTCAGGCAACAACCGATGCGGTTGCCGCCGCCGGTCAGGCAGCTCAGGCTGCCGCCGGCACCGCCAGTGAACAGATCAATGCCGCCTCCACGCAAGCCGTTGGCCTGCTGGGAACGACAACTGATCAGAACACTTCGGCAACTGCCGCCGTTGCACAACAGGCCAGCGAGCAAATCACCGCTGCTGTCTCTGGTGCGGTTGAAGCAGTTCAAGGCGCTACCCAGTCTGCTACCACGGCCGCGCAGGCCGCTGATGGAGCAGCTGGTTCAGCCACGGCAGCAGCCGAAGCCGCGAAATCTGCGGCCGACGCTGCGGCTGGTTCGGTTGAATCGGTTAAAGCAGCGGCCGGATCCGCTGATTCAGCGGCGCAAGCCGCCAGTGCAGCTGCAGAGAAAACCACCACAGCAGCCGCTGCGGTTGACTCTGCGACAGCATCGGTGACACAAGCCTCTGAAGCTGCCGGTTCAGCAGCGACAGCGGCAACTGCTGCTGCGGAAAACACCACCGCAGCAGCAACCGCGGTTGAATCAGCAACAGCATCAGCGACGCAAGCCTCTGAAGCTGCCGGTTCGGCAGCGACAGCGGCGACTGCTGCAGCGGAAAACACCACCGCAGCAGCCAGTGCGGTCGAAGCAGCGGCAGCGGCAGCCAAAGGTGCAGCGGAGGCAGCCGGTTCAGCCGCTCAATCCGCTTCGGCATCAGCCGAAAAAGCGACCCAGGCTGCTGGCTCGATTGACTCAGCGGCAAGCAGCGTCTCAGCGGCTTCCGGTCAGGTCAATGAAGCAGCTCAGGCTGCCGGGTCGGCTGCTGATGCGGCCAACGATGCAACCGATAAGCTGAAAGCAGCGGCTGAGAAAGCCCAGGAAGCGGCGGCAACACCAGTTGCTCCGGTAGCGTTGGCGGCCCCTGCGCCGGCAGCCGAGGCTCCGGCCCCGGCTGCTGAAACGCCGGCTCCGGCAACCGAGGCACCAGCCCCGGCGGCCCCGGCCACACCCGCTCCTGACAGCAAGAGCGCTTACTTCCGCGTCTCAAGCTCAGAAGTACTTGCACGCGCTGCCGGCGATATGGCCGAACTGGTCGAATGGGCAAAAGCTGACTCAGGCAACCGGCTGGGGCTGACCGGATTCACTGACGGCACCGGCAATCCTGAAACCAACGCAAGACTGGCTGAGGCTCGCGCCCAGTCCGTGCAGAACCTGTTGATCGATGGCGGTGTTCCAGCGGATCAGATCGAATTGATCGCTCCTCAGCAAATCGAGGCAGCACCGGGCCAGGCCTGGCAGGCAAGACGGGTTGACGTCGTCCCTCAATAAGCAGGCAGATGGCGGCGGCCTGATGTAATCGGGCCGCCGGCTTTATTCCCTGAACGGAGGCCTGCGCGGCCTCCGTTTTTTGATTAATTTTGGAGAAACTTTATGGATTTTAAGAATCGGGTCACAGTTGTGACTGGTGGCGCCTCCGGGCTTGGCGGAGCAACGACCCGCACTATCGTCAAGGCTGGCGGAAAAGTCATGATTGCTGATGTCAACGAAGCGCTCGGCAAGGAGTTGGTCGCAGAACTTGGCGCCAACACCCAGTTCATCAAGTGCGATGTCACCGACGAGGCCCAGGGTGCCGCCTGTATTGATGCAGCCGGGAAAATGGGCGTTCTGGCTGGCCTGGTCAACTGCGCCGGTATCGGGACGCCGGGTAAAACGGTCGGCCGCGACGGCCCCCTGCCCCTGGCCGACTTCACCCGAGTGGTCAATGTCAATCTGATCGGTACGTTCAACATGATCCGGCTGGCCGCCGCGGCTATGGCCAAAAACGATCCCAATGAAGCGACCGAACGTGGCGTCATCGTCAACACCGCTTCCGTCGCGGCCTATGACGGTCAAATCGGGCAAGCCGCCTATGCAGCCTCAAAAGGCGGCATTGTTGGTATGACGCTGCCGATTGCGCGCGACCTCGCTCGCGAAGCCATCCGGGTTGTCACGATTGCACCAGGCCTGTTCCTGACGCCATTGCTGCAAGGCTTGCCCCAGGCTGCTCAGGACTCACTGGGTCAACAGGTACCGTTCCCGCCGCGCCTGGGCCAGCCGAATGAATATGCGATGCTGGTTGAGCAGATTTTTGCCAACCCAATGCTCAATGGCGAAACGATCCGCCTGGACGGCGCAATTCGTATGGCGCCGCGCTAAGCGATTTTCGGCATTGCCGCCAGCTCGATCAGCTGACCGACAGCTGGTCGAGCTGGCCTTCCAGCCACGCACCCAAGGCCAACAAGGCGGCATCGGCGTTAAACGAGCCAATCAATGACAGGCTCAATGGCAGACCAGCAGGTTCATCGGCCCGCCCGGTGCCTTCAGTGAATCCACTGGGCACTGACAAAGACGGTAAGCCGCACAACGAAAACGGCAGGGTCTGCCCCAGCACGGCCTCTCGCACAGAAGTCTTGCCATGAATGACCGTAACCTCCTCCTGCCCTCTCAGTGGCGGTGCAACTGCGGTGGTCGGCAGCAGTAGCGCATCGATGCCCTTGAGCGCCGCATCAAGATCGGCTCTGACCCGGTCACGCATTTGCATTGCCTCGAGATACTCGACCGCACTAATCTTCTGACCAGCCCGCATCGGCCCCAGCACAGCGGCAGAGAACCCGGTCGCTTCCCCAGCCAGCGCCGCCTTGTGAATGGTTGCCGCTTCTGCTCTGACAATGGGTGAATAGCAAATCCATGCAGACGGCAGTTCGGGTAACGGGCAATCCACAAGCACTACCCCTTGTGCGTTCAGGTAAGCCAGCGCGCGATCAAAGTGCGCTTGCATCGCCTCGGACAATCGTCCTTTCAACCAGTTATAGGGAATGCCCAACCGGGGCGATCTCGGCGGATTGCCGTGGGCACAGGAACGTCCCGACATGACTTCGAACAAGCGTGTGCAGTCAGCGACTGTTGGCGCCAACGGACCCGCGTGATCGCAGGTCCAGGAAAGATAGAGCGCATTATCAAGCGGTATCGCACCGAAACTCGGCTTAAACCCGGAGATACCGCAAAAAGCGGCCGGAATACGAACAGAGCCACCAGTATCGCTGCCGACACCGCCCAGGCCGATGCCAGTAGCGGCGCAGACGCCGGCGCCACTCGAAGATCCGCCAGCCTGGTGAGCGGGATTAAACGGATTGCAGACATCGCCAGTCCATTCGTTCTCGCCGGTTGCACCCAATGCGATCTCATGCATATTGGTTTTGGCGAAAATCAGGGCACCGGCACGCTTGAGGCGAGTCACCAGCGTCGATTCGGTACCGGCAAACGCGGGTAACGGGGCACGCGTCCCAGCGGCCATTGGCATGCCGCTGACTGAAAACAGATCTTTAACCGTTAGCGGTATGCCCATCAATGGCGGCATCGATGCGCCGGCGCTCTGGCGATGAGCCCGCTGTTCGTCAAGCGCTCTTGCCTGCGCTCTGGCGCCGTTCCAGTCCACGTGCGCAATCGGGTTCAATGCCTGATGCTCATCGTGTTTTTCCTGCGCCTGGGCAAGCAACTCGGTTGCTGATGACTGACCCCGTTCCATCGCACTCAGCGCAGCGTCGATCTGCCCTGGTCGGGCAGCATTGGTCTTACAAATGTTGGTCACGATGAACTCTCAGTGGGCCAGATCACAAGCTATTATGAAGGACACCATAGCACCGACAATCTGATCATGTCCTCACCTGAGCACAAACCGCTCCAGAGTAATCGCCTGCGCAGTGCCGGCTACGACCCTGACGAACGGATTCTCGAAATCGCGTTCGCCAACGGAGACCTGCGCTGCTATCAGAACGTGCCAGCCGGGGTCTGGAAGAGCCTGTTCGCCGCGCCCAATCCAGCAACGTTTCACGAAGACCGAATCGAAGAAGAATACGGCTGGAAGCCGGGTATCCGGCAAGCAGGCAATGATGCCCGGCAACAGCTGGACGACTTGTTCGGCGATCCCTCTGGCACGTAAAACCCATGGCAGTGTTACCTCCCCGGCTGCAAGGCCTGCAGGTCAATCTGATCTGCGAGTGCCTGGACAACTTCGGCGACGCCGGAATCAGCTGGCGTCTGGCCAAATTGCTGAACCAGGAATGGCAGGCAGGTGTCAGGCTGTATATTGATCAGCCTGAACTGGTCAAGCTGTGGTCGGAGCAGGATCACGCCCGTTTGACCGCCGGCGACCTCACCCCTGAAGTCCTTGATTTTGCTGCGCTGGAAACCAACCCTGGCAAACCGGCTGACCTGGTCGTAGCCATGCTCGGCTCAAGCGTCCCGACTCGGTTGCGCCAGACGCTGGCCAGCGGTCGACCGCCGTGGATCCGTTACGAATACCTGACGGCCGAGACCTGGATAAACGATGTTCACGGCCTGGCTTCGCTCAAACCGGCTGACGGCGCTCGCGAATGGTTTTATTACCCTGGTTTCAGCCGGACGAGTGGCGGCCTGTTGCGCGAGCAGGATCTTATCGAGCGCCTGAGCACGTTTGCAGCGTCTGACCCGGCCAACACCTCACGGCGGAACCAATGGCTGGATGCCAATGGCCTGAGTAGTCCCGCAGGACATTGGCGTGTCTGTCTGTTTGGCTACCCCGACCAGGCGACGGCTGATTTCCTCGCTGCCCTGAAAGCGCTGGAACAACCATTGACCGTCATAATGAGCCAGTCGCTTGCAGACGGGCTCTCGATAACACCGGCGAGATGGTCAACCGATTCGGGCAAACAGCTGCTGATTCACCGGTGGCTGGACCAACCCGGCTTTGATCTCCTGTTGAGCAGTTGCGAACTGAACATCGTGCGCGGCGAGGATTCCTGGCTGCGGGCGCAATGGGCTGGTAAACCAATGCTCTGGCAGCCCTACCGGCAGGCTGATGGCGCCCATCTGAGCAAACTCCATGCCTACCTGGAGCGTTTACTCGACGGCGCTGACCCGGCAATCCACCAGGCGGTTTCCCAGCTGATGCTGTCTGTTAACGGCGCGGCCGAGCCTAGCCTGGCACTGGCCAACTGGCTTGATCATCTGCCGGCGATCAACGACTGGCACCTAAACTGGCGCGAACGGCTCGCCTCGCAATCGTCGCTGACCGACCGACTGGCTCAGTTCTGCATGGATCATCTACAATTGCGGGCTTGATAGCAATTCGAGTCCCAAAAAACCCATGAAAACTGCTCAGGAAGTACGGCCCGGCAATGTCATCATGATCGGCAACGATCCCATGGTCGTGCAACGCGCCGAATACAATAAATCCGGTCGTAATTCGGCTGTCGTCAAAATGAAGCTGAAGAACCTGTTAAGCGGCTCTTCAACCGAGACGGTCTATAAGGCCGACGAAAAATTCGAGATCCAGATTCTCGATCGCAAAGAGGTCACCTACTCTTATTTTGCCGACCCGATGTACGTTTTCATGGATAGCGAATACGAGCAATTCGAGGTGGAAGGCGAGTCAATGGGTGACGCGCTAAAGTATCTCGAAGATGGTATGGCTTGCGAGGTCGTTTTCTACGACGGCAAAGCCATCTCGGTAGAAATGCCCAATTCGGTGGTTCGGGAAGTCGAATACACGGAGCCAGCCGTCAAAGGCGATACCAGTGGCAAGGTCATGAAACCGGCCCGGCTCAAACCCACTGGCCATACGGTTCAGGTACCTGCGTTTGTCACCATCGGCGATCTGGTCGAAGTGGATACCCGCACGGATGAGTATAAGAACCGCACCAAGGGTGAGCCGACAAGCTAGGCCCGCAAAACCGGTACCCGCCGGTCAGGCGAGGCTCAGCAAGCGGCTGGAGTCTTCTTTCCGGGCTGCAACCGCCCGGCGTAGCTGGCGGGAAACGGTGTCGCGCAGCGACTGTAACGACACCGGCTTCACCAGATAGCTACTGCAACCGGCCAAAGCGCCTTTGGCAAGGTCAAACGGTGACGACCGACTGGTCAGAATAATCACCGGAACGCCTTTAAGCAGGCGGTTCCGCTTGATTTCGCGGGTAAGCTGATAACCATCCTGACCGGGCATCATGACATCGGCGAAGATCAGTTCGTAAGCTCGTTGATCCAGTAAATCCAATGCTTCCACCGCACTGTTGACGGTATCGCAGTCCATGCCCATCTGGTGCAGTGCCACCGACAACTGACGCCGAACCGTCGGACTATCATCAACAATCAACGCGCGTGGCCGTCGCGGCCGGGTAATCGGCGATTGCGTAACCGCAGCGCTGGCGGTCGGGCTCGGCGTACGGCCTGCGCTTGCCGCAGGTGTGGTCATCGCCGTCAGGGCAGCCGCGCTGCTGGCACCGGCGCGGGCATTCAAATGATGTTCAACAAACCGGTTCAGGGATTGAATCACCTGACGGGCAAAGGAATTGTGGGTGACATCGTCGCATTCGCGAGCAGCGTCCGAACGGCGACCAAGTTTGACAATCGGCCGACCGTTAAGCAGGCGGTTCAGAGTGCCGGCAACCTCGGGACCACCAGCTGCGCTCATGTCGACCATCGCAATGTCGAACTCACTCGCTGTGCGATTTCGCGCCAGACAAAAACGGTAGGGATTGTGCCGGGCATGACGGGAAACCACTTCAAGTACATGTTGGAGCTGATTTTCCACCCCGAACAACGCGACCCTGAAAAGAGGCCGGCTATCGGGCAATGCAAGCGCCGAGCTGACTGGATTGCCTAAGCTACCGTCCATTGTGATGATCTTCCCCATTTGCGCAACCGTCTAAGCGCGATGCCAATCTGGCTTGTAAGTTCTTTCGACCGGAGATTGAACCACTTAGGTGCCTGACAAGTGGACACAAAAGCAGAAAATCCGACAATTTCACCAGATTGTAATGGTATCCGGCAGCAACGCAAACTTCGCAACCTCGGAAAACACAATATTTAACCGTGGCTTACGGTTATTAGTTACTGCGAATTCTAAGAAATGGAATCCGTAACGGCCGATTTAGTCACTTTATTAGATGAGTCGGTACTTTTTACGTTTGATTTGTTCGGGTTTGAATCGGGGACGTCGTTAACCACCAGGTTGTTATCACTGGCAAACGACAAGAGGAATCGAAAAGCCAGTGGTTCATGCTGATAAATCTTCGCATCGACCCGCACGCATTTGAATCCACCCTCTTGCCCGGGCATGACCCAGGGGGAGTAGGTCAGATGACCACCAACCTTGGAACCCGGTCGGTAAGAAGACATCACTCCGCACAAACGCTCAGCCCAGTCACTCGGGCGGAATTTCGCACCCTCGACAGTTTTGCCGAGGATTACAAAAGAACGGGGTTGGTCTGAGTCAGGCATCCAGACATTATAAATGCGTCGCCCGCTCCCTACCGTTGGAATCGGGCGACCGATACCCTACAATCGACAAACGGTGGATCTAGGCGCATCGGCGCCCGGCTCCACCGTTTTGTTTTGCCGCTTTGTGGTGCGAATACCGCCGGTAAACCCTTGTTTTTTTCGCTAGCTTCGCTACTCGCGCTGGAGACGTGACATGTCAGAACAGAATCAAGCCTCGTATCTGATGAACACCTATGGCTCGCCCGCCGTTGGTTTCAGTCATGGCGAAGGTGTCTGGCTATACGACACCGACTCCAGACGTTACCTGGACTGCCTCTCCGGTATTGCGGTTAATACGCTGGGTCATGCCCACCCCAGGCTGGTTTCGGCACTGCGCGAGCAAATCGGACAAATCATCCATAGTTCAAATCTGTACCGGATAGACCATCAGCAGACCCTGGCCCGGATGCTGGTCGAACGCAGCGGCATGACTAACGCTTTTTTCTGCAATTCCGGGCTTGAAGCGAACGAAGCTGCGATCAAAATCGCCCGGCTGTACGGCCACAACCGCGGCGTCAGCTCACCGGAGATCATCGTCTTCGAAGACGCTTTTCATGGCCGTTCCATGGCGACCCTGTCCGCAACCGGCAATGTCAAAGTGCAGAAAGGATTTGAACCGCTGGTCGAAGGGTTTGTCCGGGTGCCACTGAACGACGAAGCGGCCATCGCGAGAGTAGCTGAGCAACACCCGTCGGTCGTTGCGATCTTCGTTGAGGGCATTCAGGGCGAAGGGGGGATTCGACCGGCTCAGACCGCCTTCCTGAAATACCTGCGCAAGATCTGCGACGAACGCGAGTGGTTGCTGATGATTGACGAAGTCCAGTGCGGCACCGGCCGGACCGGCAAATGGTTTGCTCATCAATGGGCCGATATCAAAGCCGATGTCGTTCCAATCGCCAAAGGCCTTGGGTCTGGCGTCCCGGTCGGCGCGGTCCTGGCGCACAATGAAGCCGCGCAGGTATTCCAGCCGGGTCATCATGGCACGACCTTCGGCGGCAATCCGCTGGCCATGCGCGCCGGCATTACAACAATAGAAGTGATCGAACAAGACGGTTTGCTCGACAATGCCCGTGAGGTCGGTCAATTCCTGATTGAATCGCTGCGCGCCGAGGTCGGCGCGCTGGCCGGCGTTCGAGAAGTACGCGGGCAAGGTCTGATGATCGGCATTGAGATGGACTCGCCCTGCCCTGAGTTTGTCGCACTGGCGATGGCGCAGGGCCTGCTGCTTAATGTCACCGCCGGCAATGTCATCCGATTGCTGCCTTCACTGATCTTCTCGCGCGACAACGCTCAGTACTTACTCGACAAACTGGTCCCGCTAATCAAAGCCCAGGCAAACAAGTAACGCGAGCGCCTACATCGGCCATCAGCGTCTAACCCCATTAAACGGCAACGACCATGAGCATCAAACACTTTCTCCAGTTTAAGGACTTCTCCCGCGACGAACTCGACCATGTCTTTGATCGCGCCAAAGTCATCAAGGACCGGTTCAAGCGCTACGAGCCTTACCATCCGCTCGCAGACCGATCGCTGGTGATGATTTTCGAGAAAGCCAGTACCCGCACGAGACTCTCTTTTGAAGCAGGCATGGGCCAGCTCGGCGGACAAGCCATCTATATGAACACCCGGGACTCCCAACTCGGACGCGGGGAACCGGTAGAAGACGCCGCAAAAGTTGTTTCGCGGATGTGTGATGTCGTGATGATTCGCACTTTCGAGCAATCGATCGTCGAGCGGTTCGCGCAGAATTCGCGAGTGCCGGTGATCAACGGCCTGACCAATGAATATCACCCCTGCCAGATTCTCGCGGACATATTTACTTTTATCGAGCATCGCGGCCCGATTCAAGGCAAGACCGTGACCTGGATCGGTGATTCAAACAATATGTGCAATACCTGGCTGCAAGCGGCCGAAGTGCTGGACTTTACGGTCCATGTCTCAACGCCTCCCGGATACGAAGTAACAGCGGAAACCGCCGGCCTGATCTCTGAAGAGCACTTTGAACAGTTTTCAGACCCGATGGAAGCCTGTAGGGGCGCCCACCTCGTCACCAGTGATGTCTGGACGAGCATGGGCTTTGAGGCCGAGAACGCCGAGCGGGCGAAAGCCTTTGCCGACTGGTGCGTTGACGAAGACATGATGAAAGTTGCGGACCCCGATGCGGTCTACATGCACTGCCTGCCGGCTCACCGGGGTGAGGAGGTAACCGCCGGTGTCATCGACGGCCCTCAATCGGTTGTCTGGGATGAGGCCGAGAACCGACTACACGTCCAGAAAGCGCTGCTGGAATTTGTCCTGCTGGGCCAGGTCCGCTAACAGACCAGTCCGCGCCGCGCGATCAGGCCAGATGCGGTTGCATCTGGTCGGCCAGGCGCTTGCGTGCCCGGTGTAGTCGCACCCAGCAATTGGCCTCGCTAATGCCCAGCGCCTCGCACACGGCACCGGTCTCATGCCCCTCCAGCACCTGCATCGTGAACACCTGTTTGAGCGTTTTCGGCAAATCATCAATTGCCGTGTTCAGCGCTTCGCCCAGATGCCAGCGCGAGACCTGCGCCGATGGGTCCTCACCGAGCTCGTTTGTGCCCTGGTCATGCTGACTGGACAGCAAATCCATCAAGTCATCATCGTTGCCGTCCGTTCCGTTGACATGCACATACCGGCCCTCGCGGCGAAACGTATCCTGGATTTTATGATTCAGAATGCCAATCAGCCAGGTCTTGACTGCTGACTGCCCCTGAAAACTGGCGGCTGAGGCGACCGCAGCCGCCAGGGCCTCCTGAACCGCGTCTTCAGCCAGATCCTCGTCCCGAATCTTGCGCCGGGCAAAACGCAACATCGCGGTACGGTGTTCGCCAAATTCGGCCGGGCTCAAAGGCGGCCGGCTCGGCAGACCGGGTTGCGCCGTCTGGCCGGCGGCTGGATTCCTGACTGATGGGTTCATTTTTTGTCTCCGGGGTAATTCATCATCAATGACCGCAGTCTGAGCGCGGTTTCTAAACCCCCTATCCCATTCACATCACGATTTGATAACAAAACGTTGCCGTTAGGTCTTTAGATGGCCTGCGCTATCGCGCCGGAGGCCCGGCATTGCTATGCTTTCGGCATGGAAAAAAACGTATTAGTGATTGAAGATCAGCAAGACATTGCCGACCTGATCGCGATGCATATTCGCGACCTGGGCCACAACGTTGAGTGCATCGCCGATGGTCAGCTTGGGTTTGAGAGCGCCAAAAGCGGCCGCTACGATCTGTTGATCCTTGATGTCATGCTGCCGGGCAAGGACGGCATGGATATCGTGCGCAGCCTGCGCATGGACCGCGTGCCAATGCCGGTTCTGATGCTGACGGCCCGCACCGGCGAGATTGACCGGGTGCTGGGACTGGAGCTTGGCGCCGACGACTATATGAGCAAGCCATTTTCCGTGCCTGAACTGCAAGCTCGGGTCAAAGCTTTGCTGCGGCGCAGCGAGCTTAATGCTCAGGCCGAACCGGCATCCGCCAGCGAGCGGCTAACGGTTGGCGATTTGCTGATCGATTCGGTCAGTCGCGAAGCGCGGCTGGCGGGCAAGCCGGTCTCCCTGACCGCCAAAGAGTTCGACTTGCTGCTGTATTTTGCGCAACACCCGGGACGTGCGTTCACCCGGATGCAACTGCTCGATTCAGTCTGGGGCACAACTTTTGAAGGGTATGAGCACAACGTCAATACGCACATAAACCGTCTTCGCAGCAAAATTGAAGCTGACCCGGCAAACCCGCGCTATGTACTCACGGTGCGCGGTGTGGGCTACCGATTCGCAGAGTTCCGATAATGCTTGTCTCCCTCAGAGCGCGAGTCCTCGTCTTGCTGGCTGCGTTTGGCCTGACGATTGCCGTTGCTCTGGCGCTCATCACCTACCAGTCGATTCGAGCCTATTACACCGACGTCATGTACAAGCGCTCCAGCGAGTTCGCCCAACGTCTGGTGGATATCCACCCGGATATCTGGAACAAATACACCAGCGATCCGGCCGCGTTCGGCGATAAGCTTGCGAAATATATTCTGTATGCCCCGAACACGGGTTTATATCTGCTCGATAACGACGGACGGGTCTTATCATCAGCAGGCGAACGTCGGCTGTACTGGAGCAACTACCGGGTCAACCTGGACAAAGTCACCAGCGCGCTGTCCAACAACGAAAGCCAGCCTATTTTTGCTGATGACCCGGACACTATCGGTGGCATTTGCCTGGTTGCCGCGGTGCCGGTCATGTGGCAGGGGCAGGCGCGTGGCTGGCTATATGTGGTCGCCCGTAACGCCGATGTAGACACCGCCCCATCCTCGCTGCTCAAGGCTTACTCTGTGAAAACCGGCGCCAAGATCGGCTTGCTCACGATTGCGCTCGGTGTGTTGCTCACAATGGCAATCATCGCCATGATGACCCGCCCGCTCGCGGCACTGACCAGGGTTGCCGAAAGAATCAAACAATCCGGTTTCACCGAAGAGACTGATGACCCGAAGGTCGAAATACCCCATTGCTCACGCGATGATGAAATCGGCCGGCTGGGCAGAACTTTTCAGGAAATGCTGGCCCGGCTGCGCGCGGAGATGCACAGAGTCACCCAGGCTGATGCAAAACGCCGCGAGATGGTCGCCAGTGTCTCTCACGATTTACGCACGCCGCTGACCGCCCTGACCGCGCAGCTGGAAACCGTCATGATGAAAGGTTGCGACATGAATCTGGAACAACGCACGATGTTCTACGAGCGCGCACTGCATAATGCCGAACACCTGAAGAGTCTGACCGATTCTCTGGCTGAAGTGTCCCGGCTGGACAATCCTGAATTTCGCGCGCAACCAGAGCCAATGGCTCTGGGCGAACTGACCGACGATGTCGTGCAGCGGTTTGCACTCACCGCTGAAAACAAAGGGGTGACACTGGCCGTTGACTACCCTGACGGCCTGCCGTTATCCGAACTTGACGCCAGCCTGATCGAACGCGCCCTGGCCAATCTGATTGACAATGCGTTGCGAGTCACCCCGGAAGGCGGGCGGGTTGACGTCGCGGTCAGAAAACAAGCCGATACCTTGCGCCTGGAAGTCACGGATACGGGCCCCGGTGTGGCCCCGGATGATCAGTCACGTGTGTTTGATCTGTTTTATCAGGCGAGCAAACACCGGGAGAACCGCGGTAGCTCCGGACTTGGCCTGGCGCTGGTGAGACGGGTTGCAGAATTACACGGCGGCATCGCCGGGCTGACCAGCCACCTGGGCCAGGGTTCGACGTTCTTTATTGATCTACCCGGCTCGGGCGGTCCACCCCAGACGATTTGACCCGGTGCCCGACATAAACCGTGCAGGCTGACTCCTGACCGGTATAGGGATTCTCGAACCCTACCCGGTGCGCCTCGCATTGCTCAAAGACGGCGCTGAGCGGCACTTCGAATGACGCGTCCGGCGGGTCGTTCGACCAAAGTGCAAAGACGCCCTGGTCAGTCAGGTGTTCACTCATGGCTTGCAAACCGGCAGCGCTGTAAAACGCCTGACTGGTATCACCCAGCCAGTTATCGGGCGCGTGATCGATGTCGAGCAGAATCGCATCAAACAAACGTTGTGGTGTCTGCGGGTCAAAGCCGTCGCCACCGGCGGCCGCGGCAAAAAAATCTGAGTGAATGAACCGGCAGCGGGAATCGGCGCAAAGCGTCTCTCCCAACGGGACCAGGCCACGTTGATGCCAGCCGATAATCGGCTCAAGATACTCCACAACCAGTAACTCACTGACTCTGTCATCGTCCAGCGCAGCCTTGGCGGTATGCCCGAGACCAAGTCCGCCGACAACCACCTGCCATTGTTGCCCGGCGGGACGCAACTGTGCCAGGCGGTCCAGTCCAAGGGTTGCCAGCGCCACTTCGCTGGCGTGAAACTGGCTGGACATCAGAAAATCGTCGCCCAGTTTGACCTCAAACAGTTCGATTCCAGGCAGCGCCGGGTCACGCCGTCTGCGTAGCAGCAAATCACCCAATACCGTTTGCTGAAAATCCAGCTCTTCCAAATCTGACCAAACGTCCATTGATCCGCCTGCTTGTGTGCCAGCCGGTATTATGCGGGCAGACCGCGTCAAATTGCTGGAGACCTCTTTGAACCCATCTGCATCCCTCACCCCCTCATTGTCCAAACGCGCTGAAGCGCTGGGCACGGAAAACGCCTTTGTCGTGCTGGCTGAAGTCAATGCATTGGCGGCTCAGGGCAAGGACATTATTTCGTTTTGCATCGGCCAGCCTGATTTTCCCGCGCCGGCGCATGTGCAGGCCGCTGGCAAGCAGGCCATTGATGACGGCAAACACGGCTATACCCCAAGCGCCGGCATCGACGAATTGCGTGAGGCCGCCGCCCGGACCATCAGCGAGTCGCGCGGCATTGATATCAAACCGGAAGACGTCGTGGTGGGCGCCGGCGCCAAGCCGTTCATTGCCTATGCCATTCAGTCTGTGACCGACTACGGTGCCGGCGATGAGGTCATCTACCCGGTACCGGGATTTCCAATATACGAATCCCAGATTCGCGCGACGGGAGCCGTGCCGGTTCCACTGTACCTGCGCGAATCACGCAAGTTCGCATTCGACCCGGCCGAACTGGAAAGCAAAATCACCGACAAAACCCGTCTGCTGATCCTGAACTCACCGCAAAACCCCACCGGTGGCATCCTGACTGAATCAGATCTCGACGCGATCGCCGCGATCATGCGCAAACACCCCCAAATCTGGATTTACGCCGATGAAATCTATTCGCGCCTGGTCTTTGAGGGCAAATTCAAATCGATTGCCAGCCTGCCGGGCATGCTGGAGCGAACCATCATTTCCGACGGCTGCTCCAAGACCTGGGCGATGACCGGCTGGCGTATCGGCTACACAGCCAACCGGCGTCTGGCTCCTTTGCTCACCAAGTGGATCACCAACACCGACTCCTGCGCCTCGCATGTTTCGCAGTGGGCAGCCGTCGCGGCGATCAACGGTCCCCAGGATGACGCCGAGATGATGCGCGACAAGTTTCTTGAGCGACGTAACCTGATCACCGGTTTGCTCAATCAAATACCCGGCATTGACTGCCAGGCTTCCGGCGGCGCGTTTTATGCCTGGCCGAATGTCACCGAGGCCTGCCGCCTGACGGGCTGCGCGGACGCCGAAGCCTTTCGCAAGCGCCTGCTACATGAAGCGGGTGTCGCGGTTCTGGCAGACATCCATTTCGGCCACCAGGTTCCGGACGACGGACAGCACATCCGGTTCAGCTATGCGACCTCCAATGAAAACATTAAGGCCGGAGTGGCTCGCATTGCAGACTTTGTAGCCCGAAACCAGTAGTCCCGGCCCGATGACTTTCGATCAAATTCGCAGTTTCTATCTGATCGCAGTCCTCGGCACGTTTGCCCAGGCGGCCCGGCGCATGAACACTACGCAGCCGGGAATTTCCGCCCGGATCGCTGCGCTCGAAAGTCATTTGAATGTCAAACTCTTTGATCGGGCCGGACAACGGGCCACGCTGACCAATGAGGGGCGACGCTTTCTGCGATCTGCGGAAAAGCTGCTCGAAATCCAGTCGGAAATCCTCACCGAAACCGGTGCCGGGCAACTGACAGAGGTGGTTCGGATTGGCGTCTCGGACACCATGGCCGTCACCTGGGTGCCGGGCTTTCTGGCGGACCTGCGCCAGGCCTTCCCGGATATTTTCATTGAGCTGAGCACCGGACCTTCTTTTCAGATTCGCGACGGTCTGGTCGAACGGCAACTTGATGTCGGTTTTATGGTCGGGCCGGTTTCTGACCCCGGAATTGTCAACCATATCCTGTGTGACTGCCCCATGGTAATGGCCGCGCCCCCTGCCATGAATCTGCACCAGGTTCCGTTAAGCAGCGCCCAACTGGAAAAACTGCACCTGGTCACCTTCGAACGGGACACCCGCCCCTATCAGGAGTTGCTGGCCGGGCTGCGACAAGCCGGATTGTCACCGCGGATCAACCCGGTGAACTCTTTACGCGCGCTGACGATGCTGATCTGCAAAGGGTTTGGTGTCGGTGTCCTGCCACTGGCGGCCATTGAACAGGAAGTGAGCGATGCCGAGTTAGTCCTGCTGGACTCGCCGTTGAAACTATCGGATATCCGGTTCGCCGCCTGCTTTCCAGAGGGGCCCGATACCTGGCCCGCCCGCCTGATCACAGACCGGGCGGTGCGGTATTTGCACAAAATGGAACCGTCTCCGGCAATCAAGGTAATCGCCACACAGCCAGACGGCGGCGTCTCCGCTTCATAAATATTTCTGATCAACTAATACTGAAAATTCGTATTTGACGCTATGGCCGACAAGCGTCAGGATGTTTGTGGAGTCCATATGAACCACTCGACGAGTCGCCCTGATGAGAAACCCGCAACTGGCCGCCATACCGTACGAACAAATGCGTCGTGAGCCGATCGCCACCGCTCGCGAATATATTCGTCATGGGCAATATCAAAGCCATACTGCCGGCATAGGCGCGGGACGGCTCCAGGCCAATCTGGCAATCATGCCCGCCAGCTACGCGCTGGATTTCATGCGCTTTTGTCAGCGCAACCCTAAACCCTGCCCCCTGGTGGGTGTTACTGATACCGGTGACCCGGTAATGCATACGGTGGGCGACGTTGATATCCGTACCGATTTGCCCCGCTATAACGTCTATGAAAACGGCAAGCTGAGTCATCAATGCACCGACATCACAGATCTCTGGCAGGCGGACTCAGTCGCCTTTGCAATCGGATGTTCGTTTACCTTTGAAACAGCGCTGATCAAAAGCGGCATTCGCCTGACCCATATTGAACAAGACCGCGTCGTCGCCATGTACCGGACCAGCCTGCAAACCGTTCCGGCCGGGCCATTTGGTGGCGGCATGGTGGTATCAATGCGGGCGATCCCCAACCGGCAGATCGATCGGGTTGTCGAGCTATCAAGAAAATTCCCTCATGCCCATGGCGCGCCGGTTCACATCGGCGACCCGGCCCAAATCGGGATTACCCATTTCGACCAACCCGACTGGGGCGATACCACCCGGATTGAGGCTGGGCACACCCCCGTCTTCTGGGCCTGTGGTGTTACCCCGCAGAACGCGATCACTCGTGCCGGCCTGCCCTTGTTTATTTCGCATACGCCTGGCTCTATGCTGATTACCGACGTCCCGGAAGACGCGGAAGTACCGGTTCTCACGAATTAATACCCGTAAGCAAAACCAATAAAGTCGTTAACCACAGGAGAGGAAACATGAGAAAAGCCGTTAAGTGGGTAGTCGCGGCCGCAGCCATTGCGGTGGCAGGGGCAGCAATGGGTCAGGGCAAACCCGTCGTAATCAAAGGGGTTGGCACCTGGGGAAATCTGAGCAATTTCAAAAAACATGAGGGTCCGTTCTGGAATGAGACGATTGCCAAAGCCAGTGGCGGCTCAATCATCGGCGAGATTCGCCCCCAGACCGAACTCGGGCTGAAGGGTTTTGAAATCATGCGTCTGGTCAAGAATGGTGTGTTCGACTACGCCTACGGCCTGCCGGGCTATGTCGCTGCTGAAAACGCGATTTTTGAAGGCGGCGATCTGTCTACCGTCACCCAGGACATCGACACTCAGCGTAAGGTCGCCGAGGCCTATTTCCCGGTCCTCGAAAAAGCGTTTGCCGAGATCTACGGTGCAAAACTGCTTCAACTGTATCCGTTCCCCAGTCAAATGCTCTGGTGCAAACCGGAAATCTCCAAACTCAGCGACCTGAAGGGCAAGAAAATCCGCGTCTACTCGACGACACTCGGCGATTTTGTTGAGGGTATCGGAGCCACATCAGTCACCGTCCCGTTTGCCGAAGTCATCCCGGCGCTCGAAAAAGGCGTTGTCGATTGCGGCATCACCGGCACCATGCCGGCTTACAACGCCAAGTGGGGACAGGTCGCCACGCACGCCTACGCCATGCGAGTTGGCTGGGGCCTGGCGTTTGGTGCGATGAACATGAAGAAATGGCAGTCGATGAGCGCCGACCAGCAAGCGATGCTGTCGAAAGAGCTCAATGCGCTTACTGACCGCATGTGGAAGGAAACCGCCGCTGAAGACAGCATTGCCGTCGCCTGTAATACCGGCGGCAAGTGCGATATCGGCAAACCAGCCAACATGAAACTCGTCACGCCGAGCGCCGCCGACCTCAAGGAACGCGACCGGATTGCCAACGACGTCATTCTGGCCCGCTGGGCCAAGCGTTGCGGCCCCGAATGCGCCACGCAATGGAATAACACGGTCGGTAAAGTCATCGGCATGAAAGCAACCGCCAAGTAATCGACCAGAGCAGACCTTTCCGGTCTGCGGCGCCCCGCCCTGCAAGATGACGGCGGGGCGCCACGGTCTGCATCACCTGATAATCCCTGGGAGCGCGAAATGATCGAGCGTTTACTGTCTGGCGCGCACCGCCTGAGTACCTGGCTGGTCTGGCTCGCCGGCATTTTGCTGGTTGGATCAGCACTGTTGGTGACACTTGAAGTCATCCTGCGCAAGGTCGCCAATATCAGCCTGGGCGGCGCCGATGAAATCTCCGGCTACGCATTTGGCATCGCGACTGCCCTGGCCATGGCTTATGCGCTGTTCGAAAGAGCTCATATTCGCGTGGATGCGGCTTACCTGTTCTTTCCGCGCTGGCTGCGCCGAATCGCTGACCTCGCTGGCCTGATTCTGCTGATTGGTTTTGCAGCCGTCATTGCGTTTACCGGCTGGGACCTTCTGAGCGATTCAATAGAATATGGCTCCCGATCCATAACTCCAATGCGCACACCGATGGTCTGGGTACAAACTCCCTGGATGATTGGCTGGGTGTTCTTTGTGCTATGCGGCCTCCTGCTGCTGGCCGCGTCGGTCGTTTATCTGGTCACCGGGCGCGCTGCCAAGACCGACGCGCTGCTAGCCGCAAAATCCGTCCAGGAGCAAATCAATGATGAAATCTGATTGCGCCATCGACCGGTTCGGAGCTAAACGATGTTGATCAAAGCCTTACTGATCCTGCTCGTTCTGGTCGCCGGCGCCGTGCCGGTTGCAGCCTCGCTTGGCTGGCTCGCGCTGGCCCTCCAGGCAATTGAATCGCCAATGCCGTTACACCGTGCCTTAGGGGACATGGTCTGGCAAACCGGCACGGATTTCCTGCTGGTCGCCATTCCCATGTTCGTCCTGATGGGCGAACTTTTATTGCGAGCCGGCGTCACCGAACGCATGTATGAAGGCATGATCAAATGGCTGGGGTGGTTACCCGGTGGGCTCATGCATTCCAATATTGGCTCCAGTGCCTTGTTCGCCGCGACCTCCGGCTCTTCAGTCGCCACTGCGGCAACCATTGGCACAGTGGCCATGCCGCAGATCAGCCAGCGAGGCTATAACGAACCATTGTTTCTGGGGACGATTGCCGCCGGGGGCACGCTTGGCATTTTGATTCCGCCGTCTATCAACCTGATTCTCTATGGCCTGCTGACCGACACTTCTGTGCCTGAGTTGTATCTGGCCGGGTTTCTACCCGGACTGATTCTCGCGCTCCTGTTCATGCTGACCATCGTGATTTTCTGCTGGCTCAATCCGAGCTGGGGCGGCGAAAAAGTCCGCGCGAGCTGGGCGGAAAGGTTTCGGGCCCTACCGGCGCTATTGCCATTGTTGCTGATTTTCATGGTGGTCGTGGGGTCAATCTACGCTGGTCTGGCAACCCCGACCGAAGCGGCCTCGCTGGGTGTCGTCGCCTCATTGGCACTCGCCGCCTGGAATCGCAAACTCAACCTGAGCATGATGCGGGCCTCGATTGAAGGCACCATGCGTACAACCGCGATGATCATGTTGATCATTCTGGCGGCGGTCTTTCTGAACTTTGTGCTGGGCGTGATCGGCCTGACTCAGGCATTAACCGAATACATCGCCTCGCTGGGTATCACGCCGCTGCAGACATTACTCCTGATCGTGGTCTTTTATGTTGTGCTGGGCTGCTTCATGGAGACTCTATCGATGCTGCTGACCACCGCACCACTGGTTACACCGATTATCGTCGGCCTCGGCTACGACCCCGTCTGGTTCGGTGTCTTGCTGATGGTGTTGCTCGAGACCGCTCTCATTACGCCGCCAATCGGAATTAACCTGTATGTCGTACAGGGAATCAGAACCAAAGGCGAGATGAGCGACGTCATGAAGGGAGCCCTGCCTTTTGTACTCGCCATGTTTGCCATGGTGGCATTGCTGATTGCTATCCCCGAGATGGCCTTATGGTTGCCAGCACAGTTTTATCAATAGACTTTACCGTTACAACACCAGCAATTCAATTTTCGGAGTTATGAGCATGTGGCAGTTTTGGGTCGATCGCGGCGGGACGTTTACAGACATAGTGGCCAGACAACCTGACGGCGGTTTACTCACTCATAAACTGCTTTCAGAGAACCCTGAGCAATACAAAGATGCCGCAGTACAAGGCATTCGCGAACTGCTCGGCCTCAAGACAGGCGAAGCGCTGCCGCCGGCCACAATTTCCGCCGTAAAAATGGGCACGACGGTAGCGACCAATGCCTTATTGGAGCGCAAAGGCGACCGCACCTTATTGCTGATCACAAAAGGGTTTGGTGATTTGCTTCGGATCGGTTATCAGAACCGGCCCAAATTGTTCGACCTGCACATCCAGCTCCCGGAGCTTCTGTATGAGCAAGTCGCGGAGATCCCCGAGCGCCTGGACGCTGAAGGCAAGGTCATAACCGCACTCGATGAAGCGGCCACCCGACACGCTTTGCAGGCTGCTTTCGATACGGGTATTCGCGGCGTGGCCATTGCATTCATGCACGGTTACCTGGCGCCCGCCCATGAACAACGCGCGGCGGAAATCGCGCATGAGATCGGGTTTACCCAGGTCTCCGCAAGCTATTCGACCAGCCCGCTGATCAAACTGGTCTCGCGGGGCGATACAGCAGTGGTTGATGCCTACCTGACGCCAATCCTGCGACGCTATGTCAACCAGGTCGCCGAAGCTCTCGACGTGCAAAACGGCGCCTGCGAAAGACTGATGTTCATGCAATCCAACGGTGGCCTGACTGACGCCAGCCTGTTCCAGGGAAAAGATGCCATTCTGTCAGGCCCGGCCGGCGGTGTCGTCGGCATGGTCCGCACAGCCAGTCTGGCAGGCTATGACAAACTGATTGGCTTTGACATGGGCGGCACATCAACCGACGTCTGTCACTACGCCGGTGAATTTGAGCGCTCCTTTGAAACCGAGGTGGCCGGAGTGCGGATGCGCGCGCCCATGATGCATATCCATACGGTCGCCGCCGGTGGTGGCTCTATTCTGTTTTATCGTGGCGGTCGCTACCAGGTTGGCCCGGACAGTGCGGGTGCCAACCCCGGGCCGGCTTGTTATCGACGTGGCGGCCCGCTCACGGTCACCGATTGCAATGTCATGCTCGGCAAGCTCAACCCGGATCATTTTCCCAAAGTGTTCGGACCCAATGCTGATCAGCCACTGGACGCCGAGGTGGTCCGCAGCAAATTCGAAGCACTTGCCGCTCAGATAGCCGCCGAGAGTGCAGAACCGGTTCGCAGCGCTGAAGAAACCGCCGAAGGCTTTCTGCGCATTGCCGTTGAAAATATGGCCAATGCCGTTAAGAAAATATCTGTTCAACGAGGTTATGACGTCACCCGCTATACGCTCAATTGTTTTGGCGGGGCTGGCGGCCAGCATGCTTGCCTGGTGGCTGACGCACTGGGCATGAAGCAAGTTTTTCTGCATCCGTTTGCCGGCGTTTTGTCCGCCTACGGCATGGGTCTTGCCGATATCCGGTCTCTGCGCGAGAAGCAAGTCGAACGCCCCGTGACCGAAGTGGCCCATGCTCAGCAGATGCTGGACACTCTGGCCCACGAAGCAAGTCAGGAAATTCGCGAACAAGGTGTCAACCCGGCGCAGATCCGGGTCGAAAAACGGGCCCATCTGCGTTATGCAGGCTCACACCAGCCCATCGAAATTGAATTCGGCACCGAACAGGAAATGCGCGATCGGTTCGATCAGGCTCACAAAACCCGCTACGGATTTGTGGCACCGTCACGCGAACTCACCATCGAAATGGTCGCCGTTGAAGCCATTGGGGAAACCGCCAAGATTGCCGACAGCTCGTCACCGCTTGGCGGCGGTACTCCGGCAGCGCTGGCCACGATTCAGATGCGCAGCGAAACGCACTGGCACGACACCCCACTCTACGAGCGCGATGCGATGCTACCGGGCCAGTCGGTTAACGGCCCGGCTATCATCACCGAAAGAACCGGTACCAATATCGTTGAAGCGGGCTGGCGTGCCACCATCAACCAATATGGACATCTGATCCTGGAACGCTACCTGGAGCGGGCGAGCGAACACGCGGTCGGCACCACAGTCGATCCGGTGATGCTGGAAGTCTTCAACAACCTGTTCATGTCGATCGCCGAGCAAATGGGGGTAAGCCTGGCCAACACCGCTTACTCGGTCAACATCAAGGAGCGGCTCGATTTCTCCTGCGCCCTGTTCGACCCAGATGGCAACCTGGTGGCCAACGCCCCCCATGTGCCGGTTCACCTCGGTTCGATGAGTGATGCTGTTCGCACGGTGGTACGGGAAGTCGGCGATACGATGAAATCCGGTGATGCCTACGTCCTTAATTCGCCGTTCAATGGCGGAACACACTTACCCGATGTCACCGTGATCACGCCAGTGTTTGATCAAGCAGGCCGTGACATTCTTTTTTATGTCGCCTCGCGGGGGCATCATGCTGACATCGGCGGCAAGACCCCGGGGTCCGGCCCGCCGGACAGTCGCCACATTGAAGAAGAAGGCGTCGTCATCGACAACTTTAAGCTGGTCGAGCAAGGACGTCTCCGACTGGCGGAAACCCGGGCGCTTCTGGGCTCTGGCCGTTATCCCTGCCGCAATATCGATCACAACATCGCCGACCTTGAAGCCCAGGTGGCCGCCAACGAAACCGGCGTACGCGAAGTACGCAAAATGATCACCAATTTCGGGCTTGATGTCGTGCAGGCATATATGCGCCATGTACAGGATAACGCCGAAGAGTGCGTGCGCCAGGTAATTGACCAACTCAAGCCGGGGAGTTTCACGTACCCGCTCGATACCGGCGCGCAGATCAAGGTGGCGATTTCGGTCGACCCGGAAAAACGGGAAGCAACGATTGATTTCACCGGCACCTCCGAGCAAGGCGACGACAACTACAATGCGCCGCTTCCAGTTGTTTATTCGTCGGTCTTGTATGTCTTTCGCGCGCTGGTTGGCACCAACATTCCGCTTAACCAGGGCTGCATGAAACCGCTGAACATCATCGCCCCGGCCGGGACGGTGGTAAACGCCCAGTACCCGGCTGCCGTGATTTCGGGCAACACGGAAATCGGACAATCAGCGACCGACTGCCTGATCGGTGCTCTTAATATTATGGCCGGCTCGCAAGGCACGATGAACAACTTCATCTGGGGTAACGAACGAATCCAGAACTACGAAACCATCTGCGGTGGCAGCGGCGCCGGACCCGGATTCGCCGGCACTGATGCGGTCCAGATCCATATGACCAATACCCGGATGACCGACCCTGAAGTCCTCGAACAGCGGTTCCCGGTCAGGATTGAAGAGTTTGCGATAAAACCAGGGACTGGTGGACGGGGCCAGTACCCGGGCGGAAACGGCATCATCCGACGCATCCGCTTCTTCGAAGACCTTACCGTTACACTACTGACGGGGCACCGGATTACACGTGCTTTCGGCGCTAACGGCGGCGAGCCTGGGCAGTGCGGCAGAAATGCGGTCGAGCGGCTTGATGGCACTATTGTCGAACTGGGTCCCAATGATCAGGTCGAACTGAAAGCAGGAGAAGCTATGTTGATGCAAACACCGGGTGGCGGTGGCTGGGGGAAAAGCGCATGAAACCGCTCAAGATTCTCTCGATTAAGTCGGCGTTTTACACGCCGATGCTGTTAACCGCGCACCGCTTCCTGCCCGCGGCCGGAGTCAGCACTGAACTGGTCTTGCGCACCAGCGAAGACGTCAGCTCAATGCTGCGCAACGGCGAGCTTGATTTTGCGCAATTCGCCCCGTCGGCAGCCATGGTCGATCGCTCCAAAGGTATCGAGGACAATCCGATCCATATTGCCAGCATCAATGAGCGCGACGGCTTCCTGCTGGTCAGTCGTAAACCTGAACCGGATTTCAAGTGGTCAGACCTGACCGGCAAGACTATCGTGCCGGCAAACTTTGCTACCCAACCAGAGGCCTGTCTTCGTTTTGCGCTGCACCGGCAGAATGTTGATATTAATTCGGTCGCGCTGATTACCGGGCTTGATGGGATGGCGGCAGCAGCCAAAACCTTCAAGGAAGGCACCGGCGACTACGTGCAACTGCAAGACCCGATGGCCCGCCAACTCATCGCCGACGGCCACGGTTACCTGGCTGGCATGTTTGGCGAGGCGATCGGCCCGATTGCGTTCAGCTCCGTCGCGACGGGTCAGCACATGGTGCTGGATCACCCTGATACCGTCACCCAGTTCATGCAGGCTTACAGCCAGACCCGCCACTGGCTGGCCCAGTCCGATGCGGCAACAATCACCGACGCGATCGCTCACTGGTTTACCGAGACGCCGAGGCAGGTTTTGGAAGACGCTGTTGCCGGCTATCTCGGGCTGGGCACCTGGACCGAACGGACCGCGATCCGCCGGGCAGACTTCGAAACCGCGATCGACATGATGACGTTTTCCGCCTCATTGACCGGCGTGACCAACCGCGAACCGTTCGATCTGTGCTGCAATGACAGCTTTGCCGCTGCAGTTGATAACGCCTGATACCTGCCCGAGCACGTGTCTTTACGGCTACTCGACCGGCCGCCCGTAAAACGGGTACTGCGGGTCGTGGTAGCCGGGCGTTGACGAATGGCCTGGCACGACCAGGGAGTCGATAAAGTCCTCATCGTCGGCAGACCATTCATAGTCGAGAGCGCCGCGATACCCTTCCCATTGCGCCAGCGTCCGGGGACCGGCAATCACCGATGAAATAATCGGGTTTGCCAGGACCCAGGCAACCGCAAACTGCGCCAGCGTCACCGGTTTTCCCTCAACATAGGCGCTGATTTTCTCAGCCACTATCAGGGATTCCTCACGCCACTCGGTTTGCATCATGCGCTTGTCAGCGCGCGCCGCACGAGAACCAGCCTCAGGCTTCTGGCCGGGCTTGTATTTTCCGGCCAGAACGCCACGCGCTATCGGGCTGTAGGGTACGACGCCAAGGCCGTAGTTGGCGCACGCTGGCAGTATCTCTACCTCAGGCATCCGGTTAAGCAGGTTGTAATACGGCTGGCAAACACTTGGGCGCTGCATATTCAGGCCATCAGCAATCCGCATGACTTCCGCGATACGCCAGCCGCGAAAATTTGATACGCCCCAATAGTGAATCTTGCCGGCCCGAATCAAGTCATCAATTGCCCGCAACGGCTCTTCGAGGTCATCCTGCTCACGATCAACGTGCATATACAGAATATCGATGCTTTCAGTTTGCAAGCGGCGCAAACTGCTCTCTACCTCCTGACGAATCCAGCGGCGGGAATACCCCCCTTCATTCGGACTGCCACCCATTCGGTTGCCCAGTTTGGTGGCCAGCACCCACCAGTCCCGGTGCTCTTTCAATAAGGGCCCGAGCACCTCTTCGGAGGCGCCGCGGGTGTAGACATCGGCGGTATCAATGAAATTTACACCCTGGTCGCGGGCACTGGCCATGATGCGCGCGCTCTCAGCAACATCGGTCTGGTCGCCGAACATCATCGTACCCAGACAGAGTCGGGAGATTTTCAGATTGCTGTCGCCAAGCCGGGCGAAGGACATATCACTCATTGCAGATTTGCTCCTGGTTTGATTGCGGCTCAGTTTACGCCGGTTCGTTTAAATCCTGGCGGCGTAAGCCTTCGCGTTGCCATAACGCCGGGAACCAGCGCACCCACAGCGCGGCCACCAGCAAAGTCCCCACCCCGCCGAGCACGGTTGACGGAATCGTTCCCAGCCAGGCTGCGGTCAGCCCTGACTCAAACTCGCCGAGCCGGTTTGAGGCACCAATAAACACACTATTGACCGAAGACACCCGTCCACGCATATGATCGGGCGTATCCAGTTGCACGATCGACTGGCGTATGACGATATTGACCATGTCAGAGGCCCCCAAAAGCACCAGTACGGCCAACGACAGCCAGAAGTTGCTTGATAAGCCGAACAAGATGGTCATCACGCCAAACCCGGCCGCGGCACCGAACATCCAGCGGCCAACCCGCCGCCTGATTGGCCGGAAAGCGAATACGACCGCCATCGCAACCGCGCCGACCCCGGGGGCTGCGCGAAGCAACCCCAGCCCCCACGGACCGACCTTCAGGATTTCGCCCGCGAAAATAGGCATGAGCGCGGTCGCTCCGCCCAGCAGCACCATGAATAGATCCAGTGATATCGCGCCCAGTATTACCGGCTGCGAGCGAATAAAGACGAACCCGGCAAACAAAGACTGCCGGGTCACCGGCGGGCGTTTGCTGCGTAGTCCCTGCTGATGAACTCGGGTCACTAGTAAGCCGGACAGCAGATATAACACCCCGCACAAGCTGTACACCGCGGTAGGCCCGGCCAGGTAGAGAAATCCCCCCATTGCCGGCCCGACAACCGTCGCCCCCTGAAAACCGATAGACCCCCAGGCAATCGCTTTGGGTAACTGCGCGGCGGTAACCAACGTTGGAATAAGCGCCTGTGAACTGGGAATCTGAAACGCATGGCAGACCCCTATCAGGAAAACAATCACGAAAACGACCGGTCGGCTGACCGCTCCTGCATAAGACCACCACGCCAGGCTGAACAGACAAACCGCCAACGCCAGCCGGGCAACAAACACAACCCGGCGCCGATCGAAGCGGTCGGCGACCTGTCCGGTGACCAGAACCAGCAAGACGACTGGCAGAAACTGCACCAGGCCAACCAGTCCCAGATCGAGCGGATCCTGAGTCAAGGCATAAATCTGCCAGCCGACCGCGACGATATGCATCTGAAAAGCCAGACTACCCAACACTCGCGAGACCCAGAAGATCGCAAACGAACGGTTACTGAATGGCGAGGTGTGATCGATGTCGGGCAATGAAGGGGACCAGAAAGCGCAGCAAACAAGCGGCAGGCGTGCCTATAATGCCGGGTTACGCCACTGAACCTTATATTGCACATGAACCCGCGTTTTAAAAACCCACCCAAAAAAGTCGTGCTGGCCTATTCAGGCGGCCTGGACACCTCAGTCATCCTGAAATGGCTCCAGGACACCTATGGCTGCGAAGTAATCACCTTCACCGCCGATATCGGCCAGGGCGAAGAAGTCGAGCCAGCGCGAGCCAAGGCCAAGGCTGCCGGCGTTAAGAGTATTTACATCGATGACTTGCGCGAAGAATTCGTCCGCGACTTCGTCTTTCCGATGTTCCGGGCCAATACCGTCTATGAAGGGGAGTACCTGCTGGGCACCTCAATCGCCCGCCCCCTGATTGCCAAACGTCTGATCGAGATTGCCCGTCGCGAAAAAGCCGATGCAATTTCACATGGCGCCACCGGCAAAGGGAATGACCAGGTTCGCTTTGAGCTGGGCGCTTACGCCTTGATGCCCGACGTGGAAGTGATTGCGCCCTGGCGCGAATGGGATTTGCTCTCCCGTGACAAGCTGATGGCCTATGCCGACCAGCATGGCATACCGGTTGACTTCCAAAAGCGAAAAGGCCCGGCACCATTCTCCATGGACGCCAACCTGTTGCACATTTCCTATGAAGGAGGCGTGCTCGAAGACCCCAATACCCCACCGCCGGAAAAAGGCATGTGGCGTTGGTCGGTATCGCCTGAAAAAGCACCGGCCAAAGGCGAAGTGCTGGAACTGGAATTTGCCAAAGGCGATCTGGTCGGCATAAACGGCAAGCGCATGAAAGCGCACGAGTTACTCGAGCACCTGAATATCGTCGGTGGAAAACACGGCGTGGGCCGCCTCGATCTGGTCGAAAACCGCTTCGTCGGCATGAAGTCACGCGGCTGCTACGAAACCCCGGGCGGCACGATTTTGCTTCGCGCCCACCGTGCTATTGAATCAATCACCCTTGACCGTGAAGTTGCCCACCTGAAAGATGAATTGATGCCGCGGTACGCCAAAATGATCTACAACGGTTTTTGGTGGTCACCGGAACGGGTTGCGCTTCAGAAACTGATTGACCATACCCAGGATGCCGTTTCGGGCACCGTGACCCTCAAGCTGTACAAGGGCAATGTGATCATTCTGGGACGGGCCTCACCGAACACCTTGTTCGACACGGCCATTGCAACCTTCGAAGATGATGATGGCGCTTATGATCAGGCTGACGCTGACGGATTCATCAAGCTCCACGCCCTGAGAATGCGAATTGCCGCCAAGCAGCAACTGCAACTCAAGAAAAAAACCGCAAAAAAGAAGTCTGCCAAGAAGGCAGCAAAGAAGAAGTCTTAAGTAAAACAGTTACCCGGTAGGGCGACTGAACATCAACGCTGCGGCCAGGCCTGCCGCAGCGTTGATCGACTGCCCCAAAACTAGAAGACCAACCCGGGCAACCAAGTCGTCAGACCAGGCAATAACCACAGAATAGCGATCCCCAGAAGTTGCAGGCCGATAAACGGCAACACGCCGGCGTAAATCTGGCCGGTACTAATTTCTGGTGGCGCCGCGCCGCGCAAATAGAACAGCGAAAAACCGAATGGCGGCGTCAAGAACGAGGTCTGCAGGTTAATAGCGACCAGTATGGCCAACCACAAAGGGTCGTGCCCCATCAGAATCAGCGGCGGCACAATTAGCGGCAACAAAATAACGGTAATCTCAACAAAGTCCAGGAAGAATCCCAGAACAAAAATTAATGCCATACAGAAAACAAGCGCGCCTGTCGCCCCGCCCGGCATCGCGGTCAATATCTGCTCGACTCGTTCCTCACCGCCCAGCCCGACAAAAACAAGCGAAAATATACTCGCGGTCAGAATCGTGCCAAAGATCATTGCGGTCACCGTCATCGTAGACAGCAATGCGGGCTCAAGGACTTTAGTACGCCACGAGACGATCAGCGACGCCAGGATTGCAACCAGACCAATCGTTGCCAGTACGCCATAAAACAAACCCTGAATCTGACCCGACAAACCGATATTCTCGCTTTGAAGCCGTACCGGCATCACACCGGCAAAGACGGCGAGCAGCAGCAACGAGGCAACGCCGGTCAGTATCAGGATAGGGTTAGCTCCCTGGCGCCGACCCGCCATCAGAATCGCGCCGACCGCGCCAACCGAAGCAGCTTCGGTGGGCGTCGCTACCCCGCCCAGAATTGCGCCTAACACGGCAACAATCAGCAGAATTGGCGGCACGATAGCGGCCAGGACTTCAGCCCACGACGGGCGGGCCAATCCACTGGGCACCGGCGGCGCATCCCGTGGGCGAAAAAAACCGCGCGCGATCACATACAGAATGTACAGAGCAACCAGCATTAAACCGGGTAGCAAAGCTCCGGCAAAAATCTGACCGACCGAAATCGTTTCGACCGTGAATTTTCCTTGCTCAAACTGGGCCTGCTGATACGCATTTGAGATCACATCAGACAGAATAATCAACAGCGTCGACGGCGGAATGATCTGCCCGAGGGTACCGGCCGTACACACCATGCCGGCGGCAAGCGTTGGTGAATAGCCTGCCCGCAACATTGTTGGCAATGCAATCAAGCCCATCGCGATTACGGTCGCACCCACAATGCCGGTAGAAGCCGCCAGCAACGCACCAACCAGAATGACCGATATGCCCAACCCACCCCGCATCTGTCCAAACAGCCGGGCCATTGTCTCGAGCAACTCTTCGGCGATCCGGCTCTTTTCCAGCACCACACCCATCAGGACAAACAACGGAATCGCGATCAGGACAGCATTGGTCATGACTCCAAAGACACGCTGACCCAGCGCACCCAGTAAAGCCAAGTCCATAACACCGGTCAGCCAGCCCAGGTACGCAAAGCCGATCGCCACACCGGCGATCGAGAACGACACAGGAAACCCCAGCAAAATGCACGCAATCAACACGACGAACATCAGCAAATCGAGAGACTCGCTCATTTGTTCCCCGAACGAAGCAACAGAATATTTCGTATCAGACAGCCAATAGACTGAATAATCAGCAATACGCAAAACGCCGGAATCAAGGATTTGAGCAAAAACGAAGCAGGAATACCACCAACCGATATCGGACCCTCGAGAATTCGCCAGGAATTCCGCACTGACGGCCACGACCAAAAAACCAGCGCCAGCATCGACGGCAGTAGCAGGGCGAGGTGTCCGAACACGTCGATAGCCTGTTGGACTGGCGCACGGGCTTTGGCATAGAAAATGTCAACCCGAACATGTTTGTCGACCAACAAGGTATACCCTGCCCCCAGCATGAACAAGCTGGCATGCATATAGAGCACGCTCTCGTTCAGCGCGATGAAGCTGATGCCGAAAACATACCGAAGCAAAACGATCGAAAACTGAACCAACACCATGAACAACGCCAACCAGCAAACGACCGTTCCAACGCCGCGGTTCACCCGATCCAGCCGGTCAGTCAGTGATCCCATTGTCCGCGAACTTTCCTAGGGAATGACAACGGCGCAGGCCACCCTGCGCCGCAATCGTTTTATTTGAAACCGAGAACATCATTACGAGCATTCATCTGCCCGTTGTCGGCATAAACCATGTATTGCCCTATCGTGTCCCGGTAGGCAACCAAACTCTCCGCAATCCGTTTAACCAACTCGTCATCATCCTCGCGCAACTCAGCAATGACTTCACCCGCGGCAACACCCATCGCTGTCAAGACATCTTGTGGCAGCCTGCGAATCATCACGCCATGTTTGGCAACCAACTGCTGAAGCGCCATGGCGTGTTTAGTCTCATATTCGGTCCAGACCGCGTTGTAGAGACTGTCGCAGGCAAATCTCACCGCCGCTTTCAGATCATCAGGCAATTCGTTATAAGCATCTGCGTTGACGGCGCACTCTTCTGCAGACGAAGGCTCACCCACGCCGGGCCAATAGTAGTTCTTGGCCACCTGGTAAAAGCCCAGCGCGCTGTCAGTCCATGGACCGATGAATTCACCGGCGTCCAGGGCGCCAGACTGCAACGCCTGAAACATGTCCCGCCCGCCCATCGCCTGCACCGCCATCCCAAGCTTGGTACACATCTCCGATGCCAGTCCGGTTGTGCGGAACTTCATTCCTTTTAAGTCGTCAGCAGACTTGATTTCCTGGCGAAACCAACCCTGCCACTGCGGGCCCGAGTTACCGCATAAGAAAGGCTTGAGCCCGAAACGGGCATACATTTCATCGTAAAGTTTCTGACCACCGCCATGAGCCAGCCAACCAACTTGTTCGTCCGCCCGCAGACCGAAAGGCTGCGAGCCGAACATTAATATGCCCTTCGACTTCGACCCCCAGTAGGCCGGCACGGCGTGGTACAACTCAGCGGTCCCTTCTGAAACAGCGTCAAACACGCCTCGCCCCGGGACCAGCTCACCGGCGGCATAGAGTTTGACTTCAATGCGCCCCCCTGAAAGAGCTGTTATGCGGTCGGCAAGCATTTGCGCGGCAACCCCAGGGCCCGGCAAATTCTTCGGCCAGGCGGTCACCATTTTCCACTGCCGTTTGCCTTGTGCGATGGCAGGCATGGCCAGACCGCCGGTTGCGACTCCGGCGACCCCAGCTTTTAAGAACGATCTCTTTTCCATTGCAAATTCCCCCTTCGTCGAAAATCATCAATGTCACACGCTCAAGGTGTTTGAGTGAGTGCCGGTGTTAACCAATACCTGTTGGGCGGTAGCAGGTTTCGTTCCTGATTAGATCAACCGGCGTGCTATGAACACGCACTGCGCCGGAGCGCGCCGGCGCAATATGGTGCGATCAAGCCCAAACCGAAAAAACCACCACGCCCTTGTCTAGGCCAGGCACCCGAAAAATGTCATTCTTGCGTTCTCTGCCAAAGCGACTCCGTGCGCCGTGTTGTAAGCCGGCACTGCGCGCAGCCGGGTGCGAGTTCCAGGAGTTGGCGTCACTCGGAGCGGCCCGTGTCTGGAGATGGTCTGCATTAACTTCCCCACTCGGATACCAGGCTTTCCACGCGCCTGGTGAATTCGGTCTGTTGAAAGGCCGAGAAAACTTTCCAACTACTAAACGACTTCGGATCATCAACCCGGTGCGGAAATAGAATGCCATCCAGGTGATCGTATTCGTGCTGAAACGTTCCTGCCGAGTAGCCGCGAACTTCGAAAGACCGGTGGACAGCATCTTGATCGTAACCGCTTACTTTTACCTCCAGGTGGCGCATAACGTCACCACGCAGATTAGGCACCGACAGGCAACCTTCGTTGTTTACGAATGTCTTGTCCGAGAGAAATTCAATCGTCGGATTTATCAGAATTGTCAGCGGGATTTTCGGTTTATAGGGATAACGGGGGTTTTCCGTTACCTCGACCACAAATAACCGGTAAGGTATTCCAATCTGGTTGGCCGCAATGCCTGCGCCGTTGCAAGCCCGCATTGTGTCGATCAAGTCTTCAATCCATCCCTGGACTTCGGTTGACCCAATTGTGGCCTGATCGACCTCCTGCGCCCGGCCTGCCAGCGTCGGATGGCCGATTTCCAATACTTCCCGAACTGCCATCATGGCTCCTGGTTGGTTTAGTCGAGAATGCCGGGCAGATTTAACTGGTTCTCCCGGGCGCACTCAATTGCCTCTACATAGCCTGCATCGGCATGACGCATCACACCGGTAGCCGGGTCGTTCCACAGCACGCGCTCAATTCGACGCGCCGCATCGTCGGTTCCATCACAACAGATGACCATCCCGCTGTGTTGCGAGAAGCCCATTCCTACCCCACCACCATGATGCAGTGACACCCAGGTTGCGCCGGAGGCGCAATTGAGCAGAGCGTTGAGCAGCGGCCAGTCTGATACCGCATCCGAGCCATCGCGCATCGACTCAGTTTCGCGGTTTGGCGAAGCGACCGACCCCGAGTCAAGATGATCCCGCCCGATAACCACCGGGGCCGACAACTCGCCGGAGCGAACCATTTCATTAAAGGCCAGACCCAGTTTGTGGCGCCAGCCCAGACCGACCCAGCAGATGCGCGCCGGCAACCCCTGAAATCCGATGCGCTCGCGCGCCATATCAAGCCAGTTGTGCAAGTGCTTGTCGTCAGCAATGATCTCTTTCACTTTGGCATCGGTTTTATAGATATCTTCCGGATCGCCGGACAAGGCTACCCACCGGAACGGCCCGACACCGCGACAAAAAAGCGGGCGGATATAAGCGGGCACAAATCCGGGGAATGAGAAAGCCTTCTCCAGCCCTTCTTCCTTGGCGACTTGACGAATGTTGTTGCCGTAGTCCAGCGTGGGAATACCCAGTTCATGAAAGGCGACCATCGCGGCCACATGAACTTTCATTGAGGCCCGTGCGGCCGCTTCGACCGCTGCCGGATTTGCATTGCGCTGCTCACGCCACTGCTCCAGCGTCCAGCCCTGCGGCAGATACCCGTTGATCGGATCATGGGCGGAGGTTTGATCGGTCACGATATCCGGGCGCGCGCCACGCCGTAGCAACTCCGGCACGATGTCAGCGGCATTGCCAAGCAGACCCACGGATTTCGCTTCTCCGGCTTTGGACCAGCGATCAATCATCGCCAGCGCCTCGTCAAGCGTCTCCGCCTTCTCATCCAGGTAGCGCGTTCTCAACCGAAATTCGATTCGGGTCGGATCACACTCAACCACCAGACAACTGGCACCGGCCATCACAGCAGCCAGGGGCTGGGCGCCACCCATCCCGCCAAGTCCGGCCGTAAGAATCCATTTGCCCTTCAGGTCTCCGTCATAATGCTGCCGACCGGCCTCGACAAACGTTTCGTAAGTCCCCTGAACAATGCCTTGCGAGCCAATGTAGATCCAGGAGCCGGCGGTCATCTGACCGTACATGGCCAGCCCCTTGCGATCCAACTCGTTAAAGTGCTCCCAGTTAGCCCAATGCGGGACCAGATTGGAATTGGCAATCAGCACGCGCGGAGCATCGGCCTGAGTGCGGAACACGCCAACCGGTTTGCCCGATTGCACCAGCAGCGTCTCGTCTGCTTCAAGTGTCTTGAGTGTGGCAATTATCTGGTCGTAGTCGGCCCACGACCGGGCAGCACGACCAATACCGCCGTAAACCACCAACTCCTGCGGATTTTCAGCGACATCCGGATGCAGATTGTTCATCAGCATGCGCATCGGGGCTTCGGTCAACCAGGACTTAGCAGTAATCGCAGACCCTGTTGGGGCGCTGATTCTGCGCGAAGCATCACGGCGACCTGCCAGGACACCGGCGAACGTCGCGTTCATTTCGGGAGCATTCATCAGAGTTCTCCAAGAGCGTTCAGAGTTGGGGATTGAGCGGCACCGACTATCTCACCAGACCCGATCAACTTGCCCGCTATCGCAATATCGGGGGCCAGATACCGGTCGTCTTCGAGTGTTGGAACCTGTTCACGCAGACTGGCGATTACCTGTCTCAGAGGCTGGCTGGTCCGCAGCGGGGACCTGAATTCAACGCCACGGGCCGCACATAAGAGCTCGACCCCCAGAATACTGCTCAGGTTCTGATTCATTCGCGCCAGACGACGGGCGCCATGGGCAGCCATTGACACATGATCTTCCTGGTTCGCGCTGGTTGGCGTCGAATCAGTCGTACAGGGATTGGCCAGATGTTTGTTCTCGCTCATCAGCGCCGCTGTTGTGACTTCCGCGATCATGAAGCCCGAATTCAGACCAGGTCTGGGTGTTAGAAACGGCGGTAGATCGAATGACAAAGTGGGATCAACCATCAGCGCCACCCGTCGCTGAGCGATCGATCCGATTTCGGCAAGCGCCAGGGCAATCTGATCCGCAGCGAATCCAACCGGCTCGGCATGAAAATTCCCTCCCGACAACACCTGCTCCGTGTCAGCAAAGACAAGCGGATTATCGGTGACCGCATTCGCTTCGATCTCGAGCGTCGCTCCCGCCTGCCGAAGCAAGTCAATGCAAGCGCCGGTTACCTGGGGCTGACAGCGGATGCAGTAAGGGTCTTGCACCCGGGTATCACCTTCGCGATGACTGTCACGGATCGCCGAACCGGACATCAGCGCGCGCATTGCCTCGGCGACATCAATCTGACCACGATGCCCGCGTAAACAATGAATACCGGCAACCAGTGGCGCTGTTGATCCCATAATGGCATCGGTAGACATGGCGCTGGTGAGCACCGCGGCACGGGCGTTACGCCAGGCATCGAACAAGGCTGACAAAGCATAAGCCGTTGAAAACTGCGTCCCGTTGATCAGCGCCAAGCCTTCTTTCGCGCCAAGAACTATCGGCGAGATACCCGCCAATTGCATTGCTTCATCGGCCGGCAAGACCTGATCACAATACCGCGCCTGGCCCTGACCGATCATCACGGCAGCCATATGCGCCAGCGGCGCGAGATCACCCGAAGCACCGACCGACCCCTGTGCAGGAATGACAGGCATCAGATCGGCGGCGAGCATCGCCTCCAGGCAGGCGATCACTTCCCACCGAACACCAGAGGCGCCGCGGCCCAGTGACAACAGTTTCAAACTCAGCATCAGCCGGACAATGTCGTCTGGCGCCGACTCTCCTACGCCGCAACAATGCGAGAGAATCAGGTTGCGTTGCAGGGTTTCGGTATCGGCCGAAGCGATCTTTACGCTGGCCAGCTTACCGAAACCGGTATTGACACCATAGACAGGCTCGTCGCGGGTAGCCACTCTTGAGATCAATTGCGCCGCCGCTTCTACCGGAGCGCGCGCCTGCTCAGCCAGTTTTACCGGGCCGCGCTGACGCAAAACCTGCGACAACTGCCCCAGCGTCGTCGATCCGGGCGTCAGAATCAGTTCATTCATGAGTCAACACCAAAAACCCGCCTGTACAGGGGATTAAACCCGATGCGATAACTCAGTTCTGCCGGGTGCGCAACGTTCCAGACCGCGATATCCGCTCGCTTGCCAACCGCTAATACCCCGCAGTCGTCAAGACCAAGTGCGGCTGCGGCATGACGGGTCGCTCCGGCCAGCGCTTCTTCCGGGGTCAGCCGAAATAAGGTAGAGGCCATATTCATGGCCAGCAGTATCGATGTCATGGGGGACGAGCCAGGGTTGCAATCAGTAGCAATCGCGATCGGCACGGATCGCTCGCGCAACGCCTGCACCGGCGGCGTCTGGGTTTCACGCAACGTGTAAAACGCGCCAGGCAAAAGTACCGCCACAGTGCCGGCTTTTGCCAGTGCGCGGACGCCGTCGTCATCCAGGTATTCAAGATGATCAGTCGACAAGGCACCGTAGGCCGCAGCCAGCGCAGAGCCACCCAGGCTGGACAACTGTTCAGCATGTAATTTGACTGGCAGACCCAATGCCCTGGCCTGCTTGAAAACCCGTTCGATCTGGGCAACTGAAAAAGCAATGCTTTCACAAAACCCGTCTACCGCATCGATCAGTCCCTGCGCGGCACCAGCCTGCAATGCCGGCAAACAAACCTCTTCCAGATATTGATCCGCCTGGTTTTCAAATTCGGGCGGAATCGCATGCGCGCCCAGAAAAGTCGTGCAGACACGAACCGGACGAAGCTGACTAATGCTTCGGGCAACCCGCAACATCCGCAGTTCAGTTTGAACATCCAGACCGTAACCCGATTTAATCTCGAGCGTGGTGACGCCTTCGGCAATCATCGGGTCAACTCTGGTCAGCGCATCGGCCAGTAAGCCGGCCTCATCTGCCGCACGGGTGGCCGCGACTGTTGACTTGATACCGCCACCAGCAAGCGCGATCTCCTGATAGCTGGCGCCTTGCAGCCTGCGTTCAAATTCAGCCGCGCGATTGCCACCGAACACAAGATGCGTATGGCAATCAATCAGCGCCGGCGTCACCAACCGACCCTGCAGGTTCTGGCGCTCCCAGCCATCAAACTCGGCTGGCAAGTCCCGAAGATTACCGACCCAGGCAATCCGCCCGCCGGCAAACGCGACCGCGCCACTATCTATCAGGCCATACGGTTCAGCGCCCGCTGTCATCGTTGCTAACCGGGCATTGTGAAATACGGTTTTCATAAGGCAAGCATCAGAGACATGAACCTCGATCAATCAGCGTCGAGTCATGTTATTATGTATGCACATAATAACGATTGGCTTGATCATAATCCTGTCTGAGATGCCATGTCAATGCTGAACACACAAATTCCGTCTGCGCCCGCCCCGGCTTGTCAAGCGGGCAAGAGGCTGCCGAGCCCGCTCTGGGCCAGAAAAGCACTGCTGGAGACAGGCTGGGCTTCAGAAGTCAGCGTGCAGGTCGATTCCGCAGGCCGAATTCAGTCTGTTGAAAGCAATGTGGAGGCCTGTGCTAACGCCGTTCGCTGCGGGGTCTTGCTACCGGCAATCGCAAACATTCACAGTCATTCATTCCAGCGGGCCTTTGCCGGCCTGACCGAAGCCCGTGGAGCTGATGCCGGCGATTCGTTCTGGACCTGGCGCGATCTAATGTATCGATATCTCAAGCATCTCAATCCCGACGATATCGAGGCCATTGCTGCCTACGTCTTTATGGAAACCCTCAAGGCGGGCTTCTGCGCAATTGCCGAATTCCACTACTTGCATCATCAGCCAGGCGGCACGCCCTACACTAACCTGGCTGAAACATCCCACCGCATGGCCGCCGCCGCTGCCAGTAGCGGGATCGGCCTGACCCTGCTCCCGGTGCTGTACCAACAAGGGGGTTGCGACGGACGCCCGCTACACGCCGGACAGGCTCGGTTCTATAACAGCCCGGACCGCTTTGGCCATCTTCGCGCCGAAGCCGAACAAGCCGTCGCCAGTGTCGCCGACGATTGTCTTACCGGCGTCGCTCCCCACTCGCTGCGAGCCGTCAGCCAGGAAGCTGTTCAGTTCGTCCAGTCACTCGCTCCTGAGGCGCCAATTCACCTGCATATCGCGGAGCAGCAAGCAGAGGTCGATGAAGTCATGGCGGCCTGGCGCCAGCGACCGGTTCAATGGTTACTCAATCATCAACCCGTAGATGATCGCTGGTGCCTGGTGCATGCCACCCAGATGACACCCGCCGAAACACGAGGTTTGGCTGTGTCCGGAGCGATAGCCGGCTTATGCCCGATTACCGAAGCCAACCTTGGTGACGGCATCTTCGACGCAGTGTCTTACAAGAACCAGGGAGGCAAATTCGGCATCGGCTCTGATTCAAATGTGCGAATCTCGCTGGTCGGCGAGTTACGACTTCTGGAATATTCGCAACGCCTGCGGGATCACTCCCGGGCCGCGCTTGCCGAGCAGAATCGATCCACCGGTCGGGTACTCTATGAATCGGCAGCCAGTGGCGGCGCTCAAGCGGCAGGCAGGCATTCAGGCGGCATCAGCCCGGGCAAGCTGGCCGACCTTGTCGCGCTCAATGACGACTCCGTCGCGCTAAGTGGTCTTCAGGGAGACACTTTGCTTGATAGCTATCTGTTCGCCGGCGGTGATGAGCTGGTCACCGATGTCTGGTCGGCCGGACGCCATGTCGTCAGAGAGGGCCGGCATATCGACGCGCAGGCCATCACTGCCCGCTACCAGAAAACCCTGAAAAAGCTACGCGCATTGTTATGAAACCCCCGGCCCCGCCCTCAATACTGCGAGCTGACGATCACCGCACCATGCGCTGGAAAAATGGTCTGGACCGGACGACAGAAATTGGAGTATTCGCACCGGATGCCCGGCCGACTTCTTACGTCACGAAAGTCCAGGCAGACCTTCTGCTCATTGAACTTTCCCCGATTTCAAACTGACCAATACCCGCCCTTGAAAAAGCCTTCAATCAATACCTGGCAAACCGTCTGCGCTGAACTTCGACGACGCATCCACGAACGCGTCTGGGAGCCCGGCGAATTGCTCCCGACTGAAACCGACCTGGCTCAGGAATTTGGCTGTGCCCGCACTACCGTCAGTCGTGCGATGAGAGTGCTCGCTGAAGACGGGCAGATTGAGCGACGTCGCAAAGCCGGCACCCGGGTCGTCAAAAATCCGATCCGAAAGGCGACTCTCGATATTCCGATAACCCGCCTGGAAGTTGAGAGCCGGGGCGCACGCTGGTCACACCGGATTCTGGAAAAAAAGACAGTCAAACCGCCTGTCCTGATCGCAAACCGGTTGTCCCTCCCGAATACTGCCCGGGTATTGCACCTTCGTAGCCTTCATTTTGCCGACCGCCAGCCTTTCGTCTACGAAGACCGGTGGATCAATGTTGCCGCAGTGCCCGCAATCAGAAATGCCGACCTTTCTGTCATGAGTGCGAATGAATGGTTGGTTCAAGAGGCGCCGTATACCGATGGCGAGTTTGAACTGTCGGCCGCCTGCGCGACTCCGACCGAGGCCTCGCTGCTAGATGTTGACGAAGGCTCACCATTGTTGATTATCGACCGAATCACCACCAATCATAAGCAAGCCATCACCAGCGTGCGGCTGGCGTATCCACCCGGATATCGGATACAGATTCACTTGTAAAACTATGCCCAGCCCTCACCCATCAGACCGGCACGGGCGAACGCCACACCACCGTCAACAGTCAGTGTTGCCCCCACGACGTAATCGCCAGCCCGCGAGCCAAGATAAACAGCCGCGCCAGCGATATCGTCGGCATTACCAATGCGGCCCAATGGCACATGACGGGCCACCTGGTCCGCATGATCTCTGGCATCGCGATTCATATCCGAGGCAAACGGCCCGGGAGCAATGGCGGAAACAACAATATGATCCTGAACCAGTCGGCTCGCCATGCGCCGGGTCAGGTGAATCAGACCAGCCTTACTGGCCGCGTAAGGGTAAGTCTCCAACGGGTTGACGAAGATGCCATCGATCGACGCAATGTTGATCACCTTTGCCGGGGCGTCAGACGATGCCGCCTTACAAAGCATGCCGTGTAGACGCTGGCTAAGAAAAAATGGCGATTTCAGGTTCAGATCAACCACCTTATCCCAGCCACTCTCGGGAAACGCCTCATACGGCGCGGCCCAGGCCGCACCCGCATTGTTGACAAGAATATTGAGATGGGATTCCTGCGCGGCGAACTGCTCACATAGATCTTCAATGCCTGCCAGACTGGATATATCTGCCGGCAACGCAATGCAGCGCCGGCCGTTGGTCGACATTTCAGCGGCAGCCTCCTGACAGGCCTGTTCCTTGCGCGCCGAAATATAGACCGTCGCCCCCTGCTCCAGAAACCCCTCGGCGATCATTCGCCCGATCCCGCGTGAGCCGCCAGTGACCAGCGCGACACGCCCGGTCAGATCAAACAAGTCCCTGATCATTTTTTTAATCTCTACGTTAGTTAATAGTCAAATCGATTGTATGGCAAGCGCGCTGCTCTGCCTGAGCCACCTCGTTCCTGGCGCGCAACGCATCGCCTGATCGCCGACATCTTTGAGTGATCGCCGTAAAGCTCATCATTCTTAAACTCGGCATTAGCTGCCGCTTCACAAGCCTGTTGAACGTCTTCGTAGTGGTCAACATTGCCAATCCGGTTAGCTTGAAATGGCACCCCGTTGACAATGATCAAGATCCACACCTACTCCCGATGCTAACTTGAGCTTCAAGCTTTCAGGAGTATTCGTATGACCCTCAGGATTGGCGATATCGCCCCAAACTTCACTGTCGATTCCACTAAAGGCGAGATTGACTTTCATGCATGGGCAAAAGGCTCTTGGGTCTTCTTCTTTAGCCACCCGGCCGACTTCACGCCCGTTTGTACGACGGAAATGGGCAGAACGGCGCAGCTCGCCAAAGAATTCGCGGCACGCGGCGTAAAACCGCTGGGGCTTTCAACTGACACCGTGCCGGAGCATCGGAAATGGATTAACGATGTCAACGACACACAATCGACTGATCTACAATTCCCGATTGTTGCTGATGCTAACCGTGAGGTTGCAGAGCGCTATGACATGATTCACCCGGGACAGAGTACAACCGAAGCAGTACGCTCGGTCTTTATTATCGATCCCACCACCCAGATTCGCCTGATGATGACCTACCCAATGAACGTAGGGCGGAATTTCGATGAAATCCTGCGCGTCATAGATGCGCTGCAACTGGCGGACAGCAGGCGGATTGCAACGCCGGCAGACTGGCGCCCCGGTGACAAAGTGATTATCCCGCCGTCAATTCCCAATGAGGAAGCGACCGACCTGTTCCCGCAAGGCTGGGATGAAGTTCGTTCGTACCTACGGTTGACCGACGTCGCCTGAGAGTGACCAAGACGCCCGGCTTTCAAAAACAATTTCTGATGGCAGGCGTAACCGCGAGTTCTTTCGCCTGTTCAGTGTCGATTGCGCAGATGATACCGCCATCCGAATCCGAGATTCTTGTCGAACGAGGGGCACAGTCGGATGGCACTCGCTCAGAGTATGTGGTTGGTATATCACTATAATCATCACCCGAATACGGAGGCTCGAGCCAGCAAAGTCTGTCATTGACGCCGGTACTGGCGTTCCGCTACGGGCGCTTTCGGCTCAGCTCTTCGGGCGGCAGCTCAATACTAAATACTGGCGGCACGGCCACTACCGGCGGCGCCAGCGCGGATTTAATTGACTCACAACACTGGAATCTGAACGCGTCGCTACGCATTGGCGGAGGTCGACAATCATCCGATTCGGAGTCTCTTGCCGGTCTACCAGACATCGAGAAAACAGTCTTCGCGAAACTATCGACCTCTTATACTTTGACCGAACGCTGGAACGCACAATTGACGATAGCCTGGGATCTTCTCGGAAGAGGCAACGGCGTTGCGCTAACAACCGGCCTTGGGTATCAGATCGCCTATTCCAAGAATACTAAGTGGTCGGCGGGCGGCAGTGTCGCCTACGGCAATGCAACTCATATGAACAGTTTGTTTGGCGTCCCGTCCGACGCCGAATTACCCGACCGGATGGCCTATGTGCCCGGTGCGGGCCTGAAAAGCCTTGGTATCGGAATCGGCATGATATCGACCCTGACAGAGCGCTGGGTGCTGTTCAGCAACCTGGGGGCAACAAGGTTACTGGGAGCAGCCGCTGCCAGTCCGCTAGCTAGAAGCCGGTACGGCCTGTCCGGCACAATTGGCATTGCCTGGAAGTGTTGCCGTTGAGCGCTTAGCATTTACTCAATGCTTTCTACCGGGCCACCAGCTTCTCGCCAGGCACCAAAACCACCTGCTATATGGGCAACATCGGTAAAACCCATATCCATTAGCGTTTTCGTTGCCAATGTCGACCGGCCGCCCGATGCGCAAAACAATATCAGGCGCTTGCCACTAGCGAATACTGGATTATGCAAAGCTGCCTCAGGATCGGCATGAAACTCAAGATGGCTCCGGGGTGCATGCGACGCACCTGGGATGGATCCGTTAGCCACGCGCTCCCCTGCCTCACGAACATCGAGAAAGGCCACTTTCGGATCGTCAACCCAATCCAGCGCCTGATGAACAGAAACGGTTTCGATGATCGAATTGGCTTCAATCATCATCTTTTGCACATTGCGTTTGAGCATTGTCAGCTCCGGTATCAATAGTGGGAATCCAGACAGGGCGAGCCCGGCTCGTTCGACTGCTGTCAACGACTACTATAGCCAAATCCAACAATCAAAAGAACAAGCAAACGACACCCTGTTGATCCGTATCAATTCCGTGAGTGGCAATGACCAGATCCGACACCCGGGTCTGATCGGTTTCCCGCCCGAACGCCAACTAGGTGTCGTATTGGGCCCCGTCTATCATCACGGAGGCGAGCGTCTGGTAGGTCACTGTCCATGCATCGTTAACCTCCGGCGTATAGAACTCGCCCAATCCTTGCTCCAGTGTCCACAAGAATGACGCCCCGACCTTGTCATAGTCTTCGGCGAGAACGCCGTAGCCCCGATGGGCCAGACCGGCTTGCTTGAGCGGGTCGATCAGAGACTCAATCTTATCCAGGGACATAACAGCCTGATTCAGCATGGCCATAAGTTTTTCCCCCTGGTTCTTCATATCACCTTTGAAATAAGGCCGGACCTCAGGGTATTGTTCGAACAGCCGGCCGTAGAACATGTCAGCGGCAGCGTCTTTTATGGGCAGGACCTTCGCCCAGGTGTCTTTAACGAGTTGTTTCTGGTCGGGAGTCATGGTCTTCCTTGATTTGATTGAGATGCTTCTTGGCCAATGCAACCATATAGTCAACGGCAGCCTTAACCTGCGTGTCGCTAAGAGAATCGTTACCTCCCCGAGCTGGCATTTGAGTGTCGTCTGGGCCGAAAAAACCTTCGATCGCATGTTTGTAAAGAACAATCCGGGGCTTGGCCACTCTATGGCGCCAATCGTCGGGGTCCAACGGATTCGGCGACCCGGCGATACCATAAGCATGGCAAGCTTCACAGGTGTCGATCCAAACCATCCGGCCCTCGCTTGTCGCACCGGCAAGCTGGGGATAATCGGGGGTAGCAGCACAAGCCAGATCATCGATTGTCACGCCTAGGCATGCGCTGATCACGCAGGCGTTCAGTGCGAGTTGAGTGAAACGTTGCACGACTGAAGATCGCTAGTTCGCGAGAGGAATGCGTATTACAACGCCGCCCATCACATCGCCAATCTTGAAATCGGTACGCGGCGTGTCCTTATGATCGTTGTGACAGGAGGCACAGACGGGCGCGACCGCGGTATCAGCGTATACCGCGGTGAAGTACTGGGTACCGCCAAGCGTCTCGGTTGTGTAGTAGTTCTTGCCCTTGTTGTCCGCAACATATTTCAATCCCGTCTTCTCGGCATCAGTCTTGGGCGCATTCTGTTTGTTAATCGGCCACATGGACTGCAGCGAGTAGCTGAAATTGACGTCTGGATTTTTCTTGGCGCGCTTGGCGACCATCTCTGCGCCGAACCGGAACATCTGTGCAGGCAACACGAGCGCTTTATCGTCATCAAAATGCTCTGATGCCTTGATAACTTTTTCCTTTGCCGCCAGGCGATTCACGATACGCCGGGTATAAACCGCCCGGTCAGAATCCATCACCATATGCAAGGCGTCTGCCATCGCTTTAGGCGAAATGAGCGGGGTATCGGCAACATCAGCAGCAGATGTCAGCACCCCTACGGAAAACAGCCCGATGCCGGCGCTGATAGCAAGTGATCTTGTCGCAATTGTTCGTATCTTCATGGGTAAACCCTCCTTGGGTGGCAGTTGGTTATGTAGGTGGTTAGCGAAAAAAGGGACGAGCATCATTTCCGGGCGGCTCGATCGCGTTCGTATTGCTCTTGCTCTTCGCGAGCCAGATCAACACTTCTGACGTGCTTAGTCGGCGGACCATTGAAGTTACTGTCGATTAACTGCCGATCTGCCATCGCATCGATCGCAAAAGGCAATCCGTGACAGGACAGACAAGCGGGCCGGATCATCTTGCTGTTCGGAGAAAGCGCCGCACTCTGGTTGTGATCAACCATCTTCCGGCTGACGTAGTCGTCTACATCCACATCGACCCGTGGCATGTGGCAGGTCGCACAGGACACGCCCGTATTGACGGGTGCCTGGCCACTTTGTTCGGCCTGCCAGAGTCGATAGTGCGACGAATTCTTGTAGGCGACAGAGTGTTGATCAGCGTGGCACTCCAGGCAGCCATCAACCGCCGCATACGCCACATCAAAGCGATGGGCGCCATGGCAACTGGCACAATCAAGCGCCTGGTGGCCGGCCTCCGGCACCATCTCGAGCAATGCTTTGGCCGGGGTCATGGGTGTTAAGCCTGCCGCCAGGCGCATGCCATGTTTTCCCTGACCAAACCGCTTGACTTCAATAGCATGGCACGACTGGCAACCGTCAACACCAGGCTTATCGCGCCAGACGCCTTTTGCGCCAGACTCGTCCGCGGGCTGATGACAGGCGCTGCAGTTGACCCCTGACTTGGCATGAGCGGTGCTAAACCACTCTTCGTGGATAGACTCATCGGCTTCAAGTAAAGCCGGAGCGTCGCTGGCATTAGTAGCCAGAGGTTCTACCGGATAAAGATCTCTGGGATACGCGACGAGCTGATCAATGATCTCCCCAAACTCCCGCGAGGCCACCTTGGCGCGGCTTTTTGTCGCAGGCGCATCCATATGCTTCACCAGGAAATCGGTGTAAAGCGCCCGGTTGTTGTGAAAATTGTGACAGCCGGAATCCTTGCAAGTCATGAAGTCCATGTCTTGATGCGACGGACGATTTTTGCCAACGTCTGAATGACAATGAAAACAGACATCGACGGGTTGAGTAAGCCCATCAGCCAATGTCATTTCTGGCTTATGTTCTACATGGCAACTGACGCATTGGGTTGCATTGATCTTCTGCAAAAGATCTGCATTGCGCGGATCCTCGAACTTGGCGCGCGGATGCGAATCAAACGGTTTAATCCGAACCTCACCGTGACAGGAAAGACACGCCTCTTGCATTACTTCCTCACCGCCAAGACCGTCTGTATGACAACTGACACAAGAGTCCGTCAGTTGGTGATGTCCAGCGCTTAACGGCCCTGGCATAAACACCGTTTTGTCGTCGCCGAGAAAAAAAGCGTAAGCCAGAACCCCGACCAGCACGCCACTGACGAGCGTCCAAATCGTCCAGAGCCGTCGATTCAGTGAATTCTCTCTCAATGGCTTCTCGCCTCAGCTCTAAACAACAATCGTCAGTACCAGTAAGTTTTAAAAACATGCCAGGCCAGAAACACGGGCACTGGCCAGAAAAGCAGGATGTGGACAAAGACGGATTGCCTGCGCAAGCGGGCGGCACGGGCATGATCAAGGCGATGACCAGCCGAAATCACAACACTTGATACAGAGCCCACAAACAACAAACCGAGGAAGCTGAGCATCAGCAGAAAATTTAATCCACTGCCTAGCCTGAAACCGGTATGAGCGACCAGACCGACAACTACCATGATGCCAAGACCAATATGGGCAACTCGCCAATAGTCGTACTTTCCGAGGCGCTGAACGCGGGCCCATCTCTTGCGCAAAGAGATCAGCAAACTGACCGTCACCGCTGCCAACATCCCGAAACCAGTCACTTGTTTGAGAAATCCGTCACGCCACAACACATCCCAATGCGGCCCGGCAAACCAACTCACGCCGCCATCACTACGGACAGAACTCGAATACTCCAGGCTGGTGCCCATCAGGAAAAACAGCGAAACGACCAGGCCGAGCATTCCTAATCCCAACAACGATCGTGAGCCGCCCACTGGTTCTGGCGGAGTTGACTGCCCCAGCAAATCCGCGACCAACGGCCTGCAGGAGCCACATACGGTGCTGGCGTTAGTCAGTCTTGAAACCGCTTCGACAGTGTTGGCCCCTTGAGCAATTGCCTCTGAGATAGACCCGCGAGAAACACCGTTGCACTGGCAGATCGTCGCATTGGCCGGCCAGGCCGACACGCTGGCTCCTTCTCCTTCAGGCCAGATACGACCAGTGTGGACAAAGCGTACTATCTGCCACGGATAGATAAACTGCCGAGTGCCGATCTGAGTTTGCAGCCGCACCGTTTCGGACCACTCGCCAATGCCGATGGCTCCCGCCAACCGGTTACGGCAAACGAGGATCTTTCGATAGCAATTCCGGCTCGCGTCGAAATACCGGTATGTTGCCCCCGCGAACGGACGCGCGGTAATACCCATTGGCCCCATGCTGAAAACCTGGGTGCCCATTACTTTCAGCCGGCTGGCGGCAATAGAGCCAAGATACTCACCAGCTTTACCTGAAACCGAAGCGGCAGCCACTGCCGCCTGCTCAAAGCCGGGTGCAACAAGCCCGTATACCTCACCATTGTGCTCAGCGCACTCTCCGACCGCATAAATGTACGGATCACTGGTTCGCATCTTGTTGTCAACTTTGACACCACGACCGAAAGCCAGCCCCGCATGGCGCGCCAATTCGATATTTGGACGAATCCCGGCAGAGATCAAAACCGTGTCACACGCCAGAACCTTACCTGAACGCAGCAACAAGGCTTCAACCCGCCCGGCCCCAAGTACCTTTCGAACCGAGTCCCCGATCACGAGTGTGATCCCGAGCGCTTCAACCTTCTCTTGTAGTCGCTCCGAGGCATCAGGATCGAGTTGATTCGCCAGCAATCGGTCGGCATGTTCAACTACCGTCACGTCGGTATTGGCAGCTTGCATTCCACGAGCAGCTTCCAGCCCGAGCAGGCCACCGCCCAACACAACTGTGCGGCGAGTTCTGGCTCTGCGGGCAAGCAGAGCCATCGCATCATCAAGGTTCCGCAGAGTGTAAACACCCGACAGATCAATCCCCGGCAGAGAAGGAACAAAAGGGGACGATCCGGTGGCCAGAATCAGAACGTCATAGGATTGCACCCCACCCGTCTGATCTGTCACTGTTCGCGCGTTTCGGTCAATTGAGGTTATCCGAAACCCCAGCCGCTGCTCAACGCGACAACCGTTCGATGGACGCTCAGCACTTGCCAGGCTTTCAGTATTACTAAGATCGTCCAGAGCGACCTCGCCGGCCAGCCACGATGACAAACGAACCCGGTTATACGGATGATGATTTTCCTCTCCGTAGATAATCAGGTTCGCGCCAGGCAGACCGACCAACACGTCTCTGCAGAATCGCATTCCCACTGGGCCGTTGCCAACGATTACAATCGTGTCGCAACGCGCAGCGGGAGCCGTTTCAATGCTCAGGTCGTGCTCCAATACGTTGCTGTCTGCCATCTGCGTCGTTCACCTTCTCGCCGGACGTTTCCAAAAACCCACAGCCTTTATGCAAAAGCTGTGCCAACTAAAACCTCATCGACAGCAAAGGCTTTGAACGAAATCAGTGAGGATGAAGCGACTCGAAATAGCACCGGGTGCACAGTCAATGTGCGACTGCACTCATTTGCTTCATCACAATGGAAATATCTCTTGCCCGGCGTTCGGAGACGACGCTGCTAGAGAGGAGTCGCCACGCCAAGAGTACTGAGCGGATCAACTTCGAGATGCCAGGCCAGATCACAAAGCCTATCTTGTCCGAAGAACGTTTGCGAACCGAAAACATAAGTCGGCGAACCGAAAACGCCCTGCTCGATCGCCTCGGCATTGACAAGGTCAAGCGCTCTGTATATCTCCGCCTGCTCGGCAGTTTGCAGCAGCTTAATCGCTGGCAACCTGGCGGTCGTTAACACCTGGTTGACGTGATCCGGATTCGAAATGTCTTTATCCTCAACCTGGATGGCCCGCATCAGGCTCATCGAAACCAGATGACAATCCAGACCCAGTTCTTGAGCGGCCAGTACGACTCTTGCCGATAACGACATCGGCACCGGCCAGAAGGCCGGCTTCGGGTTAAAACTCAGGCCCACACGCTCGGCAATGCGCGCCATATCGGTTTGCCGATAAGCCCGACGCTCGGCCGATTGCCTGGCGGGCGGCACCACTCCGGCCGCTTCAAAGACCGGACCAATATCCAGTGGTTTGAAACAAATGCTGACGCCGGCGCTGCGCGCGACTCGAACCAACCTCGGTTCGCCCAGATAAGCGTATCCCGAGATCGGCGCATAGTAGTAATCAATTGTTTTCACCTCAGACACTCGCGTCGCGTTCAGGCAGCGATCGCAAACGGCGGACCCTCTTCGATCGGCAATGATGGGTCTCTTGACCATTCATTCCAGGAGCCGAAGTAGATACTGACATCATCAACACCAGCCTCTTTCAACGCCAGATAGGTATTGGATGCCCGTGCGCCTTTAAAGCAATAGATGATGACTTTGCTTGCGGGGGTAATGCCAACGCTAGCACACTCGGCAAGCAATTCGGTTTTACTCTTCATCATCGCGCCCGAAGCGGTCGGCTTCATCATCCGATACCATTCGATCCAGACAGCATTAGGCAGCCTGCCCATACGAGGGCAAAAGTCCTTGCCATAAGGCGATGAAGATTCGCCAACCCATTCATCAACATCGCGCACATCGAGCAATACTGTTTGCCCATCGCCAAGTGCAGCCTTCACGGCTTCTGTATCGGCCATGATTGATTCTTTATGTTCGCTCAGCGGGAATTGAGCCGCTGCAGGGGACGGCACATCGTTTGAAACGGGCAACTCGGCTGCCAGCCAGGCGCCGTATCCGCCGTGCAGTACGGAAATCTTTGGGTAGCCGAGATACTCAAGCAGGAAATAGCCCCGGCACGACTGGCCGAAACCAGTATCCATTGCGCTTTCGTAGATTACCGCGGTTTTTTCGCCGTCGAGACCGGCAGCACCGAAGCTCCCGGCAAATTTGTCGCGAAGCTCGGCGATTCCCTCTGCGGTTGATGTTGCGAGATAGGTGAAGATATCGTGAATATTGACTGCACCCGGTATATGTCCTGTTGCATAACTATCAGCGTCACGCGTGTCGATTACCACTAGCTTGTCGGTTGATAACAGTTGTTTGAGTTCAAGCGCAGAGATCAAAGGACGAGTCATCAGGTTTCTCCAAAAGGTTCAGGCGGAAGCGCCCAGGTCTGAAAGCATTTTTCTGAGTTGCTTGGTGGCTGGCGTGACGATCGCGCAAAAGTAGGCTTCACGCAGCCGCCGTTGTGCGACCCCATTGCCAACATAACCACGCGCGCCCGAGTGCAACATCGCATGATGAGCCGCCTGTACCGCGGCCTCTCCTGCTTTTAGTCGCGACCGGATAACCTCAACAAAGTATTCCTTACTCGGGGCATAGGGGGTTTTCGATAGAACAGCTACGACCGACTCCATCTCCGACAGTTCCTCGAAGAGTTGTTCAGGCTGCACGTCGAGATACGCATTGATATGTCCAAGCGGTTTACGCATTTTGACCATAAGTTCGGCACAGGAACGAATCATTCCGAATGCCATGCCGGATTGCAGCAAAATGAAACCCGCTCGAATCTTGCGAAGGTATTCGTCAATCGGATCGGCCAACACCATTTGATCCGCAACAAAAACCTGTTGGAAATTCAAACTAAACGTTCGGGTGCCAGCTAGCGCAACGAAGTCGTCTGTCTCGTTGGTCTTCAACCCTGTCGCGTCGAAACCGACCACCGCCATCACGCGCTTATTGTCCAGCTCGGGGACTTCAAAGACCACCGCCATCGAATGCCCGGGGCCAAGATTCGATACCCAGGGCAAGCGACCACTAATGGTGTACCCACCGCTCACCGGCGTCCCTTTGAGGTTGAGTTTTTCAATACCGAAAAACGTCTTCATCGGATTGGACAATCCGGTGCCCCCAAGCAGTTCACCGGTGGCCAGTTTGCTACCGATGGAATCATGCAGCGCTAGATTGTCGGAGTTATACACATACCAGCCCAGCGCGCTCTGGCACCACATGCAAAACGCGGTTGACAGACAATACTCTCCGGCGATTGCCATTCCCTGAATACCGGCTTCCAGGTCTGGTCCATCGCCGAGCGGCAAGTGCCGTGCATAAGCACCAACCTCTCCGAAAGCGCGCATCACAGACTCGGGGTATACCCCCTCACTGTCGATGGCGCGCACCATCGGCGCGAGTTGATTCCGGGCAATCTCGCGCATGCTGTCAAGCATGCTCTGCACCGGTTGATCAAGATGCTCTGGTTCGGAGATTACATCCACGAATCACTCCTTATAAGGACTCAAACAGATTCGGCGATCATGTTGACCGGGCGTTTGAACGTATTGAACATCGGCGACCAACTACAAACATGTTCGATCAACTCGTCGATCACTTCCGGCGCACAGTCGGCATCCAGCTTTACTTTTATCCGGACATCGGTAAATCCAACCGGTTTTTCACTAGTGTCACCGGTTCCCCAGACAGCCGTGATGTTTAAGTCCCCTTCCAGCTCGACTTCAAGACTGTTAATCGTGATACCCCGGTGCACGGCGTTAGCGTGTAATCCGACCGCGACGCAGGATCCCAGTGCGGCTAGCGAAGCCTCTGATGGGTTTGGCGCGGTGTCGTCGCCCAGCAACCCCGGCGGCTCATCAACGATGTAAGGCTCCAGATCACGGATATAGTTGGCGTGCCTGAACCGCCCTTCTGCAACAGTCTTGCACTTGAGTGTCTTGATCGCCTGAGGATTTTCCTTTCCCTTGGTAATCAACGCAGACAGGCCGTCCTTATCGATCGGGGCCAGACAACCGGTTAAAGCGGTGGCAGGTTGTGTCATGAAGTTCTCCATAGTCATTGATGTTGGTGAAGTGGTCTTAGTCGCGAATCCAACTGGTTCGGGAGATCGCAATTTGCAACAGGTAGTCAATGCCGTATCCGATCAGGCCGATCAGAACAATCGTGGCCGCAAGACGGTCGTATTCGAGGGTGTCTCTGGCGTCGTTAATCGCATAACCGAGGCCGGAGGTAACCCCGAGATATTCGGCTGGCACCAGAACAATCCAGGCCACGCCAAGAGCAAGCCGGATTCCGGTCAGAATATCTTGCGATATCGCTGGCAGAACAATCGTGAACAACAGATGCCATATTCGTGCGCCGAGATTTCTCGCCACTTTTAACCAGGACGGGTCGATTCGCCTGACGCCTGCGGCTGTTGAAAACAACACGGGCCAGACTGCCGCGATCGCAATCAGAAAAACTATCGCCTGGTCCCAAGTGTCATAAGCCATCACCGCGACAGGCATCCAGGATAGCGGGCTGATCATCCGCAGGAACTGAAACGGCACATTGGTAATTGCCCGGACCGATACATACCAGCCAACCAAAATGCCTACTGGCACACCCAGGAAAACCGCCCAGAGCAGCCCCAGTCCCACCCGATACAGGCTCGGCAGCATCATCTCGACCGCTTCGCCGGACCCCACCATGTCTGCCAGCCGTGCGAGCGCGGGCGCCGGTGCGAAGTCAGCAAAGGCGAACAAGTCGTCGCTGGTCTCAATCAGATAACCGCCAACCCACCACAATCCCAGCAGCAAGGCGATTCCGATCAAGGTGTGGACGGCCGATCGAATCGATCGACCTACTTTGACCGGAACTGCTTGCCGGAATCCGGGAGATCCAGGAGCTGTTGCCGCGGTACTCATAGCTTCAGCAGCTCTGCTCTGCTGAAAGGATCACCTGGATTTACGCTTGGATCATCCTTCCATTGCGGGTATTTTTCCAACGCCTTACGGACATAGTTGTAGTCCACGAGATCATCCGCTACAAAATTCGGATCAAGACCGTCGAGAAATTTCGTACTGCCACCAACCACAGTTCGATTCATTTCCTCAACAATCAATCGGGTGGCAGACGGATAAGGCCACGGCTGAAAATCGATGCGCCCGTTACCCCAGTCAGCATGCTTGATCGCACCCGTACTTTGATAGGCATCATTGTCTTCGTACAGAGTCATCGCCCGCTCAACAATTTTGGCCGGCATCGGCAAATACCCTTCACCATCTTTTGACATCAGGCGCGCCACTTCCTTTTTGTTTTGCGAAGCATAGACTTGAGCCCGAACGACCGCATTCATTACTTTTTGCGTGAACTCCGCGTTCTTAATCGTCGCCTCCTCATGCATACAAATCACGCAACAGGGGTGGTTCTTCCAGATATCACCGGTAAATCGAAGCATTCGGGCTCCAGCCTTTATCTCACCCATCGCATTGAACGGCTCGGCAACGATATAGGCATCAATCTTCTTGGCCGCCAGCGATGCCGGCATCTCCGGCGGCGGTAAAATCTGCAGATTGCACTCGTCTGGCGCAATGACGCTGCCCTGGGGCTTGATGACAGGTTTGATGCCGACCTGCCGCAATGCGTATTGCAGGACAACGTTGTGCATTGAGTACCAGAACGGCACCGCGACCTGTGTGCCTCCGAGCTCTTTGAACGATTGGATAGAGGTGTGCCTGCCCACGACCAAACCTGACCCGTTCGTATGCGCCCAGGCCATTAATTTGATTGGAACCTGGTTGTTGTAACGCATCCAGACCGGGATCGGTTTGAGCAAATGAACCAGGTTGAACTTGTTCGCGACAAACCCTTCCACCAACGGCGCCCAACCCCGAATCAGCGTCGGGCGTGGCGCCTCCAGGCCTTCATCCTTGAAGTAGCCCATGCCGTGAGCAACCAACAATGCGGTTGCGTCTGTAATTGGCAGATACCCGATTCGAACCACGTTGTCTTGCGCGGCATAAGCCGGCGACGACATCCCCGCAATCATTGGCCCCAGGGCGCTCAACATGCCCCCAGCAGCGAACATGTCGAGAGTTTTTCGGCGGCCGAAGTCGCTCGGGAAGTAGTCTTCGTTCAAGGTTTCAGATTGAGTTTTTTCGGGCTTCATCGCGTTTTCCTGGAGAAATAATCAGAGCGGGTTCAGGCGACTTTCTGCACAATCGCTGGCTCAGGTCGCAAGGACTCCGCAAGCGAATGAGGCTGCGGAGACTCGCCTGCAATTTGTTGGTAAGCCGCCAGAAGACGTGCTCTTGCCTGGGTGTATTGGGGCTCTCCCCCGGAACGGGGTTCGTCAGGACGAACATCGATCTCGCCGGCTATTCGTCCGGGATGCGCTTTCATAAGCACCGCCCGGTCCGCCATCAGAACAGCTTCGTTGACATCGTGGGTCACAAAAACCATCGTGATCTGTAATTGGCTGGCAATCTGCCGTACATCGCGTTGCAGAGAGTGCCTGGTAAAAGTATCAAGCGCGGAAAATGGCTCATCCAGAAGCAGAACCTGAGGACTGGTCGCAAGCGAACGCGCTAAGGCCACCCGTTGCTGCTGCCCCCCCGACAAGTCCTGGACATTTCGTCCCCCCATGCCTGGCATCTGCACCAACTCCAGCAACTCCTCAACCCGCGCTGGTATTTCCTTCTTGCGCCCGGCAAACCGCAGACCAAGTCCGATGTTTTGTTCGATCGTCATCCATGGATAGAGACTCGGCGACTGAAACATCATCACCCAATCCGGCGACGGAGAACGGACCGCGGCGCCATCAATCTCAATCTGGCCCATCACGGGTTTGAAGAGACCGCACAACAGATGCAGCAACGTGGACTTGCCGCATCCGGAGCGCCCAACCAGCGCGACACACTCGGCTGGCTCTATCTGGAGGTCGATATCAGCGAGGGCTGGTTCAGTCGAATTCGGGTAGCGATGGCTGACACCAGCCACCCGAATATGAGCGCCACGGCTTTTCACGCTTACCACTGGTTGTACGGAAGAAATTTGCCAGACATTTTGACTTCGACCCGGTCTCCCTTGGGGTTCGGAATCTTCTCAACACTCATATCGAAGTCAATCGCACTCATAATGCCGTCGCCAAATTTTTCGTGGATCAACTCCTTGATCGTGTCGCCGTATACATAAGTAATTTCGTGAAACCGATAGATCAGAGGATCTTTGCTGACCGTCTCGGCAGACTGACCCTTCTTGGGTGGCACTTGAAGCGCTTCAACAAACTCGACCCCAAGCCCGAGAAATGCGATCAGCTTTTCTGCCGCCGGCGCAGGCAAAGTGTTCTGACCCAGACAAGCCGAGACAACGAACACATCAGACATGCCGGCGGCGGCAGACAAATCAGCCCAACTCAGACGTTTGCTGTACTTGTGGGCAAGCAGAACCTCGGTCATCTCGAGTTTGCTCATAGGCATCTTGATTGGCGTCGTCATCATTCGCTCCTGTCGCTATAAATTTGAGTCTTGGTCTCTTCTCCTTATCAAAACGCGTGCCAGCATTGGAAAGCGAAAAATGATGCTTTTAATCAGATAGTTACAGGGAACCGACGACCAATCCGAAAGTTACGAAATAACGTAATTACGATTTCGGGCGCACGAAATACGAAAAATGGTACAAACTCGGGTGAATCCAAACGCCAACGCCTGAACCACCCATGCCCGACAACCTACCCGCCCAGAGCCATCCCGAAAGCGCAGAATCATTGCCGGCGCCAACCTGGGAGGGAGCCGATTTCTGGGCCCGCAGCCTTGATCAAGCCGAAGCCGCAGCATTGGTCTTTGATCCTCGCGAGAACCGGACCCTGCAATTCAATAAAAGCCTGTTGCAGATGACCGGGCTCGATGGCTATGAAATTTCGCAGTCGCGTGCGAGCGATTTGTTCCCCGAACAGTTGTCTGCGCTCTCGGGCTTCACCCTGGAGTGCCTGGCAACAAAACAGGCCTGGACCAGCAGTCTGGCCATTCGCCTGAAAGACCGCGGCGTAGCACCGGTCGAAGTCTTCGCTTCCCTTTCTGAGTCCGGCGGGCGCGAGGTGATCCTGTTTCTATGTTTTGACCTCAAACTAAACAAAGTACGACGCGCGAAAGTCGAGATTGATGAGTTCTACAGAAGCGGACAGCCTCAAGAGAACCGCTTCGACTCCGTTTTTCGCGAACTCGAACGAGGCAACCAACTCATTCTGCATGCAGCCGGAGAAGGCATTTACGGGGTAGACGCCAAAGGACGCATCACGTTCATGAATCCGGCATCAGAACGCATGCTGGGCTGGAAGGCGAACGAGGTAATCGGCCGCAACGGACACGCCTTGCTGCATCATAGCCACGCAAACGGCGATCCGTACCCGCACCGGGCCTGCCCAATTTATTCGGCGTTTGAGCAAGGCTCTATCTTCCGGGTCGATGATGAAGTCTTCTGGCGAAAAGACGGTCACTCGTTTCCCGTGGAATACACCAGCACCCCCATTCAGGAACGCGGCAGGCCATTGGGTGCGGTCGTGGTTTTCCGCGATGTCACCGCGCAGAGAAAAGCGCGCGAAGAGCTGCAAAAAGCGCTCGATGAAGTAAAGACATTGAAACAACGGCTTGAACAGGAAAACGCCTACCTGCAAGATGAGTTACGCGGCGGCAACAACCACCATGAGATAGTGGGTGGAAGCTCTTCAGTCAGGCATATCATCAGTCAGATCGAACTGGTCGCGCCAACCAGCGCCAGTGTCTTGATAACCGGCGAATCCGGCACCGGAAAAGAACTGATAGCACGGGCAATTCACTACGCCAGTGATCGCGCGCAACGTCCGCTGATACGCGTCAACTGCGCCTCTATATCGCGCGAGTTGTTTGAGAGCGAGTTTTTCGGGCATGCCCGTGGCGCTTTCACCGGCGCAATCAGTCAGCAAATCGGGCGTTTTGAGCTGGCTGATGGCGGAACCATCTTCCTTGATGAGGTCGGCGAAATCCCACTGGAACTCCAAGGTAAGTTATTGCGGGTACTGCAGGAAAAACAGTTCGAACGAGTGGGTGACCCAGCAACCCGGGAAATTGATGTTCGGGTCATCGCTGCGACCAACAGGGACTTGCGAAACGAAGTAAATGCTCGCCGCTTTCGTGAAGATCTATTCTTCCGGCTTAACGTGTTTCCGATTCAGTCACCGCCGCTACGCGAGCGCCGGGATGACATCGGCCTGCTCGCATCCCTGTTTACGAAACGTGTCTGTGAGGCCATGAACAAACGCCCGCTACAAATTAGTGTGGGGGATGTTGAACGCCTGCAGGAGTACTCCTGGCCCGGAAACATACGCGAGTTGCAAAATGTCATTGAGCGGGCTGTTATCATCTCGACGGGCGACCGGCTACGCTTGGATATTCCGAAAGAAGAGCCAGGCGAGCCCACCGCGGACGCCATTCAGGTTTCGGGTTCAAACCAGCAAGCAAGCGAACCAGCCGTCCCGGGCCGAATACCCGGCTCGGCCGTGTTGACCGAACGCGCCCGTCGCGACCAGGAGCGTGAAAATATTATCGCGGCTTTATATCAAAGCGGCGGCAAAGTAGCCGGCAAAAACGGAGCGGCCGAGCGGCTGGGCCTGCGCCCAACAACGCTTTACTCTCGAATCAAGCGCTATCAGATTAACGCCAGAGAAATTAAGAATTCCGGCATGACCGACTGATTGCTCAGGCCCAGGCCGCTGCCAGGCGACACAATTTAATTAGACGCCGACTTCCGCCTGATCACTAATTCGCTGTTCCCGGGAACGAGACCCTTGAAGACTGTGACAGCACCGTCGCGCCAGGTAACGGTGACGCCCGAGACTGCCCGGGCCTTACCCAGGCCGAAATGTACCTTTGGCGCATCAAAGGAGTTGAACCCACCGCTGGCTTTCAGCTCGCGAACCTGTATCGAATCCGCCGGCGCGCTTGTTTGGATCTGGATGCGGGCACCGACACCGAACGAGTTACCCAGCTCATCCCGCAGACTAATCCAGAGCGCAGGGCCAACAGGCGAATCATTGCGATGAACCACAGGCTCGGCCATACCCGGAGCCCGGATCATATCGACATCCCCGTCGCGGTCGAAATCATTGAGAAGATAAGAAGTTGTCGGGACCAGGTCACTCAGACCGAAACGCTTCGCTTCTTCGTCGAACGTCCGCCCGCTCTTGTTGTGGTAAAAAGCATTGGGGCCGTACCTTGAACCAAAATGTTCAGCGGTCGCCACATAGATATCTTGCCAGCCATCCTGATCAAGGTCAGCAAACTTTGCGTTCCAACTCCAGCCAGGCGAAGTCACGTTCTTGCTGACCGCTGTGTCCTTATAGCTTTGGTTATCGGCTTTTTCCAGCAACACGTTTCTCGTCTCGTGCCCACCAAGGTAAGCCTGCTGACTCATGATCTGGCCAGCCGCTTCGACCCTCGCAGCAGTAGTCAGCCGGCAGATTTCGCCGGCTTGGGGCCAGTTATCCGGCATTCGCGCACACAGCGCTGGATTACGATCTTTGACGGCCGCAGCAATCACACCAAGAATGGCGCAAGACGTGCGATACGGCGGGTGCTCAATGAGATCGCACCGCTCTGTTCTGACTACCGGTTTGTTCGCCGCACTTACCCGTTCTCTCTCCCGCCTGAAACACGACTCAACATTGCCGGGGTTGCGGGTTTGCTGGCGGCAGATTTCCTCTCTGAGGACGAGCCTGCCTTGCGATGAACTGGTGGCAGGCCGGGCAATTTGCGCGGCGTAGAAATCAACATTCTGATCGTTATTGAAGTCTCCAGTATCAAAACTCATTGTTGTGTAGGTTAACCAGGGCACGAGCTGCTCGGATTTTTTCAGCAATTCAAACCGGCGCCGGCCCGCATTCAGGTAAATCTTGTCACTCTTGGCGATGTCGTCGCCGATCACGATATCGGGAGCGCCATCTCCATTGATGTCGGTGATAATGCTGGTCAGTGACTCTCCAGGAATCCCCTGAAGCTCGGTAGTCGTAAATTTCCCCTTGTCGTTCCAGATGATTCGATCGGCTGAAGTTGGCAGATGCGGGTTGCGCAGACTGGTCATGGTTCCAACAGACCAATTGGCGGCAACGATATCCAGATACCCGTCGCCGTCCAGATCTGCGAATCCTGGGGCGCCGATCATAGGAGCACTGCCATTGGGCAATCGCGTTCGACTAGACGCGTCGAAACGACCAGCATCGTTCCAGTAGACGAAAGCGCCTGCCAGATAGGTTGAAACGAAAAGATCCAGTCTTGAATCGTTGTTCAGATCCACTAACGCCGCCGCATTGACAAAATGATTGTCCAACTCGCCTAATGACAACGACTGAAGCGCAAAACGCCCTTCCTGATTGGCATAAACAGAAATACCTCCTTGCATCGCATCATTAGCGATAACAATGTCATCCCAACCATCGCCGTGAATGTCGCCCGCGGCAATTGCCCAGTAATAGGTATAAGGCTCGAAAGCTTCGAGATCGTTACGCAGATCCCCATGGTTCAGCCCTATCTGCTCACCCGTCAATCGCGTGAAGACCTTGTTTCCCGGTTCATTGGGTGACGTCGCACCAGGGAGTTGTGTTAGCGCGACGCTAACGTGGCCAGCGCCCTGATGCATTACATCAGACTGCGGTTGCACCACACTGACCAGATCAGATACCGGCGCCACGGGTTTTACAACTCTTGGATCGATCGACTTTGACGGAGGCGGGACGATGCGCAGAATATTGAGCTCGGCCTCCAGGCTGCTCACCAGCAATCGTTTTTCGATCTTGGATGCCAATACTCCGCTGGCAAGCGCAACCACTGCGAGCGAGACAACGATAACGACCGAGGTCTTAAACGAGATCGCCCGACCGATAATCAGGAATGAATAGATACTGAACGACCCGAGACCGATCAATACGGGAACAACGTACTTTGCGGGCATTCCTGCTGTGACCAATACCGAAGCGAGAATAACGTCGAAGGCAATTGGTACCGGCAGAAATAGTGAAAACGCTGTCATGGCCACCATTGCCAGGATAATCAGCATCGGCCCCTGCAAGGTCTCGAGTACATCGAGTATCGAGGCAACCGGAACCAGAGAAATCACGACCGACCCCAGCGCGCCGGCCAGCAACATCAGTGGAACGGTTACCCAGATCAGGAACCAGAGATTTCGACCAAAAGAGGTCAACAGCCAGCCCAGCGCAGCCGGCCAGGTATTAATAGTCTCCTGGTCATCCGGGCGGATCTTGAAACGTTCGGCGAATTTACTGAAAAAGCCCAGGCCCGCTTGATCTACTGATTTTGCCTGCATGGGTTTTCCACTTGCGGCTCGTTCACGCGCCAATACAAACCGACATAGCAACGGAATGGCAATCAGGATGAACGCCAGCATAGCAACGAGTTTTATCGTCGCCATGTAAGTCGGCAGCAATGCGAAAGAAATACTGACGACAATAATATTCAGGGTGGGCGACGCGATCAATGCCGAGAGGGTCGTCTCCAGTCGGGTGCCCGAAGAATGCAAACCCTGGGCAATCGGGGCCGCGCAATTGACACAGACCCCCAAAGGAGCGCCAATTGTTGCTCCTAACGCCGAATCGGCGAACGGATTATCAAACGATCGGTACCGTACCAGGCTCAATGCGGTCAGCAGACACGCGCCGAACAGTACGCCGAACGTCATACCCTTCCAGTTCGTGTAAATCCAGTTGACGGTGTTGGCAGCAACTGACACGGCAATGCTGGCATCCGGCGGTGCCTCGACCAAGATATCAAAAGCCAGACCGGAGATCGATACATCTCCGCCCATCGCCGCTTTTTCGTTCAGGGCCGGGTAACGAGATCCTAACCAGAAAAAGGCGAGCAGCAAGACTGTCGACAAAAGAATCAGGCTCAGTCTTCGGTTGCGTGCGCTTCTCAGAGTTCTCTCTATTTGACCAACAATTGGATGATGCGCTCAATGTTAAATTATATTCCGGGCTCGTCCCCGTGACTTATGCCACCGGAGTCCAAAAACGGACCGGCTCTGCGATCGTCACGGCAAAACCCCTGGCGGCCTACCTTCAACCAAACAGATTTATTGAACACTCGCCGTGACTCAACAAGTGAACTGGCAGCTAGACCAAACCATCCCGACTAGCGCGGGGCTCGTACGGGCCGGCTGCGCCGGCACTGGACCCGATCTGATACTAGCCCATGGCTGGCCGTGGTCTTCGTACTCCTGGCATCGAATCATCCCAACCCTGGCCGAACGTTTCCGGGTCTACTGGTACGACATGCCCGGTTATGGCCAATCAGAGAAGAACCCCGACACGGCCACCTCTCTGGATGCCCAGGGTCGGGTCTTTGAAGAAATTCTCGTGCACTGGGGTTTGAACAGACCCAACGTCATCGCTCACGATTTCGGTGGTGCGACCACCTTACGCGCCCACCTCTTGCATGGCTGCAACTATGACCGCTACCTGATGATGAACGTAGTGGCCATGCGCCCTTGGGGCTCTGACTTCTTTGCTCATGTCGGACGACATATCGACGCATTCTCCGGGTTGCCGCCACATATTCACAAGGCAATCGTAAATGCGTACATCCAGGGGGCTCTCGTCAATGATCTTGTGCCCGAGGACTTTGACGCCCTGACTGCCCCCTGGCTCACTGAAACCGGTGCGACCAGCTTCTATCGTCAGTTCGCGCAAGCCGACGAGGCGTTTACCGCCGAGATCGAACCGGACTTCAAGAATATTCGATGTCCGGTACGAATCCTCTGGGGCGAACAAGATCCCTGGATTCCACTGGCTCGTGGTCGGGCGTTGCAGGCATGTATTGCTCAGGCGAGTTTTACGACATTGCCAGGAGTCGGGCACCTGCCGCAACTTGAAGCACCCAACGCAGTTCTGACCGAGGCGCTGCCGTTCCTGACCGGCGCCTGATGCCGCGTCTAATCGAGCGGTGGCACCAATCGAGATGACGAACCCAGCCCTGCGGCAACGCCGGCGCGGTCTGCGGCGTTTCGATTCTGACTATTTTTCCATTTGCCCGTCATGCGGCTGATGGATAACTCAATCCCTACAATTGCCCCGATCATTTTATTGATGTATTGGTCTGGCGCATCCGCGACTTGCCACGGCATGTCCTGACTCGCCTCGAATTTATCAGTCAGCCGGGTCACCAGATCCAGCAGCCAGTCTTTATCGTGCACCGCTCGCGCGGTGCCATGAACATGTACGACGGCGTAATTCCAGGTCGGCACAACTTTCTGGTCTAACTGCTTGGACGGATACCAGTTCGGGCTGATGTAGCTGTTCGGCCCTTGAAAAACGGCAATCGTATTGACGCCGGCTTCCAGCGCCTGCCAGACAGGATTCGCCCGGGCGACATGGCCGATAAGCCGGTCAGCGCCATCAACCGTCTGTTCCAGGATGAACGGCAGATGATTCACCTGAACTTCAGCAGCGCCCGGCACGATCCAGGTCGCCAGGGGGTGACAACTAAGCAACTCATGCAGCGCATCGGGGCTTGTCTGGGCGAAGTGTTTTGGCAAATACATAGGTCTTCAGGCGTTATGGCAAACCCGAACGATACCTGAGCCCGCAATCTAATGAAAAGACGCGTCTCACCTGGGCAGTTCGTCATTTTGCCCACGTATTCAGGGATGGACCGAGCCACCGATAGCGGTTGAGCCGCCGTCGATCGACCGCAACTGCCCGCCTATAAAGATCGGATTTTCAATGACTTGGCGGAAATCTATCCGTGCTCTCTGAAATATTTGTGGTGCACTCTTGAACAAATCTGATCACTCCAGGCTCTTATCTCTCTTTCGCCGTCAGGCCGCCAAGCGGAATAACAGCCAGCAAACAACTGCCAACATCTCGACGCGCACGCGTCGCGCGCCGGCAAGCCATCGTTTGTCCATGGAACCCAGAATGCTATTCGATGGAGCAATTGGCGCCACCGCCGAGGCGATTGAACCTGACACCGGCGATCATCAGGGTGCGACCCCCGCCCCGGTGGAAACAAGCGCCGAAGCCACTCCTGCGGCTGAGCCAACGGCCACCACTTATGTCTTTATCGACAGCCGAATTGCCGATCAGGCACCGATTGTCGCCGCAGCGCCCGACAATGCACGGATCGTTCAAATCGACCGAACCGAATCCGGATTGACCCAGATTCAAGCCGCACTGGCCGGAACCCACTCGGTTGATGCAATCCATATCGTGTCACACGGCCAGGCCGGCAGACTGTTTATTGGTTCCAGCGTACTGACTGAAGCCACTATTACAGGCCCCTACCAGGAGTCTTTGCAAACGATCGGCGGCCATCTCAGTGACACGGCCGATCTACTCATTTACGGATGCAATTTCGCCGAGGGCGAAGACGGCCAGGCGGCTGCGTTGGCATTGGCCCAGGCGACCGGCGCAGACGTCGCCGCATCGGATGATGTGACCGGTTCAGAGGAACTGGGGGGTGACTGGATACTGGAGTCTCGTACCGGCGAGGTGGAAACAGAGGCGATTGAGGCCTTTGAGTTCAACCGGGTACTCGCCCCTATTACGATTTCTGTGACCAACACCCCTATCGTCACCAATCCGGCTGGTACCACAACCCAGGCAGCGACAGTTTACGCCGGCCATACCGGCGTGAGAGTCATGCCTGGCACCTCAAACGTCGTGGGCGCCAGTGCCCGCTGGAATAACGCGGGCAATCTGGGGAGTCAACAACTTGACGTTGTCGCAACCGTGATTGAGGCAGATGCAGATGATTTTGTTCAGTTCTCCTCGCCAACCAACCCGACCGCAACCGACGACGACCCACAACTGCTGGTAGGCGATAACAGCTTATCCGGCGGTCTCGCCAATACCGACACCGCAGTCAAAATCCGCTGGGACTTGTTTCTGGCCGGCACCAACACGCCGGCCGCGGGCGAATTTGCCTATCTCATTACCGATGTTGATGGCACCGGCGGAAACCCGAACACCCGGGAAGCCGTCGCTGCGTCGGTCAACGATCCGGTGTCTTATACGATCCGCAATCCCAGCGATTTAGTCGGTAGCATTCAAGGCGATCTGTTACGGGTTGACGGTACTCAAAATAGCGCAAATTCAAACAACAGCCGTGCGTGGGTTCAGTTCAACTGGGTCAATGCGTCGTCGTTCGAGCTCACTTACTACCTGATCGCGAGTAACGGAATCGCTTTTCAGGCTGGATTCTCGCACGATGGTGACGGAGACAAAACCTTCACCAACAGTACGACTGCTTCTATTCCTAAGCTCGATCTGGACTTGTCAGGCAGCGGCAACGACTACGCCACCAGCTTCACTGAGAACGGTTCGGCTGTTTCGATTGCCGATACTGATATCGACATCTCGAACAACCCCGGAAACCTGGAAGGTGCAACGATAACACTGACCAACCGCCAAGTAGGCGACTTGCTGACAACAGGCACGCTACCGGGAGGGATAACCAGCACAACCGACACCACCGATCCGACTCAGATCGTGGTTACGCTAACCGGCACTGCCAGTCCGGCCGACTACCAGACAGCGATCCGCAATATCACGTTCAGTAATAGTTCAGAGGCACCGGACCTGACCGACCGGGTAATCAACGCCCAGGTATCCAACTCTCTGACTGCTGGCAACAATGCTCAGACCGTCATCACGATCAATCCGGTAAACGACGGTCCAATCAACAGCTTGCCGCCCTCGCAAACCGTTGTTGAGGACAATACGCTGACCTTCTCGGCCGCCGGGAGCAATCCGATCACGGTTTCCGACATCGACGCTGAGGGCAGCAATCTGAATGTGACATTAACCGTCCCGCAAGGCGTTCTGGCGCTGGGCTCAACCGCTAATGTCACTGTCACCGGCAATAACTCCAGCCAGATTGTCATTGTAGGTTCGCAAACCAATATCAATACGGCACTGGACGGCCTGAGCTTCACCCCGGGGCCGAACCAAAACGGGCCTACAACGCTCAATATCGCCACCAGCGACAACGGCAATACCGGTGCGGGCAACGTCCTGACCGCCGTCGGCAGTCTCGCAATCAGCGTTACCGCCGTCAACGACGCGCCCGTCGCAGTCAATGACGCCGAATCCACTCCGGAAGACACAGCGCACACGTTCAACGTACGCGCCAACGACAGTGATGTCGATGGCGACGCAATGACTGTTACAGCGATCAACGGCACAGCGATCAGCACTGGTGCTGATGTTGTTGTGGCAAACGGCGTTGTCAACCTGCGTCCCAATGGCAGCATTCGCTTTACGCCCAACCCGGACTTCAATGGGACGAGCAGCTTCACGTATACGATTAGCGATGGCAACGGAGCAAGCAGTACTGCAAGCGTCAATATGGCCGTCACGGCGGTCAATGACGCGCCAATAGCAACTAACGACAATCAAAGCACCGCCGAAGACACCGCAGTGAGTTTCGATGCTACCGGCAACGACACCGATGTCGAAGGTGATTCTCTTGCGGTCTCGCACATTAACGGCAGTGCCATCTCGATCGGCAATCCGGTCAGCGTTACAGACGGCAGCGTAGCCTTGCTGGCGGACGGGCGACTGACGTTCTCGCCCGCGAGTGACTTCAACGGTTCAACCAGTTTTGACTACACAGTAACCGACGGCAATGGCGCCAGCGCCGACGCATCAGTTTCGGTAATCGTCACCGCCGTCAATGATAATCCGGTGGCGACTGACGATACGGCCAGCACGACTGAAGACAATGCCGTCCAATTTGATGTTCGCAGCAATGACAGCGATCTCGATGGCGACGCCTTGTCGGTCACGGCAATCAACGGCAGCGCCATTTCGGTTGGATCTCCGGTCGCCGTCACCGGAGGATCGGTCGCTTTGCTAGCCGATGGCCGGCTCAGCTTCACACCCGATTCGGACGTGAACGGCAGCTTCAGTTTTTCCTATACTGTCAGCGACGGTGCCGGCGGTCTCGCGAGCGCGACGACAACCGTCAGTGTCAGCGCCCAGAACGATGCTCCGGTCGCCGCCGACGATACCGCCTCGACCACTGAAGACAACGCAGTCCTGGTGGACTTGACCGCTAATGACAGCGACGTAGAGGGAGATCCGCTAACCGTCACGGCGATTGACGGCACGCCGATCTCAATCGGGCTACCGGTAACGGTTAGCAATGGCGTGGTTTCGCTGCAGGCCGACGGCCGGATTCAGTTCACACCTGACGGCGACTTCAACGGCAATAGCAGCTTCTCCTACACGACCGCAGACGGTAACGGGGGTACGGCAAACGCCAACGCGACGATCACCGTAACGGCGGTCAATGATGTTCCGCTTGCATCGGACGACGCGGTGACAGCGACCGAAGACACCGTGTCGATCTTTGACCCGAGATCAAATGATTCGGATATCGACGGCGACTCGCTGACGATCACAGAAATAGACGGCAATCCGATTACAGTTGGGTCAAGCATTAGCGTTGCCAACGGATCGGTTCTGTTACTCGCAGACGGGCGTCTGCAGTTTACGCCTCAGGCCGATTTTAATGGCAACAGCGCCTTCAGCTATCAGATCTCAGACGGCAACGGTGGACTGGCTACGGCCAACGTCAACCTGGTTGTCAATGCCACCAACGATGCGCCAGTCGCGGTGAACGATGCCGCAACAACCAATGAAGACTCAGCGGTTGGCATTGACGTCCGCTCGAATGACAGCGACATTGACGGCGACTCCCTAACCGTGACACAGGTTAACGGCAGCGCGATCACGGTAGGCTCGCCAGTTGCCGTCACTAACGGAACAGTCCAGTTGATGGCCGACGGAAGCCTTAACTTCGTGCCGGCTCCGGATTTCAACGGCACGACGAGTTTCGCCTATACGTTGAACGACGGCAACGGCGCAACCGACACAGCCTCAGTCGCCGTGACGGTCAACGCAGTGAACGACGCCCCGGATCCGGCCGACGATACTGCAAGCGGCACGGAAGACCTGGCCATCGACGTTGATGTCCTGGCCAATGACCTGGACATCGACGGTGATTCAATCTCTGTCTCTACCGTAAACGGCAGCGCTATTGCCACTGGGGGCAGTGTCGCGGTTGCCAACGGCAGCGTCACGCTTCTGGCTAACGGACAACTGCGTTTCAACCCGGCCGCGGATTTCAACGGTCCGACCAGTTTCGGCTACACCGTCACAGACGGGAATGGTGGCACCGGCAGCGCCCAGGTTGATCTGAGCATTGCTGCGGTCAACGACGCCCCGACCGGCAATGCTGATGCGATTAGTACGAATGAAGATACGCCTGTCAATCTGGACGTGTTGAGTAATGATAGCGACCCGGACGGCGACGCGCTGGGAGTAACCGCGATCGACGGCACGGCTATCAGTGTTGGCACTCCGGTCTCGGTTACCGGTGGTACGGTCAGCCTGCTGGCAGACGGGCGTGTCACGTTCACGCCAAACCCTGATTTCAACGGACCAGCCGCGTTCGACTATACGGTCGATGACGGTAACGGTGGAACTGCGACCGGCACCGTCTCGGTTACGGTTAACCCCTTGAACGATGCACCAGTTGCTAGTGACGACAACACCACGACCAACGAAGACACTCCGGTATCAATCGATGTTGTTTCGAATGATAGCGATGTTGACGGTGATGCACTCAGTGTCAGTCATATCAATGGCACCGCCATTTCGACTGGCGAGACCGTCGCCGTCGCCAATGGAAACGTCACCTTGCTGGCGGACGGTCGCTTGTCGTTCTCCCCGGCCACAGACTTCAACGGCACGGCGGGATTCAGCTACACCGTTGACGATGGGAATAGTCTGACTGACGTTGCGTCGGTCAGCATCACGGTCACGGCGGTCAATGACTCGCCGGTTGCCAGCGCTGACGCATTCAACGGCACTGAAGACACCACGCTTACTTTTGACCCCCGATCAAACGACACTGATCCGGACGGGGACAGCTTGTCTATCGTGGCAATCAACGGCACCGCCCTGGCAACCGGCGTACCGCTGGCCATCGGTGACGGCACTATCACCCGGCAGGCTGACGGGCGCCTGGTGTTCGCGCCAAACGCCAACTTCAATGGCCTTACCAGCTTCTCTTATACGGTGTCTGACGGCAACGGGGCCAGTGATTCGACTACCTCGACCCTGTCACTAGCAGCGACCAACGACGCGCCGACCACGGTAGATGATGGCGCATCCGGCAACGAAGATACTGCCTTGAACCTGAATCTGCTGGGCAATGACAGCGATCTGGACGGCGACACGCTCGCCATCAGCGCGATAGACGGCACAGCGATATCGACCGGAGAGACGGTTTCGGTTGCCAACGGGAGCGTCACACTATTGCCGGACGGTACTGTCACATTTGCGCCCGTCGCGAACTTCAATGGCAGCACCAGTTTTTCCTATACCGCCAGCGACGGTCAGGGCGGACAAAGCTCCGCGACAGCGACCGTGGTGCTCGGCGCTATCAATGACGCCCCGTCCGCGAGCGACGACACGCTAAGCGTCAGCGAGGATAGCGCCGGTAATCTGAATGTACTGACTAACGATAATGATATTGACGGAGATGCGCTTGCCGTCGTTGCTATTGACGGATCTCCGGTCCTGTCAGGCGACTCAGTCGCGGTCAGCAATGGCACCGTCACACTGGAATCCGATGGCACTCTGACTTTCGCCCCGGCGACTAATTTCAACGGGAGCAGTGCATTCAGCTACACCATTGACGACAGTAACGGCGCCAGCGCCACTGCTAACGTCGCGGTCGCAGTGGCGCCGGCAAACGACGATCCGGTTACCACGGATGATACGGTCTCGACCGTCGAAGACACCCCGGTTAACTTCGACCCGACGGTAAACGATTCGGATATCGACGGGGACAGTCTGAGTGTCTCTGAAATCAACGGCGTGGCACCGACTGTGGGCGTCCCTGTGATCGTCACAGGCGGCACGGTAACCCTTGAGGCGGATGGCTCACTGACGTTTACCCCGGCCACGAATGTCAACGGAGCGGTAAGCTTCACTTATACCGTCACTGATGGGAATGGCGGACAAGCCGCTGGTACGATCAATCTGGGCATTACCCCCCAGAACGATGCCCCTGTGCCCACGCCGGATTCGGCAGTCACACCTGAGGACACGGCGGTCATTGTTGATGTCCGCTCAAACGACTCTGACCCGGAAGGCGACTCGTTGAGTGTTACCGCAATCAATGGGACAAGCATCGCCACCGGCGTTCCGATTGCTGTTGTCAACGGGACGGTAACCCTGGAAAGCGATGGCCGACTGCTGGTACAACCCGATCCCGATTTCGTCGGCGTGATCAGTTTCGACTCCACCATCTCGGACGGGAATGGCGCAAGCGCCTCTGCCACTGCTGATATCACCGTAACAGCGGTCAACGATGCCCCGGCTGCGATCGCCGACAGTTTCTCCGGCACTGAAGATACCGCATTGAATTTTGATGTCCGCACGAATGACTCTGACACGGAAGGCGATCCGCTTTCGGTGGTGCAGATCAATGGTTCAGCACTGGCCATCGGCACTCCGGTCGTCATCACGGGCGGCAGCATCAGTTTAGAGCCAGACGGCACACTCAGTTTTTCCCCGACACCCAACTTTAATGGCTCGCCTTCATTTAGCTATTCGGTCTCGGACGGTAACGGAGCGACCGGCACAGCAGCGGTCACATTGACAATCGCCGCAGTCAATGACGCGCCGGCCGCAAGCAACGACTCGGCAAATACAGCCGAAGAGGCACCAATTGCCATTGATGTTCGCGGCAACGATACCGACATCGACGGCGATTCCGTTACTGTCACCCGAGTGAACAGCACGCCTATTGCCAGCGGCGAAACCGTCGCCGTGGCCAACGGAACTGTCACCTTGCAGGGCAACGGTGAACTGTTGTTCAGTCCGGCCGCCGATTTTGCCGGCACCAGTAGTTTCGACTATCAAATTAGCGACCCATCTGGATTGACAGCGACCGCGACGGTCAGCGTCAATGTGAGCAATACCAATGACAATCCTGTTGCGATCGACGATTCAATCACCACGAACGAAGACCAGACGGTCATTCTGAATCTACTCGGCAATGATACCGACGTCGATGGCGATACCCTCACGGTCAGCTCAATTGACGGAACGGCCATCAGTATCGGTGCAACCGTTGCTGTCAGCAACGGTCAGGTCACACTCAGGCCAGACGGGCAGATCTCCTTCGCCCCTGCGAGCAACTTTAACGGGCTGACTACTTTTTCATACGGCATCTCAGACGGCAACGGTGGCACCACCACAGCGATCGCCAGTGTGACAGTGAATCCGGTCAATGATGCGCCACTTGCAATTGACGACAGCGCCAGCCTCAATGAAGACACATCGCTGACAATTACCCCATTGGCCAACGACAGCGATCCCGAATCGGACCCACTGACGATTGCTGCCATTGACGGCCAGGCGGTTCTGCCTGGTGACAGCATCAACGTAACCGGCGGCAGTGTCACTCTCCAGGCAGACGGTAGCCTGATCTTCACCCCTTCCCCCGACTACAACGGATCCCCTGACTTTGGTTACACGGTCTCGGATGGCAATGGGGGGACAGCCACCGCGACGATCAATCTGACGGTTACTGCTGTCAACGATGCTCCGGTCGCAATCCCGGACAGCGCCACCACAGTAGAGGAAACACCGGTCACTATCGACCTTCGGGGCAATGATAGCGATGTTGATGCGGACCCGTTGAGCGTTGTGCAGATCGACGGAACTACTGTATCGATTGGTTCGCCAGTAAATGTCGCTCAGGGAGTGGTCGCGCTACAGGCGGACGGCACGGTCATCTTCACGCCAACCAGCAACTTCACCGGAATCGCCAGCTTCGATTACCAGGTCTCAGATGGTGCCGGCGGCGTCGCGACCGCAACGGCGACTGTCACGGTAACCCCGGTTAACGACAGTCCGCTAGCCGTCGACGACTCGGCCTCGACCAACGAAGACAACTCGGTCATTATTGATGCGCCGGCCAATGACAGCGACCCGGACGGCGACACCGTCTCAATCTCCGAGATCGCCGGTACAGCAGTTGTCGCCGGTGATACGGTGGCGGTCAGTAACGGCACCGCCACCTTACTGGCCGATGGCACCGTACGGTTTACGCCCTCGGCTGATTTCGCGGGTTCGACAAGCTTCCTGTATACGATTTCTGATGGCAACAACGCCTCGGATTCCGGCTCAATCAATGTCACGGTCAACCCGGTAAATGACGCACCGGTCGCGGTCGACGACGCCTTCAATGTCACCGAAGACACGCCGCTGACCATTGACTTACGACTCAACGACGGCGATGTGGACGGCGACCCGGTTTCGGTGACTGCGATTGATGGCAGCCCTCTGACTGTTGGCAACCCGGTTAGCGTTACGGGCGGATCAGTCACACTCCAGGCCGGCGGCAGCTTACTGTTCTCACCGGCGAGCAACTTCAATGGACCTGCTTCATTCACCTATGAACTCAGCGATGGAAACGGCGGCTCCTCGACTGCCCAGGTAAATCTGCTGGTCGCTGCACAGAACGATGCGCCACAAGCGAACCCGGAGAGCGCCAGCACCAACGAAGATACAACCGTCGTTCTTGATCTGACCGCCAACGACACCGACCTCGACGGCGATACGCTGTCGGTCACTCAAATCAATGGCAGTCCGGCCAGCGTTGGCGTCGGCATAGCCGTCGCCAATGGCACAGCAACGCTATTGGCAGATGGGTCGGTATCGTTTGCGCCGGCAGCAGATTTTTTCGGCACGACCAGTTTCGCCTACCAGATTGGGGATGGCAATGGTGGTGTGGACACGGCAACAGCCACCATAACTGTCGCGCCGGTCAATGACGCTCCGATCGCAACCGCTGATTCAGCTTCTACCACCGAAGAACAAGCGGTCACGATAAACGTCGTGTTAAACGACAGCGATCCGGAGTCCGACCCGCTATTGGTCAGCGAAATCAACGGTACCGCGGTGTCGGTGGGAGCACCGGTCAATATCAGCAACGGTCAGGTCACGCTACTCGCCGATGGAAATCTGAGTTTCACGCCAGCCCCGGATTTCAATGGTACAGCCAGTTTCACCTACACTGTCAGCGATGGCAACGGGGGCATAGCCAATGCGCCGGTTACAGTGCTGGTCAGCCCGGTCAATGACGCGCCGGTTGCTACTGCCGATTCCGCTACAACCGCCGAAGAAATCGATGTCGTCGTAGATGCTCTAAACAACGACTCCGATATCGATGGCGACTCCATCAGCGTTAGCGCCATTGATGGCACGCCAATCAGCGTCGGCAATCCGGTCGCCGTTGCGGACGGCTCGGTACACTTACAAGCCGATGGCCGTCTGTTGTTCTCGCCGGCCACAGATTTCGCGGGCGTCACGACGTTTGCCTATCAGGTCGAAGATCCATCGGGCGAAACTGCAACCGCCACCATCACCATCACGGTGACAAATGTCAATGACAATCCAGTTGCTATCGACGATTCAGTCGCAACCGACGAAGATCAATCTGTCTTAATTGATGTCACGGGCAACGATACCGATAGCGACGCAGACAGCCTGAGCGTCAGCGCTATTGACGGCACCCCGATAAGCGTCGGCGCAAGCCTGCCGGTCAGCAATGGTCAGGTTAGTCTGCTTGCTGATGGACGCTTGTCGTTTACGCCAACTGGCAATTTCACCGGCCTGACAACATTCACCTACAGCGTCACCGATGGTAATGGTGGCGCCGCCAGCGCGATTGCCACGGTGACGGTCAATCCGGTAAACGACGCGCCTGTCGCGCTGGATGATGCAGCCAACACGGCCGAAGATACCCCGCTTGATATCGACGCTTTGGGCAATGATTCTGATTTGGACGGTGATTTCCTCTCTATTTCGCAGATTCAGGGAACGCCGATTGTAGTAGGAGACACGGTTTCAATCGCTGGCGGCTCTGTGCAACTGCTGGCCAATGGCTCGCTGCGATTTACGCCTGCGACCAACTTCAATGGGGCTACCTCGTTTGATTACACAATCAGCGACGGTAACGGCGCAAGCGATACCGGACAAATCAACCTGAGCGTCAGTGCCCAGAATGACAACCCGGGCGCCCTCCCCGACAACCTCAGCACTGCTGAGGACACGCCCGTTTCCATTGATCTTCTGGCCAATGATAACGACGTTGACGGCGACTCGCTGATCGTCAGCCAGATCGACGGCAATCCGGCAGTGATCGGCTCACCGGTAACCGTGACCCAGGGCACCGCCACGTTGCAAGCCAATGGGCAAGTACTGTTTACACCCGCCGCCAACTTCAACGGCACGACCAGTTTCAGTTATCAGGTCTCCGACGGCGCAGGTGGTTTTGCAACTGAGACGGCCACAATAACCGTCGTCCCCGTCAACGATATTCCGGTGGCAATCAACGACAGCGCCACGACCAATGAAGATCAATCGATCACGTTCGATGTCAGGGCTAACGACAGCGATCCGGACGGCGAACCGCTGACCGTGACGGCAGTCAATGGAACTCCGATAACCGTCAACAACCCGATAGCCGTCAACAACGGACAAGTCACCCTGCTCGCGGATGGCCGCCTCGATTTCACGCCTGGCGGCGATGTCAATGGATCCACCTCGTTTGACTATACCGTCTCGGATGCCTCTGGTGCGACCGCCAGTGCCACGGCCAGCATCAACATCAACCCGCAAAATGACGCGCCTGTTGCGCTCGACAATACCGCCAGCACCGGTGAGGACTTGCCTGTCAACCTGAATCCGCTGGACAACGACTCTGACATTGACGGTGATTCGCTCAGCATAACGGCAATCAACGGCGCCGGCATCACCGCCGGCAGTACAGTCAGCGTCACGAACGGATCAGTCACGCTGGAACCGGATGGCACGCTGACGTTCAACCCGCAGAATAACTTTAACGGTACCGCGTCATTCGACTACACAATAGGTGACGGTAATCTGGGCCAGGCTACAGCCACGGTGTCGGTTCAGGTCGCCGCGTCGAATGACGGGCCGGTCGCAATCGACGATGTCGCCAGCGGCACGGAAGACCAGCCGCTGGTCTTTGACGTCCGAAGCAATGATACGGATGTCGAAAATGACTCCCTGCAGGTCACCCAGATCAACGGCACGCCAATAGATACGCTCAATCCGGTCGCGGTACCAGGCGGTGTAATTTCGCTGCAAACGGATGGACAACTGAATTTCACCCCAGACGCCCACTTCAACGGATCCAGCAGCTTCTCCTATACGATCGTTGACTCGGGCGGGCTACCAGCCACGGCAACCGCAACCCTGAGTTTTGCGCCCGTTAACGATACGCCGAGTGCGATTGCTGACGCCGTCGCGACGGCGGAAGACACGCCGGTGGATATTGATGTTCTGATCAACGATAATGATGTCGATGGCGACAGCCTTGCCGTCGTTGCGGTTGACGGCAGTCCGATCATAACGAACCAGACAATCAGTGTTGCCGATGGCCAGGTTACCTTGCTACCCAGCGGCCAGCTCCGGTTTGCTCCGGCAGCCAACTATAACGGCAGCACCGGATTCAGCTATACGGTTGACGACGGGTCTGGTGGCCAGGCAAGCACCACCGTCAGCGTCAACGTCAGTGCACTTAATGATGCCCCCACCGCGGTCGATGACAGCCTGAATGCAGTCGAAGATACGCCGCTTACATTCGATGTGACCGGCAACGACAACGACCCGGACGGCGACGGATTGTCCGTGACGCACATAAACGGGGCCGTCCTGAGCGTCGGCTCGCCGGTTGCAACCACTCATGGAGTCGTCGCCCTGCAGGCGGATGGACGCCTGACTTTCAGCCCCGCCGGCGACTATAGCGGTGCCGAGACGTTTACCTATACCATCAGCGACGGCGCCGGTGGCTCAGCCAATGCACTCGTCACGCTGAACATCAGCCCGGTAAACGACGCTCCAGTCGGCACAGACGATACGGCAACCACTGCCGAAGACACCGCTATAACACTTGATCTGACCGCCAACGACCTGGATGTCGATGCCGACCCGTTGACGGTCAGCCAGATCAATGGCGCTGCCATCACGCCCGGCAACGCCATTGCGGTGACAAACGGCACGGTACAAATGCTGCTCGACGGCAGCCTTGTGTTCACGCCAGCCAGCAATTATGTCGGTCCGGTCAGCTTTTCCTATACTGCCAGCGACGGCAATGGCGGCGCCACCAGCGCAAATGTCACCATCAATGTAGGCGGCACGAACGACGCGCCAACTGCGGCCGACGACTCGGCATCGACCAGTGAAGACACGCCGGTCGGATTTGATGTTCGCAATAACGACAGCGATATCGACGGCGATCCACTCACCATCAGCGCGATAGACGGCGTGCCCGTATCGACTGGGTCAGTGGTAAGCGTTGCTGGCGGTGAGGTGACGCTGCTGGCCGACGGCCGCCTGCTGTTTACGCCCGCCACCAATACGAACGGGGCCAGCAGTTTTACCTATACTATCTCTGACGGGAACGGCGGCCTGGCAACGGCTACCGCCACCGTCAATGTCACGCCGGTTAACGACGCGCCTGTCGCAACCAATGACACCTTGTCAGCCACAGAAGACACGGCGCTTTCGTTCGACCCGCGAAACAACGATACGGACCCGGAAGCCGACCCGCTTTCAGTCAGCCAGATCAATAGCAGCAACCTGAGCGTTGGCGTCGCGGTACCGGTTGCCAACGGCTCGGTCACCTTGCAGGCGGACGGGTCACTTAGTTTTCAGCCGGCACCGGACTTCAACGGCCAGACCAGTTTCTCCTATACCGTCATCGACAATAACGGGGGCAGCGATATCGCCTCCGTCACAATGAACGTCACAGCGGTTAACGACGCACCCTCGGCCGCCCCCGATGCAGTCTCAACCCCCGAAGACACGCCAGTAACGCTTGATGTCGCCCAGAATGACAGCGACCCCGACGGCGACACCTTGTCGGTGTCGGCAATCGACGGAACGCCAGTCGTCGCGGGCGACACCGTTTCAGTCAGCAACGGCGTTGTCACCAGACTACCCGACGGTCGATTGACGTTTTCACCGGCAGCCAACTACAACGGTACCACCAGCTTTGCCTACACCGTCACCGATGGCCTTGGAGGCACCTCGGACAGCAGCGTTTCGATCACGGTTATAGCGGTCAATGATGCCCCGATCGCGCTTGACGACACCGCCTCAGTCGCCGAAGACAACGCCGTAAACCTGAGTGTCCTAAGCAATGATTCGGATGTTGATGCTGACCCGTTGACGATCAGTCAGATAGACGGCAACCCGGTAGCGGCCGGTGTCTCAACACCAGTCGCCAACGGCGTTGTTTTGGTGAATGCAGACGGATCGTTGAGCTTCACACCCAACCCGGACTATACGGGTGTCAGCAGTTTTGACTATACGGTCACAGACAGTTCCGGTGCGACCGCAGTCGCCACCGCCACGATTACCGTTTCACCGGTCAATGATGCGCCAGTCGCCGTGCCTGAATCAATCTCGACCAATGAAGACACACCGATAGACATTGACGTTCGGGCCAATGACAGCGACCCGGACAGTGACCCGATTACCGTTACCCGAATTGACGGCGTTTCAGTCACGGCAGGCACATCAGTGCCGGTCAGCAATGGCGTTGTCACCCTGCTGCCGTCCGGCCAGCTTGGTTTTGTCCCGGCCGCGAACTTCAATGGCGCCACCACATTCAACTATACGATCAGCGATCCCAGTGGCGACACCAGCACGGCCACCGTATCGGTCACCGTGGCGGCTTCGAATGACGCCCCGGCAGCCACCGATGACACGGCTGTCACGAACGAAGACACCGCAATTACACTCGACTTGACCGCCAATGATACTGACCCCGAAGGTGATCCGGTCAGTATTGACCAGGTCAATGGCACGCCGATCAGCATCGGCGTGCCGCTGACCGTCGCCAACGGCCAGGTCAGCCTGCAAGCTGACGGCCGGTTGACGTTTACACCTTCTGCCGATCAGAATGGTTTGAGCAGTTTCACCTACCGGGTTACCGACAGCCAGGGCGGGTTTGCATCAGCCAGCGCGACAATCACCATAAACGCCATCAATGATGCGCCCACTGCCGTAAACGACTCCTTTCTCACGAACGAAGACACTGGGCTTAACCTCGAGCTGCGCGCAAACGATACTGACCTCGAAGGCGACTCACTGACGGTGAATCAGATCGATGGGGTTGCCATTACCACAGGCGCGAGCCTGCCGGTTTCGAACGGCACCGTGACCTTACTCCCCGACGGAACACTGAACTATCAGCCAACGCCTGATTTTTCAGGGTCCAGCACTTTCGCCTATTCGGTTTCTGACGGCAACGGCGGATTGAGTGTTGCGAATGTAACTATCGTCGTGGCGAGCGCGAACGACGCACCCGTCGCCGCGAATGACTCCGCGACGACTCTCGAAGACACTGCGGTCACGCTGGATGTTGTCGCCAACGATACGGATGTGGACGGTGACAGCCTGGCAGTGGACCAGATTGACAGTGTGGCTATTCTCAGCGGTCAGACAGTGACCGTGGCCAACGGTCAGGTGACCTTGCTGCCGGATGGGCGGCTCAGCTTCCAGCCGGATGCCGATTTCAACGGATTGACCACGTTTGCCGTGTCAGTCAATGATGGTAACGGCGGCGCCGCAAGCTCTGTTGCCAGCGTAACCGTGCAGCCAGTCGCTGACCCGCCGGTTGCGGCTGACGATACGGTGGCCGGAGTCGAAGACCAGGTCCTGACCCTGGACCCACGCCTGAACGATACCGACCCCGATGCAGATGCGCTGAGTATCAACCAGATCAACGGAGCGCCGATATCTGTCGGCTCGTCAGTCAGTGTTGCCGACGGGACGGTTGATTTGCTCGGGGACGGCACTCTGGCTTTCACCCCAGACCAGGATTTCAATGGGTCTACCAGTTTCACCTACAGCGTCAATGACGGCACACTGGACTCCAATACCGCGACAATTTCTCTGGCAATTGCAGCGAGTAACGACGCGCCAGTAGCCCTAGATGACACTGGAACCACCACCGAAGATACAGCCGTCACACTGGCGGTGACAGGAAACGATACCGATATCGATGGCGATAACCTCGCCGTGATCACCGTAGACGGCAATGCAATCAGTCCAGGATCACCGGTTACAGTTGCCAACGGCATTGTCGAGCTGACTGCCACGGGTGATCTGAGCTTTCAGCCAAGTACTGATTTCTCAGGTGTCACAACCTTCGTCTATGGGATCAGCGATGGCAATAGTGGTGCCGACGCCGCGACGGTCACCATGACGGTGACCCCGGTTAATGACGCGCCGCTTGCCTCTAATGACTCAGCAAACGGGACTGAAGATCAGCCGCTGACGATCGATGTTCGTGTAAACGATGTTGACCCCGATGGCGATCAACTGCGCGTGGCCGCGATCAACGGCGTCGCACTAACCAGCGGCTCACCGGTTACCGTCAGCAACGGCGCCGTAGATCTGGCTGGCGACGGCTCTCTGGTCTTTACACCGAACACCGATTTCAACGGGCCGACCAGTTTCTCCTATACGGTTGTCGATGACAACGGCGGCTCAACCGGGGCGACCGTCAACCTGGTGATCGACAACAGCAACGATGCCCCGCTGGCTACCAACGACCTCGCCAGTACGAATGAGGACACGGCGGTTCAAATAGATGTTGTCGCCAACGACAGCGATATTGATGGTGATCCGCTTGGGATTATCGAGATCGACGGGAGTCCGGTTGCGATTGGCACGCCTGTGGCCGTTACCAACGGCATGGTCACCTTGCTGCCGAACGGGCGGCTCAGTTTCAGCCCGACAGCCAACTTCAACGGAACCAGTAGCTTTGCCTACACGGTGAGTGACGGCAACGGTGGCACAGCGCAGGCAACCACAAGCATTACGATCAACCCAGCCAATGATGCCCCTCTAGCGGCTGATGACAGCTTCTCGGTGGCCGAAGACAACGCCTTGCTGATTGACCCGCGCGGCAACGACATCGACCCGGAAGGGGACCCGCTAACCGTCTTGCAGATTGACGGCACAGCGATTTCAATCGGCCAGACAGTAGCGGTCGCCAATGGATCAGTGACTTTGCAGGCCGATGGCCGACTGCAATTTACTGCCGATACCGATTTCACCGGAATAGTCAGTTTCGGCTACCTGGTCGGCGATGGTAACGGCGCTTCGGCCACGGCGACCGTGACCATTACCGTCACGCCGGTCAACGATAATCCGGTCGCCAGCAATGACTCGGCCTCCGGCCAGGAAGACACCATCCTGGACCTCCCTGTTCTGGCCAATGACACCGATATTGATGGCGACGCGCTGCAGGTGACTGCGGTGAATGGTCAGAGTATTGCCGTGGGTAGTCCGGTGACTGTCGCCAATGGGCAGGTCAGCCTGCTGGCCAACGGGTCCCTGAGGTTCACACCGGCGCTAAACTTCAACGGCGCCACCTCCTTCGACTACACGATAGATGACAGCAACGGCGCTAGCGATAGCGCGACAGCCAGTTTGTCAATATCGAGCGTTAACGACTCACCGGTTGGTGTTGGCGACTCGCTTGTCACCGCACAGGACACGCCATACCTGATCGATGTTCGAACGAACGATTCCGACGCGGACGGCGACGCCTTGACTGTTACCTCCATCGATGGCTCACCGGTGATTATTGGGTCAACGACGGGCATATCGAATGGCACGATCACCGTTGAGGCTGACGGAAGGCTACGTTTCGACCCGACGCCAGGGTTCCAGGGCACGAGCAGCTTTAACTATGTGGTGAGCGACGGCAGCGCCAGCAGCACAGCGACCAATGTTGCCATCACGGTAACACCACCAAACAACGCGCCGATAGCGACCGACGATGCTATTGCAGCAACCGAAGAGATCAGCGTCAACTTTGACCCTCGAACTAACGATTCAGATCCTGACGGCAATCCGATATCGATCCGTTCGGTCGACGGCGACTTGGTTACCACCGGAGTCGCACAAGCTGTGGCAAACGGGACGGTAACCTTGCTCGCAGACGGCTCTCTGACGTTTAGTCCGGCCACAGACTTTTTTGGCGTCACAAGCTTTGACTATGAACTGGCCGATTCATTCGGCGCAACGGATACGGCCACGATCACACTGACCGTGGCCAATGTTGACGACGGCATCACAGCGGTCAACGACTCATTTGCAGTCCAGGAGGACACGCCACTGGTATTGGAGGCGCGCGGCAACGACATTGATGTCGATAACGACACGCTGACGGTTGCGCAGATCAACGGGGTCGCCATCTCGACGGGCAGCCCGGTCGCGGTTGCAGACGGCACGGTCACCTTGCAGGCTGATGGAAGACTGTTATTTGCACCGGCGCCCGACTTCAACGGAACGACCAGCTTCACCTATACCCTCAACGACGGCAACGGCAATCTCAGCAGCGCGCAGATCGATTTGACCGTCGCTGCCGTTAACGACGCGCCGAACGCCCAGAATGATGCGGTAACAACGACCGAAGACAACACCCTGGTTTTTGAGGTACGCGGTAACGATATTGACCCGGAGGGCGATCTGTTGAACGTCGTCCAGATTGACGGGGTTGCGATCAGCACCGGCTCGCCAGTGCCGGTTAGCAACGGGGTTATTACGCTGCTGGCAGATGGCCGCCTCAGTTTCGCCCCGAATGCCGATTTCAATGGCACCAGCACTTTCAGCTACCAGGTCAGCGATGCCAGCGGCGCGACATCGACTGCCAGTGTAGACATCAATGTCACGCCGGTGAATGATGGCCCGGCCGCATTCAACGATTCGTTCACAACAGCCGAAGATACCCCGGTAAACATCGACATCCGCAGCAACGACACCGACCCGGATGCCGATCCGCTTGGCCTGACCTCTATTAACGGGCAGCCCGTCAGCATTGGCGTACCGGTCGGAATCACGGGGGGGCAGATCACCTTGCTCGCGGACGGATCACAGACTTTTGACCCGGCGCCGAACTTCACCGGCACTGCGAGTTTCGATTACGAAGTGCTGGACAGCGGCGGTGTGACGGCCGGCGCCACGGCCAGTATTTTGGTCACCGCTGTCAATGACGCGCCAATCGCCAACCCCGACAGCTCAGGTACGGCTGAAGATGTCTCCGTCACGCTGGACTTGCGGGCTAATGATACGGACCCGGACGGTGATAGTCTGACGGTCATCGCCATCAACGGTATTCCCTTATCGACCGGAACGCCGGTTATTGTCACCAATGGCTCAATAACCCGGCTCAGCGACGGAACAGTGACTTTTGCGCCCGATGCAAACTTCAACGGCACGACCAGCTTCGTCTACACCGCAGCAGATGCTTCCGGTGCCAGTGCCTCGAGTACCGCGACGATTATCGTCTCGCCAGCCAATGATGCGCCGACGGCCAATCCGGATACTTTTACAACGAACGAGGAAGCAGCCGTTCTGATCGACCCGCGAGTCAATGATCTCGACGTCGATGCCGACCCGCTTCAGCTTGTCAGCATCAACGGCATCTCGATCACTGTCAACGTCCCCCAATCCGTTAGTAATGGCTCGGTAGAGCTACTTGCAGACGGCCGGCTCCGATTCGTCCCGGACAGCAATTTCTCCGGGACCAGCAGCTTCACCTACACCATTGGCGATGGCTCGGGCCAGACTGCCACAGCGGTCGTCAACATGGTGGTTAACCCGCTTAACGATGCACCGCTGGCGGCGGACGACCTGGCCCAGACGGCCGAAGACACTGCGATTCAGATCGACGTGTTATCTAACGATATAGACCCCGATGGAGACGGCTTACAAGTGGTACAAGTCGATGGATCGCCGCTGGGGCTGAACTCTCCGGTCACCGTGGCTGATGGCACGGTCAGCCTTACCGCAGACAACCGGGTCTTGTTCTCGCCTGCACCGAACTTCAACGGACCAACCAGTTTCAGTTACCGGGTTGAAGACCCTCTGGGATTGAGTAGCACTGCTACGGTTAATCTGGTCGTGAGCGCGGTAAACGACGCACCGTTCGCCGTTGACGATTCGATCAGCACGCCTGAAGACACCTCAGTCGAGTTCCCGGTCATGGGTAATGACGCCGATCCGGAAGGTCAGGCCATCTCGGTACGGGCTCTGAACGGGCAAGCGGTTATCGTCGGACAGACCGTGACTTTGCCCCATGGCACCGCCGTGTTGCTTGCCAATGGCAATATCCGGTTTACTCCGGCCAGTAACTTCAATGGCCAGACAAGCTTCAGCTACTCTGTGAGTGATTCCGCAGGCGCCTCGGCTGATGCTCGCATTAACATCAACATTTTGCCGCTTAACGACATACCGGAGGCGTTCGATGACGTGTATGCCGGGGCGACCGGCGGCGTGCTGATCATAGACCCGCGCGAAAACGACGTTGACGCCGATCACCCCGGAACCAGCGAGCAGTTGAGTCTGGTTGCCATTGACGGTCAGGCGCTGAACACGGGCGACAGCATCACCCTGGATGGCGGCACAATCACTTTACTTGAAAACGGCCGGCTGCAATTCCGGTCGACTGGCCAGTCAGACGGAACCGTTCGGTTTAACTACCAGATTCAGGACGAACAAGCCGCACTGGCGAGCGCACAGGTCACGATCAATCTGAGAACTTTCGCGCCACCCGAGATGAGTTCGGAATCCGACCTTGAAATCATCTCGCCAATTGAATCGACTCCCACCAAGATTGACCCGGCCAGAAGTGCGGAAGCGGCTAACGAAGGTCCGTTGTATATCGGCAGAGCGGTCCGGGATTCCCAGGCTCAAACCGATCACAGTATTGACCACGGTCGGGACAATATTGCGACCGGTGACGCCAGTCGCTTCGCCTGGGACTCAACGCTGGCCGGAATATCAGCCAGTTTTGATTCGACGTCCAGTGTCCGGTTTGCCCATATCAGAGCCGACCGGGTCTTTGGGCCACCAGGTGACAATCCAATGGCCCGGTTCGAAAGAGGCAACCACAATCTGGCTTGCTGGGCGGACGATACGCCGCAATCAGTACTGGCGTTGAACCAATTGCTTGGCGAAGAAGATGACTCACAACTGGCGCGCGAAGGCGAACCCGCTCAAGAGCAGAACCCGGCACTCTGTCTGCCAGGTGATCAGGAGCAGCACGGCAACCAGGAGCTTCCCTGCGGCCCGGTGTCAAGTCTGTTGCCTTCGGGTGTCTTTAGCCGGTTTACCGAGCAACTCGCTCGTGCCCGCACCCGATAAAACAGGATCAGCGTTTTGCGTCAAGACATCAACGCTGGGGCGGGCTTATACTGGGCAGATGGATATCACCCGAATCTCGCTAAGTGATCCAACCGATCGCTCCTCGCTCCAGCAACTTATCAATCAGTTTGCCACCAGCGAGGCCGGGGGCGGTGAGGCCATCGCTCCGGGCCTGCTTCACGACCTGCCCGATCAACTTGCCGCCTGCCCCACTTACATTGGACTGCTCGCACGGGTTAACGGCGAATCGGTTGGCTTGCTCAACTCATTCTGGAGTGTCTCAACATTCAAGGCCAGGCCACTGATCAACATCCACGATGTCACCATCAACCCGGCGTTTCAGAGCCGCGGCATTGGCGCAAAGATGTTTGCCAAACTGGAAAGCATTGGCCGGGAGATGAACTGCTGCAAACTCACGCTGGAGGTGCTTGATGGCAACCGGCGGGCGAGCGCCTTATATGAGCGGCTGGGGTTTGAGTTTTACCAACTCGACCCCGCCCACGGCCAGGCCCGGTTCATGCAGAAACTCCTACTCCAGGCAGACTAGCGATTCCACTCGAAAAGAATGCTGTCATCTGCGGCGTCGGTGACGGTCACCGTGTCGAACGCTTCCGTATTGACCACAGTGTAAGCGCAGGGAGTCGTCAGCGCGGAGGCCACGAGTGACCCGGCTGCCGGCTCAGACTGAGTCACCGGCATCATCAGTGACGAACCTGACTTCAGGACTGGTGGTTTGAGTTCAACACCGTAACCTAACGACGGTTTCTGCCCGAGCATGACCAGAATGATCCGTTGGCGTGAGAAATCAAGCGTCCATTCGGACAATCTCGCGCCCTGCTCGCCGGCCTGCTCAAGGTGGGTCTTCCAGGCTTGTTCATCAAAGACTGTCAGCCCGGCTGCCTGAGCAAAGACGGGGCAATTGCTCAACGCCAGCGTCTGACCAGTGACATCGGAGCCAGTGGCGCCGTTTGAAGTCACGCAAGCCCCTCCCGTCAAAGCCGCTCCGACCAGGAAAAGCCGAAGCGTTGTGCGTTTTATCGACCCACTACCAAACATGCCGTCCTCATTTGTCCAGTCTGACAATTCCCTGGCGACCGAGCGCCGACACCGTGACCCGGTGCTTCCCTCCCGGCGCAGCTTGCTGACTCTTGCTGCCTGCGCTCACACCGGAAGAAGTCGGGTTAATGCCGCCAAAAGGCGCCAGTGAAAAGTCTATCCCGCTGAGATTACCACGCGGCTCCAGGATTTCTGTCTGGTTGTTGCCAAGAAATGGATACGCACCGCAGGCTTCACCCTTGTTGCAAATGGCGCCGTCATTGTCGGTATCGCTACCGGCCACCACGACAATTTTGCTGGTTCCCGGCACGGTCACCTCATAACGATAAACGCCGCCGGTTGGCGCCGCCACCAGTGTTTCAGCCACCGGCTTGCGCTGGCCGTCGGTCACATCCATCACCACGACATAGATCGGCCCGAGATCACCACCACTGCCGCCAACTGTATTGTTAGCTAGACTGACCGGGATACGGATTTCCCGCGCGGGCTCGAGCGTGACAATAACGTCCGCAAATGTTGCGGTATTGCTATTGGCATTGGCCGGATCGACGGTGACGACATAGGTACCCAATCCGGTTTGCGCATCAACGCCTCCGGGATCCTCGCTCACAACAATTTTGTTATTGCTGACCGTCACGCCGGTGACGCGCTCGGTTGACTCGCCCGAAACCCGCAATTCAAACTTTGCGGAATCATCAGCGCTGCTCAGGTTAAGCGATGTCGGCAATGCTGAGACCTGGCCAACAGTTGGTTCCGGGGCACCGGCGACCTGGCGCGCATGTTCCACCGCCTTACGCGCATTGAGCTGGCCATAGCCGTACTCATTGTCACGCCCTGCGGGTCCGAGGTCGTCGATAATGGCGCCGGTCGTAATCGCTTCAACGACTTGTGCATGGGTGATATCAGGCGCGATGAACCGCATGAGCGCAAAGATACCAGCCGCATGCGGCGACGCCATCGACGTGCCTTGCAACATGGCATAGGAAGGCGTTCTTGATCGACCGTCAGCGCTGGCCACCGTACTGTACACACCGTCTGGCAAACCAGTGCCCTGGGTAGACTGGCGTTGATCGCCGCCCGGCGCGACCGCCATAAGCGCAGCCCCCCCATTGGAGTAATAAGAACGAGTCTTGCGCGGATTGGTGGCGCCAATGGCAATCACGTCCGGACAATTTGCCGGCACCCCGACGGCTGTCAGGCTGCTGTCCCGCGATTCGTTCCCGGATGCGGCCACGATAATGACGCCGGCCTGTCGCACGGTGTCATAGACCCGATTGATTTCGGTCGTACAGGCCGCAGTCGCCCCCAGACTCATGTTGATCACATCAGCTTTGCGGGCCGGCGTCGTGCCTGAGTCGTTGCTCAGCCCACCGGCAAACCGAACCGCCTGCTCAATGTCGTAGAACGTCCCGCCACCGTTACCCAGTGCCCGCAGCGGCATGATCTTGGCCATCGGCGCCACGCCGGCACCGCCGGTATTGTTATAGGTCTGCGCTGCGACGGTACCTGCGACGTGCGTACCGTGAAAAGCGTTAGTCGTGCTGTTATCGGCATCATCCGGATTGGCATCAATGCCGTTTCCATCGCCGGCTACCTGAGTACTCTGGATAAAGTCATACCCGGGCACCAGCTGATTAGTCAGATCCGGATGCTCGGCAACGATGCCCGAATCAATCACGGCCACAATCGGCACATAGGTTGGTTGCGGATTCTGGTTGGCAAGCTGGTTGATGGCGCCCGGCAGGTCAATCGACTCATAGTGCCAGCGCTGCTTGGCATAGTCTCTGTCATTTGGCGGGAACGGCTGAACCTGGAGCGGGAAAAGCCGGAAGTTCGGAAATGCATAAACATACTCACCGGATCGATTCAGCATTTTGGCGTAGGCAATGGTTTCAAGCTCACGCAAAGTCGACTCGGGAACATCGCCACCCAGCCGGGTCACGGCCTGCGCCGGCGATGCCGCTTTGCTCAGCCCCTGACTCACCAACACACCAGGCAGGTCGCGCGGCACTTGCAGTAAAGCAGATCGGGCCTGGCGGATATCCCCTTTGATCGCTACCGGCTCTGGCATGGGCAGCCGGCTCTTGTCGGCACGCTGGCTGGCCAGGGTGATTGCGTCTACCCGCTGGGCTATCACCTCGCCGGCAACAATGCCGGCCGTCGCGCCAGTCACGTTTTCGCAACCGGAGGCCGACCCGGGGGCGGCAATCCGTAGCTGGTAGACCGTGCCGCCACGACTGGCTCCATTGGTCGTGTACAGGGACGGCGCTATCGTATAGTCGCCATCGGCCCCGATCTGAACGCACTCGTATGAGTTCAGCCCGATCGAGCGGCCGACAATCTGCCGGTCCTGGTTGTAGATAAACAAGTCCACGTCAATCGTGGATGGATCCGCCGCGAACTGAACCTCAACAACCTGTCCTTTCTGCAGGGAGGCTTTGAAGCCATCGACCAGATCGCCGTCTGCCCGGCTCGGCCCCTCGGGGCCCTCGCCGCGCACGTTCAGATAGCCCACCAGCAAGGTCGGGCTGCCCAGCTGCTGAGCAGTGGAAAACTGATTATTTGACTTGCGATCTACCTGATTCGGGTCATTGGTATCGGAATCGATCGCGCTGTTCTGGGCCAGCGACAACGTCCCGGCGACTTTGTACGAACTGCCCGACGACTGCTGGTCGTCGTTACCCACATCAAAAGGGTCTTCTGCCCCGCCGGGGCAACCCGTCAGCAGGACAGCGCTTAACACCAGTGCCAGAGAGCCGGTTCGTCGGAATACCCGCGAGTGGCGCGTAGAATGATGGCCCGGAAGCGGCAGATGGCGGACAGACGCGGTTTCACCAACACCGGACGTCTTCTCACCGGTGGGGTTGAATAAATGACTTTTCAAAATACTCCTCCGAACTTTTCATCGGTCATCCCGACAACCGGTCTGGCACCAGTTGTCGGCAAATCTGACGAGAAACAGTGGCCCACGCCGCGACTTACCGTAGTTGTCATGGTCAATTGTGCTGACCGGGCCAGTTTAGCAAGCGATATGACTCCCCGGGTGTAACTATTCATCTGTGTCAGCCTCCGTGAGATAGGTTCAATACTCATTTCGTGACTTATTTCCGGTTTTCGCGCTGCCGCTAAAATTAATGCACTCATCACACTAACTACCAGGAACACTGATGCCCTCATTTGACGTGGTTTGCGAAGCCGACACGGTCGAGCTCAGAAACGCTCTCGACCAGGCCAACAAAGAAATCACCAACCGCTTTGACTTCAAAGGCTCTGATGCCCGGATCGAGCAGAACGAGCTTGAGCTGACCATCTTTGCCGATGACGATTTCAAACTCAGCCAGGTGACCGACGTACTGTTAAATAAATGCGCCAAGCGCAATCTCGACGTCCGCTTCCTCGAATTCGGCGATAAACAGAAAATCGGCGGCGACAAAATGAAGCAAGGCGTCAAAGTCCGCAACGGCATCGCGACAGCCGACGCCAAGAAGATCGTCAAGCGCCTGAAAGACAGCAAGATGAAAGTACAGGCCAGCATTCAAGGCGAGTCGGTAAGAGTGACCGGTAACAAGCGCGACATACTTCAGGACGCCATCGCGCTACTCAAAAAAGATGTGACGGATCTGCCGCTCAGCTTTGATAACTTTCGGGACTGATCTTGTCTGATCCGGCCCGGTCGGCTACCCCGCGCAAAATGTTCCGCGGCTGGCGGATGGTGGGCGCGGCCAGCGGTATCCAGTTTATGCAGTCCGCGTTGCTGTATCAGGCGCTGGGTGCGTATATCGCGCTGCTACGTGAAGAGAAAGACTGGAGCAAGACGGCGCTGGCTGGCGGCTCGGCGGTTCATGCCATGGAGGCTGCCCTCCTTGGGCCGATTCTGGGCTGGGTGATCGATCGGTTCGGCTCCCAGATGATGATTCGGGTGGGGGTCATCACGCTGGGCGTCGGCCTGATTCTGCTGGGGCAGATTGAAACGCTTGCCGGCTTTTACGGCGCCATTGTCGTGATTGCATTGGGCACCAGCCTGTGCGGCTTCTTTCCGCTCAACGTCACAATCATTCACTGGTTTGACAAATACCGGGCGCGCGCCCTGTCTGGCGTGGCGATGGGGCTGGCAATGGGTGGTATCGCGATGCCCTTGGTTGCTTACTCAATGCAGACCTACGGGTGGCGAGCCACAGCAGTTGGTTCGGGCATTCTGATGATCGTTGTCGGACTCCCCCTGGCCACCGTCTTTAGCGGCAAACCCGAAGACCATGGCGAGGTTCCCGACGGCCATCACGCCCGGTCAATTGCCGATCTGGATCTAAGCAAACGGGGGCAGCCGGACGGCAAGGACTTTACCGCCCGGCAAGCGATGCGAACACGCGCCTTCTGGCTGCTGGCGCTGGGGCACGGCTCGGCGCTGCTGGTAGTGACCGGTGTGAATGTTCATGCCATCACCCACATGACTCAAGGCCTGCACTACACGCTGGCGCAAGCCTCAATCGTAATTACCGTCATGACCATCAGCCAGATTATCGGCGTCATGATGGGCTGGGTGATTGGCGATCGTTTTACGAAGCGACTGGTCGCCGCCTTGTGCATGTTCGGTCATGGTTTCGGACTGCTGATGCTTACCTACGCAAGCAACTGGATGATGGTCGGCTTGTTTGCCGTGTTTCATGGCGGGGCGTGGGGCTTGCGCGGCCCGTTCATGCAGGCGATTCGAGCCGACTACTTCGGTCGCTCGTCAATTGGCAAAATAATGGGTTTCTCTTCGCTGATTGTCGTCAGCGGGCAGGTCGGCGGTCCCTTGATCGCCGGGTATTTCGGCGATCTGACCGGCGACTACCGAACCGGGTTCACGATTCTGGCGGCACTAGCCGCCACCGGCTCGATTCTCTTTGTTCTGGCTCTGCGCCCCACTCATCCCGACGCACTCGAAGCGCCGCCTACTAATGGGAAACCCTCATGAGCAAACGTCTCTTTACTGCGTGCCTCGGCACGGAAACCAATTCGTTCTCCCCTATCCCCACCGGCATGGGATTGTTCGACAAAACAATGCTGGTCCGGGGCGGCGAACATGGTGAACGGGTTAATTTGTTCGGCCTGCCGCTACAGGTCTGGCGCGACCGGGCGGCTGCCATAGGCTGGACGGTTAGTGAAGGCCTGGCCGCGTTTGCGATTCCAGCCGGAGACACCACCCGTCAGACTCATGAAACCCTGCGCGATGAAATTCTGGCCGACCTCGACAAAGCGATGCCGGTCGATGCAGTCTTGCTCAACCTGCACGGTGCGATGATTGCCGATGGCTACCCGGACGCTGAAGGCGATCTGCTGACGGCTGTTCGACAGAAGATCGGCCCGAATGTCCCCCTCCTCGCCGAACTGGACCTGCACGGACACATGACACAGGCGAAGTTTGATGCGGTCGATGCCATGATTTACTTCAAGGAGTATCCGCACATCGACGCGGTCGAGCGTGCCCATGAACTCTTTGACCTGGCTGAACGTATGCTCACCGCCGGCCTGAGACCGACAATGGCCATGCACAACTGCAGGATGCTTGGCATTTACCCGACCACCCGCGAACCGATGATTTCGTTTGTCAAACGCATGCAGGCTCTTGAACAACAGCCCGGTATTCTCTCCGTGTCATTGATCCACGGGTTTCCCTGGGGAGACACCCCGGAAGTCGGGACCCGGGTATTGGTTGTGACCGACGATGATGAAACGCTCGCCCGAACGACGGCCAAGGAGCTTGGTGACTGGATCTGGGAAAATCGTGACGCCGTTTTGGCACCTTTTGTTTCGATGGAAGAAGCGGTAAAAACCGTCGTTAACGCAGCGCCCGGAGACAAGCCATTTGTACTGGCCGACACTGCCGACAACACTGGCATCGGCGCTGCCGGAGACTCCACCTGGGTATTGCAATACCTGATTGACCAGAACCTGGGGGGCTTCGCCATTTCTCCGCTTTGGGACCCAACCGCTGTCCATCTGGCCTTTGATGCCGGCATTGGGGCCCGCTTAAGCATGCGACTGGGCGGGAAGCTCGGCCCGGCATCCGGCGCTCCGGTTGATGCCTCCGTAACGGTGATGGGCCTGGTCAACGATGCCACCCAGCCTTTTGGTGGCTCAGTCGCGACGCTGGGGGATATGGCCTGGCTGCGCATTGCCCAGGACTCGCAAGACGACGCGCAGGCTATCGACATCATCGTCAACACTGCCCGCGTCCAGGCGTTCGCGCCGTCTTGTTTCTCGGCCGCCGGACTGGAACCAAACCGCCCCAAAGCACTGGTCGTCAAATCGACACAGCACTTTCATGCCGGATTCGGCCCAATCGCCCGAGAGGTTGTTTATATGGCAACCCCGGGCTCAGGCTCTATGGACTATGCAGCTCTCCCGCATACCCGTGTGACCGCCCCACTCTGGCCTCGTCTGGCTGACCCCCACCAATAAAAAAGCCGCCCTGGTTTCCCGGGGCGGCTCTATGAAAAACCCGGAAGTCAGTCTATTGGATCTGGTTGCCGCAACGCACTCGCGCGTCTTCAATCCGGTCAATCTCGCTTTGACTGTTGTCAACCGGATCAGGGTTATACAGAACACCCAGCAACTGATTGTCTGCACTGATTGACAATGTCAATACATAAGGATCACTGCCGACGGTCGCTTTTCCGGTGTATGTGGCACTGAGCGGCGCGCTGCTTGGCGTACTGGGCGTGTCATCAGTTCCGCTTGGGTTTGCTCCGGCCGGAGTCGGGGCGTTAAAGGCAACATCGACTGCCGGCGGATTCAACGGGTCGGTAAGCGTCAGCGTATTGGCTGCGTAGCTAATCGTCATGCCGGTTGTCACGACCATCGCTGGCGGCGCATCATCATCACCAAGCGTACAAGTCTGATTCGTATTCGGCCCGTAGGTTGAGTTCAACGGAATGGTATTGGTAGCCGGGGGCGGAGACGCGGGCGGCGGTGACGCCGGAGGCGGCGAAGCCGGTGGCGGTGAGGCTGGCGGCGGAGAAGCCGGTGGCGGCGATGCCGGCGGCGGTGTTGCGGGAGTGGGATTAGGCGCTGGCGCCTCAGCGGTTTCTTCGCCGCTGCCACCACCACAACCAGCAAGAACCAGAACCGATGCAGCCAATGCGGTGGCCACGGCCATATGAGAATTACGCCTTTTCATCCAGTCACTCCGTTTGTTTAGCGTTGAATACGCCAGATAATGCCCGCATCTTACCGAACAAGCAGCCAGACAACCGCATTTGTTGTGACGCTTGACACACTCGCAAGGGCGAATCGGCTAGGTTTACAACTTAATTCACACTAAACAGGAACTGAAACAATCTTTGGTATCGCTACGCCTTGCGGATTTTTGATGGAACCGGCAATGATTTCGGCGACCATTTCAGCGGTCACGGTATTCAGGGTCCAGCCCAGATGTCCGTGACCCGTATTGTAAAAAACGCCGGGTCTGCTCCCCGCGCCAACCCGCGGCATCATGTTGGGCATCATTGGCCGCAATCCAACCCACGGCACGACGTGTTCAGTATCAACGCCCGGAAAGTGGTGGCGACACCAACGAACCAGAGGCTCAATGCGGTCATTCCGGATGTCTTTGGAAAACCCATTAAATTCAGCAGTCCCAGCGATGCGCAAGCGCCCCTTTCCCAAACGACTCGTCACGATCTTGGCATCATCGTCCAGCAGGCTCATCCAGGGCGCAGCCTCCTGACTCGCCTGGTCCGGCAGGTTGACCGAAACCGAATAGCCTTTCACCGGGTAAACATTGACCCGGTCACCGAGTTGGGCCGCAAACGCGCGACTGCGTACACCGGCGCAGACCACCACACCGTCATAACTGTCGGTCATGCCAGCGGGCTCTTCAGCGAATGTCGAATCGGTCACGCGGCTATCGATTTCAACCCCTTGCCCGGTATGGCGCAGTGCATCGACTTCGGTTTCATAGCGAAAAACACCGCCCAGCCTTGAAGCCGCTTCGGCCAGCCCTCGGGAGAATTTGTGTATGTCGCCAGTGGCATCGCTTTCGGTCAGGAAACCGCCGTAATAGTTGCCGGTCAGGGTTGGTTCAATGGCACGCATTTCTTCCGGCGTTACCGCACGACGGATAAGCCCCCCCTGCGCAAGCAGGCCATTGACCCGCTCGCCATGTTCATAGCCTTTGCGGTTCTGATAGATATGCAGAATGCCGCGGGTTTCGAGGTCAAAGTCTATTTTTTCTTCGCGGGCCCACTCGAACAGATGTTCGCGTGCCGCAATCGCCAGCCGGGTGGTTTCGATCGTATTACGTTCATAGCCTGGGATCGCTGCCACAAATTCGGCCATCCAACTCAATTTGTGCCAACTTGGGGTCGGATTGACCAACAATGGGGCGTCGCGACGGAACATCCATTTCAAACCCTTCAGGACGGTGGCGGTTTGATTCCAGACTTCCGCATTGGAGGCGGACAACTGCCCACCATTGGCGAAAGACGTCTGCATTGCCGCATAGCGTTCACGGTCATAGACCGTGACCCGATAGCCACGTTTCAGTAAGGAATAAGCGGTGGATACGCCGGTAACACCAGCGCCGACGACAGCGATATGTTTCATCAGGAACTCCCGAGACACAACCATGAAAAACAGGCAATAAACATGCCTGGCGGCCCCCTCTGTCTCGGTACCTGAGAGCTTGGGTCACCGGATGGGTGATCCTTTCTCCTTCGGTGGGTTGCGCCAGCGTTGGCCCAACCACTCTCCAGATGTCAACAAACCGTGAGGTCCTTTTGCCTGAGAGTTTCCGGGGTGTTGCTCCTTCGGCGCCAGGCCAAGCCTGGTCTCTCCCGCACGGCGGTTCTGACGCCGCAATAGTCTCGCAAACCGCCTGCCTATGGCAAGCCTCTTTTTACTAAAAACCATCGCGTATTGCGTCTAAATACACAAAACCCTGATGACCCCGGAAAAAAGCCATCAGGCTTGCCTGATTCGGACACTGGCCAATCGGGGCAACGATGCAGACTGAACCGGCAAATCAGTCGTTCAGTGTTTTGATCTTGTCGATCAATTCCGCATTGATTTGTCGCGGCCCGGTATTTAGCCGATTCTCGTGGCGACGCTGGCCCGGCAGGCGGGCCCCCGGTATTGATTCCATCCGGGCGAAGAATGCCTCGCTATCGGGCCCGCTACCGGCCCCGCCAATCAACCCGGGGGACATTACCAGCACAAACTGCCCGCCTTGTGGCGGTCCGCCGTCTTTGTTGTCGCGCCGTGCGGTCTCCGCGCTGACCGTTTCACCGACTAGCGGACCGGCCATCAATTCAACCATCATCGCGAGTGCCGACCCTTTATGGCCACCAAACGGCAGCAAAACGCCTTTCAGCACTGCGGCCGGGTCGGTACTTGGGTTACCGTTTTCATCGAGCCCGGTGCCGGCAGGCAAGGCGTGGCCATCACGGGCGGCCACCTGAACCTCACCTTTGGCCATTGCAGCAGTTGCCATATCGAAAACCACCGGCGTGGCGCCCTCCCTCGGCCAGGCGAACGAGATCGGATTGGTTCCGAACAACGCGGTTGCTCCGCCGGCCGGCGCAACCGCCGGCATGTAAGAGACGCCGGTTATCGCAGCAAGGCCTAACTCGGCGTAAGCCTCGGTTTCCGGCCACAGGGCCGCAAAATGATGCGAGCGCGACAGCGCCAGAATCGCAATCCCGTATTGCCGCGCGGCTGCCGCAACCTCGGCCAGGCAGCGCTGATGAGCCAGCGGCGCAAATCCGTTATCGCCGTTGCAGGTAAACAGGACCGGCGTCACCGCATGCGGTGCCGGGTTTGCCTGACCGTTGACCTTGCCACTGCGAAGCGCCGCAACATAACCGGGCAATCGGAACAAGCCATGCGAGTTCGAACCGTCTCGCTCCGCTTTCATGATCGTGTCCGCCACGGCCTGAGCGTTAGCATCGTCCGCACCGGCTTTGTGTAAACAGTCAAACGCCAGTTGTTGAATCTGCTCAAGCGAAAGCGCCACGGTCGCGGATGTATTCATGCTGTTTCCTGTGATGGGTTGCCGGGTTGGTCAGATGTTTTGCCAGCGGTATCGTCAGCCGTCTTTTCCTGTCTGGCAAGATCCCGGACCCGTCGGTTCGCGGGGCGGGCCAGACAGCGGGTCAACCAATCAGCCAGATGCGGAAACTGGCCGGCGAAGTCGCTCATGGCCCGCGCCCAGGCTAACACTGAAGCAACATTCACCTCGGCAACCGTAAACCGGTCTGCGGCCAGCCACTGACGGCTGGCCAAGTGGGCATCAATGATTGTCAGTGGAACCGTCAGTCGCTTCTCGGCCTGCCGGGCCACCGATTCATCGCGTCGCGATGCCTCCATCACGACCCGATGAAACAAAACCTGCAGCGCATCCTTCTCGCATTCATTGACTACCCAGAAGGTCCACCGCAAAATTTCGGCTTCTTCGGCCAGATTCCGGGCACCGAGTTCGCCGGGAAATTTGCGGGCAAGATAAAGCGTGGTCGCCATCGATTCCCAGACAACGATCTCATCATCGAGCAGCACCGGAATATGGCCGTTTGGGTTGAGCGCTCGAAACTGATCGGTACGAGTCGCCTTGTTCTTGTAGTCTTGCGGCACATGCTCATAAGCCACGCCAAGCTCTTCGAGCATCCACAGCGTGCGGGAGGCTCGCGACGCGACGATGCCGTATACCGTCAAACCCATGACTGAATCTCCTTGTTTCAGTCAGCAATCAGGCGTTTGCCCAAACTGACAGAATCGTCCACTTGATACCCGATCGCGCGATAGAACGCCACGGCTTGTGCATTGCCCGCCCGGACCTGCAAATTCAGCTTTGGGCAGCCTTGGGCGGTCAGCAGGGCTTCCACGGCGCTGACAAGCTGACGCGCGATACCGCGACGCTGATACGCGGGCAATACCCCCAGATAATTCATCCAGCCCCGGTGCCCCTCATACCCCGACATGACAGTCGCCACCACTTGCTCGTCCATCTCTGCCACCAGAAACAGTTCAGGTTGGACCTTCTGCTTGCGGTCAATGTCGAGATCAGGATTATTCCAGGCACGGGTCAGCCCACTCTGCTCCCAGATAGCCACCACCTGCTTGCGGTCAAGATTATTGAACGGTCGAATCAACACGGTTTGTTCTGTGGTCAAAGCATGCCCCTCCGCCAAAAGCCACCCTGGTGAACTCAGACGCCGAGAAATCTGGCCTGGACGTCCGGATTAGCGGTCAGTTCAGCCCCGTTCCCCTGCCAGACGACTTGCCCACGTTCCAGAATATAGTGACGGCTCGCCAGTTTGAGCAAGTCGCGAATATTCTTGTCAATCACCAAAATAGACATGCCTTCTTCTTTGATGCGCTGCAGGCAATTCCATATGTCAGCGCGCACCAGAGGAGCCAGCCCTTCGGTGGCCTCATCAAGAATCAATAACCGCGGGTTGGTCATCAGTGCCCGCCCAATCGCCAGCATCTGCTGCTCCCCGCCTGATAACAGGTTACCCATGGAGTCCGCACGACGGGCGATCTCGGGGAACATGTCCATCACGCGGTTGAACGTCCAGGGGCTTGAAGAACGGCGGCGGTCTGCGGCCGTCACGATCAGGTTCTCCGAGACGGACAGGTTTGGGAATATCTGCCGGCCCTCCGGAACCAGACCAAGACCGGCCTGGGCAATCCTGAAAGACCGCTGACCGCCTATCTGCGCCCCGTTAAAGACAATCGAGCCACTGGCCGGCCTGACAATACCCATAATCGAATTAACTGTGGTTGTCTTGCCCATGCCGTTCCGCCCGAGCAATGTGACAACCTCACCATCATTGACCTCGAGACTGACCCCGAACAGCGCCTGACTCACGCCATAAAAAACCTGTAGGTCTGACACTTGCAACATCAGTCTTCCTCACCCAGATAAGCGTGGCGAACTTTTTCATCCCGACGAATCGCTTCCGGCGTATCGCAGGCAATTATTCGGCCTGACACCAACACGGATATCCGATCCGCAAGCGCGAACACCGCATCCATATCGTGTTCGACCAACAGGATCGATTTATCCGCCTTAAGCCCGAGCAGCAGCTCAACCATCCGGGCGGACTCTTCCTGCCCCATCCCGGCCATTGGCTCGTCAAGCAACAGGAAACTCGGCTTGGTCGCGAGCGCCATCGCGATTTCCAGTTGGCGGCGTTCACCGTGCGACATCTCGGCGGCAGTCGTATTGGCCCGATCCTGCAGCTTAACCTGAGTGACGTAGCGCATCGCGTCAGCACGCAAAGACTCGTCAGCCCGGGCGGGTCGCCAGAAATGAAACGAATGCCCGGTATGCGCCTGAGCCGCCAGCGCTACGTTGTCCAGCACCGTCATTTCCATGAAGATAGACGTAATCTGAAACGACCGGGCCATGCCGTCATGAGAGCGACGATACATTGGGCGCCGGGTGATGTCCTTGCCTTTGAACTCGATCTTGCCAGAGTCCGAACGCAGGGCACCGGACAGCTGGGCAATCAGCGTTGTCTTGCCGGCCCCGTTGGGACCGATGATCGCGTGAATCTCACCTGGCAACACCTCCAGACTGACATTGTCCGTAGCAAGCACCCCGCCAAACGATTTGCACAGATTGCTGACTCTTAGCACCGACTCGGAAATCAACTCAGCCACCGCGCTTCTCCTTGCCGTAGAGCAGACCGATCACGCCGCGCTTGAGAAACAAGACCGACAGAATCAGCAATATGCCGAAGGGCAGATGCCAGTAAATGCCAACCCCCTCACGAGTGGCATTCATTGCGATCTGCAAGACCTCTTCCAGCACCAGGAATGCTGCGGCACCGAGCACCGGCCCGAAAAGGCTCGCACTGCCGCCGAGAATCACCATGAAGATCAATTCGCCTGAGCGAGTCCAGTCGGTCATTTCCGGAGAGATAAAACTGGTGAAATTACCAAGCAATGCGCCGGCATAACCGCACAGCGCTCCGGCAATCACATAGGCCACCAGCCGGTACCAGTAAACGTTATAGCCGACGGCCGCCATTCGGGCTTCATTCCCTTTGGCACCCTGCAAGACCATTCCAAAGCGTGAGTTAACCAGGCGGAAAACAAGATAGAGAATGACGATTAGCGAGCCGTAAGACAACAGAAAAAGGTTCAACCCCTCTTCGATTGACACCCCTGGAAACTCGGAACGGTTGTAAATAACCAGGCCATCATCGCCACCGTACTCTTCGATGGAAACAATCGCATAGAACATCATTTGCGCGAATGCCATCGTGATCATGATGAAATGCACACCGCGGGTACGCAATGAGATCGCACCAGTCACCAGTGCAAATAATCCGCCGGCCGCCATGGCGAGTGGAAAGTGCCACAAGCCTGAGAATTCCTCGTAGTAGGCTGGGATACCGACCGCATAAGCGCCAATCCCAATAAACGCTGCGTGTCCGAAACTCACCAGCCCGCCAAAGCCGAGAATGAAATTAAGGGTCACCGCGGCAATTGCCAGAACGACCAGCCGCGTTGCAAAGTCTATCCAGAATTCTGCTCCCTGGAAATGAGCCGCCAGCGGCAACAGCAAAAGCAGCAACAGAATCGTGACATTCACCAGCCTGTGGCGGGCGGTAGCGCCAAGAAATTTCGGTCGCTCGGTGAGCACGGGAGACGAGTTGAAAGAAGTCATCGGGTCTTGGGAGGGAAAAGGCCTTCGGGCTTGAACACAAGCACGCTGGCCATCAGGATGTAGATCAGCATTGCCGAGATAGCGGGCGCAGAAGTCTCTGCCGCCTGGGCGCTCATCACCAGCTTGAATAAATCGTCAAGGTAAGAGCGGCCCATCGTATCGATCAACCCGATCAGCATCGACGCAACAAAGGCGCCTTTGATTGAACCGATACCGCCAATGATGATGACCACAAAAGCACTGATGATGATTTCATTGCCCATACCGATTGAGGCCTCGGTGATCGGTGAAATCAGCATACCGGCAATACCGGCCATTGCCGCACCCAGTGAGAACACCAGGGCAAACAACATTTGAATATCGACGCCCAAGGCGCCGATCATTGTCCGGTTTGAAGCCCCGGCCCGGATACGCATCCCAAGACGGGTATGGTTGACCAACAGATACAAGCCGACCGCCAGTGCCAGTCCGACAACAACTATCAAGACGCGATAACTGGGCAGCACCAGATCCTGAGACAGACTGACCTGTCCGTTCAGCCATGAAGGCAACGGAATCGCAACCCCATCGGCACCCCAGATCAGATGAACCAGCGTGTCAAAGACCAGAATCAGGCCGAATGTCGCCAGCACATGGCTGAGGTGGTCGCGGGCATACAGATGACGAATCACCCCCCACTCAAGCAATAAACCCACCAGCGCCGTGACCGGAACCGCAAGTAAAAGACCGAAGATAAAAGAACCGGTCCAGAAAGTAAAAGTGGCGCAGAGAAAAGCCCCAACCATATAGAGGGAGCCGTGGGCAAGATTGATGAAATCCATAATGCCAAAGGTCAGCGTAAGTCCGGCAGACAACAGAAAAAGCAAAATGCCGAGCTGCAAACCATTGAGCAACTGTATGACAACGAGCGTCCAATCCATATGGGGCGGTCAGTGAAGAGAAGTCAAAAGAAAATCGGACAAAAAGAGTCCCAAACAGAAGGCCGGCCCAGAACCTCAGGCCGGCCTGCACGCGCCTACCAATGAATTACTTCATCTTGCAGTCTTTGGCATAGGGATCCTGGTGGTTTTCATAAACCGTCTTGACGATCTTGGTTGTCCAGGCGCCGTCGGCATCAGCAACAACCTCGAGCAGATAGAAATTCTGCACCGGGAAGTTGTTGTTTCCGTAGCTGTACTTACCGCGAATCGAGGCGTAGTCGGCTTTCTTCATGGCCGCGCGCATCGCGTCTTTCTTGCTGGTGTCACCATTGACGGCATCAACAGCGCTCTTGATCAGCATGATGGCGTCATATGACTGCGCGGCATAGAGAGAAGGATAACTGCCGTGTTTGGCCTTGAAATCAGCAACGAACTTCTTGTTCGCCGGATTGTCCATATCGGTAGACCAGTATTGCGTGAACCGTGATCCCAGGACGCCGGCCATGTTGGCTTTCTGCAAACGGGGCAAAGCCAGGGCATCAACCGTAAACGTACTATACAAAGGCAGTGTGTCCTGCAGGCCGGCTTGCTGATATTGCTGAATGAATGCGCCACCGGCTTTGCCCGGATAAAAAATCCACAAGCCTTTGGCGCCCGAAGCTTTGGCCTTGGCCAGTTCGGCAGAGAAATCCAGCTGGGCGTCCTTGCCCCACTTGGTCATGTCTTTGCCAACAATCTTGCCTTTGAAGGTGCGCTCGACACCGGCCACCATGTTTTTGCCGGCGGCGTAGTTCGGTGCCATTACATAGATTGAATCGACTCCCTGCTGATTGAGCACTTCGCCCATCGCCATTGGGGTCTGATCGTTTTGCCAGGAGGTTGAGAAGAAGTTCTTGTTACAGCCTTTTCCGGCAAGCTGTGACGGACCGGCATTGGCACTGACCAGAATTTTGTCGGCCTTCAGGACAGAGCGGCTCGACGCCAGCAGAACATGCGACCAGATAAAACCAGTGACGAAATCGACATCTGCCTGTTTAACCAGTTTGTCAGTGACTTGCTTGCCCGTTTCAGGCTTGAAGCCATCGTCTTCGAAAATGATCTCGACCGACTTTCCGCCCATCTTGCCGCCGATGTGTTCGATCGCGAGCTCGGCCGCGTTCTTCATGTCCTGACCGATAACACCGGCCGGAGTTGTCAGCGTTGTCACGAAGCCAATCTTGACCTTGTCGGCGGCCTGAGCCGGCGAGATGGCCAGACTTGAAACAGCCAGCGCAACCGCAGCGGCACTTGCAGCAGCATTAAAATTCATCGTATCTCCCTGATTCTTCTTTCTGTTGAAATAGTTTGGCCTGACACCCTACCAATAGCGCCCAAGCCCCGCAATTGCCAGTGATCTTATCGCAGCCAGATGAAAAACGGAGCAGATCATGCGCTGAAGTCCTGACCTGTCACCGCCTTTCAGGCGGCTCGGCCAGAAACATGCGAAAAAATGCATGTTTCCAGCCCGGATCGCCTGATAGAACGGATGAACCGTCATGCTGGTCGACATCAACGCCTGGCCACCGCCCAGACCAACGCCGCGGCGATTAAGGCCCAGAACGCCGAGCCCACCTCAAACAAGGTAACCCCTGAAGCGGCAACCAGGAACGTCACCAGCGCTGCGTCCCGGTGATCGGCCTCGGCCATCGCCTGACTCAGGCCCAGACTGATCGGACCCAGCAAGGCAAGTCCGGCAAGCGCAGCGACCAGTTCAACCGGCAAGGCCGTAAAGACGCTGGCGACCGTGGCACCAAGCAGGCCGACCGCAATGGATAAAAAGCCATACAAAACGGCCGAGCCATAACGAAGCGCTCTATCCGGATGAACCTCCGGACTCATGCAGATTGCCGCGATCAGCGCCGACAAATTCACCGCGAACGCGCCGAAAGGCGCAAACACCATTGTCGCCAGGCCAGTGCCGGTGATCAGTGGTGAAACCGGCGTTTTATAGCCATGCGCTCGCAGAACGGCCACACCGGGGATATTCTGTGAGGCCATCGTCACCACGAATAGCGGCAAAGCAAGACCAACCAGGGCAGCGACTGAATAATCCGGCATGGTCCACACCGGGGTCACCAGGCTGGGTTCGAGAGTGTCAATGCGTATGGCTTGTTGCCACCACGCGATCATGCCGCCGGTGACCAGGACCAGAACAATCGCGTATCCGGGAGCGAATCGCCTGCCGATCAGAAAGGCGATGAACATCGCCAGCACAAGCCCCGGGCGTGACTGCATCGACAGGAAAATATCAAAACCGAACCTGACCAGAATGCCGGCCAGCAAAGCGCCGGCGATCGCCTGCGGGACGCGATTCATCAGCCGCGCAAACCAGCCTGTCATGCCAGACACGGTGATCAGCAAACCCGTGATCAAGAACGCTCCGATTGCTTCAGTCAGGCTCGCCTGGACAGCCGAACTGGCCAGCAAAGCGGCCCCGGGCGTAGACCAGGCAATTACTACGGGTGTGCGAAAGCGAATCGACAGAACGATTGTCAGCAAACCCATCGCGGTGGCGCTCGCCCAGATCCATGAACCGTAGTGCTCGACCGGCGCCCCCAGAGTCTGCGCTGCCTGGAAAACCAGAACCGCCGAACTGGCGAAGCCGATAACCGTGGCCGAAACTGCGGCGGCCAACGATCCGGCGACCGCACGCAGGCGATCAGCAAAACCGCCAGGCGTCATCAACCAACTCACCGGGAGCGGTATTCAGCCACTTCAATCAGGTTCTGGTCAGGGTCACGAAAATAAACCGATTTGATCGGGCCCATGGCCCCGCGCCGATCCACCGGTCCGGCCTCGATGGGAACCTGCTCTTTCTCAAGATGAGCCATCACATCGGCCAACGGGATGGCGGCAATCAGGCAGAAGTCGCCGGAACCACGGGTCGGCACGGCCGCTTTCGTCGGTGTTTCGGTTTGCGCATCCTGCAGATTGATTTTGACCTGACCAAACTTCAGCGCATGTCGTGGCTGGCCTTCCGGTCCATGAAAAAACTCGGCCTCGAAGCCCAGTACCCGCTCATAGAAAGCAGTTGATGCTGCTATGTCGGCAACCGTCAGGACCAGATGGTCAATCTTGTCTGCAATCAGCGGCCTCCCGGCCGTGGCTTTGTTCATGAACATTCCTTTGGGTGACTAGCCGGTTCGTAACGGTAATCGCCGAGCGCGAATGCCGCTTAGGGTAAACATCGCGTTCGCCACTGCCGGCGCAATTGGTGGCAATCCGGGCTCACCGACCCCGGACGGCGGCTTGGTGCTGGAAATGATATGCGTTGTCACTTGCGGCGCCTGCGCTAGTGTGACCAGAGGGTAATCCGGAAAATTCTGTTGTTTGACCTGCCCGCCTTTGATGTCGATCCGGCCATAAAGTGCAGCGGTCAGTCCAAAAATGACGCTGGATTCCATTTGCTGGGCGATCACCGTCGGGTTTACAGCCGTGCCGCAATCGATCGCGCACGTCACCCGATGCACCCTGAGCTCACCGTCGACTATAGACACTTCAGCAACCTGAGCGACGACTGAGCCGAATGACTCATGAAGTGCAACCCCGCGCGCCATGCCGCGCGGCATCGGACTGCCCCAGTCGGATTTGTCGCGCGCCAGACGTAGCACCGCCGCATGACGCGGCGCACTGTCCAGTAGCGCCAGGCGAAAGGCGAGCGGATCCGTCGCAAGCGCATTGGCAATTTCGTCGATAAAGGATTCGATAAAAAACGCTGCATGCGAATGCCCGACCGAACGCCAGAAACCTATGGGCACCCCAGATCTGGTCTTGATATGTGACATTGATTGATGGGGAATACCGTAGGCTTGGTCGAATAACCCTTCGGCCGTCGTCTTGTCGGGCAAGCCACCCGAGACGGGTAGCGTTCTGGACATCCAGTCATCAATAATGGAGTCACCAGCCGAAAGAATTTTCAGGGCCTGGAGTTTTCCGGTCTGATCGACTCCGGCCTGGAGTTGCACCACTTGCGTCGGCCGGTAAAAGTCGTGCGTCATGTCTTGTTCGCGCGACCAGACAGTCTGAACCGCCTGACCGGGTAGCGCCATCGCAACCGAAACCGCCTGGGAAACAAAATCTGTTTCCAATCGGCGTCCGAATCCGCCGCCGAGCAGAGTCACATGCAAGCGCACTTGTTCGGCAGGTATTCCAGCGGCTTTCGCAGCCGCCTTAACAGCCAGACCGGGAACCTGCGTCGGCGCCCAGACGTCCAGCATTCCGTCGCGATATAAAGCAGTCGCATTCATTGGCTCAAGAGTGGCATGAGCCAGGTGCGGAGCCTGATAACTGGCCTCGAGCTTGTTGGGCATTTCGGCCAGCGCTGCATCAACATCGCCGAGAGAGTAAAAAGTGAACCCGGATTCTGTTCGCAGTGCCTGATCGAGATCACGCATCACGCCACTGGTGTTGACCAGATGGTTTGGACCGTGGTCCCAGCTCGGTCGGGCTTTCCGGGCGGCTTGCTGAGCGTGCCAGGTATGCGAGGCCACAATCGCGAACCCACCGCTGGTACCGCCCATCGGCGGCAGCGTCACGACTGCGCTGACGCCGGGCATCGCCGTCAACTCTGTCTCATTGACTTCGAGCAGGCGACCGCCAAGCGTCGGGCATAGACTGACCGCAGCAAACAACATCCCCGGCAGGCGGACATCGATGCCGAACCGCGCCGTGCCGTCCACTTTCGCTGGCACATCGACACGCCGGACCGGCTGGCCGATCAGGCGCCAGTTTGCACGCGGCTTCGGAGAAATATCTTCCTTGATCGGCAAGCGGGCGGCATCGGCGGCAAGCTCACCGTAATGCAATTGACGTCCGTCCGGATGGATGATCCACCCGTTTTCGGTCTGTAGCTGCGATGCGCTCGCTCCCCATCGCGCTGCGGCGGCAGCTACCAGCGCATGACGGGCCGAAGCACCGGCCAGCCGAACCACCGACCAGGCGTCGGCCATTGAACTGGAACCTCCGGTGACATTGACCCCGAGTTCGCGCATGACTTTGCCAACTATCCATTCGGCGGCGCGAATTGTCATCGCCGGCCGCTCTGCCTCTTTATCGAGCGGGTGGAAAGGGAGTGATCCGGTCAGCATGGCGACGTTGCCATAAATGGCTGCGTCGGGCGCCTGCTCCAGTCCGATACGGTCCAGCGGCAGGTCCAGCTCTTCGGCGAGCAGAGTGGCCAAACCCGTATGCACCCCCTGCCCCATTTCCGAACGGGGCATTATCAGGACGGCTTTGCCATCACTCTGAATGCGCACCCAGCCATTCAAGGCCAGTGCATTGTCGGTAATAGGCAGAGCCTCCGCAGACCCCAGACGACTGCGCGCCGGCATGACACCCCAGCCGACCAGCAAGACCGTCCCAACCCCAGCCACCGTCGCGACAGAGCGCACAAGGAAGGAGCGCCGCTTCACGCGGACTTCTCGGCGAGTTTGCCGGCTGCGTTGTCGATCGCACGACGGACGCGTTGATAAGTCCCACACCGACAAAGGTTGGCCATCGCCTGGCTGATCTGCTGTTCACTGGGCGCGGCATGCTGGCCCAGCAGTGAAGTGGCGGCCATCAACATTCCGGACTGACAATAACCGCATTGCGGCACCTGCTCTTCAATCCAGGCCGCCTGTAGCGTTTGCAGAATCAGTTGCTGGTCAGCGGCGATGGCATCCAGTTGAGTAGGCGACGCGTCGGATTCAGCATTCGGGCGGCTCAGTTCAATCGTCGTGACCCGGCGACCGGCAACCGCCGACACCGGAAGCACGCAAGTCCTGACGGCTTGCCCATCCAGCAAAACCGTGCACGCGCCGCAGGCTGAAACGCCACAACCGAACTTGGTTCCGGTCAGATTAAGCTCGTCGCGCAACACCCAGAGCAGTGGCATTGCGGGGTCGACCTCTGTTTGTAACGGCGCACCGTTGAGATTGAATCCAATCATGCTCTGCTCCCCCCGCGCGTTCAGGCGCGACGCGAAACCAGTCGGGGCGTGCCATCGCTGGACAATAAGTCGGCAAACCTGGCTTCAATGGATTTGCGAATCCCGTCGGCGTCCAGCCCCTGTAACGCCAGCAGTTTTTTCTGATCGCCGTGATCAATATTCTGGTCAGGCAGACCCAACTGCAATACCGGACGGGTAATCCCCTGTTCGTTCAGGCTCTCAACAACCGCACTGCCCGCACCGCCCATCACGACATGCTCTTCAAGGGTAACGAAAGCGTCATGAGTAGTCGCCAGTTCGGCCAGTAGCTGTGCATCAACCGGCTTGACAAAACGCATGTTGACCACGGTTGCGCCCAGTTCGCGGCCAACCGTTTCGGCTGCTGCGACCAGCGTGCCAAAAGCCAGAATCGCCAGCCGTTTGCCTTCGAAGCGCACCTCGCCCTTGCCCCAGGGAACCGCCACCAGGTCTTTCTTGACCGTTGCCCCGACGCCGGCTCCACGCGGGTAGCGCACGGCGGTCGGCCCGTCGTGCTGAAAGGCGGTGTAGAGCAACTGACGACATTCGTTTTCATCGCTCGGCGCAAGAATCGCCATATTGGGAAGACAACGCAAAAAAGCGTAATCGTAGGCGCCGATATGAGTCGCGCCGTCGGCACCAACAACCCCGGCACGATCCAGAGCAAACATCACCGGCAGATCCTGCAAGGCAACATCATGCACGAGTTGGTCGTAACCGCGTTGCAGGAAGGTACTGTAAATCGCAACGACCGGCTTGAGCCCTTCGCAGGCGAGGCCGCCGGCAAATGTCACTGCATGTTGCTCGGCAATACCCACATCAAAATACCGATCCGGGAAGCGCCGCTCAAACTCATTAAGGCCGGAGCCTTCGCGCATCGCGGGCGTAATGCCAACCAGACGCTCATCGAGAGCTGCCATGTCGCAAATCCAGTCCGAGAACACATTGGTGAACGTCGGTTTTGCCGGCGTCTGCGACTTAACCAGCCCTTCGGCCGGATTGAATTTACCAGGACCGTGGTAGGCGACCGGATCGGCTTCGGCGCGCTTATAACCCTGCCCCTTGCGGGTCACGATATGCAAAAACTGCGGTCCGCGCAGGTCTCTCAGGTTTTGCAGGGTCGGCAGCAACATTTCCAGATCATGACCATCAATCGGACCGACATAGTTAAAGCCAAACTCCTCAAACATTGTCCCGGGGGCCACCATGCCTTTGGCATGCTCTTCCAGTTTACGGGCCAGTTCGAAAACCGGCGGCACATGAGACAACACGGCCCGGCCGATATCTTTCGCCTGGGTGTAAATCTTGCCCGACAACAATCTGGCCAGATAGTTGTTCAATGCACCAACCGCCGGCGAGATCGACATGTCGTTGTCGTTCAGGATCACCAACAAGTCGATGTTGTCGGTTACCCCGGCATTGTTCATCGCCTCAAATGCCATGCCGGCACTCAGCGCGCCGTCACCGATCACGGCGACATGACGGCGGCGTCCGCTGCCTTCGTTTTCACCTTTGTTTCGGGAAGCCACCGCCATGCCGAGCGCTGCGGAAATCGAGGTTGAGGAATGGGCGGTGCCGAAGGTATCGTACTCAGACTCATCACGCCGCGGGAATCCACTGATACCGCCAAATTGCCGCAAAGAATCCATCTGGTCACGGCGACCGGTCAGGATCTTATGCGCATAACTCTGATGGCCAACATCCCAGACGATACGGTCGCGCGGTGTGTCAAACACATGGTGCAAGGCGATAGTCAGCTCGACGGTTCCGAGATTGCTCGACAAATGGCCGCCGGTTTTTGAGACCGACTGCAACACGAACTCACGCAATTCATCAGCCAGCACACCCAGCGCCTCACGCGGCAGCTTTCGCAAATCTGATGGCGACTCGATACTGTTCAGGAACTGACGGGCCGACTGGTCGGCTAGCGGCACAGACATCGATTGAGGGTTTGATTGAATTTCCGGCTTTTTATCCGATGACATTTTTCTTCTCCTGCCTGCAACTTCAGTGCTTGCGATTGGTCACGAGATCAGCAATTGATGCCAATCTGCCTGCGTCCGGCCCAAATTCCGCCAGCGCTTCAGTCGCCTCTGTTTGTAGTGAGTTTGCTAATGAGCGGGCTTTCGCCAGACCGAGTATCGAGACAAACGTCGGCTTGTTCTGTTCGGCATCTTTGCCGGCCGTCTTACCAAGATCGGCTGTGTCGCCTTCAACATCCAGAATGTCGTCAACCACCTGAAATGCCAATCCGACGGCGGCAGCATAGGTTTCCAGACTCGCGGGCATCTGCTGACCCGGGCAGGCTGCGAACCAGCCCAGACGGACTGCCGCTGTCAATAGCGCGCCGGTCTTGCGCCTATGCATGTCTTCAAGAGACTCCTGCGTCATGGTGTTGCCTACAGCGGCCAGATCAATGGCCTGCCCGCCTGCCATGCCAACTGACCCGGCAGCGCGGGACAGCTCGGCCAGGCCGGCTGCCAGAGATTCAGCCGGCAAGCCGACCAGCGCCTGAAAAGCCTGTGCCTGCAAGGCATCGCCGACCAGCATGGCGGTCGCCTCGTCAAACTGCCGGTGTACGGTGGGTTTGCCGCGGCGCAGATCGTCGTTATCCATGCACGGTAGATCATCATGCACAAGCGAATAGGCGTGAATCAACTCAACCGCACACGCGGCACTATCGAGCGAATCCCGAACGGAGGCCGAACGGTCGGCCGACAATTCACCGGTGGCATAGACCAGCATCGGGCGGATTCTCTTGCCGCCATCCAGCGCTGCATAACGCATCGCCTCATGCAACCGGGCAGGCGCAACCGAACGCGCCGGGAGCCTGGCATCCAGTGCGGCTTCGGCTCGCTCCAGTCCGGCCTTAAACCAGTCCTTGAAGTCAGGGGCTACAGAGATCGTCAAGAGTTGTCACCATCAGCGCCTTGCGGCTCGGCATCTGCCTGCATCGGCTTGAGTAATCCGTTCTCGAGAACCTTGACCTGCTGAGCCACCTCATCCAGCGAGCGGCGACAATGGGTTATCAGCGCGGCGCCGCGCTGATAAGAGGCCAGAGACTCCTGAAGCGATACATCGCCGTTTTCCATTTGCTCGACAATCCCTTCGAGTTCGCCAATTGCGTGCTCGAAGCTGACGCCGTCAAGCGCGGCGGCGGCGTCCGGATTGGAGTTCCCGGCGGAAGACGGGTCGGCTTTGGCTGATTGAGGTTTGCGAGGCATGGATTGAGCACGTAAAACTGTATTCTAAGGGGAACCCGGCCGAGAAGCCGAATCAGTGTCAGATCATGGAAAATACTGACGTTTACCGTTCGATTTAACTGAAGTTTTGAATTTGCAGGAGCCCCGGATGTCCGATTCGGACCGCCACGATTTACTCGCACCGCCGCACACACAACTTGCCCCGGGCGCCTATTTCGACCAGGCTGTGCTGGACCAGGAAATCAAGACCCTGTTCAAGACAGGGCCTCAGTACGTCGGCCACGAGCTGATGATCCCCCAGCCTGGTGACTACGCGACCGTCCGGGCTGAACTGGATGGCAGAGTGTTGCTACGCAACGCAGAAACTCCGGTTTTGCTATCCAATGTCTGTCGCCACCGCCAGGCCTTGATGCTGCGGGGCCGCGGCAATACCGAGCAAATTGTCTGCCCGTTGCATCGCTGGACGTACGGCCTGGACGGCAGTTTACTGGGTGCCCCCCAGTTTCAGACCCAGCCCTGCGCGAACCTGACCAGCTTTGATCTCCAGAACTGGCGTGGCCTGTTGTTTGCCGGCGACCGCGACATCACCCACGACCTGGCGTCTGTCGCGCTTCAGGATTTAATCAATTTTGACGGTTTCCGGCTCGACCACGTCGAAATGCATGCGTGCGACTACAACTGGAAAACCTTTATCGAGGTCTACCTTGAGGACTACCATGTCGGGCCGTTCCACCCCGGTCTGGGCCAGTTTGTCACATGCGATGACTTACAGTGGCAGTTCGGCGAATATTTTTCGGTGCAAACCGTCGGCATCCACGAAGACTTGCAGCAGCCCGGTACCGAAACCTACCGCCGCTGGCATGAACAGGTCTTACAACGCCAAGGCGGTGTCGCCCCGAAATACGGCGCCATCTGGATGACCATCTACCCGAACATCATGGTCGAGTGGTATCCGGACGTCCTGGTGGTGTCAACCCTGATTCCGCAATCACCGCAGGAAACCCTGAATGTCGTGGAGTTCTACTACCCGGAAGAAGTCTCGTTATTCGAGCGGGACTTTGTCGAGGCCGAGCGGGCTGCCTACATGGAAACCGCGGTCGAAGATGATGAAATAGCCCGGCGCATGGATGCCGGCCGGCGCGCGCTGATCGAACGCGGCACCGTCGAGACCGGCCCCTACCAGACCCCGATGGAAGACGGTATGCAACACTTCCACACCTATTTGCGACGCCATCTGTCCATTGAACCCGCCTGAGACCCGACCCATGACCAACTATCGAACCCTGATCAGCGCCGAGCAACTCGCAGAGCAAATCGATCATTGCCTGGTGATCGACTGCCGCCATAACCTGGCCGCCCCCCAGGCCGGACGCGAGGCTTATGCCGTCGGCCACATCCCGAACGCATTCTTTTTGCATCTGGACGACGATTTGTCCTCGCCGCAAAGCGGCGACAACGGGCGTCACCCTTTACCGGCGCCAGCCAAGCTGGCCAGCAAGCTGAGCTCGCTCGGCCTGAAACCCGGTGTGCAATTGGTCGCCTATGACGATGCCGGCGGCATGGTGGCGTCGCGGCTATGGTGGATGGCACGCTGGCTCGGTCACGAGACAGTGGCGGTACTGGATGGCGGAATAAAGGCCTGGACGGCGGCCGGATTTCCCGTAAACGCTGACACCCGAGACCCGACGCCGGCCGCCTCCGACTGGGCCACCCCGGGCCAGTGCCCGACCACCGACGCCAACGCAATCCTCGCCAACATTGATAGCGCGGGCGCCCTGGTGATTGACGCGCGGGCTGGCGAACGCTTCCGGGGCGAGACCGAACCTCTCGACAAACGAGCCGGTCATATTCCGGGCGCGGTCAATCGCCCGTTTGCCGACAATCTGCGGGAAGACGGTCGGTTCAAACCGGCAGCCGTTCTGAGAAGCGAATTCCTTGCGATCACTAAAGGCTTCGCCCCCGATCAACTGATTCACTCTTGCGGATCCGGGGTATCGGCCTGCCATAACCTGCTCGCAATGGCTTATGCAGAGCTAGATGGCAGCCAGCTTTACCCTGGTTCGTGGAGCGAATGGAGTTCGCGCGAAAACCTCCCTGTTGCAACTGGCGAGGCCGGATAAGCGCACTGACTCACCGCACCTGTTCTACGCTCTGCCCGTAGTGTTTTCGCCCGCGTGCAGGGCTGGCGAATCGACTGTCAGGCGCCGAAAACGCTCGCGGGCCGGCACTTCGATTCGCCGGTACGTGAAATTGGCAATCAGCAGCGTCAAGCTCAGATAGATCGCGGTTAAGACCCACAGTTGATTCAATCCAGTCAGCCGACCCGCTGCCGATGTCGCCATCAAGACTGTCGCATGAACCAGATATATCGAATAACTGCGTTCGCCCAGCCAGCCGAACACACCGCATTGCAGTATCCGGCCCAACCAGCCGGTATCGGCGCAAAGCGCGAGAATAACCAATCCGAAGACAAACGGGCCAGCCAGTAACCCGGCGCCGAGATCGCCGAGATTGACGTAATAAAACACCAGGCAGAAGAATGCGACGGCTTGCCAGGCTCCCGCAGCCGGCAAGCCGCCTGGGTGACGGCCGAACCATCCGGCCACGCAGACTCCAGCCGAAAAACTCATCAGAATGCGCATAAAAGTACGCTCCGCCTGAAACATCAGAACAAAATTCTCCTGATGCAATGCAACCAGGACAAACCAGGTCCAGGAAATCAACCCCAGTACGGCAAACAGAGCAACCCGCCCCTGCCAGCGCGCTGTACTCAGGCAAACCGCAAGAAATACAAAGTAAGTCCAGAACTCAAGCGAGACAGACCAGGACGGATAATTCAAGGCATCCGTCCAGCGCAGGCCAACCCCGTGCAGTAATCCGAGGTTAAGGACAAGGTCCGGCCAGTTGAACTGCTCCGCACTAAAAAGCTCTGGATTACCGACCGCAACCCCAAACCGCTCGATCAACACCCATTTGGTACTTTGCATCGCCAACCAGGTCAGAATGAAAAAGGTCAGCGTCGCCAGATGTAAGGGATACAACCGCCCTAACCTGCGCAGGACGAAGCGCTTTGAATCGCCCGGCTCACGGAGTCGATCGCCATAGCGCAGAAACATCACGAACCCGCTCAGTGCAAAAAACAGATCGACCGATACCCAGCCGTTGGCGATTGGTCCGAAGCCCGCCAGTCGCGGATCAAGTATTGACACCGTCCCGGCGTGAAAGAAAACCACGCATAGTGCCGCCAGGCCGCGCAGCCCTTCATGGGATCGAATGTATTGACTATCAGTGGACAATTACGACTCCGGGTCAGACGGCTTCCCGGTAAACCCACGAGCAGCTCGGCAAGCACTATAGGAACGCAAAGTCAGGCGGGCTTCAAGGCGCAGATGTAAGCAGCCGCGGGTGCACCGGGACAAGCGAGTCCAGTTCCGGCGGCCCCACCAGAGACGGGCAATTTACATGCCCGGAACTTTCACCACTGGTGGCATCTTAGTGCGCTTTTTCCCAGTTTGGTCCGACACCGGCCTCAACAAGCAAGGGAACTCGCAAAGAGGCGGATTCAGCCATCAGTTTAGGAACATCCACCCGCACTTGGTCCAGTTCCGCATCAGGCACCTCGAGCACCAGCTCGTCATGCACCTGCATGACGATCAGACTGCTCAATTGATTGCTCGCCAGCCAGCGCTGGACTTTGACCATTGCCATCTTGATAAGATCTGCGGCCGTGCCTTGCATGGGCGCATTAATGGCGGCGCGTTCAGCGCCCTGGCGGCGGGGCCCGTTCGGACTATTGATTTCCGGTAACCAGAGCCGGCGCCCGAATACCGTTTCAACATATCCCTGTTGCTTGGCCAGCGCCCGGGTTGTTTCCATATAGTCGGCAACACCGGGGTAACGAGAGAAGTAGCGCTCTATGTAACTGGCCGCAGCACTTCGTTCAATTCCCAGGTTACGAGCCAGCCCGAACGCGCTCATGCCATAAATCAAGCCGAAGTTAATCACCTTCGCATAGCGGCGCTGCTCTGAGTCAACCTCATCGACGGCCACGCCAAAGACTTCAGCAGCAGTGGCCCGGTGCACGTCCAGGCCTTGGTCGAACGCGGCGGTAAGCCCTTTGTCCTCACTGATATGAGCCATGATGCGCAATTCGATCTGCGAATAATCGCACGAGACAATCGATGAACCCGGCGGCGCAATAAATGCCTCACGAATACGGCGCCCTTCAGCGGTACGGACCGGAATGTTTTGCAGGTTCGGGTCAGTCGATGCCAGGCGTCCGGTAACCGCGGTCGCCTGCGCATAATTGGTGTGCACCCGGCCAGTCACCGGGTGAATCATGCCAGGAAGTTTGTCGGTATAGGTGCCTTTCAGTTTGGACAGACTGCGATGCTCAAGAACCAGTTTTGGCAACGGATAGTCTTCGGCCAGTTTGCTCAGCACTTCTTCATCAGTGGAAGGTTTGCCGCTGGCAGTTTTCTTAACAACTGGCAACTCAAGCTTACCGAACAACACCTCGCCAAGTTGTTTTGGCGAGCCCAGATTGAAGGGTTGTCCGGCAACCTCGTACGCCTGATTCTCCAGATCCAGCAAACGCTTACCCAATTCACCGGATTGCGCCCGCAGAGCATCCGGATCAATCAAGACACCGTTACGCTCAATCTGCTGCAAGACAGTCAGCGAGGGCAATTCGATATCGCGATAGATACTGAGGAGTTTTGGATCTTTTTCGATCTGAGGAAACAAGGTCAGATGCAGTTGCAGGGTAATGTCGGCATCTTCCGCCGCGTAGTCACTGGCCTTTTCCAGCGAAACCTGATCAAAACCGATTTGCTTGGCGCCTTTGCCGGCCACTTCGGTATAAGTGATGGTCTGACGACCCAGGTGCCGTTTGGCCATCGAATCCATGTCATGCGGGCGATGCGCTTCGAGCACATAGCTTTGCAACAAGGTGTCATGCGCAATGCCGGCAAGGGATATCCCGTAGTTGGCCAGAACATGAGCGTCATATTTGAGGTTCTGCCCGACCTTGTGGGCATTAGGGTCTTCCAGCCATTCGCGCAACTGACCCAGCACCCAGTCCCGGTCAAGTTGATCCGGAGCCCCGGGATAGATGTGGGCGACCGGAACATAACAGGCTTTGCCCGGTTCAACCGACAGTGACAGACCGACCAACTCAGCCTGCATTGAGTTCAGGGAAGTTGTTTCGGTATCAAACGCGACCAGATCGGCAGCCTTAATCACATTCAGCCAGCGGTCGAAGCCTGTCTTGTCGATGACGCACTCAGCCTCAGTGCGGGCCGGCATCCCGGACTCACTGGCGGCTTCGGGCGCCGTGGCGCCTGCCGCGCCACCCACTTGATGGCGAACCTCGCGCAACCAGGTCTTGAAACCGGCCCGCTCAAAGAGTTCGATCAGGGCGGGACTGTCTTCAGGCGCCAGGCTAAGCCCCTTGTCAAAGTCGGTCAGTTCGTCAGGCAGCGGGACATCGGTACTGATCGTAACCAGCTCGCGCCCGGTCGGCAGAAATTCGAGCGCCGCGCGAAGATTTTCGCCCACTTTGCCCTTGACCGCGTCGGCATTGGCGATAACGCCGTCCAGCGATCCGTATTGCGACAGCCATTTAACGGCGGTCTTGGGACCGCATTTTTCAACTCCGGGAACATTGTCAACGGTGTCGCCCACCAGTGACAAATAGTCAATAATCTGATCCGGGCGAACCCCGAATTTCTGCTCGACCCGGTCCGGATCGAGATGCTCAATTTCGGCGTTATCGCGCGTCATGGTGTTAAACAAGGTGACCTTGTCGTTAACCAGCTGGGCCATATCCTTGTCGCCGGTCGAGACCAGTGTCCGGGCGCCGATGGCGGTGGCCCGCACAGCCAGAGTCCCGATCACATCGTCCGCCTCAACCCCGCCAACCATGACCAGCGGCCAGCCCATTGCACGGACAATCTCATGGATTAACGGAATCTGACTGGCCAGATCCGGCGGCATCGAGGGCCGGTTCGCCTTGTACTGGTCGTACAAATCATCCCGGAAGGTCTTGCCCGGTGCGTCAAAAACCACCGCGCCGTGCCCGGCACCGCCGTTTAATTTGCCGTCCGCCCGCAGACGCCGTAGCATCCCGACCATGCCATAGATGGCACCAGTGGGTTCCCCCGCTGGATTACGCAGATCGGGCAGCGCATGAAATGCGCGATACAGGTAGCTGGAACCATCGACAAGCAGGAGAGTTTTTTCGGTCATGACGAGCAGTAAGAAAGCGCCGCAGTTGCGTTCAATCGCGGATTCTCACCGCTCCACGACCCAAAAAGCGCGGGAGTCCTGGCACATTCTGGGCATTATCTCAGAGTTCGTCGAAGCAACCGAAAAACTCGCTTCAATCCGGCCGGCGGTCTCGATCTTCGGCAGCGCACGCCTGCAACCCGGCAGTGAATGGTACGACTGGACGGTGTCATTGAGCCAGTCGCTTTCGGATGCCGGTTTCGCAGTCATCTCCGGCGGCGGCCCGGGCATTATGGAGGCTGCCAACAAGGGGGCCCAGCAGGGCAAATCGCCCTCAATCGGGCTCAACATCAAATTACCCATGGAAGAGGCCAGCAATCAGTACCAGGACATCTCCGTGGATTTCCGGCACTTTTTTGCCCGCAAAGTCGCATTTGCCAAGTACGCGAGTGCTTTCGTGGCAGTGCCAGGCGGATTTGGCACCCTGGATGAACTCGCCGAGGTCTTGACGCTGATTCAGACCGGCATGGGCCGGCGCATCCCCGTGATTCTCGTTGGCTCCGCCTTCTGGCAGCCGCTGGTCGACTGGATGCGCAATCAACAATTTGGTGCCGGCCTCATTTCCGCCGAAGACCTTGACCTTTTCCAGGTTACCGACGATCAACAAGCGGTTGTCGAGGCTATCTTTGACTTTTACCAAACCCGCAGCTTTGAGCCCACCGACAAAGATGACGAATCTTTGTTGTCGCTCTAACCGAGACTCCTGATGGCAGTCTTCACACCGGTCACCCGGTCTGAGCTCAGTCAATTCCTGAGTGCCTATGCCCTCGATAGCGTGATCGACTTTCGCGGTATCGACGCCGGCATTGAGAATTCGAATTTCTTCGTCAGTACCGAACAACACCAGCTGGTGTTGACGCTGTTTGAGCGTCTGTCGATGGAGCAGCTCCCGTTCTATCTGAATCTGATGCACCATCTTGCCGCCGCCGGCGTGCCCTGCCCTGACCCGGTTGCCGCTCGTAACGGATCAATCCTGCAATCCCTGCACGGAAAACCTGCAGCGCTGGTGACCCGCCTGCCCGGCGAGGCATGTATGCAACCCGGTCCCGAGCACTGCGCCAGCGTCGGCCACGCGCTGGCTCGCATGCATCTGGCCGCAGCAAAATTCAGCGAGCGCCAGCCAAATCTGCGCGGACTTGGCTGGTGGCGCGAGGTCATCCCCGATCTGCTTCCTCAGCTACCGGTTCAGTCGCGCAGCCTGCTCGAAGAAGAATTATCGGTTCAGGCGACCTTCGCTGCCAGTGCCGCCTACCGGCAACTTCCCACGAGCGCGGTTCATGCCGACTTGTTCCGCGACAACATCTTGTTTATGGACGCGCCGACCGGGCCGACGGTCAGTGGCATCATAGATTTCTACTTTGCCGGCCAGGACACCTGGGTCTTTGATCTTGCCGTGACGGTCAATGACTGGTGCACCCATGACAATGACTGCCGGTTTGATCAACTCCGCCTGGAAGCCTTGCTTGCCGCCTACCAGAAAATCCGGCCAATCACCCGACCAGAACAGAATGCCTGGCCGTATGCGCTGCGCGCGGCCGCGCTGCGCTTCTGGGTTTCCCGGCTCCATGACGCCTTTGCGCCGCGACCCGCTGAACGGGTCACGCCAAAAAGCCCGGAGCAATTCGAACAAATGTTGTTAGCTCGCCGCCAGGACGCCGTCTCAGCCGGCCAGGCCCTACACCCGATGCCATCCAACCAATGAACATTACAAAACACCCAGCCGGTCGCGGCCTGCTCTGGTTAGGCGAAGGGGTGCGAATCCTGATGAGCCAGCCGCTCGCGCTTTTCGCCGTGACTTTCCTCAGCCTGGCCATCATGTTGCTGCCCTCAATTATTCCGGGTATCGGCACCATACTATCGATGGCCTTACAACCAGCCATCTATGTCGGGCTGATGACCGCAGTCCAAGCGGCGGAAAACAAACAAACGCCGAATCCACGCAACCTGCTGATTGCGTTCAGTTCCGAATCCGGCGGTAGCTGGCAACCATTGCTGGTGCTCGGCGCCATCAATGCCACGTTATCGATTCTTGTTTTTGGGCTGGTCTCGCTGTTTTTCCCGGCCGAATCCATTGTCTCGGCGCCCGCAATCCCGGGCGACAAAGCCTCAGTCGAACTAGGCGAACTGGTCTGGTCAATGATTGTTTTCGGCGTGATGTACACCCCGGTCCAGATGGCTCTGTGGTACTCACCGCTGTTAATCGCCTGGCACCAGATTCCGGTGGGAAAGTCACTGTTTTTCAGTATTGTGGCAGTCTGGCGTAACAAGTGGGCGTTTGCCCTCTTGTTTCTGGGCTGGTTTGCGGTTCTGTTCGTGATTGTCCTGGTGTTGCAACTACTGGTTCTGGGGCTGGGTCTGGCGCCAACGCTGTTGTCCATGTTGATTGCGCCGTTAAGCCTGTTGATCGTCGCTGCGGCTTATTGCAGTTTCTGGGTCAGCTATCGGGATGTTATCCGGTAGCCGCTCTCAGGGGCGACCACCGGTTCTCTCAGATAAAAAACTGCCCGCTTAAAACTTAATGCGAGTGCCTGCGGCGATTATTGTCACATCATCGGTATTCAGGCCGGTTCGATCCAGCGAGTGAATCTTGCCGCCGGCATACAACTCAAGCCACTTTGCTGCCTTGTATACATAAGCGACACCAAACGCGGTGGAATCATCGCCAACAGCATCGAAGTCGTTGCCGATGCCGTAGTCAAGCGACATGGCATGAGCGCCGGTCTTGTAGCCGAGCTTGAAGTAGGTGATTTTTTTGTCGCTGCCGCCCGGCGTATCGTCACCGCGAGTGGCATATGCCAGCGTACCGTTCAAGCCTGAGCCCATCAGGTAAGACACTGAAAAGCCGGTCGTCTGCTCATCACCGCGAGCGCCGCCCTTCTTCTCAACTGAATACCCAATGGCCGATGCCAATTTGCCTGACCCCAGTTTTAGCTCAGGACGTGCTGCCAGTTCGTAAACATCGTTGCCACTTTTAGTGCCGAGACTAACCGCCAGACCGACCGGGCCCAGACCGGGCAAATCGTAGCGCAGGCGATCGTAGCGGCTTTCGAAGTCAAGATTGCCCATGGTGTCACCGATAGCCGGACCACCATTGCCAAAACTGATCCCACCACCAAAATCGGTCATGCCGGAGTAAGTCACGACAGTCGTTCCGGATAAATCCGATTCCATCCCACCGTTAGCCGCGCCATTGCCCTGACCAAGCGAAACCTTACCGAAACCACCTTCGAGATAAGCGTCAATATGGCGCTCTCCCAAGTCGGCAGACACACTGGGAGTAGCGAAATTCACGGCATCTGATGGGTTACTCTGATATTGCAGCTCAATCAGGAAACCCGCTTTCAGCCCTGGGCTGACTTCACGCTTTCCTTTCATCCGAAACCGCGAACCCGAGTTACTGTTGTCAACAAAGAAGCCTTTTGACTGGCTACCGTCATCAGCAAACATCACGGCGCGGTTCACCTGCCCTGATAACTGGATGCCGTCTTCTGCTAAAGCCGGCGCACTGAATCCGGCAATCGTCATAGCGAGCACTGTCGCTGCGGTCGCACCTGTGCGCGAATTATTGTTCATGGTTTCCTCGAAATTAAATACTTGGTGTATTGCCCCGAACACCGACAGGCATAGACGCCGGCGCGACCAAGCGACCGAGACGAGGCAAAGTTGTTTTGTTTTATGAGAACAAGACGTGAGGAACCAAGACAACTGGCAGTGACCTGCCACATCAAATCCTGTGGCCCGCCAGCGCAACTTCCATGACACTCACGTCTACCTGGGAGTGGTCATTGTTGCGCAGCAATGTTGCGGGCCTGTGTCGCTAACATTGCGATTTGATGTCAGGTGACTTTATCCAGCTTGGCAATACCCAGTGCCAGCCACTTGACACCGGCAGGACCAAAATTTATTTGCGCGCGAGCATCATCACCCTGACCTTCGATGTCGATAATCGTGCCTTCGCCAAACTTCGCATGCTTTACCGATTCACCCGCGCGAAACCTGGTGCCGTTGTCAGCACTGCGGCCCGATTGGCGTCGCGGCGCGACCGGGTGAGCCGCGCCGGCGCCATCCCGTGCGCTGCCGTAACCGTCTTTCCAGGAGCTGCTTCGTGCTTTGGCAGTCAGCCACTTCAACGAATTGGGTGGCAGTTCCTCGAAGAATCTCGACCGCATGCTGTAACGGGTCTGCCCGTGCAACATGCGGGTTTGTGACAACGACAAATACAAGCGTTGCCGGGCCCGTGTGATTGCCACATACATCAGGCGACGCTCTTCTTCGAGCCCGTCCAGTTCAGTCACCGAGTTTTCGTGCGGAAACAAACCCTCTTCAAGCCCGGTTAAAAACACAGCATCAAACTCAAGCCCTTTGGCCGCGTGAACCGTCATCATTTGCAACGCATCGGTGCCATTGCTTGCCTGGTTGTCACCGGCTTCCAGAGACGCATGACTGAGAAAACCCGCCAGAGGCGTCATACCCAGTGAACTCTCAGCGCCAGCCTCCGGGGAGTCAGCCGGTGCCGCGACAGTATCCGGAGCCGGAATTGAGTTGGTCACCGTGAGCGCATCTGCCGGCGCCTGACTCACGCCAAAGTTTGCCGGGGTATTCCGGTCGACGCCGGCATCCGCCAGATAGGCGGTTGCAGCGTTGATCAATTCGCGCAGGTTTTCAACCCGGTCCTGTCCGTCCTTGTCAGCCTGGTAATGCTCGACAAGCCCACTGCGTTCAATGACGTGTTCAACCACATCAGGCAATCCCATCTGGGCGGTTTCTTTTTGCAGCGCCTGAATCAGACCGATAAATCCGGCCACCTTATTACCCGCGTTTCCGGTCAGGTCACCATGCGCCGCAAACAGGCTGCTACCACGACGCGCGGCCGCATCCGACAACATCTCGACCGTCCGCGCGCCAATGCCACGGGCCGGAAAGTTAACCACCCGGACAAACGAAGTATCGTCATCGGGGTTAGCGAGAAGACGCATATAGGCAAGCGCGTGTTTAACCTCTTGACGTTCGAAAAATCGCAGGCCGCCGTAGACGCGATACGGAATTTGTGCCGAAAACAGCGCATGCTCGATAACCCGCGACTGAGCATTTGACCGATACAGAATGGCGATATCGCTACGGCTGGTGCCGTCATTGATCAGGCTGCGAACCTCTTCCAGCAACCACTGCGCTTCCTGGCCGTCGGTTTCCGATTCGTACACGCGAACCTGCTCGCCATCGCCGGCGTCAGTCCAGAGGTCTTTGCCCAGCCGTTTGGCGTTATTGGCAATTAGCGTGTTGGCGCTACGCAGAATATGACCACAGGACCGATAGTTCTGCTCAAGTTTGATTAGATTCCGAACCGAGAATTCGCGTTCAAACGCAGACATGTTGCCAACATTGGCCCCGCGAAACGCATAAATACTCTGGTCGTCATCCCCAACCGCAAATACAGCGGTTGAATCTCCGGCCAGTAGTTTCAACCAGCGATACTGCAAGTTGTTGGTGTCTTGAAACTCATCGACCAACAAGTGACTGAAGCGGTGCTGATAGTGCTCGCGCAGCACCTGGCTTCTGCTCAGTAACTCATAGGAGCGCAATAACAGTTCCGGAAAATCGACCACTCCTTCGCGCTGGCATTGAGCGTCGTACATCTCAAACAGCTCGACGAAGCGACGGTTGTAATCATCGACGATTTCGATATCGCCCGCGCGCATCCCTTCTTCCTTGGCGCCGTTAATGAAGTATTGAAGATTTTTGGGAGGATAGCGCTCGGTATCGACGTTGGCGCCTTTGAGCATTCGCTTGATAGCCGATAGCTGGTCCTGGGTGTCCAGAATCTGAAATGTCTGTGGCAAGGCGGCATCGCGGTGATGCGCGCGCAGCAAACGATTGCAAAGCCCGTGAAAAGTACCAATCCACATGCCGCGCGTACTGATTGGCAGCATTGCAGCGATTCGGGTGCCCATCTCGCGGGCGGCCTTGTTGGTGAACGTCACGGCCAGAATGCCTTGCGGACTCACCTGGCCGGTGGAAATCAGCCAGGCGATGCGAGTGGTCAGGACTCGGGTCTTACCGCTACCGGCGCCGGCCAGAATCAACGCATGCTGGGGGGGCAGTGTTACCGCGGCGAGCTGCTCTTCGTTCAGATTTGCAAGTAAATTACTCATGCTGTGATTTTACACAGTAGTATAGCCAGGCCCAAGCAACGGCCTGACTGCACAATTCTGGCAAGATGGCATGATCCGGAGCCAAACACGGATTTCCAAACCATCCAACCATGGGAAGAGACTCTTGAGCCAGTTTGCAACCCTGATCAGCACCATGACTGGCGGCATCGTCGCCGCTGATGCCGAGACGGTCGCCGCCTGCTTCACGGCTGACGGCGTCTACCATGACGTTTTTTATGGCCCGTTTCATGGGCCGGAAATCAAAGCGCTGGTCCTGGAGCGGTTTCATCGCGACGGGACAAACTTCCGCTGGGATATCCATGACCCAGTCGCGAACCCGACTCTGGGATATGCCCGTTATGTGTTTAGCTATGATTCTCGTCTCAGCCAATTCGCCGGGCAGCGGGTGGTGTTTGAAGGCGTTGCGATCTGCAAACTGGAAAACGGTTTAATTGCCGAATATAGAGAAGTTGCGAACGCCTCGGCCGGTTTGTCGCAACTGGGTTTCGATGATCAGCGCCTGGCGAAATTTGTTCGCCGCGAGGCCACCGAACTGCTCAACCGCCCCGAGTCATCACTGCATCGGGGCAAATAGCACCTCTAACCCGGCCGACGCGCGCCACATGACCGGCCACCCGGACTAATGCCTGACTACCACATCATCTCGTGGATATTCGGCGTCGGGTTAATTCGGCCGGCCAAACCGCTTGCCCAGTTGATACGCCACGGTGTGTGCAACAAGACCTGAAACAATCGCGATTTCGAGCGAGACCGTGACGGTCAGCACGAACGTCACCCCCCATCCGATGACATCGGCAAAACGGCGGTCGGTCAGAGCGAGACGGGGGTAATTTAAATCGATCAACGTCCAGGCGACCATCACCAGGATGCCGGCCACGACGGCAAATGGCAGGTAAGCAATCAACGAGGAAACGAAAGCCAGCAGAATAATCAGCAAGACCCCCGAGCTAGCCGCCGCAAACGGCGTCCGCGCGCCGGCCTCGACATTCAGCGCGGATCGATTAAACGAACCCGAACTGGGATACGCCGAAAAGAAGCTGCCGCCGAGATTCGCCACCCCTTGCGCCAGAATTTCCTGGGTTCCACTGATTCGACGCTTGTTTCTGACCGCCACCGCACTGGCAATCGACAAGGCTTCGGCCAGCGCCAGCAACGTCATGATGAGGCTCGGGACAAGCAAAGCGCTCATGGTGGCAAGAGAAATATCGGGTAGTGACAAAGGCGGCAAGACACCGGGAATTGCGTCAACGGTTTCCAGCACCCAGGGTTGGCCACCACACCAGGCCAGCGCCTGGGCGAACAAGGCACCCGCCACCACGCCAACCAGCATATAGGGGACAGGTCCGGGAGCGTACCGCCGTGCCAGAATACAGGCCACGATAGTCGCCAGACTGACGATCGTTGGCGGCAATTGCATGCCGGGCAGATCGGGGATGAATTTTGTCACGGTATCGAACACCGACATGCCGCGTTGCCAGTCGAAGCCAAACACATGACGAATCTGGCTGTTGGCGATCAGTATGGCAGCCCCGGACGTGAAGCCGACAATCACGCTGTGAGGAATGCGATTAACCAGTTTGCCAAGCCCGGACAAACCAAGCAGTATTTGCCAGCAGGCAACCATGAAGGTCAGAGTTATGGCCAGGTGCACATAGGCCTGCGTGCCGGCCGCAGCTAACGGCACGAGAAGCGCCAATACGGTTACGGAAAGGGCATTGGTCGGGCCAGTGACCATCTGACGGCTGGCTCCGAACAGAGCTGCCAGCACACACGGCACCATGGCCGTATATAAACCATACTCCGGAGGCATCCCGGCCAGCGTCGCGAATGCGACACCCTGAAGCATGACAACGACGGCCCCAGTCAGACCGGCAAGCAAATCGGCGCGCAAAGTACCGAATTCGCGTAATTCACGTAACCAGACTGATAGCGGTAGCCGCCCGCTCGGGTTGTCGTCCGGCGCTTCTTCCAAACGACCCGGTGGTTCCGAACTCAAACCCGCGATTCTCCGTGATACAGACGCACCACATGCTTGGCTTCGGCAAAGAACAACCAGCGCTCTGCGGCAAGACCCAGCAAACAACTCACCACCGCCAGAGTGCCCGCCGCCGGCCATGTCAGTAGAACGATTGCAGGAATCAGGAAACTCATGCTGACGAACGCCAGCCGCAATTGCGAGGCCAGCGAGTTGCTGACAACGAAGCCGAATTCGCGCATCAGGAAATTTTGATGTGTATGGCCCACGTCCAGCAATTTGGCTTCCCCACGGCTTTGCTTCAGGGCGTCCGCCAATCGCGGCCCTTGGGGTTGCCTGAAGCGTTGAAAATACAGCCACTTAACGAGCGCTGCCATTGCCAGCAAGATCAGGGCTATCCAGCGAACGATGAGCTGACTGCCTCCAGGGATCAACGCAAACAACAACACAGAACCTGAAAACAAGCCCAGTAACGGGTAAGCGACTATTGTCTGCCAATTGTTCCAGCGAGGAATCGTTTTAAGGCATGCATAAATCATGCCGGTGCAATATAACACGAGCAAACAAAGCAACATGACCGCCAGACCCAATACCTTCTGTAGCGGTGCGGGGCCGAAAACCAGCGATAACAGATACAAACCGCCGACCGGATAAACCGCCACCGCAAAGACCGCTTCGCGAGACAACCAGGAGGAACGAAAGCGCGAAAAAGCGCGCCAGGCGTTTTTGGGATTGGCCAGATGCCGGGTCGAGGCAAGTAGCCCGCCGGTTAATAGCAAGATGGCCACCGCGGCCGCAATCCACCAGGCCTGGCTAGGTGGTGTCTGGTGCGCCAGTCGTGCCATTGCGAGCCAGAACATCAGACCAAGGCCAGCGCCGGACGAGACCGTAAACAAGATGACCGAAAGAACTGGTTTCACAGCGACACCACCTTATTGACCAGGCTGGCCAGGCGCGAACCGAGCGAACCCGATCGCGCCTGGGTCGGCTCGGTATTAACGCTCGGTTTTTGTCGCGGGGCCAGATAGCGGTTTAATGGCTTGTAGTCGAGCGCCTCCAGCATGCCGACTTGCTCGCGATCCTGGGAGCGCCTTACAACGACAGAGGACGGGTCATCATAGTCGCCGAAAAAGCGCGCATGCGCCGGGCAGGCCAATACACAGGCCGGCTGTCGCTCGTGTTCGGGAAGCGCCTCATCATAGATGCGGTCCACGCACAAGGTGCATTTGCGCATCACCCCTTCATTCTCGTCGAGTTCCCGGGCGCCGTAGGGGCAGGCCCAGGCGCAATAGTTGCAACCCATGCATTTCTCGGGGTCTACCAGAACAATGCCGTCTTCGGCTCGCTTGTAGGAAGCTCCGGTTGGGCAGACGGTCACGCAGTCGGCCTGCTCGCAATGCATGCAAGACATGGGCACGTTGATCGTCTTGGATAGATTCCAGTGTCCGCCCTGCTCCGGCGGATTCTGCATGGCTTCGGTTGAAGTTGCGGCGGGTTCATCGATAGGTGTGTCAGCCACCTCGTACTGGCGTATGCGATTGAACCAGACACCCGAAGGCGCTTTGCCGTGCGGATCATAATCCGGCGCGCCACCCGCCATCGCCGATTCACCATTCCATTCCTTACAGGCGACCGCACAAGCGTGACACCCGACACAGGTGTCAAGGTCGATTAACAGTCCCAGCTTCATGATGACCTCTCCGCGCCGCCAAACTGCGGCCAGGTGCCAGTCTCACCCGGACCGGCTTTGGTGATTCTCACTTTCAAGTCGTACCAGGCCGCCTGCCCGGTGATCGGGTCGGAATTGGTCAGCGTGCGGTCGTCACCGGTCTTGGGCAGGGTCTCGCTGATCAGGTGATTCAGCAAAAAGCCGTGGGTGGCTTCGCTTGCCTGTTTGCTCAGCCCCCAGGCGCCAGACATCTTGCCGATCGCGTTCCAGGTCCACACGGTATTAGGCTCCACGCCGCTCATTGTGCGCATCTGACAACGAATTCTGCCCTTAGGAGATTCGACCCACACCCAGTCATCATCGACCAGACCAAGACGGCCGGCTGCGCCGGGATTCATATACAAAAAATTCTGGCCCAGAATTTGTCGCAGCCATGCGTTTTGCGAATCCCAGGAGTGATACATCACCATCGGACGCTGGGTAATGGCGTGAAACTCAAAACCCTGGTCTTGATCACCTGCAGCGCCTCGTAATGCCAGTGTTTCAAGCGGCCCATACCAGATCGGCAACGGGTCAAAGTATCGTGACAAACGATCCCGGTCAACCGACTCCGGCGGTAATGGCCCGTCATACAAACCCTGCCCGGCCAGCCTGAATTTTTGCAGTGGCTCAGAGTAGATTTGCATGATGACCGGATCAGCAGATCCGATGAACCCGCTGTCCGCTGCTTTTTCGAGGTAGGCCTGGTTCAACCCCCGGTTGAACTGCATCGACTCAGGCCACTCCCAGGTAAAGAAACTCTTGTTCTTGATATAGGCATCCCACTGCCTGGGGTTTGGCTCTCCCTTCAGTGATTTCTCGCCCCCGGCGCCACGAAACCCGCCTAGAAAACCAATGCCAGGCGATTTCTCAAAGCGGACAATAAAGTCGGTGTAGCCGTCGTATTTTGGCTCGCCGTTGTCGCCAACAAAAGCGGGAAAGTTCAAGCGCCCGGCCAGATCCACCAATACCTCTTGCCAGGGTCGCACATCGCGATCGGGCTTGATCACGGGATGGCGAATCGAGTCAGCCACCATATCCGGCTCGGAGATCGGCCGATCAAGAATGGAGATCGCGTCATGACGCTCAAGATAAGTCGTGTCGGGCAACACCAGGTCTGCAAACCGGACCGTCTCCGAATCAAAAGCATCCGATACCACGATATACGGGATGCGATAGCCACCGTCCTCCCGCTTGGCCGTCAGCATCTCCTGTGTGCCTTTGGTATTCATTGACGAATTCCAGGCCATGTTTGCCATGAATAACATCAGGGTATCGATCTCGTAAGGATCGCCTTTGGCTGCATTGTGAATCACCATATGCATCATGCCGTGCGAGGCAATCGGGTTCTCCCAGGAATACGCCTTATCGAGTCGCAGGGGTTTTCCCTCGCCATCAATCGCCAGCTCTTCGGGCCGGGTTGGAAAACCGAGCGGCGGTTTGCCAAGCGGTCGCGACGGCGCATTCATCACGTCCGAGTCATTCTCAGGCAACAACGGCGGTGGCACCGGCTTGGGATAAGGTGCTTTGGAGCGAAAGTTACCCGGCCCATCCAGCGCGCCAAGCAACATCTGAATCAGGTGTAGCGAGCGACAGGTCTGGAACCCGTTGGAGTGAGCGGAGATTCCCCGCATCGCGAACATCGCCACCGGACGGCCGATCGTTTTGTCATGCTTGTTGCCCCAGACATCCGTCCAGGGAATCGGCAACTCGATTGGCTCTTCAAACGCTATCTGCGCCATCTCAAGGGCAAGCCGTTCGATCTGCGTCGCCGGAACCCCACATTGCCCGGCCACCGACTCCGGCGCATATGAGTCAGCCAGGTAACGCTCCGCGATCAGGCTCATCACAGTACGAACCTTGATGCCGTCGAACTTCCCGGCCAGGTCAAACGACCCGAACATTGCCGGCTGCACCCCCCGGGCCAGCGCACTGGGCACGCCGGTCGCCTGATCAAAGACCAGAGGCTGATTTTCATCGTTACGCAGAAACAAGCCATCCGTTGCAGTGCCAGGCGCATCAATCACCAGCCAGGACGCATTGGTGGTGCGCACCAGAAACTCCCAGTCGAACAATTCCCGTTTCAGCAACACGTGAACAATCGCCAGCGCAAGCAGTCCGTCGGTGCCAGGCCGGATCGGTATCCATTCGTCAGCAATCGACGAATATCCGGTTCGCACCGGATTGATCGAGACAAACTTCGCCCCGCGCCGCTTGAGTTTTTCCAGGCCGATCTTGATCGGGTTGCTCGAATGGTCCTCGGCCACGCCCCACATCACAAAATACTTGGCCCGGTCAAAATCCGGTGCGCCAAATTCCCAGAAGGAATAGCCGATCGAATACAGTCCGGCGGCGGCCATATTGACCGAGCAAAAACCGCCATGAGCCGCCCAGTTTGGCGTGCCGAATTGCTGCGCCCATAAGCCGGTCAATGCCTGCATCTGATCGCGGCCGGTAAAGAACGCGAGTTTTTTGGGGTCAGTCTCCCGGATTCTACGCAGGCGGGCGGTCAGTTCATCCAGCGCCTCCTCCCAGGCGATCGGTTCCAGTTCGCCGGCGCCCCGTTCCGACCCCGGTTTGCGGCGCATCGGTTGCCGGAGTTTTCCGGGCGAATACTGCTTCATGATGCCGGCACTGCCTTTGGCGCATAAGACGCCGTCGTTTACCGGGTGACCAGCGGTACCCTGAATGAAACGAACCCGATCGTTTTCCAGAGTGACTTTGATGCCGCATCGACAGGCACACATGTAGCAGGTGGTGTGCTCAGTGCGTTGAATCGCATGATTGTCGAACTTGATTGGCTGCGTATTGGCGGGAACGGTAGGCGTACTCATTTGCTGAGTGTAGGAGATTCGACACATCCGCTTAACTGAGTAATACTGGTTATATATATCAGTTTTCCTGATATAAACCCTAACGAGCTTCTATGCCTGAATCCCCGCTTACCGGGCAGCGTTTTACGCTCCGCCAGATTGAGTCATTTACTGAGATCGCGACTCACGGCGGCATCTCGGCTGCCGCAAAGCGCCTGTCACGCACCCAGTCGGCAGTCAGCATGGCTCTGGCCGACCTGGAAAACGCGCTGGGCGTGATTCTGTTTGAACGCCGGGGACGCCGACTCGTGCGAACCGAAGCGGCCGAAAGACTACTGCCCCGGGCAATCGAAATAGTGGAGCGCGCCCGGGAGATCCACCATCTGGTGGTGCCCAGCCAGGCCGGCACCACCCGGATTGCGCTTGGTGCCTCGCGCACAATCGGCCCCTTTGTGATGCCGGAACTCATCCGTGCCTGCCGTGTAAAAACGCCCGGCCTGCGCACGACACTGACGGTCGCCAACAGCGAAGACCTGGTGCGCCGAATTATGGACTTCGCGCTCGATCTCGCGTTTGTCGAGGGGGAGGTGCTAGACCCAACCATACACAAACAAGCCTGGCTCAGCGACCAACTCTGTTTGTTTGCCCGCCACGACCATCCCTTGTTCGCGCAAGGCAAATCGCCACACCGGAATCTCAGCCAGTGGGAATGGGTGTTACGAGAGCCCGGTTCAGGCACACGCGAAATATTCCTACGGGCAATTGCCAACACCATGTCCGAGTCACCCCGAGTTGCCATGGAGGTCAACGACGCCGATACCCAGAAGCGAATAGTCGCCAGCAGCGACTGGCTCGGTTGCATGAGCCGCCGCGTATTGCCGTCCGACCCGCGGATTGAAGAACTGCGGGAGATTCCGATTCCCCGGTCGCTGCAGCGGTCTCTTACCCGGCGATTCTGGATAATTCGCCACCCAGATCGGTTTTATACGCAAACCATGGCGATCGTTACCGCTGTTGCTACATCTTTCCAGTAATAAGCCGTCTCACGGTTCCTGACTCAACCGAGGAATCTCGGCAGCCAATTTCATCAGCTCCTGAATAGGCTGTGGTTTGTGTATCAGAAATCCTTGTGCGTAATCGATGCCAAGTTCTCGAACACGTTCGAGAATCTCAGGCACCTCCACGTACTCGGCGACAGTTCGAACCCCGACGACGCCGGCAACGTCGACAAAACAACGCACCGTCGCAGTATCAAGCGGATCGGAAATCAGGTCCCTGATAAATTGACCGTCAATCTTGATCATGTCCACATTCAAGGTTTTGAGATAACCAAAAGAAGAAGACCCGGAACCAAAGTCATCCAGCGCGACACGAACCCCTAGCAAACGCGCCTGCTCGATAAAGACGGCCGCATCAGCAAGATTGGTAACGGCCGCGGTCTCGGTAATCTCCAGACACAATCGCTGACAAACCATCGGGCCGGCCGCGACCAGCAATTCAATCGCGTCCCGGTGAAATGCCCGATCGCCCACCGATTGACCCGACAAATTGACGCAAAGCATCTCGAAATTCGCCTTCGGATGCAATCTGGTGAGGTGATCCAGCGCATGCTTCAAAACCCATCGATCAACGCGAGACGCCAGATGAAATCGTTCCGCAGCGGGCAGGAATGCACCAGGTTGAATAAGGGTTCCGTCCGTATCCAACAGTCTGATTAAGGCCTCTGCATGCACCTTTGAGGCATCCCCCGACAAAGGCAGAATGCGTTGCCCGTGCATCTCGAAGCGACCTTCATCAAGCGCCTGTTCGAGCCGCGATGCCCATTGCATTTCGCCACGACGCAGCCGGATCAGTTGGTCGGTATCAAACCATTTATGAACCCGGTTCCGGCCAGCTTCCTTTGCCGCGAAACAAGAGGTGTCAGCCGCTTGCATCAGCGAAGTGATATCGGCCCACCGCTGATCAAGCGGCACCAGCCCGATACTAGCTCCAATCCGAAAGCTTCGATCATCATGAACGAACCGGAAATCATCCATTTGACTGCAAATCTGATCGGCAACCCTGGCACCTGTTTCAGCACTGCAGTGCTCAAGAATGACAGCGAATTCATCGCCCCCCAGGCGAGCCAGCGTATCGCGCGAACGAACTGTATCGCCCAGCAGTTTCGCCACTTGTATTAGAAGTTGATCGCCGATGGCATGCCCACAAGCATCGTTAACCAGCTTGAACTGATCAAGATCGATCACCATCAGAGCATGATCGCTCCGATCCGCCTGGGATTTTGACAGCGTTCTGCGTAGCCGGACTTCAAACTCTGTGCGATTGACCAACCCAGTCAACGGGTCATGGGTTGCACGATAACTCATTTCTCTCGACAGGCGTCGCTGCTCTGTAACATCGTGAAAAACCAGAACCGCACCCAGAATCTCGCCGCTTGCGTTACGAATCGGCGCCGCAGAATCCTCAATCCCATGGCAGGCGCCATTCTTTGATATCAGAGCCGTGTGATTAGCCAGCCCGACAATTTTTTGCTCAGCCAGACAAGCCATAACCGGGTTTTCGCAGCGCTCGCCGGTTTGCTCATTGACGATACTGAAGATTTGATCAATAGGTCGCTGGATTGACTGCTTCAGCTCCCAGCCCGTCATACGCTCCGCTACCGGATTGAGCCATGTCACCATGCCATCTGAGTCGGTCGTAATCACCGCATCGCCAATGGATTCGAGCGTCACGTGCAACAACTCGCGCTGCGCTTTTAGCTCCGCGCCAATCTCGCGGAGCTCCGTAACATCCCAGTTGACGCCAATAAGCCGGGGCGACTCGCCAAGTCTACTATCGGTCACACGGGCGGCCGCACGAATATGCCTGACGCGTTTGTCGGGCAGAACGATTCGAAACTCATCATCGTAATCAGAATGGCTACGCAATGCCTCGCGCATGGCCTCCATAATCCGTGGAGCATCGTCCGGGTGCAATCGTTTCGACCACCAGGCGCTGATTTCAATTTTGGCGCCAGTTGGTACGGCATAAAGCTGCCTCATCTGTGAGTCCATTTCCATGACACCGGAATTCAGGTCAAATTCCCAGACACCGATTCCGCCGCTTTCCGTCGCCAAGACCATTCGCTGATTCGAGTCTTCGAGGGCTTTGCGTTGTTTGACTCTTTCAGTGATGTCCTGAATTGCTCCAACCAGTCGAACCGCCTCACCGTTTTCGAACTGAACCTGCCCGACGGCTCTTACCCAGATTGGTTCGTCATCAGCTCGTATTAATGGGAGTTCGAGATCCCATGACAACCCTTCAGCGATGGCACGCTTGACCGCCGTGCGGATTGTCGCGCGCGCGGGCGGCGCATAAAAGTCGATCGCTTCGCTCAGGCCAGGGGAATACCCAATCTTGACTCCGTGAATTCGACAAGTCTGATCTGACCAGACAAGAGTCTCTTGTTTGAGGTCAAACTCCCATCCGCCAACATTTGCCAGTAAACCTGTTTCGTTCAGCAACCACTCGCTTTTGCTTAATGCCCTTTCCTGCTCTCGACGAATGGTTATATCTTCGATTGATCCGACAAACCCGGTCAACGCCCCTTGTTCATCACGAACCGCACAGGCGACTGCGCGCACAAAGACAGTGTCTTTGTCGGCGCGTTGGATTCGAAACTCCGCATCAAAGTCAATACTCAATTTCGCGCAGTGCTGCCACTCGGCAAAGACCCGAGCTTTGTCTTCCCGATGAACGGCAGCGCGCCATCCAGCGCCTCGCGCCTCCTCTCGGGACAGGCCAAATATTTGTTGCCAGCGATCATTTGTATAAGTGCAAAGACCGTCCCGATCCGCGCCAAAGACTCCCAATGGCGAAGCATCGCTGAGCGCGCGGAACCGAGCCTCACTGGCAACAAACCCGCGCGCTTTCTGGCGTGACTCGAGTGCTTGAACCGCGACTGTTGAAAGATGATTCAGAATCGAACGTTGATCGGAAGTAAGCTCTCGAGGCTCATGATCAATGACGCATAATGTACCGACTTGCTCCCCGTCCTTCAGGCGCAGCGGAAAACCTGCGTAAAAGCGGATATTCGGACTCTCCAGGACCAACGGGTTTTCAGAGAATCTGGGGTCAGACAATGCATCAGGCACCTCCATCAGATCGGTGCCTTGAATCGCATGCGAACAGAACGATACCGAACGAGGAGTTCCCGCAACGCCGGGCAAACCATGGTTTGCCTTGAACCACTGTCGATCGGCATCAACCAGACTTATCAGCGAAACGGGAACGCCGCAGACAAGCGCGGCAGCTTTGACAAGTCCGTCAAATTCGGCTTCTGGGGGAGTATCCAGAACATCCAGGCGGCGCAACGCGCGCAACCGATCAAACTCCTCTTGGCTCTTTCCCGTCATTGACAAGCCGGTCTCCGAGTAATTTCAGGGAATTCGTCGCTTACCGATTCGTCGCTTACTGATTGACAATCGCTATGGGTTATTGTCTTCGGCAACAATTAAACCAAGGTCAACTCTTTATAAATCCATCCCGCTTAACAACGCTTTCTATGGCTCTATTGGTTGAACCAGCCAATTTTTCCCAAATTTGTTTCACCCGGCCGTCGATCCGAACAACTGTCGCTCTTAGAACATGCCGTTGTCGTTAGCGGCCGTTTCGGGAATCTGCTGCAAGACATCCCAATGCTCGACAATTTTGCCGTTGTCGTCGAAGCGGAAAATATCCATGCCGGCATAGTCGGCAATGCCCGGCCACTCCTGGTGGCAATGCAAGACCACCAGATTGCTCTCAGCGACGACTCTTTTGACATGAACCCGTTTGCCCGGGTATTCAGCCGCCATTTTCTCGAAGTAGGCAATAAATGCGTCTTTGCCGTCAGCCACTTCAGTGTTGTGCTGAATGTATTGATCGCCCACGTACTGGGCAATAGCCTCGCGCGGCTTGCAATCATTGAACATCATCTCGTAAAAAGCGACGGCGTTGCGCTTGTTCTGCTCTAGTTGACTACTCATTTCAGACTCCTGAAGATCCGGTTCGATGTCGACCGGTTGCATTGGTCGGCCACCAGCGACCGTTTATCGCGCTAAATGGTTCATGGTGTGAATTGGCACAGATAGTAACTCGCTGACGTGTTTGATCCGTTGCGAAAACTGCGTCATCCATAAACGAGTCCGGCCAGGGTTATGCCGAGGGCTCATGATCCAGAACCATCTTCAGGCGACCGGTTTCGCCGCGCGCCGCGTCAAACGGTCAACCACTTGCGCCGCATTGATCAGCATTGTGCTGGCCGCCTGTAGTGGCGGGCAAGACGGCAATAATGCCGGCGGCGGATCGGGCCTGGACGGCATTGACCGGACTGGCGCGCCCATCGGCGAACCCGTTGTCTCCGACGAGAAGGACTCACCGACTACCGAAGTCGACGCGTCCCGTCTGCTTCAGCAGGCGACGTTTGGTCCTACTGCCGCTTTAATTGACGAGGTTCAAACCAAGGGGCCGCGTAAATTCCTGATTGAACAGTTTGCCCAGCCGGCCAGCCGTTATCGCTACACACTCCCGGTCAACCAGTACCGCGACCAGATTCATAGTCAGGCGAAACAAGACTTCTGCGCCCAGTTCAGCGGCCAGGCAGCAAACGACTGCTGGCGAGACTGGTTTTCTTCGATACCGGTCGAATGGGATTTTTACCGTCAGGCGGTTTCAGGCCGCGACCAGTTACGGCAGCGCACGGCATTCGCGCTGTCCCAGATATTTGTCACCTCCGGCAAAGAATTGACGGGTAGCTACGGGTTTGCGCAGTACCAGCAGATGCTGCGCGACAACGCCTTTACCGACATTAGAACGCTGTTGCACGAAGTGACTCTGTCACCGTTCATGGGGGCCTACCTGAACATGGTGAACAATGAGGCAGAAGACCCGAACGAAAACTATGCACGCGAGTTACTACAACTATTCTCGCTGGGTACCTGCCTGCTCAACCCGGACGGTTCGCTACAGTCGGGTCAGTGTATACCGACCTATGACAACCTGACCGTCCGCAACTACGCGTTCGCCCTGACCGGCTGGACTTATCCAGATGGCGGCATCAACCCCTGGTGCAATGAGTGTACCGGTTGGAAGAATCCGGCGTTTTTTCGCGGCACCATGAAACCAGTGGCGAGCCAGCACGATGACCAGGACCGGGTCTTGCTGGCCGGCATTACTGCTCCGGCCGGCCGCTCTCCCGCGCAGGGCTTGAATGCGGTCATCGATTCAATCATGGCCCATCCGAACCTGGCGCCGTTCATCAGCCGTCAGCTGATTCAATTCCTGGTTACCAGCAACCCGCAGCCAGACTACCTGGCTCGTGTTTCGGCGGTTTTCAACAGCGGTGTCTACACCGCAGGCGGCACTTCAATTGGGTCTGGTCGCCGCGGCGATATGCGGGCGACACTCGCGGCCATTTTGCTGGACGAACAAGCGCGCAGCGTCAGTCACGCCAGTACGAATGAATTCGGCAGGCTGCGCGCGCCCGTGTTGTTTGTGACTGGCGCGATACGCGCAATGGACGGCGAAACCGACGGCGAACCCGTCGCGCAATGGGAATGGGGCAACAAACTGGGGCAGCCGGTATTCAACGCCCCCAGCGTCTTTAATTTTTACCCGCCCGACTACCCGCTTAGCAACACCAATCTGGTCGCTCCGCAGTTCGGCATTGAAAACACCAACAGCACACTGGCCAGGCTTAACTTTGCCAATGCACTGATCTATTGGTGGTATGACCGGGGCGATGGGCGCGCAGCGAATCCGACTATTCCCGACAGCATCGGCACGCGGCTCAGTTATACGGCGCTCGAATCGTTGATTGAAGACCCGGAAACAGACTCGATCAAGGTCGTGCAAGCTCTGAATGCCTTGTTGGTCGATCAGCGTCTGAACAACACACAAATGCAAACAATAGCCACCGCGATGGACGCCTGGCAGCCGAGTGACACCTGGCTGACCCGCGACGACACCCGATCAACCTGGCAGCGCGAGCGCGTCAAAACTGCGCTCTACCTGGTGCTGGCCTCTCCAAGCTATCAGATCCAACGATGAATAAAACCACTCAAGTCTTTTCAGCCTCGCGCCGGCGACTTCTGACTCAACTGGCGGCAGGCATCCCGGTTTCACTGGGCCTGGGGTCGAATCTGATTGCAACACCGGCTCAGGCTCAGTCCGGCGAATACCGGGCGCTGGTTTGCGTATATCTATATGGGGGCAATGATGGTTTGAACATGGTGCCACCGGCAGCCGCCGGCCTGCATCAGGACTACGCCGCAGTGCGCGGCGCTCTGGCCATCCCGCGCGCTCAGGTTGTGCCGCTGGTTGACGACTACGGCTTGCATCCGTCAATGACACCCCTGAAAGACGTTTTCGACAACGGGCGCCTGGCCGTGATCAACAATGTCGGGCCGCTCAGCCGGCCGGTGACCCAGGCGCAATACTTTGACTGGCAGAACGACAACAACAACCAGCTTGTGCCCGACAGCTTGTTCTCTCACAAAGACCAACAGATCCTGTGGGCCAATGGCGCCAGTGACGCCTTGCTACGCACGGGCTGGGGCGGCAGATTGATGGATGCGGTCGCGCCGGGCACGCCGGTTTACTCGTTCGCCGGCAATTCTCGATTTGGCGCGGCAAGCCTCATCAATGACCTGGTCTTGCCCGGCCCCGGGGAGCAACTCGGCCTGTACGGCTTCAATGACAACTCGCGCGACCAGGCGCGTCTTGCCGCCTTGCAGGCTCTGGTCGGCGGCACGCACCCAAACCTGCTTCAGAACGCCCTGGCAAACTCTCAGCTCAGCGCATTCGAAACCAGCGCCCGGCTGGGAGCGCTATTGTCTCAAGCGCCTGAAAACGGCAGTCCGGACCCGAACAATCCAGTTCTGTCAGCCAGTTTTGGTCATCTGGCTGGGGCACGCGGCAATCCGCTGTCTCGCCAGCTCTACCAGGTTGCCAAAATGATCAAGAACCGCAGCGTGGTCGGCGGCAATCGTCATATCTATTTTGTTGCCCTGGGTGGCTTTGACCACCATGCCAATCAGTTGGACAGCCATGCCGGCCTGCTCGCCATGCTGGGTCAGGCGCTAAGCGATTTTGACGGCGCCATGCAGGCGCTGGGCACCGGCAATCAGGTCACTTTATTCACCGAATCCGATTTTGGTCGGACTTTCAAGCCAAACAGCAGCGCCGGCACCGACCATGCCTGGGGCAATACCCATCTTGTGATGGGCGGTTCTGTGAACGGCGGACGGACCTGGGGCGACGCACCAGAATTGCTCCTGGGCGGACCGAATGACGCGGGCCAGCACGCCTGGGAGCACCACGGACGCTGGATTCCCGGGTTTTCCGTCGATCAATATGCCGCGACCCTGATGGACTGGTTTTCACAGGGCGGCGTCGATGCGCGCAATGTCTTGCCCAATCTCAGTCAGTTTCCATCCAGAAATCTTGGTTTCATGACCTGATTGGTCGGCTTATGCGCAATCGCGTAAACTCGGCTCCCCCTGCCTGCCCACCGATTTCCCGCAATGTCGCAAGTTGAAGAATGGTCGTTCCCCGAGGATATGCAGCCTTCTGCCAAAGAGGTTGACTTTAAGCTTGAGGACGTCTTGAATGCCGTCGTTACCGTCAGGGCGGAGATCCCCGCCGACGGTTTTACCGCTGAAGCCCTGGGCACTGAACGGGTTGGCAACGGGGTTGTCATCTCCGAAGATGGCGTCATCCTGACCATCGGCTATCTCATTACGGAAGCGCAGAGCATCTGGCTGACCACCAACGATGGCTCAGTCGTTGCCGGCTATCCGATCGGCTACGACCAGGTCACCGGATTCGGCCTGATAAAAGCCCTGGGGCCGCTCAACGCGCCCTTCCTCAAGCGGGCCAGCTCCGCCGGGGTTGATACCGGCGACCGGGTTTATGTTGTCGGTCAGGGTGGGTTGCCTCATTCGCTGAAATCAAGAGTCACCGACAAACATGAATTTGCGGGCTACTGGGAGTATCTGCTGGACGAGGCACTGTTTACGTCGCCGGCCCATCCGCAATGGGGTGGCGCTGCCGTGGTCAATGAAGCGGGCGAGCTGATCGGCATTGGCTCTTTACTGGTTCAGGAAGCCGAGGCAGAAGACGGCGTACAAGCCAATATGGTCGTCCCGATTGATCTGCTGGAGCCGATTCTCAAGGATATGCTCGAAACCGGCCAGGCGGCCCGTGAACCAAGACCCTGGCTTGGCTTGTTTCCGATCGAGGCTGACCGTCATCTGGTGGTCGGCGCAGTCGCCGCGAACGGACCTGCCGACAAAGCCGGTATTGAGCAGGGCGACTTGATTCTGGCGGTCGGGGAGCAGCGGGTGGATTCACTCGCCTGGTTTTTCAGGGAAGTCTGGCAACAAGGTCCGGCCGGAACCGAGATTCCGCTGACAATCGCCCATGATGAGGAAGTCATCAAGATTACCGTGCCATCTGGAAACCGCAGCGACTTCCTGAAGAAGCCGTCGCTGCACTAACCCACCGCGCTGACCACCCAGACCAGGCTGATCAATCGGCCTCTCGGTTTTTTCGACCCCAATGACGGCCGCTGGCGCCGTGACGGGACCGATTCGATGGCCTGGGGGTAGAACGGGACTGCAATTGCACCGGGACAGTCTCGACCCGCGTCTTGCCCGGCATTAGTGTTTCCAGACCAAACGGCCCGACCGCAACCCGGATCAGCCTCAACGTAGGAAATCCGACCGCCGCCGTCATGCGGCGAACCTGCCGGTTACGGCCTTCGGTAATACTCAGTTGCAGCCAGCTCGTCGGCACCGCCAGCCGGAAACGCACCGGTGGATCCCGGGGCCATAGCCACTCAGGCTCGGCGATTCGCTGAGCAGCCGCCGGCAAGGTCGGACCGTCTTTCAGGGTCACGCCCCTGGCGAGCTGATTGACAGCCTCCTCCGTTACAACCCCTTCGACCTGGACACAATAGGTCTTTGGCCATTTGTTACGCGGATTTGAAATACGCTGCTGCAAGCGGCCATCGTCGGTCAGCAGCAACAAGCCCTCGCTGTCTTTGTCGAGCCGCCCTGCCGCGTAAACATCCGGTTCGCGCACATAAGGAGCAAGCGTCGCCTCACGATCAGCACCACTGAATTGAGATAACACACCGTACGGTTTGTTCAGCAACAGCAACATGAGAAATCGGGGGCTTGGTCGTGATTTTAATGAGGGATATTGAAGCGCTGACCTAGATGACAGAAGTCGTTGACTGGTTGGTCAGTGGATCAAGCAGAGTGGAACCTGAGCCCGATCCTTCAGCGGCATACGCGGATGCTACCGTAGAAGTATCAGTCTGACTGTCCTGGGCAAACAATTGCCCGTCTGCAGTGTTGGTTTCGAGTAAATCGGCGGCTGTAATGACAGTCTGAGAGGCGCTGTCCAGCTGGAACTCGCTACTGACGTCACTGCGCACCACGACAATCCGTTCGCGGCTGACGTTGCCGGCATCATCGGTTGACACGGCCCGCAGCAGCGAACGGCCGTTATCAACCGGCACCTGTTCGAACGTCAGCGCCCAGTCGCCGTCGCTTTCAACCCGCGTCGTTCGCACTTGTTCACCCCAGGTCACCGAGATGGTTGTGCCGACTTCGCCTTCACCACTGACTTGAACACCATCGCGTGCGGAATCATCGTCAACCCGGAAATTGCTGCGATCAACCGACTCAACAGACGGACGAAACGGCACGGTCACGTCAACATCAAATACAAAGCTGCCAGTACTGGTGGCCAGAATACTGCCACCGGCATCGACCACCCGCACAACATGCGAATACTCACCATTGCTCAGATTGCCGTCGGTGAACGACCAGTTGCGTCCGTCAACCTCGGCAGTATCAATGAACTGCCCGTTACGTATGACCTGAACGGACTGACCGGCCTCAAGCGGCCTGCTTAGCGTGCCGATAAGCGTTGGGCGCGCGTCATTGATCACGCTGCCCGAGCCGAATTCACCCGTCTGAGCCTCCCGGTCATCCACCACCGCCGTGATCGCTATTCCGACCCCCGAAGTAAATTCAACCGCTTGCTCAGTACCGGCACTAGCGTTGCCAAATGAATCGGTTGCGATCACGCTGATCGATTCAACATTGGGGCCGGGTAGATCTTCAGCGCTGAATTGCAGCACGAACCGGCCGTCATCATCGGTGATGGCCTGCTCGCTTGCCTGGCCCCACTGCGCGGTCACGACCGAGCCAGCCTCGGCCCGCCCGGTCACGGCAACCCCCGCAGCTTCTTCTTCTGCACTGATCTGATTATCGCCAGTGACTGGATCCAGAACAGGTTTATCCGGTGCTGTGCCATCAACCTGCAAGACATAGTCGTCGCTGAGCGGCGAGCGATTGCCGTCACTGTCAGCGATACGAACCGCATAAGCCTGCTGACCGGAGGAGACGCCATTATCGGTGAAAGTCCAGGACTCACCGTCCACTGCCGCCGTGCCGACCTCGACACCATTGCGGTAAACCAATACCTGCTGCCCGGTCGTCAGCGCCTGATCAAGTGTGCCCGCCAATTGCGGACTCGTATCGTTTGTTTGCCCGCCTGACGCGACCGTACCGGGCGCAATCGAGACGCCGGCTCCGGTTGTCGGGTTGCCGTCACCGTCAACGGGTGCGGCAACATCACTACTGGCCGTGTCAATAGACACCGCGCGGCTCGCCAGAGTCCCCGACCCGCTGCGGTCAGAACCGACCGCCGAGTCTTCCCCTGAACCGCCGCCGCCCGCCAACGCACCAATCGCCAACACACCGCCCCCCACTGCACCAATCATTTTCCAGGGCAACGGGCCGCTCTCCTGAAGACTTGCCGAATCGGCAACTGACGTTGCGGCAGGGTCAGCCTCTGCAGCCTTGGTTGCGCCTGCAAGTGAAGCGGTCGGCGGAGTCGTCCATAACAACACCGAGCCATCAGATAAAGCGGTGGTATTCAGATTGTCTGGCGTCAGCGTTTCGCCTTGCGCGCCACCGATCGAGTCGAGCTCTATTGAGCAACCGCGATAGTCCAGTTCACAGACAAAGAAATAGTCGGCCAGGACAATGTCAGCATTACTGCCGAGCACATCAATCTGCAAATCGTCACCAATCTTGCGAATGATGGCTTCAAACGTCGCTTGAGGATTGGCCGGGTCGATCAATCGATAACTGGCGCCACCTTTGGCATCAATGCGCACAACTTCGTCGGTTAGCTCAACAATCTCCTTACCACCGCGCGAAAAGGTGATTTCCAGTGCTCGTGCCATGTAGTCCTTCCTCGATAACTGCGCCGGTCATACTGACCGATCATTTTTTCTGGGCTATTAACTCTCCGGGGATTCTCCCACGCAACGAAGTCGGAAAACTACCCGACCTCGCGACGGCGACGTTAAGATTTCCGACAATCATCTTGTTTCGTGAACTAAATCACGCGATTCAGGCTTTGGTTTTTCGCTTTGCTTTTGCCTTGGGCCGGGCTTTGGGTTTTGCCTTGGCTGAACCGGCTGCAGCCAGGCGGTTCCAGGTCGGACTGATCAGGATTTCATTGAGGCAAACATGCGCCGGGGCCAACGCCACATGGGCGATCGATGCTGCAAGGTCTTCGGCCTGAAGCATCCGGGCGCGATCGGCCGGAGGCACTGGCACCGGCCTCTTGTCGAGAATTTCCGTCGCCACTTCACCAGGATTAACGACTGTTGACCGGATGCCGTTGGCGAACTCCTCCAGGTTGATGCTGTGACTCATCGCAACAACTGCATGTTTGCTGGCTGTGTATGCTGGGCCGGACAGCCCGCTGATGAAACGGCCAGCCCAGGAAGCCGTATGAATCAGCAGACCATTCTTCTGACGTCGCATGATTGGCAGGACGGCAATCGAACAGTAAAACGCGCCGTTCAGATTGGCACTCATAATGGCATCGACACTTTCCGGGGCGAGGTCTTGCCAGCTCCGTTTCAACACATTGATGCCGGCGTTGTTAACCAGAATATCAAGACGACCGAATTTCTTGTCAATCGCAGCGGCGATCTTCTTGCTGGTAGATGCCTTGGACAAGTCGCCCTGCCGGATCCAGGCTTGCCCACCTGCCTTGGTAATGTCGGCATGAACGCGCTCAAGTGGCTCGCGGCGGCGACCGGTCATCACGACGGTCGCGCCCAGTTGCGCCATCCGCCGGGCAACTGCCGCTCCGATTCCCGACCCCGCGCCGGTCACCCAGACAACTTGATCACTGAGTGCGCCCGTCTGTCCGGGGGCGTGTTTGTTCTTTTTACTGGCCATTTGTTTGTCTCCACTTTCGTTTGATCGGTTTGCCGCAGCGTACTCAGGCGCTAACAAGCAACTCTACTCTTGTAAACGCCGCAACCTGATTGTCTATGATTCAGACAGCCGTTGTGTCTCTGAACTGCCTGATTAGTCCAGTAATTTGTTGACGAATTCGGTGACGGCAATATCAAACGGCTCAGACTGTTCTATATTGACCGCATGGCCGGCATCGAGGTCCACCACCTGGCAGCCGGGAATCTGTTTCGCCGCGATTTCGCGCATCGGCTGAAAGCGCTTTTCAAACCGTCCGTTCACAAGAAGACTGGGCGTTTTCAACCGGGGCAGATCATCCAGAACGGTTAACTGCGGCCCGGTTATCGTATTGAGTTTCACGAACCCCTCGGGACTGACCCGGTCAGCCTCCCGAATCAACACCTCCCTGACCTCTTCCGGCAACCGGCGGGCATTGCGCGGATGGAAAGTCATGCGCCGGAAAGCCTCGGCGCCCAGCGTCGCGACCGACTCGATACGTTCCTGGCGCTGCGGGTTATTGGTAAACAAGGTGTTTGGCGCAAGCGCTGACAATGAATTCAGAAACACCAGACCCTGCACCCGGTCGGCATGTTCAATCGCGTAGCGCAACACGATTCCGGCACTAAAAGAATGGCCGCAAATGAACAACCGGGGTAACGCGAGCGATTCCCGTACCGCTTCGATCTGCGCCTGGATCGCCGACATTTCATAGCAGGCGTCATCAGCAGGTGCCGGGGAATCACCGTGCCCCCAAAGCTCAAGACAGACAGGTTGAACAATCCGGCTCAGCGCCGGCAGATTCAGCGCCCAGTGCTGGCGACTGGCCAGCATCCCGTGCAAAAAGAACATCGCCGGCCTGGGCGACTGCGGGTCAAATGAATGGTGAACGGCAAAGCGTGGCTGAGAATCCAAAATCAGAATTAGAAGGAAGTGGCAACCGTCTCATTGTGCCCTGAACCCGAATTGGCCTGTCTCGAGGCTGATTGGCGGCTCAAATCAGCGGCAATAGCCGCTTGTACCTCTTGAATCGCCTGCTCTTTCACGGGCCCATAACCACGGATCTCCATCACGCGCGCAAGAGTTGCGGCTCGTTGGCTTATGTTCTGCGCGGACAAACCGCCGAGCTGCTGTTTCAGCAAAGTTTCAAACCACGGCAGCAATTGCTGCTCTGCGCGCCGCTCAGCCGTATAGCCGAATAAATCAAACGGCGTCCCCCGGAGTTTTTTCATTTTGCGCAGGACGCGCAGCGGCCACTGAAACCACTGGCCGAACTCCCGCTTTAACGGTCGTCCGCGAGAATCCGTCCCGCGACTGATCAACGGCGGAGCCAGATGATATTTGACCTTGTATGCCCCCTCGAACTGTTGTTCGACTTGTGCCTTGAACGCGTTGGTCAAGTGCAGTCTTGCCACTTCGTATTCATCTTTTATCGCCATCAGCTTGAACAAACTTCTGGCCACCGCCTCCGTCAGAATCAACTCATTGTCACTGACTGCCCGCTCGGCTGCCTCGACTGTCCCCAGTAAGTCCCGATAACGTTTGGCATAAGCCTGATCCTGGTAATCGGCCAGATAGCCTGCCCGCCGTTCAATCAGAGATTGAACAGACTCAGTCACCTCCGGTGGCGGGCTGAGGTGTTGCTGCACGAGCTCGGGCCGTAAACAGGCCAGCCGCCCCCAGGCAAAAGCCTGTCGATTCAATGACACGGCAACCGCATTCAATTCAATCGCCCGGTCAAGCGCCTCGAAACCCACTGGCACCAGGCCCGCCTGCCAGGCGTATCCAAGCAGAATCACATTGGCAAAGACGCTGTCCCCCAGCAGTTTCTCAGCAGCAAAGTTGGCATTTAGTCGAGCCAGATTACCCTGCCCTATCACCGACTCAATCGCGAGCAATCGCTTGTCAACCGCCAGACTCGCATCACGAATCCGGACAATATCGCCAGTGGGCATCTCTGCGGTATTCACCACGGCCTTCATGCCGGCCCGGTAAGCATGCGAGGCCTTCGGTGACGCACTGGTAACGATGTCACATCCGATTAGCGCATCGGCGCTGGCCCGGTCAATTCGGACCTGGTTCAAATCAGCCGGTGACCCGGCCAGCCGCAGGTAACTCAGCACCGGGCCGAATTTCTGAGCAAACCCGGTGAAATCCAGGACCGAAGCGCCCTTGCCTTCCAGATGGGCCGCAACGGCGACCAACTGCCCGACGGTAATCACACCGGTGCCGCCCACACCGGTCACCAACAGGTTGAACGGCTGGGCCAGACTCACCGAGTCGGGCAATGGTAAGTCGCCAGCAGGACCGAGCGGATCAAACGAACTGCCAGTGGCCCGGCGACGCTGCGCGCCTTCAATCGTGACAAAACTCGGGCAAAAACCATTCAGGCAGGAATAATCTTTATTGCAAGTTGACTGGTTTATTTGGCGCTTGACCCCCAGCGGAGTCGGCTTGGGTTCAACGCTCAGGCAATTGGACTCAACTGAACAATCACCACAGCCTTCACAAACCAAATCATTAATGACGACGAAGCGCGACGGATCGACCAGTTGCCCGCGCTTGCGACGACGCCGTTTTTCCGTCGCGCAGGCCTGTTCGTAGATGAGCACTGAAACCCCGGATATCTGGCGCAGAGCTTTCTGGACCGTATCGAGTTCGCGCCGATGCATGATGCTGACCCCGGCAGGAAACTGGCTGGCAATAAACTTGTCCGGGTCGTCTGAAATCAGCACGATTTTTTCCACGCCCTCGGCGCGCACGTTTGCCGCAATCGACTGCACACTGACTGGGCCATCGACCGGCTGCCCGCCAGTCATCGCAACCGCATCATTGAACAGTATCTTGTAGGTGATATTGGCTCGAGCGGCGACCGACTGGCGAATGGCCATCGAACCGGAATGGTAATAAGTTCCTTCACCCAGGTTCTGAAATACATGACCGTTGCCGGTAAATTTGGACGACGCCGCCCAGTTGACTCCTTCGCCTCCCATCTGGATCAATGAAGTGGTCTCCCGATCCATCCAGCTCGCCATGAAATGGCAGCCGATACCGGCCAGCGCCTTGGAACCTTCCGGGACTTTTGTTGACGTATTGTGCGGACAACCGGAGCAAAAATACGGCGTGCGGGTGGCGCCTGAGACCATGATCGGCTCTGCCGCCAGCGCAGTCAGCCGCGCCGCCCGCTCAACAAACCGATGACCAGGGAAAAGCCGGTCAAGCCGAACGGCTACCAGGCGCGCCAGCAACTCGGGCGACAACTCCCCAGTCCAGGGGACCAGATCTCGCCCGTTTTCATCCTGTTTGCCAACCATCCGTTGCGGTTTATCGCCGGGGTAGTCGTAGAAATACTCCTTGAACTGACTTTCGATAATGCCGCGCTTTTCTTCAACAACGAGTATCTCGCGCTTGCCACGGACAAAGTTCAGCGCATCACGGCGTGCCAGCGGCCACACCATCCCCACCTTGTAAACGTCAATCCCAAGACGTTCGCATTCGGACTGACTCAGGCCAAGCAAACGCAGCGCCTCCATCAGATCGAGGTGGCCTTTGCCAGTTGTGACAATGCCGTAACTGGCTTCTTTCAGATGATAGACAGATCGATCAATCGGGTTTGCCTCGGCAAACGCGTAGACGGCATCTTTCTTGAGATGCAAACGCTCTTCGATTTGCGGCCCGGGCAGGTCTGGCCAGCGATAGTGCAAACCATCTGCGGGCATCGCAAACTGCGGCACGGAGAAGCGACGATCCTCAAGCAATTCCAGCGATGCGGCCGACTCGACTGTTTCAGAAATTGCCTTGAACCCAACCCACATGCCGCTGAACCGGCTTAGTGCATAACCATATTCACCAAAGGCGAGATACTCACTAATGCTTGCCGGATTCAACGTCGGCATGAACCAGCTCATGAACGCCACATCCGACTGGTGCGGCATCGACGACGAGACGCAACCGTGATCATCGCCGGCTACAACCAGCGCACCGCCGGTGGGTGAGGAACCATACGCATTGCCATGCTTCAGCGCGTCACCAGACCGGTCTACGCCGGGTCCTTTGCCATACCAAAGCGCGAACACGCCATCAACTTCACGGTTCGGATCAGTTTCAACCTGCTGCGAGCCGAGCACTGCGGTCGCGCCGAGATCTTCATTGACGGCCGGCATAAACTCAATCCGCCGATTCGCCGTCAACTCCCGGGCCCGCCACAATTCCATATCAAGAGAGCCAAGCGGCGACCCCCGATAGCCGGAAACAAACCCTGCTGTATTCAAACCAGCTTGTTGATCCCGGCGAGCCTGATCCAGCAAAATCCGGACTAGCGCCTGAGTCCCGGTCATGAACACCCGGCCGGACAATGCGGTATAGCGTTGATTTAACTGATAGTCGTAGTTCATTATCTGGTCCGATCAAGGTTGCTTGGGTGCTGGAAACGAATCACGAAAGCCGAACGCCAACGGGGTTGGCCCGTTGCTGTGAAGCTGCTTCAAACGCTCGGCAGCCTCGGCAATATCGGGGCGATGGGTTCTGGCGACCCACCACAGCACAACATGGGCTTGGTCCATGCGCTCGAACCATTCGCGCCGCCGCTTCATAATCTCGACATGACCCGAGCGATAAACGAAATCACTCAATGTCTGCACTGACTTCCAGACAGACAGGTTCACCAGAATTTCCTCACCCAGCGGACGCAAAGCCGTGGCATCACCGTCATCAGTCTGCAGCCGCCAGACAAATCCCGGCGCTTGCTCGGCCATCGCATTAATGCGATCCAGGCTGGCGACAAAGTCGCTCAGCAGTGGGGAATCCAGCGGCGCTTTCATGGCGGCGATGTTCAATTGCGCCAGATAATAGTCAGGGGTTTCAGACATTGAATCACTCCAAGTTGCGGCCTGATTAGTGTACTGAGACTCGCCGAAAATTTTGACCTATTCAGCCCCAGACAAAGACTTAATTGGTCAATTCGACCACCAAACCGAGCATTGGTGGTTAAATACTTCATCTGCGGCCAAACGCGCCATTTGGCGCCTGACTCATGTTGCTCGAAACCAAAGACCTTGCCCTGCTGGCCTTACTACAGAAAGACAGCAGCGCTTCCAACGCGGAGCTGGCTGAACAAGTTGGCATGTCGGCCAGCGCTTGTTATCGCCGCACGCGCGCGCTCGAATCAGCCGGGGTGATCAAACGTCAGGTGGCGGTCCTGGACCCGATCCCACTGGGCTTGCGATTCAGCGCTATTGTTCAGATTTCACTGTCCCGTCATGATCGTGGCCATGTGCAGACTTTTGTCGAGAGACTACTGACCCGACCCGAAGTCATTGAGGCGTTTGCCACCACGGGAGAAGCTGACTACCACTTGCGCGTCGTGACTGAAAACGCAGACGCTTACAATGCTTTTCTCGACGAATTCCTGCTTGGTCTGCCTGGCGTTTCGCGAATTCAGACCAACCTGGTCCTGAAAGAAATCAAACAGACTTACGAGTTGCCCCTGCCCGCCGCCTGAGCCTACCGAACCGGAGTCCCCATGACGGAAACAATCATCTACCAGGCCAGCAAGATTCTCACCATGAATCCGAACCGGCCATCGGTCAGTCATGTCGCCGTTCGCGACGGGCGGATTCTTGCCGCAGGCTCACTGGAAGAGATTCAGCGTTGGGGAGATTTCCCGATCGACAAACAGTTTGCCGACAAAGTGTTAATGCCGGGCTTGGTCGAAGGTCACTGTCACATCATGGAGGGCGCGCTCTGGAAATTCGTCTATACCGGCTTCCATGATCGCATGGACCCCGATGGCAAGGTCTGGCCGGGCGCCCCCGATCTTGAGTCCGTCATTCAGCGGCTAATCGACGCAGAGCGGGCCATGCAGGACAACCAGGAACCACTGGTTGCCTGGGGTTTTGACCCGATTTATTTTCGGGACCGGCGTTGCGCACGGGAGGATCTGGACCGAATCTCGACAACCCGAATCGTCGCGATGATGCACGCCAGTGGTCACATCATCAACACCAACAGTGCCGGCCTTGAAGCGGTTCAATGGCTGCGCGCCGGCGTCGAGCATCCCGGTATTCCGTTGGGCGAGGACCGCATCCCCACAGGCGAATTAAAAGGGCCGGAGGCCATGACGCCAATCCTGGGGAAAACCCCGCTTGATCGGGGCTTCCTTGGCGCGGACGTTGACGGACTGGCCCGCTTTGGGCGCTTATGCGTCAGGAGTGGCGTGACGACCGCCACAGATCTGGCCAGCCCGCTGACCGATGATGTGCTGAAAACCCTGCTGGACACGACCGGCAGCCCGGACTACCCGGCGCGCATCGTGCCGTTGCTCCGCCTGCTTGCCGACCCGGTGCCGCAGACGATTGAACGCGCAATTGCGCTAAAAGCCCAGAGTACCGACCGGTTACGGCTGGGCCGGATCAAACTCGTACTGGACGGTTCAATTCAGGGTTTCTCGGCCCGGCTCCGATGGCCCGGCTATTTCAATGGCGCTCCGAACGGGCTTTGGTATACCGCGCCGGAGCAACTGCGTCAGGCGCTGGCGCTGGCGCTCGAAAACGATATTCTGATTCACATGCATACCAACGGCGATGAAGCCACGCAACTGGCGCTCGACACCATGCAGGATTTATCACGCACCCATCGGGTGGCAGACCACCGATTTACGCTGCAACATTGCCAGCTTGCCGATGAAGCCCAGTTCCGCCAGATAAAAGCACTGGGTCTATGTGTGAATCTGTTTGCCAATCACACTTTTTACTGGGGTGACGAGCACTACGCCCAGACCGTCGGACCAGAACGGGCCGAACGCATGAACGCCTGCGCAACCGCTCTTGGGCAAGGTGTCCCGTTTGCGATTCACTCTGACGCGCCGATAACGCCTCTGGGCCCGCTGTTCACCGCATGGTGCGCAGTAAACCGCCTGACAGCCAGCGGTCGCCTGCTGGGCGCTGCTCAGAGAATTTCGCAGCCTGACGCCTTGTACGCGATTACCCTGGGCGCCGCCTACACACTCAAACTGGATCATGAAATCGGCTCGATAGAAGCCGGTAAACGGGCCGACTTTGCCGTACTGGAACAAGACCCTTCAACGGTCGCCCCGGCAGAACTTCGTCACGTGCCGGTCTGGGGCACGGTTCAGGGAGGCAGAATTTTCCCGGCCAATCCTTAGCAAGCCCGATGACCGCCTCTTTGAACCAACAAGCGGTATTGCCGGTAACGATTATCGGCGGCTACCTGGGCGCGGGCAAGACAACGCTGGTAAACACCTTGCTGCGCAACGCCAACGGGAAACGCCTGGCCGTTCTGGTCAATGATTTCGGCGATATATCAATTGATGCCGAGTTAATCGAATCCGCAGATGACCAGGTGATCAATCTGGCAGGTGGTTGTGTCTGCTGCAGCATTGGCAGCGATTTGGTCACAAGCCTCGGTGAACTCCAAAACCGATTCAACAACATCGACCATATCCTGCTCGAAACCAGTGGGGTCGCCCTGCCCGGTGTTGTTGCCGCCACGGTAACGCTGGCACCGCAAGTGCGCCGGGATGGCGTAATCGTGGTTTGTGATGCATTAAACGGGCCTCGCTGGCTTGCAGATCCCTATATTGCCGATACCGTCGAGCGCCAGATCACCGCGGCTGATTGTCTGGTCCTGACCAAAGAGGAACTGGTTGCGCCAGCCCAGGCCGACCAGTTTTCAAACCAGCTTGCGAACCTGTCTCCATCTGCGCCGCAATTAAGCGCCGACGAAGCTACGCTACCGGCACTATTGCTCGATCAGTTGACGACCGCGGGCATGACCCGTGATCGGCCCGACAGCCCCGCATCGACACGCGCTTTTCACCCCCACAGCGGACCCATCCTGGAAAGCCGGCACTACTTCTGCGACAAGCCAATCGACCTGACAGACTTGCAAGCCGCGCTGGCAAGCCCGCCGGGTGGTATCTTCCGCGCCAAAGGTATTTTTTCAGGCACGTCTGACGAACTATTTCTGCTGCAATGCGTTGCCGGGCGCAGCGTCCTCACCCGCTGGATGCGCGCCACAGAACACCTGGGGCACCTGATTGTCATTTCAGCGCTCTCAGCCGAGCAATTGCAAAAGCTTGAGACATTGTTGCGGAATCTCGGGTTTTGCCCCTACGGGCGGGCTATGACTCTGAATCAAAATCAAAAGACTGGCAAGATTCAGTCATAAATCAGAAATTGAGGTTGGAGGAAGTATGAGTGCGAGCCGCAGGCGACTGTTGCGCGGGGCCGGCGTAACGCTGGCGGCAGGCCTGGGTGGCGGGCCAGTAGCCGGTCTTGCCAGAACCACCCCCGAAATTGACCCGCGACGGCAGCATCACATCGTGATTGGCTCAACCCTGGGTACCCGCCAGCTAAACCCGGCAGTGCAATATGGCATGAGCACACTGCTGCCCGGAGCGCAGTTGTTTGCCAGCCTGCTCACCGTGGACAGCCAGTGGAAACTGCAGCCATATCTTGCCAGGCAATGGCAGGTCTCAGCGGACGGCCTTGAAGTCAGGATTCGTCTGCAGGCAAACGCCCGATTCCACGATGGCGAGCCGATCACCACTGAAGACTTGTTGTTCTCACTGGAAACCGTGCGTCAACACCATCCGCTGAAAGCGATCTTCGCGCCGATTGTCGCCATGACGATCGACGATGCTGAAAACGCCACCTTCAAACTGAACACGCCGCACCCCGGTTTGTTAATGGCCTTGTCGACCCCGCTACTGCCAATTCTGCCCCGACATGTGTTTGATACCGGCGAAGATATTCGAAACCATCCGATGAACATCAGGCCAACCGGCTCGGGTCCATTCAAACTGCTTGACTTTCAGCCGGGCGAACGAATTGAGCTGGAAAAATTCGACGACTTCTTTCTGCCTGAGAAACCACGGATCAAAAAGATTACATTCAGGCGCTACGATAGTCCGGCCCGGTTGCTGCGAGCATTGAAACGCGGCGATATCGACATCCACACTCAATTAACGAGTGCCTCCGAGCTGCAACGAGCGGCGAAGTTTCCGACCGTCTCGGTGGTATCTGATGCAGCGCCGGCCATTGGGCCTATCGTCTGGCTGGCGTTCAATCTGACCAAGCCCCGGCTCGCAGACCGACGGGTTCGTCAGGCGCTTAACTACGCCATCGACAAAAAATTCATTCAGGAAGAACTGATGGCCGGGGTTCACGGACGAGCAACCGGACCCATTGGTCGGAGTAATCCGTACTACAGCGCGCAAGTCAACCCCTACGATCTCAACCTCAAGAAAGCCAGTCAACTACTCGATGAGGCCGGCCTGCTGCCGGACGAGGACGGCATCCGGTTTGACCTGACCATCGATGCGATACCAGGTATAGCGGAGATCAGTACGTTGCAGCATTACCTGGTTGATGCACTGAAGAAAGTCGGCGTCAAGGTCAACGCCCGCCGCTCGAACAATTTTTCAACCTGGGCAAACCGGATCGCCAGCCATCAGTTTGAAGCAAGCCTCGATACAGTCTGGAACTGGGGAGATCCAGCCATTGGCATGCACCGAACCTGGCTCAGTTCGAACATCCGCAAAGGGGCGCTATGGTCTAACACCCAGAGCTACCGGAACCCGATGGTAGACAGCTTGCTACACAAAGCCGCCAGCGAATTAAATCAGGAAAAACGGCGTGCGTTTTACGCCGAGGCCCAACAACTGATTACTGAAGACTCGCCAGTCGCGTTTCTGACCGAGCTGCGTTTTCATTATGCCGTGAACAAACGAATTAACGGTCTGCCCGATGGCGTGTGGGGATTAATGGCACCGGCCCTGACAATGGCAGTCAAACCGCCGGACGAGTAGTCAGAAAGGTCAACACGCCCCTGCGAACCATGGCGGAGTAAAATCACCGACTGTAGTTCACCGCCCGGAGACCTCCCATGAATGCACCCGCCCTGCCAGATCGTATGCAGATGACGCTAACCGACCGTTATACGGTTGAAAAAGGTTGGCTGTACATGACCGGGATGCAAGCACTTGTCCGATTGCCGCTCCAGCAAAGATTCCGCGATACGGCAGCAGGCCTGAACACCGGCGGATATATCTCGGGTTACCGGGGCTCTCCGATGGGCCGCTACGACATTGAACTATGGGCGGCAGAAGACCAACTCAAACAACAGAATGTTGTCTTTCGTGCGGGTGTTAACGAAGATCTCGCCGCGACAGCATTGTGGGGATCGCAGTACGTTGGCGTATTTCCGGGCGCAAAAGTGGACGGCGTTTTTGGCATCTGGTACGGCAAAGGCCCTGGTGTCGATCGCTCTGGCGATCCAATGCGCCATGCGAATCAGGCGGGCACCGGTCGACTCGGTGGGGTCGTTGCAATCGCCGGCGATGATCACGGCGCAAAATCGTCTACGGTTGCCAACTACTCCGACCTTAACTTTGTGGCGGCCGGTATTCCCGTACTTTACCCGGCCAATGCCCAGGAGTTGCTTGATTTCGGCTTGCATGCGATTGCCATGAGTCGCTTCTCGGGTTGCTGGACCGGCATGAAGGTGGTGACGGACGTTGTCGAAGGCGGCGGCTCTGTTTACGTTGCGCCGGACTCCCCTGCGATTACTTTGCCGCAATTGCCGTCTGCCCCTGACGGCGGATTAAACAGCCGCCCGGTAGATATGCCACTGCCCCAGGAAGACCGGCTCTATCATCACAAACATCGTGCCGTGATGGCTTATGTCAGGGCTAACGGCTTGAACAAAATCACTGTCGGCGACCAAAACGCAAAAATCGGTCTGATTGCGGCCGGCAAAGCCTGGCAGGATTTGCAACAGGCACTGTCAATCCTTGGCCTGAACGAGCAAAGCGCGGCGCAAGCGGGTTTACGCATTCTTAAAATCGGCATGGTCTGGCCGCTGGAGCCGGAGATCATCCGCGATTTCTCGACCGGCCTTGATGCGATCGTCACCATTGAAGAGAAACGGCCGCTGATCGAAGACCAGATTCGCGCCATTCTGTATGGCACCCCCAACCCGCCGGCAATCTACGGCAAACACGATCAAGGCGGCGTCTTCGATGCGCAGTTGACTCCCCGGCTCTTTCCGAATGCCGGTGAAATCTCACCCGCGCTGATTGCCTCGATAACCAACGAGGTGTTGCGACGCCACACAGGCACCGACCTGACGGCTCAGTGCACGATGCCGCTCGCCGTCGTGCCCGGGTTTACGCCGCAGCTTGCCGCCCCTGAACCCGCCCAGACTGTTGACGCCGCCGCGACTGACGGTGCCGATACGGGGCCCACCAAAACCATCCAGATTCAGCGCCCAGGCGTCGCAGCGGGCGCCGGTACTATCGTGCCGGTTCGCGCGCCAACGTTCTGCTCCGGATGTCCGCACGCCCGCTCCACCAAAGTTCCTGATGGCAGCCGTGCGCTGGCCGGTATCGGTTGCCATGCAACCGCGCTGCTTCAAGACCCGACCAAAACGACCACCTGGTCGCACATGGGCGGTGAAGGCGTCATGTGGGTCGGACAACACCCGTTTACCGAGGAAAAACATGTTTTTTCCAACATCGGTGACGGCACCTTGTTTCATTCCGGTTTTCTGGCTGTGCGTCAGTCGGTGGCGGCCAAGGTGCCCATGACATACAAAGTCCTCTATAACGGCTTTGTCTCAATGACCGGCGGCCAGCCGGTTGATGGCGAAATGTCTGTACCAGGCATCCTCAAACAGTTTGCAGCCGAGGGCGTCAAGAAGATGGCCGTCGTCACCGACGAACCCCTCAAATACGAAGGGGTCGAGTTACCTCCGGGTGTTCCGGTACACCATCGCAGTGAGCTTGAAGCGGTACAACTTGATTTCCGCGAATACCCGGAAGTCTCGGTGATCGTCTATGACCAGCCTTGCGCAACCGAGCGCCGGCGCATGCGCAAACGCGGCAAATGGGAAGACCCCAACCAGTTCACTTTTATCAACTCCTCGGTCTGCGAAGGCTGCGGCGACTGCGGGCAGGTCTCGAACTGTTTGTCCGTAGAACCCCTCGAAACCGAGCTGGGCAGAAAACGCCGGATCAATCAATCCTCCTGCAACAAGGACTTTACCTGCACAGAAGGTTTTTGCCCGAGTTTCGTCACAGTCGAAGGCGCACAACTGCGTGGTAAATCCAAGCCCGGATCAACCGATACCCGGACACCCAAGACAGCCGTCATCGCGGATGCCGTCGCCGAACTGCCCGATCCGCAGTTCCAGTTGCCGGACCGCTCCTGGAGCATCCTGATCACTGGTATCGGCGGCACAGGGGTCGTGACTATTGGCCAGACACTGGCCGTAGCCGCCCACCTGCAGGGTTACTACAGCTCAAACCTGGATGTCACCGGCTTGTCCCAGAAGTACGGATCGGTTCATTCGCACGTCAAATTGGCCGCTGACCCCAAATTGCTGCATGCCACCCGGATCGCAGCCGGTGAAGCAGATGCACTGGTCGGCTGCGATCTGATTGTCAGCGCCAGTGATGAATCCATCGAGCGGCTTGCGCCAGGTAAGACCGGTGGCGCGGTTTGCACGGACATGGTGCCAACCTCTGCCTTCTCGCGCGACCCTAACTGGTCGGCCAACGGTCCGGCGCTGGTGGAAAAAGTCAGCGCCGCACTGGGCGAAACCGTTACTCAGTACGATGCCTTGCGACTGGCCCGCGAACTGCTGGGCGACTCCATCGGCGCCAATATGATGCTGCTGGGAACCGTCTGGCAAATGGGCAGGATCCCGCTTTCACTGGAAGCGATCCACCGCGCGATAGAACTCAACGGCGTGGCAATCCCCATGAACAAGGCCGCTTTTCACTGGGGACGACAAGCCGCTGTCAATCTGTCGGCAGTCGAACAAGCCGCCGCAAAGGCTTCAGCGGTGCCTGGCGCCGACGCAAACGCCGAAAACACCTCCAATGTCTTGTCGCTGAGCCGCCCGCGGCTGAACAACTTCTCAGACATCGTCGCGCACCGCGCTGCCCTGCTGACCGACTATCAAAGCAAGCGCTATGCGAAAAGATACCGCAAGCAAATGAATGCCATCCAGGAAGCAAGCAAGTCATTCGGCAACGCCGGCGAAACCCTTGCCCAGACTGCGGCCAGAAATCTGGCCAAACTAATGGCCCACAAAGATGAATTTGAAGTGGCCCGTTTGTATGCGAGCCCGGCTTTCCAGCAGGAATTACGCACCGCATTTGATGGTGATTACAAACTGCGATTCCATGTTGCCGGTGGGCCTTTTGGCAAGCGCGACAAAAAAACCGGACAACTGCAGAAAACGGAAGTTGGCCCCTGGTTGATGAACGCTTTCAAACTGCTGGCCAAAGCGCGCTTCCTGCGGGGAACACCACTAGACTTTTTCAGAAACAATGCCGAACGCCAACTGTCCCGCAAGCTGCTGAGCCAATACCAGAGCGACCTGACCTGGGTGACGCAAAACCTGAGCGGCACTAATATAGAGGCCGCGACAGCGTTTCTTTCCTGGCCTGAGTCAGTGCGTGGTTATGGTCATATCAGAGAGGCGCAGGCTGAAACCGCTCTGACTCAGCGCGATTCGCAACATCAAGCCATGACTCAACCAGCCAATCAGACAGAAAAAATCGCTGCCTGAGCTGACTGCCCCCCAATACCACCCAACCAAGGACACTAGATGAGCATTACCCGTCTGCAAAGCAACCAACGCATGAGTCAAATCGTGACCCACAACGGCACCATCTATCTCGCCGGTCAGGTCGGTACCGCAGGAGAGACGGTAGCCCAGCAAACCCAATCAATCCTCGACAAGATCGATGCCCACCTGGAGACGGCCGGCTCTGATCGGGAGCATGTTCTCCAGGCAATCATCTGGCTCGCCGACATGAAAGACTTTGCTGAGATGAATGCTGTCTGGGATGCCTGGGTACCTGAAGGTCATGCCCCCGCGCGGGCCTGTGGCGAAGCAAAACTCGCCCGCCCCGACTTTACCGTCGAAATCACGGTAACCGCCGCCCAGAAATCCTAAGCCGATGAAGCAACCGCTCAGTGACCGGGCGGTCACGGTCTATTGCGGTTTGCTGATGGCGATCACCGCATTTTCGATCGACATTACGCTACCGTTCTTTTCCCAGATTCGCGAGTCACTGCAAACGACCAATGAACTGGTCACCGCCACCATCACTGTCAATATCTTCTGCCTGGGCATTGGCCAGTTATTCTTCGGCCCGCTTTCAGACCGCTACGGCCGACGCCCGGCCGTATGCCTGGGCCTGAGCATTTATCTTGCCGGCACGCTTGCCGCCATCTTTGCCACCGACATTTCTGCACTGCTGACTGGCAGGGCGCTACAAGGCCTGGGGGCAGGTGCTGCACCGGTCGTGGCCAGAGCAGTCATCCGTGATCGCTTCACGGGTACGGCGATGGCGCAGAACATGGCATTGGCATCCGGCATCTTTTCCGTCGGCCCGATCGTCGCGCCGCTGATCGGCGCCGCGCTGATCGAACTGGGCGGCAACTGGCAGATTATCTTTGCAGCCATGATGCTGATGGCAGCTGCCTTGTTGGTAGCGCTGCTGAAAATCCCCGAAACGCTCGCCACGCCTAATCCAAGCGCACTAAATCCAGCCACGGTCGCCAGCAACATTCAGGCAATTTTTAAACACCCCCAGTCGCGCTACTTCCTGCTGCTGTCAGCCTGGACGATGGTCAGTCTTGTCATCATTATCTCCGGGACTGCTTCCGTCATGGAGCATGAGTTTGGCGTTACGGGCACCCTGTTCGCACTGCTATTCGCCGCGCATGGCCTGGGCATTGTTGTCGGGCAATTCTGCAACCACTGGCTGATCGGTCGGTTTGGCACCGTGCGTGCATCAATATGCGGCGCACTGGTGATGACAAGCGCCATGTCTGTTACCGTCGTACTCGCCTGGTTTGGGCACCTCAACGCCTATGGACTGGCTGCACTTGTCGTATTGTTTGCCGTTGGCTACTTACCGGTTTACTCCAATACCGCGAGCCTGACGCTTGATCCGCATGGCAAAATCGCCGGTTTTACGGCAGCGTTCTATGGTGCCTTTGGCCAACTCAGTTCGGCGGCAATCGCCACCGGTTTAGTTGCGCTAGCCGGCGGCCGGCTAGTCCCCTGGTCGGCAACGCTGGCGTTTGTCTGTGCGGTCAGTTTTATCGCCCTTTGGGCCTGGTTGCGACGGGAAGCCCCCGTGATCGCATCGGCATATTCAGGCAGTCCACGAGCCTAAATCAGTTTTTTTGGGTTTCGACTCGTATTCAGTCACTCAGGATTATTTCATTACGCAACGCCTGAACACTCATCGAGTTGGTTCTGCCCCGCCCCTCGAGGATGATCCATTCACCAGAACCCAGTGGGGTTATCACATCATTGTGTCCATCCGAATTAAGGTCTCCGATCTGAGGGTATCGGCCAGAACCGCTGTCAAATGAGCCGTAGAATGTCGGTCGCTCATACCCGCCATCAGCCTTCTGAGCCGCGATCGTCAAACCGTCTGCGAACACACGGTCGAGCCGGCCATCGCCCGTCAAATCGAGCAATGCAAGCCCCCTGGTTCCGTAGTTTGACGCTTCGGTGACCGGCGCGCCCAAAGCGCCATCGGATTGACCAGAATAAGTCACAAACCAGGCCTGTGGCGCCCGAACTCGCTCATGCAGCCACAAAAAGGAATAAGAAGGCTAATCCCTGCCCAACCGACCCGCCTGAAAATCCTCGACGGCCTGTATCAGTTCATCATGTGTGTTCATCACGAAAGGGCCGTATTGGGCGATGGGTTCATGCAGCGCGGCGCCAGCGATAAGTATCGCGCGAGAGGCATCAGCAGCCGACAGGCTCACACGATCAGCCTCGTCGTCGTTTTGGCTGAGCACAGCCATTTCCCCGGATGGCAGCGACTGACCGGCAATCTCGATTAAGCCCCGGTAGGTATAAACAAAAGCGCAATGATTAACCGGTAAAAACAAAGTCAGCGAAGAATCTGCCTCCAGATGAATATCAGCAAAAATCGGTTGGGTATCCGGGCGCTTAATCGCGCCGGTCAGCCGCTCACGCGAAGCGGTGCCTGACTGCACCTCAAATTCACCCGCGATGGCGCGCACCATACTTCCGTCAACAAACTGCTTCTCCGGAAGCTGCTCAGAAAGTAAATCCTGATAGAGCGGTTCGACCATTTTTCGGGCGGCCGGTAAATTGATCCAGAGTTGAAATCCTTCGAGTAATCCGTCTTGTTGCTCAGGCATCTCTGAGTGCAGGATTCCGCGCCCGGCTGTCATCCACTGCACGCCACCCGGCTCCAGGACACCATGATTGCCACGGCTGTCCTGATGCCGCATACGACCATTCAACATATAGGTAACGGTTTCAAAGCCCCGGTGCGGATGCTCCGGAAACCCGGCGATATATTCGTCCGGTTTATCAGAGCCAAACACATCCAACATCAGGAATGGATCCAGACGTTGCTGCAAGTCTTGCGTGAGGATGCGCGTCAACTTAACGCCGGCTCCATCGGAGGTCTGTTGACCGGTAAAGGTTTGCTCGATTGTTCTGTATTGCGGCATTCAAAAGTCCTGATCAGATAACTCACCAACAAATAAAGCCGTTGACGTAACACCTTTTGGTGTTATGATTTACAACACCTTTTAGTGTTATTCAAAGTACGAAACATGGAGCGCCAGATGAATACAAGCCACTATTCGCCAATCACCGGCACACGCGTCACTGCCAAAGATACCGTCTTGGGCAATATCCCCTCAAACCAAATGGCCGGAAAACTCGCCGCAACAAGCGACGACCTTGCCCGGGTTGAGCCATGAGCACCGACCTTCAATCTTCTTTTCGGGCGCTGGGCGACCCGACGCGACGAGCCATTCTGATGCGGTTAAGCCAGAATGACATGACGATAACCGAGGTGGTTGACAGCTTCGACCTGACCCGCACCGCAGTGCGGAAGCACTTAACAATTCTCGAGGAAGGCCAACTGATCACGCTAACCTCGCGTGGCAAAGAACGAGTCAGCAAACTGAACCTGGCAGGCATCAAGTCAACCGCTGACTGGTTCAACTACTTTGATCAATTCTGGGATAGCGCTCTCGGCTCGTTGAAAAGTGCCGTCGAAGCCACGCCATCAAAAAAACCCAACCGGAGGAAAAAATGAACACGAACGACACGAACACTATCCATAAGACGATTTTTCTCGCTGCCTCAAGAGATACCGTCTGGGCGTTCCTTACTGAGAAAGACAAACTGGAAGAATGGTTTCATCCCGCCGATGCCGATTTGCGTGAAGGACAACCTTTTGCCTTGCTCGCCACCGCTGGCGACATTAACTCAAAGGTATGCTGGGGCGAAGTCATAAGCGCCAAAAAGCCCTCATTCCTGAGTTACTCGTTTACAGTCAAACCACTGGGCGGCGCCATGACCACCGTCAACTGGACCCTGGAAGAAGCTGCCGGTGGAACCAGGGTGACACTGGTTCACGAAGGTATTGGCGAGGCCGCCGGAGACGCCGCACTCGGCTTGCTAATGGCGCTCGATGCCGGGTGGGATGAGCACTTTGCCAAATTGCGCACCAAGACTGCCAGTTAAGCGGGCACCTCGCCGCCGCTCTCTGACTAGGAGGCCGCATCAGGTTTGCGGTTTTCCAGTTCAGGGCGTCGTCTGCGCCGGGTTTTGGTCGGAATCATGCCGCGCATGGATTCCAGCTTTCCGAAACAAAGCAGTTTGTCGTCTGGCTCAAGAATGCGCTCTTTTTTCGGATTGGGAATTGCCTTGGCGGCACGATAGAGCGTCAGAACATTAATGTCTTTTTCGTGAAGCCGGGTGTCGTGAATGCTCATGCCAACAAAATCAGACCCTTTGGGAATATAGATCTCGCTGACACCGTACCCTTTGCTGACAGTGAGGCGTTGGCGCACATCAATCTCTGGGAAGTCCACCTGGGCGGCAATATAATCAATAACCGCACCGGCAATATCGAGTTCGGTGCATCGCTCAATACCTTCAAGCCCGGGAGATGAATTGACCTCCATGATCTGCGGTCCGGTCTTGCTTTCCAGCATATCGACACCAGCGACCTGCAAGCCCATGATCTGGGCTGCCCTGACCGCTGTTTCGGCATATTCGTCAGGCAAATCCACCGCTTCCGCGATGCCGCCTCGATGGACATTACTGCGAAACTCCTGACCCTGCGCGACACGGCGCATCGCCGCTACCACTCTGTCTCCCACCACAAACGCTCGAATGTCTTTCCCTTTGCTTTCGGCAACGAATTTCTGAATCAAGACGTTCTGCTTCTGGCTCTGAAGGAGTTCGATAATAGACTCGGCCGCTTTGGTGGATTCTGCAAGAAGCACCCCAATCCCTTGTGTGCCTTCGATCAGCTTGATGATCACCGGCGCGCCGCCGACTCTTTCAATAGCCGGCAGAACGTCTTTTTTATCGCGTACGAAAGTCGTTCGGGGAATGCCAATCTGGTGACGGCTGAGAATTTGAAGACTTCGAAGCTTGTCGCGAGAGTTGCTTATGCCATGAGCGGTGTTGGCACAAAAGACGTCCATTTCCTGAAACTGCCGAACAACAGCCGTACCGAAGTATGTGATCGAAGCGCCAATCCGGGGCAGAACAGCATCATAGTGACTAAGCGGTTTCTGCCGAAAGTACAGATCAGGCACACCACGCTGCAAGTCAATGGAGAATTTCAGGGTATTCAATACCTTGACATTGTGCCCGCGGTCTAGAGCGGCCTGCTTCAGGCGCCGAGTACTGTAAGCATTTGGGCCGCAAGAAAGAATCGCCAGTTTCATTGTTTTCTTACCTTGGTTCTGGTCACTACGGACCAATTCAACAGCTTGGCTCTTGATTCACAAGAGCCAACGGATTCAGAGTGCTGCTTCGCCAGTCGGAATACGCTCCGATTCCTCGATCGTCCCTGCGCGAAGGTCTTCAAAAACAGTCCGGTCTGGAATCGAATAGCGATGAAAGCGGACCAGCCAGCGCCCCCCAACCATCTGACCTGCTCATTGCAACGGATTGGAAGAAGAAAAGACAACAAAAAATATTAATCGATTCGATGGATAAAAAGACGATCGAAAACCTGATTCGAGTCAATCTGAAATCTCTATCGAAAAGCCTGAAGCCCTCGTTGACAGACTCTCGAACCGACTATACTGATTTCGATGAATGATCGGAACATTTTGTACCTGCCCCACGGAGGCGGCCCGATGCCGCTTCTCGGTGACCCGGCTCACCAAGACCTGACCGCGTTCATGCAACGCTGGCCACGATCCGTCCACACCCCGAAAGAAATCGTCATGATTAGCGCTCACTGGGAGGCTCCGACCCCCAGTGTGACAAGTGGCGCAAACCCGTCGCTTATCTACGACTACGGCGGCTTTCCACCCAAAGCCTATGAAATACAGTACCCGGCGCCCGGCTCACCGCCACTGGCCGCGCGGCTGACCCATGCCTTGCAGGATGCCGGGCTCAACCCGGTGGTCGATGAATCGCGCGGGTTCGACCACGGCATGTTTGTACCGTTGAAATTGATGTACCCGGCCGCACAGATTCCTTGCGTGCAAGTTTCGCTGCTGTCCTCGCTCGACCCTGATGCCCATTGGGCGCTCGGCGAAGCGCTTCGCCCTGCCCTGACGGAGCAGACCTTGCTTATCGGCTCGGGCTTGTCGTTTCACAACCTGTCGACGTTCCGCTCCAACGACCCGACAGCCGCCGAACAAGCGCGGCAGTTTGATGACTGGCTGGTCACAACCTGCACCAAACCCGAGCTCGACGGCGCTGCCCGACGGCAACAATTATCAAACTGGTTGCAGGCGCCTGCGGCCAGGGCGTGTCATCCGCGAGAAGAACATTTACTCCCCTGCCACGTCTGTGCCGGCGCCGCCAATGGCCGGGCAGCCCGGGCCGTTTATCGTCAGCCGCTGTACGGCAAGGCGGTATCAGCATTGCAATGGTAAGTACGGCGCGACAACGACCAGTCAGTCTGTCGCGTTAAGCAATGCAGCGATCCGGGCAAAGCCTTCTGACCCCGGCACGAACGATTCGTCCAACACCGAGAAGTGATCGGTTTGTGGCAACACAAAGAATTCGCTATCGAAACCTGCGGCCTGCACGAGAGCGGCATATCGGCGCGACTGATCAATCCAGCCCGGCGGTTCGTTGCCGCCCGCCCAGACGGCGAAACGGGCTGCGCCTTGCGGTTTTTCCGACAGACAGTCGTTGCGCCGCGCGGTGTCCAGATCGATTTGCGCTTCCGCGTTAACCGTCAGGTGAGTAATGACTTCGGGTTCATAGATTCCGCTGATTGCCGCAACACCGCTAACCAGATCGGCCGCCGCAAGCGCCGACTGACTGGTAGCGTTCATCACACGCGCACACAGATGAGCACCGGCGGAATGGCCAATCAAGACCAGACGGCTCGCGTCAGCACCCCAGTCGGCAGCCTTGTCGTGGCAAAAACGCACTGCCCGGATGATTTCTTCGACGATCGTGTCGAGAGACACGGCCGGGCATAAATCGTAATTGACGTTCGCCACAACAGCACCGGCATCCACCAGCGCCGGCACCACCAGGCTGGTGTCGTGTTTATCCAGACCGCGCCAGTACCCGCCGTGTACAAACAAGGCGAGCGGAGCTGGCCCGACCGGACTTGCCGCAGGCCGGTACAGATCAAGACACTCTTTGGGATTGGTACCGTAGCGCAGGTCTTCGCTCACCCGACAGATGCCGGCCAGGTGCGCCCTGGCCTGAGCTGACAGTGCTGCACGCCGGGCGAGTCCGGCCACCGAATCTGCAACCGCCACGCGGGGGTTATAAATCGCCTCGAGTTGATCGGGCGGCAGGTCCTGCCATCTTGGTTCGGTCATGATGTCCGCAGGTCAGGCGGACTGGCGGGCGCGCTTGCAATGCAGCCGGTCTCTCAGCGGGCTGTCCGGGTCTATATCTTTCTGACAGACCAGGCATTTGTCAGCGCCGGCAATGGCGTTCAGGCCGCCACAGCTGCCTTTGATCGTCTTGCCCGCAAACATGACGCCCAGCGACATACCCACCATCACCAGTGCCAACAGGATAAAAGCCAGAATAAATGTACTCAAATGAATATACTCATGTCGTCAAACGGAGTGCGCCGCCAGGCGGCGTCGCCGCGGCCACAGTTAAAACTACTGCGCGGCCATCAACTCCGAAAATGCGTTGCTCTGGACCGTAATATACGTGTCTTGCGCCCCTGATGCATCCCGGCTGATGAAGTACACCGCCAAGTCCGCCGCGTTGGCCAGTTCCAGCCCGGCCTGCTCACCCAGCACCAACATGGCGGTTGCCCATGCGTCAGCCAGCATGGCGTTTTCCGCCACGACGGTCACTGAGCTGGTCCGGTGAGCGACCGGCCGCCCGGTGGTCGGGTCAAGAATATGCGAATAGCGCACTCCGTCTGCCTCGAAAAAGTTTCGATAGTCACCGGAGGTGGCGAGCCCGCGGTTGCTGACCGGAACGACCAACTGAACCGTGCTTGCCCCCGACACCGGTTTTTCAATGCCGATACGCCAGGGCTCGCCCTGTTTGTTGACCCCGCGGGTCACGAGATCGCCGCCAATTTCGACCATATAGTTTTGAACCCCGGCCTTGTGTAATGCCTGAGCAACCGCATCTACGCCGAACCCCTTGGCTATCGCGCTCAGGTTCACTCCGACGCCGGCACGAGATTTGGTCAGAGTCATCGCCGCGCTGTTCAGCGTCAACAAACGCTCCTGCCCAACCAGTTGCAGTGCCTGCCTGATCGCTGAGTCAGATGGCTGCGGGTCGGCGGGTCGGCGCGGGCCAAACCCCCAAAGATCAATCAGCGGCCCAAGCGTGACATCAAACCGACCGGCGCTCTGGGCATGAACGTCGCGCGCGGCGCCCATGACGGTAGTCAATGCGGCGGAGATCTCAACCGGATCGGTCCGCTCTGAGGCCGAAAAGCGAGCGACCTCCGAATCGGGGTCCCAGTTGGACAAACTGGCATTGACAGCCGCCAGACTCGCTTCGACCGCGTTCGACAGCGACTCCCGCTCAAGGCCCGGGCCTATCGCAATAATGTTGTAAGCAGTCCCCATCGTTTGACCGGCCAGATGTAACACCTGGTGCTCGCCGGCATTGCGGCACCCGGCAATGGCCAACACGACAAGAAAAGGGGTTAACCAACGGCGCATGCCTGCTCTCCCGTCGCCGTCAGAATTTGAGCGGCACAAACGCAAGCGTCAGCAACCCGGTGGCCGCCAGCACCCCGAACAACCACGCCTGGCGCTGCCATCGCGGCCCCTGCTCTTTCCAGGCACGCCGAAACCAATGGCCGCACAAAACGGTTACCACCACAATCAGCGCACCAGTCAGCGGGGTCAGGTAAAGGCTGCTAAGCATCATGGCTTCCGCACTAAGGCTGTAAAAAGACAAATTGGGGCTTTTGGACTATGCCTGCCCGCGCTACTATGGGTTGCAGCGATCGATTCAACGACCGGAGGATCAAGCGGATGCCACCCAGTTCATACCAGGCGCCCACACGCGCCGACAAGTCTGACAAAGCTGAAACCAAGAGCCAGACGATCGACTCAAATCTGTCGCACGGTAACTCTACCGTCGCGATGTTGCTCGCCGGCAAAGGCGAATCAATCTGCGCGGTCCGTCCCAGCGACACCGTCCACGATGTCGTCAAACTGCTCAAGGAAAAAAGCATTGGCGCGGTGGTCGTTACCGACCAGAGCGGAGCCCTGCTGGGCATTTTGTCAGAGCGGGACATCGTGCGCCGTATGGCAGACACGCCCGGCCAGACCCTGCCGCAACTGGTCGAAAACCTGATGACCCGTGACGTGCAAACCTGCACACCAGATGATCTGCTGGTTGACCTGTTACGCTGGATGACCAAAGGCCGGTTCCGCCATATGCCAGTCAGGCGCGGTACCCAACTGTGCGGCATGGTCTCTATCGGTGACGTCGTGCAGTTCCGGTTGAAGGAACTGGAATATGAAGCCCTCAAAATGAGACAAATGATTGTTGGCTAAGCGATAGTCGGCTAAACGATACCGACGGTTCATCATCTGCCACGGGTTCAGCCGCCAAAGTCATCCAGCATGATGTCTTCACGGTCCACGCCGAGATCGAGCAACATATTGATGACCGACTGGTTCATGATTGGCGGCCCGCACATATAGAACTCACAGTCTTCGGGTGCCGGGTGATCCTTCAGGTAATGCTCAAACAGAATATTGTGAATAAAACCGGTGTAGCCAGTCCACTCATCTTCTGGCAGTGCATCAGACAGCGCAACATGCCACTCAAAATTCGGATTGTCCGCCGCCAGAGAATCAAAGTCTTCGACGTAGAACATCTCACGCTTTGACCGCGCGCCGTACCAGAAACTGATTTTGCGCTTGGTCTTTAGGCGAGTCAGTTGATCAAACAAATGACTACGCATCGGAGCCATACCGGCGCCGCCGCCAATAAACACCATTTCCTTTTCTGTTTCGCGGGCGAAGAACTCACCAAACGGCCCGGAGATCGTGACTTTGTCCCCGGGTTTCAGGTTGAAAATATAGGAAGACATCAAACCGGGCGGAATTCCCTGCGACCCGGGCGGCGGTGAGGCGACCCGTACGTTCAACATGATGATGCCTTTTTCGTCGGGATAGTTCGCCATTGAATACGCCCGCTCGATTGGCTCAGCAAGCGTAGATCGGTACTGCCACAGGTCGAAGCGATCCCAGTCCTCGCGGTACTCCTCGGCGACATCGAACTCCTTGTATTCAAGGTCATAAGCAGGCGCTTCTATCTGGATATAGCCGCCGGCCCGGAAATTCACATCCTCGCCTTCGGGTAACTCCAGTACCAGCTCTTTGATGAATGTCGCAACATTGTCATTGGATCGAACCGTACATTCCCATTTCTTGACGCCGAACACTTCTTCGGGCACTTCGACCTGCATGTCTTGCTTGACGGCAACCTGACAAGACAAGCGGTCACCAAGAGCGGCCTCACGCTTGTTGATGTGGCCTTCCTCGGTAGGCAGGATGGAGCCGCCGCCCGAGTGAATACGCACCCGGCATTGCGCGCAGGTACCGCCGCCGCCACAGGCGGAGGGAACAAACAGTTTTTGCTCGGCAAGCGTCTGCAGCAGCTTGCCGCCTGCCGGTACCGAAATGGTCTTCTCGCCGTTAATCGTGATTTCGACGTTACCGGTAGAAACCAGCCGCGACCGGGCCACCATGATGATCGTGACCAACGCCAGTACGATGGCGGTAAAGAGCGCAACGCCCAGGGTAAAAGTTTCCATCGTCGGCCTCTTAAAGCTTCACGCCCGAAAATGACATGAATGCCATCGCCATCAACCCGGCTGTAATGAAGGTAATGCCGAGTCCTTGCAGGCCATCAGGTATGTCGGAGTATTTGAGTTTCTCGCGAACACCGGCCATTGCCGTAATGGCGAGCGCCCAGCCGAACCCGGACGACAGACCATAAGTAGTCGCCTCGGCAAAGTTGTAGTCGCGCTCGACCATAAACAGGGAACCGCCCAGGATTGCGCAGTTCACGGTAATCAGAGGCAGGAAGATGCCAAGCGCGTTGTAGAGCGGCGGAAAGAATTTATCGAGGATCATCTCGAGAATCTGCACCATTGCCGCAATAACGCCGATGTAGGTAATCAGACCGAGAAATGTCAGATCGACATCAGGGAACCCGGCCCAGGCCAGGGCACCGGGCTTAAGCAGCCCGGTCAGCAGCAGATTGTTGGCCGGAACGGTAATCGCCTGCACCACCATTACCGAAATTCCGAGCCCGATCGCGGTGGAGATTTTCTTGCTCACCGCGATAAAAGTACACATGCCCAGAAAGAACGACAGCGCGAGATTCTCAACAAAAATAGCCTTCACGGCCAGGGAAATCAAACCCTCCATCAGTGCGCCTCCACTACCTGAATCTTGAACTCCCGCTCTTCCACCTGAGCCGGCTTCCAGGCCCGGAACGCCCAGATGAGCAAACCGATCACGAAAAACGCCGACGGCGGCAACAGCAACAAGCCGTTAGGCACATACCAGCCACCGTTATTAACCGTCGGCAGAATGGTGATGCCGAACAAAGACCCGGAGCCAAACAATTCACGAATCACGCCGACCAGCATCAGAATCAGGCCATAACCCAGGCCGTTTCCGACCCCATCAATAAACGATTCCAGCGGGGGGTTTTTCATTGCAAAAGCTTCGGCCCGACCCATCACGATGCAGTTGGTGATGATCAGGCCGACAAACACCGACAAAGTCTTTGAAATTTCATAGGCATACGCCTTCAGAACCTGATCCACCACAATGACCAGCGACGCGATAATCACCATCTGCACGATGATTCGAATCGAGCTGGGAATATGATTGCGCAGCATCGAGATAAACATCGAACTGAACGCGGTGACCAGTGTCACCGCCAAAGCCATCACAAACGCCACCTTCAACGATGAGGTGACGGCCAGCGCCGAGCAGATACCCAGCACCTGCAAGGTTATTGGATTGTCGTCGACCAGCGGATCGACCAGTAGAGATCGTCGTGTCTGTGCCATTAGATCGCTCCCGCTTGCAAACGTTTAAGAAACGGGCCATACCCCTGCTCGCCCATCCAGAATCGCACCAGATTATCGACGCCGCTCGAGGTTAGTGTGGCGCCTGCCAGTGCATCAATATGAAACTTCTCGCCGGCCGGTGGCGGTGCTTTGGCAACACTGATGCTCAACACCCCGGACTCATCGAACAGTTTTTTGTCGCGCCACAAGGCTTTCCAGCGCGGGTTATCCACCTCGGCGCCCAGACCCGGCGTTTCACCATGCTGGTAGAACTGCAAGCCATAAATATCGTTGCCGTTGCTGTTTAGCGCGATAAAGCCGTATAACGTCGACCAGAGGCCGTAGCCTTTGATCGGCAGAATCACTTTGTCGAGTTCACCGTCTTTGTTGCGCAGCAGATAAACCAACTGGAATTTCAACTGACTGCCGATACCAGCCGGATCTTCTGCCAGTTCCCGCACCACGGCCGGATCGTCCGACTTGGTCAGGTCTTCGAACGATTCGGCATCATATTGCTCGGTAAATTCACCGCTGGCCAACTCCAGCACACGCGGCTCAAACGCAGCAAACGCCTCGGCAACGTCGAGATCCGGCTGATAGGCGCCAGCAACCTGCAAGACGTTGAGTTGCTTGTCGCGCAGCCGGTTCTCTTCCTGGACCGGACGCAACGATACGGCGGCGGCCGAAACAATCATCGACGCAACCAGGCATAAACTCACCGCGACAAAAACTGTCTTGGGAACCGAATCAGTTGGCAGATCTCGAAACCGGGCAATAAAGCCTTTGGCGTTTTGTTCAGACATAGCGGCGTGCTCTGCGTTTGATGTTGGCCTGCACCACAAAATAGTCGATCAGCGGGGCAAAAACGTTGCCAAACAAGATAGCCAGCATCATGCCCTCGGGAAATGCCGGGTTGATCACCCGAATCAACACCACCATAACGCCGATCAGTGCGCCATAGATATAGCGCCCGACATTGGTATGACTGGCTGACACCGGCTCAGTGACCATGAACACCAGGCCGAAGGCATAACCACCAATGACCAGATGCCAGTACCAGGGCATCGCGAACATCGGGTTGGTATCGGACCCGATCAGATTAAGCAGGAGCGTGAAGACAATCATGCCCCCCAGACAACCCACAACCAGCCGCCAGTTGGCAATTTTGGTGACCAGCAGAAAAGCCAGTCCGATGGCACAGGCCAGCGTTGAAGTTTCCCCGATACAACCCTGAACGAAACCCAGGAAAGCATCCATCCAGGTCACCCCATGCGCGGCCAGCGTCTGATAGCCGTCGGCCGCCGACACCGCAAGCGCGGTCGCGCCGGAGAAACCATCAACCGGCGTCCAGACTGAATCGCCGGACATATTGGCCGGGTACGCAAAATACAGGAATGCCCGCCCAACCAACGCAGGGTTCAGGAAGTTTTTACCGGTGCCACCAAAGACCTCTTTGCCAATCACCACACCGAAGGAAATCCCCAGCGCCACCTGCCATAGCGGCGCGGAGGCCGGCATGATCAGCGTGTAAAGCATGGAAGTCACCAGGAAACCCTCGTTGACCTCATGGCCACGGACAGTGGCAAAAATCACCTCCCAGATTCCGCCGGCAACCAGGGTCACCAGATAAATTGGCAGAAAATAGAGCAGTCCGTGAGCCATATTGGCCCCAACGCTGTCCGGGTTCAGTGAGACGCCTGCGGCTTGCAACAAATCGATGCGCCAGCCGGAGGCCGCCTCCGGACCAAGTGCGGCCAGCGCTGCGTTGGCTTGTTGCCCGGTATTGAACAGGCCAAACAGAATGGCAGGAATCGTCGCAATCACGACATAAGTCATGATGCGTTTCATGTCGACATACGAGCGAGCGTGAGGCGCTGCCGTCGTGACCGCCTTCGGGGTGTACAGGAAACTCTCCACCATCTCATAGATGGGGAAAAGCTTCTGATAGCGGCCCCCGCTGGTGAACAGCGGCTCGATGCGATCAAAGAAGCTGCGTAAACCCATGGGCTCAGCCCTCCTTTTCAATCTTGGTCAGGCTTTCGCGTAGCGCCAGACCATATTCATATTTAGCCGGGCAGGCGAACCCCACCAGGCCGAGATCTTCTTCGTCCAGTTCCAGCACTCCCAGTGCCTGGGCGCTGTCTGTATCCATGACCAGCAAAGCACGCAGCAGCTGGGTGGGCAGGTAATCTTGTGGCATCAATTGCTCAAAGGTGCCGGTCGGGACCATCGCCCGCCGCCCGCCATTCAGGTTGCTGGTCAGCTTGTATAGTTTGCGGGCAAACGCAGAGCCAAGCACCGGCTGCACAGCGTATTTGCCGGGCATGGGACGAATCCAGCCCATTGGAATCTGCTCGTGATCTTCGCTGATAAGCGTCAGTTGGCGCGCAAACCGGCCCAGATAGCCAAGCGGCCCCGAGGCTAGCTGGCCACTGAGAATAGACCCGGAAATGACCCGTACCGGGTCATCTGTGGTCAGTTCGCCGGCGATCAGTTCAGTGGTGGAAGCGCCCATCACGGTTTTAATGAGTCGCGGCTTGCTGGCCACCGGCCCGCCCAGGGCAATCACGATCGTGGGGTCGAGATGCCCGGTCAGCATCAGACGTCCGATCGCAATAACGTCGGAATAGGAGACCGTCCAGACCTTGTCTTCGGCCCGCAGCGGATTCAGAAAGTGAATATGAGTGCCGGCCAGTCCCGCCGGGTGCGGCCCGGCGAACGAGGCAGGCTCAACGCCCGGCAATTCGGCCCCCGCAATAGCATCGCCTTCCCCCTGACACAGCCATGTCTTGCCTTCAGTCAGGTGACTGACTGCTTTCAGGCCGGCGACGAACGCCTCTTTGGCCTGCCCGATAATCAGGGCAGGGTCAGCACTCAGCGGCTCGGTATCCAGTGCCGTGACGAAAATGGCCTGCGGACTGGTGCCAGGCTGCGGGGTTGCAGAATAAGGCCGGGTCCGAAAAGAAGTCCATAAGCCGGCTGCGCATAACTTCTCTGTGACACCGGCAGCGGAGTCAGTGCCGCCAACCGCGCTGAAATCCAGCCCCGGGTCATCAGATTGAGTGACTTCAATGACGACGCTTTGCAACACCCGCCGGGCGCCACGATTTATTGCCGCCACCCGTCCAGTCATTGGGGCGACCATCAGGGCCTCTGGCGCATCCTTATGGCAGAACAAGGGCTGGCCGCGCACGACCTCCTCGCCTTCCTGAACCAGCATGCGCGGCTTCAGTCCGATGTAGTCAGGACCCAGCACGGCAACAGACCGGATATCCGGGCCCTGATGAATCTTCTGCTCGGGCGCACCCGCAACCGGAAGGTCAAGACCTTTTTTCAACTTAAAACTCTGCATCACACCGTCACCTTCGTCCACTTTGATCCAGCAGCAACCAACGCTACGCCAGCGCACGGGCAACTTGTGCGCCAGCGCCCGGGCAACTTATGCGCCAGCACACGGCAAATTGTGCGTCAAAATTGTTCTTCCGCTTCTTTCAGCCGCGCTTAACCGCCCTCAGCGCCTGGCCGGCGCGAATAGCTGGGCAAAATTATAGTAGAAAGTTGATGATCCGGCCTTGTTGGTGATCTGCGCAGTTGGATAAGGTTGTCGTCGCGACGCCGCACGGAAACCCCGGGCCAACCCTTCTGAAGAGAAAATGGCGAAAATCGCTGCCCGGAAAAAAACCCAAGGTCAATAAAGAAGAGACCCAGATGCTGGTTCGGGTCGAGAAGTCAATCCGCGACGATTGCGACAACCAGGACTGATTAACGCGCCGCTTGCGATACGACCGCGCATAGCTTCCTCAACAAGCGGCCGCCCAAGTGGCTACAGGCTTGCTGTCCGGTACGATAAGTGTTGCTCGTAGCCTTGGCTTGACACCAGGACTTCCAAACCTAACTACAGGACAACCGACCATGTCTTATCCCAATACTCAACTGTTCATTAACGGGCAGTGGCAAGAAGCCGCCGACGGCAAAACCCTGGCGGTTGTGAATCCGGCCAGCGGCAAAGAAATCGGCCGGGTTGCCCATGCCGGTATCAAAGACCTGGACCGGGCACTTGCAGCCACCCAGACTGGTTTTGAGACCTGGCGCGACATGACCCCGATCGAGCGCAGCAAAATCATGCGTAACGCCGCCAACCTGATGCGCGAACGGGCCGATGAAATCGCCGCCATCATGACCCAGGAACAAGGCAAACCCCTGGTCGAAGCCAAAATCGAGGCAATGGCGGCGGGTGACATCATCGACTGGTTTGCCGACGAGGGCCTGCGGGTCTATGGCCGCATCGTCCCGCACAGGAACAACTTGTCTATCCGTCAAATGGTCATAAAAGATCCGGTCGGCCCGGTCGCGGCTTTCACGCCATGGAACTTCCCGATCAATCAAGTTGTTCGTAAAATGGCCGCCGCGCTCGCGACCGGTTGCTCAATGATTGTCAAAGCCCCGGAAGAAACGCCGGCGGCTCCCGCGGCACTGATCCGCGCGTTCGACGATGCCGGCATACCGGCGGGCGTTCTCGGACTGGTCTACGGCAATCCGGCTGAGATTTCGGACTACCTGATTCCGCATCCGGTGATCCGTAAAATCACATTCACCGGCTCAACCGCGGTAGGCAAACAACTGGCGGCCAAAGCCGGCCAGCACATGAAACGGGTCACCATGGAACTGGGCGGGCACGCACCAGTCATCGTGGCCGAAGACGCCGATGTCGCCCTGGCCGTCAAATGCTCTGGTGGCGCCAAGTTTCGCAATGCCGGTCAGGTCTGTATTTCTCCCACCCGATTTCTGGTCCATACCAGTATCGCCAAAGAGTTTGCCGCCGAACTGGTCAAATACAGCCAAGGCCTGAATGTGGGCGATGGCGCGGCCGAAGGCACAACGATGGGGCCACTTGCTAATGATCGCCGGGTAACCGCGATGAGCGAATTCACCAAAGATGCGGTTGAACAAGGCGCTACAGTGGCGCTGGGCGGCGAACGCATTGGCGATGTGGGCAACTTCTGGCAGCCAACCATCCTGACGGACGTGCCGGTCAAAGCCAAGGTGTTCAATGAAGAGCCGTTTGGCCCGATGGCAGCAATTCGTCAGTTTGAAAAACTCGAGGACGCCATCACAGAAGCCAATCGCCTGCCCTACGGCCTGGCCGGTTATGCCTTCACCAGCTCTTTGAAAAACGCCGACTTGCTGACCCGTCGGGTGGAAGTAGGCATGTTGTGGGTGAACATGCCTGCAATGCCATCGGCTGAATTGCCGTTTGGCGGCATCAAAGACTCTGGCTATGGGTCCGAGGGCGGCCCGGAGGCAATGGAAGCGTATCTGAACGCCCGAGCGGTCACGATCATGAATGCCTGAGCCAAACCCCAAGGAGAACTGCATGCCCCGCATCCCGGAAATTACCGATGATCATGGCAATCCTGAACTCAAGGCGCTGTTCGACAAAGAGCGTGCCGCGTTTGGTGATCTACTCAACCCAACCCGCGTGATGGCTCATTGTCCACCGATACTTGCGGCGGCCAAGCAGTTCTACGCGTCATTTCCGAAATCCGGACTGATCCCCTCCTCGCTTCATGCGTTAGTCCACGTGCGCGTCGCCGCGATTAACGGCTGCCCATTCTGAGTCGACATCAATTCGGTCCGTGCGATCGAAGCAGATGGCGGCGAGGAAAAAGTGGCGGCGCTTCCCCATTGGCGTGACAGCGATGTCTACACTGAGCTGGAGCGGACCGCGATCGAATACGGCGAGCGCATGACGATCACCGGAGAAACGGTTGATGATGCGCTTTTCGAGCGCTTGCGCGCACACTTTAACGATGCCCAGATCGTGGAACTGACAGCGGGCATTGCGATGGAGAACTTCCGCAGCAAGTTCAATGTGCCCTTGCAGGTGCAATCACAAGGTTATTGCGTCCTTCCTGGAAATTAAGCGGTCAAAGCCACTACTTGGCGAACCCATCGTGATTTCGATATTTCTATCAGCCTTAGTGCTCGGACTCCTGTTTAACGCAGCGCCAGGGGCGGTGTTTGCTGAAACGGTAAAAGTTGGCGTCACAGGCGGCTTCCGTCCTGCTCTTGCAGTCCAAATTGGTTCCCTGGCAGGCGATGCACTTTGGGCCATATTGGGATTGGCGGGCGTGGGAATGACATTGCAAATCGAGGCTTTGAGATTGCCGCTTGGGGTTGCAGGCGTCATCTACCTGCTTTGGCTGTCGTACGATTCCTGGCGCGCGGCTGGTCAGGAAATGGGCGAATTTACGAACGGCGCGGACACTCAGACAAAAGCGCTGAGATCCGGTGTTCTATTGTCGATTACCAACCCGCAGAACATCGCTTATTGGGCGGCTCTTGGTAGCGCGTTAGGTGCAATAGGTGTGTCCGACCCAACATCAGTCCACTATGCCGTGTTCTTTTGCGGATTCATGGTCTCGTCATTCATCTGGTGTTTCGCCTGCGCAGCACTTGTCGACCGATCCTTCAGACATGCCGGAGCAAAATGGGCGAAGCTGACATACAAAGCCTGTGCGTTAGCCTTTCTGGTTTTGGCTTTGTCATCAACAAGAAATATCGTGGGGAGTTTCCCTAAAGATCGAAGCGAGGCAGAGGTTTCTCAGAGAATCCGTTTGCCGCGCCCGGAGCAATCTAGCCACATACCGACTTAGCCGCGTCTGCATAGTCAGGATGCCAGCGTGACAGCGCGGGTCGGTTCTCGGTCATGTCCTGCGCGCCCCACAAAATACGTTTCTTATCCATTTCTGGCGTGACTTCGCCGTCCGGGCAAATGATGTAAAAGTCATCGTGGGCCAGGGCTTGGAACAAGCGATCAACCACCTCGGCAGGCAGCCACGCGCCCGCTTTGTGTTCGCTGTTACCCGTAGTAGTCCAACCGGGAACCAATAAGTGCGCAGTGACCCTGGCTCCAGTGGCTTGATTGGCGGGATTATTTCTAAGGTCGTGTTCGAGCGCCTCTGTATACGTCTTGAGCGCAGATTTGGCCATGTTGTAGATGGGGTGTCCGGGCGGATTCGTTATGCCTTGCTTGGAACCGACGTTTACAATGAACGAGCGCTTGTCCGACTCAAGCATAGCCGGCAGGAAGGCTGCGACCAAACTCACAGGCCCCCACAGGTTGACGTCCATCGCGGCACGCCATTGATCGATACCCGCCTCCATGCCGCGCCCAATCCGGGTGACAGCGTTGTTCACCAGAAGATTCACGCTGCCGAACTGCCGGCGCACGGAGCCGGCAAGGTTTTCGACTTGCTCAGGTCTCGAAACATCGGTTGCAAGTGCCACGACTTTTGCCTGATCATCTTTTGAGGCCCGTTTTACCTCTTCCAGCGCTCGATTGAGATCAGCACCGGGAAGGTCTACCAAAACGACGGAAACGCCGGAGGCCGCCAGTTCGCGGCACATTGCCAAGCCAATGCCCAGTGCCGCGCCGGTCACAACGGCGACGCTACCGGGGGCTAAGACCTTTTTGAGACTCATGAATTTTTGCTCCTGCTATGCCGGTTACCGATTACCCGCCTGAGCCGCCGCGTTATGAACCAGTTTACGTGCCATGCTCCAGCGGTGAACCTCGCTGGGGCCGTCATAGATACGAAACGCCCGCATATCCATAAAAATGCGCATGACTGGCGAGTCAGATGTAACCCCCTGCCCGCCCAGCATCTGCACACTGCGATCAACGACTCGCCACTGAGCCTCTGAACACACCACTTTGGCGCGACTGGATTCGAAGTTGCCTCTTTCGCCCTGGTCCAACAACCAGGCAGTGTGCCAGATGTGCAGACGCGCCGTTTGCAAATCCATGTCATTGTCGGCCAACATAAAGCCGACTCCTTCGTGCTCTGCCAGTGGCTTGCCAAACGCCTCACGCTGACGGGTGTATTCCAGCGCGGCATCATGCGCGCGCCTAGCCTGACCCAACCAGCGCATGCAATGCGTCAGTCGGGCTGGCGCGAGTCGGACCTGCGCGTAACGAAACCCTTTGCCAATCTCGCCGAGCACATCGTCAGCGGGTATCCGTACGTTCTCGAAGCGCAGCACACCATGCCCGCCGGTAAAACAACTGTCCATCGCGTCCATACTGCGTTCAAGCGTAATCCCGGCGCGATCCATGTCAGTCAGAAACATGGTGGCAGACCCGTCTTCCATGCGGGCCATCACAATCACATAGTGCGCCCCCTCTGCTCCGGTAATAAACCACTTGAGGCCATTGATGACGTAGTCACTGCCGTCGCGAACCGCAGTCGTCGCCAGCATTGACGGATCAGCGCCGGCGCCAGGTGCCGGTTCTGTCATCGCAAAACAGGAACGAATATGGCCGGCAACCTGAGGGCGAAGCCAACGCTCTTTGTGTTCAGGCGTGGCGACCTCTTCCATCAGATGAATGTTGCCTTCATCCGGCGCGTGAATATTGAGTGCTGTCGGTCCCAGCCAGGAATACCCTGCCTCTTCAAAAACGGCCGCCTTGGCAATATGGCTCAAACCCAGCCCGCCCATTTCAGTGGACGCATGGGGTGTCAGCAAACCGGCTGATCTTGCGCGCGCGACAAGCTCAAGCCGCAAGGCCTCGCTCGGACCATGCGACGACTGACGTTCATCGTTTTCGAGCGGAATAATCTGCTCGGCAATAAATTCCCGTGTCTTGTCACGGAGTTCACCAATTTCGGGGGGTAGATTGAAGTTCATGGGGCTCGCTTGTCTCAGTAGTGATCTGACTCAATACTCTCACGAAGCAGAATCTTCTGAAATTCAGACCCAGCCTATTTACTGGACCGAATGGCCATCAATTTTTTTATGACTGGCAGATCAAGCCGAATCAGCTACCGGGCGGCGCGATGCTACCCTCACTGGCACTGTCATTGCCTTCAGGCTCGCTGCTGTATTCGAGTCATAATTAGCAACCTCAGCCAACTCAAGAGGGTGTTCAGTGAAAATCCAGGAAAGACCACTAGGAGATCTTCGAATCACCCGCGCGGTTGAAATGATCATGGAGTTTGATCCACTGAAATTTTTCCCCGACACTTCAGCGGCACAATGGGACGAACATCGACACTGGCTGCAGCCAAGGGCAATGAATCCGGAGAACTCGGCGCTGCTTCTGCCCTGTCAGAGCTATATCGTGAAGACGTCGCACCATACAGTGCTGATTGACAGCTGCGTGGGCAATCACAAATCTCACCCGCGTCACCCCGCCTGGCACCAGAGGTCCGATTCCAGCTATCCGGACGCGCTCGCTGCTCACGGCTTGCAAGCAACCGATATCGACTTTGTGATGTGCACCCACCTTCATGGAGACCATATAGGTTGGAACACCCGCCTGCAGGACGGGCGGTGGGTTCCAACATTCCCGAACGCCCGGTATATTTTCTCGGCGACAGATTTGCAATCCTGGCAAGACTCCGAGCAAAGTAAGCTTGCAATGCAACCTATCCAGGAAAGCGTCTTGCCTGTTATTGCGGCCGGACAAGCGACGCTGGTCGAGGACTCGTTCTCACTGGACGATGAAATCTGGTTGCAACCAACGCCGGGGCACACGCCTGGACACCTGGCCATTAACCTGGCATCCAGGGGACAGCGCGCCATTGTCCTGGGCGATATGGTCCATTCGCCAATACAGTGTCTGTATCCAGAGTGGACGGTGCAAGCCGACTGGAACGACGAACTGGCCAGAAAAACCCGCCGTCAGATGATGGCCCATCTTGCTGAAACCCAGACGCTGGCATTGACCGCGCATTTCCCCCTGCCGTCTGCCGGTTGGTTCCGCAACCGGGGCAGTGCTTTCTCGTTCGAATACGATACGCTCCCCTGGTAAACCGGAGCCTTTTCATGCAAACGCCGAACAACCGCGCCTGGCTATGGGTGACCCCGGCGCTGCTGGTGGTCTTGTTCTCCAGTGCCCTCCCGATGCTGACGGTAGTCAATTATTCGCTGCAAGATGTGTTCGCCGGCGATCAGTTTGTCTGGGCCGGCGCGCAATGGTTTGAACAAACCCTGCGATCGACCGAGTTCTATCACGCACTGCTGCGCAGCCTGGGTTACTCTGCACTGGTTCTGGCCCTGGAAATCCCGCTCGGACTCTGGATCGCGGTCAAGATGCCGCCCAGCGGCTGGACGTCCAGTGCTTACATCATCATCATGGCGATCCCTCTGTTGACGCCCTGGATTGTCGTTGGCTTCATCTGGAAAATCATGGCAGACCCGACGGCAGGTTTACTCGGCGCCGCGGCGTTATCGCTTGGTTACACCTACGATCTGAACAACCCGCTGGTTGCCTGGTTGACGATTGTGATTATGGATGTCTGGCACTGGACGAGCCTGGTTGCCCTGCTTTGCTATGCCGGCCTGCAGTCGATCCCGAACGAGTATTACCAGGCCGCCGCAATCGATGGCGCCAGCCGGTGGAGCATCTTCCGTTATGTTCAACTGCCCAAACTGCGCCGGGTGCTGCTGATTGCCATCTTGCTGCGTTTCATGGACAGCTTGATGGTTTATGTTGAGCCATTCGTTGTCACCCGAGGCGGCCCGGATGTCTCGACTACTTTTCTCTCTCTGGACCTGGTACAGACCGCATCTATTCAGTTTGATCTTGGCGAAGCCGGCGCGATGTCGCTGATTTATTTTCTGATCATCCTGACCGTTTGCTGGTCTCTGTTCAGTGTAATGACAAGCCGCAAATGAAGACCGGATTCTCCGCCGTGCCTGCCGCTTTCGCGGTCTTTCTGATCGTCCCAGTCTACTGGCTGATCAACATGAGTTTTCAAAGCCCTCATGAAATTCGCTCGGTTTTCTCGCTTTTTCCCGAGCAGCCGACTCTGGCCAACTACCGCGTCATCTTTGGCGATGCAAGCTGGTACCTGAGCTATTTTCATGCTTGTGCTTATGTGTTGATAAATGTGCTTATATCAGTAACGGTAGCACTCCCAGCCGCATACGCGTTCTCCCGTTATCGGTTTGTCGGCGATCGTCAGATGTTCTTCTGGTTTCTGGTGAGTCGCATGACTCCACCAGCAGTGTTGCTGGTACCGCTGGTTCAGGTGTTTTCTCATCTTAATCTTATCGATACCTATATTGCGGTCGCGCTGGCGCACTGCATGTTCAATGTCCCGATTGCCATCTGGATTCTGGAGGGCTTTATCTCGGCGGTACCGCACCAGGTCGATGAAACCGCAATGATTGACGGATATTCCAAACCCGCGTACCTGGTCAAGATTCTGTTGCCAGCCATCGCGCCAGGCATTGGCGTTACCGCGTTCTTCTGTTTCATGTTCTCCTGGATCGAACTACTGCTCGCTAACGGCCTGACCACCATCAGCAGCAAACCCATAGCGGCGGTAATGGGTCGGGCGGGAGGCCTGGTCGGCGGCATGCAGATTGGCCTGCTGTCGGCTGCCAGCGTCCTGACCCTGATACCCGGCTTATTGATGATATATTTTGTTCGCCGCCACATCGCGCGCGGACTCTCTCTGGGCCAGGTTAAATAGAGGGAACCCTATGCCGATCCAAACCCTATGCCGATCCAAACCGCTCTTTGCGACTTACTGAATATCGACCACCCGATCCTGCTGGCGCCAATGGCCGGCGTGAGTGGCGGCGCGCTGGCAGCGGCTGTAAGCGAGGCTGGCGGTCTGGGTCTGATTGGCCTGGGCTACGGCGACGCCGATTGGCAAGAAGCGCAATTTGATGCCGCAAACGGAGCCCGGGTCGGTGCGGGTTTTATTACCTGGTCATTGGCCCGGCAGCCCGATTTGCTCGCTCAGGCCTTAGCCAGAAACCCTGCGGCCGTGCTGCTTTCATTCGGCGACTTTCAGCCATTCGTTCCCCAGATCAGAAATGCCGGGTCGAAAATCATCGTGCAAATCCAGACGCTGAAACAGGCACAGCACGCCATCGATTTGGGCGTCGACGCGATTGTTGCCCAGGGAACGGAAGCCGGCGGGCATGGCGGGGAACGTGCCACTTTCCCGCTGGTTCCCGCAATCGTTGATATTGCGGGCGACATTCCGGTGATCGCCGCCGGCGGCATTGCTGATGGCAGAGGGCTGGCCGCGGCCCTGGCCCTAGGCGCGGCAGGTGTCTTATGCGGCACGGTGTTCTATGCGGCGGATGAGTCTCTTGCAAGCGACAATGCGAAATCCGTTGCGATCAACGGCAGCGGAGACGATACAGAGCGCAGTTCCGTGTTCGATCTGGCACGCGGCATTGACTGGCCGCCTGAATGGAATATCCGAACCATGCGTAATTCATTCACCCGGCAATGGAGCGGGAATATCGCCGGCCTAACTGAAAACCTGATGCAGGAGCAGGCCCGCTTCGAAGCAGCACGCGCTGCAGATAACACCGACATCAGCGCTGTTATCGTCGGCGAAGCTGCGGATCTGGTCCGCCGGCGCGAATCCGCCCAGCAAACCCTGCAGAAAATTGTTCGGGAGGCCGATACACGACTGCAAGCGCTTGCCCGAATGGTTGACTCAGGCGCCGTCCGTCCCTAGCTCCGACAACACCTGATCAATCACCTCGTAACCCTTGCCCCAACCGCCCTTCATCGCGTCTTTCATTTTCGCGAAACAGGCAATCTCCGCGTCGGTCGCCTCCAACGGCGTTTGGGATAAACGTACTGTCGTCCGCCCGCCCTGCTCGTCGAACAGAATCGTGGTCAGCAGAATCCGGGGCCAGTCCGGCATCATCGGATTGGCGGCAACATGCCATTGCGCGTCCGCGGAGCAATGGTGCCAGACAATTTTTTCGGGTTCGACGATCTCCTGAAACACCACTTTCTGATAGTTTGACCCACCCCCCATCTTCATTTCGTTTAGCCAGAAGCCACCTGGCTTGAAGTCGAACGCATGAATGATTGTTTCAACACCGGGGCCGTACCAGCGATGGACCAAATCGGGGTTTGTCCAGGCTTGCCAGACCAGGTCGCGTGGCGCATCGAATACCCGGTCCAGATTGAATTCAGGCAGGTCAGTCATTTTTTGCGTCCTTGTGGTTGGTTGCGTTTCAGTTGAGCCAGGAGCTCGTCGAGCTGGTCAAAATTGGTCCCCCACATCGGTCTGAACTCCACCAGCCAATCAACGGCCGGCGTCATGTTCTCTGCGCGAATGCGCGCGGGGCGGCGCTGTTGGTCGACATCTCGTTCAATTAATCCGGCTCTCTCCAAAACCCTTAGGTGTTTGGAGATTGCCGGCTGACTGATTTGAAATGGCGCTGCGATTTCGCTGACGGACGCCGGACCTTTGGCAAGGCGCGACAAAATCGCACGACGAGTTGCATCAGCCAGCGCCGAAAAAATGGCATCCAGATCAGGAGCGGCTGACACTCGACCAATATATTCCATAACCGAATGGTTATATAAGATCGAAGCATTGTCAAGCTCAGTCAGGCAAAATCAGGCGATCCCCCATCATCCAGACCAGCGCCATGACCATCGTCTCAACCGACAACGCAGAGCACTATCACTGGGGTGATCAATGTGACGGCTGGCATCTGGTCAAAACTCCAGCCCTAAGCATCATCCGGGAGCGTGTCCCGGCTGGAGGCGAAGAAATCAGGCATCTGCATCGTCACGCTGAGCAATTCTTTTTTGTATTGGCCGGGGTTGCAACAATCGAAGTCACCGGAACAATCCATCGGATCAACGCCAATCAGGGAATACATATCCCGGCCGGCGTTGCGCACCAGTTGCGCAATGCTGAGTCTGTCGAGCTTGAATTCCTGGTAACTTCCACACCGCCCAGCCACGGTGACAGGCTAATCATTGAGTCTTGAGGTCCGTGCTCATTCGCCCAATGCGGCACCGGCCCTGAGTTTCTCCTAAAGCCCAATCGCTTCCTGGCTGATAGCAATCAGAGCTTAGGCGTCTGGCGTGGGAAGAGCTCGTGCGCCAGTTTTTCGACTTCACCAAGCCATGACTGACGCTGCTCCAGGTCACTTCCTGCAACGGCTCCGAACATCCGGCGCGTTACCTGCGTCACGCAGCGTCGAGACGGCTCGCTCGAACACGGCACAACAGAAACTCTCAGGCCGGGGGGGCGCAACAATAGCCTGAATTTTCATGGCTCAGTAACCCAGCGCGCAACCGTCTTTTCTGGGGTCGGACGCTCCGGCCAGCAGATCTGTCTGCAGGTCAAGCCGAATCGCCTGGGAGCCGCCGATACCGATATCAGGGCGGACAATCTGATGGCCCATCGATTGCAGCTCACCCACCACTGCATCGCTATAACCGGACTCAAGACTCAACTGACCGGTCAGCAAGTCGGCGAAGCCGCGTGGCGTATCCATTGCCTGCTGAACACCCATGCCGTAATCGACCAGATTCGTCACGAATCTGGCATGGCCGGCCGCCTGATAGGCCCCGCCCATGACGCCAAATGGCATAAGGTATTTTCCCGGCTGCGTCAGCAAACCCGGGATCAGGGTGTGCAGCGGACGCTTGCGCGGCTTTAATTCGTTCGGATGATTCTCGGTCAGGTTGAACCCGGCGCCGCGATTCTGGAACAGCACACCGAAGCGCTTGGACGCAAGTCCTGATCCGAACGGATGGAAGATTGAATAGATCAGGGAAATCGCGTTGCGCTGCTGATCGACCACTGTCAGGTAAACCGTGTCTTTATGGACGGCCTCGGTGGTTTCACTCACTCTCTCGATCGCCCGGTGCGGATCGATCAACGCCGCCAAGGCATCAGCCGTGTCGTCGGACAGCATATGCGCAAGCCGAACATCCACTTGTTGTGGGTCGGCCACGAACCGGTCACGCGCCTCGTACGCCAGCTTGGTCGCTTCGGCTTCAAGATGGGTCCGCATCGCGCCCGCCGGATCAAGGCCAGCGAGATCAAACCGTTTGAGTATGTTGAGAATCAGCAATGCTGTCGCACCCTGCCCGTTCGGGGGTAACTCAAAGAGTTGATGGCCACGATAGTCGGTGCTTATCGGATCGACATAGTCAGCGCGCGTATTGGCAATATCCTCCATCGTGTGTAGCCCGCCCATTGCCTCCAGCGAATCAACCATGTCTTGCGCCACTTCACCTTCATAGAACCCGGCTCGTCCCTGAGCGGAAATACGTCGTAATACCTCAGCCTGCCCCGGCACGGCAAACAACTGCCCTTCGGCATACGCGGCATCCTGGGACAAAAAGAATTTTTTCGCATCGCCTTGCAGGCGCGTGGCAAAAGCTGACCAGTCACAGGCGGTGCGCGGCGAGACAACGATGCCTTGTTCGAATGATTTAATAACGGGTTCAAGACAGTCGGCCCAGCTCATCTTCCCGTGATCCGCGAGCAATCGGTCAAACATATCGATGCCGCCCGGCACCGACACTGAATGTGCCGAGCCCAAATCGATTGTTTTCATGCCATTAGCACGCAATCGTGACGCATCCAGCGCAGCGGGTGAGCGACCAGATCCGTTGATCGCTAGCAGCGAGGATTCACCAGATTTTCGCAACAAAGCAAACCCATCTCCGCCCAGGCCGCACATCATTGGTTCGCACGCGCCTAGCAATACCGCGGCACTCACCGCAGCATCAATGGCGTTGCCACCACGCGCAAGGACTTCGAGGGCCAGCCGGGATGCCATTGGATGGGATGTCGCCGCCATCGCATTGGCTGAATAGACGACCGAGCGACCAGGTGATTGAAACTGAGCCACTAATTGTTCTCCAGAAAAGTTCAGGCTTGACGAAAGCGGGTTAATGCATCGATAAACCGGCGAGCCGCCGCAACGACTTTTTCGGGTGTATCACCCGGGCTGTACAAAGCGCTGCCCAGCCCGAAACCATTGGCACCGGCTTGCAGGTAAGCCTCCATGTTGGCCGGGTTTATGCCACCGACAGGCAATACCATTGTATGAATCGGAAGTACGGCACGCATCGCTTTGATCCCGGCTGGCGGCATCGCTTCGGCGGGAAATATCTTGAGACCGACAGCGCCTTGCTCCAACGCCGCGAATGCCTCTGAAACGGTAAAGACACCCGGACACCAGGCGACGTCTGATGCATCGGCCACCCGAGCGACCTCTGGATTCAGGTTTGGAGCAATGATAATCTGCCCGCCGGCATCAACCACGCCACGCGCCTGAGCCGGACTCAGCACAGTGCCGGCGCCAACCAGAATCTGGTCGCCAAAGCGCTGCTGAATCGCCTCAATACTGCGCAATGGGTCCGGTGAATTAAGCGGCACCTCAATAATCTTGAAGCCGGCATCCACCAACACGCCAGCCACATCAACCGCATCACCGGGGGGAATGCCACGCAGAATCGCGACTAACGGCAGACTCTCCAGCCCTTCAGAAAACCTGGGAAATTTCAAGCGCATCGCGTTTCCTGTCTTAGAGTTGCTGTCTTATGACTGATTTAACTCTGGTCTGGTCACTCAGCGACCAGACCGGCTTTGCGGGCAATAGCCAGTTGCCCCGATACTGCGCTGCCCGCTGCCGCAGCGCGCGCGGCAATTCCGGCCAGCTCGAGAATGCGAACATAGCGTTCTGAGAGCTCACCCCGACCGATAACGACAACCGGTCCGACCACATGCCCGGCCAGACCTGCCACTTCGCTGCCGATCAGCAGGCCAGTCAGGTATTCACGCACATCAGTCGCCGGCATGAGTTCCAGCAACGGCATGACACGCGCCGAGAACAGATTAGCCAGCAATGCCTCAGGCTCCCTGAGCCCTATTGTTGCACCTTGCATAAAAGCCGCGCCTGCCTGGAAATTCTGAGCCGGTGCGTCGGCGGGCGTCATCAGGCGGCCCAGGATGGAATTATCGCAAAGAATGGCGAACACCTCGCCAGTCATACAGGTACGAAAACGGGTAATGCTTCGATCAACGACCTCAACCCACTTGCAATGCGTGCCCGGCATGACAAAGTCCTGGCGGGTGCCGGCATCGGGATTTGTTTCGAACCATCCGAGCAATTCAGTCTCTTCGCCGCGCATGACATCGGCCTGCGCAGATGACCCGTCCAGCTTAACCCCGGGCACGAAGTACAGGTTGCGTCCCGAGCGAGTCTGGTGTCTCGCAAGGCCGTCCGCCAGTTGCGACAGCGCCGCTGGAGCCGGGATGTAAGGGGCTTCGACCCATCCGTTGCGACTCCCAATCATGCCCGACAGAATGAGCGGAATATCACCGGGTAGTGTCCAGGGCTGCAACGCCGCCTCAAGCGCTGCATCAAACTGGCCAGCCGTTACGCGGGAGATCCCCTGAGCCGAATCGCTGGTGGCAATCACTTCACCCCGTGAATTCATCGCTACCAGGCGCAGGGAACTGGTTCCCCAGTCCACACCAACCAGCGCCACCTGCTGGCTGGCTGAGCCGATCCCGCGCATCAGGCGTTGCCGACCGGTTCCCGGTCCTCGGCTTCTTCATCGAAGCTCACCAGACCGCCCGGCTTGGTCAACGCGTCACGAATGTCATCCGGAATGCGTAACGATTTCAGCGATCCGTCCTCCTGAATCTGGGCATGGATACGAATCGCCCGCCCTTCTGTGATGACCTCTCCCGAGCCGACTTGCACCGCTTTGCAATCCCAGTGCAGGGTTGATCCGCCCATCTTGGCCAACTGGATCGTCGCGCGTACCTTGTCGCCATAGGCTGCCGGACCGACAAACCGAAAGTGAACATCACCCATAACGAACGCGGTTCGGTTGTCTTTGATCAGTTTTTCGGTCGGAAAACCGATAGCGCGCAGTAGATCGTGCTCAGTATCGTTGAACCAGGCGAGCATTAGCGGGAAATAGACCAGACCAAACGGATCTGACTCACCCCATTTCACCGTAATTTCAGTCGAATAAGTAATCATAAGAGCTCGCAACGAATAAGAATCAATGGAAGAAAATCAGCAACAAACGGCCAATGCAATGACTCAATGATGCCATTGTCTGCACCACGATTTGATGGAATTCGGCTCGACCGCCAGGCAGAACTGTCGTTGCAACCCCGTTTGCCGCCGTTAATCCGGAACCGCTTCGGATCTGCGTGGTTTTTCCGTACTGTGCCGAGGCAGCCAATTCACGCGTAAGCAGCCGCTATTTTGACGCCAATTTCTGAATTCACAACAATCGCAAGGCTTCGGCCCAGGCGAACCACCGCGTTCTTTCTGACTGAGCCCGTCCGCGCTTGCCGTCGGTCCGTGTTCGTCGCCACTCTGGCGCTGTGGCTGCTCCCGGTATGGTTACTCCTCCAGCCCAGCCTGGTCTTTTCCAAACAAGCACCGGTCGTCACCCCCAGCGCCGACACCATCTCCTGGATCGCCGATCCGCTGAGTGCACTCGACATCAAGCAAGTCCGGGGCAAATCCGGCGAATGGCAGCCGGGCGCGGCAGGCACAAGAACACCAATGACCGCAACTGGACAATACTGGTTTCGGTGGAATCTACCCAGTCTGGCCGACCGTGGCGAGGAGCACTGGGTGAGCCTTGGTCACGGCCCGTGGCAAGAGGCGGACATCTGGTTTCTGGATCAGCGCGGCCGGATACTCAGTCAGCGCAAAACGGGTCTGTCGATACCAATCTCCGAGCGCCAGATAGCACATCCTCAGCAACTGATCTCTTTCAAGGCGCCCCGCCGGGACAAACTGACGCTGATTTTTCGGCTGCGCTCCGTGGCGCCGGCGACTTTCCAGCCTCAAATTTGGAAGCCTGCGCAATTCATCGCCGCGGATCGCCTGACTCGCGACCGCCTTGCATTGACGACCGGAGCGCTGCTGGCTTTTGCTCTGCTAGCCGTTGGCATGAGCCTTTGGACCCGGGACGCCGTGTTCAAAGCTCAGGCGCCGCTCGCGCTTTGCATTGCACTGGCCTGTCTGAACTGGCACGGCTATCTGCCCTTTTGGATCTGGCCGGAACGCGCCGCGCTGAATCTCTATGGCAGCGCGGTTGCCATCAGCCTGATTGCAACTTTCATCGCCATTCTGGGCCAAAGAGTACCCGACACCTCCAATCGCATGACACACCGTGCGCTGGGAATCACACAACGGCTGGTCTGGATGGGTTCATTAGCAGTCATTGCGACGGCGTCTCTCATCCCGGCAAATGCATCTCTTATCGCGAGTACCGTATTACTCACGCTCGCACTCGTTCTAACCGGTTGCGCCTGCGTGTTCAGGCGGATCAGCGGAGAAAAAGACGGGGCCACCCTGTTGATCGGCACGCTTGTCTTTCTGGCCACCGTGGCGATCACCGGTCTGCTCCAGATCGGACAAACCCCGATTTGGTGGCCGGCCTGGGCAACGCCTATGGACGCCACAGCTACCGGCTCTCTGATCGCTTTCCTGTTCATGCTGGTCGGAGCAGCACAACGACAGACCAGCCAGCAACGTCTGCACAGCCTGGCTCAGGCCGACTGGCTGGAGTCACACCGGGCAGCAACAAACCGCCTGGAAGAAACCGTCAAGGCCCGGACATTCGAACTCCAGACGGCACATGACCAGTTATCCAGAATGAGCCGGATCGACGGCTTGACCGGCGTGTACAACCGCCGCTATTTTGATGAGAGCCTGCAAGCCGAGATTGAAAGATCAGGGCGCAGCAATGAGCCAATCGGCATCGTCATGATTGACCTGGATCACTTCAAGAAACTCAATGACGAGCATGGTCATGCCGCTGGCGATGCCTGCCTCAAGGAAGCGTCAAGGCTGGCCAAGCAATGCGTTGACCATGACTCCGACATGATCGCGCGCTATGGCGGCGAGGAATTTGTTGCCCTGCTGGTCAACGCGTCCAGGGATCGGGCCTGCGAATTTGCCGAACGGGTTCGCAGCACAATCGAAGCACATGAAGTTCACTATGAAGACAAAGTGCTCAGGATGACGGCCAGTCTTGGCGTCTATTGTGACCGGGCCAGCGAACGCAGCGACGAAGAGCGCTTGCTGAAAGTGGCCGACGAAGCGCTATACGACGCCAAAAGATCTGGTCGTAACCGGGTGCACTACGCGGGCGATCAGATCGCTGAAACCCCATCAGCCGAGGCAACTGGCGAGCAGGAGGAAAGCGCCGAAGAAACAGAACCGGCGCTGGCCTCGGAACAGACCTGAACTTTTGCCGGCCAGGGTGCAAAGAAGTTTCATTTTCTGCGTAAACGTCGTCAGTCGAATCGATCAGTAGCGGGCGGGCAGACCAATGCCCGTAAGATGGCTTGTAAGCCATCCACCTGAATCCATCGAGACGCCTCTTGACCACAGATAATGCCCTGACAGACTGGCGCGACGCCGCGTTACAAATTGAAAGCGAAGTCAGCCGCGCGATCGTTGGCCAACCAGCCGTTGTCCGCATGATCAATGTCGCCCTGTTTGGCCGCGGACACGTGCTGCTGGAAGGCGACGTTGGCGTTGGAAAAACAACCGTATTGCGGGCTTTTGCGCGCGCGATTGGCGGAGAATTCGAACGAGTCGAAGGCACCATCGACCTGATGCCGGGCGATTTGATTTACCACACCTATGTTGATGAAAACGGAACCCCTCGAATCGAACCAGGCCCGCTGCTAAAACACGGCGAGGAACTCACCACATTCTTCTTCAACGAAATCAACCGGGCGCGGCCGCAAGTACAATCTCTGTTGCTGCGAGCCATGGCTGAGCGATCAGTTTCTGCCTTCAATCGGGAGTATGTCTTCCCGCATATGACCGTTTTTGCTGACCGCAATAAAGTCGAAAAAGAAGAAACCTTCGAACTGGCGTCGGCGGCACGGGATCGCTTCATGTTCGAATTGAGCATGGCCACACCAACCGATCCGGCCATTCGACGCGCGCTGGCATTCGACCAACAATTTCATAATGCCGACGCCCTGATCGAGAGCGTCAGCCCGGCAATCATCGACTGGCGGGACTTGAACCGGATCGGTGCAACCATTCAGGCCCATGTGCACGCAAGTGAGTCAATTCAGGAATACGTCCTGAAGCTCTGGCAGGCGAGCGAAACACCGCACCGCTTTGGCGTAGACCTCAAAGGGGTTGATATGCCCTCGCTGGTTCTTGCCGGCGCCAGCCCGAGAGGCGTCGGCGCACTGGTCAGGGCTGCAAGAGTCGTCGCCTGGCTTGCCAATCGCGACCATCTGCTACCCGATGACATCCGCGCGGTGCTGCCTGCCGTACTCGGACACCGGGTGTTTTTTACGCCAGTCTATGAAGCTCGTCGGGCCGAACTGGCAAGTGCGCTGGTCGCCTCAATTACCGACCAGGTCGCTTCACCTTGAGTGCCCACTCAATCGCAACCGGAGAAACAACCGGAGAATTCCACTACCGGCTCGACCGGCGCATCAGCGGATACCGCCCTGGCTCTCATCCCGGGCTGAGTCTTGGGACGGGGCAGGACTTTGCGGCCCATGCCCGCTTATTTGACCATCCTGACCCGCGCCGGCTGGACTTGCGAGCCAGCATTCGAAACCCGCGCGGCGACTGGCTGGTCCGAACTTACCAACAGCGCGCGTCAATCAACCTGCAAGCGGTAGTGGATGTCTCGCCTTCCATGCTGGTTGGCAGCGCCGCCAGCAAATTGGCAGTGGCGGCAGATTTTGTTGAATCAATGGGGCGCAGTGCATTTCAGGTCGGCGATTCGGCTGGGCTGATTGCTTTTGACCACCAGGTTCGGCATGACTTGTTCTTACCGCCCCGATATAGCCGGGGTGGCGCCTCTCAGATGGGCCAGCGACTGCGCGAGCTGAACCCACCACTAACCCATCAAAAACCGACCCGGATCAAGCCGGCCGACCATGTTTTATACGGACAAGCGCTAAACGATGCGGTCAGGCCACTCACCGGCAAAAAGGCACTGATTTTTCTGATTTCGGATTATCACTGGCCGCTAAAAACCCTTGAATCGACTCTGGAGAGCCTCACCGAACATACCGTTATTCCCGTTGTTATATGGGATCACACAGAAACAGAACCGCCGGCAAAAAACGGCTTGCTGAGCCTGCGCGACAGCGAATCGGGGCAATTCCGCCCCGTCTGGATGAACGAACAACGCCGTCAGAAATGGCGGACCGCCGTTTCGGAAAGAAAATCCGAAATTAGAACAGCGTTCAAAACAGCCAATGCGGAACCGCTATATCTGTCGCACCCTTTTAATCCAGAGGTGTTGTCACGGTATTTTCTGGAGGAGCGAACATGAAAACCGCTTTGCTGACAGCGCTGCTTGCCATCCCGCTAACGACCGTGCAGCCACTGAATATCGTTCACGCCCGTGGGACGGTAAACACGGTTATTCAACCCCGCTCTGTCGGTTATTTTATTGGTGATCTGTTGCAGCAACAGATCGCGATTGATCCCGCCATCAAAGACTTGTCGGGGATCAAGCTCCCGCCAAACGACAGAATCGGCCTCTGGTTTGAACGGCGCAACACCATCATCACCACGACGCCCGAAGGTCAATCCTGGATCACCGTCAACACCCAGATTATCAATTCGCCGCATCAAGTGATTGAGGCCGAAATACCCGCTTTGTCAATTGCAATGCCTGAACAACAAGCGCTGATCATCCCGGCGAAGACCATCACAATCGCGCCGCTTACTCCCCCGCCGGAATCGGCAACCGGTGCCGCGGCCAGTATCCGTCCGGACAAGAGCGCACCCGATCACCTTATTGCAGCGGAACAACTCAGCCGAAACCGTTGGTTGGCCGGCCTGGGCCTGACCCTCGCGATCTGGGTCGCCTGGATCATCTGGCGTAACCGGCGAGACCGGAAACGTCAACCGTTTGAACAGGCCTGGCATTTCATCAGGCGGCGCGCCCAGGCCAATCAAGACCCGATTGCCTGGCAACGCTTACACCAGGCAATCAACCAGAGCGCGGGCCGAACAATTCGACTGAATGAACTCGAGGATTTTCTAGCCGCCACCGCTTACCTCGCCCCCCAGCGAGAACAAATCGAATTGTTCTTTGAACACTCAAACAAACGCTTCTTCGCTCGCGAACAAATCAGCGAGCCAACTGAAGTATTCGATCTGTTGGCGTTGTCTCGTGAACTGCGGCGCCTTGAAAAGCAGTCGTCCCACTGATGCCTTTCGATTTCGCGCGCGAGTCCGCCCTGTGGTTATTGCCACTGGCCTTGCTACCGCTGCGCCGGCAATACCGCGACGCAATCGGGTTCTCCTCCCTGCTCTGGATTGCACCAGACAAGACAGGGCTCTGGTTGGAGCGATCGTTGCGCTGGCTGGCTGCACTCACAATGGCGAGCATCATCATTGGACTGGCGGGCCCGGGTATCAGCGGCGGCAAACTGACTCGTACCGGCAGAGGCGCCGAAGTGCTGATCATGCTTGATCGCAGCAGCAGCATGGACGCCGTCCCCCGGAAACGCGTCACCGACGGGTCGGGCACTACCGCCGGACTCGGCGCCACCGAGTCCAAAAACAAGATTGCCCGGGAATTGCTTACCCGGTTCGTCAACGAGAGAGGTAACGACCGGTTCGGACTAATGACCTTCAGTACGCGGCCGATGCTGGTTGCGGCATTTGCTGATCACAACGAGGCGGTGCTGTCCGGTCTTGCCGCTTCCGGCGTCGGTCGCGGGCTACCGAAAACCGACATGGGTGGTGCTCTGCTGGCCGCGATCGATCATTTTGAGCAACGGACATATTCGGGCAGCAGGGTAATCCTGGTTGTCTCGGACGGTGGCGCCAGACTGGATGAAGAAACCCGCCAGAGAATCCGTCAGGGTCTGACCCGGCACCGAATTGGCTTATATTTTATCTACATTCGTAGCACCGGTAGCCCGTTAGATATCAACGCAGCCGCAACCTCCTCCAACACGGAAAAAATTGGCGAAGAAGCAGATCTGCATCGTTTTTTTCTGTCGCTTGAATCGCCCTACAGGTTGTTCCAGGCAGGCGACTCTGAATCCATGGAAGAAGCGCTCAGGGAGATTGACCGGCAACAAAACAAGCCGCTGATATTTAATGAACGAATCCCACGCCAGGACTTCAGTCACTGGTTTTACTTTGGCGCTCTACTCGCCGGCATGTTGTTGCTGTTCGGCAAGACACTGTCTCTTCGGTCCTGGTCATGAAACGACGTACAGTCCATCTTTTGTTTGGCGCACTATCATTGACTTGCGCGGCAGTCGCAGTCTTCCAGACCTGGCATCTGGGCAAACTGAAAGCCGAGAACCAACAGCTTGCTCAACTACGGTCGGCTGTTGAGAAAAAAAATCTTGCGGTACCGGCGGCGGGTTCGAACCGACTCGCGCTTGCGTATGCAAACGCATTGGCAAGGGCTGGAGAGATCGATGCAGCGGTTGAAGCCTATAGCCGGCTGCGCCTGCAAGAGCCAGAAAGTCAAACCGGGTTGAATGCCTTGTTCAACCTTGGCAACCTGCATTTTCGCCAAGGCCTGCTTGGGCAACGCAACGGCAAGCCCGACTTTCTGCCCGACATTGAACTGGCTAAACAACGCTATCGTGACCTGCTCAGGATTGACCCGGATAACTGGGATGCCCGCTACAACCTTGAACAGGCGTTGCGACTGGCGCCCGAACAAAACAGTGCGCTGAGCGACGCAGAAAAGGACATCAAAGAACGCCGTCGAATCAAGCTTCGCGGCATGTCCAGCGTGCAACTGCCGTGATCACCACCAGCCTAAAACAACTTGCCAGGCCCGGTTTTTACCGGGAGTTCTGGCTGACCGGGCTGGCCGTCCTGATGCTCAGCCTAAGTGTCTGGCTGCCACAGATCGAATTGCCCAGGAACACCTGGAACTATGTCATCACCTTTGATATCTCGCAAAGTATGAACGTGCGGGACGTCAGCCTGAACAACGAACCAGTGAGCCGCCTGGCGCTGGCCCGAGACAGCGTTGCCCAGGCCTTGCGCCGATTGCCCTGCGGATCGAAAATCGGCTGGAGCATCTTTACCGAACACCGCACTTTTGCCTTATTGTTGCCGCTGGAAGTCTGTCAAAACTACGAAGTATTGCTTTCTGCACTGGAGCGAATAGACGGAAGAATTCGCTGGCGAGACTCAAGCAGTGTCGGCAAAGGCTTGTACTGGGCGATTCGCAATAACAAACCCGATCCAGACTCCCGGATCGTTTTCCTGACAGACGGGCATGAAGCCCCTCCAAAACGTAACGGCGAGCAACTGATGCCTTCAATGAAAGCGGGCTCGGTTCATGGCTGGCTGATTGGCATCGGTTCAGAGCAAGCCAGTCGGATTCCCAAAACCGACTCATCGAATCGGATCACTGGCTATTGGCGTGCCGAAGATGTCGTCCAGAAAAGCGGGCAAGGCGGCGGTCCCAGCCAGGAACATCTGTCAAGCTTGCGGGAACCGTACTTGCAGGCACTCGCCGATTTCGCCGGTTTAAAGTATCAACGGCTGACCAATGCCGATGCTCTGGCCAGGACCCTGATGGACAAAAGTCTTGCGGCCAAACAGTCTTCACCAACCGATATCCGCTGGATACCGGCACTACTGGCGTTGCTGTTGCTATGCTGGGCCTATCGCCCCAACGGATGACCCCGTGATTCACTCTTTCTGGCTGGACTCCAATCGCAATACCGGTTCAATCGGCAATCCGGACATCGCCTTTCCGTGGTGGAGCTTCAGTAAGACGCTAATCGCCATCTGCACCCTGAAGTTGGTCGAGACGGGCGCCCTCAAACTTGATGCATGCTTGCCTGGTCGCCCGTATTCGATTCGCCAGTTGCTGCAACACCGCGCCGGCGTGCCTGATTACGGCTCGCTGGCAACCTATCATGAGGCTGTCGCCTCGGATCAAAACGCCTGGTCAAGAGAGCAACTGTTTCAGCAGGTCGATCCTGAGCACCTGCTGTTCCAGCCGGGAACCGGCTGGGCTTATTCAAATATTGGCTATCTGCTTGTCAGGGAACAACTCGAACAACAATCCGGACTCGGCCTGGCGGCGCTGGTTGATCAGTTTATCTCGATGCCTCTCGGGCTGACCGGCGTACACCTGGCCGTGAACCGCGGTGAAATCGCCGAACGCTACGATCCAGGCTGGGTCTATCACGGTTGTTTTGTCGGCCCGATCAATGCTGCCGTCAGGATGCTTGCCGCACTCCGCTCTGGCCAGTTACTGGACCCGGAGTCGCTTGCGGCGATGCTGGATACGTACCGACTGGGCGGCGGACTTCCGGGACGCCCCTGGGTTAGCCACGGTTACGGCCTGGGGCTGATGGCAGGCAATACGCACGACTGCGGCTTCGCCTGCGGCCACTCGGGCGCCGGACCGCAGAGCGTGAGCGCTGTCTATTCTTTTGAGGGGGTTGATAACCCGGTTACCGTCGGCGCTTTCACCAGCGCCTCCGACGAGGCCGTCGCAGAGAATGAAGCGCAGCGCATTGCCCTGCTCTGCCAGCATCAGTAATCCGACTAAACCCGCAACTGGTTCTCGCCTTGCTCAAAAACCAGATTGGCACGACCAACGATCAACGGGTCGAACGGACCAATATTGTCAATCTTCTTGCCGGTATACGGAAGTTTATGAAGCAGGTAGCGCATCGCGCCAAGACGCGCCCGCTTCTTGCAGTCAGACTTGATCACCGTCCAGGGACAATCTGCCGTATCCGTGTAGTGAAACATCGCTTCTTTGGCGCGCGTATATTCATCCCACTTATCGAGCGAGGCCAGATCAACCGGACTCAGCTTCCAGTGCTTGAGTGGATGGGTCTTGCGCTCCTCAAACCGTCGCCGCTGTTCTTTCTGGCTGACTGAAAACCAGAATTTGACCAGATGCACATGGCTGTGGGCCAAATGGCGTTCAAACTCCGGGCACTGGCGCATGAACTCCAGGTATTCATCATCCGAACAAAACCCCATGACTCTTTCGACACCGGCCCGGTTATACCAGGAGCGGTCAAACATGACGATTTCACCAGCCGTTGGCAGATGTTGCACATAACGCTGAAAATACCATTGGCCGCGTTCATCATCGGTCGGTTTCTCCAACGCAACCACCCGCGCCCCGCGCGGGTTCAAATGCTCCATGAACCGCTTGATCGTGCCTCCCTTGCCGGCTGCGTCGCGCCCTTCAAAAAGAATGACTATCCGCTGACGGGTTTCCTTCACCCACGCTTGCAGTTTCAGTAGTTCAACCTGCAACTCATACTTCTGCTGCTCGTAACGTCGGCGTGACATCTTGTTTCGGTAGGGGTATTCACCCAGCCGCCAGCGTGACGACAATACCTCGTCGGGGTGAATGCCATCAGCTTTGCCGGCCCGCGACTGCAGCGCCCTGCGCACGAGGTCGAGTTCGTCGCTGGAGGCATCGCCCAGCAAGGCATCAATCGCGGCCCGGACAGTTTCATCCGCCTTGCCAACCAGTGACTCGGATACGTCGGTCAAGGCAGCCGCCCGGGTCAGGGTTGCGCCGGCGGTTGCGTTTTCCACTGTCTTACGTTGATGAGTTCGGGTACTGGTAACCGCCCGGCCTCCAATACGCACGGGCTGGTCTTGCAAGGGCTTAGAGGGCGTTGATTGGTCGCTCATTGGCAAGCCTCCTGAGTCAAATGAGTCGTCAGGCCGCCGACGCCGGCCAAGGGTATGCCACTAGCATGAGCCACTTCGGCCAATGTGACTTTGACTCAGGTCAAGTGGGATACTCTTCTTGGCGGGTTGCGTGAAAGCCGGCCGGTTAGAACAATCCGCTGATGCGTCCGTCCTGATCGACATCAATTCGTAAAGCCGCGGGCGACTTGGGTAACCCCGGCATCGTCATCACATCGCCGCAGATCATCACGACAAACTCGGCGCCCGCCGACAGGCGGACTTCGCGGATATCAACAAGATGACCATCCGGCGCGCCGCGCGCCGCCGCATCGGTCGAAAACGAATACTGCGTCTTGGCCACACAAACCGGCAGTCGCCCATACCCTTCTTCCTGCAACTGATCAATCTGCTTGATCACTTTGGCACTGGCACTGACGTCAGCCGCACCATAAATACGCTGGGCCACCGCGCGAATTTTATCCAGAAGGCTGGCGTCGTCTTCGTAAGTGAACTGCAAGGTCGGCGTCGGTCCGTCGCACAACTCAACCACCTTGTGCGCCAGTTCGGCAGCGCCCGCCCCGCCCTCGGCCCAGTGACGTGCTGTGACGACTGGCACTTTTAATTCGTCCAGTTTCTGCTTGATCAGCGCATGTTCTGCGTCTGTGTCAGCAGTGAAATGATTCACCGAAACCACGCACGGCAAACCGAAGTTATCTTTAATATTTCGAACGTGGCGCAGCAAGTTGGCCATGCCGTCTCCGAGCGCAGCCAAGTTTTCAGTACCCAGGTCGGCTAACGCCACTCCCCCGTGATACTTCAGCGCCCGCACCGTCGCCACAATCACCACGGCATCCGGGGTCAGACCGGTTTTGCGACACTTGATATCCAGGAATTTTTCAGCGCCCAGATCGGCGCCAAAACCGGCCTCGGTTACGACATAGTCAGACAGTTTCAGCGCCGCGCGGGTAGCGATGACGGAATTGCAGCCATGCGCAATGTTCGCGAATGGTCCACCATGAATAATCGCCGGGTTATTCTCTAGGGTCTGGACCAGATTTGGCTTGATCGCGTCCCGAAGCAAAGCGGCCATCGCCCCCTGAGCGTTGAGATCAGACGCCTTTACTGGCTCGCCAGCGCGGGTTCTGGCAACAATAATGTTGCCCAGGCGTCGCTTCAGGTCGGCCATGTCTTCCGCAAGGCAGAAAATCGCCATCACCTCCGAGGCCACCACAATGTCGAACCCGTCTTCGCGGGTATAACCATTCGCCGGTCCACCCAGTCCGGCGGTAATTTGACGCAGCGCCCGGTCATTCATGTCCATCACCCGCTTCCAGGAAATGCGCCGGGTATCAATGCCCAACTCATTGCCATGGTGGACATGGTTGTCAATCATCGCAGCCAGCAGATTGTTGGCCAGGCCGATAGCATTGAAGTCCCCGGTGAAGTGCAGATTGATATCTTCCATCGGCACGACCTGAGCCATGCCCCCCCCGGCTGCGCCTCCTTTCACCCCGAAAACCGGGCCTAACGACGGCTCACGCAGTGCGATCAACGCGTCCCGGCCAATATGATTCAAGCCATCACCGAGGCCGACCGTGGTGGTAGTTTTACCCTCGCCGGCGGGTGTCGGGCTGATCGCGGTGACCAGAATCAGCTTGCCATTCGGGCGCTCCTTCAGACTGGCCAGAAACTCCATTGAGATCTTTGCCTTGGTATGCCCGTAAGGTTCAAGTGCTTCCGGGCCAATGCCAAGTTTCTCCCGGGCGATTTCGCCGATTGGTTGCAAGGTGGCGGCTTGGGCGATTTCAATATCAGTTTTCAAGGCTAGAGCAGTCCTTTGGCGTTTCCGGGCCCCGCTTAACATTTGATGCGGGTCATTTTGGGGTCGTACCAGGGGCCGAGCTGAGCGGATGCCGGCACCCGTTCATTGGCGACTTCAACCTCGATTTTGGCAGAAGCCAGCAAATTTGCGTTAATCGGCTCGTTTTGCGTGATGTAACCCATTGCCAGCGACGCCGCGATCCGGTGCCCGTATCCCCCGGAAGTCACCGTCCCGGCGATTTTATCGTCAACCCAGATTGGCTCTTCCTGGTGGCACAACAGCTCCGGCTCGCTGAGCTTGATCTGCACCAGACGCCGCAACGGTGGGCCTTGTTCCTTGAGTTGCCGAACCACGTTGTCGCCGACGAAACCGCCGGGCTTGGTGAAATCGCAGGTAAATGACAAGCCGGCCTGAACCGGCGTATCCATCACGCCTATGTCATGCCCCCAGTGCCGGTAAGCTTTTTCAATCCGACAGGCATTCATGGCATGGAAACCGGCATGAATCAGACCATGACGCGGTCCGGCGGCCAGCAGACGCTCATAGACATGCAATGCCATATCCGCAGGAATCAACAACTCCCAGCCCAGTTCGCCGACATAGGTGATCCGGCTGGCACGAACGATTGCATAACCGATTTCGATCTCTCGCGACTGGGCGAATCCGAAATTCTCGCCGCCAAGGCTATCCAGCGTCATCCCTGACACCTCGGCCAGCAAAGCCCTGGAATTAGGCCCCATCAGGCCGAGCATGGCGTATCCGGCGCTCACGTCCGTCACGGTGCAATAGTCATCAGAGTCAATCGACGCCTGCAGCCAGGCCAGGTCGCGAATATGCGCAGCGACCGAGGTAATCACCTGGAAACAGTCCCGGGCCAGTCGGATGATAGTCAGATCGGCTTCAATCCCGCCTGCCGGGTTAAGCCACTGGGTATAAATGATTCGGCCGGGCTCGGTATCCACATTGGCAGTACTGAGCCGGTTCAATATCCGGCAGGCGTCGCGGCCTTGCACCCGATATTTGGCCATTGAAGACTGATCGAACAAAGCCACCGCATCTCGGACTGCTTCGCACTCTCGCCGGGCCGCGTCGAACCAGTTCTGGTGACCAAAACTGTATTCATAGCGGCGCGCCTCGCCCTGGCTGGCATACCAGTTTGGACGCTCCCAGCCGTGCAATTCGCCCATCACGGCTCCCGCGTCGAGCAAGCGGTCATGGAACGGCGTGCGCCGGGCATTGCGGGCGGTTTCATATTGACGGGCGGGCCAATGCATGGCGTACAGCAGGCCGAGGCTCTCTGTGGTGCGATCAGTCAGGTAGGCACGAGTGCCCTGTATCGGATGCATCCGACGTACCTCCAGACCCGGAATGTCACCCGGGACTTGCCGGTTGACGATCCACGAGGCCAGCATCTTGCCGGCTCCGCCGGCAGACTGGATCCCGATAGAGTTGAATCCGCAGGCAACAAACAAATCGGCAACCTCCGCCGTCTCGCCCAACAAGTATTGATCGTCAGGGGTGAAACTCTCAGGCCCGTTAAACCAGGTGGCAATACCGGTTCTTTCGAGAGCCGGCAGACGGGCGATCGCTTTTTCGAGAACGGGTTCAAAGTGGTCGTAGTCGTCGGGCAGACTGTCGAAACAAAAGTCTTCGGGCACCCCGTTAAGCCCCCACGGCTTGGCAACCGGTTCAAAGGCGCCGATCAGCAACTTGCCGGCATCCTCCTTGTAATAAGCCCATTCATCCGGAACGCGCAGGGTCGGCAAATCTCTTGGTAACTCAGCCATTGCCTCGGTTACCACGTAAAAATGTTCAGCGGCCTGGACCGGTAAACGCACACCGACCTGACGGGCCAGTTCATTCGACCACAATCCAGTTGCGAGCACGACGGTGCCGGCCATAATTTCTCCGGTCCGGGCTGCGGGTCGACGAGATAGTTCACCATCCCGGCCTGCCATCCGGTATTTCACACCGATCGCTTTGCCGTTCTGTGTCAGGAGTGTCTCGACTTCAACGCCTTCCAACAATCGGGCGCCCGCCATGCGGGCACATTTCATCAGCGCAGCAGTGGTATCGACCGGATTTGTCTGGCCATCGCCAGGCAGCCAGAGTCCACCGACAATGTCTTTTTCTTCTATCAGCGGATACCGGGATTTGATCTCGGCCGGGCCAATGACTTGCGCCTCCAGCTCGAACGCTCGGGCCATGGAAGCGCCGCGTCGAAGTTCTTCAAACCTGGCATCATTTAGCGCCACAGCTATTGAACCGTTTTGTCGAAACCCGGTGGCCTGGCCACTACGAGTCGTAATCTTTTCGAACAGCTCGGCACTGTATTTCGCCAGCTCGGTCATTGGCCTGGTCGCCCGCAACTGCGGCACCAGGCCGGCAGCGTGCCAGGTCGTTCCGCAGGTAAATTGGCGCCGCTCTAGCAGGACCACATCACTGACGCCCAACTCGGTCAGATGATAGGCAATAGACGCGCCAATGATGCCGCCGCCGACGATAACAACATCAGCACGAGCTGGAGGGGTTTGGGCCATGGAATTCTCCGGTTCAGGCTGATCAGGAACAGCGAAGCTGTGATCCGGACAAGATATCGAGCTCAAACAGTCTGCGCTTGCCCGTATACCCCCGGCAATTGACTAAAACCGCCAATGCTCACCGGCCCCGTCATCGGTTAGCCATCAATTCAGGAGTAACGGCGGCGCGAAGTCTGTCTTTCGGCAGCGGCGGCGGATTGCTCTGCTTGGGCATCGGTTGAATCTGCGCCGGATTGCCGGTCAGCCATCAACGCATGGGCACGAACCGCACGCTCCCGGCTTGGCGCGTGACCGTAAGCCTTGCGGAAAGCGCGCGCAAAATGAGCCGGCGAGGCAAACCCACAGGCAGCTCCGACCTCAGTGACACTCATCGCGGTACTGCGGAGCAGAGCCCGCGCCCGGTCCAGACGCTGGGCAAGATGAAACCGGGACGGAGATTGCCCAAGATAACGCCGGTACAAACGCAGAAGCTGACGTTCAGACACACCGACCAGACGGGCAATTTCGGCGACTTCAACCCGACCATCGACCGCGGCTTCTCCGGCCTGCATCGCTATCGCCAGGCGTTCATGCGGCGGTTGCATCCGCTGACTATCCCCGCCGCGGCGCAATTTCTCGCGAATACAGTGCTCGGCCACTTTCTGCGCGATCATCTCACCGTGATCCGCCTCGATCAGAGTCAGCATCAAGTCCAGCACCGCGGTGCCACCGGCGCAGCTTATCGGTCCGTCACCAATCTCGAACAAGGTGTTGACCACTTCGACCTGCGGATAGCGTTCAGCAAAAGCACTGGTCACCTCCCAGTGCATCGTGACAGGATGCGCATCAAGCAAGCCTGCCCTGGCAAGCACGAACGCGGCAGCATCAATGGTGACAAGACGCGTTCCCTGATGACTGACTCGTCGTAACCAGCTCGCCAGCGCCGGGGTCACGTGCTTCTCCGGGTGCTGATCTGCGCAAATCATCAGCGTCCCGGGCGCCGGCGCCGCTGTGGCCGCAGCATGAACGTTGATCACAATTCCGTTGTCATCCGGTACGGGTTTTCCGTCGGGCGAATAAAGCTGCCATTCATAAGGTTGACGCAGGTAGCGGTTGGCGATTCGCAGCGGCTCAATCGCAGAAGCCAGCGACAACACGGTGAACTGCGGCACCAGCAGGAAACCGATGGGGTTGCGCAGAACCCCCGCAGACGGCGCTGCTGGCTCGACTGCCCTGCTCTGACTGTGTGCGTTCATCGCCATTTTCCGATCCTACAACACCGCCTGCCGACCGGAGCCGGTAATTGTTCGAGTTCCGTGCCCGAAAAACAGTATGCTTGACTAATCAGGCGCGTCAGACGCACGACAGGAGACAACACATGACCGAGTCACACAATCCATCACTTTTGAGCAGGATTCGCGAGCAGGCCAATCAGCAGCCGGACGCTGTTGCGTTTGCTTCCTCAACCGGCCACTGGACTTTTGGCGAGTTTGACCTCGCCGCCAGTCAACTCGCCAACACCCTTGTATCCCGCGGCGTGGGCGCGGGTGACCGGGTCGCCTGCCTGACCCGGCACACGCCAGAGACCTTGTTGTTATGGCTGGCAGCAGCCAAAATCGGCGCCGTTTGCATGCCAGTCAATTGGCGGCTGAGTGCACGCGAAGTGCAGTGGATTCTGACCAACGGGCGGGCAAAAATACTATTGGCCGACGCGGATTTCAGCGCAGTGGTTGCGTCGCTAGACGAGTCAATTCAGCCCAATGTGATCGGCGTCCACGAGGCGTTCGGACCACACCCGTCGTTGCGTGACCTGATTGCCGGGTATCCGGCCAACGACCCAGGTCACCACCCCGCTGACGACGACACGGCAATTCAACTGTACTCCTCAGGCACAACAGGTTTGCCCAAAGGGGTCGAACTAACCTGGGCAAACCTGACCGCCAATTTGCAAGTCCTACCCGAAACACTGGACTACCAAGGAAAAGCTCACGTGATGTTCAGCGCGCTGCCGGCTTTTCATATTGCCGGCGTTATAGTGGGCTTACTGACCTATTCAATGGGCGCACGCCTGATCGTTTTGCCTGATTTTGTCCCGGCTACCGTCCTTGACACGCTGGTGGCCGAACGCGTGACGCATTCCTTTTTCGTGCCGGCAATGATCCAGTTCCTGCTGCAGGTACCGGATGTCGAATCAAGAGACTTTTCTCATCTGCAAGGAATCTCCTATGGCGCCTCCCCGATCACGCAAAAAGTCCTGCTCCGCGGGATCGCGGTCTTTAAATGCAACTTCAGCCAGGTCTACGGGCTGACCGAGACCACTGGTGCTGTCACCGTCCTGAAACCGGCTGAACATCAGCCCGATTCAGCGCAGGCCTGGAAACTACGCTCCGCCGGCAAGGCGATGCCCGGGGTTGAATTGCGTATCGCCGATCCTGAATCAGGGGAAATTCTGGCCGACGGCCAGGTTGGCGAAGTGCAGATACGCACGATCCAGAACCTGGCACGCTACTGGCAAAACGAAACGGCGACCGATGAAGCGCTGGTACCTGATGACGATGGATTGAACCCACCCTGGTTTCGCAGCGGCGATGCCGGCTATATGCAAGACGGCTATCTGTTCCTGCACGACCGGATCAAAGACATGATTATTTCAGGCGGTGAAAACATCTATCCGGCCGAGGTCGAGAACATTCTGATGCAATCTCCCATGGTTGCCGACGGTGCGGTCGCCGGCGTTCCTGACGAGCAATGGGGCGAAGCGGTCAAGGCATTCGTCGTCATTGCCCCGGGCATGGCGACTGACGAGGCCGCCTTACTCGAATTCATGCGTGAGCGGCTGGCACACTTCAAATGCCCCCGGTCGGTTGACTGGGTCAAGGAGATTCCGCGCAACCCAAGCGGTAAGATACTGAAGCGCGTACTGCGCGAACCCTACTTGAAAACGGGGTGCTGACCAACAAGCCACTTCCTCCTCCCGAGACCTCCTCCCGAGATATTCAACCGATGCGCACCAAATTCAACCTGACCTTGTCCTGCCCTGATCAACAAGGAATCGTCTACGCGGTTACCGGCTTTCTGGTCGAACAAAACGCCAATATTCTGCAGGCAGCCCAATTTGACGATGTCGCCACCGGCCTGTTTTTCATGCGGGTGCAATTTGAACTGGATCCGCCTGACGCTGAATCACCGATTGATCCGATTGAACAGGCATTCGAAGACATCGCCGAGCGCTTTGAAATGAATTGCCATTTTGCGCTGGCCGACCGCCCTATTCCGACCATCATTATGGTGTCGCAACTGGGCCACTGCCTGAACAACCTTTTGTTCCGGGTTCGGTCGGGCTTGTTGCCTATTGATGTGAAAGCGATTGTCTCCAATCACCGCTCGTTCTACCAACTCGCGGCCAGTTATGACATTCCCTTCCATCACATCCCGGTCACAAAAGACACCAAGGCCGCAGCCGAAGACCGCCTGCTGGAAATATTCCAGGAAGAGCAGGCCGAGTTGATTGTGCTGGCCCGGTATATGCAAATTCTGTCGGACGATTTGTGTCAGCAGCTTGCCGGACGGGCGATTAATATCCACCACTCTTTTCTGCCCAGCTTCAAAGGCGCCAAACCCTACCAGCAGGCTCACGACCGGGGTGTCAAGCTGATCGGCGCAACAGCACATTACGTGACCGGTGACCTGGATGAAGGCCCGATCATCGAACAAGACGTCGCCCGCGCCGATCACTCAATGGATCCGGCCACCCTGACCGCGATTGGTCAGGACACCGAAAACATAGTTCTGGCTCGGGCGGTGAAGTGGCACGCGGAGCAAAGAATCCTGCTCAACGGCCACAAGACCGTCATTTTCAGATAGCGGCCTAAAGCGCGCCGATCGCGTCTTTCAGCTTCGCGACGATCTCATCAATGTGTTCTTTTTCGGCCGTCAGCGGCGGCGCGATAATCAACACATCGCCGGTATTTTTCTGATGCAGACCGTTGTCGAACAAACGCTTCTGTACCGCATGGCCACGCTGGCCCGGCGCTCCATCAGGCTTGAGCTCAATACCGGCCATCATGCCCATTGAACGTACATCCATTACCGGGCTGAACTCTTCGAACGCATGCATCTGCTCGATGAAGTACGGGCTGAGCGCCTGTGCTTTGTCAACCAGCTGGTCTTTGGCGAGAATATCCATCATCGCCAGCCCCGCCGCACACGATGCCGGATGCCCGGAATAGGTGTAACCATGGAAGAACTCGACACCGGTTGCCGGACCGGCATTCATGATCGCATCGTAAATACGCTCGCGTGCCGCAACAGCACCCATTGGCTGAGCACCGTTCGTGATGGCTTTGGCCATGGTCATCAGGTCCGGGGTAACGCCAAACGCCTGGGCGGCAAACGTATGCCCCAGACGTCCCCAGCCGGTAATGACCTCATCAAACACCAGCAGAATCCCGTGCTCATCGCATATTTGGCGCAGGCGGTCGAGATACCCTTTTGGCGGCGGCAGGCAACCAAACGAACCAGCAACCGGCTCGACGAAGACCGCTGCGATGTTCTCACCGCCATATAGCTGGCAGAACCGCGTCAGGTCATCGGCCAGCTCAGCGCCATGTTCCGGCTGGCCTTTGGCGAAACGGTTTTCTTCCAACTGCGTGTGACGCATGTGATAAACGCCGGATAAGCCGGTGCCAAATGCGCGGCGATTGTTCACCATCCCGCCCAGCGCGACGCCACCCATATTGACGCCGTGATATGCCCGCTCCCGCGAGATGAATATCTGTCTTTGTGGTTCACCACGAACCCGGTGATACATCAGCGCCATTTTCATCGCGGTATCGACCGACTCACTGCCTGAATTGGTAAAAAACACGCGATTCAAGTCGTCAGGGGTGTGCTCAGCAACTCGCGCAGCCAGCTCAAATGCTTTCGGATGGGCGCGCAAGAATGGTGCAGTGAAATCGAGTGTCGCCAGTTGCTCAGAGACAGCAGCAGTGATTTCCGGACGGCAGTGACCGGCCGCGACACAGAACAGGCCTGAGGAGGCATCAATAATCTTGTCGCCGCCCGGCGTGTAGAAATACAAACCTTCGGCCCGGTTGATCAGGCGCGGGTCCTGCTTGAACTCCTTGTTAGCCGTGAACGGCATCCAGTAAGGATTGAGCTGATTTTCGAGTATTGGGTCGGCGTGGCCCATGGCTTGGTTCTCCCTAAGAGTCTGGTGGCGGACGCAGCAATGGCGCAGGTTCTGTTAACAATCTTCAGTGGGAATTTTGTCAAGAAGCCTACCACCCTGCTGATCCAGCTTCGTCACCGGCTTGACTCATTCAGCCATCCCGACAAAAAAACTGCTCAGTCAGGCAAGCTCAACTGGCAAATGTCTTGCTGATCGACGATGCCGCGTCCTGCAAATGCCCGAGGTAGTTTGTAGCCTGGTCGGCATTCAGACGACTGGACGACCCATGAGCGGCTACAGCGGCAATCAGTTCGCCCGACATATTTCGAACCGGAACCGCCAGGCAACTGATACCGAGCAAATACTCTTCATTGTCCAGCGCATAGCCCTGGCGGCGAATAACCTCCAGTTCGGTATTAAGGCGATCCGGGTCGGTAAACGTGTTGGGCGTGTAGTTGATCAGTGGACTGGCCCGCAGAAACCGATCGCGGCTGCGCCGGCTCATTCCACTAAGGAACAGCTTACCGCTGGCCGATGCATATAGCGGCACGGTGGATCCCACTTTCAGCGATACCCGTAACGGCCAGGCAGCCTCGACCCGGTCAAGATAGCTCACCGTGTGCTGATCTGGCACAGTCAGATTGCAGGTTTCTCCGAGTTGCTCGACCAATTCTTCGAGAATCGCATGGCGGGCGGCATTGGCAGGCGAATTACGCAGCACCTGAAGCGACATCTCATGGAGTCTGTGGCCGCACTGATAGCGCTTGGCGCCTGGCTCCTTAACCACAAAGCCAGCATGCTCGAGCGTCCCGAGAATCCGGTAAACGGTTGCCTTGGGTAGCCCGACAGCCCGGCAGATATCAGCCAGCTGGGGCTTCTCGCTGCTCTTGGTCACGACCTCGAGGATTTCGATCGCTCGCATCACGGCAGAGCCATTCGGCGGAGACCGGTCCTGCGACGCGGCATCGGGATTCTGGGAATTCGCAGGCAAGCCCTGTTGCGGCTGTTCACCATGCGAAATAAGCGCCTCTAAGGTGTCGCCTGTCAGGTTTTCACTGACGAAGCTTGCCTGGGTTGATTCATCCACTAGTTGTCTCCTCCACCCCGCTTTGCTCATTGGCAAATCGTGGGTACTACGCGATTTTGTCTGCCCCATTATGCAGAAAATGAACCGGATATCACAATCGGCAGTAAATCCACCGGAAATTTAGGCTCTCAGGGCCTCGTGGCCCGCCTTTTCGGCCCGGAGCGGTAAACTCGCGGGCTATTCCACTTGTTTGACGGTTTTCGCAACCCCTATGAACGAAAAATACGAGCCGGCCATTGTCGAGGCCGCTGCCCAGAAGGCCTGGCAGGACTCCCAGGCCTTCAAAGCCACAGAAAACGATCCACGCTTTCCGAAAGGGAAGTTTTATGTTTGCTCCATGCTGCCCTACCCGTCCGGGAAACTCCACATGGGCCACGTCCGCAACTACACCATCAACGACGTGATGTACCGGTACATGCGCATGAACGGATACAACGTCTTGTCACCGATGGGCTGGGACGCTTTCGGCCTGCCGGCGGAGAATGCAGCGATCGAGCAAGGCGTCGCGCCCGCCGAATGGACCCGCCGTAACATCGCCGACATGAAGGCACAGATGGGTCCACTGGGTATCGCGTTCGACTGGGACCGCGAACTGGCTGCCTGCGACGCCGACTACTACAAGTGGAATCAGTGGATGTTTCTGAAGATGCTTGAAAAAGGCATCGCCTACCGCAAGACCCAGGTGGTCAACTGGGACCCGGTCGATCAGACGGTGCTGGCCAATGAGCAGGTGATTGATGGCCGCGGATGGCGCACCAACGCGCCTGTCGAGAAACGCGAAATCCCCGGCTACTACCTGGCGATCACCGATTACGCCCAGGAATTGCTCGACGACATTGAAAAACTGGGCTGGCCGGAACGAGTCAAACTCATGCAGGAGAACTGGCTTGGTCGTTCGACCGGTGTACGGTTCGCTTTTACCCACGAGGAAAAAGACGCTGATGGCGAGGTGATCCAGGATGGATTGATGTATGTGTTCACCACTCGTGCCGACACCATCATGGGCGTCAGTTTCGTGGCGGTCGCACCAGAACATCCGCTGGCCGCAGCCGCGGCCGCCAAAGACCCGGCCGTAAAAGCCTTTGTCGACGAGTGCGCCGTCACCAGCGTCAAAGAAGCCGATATGGCCGAGATGGAAAAGAAAGGCGTTGCGACCGGGCAATATGTGACCCACCCAATCACCGGCGAGCTGGTACCGGTTTGGGTAGGCAACTATGTATTGATGTCATATGGTGACGGCGCAGTCATGGGTGTGCCGGCACACGATGAACGCGACTTTGCTTTTGCCAACAAATATAAATTGCCCATCCCGCAGGTCGTCGCACTGGCAGATCACCAGTATGACCCGAAAACCTGGCAGGACTGGTACGCCAGTAAAGAAGGCCATTGCATCAACTCGGGCAAATATGATGGTCTGGCGTTCGAGCCGGCGGTTGAGGCGATTGCCGCAGACCTTGGCGAAAAAGGACTGGGCACGACCAAGGTTCAGTGGCGTCTGCGCGACTGGGGTATTTCACGCCAGCGCTACTGGGGCACGCCGATCCCGATGATTCTGTGCGATGACTGCGGAGCCGTCCCGGTGCCTGAAAAAGATCTGCCGGTCATCCTGCCCGAAGATCTCGTCCCTGACGGCAGCGGCAATCCGCTGAACAAGTCTGAGGCCTTTCTCGCCTGCACCTGCCCGTCATGCGGCAAACCGGCGCGTCGCGAAACCGACACGATGGATACCTTCGTAGACTCAGCCTGGTATTACATGCGCTATTGCTCGCCGGGTAATGACGACGCCATGGTCGACGAGCGCAATGACTACTGGATGCCGATGGATCAATACATCGGCGGGATTGAACACGCGGTTTTGCACTTGCTCTACGCTCGCTTCTGGACGAAAGTCATGCGCGACATGGGCCTGGTGTCGTTTGACGAGCCGTTCACCAACCTGTTCACTCAGGGGATGTTGCTCAACGACAGCTACTTCAGAAAAGAAGCCGACGGGCGGGTTCGCTGGTTCTACCCCGGCGATGTCGAGATCAGCTTCGATGACAAAGGCAAGCCAACTGGTGCGGTCGCCAAAGAAGACGGGCAACCCGTTGAGCTTGGCGGCATCGAAAAAATGTCCAAGAGCAAGATGAACGTTGTGCTCCCCGGCGACATCATCACGCGGTATGGCGCTGACACCGCCCGCTTGTTCACCATGTTTGCCGGCCCGCCGGACCAGAGCGCGGCCTGGTCAGACACCGGAGTGGAAGGCGGTTTTCGTTTTCTGCGAAGAGTCTGGGCTCTGGCGTGGCGGCACCGGGAAACCCTGCTTGCTGATCAAACCGCGCTTGACCCGGACGCCCTGGATTCAACCCTTAAGACGGCCCGTCGGGAAATCCATCTGGTGCTGAGACAAGCCAACTACGACTATGAGCGCCTGCAATACAACACGGTAGTCTCGGCCGGCATGAAAATGCTGAACATTCTGGATGCGCTGGGTGATTGCCAGCCCGGACAGTCGGCTGCCACCATGCGCGAAGGATTGTCGATTCTGATCCGGATCCTGTATCCGGTAGTGCCACACATCGGTCAGGCCATCTGGGAATCACTGGCGTTCGACAAGCGCGACACGATTATTCTCGACACGGCGTGGCCGCAGGTTGATGAGACGGCGCTGATCCAGGACGAGCTCGAGCTTGTTTTACAAATAAACGGCAAGGTCCGTGGCAAGGTTCTGGTCCCCGCTTCGGCAGACCGGCCAGCCATTGAGGCGGCCGCAATGCAGACCGAGGCCTATACCCGTCATGCAGAGGGCAAGACCCCGCGCAAGGTTATTGTCGTGCCGAACAAGCTCGTCAATATTGTGGTTTAGTGACTAGTTCAGCCCAGTCCCCCGGCCGCCGGTCAACCCTGCACCGCCTGATCGGAGTCACCGGGCTCAGTACCGTCGCCGCCCTCAGCGCCTGCGGCTTCAAGCTGCGTCAAAGCGTCGACTTACCGTTTGCCACGCTCTTTAACGGCTTGGGCAGCGGGGGGCTGTCAAATGAATTCAGCCGCCAGATCCGGGTTGCCGCGGCGACCCGTCTGGTCACGAATCAATCCGACGCAGACGCGACGATCAAACTGCTGACCGAGAACCGTCAGAAGGAAGCCGTCTCTTTCTCCACCTCGGGCCGGCCGCGCGAATATGAGTTGCGCTATGTCGTCAAGTTCAGAGTACGCGACAGAGAAGGGGTTGAGGTTCTGCGCCCGACTGAAATCGAGCTGCGTCGATACATCACAACCACCGACGTGGAATTGCTGGCTGAAGAACTCGAAGAAGAGTTCCTCTATCGCGAGATGCAGACCGACATGGTGCAACAGATTCTGCGCCGCCTGGCCGCGATTGACCGGCCACTCTGAGCGAACCGACCGATGCTATTGAAACCGGAACAACTGGCTAACGCACTGAAAAACGACCTCCCGCCAGCAGTCTGGATTCATGGCGAGGAACCGTTACTGGTCATAGAGGCCGCCGACAAGACTCGAGCGGTAGCCCGACAACAAGGCTATGCCGAACGCATTTCGCTAGAGGCTGATCGCTACTTCAAGCCCGAGCAATGGCAACAGGAAGCCGGTGCTTTGTCTTTGTTCGCCGAACGGAAAATCATCGAAATCCGGGTCCCGGGGAAACCCAGACGTGACCTGATCGACTCGGTTGCCGAGTGGCTCAAGCGCAACCCGGGTGATGAAGTATTCCTGCTGATCTCCAGCTTGCGCCCGGAGCCGGCCGCATTGAAATCAACCGGGTTCAAGACCATTGAATCGGCCGCGATCGTGGTCCAGATATTTCCGGTGGACTATCGCGACCTGTCAGGCTGGCTGGCGAACCGCCTGCGCCAGCAAGGCCAGCAGGCCGATCGTGATCTGCTGCGCCTGATTACCGAGCGGGTGGAAGGCAACTTACTGGCAGCGAGCCAGGAGATCCGCAAACTCGGCTTGCTGTTTCCCGAAGGAAAACTGCCGACTGATGAAGCAGCGGCCGCAGTTCTTGAAGTTGCCAGATTCGATGCCCGCGACCTGGTCGATGCCATTCTGAGCGCCGACGCGGCCCGCGCCCATCGCTGTATTGACGGCTTGCGGGCGGCCGGTCAGGCCGACGCGATGGTCATCTGGCAACTGGCCGATTGCGCGCGCAGTCTGTTGCGACTGCGCGAAGCGCTGGACGCCGGCGAACAGATTTCCCAGAACTTGTGGCGCCAGATCCGGGCCTGGGGGCCGCGCCAACGCCTGTTTGAGCAAAGTGCCCGTCGGGTCAGCACCCGGCAGGCGCAATTAGCGCTGACTGACGCGGCCCGGGCCGATACAATCGCCAAAGGGTTCGAACGAGGCGATAGCTGGCACCTGATTGAACAAATCACGCTGCGTCTGGCCGGGCGTCACCCACTGGAGCAACCTCGTCTTACCTCACATTAACCGGTTCCCCTCATGCAAAACGACCCGATAGATATTCAGGCTTACGTGGCTGACACAGGGCGCCGCGCCCGCGTCGCGAGCCGTCAGATGGCTCGCGCCCGCACCGCCGACAAGAATGCCGCATTGCGCGCTATTGCAAGCCTGATTGCAGAACAGGCCGACGCCTTGATCAGCGCCAACCGGAAAGATGTTCAGGGGGCGCGCGAGAACAAACTCGACGCAGCGTTCATCGACCGACTCACCTTGCAGCAAAAGACTGTCGACAGCATGGTTCAGGGGCTTAATGATATTGCCGCCCTGCCTGACCCGATCGGCGAAATCACCGGACTCCGTCAGCAACCGTCGGGCATTCGCGTCGGCCAGATGCGCGTTCCGCTTGGCAGCATCGGCATTATTTATGAATCCCGCCCGAATGTCACCATTGATGCTGCGGGCTTGTGCATCAAGTCTGGTAACGCCACCATTTTACGCGGCGGCTCAGAGGCAATACACAGCAATCAGGCGCTGGCAGAACTGGTTCGCCAGGGACTTGAAGCGGCAGGGTTGCCAGCCGACGCCGTGCAATTGATCGAGACCACTGATCGAGCAGCTGTGGGCGCGCTGATCAGCAACGACAAAGCAGTCGATGTCATCGTGCCGCGCGGAGGCAAATCACTGATCGAGCGAATATCTAAAGAAGCGAAAGTGCCAGTCATCAAACACCTTGACGGCATCTGTCATACGTTTGTTGATCAAACGGCCGATATCGCGATGGCGGTCCGGATTGCCGACAATGCCAAGACCCAACGCTACTCCCCGTGCAATACGATGGAGACGCTGCTGGTTCATCAGTCAGTTGCCGCCACTTTCCTGCCGCTTATTGGCAAGATATACCAGGAAAAACAAGTCGAGATGCGGGCCGATCCGGCCGCCTGCAAAATGCTTGGTGACAGCGGCTTGCCATGTGTCGCGGCGACAGAGCAAGACTGGGACACCGAATATCTTGCCCCGATCATCACCATCGGTATCGTCGCCGATCTGGATGCAGCAATTGAACACATCAACACCCACAGCTCGCAACATACCGATGCGATCATTACCGAACACCATCCGCACGCAATGCGTTTTCTGACCGAAGTTGACTCGGCCTCAGTCATCATTAACGCTTCGACCCGCTTTGCAGACGGCTTTGAATTCGGCCTTGGCGCAGAAATCGGCATCAGTACCGACAAACTCCATGCCCGCGGACCAGTTGGCCTGGACGGGCTGACATCAGTCAAGTTTGTAGTGTTCGGACAGGGAGAAATCCGTCAGTGAGCGACGCGTATCTCTGGATCAAGACGCTGCACATTGTGATGGTGACGAGCTGGTTTGCCGGGCTGTTCTATCTGCCCAGAATTTTTGTCAACCTGGCGATGGTCGATGCCTCCGATGAGTCAACCGCTTCCGAGCGCGCACGACTGCTGTTGATGGCCAGAAAACTGTATCGCTTTATCGGCCCCCTGATGGCGCTGGCCGTCATTCTTGGCTTGATACTCTGGCTGGTGTTCAGAATCGGCTTTGGCGCCGGATGGATGCCAGCCAAGTTTGTGATTGTTCTGGGGCTGATTGCTTATCATGTCTATTGCGGCCGGCTACTGAAACGCTTTGAAGCCGGTCCGGTCGCCCAGAATCATGTCTGGTTTCGCTGGTTCAACGAGGTACCGGTGATCGGACTGCTGCTTGCGGTCATTCTGGTGGTTGTCAAACCCTTCTAGTGCTCTTTTTACCGTTCTCAAAACGCCGGCTCAAACAATGAAACAAATCGACTATTTTATGGTGCCCTCTTCGCCCTGGACGTATCTCGGGCATGAACGACTCGGCCAGATTGCAGCCCGGCACGGCGCAAGCATCAATCTCAAGCCGTTCGACCTGGGCCGCGTCTTTCCCCTGTCCGGCGGTCTGCCACTGCCGAAACGGGCACCACAACGCCAGAAATACCGGTTCGAAGAACTGGCTCGCTGGCGCGACGAACTCAAACTGCCGCTCACCCTGGAGCCGGCGTTTTTCCCGGTGCCGGTTGAAGACGCGATGCGGGTTATTGTTGCCGCACAAATCAGTCATGGCCCGGATCAGGCTTTCACCCTCGCCGGGGCGATCATGAAAGCCGTCTGGGCCGACGAAAGAAACATCGGCGACCCCAAGACGCTTGCGATGCTGGCCGACGAACAAGGCATGGATGGCCAGGAGTTGCTGGCGCAATCGGCCTCGGTTCAGGCCGATATCGAACACAACACCGAAGAGGCGATCGACTCTAACGTTTTCGGCTCTCCCTGGTACCGGATAGACGGACACAATTTCTGGGGCCAGGACCGCCTGGACTTTGTCGATAAAGCGCTCCAGCAGACCGGACAGTAGTCGCCGTGGCCGCACTTCAGGACTCTCCGGATACCACGGCGCTACAGTGTTTCGCGCCGTGTCCGCGCGGCCTCGAAAAAGCGCTGGGCGCAGAGCTGGAAGCGCTCGGTGCCGCCGCGATTGAAGTCGTCAGCAGCGGCGTCGGGTTTGTCGCCGGCTGGCCGGATATCGGCCGAATAAACCAATGCACCCGGCTGGCCAGTCGGGTGCTGATCCAGCTAGGGCGCGGACGCTACCGTACCGACAAAGACTTATACAAAATTGCCTATGGCACGCCATGGGAACAGTGGTTTGACTCCTCCCAGACGCTACGTGTCGATACCAATGCGATCCGCTCCACGCTCGGCAATCTGAATATCGCTACGCTCAGAGTCAAAGATGCCATCGTTGATCGACTACGGGAGCAATTCGGCGAGCGACCCAATATTGACACCCGCGAACCAACAGTCCGGGTGTTCGTCTTCTTGACAGACCGCTACGCAACCTTATACCTGGATACCAGCGGAGAAAACCTGTTCAAACGGGGCTGGCGCGGTCGCGACGACAAAGGGGCGGCACCGCTCAAGGAGAATCTCGCTGCCGGCCTGCTGACGCTGGCAGGCTGGACGCCAGACACCCCGTTATACGATCCATTTTGCGGTTCCGGCACGATAGTGATCGAAGCGGCGCAGCAGACACTGGGCATTACCCCAGGCAGCGGTCGCACGTTCGGCTATCAAAACCTGTCAATCGAAAAAACCTCTGTCTGGGCGCAGGCAAGCGACGCCAGAGAGCGTCAGAAGACTGCCACCACCAGCGGCGCCGGCATTTATGCCAGCGATATAAACCCGGCAATGGTTGCCCTGACGACTGCCAACGCCGAACGTGCCAACGCGGCTGCGGCCATGACGTCAGTTGTCGCCGGAGACTTCATGACACTGACGGCCCCGGCGCTGCCGCCCGGCAGTCCGCCAGGCATGATTGTCAGCAATCCGCCTTATGGCGAACGCATGGATTTCGCCGGTGCCGGCGGGCAAGCAGATGTCTGGGGCGATAGCAGCGGCCTGCTGAAACTCGGCCACCACTTGCGAGCTAGCTATCCGGGGTGGAAGGTCTGCCTGCTTAGCGGTGATCTCAAGTTACCGGGAAAATTAGGACTGAAACCGTCACGTCGAATCGAGCTATTTAACGGCCCGATCGAAACGCGACTGTTTGTCTTTGAGATGCGCCCGGCTTAATCGCCGGCCAAAGCCTCAGCTTAAACAATACCAAGATGCTCGGTGCCGCGAGACAGACTGTCTTCGGCCGATTTACTGTGCAGCTTGATGTTCAGACGCAAGTCGTTGACCGAGTCTGCATTACGCAGAGCGTCTTCGTAGGTAATCATGTCTGATTCAAACAAATCAAACAAGGCCTGATCGAAGGTCTGCATACCGAGTTCACGACTCTTCTTCATGATCTCTTTAATACCACCGACATCACCCTTGAAAATCAAGTCTGAAATCAGCGGGGAGTTCAACATGATCTCGACTGCCGGCGTTCTGCCCTTACCTTGCGCCATCGGAATCAAACGCTGCGAAATCAACGCACGCAGGTTCAATGACAGATCCATCAACAACTGCGAACGCCGCTCTTCCGGGAAGAAGTTGATAATCCGATCCAAAGCCTGGTTGGCACTGTTGGCGTGCAGGGTTGAAACACACAGGTGACCGGTCTCAGCAAACGTGACCGCATGCTCCATCGTTTCGCGATCCCGGATCTCACCAATCATGATCACATCAGGCGCTTGTCGCAGCGTGTTCTTGAGCGCAACTTCCCAGTTCTCGGTATCGACCCCGACCTCTCGGTGGGTGACGATACAGTTGGAATGGGGGTGGACAAATTCGACCGGATCTTCAATGGTCACGATGTGACCAAAAGAGTTCGCATTGCGATGACCCATCATGGCGGCCAGGGTATTTGATTTACCGGAACCGGTCGCCCCGACAACGATAATCAGACCTCGCTTGTTCAGTGCCAGCTCGGCCAATACAGGTGGCAGGTTCAGTTCGTCGAACTTCGGAATCTCGGATTTAATCGTCCTCAACACCATCCCCACGCGACCCATCTGCATGAAGGCATTCACCCGGAACCGACCAATCCCAACTGGGCTGATCGCGAAGTTGACTTCGCGCGACTCTTCAAACTCGGCAGCCTGTTTGTCGTTCATCAGCGCCCGGGCAAGCTCAACGGTATGCCCGGATGAAAGCGGCACATTAGAGACAGGAAACAACTTGCCATCGACTTTGAAAGCCGGCGGAAACTCTGCCGTCAGGAATAGGTCTGATCCGTTCTTGCTGATCATCAGACCCAACAAATCCTGAAGAAACTTAGATGCCTGTTCGCGTTCCATGATGCGTGGTTTCCTTCTACGTTCTGGCTGTTTAGCCTGGGAAATTTTCTTTGACAGTCGCCGCGTGACGCGCTTCAGCCATTGAGATGACGTTCTTGCGGACCAGGTCGGTGAGACACTGATCGAGCGTCTGCATCCCGATGGCGCCGCCGGTCTGAATTGCCGCGTTCATCTGTGAGACCTTGGCTTCGCGAATCAGATTCCGGATAGCCGGCGTCCCAATCATGATTTCGTGAGCAGCGACTCGGCCGTTGCCATCTTTGGTCTTGAGCAGACTTTGGGAAATAACCGCCTTCAGTGACTCCGACAACATGGCCCGCACCATGTCTTTCTCAGCAGCCGGGAACACATCAACGATCCGGTCAATGGTCTTGGCGGCCGATGAGGTGTGCAAGGTGCCAAAAACCAGGTGACCGGTTTCAGCCGCAGTCAGCGCCAGGCGAATGGTCTCCAGGTCGCGCATCTCGCCAACCAGAATAATGTCCGGATCTTCCCGCAACGCCGATTTCAATGCATTGTTAAACGACAAGGTGTGCGGCCCGACCTCACGCTGATTGATCAGACAGCGTTTGGACTCATGCACGAATTCGATCGGATCCTCTACGGTCAGAATGTGTCCGTAGTGGTTCTCGTTGATGTAGTTGATCATGCCGGCCAGCGTGGTCGACTTACCAGAACCCGTCGGTCCGGTCACCAGCACCATGCCTCGTGGCTGATTGGAAATTTCCTCGAAAATCTTCGGCGCGTTCAGGTCTTCGAGCGACAGAATCTTGGACGGAATCGTCCGCATTACCGCGCCGGCACCGCGATTCTGAACGAAGGCATTCACCCGAAAACGAGCCAGGCCCGGAATAGCAAACGAGAAGTCGACTTCCAGGTTCTCTTCGTATTCCTTACGCTGATGATCGTTCATGATGTCGTAGATCATGCCGTGGACATCCTGATGCTCCATCGGCGGCAGATTAATACGACGCACGTCACCGTGGACACGAATCATCGGGGGCAAACCTGATGACAGATGCAAATCTGAGGCTTTGTTCTTGACCGCAAAAGTCAATAGTTCGGCAATATCCATGCTCTTTCCTGTGCTGGTAGGCTATCCGGTTGGGGAAATCTTCAAGCTAATGCGACAATTTACGCAGCAGCTTTCGACAAACAGGCGTATTTAGCGATGAACGGTTCTCCCAAGCCACTGGACGCAGCCCCCGAGGCGCTCTCCCCAACGCCACAGAGCCCAACCACCCGTCGAGAAGCGGTACTGGCAAGAATCAGCGCGGCCGCCAGCCAGGCCAACAGAGCGGCAGACACCATCCAGTTGCTGGCGGTCAGCAAGACCATGGACGCCCCTCACCTGCTGGCCATGGCCCAGACGGGCCAGCAAAGCTTCGGGGAGAACTATCTTCAGGAGGCGCTGGGCAAACAGCAGTGGCTTGCCGACCACTGGTCGGGCGAACCGCTTGAATGGCACTTCATCGGGCCGATCCAGTCAAACAAAACCCGTCCGATTGCCTCTCACTTCGACTGGGTCCATACAGTTGACCGTCTCAAGATCGGCCAGCGGCTCAACGAACAGCGCCCGACTGACGCGCCGCGCCTGAATATCTGCCTGCAAGTGAACATTGACGACGAAGCCAGCAAGAGCGGCTGCCGCCCCGACGAGGCGGTCGCCTTGGTCAGTCAACTGGCCGGACTGCCCAGGCTGCGACTGAGAGGTCTGATGGCGATCCCGCGGGCCAGCACTGACGCCAGCGAGCAAAATGCGGCCTTCGCCCGGGTTCGGGAGGTCTTTGACCAATGCAGACAAGCATTGGCCCTTGAGAGCCCTGACGCCGTGAGCTCATTCGATACGCTGTCCATGGGGATGACGGGTGATCTGGAGGCTGCTGTCGCTCAGGGTGCGACTATCGTGAGGGTCGGTACCGCGTTGTTCGGGCACCGCGCGCCGTAAGAACGCAGGATTTCGCACGCAGGATTCTCATTTGTAGCGGGCACAAAAAAGCCCGCCTCATAACCCGGGCGGACTCCTTGATGCCTGGCAAACCAACTACTGTCACTGACTTAGTACTGCGAACTCCGAGACTCAGCTCTGCGCACTAAAACCAGCTCTGTTGCCCCAAAAAACAGCGATCAGGCCATGCCCTTGACGGCGGCAGACAGGCGGCTCTTGTAGCGAGACGCTGTGTTTTTGTGAATGATGCGCTTGTCGGCAATACGGTCGATCAAAGACTGCGAAGCCAGAAATTCAGTTTTGGCCTGATCTTTGTCCCCTTCGGCGACGGCTTTACGCACTTTCTTGATCGCGGTGCGAAGACTGGAAGCCTGGCTGGCGTTATGCAGATTACGCACAACACTTTGCTTGGCGCGCTTCTTCGATGACTTAATGTTTGCCATATTCTTAGTGGTTACTCTATAAATAACTGTCTATGGTGTCAGCAGGCAAAACCCTGAACTACCTGCTTACCTGAATCACTTGCTTCTGAATTACTTGCTTCCCAACCTCTTACTCACTGACACAGCCTCGCGGCCCTGCCTACCAGTAGCCGAGTAGCTATTCCGGGAAAGCCTTCCATTATAGCCTGAACCTTCACACCACCGCTACCCTCTCCGACACTTGAATCTGCTCCGCTCCGCCGCCACCGTCAGCGGCCTGACCCTGTTATCCCGCGTCGCCGGCCTGGTCCGGGAAACACTGATTGCGACCATCTTTGGTGCCGGCCCGCTGACTGACGCATTTTTTGTGGCTCAACGGCTGCCCAATATGTTGCGACGCATGTTCGCGGAAGGCGCTTTTTCGCAGGCGTTTGTCCCGCTGCTGGCCAAAACCCGTGCCCGGGCAGACAAATCCGGCTCACTGGAAGAGGCCCAGCTTCTGGTCAACCGGGTGGCAACAGCTTTGTTCTGGGCAGTTCTGGTTATTACCGTGCTTGGCATTGTCTTTGCGCCTCAGATTGTCACGGTCGTGGCCTCCGGCCTGACCAAAGATCCCGAAACCTTCGACAGTGCAGTCTGGATGACCCGGTTGATGTTCCCCTACATCCTGCTGGTCTCGCTGGTCGCCCTCAGCGCCGGAATTCTGAATACCTGGCAGAATTTTGCGATTCCGGCCATAACCCCAGTCTTGCTCAATCTGAGCATGATTGGCGCAGCCCTGTTTTTGGCTGACTGGTTCGATCCGCCGATCTATGCGCTCGCCTTCGGGGTGTTGCTCGGCGGGATTCTGCAACTGGCGCTACAGATTCCGGCTCTGGCCAAAACCGGCATGCTGCCAAAGCTAAGCCTGAATGTTCGCGCCGCTTATGCCGACCCCGCCACCCGCAAAATTCTCAAACTGATGGCGCCAGCCATTCTGGCCGTCTCAGCGGCCCAGATCAGCTTGCTGATCAATACCCACATTGCCTCAAGACTGGCCCCCGGCTCGGTCTCCTGGATTTCATTCGGCGACCGGCTGATGGAATTTCCCAATGGCCTGCTTGGGGTTGCCATCGGCACCGTCTTGCTCCCCAGTCTGTCAGCGGCGACCTCGTCTGAGAATCCGCACGCTTTCAGCATCTTGCTCGACTGGGGTCTGCGACTTGCCCTGCTGCTGGCCGCGCCGTGCGCGCTGGCCCTGGCGCTGATGGCCGAACCGCTGACCAGCATGATCTACCACTACGGTCAGTTCGATGCCCGCGATGTCGCCATGACGGCCCTCGCGGTTCAGGGCTATGCGGCCGGCCTGATTGCACTGATCGGGATCAAAGTGCTTGCCCCGGGGTTCTTTGCTCAGCAAAACGTGGCCACACCGGTCAAAATATCGGTCGCGACCATACTGGTCACTCAGGCGTGCAACCTGGTGTTTGTACCGCAGTTTGCGCACGCCGGACTGCCGCTGGCAATCTCGGTCGGCGCCTGGGTCAATGCCGCCACCTTGCTGATTCTGCTGTTGCATTCCGGGCGCTTCCAACCACGGCCCGGATGGCTTAGATTTCTGCTGCAAATCGGGCTCGGCCTGATCGTACTCGCCGGTTTGTTATGGTGGTGGATACCGCAATACGACTGGGTAGCCATGGGCGATACGCCGTTCAACAGAGTCGGAATGGTGGTGGCGACCGTCGTCGCCGGAGCAGGCGTTTACGCCGGCGCGCTACTCTTGGTGGGCGTACGGCCTGCCGACTTCAGCCGGCGGCCGGAAACAGCCGGAACCTGACCGGCAGAACCTCTCCAGACAAAGGAAATCAACATGACGATCGTTTTTATCGGTGGCGGCAATATGGCCAGCGCCATTATTGGCGGGCTCATCAATCGCGGCCATCCGGCGGCCGACATTCTGGTCGTTGATCCCAACCCAGCCGCCCGGGAAAACTGCGAACAAACCCATGACGTTCGAACAACCCCCGCTCTGGATCAGACGCTAGCCGCCGGGTCCGCCTGTGTGCTGGCGGTCAAACCCCAGGTCATGCAAGCCGTTTGCAAATCAATCGCGCCGCTGGTTGGCAAAGCACTGATCATCAGCATCGCCGCAGGCAGCCGGATTGCCGAATTGTCAAAATGGCTGGACGGCCATGATCACCTGGTTCGCGTTATGCCCAATACCCCTGCCCTGGTCGGGCTTGGCGCCGCCGGAATGGTCGCCAGTGCGGCAGTCAGTGCGGCCGACCGCGAAACCGCGCTGGCAATCATGTCGGCCGTCGGCATCGCGATATGGCTGGATCAGGAAAGCGACATCGACACGGTGACGGCTGTCACTGGCAGCGGCCCGGCCTATGTTTTTCGATGGATGGAAGCCTTGCAACAGTCAGCCGAATCGCTAGGTCTACCCGCCGACAAAGCCAATACCCTGGTGTTGCAACTCGTTCGCGGCGCCGCCGAGCTGGCCAGCCAGTCAGACCTGCCGTTGAGCAAGCTGCGCGAGCAGGTCACCTCTCCCGGTGGCACGACAGCAGCCGGCTTGCAGGCAATGAATGAGAACGGTATTGCGGCGGTGATTGATGCGGGTGTCAAAGCCGCTCACCAGAGAAGTATCGAACTGGGCAAAAGCGACTAGGCGAAATCTGCCGGCTCGCCAGAGCTACCGGGTCGCAAAATCCAGTACCACACCGGCCATCACAATCGCGCCCCACCAGTTGTTGTGATTGAACGCAGCAAAACATCCCTCACGGCTGCGCTCCCGAATCAGCCGATAGTGGTAAAGCGTCACGACACCGGCGCCTGCCAGTCCGGCATAAAACCAAAACCCCATTGACTGCAAATATCCGGACAGCCCCAGCAGCAGCAGCGTCAATGCATAACAGACCATCACGGCTAAGACATCAAAGCGACCAAACGTCAGCGCCGCCGATTTGATACCCAGATGGATATCGTCATCACGATCCACCATCGCGTATTCCGTGTCATAGGCCAGCGCCCAGCAGATATTGGCCAATAGCATCAACCAGGCCGCCACCGGCACCATTCCCAGGGTTGCCGCATAGGCCATCGGAATCCCGAAGCCAAACGCAATCCCCAGATAAGCTTGCGGCAGGCTGAGCCAGCGCTTGGTATAGGGGTAACTGCCCGCGATCAGTGCGGCGACGACCGCGTACTTCCAGGTCAGGGAGTTCATCGGCAAGACCAGCAACAAGGCCAACAGCGACAACACAACAAACACCATGACCGCCTCCCACGGCGCAATCGCCCCGGTTGTCACGGGTCGGGCCTGAGTACGTTTGACGTGCTTGTCGATATGGCGGTCGGCGAAGTCATTAATGGCGCAGCCAGCTGACCGCATCAACACGGTTCCCAATGTGAACGCAAACAGCAAATAAGGATCAGGACGACCGCCAGAGGCCATCCACAAGGCCCACAGCGTCGGCCATAACAACAACAATGTGCCGATCGGACGGTGCAGGCGGACCAGTGTCAGATAGCTGAGCCACCGGGGCGTTGGAGAAATCCGGGCATTCATAGGCGTTTACGAGCGAATTAAATCCATTGAGTTTGTCGTTTTCCAGCCGATAACGGCTTATGGGCTTATTTGCGAGTTATCTGTCGAGAATCGTACCGCTTGCGCTACTGGTTGGCTGGCTGTCAATTATCGGGCTGGTGACGTTGCTGGCGACGATTGCGATGGTGACTCCTGCGCAGGCAGGCAGCCTGGAAGCGGCCGGGGTTATTGTATCGTCGGCCGGTGATACGTCATTGTCCCGAACCGGACAAATCACCAGCCCGGCCGGCCGCCTGCAGGAAGTCTTTGCCGGCGACCGACTCCTGACTGGCTCAAACGGACGGATCAGCCTGAGATTTACCGACGGCATGCAGATGAATCTGGGGCCGGTGAGCCAGCTCAGCATTGATGACTACCTGCATAACCAGCAAGGCGACCGAGGTTGGTTTGATCTGGTTCGCGGCTCGCTCCGAACCATAACAGGCCTGATCGGCAAACGCTCAGCGAAATCGTTCCGGCTTAGAACCCCGACTGCCGTAATAGGCATTCGCGGCACCGACTTTAGCGTCGTCCAGCGAGACTGCCATGCAGGTCAATGCAAGAATCCCTCACTGGGAGCCATGGAGGTATCGGTTGCCAGTGGTGCGATCGATGTTGCCAACGGTGCCGGGCAGGTGCGGGTGGGAGCCGGCCAGACCGCCCGAATCGGCAATCAAGGCGCTAAACCGGCGCTTGTAAAAACCCCGACAATGGTCGTGCCGAAACGCTCAGGCAAGACACGACATCAAACGGCCGGGATGAGTCTGACGGCACAAAAGCGCGCGGTCATTGACCGTAAACCCATCCCGGCAAAACATCCCCTCAATACCCGCCAACCGACGCGCATTGAAGGGCCGCATCTGCCAATTGATGCGCCGAGCACCGACGAATTCGTCGCCCCGGTCAGCCGTTGAGGCCAACCGGCGCCGTCAGATCAGCTGATATCAAAGCGACCGGCGTTCATCACTTTGGTCCAGGCAGCCACGAAGTCTGCGACGAATTTCTCTTTGCTATCGTCCTGAGCATAAAGCTCGGCGTAAGCACGAAGAACCGAGTTTGATCCAAACACCAGATCCACCCGAGTTGCCGTCCACTTCACCGCCCCACTCTTGCGATCACGAATCTCATAGGTGCCGCCGTCAACCGGGTTCCAGGTGTTTGCGGTGTCGGTCAGGTTGGTGAAAAAATCCGTCGTCAGTGCACCGGGCCGATCGGTAAACACCCCGTGACCCGAGCCACCATGGTTGGCTCCCATCGCCCGTAAGCCACCAACCAGGACTGTCATTTCAGGGGCAGTCAACCCCATCAACTGAGTCCTGTCGAGCATCATTTCTTCGGCGCTTATCTGGTAATCGGCCTTCGTCCAGTTGCGGTAACCGTCAGCAATGGGTTCAAGCGCATCGAACGACTCGGCGTCTGTCATTTCCGCTGTCGCGTCACCACGACCTGGCGCAAACGGGACGTTCACCGCGAAACCTGCTGCTTTTGCCGCCTGCTCGACGCCCACGTTACCGGCCAGCACGATCACGTCAGCCACGCTTGCGCCGGCCTCCGATGCGATGCCTTCGAGCACGGCCAGAACCTTGCTCAGACGTGCGGGTTCGTTACCCGCCCAGTCTTTTTGAGGAGCCAGGCGAATGCGCGCGCCGTCGGTGCCACCACGCATATCCGAGCCGCGATAAGTACGGGCGCTATCCCAAGCCGTCGAGACCATTTCAGCCAGACTCAGATCGCTGGCTGCAATCTTCTTTTTTACCTGATCAACCGAATAACCGGTGGAGCCGGCGGGAACCGGGTCTTGCCAGATCAAGTCCTCCTGAGGAACTTCCGGGCCAAAATAACGAGCCTTCGGACCCATGTCACGGTGAGTCAGTTTGAACCAGGCGCGAGCGAACGTTTCCGTGAAGTAGTCAAAGTCGTTATAAAAGCGCTCGGAAATCTTGCGGTACTCCGGATCCATCTTCATCGCCATGTCAGCGTCGGTCATGATCGGCATCTTGCGAATTGACGGGTCCTCAACATCGACCGGCATGTCTTCCTCTTTGATACCCTCCGGCTCCCATTGCCAGGCGCCAGCCGGGCTCTTCTTCAAGGCCCACTCATGGTTGAGCAGAAGATCAAAATAGCCGTTGTCCCATTGGGTCGGATTCTTTGTCCACGCGCCTTCAAGCCCACTGGTCAAAGCGTCACGACCAACGCCACGGGCCTCGTGATTTATCCAGCCCATGCCCTGCTCCTCAAGCGGAGCCGCTTCAGGAGCGGGTCCCAGATTGGACTGGAGTCCGTTGCCGTGGGCCTTGCCTACTGTGTGTCCGCCAGCGGTAAGCGCCACGGTTTCCTCGTCATTCATCGCCATCCGCGCGAATGTCTCGCGCACATCTTGCGCGGACTTGAGCGGATCCGGCTTACCGTCCCGCCCCTCAGGGTTCACGTAGATGAGTCCCATATGAACGGCGCCCAACGGTTTTTCCAATGAGCCCGCATCTTCCTTGTCGGCATAGCGTTCCGCACTGTCTCCAAGCCATTCGTTCTCCGAGCCCCAGTACACATCCTGCTCGGGCGCCCAGATATCCTCGCGTCCAAACGCGAATCCGAAGGTCTTCAGGCCCATGGATTCATAGGCGACATTGCCGGCGAGAATGTACAAATCGGCCCAGGAAATCCGGTTGCCGTATTTCTTCTTGATCGGCCACAACAGGCGACGCGCTTTGTCGAGGTTCCCGTTGTCGGGCCAGGAATTGAGCGGAGCAAAGCGCTGGTTGCCGGTGCCACCGCCGCCTCGTCCGTCAAACAGACGGTAAGTGCCGGCTGAATGCCATGCCAACCGGATCATCAGGCCGCCGTAGTGGCCCCAGTCTGCAGGCCACCAGTCCTGACTGTCAGTCATTAACGCGCCGAGATCTTTCTTGAGTGCACTGACATCAAGCTTCTCCAGTTCTTCGCGATAGTTAAAGCCCTCACCCATCGGGTTTGTCTTGGTATCGTGCTGATTGAGAATTTCCAGATTGAGGGCGTTCGGCCACCAGTCCTGGACTTTTGTGCCGGTCGATGTCATTCCGCCATGCATCACGGGACACTTGCCCGACGAGTTCACATCATTGCTGCCCATTACGATTCTCCTAGGTAAATAACAAAAATATATTACCAGTTAATTTTCATAGGTGCGGACTATCAAGTAGATAAACAGTCGCTACAATAGAGTTCGCAACCTACCGTTGAACACCGGATATCGTTGTAAGCAAACAGATTCAAGCGCAACACTCCTACCAGTCGACCACCGGCCTCACGGAACAGCCATTGGACGGGATTCATATTGTCGGGAACTGGCCGGTCGCGTAGCATTCGCTCCAACTAAGAACAATCCAACCCCACTCTCGATCTGCTGATGAAATCGCTCCGCCAGGACTGGCTTTCCAATGTCCGCAACGACTTGCTCGCCGGACTCGTCGTCGCGCTTGCGCTTATTCCCGAGGCGATTGCGTTTTCAATCATCGCCGGTGTCGACCCCAAGGTCGGGCTGTACGCTTCTTTCTGCATCGCCACCGTCATCGCTTTTGCGGGTGGCCGACCCGGCATGATTTCAGCCGCCACTGGTGCCATGGCATTACTGATGGTCACGCTGGTGAAAGACTACGGCTTGCAATACCTGTTAGCAGCCACGGTGCTGACCGGCATTCTGCAAATCCTTGCGGGCTGGTTGCGGCTGGGCTCGCTAATGCGTTTTGTTTCGCGCTCCGTCATTACCGGTTTCGTCAACGCACTGGCCATTCTGATCTTCATGGCACAGTTGCCGGAATTAATTGGTGTGGCCTGGCCGGTTTATGTCATGGTGGCCGCCAGCCTCGGCATCATCTACCTGTTTCCATACGTTACCCGCGCTGTCCCCTCGCCGCTGGTCGCAATTATCGTGATGACCGTGCTGACCATCACGCTCGGACTGGATATTCGAACCGTCTCTGACCTGGGCGAATTACCGGACAGCCTGCCGTCATTTTTAAACCCGCAAGTGCCACTCAACTGGGAAACGCTGCAGATCATCTTTCCGGTATCGGCCACACTCGCCGTCGTCGGCTTGCTGGAGTCGATGATGACTGCCTCGATTGTCGATGATCTGACTGATTCCCCGAGCAATAAGAACCGCGAATGTGTCGGCCAGGGTGTTGCCAACATTTTCAGTGGTTTCCTGGGCGGCATGGCCGGCTGCGCCATGATCGGTCAGTCGGTTATCAATGTGAAATCCGGCGGACGTGGCCGTCTATCAACCCTGGCCGCGGGCTTGTTCCTGCTAGTGATGTCGGTGTTCGCCAGCGACTGGGTAGGCCGCATTCCGATGGCAGTGCTGGTGGCGGTCATGATCATGGTCTCGATTGGCACGTTCAACTGGGCGTCTATCCGTAACCTGCGCTCGCATCCCAAAAGCTCCAGCACGGTCATGATTGCCACCGTAGTCGTCGTTGTCGCCACCCATGATCTGGCCAAAGGCGTCCTGGTAGGCGTCTTGTTGTCCGGTTTCTTCTTTGCGCATAAAGTCGGCATGGTGTTGTTCGTCAGCTCGATCTCTGAAAACGAAGGCCGGATGCGTCACTACCGGGTAATTGGCCAGGTTTTTTTCGCCTCGGCCGAAAGATTCGTCGCGTCGTTTGACTTCAAAGAAGTGATAGACAAAGTACGCATTGATGTCAGCCGTGCCCATTTCTGGGATATCACCGCAGTAAGCGCCCTGGATAAAGTAGTCGTGAAATTTCGCCGGGAAGGCACCGACGTAGAAGTCATTGGCCTGAACGAAGCCAGTGCCACGATGATCGACCGCTTCGGAGAGCACGACAAACCCGATGACGCCAAACAAGCCATGGGACACTAATTCATGAGCCCGGAGACTCGAGTACTCGCCTGCGTGGATCAGTCACACTACGCCGACAATATCGCCGATTACGCCGTCTGGGCCGCCAAACGCATGGCCTGCCCGCTGGAATTTCTTCACGTACTGGATAAACACCCGGAACTTAGCGCCGGTGGCGACTACTCCGGCGCGCTGACCATGGACGCCCAGGAAAACCTGCTCAATGAATTGACCGGTCAGGACGAAGCCCGCAGTCGCAGCGCGCGCGAGCGAGGCCGTTTGTTCCTGAACAAATTGCGCGAACGCGCCGTAGCCGGCGGCATAGAACTCCCGGATGTTCGACAACGACACGGCCAACTCGAAGAAACCCTGGTCGAGCAGGAAAAGAGTGTTCGTTTGTTTGTCCTGGGTCGGCGTGGCGAATCCGCTGAAACCACCCAGCGCGACCTGGGACGCAACGTGGAAAGAATCGCCCGTGCGTTGACCAAACCTATTTTGACTGTCACCGAGAATTTCCGCGAACCCGAACGCGTGATGATCGCATTCGACGGTGGCATCGTGACCCGCCGCGGCGTTCGAATGGTTGCCGAAAGCTCGCTTTTCAAAGGACTTCCAGTGCATTTGCTAATGTCCGGCAAGGAAAGCGCCGACGCACGCAAGCAACTGGACTGGGCTCAGAAAACCCTGACCGAAGCCGGCTTTGACGCGCCGGCCTCGCTGATTCCTGGCGACGCCGAGCGCATAATTGCCGATACCGTCAGCAACCAGAAAATCGACCTCCTGATCATGGGCGCCTATGCGCACTCACCGCTACGCAGCCTGCTGTTCGGCAGCAAAACTTCCGACCTGCTGCGAGCCGCAACGATTCCGACGCTGTTACTACGCTAGGCGCGGGCCCGCCGGCGGGGCCAGGCGATCAAGCTACACTTAGATATTCGTCGTCAGGCAAGCGCATTAATGAAAAACCAGCACCCAGCCGCCGCAACCGATCTCGACGGTCTGCCCGGGCACTATATCCGCCGGTTGCAGCAGATCGCGGTCGCGATCTTCCTGGAAGAAACGGACGAGTGTTCCATCACGCCCGTGCAATTTGCTGCAATGCAGACAGTTTTCGATACACCGGGAATAGATCAGCGCACGCTGGCCGCGACGATAGGTTTCGACACCTCAACGATCGGCGGCGTTATCGACCGGCTCGAAGCGCGCGGTCTGATTGAACGTCACCCCTCGCCGACTGACCGACGCGTCCGCCAACTAAAACTAACCACCACGGGCCGGGAACTTCTCGGCCGGATTACACCGCTGGTTGCCCGCGCTCAGGCTCGCATCCTCGCGCCGCTGCCGGCGCCAGAGCGCGAGCAATTTCTGCTGTCACTGCGCAAACTGGTCCTGGCCAACAATACACTCAGCCGTGCACCAGGCAAACACGAGAAGTAAGGAGACAACCATGAATCAAACTTCCGGCCAAATCGCATTGGTCACCGGAGCGGCGCAAGGCAACGGAGCGGCAATAGCCAAAGGGCTAGCCAACGCTGGCATGCGGGTTGTGCTTACCGACATCAACCTGGCCGGCGTCAATGCAGTCTGCGACGCGATCAACGAGCAACTCTCCGGCCCCAGGCTGGCCGTCGCGTTTGAGCTTGACGTTACCGACATTGAATCGGTCACTCGCTGTGCGGCCGAAGTCCTCGCAACAATCGGTCCGATTTCAACTCTGGTCAACAACGCAGGCGTCGTTAATCGCACTCTCTTTAGTGATGAAAACTTCGAGTCCGAATGGGAGCGAACATTCGCAGTAAACGTCGACGGACCACGCAATCTGGTTCGGGCTTTTCTAGAGCAACTGATCAGCACCAGCGGCTCGATTGTGAACCTCGGATCGATCATGTCGGTAACCGCTGGCGCAGGGCTGAGTGCCTATGCGGCAAGCAAGGGCGCGGTCGCGCAACTGACTCGTGCGTTGGCAGTGGATCTCGCGCCACAAGGTGTGCGGGTCAATGCAATACTGCCCGGTGTCATCGCCACCCCTATGACAGAAACCACCCGCAACAACCCCGAGGCGATTGGCCGGTTTCTGGCCCACACGCCGATGGGCCGGGTCGGCGACCCCGATGAGCTTGCAGGCCCGGTTGTCTTTCTGGCCTCTCCGGCGGCCAGTTACATCACTGGCGCCTTGCTACCTGTTGATGGCGGATATCTGGCAACCTGATACTGGCGCCAACAATAAAATAGAAAAAGGCCCGCCAAAGCGGGCCTCGAAACGCTGAAGCCGGATCGAGACCCAGCTGACAGACTTACTTGGTTTTCTTCTTTGGTTTCTTTTTAGCCTTTTTCTTGGCGGCAGTCTTGGTTTTCTTGGCACTGGACTTGGCTGTCGCAGCACCACTCTTAGCCTTGGACTTTGACTTGCTTGCTTTCGCTTTTGCTGTCTTTGCCGATTTACCCGCCTGACCTGCCGTTTTCTTGGCACCAGCTTTGGCTTTGGTCTTTGTCTTGCCAGCAGTCTCAGTCACTTTGCCTTTAGCTGTTTTGGCTTTGGCCTTTGATTTGGATGCACTTGACGCCTTGCCTTTTGGCAAAGCGCTACCTTTACTCAGGTTATTGGCAAGTTCAGGACCAACACCCGAAACCCGCTCCTGCAGATCGGCCATGCTCTTGAATTTTCCTTTCTTGCGCTCAGCGGCAATGCGCTTGGCAATTACCGGGCCAACCCCTTTGACTTGCTGCAAGTCATCGACCGAGGCCTTGTTGACATCAAGCGCCAGAGCGCTGGTTGTAGACAGTAACAACGCGGTCATTGCCATCAGGCAGACTTGAATCAGTTTGTTCATTGATGCTTCTCCCGGAAAACTTCAGGTTTTCTATTGTTTGATCAGCCAGCGAACATATTCAGCAACACCTTGCTCAACCGAACTGAATTCATGATCACAACCCGCGGCGCGAAGCTGGGTATCATCGGCACGAGTATAACTTTGATACTTGCCTTTTAACGCGTCAGGGAAGTCGATGTAGTCCAGCAAACCATCTTTAACCATTTGCTCATGTGTCAGCTCGCTTTCGCCCGCTTCAGCGCGCAAAGTATTAACGACGGTTACAGCAATATCGTTAAAAGGCTGTGCGCGACCCGTACCGCAATTGAAGATACCGCTTACTTCCGGGTTGTCCAGAAAGTGCATATTGATCGCCACTGCGTCCTTCACGTAAATAAAGTCACGCGACTGTTCGCCGCCTTCATAGCCATCCCACGGCCCGAACAGTTTGACCTTACCGGTCTCACGGAACTGGTTGACATGATGAAACGCCACCGATGCCATCCGGCCCTTGTGTGACTCGCGCGGGCCATACACATTGAAATAACGCAGACCGACGATCTGCGGCAACTGGGCGGCGGTCGCCGGATCGGCCATCCGGGCGCGCACCACTTGATCGAACAGAAACTTGCTGTAGCCGTAAATGTTCAGAGGTGATTCGTGTTCGCGCTTCTCCTCGAAGGTTTGCCCGCCACCATAAACGGCGGCAGAAGAAGCGTAGATCAGCGGCACCTGATAAGCCGTACAGAAATCGAGCAACTGCATCGTATAGCGATAGTTGTTCTCCATCATGTAGCGGCCATCGGTTTCCATGGTGTCCGAGCAAGCCCCCTGATGAAAAATGGCCCGTACGCCGCCTTCATCAGGATGGTTTAGATCACCCCAGTCACCCAGCCAGTCGAGAAAGTCGTGCTTGTCGAGATAGTCGGCAATATCGAGATCCACCAGATTCCTGAATTTTTCAGGCCGTTGAAAATTGTCGACCGCAATAATGTTTTTTTCGCCGCGCGCATTGAGCGCCTGAACAATATTGCTGCCGATAAAACCGGCTGCGCCAGTAACGATAATCATGATCCGAACAACTCCTCGGGCGTAACAGTAGCCGTACCCAGTTTTCCAACAACAACACTACCGGCGCGGTTGGCCAGCGCCACCGCTTGTGAAATTGGCTGTCCGGCAGCCAGGGCCGCCGCCATCAACGCGACAACCGTATCGCCAGCGCCTGAAACATCGAAGACCTCTCGGGCCTGGGCAGCAACACTGAAAACCTCATCCGCACTAAACAAGGTCATGCCTTCCTCAGAGCGGGTCAGCAACAGGTATTTCAATCCGAGGCCTTCACGCAGCATTTGCGCCCGCTGCGTCAGGTCGGCCTCATCCCGCCACGACCCAACCACCTCACGTAGCTCCGAGCGATTGGGAGTCAACAAGGTTGCGCCAGCGTAACGTTGGTAGTCGTCGCCCTTGGGGTCCACCACAATCGGGACACCCTGACTCACGCCGGCGGCGATAATTTCTTCAATTCGGCCCAACGCGCCTTTGCCGTAATCGGACAAGACCAGTACCTGGGCATCACTCAGCGCTTGTTGAAACGCTGCAAATTTATCAGCCAGGCGCGCCGGCTCCGGAGTTTGCTCAAAATCAACCCGCAGCAATTGCTGTTGGCGGCCAATTACCCGCAGCTTGACGGTAGTCGGGACAGTCGGGTCAGCGACCAGCAACGATTTGATTCCGGCCTGGGACAATAAAGCGCTGACCTGACGTCCGGCATCGTCGTCGCCGACAATCCCCAGCAACGGCGTTTGCACGCCCAGGCTACGCAGGTTCAGCGCAACGTTTGCCGCGCCGCCCAGCCGCTCTTCATTTGAGGTAACCCGCACAATCGGCACCGGCGCCTCTGGAGAAATACGCTGCACATCGCCGAACCAGTATCGATCAAGCATGACATCGCCAACCACGAGAACTCTGGATGCCGAGAAGTCGACCCGCGCCGGAAAACCCTGCTGGGCTGGCATGTTACTCACTGGCGCTCCTGTTCTTCGGCCCGACGCGGCGCATAGGTATCCCATTGGCTGCAACCCGGACACTGCCAGTAATACTTACGAGCGGAAAACCCGCAGTTGCCGCAAACGTAACGAGACAGTCGGTCAGCCTGACGTTTGATCAGTTGCTGCGCCAGTTCGATTTCTTCGAGATCATCATCCGGCCCGGCAACGGATATTCGCGCTTCCAGAAGCAGCCGGTAGCCCAACAACGACGGCGCCTCGCGCAAAGCACTTTCCAGGAATTCATGCGCAGCAGCGTCGCCAGACTCTGTTTTAACCGCCCCATAAACCGTATGCAGCACATCGACAGAAGGACTGATCTTCTGAATCGCCTCCAGCGCCTGAATACCTTGCGTGGTGGAGCCAAGTTGCTGATGGGCCTGCAACCACTGGTCTGCGACCAGAGCAGCGAAACGAGGATCGATATCAAACGCCTGGCGGAAGGATTCGATCGCATCGGCCGGATGACCGTCAGCCAGCTCCAGTTGACCGCGGCGTAAAGCCGGTCGCGGATGTTTGCCGCCGACCCGTGCAGCATTGCCCAGCGCTTCACGGGCTGCGGTCAGATCCGGATGGACGGCTGGCTTGGCCTCTTCGTCTTTGCGCCCGGCCGCCAGCGTGTCAGCGAGTTCACAATGGAAATGGGCAATCTCGGGGCGCGGCTTCTCTGCCGGATCCTGATTCAGTTGTTCCGCCAGTTTGATTGCCTCGGGCCAGTCACGCACCATTTGTGCAATCTGCAAACGATGCTTAAGCGCTGCTGCCCGATACTGAGACCCCTCAAGACGATTGAAAGCGTCTTCGGCCCGGTCAAGCAAGCCCGATTTGAGGTAGTCCTGACCTAGTTCAAACAACGCATTCTCGCGCTGGCCTGGGGTGAGGTCGGTTCGGGCGACCAGGTTCTGATGAACCCGTATTGCCCGCTCAGTTTCGCCGCGACGACGAAACAGGCTACCCAGCGCAAAATGCAGCTCGACTGTTTCGGGTTCGATACGAACCACATCGACAAAAGCGTCAATCGCCTTGTCCGGCTGCTCGTTCAGCAGAAAATTCAGACCTTTGAAATAAGCCCCAGGCAAAGCGGCCCGGTCTTTATCACTTTGACGGTCAATTCTGGCGGCAAACCAGCCCAACCCGAATAGCACCGGTATCAATAAAAACCACCAGGCGTCCAATGTCATTGCAGCGGCTCTCAGCCTTCAATTCTTGCTTGCACAGATGGCGCAATCGCTTCCACTTCGGTAATCCGGGCAGGCGACGGCGGCGGGGTCTCGTTGTGTTTCTTAATTTGCTTACGCAGTTTTCTGAGCTCAGCCTGTTGACGCAGATAAGACGGTAAGCCGGTCAACATGCCAAAGGTGACGCCAATCAGAAAAAAACCGAGCAACAGAATGACCAGCGGAACGCTGATCAGCGGTTCTTCACCCATAGCAAAGAACCGAAGCTCAGTTGTCTGTGTATTGGACAACGCAAGACCTAGCGCCACCAGAAACAGCGCAATCGTGAAAAAGATCGAAACCAAACGCATTTAGTTGTCCAGATCTGAGTCAGCCGGATCAGAGGAATCGGCCAGGGGCGTGCCCGCTTTACCAGCGGCATCAACTCTTTCGCGCAGCATCTTGCCGGGTTTGAAGTGCGGAACCCGTTTTTCGGGGACCAGAACACTTTCGCCAGACTTGGGATTGCGTCCGATGCGAGGCGGTCGATGAGACAACGCAAAGCTGCCAAACCCGCGAATCTCGATGCGATTACCGTCAGCCAGGGTATTGGCCATTGCGTCAAGAATGGTTCGAACAGCGTACTCGGCGTCTTTGGAGACCAGTTGAGGGAACCGTTCGGCAAGCCGGTTAATCAACTCAGAGCGAGTCATTGTCTGACCGGCGCGCTCGTCGTCTGATTCGGATTCCCCGGGAGTGTCCAGATCAATCATTGGAGGTTTCCTGGTTCCGCCGTCCGGAACGAGACCAGCGACTGCTGACCTGGATCCGGACGTCATGCTTCTAAGGTCTATTCTTCGTCGGTGCTGCCATCAAGCTTGGCGCGCAACAGGGCGCCCAGATTGGTGGTGCCTGACGAAGCGCCCGATTCTGCCTGGGCACGCTCAAGACTCTGGGCAGTTTCAGCCGAGTCTTTCGCCTTAACTGACAAGCTCACAACCCGATTCTTGCGATCAAGGTTGATGATCATCAGTTCGAGCTCCTCGCCTTCTTTCAGGTGAGTACGAGCATCTTCCACCCGATCACGCGAAATTTCAGACGCACGCAGATAGCCTTCGACTTCGTTGCCAAGATCAATGACAGCGCCTTTGGCATCAATGGTCTTGACAGAACCGTTAACCAGCGAGCCTTTGTCGTGGGTAGCAGCGTAGTTGCTGAACGGATCGCCATCGAGTTGCTTGATACCCAGCGAAATACGCTCGCGCTCGGTATCAATCGCCAGAACCGCGGCTTCAACTTCGTCGCCCTTCTTGAACTCGCGAACCGCTTCTTCGCCAACATCATTCCAGGACAGGTCTGACAGGTGAACCAGGCCATCAATACCGCCCGGCAGGCCAACAAACACACCGAAGTCAGTGATTGACTTGATCGTGCCTTTGACCTTGTCGCCTTTGCGATAGTTGTCAGAGAACTCTTCCCATGGATTCGGGCGGCATTGCTTCATGCCCAAAGAGATACGGCGACGGTCTTCGTCGATCTCAAGCACCATGACTTCGACTTCGTCACCCAGGGCAACCACTTTGGAGGGGTTGACGTTTTTGTTGGTCCAGTCCATTTCAGAAACGTGCACCAGACCTTCAATACCGGGCTCGATCTCGATGAATGAACCATAGTCGGTGATGTTGGTGACTTTGCCGAACATCCGCGTGCCCTGCGGGTAGCGGCGGCTGATGCCTGTCCAGGGGTCATCACCAAGCTGCTTGATACCCAGAGAAACGCGCTGGCGCTCCTGATCGAACTTAAGCACTTTGGCCGTGATTTCTTCACCAACCTGAACGACTTCGCTCGGGTGGCGGACACGGCGCCAGGCCATGTCAGTAATGTGCAGCAAGCCGTCAATACCGCCCAGATCAACGAACGCACCGTAGTCGGTGATGTTCTTGACGATACCTTTGATCTCAATACCCTCTTGCAGGTTCTCGAGAAGCTTCTCGCGCTCTTCGCCCAGTGACAGCTCAATAACAGCACGGCGGGACAACACGACGTTGTTACGCTTGCGATCAAGCTTGATCACTTTGAACTCGACAGTCTTGCCTTCATAGGCGGTCGTATCTTTGATCGGACGCACATCGATGAGCGAACCCGGCAGGAAGGCACGAATACCGTTGGTCATGACAGTCAAGCCGCCTTTGACCTTGCCGGTAATGGTGCCTTCGACCAACTCGCTGTTATCGAGTGCTTTCTCAAGCTGCAACCATGCGGCCAGCCGCTTGGCGCGATCACGCGACAACCGGGTCTCGCCGTAGCCGTTCTCAAGTGCGTCAATGGCGACTGAAACGAAATCACCTTCGGCGACATCGAGCTCACCACGGTCGTCATGGAATTCCTCGATGGGAATAAAGCTCTCTGACTTCAAACCAGCATTAACAACGACAAAGTTGTGGTCGATGCGAATGACTTCCGCGGTAATCACCTCACCGGCGCGCATTTCCTGACGCGAAAGTGATTCCTCGAACATGGCGGCAAAACTCTCGCCACCGAGGGCTGGATTAGCGGTTTCCTGACTGACTGCTGTATTCAAAAGAAGTTTCTCTACTTAGGGCTCACTAGCGCCGGGTGCTAAATCGGTTTACTGACGACTGGCTGATTAACTGGAAACATCAGAAAAAATCAGCTCAACCGCCACCCGGCCTGCCGGTGGTGTTGGATAAGTTTCTGAGTCGCACGGGAATGAAAGCAATCACACCACGCAAGACAAAGACGCGAATAAAAAAGTAAACAAAAATTAGGAAAGCCTGGACCTTGGCCGGCATGCCACCGGCGGAGCTGAAACCCCGGTCGAGACGACTGCAGCACTGATCCTGCTGCTCTGATGTCAACCAGCGACAACCCGTGACTCAGCAACTTCCGGCTAGAGCCCGAACTTCTCACCGGCCAGTTTCACGACCGACGCAATCACCGATTCCAGGTCCATCAGGCTCGAATCGATCACTACGGATTCCTTCAACGGCTTAAGAGGTGCAACCGCCCGATTCTCATCGCGCGCATCACGTCGCTCCAAGTCAATTTGAAGGTCCGTAAGTTTAGCCGAAAAGCCCTTTTCTATCAACTGTTTATGCCGCCGTTGAGCCCGGGTCGCAACAGCAGCAGTCAGGAACACCTTCAGCGGCGCATCGGCAAACACCACGCTAGCCATATCTCGGCCATCAGCCACCAGGCCCGGAGCCTGCCGAAATGCCTGCTGACGGCCCAATAAGGCGGTTCGGACCGATGGGTATACCGCAATACGAGAAGCGGCATTGCCAATTGCCGGTTCTCGTATTGCCCGTGAAACGTCTTCACCGTCCAGGAGAATCTGGTCGCCGGAAAACTCGACCGGCAAGCAAGCGGCGATTCGGGCCAGGGCTGGCTCATCCTCAAGCGATACTGCCAGCCGGGTTGCCTGTAAGGCGGCCAGTCGATAGAGCGCCCCGGAATCGAGATAGCGCCAGCCGAGACGTTTCGCGACCGCCTGAGCCACAGCCCCTTTGCCCGAGGCCGTGGGACCATCGACGGTGATGACGGGCACAGCGCCAGGGTCAGCCGGCATGGACAACCGACCCGACTGGTTTTTCCTGCTCGGTCACGGTCAGACCGAGACTGGCGCAAGCGTCGGTAAATCCCGGAAACGAAGTCCCCACGTTGGCGGTATCAGCAACGGTTACCGGCCCGGCTGCCCGCAGCGACGCCATGGCAAACGCCATAGCGGTGCGGTGATCACCATGAGAATCAACCTCACCACCCCCGAAGGCGGCTCGCCCTTCCCCTACCCCGCTAATCACCATGCCATCCGGAGTGCCGCTGGCGTCAGCGCCCAGCGCATGCAAGCCGGCCTCCATCACGGCAATCCGGTCTGACTCCTTCACCCGCAATTCGGCGGCCCCGAGCAAGCGGGTCGTGCCTCTGGCGCAGGCGGCTGCAACAAAAATAGCGGGAAACTCATCAATGGCGAGCGGCACCAGGTCGGAGTCGATGTCGATACCGGACAGTGGCGCATACCGAACCCGGATATCGGCGACCGGCTCGCCGCCAGCAACGCGCTGGTTGCTCAATTCGATGTCAGCGCCCATGGCGCGCAATATGTCGATTACGCCGGTGCGGGTCGGATTAACACCCACATGCGACAACGTGATATCCGAGCCGGGGGCAATCGATGCCCCGACCATAAAGAACGCCGCTGACGAAATATCAGCCGGGACATCAATATCAGTCGCTTGCAGGCGCTGCCCGCCGGTCAGCGACACATCGAGCCCGTCCCGTTCAACGGTTACCCCGAAGGCCTCCAGCATGCGCTCGGTATGGTCGCGCGTAATCCCCGGCTCAGTAACGCGAGTCTTGCCGTCGGCAAACAGACCGGCCAGTAATACGGCAGACTTGACCTGGGCACTGGCCATCGGTGTCTTGTAGTGAATCGCCTGCAATGACTGTCCGCCGGTCAGCCGCAATGGCGGTTTGCCGTCGGTGGCTTCGATTTTTGCCCCCATTGCCGATAACGGGTCCATCACCCGTTTCATCGGCCGCTGACTCAGACTCTCATCGCCGACCAGTTCGCTATTGAACGACTGGGCAGCCAAAACACCGGTCAACAGGCGCATGGCAGTGCCCGCGTTGCCGCAATCAAGTACGTGCGCTGGCGCTTTGAGACCGTCGATGCCAACGCCAGTCACGATCAGGCGACCGTCTGTCGGTCCGTCAATGCTTACCCCCATTTGCCGGAACACGGCGCAGGTGGAAAGCGCATCGGCGCCAGCCAGAAAACCGGAAACATGAGTGGTCCCGTCGGCAAGCGCGCCCAGCATCACTGTCCGGTGCGAGATGGACTTATCCCCCGGGACCCGTAGACCGCCTATCAGGGCTGTTCCGCCTTTCGCTTCGTAGTACTTCTTTGATGACGCCACAACTGCTCCAATGAGGTTTGTGCGGTTTTTACGACGAACCGCCAAGAACTTATTGCTATTTTAACGAGGTTACCTTCAATGTCCGATCCAGTAGCATTTGATTGGTTTGATCCAAGCAAGACAATGGATCTCATTGCTGAGCGTCAAAAGCTGTACGACGCCCAGGATCGTGCCGCCATACCGAACCTGGCCAGCGTCCCGCAACCCAAGAGTGCAGACGAAGAGTCAGCGCAAACAGCGCAAAAACCAATGAGCGATCGCGCTCAACGATGGTTCGACTTCCTGCCAAAACAGGTGCGACCGAACATTATGCGCTGCAAATTTCCGCATATCCTGGAGACCCTGGCTTCGGTATGGGGCGACCCCCGGAAATTCGACGAGGAACTCAAAGCGCTATCGTTGGTAGACCGGGGATCTCGGCAGGGATTCCCGTTCGCGGTCATTCAGGAATTGCACTGCGTGCGCGACTATTACTTCGAGGAAGTCAATCCTCAGGGCGCCCAGAAAATTCGGGGCCAGAGCACACTGACGGATCAGTCACGCTGACTGTCTGACAAGTTCTTTCTCTCTTGGCTCTTTCGCTCTTTTACCCGCTCCTGGCTGGACGATTCAAGTTTCGCCCGCCAGTCCGACGCGCGAGCGACAACAGCCTGAAGCGCCGTTTTGTCGCCACTGGCTAACACCGCGGCGACTTCGTCAAGCGCCTGCCTGACCCGCCCCAGTGAGGCAAGCGTCGGCTCGGCGTTATCGAACAATATATCTGCCCATAGCGATGGCGATGATGCACCGATTCGGGTCGTATCCCGAAAACCAGCGCCAGCAAGATCCGCAAGCCGGTCCGCATGGGGCCCATCGGCGACAGCCAGGCACAACGCATAGACCAAGGCATGAGGGGCATGCGAATACTCAGCAAATAAAGCATCATGCTCAGCAGCATCCAGAATGGCCGGTCGCGCCCCAAACCCTCGAACCAGATCCATCAGCCCGTCAACATGCCGCTCCTGCGCCCTGTTAACCGGCGAAAACAACCAACGTTTGCCCTCAAAAAGCCCCTCCCGGGCGGCCGTGGGCCCGGAGAACTCCGAGCCGGCAATCGGGTGTCCGGGCACATACCGGTCGAACGCCGCCCCCAGATATTGTCTGGCGGCCAGCACAACCGAGGCTTTCGTACTCGCACAATCAGTAATGATGGCTTGCTCGCCGAGGTGCCGCGCAATGTGTTCAAACACGGATGGCACAACGGTGACGGGCGTCGCGACGATAACCAGGTCGGCACTTGAGACCGCGTCAGCCAGGCTTGGCGCGACTTCGTCGATAAGCCCCAGCGCCAGAGCCTGCTGGCCATGGTCTTCGCCGGCAAAGCCGACGACTTGTCCAGCCAGCCCATGTAAGCGAATAGCCTTACCGATAGACCCGCCAATCAGCCCCAGCCCGATAATGGCGACACGATTGATCAGTGCAGTCGGTTTGCCGGACGGGTCAGCCACGCGACTTTCCAGACAGGATAGTCAAGACTCGGCGCTTCGCGGATAAGACCCGACCAACTTGTAATACGCGGCGCGCCCGCGGATTTCGTCAAGAGCTGCCATGACGAGCGGATCCTGGGCATGGCCGAGCAAGTCAATATAAAAGAAGTACTCCCAGCCCCTTTGCCTGGCCGGTCGCGACTCGAACCGCTTCATAGAGACCCCATGTCTTGCCAGCGGCTCAATCAACCGGTGCACCGCGCCGGCCTCATCTGGCACGGAAAGAATCAGCGAAGTCTGATCCTGACCGGAGGGGCCGCAAACGTATTCACCAATAACCGCAAACCGGGTTCGATTGCCTGGGTCGTCCTGAATCCCCTGCCGAACGATTTGCAGATCATAACGGGCGGCGGCGGAAGCACCGGCAATTGCCGCCAGATCGGGTTCGGTAGCCGCATCCCGGGCAGCCGCAGCATTACTGGACACCGGAACGCGCTCGGCATTCGGCAGATTCTGATCGAGCCAGCGGGCACACTGCGCCAACGCCTGCGGATGAGCGCCAACCCGCTCTATTGTTTCCACTTGCCCGGACGAATTCATCAGGCAATGCTCCACTGGCACCAGCACTTCACCCGAGATCGTGACCGACGACTGCAACAACAGGTCGAGAGTCCGGTTGACAGCCCCTTCGGTGGAGTTTTCCATCGGGACCACTCCAAACTCGGCCGTACCAGCCTCGGTCGCCCGAAAAACTTCATCGATACTGGCACAGGCCATCGGCTCAACGCCGTGACCGAAATGCTTCAGTACGGCCTGCTCCGAGAAAGTGCCCTCGGGGCCGAGATAAGCGATACGCATTCGGCGCTCCACCTCGCGGCAGGCCGAAATAACCTCACGGTAAATTGACTCCAGCGCGGCGCCTTTCAGTAGGTCGGCCTCATTATTGCTGGGTTGCTCACGCAAACGACGAAAGATCGAGGCTTCCCGCTCCGGGCGGTAAACCGGGGCATTTGTACGGGCTTTGACTTCGCCGACCTCATGCGCCAGACGAGCGCGCGACTGCAAAAGCGATTGCATTTGCCGGTCCACGGAATCGATTTTGTCTCGTAACACGTTCAACGCGTCATCGTCGGCGCTACTGTCAGCGCTCTGTGCTTCTTTATTCATCGCGTCATTATCAGCGGGCGTTCGGGCAGCGGGTCTTGGTGCAATTACCGTACAAAGCCAGTACGTGATCAGTCAGCTCGAATCCGTGGGATTTGGCGATTTTCTTCTGACGCTCTTCAATCGCAGCGTCGAAGAACTCTTCGACTTTGCCGCATTGCAGACAAACGAGGTGATCATGATGGTCACCTTCGTCCAGCTCGAATATGGCCTTCCCGCCCTCAAAAGTGCTGCGCTTGAGCAAGCCCGCCTGCTCAAACTGGGTCAACACACGATAGACAGTTGCCAGCCCGATGTCCTGTTCCTGATCCAGCAATAGCTTGAAGACATCTTCAGCCGTCAGGTGGCGCTCTTTGCTGCTTTCAAAGACTTCAAGGATTTTCAACCGGGGTAAGGTTGCCTTGAGACCGGCGTTTTTCAGATCACCCGTAGATGGCATGGCGCGTTTCTCGCGAATTCATTCAAGCCGTAGTCTACTGTATCGGGCAACGTGGGTTTGCCCCCGCAAGCACGCCATTTGAATCAAAGTGGAATCATGACCGCCAGATCTGCCGGATCGAGCTGATAGATACGCGCAATCTGCTGCGCTGAAAGGGCCTCCTGAGGCAGGCCGACGCCGACTTGACGCCCTTTATCAAGCAAAAGACAACAATCAGCCCAGTGTCTGACCATTGCCAGATCATGCAACACTGCCACTACCCCCCAGCCTCGATCCGCAAAATCGCGCAGAACTCTCATGAGTTTGATCTGATGCCGCAGATCGAGTGCCGTGGTTGGTTCGTCCAGAAAAATCCAGCCCGCTTCACCCGTGGCCGGTTTGTCCCAAACCTGAGCCAGCACTCTGGCCAAGTGTACGCGCTGTTGCTCCCCGCCTGACAAGCTGAGAATATTGCGTGAGGCAAGCGCCGATATTTCCATCAGCGTCATCGCCTCAGCAACGATCGCACGATTTTCGCTGGCTGAAAGCAGGCCTTCCTGTGGGACTCTTCCCAATGCCACTACCTCGCTGACGCTGAACCCGAACGCCAGCCTTGTCGCCTGGGACAAAACGGCACGCTGACGGGCAAGCTCATCAGCCGGCCAGTCAGACAGCCGTCGTCCGTTCATCAGGATTTGGCCCGCTGACGGCGTACGGGATCCGGACAAAGTGGATAGCAAGGTTGACTTACCCGCGCCATTCGGCCCGCAGATTGCAAAAATCTGCCCCGCTGCGCAGCAGCAATCAATGTCCGTCAACAGGTTTTTGTCGCGCAGCCTGAGACTTAACCGGTCGATCTGCAGACTGGAACCTGACTTCATCAGACCACTCCGCCTTGTCGCCGGTGGCGTAGTAACAAAACCAGAAAAAACGGCGCGCCAATCATTGCGGTAACCACCCCCAAAGGCAACTCCGCCGGTATGACAACAGTCCGGGCGAGCAAGTCGGCCAGCGTCAATAGAATTGCGCCGGCCAATGCCGAAACTGGAAGGACAAACCGGTGATCCGGCCCGGCAATCAGTCGCACCAGGTGGGGTGTCACCAGCCCAACGAATCCGATTATTCCGCAAGCCGAAACCGCGGCCCCCACCGCCAACGCCGTCAGCAAGGCGGCGCGGCGCTTCAACGAACCAACGGCCACCCCCAGATGCAAGGCATCATCCTCTCCAAGCACCAGAGCATTCAGCGCACGTGCCAGTTTGAGTGAGCACAGGGTCGCCACCAGCATGACCATCATTGCGGGCAGGCTCGTCTGCCAATTCGCCCCTCCAACACTGCCCAGACTCCAGAAAGTGAGTAAGCGTAGTTGCTCTTCATCACTCAGAAACGCCAGAAATCCGATTAGCGCGCCGGCCAGAGCATTCGCAGCCACACCAGCGAGCAACATGATGGAAATTACGACTCTGCCATCGACCTGACTGATTCGGTAGATCACGGCGGTGACGATCAGTGCGCCCAGGAATGCGGCAATTGGCAGTGTTAACCCTCCCAACTCCGGCAATCCAATCCGGGTGCCGAGCACAATGACAGATACGGCGGCCAGCGCGCCGCCTGCCGACACCCCGATCAAACCCGGATCAGCGAGCGGATTCCGAAACAGACCCTGCATTACCGCTCCGCTGATGCCAAGCGCAGCGCCCGACATTGCACTTAACAGGACTCGCGGTAAACGCACGGACTCAATAACTTTCTCCTCGAACCCAAGACCAGTCGAGTCGATCAGCCCCCCGCTCGCGGCGACGGCCTGAAGCACTTGCACAACAGATACCGGTACCGGTCCGATCAGCAAGCCAACTAAGATGGCCAGCCCAAGCAGCACAGCAGTTGACAGCACAGCGGCCCGCCCTCGGCCATTGCGATAGCCGGTCAGGCCGGCTTCGAGGCTCAATGGGGTAAACGCCTGACACGCTGGGCCAGCTCGATGGCGCTCGCTGCCACGCGCGGGCCAAACGCGAGCAACGCAGGTCCGTCGATCTCAACTAGCCGCCCGTGCTTACCGGCTTCGGTCAACGACACTGCCGGCCGATTCAACACGGCGCGCCGCCCACCGCTGCGTCGAATCGACTGGGCCATCATCAAGATAACGGCCGGATTCGATTGAATCATGGCTTCGGACGAAACAGCTTTATAGCCTTGATGAGAAAACACGTTCTCGGCTTTGATCAATTCGAGCACGGCTTGCGCCGCCGTATCCTGACCGGCAGCTTGCAGACCGCCTTTTGCAACACTGAGCAGGAACACCACCCGTGGCCTGTCAGTCAGCAAAGCCTGTTGCGCGTGCAAGGCAATCACTTCCCGATCGAATTGCTTCAGCAACACGGCCGCAGCCTCAGTCTTGCGCAGCGCCTGCCCGGTCATCCGGATCTTCTCGCGCACTGCCTCAAGGGTGTACGAACCAGGGGCGGTGTGCATCCGGATACCGCTAGTCGCCAGTTGCCGCAGAGTCGACCCCGGCCCCGCTGCCGAAGCGAGTAATAAAACGTCCGGGGCCAGCGACAAGACCCCTTCGGCTGCCAGGTTTCGCAGGTAGCCGACCTTGGGTGTTTGCTGCGCCGCGAGCGGCCACGAACTGGTTGTATCGGTCGCCACAATCTGACTCCCCATGCCCAGAGCGAACGCGATCTCGGTCATATCGCTACCGACACTGACGATTCGTTGCGGGCCTTCCTGCCGGCTTGTTTCGGGTTGGTCGGCTGCTACGGCATAGACGCTGAACAGACCGGCACAGCAGAACATCAGACGCAGGAACAAAGGGGCGAATTTCATCATCTCTCCCCCTCACTCCGGCGCGGCAACGACTGAACCAGCTCGCGCCAGGACTCAAGCTCCGGGGCTCCCGGTTTACGCTCGCCGAAGAACTGTACGAACTGCCGATTCTGATCGTCGAATATCTCGACTGAAGTAACAATGCCGTCGTCCGTCGGTTTTCTGACCAGCCAGGCCGATGCAATGTGGTCAGCACGCAAGTGCAGATTGAAACCGGGGTCCAACACATTCAACCAGTCGCCGATTGTTTTTACCCGGGTGATCGGACCGGTGTGAATCTGAATACATCCCGGATTACCGACAAAACACATGATGGGCGTCCGATCGGTGGCGGCCTGCTCAAGCAAATCCCGGGCACAAGACAGTGCCAACGGCTCCGCAAACTCGGCCCCGATCAATCGCATTGCCTGATGGCGCCCGACTTTGAAGTCACGCAGCATTCCGAAAAAATCGTGCGTATCGCGCATTGCGGCCCAATGGAGTTTCAGACCTGATACGTCGATCTGGCCATCGGGCAAATCGGCAGGCAGACCGGGCAACGGATTGACGCACAATGCCTCCGACTGGACAGTCGCCGAGAATTTAAGTACCAGGTTCTCCCAGGCGTCCTTGTCGGTCTCTGGCCGCGCGAATATCTTGTGCACCGCCCGCCCGCACGCATCGAAAAACTGCAGGCTATTGCGCAGCGTACCGTCATCAAGCGGCTGGCTTACGGCAAAACCATGACACCAGTGACTCATGAACAAGCGTAAATCTATTTCCCGGTTCAGTACCAGCGCATGACCCGGTTGCACTGTGACATTCCCGAACGTCCCGACCTTCTCGTGAACCACGCTGGCATTACGGGTCAGCGCCATTATTTCGCCGACCCGAGGTAAGGTTCGAAGCAACTCACCAAACCCGGCGGGGTCTAAGCAAACGACCCAGTGACCCACCCGTGAATCAATGAGCTGCGCTTCCGAAACCCCGATCTTCCCGGCAATCTCAATCGCTCTCAGTCCTGTTGAATTGTTTGATATCCGGTCCCACTGCCTCGAAATGGCGTCACGACTCAGAGTGTCCGCCAGACTCGCTTGGGTATTCATTGAACGTCTCTCCGTCTGGTTTTATGGTGCCGGTTGAACGCCGAACTCGAACGTCCAGGTTTGCTGGCTTGAACTGTCAGCGGGATCAGCATATTGAATGTTGACGACATGAAATCTTGCATAGCTGTCGCCCTCACCAGATCGGATCAACGCACCGCGCTCCGGATTCGCGCCGAGAATGTTGGCAGTAGACGCCAGGCCTGCGTTTTCAGCGGCTTGCGCGGTCGGATAGTAGATGTATAGGCCGTAATCGAGTGGTGCCGGGTAGTCGCCCTGGTAGTCCGGCTGCAATTGTGAGGTCACACTATCGATTTCCCAACTGCGCGCACTAGCCGGGCTCGCCAACTCAGCCTGCAACTCACTGGCCATCGAGGCCGGAGTCGCATTTTGAAAAGCCGCTAGCACTGGCTCTCCGGCAGCAGTGTAAAACCCGTCCGGCGTCCTGGCGAGGTAACCGGCCACTGTTCCGGCGCCCGACTCTCCGCCATTCAGCTTGGCGGTATATCGATTAAAAGCGATGTGCCAACTGCCGCTCGCGTCTGTTTGCGCGCCCGCAACCAGATCAAAATAGGCCGTCTCCTGAGACGCATCGACGGTAGCGTCTCGCAAGGCTGCAGGTGCCGCTCTATCAATCCACTGGAATGAAACATGTCCGGACTCAGTGCCTGTCGCGCCGCCGTAATACCCAGTCACTTGTAGCGCGAAAACCGGCGCGCCAGCCGTTCCGGTTGCACTGGCACTGGCAGAATCGGTTGTAATCAAATGCACGCGATAGCTTGGATACAAACGACGGTCATCGCCACCGGCCAGTGCGTATTCGAATGCGGTCGAGCGAATACTGTTGCTCCCGGTAAACACACTCAGGGCAGAATCTGCAAAGTACAAGTTGGCCGGCACCGCGCCGCCAGCCGGATCGTTTAACGCGTTGGTCCATTGCAGCAAGTCAGTCCAGCTCCGCGCGAACGGTGATCCAAATACACCGCCGTTGCCAGCACCACTGGGACCGCTATTGGAACTGACAGAGGCAGAACGTCCGGTGCTGTTCAATTTGAGATCCCATTGCTCGCCGCCGCAATCGGGCACTTCGATTTCGGCATCAAAGTCGTAGCAGACCGACTGACCGGCATCCGGCAATGTTGCTTCCCAGTTCGCCACTTTGGAGAAACTCGCTTCAGCAACCGGCGTGGGAGTTGGCGCCGGCGCCGGTGATGAGCTGACCGCTTCTTCCCCACCACCACCGCAGGCAGCCAGGCCCAGCACGATACCAATACCCAGTCCGAGAGACCCGACACGCTTCCCAATTTTCATTCTGTTCCCCAATATCCTGTTTCGAAAAAAAAGTACTAAAGGCCAGCCGATCTGGCTGGCCTGTCATTTCCAAGGTGAATCTTCATTGCCAGCGAAACCAAGCGTCCGGAGCGCGGCCCGAAATCGTTCGGATCGCCAAAGTCACGTTGGGTATCCAAGACGTTCCGCACGGAAAACGTCACACTTGCCCGTTTTGAAACCGAGCGACTCAGTGACAAGTCCAGCACCGACCATTCAGGCGATTTCTCGCCAGTCTGAGTCCGAACCAGTTCACTGCTCTGAAAGCGGGCTCGAGCGACCAGTTCGGTGGTCGGGCTGATTTGCCAGTTCGCGCTTAGGCGCGACATGTGAGTCGGTCGCCGGGTCAATTCACTGCCGGTATCCAGATCGCGTGAGCGGGTCAATGTGTAGCCGAAACCAAGAGACAAAGACTTGAACACCTGCCATTGCCAGTCGGTTTCAAACCCACTGGTGCGAGCTCGCGCAATGTTTCGGTATTGAAACGCCTGCACGCCGTTTAACGTACCAAGCGGATTGGTATCGATCTGAATCAAATCCGAAACGCGGTTATAGAACCCGCCGATTTCAACTCTCAATCCATGCCCTCGAATCAGCGTCGTGCCCAGCTGAAAGCTATTGGAGCGCTCTGGCTGGAGATTCGGATTTCCCTGCACCACATAACCAAATGCACTGTGGTCAAACAAAAAGAATCGCTCTTTCAGATTGGGCACCCGGTACCCTTTGCCTATGCTCAAGCGATTAATCATTCGCCATTGGCCATGTATCCCTGCTTCATGGCGCAGACTTAACTTGGGAGCGACATATGAACCGAAATCGTCGTCTCGCTGCCAACGCGCGCCAAAGTTCAAATTAAGGGTGTCGCTCAGAAAGACATCATCCTGCCAATAGACTTCGTCGCTACGCCGCTGTGCGATACCGGTCCCCAATTCGGCAATGCCGTTATTGGTCTGCGACAACTGTTCACGACGAATATCGACTCCGGCCTGCCAAATCTGATTGGCAAACATCGGCAAATCGACCTGAGCACTGAGCTGATTCATCCGCACAGACGCATCCCTGTCGATGACTCTCACGGACTGGGAAAAGGTATTCGATTCGCTGTCGTATCGCTCATCGAGCGCTTTCAAACCGATTGCTTTGCCCCCGCCGATATCCCAGTGCCAACCGGCGCTAAGGCGGCGACGTTCGATCGCTTCTGTCTTGCGCTGCTCGACCAGGACTGGCGGATAGAACGCATCAAAGCGTTGCACGTCATTTTCTTGATAATGACTGGCCTGAAGATAAGCTTGACTTTCGCCAGCGCCGTACCAACCGATTCGCCCCAGCAAACGATCACGTCGAATCTGGTCGCCCTGGCGCGCCCAGGCTTGCGGGTCAAGCGCAAATCCGTCATCGTGCAGGCCGTCGGCGGCCAATCGCCAGCGCCAAGAATTCGCCCCGCCTTCGATACTGCCAAGCAAATGCTGTTTCGCTACGTCAATACGACGACCAGAGACGTTCTGACTGCCACGACTGCCGACGCCAGCCTCGATTCGAGCGCCAAGCCCTTTCCTGATCGGCCGCGTAATGATGTTAATCACACCCCCCATCGCCGCGCTGCCGTATTGCATCGACGACGCCCCTTTCAGTACTTCGATTCTCTCGATGTCACCGAGCAGAAGCTGGCTCAGATCGACAGTCGAGCCGGTGCTCGGCGTAACGTTCAAGCCGTCGATCAATACAAGAACCTGGTCGCTGGTCAAACCCTGAATCGACACCTGGTAACCAGACTTGCCGTGAATTTCAGACAAGCTCATGCCAGTCAGGTTTTCAATGGCCTCACCGACGGTTCTGGCGCCAGTTCTTTCGATTTCGACTCGGCTTACGACTTCCGTTCGTACCGAAGCCTCATCAATGTCTTGTTCGGTTCTGGTACCGGTCACGACAAGAGAACGCAACACGGTTTCGGGGCCCGACTGGGCCAGCAAGGTTTCGCGATGCTGCGCCATTGCGTCAATCGGCATCAGCATCAGGCCCGCGACTCCGGCAGCGCTGATCTGATGTTGCCACTGGATCGACCAAGTCATCAGCAGGCAGGCGCTCGAATACTTGCTGCTTGGCGGGTTTCGTCCGCAGAGGCTTGTTCTTTGAATTCAGCGGCCAGAGTGCGAATCAAGGACTTCACGCCGGTTGATTCGAGATAGACGCATGGCTTACCGCTACGACGACAATAGCGTTTAACCCGCCAATACGCGGTGTGGCTCACGCAACTGGACTGGCAAACGACCAGATCAGCCCCTGACATCGCCGGGTCCAGTTGGGCGATATTCTGCTCCACGCCACCATCATGATGATCGAATCGACCACCCAGTTTTTCAACGGTTGACCGATACGAAGCAATCGACCGCGGTCGGCCACCAACACACAGAACCTTGCGCCCGTCCAGAAAGGCTTCTGGATCGCAGAGTTCAGGGCTTGAACAGTCCGGCGAATTCTCGATCAGCTGGCTACGCAACGTTGTAGAAACAGTGACGCTACTCTCCTGGGTCTTCGCCAGCTCGCGTTTGAGCTGCGTCAATTGCTCAGTCGCTCGTTCCAGTTGCGCTTGTAGATGACGGTTTGCCCGCTGCAGGCGCTGCTCGTTGGCAGCCTGATCGCCTGGCTCGTCGTCGCGCTCGAGTTTCGCGAGTTTTTCCAACAGAACTCTGTTCTCGACTAATGCCTGGTCGCGCTCTGTCGTCAGTTCACGGCTATGTTTCTGGTGCTGGCTCTGTGCCCGAATCAATTGCTCTTGTAGTTCGGTTCGTTCGACCCGCTGCTCCGCCAGTTCGGCTTTTTCTGCCGCACTGATGCGAACACCGATTCGCGCCTGGGCTGCCGCCTGGTGTTGCAGCAAATGAATATCACCGTAAATATGATTGGCCAGATCCTCATCGCAAAGCGGATGCGTCAAAGACGCCCACAACCCGCCGGCGGCGCGTCCATTGGCCAGATCCGCGCGCCAGATTTCGGCGATTGCTTCGGGGCCCGTTGCTGCACTGTATCGCTGCAAAGCACCGGCATAACGCTTGTCCAGTTCCCGGGTTAACAAACGGGCGATATCGTTACGTCTGCCGCTAAAGTGAACAGCCCGCACATGCAGCTCGTAGTCATCGAGCGCGTCGGCGCCGTTTACCCGACCCATCAGATGACGCACTTCGGCTACATCGAAACAAACACCGATCACCGGGCAGTGATTAACCGGCGCCAGATCCCACAGCCGTTTTCGGCGGTTTTTTCGGGTTTTTGACGGCTTTTCCTGTTGCCCCCGGGACGTCGCAATTTCGCCAGCCCCGACCGGCAGATAGCCTTGCAGAGAGTTTTCAATGGCTGCTTCGATGACGGGTTTACTGCTTCGCGCTTGCCCGGTCGCGAAAACCGATTTGATTGAGTGTTTCAGACACATGTGATCGCCTCGAAGTTCTGATTGCTCAATTCAAGACCCGGGGCTGCTCTACGCCGCCATCACCAACAACCATCAGCCAGTGCTCGGCCAGGCTACGAGCCAGATCCCGCTGCGTCGGATCAGCCGACCCGTGCTCTGACAATACGACCAGGCGCTGGGCGATGAGTCGCGCCCGGCCGGCGCACGGCTGCTGTTGAAATTCGGTCATCATCAGCAGCAAGCCGCTAATGAGAAAGTTCAGTCGAACACCCGAATTCGCCGGGCCCGGGTAGGAGCCATCGTCCAATGTCTTGTCGCCCAATGTGTTTACTCCTCTCATTTCGGTGGCCTGTTTGATGACCAGGCTTGACAATCTTTCGGTGAATGCGAATCATTCTCACTCCGTATAATGATTTCGTCAATCTCTAATTTGATCGCTCCAGATCAATCGATTCAAAGACGAATTGATGTATGCTATTGAGAACCATTCCTAACTACTTTCGCATTAACTTTGCCGTCAACGGCGGCACGGCTCCCGTACCGGGAGCTCCGAACCCCAGGAATCCTTAACAATGAAATTGCTTACCAAAAACTGCGTCATGTCCGGCCTCCTCGCGGCAAGCTGCGCGGTCGCCGCAACCCCGGCGACAGCCGCTGAGGAATTGAACCTCTACTCCTATCGGCAGCCGTTCCTGATCAAACCCCTGATGGACGCGTTCACGGCCCAAACCGGCACCAAAGTGAATATCGTTTATGCCCAGAAAGGCATGCTGGAGCGCATCAAGTCAGAAGGGGCCAACTCGCCCGCCGATCTGGTACTGACCGTTGACATCGGCCGCTTAAACGACATGGCAAACGCTGGCGTACTGGCCGAAACCAGCTCAAAAACCCTGTCAGAGCGAATTCCGGCAAACCTGCGTGACCCTAAGGGCAAGTGGTATGGCTTGACCACACGCGCTCGGGTTTTGTTCGTATCGAAAGACCGTATCGATTCTGGTGCCGCTTTCACCTATGAAAGTCTGGCCGATGCGGCCTATCGGGGTAAGATCTGCACCCGTTCGGGCAAACACGTCTACAACATTTCGCTGATCGCATCCGTCATTGCGCATCTGGGCGAAAGCAAGGCGGAAGACTGGCTAAAAGGCGTTAAGGCCAATCTGAACGGCAAACCCAGGGGCAATGATCGCGCCCAGGCGAAGGCAATCCATGCCGGCGAATGCGACATTGGCATCGGCAACTCTTACTACTACGGCAAGATGGTCAGCAACGACAAGAAGCCGGAACAGAAGGACTGGGCCAAATCGATCCGGGTAGTCTTCCCGAACCAGGATAGTTACGGCACTCATGTGAACGTCAGCGGCGCGGGCGTCCTGAAAGGGTCTGACAACAAGGAAGCGGCAATCGCCCTGATCGAATTCCTCAGCAGTGACAAGGCTCAACAGATCTACGCACAACAGAACTTTGAGTATCCGGTTGTTCCCGGCGTCAAAGCTGACGCGATCACCGCAACGCTTGGCTCGTTCAAGCCGGATGAACTCAGCCTGACCGAAGTCGCCAAGTACCGGGCAACAGCGGCCAAACTGGTGGACAAAGTCGGCTTTGATCTGGGACCTGATGACTGAAAACAGCGCAAGCCGTGATCAGTGACCTGACTCAAACGACAGTCAGTTTACCGGCCCGAGTCGCCAGAGTTGGCGGCTACGGGTCGGGCCGGCGTTCGCGCTGGCCGCACCAGACCAGCGCCGCCGGTGCCTGGTCGATTGGCACGGCGCTGATCAGCGCCCTGGTTGCATTGCCCATTCTGGCTGTGCTGTACCTGACCATTGGCGACAATCAAGACATCTGGTCACATCTCGCCGCCACGGTTCTCCCCCACTACCTGAAAACCACCAGCCTGTTGATGCTTGGTGTTGGTGCTGGCACGCTAGTCATTGGCGTGTCCACCGCCTGGCTGACCGCGATGTGCCAGTTTCCCGGCAAGACGGTCTTTGAGTGGGCGCTGCTACTCCCCCTGGCGATGCCTGCTTACATCATCGCTTTCGTCTATACCGACCTGCTGGAATTCGCCGGGCCGCTGCAATCGACGCTGCGCGAGCTCTTTGGCTGGTCCGGCAAGAGTGATTACTGGTTCCCGGAAATCAGATCGCTCGGCGGTGCCATCGCCATGATGACGCTGACCCTCTACCCTTATGTCTACCTGTTGGCGCGGGCCGCGTTTCTGGAACAAAGTGTCTGTGTCATTGAGGTGAGCCGGACGCTTGGCTGCTCGCCGTGGCAAAGCTTTCGGCGAGTTGCCCTGCCTCTGGCCCGCCCGGCAATCGTCGTTGGCGTGGCCCTGGTCCTGATGGAGTCTCTGAACGACTTCGGCACGGTAGACTTTTTTGGCGTTAAGACGTTTACAGCCGGCATATACGATGTCTGGCTGAACATGAACTCGGTCGCCGGCGCCGCACAGCTGGCGGCGGTGCTGCTCGCTTTCGTGATTGGCTTGATCCTCCTGGAACGCTGGGCCCGCGGAAAACGCCAATACCAGCATACGAGCAATCATGTTCGGGCGCTTCCACAGTTTCGCCTGAGCAAGACTCGAGCCGGGGTTGCCGTGCTCGCGTGTGCTTTGCCCATAACGCTCGGCTTTCTGATTCCAGCCGCCATACTGGCGAGCTACGCACTCGACCACTATCAGGCCACCCTGGAAGCAAACTTCAGCCGTTTTCTGTTCAATAGCCTGACGCTGTCGGCTGGCGTTGCCGTTCTGGCCCTCGTGATCGGCCTGTTTCTGGCTTATAGCGTGCGGGTCTCAGGGTCTCGCTGGGTGCGGGCAGCCAGTCGATTTGCGGTCATAGGCTATGCGATGCCCGGCGCTATTCTGGCGGTTGGCATCATGGTGCCGTTTGGCGCTATAGACAACACCGTAGACGCTTTTGCGCGGGAAGCGTTTGGGTTTTCGACCGGTCTGATCCTGAGCGGCTCCTTGATAGCGGTTACTTTCGGCTATGTTGTGCGTTTTCTGGCCCTGAGCTTTGGCTCAGCCGAGGCAAGTCTGGGTAAAATCACCGCTTCAATGGATGGCGCTGCGCGAACCCTGGGCGAAGGACCGCTGGGCGCTCTTCGCAGACTTCATCTGCCCATGATAAGAACCAGCCTGATCGCAGGGGCGGTGCTGGTATTCGTTGATGGCATGAAAGAGCTGCCCATGACGATCATTCTCAGACCTTTTAATTTTGAAACGCTTGCCACATTTGTTCATCAGTATGCCTCCGACGAATTGCTTGAAGAAGCTGCTCTGGCAGCGCTCACCATTGTTGGTGTCGGCATTATTCCGGTTATTCTGCTCAGCATTGGCATGCGTGCGTCCCGGCCCGGTCTGCGCTAATCCCGGTTGTTTCGCCAGCCCTTTCCCCGCCACCAGGCCTGATCCTTGTTAAGCATTGACGATTTGCGCCATCGCTATGATGCGGTCGAGGTCTTGCGCGGCGTCTCGCTAGCGTTATCTGATGGGGAACTCCTGTGCCTGCTCGGCCCATCCGGATGCGGCAAGACCACCTTGCTTCGCCTGGCCGCCGGCATAGAAGAATGCCAACACGGTGACATCAAAATCAGCGACCAGCTGGTCGGCAGCGGGACCGGCACGCATTTGCCGCCTGAGGCCCGCCAGGTCGGCATGATGTTTCAAGACTTCGCCCTGTTTCCCCACCTCACAGTTCGCCAGAACATGATGTTCGGGGTACGCGATGCCAAAGCATTGCGATCCAACTGGATTGAGGCTACTGCTGAGAAGATGGGCGTGGGCCAGTTGCTTAATCAATACCCTGGCACGCTGTCCGGCGGACAACAACAACGGGTGGCGCTGATTCGGGCGCTCGCACCAAATCCGCGGGCCCTGTTACTGGATGAGCCTTTTTCCGGGCTGGACGCTGTCCGCCGGGCTGATGTGCGTGAACAGACGCTGGCATTGATCAGAGAGACCGGGATCGCCGCACTCATGGTGACCCACGACCCGGAAGAAGCCATGTTTATGGCCGACAAGATCGCGGTAATGAATCACGGGCAGATCATCCAGATCGGCTCACCCGACGAGGTTTACTTCAAACCGCGAAATTCATTCGTCGCCGGCCTGTTTGGTCCACTCAATCATATTCCAGCTGACCATCCGCTTGGCGTGCCAACCCAAATCCAGGCAGGCCTGGCAGCACAACCGCCAATAGCGCTTACCTTCCGCCCCGATAACCTGATGCCAGTCGCACCCGACGCCCCACACAGCCATCCGGCAGTGGTCAGTAGCGCACGCAGGCTTGGCAGCGAAATCCAGTTGCAACTCGAACTCAAACCTGTTTCATCAGAGGCATCAATCATCCGACTTCAAGCGCGCTGGCCAGCATTGACACTGCCGGCAGCAGACTCACCGACCCGGATTGCTATTCGAGACCCCCATCAAGTGTTTCGATTCAGCGACCAGACTGATTAAGCAACGCTGCCCGAACCGAATCCACACGACTGACAACAGCATTGAGCGTCGCGGGCTCGCGACGTTGCAATAAAGACTGAAGACGGGCCAACGGCAAATCAAAGTGCTCGGCACACAAATGCCGCCACGCCACAGGCAGCGCCTGATCCTCAGCGGACTTGATCAGTGTTTGCAGTATTCGCAAATACATCGGCACGGGCTTGCCAATCCCTTCCTGCAGCAATCGCTGCCCACTCAGAATAAACAAGCGGATGCGATTGGGCTCATTGGCAAACAAGCCGCAACGAACAGTCAGGGTCAGCCGCTCCCAACGCTCCAGTAGCAATCTGTCTTCCGGGTCATCTCGGGCCAGTTCTTGCAACTCGGCGAGAAAATCGATTGGTTTGTTCCGAGCCAGACCTGAAGCGTTAACGCCATTCATAGAGTGTCCTGATAAAGCTGCAAAGTGCTGTTATACTAATGCGAATGATTCTCGTTCGCAAGCCTTGCCGGCGATGCTGTTTAAGGTTGCTAGAGAGCCATGGCGCGGCGCAGCCGCGTGGCAGTTTTCTCCTCAGTAGTTTTTTTTACCTCGTTGTACTTAGCGCCTGGCTTGATTCAAGCCCGGCGTTTTTTTTGATGACGCGCATTGAATTCGACGAATTGACTTTCAATGCGAATCATTCTCTTTATCATTGCCTGTAAAATATCAACGACGCAAACCTCTCAATGACTTACTTCGGAGTCGCTTCATGGCTTTTTTCCCGTCTGCAATGCGCAATAGCAGTGTCATTGGTCTGGCCGGCGCCCTGCTGCTGACCGGATGCAATAGCGGCAGTTCAGGCACGGCTGACACCATCTCAGTCGCTCAGGTTGTCACCACTGACGCCAATATCGCATCAGCCGCCTACAATGATTCACTCAGTACAGCGCAAACATTGAAAACGGCTTTGCATAGCCTGGTCGATACCCCCTCCCCGGCGAGTCTGTCGGCGGCGCGCCTGGCATGGCTGGCTGCCCGCGAGCCCTATGGCCAGACCGAGGTTTACCGGTTTCGACTGAGCCCGATTGATTCCACCGACGGTCTCACAGAGAACGGTCCGGAGGCCCGGATCAATGCCTGGCCGTTGGGCGAAGCCATGATTGATTATGTCGCCGTCAATATTGACGGCGATGCAGGCCCTGAGGCTATAGCACCGGGCCTGACGCCTAACCTGGTCGCCGATACTGCCACTATGCCGGTGATCAACAAAACCACGCTGGCGTCGTTCAACCAGGCCGGTGGCGACGAGCGCAACGTCGCCACCGGGTATCACGCGATCGAATTTCTGTTGTGGGGCCAGGACCTGAATACCGGCACCACCACTTTTGACGGATCGGAACAACGTGACAGCTCGCCCGGCCAGCGCCCGTTTACTGACTACCTCACGACGGCCGGGAACTGTACGAGCGGGGCCGGGAACAACTCGGCCGAGTTGATTTGCACCCGGCGCGGACAACTCTTGCTGGCAACCGTTGAGCTGCTGATTGATGATTTGCAAAGCGTTGTCGATCAATGGAACCCAACAACCGGCACCTATTACGCGGCGTCTATTGCTGACGCCCGGAAATCGCTGGCCAGGATATTTGAATCCATGGGGCGGCTCGGGTTTGGTGAACTTGCCGGGGAGCGCATCAATATCGCGCTGACCCAGGACTCTCAGGAAGATGAGCACTCCTGCTTCAGCGACAATACGCACCGCGACATCTTGCTGAACGCCCAAGGAATTCAAAACAGCTTTTTAGGCAGCTATACCCGCGTCGACGGCTCTGTTGTTTCAGGGCCAGGCGTCAGAGCTTATCTGCTGGATCAGCAACAGGCGGACTTGGCCAACGAACTGACAGACAAACTAACCACCACCATGACGGCTGCCGGCGTCATTGACACGAAAGCGGCCAACGGCATGCCGTTTGACCGTCAGATTCAGCAAGGCGGTATCAACGATCCGGACATCAAAGCGGTTATTGCAGCGCTGGTCAGCCAGACACAAACCATTGAGGCGATTATTGCCGCGCTCCAGTTGCCCTCAGGCGATGTGCGCCAGGATACGAACGAAGCCCTTTAAAGCCAGACGGCCATGCCTGCCCGAACCTATTCGCCCCTACCTGCGCTGCTGGCCGGATTGATCACCTTGCTCACCGGTTGTGGCAACGACTTGCCGCCAGTTTCAGCATCGACGACAGACCGAACCGAGGTAAACGCTGGCGGCGCTGATGCCACGGTTAACGAGCAAGGCGCTAACAGCTTTGGTCGCCCCGCCCCCGGGTTAGGTCTCACTGACAAGGGCTTGTTTGAGAACGGCAACCACTTGTTTCGAACCCCACGGGGTCGTGAACGGGGAACCGGCCCGATTCTGAACGCGCAAACCTGCCAGGGCTGCCATGTCCTGGATGGCAAAGGCAACCCGCCACGATCGGTCGATAACCCCCTGAAACCAGAGGGCCATCTGGTTTCCATGTTGCTCAAGCTTGGGTCTGCTCAGAATGGCACGCCAGACCCGATCTATGGCAACCAATTGCAGGTTCGCAGTCTTTATGGCGGCGCCGACAATCCGAATGGACTGGCTTGGCATAACGGTTCGCTCAACAACGGCCCGGCACTCGGCGAGGCACGGGTTCGGATTGAATATGAAACCATTCAGGGCGCCTACCCCGACGGGTCCGTGTATGAACTGCTTAACCCGGTTTACCGGCTCTCGGCGTTTTCTTATGGCCCGATGGCACAAGATACCCGGTTCTCGCCCAGAGTAGCGCCGGGCGTCTACGGGAACGGCTTACTCGGAGCCATTCCTGCTGCGTCGATAATTGCCGGGACTGACCCTGATGACCGCAACCAAGACGGCATATCCGGGCGGGCAAACAGAGTCGAAGACCCGGTAACCGGGCAAGCCCAACTTGGCAGGTTCGGCTTGAAGGCTGGCAGCGCATCGGTGTTGTCACAGACGGTGGCAGCCTATCGCAACGATATGGGTCTGACGAGCCGGTTCGCTAATCAAGAGGCCTGCACCGACCTGCAAACCGCCTGCCTGGAGGCGGCGAACCAGGAACAGGACGCGCACCGCGAACCCGGCGGCATTGATGTGCTCGATATTGATGTTGCCCAGGTCGAGTTTTATGTCCGCACGCTGGCCGTGCCCCGGCGCCGTGGCTGGGATGCCGCCAGGCAGCGGTGGTCTACCGCTATCCAGAAAGGCAGAGAACTGTTTTTTGAGACCGGGTGCATAAGCTGTCACACCCCGCGATGGCGAACCGGCACCGCGCAAGGCAGCGTACTTGGCGATGCCAGTCTCTTAACATCGCTGACCCAGCCTGCGCCCCCACTACCGGTCTTGAGCGACAAAATCATCTGGCCCTACACGGATTTGTTGCTACACGACATGGGTGGCAGTTGCATCACCGCCTGGGAGGACGCAGCCGGATCCGCTTGCGCTGCCGGCGGCTCCGCCTGTTCGCTGGTACAGCGATGCAACGGTCTGGCCGATGGCATGCCCGAGCAGGCAGCGTCAGGCAGCGAATGGCGCACCCCGCCCTTATGGGGCGTCGGACTGGTCCAATCGGTTAACCCGGCGGCCGGGTTCCTGCACGACGGCCGGGCGCGCACGCTCGAAGAAGCGATCTTATGGCATGGCCAGGCAACGAACAGCGAAGCGGCAGAGACGACCCGACGCTTTAAATCCCTGTCTGAGCCTGACCGGACGGCAGTCATCTCGTTCCTGGAATCCCTGTGACTGGCAATACGCCCTTCAGGGGCCGCGCTTGTAGCGGGCAACCAACCTGGACTACCAGCCGAATGGGCGACTGCCTGGCTGGCGCGCTGATCACCTGCGTCCTGACGGCCGTGTTGGTTGTGGCCGTCGGCGCAGTCAGTCCCACGCAGGCAACTCCTACCCGGCCAACAGTTCGGCTGGACTTGACCAGGGTGCCTGGGCATCTGCCACCCGACGCGCAATTACGGTTTATCGCCGGGCGATCATTCTTCAAACGCCCCTGGGTGCAATCGGGCGCAACCACCACGCTTCGTGACGGACTGGGTCCGCACTACAGTGCCCGCAGCTGCGCCGGATGTCATGTCGGTGCAGGCCGTAGTTCACCCGTCGGCTCGTCCCCGGATTCGCCCGCCTTCGACCCAGAGTTTGCCGACGTCAGCGCCACCCGCTTAATGGCCCGTTTTGATGCGACGGAAAACGCGGCCGCATTTTTGCCCCTGGGAACCACCTGGCAGGCTTTCAGCACGACACGGACAACACCACGCACCCTGTCCGGGGTTGAAGGGCAATTGCAACTCCGGTACACCCGAACAAGCTGGCGCTATCCCGATGGCCGGCGGGTCATCGGCCACCGCCCCGACTACCGGCTCAGCGGCGCCCCGCCTGCCAGCGCCGCCCCTGCGGTACTGTCGGTCCGGATCGCGCCGAGTCTGGAATTAGCCGCCCGTATCGAACAAGTCTCCAACCAGTCCATCGTGGCGCTCGCAGACCCGTCTGATCTCAATAAAGATGGGATCTCCGGGCGAATCCACCCAAGGCTAGCCAGAGCCGGATGGCCGCAGGCCGGACGCTTTGGCCTCAAAGCCCGCCACCCGACACTGCGGCACCAGGTCGCCGCAGCCTTGCAGGAAGATCTCGGGATTACCAGTAGCCTGTTTCCGGAAGAAGCCTGCGCGCCGAGCCAGGCAGCATGCCTGGCTGCACCAAACGGTCGCGGCGCCTCGGTCGGTGGTCGTCAATCGGGGCAGGCGCCCGATGACTATGAAATCAGTGATCAACTGCTCGACCAACTCGTCACGTTTCTGATGCAGATCGAAAGCCCGGCTCCGCCACCGCCCCAGACGCAAGGTCATGCGATTTTTACCCGCATCGGTTGCGCCCAATGTCATGTGCCGACGCTCGCCGCGCCAGTTGGAAACCTCCGGCTGTTCAGTGACTTGTTGCTGCATGATATGGGTGATGGTCTGGCAGATCACGGACCCGGCGCCGGCGAACTCGCGCGCGAGTGGCGCACCGCACCGCTGAGCAAGCTCCGCCTGCGTACACAACTAACCGCAACAGCAAACTATCTCCATGACGGGCGCGCCACGACCATCGAACAAGCCGTGCTCTGGCACGGCGGCGAGGCACAGCAATCGCGCCAGCGGTTTTCCGGGCTCTCGGCAACGAACCGGAAATTGTTAATCAACTATGTCGGCTCACTTTAGTGAATAAACCAGACCCTGCAATCGCGGCTTTCAGATCGAATCGACGCCAGGTGCTGCGCCAGACGGTTGGCTTGTGCGCGGCGGGTATTGCGCCAGTTGGATCACCAGCACTTGCCAAGACTCAGACACCGGATGCCACGACCTGGATATCCTCTTGTGGACGGGGCCGCCGTCAATACGCGCTGGCGGCAGTGGGCGGCGCCGGCCGCTACGACGCTGACGGTCCGCAAGCGATCCCGCTGCCGGTGAGAGCGCACGCCATGGCAATCCACCCGACCCGCAAACAAGCGGTTGCGATGGCCAGGCGGCCGGGCACGATGGCCTGGGTTATCGCCCTGCCCTTAAGGACCCAGGCCGCACTGCTACGCACGCCGCGCGAACGTCATTTTCTTGGCCATGCCGTGTATAGCCCCGACGGGAAAACCCTGTTCACGACAGAAAATGCTTACAACGAACAACGCAGCGTGATCGGCCTCTGGGATACCGACACATGGCAGCGAATCGGTGAACTACCCACCCACGGCATAGGCGCTCATGCCTTGCACTGGATGCCGGACAATCAAACCCTGGCCGTCTGTAACGGGGGCATCCTGACCCATCCGGCGTTTCCGCGCAAAAAACTCAACCTGGACACCATGCAGCCTAGTCTGGTTTATCTGGATGCCCGCTCCGGACAACTGATTGACGAGTATCGCCCCGCTCATCACCGACTCAGTGTCAGACATCTTGATGTCAGTCACGACGGCACAGTCGTCCTGGCGATGCAGATGCAGCAAGCCGACGGTACCGCCCGACCATTGCTGGCACGGCACCGCGGTGAGCCAGCTCTGGTCAGTACCGAAATCGCGGAGCCGCTGAGCTGGCACTTGTTTAATGACTACATTGGCGACGTCAGTCTCTCTGCGGACGGTCAGTGGGCCGGCGTCACTTCGCCACGGGGCGGTGTACTGGGTTTCTGGCATGTTGCCGAAAACCGCATCGTTCAACTCGACGCTATCGCCGATGTTTGCGGAATCGGGTTCGACCCGGCCAACGGTTCGTTCCTGGCCAGTGCCGGGACTGGCTCGGCCTCAACCTACAGACTTGATGAAAGCCGCTGGACCCTGACTGACAGAAAGCAGTTTGCGGGATTCCAGTGGGATAACCACCTGAGCATTCTGAGTTGATTGCGGATCAGTCACCATCATTAAAGTTGAACGATGGGGTTGCGCCGGCCGCCGGCATCACGGGATCCAGCCAGATCTCATCGAGCGCCTTCACCGCCTCATAGAGTTGAACCGCCCGATCGACCAGCGCCGGCGTCGAAAAAGCCTGGGTCAGACTGATGCCGTCATCGTGCAATCGCTGGGCTTGCGCCCGCGCAGCCTCAAACGACTGCGCAAACCGCGCCAAAGCCAGGGCCTGGTCTGAGTCTTCAAGTAAACCGGCAAAGTTCCCGGCATCGCGTTGAAACAACTGCTCAATCGCCGCCAGACTGCCCCGAACATGATCCAGCGAGGTTTCGCTGCGCGACGACTGCAGATTGAGCACATTCGGAGACGGTGCGCTTTCCGTGCCAGTCAGCCCAAGCGGCCCGCCCAGTTTTTCGCGCCGAACTTCGGCCAGGCTGCCACGCATCTGATTGGCCAACACATTAAACATCGTCAAGATAGGTTCGGTTCTTGAACCGAGCAAACCACGCCCGAACTCATCGGGGACTCCTTCGGTCTGAGTACCATTCCATTCGTTACGCAGCGCCAGACTCATAGAAGCGAGGTTCCGGGCAACCGCTACCAGCATTTCGCAGCGCCGGTCCGCGCCGGGCTCAGTCGTGAAGTCAGCCAGCTTCGCCGGGCCAAACAACAGGTATTCGAGCGCCGGAAAGCCCTGCGCCTGAATGGGCTGCTGCTCGATTAACGCCAGAGTCATCGGTTCCGCGGTTGGCGAGCCGGCTTGCGCGATCAACATATCAACCCGCGTCTTTACCGCCGCCGCGGTCGCACGGGGCCACCCTTCGATGCGATCAAAACGATGGGCAAACCGCACCGGTCCATGCGCGAGCCAGCGCATTGCCTGCCAGCGGGCCATTGCGGCGCGCCATTGCGAACCGACTTGTTCAAACCCGGTCTGGTTACGCTGGTCACAGAATGTCTGCGCATGGTCAACCAGCGTGGCAGTGGCCTCAGCCATTTGCGTATACCCGGGCACGATGACTTGTTCGATAGCTGACTTCAGGAAAACACTTTGCCGCGCTTCATTGGCAGCCGACTGGTTATCGACAGAGTCGTCACCCTGCCCGGCATCTTTTGGTGCGCCACTGTCATTACCGCAACCCGCGAGCAAAACCACCGAAAGACCAGCGAGTAAAACCAGTTTGAATTTGTGTCGAGTCGGTCTAATCGGGCCACCCCTGACTATAGTGAGAATGATTCTCATTATTTTAGCTCAAGCCAGACCGATGCCGACAGACCAGGAATCGCTTAAAGAGGCCCGAACAACCAAAGAATGATCGGCAGCGACGCCACACCAAGCGCTGTGGTTGTCGCCGCGACGGCGCTCACCCGGCCAATCGCCACCTGGTAGCGATGTGCGAACAAGACCACGTTGGCGCCAGTGGAAGTGGCCCCGAGCACCGTCACGACGGCCAGGGGAACAGGCTCCAGCCCGACCAGATACCGACCAACCAGCCAGACCAGCAACGGATGGACTAACAACTTCACCAGCGACTCGAGCATTGAATGCCGGAGCATCGGCAATTCAAACTGCTGGGCCAGCGAGGCGCCCAATACGACCAGGCACATGGGTGTTGCAGCGGCACTCATCATCGACAGCGACTGGTCAATCGCACCGGGCAACGACCATCCGGTTGATGACCAGGCCAGCCCGACCATGATGGCCACCACAAAAGGATGCAGCAACGCTCGTTGCACCGTGGTCACGACTCCCCAGAGCCGACCGTGCCGGTTCGAACGCTCACCGGATTCAATCATGATGCTTGGGCCTCCAAGCATGATCAGGGAGTTAAGCGCCAGAATTGGCAACAGACTGGCCAGGCCCGGCTGACCATAGGCAAGCGTAATAACCGGGATGCCCAACATGACAGTATTGGGAAATGTCATTCCCATGCTGCGGGCGATAGCCTCTTTGCGATCAAGGCCCCGCAACCGCAAGCCTGCCTGAGCGGCCAGGAACAAGGCCACTGTAGCCCCGAAATAGGCGAGCGGAACATCCCATTGCAGCAATGCCAGGTCTGCGCGGGCCATTGAATAGAACAACAGCGCCGGAATAAACACCCGGAATGTCAGGTTGGAAACATGGCCGATGCCATCGGCGGGAAGCAACTCCCGCCAGGCCACCAGGACGCCCAGGCCGATCAATAAAATGATCGGCGCTACGGCATCAATCATTCGCCGGTAGGCTCCTCAGGCGGTGTTTCGCCGGAGCCGCCTTCTTCACCGGCCGAGTCAAGGTCAGTATCTTCCGCACCCTCGCCGTCTTCCGCGTGCTCACCTACAACCTCGGCAACATCACGTTCAACCACACGCTGTACACCGGACAGGCGAGTGCCTTCGTCGACTGAAATCAAGGTCACGCCCTGAGTCGCCCGGCCCATCTCGCGGATTTCTTCAACCCGGGTCCGAACCAGTACGCCGCCAGTCGTGATCAACATGATTTCGTCATCGGGATCAACCAGTACTGCGGCAACCACTTCGCCATTGCGCGCCGATTGCTGAATCGCAATCATGCCTTTGGTCCCACGGCCATGACGGGTGTATTCCGATACCGGACTGCGTTTGCCGTAGCCGTTTTCGGTTGCCGTCAAGACGGATTGATCTTCAGTTTGGGTGACCAGCATTGAAATCAACCGCTGGCCAGCTTCGAGATTCATGCCGCGCACCCCACGGGCGTTGCGGCCCATCGGCCGCACGTCCGATTCGGCGAATCGAACCGCTTTGCCCGCGTTGGAGAACAACATCACGTCATGCTCGCCGTGGGTCACGGCAACCCCGATCAGGTAGTCGTCTTCGTCCAGCCCGACCGCGATAATGCCGGCTTTGCGTGGGTTGGAGAAGTCAGACAACGGCGTCTTTTTGACCGTGCCGCGGCTGGTTGCCATAAAGACATAGGCCGATTCAGTAAACTCGCGAACCGGCAGGGCGGCGGTGATTTTTTCGTCAGGCTCAAGCGGAAACAGATTGACGATTGGCCGCCCACGTGAGGTCCGGGTGCCTTGCGGCACTTCCCAGACCTTGATCCAGTAGACCCGGCCCCGGTCAGAGAAACACAACACATAGTCGTGCGTATTGGCGATGAACAGATGATCGACCCAATCTTCTTCTTTGGTCGTGGTGGCTTTCTTGCCGCGACCACCGCGCCGCTGCGCGCTGTACTCCGACAACGGCTGACTCTTGATATAACCCTCATGCGACAAGGTCACGACCATGTCGGTTGGCTGAATCAAGTCTTCAGTGTCCAGCTCAGTGGCGTTCAATTCAATGCGTGAGCTGCGCTCATCGCCAAACTCATCACGCACCAGAGTCATTTCTTCGCGGATGATCGTGGTAACGCGCTCTGGGCGGGCCAGAATATCCAGCAAGTCAGCAATTTGCTCAATTACCTCGCGATATTCATCAACGATCTTGTCCTGCTCAAGCCCGGTCAGGCGTTGCAGACGCATCTGCAGAATTTCCTGGGCCTGGGTGTCCGACAAGCGATACTGATCGCCGTCAAGACCGAGCTCGGGGTCCAGCCCCTCGGGCCGGAAAGCCGCTACTTCCGAACCGGCGCGTTCAAGCATGGCCCGCGCCTCACCGGCGTCCCAGGTTCTGCCCATCAGGGCAATTTTGGCGGCCGGCGGATTGGGTGATGCCTTGATCAACGCGATCATTTCATCAACGTTGGCCACCGCAACTGCCAGACCTTCAAGAATATGGCCGCGATCACGTGCTTTTCGAAGCTCGAAGATTGTGCGCCGGGTGACGACTTCGCGACGATGCTCCAGGAAGAACTGCAGCATCAGTTTCAGGTTTAGCAAGCGGGGCTGGCCATCGACCAGCGCCACCATATTGATGCCAAACGTGTCTTGCAACTGGGTCTGTTTGTACAAGTTGTTCAGAACCACTTCGGGCGACTCGCCGCGCTTGAGTTCAATGACAACCCGCATGCCGGACTTGTCGGACTCGTCGCGAATATCCGAAATACCTTCCAGCCGTTTTTCGTTGACCTGCTCGGCCATCCGCTCAAGCAAGGTGCGCTTGTTGACCTGATAAGGCAGCTCGTCAACGATGATGGCAAAACGGTTGCCGCGATCCATCTCCTCAAAGTGGGTGGTAGCCCGCATCACGACCCGGCCGCGCCCGGTACGATAGCCCTCGCGCACGCCTTGCACGCCGTAAATAATGCCTGCCGTCGGGAAATCCGGAGCCGGCACAACACCAATCAGTTCTTCAATGTCGGTTTCGGGTTTCTCGAGCAACAACAAAGCCGCGTCGACAACCTCATTGAGGTTATGGGGCGGGATATTGGTTGCCATACCCACCGCAATACCCGACGAGCCGTTGATCAGCAGATTGGGAATACGGGAGGGCAGAACACTTGGTTCAAATTCCTTGCCGTCGTAGTTGGGCTGGAAATCGACTGTTTCCTTGTCGATGTCGGCCAGCAACTCGGCGCTCAGCTTTTCAAGGCGACACTCGGTGTACCGCATGGCCGCGGCATTATCACCGTCAACTGAGCCGAAATTTCCCTGGCCATCAACCAGCGGATACCGCAGCGAGAAGTCCTGGGCCATCCGAACCAGCGTGTCGTAAATGGCACTATCACCGTGGGGGTGATATTTACCCATCACCTCACCGACAACACGAGCACATTTCACATATGGCCGGTTCCAGTTATTGTTTGCCTCATGCATGGCAAACAGGACACGGCGATGGACTGGTTTCAGGCCGTCCCGTACGTCCGGCAAGGCCCGGCCCACAATCACGCTCATGGCGTAATCGAGGTAAGACCGGCGCATTTCTTCTTCGAGACTAATTGGCAGCGTTTCTTTAGCGAACGATTCCATCAATATTCTTATAGATCCTGTGGATGGCACTGACTGCCGATGAGCACAACAAACTGCTTTAATGGTTCTGGCGGACAAGCCGCACGAGCCGAACGACGCTGCTTTAAGCTAGCCCCCCTGAGCCAACATGAGCCAACATGAGCCGCCTCTCTACTGTGCCTCCTGAATGCGCCTCTCACGACGCCTGGACCAGCCTTAGTGCAACCGTAGAATTTTAACATGCGGAGCGATTTAAGCGCCGCCGCCTCTTCCCACGACAGAGCCCGATAAGCCATGCCAAACGTTAAAACCCTACTGTGCCCCGAATGGATCGCCACGGCCGAGCCACTAGCCACCGACCGGAGCCAGTCCGAAGTCCTCAAAAACCACGCGGTCGCTATTGCTGAGGACGGGACCATCGCGGCCGTCATCCCGGACCAGGAGGCGTTTGAGCTGTTCCCTGAGGCGGCCCGAATCGACCGGCCCGGCCACTTGCTGACCCCCGGATTCGTCAATCTTCATAGTCATGCGGCGATGACGTTATTGCGGGGATATGCCGATGACCTTGATCTTCACAGCTGGCTGGAGGAGCGAATCTGGCCGGCCGAGGCGCGCTGCGTTTCCGATGACTTTGTGTTTGACGGCGCCATGCTTGGCCTGCATGAGATGCTGGTGGGCGGAATCACCAGCTTTAACGACATGTATTTCTACCCGGAGGCCACGGCCCGGGCTGCGCTGTCACTGGGCATGCGGGCCACGCTGGGCATCATGTTGATTGACTTTCCGTCAACCTACGGCACCGGCCCGGACGACTACCTGAACAAAGGTGTGCGGCTACGCGACACGATGCGCGACGAACCTTTGCTCAGTTTTGCAATCGCCCCGCACGCCCCTTATACGGTTTCGGATGAGTCTCTTGTCAAAGCGCTGGCCCTGGCTCAGGAGTTGCAACTGCCAATCCATATGCACATTCATGAGACGGCATTTGAAGTCCAGGACGCTCACGACAAGAACGGCGAGCGGCCGCTGGCCAGGCTCGCGCGGCTAGGGCTACTCGGTCCAAACCTGATTGCCGTGCATGCGGTTCACCTGGATCCGACCGAAATTGAGTTGATCGCCCGGCACGGTGTCTCGATAGCGCACTGCCCGCATTCGAATCTCAAACTCGGCAGCGGCACCGCGCCAACCACCGAACTGTTGGATTCAGGCATCAATTTAGGAATTGGCACAGATGGTTCAGCAAGCAACAATAAATTGGATTTGTTACAGGAAACTCGCACTGCTGCCCTGTTGGCCAAGGGGGTCAGCCGCAACCCCGCCGCGTTCAATGCCCACCAGGCGCTGCGGGCAATGACCATTGGCGGGGCAACTGCGCTGGGCCAGCAAGATCGGCTTGGGTCCATACGTGCCGGCAAAATTGCCGATCTGACGCTGATCCAGCTAAATACGCCGGCGCTGACCCCGGTGTTCGATCCGGTTTCGCAACTGATCTACGCGACCGATCGCAGCGATGTCACCGATGTATGGATTGCGGGAAATCATGTTGTCCACCGGCAACAATTAGTCGATCCAGCCAGCGCTGCGGCATTTTCCGGCGTGGTAGCGCGCATACCTGTGTGGCAGAATGAAATCAGTGATGCAGGTCACTAATACCCCCGATTGACAACAGGGCGGGCAGGCCTACTGCGATGCACTGCGACCAATCGGATCCCTTTCCAAGAGGAGAAACATGAATAAACCGGTCAAACTGGCATATCTAATTGCCACTGCCGTTTTAGCCTCGGGAACCACATCTGCATTGGTCGCTCAGGAAGTCGAGCTCCCCAATGGTAGTTATGTGGCCAGTCCCAACGGCTCGGTATTGGTAAATCCGTTCGGTCAGTGCTGGCGTTCGGGATCTTTTAATCCCTCGGAAGCGATAAAGGGCTGCGACGACGATCTGCTGCCGAAAGAAGCACCGCCGCCGCCGCCACCACCGCCACCGCCGCCGCCACCACCGCCTCCACCACCACCGCCGCCGCCGCCGCCGCCACCACCACCGGTGCCCAAGGCTGAAAAGGTGACCTACGCTGCTGATGCGTTCTTTGGGTTTGACAACTCCACGTTGAAAGACGGTGGTCGTGCCAGCCTCGATGATCTCGTCGACAAACTGGGTACTCTGGCCCTGGAAGTGGTCATTGCCGTCGGTCACGCCGACAGCACTGGTCCGGAGTCTTATAACCAGCAACTGTCCGTTCGCCGGGCTGAGTCGGTTAAGGGCTACCTGGTCGGAAAAGGCGTTGAAGCCAATCGTGTTTACACGGAAGGCAAAGGCGAGTCACAACCTATCGCTGATAACAGCACAAAAGCCGGTCGCGCTAAGAACCGTCGTGTTGAAATCGAGGTAGTGGGTACTCGGACTGTTACGCAGTAATTGGTTGTAGGCTGACCAATGAAAAAACCCCGCTTCGGCGGGGTTTTTTTTGTCGGCCAATCAGTCATTGGAATTCACGGCATTGGGATCATAGAAATNNATTTCTATGATCCCAATGCCGTCAATCTGATGCGATTGGCGACTTTGTTTGGATTAAACGCGTCGTTCAGACTGTGGGGACGCAAACGCTGGCAAAATCCGGGAATGACTACAGATACTGCACCCTCTTCGGCTGGGGATCAGCCGGCGGCATTGAATCTGGACCCGGCCGAGCTGGAGAAGTTCCAGGCGTTGGCTTCCAAGTGGTGGGATCCGAACTCGGAATTCCGGCCTTTGCATGAGATCAATCCGTTGCGGCTGGACTGGATTGACGAACTGGCGGGCCTGCAGGGCAAGGCGGTTATTGATGTCGGGTGTGGCGGCGGCATTCTGGCGGAGGCGATGGCCGGGAAAGGGGCTGTGGTTACCGGGATTGATCTGGCGGACAAATCGCTGAATGTAGCGCGGCTTCATCAGATGGAGTCCGGGGCTGATGTGAAATACCAGCTGATCTCAACCGAAGCAATGGCCGAAAGCGAGCCGGAATCTTTTGATGTCGTGACCTGCATGGAAATGCTTGAGCATGTGCCCGATCCGGCGGCAATTGTGGCGGCTTGCGCGCGTTTGGCAAAACCCGGCGGCTGGTTGTTTTTCTCGACGCTTAATCGCAACCCCAAGAGTTTCCTGTTTGCGATTGTCGGGGGCGAGTATGTGTTGAACCTGCTGCCCAAAGGCACACACGACTATGAAAAATTCATCAAGCCTTCTGAGCTGGGTACCGCTGCCCGCCAGGCCGGGCTGATTGCCGACCAGATGATCGGCATGACATACAACCCGATCACCAAGGTGTACCGCCTGACGCCCCATGATGTCAGCGTCAATTACGCCATGGCCTTCAGAAAACCCGAATAACGCCCGCGAGACTGATTTGCACGCACTGATTGACCCGGCCAAGCCCACCAGAATTCAGCGGCCGGCGGCCGTCTTGTTTGACCTGGACGGCACCCTCGCCGACACCGCGCCAGACCTATGCGCCCCTGCCAACCGGATGCGCCAGGCTAAAGGGCTGGCGCCGCTGCCGGTTTCAGACCTGGGCAGGTTTGCTTCTGCCGGTGCGCGCGGCATTCTCGGCCGGGCATTGAATGTCACTCCGGAAGACGAAGCCTTCGAGCCGCTGCGTCAGGAATTCCTGCGCGGCTACGAAGCCGGACTAGTCGTTGAAACCGCCTTGTTTCCCGGTATGGCGGAAGCCTTGCTCGCGTTTGAAAACGCCGGCATTCCGTGGGGGGTTGTCAGCAACAAGACCGAGGTCTATGTCAAACCAATACTCGAACAACTCGGCCTGGGTGCCCGCAGCGCCTGCGCCATCGGTGGCGATACCGCCGCCCGCGCCAAACCCCATCCCGACCCGCTTTTTCTGGCCGCAGAGTTGCTCAAGGTTGACCCTGCCCGGTGCCTCTATGTTGGCGACGACGAGCGCGATATAGTTGCCGGCGAAGCCGCAGGCATGCTCACGATTGCCGCCGCTTACGGCTATTGCGGAGATGACTCCCCGCCGCAGAGCTGGAACGCAGACTTCCTGGTTGATAACGTCCCTGCCCTGCTGGAATTGATTTCGCTGCAAGCATAACCACCGTGTCGCCTCACCACACATAACGCCACTGCACCGTCACAAATCCATCGCTCAACCGCGGTGACTGACCACCGCTCTTCCACGGAAAGCGATTCGCCGCATAGTTGCGATACAAAAAAGCGAAACTCTTGTGGCGATAGGAATTCCAGCCCAGCTCCCAGGTGAAATCCGCGTTTGAGTTTTGCTGTTCGCCCGGCAGATAGACAAACGAATCAATCGTCAGATACGCATGACGGATCAACGTAATCTTGCACCCGAGCGTGCCGTAAAACCGGTTGTTGCGCCGCGTTTGGCTGGACTCATCCAGATAATGTCTTGAGTAGCGCAACCCCGCGCTACAGCCCACGCCGGAAGAGTCATGCCACTTCAGCCACGATGGCGTCTCGCTCGTCTTGTTAAGCGTCCAGGTCAGGCCCCAGGTACCGTCAGACAAATTGCTGAGCCGCTCCCCCTCGCCCCGGTCCGGGCGAAACTGATTAGCCCCGTAGTTTTCATAGCCAAATTTCAGCCCCGGCCAGCGCGCCGCCCGATACGCCAGTACATAACTGAAATCCGCGCCGCCCGGATTCTTCTGCGCGCCATCCACATACCCGTTAAACCCCAACTCACCCGACAGACCAATCGGCCCGCCGGCGGTTAAGGTCAGCCCGTAAGTCCAGCGGTAGCGACGCGCCGAGCGGGAAACAGACCGATCAGCCTCATACGATGAGACCGGCGACAAGGTCCGGTTAAGAGAGAAGATCGACACCATCGGCTCCGCCGCCAAAGCAACGGGCAAAAACGCGCAACCAGCTCCCCAGGCAACAACCAAACGGGTCAAAAAACCGTAAATCCTCGTCTCCCTGCATTCTGATACCGAACCAGGGGCAGACTGTACCTGAGCCGGAATCGAGCGAAAGCGGCCGGGCCAGAACGGCGATTAAGCCGGCGACTGAGCCAGTGAATTAGCGGCAAGCTGGCGCCAAACAGGGGCCAAATAGACATCAAATAGCCGCAAACTAGCCGTCCAGGTGCCCGGCCCGCACTCCGGCGCGCAAATACCCGCTTGAAATTCGCCCCAGCGACTATACTTAGGACTAGTAACGTATTTCCGACTTTGGGGCCGACCTGGTTTCGACGTGGGTGACGAAGCGACACAGGGCATGTCGAGGCACCTTTCCCTCGTTAATAAATTGGTAAATCTATAAACGCCAACGACGAGCGTTTCGCACTGGCCGCTTAAGGCCTAAGCCGCTGCACCTACTTGCCGATGGGTGGGGTGGGGTTAAACCCACTGCAGCGTCATATTCATCGGATCGTGTCCCGTTGGGTTACTTAACGAAGGCACTAAATCCAAGGTAACTGGTTGCGTGGCTGCTTGTCGGCTTGCTGACCCACGTAATGAGATTTAAATCAGTCGACTAAGCATGTAGAACTGGTCGTAGAGGACTTGCGGACGGGGGTTCGATTCCCCCCGGCTCCACCAACAACTAAAAAGGGCACCCATTCGGGTGCCCTTTTTAGTTGACGCTGTCGCCAGTCGGGGGGAATCGATCCGCCGTCCGGAACGGACGGCGGGGTGAGCGGGGGTTTCGAGCCGCATGCGGCGAGCCCGCGAACGCCTTTGCGCCTACCAGCGCAAAGGCAGCTCGAATTCCCCCCGGCGGGGCAAGCCACCAACACAAAAACCCCAACCATTCTCGGCTGGGGTTTTTTTCTTGCTCGATTGCACCATCAGCCCCTTCGAGGCCACATTCCACTCTCTCCTGGCCATTCTCCCAAGACTGTTACCAGCCTTAGATCTCAAGTCAGCTGTCTGATTAAGTCTGGCACTTCTACACTTGATGTCTTGCGTGACGGCGACCCACTGCTACTTACGCATGCAACCGAAATCGTTTCAAAGTTCTCTGGGCTGAAAACTTCGACAACCCAATCCGTTTATCCGGGGCACTGCGCCGATTAATGGACTGCACATCGACTCGGACGCCGGTATTAGCGATTGATTAACCACCTATCCCGCCGGCCAGTACAACTGCGTGAGAGGCAGCAACACCCGGCTATCACTATCAAGCTTTGGATACTGCTCGATCACTGCATCCACCAGTTGATCCAGGTCCATCAGCTTGGTAGGCACTGACGCCCGTTCAGCTTCGTATCTGGCTTCCTTGGTGAATCCGCCGGTGCTGACATAGAGACCTTTGTCATCTTTGTGGCGGCCACCCAGAAAGGCACGAATCCAACGGTACTGAAAGAGCCCGGAGATTACCTGGGCAATAGCGTCTTACTCGACAGTAAGTGTGTTGTCTCCTGCGCGTACGTTTTGGGAGAAAGCCACGTTGATGCATGTCGAGTGTCAGCGCACCGAATTCCCTTAGCCGCTCTGAGGGATGATTTCCAACGCATGATCGCCGCCGGCATGTTTATCGGTGTTCCGCCGGTCTTCGATGACATCACAGATCGCCTACGGACCCTGGAGAAAACAATCAACCAGTAACGAAAAACATCATCTATCTGTAAAGGCAGCCAAGACGGGCTTCGGTCCAAATCGTCCGATGCGATCCGAGAGCACCCGGGGGTACGAATTGAAGGTATCTTCTTAAATGGAACCGCCCTACTTTCGCCCTAGTCCCATCGCCTATAGGGCTATTAGGAGATCTGAATCGATTCCGCCCGGGGTTCCACCATCATTGCGGTGCTCCATCACGAACACGCCACCGCAGCGAATCGCCCAAATCATCAACTTCAAGCGCCATAAACTGACGATGCGAACTAACGGCACCGCGCCACAGTTCGACCCAGCAGCCGAGCAAACCTTTGCGTTCTTCCTGAGTCAGACCCCGCAACACCCGCAGTCCGTGGTGGTGAAGCGTTATGGTGTTTTCCGCGCTGGATTCAAGCTTGCAGGTATCGCCCATCCCGGCAAACATCGCCGCCAGAAATTGGCCCGCCTCGGCCGGCCCTCCGTCCACCGCTTTTACGGCAGACGCCATGCGCGGATAATGCTGCAACCCGGTTAGCCGCGCTGCCCGGTGGCAGATCGCCAGGGCTTTCTCATCGCCCAGCACAGTGACCAACTCCGCGATGCCGTTGCGGATGTATTCAACCGCGTAGTTGCGATTTGCCTTGGCCAGACGCTCTTCGGTCCAGTCGCCTGCCGGCGCGGCCGGCTGATCGGCCGGGTCGAACGGTGGCGGTCGTTCGTCTGCGGCGAATTGCAGGCGTTCATCATCGCTGAGTTCATGGTCGTATTCCATGAAGTAGCCGCACAGGCCAAACTGCCCGGTCATGTCTTCAGACACGCAGACGAACCCCAGTCTGGGGTTGTTGAGCGAGACACCGTTTTGCGCATACCAACCCTTGAGAAAACCACGGCTGGCTTCAACGGGCACTCCGCAAATCGTCGGGCCATCAAACATCCAGCGCGGATACCGGAAACGCACCCAGGCCTTGCGGTCGGATTCGTAGATGTATTCGACTGCAACGCCACCAATACCGTTGGACAAGACGTGATATTTCGCGCAGGCGACGGCATCAGGCAGCCCATCCAGCCCAAGTTTGGCAAAACTGGAGAGGAACTTCTCTTGGTGCTGCCGACGGAATAGCTTGAACATCCATTCGCCCACGACGACTGGGCCAGCCTGGGTGGCCACCATTAATTCCAGACCAAGCAGGTATTGATGGTGTAGATCGGCCTGGGCCTGGATGGCGGCCGAATAGGAATCGGCTGATGTCGGTTGCATCTGTTTCTCCGCGATCGGGTGGCTTGATTGGGGGCTGCTGGCGGATAACCCGACGCCGCCGGTAAGGTCTGCCCAAGGACAAGCAAGAGGTGATCATAGCCCGCAGGTTTGCCATCCCGGGCAGGCATGCCGGTTTTGCCGTCAATCGCGAGATCCAGCGCTTCATTCTGCGCCATGAGTTGTTGAACGTTTAATTGCTGGCTCAATGAGGATGGTCATCGGGAAGTCTCGCGATACCGGATGAAAAAAAGTATCCATACGCTTGCCCATAAGTCTTTGTGACCGGATCGCTGGCGCATGACTCGTGCCTGCAGCCGACGCCCTCAACCGTTACCCAACACCCAGACCGTCACCGCTAAACCCAGAATCTGCAACCCTGCTCCGGTCGTTACCGACAACCGTCCCTGCACCATCGCGCACAATGCCCAGTACCCGGCCAACAGCCCGGCAAAGACGGCAAAAGACTGGGCCCCTGTCAGCGCATGAGCGTTCCAAAGGAATCCGCCCGCCGCCGCCAGCAACAAACAAAAACCAACCACCCCCAGTCTTGCCGCAACGGACGAACTCTGCGGGTCGTACGGTTTTAGGTTGATGATGTCAAAGCACTGTTGGGGTTCACTGGCGGCCAGGTCTTGCGGCTGCCATCCGGGCGGGGCCAGGAATACTCGCCCTTTATCCCGCCAGCGTCGGGTGCGCCAGGCATCGCGAAACAGTTGCCAATACACCTCGGCATTAGCCCAGACCGGGTCCCAGCTATTGAGTGGTTTACGGGTGCCGTAAACACACGGTTGCTTCGGGTTTTCCGGTTCAAATGTGCCGAACAGGCGATCCCAGATAATGAGCACGCCGCCGTAGTTTCGGTCCAGGTAGTCATCGTTGACGGCATGATGTACCCGGTGGTTCGACGGTGAGCAGAACCAGCGGTCGAACCAGCCCAGGCTGCGTATTTGTTCCGTGTGCACCCAGAACTGATAGAGCAGGTCAATCAGGCCGACGACGACAAAGACCATTGGCGGCACGCCGGCCAGAGCCATCGGCAGGTAGAACACCCAGCCCAGCAGGGAACCGGTCGATGTCTGACGCAATGCGGTGGTCAGGTTGTATTGCTGTGACTGGTGGTGCACGACATGCGCGGCCCAGAAGATGGCTACTTCATGGCCTGCCCGGTGCAACCAGTAATAGCAAAAGTCATAGAACAGCAAGGCGAGCAGCCAGCCGCCCCAACTCATCCAGAAGGCTTCAGCGGTTTCGGGCGAGAGCAAAGACACTGATTGATAGACAGCGGCGTACACGCCTACCTGAAGGAGCTTGAGAAACACGCCGCTGAGCTGGCTGATAACACCAAGACTCAGGCTGCCGATGGCATCGTTGAGTTTATGACTGCCGCCGGGTCCGGTTAGTCGGCCGGCGCGCCACGACCAAGCCACTTCAAGTGCAATCAACACAATGAAGACCGGGGTGGCGAGGACGATGATCTGGCTGGGTGTCATGGCCTCAACTGGGGCGGTCCGCCACGCCCACAACGATTAACACCGAATAGTCTTGCTTGCTGCAGCCGCTCACGGCCGGCATCTCCCAGCCCGCATCGATCGGGAAATCTTCCCGGTTGACGCTGGCCGGTGAGCATGAGCCAGTGCCCGCAGCCGGCGTATAAACGGCCGAGCGACAGCCCAGGTGTGTGACGTCATGCAAAGTGGCCTTGTCGGCCAGTGCCCAGCGTCGATCGCCTTGCGCATCGGCCGGATGCACGGTGAGCACAGAAGTCGTTTCGCGAAAACCGGTAACCAGATACTGACCCGGCGGCAACGGGAAAGTCGGCGCTTCCATGATCAGGCCGTTTTCTTCAAGCCACCAGTTCTCAGCATTGAACGACCAGCCCGCCGGAGCCCGACCGTTTTGCGCAACCAGTTGAGCATGGTGACGAAGCCGCACGCCACGCGGGCCGGGGTCTACCGTCCACAACCCCCAGGCCTGGGCGCCACTGCCCTGAGTGGCCGCAGGATCGCCCAGCGCAGCGATAAATTGCGAGGCCCGACGAAATTTCACTTTGTCGTGCACCTGATCAGTGGACGCGGCCTGCGCGGTCGGCGTCATGATCAAGAACATTGGCAAAACCAGCAAAATCGCTAACAGAAGTGTTCTGATCGAATTCATGCCTGCCTCCTCGTCTTGTGGTTTTCGCGGCCAGCGGTGTCAGCCGTGCCGGGAATCAAAACAATAGCGTATCAGTCATGCTCAAGGTGCGGATTTGCCGCAATTCACCGACGAATGTTCTGATCCAGCCAGGCCAGATAGGCCTGGCTTGCCTGCATAATCGGGACAGAGATGATTTCTGGCGTCTCGTAGGGATGCTCCCGGGTAATGCAATTGCTCAGCGCCTCGAACAAGTCGGTGCGGGTTTTGGCAGACAACAGAAACTCCGCGTCCTCCTGCGCTTCGCCTGCCCAGACATAGTGGCTTTCTATGGTTTGAATCTGGACACACGCCGCAAGCTTTGAAGCCACCAGTTTTCTAGCCAACTGCGAGGCATCGAGTTTGGAATTGGTCGTGGTCATCGCGATGCAATAGTCATTAGCGTTCATGATTTCCCTCGGTTCGCGCCGCCAGCCGGGCAACATAGCGTCAATATACCTTTGACCACCGGTCAACAAGCGATAGGCGAGCTTGCGATATGATTCGGACAGGCTCGCGCATCCAGCGCGACTATCCTTCATCGAGACTGCCATGACTACGCCCACCGAACCTGCTCACAAGACCGACTGGAAGCATGATGGAGTCGCCGTCATTCCTGGTGGCCAGCTAGACACCAACGTACCATCCACGCCAGGAATGAACCGGGCAGCGGCGATTAACTTCGCGCGGGTTGGCGCGAAAAAACTCTGGGCCGGAACCGTCCATATTCACGCAAACGCCAAGACCGGTGCTCACCATCACGGGCACCTAGAGTCAGTCATTTATGTCGTCAAAGGACAGGCGCGGATGCGCTGGGGCGAGAACCTGGAGTTTGTTGCCGAGGCTGGACCGGGCGACTTTATTTATGTGCCCCCTTACGTGCCCCATCAGGAAATTAACGCAAGCGAGACCGAAGCGCTCGAATGCGTGCTGTGTCGCAGTGATGGCGAAGCCATTGCAGTCAATCTGGACATCGAGCCTGCTGAGAAGCCCGAGGGCGTCAAGTGGATCGACCCAACACATAGAACCTGATCCGGGGGTCGGTGAAACTGGGTGATGTTTTTTCAGCCGTGACCTGGCGAGTTATTCAGGCGTTACTGCAATCAATACGAGTGATCGCGGTCGCGGTTATCGCCACTACTTTGTTTTCTGGATGCGGTGGCGGCTCATCCCCGCAAGGCGAGAAGCCGCTCGACGACAATGCCATAGCGGCAAGCAAACCCAGCGAGACGGTCGCTTTTCGCTGGAACCAGCTGCTCTTGCAGGCGATTCGCGACGACCTGGCCCGCCCGCCAGTCCATGCGCGTAACCTGTTTCATCTTTCGGCCGCGATGTACGACGCCTGGGCGGCGGCCAATCAACACGCCATGCCGTACCTGCTTGGCCAACAACGCAACGGCGTTGACTGCCCGGCTGCCGCGTTGAATGCAGGCACACCAGTCGATGTACAACAAGCTATCAGCTACGCGGCCTACCGGCTGATTCGCCATCGCTATCAGAATTCGCGCGGCGCTTTTTCCACCAACCGACGTGCCGATCAGTTCATGGCAACGCTGGGCTACGACCCGGCCGATACCTCAACGGATATCAGCCTCAATCAAGGAGCCGCGTTGGGCAACCTGATTGCCCAGTGTTATATCGAATACGGGCTTGCCGATCGAGCGAACGAGGCCGGCAACTACACCAATCAGACTTATGTTCCGATCAACCCTCCGCTGGCACCGGCAGATCCGGGCAATCCGACGATCATTGATCTGGACCGCTGGCAATCAATTGCGTTAGCCCAGTCAATTGACCAATCAGGCAATCCGATTATTGGCGTGCCGGCTTTTGTCGGCGCTGAATGGGGCCAGGTCGAACCGTTTGCCTTAACGCCGGCCGACCGCGAAACACGCAGCCGCGACGGGGTTGAGTATCAGGTCTATCTCGACCCGGGCCCGCCACCACGGTTAGCCGACAACCGCTTTGATGATTACCGCTGGCACTTCTCTCTGGTGGCGAACTGGGCCGCTCATCTCGATCCAACAGATGGCGTGATAATCGACATCTCACCCGCAGCAATCGGCAATATCGGTGGCAACTACCTGCGCGACCCGATTGATCCGCAATCGTTTTATCGGGGCGAGGCCGGGGGCGACCCCGGCACCGGCAGAGCGCTGAATCCGGTCACCGGCCTGCCCTACGAGCCACAACCAGTGGCGCGCGGCGACTACACCCGAGTGCTGGCCGAGTACTGGGCCGATGGCCCTGACTCCGAAACCCCACCTGGACACTGGTTCGTCATTCTCAATGAAATCGCTGACCGGCTGGCTGCAAACCAGCCGGCTCGGGCAGACGAGGTAATGCAGACACCGCTTGAATGGACGGTTAAAACCTATTTCGCCTTAGGCGGTGCGATGCACGACTCAGCGATCGCGGCCTGGGGGCTGAAAGGCTGGTACGACTACCTGCGACCAATCTCGGCCATTCGCGCAATGGCTGATGCCGGCCAGAGCAGCGACCCGGCCCTGCCCTCGTATTCGGCACAAGGCCTGGCGCTCGAACCCGGTGCGATTGAACTGGTCACCTCGGGCGATCCGCTGGCCGGTTCCGGAAACGAACACCTGAACAAGATCAAGCTCTACACCTGGCGTGGCCCCGATCACATCGTAGATGGCCTTGCAGGAGTCGGCTGGATTCTGGCAGAGAACTGGTGGCCGTATCAGCGACCCACGTTTGTAACGCCGCCGTTCGCGGGCTATGTGTCCGGGCATTCAACCTACTCCAGTGCGGCAGCGACCATCCTGGAAAAACTGACCGGCGACGCGTTTTTTCCGGGTGGACTACATGAAGTACCGATCGAGGCTGAGAACTTTCTGGTATTTGAGAAAGGCCCGGCCCAGCCACTGACGTTGCAATGGGCGACCTATCGTGACGCCGCCGATCAATGCAGTTTGTCGCGCATCTGGGGCGGCATCCATCCGCCGGCAGACGATCTGCCGGGGCGCCGCATTGGCGTTCAGGTGGGTGAGCGGGCGTTTGCGGAGGCGACTCGGTTGTTCGCGGGTGGGCAGGCCGAATAACAACCAGCACAAGCGCTTCAGATGCTGCTAGCGCGCGGGCGGCTGCCTCGGCGTCTGGGTTGGCAACCCGGCCGCCTTCCAGGCCGCCAATCCGCCGCGATACCACAACACATTGGTAAAGCCATCGTTGATTGCACGCAGCGCGGCGTTATAGGACATCCAGCACTGCGGACTTGCGCAGTAAAACACCAGCGGTGTGTTCTTGCGACCCTGGGTGACCTGACCAAGATACTGGGCGAATCGCTGTTGCGTCTGGTCATTGAAACTACCGGCGGCGGATGCCGGAGCGGCATACTGGGCGTTCGGAAGATACTCCTGCCCACCCAGAACATGAAACACCAACCAGCCGCTATTGTTCTGCTGCAGCGCTGCCGATAGTTCGGCGGTGGTCGTTACTTTTCCGCCAGGAATACTGGTTGGCGTTGGCCCGTGCATCTGCCCGGTATGCAGCTGGCTGATGGCGGGAATGCCAAAGTCTTCCATCTCACGGACCAGCGGCGTAAACCCGGGCTGACCTCGCGGCTGCTGTTGTTGACCCTGCTGCCGACTCTGTTGTTGAAATTGTTGCTGCTGAAATGGCGGTGTGCCTTGTCGGGATTGCTGTACCGGCGCATTCGGCGCGCCTGAAGGCAAGCGTTGCGATGGAAACGCTGACTGGCGTTGCTGCTGGGGCGCCAACCGCATTTGCGGCTGATTCCCGGCAGACTGAATTTGCCCCGGCGGCGGAAAACGATCCTGCGCCTGTAAAGGAGACATCAGCAAGACGGTCAGCGCGCCAAGACAGAAAAACGATTGGGTATCAGGTTTCATCCGTGGCTCACTGTGCGCGTTGCAACTGCTGGCCACTCAGGCCTGAATCAGCCGGCCGCCAGTTCGGGTTGTCTGAGGTAACAAAATTGCCGTTATCCAATTGCCAGGCATTTCTGCTGTCTTGTAACTCACGGGTACCGCCGCCGGGAGTATTCCAGGTTTCGGTTCCGCGAATCGCCTCGACGGTTTCTCGCTGGCCGCGATCCCGGATGGCGTTTCGCTCGGCATAGCCTTTCGTGATGATCTGGTTAATGTCGCTGGCGCTCTTGCGATTGATGTCGCTCATCTTGCCGGCGTGTTCAATGTTCTGCCGGTTCATCACTTGCATATGTTGGTTGATTCTGGCGTTCCACTCGGGCGAGATCTTGATCGACCTTCTGAGTTTTTCCATGTTGGCAAAATTCAATTGACCCGCCGGCGCACGCATCGCAAAACCCGGCAGGTTATAGCCGAACACGGTTTTTGAATCCGGGCCAACGCCCATCCCGCCGAAAACTGTTTCAGTGACGACCACGACAACCACTACCGCCTCACGCATATCCTGGCCGTTCAGCGGGTAAGCGATCAACACTTCGCCGGCATCACGGCGGGTAACCATGCGCATACTGCCAATGGTTTGCTGCTGGTTTAACTGGGCGGTTTCCTGTTCGAGATCCAGGCGGTCGCGATAGTCGAGCACCCTGGCCCCTTTACGGTATATGCCGACCCAGGCCTCCAGGAATTCGCGTGCGGTAGCGATGCTGGAATCGTGGCAGGCTTTGGCAACCCGCTGCCCCATAGAGCTATGACCCCATCGCTCCTCGGGATAGATAGTGATCGCCCAGGTGCCATCGGGTGAACTGGCCTGCCAGTCGATAGTGTGGCCGTCCGGACAGTCATTCAGTTGGGTTCGCCAGCGAACACCGCCCTGGGTTGTCATTCCCTGGGGCACCATAATCGTGGCGGCAACCATTGGCTGTTTAAAGCCGGTGTTGTCCATGATTCTGGCTTGCTGCACCGGAATACCCGCCGCAAATGCTGCAGAACCTGAACCCGCCAATACCCCTCCTGCTACCAGCAAAAGGCACAATCGTCGTGCTAGCACTGATCTCATCTCCGTCCCCAGGCGGAAGAACCAACCCAAAGCCTACCATCGCAAGCAACAGGCTGCACGACTGTTGGCCTATGGCGGTTACCCAATAGCGCCTGGCTTGTCGACGCTTTTGCCAATCGGGTTAATTGAAGAGATCAAACCGACTCGGCAAACTCGGCGTACCCGCTAGCCCGCAGCTCACAAGCCGGGCATTGCCCGCAGCCATAACCCCAGGCATGTCGATTGCTCCGGTCGCCCAGATAGCAGGTGTGAGTTTTCTCGGTGATTAAGTCAACCAGCCCCTGCCCGCCCAACGCGAGTGCCATCTGCCAGGTCTGGGCTTTGTTGACCCACATTAGCGGGGTTTCAAGCAGCATAGGCGCGTCCATTCCCAGGCTTAGCGACACTTGCAGGGATTTCAAGGTGTTGTCACGGCAGTCCGGGTAGCCGGAATAATCGGTCTCGCACATGCCACCCACCAATACCGACAGCCCGCGGCGATAAGCGAGCGCACCGGCAAGCGTCAGGAACAGTAGGTTGCGCCCCGGCACGAATGTGTTGGGCAAACCGTTTTCATTCATCTGAATCTGACGGCTGTCGGTCAGTGCGGTGTCACTGATTTGTGACAACACGGACAGGTCAAGCAGATGGTCTTCACCCAGACGCTCGGCCCAGTCGGTAGATAATTCGCGCAGGCTGTTCAGCAACGGCGTCCGGCATTCCAGTTCTACGGCATGACGTTGCCCGTAATCGAACCCAATGGTTTCGACCCGGCTATAGCGCTCAAGCGCCCAGGCCAGACAAGTTGCTGAGTCCTGCCCGCCGGAAAATAAAACCAGCGCATGACGTGCGTCCATCGATCTGATCAGTTTGCGTGTGAATTAGCTGATTCTACCGCCGGAAAACCGTTAACCGTGAAGCCTGTTCAGGGTTGACCGCACCGTCTGGCATTTCTCCGGCAATCAGCGCCTTCACCTGTCTGACCGTATCAAACGCCTGATGCTCAACCGCATCACGGGTCAACCCGCCAATATGAGGCGTGGCAATCACGTCCGCCCGTTGTGCCAAAGCCATTGATGGTTTCTGATCCGGTGCGCGGCCGACATCTAATGCCGCACCGGCAATCGACGCTGATTCCAGGGCTGCGATCAACGCGGGTTCATCAACCAGGTTACCGCGCGAGGGGTTGATGAAGAACGCGCTGTTCTTCATTTGCGCAAATGCCGACTCGCCAAACAGGTTTTCTGCGCTGTCGTTGGCGACGGCCAGACTGACGACAAAATCCGCGCGCGTCAGTATTCCGGAGAACGACGCTGCCTCGGCATACGCCGGCACCTCGGTCACATACGGATCATGGACCAGGACCTTCATGCCCAACTGCGCCGCTGTCAGGGCTAACTGCCGCCCGATTGCTCCCAGGCCGACAATACCCAAGGTCGCGCCGCTGAGTTGAATCCCCAGTCGCGCCACCGGTTCCTCGCCGCGCCGATAAGCGATTGCCGACTGACTGATTCGGCGAGCCAGATCAATCATTGCACCCAGAATCCATTCATTAACCGCATTGACAAATCCGGGCGTGGCGCGTGTCACCAACACCCCGTGAGCCGAAGCAGCAGCGACATCGATCGTGCGAATATCGACCGCACAGCGCAAGAACGCCGCCAGAGACGGCAAGGCGGCAAACAGCGCGGCCTCGCCGGGCGTCGCCCGGTCACTCAGGATGATCTGACAGTCTTTAGCCAGGGCGATCAGTTCGTTTGTTTTGAGATAAGGCGTCCCGGTATAGCGCACGACTTCGACAGCTTCAGTCAGCGCGGCCAGCGCAGCGGCACCGTAATAACCGTCGAACATCTCCGGGGTGTGGGTGAGTAAGACTCTGGTCATTTGATTTCTCTAATATAGTGCGGGTATCTCGGGCGGTCAGCGAACGATCAGCCCATCAAACAAGTATGGGACATTTTTATGAGCGATATCACGGCTTCTGCGCATACCGGCGATGACGCGCCTCTGGCCGGGTATGTGATTGTTGATTTCACGCGCGTCATGTCAGGCCCTTATTGCACCCGGCTGCTGGCCGACCTGGGCGCGACGGTGATCAAAATCGAACGCCCTGGAGAAGGCGACGAGAGTCGTTACGTATTGCCGCAACTCAATCCTGATCGTGCTGACCAGAGCGCGTATTTCGCCCGCCTCAATGCCGGCAAACAGAGTATTGCGATTAATTTCGCCAACCCACAGGCACGCGAACTCATTTATGACATGGTGCGCAAAGCCGATGTCGTGATCGAAAATTTTTCGCCCGGTGTAATGGCCAAATATGGTCTCGATGAACCGAGCCTGCGCGCAGTCAGGAACGACTTGATCTATTGCTCAATTTCAGGGTTCGGGCAGACCGGACCGCTGCGCTCTTTGCAAGCCTATGCCCATTTGATTAACGCTTTCTCCGGCATGATGGAACTTGAACGCGGCGGTGAGTCCGCCCCGCGGGCGTCCAATCTGCAAGCGGCCGATGTATTGGCCGGGGCACATGCGTTCGGGGCTATCTGCGCAGCTCTGCTGCGCCGCGCCCGTAACGGCAGAGGGGCGTTTATTGATGTCTCAATGCTCGAGTGCCTGGTGGCAGCCGACGATATTAATTTTCCGGCGTTGCTCAACGGCATACCAGTCGCCCGCAAACCTCGATACGGCATGGTCGTTCATCCTATCGGTGAGCGAGCCGTGGCGATGCAACTGGGTGGCGCAGCAGCCATGTGGCCGCGACTAACCGAATTGATGGGTCAACCCGAATTGCAACAGGATTCGCGCTTCTCCACCGCAGCCGACCGTCGCCGGAACTGGGCCGACTTAGCGGTAATACTGGGCGAATGGCTGGCCGGGTTTTCCAGCGTTGACGAGGCAGGCAAAGCACTCGCCAGCGCGCGGATTCCGAACGTGCCCATGTTGCACCCCGAAGAAATCATTGACCACCCTCATCTGGCCGAGCGCTCGGCATTTCCACACGTGAATCACCCGGTCGCCGGGACGGCAAGGGTCACGGCAACACCGTTTCAACTTGATGGTGATGCGGTCGTCCCCGCCGGACCGGTTGCCTATGACATTGGCGAGCACGGCCGCCAGGTCTTGACCGACTGGCTCGGGCTATCTGAAACAAAAATCCAGACCCTGGTCAGCCAGGGGGTGGTCACAGACGCCGGCTGATGCCATCATCAGCCGCTTTATTTTCAACTAACTTCTCAAAACGACTTAAAACCCATGTCCACTGATGCCTTGTTTGAACCCCTGCAAGTAGGTCCTATTAACCTGAGCCACCGAGTTGTCATGGCGCCGCTCACCAGAATGCGCGCTACCGTGCCCGGCGAAGCACCAAACGCCTTGAACGCGCTGTACTACAGTCAGCGTGCCTCTACCGGAGGTTTGATCATTGCCGAGGCTTCCCAGGTGGTTCCCGGCGGCCGGCTCGCCCCGAGCACGCCGGGGATTCACACCGCAGAGCAAACCGCCGGCTGGGCGGAGGTCGTCAAGGCGGTTCATGCCAAAGGCGGTCAGGTGTTTTTGCAGTTGTGGCATGTGGGCCGCCTGTCCCACTCGTCTTACCAGCCTGATGGTGGCGCCCCGGTAGCACCGTCTGCCGTTGCGGCATCCGGCAAAGTTCGTACCAATGACGGCAAGATGGTTCCCAAGGAAATGCCGCGCGCAATGACGTTACCGGAAATAGCGGAGCTGATTGAGGCTTATGCGCAGGCAGCACGTAACGCAAAACAAGCCGGCTTTGACGGCGTAGAGGTCCACGCAGCAAACGGTTACCTGCTGGAGCAGTTTCTGCAATCTCACACCAATCAGCGCACAGACCAATACGGCGGCTCGATAGAAAACCGCTCCCGCCTGGTGCTGGAAGTCACCGCCGCGGTGGCGGAGGTTTTCGGCCCGGACCGGGTTGGCATTCGGCTCTCCCCGTTTGGCGTTGCCAATGACAGCGGTGAAGCCGATCCTGAACCGCTATATCGCTCACTCATTCAAGCGCTCGATAAAATGGGGTTGGCCTACCTGCACCTGATCGAACCCAGGGCAAGCGGTGCCGGTCAGGCCGATGTCGATCATCAGGATGTGCCGTCAGCGGCGAGCCTGTATCGCCCTGACTGGCATGGGCCGCTGATTGCTGCCGGTAACTTCAGCGGTGAATCAGCCGCGGAAATCATCAGACGCGGTGATGCCGATGCGGTAGCTTTCGGACGCTATTTTATCTCCAACCCCGACCTGCCAGAGCGGCTACGTAGCGGCCATGAACTAACTCCCTACGACCGGCCGACCTTCTATACGCAAGGCGAGAAGGGTTACATTGACTACCCCACCATGAAGGGAACCTAGTGAACCGATTTCTGGTGAAATTTCGGGTCCTCGCCTTCGCTCTGCCAGCCGGCTTGTTTGCTGCCAGCGCGCAGGCGGCATTGCCCGACACACCGATCAGTCTTGCCGATGCTTCAGGCAAAACGCCGCCCACGGTCAAGCCTATGTCGCCCTGCCCGTTTTTATCCGACAAAACAGCACTGGCCGGGGTCAGGAGCCGACACAAGATCGTGCTCAGCCGCGTTTCCAACACCCGCTGTGTCTGGAAGAAAAACGCTGGCTTTGCCCTGACCGTTCAAATCGAACCATTAGCCGGCGCCCGCCCGTTTGCCGAACGGCATTACAACTCGGACGGCAAAACCCAGGTGGACTCTCTTGCAGGTCCCGGCAAAGACGCTGTATTGCTCAGCCATACCACCTGGGGGAAACCCATCGCCTATGCGCTGGGATTCAAACTGAATGACAAAGCGGTCTTTATCAAGGCAACCGGCCTGAAGACGACTGGCGACCGTTTACAGCCGCTTGCCAACGAGATCGCAAAGCAACTCCCCGGCGCACCCGCTATCACCGAGCAATATCGCGAGACCATCGCTGCTTTTGATAACTGCACCATCTGGGATAAAAAATCATTCCTCGCGGCGCTCAGTTTGCCTGCCGACACCGCCTACAAAACCAGCGCGGGCAAGACTTTCTGTCAGTTTAATATCGGCCCGAAAGGAAAATACGGGCCTGAACTTGGTGCTTCGATCGAGTTTGGGTCGGTACGCAAGCGATACTGGAAAAAAATGATAAAAAAGGGCGCCACCGCTCTTGACGGCTATCCTCATCCCGTCTTGTTCAGAACATTTGGCGATCAACACGGAAATGCCTGGAGCATGGTTGCCGACATCAACGGCACACAGGCGTCGATCTCCATGACCGACAGAAGCGGCGTTGACCGTTCCGCTCATATGAAGGCGCTGATGAAAAACCTGCTTGGGCGCTTGCGCTAGAGTGTTGCCGCGTCGCCGCAATCCTGGCCCAGGATAGTCAGCCGCCGCGATCCGGCAAATATGTCCCTGGGCCTGAGCCCGAACACCTGCCGGATCGAGTGACTGAAGTGGGTTGAGTCGGCATAGCCGATATCGAGCGCAATATGCGCGAGGTTGCCGGTCTGGTTCGCATAATGGAGCAATCCCCGGGCGCGCTTCCAGGTTCTGAATTTCCGAAACGAGATACCGATTTCGTGCTTAAAGAGGTGCAAAAACCGGGAAAACGAGAGATTGGCAATCCCCGCGCAGCTCTTGGCGGACAACGACGCGGACGGATCTTGCTCGATAAGCGCCAGCACGGTTGCGATGCGCGGATCCAGCCTACGCGGCACCAGCGCTTCGCCAAAAAACCGCTGGTCAAAGTCTTCTGGCCGGAGCGAGGACTCCGCGTCCAGGCTGACCAGCAATCGCTGCGAGTCGCGCACATGGCGAACAAACGCAGGATTATCAGACGCCCCGCTGCCACTCAGGAATGCAGGTAAAGCTGACAGGTCAACAGAATCGGATTCGATTTGCAACACGATAATTTCGCGCGCCTCGGCGCTCACCTGATGCGGTATATAGGGTGGCACCACTGACAATGTCGACTCCTGCCATGAGCCGCCCTGAACCCGGGTTCGAATTGTCCCGGTGAGGGAAACATAAATATTGACTGAACCCATTACCCTGAGCGTCGGCACCCCCAGCAAGCCGACATAAACCACACGGCTCGGGGTTATCCACATCATCCGACGGGATCGCTGCTGCGCCAGGGTATTCGCTGACTTCATGTTTGTTTCCTCAACTGACTCATTAGCCCAGGCAAGACGCTGTCAATAGACTAAGCCAGAACTTAACATGAACAAGTAACCACTTACCGCAAGATCGGCAGTCAACTGACTGCTACTCTGCGAGCACGAGGCGCAACCGGTGCGCCAGGCAAGGAAATCTGCATGAGCGAGAAAAAAACCATCCGCATCGGCGGCGCATCAGGGTTCTGGGGCGACAGCATGGTCGGTGCGCCGCAACTGGTGAATTCGGGCCTGATTGACTTTCTGGTGTTCGATTATCTCGCGGAAACCACAATGGCGATTCTCGCCGCAGCTCAGGCGCGTGACCCGCAGCGCGGCTATGCCACTGATTTTGTTGATACTGCGATGAAACAGGTTCTGCCTGAAGTTATGCGCCAGGGCATCAAAGTCGTCGCCAACGCCGGCGGAATCAATCCCCGGGGCTGCGCCGATGCACTGCAGGCGCTGGCCGAAACCATGGGACTTTCACCCCGTATCGCCGTCGTAAGCGGCGACGATGTCAGTGCCCTGCTCCCCTCGCTGCGCCAGGACGGCATACGCGATATGTATACCGATGCTCCGCTACCCGATTCGATGCTCAGTGCTAACGCCTACCTGGGAGCGTTTCCAATCGCAAGCGCACTCGATGCCGGCGCGGACATTGTGATCACCGGCCGTTGCGTGGACAGCGCCACCACGCTTGGCCCTCTGATTCACGCGTTCTGCTGGACCCCCGATGACTTGAATCAACTGGCTGCCGGTTCACTGGCCGGGCATATTATCGAATGCGGCTGCCAGGCAACCGGTGGTTTGCATACCGACTGGCAATCGGTACCCGACTGGCCCAATATGGGCTACCCGATTATTGAATGCCATGCCAATGGCGATTTCGATTTGATCAAACCACCGGACACCGGCGGAGTCGTAAAACGCGCGGCAGTGGTCGAGCAAATGCTCTATGAAATCGGTGACCCCGGCGCTTATGAATTGCCCGATGTCAGCTGCGATTTCCGGCCTGTAGAAATCGACCAGATTGACAACGGACGGGTTCGGATCAGCGGCGCAGTCGGCAACACGCCAACAGAAACTTACAAGGTTTCGGCCACGGCGCTGGACGGGTTTCGCTGCGCCGGCAGCATGGTCATTATCGGAATCGATGCTGCCGCCAAAGCGCAACGCACCGGAGAGGCTGTTCTCACCCGCAGCCGGACGCTTCTCAAGGCCGCAGGATTTGCCGATTTCACCCGCACGGCAATCACGTTGTTCGGCGCAGAATCGCTGTACGGCCAAAACGCCCGTACCGGGCAGTCGCGCGAAGTGATGGTCCGCATTGTCGCCGACCATCCGGTCAAAGACGCGCTGAAACTCTTTGCTCGTGAAATTTCCCCGGCCGGCACGTCATGGTCACCAGGAACAACCAGTCCTGGCGGCGGCCGCCCGTCCCCATCGATGCTGATCAAGCCGCTTTCATTTCTGTTAGACAAAGCGGCGCTCTCGCCAGAATTCTCGATTGCCGGCGTCACCTGCGCTGCATCGCAGCATGCGCCGCGTGTCATCACGACTCCCGCGCCGCCTACTGAACCACCAGCCTGGCCGGCAACCCAGGAAAACACAGTCACCTTACCGTTGGTAAAACTGGCGCTCGCCCGCAGTGGTGACAAAGGCGATATTGCCAATATCGGCCTCGTAGCCCGTCAACCTGAATGGCTGCCGCTGCTCTGGGCACGGGTCACCCCCGAAGCAGTCAGGGATTACTTCGCACCACTGGTCAAAGGCGATGTCGAACGCTACTACCTGCCAGGTGTTTCCGCGATCAATTATGTGATGCATGACGCTCTGGACGGTGGCGGACCGGCGTCCTGTCGGATGGACCCGCTGGGCAAAGGACTTGGCCAGATGCTCCTGGATATGCCGGTTTCTGTCCCGGTGTCTATCGCCGCACAACTCTGACCCACTCAACGGTCTGTCGCTTCGATTTGCGCCACCACGCGCGTCGCTGGCACTTGCTCACCGACTGCCACGCTAAGGCTTTTGAGCAAACCGGCGACGGGGGCAACATGAATATGCTCCATTTTCATCGCTTCAATCGTTAACAACGGCTGGTTGGCTTTCACCATGTCACCTTCGCGAGCCAGCACGGCTACCACCCGTCCGTTCATAGAGGCACGTACAACGCCGTCGGCCCCGGTCAGATCGCCAGCTTTATCAGCGGCCACACGAGTCAGATCCGTGACCTGAAACTGCCTTCCTTGAAATGACATCCAGAGCTTGTTGCGATCGGCGCAAAATGCCACTGACTCAATCACACGATCGCAGGAAAACCGCACTTGTGACCCGGTCAGCTCAATTAAATCTATCTCAAACTGATCCGCGGCAGTCTGCACGCTGTACTGTCGCTCCCCCAGGTGTTCAAGCATCACCGGCTCAGGCGCGGTGTCGTCGACACTCAGCTTCTGACAGATCGGCAGCGTGTTCACCAGTCGCCGCCGGCCAGGCAAAGACGTCACTGCTGCACCGGACTCCTGCCACAACACCGCTGACAAGGCTTTGACAATTGACTCACGCGAAGTCTCCCGTTCCAGCAAGGTGTCCAGATGTTGTTCAACAAATGCAGTATTGGCCTGCCCGCGGGCAAAAACCGGATGGTCCAGCGATCGAATCAGAAATTCCTGGTTCGTCCTGACCCCGAGCGCAACGAGTTTTTGCAGACCGTAAGAGAGCTTGCGACGCGCCTCATCCCGGTCGCGGCCGTGTGAAACCAGTTTGGCAATCATTGAATCGTAATACGGCGACACCTCGGTATCTGAGTCAAGCGCATGCTCGACCCGTAGTCCTTCGGGAACCTGCCACCCCAACAATCTCCCGCTCTGCGGCATGAACCCGTTGCTGGCGTCTTCGGCACAAAGCCGCACCTCAATTGAATGACCGGTAAAACCAATATCAGTCTGAGAGATCGGCAATGACTCTCCGGCTGCAATCCGCAATTGCAACTCGACCAGATCGAGCCCGGTAATCGCTTCGGTTACCGGATGCTCCACTTGCAGACGGGTGTTCATCTCCATGAAGTAGTAGCTACCATCCCGATCAAGCAGAAATTCGAACGTGCCAGCCCCTTCGTATCGAATCGCCCTGGCCGCCTTGACGGCGGTAGCGCCCATATGCTCCCGGAGCGCCGCATCCACAGCCGGCGACGGCGCCTCCTCGATTACTTTCTGGTGACGTCGCTGCACCGAACAATCACGTTCTCCCAGATGAATGCACTCGCCATGACGGTCCGCGAAAACCTGGATTTCAATATGACGGGGCTCTACAAGCGCCCGCTCGAGAATGACTGTCTCGTCACCAAAAGCATTTTGCGCCTCAGACCTGGCGCTGGCCAAGGCCTCAGCAAACAACTCTTGTGACTCAACCAAACGCATGCCACGACCGCCGCCGCCCGCCACCGCTTTGATCATGACCGGATAGCCGATTCGCCCGGCCTCCACGGCCAGATGCTGCGCGTCCTGATCAGCGCCCTGATAACCAGGAATACACGGCACACCAGCCTCAATCATCAGGGCTTTGGCAGCGGCCTTGTTGCCCATGGTGCGAATCGAATCGGGCGACGGGCCAATAAACACGAGGCCCGCTCGCAGGCAAGCCTGTGCAAACGAGTCATTCTCGGCCAGAAATCCATAGCCCGGATGGACGGCGTCAGCGCCGGTTTTTTGGGCGGCCTCTATGATGGCCGGAATGTTGAGATAAGACTGCAACGGCAAGGCGCCACCAATACAAACCGCCTGATCGGCCTGCGCAACATGACGGGCTTGCTGATCGGCCAGGGAAAACACCGCTACCGTAGGGTAACCCAAACGCCGGGCAGTTCTGATCACGCGCAAGGCAATCTCTCCCCGATTGGCGATCAGGATCTTCTTGAACGAACGCTTGTTGGTCATTGCAATGACGCCCGCTGGCTATCCTGTTTTGGGAAGATCCCCATGAACTTACAGAGAATCTGCAGCATGACTTCGTCAGCCCCACCGCCGATCGAGGTTAATCGTCCGTCGCGGAAAATTCGCGAGATCTCGCTTTCATCGGCATAGCCCATACCGCCCCAGAATTGCAAACAGCCGTCGGCCACTTCACGAAGTAAGCGGCCGGCTTTCAGCTTGGCCATTGACGCCAGACGGGTTGCATCCTCACCCTGGACGATATCCTCAACACAACGCCAGCACAGCGAGCGCAGGCACTCGACTTCGGTCTGCAATTCAGCCAGTTTGTAATGAACCCACTGGTTGTCAAGAATCGACTTTCCGAACGCCTGTCTTTGTCGGGTGTAGTCAATCGTTGAGTCAATGGCACGCTGAGCCATGCCACAACTTTTGAGCGCCCCCCAGAGACGCTCTTTCTGAAACTGTTCCATCTGGTAGATGAACCCCATCCCTTCGTCTCCGATTCTGTACCGCTGCGGTACCCGGACGTCATCAAAAAAGAGCTGTGCGGTGTCCGAGGAATTCATCCCGATCTTGTCTATCTTGCGGGCCACCTTTACACCTGGCGTGCTCATCGGAACAATGATCAAGGATTTGTTCTTGTGCACCGGCCCGTCGGAAGTATTGGCGAGCACACAGCAAAAATCTGCCTGGGTGCCGTTGGTCGTCCACATCTTGCCGCCGTTGATCACATAGTCGTCGTTGTCTTTCCGTGCTCGAGTCTTGATAGAAGCCACGTCGGATCCGCTGCCAACCTCCGAGACCCCCAGACAGGCAACCTGACTACCGGCAATAGCCGGGCGCAAGAATTCCTCGCGCAACTCGGCACTACCGTGTCTGGCCAGGGCCGGCGTCGCCATATCAGTCTGCACACCAATAGCCATTGGCACGCCGCCGCAGGCAATCTCGCCCAGTGATTCCGCCAGCAAAGCCGCATAGGAATAATCCAGGCCGGAGCCGCCGTTTTCGACCGGCATACTCAAACCCAGCAGACCCAGTTCGCCCATTTGGGCAAATACCTCATGGGCAGGGAAGATGCCGGCCTTTTCCCAGGCATCAACATGCGGGTTGATATCCTGTTTGATCCAGCGACTAATCGTCGATTTTAATTGTTGGTGTTCTTGGGTGAGCTGCATGGGAACTCCTGTTCAGGGGCGGGCCACAGAGAACTGAATTTGCCTGGGTTGTCGGGCCGCCGCGTCACGACAGATCTGCAATACTTCGGCCAGTACGGTTCGGGAATCGCGGGGGTCGATCACGCCATCGTCCAGTACCTGGGCACTGGTGACGAATACGCTCATCTGGCTGTCGAACCGCTCGATAATGTCTTGCTGCATTTTGTCGATAGCATTCTGATCCACCGCGCCTTTTCGTTTCATCGCGGCCTCGGTGACTATCGCCATCGTTTCGGCTGCCTGCTCACCACCCATCACGGCGGTTTTGGCATTGGGCCAGGAGAAACAAAACCGGGGATGGAATCCGCGACCACACATGCCGTAATTTCCTGCCCCAAACGAGGCCCCGCAAAAAAGTGTGATTTGCGGTACGGTCGCGTTTGTAACCGCCTGAATCATCTTGGAGCCGTGTTTGATAATGCCCGCCTCCTCAAACTCCCGGCCAACCATATAACCGGTGGTGTTGTTCAGATAAAGAAGCGGCGTGCCGGCCTGACAACAAGCCTGAATAAAATGGGTGGCCTTGGTAGCACCAGCCGGGTCTATTGGTCCGTTGTTGGTAATGATGCCAATCGGCATATTTTCTATCCGGGCGTTGCCACACACGGTCGCAGCACCGTAGTTCTCGCCAAACTCCAGAAAATATGAATCATCGACAATTCGCGCAATCACCTGCCGCATATCTACCGGCCGTTTGTGATCTGCCGGCATGATGCCAAGCAATTCCTCAGCATCGTACCGGGGAGGCTTCCAGGCGGCTGCACTGCTCACCGCTTGCGCGCAATCCCAGTCGATCTGAGCCAGCACTTCGCGCGCCAGGCGAACAGCATCCCGGTCGTCTTCGGCGAGATAATCCCCGAGACCGGAAATTGCCGTATGCATTACCGCGCCACCCAACTCCTCTTCGGTTGCCACCTCGCCAGTCGCTGCCATCAACAATGGCGGCCCGGCCAGAAACGCACGCGACCGTCCGCGGACCATAATGATGTAGTCCGACAAGCCGGTCTGATACGCACCGCCGGCGGTCGACGACCCGTGGGTTACGGTAACCACCGGCAGTCCCGCTGCCGAGAGACGAGCCAGGTTTCGAAACAGATTGCCACCCCTGACAAACTCTTCAACCCGATAAGCCATCAGGTTTGCCCCCGCGCTTTCGACTAGCTGCACGAACGGCAGTTTGTTCTCAAGGGCTATTTCCTGAACCCTGAGTTGTTTGTCCAACCCCATTGGCTGCAAGGCGCCGGCGTTGATGCCGGAATCTGACGCACTCACCATGCAGCGCACACCTGAGACCCAGCCAATGCCAGCGATAATGCCACCGCCAGGAACGCTCTTGTCGAAGTCAGGTGTATCGAGCCCGAGTCCGGCCAACGTTGAGAGTTCAAGAAACGCAGTACCGGGGTCCAGCAAAAGGGCCACCCGCTGGCGCGGCAAGAGCTGCCCGCGTTTCTCAAATCGCGGACTTGCCGCCGCGGATTTTTCGGCACTGCGACGTTCGTACGATCGAACCTGCTCGAGAAGCGCAAGCATGCCGGCGCGGTTCTCCCGGAACTGTTCGCTCCCGGAGAGAATTGTCGATTCGATATGGGCCATATAGTCTTCCGGTTCAGCTAACTTGGATAGCGACCAGACTAGCAAACAGCCGCCGGAGACTCTTGCGTGAACTGGCTGATACGCGCTTAAAACGCCAGTCGATGCAAGCCGCCATCCACCGGAACAGTCGTGCTGGTCACATAGTTGCTGAGCGGGGACAGGTAAAACGCGATGACATTGGCAATCTCTGCTGGCTCCCCAAAACGCCCCATCGGGATGTACTGATCGATGTAAGCCTGCCTGGACTCAGCGGTCGGATGCAGATTCTCCAGTATTTGCCGGGTACTAATACGGCCAGGTGCCACGCAATTCACGGTGATGCCTTTTGGCGCCAACTCGGTAGCCAGACTCTTGGACCAACTCACCAGAGCCGCTTTTGCCGGTGCGGCAGCATTCACGTTGGGCGCAACCACCGCGCCCGACACATTAATGACCCGCCCCCACCCCGCTTGAACCATGCCCGGCACCAGACGGGTGCTCATTCGCCGGGCGGCCGAGAAGTTCAACGCCATGGATTCGGCCCATTCCTCGTCCGTGCCGGCACCGGCAAGCGGTCGGGAACCACCGGCATTATTGACCAGCATTTCAATCACGCCGAGACCGGCTTGCGCCTGATCGCACACCGCGGCAACTCCGTCGGCGGTTGTCACATCACCCACACACACGGTGGCCTCACCCAGGCCTTGTTCGGCCAGTTCATCGCGCAGCGCGACAAGCGCAGATTCCTGACGCCCGGCAAGTGCCAGTCGCACGCCCTCACGGGCCAGAATCTGAGCCAGGCCATGTCCAATACCCGAGCTGGCGCCGGTAATAAGACAAGTACGCCCCGTTAGTTGTAAGTCCATTCCTGAATTTCCTGTTCAATGAAGATTGCCGCTTAGCTTACCAACAATTACCAGGCCGCCAGATCGACGCTTCGACTATGATTCAATTCAGCTTGCCCCGAGACAACTATTTCATTGGAGGATTCACCATGGCCAAAACCCTGCCCCGTCGCGCCTGGTTCGCCGGACTGACCGCTGTTATCGCCGCAACCATCGGACTGTCTGTTGCTGCGCCCGCCAGCGCCAAAGAAAAAGACGCTGTTGTTCTGGGCGCTCTGCGCTTTACCAGCCACAGTGCCGGGTTCATCGCGTTTGAAAAGGGCTATTTCGCGGAAGAAGGGCTGGATGTCTCATTCAAGTTCTTCCAGGCTGCCCAGCCTATCGCGGTTGCCACCGCTGGCGGCGATGTTGATTTTGGCGTCGTAGGCGTTACCGGCGGCATGATGAATCTGGCGGAAAAAAATGCGGTACGGATTGTCGCCGGCGTATTGCACGAGAAAAAAGGTGTTGACGGCATGATGATTCTGGCGTCCAACAAAGCTCATGCCGCCGGGCTGGACTCAGTCGCAAAAATCAAAGGCCATTCAGTCTCCATGACGCAGGTCGGGTCTACCTTCCACTACATGAGTTCGCGTATTGCAGACAAGGAAGGCTTTGATCTCAAAGAGGTTCGGCTGGTCCCGTTGCAAAAAGTCGGCGCAATGATTGCCGCGATTAAATCCGGGCAAACCGATGTCATGATCATGGTGCCGCATATCGCCAAGAGTCTTGTTAAAAGCGGTGCGGCGAAAAAAATCGGCTGGCTTTCTGATTATGCCGAGTATCAAATCTCAACCCTGCTGACCAGCGTTAGCAATATTGAAGAAAAACGCGATATGACCGAACGCTTCATTCGCGCTTATGCCCGGGGCATCAATGAATTCAACCGGGTCATGCTCGCGAAAGAGGCCGACCCCGCAGAACTCGAGGCTATGACCCGGATGATTCACAAATATGTTTATGCAGACCGTCCGTATGAAAAAGCAGCACCGTCGATCCAGGCCGGTGCGATGAATCTCAATGCAGATGCCGCACTCGACAAAACCGATGTCTCCAAACAGATGAAATGGTTTCAGGACCAGGGCCTGGTAAAAACCCGTTTGTCAGTCGAGCAGTTGGTCGATGACAGTTTTGTGCGCAACTACTGACCCGCGACGTGGACCTCAGCGTTGAAAACCTGTCGCATAGCTACGGCAGCTTGCCGGTACTGCGCGATATCAATCTGACGATTCAACAGGGTCAGATCGTCTGCGTGATCGGGCCATCAGGCTGCGGCAAATCAACGCTGCTACGCTTGCTTGGCGGACTGGAACAAGCCAGTTCCGGCAATATCTGGCAAATTGGCGAGCCGCCGACGGATTCACTCAACCCGCTGACCTACGTCTTCCAGGACTTTGCCCTGTTACCCTGGCGTAGCGCCCGCGGCAACGTCTCGCTGGTTCTGGAAGGACACAAACTCTCCAAAGAACAGATCAACCGGCGAATTGATGACGTACTGGCCCGCACCCGGCTGAGCGATTTCGCCGATGCTGTTCCCCGCCAGTTGTCAGGCGGCATGAAGCAAAGAGTGGCGATTGCCCGTGCGCTAGCCGTCAATCCGGCTGTCTTGTTAATGGACGAGCCGCTCTCGGCACTGGACAGTCAAACCCGCGAGCTTTTAATTACTGATTTGATTGAATTATGGCGTCGCGAGCAGTTCACCGCCTGCTATATCACTCATAACCTGGCAGAAGCGGTGCGCCTGGGCCACAGGGTTGTCGTGCTGTCACGGCGGCCCGGTGCCATTCGCGAAATCATTGATATCGACATTCCGTTGGATCAAAGACAACTGTCCGACCCTCGCATCGGAGCAATTCAGCAACAACTCTGGGACTTGATGCGTGAGGAAGCGCAGAGTGCTGACGAGGAGCTGGCCAGTGACTGAACCGGCACGACGCGAGGTGACTTTCCGCGGCGGCGGTTTCAGCCCCCAACCTCGCCGCGGGGTGGGCCTGACAGTTTTTGTCTGCCTGATTGCCCTGTGGCAGCTCGGTTCCCAGATGGGCTGGATCAGTGCGCTCGTCTTGCCCGCGCCTGCTGAGGCGCTCACCGCCTTTGTCGATCTGGCCCAATCGGGCAATTTGTGGCGGCATGTTTCAGCCTCGCTGACCCGGCTGATTGCCGGGTTTACGGCCGGCACTTTGTTAGGCTTGCTAGTGGGAACGCTGGTCGGATTGTCGTCGCTGGCCAGAGCGGGTGTGACACCGCTGGTGTCGGCCATTTTCCCTATTCCAAAGATCGCCTTGCTGCCACTGTTTATCATCTGGTTCGGTATCGGTGAAGGCTCCAAGGTCGCCACGATTTTGTTCGGTAGTTTTTTCCCGACCGTGATCGCCACCTACGGCGGCATCGACAATGTCGATCGAACACTGATTCGCATGGGTCAGAGTTTTAACCTGAGTCGGATGGAGATAATTCGCAAGATAATTGCCCCGGCGTCATTGCCGGCGATTCTGTCCGGCATGCGAATCTCGGCGTCAATTTCCATTATTTTGCTGGTCGCCGCCGAAATGATCGGAGCCGAATACGGCATTGGCGCCTATGTTCTGCTGGCCGGCAACCTGATGGCAACCGATCAATTGTTGGTTGGCGTGGCCATGTTGTCGGTGCTGGGCCTGACCGTCAATTTTCTGATCACTCAGGCCGAACGTCGTTTCCTGAGCTGGCGCAGTTGACCCGGGCCGCTCCACCTAATCACTCCAGCAAAGGATCTCTGATGGTCAACAGACTCAAATCAATCGAGGCGGGAGATCTGCAGATCGCCTATCAGGAAAGCGGACCGGTCAATGGCGAACCGGTCATTTTGCTGCATGGGTTTCCTTACGACATCCATTGCTTTGATGAGGTCGTCGCCACGCTCAGCGATAAAAATTTGCGCTGCATCGTACCGTTTCTGCGCGGCTACGGGCCAACTTCATTTCTGTCGCCGCATACGCTCCGTTCCGGCCAGCAAGCCGCGCTGGGGGCCGACCTGCTTGCGCTGATGGACGCACTGGCATTGCCCACTGCCGTGCTCGGCGGTTTTGACTGGGGGGGTCGCGCAGCCTGTATTGTCGCCGCGCTCTGGCCAGAACGGGTCAAAGGCCTGGTGAGCGGCGGCAGCAGCTACAACATTCAGAACATCCCGGCTGCCACCAATCCAGCCTCACCCGACGCAGAGTATCGCCACTGGTACCAGTACTATTTTCACAGCGAGCGCGGGCGTCGCAGTCTGACGCAGGACCGCCGGGCGCTGTGTCAGTTCATCTGGAAGCTCTGGTCTCCGAACTGGGCGTTTACTGAACAGACATTCGAGCAGACAGCTATCGCTTTTGATAATCCAGACTTTGTCGATGTGGTGATTCACTCTTATCGCCATCGGTTTGGCGGCGTCCCTGGCGACCCGGCACTGGACCACATCGAGACCCGACTGGCCAGGCAACCGGTTATTCAGGTACCGACCATTGGCTTACACGGCGCGGCCGATCAGGTTGACCCCGTCAGCAGTGACGACCGGTGCCGGAATAAATTTGGCGGCAGCTACCACCGCAAGCTACTGTCAGGCGTTGGACACAACATACCGCAAGAGGCACCGCAGGAGTTTTCCGCGGCAGTCTTTGCGTTGTTAGCCTGAACCGGGATTATCGACCATCAGTTTCCTGGCCTGCTCGCGCAAAGAGCTAACGGCGGGGTCGTGAATACCCACCGCCTCCAGGTGACGGGCCAGATTATCAACATAGTCGTAGCAAGTCCCGTACAAGCCCGCACCAGTCGCCACAAAACGGGCTGCCTGAGCCGGAGCTATATTGCCAATATAGTTATCAGCAACCGGATCAACGATAAAAGTCAGCGCCTGCACGGTGCCCGCTGAGGTTTGAACCGGCACAAATGTTGGCGCATAGGTATGCCGCATCATCTCGCGCTGCCAGATCAGCCGGGTTTCTTGTTCAAGGACGTCTGCCGGTATGCGAAATACCAGGCTCTCACAGAACCCGCCGGCATCCAGACCGAGCATCAGGCCCGGTTTTTCAGCACAACCACGCCCGATTTCGGAGCGCAGACAAAAGCTGCGTTGATAGCCATCCAGGCGACCAATCCTGACCTGATCAAACACAAAACCAGGGTCCCAGACGAGCGAGCCATAACCAAACACCCAGAGAGACTCGTCAAGGCGATCGCGCAGTGTTTGTACCCGCGACAACTCGCGGGCCTCGTCGGTGCGGCGCCAGTCCGGTCCGGCACCGGCTTCAAGCATCTTTTGATCGATCAGTGCCATATCCATCTGGCGAAACCGGGAAGCGAACGGATCGGCGATCCGCCCTTTGAGTTCGGGGTGATAGAGATAGGGGTCGTGCTGCTCGCTCATGCAGCCTCTTGCTTACCGGGCAATATATTTTTCAAAGACATCAGTGAAGTCCCGTTTCTTGAAACTACCAAGTACCGCTCCATTGTAGTGCTTGAGCAGATCATTGAATTGCTGAACGACCGCAGTGTCATTTTGCAGGGAATCGAATCGGTACATTGACGAGGTTGCTTCCAGGACACGACCGGCATTCTCGCGGCAAGAGGCATCTGAATCCTGTCGTTTCTGAATCGCTATCAACACCTTGTAAATGTCTTTGAGTTTCTCCAGAAACGACTTTTTGACGTCAATGCTGAACGCCAGACCACTGATCGAGAACTTCAGTTCGGCATCCATATCCATCTTGCCTGCAGTCTCAATCGTGATGTTGTTGACCGGCTCTGACGCGTATTCGTAACGCTTGATGACACGCTTGGACGACACGGCAGAATCGCCATCCACATGGATGAGCGCCAGGTTCGTAAAACAGTATTCGTCTTTCTTTGACTTGATCAGGAAAAAGACCTTCTCTCCGTCTTCGTGAAACAGATAATCATCCGCATCCACTTTGGCAAAGTCTTTCGGATCGACAACGACGCCGATGTCGCTCATACCGAGCGCTTCGGAAGCGAGTTTCTTGAGCATAGTGAATTTCCTGGTCGGCGCAGCCCTGATGACCGGACTGACGTGGTGTCATGTCAGTCATTATCATTTGCCTGCGGGGGCAACCAGCAAGCGCTGGCGGATCAATGGCGTTTACGCCGTAACTTCCGGTAATTGCCTCAGGAACGCGGCACAAACACCTCGAAAGTCTCGCTGGTGCCGGCGTCGGTTACAACCACCTGGTAGGCCTCACCATCACCACGAACCTCAATGACCCGCACGGTCGCCGATGAACCGTTCGCCCCGGCGATCGTTACCCTTGCGCCCACCTGTGGCACACCACCGGCTACCGGCCATTCGCCCCAACCAAAATCGACAAACCCGCTCTGAAAATTGGCGCGGACCGAGCCGCTGGTTATCGTGCCGTCGTCATCTGAAGAACTATTCGCGCCGATATCGACGAATCGATCACGGTCTGTTTCGATGACCGTCGTGCCATCACCATAGCGAATCGTCAGTGCCCCGTCAGAGGCCGAAACGATCTCGCCGTCTTTGTTGGTGGAAAGGCCGGTAGACACATACCGAAGCGTCCCGCGACGCGGCTCGGCGGTGAAGTCAGTCAGGTAATCCAGACGGATTCCCCCGGAGATTCGCAGCCGGTCAAAGCCGGGTGTTAACACCTGAAATTTGTCGAACTGCAGGCTGAAGATCGTGGTTGCGGTAACCGTGCCATTGGTGTCGCGCTGATTAGCCTCAAAGCTTAATTCGCCATAACAGAGGAAAGGCGCAAACTGCAATGGGTTACGCCGGCAATCAATATTGACACTGTTACCGTCGCCACTGCTTTCAAAAAGCCTGGGCAATAGCTTTCGGGTCAGGCGTTCAATTTCATCGACTGCCTCGCTGTCGCGCACGATTCGTAAGGTGCGCCGGCCCATGCTGGCGCTCGCGGCAGCGAGTTCCCTGGCGGTTGCTTCGCTCGGCGCCAGTTGTTGGGCTGTCTCGGCCAGCGGCGTATTGTCAGAGCCAACAGTGTCGTCGCCGCCACCACCCCCGCACGATGCCACAAGCGCAAACAGCAACACGCCCAATACCCTCCGAAGACCTATGCGGCCGCCAGAAAACAAGTTGTTCAGGTCACTCTGGATTGCTTGCAATGCGTTCGCCTCGGAGGTGGTATCGCGTCGCACACACAGCGGACGCTTTCCAAGATTATTCTACACAGCACGATGATCGCCAGGCCGATGTCCGGTCAAGGCTAGCCGAGTTCATCCTGACCCATTAACGGTATGCTTGACGCTTACTTGTTACGGACTGCAAATTGATGGATACCGACGCTTTACCCATATTGCAACCGGGTGCGAGTGTTTCTCCACCGCCTCATGGCTGGCCGGTTTTTCGGCTCGGCTTCAGAGCGTTTTATCTGGCCGCCGCAAGTTTTGGCGTTCTTGCCGTGCCGCTCTGGATAGCTGTTTTCCTCGGCGCAGTACCACTGGATCTGGTCGTTAGCCCGCTGCTATGGCATGCGCACGAAATGTTATTTGGCTTTGCTACTGCGGTCATCATCGGTTTTTTGCTCACCGCCGGCAAGTTATGGACCGGGCTGGCCACACCGCGTGGTCCGTGGCTAGCCGCGCTGACCGCTTTGTGGCTTCTGGGACGAGCCACCGCATTCGGCTCCTCTTACGCCCTGTATGCCTGGATTGACCTGGCGCTGTTGCTGACCGTGGCAGTAATCTTCACGCGGCTGATCATTAAGTCGCGCAACTGGCGCAATCTGCCAATTGCCGCGGTCCTGTTGTTGCTTATCGTGAGCAACTCGCTATTCCATCTTGCAGTTTCGGGCATTGCGGAATTGTCGCCGCTTAAGCCGCTTTACGGTGGGCTCGCATTGATTGTCCTGATTGAATGCCTCATGGCCGGGCGTGTCATTCCGGCATTTACGAAGAGCGTCAACCGTGGCCTGCAACTCAATACCAATGCTCTGACCGAAAAACTTGTCTTTGCTGTCACGGCGATGGCGCTGGCATTGTGGATTTTCTCCGGGCCAGCGCTGCCAACAGCAATTGCCCTGGCTCTGGCCGGAGCGCTACACCTGGCTCGCCAGGCGCAATGGCACCCCCGGGCAACCCTTAAGCGACCCATCCTGTGGATACTGCACGCCTCCTACGCCTGGCTGGCCGTCGGCTTTGGTTTGCTGGCGGCGTCACAGATGGGCTGGGTGGCTGCAACAGCCGGCATTCACTCACTGGCTATCGGCGCAACCGGTGGCCTTATCATCGGCATGATGACCCGAACCGCCCGGGGACATACCGGCCGGCCGATTCACGCCTCGCGCACGGAAGTGCTCGCCTACGGCCTGATCATGGCGACCGCGGTCATTCGAGTGTTTGTCCCGCTGGTCGCCCCGCACACACTGCCGGCCGCGCTGGTGCTGGCCGCAATCTGCTGGAGTACTGCTTTCGCTCTTTACCTGGTCGTGTTTGCGCCCTGGCTGCTCAGCACAAGACTGGACGGTAAAGACGGCTAGTCTGAAGACCGATATTCTTTTGACCCAGGTCAACCAGCCAGTCGTACCATTGACGGATAGTTCGGTAATGAACACTGTCGCTGCTATTCCGGCCAAGGTCCAGAACGACCTGTCTTCCGATGACTTGATCCGCGCACTGGATATTCGCGCCCCCCGTTACACCTCGTACCCCACTGCAGACCGCTTTAGCGATGCTTTTGGAACATCAGACTATCAGCGACAACTGAAGGCGCTCGGCTCAAATTCCAGCTCGCCGCTTTCACTCTACCTGCACGTTCCGTTCTGCGAATCGCTTTGCTATTTTTGCGCCTGCAACAAAATGATTACCCGCAATCACGACAAGGCTGAGCCTTATCTGCGCCGGGTCATCAAGGAACTTGATCTGGTGCTGGATGAAATCGGCCAACCCCGACAAGTCGGCCAGATGCACTGGGGAGGCGGGTCTCCGACTTTTCTGCGGCCGGAAGAAATCCGCAAGCTGATGGCAAACCTGCGGGACCGGGTCGAGCTACTGCCCAATGGCGAGTATTCGATCGAAATTGATCCGCGCGCCGCCAGTCGCGAACAGATCGCTGTACTTGGCGAGGAAGGTTTCAATCGAATGAGTCTTGGCGTACAAGACTTCAACCCGGAGGTACAGCGGGCTGTCAATCGGATACAACCGGCAGAAATGACTGAACGCGTCCTGCGCCAGGCTCGGGCAGCCGGCTTCCGTTCGACCAACTTTGATCTCATCTACGGCCTGCCGCGCCAGTCAGTCAACCGATTTGAGTCCACGATGCAAGCGGTTGTCGAAATGCGGCCCGAGCGAATTGCCTTGTACAACTATGCTCACCTGCCGTCAGCTTTCAAGGCGCAACGCCTGATTCAAGACGCTGATCTACCTGACGCGGAAGAGAAATTTGCCATTTTCCAAATGGCCGTCGAAAGCCTGGAAAATGCCGGCTACGAGTACATTGGGATGGATCATTTCGCCTTGCCCGATGATGAACTTGCTGTGGCCAGAAGAGCGGCAAATCTGCATCGCAATTTTCAGGGGTACTCGACCCAACCCGATTGCGACCTGATCGCGCTCGGCGCCAGCGCGATCAGCAAGATCGGCACCTGTTACAGTCAGAACCTGCGCGGCATCAAAGAATACTGTGATGCCCTGGACCGCGGCGTTTTGCCGGTCCTCAGGGGCGTGGCACTGAACTCGGATGATCTGTTGCGCCGTGAGCTGATCATGGAGTTGATGTGCCAGGGGCGAATCGACAAACAGGCAGTCAGTGCAAGCACACAGCTCGCTTTTGACGATCAGTTTGCCAATGAACTAACGCTATTGTCACAATACGAACAACTCGGATTGGTCATTAATACCGACAACTTCATTCAGGTTACTGAAAGCGGTCGCCGCAAAGCGCTACGCGCGATCGGCGCGATTTTTGATCACCATCTTCAGACCGATCAGACCCGGCGGGGCTTCTCACGGGTGTTGTAGTGCCGGTCAGCAGTATCATCGGTGTTTTGCATCCGACAACCCCCGAACGGAGTAACGACTATGGCACGCGGCACCCCATCCATGACCGCCTTGTTAGGCTTGCTGGCAGTCGCCGGCTATCAGAATCGCGAGAAAATCGGTGACCTGATCGGCAAGGCCAAAGAGGCATTGACGCAGTCCCCGCCTGAAACCCCAGCCGACAGCGCCAATACGAGCGGCGGTCTGCTCAACGACTTCGACAAGATGTTTGGCGAGAAGGAAGCCGGCCCGACCCTGTCTACCGGCCTCAATGATGTTGCCGAGCAGTTCAGAAAGACCGGACAAGGCAATACTGTCGATAGCTGGATTGGTAAGAGCACGAACCAGCAATTGAATCCGGCATCACTGCAGCAATCCCTTGGCGATGACATGCTCGACGAACTGGTTGCGAAAACCGGTCTGAGCAAGACTGATTTACTGGCCCGTCTAAGCACTTCACTCCCGGAGGCCGTTGACACGTTTACACCGGACGGCTCGTTGCCGAGTGCAGATCAAGCGTCGCGGTATCGCTAAACACCGACCGGATTGTCGGCAAAACCCCACGATCCAACACCCGATTGCACCGTATGACCCCGCTTCAGGTCTACCTGTTCCACACTATGACGCTCGTGTGAAACAACAATCAAAAACAACTCAGGCATCTGTGATCGGGTGGGCGTTATCAATAATCAAAATTTCAGTCGAACTCTGTCGGCACTGGTTGCTACGGTTATTGCCTGGGTTGCAATTTCCCTGGTGCCCGACTCCGGGAACCTCGCTCAGGCCGCCGAGCAGAGCAAGACACTCAAAGTCGCCACCCGCGCTGTCCCGCCCTTCGCCTACCGACGGCCGGACGGCGGCTGGCAGGGAATCGCGATCGATCTATGGGAGAAAGCCGCCGGCGAACTGAACCTGAGCTTCGAATACGAGGAAACCTCCCTGGCGGACATGTTGTCTGGCGTTAAAACCGGACGCTATGACGCAGCAGTCGGCGCCCTGTCAGCCACGGCCGAACGCGAGCAGGAATTTGACTTCTCCCACCCCTTCTACCAGACCGGGCTGGGCATTGCGGTCGAAAAACAGAGTGAAACCAGTTGGTTCGGCTTCTTCCGGGCATTGATTTCGCCAGCGTTTCTGGGTGCCGTCATGACTTTGCTTGCGCTACTGGCGGTCATCGGCGCCCTGGTCTGGTTGTTTGAGCGCAAAAGAAACGAGCAATTTCCAAGCGACCCGATCCACGGCATTGGCGCCGGTCTGTGGTGGTCCAGCGTGACGATGACCACGGTTGGCTATGGTGACAAGGCGCCGGTTACCCTGGCAGGGAGACTTGTCGGCCTGGTCTGGATGTTCGCCAGCATCATCATTATTTCAACCGTCACGGCTGGCCTGACCACCGCGTTGACGCTTGATGCGTTGGGCTCAAAGATCCAAAATGAAGACGACCTGGCAAATGTTCGCACGGCGACAGTGGATGGCTCTACCAGTGCGGCCCGTCTTCAGCGCAACGGCGTCAGCTACAAGGGATTCGCGGATCTCGAGTCTGCGATGGACTCACTCGCCGCCGGCAAAGTGGATGCGGTTGTTTACGATCAACCCCTGCTCCGCTACCTGGTCCGCACCAGCTACCAGGATCAGATTACCGTTGTCGCCGATACCTTTGAACCGCAGGTTTACGCCATCGGCCTGCCCGATGCAAGCCCGATCAGAGAAAGCCTGAATCAACGTTTGCTGGCCAATACCAAAGGCGAATTCTGGGCCGGACTGTTGCAGCGTCATCTGGGTAAACAACCATGAGGCGGTTCAGTCTTTGGCTAGTGCTCGGTGGTTTGCTGCTGACCCTGCATCTTCCAGGTTTTTCCAGGGAGTTGAGCGTCGCAACTGTTGAGCGCACGCCGTTTGCGATCAAACAGGATGACGGCACCCTGTCGGGTTTCAGCGTCGATTTGTGGCAACTGGTCGCCAGTCAAATTGGAGTCGAATCAAATCTCCAGGTGCTGGAGTCATTCTCAGAACTCCTGGCGAAGGTGGAGTCGGGCGAGGCGGATATCGCCATCGGCAACATTTCGATTACCGCCGAACGGGAAGCCCGTCTGAATTTCAGCCATCCGGTGTTTGATGCCGGTTTGCAGATTATGGTGCCCGCCGATGGCGGCAGCGGCGGTCTGATTGATGCCGTCTTCAATTGGCGAATGGCCGGTCTGGTTGCGGCCGCCGCGCTGCTTGTCTTCGTGGTCGGAAATCTGATGTGGTTCTTTGAACGTCACAAAGCCCCGTACTTTCAGCGCAGCTACCGGGACGGTTTATGGCCTTCTTACTGGTGGGCGATGCACGCGCTGATAAGTGGTGGATTCGAAGAACACGTCCCCCGCTCCATTCCGGGCCGGATCCTCGGAACGGTTCTGTTGATTTCGACGCTGTTTCTCGTGTCGGCGTTTGTGGCAACCCTGACATCAGCCATGACGGTCAGCCAGTTACAGTCTGACATCCGTAGTGTTGCAGACCTGCCCGGCAAGAACGTCGGCACGACTGCCGGCTCAACTGCGTCCGCCTATCTGACGGACCGGAAAATCAAACATCAGACTTTCGACAGCATCAAAGCGCTGTTCGCCGCGGTCCGCAACAAGAAACTGGAAGCGGTTGTCCACGATGCGCCAATACTCGCCTACTACGCCAGCCATGAAGGCCAGGGAGAAGTCACCCTGACCGGGCCGCTGTTCAAGGCTGAGAAATACGGTATTGCACTCGCCGAAACCAGCCCGCTGCTTGAGCAGGTGAACCGGGCCTTGCTGAAACTCCGTGAAAACGGTCAATACCAGCGAGTCTATGAGCGTTGGTTCGGACGACCCTGACAATTGCAACCTGACCTCGTCACTGGGGCAAGACTTACGGCACAATCAAGGATTCATTTCCAGTTGCCGCGTCGAGATTTTCTATGAGTACTGATACCACCATCCAGTCATTTCAGGCCGATGTGATTGATGCATCCGCCGAGACCCCTGTTTTAGTCGACTTCTGGGCCGATTGGTGCGGCCCCTGCAAGTCCCTGGGGCCGATTCTGGATCGGCTCGAGCAGGAATATGCCGGCCGCTTCAAACTGGTCAAAGTTGACACCGAGCAAGAGCAACAGATCGCCCAGCACTTTCAGATCAAGTCACTGCCAACCGTATTTGCATTCGTCAACGGCCAACCGGTCGATCAGTTTCAGGGAGCAATGCCCGAAGGCCAGATCCGCGAATTCATCGACAGACTGCTCCCCAACCCTGCCGAAGCGGAATTTGAAATGGCCGCCAAAGCTCTGAACGAAGGCGATCAGGCGGCTGCGCTCGAACACGCCAAACGCACCGTCTCAATCGACCCGGCGCACGATACCGCTCGTTTGCTGATCGCCCAGCTAATGATGGCAGCCGGTGACCCCCGTGCCGCTCAGGGTCAGATTGACGCCTTGTCAGCAAAATCGCTGAGCAACCCTCAGGTGACTGAACTGGCCGAGCAGATCAAGCAGGCTGTTGATGACGCCCAGGTGCCTGCGCCGACCGAACTGATCGAAAAAGTCGCCGCTGACCCAGCCGATATGGCCGCCCGCAAGACGCTGGCCGAACACTACATTGAGCACAGTATGTGGGAAGAGGCACTGGAACAACTGCTGCAGATTGTCAGTACTGACCGTGAATTCGAGGAAGACTTCGGCCGGCGACGCATGATTGAAGTATTCAAGCTTGCCAGCGAACTGCCGACGGTTGTCAGTGCGTGGCGACGCAAACTGGGCGCCACGCTTAACGTGGTCTGACCACCCCGCGCAACACCTCAATCATTGCCAAAGCGGCCGCGGTGAGCCGTAAGCGAGGACGGGTAATGATGCCAATCATACCCAGGTCGGTTGGCAGCGATACCTTCAAGACGCTAAGCGTGGCATAGGTTGCGTAGTGCTGGGCCACGTCACGCGACAACACTGCAACCGATGAATCCATCGCCTGAACCAGCGTCGTGGCCATCAGCGTCGAAGCGGTTTCAAGCGATCGTCGGGGGACCGCCAGCCCGGCTGAATGAAACACTGCGTCCAGCCGCGCCCGCAGCGGGCTGGCTTGCGGCGGCATCACCCACAGATCAGTCAGTAAACTGTCAAGCCTGACCTGACGCGACTGGGCGGCCCGATGACCAACTGCCGCCACAATCTCAAGTGGCTCACCCACCAGCGGCTCAAAGCTCAAGTCATCAACCTGCGCGTTGGCCGGAATCTGTCCAATCACGAAATCAAGTTCTCCGCGTTCAAGCATTGGCACCAGGGTTGCGCTGGTCTCGACCGTGACCGAGACCGCCAGACGCGGGTAAGTCTGCAAGACATCTGCCAGCGCGATTGACGTCAACCGAGGCACTGAACCCACCACCGCCCCGATCGAAACCCTGCCCTGCGCGCCTTGTGCGGTCTGTTCCAGCGCATCGTGCGCTGCGCCGATTTCGCCCATTGCCGCATGCGCATGACGAATCATGATTTGCCCATACTCGGTTGGCTCCATCCCCCTGGAGCGCCGGTCAAACAACGGTAATTGCAGTAGCGCTTCCAGTTGTGCCAACAGTTTCGTTGCGGCAGGCTGCGTCACCGATAAGTCGCGTGCGGCCATGCTTAGGCTGCCGTGTCGATCCAGTGCCTGTAACAACAGCAAGTGTCTGATGCGAATCTGTTTGCGAAGTCGCCACTCCTCGGGCAGTGCTATTTCCCCGTCCTCTGTAGTCATTCGATACCCCCCGTCAACGGCGCTTCCCCATTGGTGCACTATTGTCTTCTTGATATTCCCTTCGGTTATACGTTAATTATAAACTGTGGATTGACGGTTATACCGCTCAGCCGTAGATTCGAGCTTCTGACGACATTTGCGCGAATCCCACGCCCGACTCATGACTTCATCAAGCCAGCTCCCGCTTATCGCACTTGCCATGGGAGACCCTGCCGGGATCAGCCCTGAGTTAACCGCAAAACTCCTGGCCGACGAACAGATTGCCAGCACGGCCCGCTTGCACGTCATCGGGGATCGCCGGGTATTGGAGATGGGAGCCAGCGATGCCGGTGTGAGCCTCGACATTCCTGACAGTGCCGCGCAAATTCATTCGACCGACGGTCACAGCCTGCTCGATCTGCATCACTGCGACCCTGCAACGATCAAACGCGGCGAAGTAAGCCTGACGGGCGGGCAGTTCACGCTGCGCAATTTTGTCCAGGCGCTGACCCTGGGTCGCGACGGCCTGGTAGAAGCAGTCACTTTCACGCCGTTTAACAAGCAGGCCATGCGCCTGGCCCGTCCTTCTTATGACGACGAAATTGCGGTCATTACTGAAACCCTGCAAGCTCCTCGCGATGGCCGTGAGTTCAATATTCTTGAGGGTTTGTGGAACGCGCGGGTCACCTCGCACATTCCCCTGAAGGATGTCTCGGCCGCGCTCTCTGTCGAGCGAATTTTGGCGGCCGCTGTTCTTGCCGATCAATGCCTGCGTGAATCTGGACTGACACGCCCGAGAATCGCGGTGGCAGCGCTAAACCCGCACGCCGGCGACGGCGGATCCTTCGGCCGCGAGGAAATCGACATTATCAGCCCAGCCATCGAACAAATGCGCACGCACGACCTGGTCGTTGATGGTCCCGTTCCTGCGGACACGGTTTTTGTCAGGGCCCAGCAGGGAGAATTCGATGCAGTCCTGACGATGTATCACGATCAGGGTCAGATTGCGATGAAACTGATGGGCTTTGATCGAGGCGTCACCTACCTCGGAGGTTACCCATTGCCGATTGTGACCCCCGCGCACGGCACCGCCTACAACATCGCCGGACAAGGCATTGCTGATATCAAAGCGAGCAGAAATGCCATTTTGCTGGCAGCCAGCATGGCGGCCAGAAAGGTAGCCGAAACAGCTGTTTAGAAACCAACAAACCTTTCAACAGGAGACACCAATGAAAGCGATTAAGAACCGCCGTTATACGCTTGCCTGCCTGACGTCCGTGGCAGCAGGTTTCATCACCGGAGCGGCAATACTGCCGACGAACGCATCCGCGCAGGGTAAGGAAATCATCTTTGCGATCAGTGCCAGTACCGGCTCATTGCAACAACAAACCGCCGCTGAATTCACAAGCCGGGCCAATCAAAAACTCGCCGGGAAAGCGACAGTGAAACTGTTTGACAACTCGCAACTGGGTAAAGACAAAGACCTGTTGCAAAAACTCAAACTGGGATCAGTACATCTTTCGATGCCCTCCTCGATCATGTCGTCGATTGCCGATGAATTTGCATTGTTCGACATGCCGTTCCTGGTCAAGGATCGTACTCACGTCGGCGCCATTGTCGACAAAGTGTTCTGGAAAGACATTGCACCCAAAGCAGAAAGCAAAGGCTACAAAATTCTTGGCGTCTGGGAGAATGGTGTTCGCAACATCACCAACAGCAAGAAGGCGATCAACAAGCCCGAAGACCTGAACGGCCTGAAAATCCGTACACCCAAGTCCAAATGGCGGGTCAAGATGTTTCAGACCTGGGGGGCCAACCCGACACCGATGTCTTTCTCGGAAGTCTTTGTCGCCTTGCAAACCGGTGTCATGGATGGTCAGGAAAACCCGAACACCAACATCTGGAGCGCCAAGTTTCAGGAAGTACAGAAGCATCTGAGCGTTACCGGTCATGTTTACTCACCGTCATATCTCACCACCGGCGCCAAGGCATTCAGCCAGCTTGATCCAGCCATCCAGAAAGTGCTGACTGAAACAGGCCTGGAAATGCAAGCCTGGGCCCGCGAAAAAGGCGCAGCGAGTGATGCTGATCTGCAAGCCAAGCTCAAAGCGGCCGGCATGGAAGTCAACACCGCTGATCGTGCCGCGTTTGTTGCTGCGTCCAAACCGATTTATACCGAGTTCGCCAAGGAAGTCCCGGCGGGTCAGGGTTTGATCGACGCCGCGATGAAACTGAGTCAGTAATTCTGTGATGTTGCGCCGCTTCTATGAAGGCACTCTGGCAACGATCACCTTGACGTTGCTGGTGTCGCTGGCGGCGGTGGTTTTATACGCCGTCGCGGCGCGCACCGCTGGCAGCTCACCGATCTGGTATGACGAAGTAGCCTCGGTGATGCTCGCCTGGCTTAGTTTTCTGGGCGCAGCGCTGGCGACATTGCGTCATGCACACCTCAATTTTGACACCTTGCTGGTGTCGCGCCCTCTGCCGTTGCGCAAAGTTCTTTTCTTCTTTGGTGAAATTGTTTTCGTCGCCGTGTTCTGCCTGGTGGCCTGGGCCGGCTGGGAAATTCTGGCCATTTTCGGCGGTGAGACCTTGACCTCTTTGCGGTTCGTCCCGCTCAGCCTGGTCCAGGCAATTGTGCCGGTCAGCGCCGTGTTGATGATCATCTCCCGATTGCTGGTCACGCCGGAAAGCTGGCGCCGGGTAATCGCCGGCCAGGACATCGACAGCGTTGAAATTGCCGCCGAGATTTCGCGGGCACAAAATGACATGAGTAGCCGCGCAACATGATTGAACTTCTGGTTATTGGCATGATGTTCGCGCTGATTGCCATCGGCGTGCCGATAGCGGTAGGCATCCTCGCCGCAGCGCTCTTCGGGGTCTGGATGTTGCGCGGCGAACTGGGTTTCCTCAATGCCGCGCTGGCCTATTTTGATGCGGCAACCAGTTTCCCCTTGATTGCAATTCCCCTGTTTGTCCTGGCCGGTTCGCTGATGAATACCGGCGGTATTTCGCGCCGGCTAATTGCGTTTGTTTCATCAATCGTCGGCTTCATGCGCGGCGGCCTCGCGATGGTGAATGTCGGCGTCTCGCTGTTTTTTGCTGAAATTTCCGGCTCCGGCGTCGCCGATGTTGCCGCAATCGGCAGCGTTCTGATTCCTGAAATGAAGCGCAAAGGCTACCAACCGGCGTTCGCCGCAGCCGTCACTTCTTCATCGGCATCACTGGCCATCATCATTCCGCCGTCCATCCCGATGATCTTGTACGCGGCCATAGCCAATACTTCGGTCGTGCAGTTATTTGTTGCCGGTATCGTGCCCGGATTGCTGGGCGGCTTCGCGATGATGGCGCTGTGCTGGCGCCTCGCGATCAAGTACGATCTGCCGCGCGACGAACGCTTCGACTTACGCAAAGTCTGGTCAAGCGCCCGCGACGCCGGTTGGGCTCTGCTGCTGCCCGTCATCATTCTCGGCGGTATCTTTGGCGGCATCGTGACAGCCACTGAAGGCGCCGGGCTTGCGGTTCTGGCCGCCTTGTTGATCGGTGTTTTCATTTATCGCGAAGTGCAGCGCGACGCTATTGTGCGCGCCCTCATTGATGGCGTGGTACAGACCGCGACAGTCATGATGCTCGTGGCTGCCTCTGGTGTTCTCGGCCTTTACATTACCGAAACCCAAACCCCGCAACGGTTCGCCAACGCCGTACTCGCACTGTCAGAACAGAAGTGGGTCATCCTGCTGATCCTTAATTTTGTCCTGTTTCTGGTCGGCATGGTGTTGCACGGTGCAGCGGCAATCATTCTGATTACGCCGGTTGCGCTACCACTGATTCTGCAAGTCGGAATTGATCCGGTTCACTTCGGCATTATCCTGACATTGAATATAGCGCTCGGCCAGCAAACACCGCCCGTTGCCTCGGTGCTGGCGACAGCCTGCTCGATTGCCAAAACAAGTATCTGGGAAACCACCCGCGTGAATCTGCCGTTCATTGGGATTCTGGTCGCGATCGTGCTGGCCGTCTCTTACGTCGAGGCAATTCCGATGACGCTGGTTCGCTGGCTCTACTAGGTAGGTTCGTATCGTCGAACCCGCCTCGCCCTGACCCGAAAGTGGCATAGCGCATGCCTCCCCGTGACGCAATGCAGCATAAATCTTGACTTAAGGTTACAAATGGCCCGGCATTTGCATAGGTTCGGTGTCGTCAGTAGACTGCGCCGACGGTTATTAACGAATTAGAACCAATACGGTAAGGGAGATTTACCCAAATGAGCACGAATCACGTCAAGAGTGTGAAAGCACTGGTTGCCGCTGCGACGGTTGCAGCTTGCTTTGGATTGCCGGGCCTGGCGCAGGCCGGCGAGACGCTGGACAACATCAAATCCAAGGACATGCTCCGCTGCGGTGTCAACACCGGCTTGCAAGGTTTCTCAGCCCCAGACAGCAAAGGTCAGTGGACCGGTATCGACGCCGAGTTCTGCCAGGCTGTCGCGGCCGCAATCCTGGGCGACCCCAAGAAGGTGCAATATGTGCCGGCCACCGCGCAAGTTCGGTTCACCTTGCTGCAATCTGGTGAGGTTGATCTGCTGAGCCGCAACACCACCTGGACTTCCAGTCGCGACTCAACCCTGGGCTCAGTGTTTGCCGGCACCTTGTTTTATGACGGTCAGGGCTTTATGGTCCGTAAAGACCTGGGCATCAAGAGTGCCAAAGAACTAGGCGGCGCGTCAGTTTGCGTACAACCAGGCACGACAACCGAGTTGAATCTGTCCGATTACTTCCGGTCGCAGAAGCTCGATTACAAACCGGTCGTCATCACCGAGTTGTCACAGGTAGAACAGGCTTTCTTCTCAGGCCGCTGCGACGTCTACACCACGGATATCTCCGGCCTGGCCGCTACCCGCCAGAAGGCTGATAATCCGGATGACTACATCATCCTGCCTGATGCCATCTCCAAAGAGCCGCTTGGCCCGATGCTGCGCCGTGGCGACTGGGAGCTTTTCACAATCGTCAAATGGGTATTGTTCGGATTGATCGAAGCAGAAGAGCAAGGCATTACCGCCGCCAACGCCGACAAAATGGCCAAGGAATCAAAGCTGCCGCAAACCCAGCGTCTGCTTGGCACCAAAGGCGACGTCGGTAAAGGGCTTGGTCTGGACAACGACTGGATGCTGCGCGTGATTAAATCCGTTGGCAACTATGGCGAAATGTACGAGCGCAACATTGGCCCGATCGGTGTGCCGCGTGGTCTTAACGCGCAGTGGACCGATGGTGGTCTGATGTACGCCCCGCCGATTCGCTAAGTATTTCACTAAGCACTGACTGACCGCGTAACGCGCCAATATTCATGTTCTCCAACGAGCGCGTTCGCGGTCTTGTCTGGCAGGCGTTGTTGCTTGTCGCGGTTGTTGCCACCGGGTATTTCCTGGTGAGCAACACCTTATATAACCTTGACCAGCGCAATATTCGGGTTGGTTTTGACTTTCTGAGCACCGAAGCCGGATTCGACATTTCCGAATCCCGCATCGCTTACGATGCCAGCTACAACTATGGTCGGGCTTTTGTCGCCGGCCTGCTTAATACGCTATGGGTTGCCGCGTTCGGTATTTTGCTGGCAACCATACTGGGCACCCTGATTGGTGTCGCCAGACTTTCTCATAACTGGCTGGTTTCCAAACTGGCAATGGTTTACGTTGAGACGCTGCGCAACGTGCCCCTGTTGTTGCAACTCCTTGCCTGGTACACCTTGTTTACCGAGATGCTGCCCTCTGTCCGGCAGGCAATTTCGTTCAACGGACTGGCTTTTCTGAGCCAGCGCGGATTCCGCTTTGCCTGGCCGATTGGCGCGCCAGGCTGGACCGCAGCAGGGTTTGCTCTCATTGCCGGCATCATTCTGACATTCCTGGTCAGCCGGTGGGCCCGGGCGCGCCAGGAACGCACCGGACAACAAGCGCCGATGGCGCTTATTTCCCTCGGGCTGATTCTCGGCCTGCCGGCTCTCGCCTGGCTTCTGGGCGGCGCACCGACCGCGCTGGAAATCCCCACACTCAAAGGCTTTAACTTTCAGGGTGGACTGGTCATCACACCAGAGTTCACCGCCTTGTGGTTAGGCCTGTCTTTTTACACGGCGGCATTCATTGCCGAGGTGGTCAGGGCCGGGATAGAAGCAGTTGATAAAGGTCAGTCCGAGGCGGCGATGGCGCTTGGCCTGTCCCCCGGGCGACGCCTGCGCCTGATCGTCCTGCCCCAGGCCTTGCGCGTCATTATTCCTCCACTGACCAGTCAGTATCTGAACCTGACCAAGAATTCTTCACTGGCTGTGGCGATTGGTTACCCGGACCTGGTGGCCGTCGCCAACACCTCCATGAATCAGACCGGCCAGGCAATCGAGGCCATCGCTATCCTGATGGCGGTTTACCTGTCGATCAGTTTACTGATCGCACTATTCATGAACTGGTACAACAACAGCGTCGCGCTGGTCGAACGATGAGACAGGCATGAGCGAACCCAGCGAATTCCATCCGTTACCTGACCGCCCCGCTCCGCGCAGCGAGATAGGCGTCATTGGCTGGCTACGCAAGAATCTCTTTTCTTCAATCGGAAACTCGGTTACCACCCTGGTTATTCTGGCTCTGCTGGTGTGGCTGGTTCCCGTGATGGTCAACTGGTTGTTTCTAAACGCCGTCTGGGGCAAGCAAACCCTGGAGGCCTGCGACGCGGCTCGCGGTAGCGGAGCCTGCTGGGCGGTAGTGCCCGAAAAAATCCGCGTGATGTTGTTTGGCACTTATCCTTACGATGAGCAATGGCGTGGCGGCCTGGTCGTTATCATTTTGTCGTTGCTTCTGATCGTGTCTGCGGTCAAGTGGTTCTGGAACTGGAGTCTGCCGGTTATCTGGATCATCGCAACCGCAGCAACCCTGTGGTTAATGGGCGGTGGTTATGGCCTGACTCCGGTCGCTGTCGGCAGCTGGGGCGGGTTGCCGGTCACGCTGATTCTGGCGGTATTTGGTATGGCCGGCGCTTTCCCGCTTGGCGTCGCTCTGGCCTTGGGGCGACGCTCTGAGTTGCCACTGATTCGCGGGTTTTCAGTGGTCTTTATCGAGATGGTCCGAGGGGTTCCGCTGATCACGGTTTTGTTCATGGCGAGCGTTATGTTTTCGCTGTTTCTGCCTGAAGGCATGCGCATCGAAAATCTGCTGCGCGCGCAAGTGGCGATCATCTTGTTCATGGCCGCTTATCTGGCGGAAGCTATTCGCGGCGGACTGCAAGCGGTTCCCAAAGGACAATACGAGGCGGCCCAGGCACTCGGCCTGCCCTACTGGAAAATGATGGGACTAGTCGTCCTGCCACAAGCGCTGAAAATCTCGATCCCGCCAATCGTGAACTCGTTTATCTCTTTATTCAAAGACACATCGCTGGTCCTGATTATCGGCATCTTTGACTTTGCCAACGCAGTCAAGCGCTCGGTTGAAACCGACTTTGCCTGGAAGAAGTACTACCTGGAAGCACTGCTCTTTTCCATCGTCATCTATTGGATCTATTGCTTTGCAATGTCCCGATACAGCCAATGGCTGGAAAAAGAATTGAGCCATTCGCACCGGAGCTAACCTTGAATACGCCAGACAAGAATCCACAGGATGCGGCGGCCGTCGAAATTCGCGGCCTCAACAAATGGTATGGCGAGTTCCATGTCCTGAAAGACATTGACCTGACCATCAAACGCGGGGAGCGTATTGTCGTGTGCGGCCCCTCCGGATCGGGAAAGTCAACGCTGATCCGGTGTATCAACCGGCTTGAGGCTCACCAGGAAGGCTCAATCACGGTTAACGGCGTGGCGCTCACCGAAGACCTGAAGCACATAGACAAAATTCGCTCCGAAGTCGGCATGGTGTTTCAGCATTTCAACTTGTTCCCGCACTTGTCTGTACTCGATAACTGCACTTTGTCGCCGATCTGGGTCAAGAAAATGCCCAAGCAGCAAGCCAATGAAATTGGCATGAAATATCTGGAGCGCGTCCGAATCGGCGAGCAGGCACTGAAATACCCCGGGCAGCTCTCGGGCGGGCAGCAACAGCGGGTCGCCATTGCGCGCGCCCTCTGTATGAATCCGTCAATCATGTTGTTTGACGAGCCGACCTCAGCACTAGACCCCGAAATGGTCAAGGAGGTGCTGGACACCATGGTCTCACTGGCCGAAGAAGGCATGACAATGGCCTGCGTCACCCACGAAATGGGATTTGCCCGTGCAGTGGCCGACCGGGTCATTTTTATGGACGAAGGCGAGATTGTGGAATCCAACACACCGGATGTCTTCTTTGACAATCCGCAAAATGAAAGAACCCAGAAGTTCCTCAGTCAGATCCTGGACCGCTAAACGAGCCGGTCAGGCAAAAAGATCAAAAGTCGGGTAGTCCCCGCGCAAAACAGACTTTGATGCCACGCCTAACCAGCGCTCAATGACGGTTGCATACACGCGCCGAAAATCCGTCGTGAACTGCAGATTATCGCCATCGACCAGTTCTGTCAGGCTTGGAGCCGCACCATAGTGCCCTCCCCTAACGGATTGGCCAGCCAGGAACATCACGTTTGCCGTTCCGTGGTCAGTGCCCAGATTGGCGTTTTCAGGCACCCGGCGGCCAAACTCCGAAAAGACCAGCACCATCACCCGATGTGCTTGCCCCAGCCGTTCCATGTCTTGCAGAAAACCATGAATACCGTCACAGGCATAACTGAGCAAACGTCGGTGCAACGCAGGCTGATTGACATGAGTGTCAAACGCATTGTTCTGAAACGCCACGTAATAGAGCTGAGTCGGCAGCCCGGCCTGAATACACGCAGCCACTTTGGGCAGATCCATCGGGCTGATGCCGTAGTCGACCGGTGATTGATACTCTTTCCAGGCCTGGCGGATTCGCAAAGACGAAGCCGCAGCACTGCGGTTCACCGCATGCAGAAAGTCCCGCGTGGGATTGCCCGAAGCCGCCTCGGAAAGAGCTGCTTGATTTCGGACAGTGGCGAGCCAGTGATTGCGCTGAAACCGCTCCGGATCACTAAACACGACCGGCGTATGGATTGCGCTCTTGACGGCCAGCGATTGCGACGACCCGATGTTGACCAGCATGTTGTCACGCCGTTGCTGCGCCATTGCGTCAGCGACTCTGCCTAACCAACCGTACTCGCTTCCCTGATTCGGCGCTGCCGTATGCCAATACGCCATTGACGAGAAATGCGAATACGACGGCTGTTGATAACCACAGCCGTGCACAATCGCCAACTGTCGTTTTTGCCATAGCTTGTGGAGACCGACCATGCCGGGATTCAAGCCATAGTGCTCATCCAGTGTCAGCAAGCCCTGGGGGCGAATGCCAATATTCGGGCGAGCGCGATAATAAGCATCGTCGCCGTACGGCACGACTGAATTCAGGCCGTCGTTGCCGCCCGACAATTCTATTGCGACCAGTATGGGTGTCTGATCTGCCTGAGCCGCGCCGGTTAGCCGACCGGGTTCAGGCCGGGCATCTGTCGTCGCAGCGGTTAGTCCGCTTAAGCCCAGGCCACCAAGCCCCAAGCCTGCTTGCATGAATGTCCGTCGTGTTTTCATGGTGGGCTCCGCTACCCGAGTTGATATTCAGGTTCGCTTAGTAACTGATGCAGGATTTTACGCAACGGTTCTTCCAGAAAACTACCGCTCGCCTGAATATCTTTCGAGCCTAATTCAGCGGCGAGTCGTTCGGCCAGTTCGTTCAGCCTGGACGCGGACGGTGGCACCTCAAAAAACTCCGCCACAAGAAAGTCGATAACGCCGCGCGGATCCCTGATGTCGGCTTTGAGAACCTGATCTGCCAACGTCAGTCGCGCCGTATTGCGGAGAATCGGCTTGACCCGTTCCAATGCCATCTGCCATCCACGCAGCGTGCCCAGGCGGGTATTAAAGGCTTCATCCCGGTCGGCCAGGCTGTTGGAGTCAGCCATTGCAACGCTGTCGATTCCGGTTGGCCGGGTGGCAACCGAAATACTGGCCCCCTGGCGCAGCCGATTCTGAACATTGACGATCTCATCGCTGGGATAGCCGGGATAACGATCGGGCGGTATAAATCCGACTGGCGGCGACAAGACATCAAGCACAAAATTACTGCGCTCAAAGAGCAGACTGGGGGTAATCCAGCTCTGTCCGCGCGACCAGCCGGCCACGGTTGGCGGATGCATCAAACGTTGTCCGAGTGCCTCGCCGGTTTGATTAAAATCGGGGACGCCCGGCACGGTCTTAAGCCGCAGATGTCGAAACGTCGAGACCATGAATTCAACCGGGCTTTTGATCCGGGAGCCAATATTCTTGTTGTAGTAGAACTCACGCGACAAAAAAATGGTTTCCAGAAACCGGCTGATATCGAAATCGACCGACTTCAACAGCGAGCCGAGTTGTTGCTGGTCGTCGTTGCTGATCGTTTCGTTAACAAAGAAGCGATACAACTTACCTGCAATAAACCGGGCGGTAGCCGGTTGCTGCAAGATGAGGTCGATCAGCTCAATACCGTCGAATCTTCCCTGCTGGCCAAGGAAAGTCTTTAAGCCGGTGTCCTGATCTTTTTTGACCAGATGGAAACCCAGCTCCTTAACGTTCCAGCCTGTAAAAGCACGCGCGGCCTCCTGAACATCTTTTTCGCTGTAGTGACCGACGCCCATCGTGAATAATTCCAGGATCTCACGGGCGAAATTCTCGTTGGGAGAATCTCTGGTGTTGACACCAGCATCCAGAAAAACCAGCATCGCGGGGTCTTGAGAAACTTGTACCAGCAAATCCCGAAAATTACCCAGACCGCTCCGATGGAAAAGCTGCAACTGAAGCAACATCTTGCGGTAGTCCCGCACTTTGTCTTCGTTAGTGGCAAAGTGCCCATGCCAGAACAAAGCCATTTTTTCCTGTAGCGGGTGGCGTGACGACACCATACGGTTCGCCCACCAGTAAGCGACCCGATCAGTTTCCAGGCGACTGGCCCGGAGCCAATAAAAGAACTTGTCAACGATCGGCTGCAACGGCCGGTTACCGCCGGGACGGACTTGCAGCCCTAGCGCATGCCCTTGCCTCCTGGCCAGATCGGTCGTAGCCGGACGGCTGGGCGGGAACGGATCGAGTCCGATATCGAAGACACCGGAGTGGTCAAAACTTGGTAGCTTGGCTCTTGACTGCCCACTGCCCGCAATCATTTTTTGTACGGCATTGGCAGGCTTCATGGCGGCAAGTTCGCGAGCTTCCTCGCGCGTGGCGCCAAACCCGGCACGCGAGGCAAGATGCCTGGCGTGCCGCTCCGACCAGTTGCCAGGCTCAATGGGGTTCAGGTCGAGCGCGGCCCGAGCGGATCCGGCGGTCATCAATAGAACCGCTAATACAATCCATCGCTGCCAACTCAAGGAACCAATCAAGAAGCCTCCAGTGCCGGCACCGACAGACGGTAAGTTTGTACTGCAGTCTTGTAAAACAACTGATCGCGCTCCGCAGCAGAATACCGCTGGCCAACCCGCTGATAAACATTCCACAAAACCGTGTAATCACAGGTTTCGCGATCTACCGGGAAATTCGACTCAAACATACAGCGTTGCGGCCCGAACAGATCAATACACCAGATTAAATCATCGCCCCAATAGTCGAACAGGATTTCCGAACCCGGTGGTTGCGGCAGCTCCGGCCAACCGCCGCCGTAATACCGGTTCATACCGATGCCGCCTACTTTAAGTATGATGTTCGGGCAGGCGGCAACCGCTTTCATTGACTTGCGCCAGGCGCTGCGCACTTGCTCTCGCTGACCGGAAAAACGCACAACGCCAAGCGGCCCGCCGATATGGTCCAGAACAATAGGCACATCCGGCTGAGCCTGAGCCAGTGCGACCAGTTCCGGCAACTGATGATGAAACAGCCAGGCGTCATAGCTATATCCCATCTTGCCCAGTCGAGCAAAACCGGTTTGAAATTCATCGCTCAGCATCAGGCCTGCCGGCGTTTCAACATGGCCCCAGCCAAGCTCTTCGTCATTAGAGGTCGGGTGTCGAATGCCGCGAAACAAGCCGCCGCCTGCTTGCTCATGAGCAAGCAAGACTTCTTCAACCGCATCACCCAGAGCCAGATCTGCAAATGAAACGATGCCCAGTATCGGCGCGCCGGCAGACTTTGCTGACAGTAGCGACTGCTCTCGGACAAAAGCGGTTTCGCCAACGGGCTTAAACCTTTCAAGACCTTCGGTGAGGTAGTTCGATAGACATTCCACGAAAACCGTACCAACCACCTTGTGTCCCGCTGCAGTGTCTGCCTGCAGGTCATCGAACAGGTATTTGCTACCCGAGCGATGCCAGAGATGATGATGAGGATCAATGATGATTTGATCCGGGTCTATCGGAACCTCACGGGTCAGGGCCAGCCAGGCGGCTTTTTCGGGCTTCATCGGCAACACATCTCTCGTTTGTCTTATAGGGTTGACAGACATTTTATCCGCTGCATCCGCTGTCACGGAAATGTCCCAGAACGGAGTTATACCAAGAATTCCAGTCTTCCCGTAAGCAAATCGAATCACTGCTGCGGGAAGCTGGCACTGATTACGTTATTGAACGGGGGCCAAGCTGCCAGTGCGGCACAAGCGACTCGCTCAGGCCGCGACGGGCAAAGAAACACTGAACTTTGCCCCTTGCCCCGGCTGACTCTCCGCCCAGACTCTGCCGCCCAGCCGCTCAACCGCGCGCCCGACAATGCTCAACCCGATGCCGTTGCCATCGTAACCGCTTACATTGAGGCGGTAAAAAGGTTCGAACAAATCGTCGGCCTTATCGGAATCGAAGCCGATTCCGTTATCGCTGACATAAAGACTGAACTCCCCGTTTGCGGCAGTCCCACCGATTTCGACATGACCATTGGTTTCATCGGGCGTGAATTTGATCGCGTTCCCAATCAGGTTAGTCAGTACGGCGCGCAACAGGCCGGAATCGGTATACAGGGTTGGCAACGAGCGGACGACAATCTGCGGCAGTTTTCGTTTACTGGACAGACGGAACTGATCAACGATTTCCTGTGCTACTTGCGCCACATCAATTTCATGCAGATCCAGTTTCGAGTCAGCGACGCGCGCCAGATCGAGGAGCGAGGTTACCAATGAGCGCAGGTTCGCAGACTCTTCAGCGATCAACGGCAGGGCAAAGAGTGCTTTGTCGGGATCACCGCGTTTCAGCGCAGTATCGGCCAGGTTAGCCAGACTCGATATTCCGCTGAGCGGACCATGTAGATCATGCGAGACACTGCGGTTGAAACTCTCCAGACCAGCCACCATGTCTTGCAAATCCTTGGTTCGCTGGTGAATTTTTTCCTCAAGCGTATGGTTAAGATCTGCCAGTTCGCTTTCCGCCCGCACACGTCGCTCAATTTCGGCTTTCAGTGATAGCCGGTGTCGGTACAAACTTACCGAAGGCAGCGCCAATCCAACCAAAGCCACTGGCAGGTTGCCCCAGTACCGGATGGCGACCGGATCAATGCCGAATATACCCAGCCCAACCGCAACAATCGGAACAGTCATGAATGCGCCCGCCAACCACATGGCGCCGGGCATCTTCTGCCGCATTGCCGACCAAACGACAATGAGTGACATCGCGACAAATCCGAGAGCAAGTGTTAGGAGTAGCCAGTGACGTAGAACAGTCGCCCCGGAGCTAATAACCCATAGAACAATCAGGGCGAAAATCGCGGGAAAAACCAAGCCGAGTGCCAGCGCCCTTCGTCGCAACACAGGCGGTACGTCAAACGTCGAAACAAGCCCGATTACCAGTGAACTCTGCGCGAGACAGGAAACGAAATACCACCACGACGGGTTGATTTCAGGCCCGGTAGGCAGGTGTGAATCATTGTTTGCAACCCAGAACGCCATCAATGCAAGACCGCAGGCAAACCACCCCATACCCGCTTCTTTGTCGCGCACTCGAATAATCAAGCAAAGCGCAGCGCTCGCCGCCATCACCATTGCGAGAATATCTGTTCCTGAGTACGGCTGAATCGAATAATCAATCATTAATGAGCTCTCTAGATTCTGCAGGACAAGCAGAAATGCGAACTGTCGCCGGAAAGCGCCGACTCTGATCGATCCGCAGGGAAATCAGAGAACTTTCTCTGTCGCAATCTCAGTATTCTGAGTTGACATTGCGAGCAGCACAAACGGCTTCAAGCCAGACTGTTGCGGCGACGCCGGAATCCCTGCTTGATCCCCCTGAATGCGTTAGGGATCAGCCGTTTTCCCGATGGCAAGAATCGACATGTCTTTCAAGGTAACGGTAATGGGTAACAGCTAACGCGAAATTTCGGGTACGGGATTTCCCGAATTTGCTCAGCCCAAAGAACTGCGAAACAGATGTTGTCGAATCAACATCCACGAGCCGCGCAAATGCTTCGTCAGCAGTTCTGCGCTTTGCGATCCGTTCCCGATGGCCAGATATTGAATCAGTCTGCGATGCTCGGAAACCGCCTCGTCAGCAGGTACGGATTCAGAAACACTAAGGTAGTGCACCCTGTCCAGTTGCGCGTTTACGCGTTGAATGATTTGGGCAATATGCCGGTGGCCACTGGCCTCGATCAACAATCGGTGGAATCGGTCGTCGGCCTGGATAAACAAGACACGGTTGCTGGTTTTCATCGCCGCTTCCATACGGTCTGTCTCAAAGGTCAACTCGGCCAGAACTGCTTCAGTCATCTTGCCAGCGGCAACCGCTGCGACAGTCGGCTCAAGTGATTCACGAACAATCATTGCCTCTTCAATCCGGGCAACATCAATCGGCGAGACATAGGTACCGGACTGTCGTTGAATGTTGATCAAACCGTCGTCGCGTAACTTCAGAATCGCTTCGCGGACCGGCGTTCTGGACATGTCAAACTGCGCCGCGATCGACGGTTCATGCAAGGACTCGCCGGGCGGGATCTGGCCGGTGACAATCAATTCGCGCAAAGTCTCATACGCACTCTGAGAAAGCGAGCTTGCGCCGACCGGTTCAATACCTGCCAACCAGAGCGGCACCGAGTTTTTGCGAGCCCCGGCGCGAGTATGCGGTTGCTTTAAACCCACTTATTTCGACTCGCCGGTGCTTCCGGATCCAAAGATCCGACCGACCTTTTCAGTGAGTTCGGCAGGAGCTACCGCCTGGCTCAAAAACGCAGACTGATCATCTGAGTTGGCGAACTTCAGTCCGGCCGCCAGAACGGCTTCGTCTGCGACTTTGATCAGCGGTGTGTATTGCGGGTGGTGGTGCTCAAGAAACGGGTTATTGCGCGCCGCGTTGTAGCAGCAGATCAGCGTCCAGCGACGATCATCGGACAAGTTCTGGTCAGAACGGTGCAAGGTATTGCAGTGAAAGAACAAGACATCGCCAGGAGCCATCTCGCAGTAGACGGTTTCCAGTTGCGCCCGTGCCTGAGCAACCCGGTCCAGATCAGCGCCAACCTGGTTGCCCTCCAGCAAACCGTGATCCAGCCGGCCCAGGTGATGCGACCCCTTGAGAACCTGCAGACACCCGTTGCTCCTGGTACAAGCGTCCAGCGCAATCATTGCGGAGGCCATGGTCGGAAACAGACACCCATTCTTGTACCAATAGCCATAGTCCTGGTGCCACTCCCAGGCCCCTCCCCCCCGAGCAGATCCTCCATCGTATCGACCATCTTGTGCGAACGCGCCGCGTATCCGTAAACGCTGTCGCCCGGGTGATTCCAGGTAGCCATACGGGTAGCCAGCCCGTCAGCGTCAGCGCGATTGTAGAAATGGCGTCGGATCGCCGGATCCCGCTCCACCGCTTGTTGCAGGAGCAGGGCTTCGGCCGCGTTGAAAAACTGGCGAACCATGACATATCCGTCACGGTCGAAGTCAGCGCGTTGTCGGGCGGTGAGCACACTGGGCATCCTGAACCTCTGTATCGATGAGTTAACTAATATATTAATAGCGCAGATAGCCCATAAGACTCTTATGGTTATCGGGCAGTTCGGCGGCCGGATTTCTGTATTTTCAGTATTTACTGAAAATACAGAAAAGACCGAATCTTATGAATCTGCCTGAACGAGAACAGACGTTCGTCACTCACTTCGGTGAAATGGGGGCTCGCTGGGGCGTCAATCGCACAGTTGGCCAGATCTACGCAGTCTTGTTTCTCTCCGAATCGCCTCTTTGCGCCGACAACCTTGTCGAGGTGTTGGGATTTTCACGCTCCAATATTTCAATGGGCTTAAAAGAGTTGCAGTCCTGGCAACTGGTACGACTTCAACATCTGCCAGATGATCGGCGGGAATTTTTTTCAACCCCGGACGACCTCTGGGAAATTGTCCGAACCCTGATAGAGCAGCGCAAAGCCCGCGAAATTGACCCGACTCTATCGGTGCTGCGGCAATTGCAAATGGACGCGGACGGTCATGAAAGCGATGACTATGTTGCCAACCGGATTAAGCAAAGCACCCAGATGATTGAGTTGCTGACCGGTTGGTATGACGAGATGCGTCATTTGGATAGCAAACGACTGGAGCAACTCCTGAAGCTCGGGGCAACGGCTCAAAAAGTTCTCGATATGACCGACCGCCTAAAAGCCGTCAAGAAAAACAGCTCAAAAACCGGACGGGCAAATTGATGGACCCCCTACTGCTGGCCCGCATTCAGTTTGCAGCCAATATTTCGTTTCATATTCTGTTCCCGACGATCACGATTGCACTGGGCTGGATGCTCGTCTTCTTTCGCCTGAAAGCCAATTTCACCGGCAACGAAGCCTGGATGAACGCTTACCGCTTCTGGGTGAAAGTCTTTGCGCTGACATTCGGCCTGGGCGTGGTGACTGGCATCACCATGAGTTTTCAGTTCGGCACGAACTGGCCCGGCTTCATGCAAAGCGTGGGCAATATTGCCGGCCCCTTGCTTGCCTATGAAGTGTTGACAGCGTTCTTCCTGGAGGCGGCATTTCTTGGCGTCATGTTGTTCGGCGCCACCCGTGTCTCGAGACGGGTCCATACAGGCGCCACCATTATTGTGGCAACCGGCACTTTATTGTCGGCATTCTGGATTCTTGTTCTGAATTCCTGGATGCACACACCGGCAGGTTTCGAAATGCGCGACGGCGTGGCATTCGCCACCGATTGGATGGCCATTATCTTCAATCCGTCGATGCCCTACCGGATTGCCCACATGTTGATCGCATCAGGACTGACGGCCGCGTTTCTGATGGCCGGTGTCAGCGCGTTGCGATGGCTGTGGAGTGACCACTCCGAAAGCGTCATGAAGGCGCTTCGTACCGGAGTTATGATCGCAGCCGCTCTGATCCCGGTTCAGATTATTGTCGGCGATATGCACGGCTTGAACACACTTGAATACCAGCCCGCCAAGATCGCGGCAATGGAAGGCAACTGGGAAACCGGCTCACGAGTGCCACTCCTGCTGTTTGCCATTCCGGATGACCAGGCGCGCAAAAATCATGCGGAAATTCAAATCCCCGGCCTGGCGAGTCTGATCCTCAAGCACTCGCTTGATGGCGAAGTTCCCGGATTGAATCAATTTTTGAATGAAGACGGAAAACCGCTACACCCGCCGGTTTTCCCGGTCTTCTGGGGCTTCCGAATCATGGTTGGCATTGGCCTGTTGATGTTGCTGGTCAGCTGGGCGATGGCCTGGCGGCTAAGACAGCACCAGTCACCCGGACGACTCGGTGCATGGGTGCTGGTTGCCATGACCTTCTCCGGTTGGGCGGCCACGCTTGCCGGTTGGTATGTGACCGAGATTGGTCGCCAGCCCTGGCTGGTTACCGGCGTCCTTGATACCGCTTCGGCGGCCGCGTCGCACAGCGTGCCAGTATTAGGCGTATCACTCGCAGCCTATCTCGCGCTTTATGCAGTCCTGCTCACTGCCTATGTCGGCACAATCGCCTACCTGGCACGCAAGGCGAGTCAGAAGACCCCGGACACCGACCCTGACCGCCTGGGCCCTGCCCTGTCGTTTAACGCCCAGGAGGCCTGAATGAACCATGATTTTCAAGACTGGCTGCCGCTCGTGTTTCTGGCGCTAATGGGTTTGTCAGCATTGATTTATGTCGTCCTGGATGGATTCGATCTGGGCGTTGGTTTATTAACCTCAGCGGTTGATGATGAAGACCGGAGCATGATGATCGCCTCGATCGGCCCGTTTTGGGACGCCAATGAAACCTGGCTGGTACTGGCCGTTGGCTTGCTACTGGTGGCGTTTCCAGTCGCCCACGGGGTGATACTGACCGCTTTGTACCTGCCAGCAACCCTGATGTTGATTGCTCTGATTCTGCGCGGCGTCGCCTTTGAATTCCGCGCCAAGGGACCACTGCGGCATCGTCGCGCCTGGGACTGGATCTTTTTTGCCGGCTCGTTGCTGGCCGCGCTTTCGCAGGGGTACATGCTCGGATCTTATGTACTGGGTCTTGAGCAGAGTTTGGGCGCCATCCTGTTTTCAGTGCTGGTCGCCTTGTGTCTTGCCGCCGCTTACGGTTTGATCGGGGCCAGTTGGCTGATCGCGAAAACCGAAGGCAAGCTGCAAACAAGAGCCATTGAATGGGCTCGCAAATTGCTCGTCGGCACCGCGATCGGCATGGCGGCCATTTCGATCGTAACGCCGCTGGTCAATGAGCGGGTTTTCGAAGCCTGGTTCACGATGCCGTATGTATTCCTGCTCGCCCCGGTTCCGATTATGACCTTAGGCGTCTTTGCCGGTCTGTATTGGATCTTCGGGCACTTGCACGACACAGACGATCGATTCCGCTGGCTGCCTTTTATTGCTAGTACGACGTTGTTCGTGCTGGCTTTCATCGGACTGGCTTACAGCTTCTTTCCGTTTGTTGTTCCCGACCAGATCGATATCTGGGAGGCGGCAGCCGCAAGAGAGTCGCTGACGATCATTCTGATCGGCACACTCGTGACGCTGCCGGTCATCATTGGCTATACCGTTTTTGCATACAAAGTGTTTGGTGGCAAAGCCCAGCTATTGGCTTACCAGTAAGCACGCGCCTTAGGCAAAACCCGGAATCCGTTGCTGGATGAACGACAGCAAGGTGTCCACACAGACCTGCGGCTGCTCAATCTGCAGGAAATGCGAAGTACCGGCTATTGCGTGATAGTCAAAACCACCCAGCTGCGCCATTGCAGCGCACAACAATGCCGGCGGACCCTGCCCCGGTAGCTCCGGATCACCGCCGATCACGAGCACCGGCAACGCCAGATTCGAGGTTAAAACAGTCCATGGGTCCGGGTGGTCATTGGTTTCATAGATCTTTGCCTCGTATTCGCGCGGGCAGGCCAACTCGTAAAGTGTGCCGTCGGCGGTACGCCGTAAGCTTGCATACGCCAGAGCGCGTGCAGAACCCGGCACCCACTGACTGAATGCCTTACGCCGGGCGAACTGCTCGGCCAGTTGATCAGGCGAGTCATATTGCTCGGGCCGACGCCGGGCACGGCGGGCAAGATCATTCATGTCTGCCAGTTCAAGCGCCTCAAGCCGGTGGCCGGCCGGCGGATAAACCGGCGGGTCAAACAATACCAGTCCATCGCAGGCTGCACCGAAAGTTTTAAGCTGAATCGCGGCGGCAACGGCTGACATCGAATGAAACAGCCCGACCGTCGGTGCCCGCCCGAAGACCTGGTCGATTGCCGACCAGATTTCGTGCAAATCTTCGGCGAACCGGTCAAAGTGGTGATTCACCAGCGAGTGAGTCGGATTCGCCCCGTGGTTTCGCATATCAAAGACAATCACCTCGAACCGGGCGCACAACAACGACCAGAACGCGACATAGCCGTCGATAGCCAGGCCATTACCGTGGGACAACACCAGACGCGGCCGACCAATCTGCCCGTGACGCCGCAAGACAATCGTCGCACCGTCAGAGAGCAATAAAGGATGCTCCGCATTGGGTACCGGTTTCGCAAACGCCTGTTCAGTCATCGTAGATCTGCCTCATGTAACGCGGCCAAGGCTTTCATGCGGGCAAATTCAATTACCTGCTCACTGACCAGCCTGACCGAGGCTACCGCCTGCGGATCGGCCTGCTCGCCTGGCGAACCAAAGACGGCTGGTCGGGCCAGCACCGCTGCGCCATATGGCGTAGGCCAGCCGCGCAAGGCGTGCACCATGGCACGCAAAGAAGACAAAGTGGTTCCCATCGCCTGCGCACCGTGGGCACAGACAATACAACCGACAGCCCGCCCCTGCAGGTAAGGCCGTTCATTGCCGGAGAGGTCTTCGGCGTAATCAAGCGCGTTTTTGATCAGGCCGGAAATACCACCATGGTAGGACGGCGTTGCAATCAGCAGGCCGTCGGCTCGCCCAATCGCCTCAACCAGCGCGATCGCCGCGTCGCTACGCCAGTTTCGTGTGGGATCGTAGATTTCAGCCGGAAGCGCCGGGCCGTTGAAGGCGATTGTTTCGCAACCGGCTTCGCTGGCGTGATCAAGCGCGCAACGCAACGCCAACTCGGAAGTGGAACCGTCTCGGGGGGTTCCGCCAATACCAACGATTAAGGGGAGCTTATTCAATACGGTAAAAATAGGCGATAAAGCGAAGGCCATCGCTGTCAGGTCAGCGTCTGCCGGTGGGGTAACCGCAGAGCGCCTGCAATGGCTGATCCTGACGGCTTTTGAGTGCAGCGAGTGTACACGCCCAAAGCCAACCCCCCGATTAGGCCGCGCAGCGCAAGCCCAGGCGGGTGATCTGACTAAACCTTGTTTCTGTCTCGCCCCGAACCCCGACCGCTGGCTTGGCCGCCGGGCACTCAACCGGCGCGCTGTCGGTCTTCTGGCCCACCGGCGCCATTACAGTGCTCTCCCCGGTAAGCCGGCCGACATCTGCCACCGTGCGACAGACCAATTCGATCCCGATCACCGTCTGGTCGGCTCTGCCGCGAAAACCCGAGACCGCTTGGTTCGCAGCACAAGTCGAAACAAATCCACGAGGCGCGCCAGGCCTGGTAAGACGCCCGGCAGGCGGGCGAAACACTGATGCGCCCAGCTTGCCCGCACCGCTGGAATCAGCTTTTGCGCAAACAGGACCGGCAGCGGCCAGGTTGCCGTCAATATCACCATGGACGCCCACCAGCACCTCATCGCTTGCACAGACCAGCTCGAATGGTGCGCGTTCAGCATCCGGCCAGTTTCCATTAACGGTATCAGTGACCGGACCGGCCGCTGCGAAAGCCGGCAATTGTCCGCTGTACTCGTTAATGCGCAACACATGACTAAGCGAGGGCACGCCCGCCGGATTCAAGACAAACAAATGATAGAAACCGGGTGTCGTGTCGGCCGCATGAACCGGCAATCGGGCGTTAATCTGCCCGCCAGTGCGCTCGAACGATAGCTCAACAAAACGCTGATCCATATCGAATGAATGCGTCACCGCGCCGGTTTTCACGAGTACCACCCGCGATACCTCAGTCTCTGGCGAAACTGTCAGTACAAACTTGGCCGCCGGGTCCAGGACGGTTGGCGCGTTGAGTAGCTGAGGGCGCTCGGCGAACTCGCCGTTCGAGTCAAACAGATAAGCCGGAAAATAGATCTCGGCATTCAGGTTGGTCACCGGCCCGGGCAAACCGCCACCGCCGAGCAAAACAGTTGCATCAGGCAACAAGATGCTTGCCGAGTGATACAACCGGGCAAACCCGGAAGATGGGCCGCGTTTCCAGGTGTTTGATTCGGGATTGTAGATAGAGACGTGATAAGCCGGATTTCCCAGGTCAGCGCCGGCAGCGCTTGAGTCATTGCTGCCGCCGTTGGTTGCCAGCACATCGCCGCTGGGCAATACGGTTGCGGTGCCCCAGATCCGCGGCGAGGACATATCGGGCACCGACTCATAGACCGGAATGGCATGGTTTATGTCTGCCCGGATCGCGCGTGTACTGCGCCCTCCGGCCAGCAAAACCTTGCCGGGCCGATACATCACGGCCAACCCGCCATCCTCAAGCATTACCTGCGGTGCCAGTCCGAAATCTGTTCTGGAACCCGCCCCGCCGGGATTTATCCGATACGAGTGTTTTTTTGCCCAACCGGTAATCTGACCACTGCGATCAACAAAATTTCGTGGATATAACCAAGGCAGGTCGTAAACATCAAACCCCTGCAGGGAACGGTAAAGACGGCCGTCACTGGATGCAATCTCGACATAATGAGCGCGATCTGCCAGTGTTGTTGTGGACCCGCCCTGAATAAACACTTCACCGCTGGGCAGCTTGGTCATTGTGCCGTACCAACGCGGCTCATTCATGGTGCCGCGCCGGGTAATCTGATTCGTGACCGGATCAAACACGGTCGCATCGGCATTCCCCTCACCGGTCTGGTACCCGACTGTCTGATCGGTTGCATCCTTTCGGGTATCACCGCCAGTCATCAGGAGCAAACCATTGGACAATAGCAACTGATTGGCACAGAACAGATCCGTGCCAGAGCGGTTGGGCAATGTCAGATGACTTGACGAAGACAAACCCTCGCGATAGTCCCAGACATCATAGATCATCTCCGAGGCGAGATTCGACTCTCGCCCGAAACTGACCAGACGGCCATCCGGCATAAGGCCCATGTGAATCGGCACCAGTGGCCAGTCGCCTTTTGGGCCAATTACACCAACCCGGGCATCACCAATCACTGGCGAGTTCTGACCATTGTCGGACGCGGCCTGATCGTCTGACCCCGTAGCAGAACTGGATGCTCCGCCACCACAAGCGACCGACGCCAAGCCAATCGCACAAGAAGCAGCGATTGACAGGACACGTCGAAACAGGGCACCTCGCACTGCGTTCACATCAGAATTTGCAGAAATCACTGAGTACCAACTACTTCATCTTGACCGCGGTTCCGCTTACAGTGACCATCATCATCCCGTTGTTCTCGCCGAGCACCTCGTAATCGAAGTCAATACCGATGATGCCGTTCGCACCCATTTCACCGGCAGCCTCTTTCATATCGTCGAGCGCCGCATCTCGGGCACCAGACAAGGCTCGTTCATAACCACTGGCCCGGCCCCCGACCACATCGCGTACCGACGAGAACATGTCACGGAAAATATTTGCTCCGATAATCGCCTCGCCGTTGACGATGCCCAGGTAGGCGGCAATTTGCGGGCCATCCGGCGCAGCAGCAACCGTCGACAGAAAAAATGCATCATCCTTCTTAGAAAACCAACCCATATCGCCCTCCTGTGGCGTCAAACTAAGATCCGGCTCCTTGCCCGGTCACTGTACCGACAAACCGGGCCACTGCATCCGCACATTGTCCGGGCAACTCCATTGGCACCAGGTGACCGGATGGCAACTCCAGCCAGCGCTCTTGAAACAGATGTCGATTACCGTCGCGGCCAGCCATCTCCGTCTCGACGGACTGTTTGCCAGCGATCATGAAAACCGGCACGCCCTGGCTGCGAAGTCGTTTCAGTGAGGACAGGGTCCGCTGCGCCGGCAAGCGCGCGTAAATATCGCGTTCTATCTCACGCGCAATTCGCAAAGCGACGCCTGCAGACCCGGCTTTCACCAGACCGTGTTCAATAAAGTCGTCCAGAACACCCGGTGCCCAGTCACGGGTAAAAGCCTTGGGCGACAAATGATCATAGGCCTCGCGAGCAGACGCCCACTGGTCCCGGCGGCGCGCGGCGATCGGAGCTGGGCCGGCAAAATTAGTTAACTTGGCGAACTTGAGAACCTCCAGAAACGGACGCCGCCAACTGATCACCATCGGCGAATCAATCAAAACCACCGCGGCGACCTGCTTGCCGAGTCTTGCCGCCGCAATCAGGGACAAATACCCGCCCATTGAATGACCCACCAAAACCAAAGGCGTGCTCGAACCCGCCAACGACGAAGCCTGCTTCATCACCTGGTCGGTCATTTCGGGCCAGCGACGCGTCGCGCGGGTCGAGCGCGGCGTATGAATGACCTCGGGGGCATGCACCACCATATGCTTGCCTAGCGCGGCCAGAAACTGCCGGTATGTTCCCGACGGGAACCCGTTGGCATGCAAAAACAGAGCTTGAGCGCCGATCGGAGGCGTTGAATCAGACGAACACATAAATAGAGGAGAAGAGCAGCTTCAACCACTTGAATGATACCGCCCGGCCCGGCTGTTCACCGCGTCGAACCGAAAAGACTGTTGAGTCGATACTATTGCACCATGTTAAAACCGCGGACAATACAAGCTATGACCCGTTCTACCGAAGCAGGAAACCAATACTTTCGGGAAATCACGCAGCAGTTGCGCGACTTCTCTGCCGCGCGCAACTGGGACAAACATCACGCCCCGCGTAACCTGGCCGCCTCCGTTTCGATCGAAGCGGCCGAACTTCTCGAACTGTTCCAGTGGGAGAACGGCAATGAATCCTGGGACAGCAACCGCACAGGCGAGAAACACCAGCGCATTCGCGAAGAGCTGGCCGATGTCCTGATATACGCCATACGCCTGGCTGACCTGTCCGGCATTGATATTCCGCAGGCAATATCTGACAAAATCGCCCGTAATGCAGTCAAGTATCCACCGACTCATCATGATGAATGAAAGCAAACCCCGAGACGGGTTCTACCGAGACCGAGAGACGATAGCGCGACATGTCGCCGCGGCAAACAAAGATGTCTCGAACGACCCTACTGCCAAGCGATCGGAGCAGACCTGGGAAACTATCAGCGCAATGGCCTGGCGGCCGGCATGGTCGATTCGCAGTCGCAAAGGCACGCTGAGCGTCTTACTTGAATGGTGGAAAAACCGGTAAGCCGCAACCAGTATTTCCCAGGACTGATCAGTGACTTTTTACGCAGGGTACGGCCCTGGGCTATCCTTGGACAATGAACAAACTATCCATACTTGATCTCGTTCCGGTCCGCCACGGCGACACCCCGGCCGATGCGTTACCACGTGCGCTGGAATTGGCCCAACACGCTGAGCGATGGGGCTATCAACGCTTCTGGGTTGCCGAGCACCACAATATGACGGGTATTGCCAGCGCTGCGACATCTGTTGTTATCGGTTATCTCGCCGGCGGCACGACGTCTATCCGGGTTGGCGCTGGGGGCATCATGCTGCCCAATCACTCGCCACTGGTGATCGCCGAGCAGTTTGGCACGCTTGAGTCCCTCTACCCCGGCCGTATTGATCTGGGACTGGGTCGCGCCCCGGGCAGCGACCAACTCACCACCCAGGCGCTACGCGCTGACCCGCGAGCCGCCGAGATGTTTCCGCAAGATGTCCAGGAACTGGCCATGTTGTTCGGCGAAGTGCAGCCCGGCCAGCAGATTCGGGCTGTTCCGGGGGCCGGGCTCAACGTGCCCCTGTGGATTCTCGGCTCTAGTCTCTATGGTGCCCAGGTAGCGGCCTTGCTTGGCCTGCCTTACGCGTTTGCCTCGCATTTTGCCCCGGCGGCGCTTGATGACGCTTTAAAGATTTATCGCGAGCGATTTCAACCATCTGAGCAATCGAGTACGCCGTATGCAATGCCTTGCGTCAACGTGATCGTCGCGGACACTGACGCGCAGGCACAGCACCTGTTTACCAGCATGCAACAACGATTCACCGATATGGTCCGCAACCAGCGCGGTCTGTTGCCAGCCCCGATTGACGATATTAATACCTACTGGAGCGATGCCGAGCGAGCCCATGTCGAGCGCATGCTGAGCTGCTCATTTGTCGGATCCCCCGAGACGGTTGAGCTGTTGCTGAACCAGTTCCTGCAACGCACTCAGGCCGACGAGCTTATTGTCAGCGCCGCCATTTTTGATCAGGCCGCGCGCCTGCGATCCTACGAACTGCTTGCTCAGATCGCGCCGCGCCTGCCGATCGGCAAAACCAGCGATTCGGTTTCAGCCTGAATCCTCGATTCCTCCGTTAACCGCCACTTTTTAGTCGAGCCCCCAATGAACGCACTAATCTATAAAGCGAAGAACGCACCGCTTGCTTATGAACACTACGAACTCCCAGCGCCACAGGCAGGCGAAGTCACCGTCAATCTGAAAGCCGCCGCCTTGAACCACCGGGACAACTGGATCACCAAGGGCATGTATCCGGGCATTCAGGAGAACATTATCCTTGGTTCGGACGGCGCCGGCGAACTTGACGGTCGTGAGGTGATCCTGAACCCCAATATCGGCTGGGGCGACAACCAGTCTTTTCCGGCACCGACATATCACATGCTCGGCATGCCCACGCACGGCACATTCGCTGAGCAGATTATTGTTGCCGCCGACCGGGCTGTTGATAAACCCGCTCACTTGAGTATGACCGAGGCTGCGGCCCTGCCGTTGGCTGGACTGACAGCCTACCGGGTTCTGTTCTCTCGTTGCGCTGCAAAACCGGGCGAGAAAGTATTGATCAGTGGCATCGGTGGCGGCGTGGCCTTGTTCGCCTGCCAGTTTGCGATTGCCGCCGGCGCAGAGGTTTACGTCACCTCCAGTTCACCGGAAAAAATCGCCCAGGCAGTGGCCATGGGTGCCAAGGGAGGGGCCAACTACCGAGAAGAAGACTGGGCCAAGCGCTTCAAGAAAGAAGTCGGCGGCTTCGACGTCATTATCGACAGCGCCGGCGGCGCCGGCTTCGCAGATCTCGTCAAACTAACCAACAAAGGCGCACGTATCGGCTTATACGGCGGCACCCGCGGCAACTGGAAAGACGTCAGCCCGCAGATTGTCTTTTTTAACCAGATAGACATTCTGGGCAGCACGATGGGCTCGGACCAGGACTTCGCCGACATGGTTGCTTTCGTCAGCAAACATAAGATCAAACCGGTTGTAGATGCCACGTTCTCATTGAGCGACGGCAATGCTGCGATCGCCCGAATGAACCAGGGCGAACAATTTGGCAAGATCGTCCTGACAATCTGAACGATCAGAACTCTTCCCACACCTCATCAGAACTGGAAGCTCTTTGCACCGGGGCAACCTCATTTGGTACAACCGGAGGTGTATTGGCTTTGCTCGCCTGAAACTGCTTGCCCGGGCTATGCCGATCAAGCGACGGCGGCTCCGGAGGTGGTACCGGTACGCTGGGCGCCGGTGCTTTGGCGACACTTGCCGGCAGCGCTGGAACGCTTTCGGCCGCTGGCGGCTCCAGCTTCGCTGGTGTGCCCTGATCCGGGCTCGATTTCTTGAACGCGACTTTCGACTTACCAGATTCCTTAGCCTCTGCTATCTGCGGTTTCGCGGCAACCGAGGGCTTAGAAAGAGTTGGCGACGCGCTAACCTGACCACCATCCATTTTGAAGAACGACATGTGGTCAGCGAGCTCCGCGGCCTGATCGCGCATCGATTCACTGGTTGCAGCAGCTTCTTCAACCAATGCCGCGTTTTGCTGCGTCACGCTATCCATGTGAATCAGTGCCTGATTGATCTGATCAATGCCCGATGACTGTTCAACACAGGCTTGGCTGATCTGACCAACCAGACCATCAAGCTCCTTCACGGAATTGTTGATGTCTTTCAACTGCTGGCCGGAATCCTGGACCAGTTGTGTGCCATCTCGCACCTTGATCACACTGCTTTGAATCAATTCCTTGATTTCCTTGGCAGCAGAGGCACTACGACCCGCCAATTGTCTTACTTCAGTCGCCACAACCGCAAAACCTCGTCCCTGTTCACCGGCTCTGGCAGCCTCGACAGCCGCGTTTAAGGCCAACAGGTTGGTCTGGAACGCAATCTCATCAATCACCCCAATGATATTGGCAATTTCATTGCTGGAATTGCTGATGTCATGCATTGCCGCGACCGCTTGTCCGGCGACCTCGCTACCGGCGCTGGCGCGATCGCAAGTCAGTTTGGCCAAGTCGGCCGCAGATTGCGCATTCTCAGCGTTATGTCGCACCGTGCTGGTAAGCTGCTCGGTACTGGAAGCCGTCTCTTCCAGATTGGCGGCCTGCTGCTCGGTCCGTTCGCTCAAGCCCAGGTTACCTTCCGACATTTCACGGGCTCCCGTGCGCACTTCAGCCGAGATACGGTTTGCCTCACTCAACACCTGAGAAAGTCTGGTTCGCATTTCCACCAGAGCTGCATAAGCGCCAATGGCTTTTTCATCATTCGCACGACTGGTCAGATCGCCCTGGCGCATAGCCGCCACCAGCGACTCGAAATCCGCCGGGTCGGCGCCGAGTCGATTGACGATTACCTGGGCGACGATCCACGTGAATACGAAAACCGCGATCGCGCAGATAAGTGTCGCGATGAAAGAAATCCAGCGCAAAGTGGTAATCGACGCGAAAGCCTCTGAACCCTTGATCCGTGCGAGTAGCGCCCAACTAACCCCTTCAACCCCGGCATTCGTGTACGAGGTCAGAAACTCGCCGTCTTCCGTAGCCTCGACTTCCGTGCCGCTTTCGCCACGCAGCGCTTTCTCAACGAGAGTGCTATGCGCATCAAGCGCAAGGATTGTATTTTCTTCGGTAAAGCGGCTCTGGGTCCGCATCAGTCCGTCTGGACCGACCAACATCGTCTCACCCGTTTCACCCATTCCCGAATTGGTGTTGACAGCCGAATTGATCTGATCAGCCGGCAACTGAAAAATCAACACCCCTAACAACTGACCGTCATCGTAAATCGGACTTGATACAAACGAAGCAGGTGCCTCATACGACGGTCCGTAGCGACCAAAATCTACCAGCGCAGATGTCCCTGGCTGGGCCTCCAATCCGCGGCGAAACGCCTCCCCTATCGAAGACTGCGCCCAGGGGCCTGTCTTCAAGCTGGTGCCGAAATCGATCTCCTTGAAAACCGAATAGACAATATCACCGTTAACCGGTTCGACCAGAAAGAAATCGTAGTAGCCGAAACGCTCGCGGAATCTGGCGAATTCCTCGTGATACTTTGCGTGATAAAGGCTGTAAACCGACCCGTCCTTGGACTCCACAAGCTTGTCTTTCTGGCCTAGTGGATGCTCATTATTTACGATATACAGATACTGAGCAGCGCGCTCGCTTCCTGTTTCTGGAATCAGCTCGCTCGTCGCGATAGATTTGCCGGACAGGCGCGCGTACTCGGGAACAAATGTCTCTGCGTAGAATCGTTGCACCGCTTTGTCATGGGCGGCTTCCTCTTCTGCGGCCAACCCCAGATCAGAATCGAGGATTGGAAAGAACTGGGCGAATGCTTTCATCGCCTCCACAACCCGAGTTTCCGCTGCTTTGGCAACACTCTGGTTAGAGACAAAGTCGACGTAGCTGTTGATTGCCGTGACCTGCGCCGCCTTTACAGCTTCCAGCTTGCTAAACGCTTGCTTCTCCAAGGCCTCGGCGGCTTTCCAATCCAGCAAGATGCTTAGGACAAGGACAGGCACCAACCCGACTGATAGCCCTGCCGCAAGCAGAACCTTTCTTAGCGTTATCTTTCCCATCAAACCCTCGAACGAAAATCATTTCCGGCGCAGCCGTCTCTCAGTTGTCATCGGCCCGTTACGGAAAGACTTTAGAACTCTTCAGCCTGACCGATAACAAGACTTACAGGGGAATCTCCCACTTATTTGACGTAGTGACAGCGCCGGGTAGGTGCCACGATTGCCTACCGAACCAACTATGGAGTGTTGAAGCAATGAAGGTCTTGATAGTCGATGACAGCTCATCCATGCGGATGATTGTTAAGAGAACGCTCAAGCAGGCCGGTTTTTCAGGACTATCTATTTCGGAGGCCCCAGATGGCGCCGAAGCCTTGAAAATGGTCAGCGCCGATTGTCCCGATTTGATCATGTGCGACTGGAATATGCCGGTCATGAACGGGATCGAATTACTGAAAAAACTCAGAGAGGAAGGCAACGCCGTCAAGTTCGGCTTCGTCACTACAGAGTCCACTGAGCCGATGCGAGCGACCGCTCGTGAGGCCGGCGCCCAGTTTCTTATTGCCAAACCCTTTACTGCCGAGTCTTTCGAGACTGCTCTCAGACCTGTTATTGGATAAACCATGGCTACTTTCAAGACACCCGATGTTGCTTCAATTCTGCAAATGCTGGCGATGTTTATGGCAGAGCAGCCTGAAGTGGAAAAGATCGACGCCTACGCGTCATCCGACGCCTCTCATGTCGCGGTCTACCAGGACGACGATGGCGTCGACGTTGCAATGTGCTATTGCGACTGGAAACTGGCGGCGGGGCTGGGAGCATCATTGACGATGATTCCGGCCGCTGCGGTTGAGGACATGGTCTCGGACAAAGAACTCAGCCAGACAGTCAGGGAAAACCTGTACGAAGTTATGAACATTCTTTCCAGCTTGTTCATGGATGACAAATCCGGCCATCTGAAGCTGACAGAGGTCTTTGCCCAGGGAGAAAAAGAGATTCCTTCGCTTCCAGACGGCGCCACGACAGTTGCATTCAAACTCACCCCTGAACCTTACGAAGCCGGCCAAATCGCCTTCGTCTCTACTTAAGCGGAGAGATTTCTCATGGACGATCTGGAAATGGACGAAGTCCGAGCGGTTTTTCTGGAGGAATGCGGCGAAAACGTCGACCTCCTGGAAAGCGGCTTGTTGCAACTTGGCGATGGAGCGACCGACCCGGAACTGCTGAATGGCATCTTCAGGGCAGCTCATTCAATCAAAGGTGGCGGCGCGACCTTTGGATTTCAGGCCTTATCGCAGCTTACCCACCACATGGAAACGCTGCTTGATGAAATGCGTTCCGGCCAACGTGAGGTTTGTGAAGGCGACCTTGAAATCCTCTTGCAAGCGGTTGACGTGCTCCGTGACATGCTCGAATCGTGTAATAACGGCGGCACAGACGATCACGATCAAAAAGCTGCGATGGAGAGCAAGCTTGAGGCACTGGTTGCCGCTGGTCCGTCCGGAGGCGCCGCTCAGCTCGACGACGCAAACCCGGACGAGGATGCTGCCGCTCTCGAGAATGAAGCCGAACCGGTTCGCTGGCGGATTGCGCTGGAGCCAAAACCGGAAATGATGGCACGCGGCGGCGACCCGATGTTGCTGTTGCGCGAGTTGAACCGGCTGGGTGAACTGAGCAGCTCAGTCAGCACAAGTACCTTGCCCGACTGGGAAGAATTCAACCCGAAGACCTCGTATCTGTCCTGGGAGCTAATTCTGCTGACAGCAGAATCAGAACAAACGATTCGGGAAGTCTTCGACTGGGTTGCGCACGACTGTTATCTGGTCATTGAACCAGCACCAGAGTCCGCCGCGCCGGCGATCGCCGACAATCCCACAGAAAGCGCCACGGCAGATTCAGTTCTTGCGCCGACGGCGGCCGCGAAGGCGACCGGTGAGGCGATTTCCAAGGCCGCCGAGAGTGCCTCTGCAGCGCCGGCCAAGAAAGACGCGAAAGCGGCATCGGGCTCCAGCCCTGACTCCAGCACGATTCGCATCGCGACCGAAAAAATCGACCATCTGATAAACCTGGTTGGCGAACTGGTAATCACGCAGTCCATGCTCAGTCGCGCTGGCGGCTCCGACGGCGAGATCGATCCCGAGCAGCTCCGCGAACGACTGACACAACTGGAACGAAATACCCGCGAGTTGCAGGAAAGCGTCATGCGGGTGCGAATGCTGGCCATTTCGTCTGCGTTCGGCCGCTTCCCCCGATTGGTACGCGATCTGTCCAAGAAGCTTGAAAAAAAGATCTCGCTGGTTGTTGTGGGTGAATCAACCGAATTGGACAAAACCGTGCTGGAGCGCATGACCGATCCGTTGGTGCATCTGGTCAGAAATTCTCTGGACCATGGCCTTGAAACCCCGGAGGTACGAGTCGCCGCGGGCAAACCCGAGACCGGCACGCTGACGCTTAATGCCTATCACCAGGGCAGCTCTGTAGTCATCGAGATTGAAGACGACGGCGCCGGAATCAATGAAGAAAGAGTATTAGCCATCGCCCGTGAAAAAGGCATTGTTTCAGAAAGCGATGAGTTAACAGATGAACAGATTCACAATCTGATTTTTGCGCCTGGATTTTCGACCGCGTCTGAAGTCAGCGACTTGTCTGGTCGTGGCGTCGGCATGGATGTCGTCAGAAGAAACATCAATGATCTTGGTGGTCGAGTCAATCTGGAATCCAAACGCGGCCAGGGCACCAAGGTGATTATTCGTCTGCCTCTGACGCTCGCGATTCTCGACGGACAGCTGGTTGGCGTGGGCGGTCAGATGTTCGTGATCCCGATTCTGAGCATCATCGAAACCGTCGAAGCAGAGAACGCGGCCATTTCGGTCATACCGGGCCAAGGTGAAGTCTGCCGCTTCCGGGGTGAGTACATCACGCTCATCAGATTGCGTGACCGTCTGTCGCTCAATGACGCACCGGGTACTAGCAAGCTCGTGATTATTGTCGATATACACGGCATGCGCGCCGGCCTGGCAATAGATGCCGTGCTCGGCCAGCAACAAGTCGTGATTAAGGTCCTGGAAGACAACTACAAAGCCATTGCAGGGGTTGCAGGCGCAACCATCATGAGCGATGGATCAGTAGCGTTGATTCTGGACCCGCAGTCGCTAGTGCTAAACCAAGTTCAATCCGAGACCGTCTGAACAGGATGACATCATGAGTAACGAAAAAACCAGTATTCAACAAAATGACATCGCGACGGTTGGCGAGCAATACCTGACTTTTCTTCTGGCTGACGAAGAATACGCTGTCGAAATTCTGAAAGTGCAGGAAATCAAGAGCTGGGGCCCGGTGACACCAGTCCCCTGCTCGCCCGACTATGTTCTGGGCGTAATCAATTTGCGCGGCGCAATCGTGCCAGTTGTAGATCTCAGGCTGTTGTTCAAACTTCCGGAGGCCGACTACACATCGACGACAGCGGTTGTGATTGTGCGCTCGATGCTAGGCGGTCAACTGCGGGTCGTCGGCCTGGTCGTTGACAAGGTGGCCGAGGTCTATCACCTGGGCGCTGACAACATCCAGCAAAGCACCTCGATTTCCAGCAATCTTGGCGGGCAGTTCTTCTCCGGTCTGGGCCACATCGAAGAAAAGCTGGTCATCCTGATTGACCTGGATCGACTGGTAGCGGTCGGCCTGGACGAACTTGATGCAGCCGAGGCGGAGGCACTTCAGTTATGAGCGCAGCCGCTATCAAACTCCCGGAATCGGCTCGCATCAGCGGCATCGGCGGGCTCAAAGATCTACTCGAAGGGTATGAAAGCCAGGACGGAAAAATCCTGATTGATGCCTCTGAACTGGGCGGCATCGATGCCGCGGCCATGCAATTGCTGGTCGCATTTTCGCTAGACCAGGCCAAACAGGACCGGACGGTGGAGTGCATTAACTCGCCGGAGTTGCTGCATACCAATGTAAGACTCTTCGGTGCTGCGGAGATTCTCAAAGTCTCCTAACCTGACCAACTCGAGCAGTGCTGGCGAACGGCTGAACTGTTTTTCTTTAGAAAACCCTATATCGAGAACTTGTTGCAATGACAGAAGCCGCTACAGAGCGTCGAAATGCCGACGTCAATATTCCAAGCCGCCTGACCGATGAGGAATTCGCGGCCTTTCAGCGGCTGACAAATGAAGCCACCGGCATTCAGATTGGTGAGAACAAGCGTTCAATGATCTACTCCCGGTTCGCAAGGCGTTTGCGGATCAAGGGCATGAACAACTTCTCCGATTACATCAGTCTGCTCGCATCCAAAAACAGCGAGGAACACCGGTTCTTTATTAATACGGTTACAACAAATCTGACTTTCTTTTTCCGCGAGAGTCACCACTTTGACTATCTCGCCAACGAGACCCTGCCCGACATCGCCAAAAACAAGCGCGGCCGCAAGCTCAAAGTATGGTCATCCGCATCCTCGTCCGGCCAGGAACCGTACTCACTGGCAATGGTTCTTGCCGAATCACAACACCTGGCAGGCTGGACATCGAAGATTCTGGCGACTGACATCGATACCGACATGGTTCAACGCACCAAGGAAGGCATCTATGATGAAGAGCAGATGCGTGGCCTTGACGCGCCGCGGCGTCAACGCTGGGTAGATTCAGTCCAGGGCGGGAAGTTTCAGGTTAAGCGGGAACTTCGCGACATGCTGATCTGCAAGCCACTTAACCTGTTTAACAAGTGGCCGATCAAGGCGCCAGTTGATGTCATCTTTTGCCGCAATGTTCTGATCTACTTTGACAAGACAGATCAATTCAAGATTGTGAAGGAATTCGCGAAAATGCAGGCACCTGGCGACTACCTGTTCCTTGGCCATTCGGAGTCTTTTCGCGAAATAGTCAGCGTCTATAAACCTGTCTCCAACACCGTGTACCGGCGGATTTAGTGGCTGGCCCTTTTGAAATTCCGCTGGCACTCAAAGCGACATCAGGCAATGCTTTTCGATATCTTGACGAACACACCAAGTTGCGAATGGCGAAAGTCATGCCGGGGTATCTGTATGTTACCAGCGATGAAGAGCAGATCTGTACAACCCTGGGGTCATGCATTGCCGTTTGCGTACGCGACCCGGATGCGAAAGTCGGCGGCATGAATCACTTTCTTCTGCCCGAAAAGACCGAGGCCCCTGGCGGCACGGTCGGTAAAAAACCGGCGGACCAGAACCGTTACGGCTCTTACGCGATGGAAAACCTCATTCGCGCGGTGATCGGCTGTGGAGGCCGCCGCGGAAATCTGGAGTTCAAGGTTTTTGGGGGAGCGAAAGTACTGAAAGCAGTCGGCTCGGTGGGCGAACGAAATATTGAATTCGTTGAGAATTTTCTCTTGCAGGCCGGACTTACCGCAACCGCGTCAGATGTGGGCGGCACACAGGCACGCAAGGTTCAATACGACCCTATTACCGGACGCGCGAAAGTCAGAAGGCTTAACGAGAATGCCCAGGAAGAAAAAGAGGTCATCAAGAAAGAGTCCCAGTTGATGTCAATCTTTACTAGTGAAATTTTCAAGCAGGAGAAGATTGGAAATGGTTGAGAAACAACATCGAGTTCTGATCGTCGATGATTCCAAGGCGATGTGTCAATTTCTCTCGAGCACGATGGCCCGCGACCCTTCCTTGCTGGTTGTCGGTTGCGCCCACGATCCGTACGAAGCGCGTGAACTGATCAAAAAGACCGCTCCCGACGTTATTACCCTAGATATTGAGATGCCGAAAATGGACGGCATCACATTCCTTCGCAATCTGATGCGCCTCAAACCCATGCCTGTTGTCATGTTGTCGTCGCTGACGGCCGCCGGCGCCGGCCCTACCCTCGAGGCATTGAAGATTGGCGCGGTGGATTTCATGGTTAAACGCCATCCCGCCGGCGACCGGGAAATCCTTGAATACATGAACGAAATCTGCCGCATCACCAAGAGCGCGGCCCAGGTGAACGTCTCGCAACCTTCCGAACGAAAAGGGGCATCGGGAAAAGCCAAACCGGAGTTCGCGGAGTGGAAGGCTAAAGCCGCGCGCGGCGGCACCGCAGCAACCGGCATTAAAAAACTGATCACAATTGGCGCTTCCACTGGCGGGCCGGAGGCGTTAAGAAACGTACTTGAGCACACTTACAGCCCGGACTGCGCGGTTACGGTTTGTCAGCACATGCCGACTCGCTTTATGGGGCCATTTGCCGAACGCCTGAATCAGTTTTCGCGCTACAACATTGCGCTGGCGGAAGACGGCGAGATCATCAAGCCCGGACATGGTTATGTCGCACCAGGTGACTACCACCTGGAGGTTGTACGTCAAGGCAGTAATCTTGTCTGCAAACTGCGCAGTGGTGAGCGCGTCAACGGGCATATGCCATCGGTTGATGTGATGTATCAGTCAGCGGCGTCACTACTCGGTCCGTCATCCCTCGGCGTCTTACTGACCGGTATGGGCAATGACGGCGCGGCCGGGCTGAAAGCCATGCGCGATTCGGGGTCGCTGTGCATTGTTCAGGATGAGCGCAGCAGCGCCGTCTGGGGCATGCCCGGATCGGCCGTAGCGCTGGACGGGGCAGACGCCATCTTGCCGCTGCAAGACATCGGCCCCTCGCTGGACGACTTACTCAACGAGGCCAAGACCCCGGGTCGGAAGATTTCAGAAATTGCCCAGCGCGCCTGAACCAGCGAAACCCGCTTCAGCCGCCCGGCGCCAGCCACTGCAACAAGCCGATGCCAACGCCGAGCATCAGCAGCACATACGGCCAGTTCCACATAGCCGCTCGAAAAGATGGCGTGCCGTAGCGTCCCTGGAAAATCAGGTGCGTCCCTGACAACGGGCTGGCACAGGTGCCAAGGCTCCAGCCGTAGAGGTAGGTGACGGCCAGCAACACAGGTGACGGGTTCAGTGGCGCCAGCATCGGCGTAACGGCGGCCACCGCAATTACCGGGTGCAGGCCAAGCGCCGATACCGCAACAATACCTGCCAGAAGCGCGCCCGCAACCGGCGCGGTGAACTGATCCATTGGCAGGCCGATGACACCGGTTTCAACGATGGCGGTCAGGCCTACCGCCAGAAATCCTGCGCCAAGAAACAATAACAATTCGCCGACCATTCCTGGCAAACCATGCCGAATATGATTTGATACGGTTCGCGCAGCCTTGGCAGGTGCGGTTCTGACAGATAACACAACGATTGAAACACTCAGGGCGGCGATTGCAATAATGAACAGAATCGAAACCGCCGGCCAGATAGTCGAGCCGATCGCGACCGAAATCGCCAGCACCACTGGCACCCAGAGACTTGATACGCTTACCGGATAACCGCGAAATACGGCCAGTTCCTCCCGGTAGCGTAATTGCGCCTCAACGATGACCGCCGTCAGACCGATCAGGGCAAAAGGCAAACCGGCAAGCATGACGCTCAACAATCCGGCGCCGGAAACATAAGTCAGCACAACCGCCATCCCACCAAAAAATGGTGACCACGCCGAGCACCCGGAAAACACCCGGGTGATGGACTGAGAGGTAAACCGGCTCAGGCGACCCTCGACCGCAAGCCGGTCACCAATCAGTATCGGTGCCGAGATATTAATGAACGAACCGAGAAACGCCACACTGAATGCGGTGTGACGAAAAGCCCTGCGACCGACCGGCAGTTCTGCCCCGTCGGGTCCGCTTGCTCCCGGAGCACCGGCGACCAGGCGCAGAAAACTCACAGACGCAATCATCGCCAGCAAAGGCACATTGGCGTCCAGCAGATGAATCCATTCGGGAACAGCGCCGCGCGACACGGCAAAAATAATTGCCAGACCCCCCAGTCCGATCAGGGCAGCGAGCAAGGCCTTTTGCGTGTTCCGCGTAAATCTCAGCAACAGGGCACCCGCCAGCCAGGCACAGACTCCGGCCGGCCAGGAAGGGAACGAAGGTACCAGGCCATGCGTAATCGCTAGCGCAACCATGGCAGCCAACACCCAGCCAGATAGCGCGACGATCCGGTCTGAACCGCGTGAGCCTGACGGGGTCATTGCGCAGCCAGACGCAATAACTCGCGTCTGAAGGCGATCCAGTCCGACGGATTGTCAGACCAGGACGCCGAGCCGCGGGCGTCAGCCAGGGCTGTCGGAATCAGGTTCCTGATGAGTCGCTCAGCGGCAGCCGCTTGCCTCGCCCGCGCCAGAAAATACAGCTCGGCGTCCTGTAACCCCCGGCGCCAAGACTTGAGCCGCATTGAAGGGACAGGCCCTGGCGCGGCGACCAACCCAGGTTTGCCCAACGCCGGGAGCTGGTTCCCTGGGTAAACCAAAACGCCGTTGCCCACCCGGTCGTCATCGGGCTTGTAGCTCGGTTGCTCATACGGCGCGACCGGGCTACCCAGATTCACCGCCCACATAAACTGACCATCAAACCCATACCGGGCGCCGACGACCCCCCAGGTCCGCATCTCAATGCCAGAGGCATTGATGCTGTGAGCCCCTATTGCCGGATGCCCACTGTGATAGAACCAGATCGAGTCACCTGCGTTACGACGTTCTGCCAGAAAGACAGGATCGGCCGCACTGGCATTCGGCGCCCAGACTCTGACCTTACCGACAAGATTCAGGTCGGGTTCATCGCGCCATTGCGCCGGATTGCTATGACTGGTCCAGAGCAGATCAATCGGCTGTTCCGGCGCGCCGCGATCCAGCGCCTTTTGAACCCGCCCCATTTGCTGATGAGCCATCGCAATATACTGTCTATGTTCGGCGACAGAAACGCCGGACTGGGCCGGCCCGTCTACTTCGTCAAAGATATACGCGAAATACCGTGGGTGCCGCCAATCATTTTGAGCAAGCAATACCTGCCACTGGCGAGCGAGTTGCTCGTATTGGTCCAGTTGAGCCTGAGTCAGCGGCTCCGCCAACTCCAGATCGTGTCGCTGGGGCCAGGGAGGCCGCCACAGTGACACCGGCTCACCCTGGCCAGGCCCGCGATAACCATGAGCCGGCGTAAACAGATCACCCTTCAGGATCGGCCCGAACGCTTCAACATATCCGTCAAGCTGATCAGGCTCCAGACCCCTGGGAAAACGCTCGATGAAAATCAGACGATGTCGGTGAGCCAGTTGTTGATAACACTGCGCCATGGCCTGCCAGTCAGCATGACTGACATCAATGCCTACGCCTTCGAGAGCATAGGCTGCGTAGACTTCGCCCACCGCATCGATTGAAGGCCGGTCAGGCAAGGTGACCGCGTGTACTGTCAGTTCAACACGCACCTCGATTGCCGCGCTCTGGCTTCGAATGACCATCGTTTGGATGTAACGACCCGGCGGGGTTGTCTTGCCAACAAAAGTATCGATCCAGATCGCCTGGTTCTGGCGCGCTTTAGTTGGTAGCGAAAACCGCTCGAACAACTGCTGCCCAGCCTGGCATGGCTTACGCTGTGGAATCAAGGCATCCGGATACGAAGCCGGATACGGCAGCACCAGAGTCGGCGGTCCCCACTTGTAGCCACCGTTTTCAATGGCCAGGTAATGCGCCTGGAAAAACGACTGATGCGCCACAGGTGTCAGCGGGCGCGATTTTCCGTGAGGCTCCAGGGCACCGGCGATCACTTCGAGCGAGTCCAGGACCGGCTGCCGGGTCTGCACGATGAACTGCCAGGCAATCGTCTCGTTGCGGGCGGCATCGAGTCGGATCACGCCATCGGTCAAATCAAAATTCGAGTGCTCCAGAGCAACCGGTCCCTGGCGGGTGGGTCTGGCCATATCGCTGGCAGCACACAACATCAAGCTCTCACCCAAATTGACACAACCCGCTGAAACGCCACCATACCGGGGTGGAGAAGGTTGATTCAGTTGCCACCCCCCATACGCCAGCAGCAGCACTGCGCAGCACAGCGCCAGTACCCTGCCGGTCGATTGCGGCCGGAAAGCAAAATTGAACTTTTTCTTCATTTGAGATGACTTACGGAGGTCGAATTGCCGAGCAAGCCCGATCCAGAGCGCCCATTGTCTCATCCGGCTCCGAAATCGAGATTTACTGCCCATTGGAATTAACCAGACAGGGGCAGATGCCGCTGGAAAAAGACTGTAATCTTTTGAGATCCGACAAAGCCCGACACAAACTGGAGAAAAAACAATGGAATTAACGAAAACCCTGGTCTCACTCACAACCAAAGTAACCGCAGCAGCTGCCCTGGCAATTGTCATTGCGGGCTGCGCAAGCTCCGGCTCATCACAGTCCATCCCGCCCTACACTGGCAAAGACCAGGTCGGGGCCGTCAGTAAAGACATGATTATCGGCAACTGGTCAGGACGGGTGCTTAACCCCGTTCAAGGCCAACCGACCAACAATTTCACGGCAACTTTCAGCCAGGATGGTAAAACGGTTTATAACGTAGACAATGGTCAGAGCGGCATGAACCTGAAATTTCAGATGATCGGAACCTGGACAGTCGAAGGTGACCTGATCACGACCCAGCTTGACTCCATCAATGAAGTCTCCGGCAACGCGCTGGGCGGCCTGATGGCCAAAATGATGTCAAGCATGCGTGACCGCATGAGTGGCTCCGCCAACGTTTATGAAGCCAGCGCCAACCGGCTTGTTCTGGTCGGCAAAGAAGGCCAGGCTCAGGAATTTACCCGTCTGCCATGAATATCAAAATTGCGTTCGCTGCCTGCCTGACCGTTCTCGCCTTGCAACCCGGTGCCGCTTTTGCAGCCCGGGTGGCCCTGGTTGTCGGTAACGCGGCCTACGCAAAATCACCACTGCTCAACCCGATCAATGATGCCAAGGCAATCTCCGCCAAATTGCGCGCGCTCGGGTTCACGGTGACCGAGGCTCTGAACCTCAAACGCGACGATATCGGCATTACGATCGAGCGGTTTCTAGGCAAAATCTCACGCGGCGACAGCGCGGCTTTTTTCTATGCCGGGCACGGGGTTCAGGTCGACGGACGCAACTACCTGCTGGCCACCGATGCCTCATTGCAGTCGCAATATGATGTGCCACTCAATGCCATCGACGTCACCCGCTTCCTCAGTCGTCTCGAAAATACCGGCGCCGATGTCAAACTGATGTTCCTGGACGCCTGCCGCGACAATCCGTTCATGTCCCGTTTTCGTGGCGGCGGAAACCGCGGACTGGCTCGCATGGGCAACGCACCGAATGGCACCCTGATCAGTTTCGCGACGCGACCGGGCGGCGTGGCCGCAGACGGCGACGGTAGCAATGGCCTGTATACGTCACAGTTGCTGCGCTACATTGACCAGCCAGGTTTACCGGTTGAGCTCATGCTAAAAAAGGTGGCCGCTGCAACAATCAAGGCTTCGGAGGGTAAACAAAGCCCCTGGGTTGAGGGCGGAATTACCGGAGATTTCGTCTTCAAACGCGCAGACCCTGTTCAAGCCACGAAAAGCAACCCGGTAGCGCCGAGTCATGTCGCGCCGCCGCAGGCGGAGCTTGCCGCCTGGGAAATCGCCAACGCGAACCAGACCGCACTCGGATACCAGTTGTTTCTCAACGAATACCCCAAAAGCTCGTATGCCGGAGCGGCGCGCATGAAAATCGCGCTTCATGAGGCCCGTGAGAAACGCGAGCTGGCCATGGCTGGCCCCGGCACGCAGGCCAGATCCCAGGTCGCGCAGCCACCGGCATCAGTCGCAGCCCTGTCCAAACCTGTCGCGACGGCCAGACCCCCTGCGCCCCGGCAGGCTCCGGAGCCTGCAAAACTTGCGGTCAACAAATCCGCCCCCAAGCCAACTCCCCGGACAGACAGCCCTCGCAAACTGGCCAATATTGCTCCGTCAGTTGACGGCGGCCGGGTCTACCGCCCGACCGATCGTTCGCTGTGGGAAATCAAACTGACCCGCACCAATCTGTCGATCTTTGTTGACCGACTGAACTACCTGGGCGAAATCGGAAACGGCGGCGGTTTTGACCCGGTCCCCCCACATGAATTCGTGTGTTCGGCGTTTGGCATTTCGCTACGTCACGATGGTCAGATTGAGCCGGCAGTTTGCGAAGGGAACGGCAGTCAGGCCACTTTGTCAGGCCGGCTTGACCGACTGAAAATAGAGCTGAGCAACGGCCAGGGCTTCCGTGAGAGATTCGCCATTCCATTACGCCAGCAAAACCCGCCGGACAGCGCCCCGCAAACCGGGTAAGGTCGGTTCTCCAAAGCAAACTACACTAGGGAAGCACCTGCTCGGTGCGTCCCTGGACTTTTTCTCTGGAGAATTTTATGAAGTCTTACCGCGTATTCATTGCCGGATTGCTGCTCGCCCTCACCAGTTCCCAGGCGGGGGCTGAGCAGATCGGCGAAGTCTCCACCGCCTTCAAACTCATCGGGGCCAATCACAAGATCGTGCTGGAGGCATTCGACGACCCCAAGATCGCGGGCGTCTCGTGCTTTCTGTCACGGGCCAAAAAAGGTGGCGTTAGCGGGACTCTCGGCCTGGCGACCGACCCCTCAGACGCCTCGATTGCCTGTCGCCAGACCGGTCCGATCAAATACCTGGATAAACTGGAAGCGGGCGAAGACGTTTTCAAGCAGCGGACCTCCGTCTTATTTAAGACAATGCAGGTAGTGCGCTTTTACGATGCCGCTCGCAACACGCTTATTTACCTGACCTACTCGGACAAACTCATTGATGGCTCACCGAAAAACTCCCTGTCGGCCGTTGCGGTTGCCCCCTGGGGAGCAAACGGCGAGCTCCCCTCCCCGCCCGGTTACAAAGAATAAGTTGGCCTTGACAGGAGAGTCTCTGTTGAACCCGATTAAACCCCTCTTGGCCGGCGCTTTGCTTTTTGCAGGCTTTTCCACACTCGCGGCTGACCCGGCGAATCCGCGGGTTGTGGATTTATGTCTCGACTTGAAGCGCCCGTTGCAGATGTGCCGCTGTTCGGCCGGCAAACTAGTCCAACGAGCTTCGGACAAGGACTTCAAGGACTATGCATCGGTTAGCGAGACCTACCTGCAGAACAAGCGCAGCGGTTTGCGCAGACGTGTCGCGTGGGCCAACGCGGTCACGGCATTGGCCAGTCAGTCTGGCGAAGCTCCCGACACTGTTTCGGACCGGCTGGATACAATCGCCGGGCAGCATCGAATGGCGATGCAGGAGTGCTCTCGCTTATGAAGGACCTTCAATCTCTTTTGCAGGCGCGCCTGCCCCATGGAGTGCGTTCTGAATTCATCGACAACGGTAACGGCCTGCTAAACCATGTGCTGTGCGCTGGTGAAAACCACCCGGACAAACCCGTCGCACTATTGCTGCATGGTTTTCCTGAGCTTGCGTTCAGCTGGCGGCGGATCATGCTGCCGCTCGCCGAGGCAGGTTACTTTGTCATTGCGCCAGACCAGCGTGGCTACGGCCTGACGATCGATCAATCACACGGCAATCGAATCGGTCCAATCAGCTATGAGACGCCACTTGACTCCTACAATCTGATCAACCTGGCCCGTGACGCGATTGGGCTGATCAATGCACTCGGCCATCATCAGGTTGAACTGTTGGTCGGACACGACTTCGGATCACCGGTCGCGGGCTGGAGCGCACTGATCCGGCCAGACATATTTAAACGGGTCGTCATGATGAGCGCCCCGTTTGCCGGGCCGCCGGCATTGCCAAACCCGACTCTGCCGCCAGCCGCACCAGGCATAGACATACAAGCCTTATCGCGGCTTTCGCCGCCGCGCAAACATTACCAAAGGTATTACTCGACCGAACCGGCCGATCGCGACATGATGAATGCGCCCGACGGGCTTCATCAGTTTCTGCGCGACTACTATCATGCCAAGAGTGCAGACTGGCCCGGCAACTCGCCGCACCCGCTTGAAGAACAATCTCCCCAGGCTCTTGCAGTGATGCCGCATTACTACATCATGGAGCAGAACCAGACCATGCCTCAGGCGGTGCTTGCCTCCAGACCTGCACCTGACCAGGTCGCCCAATGTGACTGGCTGCCGGACCGAGACCTCGCCGTCTATGCCGCGATGTTTCAGGCCACCGGATTCCAGGCCGCCTTGCAGTGGTATCGCTGCGGTTCAAGCGGGCAGTTCCGCCAGGCGTATCAACTATTCGGCGGGCGGCACATTGAACCGCCGTCGTGTTTCATCGCCGGGCGCCAGGATTGGGGGGTTTATCAAAAGCCCGGCGATTTGACCCGAATGGAACAAGCCGTTTGCATGAACTACCAGGGCACGACGCTGATTGAAGGCGCGGGCCACTGGGTACAGCAAGAACAGCCACAACAAGTCGCTGACCTTCTTGTGAAGTTCTGCCGCGGCTCGTGACGGGCTCTGGCAGGCGGCCAGTTACAATCGGCGTATGACCCAGAACCACGAGAGATTCCAATGGCCGACACGGTAGCCGGGCTGTTTTCCGCCCATCCAGCGAGTGACCCCGCAATCGGCGCCCCGGACCGCCCGACACTCAACTATGGCGGCCTGCGCGCGTTGAGCCAACAGACCGGCGAAAGCCTGCGTCAGATGGGGATCGGCTCGGGTGACCGGATCGCGATTGTCTTGCCCAACGGCCCTGAAATGGCTGCCGCGTTCATGACGGTTGCCTGCCATGCCACCACCGCTCCGCTTAATCCGGCGTACCGCCAGGAAGAAGTTGAGTTCTACCTTGAAGACTTAAACGCCTGCGCCGTTATTCTTGCCGATGGCGATGATGGCCCGGCCGCAAAAGCCGCACAGGCCAAAAACATCGCGATTATCCGCCTGCATGTCGAAGCCGCCGCTCCGGCCGGACAGTTTTCCCTGACCGGAGACCAGGCGGCCACGCCGGCCGATTCGCCGCCGCCGGGTCCGGACGGCGTCGCGCTGGTGTTGCACACCTCCGGGACCACATCCAGGCCGAAAATCGTGCCCTTGCTGCAACGCAATCTCGTGGCATCGGCACAGCACATCGGACAGACCCTGCAATTGAGCCCGCAGGACCGGTGCTTGAACATCATGCCGCTGTTCCATATTCATGGGCTGATTGCCGCGGTGTTGAGTTCACTGGCGGCCGGTGCTTCGATTGTCTGCACGCCGGGGTTCAATGCCCTTAACTTCTTCAAGTGGTTCGATGCGGCCGAACCGACCTGGTATACCGCGGTCCCCACCATGCATCAGGCGATCCTGGCGCGGGCCGCGCGCAATCAGGCCAGCGTGGAAAAATCACAGTTGCGATTCATCCGCTCCTCCAGCGCCTCCCTGCCCTCGCAGGTCATGACTGCGCTGGAAGAGGCATTGAAAGCACCGGTAATTGAAAGCTACGGAATGACTGAGGCCACCCACCAGATGGCTTCCAACCCTCTGCCCCCGGCTGAGCACAAAGCCGGTTCTGTCGGCATCGCGGCGGGGCCACAAGTCAGAGTCGCCAGCGAAACTGAAGACCTGTTACTTGCCCAGGGTGACACTGGCGAAGTTGTCATCAGCGGCCCGAACGTCACCCCGGGCTATGAATCGAACCCGCAGGCCAATCAAAAGGCCTTTTTTGAAGCGGACGGACTGCGCTGGTTCCGCACCGGTGATCAAGGCGTGCACGATGAGCAGGGTTATTTGCGCCTGACCGGACGACTCAAGGAGATCATCAATCGCGGCGGAGAAAAAATCAGTCCGCTTGAAGTCGATGAAGTGCTGATGGACCATCCGGCAATCCAGCAAGTAGTGACATTCGGTATTCCGCACGAAAAACTCGGCGAGGAAGTGGGCGCCGCCGTCGTGCTTCGAGACTCAGAGCAGGCGGATGAGAAATCTATTCGCGCGTTTGCAGCGGAGCGACTGGCGGACTTCAAAGTGCCCCGCAAAGTGGTGGTGCTCGATGAAATCCCCAAGGGGGCGACCGGCAAGTTGCAGCGCATCGGCCTTGCCCAAAAACTCGGCCTGGCCTGAAGCCAATGAAAATCTGCATATTCGGTGCGGGCGCTATCGGTGGCTATATGGGTGCCAAACTGGCCAAAGCCGGCGCGCAGGTCAGTCTGGTGGCGCGCGGGCCTCATCTGGCGGCCATGCAGGCAAACGGGCTGACTCTGATTGAAAACGACACTCGCGAAACCGTCGCCGTTACCGCTACCTCGGACCCAAACGAGCTCGGACCACAAGACTACGTGATCATCACGCTCAAGGCGCACTCAGTGCCGGGCGTGGTTGACGCCATGCAACCCTTGTTGGGACCAGAGACAACCGTCGTCATGGGTGTTAACGGCGTGCCCTGGTGGTACTTCTACGGCATCGATTCCGAATTCAAAGATACCCGGCTCAAGACAGTTGATCCGGACGACAGGCAATGGCAGGGCATCAAACCGGAGCGGGTGCTCGGCTGCGTTGTCTACCCGGCCGCCGAGGTCTCTGAACCCGGTGTCATCCGGCACATTGAAGGCAACCGCTTCTCACTGGGCGAACCGGGTGGCGAAAAATCCGAACGGGCTCTGGCCTTGTCCAAAGCGTTGTCAGCAGTTGGGCTCAAGGCGCCAGTCCGACCTAAAATTCGCGACGAAATCTGGGTCAAACTATGGGGGAACCTGTCGTTCAACCCGATCAGCGCGCTCACCGGTGCCACACTGGATGTGTTGTGTACTGACCCGGGCACCCGTCAGGTCGCCCGCCAGATGATGCTGGAAGCACAGGCCATCGCCGAACGGCTGGGGGTGAAGTTCCCGGTAGATGTTGACCGCCGCATTGACGGTGGCGCTGCGGTCGGCGCTCATAAAACGTCCATGCTCCAAGACCTCGAACGAGGCCGTCCGATGGAGGTGGACGCCTTGCTGACGTCCGTCCGGGAAATGGGCCAGCTACTGAACTTGCCTACGCCGACAATCGACACCGTTCTGGCACTGCTGCAACTGCGTGCCCGTGAGGCTGGTTGTTACGGTCAGTAACTACGCCGAATCGCTCGATGTTTCCGCACGTCAGTTTTTTTGAAAATTATGACAATCAACCGTTTCTTCCCGGATTAGTTTCTGCGAGAATCGGCGCAGCATCGCCTCAACGAATCACTGTCCGTTGATGCAGGCCCGTCTGGATCGCCCGTCATCGATCTTGCCAAGTAGTCTTGAACCACCTATTTTGCGCCCCGCCCCGGCGCTCAGGCCTGTCAATGATTCGTTCCGTCGCCTCGATTTCGTCGCTGCTGCTGGGCATGGGTATCCTGCTGGCGGGCTCCGGTCTGCTGGGTATTCTGATCGGCCTGCGCGCCTCTGACGAACAATTCAGCGAATTTACAATCGGCCTGGTGATGGCCGGCTTCTACGTCGGCTACATCATTGGTGCTGTCTGGTGCCCCAGACTCATTGAACGGTTCGGCCACATTCGGGCGTTTACGGCGTTTGCCTCCGCCTCCTCTGCCCTGGCGCTCGCATACGGCCTCTGGGTGAACCCGGCTTTCTGGTTAGTGCTGCGTTTGCTGAACGGGGTTGCGCTGCTCGGCATTTACATGGTGATCGAAAGCTGGATCAACCACCGGGCCGGGCATGACCGGGCGCAGGTGTTTTCCATTTACGTCATGGTCAACCTGGTGGCGATTGCGGTCGGCCAGTACCTCATTTTGGTCAAAGGCGTCGATGGCATGGCGCCTTTTGCCATCTCGGCGATTCTGTTCAGCCTCGGCTTACTCCCGGTGGCGTTGACACCAGTCACTCAACCCGAACCAATTCGCACCGAGCGCCTGGGCATCAAACGCCTCTACGATGTTTCGCCAGTCGGACTTGCCGGCGCCTTGTTTTCGGGGTTGATCAACGGATCCTTCTATTCATTCGCGGCCATCTATGCCCGTTTGCTCGGTATGTCTGACGGGCAGGCGGCGAGTTTCGTGGTGGCGGCCATCGCCGGCGGCGCTATTTTGCAATGGCCGATCGGCTGGATGAGTGACCGCTTCGACCGACGCTACATCATGTTGCTGGTCAGCCTGGGAGCCGCGCTGATTCTCGGCTCGTTCAATTGGATCAGTTCGACTTCTGTGCCAGCCTTGTTTGTAATGGCTGCCGGATTTGGCGGCTTGATTTTTTCGCTTTATAGCCTGTCGGTTGCGCAGACCTATGATCGATTCACCGCAAACGAATCACTCGAAGCAACCAAAGGTCTGTTAATGGTTCACGGTACCGGTTCGGCCGTCGGACCAATTCTGACGGGTGCGATGGTTTCGGCGACTTTCAGCGGATTCCCATTGGCACTCGCTCTGATGGCGATGCTGCTGGCCGCTTTTACCGCCGTGAGAATTCGTCTGGATGCACCGGTACCAGTCCAGGACAAAACGGTCTTTGCGCCGATGGATCAAGCATCATCTGTGGCCATGGACCTTGATCCACGCTCACCAGACGCGGTCGATTTTGACCCCGTCGAGGCGGCTGAACCGATAGAGGCTTCCAATGAAGGCGCCGCCGAAGCCGCCGCCGAGGTCAACGGCTGGGAACCGACCCCAAACGCGGGCTGACCCGGCGCCCGTAAGACAACAGTGGCGCTGCGGCCCAATCCTTTCAGCCGTGTTCAAATAGAAGCTTGCGACCGCTTCGGTCGCCCCTGACAGGAGACTTCAATGAATGGCGCCCATTCGCTGGTCCGCACGTTGCTGAACAGTGACGTCGATGTTTGCTTTACCAACCCCGGCACCTCCGAAATGCATTTTGTGGCCGCGCTGGACAGCATTGCGGGCATGCGCTGCGTGCTGGGCCTGTTTGAAGGTGTTGTCACCGGCGCGGCTGACGGCTATGCCCGGATGGCCGGCAAACCCGCCGCCACCCTTCTGCATCTGGGGCCGGGCCTGGGCAATGGCATGGCCAATGTGCATAACGCGCGCAAGGCTCGCACGCCGATGGTCAATATTGTTGGGGAACACGCCACCTATCATCTTGAGTATGAAACCCCGCTCAAGAGCGACACCGGCATGATTGCGCAAGCCTGTTCTGACTGGGTAAAGACCAGCCGAACCTCCGACGAAGTCGCCGGTGATGCCGCCCAAGCCGTCGCCCAGGCAAGAGCCGGAGGCAAGATCGCCACCTTGATTCTCCCGGCAGATACCGCCTGGAACGAATCCACAGGGCCGGCCGAGGCGGCTCCTGCGATTGCCCCACCGCCGCTTGACCCCGAGCGTATCAAACAAGCCGCTGCAATCCTGCGCCAGAACGGCGCCGACAGCACCCTGATGCTGACTGGCGCCCCGTTGATCGAACCCGGATTGAGTCTGGCCGCAAAAGTGGCGGCTGCCACGGGTTGCAAACTGCTGGCCCAACAGTCAAACGCCCGCATGACGCGCGGCGCAGGCCATACCGATGTGGCACGTGTGCCATACGCGGTGCCGCAGGCTCTGGCCCAATTGGCCGACATCAAACATCTGGTCTTGTTGGGCGCCAATCCGCCGGCCTCGTTTTTCGCTTACCCGAACCAGCCCAACATGATGGCGCCCGCCGACTGCGAGCAGTTTGTGCTGGCCGGACGCGACGACGATCTCACCGCGACATTGCAGGCACTGGCCGACGAACTCGACGCGAATCAACAAAAGATTGAAATTCCCGAGCGCGATCCGCTACTGATCCCCGACGGACAACTGAATGGCGACCTGGTCATGCAGACGGTCTCGGCGCTGATTCCCGAAAACGCCATTCTTTGCGATGAAGCCGTCAGTTCCGGGCGCCAGTTACTCTCATTGACCGGTCGCGCAAAACCCCACGACTATTTGCAGATTACCGGCGGCGCTATCGGTATCGGCTCGCCCCTGGCAGCCGGTGCCGCCGTGGCCAGCCCCGGAAGACAGGTCATCAGTCTGCAAGCGGACGGGAGCACGATGTATACCCTGCAAGGACTCTGGACTCAGGCGCGTGAGCAACTACAGGTCTGCACCATCATCCTGGCCAATCGGGCTTACCGGATTCTGCAGGGAGAACTCCAGCGAGTCGGCATCGAAACCCCAGGCGAACGAGCCCAGCAAATGCTCAGCCTGTCCAACCCCGATCTCGACTGGGTATCGCTGGCCAAAGGCATGGGGGTTCCGGCTTGCTCAGTCAGCACCGTTGATGAACTTAGTCGTGCAATCAATGATGCGTTAGCGGGCGAGGGGCCGAGTCTTATTGAAGCGCTAATCCCATAAGACCGTTATGAGTTCGACTCCCTCCCCTGCTAACGATACAAGCGATGACATTCGCAAACTGGTTCAGGTGTTTCGCGAAGAGCGCGAGCATGCGGCACTGTATCGGGCACTGGCAGCCCATGAAGGCGATCACCGGATGGCGTTTATGCTGCAACGCCTGGGCGAAACCGCCTCTGAGCAGATGACTGAGCTTTCAGCGCGACTTGATGCGCTGGGCGTGAACGCGCTTGAGCAAGCCGGCCCGGTCGAGCTGGGACGGCGGGCCCGACTGGCCATTTGGCTTGCGCGGCAGCTGGGAGTCAGGCCTATTCGGGGGGTGTTGTCCAACCTGAAAGTGCGCGGTCTGGGCGCCTATGATTCGCCGCATCTGCGTGGCCATGTCGCAATCGAGGATATTTCTCAATTGCAGTCCGGAAGCGATAACGGGTCGAATCTGCGCGCCGCCGTTTTTGGCGTCAATGATGGCTTGATTTCGAATACCGGGCTGATTCTTGGCATGGCAGGCGCGAATGCCGCGAGCGGCACGCTGATTCTGGCCGGTGTAGCCGGCTTGCTCGCCGGTGCGCTATCCATGGCCGCCGGAGAGTATGTATCGGTCCGCTCGCAAAGAGAGTTCTATGAGCACCAACTCGATCTTGAACGCGCCGAGCTGGAAGAATTTCCGGAAGCCGAACGTGCCGAACTGGCAATTATCTATGAAGCCAAAGGCCTTAACCCTGAAGACGCCGACCGAATCGCCCGGACCCTGATCGCCGACCCGCAACTGGCCTTGGACACGATGGCCCGCGAAGAATTGGGGCTCAACCCCGATGAACTCGGCTCACCGATCAGTGCAGCCCTGGCCTCGTTCGTTTCGTTCAGCCTCGGCGCACTGGTCCCGCTGCTGCCATTGCTGTTCCTGCCCGCCGGCCAGGCGGTCTTGCTCAGCATTGCCCTGGCCGCAGTCGCGTTGTTCAGCGTCGGCGCGTTGTTATCGCTTTTCACCGGGCGGCCGGCTCTCAAGTCAGGGCTGCGTATGCTGTCGATTGGCACGATCGCAGGCGCTCTCACCTGGTTGATAGGCCATCTGTTCGATCTGGGCATTACGGGTTAACCGGACTGCCCGCCGGCATTTGAAACTGCCTCGTGGCATTATCTGGGCTGACCCACCTCACGACAGGGAGCCATACGCATGAGCCGCAAAAAACCAGAAGAACTTCGTAGTCACCGCTGGTATGGCGTTGACAATCTGCGCGCGTTTGGCCACCGGTCGCGAACTTTCGGACAGGGTTTTTCGCGCGAGGACTTTGGTGGCAAGCCTGTGATTGCGTTAGTCAACACCTGGAGCGATATCAACCCCTGTCATACACATCTGCGCCAGCGCGCCGATGAAGTGAAGCGTGGCATCTGGCAGTCGGGCGGGTTTCCGGTCGAAATACCCGCGATCACGCTATCCGAACCCATGCAAAAACCCACCACCATGTTGTATCGAAACCTGCTGGCCATGGAGACAGAGGAAATCCTGCGCTCTTACCCGGCCGATGGCTGTGTACTGCTGGGCGGTTGCGACAAAACGGTTCCAGGCCTCTTAATGGGCGCCATCAGCATGAACCTGCCAACGATATTCATGCCGGCCGGCCCGATGCTGCGCGGCAACTGGCATGGACAACACCTGGGTTCCGGCAGCGATGTCTGGAAATATCACGCGGAACTACGCGCCGGCCAGATTACCCAGGCCGAGTGGGACGAGGTAGAGATGGGCATTGCCCGCTCGTTCGGCACCTGTATGACATTCGGCACCGCCTCCACCATGTCTTGTGTCACTGAGGCGCTCGGTTTCATTCTGCCGGGTGGCGCCACGACCTTGTCGGCAGATTCAAGTCACACCCGGCTGGCATCAGCGAGCGGCAGGCGAATTGTTGATATGGTCTGGGAAGACCAGAAGCCTTCCGATCTATTGTCAATGCAGGCATTTGAAAATGCAATTACCGTGATGATGGCTGGCGGCGGCTCCACTAATGCCGTCATTCATTTGCTGGCGATGGCGCGACGCGCCGGCATTGATCTGAAACTTGCCGACTTCGATCGCATATCGCGCACCACCCCGGTAACACTCAATCTGCGCCCCTCAGGAAAATACCTGATGGAAGATCTGCAATATGCTGGCGGTTCGCGGGCGTTTTTCAAATCAATCAGTAAGGCCTTGCACCTCGAAGCCCCGACCTGCACCGGGAAGACGCTTGGCGAGAACATCAAAGACGCCAAGATTCACCTGGACGACGTCATCCTGCCTCCTGATCAGGCATTGGACGCGCAAGGCGGTGTCGCCGTCCTGAGCGGCAACCTCGCCCCGGCCGGAGCCGTGATCAAAACCTCGGCATCTTCACCGGAACTGAGCAAACACAGAGGTCCGGCCGTCGTCTTTGAAGACTACAACGACATGGATGCCCGGCTCGATGACCCGGACCTGCCCGTCACCAAGGATTCGGTGCTGGTCCTGAGAAACGCCGGCCCGCAAGGTGGCCCCGGGATGCCCGAGTGGGGCATGTTACCCATCCCGAAGAAACTCCTTGAGCAAGGCGTTCGCGACATGGTCCGGATCTCAGACGCCCGCATGAGCGGGACCAGTTACGGCACCGTCGTCTTGCATATCGCGCCGGAAGCTGCGGTCGGTGGCCCCCTGGCGTTGGTCCGGACAGGCGACATGATCGTCCTGGATGTGGAAGCGAGAAAACTTGAAATGGAAGTCCCGGACGAAGAACTCGCCAGGCGTCGCGAATCCTGGAAAGCCCCCGAGCAACGCTTTGAACGAGGCTACGGTCTGCTATACAACCGGCATGTCATGCAGGCCGATGAAGGCTGCGATTTCGACTTCCTCTGCGACCCGGACAACACACCCGAGCCGGAAATCCATTGAGCTGGAAAACCCACCCTGATCGCGACAGACTGCTAAAAGAAGTTCACGCACGCCCCTACGAATCCATTGACGGTTCTCAACGCATCAGCAGACTGGGGTTTCTTGTCGATCAGAGTGCACCCGATGCAGACCGGGCACATCTACGTCGTTTGCTGCAGGCGACGGGTGCCGATCCGCGACTGGCGGACGGAAATCACGCGAGCTTTGCCATCAACGGTATCCGGATTCGATGGGAGCGGCATACTGAGTTTGTCAGTTATACCTTTCTGATGCCGATGCCCAAAGCGCTGGACAGCTCAGTTAATCCGCAAGACTCTCTCGACTCGTTATGGTTGGCGGAAATTCCAGGGCTACTCCTGAGCGCTCAACGCGTTGATCTGGTTTATGCTGACCCAACGGAAACACTGGCGCTCGCGCGACGACGCCTTGATGCAGAAGCCGTGGTGGGTTCTCTAGTCGGGGATGAACAGTTCTCCCTGTTCACCGACTTCATGGTCAAACCCGATCAGTCGGTGCATTATCTGGTCGGCGTTCATACTGAAACCCGGCCACGCCGCCTGGGACGGTATGTTCAGCGGGTACTCGAAATCGAGACTTACCGCATGATGGCTTTGCTTGGCCTGCCCATCGCTCGCGAAGCCAGCGCACAGCTTGAAGCATCTGAATCCCGACTCTCGGATTTATCAGCCAGATTGAGCGAACCGCTGCAACGCGATGAATCAGCGCTGCTCGACAGTGTCTCGCAACTGGCCACCGAAGTAGAGGCAATTTACGCGCGCAGCCATAGTCGTTTTTCTGCCAGCGCAGCCTATTTTGCCCTGGTCGAGACAAGAGTCAGCGAACTCCGGGAAACGCCTTTTGAAAGCCAGCAGACTGTCGGACAATTTCTGGACAGGCGGCTGGGACCCGCTCGCCAGACCTGCGCGGCGACCGATAATCGACTCGCCAATTTGTCGCGGCGAATTGCTCATGCCAGCGAGTTATTGCGAACCCGCGTCAGCATGAATCAGGCCAAAGGCCAGTTCGATTTGTTGAAGACGATGACAAACCGTCAGCAGGTGCAAATGAAAATGCAATCGACCGTAGAGGGTTTATCAGTTGCGGCCATTACCTACTACGGGGCGGGGCTTGTCTCGTATCTGGTCAAGCCAGCAGTAAAACTGGGCTGGCCGATTGATCCTACTATTACCGTCGCGCTGGCCGTGCCGGTAATCGCGTTTTCAGTCTGGTGGGGTCTGCGTCGTTTACATCAGCGGGTCGCCGCCGCCATTAGTGATTAAGTCTTGCCTGCCGCGTTACCCGCACGACGCTTGAGCGGCAATGCGCCGGTGGTCAATGCGCAACCAGCAACCACCAGCACGGCGCCCAACACCATCAGTCCGGTCACCAATTCCCCCAATACAACGGCGCCCCAGAAAATTCCGAATACCGGAATCGCGAAGGTCACAGTTATCGCACGACCGGGCCCCATATTGGCGATGAGTCGAAAATAAAGCAGATATGCCAGCCCGGTACTCAATGTACCCAGCACAATCACCGCAAGCCAGGCGGTCATACTGGGCGCCTCGGCCGGCCAGAACAAAAGCCCTGGCAAAGCGAGCAATACCGTTGCAGATAGCTGGCTTCCGGTAGCGCCAGCCAATGAGTCGATACCACTGAGATACCGACGCATAAAACTGGCTGCCAGGCCGTACGAAGCGGCGGCCAGCAACGCAGCGGCGACTCCCCAGTAGAGAGCCCGGCTGCTCGTCAGGTCGAGCCGGCCGCCGCTCATGATGAGCCCCACCACGCCCGTAAATCCGAGTAGCAGTCCGAGTGTCTGCCAGCGCGAAAGTCGCTCCCCCAGCCACGCAAACGCGATCAACACACCGAAAAACGGCGCAGTGGAATTGAGGACTGAGATCATGCCGGCCGGCAACTGGAGTGCGGCATAGCCGAACAGCGCAAACGGTATCGCGGAATTAATCAGCCCGACAAACGCGACCGGCTGCCACGCCTGTCCAAGCGCCGGCATGCTGCCCCGCAAAAGACAAATCGGCAACAAGACAGCAGCGCCAATCGCGCAGCGCATAAACATCAGGGCAAACGGGCCGAACTCGGGCGCGGCCACTCGCATAAAGAGAAACGATGCCCCCCACAAGGCAGCAAGCAAAACAAAGTCAATCAGATCACGCGCTCGCATGGAACCGCTCTTCTAGACTCAGCAACTGTTCTTTTCGATCCAGCCCGCCAGCGTAACCGGTTAGCGATCCGTTCGCCGCGACAACCCGGTGACAAGGGATAATCAGGGAAATCGGATTGCGCCCGATCGCAGCCGCTACCGCCCGGACCCCGCGCCCGGCACCGAGTTGCCTGGCAACTTCGCCATAAGAGGTGAGTTTCGCAATCGGTATCGTCAGTAATGCCTGCCAGACTCGCCGTTGAAATACCGTACCTCGCGGCGCCAGCGGCAGATCAAACTGCGCCAGCCGTCCGGCGAAGTAGTCTTTGAGCTGATCCTCGCTCATTCGCAATACCGGATGATCCGGTTGATTGACCCAGGCCTCCTCGATACCGGCAAAGTGTCTCTGCCCTTCGAACCAGACACCCAGTAGAACGCTTCCCTGCGCCGCCAGGATAATCACGCCCAACGGCGATGAAATCGTCTTTGTCACAACCGGTTGGTCTGATAAAACAGTGTTGATCAACTCTCGGGTATTGGCAGGGGTGGATCTGCTCATGGTTTTTTCTCCTCGGCCAGGCTGGCCCATAAATGCATCACCGCATAAGCGCGCCACGGCCGCCAGTTCTGCGCGGCCCGGGTCGCTTGCGCAGCGGTCTTGACGTTCAAGGCCTTCATGACGCCGTAGTCGGCAGCCGGAAAAGCATCGGGCCAGCGTAAGGCTCGCATGGCAATGTATTGAGCCGTCCAGTCACCTACTCCCGGTAACGCCTTGAGAGCAGCGAGTGTCTCGTCGACTGGAGCACCGGGGCTTAACAACAGATTGCCCTGAGTCAGTTCTTTCGCAATCGTCTTGATCGTCTGGACTCGGCGTCTGATCACGCCCAGCTTGCCCATTTGCTCGGCAGAAGCCTCGGCAATCTGCGATGCGGTTGGAAAAGCATGGGTCAATGCCGGCTGCGTGGGAAAGTCACAAGACTCCCCAAAAGTTCTCACCAGGCGTTCGGCCAGCGTACGAGCGGCTTTTACGGTAATTTGCTGACCCAACACTGCGCGCACGGCGATTTCAAATCCGTTCGCCGCCCCGGCAAGCCTCAATCCAGGACGCTCAAGCGCCAATGCCCCCAGCGCCTTGTTTACTGACTCGGGTTCGAGGTCGAGGTCGAACAAGGTTCGGGCCAGAGGCAACACTTGCGCCAGTACTGGCCCGAGTTCATGCGAAACAGATAAAACCATTACCGGCTTCTTGCCCGTTACTCTTGCCGCAAGCCAGCCGGTGTGCACCGACTCGGGACTTGTCAACGTAATGATGCGTTTGTATTCCCGGGCATTCGCCACTTCCAGTCCGCCAATGACCCGTGACGCCAGAAAACCATGCATCGCCGGCCAGTCATACGGCTGACGCAGCGGTAGTACAAATTCAAACGACTGGCGCAATGACTCGTTCGCGACGCCAGCCTTTTCCGAGCCTGCCAGACTCTTCTTGCGCAAATCAGTAGGCGTCAGGCGATACCGTTCACGCATACTCGCATTAAGCCGCCGCACACTGCCAAAACCAGCCGCATTGGCGACGGCAAGAACCGACAGCCGCGTATCGGTCAGCAATCGTTTGGCCAGCAACAAGCGCTGAGTTTGTGCGTAGGCGACCGGGGAGACGCCAAAATGCGTATCAAACAAGCGCCGCAGGTGGCGGTCAGTAACGCCAACTCTCGCGGCGACTGCCGTCAGATCCGCCCCTTCGGCCAGTGTTGTTTCGATCAGGTGGGCCGCGGCACGCGCGAGTTGGCTGGCGCTGTCAATAGCAGCCCAACCGGGAGCCAGCTCCGGCCGGCAACGCAGACACGGCCGATATCCGGCGCCTTCGGCTGCCGCGGCCGACGGATAGAACGTGCAATTGCGCTGACGCGGCAGCCGCACCCGACAAACCGGCCGGCAGTAGATTCGAGTGGTGCGCACCGCCACAAAGAAACGTCCGTCAAAACGGGCATCATGCGACTGCATCGCCCGATAACAGGCGTCGGCATCCGCCAGCAAACGGGAAGTCGCGGAGTCGGCTGCCGTGTCTGGTGCTGAATCGGTTGTCAGGAGTTTGGCCATGACTGCATTATGGCCTGCCCTCTGACAAAATACTGGCCGTTTTCGGACATCATCATCGACGCCCGAAAACCTTCTGAGACCGCCCTATTTGAACTCGATCAGCAAATCATGAGCCGCCACCGTCTCACCCGACTTGACATGCACAGTCTTGACTGTTGCATCCCGTTCAGCGCGAATCTGGGTTTCCATTTTCATCGCTTCGATGGACACCAGCGGATCGCCTGCCTTGACCTGCTGGCCGGCCTTGACTGAAGCGGTCACGATCATGCCCGGCATCGGCGCCGGCACGTGATTCTCATTGCCGGGTTCAGCCTGCGCTCGTTGTACCTGCTTTTCTGCGCCGGCTTTGGGAACCCGCATGGTTCGGGGTGCGCCGTTCAGTTCAAAGAAGGCGCGCTCGACACCTTTCTCTTCTGCTGGCGCGGTGCCGTGCAAAACAACCATCAGCGTTTTACCGGGATCGATTTCGATGGCGATTTCTTCCTGTTCACGCATTCCGTAGAAGAAAGTCTGCGTGGGCAAACCGCTAACGTCACCATAGGTGCGACGATGATCACAAAACTCTTTAAACACCTTCGGGTACATCAACCAGGAAGCAAGCTCAGCATCGCTGACTTTATGGCCTGCGGCTTTGGTTGCCTTTTCGCGCGCCTCATTCATATCCACTGGCTCGATTTTGTCGCCTGGCCGGAATTTCAACGGAGGCGTGTCTTTGAGTATTTTCCGTCCAAGCGCGGCGGGAAAGCCGTCAGGCGGAAAACCCAGCTCCCCTTTGAACAGGGAAATGACCGACTCAGGAAAAGCAATCTCGCGATCAGGGTCCAGTACGTCTTGCGGGGTTAAATCATTTGCCACCATGAATATCGCCATGTCACCGACAACTTTGCTGGTCGGCGTCACCTTGACAATGTCCCCGAACAGTTCATTGACTGCAGCATAAGCGGCCGCGACTTCGTCCCATCGTGGATCCAGACCCATTGAACGGGCCTGCTCTCGCAGGTTCGTATATTGCCCGCCCGGCATCTCGTGGCGATATACATCGGCAGTGCCTGCCCGGATATCAGACTCGAACGGGACATACAGACGACGCACACCTTCCCAGTAGCGGGCAATTTCACGCAAGCTGTCAGAATCAACGCCTGATGGATGAGTATTGCCGCCAATCAGGCAGGGATCCCGGTCAGAGCCCTTCAACGCCATCACGATTGAATTCAGATTTGGCTGCGAGGTCAGGCCGCTTAGAGCATCCATCGCTCCGTCTACCGCATCAGCACCACCGGCAATCGCGGCCAGTACTGACGCCGAGGCAATACCGCTCGTATCATGGGTATGGAAATGCACTGGCAGACCGGTCTCGGCTTTCAGCGTTTTTACCAGCAGCTCGGCGGCGCGCGGACGACACACACCAGCCATATCTTTGATACCCAGGACATGCACGCCGGCTTTCTTAAGCTGCGTCGCGACACCAACGTAATAACGCAATGAATACTTGGAACGGGCGTCATCGAAGATGTCGCCGGTATAACAAATCGCGCCCTCGCACAGCGCGCCCGTCTCCAGCACGGCGTCGATCGACACCCGCATATTGTCAACCCAGTTCAGCGAGTCAAACACCCGGAACAGATCAATACCGTTTTCAGCGGCCTGATGAACAAAATACTTAACAACATTATCTGCGTAGTTGGTATATCCGACCGCGTTACTGGCACGCAGCAACATCTGCAACATCGTATTGGGAACCGCCGCCCGAATCTGATGCAGGCGTTGCCACGGATCTTCTTTCAGGAAACGCATCGCCACATCAAAAGTGGCCCCACCCCAGCATTCCAGCGAAAACAGGCCCGGCAACATCTGCGCGTAATACGGAGCAATCCGGGTCATGTCGATAGACCGCATTCTGGTCGCGAACAAAGACTGATGCGCATCCCGCATTGTCGTATCCGTCAGCAAGACGCGCTTTTCGGCCAGCATCCAGCTCGCGAACTTTTCCGGACCCAGCGCTTTTAGCAACGTGCGGGTACCGGGCGGCGGCTCGCCAGACAAAGAGCGCTCGGGCATCGGCAAATGCAAATGGTCGAAGTCCGGTTTGGGACGTCCGGCAACATCTTGATGCCCGTTAACGGTTACCTCGGTGACATAACGCAGCAATTTCTGCGCGCGATCACGCCGCTTGCTGAACTTGAACAATTCAGGCGTTGTGTCGATAAACCGGGTCGTCAACGTGCCATCAAGGAATTTCTGATGATTGATCACGTTTTCAACGAACTGCAGATTGCTCGCGACACCGCGAATTCTGAACTCGCGCAGACTGCGGTCCATGCGCTTGACCGCCTCAGCCGACGTTGGCGCCCAGGCGGTGACTTTGACTAGCAGGGAATCGTAAAACGGGGTGATCACAGCGCCCGAATATGCCGTGCCCGCGTCCAGGCGAACTCCAAAACCCGCAGCGCTTCGGTAAGCCTGTATGCGACCGTAGTCCGGCGTGAAATTGTTCTCAGGGTCTTCCGTCGTGACCCGGCATTGCAATGCATGGCCGTTTAGTGAGATGTTCTCCTGATCGGGAACCGGCCCATCGGCCAAGCCGATTTTCACGCCTTGCGTGATCAGTATCTGGGCTTTGACAATATCGATACCCGTCACAGCTTCAGTGACCGTATGCTCCACCTGAACCCGCGGATTCACCTCAATGAAGTAAAACTCTTCGGTATCGGCGTCCATCAGGAACTCAACCGTGCCGGCGTGCGTGTAATTGACGGCCTTGCCGAGTTTTAGCGCGGCCTCGCAAATCGCCTGCCGCTGGTCTTCATTCAGATAAGGGGCCGGCGCGCGCTCAACAACTTTCTGGTTACGCCGCTGCACAGAACAATCCCGCTCAAACAGATGAACCAGCTTGCCATGTTTGTCGCCAATGAGCTGAACCTCGACATGGCGCGCGTTGCGAACGAGTTTTTCAACATAGACCTCATCGTTACCAAACGCGCCAGCCGCCTCGCGGCGAGCTGTCTCAATTTGATCCTCGAGGTCTTGCGCCGTCTCAATAACTCTCATACCGCGACCACCGCCACCCCAGCTTGCCTTGAGCATGACCGGGTACCCGACTTCGCCGGCAGCCGCTTTTGCCTGCTCGATATCCTTCGACAAGGGCTTGGAAGCCGGCATCACCGGCACGCCAGCAGCTACGGCTGCGTTCCTGGCCGAAACCTTGTTGCCGAGCGTAGTCATCACTTCAGGGCGCGGACCGATAAAAGCAATTCCCGCCGCCTCACAGGCACTGGCAAACTCAGGGTTTTCAGACAGGAAACCGTAGCCGGGGTGAATTGCATCGGCGCCAGACTCGGTCGCAATGCGAATCACATCTTCAATATCGAGATAGGCTTGCAGCGGTTTCTTGCCACGGCCGACCTGGTAGCTCTCATCAGCCTTGAACCGATGTAACGCAAACCGGTCTTCGTGGGAATAAATAGCAACTGTCTTAATACCTAATTCGGCTGCTGCGCGCATGACTCGAATGGATATTTCGGAGCGGTTTGCCACCAGAAGCTTTTTGATTTTGGTCATATTCTCAGTCGGGTTTGTCAACCAGGGACGGGGCCGTAGCGTTTTCAGAACGCCGTTAGCACCGGGCTTTGCAGTTGCAATGGTAGACGAACGAGCCGGTCTGGCAGACAAACGGCCTTCTATTGCCCTGATTTACCGAGCGGCAACGCGCGACCGACCGTCGGCAACGCTTAAACCGGGGCAACTGGCGGCAATTGTCATAAATACAGCTAGACTCAACTACTACTTTGCGATTGCGACCCTCTCCAGATCAATGCCTGCTCTCAAACCGCTGACTTTTTCGTCCTCATTCACCATCCTGGTGCTACTTTCAGCCTGTAGCAGTGGCAGCGACAGCCCCGCAGACACGGGAACCGGCCTCAACGAGGCGTCCTGTGCGCTTCAGTACACGGAAACAACCCCAGGGACCCAGACTGGCTCAGACCCGTTGATTGGCGATCAGTGGCACCTGAACAATACCGGCCAGACAGGTGGAACACCGGGCGAAGACGCCGGAGTTTTCAACGCATGGAACCGAACGCTGGGCTCCGGCGTCCGGGTTGCCGTCGTTGATGATGCGATTGAAGTCACCCATGAAGATCTCGTCGCCAATGTTGTTCCTGGAAAAAGCTTTAATTACCGGCCGGCCAGGCTTGGCTCCAGTTTCCCCCTGCCCTGTAACACCAGTGACTCTCACGGTACCGCCGTTGCCGGTTTGGTCAGCGCGAGCCGCAATAACGCCCGCGGCGGGTCAGGTGTGGCGCCGGAGACTGAACTGGTCGGCTTCAATGCGTTGGCGACCGGCATCGATAGCGACATTGCTGATGCCTTGAATAAAGATCTGGCGGAAATCAGTCTTTACAACAACAGTTGGGGCAGCCCGGACAACGGCAAACTGAACACGGCCGAGTCAAGCTTCATCCAGGCCATTGACAATGGCATTCGAAACGGTCGTGGTGGCAAAGGCGCTATTTTTGTCTTCCCGGCGGGCAATGGTGGGTGCTACGCCCAGGATCAATCCGGCCAGTGCTATCGGGAGAACTCCAACTACGATGGTTACGTCAACAAACTCGGGCAGATTACCGCCTGCGCAGTTGATCATGACGGCAAACGGCCGTTCTACGGAGAAACCGGCGCGAACTTTCTGGTGTGTGGCAATTCCAGCAACAACACCACGCTGATAACCACGACGGATATCCAGAACCGCTATCGCAGCACATTTTCAGGCACCTCCGCCAGCACACCAATTGTCGCCGGCGTCGCGGCACTGATTCTGGCTGAGAACCCCCAGTTGACCTGGCGGGATGTTCAGCAAATCCTGATTCGCACGGCCCGCAAGAACGATTCCGCTGATTCTGGCTGGACCACGGACTTTGGCCTCAACTTCAACCCGCGCTACGGATTTGGCACCGTTGACGCCGAAGCGGCGGTTGCCCTGGCCAGTACCTGGACCTCAATCGGCGGCAGTGAGTCACTGAAACAATGCGGGCCGTTTTCCAGTGCGCCGAATGTCGGCCTGGCTGACCCTTCGCCAGCAATCGATACCCAGGAAGATATCATCGCTGTCTCAGGTTGCTCAATTGACCGCATTGAGTTCATCGAAGTGAAACTGACAGCCACCCATGAGTACGGCGGCGATCTGCGCATTAGCCTGACCAGCCCGGCCGGGCTGGTCAGCCCGCTGGCTTCAGAACGAGTCTGCAGCAGCACAGGGCCTCGTGACGCCTGCGGCCCCTACTCTGACTGGCCGTTCGGACTGGTTCGGCACATGGACGAACCCTCAAACGGCAATTGGACGCTGCGCGTCGCAGATGCTGCGGTTCAGGACACCGGCAGTTTTGATCGTTGGTCTATCACTTTTCACGGGCGCTAAACCATGAACACACCTCGCAGGCACCTGGCAAACCAGCGCCGCGTCTTAACAGTAGCCATGGTCGCGACCATGGCAGCCGCTGGCACCGCACCAACATCAGCGCAGATAAACCAGAGCGAGATCCCGGTATTAAGCAAACCCGCCCGGACGACTGATTCAGGCGCCGTAAGCGGGCAGCAACTCGGCGGCAACGGCGGCGCAGGGAAATTGCCAACGAGCGGCCAAAACGCAACCTACTGGTATGACGGCACCCGCAAAAGGATGCTGACGATTGATCACTCCTCAATTGCTGATTTCGGTTCGGTAATGAATCCAAAATCGGCCCCGGAAATTACCCGGGCCGATCTGCTATCTTCCAAAATCAGTTCAGATCACCAGACTTCGCCGATGCTTAGAAGCGCGGAGTCCGGGCAATTGACAGGCGCGCTGGCCGGCGGCGTATTGGTTCGATTAACCCGGCCCATGGCAATGGAAGACGCCGAGGCGGTAGCCAATGCGTTCGGTGCGCAGGTCAGGCGCCCGCTGGGTTCGCCGGTAGCTGCTGGCCATGACCTCTGGTTGTTCGACTCACCGGCCGGCCTCGAATCGCTGGAACTGGCCAACCGGATTCACGAAAGCGGTCAGGTTAAGTCGGCCGCCCCGAACTGGTGGAAGCCGCGTACGCTCAAATAAACTGTCATAAGGGCATACGATTTCCCTGCAGCTGTTCAGGTGCGCTCTCGACTGCCGTGCGATCAAGCGTTGATCCAACCATCTTGGCCAGGACCATTCCCACGAGCATCGCCAGAACAAAGACTGCACCGCCGGCCCCAGAAGCCGGCAAGCCGGCTAACGCCGGGCCGGGGCAATATCCGCCTAAACCCCAACCCACGCCAAACATGCCAGCCCCGATGAATAGCTTCGGCGGCAGATCCGAACGGGTCGGCCAATGAAAAATCTCGCCAAACATCGGTGCTGACCGCCGCTTCAGCAACCAGAACGCGGGCAGCGTCACTGCAATCGCCCCGCCCATCACAAACGCCAGACTGGGATCCCAAACGCCGGACAAGTCAAGAAAATTCTGGACTTTGGCAGGATTGCTCATGCCTGAAATCAATAACCCAAGGCCGAAAATCAGACCGGAGATCAAACTGGAAAGCGCTCTCATTTACTAGCCCCCCAACACATGGCGAAGCAGGTAAACAGACAGGAATCCGGTCACCATAAAGGTGCCCGTTGCCAGGATTGACCTGAGCGACAAATGCGAGATCCCGCACACGCCATGCCCACTGGTGCAACCACTCCCAAGCACCGAACCAAAGCCGACCAACAATCCGGCACCCACCAGCAGCAAAAAGTCCGGCGAGAGACCGGATCCGGCCAGCTGCGCGGAGATCGGCAGCGCCAACCACTGACTCAAAGGCATGGCTAGCAGCAATCCTGCAACAAACCCGGCGCCTGCCAGCCACCCGCTGCGGTTAGCCGTGGGCGGCAATAAACGCGCCACAATGCCACTGACACCGGCGACCCGCCCATTGGCAGCCATCAGGATCACCGCTGCCAATCCAATTAACAGGCCACCGCCTGCCGAAAGCCATGGGGTGAATTCAGTTTCCATCAACACTGCCTTTTCCAATTCGTGAAGCGAGCGATTGTATCAATGTTCCTTTATATAAAGGAACGATGATATGAGCAGACAGCGCTACAATGACGAATGGATTTTCAGGCACTTGCCCCCCGTGTTGATGAAGCCGCCCAGCTAATGGGCCTGCTGTCTCAGCCCGCCCGGTTGAAAATTCTGTGCATCCTGTTTGAAGGCGAGCAAAGCGTCCTGGCGTTGGCAAAAGCGGTAGATCTTTCCCAGCCGGCGATGTCTCACCATTTGAGAAAGCTGCGTGACGCGAATGTTGTCGCGACTCGCCGGGACGGACAGACGATCTTTTACCGACTAAACGGTAAAGAAATATCAGCAGTCCTGAAAGTATTACACCGGCTGTACTGTTAGAAGCCGCTTTCTCTGACCAGTACCGATGCAGCGGTTCTGAACCAATGCATCAACGGGCTGCGATTCTCACCTTCTATCTGAACCGAACCCAGCGCAATTTGTTCGATCTGACGCTCAGATTGATCCGTCTGCACTGCTATTCGGACCCGATACAGCGGATCACGCGGCACCACCTGCCCACTGGGAAGCCGAATCGTCGCCACCGGCCCGCCGGTCTCCGCATCGAACACCGGGTCCGGCAGTGATTGAACGACCACCGTATCGACCGACACAACCCTGCCTGGCAGCGGCTGTGCCGGATCACTCGTGCGGTAGTAATTGACAGCGGCGCCCGGTTTAACCCGATCGACATCATCCTGGGAAACCAGTGCATCAATAACCCAGCGATCAGGATTGATCAGCAAAGCGATCGGCTCGTTGGCACTGACCCATGCACCCGCTTGCAAATCAGTATCCCGGTCAACGATGGTGCCGGCAAACGGTGCTACCAGTCGTAGCCGGGCCAACTCTTCCCGCTCAGACTCGAGCCGGGCCAACTCACCCGCCAACTGTTCAATGATCAGATTTCGTCGCACCGCGCCGTCCTGGCGCCCGACGCTCTGATCCGCCTGACGCCGAAGCGATTCCGCAGCAGCACGCAGTTGATCGGCCCGATTGCGAATATCCGGCGAGTCGAGTTCAACCAAAACCTGCCCTTCCGCCACCTTGCCGTTCTTGACCACTCGTACAATTCGCGCGGCAAACGGACTATAAAGTGTCTGACTCTGAGAGGCGTGGAGCCAGCCCGGGCCGCTGACTTGCGTCTGCCAGGGCAGAGCCAGCAAGCCAATGCCGACAGCAACGATCAAACCAAGCAATGCGGTTCGGGCCACTCCGGTTTCCTGACGTCGGTTAATCCACACCCGCACTTCACTCCATAGTGGCTTGACAATGAACCAGGCAATCTCAACGGCAAACAGAAAGATACCCAGGACTTTAAAGAAGAAAAAATAGACCGCAGTCGCAATGCCGACAAAGACAACCAGCCGATACAACCAGGTCAGCCAGGCGAATCCGATCAGGAAGCGGCGCATTGCCGGCTCAAACACCTCCGGATCCGGCTCGTCCCATCCAAACACGCCGCGCCGCATTGCCGCCTTGGCCAGACCAAAGCTGCGCGTATGCAAATTCGGCAAATCCAACATGTCTGACAACAGGAAATAGCCGTCAAATCGCATGAAGGGACTGGCGTTTATCCCTAGAGTAATGATCCAGCTTGTGGTCGCCAGAAAGAACAGCGCGCTTTTGATGGCGCCATCCGGAGATAATGACCAGGCCAGTGTCGCGAAACCTGCGAGCGCCAGTTCGACCGCCATGCCGGCAGCAGCAATTCGAAACCGGTCTTTGCGGTCGGGCAGTTTCCAGCTTTCGCCGGTGTCGGTATAAAGCATCGGCCAGAGCACCAGAAACGCCACTCCCATGTGGGCGACTCTGACCCCCAGACGGGTAGCGGTTATCGCGTGGCCGAACTCATGCAAGGTCTTGGCTGCAGCAAGCGCGACCAGATAACCTGCAATACCGGACAGCGAGAAGAAATCGGTGAATGTTCCAAGGAACACATCCCATTGACGCAACGCCAAAATAACGCCCAACACGGTTGCAACCAGCGTCACGACCGCAAACGTGCGACTGAAAAACACCTCACACCAAGGTGCCAGCCATTGCATGAAACGCTGCGGCCTGACCAACGGAATGCGAATAAACAAATAGTTATGCAGCAGCCATTTCCAGCGCGAGAGCCGGGCCCGGTTCGCCAGCTCAGTCAGATAAGCGACGCCTCGGGCATCGGTCACCTGAATCAGTTGCTGCTGCCGAAAAAAACTGCCAACCGCCTCAACCTCCTCGGCATTGACATCCAGCGCGGTCTCTTCGCTAATCGCTTGAGCCACCAGCGCCGGATCTCGCAGCCCCCAACGAGACAGAATTTCGAACTCAAGCCAGCCCACCCGGAAGAACCGATTGCTGACCGGATCCTGAATGACCCAGGCCGGCGAACCGTCCCGGTTGGCGCTGGCAGGAAAGAGTTTCAAGTCTTCGCGCAGAGGCAACAAAGGCGCTGAGGCGCTCACAACCCTACAGCCCGCTCATGCGCCGCAGTGCCGCGAGCGGACGACGGAACAGGTAATACCCCAGCGCGGCTTGCTCACCATAGATTTTGGCCGTGCCTTTCAGGCCAATTCGGGCATGTTGTCTCTGACCCTCATCGAGATCACTGAACCTGGCCCGCAATCTGTACGACTGCACACCCAGCGGAGACGGTACCGCCTGATAACTGGTCTCGAACAGCGTCGCCGGCAACGGGTCCAGGGGCGCCACCTGCAGATAAGTTTTCACCTCGGCCCCTGCTTCAAGATTGATCGCATCCGGCACCGGCAACCAGACCAGCAGACCGGCTTGTTCGGGATTGGCCAGCAACATCACTCGCTGCCCGGTGTTGACCGGTTTCCCCTGCCAGTCGTTGACGTCGGTGAAGACGGCGACGCCGGCCCCCGGAGAACGCACCTCGATTCTGGCAAGCATTTCCTCAACCAGCGCCAACTCAGCTTCTTTTTCAGCCACGACGCCATTGATTGACGCCAACTCCGCACGGCTCGCCTCATTGGCAAACGACTTCTGCGCGGCTGCCAGTGCATCGGCGCGCGCCACTTCGAGCTGGCGACTGGCCACTTCGCGTCGATTGCGCAAGGTCGTGTCGTCCAGCGTGTACAACAACTGATCTTTCTCAACCACCTGGTTAGGCGCGACAGCAAACGACTGAATCACCCCTTCCATTGGGGCGTTGACCGCCATCGCATCAAGGCCGACGATTTCTGCCGGTGCCAGCACTGACAGCCGGACCGGCAGGAACATCAGTGCCACTGCCAACAGGGCAATGACCCAGCCCGCCCAGCGCCGCCACGGACGCGCCGCCTGCCTGCCGGGCATGAAACCGGCCCAGGCATCGCCGTAAGCGCCCAAAGCCCGTACAACCAGTTCCTGGGTCCGGTCTGAGGGAGCGACGTCTATCGCATAGGCGACAAAAGCGAGTAAGGCGGGTTTGTCTGCATTGTCTGATCGCGCGGGCGGCGTGACCGGCAAGACATACAAAAACTCGGGCAACCATTCTCGCCAGCCGTCGCGCAATTTCTCTGGCAGGTCACCGATCTGTACAAACAGGGGTTCAAGCTCGCCGCTTTCAGCAAACCGGGTGTTCAGCCATTGACCCAGGCGATGCAACCAGGTTGTCAGCGGCGAGTCCTCCCCGAGTTTGGCCAGACCGGAGACAGTCGTCAGCCGGGGACCATTGGCTCTTAAACGCCAGACGAACCCCTGGTGATAGGGCAATAACTGCCACACTTCATTGGCGAGCGAGAAAGAAAGCTCTTTTGCGCTGCGGACTTGCCGCACTCTTTCCAGCAAATAAGCGTAATGACGCCAGACCTCGCCTTGCTGACGTACCGCCGATAAAGCGGCGGCGATCTGCTCATTGTTTGCAGGTCGGGGAGCACTGGCCTGAACTGGTTTGGGCGCGGGCCCGGGCGTCGAACGCCGCCGGCTGCCCACGTCGGGCGGTACTTGAGGCACGTTCACTTGTTCTTGCCGGTTCCGGCAGTGCTGGCAGCTTTAGCGGGGGGGTTCTCGAATCGAGCGGTCCCGCTCATGCCGGCAAGCAAGTCCTGATGTTTGCCCAGAACCATACCTTCAATTTCGATTGACTGGCTGACGGCATCGACGCGTGCATTCAGTGCATGCACTTTGGCCGGATACTGTTTGCCGGTCTCATCGACACTGATCGTAAATTCACGACCGACTTTCAACCATGCCAGCCATCGGGACGGTACGTTCAGGCGCAATTTAAGCGCACCGGTCGCAACAATGTCCAACAATGGGTCGCCCACTTTGACGCCCTGGTATTGGCTGACATGCCGTTTAACCACGCGCCCGTCATAAGGTGCTCTGACCCGGCATTGCTGAATCTGGACCGACGCCAGTTTCAACTCGGCTTGAGCTTTCTGTACGGTCGCCTGGGCCATCGCCACTTCGACCTCTCCGGCAGCCTTGAGCGCTTTTAGCCGCTTTTTGGCGCTCAGGTTGGTTTGCGTCGAGACCAGCTCCGCCTTGGCGATACCGCGGCGGGCGTCGAGTTGGGCACAATCAAAACGAACCAGCGTATCGCCCTTCTTGAACCCGGACCCAAGGCTTGCATAAATATTGCGAATCTGCGTGCCAATCTGGGCGACCAGTGTGGTGTCTTGTTGCGGCACCAGTAAGACCCGCGGGGTCTCAAGCTTACCGCTTTGCGCAGCAAAACCAGTGACCGGCAAACCACCCACCAGAACCGCTACGGCGACTCTGGCGAGCATCATCGAACCAATCTGCATCATGTTACCGACGGGCAAAGGCTGAATCAGGCGAGCGGCGCAAGCGGTCGACGACGATTTCGGTATAGGCGTCCGCAGCAAGTCGAGTCAGCGCCTGCACACTTTCCGAAGTCAACGCCTCTGGCACTTCGCTCTGGTATTGAGCATTGTCAACGCCCAGACCACCGCGCCGGCGCAACGCCATTTTCCACAGGCCGGTCTTGGAGCCGTTTTCCGCAGCCCCGTCAATCTGGGTGCCGACGTGCAACGCCCATGGTGCGGTCTCCAGCTCGGTCACAACAACCCCTTGCTGGGCCAGAGAGGCAATCAGTCCGTCTTTGACATCAGCACGGAGCGCCGGTTTTACGTCGTCCAGTACCAGGCGGATTTCGCCAATCACCGTTTTGGCTTTTGCGACCGGCCGCTTGAACACGCCTTTGTGCCAGGCATTCAATGAGGTACCAACCAGTTCACTCAACTTGTTGAGGTCAAGATTGGCCTCGCCCGGGGTCAGATCCAGACCCAGGGAGTTGTACAAACGCCCCCAGGCATTCTGGGCATTGGCATAAGCAATCTGGCGCTGATACGAAGACAGCAATGCGCGCGCCTCGGTTCGGATCAGCTCCAGTTCCGAGTCAACCCGGGAAGTTGCTGATGCTTTGGCGAAGTTGGCCAGCCGCTGATCGACTCGCGCGCTGTCGGACATGGTTGTCAACTCATCGCGAGACAGGTTGTATCGCAACGCAGCGACGCGTACCTGCGTGAGGATCGCCATGGACTGGGCAAGCCGGCGGGTGTCATCAACATCAAGTTGAGCCTTACCCGCTCGTTTAACCGCAGGTAGTGATGCCAGCCGGAAAAGGTCACCTGAGAATTGCAAACCGGCTTCAAACCAGGAATTGTTATAGAGAAAGCGATTGGAATCGTATTGCGGCCCGGCGTTGAATGAAATGCTCGGCAAGACCGATGCGATCGCACGCCGAGTATCATTCACGCTAATGCGACGGCGATAGTCTTCTTCTCGCAATTCCGGACGCTGCTCCAGAGCCACTGTTTCCAGGCCCTCCAGATCGGCCGGCAACGGTGGCAATTCAGCCTCGGTCGCATCGGCCAGTGTGAATCGCGTGCCCGGACGCAGATTCATCAATGCCGACAGCTCGGCACGGGCGATTTCGAGATCCTGCCGCCTCACCTGCAGCAAGGTTGTTGAGTCGAGCAAGGCACGCTGATAAGCCAGAGCCTGCGACTGTGGCAACAAGCCTTGTTGCTCAATTTGGCGCGCGCGAGCCAGCGCAACATTGCTGCGCTCCATCAACGCACCCATTTTGTCGGTAAGCCTCTGCGCGCCCAATGCGCGCCAGAAAGCGATGCGGGTGTCCTGCATCAGGTTCTGGACCACTTTGCGTTTACGCTCTTCCGCAATCAACGCCTGATCAGCCAATGCCTTGGCCCGGTAGTAACTAACCCCGAAGTCCAGCAGGTTCCAGGAAAACTCCAGGCCGCCAAGCCGCCGGGTACGTTCCTGGGAAGAAGATGCCGACAGGGTTTCCTGTCCGGTCTCGATTGATACCGAGCGGCCGCCGGAATCATTGTTTCGGGTTACCCAGCCGGCATTCGCCATCAGGCGGGGAAACATGTCCCAGTTGCCAACGTCCAAACGACGCTGAGCCAGGGTTGCTTCCATCATCCGCAGACGAAAGTCCAGGTTGTATTTCATGACCCGTGAGACCACGTCTTCGTAGCTCAGCGCACCGGTAATTGGCTCCTGATCGGCATACATGCGTGCCCGATCCTCAACGACTCGGTTCTTGACAGCCTCATCGGTTACTGGCTCAGGCGAAACCGCACAACCGGCGGCAACCGCGGCCGTCAGAACGGATAACAGCGAGAGACGCAGCCGTTGGCCTGGATGAGTAGACTGGTGAGCCATGAGAGATTTCCCTTCTTAAATAGTTGGCTTTTGCTTAGAAAATCTGAGTGTCAGCCACGTAAACTGACGGCGACCTGACTTCATTGATGGAGGCCGGTGATCAAAGTCGCAGTTTCAATCACCCCGGTTTGCTCAGACACGGTAACAGTCCAGAAGCTTCGCACGGCCAGCTACCGTTGGCCATTTCAGTGCGGCGGAAAAACCTCAAAATCCCGGTTGTTCTGGCCAAAACCCGACGGGCGGCGGAGCATGAGCGATTAGCGAACCTTCCGCGCCAGCCAGGCAACCGGCTCCAATCAAGCGGTTCACTGCTGTGTCTTGGTCAGTGGCGCGCCCAGCCGGGCCGTATCGCGAATCTGGTCTGAAAATCGGCTAGATTTTTTCTGATCGGACTGGGCATCGGCTTGCAGCGAGGCCTTTTTGACAACCTCAGGCTTGACCACTGACTCGGCGGTGGGCTGATCACCATCGACCATAGCGACCGGCGCTTTACCCAGCCGGTTATCCCGCTCAGGCGAGGTTTCAACCATGCCCAAAACAGCAGCGGGGGCGAACGGGGCGAAGACATTACCGGTGTCAACCGTAACGGGTTGACCACTTTCCGCTGACAACAAGGTAAACGGCGCAGACTGAGTCGCCAACGTCCCGTCACCCGTTCGCCCGGCGAACGGGTCGCCGCGATCCGGGCCACTATTGCCGGAAACGGGCGGCAATGGCTGCACGCCTCCCAACCCGGGGTCAGTGGTACCAGCCGGAGGTTGCGGAACCGGCAAAATGGGTTGTGGTGTTGGTGGCGCCACCTCAACCGGCGGATCTACTGGCGTTGGCGTTGGCGTTGGCGTTGGCGCTGGTACAGGGGCCGGATCAGGCGTGACGTCGGCCGGATTCCTGAACGTAAGGGTGAGTGTCGTTGTCGAGATATTGCCGAAGTCGTCGCAGACCAGATAGCCAAAATGATCATCCACTGACTCACCGGCTGCGAGACCGGAAACAGAGGCATCTGGCGTATAGGTGTAACTGCCGTCATCATGCATGACCAGACTGCCATGATCGCCCTGCACCGCCGTGCCCACATTACCAAGTGGCACTTCGGACTGATTTCCGGCAACCACGCCAAACACCGCAAAAGCATCGCCGTCCGGATCGGTATCGGCAACATCGCCGGGCGCCGCGCCAGTAATGACGTTACCGGTCAACGGACCGCTGTCAGCGTCGGCAATCCGATGGTCAGGATTGGCAATCGGCGCCTGGTTGGCCGGCGCAGGCGTGGTCTTGATTTCGACCGGGGTAGCAGCCTCTGGTGCTTCGTCATAGACATCAAAAACGGCATCGGCTGTCGCGCCAACCGCACCATCAAAGAGCATTCTGGGCTCTAATGCCATCAGGCCCGGGCGACTGACTGACACTGACACACGACGCGTTCGGGCCACATTGGCCACCGGGTTTGCGGACATGATTTCCTCCGATCTTGGCTACGCCTCAAATGACGCGGCAACGGACCGTTCCCTCATCGGGAAACGACCGAATATTTAGGACTCAACTATACTGCCAGACGCCACTGATTCAGTGTATTTCCGGGCGATTGACTGCGCCAGATCAAGCAATTTGACTGAATTTTGCAGGCTGTCGGGCAGACTGACGGACATACAGACGGACATGCCGGCGGCCGGAGCCCTTCGGCTCAATCATCCGCGAGCGGCAGGTTCACCTGTCGGGCAACCCCGGAGCGGCCCGGAAAATCTGCCAGGACTGCCTTCATCAGCAACGGCAAAGCAGCCGCCATTGCCGGCCGGGAGCCGGTACTGAAGGCGCTGGCTTCGTAAATCCGCTTGAATGGTTTGTTTCGTAAGTCCCTGATTTCAAGAGTCAACTCTCGCTGGTTGCGCTCAACCTCATGCTCGGCGCCGTAATACGGCCAGCCCCAGTACAAAGGCGTTGCGACCGAGAAACCACTGCTCCGGTAGCCGTGACTAAACGAAAAATAAGGTGCAAAAGCCGGGCCCGATTCAACGTAACGAATCGTCTTGCTAGTTAACTTGTAGGCAAAACTGATCTCCAGCGCCGGCGAGGCCGACTCGACGAAACCGGCGTTGACCAGTTCGGAACGCACGATTCGTTCATAGGTGGCGTGCTTCAGACTGTCGGTCTGCGCTTCTTTTCTGATCAGCCGGAACGACCGCTCCACGAGACCACTCGGCCAGTCGTGGAATACCGTGACGTCATGACGTAACTGACTTGCACATCCTGTTGCGACCACTTGCACAAGAAGCAATAGTAAAAATAATGGGGTAAGTCGTCGTAATCGAGTCTTGCCTGCTGGCAGCATGTAAATCACCCGTAAACTAGTCTGTTTTTGCAGCGGCCAACCGAATACCGATGAAAACTGATCAAACTGTAATCGTACGCCGGTCTGAGTACCAGGCTCCGGAATTCCTGATCGACACAGTTGAGCTGTTGTTTGACCTCGACGCGAGCAATACGCAGGTTGAGGCAAGCCTGACAGTGCGGCGAAACGGCTCGTCCACAAAATCAACGCCGCCCCTCAAACTTGACGGCGAACAACTTCAGTTGCTGTCGGTCAGCATTGACGGCAACTTGATCAGTAACGATCAGCTCCGGATTTCGGATGACAGCCTGGAAATTCCCGCCGGTCTGTTACCTGCTGACGACCGCGCCTTCACGCTGGTCACGGTCAGCCAGCTCAGTCCCAAAGCCAACACATCACTGAGCGGCCTTTATGCTAGCAACGGCAATCTTTATACACAGTGCGAGGCTGAGGGCTTCCGCCGCATTACCTGGTTTCTGGACCGGCCGGACGTCATGTCTCGTTATACCGTGACGTTGCGCGGCGACCAGGCGGTTTTCCCAGTCTTGCTCAGCAATGGGAACCTGATCGAGTCTTCACCCTGCCCGGACCGCGATGGCTGGCACCAGGCCCGATGGGAAGATCCGTTTGCAAAACCCAGTTATCTGTTCGCCCTGGTTGCGGGCAATCTGGTCGTTTCTGAACGCCAGGTAACGACCGGATCGGGCAAACCGCGTTTGCTTCAAATCTGGGTTGAGCCAGGCAATCAGAATAAAACAGAACATGCCATGCAGGCTCTGGTTGACTCAATCGACTGGGATGAAAAGCGGTTTGGCCTGGAGCTCGATCTCGAGCGTTTCATGATCGTCGCCGTCTCAGACTTCAACATGGGCGCGATGGAAAACAAAGGGCTGAATATCTTTAATACAAAGTACGTCTTTGCCAACCCTTTGATTGCTACCGATACCGATTTCGCGAATGTCGAGTCTGTTGTGGGTCACGAATACTTTCACAACTGGACCGGTAACCGGGTAACCTGCCGCGACTGGTTTCAACTCACACTGAAAGAAGGACTGACGGTATTTCGAGATCAGGAGTTTTCTGCCGACATGCTGGCCGGCCAGGCTGCCGACGAGACCGCTGCGATTAGCGCGCGGGCAGTCAAACGCATTGAAGACGTCCGATTGCTACGGACGGTTCAGTTCGCAGAAGATGCCGGCCCGATGGCCCACCCGATCCGGCCCGACAGCTACGCCGAAATCAATAATTTCTACACCGTAACGGTGTACGAGAAAGGCGCGGAAGTCATTCGAATGCTGCACACGCTGGTCGGGGAAGCCGGCTTCCGTGCCGGCATGGACTTGTATTTTGAACGGCATGATGGCCAGGCAGTGACCTGCGATGACTTTATCGCGGCACTTGCCGATGCCAACCAGCGCGACTTCGAACAGTTCAAGCGCTGGTATTCGCAGGCCGGCACGCCAATCCTGAGCGTCACTGATCACTATGATGCCCAGAGCCAGCAGTACACGCTCGAACTGAAACAATTTTGCGCGCCGACCCCCCAGCAAAATGACAAACAGCCAAACCTGATTCCGGTCGCGCTCGCCCTGCTGGGCCAGGACGGAAAAAAACAAACACTGCGCCTGAGCGATCAGCCCGATGGCGGACCGGAAACCACAGAAACCGTCCTGGAACTGACCGAAGACGCCCACCGGTTCGTATTCACCGGCCTGAGCTCAAAGCCAACCCCTTCGATTCTGCGTGGATTTTCCGCGCCCGTGATTCTGCACTTCGATTACGACGATGCCGCGCTTGGATTTCTCGCCGAACATGATGACGACCCGTTTAATCGGTGGGAGGCTATTCAGCGGCTGTTTGTGATGGCCGTTCTGTCAACACTTGGCGGCACTGATCCGGCGGCAGCCTGTGCCAGCCTGACCGGCGTGGTTGCAAAGGTACTGGCGGATGATCAACTCGATCCGGCGTACAAAGCGCTGGCTTTGACAGTTCCGGGCGAGGGATATATTGCCGAGCAACTGTCACAAGTGGACCCGGTCGCAATACGTGCGGCCCGTAATGCTGTGAGCTCGCATCTGGCCCTCACGCTTGAACAGGTATTCGTGGAATGCTTTGAAGCGTCATCGCGACCTGAGCCTTATCAGCCGGACGCTGCGTCAGCCGGACTGAGATCACTCAAGAATCTCGCGCTTTCCTACCTGGTTCAGACCGGCGAAGGACTGTTTGCCTCACTGGCCGCCGAGAAAGCGCAAAACGCCGACAACATGACCGACCGCTCGGCAGGCCTGATCGCCTTGCTCAACAGCGCTTCGCCGGACCGCGAAGCCATGTTGGAATGGTTCGCCGACCAGTACCAGGACGAACCGCTGGCGATGGACAAATGGTTTGCGATGCAGGCGACCGCTCATCGCCAGCCGGGTGAGCCACCGGTTCTGACCCGCGTCACCGAATTACGGCAACATCCGGCCTACTCAAACCGCAACCCGAACCGGGTCCGGTCACTGATCAGCGCTTTCTGCGGCGGCAACCTGGCCGAATTCCATGCTCTTGACGGCAGCGGATATCGCTTTTGGCGGGATCAGATTCTTGAGCTGGACCCGATCAATCCGCAGGTTGCCTCCAGGTTGGCCCGGGTCATGGACCGCTGGAGAAAATTCGACCCGGCCCGCCAGCAAATGATGAAAAATACCCTGACCGAACTGGCCGAAGGGCCCCCACTTTCCAGGGATGTGACCGAAATCATTTCCAAAACCCTGGCCGATTAAGCATCATCCAGAATAGCCAACGCATCCCTTAGGAGATCCTCGCGTGCAAAGAATTAGCCTGACCCAATACCTAGTTGAAAAGCAGCGTGAAAAAGGCCTGATACCCGCCGAACTTCGCATGCTGCTGGAAGTCGTGGCACGGGCCTGCAAACGAATCAGCTACGGGGTAGGCAAAGGGGCGTTGGCCGATGTTCTCGGCGAAGCAGGAACCGACAACGTACAAGGCGAAGCACAGAAAAAGCTCGACGTGATCGCCAATGAAACCCTGCTTGAAGCCAACGAATGGGGGGGCAATCTGGCGGCGATGGCTTCCGAAGAAATGGACGACCCCTACACGATTCCGAACCGTTATCCCAAGGGTGAATTCCTGTTGTTGTTTGATCCGCTGGACGGCTCATCAAACATTGATGTCAATGTTTCTATTGGCACTATCTTTTCAGTGCTTCGCCTGCCGGAAGGCGTCAAAGACCCGAACGAATCTCATTTTCTGCAGCGCGGCTCCACCCAGGTAGCGGCTGGATATGCGGTTTACGGGCCATCCACCCAATTGATTCTGACGGTTGGAGACGGCGTTGCCTGCTTCACCCTGGATCGCGAGACCGGCAGTTGGTATCTGACTGCAGCACAGATGAGTATTCCGGAGCAAACCAGCGAATACGCGATCAACGCCTCCAATCAACGTCACTGGCATGAGCCGGTTCAACGCTACGTGAGCGAATTACTCGCCGGCAAGACCGGGCCACGCGGCAAGAACTACAACATGCGCTGGGTGGCCTCGATGGTTGCCGATGTCCACCGCATCATGACCCGGGGCGGTATCTTTATGTACCCGGCTGATTCGCGCGACCCGGACAAACCAGGCAAACTCCGGCTGATGTACGAAGCCAATCCGATGTCGTTCCTGGTCGAGCAGGCCGGCGGTGCCGCCACCACCGGCACCGAAAGAATCATGGATGTGCAACCCACCCAGCTACACCAACGGGTGCCGGTATTTATGGGCTCCAAGGAAGAGGTGGAATACGCCACCCGTTTGCACGACAAAGCCTGATTACGGACTGAGCATTGCCTGCACATGCCGCACGGCCGACCGACCCAGCGCAGGCAATGCATACCCTCCTTCCAGCGCTGAAACGATGCGCCCCTGGCAGTATTGGTTTGCCTGCTCAACCAATACTTCACTGACCCACGCATAGTCTTCATCCTGCCAGCGCAGCTGCGCCAGCGGATCTTCGTCGTGTGCATCAAAGCCTGCCGAAATAAAGAGCAGTTCGGGCCTGAAGACTTCAAGTGCCGGTAACCAGACGTCAGCCACCGCTCGCCTCAGGGCTTCGCCGCCACTGGCGGGCGGCAGGCCAACGTTATGCATATTGGGGCCCAGCGGCTCGACACCGGTTCCCGGATAGAGCGGCGTCTGAAAAGTAGAGGCCATCAGAACACGGGGTTCAGCGGCAAATATGTCCTCGGTGCCATTGCCGTGATGCACGTCGAAATCAATAATCGCGACCCGGTTCAATTTGCCAACCGACAGCGCATGGGCCGCCCCGACTGCCACGCTGTTGATCAGGCAAAACCCCATTGACCGGTCCGATTCGGCATGATGGCCCGGTGGACGAACATTGCAGAAGGCACGCTGCTTTTGACCTGAGATGACCAACTCGGTGGCGTGAACCAACGCGCCGGCAGCGTGCCGGGCAGCGCTGAGCGAATGCTCGTTCATCGCCGTGTCCTGATCAAGCTGCGCCAGACCGTGTTCCGGACTGGCCGCAAGCAGACGATCCAGATGGGCACGGGTATGAACACGCAGGATTTGCTCATCAGTAACCTCCGGAGCCGTGATGGCGTCCAGTTGTTCAAGCAGACCGGCTTGCCGTAGTGCCTCGTGAACCGCCCCCACTCGTTCCGGACACTCAGGATGCCCCTCGCCCATATCGTGCAAACGGGAGCTGGGATGGCTCAGGTAGGCCATCCTGACTGATTGCGACGAATCCGATTTTTCCGACCCCACTGTGCAAACTCCTGGATTGACTGCCCACTCTGACTATCGCATTGACTGTCACAGTGACTGTATTAACACTGCCTTAACCTAAATATAGGTTGGCTCATCATTTTCGGACGTTTGCCCGCTACATTATTCTTAATGTACGCGGCCTGGTTGATAAAATGGAACGTTCGCAGGCCGAATCCCGCTACCGAGAGCCTTATTGAATACACCAGCTTCCAAATCCTATCTTGCCGAGCCAGGCAACACGCCCCCTGTTGCGCGGCGCTGGCCATGGGTGCTGCTGGCGCTCGTCCTGCTGGCGGGAAGCATTGGCGTCTTTGTAGCTTTACAGGTATTCAAACCGCGCCCGACAGTCAAACCGATCGTAAGACAAATCCCGATCGTGCGAATCGCCACCCTGGACAAACAGAGTGGCAGTCTGCCAGTAATCGGAAACGGCCTGGTTGAACCACGCAATCAGGTCTCGCTCGCCGCCGAGACGCAGGGCCGTATCGTTCGCCTGAGCAAAAACCTGGTTTCAGGCGGAACCGTCCGGCGCGGCGAGTTACTGCTCGCCATTGATGCCTCCCCGTTCAAGGCCACCCTCGCCCAGGCCCGCGCAGACCGTCAGTCTGCGGCAGCCGCCTTGTCACTGGCGGAACAATCCATCAAACGCACTGAAACCCTGATCGAACAAGGCTTTCTGTCGCGGCAAAAACTCGACGAGGCGAAAGCCAATCGCGATCAGGCGAAAGCCGGTCTGGCACGCGCCAGAGCCATCGAAAGTCAACGCCGGATCGATCTTGGCCGCACCGCCATCGCCTCACCTTTTGATGGCCGGGTGCTTTCGGAGTCGGTCAGTATCGGCGACATGGTTCAGCCCGGCCGGGAAATCGCCCGTTTGTTTGATGACAAGGCGCTGGAAATCTCAATCTCGCTAACCAGCAAGGATATGTCTCTGATCAATGACCCGTGGGGGCAAATTGGCGGCCAGCCGGCAAGCGCCTCCATTCAGGTCAGCCACGGAGGCAAGCTGTATGAATGGCCCGGGCAGGTAGAACGTATAGAAGCGGCAATTGATAGTGCCACCCGAACCTTTAACGTTGTCGTCAGGCCGCTTGAACCCAGCGCGGCCGGTGAACCGGTCGAGGAAGGTGGTGAGAACGGTCCGCCGTTACTGGTCGGCATGTACGCCACCGCAAAAATTGCCGGACGCGACCTCGGGCAGTTTTACCTGTTGCCACGCCGGGCTCTGCGCGACCAGAACCAGCTCTGGCTGATGACCCGGCAAGATACTGTCAACATCGTGACGGCTGAAGTGCTGACCGAAATCGACGACATGGTCGCCGTGCGACTGACCCCCGAACCGGACGCGGTTGGCGTCATTACCTCGGACCTCAAAGTCGTCACACATGGCATGCGGGTACGCACCGCCAAACCAAAAAACGGGGCCGCTCAAGCCCATGAGGCGCGTGGCACTGTCGCGCCGGAGTCCCCTAAAACATGAACCGCCTGATCGCCTGGATGGCTGCGCACCCGGTGGCAGCCAACCTGCTGATGGGGCTGATCATGGTCGCCGGCGTCATGAGCGCCCTGACGATCAAACAAGAAGTCTTTCCGGAGATCTCGTTTGACGTGATCGAAACCCGGGTGGCCTACGCCGGTGCCTCACCTGACGAAATCGAAGAATCCATCGTTCAGCGAATCGAAGAACAGATTCAGGGCATTGATGGGATCGAGCGGATTATCGGTATTGCCGCCGAAGGCGTTGGGGTTGTGCGGATCGAACTGGCTCGCGGCATTACGGCGAAAGACAAACTCGATGAATTCAAATCGGCCGTCGACCGGATCACCGCATTCCCCGAGCAAATCGAACGCCCAATCACCCGCGAACTGGCCAATCGGCAACGAGTCGTCGAATTGGCTATTTTTGGCGATGTGGGCGAATCGGTGCTGCGGGAACAGGCCCAGCGGATCAAAGATGACTTATCGGCACTGCCCAATGTCTCGCTGGCGGAGGTATCCAAAGTCCGCGACTATGAACTCTCTATTGAAGTGCCAAACGATGTATTGCGGGCTTATGGTCTGACGCTGGCCGATATCGCGGCGGTCGTGCGCCGGTCAAGTCTCGATCTGCCTGGCGGCGACATCAAGACTGGCGCGGAGTCGATCTTGCTCCGCACCAAGGGCCGCAGCTACACCTCCCGGGACTTTGAAGACATTGTGATCGTCTCGGGCTCCAACGGTGCCAACGTCCGCCTGGGGGACATCGCGACCATCCACGACGGGTTTCGCGATGAAGATCTGATCATGCGTTACAACGGCAAGCCCGCCGCCTTTGTGCGCGCATTCCGGGTTGGCGAGGAAAAGGTTCTGGATGTCGTCAAAGCCGTTGAGCAATATGTTGACACCACGCTTAGGGCAGATCTGCCAACTGGCATAGATGTCACGATCTGGCGCAATGACGCCACCGAGTTCAACAACCGCCTTAACCTGCTGATTAAAAACGGGACGATCGGCATCATTCTCGTGATGCTCTCTTTGTCGCTGTTTCTGGATCTGGCTCTGGCCTTCTGGGTATCAGCCGGCATCGCAGTGGCTTTCGTCGGGGCGTTTGCCGTCATGGCGGTAATCGGTCTGTCAATCAACATGATGTCTTTATTCGGATTCATTCTGGCCATCGGCATTGTGGTTGACGATGCAATTGTGATGGGCGAAAAAATCTACGATGAAATACAAAAAGGCGGCGATCCGATGGCCGCCGCTATTCGCGGTGCACAAAGAGTCGCCCTGCCGGTAACACTCGCGGTGGCCACCACAATGGTGGCGTTTCTACCGCTATTGTTTGCGCCAGGCACGATTGGCAAGTTCCTGTTTCAGATCCCGGCGATTGTCATCATCGTGCTGGCCATTTCGGTGCTTGAAGCCTTGCTGATCATGCCGCATCACCTGAGCCGCCTGAAACTACACAAAACCAACCGCAACTTCGTCAGTCGCCTGTTCGCCCGACTGCGGGCAGGCGTGGACCGCGCGCTAAACGGGTTTGTCAACGGCCCGCTTGAGTCCGCCCTGCGCTTTTCTGTCGCGCACTATATGGTAATCATTGCGGGCGCTCTCGGCGTGTTCATCATGACCATCGGAGTCATCAGTGCCGGCTACGTGAAGTTCTCGTTCTTTCCGCAAGTCGAAGGTCGCTATGTCACCGCCAAACTCGAAATGGCTGAAGGCACCCCGGCGCAAAATACGCTGGCTTATGCAACCGAACTGGAGCGACTGGCCCGACTGGCCGGTGACGAATTAACCGGCGGTCAGAGCGAGATTGTCCAGACAACCCTGATCACAGTTGGCACCCAGGAAGCATCCGGCCCCGGCGCCGGCGCTGCACTGGGACTGGTCAAAGGCAACATAGCCTCCGTGATTGTCGAAATGATCGACCCGGAAGAACGCACTGTTACCGGCAAGGCGCTGGAGAATCGATGGCGTGAGCTGGCCGCCTCGCTCCCCCCAGCGCGCAAGCTCTCTTATGCCTCAAACGTCATTAATCTGGGCTCGCCCGTACAGGTGCAACTCTCGGCGCGGACCGAAGCGGGTCTGGCTCAGGCTGTAAGCGCACTGCGCCAGGAGCTTGATCGAATCGACGGCGTGTTTGATGTTCGCGATGATCGCGAACCGGGTAAACGAGAACTGCAATTCGTCCTGAAACCTTATGCCCGCACGCTCGGCCTGACGGTCGAATCGCTTTCCCAACAAGTGCGCGCGGCTTTCTACGGCGCGGAAGCGGCTCGGATTCAACGCGGTCGCGATGAAGTGCGCGTATATGTCCGGCTGCCGATCTCGCAGCGCAATTCCCTGGGCGACATCAGCCAGTACCGGGTGCGCACCCCGGACGGTGGTTATGTCCCGATCGACCAGGTTGCGCAGATTAGCCTGGGATTCGGTGCGCCCACAATTGTGCGCGAAGACGGACGGCGCATGAACACCGTTCGCGCGGAAATAGATCTGGCCAGAATCACCGGACAACAAGTCAATGCGCGGCTGATCAACCAGTTTCTGCCGGAACTGGAACAACAGGTAGCGGGGTTGAGCTACGCGATGGGCGGCGAACAGCGCGAGCAAGGCCAGACCCTGCCGGCGCTGGCGCGCAGCTTTCTACTGGCCGTCTTTGTGATGTTCGCGCTGCTTGCGCTGGCGTTCCGTTCTTATGCCCAGCCGTTCATTGTGATCGTTTCTATTCCGTTTGGACTGGTTGGCGCAACTATTGGCCATATGGCGCTCGACCTGAGTTTCGGTCTGACCAGTTTGTTCGGCATCGTTGGGCTGTCGGGCATTATTGTTAACGGTGCTTTGGTACTGGTTGATTTTGTCAACGAAGAGCGTGCGCGAGGTCTGGCCCCTGCCGAGGCGATTATCAGCGCTGCCAAGTCGCGGTTCCGACCGGTATTTCTCACCGCAGTCACCACCTTCCTGGGAATTTTCCCGCTGATTATCGAACGTAGTATTCAGGCTCAATTCCTGATACCGCTCGCCGTGTCGATTGCAGTGGGCGTCTTGCTCGGAACCGTCTTACTGATGTTACTGACCCCGGCGATGGTCATGCTTGAGGCAGACTTACGCGCAAGCTGGAGACGCTTTAGAGGTCATCCCGACAATGTTGCGCTACCAGCCGGTGGCGACTGATCCCGGCCGCTTCGGGCATCCAAGGTTTACTGCCGGGTTAGTCGAACGACGGTCAAGCCGTACTCATCATCGACCGCATTGCGGTACCAGTCAATTGATATCCTGTCGGGAAAATCCAGCGCATCATCAAACCGTACTTCGAGTTCATCGGCCTCTTGCCGAGCGCGCCGGATCAGATCAAACAGACCGGCAACCGTCTGCGGGTTTTGTACTGCACTAACCCCTGTCACACCATTGACTTCGCGGGTGGCATTCTCCAATTTGCCACCGCGAACAACAACCGTAATCTCACCGGACTCACAGAAACACGACTCCCGATAGACCATCGTATAGTCGGAAATCTGATGTTGCGCCCAGGCTTGCGATTTTGCGGCAATTTCGGCCTCACTGACATTCGCGAGCCGGCGGTCATCGCCACAGCCGGCCAGCGCCAGCATGGCGCCCAACATCAACCAGCCCAGCCAGACCAGTCCTCTTCTCACTAGATAAAGCCCACCAGACATCACGACCTCCATTCCCGGTTAAAGACTTGAGTCGCACGATCGGTTCAACCGGTTCAAACGATTTAGGCGATGATCGAATTTTCGATCACGACCACCAGGGATAGAACTCCGGCATCTGGGATGCTTTACCCGAGAAAGAGGGGTCCCGTTTTTGAAGAAACGAAGCGACCCCCTCTTTTCCATCAGCAAGACTCGCATAATAAATCGCGAGCGAATCAATCTTGTGAGCGTCCAGAGGGCTTGGCATTGCCGAATTTCGATACATCATCTGGCGAGCCAGAGCCACCGCGACCGGTGAGCGGTTTTCGATATAGCTCCTGGCAAGCGCTTTAGCGTCATCCAGCAAGGAATCAGGCTGATGAACAGATTTGACGAGCCCGGCTGACTGGGCTTGTTCAGCACCGATCAACTCGCCACTGTAAACCCAGTCCAGAGCCTGTTGCATCCCAACCAGCCGGGGCAGAAACCAGGTTGAACAAGCCTCCGGCGTCACACCGATTTTGCCGAAAACGAAACCAATCTTGGCTTTGCTGGAAGCCATCCGGATATCCATCGCCAGCGTCATCGTCGCACCAATACCCACGGCGGCGCCATTGATCGCGCCAATGACCGGCTTCTTACAATCGAAAATGGACAAGACAACCCGCCCGCCTGTGTCACGCACCCCATTAAAGATCGCCTCGTCGTCCAGGCGCTCGTTCATGTCAGCAACAGTAGGCGCCAGCGACTCGTCAAGCCCAAAAACGTTGCCGGTGGCGCTTAAATCCATGCCGGCGCAGAACGCCCGGCCAGCCCCGGTGACCACCACGGCGCCCACGTCGTCGTCTTCACTGGCCTGATTGAAAACAGCCACCAGTTCGTTGGCCATTTCAACGGTAAAAGAATTCATCTGATCCGGGCGGTTCAGCGTCAGGGTCAGGATTCGGTCCTGAACAGATAGGTCAAGGGTATTGAACGACATCGCACTTCCAGTGGCAGGTTATAAAACAGCCAGTGTAGACGGGTTTGATCGTCAAGCCCTAGCGCATCGCCTGCCGCAATGGCGCAATCAGGTTCCCGCGTCGTCCGATCACAATGCGGGTTGCGCTTAGAAACGCCTTCATCAGATTCAGTTCATCGGCCAGAGCGCTCGCCACCCTGCCCGCGTCCTGGCCTGACTCGAGATGGGCAGCAAGAACTCTCAAAACCCCAGCCTGCCGGTCATTCTTGAGATCAACCCGGGCCACGATTCTGTCGCCCAGCAGAAACGGCAAGACGTAATACCCCCAACGACGCTTGGCCTGTGGTGTGTAGATTTCGAGACGGTACTCAAAATCGAATAGTCGCTCCGCCCGGTCACGACACCAGACGACCGGATCAAATGGCGACAACAGAGCGCTGGCATGAATCGCACGGGGCAGCTGCAGACCGGGCAGGCAATAAGCCGGCTTCTTCCAGCCCTCAACCTGGCATTGCTCCAGCCGCCCGGCATGAAGCAAACCGGCAAGCGCTTGCCGGGCCGGCTTGATCGGCAAGCGGAAGTAATCAATCAGATCTTCCGCTGTCGCGACTCCATGCGCCTGGGTGGCCAGGGCCAACAACTCAGCAAGTGCCTGGTCTTCCGTTGGCGTTTCCTGACTGAGAATCTGCGCCGGAACTATCCGGTCAATGACGTCAAACGATTTTTCGAAATTACCGGTCCTGCGGACGCCCAACTCGCCGGCCCGAAACAACCAGTCGAGTGCCAGAGACCCCAGTGACCCACTGCCCCAACCGCCAGTGGCCTGGTGCGGACGAGGGTCACTCAACTCAGACGCGCGCAGCGGGCCTCGATCGCGGACTTCATTCAGAACCTTTTTGACATAGGGCGCTTCCTCGGTCGCGACCCGATGCAGTGACTGCCAGACCTCTCCCTGGCGAACCCGACGCTTTAACCAGCGCAACAATGGCTCAAACCGCACCGGCAATAGTGAGGCTTCATGCGCCCAGGCCTCGAACCACTCATCCTGATCATAGGCAATCTGATCATGCAAATCATGGGGGTAGTGCCCGCGGCGAGAGTAAACCGGCAGGTATTGGGTACGCGTAATAACCGGCACCGAATCGAGTTGCAGCAGATGCAATTGATTCATCACTTCGCGCAAGGCCCTGCGGTTAGCTGGTGTGGCATTCAGTCTTGACTGATGAACAGTCTTACTGCCAAAGCCCTGGGCGGCGAGTGCCACCCGACGAGCCTGACTAAGAGAAATAGTTCGCATCACAAGAAATTGGAAGCCCTGGCCTGATGGTGTTCGTCCGACATCTTAAGCGCAAGCGTCATTCCGGCATAATTCCCCGATGCGTATGGCTCATCGACTATTCACGCCTTCATTCGGACGGGTTTTGTTGCGAACAGAACGCGCAATTCGCCGACTGGGCGTGTTTACCGCCATTGTGCTGCTACCGGCTCTGATTGGCGTAAGACTGATAGAAATTATCTTGCGCGGCGTGTTGAACAAACCCGGCTCCCTGTTTAACGCCATGGAAGGCGAATTGTTTGTCATGTTTGTCTTCATGGCAATTGCGGCGGCCTATTTGAACGACGCCCACGTCCGGGTTGATATTCTCAGAGACCGGCTCTCTCGCCGCAGCAAATCTCTCATTGAAATCGCCGGCACGCTTTTGTTCGTTTTACCGGTAAGCCTGATTGTGATCTGGTACGGCGCCGATATGACCTACAGCACTTACGCAGGCGGTGAGCGTGCCGCAATCGCACTCGGCGCTCCAGCGCGCTGGCTTATCGTCGCCACCGTACCGCTGGGTGTCGGCCTATTTTGCGTGGCAGTGCTTGCCCGCACTATTCGCCACCTCGGTTACCTGCTAACTGGCCAGACCGCCAGGAAACCCACCGATGATTGATGCACTGCCTTTTCTGATGCTCGGCTCATTGGTGGTGTTGTTGTTCTCTGGCCTGCCGGTGGCCATTATTCTGTGCGGTGTCGGCATTGCCTTCTGCTTTGTCGGGATTGCACTCGACGAGATGCCGTTCATCGCGCTCTATAACATTGCGCCAAAACTGATTTACGCGATTCGCGGCACTCCGTTTTACCCGGCTGTCGTAATGCTTCTGTTTATGGGCGTCGCTCTCGAGAAAAGCGGTATTGCCCAGGACATGCTGACCTCGCTGCGCTATCTGCTTCGCCGGCTGCCAGCGGGGCTGGCCATTGCCGTCTTGCTGATCGGCGTAGTCCTGGCCCCCGCTGCTGGTGTAGTGGGTGCCTCGGTCGTCACCCTGGCGTTAATTGCGCTGCCGGCCATGCTCAAACATGGTTACCGCCCCGCCGAAGCGACCGGTGCAATCGCGGCAGCCGGCACCGTTGGCATTATCCTGCCGCCCGCCGTCATGCTGTTCTTCCTGTCCGGAAAATTCCAGGTTCCGGTTGGCAGCATGTTCATGGCGACAGTGGTACCGGGCGGACTGCTGATTCTGCTCTACCTGCTCTACTACCTGATTCGCGGCTGGTATGCACCACCGGCACAAACGGCAGCAGCAACAGACGATTACCCGGAGACGACTACCGGCTGGCTCACGCTATTTGTCCGCGGCCTGATCATGCCACTGGCGCTTATTGCCACTGTGCTCGGCTCGATCATCATGGGCCTGGCAACCCCGTCTCAGTCCGGTGCCATTGGCGCAGCCGGCGGCCTGCTTCTGGTGTTCCTGAACGGGCGCCTGACCTGGCCGCTGTTCAAAGACCTGGTGCGCACCACCGCGAACCTGTCGGCAATGGTTTTTTTCATCATCATCGCGGCTGCGGTTTTTTCCTACCCGTTCAGATACTTTGGCGGCGACACCGCGATTGCTGACCTTCTCACCTCCCTGCAGATGGGACCATGGGCAACTTTATTGCTCGTTGTCGGCCTGATTTTTGTGCTCGGATTCTTCATCGACTGGATCGAAATCACCGTCATCACCCTGCCTTTGTTTATCCCGGTTCTACAGGCGCTCGACTTTGCCGCCCATGCCGGTGACGGCAAACTCGCGATGATCTGGATGGCCGGCGTCACCGCGCTAGTTTTGCAGACCTCGTTCCTGACACCGCCATTTGGCTTTGCCTTGTTTTTTCTGAAAGGCTCTGCTCCGCCCGGCGTGACGCTCAGTCATATCTACCGAGGCGTCATCCCCATTTTGCTTATTCAACTCACAGTCATTGTCACGGTCTTACTGGTCCCTGAAGTGATTACCTGGTTGCCGATTCAAGTGTACGGCCAGCTATCCGGATGATGGCGCCGAACTGCCCCCCCAAAAAGGTCAAAATGCTCGCAAACCATCGAGTATTGATGTCGATTAGATGACGCGCCCGGCGTATAGTTACGCCTGAATCGAATCAAGCCAAATCAGAAGATAAAAAACGATCAGGGGAACTCAAGGTGGATAAAGAACAGGATAGCGTAGAAGAACTTCGTTCAACGATAGATTCAGCAGTCAGTATCGGAACTGACAAACTTGGCCTGACAACTCGTTTTCTGAACTTCATTCGACAGCGATCAGTAGTGCTGTTTGCGCTCCTGGTAGCCGCAGGACTTGGCAGCTTCTTCAAGTTTGTCGCTATTCCCGGTGCCGCAGGTGCAATTATCGAGTCGGCTGCCAAGAACCATCGTCTTGATATAAGTGTCGAAGACTGGTCGGTCAGTTTGCTCGGCGGCACGGTGACTGCCAGGAACGTCAACTGGAAAGGCAAAGGACGCTTCACCAACGACGAACTCATGCGCGCAGATTCCATTACCGCAAACTTCCGGCGTAGTAGTTTGCTTTCGTTCAGTCCGGATCTGGTTGGCTCGATCGAATCAATCGTTGTCAATGACCCGACGATCTATATCGAAAACAAGAACAGCGGAAGCTGGAACTGGGAAAGCGCGATGAGCGCCAGAAATCTGACAAGACAGATCGACTCGATCCAGCAAAGAATCGACAGTAGAGACACAGAGCTGTCCGAATTCGACATTGCGTCGGTGGAAGTCAAAGACCTGAAGATCGTCTGGATTGAACACTTACAGGCCAAGTCTGGCAATGGACGAATTCAGCGACTGACATCAGAACTGAATATCGATGATGCCGAATTAGTCCTCAGCGACATTCTCGGCTGGTTTCAGGAAGAAGAGCAGCCAATCCGGGTTGACTTTGACGGACGTACCGCCGACGGCCTGATCAAGGCATCGGGTGAAATCAACCCCTTCTGGCCAATCAACCAGAAAGCCGATGGGATGCAACAAGTGGGATGGATGCCTGCGGTGCAGGGACTAACGGTCTACCTGGAGAATGTCGACACGCAGGCATTCGGACAAATGGTTCCTGACTCATTGTTCCAGCCAGTGTCAGGAAAAATGACCGGCGAAATCGTATTCGGCCTGGACCGGAAAGGTGTTTCCAACTACGAAGTAGAAATGGAGTACGACGAAGTCAAGTGGGCACTAAATGAACGGTCCAGTCTTTACACCACGGCCTTCAAGGAAGAAAAAGACACCACGGAAACAATATCGGCTCTTAATCAGTACGCGAAATCGGGATTGATTAAAACGTCGAGTAAAGGCAGCGTATCGAACGAAGACTTCCGACTGATCCCTTCAATCCAGACCGCCATGAATCGACAAGCAATGGCTGACTCTCCACCCGCTATCCGCGCCCGGGCGGCACAAGATCAGATTCGGTTTGAAGATAAGCAAATATCGCCGGAACTGGTTGAACTGCAAAAGATCAGCAGCACAATTGCCACGATCAATTCGGTCGCCCGCCAGGCTGACTCGGTTGCCCGGACCAGCAATGCAGCGGTCCGAAGTCTCAATCAGGTGAAGGGCGCTCTCGGCAGAATCTTCAAATAAGGAGCAGCCAGCCGGCTTGCTCGGGATGCTCCGGGCGTTCCTGAACTCCCGGCTGCTGGCTTCCCGTGTCAAAACTCTGGCTCCATCGGTCAATACGGGTCGGGCGAAAACGCTCACTATGGATATACGCCCTGGCGAATCTCGCGAACGGCGGCAAATTCAGGAGCCCGATAAATGACCATCAGCAAATTCCAGAAATTCACTCTGCTCATCGCCGGTCTAACGGCACTTGGGATCGGTGGCTTCATCATGACCGCCCCCCGTCTGTTTTATAGCTACTACGGGATCGAACTGGGTCACAACCCGGACTTGTTGAGCGAGCTACGCGGGCTTGCCGCAGGTCTTGCCACTCTTGGTTCAATCATGCTCGCAGGTCTTTTCCGACCGGCGCTGGCTCACCTCGCCAGCGCTGTCGCCCTGACGGTATTCCTGGCCTTTCCGCTGGGCCGGCTCATCAGTCTGGCGTTGGATGGCCTGCCCTCAGCGGATATCCTGGGGGCGCTGGGTATCGAGTTGGCGATCGGCGCTCTGTGTGTTGCAGCATTCTGGCGCCGTTCGACCTGGACGGTCGAGGCACCGGAAGACTATGGCACACCGTACTGACGTCATGACGGCAACAACGCGTCAGACACCATTCATCAGACGCCTCGAGCCGGTGACGGTGCGATTCAGACGCTTCGCGGGCAAGTTTGCTAGCCTCGGCGCGTATGAACGCGCGATCCAACAATGAAACAGATCGGCCTGTCAGCAGGCCATTTTCCGCACCCGCTGCCTTTACCGGTTTGCGTCGATACCTGATCAACGTTTTGGCATCACTCGTGCTCGGATGGTGCGCGATACCGGCTCTGGCAGCCTCGGCCCTCCCAGTCGAACCGGGTCCGATGGCGACTGTTGACCAGTTTCTGGCGAATCACGCTGGTCAGACCGGCTCCTATGTCCTGGAGACCGGGGCCGAAGCCTTGCGCGCCCGGGCGTGGCTGGTGGATCACGCCAGAGAATCGATTGATGTTCAATACTTCATCTGGAGCACTGACAACATCGGCATTCTGGCTGGCGAGGCCTTGCTTCGCGCTGCCGATCGTGGTGTCAAGGTTCGCGTTATTGTTGATGATCTGCTAATTGACGCAGCGGCCCAGACCATGTTGGCCCTGGACTGGCACCCGAATGTCGAAATCAAGATTTACAACCCGAGACATCAAGTGGGTGTCAGCCTGTTTCGGCGGGTCCTAAACATGTTCGCTGATTTCCGCGGTTTCAATCAGCGGATGCACGATAAGACTTTTATCGTTGACAACAAAGTGGCAATAACCGGCGGGCGCAATATGGCGGCTGAGTATTTTGACTATAGCCACAAGTACAATTTTCGCGACCGAGACATCTTGTTGCTTGGCCAGGCCCCGCAAGAGATCACCGCTAGCTTTGAGCGCTTCTGGCGTCACACCTTGTCTGTGCCGGTTCATGAGCAATTTGACGGTGTTGGCTTGCTTGAAGACAAAGTGACTATTTCAGATGCTGATGTTCAACAGCACTATCGAAATCTGCACAAGTACGCCGCTTCCACTGAGAATTTTCAGCCCGAGGTGCGCCAGACCATTGCCGGTACCCCCGGTGAATTCGAACGCCTGACCAATGACATTGTGTGGGGCGATGTGCGTTTCATCAGTGATTTACCTGGCAAGAACAAGAGCACGCGGTATCAACTGGACGGCGGCGGGCGCACGACAGAAGCGCTGGCTCGCCTGATGGCCAATGCCCGCCAAGAGGTGTTGATCCAGTCGCCTTATCTGGTAATGTCTGACCCGGCGCTGGCATTGATTCGTCAGACGCTTGCACGCGGTGTGAAAGTCAGGATCAACACCAATTCATTGGCTGCCACTGATAATTTGCAAGCGTTCAGCGGCTACCGAAACCAACGCGAACAATTGCTGGAGATGGGCGTCGAGATTTTTGAATTCCGCCCGGATGCCAGGATTGAGCAACAGCGAATGGGCAAATTCAAGACCGCTTCAGGACACACACCGATTTTTTCGTTGCATGCCAAGACGATGATAATCGACCACAGCACGGTTTATATCGGAACGTTCAACCTGGATCCGCGCTCCGAGAACCTGAACACCGAAGTGGGCGTGATCTTAACCGAACCCACTCTGGCAGCTCAGGTTCGGCAGGCGATTCTGACGGATATGCGATCAGCCAACAGCTGGAATGCGGCAACCGACAACCCTGACCAGTATGCCGGCTGGATGAAGTGGGCCAAGACACTGGCGTTTCAGTGGTTGCCGCTGCGGGATATCCTTTAGGCTTCCGAGGCAAAAACATCGTCATCGACAAGAGCTGCCACTTGCTGATGCAGCGAATCGACGCTTAAATCCGCCGGATCCATCGGCGCGCCAATGTTGACACCTGCCCGGCTCCAGAAACCTCGTCGGAAGGGCTTTCGCATTGCCCTCCCGGATTCGATTCTGGAAAATGTCGAACCCCAGAGATTCTGCAAGCCAACTGGCACAACGGTTACCTCAACGCCGGCCGCCTTGGCATTGGCCAGCAATTTCAGAAAGCCGGGTTTGAACGTTTGCAACCGGCCATCACGGGTAATACCACCTTCCGGAAAAATACCGAGCATTCCCCCGCCATTCAAGGTTTCCGAGGCGGCCTGCATCGCCCTGGCGTAAGCCTGCGGATCTTCTTTTTGCGGCGCCACCGGAATCGCACCCGCCAGTTTGAATAGCCAACCCAGTACCGGCGTACGGAAAATTCGGTAGTCCATCAGATAGGTTGTTGGCCGCGGGTTAGCCGCCATTAACAGAACGGCATCAACATAGCTCACATGATTGGCCGCAACGATCGTTGCCCCCTGGTCCGGAATATGGTGATCACCCACGACCCGGAAGCGATACATGAGGCGCGAGACAACCCAGGCCAGAAAGCGCAGAAAATACTCGGGCACAAGAAAGAAGATATAGCCGGCGACCAGGGCATTCAGAATGCCGGTAGCCAGAAATACCTCTGGCACAGTAAAACCGCTACTGAGCAAAGCGCCGGCGAGCACCGAGCTGACAATCATAAACATCGAGTTAAGAATGTTGTTTGCTGCAATGATGCGGGCACGGTGTGTTGGCCGGGAGCGATTCTGCACCAACGCGTACATCGGCACACTGAACAGACCAGTGAAGAATGACAGCAGCAGCAAATCCCCCATCACACGCCAGTTGGCGGCCTGGCTGCTGAACTCCCCCAGCGTGCTCACGCCTACGGGAGCCATATGGCGGGTAGCCAGATAGAGGTCAACGCAGAAAACCGTCATGCCAATCGCTCCGAATGGCACCAGACCGATTTCAACATGACGCCGCGACAGCAACTCGCAGGCCAGCGACCCGGCCCCGATTCCGATTGAAAACACCACCAGCAACAACGATGCCACTTGTTCGTCACCGCCCAACACCTCTCGGGCGAAAGACGGAAACTGCGACAGGAAGACCGCCCCAAAGAACCACATCCAGGATATACCCAACAAGGACCGAAAGACTACTTTGTCCTGCCAGGCGAGCTTGAGATTGCGCCAGGTCTCCGAGACAGGATTCCAGTTAATCACCAGGTTGGGATCAGTCGGTGGCGCCGAAGGAATAAAAGTGGCGGTGATTCGACCCACTACAGCCAGTGCAATACAGGTAACGGCAACCGTGGTGGCGCCTATGTCAGGTAACGCGATCAACAGGCCACCGGCCAGATTGCCCAGCAGAATTGCCACGAACGTGCCCATCTCGATCACACCATTGCCGCCGGTGAGTTCGCGTTCATTCAGGTGTTGCGGCAGATACGCATACTTGACCGGCCCAAATACGCTGGACTGGGTGCCCATCAGAAAAACGCAACCGAGCAGCAAGGGAATATTGCCGGTGAAAAAACCGACAGCCGACAATGCCATGATGCCGATTTCGGCAGACTTCAGATGGCGGATCAGAATGACTTTGTCAAACTTGTCGGCAAGCTGACCGCTGGTTGCCGAGAACAGCAAGAACGGCAGAATGAACAAGGCGCCGATCACCAGACCAGCCTGCGCCGGTGGCAACCAGCTCAACTGCAACTGATAAGTCACCAGAACCGTGAACGCAAATTTAAACAGATTATCGTTACCAGCACCCAGAAACTGGGTCCAGAAAAATGGGGCAAAACGGCGTTGACGCAACAATGAAAACTGATTGGCCTGTTCGGGCGATTCGGCACTGACCGTCGTTGCGGTTGAAGAATCGGATTCGGAGTTTCTGATGGAAGTCATGGTTCAACGCACTGTTATTTTGGTCTGACCGAGCTGACTGTTGCGAAGCCAGCGCAAAACAGAATCAGCGGTGGTCGTGTCGATTCTGCTTGAGAAGCGTAGCGCGTTCGGATGATCATCGAAAGCCACATTGGCACGAGTGACACGCGCTCCAAGCCGCTTGAACGCTGAAATTTTCAACCGGTCAGGTTGAAATCCCTTGAACTTTAGCCAGGCCTGAGCCTGACTACGCTGGCGGATAGCGGGTTCAGCCGAACTGGCAAGCGTTTCGATTACCCATTGATTGGACTGCTGATAGCGAATCGACCAAGGGTAGGCCAACATGTTGTATGCACGCTCATGCATGCGTGGAATTGCCGGCTTGTCGTTCAGCAGGGCCAATACTTTCCCGGCAAGATCAGGAGCCAGCGGTACGATGGCCGCCTCCCATTCGTATAAGCCGTCAGAAAAGAAATCTGCCAAACCCTGCCGATACAGATGCGCTTTCTCGCTACCGCACTCGTTCAGTTTGTGAACCACCCGCCAGGCAGCTCGCTTGGCCGGACCTCGTGTTGAATGTGCCTGGTCGGGCTGATATACGAGTCCGATGTGGGAATAGCGCTGCCCCCATTCACGCAGGTTCTGACCCACGCGGGCGATGATCGCCACTTTGACTTTCGCCTGGTCCAGCGCCTGCGCAGTATTAACCGCTAACTCCAGACCACGCTCCATTTCCATCAAAGTCATCGATTTGGCTTCGCAAGGCTGGCCAGCCTGCGCGACTACCGGTACCAGCGTCAGACTGGCTGTAGCGATCAGTCCGCCGACCATCAGGTGAGTCACGCGGGCATTAAGCCATTTGGTATTCATAAGTTTCTCCGTTTAGTGATTGTCAGATAGCCGGGCGGCATTACCAGGTCAGGCGTTCGTGGTGCATCAGCGTGCTGCCCAACTCATTGGGAATCAGCGCAACCGCTTTGCTACCGTCATAAAGCAACACCCCGGCCGAGACCGTGGCTGTACTCAACACCATGCCGGCGCCAACACCCATCGCATGCACAGCGTTGCCGGCAAACTGCACAGTTGTGCTGATACCGTTGACGGTGTTTTCGATAATCCAGACCGTGCCATCGGCGGTCAGCTTTACGGCGCTGACCGTCAGATGACTGGCGCCGGCCACCAGCAACGCCGGTGCTGTCACCGACAAGGCGACCGGTAATGCCGCGGACATGCCAGACGCTGCACTGGCGTCCAGAGTGCTTGACTGGGCCAAACCGGTTGCGGGTGCCAGCGCGGCACCGGCCAGCGTTGCGCACAAAGCGGCTGCCGCGACTGCTTTGAGCTGGTGAGACTTGTTCATCGTTTGACTCCTTGATTTGTAGGAGCCCGAATGCTGCCGCCAGCCAGCAAGAAGTTCAACGAAACGCTACGAAGTACTCTAATATCGACTAGTTGGTACTAATTTTTAGTACTTTATGGCAGACTGAATGTTCATCAAACCGATGAACCGATCAATCCTTCGGAGCCGGTATGGCCACCAGCAAAGAACTGATTCAAGCCGTCCGCGCCGAGTTACGCGCGGCCGGTCTGACCTATGCTGATCTCGCGCGCGACCTGGGCAGCAGCGAATCGACCATCAAACGCATGTTCTCTCGAGCCGACATGTCTTTATCCAGACTGGATCAGATTCTCAGGATATTGCACATCGACCTGAACGATCTGCACAGACGCATGGCGTCGCAGCGAATCACGCCGAACGAGTTGAGTCATCGGCAGGAACAAGCAGTCGTCAGCGACCGGCGACTGATGCTGGTGGCGATTTGCTGTCAGAGTGAATGGAGTTTTGAACAGATCCTGCATTACTACCGGTTTGAGCAGCCCGAACTGATCAAACACATGACCCGACTCGACAAGATTGGTCTGATCGAATTGCGTGCACAGAACCGCTACTCACTCAAACTGGCCAAAGGGTTTCGCTGGCGCCCCAACGGTCCGGTCATGGATTTCTTTCGCGAACGGGCGATGGCCGATTACTTTTCCGGTGGATTCGACGGCAACGGTGAAGCGCTGATTCTGGTCCACGGCACGATCAGCTCCGCGGCCGCTCCGTCTTTTTCAGAACGCCTGCAACGCCTGGCGCAGGATTTTTCTCGGCAACATCTGGCCGATCACTCTCTGGCGGACGAACATCGCAGGTCGTACACACTGGTACTGGGTATGCGCGACTGGTTGTTCTCGGAGTTTAGCGACCTGGTGAGATCGCCAGCAGAAGACTAGTTTTAAGACTCCATCTGCCCGTTCGCTGCCTCGATATCCCGGACGTTTTTTTGCACGGCGACGGCTGCAAACAAGGCAAACAGGAACGACATTGCATAGAAGCCTTTTTCACTCGAAGCCAGTTCGGCCTGCCACAGCCCGACCACCAGCAGGAAAATCGACAAGCCCAATGCAACCCAACTCAGCATATAGTAGATGCTGGTCACGCGAATCCCCTCAAGCCGGTCGCGCAATACTTTCTGTACCGACACGGCTGAGAACAAGCCATAAACAAAAATTGCGAAGTAATAGCCTTTCTCATTGAGCATCATATCGGCACGCCAAAGCCCGATCAAAAAAGCAAAAGCGGCAATGACCAGGGCAGCCCAGGAAGCCGTAACAAAAGCCTGGGTCGGTCGATAAGTTGTTGTTGCGCTGGCAGCGGTGGCACTCATTCGGATTTCCAGTAGTGATTTTGATCGGTCGAATAGACGTTTATCCTTATTAGATAAGCGATTGATCACCTGTTGGCGTGCGGGCACTGACCGACGGTCGGTGCGACATCCTGCACGGACATTGGACCAGACGCGTATCGCGCCAGCCCGACGGCAATGCTCGAATACCGATGGACTCTCAACGCTGAAAATAGCTCACCAGGTGATCAATCAGCGCCCGTATGCGCGCGGTGAGATGCCGACTGCGTGGATAGATCGCGCAAACGGCGATGCCTTCGGTTTCCATCGCTTCAAGGATAACTTTGAGACGCTTTTCCCGAATCAAATCCTCAACGACATAAAACGGCACCTGACCAATGCCAAGGCCGCCAACAGCCATCTGGGCGATCGCGCGTGGCGCGTTTGCCTTAACCGGCCCACCAACCCGAAACGAGGCGCTTTGCCCATCAACCCGAAATCGCCAGTCGTGGGAATCTACTGATGTCTGCAATACCAGACAGTTGTGCGATTGGAGTGCTGCGGGTTGTTGTGGCTCACCATAACGTTTGAGATAGTCTGGTGAAGCAACTACCACGACCCGCATCATCATCAGGCGGCGCGCTATCAGGTTGGAATCTTCCAATTCGCCAATCCGGATCGCAAGATCGAACCCTTCCTCGACAACAGCGACGCGCTGATCTGACAAAGCCAGATCGATCGTCACCCTGGGGTGAGCTTTCTGAAAAGGCACGATTGCCTGCACCAATTCGCTGCTACCAAACGCCGTCGGTGCACTGATGCGAATCTGTCCCGCCAAATCCGACTGTCGCAACTGAACCAGGCCTTCCAGTTCATCGAACTGTTCCAACACCGGCAGAGCTTGCTTGAAATAGGCTGATCCCGTTTCAGTCAGGGCGACGCTACGGGTAGTGCGATTAAACAATTGTGCACAGAGTCGCGCCTCGAGCATCTGAATTTGCTTGCTGGCGACCTTGGTACTTATCCCCAGTTGTTTGGCCCCCGCTGTAAAAGACAGCTCACGGGCAACCGCAACAAACGTCCGCATCGCTTCAATCGTGTCCATCGTGCTCCCGGCGGGCCATCAATTATGGCCGAATTTGAGATAATATATCTTTAATTAGGGGCATTGTCTCCACTTTGATCTGTTCATACACTGCGTGCTCAACCAGACAATCCACTGTCCTGCCTCAGGGAGCACCATGAACAAGACAATCCGAATTCACAGCTTTCCCCTGTCCGGCCACGCTCATCGCGTCGAACTTTTTGCGAACATTGCCGGTATCAACCATGAAATTGTCAACGTAGACCTCGCCACTGGCGAACATAAGACAAGCGAGTTTCTCAAACTGAATCCGCTCGGCCAGGTACCGGTCATAGAAGATGGCGAGGTTGTCATCACCGACTCGAATGCCATCCTGGTGTATCTGGCGCGACGCTATGCTCCGGCATATCTGCCCCAGGAGCCTGAACTGGAAGCTCAGGTACAGCGATTCTTAACGCTTGCTGCCGGTGCCATTGCATTTGGACCTGCCGCCGCCAGACGCATCACGCTCTTTAACGCGCCACTCGATGTCGGGTTTTGTCTTTCGACGGCTGAAAATTGCCTGAAAGAAATCGAACACCACATGGCTGGCCGGGAATTTCTGGTGGGAGACGCCCCGACCATCGCAGACTTTGCCATTTACAGTTACACCGCCCATGCCCCTGAGGGCAACATCTCGTTGCAACCGTTTCCTCTTGTTCGCCGGTTACTGGCAAGAATTGAAGGACTGGACGGGTTCAAACCCATGCAATCCTCCGCGATTGGTCTGGCTGCCTGAGTGACTCCACAATGAACTCTCGCCCGATAGCCAACGCCACTGCGCCGTCCCCATTTCATGCTGGTGAACAAACGCTTCAGACCCGCGCTGGCAAACGCGCAGCAATAGAAGCTTTCGGACAAAAGGTTATCCGGCCGTTTATGCCCGATCAACACCGACGCTTCTTCGCTCAATTGCCATTTGTGATTATCGGTAGCGTTGATCAGGCCGGTTGTCCATGGACATCAATCCTGACAGCACGCCCCGGATTCATTGCATCGCCCGACGCCAAAACGCTCACGCTTAGCGCATCTCGCTCAGCGGGCGACCCACTGAACGACGCACTGCGGCCACAGGCCCAGGTTGGCCTGCTCGGTATCGACTTGCGCACTCGCCGGCGCAACCGTCTGAACGCGCGCGTTAGCAGCGTTACTCAGGATTCACTAACGCTAAGCGTTGATCAGTCTTTTGGTAATTGCGCCCGGTATATCCAGCAACGAGCCCTCGAGTGTATTGTCGATTCGACTGGTGCGACCCGTCAAAGCGCGCCAGAAAAGCTTGAACCGCCGCAATTACTTGACGCCGCCGCCCGGGCAATGATCTCGGCGGCGGATACGTTCTTTGTTTCTAGCTATGTGCATCCGACCGACCGCCCGGAAGTTCAAGGGGTCGATGTTTCTCACCGAGGTGGAAAACCCGGATTCGTCAAAGTTCAGGGAAACACCCTGACGATTCCTGACTACCCGGGCAATAACTACTTCAATACGCTGGGCAACTTTTTGATAAACCCGCGAGCCGGCCTGATGTTTCTGGATTTTGAAGCAGGTGACATTCTGCAGCTTACCGGCACCGTTAAACTGATCAACGACGAGAGCATTCCCACCAGCACGGGCCAGGACGCCGAGCACGGATGGTGTTTTACGCCTAGCCACGGACTAAGATTGAAATCGTCGCTGCCTTTTCGGTCGGGTGAATGAACCGCACAATTGCCGCCGCCCGTCAGAAACACGCTAGAATCATCGGCAGCTTATAACGCAAACCGACGGGCTGTACACAAACCGGCGCGCGGGTGTAGTTCAATGGTAGAACGGCAGCTTCCCAAGCTGCATACGAGGGTTCGATTCCCTTCACCCGCTCCAGAACCCGCTCCAGAATCCGGGCCTCATCTAACGAGTGCCCGGCAAGCTCACTGTTTATGAACCTGATGCAGGCCAGGCGAACTCCGGACGCAATGCCTCATAGACCGGGCGACCGTCACTTGGTGCCGGCTCACCGGTCGCCGGGTCGTAAAAGGCATGATAGGTCGCTGGCAACGACTGCGGATCAAAACCCATCAGATTCGGTACGATTGCCCGGATGCGACTCTCTTTGTCGTCCAGCATGATCGGCGTTCCGCAAGTTGGACAGGTACAAAGCTCGAGTGGGCCATTAGGGTTGTTCACGTTAAACGGCTGTCGTTTCAAGGTGTCAGCTTTCTCCACCTCAAGATCGGAATGCTTGAAAAAAACCACGTGGGTCGTCGGCTGACCGGTCACACTTTTGCACACTGAACAATGGCACGTGTGATTATCAATTGGCTCGTGATCGGCGTGAGTGTGAATGTGCTCGCAACCACCGGAATGCTTATGGGACATGCCTAGCCTCCTTTTCTTGTTTGAACTCAGAAAACTACACCAGTTCCCTGTTTACCGGAAGCGCTACAGGAACACGACTGGCTGAAACCACCAGCCAGCGATTAACCAGAACATCTTCGCTCTTCCGCTAATGCTCCGAGTCGCAAAGTGCGTGATCGTTGAGTATGGCCAGAACAAGACAGGCCTCCACACTGTTGTGCTGACACTGACCTTCAACCCGTGTTAACTCTGCTTCGAGTCTTTGCAACTGAACAATGCGCTCCCGAACAGCCCGCAAGTGTTCTGACGCGATGTGGTGCACTCGCTCACAACTCAACCCGTGCTGCCCACTAATCGCGAGCAACTGCCTGACCATTTCAAGCGACAAACCCAGATCACGGGCATGGCGGACGAACTTCAATCGGTCCAGGCCAGTCTGATCGTAACGCCGCTGATTTCCTGAAGACCTGACGGGCTGCGCCAACAACCCGGCTTTCTCGTAGTACCGGATGGTCGGAACCTTGACGCCGGCCAGTCTTGACAACTCGCCGATTGAATAACGATTTGCGCAAAGATCATCCACTTTTTGCTTGACCCTCTAGTTACTAGAGCTTTTATAGTGCCATCAGATTCCATTCACCGATCACATTGGCGTACAAAAAATATGGCAACTCACTCTCATGCAGGCCACCACCATCACATCGACCCGGAGAGCGGCGACCGCAGGGTCGGCCTTGCCATTTTGGTAAACCTGTTGCTGACCGGCGCGCAAATAATTGGCGGCCTGGCCGCTGGCAGCCTCGCATTGATAGCTGACGCGTTGCACAATTTCTCTGACGCCGTGTCGCTGATTATCGCGTTCGCAGCCCGCAAGATTTCGCGCCGACCCGCGAACGCAGCAATGCCTTTCGGCTATGCCCGAATCGAGATTGTCGCCGCACTGATCAACTACACCACACTGATCGTGATCGGCCTGTATCTGATTCTCGAAGCGGTAAACCGGTTTCTGGACCCGCAGCCCACTGACGGCTGGCTGATCATTGTGATCGCAGCAGTCGCTCTGACGATTGATCTGCTCACCGCCGCCCTGACCTACCGCCTTTCCAAAACCAGCGTGAATATCCGGGCCGCGTTTCTGCACAATCTGGCGGACGCACTGGGTTCGCTGGCGGTTATCATTGCCGGCATTCTGATCATGTTGTTCGGCTGGCAGTTTGTTGACCCGTTAGCGACGTTGCTGATCGCCGGCTACATTCTGTGGCAGGCATTCGCTGAGATTGGCACCGTAATTCGTTTGCTGATGCTCGGTGGGCCGGCTCATCTCGATCCCGCCGGGATCGTCAGCGACCTCGAATCTCTTGACGGATTGCGCGCCGTGCACCAAGCCCGTCTCTGGCACCTGGATGAAAACCGTCTTGCGCTGGATGCCCATCTGGTGATTGCTCGGGGGCACTGGCAACGCGCGGATCAGATCAAAGCGGCAGCAAAGGAGCGATTGGCAGGGTCATACGATATTCAGTTCACGACGCTCGAACTCGAATGCTCGACTCATGCCTGCCAGTCTGCCCCGGTTTTCGGGCATCAGGCTCTGTCCAGAGCATGAGATAATCCACTGATGCACCAAATTACTGTTAACGCTGTAGCCCATCAGGTCGAACCCGGGACGACTCTGACCGAGCTGCTGGAGCGACTTTCCCTGGCCGGCAAGAGAATTGCGGTTGAACACAATGGCGCGATTGTCCCGAAGTCAGCCCACGACTCGACCACGATCGAGCCAGGCGATCAGTTTGAAATTGTCGTGGCGGTTGGCGGCGGCTGAGTCCACCCGACGACGCATTTTTTGATACCTCCCGATTCGGTAGAAACCCCCTCATGAATACTGCTTCAGACGATAGCTGGAAAGTTGGCCGGCATGTCTTTTCATCCCGTTTGCTGATCGGTACTGGCAAATATCAGGACTTCGACCAGACCCGCAAGGCGATTGAAACCAGCGGCGCTGAAATCGTCACCGTTGCCATCCGCCGAACCAATATCGGCCAGGAGGCCGGCGAGCCCAACCTGCTGGACTTCATCAGCCCGGACCGGTTTACCTTGCTGCCGAACACGGCGGGTTGTTATTCGGCCGATGAAGCCGTTCGCACCCTGCGCCTGGCGCGCGAACTTCTGGACGGCCATGCGCTGGTCAAACTCGAAGTACTCGGCGACCCGAAAACCCTGTTCCCCAACATGCCCGAGACCCTGGCCGCTGCCAAAACGCTGGTAGACGACGGGTTTGAGGTCATGGTCTATTGCAGCGACGACCCCATTCAAGCGCAGATGCTTGAAGACATCGGCTGCTCGGCGATCATGCCGCTCGCCTCGCTGATCGGATCGGGCATGGGAATCCTCAACCCCTGGAATCTGCGTCTCATCCTGGACCAGTCCAAAGTGCCGGTCATTGTCGACGCCGGTGTGGGAACCGCCTCCGATGCGGCGATTGCGATGGAAATGGGCTGCGCGGGTGTCTTGATGAACACGGCAGTAGCGGCAGCCCGTGACCCGATTCTAATGGCGGGCGCCATGCGCAAAGGGGTCGAAGCCGGCCGCGAGGCGTTCCTTGCCGGGCGCATGCCACGCAAGCTGTATGCAGCAACCCCGTCCTCACCAAGCGAAGGACTAATCGCGCCCGCACCAGGATCCAGTAATCAATGACCGAGGCAACACCGGCGCCGGCAGAGGCCGCCTCAGGCGATGACTTTCGCGACCGGCATATTCGCAGTTTCGGCACCCGGCGCGGTCACATGACTGCGGGTCAGCGCGACGCGTTCGAAAGACTGTCACCAACGCTGACCTTGCCGTTTACCCACACGCCGTTAGATCTGGCGCAGGTTTTTGACAACACGCAGCCTGTCACCCTGGAAATCGGCTGCGGCATGGGCGAGACAACCGCCAGCATCGCGGCAGCCCATCCGGAACGTAATTACCTTGGCCTGGAGGTTTATCCGGCGGGCGTCGGCTCTTTACTGGGCCGCATTGAATCGGCGGGCTTGCAAAACGTGCGGGTCATTTCCCATGATGCCGTTGAAGTCTTGCAATACATGATTCGGCCTGGCACGCTGGCCGCCACCCATATTTATTTCCCTGACCCCTGGCATAAGAAGCGACACCATAAACGCCGGCTGATTCAACCTGCATTTATTGCCTTGCTGGTGTCGCGCCTGGCACCTGGCGGGCTTGTCCATTGCGCGACGGACTGGGTAGCTTATGCCGAACAGATGCTGGAAGTTCTGTCAGCCGAGCCCGGGCTAGAAAACACGGTTGACGGTTACCTGCCCCGCCCTGACTTCCGACCAATGACCAAGTTTGAGAAAAGAGGTCTGGCGCTAGGCCATGAGGTGCGCGACCTGATATTCAAACGTTTGGGATAATCCACCCGTGAAACTGACAACCGACCAGATCAAAACCTTCAACCGGGACGGCATTGTGGCCATTCCCGATCTCTTCTCACCCGGAGAAATTGACAGGCTTGCCTTCGCCCTCGAAGAGGTCAAGGCAAAACGCCCACCTGGTGCAGTCGCCCAGAAAAGCAGTGACTCGCTACGCCTCGTTTACGGCGCTCATCTGCATCACCCGCTTTACGCGCAACTGGCGAGACACCCTCGCTGGGTCGAACCGGCCAAGGCGTTGCTCGACAGCGAGGTATACATCCATCAGATGCGAATCAACACCAAAGCGCCGTTCGATGGCGAAGGTTGGTGGTGGCATCAGGATTTTGCCACCTGGCACTATGAAGATGGCATGCCCGCTCCCAAGGCCTTGATGATTGGCATCCTGATGGATGACTGCGACGCCTGCAACGGGCCGCTCCAGATTATCCCGGGATCGCATCGCCACGGTTACATCGACCAGAATGCACCAGACCGCGACGCCAGCGGTTACACCGTCATGGACTTACCCCGCGAATCCATCACCGCGCTGGTCAAAGATGGCGGGATGCGAGCGCTTACCGGCAAAGCGGGCACGGTATTCTTCATGCATTGCAATCTGGTTCATGGCTCCGGAACAAACATCAGCCCCGGGGAACGCACCATTATTTATATCAACGTCAATGCCGTCGACAATGCCATCACCAATCCCGTGCGCGCAGATTACTTTGCAAACCGGGATTTCTCACCGATTCAGGCGCTGGCTGATGACTGTCTGAACTGAGTGAGCCTCAGGCGCTGGCCCAGTCAACAACACCGGTATAGGCGGTTATCAGAATCACCAGACCAAAGCCGATTCGATACCAGGCAAACGGAATAAAGTCGCGACTGGCAACATAGCGAATCAACCAGGCAACACAGGCCCAGGCACTGAAAAACGCGACTATCGTGCCAACAGCAAAGAGCGGAATGTCGTCGGCCGACAGTAAATGGCGGTACTTCCAGGTGTCATAGACGCCCGCGCCGATCAGCGTCGGGATTGCCAGATAGAATGAAAATTCGGTCGCGCTCTGACGCGACAGACCAAACAACATGCCGCCAATAATCGTCGATCCCGAGCGGCTCATGCCGGGTATCAATGCAAACGACTGCGCAATGCCCAACTTGAGCGCATCCAGCCGGCTCATTTGATCAACATCGGTAATCCGGGGAGGCTGCTGCCTGCGGCGGTTATGCACTTCCACCCACATGATGATCAGACCGCCAACAACCAGCGCAATAGCAACCGGCACCGGATAAAACAGGTACTCCTTGATGCGACTGGCAAACATAACCCCCAACACGGCGGCAGGCATGAAAGCAATCAGGATATTCAGGATGAACCGTTGCTGAACCGGCTCCGTCCTGAAGCCTTTGAGCACCTTGGTCAGCCGCTCTCGAAAATAGACGATCACCGCAAACATGGCGCCGGTTTGAATGGCGACATCGAATATTTTGGCTTTGTCTCCATGAAACCCCAGAACCGAACCGGCCAGAATCAAATGGCCGGTACTGGAAATTGGCAGGAATTCAGTGAGACCTTCAACAATACCCAGGATCAGGGCTTTGACAAGCAACGGCAACGCAACAAGTAGTTCGAACATTCGGTCAGTCAGTCAGGAGTGAGGCCGCTAGCATGGCGCGAGCAGCCTTCTCAGGCAAACAAATACGACACGAAACCGCAGATTCGTTGCAAATATGCAGGTAGACCCCTGTCTACCGCCACAGGTGGTGGAAATGATTCACCGGCCCGTGCCCCTCTCCCACGGACAGCTCGTCCGCTGTCGCGATAGCCGCGGTCAGGTATTGCTTGGCCTCCCAGACCGCTTCGGCCATATCGCGCCCCTGGGCCAGCAAAGCGGCAATCGCCGCTGAGTAGGTACAACCGGTGCCGTGGGTATTAACCGTGTCAATTCTGGCGGCCGGCAGCTCTATCTGTTGCTCGCCGTTGTAGAGAAGATCCGTACAGGAATCGCCGGCCAGATGCCCCCCTTTTAGCAAGACCCAGGCCTGATCAGACGTCATCAGCCGACGCAGTTTTTCCGCAACCGCCCGCATCTCTGCGAGCGTCTCCGGCGGCGGTTCGTTCAGCAATACGCCAGCTTCGGGCAAATTGGGGGTGATTACGGTCGCCATCGGAATCAACTGCTCAATCAAGACTGCAGTGGCGTCCTCAGCCAGCAAAGCGTGCCCACTCTTAGCCACCATGACCGGGTCCAGAACAATCGGAATCGGTCCGGTCACCGCTCTGAGGCGCTGAGCGACTGTCGAAATCAGGGGCGCTGAACCCAACATGCCGATCTTGACGGCGCTGATCTCAACATCGTCAAAAAGCGTGTCGATCTGTTCGGCAACAAATGCCGGTTCAGTCAGCGCGACGCCGGTGACCCCTTTGGTATTCTGGGCGGTTATGGCAACCGTGACCCCGCAGCCATAGGCGCCCAGCGCACTAAAAGCCTTCAGATCCGCAAAAATGCCGGCGCCACCCGAAGGGTCGACACCGGCAATTGAAACTACATTGGCAATTTTTTTCATACTGCCTTTTTACCATTAATAGCGGGTACTCCAGCGACTCCTGCCGCCCCGCCGGTGATCGTCACCACGACGGGCGTCCCGACGTCCTTGCCGATATCCTTCGCGATAACTACGCCGCGCGGCTCGCTCGCGACGCGCTTGCCGGCGCCAGCGGCGCTCTTCCCGGAAATGACGATCATGGCCGCTCCATATCGGCGGCCCGAAAATAATAGACGGACCGTGATGGCCCCCACGATAGTGACGGCTTTCAGCATGGGCGATCTGGTTCCCGACTACCGCGCCGATGACGCCACCCACAACCGCACCATCCCGCCCGCCAAAGCTCTGACCGGCCAGGGCGCCGACTCCCGCGCCAAACAAGGTTCCAACTGCCCGCTCCGAAGCCTGCGCCTGACTGTGCAGGCCAAATCCACAAGCCAATATCAGTGCGCTCAGCATTGCAATGCCTTTGGAACCGGCCAGGCGGATTGAATTAATTTTGATGTTTTCCATGAGTGACAACCTCAGGTGTTTGTTGATCGTGTCTATTGAACGCCCTAACCTCCAATCAGACACGCAGGTTGATTCAAGATATGTAACCAAATGTAACTGATGCAATTCGGCATTCCGGGCGCCGATCCGGGCGAGATCCGTTAGTCAGCGGTTATCAGCAATTGGTTCAGAACCGCTGCGCTCGTTATAGCGCCGGTTCAGCGATCCGTCCTCAGGAGTCTTGCTGCCTGGACATCCACCGTTTGAGCCACCTGAAGATCCAGGCTCGGGGCTCGTCGATGCCGGTTCTTACAAACTGAACAGCACGCGGATCACGCAAATACTCCTGTTGAACAGCCATTGCTTCATCTGAGCCGACAAACAGGATGTGATCTCCGGGTTTTAGCGTGACATCCGGCTCCGGGAGCAAGGTGTGCTCGCCACGCCGGTCCAGCATCAGCGCGACCGCATTGAGCGCTACATCGTTTTGAGCCGGATGCTTGGACAGGTGTCCAATCGACAACCGCTCGCCCTGGCCGTGGAAAAACGCACCGAACATGCCCGGCTGCATGATGTCGCAAGTGAACATCCAGGCTCGCGGCGCTTTCGTGCCGGCTTGTTCCTGAATGAGGTCGATGGTGCGCGAGGCGAACGCGCCGCCCTGGGCCCGCACGCGAGAAACAAACCGGCCCAACATCGGCGTCTTGATCACTTGCAGGCTTTCGTGAACGATCAGATCGGCCTGTACGAACCGCAAATCGGCGCGCGCGGTTTCAATCAGGATCCGGTCGGCCACATGGTTTTGTCGAATCACAACGAACAAGCCGGGATTGACCCGCCGGGCAAGCGTTACAACGCCAAGATTAGTGGCATCGCTGTCGGTTCCTGCGACGATTACCGCAGCGCGCTCGATACCCGCTTCACGCAACTGTGCCTCGGAGTTGTCGCCCACCAGCAGTCGCTCATCGGGGCTTTCAACAATGACCGAATCAATTGCCTTCCATTTGATCTGCGCACTATCGAGCACCTTGGAGATGGCATGACCAAAGCGACCGAAACCGACCAACACCCAGGGACCGGTCGGGATGTTGACGCGCTCCGGACACTCCTGGTCCGGCGCATCGGTCAGCCACTCTTCAAGCCTCAGGACTTCCGGTGCGGCCAGATCCAGCGCAACGTTCGTGGCGAACGTCTCGAATGGATTGATCACATGAACGCCGCCAAATGCCTCCAGATTTACCTGCGCGACATTGGTTTTGACCCTGGCCACGATTCGCAGGTCGGGATTGAGTGTGCGGGCGCCAATGGCGATAGCCTGATTGGCCCCGTCATCCCCGGCCAGCGCCATCAGACCAAGACAGTTTGAATTCAGGATCCCCGAGTCAACCAGCACGTCTGGCAATCGGGCGTCATCGCACAGCACCAGAGGCGGAGACGCAAAATCCACCATATCGAAGCGGGAGGTCCGGTCTTCGTCGGGGTCGATCACGACCAGTCGGTTGCCAATCCGGTCCATTGCCCGAGCCAGTGCCGTAGCGCTCTGACCGGCGCCACAAATCACAAAAAACGGCTCAGACAGTCCCTTCACGCGCCAGGCGAAAATATAACGGGCTACCGTGGCACGAAAAGTCGTGTCATTGATCAGCGCAAAAACCGAACCCACCGCATAAGCCCAGCCGACCACTGACAAATAAATACTGATCGTCACCCATAAGCGCTGGGCGTCAGTGAACGGATACGGCACCTCACCAAAACCAATCGTGGTTGCCGTATAACTCATGATGTAAAACGCGTGGAAAATGCTCAGATTGACCGCGTTGCCCTGCGGGTCTTCGCCCGGCATCAGCGTCAGGCCGCCGACCGAAATACCGTAAACCACCAGCAGGCAGAGCATCGGCGCCCGCATATGACGCATGATCAGGTGGAGGACGTCACTCATGATAGTTTCCGGCCCGCGGCGAACCGCCTACCGGTCAGCGACCCTGCCTGAGAGTTTCGCCGATCAGCAGAATCACCGACACAATATTAGCCACCAGCGCTCCACCCGATAGCGACACGATTGTGGCCATGGTCTCGCCGTCCATAGGCAGGCCACTGACATGAACATGCGACACCCAGACAATGGAAGCGGCAAACAACTGAAAAACCGCTACCAGGCTGGTCGCCAGATGGGTCGTGCCCAGTTGGGTGCGGTCCCCGAACTTCAGAACGGTGGCGACCAGATTGACCAGCACTGTGGCAAACAGTTCGCCGGGGTGATGAAACACGGGTCTGTCGATATCACCCAGGAAGAATCCGAAATTCAACGTGCAGGCGAAAATGATGAAAAACCCAAAAACAACCTTCTCGAGGTTCATTGAGGCACTGAGTCCCTGTAGGCGAACAAGTGCCTATTATCCACCGCCTCTGCAAGTGCCGCCAATTGGCGCGTTGCCCCGAGGTCGTGTTCACCCCGATATTTGCCCCTTTTGCCACGGTTAAGCCGCCCAAACGCCATCTATACGGCTCGATCAGGCAAGCCTTGGTAGAATTGAAGCCGTTGCTCAATTGTGACGCCGGCAAACCCCTCCCCCTCCACTGCCTACCCGAGACCCGATAAAGAATGGATTTTGAGCTCGCTCGCTTCAATATGATCGAACAGCAGGTCAGACCATGGGACGTGCTCGATCAGGACGTCCTTGATTCACTACTGGTGGTCAAGCGAGAACTGTTTGTGCCCCCCGCTTATCGGGAGCTGGCCTTTTCTGACCTCGAAGTTCCGCTCAATCTGGACGGGCTGGTCACTGGCGAGGCAATGTTTCCGCCACGGGTAGAGGCCCGCCTGATGCAGGCACTTGATGTGCAACCCCATGAATCAGTCATCGAGGTTGGCGCAGGGTCGGGCTACATGGCTGCGTTGCTGGCCCACCGGGCCCGTCATGTCACCAGCTTCGAGCTAAATGAGGAACTGGCGGCGTTTGCACGGAGCAATCTGACTGCGGCGGGTGTCACCAATGTTGATATCGTTCACCGTAACGGTGCGGAGCTGATTTCCGATACGCAGGTCCTGACCGACGTGATTGTCCTGTCTGGTGGCGTCGAAGTACTGCCCGCTGAACTGATCAACCGGCTCAACCCGGGTGGACGCCTGGTCGCAATTGTCGGTAAATCTCCGGTGATGACTGCCCAGCTGGTCTCCCTGAGTGCCGACCGACAGCCAATCAGCAAGACGCTGTTCGAAACAATGGCACGGTCGCTGGTTGGCTTTCCGGTGCAGGACAGATTCACGTTCTGATGCGACAAGCCCTATGAAGCCGCTTGATGTGCAGGAACTGGCTCAGATGCTTGCCACACAGACCCAGCAATTAACCATACTGGACGTACGAGAGCCCTGGGAAGTGGCCCTGGTCAGCCTGCCTGACAGTGTTTTCATCCCTATGAATGAAATCCCGGCACGAGTCCAGGAATTATCTCCGGACCACCCGATCGTCTGCCTCTGCCACCACGGCATGAGAAGCATGCAGGTCGCCGTGTTTCTTAATCGATTCGGCCTGGATGATGTGTATAACCTGACAGGTGGCATTGATGCCTGGGCGCGGCAAATAGATCCTGCCTGCGCCACTTATTAATTCTTAAGGAAAACAGATGCGGACCTCTCCCCGAGTCGCTTTGAACCGTGGCATGTTTTTAATCAGCCTGGCATTGACTGCCGGACTGGTCTCGAACGCGCATGCCTACTCGCTTACAGACGCCTACCAGGAGGCCTTGGGTAACGATGCCGACCTGGCCAGCGCCCGCGCCAGCCTCGAGGCTGACCGACAACTGATTCCGCTGGCGCGATCGCGCACGATGCCAACGATTGGCGCGAGTGCGGATATCAGCCGCGACCGCTCCGACACCAACTTCAGCGCCGCCAGCAACTACACCAGCCAGACGTACGGCGTGCAATTGAGCTACCCGCTTTATAACGCCCAGAACAGTGCGGCCCTGGACCAGAGCCGCCTCCAGGTCTCAGTGGCCGAAGCCCAGCTTGCCAGCGCTGAACAGGATCTCGTACTACGGGTTGCAGAAGCGTATTTTAATGTCCTGGCGGCCGAAAATACGTTCGAGACAACCCGGGCGGAAAAGAAGGCGATTGCCGAACAACTGGCAGCAGCAAAGCGTAACTTTGAAGTTGGCACAGCGACGATTACCGATCAGCAGGAAGCCCAGGCTCGCTTCGACCTTGCTGTTGCCCAAGAGCTTGCCGCGCAGAACGACCTTGAAGTGAATCGCTCGGCGTTGTCAATCCTGACGGGCAAGCCGGTACCCACTCTTGCAGATCTCATTCCGGGAATAGAGCTGAAAAGGCCTTCTCCCGCGGTTGAATCCAGTTGGACAGACCAGGCCCGACAAGACAACCTGATCGTCCAGCAGGCCACGCTTGGCGCAGAAGTGGCCAAGCGTGAAATCGACCGCCAACGCTATGCGGGCCGACCTACGCTGGATGCTGTCGGATCACTCGGTCACTCTCGTAACCCCAGCTCTTCGCTACTAGGGGTTCGGGCCAACACGGCTTCTGTCGGGGTTGTGCTTTCGGTACCCATTTACACAGGCGGCGCCATCACCGCCGGTGTTCGCCAGGCTGGTGCCAACTTAGACAAAGCCAATGCAGACCTCGAAGTAGCCCGTCGTCAGGCAGAACAGGCTGCGCGGCAGGCTTATCTGGGCCTGATCAGCGGTCTCGGACAGGTTCGGGCGCTTGAGGCTGCAGAAAAATCCAGCAAACTGGCACTGGATTCCAACCGGCTTGGCTACAAAGTCGGTGTTCGAATCAATATCGACGTCCTGAATGCCCAGCAGCAATTGTTCTCAACCCAACGAGATCTGGCGCGGGCGCGTTACGACGTGTTGGTCAACTCATTGCGGCTCAAATCAACGACGGCCACACTGGGCCAGCAAGACCTGGCTGATGTTTCTGCCTTGCTCAGCCTGAAAAGAGTCACCAAGCCTGACGCACCAACACCCAGGAAGCTGAAGAAATAGTAGCTGACCGGATCACGGGAGATAAAGCGCCAACCGCTCGAGGGTCGCATCGGTGGCGCCCCGGTGAGCATTTGCAAACGAGTGCGCACCAGCGGCCATCGCGCGTAATTCGGTAGGCTTGTCCACTAACGACAGAGCCAGGCGAACCGCCTCTTGCGCATCGTTTACCCGCCGGGCTGCGCCAGCCTCAAGCGCCTGGCTCGCAGCAAGTTCAAAATTGAAAGTCGAGCGACCGATCACGACCGGTGCACCACAGGCACAAGGCTCGATCAGGTTCTGCCCGCCGGAATCCAACAGACTACCGCCCATGATGACAACATCAGCAAGGGCATACCAGGCCGGCATCTCGCCCATTGAGTCACCGAGCAGCAAAGAGACCGCGCTCTCGGCGGACAGCGCTGGCTGATCAAATGCCGCGCGGTCGGTCATTGGCAAATCCGTCTGTTGCATCAACGCTCGCACATCGGCGAATCGCTGGGGATGACGCGGCACGATAGCAAGAACAATCGGTCGTGACAGACCTGCCTGCTGCTCACACCATGCCTGCAAGACTGCGGCTTCTTCGCCCTCACGACTGCTTGCCAGAACGATCACCGGTCGAGCCAGCCGTTTGCGCCAGCTGGCCCCAAGTTGCAGCAATGCCGGATTCGGTTGCACATCGAACTTGAGATTCCCGACGACTTCGCAGCTCACCGGCCCGAGTTGCCGCATGCGGGCCGCGTCCTCCCGGGTCTGCGCCAGCACCAGGCTCAGGCCACCCATCGCCGGCGCCAGCAGTGACCTGAAGCGATTCCCTTTGGCCAGGGATTTCTCAGAAAGGCGAGCATTCAGGATGACCAAAGGCAATTTTCTGGCAGCGGCCGCGGCAACCAGACAAGGCCACAATTCGGTTTCCATGATCAGGCCGAGCACCGGCTTATGATGCGCCAGGAAGCGATTCATAAACCACGGTAAGTCGTAAGGAAGATAGGCTTGAGAAACCCGTGGGGAATAGCGCTCGACAAACAACTCATAGCCGGTCTCGCGACCTGTGGGCGTCATATGGGTGAGCAATAGCTGATGGCCCGGGTAACGCGCCAGCAACCCCTCAATGACCGGTTGCGCCGCGCGGGTCTCGCCCACCGATACCGCATGAATCCAGATCAACGGAAGCTCATGCCCGTCCGGCGAGACCAGCGCTGAGTCGGCGGACGATGGCCGACCAAAGCGCTCGGCCCAGTGTCGCCGGTAAGCCGGTTGCCGGCGCGAGCGCCACAACAGATAGAGCATCGCCAGCGGGATGGCCAGTATCCAGAGCGCCCCGTAAACCGCCAGAGCCAGACGAGTCCGAAATGCGCTGACCGGCAAGCCGGGTCCGGCGTCGCTCATGAGAGCTCCAACAGCTTGTCGAGCGTTTCGATCACGAGATCAGCCCCGGGCCACTGCCCGGGCGAGCCAAGGCTTTTGGCTCGCGTTGACCAATACGGCCCGTAGCGGAACGCCTCGGTCGCAGAAAACAGGGCAACCGTCGGACGATCCAGGGCGGCAGCCAGGTGGGTCAACCCGGTATCAACACCAACCACCCCTTGAGCCTGTGCCAACAAACTGGCGCAGCCCCCCAGATCAAGTCGATCCAGCACGGTGCCGTGTCCGGCCCGGGCAACCAGATCCTTCGCCGCCGTCCGCTCGCTATCACTACCCCACGGCAACAACACGGGCACCCCGCGTGAACCGGCAAGCTTTAAGAATTCGACCGAAGCGGCGATCGGCCAGAGTTTTTCAGCGCGGGACGTGGCATGCAGAAACACCCAATACGGATCGGCGCCGGCCGCGGCAGCAGTCTGCAACCCAAATTGCGGCGCGTTCTCTACTGTGTAGCCCAGCGACTGCCCCGCCAACGAGCGCATTTTTTCAATCGCATGCGACTGCATGTCAACCTGGTAGCGCTGCTGATAAGCCAGACAAGCCAGTGGCTCCCTGGCGCAAGCCCAGCCATAGCCGGCGCGCGGGCCGGTCAACCAACTGCCGACCCAGGCACTCTTGAGCAAGCCCTGCAAGTCAAGAATCAAATCATATTGCCGCGTCTTGAAATCGGCGCGGACCGAATGAAATTGCTGACGCACGAGGGGGTCACGCCACTGACGACGCCACTGTCGCAAACTGACGGGCAATATCTGATTTACCCCAGGATGCAACCGTACCAATGGCACGAAAAGTTCTTCAACAATCCAGTCAATTGACGCCTGGGGGTTCGCGCGCAAAATATCGCTTACGACTGGCAATGCATGAATGACATCACCCATCGAGCTCATTTTAACTAGCGCGATTCGCACAGTCTTATCGTTAAGACGGCTACTGACCGGGCAGCGACTGGTTTAGTACGGCAACTCGACGTCCGGAGCGACCTGCGCGATCGCATCCCGGAAATCGCTCATGATTCTGGCCAGAGCAGCCGGTGTATCGCCTTCAAAACGCATGACGACCACGGGCGTCGTATTGGACGGACGGGCCAGGCCAAAGCCATCGGCATATTCGGCCCGCACCCCGTCAATTGTGATGACTTCCTGCGCTGAGCCAAAACGCCCCAGTGCTTTGAGTTTTTCAACCAGCGAGAAGTTCTCACCTTCGGCAGTTTTGAGCTGCAACTCCGGCGTGGTCGGTGAATTCGGTAACGCATTCAACACCGCTGACGGATCATCAAACTGGCTGAGAATCTCAAGCATGCGGGCGCCGGCGTACAAGCCATCGTCAAACCCGAACCATCGTTCCTTGAAGAAAATATGCCCGCTCATCTCGCCGGCCAGCGGTGCACCGGTTTCTTTCAGCAAGGCTTTTACCAAAGAGTGTCCGGTTCGCGACATTCTCGGCTTGCCGCCGTGCTCGCTGATGTAAGCAGCCAGATTACGGGTGCATTTGACATCAAAAATAATCTCGGCGCCCGGAACCCTGGACAGCAGATCTTTGGCAAACAACATCATTTGCCGGTCCGGGAAAATCATTTCGCCATCTTTGGTCACCAGCCCCAGCCGGTCGCCATCACCATCAAATGCGATGCCGATCTCTGCGTCCGACGTCTTCAGGCAGGCCATGAGGTCTTGCAGGTTCTCCGGATGGGCCGGATCAGGATGGTGATTGGGAAAATTCCCGTCCACCTCACAAAAGAGTTCTTCCAGCTCGCAACCCAAAGCCTTGAACAGCTGCGGCGACAAAGCACCGGCAACGCCGTTACCGCAATCGATCGCCACTTTCATTGGGCGCGCCAGCTTGATATCGCTGGTGATCCGGTTCAGGTATTTCTCGGACAAATCGAGTTCGCGGGTCGTCCCTGGGGTGATGCCCTTCAGCCGTGACTCCAGATCGGGAGCGCTGGCCACCGCGTACAAAGCCTGAATCGCCTCACCATAAAGGGTTACACCGGCAATCATCATTTTCAGGCCGTTGTATTCGGGCGGATTATGGCTTCCGGTTACCGCCACGCCTGAGCCGGTCTCGAGCTCAAAAGTGCCGTAATAAACAACCGGTGTCGGCACCATGCCGATATCGACCACATCAAGACCACCGGCGTTGATGCCACGAGCAAGCGCCGCGGCAAGCCTGGGGCCGCTCAGGCGGCCGTCGCGACCGACCACCATTGTGGCAACGCCTTGCTCTTTCGCCGACAACGCCAATGCCACGCCAATTCGGTAAACCGCGTCCTCGGTCAATGTCTTATCGACAATGCCGCGAATGTCGTAGGCTTTAAAGATCGAATTGGACAACAGCGTAGCGTCAGTCATTTGAGCAATTTTTGGATAAGTTGGGGACCAGGGGGGTGTCATCGCGCAGGATTCGCAAACTAAATCACTATCATGAGCTCCTGCCCGGAGCCTCGATTAGCCTCGAAACCTATTGCTCGATTAGCATAGCCCATAGCTTGGTTCGCTTATGCGAATTTCCCATGAATTACCCAACCGGCCCGCCAAGGCCGTGTGTCTGGAGCAACGACAATGATTTTCGTAACCGGTGGCGCCGGATTTATCGGGTCCAATTTTGTGCTGCAATGGCTGGACCAGACCGACGAGCCCGTGCTCAATATCGACAAGCTGACCTATGCCGGCAATCCGGAAAACCTCGCCAGCGTGCAAGACAGCGACCACTACCATTTCGCGGCAGTCGACATCTGCGACCAGGGCGCGATTTCCGCGCTGTTCAATGCCCATAAGCCACGAGCCATCTTGCATTTCGCGGCCGAAAGCCATGTTGACCGTTCGATCTCGGGTCCGGGTGAGTTCGTCAAGACCAATATTGACGGCACATTTTCGCTGCTCGAAGCCACCCGCGCCTACCTGGCAGATCTGAACGAGCAGGAACAAGCCCGGTTCCGGTTTCTCCATGTCTCGACCGATGAAGTCTATGGCTCGCTGACACCTGAGGATCCGGCATTCAGCGAAACCACTGCCTATGCCCCGAACAGCCCTTATTCAGCCTCGAAAGCAGCCAGCGACCACCTGGTGCGCGCCTATCATCACACCTATGGCTTGCCGGTCCTGACGACAAACTGCAGCAATAATTACGGCCCGTATCAGTTTCCTGAAAAACTGATACCGCTCATCCTGCTGAAGGCGCTCGCCGGCGAACCTCTACCAGTCTACGGCGATGGCCTGAATGTGCGTGACTGGCTGTTTGTCGGGGACCACTGCTCAGCGATTGCCCAGGTTCTGGCACGCGGACGCCTCGGCGAAACCTACAATATTGGCGGCAAGAACGAAATGACCAACCTCGACGTCGTTCATACCTTATGCCGCATTCTGGACGCCAAACGGCCCAAATCGACTGGCTCGTACGCCGATCAGATCACATTTGTCACTGACCGACCGGGCCATGACCGCCGTTATGCGATCGATGCCAGAAAGATTGAAGCCGAGCTGGACTGGACGCCAGCCGAGACCTTCGAAACCGGGATTGAACGCACGGTGAGTTGGTATCTGGATAATCAGGGCTGGATAGAACACGTCCAGTCAGGCAGTTATCGGAGCTGGCTCGAGAAAAACTACACGGACCGCGGCTGAATTAGGCGTTTAGAATCCCCCCATGACACGAAAAGGCATCATCCTCGCCGGGGGGTCTGGCACGCGGCTGTATCCCGTAACCCATGTGGTTTCGAAACAGTTGCTCCCAGTCTATGACAAACCCATGATCTACTACCCGCTCAGTACACTAATGCTGGCGGGCATTCGGGAAATCCTGGTGATTTCCACCCCAACCGACACGCCCCGCTTCGAATCACTGCTGGGTGACGGCTCACAATGGGGCATAAAACTCAGTTATGCCGTCCAGCCAAGTCCCGACGGACTCGCCCAGGCCTTGCTGATCGCCGAAGCGTTTCTTGACGGCAGTCCGTCAGCGCTGGTGCTTGGCGACAATATTTTTCATGGTGAAAGCCTCGGAAGCCATTTGCTCAGTGCCACCGAGCAAACAAAAGGCGCAACCGTATTTGGCTACCGGGTTCAAGACCCCGAGCGCTATGGTGTCGTCAATTTCGATCAAGACGGCCTGGCGATCGACATTGAAGAAAAGCCCAGCAAGCCAAAATCGAACATTGCTGTGACCGGACTGTATTTTTACGATGAACATGCCCCTGCCATGGCTGCCACGATCAAACCATCGCCGCGGGGTGAACTTGAAATCACTGATTTAAACCGGCTCTACCTCGAAGCGGGAACACTCCAGGTGGAAACCCTGGGGCGCGGGTTTGCCTGGCTGGATACCGGCACCCATGGCTCGTTGCTTGAGGCCTCGATGTTCATTGAGACTGTCGAAAAACGTCAGGGACTGAAAGTGGCCTGCCCGGAAGAAATCGCCTACCGCATGCGTTTCATTGACGCCGGGCAAATTACTGAACTGGCCAAGCCTTTGCTCAAAAATGAGTACGGCAAGTATCTAATGACCATGCTCGACGAAACCAATCCGTTCTTCGAGAATTCCAGCCAACACGCTTCCAACTAGCACCAGACACTCACCTGATGAAAATAATTGAAACTGATCTGCCCGGCGTATTGATCATCGAGCCGCGCGTCTTCGAAGACGACCGTGGATTTTTCCTGGAGAGTTTTAATCAGCGCAAGTTCGAAGAACTGACCGGCGTTGGCGCCGAGTTCGTGCAGGACAATCACTCCCGCTCATCACAACATGTGCTGCGCGGCCTGCACTATCAAGTCGTCCATCCGCAAGGCAAACTGGTTCGGGTGGTCCACGGAGAGGTGCTTGATATTGCAGTCGATATGCGCAAAGGCTCAGAACACTTTGGCCAGCATGTGGCAATGAAACTATCGGCAGAGAACAAACATCAGGCCTGGGTCCCCCCTGGTTTTGCCCATGGATTTGTCGTGCTGTCAGAGCATTGCGAAGTGCTCTATAAGACCACCGATTACTGGCACCCAGAAGCCGAGCGGACTCTGCTCTGGAATGATCCGGCGCTGGCAATAGACTGGGGCGTCGATGCTCCGGTATTGTCAGCCAAAGACGCCGAGGGAACATCGCTGATTCACGCCGACCTTTACGACTAACCGCCGTCAGCGGACTGACACTATCATGCGCATCTTAATCACCGGAGCCACCGGCCAGCTCGGCTGGGAACTCGCCCGTTGCATCAGCCTGCAAGGCCAGATCCTGACTCCAGACCGTGCCGAGCTGGACCTGACGGACCCCGCGGGTGTGCTCGCCTGGCTCAACAATCAAAAACCCGATCTGATCATCAACCCGGCGGCATTTACCGCAGTTGATCTGGCCGAGGAACAGACTGACGCGGCGATGGCGGTCAACTGTAACTCTCCCGCAGAAATGGCCAACTGGTGCCGCAAGAATGATGTCGGGCTGGTGCATTACTCGACCGACTATGTCTTCAACGGCCTGGGCGACGCACCGTTCCTCGAATCCGACCCAACCGGGCCTACCAACGTCTACGGTCAGTCCAAACTCGCGGGCGAGCAAGCCATCGCTGAAAGCGACTGCGCGCACTGGATTTTCCGGACCAGCTGGGTTTACAGCGCCCGCGGCAAGAATTTCCTGAACACGATGCTGCGCCTGGCTCAATCGCACCCGGAGCTGAAAGTCGTTGATGATCAAATCGGTTCGCCAACACCTGCCCGCATGCTCGCCGATGCGACCGCTCTGGCACTGGCCCGCAATAGTGCGATGGCCAGTGACTTACACGAATCCAAGGGTGTCTATCATGTGGCCCCCAGAGGCCACGTGAGCTGGCACGGTTTTGCCGAAGCGATCATGCAGCACCGACAGGCGCTTACCGGGCAGGATTCGCCGCCGGTCCGGGCTATTCCGACCAGCGAATTTCCCACGCCGGCCACTCGACCACTCAATTCCCGGTTAAATGTCGAGCGCTTTGAAACCCAGTTTGAAATGACGCTTCCCGACTGGCAGACCGGGCTGGCCAATACCATCGGCGACCGCTTCTCGTTAGCCTGAAGCGCATCAAACAGGGGCGGGCAATCTAATAACCGCGAACCCGCCCTCGAGCCTTGCGATACAGATCAATCATGAAGCCGGGCGACCGCCTGGCCAGCGCACGGGCAGCAAAAGCGGCACGCTGGCGCAACGCCAGACCGGGCAGACCGCCGGAACGGTAAGCAGGCACAGACGGCATTCCGACGAAGCGACGATAAGGCGGCACCCAGTTTGATTTCAAGGTGCTGAAATCTGCCGGTTTCTGCAAGCCCAGCCAACTGGGCAACTCTGGCGACACATGGCCTTTAGCGACTTCCTCATAGAGGAAATCCCGGGTCAGAAAACCGCAATCGATTGCCTCACGCGCATGGTCGTACCAGATCTGACCGTGCCGGTTGCTATGGGAAACCCATGGCTGTGTCGGCATATCGGTGTAGTGAATCAGATGGGTCTTGCCTGCTTCGTATTTTTCAAGAGAGTTCCAGGTTTCCGGTAGCAGCGGACCGAGCTTGTCGGGTGGCACGATGCATAGCTTTTGCATCAATTGCTGATAGTCATACTCGTTAGCATCCAGGCCACTGAGAATTTGATTGACGTCCCATTGCAGGGTCTCGCAATCAAGCACCATGACGCTGAATTGAGGCACCCGTGCGCCGGCCGCACCCTGCTCGGAGTACAACACCGAATGCCCGGCCATGTCCGCAGTCCAGAGTTCGGCGATATCGGTAAAGACGAGCATATCCGCGTCAAGGTAGATCCCGCGCCCCTGATAGTTGCACAACTGTGGAATGCGAAACCGTGCGAACGAAAAACCGGTTCTGGAGCGGTTCTCGGCCGCGCTGGGTTCGGGCAGGCCCGTGTCGTCAATGAGTTGCACCTCGACCGACATACTGGCGTGTTTCTTGATGCTGTATTCAAGCACTTTCAGGCCTGCCACCTGGGCATGATCAGACCCGACGAAAATCTTGATCGGGCTATTCAGGTACCAGGGTGCGTAGTCGATGCCGGTTTTGAGAATCGTTTTGGCAATATTACGGAACTGACCGTCAAAATTAGCATGGCCGTTGGCCAGGCGGGTTTTGTCGTTTAAATCGGTGAACGACTGAGCATATTGGTTACCGCCATCAATGCCCAGACTCCGGACCGTGCGCACGCCAATGGTGGCCAGAATGTTAAGCGCCGCTTCGGCGCTGAAAAATTTGACATCGATGACCGGTGACTCGCCGTGAATCCGAACAGTGCTGGACAAGTTGTAGCCAACCAGCCGCCCCTGCTTCGCCAGCGAATCAAGAACAGGAATTTCGCTGGCGTACTGAGCGAGGGTTTTGGTCGAGGGTTTGTGATTTTCGTGCGGGTGGTAAGGCATGACCAGGAAGCCGGCATGCTCCTCAAGCGCCTGCGCACAGTTAATCACAACATCGATGTCAATAATGTGAGCGACATCGGCCGGTTGCTCCCGAATGACGTGGTTCAACGTACAGACGAAAAACCCGGAGCAATCGACCTGGGCAATTTGCTTGAAACTGGGACCTTTACCCAACAACAACCAGGGACGTGAATCCGGATCGAAGCTATCAGCCCAGAAGGTTAAGTCTTTGACGTTTTCCATGATTCACCGAGTTCAAGTTCATTTGCCCAGGCCGGCTCGCAGCCAGCGCAGCACCGAAATTACTAAACGCTCAATCCGTCCAATCGATGACCAGTCCTCGTGTGGCTGATCATCAATACCGAGCTGAAATTGTGCCAGCCGGGTTACCTCTGGATAGCGTTCTCTTAACAACAGGCGTTGATACAACTCATCTGACGCCCCCCGGCTTGTGCCCGGTTTATGACATATCGTCAGCCAGCCGAGATTGATATGCGTCAAACCCGAGCGGATCGCCCGCAAGCAGAAATCCACATCATTCAGGCCAATCGGAAAATTGACTCCGTCGAACCCGCCGAGCGCGAGAAAGCGATCCCGGCGAATGGCAAAACACGCGCCGGTATTGCCAAACACTTCCCGCAGCCCTTCACACAACAACCGGTCTCGGCTTTCTTCCACGCTGGATTCAAAATCCAGCCCGCCTCGCACGCGAGCCCTGAGCCCGCCGCATACGAGTTGTCCGGCGTCGTTGACGATTCGCGCGCCTACCGTTGCAACCCCCGGCACCCCCGCCCAGCGTACCAGTTCAGATAAAACATCCCGTCCTTGCAGATAAGCATCGTTGTTCAGAACGACAACGGTGTCATGAATCGCTTGCTCAACACCCAGGTTGCATTGTCGGCTATGACTGAACCCGAAGGGGTAGTCGACGAAACGAACCTGCATCGATTCCGTAAAGGTTTGTAAGCCTGTCTTAAGCTCGGCAAGCAATTGCGGTTGTGAACCATTGTTGACGAGAACGACTTCGATCGCGGGCAACGATCGCTGAACGCTGACGGCTCGAACCGCTTTAATGGTTTCTTCAACGTGGTCGCGAAACGGGATTACCACGCTCACCCCGGATAGCACGCTGGCCGGCTCGACAGGTGGACGGGTATTGCCCGTGGCCGATGTTTTGCGCCATTGACCTTCGCCCAGGCTGAGCGCCAGCCCGTTGAGTGCGGCCAGCCGCGCGTCAGCATGCGGATCAAGGCCACTGGAATCGGTAGCATTCCGGCCCCAATACGAGGCCGGCAGTGAATCAGTCGTGGCAGCACTGAGTTTCTCCGGGTGGTGAGCCCAGTCAATCGGTGTTTGAGCCGCTACCAACAGCAAGAGTAAAGAAGCGTCTCCGGCCACAAAAGCACCAAGCGAATCGACCGGCGCCGCGAGCGCCGTCTTTACACGAAACGCAATTGCGCGCCCGACATAGTTTGCCCCCAGCAAAGTGAGCGGCGCACGGCCGGGTTTTCGGATCGGCACAGCCTGCTTGCCTCGTCCGGTCACGCTGTTCCAGGTCCAGGCCAAGGGCTGGTGCGGCGTGCTCAGATCGCGTAGCGCCAGCGCGGTGGCCATGCCCGGATGAAACAAGTCTCCGGGCCGGGCAACCAGAATCAGGTCATCGGCTTGATCAGCATGAGCCACCTCGGCGGTGCTGGCGATCAGGCGCGCACCGGGGTGGCTTTGGTGCAACCAGCTATCACGGGTCTGTTGCGCCATCTGCTTGTCACCGTCCGTGATAAGCAGATGAATCGCGGGAACAGGTCTTTCGGCTATACAGGCGAGCAAGGCATCCCGCTCACCGCCCAAACGCTTGAGCAGTTGCGCAAAATCGACCCGACGGCGCCGGAGATCCCATGGCCCCGCTTCGATCGCTGACCGTTGACCCGCGAGCCGGGCCAGGTAATCGGAAGTCGTCATGACAGCGGTTTGATCGTCCATATCAGGGCTTCCGTAGAGATCGCAGGCGTTGCCAGGCCGGGTTCAACAGGCGACGCAAAACACGGCGAAAACGCACCGTCCACGGCTCCTGACGAACCCGGTCGGGCGCCGGCCCGTGAATGAACGGCCCGTTTTCAGTATGTTGATGCCATTCCGTGTGCCGGATGAAACTGAATGGTTTGTCCGCCACTTGTGCCACCACACCACCGGCTGCCTCAATAGCTTTTGAAACGGCAATCTCTGCCCCTATGCACTGACCAAAATCAGCGCCGATCGGAAACCCGTCAATGCGCGTCAACCATTCGCGACGAGCGAACCAGACCAGTGAGCGCAAGTGTCGTCCGCCCGGGCCGGGGTCTATGCCCGCTTTTTTCATCACATCAAGATACACATCAACCCGGTTAGCCGGCGCGTTGTCAATCTGGTGCTCGCGCAACAGCGTCTTTCCATGAGTGGCGCGAAGCGCCGGCCAGGGTCGATCCCAGCCAGGACTCAGACTTTCGCCAATCAGGGCGGCCCCTTGACTGGCGGCCTTATCAAAAGCAAGCAGCCAGTTGTCTCGTTGAATGAGGCACTCATCCTGTAGAAACAAGAAAGCATCAAAATCCACGGACTCGCGCCAGCCGTGGTCCCAGGCGCCAATATTCATGCCGGTATTGTCACGTTCAAGCACTTGCATTTCCGGATAAAAAGGCAAGTCCAGCGGCGTGCTGCTGGTTCGGTTAACGACCAGAACAAGTTGATAAGACAGGCCGGCGTCATAACAAGCCATCGACTCGAATAGTCTGGCCAGGGGCTCAAACGACCGTGCCTCGTACAGTGACACGACGACCGCATGGCGCGGCTTCTCGCGAGGGACTGTCACCGCAGAACAGACCGATACAGTTGCTGCCACTGCAACCCAACCGCATCCAGACTGAAATGAGTTTGAATCAGCTCACCAGCCTTGAGCAGATCAGTCTTGACCCGGACGGGATCCGACAGATATTGCTTCAGCCCCTGTAGTGGGTCGTCAGTCCAGATTGCGCCGGCGAGCGGATCCAGAGCGCGGGTTGGCGTCGCGACAACCGGCAATCCGGCCTGCAGGCACAAAACCGTCCGGTTAGCAGACTTACCAATTGAAAAAACGTCCTGGCTGTTGGGGATGATCGCCACATCGGCGATCGATAACGCCTGATCGAGCGCCTCTGGCGACCACTCCTGGTAGACAGCGGGAATACTCAGCGGCGCAATCAACTGGTCGAACCGGGACCGACCGTTACTGACGACCAGCAGGCGAACAGACTGCTCGCTGGCGAGCTGTTCGAGCGCCGACCTGAACAAAAGAATATCGGTCAGGCCGGCACTGCCGTGCGTGCTGCCATGATTGCCAAACCAGACAATCACAGCCGCTTCTCCCAGAGCGGAACGAATCGCTTCTGGCGAACTGCCCTGGTCCCCGGACTTGCGCTGCCATTGTGAAAATTTTGACCGGACTGAGCGAAGAGTACGAAGCAAGCGGCGGCGCATAGGCAGATCAGGCTTACCGATAGCCGGGCACTCAACCAGCAGACGCGCCTGTTGCCGGACCAACTCAGGCGTCTCGACGCTGTCAGGCACGACCGCCACTGGAATGTTACGGCCGAGTTCATCGCGAATCACCTCGGCAAGCGCCTCGGTTGGGCAGGTGACCAATTGGGCGTGGCCGGCCATCGAGCGAAACACATCGGCCGGTCGATGTGGCAACCCCTGCCCGTACCCGGGTACGAAGATGTTGTCGCAAAGGTCGAGAGTCACCGCAATTTTACGGCTGCGGGCCTGCCGGCATAAATCAATGTCGAGATGACTGAACGATTTGGAAATCACCAGCAGATCGGCATGATCGAGACTCAGTCCGGTATCGGAGTCGGCAAACCTTGACTCAAATCCGTGTGCCTGCAAGGCCAGTGCGGGCAGCAGTGCACGATAGCGAACACTGGCCAATGACAGCGAGCGGCGAGCAATTCGCCAGACGATGCGGGTCACGGGCAACTTGGCGGCGCGCGAAAGTCGCGTTTAATGCGGTTTGCGCAGCGAAACCAGGGGAACGGCGATCTCATCGAAAAGCTCCGGCATCAGGCTCGCTGGCGGCACGGCGAGACGGATGATTGCATCTGGACATGAACTGGCCCATCAAATCAGGACCGCTACGCTAATCGTACCGCACAGGCCCCGCCAACCCTGACGGCGGGCGGTTTCCGCCCAACGCCGGTTACGGCACAAGTCGTTACAGAACCACGGCGAGCGCAGGTGAAGCGGGTCAGAGATGCGTACAATCAGGGGCATGGCTCAAGAACTGATCAGCACCACTTTTCGGGACAGCGCCGCTTTACTGGATTCAATCGCAAACGACGCCGGCTTTGTCGAAGCAATTGAACAAGTGGCGAATGTCTGTACTACCGCGCTAAGAGCGGGAAACAAGATCCTGTTTGCCGGCAACGGCGGCAGTGCCGCTGACTCCCAGCACCTGGCCGCCGAACTGGTCGGTCGCTTCGGGTACGATCGGCCGGGCCTGCCGGCGATTGCCCTGACCGCTGACACCTCCATCCTGACCGCCGTCGGCAATGATTATGGCTTCGAAAAGATCTTCTCCCGGCAAATTGAAGCACTCGGTAATCCAGGTGACGTGTTATTCGGGTTTTCAACTTCTGGCAACTCAGCCAATGTGCTTGCCGCCTTCGAGGCTGCCCGCCAAAAGGGCATCACCCGGGTCGCACTGACCGGCAACAGGAACGGCGCCATCTGCGCGCAAAGCGAACACCTGTTTGCCGTGCCCTCCGCGGTTACAGCCCGTATCCAGGAAGCCCATATCGTGATCGGCCACACGATCTGCGACCTGATTGAACAGGCTTTGTTTCCCGCCGGCCGTGCACCCTGAAGAACCAAAGCCGTCGCACCATCGTGTGACGGTCTTGATAGTCACCTGGAACCCGGGCAACGAACTCTTTGACGCCGTGGCATCTGCGCTGGAGCAATGCGGTGCTGATGATCAAATCATCGTCTGGGACAACCATAGCGAGCAAGACGCCCAGCCGGTGCTCGACAGACTGGTTCAGAAATTCCCGAGCGGCCTGACTGTACACCGTCACGATGCCAACCTGGGCTTCGCGGGGGGCAATAATGCAGCGGCTCGTCTGGCCGGGTCTACCGACTTTCTGCTCTTGCTCAATCCCGATGCGCAACTGCAAGCGGGCTGCCTGACCGAAATGCTTGCCGTGCTTGAGCAATCCGCGGACGTCGCGGCCGTCGGCTGTACCCAGTTGACAGATGCCGGCAACCAGATTGACGGGCTTGGCGATACCTATTTTGTGTCGGGCCGGGCCCGGCGGATCGGCCATGGTCAGCCAGTGAGCACGCTGACCGCCAGCCCCCGCCGCAGCGCCTCTTTCGGACCTTGCGGGGCCGTGGCGCTATACCGCAGCAGCGCTTTTGAACAGGCCAACGGCTTTGACGAGGACTATTTCTGCTTCTTTGAGGACGTCGATCTTGCGTTTCGGCTTCGCTTGTCGGGCTGGCGCTTTGAACAAGCCAACCATGCACTGGCCCACCATATTGGCGGCACCAGCGCCGCGGCAGGCAGCGACCTGGTAGCCTACTACGGCCATCGCAACATGACGCTGACATTCATTAAGAATATGCCCGCGCCGTTGCTGCTTGCGCTTGGTCCGTTGCACTTGTTGATCAGCCTGGCAGCCTTGTGCCGCTATAGTTTGCGCGGCCGGCCAGGAGTCATCCTGAGGGCCAAACGAGATGCCCTCAGATTATTTTCCCGTGAATGGCGTAAGCGATCAGCGCTCCATCAGAGTCATTCAAGCTCAGCGCTAACCGTCTGGCGCTGGCTGGACAAATCGCCTCTGGCCAAGCCCCGGTTTGAACCATGATCGGCCTGTCAGTCTCAATCGTCAGCTACTACCACGACCTGGACGTACTTGATGCGACCCTGAACTCGCTGGAGGCCGCGCTTGCGCACCTGGCCGGCGCTGACGATTTGATCGCAGACGTGATTCTGATCGACAATTCCGAGCACGGCCAGGATGAAACCAGATTGCGCCAATGGCTTGGCAACCGACCCGAACCGCAACTGGTTTTCGCCCGAGCCAGACTCAGCATCAGCGGAGTCAATTGCGGCTATGGCGCGGCCAACAATGCCGCGCAGGCAATGGTCGATCCGGTGCTTAACGCCATACCTACGGAACAACGCTGGGTCCTGGTGCTCAACCCCGACGTGATTCTCGAACCTGAGGCGTTGACCATCGCCCTGACTTCACTACGGGCCACCCCGACGGCCTCAATGCTCTGCCCGCGTGCGCTCGACGATCACGGTGCTGACCTCTACCTGGCCCATCGCTACCCGTCGTTTTCCGTGCTTGCGCTGCGCGCCGCAGCCCCGTCCAGTCCCGGCGGCTGGATGGCCCGACACATGGAACGCTATGAATGCCGGGACTTGCCGGCTGACAAACCCCATCAGCAAACTATCTGTGCCAGCGGCTGTTTCATGCTGATGCCTTTATCGTCCTGGCAACGCAGTGGTGGTTTTGACGAACGATTCTTCCTGTACTTTGAAGACTACGATCTTAGTTGCCGGTTGCTGACTCTTGGGCCGGTGCTTTACGAGCCGGCGGTTCGTATTCAACACTCGGGCGGTCAGGCTGCCGGAAAAAGCTGGCGCCACCGTAAGCTGTTTGTTCAATCTGCCATGCTCTTTTTCTGGCGCAACGGCTGGCCTTTGCCAAGAACCCGCCCATGAAACGCCGTTGCCTGGTCACGGGAGCTAACGGATTTCTCGGGCGCCCGCTTTGTCTGAGCTTGCAGGAAAAAGGCTGTGAGGTCATTGCGGTGGTTCGGCGCGCCGACTCGCAATTGACGGCAGCCGGCATAAGGCAAGTAGTGGTAGCCGATCTCTACAATTTCAACGATCCCAGCCTGAGCGGCTCTTTGAACGGCGCACAAACTGTTTACCACCTGGCGGCACGAACCCATTCGCCCGGCGCCGACTGGCGGGCATACCAACGAGACAATGAAGCCGTCACCACACAGGTGACTCAACTGGCCATTGCCGCGAAAGTGGAGCATCTGGTCTTTGTCAGCTCGGTCAAGGCAATGGGTGAGCGGTCGGGCAGCTCGCCTCTTACCCCGGATTCAATTGCCCAGCCGGAAGATTACTACGGGCACAGTAAACTGGCCGCAGAACAGAGTGTTATCAGGCAGTGCCAAAACACGAACACACAATTTTCCATCCTTCGCCCGCCGCTCATATACGGCAAACACGCGCCTGGAAATCTCCATCGGCTGATCAGCTTGATACGTCGCGGCGTTCCGTTGCCGCTGGCATCGGTACGCAACAAACGGTCGATGGTGGGTCAGCAAAACCTGATCGACTTGTTGGGCGCTCTTAGCGAGCGTCCGGCCAACCGGATTCTGTTGCCAGCCGATGGTGACTGGTCAACTCCGGAGCTGATTCGTTTGTTGGCGCAGGCCCTGAACCGACCAACCCGCCTGTGGCCAGTCCCGCCGGGATTGCTCAGACTGGCGGGTCGCCTGGTTAACAAACAAGACATCACCGATCGCCTGACCCGCTCTTTACAGATTGATGACCCCTGGTTACGCGATCAGTTTGGCTGGCACCCGCCACTGCCAGCGAACGCCGGACTGTCCGAGATGGCGCAGGCAGACTAACTGATGATTACGTTTCCGACCGGTTGGATGGTTATCCTGGCGGCAAGCCTTATCGCCGCTGTCACCACGGTCTTGTTGATCCGAAACCGCCTGCGATCAGCCGACCTGAGCGACTTGATGGATCAGCCCAATGAGCGCTCTCTACACGACACACCTATTCCGCGGATTGGCGGCCTGCTGCTCTTTATGGGCGCCGCGACAGGGTTCGGACTGACCGCTCTCTGGCAGAGCATGACTGGCAGCGGCGCGCCCGCTTCCCTGGCGCCCTGGCCGATTGCCGTGCTATGCCTGGGCGCGGCTGGTCTGGTTTTGCTGGGCTGGCGAGACGACCGCACGCCGCTACCGGTGATGCCTCGACTGGCATTCCATTTGCTCTGCGCGGCGGCGATGGCGGCAACAGCCATGCAGGCCGGTGGCATCGACGGGTTCGCGCAGGACTGGTATTTGGGACTTGCCGCGCTGGCCATTCTGACGGTCGGCATCGCCTGGTTCGCCAATCTCTACAATTTTATGGATGGTGCCAACGGTCTGGCCGGGCTTACCGCGCTGATTGGTTTTGCCACCTATGTCTGGATGGCCCCTCCGGGCAGCCCCCTGGGCCTGTTATCTGCGGCTATTGCCGGGGCGGTTGTTGGCTTCTTATGGTTCAACTGGGATCCGGCGCGCCTGTTCATGGGCGACGCGGGCTCTATCCCACTGGGCTTTCTGGCTGCCGGTGTTGGCATAACCGGGGCGGCGGCAGGCTACTGGCCCTGGTTGGCGCCGGTCGGAATATTCCTGCCCTTCGTGTTTGACGCCACGTCAACACTGGCTTTACGAGCCATGCGCGGCGAGAATTTATCCAGCCCGCACCGGGATCATGCCTATCAGCAAGCGGTTCTGGCCGGCTGGACGCACCAGCAAGTAAGTACGGTGTATGGTCTGCTGATGGGGGTATGTTCGCTAACCAGTGCAACATTCGGTTACCACAATGGGTCAGTGTCAGTAGCACTGTGGGCTGTCATAATCCTGATACACGCCAGCCTTGGTATTGCAGTAAGAAGGCAGCATAAAGGTAGGCATCGTCCGCCAACCGACTAACAACTGAACACGACTGGACACGACTGGACCTTAATGCGACTGAAACCCGATCCGCGACGCTTCACTGCCATGGCCTTTGACCTGGCCTCGCTGGTGATGTCCTGGTTGTTCTGTTTTGCGCTGGCCTGGGGCATGCGTGTACCCGCAGACGCAGTCGGCGCAATGCTGACCGGTCTGGCCGTCACCATACCGGTCCATTTCGCCACTTTTACGGCATTCGGGCTTTATCACGGGATCTGGCGATATGCGAGCCTGCACGACCTCAAACAGATCGGCGTTACCGTCTTTCTGGGCACGCTGATTTCGACGGTAGTCCTGTTTGTCTGGAGCCGTGCAGACCTGATTCCGCGGGCGACACTGGTGATGAACCCGATCGTCTTGTTGTTCCTGATGTTCGGTGGTCGAATCGCCTACCGCTGGTGGAAAGAGCAGCGTTCCTGGTCCAAACACGCTTTTGATGGTAAACCCGTGCTGATCCTGGGTGCCGATGACGCCAGCTTTCGCCTTATCTCAGAACTCGAACACGTCCCTGCCTGGCAGGTTGTCGGCGTCCTCGATGACGCACCGAAAAACATGGGGCGACGGGTATTGGGCCATCGCATCACCGGAGCCTGGATTGAGCTGCCTCGCATGGTTGCCTCTACCGGTGCCAGACATGCGCTGCTCGCGGTTGGGCATGCCGACCAGCAGACCCGACGCAGGGCTTTTGACCTTTGCGAGGCTGCTGGCGTCAAACTGCTGATTGTCCCGCAACTTGATGACGTCATATCTGAGCGGGTGCGCTTTAGCAGTATTCGCAACGTTGATGTAGACGACTTACTCGGGCGCGACTCGGTTCAACTGGATACGCGCGGCCTGCGCCAGTTAATCTCCGGCAAGACAATCCTGGTCACCGGGGCAGGCGGATCAATCGGATCGGAGCTTTGCAATCAGATCACCCGGTTCAAGCCATCAGAAATTGTGTTGTTTGAGCAGAGCGAATTTGCCCTGTATGAAGTCAGTGAAAAACTGTCTGAAGCTCACCCCGACACCGTGATTCACACCGTGGTTGGCGACATCAAAGACAGTCGCCGGCTGACGACCCTGTTTGATCGTTTTACGCCTCATGTGGTGTTCCACGCGGCCGCTTACAAACATGTGCCGCTCATGGAAACCACCAATACCTGGCAGGCTGTGCGAAACAATACGCTTGGCACCTTGTGCCTGTTTGAAACGGCGAGCCGGTATCCGGTTGAAAAATTTGTGTTTATTTCCTCGGACAAGGCAGTCAACCCGACCAGCGTGATGGGAGCAACCAAACGACTGGCGGAGATGCTGCTGCAACGTTGGGCTGAGCGCAACCCGCAGACTGAAACCGTAATCGTGCGTTTTGGCAATGTGCTGGGCTCTACTGGCAGCGTTGTACCGAAATTTCGCCGCCAGATTGAACGGGGCGGCCCGATCACGATCACCGATCCTGAAATCAAGCGCTACTTCATGTCAGTCGGCGAAGCCACCCAGCTCGTCTTGCAGGCTGCGCTGGTCGGGGATAGCGGCGACATTCTTGTTCTGGACATGGGCGAGCCCGTCAAGATCATCGATCTGGCCAAAGACCTTATTCGACTCTCAGGCCTACCCGAAGATGGCGTACCGATTCAGTTCACCGGCTTGCGTCCCGGAGAAAAACTCTTTGAAGAGCTGCTGGCCGATGACGAATCAACGATTCCAACCCGCCATCCGAAGGTACGAGTCGCGCGGCCCGGGCCTTTGCCTAACGCGAACTGGGAAACACTGGTACGGGAATGGCTGACCGGCCCGGCGGCAGTGGCTGACGACGAAGTTCGAGTGGCATTGACCCGTTTTGTGCCTGAGTACACCCCGTTTGAAGTGCCCAACAATGTCGTGCCGCTAAGACGCAACCCGGTACGCGCGTCAGCGTAACGACTCCCCGGTGACTGACACATTGACCAGTGATACGCCTGGCGGGACTGTATATGCCATCGGCGATATTCAAGGCTGTCATGACAGCCTGAAAGAGCTACTGACCGTGATCGCGCCGGCAAAAGCCGACCAAATATGGTTTGCAGGTGACCTTGTCAATCGCGGCCCGGACTCGCTCTCGACGCTACGAAGCATTATCCAGCTTGGCTCCCAGGCCCGTTGCGTGCTCGGCAATCACGACTTGCATTTGCTCGCGGCAGCGGCCGGGGTTCGTGCGCCGAGCCGCAAAGACACACTGAGCGCGGTATTGCACGCGGCTGACAAAAACGCCTTGATTCACTGGCTTCGCCATCAGCCGCTGCTCCACCGGCAGGATCAGTCAATACTGGTGCACGCCGGCATCCACCCGACCTGGAGTGTCGAGTTGGCTGGTGAGCTTGCCCGCGAGGTCGAAACCGTCTTGCAGGGCAAGGACTGGGGAGATTTCCTCGCTTCCATGTATGGCAATATACCGAAGCAATGGGATCAGCGTTTAAGCGGCGATGACCGCCTGAGAACGATTGTGAACATTCTGACCCGTATGCGCTATCTGACTACCGACGGCGAACTCGACTTTGCCTTCAAAGGCGGGCCAGCGGAATGCCCGGCAAATCTTCTGCCCTGGTTTGACGCGCCGGACAGGCAAACCGCTGGGCACACAATAATCTTTGGTCATTGGTCGGCCCTGGGGCTGATACAGCGCCCCGAACTGATCGGACTCGATACCGGTTGCGTCTGGGGTGGCTCGCTCAGCGCGGTCAACCTCTTAACGAGGTCAGTCCTTCAGGTACAGTGTCCTCAAGCGCAAGACCCAGCGCTTGACTGATTGCCTGGCGAGCTTCGCTCGCAACCTCGTGACGGTGCGCAGTCGTGGCCGGCGTAATCGGGGCCAGCATCGTCACCTGGGCAACGATTGCCGGGTGGCCGGCGATCTGCCAGACAGACGCCAGGAAGGTGGTATCACCGATAAACAAAGGTACGGCACTCGCAACCCCGCCGCGTCGCGGGTTGTCTGGATCGGGTTCACAATAGCGCAGGCCAACAGGCAAAACCGGGACCGCGGTACTGATCGCCGCCTGAATCAGATTGCCATGAAATGGCAGCAGGCAGTTGCCATCAGAAGTGGTGCCTTCCGGAAATACGGCGACCAGGTCTGGCGACTGCAGGTGATCGGCAATCTCGTGCAACATGTGATGGACGGCGCGACGGCGGCCGCGCTCGATGAACAACGTCCCTACCCGCTTGACCAGTAAACCAACGACCGGCCAGTCGCGAATTTCCGATTTGGCAACAAAGCGGGCGGCTGAACTCTGGTTGATGACGAAAATATCCAGCCACGACACATGATTGGCGAGCAGCAGATAACCTTGTTGAACGCCAAGATCAGACCATGACGGGGCTCCCGGCTCAGACTTCAGCTCACAACGAACGCCACAGCAAAGCATCAGAATGCGCGACCACCGGGCGATAACCGGCCGTCTTTGCTGACGCGAGCGAAACGGGAACCAGACGATCGTGATAGTCAGGCCGATCAAGACCATGAGTATCAGGGCCGGAAATCGAACCAGGCGCCGCAAACCAGCCATCATCGGGAAATCGACGCGCCAGAGTGATTCACTGGATCGACCAACCGCCCGCCAATTACTGCGACCCGGCCCCGACCGATCATTTCCATCTCGGACCACGGCGTGACATAGCACTGACTAAGCAAGTTGCTGGCATCGACGATCCAGGCAGCCTCGGGATCAAACAGCGTCAGGTCAGCCGGCGCGCCAACCGACAGACTGCCTCCCGGACACCCGACCAGTTGCGCCGCTTTGTGTGTCACACAGGCCAGCGCTTCAGTCATCGGAAGGTCTGCTTCGCGAGCCCACTTAACCGTGAGCGGCAACAACAGTTCAAGCGCCGTGTTGCCAGGTTCCGCTTCCGCGAATGGTAGAAAACGGTTTTGCTCATCAACCGGCGTGTGATCAGAACAAACGACATCAATCGTGCCATCGGCCAGGCCGGCACGTAGCGCGTCGCGGTCTCGCTGGCCGCGAAACGGTGGATCCACCCGAAAACGGCTATCAAAGAAGCCGATGTCGAGATCAGTCAGGTGCAGGTGATGCACGGCGACATCACAGGTCACCGGCAGGCCCTCTTGCTTGGCCTGGCGCATCAGATCGACACCGGCGCCCGATGATATCCGGCAAAGATGAACCCGGGCGCCGGTCTGACGCACCAACTCGAAAATCGTATGCAAGGCAACGGTTTCGGTGGAGACCGGAATGCTCGGTAAACCCAGGCGACTTGCCACCACCCCGCCGTGAGCGACGCCGCCCTCACCGAGATACGCATCTTGCGGGTGCAGCCAGACGGTGAAACCGAATGTAGCGGCATACTGCAACGCTCGCAGCAGCGTCTGCGTATTGCGCGGCAACCGCGGCGGTTGTCCGAAACCGATACAACCGGCTTCCGAGAGTTGCGCCATTTCGGTAATCACTTCGCCCTTGAGGCCGACGGTCAGCGCGCCCTGCGGGTACAAATGAGTTCCCGCCAACAGGCCGGCACGATAACGCAGCATCTCGATCAGGCCGGGCTCGTCAAGTGGTGGATCGGTGTCGGGAGGGCACACCAAACCCGAGACGCCGGCATGCAATGCCGCTTTCAGTTCGGAATCAAGGGTTGCCCGATACTCAAGTCCAGGCTCGCGCAACCGGGCCGAGGCATCAATCAGGCCAGGCAATACCCACTGCCCGCTGGCGTCCAGTTCGGTCTGCGCGGCGAACCCGGCGGGCGGTTCACCGACCGCGACGATTGCGCCTTGATCAATATGCACCGCAGCGACCTGGTCCAGTTTGGCGGCAGGGTCGATCACCCGCCCGTTTAGAATAGAGATCATGGTCATGTCAATTGGCCGCCATCATGCTCATTACTGCCATGCGGACAGCAATGCCGAAGGTGACTTGATTCAGAATGACTGCCTGAGGGCAATCGGCAACCGCGGACTCAATCTCAACGCCGCGATTCATCGGCCCGGGATGCATCACAATTGCATCGGGTTTGGCAATCGCGAGCTTCTCAGCCGTCAGACCGTAATGCTTGAAATACTCGGCCGCTGAAGGCAGTAAAGCCCCTCGCATGCGTTCATTCTGAAGCCTCAACATGATGATCACGTCCACCCCGTCAAGGCCGGCCCGCATATCGGTATAAGGATGCACGCCCATTTGCTCAAGCGCGCCAGGCATCAGGGTACGCGGGGCGATAACCCTCACCTCAGGCACGCCGAGCGTCGTCAGGGCCTCAATATTTGAACGGGCGACTCTCGAATGCAACACATCGCCAACCAGCGCCACTCTCAGCCTGGTGAAGTCTTTTTTGAAATGCCGGATCGTATACATGTCCAGCAAGGCCTGGGTGGGATGCGCGTGCCGGCCATCGCCGGCATTGATCACATGGACATCCTGGCCGCGGGTACGGTTCAGGTGTTCTGCAATCAGGAACGGAGCACCGCTCTGCGCATGACGCACGACGAAAATATCAGCATGCATGGCAGTCAGGTTATCGATCGTATCGAGTAACGACTCTCCCTTGCTGGCCGATGACGTATTGATATTCAGGTTGACCGAGTCAGCCGAAAGGCGGTTTGCCGCCAGCTCAAAAGTCGTCCTGGTGCGGGTTGAGTTTTCAAAGAAGAGATTGAAAACTGACTTACCACGCAACAGCGGCACTTTCTTGACGTCGCGGTCAGACACGCCGACGAAGTTCTCGGCGGTATCGAGAATCTTGTGAATCATCGCCCGCGACAAACCGTCGATGGACAACAAATGGACCAGGTCACCGCTATCGGAGAGTTGAGGGTGGCGGCTGGGCGCGAAAGGTCTGCTGACCAACGGATTCTGGCCGGGGTTTGCCTGCTGTGAACTCATGCCTGCTCAATCCTCTGGAGGTCCAATCGTCCCGTCGTATCCTGGCTCAGCCGCAAGGACTGGCCTGAGTCCAGCTCGATCGTCGCGCCGCAATAGTCTGCCTGAACGGGCAATTGCCGCCCACCCCGATCCACCAGGACCGCCAGCCTGACCGACTGCGGGCGGCCGTAGTCAAACAACTCATTAAGAGCCGCCCGGATCGTCCGCCCCGTAAACAGAATGTCGTCAATCAGAACAATGTCCCGATCATCAATCGACATCGGTAGCTGGGTCGCCTTCATGGAACTGGGCAGGCCGCGTCGGGCGATATCGTCGCGATGAAAAGCAGACGACAGAAAGCCCAGCTCGATGACTGGCGGCTGGCCGTCAGCCGGAGGACGATCGTTGGCGGCCAATAAATCCTGGGCAAGTTGCTGGGCAACCCAGGCGCCGCCAGTATGAATCCCGACCAACAGAACCGGCTCATTGCCAACAGATTGTTTTAGCTGGGCCAACAGGCTGGCATAAATGGCCTGGGCGTCAAGGTGTGGAGTGCTCATTCAGATATTGTCGCAGGATTATGGCCGCAGCGACGGCATCGTCGTCGCGAGGGTGATCTGGCCGGAATTGATTCAAATTGTGGCGTTTATCGGCCCTGTCAGCAGCAATTTCCGCCTGGGCCTCCAGGCTTGTATAGCGCTCGTCAATCATGGCTACCGGAAGCCCGAACCGACCCTCAAGACGACGGGCGAAGCGTTCGGCCAGGCCCGTGACCGGCGATGGCTCGCCGGTTTCCGTCAGCGGACGGCCAACAATCAGCTTTTGCGGGGACCATTCAGTGATCAGTCGCTCGATAGCGCCGAAAAGCTCAGCCCGGCTCCGATAACGAATAATACTCAAGGCGCTGGCTGACCCGGCCACCGTGTTGCCCGCCGCAACCCCGACTTTGCTCTCACCGTAGTCAAAACCAAGCAATGTCTGACCGGTCATGCGTGGCCGGCCGCCCCATGCATCAGCGTCGGATCAACTCCCAGCAAAGAATAGGCCTCGGTAAGACGCTGCTCGGACGGCGTATCGAAAACAAGTGAAGACTCCGCCTTGACCGACAGCCAGGCGTTTTGCTGCAGTTCGGTTTCAAGCTGGCCCGGCCCCCAACCGGAATAGCCCAACGAAACCAATACCTGCTCAGGACCACTGTGCTCTGCCATCGATTCGAGAATGTCACGCGACGAAGTCAACGCCAGGTCGGCGCTGATACTGACGGTGGCATGCCAGTCACCTTTGGGTCGATGCAGGACAAACCCCCGGTCTGACTGCACCGGACCACCGAAAAACACGGACTGCCCGGCAAATGTCGAGGACGGCGCTTTGAGATCAATCTGCTCAAACAAACTGCCCAAATCAAACTGCATGGGTCGGTTTATCACAACACCCAAAGCCCCGTCCGAGCTGTGCTCAGCCAGCAGGATCAGGGTTCCGTCAAAAGTAGGGTCCGCCATGCTGGGCATCGCCATCAGGAAGTGGTTGGTCAGATTGGGGGGATCTGAAAACATCTGCGCGCTCATGGGTTCATTGTAGTGGGGCGTTAATCACCGCACAATCATGCAAATGAAAACATCTGCATCACCCGTCATGGTCTGGCTGCGGCGCGATCTGAGACTGCACGACCATGCGGCGATCAGCGCGGCCCTCAAGACCGGCCAGCCAATCGTTCTGGCGTTTGTCTTTGACCGGGACATTCTCGCCGCCCTGCCTCGCCAGGACCGCCGTGTCTCGTTTATTCATGCCAGTCTGATTCAGATTGATACCGTCTTGAGACAAGCCGGCTCAGGGCTTTACGCCGCTTACGGCGTAGCTGAACAGGAAATTATCGGGCTGGCTGACAAAGTCGACGCCCGACAAATCTTTGCGGCACGCGATTTCGAGCCGCTCGCGATTGCCCGTGACGAACAGGTGGCCCGCCAGTTGTCAGCAAGCGACCGTCAGCTAACCCTGGTCAATGACCAGACCTTACATACACCTGGCAGCATCCTGACCGGCTCAGGCAAGCCATACACCGTTTTTACGCCATTCAAAAAGAACTTCCTGCAACATCTCAGCGAAGACACGTTTGCAGACCTGGGGCCTGACTTAAAGAGCCTGAAGTCGCGGCTGCTTCCGGGCCAGCCAGAGAAAGCGCTGCCCCGCCTGGCCGAACTGGGATTCGACCCATGCAATCTCGAGGCACTGAATGTCAACCCGGGAGTCACTGGTGGCGCCGAAGCCCTGCAGGACTTCAGCGCACGCATTGATCAGTACGACCGGCAACGCGACTACCCTGGCATCAAAGGCGTGTCTTATCTGTCGGTGCACTTACGATTCGGAACAGTTTCAATCCGGCAGGCTGCCCGTCTGGCCCAGGACAAAATCAACACATCCCCAGACAATCCGACCGGGGCACAGACCTGGCTTTCCGAACTGCTCTGGCGTGACTTCTATTTTCAGATTCTGCACCACTTCCCGCACGTCACAGACGCGCCATTCAAACCCGAGTACAACCGTATTCAGTGGCTCGATGATGAGCGCTTGTTCAAAGCGTGGTGCGACGGGCAGACTGGTTACCCGCTGATTGATGCAGCTATGGCACAAATCAACCAAACCGGCTACATGCACAACCGGCTACGGATGATTGTGGCCTCGTTCCTTACCAAGGATCTGGGCATTCACTGGCAGCGCGGCGAGGCCTATTTCGCAACCCACCTGAACGACTTCGACCTGGCCTCGAATAACGGCGGTTGGCAATGGGCGGCGTCCAGTGGCTGTGACGCACAACCGTATTTCCGGATATTCAACCCCGTCACCCAGTCCGAACGCTTCGACCCGCGCGGCCGGTTTATTCGCAAATATCTGCCGCAGCTTAAGGCCTTGAGCGACAAACAGATTCATGCGCCATGGCTGGTCGATGAGCCCACGCGCAGCAAAGCCGGTGTTCATCTGGGCAAGAACTACCCGGCACCTCTCGTCGATCACGCTATTGCGCGCCAACAAACCCTTGCGCGCTACGCGGTGGTCAAGGCTGATCGAGAACCACCTGCCGCCGCCTGAGACTGGCGGCAGGCCAGACGGACTCCCGGTCGTAGAACTGCTCAAAGACAGGTGTCTCCGGCGGCAAGCGAACCCAGGGTTGCTTGCTCTCGGTAAAGATATGGACATCAGGGCCGCAGGCGTCAGGATTGTCCAGCGCACCAACGCGGACGTAGAAAAACCGTGGCCCGGAGCCGGGATAGGTACTCCAGAGTGCGGTCCGGCAAGCGGCACACCGCGTAATACGCTGACCCTGAGGCTTACTGCTGGGCATTTCGATCGTCTCAACCGCACCTTGTAGCCTGACGACTTTATCCGCTTCTATCAAGGCGTTCAGCGCAAAAGCAGTGCCACTCTGGCGTTGACACATGCGACAGTGGCAGCAATGAACGAACAAGGGTTTATCCGCCAATTCAAACTGAACTTCTCCGCAACCACATGATCCGTGCACAGCTTACTCCGGGGCGTTTTAGTCAGGATTTCACAGGCATCCTGACCGACGACAACAAGCCTGTCAAATGAAAAAGCCGGCAATGTCAGACATTGCCGGCTCCGGTCAGTCACGGTTTCAAGCAGTCATGATCAGTGCATCTTGTCAGCCTTTTGACGGGCAACATAAACATTGATCATCTCGAGCAGGCGAGACTCATCATAAGGCTTGCCGAGATACTCATTCACGCCCAGAGACAGCGCGAAGTTACGATGCTTGTCTGCAGTACGAGAGGTAATCATGATGACCGGTATGGATTTGAAGCGCGGATCCTTACGCAACGCCCGGGTTAGATCAAAGCCGTCCATCCGGGGCATCTCGACGTCAACCAGCATTACTTCCGGCATGCGCTCCTCAAGCTGGCGCAACGCATCCACTCCGTCTTTGGCGAGCATGACATCAAAGCTCTCGCGAGACAGGAATCGTTGCGTTACCTTGCGTACGGTAACCGAATCATCAACCACCATGACGGTCGGAGGTGCATCGGCCAGGCCGGCGGCCACGCCAGCCTGCATTGCCGCTTCCTGTTCGCTATCGCTGAGCTGACCGGCCAGTTGCCCCAGATTCAGAATCAGGACGACTTCACCGTTACCCATCAATGTCGCACCAGCGATGCCTGTGACCTTGGCAGCCTGTTGTCCGACGTTCTTGACAACAACCTCCTGCGACTTGCTTACTTCGTCCGCATGCACCGCAATCCGTCGCCCACCAGACTTGACAATAATGACCGGCGACTGGTGCTGAGCCAGCATCTTTTGCTCGGGCGCATGAACCAGAGCCCCGCAGTAATACAACGGCACCTGTTCATCCTGCCATGCTACTGAACGCTTGGCGTAGGCATCCGACAACTGATCCGGATCAAGCTGGATAATCTGCTCAACATTAGCTGACGGCATTGCATAACGACGCTCTCCAACATTGACTACCATCACTTGCTCGATAGCCATCGTCAGTGGCAAATGCACGACAAACCGGCTTCCCTGACCCGCGTCGGTCGTCACCTGAACCCGGCCGCTGAGCAACGCAACCTCAGAGCGGACAACATCCATGCCGACACCGCGACCCGAGATCTGATCAACCCCTTTCGCGGTTGAGAAACCGGGCATGAAAATCATATCGGCCAGACGGGCATCTGTTGGCTTGTCTTCTGCCTGGATCAACGAACGCTCAATCGCGCGCTCCCGAATCCGCTGCAAGTTCAGACCGCCACCGTCATCCGAGAGACTAATGACAATTTCATTGCCGTCCTGCACTACTTCGAGTCGAATATCGCCAGTTTCCCGTTTGCCTGCGGCGGAACGCTGCTCAGGCTCTTCAATGCCGTGCGAAACGGCATTGCGGAGCAAGTGCTCGAGCGGGGCGACCATCTTTTCAAGTACGCCGCGATCCATCTGTACTGTTGCGCCGCGAATATCGAGTGACACCCGTTTTCCAAGAGATTTGGCGGCCTGACGAACAACCCGGTACAAGCGGTCATTGACCGTCCCGAACTGAACCATCCGAATGCCCATCAGATTATGCTGAAGCTGACGCAGGTTCTGCCCCTGGCGGCCAAGATCGGCCACCGCTTCTTCAATCGCGCGAGTGGCATTAGCCTGAACGGTACCGACGTCGTTCACCGACTCGGCCATCATCCGGGTCAGTTCCTGAAAGCGGGTAAAGCGGTCAAACTCTAGTGGATCGAATTCTTCGCTGCTTTCCTGGGCAGCTTCCTTGCTAGCCTGAATCCGCATTTCACCCTGCATTTCAAGCTCACGAACATAGCTACGCAGCCGGTTGACGTTCTCCGACAACTCATTCATGACGGCGCGCACACTACCGACAGAATTGTCCAACCTGGAGCGGGCGATCGAGACCTCACCAGCCTCGTTCACCATCTTGTCCAACACTTCCGAGCGTACCCGAACCAGGGGTGCCTTCTGAGCGGTCCGAGCCGCTTCGGCCTCTTTGGCGACCGGTTCGGCCGCAGCCGGAGCGACCGGCGCTGCCGCTTGTACTGATTCTGTCGAGCCAGTTGCCGCCGATGCTGCTGGAGCAGTCTGCTCTGCTGCGGCAGGCGGCTTCAGAGAGGGGTCGCGAATGTACTCGAACTGATCACTGACGATATCCTGCTCGGCCAGCAGTTCTTCTATCAGACTCGCAGGAACCTCAGGCATCGCCATAGCGGCTTCGACACGGGTTTCCATGTCATGAACGCGCTGGCCCAGAACCATTGCGCCGGCCATACGCGCACTACCTTTCACCGTATGAAACTGACGCATGATCAGCTGCTGGAGCTGCGCATCACCCGGCGTTTGCTGCCAGGCGCGAAGGTTTTCATCTATCTGAGGCAGATACTCTTCGGCCTCTTCAATAAACAAAGGCAAAAGTTCTTCGTCAAACTCATCCTGAACCGCGGGCAAGTCGTCTTCATCATGCTGTTCTACGACGATCGCTTTTGCTGGGCTGGGGGCCGGAGCAGCAGCGGCCTCACTACGCGCGAGCCAGTCGTCGTGCAAAGCTTGAGCGCCCGCCTCTGCAGCCTCATTCGCAACCGGATTCGACTCATTGCCGAAGTCGGCCAGGTATTGGAACAAGACTTCAACAAAACCTGCGTATTGTTTGGCACTCTCTTCACCGATCGGGCGAGAGGTGGCAATCTGCCTGGCCATGAACTGCTCAAGAGTGCTAGCCAACCGCCTGACCGGCTCGATCTGAACCAATGCGGCGCTGCCTTTGAGCGAATGCAATGCACGGCGTGAATCTTCACTACCCGAGCGACTCGGATCCTGCACCCAGTCCTGGGCATCAGGCACGAGCACGCCCTGAAGTTGACGCGATTCCTCGACGAACACTTCGAACAAGGGTCGGCTGATTTCTAGTTCGCCAATCGTAACCACATCGTCAGCAACCGGCTCACTCGCGACAGAAACCTGCTCAGCCGCTACTGGTGATTCGACTTCATCGACGGGCTCAACCGTTTCTTCCAGCGCCGGCACTTCGACGGTCGTCTCAAACGAGGCGGCCAATTCGGTCAGCGATGCCTCCTCGTCTAGCGACGGCTCTTGATCGGCGATTGCCGCTACCGGATCAACTTCCGGCAAGTCTGTCAGTTCGGGCAATTCCGGCAGATCGACCGGCAAATCAAGTTCGGGAAGCGACAACTCAGGGGTTGCCGGTTCTGGGGCAGAGACTGAGGTCAGTTCCGCCTCAGGTTCTGCGACCGGGTCGCCAGTTGACAGATCCGGAAGAACGACTTCCGGCTCGGGCGCTATAACCGGCTGTTCCGCAAGTGCCTGAATGACAGGCTTATCCTGCTCTGGTTCATCAACTGCGGCGTCACCATCAAAATCGAACCCAATGGCATCCACGACAACTGACGGCTCGCTCTCGGCCGTAGCGGTCACTTCCGCTTCTGCCAATGGTTCTGTCGCCTCAATCAGTTCGGGGACCGCCGACTCCTCTACTTGTGCCGTCGCGGGCTCGGGCTCACCAACAGGCATAACACTGCCAGGGACAGCCGGAGCTTCCGGTTCGGCGACATCGGCCACAGAATCGAACGACTCACCATTGCGCATTGCCTCGGCTCGCGCGACCAATACGGTCGGATCAGGACGCGGCGTCCGGTCAGCACCTGGCTCCAGTGAAGCGACCCACTGCGCGAACACCTCGCGAGCTTGCGCAATAAGGCGCAATAGATCTGATTCGGCACGTTTTTCTTCGGCCAGCCAGGTATTCAGAACCTGCTCCAACGGCCAGGCGGCATCACCAAACGCATCCAGCCCGACCATGCGGCTCGACCCTTTAAGCGTGTGGAATCCGCGGCGAATCGTCGTCAGCGTCATTTGATCAGCAGGCGCCTGCTCGAGCTGAGTCAACGCCTCACCCATCGATTCCAGCACCTCCGCCGCCTCGGCGAGGAAAATCTCCAACAACTCCTCGTCGACATCCTCTTCTGCTTCCGGCAACGCAGCCGCAGGCTGCTCGGGAAGCTGCAATTCGCACAGCGACGCCGGACGTCCGAGCTTCTGGGCGATTTCAAGCGCCGCACCGTCGCGACCGGAATTTGCAAACTCGATACTTGCCTGTGCGTTGGACAACAAATCAGCAGCATCAATCAGTTGGGCGCTGTCGCATACGTTTTGCAGCAACTCGGCCACCAGCATTTGCTGGTCGCTGGCCTCAGGGCTATCTGCCCAGGAAACCAGGGCCGTATCGAGTTTCTCCTGAAGCTGCGCCAGGACTGACTCAGCACTCTCTTCCACAGCAGGCTGTGACGGCTCGTCAGTAACAACCGGGTAATCGTCTCCCGCAGTCCGCTCGAAGGTTCTTGCAACCTCCGCAGATTCGCGAATTTGCTCGAAGATGCCGGTTTCGGAGTCGAACCTGAACGAAGACAGCTGGGTTCTGCTTGCTTTAATCGCATCAAGGAAAAAGCCCAGTGTCCCGACGCTTCCTGCCATGACGCTGAGCGCTTCGGCATTGGGCTCTTCACCCTGGGCCATCTGATCGGTCTGGCCGGCAAGATAGTCGGCGGCATCGGCCGGGCCATCATGACCAAGCATACGGAGCACACCAGCAATCTGTTTGAAATGACCACTGGCCGTCGGCAAAGCATCGCGGCCTTTGGCCGGGTCCCGGAAGAACCCATCAAGAATGGATTCAGCTTCGCGCAGACCTGCCTGCGTCTCCGAAGTGAACGCCGCTATCGTCAGCCTTTCCTGAACGGTGGCAGTCAGTTCACGCAACCACTTGGGAGCGTCGTCTGGAGCATTCATGTCTTGCAGGGTGGCATCAATGCGCCGGGAAAGTTCGCCGCAGCGTCCGGGCAGATCTTCAAAATCTTTCAACCCGAACGCGAATAACTGCTCAACGAAAAGCAGCGATGTCGCCACCTCAACCCCGACGGCATCAGAAACCGGACCGCTATCCAGGCTCAAAGCCTTTACAACACCAACCCATCCGGCGGTTAACCGATCCAGACCATCCACTCCGAGCTCGTCAGCCGCCTCGCGAAAGCGAGCCAGGCCTTGTTTGAACTGCCCGAGAAACTCAGCCACACCGCCCGACTGCGCGAGCATGGTCTCCCAGGTTTTCTTCATTTCGGCGATAGCGTCGGTTGCCGCTTCGCTGGCGCGCCGATCAATCTTGCGGTATCGGGGCTTATCGAAATTAGCAGGCACCATACCCGCCAGAGCAAACTTGTCAAAAATAGGTTTCAGCTCGCTCGCCTGATCGGAACCGCAGGCAATTGAGAACAACGTATCACGAAGTAGTCGATCGGCAACCGGGGCGCCGTCCTGAAACGTCCGGCGAACCTGCAGATTGATGCGCGCCAGCAAGCGCTTGCCATACGCGTCAAGCGACAACTGCTCGGTTTTCAACGCGCGGAAATAGGCATTCGCGATAATCCAGAAGGTGTGATTGGTGCCCGCCAGCTCCGAGGTATGAAACTGCTCAATCGCATCAGCCATCAATGACTTTGATCGAACATCATCAGAATCGCGTAACGCACCGAGCAAGCCATTCTCGAACTGGGCGCGAATAGAGCCATAAGACTCGTTGCTAAGCGCAACGGGTTGCTCTGTCGGGGCTGGCAGACGAACCAGTTCCGGGAAGAACAGATCAGCCGGATGAATTCGGTCGGCTGAACGCAACTCCAGAAGATCCTTCAAGTAAGGAAACAGACGCAACGGCTGCTGATGGTCGCCTCTCAGCAGCTCATCGAGATACTCGTTCACTGCCGAAAAGGCAGCTGAGATCTTGCTTACAACATCAGCAGATAATGTGATTTCTTCGTCTTCAATTCGACTGAGCAACAGCTCGGCTTCAGCCGTAATCTGGGTAGTACCAGGCAGATCAACCATGCCCAATGCGCCGTGCGCCTGATGCAGTGAACTACGAGCGGCGCCAAGCAGTGAATTTTCAGAATCGCAGGCAAGTTGCTGGGTTAAATGCTCGTCAGCTGATTCCAATGCTTGCCGAATCTCGCCAGCACACCAGGACAACATACTCAGATCTGCCGAGTCATTGTGTTGCATGGATTCCTGGCCGGGACTATTGGGTTGGATTTCTTGGTTTTTCACGGGATCACGCCACCTTGAATCGCGATACAGAGTTCTTCAACTCCTGAGCTAGCTCAGAGAGTTGACTGATGGATCCGGCTGTCTGCGCCGTGCCCTTGGATGTCTGTTCGGTTACGAGCAGGATTCGCTGAATTGACTGCGCAACCGTACCGGCCGATGCCGCCTGACGTGAGGTCGTCTCAGAGAACCCTTCAATCAATGTCGTCAATTCAGCCGAAACCGCACCGATTGAATCGAGCGACTTGCCAGCCTCGTCCGAGCGGCGGGTTCCTTCCACCACACCTTGAGTGCTTCGTTCCATCGCGGCAACAGCATCCTGCGTATCGGTCTGAATAGTCTTGATCAGCATCGCAACCTGTTTCGTTGCTTCGGCTGAACGCTCAGCAAGCCGTTGAACCTCTTCAGCAACGATCGTAAAGCCGCGCCCTGCTTCACCGGCGGATGCGGCCTGAATGGCTGCATTAAGAGCGAGCACGTTGGTTTGTTCGGTCAGATCAGAGATCAACTCGACAATTTCACCGATTTCCTGAGATGACTCGCCCAGTCGTTTGATTCGCTTGGCAGTCTCCTGAATCTGATCGCGAATGACATTCATGCCGCTAATCGCGTGATTCACCGCCTGCGACCCACCTTGCGATGCCGTAAGCGAGTTTTGCGCAACTTCCACAGACTCCGAGGCCCGCGCAGAGACTTCATTAATCTGTTGCGCCATGCGGAGCACGGCCTCGCCGGTCTCTTTGATTTCCCTACTTTGCTGCTCCGAAGCCGCCTGCAGGCTTGAAGAGGTCATCTGAGCTTTCGATGAGGCTTCGTTTACCATCTCGGCGGTCGAGTTAATTCGGGCGACGAGATTGCGTAACTCCTCAACCGTATAGTTGACTGAGTCGGCAATTGCGCCGGTAATGTCTTCACTCACGGTAGCCTGGACGGTCAAATCACCGTCAGCCACTTCCTGGAGCTCGTTCATCAGGCGCAGGATGGCGGCCTGGTTCTGATCATTCATGCGTTTTGCTTCGGCCTGTAGTTCCTCAGCAATCTCTTTCTGACGCTCGGCTTCATCAGCCCGCGCGTCACTACCACGCATATAAGCACGTGAAACTGCCAGGGCGGTGAACATGGCCAACAAGGCCAGACCCGCTGCCGCATAAGTCATCCATTCGCGCGCGGAATCAGCTTGCGGAATCGTCTTGCGGGTATCAGTCAGCAGGTTCTGCATCGTCTTCATGTCGCTGAGCAGCGTGCGCTGAGCACCCTCAACCACTTGCAAAGTTGATGCTTTGGTCAGCAGACCATTGAGCGGGCCCTGGAATGACTTCAATTCACCCCGGATTTTGTTGACTTCAACCGCAGCCCGTTTGTAGTTTGCCGCATTGCCGGCCAGAACCGGCTCGATCGACTGGAGCAGTTTGGGCAACGAGCCACGCTGACCGAACTGCCCTGAGTTCGGCGTCAGGAACTGACCAACACCGGCAGATATCTGTTGAGTCAGAAGCGCCAGATCACCAGCGATCGAGACTCGACGAGCGGACAACCGGCCTGTCAGAGTAATGTTCACGACATTCCGTGAGCTTTCGAGCATTCTGGCGCCTGACTTGAAAACCGTGTTGCGGGTCCAGCGGGCAGACTCGAGCAACTGCTGGTTTCTGAGAATCGTATCGACAGAACCGCCCGCGCCCTTCCACTGCTGCTGCAAGGCGCTCAACGCCTTGTTCATCGCCGGTGGCGCACTCTGAATATCTGATACCGAGCCAAGCGCCGACAGCTCGCCTGCGAGTCGATCCCGTGAGGCGCGTGTTGATTTGAAGGCGCTTGAATCACCAGCCAGAGCGCTGTTACTTGTCTGAGCGAGTTGTTGAGACTGAGCAATCGCCTCACCTAGCCTGAAATTGAGATCTGCGATTTTTTTGCCTTCAAGCTGGTACCAATAAAAAGTACCCGCCGATGCAACGGCAAATATCACCAAAAGGCCCATCAGTAATTTAACCATCAAGGCACTGCGCTGCTGCTTTCTAGCCAGCGCCTTGTCAAGGTCTTCATCTCTGAGCGCTTCGCGCGCACCGTCGGCCTTCTTTTCGGAGGAGGACTCCTTGCGTCTGTCGGCACCGCGACTTTGGTGTTCAGCCTCTGCACGCGGCGGCGGCTCAGGGACATCGTCAGAAGCCTCTGATGCCGTACGGGCCAGCTCGTCGTAAGCTTTCAGATCAACACCCAGTGACTCCTGCACATCATCGCTGATGGTCGAATCTTCAGCAGAGTGGCGGGTCAGTTCGAGTTCGGTTCGCATGAGCTTCTAGTTCCTGGGGGGTTCAGTGCGTAATCGTGAGAAAATTCTGTTCGTGGCACAGACGTGAGAGATGCAATTCGCGCCATTCAATTCCGGCGTCATCGAGGTAGCAGCGGCCTTTCCATCCGGAATCGTCACTATCCGGGTCCATCTGCATGGCCGTCATGTTCTGCAAGCCCATCATCTTGTTGACGAGAATTGCAGCGTTTACTTCGAGTTTGTCGCTGAACGCAACAAGCCTGGCATCTTTGCCGTATTGCGGTGCGGCCTGCCCTTCGAACATCACCAGATCGGTAACGCCGAACAATGAACCTCGCAAATTCGTCAATCCGTAGAACCAGGGTTTTGTCCCGGGAATCGGACTCACCGAATCCGGGATGGGCAGAATTTCGCCCGCTTCGGCAAGATCAATCAGCCAGTGCGCATCACCAATGACGACACCCAGTTTTGAATTGGATTGATCTGTTTTGTCTTCGTTCAGCCGTGCTTGCAAGCGCTGCTGGAAATCCTGGAGTTTCTCTTTATTTGCATTCATCTTAGTGCAACAATTCCTTCACGCGCGCCAACAGATCGTCGGGCCGGATGGGTTTGATCATGTATTCTTTGGCGCCCTGACGAAGCCCCCAGATGCGATCGGTCTCCGCATCTTTGCTGGACACAATAATGACCGGTATGGATTCAGTTTCAGGATCACGGCTTAACGCCCGCGTCACTTGAAATCCACTTAAGCCAGGCATTACGACGTCCATGACGACTACGCCGGGTTGCTCGGTGCGTGCGATCTTGACCGCCTGGTCACCGTTCTCGGCGGTAAGGACGGTGTAACCCGACTTACCCAACAGGTCAGCGATGAAGAACCGCTCGGTGGGTGAGTCATCCACGACCAGAATTTTTAAACTGCTGTCAACCACGATAATTGCTCCCTGACAACTCAAACTTCGGCTTTGGGCCGGGTAAATTCGACGACAGTCTGCAGCAGGCTGTCCTTGGTAAACGGTTTGGTCAGGTACCGCTCCGACCCAACCAGGCGCCCACGCGCCCGGTCGAACAACCCATCTTTGCTTGACAACATCACCACAGGAATATCGCTAAACCTGGGGCTCTTCTTGATCATTGCGCATGTCTGATAACCGTCAAGTCGAGGCATCAGGATGTCGCAGAAAATTAGTTCGGGCTGATGATCTGCAATCTTGGCTAGCGCATCAAAACCGTCTTCCGCCAGAATCACCGTTGCCCCGGCCTTACCAAGAAATATCTCAGCACTACGCCGGATTGTGTTGCTGTCATCGATGACCATGACTTTTACGCCAGCCAGGTTTGCAGAAGAACTCATTTCAGATTTCCACCATTTCGAAGTCGTCCTTGCGGGCTCCGCATTCAGGACAGGTCCAATTCATCGGTACGTCTTTCCAACGGGTCCCCGGAGCGATCCCTTCTTCAGGAGATCCGGCTTCTTCGTCATAGATCCAGCCACAAGTAAGGCACATCCAGGACTTGAAGGCTTCGTCAGCAGACATATCGTTTGATTGGTTAGGATTGTTTTCAGTCATTTCTCCAGCCTTTCGAAAAGTAAAGTTTTTACGAGAGACTAGATTGTGCCTTGGATACTACGGAAGCACCTGGCTGCGGTCGTCCTGACGCCGATGAGTGGTCCGGCAATTGCGACAGACGCCGAATCGGCGTCAATAAGCGTTGAAATGCCTACTCAAAGCGACACAGACGCATTGATTGGCTGGTTAATCTCAGGGCGTCCATATTGAGAAAAAGGGCTTCTTATGAAGCCCTTTTGCAGCGTGAAACAAACGCGGACTGCGCCTTAACTACGCCATGGCCGTAGATCGACTATCTCGACAATCGCCCCGGTCTCGGCTTCGACAATGACCGTAAGATCGCGGTCACGCCCGGCTAGTGGCAGGAAACGCAAAACAGCAGGATCTCGCCCAAGGCCGGCAACCGCATCGCTTACCTCGTTCGCAGCATTGAACTCATGTAGAGCGTCCAGGCTTCTGGCTTTCGACAATGTTTTTGAAACGACTGACGCGTAGTCTCGGTAGTATCGCGGAATCAATGCGGGACCAGTACCGTTCAGGGCTTCTGCCATAGTCAGGTTTTCCAGCTCTGCCGGGTCGGTGGGCAGCTCAACGCCGACCACTTTAGGCCCATCAACCGGAATCGCCCGATAAGGCTCTGCCGCCTCCCTGAGCAGGGATTCTTCCAGATCAGCAGCAGCGACTGTCTCAAACCGATCGACAACGAAAGCCAGATACACAGGGCGAACCTGATAGATGGACGAAATTCCGAATACCAACGCTGAGATCTGAATCGCCGCGATTACGGTAAGGTCGAATCGTAGCGATTTCTTGCCGGGCCGATAGACCAGGAACGTCAGCGCGGGGCCAAGTATCAGGTCAACTGAAATCAAGATACCGGTCAGACCAACCAGGCCGGCCGCCCTTGCCAGATAACCTGGAAACCATAGGCCAATCGCGGTTGCGACTACAGCGCCAACCACAATAATGCTTAGCAAAAAATGAAATCCTGCGGCACGCAGGCGTGGCAAGAAGTAATTCATCGTAGGTCTGGTCTTGATAAAGTAATACTCATTGCGACTGTTCGCTAGTTGCGGCAGTTCGTGGGTCGATAGATCATCGTCAGGGTCGATTTGATCGGGTCACAATCCCAATCGACGAACGTCGGTGGAATACTTCCGGCTGCTAATGGCAAGGTACCAGATGTTGGGACCAAAACAAGCGTGCTTCCCGCTTCAACTTTCGGGCCGAATGTCATGGTTATTTCACCGTTAAATGGGTCAATGACGACCCCGGTGAGAATCGCATCCGTCGAGACATAAGGGGTAGAACCGAGATCAAGACTGGAAGCACCGTTCGCCGCATTTTCCGTGACAACAGCCTTGGCATATGCGGTTAACGCCAAACCGTTCGCTACTCGCGCCCGCACGGAGTAGTTTTGATAAGCCGGAATTGCGACAGCTGCCAGAATGCCGACAATCGAAACCACAATCATCAGCTCAATCAGCGTAAATCCGCGCTGGCTGAACTTCGTCGACTTCACGTCCATAACGACTCGTCCTGTTTTTCCGGTAAAAAAGTAATCTGCTTTTACACTGAAAAAGCCGCCCATCGGGCGGCTTTTTCTACTAACCGATCAGATTACGAGCGGCAGTTGGCCGGAGCGTACTTGTCGAGCAGCGAACCGTTGGTACCGTCTTTGGTAGAACCAACAGAGTTACAGTTCCAGACGATCGGGTTGGTCGGGATGTTGCCGCTAACCAGCGGTGAGCCACCGCCGTTGCCATCCTGAGGAGCCAGAACCAGAGTACCACCGCCAGCAACAGCGTTGTAGGTAATGGTGATTTCGCCGTTACCTGCGGTAACGAGGATGCTGCCAACGTTGGTGGTTGCAACAGCCGGCACGCCGTTCTGGCCAGGTGTAGCAGCGTTCAGAGCAACACCACTGGCAGCGTTCTCGCCAACAGTAGCCTTGATGCCTGAAGCCAGTGACAGACCTTCAGTTACTTTGGCGCGAACCGTGTAGTCCTGGTAGGCAGGAATAGCAACAGCGGCCAAGATACCGATAATCGCAACAACGATCATCAGTTCGATAAGGGTAAAACCTTTTTGTACTTTTGAAACCATCTTTATATTCTCCAGGGGGGTTAATAACGAGACCAAGTTTCTCGTTCGCAGGGATATATGCAGTGCCCGTGCCAGTTCCAGCCTGCGGCGCCCGATTCCCGATAAACGGTCGGTCGGCATTAAATCGGTGATCTATGTCACAGCGAGCGGGCGTGTCAGAGGCCTCGAACGGTCCGATCGAAAAAAAAGGTCTCGCGAACTGACGCTTTTCGTCGTCAGCGCCGCTGATCGAGTGACGAATTTTGTCAATGGGTGTCGGAAACCGACACGTTTGGGCCAGACCTAAAATTCCAGGACTTGTCCGCGCTCCAGGATGACTGGGTTGTGCCGGGACGCCCAGGCATCGATCTCACGAGCAATCGTTGCCCGATCAGATGGTTTCAGATGAGTGATCCACAAATTCGGCTGTCGTTGCAGCAGCCCGAGCTGATCGCTTAACTGAATGGGATACAAGTGCTTGGCAGTCACCGCGAGGTCTTGCTCTTTATTGGAGAAGGCCGTTTCGATAATCAAGTGTCGTAGATCCCTGACGCCGTTTACCTGGCGCCAGAATTCCTCATTTGGCCCGGTATCGCCTGAAAAAATCAAGGAGCCGGTCTCCCCGGAGAGATGAAAACCCACCGCAGGCACCGTATGCCTGGCCTCAATCGACCGAACCCGACGATTGCCAACCTCAACCGTCGAGCCTGTCACCATCGGCTCAAATTTCATCCACGGCCGATCGTAGTGCGGGATCTCAGTGAAGTCAGGCCAGATAACCCAGTTGAAGATATGTTTGCGCAGCGCCTCAATGGTTTCGGGCAACGCATGGACTGTTATCGGCGACTCACGCATCGCGCCAACCGAATCGACCAACAATGGCAGACCGCAGATGTGATCCAGGTGCGAATGAGTCAGGAAGACATGATCAACCGCGGCCAGCTCCTGCACCGACATGTCTTCAACGCCGGTCCCGGCGTCGATCAGGATATCGTCGTCAAATAAAAAAGTGGTGGTGCGAATCTGCGCGCCAATGCCGCCGCTACACCCCAGTACTTTCAGCTTCATCAGCCTTCCTGGTAGAGCGTGGGGTAATAACAGGCACCGGTAACGGACGAGTAACGGATACGGTCTCGCTAGGCGCGAATATCTGCACTGCGCCCTGTCGCCCCGTCACCACAACTGTATCAATCGGTTCGAACTGACGAACCGGGCAACTTTCACGGGTCGCTTCGCCGACAATAATGGGAATTCGATAGTGTTTGGTCAGCGCCTCAAGGCGGGAAGCCAGGTTAACGGCATCGCCAATGACGGTATAGGCACGGCGCAGCTTTGAACCCATGTCACCGACGCGCACGACACCAGTGTTGATGCCAACACCGATCGAAACCGGCGGAAACCCTCGCGCGACAAAACGTTCTGACAAACGTTTGACAGCTTCCTGCATATCAATCGCAGCGCAAACTGCTTTTTCGGCATGATCCGGATCTTCGACTGGCGCGCCCCAGAAAGCCATCACAGCATCACCCATGTATTTGTCTACCGTCCCGTGGTAGCGATAGATGCACTCAGTCAGATCGGTCAGCACTTCATTGAGGTATTCGCGCAGAATCTCTGGTGGCATCTTCTCGGCTATCCGGGTAAATCCTCGAATATCTGCAAACATGACAGTCAACTCGCGGTCAACACTAATGTCGCCGTGATAGTTCAACGGGTCACGGGCCATTTTGTCGACCACTTCCGGTGAAACATACTCGGAAAACAAATCAACCACCGCACGACGGGCCCGGCCTTCAATGGCATAGCCCGAAGCCAGATTAAACAGGCCAATCATCAGAATGGTAAGGAGAGATGCCGCCAGCGGCAACACCCAACCCAGGTGAACAAAAGCCACTACATTCCAGACGAACAGCGCGCCGGCCGATGTACAGGTCGCCAGCACAACGCCAAATGCGCCGGCTCTGGGCGCGGCAACCGCAAATAAGCCACCAATCAACAGAATCGCAAGCGTGGCAATCAGGTTGCCTTCCGGCAAACGTGCCAGCAGGCGCTGGTCGAGCGCACCGCTGATCAGCGTGGCATGCACTTCCACCCCGGGCATATTCTCGCTAATAGGAGTCGCCCGTAAATCGCTCAGACCCGGCGCGGTAGTGCCGATCAGGACAATCTTGTCTTCGAACGCCGAAAAATCAGCACTCCCGTCCAGCACATTCGCAGCCGATATATAGGTGTAGCTTGGCTCACCATCTTCGCGCGGGCCGGTAAAAGGAATCAGCGCTGTCAGGCCTTCAGACAAAGGCAAATCAACCGCACCACGATCACCGGCTATCCGGACCTCTGAATAACTCATCGCGAGCACCGAATTATTCAGATATTTTCGCAAAAGCCGAACCGCAAGCGATTCGTAGATTTGACCGTCGTATTCGGTCAGTAATGGCAATGAACGCGTCACACCGTCAGGATCAAGTCGCGGATTGAAAAACCCGGCGTCTCCAGCTGCCTGTTGAATCACCGGTAGATTGGCGCCAAAACCGTTCCAGACCAGTCGCGACGTTTCCGGATCGAGGTGATTCGCCTCAAACGCCGGCGGCGGCAGTTCACCATGGGTCAGCCCGCCCCGGTCACTCGTAAAGTAATAGCCCAGCACGACCGGGCGGCCGGCAATCGCGTCTGCAAATGCCTGATCTCCTTCGGGATCTGCCTTCACCGGATCAGCAAAAACAACATCAAACCCCAGTACGGAGGCTTTGCCTTGATCCAGAATATTCGTTGCCAGAGTGGCCATTTGACCACGCGACCAAGGCCAGCGCCCTATCTTGGCAAGACTGGCTTCATCAATGTCCACGATAACCACTGGAGGGACATCTTTTGCTGGCGCAACGCGCAGCCTGGCGTCGTAGAGAAAACGGTCTGCGGTGGAAAGACCATCGGTAGGCAGTGCGCGCCACTGCATGAAACCGAATGCCAGACAGATCGCAATACCAACGAAAACTCGCAGCCATCGCAGCCCATCGGCCTGCCGGTCGTTCATCAGAGCAAGCGGAATCGAATCCGCGTCGAATTCATCTCCAGCACGTCGTCGTGATTCAGGGCTACCGCCCGGTTGCTGACCGAACGCCCGTTTAACAACGGCCGGTTCAAGCCTTCCAGGTGGGTCACAAAATAGCCTGTCTTGCGACGCGAAACCACAACTACCTGTCCGCTGGCACTGACCCGAACAATAGGTTGTTCAAGGCGTTGTTTTATCCCGCGCATACCGCCCGTCAGATACTCCAGCACGCCAACCTGCTCTTCAGATGAGGCCCGGGGCGCCTTGACGGGGTCAATTTGGAATTCGATCCGGTAGATGCCGGTCTGAATCACCGACCCCGGTTTCAGCGTTGCACTGGTGACCAGCTCGCCGTCTACATAAGTCCCATTGCGACTACCAAGGTCCCTGACCTCAAAACCGTCACCTTGCTGCACGATTTCAGCATGCTGACCGCTAACAGTCAGGTCATCCAGCGCCACATCATTCAGCGAGCGCCGACCAATCAGAATTGCCGGCCTGGCCAGCTTGATTTCGCGCACATCGGAGCCGTCGGCAAGCCGGACTATCAGCGTTACCGATTGACTGAGCTCAAGTACCGGCGACAGAGCCGCTGGCGAAATAGTCGTCTCTGCTTCCACTACCAAATCTCCGGAAATGCGCACAAGCCGGCAGTACCAATGCCCGAAGGATCAGCATAGGAACACTGATCGCCCGAGACAGCGGCGGTGGATAGTGGCCCGCAAGCGGCCTGGGTTACCAGGCAATTACGGAGCAAAAATGTTTCCGGATTTGGCATCTCACGAAGCGTAGCGATGCCAGCGGACAAATCTAAGTCATTGCTTCACGAACGGCGCTCGGACTCCGCCAAACGGCCAGACGACAGCAGTTTCGGGACAATCAGAACCACGGCGGCACCAACAATTGAAGCGACAAGCGCGTATTGCGAGAGGTCCGGGCCGAACCAGGGAATCAACGCAACATCGGTGATCATCATGCCGCCTGCAATCCAGCCCAGCAATGCACCACCGGCCATAACCACCAGTGGAAACCGCTCTATCAGGATCAATACAAACCGACTCCCAAAGACAATGATCGGGATGCTGACCAGTAACCCGAAGATGATCAATCCGGTCTGATGCTCGGTGGCCGCTCCCTGTGCCGCTCCGGCGATGCCGATCACGTTATCAATGCTCATCACGAGGTCAGCCACGACTACCGTTTTTACGGCCGTCATCAGACTGGAGCCGCCATCCAGGCCCCGGTGTTCCTCCTCTGGCTCAGGCATCAGCAGTTTGATCCCGATCCAGAGCAGCAGGAGGCCGCCGATAATCTTCAAATACGGCAGTGTAAGCAGGGACACCGCAAAGATGATCAGAACGACGCGTATGGCGATCGCACCGATCGTGCCATACACAATGCCCTTGGTGCGCAGATTCGCCGGCAGGTTGCGGCAAGCCAGCGCAATGACGACTGCATTGTCACCGCCAAGCAGGATGTCGATCATGATGATCTGCCCCACTGCGGCCCAATTCAGGTTGACGAATAATTCGAGCAAAGAGTGAATCTCCGTTTCTCGCCGGTCCGACAGAAACGCCGACGTTAGTCGGGCCGGCTGCGAAAACGCATACCGGCCCGAATTACCGCATTAAATCTGATAGCGACGCTTACAGAACACTTTTCAGCAGCGAACCCATTTCAGAAGGATCTTTGGTCACCTTGATGCCGCAGCTCTCCATAACAGAGAGTTTTTCCTGCGCTGTGCCCTTGCCGCCCGAAATTATCGCGCCGGCATGACCCATACGCTTTCCCGGAGGCGCAGTGACGCCGGCGATGAAACCAACAACCGGCTTTGACATATTGTCCTTGACCCAAAGTGCAGCCTGTTCTTCGTCGCTACCGCCAATCTCACCGATCATCACCACGGCATCTGTCTCCGGGTCATCGTTGAACATCTTCAGCACTTCAATGTGCTTGAGTCCGTTGACAGGATCGCCACCAATACCCACCGCGGAAGACTGACCAAGGCCAAGGTCGGTCAACTGCCCGACCGCTTCATAGGTCAGGGTTCCGGAGCGGGAAATCACGCCAATACGGCCCTTCTTGTGAATATGGCCAGGCATGATGCCGATTTTCAGCTCATCCGGTGTAATCACGCCTGGGCAGTTCGGTCCGAGCAAGACGGTCTTGCTATTGCGCTCGCGCATACGCTCACGCACTTCAATCATGTCGCGTACCGGGATCCCCTCAGTAATACAGACGACGAGATCGAGGTCAGCCTCAACAGCCTCCCAGATTGCGCCCGCAGCACCCGCAGGCGGTACGTAAATAACCGATACCGTGGCACCGGTTTGCTTGGCAGCGTCTTTGACCGTGCCAAAGATGGGAATTCCCTCAAAATCAGCCCCGGCTTTCTTGGGGTGTACACCGGCTACGAAAGCGGCTTTGCCATTGGCGTAGTCACGACACATACGGGTGTGAAACTGACCTGTTTTGCCAGTCATGCCCTGGGTCATGACTTTTGTGTCCTTGTTGATCAGGATGCTCATCGACTTAAGACCTTTGCTAGTTATTCGTCAAAATCAGGCTTTTTCAGCGGCCGCAACAACTTGCTTGGCTGCTTCACCCATGGTGTTTGCGGCGATGATTGGCAGACCGGAGTCAGCCAGCATCTTCTTACCAATATCTTCGTTCGTGCCTTTCATCCGGACCACAAGTGGCACCTTCAGGCCAACCGCCTTTGACGCTGCGATCACGCCCTCCGCGATGACGTCACAGCGCATGATGCCGCCAAAGATATTGACGAGAATGGCTTTCAGGTTGGGGTTTCGAAGCATGATCTTGAATGCTTCAGTCACTTTTTCGGTGGTAGCGCCGCCCCCAACATCAAGGAAGTTGGCGGGCTCACCACCAAACAACTTGATCGTATCCATCGTGGCCATTGCCAACCCGGCACCATTCACCAGGCAGCCAATATTGCCGTCCAGTTGAATGTAGGCCAGATCAAACTTGGACGCTTCGATTTCGGCAGGATCTTCTTCGTCGAGGTCGCGCATCTCGACGATGTCCGCATGACGATACAAGGCATTGCTATCGAAATTGAGTTTGGCATCCAGGGCGACGACTTTGCCATCGCCAGTCAGAATCAGCGGGTTGATTTCGGCGAGGCTGGCATCTGTGTCCCAGAAAGCCTGATACAGACCTTGCAATACTTTTCTGGCCTGCGGCAATGAAGCCTCGGGAATACCGATCTTGCTGGCCAGGCTGTCTGCCTGGTCGTCTGTCAGACCTTGCTCCGGCTTGACTGAAACCTTGTGAATTTTCTCGGGGGTGTTTTCAGCAACCTCCTCGATATCCATGCCGCCTTCGCTGGAGGCCATCAGCGTGACCAGCTGTGTCTCGCGATCAACGACAATGCCGACATACAACTCAGTCTGGATGTCGGCGCCCTCTTCAACCAGCAGACGGCGTACCAATTGACCTTCGGCGGCTGTCTGGTGGGTAATAAGCTGCATCCCCAGAATGTCAGTTGCATAAGTCTTGACTTCATCCAGCGACTTTGCCACTTTGACGCCGCCGCCTTTGCCACGCCCGCCAGCGTGGATCTGAGCCTTCACGACCCAAACCGGGCCGCCCAGGGATTCCGCCGCTTTCATGGCGTCTTCAACGGAAAAACAGGGAATGCCACGGGGGACAGGAACACCGTACTTTTTCAGGATTTCCTTGCCCTGGTACTCATGAATTTTCATTTCATTTCCTTAAGCAACTGATCGTCCAGATTGCAACTTGTTTGTAAATCTGGATGCCGACATGAGAGGATCAAATACCCGGCAATCGCTTCATTCAACAACAAACAAGCCCAAACGCCTGGCGGCATTACGCCTGTCGTCTTCGGATTGGAGCTGGTGAGGAAGATTGGATCGAGGGTATGAGCAGATCATGGATGCGTCTAACAACAGTCAAACGGACTTTCTCTGAATGCAACCGAGGACTTTGGGATAACACTTTCGGGTTATTCCCCGAAAAATGTTGCACCGCACCTCAGCCGCTTGATAGGCAGCGAGTCTAGCATGCAGAGCGGCGACTTTCGGGCGATCGTCCCGCTAGCGCTGCACTCCGCGTAAAACCTGCAAAACGGTTTCATTGCGAAACCCCCGGCTCAGCAGAAACCGGAACTGCCTGGCTTTCTCGCGCTCGGAGGCTGGCTTGACCCCAAACCGCCCTTCCCACAATGCCTGGGCGCGATTGAATTCGCTCTCATGCAGGCCGGTCAAAGAGGTATTGATCAGTTCTGGGTCGATCTTGTGGACTTTGAGTTGGGCCCGAATTTTGCTCAGCCCGTGGCGCGGGCTGCTACGGCGAATGAGCGCCTCGACAAACCGCTCATCGCTTTGCAGATCACAGTCTGCAGCCCATAAGATTGCCTCCTCGACCGCAACCGGGTTGGCGCGGGAACCATCTTTGCGCGACGGCGCTAACAGGCGGTTGCGAAGCTCATGCTGGCTGTATTCACGCCGGGACAGCAGTCTGAGCAAACGCGACCTGAGCCGTTTGATCTGGTCAGCGCAAGCCATCGGGGATTCAACCCGGTAGCCCGGCCCGTCGATGCCGAGCGCCTCTTGAGAGGCGCTCGAATCATCGTTCATGCTGCTGCTCGGACGGCTCGACATGGTCTCCACTTTGATTGCTGCTTTATGCCGCTTAAGCCGCTTTTTCCTGCTCGTCAGCTGATGCACCACCACGGGGCTTCACGCCATGATGTTCACGCACCCGATTTTCGATTTCCATCGCCATTTCCGGGTGCTCACGCAGAAATTCGCGGGCATTGTCTTTACCCTGGCCGACTCGGTCGCCGTTGTAGCTATACCAGGCGCCAGCTTTATCGACGATACCAATACTGGAACCCATATCGAGCAACTCGCCTTCGCGCGAGGTTCCTTCACCATAAAGAATGTCGAATTCGGCCATCTTGAATGGCGGTGCAACCTTGTTCTTGACGACTTTGACCCGGGTTTCATTGCCAACCACTTCGTCGCCCTTTTTGATCGAACCAATCCGGCGGATATCGAGACGAACAGAACAATAGAATTTAAGGGCATTTCCGCCAGTAGTGGTCTCAGGGCTACCGAACATCACACCGATTTTCATGCGAATCTGGTTAATGAAAATCACCAGACAATTGGTTCGCTTGATGCTGCCGGTCAGCTTGCGCAGGGCTTGTGACATCAGCCGGGCCTGCAGACCTGGCAGGGAGTCGCCCATGTCACCTTCGATTTCAGCGCGTGGCGTCAGCGCGGCAACCGAGTCAATGACAATCAGGTCAACCGAGCCGGAACGAACCAGAGCGTCGGTGATCTCAAGTGCCTGCTCGCCCGTGTCTGGCTGAGAAATCAGCAGATCGTCGAGGTTAACCCCCAGTTTGGCGGCATACTGAGAATCGAGCGCATGCTCGGCGTCGATAAATGCTGCCGTACCGCCCAGCTTTTGCATTTCGGCAATAACTTGCAAGGTCAGCGTGGTTTTGCCAGAAGATTCCGGCCCGTAAATCTCGACAACCCGTCCGCGCGGCAGACCGCCAATACCCAGAGCGACGTCCAGCCCGAGTGAGCCGGTTGAAACGGCCTCGATGTCGGCGACGACTTCGCCGTCGGCAAGACGCATCACTGAGCCTTTGCCAAACTGTTTCTCAATTTGCGACAGCGCGGCGGAAAGTGCCTTATCGCGGTCAGATTTCTTAGCATCGTTCATGTTGATGACCTTGTCGTTATTAACGTTTCCGTTGTTGGCCTTTTTTCCCAGACTCATTAGCGCAGCCCCCGTTTGGCTTTGATGACATAACAGGATTATGGCACGCAAACACTGTATAAACAATCAGCCTGGTGTTTTAGCCACCAGTCTTAACCCTCGAAACAGAATCTGGTCGAAATCACGCCCGCCAATCTAGTGCCAGCGCTGGCTCCGAAGGGTTTTCGGACAGGGTATTGAGCAGCCGCTTCAGCCCGTGCAAGCCAGTGCGCAATCGTACCTCTGATCTATCACCATCAAACCTTACCCGCTCACTGACCAGACGGGTATGGCCATTGGGATCGCGCCAGCCCCAGCCAAACCAGACTGTCCCAACAGGTTTTTCAGCCGATCCGCCGCCCGGTCCGGCCACGCCAGTCACCGCCACGGCCAAACGTGCCTGGCTGTTGGCCAGGGCGCCACGAGCCATCGCCAGCGCGACGGGTTCGCTGACCGCCCCGTGAGTGGCAATCAAGGCCTCGGGCACATTCAGCATCTGGTTCTTGGCTTCGTTGCTGTAGGTAATAAAAGCCCGGTCGAACCAGTTACTCGAGCCGGCAGTTTCGGTCAGTGCCCTGGCAATGCCGCCGCCGGTGCACGACTCAGCGGTTGTCAGCAGCATATCCTGTTCAGCCGCCAGGGCCCCCAGCTCGGCCGCCACGGCATCAAGCTCATCAAACGAATTCGACATCATTCTCCACCGGCCAGAAGGCAAAAGCCCAACGCATAAACAAAAAGGGTGGCTACCGCTGCAGCCAGATCATCCACCATTACTCCGAATCCGCCTTTTACGTTTTTATCGAGCCAGCTGATCGGCATTGGTTTCACTGCATCGAAAAACCTGAACAATCCAAATAAAACCAGCTGCTCAATCCATCCGGTTGCAATGGGCCAGGCAACCCAGAGCACCAGCCAGAAAGCCAGGATTTCGTCCCAGACAATGCCCGGGTGGTCATGAACCTGCAACTCGTCAATGACCTTCTGACTGCACCAGACTCCCAACGGGAAGCCAAGCAGGCAGATCAGCGCCCACAGCCAGTCAGTCAGCCACAGATTTAACACCGTAAAAGTCAGCCAGCCCGCGAGCGTTCCAGCCGTTCCCGGCGCTACTGGAGACAGCCCCGAACCGAACCCGAGCGCGAGCAAGTGCGCCGGATGGCGCCGCATGAAACCAAAGGAAAGCGGAGGACTGGAAGCGGACATTGGGTGGATATTCAGGCGGAAATCAATTCAGTCTTGCTTACTAAAATGGTCGTATCCGTGCTCACCGACCGAGACCGGTCGACCTCGGGTGTCGGTCAGTTGCACGCTGTCACCCGCCGTCACCAGACCGATTCGGGTCAACTGAAGGCCCAGCTGCGAGCCGATCTCTTCGATGGCCAGACGGTTTTCGGGGGCGGCGGTAAACGCCAGTTCGTAGTCGTCGCCGCCGTTCAGCGCCGCTTCCAGACCTCGGTCGGGGTCCAGAGCAGACAACGCACCAGCCACTGGAATCAGATCAGTGTTCAGCTCCAGGCCTACCCTTGAGCGTGCGGCGATATGACCAAGATCAGCGATCAAGCCATCCGAAATATCGATCGCCGCCCGCGCAAAATGTCGCAGCGACATTCCAAGGACGACTCGAGGCTGGGGCCAAAGCAACTTCTCGGTGATTTGATCATAGTCGCTCGCGGAAACAGCGTCGCGCAAGCCTTGCTCAGGGCTGTTGGCCAACAGACGGACAGCTATCGACGGTGCGCCCAGTTCACCTGACACCCAGATGTCGTCTCCCGGCTCGGCACGATCACGGCGCAAGGCCACTTTGCTTTCAATCTGGCCGATAGCGGTAACGGTGATGCTGAGCGGCCCGCGGGTTGTGTCGCCGCCCACCAGTTCGCAGTCGAACACATCGGCCAACCCGAACAAACCACCGGCAAACGCTTTGAGCCAGGGCTCGTCTACCGCAGGAAGCGTCAGCGCCAGCAGAAAACACTCCGGCTTGGCTCCCATGGCCGCAAGGTCTGACAGATTGACGGCCAACGACTTATGACCAAGGCTGGCCGGATCTGCATCCGGGTAAAAATGATGGCCTTGCACCAGCGTGTCACAAACCACCGCGCGGCCAACCGGCGAGGCGTTCAGTAAGGCACCGTCATCGCCAATACCGAGCGCCGCCTGTCGCGCCGGAGCCCGGTTGAAAAAGCGGTCTATGACGTCAAACTCAGTCATGGGACAGTATCAGCGCAAGCCCTGGGCAACGCCGCTGGCAGCGGCCACTTTGTCCATGATGCCGTTGATGAAGCGATGCCCCTCCGGTCCACCAAAGACTTTGGCCAAATCAACGGCTTCATTGATTACCACCCGATACGGGACTTCCGGATGATGGATCATTTCGAAGGTACTGACCATCAGAATGGCCCGCTCAACCGGACTGACCTGCTCTACCGGACGGTCAAGATGCCTGCCGAAGGTTTCAGTCAGATGACCAACTTCCCGAATCGAGCCATGCAAGAGGCTGTCCAGATGAGTATTGTCGCAACGATCAAAACCGGGTGAGGCTCTTAGCCCGGCATCGATAACGCCGCCCTCACTACCGCTCACCAGCCACTGGTACAACCCCTGAACGGCGAACTCACGGGCGCGGCGCCGCGCGTTGCGTCCGCCGCCGGCGCGGGCTTTGGGGGCGGGCCTCACGCGTCGTCGAGCTCACCCTGGAGCTCGCTGATTGAATCGGTCAGATTGGCCATTTCGACCGCCACGCGGGCAGCATCCGCTCCTTTCTCCGCCGTACGTGCATGCGCCTGCTCGCCGTTTTCAACGGTCAGGATGGCATTGGAGACGGGGATCGCAAAATCCAGAGAGACGCGGGTCACGCCAGCGGCACTCTCATTGGAGACCACCTCAAAATGATAGGTCTCCCCGCGCACAACGGCGCCAAGAGCGATCAAGGCGTCAAACTGTTCGGTACGGGCAAGCTGCTCGAGCGTATAAGGTATTTCCAGCGCGCCTGGCACGGTACACAGGAAAATGTCATCGTCGGCCACGCCAAGCGCATTTAGCTCAGCCAGGCAGGCCTGCCGCAATGCGGTCACGACCGACTCGTTAAAGCGGGCCTGGACGACGCCAATTCGGATCCCTTGCGCATCAAGGTCTGCCTGAAAGACTTCTGTTGCCATGACTACTGCCTCCTGAGGTCAGACTTCTTCAAAGCCGGTCACTTCCAAGCCAAACCCGGCCATGCTTGGCATCTTGCGAGGAGCGGACAATACACGCATTTTGGCTACGCCGAGGTCGCGCAAAATTTGTGCCCCTACTCCGTAAGTCCGCAAATCGAACTTGACCGCCGCTTCGGGCTCTGTTTTGGCGCCGGGACCAGAGCCGAAGCGTTCGAGTTGCTGATGCAGGTGCTCTCCCGACTGGGCGCAATTGAGCATCACCATCACGCCTGACGGCGACGCGGCAATCTTCTGCAGCGCTCTGGCCACCGGCCAGGAGTGCGTGCCACCATCCGCCACTAGCAGATCAAGCGGCGTCAGCGGTTCATGGACCCGCACCAGAACCTCATGGTCAGGCTTAATTTCGCCATGAACCAGCGCCATGTGAACATTGCCGCCGGGTTGGTCAACATAGCTGACCAGACGGAACACTCCCCATTGGGTCTCAATGGGTTTGTCCAGGTGGCGGCTCACCAGGCTTTCGTGGGCGCTGCGGTATTCAATGAGGTCGACGATTGCCCCGGTCTTGAGCCCGTGCTCGGCAGCAAACTCAAGCAGGTCCGGCAGACGGGCCATCGTGCCGTCTTCCTTGAGCACTTCACAAATAACGGCCGCCGGGGTGAGTCCCGCCAGCGCAGCGAGGTCGCAACCGGCTTCCGTGTGACCGGCTCGGGCCAGCACACCGCCAGGTTGAGCCATCACCGGAAAAATATGTCCCGGCTGAACAATGTCTTCAGGGCGCGTGTCCGCGGCCACGGCCACCGCAATGGTATGAGCCCGATCTGCCGCGGAAATACCGGTCGTAACACCGGCGGCCGCTTCAATCGACAGCGTGAAATTGGTCCCGTAAGCCGATCCGCTGGTCTGCACCATCAGTGGCAGGCGCAGCGCCTGGCAGCGCTGCTCGGTCAAGGTCAGACAAATGAGTCCGCGTGCATACCGCGCCATGAAATTAATGGCCTCGGGCGTGACAAAGTCCGCAGCCAGGACGAGGTCACCCTCGTTTTCGCGGTCTTCTTCGTCTACCAGAACCACCATACGGCCATTCCGGAGCTCTTCAATGATTTGATGAACAGTTGCTAGTGACATGGCCAGCATTCTACGCCGCCCGGAGACGACGAGCGGCGATAAAGAGCAGTCACCCGGTCCGGCCGCCCTCCCACAAACGGATTGAGCATTGGGATAATTGTCTGATGGAATCAATGCCCCGTTTTGAATATCAGCGCTTCGAAACCCGCACAGACGCCCGATCGGCGTTCGACACGGCTATCGAGATGGCTCAACGAACGATCCAGCTCTATGATCGCGACGGGGATTTTTACGGTCTGGACCGCCCGATTGTCGCCGAACACTTCAATCAGCTACTGCGCCGTAACCCCCAGACCACAATTGTTTTGGTCTTGCAACATGCTCACCATCTGCGTCGGGACTGCCCGCGCCTGCTGGAGTTAATGCAAGTTCACGGGGACAGGCTTGAGGTTCGCAGGCTGGACGACAAAGCACGCGGATTTGAACGCAGTTACCTGCTGATCGATAAATCCCTGGTCATGCGCCGACCCCACTTCGACCGAATGGTTACTTTCTGGGATGTCGACGAGCAGGAAATAAACGCGACCGACCGACTATTCACCGACCTGATCGAAAACTCGCCGGAGAGAATCAGCGCTAACGTAGCCGGTCTGTAAGCGCACCGGTCACGCCGTTTTCAGCAGTCATCATGCGCTCTATGTAGCGCGCAATCAGATCAATTTCCAGGTTTACCCTGGCGCCTGGTTTCAAGCGACCAAGCGTCGTCACGTCAAAAGTATGTGGAATCAGGTTTATCGATATTTCTGTACCGGCAGGAATATCCGCCACAGCGTTAACCGTCAGGCTCACACCGTCCACCACAACTGACCCCTTGTAGGCGAGATACCGACCGATATCCGGCGGAGCAATGATGTTCAGACACCAGCTCTCGCCCACCGATTCAAACCGGCTGACTTCTCCGATCCCATCGACATGTCCCGACACCAGATGCCCTCCCAGGCGGTCGGAAAGCCGCAACGCTTTTTCGAGATTTACTGGCGCCGGCTCACTCAGACCGGTTGTCCGCGCCAGGCTTTCGGCAGACACATCGACAACGAATCCGTTGGCCGACAGCTCTACCACGGTCATGCAAGCGCCCTGAATGGCAATAGAGTCTCCGATCGCCACATCGGACAAATCAAGCCCGCCTGCCGATATGCTCAGGCGAACACCCGCAAGACCAGCCCCATCAGCACTGCCCGGATCACCAAGCGGATCAATTTTTTGAATCTGCCCACAGGCAGCGACAATTCCGGTGAACACAACCACTCCTTCTTGAGACGGGATTGAAATCCTAGCTCAATGCCTCAATGGGCGTATCACTACTCTGCGCAACCGGGCGACGGGCGAGCAGCCGGATATCAGCGCCGATCTGATCAACCGAATGAAACTCGAACTGTTGACGGGCATCGAGCGACGGCACGGCAGCAATATTGGCCAGCCCGGCTCCCTGCCCAAGAAAACACGGCGCCAGATATATCAGCCACTCATCAATACAGTCTTCGCGCAGCAATGACCCGTTCAGTTTATATCCCGCTTCGCAATGCAGTTCATTGATCCCGCGTGATCCGAGCTCGGTCAAAAGTGCGGCCAGGTCAACCTTGCCGGCCTGATTGGGCAGACAAAGCAATTGCGCACCGGCGTCGCGTAACACGCCCGCCCGCGATCCCGGATCTACCGCATGCACCAGCAACACATTGCTATCTGCCAGCACCTGCGCATCCCGCGGCGTCTCCAGGCGGGAATCGACCACGACTCTGAGCGGCTGGCGCTCGGTGTTCGCGTGGCGCACCGTTAACTGCGGGTTATCGTCACGCACCGTCCCGAACCCGGTAAGAATCGCACAGGCGCGTGCGCGCCAGTGATGGCCGTCCTGACGGGCCGCTTCTCCGGTAATCCATTGACTACTGCCGTCAGCCAGCGCGGTGACAGCGTCAAGACTTGCGGCGATTTTTGCCCGCACCCAGGGGCGTCCACGCGTCATTCGACTGACAAAACCGATGTTCAGTTCCCGTGCCTGAGCTTCGAGCAGGCCGCAGCGGACCTCGATACCGGCCTCGCGCAACCGCCCCAGGCCCCGACCGCTGACTTGCGGATTCGGATCCTGCATCGCTGCCACCACCTTGCCCACCTGCGCCCGGACCAGCGCTTGCGCGCACGGGGGCGTGCGGCCCTGATGACTGCATGGCTCCAAGGTCACATAAACCGTCGCGCCGCGGGCGAGCGGTCCAGCCGCTTCCAGGGCCATCACTTCGGCATGCGCTTGTCCGGCCCGCATATGCCAACCCTCCCCCACCACCTGCCGGTCTTTGACAATGACACAGCCGACTCGAGGATTGGGGGTGGTCGTCCATAGACCTTTTTGCGCCAGCGACAGCGCCAGGGTCATATATTGATGATCTAAATCATTGAACAAAATTCCGGCCTCGTGGGGCTAAACAGGCAGTGTACCGAAGCGATGCCATCGAGCCGCAATCGATCCGCAGTTGTCCGGAACGGCAGATGCGGTACCTTTACGACTTCTTTGCACTTAACGAACCGAATCATGGCCAACCCAGCAGACCAGACCAATAGCGACCGCCACGGCGGCCAAATCCTCGCTGACGCGCTACGCGTGAATGGCGTCGACACCATTTTCGGCGTGCCCGGCGAAAGCTACCTGGCTGTTCTGGAAGGCCTGCACCGGCACCAGGACGACGCAAAGTTCGTCATCTGCCGGCAGGAAGGCGGCGCTGCCTATATGGCGGAGGCTTACGCAAAACTAACCGGCAAGCCCGGCATCCTGATGGTGACGCGCGGACCAGGGGCTACCAATGCTTCGATCGGCGTCCATACGGCTCACCAGGACAGTACCCCGATGGTCGTGATCATCGGACAAATCGGCGCAGACTGCCGTGACCGAGAAGCGTTCCAGGAAATCGACTATCGACAGTTTTACGGGCCGATCACCAAGTGGACGGCGGAAATTGATCAGGTCGAGAGAATCCCCGAGTACGTTGCTCAGGCCATGCAACGGGCGTGCAGCGGCCGGATGGGTCCGGTGGCGCTGGCACTGCCAGAGACAATGCTGACCGCTACCGCAAAACTCGCTAATGCAGGCGCTTTTCAGGCTGTTCAGGCGTCACCAAGCGCCAGCCAGATGCAACAGGTCGCAACCCGGTTGGCCGCTGCCCGCAACCCGCTTATCCTGCTTGGAGGCAGCGGCTGGACGAATGAAGCCTGCGAACAGATGGCCGAGTTTGCCGGTCGCAACAAACTGTCCACTGCCTGCGTCTTCCGCCGGCAAGACCTCCTGAACAACAATCATCCCAGCTATGTTGGCGATGTCGGCATTGGCATAAACCCGGCGCTGGCAGCCAGAGTCCAGGCGGCTGATCTGATCGTGGCAGTTGGCCCCAGGCTTGGCGAAATGACAACCTCTGGCTACACCTTGTTCGATATCCCGGTGCCGCAGATTCCGATGATCCATGTTCACCCGGGTGCCGATGAACTCGGCCGGGTTTATCAGGCAGAACTGATGATCAACTCGGGCATGGCCGAATTCGCGGCGGCACTTAGCAACATTACCGTTGACTCCGCCGCCTGGTGCGAGCAAACCGTGCGCGACCGGGCCGCCTACGAAGCCTGGCAGGAGTCACCACCGGTCATCAAGACCTTATCGTCCGAGTCAGCGGTCAAACTCGACCTCTGGCAAATCATGAAGACGCTGTCTTCGCGGTTGCCGGCAAAAACCATCCTGGCCAACGGCGCCGGGAATTTCGCCACCTGGGGGCATCGTTTCTGGCGCTACGACGGGCTGCGGACCCAACTTGCGCCGACGTCGGGCGCAATGGGCTACGGTGTTCCGGCCGCAATCGCAGCCAGCATCGCCGAGCCGGACCGTTCGGTCTTGTGCCTCGCGGGCGACGGCGACTTCCAGATGAATGGCCAGGAGTTGGCAACGGCGACCCAATACGGCGCCAAACCGCTGGTGATTGTGTTCAACAACAGCATGTACGGCACGATTCGTATGCACCAGGAACGTGAATACCCTGGCAACCAGATTGGCACGGCATTACAGAACCCCGATTTCGTCGGTCTGGCCAAAGCCTATGGCGGTTTCGGCATCAAAGTGGAGCAAACCGAGGAATTCGATGCGGCCCTTGAAAGCGCGCTGGCCAATATCAAGGACAACGGCACGTTTTCGCTGATTGAGCTGATCGTCGACCCGGAGATGATCACGCCGGGCAAAACAATGACAGAAATCCGCGGGGCGGCTTAGGGCTTAGTTCAGCTTGCCGGGCCAACCTCGCGAATCGCAGCAGTAAATTCGTCAACATCTTCAAAGCTTCGATAGACCGACGCAAACCGGATATACGCGACATTATCGAGTTGACGCAGCGCATGCATCACCAGCGCACCTATGCGCTCGCTGGCAATTTCGCGTGAACCGGTTGAGCGCACCTGCTCGACAATCGCCTGGATGGCATCGCTGACCTTTTGCGTGCTCACCGGCCTTTTGCGCAAGGCCAGGTTGATAGATGCCGCCACCTTGGTGACATCAAAATCAACCCGCGACCCATCTTTTTTTACAACCGTTGGCATGACCAGTTCTACCCGCTCGTAAGTCGTGAACCGCTTATCGCACGCCTGACATCGGCGGCGTCGCCTGATCGCATCGCCATCGTCGGACAGACGCGTTTCGACAACCTGAGTCTGGTGATCGCTACAAAACGGGCAGCGCACGCTCTATGCGGCCTGACGCTGGTTCGTCGTTGACCCGTAGACGGGGAAACGACTCGTCAGATCCGCCACCTTGGCGCGCACGGTATTCAGATTAGCTTCATCATTCGGCGCATCGAGAACATCAGCAAGCAGATGCGCCACCTGCGCCGACTCGGCAGCCCCGAACCCCCGGGTTGTCATTGCCGGAGAACCCAGGCGAATGCCACTGGTGACCATCGGTTTTTCCGGATCGTTGGGGATCGCATTTTTGTTGCAGGTGATGTGAGCCTGATCCAGAACAATTTCAGCGTCTTTGCCCGTAATGCCCTTGGGACGCAGATCGACCAGCATCACATGCGATTCGGTACGGCCCGACACAATACGCAAGCCTCGTTCGGTCAAGGTCCGGGCCAATGCATCGGCATTGTCCAGAACCGCTTGCTGGTATTGCTTGAAAGATGGGTCCAGTGCTTCGTGAAACGCGACGGCCTTTCCGGCAATCACGTGCATTAGCGGACCGCCTTGCAGGCCGGGAAACACCGCCGAATTGATTTTCTTGGCATGCTCGGCCTTGCTGAGAATAATGCCGCCGCGCGGACCACGCAGACTCTTGTGCGTGGTTGATGTCACCACATCGGCGTGCGGGACCGGGTTCGGATAAAGACCAGCCGCAATCAACCCGGAGTAATGCGCCATGTCCACCATGAAGATCGCGCCCACGTCCCGGGCCACTTGCGCGAACCGCTCGAAATCAATCTTCAGACTATATGCCGACGCCCCGGCGATGATCAGCTTCGGCTTATCACGATGCGCGGTTTCCTCCATCGCGTCATAGTCAATCGCCTCTTCCGCGTTCAGCCCGTAAGAGGACACTTCGAACCATTTGCCAGACATATTCAACGGCATCCCGTGGGTTAAATGCCCACCTTCGGCAAGACTCATCCCCAGGATCCGGTCGCCCGGATTCAGGAACGCCAGCATGACGGCCTGATTGGCCTGCGAGCCAGAGCTTGGCTGGACATTCGCCGCCTCGGCGCCGAATAACTGTTTGAGCCGGTCAATCGCCAGCGTCTCAACCGTATCAACATGCTCACAACCGCCGTAATAGCGACGCCCCGGATAACCTTCGGCGTATTTGTTAGTGAGCTGGCTGCCTTGAGCGGCCATCACAGCGGGACTGGTGTAGTTTTCTGAGGCGATCAGCTCAATATGAGCCTCCTGGCGAGCGTTTTCAGCCTGCACAGCGGCCCATAATTGCGGGTCGGCTTTGGCTAGAGACAGGTTTACATCAAACATCGGGCATCCTTGCACGGTCGGGTGACGTCTCTGCCCAGGCGTACGGCAGACACAATGATGGTCATGATCAACTCCCTGGTAGTTCTCTACCTGCCAATGACCGGGGCCGGGCCGGCCCACTGCGTCCTTGTACCCGCCAGTTGCTGATCAATCCCGTGATGTTAAGTGACCGAGGGCAATCGGAGCAAACGAGGCTCCCAGGCTAACCACGGTCGGTTTCGTCTCTGGTTTTAGCCAGATGACTGGTGTCATCCCAGCACTGTATCGCCAGCCTGGGCTCGCCCCCGGACACAGCGGCCTCCAGGCTCAACTGATTAATCGCGGCATTGCTCAGACCAGCTTGCCGCGCAGAGACCAGAGACTGCCCGCTGACATACCGGTAGATACAGTCAAGTACGCCGCCATGGCAGACGACCAGCGGGTGATCGCCTTCTGCTGATTTCACAACATGGCACAAAGCTCGAACACAGCGATCATAGAACTGCTTCAACGACTCTCCGTGACCAAAGCTGGCTTGCGGATCACGCCGACTCATCAATTCAAACGCCTCAGGCTCGCTAGTCTTGATCTGGTCACGACTCATTCCCTGGAGCCGGCCAAAGTGGCGCTCGCGCCACTGCTCATCATAAACAACCGGCAAGTCCCGGTCTGCCAACAATGGGGCAACCGTCTGCCGGGTGCGAATCAGATCGCTGCAAAAGACTTCTGTAATCGGCTCTGCGGACAAGCGCGAGGAAAGCGCTCTTGCCTGCGCCTGACCAACCGCATTCAAGCCAATATCTTCGTGGCCCTGAATGCGACCGGCAGCATTCCAGTCGGTTTCGCCGTGGCGAACCAGTGTGATCATCATTTTGTGGTTGAACCCGATTGTCGAGGCACCTGTAACCAGAAAGTGACAGGGCCATCATTGGTAAGAGAAACCTGCATATCCGCGCCGAAACGGCCCGTCTGGGTGCCGTGAACCAGCCCCGCAGCAGTTGCGGCAAAGGTTTCGAATAGCTGCCGGGCAAGCGCGGGTTCGGCCGCGCCGGTAAAGCCAGGCCGCCGACCAGAGCTGGTGTCTGCCGCCAGGGTGAACTGCGGCACCAATAACAAACCAGCCTGGTCAGCGTAATTCGCTCCGGCCTCCGCCGCATTCTGGAGGTCGAGCAGCGAGCGGTTCATACGCCCGCTGGCATCCCCAAAAACCCGATAATTGATCAGTCGGTCGAGCAACAGATTCGCCGTTGCGGGGGTATCAGCCGGCTCAGCGCAGACCAGCACCATCAACCCCGCGCCAATTTGCCCGACGCGTTCACCATCAACGTCGACTTTTGCCTGACTGACACGCTGCAACAAGGCAATCATGCGACCAGAGTCACCCGCGCGAATCGTCGTTTACCAACCTGCAACAGATATTCGCCGGCGTCCAGCTGCAAACCGCGATCCGACACCCGCTCACTATCCACCCTGACCCCGCCTTGTTGGATACTGCGAATCGCTTCGCTGGTGGAAGCTGCGAGCGACGCCTGCTTGAGCAGAATCGGCAACCCCATCGGAGCACCGTGTACCGTCACAGCCGGAATATTTTCCGGTAGCGCACCATGTTTGAAGCGCGCCTCAAATTGCTGTTGCGCGTGTTCGGCGGCAGCCGAGTCATGGAAGCGGGTCACGATTTCCCGGGCCAACTGTACCTTGGCATCGCGCGGATTACTCCCGCCGTCGCACGCCGCTTTCAGCGCTGCGATTTCCGCCAGAGAGCAGGTCGACAGCAACTCGAAATAGCGCCACATGAGGTCATCGGAAATCGACATCACTTTGCCAAACATTTCATCGGCCGGCTCGGTTATCCCGATATAGTTTCCTTTCGACTTGGACATCTTTTCGACGCCATCAAGTCCCTCCAGTAACGGCATCGTCAGGATGCACTGGGGTGACTGCCCGTATTCCTTCTGCAACTCCCGTCCGACCAGAAGGTTGAACTTCTGGTCGGTTCCACCAAGCTCGAGATCAGACTTGAGCGCAACCGAATCGTAGCCTTGCATTAGCGGATACAGAAACTCATGCACTGAGATCGGAATACCGCCTTTGAAACGCTTGCTGAAGTCGTCGCGCTCCATCATGCGCGCGACGGTATAGCGCGCCGCCAGCTGAATCATTCCGCGAGCCCCTAATGGGTCGCTCCATTCCGAGTTGTAACGAATTTCTGTGCGCTCCGCGTCAAGCACCAGACTCGCCTGGCGAAAATACGTCTGAGCGTTCGCTTCAATCTCTTCGCGTGTCAATGCTGGCCGGGTCGCATTGCGCCCCGACGGGTCGCCGATCATGCTGGTAAAATCTCCGATCAGGAAAATTACCGTATGACCCAGCTCTTGTAGCTGACGCATTTTGCTCAGTACCACCGTGTGCCCAAGATGCAGATCAGGCGCTGTCGGGTCCAGGCCCAGCTTGATCCGCAACGGCACACCGGTTTGCTCACTTTTTATTAGTTTGTCTTGCCATTCTTTCAGGACTAGCAATTCATCGCAGCCACGCAGAGATGTTGCCATCGCCTCGTCGATCGATTCGCTTATCTGCTCTTTCTTACCGTTCATGACCATTTCCGAAGGGGATTGTGTGACTGAGTTCGTATAATCGAAACTAAATTGATGTTAGTTGAACAACGCGGCCACTCCGAGTGGCCAATCGTCCGCAGTAATTCAGGAGCCTTGCGGATGAACAAACTGGCTCCAGCCTTGGACTTATCCGCCGCCACGAAAGCCGGGCCGGCACTGAACGCGTGGCATTAGTTTTTATGGAATTCTATAGAACGACAGCGAACGGCTTGGTATTGACTGGCTCAAGGCGTGCCGCCACGAAAACCTGGCAGGCGATCATGTCTCTGCATCCCGCGCGAACCCTCTCCGCAGCGGCGCTGGCAATGGGTGCCGCCGTGACCGCGTTTGGCGTGTCCACCCCCGCCGAGACCCGCTCATCAGCCAAGTCCCAGATTGTGATCGACGAACTGGTGGTGCCGAGCGTGCCCTCCAGCAGCGTCAAACGCTTCCGCTCGTCGTTGCAAGTGAGATCTGGCGACACGCTGGAAGCACTGCTGCGTAAAAACGGCGCCCGCGACGCCGAACTCCACAATTTTATCCGGACGAACAAGCAAGCGGCCCCGTTGCGCAAACTCAGGGGCAACTCTTTCGTTCACGTCGATTTTGACAGTCTCGGCAGAGTCCACGAGCTTAGATACTCCCTGGGCATGACCGAACAAACCCGCCAGACGGGCAAGGTATCGCATCTGGTCGTGACTCGCAGCCCGTACGGTCTGAAGGCACAATTGCGCGAAGAGCCAATTCTGCGGACCACCCAGATGGCTCACACAACCATCCGAAACACCTTGTTCCAGGCCACTGGCGCGGCAGGCATTCCATCCAGCGTGGCCAGCCAGATCGCCGATGTTTTCGGCAATGAAGTGCGCTTTGATCGCGACATCCGCCGCGGCGACCAGATCAAAGTCATCTATGAGATGCTCAACGAGCCTGGCAGCTTTGAAGAGCCCAAACCGGGGCGCCTAATCGCCGCTGAACTGATCAACGCCGGCCAACGCCACACTGCAGTCTGGGTGCCCGGAAAAGCCGGGGTCGGCCAATACTATGATTTTGACGGGCGTAGCGCCGCCAGCACTTTCCTGCGCTACCCGATCGAGTTCTCCCGAATCAGCTCGGGCTTTTCAAAAGCCCGCATGCATCCGGTGCTCGGCCGGCGCAAAGCCCACAAAGGCACTGATTTCGCAGCCCGCCGCGGCACCAAAATCCGGGCAACCTCGGACGGCATCATTCGCTCGGTCGGCACTCAGCGAGGCTACGGGCGCACAGTCGTCATTCAACACGGCAAGAAGTTCGCCAGTCTGTACGCCCACATGAAGGGCTACAAGAAAGGGATGCGCGCCGGCGCCAAAGTCAGCCAGGGTGATGTGATTGGTTATGTCGGCTCTTCGGGCTGGGCGACCGGCCCCCACGTCCACTATGAAATCAGGCGCAACGGCCGCCCGGTGAACCCGCTCACCGTAAAACTGCCGCAAGCAGCACCGCTTACCGACGAGCAACTTATTCAGCATACGAAACGGGTCGAAGAGCTAAAATCCCAGTTCGCTTTGCTGGAACAGGTTCAGCTGGCCAGCAACTTCCAATAAGGGTCTGCCGCCGACCCGCCTGAGGGTCGAAAAATGACCAAGCCCAATTCTTGCACCATCGGCATTATGTCGGGCACCAGTCTCGACGCCGTCGATGTTGTCGCTTTGGGTGCAGGCACTCCACTGGCGGCCATAGCGCATGCAGACTGCGTCATGCCGGCTGACCTAAAAGCCCGGCTGAGCCAACTGAGCAAGCCGTTGGCAATGACCGACCCCGGCCACCAGCAAGACCAGATCGACCTAATCGAATTACTCGGTGATGCGCGTCGGGACCTGACCGACTTGTATGCCCGGACAGTGAATCGCCTGCCTGGCGATGTTCTGGCCGCCGCCGACAGTATCGGCGCCCATGGTCAGACGATTCGGCACCGGCCTGAGCGAGGGTTTTCAATTCAGATACTGGATGGTGCCCGGCTGGCCGAACTAACCGGCCTGACAGTCGTGACCGATTTCCGAGCCGCCGATCTGGCGGCAGGCGGGCAAGGCGCCCCACTCGCTCCGTTTTTTCATCAAGCCATGCTGAGCGCACGGCCGGCTTTCCGATCGATTGTGAATATCGGCGGCATTGCCAACGTCACAGTTCTGAGCGAGCAGAATAAACACATCATCACCGGGTTTGATACCGGGCCCGGCAATCGCCTTCTCGATGATTGGTGCCACCAGCATCTGGGGCAGCCGTTCGACCGGGACGGCAAATGGGCCAGTACCGGCACCGTCAACCCCGGCTTGCTGGATGCGTTGCTGAAGACTGATTACCTGCAACGGCCGGCCCCCAAAAGTACGGGCCGGGAAGATTTTTCGATCGAGTGGCTGCAAGGTGTGCTTGAGCAACACACAGCCGGGAATCCACCGATCAACGCGTCGGACGTGCAGGCGACGTTACTCGAGCTGACCGTACTATCTATCAGCCGGGCGATCACGCCCTACGATACCGGCCCATTGCTTGTCTGTGGTGGCGGCGCTTTCAACAAGGCCCTGATGAACCGGCTCAACCAGGTTCATCCCGGTGGATGCCAGCCGAGCAATGTCGCCGGCATTGGACCTCAACTGGTGGAAGGCGCTGCATTTGCCTGGCTTGCCAGGCAGCGCCTGGCCGACCAGCTGGCAAGCGACCCAACGACAACGGGCGCCCGCGGCGCCCGTTGTCTGGGCGCGGTATACCCCGCGCCACCTGGCAGCTGATTAGTTGCCGGTAATCATGCGGCGAAACTGGAGCCGCAGCCGCAAGTGGTCGTTGCGTTAGGGTTCTTGATCACAAACTGGGCGCCTTCAAGATCTTCCTTGTAGTCGATTTCGGCGCCAACCAGATATTGATAGCTCATCGAGTCAATCAACAGGGTCACACCAGACTTTTCCATAATGGTGTCGTCTTCGTTTGTCTCTTCATCGAACGTAAAACCGTACTGGAAACCCGAACAACCGCCGCCCTGTACAAAGACGCGTAACTTCAGTTCGTTGTTTCCTTCTTCTTCTATCAGGTCTTTGACCTTCAGAGCCGCGCTATCGGTAAAAACGAGCGGGGCCGGCATTTCTGTCATTGCATTCATGATTTCTCTCCGAATCTTTGCATAGTAGCAGCCTGCGAGCGGGTCACACTGCTAGCAATGTGGTCTCTAGCGAGCGCACTATCGGCCATAAATGGGTTGCAAACCGCCAAATTCAATAGCCGCCCGTCGGGCAAGACCGTGAGACACAAAAAACCGCCAACGAAGCGGCGGTTTTTTGAATCGGCACTGTGCTCGGACAGTGCCCGAACACTCCTGAACCCTAGCGCTTCGAGAACTGCTTGCGACGACGCGCCTTGTGGAAGCCGACCTTCTTACGTTCGACTTCACGAGCGTCGCGAGTAACCAGTCCGGCTTGCGATAACGTTGGTTTCAGGCCTTCGTCATACTCGATCAGAGCCCGGGTAATTCCGTGACGAACAGCGCCTGCCTGACCAGACTCACCACCACCGCGCACGTTAACCATAACGTCGAACGTCTCAAGGTTGGAGGTAAGCTCCAGCGGCTGCCGAACAATCATGCGGCCTGTTTCGCGAGCAAAAAACTCGTCCAGCGGGCGGCCGTTCACGACCATCTTGCCAGACCCTTTCTTAATGAACACACGAGCGACTGAAGTTTTGCGTCGGCCTGTGCCGTAGTTATATTCACCAATCATTGATTACAGCTCCAGGGTTTGCGGTTGCTGAGCAGCGTGGGGATGGGTGTCATTCGCGTAGATCTTCAGCTTCTTGATCATCGCGTAACCCAACGGACCTTTCGGCAGCATTCCCTTAACGGCAAGATGCAACGCCTGCCCCGGCTTGCGGGCTTGCAGCTTTTCAAAGCTGTCCTGATAAATGCCACCCGGATATCCTGAGTGCCGGTAGTAAATCTTGTCGGTCGCTTTCTTGCCGGTAACGCGGATCTTGTCGGCATTGACCACAACAATAAAGTCACCGGTATCGACGTGAGGCGTGAATTCCGGCTTGTGCTTGCCACGCAGGCGGCTGGCAATTTCAGCGGCCAAACGACCCAGCACACGCTCATTGCCGTCAATTAAGTACCAGTCGCGCTGAACTTCATGCGCCTTGGCTGAAAAGGTTTTCATCTGAACTAATCCGTCAACATGGCACCGGCCAATAACAATGGGTGCCGCAATTTAATCTACACAAACAATCTGAAAAAAATTCTTTAAACGCTGCTTTGCTTCGCGTGCCACTGCTTCCTGCGAACATTCTCGCAAGCACCCAACATTCCAGGCATCAGCCAACGTTCAGGCCCAACGGTTTGTACAACCAGCTTTACAACCCGGTCTTACAGACTAATCCGCGCTTGCCTGCGGGCGCTTTTATCTGTGGCTCCTGTAGGGGCAGCAACCCCGCCCTGCTGAAAATCCACGGCAGCCGGCGATTGTAGCCTGCTTCCAGGGGGTTGGTCAAAGACAATGCACTAATAAGCGCAATCGCACGCTTGAGCCGTTGGAAATGTTGCAACAACCTTGGCGGCCGACCGCAATTGCAGCGGCTCCCTAAACCGGCTCCCTAAACCGGCTCCCTAAGCGATAGTTCATGGAACGAGCGATAGCTCTTGGAACGATTGCTCTTGGAATACTTGCATGACCCCTGAAGCGCAGGAAAAGACCGCGCTGGTCACAGCCTGTTGGGCTGAGGCGCCGAAAGAGCGACCAACAAAAGAAAAAGCCCGTCCAAATTGGCCGGGCTGAATCCACCTTTGGAGGAGGGTGGAGGAGACAAAAGTTGGATCGCCAAGCGATCAATGGATGAACTATACCTGCCTGAATGTTGCGACGCAAGAAAAACGCTGAACTGACGTTTCATCAATGCGTCATATTTCAGTTCCAAGACAATATAATTCACTGTTGACGGCGAATATGACCTGTCTACATACAATATTCTATAAAATCAATTAGTTATTTTAGGTTAGTTAACGATCATATCTAATATAAATTGATGAGACACGATTGCAACAAATCACGCCTTTCGAGCAAAGCGTAAACTTTTTCAACTTCTGAAAGATACCGGAATCGGAAATGGTGCTTCGCATCAAAGCCTGCCAACCGGTGCCTGAGATTCCAGCGGCCTGACGCTAGACTTGTGCCCTTGAATAAACCGGAGCAGACAATGCAGTGCAAAGTGAAGTGGACCGGCTTGCCCGGCATGAGTTTTATGGCGGAAACCGGCAGCGGTCATGCGGTTGTGATGGACGGTGCGCCAGATGGCGGTGGCAATAACCTAGCGCCCCGACCCATGGAAATGGTCTTGCTGGGAACCGGCGGGTGCAGCGCCTACGACATCGTGGTGATTCTCCGCCGCAGCGGTCAGGAAGTGAGCGGATGCGAGGTTACTCTGGAAGCAAGCCGCGCTGAGACCGACCCCAAGGTTTTCACGGCGATCAACCTTCACTTCACGGTCACGGGCAAATCGCTCAAGCCAAACCTGGTGGAGCGGGCAATCAAACTGTCACACGACAAGTACTGCTCGGCGTCCATCATGATTGCCAAGACGGCTGAGCTGACCCATAGCTGGGAAATCGTCGAGGCCTGATCGCACGATCAGATTCAAATCCACCGCGCGGTCGTTGTCATGACTTTGGCGACCCCCTGCATCACCAGACGTGCGGGGCCGGGCAGCGGCCCGCCTCCCATTCGCCTGGCAGTGGCACCGTGCTCTGCCTCGTCTTGCTTCATCTGCACCACAATTGAGCGCGACCGGCTGTCCGCGGCCGGTAGCGCCGCCAGGTGCCCCTCAAGGTGTCGTTCCACCTGACGTTCAGTTTCCATCATGAAGCCCATGCTGGCGCGATCACCGAGACGGCCGGCAGCAACCCCCATGACAAAAGAGGCGCCATACCAAAAGGGGTTCAGCAGCGATGGACGGGCATTTAGTTCCTTAAGGCGTTCAGCCGTCCAGGCCAGATGATCCCGCTCCTCAACCGCCGCATGATCAAGGCTGGCGCGGATTTCAGGCGACCGGGCGACGATCCCCTGCCCCTCATATAAGGCCTGGGCGCAGACCTCCCCGACATGATTCACCCGCATCATTGCCGCGGATGCCTGTTTTTGCTGATCGCTCAAGCCAGCGTCCTCTTCAGCCGAATAACGCCCCGCCGGACTAGCCCGGCTCGACACTGGCGCTGCGGCCAGCACTTGAACGGCTCTTTGCGCAGTTCCAAAAAGCCTGTCGGTCAGGCTAAGACGACGAATGGTCATACGGTCGCTCCAAGTTTGTTGCAGGGTGGCCACAGGAAACAGGAAAAATGGGACTTCAAGCGACGCAGCGCTTTGACCCCGGATCGAATTTGGTGAGAATAACCTTAACTTCTTGCCGAGGAAAAAATCAGAACTCGGGGAGTTGCGGTGGTTGACCTGCCACCATTGATTTATGAGAAACCTAGGAGATTACTCAATGAAAAAATCATTCATCGCATTAGCGGTTGCGGCAGCACTCCCCGCAGCAGCTTTCGCTCAAACAAATGTTCAGTTGTACGGTATTGGTGATGTTGGCTTTACCTCAGAAAATTCAGCCGCAAACGGCGGTGCTGGTAGCGACCTCGTCATGCACGACGGTCTTCAGTCTGGCTCACGGGTTGGTGTTCAGGGTAGTGAAGATCTGGGCGGCGGCTTGTCAGCCAACTTCCGTTTCGAAATGGGCCTGGACGTCGATGACGGCGACTCAGAAGGCAAGTTCTTCGGTCGTCAGGCTCGCGTTGGCCTGAAAGGCGGTTTCGGTGAAGTTCGCTTCGGCCGTCAGTACACACCGATCTTTTATAGCTCAATCGGCTACGACTTCTCAGGCTTCGGCTGGCATAACAACCACTACGGCATCGCCGGTAGTGCTGGCCGTCTGGACAACATGCTTGAGTACCGTAACAAGTTCGGCGGCGTTTCATTGATTGCAGCCTACGCTCCAGGCGAGCGTTCTGGTGCTCTCAATCCTGACGACGTAATCGGCCTCGGTGTTAACTACAAAGGCGGTTCATGGGGCATCGGTGGTGGTTACCACGACGAAGGCACCCAGACCATCATGCACATTGGCGGTAAAGTGCAACTCGGCGCATTCGGCGTTGGCTTGAACTATGGTGCTTCTGACGTAGACGGCGGCGGCGACCGTACTGACATCGATCTGTCACTCGGCCTGAAAATCGGCGCTTCTGGCAACATGGTTTTCAACCTGTTGAACAAAGAAATTGACGGCGGCAACGACTCAATGGAAATCGGCCTGTCATATGGTCACGCTATGTCCAAGCGCACCAACTGGTACGCTTCTTTGGGCCTTGACCGCATCGACAACGCTGACGACCCGCAGTTCATTTCAGTGGGTATCCGTCACAAGTTCTAAGAAAAAATCGGCCTACGAGCCGATGTTAGTGAAGTGACTAACAAGTAGTGACTAAGCGCCGGGAAACCCGGCGCTTTTTTTATGCTCGGCCCAATGGACTCGGGCGAATCAGAAAGCAAAATCGCCAACCCAGTTAGTTTAGGCTTAAACTAATTGCATGAATGCGAACTCCGTCGATCTGGAAACCCGGGCTGCGGCCTCCGACCACGGCCCCCTCAAGCTGTGGTTACGCCTACTTACCTGCACGAACCTGGTTGAGCAATCGATTCGAGCACGCCTGCGAACCGATTTCGCCAGCACCCTGCCCCGCTTTGATTTGCTTGCCCAGCTTGAGCGCACCGAATCCGGCCTGCGCATGAGCGAACTGTCCCGGCAGATGATGGTGACCGGGGGAAACATTACCGCCCTGACCGAACAGCTCGAACAGGAAGGGTTCATCGAGCGCGCCACGGACCCCGAAGACCGGCGGGTCACCAAAGTAAAACTGACCGATTCCGGGCGCACGCGTTTTACGGCGATGGCGATTGCCCACGAGCAATGGATAGGCGAGCTGACCAATCTGCTCGGCAGCGATGACATCACCACACTGTATGAACTGCTGGGCAACCTCAAAGCCAGTGTCAACAAAGCCGCTAACCCGCCAGAGCAAGGATAAATCCAATGACAACAGACCGACCAGTCAACCGCAACCGTGAACGACTTATGGCCGGCTATCAAGCCAGGCATTTTTCATGGCAATGCGCCGAGAACGGTGTTGCCCGGATCACATTGAATCGGCCTGAACGCAAAAATCCGCTCACGTTCGACTCATATTCCGAATTACGAGATTTGTTTCGATCCCTCAGCTATGCCGATGATGTCAAAACGGTGATCATCAGCGGCGAAGGGGGCAATTTTTCGTCGGGCGGCGATGTTCACGAAATCATCGGGCCGCTGGTTGGGATGGAGATGCCTGAACTTCTGGAATTTACCCGAATGACCGGCGATCTGGTGTTGGCAATGCGCAAGTGTCCGCAACCCATCATTGCAGCCATTGACGGCATCTGCGCCGGCGCCGGCGCCATTATTGCCCTGTCTAGTGACTTCCGCCTGGCCACACCCACCGCCAAAACCGCGTTTCTTTTCGTGCGGGTCGGGCTGGCGGGTTGCGATATGGCAGCCTGCACAATGCTGCCACGCCTGATTGGACAGGGCCGGGCAAGCGAGTTGCTGTTCACCGGACGCTCGCTCGGCGCAGAAGAAGGTCTTGACTGGGGCTTCTACAACAGCATTCATGAGGCCGACGCCTTGCATGAGCGGGCCACGGAACTGGCCTCCTCAATAGCCGCCGGCCCGGGGTTTGCTCATGCCATGACCAAGAACATGTTGCACCAGGAGTGGTCGATGAGTGTTGAGCAGGCACTGGAAGCCGAAGCCCAGGCTCAAGCCATCTGTATGCAGACTGAAGACTTCCGCCGCGCTTATGAAGCATTTGCAGCCAAAAAACTTCCAAATTTTCAAGGCAACTAGCCATGCGTGATACGACTTACCTTGCGCTGCCCTTGTTTGAAGCAAGACACCGCGAACTGGAATCAGCGCTGAGTCAGTGGTGTGACGGACAGCTTGCCAATTCGGACCATCACTCGGTTGATGTCGATGACCGGTGCCGCGATCTGGTTTCCCGACTGGGCGCTGCGGGCTGGCTCAAATACTGCGTCCCGGCCGCTTTTGGCGGGCAATTCGAAGCACTCGAATCACGGTCTATCTGCCTGCTTCGCGAAACTATCGCCCGATACGATGGTCTGGCTGATTTCAGCTTCGCAATGCAAGGCCTGGGTAGCGGTCCGCTGTCGTTCGGCGGCAACAGAGAACTCCAAAGCCAGTGGTTGCCAGCCGTCGCGCGCGGCGAAAAAATCGCCGCGTTTGCCTTAAGCGAACCAGACGCCGGCTCTGACGTGGCGGCAATGCAGTGCCGCGCTACCCAGGAAGGTGAAGAGTGGGTCCTGAACGGTGAAAAAACCTGGATCTCAAACGGCGGGATCGCTGACTTCTATTGTGTTTTTGCGCGCAGCGCAGATGAGCCCGGCGCGCGCGGCATATCCGCGTTCCTGGTGCCGGCGGAAACGCCTGGCCTGCACATCGCCGAGCGCATTGACGTCATGGCTCCGCACCCTTTAGCCACCCTGGCCTTTGAAGACTGTCGAATTCCGGCAAATCATTTGCTAGGCGAGGCCGGCGCCGGTTTCAAACTCGCCATGTCGGTACTAGACGTCTTTCGCAGCTCGGTCGCCGCGGCAGCGCTCGGTTTTGCCAGACGCGCCCTGCAGGAAGCGCTGGCTCATGCCGGCCAGCGCAAGATGTTTGGCCAGACGCTGGCTGATTTTCAGCTTACCCAGGCCGGACTGGCGGAAATGGCGACCGATATTGATGCCTCCGCCTTGCTTACTTATCGCGCTGCCTGGCAGCGTGACGTCACCGGGCAACGCACCACCCGAGAAGCTGCGATGGCAAAAATGACCGCCACTGAATCGGCCCAGAAAATCATCGATCGCGCCGTCCAGATGTTTGGCGGACTTGGCGTCACCAAAGGGCAGATGGTGGAAAGCCTGTACCGGGAAATCCGCGCGCTGCGAATCTACGAAGGCGCCACTGAAGTGCAAAAACTCATCATTGCGCGCGAACTGCTCAAGACAACAGCTTAGGCAACCAAACCGTCACCGAGGAGTAAAGATGACCCCTGAGGCAACCCGAACCGCTCATCTCGATCTCTTTGTCCGAGACAACCTGCCGCCGGTTGATCAATGGCCAACACTCTCGCCCAACGCCGCAGGCCTAGACTATGGCCCGCGCCTGAACGCCACTGCCGAGCTACTGGATAAACGGGTAGCCAACGGCAACGACGGGGCGCGACCGGTCATTCATACCGATCACACAACGCTCACCTACCAACAACTACAGGAACGAGTCGACAGAATCTGCGGCGTCCTGCGCCACGACTGGCAACTGGTTCCAGGCAACAGGGTTTTGCTGCGAGGGGCCAATAACCCGATGATGGCCGCCGCCATGCTGGCGGTGATCAAATGCGGGCTGGTTGCGGTGCCGACCATGCCGTTGCTGCGCGCGCAGGAACTGATGACGATCATCGACAAGGCCCAGATCACGGCGGCCTTGTGTGACGCTGCACTGATGGATCAAATGCAGATCGCAGCCCGGAGCTGTCCGACACTACGATTAGTCGGCAGCTTCAATGCGTCTGCCAATACGCCTGACAGCCTCGAAAATCGCTGCGCTTTGCAACCATCAACCGCTCAGGCCTGCGACACTGCGGCCGACGACCCGGCGCTGATTGCGTTCACCTCCGGCACGACCGGGAGCCCGAAAGGTACGGTGCACTTTCATCGCGACATCATTGCGATGTGCGATTTGTTTCCACGCCATGTGCTCAAACCCGCCGCGAACGACATATTCACTGGCACGCCACCGCTGGCATTTACTTTCGGACTTGGCGGCATGTTGTGTTTCCCGATGCGGGTTGGCGCATCGACCTTGCTGATTGAAAAAACCGATCCGACCGGATTACTGGCCGCAATAGATAAACACAAGGTCACGATTTGTTTTACCGCCCCCACCTTCTACCGGCAGATGGCGGCCAAGAGCGCAGACTACTCGCTGGCCAGCCTTAGAGCCTGTGTTTCAGCCGGTGAGGCCTTACCGATAGCGACCCGCGATGCGTTCGAAAAAGCGACCGGCATTGCCATTACCGACGGTATCGGAGCGACCGAGATGATTCATATATTCATCTCGTCAGCGCCAGAGAAAAGCCGACGCGGCGCTATCGGGCAAGTCATCCCAGGTTATCAAGCCCGAGTGGTTGATGATCAAATGAACACCCTGCCGCCCGGCGAAATCGGTCGGCTCGCCGTGATCGGGCCAACCGGGTGCCGCTACCTGGCTGACGAGCGCCAGAGTATTTATGTCAAAGACGGCTGGAACCTGACGGGCGACACGTTCTTAATGGATGAAGACGGGTATTTTTACTATCAGGCCCGCTCTGATGACATGATCGTTTCAGCAGGCTACAACATTGCCGGCCCAGAGGTTGAAGACGCCTTGCTTGCCCATGAGGCAGTTTCCGAATGCGGCGTAGTCGGCGTTGCGGACGAGGCCAGAGGTCAGATCGTTCAGGCAACAGTGGTATTAAATGCGGGCTTTGAAGGCGACGATGCGATGATCAAAACCCTTCAGGACTGGGTAAAAGCACGAATCGCTCCGTACAAGTACCCACGCCAGATTAACTTTGCCGCAACATTGCCGCGCACCGAAACCGGAAAACTCCAGCGGTTTCGGCTGCGCTAATGCTCAGCAGACCTGGCGGCCTCCTACGCCTTTACTTCATCGCGTAATTCGCGACGCAATATCTTGCCGACATTGGTCTTGGGCAAGTCGTCGCGAAACTCGATATAAGTCGGACGTTTGTACCCAGTCAACTGTTCCTTACAGTAGTCGCGCAACTCCTGTTCGGTCAGATCAGGAGATTTTTTGACGACAAACAACTTAACGGCTTCGCCGGACTTTTCGTCCGGCACGCCGACGGCGGCGCACTCCAGCACTTTCTCGTGGTTTTGAACAACGCCCTCGACCTCATTGGGAAAGACATTGAAGCCGGAGACCAAGATCATGTCTTTCTTACGATCGACGATTTTGGTATAGCCATCATCGGTCATCACACCGATATCGCCACTCTTGAAGTAACCATCGGGTGTCATGACTTTTGCCGTCTCGTCCGGCCGTTGCCAATAGCCGGCCATCACCTGCGGCCCACGAATCGCAATCTCACCTGGCTCGCCGTTTGGCACCGGATTGCCTTCTTCGTCGAGCAGAATGATTTCAGTCGATGGCAGCGGCACACCAATGTTGCCGCTAAACGTTGTGGCGGTAGCCGGATTACAGGTTGCTGAAGGCGAGGTTTCACTCAATCCATAACCTTCGATAATCGGACACCCGGTGAGCTCGTACCATTCTTTGGCAACCGCCTCCTGAACCGCCATGCCGCCGCCATTGGAAATGCGCAACTCGGAAAAATCCAGCTTCCGGAATTCAGGATGATTGACCAAGGCGTTATACAGCGTGTTGACCGCCGGAAAGTGCGTGATCTTGTACGGTGCGATCTCTTTGACCAGCGCGGGCAAATCACGCGGATTCGGAATCAGCACTATGAGTGCGCCCTGTCTCATGCCCAGCAGGCAACAGACAGTCAAGGCAAAGATATGGTAAAGCGGCAGCGCGCAGACAATCACCGCCTGATCAGACGAAGCACCGCTGGAGGCATCGTTAAAGACCGGATCACTCCAGGCTTCTGATTGCAAGACATTCGCCAGAATGTTCTTGTGTAATAACGTGGCTCCCTTTGATACGCCGGTTGTGCCGCCGGTGTATTGCAGGAAGGCCAGGTCGTCAAGCGTAATAGTGGGTCGCTCAAAAGGCATACCGCTGCCTTCGGCAAGGACAGTGCTGTACTTGACTGAACCCGGCAGATTGAATGCGGGCACCATTTTCTTAACATGACGCACCACAAAATTAACGATAGCCCCTTTGACCAGACCCAAGGTCTCACCCATGGAGGCAACGACCACATGTTCGATCTCGGTACGGGCGATAACCTCTTGCAGCGTGGTGGCAAAGTTTTCAAGAATGAAAATTGCTCGTGCGCCGGAATCCTTTAGCTGATGCTCCAGCTCGCGCGCTGTATACAACGGATTGACGTTAACCACCACCAGACCGGCTCTCAACACCCCAGCCAATACAATCGGATATTGGATGATATTGGGCATCATGATTGCGACCCGGTCGCCTTTTTTCAGGCCTTTGGATTGCAGCCAGGCAGCGACCAGGTGCGAAGTTGAATCGACTTCCGCAAACGTAGTCGCCTTGCCAAAACCGACATAGGCGTCCCGGCCAGCATGCTGCTTGAAGGAGTCATCAAGCAGATCAACCAGTGAACCGTATTGGGTATAGTCAATTTGATGCGGAACCCCTTCAGGGTAGTGTTTGAACCAAGCGTGTTCCATAGAGTCTCCGGTTTCATTAGGGGCTGGTTGACCCTCGGGTCAGGCCAGCACTTGTTGTATGCCAGGCATTAAGCCTGTGCTTGCGTTGTTCAGGCTCAAGGCCGGCAACTTCTCGGGCCAGAGCGAAGAATTTTTTGAGATCACCATCTACCTCGCTCAGCATGCCCAGAAAAGCATCCACTCGGTCATTGTAAGCCCCGACGGCGGCCAGGTGCGCGTTCCCCAGCGGCTGGTCAAACCAGCGATCGTAGCCGGAATAGCCCGACCACCGGGTTTCCCGTATTCGCTGGTGCTCCTGGCGTAGCCAGTCGAATGTCGCCTGTTTGCCCGCTCGTTTGCTCGCCACCGAACCAGAGCCGTCATAAATGGCCTCCAGCCGAGCCCGGGCTGCCAACAGCAAGCCCAGAAAATCCTTCTTACGCTGGCTGTGTGCTGCGTACGTTTGACGAGGTCGCGGATCGTTATCCAGCGCCTCGCGATGCGTCAGCCAGCGCTCAACCCCAACGGTCTCGACGGCTGTGGCGAATGATTCGTTAAAAGTTGAATCGCCTTTCAGATAAACCACCTGATGGGCGAGTTCATGAAATATCAGTCGGGCAATCTCGGTATCCGGATAACGCAAAACCGGGCTTGGCAGAGGGTCATCGAACCATCCGAGCGTCGAGTAAGCCGGTACGCCGCCGACCCGCACGTCCACCTGATCACCAAGAGATGCGGCAAATGCCTTGGCATCATCCTGCCGATAATACCCTCGATAGCCGATACAGCCGGCAACCGGAAAACACCAGGTCTTGAGTTTCAGGGACAACTCATCAGCCGCAAAAACGTTCCACAGCACGAACGGCCGGTCGAGAGCTGCATATTGAGTATAGCTGCCGTTATCTGGCAAGGATAATGCTGAAACAGCAAACGCACGGGCTGCCTTTGCGAGCACCAGTTTGCGCCGAATCTCGGACTTGGTTGCCGGATCAGCAATGACTTCCGGGATAGGGCGACTCCCCCGCATCAAGGCCAGATGCCCTGACACGGATTGCCAGTAATAGCCCAGGCCACCGCCGGCACAGGAACTCAGCGCTGCGATCATCGGAATCATCGCCAGCAAAGCGCCCCGCCGCAAGACTGCGGCGGCTGAAAACCTGGCGAACCAACGGTGCGGCGAATTTGATTTAGTTGTCACAACACAGCTTTTAACATGACCCGGCGACCGTCGCCAGACTTCTGCTGGTAACGTGGGGGAGAATAAACACAATCTGAGAACATACAGCCTGGTTTTCATGCCAAGGAGCCCCGCACCAATGAATCAACGTGATTTAACAACTTCGATGCCGGACGGCGGCTATCTGGGGAGTCACCGAGCGCTCAAATCCATCCGTGCGTTCCATCCGGATCTGATCAGGCTGCGACATGCGATCCACGAGAATCCCGAATTGGCATTCGAAGAAACCGAGACCGCTGAATTGGTTGCCAGCGAGCTGCTTCGCTACGGGGTCGATCAGATTCACCGTGGTCTGGGCAAAACAGGGGTGGTCGGAGTCATTCGAGGCAAACAGGCATCAGGCGAGCCGGTCCGCTCGGTTGGCCTGCGTGCCGACATGGACGCCTTGCCCATGCACGAGGCCAATCAGTTCTCGCACCGTTCCAAAAAACCCGGCCTGATGCACGGTTGCGGACACGACGGTCACATCACCATGCTTTTGGGTGCGGCTCGCCAGCTATGCGAGGCAAGAGATTTTGCCGGCACGGTGTATTTGATTTTTCAACCCGCCGAAGAGGGGCACGCTGGCGCGCGCGCCATGATCGATGACGGCTTGTTCGAACAATTCCCATGCGACGCGGTCTTTGCGATGCACAACTGGCCCGGACTACCGGCCGGGCAGATTTCAGTTCGGCCCGGTCCGGTCATGGCGGCCGCGGACCGGGTACGCATAGAAATCACTGGACGCGGCGGTCACGGCGCGCACCCCTACATGGCTGTTGACCCGGTCGTCGTTGCCGCGCAGATTATTACTGCAGTCCAGTCAATCGTTTCCCGCAACGTCAACCCGATGGACGCTGCTGTTGTCAGTTTGTGCTCAATGCGGGCCGGTGACCCGACAGCCGTCAGCGTTATCCCGCCCTCCGCCACACTTGACGGCACGGTCAGAACCTTCAAAAAAGAAGTTCAGAACGACATTGAACGCAGACTAGCTATCATGGTGAAGTCAGTGGCAGAGGGCTTCGGAGCGAGCGCAACGATCACCTATGACCACATCTACCCGGCAACCGTCAATTCACCTGACGAATCTGCATTTGCAGCTCGCATCGCCTCGGCATTGGTCGGCCCCGAAAACATGATCGGCGAGCTGCCCCCAAGCATGGGGGCAGAAGACTTTTCGTTCATGTTGGAGCGACGTCCCGGCGCCTACTTGCGAATTGGCCAGTCCGGCCTGGAAGGCGGCTGCTTCTTACACAATACCTTGTATGACTTTAACGACGACATTCTTCCGCTGGGGGCCGCCTTGTTCGTTTCTCTCGCGCAAGAATATCTCGCCGGCGGACCGGCCTGACTCAGTCATCCGCGATAATCATATCGGCCGCTTTCTCCCCGATCATCAACACCCCGGCATTCAGGTTCGCAGACAGAATCATCGGCATGATTGAGGCGTCGGCGACTCTGAGTCCTTCAACCCCATGAACACGCAGGCGGTCATCTACAACCGAGTCCGGATTTTCGGCCGGGCCCATCCGGCAGGTTCCCATTGGATGGTAGGCAGTATTACCAGTACGTCGCGCATGATCGAGTAAGGCCTCATCAGATTGCCGCTCGACACCAGGCCAGCGCTCCTGAGCAACATAGGGTTTGAACGGCTCACTTTGAAAAATACTGCGACTCAGTCTTAAAGCGGCAAGCAATACATCACGATCTTTCTGCTCGGCGAGAAAATTACCTTGAATCTCCGGCAACTCGAACGGATCTGATGAAACAGCGCGGACATGGCCGGCACTCTCTGGTCTCTGCTGCCAACAGGCGACAGTCGCCCCGGGGAATCGGTCGAGCCCGGATTGCACGCCGTCGGGATAACTGGCCGGTGTAAAAGTCAGTTGAATATCGCCGCGACTTAGCGCCGGATCAGATTTCCAGAAGCAATAAACCAGGGTAGGCGTCAACGCCAGGGCCCCTCGACGCCTAATCGCGTAGTTCATCACCTCGCGTGCCAGCGATATACCGCGAACTCTTTCGTTAATTGTTGGCATGTTTTGAATGCGAACGACCGATCGCACGGCATAATGATCGCGAAAATTGCTGCCAACGCCTGGCAGATTCCGAACAACTTCTACACCGATTGAGCGTAAATGCTCAGCATCGCCAATCCCTGACAACTGCAAAATTTGTGGTGAGGCAATCGCCCCGGCGCACAAGATGATTTCTCGGGAGGCCTTGATCGTGCGGCTGGGTTGAGCTGCGCCACCCAATCTGAAACTCACGCCTTGCGCTTTGCCGTCAACAATCTCAATTCGCTCAACATGCGCATGAGGCAATACGCGGGTATTGCCGCGTCGCTCGGCCGGATACAAAAACGCCCTGGCCGGGCTTACCCGGCGGCCGCGATGTACGCTGCGTTGAGCGTAGGAAATGCCTTCCTGGACCTTGCCATTGTAGTCAGGGTTAAGCGGCACCCCCAGAGAAACAGCCCCTTGCATGAAAGCCTCGCAAAGCGCGTCCTTCTCGTCTATGTCGGTAATTGTGAATGGCCCACTATGGCCGTGGTAACCCGTGTCCCCCAGACCAATCTTGTTTTCGCTCTTTTTAAAGTACGGCAGAACATCCTGGTAGCTCCAGCCTTTGTTTCCAAGCTCGGCCCAATGGTCAAAATCTTCGCGCTGGCCCCGGTTGTAAATATGACCGTTAATGGACCCCGATCCGCCCAGCGTTTTGCCCCGCGCATGGTTGACCGCGCGGCCGGACAGGCCAGGGCTGCCAACACCGGGGTACATCCAGTTGATTGCCGGATTCTGCAGTGTGTAAAGAACGCCCGCTGGAATGTGAATAAAGGGGTTTCGATCGCGCGGGCCTGCTTCCAGAACACAAACCTTGTACCTACCCTGCTCTGATAACCTGCCGGCAATCACACAGCCTGCGGTACCTGCTCCAATCACAATAAAATCGTACGTCTCTTCGCTCATTCGATGAATCTTATTTCAACCCCTGCGAATAAGAAAGAAGGCAGCGACGGCTAGTCTGGTGACCCCCGAAAAAAAGCCCGGTCAGTACGCCTGACCGGGCTTTCTTCTAATGACCCAGAAGACTTATCAGCCAGGCTTCTTAACGTACGCCGAGCACCAGCCAGTCGGCGCGATTTCCGTGTCGCCGGGCAAAATTGCACAGCCGCCCCTGGCGGCAGCATCTGCGCCAGCTTTCCAGTGCAAACAGGCATCGCACTGATTGCCGTCTTTCGGTGTGTCCTGATATTGAAGCGCGGTTCTCAGCGCGTCGTTCTTGCCGGCCCAGGCCTCTTTGGCGATCAGCATGACGGGCACGGCTACTGCAGATCCGGCAACGCTTTTCAGCGCGTTTCGGCGACTTGTGTTCATTTTCATTTTTTACCTCGTTACATTTTTTATAGTAGGTTTCTTATAAACCGGGCCCAGACTGCAGCCACCCGCTCTATTCTAATCAAGCCGGCCGAACAACACCGGATGGACTACCAAATTGCTACAGCTCTATTACCCGCGGGCGTCGGTTTTCACACCAAATTGAACCGATAGGGCAATCTGAACGACTCACAATCATTGTGCGAAAAACAATTCTTTCGCCGGTAAAAAAGAGGATTCAGATCGCTATGCCCACCAATTGGCGAAATTTCCAAACCCTTCCGGCCACAGCGCTGTGTTGCCTCCTGATGGCTGGCATTGCCGCCGGTTTATTACCCGAATCAGCCAAAGCACAAAAAATTGATGGCGCTCAAACCAAATCGGGATATTTATGCTGCAACATGCGCGTCTACAACGACTGGATCAGCGACATCAACTATCGGTTTAACGGCACCGCGATCATTCCTCCCGGCACGAAGGCCTGGGTCAGAGAGGTTGGCCGATACAGTTTTACGCTGGCGATGGCCGGCAAAATAAGAAGCCTGGGCAACGACTACAGTCGGTCCCTGTCGGGAGACCAGTTTCTCGCCCGTTACCTCGTCAAAACCAGTCCGCGAGAGCTTATTCGCACATGGGATCAAGACGTTCAGGACGCTGTCCGCCGAATGCGGGTCATGGTTGGCATGACAGAAAAACAAGTCTTGACAGCGATTGGGTACCCGCCCCACAACTACACACAAAACCTGAAAGGTCGCCAGTGGAAATACTGGCTCGACCGCTCAAGCGAGTTCACGATTCACTGGAGCAAACAACGGACAGTCCAGCGAATAGAAGCCGACAAAAATACCCGCCGAAAAATCACTCACCGCCCTAAGCCGGCACCGACAGTCAAACCTGAACCCACGCCCGGACCGACCCCCACTCCGGCGCAGAAGATCAAAGTGGAATTGCAGGCAGGCCCCATGCTCTTTCTAACAGACGCGCTCCTGGCCCATCACCAGGAGTTGCGTAGCTCTCGCAACTTCATGAACACGGTGCGCTGATCAGGATCAGACGGCAGGTCGGCGAACGATTTTCTGAGTTCGCTGACCACGCTCGCACTGTTTAGCCGAAAGAAAGTGTTGAACTCACGCTCCTCGGCAAGCGTCGTCACACGGGCATCGTCCGGGTCGTGATTCTCGAGCGATTTTAACGCGACTTTGGCTGCCTCATTGTCCGGCTCACGATCAAGCGTGAACTTCAGATTATTCTGAATATAGTCGTGCCCCGGGTAGATCAGGGTTGATGCATCCAGACTTTCAAGTTGTTCGCTAAATGTTTTGTACATATCATCAACATTGCCGCCATTGTGACAATTCCCGGCACCCGCATTGAACAAGGTATCACCGCTGAAAAGCGCTGGTTGATCGGTATGCGACTTCATACAGATATGGCACATCGTGTGACCCGGTGTATCCATCGCTTCAAGTTCTACCGTCTTGCCCACTTTGACGATATCACCGGCTGACAGACCGCGTGACAAATTGTCGATTTTGCTGCCGGCCTTCTCGTGAGCGAGTATTTTCGCACCGGTTGCCTCAACCATCGCGGCATTGCCACCCGTATGATCGTGATGCTCGTGAGTGTTGAGAATCTGCGTAATATCCCACCCCTCCTCGCGGGCGACAGCCAGACACTTCTGATGGTCCAACGGATCAATCGCCAAAGCCTCACCAGTCTCACCACAGGCGATCAGATAGTTAAAATTTCGATATGCGTTTCCGGTCCAGATCTGCCTGACGAGCATGGGAATTGTCCTAAATTGAGAAGCCCACACAATAATTGACCGGTTTGGCGAGGGCAACCAGCCAGAATTAGTTGCCCGGCCAATACTCGATTTGAGATGTTTCTGATATAACCGGCCTGTGAAACCGAAAACCTCCCAATCCGAACGTGATCTGCTGATCGCTATGTTTAAGGCGGCCGTCGCGTCGGCACAGCCGGCCCGACGTATTCCCGCCTTTCTCCCTACCCCAAGCCCGGATGGACGCCTGATCGTTATCGGCGCCGGCAAGGCCTCGGCAGCGATGGCCCGCGTGGTTGAAGAGCATTGGCCCGGCGAACTGAGTGGCCTGGTCGTGACACGCTACGGCTACTCAGTGCCCTGCGATCACATTCAAATCGTGGAGGCCGCCCACCCGGTTCCCGACGAAGCCGGTCTGGATGCGGCAAATCGACTGCTGGCATTAGCCAACAGCCTGACCGAAAAAGATCATGTGTTGTGTCTTATTTCAGGCGGAGGGTCGTCATTACTACCTTTGCCCGCTACCGGACTGACTCTCGAGCACAAGCAAGCGGTCAATCGATCGTTGCTACGCTCCGGTGCAACCATTACCGAAATGAACTGTGTCCGGCGCCACCTGTCTGGCATCAAAGGCGGCCGCCTGGCGGCGGCGTGTCATCCTGCCCAACTCACAACTTTATTGATTTCGGATGTCCCTGGCGATGACCCGATTGATATTGCATCCGGGCCGACCATGCCAGACCCAACCACCTGCCAGGATGCACTCGCCATTATCAGCCGTTACCGGATTGACTTGCCTGGCCCGGTAAAAGAAATGCTGACCAGCAACGCCGGCGAATCGGTCAAACCCGGAGACCCCCGCCTGGCCGGCAACCGAACAGAGATCATCGCGGCACCACAATCAGCCCTGGAGGCAGCCGCCGTAGTCGCACTGAACGCCGGATATGAGCCGCACATTCTGGGTGACGCGCTCGAAGGAGAAGCTTGCGACGTCGGCCAGGTCCTGGGTGGCATTGCCCGCCAGACCGCCCGCCGCGAACAACCTTTTTCAGCACCATGCGTTTTGCTGTCCGGCGGCGAAACCACCGTCACGGTCAAAGGCGAAGGCCGGGGGGGACGAAACGTAGAATGCCTGCTCTCCATGGCACTGGCCTTAGCCGGACAAGAAAACGTTTATGCGCTATCCGGCGACACCGACGGTGTAGACGGACTCGAAGAAATTGCTGGCGCTATCATCACCCCGGATACCATCAGCCGGGCGTGGGCCCAAAACATGCCCCCCGCTCAATATCTGGCCAACAACGACGCCCATACCTTCTTTGAAAATCTAGGCGACTCGGTTGTTACCGGCCCCACAATGACCAATGTCAATGACTTCCGCGCAATCCTGATCAACAAACCCGAAAACGGCTGAAATGCGGACTCTCAGGATGGCGCACACGACCTTACCCGCTGTCTAAGTAGTTGCCTACCGCGAAAGGCTTAACACCGATTGCTCCGCGCTAAGCGCGCGTTTCGTTTGCATAGCAGGCGTCACCACCTGAACATCAAGCGCCTTTACGCCCGGAAATACAGTGAACAACAGAACCTTGAGCTGATTTAATTCGCGCGGGCTGTCACAATGAAATTCCAGGTCGCCCTCGAAGTCCGAGTGGAGATCCTCATCGCCATGCTTGTCCTCGTGCTGATGGTGCTCGCGTTCATGATCGTGCTTGCTTTCATGAGAAGACTTCCCTTCTGACGGGCCCGGCTTGAATTCAACAGACCTGCCAACCATACTTGCGTGAGCAGTCTCAAGAATACACGCCGCTGACGATGACGGTTCGAACCAGGTCCGGCCGTCAATAAAACTGGCGAGAGCCTTCTCGACTTGTGCAGTCTGCTCCTCGTTCCTGGGCTCATGCTCAAAGCCAACGATATCAATGGCCGGCAGTCGGACTTCAAGCGCAAGATCGGAGCCATCAACTACAACGTTAAGTGCACCCGCTCCATGTTGGTGAGGGCTATCGGTTGCCGCCTTAGCAGGCGCTAGAGTCAAAACGCCGTGGCCGAACAAGACTGACGTGACAACAAGAAGTTGGCGAACTGTTTTCCTGAATCTAAATATCATCGGGTAGGAGCTTTAAGTAGTTGAAGGAATTGGATGTTATTGATCAATGTCAATGGCAGTGCGCTGGCAACCATAACAATTGCAACTGTAGTCCCAGTCGGCCAATCGAACCAGAACGACAATAAGACACCAACAATGAAAGCGACGGTCGCGACTGCGCTGGCCAGCAAAGCGCTGTTTGTTCGTTCAATCCAGAGTGCCGGCACAATCAGGCAAACGAAAACCAGATAAAGGCCAAGCAGGGGGACAGAAAGGCTGACTAAAACAGCGAAACCCGGATAAAAAAGTAAATCCCGATTCATTGAATCCGGTTGAAAACAAAGCAGCCCGTTGTAGACAAGACTAACAACAAACAACGGCAGCATTGACGCCCAGGTAGTCCAAAGTATGTCACCACCAAGCAAGGACGAGAGTCGCTGCGCTCCCAGGGCGTCAGAGCTAACCCAGAAAATAGTCATCGACGCCGCGCCAACATAAATCAGCCCGATCAACGCCTCGCGCCTTGCGGGCCAGGCCCGACTTAACCAGGCGACCAGGGCCGCGCCAGCAATGGCGAACCCACCCGAGAACAATAAGGTGGCAGCGCCACCAAACCCCAGCCCCTCCCCGGCCAGAACACCCAGCGCTGCGGCCTGGGCAATGGCAAGGTCAATAAAGACAATGCCACGCTTTAAGACCTGACGTCCAAGCGATATATGGGTGGTGAGCACAAGCAGACCAACTGCCATTGGCGGCAATAGCCACAGGACACTAGTCATTCGAGCGATCTATCAAGGCAATTCATTCGCAGCTTCGAGTAATTCGCGAATGAGCGTATCGAAAAGACCGCGAAGCGTCGAGCTTGCTCCGTCGCTGGTGACCGTTGAAGGGAGTGACTTCCACGGAACACCTGTTTGTTTGTGCAGCCAACGCGCCGGCGCCGTATCCTGATAGAGCGTTTGGACGATGGCAATCGGCGGACGTTCATTGGCTAGTTGAACCACTTTGGCCAAATGGCTTGGTGTTGGCGGCAGTCCGGGCTTGGGTTCGAGGTCGGCGCTCTGCATCAAACCCAACCATTCCCAAAGATAAGCGAAACTCGAGTGCTGCGCCACGAGCGATCGACCCCGTAACGGCGCAGCAAGTTCTTCTAGTGCTGCAATATCCTGTTCCCATTGCGCCAACCAAGACTTATAGCGCGTTTGGTAGGCGTCTACTCCCGCCGGATCAATCTGACCAAGTCGCCTCGCTAATACTGCGGCGATACTACTTAGTCGGCTCGGATCCAGATGAATGTGCGGATTGCCCTCAGGGTGCACATGACCGTGTGAACGATCCGCTTGTGGCATTTGGTGAATTAAGGTCACATGCTCACTGGCCAACAACAAACCCGGTCTTCCAGGACTTACTTTCGGGTTACTCGCCCGCTGCTGGAGCAGCGGCAACCAACCCGACTCTAGCTCTGCTCCCGTACAAATCGCCAGATCGGCATGACGGAGGCGCGCAATCAAGCTTGGTCGCGCTTCAACGTAGTGCGGATCCTGACGGGCGTGGGTCGCGCTGATGACCTTGGCGTTCGGCGCCAACTCACCAACCAGTGCCGCCCACTCTGGCTCACATGCGAACACGGTCAGAGCGGCCGCGTTGCAGGACAAACCGAAACCAATTAAAGCAATCACACAACGCGGAATAAACCGACTAGAACGAATGCGCACCATGTGCTCCCAAAGTCATGACATATTGCAAGATCAAAGCCTCTTCGGCTGCGTCAAAGCCTTGACCATTGACCTGACGCGTCAATTGCACGCGCAATGCTGAGAATTCTGAGCGTTTGTACGCGAGCATCAGGCTGCTTTCCTTGATACGCCTCTTATGGAAATGATCATCATGAGGCTCAGAAACCTTAATCTCACCAAACCTCGCCCCTACTTCCCATTGCGGGTGAAACCGATACACACCAGCCAGATACCATCCATCATGCCTATCTTGATCACTGGCGAATTCATTGGGCTCGGTGATTCGCGCGTATTCGGCAGACAGCTTGAGTTGCCGATTGCGGCTATTGCCGTTTGGCGCCCACTTCCAGACCAGATCGGTTATGAACATGTGCTTACCTGCATAGTTGGCACCATGCTCGTGGGCGTGATCATGACCTTCTTCGGCCTCGCCCTCCTCTTCCTCCATCACCGCCTGTAGCCTGTTGCGCAGATAGCCGAGACCGAATTGCCAACTATGGTTACTACCAATGTCGCCCCCGGCCCGAGAACTCAGCGAGATTGCCCCCACCCCCGGATCGTTGGTACGCTCACTAATGAGAGATTTGCCGCTAAGCACTTCAATTCCTAGTTGCCAGAACATCGGCGTAGGCAAGAGATAGTTGGCTCTTAAACCATCATCGTAGTAGTGGCCACCAAGGAATGCGCGATACATAAGCGGTCGTTCGCTAAAGTCATCGGCATGCAGATGTTGACCATTGAGATAACCAACCTGAGACAAAAAGCGGCCGGCTCGAATCGACAAACCGGCCGGTAAAGCCAGGGTCTCAAGGTAGGCCTCTTCAAGTTCCACCTCAAGCTCACCTTCGTGGTTACCGAGCGCGGCTGTGACCTGCCCACGAAACCAATCATCGATATTGGTATTGGCCGACACCTCTGTGTGCCCAAGTCCGAAGCCTTTGCCGCGAGCCCCCAGTGCCAACTCCCGTGTAGAGAACGTACCGTCCAGAATTAAGCCTACATTCAGTCCGTTACCGCCCGCCTCCGGGCTCTGGGCCGTCGCCTTATCATTCAAAAGCAGCATGGCGCTCAACACCAGGACAAACGCGATCAGTTTCTTCATGGGTAGTCGCGCAAGGAACTCAGTCATGGGTATGACCTTCATGCTCGTGGTCTTCAGAAATTCCGAGCCATCTCACACTACTGGGCACGAAATCGAGAGGCAATTGCTCCAGGACCGATACCGATGCTGTATCGACGATGATGATCTGTTTTCCATTCGGATCAGAAATGAAAGCGCGATCGGCGGAAGGATGAATATCCAGGACTGGACGAGAATCATCTTCGGCGATAGCCGCTGTTACGGGAATCGCACTCTTGACGGCCCACCCTGCGGCGACCTCGAGCGCATGCAAACTACCCAAATCGTCCAACAGCAGCAGATTCTTGGCGCTATGGTCAAAAGCGGCGGTGATCCTGCCGCCAGTTGAAGGCCACTCGATTGAAGTCATCGTCCCGGCTTGAGGATCGATCTCAACCATAGCGTTATTCGCCAGCAAGCCAACAAATACAGGCGATTCATGATGCCCAAGCACCGTGCCTACTCTTGCGCCGTCAGGCATTGAAGGCAGGTTGTCGATCTTGGTTGCGATAAAGTCGTCCCCCACCTGCTTGATAACCAACACGCCATCCTGGCAACCGAAAACGGAATAGTCTTCGCTGGAATAGCTTCCATGCAAACGTGGGCAGGGAATGTCAAAGCGCTGTACGAATTGGAAAGAATTTCCCTCCTGCTTGTAGAGTTCAACCAACTCGGGCAAGGTGTCAGTATTAGCAGGCGCCCGCCAGGTTGTCAGAAGATATGCCCCACGAGGTTCTGCCGTGCCGTGCATCTGCATCGGTAAGGGCAGGCTCGCATCGGGCTCGCCCTTTTCGACGCTCTCGTCACTGAAAGTCACGACCGCCGCGGTCGAGCCGCTTTCAGCGTCACCGTCCATAAACAAAGCCGCCTGCCCTTCGGCCACCTCATAGTGAGTCGGACGAATGCCTGTTAGGCCCATGCCGGCGAGCGCCGGGGCCTGGGCGTAATCGTGCAAATGATCGACGTGATCTTCCTGGAACAATCCGCCATCAATAAACTGAACAAGGTTCTCGGTGCGCTGAATCGCGACTGCATACCGCTTGTCCGGACTGGCATATAGGGCCGAAGGCACGAAATCGGTTGGAACAGTGGCCAGCATTTGTTTGTCGTCCAGGTTCAGGACATGCACACCTGACTGGCTTGCCTGTGCTATTGCCAACCGACCATCCGACTCAATGTGAGTGGCTTCATCGGAATCACTGTTCGCCTGCGATGGTGAATCACTGCTCCCGCAACCGGCAACCATCAGCCCGGCAACAATCACCGCGGATAAACTCCATTGCGCCTTTAAGTGGCGATCCAACCTGACACGCTTGCCCATCATTCCCCTTGATCATAATTGCAACTTAATTGCATTAAAGTATAGAGGAAACCACTCTTTTTGCAACTTAATTGCATTTATAGAGAAATATGGAAAGAAGAGAAGCTAACGGACCTGACTGCACAACAAAGCCGGTCGCGCCAGGTTTACAGACACGCCTTCGAATCCAACAGAAACGGCAGCCCATTAAAGACCCGAGGAATGCACGAAAAAAAGCCCCTGAAACAAAGCTCCAGGGGCTTTTCTGCGCAACCGGATCGCCCGGTTTACACCACTGCTATTTCTAACTTAAGCAATCTTGTCACCAAACGGCATTTCGCGCAGGCGCTTGCCGGAGGCTGCAAAAATTGCATTGGCAAGTGCCGGGGCAAACGGCGGTACGCCTGGCTCACCAACACCGGTGGCGTGTACCGAGAACGGATGGTCAACGATGTGCGTATTGACCTGCTCCGGGTACGAGTTGATTCTCACCATCGGATAATCATGGAAGTTTGACTGCTGAACCGCGCCGTTGACATAGTCAAGACCCGAATGCAGCGCCAGCGTCATTCCCATGACGGCCGCACCTTCCATTTGTGAGCGAACGCGCTCCGGATTAATACAGTAGCCACAGTCGACTGCCGTATGAACCTCAGGAATCCGAATGGTGCCGTCGTCGTCGATCTTAACTCGGACAACACTGGCGACATAGGTCACGAAGCTGCGATGCACAGCAATACCCATGCCTTCACCCTTGGGCAATTTCTTGCCCCAGCCACTCTGATCTGCAGCCAGGTTAACGACATTACTCAGACGGCCGGTATCGACCGGGAACTCTGTATACGGCTCGCCGTAGTTCCAGAGATCGCCTTTGAGGCCGGCGGTATGCATGTCGATTTTTCGGCTCGGTCCGATTATTTCGAGCAGCATATCTTTCGGATCACGCCCGAGTTCATGCGCCAGCTCCGCTATAAACGACTGCACGCCAAAGGCACGCGGAACATTCGACACCGACCGGAACCAGCCGATTCGAGTATGCGACATTGCCGTGCCGGCTTCGATCGACATGTTGGGTATGTTGACCGGAGTATCCATCAAGCCCATGCCAGCCTCGAGCGAACTGGTCACACCAGGATCTTTCACAAACGTGGAAAAGATAGTTGGCGAGACAGAACGATGACGCCAGCCGACGACTTTGTTGTTTTTGTCGATTGCGGCTTCAAGATGCTCAACCGAGGTCGTGGCATAGAAACCATGTCGCATATCGTCTTCACGAGTCCATTGCAGTTTCACCGGAGCACCGACAGCCTTGGAAACATGCGCGGCCTCAATAACGAAGTCGCACTTGGACTTACGGCCAAAGCCACCGCCCAGCAACGAAACATTAACCGTCACATCATCCGGCTTCATGCCAAGCGCAGCGGCTGTGTCGGTACGCGTCCCGTACGGGCTCTGAACCGGTGCCCAGATGTCAAGTTTGCCATCGGCAAAATTGGCAATCGCAACGAGGGGCTCCATTTGCGCGTGAGACATATGCGGCTGGTAGTACTCAGCGGTGACCACTTTCGCGGCATTCTTGAACGCCTTATCGGCATCGCCCTGGGCACGCATGACCTTGCCAGGCTTCTTCGCAGTCTTGTACATCTCCTGCTTGAAGTCCTTGGTGTTGTACACGGCATGCGGGCCGTCGTCCCATTCAATGACCAGCGCATCACGGCCCTTGATTGCGGCCCAGGTGTTGTTGGCAACAACTGCGATACCGCCAAGCGGCGCAAATTTAGCCGGTGGAATAGAACCCTTCAGTTCAACAACTTTTTCGACTCCTGGTACTTTCAGGGCTGCAGCCGCATCGAATGATTTGACCTTGCCGCCAACGACCGGCGGCCGGGCGACAACAGCGTACTTCATGCCTTCCAACTGCATATCCGCACCATACCGGGCCTTCCCGGTTGTGATGTCGTGGATGTCAGTCATCGGAACTTCGCCTTTCCCCATGTAACGGAACTCATCGTCCGTCTTGAACGTTAGCTCTTCAAATGTGGGGACCGGCAGCTTCATTGCGGCAGCGGCAATTTCGCCGTAACCGAGCCTTGGGCCGGTCCGACGGGCATCATCACCCTCGCCACTCATCAGATAGACCGCGTGATCATGGGCTTTGACCAGCTCAACCGGCACGCCCCACTGTTCGGCAGCGGCCAGTTCAAGCATGGTTCGTACCGACGCGCCTATCTGACGCATGGGCTGCACGAAATGCCGCAGGCTACGCGAACCGTCAGTATCCTGATTGCCGTACTTGGGCTCATCGCCTTCAGCCTGCTTAATGACCACCCGAGACCAATCAGCCTCAAGCTCATCGGCCAACACCATTGGCACGCCGGTTCTCGCGCCCGTACCCATTTCCGAGCGGTGTGTCGTCAGGGTGATCGTGCCGTCCGGATCAATCGCAACAAAAACATGCGGGTTTGTGACCGTCTTATGCGGCATGGCCGCAGCACCGGTTTCGTAGGGGTCAAACGCCTGGGCGGTTCGAGCGGGCAACAACTGCATTGCCAACACCAGCCCACCTGTACCACCCACGGACTTCATGAATGTTCGACGATTGGGTTTGCTGATCAGCGCCTTGACAGCCTCGGCGGGCTTGCCGAGTCCGGGTAGCGATTTGTCAGCATTCAAGGTCTCTTCGTTGATATATCGCAACATGATCAGGCTCCTTTGGCAGCGATTTCAACAGCCGCTGCACTAATGGCGGCATCGATACGCTGGTAACAACCACAACGGCAGATGTTGCCGGCCATTGCCGAGCGGATATCGTCCTGACTGGGCTTTGGGTTTTCGGCCAACAGCGATGCAGCCTGCATAATCTGACCCGCCTGGCAATAGCCACACTGCGGAACGTTGTGATCACGCCAGGCTTTCTGGGTCGGGTGATTGCCTTCTTCGTCCAGGCCTTCAATTGTCGTAATCGTCTTACCGGCAACCGCCTGCATCGGTGTAACACATGCCCGCACGGCTTTACCATCAACGTGCACTGTACAGGCACCACATAAACCAGTGCCGCATCCGAATTTCGTACCCATCATTCCTAACTGGTCACGAACGTACCAAAGCAACGGCATTTCCGGGTCACCGTCAAATGACTGGTCTTGTTCATTAACTTTTACTGAAATCATGTCTACTCCTTGTTATGGATCGTGCCGATCTCTTCATTACAAATCACTATCAAAACAGTCTTAATCGACGAAGCTCTGTCCGATACCGCCGTTACCGAGTCGGCCAGCTGCGCTCGAATTCAGCTTTGGCGCTGTCGAGTAAGCGTACAGAAAAACCACTGCCTGGGCCAACACCCCTATCTTCTTCAGGGATGTAGTGAAATCTGAATTTCGGGTTGTGACTCAACGAAAGATACCCCTCAATGCGGAGCAAGGGTTTTTGGTCGTAGGTCACCTCGACATGATCTAGCGTTCGCATCGGAATCATCACGCCGGGAGTGTCGCTTGCCTGCATGCCGTTGTAGTTCGGGTGTTCTATCAGCAGATCGGCGAACCTGGCACCGACTTTTTCACTGGCACCACTCACGGCCACTCCGCCGGGCAGCCGAAGTTTCATCTTGCCGAGCCGGCTGTTAACAGCTGCCTTGTCCTCAAATGGAACAACATCGCACCCGCCGCTGGCTTTCACGAATTTTGAAGCTACAAGCAGACTGCCGTCATTCATTTCGGCCACAGCCCGGACATGGGAGAACTCGCCAACCCGCACCCTCGTTGCCAGATCAGCCACGCCGTTGCGCTCACTCAGGTGGAATACTGCAGCAAGCGGCGACGGGTTATGGTCAACCAGTAAAGTAATTTTTTGAATGAAACGATCAGCTGTTTGAGGGATCAGTGCTTTGATGCTGACCGGAACAATAGCCGGATCAATCGGGACAATCGGCGCAGTCAATTCTATTACGCCAGTCGCTTCGCCAATCTCCCGATCGTTAAAGTAAGCGTCGCGAAGAAACGCCCATCGCTCCTCATGTCGAAGCTCTTCTGCTTTCAGTAAACGCTGCCATTCAGCGTCAGTCGTTTTGGCGCTCGCCGTCTGGCTGATCAGCGCGGACAATGTCATCAGGCCGAACAGACAAATGATAACTGCGCACGCGGCCCGCCACGCTCCGAAGAGCATGGCGGGCCGCTGACCAGATAGGGTCACCTGAGTCAGGTTACTCAAGTGCGAACACCCAGATCATGCCACCTTGTGGGACGTAAGTCTTGGTCTTGAAAATCTTGTCAATACCATCTTGCATCCGCTGTGCGTCAACACCCCAGCCCGACTGAACCGCGATGTATTGCTTGCCATCGACTTCAAACGAGCTTGGGACTGCCGTGATACCGGAGTTGGTACGGATTTTCCAGAGCACTTTTCCGGTATTGGCGTCGAAGGCCCGGAAGAACCGGTCATTCGTGCCGCCACCGAAGACCAGATCACCACCAGTGGCCATCAACGGACCCCAGTTGTGGAACTCATAGTCATGCTGCCAGACTTTTTCGTGGGACCCGACTTTCCACGCCTGAACCTCACCAATATGGTCGACTTTCTCATCTTTCAGGGTCAAACCAATGTCAGAGATCGCGGCGGTCAGATAAAGCTGACCCGGACGGTATGTCTCTTCCTTGCCCGTCAGGTGTCCACACAGATTCTCGTGAGCCGGTACGTAGAGCATCTCGGTCTTTGGACTGAAGGCTGCTGGCGGCCAATCTTTACCACCCCATAGAGACGGGCAGAAGTCAGCTTTTTTACCGATACGGGGAATCTTGGTCTGGTCATACTCAGGACGGCCTGTTTCAGGGTCGATACTGGTAAACACGTTTTGATTCACAAACGGCTTGGCATCCACAAATTCGATCGCGCCATCAGGCTTGGGATCAAGCGTCCACATGTACCCGTTACGAGCGGCATGGACCAACGCCTTGGATTTCTTGCCATCGCGCATGACCGGCATCAGGATCGGAGCAGAAACTTCGTCCCAGTCCCATGCTTCATTGTGGTGATACTGGTGATAGCCTTTCAGCTTGCCGGTATCAACATCCAGCGCCAGTACCGAGTTAGCGTACAAATTATCGCCAGCGCGGTTGTCAGGCATCCAGGGAGCAGCATTACCGGTACCCCAGTAGACGATGTTGGTGTCTGAATCGTAGGTGCCTGTAATCCAGGTTGATACGCCACCCGTCTTCCAGGTATCGCCTGGCCAGGTATCGCTACCTGGCTCGCCCGGTGCGGGGATAGTGTAGGTCTTCCAGGCTTCTTCACCGGTCTTGGCATCATAAGCAGCCACGAAGCCGCGAATGCCGTACTCGCCACCAGAAACGCCGATCATGACCTTACCTTTGGCCGTGAGCGGAGCAAGCGTCATGTAATAACCCTTGCCGTAGTCTTCAACCTGCTTCTCCCACTGCACCTTGCCGGTCTTGGCATCAAGTGCAATCAGGTAGGCGTCAGTCGAGGCGAAATAGATGCTGTCGCCCCACAAGCCAACACCGCGGCTGGTCGGGTGTAATTGAAACAACTCTTCGGGAATTTCACGCTGATAGCGCCATAGCAAATCGCCAGACTTTGCGTCGATTGCCATGATCTGGTTCATCGGCGTGGCAACAAACATAATGCCATCATTGACGATCGGCGGCGCCTGGTGCCCCTCAACCACACCGGTAGACATCGTCCAGACCGGCTTCAGGTTCTTGACGTTGCTGGTATTGATCTGTTCGAGCGGACTATAACCCCAGCCCTCGTAATTGCCGCGATACATCAACCAGTTCCCTGGCTCGGGGTTATTGAGTCTTTCTTGTGTGACAGTGGAGTATTCGCCGGCGACAGCGGACATACCGGTGGCTGCAAGCAGCGCTCCTACAGCCGCCGCGGCAAACGTTTTTTGAGAAATCATGGACACCTCCTGAACGGGACAATCAGCCAAGATAGGCAGAATCACTTCGAAATTCGCTCCACGACAGATCGAAGGATCAGCCTTGAAGCGCCGCAAAAAAAAGCGCGGAAAATGGCGGGAAACACATTACTTCTTGAAACCCACTTTGCCTTTGAAATGCGCGGCAACGATGAATTCATTATTTTGATTTAGAGACAGTGCCAACACCGCGAGTCGACGCTTTGCCGGGCCGTGATTTGGCTGACCAAGCTGGGTGGCATCGAATTCGGAGTAGTGGCAATAACACTTGAATGTCGTGGTTTCGGGAACCCACTGAGTCAGATCGCATCCCTGATGGGTACAAACTGACGAATAGGCAATGATTCCGCCGGTGACGAACGGCTTGGTGTCGTCACTGACGGCCTCGGCTTCAACCCGCACCAGATTGATACCGTTAAGTCGCGAACCGTCGCGCAAAACGCCAGACTCCGGGTCTTTGCTAATCACCTGAAGCAGCTCGGCACCTTCAGGGACATCGTCAGGCTTGACAGCCTGACCGGCTTTGTCGCCGAAGCGGAACACGATTAAGTCACCCGGTTGCGGGCGCTGGCTACGCGGCGGCTTGGCAGCAGAGGCGCCAAATCCGGACAAGCCCAGACCGACCCCGACACTCATGCCGATTACTTTTCGACGCGGCGCGTGAAATACCAATGGCTGCTCTGATTCAGAACCAGCCTGATTCGCATCGACAGGCGACACGGTCAATGATTCATCCGGCGCTGGCACGTGGCCATCCGGCTGCTTACGCACGGGCAAGTCAGTCTCCTTTGTATTTTTTGGCAATCACATACGCACGGTAGATACCGCAGCAGACACGAGAAAAATTTAGTAACTAATGTCTGGTTTCACTGCAAATTTCCTAATGCGTTTTTCAGAGTGTATGCCAGTTGGAAAGTAAAATGAAGAAAAATATTTGCAACAATTTTCGGCAGTTCCATTTTCAATGGTCCGCCGCATAACGAAAAATTCCTGAAAACGCTTTCGTTACGAAACAATCGAGGTAATGACGCGGCGACGGAGACGGAGCAGAAACACTTGCCTCACGAACTGTGCGTTTGATATCGTGACCGCACCTCAATTGAATGGACGCGCAGTTAATGACAACAGCACTGCAACCCTTGTTCACGGAAGTGCTGAAAGAAATTGCCGCCGCGGTTCCAGGCCAGAGAGCAGTTGTCGAAAGACTGATAATTGCGGTGCTTTCTGATGGGCATGTTTTACTGGAAGGCCCACCAGGCGTCGCCAAAACGCGCGCCGCCCTGCTACTCGCTCATGCCTTCAAAAGCAGTTTTGCACGTATTCAATTCACGCCTGATCTGCTCCCGTCCGACCTGATTGGGACGAATATTTATGATCCAAACGAACATCGATTCGAGTTTCATAAAGGCCCGCTCTTTCACGGTTTCATTCTTGCCGATGAAATCAATCGCGCACCCGCCAAAGTGCAGGCGGCATTACTTGAGGCCATGGCCGAGAGACAAATAACCGTTGGCGGCAATACCCATAAGCTGGATGAATCCTTGTTTGTCATTGCCACGCAAAACCCGATTGAAGAAGAAGGCACCTATGAACTACCGGCTGCGCAACTTGATCGCTTCGCGCTGCGGGTCCGGATCGGCTGGCCGGAACCAACAGCAGAGTCCAATATGCTGGAACTTGTCTTGAACGAGCGGCGCTCAGGCAATTCATACCGACCGGCTACAGAGCTTCTCAGTCAGATATCTCCGGAGCAACTATCCACAGCACGGGCAGCCGTTCTAAAAGTGCATGTCTCCGCACCGATCAATGAATATATCGTCCGCCTGGTCAACGCCACCCGGCACAATGGCGGCACAGGTCATCCGATCCGGCAGGCCGTCAGCCCGCGCGGCACTCTTGCACTGGCCCATCTGGCATGCGCTCGTGCCTGGCTTGAAGAACGCGACTTCGTCGAACCGGACGATATCAAAGCGCTGGCCGTTGATGCACTATCCCACCGTATCAGTATCGACCACGCCGCTGAGCACGCCGGCGTCAGCGCCGACGCCCTCATTCAAGAAATCATCAGCACAACACCTGTTTCATAGTGAGCGGGCATGGCCAAAAGACCAGCAATATGCGCGCGCCAAGCGCCCTGTTGTCGCTGGCAGATCTGATCAACGCGCCTGCGTTTACGCCGCCGACCAGACGCCGAAGCAAAACCGGACGCCCGATCGCCGGACTCTTCGGCGAAGGGATACACCCGGGCAAACGCCGGGGCGCTGGCATGGATCTGGACAGCATCGGGGTATTTCAAGATGGTGACGATCCCCGCCACATTGATTGGTCGGCAACCGCCAGGACCGGCCGCCCCCAGGTACGCAGGTTCCTCACAACCGTGCACCGACCGCTGGCGATTCTGGTTGATTTGCGACCCTCAATGTACTTTGGCACCGCCGGCGGCCTGCTGGCGAGCCGCGCGTGTCTGCAGGCCGCAGCACTGAGTACGCACTCCCGACAACGTCGCGAACCATCAGCCATCTGCAGCTTCGGCACATTGCGGGACAACGGGCATCTTGTGCTCAAGGCAAGCACTTCAGCCAGGGCCCGAGCGCTGAGCCTCGACAAGCTGTTCTCAGACTATCAGGCCGGACTGGAGACGCCGGAACGGGAATCTGCATCGCTCGCGGAGACTCTGGAACAATGCTGGGCGTCGCTCCCTTTCGATTTCGACATTGTCGTCGTAAGCGATTTCAGCAATGCGGACGAACGGCTTGGCCAGGTTATAGCGCTTCGGCGAAAGCAATCGGTGCACGCACTGATTGTGGCCGATCCGGTTTTCAAGAACGGGTTCAAGGCCGGCGTTTACCCGGGTCGGGCAGGGCCGAACGCGACCGTAGAGATCTACCAGTTGGCGACCCAGAGTATTAAATCCCAATTCGAGCAAATCAGTCTTTGGCGCAATGAGCTCGTTGCCAGACTTGAGCGGTCCGGCCTTGGCACGATCTGGGACCCAACACGATGAGCCCGAATGACGCGCTGCGCCAGTTACGCGACATCCATTTGCCTGCGGTGCAGGCAGACGAAATATCAATGCCACTCTGGGTATTGCCGCTCGTAGCCATGCTCATCACAGCCGTGATCTGCGTCTGGCGCCGTCACAAACGCCACTATCTCTGGGTAGAACAGACCAGAGTGGAACTGCGTGCGATTGAACAACAAGCAATGCACGCTCGAGCTGAACAGGGGTGGCAACGACTGGCCGTTCTCATGCGACAACTGGTTCTACTACACTGGCCGAAGGCAGACGTTGCGGCAACAACAGGCGAAGACTTGCTACGACTGCTGGACGAGACGTTCGAAACGACTTTGTTCAGCAATGGCATTGGTCGCGCACTGACAGCAAACCCTTATCGGCAACACCCGCAGCAAAATGATCCGCAACTGGCGCAACTGTGCCGTTCATTGCATGCTGAGCTGGAAAGACTTGCCCGTCAACCGGTTAAGCGTACCAGAGAGGTGCGCGGCTCGAACCGCGCACCGGCAGGTTTACAAACACCATGAACTGGCTCTCGACGATTGAGTTCCTGAGCCCCGCCGCCTTCCTGCTGCTACCGCTACCGCTGCTCGTCTGGCGCTGGTCGGCTAACCCGCAAGCCTCCAACAGCCTGATTGCGCCGGAGCGGATTCTGTCTTTTCTCCGACGCCTAGATCCACCAGGAAGACTCCAGATCAAACACGCCCGACTCAAATTCTTATTGGCCCTGCTGGGATGGATCAGTCTGGTGGTGGCGCTTAGCGGACCAACCGGAAACAAGACCGCGCTACCGGGTGCGACCGGTCGCGATTTGTTGGTTGTGCTGGATTTGTCAGCGAGTATGCGCGCCCGCGACGTTCAACTCGGCGACGATCTGGTCAGCCGGGTTGAGGCCGTAAAAGCCGTGGCAGGACAATTCATTCGTGGCCGCGACGGCGACCGGGTCGGCCTGATTGTCTTTGCAAACGAACCATTCCTGATCGCTCCCCTCACCTATGATGTCGCAGCCGTCAGTAAGTTCCTGGACGAGGTCGCGGTCGGCTTGCCGGGCCGCAAGACGGCAATCGGTGATGCCCTCACCCTGGGGGTGCAGCAGCTCAGCTTGAATGCCGACAGCGCGAAGGTAGTGCTTTTGCTTACCGACGGGGCGAGCAACGCTGGCACTAATGCCCCGCTCCAGGCTGCGCAGACCGCCGCAAACCATCAAATCCGGATTCACACGATTGGCTTTGGCGGCCACCTCAATATCAACAATAAGACCTCCGGCAATCAGCTTGAAAAAATAGCAACTGCGACCGGTGGCCGGTACTTCGCCGCGCCATCTGCCCAGGCCTTGCGCGAAGTTTATGCAACACTCGATACGCTGGAGCCCACCGCCAGTGAACTCGCCGTTAAATTCATTCGCCGCGATTACACACCTCTGGCCGCAGGCGCCGCGCTTTGTTTGCTGCTGTTGATCAGCATGCTCGATTGGCGGGCAGGTCGCTTATGAGCGATTGGTACATTGCTCAGCCCTGGTGGCTGGTGCTGGCGCTACTGGCACTACCGGTACTGGTTATCAGTCATCGTCGCCCGCCCGGATTACCCGGCGCATGGTCGCGGGTTATCCAGCCGGAGCTTCAGCCATACATGGTCCGCTGGCTACCAATTCAACGTCGCACGGCAATCCGCCTGGCGCACATCGCCCTGATCTGTCTGCTCGCGATAGCGCTGGCGAATATTTCGGTCGGTACAACCAGCAAGCTGCCCGAACGCGCGCTTCACGGCAGAGCGATGATCATCGATACCAGCGTTCTTTCTACCACTCAGGACCTGTTGTTTTCCGCCCGACAACTGGCGGCGGCCGCTCCAGACATTCCCACAGCCATCGTCGCCGCATCCGCCAGTGCCTATGATGTGGTCCCCCTGACCTCAGACCCGGTGCAGCTCGATCGCTACCTTCAGGTTCTGGATTCATCACTGATCCCTGATCCGGGACGGCGCCTTCAACCGACTGTCGAACGGGCCGGATCCATGCTGGACCAGGCCGGCGTTCTTGCGGGGCAGATTATTCTGCTCAGCGCAGGGTCAGCGCCACGGCCGGCCAGCCCGGTGCCGCGCGGGCAAGCAAGCCTCTGGATATTTCTTGCTCGCGAGCCCGACCAGGCGTGGCGGGATTACGCGGCATCGGTTGACGCGCAAATCATCTCGATCGACGCTTTGGGAGAAATCAATACTCTTCTGCTGGACCGGCGCGATCGCAATGCCCGCCAACTTTCGGCGATTGAAGAGGGCCGACGTATCACACCGTGGGCGATCGGCTTTTGCCTGCCACTGTGGGCCTTGCTGTTTTTCAGGCGCCAGGAAAGCTAATGAACTTGAGGCGATCATGAAACAGCTCTTGTTGACCAGCTTGTTCGTTGGCTTTGTCGGACTCCTGACTTTTGGCCTGCAGATGATTTACCTGACAGCCAGTCAGCCTGTCAGCCGCCAGGCCGTCGGACAACAGTTGCTGAGCGAACAGCGACCGCTGGAGGCAGCGCTGATGTTTGACGACCCGGCATGGCAGGCGGTGGCCCATTTTCGAGCGACCCGCTACCGTCAGGCCGCCGGACTATTCCAGACCCTGGACAATCCGCAAGCAACGTACAACTACGGCGTCGCGATCGCCCGGCTCAGACGATGGGACGACGCGCTCGCGGCGTTCCGTGTTGTCCTGGACGAACTCCCCGATCATCAGGACGCCCGTTTTAATTACGACCTGCTACAGCGCATCTCGCTCCAGGCGCCGCAGCGGGAACGTCGCAACGAAGGTGCTGATCAAGGGGGTGAACTCAGAGAAGACTCGCAAGCGGACGGCGAGCCGAATGCTGCCTCAGACCAGCGATCGCAGAACGAAGCGATCACCCCGGAACCAACAGGAGGTTCGGATTCGCCTGGCGAACAAGGCGACGATGCCGAATCAACGCAAGGGGATTCAGGCCAGGATGCACGCGGTAAACGGCGCCAGTCACTGGCAAACCCGCCCACGGAACCTGTCAACCAGTCCATGGCCAACCTTGGCGGAGAAGCCAAAACGACCGACACGCCGCAACCCGATCAGCAAGACACAATTGGCACGCGACGAGAACAGTCGAATCCAAACGATCACATTGAAGCCATGCAAATGCGCAGGCTTAACGACAACGCGGCAATCGTGCTTGAAGCCAGGTTCCGTGCGGCAGCCAACTCGCGCAAACAGAGTCAGCCATGAACAAGCGCCGATTGCCGCCGCACTTCTCGTTCTGCTGGCAGCTGATAGTGATCACGGCTTTGACGCTGCCCTTCTCTGTCAATACTGCGGCACAGTCCAAGCGCACTCTTGGTAAGCCGGAACTTTCGGTCCTGGTAAGCAATCAAGACCATGCCCGCATCAATCAGCAGATCATTCAGCAGATCAGAATCGAGACTGCCTACCCGTTTGACTCGCTTCGAGTTGAGCTGGGCACGATTGCCAACGCGGAAACCGTCGAACTACACACGCCGACAACCCGCGCCTTTGAAAGCTGGGGTGTTGAAGGCTTTGTCTATGAAACCAGCCGTGCCATTTTTGCGCAGCATCCGGGCGAACTCATTTTACCAATGGTCACCGCCAGAGGACGCTTCACCGATGACCTTGGCGTCGAGCATTCATTCAAACTCTCACACGAACCAGAGACCGTACCGATTCAGGGACGGGCCATTGAACTGATCAATGAACCGTGGTTGGTCGCCAGCGAAGTCCGAATTTCCGAGCAATGGTCAACCGACCCCCATCAACTCAAAGCAGGCGAAGTGGCCCAACGAATCGTCACAGCCGAGGTCGTCGGCTCTTTGGCTGAAATGATTACTGCAATGGTCATGCCGACCGGCACCGGGATCCAGGTCTTGCCCGGACCGGTCACACGCCGCAACGATATTACTGATCGCGGCGTCACAGGCACCATTACCCAGCAATATGATGTGCGGATCGCCAGTGAGCAGCTTAGCGATATTCCGCCCATGCAACTGATCTGGTGGAACGACCAAAAGCAAAGAGTCGATCGAAGCACGGTGCGGGGCTGGCGGATTGAGCCGATACTTCCCCAACGCAGCTCCTTGGTGCGCGACTTGCTCGATCAGGCGCAGCAAGGACGCGACCGGGGACGCGCCTTGCTACTGCTGCTGGTCGTCCCTGCACTGATACTGACGCTACTGATCAGAATCATTGCGCGACGACAACAGCGCTGGTCCGCAATGATGAGGCGGGCCAGCAAGGTGATGGCGACAAGCATGCTTGGCCCGGTCACCGAACTACCTGATATCGGCTTCAGCCGGATTCAGCGAGCCACAAGCGCAAGTCAATCATTACCGGCGCGTTCTGGGGTAGACGATTAACCCCCAGCACGCTCCTGGGGTGCCTGCCAGCCTCACCAAAGGCGGCAATGAAGACTGCAGAGGCCTGATCAGCGAGGGCTGAAATGCCGTCGAAGTCAGCCGGACACGCTACATAAGCGTTCATATGAATAATTCCCCCGATCCGGTCCAGATCACCCAGGTGGTTTTGCAGATGGCTGAGCGCCTGCATCGCACAACGTTTCATCTGATCGGCAGCCTCCGGAATCGGCACTTCAACTGAGACCTGCCCCTGGACCGGCACCTTGCCGTTTATTTTTGCAATCTGGCCTGCCATCCAGACTATTCCCTGATGAACGGATATTGGCAAATAGTTAAACGAGGGATTTTCCGCAGATGGCAGGGTCAGTCCTGCGGCATTAAGGCGATCAATGGTTTTCATTGCTACACTCTGGCTCGAAACAAGATTTATGGGGCTGAGGCTGCCAACTCGGGCGCTTCAGAATAGACTCAAAACAGACGCATGAGAATCGCGTCATATGGGCGCAGCTTGAGCTGCCAATATCAGAAGGGAGACACTATGAAATCATCAAATAGATCAGGTCGGATGACGGCATTGTCGACAGGAATGGGCATTGCCTTCGGTGCGGTGACTGCGCTGACCATCAGCACAGGCCTGCTGGCAGGGGCAGAAACTGCTCAAGCAGCGGACAAGGTCAACTGGAACCTTTCAGTCTGGGGCAAGCGGCGAGCTTTCACCGAAGGCTCTGAAGCGGTTGCTGCCTACGTTGCTGAAAAATCAGGTGGCAATTTCACCATCACCATGAACTACGGCACCTTGTCGAAACCCCGCGAAAACCTGGACGGAATTTCCCTTGGGGCCTTTGAACTGGCTTCTTTCTGCGCCTCTTACCATCCGGACAAAAACCGCTCTGTCACGGTCTTGGAGCTGCCCATGCTGCCGATCGCCAACGGCGAGCAGCAAAAAAAAGCTGACCTGGCGGTCTACAACCACCCCTATGTCCAAAAGGAAATGGCCAAGTGGAATGCCAAGCTCCTGATGTCTGCGGCCCTGCCCCAGTATGAGTTCATGGGCAAAGGCAAGCCGCCAACCAAACTGGCCGACTTTAAAGGCATGCGGGTCCGTGCACTTGGCGGCATCGGAAAGGCAATGAGCGTCATCGGAGCTGTCCCGACTACCGTCACCGCGCCGGAAACCTATCGCGCGATCGAGAGCGGTACCGTCGATGCGGCTGCATTCGCGTTTTACTCGCATTTCTCATACAAAATCAATGAAGTCTCAACCTGGCGCACCACGAATCTGTCACCGGGTTCAGTAAACTGCCCGTTGGTTGTAAACCTTGACGCCTACAATTCATTGTCTGACGACAATAGAAAGATCCTTGATGATGCGATTGATGTCGGTTATGCCGCCTTGCTGAAAGCGTATGACGCCTCAATCACAAAGTACGAACCGGTTGCCGACAAAGCCGGCATCCAGAAAATCACCTACTCTGATGCCGAACTGGCTGACTTCAGGGCCAAAGCTGCTGAGCCGGTCTGGAAAGCCTGGGTCAAGGAACAAACCGCAGCAGGTGTACCTGCCCAGGAACTGCTTGATCTGGTCCTGAGCGTCAACAAGTAGTATTCGTGGCATTAGCCCATTGAAGATGGCCGCTGCCCGGCATACCAGGGCGGCGGCCGTTTTTGATACGGCTCAGTCAAACGAAACCAAGGAACAATGATGAGTCTCCCAGACCAGAACTCTGGCCTGCTCGCAAAAGTAGATCGGATCTTCACACGCATTGAAGACGGCATGAATCTGTTCGCCGCCACGGCTATTTTTTTGCTGATGTTTCTTGCCGCTGTGCAAGTGATCGGCCGCAAGGTGTTTAACTTCCCCATCCCCGGCTACATCGACTATGCAGAACAGTCGATGGCCATATTTGCATTTCTCGGCGCTGCGTACTGTCAACGATTGGGCGGTCATGTCCGCATGGAACTAGTTTTAGACAGATTCCGCGGCAGAATGCTGTGGCTGCTTGAACTGATCACAACTTTGGTCGCAGCCGTGGTGATTGCCTTGCTCGCCAAATACAGCTTTGATCACTTCCTGCGAGCCTGGAACTTTGGCGACAGCACCATCGACATCAATCTGCCAGTCTGGCCCTCCAAACTGCTCGTCTCGGTTGCGTTGGGGTTCCTGACGATACGCCTGTTGATTCAAGTCTGGGGCTATTTGCGTTTGCTGGTCAGCCCGAAAGCCACCCCGGTCGCAGTGCCTCTCATTGAAGACATCCAGGCCCAGGCCCGACAGGAAATTGAAGCCGGACAAGCGGCGGAGGCAGCAGCGCGATGACTAACTTCGAAATTGGCCTGCTCTTTACCGGCCTGATGCTGATCTTGCTGTTTGCGGGCATGCGCGTTGCGTTCGCCGCAGCGTTTGCTGGCACATTCGGCATGGTCGCCATCTTTGCCAATCGCATGCCGCTTGAAAAAGCCTTCCATGTTGCACTCGGCATGGCGGGAACGGTTCCTCATTCCAAGGCGGTTACCTACGGCTTGTCAGTATTGCCGATGTTTATCCTGATCGGCTTTCTGGCGTTTCATGCTGGCATAACCAAGGCGCTCTTCGAGGCAGCCAAGCGCTGGTTCGGGCGGCTTCCCGGTGGGCTGGCGGTTGGCACTGTCTTTGCCACTGCGGGCTTTGCTGCCGTTTCTGGCGCCAGCACTGCAACCGCTGCAGTGTTTTCAAGGGTTGCCATCCCTGAGATGCTTAGAGAAGGCTACAACAAACGGCTGGCCGCCGGTGTCGTGGCAGCCGGCGGCACGCTGGCCACCCTGATTCCGCCGAGCGCTATTCTGGTCATCTACGCGATCATCGTGGAAGAGTCTGTTGGCAAGTTGCTGCTGGCCGGTTTCCTTCCTGGCGTGGTCTCAGCGGTCATTTATGCCGCGATCATCGTCGTGACGGTCTTGATCAAGCCTGGGTATGGCCCTAAAACCAGAGTCTTCTCTCTGGCCGAAAAAGTGCAATCACTGCCCGGAACGTTCCCGATTTTCGGTGTCGTCTTCATTATCTTTGGCAGTATGTATTTTGGCTGGGCGACCCCGACTGAAGCCGGTGCGCTGGGCGCATTTGTCGTCTTTGTGCTGGCAATGTTGCGCGGCATGCCGAGTAGCGCACTAAAAGAAGCGCTGATCGAAACCAGCAAACTGACAGTGATGATCTTCACCATCATCTGGGGGGTGCTGATCTACGTTCGATTCCTCGGGTTCGCGGGCCTGCCTGCCGCGTTTGCGGAATGGATCGGAACGCTAGAGTACTCGCCCCTGACGATTTTGATCTGCATTCTTCTTGTCTATGCAATTCTGGGGATGTTCATGGATGCGATCGGCATGTTGCTGCTGACCTTGCCGGTTGTCCATCCAGCCATCGTGGTGCTTGGTTTTGACACCATCTGGTTCGGCATCATTGTGGTCAAAATGGTCGAGTTGTGTCTCATCACTCCGCCAATCGGTCTGAACTGTTTTGTCGTCAGCGGAGTTGTCCCGCAAATCAAGGTTCAAGACGTCTTTCGGGGCTGCGCCCCGTTCTTCGTGGCTGATGTCCTCACAGTCGCCGTGTTGATCGCATTCCCGCAGATTGTCTTGATCGTTCCCAATCTGATGACAGGCTGACGCCTCAATCGGAGCTTCAGACCCAAAAAAAGGGGCGAACCATCCGGTTCGCCCCTTTTTTACCCCTAGGTGAGCTTTAGCCGACGAACTCAGCCCGCTCAGCCGTCTCAGTCGGGATTTCCTCGCCTTTCATCCAGGCGAGCATTGTGTCCGCATCAGAGACCGAGAACGGATCAGTCGGACAATTGTCTGAAAAATCATCTTCCATGAATATCTGTTTGATTTCGCCGTCATCGACCAGCATGGAGTAGCGCCAGGAGCGCATCCCGAACCCGAGGTTCTCCTTGTTGACCAACATACCCATCTTGCGCGAGAACTCGCCGTTGCCGTCCGGCAACATCTTGACATGATTGGCACCGATATGACGCGACCACTGGTACATGACAAAAGCGTCATTCACTGACAGGCAATAGATGTCGTCTACGCCTTGCTCCTTGAACTGTTCATAGAGTGCCTCATAACGGGGCAGGTGAGTTGACGAGCAAGTCGGCGTGAACGCGCCGGGCAACGCGAAAACGATCACTTTGCGACCGCCAAAGATCTGCTGACTCGTCACATCCTCCCAGCGAAACGGGTTTGGCCCGTCAACGGACTCATCCCGAACCCGCGTCTTGAAAGTGACCTGGGGGACTGTTTCTCTTGCTGCCATCGTAATGCTCTCCTAGTGTGTCAGTTGAATTCAAGGCGTCTTTTGGTTTTGACGACCTTAATGGCCAATAGATGGCATTCAACCGTGTCAGATCAAGCCCCCGGCCCGGTAAGATTTTTCTATGACAGTCTTAAGCTGGTCCTATGAGCCAACCAGGTTTTTTTTCATCAAGGAAAAAATACGCTCCCAGTGACGCTCACCGGCGGTGCGGTTGAATTCGGTGCGCTGCGGGAATGCGAAACCATGGCCCGTATCAGGATAGATTTCTATCCGGGCCGGCCAAGCTGTCTTCTCAATAATGCCCGGCAATTCCTCCAGCACGGTCGCCGGCACCCAGGGGTCGTCCGAGGCAAACGCGAGGTAGGTTTGAGCGCTTACCTCGCCTGCCCGTAAATGCGGCGAGTCAGGCGCATCCGTGATAATGCCGACGCCATAAAACGACGCGATAGCAGCGATCTGTTTTCCGAACTCAGCGGCGACAGCCACCACGAATGATCCACTCATGCAATACCCGACGCAGCCGATTGGCCCCGGCGCTACGCCGGGGTGAGCGGCCAGCGCCTTGAGCAGATGACTCGTGTCCGCCACAACACCGGCATTGCTCAGCGACATCCGGCAATCGTGCATGCGTTTTAACTGGGCGTCATCGGTCCGAATCTGGTCCAGCGCATACCCGTAATTGCCCTCGGTACCGATGCGGTAGTAAAGATTCGGCAACGCAACAACATAACCGGCCGTGGCCAGACGGCTTGCCATATCACGCAACTCTTGCCGGATTCCAGGGGCGTCCATATAAATAATGATCGCCGGATGCGGCCCGCCCTCATCGGGGCGAACGATAAAAGTATCCAGTACGCCTTCGGCGGTTTTGAGTTCTATTTCCTGCTCGATCATGCAAGTCTCCGCTGCTGGTTGTTGGGAAATTCAAGCACGCACAATATCGCAGTCTGCCGGATCAACAGATCGAGGGCTCTGGTAGCCATCGGTTATGCTTACCGACACCCACCGGAGACTAGTTTGCAAGAGCACGACATTCACCGAATCGCAGCGGAGATTTTCGCTGCCGGTCAGCGCCGCGACAGGTTTGAGCCGCTTACCGGAGATAACAAGCCAGCCAGCCTCGAACAGGCTTACCGGATTCAGGATGAGGTCTACCGCCTGTTTTCCTCGGAAGGCGGCCTTGGACCACTGGGAGGCCACAAGATTGCGTTGACCTCACAGGCCGTCCAGCAGCTATGCGGCGTTACCGAGCCGGCCTATGGCGCCATCTTCAAGAGTCAGCTCTATTCATCGGGCTATCGCGTCAAGGCCAGCGACTTTGCTCGCCTGGGTCTTGAGTTCGAAATTGCGGTTGAACTCGGCGATGACGTTCCGGAAGGCAGGGATGACTGGACCCGGGACACTATCGCGCCATACGTCCACGCCTGCATGCCGGCATTCGAGCTGATCGAAGACCGGAACGCCGACTACACCCAGCTTGACGCCGCCTCTATTCTCACCGACCGATGCTGGTGCGTCGGTGCGGTTCAGGGCGAAAAGAACCTGCAATGGCGCGACCTCAACCTGGCCGAATGCGATTCGCAACTCTGGATAAACGGCGAGCAGCTAGATCAAGGCAAAACTGGTGACTCAATGGGACACCCTTTAAACGGACTGGCCTGGATCGCCCGGCACCTGAGCCGTCAGGGCCGACGGCTCAGGCGCGGCGAGATCATCATGACGGGCAGCGCTCTGAAGACACGAGTCGCAACACCAGGGGATTCTGTCGAATATCGGGTCGCGGGCCTGGGCAAGGTCGTCGTCGAAATCGACACCTGACCACCATACCGGGCTCCGGGTTAAGATTGAATACGGCAATTCAACGAGAGATTTCTTATGAACCACATCGCGACAGACCAAACGACTTTCAGTGGCCGATTGTGTTTCGGGCTGGTCCTGGGCCTCGCCCTGGTGTCGCTTGACACACCGGTTTTCGCTCAGCGAAACAATCAGCTGAGCCAGCCTGCCGGCAATGGTGCCACTTTCAATACCAAGACGGACTGGTCTGGCAAGCAACAGCAAACCGATGTGAACTCTTCCAGCCAGCCCACCCGCTTCGATGTGAAATCGTCAATACCGGACTCGCGCACAGGAAATGATCAGTTTCAGGTTGCTCCGGTTTCCCGGGAACGAGGCGGGCCGCTGCTGGACCGGTTACAAACCACATCCGCGCCCGGCCGGGCCACGCCGATCACCCGCTAAAAAGGAAACAACGGTTGCTGCTCCGGTGCGACGCTGATCCCTTCCAATTCCAGCAGCACCCTTTTGGCTGCGAGCCCGCCACCAAAGCCGGTTAAGCCTGCATCTGCGCCAATTACCCTGTGACAAGGCACAACAACAGGTAACGGATTAGCACCGTTGGCAGCCCCGACAGCCCGGCTGGCGGTCGGCCTGCCAATCATTCGGGCGACTTCCCCGTAAGAAGCAGTCTGCCCGTATTCAATCTGCTGCAGCGCGTGCCATACCTTGTTCTGAAATGGCGTCCCGTGAATTACAAGCGGCATATCAAACACCACCGGCTCGCGATCAAAATATGATTCGAACTGATCCAGCGCAAACCGCAGCGGGGCCGAATCATTGATCCAGGTATCGCGAGGCCAGGCTTGCTGGCGCCCACCCTCAAACCCGGTGAAGTGCAACGCCTGGTCTGTACCGGCTACCAGGAATTGCCCCACCGGACTCGACATGAGTTGGTAGTAAAGCCGGTTCATCGCCGCTGGTTAATCCACGATCACTTCGCTAATCTGCATCACTGGCGCCAGGTCAGTGTAGTTGGGGATATCACCAAGGATCTCTTTCGCATGCGGGCCGAACCCAGCCTGAAAAGACTCGACTGAATCGGCATAGATGTGACCGATGCCAATATAGGTTGCTGGCGCGCCCGGCTCGCCACCGCCGATTCCCTTGTCGACCGTGTATTTGACGCAGGCGTCACCCATCTTTTCGGCAACCATCGGCATATGGCTATCACGGTAATAGTCGTGATCGAATCGGGCGCCCGGGGTATTTGGGTACATCACACTGACTTTAATCATGATTGGTCTCCGTCTGTTTTTGTCTGAAGAAATTCATTATTGGATGTTGACTGCTGAGTATAGTCCCGCCGCACGACAAACGCGTTTGTCACTTAGAGGCCTGAGCGAACCGGTTGAATTCGATGCGACACAGCGCGCCAACACGTAAGCAAGTGCTACTAAACAAGACCACTTACTGATCTACATCACTTATACCCGCCAGTTCCACGCGCCGCGAAAATTGGCAGGTATAAAGGAAAAAAACCTATTAATAGCGCGCCGAAAACACCACTTTTATTCATCTGATTCAGCTCGCTAATCTTCCTACAACATCAACGACTCACTCATCATTTCATAACACCCGCTCAGCGTAGTTGCATCGTCTCGCTTTGATCAAATGAATAACGTAGTGCCAAGTCAACCACTCAGAGACGGTAACCGCACGTGCCTCAAACAGCAGTAAGAAAAAACCAAAGTCTGACAATCGCCATCGCCCTGCTGGTTTCAGCATGTGGTGATAACGGTAGTGATACAGGAATACATCAAACCGGTGCAGCCACTAAAGACACAAGTGCTGTTGCTTCAGACAGCGCAGTACTCACGCCGGCAACTATCAACGGCTCCGGAGGCAAACCCACACTGATCGCCGCTAGCGCGATTTCGGTGTTACCCGGCAGCACCAACAATACTTACGATTTCGTCATCAGCGGGCCGCAACGCGCCAGCGGTGGCCATCAGAGTTGGACAAACGTAGCCTGGGCCAGGGTCAGTTATCGCGGCGGGCTCGGCTTGTACCGGGTGACCATCGACACCAGCGGCTGGAGTAACGCCGAAACCTTCCGCACTTTCCAGCTCATTGCCAATAATGACGCGGGCCAAACCATTTTGACAGTGCGGGCGATTGCAACAGCCGCAGCTTCCCCGGCCCCTACGCCGCCGCCCTCGCCCGTCGCCGTCCCCGCACCGGTCACGCCAACGCTGCCCATACCGGCTCCAGCCCCCGTGGCAAGCGCTCCGGCCACTGTCAGCGGAACCAATGGCAAACCAACGCTAACAGCCGCACCGCAACTCAGCGTTCTGGCGGACAACTCGAATAACCTGACTGGTTTTTCTATTAGCGGTACGCCGAGATCCAGCGGCGGCTATCAGTCGTGGACGAATCAATCATGGGCACAAGTGAGCTACGCAGGCGCTCACGGACAATACCAACTTCAAATTGACACCAGCGGCTGGAACTCAGCGGAAACCTCGCGCTCCCTCGTTCTGGTCGCCAACAATGACGCCGGTCAGACAACAATGCCAATCACGGCCCGGATTCAATCCGGTGTGTCTACGCCACCGGTTGTCGTCGCCACGCCAGCCGATCCGATCACACCGGCTCCGGTCAAACAAGATGATCCGATTATCGCCACACCGGCGAGCGCAGCCAATTCAGTCGAAACGATTATCAACGACATGGGCCTGCCTAACGACGGCATACTGGATGGCATTCCCGGATTTTTCTGGGCGACCAATCAGGTACCGGGCCAGGTCGCAATGGGTGCTGATCCCCGTGGCTGTTATGCCCCCCAGTGGTGGCAGAACTCAGGCTCTGTCCGCGCGGAATACAAAGACTGTGAATACTGGAATGGCTTCATTCAATGGTTTGTTATTTTTGAAGGCGTCGGCAATGCGGCGAACAATGTTCGCATTGAAACGCGGCGCCCTCGCACCTGGTATCTCAGCAAAAATACCGGCCAATGGAAACTGCTCGGCCAGGCTGACGGCACAGGTTGGTTTCTGGCCAGTAAGTCGAACCTTGTCTATGCCTCCGATTCGGTCGACACCATCACCGGCCAGGACGGCTCGACCAGTCTGCGCGTAGACCGCGCCTCGCCGTATTCTTATCACGGCGTCTGGCCCCAGGGAGTTATCAATATCGCCGGGGCCGTCGGTGACATAAGAGCCCTGTTTACCACGGTTGAAGCGCGGCTGGTCGTCAACGACCCCAGCCAGAACGATGACCGTGACAAGGCATTCTGGATGTTGCAAAGCGGAGCCGACTACTATCCGGACGTCGGAGTTCCAGTGCAAGATGCGCTGCCGCCCGGCGCCGGCCTGAGCCGCTCCAAACGTCTGACTCCGCAATGGCAATCGTTTAATTTTGCAACGATAAGCAACGCTCGGGTCGACTACCAGGGTCCTAACCCACCATTAACGCCAGCTCAGCTACGGCAAAACCCGCCCCCGATCAATTAGCCGGCGGTTCACGCAACAAAACGATTCGGCTGCGGCATATGTGGGGGCAGCGCACGCTCCAAGACTCGGGCGGCGCTGATCACGTAGGTATCGCCGGGGAGTGGATAGCGTTGCGGCGAGGCCAGATAGGCCGCGATACCGGGAAGCGCCAGCACGTGCTGGTGCAACTGACGCAATAGCGGTGTTGATTCAAGCAATCCGGGAATGCGTTCAAGATACTCCGTGAGCGCTTCGGCCAGAACGACATCCGCGAACGTCAATTCCGGGCCGGAACAGAACCCGGTTCCGTGATGCTCAAGCCGTGCCTCAAACCGCGGGCCGAATTTATCGAACCGAGCCTGCATCGCGGCATGAGCGACATCGGGGCTGGACTGAAAGGCAGCCTGCATTGCCGTCTCGGCAAAATCGGCAGTGGCCGCAGCGATCATGTCACACCACAAAGCCTGTTCATCAGTCTTGCCGTAATAACCGCCCCGCCGGGCAAGATAGCGCACCATTGCACTTGACTGACTCAGGCAATGGCCGTCGATTTCCAGCAATGGCATCTGATCGAACGGCAGTTTGCCGGTCGCTCTCAGCGCCGCCAGTGATTCAGCAGATTCAACCGGTACATTGATGAAATCAATCTGATTGACTGCCAGCATCCACCGCGTGGTCTCCGCCCGGCCGCGGCCTTTGAAGTAATGCAATTTGATTTGTCCCATGCCGCCCCCAGGATAGATGCCGATAGATTTGGAATCGACATTCTAGTGGGATCGCCAAGACTGTCACCGCAGCTTCAACAATGCTTCCATATTGTCGTCTGTCCGGCGCAGAGACTGGACATTGGCCATGAAAGCAGCGCTCGCTGCTATTTGACTCACCATCGCACCCGGAAGATCCGGATCGGGCAATCCGGCCACGGCAGTATTGTCTGGCACTGCCCCGACGGGTGTTGCCTCTGCAGGCACTGATTCAGCCGACCGCTGTGATGGCGGTATTCCGGCACGCGAGATTTCTACAGCCGCCTCGTCCATCCGGCGGGTGGCGGCGTTAAGCCCTGACAATGCAACTGAAAAATTCATGGCAATCTCCTCATCTGTCCGGTTATCGGCAGCCGGACGGCAGACTTTAGCGGTGGCTGACTACTGCTCAGCCGTCCTCCCGTATCATCTGCGGATGACCAAGCGCTCTATGTTCAGCCTCTTCGAAAACCTCGTTCCCGGGCCGGCCCCGCTCGCAGAGGCTCAGCGCGATCACCCGCCACCGGCCGGACTACTCGCTTTTTACTGGTACTTCATTCGCCAGGCGCGAGGCGTATTCGCCGCAATGTTCGTGACGGCGTTGGCAATCGCCCTGATCGATACCCTGGTCCCGGTATTGATCGGACAACTCGTCCGCCTGGTCGAATCCCCGGACCGGCGCGCAGCGCTGGAACAGGCATGGCCGGTCCTGGCAGTCATCGCAGTGACAATTCTCTTTGGTCGGCCGCTGGTCATCCTGCTCGATAGTCTGGTCCGGCATAACGCAGTTGTGCCTGGCGTGTCGCAGATGGTCCGCTGGCAGAGTCATTGGCATGTGGTGCGCCAGAGTCTGCCCTTTTTTCAGAATGACTTTGCAGGAAGACTTGCCAGCCGGGTCATGCAAACAGGGTATTCACTGCGGGAAACCGTCACCGCATCGATACGGGCCGTCTGGTACATCCTCGCCTTCAGTGTTACTGCGCTTGGCATTCTGGCTGTGGCCGACTGGCGCCTTGCTATTCCGATGCTCATCTGGGCCATCTTTTACCTGGGATTCCTGCGCTATTTTGTGCCCAGAATGCGCGACAAAGCACGCCGGTCCTCTGAAGGAAACTCTGCTCTGATTGGCCGCATTGTCGATAGTTACGCCAACATCCTGACGGTCAAGTTGTTCGCCCGCGCCGCAGACGAAGATGCCTATGTTGCCGATGCGATGCGGGATCATCGTGCCCGGGTCAGTGACCACATGCGTTTGTCTACCCGGTTCATGGTGATTCTGGCAAGCATGAATGCCTTGCTGGTTGTGTCGACAGGCGCGACAGGCATCACCTTGTGGGTCAACGGCACCGTCGACGCTGGCACGGTTGCCATGGCACTGCCACTCGCCTGGCAGATTTCCAATATGGCCGGTTGGGTATCGTGGGAAATCTCTGGCATTTTCGAAAATATCGGGCAGGTTCAGGAAGGCATGCAAACGATTGCCGTGCCCAATCAACTAACCGACCGGACTGACGCCAGGAAACTGGAAGTCAGCCGGGGCGAAGTACGTTTCAAGGAAGTGTCGTTCACTTACCCAGGCGCAACCGAACAGGTTCTAAGCCACTTTAGCCTGACAATCGCGCCGGGAGAGCGCGTCGGTATCGTTGGGCGTTCCGGCGCGGGGAAATCAACACTGGTCAATCTCCTGTTGCGTTTCCATGATGTTGATGACGGTTCTATCGCTATCGACGAACAAGCGATCAATGAAGTCACTCAGGAGAGTCTTCGCGCCGCCATTGGCATGGTCACACAAGACACCTCATTGCTACACCGTTCAATCGCAGACAATATTCGCTACGGTAGACCGCAGGCCTCGGCAGATGAGATTCTGCAGGCATCCCGGCAAGCGCAGGCAGAAGATTTCATCGGCGGCTTACGAGACTGGCAAGGCCGCAGCGGGTTTGAAGCCCATGCCGGCGAACGCGGCGTAAAACTGTCTGGTGGACAGCGCCAGCGAATCGCGTTGGCCCGCGTCATTCTGAAGGACGCGCCTATCCTGGTACTGGATGAAGCCACCTCGGCGCTGGACTCCGAGGTGGAGGCAGCCATTCAGGAGCAACTCACAACGCTAATGCACGGCAAGACTGTCATCGCCATCGCTCACCGCCTAAGTACTATTGCCCAACTGGATCGGTTGATCGTGATTGATGAAGGACGAATCATCGAACAAGGCCCACATGATCTATTGCTGGAATCCGGCGGGTTATATGCTCAATTATGGGCCCGGCAATCAGGTGGATTCCTGGCTGAGAGCCTTAACCCGTAATGCCGCACAAAGCGCCGGGTCCGGTTGGCCTGGCTCCTGCATTCGGAGCACTACCGGTTGCCGTTACCGACGACACGCCTGAGGGGCCACTGAACCCGATTGCCGCTGACGGCTGGCTTTGATGCCCGCCAGAAAAGTCGCGCTGGCTTTGATCTGCTCGACCACGCTAGCTGGGAAATCCGCCTCTGGCACCGGGCGGGCGTCGGCTTCAAAGGAAAAACAATCACCAGACCCAGTAGCGCTGCAAGCCCGCGCCGGAATTGCACCGGATCATGCTCGATAAGCGGAACCCTCCGCGCGTGCAAGTGATGTCTGGACGGATACTCCAGATCATGCACAAATGCCGAAAGAGCTTCCTGGCGCTTCAGGCGCTGTGGATGCAAGCCTTGTCGCAGTACTGAGTCCAGCCAGCCCGGCAGTTCTCGACGCACGGTGCGTACCGATTCGTTGGAATTTGCAGTCCATAGGGCAGTTTCCCGGTTAACATTTGATCAGTCAGCACCCCTAATGAAAACAAGTCAGACTTGGGTGAACCGCCCTCTCCTACAAAATACTCAGGGGCTGTGTATTGCAGCGAACCGACGATCTGATCTGCCTGCGGAGCAAGCGTGCAGCGGTCCAGAAAAACCGGACTTTCCCGCAAAACTACCGAGGGTGTCTTTAGCACTACCTGCTGACCTGTCGCCTGGTCTATCGCCAGATGTATGTGGCTGCAGGCGCTTGATTGCAAGCCACGTTTCGGAACATGCCGTCCCAGGTCGCGCCGGGTCGTTTGTCGATCAAGGTATCCCGAGTAGACATCAACAACTTCGATTCACCGGCATCGACCATTTTGGTCACGAATTCGGCGGGGGAAAGACAGGACATTGAATCCCTATTGGTTAAAGTAGCCGGCTAAAAACTTCCAAAATCCGCCGCTCGAACCCTTGTCGAATCTCCTGCCAGTTCACCAACGTCTGCTGCATCAAGCACACGACCAATGATGATTACCGCAGGACTGCCGATCGCCTCACTCGACAACCCCTTGATCAGCGTTCCAAGCGTGACCAGGACGCTGCGTTGTTTCGATGTACTGGCATGCTGTACAGCGGCGGCCGGCAAGTCATCGGGCAGCCGACGCCGCAGGGCAGACACAATGCTTGGCGCTTGCAGAACGCCCATATAAATCACAACGGTTATGCCACTCGCCGCTACCGCTGATATCGCGTCCCAATCAGGTCCGGCACTGCCCGGTTGAGGGTGACCGGTCACCAGAAGCACCCCTTGCGCGCCGGCCTGGCGGTCCGTCCAACCGGTGCCCAACGCATTCACGGCGGCCAGGCCAGAAGTGATGCCATTGACCACGACAACCGGCACGCCCGCCTCACGCAGCGCAGCCTGCTCTTCGCCGGCGCGCCCGAACACCAGGGGGTCACCGCCCTTTAGGCGCACCACACGTTCTCCCGCCAGCGCCTCTCGCACCAGCAACTTACAAATGAACGATTGCGGCGTGGACTGGCAGCCGCCGCGCTTGCCGACGTGAACTATGCGAGGCCGGGCGGCGGATGGATCAAGCACTTCGTCCAGCAGCCGCTCACCAACGAGGTCGTCAATCAGGACAACAGTTGCCTCGCGCAAGACTCTCGCTGCTTTCAGCGTCAGCAACTCCGGATCGCCGGGGCCTGCGCCAACCAGATGAACCGGGAACACCGCAGAATCAGTTGTGATTGAATTCATGTTCGATCCAAGTTAAAACTCATGACGAAGCCTGTCTAAGATCCATCAGACACTTGACTTGTTCGGCGATTGGGTCTGGTACGGGCAACTCGCCCGCCAGCATCGAACGGATTAAGGATGCCGTCGTCGTCGCGTCGATCTCAGCCGGCAGTTCGGGCAGGCGTTTCAGTGAGCCAGTCTGCTGCTCGACCGACAACGCGTCATCCGCCTGGCCATTGACGAAACATTTCAAGGCTGGCAGGCGGCGAGCGTCCGCGACGGGCTCGCCCTCTGTCCCCCGAAGCAATAAGGCGGTCGCCTGAGTGAGCTCGAGAAACGCAGACAAACTGCCGGAATACTCTGGGTGTGTGTGATTGATCACCCGTAAGACGCCCGGCCAGGGCGCAATCAGTTTGGCCATCGTGTGGCCAGGATTGCGAACGCCCAATTCGCGGCGCAGATTCAACAAACCGGCAAGCGCCGGATTAAGCGTCTGCAGTGATACGAATGCGGGCAGACGATTAGCCCAGCGATCCACCACACGAGTCGCGTTCTTTACCTCGGGCACATCGAGTGCTTCGAAGATTGCCGCGCTTGTCGTGCGAGCCGGATCTTCGGTAATCCCGTGAACCAACACCGGCACGTTCTCGCGTGCGAGCAGAAACGCCAGCAAAGGCGTCAGGTTTGGAAGTTTTCTAGCGCCGTTATAGGTAGGCAAGACAACTACCGGACCGTTGCCGGCAGTAGCGCAGGCTGCTCCGCACTCAGTCGCAAACGGTGATTCATTCGCCCGCACCGCATCCATAAAGCCGGCCAGCTCACCCGGACTCTCGCCCTTGATCCGCATAGCCAGCGCAAACCCGCCTTTCTGAAGGTCACTGAGCTGACCACCAAGCAGGCGAGTCATCAAGTCACAGGCCTGTTCCCGGCTTAAGGCGCGCGCGCCGTCTTTGCCACGACCAATAACGCGCAGGTAGTCGGCAATAGGAAGATGAGACATCGTCGCAGGGATCCGGGCAGAATCGTCGTGTCGGTCAGTCAGACTGGCTGCGGTTAGCAGGCCCTGCTACCGGCAAAGGCAAGTCAGTTCCCAACTGCGCCAGCTCGGTGCTGTCCAGGTGGATCAGGCCATCAACAAGATGAACCGAAAAGCGAGCAGTACAACCTTCGTCAGGCGCTGCCGCCTGGCCGTCGGACAAACCGATGCTCCAGTTATGCAAAGGACAGGCTACCCGCTCGCCAAAAACAATTCCCTGCGACAAGGGCCCCCCCTTATGCGGGCAGCGATCCAGCAGCGCAAAGACGCCGTCGGTGCTGGTGCGGAAAATGGCGACAGCCGCGCCCTCGGGACGCTCGACACGGCGCGATCCCAATACGGGTATCTCGTCGAGTTGGCAGATTGAAACCCAGTTACTCATGATAGTGACATCGATTCAGAAGGAGGAGAAAAGTTATGCAATGACTTTAATTGGGACGAACTGACGGGTATCGACCGCCGCCTTGTCGTGTTCGAACCAGGGATCAGGTTCGCCGTCCAGCGCCGCTTGCAGTTCGGCCCACAGGGCACGCCGGCCTTCATGGTCTTCAAGAATGCGTTGCTTAACGTGCTCCATACCCACGCGACCGACGTAATGCACGGTGCGTTCGAGATACCAGCCTTCCTTGCGATAAAGCTGCATGAATGCGCCGGTGTACTCCAACACTTCCTCGGCGCTCTTGAGTTTGGTGAAAAAGTGAGCCACTTCGGTTTTGATTCCGCCATTGCCGGCGATATACATTTCCCAGCCACTATCGACGCCGATAATCCCAACATCCTTGATACCGGCTTCGGCGCAATTACGCGGGCAACCGCTAACCGCGAACTTCACCTTGTGCGGTGCATACATGCGCCACATGGCGTGCTCAAGATCCTTACCCATCTGGGTGCTGTCCTGAGTCCCCATTCGACACCACTCGCTGCCGACACAGGTTTTGACGGTACGCAGGGCTTTGGCATAAGCATGGCCGCTGGGCATCCCGATATCTTTCCAGACGTCGACCAGATCGCCCTTCTTCACCCCCAGCAGGTCTATGCGTTGACCACCGGTAACCTTGACCGTGGGAATGTCGTATTTGTCGACCGCGTCAGCAATACGCCGCAACTCATCAGCAGTGGTTTCTCCCCCCCACATTCGTGGAATCACACTGTAAGTGCCGTCACGCTGGATGTTGGCGTGGCTACGTTCATTGATATACCGGCTTTGCGGGTCATCAACAGCCACTTTCGGCCAACTACTGATCAGATAGTAATTAACCGCAGGGCGGCAGGTTGCGCAGCCATCGGGGGTTTGCCAACCAAGTTGCTTAAAGACCGCTTCCTTCGTGGTCAACTGCTGATCGAAGATCGCGTCGCGAACATCCTGGTGACTATGTTCTGTACACCCACAAACTGCCTTTTTCTTCGGCGTGGCACTGTAGTCTCCACCCGCCGTAAACATGAGCAACTGCTCGACCAGCCCCGTACAGGAACCGCAACTGGCGCTGGCCTTGGTGTGTTTGCGCACCTCGTCCAGCGTAAACAGGCCTTTTTCTTTGATCGCGCCGCAGATCTCACCCTTGCTAACCCCGTTGCAACCGCAGACTTCGTCGGTGTCGGCCATCAGCGCAGCCTTGTTCTGCCCCTGGTGCCCCACGTCACCAATCTTTGATGTCGTGAAGTATTGACCGAACAGCAACTTGTCGCGAATATCCAGGATCTTGTCACCCTGACGAATCAGGTTGAAATACCAACTGCCATCAACCGTGTCGCCATATAGGCACGCCCCGATCAGTTGGTCGTTTTTGATAACCAGCTTCTTATAGACGCCGGCTTTCGGGTCCGACATCAGGATCTGCTCGGTATCACCGTCTCCGCTGAAATCGCCGGCAGAAAACAAATCGATTCCGGTCACTTTTAGTTTCGTACTGGTCTGACTGCCCGTATATAAGCCAATGCCAAACTCGGCAAGATGCGTCGCGCAGACTTTGGCCTGCTCAAACAACGGGGCCACCAGGCCGTAGGCAATGCCACGATGCGAGGCGCATTCTCCGACAGAATAGATACGCGGATCAGTTACCGTCTGCATCGTATCGCTGACAACGATGCCCCGGTTCGTCAGCAGACCAGCCTCCTCAGCCAATGTCGTATTAGGCCGGATACCCGCGGCCATCACCACCAAATCAGCCGGGACTTCTCGCCCGTCCTTGAACCTAACGGCTCGCACACGCCCCTGATCATTGCCAAGAAGGGCTTCAGTGTGAGCGCCCATCTCGAACTCCAGCCCTCTTTCGACCAGAGATTGCTGCAACATCTGGCCAGCCGCGCTGTCCAGCTGTCTTTCCATCAAGGAGTCCAGCACATGGACCACTCTGACCTTCATCCCGCGGAGCATCAGACCATTCGCCGCCTCCAGACCGAGCAGACCGCCGCCAATCACGACAGCATTCTGATAAACCTTGGCGCTATCGATCATCGTCTGCGTGTCAGCAATATCGCGATAAGCAATCACGCCGTCCAGATCTTTGCCGGGAACCGGCAAGATGAACGGGTTCGAACCGGTAGCAATCAACAGACGATCGTATGACGCTTCGGTTCCGTCGTCGGCGATTACCTTGCGCTGGTGGCGGTCAATTGTGGTGACGGTTTTGCCGAGATGCAGGGTAATCCCGTTTTCCTGATACCACTCCAGCGGATTCAGAATAATCTGCTCAACCGTCTGTTCGCCAGCCAGAACCGGGCTGAGCAAAATACGGTTGTAGTTCGGGTGCGGCTCTGCACCAAACACAGTGATGTCATACAGATCAGGCGCGATTTTCAGCAGCTCTTCGAGCGCGCGAACACCGGCCATGCCGTTGCCGACCATTACAAGCTTGAGTTTTTTCATTCAGCGACTCTTGGATTGGATATTGGAAGATTACTTTCGACCGAACGCAGAGTCTGTTGACCTGACACAGGTAGTCATGCGGGTCAGCCGCTTCAAACAGGCGCTTCATTGACCCGCAATTTCGTGAGAGCAATTTCCGGGCCAGGAATATGTTGCACACCTAAACATTTGCCAATGCAATAGCGACAGCGTCTGAAATTCAGCCCTGGAGAGTTATCACGATCTTTGCTGCCTGAAGCAGACCGACCCGGGCGCCGCGCCATCTCGCTGGAGGATTACCCGGTCGGCCAGCGCCGCGCACCAAACCAAGGCGCCTGCTGACCGCGGTCGCACCAAAAAAGAACCCATATGCAGGCACACCGCGCATAAGACGGGCGGAATTGGCTCGAACTCCCGCGCCTCGAACGTTTAGCGCCGTCCTTTTTTGGTGCAATGCCAATCAGAGCAAATCGAAAGCTGGGCACTCCAGTTCACGCTATTGGGCGCAAGAGAGACCAAAGCCATTTCCGCCAGAGCGTTTTAGATCAACCCATGGTCTGGCTGATCTGGGCCACCTAACTCGTCAGACGCGCAACCCGCTCGAGTAGCATTTCAGTAGAACCATCAGTAAGAGCAGCGATCTGAACGGCAGCCATCACTTCCCCCGGCCCGAGAGAATACTGCGGCATTCGGGTTTTGCCCCATCGACCAAGAAGCGGCCGAATCTGCGACAGTAACGGCCACAAAACCCCTGACTCGCGAGATGAATTTTTCGTGCTGATGGCTGTGCATCATCGCGCCTGCTAATTTGACAATTTGCTGATAAGCGATTCCAGTTCGCGATGAAAATGCACGATGGCTTTCTCAAATCGCCCAAAGGTAAAGTGCGAGTTGCCGTCGCCGCGCAACGTCTGCTGTGACGATAACGCCGCCGCACGGTCCTCCTCCAGGCCAGTGTCTTTTACAAATGATGCATCGCGCTTCGCTTGTGCCAGCGCCTCTTCTGAACCACCCCAGCCGGGCGAAGTCAATCGGTAGATATGCCACCGGGTCGATGCCGGCCCGAGCGGCTCAAGAATCACCATCTGATAGTGGTTGGACAAGACCGACACACGCGCATTCGGAAAAATCTGTGTGACAAAAGTCCCTTTACCGGCGAGCGACCATTCAGAGGGCGGCAAGTGCCGCAACTTCTCAATGCGCCGGAACGGAAAAGTGATTCGCGAGTTTGGCCCGAATGTCTCAACGACATTCAGATTATCGTAACCATACGGATAGAACGACTCATGATGCAGGGATTTGATGTGATAACCCTCCATCGAAAACTCATTCAGGAGCTTCCAGTTTCCTTCATCCACAAACGTGTTGTAGTCGAAAACCACTTGATCGGGTGCGATGATCTCCGGCAGTGCTGACAGCGCCCCGTCTGCCACGGGCGATTTCGGCGTGACAAAAACCAGTCCGGATCGCTCTACTGTGGTCACTGGCTTAAGACCATGTTCAGTCGGGTCGAGCCCCGGAAAACCTTCGATGCCACCGGCTATTCGTTTTAACTCCCCCTCAAGCCCGTATGCCCAGGCATGATAGCGGCAGACAAATCCCCCGCGAACCTGCCCCTGACCTTCTGCCAGCATCATGCCGCGATGTCGGCAGGCGTTATGAAAAGTTCGCACAACGCCGTCGTCACCGCGCACCGCAAGCAACGGCATCCCAGCAACACTACGCGCCACGTATGAACCGGCCTCTGCCAAGGCCGCGGACGGACAGAACACAGTAGGCAGTCTCGCGAACAAGTCCATTTCCTGTTGAAACCGCTCTTCGCAACGGTAGAACTGCACCGGTTCACGCCAGACCTGATCGCCAAGATCGGTGCTCCTGGCATCGATGTGATCAAAGACCCGCTGAATGAGATCAATGTCATTGAGCAACCACTTCACTGGTTTCTCGGGTGTTTTCATCGCCGCACTCCGACTGTTTGGGAACCTGCCGCTCGAATCATACCGTCCGTGTCAGACGCCCCGGTTCTTGAGTCTGCATGGCGGGCTCTGCGGGCAGGGTCGCGCCACTTGATTCAAATCAAATCCGCTGAGAATGATTGTCATTACCATTGTTTAACCTACCCTGGTTCTTTCGGCTTATCTCGATTATGTCCACCCTCACCCTAGACCAGATCCGCGTTGGCACGGCGTTCGCCGTGACCACGGTCGATCCACCGTCAAACGCACCGGAGTGGGGTCAGTGGCTTGAAGACATTGGCTTTATCGCCGGCGAACAAGTCATGCTGATTGCACGAGCGCCGCTGGGTGGCGACCCGATTGTTGTACGCATCGGTCAGTCAACCTTTGCACTCCGATTGGCCGAAGCGGCTTGCGTTCAACTCGAAGCGGTTAACCGTTGAGCAAAGTTGCCCAAACCGTAGTACACCTTTTTCCGAGTGGTCCGCTGGTGGCGCTCGTGGGCAATCCCAATTGCGGCAAGACAGCGCTGTTCAACTTGTTAACTGGCAGCCGCCAAAAAGTGGCCAACTATGCCGGCGTCACCGTGGAACGCAAGGAAGGCAGACTCTCAACCGAATCAGGCCGGATTTTGCGCGTGCTGGACCTGCCCGGAGCCTATAGCCTGCATGCTCGCTCGCCCGACGAACAAGTCACCTCGGATGTACTAAACGGTATCGCGCCTGGCGAGAAGCGGCCTGATCTGATCGTCTGTGTGGTTGATGCGACCAACCTGCGCCGCAATCTACGGCTTGTCCTTGCGGTCAAACGGCTCGGCTTGCCGTGTGTTGTCGCGCTGAACATGACGGACCGGGCTGCGCGACAAAACGTCACCGTGAATGCTGACGCCTTGTCTCGCGAGCTCGGCCTGCCGGTCGTCAGTACTGTCGGCATTAAACGATCCGGCGCGAATGCACTCGCGAAACACCTGGATGACCCAATTGCTTTTAAACCTGGCGAGTCGCCCGCGCCAGGCGCTGAACCAGAAACTGCCGACCATGAGCATGTACAGAAGATACTGTCCCGACTCGGACTGGATCAAATCGTTCCGCATACGCGAAGCGATGTGATCGACCGGGTAGTCCTACACCGATTGCTTGGCCCGCTTCTGCTGGCGGCGGTTTTGTTTCTGATGTTCCAGGCAGTCTTTGCCTGGGCGGAGTGGCCCATGGGCGCGATCGAAACAAGCATCGGCTGGCTTGGCCAATCAGTGGGCGCACTGGTGCCAGTCGACTGGTTACGCAGCCTGCTGGTAGACGGCATCATCGCTGGCGCGGGTGGCGTGCTGGTATTCCTGCCGCAAATCATCATCTTGTTCTTCTTTATTCTAGTGCTCGAAGAGTCAGGCTACCTGCCACGGGCCGCGTTTCTGCTCGATAAGATCATGGGAGGAGTTGGGCTGAGTGGTCGTTCATTTATCCCGCTGCTATCCAGTTTTGCGTGCGCAATACCGGGCATCATGGCAGCGCGCACAATCTCCAACCCACGTGACCGCCTGGTCACCATCCTGATTGCGCCGCTCATGACCTGCTCGGCACGATTGCCAGTCTACGCCTTGCTGATTGGCGCCTTCGTTCCGCAACAGACCGTGTTGGGCGGCCTCGAACTGCAAGGCCTGGTGCTGTTCGGGCTGTACCTGGCGGGCATTGTCGGCGCGATGCTCGTTGCCTGGATACTCAAGCGCTTCACCGCTCACCGCCAGGTACGCACCTTAATGATGGAGTTACCTGCTTATCACTGGCCGGCGCCGCGCAACATCCTGCTGGGTCTCTGGCAGCGCATCATGATTTTTGTCAAACGGGTTGGCGGCATCATTCTGGCGTTATCAATTGCCCTCTGGTTTCTGGCGAGCTTTCCGGCTGCGCCAGCAGATTTCGCGGGCACCGCAATTGAATACAGCCTCGCCGGCAGACTCGGGCATTCGTTATCTGTCGTTTTTGAACCCATAGGATTCAACTGGCAGATCAGCATTGCGCTTGTACCTGGCCTGGCAGCACGCGAAGTGGCCGTCAGCGCCCTGGGTACGGTATACGCCTTATCAGCTACCGGCGACGATACCGCCGGCTTGTTAACGCCGCTGATTGCTCAATCCTGGAGCCTGGCTACCGGGTTGTCGCTTCTAGCCTGGTACATCTTTGCCCCGCAATGCCTGGCAACCCTGGCAGCAATCAAACGGGAAACCGGCGGATGGGCGGTCCCGCTGATCACCGCAGGCTATCTATTCACACTTGCGTATATTGCAGCGTTTATTACTTACCGTATGGCGTTGCTGCTGAGCGGGTGAAGTCGGCGCAACCAGATATTGAGGACAAGAGGCCGCCAGATGCCTCGTACCAATCACCCGAGCTGATGACGTTCTTATCTGCCGCACAGGCAGAAGGGTCTGGCACAATGAATCAGTCCTAAGCACTGCGCGTGGCCCGCAGTCGACCCTCAAAACACACACAACCGGAGACACCGTCACCCATGAAACTCGAATCCCTCGCCCTGCACCACGGATACACCCCCGAAGCCCCGAGCCGGGCCGCGGCCGTCCCCATTTACCAAACCACCTCTTACACATTTGATAACTCCCAGCACGGCGCCGACCTGTTTGATCTGAAAGTTCCGGGCAATATTTACACCCGCATCATGAACCCCACTACCGACGTGCTCGAGCAGCGGATTGCCGCAATGGAAGGCGGAATCGCCGCATTGGGAGTCGCGTCTGGAATGGCCGCCATTACCTATGCCATTCAGTGCATTACCGAAGTTGGCACCAATATTGTTAGTACCAGTCAGCTTTATGGCGGCACCTACAATCTGTTTGCCCATAGCCTGCCCCGGCAAGGCGTCGATGTTCGGATGGTGTCGGCGGATGACTTCGATGGCTTTGAAAAAGCGATTGACGAGAAGACCCGCGCCATTTTCTGTGAATCAATCGGTAACCCGGCTGGCAACATCGTCGATATCAAACGGCTTGCCGATATTGCTCACGCCCATGGCATTCCGCTGATTGTCGACAACACCGTCGCGACACCATGTCTGTGCCGACCGTTCGAATTCGGCGCCGATATTGTCGTGCACTCATTGACCAAATACATCGGCGGCCACGGCAATTCGATTGGCGGCGTCATTGTTGACTCAGGCAAATTTGACTGGGCGGCCAACAAAGACCGCTTCACGATGCTTTGCGAACCCGACCCTTCCTACCATGGCGTGGTGTACACCGACGCGCTCGGCCCGGCCGCCTATATTGGCCGCTGCCGCGTCGCGCCGCTGCGTAATACCGGCGCTGCCCTGTCGCCGACAAATGCGTTTCTGATTCTGCAAGGTCTGGAGACGCTTGCTTTGCGTATGGAACGCCATTGCAGCAATGCCGAAGCCCTGGCAAAACATCTGCAGGCGCATCCCAAAGTAGAAAAAGTAAACTACGCAGGTCTTGCCGGCAGTCCTTATGCTGAGACGGCGCAAAAGATTACTGGCGGCAAGGCTTCCGGCATCCTGAGCTTCGAACTCAAAGGCGGTATCAAGTCCGGCATGGCGTTCATTGACGCCCTGGAAATGATTCTGCGTCTGGTTAATATCGGCGACGCCCGTTCGCTGGCCTGCCATCCGGCTTCGACGACTCACCGTCAGTTGAATGAGCAGGAACTTGCTGCCGCTGGCGTCAGTGCAGGCCTGGTTAGAATTTCAGCCGGTATCGAACATATCGATGACATCCTGGCTGATGTCGATCAGGCGCTCGAAAAAGTCTGATTACTCTCACCGCCGGGGTAAGCCTTGAATGCCCCGGCCAAATCATCACCAAGGCACAAACGATGAACTACTGGTTGTTCAAATCCGAGCCGGACGCGTTTTCGATCTCCGACCTGGCGGCCCGCCCACGCAAGACCGAACCCTGGGACGGCATCAGAAACTACCAGGCGCGCAATCTGATGCGCGACCAGATAAAGAAAGGGGATCTCGGCTTTTTTTATCACTCCAGTTGCGCCGTACCGGGCATCGTTGGAACGTTTCAGGTTGTACGCGAAGCATACCCGGACCATACCGCCCTCGATCCCGAATCAAAATACTTCGACCCCAAGGCAACCGCAGACGATCCGCGCTGGGTGATGGTCGATATCAAACTCAAATCCGTATTCAAATCGATCATTTCCCTGGAAACACTTAAAGGCCAGACATCGCTGGAAGGTATGGGCTTGTTACGCCGTGGTAACCGTCTCTCTATTCAGCCGGTCAGTGAACATGAATGGGAAACAATATTAGCAATGGTCTGAATCGACCCCTGGCAAGCGCCGGATTCCTGGTCCACCCCAATGAAATGAATGTCGACAGGCACTGAGCCTTGTCGCGCCGCCGGTCGTGGGCTCAGCCACCGGTCGGCCGAAACAACCGCTAACCCCCACTCATCGGCCTTCCGACCCCTGCCGTTTGTCAGTCTCCGACCGGTCGGGACAATCGAGCCAATGCCATCATTCGGCGCCAGCCTAATGACAAGGCTAATGCACAAGGCCAATGACCAAAGCAACCCGACCAGCACCGCCCGCCCCCGCAGCCGCCGGCCATCCCGCAGCGGCGACCGCCGGTGTCACCAGCAGCACCATGCGTGCGGGCCTGCGATTAGTTCGACTATCGCTACTGTCGTGCGGCGCGTACGCACTGATTGCCGTTGTGCTGATCATGACCGGGACGCTTCCGTCGCCTGGCGGCTGGATCTATCTCGGGCTGGTCCTGGCATATTCAGCGACCTTCAGCGTACTGGTACTCGGTGGTTTTACCCGCGGACTTAAAGATCCTTTTCTTGGGCATCTGCAGGTGTTCGCCGGCCTGCTCTTGTCGCTGACCTTGTATGTGGTCGCCGGGCCTGTCGCTGATGCCACCCTGATCAACCTGGTGCTCACCTTGGTGTACAGCATCTTTGTGATGACACCGCGAGGCGTTGCTAAACTGGTCGTGTTCAAACTCATTGCCCTGGCTATTATCATGGTGAGCTGCCAACTGATTTACCCCCAGCGCTTTCGGCTAGACACTCAAATTGTTGGCTTTATTTACGTCCTGACCTGCCTGCCGGCCATCGGCATGCTCGCGGTTTACATCACACAACTACACGACAGACTTGCCCGCGGACGACGCGAACTGCGCGAAGCCCTGGGTATCGTGGAAGAACTAGCTCAACATGATGAACTGACCGGCCTGCTCAACCGACGTCGCATGGGCGAGCTACTTACCAATGCAGCTGATCAGCGCAAGCGAGACGACTCGCCGATAACGATTGCCTTGATCGACCTGGACCATTTCAAAGCAATCAACGACCAACACGGGCATGCCGCCGGAGACGCGCTGCTGCAGCGCTTTGCCACCGAGCTTCGAGCGTGGGCTGGCGAAAACGACACCATCGCACGTTGGGGCGGCGAAGAATTCCTGATCTTGATGGTCGGCAAAACCGTTGCGCAGGCTAAAACCAGTCTGGAAAAAATGCACGCACAAGCCGCTACGCTGGACGTCGGCGAACTCGCACCAGGGCGGCCCGTGTCATTTTCCGCGGGCTTGGCGGTGCTTGAGGCGCACGAATGCCCCGACGCAGCCATCGCGCGGGCCGATCATGCAATGTATGACGCAAAGTCAGCCGGACGCGCACGCACCGCCGTACATGGTGAGCGTGATGGTGCAGTTCTTCAGTCAGACCCAACAGCGTCCAGCGCCCCTACCGAGACCAGTACCGCTTAAGCCCCAGCCAGTCGCGAGCCGGTCGGGCCGGATAGAATGGCCCAATGCTCTACCGATTGTTTGCTGACAGCGTCCTGTTGCTGCATGTAGCGTTTGTCCTGTTCGTCGTGCTTGGCCTGATTCTGATTCTCATCGGTGGCCTGGCCGGCTGGCCATGGGTACGCAACCAACTGTTCCGCCGCTTACACCTAGCGGCCATCGGATTCGTCGTGCTGCAGGCATGGGCCGGCATCGTCTGCCCGCTGACCACACTGGAGAATGTGCTTCGCACCTATGCAGGACAGACAACTTACCCGGGCAGTTTTATCACGTACTGGTTGCGACATGCGCTGTATTACCAGGCACCCTCTTGGGTATTCACACTGTTGTACACCACATTTGGCGCCCTGGTGATAATCGCCTGGGTGTTTGTGCGCCCCGGACCGCAGACGCCGCGACCAGCCCCTAAGTAGTCCTCACCCATCAATACAATGTTGCACCCGCGTTCGCGTTTCGACAATCGGCGCCGGCCAGTACTTACCAGTGATCCGACCATTTGGGATCGCGCTTTTCCGCGAACGCGCGGATCCCTTCCTGCCCGTCGGGCGTGCTGTAGATGAGCGATATCGTATCGACCACATGCTCAAGTGAGCGACGATAGTCATGGTCATTGGCTCGCATAAACGCATCACGCGCCAATTGCATCACCACTGGCGACTTCGAGGCGAACTCCCTCGCGTAATCCCAGGCCAAAGACAACACTTCATCCTGCGGCACCACACGGTTAACAAGGCCCATCTCTTCGGCCTGTGCTGCGTCGAAAACCCTGCCAGTGAACAACCATTCGAACGCCTTGTGCCGTCCGGCCAACCGCGGCAAATGCACAATGTGCATCGCCGGCAGAATGCCAACATTAATCGCGGTGTAGGCGAAATCGGTCCGTTCGCTCGCAATGACCATATCGCAAGAGACAGCCAGCGTTATCCCGGCCTCACGCGCCGGGCCCGTCATCGCGGCGATGGTCGGCTTGCCCAGACGGTGCTGGGCGTTATGCATGTCGAAGTAGAGCTTTTCAAGAAAGCGGTGCAGATCCAGCCCGGTCTTGCTCGCGATCATTTTCAGATCCATCCCTGCCGAGAAACTGTTCTCGAACGCGCTGGTCAGAATGACGGCGCGTACCGACTTGTCTTCGCGAGCCTTGGCATAAGCCGCCAGCAGCTCGTCGATCAGCGCCATATTGATCGCGTTGACGGGGGCCCGATTCAGGGTGATTTGGGCGATATTCTCGCTCACGTCGTAGTCCAGTGTGCTGAATTTCATCGGTTGTATTGCCTCATATTGTTTTATGAATGACCATGCGGGCCTGCGACCACGACTCGAACAACAAACGCGAACCAGGCACACTCGCCACAATAAAACACTTGTTTTCCAACCTGGATTTCACCAGCAGATACCGATGCACAAGCGGCAACTTACCGATTACCAAAAGCCCGAAACTTTTGTCGTTAGATCAGGTAATGTGCTGACCGACTGGCGGCAATGCGGCCTCGCACTGCTCGCATCAGTCTACTCAATTGAGATAGCGGTCTTCCCCGTTAACCGGGCTCCGGCCCTCGGGGATCATCGGTTTCTCTGGCTGCCTATCCCGCCAGAGCACAGACAAATCGACATCGCTCGCTGCCTTAATGTGCTCAGCAATGAAAGGACGCCGCGCGAACGTCTCATGGACATTGTCGCGAGACGTGTACTCACTCTCGGCATCAAAAACCCTGACCGCTTGCTCACCACCATAAAAGCGATTGTTTTCAATTACGACGCCACTGGACCGGATAATTGAAATTGCCTGATCTGCTGGCAAATCACTGTCTTCGATGATGAAGATATTGTTGCGAACGATCGCGCCATCAGCAAAGTGCAGCTTTAAAGGCGCAGAGGTTTCAAACGGCGCTTTGCCCTTAAAGATCAAGATACTGTTCTCGATGACAGGCGCTTTGCCACGCAGATAAGTGGCTGCATAACCCTGCAAAACACTGATCTTGCTGTCGATGATCCGGGTTTGCGGTCCGGCGATGGCAACAGCAACCTTTGAAGAGCGAACCGTCATTTGCCGGATTTGATTTTCCGAGTTGATGAAGCGATCGATGTCGGCTTTGCGGTCGTTGTAGTGGAGGAGGTATTTCGCAGGATCGTGCGTCGTACGTCGACCGGAGCTGGTCTTCCATCTTAGTCGGTCAAATGTGTACCGACCAAAACGCGGCTGAAAGTCGCTGATGACTCCCCTGTAAGGCAAGCCAGACGGAATTTCGATTCCTGACGCCCCCCCCTCCGTATTGATTTGCCCCGAGTGAATCGTAATCTGGCGAAGTGGATTCTTCTCTGCACCTCTGATGGGACCCATAGGTTGCAGACCGAAAATTGCACGACGTTTTACCTCAGTGCTAATCAGGCTAAACCCTCCAAAATCGAGATCAACCGAGCCCACGACTACCGAAAGATAACGAAGATCACTCGTCATAGGCTCTACCGTCCATAAGTTCTTCTTAACCTTTGAAACGTAGGTAGCATCCAGGCAATAGCGCCCTGGCTTGCTGATCGGACGGAACCGGAGCCCGGAACCGACGTCCCTTTTTTCCAGCGCCTTGCATGTTTCCTCCGCATTGCTCGTATCGACTCCGGCCACCAACACGCAGTAAACCGCTCCAACCAATAGGACGCGAAATAGCGGATAACCTCTATCGTCTGACATCAACGTGACTCGAAATGAGATTCCCATTGAGACGCCGCCATCTCCATGTCGTAAAATGGCATAAAAACAGGCCCCGATGAACCTGAACTGTCTGCGCCTCGTCGCTCTGCAATATGAGCAAGTACGTTCGTTAGCTGCTCCAACTTCCCGGCGAAATCATTCAGATCACTATTAATCCGCATTTCCGCGCGAACTGCCACCCCCTCCGCACTATGCCACGCAACCGCTTCACCATCAGCGTTATACAACTGCTGGTGCACATGGGTGGCGCTTTCTTCGATAGCATTGAACCGGGCGAGCATGGGGGCGAGCTCTTCCCAGGAGATCGCGGCTTGTTCGGTTGAATATTGCCGGAACACTTCGTAGAGGTCGCGCTGGATGGTCAGTGTTCTGGCTTCATTGTTGGGCCAGTGGCGCCGAGCGCCGATCAGATCGGGGTCGGTTGGCCCGAGTTCGCCATCAGGGCCGGGCTCGGCACAGGTGTTGAATGTCAAATCGGGGTAATGGCCCTCAATGCCGTGGCCGATGGCAGTATCAATGCCGCCCGGCCCGGGAAAGAGTGGTACGCGAAACGGCAGGTTGTTCTGGTCGCGATGGGCAGCCGTGTCGGTGAACGCGTGAGCGAACACGCCCAGGTTAAACATCTGCTGCTCGCGCGCTCCGCTGCTGTCAACGGCGGCGCGCATCTGGGTCAACCGATAGCTGCTCGGGTTGCTGACCTGGGTCACATCACGCCCATCGGAGGGATTGGCATCGAGCACAAAGTGGTGCTGCTCAAGCACGCGACGTCGGCTCAGAAAAGTCTCGGTCAAGTTCAATGAACCATCTGCGTTAGTGATGATGGGTTCAGTCTCCTGGCTGTCGTCGACGAACTGACTGGCATTGGCAATGACGACGGCATCATCGACCGACATTCCGGCTGCGACGGCAATCACAAGGGTGGCATAGTAGTGCACATCTTGTTCATATAAACCGAGTGGGTCGATTGTGTCCAGTGGCGAGTTGCCTGCATATGCATAACGCTGGCCATTCTGGCGCAGACCCAGCGGGTCAGGCCCGGTGTACCGACGAGACTCCGGATCATAGGTGCGTTTGTAGTTATCGTGCAGGCCAGTTTCGGCGTCGACATACTGACCCGGCAGACGGATAGCGAGCGCATCAGGTTTGCCAAGCGCTTTCCCGGAGGATTGCCAGCGACCAAACGCATCGAAGTAATGGCGCCACACTACTTCTCCCTGGTGGTTGGTCATTGCGATTGGCAATCCGCGCGCGTCGGTGTGAATCCAGTGAATCACTGGATCAGCCCCATTGAAGCGAATCATCACAAACGGTTTACCGTCGAGGTAAATGTAGCTCTGAAGCGGCCTGCCACGGGCGTCAGTTTCACTATGCAGGCGTTTGTTTTCATAGATGAACCAGCGACTCTGTTGAGGTTTGTCGATGCGCAGCCGGCCGATACGTTCACCGTCGCTGTTGTAGAGGTAACGGTAAGCGCGTCGGGTTTGATCGGCGCTCCAGCGAGGGCGCCCATTTCGATCCAGCATCACGATTGCGCCCGTTGCGCGTCTCATCAGCCGGGGCTGCGAAGCGGGTATTGGCAATGAGTGAGACTGGCGGGCCGACATAACTTGCATGCCAGCCCCGGAAAAACCGCCGCTTGCCGTCTTGAGCGAGCCATTCTGGTTGTAATCGAAGCGCTCTTTCTGATTAGCGCGGGTTCGAGAAATCACCCGACCGTATTGGTCAAAGCCGCGAACAACAGGACCGACGATATCGACAGCGGCACCGCTTTGATCGTGCCGCCGCCAGGACAGGCGCAGGGGGCGATTGTCAGATGTGTACTCGATTGAGTGATTTATACCATTGCCCCAGCGGCCACCAAGAAGACCACGCTGCCCGTTTGTCAAAGGCAGCCACTGCAGATCGTCGGCCAGCGCAATCGGCTGCTGCGCTGCGGATGCCGCTGAACTGTCGGCCTTTTCAAGTGATAGAGATGTCAGCCGGTTGTGCTCGCTCCAGGCGAACCGTACACGCCAGCCATGACCAAGATCACGCATGATCAGCCGTTGATGCTGATCATAATGCCGCGTCAGAGAGAGCGCCCGATCAAAACCCTGACCGGTGACCGGATCGCGATAGTGATAGCGGGCTTCCAGCGGTTGGCCACTGGCGCTAATGCGCCAGTGGCGCCGACTGACAAGGTCGCGGCGCGCCACCACGCGCCGGCCGCGCCAGGTTTGCTGCCAACTGCGACCGCCGGATTGAATGACGCCAGCCATCCGTCCGTTGGGCGAGTAGCGGAACCACTCGGGAGCCACCCCCGTGCGCAGCCTGACTAAAGGACGGTTGGCGAGATCGTAAAACCAGCGAATATGCCCATGCTCAGAATCAAACCGTGCATTGACCCGCCCGAAATCATCACTAATGATCTGCTGCCACTCACCCGAAGACGGCTTAACAACAAATCGATCACCGCGCTGCCGGCCAAACCGGGCTAACAAGCCAAGGGGTAAACTCCCGGCATCAGTCCGCCGGACGCGCCGGGTGTGCAAGGGTTTATCAACAGGCAGAGCCAGGGCGGGCTGATCAAGCGCAAACAACGCTGCCATTCGGCCGGCCTGGTCATAGCGCATACCGAGGGTCGGCATGCCGGAAACCGCCAACGCCACCTGATCGCCGCGCGGATTGTAGGTAATGTGAATGGGCGCGTCTTGCAGACCCCGGCGCGTCACGCGTTGGCGTTGGTCGTACTCAAAGACACTCGTTTCGCCTTCGATGGTTTGACGGCTCGGCAAATCATTCGGCCCATAGGCCCAGACCGCCTTGCGACGATATGGCCCAAAGCGCGCAATCTTCAGACCGCGGCGGTTATAGACATACAGTTGTTTGTCGCGCAGCCCGGGCAAAGGCCCGTCTATCCAGGCCGGCAAGCCCACGGCCGCCCCAAAATCAACCCAGCCCAGCGACCACCGGCGCGTGATTGGGCGCCAGGCATCTACCCGCCAGCCAGTAGCGGCAGGCACCAGAGCCGCAGGGTCTGGTTCATGGCCTTGTTCGACAATGCCGGTGAGACGCGCGAGCGAGTCGTACTCAAAGCGGCGCACCAGGCGTTTGCCGGGCGCGACCGAATTGAACGACACCTGCACCAGCGGCGCGTCGACCTGGTCAGACTGATATTGATATTGAATGCGGGTATCGGCGCGCGCTGCGCCCGAATTTGTCTGCCCCCGATATCCCACCTTGGTGATTGCAACGGATAACTCGCGTCGCTTAATGTGTAGCTCGCTTAGTCGGCCGAGCCGGTCATAAGCTCGGGTCAACGACAGACCGCGTTCGAATTCCTGGCGGATCAGCCGCCCGTGCTCGTCGTAGTGATTACTGTGATCTACCGACGGACAAACCGCGCAGCCTGGCCCGGTTGCAGACAGCCATTGTCGCCGCTCGATGGAGGGCTGGTAGCGCCAGCGATAGCTTGCGCCCTGCCCGTCAGCCCCGACCGAGGTGACCCTTGTTTCGCCCGTGTCGTTCGGACCGGCCGGCAGGCGATAGTCAAACGAGACGGCGTTGAGATTCTTACCAAGCGCTGAAAACGCTACCCGTCCGTCAGCGGTGTAACGAATTGACCGCCGGAGTAACCCTTCGCCATCGAAGACCCGGGTTAATGCGGCGAACCGATCATCGGCGTATTCGAAACGCCATTGTTGAACCTTATTGATCGTTGCGGATTCGAGCACCCCGTTCTTGTCAAACGAATACCGCAGCACTTGCCCGTCTGGCAACGTCACCGCGCGAAGGCGCACTCGCCGCCTGGCGCCGTAGCGCTGCGACCCGTAGTGCATTCTCAGCAAGGAGCCATGGCGATTGATGACACGTACCAGCCGATCATGCCGGTCATACTTGAAATCCAGGCGGTGACCATTGGCAGCATGCGCCGCCGTCAGCTGCTGACGATCACTGAAATACAGGCGGGTGCCGTCACGCCAGCGCCACTGCCAGCGACGATCTGCACCAAGTTGCGGAAAATGGCGCAGACTGCCATATGCAGCATCAACCGCAATGAATGCTGCATAGTTGTTTGGTTCCGGGGCTTGAAACACAATGCGGCGCCCGTCGCCCTGAACAACCTGCGCAACATAATGCTCAGAATTTTCACGACTGCGCCGCACACTGAGCGAAAACTCGAACACATGTCGCCACCCCGGACCCAGCACGCCGCCAAAATCGTGTCGGCTGTTATAAAACCGGGCTACCGATAGCCCGCCGGCGAGCGGTGCGTCAAACTGCTGCAGAAATTTGTTGCCGGTAATCAGATCGACGGGATTCGCGGTGCTGGTGTCCGGGCCCTGGTGCGAATGAAGGACGGGCGACTGACAGTCCTGTGAGGCGTAGTCTTGCTGCGGACCGCCCTGTGCACCACAGGCGAAGACGGTTCCGGTTTGGATCAGACCCACCATTTGCAACAGGGCGAACAGCAACACACTTTGAACGAGTCGATTCATGCCCGCAGGATGCCTGCGGTATGAGGCTGCGCCTATTGCACTGGTGGCCTAGAACTAGCGGATCAGCTGTGGATGACTGACTTAGTCAAGTTGGACCGATCTACGGCCAAACCAACGGCTTTCCATACCGCGACAGGCAGCTAAGCCCGCCTCATAAGTCGTCATTACGTCGTGCACGAATCATTTAGCGCGGGTGCTGCGCTTGCTGATAAACGAATACCTGCGTGGGGTGCACCTGACCGAACAAACCGAGATCTATCGCTCAGTCTATGAGATCGGTTGTCAGATAATTGCCTTGTTTCGGTTTGGCCGGTGAATCGACCAAATGCTTTTCGTAGGTCAACTCCGGGTAACGGAAAATCTGCGATCAGACAGCGGCCGCGTCATATTGGCGGGCGATTCGCTCGACGACCTCGCCGGCTCCAGGGACATCCCCTACCCCTGAAACAGAATGGCCAGCGCTCCAGATATCGGCCCATCGGCGCGGTCGGCCCGGTGCGGCCCCCCCACCGCCGAACTTGGCACGAGCCTCCTGGACAGTCAGGTTTTCCGGCAGCGAGTCTGTATCCAGTCCGGCGTTGCGCAAGGACTGACCGATAAAATTCGCCGGCAGGCCTGTAATTGCCCGTGTCAGCACAATATCGTCAAGCTCGGACTCAGCAACCAACGTCTTGTAGCGGTCATCGGCAAGACTCTCGCGAGTTGCGATAAAACGCGTACCCATGTATCCGTAGTCGGCCCCCAGCACACGCGCCGCCTTGAGTCCTACCCCGTCGGACAAACCGCCGGCCAGAACAATAGCCCCGGAAAAGACCTCTCGCACTGCCCTCACGAATGCAAACGGATTGGCCCAACCGGTCTGCCCGCCGGCACCTGCGCACAATAAGACCAGACCATCGACACCCGCTTCAACGGCTTTTTCAACATGACGCATTGTGGCGACGTCTGCAAAGACTTTGCAGCCGGCATCGCGCAGGCGTGGCAACACCGAAACCGGCGATCCAACACTGGTGATGACAAGCTCGCAACGGTGCTTCAGCACCAAATCTATATCCGCGCTCAGGGTCTGGGCGTCGCGCCGCATGATCAGGTTCGGACAATACGGCGCCGTCTTCAGTCCAGCATCCCGGTTTTTCTGCAATGACTCGTCGAGCTGAGTCATCCAATTGTCGAGCTCGGTGTGATCCCGGCAATTTGCCGTCGGAAAAGACCCGATGGCACCAGCACTGCACACAGCGCGAATCAAATCCACACCAGAGACCCGCAGCATCGGACCGACTATCAAGGGTAATCGCAAGTTCTTGTCGAAGGTCATATTGCTCACAAGGACACTCTCTCCTGAATGCGGGCAACCCATTGCGTTGCAATCGGGCCGGTCGCGTACTGTGTTGTTCCGGGGGTGAATCAGCGTAATTCTCATCTCCGGTATTTCGGGCTATATTACAACATATCGAAACGCGTCAAAGAGAGTTCCTATGCCCGCCTTCGTCCCCGCCGCGGCACGCACCTTGAATATTTTTGAGACCTTCGCCCGCGAGCAACGAGAGTTAAGCAATGCAGATCTCGCCAATCTGCTTCAAATCGCTGATAGCAGTTGTTCAGATTTGCTGCATACCTTGCAGGAACAGGGCTATCTTGTTCGCACCGCCCGATCCAGACGGTTCTATCCCACAGATCGCCTGCTCTCGGCCAGCCAGGCTATCGCCGAACACGACCCGCTGGGCTCGGCGGTTCGCGAAGCCCTTGAGCTGATCTCGCAACGAACCGGCGAAACTGCCTTGTGCGGAAAACTGGAAGGCTTGCGGGTGAACATTGTCGGTATTCACGAAGGACGTTACGAACTACGCTATATCCAAAGCATAGGTACGCGGGTGCCGGCACATGTCTCAGCCCTGGGACGGGTCTTGCTGGCCAGTCTGCCGGTTGCCGAAGCCGATCTCCTGCTAGAAGGCACCTCGCTGCGGGCCTTGACGCCCGATACGGTGGTTAAACCGTCCACGCTGCGAGCGCGCATACGTGATGCCCGCAGGGACGGCGTCGCATTTGTCGATGGCGAAGGCGTGAGCAGCGTCGCCTCCATTGCAGTCGCCGGTCTCATTGGAGAAGAAGCTCTGGCCATTTCACTGGCCGGTCCAAGCCAGCGCATTTCTGCCAACCGGGAAAAGTACAGTGCCGAACTGATCCGTATTGGTTTACGGGCATTTCGCCAGACCACCGGGGATAAGTAGTGGCGGCTCCCGCTCCATTGACCGATGGCCTGACCTGGCTGGCCCAGCCGGTCGATAAGGGTCCATTGGCCGGTGTGCGTGTGCTTGATTTCAGCGAGTTGCTGCCTGGCCCTTTTCTAACCCGGAATCTCGTTGAACTTGGCGCCGATGTAATCAAAATTGAGAGGCCGCCAAACGGAGACAATACCCGCGTCCTGTCTCCTGGGCTCTTCAATGCGTTCAATCATGGCAAACGTGGCGGACTCCTGGATATGAAAGACTCCGGTCAACGCCAGATTGCCCATGACCTGGCGAGAACGGCTGATGTGCTGATCGAATCTTATCGACCCGGTGTCATGGATCGTCTGGGTTTTTCTTATGCCAGGCTTCAGGCAGACAATCCCGGTTTGATTTATGCCTCGTTAAGTGGCTACGGAGCCAACGGGCCCTGGCGCGATCTGCCCGGTCACGATATCAACTATCTGGCAGCGGCCGGCATCGCCAGTCTGAGTTATTCGCCAGAAAACGGGAAGTCTCTGAATCAGGGCGTACCGGTGGCTGACCTCGCTGGCGCGACCTATGCGCTGGCTGCGATCAATGCAGCCTTGTTGCAACGTGTCCGGACTCAGAAAGGTCAGTATCTCGATGTCTCCATCACCGATTGCATGGCTCACTGGATGAACGCACGCCGGGCCGTTTTTCAGTACCGGCAAACCGATGATCTACAGGAACAGCGCAACCAGGTATCGCTAAAACCGGCTTATGGTGTCTTTAAATGCGCTGACGGCAAGAGACTGACGCTGGCGGCAATCGAACAACACTTCTGGGATCGACTGGTCGCGGTACTCGACCTTACCGAACAGGCCGCTTGCTGGAATTCTCACCAGGCGCGCTTTAAGCGGGCTGAGGAGATCAATGCCTGCATCGCTCTGACCATATCGAGACTCACTCGAGACGATTTGATAAAACGCTTGCGCGATGCTGATGTACCCGCGATGGAAGTCTTTGAGCCCAATGAAATCAGCCGGCTTGATCACTTTGTTCAGCGCGGGCTATTCGACCAGTCTGAATCTGAGCTGGCTCGGTTTCCCGTTCCCATGACCCGCTCGGAATCCACCTCATGAGCCAGTTCAATACCAGGATTACTACCTTACTCGGCATAAAAAATCCGATTCTTTGCGGTGGTCTGATGTGGTTATCAGAAGCCAACTATGTGGCTGCCAGTGCACGCGCCGGCTGCATTGGGTTTCTCACTTCTCGCTCCTTTGAATCCCCGGCCAGACTACGCGAAGAAATCCGCAAATGCCGAGACCTGGCTGACGGCTTTCCAATTGGCGTGAATTTCAGCGTATCCAAACGAGATCGCAACGACAAGGATCTACGCGAGAGAATCGAAATCGCGCTAAGCGAAGGCGTTCAGGCTTTCGAGACCGCGGGCCATACGCCTGAGCCGGTACTCGGCCCGGTACAAGCCGCCGGCGGTGTCGTCATTCACAAGAGCGCCAGCGTCCGCCACGCGCTCAAGGCCGAGGCGCTCGGTGCAGATGCGGTCGCCATTGTCGGTCACGAGGAAGGGGGTCACCCCGGCATGAACGAATTATCAACCATGTTCCTGGCGACTCTGGCGGCCCGCCAGATCAAGGTTCCGGTAGTCATGGGAGGGGGCATCGGCACCGGTGAACAAATTGTCGGCTTGCTGGCACTTGGTATCGACGCAGTCGTCATGGGAAGTCGTTTTCTAGTGGCCGAAGAGATCGCCACGCATCATAACTACAAGCAAGGCATGATAGCCGCCGGTGAGCACGACACCGTAGCCGTTCTGAAGTCACTGGGAACCACCTGGCGCGTTCTACGCAATGAAACATCCCGTCAAGTCATGGCGCTGGAGGCCGAAGGCGTTGACACCTATGCCGGTTTTGGCGAGCAACTTCTTGGCACATACGGACGCGAACAAGCCTACCGCCAGGGCAACTACCAACAAGGCATGCTGTCGGTCGGCCCGGCCGTTTGTTTTGCGAACCAAATCGAGCCAGTCGGCACAATAGTCAACTCTCTGTTACTGGAAGCGCAGCGCGCCGTTGATCGGCTCAAGCGATTGGCTCCTGAGGCCTGAGCCTTTCCAGTACGCCATGAAAGCTGCCAACTCTCAAGAATTTCCGACCCTGCGTGATCCCGATATACCGGCACCACCAATCGCCTTGATTGCCGCCATGCCGGCGATAGCGATACTCGCTTCGCTTATTTACATGCCCTCGATAAAATCAATGGCGGCCGCTTTTGCGGTTGAGCCCGAGGCAATTCAACAGACTGTTGCCATATACCTGGCTTCCCTGGCCACCTTCTCATTGGTCGCCGGCCCGCTAAGCGACCGTTTTGGGCGACAGCGAGTCTGCCGATGGTCGGTCCTGATCTTCATGCTCGGCAGCCTGGGCACCCTGTTCTCGGACAGCATCGGTGAACTGATGCTGGCCCGGTTGATTCAGGGAATGGGCGCCAGCGGCGGATTCGTACTGCCGCGAGCCATGATCAACGATGCGCTGCACAGTCGCCACGCCGCCCGAGCCAGCGCAACCATTGCGATGTCCATCTCGATCGTCCCCATGCTCACGCCGCTCATTGGCGGCTATATTCAGGAGTACTTTGGCTGGCGCGCCAATTTCCTGATTGTCAGCATTCTGGCCGTCTTGCTCTGGATCGCCACACGAATCAGGCTTAACGAAACCCTGCCCCCGGCGCGCCGATTCAAAGAAGGGATTCGCGCGCTGATGTTCAGGTATGCCGCCATACTGGGTAACCGAAAATTTCTAATCCACTCGGTTCCCATCGCATTAGGTGCTTTTGCTATCTACTCGTATCACACTGAGGCACCAGTTCTACTGATTGCGACAATGGGAGTGCCGGCGACGGAATACGGCTACTACGCGGCCCTGCCAGCACTGGGATTCTTTTTCGGCACATCACTGTCGCGACGTTTGGCGTTCACGGTCGCCCGGACTGTCATGATCGAATCGGGCTGTGCCCTCTACGTTGCGTCCGGCGCGCTGATGCTTACCTTGTCGCTGCTGCTCAATGCAAACCCCTTGTCGGTTGCGGCTCCGATGTTGCTGTTCGGCATTGGTAACGGACTGGTCATGCCCAATGCCAGCATCGGGGCAATTAGCGCGGCCCCTGCACTAATCGGCTGTGCATCCGCATTGTCAAGCGCCTTGCGAATCGGCTCAGGAGCCGCCGGCAGTTCAGTGATTACTCACCTGCCAACCCACTCAGCCCAGTTGCTGGGCGCTCAGATTGGACTTGCCGGGCTCGCAGCCTTGTTGCTCTGGCTCATGTTCGGCCGCTCCTACCAGGTATCTTCTTCGTAGATTCAGTTTGTTTTACTTAACGGTATACTTATTTACTGTTAAGTAAATGATGATGCAGGAGACATGCCATGGCTAGGATTCCCTATTTTGATATGTCATCAGCGCCGGCGAGCTATACCGAATTGCTAGGCGCCCGCCGCCCGCTAAACCTATACCGAATGCTGCCGCATGCCGGACCGGCAGCCGAGGGATTCCTACAACTAGGCGGCGCTTTGTTACGCGAGAATCAACTCGATTCCCGTCTGCGCGAAATCGCCATACTACGGGTTGGCTTGTTAAGCGGTGCATCGTACGAGGTACATCAGCACAAGCGCGTGGCGCGCTCGGTTGGCCTGTCTGACGAAAAAATCGCAGCGCTTGAACCCGACGCGCCAACAGAAGCGTTAAACGATCTGGAAAAGTTCGTCCTTAACTTCACCGACCAGCTGGTGCATCACGTCAAAGCGCCAGATGAGATGTTCACAAAGGCCTGCGAGCTGTTCACCAGCCGTCAGGTCAGCGAACTGGTCCTTACTATCGGCTTTTACATGATGGTTTCGCGCTTTCTTGAGAATTTCGAAGTCGATATCGAAGCGCCAGGTGTCATTAGCTGAACTCAGCCTATCTTTTCTGGGAAAACCGAATGAACCAAGCTCCACAAGAGATCGACCATGAACGGGCAGTCTTTGCAGAAACCCTTGGTCAGTCACCGGGAAAAGGCCGGTTAGCGGGACGGCGGATAATTGTGGTGGGCGCAGGCCAGCGCCCCAGTCCGCCAGACGAAACCACACCGGTTGGCAACGGACGAGCGATCAGCGAAATATTCGCCCTGGAAGGGGCAACGGTCGCCTGCCTGGATGCGGCTCCCGAAGCCGCTCAGGCAACGGTGGATGCAATTGCCGCGCGCGGCAACCAAGCGTTTGCCAAGACTATTGACGTGCGAGAATCTGACGCAATCGCCCCCATGGTCGCTCAATGCGCCGAGCAGCTTGGCGGCCTGGACGGCCTGGTGATGAATGTCGGTATCTCGCAGGCCCGCCCGCTGAACAAAATCACCGTCCAGAGTTGGGACGACGAGTTCTCAGTCAATCTGCGCAGTCACATGTTGTTTGCTCAGGCGGCGCTACCTCTGATGGATACCGGCGGCTCTATGGTATTGATCTCGTCATTGGCCGGTTTGCGCAACGGCAGCGGCAATCCCACCTATGAAGCCACGAAAGCAGCCCAGATCTCCCTGGCCAGAGCCCTTGCGGTAGCGGGCGAGCCCCGGGCAATACGCTGCAACGCGGTATTGCCCGGCCTGATGGACACACCGATGGGCCGAGACGCCTCGCGCCGTCGCGCATCACGTGCGGCCAGTGTCCCATTTGGCCGCCAGGGAACAGGCTGGGAAGTTGCGTACGCCTGCCTTTACCTGATTTCGCACGAATCAAGCTACGTCAACGGACACGCATTGCTCTCCGATGGGGGCTTGCACGCCGGGGTCGTCCGACGCACCGAAAACTAAACCCTCGTAAACAGGCCAGGTTATGAATCTGATCGACTTTCTCGATCGCGGCGCCATGTTGTCGCCAGACAAAGTATGTCTGGCTGAAGACACTCTCGAACTAAGCTACCCGAGCGTCGTTAGCTGGACCCACCGTATTGCGCATAGCCTGCATCATGCCGGACTCGAGCCGCAAAGCCGCATCGGAACGCTAACCCCCAATAATCTCTGGGGGTATCTGGCCATTCTGGGCTTACAACGGGCCCGTGGCATCTGGATTCCGCTCAATGGCCGCTCGTCGCTGAACGACAACATCGCTCACATGAAACGCACGCAATGCCAGTGGTTGTTCTACCTGAGCGATTATGAAGAACAGATTCCAGCGATTCGCGCGGCTGTCCCGTCAATCCAGGGAACAATCTGCCTGGACCGAACCAGTATTCATGATGAAAGCCTTCAGGATTGGGCTGCCAGCCCTGATTCGGGCGAGTTCCCTCCGGGCGGCATCGAAAGACGCAATGATCTATTCCGAATTACTGTTTCTGGCGGAACCACAGGAACCCCGAAGGCCATCATGCAAACGCAGGCTGGTGTCGAGTGCAATGTTGCTACCTGCCTGGCGTTGTGGCATTACGTGGAGCCCCCACAAATGCTACTCACCAGACCCATGACACACGCCGCTGGCATAAACAGCCTGCATGTGCTCGCGCTGGGTGGCACCATTCACATCATGCGCCATACGATACTGGATGAAGTCATTCAAACGATTGAAGAACGACGAATCTCCCTTGTATCGCTGGCACCCACAACCATTTACTCCTTGATTGCTCGCGATGACATCAGGCAGCGGGATTTTTCTTCGCTGCGCTACCTGACTTTTGGCGGTGCGCCCATGTCTGCGGCCAAACTCGCTCAAGCGATGGAAATTTTCGGACCAATCATGGCGCAAGGTTATGCTCAAAGCGAGGCGTCAACCCTCATTGCCTGCATGACACCCGGCGAATACCAAGCTATTGCCAACGATTCGTCGCTGGCCCACCGGATGCGCAGTTGTGGCAGACCTACCCCGTTCTCCCAGATTGAAGTCATGAGCCCGGATGGTGAAATTCTCGGGCCGGACCAGCGCGGCGAACTCGTCGTTCGAAGTGCGATGGTCATGCGAGGCTACTGGGGCGATGATAGTGACAAAGACGCAGCAACCCGCGAATTCGGCTGGCACCATACAGGCGACATCGGCTATAAGGACGCCGACGGCTACTTGTATATCGTCGATCGGCTCCGGGATGTCATTATCACCGGTTCATTCAATGTTTTTCCCTCAGACGTTGAACAAGTCTTGTGGGCTCACCCGGCCGTCAAGGACTGTGCCGTCATAGGCGTCCCGGATGAAAAATGGGGAGAAGCCGTCAAAGCTGTTGTTGAACTCAAATCCGGCACCAGCGTGACGGAGGCCGAGCTAATTGCCCTTTGCAAACAAAATCTGGGTAGCGTCAAAGCGCCCAAGACGGTCGAGTTCTGGGAAACGCTCCCGCGAAGCGCGGTCGGCAAGGTGTTAAAACGCCAGGTAAGAGAACGCTTCTGGGCAGAGAGCGATCGCCAGATCTAGGCCTGGCTAGCTTGGAAAATCAACCGGCAAGTCATCTCGCACATGCCGGTCAGATATTGAAAAAATCGCCTGGCAGCGCATCACCAGCCGTTGCTCGACGCGAAGCTGGCATTCAAGAAAGGCGAGCCGTGAGCCAAGCCGGGTGACCCTGGCATGGGCTTTGAGCCACTCGCCGATTCGGGCTGCTGACAAGAACTCGGACGATAACGACACGGTCACCTGCCCGCCCCGCTTCTGGCGCGCCAAAACCAGCGCAATGCCTAAAGCGCCGTCCGCCAGTGTTGAGACCATACCGCCATGCGCATTGCCCTGGACATTGCTATGTTCCTCGGTCACCCGAATGCCGACCTCTATACCGCCTTGCTCTGGCAGGCGGTAGTAGGAAGGCCCAAGACGAACAAAGTACGGCCCTCCCAGAGTCAGTCGCTTGAAGCCAGCGGGTACATCGCCGGCCGTTTCAGAACCAGCCGTCATATACGCCGCTCATGTCCGACCCAGTGCGGATCGCGCAGCCGATTCTTAAATACCTTTCCCATACCTTCTCGTGGCAATGCGTCGTGATGCTCCACAACCTTTGGAATCTTGAATGCCGCAACTCTCGAGGACAACCAGTCACGAATCACTTCCGCTGTCAGACTGGCTCCGGCCGTCGGCACGACCGCCACGGCCAACGCTTCGCCGAATTCCGGATCCGGGATACCAAAAACCGCGCAATCGGCAACTGCGGGGCAAGTCATTAAAGCATGTTCAATCTCAGCGGGATAAATATTGACGCCGCCCGAGATAACCATATCGCGCTTGCGATCGGTCAGGAACAAGAACCCTTGGTCATCAAGATAACCAACATCTCCGCTGGTGATATACCCGTCACGTTCAATCTCGCGGCGTTGCTGCTCGTTGTTATGATACGTAAAAGGCAGCGCGTTGTCGCCTGCGTCCACGTAAATATTGCCTTCCTGATTAGCTGGTAACACCTTGCCGTCGTCGTCAAGAATGCGGATCGAAATGCCAGGAATTGCCCGGCCTACAGTCCCCGGCCGACCCAGCCATTCGGATGCGGTGCAATAGGTAACCAGTCCGCATTCGGTTGAGCCGTAAGTTTCTCCTACCACCGGCCCCCACCAATCGATCATTGCTCGCTTTATCTCGGGCGAACACGGCGAACCGCCGTGCGAAACGCTCTCAAGTGATGAGGTATCGGCCTTTTCCCGGACTTCAACAGGCAATTTAAGCAATCGTACAAACATGATTGGTACGAGCGACAAATGAGTAATCCGGTGCTCCTCGATCACCTGAAGAATTCTGTTTGCATCAAACCGCGCCATCACCACGATCAGGCTAGCCTGAGCTAACGCGACCCGCGCACCACCGCCCGGCCCGGCGTGATAAAGCGGCGCAACAATTGCAGTCCTCATACCCTCCCGGGTCTGGCTGACCAGTTGCCGTACGCGTGTCGCGCCGCCATGTTGGCGGGCGCTTCCGTTCAGCCGCATGACGGCCTTGGGCCGGCCAGTCGTACCCGATGTGTACAACATGTTTCCCAGGGATGGCTGTTCGGGTTCCTGGCAAGGATCGTATTGGTCTCGCCAGGTTGCCCAGTCCAGCGCGGGTTTGTCGCCCGAACTAACGGCGGTCTGATCGCTTAGTCGGTAGTCGCGAATAATTTCCGCCGGAGTCGGCACCGCGACGACAGTAACCGCAGAGGGTATCGCCTCGCGCATCGACGGTAACAAATCGGCGTGGATCACCAGCAACTTTGCGCCACAGTCTTGCAGAATATACGCTGCCTCATCTGTACGCAGGTGCCAATTTATGGCGACCAGTCTCAGTCCGAGTCGCTGAGTCGCCAGTATCAGCTCAAAATAAGGCAAGTCGTTGCGCAACATGACTGCCAGATTGTCACCTGCTTTCAGGCCAGAATCTAACAGCGCGCTGGCCACCTTGTCGGCCTGAAGGCGCAGTGTGACACCGTCGATCTGACGATCACCGCATATCAATAATTGTTCTGCTGGATTCATAACACTTATTGCATGTGATAGCCGCCGGATACGCCCAGGCTTTGACCGGTGATATAGGCAGCGCTATCTGACGAAAGCAGACAAACAATCGGCGCGATATCTTTCGGATTACATAAACGCTGCAAGCCGCGCGAAGCCGGATAAGCCTTGATCATTTTCCCCAGACGCTCATCAGTCTCAGGTGTTGCCTGCGGACTCAAAGGCCCTTTGGCTATGCCTTCGTGAGAGACCGCGCCAAGTGCGACCGTATTGACATTAATACAATCGCGCGCATGTTCCCGGGCAATGGCCTTGGCAAAGCCCAACATCGCCGCTTTTGCACCTGAGTACACAGCAAGCCGAGCCTCACCACTACGGCCGGCTTCAGACATGATGTTTACAATGCGCCCCCAGCGACGCTGAGCCATCGACGGCAAAACAGCATGGCAACAGTGAAGCATTCCCCAGATGTTCAGCGCGATGATCTGCTCCCAGTCATCGGGGCTGGTCTCGACAAACACCGGGGCCATACCGCCTTTTGCTCGGCGATCAACGGTTACGCCAGCGTTATTGACCAGAATATCGATCGGTCCGAGAGTACTTGTCACCTGCTTGATCGCCTCATCAATGGCGGACTTGTCGGTGATATCGGCCGGCGCGGCGAATGCCTGGCCGCCCTGGCTCTGGATTTCGCCGACTACGGCCTCGGCACGCTCGCTGAAGTAGTCGTTGACTGCAACTTTTACGCCTTCCCTGGCTAGTTGCATGCAAATCTCTCGTCCTACACCTTGCCCACCGCCGGTTACAAACGCTACGCGCCCGTCTAAATTCAAATCCACTTTTGACTCCTGATTTCTTTTATTACTTCACTGCCCGCGAAACGAAGGCTTACGTTTTTCAACGAATGCAGTCATCCCTTCTTTACGATCGTCGCTACTCACCACAATAGCCGCGGCGTATCGTTCGAACTCCAGACCGGCATCGATACCAACCTGAGAGCCCAAATCAACGGCTTGTTTGATGAACCTCAGCGAAAGAGGCGCATTTGCCGCGATTCTCGCCGCGATTCCCATTGCCGTTTCAAGCAAATTTGCCGACTCAGTCACTTCAGTGACCAAGCCGATTTGCAAGGCTTGTTCTGCCGTGATGTGATCACAGGTCAGCATCAGTTGCTTGGCCCACCCAGGACCGACCAGTCGGGGCAATCGCTGGGTTCCGCCAGCGGCCGGTAAGGCGCCTATGCGCGCTTCGGGCAACCCCAGCCGGGCGTTGCTTGAGGCAATACGGATGTCAGCACATAGCGCAATCTCAAGACCGCCGCCAAGCGCAACGCCGTTTATCGCGGCAATCACCGGTTTCTCAAAGGTTTCAATGGCGCGAAACAAATCGTGCGTGGACTTCTGGCGCAAGTGATAATCTGGCAGCGGCAGCGATTTACCCGCCCGTTCCTTGATATCGGCACCAGCACAGAATGCCCGCTCCCCAGCACCTGTGATGACCACAGCACGAACGCTCTGGTCATTACGCGCGAACTCAAACAGAGATCGGGACAGATCATCTTTCATGCTGCCGCCGATAGAATTCATTCGCTCAGGGCGGTTAAGCGTAATCAGTGCGACTGAATCCTGCACGTCATAAAGTATGGTTTCCAACTTCTTCTCGCTACTCATTGCTTTAGTCCCGTCTTAATACATGAGCGACCGCTACCGAACCCAATCCGATCATGTGGGCCAGTCCCATGCGGGCACCAGGATGTTGGCGACCCACTGATTCATGCCGAAGCTGTCGGCTGATTTCGGCGATCTGACCAAGTCCGGTAGGCCCTAGGGGGTGTCCCATGCCTATCAGACCGCCCGAGGCGTTTACAGCGCAGCTACCACCAATGGCTGACGCACCACGACGCAGAAAATCAGCCCCTTCGCCCTGAGCGCAGACACCAATCGCTTCGCTGTAAAGCAACTCTTCGATGCTGAAAGCATCGTGCAACTCAACCAGATCAAGATCAGAAGCAGAGACTCCCGCCAGATCGAGAGCGCGCGCAGACGACTCTCTAACCATGTCAATAATTGGCGGAACCGCAGCATCAGAAGCGCCAGGCAATTTTTCACTCGTGGAAACCGAGGACAAAACGCGAATTGCGCGTTTTACATCCAGGCCCAGGCGCTTAATCGCCGACTCGCTGGCAACGATTACCGCCGCCGCACCTTCACCACGTGGCGTGCATTGCAAGCCTGTCAGATCGCCAGCAATTTTCGGCGAGCTCAGAACCCGCTCCCGTGTTCTCGGCTTACGAAACTGCGCGTAGGGATTCAACGAAGCGTTATTGTGATTTTTTGCAGCGACGTCGGCCAGGTCTTCGATTGACAAACCATAATCGCGCATGCAACGGCGGGCCAGCAGAGCAAATTTGACCAACGGAATATGCGCGGTTGGACTCAACGGGCTTAACCCGTCTTTCAGCGCCGCACGGCGCCCGTCGCCGAATTTGTCAACACCAACAGCTAATGCCAGTTCGTGCTCGCCACTAGCCACTTGCAGGCAGGCCAAACGAAAAGCTGTTGAACCAGAAGCCGAGGCATTCTCTACCTGCTCAACCTCGAGCCCGGTGGAACCCAGATGGCGCAGCATGACGCGCCCAGCAGCCATGCCCAAAGCAGCCGTACCGACAACAGCCGACGGAACATCGGTCCAATTTATCCCGGCATCTCGCAATGCCTGCCGTACGGCGGCCAGGCCGAGTTTTGTATAAGGTGTTTCACTGGGAAACTGGTATGGATGCATACCAATGCCAACGACAAAAACCGCTTTATTTGCGTTCAGGTTATTCACGCGCCAGACTCCTTGGAAGGAACAAAAACCCAACGACTTGCATCGCCTTCCTGACCGGCTTCCGGTTCAATGCGCTTTGCATCAAGCATCAGCCCGACCTGCAAAGAACCTTCATCTGCTACATCAATTAGCGCCTCCTCGACGATTCCCGGCGCAAGCTCAACTTCGCCAACAATGCAGGGCACCTTCAAACCCGGAGCCAGCGCTGCATGCACGGTAACGAAGTTTTGTAGGCGCGGCGAGGTCGGCGATTGAACTACTGAAAGCGACTCACCGGATGCGCCGCAAACACGACACCCATAAGCTTCTGCCGGGAAAGTGTAGCCGCCACATTGAGCACACATGGCAAGCGAGATTCGAGATGCGGACTCTTGGCTCACAAAGGAATCCTTTGATTGGTTGACATAAAAAAATACGCTTCTGACCGACCAAAAAAACCGATGGCGAATCGCGTGTTCGATTGGTATATTATCATCGTTTGACTGATCAGTTGATCATTTTACTGTAGAGTAGAATCCCGCCACCGGTTACCAGTAACCGAGTCGGTGTTCACAACAAGGAGACAACATGCAATCCAACTACGCGTTGCGCGGCGTTATCGCACTGGTGGCCAGTGCCTCACTGAGCTTTAGCTCATCGGCATCGGCTGAACAAAGCGAAATCAATTTCGCCAGTCCGCTACCGTCAATTCATGCCCTGAACAAACAGATCGGCTCCTGGCTTGAAAGAGTCACTGAGGCGAGCGGTGGTGAAATCAAGTTCAATTGGTATCCGGGTGGCACCGTCGCCAAAGTCACAAAGGCTTTGGCTTCTGTAAAAGGCGGCCTGGCAGACGTCAGCTACATGATCGACGCCTACACGAGCTCAGAAGTCCCTTATGAAGTCATGGCCAGCCGTAACGGCGGTTTTGGCGCAGATGCCCTGGTAATGTCCGCCGCAGCCAACGAATACCTGCTACTTAATTGCGAGCAGTGCCGTAATGATTGGCGAAAGAACGGCGTGATCGCAATGGCACACGTATCAACCACGCCTTTTTACCTGGCCTGCCGCGAAAAACTAACTTCGGCAGCTGACCTGAAAGGCAAGAAGATCCGTTCACCAGGCTCATTTGGTGTTGTCACCAAAGAGTACGGCGGTATCCCGGTCAATATTCCGATCACTGAAACCTTCGAAGCCCTGCAACGCGGGCAAGCTGATTGCACCTACGCTGCGGATGCACACATGAAGTCTTACAGCTTCAATGAAGTCGCCAAGCATATGACACGTCAGTCCTTTGGCGTGTATATGAGCGGCGCTCCGTTCGTTATCAGCGAATCCAAGTGGAAGTCATTGCCGGCCAAACATCGTGAGCTCATCCAGTCACAGCTGGCTGACCTGGTCACAGCGGGCACCTGGGCATACATCGACGAAGCGAAGGTCGCCCGGAAGGAGTCCGAGGAAAGAGGAGTTGCCTATCACGAACCTGAAGCAGACCTGACCGAAGCCCGGGATCGCTACCTCGGCAAACTGGTCGATGTCGCGAAAGAAGAGGCCAAGAAACGCCGGCTGACGAACGCGGCAGAAATCATGGCCAAGTTCCCGCCCGTGCATCAAAAATGGCAAAAGATCGTTGCCGAGATCGGCTCCGATCGCGACAAGTATCGTGAGGCACTGGTACGCGAAATTTATTCCAAAGTGAAGTTCTAAACCGCCCCCAGGAACATAGACCATGCATACGCTGATTCTCAAGGCAATGCGACCGATTGCGGTTTTTCTCACCGCACTGGGCGCGATCTGCGCCCTACTCATGATGGCTCATGTCACCGCTGACGTGATTGGCCGCTATGTTTTCAACAAACCGGTGCACGCCACTCTTGAGGTTGTCGAACACATCTACATGGTCTGCCTGGCATTCCTCCCGGTCGCGCTGATCCAGCTTGACCGGGAGCACCTTTTGATCGAGCTGTTCATTCGGGACGCTCACAGCCGTGTTGGCAGGATTGCCACATTGATCGGCAGTCTGATCGCATTCGCCATGTCAGCCCTGATCGCCTGGAAGACATTCGAAACCGCCATCGACAAAACCCAAATTGATGAGGCGCTATATCTCGTCGACTCCTTTTTGCCGGTATGGCCCGTCCGGTGGGTGATTACGCTCGCATTCGTCTTCAGCTCGATCATTCTGATCGCTCAGATCATCGAAGACATCACCTTGCTCGGCAAGCCTCATTTCATTGACAACAAATCTCCGGCTGACGAGCCGAGTGGACAGGAGTAGTCCATGACACCTATCGCAGCCGGACTGGTCGGCATTGTCGCGCTTTTAGTCTTATTGGCCATTCGTGTGCCAATCGGATTTTCTCTCATTTTTGTCTCTTTTTGCGGCATCTGGTACTTACGAAGCTTTGATACGGCCTGGAGCCAGCTCGGCATCGTTCCGCACGAATTCTCTGCCAGTTGGACTTTGTCTGCGATTCCCATGTTCATTCTGATGGGCGCGATCGCCCATCACTCGGGGATCACCACCCGGCTGTTTCAAGCAGCCAGGCTCTGGCTGGGCAGCCTCCCGGGCGGGCTTGCGGTCGCAACCAGTGCGGCTAGCGCCGGCTTCGCTGCGGCATCCGGATCAAGCATTGCGATGGCCGCGGCGATGAGCAAAATCGCTGTACCAGAAATGCTAAAAGCGGGCTACCGTCAGTCGCTGGCCACTGCAACGGTTGCGGCCGCGGGAACCATCGGCTCCATGATTCCGCCCAGTATCCTGTTCATTCTGTTCGGCTGGTACACCGAAACACCGATAGGTCAATTGTTCATCGCGGGCATTGTGCCGGGCCTGTTAACCGCATTGCTATACATGATCATGATCGTGACGCGCTGCAAACTCGATCCCTCACTGGCCCCTCCGCTCGCCGAAAAGCCGGCCATGACCGAGAAAGTAGATGCCTTACTCAAGATTTGGCCATTACCCCTTCTGATATTTATCGTCATTTTTGGACTATATAGCGGGTTGACATCCGCAACTGAAGCCGGAGCGTTCGGCGCGTTCGGTGCGTTGCTCATAGCAGTAAGCATGCGCCAACTTAGCTGGAAGCAATTTTTCGCTTCGCTCATAGAAACCGTTAAAAGCGTCGCGACGATTCTCTTCATCGCCATTGGTGCAGTCCTGCTTACGCGTTTCATGACCATGAGCGGCCTGCCCAATGCGGTCGCATCGGTAATGGCCGATTCCAATATAAGCGAATTGTCCGTGATCATCTTTATGGCGATCATCTATATCGTGCTTGGCATGTTCCTCGATCCTCTGGGCATTATTCTGATTACGCTCCCGATTTTGCAACCCATGTTTGAAGCCGTCGGCATGAACATGATCTGGGTCGGCGTCATGGTGGTCAAGCTTGTTGAAATAGGCTTGATAACCCCTCCCATCGGACTCAACGCCTTTATTGTCAAGTCGTCTCTGGGCGACCAGATCGAACTGTCACAAATTTTCCGCGGGCTGACCTGGTTTATAGCGCTCGAACTCGGTGTATTCATTCTGCTGGCGAGTTATCCGCAACTTAGTTTGTATCTACCCAGCCTGATGGCCCAGTAGGCAAGACCTCCGGAGATATGCCCCTATGTCTATTCGCTTTAATGAAGAACAAACCTTGTTGCGCGATAGCCTGAGACGATGGCTCAAGGACAAGGTCACACCGATAATTCCACAAGCCGAGGCGGACCAGAAATTTCCATTCGAAGTATTTGATGGTTTGCTGCAATTTGGATGTTTCGGCGGGCGTCTGAGCGAACAACAAGGTGGCTTTGGTCTGGACTACACCACCTGGGGCATGCTTTTCGAAGAAATGGGGTATTGCTGGGGGTCGCTCAGAACCCTGGCCAACATTACCAATGGCACCATCTACCGCCTGGCAGACCAGGGCACACCCGAGCAGAAAGAACGCTACCTGAAGCCACTGCTGAAAAACGAAATCAAATGTTGTACAGGCCTGAGTGAGCCGAACATCGGATCAAATCTTGGCGGACTTGAAACCCGCTGCGAAGACAAAGGAGATCACTGGCTGCTCAACGGAACCAAGCTCTGGATCACCAATGGTGAATATGCAGACTTTTGCGTGGTTGCTGCGCGCACATACAGCCCGAATTGCAATGGCGGCATTTCAACATTTATCGTTGACCGCGAGTTATACGAAATGCGCAAAGTCAACATGATGGTATTGCGCTGCACGGGTACAGCCGAACTGTCCTTTCAAGACGTCAAACTACCCAAAGAAGCCCTAATTGGTGAAGAAGGAAAAGCGTTCTCGAAGGTTCTCAACGGGCTGGACGCTGCGCGCGTCAACATTGCCATGGGTGCGGTCGGAGCAGCCCAATCGGCTCTCGATCTGTCAATTGAGTACGCCAAGACGCGCAAACAGTTTGGACGGCCTATCGGCGAATTCCAGTTGATTCAACGCAACATCGTTGAGATGACCATGCGCGTCAGCGCGGCTCGTGCGCTCGCGTACAACGCGGCTCAGGCACTCGACGAAGGGCATCAGGCAAGGTCTGACTGCTCAATTGCGAAACTCTACGCCACCGAAGCGGCCTTCGAGGTCGCTAACACCGCCCTGCAATTGCACGGCGGTCTGGGCTATGCAACTGACTACCCGATTGAACGAATTTTCCGCGACACTCGCGGCGGGACCATCCCTGAAGGCACAAGCGAAATCCAGACACTCATTATTGGCCGCGAAATTCTCGGCATGTCAGCAATTTCCTGACGGTAACGGCAACTACTTTAGCAAGAGACTACTCGTGAAGTTCAATGATTTAACCGAGCTGTTCAATCCGGGTTCCATCGTTCTGGTTGGCGCTTCAGACCGCCCCGCAAGCATCGGTAAACGTACCCTGGACAACATTGTTCAGCACAGTAAGTTCGAAGGCGATCTTTATCTTGTAAATCCCCGGCGCGACCAGATTGACGGGCATCAGTGTTTCAACAGCGTCGCTGACCTGCCGGCTGGCGTGAGCCCGGCGGCCGCCGTCATCGTCATTCCGGGCGAGGAAGTCATTACTGCCTTGAACCAGTGCGCTGATCGAAAAATCCGATTTGCCATTGTGCTCAGCTCCGGGTTCGGCGAGGAAAGTGCTGCCGGCAAACTTGTCGAGGCTGAAATGCGCCGCATTGCTGTCGAATCCGGTATGCGAATATACGGCCCCAATTGCCCGGGCATTGTCAACATCGAGCATCAGCTTGGTCTGACATTTTCACCGGCTTTTCGTGACGATCTGCAATACGGGCCGATCGCAGTCGCGACGCAAGGCGGTGCGCTTGGGCGGAACCTAATCCAGGGTTCTGAGCGCGGCGCGGGATACACGGCGTGGGCCTCATCGGGGAACGAAGCCGATCTCCAAGTCGCCGATTTCATTCATTTCTTTGCTGACAATCCGAAAGTCACAGGCATTCTTTCGTTACTGGAAGGCGTCAATGACGGTGCCCGCTTCGCGCAGGCTGCATTAAAGACAACTAGCAGCGGACGCGGACTTGGTGTCTTGAAGGTCGGCAGATCCGAATACGGCCGCAAGGCCGCCGCCTCCCATACGGCTTCGATTACCGGCTCCGCAGATGTCAACTCAGCCGTGTTAGCCCATCTTGGTGTCGCCGAGTGCGACGATGTCGATGAGTTAGTCGATTTCGGCTCATTGCTTGCCAGAGCCCGACCTAACGGATCGGAAAAAATTGCGGTGTACGGATCCAGTGGTGGCGCTTGTGCCTTGTGCGCCGATATTCTTGGCGCCTCGGGGCTGGAACTGGCTGAGTTTACTGAGCAGACTCTCGCCGCGCTAAAGGCGCGCCTACCCAGTTATGCCGCAATCAATAATCCGGTCGACACCACGGCAATGACTCTGGCAGACCCCGAAATGATCGATGACAGCCTGCTTGCCGTTTGCGCAGACCCGTCCGTCAGCCTTGTCGTGGTTCCGTTCGCGCTAGATTACGGCGAAGTAACCAGGAAATCAGCTCAGCGTTACGCCAGCATCCAGACCCGCACCAAGACACCGATCATTCCCATATGGCAAAGCGAACGTCAAGGCGGTGGCTATCAAGAGTTTGCCAAGGCCGGCATGGTACCGATGCGCAGCTCCCGCAATGCCGGCAAAGCGATCCGACGCTGGATCGATTACGGGCGCTGGTATACCCATCGTCGTCACGACCCCACGCCAGCCCTGATTACTCATGGTCTCGGAGCCTTAGACGGTACGCTGCGTACATTGTCTGAGCCAGACGGCAAGTCTCTCCTGACCCAAGCCGGCCTTCAGACTCCTGAAGCCGGAACGGCAACCACCCGTGAACAGGCGGTCACGTTATCTCAGCGGATCGGCTATCCGGTTGTGCTGAAAGTCGTCAGTAATGAAATTGCCCATAAAACCGATATAGGCGGCGTCAAACTCAACCTGCAAACACCTGCAGCCGTCGAGACTGCTTTCGACGCAATCGAATCGAACATACAGACCGCTTGTCCTGACGCCAATTTCGGCGGCGTCCTGGTCGAACAAATGATTGACGGTAATGGACTTGAGGTATTGCTTAACATCAGTCGTGACCCGGTGTTTGGATACATCCTGACGATGGGTCTGGGCGGCATTCATGTTGAACTATTCCGCGACGTTGCCCGGTGCATGCTTCCGGTCTCCGCGGAAATGGTGACCGAAAAACTAAACTCGCTTCGCTGCGCCCCGCTCTTTAAGGGATTGCGAGGCTCCTCAGGTCACGACATTCCTGCTCTGGTCAGATCGATTGTCACACTTAGCGATTTAGTGGTTAGCCGTGGTCACCAGTTCGAGGAAATTGAACTGAACCCCGTGTGGGTTGGAGCCCCCGGACAAGGCGCGTTCATTCTCGATGCCGTCATTACCGAACGCACTTAGAGAAACCGCGCGCTGACCAACCACACCAGATCAAGCGCGCGAATCGGGCGCGGTCTTGCTAATGCCGTTAAGTAACAAATCCATAAAGATGTCCGCGATTTCTTCGGGCGACTTCTCGCCTTCATGGTACCAACGGAGAATCCAGTTCGCCGCGCCCAGAAAATAGTTTGACGCAATTTTCGGATCGACAACCCGAATCAGGCCTGCCTCACCGGCCTTTTGCAACAAGCCGCGACTGTACCTGTCCAATTGCCGGCGCCGCCCCAGCAACACTTTGCGCTGCGGCTCGGGCAATGCATTGAGGTTAGCCATAGTCGTGTAGGCGCCGCGTTCGGTCATTAAAAGCTCAATGAATCGTCGATACAGCAGCTCGATCTTCTGCAGCGCATCTTTGCCGTTTTTCTCGGCGTATTCGCGCGCGTCCTGCCCGCAGTCGTAACTGACCGTCAAACACTCGTACAGTAGGGCATCTTTGCTCTTAACGTAGTAGTACAAGGCTGTTTTGGTAACACCCAATACGTCAGCAATTTCGTCCAACGAAGTTCCGTGGAAGCCTTTTTCGTTAAACAGCCCGGCAGCAACACGCAAGATCGCACGACGCTTCAGTTCTCGCTGCTGCGCTGGTGTCTTAATTTCCGGATCCCAACTTGCCATTGAAACTGAAGGCCCCCGCCGATATGTTCAGGGTGAAAAGTGCACGGACTGTGGCCGCTTACCGGCGCCCACGATTCAACCTTTATTCTAGCGAACCTGAACAAAACAAGCGATACTGATCGAATAACCGGACAGCTCAATTAGCAAGCCGCCATGTCGCGTGGCAGTCGGCAGTCTCTAATCAATTCTCTCCAGCTATCCAGCACCGGATATTGCCGGCACCGTGCAATCGTTCGCGAAGCCTATGCCGACCCTACCGCTCAGACCCGCTCGAACTACGCAGGATCATCAAACTTGGCCGCAACCAAATTGCCGTAACCGGCCCCGAGAAATAACAAGGCCAATAGAATCAGTTCGCAATCGTTTATGGCGAACGCTTCACTACCAAGCGCAGTGGATCTTTAACTCAAGCCGAGAACACAAAACTGCTGACCCGCCCCGTAATTGCCAAACACTCCATCAACCAGAGACAGCAGTTGCTCCATTGGGGGATGGAACCGATAACCGATGCCTAGGCCTAAAGCAACTCGAAGCACCGTGCGGCTACGTATCATGTCTGGCGCCAGATCCTCGTGCCAACAACACTGGCCTACCCAAGCGGCGCAGTGTGATTCTTTACGCGATGGGTTGGCACGGCGGGCATCCGCATGAGTTTGACTTCGGTTAGGCCCGGTTCGGTTCGGCGCACCTGATCACAAATTCGCTGAAGAAGAGTTGCGCAGCGAACCAGGCGTCAAATCAACCGGGCCAAAGGCCGCTGGCATTACCGCTTTGCACCCCGATATGAGTCCGGTGACGGCTGGCAGCACTGGATTGTTGTAGAGGAAATCTTCGTATGCTGAATACCTCGCCACAATCAACGACCCGAGTCTTGTCGAACCCCGAAATCTCGCGCTCCAGTTCCTTCAACCGTTTGCCTTCTAAGGTTTCGATCTACCCGAACTTCGCTTGCTATCGACGAAACGACTTTTGAAGCGCGCAATAAAAAACCCCCGCAGCTTTCGCTACGGGGGTTTGGAGTGATTTGCCTAACAATGTCCTACTTTCACGAGCGCAGGCTCACTATCATCGGCGCTACAACGTTTCACGGTCCTGTTCGAGATGGGAAGGGGTGGTTCCATTGCGCTATGGTCATTAGGCATAACTGGTTGCCGCACGGCTTTATTTGGCCTGCCGTACTGGCGAATTTGGAAGTGTAGTAGTCGAATTCGGTCTCTTGGACTCGTAATTCGTAGTCTTCGCAGACTACTTCTTGATATTGCTATCAAGCACACAATGAGTGTCTTTCGAGTTGTGAAGCTTTTTGTTAACACAACAACGATGCGGCATATAAACAAGCTTATTCGCAAAGTTATAGGGTCAAGCCTCACGGGCAATTAGTACTGGTTAGCTTAACGTGTTGCCACGCTTCCACACCCAGCCTATCAACGTCCTGGTCTCGAACGACCCTTCAGGGGAATCAAGTTCCCAGGGAGATCTCATCTTCAGGCAAGTTTCCCGCTTAGATGCTTTCAGCGGTTATCTCTTCCAGACTTAGCTACCCAGCAATGCCACTGGCGTGACAACTGGTACACCAGAGGTCTGTCCACTCCGGTCCTCTCGTACTAGGAGCAGCCCCCGTCAAATCTCCAACGCCCACAGCAGATAGGGACCAAACTGTCTCACGACGTTTTAAACCCAGCTCGCGTACCA